>NZ_BMPQ01000108.1 GCF_014647675.1 Streptomyces flaveus | reverse complement strand
GGGCCACAACCGGTGAAGGCATTTACTGCCGGAGCTGGGGGTGGCCGCAGAGACCAGCGAGAAGCGACTGTTTACTAAAAACACAGGTCCGTGCGAAGCCGTAAGGCGAGGTATACGGACTGACGCCTGCCCGGTGCTGGAACGTTAAGGGGACCGGTTAGTCCGACCTTGGGTCGGGCGAGGCTGAGAACTTAAGCGCCAGTAAACGGCGGTGGTAACTATAACCATCCTAAGGTAGCGAAATTCCTTGTCGGGTAAGTTCCGACCTGCACGAATGGCGTAACGACTTCTCGACTGTCTCAACCATAGGCCCGGTGAAATTGCACTACGAGTAAAGATGCTCGTTTCGCGCAGCAGGACGGAAAGACCCCGGGACCTTTACTACAGTTTGATATTGGTGTTCGGTTCGGCTTGTGTAGGATAGCTGGGAGACTGTGAACTTGCCACGCCAGTGGTGGGGGAGTCGTCGTTGAAATACCAGTCTGGTCGTGCTGGATGTCTAACCCGGGT
>NZ_BMPQ01000107.1 GCF_014647675.1 Streptomyces flaveus | reverse complement strand
CCGCGCTTTCGATCGGGTTGAGGGTGACGGTGTACCCGAGTTGGTTCAGGGCGTTGATCGCGCGTCGGGTGGCGCGTTCGGGGTCGCGCTGGGTGAAGTAGGAACCGCCGAGCTCGTCGTAGGGGACGTGGTCGGTGAGCATGTGCCAGATCGCGGTGATGATCGAGTGCTCGACGGCGACCAGGGCCCTGAGCGGACCACGGCGTGCGGTCAGCCGCTTGTAACGGGCCTGCAGGTAGGTGTTGTTGGTTCGCACTGCGCCGAAGGCGGCCAGGCCGAGGGCGCCCTTGAGGTAGGGGTTGCCGGGGCGGACCTTGGTGGTCTTGGTGCGGCCGGCGGATTCGTGGTGGCCGGGACAGACCCCGGCCCAGGACGCCAGGTGCTTGGCGGAGGGGAACCGGCTCATGTCGCCGCCGGTCTCCGCGATGATCACCTCGGCGGTGGCCCGGTTGATCCCGGGGATGGTGTCGAGCAGGTCGAGGCTGCCCTGAAAGGGGGCCATCGCCTCCTCGATCCG
>NZ_BMPQ01000106.1 GCF_014647675.1 Streptomyces flaveus | reverse complement strand
TAACAATAATCATAGTGAAAAATTGTTTTGTATCGTGAAAGAAGAAGACAGTCAACATCATCATTAAATAAACAGCCATTATTTTTTAATAATGGCTGTTTATTTAATTATTCCAATATATTTAATATATCTTTTTTGTTATTTTCAAATCCCACGTAATATTTAAACAACTTTTTTTTACCCCAAAAAATTTTTTTATAAAAAACAAATAAGGGAACAATTCGGTTGCCTGATATTTTTTTCATTTCTTCTTCTAAGTCCAAATTTTGACTTACATCTTTATGACTATAACTAATCTCTTGAGAGTTTAAATACCTTTTTGATTCTTGGCAATCAGAGCATGTAGGTCTTGTGTAAAGCTCAAGTTGTATATTTTTATCCAAATATATCTCTCCTAATATAAGTTTTAGCATACATTTTATACAAGTGTACCTCTTAAAACAAACTATAAATATTAATTTTTTATATGAAACTTTTGTATTGACTTATACCTACTAGGGGTATAATATAGATTCCAACA
>NZ_BMPQ01000105.1 GCF_014647675.1 Streptomyces flaveus | reverse complement strand
TAAATTGTTTGAATACTATTATTTTTGTTGATTTCATAGGCTTCAGTCATCCTCAATCCTATAAATAGGATTAATTTTTTTACCCAAATCCTATTAATCCTACTACTTTTAGTATTAATATCAAAAATAAAATCACTCAAAAGTAAGCTAAGTAATTCATTCATTTGTTTCACTTTTTGAAATTGATTAAATACTTTTTTCTCAATATCAAACTCAATAATGATCATATTATTTATTTTTTAGTTCAACAAAAGAGAAAGAATAAAACAATTTCTATACGTTTCTATGCTCAATTTTATTAAAAAGTGAATCGAAATAAAGATCATTTTATCTTTTTATTAACTAGAGAATTAAAAAATATAAAATGCATAATAAGATTCATCGAAATGATTATACTCAAAAATTTTTATTTTAATCTTCCTAAATTTTAAATTCAACTCTTATTTACGTTTTAAGAGATATGAAATTATTTTTTTGTATAACAATATATAACATTCTAATTATTTTAGTGAGTATCAAGATTATTTTAATTAACTTTAAAATGTTAAATAAAAAGCAAAGTATTATTTATTT
>NZ_BMPQ01000103.1 GCF_014647675.1 Streptomyces flaveus | reverse complement strand
GTCTTGCGTTAATTTCAGATGCTGGTCATATGTTAAGTGATTCTATTTCTTTAGGTA
Organism: Streptomyces flaveus; assembly: GCF_014647675.1. Lineage (GTDB taxonomy): Bacteria > Actinomycetota > Actinomycetes > Streptomycetales > Streptomycetaceae > Streptomyces > Streptomyces flaveus. The sequence continues at coordinate 530 of NZ_BMPQ01000103.1, read as the reverse complement.
TTGCTTTAATTGCATTTACTTTAGGAGCGAAGCAAGCTAATACAAATAAAACTTTTGGCTACAAAAGGTTTGAAATACTAGCAGCTGTACTTAATGGTATTACTTTGATGTTAATAGCTATCTATATTTTTTATGAAGCTATTGAGAGATTTAAAAACCCCCCTGAGGTAGCTTCTACAGGCATGTTAATTATCGCCTTGGTAGGCTTGTTTATTAATATTATTGTGGCTTGGATAATGCTGCGCGGGAGCGATGTAGAAGAAAACTTAAATATGCGTGGAGCATATTTGCATGTAATAAGCGACATGCTTGGATCTATAGGTGCAGTTATAGCAGCCCTTCTCATTATATTTTTTAGATGGGGGTGGGCGGATCCTTTAGCAAGTGTGATTGTAGCAATTTTAGTACTACGTAGCGGCTTTTATGTAACAAAATCAAGTCTTCATGTATTAATGGAGGGAGCACCAAGCAATATAAATACAAAAGACATTATTAAAACTATTAAAAAATTCAAAGAAGTTAAAAATATT
>NZ_BMPQ01000102.1 GCF_014647675.1 Streptomyces flaveus | reverse complement strand
GCGCGGGAGCTGTTGGAGCCGCCACCGTCGGCGGTGATCAGCAGGCGTGTCGCGTTGGGGTAGGCGGCGCGGCCTTCCTCGTTCCACCAGCGGCGCAGGCTGGCGACGGCGAACGCGGCGGTGTCGTGGTCGGTGCCCACCACGACGAATCCGGCGTTGCGTCCCACGTCGTAGATGCCGTACGGGATCGCGGTGCCGGTGGCCTGGGAGGGGAAGTCGTGGTCGAGGACCTTGACCGGGGCGCCCGGCGGGGTCCATTCCCGTCCGGCCTGCGCGAACAGGCCGATCTGCTCCTTCTTCTTCGTATCGACGCTGATCACCGGGTCCCCGGCGTGAAGGAACTCGCTCACCTCGGCGTTGATGTGGCGGAACTGGGCATCGCGGTCGGGGTGGGTACTGCCCGCCAGGACGCGGGCGTTGCCACGCAGACTGAACCCGTCCTCCTTCAGCAGGGCGGCGACGGTGTCGCGTCCCGCGGCGTGTCCCCGGGCGGCGAGCTCGTCGGCCAGCCGGCGCAGCGATTTCGTGGTCCACGTCAGTGGGCCTATCGGATCGCCTTGGGTGCTGTCCTCGACCAGGTCCCGCAGCGCGGTGCGTA
>NZ_BMPQ01000101.1 GCF_014647675.1 Streptomyces flaveus | reverse complement strand
CCTATACGACGTTGTTCTACGACACGGGCTACGACCAACTCATCGGCCTCTCCATGGCGTTGGCCGTGGTGTTTCGCCGTCGTGCTCCTCTGACCGTCATGGCGGTCGTCGCCGCCCTCGCCCTGACGCAGTATCTGCTGGCGGCCCTCGCCGAGCCGCTGGCGGGGGAACTCACCGGGTACGACATCGCCGTCCTCATCGCGATGGTGACGGTGGTGAGCCGTGCCGAGGAGATGTGGAGGGCGTACACCGCCGGTGGCATCGTCTCGTGGGCAACGTGCTGGCCTTCGGCGGGATCTCCTCGCTCAGTTCGGCGGCCGACTGGGACGAGTTCAGCGAGAACCTGACCTTCACCGGCATCTGCGCGGCGGTGTGGCTGACCGCGTACGTACTGCGGACCCGTCGGCTGTTGGTGGCGGCCTTGGAGGAGCGTGCCGCCGGCGCCGAGCGGGAGCGTGCCCACCTCGTCCGGCTGGCCGCCGTCGAGCCGAGCTGCTGCGGCGGCTGGCACCCGTGACCGTCCTCGTGCCCGAGGACACCTGCCCCGCGGCGCTGCTCGAAGCGGGTGCCACCAACGTCCTGGCGCGCAGCATGCCGGTCGAGGAACTGGCCGCCAGGCTGGTGG
>NZ_BMPQ01000100.1 GCF_014647675.1 Streptomyces flaveus | reverse complement strand
AAATTGGAACCACGGGTTCATAAATATATGTGGTATTTGAATACCAAATAAATGAACGAACATTGTCATTAACAATGGAGCTGCTAAAACAGCTGAAACAACTAATTTAATTAACTGTCGTTTTAATTGTTTTTCTTTTTGGGAACTTTTTTCTGATGCTTCTTTTTTAGGTTGTGCCTCATACCCTAGGTTTTTAATACGTTGTTGAAATTCATCTACAGACGTCATATCAGGGTTGTATTCTACAGTAGCACTTTCTGTGGTTAAATTAACTGTAGCCTTATTTACACCTGAGATTCGATTTAAAACTTTTTCGATTTTATTCGAACAAGCTGCACACGTCATTCCCATTACATCGAGATCCACTTTTTCGGTTAAAACTCCATAACCTGTTTTTTGAATTGTATTTGCAATATCTTCTAATGATGTAACATTGGGGTTATATTCAATTGTAGCTTTCTCTGTAGAAGGATTTACATTAGCGTTAACTTCATCTAATTTATTTAGATTTTTTTCTACTTTATTCGAGCAAGCTGCACATGTCATGCCTGTGATACCTAATGAGGTTTTTTTAATATTTTCACTCAATTATTTCTTTCCTCCTATTTTGAAAATTGTTTTAATACAAC
>NZ_BMPQ01000099.1 GCF_014647675.1 Streptomyces flaveus | reverse complement strand
CGGCGCGGAGCAGTCCGCTCCAGTTCTCCCGGCTCCAGTCGGCCGGGCCGGTGGTACTCGTGAACTCCTCGACGAGGGAGAGGAACCGCGCGGGGTCGGTGTGGAACGGGAAGTGCCCGGCTCCCTCGAAGATCTCCAGGCGGCTGCCGGGCATCGCCTCGTGCGCCCCGTACGCGTGCCGTACGGGCACCACGCTGTCCCGGTCGCCCCATATCAGCATCGTGGGCATGCCCTCGGTGAGGTAGCAGCGGTCGAGCATGGTCACCACCTGGCCGCGCCAGTCGACCACGGCGCGCAGGGTACGGATGAAGGCGCTGCGCGAGGTCGCGTCGGGAAGCGCGTCCACGAGGGTGAGCAACTCCGGTGCGTCCTGGCCCAGATCGGTGTCGAGGAGTCGCATCAGGTGGGCGAACAGGCGTGCTTGCACACCCATGCCGGGCAGGCGCAGCGCGGAGAGCATCAGATGGGCGCCGGGCAGCGACACCGCCCGCAGGACCGGATTCACCTCGCGGCCCACGCCGCCCGCACTGACCAGGATCAGCCGCTCCGTGCGCTCCGGGAACTGGTACGCGAACTGCATGGCGACGCCGCCGCCGAGCGAGTGCCCGACCAGCGTGGCCTGTTCGATGTCGAGCGTGGACAGCAGGTCGCGCACC
>NZ_BMPQ01000098.1 GCF_014647675.1 Streptomyces flaveus | reverse complement strand
TAGCTGTCACCGCTTTTCCAAATCAACCTCTCATTGCTTTGACTCTGGTCATCGGGCCTTTGATTGAATTGCCTATACTTGCCATTGTGTCCCAAGTACTGCTTTTCACAAAAATGAGTGGAAAGTGAAAGGGAACTACCATATGACTTGGGTGAACTTTATTAAAAACGATCGGTTATGGTACTATTGTTATTTACTTTATTATAATACTTTAAAGAAATATTCAATATAAATTAGTGTATAGTTTTTAAGTTATATCATGAATAGATTGTCCTGTTAATTCCCATTTTTTATCTGATACATGTTTAACAAACCTTGTATCATGTGATGTAAACAAAATGATTCCAGGATATTTATTCATAAACATTTCTAATGCTTCTAATGTTTTAATATCTAAAAAATTAGTTGGTTCATCCAAAATTAACATATTCGCTTTCGTTGAAAATAATACTGCTAACGATAATTTCGTTCTTTCCCCACCACTCAAAACATTACAAGAACGCTCAAGTGCTTCATTTAAACCCAAGTTATTTAAAATAGCTCTACTGAATGATTCTGATGAATCCGTTTCATCCATTAAATATTGCAATAATGAAACGTCACGCATGTCTTCATAAGCAAGTTGACGATAGTATGCCATTTGCACTTTAGGAGAACAATCAATTCCCTCTATTTTGTGGTA
>NZ_BMPQ01000097.1 GCF_014647675.1 Streptomyces flaveus | reverse complement strand
CTCGTGCGCCTCCAGCCCGTCCTGAGCCACGACCAGCTGCCCCGGTACGGGCTGCCGCTGCGTCGCACATTCCTCGTGCGAACCGGACGATCCCGCCACGCAGCTCGGCCGCTCCAGGGCGTACGGGACGGCCAGGTGCACGTCGATGTGCCCGACGGGCACGTCCCACTGCGTGCCGACGGCGTCCCACGCCAGCTGCTCCTCGTCCCCGAGCCGCGGCAGGGTGTACTCGATCCGGTACCGGTGGGTCCCGGTCACCGTCGCGTCGGGGTCACCGATCACGATCTGGGTGCCCACCGTGTCCTCGACGCGGTAGGGCACCGGCTCGCCGTCCGCCGTGACGGATACCTCGCTGACGTCTCCGCGTTCCTCCCTGGGCACGTCACGGTAAATGCCGTGCCGCTGCTCACCGTTGAAGTCGTAGTCGATCACCTCAGTTATCCGGGCCGTCCCGTCTGCACGTATCTCGGCGCCGACCCACATCCGGGCAATCCGCTCCCCGGGCTCCCCGAGCACCGCGCCCAGCAGCCCGACCAACCCCACCAGCACCGCGCCCACGAGCAGCAGAACGGCATCCCGCCGCCTCCGCCACCCCACCGACCTGGCCCTCATCCGGGCCCCCTCCCCGTTACCCGTCACCGGTCAGGGGAGGACGATACAGGCCACGTATTGCGCAACAGAGGTG
>NZ_BMPQ01000096.1 GCF_014647675.1 Streptomyces flaveus | reverse complement strand
TCCGCAGTCGGCGGAAGCCGTGGAGCCGGGCGATCGTGCGCTCGACCACATAGCGGAAGGTTCCCAGGCCAGAGCCGTGTTCCTCGCCTCGTCTGGCGATCACCGGGCGGATGCCACGTTGCCAGAGCAGGCGTCTGTACTTGTCGTGGTCGTAGCCGCGATCCGCGAGGAGTGCGTCGGGCCTGTGTCTGGGTCGGCCGACGACGCCGGCCACGGCCGGAATCTTGTCGAGCAGGGGCAGGAGTTGGGTGACGTCGTTGCGGTTTCCGCCGGTCAGGGACGTCGCGAGCGGGATGCCCTGCCCCTCGACGACGAGGTGGTGCTTGCTGCCCGGCCGTGCGCGGTCGACCGGGCTGGGCCCGCTTTTGGGCCGCGCCGAGCGGCCCGTACATGGGAGGAGTCGATCACCGCCCGCGACCAGTCCAGCTTCCCCGCCGCCCGCAGCTTCTTCAGCAGCACCAGGTGCAGTTCGTCCCACACACCGGCCTCGTTCCATGCGGCCAGGCGCCGCCAGCACGTCATCCCCGAACCAAAGCCCAGCTCCTGCGGCAGGTACTCCCACTGGATACCGGTGTGCAGCACGAACAGGATTCCGCACAGCGCCTGCCGGTCCGGCATCCGCGGCCTGCCCTCGGCCAGCTTCGGCCCCGGCTCGGGCAGCAACGGCTCGATGAGCGACCACAGTTCATCCGACACGATCCACGGCCGCGACTGACGTTTCCCCACGACCAGACCAAC
>NZ_BMPQ01000095.1 GCF_014647675.1 Streptomyces flaveus | reverse complement strand
ACTCCGGCTCGCAGACCAGGTTGTACAGATCATCGAATCGGCACGTGGCATCCGCACGCGCCCACTGGTGCAACTTGAGCTGCATCTTCCGTACCGGGATACTCGGCCGCCAGCCGGTGGCCGCCCCGGCCCCGGTGTTCACCGGGGCGTCTTCGGACATTGCAGTTCCCTCCTTGTCTGACACGCTGCCGCCCTTCCCCGTGTGACCGGCTTTCCCGGCCCCTGAGTACTACGGCGGCTCCGCCCCGTCCGCGCCCTTCGGCGGGCAACGCGCCTATCCCGTCCCTGGGCCGCCAGCGACGGCCCAGGGACGGGAGCGGAACGCGGAACGGTTCCCACGTTCACCGCTGATCGATCGACAGGTGAGGTGCCCGGCTATGCCCCTGCGGCATCGCCACGACTACGCCGTAGACCTTCACCGTGGCCTCCCGGACCCAGCAGGGGAAACCGGCCCGGGAGTTCACCGACAGTCACCGCCCTGGAGGGACGGGAGACTGCCGGATACGCGCCGCCAACCAGCCCATATTCACCGGATTGAGTGAGCTGGCACGCTATCGAGAGGCGTAACAACACCGGTTCCTCGCGTACACCTTCCCGTCTCGCTCACCGGGCCCGGCCCATCCGGCGATACTGAACCGGCCCGACTTCGTCACGACTGCTTGCCGCCCTTCCCGGCGTTCCTCCAGGTCAGACTGTCGTCAGCTTCACCCGCCTGCTACGACAGGCGAGCGGCGGAGTCCTTT
>NZ_BMPQ01000094.1 GCF_014647675.1 Streptomyces flaveus | reverse complement strand
CAAGTTAAGCGAACACTGACATGATAAATTAGTGGTTAGCTATATTTTTTACTTTGCAACAGAACCACATCTTTACTACAGCATTTCCGATAATATTTAATGTTGTTCTATTGTCTACTTATAAAATTGTTTCATTTTATCAAGAAGTCGATGATAAACTAATAACATCTGATGAAAATAGAGCACATTTAAAATCAAAATATATAGCCTATACGGAAGCAATATTAACAGCACTCTCTTTCGTTCCAGCTATTTTATGGTATGTTTTTTTAGGTTTTAATCTTTTAGCAAAATATCATATTATAATAGCTATACTTATCCTTTTGATATCTTCCCTAATTTTGTTAATACTATTTTTTAAAACTATCGGTCGTTGTGTCCGAAAATTGATTAAATGGATTTGTAACAAAAATTAAATTCCCTTTTTTAAAAATCTTAATATTAATAGTTTAGATTTTAGATTTTCTTTGTATATAGTTCCTATAACCATTGAAAATATGCCAACACTTAGAAAGTAATATATATTATGAATAGTTAATATAATTATTGGCATATAAAAGGATTGAAAATTAGTAAAATGCTTTATTAAAAGATATATAGTTGTAACTATGGTTGTTAATAATGTCATTAATAGCCATAGTATTTTTTTCTTTACATGTTCCTTGCTACAAATTAATCTCTTATAAAATAACTTGTTGAACATAAGCGCAATTTCTTCAAGTTTTTCTCCATCCTGATTGTAGTATTTATAA
>NZ_BMPQ01000093.1 GCF_014647675.1 Streptomyces flaveus | reverse complement strand
CTCGCGCACCACATCGTGCGGAAAGAGCCCGGAGGCGGTGGATTCGATGAACGGCTGGGCGCGCAGCCAGGCGAACAGTTCCGCGGCACGCTCGCCCATCATCGCCCGCAGCAGTGCCTCGGAGGTGACATCGGCCTGCGCGCACACCTCCAGCGCCGTGCGGTGCGCCGCACTCGGGGCGTGGCCCACGAGTTGGGGCAGCAACGTCGCGATCACGTCCCGGCCAGGTGACCAGTCGGCAGCGCCCCGGGCCTCGTCCGTGTCCCGCTGCACGGCGACTGCCACCGCAAGGGACAGGGCCAGCGGATTACCACTGGTGAAGGACAGCAGCGCGTGGTGCGTCCCGGCCGGGACACCCCGCGCCCGCAGGAAGGCGGCGGCATCCTCCCGGGTCAGATCCCGCAACCGCACCACCCGCAGCAGGTCCGCCCATCCCGGATCGGCGACCCAGCGTGGATCGGGGGCCGCACGTCCGGCGACCACCGCGACCGTGCCCAGCGGAAGCCGCGGCAGAAAGTGCTCCCACAACCAGTGCTCCAGGCCCTGGCAGTGCTCGAAGGTGTCGACCAGGAGCACCGATCCCGGCTCGCCGATCGCCTTCGCGGCGGCCTGCTCGAAGTCCTCCGGCGTCGCGGGAACCGTACGCCCGTCCACCTCGACCACCAGCCGTCCCGCCTCCCGCGCCTCGAGAGCGAACCGCCTCAGCAGCGCGGACTTGCCGATCCCGCCCGGCCCATGCAGATACAGCACGGGCGAAGAGCCGCGGTCTCCATCCA
>NZ_BMPQ01000092.1 GCF_014647675.1 Streptomyces flaveus | reverse complement strand
CTTTTTTCGTATAAAAAATAAGACCACTTAAGTGTGATCTTATTTTAATTTTTAGGTTTGATTGATCAAATATTGATGTAACAAATGCGTCCTTTTGTACCTCATTTTGTATTTTGTTTTAGCTCTTTTTGACCATATTTCTGTTTAGATTTGGATGTTTTTATAATTTGTTTTTGAATAATAAGGCCTAAATAATTTCTTATTACTTTTATTTTATGTTCATTATAATGAATCATTTAGGGATATGTTTGAGATACTTTATTCAAAAAGTGATGAGTACAAAAATATTTTTATAGCAAAAATGTAAGTGTTTAATATAAAAAATATCACAAGAATTTATCAAACATGAGTAAGACATTTTTCATTTATTTATACTTTATAAGCAGTATGATAAATCATACAAGTGACCAATACGCGCTTTCTAAAAATCATAATTCGACTTAATTATGTACGCTAATATGACTTTGATTATGACTAAGTAGACTTAATAATAAAGGTAATTTGTTTTTTAATAGATAATACTTTTGACATAAGTTCACTTATCGGAAGTCATCTGTAACTCAATTATTAGAAATGGTATAATACAAAGGTCGTCGTTCACTTCTGTGCTGTATTTAGCATGGAAGGAGGTGACATCATGTTCAGTACACTATTTGTAACTATTATAGCTCCTATCGTAGTAGGAGTTATACTCACATTATTTTCTCATTGGCTGAATAATCGTGAGAAGTAATTTAGCGACGACATATAGCTAATACACCAAAAGAGCCCGATAACTATTCGCAGTAGT
>NZ_BMPQ01000091.1 GCF_014647675.1 Streptomyces flaveus | reverse complement strand
CGGTAAGTTCGGGGATCTTGTTGCGGAGCCTGCGTTTGGCCAGGTCCGCGAGGACCTGCGGGTCGCGTTCCCCGCGGATGAGGGCTTCGAGCATGGCCCGGCCGGAGACGCCCATGAGGTCGGAGGCGACCGCGGCGAGTTTGATCCCGGTGTCCTCCAGCAGCTTCTCCAGCCGCTGCACGATCTGCCCGCGCTCGCGGGTCATCTGGGTGCGGGCCCGGGTCAGATCCCGCAGTTCGCGGACCGGCTGCGGCGGCACGAACGAGGGCCGGACCAGGCCGTGGGCGCCGAGCTGGGCCAGCCAGGCCGCGTCCGAGACGTCCGTCTTGCGGCCGGGCAGGTTCTTGACCTGCCGGGCGTTGACCAGGATCACGTTCAAATCCTCGGCCAGCAGGTAGTAGAACGGCTTCCAGTAGTCGCTGGTGGCCTCGATCACGACGAGGGTGACCTGGGCGGCGAGCAGGTGCTCCCGCAGGGCGAGCACCGCGTTTGTCGTCGAGCCCCAGGTTGTGGTCTGGGTGGTGAACGAGCCCCGCCGCTTTGTGTTCGGGGTGCGGACGCATGCCTTGGCGTCCTTCTTGCTGATGTCCAGGCCGGCGCAGCGTTCGTGCAGCACGTCCATGGCCTTGTTCCCTCCCTCACCCAACGGCCGGACAATTCGCCGTTCCGGGAGGGCCAGGGTGGAACAGGAATTCTGACGCGCGTGCTCACAGCAACACTCCACGGTTCCCGTGGACGGCCCCCAGCACCATGCTGACCTGCGAGCTCACCGGCATCACAGAAGCCTCGGTTTCGGCCGGAACGAACTCCTCCAGCGTCCC
>NZ_BMPQ01000090.1 GCF_014647675.1 Streptomyces flaveus | reverse complement strand
ACACCTTTTATAGTCATTTTTAATTACCAAACAGTTTACTCCAAAAACTTTTTTTAGAATGATTTTCGTTTCTGATATCCTCTTTCTGCTCACCATCTATTTTATTACCTTGTTGCAGTTCACTATCTTGTTGCTTATCCTCATGTTTATCTTTACTTTCATCCCTAAAATGGGAAACCATTTTTTCTTTTTGACTATCTGAGTCATTATTTATAGAATCCATATTTTCCATTGTTTCTTGAACTTCAATGTCCTGCCTCTTATTAGCAGAATAATTGAGTTGCCTTTCTTCTTCTAACTCAGACTCCAACCTTTGTATTTTTTTGTTACTTTCTAATGCTAATACTTGTTGGTTTTCAAGTAATTTCGACCTTTCTTGTAATTCTTTTCTATAAAATTCTATTGTCGTTTCATGACGTTTTTCTTGTTTTTCAAGTTGTTTATTTAAAGTATCTATTTGCTTTTCGAGTAGTTCAATTATTTGAACATCATATTTAGATTCGTTTTTTTTATTATCTGTTTTAACTTTCTCTGAACTTACATTAGCACTTTCAAAGCCATATTTCTTTTTATTTCTGATTACTCTTTGAATGATTTTTTCTACATCAACATCATTTTTAATGAATGAAGTATTATCCTGTTTCACTGTTTCTATATTCAATCTTTTTATATTATTAAATACAGTCTGTTTACTAACTTCCAATTCTTCACTTATTTCTTTAACGCTCTTCATATCTTCAACCCTTTATAAATACTTTATCAACCCTTTATAAATAAATTTTATCATAAATACTTTTATAAAGGGATCTTAAGTATTCTTAAAAAACCTTTTATAAACATT
>NZ_BMPQ01000089.1 GCF_014647675.1 Streptomyces flaveus | reverse complement strand
TTCGCCGCGTGGGCCGCGGCCGTCCAGGCCTCGGCCTCGCCGAGGGCCACGGCCCACGCGATCTCGTCCCCGTCACGCTTCTCCCAGCCGTGCCGCCCGGGTTCGGCCAGATGGCGCCGGTACGCCTCCGCCTGACACCACAGCTGCGAGCCGCGCACCGTGAGTGCCCGCAGTTCCCAGGCCCGTACGAGGGCCGCGAGCCCGGCGCCGGCCAGTGCCGCGCCGACTGCCAGCGGCGTCCGCCAGTCCGCGCCCGGATCCGCCACGTCTGTCGCCGTGATCCCCACGACGACCGTTCCGGCGGCCGCGGCCACCGCGCCGCCCCACAGGGCGATCCGGCGGTGCCGCTCCCCGGACGGCTCCCACAGTCCGTCGCCACCCGTGCGCCGCCAGTCCTCGAGCCGGTGCCGCAGCATGTTCCAGGCGAGAGCGAACGCGGTGTTGTACTGGCCCAGTTGGACCCGCTGCTTGTGGGCGAACACGGCCTGGAGCACCTCCGCCGTCAGCGGGTCGGCGGCGCCGCCCTCCGGCCGCTTGCCGACCTGGTGCAGCGTGGGCTTCTTCTTGCCGCTGATGGTCAGATGCCCGTCCGCCGCCGCGGTCAGCAGCCACGCCGCCAGGTGTTCCTGACGCACCCGCTCGGTGAGCAGGATGCCGGCGTGCGCGGGAGCGATGCCCGCGGGCGGCTCACCGTTCGGTGTGAGCGAGGCGCCCAGCCGGCGAAAGTCCATCCGCCGGGTCCGGCCGTCCGCCCCCTGGACCCGCTCCCGCCCCGCCAGCCGCACCAGCTCCGCGACCACGGCCGTCGCGGCGAGAGCGATCCCCGTGGCCCACAGCCACCCGGCCACCACGCCGTCCC
>NZ_BMPQ01000088.1 GCF_014647675.1 Streptomyces flaveus | reverse complement strand
TTTAGGTGGCTTTATTCCAAGTACAGAAATAGCTACTAACAAGGGTGTGTTATACATGGCTTTAGGTATCATTGGTGCGACAATCATGCCTCATAATTTGTATTTGCATTCTTCAATTGTTCAATCACGTAACTATATACGTGAAAGTAAAGCTAAGAAAAAAGAGGCTATTAAATACGCTATTATTGATTCACATATACAACTTTCAATTGCGTTTATTATTAATTGTTTGATTTTAATATTAGGTGCCGCTCTATTCTTTGGTAATGGTGAAGACTTAGGACGATTTTATGATTTATATAATGCTTTACAAGAATCCGAGTTTGCAGGAGCTATAGGTGGTGCTGTTATGAGTACATTATTTGCCATAGCTTTGTTAGCTTCAGGACAAAATTCAACCATTACTGGCACATTATCAGGACAAATTGTCATGGAAGGGTTTTTGAATATAAAAATACCTCAATGGGCAAGAAGATTAGTTACTAGATTAATCGCTGTGATTCCTGTATTCATATGTTTATGGTTATATGGTTCAAGTACTTCTAAGATTGAAGATCTTTTAATCTTCACACAAGTATTTTTAAGTCTTGCATTACCCTTTAGTATTATTCCTTTAACGTTAGCAACCAATAATCCTAAGATAATGGGAAAAGAATTTACAAATAAAACATGGATTAATATTATTGCTTGGGTTTTAACAATCATATTAAGTATATTGAATATATATCTAATTATAGAAACATTTAATGAGTTTTTATAATTTAATTGATTTAAAAACACATCTTCTTAGTAAAATAAGAAGGTGTGTTTTTTGTCTATTTGGAGCCTACCTTAATTGAACCATTATTGATGCTAGTAAAACAGTATTTCTGTATGTATGA
>NZ_BMPQ01000087.1 GCF_014647675.1 Streptomyces flaveus | reverse complement strand
AATAACATCAATACAATGTCACAATTTCACAACATAGCATGCTGCTATTAAAGAAAGGAGGAACTCTTATGCGTAATAAGAAAAAGATTAAGGTTACTTTGGCAATGATTAATGTTCTGTTAACTGCAGTCGAACTTTATCTTCAATGGCAATTAAGTAAATCTGAAAATGAACTGTAGTTAAGCAAGTAGGTGGGACTAAAACAGAAACGTTTTAGTCCTATTTTTTTCTATAAACGAGTATTCTTCGTTTAATAATGGCTCAAACATGTCGCATAAAATGAAAAACAAATAATCATTTAGTGTTGTTTTAACTTTTAAAAATGTAAAAGTGTTAACCGTGTTTATATTTTTTATCAATCCTTTGTAGTTATAAAAGTGACTTAGTAAAATCGTTTTTGCTATTTATTTTGTTAATGAACGGAAATAAATGGTCGCATTTATCGTTCAAAAAAATCAAAATGTGGATTCAATATAGGTAAAAAATAAGTCGTTAATGTTCAAGAAACGGACCGAATAAAATTTTAAATTTGAACTTTTCTATCCTAAACTAAGTAAAGATATTTACTTAGTTTTCTCTTTTTTTATCTCCAATCATTTTACTAACAATACTCATTTTGAAAATAAAAATAAGAACTTAAAGTAAAAAAATGAAGAAAAGAATAGCCTCTTTTGTCTCCAAGTACGTTTTACTTTTGGAAATATTACAAAAAGTAGAGTCTGTTTTCGGAGTCTCAAGTATGAGCATAAGGAAATCCAGTACCACCTTTGGTGGTATTCAGCATAGCTGAAAGATTTACCTTTTATTCGTTCTGCTCAATTATTCACCATATATAGCTTAAAAGCTTTATATAAAGGTGATTATAAGCATTCTTAGGCATTT
>NZ_BMPQ01000086.1 GCF_014647675.1 Streptomyces flaveus | reverse complement strand
AATCGCAACGATAAGAAAAAATAGGCGACTATAGCCACACCTAAAAATCCCCTCACTACTTCCGATAGTGAGGGGATTGGTGTATTATGCTTAATAACTTTGTTAATTAGATTATAACACTGGTTAGTAGAGGAATGCAAAAAGCTTGTTAAAGCAAGGAAAAAATAACTATCTTTACAAAATTAAATCTGTAAATTAGATATACAATTTTGATATAAAATTAGGTGCAAAGGAGAGTTTTTAGTGAATAATATTAAAGGCAATAGATACATATATCATTATCATGTTTTTGAAAATGTAGTAGAGAACTCTGATAACTATGATTTAAGTAAAATAATGGAAGTATTACCGGTCGTAGCATTTGGTAAGTTTAAGAGAAAAAATGAAATGAATTTTGGGAAAATTACTGAAAACCATCAACTTTTTCAAAAACAAAAATTCTATAAAGAGATATTAAAATATATCGGAAGAAATTATTTAGAGTCTGAAGGGTATTACAGTAACTGTATATCTATGGATTCCTACTCTAGTTATCATACTTTTTTTTTAGCACCTATTGTATTTGAAATAGAAAATAAAAATATTTATACATACTTTACTTTGAAAATATTTGAACAAGGAATCTTTTATGTGGAAATATCCGATGAACTAGATAAGTTAGAAACAGCGGAGGATAATTTTAATATTTTGAAAATAGTAGGAACAGGAGATAAAGTTTTAATTCCAAAATTAACAGAAGGAGAAATTGACTATGAAGAAACGGAAATAAAAGAAGGTATAATAAATGACTTTATTAGCGACTATTGGAAAGAAATTGTCGAAAATATTGAAAAAATATTTAATCAAGTTACTAAACATTCATATTATACGCTTTTTATGATAGATAATAGTAT
>NZ_BMPQ01000085.1 GCF_014647675.1 Streptomyces flaveus | reverse complement strand
CCCACGATCCGGCTGGCCGAGCGGTGCGGCCTGCCCGCCCTGGTGACCCGGAAGGTGAAACTGACCGGCGCGAAGAACGGCGCCGGGACAGCCGCCGCGGCGAAGGCCCTGTCGATCGTGGGCGGGATGGCGGCCGGGGCGGACAGCATCGACGACCTGGACATGCTGCGGCACGGTGGCCTGTCCCGCCTGTTCGGCGGGGTGCGCGCCCCCTCGACGCCGGGCACGTACCTGCGCGCGTTCACCTGGGGACATGTACGCCAACTGGAGTCCGCAGCACGGGCGTTCACCTGCAACCTTGCCGCCCACACCGGCCTGGTGCCCGCCGGGGACGAGGTGGTGTTCGTCGACATCGACTCCAAGGTCAAGCAGGTCTACGGGCCGGCCAAGCAAGGCGCCTCCTTCGGCTACACCAAACAGCGCGGCCTGCACTTCCAGATCGTCACGGTCAAAACCTCCACCTGCGCTCCCGTGATCGTGGCCACCCGCCTGCGCAAGGGCTCGGCGAACTCCGGCAAAGGGGCGGCGAGTCTGCTGCGCGAGGCCCTCACCACGGTGCGGGCGATGGGCATCACCGCGAAGATCATCGTCCGGGCGGACTCCGCGTACTTCTCCCACAAGGTCGTCGAGGTCTGCCGCACGGCCGGCGTCTGCTTCTCCCTCGCCGCCGCGGTCAGGAAAAAGATCCGCGAGGCCATCGCCGCCATCGACGAGGACGCCTGGACGCCGGTCAAGTACGCCGCCGCCGTCTGGGACGCCGCCGAGGAGCGCTGGATCTCCGACGCCGAGATCACCGAGATCCCCTTCACCGCGTTCACCAGCAAGAAGAAGCAGTTCCACACCACCGCCCGGCTGATCGTGCGCCGGGTGAAACGGCTGAACCCGAAAAGCGTGCCCGAGGGGCAGGCCGAACTCTTCGGCGTCTGGCGCCACCA
>NZ_BMPQ01000084.1 GCF_014647675.1 Streptomyces flaveus | reverse complement strand
TGCCCGCGTGGTTGGTGAAGCTGTTGCCCTGGGCGGGCATGACTGTTCCACGGTAGGTCCACGGCCCGGTCGGGCTGGGTGCCGTGGAGTAGGCGATGAACTCCGAGCAGCACCTGGCCGCATACACCATGTAGTACAGGCCGTTCCGCTTGTAGACCCAGGGTGCTTCTTCGTACAGCGTGGGGCGGTCGGGGTTGTCGGTGCGGGTGCCGAACCCGGCGGTGGTGAGCGGAATTTGGGCGGGGCTGCCTGCGTAGGACGTCATGTCCGCGTTCAGCTTGACGTACCACAGGTTCGGATTGCCCCAGTACAGGTAGGCCTGGCCGTCGTCGTCGATGAAGACGGTCGGGTCGATCTCAGTGTTCTCCACCAGCGGGTGGCCGAGGGCGTCCCGGAACGGGCCGGTGGGGCTGTCCGACACCGCCACGCCGATGGCCATCCGGCCGGTCGCCCGGGCCGTCACCGGCACATACCAGTAGAACTTGCCGCCCCGTTCGACGGCCTGGCCCGCCCACGCGTCGGAGGACGCCCAGCTGAAGGTGGCCAGGCTGAGCGGCGAGCCGTGGTCGGTCCAGTTGACCATGTCGGCGGAGGACCACACCCGCCAGTCCTTCATCACGAAGGAGGTGGAGCCGTCCTCGTCGTGCCCGGTGTAGAGGTAGACCCGTCCGTTGTGCACCAGCGGGGCAGGGTCGGCGGTGTAGACGTGCTGCACGATCGGGTTGTCGGCCCTGGCCGCGGTGGGCTGCACCGCGGCGGGCACGACGGCGAACACCAGCAGGAGGCCCACCACCCAGGCGGCTGCCCGGGTGAGCCTCGTACCGGTGGCGGGTGATCTCACTGCGGTCGGGTGAGCCGTTGGCCCATGGACGGCGGTACTGGCCATGGTGTGGTCCTTCCTGGTGCTGCGGGTCGGGGACTGAGCAGCTGGTCAGATGCGGGGG
>NZ_BMPQ01000083.1 GCF_014647675.1 Streptomyces flaveus | reverse complement strand
TCACGTCCGAGGAGGCCGCGGAGATCAAGCGCCTGAAGGCGGAGAACGCCGAACTACGACGGGCGAACGAGATCCTCAAGGCGGCCTCGGCTTTCTTCGCGGCCGAGCTCGACCGGCCGTCGAAGCGCTCGTAGCTTTCATCGATGCACACCGCCAGGTGTTCGGAGTCGAGCCGATCTGCCGAGTCCTGACCGGCCACGGGCTGAAGATCGCGACGAGCACCTACTATGCCGCCAAGAACCGCACCCCCAGCGCCCGCTCGGTGCGGGACGCGGAGTTGAAAGAGCACGTCAGCCGGGTCCACGCCGACAACTACGGCGTCTACGGGGTTCGGAAGGTGTGGCGGCAGCTGCACCGCGAGGGCATACCCGTGGCCCGCTGCACCGTCGCCCGGCTGATGCGCGACCTGGGCCTGGAGGGCGCACGACGCGGCAGGAAGATCCGCACGACTGTTCGCGATGGTGGGCATGAACGGGCGGATGACCTGCTGCAACGCGACTTCACCGCGTCCCGGCCGAACCAGCGGTGGGTCGCTGACTTCACCTATGTCGCCACCTGGTCGGGGATCGTCTACGTCGCGTTCGTCGTGGACGTCTTCTCCCGGGCGATCGTCGGCTGGTCCGCCGCCACCAGCAAACGGGCCAAGCTCGTCCTCGACGCCCTCGACATGGCCTTGTGGCGTCGGGATCGCGCCGGAACTCCCGCTGGACCGGGGCTGGTTCATCATTCGGACGCGGGCAGTCAGTACACGTCCTTCGCGTTCACCGCGCACCTCATCGAGGCCGGCATCGACGCCTCGATCGGCACCGTCGGCGACGCCCTGGACAACGCGCTCATGGAATCCCAGATCGGCCTCTACAAGACGGAGTTGATCAAGCCGCGTAAGCCCTGGCACGGCCTCGCCGACGTCGAACTCGCCACCGCGGAATGGGTCGACTGGTTCAACAACCAGCGCCTTCACACGGCGATCGGAGACCTCCCGCCCCACGAGCACGAGACCAACCACTACGCTCAACACCAGCCCCAAC
>NZ_BMPQ01000082.1 GCF_014647675.1 Streptomyces flaveus | reverse complement strand
TACCCCTATAAATTGTGTTTGTACCCAAAATGTTCCCCTACATATTGTATCTGTACCCATTTTGTACCCATTCTTTTTTACGACTTTTCAATAACAAACACTAGCTTTTTTAGTTAAAGCTCCCTATTTTTTTAGAGATAATTTTGTTTTCGAAGTGCCCAATTTCTGTAATTGAATGTTTTTTTCTTTATCAATTGTTTGAATTAAATTACCATCTTCAGCGTTATCTAAATTTAAAAGTTTATGTTTTTATTTAAGTAATTACACCGAAAATTAGTATACGTTTTCGATATAAAATTCATTCTAAGTCATTAACAATTTCTGCATTTTTTCAGGGGGTCTTGTTAAATAATCGAGCGAAATAATGGAATATTTTGATTAATTTTTGTAAGATTTATGCGCCGTTTTTTCATATGTTAGACAAGCGTAAAAACAAAAGTAGAGCGCGCATTTATGCTAAGAAATTTTAATAATTTTGTGAGTCTGCTTAACTAAATTTTAAGATGAATGTCGTATGGTGTGAGCGATTTAGTCGACAATTTTATAAGTTTGAAAATTGTTAAGATCTTCAAAGATCAACGTTAATACATTAATTTCAATTCTAATTCTGTACTTATTTTACAGTTAATAAATTAAGTATTATTAAGCTAATAATAATTATTACGAGATTGATTAAGTTTATAAAAATCTTAAAGATTTTCTTGTCATTGTATTCTGGCCTTTTATATAGAAGCATGTAATACATAAACAAATTTGCTGTAAACATTTCGAATATTGAAGCTAAGATTCCAAAATGTATGTTCATAAAACCAGTTTGAATTAAAAAATATGAGAATGAAATTATTAAAAATAATAAGATTTCATAAATTAAAAGAATCATGATTTTTCTCCTATAAATTAAAGCTAAAGAAAACATAAATCATCATCAATTTTCTAATGTTTAAAGCGAAAATTACTAGGAAAGCTTTTAAACAAAATGATGCAAATTTTAGAGTATATAGGAGTAAAGAAAAGCATATTAGATTTTAAAAGGTATTAAAAAAGTATTATAGGTAAATAAGAATAAAATTAATAATGCTATTAAAAGTGAAATTGAAAATTTAATTTTAAGTGAGGTTCAAAAGAAGAATTGATTGTTGTTTGAATGATTGAGAAAAATTTGAAGTTACCTTTATTTTACTAAAATCAAGTTCGCTATTATTACTTTTTAATACTTATATAGACGTAAAACCACTTAGTAAAAGTCATCG
>NZ_BMPQ01000081.1 GCF_014647675.1 Streptomyces flaveus | reverse complement strand
TTTTTAAACAATTTAAAACATTCTTGCTTAATTAAAGTGCCCATTTTACGATTGATCCTCCTTATCAATGATACTTAATAATACATTTTCTAAATCGTTATCTTTATATTGGTTTAATTCTTCTTCGGTAGTTTCAGTAACAATTTTACCTTTGTTAATGATAAGGATAGAATTGGTGATTTTTACTAACTCACTTAATATATGGCTAGAAATTAAAAAGGTAACGCCCTCTTCCGCTTTTTTTACAATGAGTTCTCTAACATCTCTTACAGCCCTAGGATCTAACCCATTCATAGGTTCATCTAAAATAATTAATTGGGGTTGATTTAAGAAAGCTATTGCAATACCTAATTTTTGTTTCATACCCAAGGAATATGTTTTGGCTTTATTATGTATATACTCATCCATTTTAAGTTGAGAGACAATTGTATCAATATCTTGAGTATTTTTAGTTTCATTTAGTAGTTTAAGATTGTCATAGCCTGACATAAAGGGATATACTCCTGGATTTTCGATCAATGCACCAACGTTACTTTTTTTATGCTTATTTTCAATAACTTCAAAGTTACCTTCTTGATAAATCGAGTAGCCTAATATAACTTTCATCAAAGATGTTTTTCCTGCCCCATTTGCTCCAACAAGACCGACAATCTGTCCTCGTTTTAAATTTAAAGAAATATCTTTGAGAATAGTCTTATTACCTATCTTTTTTGTTAAATGTTCTACTGTTAAAACATCCATACAATTATCTCCTTTTTAATTATTTAGATATATTTTAAATCCAAACTTAATGTATCATAAAAAAATAAATTATTTAAATACATGTTGAGATACATAAATATAAATTAAATGAAGTGCTGCATTTTATAAGTACACTCTAAATTAACAAGATGTATAATCAATCTCAAATTGTAATTTTATACTTTTATTATATGATCTTTGTACTTAGAGATATATTGTAAAAAAACCAATAAAATGTTATATTAACATTACTATTTTATCGATGAAGGAGGATTAAAATGACAGCTTCTATGAGACTCAAATAAACCTTTTTGAATACAAAACTAAATTAATTCAAAAAGGCTTGTCCGCAATACACACACTCATAGGATGACTTATGTCATTTTTTATCCTTCGATAGGAATAATAAACGCTTTCAAATACTAAAACATCGTAATAATTCTTTAAGTGTTTGAAAGTGTAATGTGAATGAGACAGGAGTAGCCTGTCTCATTTTTTGCGTACACGTCCTTTAAATATACAAGGAGTGTATAAATATGGAACAATATACAATTAAATTTAACCAAATCAATCATAAATTGACAGATTTACGATCACTTAACATCGATCATCTTTATGCTTACCAAT
>NZ_BMPQ01000080.1 GCF_014647675.1 Streptomyces flaveus | reverse complement strand
GGTCTACGTCAAATCGGACTGATGAGTCCAAATATTGAGATTAAGCAACCTTAGGTTGTTTAATCTCTTTTTTTGTTGTTGAGGCAAATAGTCGCGAAGTTATAATAATTCGATTACGCAAATTATCATAATTTCTATAACCAAAAGATACCCTTTTAATGAGTTTGATTTTATTATTAATTCCTTCTAACGGACCGTTGGTCAGGTTAGAATATGTCATAGTATTTTCAATGAAAGTTGCTAATCGTCTTAAAGTTCTAATGACTGGGCGTAATTTAGGACACACATCTGAAAGATGAATAGAAAAGAGTTTATGATTAAATTTCTCTATTTGATTTTCTTTTAATAATCTTCTTAGCTCATGAACGTAGTGATATGTATTAAATAATTCTACATCTACACCTAATAAGTAATTTATAATGCCTTTTTCGGTTTTCCACTCTTTAAATAAATGGACTTTATGATAATTAAATGCTTCTAGCGTTTCAAAAGGTTTAAGAAATAGTTTCCAATAACTTTTATATTTATTATAAAGCGGTCTATTAGAGATTCTATAACTATTCATTACATGAACCCTAGACATATTTAACGCTCGATTTAAAGATTGAACAATATGAAAACGATCAATAATAATCTTCGCGTTAGGAAATAATTGTTTGATTAGTGACATATATGGTTCATACATATCAATCGTTACTGTTTTGACTTTTTGTCTGAGTTTTAAAGAATAGCGATAAAAATGATCTTTAAGCGATTTTAACTTACGATCCGCTACCACATCTACGATGCGGTGCGATACAGCATCTGCATAAATAAAGCTCATTTTTCCTATAACATTTTTAACACTTTTAAATTCGTCCATCATTAAGTGTTCAGGTAGAGCATCAAAAGAAGACTGACCTACGTCGCTTGCCGCTTGATTAATCACTCTAGACACAGTCATTGATGATACTAAGCATGACTTAGCGATAGATTTTTGAGAGCGGTATTCTTGTGCTTTATCTAAAACTGCAAGTTTTGTTTTATTAGAAATAAAACAATGAGCGTCGACAATATTAGATTTAGCAGTAAAATGACTGTCACATGATTTACAATAAAATCTTTGTTTTTGAAGTTCTAAATAAGCGGGCATTTCCATAATTTTAAGTAAAGTAATCGTTGAGTTTTTCTTACCATTTTTTACTATAGAGAAATTTTCATTTTTAGTTGAACAATTTTCACAATGTGTAGGTTGATAAGTGAGCTCGGCATAGTAAAACAAGCTCATTCGTCCTTTATGTTTTTTCTCAATCACTTCATCTGAAAAATTTAGATTTTTATCTTTAATTCTTAATGTATTTAATATAGACTTACACATAGGCGCATTACCTTTCTTTTTTATTTTGTTTGGTAGCTAATAATTATAGAGGTAATTGCGCCATTTTTGTATTCAAACATAAAAATTGGACTGATGATTTTTAGTCATCAGTCCAATTTATTATAGAGCCGTATTTTTAATATTTATGATAAACGGGGATTGAATTAAACTGATGCAAATGCCCTTTGATT
>NZ_BMPQ01000079.1 GCF_014647675.1 Streptomyces flaveus | reverse complement strand
AGGACTTCAAGCCGAAGTTCCTGGCCAGGACCTCCATGGCCCGCAAGGCCGTCGACGCCGCTATCGGCGCCACCAAGCAGGCCCTGATCGAGATGGGCCGCAAGCATGGGCGGGACATTCGCCTGGTCCACCCCGCGCACACCACGATGGACTGCGCGCAGTGCGGAGCGAGAGCCAAGCACGCACTGCCGCTGGGTGAGCGCACCTACACCTGCACCGTGTGCGGAACCGCGTCCCCTCGGGACAAGAACTCCGCACGCGTGATGCTCGTCCGGGCTGGTTTCAACCCGGCTGGTGCCGAGGGCACAAGACCTCCTGGAGCGCTGCTCCAGGAGGCGGCCTGAGCCAGGAATCCCCTCCCCTTCGGGGAGGGGAGGATTCAAGAAAGACTCTCTCCCTTACAGCGTCATGCGCTGTGGTCCGCTGACTTCCGCCGCAACGTTCCGCCCCGCCGGGGAGCCGAAGCCAGCCACGACCGCCGGATCCCGGAAATCCGACATTCGAGCCTTCAGTCCAGAGAAAGTCCGACACTGCAGAGGACAACAGCCAACAGCTCCCTACCCCGCACTGCGAAGGACGGCGCCGACCAGCGGTGCCCGACCACTCGGACGTCAGGGCGTGCCCGGTCACGGCGTCAGTAGCGGGCGTTGAGGGCACGACGCTCGTCGGCTGCCTGGTGACCCGGCCGGTGGATCGGGCCCGTGCCCAGGGTCAGGGACAGGCCCGTGCCCTGGTTGGTGTGGGCGATGATCTCCGCGGTGATGGAGATCGCCGTCTCCTCAGGCGTGCGCGCACCCAGGTCGAGACCGATCGGGGAGCGCAGCCGAGCCAACTGGTCTTGTGTGACGCCGACTTCGTACAGGAGGCGCAGGCGTTCATCGTGAGTCCGACGGGATCCCATCGCGCCGACGTAGCCGACGGGCAGATCGAGTGCCAGCTGCAGCAGGGGGATGTCGAACTTGGCGTCGTGGGTGAGGACGCAGACGGCGGTACGGGCGTCCACCTCGGTGCGTTCCAGGTAGCGGTGGGGCCAGTCGACGACGACCTCGTCCGCGTGCGGGAAGCGTGCCGCGGTGGCGAAGACGGGGCGGGCGTCGCACACGGTGACCCGGTAGCCGAGGAAGCGGCCGGCCTGGCTGAGCGCGGTGGCGAAGTCGACGGCGCCGAAGATCAGCATGCGGGGGCGTGTGGCGGCCACGTGGACGAGGACGGAGAGCCGCTCCGGGCAGGTGTCCGCGTCCCCGCCGAGCGAGACGAGCGCGGTGCGTCCCGCCCGCAGCTGGGCTGTGGCCCGGTCCGCCACCGCCCGCCCTGTCGATCCCCCGTCCAGCGTCCTCTCGGCGATCCAGCTGTCACCGAGAACGCTCAAGGTGGCGCCGATCAGTCCGTCCGGGCCGTCGACGACCTGTGCCACGGCGGCGGGTCGGCCCCCGGCAACCTCGGCGAGGGCCGCGCCGAGAGGCGGCTGGGTCGCGGGGTCGATGCGCTGGACGAGGACGTCGAGTTCGCCGCCGCAGGTCAGGCCGACGGCGAAGGCGTCGTCGTCGGAGTACCCGAACCAGGCCCGCTGCGGGGCGCCGCGGTCGCGCAGCACCTGCCGGCACAGCTCGTACACCGCGCCCTCGACACAG
>NZ_BMPQ01000078.1:1408-1970 GCF_014647675.1 Streptomyces flaveus | reverse complement strand
GCAATACCTAAACGAGCGCACATACTTTGAAGTAACATGGCTGATAAGCTCGATAATAATATTATAAATAATAATGTATATCCAAATTGTGCTCCTCCTGCCATTGAAGTAATCCAATTACCTGGATCCATATAGCCTACAGCAACAAGAAGTCCAGGACCTAGATACATTATTAGTTTCTTGATACCATTTGCTTCGCTATCAAAAGAAACTTTTCCATTTATTTCTTCTAAACTTTTCTTCACTATAAAAATCTCCTCATTGAATATTAAATTTATCAATGAATATTATAGTATAAATTAGGCTGACCTAAAAATTATTTTGCTTCATATATATTTTTTCTGGTTCTGTTGCAAAGTTGAATTTATAGTATAATTTTAACAAAAAGGAGTCTTCTGTATGAACTATTTCAGATATAAACAATTTAACAAGGATGTTATCACTGTAGCCGTTGGCTACTATCTAAGATATGCATTGAGTTATCGTGATATATCTGAAATATTAAGGGAACGTGGTGTAAACGTTCATCATTCAACGGTCTACCGTTGGGTTCAAGAATATG
>NZ_BMPQ01000078.1:0-1390 GCF_014647675.1 Streptomyces flaveus | reverse complement strand
TACAAATGGCGTATTGATGAGACGTACATCAAAATAAAAGGAAAATGGAGCTATTTATATCGTGCCATTGATGCAGAGGGACATACATTAGATATTTGGTTGCGTAAGCAACGAGATAATCATTCAGCATATGCGTTTATCAAACGTCTCATTAAACAATTTGGTAAACCTCAAAAGGTAATTACAGATCAGGCACCTTCAACGAAGGTAGCAATGGCTAAAGTAATTAAAGCTTTTAAACTTAAACCTGACTGTCATTGTACATCGAAATATCTGAATAACCTCATTGAGCAAGATCACCGTCATATTAAAGTAAGAAAGACAAGGTATCAAAGTATCAATACAGCAAAGAATACTTTAAAAGGTATTGAATGTATTTACGCTCTATATAAAAAGAACCGCAGGTCTCTTCAGATCTACGGATTTTCGCCATGCCACGAAATTAGCATCATGCTAGCAAGTTAAGCGAACACTGACATGATAAATTAGTGGTTAGCTATATTTTTTTACTTTGCAACAGAACCACATATATTCCACTCCTAAAAGTATATAATATAAAGGATAAAACATTTGGCATAATTTTTGAAGTTATAATAAGAAAAAGGTATTATAGTAACACATGTTAAAATAAGGTATAACCATATTTAGGAGGTGCTTTAATGTTTGAAAAGATGTTTAAAATTAGTAGTCTACTATTTTTAATAAACATGATTTTTGTAGCAATAAAAGATATAGTATTAGGTGGTGAAACTACAAGAGCCGGTAATAATTTATTAGTTATTATAACTATTATTTTCACTATTTCAATGCTTATAACGACTTTTTATTATATTAAAAATAGAAAAAGTGATTCTTCAAAGAATTATAAAGGGTTATACTATACTGTTCTTATTTTTATGCCAATAGTATGGATATTAGTTGGTTATTACGTGTTTTCACCATTGCCAGAGTTGCTTTCTCACACAAACACGTAAAAGTATATGTTGAATTAAATTGTTATAAAAGAAACTAATAGCCCAAAAAAACTTTTTTTTGAACAAATCCCCCCATCACAATTGTTATTCGAATTTTAAATACCCTTTTTTAATTTTAAGGGATCATTTTAAAGAATTAGGGGTTATTTATACTTTTTATACCTAAAAACCTATATTGGCTCTTAAAACGCAAATGAGAGCCAAATAAATATAAATGTATTTCACAAACAAAAATTTGAGTAAAACCAGTGCCGAATTTTTAGACACTGGACCATCTACATGCAAATTAAAAATTAGCATAAAATCATCCAAAAAGTAGTTCTGATTTTTAATTCTTGCAGAGGCATTTTTCTTTTAAAACAGCAAAATAGTTTGAATTTAATGAATAATATATTAATTATTCATTAAAAATATTA
>NZ_BMPQ01000077.1 GCF_014647675.1 Streptomyces flaveus | reverse complement strand
CGGGCCCCGGGCTGCCTTCCGTGCCGCGCTCGGCGTGGACGACGCCACCTGGGCCCGGGGCCGCGGCTGGGCCTTGGCCACGGCCCTGAGCGCCCACGTTTCCTACGCTGCTGTCAACTCCCGGGTCGCCGCGCAGACCACCCGTCAGATCACCGAGGCTCTCATCGGCCAATAGCGTTCCACCAGCAGGCAGCCCAACCAGGGCAGCAGTAACGAGATCGAGAGAGGGAAACGGCATGAAGTACACCAGGCTGGGCTCGACAGGGCTGAAGGTCTCGCGGGTCTGTCTCGGCATGATGAGCTACGGCGATCCCGCCCAGCGCGCGTGGTTCCTGGACGAGGAGGCGGCCGAGCCCATCGTGCGTCGGGCCGCGGAGGCCGGGGTGACGTTCTTCGACACCGCGGACATGTACTCGCGCGGCGTGAGCGAGGAGATCACGGGGCGGCTGCTCGACAAGCTCTTCCCCCACCGTGACGACTACGTGCTCGCCACGAAGATCTACTTCCCGATGGGCTCCGGACCCAACGACAGCGGCCTGTCGCGCAAGCACGTCCTGTCCGGCATCGATGCCTCGCTGCGGCGGCTGGGGACCGACCACGTGGATCTGTACCAGATCCACCGGTGGGACTACGAGACGCCGATCGAGGAGACCATGGAGGCGCTGCACGACGTGGTGCGCTCCGGCAAGGCCCGTTACATCGGCGCGTCCAGCATGTTCGCCTGGCAGTTCGCCAAGGCCCAGCATGTCGCGGAGACGCGCGGCTGGACGAAGTTCGTGTCGATGCAGAACCACTACAACCTGGCCTACCGCGAGGAAGAGCGCGAGATGATCCCGCTCTGCCTCGATCAGGGAGTGGGCTGCATCCCGTGGAGCCCACTGGCGCGCGGGCTGCTCGCCGGTTCCCGCGAACGCGGCGGCAAGCAGCTCACGGTCCGCGCGGGCAGCGACCAGTACGCCGAGGAACTGTACGGGGACGCCGACTTCGACGTGGTCGACGCGGTGCGCGAGGTCGCCGCTGAGCGGGGGCTGCCGCCCGCACAGATCGCCCTGGCGTGGCTGCTCGGCAAGCCTGCGATCAGCGCACCGGTTGTGGGCGCGACCAAGATGCACCATCTGGACGACGCGGTCGCGGCGGTGGAGGTGTCTCTGAGCGAGGAGGAGATCGCCCGCCTGGAGGCCCCGTACCAGCCCCACCGAGTCCTCGGCCACTCCTGACGTGACCGCCCTGGCATCGGTGACGGCTCCCCGGGACCGTCGGCGGCCAGGGCCTGTCTGAGTGTCACAGTTGGCTGTGACCGTCTGGTCAACCGAGACAAAGACACAACGGCTTCATGGGGTGTGCGAGGCTTCTTCGGCGGCCGAGGCGGAACCGAGCCGTGGCCACCCGATACGACAAGCGCCGCTACGTCTGCCTCGGCACCGCCCTCGCCGCGGCACTGGTGATCTGGCTCCGCTCGTGAGCGCCAAGATCAGTCCTTTATCCGTCCTCCGGCAGGTGGAAGTAGACGGTCCCCGACCGCCAGGGGCCATGTGCGGTCGTCTCCGATTCGATCACCACGTCCTGGATCTCAACAGGGCCCAACACCTCGATGGCATCGGCCAGCCGTCGCAAGAGGGCCGGAACGCTGTCGCAGCCCGGGCCAGCGGGGTTGGCCTGCGAGAAATGGCGCACGGTCCAATGCTTCGGAGTATCAATCATGGGCTGATCGTAAGACCTGCCGTGGTCAGCAGACCGACCGCTGGGGCCGGGGCCACGTACCGGCCTCGAGATGTCCGCCGGACGACGGATCTCTCGGTGCCGAGCTGTACCGCAGGCCGTTTGGCCCGCGCGTGGCAACCCTGGCGGGACGTTCCGGTCCCACTGCTGGATCCCCGCTGGATCGTGCTCCGAGAACGGCGGTCTTTGCAGGTCATTGCACCGCTGACAATGTTCCGCTTCAACGTATGAATGATTCCGCCCCCTGGCCTTGCGTGATGAATCCGCAGGGCAGAGGGTGTTTTGCGGATGCGGGGTCGCGTGCTGCAGACCCATGGAGTCCCCTCCCTGTGCTCGTTCGAGAGTCTCACCGGTTCCCGCACTGCCGGGCGGGAACCGGTGCAATCCATTTCTCCCGGCGGCTACTCGGGGTGTTCACCCTCACCGCTGCCACAGCCCTCGGGCTCCTCCTCGGTTCGCGCCCCGGCTCGTCCGGTCCATCGCCGACGGTCAGCCGCGCACGTGCAGCCGGAAACCTGTGCTGCCCGCAGGCTCCAGTCCCTCCTTCAGGTGCA
>NZ_BMPQ01000076.1 GCF_014647675.1 Streptomyces flaveus | reverse complement strand
CCCCAACTCCCGTATCTGCGCCCGGACGGCCTGGGGGCCGCGGGCGTCGGCCACCTGGACGTCGTGACCGGCCGCACTGAGTTTGGCGGCGAGGTTCCCGCCGATGGCACCGGCACCTATGACAGTAATTTTCATGATGTGTTCCTTGAGAGGTCGTGGCGCGCCCCGGGGGCGGTGCGAGGTGATGGCCGGGGGGTGGTGCCGCCTGGCGTTGCGGGGGTCGGGGCAGGGGTGTCGGGCGGTTTACGCCTGGGTGTCCTGCCGGCGGTAGCCGCTCGCGATGAGCGTGCGCAGCCGGTCGAGCGACTCCTCGTCGGTGCCGGTGCCCTTGATCCAGGCGACGGAGCAGGCCGCGAGGAACAGGTCGTTGCCCCGCACCGAGTCGCGTACGTGCCCGGTGAGCTGCGCGGCTTGCACGTACTGGTCGGTGGCGGTGATGAGGGTGTGGCAGGGGATGGTGAGCGGGTTGTCCGGCTCCTGCGCGCGGGCCGCGGCCATGAGCGGGTCCGGCAGTCCGCTGAAGGCGCTGAAGTACTCCTCCATCGCGCGCAGCCACTGTTCCAGCGCCTGGGCGGGGTCGGCGAGCCGGTCGATGCCGGCCTGGCGGGCCACCAGTTCCTCGGAGCGGGTGTGCAGCACGGCCGCCAGCAGTGCTTCCCGGGTGGGGAAGTGCCGGTACAGGGTGCCGGGTCCGACGCCTGCCTCCTTGGCCACCGCCTCCAGGGAGGTGTCGACTCCGTGCTGCAGGAAGTGACGCTGCGCGGTCTCCAGGAGGGCGGTGCGGTTGCGCTGGACGTCCGCGCGGGGCTTGCGTCCGCGCTGTTCGCCGGCGCTCATGCGCCCTCCTGCCTGCCGTGATCTGGCGGCCGCATCAAAACGGATGCTGCCTCCGTACGCATTCGAGAATAAAACGGAGGCGGCATCCGGTCAAATGGGCGGCCCGACCACGGAGCCCGGACCTCGCAGCAGACCGACATGTCCGGCCGCACAGCGCAGGGAAAAAGCCGTACGGAGGTGGGTGGACGCGGTGCCGCGCTGCCGGTCCCCGACGACTTCCGGCGTCCTGGACCGTGGCCCGCATGCATCACCGGTGCCCCTGACAGGGTCGCCCCGGGACGCCCGTAGGCATAGATGCCGGAATAGGCAGGATTGTGCAGCAGGGTTATCAGGGGGTGAGCTGTTGGTGTCCTATGACGGAGAGCAGTTCGAGTTTGCTGTGGCTCTCCGTGCCGGGGCGAGTGGTCAGCACCACCAGAGTCTGGGCGCGGTACTCGGTGTACAGGACCTGGGTGTCGACATCGATGCGGCCGAGTTCGGGATGGAGGACGGTCTTGCAGTCGCCGTAGCGGGCGACCTCCTGAAGTTCCCACATGCGGACGAACTCGGGGCTGTGTTCCTGGAGTTCGGCGAGGATCCGGGCGGCTCGGGGGGTGTCGTTGCCGGCTGTCAGCGCGGCCCGCAGGCGTGCTGCCTGGGCGCGGCCGTGGCGTTCGTGACTCTCCTCGGGAACCATCAGACGTTCGGCCGGGTCCATGAACCAGCGGTAGTAGCCGCTGCTGGCCAGACCGGTGTGGCGGGTCTGGTCGCCGAGCAGCGCGACGGCCAGCGGGTTCACCGCGAGGGTCTCGAACAAGTCGGTTTGCACCAGGGCCGGGGAGTCGTCCAGGCGGTCCAGGACCCGCAGCAGCGTCGGGCAGACATGCTCAGAGCGGTAGAAGCGGGCCGGGGCGTTGTGGCCGATGAGGACGAAGAGATGGTCGCGTTCGTCCAGGCTCAGCCGCAGTGCCCGGGCGAGAGCTTCGGTGATCTGGACGGAGGGCTGCGGAGCACGCTGCTGTTCCAGCCGGGCGTAGTAGTCGGTGGACATGCCGGCGAGCTGCGCGACCTCCTCGCGGCGCAGCCCCTGGGTACGCCTGCGCGGCCCCTCGACCAGCCCGACGTCGCGGGGCCGCAGCGTCTCACGCCGGTAACGCAGGAATTCCGCCAGTTCCTTCTTGTCCATGGCCCCATCCTCGCCGCATCCCGCCCGGCTATCCAGAGACCGCCGATCCATGGCTGAGCCGCGCGAAGCCGCTCATACGGCCGACGCCGAGGGCGCGCGCAGCGAGACGAGTCGATGGTCCCTTGACCTGCCTGGCCCGCTGGGAAATTCACCGACCGTCGGCGGTGCGCCGCAGACCGCCGGTATGGAAGACGGCCTGCGGCGACGGTCCCCCGTCGAGGACACCCAACGCTTTGGACCCAACGCTTTGACCGGCCCCGGGCCTCGTCGCTCAGGACGGAGCCGGTCGCCTCCCATGCGACGACCGGGGCGAAGCCGAAGGCGCTTCCTGACCGTTCCGCGTCTTCAGTGAGGACCCCTCCCCGAGGTGGGTCCGGCTCGCGTTCGCCCATGATGTGGCCCACAGGGCCC
Organism: Streptomyces flaveus; assembly: GCF_014647675.1. Lineage (GTDB taxonomy): Bacteria > Actinomycetota > Actinomycetes > Streptomycetales > Streptomycetaceae > Streptomyces > Streptomyces flaveus. Next base: position 606 of record NZ_BMPQ01000076.1, on the reverse strand, counting down.
GCCCGCGTGCTGCTGTTCCGCGTCGGGCATGACAGGTCGGTCAGCTGCCGCTGATCATGGTGAGGACGTCGTCGTAGGAGCCGTTGGCCACCGCGTCGCGGATGAACCTGGCGCGCTCGACGACCAGCTCCTTCCCATCGGGCTGCCCGCGCAGCAGGCCGAGGGCCTCGGTGAGGAAGTCGTCCAACGGCATGGACTGCTCGCTGTCCTGCTGGCCCATCAGCGTCGTGCGCACGCCCGCCGGGACCACCTCGACCACCTGGACACCGGCGCCGGCACCGGCGAGCTGGATGCGCAGGCTCTCGGAGAAGGAGTGCAGCGCGGTCTTGGTCGCGCTGTAGGTCGGCGTGCTCGGGAACGGTACGAACGCCAGCGCCGAGGTGACATTCATGACGACCGCGTCGTCCTTGCCCACCAGCAGCGGCAGGAAGGCATACGTCATCCGGATCGTGCCGAGCAGATTGACCGTGACGTGGTCCTCGGCGACCTGGAGTCCGGCCGGGTCGAGGAGGTTCTCCGGCAGCAGATCATCCGCGACTTCGGCAAGTCCCGCGCCAAGGCGCACAAGGACATCACGGAGCGCCTGCCGATGCGGGAGCAGGCCGG
>NZ_BMPQ01000075.1 GCF_014647675.1 Streptomyces flaveus | reverse complement strand
AGCTGGAATCGCTAGTAATCGTAGATCAGCATGCTACGGTGAATACGTTCCCGGGCCTTGTACACACCGCCCGTCACACCACGAGAGTTTGTAACACCCGAAGCCGGTGGAGTAACCATTTGGAGCTAGCCGTCGAAGGTGGGACAAATGATTGGGGTGAAGTCGTAACAAGGTAGCCGTACCGGAAGGTGCGGCTGGATCACCTCCTTTCTAAGGATATATTCGGAACATCTTCTACGAAGATGAGGGATAACGTGACATATTGTATTCAGTTTTGAATGTTTATTAACATTCTTTGTACATTGAAAACTAGATAAGTAAGTAAGATTTTACCAAGCAAAACCGAGTGAATAGAGTTTTAAATAAGCTTGAATTCATAAATAATCGCTAGTGTTCGAAAGAACACTCACAAGATTAATAACTAGTTTTAGCTATTTATTTTGAATTGTTATTCAAAATATGGTGGAAAACATAGATTAAGTTATTAAGGGCGCACGGTGGATGCCTTGGCACTAGAAGCCGATGAAGGACGTTACTAACGACGATATGCTTTGGGTAGCTGTAAGTAAGCGTTGATCCAGAGATTTCCGAATGGGGGAACCCAGCATGAGTTATGTCATGTTATCGACATGTGAATTCATAGCATGTCAGAAGGCAGACCCGGAGAACTGAAACATCTTAGTACCCGGAGGAAGAGAAAGAAAAATCGATTCCCTGAGTAGCGGCGAGCGAAACGGGAAGAGCCCAAACCAACAAGCTTGCTTGTTGGGGTTGTAGGACACTCTATACGGAGTTACAAAAGAACATGTTAGACGAATCATCTGGAAAGATGAATCAAAGAAGGTAATAATCCTGTAGTCGAAAACATATTCTCTCTTGAGTGGATCCTGAGTACGACGGAGCACGTGAAATTCCGTCGGAATCTGGGAGGACCATCTCCTAAGGCTAAATACTCTCTAGTGACCGATAGTGAACCAGTACCGTGAGGGAAAGGTGAAAAGTACCCCGGAAGGGGAGTGAAAGAGAACTTGAAACCGTGTGCTTACAAGTAGTCAGAGCCCGTTAATGGGTGATGGCGTGCCTTTTGTAGAATGAACCGGCGAGTTACGATCTGATGCAAGGTTAAGCAGCAAATGTGGAGCCGCAGCGAAAGCGAGTCTGAATAGGGCGTTGAGTATTTGGTCGTAGACCCGAAACCAGGTGATCTACCCTTGGTCAGGTTGAAGTTCAGGTAACACTGAATGGAGGACCGAACCGACTTACGTTGAAAAGTGAGCGGATGAACTGAGGGTAGCGGAGAAATTCCAATCGAACTTGGAGATAGCTGGTTCTCTCCGAAATAGCTTTAGGGCTAGCCTCAAGTGATGATTATTGGAGGTAGAGCACTGTTTGGACGAGGGGCCCCTCTCGGGTTACCGAATTCAGACAAACTCCGAATGCCAATTAATTTAACTTGGGAGTCAGAACATGGGTGATAAGGTCCGTGTTCGAAAGGGAAACAGCCCAGACCACCAGCTAAGGTCCCAAAATATATGTTAAGTGGAAAAGGATGTGGCGTTGCCCAGACAACTAGGATGTTGGCTTAGAAGCAGCCATCATTTAAAGAGTGCGTAATAGCTCACTAGTCGAGTGACACTGCGCCGAAAATGTACCGGGGCTAAACATATTACCGAAGCTGTGGATTGTCCTTTGGACAATGGTAGGAGAGCGTTCTAAGGGCGTCGAAGCATGATCGCAAGGACATGTGGAGCGCTTAGAAGTGAGAATGCCGGTGTGAGTAGCGAAAGACGGGTGAGAATCCCGTCCACCGATTGACTAAGGTTTCCAGAGGAAGGCTCGTCCGCTCTGGGTTAGTCGGGTCCTAAGCTGAGGCCGACAGGCGTAGGCGATGGATAACAGGTTGATATTCCTGTACCACCTAGTATCGTTTTAATCGATGGGGGGACGCAGTAGGATAGGCGAAGCGTGCTGTTGGAGTGCACGTCCAAGCAGTAAGGCTGAGTGTTAGGCAAATCCGGCACTCATAAGGCTGAGCTGTGATGGGGAGAGGAAATTGTTTCCTCGAGTCGTTGATTTCACACTGCCGAGAAAAGCCTCTAGATAGATAACAGGTGCCCGTACCGCAAACCGACACAGGTAGTCAAGATGAGAATTCTAAGGTGAGCGAGCGAACTCTCGTTAAGGAACTCGGCAAAATGACCCCGTAACTTCGGGAGAAGGGGTGCTCTTTAGGGTTCACGCCCAGAAGAGCCGCAGTGAATAGGCCCAAGCGACTGTTTATCAAAAACACAGGTCTCTGCTAAACCGTAAGGTGATGTATAGGGGCTGACGCCTGCCCGGTGCTGGAAGGTTAAGAGGAGTGGTTAGCTTCTGCGAAGCTACGAATCGAAGCCCCAGTAAACGGCGGCCGTAACTATAACGGTCCTAAGGTAGCGAAATTCCTTGTCGGGTAAGTTCCGACCCGCACGAAAGGCGTAACGATTTGGGCACTGTCTCAACGAGAGACTCGGTGAAATCATAGTACCTGTGAAGATGCAGGTTACCCGCGACAGGACGGAAAGACCCCGTGGAGCTTTACTGTAGCCTGATATTGAAATTCGGCACAGCTTGTACAGGATAGGTAGGAGCCTTTGAAACGTGAGCGCTAGCTTACGTGGAGGCGTTGGTGGGATACTACCCTAGCTGTGTTGGCTTTCTAACCCGCACCACTTATCGTGGTGGGAGACAGTGTCAGGCGGGCAGTTTGACTGGGGCGGTCGCCTCCTAAAAGGTAACGGAGGCGCTCAAAGGTTCCCTCAGAATGGTTGGAAATCATTCATAGAGTGTAAAGGCATAAGGGAGCTTGACTGCGAGACCTACAAGTCGAGCAGGGTCGAAAGACGGACTTAGTGATCCGGTGGTTCCGCATGGAAGGGCCATCGCTCAACGGATAAAAGCTACCCCGGGGATAACAGGCTTATCTCCCCCAAGAGTTCACATCGACGGGGAGGTTTGGCACCTCGATGTCGGCTCATCGCATCCTGGGGCTGTAGTCGGTCCCAAGGGTTGGGCTGTTCGCCCATTAAAGCGGTACGCGAGCTGGGTTTAGAACGTCGTGAGACAGTTCGGTCCCTATCCGTCGTGGGCGTAGGAAATTTGAGAGGAGCTGTCCTTAGTACGAGAGGACCGGGATGGACATACCTCTGGTGTACCAGTTGTCGTGCCAACGGCATAGCTGGGTAGCTATGTATGGACGGGATAAGTGCTGAAAGCATCTAAGCATGAAGCCCCCCTCAAGATGAGATTTCCCAACTTCGGTTATAAGATCCCTCGAAGATGACGAGGTTAATAGGTTCGAGGTGGAAGCGTGGTGACACGTGGAGCTGACGAATACTAATCGATCGAAGACTTAATCAATTTTTTAAAAAGCGTTTTGCGACGCAAAAACTTACT
>NZ_BMPQ01000074.1 GCF_014647675.1 Streptomyces flaveus | reverse complement strand
GTGCGGACCGGAACAGGGCCCGCTCCGCCACCCGCCCCACGAACGCCCGGCCCCGCGCCGCCACCACAAGGTCACCTAAAGAGCGGCCGTCTCCCATGTTCATGAGGTCCTCATAACCGAACCGAACCCGTACATGGCCGAGCAGCCTACGTCGCACATGTCGTTCCCATCGAAGGGTTGAAAAGGCGCGTCGGTATGCCGTACTTCACTCTGCCGTCGGGCCCGGTGGTCGACGCCGTGTCGCGCACCGCGGAACTCGTCGCCTCGCTCGGCCACCATGTGGAGAAGGCCACGCTCGCCGCCTTCGACCGGTCATCGATCGGTCCACCGTCCCGACCGAGGTGCCTGCCGACCATGCCTGGGGCCGGCAAGTCACCGGTGCCGGCTTCGTCACCGCGATCGGCGTGCGCGACACCGTCGCCCACGCCATCGGCCGCCGCTTCGACCAGTACGGAGTGCTCGTTGTACACCGACATGCGCACGCCTGCGGGCGCAGACCGCCAACAACCGCGACGCTACGGGCGCTGCCGCACAGGCCGGATGACCAGCTCGTTGACGTCGACATCGGCGGGCTGGCTGATCGCATAGGAGATCGCACGAGCGATGGCATCGGGCGAGATGGCCGCCGAGCGGTAGGCCTTCATTGCCGCCGCGGCTTCCGGTTCGGTGATGGTGTCGGCCAGTTCGGATTCGACGACGCCAGGTGAGACGGTGGTGACCCGGATGAACGGCTCAGCCTCCTGCCGCAGTCCTTCTGTGATCGCCCAGGCCGCATACTTCGTGGCGCAGTACACAGCAGCCGTGGGGACCACGGAGTAGGCACCGATCGACGCAATGGTGATGAAGTGCCCGCTGTTCTGGCGCTGGAAGTGCGGCATGGCCGCGGCGATGCCGTGCAGCAGACCCTTGACGTTGACATCGATCATCCGGTCCCATTCGTCCACCAGCAGTGAGTCAAGGCGCGACAGCGGCATGACGCCGGCGTTGTTGACGATCACGTCGATGTGCCCCCGGGCAGTAACCGTTTCGTCGACGAACCTGGCCACGTCGGCCCGGTCGGTGGCATCGAGACGGCGCACATCGATGCTGCCGCCGTCGGCTCGGACGCTCTCCGCCAGGCTGGTCAGCCGATCCTCTCGACGCCCACCGGCAACGACGTGGTGGCCTTCCGCAGCAAGCCGCCTGGCGATGCCTTCGCCGATGCCGCTCGTGGCACCCGTGACGAGTACGACCTTCCGGTTGCTGCCCTGCTCCGTGGTCTCCGGGGTTGTCCGTGTCACCGCGTCCTCCTTGCTCAGTCAGGGCAGAAGCCCCGTTGACGGATCGTTCACCTGCGAACTTGCCGTGCTTTCGATGGCAGAAGAAGGCCGGGATCTTCCTAGGAGCACTGCACACACCACACCTGGCCGACGAGGCGGTGTTGCCGTCACTGACACACCCCGCGTCCGGTCACAAGGTCAAGTCCGCGGCGATCCACTCGGTGACCGAGCCGTGGCGGGGCTTCCAGCCGAGAATGTCGCGGGCTCGTGTGGTGCGGACGCGACTGTTGGAGGCCAGGGCCCCGGTAGTGAATTGGGGCCCCCAGAAGGCGCCGGCGGCCTCGATGTCCCAGGGCTCGGGACCATCGAGGCCGAGTGCCTCGGCGATCGAGGCGGCCAGCCCCTTGAGTGATTCCTCCCCGTTTTCAACGAAGTAGAAGGTGCCGGCAGGCGACCGTTCGAGGGCGAGGAGATAGAGGTCGGCGAGATCCTCCACATGGACGGTCGACCAGATGTTCCGGCCGGCGCCGGCATGGCGAACGACGCCGCTGTGCCGGGCCTGCTCGACCAGGGCGGAAATATGCACCTCGTTGCGGGCGGCGCCGAGCCCGTGCCCGTAGATCATGGCCGGACACAAGACAGAGGACCGGATTCCGGCTTCGGCCGAATCCAGGACCACACGGTGGATGGCGGCCCTGGCTACTCGGATCGGGTGTTCCGGCTGCCAGGCGGAGCCGGGGTCGTGGATGTCGTCACCGTACGACTGTTCGTTCCGCTCTCCTCGGGCGTCGTCACCGACGACGCCGGAGCCGCTTGTGTGGACGAACGGCTTGCCGGAGCCCTCCAGGCCGGCCCTGAGCGCCTCCACAGCGGCACGGTGGTCACTGTTGGCGGCATTGATCACACCGTCGGCCCGGCGGGCCTGTTCAGTGAGCAGCTCGCTGTCGTCCAGTGAGCCCACGACGGGTTCGACACCCGACGCCGCGAGTGCGTCGGCCTTCGTGGAGTCGCGGACCAGACCGACGACCTGGTGGCCGGCCTCGCGCAGGCGGACCGCTACGGTCCCGCCGATATATCCGGTCGCGCCGGTGAGAAATACCTTCATCGAGAGATCTCCTGAGGTCGGGGGCACGGTGCGGTCTCAGCTCACTCGCCAGGGACACGAGGCGAATGCGCGGTGCCCCAATTGGGCGGGTGCCGTGGGACGTTCATCGGCTCCGACGAGAAGCCACGGCCTGGCGGGTGTCCTCGGTTACGAGGTCGGCGTTGATGGCCGCTGCCGTGTTGACGCCGGCGGCAGCGGCGCCGATCACCTGCTCGGCGAGGTTGGTGACGTTGCCCGCCAGCCACACACCGGCCACCTCCGTGGCCCCGGTCGGATCGGTGGCCGGCACGTAGGTGCCGATGCTCTGTGTGCCGAACTGCTGCGAGGTCGTGCGCAGGCCGAGCGAGACGAGTACATCGGCGCGGGCATGGGCGTTGGGCGGGACGACGACGGCACGTACCGCGACGGTACGCCCGTCGTGAAGCCGGACACCGCTGATCCCGTCGTCGGTGACCTCCAGGCTTTCCACCCTGCCCTCCACGAGGGCGATCTGCCGTGCCGCAAGCTGTTCTCGTTCCTGGTCGGTGAGTTCCGGGCTGCCGTTGAGGAACACGGTCAGGTCGGTGGTCCACTGCCGCCACAGCAGGGCCTGGTGCATGGCGGCCGGGCCCTGGGCCAGGATGCCGATGGGCTGGTCACGAACCTCCCAGCCGTGGCAGTAGGGGCAGTGCAGTACGTCGCGGCCCCAGCGCTCGGCCATCCCGGGGATGTCCGGCAGTTCGTCCACCACGCCGGTCGCTACGAGGAGACGTCGTGACTCCACCGCGGAACCGTCGGCAAGGACGACCCGGAAGTGTCCTTCGGCGAGGCGTTCCGCCGAGAGGACGCTGCCGTCGCGGATTTCGCCGCCGTAGCCGGTAACCTCGGTCCGCCCGGTCGCGAGCAGCTCCAGCGGCGAAATGCCCTCCCGGCCCAAGTAGTTGTGCGCGTGGGCGGCGGGTGCGTTGCGTGGCTTGCCGGAGTCGATCACCAGGACGGAGCGGCGAGCTCGGCTCAAGGTCAACGCGGCGCTCAGCCCCGCTGCCCCGCCGCCCACCACGACGACGTCGAAGCGTCTGCCCTGCGAGGACTCGGTCATCTGAGTGTTCATGCACGTCAGAGTGAGTCGACCGTCACCGGACTGGCCAAATCGTTTGCGGTTTCGGCAATTCTGGCTTCGACCGGCATAACCGGGCGATGTCGGCGTGGGACCCGGTGACGCGGAACGTCAGCCCATTTGCCGATGATCGAGCGAGGAACGATGGGTGTGAATGCCGAGCTGTTGGCTTCAAGGGCGCTGGTCACCGGCGCTGCCGCGGGCATCGGCCGTGCAGTGACCGTGCGGCTCGCCGCACTGGGCGCGGAGGTCGTCGTGACCGACAGCGACGACGAGGGGGGCGCCGAGACGGTACGGGGCATCACTGAATCGGGAGGTACAGCGAGTTTTCGTCCACTCCGACCTCGCCGACCGCGGCGAGGTGTGCCGATTGGCCGAGGGTGTCGGGATGTCGGGATGTCGACATCCTCATCAACGACGCCGCCGTCTGGAGTCTGTGCACTACCGTCGAGACCGACGACGAGACGTACGACCGTCACATGAGCATCAATCTCCGGGCGCCTTCATGCTGGTGCAGGCTTTGGTTCCGCCCCTGACCGCCCGGGGCGTGGGGCGGTCGTCAACGTCAGCTCCGGATCCACCAATGATGTCCGTGGCCACGCTGTGCGTGGTGACGCCGTTCTGTTTCAAGGAGCACCGCATCGCCGCCAGTCTGTCGCGGCCGCGTGCGACGAGGCCCACGTCGACCCCCCGCTCCGAACCTGGCAGCCGCGGCCAGCCCCAGGTTGGGTCCTGCTCCGATGATCGACGGGGTGGGCATGACTCCTCCACATGAGGTCGGGTCGTCATCGCGTGAGGTAGCGCAAATGTCGTGGGCGGAGTGGTCCGCGACCTCCGCGGTGGCCGTGCCAGGGAGGTTGTCGCTTCCATGACTTCGACCGCAGTTCCCCCGCCACGGCGCAGGGTGGCCATGGCACTCCCAGGCACGCCCGGTCCCTGCACCGAGCACTCGGGTTACCGGCGGCGGAGTGAACCAAGTCATATCGACGCGCGTCTCATCCCTTCGGTTGGTCTGCGGTGTGCGGCGTAAGGTGCTCGGCCATGCATGGTTCGGTTGGTGGGGGGCTTGTGGATTCGGGGAACGGTGGCTTGTTGGGTGACCTGGTGGTCGCCGCGCGGGACCGGGCGTTCGTGGGGCGGGTGGCGGAGCGGGCCCTGTTCCGGTCCGCAC
>NZ_BMPQ01000073.1 GCF_014647675.1 Streptomyces flaveus | reverse complement strand
CCAGAACCCCAACCGGACGACGAGTCCGGCCGCGGCCTGCTCCTGATCGCCGCATCACCGATCCGCTCCGGGCGAGCGACCGTACATACAGGGAGGACTTGCTGCTGCCATGGTTTGAAGTGAAGTTGTTAGGGTGATGCGGATGTGTCAAGTGGCTGGCGGAGCAGCGGCGTTGGTGACCACAAACTGGGGGATGTGATGAGCGGCGCGGGTAACCAGCCACGGCTTCGGGTACAGGGCGACCGGCTGACGGACCTGGCCGATGACCTCTACGGTATGCAGGACCACCTGGACAAGCAGGTCCGACGCATGGACGCGATCGTCGACCGGATCGAGGCGGGATGGCAGGGGCCCGCCGCCCGTGCCTACCGGGACCTCCACCGGGGCGCGGCTGAGGACGCCGTACGCATCCGCATGATCATCCAGGCTGTTGAACAAGCCGTGCGGTTGAGCCGGGACGGGTTCTCGGAACATGACCTGGACGTCATGGCGCAACTACGGAAGATCCAGGTCAAGACGGACGTGGAACGCGAAGCGGACGCGTTGTCGACGCCGAATGCAGAGGTACCCGCCGCGCCGCGCAGCAGCCTCTCCGACCTCTGATGGCTCATACGCCGACCGACGACTTCAGCTTCGGAACGGAGAAGCATGGTGGACGACGACTGCATAACCGTCGACTTCTCGACGCTGCAGGACCTTTCCGGAGATCTTGAGGACATTCTCAAACACCTCAACGAGCAGCTGGACCTGCTCTACCGGCGCGCGGAGAAAGTGGTCCTGACCTGGGAGGGCGAAGCCCGCGAGGTGTTCATCGACAAGCTGGATGAGTGGGGCCGATCCGCAGCGGATCTTCAGGCAGCCCAGGCGTGGCTGCACGACGTCGTGGTCAACGGGGAGATCAACTACGCGGCGGCGCACAGGGCGGTACTGCGGGGTTGGGGTGCAGCCTGATGGCTGATCTGCCCTCGGACAAGCAGCGGCAGCAGGAGCGGGACCAGGCCAGGACCGCGCCACCCGACCAAGGGGTGGGCCGCTTCGACGTGCAGCCTCAGCATCTCTACTTCACCTCGCTCGTCGTGCGGGACGGCCAGTTCGACTACGACAAGCAGGCGAAGGCGTTGACGGACACGCTGGACAAGTACAGCCAGTCCGCGGGAACGGGCTGGGGCGCGGACTCCTTCGCCGATCGGTACGGCATCGTCGCCGGGAAGTTCCTGGAGCTCTGGGCGAAGAGCGTGGTGGCGGTAGGCGGTGTGGCGGTGGGCCTCACCCAGACCGCGAACAACTACGTGCAGGCGGACTGGGCGGCGAGCAAGGGCAAGGGCGAGCCACCGGAGGAGAAGCAGCCTCCCATGGTGATCACCACCGCGCCCAAGTACGGTCCGCCGAACGACCTGACGTGGCGGGGAGAGGGCGAATACCACGACTCGTGGGCGATTTCAGGAATCCTCGGAGAGATCCCGGACTTCCTCATGTTCATCATGAAACCCGTGGTCGACGAAGGACTGCGACTCGGCCGCATCCATGAGATCACTCCGGGCGTCAAGGAAGAAGAATTCCGCGACATCGCCGGGGCCTGGCGGGAGGCCTCCAAGGACGTGAAGAAGGCGGCGGACGACTTCACGGACGCGATCTCCTACATCACCGACCCCACAGGAAACGGTGAATGGCAGGCCGCAATGAGGGCTTTCTGCCAGACGATCTGGGGAACCACGGCATGGGGGAAGGTCCGTGACCAGCGGGCCGAGGTGACTCCCAAGAAGGGCGCCCGGAGCTGGAAGACCCACGGGAAGATGGACCCCGCCACCAGGCGCCCGATCATCGAGGTTCTCGACAAGAGCGCGAACGTCATCCAGAAGCTCTTCGACGACCTGGCCGACGTGGGCCAGAAGACCACCGAGACGACCACGCGCCTGGCCAAGGAGGCCGCGGAGAAGACGGTGAAGGACCTCACGACGGGTCTCGACCCGTTCGAACTCACCAAGCTCGCGGTCGGGCTCGTGGTCGCGGAGGTCGTCCTGACCTTCCGGTCCCACATGGACAAGGCGGCAATGGACGCGGCAGTCGAGGCCTATCACGAGGCGTTCAGCGATGCAGCGGGCAAGCTGGCCATGCTCGAGTTCGAGCTCGACGAGGCGCTCTTGAGCGTGCCCACGTTCCAGGCGGAGCGGGCTCGGGCACAGGGGTTCGGTGCGCGTTCCTTGAACGAGTTCAAGAAGGAGCACAGCTGGCAACTGCCGGAGAGCCAGTTCCCCTACACGTACTCGGTGGACCTCGCCGCGGCGGAAGGGATGGGCAATGGCCATACCCTCGACAAGCATGTGGGGAAGACCGACGAGCAGCTGTTGCAGCGCATGAGAGACGAGAGTAAGGCGGACGGGACGCCCAAGATCCCCGGTGCGTCCACGTTCGCCGACATGGAATCCGCTCAGCGGTACACGCAGTACGCCTTGCGCGACAACACAGACGAGATCAACAAGTGGCTCAGTGGAAACCCGCCGAAGCCGACGGAGGAGTTCAACACGCCGTCCGTTCCGCTGCAAGGTCCCTTGGCCGGTGACGCGGTGACCGGCCGGGGCACCTCGCTGGTCGACGGGAAGATCACAGAGGTGCAGGACACCAAGGGAGTGTCGCTGCGCCTCATGTACGACCCGAGCCTCGACCCGCCCTACGTCGTCTTCAGCTCCATGCCCAAGTGAGAGAGGCCCGGATGGACAGCGAAACCGAGCCCGAGCGTCAGGGCGGTCCGCAGACGCGCCTCGATGCCGATACGTGGGCGGCGGCGGTGGACATGTACCGCAACCGGTACTCCTTCATCGCGGTCGGCCCGCGCGTACACGAGGACTGGCTGCCCGACGTGGCCGCGGTGATGCAGCGCGAGGTCACCGACCCCCGTGGCTGGCGGTGCCGGGATTCCGAGCAGGGAGAAGAGGAACTGGAGGAGGACGCCGCCTTCCCGTTCCGGGTTCCGCCGGCGGATGAGGCCGGGGCCGCGGAGTGGCGCAGCCGGCTGTTCGAGATCCCGCGGTCCGCCGTCGTACGGCTGCTCGTCATGCTGGCGACGGACGGCATGGAGGTGTCGCGGCAGTACGGCTTCGCCGACCGCAGGATGGGCATGGAGGAACACGCGCAGGTGATCCTGTCGCGCTTTCCGGAGGGCTCGCAGTTCTTCACGAATACCCGTCACGACGGCGGCCACCCCGACTTCTACGAGAAGGTCACCGGCTGCTGGCCGATGTCCCAGTACGCCTGGGACTTCGGACTGCTCGCCGTGTCCCGTGAGGAAGTCGGCCTCATCTGGTCGTTCGACGCAAGCTGAAGTGGAAGTCATGACCGTACGGACCCGCTCGGCCACCTACCCCGACCGAGAAACCGCTCACTGGGCCACCCAACAGGTGGTGACCGCCAACGAGCAGAAGATTCACCGCTGGCTCGCCCAGGGCACCCGCGCCCGCCTCACCATCGAGGCCGCCTGGCCCTCTCGTGAGACTCCCGTCGGCCGCGTACTGCTGCAGGCGATGATGCTCGCCGGACGCGAGCCCGTCGATGTGCGCGCGGCGCGTGTTGTCCTCAAGCGTGAGCCGAACAGCCCGCAGGGCTTCGTCGTGTTCACCACCGTCCCGATCTACCTGTAGAGGTCCAGCGCCGTGTCCATGAAGCCGCTCGAGTTCGATCGCCGCTACGGCGAGTTGGACCAGGTGATCAGCGCGTACACCGGCATGTCGGCCGACGACGAGCCGGACAAGCCGAGCGAAGCCCTTCGGGCCTACCTGCGCCACACCTGGCACACCCGCCCCTGGGTCCTGGCCACAGCCGAACAGCAGATCCGCGAGTACGCCCGTAACCCACCGGGCCGGCTGCGCCTGAGCCTCGGCGAGTTCTACCCCGTGCCGGACGTCGGTCTGCCCGAATCGGCGATCCAGGACTGGCTGTTCGTGATCGCGGATCACCTGAAGCGGTCGATCGAGGAAGGCGAGGTCCCGCCCCCGGCCGATCCTCGCACCCACTGGGAGTGGCACGCCCGCTTCCCCGAGCTGGGCCAGTTCCTTGGCGGTTGGTTCTCACAGGACATGCCGGACGAGTTCCCGGACCACGACGCGGCCGTACACGACTACACCGCCACCACGGATCCGCAGCTGGTTGCCCGCCTCACGGGCGAGCTCCACGAACTGCTCGCCCTCGCCCTGGAAGAGTCCGACTACGCCCTCGCGATGGCGGCGCTGGGCATGGAGGTCGACCCACCCAGGCCGTACTCCCCGAGCGGCTGGCTGGCCCATCTCGCGGACTGTCTTGGCGGATTCAAGGCAGACTACGGACCCGGACCGGCCGCGGGCTGACACGGCAGCTGTAGTTCCGACATCTGCGCTGGTCAGCGCCTATCCGGGGTGGGTGAGGGCATGAGGACGGCCACCGCGATCACGAACGTTTGTGACGACGTATCAAGAGATGGTGACCGCGGAAGCCACGATAGCCGAGCAGGCGTGGAGCGGGGCGTTCGGGAGGGCGCTGACGGCGGTCGCGGGCTGCTTCGCACGACGTGAGACACGCGCCACGGCGGCGGAGCTGGTCGCGGGGCTGCTGCTGGAGGTGGACACGCGGAACTGCTGGACACTCGCGCAGGCGCTGGGGCACCCCGGCCCGCACCGGCTGCAGCACCTGCTGTCCCGCGCCCGGTTCGACCATGACCGGGCACAGGAGGAGATCGCCCGCCTGGTTGCCGGTGAACTCGCGGGCCAGGACGTGGTGTTGGATGCGTCGGCAGACCGGACACGGCACGAAGGGCACCCGCGAGTACGACTGGGCCTGGCTCGACGTCCGCCCCGACGACACTCCCGTCGAGAACGAGAACGTGGCGGGGACGAGTGTGCTCGTCGCGCGCCGCCACCGCTACACCGGCGAGGTGTAACGACACCGTCATCACGACCAGCTGTGATCAAGAACTACAGCTGCCGTGACAGACGCCAGGCAGGCAAGCGATCGACTCGCGTCGGGTGAACTGACCACCTGACGGCCTTCCCGGCGGCGTACGCCACCAGCGTCACCGCCGGGATACGCAGATTCAGCCTCAGGCCCTCGGCGCGGAGCCCACGAACCCCACGAACTGCGACCATCCCTCACGCCCGACGGCGAAGTGAGGACGCGTCACGTCTTTGGAGTCCCGTACGTGGATGGTCTGTTGGGTGACGGCCACCTCAACGCAGCTGTCGCCTTGGGTGCCGCTGTAGCTGGACTTGAACCAGGCGAGTTCCGTCGTGCTCATAGCTCTCCTCGCAGTCGCTCCAACAGGCCCCGCGAGTCTTGGGGGTTGAGGGCCTGCGAGCGCAGTGTGTCATAGCACTGGTAGAGGAGGCTCACCTCTTTTGCGTCGCTGATCAGGCGGCCGTTGTGCTGCCCTTCCGAGTACGCCAGCCGCCGACGCTCCGGGGTTTCCAACAGCTGCACAGGACCATCCAGACACGCGTGGAACTCGGCGTCCAGCGGCATGATTTGAAGCGTCACGTTGCGCGGAGCGCTCAGCTCCAGCATGTGGTCCAGCAAGCCCCGCGTCACCTCACGCCCGCCCAACCGACGCCGGATGATGTGCTCCTCCACGATGAAGCTGAACGAGACGTTCGGCCTCTCACGCAGCAGCTTCTGCCGTTCCAGTCGAGCGACAACCTGGGCCTCCAACTGCTCGTCCGACAGCGGCGGAATGCTGTTGTCGAACACCGCCCGCGCATACCCCTCCGACTGCAACAACCCCGGCACCAGCCGACACTCATACGTACACAAGCTGACCGCAATCCGCTCCAGCCGAGCCCACCGCCGGAACCAAGCCGCCAGCCCCGCCTCCCCCC
>NZ_BMPQ01000072.1 GCF_014647675.1 Streptomyces flaveus | reverse complement strand
CGTCCTGTTCACCGACAGCCCGTTCGTGCTCGCCCAGGCCGAACCCATGCCCAGAACCCACCCGACACCCGTGATCAATCGAGGCTCAGGGGTAGTTGACGAGCCGTTGCTCTGGGTTCTCGTCTGGGGATCGGTGGTGATTCGGTGCGCAGGACGTGCAGAGGTCGTCGTCGGTCAGGCGGCAGTCCCGATCGTGGTGCGGGGGTGTCAGGTCGTCTCGGTGGTGCGGATGTCTGCGGGTGGTGGAATCCCGGACGCCGACGTGACCGGTGGCCGTTGTCCACCGCCGGTGTTCTCCTCACTGCGCTCGGCGTCGGCGGCGGGTGTGCTGCTCTGTGTCCAGCTGTGCAGGATGCCGAGGTTGATTGTGAAGATCATCAGGGCGAGGAGGGCGGTCTGGGCGACGCGGCTATGGGCGAGTCGTCGGGCTGGGTCGGCGATGTTGACGCCATGGGACTTTGCTCTGCCGTTCAGTCCCTCGATATTGGCCCGAGTGGGCCGGTAGGCGTCCTGCCAGGACGGCTGGAAGTAGTGGCGGTCCTGGCGGAACTTGTCGATCTTTCCGAGGCCGCCGGGGTGAAGGGCGACTGTCGGGCGTTGGCAGATCTTCGGCAGCTGCTCCGGAGCCGGGGGCCGCAGCCGTTCGGCCGTGGGGATCGGGACGGTGGGCTTGGCCGCGGTGTGCGCGGTGGTGGCACGCGGGTTGGTGATGTCGACGGTGACCGGCCGGGCACTGCAGACGGATCATGCCGTGCGGGTCGGGGTTCTGTTTGCGTTTGAGGAAGAACGGGGTGCGGGCCGTGATCAGTTGGGTGAGCGATTCGTCGTCACCGACTTCGCGTACGGCTGTGTCGTGCAGGCCTGTGGTGGCATGGACGAGGGCGTCTGACATCACGGGGAAACTCGTAAGTCCCCCTTGCGGCACACGCCATGACCAGCATGTCGGAGGTGTCGGCCCCGTCCTCGACCGCGAGGGCGGAGGGGTGCTCGGGTACGGAAAGATCGCGGTTCGCACCGGAGGCGCTTTCTGTCGGGTGGTCGTTCGATCGGTTCGTTTTTTTGAGGGCCTGGACCCAGGCTGACCACCGAACCATTGTCCAACGAGTCCCTGCGGTCACTCTGGTCAACCTCTCCCGGCGTTGACAACCGCCCTCGCACCTCTCCACTATGATTCCACTAATCAAGTAGTGGAATGGTGATGGAGGTGGTGGCCGTGGAGTACCGCATCGACAGGCGGAGCGGGGTCCCTGCCTTCCAGCAGATCGTGCAGCAGACCAAGCAGGCCCTGAGGCTGGGCGTACTGGTGCCGGGGGACCGGCTGCCCACCGCCAAAAAGGTCGCCGAGATCAGCGCGGTCAACCCGAACACCACCCTCAAGGCGTACCGCGAGCTGGAGCGCGCGGGCCTGGTCGAACCGCGGCCGGGCCAGGGCACCTTCGTACGCCGCACGCTGGCCCGCCCCGAGACGGGCACCGACTCGCCGCTGTACGGGGAGTTGGTGGCGTGGATGTCGAAGGCGGCCGGGGCCGGTCTGGAGCGGGAGGACGTGGCCGCGCTGGTCGCGTCGGCGATGGAGAAGCAGTACGCCGCCGGGAACGCGCCGGCGACGGGGGTCATGACAACAGGGCCGACGACTAGGAGCACAGGTGAGTGACGGTATGTACGCGGGGGAGCCGGCGCTGGAGGCGTACGGACTGGGGATGCGCTACCGGCGGGGCTGGGCGCTGCGGGACTGTTCCTTCCGGCTCCCGGCGGGCAGGATCTGCGGGCTGGTCGGACCGAACGGGGCGGGCAAGACCACGTTGTTGAGCATCGCGGCCCATCTCCTGAAGCCGACGCACGGCTCGATCAGCCTGTTCGGCGAGGCGCCAGGCTCGGCGGAGTCCAGCCGGCGCACCGCGTTCCTGGCCCAGGAGAAGCCGCTGTTCCGTCGCTTCACCGTGGCGGAGACTTTGCGGCTGGGGCGGGAGCTGAACCCCGGCTGGGACCAGCGCGCCGCCGAGGACATCGTCCGCGCTGGCAATGTCCCGTTCGACGCGAAGATCAGCACCCTCTCCGGCGGCCAGCGCACCCGCGTCGCCCTCGCCCTCGCCTTCGGCAAGCGGCCCGAGCTGCTGCTGCTCGACGAGCCGATGTCGGACCTCGACCCGGTTGTTCGCCACGAGATCATGGGCACCCTTCTCTCCGAGGCCGCTGAGCGCGGCACGACCGTGCTGATGTCCACCCATGTCCTCGCCGAACTGGAGAACGTGTGCGACTACCTCGTCGTCGTCTCCGGCGGCGGAGTGCGCCTCGCCGGTGACGTGGACGAGCTGATGTCCTTGCACACCATGGTCACCGGGACCAGGGATGACGAGGGCCTGCCCGCCGCCCTCGGGCACCACACGCTCGTCGAGTGCCGGACCAGCGAACGGCAGCTCACCGCGCTCATCCGCCCCGAGGGCCCGGTGACCGGCCCCTGGGAGACGGACGCCCCGAACATGGAGGAACTCCTGCTCGCCTATCTCCGCTCACCCGACGCACCACCGCTGATCACCGCCACCGCGCAAGGTCAGGGTCAGGCCTTCGGCACCGGGACGGTGGCGGCATGAGCACGTTCACCAACGCCTCGAACTCGACCGACGCGAAGAACGGGACCATGACCGCGACCTCCACGGAGGACGCCGGACGGCGGCCCCGTCTCAGAGCTATGACGTGGCTGGTCTGGCGCCAGCACCGGGCCGCGTTCTGGACCATTCTTGCCGCCGCCGCCCTCTCCGTGGCCTGGATGGTCTACCAGCGCGGCCAGATGACGGACTTCCTCGACGGCTACGGCTATCCCACCAACAGCCTTGATGAGGTGGGCAACGAGTTTCAGCAGTACCTCAACGGGCTCATGACCGTCTCCACCGGTCTCCAGGCGATACCCGTCCTGCTCGGTGTCTTCCTCGGCGCCCCGCTGCTCGCGGGCGACCTGGAGAACGGCACGGTCAAGCTGATCGTCTCCCAGTCCATGAGCCGTACCCGCTGGCTCGCCACGAAGCTGGGGGTGACCGGGTTGGTAGTCGTGGTGAGCACGGTCGCGCTGTCGGCTGCGTTCGGCTGGTGGTGGAACCCCGTCAAGTCCGAGCCCGCGGTCATGGACTGGACTTCCAGCGAGGCCTTCAACAGCACGGGCCCGGTGCTCGTCGCCCTCACTCTCCTCTCCGTGTTCGGTGGGGCGGCGATCGGTGTGGTGCTGCGGCGCACGCTGAT
Organism: Streptomyces flaveus; assembly: GCF_014647675.1. Classification (GTDB taxonomy): domain Bacteria; phylum Actinomycetota; class Actinomycetes; order Streptomycetales; family Streptomycetaceae; genus Streptomyces; species Streptomyces flaveus. Next base: position 3,334 of record NZ_BMPQ01000072.1, on the reverse strand, counting down.
GGCCATGGTGGTCACCTTCGGTTTCACCATGGTCGTCCAATTGGTCTGGGCCCACTTTTTGTTGTCGCTCGGCAACGTAGTCACGGTTACGACCCACAAGGGTGTTCTGGCCGAGAACGCGGCCCCGTCACTGCCCAACAGCGCGCACCAGCTCGATCAGTCATACCTCACGGGCAGTGGGGACCTTGTCAGCTGGAGCGCGTGTGCGGATGCGCAGACGGATCAGGCGCTAAAGCTGTGCCTGAAGAAGGCGGATGTGGTGGGCTGGTCGGTGGATTATCTTCCGATGTCGCAGATGAATGGTATGCAGTGGTTCGGGGCGTCGATCGTGTTTGCCCTGACGGCTGGTGTGGTGGCGTTCCTTTTCTTCTGGTGTCGTAAGCGGCTCGTCTGAGCAGCCGTTCGGCTGCGGGCCGCTGAGGACTTGTCGCACCCGCGCGGCGGCAGTCGCGAACCGATACGGTCCCGCGCCCTATCGGGGCGTCTCTCCCCACCCTCATTTTCTTCATCCTGTTGCCCGGAGAGAAAGGCATGCATTGAATCACCGTACGAGATGAGCGGCCGAGACGACGGCGATCGCCGCGCTCACCCCGTCCACGGAACCGGCCGCCGGCGTCTCGGTGTTCGCGCAGGGCACGGGCCGTACGGTCCTCACCCGCGCCCTGGGCCCAGCCTCATGAATTCATCATGCGAGCGGCTGCTGGTGACGGAGCGTGAGATACGCGAAAGGGTGCCTTGACTTGCCATGATCCAGTCCTGGCCGCGGACTGGATCATGACGGGGAGGCAAGCAAGCGTGTCCCCTGCCCGAAGTCGGACAGGGGACACGCGAATTTCCGCCCAGATCAGTCAGACGTGATTCCGATGAAGTTACGAAGCAGATTCCCCGAGGGGAAGAGCGTCAGTGAACGGAGTGCGCCTGAATCTTCTTCGTACATCAACGTGGCAACGGTCGAGGACGACGATTCGGCTCTCACCGAAACCTCGTACTCGCCGCCCCCGGTAGTGGTGTCAACGAGATCGAAGCGGACCGTTCCTTGTTCCTCGGATGCTGTCATCCATACTTCGACTACACCTCGGCAGTAGTCCCGAACGCCCGACGGTGGCGTGCGCAGCTTTGGCATGAACTGAGGGACTGCGCGCTTCGCACCCAAAAGCTCCAGGTGGTCAAACTCTCCCTTAGTGTCGAGCCGAACTAGACCTGCCAATCCCGTCTCGTCATCGAACTCCAGAGCTGGACCTCCAGAACTGGACGATGATTTCACGAAGGATAGTAGCGCCACATCCACTTCTGGATCGTAACGAATGTGGCAATCTACACGGCTTGTCATATGGATTCCCTCAGACTCCGAAGTGGTGATGCTAGCGCCGCCAGGCCGTCACGCAGTAGCCGTTGTTGTTCAGTACAACAACAACCCTGGATCCAGTGTACTTCCAGGTCTTCTTGTTCCTGTCGTACCTGGCTGACGAATACTTGGTCGCCACCACATTGTCAGCCTCGGGGCCGGTGATGCTGTCCTTGGCCATTTCCTCAGAGCAGTGGAGGCTGTAGCCCGTGATGAATCGCGGCACCGAGGCCTGCACCGCAATCTCGACGGACGCCTGCGACGCACCCTTCTGAGCATCAACTGCGGCGTAGGACGAGCCTCCGACGGTCAGTGTCGCCGCCAGTGCCAATCCGGCCGAAGCGCCGACCTTGAGCACCCTGCTGCGGAGGAGGTTATTGAATTCAGCCATTAGCTTGGCTAGCCTCTCTGTATTCGAGTACATGCGATGCGCGCTATTGAGCCCACAATATGCCGCTAAGTAGCGGCATATTGCAGTAGCTATCCGTCGTACTCGTACAGGTAGACGTCGGCGAGCGCCCCGGGGGCGGTCCAGCTGAAGTTCTTCTTGGTGCGCCACCCCGCGCACGTCTCGCTCCGCTTCGTCGAGCCGTCAGCGAAATGAGCCTTCACGCCAACACAATCCCCGTCAGCCTCATCGTCCCGGTACCAGCCCTTGACAGTGATCTGGCCACCTCTGCAATCCAGGGTCCAGTGTGCCGATGCACCGTCAGTTTCCGGATTGAACGTCTGGCCGCATTGCCCGTCGGGTTTCGCACTGGCAGTGCCCGCCAGCGCTCCAAGCGTCATAGCCCCTACAGCGACGCTCACCATTGCACCGGTCGATATCTTGCGCAGAATAGTACGCATTCTGTCACTCCTTGGTCGTCGCACGAATACACCCATGCGAATAGAGGTAACAGGGAATTGGTGCATGCCGGATTGGGGTCCTAAAGTCCCCCGACTCCCCCTGTTGGCGCCACCCCCCGGCGGCGCCGCAGATAGAACCTAACCCACTTCCTGCTGGAAGTCGACGATGATTTTCCAAGGCTCTAATGATCACGGATAAGCTGTGTTGAGGGGGTTCCGTAGTAGAGGTCCGAGGTGTCCCATTCACCCTTCCTGGTAAGGATGAGGATGGCGTCTGCGGTCGAAGTGCCGCTCGACCTATTCACTGTCGGCAGGCCTTCAAGGTTTCAAAGTCCGCTTGATCTGTTCGTTCGAGGGCCGCTGGTTCCGGTGAAACGCCTTGCCTCGATCATTCACGTGCGCGCGCCTGGCGGCTGCCCGGTCCACGGGCCCGGAGACTGCGGGTGTTCTCCTTCCCATGCTCGGCGGGGCGGGTTCGTGCTGGTCAAGTGACCTGGGGCAGGCGGGTGAGCCGGTTCCAGGCGAGGGGGAACGTGGTCGACCAGGGCCAGGACGCGTCGAGGCGGAGGTACCGGACGTGAGCGTGTCTGGCGAGACGGTCGGCTTGGTGGTAGATCCGCATCCGCATGGTCTGGGGCTCGGCGTTGGCCAGGCCCTCCTGGTCGTGGAGGACGAGGAGGCGGAGCCAGGCGTCGAGGTCGGCCGCGACGTTCGCGGCCAGCATCCACCTCCTGTTCCTCGTCCAGGATTTGGCCGGCAGATTGTGCGGGCCCATGGCCTTGTTCGTGCGGACGCGGTCCTCGACGACGGCGTGGTGCCGGCCTCTGACAACTTTCAGCCAAGTGTTCGCAACGAGGTATGCGAGTGTCGCCTGACGTACTTAGGGTGACTGCCGCGCTCGACACGGATCAAGCCGAAGTCACCGGCAGCGCGATTAGCGGCTACGTCCGCACGTACACGGGGGAGAAGCGCTGTGGCTCGACTAACCGAAACCCAAATCACCGCGCTGGAGAGCGAGTACCGGGAAAAGAGCAGGGCCTACGACCATGCTCTGGAAAATCTGAGCTTCGATCCACCGCGCGATAGTCGGCCTGTGGACGGAGAAATAGAAAGAGGTGCCCGCTGACCTGCGATAATGGG
>NZ_BMPQ01000071.1 GCF_014647675.1 Streptomyces flaveus | reverse complement strand
CACCTCCGCTCGATCACACGGTGCTTCGTGGCGCACCCCCTCGTAGCGTGAAGACCCTGACTGCAGGGGAAGTTGGGTGGGAGCTGTTCCTGCCCTAGGAGTGGGCGGCGGGCGACAGGTGACGCGAGGCGGCCCGAGTGCCCGACCGCGTCGGACCTGGCTGGCACTGGGTCTGCTGGACCGGCCGGCGGCCTGGCTGCCGACCGTGCCAGAGATCCTGGTCGACTCCAGCTACGGCTCCAGCGTCACCTTCCGGCTCGCGCTGGAGGAGCGCGGCTGGTCATACCTCATGGCCGTCGACCCGAACGGAACCGCTCGGCCGGCAGCGGCCGAGCCGTTTCAACCGATCAGTCGGGTGTCTCGGTCGAGTCGGCCGGCTCGGAATCGTCGGCCGGCGTGGACCGCTCGATGTCGTCGTCGGTCGCGGCCCAGCTGGCCAGCAGGTTCAGGGCGTCCTGCGAGGGTGATGCGGGCTCGGCGGTGTAGGTGAGAAGGAACTGGCTGGGGTCGCCGCCCACCGGGAAGGTCTCGAACGGTAGGTCGAGGTCGCCGACGACCGGGTGGTGCAGAAGCTTCACGCCGGTGGTGTGCATCCGGACGTTGTGGGCGGCCCAGCGGTGCCGGAACTCCTCGCTGCGGGTGGACAGTTCGCCGATCAGGTCCGTCAGCCGCCGGTCGTAGAGATCGCGGCCGGCCTCGGCGCGCAGCATGGCGACGGCGTCGCCTGCCACCTGGTCCCAGTCGCGGAAGAACTCGGTCGCGTGCGGATTGAGGAAGATGAATCTGGCGTTGTTGGGCGGCCGCCCAGGGTCGGCGTAGACCGGGGAGAAGAGGGCGCGCCCGAGGCGGTTGGCGGCCAGAATGTCCCCGCGCCCGTTGAGGACGAAGGCGGGTGTGCCGGTCATGGAGTCGAGGACGCGCTGTACCGCGGGCCGGATGCGCTGCTGGGCCGGCCGACGGCGTGGCGGACGGGTGGTGCCGGCGCCGCGCAGCAGGTCGATCAGGTGGATGCGTTCGGCCTCGTCGAGCTGCAGCGCCTGCGCGATGCCCTCGATGACACTCTCCGACACCCCGGTGGCGTTACCGCGCTCCAGCCGGGTGTAGTACTCGCTGGAGATGCCCGCGAGCAGGGCGACCTCCTCCCGGCGCAGCCCGGTGACCCGTCGGCGCTCTCCGCCGTACACGGGCAGTCCGGCCTGCTCGGGGGTGACCTTGGACCGTCGCGTGCCCAGGAACTCCCGGATCTCCGCGCGGAAATCATCACGAATATCGCGGTTGGTGCCGTTGGGGTCTTTTCTGCCTGCCATGCGTTTCACTCTACGAGCGCTTCCGCCGGGTTGGGGGTCCCTGTCAGTGACCCCCTCATCAGGGACTCCCACGCTCCCGTGACAACCGGTTTTGTTGGTGATGCACCGCCCCACGGCGGTGTGGATGGCCCGGATACGGCGCTGCTTGTGCCGCCGGTCTCCAGCCCTTTCGCGGCGCCGTCGGCGCCGCGATCACCGTAGTCAGAAGGACGATCATGCGTCGATACACCAGGCCGGCCGCCGTAGTCACGGCGCTGGGAGCGCTCAGCCTCGCGGCCTTCGGAACGGGAGCCGCGGCCGGCACGGCCGACCGCACCACCGGTTCCGACTCGCCGTCTCGCGTCACGGCGGAATCCGTCTCCTGGAACCACGGGACCGCTCAGGTGAACAAGCGCATCATGGAGCGCTACACCAGTGAGTACCTGCCCGGTCGCGATCCGGCTCTGGCGAGCAAGTTTGTCAGCCCGGACATCGTCGTGCACTCCGGCGGCCAGACGTGGCAGGGCCGGGACACCTATCTCGGCATCGTCGCGGCGAACCTGAAGGCGTTCCCCGACCTCAAGTGGACGGTGCAGGACATGCGGGCCGAGGGCGACACCGTGGCCGTCCGCTACACCATGACCGGTACCCACGAAGGACCCTTCGCCGGGGTCGAGGCCACAGGCAAGGCGATCCGCTCGGAGAGCATGGCCTTCTACCGCCTGTCCCACGGCAAGATCGTCGAGGAACGCGCCCAGCTCGACATGCTCGGCATCCTCCGGCAGATGGGCGCCGTCCCCACCGCATAGCAACGGAGCGCGGTACTTCACCCGCATCCCCTCCTCCCACGCCGCCGCGATGACTGGCGCTCGCCGCGCCGACGGCACGCATGGGTCCGCCCGGCCTTTCTCTGCCCGCTCGGCCGCCGGGAGGGCACGACGCATCACCACCGCACACACCGGGTGCCGGACACGGCGCCTGAAAGGACCACCCCATGAGCAAGGTCATTCTCGTCACCGGTGCCGGACGCGGTCTGGGCGCCGACATCGCCCGCGAGGCCCTCGCCGCCGGCCACCAGGTCGTCGCCACCGGCCGCCGCCCCGAAGAGGTCGAGAAGACTCTCGGCGGACGGCAGGACAACCTGCTGATCACCAAGCTCGACGTCACCAGCCTGGACGACGCCGAGGCCGCCGCGCAGGCCGCCGTCGACCGCTTCGGCCGCATCGACGTCCTGATCAACAACGCCGGGAACCTGTTCACCGGCTACTTCGAGGAGATCTCACCCGCGCAGATGCGCCGGCAGTTCGAGACCAACCTCTTCGGGCCGATGAACGTCACCCGCGCCGTCCTGCCGATCATGCGGAAGCAGCGCGCCGGCCACGTCATCACCGTCACCTCGACCGCCGGGCTGGTCGGCATGGAGTTCACCTCCGCCTACGCCGCCTCCAAGTTCGCGGAAGAGGGCTGGATGGAGTCCCTGCGCCACGACGTGGAGCCGTACAACATCCACACCACGGTCGTGGAGCCCGGCTACTTCCGCACCGAACTCCTCGTGGACGGCTCCACCAACTGGCCCGAGCTGTCCATCGACGACTACGCCCCGCGCACCGCCCCGAGGATCGAGGGCATGAAGAGCATGAACGGCAAGCAGCCCGGCGACCCCGCCAAGCTCGCCCGGGCCCTGCTCACCATCGCCGACCAGGACAAGCCCCTGCACCGCTTCGTCGCCGGTGCGGACGCCATCGAGGCTGTCGAGGCCAAGGCGAAGGAACTCCTCGCCCAGGCCGAGGCCTCACGCGAACTGGGCGACCACCTTGCCTACGCCGACACCCACGCCTGAGAGGGGCACCATGCCGCTGAAAGGCGAGTATGAGCCGAGCACGGCGCAGTTCGTACGTGACCAGGTCGAGCTGTACGAAAGCTCCGGCGGTACACAAGGAACGACGCTGGGTGTCCTGGTCACACGTGAGGAAGACGAGAAACTGGGTGACGTGCCCGTTGTCATCCTGACCACCCTGGGCGCGAAGAGCGGCAAGGTCCGCAAGTCGCCGCTCATTCGGGTGGAGCACGACGGCTTCTACGCCGTGGTCGCCTCCGCGGGAGGAGCCCCCAAGCACCCGGTCTGGTACCACAACGCGGTGGCCGACCCCCGAGTCGAGCTCCAGGACGGCCCGGTGCGCCAGGACATGCTGGCACGCGAGGTGACCGGGGACGAGAAGGCCGTGTGGTGGGCCCGAGCCGTCGAGGCGTTCCCGCCCTACGCCGAGTACCAGAGGAACACGGACCGAGAGATCCCGGTCTTCGTTCTGAAGCCGGCGGCCCTGGAGCACTGATCCGGCACAGCCGGCTCAGCCCACCGATCTCCGCCGCCTATCACTGACAACACCGGTTTGGCCTACGGCAACCCCGCGCTCTGAGCAACACACACCCACATTCCAAGGTCCGCCGACTGGTGGCGCACCGCACTCATCGCGACCGCTGACCGGGCCTGACGGCCGTTACGACAAGGAGTACCTGATGAAGCACGTATCCCTGGGCGGGCTCGATGTCTCACGCATCGGCCTGGGAGCCATGACCATGGCCGGCACCTACACCACCGGCGGAGGGCTCGACGACGCCGAGTCGATCCGCACCATCCACCGGGCGCTGGACCTCGGGGTCACCCACATCGACACCGCCGAGATCTACGGCCCCTTCCACAGCGAGGAACTCGTCGGCAAGGCCATCAAGGGCCGACGCGACGACGTCGTCATCGCGACGAAGTTCGGCCTCGTCTCCCACGCCGGCGACGGCCCCGGCGTCATCGACAGCAGCCCCGCCAACGTCAAGACCGCCGTCGAAGGCTCACTCCTGCGGCTCGGCACCGACCACATCGACCTCTACTACCAGCACCGCGTCGACCCGAACACGCCCATCGAGGAAACGGTTGGCGCGCTGGCCGAGCTGGTCACCGAAGGCAAGGTCCGCCACATCGGACTCTCCGAAGCCGGCCCCGCCACGATCCGCCGCGCACACGCCGTGCACCCCGTGGCCGCGCTGCAGACCGAATACTCCCTGTGGACCCGCGACGTCGAAGCCGAAATCCTCCCCCTGCTGCGCGAGTTGGGCATCGGATTCGTGCCCTACTCGCCCCTCGGGCACGGCCTGCTGACCGGGCAGATCCGCACCGTCGACGACTTCAGCGACGACGACTGGCGCAAGACCAACCCGCGCTTCACCGGCGAGAACTTCCAGCGCAACCTGCGCATCGTCGACGAGGTGCGGGCCATCGGCGCCGAGATCGGCGCTACCCCCGCACAGACCGCGCTGGCCTGGCTGCTGACCCGCGGCGACGACATCGCCCCCATCCCCGGCACCCGCCGGGTCTCGCGTGTCGAAGAGAACACCGCCGCCGACGGTGTGAAACTCACCGCCGCCCAGCTCGACCGCCTCAACAACCTCACACCCGCCGCCGGCGAACGCCACAACGAGGCCAACATGGCCAGCATCGACCGCTGACCGCTGACCGCTGACCGCTGTTCCCGGCTCAACCAGCGCTCCTGGACTTCGCGAAGGACTGACGCCCGGCGAAGCTCCCTGACCCGTCACACCGACCCACCCGCGTCCATTCACCCTCTCCTTGATCACTGAAAAGGTTTCTCACCATGTCCAAGGTTCTCCTTGTCGTCGGCCACCCCGACCTGTCCCAGTCGAAGGCCAACGCGGCGCTTGTAGACGCCGTCCGCGATCTGCCCCATGTCACCGTGCACGACCTCTACGCCACCTACCCCGACTTCCAGATCGACGTCGCCGCAGAGCAGGCGCTGCTGGCCGACCACGATGTGATCGTCTTCCAGCACCCGGTGTTCTGGTACAACACCACCCCGCTGTTCAAGCAGTGGCAGGACAAGGTCCTCACCTTTGGCTGGGCCTTCACCATCGACGGCTCCGCCTCGCAGCTGGCCGGCAAGAAGGCCGTCGTCGCGGTCACGACCGGTGTCCCCGCCGATCACTACACCCCTGAAGGCTCGAACCAGGCCACCATCGAGACCCTCCTCAGCAACTGGCAAGCGACCCTGCGGCTGTGCCAGTTCGACATCCAGCAGCCGATGGTCAAGGTGTACGGCACCGCCTTCGGCCTCTCCGACGAGGACCTGGCCACCGCCGCCAAGCAGTACAGCGAACTGCTCGCCTCCTACGCCGCCTGACCCGCTCTCACCACCGCGGCCGCTTGCCCTCAAGGTGACGCGGTGGTCCTGGGGCACACCAGTCTCCGGCCGCTCTTCGCCGTATCGGCGTCGAGCGGCCGGAGAGATGACCGCGCAACCGCAAGGTTCGCAACGCCGACCGGCTTGCCGAGACGGCCCTCCAGGTCTTGTGCGACCAGCGCACCAGCCTGGCCGGAGGGCAGCTGGCTACTCAGCTGATAAACACTCGGAGCAGGCCATGTCCCGGTAAGAAGCCGCAGCTCAACCGATCATGGAACGTGCGGGTCGAACAGGGTTCCCGCAGGGTGATCTTCCCGTTGTACGCCCATGAAGACAGGGCCTGTCAGTAGCTCGGGGATGCGAATCCGACCGAGCAGTGCCGGGAGGCCCTGGTGTCGGCAGATCGACCTGCTGGGCGAGGGCGTTGTCCCGGTCCTTCGCGGGAGTTCGCCTTTGACAACCGGGCCAGTAAGGCTGCCGACGTGGCCCGGATCCGCCGACTGGTTCTTCCAGGTGTCATCATCGTCAAGGGCTGGCCCGGAGTCGGCGGGGCAAAGACCATGCAGTTCGTCCGCACCTCTGAGGTCTGGCGGATTGCAGCGTTGGCCTCGTACGACCAGCCCAGACAGCCGGTCTGCTGCGACTTGTTGGCACGGTGACGCAGCTGGCCGCGCCCCAGGTGCCGAAGGCCACGCCACGCCGTTCAGCAGGAGTGCGCGACGCCCAGTGGGGCGGGTGACTGCTCAGGCTGCTTCGGCGGGTGGCTGACCTCGTAGTACAAGCGGGCCGATGACGCGGCGGTGTTGGTCAGCCAGTACAGCATGACGTTCGTGAGCATGAGGCCGCGGTCGATCGCGCACTCCGGTAGGTGGGTGCCGTCGGTCCACTCCTTGAACTTCTCGGCGATCCAGGCGAGTTGCCCGGCCGGAGAGTCAGCCGGCGTGAACCCGATGGTCTGCGGCCGGGTCGCCTGGAGGGCGAGGTAGCCCTGGCCGTCGGCCTCGATCAGCCGGTTTTGCTTGGGTTTGGCCCTGTCATCGGGGCTGATGTCATCGAGCTCTCCGGGTGTGCCGGTGGGGTTGGTCATCAGGAAGTTGACGTGCACGCCGATGACATGGTCGGCGTCGGCAGGGTCGCCGCCGTGTGCACGCGGGTCGCTCAGGGGGCCGATCACGTGCAGGAATTCGATGACCCTCTCCTCCTGTACAGGAAGGCGTGTTCCGGGTACAGATCTCTACCGTTCCTATTCACTGAGCCATAGGCAGTCCTGCGTCCAGGACTGCCTGTCAGTGGCCC
>NZ_BMPQ01000070.1 GCF_014647675.1 Streptomyces flaveus | reverse complement strand
AGATAGATTGTTTTTGTTCATTTTTTTTTTGATGCTTTTGGAGTAATGATATCTTCTTTTGAATCTATATTATCAGTTTCTATTTTTTTGGTATTACTTAATATATTTTGGCTATTTAAATTCAAAGATTGTTCTTGTTTTAATGCAATTGTTAAATCGTCAATTTGTCGATTCTTTTGTCGAATTTCTGATTCTAAATGCTCTATGTATTTATCGATATAACTGCTATATTGGTTATTTAATGATTCTGTTTTGTTTGTCGATTTTTCATCAAATTTTGTCGATTCTTTTGTCGTTTTTTTATTTAAAATTGTTTTTAGATAATCTATTGTATTATCATCTATTAATGATTTGTTACCTACTTTGTTTACCTTCAAATTTGAAGGTAAACTTTTTAAATGATAATGAATTGTTTGTTTAGAGACATCTAAAAGTTCAGAAACTTCCTTTACAGTTTTCATCAAATAACTGGGTCTCCTTTACTTTTTCATTTTTTGTAAAAACGCTTGACGTTCTTCTTCTGTATACGCAGATGTCTTAGATGTGGTTGGTTCATAAGTGTTATTTTTTAACCATTGTGGCGTCATTTCACGGCTTATATATTGTTTTGGTTTGCCTGTACTTATCATATTAGATTGTCGTTTCGAATGAATACGTTTCTCAGGTTCAAAAGAAAATTCTAACCATTCAATCTTTCGTCCTTTTTTAGCTTTAATTTTATTAATATTGAGATTTTTAAATAAAAAGCCTAATTCTTTAATTATTGGTTTAAATACATACTTATCAATTTCACTCATTCGATAACTTTTCGGAATATCTAAACGTTCTCTGAAATCATTAATTTGAATTTTGAAATATCCTGTATGTTTATATTGCTTTAGTAATCTAAACATATTTTTTGCATAAGTTGATTTTAGTTGTGTCATTTCCTGTAGTTCAAATTTAGTGAAATCAGCAGTAATTGAATTGAGTATATGCTTCAAATCATTATTAACACTAATATGTCACTTTGCTTGATATATGAGAATTATTTAACCTTATAAATGAGAAAAAAGCAACGCACTTTAAATAAGATACGTTGCTTTTTCGATTGATGAATACCTATAATTAAACTATTCATCTATTATTTATGATTTTTTGTATATACAATATTTCTAGTTTGTTAAAGAGAATTAAGAAAATAAATATCGAAAATAATAGAGGGAAAATCAGTTTTTGATATCAAAATTATACATGTCAACGATAATACAAACTATAAGATGATATCAGTATTTATTATGCATTTAGAATATTAAAATTCCTTCATTACACTCTTGGCGGTTTCACTTATCAACTTATCATTTGGCTTATCACTTTTATTGTCTTTATTCGTAAAAATGACTAAAACAATAGGTTCAGATTGGCCCTTAGGATAAACAAAAGCAACATCATTTCTAGAAGCATATGTTATTGCTTGACCACTTTTATCAGCAACCTTACAGTCTTTTGAAACACCGTCTTTAATTAAAGTATCTCCGCTTTTATTATTTAACATTAAATCAAGTAAGAATTTTTTGTTTTCTTTGCTTAATTTTCCATTTGCGATAAGTTTATTTAAAGTCTTACCGAAAGCAGCAGGTGTTGAAGTATCTTTTTTGCTCTTTGGTGAATAATAATTTAATTCTATCTCATATCTAACTGGATTTGTTACTTTATCTCCTAGTCCTTTTAGACGTTGTTTAACTTTTTTGATCCCACCGATCTCTTTTATAATTTTATTGTTTGCTGTATTATCACTATATGTCATTGAAGCCTCAATAAGTTCTTTTAAAGTGATATCTTTTCCTACATATTTTTCTAAAATAGGAGAATAAGCAACTATATCATCTTTGTTAATATGTATTTTTTTATTTAACTTATTATAAGGTACTTGTTCTAACAAAATAGCACTATTTATCGCTTTTGAAGTCGAAGCATAGGCAAATCTCTTATCTGAATTAAATTTTACTTCCTTACCACTTTTAGTATCTAAAGCATAAACACCAATATGAGCATTATATTTTTTTTCTAAATCATTTAACTCTTTGGCATGTGGACTGTTTGAATTACATGCACTTAAAACTAAAGCAATTGCAATTAAAAATATTAACTTTTTCAAAATAAACCCTCCAATATTACAAATGTAATTTTTACGAATATATAATATTACATTTGTAATATTTGTGTCAATTATTTATTATAAATATTTGAAAGAAGGTGTCAAAATGGCTAAATTACTAATAACGAGCGTAGTAAGCTTTTGTTTTATATTTCTATTGTTAGTATTTTTTAAGTACATATTAAAACGCTATTTTAATTATAGTTTAAATTATAAAGTTTGGTATCTAACAGTGATTGCTGGATTAATACCTTTTATCCCAATTAAATTCTCTTTTATAAAATTTAATAATGTGAATAATCAAGCGCCCACAGTTGAAAGTAAGTCACACGACTTGAACCATAACATAAATACCACCAAACCTATTCAAGAGTTCACAACAGATATCCATAAGTTTAATTGGGATTCAATTGATAATATCTGCACAGTTGTTTGGATAGTTTTAGTTATTATTTTAAGTTTTAAATTTTTGAAATCCTTATTATATCTTAAATATTTAAAGAAACAGTCACTTTATCTAAACGAAAATGAAAAAAATAAAGTAGATACGATACTTTTCAACCATCAATATAAAAAAAATATTGTGATTCGAAAAGCAGAGACTATTCAATCTCCAATAACTTTTTGGTATGGGAAATATATTATTTTGATTCCTAGTTCATATTTTAAAAGTGTAATTGATAAAAGACTAAAATATATAATACTGCATGAATATGCTCATGCTAAAAATAGAGATACTTTACATTTAATTATCTTTAATATCTTCTCTATTGTTATGAGTTACAATCCATTAATACATATTGTAAAAAGAAAGATAATTCATGACAATGAAGTAGAAGCTGATAGATTTGTTCTTAATAATATTAACAAAAATGAATTTAAAACTTATGCGGAATCTATTATGGACTCCGTATTAAATATTCCATTTTTTAATAAAAATATATTAAGCCATTCATTTAATGGTAAAAAGTCATTACTCAAAAGAAGATTAATTAATATAAAAGAAGCCAATTTGAAAAAACAGTCTAAATTAATTCCAATTTTTATTTGTATTTTTACTTTTTTGCTCATAGTAATTCAAAGCCAGTTTTTGATGGGGCAATCCATAACTGATTATAATTATAAAAAGCCCTTACAGAACGATCACCAAATTTTAGATGAAAGTAAAAATTTTGGTTCAAATAGTGGATCTTTCGTCATGTACAGCATGAAGAAAGACAAATACTATATTTATAATGAAAAAGAAAGTAGAAAAAGATATTCTCCTGATTCAACTTATAAAATTTATTTAGCGATGTTTGGACTTGACCGTCATATCATAAGTGATAAAAATTCACGTATGTCATGGAATCATAAACATTATCCTTTCGAGTCTTGGAATAAGGAACAAGATTTAAATACAGCAATGCAAAATTCAGTTAATTGGTACTTCGAACGTATTAGTAATCAAATACCAAAGAACTATACTGCGGCTCAACTCAAGCAATTAAATTATGGTAATGAAAATTTGGGAAGTTATAAAAACTATTGGATGGAAGATAGTTTGAAAATATCTAATCTTGAACAAGTAATAGTTTTTAAAAATATGATGGAACAAAATAACCATTTTAGTAAAAAAGCAAAGAATCAATTATCTTCTTCATTATTGATTAAGAAAAATGAAAAGTATGAACTGTATGGGAAAACAGGTACAGGTATAGTAAACGGGAAGTATAATAATGGGTGGTTTGTAGGTTACGTAATTACAAATCATGATAAGTATTATTTTGCTACACATTTATCAGATGGAAACCCGTCTGGGAAAAATGCTGAATTAATCAGTGAAAAAATATTAAAAGAAATGGGTGTTTTAAATGGCCAATAAGCAAGTTGAAATATCTATGGCTGAATGGGATGTTATGAATATAATATGGGATAAAAAATCAGTATCAGCTAATGAAATTGTAGTTGAAATTCAAAAATATAAAGAAGTTAGCGATAAAACAATTAGAACATTAATCACAAGACTATATAAAAAAGAGATTATAAAACGATACAAATCAGAGAATATTTATTTTTACTCATCAAATATTAAAGAAGACGATATTAAAATGAAAACTGCTAAAACTTTTCTTAATAAACTGTATGGAGGGGACATGAAAAGTTTAGTGCTAAATTTTGCGAAAAATGAAGAATTAAATAACAAAGAAATTGAAGAATTGCGAGACATTTTAAATGATATTAGTAAAAAGTAATTAGAGATATGTTTCAAACATTATACATATGTAAACTATACTTGACTCTTATTAAATTAGTTTTGTTAATAACATTTAAAATATATTAGTAAAGATGAGAGTGTACATAAAATAACCATTTTCTGTACACTCTCTTTTTATATCTAGATATATAGCTAGTATACATATTTTAGTGTTCAATAACCCAACAGAAAATCTATGTTCATAAATATGGTTAGAATTAAGTTATGGTACAATGAAAATCTACATAGGAGGTTTGTATTTTGAAAATAGGTTATGCAAGAGTCTCAACTGGTTTGCAAAATTTGAATTTGCAGGAAGATCGATTAAATCAATATGGTTGTGAAAAGATATTTAGCGATCATATAAGTGGATCAAGAAGTAAACGTCCTGGTTTAGATAAAGCTATTGAATTTGCGAGGTCAGGAGATACGATTGTTGTTTGGAGACTAGATAGATTAGGACGTAACATGGAAGATTTAATCACATTAGTTAATGAACTTAATAATCGAGGCGTGAGTTTTCATAGTTTAGAAGAAAATATAACAATGGATAAATCAAGTTCTACAGGACAATTGTTATTTCATTTATTCGCAGCATTTGCAGAGTTTGAACGTAATTTAATTTTAGAACGTTCTTCAGCGGGGCGAATGGCAGCTCGTGCTAGAGGACGCTATGGAGGTCGACCCGAAAAATTAAATAAACAAGATTTGACTTTACTCAAAACACTTTATGATAATGGAACCCCGATTAAAACTATTGCAGAGCAATGGAAAGTTTCACGTACAACAATCTATCGTTATCTCAATAAGTTAAATAACCAAGAAAATAAAGATAAATAAAAAATATTACTGAGTTTTAAGAAAGATAAAAGTTAGACAGGATACACCCTAATCATACAAAGAGAGTTATTGAATTTATAATAACTTAAACGTATGATTAGGGTGTATATTAATTGTGGAGTGAAAATGAATGATTATAGGTTATGCAAGAGTATCTTCGGTAGATCAGAATTTAGAGAGACAGCTAGATAATTTGAAAACATTTGGCGTAGAGAAAATATTTACAGAGAAACAATCGGGAAAGTCAGTAGAAAATAGACCCGTATTTCAAGAAGCACTTAACTTTGTGAGAATGGGCGATAGATTTGTAGTAGAATCGATTGATCGCTTAGGTCGTAATTATGATGAAGTGATTAACACAGTTAATTATTTAAAGGATAAAGAAGTTCAATTGATGATTACTAGTTTACCTATGATGAATGAAGTGATTGGTAATCCACTATTAGATAAATTTATGAAAGATTTAATCGTTCAAATCTTAGCAATGGTTTCAGAACAAGAACGAAATGAAAGTAAACGTAGACAAGCACAAGGTATTCAAGTTGCGAAAGAAAAAGGTGTGTATAAAGGACGCCCTTTACTATATTCACCTAATGCTAAAGATCCTCAAAAACGTATTATCTACCATCGTGTTGTTGAAATGTTAGAAGAAGGCAAAGCAATTAGTAAGATTGCGAAAGAGGTTAATATCACAAGACAGACAGTTTATAGAATTAAAAATGGTAAGGGATTATCTTGATAAATGGATTGTTAATGCAAATGAGATCTTCTCACAGCGTCCTAAATTATATGTTATTCATCTATTATGAGATTCTAATAATAAGACAAGAAAAGAGAGTGCGAATTCGCACTCTCCTTTTGTGTAGTACTATTGAAATTTTGTCTTAAAAACGAACGTAATTTAGAAATAATATTTATTGGTATTTCAAGAATATATATATAATTATTTACTAAGTCCATTTAAAAAAATTTGAGAGAACTTGTTCATAAGTTTAATTCTTTCATTAATATTTTGTTCATGTGTAAAGGTAACAATTCCATTAACAGCGTTTGCTGCTATTTTACTAACAGCATTAACATCATTAATACACCATTCGCCATTTAAATTACCCTCCTTAAAAATTACATGATAAGCATCTATATATTTGTTTTCTAATTTATTCATTTTTTCATTAATGCTATTAGTTTTATAATATTCAGTGCAAAATTCAATTATTGCGTTTTGAAGTGGATAATAGTATTCGGTTGTTAAAGATAGTTCATTATATAAATAAAATTTTTCTCTATTAGTTTTACATTTGATTTGTTCCTTTTTCCACTGTTCTTGCCATTTAGATTCTTCTATATTTAAAATTTCTAAAAATAGATTTTCTTTTGTTTTAAAGTGATAATAAAGATTCCCTTTACTACTTTCTGATAATTTAACAATTTCTCCAGTAGTAGTGGCATTATATCCATTTTTTATAAATAATTCCTTTGCGACACCTAGTATTTTATCTTTCAAGTTCATCACGCCTTTAATGAGTATTAAGTACTATCAATGATAGCACAAAAAATTCAAAGAATAATTGTATAACACAATACAGCCATTTAAATTTCGCAAGATTTTTTGTTGTAATATGTAAAAAAATAGATTACAATCCTTATAGACCGATCGCACGGTCTATAAGGATTGGAGGGAACTTAAATGATTTCATTTTTTACAAAAACTACTGATATGATGACATCAAAAAAAAGATGGACTGCACTAGTAGTATTAGCTGTTAGTTTGTTTGTTGTTACAATGGATATGACAATATTAATTATGGCTTTACCGGAATTAGTAAGAGAGTTAGAGCCTTCTGGTACCCAACAGTTATGGATAGTTGATATATACTCTCTTGTTTTAGCTGGCTTTATAATTCCATTGAGTGCCTTTGCTGATAAATGGGGAAGAAAAAAAGCATTATTAACTGGATTTGCTTTATTTGGCCTCGTTTCATTAGCTATATTTTTCGCAGAAAGTGCAGAGTTCGTAATAGCTATTCGATTTTTACTTGGTATTGCAGGTGCTTTAATAATGCCAACTACTCTTTCAATGATAAGAGTAATTTTTGAAAACCCTAAAGAAAGGGCCACTGCATTAGCTGTATGGTCAATCGCTTCATCGATAGGTGCTGTTTTTGGACCAATTATCGGAGGAGCTTTACTTGAGCAATTTTCATGGCACTCGGCATTTTTAATTAATGTACCGTTTGCGATAATAGCAGTTGTAGCAGGTTTATTTTTATTACCAGAGTCTAAGTTA
>NZ_BMPQ01000069.1 GCF_014647675.1 Streptomyces flaveus | reverse complement strand
CGGCGGCTGGAGTCAACGCATAGAGCCTCCACCGATCCCGGAGCGCTTCAGCATGGTCGCAATGACCTGTCCTTGTGATCACGTTGCCTCTCGTGCTGCTCATCTGTGCCGTCATGGGCATATGGGTCCAGGCCGCGCGGCCGCGATCGCGTCATCGGAGCACTGTGGGAGCACGAGCAGCTGCTGCGCCTCGAGGCCGACGACCTGGACCTCGCCTGGGTGAGGCTCAGCGAGGCAGACCGAGCACTGCCGGATACCGAGCTGCGCCAACGGCTGCTTGTGGAGGCCGCAGCGGCACCGACCCGGTGAATACTGAACCTATGCGCCAAGCATTCGCCCACGAGGCCGTCGTTGTCATGGAAGCGGACGGCGATGTGCGGGCACTTGGCGCAGCCGTCACGGTTGCGCTGTGCGGCCAATGGGAACACGAGCCGCCATGTCCGCTGGCGCCACATCACACCGCCGCGGAGCGTTCCGGCGCGGAGATCCGGCTACGGGTACTCTTCGCTGCCGATCCCGCGACTGAGGCCGATGTCCGCAGCCGGATCGAAGGAGCCTTGGCTCGGGCCGGCCTCAACGGCCCAGACGGCGTCACCACGCGTTGGCAGTTCGACAGAGCGCGGCCCAGCCCCGTCCGGGAAGACGAGGCCGAGCACGCCGAACGACTCGTCCAGGATTGAGAGGCGGATCAGCTTCTACGGGGCTATGACGCCGTCACCGACGCAGAAGCCGTCTTCGGCAGCTGAGCCCGCTCGGCCTGAGGGGTGGGGGGACCAATCGAGCAGCCAATAACGATGAAGGAACGGCACCGTTCTGAAAGTCCTGCTGCTCGTGGATGGCGTGTTGACGCGGCCGTGTCGCTGCTGGGGCAGGGTGCGTTGATCGGGTGACACGCCGGCGTGGGCGTGTCAGCGGTTCGCCTCGTGCCTGCCCGGCCATGGAGCGGGCCGCATGCCCTCACCTGGTTGAACCGGCCGGTGAAGGCGGCCCCGGGACGTCATGGCTGATCAGCCCGGGGCCGCCGACAGGTGTGATCGTGTTCGATGGATGCAAGGTGGCCGGAAATCGGGGTAGACGGTGAGCGTCTGCAAATCGACTGCCGGAGGCCGCGATGGTGCATTCGCCCAAGGAGGACCCCCACCCCGGCGCCCTGGTGCGGACGGCAGAGCAGGCCAGAAACATCGCCCGCGGGTTCTTGCTGGTGTCCGCGCCGAACGGCGGGAGCGGGGCGGAGGCGGTGCTGCTGGTGGTCTCCGAGCTGTTCGCCAACGCAGTGCAGCATGCCGGCGGAGTGACCGGATTCCGGCTGGAGGCAGGGCCGGGGACGGTGACGGTGGCGGTGGACGACGCCAGCACCCGCCCGCCGCGGCCCCACTCGCTGGATCCACGGACGCCGGGCGGGTTCGGCTGGCATCTGGTGCAGGAGCTCTCGGCGGATGTGCAGGTGAAGGTCCATGCCGGGGGCAAGACGGTGTCGGCGACCATCCGGTGCCCGACCGGGGTGGGGCGCCAGCCGTCGGCGCCATGATGGACCACAGCCGGAGTGGGGTTCCGCTGACAGGCCACGGACGGTGGCGGGAGAGTGGTGCCCGGGCTGCGGTCCGGGCCAAGGTCCGGACCGCGACCTTGGGAACGATCAGTCCCGTTGGGCTTCGCGGGAGGCCGGCTGACCGCTTCTGCGGGAGGTTCGCCGGGTAATTCGCCGCCTGGTCACGCCCCGGTGGCGGATGCACAACTGCCTGACCTCACCAGGTGAGGACGGCGGCTCTCGCCTGACTGCCCAAGCAAGCCCCCTGGTGAAAACCAGCCAACGCGGCCTGGCCGGTCAGCTGGACTCCCCCCTCACGCTCACGCGCTCACTATCTCCGCGCCCGGTACAGAGCCTGCCGGCGTCGCTGCTGATTCCTCGGTCGGCCTCTGCCGGGAGGCGGGAATGCGGTTTGCCTGTCCGGACCGCTGGCCTTGTTGTCGAGCGGCTGCAGGTGACAGAGAAAGGACCGGTGCTGCTGCGGGAGTCTGAGCCGGTAGACGGATCAGCACAAACGGTGTGACACTTTTGGCGCCCGGTGCGCTGTCATCGGTGAGCCGTGATCACGGCTGTGCAATGACACGCTCCCCCCGTGCGGGTCATTGCCTCCGGGGTGGGCAGGTGCATTCCCCCGTCGCCTGCCCGCCCCCTTTTTCCGCGAACGAGAAGTGATGATCAGGTCTGGCCGGGGTGTTCGAACCGCACCTTCTGGGCCACATCGCGCAGCTTGACGTTGTGGTGCTGGGAGATGCGGCGCAGCACGTCGAACGCGTCGTCCTCGCTCAGCCGGTGGCGCTCCATCAGGATGCCCATGGCCTCACCTATGGCGTGCCGGCTCTCCTTGGCGTGCTCGAGCTGGTCGATGGTACGGGCGCTGGCCAACGCGACCGCCGCGTGAGAGGCCAGCAGCCAGCCCGCGGTCTCGATGTCCTTGCCGAACGCTCCCGGGCGGCGGGAGTACAGATTGAGCGCACCGAAATCCTCGTCGTCGGTGTAGAGCAGCACGCCGGTCATGCTCCCGATGCCCAACTCCCGGGCACCGGCGGCGAACCGCTCCCAGGCCGGCTGCGGCCGCGTCATGTCCGCAATCCGGTACACACGCGCGCCATCCTTGCGGCGGGCAAGATCGAAACAGGGCCCCTCGCCCAGCTCTCCCTGGAGACGGTCGGACTCATCAACCATCTCCCCGCAGGCGGCCAGGGTCACCGCCCGGCCCTTGCGCACCGCGAGGATCCCGGCCGCGTCACAGCCGTCCACCAGCTTCACCGCGGCCGCGGCGATCTCCTCCAGCGTCCCCTGGAGCGAGTCCTGGGCCAGCAGGTCCTGCGCGAGCAGCGCCATCTGCTCGGCGTATTCACGCCACTCCACCGCCACCACCCACCTCGATCACCAATCCGCCCACCCTACCGCCGGGCTACCCCACACCCACCTGGCCGCCGCTCCCAGGAAAAGCCGGAGGACTCCGGCCGGGACACCCCCTCCCCAGCGTCGCTGTCAGAGTCTCAGCCCGTCGGCAGCCCCTGGGCGCGCGACGCCTGACTGCGGGGTTCGGCTCGTCAGGCGACTTCACCGGCCAGCTCCTGGACGCGGTGGATGCCGCAGACGCTGAGAGAGGACAGGTCGCTGGCCTTGGGACGGGCACGTGCCCCGGCCCGTCATCATGCCGCTGAGTTGGTCGGTCTGGTCTGGGTGCGCCCCATCAAGGCGGGCGAGGACGCCCTCACTGGGGTCGGCGCACACACCGCCGCCCACGCCCCGCCGTCCCGAGGATGCGCCGAGCCGACACGCGGCCTGTACCAGACGGCTGTCTGACGGTGGCGGACCTTGATCATCAATCGCCGCAACCGCCTATGCTTGGGCCGTGATCCGAGCGACCGCTCCGCTCGAAGGTGCGCCCTTGACCGCTGCGGCGGAGGCTGGAGCTATGGATGTGCCCACGCAGGCGGTGTGGACCGGCTGGATCATGTTCGGCCTGGTCAGCCTGCCGGTGCAGTTGTTCCCCGCGACGCGACGGCACGGCATGGATCTGCATGAAGTGCACGCCACCGACGGTGCCCGCATCCGGCACCGGCGCGTCTGCCAAGCCGAGCACCGGGAGGTGGACAGCCAGGAGATCGCGAAGGGATACGAGACCCCGGACGGGCGCACCGTGGTGCTGCGGGAAGCAGACCTCGAGGCGCTTCCGCTGCACAGCAGGCACGTCATCGACGTCCTCGGGTTCGTCCCCGTCGACGGCCTGGACCCGCTGCTGTTCTCCCGCGGCTACTACGCCACGCCGCACGGGCAGGCCGGGCAGCGGCCCTACGCACTGCTGGTGGCCGCGCTGGCCCGGGCCGAGCGCGCCGCCGTGGCCAAGGTGACGCTGCGCACCAGAGAGCGCCTGGCCGCACTGTGGCCGCGCCGCGACACCCTGGTCGTCCAGACCCTGCTGTGGCCAGAGGAAGTCCGCGAACCCGGCAACCTGGGATCGACCACGCCGGTGACCGGGCAGGAACTGGAGCTCGCCTCCCTGCTCATGGCCCAACTGCCCGCCGTCGACCTCACCGCGCTGCACGACGACTACGCCGCGGCACTGGAACAGCTGGTCGCGGCGAAGGAGTCCGGAGGCCAACTCATGCCGCCTGCCGAGCCGGAACCGGCGGTGGACTTGATGGCCGCGCTGGAAGAGAGCCTGCGCCAAGCCGCAGGCCACCGCCACACGCCAGACTGACCGCGCAGGCCGTCTTCCCCTCATGCCGCAGAGACCGTCGTACGCGCAGGTGAGCGCGCAGCAGGACCGCAACTGGTCGATGACGGTAACGCCAGCTGACCTCAACTTCCCTACTGACACCGGTCATGGGCATCGACCGGAAGCGGAGCGGCGGGACTCCCTACACCAAAGGCCACGTGGGCGTCCCAGCCGGCCGTTGCCCCGGCTGGACCGTGGGAGGTCACTCCGCCGGACCCGACGTCTCGCGGGAAGGGTGGAAGGTTCAGACCGTACCTGTTATCTTCCCCTCCGCTCATACATTCAGTCATGAAATGTATGAATGGAGGCGGCGTGCGGGGAAAGACGGCCGTGGTGCTCGGGGGTAGCGTGGCGGGGCTGTGTGCCGCGGGAGTGCTCGCGAGGCATTTCGACGAGGTGATCGTCCTGGAGCGGGACCGGCTCCCGCCGGACGCGCAGCATCGGCGGGGCGTGCCGCAGAGCAAGCACCCCCACTTCCTCCTCAACTCTGGGCGTCGCGCGATTGGCGAGATCTTTCCTGGGTTCGAGGAGGCACTGATCGCCGCGGGCGGGATGCTCCTGATGCCGTCGATGGACGCGGCGTACTGCGAGAACGACGGCTGGGCCCCGCGCAAGGCCGGGTCGATGACGATGGTCTACAGCTCCCGCGTGCTCATCGAGCGGGTCTTGCGCGACAAGGTCCGCGAGCTCCCGGCCATCGAGATCCGTGAGGGCGTGACCGTCACCGGACTTCGTTCCACCGGGGGCGGCACCGCGCGCGGGCGCGTCGAGGGAGTCGAGTACCGCGCGGGCGACGACTCGGGCCACCTGTCCGCCGACCTGGTCGTCGACGCGCTGGGGCGCGGCTCCTCCGTCGCCGACTGGCTGAGCGCGGCGGGATGGCCGGCGCCGCCGGAGAAGACCCTTGACGCCAAGGTCACCTACACGTCGCGGTGGTACGACCTGCCCCCCGCCGACCGGCGTCCACAGGCATGGTGGTGGAAGCACCTGGTCGTCACTCCGACCCAGGACACCGGCGACCATCCCGAGGAACACGAGTTCCTCAGCAACTTCTTCCCGATCGAGGGTGACCGCGCCATCGTGTGCATGGGGGCGTGGGGCATCCGGATGCCGCGCGAGGTCGACACCTTCGAGGCCGCGGTGGACCGCGTGCGGGCCAGGTCCTTCGGGCAGGCGACGCGTGCCTGCACTCCGACCTCCGGGGTGCACCTCACTCGTTCGACCGGCAACAAGTGGCGCCGCTTCGACCTGCTCGACCAGCCCCCCCTCGGGCTGGTCTGCGTCGGTGACTCGATCTGCGCGTTCAACCCGTTCTACGCCCAGGGGATGAGCTCGGCGGCCCGCTCCGCGCTCATCCTCGCCGAGATGTTGCACGGCCACGACGTCCTCGACCTCGCCTTCTTCCGCGAGTTCCTCGCCCGGCAGAAGAAGTCACTCGACGTGCCCTGGATGCTCGCGATGGCCCGTGACCAGGCATATGACTTCGCGACCGGGAGTGAGGTCGTCGCTCCCTGGCGCCGCAAGCTGGCCGCGCGCCTCAGCTGGCCGGTCTTCAACGCCATCAACGCCACGAGCCGCGAGGACGCCTACGTCGAGCGGACGTTCGCCCAGGTCTTCAACCTCGACATGTCACTCAGGGAGATGACCACCGATGTGCGGTTCTGGTTCGGCATCGCGCGCTACAAGGTGCGTCAGCGGCTCGGACGCACGGTCGTGCCCGGCGGGTTCGACGACCAGCGGGATCCGCCCGGCACCGACTTCACCGGCCAGACCCGCGCCGGCAGTTCGCCGTCCGCCGAGACCGACCTCGTCAATGACTGACCCGAGGAGCAGGGAATGAGCTTTTCATGCGACTCAGCGGCCGAGCGCCTCGCTGGAAGGCTCGGCTTCTCCTGCCATGACGCCGATCCCATCGTGGACTTCCGCAACCCGTTCGGTCTCGAGAACGGCACCATGCCGTTCCTCGAGCTGCTCATCATCGGCGGTGCGGTGTTCGCCCTCGTCCATGCGTGGCGGCGATGGCGGCGCGACGGCGACCCGGTCAACATCTCTCTGTGGTTCGCCTCGCTCGTCTACCTGGCGGTGATCGAGCCGCCGCTTTACTTCCCGGGCTGGTTCGGCCTGGAGGAGCACGTCGGGTTCATTTTCTCCCACAACGTGTTCACCGTGCAGTTCATGTACGACCGGCTGCCGCTCTACATCGTGGCCTTCTATCCGGCGCTGTCGCAGCTCGCCTACGAGGTGGTCCGCGTTCTCGGCGTCTTCACGCGACGTGGGCTCCTTCTCGGTTCGCTGGCGGTCGCGTTCGCCTGCCAGGCGTTCTACGAGATCTTCGATCAGCTCGGACCTCAGCTGAAGTGGTGGGCCTGGAACCCCGGCAACGAGATGATCAACGAGCCGGCGCTCGCCTCGGTCCCGATGAACAGCATGTTCCTGTTCGCCTCGGTATCCTTCGGCGCGATGACCTACCTTGTCGTCCGGCTGGTCGGCGCGAAGGACGGCCGAGGCACGCTCACCGGCCGGCAGATCAGCCTGCGCACCGTGGTCGCCGGCGCCCTGACACCGCTCGCGATGACGGTCGCCGGCGTGCCTAGCAACGTCTTCCGCGGTGGGGACCAGCTTGGGATCCAGCAGGCCATCATCGGTGCCGAGCTCGCCCTGGTCTGGATCGTCGGCCTCTACCTTCTCGCGGACGCCTGGCGCGCGCGGCGAACTGATCCGGCTCCGGTGGCGTCGCCGCTGTTCGCGCGGATCTATCCGGCGCTGTACCTCGGCGTCCACATCGTCCTCTGGCTGGTCGCATTGCCGGCCTACTTCGCGGCGGCCAATGGCATCACCGAGCAGGGCACGCCGATCGGCAGCCTGTGGTACACCGTGCTGTGCACCGTAGCCGCAACCGGGCTCATCGTGGCCGTACTCCGCGCGACCATGTCCCGACGGACCACAGAGCCTGTGCGATCCTAAGCCCATGGGGCATCACGGCTGGGGAGGCCGGCCTCCCGCATCGGACGCGGAGGCCCGGCAGCGCATCATCGACGCGACCGCCCGCTGCATCGACAGGCACGGCGTCACGAAGACGACCCTGTCCGACGTCGCCGGCGAGCTCGGCGTCACCCGCCAGACCGTCTACCGCCACTTCGGCCGCATCAGCGACATCATCGGCGAGGTGGCGGCCCAGGGCGCCGAGTCGTTCGTCGACCTGATGATCGCGCACCTGCAAGGGATCACCGACCCGGCCGAAGCCGTGGTCGAAGGCATGGTCTTCTGCGTACGGACCATCCCCACCGAGCCACGCCTGAGCCTTCTGCTGCAACTCGGAGACACCACCGCCTTCGGCCGCGGCGCCACCACCAGGGAAACCATCGCCTACGGCGCCAAGATGCTGCAGCGCTTCCCCGTCGACTGGGCCGCCGCCGGCATCGACGAGGACGACCTCAACGGCCTCGCCGAGATCATCATGCGACTCCTGACGTCGCTGCTGCAGCACCCCAGCGAGCCACCGCAGGACGAAACCCGGCTCCGTACCTTCCTCCACCGGTGGCTGGCCCCGGCGCTGTCCGGGACATCAGCATCCGCGCACCCGCGTTCTTGAACGCTCACCCGGTGACGTAAGAGGCAGCACCGAATCGCGAGCGCGTCATGCACCGCACGGAGCCCGAAGCCGTCAACTCCCAAGCCTGGACACAGTACGGGGCACACCACCTCCAACGGTCCACCACGGTCTTGGAGGTGGACCGCATCTCCTGGGGGTTCTGGCCCACCGGGCCCGGCGCCGAAGTCCTCGGCGGCCTCTCCGGCCTGCGGGTCCTGGACCTGGCCTCCGGCCTGGGCAAGCACGCCGCACACCTGGTGCGCGAGCACAGCGCCACGGTCGACGCCGTCGAAGCCTCAGCCACCCAGCACGAACGCGCCACCACCCGATACGCAAACCTGCCAGGCCTGCGCCTCATCCACGCCGACGCCGCCGAGTACCTGACGCAGGCCATCGAGCCGTACGACGTCATCTACTCCATCCACGGCTTCGGCTACATCGACCCGCACCGGCTCCTCCCGGCCGTCGCCTCCGCCCTGAAGCCGGACGGCCGCCTGTTCTTCTCCGTCCTGCACACCAACGCGGCCGACCGCGGCCCCTCCCAGAGCGTCACCGCCCGCCCGGAGATCCTGCCGCTCGCCGACGGGAAGCCGCTGACCGTGCAGATGTGGGTGCTCTCGCCGACGTTGTGGGAAGACCTCCTCGTCGACAACGGCCTCCTCGTTGACCGAGTCGACGTCCTCGACGCGCCCAATGACGGCGACCATGTCTCCGTCCGTCTCTTCCGAGCGCACCGCCGCGCCGATGTCATCAGCAGCAGACCTCAAGTGAACCGGTGCCCAGCGCCGGGGGCAGCGTCGGAATGATCCTTTACGGCCCGCGCAAGACCGAGCACGACGCCCGCTACGGCGCCGCCCAACCGTCCAGCCCGAGCTGCGGTTACGTCTGGCTACAGGGATCGGCGCCGCCTTTGCCGTTGTGCTGACGGTGCCCGCCGGTTGGGACTGTCGGGCGGGCACCGGCGACAACGTGCCGGCGATTTCCGCTCTGCGGCGGCGGTGGCGGCGGCCGTTCGCGCCGGACGCTTCTCCGTCAGGCAGTGACCAGGTCCTTCTGCTCCGGCGAGGTGTCGGCCGGAGCAGTCTCGGATGCCGTGTAGTAGACGGACGAGCCCTGCTTGGTGCGGTGGACATGCCCCTTGGCGACGAGTCCTTCGACCGTGGTGCGCACGACCTTGGGCTTGATGTCACGGTCGGGATGGGCCTGGGCCAGCCCGGTGCTGATCTCCGCGGAGGAACGCGGCTCGGACTGCCGGCCCAGATGGGTGCGGATGAGCTCGCCGAGCGTGGGCTGCTTCACCCCGGTCGCGGACGCCTTCGCACCGGCGCTCTTGGCCGGTGTTTTCCCGGCCTTCGGGGCAGCGGCCTTCTTCTGCCTGACCGGTGCGGGCCCGGCCGAAGCCTGCCGCGGTACCGAAGGCGCAGCCGTGACAGCCTCGCCTGAACCTGCACCGGCGTCCGCGGGGCTCTCGCCGCTCAGCGCCTGCTGCAGGTTCACCAGCAGGGCATGGTCACGCTGCAGGGCGAGCAACTGCTCCTGGAGTACGGATACTTCGGCGCCGATACGTTCCTGATCCTTGGCGTTGCGCTCGAGGTCCGCAGCCACCTGAGCGGCGTAGGGCTCGTCGATGAACTAATGGTGCGTGTCGCGTCAACTGTTCTTTGACGTCGTGTTCATGACGTATCTGGCGAGTT
>NZ_BMPQ01000068.1:6480-14276 GCF_014647675.1 Streptomyces flaveus | reverse complement strand
AAGAACGTTGCTGCGCTCGGGGTGTGGTCAGCGCGAACCGTGCGATACGGACGGAGCCGCCGAGTGTCTGCGCGGCGTAGCCCGTGACGTTGGCGCTCGCGGCTTCGGCGCCGGTGCCGGTGGTGTTCCAGTTGCTGTCCGTCGCGGATCGTCGCGTAGTCCAGCTGGATGGTCGCGGTGGAGGTGGGTCCCTGAATCCGGTGGGTGAGGGTATTGCGGGCCCAGTACAGGTCGTTGGTGGCCGTCGCGGTGCGCAGGGTCAGGCCGTTGTTGACGGACCACTTGTCGTGATCCGGATTATGGTTCGATTCCCGCTTCGGTTTCACGGTCGTTCCGTCGAAGGCGTCGCCGCCGGTCAGTGGGGTGATCTGGCGGGATGGGGGCGGCAGGACGGGGCTGGGATACGACGTGCCCCAGGCACGGCCTACGAGTTGGACGACGGGCCGGCCGCGCCAGGTCTGACAGGAGGACCACGGCCGCGCGGCACAGGCGCGGGCGTGGGCATGGTGCGGGCGACGTCACACGATGCTCCGGGAGGCGATCGGGGCTCGCCGCACGAATGCCGGGTGCACCCTTCCAAGTCCGGCACTTGGCGTGTTGGGGAGAGCCTTACTGGTACGGATGATGCGGGTGCTGTCATGCCCGGCATGTGCACCCTGCGCAAGCCGCTTCGGCCGGGGCCGCGTTCGACACTGCGAACATGAACCGATCCTTCGGACGGCATGGATCCTAGGAGTGGAGAGCGGACAGCACAAGATCCTTGATCGACCCATTCCTGCCGAAGATCGAGGAGCGGGTCGACCGGTCGCAGCGCACGGTGCGAGCCGACAAGCTCCACGAACGCCTCCAGCTACTGGGGTCCACCGGGGACGAGCGGACGACGCGGCGGGCGGTCGCGCGGGCGAAGGGAGCAGTGGCGGGCCGGCCACCGTCGTACTTCCGGCCGTGGATCGCCGAGCCCGGTCCCTGGTTGCAGTTCGACTGGGGATTAGGCCCGAAAGTGCCTGGTCCGGGCGGTGGAAGCGAGCTCGAGACGCTGTTGTTCTGCGCATGGCTGGCGTGGTCCCGCTTTTGCTCACCGGCAACGAGAAGACGATGACCATCGACTGGGTCACCGGGATCGCGGTCCGTCATCCTCAAGTCGTGCACTTGGACCGGGCGGCAACCTTTTCGGGAACGGCGGCAACCAGTACGGCAACGGTGCCTGTCCAAGCCCGCGCCCGCACCGCTACCTGACCCTCTACCAAAGACCCCTACACCACGGGACTTGAGGTCGCCTGGTTCAGTTGTGAATGTTCCGGCTTGCGAATTTTGCGAGAGGTATTGACGCTGATCACCGGAACCTTATTATCCAGTTGCTCGACACTTCGACCTGCGTTCGCTATGCCGAACACTTCAGGGCCGCACCACACTGCCTCCGGACGGCCCCTGACGGGCCAGGCCGGAGCCGCTTGCTCAAGGATGACGACGTTCCCCACCACGCCGTTCCGCCAGTACGTCATGCGCCCGCCGACGCCAGCGGGACGACACAGCAGCCGAGTTGCCGACACGAACGTCGAGCAGCCCGCGCCAGATTCAGCACTCACTCGCAGAAGAGGACGACTGCATGAGAAAGCCTTGGATCCTGCCCCTCATCACGCTGGTCACTGCTGCGCTCGGGATGACGGCGGCAGGTGTGGCACCTGCCTCCGCCGCCTCGAACACGCCCTTGCGGGTCATGCCGCTCGGCGACTCGATAACCTGGGGTGTGGGAAGCAGTACGGGCAACGGCTACCGGGCCCCGTTGTGGGACAAGCTCGCGGCAGACGGCCATCCGCTGGACTTCGTGGGCACGGGGCGGGGCGGTTCGATGTCCGACCCCGACAACGAAGGTCACCCCGGCTACAAGATCCACCAGATCGCCGAACTCGCCGACGCCTCGCTGACCCGCTACCGGCCCAACGTCGTGACGCTGATGATCGGCACCAACGACCTCAACGAGAGCTATCAGGTCTCCACCGCCACCGCCCGGCTGAAGTCGCTGGTCAACCAGATCACCGCCGACGCCCCCGACGCCACCGTCCTCGTGGCCTCCCTGGTCGTGTCCACCAGCGGCTCGGAGGAGCAGTACCGCGCCGCGTACAACCAGGCCATCCCCCAGATCGTGAGCGAAGCACAGGCCGCGGGCAAGCGCGTCGCGTACGTGGACATGAGCAGCCTGACCACGGCCGACCTGGACGACTTCCTGCATCCCAACGACTCGGGCTACCAGAAGATGGCCGACGCCTTCCACCGCGGCATCCAGTCCGCGGACAGCGCCGGGTGGCTGAGGAACCCCGCCCCCGCTCCCTCACGTGTGCAGTCCGAGTTGGGCGGCAAGTGCATGGATGTCAGCGGCTTCGGCACGGCCGACGGGACCGCCGTCCAGACCTGGAGCTGCACCGGCGCCGTCAACCAGGTCTGGTCCGCCTACACCGACGGCACCCTGCGCTCCATGGGCAAGTGCCTCGACGCCGCCGGCTGGGGCACCACCAACGGCACCAAGGTGCACCTCTGGACCTGCCACGGCGGCGCCAATCAGGTCTGGGAGCCCTACAACGGCGGCTACCGCAACCCCGCCTCCGGCCGCTGCCTCGACATTCCGGGCTTCTCCACGGCCGACGGCACGCAGCTCCAACTCTGGGACTGCCACGGCGACTCCAACCAGAAGTGGACCACTCTGGCCGCCGGATGACCCCCGCCCGGGACCGGAGCCCCTCCCCACCCCGGTCCCGGGATTCGAGGGCCGCTCCTGGACCGGCTGGCATCACCACGTCACCTGGTCGCCGCCGCCCATGCGTTCCTGACCGAGCAGCGCCTGGCCCGAAAAGCCGATACAGCGGGTTCACCCTCTACCAGATCCTCGACACCATCCAAGACCTGCTGAACTGCTGGACCGGCACCTGCTCCACCTGCCACCGCCCCCTGCCCAGATCATTCGCCACCAACCAGAACCCCAGAGCCAGAGCGGCATTTCGAACTTCAGATCCCGGTCCCCCTTACCCGTGAGGAAGCTGATCTCGCATGTCCTGGCTCCAACACCCCCACAGCCGCCGCAGAGTCATGGCGGTCACCGCCGGTCTGGTCGCGGGCGCCACGCTGCCGGCGATGCGCGCGGCGGCGGCCACGACGGCCCAGCAGGAACGGTTCATCAACCCGGTGACCCTGGTGGAGCGTAGGGCGGGAGGTGCCGTGGGAGTAGTGGCCTGGCGTTGTGTCGCTCCCCGGGAGGTCGTGGATGCCGTCGGTGATTGGGCTGCTGGAACAGCGTGAGCTGGGTGCTCGCCGTCGCGTGGACGAGCTGTGGGAGGAGGCCGACCGTATCCAATGTGACACTGAGGGCCGTGGGGGATCAAGGTCTTAACCAACTCGATTGACATGGACCACAGTTGACACACAATCGCATACGTCCGAGAGCTGCCGTCACCTTGCTGGCGCCGCTCCTCGCCGGAGCCCTGACGCTGACCGCCGTCACCGCTCCCGCCGTCTACGCCGCCGATACCGACGCCGCCTGGGCCTTGGCGGAGAGTGACGGGAGTTTCGGCCCCGGAATGTACGTCGTGACGCTCACCGACGCACCCGTCGCCGCCTACGAGGGCGAACTGCCCCGCCTGAAGCGGACGGCACCGAAGTCCGGCAACCGGCTCGACCCCGACTCCGGCGCGATCGACGCCTATCGACGCCACCTGGACGACCGCCGCGACGAGGTCCTCGACTCCGTACCCGGCGTCAAGGCGCTCTACGACTACGACTTCACGCTCAGCGGCTTCGCCGCGAAACTGACTGGCCGGCAGGCGTCGAAGCTGGCGGTGACGCCGGGGGTCGCCGCGGTGACCCGCAGCACGGCAAGCCGACCGACGGCGGATTCCCCGGGCTCCGCCGGCTCTCCGACGCCGGACCACGCCCCCGCGGCGGAGGCTGCGGGTCGAGCCGGAACCACCACTGACCGGGCCCCGGAATCACCCGCGTCCGACGCGTCCGGCACAGGGAAAACCACCCCTTCCGGCTCGCTCCCCGCCATGCTGGGTCTCTCCGGCGGCAAGGGACTGCGGTCGAAGTTAGGCGGGCCCGAGCACGCCGGTGAGGGAATGATCATCGGCATCGTGGACACCGGCTTCGACCCGTCGAACCCGATGCTCGCCCCACTTCCGGAGCCGCGCCCCGACGCCGAGGCCATCGCCAAGAAGTGGCACGGCACGTGCGACGAGGGCACCGACCCCGACCCCGCCAACCGCGTCACCTGTAACAACAAGGTGATCGGCGCCCAGTGGTTCCGCAAGGGCGTGGCCGCGCCCACCCCCGACGACGTGGCCTCGCCACTGGACCGGAACAGCCACGGCACACACACCGGTACGACGGCCGCCGGGAACCACGGCGTCGAGGCGTCGATCCCGGGCACCGGCACCAGCGGAAAGCTCAGCGGGGTCGCGCCGGCCGCGCGGCTGGCGTACTACAAGGCCTGCTGGAGCACGAACTGCTGGGGCGTGGACACCGTGGCCGCGATCGACCGGGCTGTCGCGGACGGCGTGGACGTCATCAACTATTCCATAGGCGGGGATATCACCCACCCGACCGTCAAGGAGGCCATGTTCAACGCGGCCAAGGCGGGCGTTTTCGTCGCCGCCTCGGCCGGCAACAGCGGCCCGGGCACCGTCCAGATCACCGCCCCCTGGTTGACGACGGTCGCCGCGTCGACGCACGGCACCGAGTACACCGCCTCACTCACCCTGGGTAACGGCCGCCGCATCACCAACCGCAGCCTGAACTCGGGGGTCCCCTCGACCCCGCTGGTCAACGCCGCCGACGTGCGCAAGTCGGACGCCGACGCCGAGCGGGCC
Organism: Streptomyces flaveus; assembly: GCF_014647675.1. Lineage (GTDB taxonomy): Bacteria > Actinomycetota > Actinomycetes > Streptomycetales > Streptomycetaceae > Streptomyces > Streptomyces flaveus. Next base: position 9,420 of record NZ_BMPQ01000068.1, on the reverse strand, counting down.
GCGCTGTGCGCGCCGGGCACGCTCGACCCGGCGCGGACCAAGGACAAGATCGTCGTCTGCGACCGGGGCGGCAACTTCTTCTACGGGGCGAAAGCCACCGAGGTCAAGTCGGCGGGCGGCAGAGCGATCGTCCTCACCCACACGCCGACCAGCGGCATGGACTTCTTCGCCACCACCCTCGCCATCCCCCTGTTCCAGGTGAGCAAGCAGGACTCGCCGACGGTGAAGGAGTACGCGGCCACCGAGAACGCGACCGCCGGAATCCTCCCCAGCCAAAGCCACAAGACCACCGCCCGGGACGTCACCTCCTTCTCCTCCGGCGGCCCCGACCACCACAGCCACGGCGACCTGCTCAAGCCGGACATCACCGCCCCCGGCGAAGCCGTCCCGGCGGGCACGGTGCCAGGAGGCCTGAGCGGCTACGCGGGCTCGTTCGGCTTCATGTCCGGTACGTCGATGGCGTCGCCGCACATCGCGGGCCTCGCGACCCTGCTGAAGCAGCTCCACCGCGACTGGTCGCCGATGGAGGTCAAATCGGCACTGATGACCACGGCGACGACGAAGGACGAGAAGGGCGGCCCCATCGGCCGCCAGGACGCCGACTCCGCCACACCGCTCGACTACGGCTCCGGCATCCCCCGCGTCACCCGTGCCGCCGACCCCGGTCTGGTCTACGACTCCACGTCCGCCGACTGGACCGCGTACCTCTGCGCCACCGGCATCCCCCCGGCGGCGGAGAACGGCGAGGACCCCTGCGCGACGGCCACACCGCTCGACCCCAGTGACCTCAACTACCCGTCGATCTCGGTGGGCGACCTCTACGGCCACCAGACGGTAACCCGCAAGGTCACCAACGTGTCCTCCAAGACGGCCACGTACAAGGCCACGCTCCACACCCCGCCCGGCTTCCGCGCCAGGGTCACCCCGAAGCGGCTGACCCTGGCGCCGGGCGAGTCGGCCTCGTACACGGTCGAGTTCGAACGTATGGACGCCACCTACGACACCTGGTCCTACGGCTCCCTCACCCTGAGCGACGCCCACGCCCGCCACCGCGTCACCAGCCCGATCGCCCTGCGCCCCACGCGGTTCGCGGCGCCGAACGAGGTCACGGTCACCGGCCAGGACTCGGTGAAGCTGACCGCCGGAGTCGGCTGGACCGGCGAACTGACGGCGAAAGCGGCCCTGTACACCGCCAAGAAGACGACAGGCACCCTGACCGGCACGGACAAGTCCGACTTCTCGGAGAGCCCGCACACCAACGACGCGGTCGTGAAGCACCGCGTCCACGTCCCCGAAGGCGCCGCCTTCACCCGCGTGGCCATCACCGCCGCCGACCACCTTCCCGGCAGCGACATCGACCTCTACGCCTTCGACACCGCCGGCAACCAGATCGGCCGCCCCGACGCCGGCTCCGACGAACACACCGACCTGCCGCCCGGCGACTACGACGTCTACGTCCTCCAGTACAGACTCCCGGCCGGCACGACCAGCCAGCAGTACACCCTGTGGAGCTCGGAGGTGGGCCAGGGCGCCCCGGCGGTACGCCCCTCGGTCACCCCGTCCTCCCAGCAGGTCACCGCGGGCGACCGCCCCGAACTGACGGTGACCTGGCCGGACGCCGTACGCGGCGAACGGTACGTCGGGGTCGTGGAGTTCGGCGACGGCTCGACGACGGTGGGCCGCACACCGCTGACCGTGACGCCGTAACTCCACAGCTCCACAGCTCCGTAGCTCCGTAGCTCCGTAGCTCCGTAGCTCCGTAGCTCCGTAGCTCCAATGATCCGGACAGACCGACCGCGAACTCCCGTGATTTCGTGGGCGGTTCGCATGCTCCTGAAGCCCAGACCTCCGCCGATTCCCCCGATGGGACGGCAGGGCACCCCATCGCCCGGGGCCGGCCACCACCTCCATCTCCACAAGTAGCAATGCCGGTAGAGAAGGTGGAGCGGGAGGTAGTACACGTGGTGCGGCGGGACAGGGCGAGAATAACGTCGGCCGCGATCTGGGCGACGGTCGACGGCAACGCGGCGAGGGTGGCAGTGGCGGTGACCGTGCCTTTGACCGCCGCGAGGGCGCTCTCGGCCCCCCGCACGGCGGCCAGGATCCGGTCGGCGTGGTCGAGGAGCACCCGAGATCACGGGCGCGGCCGCCGTCGAGGCCCGTGCTGGCGCCGTGCTCGACCTTTCTGCTGCTCTTCCCCGACACCGTCTTGCTGCCCCGCCTGGATACGGCCGAGACCGCCACGGCGGAGACCACCATGAGTACGGCTGCCTGGACACCACCGTCTGCCCGGTGCTCCGCAGGCTCTCTCCCAACTCCGCCCGGACCTCCATCGGCGCCCCATGCACTTCACGCCACGGCACCACCCACCCGGCCAACGGTGGCCGCAACAGCAGGCCCAGTGCGACTCGCATCACACCGGGTGCCCCCATGGCAACAACATCTGATGCGTCAGATACCGTCTTGTCAGATGAATGGCTCGCGTCAGCGGGTCCCATCCTCGATGGAACAGCGAAGAGTCCTGATGAGCACACTCGAATTCACCGGCCTCGATCTGGACGTTCCGGTCGGCAGCAAGAACAGGACCGCCACCCTCGTCAACAGCGAGCAGGAGGCGCTGCCGACCGACGCCGGCCGCCCCCCCGCCGACGGCCACCGGCTCGCCTCCGACATCCTCGACTCCGGCAAGCTCACCGCCGGTCTGAGGCGCAGACCGTACGAGACCACCGGCTTCGCTGCTTCCGCTCCCACCCTCCCGGCCGAGGCGGTCCGCCGCCCGTACACCGGGAACATCCCTGCCCCCACGCAGAAAGGGCTACCCAAGTGACCAGCCTTCCCAGCCGACGGCGCCTCCTCGCCACCGGAGCGGGCGCCGCGCTCGGCCTCGGCACACTCGCCGCCACCGCGTCCCCCGCCGCGGCCGCCCCTGCCACAGCCACG
>NZ_BMPQ01000068.1:0-6449 GCF_014647675.1 Streptomyces flaveus | reverse complement strand
GAGGAGACCAGGACCCTCGACGAGCTGTACCAGGCCGCCATAGCCGAAGGCGGCAAGCTCGTGATCTACGCGGGCGGCGACCTCGCCAACTCGGGCAGCGGAGCGGGCGCCCGGACCGCCTTCCGCGCGCGGTTCCCGGAGATCGACCTCAACCTCATCGTGGACTACAGCAAGTACCACGACGTCCGCGTGGACAACCAGTTCGAGACCGACACCCTGGTCCCCGACCTGGTGCAGTTGCAGACGCTGCACGACTTCACCCGCTGGAAGCGCCAGGGGCGGCTGCTGCAGTACAAGCCCGCCGGCTTCAGCAAGCTCCACAAGAAGTTCAAGGACCCGGACGGCGCGTGGGTGGCCGGCATGGTCATCGCCTTCAGCTACCTGTACGACGTGGCGGCGGCCGGCGCCGACGCGCCGCAGACGCCGCTGGACCTGGTCGACCCGCGCTGGAAGGGCGCCATCGCCTCCTCCTACCCGCACGACGACGACGCGGTGCTCTACCTCTACGCCCTCTACGCCGAGACCTACGGCTGGGACTGGATGGCCCGCCTCGCTGCACAGCAGCCGCAGTTCGCCCGCGGCACCTTCTCCCCCGGCACCGCGGTCACCAACAAGGAGAAGATCATCGGCGTCGGCGCGGGTGGCAACCCGCTCGCCACCACCCCGAACCGCTGGGTGATGACCGACGGGCACCCGTTCATGGCGTGGGGACAGCGGCTCGCGATCCTGAAGCAGGCCGCCAACCCCACAGCGGCCAAGCTCTACCTCAACTGGCAGCTGTCCACCGAGCGCCAGACCTCCAACAGCTGGTCGGTACGCACGGACATCGCGCCCCCCACCGGCCTCAAGCCGATCTGGGAGTACCCGAACGCCCACCTGGACGGGTTCCCCCGCTTCATGGAGGACCGGGCCCAGGTAGAGCGGCTGAAGCAGACCTTCGCCCTCTACTTCGGCGAGGTCAAGGGCGACCCGACACCCGGCTGGCCCGGTCTGCACCCGGGCGCCTGACCCTCCATCAGGTCCCGTACGTGGCGGGTTCGACGGCCTCGGGTTGTCACACGGCGTGGTCGGATCACAGCCAGCAGCGACGCGGGTGCGCCGTACGCTGGCCATAGCTCGCGCTCACCACGTGCGGGGTCCTGGTTCCAGCGACCCCCGCTGGGCATCGGCGAGTTGATCGCCGACGCCCCGCCCAGCTCAAGGGCACCAGGGCGGTTGCGCCCACATGCTCACTCACCTGCAAGGCGACCAACTCCCCGAATGGATCGCAGTAGCCAGCGCCACCGCCGTACTGCCCAGCCTCCGCCACTTCGCTCAGCACCTCCTGCGCGACCTCGACGCCGTCACCGCCGGCCTCACCCTCCCCTGGAACTCCGGCGTCGTGGAGGGCCATGTCAACAGGATCAAGATGCTCAAGCGCCAGATGTTCGGCCGCGCAGGATTCGAACTCCTACGCAAACGGGTTCTATTGGCGTGACCGAGCGTCACCCAACCACAAGAAGTGGACCAGAGCCTGGGATCCAACACCACTTGTCGCTCAGGGCCGAGAACGCTTTGTTTCGTGGGAGGGCGCTTCCACAGGTCGCACTCGTGATCGTCGTTGCGCTCCTAGCTGCCGCCGACTCGGGCAAGCTCGCCCGCATGGACGGCGCCACATACCCCGCCGCCCTCACCTTCGCCGCCACCCTGGCCAGTGCCTTCCGCGCCCTCCTCACCTGACCGCCACGCGATGGCCCGGCATGGACTCGACTACCCGACCGCGCTCATCTATCTGCCAAACATGCCTGAGCAGACTGCGCTGACCTGTACCAAAGGCAAAGAAGCACTAGATAACGGCGGCCGCCTGGCTGGCCGAGGACGGTGTCGGGCATCCGCGGATGCCGATCACGCCGGGCGTCGAGGAACGCCGCCAGACACTGCTGGGCGTCGGCGGGCACGTCGACGGCGGCCCGTTCGAGCGTTTTGACCATGACCTTTCAGCCTGTGCCGGATGGCGGACGCGGTCATGGCCATGCCTTAGCTTGACTCTGTCGGGGATCTTGGAGCGCCGAGGTCAGCTGCCCAGGGTTCGCCAGGACTTCGGCCGGGGTATCTCGCGCTGGTCGAGGTAGTTCTGGAAGGCAGTCGGTCGGCGGGGCGTGGGGGCTTCTTCGGTTGGAGGCAGTCCGCTGAGGCGCTCGATGTTGACGGCGATGGCTGTCAGGACGTGCTGGATGTGGGCCTTTCCCTGTCCGCGGTAGCGGCAGCGCCGCATGCCGTATCCGTGGGCGAACTCGTTAACCGTGCCCTCCACTCCGGAGCGGACCGCGTAGCGGGTCTTCCACTCGGGTGTCTGTTGCTCGGTGCGGACGCGAAGTTGCAGGTCGCGGAGTTCTCGTGGGGGAAAGCCCACGGTGCGCGTGCTTTCGCGGGAGGTGGTGCACTGGGTGCGGGCCGGGCAGGGCTGGCACTGGCTTTTGGTGAACCTGGCCACGATGAGTGGGGCCGCGGTGGGTGAGGAGGTCGGGTAGGGGCCGTGCCAGCCCTGGCTGACCTGGCCCTGGGGGCAGGTGACCTGCCGGCGGTCGTAGTCGATGTGGAAGTCGTCCCGGGCGAAGCCCTCGTTTCGGCGGTGTTGGCGGGTGGGGTTGCTCCGGAGTGGTCCGGAGACGGTGACCTGGTGTTCACGGGTGGCTTGTTCCAGGTGGGGCAGGGAGGTGTAGCCGGCGTCGACCAGGTGCTCGGCGGGCAGCAGTCCGCGGCGTGACAGGCGGGTGTGGATGCCGGGCAGGACCTGGCTGTCGTGGGTGGTGGCCGAGGTGGTGGCCACGTCTGTGATCACGTTGGGGCCGTCGGGAGCACAGGTCTCGGTCAGATGGGCGGAGAACCCTTTCCAGCTGATGATGTGTCCGTGGCGTGCGTAGCGGGCCGAGGTGTCGTAGGGAGAGATGACCGCCCGGGACGAGGGCGGCAGTCCGGGCCCGCCTTCCTTCTCGGCGGTGCGCCAGCGCAGGTGTCCTGCGGCGTCACGGTGGTAGTTCTGCACCATGATCTGGCGCAGGGCCTGGATACGAGGGCCTGATGTGCGGTCTGCTGCGTGCCGGTAGAGGTGTTCCAGGAGCCGGACGGCGTCGTTTCCGGTGGCAAGGATCCTGGTCTTGGGCTTGGTGGGGTTCTTGCCCAGGCGGACCGGTCGGCCGTAGCGGCGCCCCCAGTCCTCATCGACCAGCTCGTCCAGCAGGTGAGGGGAGGTGCCGGCGACTTCTTCCAGTGCGGCGCGGACCGCCTCGGTGATCAGCTCCAGGCGGGTCAGGTCACGCACCGCGGCCAGGACATGGGTGGAGTCGGTGCGCTGGGTGGTGCGCTCGTGCACCAGGCCAGCCTCCTTGAGGCGGGCCAGCGCGAGGTCCAGGAGGCGGTCAGCACGATCGCCTTCGGCGAGACGGTCGCGGAAATCGGCCAGCACGCTGAATGGAAAATTCCCCAGGTCACGGGCATGCTGACGCGTTCGTTGGCCAGAGCTTGAGATGGCGGTCAGCTTGCGGGGGCGAGAGTGACATCGTGGCCAAGCGCGTTGAGCTGGCGGACAAGGTCGCGGGTGCGGCGTTTCGGGTCGATCAGGCGTTGGTGGTAGTCGGAGCCGAGGTCACGGAAGGTGGTGTCGGGATCATTGATCAGGTGCCAGGCGATGATCAGGATTGAGCGGGCGATGGCGACCAGGGCCTTCTTGCGCCCGCGGCGTTTGACGATGCGTCTGTATCGCGCGCCGAGGTAGGTGTCGGTTCGGGCAGCGGCGCTGGCCGCTTCACCGAGGGCGCTCTTGAGCCAGGGGTTGCCCCGGCCGGTCGGGCTGGAGCCGCGTTTGGCACCGGACTGCGTGGTCCGCGGGGTGAGCTTGGCCCAGCTGGCCAGGTGATCCGCAGTGGGGAACACGGCCATGTCCGGGCCGAGTTCGGCCAGCAGGATGTGGGCGGTGGTGAGTCCGACACCGGGAATGGCATCGAGCCGCTCGACGAGCGAGGGCCCGGGGCGTGTGTGTTCCTGCGGTCCGGGCAGGTCCTGAACAGCAGCGGTGATCTGCCCGTCCAGTCGCGCGATCTGCCCGGTGAGGTGGTCGACGCTGTCCAGCAGCGTCTGGCAGAGGAAGCTGTGGTGGTCCTCGAACTGCCCGGTCAGAGCATCGGCCAGGGCGGCCTTCTTGCGGACCAGATTGCCGCGGGCCAGATCGGCGAGGACGCGAGGGCCGCGTTCGCCGGGAATGAGGGCGGCGAGCATGTCCCGGCCGGAGGCACCGAACAGGTCGGTGAGCACGCCGGTCACCTTGATCTGCGCATCCTCCAGGATCTTCTCCACCCGCTGCTTGTGCCGACAGCGTTCTTGGTTGAGGACCGCGCGCAAGCGGGTCAGGTCACGCAGCTGCCGCACCGGCTTCGGCGGCACGAACGAGGGGCGGAGCATGCCCCGCTCGGTGAGCTTGGCCAGCCAGACCGCATCCAGCTTGTCCGTCTTGGGCCGTCCCGGGACGTTCTTCACGTCACGGGCGTTGACCAGCCAGCATTCCAGGCCGCGGGCTTCCAGCAGAAAGAAGTACGGCTTCCAGTACGCGCCGGTGGCCTCCATCACCACCCGGGTGACACCCTGGCAGACCAGACGGTCGCCCAGCTCCAGAATCGCGGTGGTGGTCGACGGGACGTTCCACACCTCCTGGACCCGACGTCCCGTCCGGGTCTCGTGGGGCAGGCGCATACACACCATCCCCGACGCCTTCGCGACATCAATCGCCGCGACCCTCTCCACCAAGTCCTCGGCCGTGCCGAGCTCTTGTGTCTCCGGCACCGTCCTCACCTCGCTTCCACTTGGATGCCGGGCAGGCGGCGGCTGCCCATGGAGCGGGAGGGGACATCGGAAAGCTGAATGGCGTGCTCGAGGCAACAGTGCACGGCCCCTGAGAGGGCGGTATGTGACGTGATGCGGCGTTTGTTGTCGCTGGAAGGTGTGGCACAGGTGTATCGGGACTGATCGGGGAGTCCTGTCGTGCTGGAGTGTTCTTCGTGAGTGACCGCCAGCCCTACAAGAGCGACTTGTCCGACGAGCGGTGGGCCCTGATCGAGCCCGTCATCGCCTCCTGGAAGGCTCAGCATCCCTCGGTCAGCGGCCACCAGGGCGCCTACGAGATGCGGGAGATCGTCAACGCCCTGCTCTACCAGTCCCGTACCGGCTGCCAGTGGGACTACCTCCCCCACGACCTGCCCCCGGCCGGTGCGGTGAAGTACTACTTCTACAAGTGGCGCGACGACGGCACCGACCAGACCATCCACGACCTGCTGCGCCGGCAGGTCCGCGAGAGCCGGGGCCGCAAGGCCGACCCGAGCCTGGTGGTGCTCGACACCCAGAGCCTGCACGCGGCCGCCGGGGTGCCCGCGAAGACGACCGGACGGGACGCGGCAAAAAAAGTCCCGGGCCGCAAGCGCGGCCTGGCAGTTGATGTTCTCGGTCTGGTGATCGCGGTGGTGGTGCTGACCGCGTCCGTGCACGACAACGCCGCCGGCATCGCCTTGCTGGACACGGTCGCCGCCGACACCGACACGGTGCACAAGGCTCTGGTGGACCAGGGGTTCAAGACCGCCGTCATCGGCCACGGGCAGAAGGTGGGCATCGATGTCGAAGTCGTCGAGCGCAACCCGGCAGCCAGCGGGGTCGTCCCGCAGCCCAAGAGGTGGGTGGTGGAGCAGGTGAACGGGATCATGATGCTGCACCGCAGGCTGGTACGGGACTACGAGCACCGGCCCGCCTCCGCCGAGTCGAGGGTGTACTGGGCCATAAGCGACCGGATGGCCCGGATGCTCACCGCGACCTCCACCCCCACCTGGCGCGGCGCATGAGCGGCAGCGAGCTGACCTTGGGAGCGGTGCTCGCGCACCTGGAGGAGCAAGAGCGCGAGATCGCCGTGCAGGCCGAGGCCACGCGGGGACGCATCGCAGAACTCACCGCGCAATTGGCGGAGTTCGACCGGGTCGCCGAGGAGGTCCGCATCACCCGCAAGACCCTGCTGGCGCTGCCTGATCCGTCCCCGCCGACGCCGCCGGCCGCGAGGCTGCCGGACCATCCGGCCTACCGGCAGATCATGGCGGTGTTCGCCGCGGCCGACGCCCCGCTGCGGGCACGGGCGGTCTGTGAAGCGATGGATCTGGAGATCACGCCCAGCAACGTCAACAACGTCCGGCTGAAGCTGAAGCGGCTGGTCGAACGCGGGATCCTGATCGAGCCCGAGCAGGGGTTGTTCACCCAGCCCCGGCCATAGCCACCCGGAGAGGCCGCCACCAGCCCGCCAGCCCCAGCGGCAAGCGCGAAACGGGCAGCACGTCACTTACCGCCCTCTGAGGAACGAACTCAGGGCTCGTCGATGAACTAATGGTGCGTGTCGCGTCAACTGTTCTTTGACGTCGTGTTCATGACGTATCTGGCGAGTT
>NZ_BMPQ01000067.1 GCF_014647675.1 Streptomyces flaveus | reverse complement strand
GAAGCGCCACGGGGCTCGCCGTCGGTGGCCCCTTCGGCCTCCGTTCCGGAAACCGGACAGACGGCGCCCGCCGCGGACGGCGGCAGCACCGGTTCAAAGACCAGCGGGGACCTCGTCGAACGGGAACGGGAAGAACCCCAGTAGCGGCAGCAGCACAGCCAAGTCGGCCCATGCCGGGGGGCGCTGTCCGGCTACGACCCGAAGTCCTGGGTCCAGTAGTTGCCCGGCTGCGCCAGGCCCACACCGAGCTCCTTGAAGCCACAGTTGAGGATGTTGGCCTTGTGGCCGGGGCTGGCCATCCAGCCGGCCATGACGCTTTCGGGAGTGCCGTATCCGGCGGCGACGTTCTCGCCCGCCGACCTGAAGCTGTACCCGGCACGGGCGAGCCGGTCGCTCATGGACGAACCGTCGGAACCGGTGTGAGACATGTTCTTGTGGTCGGCCATGTCCTGGCTGTGGTCCTGAGCGGCCTTGGTGAGCTTGGCGTTCGTGGTCAGCGGCCCACAACCTGCCTTGTCGCGCTCGGAGTTGACCAGGGCCAGCACACGATTCGTGGGACCGGAATCCGCCGTGCCGGCGGGGGCGCTGGGAGCTTTGCTCGAACGCGTGGCCTTCGGAGTCGGAGTGCTTGAAGGCGGAGCAGGCTTAACGGGTTTGCTGCGGGGGCGCGTAGGAGTGGGACTGGGACTCTTGGACGCCGAGGGGGACGCTTTCTTCGGGGTTCTGGCCGGAGTGGCAGGGGAAGAAGTGGCCGCCTTGGAGGCGGCCGGGGGCGCGGTGGGCGTCCGCGAGGGCGGCGCGTCGGCTACTTGATCCGAAGTGCCCCATCCCAGCCAGGAGAACGCCACACTGCGCAAGCCTCCCAGCTCGCTACCGCTCGCCAGCGCGACCGAAGGAATACCCACGGCGCCCGCAGTCACCACGATGACTGCGGTACGGGATATCTTCCGGCGCTTCTTTTTCTGGCGATGCTTGTTCATACGTGGCCTCACTCAGTGGTCCGGCATTGGGCAGCAAAGCAGCGCAGCGCTGGCGAGCCCGGTCATTATGGGGACCGGCGAGCGCACCGGGCAACAAACGCCCGTACTGCTGCCAAGCGGTGCCGAAGAGGTTCGTCCAGCCCATAAGGACGTACGGATCCAGCCGTCGGCACACAATCTCCGCCACCCGCACACACCAGTGACCAGGCCGAAGAGGCTCTCCCGGAGCCGCAGGCGCCAAATTCACCGCCATGGAAAATCGGTCGAATCGCCACCTGCGATATAAAATGTCCGGTTGAGATTCAAAAGAGTGCAGCTGTTACCAGCAGTAATCAGTCAATCCATCCCATTGGGCAAAATTCCGGCGTGATGCATATCACTCTGATTCGAAGTGTGGGAATTGCTGGGCCGGAACGGCTGAGTTTCCTGCGTGTTGGCTGCCCTGCGGTGCAAGTGTCTTGCGGTGCACGGGAATTCCCGTCCACTTCGCAGGAACGCTGGAAACGATTCGCTCTCCAGGCCGGAACCGGGGCGCAAGCCGAGGGGAGTTACTCGGACTCTTCTTGCGGAAGAGCGCGGCTGTTGATCGCGTCGGCGATGGCGTAGGCGGTGCGGACGAAGGACTCTGCCTGCTGCGCCGACAGGTTCTGCGCGGAGGTCTCCTCCAGGGCCCGCCACATGGCTGCGATGGGCTCGCGCATGGCACGGCCCTTGTCGGTGAGGTGGACCACCATGACACGCCGGTCGTGTTCGGCCGGCTCGCGGACGAGCAGGCCGGCGTCCTGCATGCGGCGTAGTGCCTTGGAGATGGTGGAGTGGTCCACGTCGACGCTTTCGAGCAGCTCGGACTGGGTCTGGCCGTCCCGGTCGAGGAGGTGCATCAGCAGCAGCTCCTGTCCGGGATGCAGGTCCATCTCGCGGAGCATGGCGGCGGCGCGGGCGCGGTGAGCGCGGGCGAGCTGGTAGATCGCGTAGCTCATCGGCCCCTCGCCGGCCGTGGTGGGGATGCGGGGTGTGGGGGCGGGCATAGGTCGGTTCCTCAGACGGTGTGGGTGGGGTAGTCGGTGTAGCCGGCCACTCCGCCGCCGTAGAAGGTCGCCGGGTCGGGGGTGTTCAGCGGCGCGTCAGAGCGTAGCCGCTCGACCAGGTCCGGGTTGGCGAGCGCGAGGGCGCCGACGGAGACGAGGTCGGCCGTGCCGTGGTCGATGTCCTTGGCGCGGGTGGGCAGGTCGGTGCCGGCCCGGTTGAGGATCAGCGTGGTCGGCCACAGTGTGCGCAGGGTGCCCAGCAGAGCGTCGTCGCCCGCGTGCATCACGTGGAGGTAGGCGAGGCCGAGCGGGCTGAGGGCGCGCAGGAGCGCCGGATACAGCTCGGCGGTGTCGGACTCGGCGATGTCGTTGTAGGGGTTTGCTGGGGAGATACGGATACCGGTGCGCTCGGCGCCGATCTCGTCGGCCACCGCGGTGGCGACCTCGACGGCGAAGCGGATGCGGTTGTCGATGGAGCCGCCGTAGCGGTCGGTGCGCTGGTTGGTGTTGTCGGACAGGAACTGGTGCACCAGGTAGCCGTTGGCGCCGTGGATCTCCACGCCGTCGGCGCCTGCCGCGACGGCGGCCGCTGCGGCGCGGCGGAAGTCGTCGACGGTCGCCGCGATCTCCTCGGTGGACAGCTCGCGCGGGACCGGCATCTCCTGGGGCCCGGACGCGGTGAACATCACGCCCGCTGGCCGGATTGCCGAAGGGGCGACCGGCGAGCGCCCGTGGGGGGTGTTGTCGGGGTGGGCGATGCGTCCGGTGTGCATCAGCTGAATGACGATCCGGCCGTCGGCCGCGTGCACGGCGTCGGTGACCTTGCGCCACCCGGCGATCTGCTCGTCATTGTGGATGCCGGGGGTGAGGAGGTAGCCCTGGCCGTCGGCGTTGGGCTGGGTGCCCTCGGTGATGATGAGCGCGTGCGAGGCCCGCTGGGCGTAGTACTCGGCGTTCAGCTCGGTCGGTACGCCTTCAGGTGTGGAGCGGTCACGGGTCATGGGGGCCATGACCAGGCGGTGCGGGAGGGAGATGGCACCGACGGTGGTCGGTGTCCACAGGGAGTTCAGCATGAGTGATCCTTCGGTGCGGTGATGAGCAGGTGGTGATCGGGAAGGCGGGAGGGTGTGGCGGAGGGAGTGGCGGGCGTGATCAGTCGAGGGTGAGGGCGAGCTTGCCCCGGACATGCCCGGCGTCGCTGAGCTGCTGGGCCGTGGCGGCCTGGTCGAGCGGGTAGGCGGTGACGGTGGTGACGAGCTTGCCGGTCGCGGCATCCTCCGCGAGGGCGGCCAGGCGGGCGGCCGAGCGTTCCTGGCCACCGCTGGAGAAGGTGATGCCGAGCTGGTGCGCGCGGAAGTCGGCGATGGTGACGATGCGCTCGGTGCCGCCGCGCAGGGTGATGGAGTCCTCCAGGGCTCCCTTCCCGGCCAGGTCGAACACCGCGTCCACGCTGTCGGGGGCGAGTGTCCGGACCCGCTCGACCAGGCCCTCGCCGTAGAGGGTCGCGGTGGCGCCGAGCGAGGTCAGGTAGTCCTGGTTGGCGGGGCCGGCGGTGGCAATCACGCGTGCTCCGCGGGCTGTGGCGAGCTGGACCGCCAGGGTGCCGACCGCTCCGGACGCGCCGTGCATCAGTACGGTCTCCCCGGCGGCGACGCCGAGCAGGTCCAGGACCCGCTCGGCCGTCTCGCCGGCCACCGGCAGCGCGACCGCGTGCTGCCAGTCGAGGCCGGCGGGCTTGAGGGCCACGGTGGTGGCCAGCGCGTACTGGGCGTACGAGCCGGTGTCCGACCAGCCCAGCACCTCATCGCCGACCTGCACGTCGCTCACGCCCTCACCCAGGGCGTCCACCACGCCGGCGAGCTCGCCACCGGGGACGGCGGGGAAGGTCGTCGGGCGGACGGCCTCCAGCATCCCGGAGCGGATCTTGCCGTCCAGCGCGTTCAGCCCGGCCGCCTTGACGCGGACGCGGACCTGGCCGGGGCCGGGCTGCGGGACCTCGATGTCCGCCTCGCGCAGCACTTCCGTGCCTCCGAAACGGTCGAACAGGATGGCTTTCATGACGACTCCTCTCGTGTCGCCACCCATTTAGGTGGCTGGACACATAACTAACGTAACAGTGAATCTGTGGCTAGCCAAGTATTGCTGCCGCTCGGTGCTGCGCGAGATCGGCCGCGGTCGCGTCGGTCCCCTCGAGATGGTGGTCGATGCGGGAGGTGCCTGCCGGAGCGAGCCTTGCGCTCAGGTGCCGAGAGCGCGGCACACCCAGGCGGTGCGGGCCGTGAGGGCGGTGCTGCGGCTGGCCGGTGCGGTGGAGCAGGGCTCGGAGCACCCGCTGGGCCGGGCGGTCGTCGCGTACGCCATGGGGGTGCCCCCGCGCGACCGAGTTCGAGCGTCGGGTGATGTCCTGATCGGACAGGGCGCGCTGCCGGAGGTGAGCGGCTTCGCCGCGACCGCGGGGCGCGGCGTGCGCGGCCGGGTCGAGGGACGGCTGGTCGAAGTCCTCGCGCCGGACGACGAGTTGCCCGCCACCCCACCGACGCGCTGCGGAGGCCGGCGTCAACACCCCCGTGCTGGTCCGTGTCGACGGGGTCGCCGAGGCGCTGATCGAGGTCGGGGACGTCGTGCGCCCCGGCAGTTGCCGGGCCGTGGACCGGCTGTGGCGCCTCGGTGTGCGGCCGGTGCTCGCCACCGGTGACCGGGAGGCACCGGCGCGGGCGGTCGCCGCACTCCCCGTATCGCGATCCAGTGGCTGACCGACATCGGTGTGGCATGGCACGCGCCGAGACTATGTGTGACGTGTGTCACGTCATCCCGTTGGTTACGTTGAGGTGACTGGTTACTGATGGTGAGTATGGAGGTGCAGCAGGGCGAACCCATAACAGTGAGTCGTATCGCCTCTACGTCAGGGGCGTAAGGAGTGTTGTCATGACCAGCAAGAACGTCGACATCGCGAGTGAGTACTTCCAGGCAGTGCAGAAGGGCGACCTGGCCAAGGTGGGCGAGCTCCTGGCCGAGGAGATCGTCTGGCACCAGCCGGGCGCCAACCGGTTCTCCGGTGAGCACAAGGGGCGCGATGCCGTCTTCGCGATGCTCGGCGGGATGATGGAGGCCAGCCAGGGCTCCTTCGTCATCGACACGGTCCACGCCCTGATGGGCAACGGCGACATGGTGGCCACCTCGATCCACTTCGCCGGCCGGCGCGAGGACGCCTCCATGAGCATGGACGGCGTGGATGTCCTGCGCCTCAAGGACGGCAAGATCGTCGAGATGTGGCTGTTCTCCGGCGACCAGGTCTCCGAGGACGCCTTCTGGGGACAGTAGGCCGCCCGCACCCTTCCCGGACGGAAGCCGTCCGGCACCGCGGAACCGTGCCGGACGGCTTGTTGCGTGGGTTACCAGGCGACCGGCGGCAGGATCCCTCGACTCGGGGCGACTCCGGGCGCCGCCCGCTCACCTCTGGTGACCAGTCACGGTCACTGGCGGGCGTCGTAGCTCTCGCGTGCCGCGAGTACTTCGGTGATGTGGTCCTCGGCCCAACTGCCCAATGCATGAAGCGGGGCGTGCAGGGTGCGACCCAGTGCGGTCAGCTCGTATTCGACCCTGGGTGGCACCTCGGCGTACATGTGCCGGGTGACGAGTCCGTCCCGTTCCAGGTCTCGGAGGGTCTCGGTGAGGACCTTGGCGCTGATGCCGTCGACGGTGGCGCGCAGGTCGCGGAAGCGCATGCGGCCGGAACTGAGGGCGATGACCACCATGGCCGTCCACTTGTTGGCGATGCGAACGAGTGAGGTGCGGGACGGGCAGGTCGCCGTCATGACGTCGAAGGCCGGCAGTTGTGGCATGCGTGACATCCCCTCATCGGTTACGTGGAGGCGACTGGTTACCGGTGGTGAGTGTAGGGCTCCAGCAGGCAGTACTCGACTGAGCTCGGCCGAATTCGGCTGAAGGGAATTGATCATGGAGCCCCCCGCCACGCTCGCCGGCAGGAGAGGGACGGAGGGCAGGTCAGGACGGGATGATCTGCCACTGCTGCCGCGTCTGTGACGCGTACGGCTGCTGCTCGATGTTGGCTCCGTCGATGGTGCTGCCCTCGTCGACGCCGTGGGAGAGCCCGCTGTAGCGGTTGATGAGGAAGTAGTTTCCGTAGTGGGGATGCCTGCCTCTTTGAGTTCGGCCAGGGTGCGCAGGCGGCGGGAGGCGAGTGGGGCGCGTACCTCCAGCCAGCGGCTGACCTTGTCGTCGGTGGTGGTCACGGTCATGCCGACCTCGGCGCGGGGCAGGCTGGCGAGCAGGTCGATGTCGCGGGTGACGAGAATCGAACTCGCGCTCTCAGCTTGGGAAGCGACGGCGCTTGCGCGGGCTCTACGGCTCTGACATGCGCGGATGTCTCTCAACTGGGGGAGGCCGTGCGATCGGATCGCGGATCGCACCGCTGTTGACCGTGGTTGTCCGCTCTTACGGGCACGCTGTGGGCACGGCGTCGCGGTGAGAGGGGAGCACACGGCTCTCCGCCCCTCATCGTGCCTGGGCTCCTTCGTATCGCCGGTCGGCTTGGGTGTGCCGTTGCGGGTGCACATGCGGAGGGCTCCCCCTGGGCGACGGCGAGGTCGACGACGCGCGGGGGGAGGGGATGATCCGGCGGCTGTGTGGGGTGGAGTTACGAGGCGTTGATGAGCTTCTGGATCTCGGCGGGCAGGGGCTTGTCGAAGTCGGCCACGTAGATCTGCATCGTGTCCGGGGAGTCGTCGACCGCGATGGCGATGCTGGGGTCGACACCGTCGATCTCGTACGCGGGCGATTCCGGCTGAGAGACGAGAGCGTCGCTCTTCTGGTCCGTGTCGTCGCACATGACCGAGACGGCCGTGCCCACCTTGTCCCCGGCCGTGAAATCGACGTTCTCGACGGCCCTGTAGACGCGGCCGTCGAACTCCATGTCGAGCGGTTCCGCGCAGGCAGCGGGGGCCAGAGGTGCCGCGTTCTCCGACTTGGTATTCGAAACCGCCTTGTCCGACCGGGGCTTCGAGCTCGCGTCGTCCGACGCCGTCGGCGAGCATCCGACGGCGAGAGCGGCGAAAGCAGCCGTCACCAACAGGATCTTCTTAGCATTTCGGGCATGGCTGATCGCACTGGTCATCGTTCTGTCTCCTTGACAGCTGTTCGGCGGACGGGGAACGTTTCCCGTGCCGAGAGGTGTGGCCTTCGCGGTGCGGGCCATGAGTTGGTGCCGCCGTGCGGCGGCCTACTCGGGTTCGCTCACTTCTCGAAGGCTTGGCGGAACAGGTTCCTGTCCTGGTCCGTGGCCCAGGTGGTGCCGCCGCACGCCGGGACGACGCCGTTCTCGGCGGTCACGAGGTAGTGCTGACCGACCTCGAACACCCATCCCTCCGGCCAGTTCTCGTTGTTGCTGAGGCGAGCCGTTGAGGTGTCGCCGCCGCGGTACCAGTGGTCGATACGGAACTCGACCCGGTCGCCCTCTTGGGAGGTCACCGTGCCCTCGAAAGCGGTCGAACTGCCGCGCAGTGTGTCGACGGTGGGCTCCGCACACGCCACTGAGGGTGCCCCGCTGTCGACGCCTTCGACAGTCAGGGCCAGAGGGCCGACCGAGGGCGACTGCCCTTGGTTCGCCGCGGTGCCCCAGGTGATGGCGCCTCCCACAAGCAGTGCGGCGGCCGCTGCCAGTCCGAGGAGGTTACGGCGGCCTGCGCCCGGGGTGCGCTTCGGTGACAGATGCGTGATGCCGGCAGGGCTGGGTGCCGGCCGGGTCGTGGTGTCATTGGTGATCGCGGCCTCCACAAGACGGTTGATGGCGGGCAGCGGAGCGCTCGAGGTCAGTGCCGGGTCCATGGCCCTCAGGTGGGCCAGCAGCTCGTCGTCGTTCACCGACTGCTCCTTCCTTCACTCGTCTCATGTCCGGCCAGTGCGCTGTTCTTTCGCTCAAGAAGTCCGGCGAGTTTCTTCTTCGCCCGGTGCAGCCGGATGCTCACGGCATTGGAGGTCATGCCGGTCACCTGCGCGATCTGACGCGGCGCCAGCTCCTCCCACGCCCAGAGGAGCACCACCTCTCGGTCCAGCGCACCGAGCTTGTCGAGCGCGGTGTGCAGGTCGGTGTGAACGGTTGGTGCGGTCGGGAGCGCCTCGTGGGTCCGGGTCAGCCGCTCAACCAGCCGGAGTCGGCGTCTGTCCGCTCGGCGGGCGTTGGCCAGACAGCCGCGGGCCACGCCGTAGCACCAGGGCAGTACGTCGTCGGGATCGACCGCGGGGCCTGCTCCGAGCCCTGGCACGTCGTCGATACGACGCCAGAGCACGAGTAGCGTCTCCGAGAGGACGTCATCGACCACGTCGGCATCCGCCCGCCGCACCAGATACCTGTGCAGCGGCTCCACCACCACATGCGCCAGAGCCTCGAAGCGGGCCTCTGGATCCCGGGTCGTTCCCTGTTCCGTCATGGATTCCACACCCTGCCCTGTCCGGCACCGGCCGCATCCTTTCAGCACTGGACAACCCGGACCATCAGCGGGCAGCGGGGCGGTGACCCTGCGCGCCCCGAGCGTGCGGAGCACCACAAGAGACGACCCCGCGCACCGGTCTGGACAACGAAGCACCCCCGGGTCTCTGACGCGTAAATAGCAGCAGGTCAAGGTGGGTGTGGGCAGGGCTTGGTGCCCGGTGGCCGTGGAGGTCATCGGGTGTCTGGGCCCGGCTCCAGGTCGAACTGCTCAACCGCAGACGGTGGCGGACGCGGCTGGAACTGTCCACCGCGCTCTTCGAGTACCTGGAAATCTTCCACAACCGACAGCGCAGGCACTCCGCCCTGGGCATGCTCAGCCCGGTGGAGTACGAACTCCGCACCCCACCAGTAGCCTGAAACCAAGCAACTCGACTCCACCCAACTCGGGACAGTCAGGGGACTCCACAAATCCCAGTACAGCTCAACTCCGGTGACGAGGAAGGTCAGTCCGGCGAAGGTGGCGAGGGCGATCTGGAACGCGTCGAGTATCAGCATGCCTTGACGATCCCGCCCGGACGGTATGTCTTTCCCTTCGGGCGGCGAGCAGGACGCGAGCCTGCACCTGGGGACGGCGGCCCGCGCGACGAAACTCGCGCCCGAGGTGGAGACCTCCGTGCAGCGCGTCGTACAGGAGGCCCTGACCAACGTGCGCCGGCATGCCCCCGGTGCCACGGTCGCGGTCCGCGTCGAGGCCGAGGACGACCGGCTGCTGGTGGAGGTACGCAACTCCGCCCCCCGCGAACGGTCCGCCGTCCCGGCCGGGGGACGAGGCGGCTTCGGCATCGTCGGCCTGCGCGAACGCGTCGAAGCGGTCGAGGGCAGGCTGGAGACGGGGAGCACGGCGGACGGCGGCTGGCGCGTCACCGCCGTCTTCCCCGTACTGTCCACAGCTGTGGAAGGATCACCGGCGTGAGCGCCTCCGCGACCAGGGTCCTGATAGCCGACGACCAGGAGATGGTGCGCACCGGGTTCCGCCTGATCCTGAACACTCAGCCCGGCATCGAGGTCGTCGGCGAGGCGGAGGACGGCGCCGAGTGCGTGGAAATGGCCCGCCGGCTGCGCCCCGACGTCTGCCTGGTCGACATCCGGATGCCGAAGCTGGACGGCCTGGACGTCACCCGGGCGCTGGCCGGGCCCGGAGTGCTGGACCCGCTCCGGGTCGTGGTGGTGACCACGTTCGACCAGGACGACTACATCCACACCGCACTGAGCAACGGCGCCTGCGGCTTCCTGCTCAAGGACGCCGGTTCCACGCTGCTCATCGAAGCCGTACGGGCCGCGGCACGAGGCGACGCACTGGTCTCGCCCGCCGTGACCCTGCGCCTGCTGGAACAACTGCAGGACCGGCAGCCGCCCTCGGCGCACGGCGGTGGCGCGGGCACCCACCCGCTGACCGACCGTGAGCTGGATGTCGCGCGACTGGTGGCGGTCGGCCGGACCAACCAGGAGATTCGCGCGGAGCTGGTCCTGTCCCTGTCCACGGTGAAGACGCATCTCACGAACATCCAGACCAAACTGGGTGTGCGCAACCGCGTCGAGATCGCCGCCTGGGCCTGGGAGAACGGCGCGGTCCGACCACCCCGCTGACGCCTGGTCGGTCCTTTTCCCCTCCCTCATGAGGGAGCCCCATGCGAGAGCCCCATGAGGTCGCGTCGACGCCCGTCGCTGTGACGTACAACACCTCCGCAGGAAAACCGTCGAGCCGGCCGGGGCGTCTGTCAGGCGTGAGATCACGACAGGGAACGCTGGCGGAGGCGGACGAGGAACGGCTCGTCCGCCTTGTCGCCAAGGGCGACCGCACCGCGTTCGAGGAGTTGTACCGGCGGACGTCGCCGTGGATGGCGGTGCGGCTGCGACGCCGCTGCTCGGACGAGCAGATCGTCGCCGAGGTCATGCAGGAGTCGTATCTGGCGGTGTGGCGGGCGGCCGGCGCGTTCGCCGGCTCGGCGGTCGGCGGCTCGGCGGTCGGCTGGCTGTGGACGATCGCGTCGCGCCGCCTCGTCGACGCCTTCCGCCGGCGCGCGCGCCACGCCCAACCGCCCGCGGCGGCGAGTGCCGAGGCTGTCGTACCGGCCGCTGAGGACGAGGTGCTGGCGGCCACGGTCGGCGGCGACGTCGGGGACGCACTGCGGCGGCTCGCACCGGAGTTGCAGGCCGTACTGCAGGCCATGGTGCTCGACGGGCTGTCCGTCCGCGAGACCGCGGTCCTGCTCGGGGTGCCCGAGGGCACCGTCAAGACCCGTGCCCGGCGGGCGAGAATCGCGATGCGGAAGGCGCTGTCATGAGCGGAGAACACGCGTCGGAGCGGCTGATAGGCCGGTACGCGGGCGGCGAGGCGGGAATCCCCGGCGACGAGGTGTGGGCGCTCGAAGTCCATCTGGACGCCTGCGCGGTGTGCCGCGGCCGGCTCTCGGCGGTCGTCCGGGAGCAGGACGCGGCGGTGGGTTCGCTGGTCGAGGGCGTCTGGTCGGAGCTGGAACCGCTGCTGGGGGCACACGCCCCGGTGCGGCGGCCCCGGCAGCGGCTCGGGTGGCTGTCGACCTGGGCGTCGCCGGTGATGGTGCCATGGCTGGTCATGACCGTGGTCGTCACGCTTCTCGCCGTGGTGTGCGACCGGTTGACCGGGCTCCCCGGCGACGGCGTCTCGGTGGTGCAGCTGTTGGCGCCGGTACTGCCCGTGCTCGGCGTCGCCGCCTCCTGGGCCCGCGGGCTCGACCCCGCGTACGAACTGACCGCCGCCGCACCCAGGGCCGGACTTCACCTGGTGCTCCGGCGGACGGCGTCGGTGCTCGCCGTGGTGATCCCCGCGCTGCTGGTGGCCGGGTGGTCGACGGGCGCCACGGCCGCGCAGTGGCTGCTGCCCTGCCTGGCCTTCACCACCGGAACCCTCGCGCTCGGCGGGCTGGTGGGGGTGACCCGGGCGGCGGTCGCGCTGGTGGTGGTGTGGGCGGCTGTGATCGTGGCACCGGCCCTGGCGCTGAGCCGTACGTCCTTCGCCCTGCAGCCCGGCGTCCTGCCCGGTTGGGCCGCGGGCTTCCTCCTCGGGGCGGTGGTGGTGGCCGTCCGCAAGGACGCCTACGCCCGCCTGGGCGCCCACCACTGACACCTGCTCACATCTCTGACAATCATGTGCAATCGGAAAGGCGACAACATATGCGCGCGGTGAGCGCGGCCGAAGTCGCACCGACGTCCTACGCCTGGGAGATCCGGGCCGAGGGGCTGAAGGTGCGGGCCGGTCTTCGCAGGATGGCCGTCGACGGACTCGACCTGTCGCTCGGCACCGGAGTGCACGGGCTGCTCGGGCCCAACGGCGCCGGCAAGACCACCCTCATCCGTTCTCTGGCCACGGTGCTACGGCCGGTCGGCGGAACCCTGGAACTGCTCGGCACGTCCCTCGGGGGCGCTACGGATCTGCGGGAGCTGCGCCGCCGGATCGGTTATCTGCCACAGGACTTCGGGTACTACAAGCGCTTCACGGTCCGTGAGTTCGTCGAGTACATGGCGTGGCTGAAGGAGGTGCCCCGCAGGGACATCCCGGCGGCCGTTCAGCGCGCCGTCGAGCGGGTGGGCCTGGCGGACCGGGCCGACGACCGGATGCGAACGCTGTCCGGCGGCATGGTGCGACGTGCGGGCATCGCTCAGGCGATCGTCAACGATCCGCGGATTCTGCTGCTCGACGAGCCGACGGTCGGGCTCGACCCGGCGCAGCGGCTGCGCTTTCGCGAGCTGCTTCACGAACTCGGCACCGACAGCTGTGTCGTGGTGTCGACGCATCTGGTGGAGGACGTCGCGGCGGCCTGCACGGCGGTCGTGCTCCTCGCCGAGGGCAAGCTGGTGTTCGAGGGCACGCCGGACGAGTTGGCCGCCGCGGGCGGCCCGAAAGACGTGGGCGACAGCCCGATCGAGCGCGGCTATTCGGCGCTGCTGGCACGTCCCGACCAGGAGCGGGGTGCCTGGTGAACGGGCGGATTCTGCGGATCGAACTGCGACGGTCGACCGCGCCCTGGGCGGGCCTGCTCGTCCTGCTGGTCGCGCTGGCGTTCCTCCACCTGCTCAGCGGACCGTGGTGGAAAGGCCCCGAGATGTGGACCGCGCAGTGGACGTCCACCGCGCGGTGGGAGCGGTTCCTGCTGGCGTTCCTGTGGCCCCTGGCGACAGGAGCCGGGGCTGTGCAAGGTCTGCGCGACCACCGCTCGGGGATGCGGGAGCTGCTCGCGACCGCGCCACGCCCCGGCTGGCAGCGGGCGGCGAAGACCGCGGGCGCGTCGGCGCTCACGCTGACCGTCGCCTACCTGCTGGTGTTTCTCGTCGGAGCGGTGCAGGTGATCGCGGGCGACGGGTACTTCCATCTGGCCTGGCTGCCGATCCTGGCGGTCGGGGTACTGGGACTCGTGGCCGGAGCCTGGTTGGGCATGGGCATCGGCCGCACCGTTCCTTCCGCCCTCACTCCACCGGTACTGGCCGTGGCGTCCCTCGTGGCCATGCTGTTCCTGGTGGTGGTGATGGACGCGGGGGCCGAGGGCGCGGTGCCGAACCGGGTCGCGCTGCTCTCCCCGGCGCTGCCGGAGGTGAACGATGTGTTCGTCACCGTCGCGGGCCGCGTCAGCCTGGGGCAGGCTCTCTGGCTGCTCGGCGTGGCCGCCACCGGATTCCTGCTGCTGGCGGCCGCGGAACGGCGTGCGCGGCTGCTCGCGCTGCTGCCGCTCGCGCTGGGCGCGGCGGTTGCCCTGCCGATCCTGCCGTCGGATCCGGCACGAGCCTTCGTCGTCGACGCGGGTGCGACGGCACCGGTGTGCAGCGGCCGGGTCTGCGTCACCGAAGTGAGCAGGGCCAGGCTCGCCACGCTCGCCGGCCCTGGCGAGGACGCGTTGCGGCTCCTGGCGAAGCTGCCGGGCGCACCCGGCTCGGTCCGGGAGGCAACCGGCGCGTGGCCGCCCCGCACGCGGCAGTCACGGACCGCCGATGTCGTGCCCGTCGACTTCGATGCCCCGGGATTCCGCGGAGATGTGGCCGGCGAGGAACTCACCCGCAGCCTGCTCACCGGCGCCGGAACGCCACCGTGCGTCGACGAAGAGGGTGAATACGGTCCCCGGTACGTCCGCGAACGGGCCGCGCGGAACGTCGCGGCGGCCTGGTTCCTCGGTGAGCTGCGCCCCCACCACTCCGCCTATCTGCGCGACGAGATCGACGCGCTGGCCCGGCCCGCGTGGAACGCGCTGCGCGCGCTGCCGGCGGACGAGCAGCGTGCCCGGATCACGGCGCTGCGGGCGGCCGCGTTGTCCTGCGACGGCGACCTGCTGGACGTACTGGCGGGCAAGGGGGCCCGGTGAGATGGGTGACGCTGTACGCGCGCTCCCGGCAGGTACCCGCCTCGCTGGCCCTGGTCCTGATGGGCGCAGGGACGGTGTGGGCGCTCACGCAGGGCACGGGCGAGGGGCCGGGTGATCCGAGGACGGCCGCACTGTTTCTGACCGCGGCGGTCGCGGTGGCCGCGGCAGGACTGAGCGGGCAGGACCACGCGCTGGACCGGACGGCCGCGTTCGGCTGGGTGCCCCGGCGTGCGGCGCATGTGCTGCTCATCGGCGCGGTCACCGGGGCGGTGCTGCCGGCACTGGCGTTCATGGGCGACGACCTGGCACCGACGGGGTTCATCGTCCGGGACGCCGCCGGGCTGACGGGGCTGGTCGCGATCGGGGCCGCGGCGTTCGGCGGCCAGTTCGGCTGGACACTGCCGTTCGGCTGGCTCTCGGCCGCGCTCTTCGTCCCGCCCTCGGCCGGGGGACCGGTCCAGGTGGCCACCTGGATGCTGCAGCCCCCGGACACCGCCGCCGCCACCTGGACCTCACTGGTCCTCGCGGCCGTCGGCACGTTGGCCTACGCGCTGGCCGGCCCCCGGCGCTGACGCGGGGCGTGAGCGGAGCGTGAACTGAGCGGCGCGACGCGATGGTGCGATGCCGGGCCCGGTCGTCGGGCCCGGCATCGGCATGGCGGGCGGTCACGCGGCTCGCGTGGGTGGTTACGCGGCTCGGGTGAGCACGAGGCATCCGTGTCCGTCGGCCCACGACAGCTCCGGCGACCGTGGATGCACAGGGCCTACGACCTGGCACTCGCGGTGCTGGTGG
>NZ_BMPQ01000066.1 GCF_014647675.1 Streptomyces flaveus | reverse complement strand
CTCCGTGGTTCGCCGTGGGGGCGTGGGGCGGGTCGCCGCCGCGCCGTCGGGGAGTGGATGGGCGGCGGCGACCCTGGTGGGTCCGGCAGCCGGACGGGGACCGACGGCCGGAAAGGCCGGTGGCGTTGAAGACCGCGCTGGCGAACCGGGCCTGCGCCGTGCAGAGCAAGACCCGGTCAAGCCGCGGATGTGCATTTCCGGGAGGTTGAATTTCCAGTGATCCCGGTCGACTCGTCTTGCGTCGACAACGAGCCTCTGTCGCTTGGGTGGTGCGACGTCGGTCGCACCACCCAAGCAACTCCTGCCCGGAGTGATCCTGACGAGTTGACGGCCTACATCACGTGCTCGATCCGGATGGGCAGCCGGTTCTGTCGCTGTCCGGTGGCGTGGAAGACCGCGTTCGCGACAGCGGCTGCCACGCCGACCACCGTGACCTCGCCGAGGCCCTTCACCCCGACGTCGTTGAGGAGCAGGTCGGGCTCGTCGATGAAGTCGACGTCGATCCCCTGTATGTCAGCGTTGACCGCGACTGGGTACTCCTCCAGCGTTGTGTTGAGGAATCCGCCGAAGCGCGGGTCGACCTCGCTCGACTCCCGGAGCGCCTGGCTGATGCCCCAGATCACGCCCCCGCGGACCTGACTGGCCGCGGTGACC
This sequence comes from Streptomyces flaveus, assembly GCF_014647675.1. Classification (GTDB taxonomy): domain Bacteria; phylum Actinomycetota; class Actinomycetes; order Streptomycetales; family Streptomycetaceae; genus Streptomyces; species Streptomyces flaveus. The sequence continues at coordinate 14,015 of NZ_BMPQ01000066.1, read as the reverse complement.
GGGCTGGCGACCCGGCCGCAGTCGGCCACGCAGAGCGCCCTGGGCACACTGATGCGCCGTGTCGTGGCCTCGACCCGCACCTCGACGAAGTGAGCGACCCAGCTGAAGGCCGTGAAGTCCGGGAAGACCGGACCCGCAGGGGCGGTCAGGCCGGCCCGTGAACGGTCGAGCATCTCGGAGGGCTGGCCCTGTCCCAAAGAGGTCACCTCCACCTCCGGCGATCCGTGTCCGGTGGCTCGAACCGCGGCTGCCACATCCACTGTCCCGGTGTCGCCCGTGCCGAGCTGCTTGCGCAGCTCGCGGAGTGCCTTGTGCACCGCGGGCAACGCGGTCGCGGTGCCCCACGAACCGGCGGTGAGATGCTGCGGCGCGAAGCGCGTGTCACCGACCCGTACGACGACGTCCTGCACGGGAACACCGAGGTCCTCCGCGACCAGGAGGGCGATGGCCGAGCGGATGCCCTGCCCCATCTCGTGGCCGTCGACGCCGACGGTCACCCGGCCATCGGCTGCCGCGGACATACGGGCCACGGCCGGAGCGACCATGACCGGGTAGGCGCCGGCAGCGACGCCCAGGCCCACGAACGATCCGTCAGCGGCACGCATCGACCCCGGCCGCGGATCGCGTTTCTCCCATCCGAACCGCTCCGCACCCCGCTTCAGACACTGCGCCAGGTGGCGGGAGGAGAAAGGCAGACCGGTGACCGGGTCCGTGGCGGTGTCGTTGGCCAACCGCAGCTCGACGGGGTCCTGGCCGGTGGCGTAGGCCAGTGCGTCGATGGCCGACTCGAACGCGAAGCCGGCCGGGCCCTCGTGCGGAGCCCTCATGTATCCCGGCGTCTGGACGTCGGTCTGAACCAGGCTCTGACGTCCCCCGAAGTTGGGTACGGCGTACAGTCTCGACGTCATCTCCGTGTACATGGCGGGGAACAGGTCGTGGCGGGACGTCTGGTGCTCCGTGTCGTGCAGGGCGGCCAGGAGCCGTCCCGACGGGTCGGCGCCGAGCCGGATGCGATGACGACTGACCGGCCGGAAGCTGCCGGTGTGGAATGTCTGCGGGCGCGGAATGACCAGCTTGACCGGACGCATCAGCCGGCGTGCGGCGAGCGCCAGTGGCCCGATGTGCGGCTGCAGTGCGTTCCGGGATCCGAAGCCGCCTCCGATGTAGGGCGAGATGACGTCGACGTCGGCCGGATCGAGGTTCAGTTGCGTGGCGACTCCGTGGCGGAGTGCGCCGGCGTTCTGGGTGCTCTCGTGCACTACGAGCCTGTCGCCCTGCCATTCCACGACTGAGCTGATCAGTTCGATCGGGACCTGGTGCTGGGCCGGGTGCAGGTAGGTCTCGTCGATCTGCACCGGGCTCGCCGCGTACGCGGTCTCGGCGTCGCCCACCTTGACGTCGGCGAACCAGGGCAGCGGGATGGCTTCTTCCTGGAGGACGGAGGTGGCGCCTTCGTCGTCGATTCCGACGGCGAACGGCTCGGTGTCGTAGCGTGCCCGGACGAGTTCCGCCGCCTCCGTGGCGGCGACCAGGGTGTCGGCGACGATCAACGCGATCGGCTGTCCCCGGTAGGCGACGACATCGCTGAGCAGCGGCTGCAGGCTCTGGAAGGCGAAACCGCCGCCCATCAGGAACCCGGGGCCACGCAGTTCGTCCTCGTTGAACCGGGTCAGGACCAGACGGACACCGGGGACCGCCTCGGCCGCGGCGGTGTCGATGGCCACGGTGCGGCCCTTGCCGATCGTGGCCGAGGCGAACATGGCATACGCCAGGTCGTCCGGGACGCGGTCGGCACCGTAGCGTGCGGTGCCGGTGACCTTTTCGTGGGCGTCGACGCGGCGCAGGTCCGGGTTCTTCATCGGGCGGCTCGCTTCCCGGCGGTGAGCAGTGCGTCGGTAACGGTGCGGATGCCCAGTTCGACTCGGAACGCGCCGGTGCGAGGGGGGCGGGCCTCGGCGAAGGCGACTTCCCCCGCGTGGCGGGCGGTTTCCATGGTGAGTTGTTCGCCGATCAGTGAGCGTTCCGCTGCCGTCGCTCGCCAGGGGCGCGTGGCGACCCCTCCCAGACCGATCCGGCAGTCCGTGACCATTCCCTGTGCGTCCAGCGTCACGGCGGTGGCGGCCGAGGTGAGGGCGAAGGCGTAGGACTCCCGGTCACGGATCTTGTGGTAGGTGGAGCCGCGACCGGCGGGTGTCGCGGGAACGCGGATCCGCAGGATCAACTCATCAGGAGTCAGGGTGTGTTCGAGCAGGGGGTTGTCTCCCGGTTCGACGTGCAGTTCGCCGAGCGGTAGCGTCCGCTCGCCTGCTGGGCCGACCACGTCGAGTTCGGCGTCGAACGCGATCAGGGCTACGGCCCAGTCGCCCGGGTAGGTGGCGATGCAGGTGTCGCTGGTGCCCAGCAGCGCGTGGGTGCGGTCGAGTCCCTCGAGAGCCGCACAGCCGCTGCCGGGGTTCCTCTTGTTGCAGGGGAACTCCGCTCCGCCGCGGAAGTAGCCGCATCGCGTGCGTTGCAGCAGGTTCCCGCCGACTGTCGCCATGTTGCGCAGTTGCTGGGACGCCGCCCGCCACAAGGATTCCGACAGCGCCGGATAGTCGCGGCGTACGACCGGATGGTCGGCGACCTCGGCCATTTTCGCTCCCGCACCGAACGACAGTTCGTCCTCATCCGTGCTGATCTCGGTCAGCTCGGCGAGACGGTGAATGTCGATGACGGCCGGCGGAGCCTCGATGCCGAGCTTCATCAGGTCGTACAGGGTCGTGCCACCGGCCAGGAGCTTGGTGCCCGGCTCGGCGGCGGCCAGGGCGTCGACGGCCCCGGCGACGCTGTCGGGCACTACATAGGCGAATGAGCGCACCGTCTACACCTCGGTCTGCTTGGTCTGGTCGGCCACCCGGCGGATGGCGGCGGTGATGCCGGCATACGCGCCGCATCGGCACAGGTTGCCGCTCATGTACTCACGGATGTCGCCGTCGGTCTCGGTGTGGCCTTCGGCCAGGCAGGCCAGGCCGGACATCACCTGCCCAGGTGTGCAGTAGCCGCACTGCAGGGCGTCGCAGTCGACGAACGCTTGCTGCAACGGGTGCAGCGTGCCGTCGGGGGCCGAGACGCCCTCGATGGTCATCACGTCCTGTCCCGCGACCTGGACCGCCGGAGTCAGACAGGACACGACGCGACGGCCGTCGATGTGGACCGTGCAGGCGCCGCACTGCCCCTGATCGCACCCCTTCTTGGTTCCGGTCAGCACGAGACGCTCGCGCAGCACGTCGAGCAAAGACTCGCGAGGATCCAGAGCGAGGCACACCTTCTCGCCGTTGACGGTGAAGGCCGTCTCGACAAGGTCAGTCGGCGGCCGGGTGGTCGTCGATGTCTTCATCATGGCTTCGTAATCCTTTGTGACAGGGCCCCGACGAGGGGGGAGCAGGGGAGACTGGGGTCTCGCTCCTTCGTTGCGGCGGGCCGGTGAGCGCCTGCGGCCTCGACCGTAGGGGCGCCCGCGCAGGGGCGGGAGAGGACGGTTTATCCATGGATCGGCGGTCTCTGCCTGGTGGAGTGGTCCCACCCAGCGGATCCGGTGTCGCTTCTGCGTCGCGGCATCCGAAGACAGCCCCGCCCGGGTCCACACCAGGCGGAAAGCGTCCGGCGGGGCGGATACCGCAGCCTCCGAATCGCCGCAGCCGGCAGCGCCACAGGCGGCAGGTACCGCACACGATGAACACCCGCACCGCACCATGTCTGACCAGCGGGCGCCTTCGGGGGATATGGGCTCGATGGGGGTGGTGCCTGTCAGAGACGATCCGCGAGGTGCGCCCCTTCCCGGGCTTTACCTCGGCGCCGAGACCTGGTCCCTGGGCGGGCGCACAGCTGTGGAAGGAGGCTCGACTGCGCCCTGCTCCGAACTGAGCCCGTCCAGCAGGAGGTCCCCGAGCTCGGAGAAGGCGTCGCCGGCGGTCAGGCCGGTCCTCTCCAGGAGGACCCCCGACTGGACCGCGTCGATGGTGACCGCCACGACCTGAGCGGCGAAATGCCCGTTGAGCGCGCGGAAAACGCCGGTCTGCACGCCCTCCTCGATCAGTTCGTGGACCCGGCGCGCCGCGGCGGCGGAGTTCGTGCGGTAGATCTGCGCGGTCGGCTCGTAACCGACCATGTCGTCGTAGAAGGCGTGGGAATGCCGGCGCATGGCCGTGCCGACACCGGTGAGGTAGACGCGGATCCGCTGCCGGGGGTCGGGCTCGGCCTGGACAGCCCGTTCGATCTCGGCTGTCGCCTCCCGGAAGAAGGCACGGGTGACCGCCAGGACCAGTTGTTCCTTCGTGGAGGCGAGGCTGTACAGCGTCGCCTTGGAGCACCCCAGTCGCTGGGCGAGCTCATCCATGGTCACCGCGGTGAAGCCTTCGGTCAGGATGATCGCCTCGGCCTGGCGCAGGAGTTCCTCCCGCCGGGAAGTGTCGACGACCCGCCTGCGCGCCGTTCGGCGCGGGCGTCGGTCACGCGAGTCAGTTTGGGCCGTCACCGCAGCAGTCTCCCATGAGCATCCCCGCCGGAAGCGGCGGATGGCCGTCCGGACCGGAAAGCCGACCCTAGCAAATGGGTACTAGCGTACCGTCTAACGTACCCACGTGGAATGTCCCCGGGAGTGACGTTCAGACCGCGGCGGCCCGGTCAGCGTGGCTGGGCCGGACGGCGAAGGCCGATGCAGCGGCTGATCACTGGCTCCTCCGCCGGGTTCGCGGTTACCGGATCGAGGATCCGATGGAGATGCCGCCGTCCACGTCCAGGACGATGCCGGTGATGTAGCCGGCGGCTTCGCCGGCGAGGAAGGCCGCGGCTTCGGCGATGTCCTCGGGCGTGCCGGTGTGGCGCATCGGGATCTTGTTGGTGAGTTTGTCGCGTGCCGGGCCGTTCATGGAGGCGAGCATGGGTGTGTCGATGAGGCCGGGGGCGATGGCGTTGGCGGTGATGCCGTGGCGGGCGCCCTCCAGCGCGAGGGTGCGGGTCATGCCGACGATGCCGGCCTTGGCGGCCACGTAGTTGGTCTGGCCGAAGTTCCCGCGCCAGGACATGGAGGAGAAGCTGACGATGCGTCCGTAGCCCTGGCGTTTCATGGGGCCGAACGCGGCGCGGGCACAGTGGAAGCCGCCGGTGAGGCTGACGTCGATGACCGCGTGCCAGTCGTCGTCGGTGATGTCCTCGACACGGTTGTCGCGGATGATGCCGGCATTGTTGATCAGCACGTCGAGGCGGCCGAGATCGGCGGTGATACCGGTGATCCAGGCGTTGACCTGGGCGGAGTCGGTCACGTTCACCACGTCGGTGCGGAGCTTCGCGTCGTGGGCGTCGGCGATTGTCCCGGCGGCGTCGGTGAGGGCCTGTGCGTTGACGTCGGCCAGCGCGACGGTGGCGCCCTCGGCGGCGAACCGGGTCGCCATCGCGAGGCCGAGACCTTGTGCGGCGCCGGTGATGGCGACGACGCGGCCGTGGTAGCGATTCACGTGGTGTCTGCTTTCACTTGTCGTCTGCTTTCGTGGTGGCGTGGGGTGCGAGGAAGGCCCTCAGGGCGTCGGCCACCGAACTCGCCGACCAGTTGTCTGCGAAGGCGGCCAGTTCCTCGCGCAGGGCCTGCTCGGGGACCATGCCGTCGATCCGGTGCAGCAGCGTCTTCAGCCGTTGCTGCGCCGGGCTGTTGCGGTCGGCCAGTTGCCGGCAGATGCAGGTGGCGGTGGTGTCGAGGTCGGCCTCGGGCACGATCGCGTGGATCCAGCCGGTGTCGGCGAAGGCGGTCGCGGGCAGCAGTTCGCCGGTGAGCAGGAGCCAGCGCGACAGTCCGCGTCCGACCGCGCCGGGCAGCCGGACGCTTGACCCGCCGGCCGGTACCAGCCGCCGGTTGAGGTGGCCGTCGCCGATGAGCGTGGTGTCGGCGGCGACGACGACATCGCAGGCCAGCGCGAGTTCGAGGCCCCCGGCGACGGCGTGACCGTGCAGCACGGCGACCCATGGTTTCGGGCTGGCCGCGATGCGGCTGAAGCAGGCCGAGACGTCGGCCAGGAAGTCGACCGGGTTGTCGCCCCTGTCGTGCAGCTCCAGGAACTGGTGGAAGTCCCCGCCGGCACAGAAGCTCGGCCCCCTGCCTGCCACGGCGATGACCGCTGTGCCGGGGTCGGCCTCGGCGCTGGTGATCTGTTTGTCCAGGGCTTCGATGAGGGTGACGTCGAGGGCGTTGCGCCGCTCCGGGCGGTTGAGCAGCAGCCACCGTACGGTGCCGCGTTGCTCGACGAGCAGAGGTTCGGTGTCGGTCAACGGGGCTCCGGGGCGGCGAGTTCGGTGCGGCGGCGGCTGCGCAGCAGGTAGCGCTGGGTCTTGCCGCTGGGCGTCTTGGGCAGGGCGTCGATGAAGTGGATCGTGCGCGGGTAGGCGTGGGCGGCGTAGCGGGTCTTGACCAGTAGCTGGAGTTCGGTGGCGAGTTCCGGTGAGGCGTCGGTGCCGTCGCGGAGGACGACGTACGCCTCGATGACCTCGCCGCGGACGTCGTCGGGTGCGCCGATGACGCTGCACTCGGCGACGGCGGGGTGCTGGGCGAGGACGCTCTCGATCTCGAACGGCCCGATCCGGTAGCCGGCCATGATGATGACGTCGTCGTCGCGGGAGGAGAAGAAGAAGTCGCCGTCGGCGTCGATACGCCCGGCGTCGCCCGTGAGGTACCAGCGGCCGTCGGCGGTGAACTTGGCGTCTGAAGTGCCATCGAAGGGGAAGAAGTCCACTCCCACGGCCGGGAAGGTGCGGGCCGATGCGCTGCGGTTGCTGGGGTGCGTGCGGATAGCCACGGCCCGGCAGATGGCTCAGGTGATCACGGCGGAGGATCGGGACGGCCGGTCGTATGTGCGCAGGGCGATGAAGGAGCTGGCGGAGCTGGGGCTGGCGGAGACGAACGGCAAGGTGGGCAAGCATCAGATCTGGAACCTGACCCCGGCCGGGCAGAAGGCTCTGGCCGACGGCAACGAGCTGCCGCCCCGCCCGAAGGCCGGCACCGGCGCGAAGGCCGTTCGAGCCGGGTTCGGACCGCACGGCGTCGCGGTGACCGACACGATCCTCGCCTACACCGACACGGTCCTCGCCGGCGGCCGTGAGTATCTGACCGACTGGCAGGTGGAGGTGAACCACGCCATCAAAGAGATCGGCCTGAGCTTCAACACCGACGCCGTGCTTGCCGTGCCGACCCAGACCAGCGAGGTGCGCCTCTTCGAGCTCGACAACGGCACCATGTCCCAGGCCCGCCTCGCACGTGAGGTCTGGGACTACGAGCGTTACGCCGGGCACCGGGTCTGGGAGGGAGCCCGCGGCACCAACGGCCGCACGTTCCCGTTCTGGCAGCGCCACCGCTACACCCGCTCCGAGGGCTTCCCGCGGCTGCATGTCGTCCTGGCGGGCAAGGAGGAGCACCTGCTCGACAACCGCCGCCAGGCGCTCACCGCCGACGTCCAGGGCATCGCCATCGCGGTGTGGGTGAACACCCTGCCCCGGCTGAAGCGCGGCGAGCCCTGGTACGAGATCGGCGTCGACGACCCAGACCGGCGCCGCGCCCGATACCCCGAACCGCCTGGCCGCTGAGGCAGAGCTGCCGGAACGGACGCCGGGCGGCCGGTGACCGCCCGCCCGGCGGGACGGCTCTCGAAGTCGTGATGCCACCGTCCGGGACAGAGGAGGCCGAACGCGGCTGCGTGTCTGTGCCGGACCGTAGACAGGGTTCATGAGACGCAGCAGAGAAGAAGAACCCGCCTCGGACCTGCCGGGCAGCCTGTGGCACGCCCTGATCCGGCTCCAGCACACGCACCCCGACCCTGTGGGCCGGACCGGGCCGCTCGCCCGGCCGGCCGGGATGCTGTCCTTCACCGCAGCCGCGGACACCATCCTCGCGGCCCGCGTCCATCTGTCCGGCGCGGAGACGATGGGTGAACTGCACGAGACACTCCGCACCCTGACCGCCGGCCTTACCTATACCCACTTCGCCCGTCCCGACGTCGTGCTGGACGTCACGCTCGGCAGACGACAGGAACTCCCGATCCACGCGGAGCACACCATCGGCCTCACCCGGCTCTTCCAGAACGCCGCTGGCACCATCGGCTTCTGCAACACACCAGGTGGCGGCCGGTGCTTCCACTGCGAGGGGACCGGGCGTGCCCTCCCACTGTGGGAGCCGTAGTCGTCAGCCGGCCACGACGTCGCGTAGTTCCCGTACAGCGCGCTCGTGGTGGTGCTGGGCAGGGATCGCTTCGTACAGGTCCAGGGCGCGGCGGCGGACCAGGCCGGTGCGGTAGTCGGCGGGCAGCGCTGTTAGGGCGTCGACCGTACGACGGCACGCCTGCTCGGTGTCGCCGTCGTGGTGGGAACACGCCGCCGCGTCGACGTTCAGCAGGGTGCGCGTCATCGTGCTGGTCGGCGCGGACAGCTCCAGGGCGCGCTCCTGGCTGACGGGGGCGAGGCGGGTGTCCCCGAGCGTGGTGAACGCGTGGCTGAGATGGACGTGATGCTTCTGCTCGCCGTACGTCAGCCACGTGTCCGACCGCTCACCCTCGGGGAGCCGGTCCATGAGGGCGTCGGCGGCCTCGAGCGCGGCGCGGGCCTCTTCGCTCCGTCAACACCTCCTATGTATCGCGACTTCAGCCCTGAGAGGCGAACTCATCGGTCGGCAGCGATCTTCGGTTTGATCTGGCAATTTCTGTCGAACACCTAGACAGATCGCTGATTTGTAACCGTTAATACATCCGATGTTGCTTCGCCGAAACATACGCGGTGCGCAAAGCCTGTCAGGACACCGTGCGCTGTCCTCCGAGCAGCCGGGGAGAAGACCTTGTCGGAGTCGATCACCCGCCGAAGAGTCGCTCGTCGGCATGGCGGTCACCGACGGCAGGCTTCGCCCTTGCGTCCAGGGCCCCGCCCCGAAAGGAAGAGCCGCAGCCCGTCGGTCCACCTCCCGGGCCGGCCCGCACGTCGCTCCGCCCGACAACGCCCGCGACTGGCAGGGCAGCCCCGCCACCTGCCCCCCGGCACACCACTACACCCAGCCGGCCCGGAATGTCCCCGCACATCGTCACCGCAAGCAGCGCCATCGATCCACAGGAGTGCCCCATGTCCGCGTCCAGAATGAATCGCCGTACCTTTCTCGGTGCGGCGGGGGCGGCGACCGCCGCGACCGCTCTGCCGCTGGTCCCCGGCTTCTCCGGCCTGCTGTCGCAGGCCTCGGCCGCGGACACGCAGACCAACCTGAGCAAGATGGTCGACATGCGGTTCGGCATGTTCAACCACTTCAGCCTGGGCACCTTCACCAACGAGGAGTGGGCGGCGCCGAAGCAGAGTCCCACCCTCTTCGCCCCGCCGAGTGTCAACTGCGCGCAGTGGGCCGACGCGGCGGCTGCCGCGAAGATGAGTTACGGCATCCTGACCACCAAGCACCATGACGGCTTCGCCCTGTGGCCGAGCGCCTATGGCACCCAGAACGTCGCGAACAGCTCCTACAAGCACGACGTGGTGAAGGCGTACTGCGACGCCTTCCGGGCGAAGAACCTGAAGGTCGGGTTCTACTACTCGATCTGGGACCGCACCTACGGAGTCGAGGCATGGGAGAGCCGGCACAAGGTGACCGGGCTCGAAATCACCGATGCCATCAAGCCCGACCACATGACCTTCATGCTCGGTCAGATCCGCGAGCTGCTCACCAACTACGGCACCATCGACATGTTCATGACCGACGGGTACGCCTGGCAGATGGGGCAGCAGGCCGTCTCCTACCAGAGGATCCGTTCGCTGGTGAAGGAGCTGCAGCCGGACTGCGTCATGATCGACATCGGTGGGCTGACGGAGCCCTTCCTCAGCGACGCGATCTTCTTCGAGGAGCCGCTGGGGATCACGGCGCCGGCGGGCAACACCTACGCCGGCATGCAGGGACAGACCATCAGCAACGGCTGGTTCTGGCACCCCTCCACCCCCACCGAAGGCCTGATGAGCAAGGACGCGATCCTCTCCCACCTGGCCGACCTGGAACCCAAGTACACCTCCTTCATCCTCAACTGCCCGCCCAACCGCAACGGCCTGCTGGACACCAACGTCGTCAACCGGCTCGCCGAGGTCGGCGCGGCCTGGAGCCCGAACACCTCCCGGCCGTCCCTGCCCACCCAGCCACTGCGCGCCGAGCACCCCGTCACCCCGGTCAACGCCTACGCCACCGCCTTCCGCGCCGGCGAGGGCCCGCTCCACGCCATCGACGGACTCAGCGACGTCCGCTACGAGACCTGCTGGTCGACCTGGGGACTGTCCCCGGCCCTGCCTCACTCGATCACGATCGACCTGGGCGGCGTGTGGAGCAACGTCTCCACCCTGGAGTACCTGCCCAAGCAGTGGAACCGCAGCAACTCCACCGACGGCGACATCACCTCCTACACCATCCTCACCAGCACCGACGGGGTCACCTTCACCCAGGTCGCCACCGGCACCTGGGCCGGCGACCGCGCCACCAAGGTGGCCGAATGGCCCGCCCGGAACGTGGGCTTCGTACGGATCCGGGCCAACGCGGCCACCGGCGGCTACGCCAACATCAGCGGCGTCAGGATCGGAGGCCGGTCGCTCAAGCCGGCACTGGTGTCCACCACGCTGCCCGGTGACGGCACCGTCTACCGGCTGGTCAACCGAAACAGCGGCCAGGTGGCCGACGTGGTGAACAGGCTCACCACCAACGGCACCAAAATCCAGCAGTGGCCCTGGCTCGGCCAGACGAACCAGAAGTGGACCTTCATCAAGACCGGCGACGGCTACTACAAGATCAAGGGTGTAGGCAGCGGCAAGCTCCTGGAGATCGGAGGTCTCTCCCGCGCGGACGGCGGCACCGCCGGCATCTGGGGAGACGCCGGCGCCCCCCAGCAGCACTGGGCCGTCACACCCACCGGTGACGGGCACTACCTACTGATCAACCGCTACAGCGGGCTCTCGCTCGCCGTGGACGAGGCCAGCACCGCCAACGCAGCCGCCGTCGAGCAGCAGCCCTACGCGGGCCGCACCGAGCAACAGTGGCAGATCATCCCCTCCTGATCCTGCCCTCCGGCCCGCTCCTGCTCGGTCTGTTGCGAGGGGCAGCGGTGGCGGTCCCCTGCGGGCGCGAGGCGCCTGGGCACCTCGCGCCCCGCAGAACGCGTGCCTGATTCCATCATTCCTCCGAGCACGTCACCATCAACGTCCGGCTGTACTTCACGGGTTTCACCCAAGCCCTCACTCCTGCCGTACATCAACGCCGCTCTCACGCCGTCCGTGCACACGGCTTCCCCGCACTCGGCGACATGACCGGCGCCACCGTCCACCTCGCCGGCTCCGGGGCCGCCGACTCGGCCTCCGCCGACGGGGCCGCGCTGGTCCAGTAGACCTGCGGAAGCCGGCTCAACCAGCAGTTCACGCTGCGGAGCGTCACCTCCTGAGCGCCCCAGCCCCTCGACCCGCACGTCTCCACGAAGAAGACGCGCACGTCCCCACCCAGCAAAGAAGGGCCGCACATGCACACCTCCCGAAGACTCTCCGCCAGACTCACGGCCACGGCATCCGCCACCTGTCTGGCCGCTGTCGGACTCGCCCTCGTCCCGGCGGCAGACGCCTCGGCCGCGGGCGCGCCGCAGGGCGGCCACGTCTACGCGCTGACAGCGGCGCACAGCGGCAAGAACGCCGCCGTGCTGTCGGACTCCCTGGCCAACGGCGCGACGGTCGTGCAGAAGACCGCCTCCGGCGGCCCCGGCCAGCTGTGGGAGGCGGTCGACCACGGCGACGGCACCTTCTCGCTGGTCAACATCAACAGCGGCAAGTGCATGGACGTCCAGAACGGCTCCATGAACACGTGGGCCGCGATCATCCAGTGGACCTGCACCGGCGCCGGCAACCAGCGCTGGACCTTCAGCGGCTCGGCGATCGTCTCCGCCCGCAGCGGCCTGTGCCTGGACGTCTCCGGCAACTCCACCGCGGAGGACCGCGCGCTCATCCAGTACACCTGCAAGAACACGGCCAACCAGCAGTGGAGCCTGACCGAGCGCCTGCGCTCCGCGACCTGGGGCCCGAGCATGGTCAGCGGCGGCCAGACCTTCACCTCGCAGACCATCCGGATGGTCGTCCACAACAACACCTCCGGCGCGGGGCTGCGCATCCGGCTGTCCAACCTGCGCAGCACGACCGCCCTCTCGGTCGGTGCCGTCACGGTGGCCGTCCAGTCCAGCGGCGGCACCGCGGTCGCGGGCACCACGCGTACCGTCACCTTCGGCCGGTCGGCCACGCCCACCATCCCCGCCGGGCGGGAAATGACCAGCGACGTCATCCCGATGCCGGTCGTCGCGGAGCAGAACCTGCTGGTGAGCGTCCATCTCCCGGGCACCACCGGTACCTCGACCTACCACAACGACGCCCACCAGACCTCATACCTGTCCGCCGCGGGCACCGGCAACCACGCGGCCGAGGAGGCCGCGACGAACTTCACCACCACCACGGCCCGCTGGTTCTACGTCGCCGGACTCGACGTCGTGTCACCCACGGCCAAGGGAACCGTCGTGGCCATCGGCGACTCCATCACCGACGGCTCCAGCGCCACCGACAACGCCAACCAGCGCTGGCCCGACTACCTCGCCCGGCGGCTCCAGGCCCAGTCCGGCGGCCAGCGCCTCGGCGTGGTCAACGCGGGCATCGGCGGCAACCGCGTGGTCACCGACAGCCCGAGCGCGCAGCAGGGCATCGCGGCCAAGACCCGGTTCTCCCACGACGTCCTGACCCAGCCGGGCGTGAAGAACGCCATCGTGCTGGAGGGCATCAACGACATCAACAACACCGCCACCCCCACCCCCGCCGACCAGATCATCGCCGGCTACCAGACCATGATCAACCAGGCACACACGGCCGGTGTCCGAATAATCGGCGGGACGATCCTGCCGCACTCCTCGCAGACCGCCGCCAAGGCCGCCATCCGCGCCCAGGTCAACGACTGGATCCGCACCAGCGGCGCCTTCGACGCGGTGATCGACTTCGACGCGGCGCTCCGGGACCCGGCCAACCCGGCGCGATTGCTCCCCGCCTACGACAGCGGCGACCATCTGCACCCCAACAGCGCCGGCATGCAGGCCATCGCCAACGCCGTGGACCTCGCGCTGCTCACCTCCTGAGCGGGTGCCACCTCCCGGACGGCGTAGTTCCGTCCGGCGCCCCCTCTCCGCGTACGGGGCACCGGACGGAACGGCCCGTCATCCGTGCGCCTGCGGGCAGCTGCTGCCGACGATGACGGCCAAGGCATACCGGCTCCTCAAGGCCATCATGAGAAGGCCCCGAACCTACCGGCCGAGCCGGGCTGCCGCCTTGCCCACAGCCGCCGGGCGGGGTTCCGGCGATCGAACAGGATGATCAGGGTGCCGGAATCAGCCTCACGCGTCGTCGCCTGGCGGCCCGTCGGCGGCGGCGCGCAGCCAGACGCGGCTGCCGCACGCGGGGAGGTCGGCGCGGGCCTGCTCGGTGCCGGTGCTGCTGGTGTTCCAGCGGGCGTCCATGGTCAGGCCGTCGAACATCACCAGCCTGCTGACGCCATCCTGCCGCGTGACGTCGATCCAGGCGGAGGAGTCCCGCAGCATCGCCAGCCCGGCCCGGTCGCCGTCCGCCATCCCGGAGCAGTCGAGCACGACGGTCGCGGTGGAGGCGGGGCCCTGGATGTGTGGCCGGGGAGGGCCGGGTGGGGGAGCGGGAGCTTGAGGGCTTGGTCTCGGTGTCGCGGCCGGTGTTGGTGGGGCGATTGCTTCAGCTGGATGTGGCTGGTGGTGTGACGTCGGCGCATGTGCGGGCGGGGGTGCATCCGCGGACGGTGTGGCGGTGGGTGGAGGCGGCGCGCAGTGAGGGCCGTGTGGAGCGTCGCAGGCGTTCCCGGTTCGAGTTGTCGGAGCAGGCGTGGGAGGTGCTGGCGCAGGCGGCGGAAGCCACGGATTCCCGTCCGAAGACTGTGCCGCGTAGCGGCACAGCAA
>NZ_BMPQ01000065.1 GCF_014647675.1 Streptomyces flaveus | reverse complement strand
AACTCGCCAGATACGTCATGAACGCGACGTCAAAGAACAGTTGACGCGACACGCACCATTAGTTCATCGACGAGCCCACGTAGCGGTTCACGACGTGATAGCCGCCGGCATAGCCGAGACCGATCAACTCGCGGTAGAGCTGCGTCGAACTCGTGCAGCCCGCCTGGAAACGGTGCTGCACGTAGTCGGTGAACGGGTCGAGGAGCCCTGCGCCCCGGTCCCGTGCCGAGGCGAGGAGGTCCTCAAGGTCGCTGTGCCGGTAGCGCCGTACCGTCTTGCGGTCCAGTTGCAGGCGGCGGCCGATGGCGCTGAGGGACAGCCCCGTGGCGGCCAGTTCGTTGACGTCCCTGTGGCGTTGACGCACACGGTCCAAGAGGGGAGTCGCTGGGGCAGTCGGCAGCGGTCCGGCATCTGTGGTGGCAGGTCGGCGTAGGCATGCACGGTGTCGGCGGCACGTTTTCTCCGCGGCCGTCGAGAGGTTTTGGAGGAGGTGCCAGCGATCGGCGACTTCCAGGGCATCAGGGGCCGCCTGCTTGATCGCCTTGGTGAAGGCCATCAGGCGGTCACGGCATACGATCTCGGCGCCGGGGTGCTCGTGGAGCCAGGCGGCAACCGAACTGGTCTCGCGGTTGGGCAGGACGTCTACGGGCCTGGAGTTTTCGACGTCGACGAGGACGGTGCCGTAGGTCCGCCCCTTACGGAACGCGAACTCGTCGATGCCCAGTATCCGCGGCGCCCTGGCCGGCACAGGGGGAGCTACCAGTTGCGCCAACAGCGCAGTCCGTCGGCCGTGAAGCCGCAGCTTCGCGCACAGTCGCTGGCCCGGGCGCCCGCCGAGTTCCGTCGCGACCGCCCTCATCACCGACCGTGCCGCCGGTGAAGAACGGCGGCGTGGCTCGGTCAGGCCCGCCACCTGTTCCACGAACGTCCGGCGTTGGTACTGGCTCTGATCGCAGAAGAACCGACGCACGTGCAGGCGGACGATCACCCCCCGGCCGCTGACGGGTAACTCGGATATCTGACGCCAATATCGGCTGTGGCCCGCGTGGCAGGATGCTCGCACTGCGGACACCTGCCCGGCGGCCCGCATCCCGCCGCGTCGACCACCAAGTGGCCGTCGACGGACTTGAGTTGCCGCACCTTGAGGTTCAGGCCCGGCCAGAGGACGTCCTCAAGCGTCTCCACTCGCATGAGGAAGGGATTCCCTGGTGGAATGGTCCTGCAGTCCTTGCGCTACCGGACCAGGCTCTCTGCGGTCGTCACAGTTGGCCGGGCCGGGCCGTCTCTTGCTATCCGGCGCGCGGTCCGAGGAACAGTCCACCGCTTGCGTCGATGACCTGCCCGGTGATCCAGCGCGCCGCGTCGGAGGCGAGGAACACGACTACGTCGGCGACGTCGTCGGGCCCGCCCAGCCGATCGAGCGCCGTCGTTCCGGCGATGAGTTCGGCCAGGCCCGGCGCTTCGAAGAACGATCCGTTGGTCGCCGTCCGAGTGGCGCCGGGAGCAACCGCGTTCACTGTGATTCCTCGGACCCCGAGCTCGTTGGCCAAGGTCATGCTCATCGTCTCGACGGCGCCCTTCGTCATGGCGAAGGACGTCTGGGTGGGGTTGGCCATCCGGGTCGCCACGGACGAGATCGTGATGATGCGGCCACCGTCGCGGAGCGATGGCAGTGCTCGCTGGATGGTGAAGTACGGCGCTCGCACGTTCACCGCGAAGAGGTGGTCGAACTCCGTCCGGGTTGTGGCTCCGAGCGGGCCGGCGGGCGCAGCCGCCGCGTTATTGACGAGAATGTCGAGTGGCCGCCCGGCCAGGCCGGCCTCGACTCCCGCGAAGAGCGTCTCGACGTCGTCGTCCACACCCAGCTCCGCCCCGACGGCGAGCGCGGTTCCACCGGCACGCTCGATCTCGTCGACCGTCGCCGTCGCGCTGTCCTCGTCCGTGCCGAAATGCACGATGACCACTGCTCCCTTCGCCGCCAGCCGGACCGCGATCGCCCTGCCGATGCCGCGCGATGCTCCGGTCACCAGAGCTGTCTTGCCGGTCAGATCGCTCATCTCCACCGCCCCGTCATGTGAGTAACTACCGACTTGGTAGTTACTACCACTCCGGTAGGGTCTATCACATGCCCGACCAGCACTCAACACTGCGAGCCCAACGGCGAGCCGAGACGCAGCGCACGATTCAGGCACACGCGGTACGGCTGTTCACCGAGCGCGGATACGACGCCACGACCGTGACCGACGTCGCCGAAGCCGCACGCGTGTCGCCCATGACCGTGTACCGGCACTTCCCCACAAAGGAAGACCTCGTGCTCGTCGACCAGCACGGCCGGCTCGTCGCTGAGCAGATCGCCGCGTCGTCGGCCACGCAGCCCCTGGTCCGCCGCATCGGCAGCGCGCTCATCGACGCGGCCGCGACGTTGACCAGGGGCGGCCACGGAGACGACCTGGCAGCGGGCGAGCAGTTCCTGCTCGCCCGCCTCCGGCTCATGATCTTGACGCCGGCCTTGCGGGCCAAGCACCTGGACAACCACTACGCCCTTCAACAGGCAATCGTCGACGCCCTCGGGGCCGATACCACCGATCCCGACACGGCGTTCCACGCCCAAGCGGCGGTCGGCGCCTGCCTGGCCGCAATGCACACGGCACTGGTGCGCTGGGCCGAGACCGACGGACAGACCGAACTGCCCGACCTGATCGCCAAGGCGCTTACTGCCGCCTTCGGCGATGACGTCGTCGACACCGGCCCGGACGCGTGAGGAAGGCCTTCCGAGCACTCGTCAGAAGCGACCGACTCCAGCCAGGCCGATCCCGCAGCCCCGTCCCACGACGTCTCGGCGAGGGCGAGCTGGCCACCGAGAGCGTCCCTTTCAGTACATTCCAGATCACAGGACCCGGGTGGCGGTCAGGAAGCTGAAGAAGCTGCAGTACCGGCCCGAAGTGCTGGCCGACTGTCTCCGTGCGACCGGCCGGGCCCTGATCTACCGTCGTCGGAACCCGAAACCGGATCCGCTCGCCGGAGATCGTTGCGGCCGCGCTTCCATGACTAGGACCCGGGGCGGTCTCCACTGCGGTGACTATGCGTCGCGGTCATTTCGCAGGGCCTGGATGAGCCAGGGGTACACCGGGATCAGGTTCGGTACTACCTGCCAGCCGTTGACGATCCAAACCAGCCGCCAGTACCGGTCCACCCTGGGATCGTGTGCCTCTTCGAACTGCTGGGCCATCCAGTCCCGGAATTCCGTGTCAGGGGTGCGCGCGAACACCTCAGCGAAGCGGTGCACAAGGTCGTCGATGACGGGTGTGACCCTGTTGCTGAGCGGGTCGATACCCGACTCCATGGCCTCGGCCACCTTCTGGCGGGTGAACTTCATCAGTTCCTCGCCGGCCTCGCTCTCGATGTCGAGCGTGCGCTCGGCGGCCTGGCACATGGCCGTCCGGCGCATCCGGGCCCGGAAGCCCTCGTCGCCGACCAGCTCGGCGAGCTCCACCCACGCGGCGACCTGCTCACTGGACGGATCATCGGGGAGGTCGGGAGTGGCAGCGCGAACCATGGCCACCGCGGCTGGGTCGGCATCAACTGTGCCGAAGGTGCCAACCATGAAATCGTCGATCAAATGTCGGCGTTCCTCGCCGGACAACTGCGTAAGCCTGTGCATGAGCTTGGTCTCCTCGGGATTGGACCCGCGTCTGGCCACGACTCGCAGAACGCTCCGGCGCAGTTGCAGCACCCGGATCTGGACGTCCATGGCGTCGGCGTGCGCCGCGGCGACTTCCGCCACCGAGAGCTCGCGGTCCAGTACCCGTTGAATCGTGGCCAGGTCCATGCCCAGCTCGCGCAGTGTGCGGAGGAGTTCCAGACGAAGCAGTGCGTCGAGGTCGTAGAGCCGATAACCGGCGGGACTTCGGGTGGTCGGCGCTACCACCCCCGAATCGGAGTAGAACCGGATGGTCCTCACGGGCAAGCCGGTCCGCCGGGAAAGCTCCCCGATCGAGTAGAGGGTCGTAACGTCCATGTCCCCCACTCTGCTGTCTCCAGTCACTGGAGACTCAAGGCTATTCCCCAGCTGGGCCCCGACCCAGACGCCCTCCGAGTTGCCGAGCACGCGTCACGTGGCCTCCGCCGATCACCAGGACGACAGGCACGCCTTGCACGCGCTGGGCGAGCGATGGCAGCGACATGTGCCACTGCTCGCTGGCGGCCTATGGCTACGAGCCCTTGGACTCATTCATCTAGGGCAGATGGACCGCCGAGTTGTACCTCATCGAGTCGATCCTTCACGGAGGCGCGGTCACAACCCCACAGTGGCCATTGAGTGCTCCAGTTGGCCACCGTGACGCTCAGCGGCAGCGGTGGGCTGCGACGGGCCAGCACCGCGTCGGCAGAATGTCGGCCGTCCGGCGGGGCTGTCGGTGATCCATAGGCGATGTGGCGGCGGCCGCTGGAACCGTGGGCGTCGAGCTGCCCCACGGAGCAGCCGCAGTCGCCTTCCACAGCAAGGGAGCTCCGCCGTCATGTCGTCCACGTCCTCCACCCTGCCCTGGGATGTTCAACGGCTACCGCGTGCCGAGGGCCGCGTCTTCCTGATCACCGGCGGCAATGCAGGCATCGGGTACTTCATTGCGGAGCAGTTGTCCACGGCCGGAGCCACCGTCGTGCTAGGCAGCCGGGATCCCGTGAAGGCCGAAGTCGCCGCGGTCTCGATCCGTGCGCGTGTGACTGGTGCACAGGTGCGTGCCGTCCGGCTGGACCTCGCCGACCTCTCGTCGCTCAGAACAGCGGTGGAATCACTGGATGTGGAATGCCTCGACGCGGTGGTCCACAACGCCGGGGTCGCGCTCGACGACCCGCCGCGCCGAGAGACCGCAGACGGTCACGAGCTCATGTTCGGCACGAACCACCTCGGGCACTTCGCGCTGACCCACTGGCTGATGCCGCTGCTGTCGGCCGCACCGGCGGCCCGCATCGTGACCATGGGCAGCTTCGCGGCGAAGTCCGAGCGGCTCGACCTCGACGACCTGCAGTCCCGGACGGACTACCGACCCAAGCGCACCTACGGACGCTCCAAGCTGGCGCAGATGTACTTCGGCCTCGAACTCGACCGCCACCTGCGCGCCGTCGACAGCACGGTGGCAAGCGTGCTGGTCCATCCCGGCGGCGCGCTGGACTCCCTGACCCCGTCACGGCCGCCAGTCCATCGGCGGACCGCTGGTGCGCGGCTCTGCGGGGCACCAGCCGCCCTCCTCGTCCAGGGCAAGCACGCCGGCGCATGGCCCGCGGTCCGAGCGGTGCTCGACCCGACCGTGTGCGGAGGGCAGTTGTGGGGACCGCGCGTCTTCAGCCTGCGCGGCAAGCCCCAACGTGAACCGGTGTGGATCCACCTCGCCGACACCTCCGTCGCGGTGCGGTTGTGGGACGCAAGCTGTGACCTGACCGGCGTCGACGTCGGCACCATCCCCGGATAGCCCGGGCACGCGCGCGTTGGCCAACAAGCGTGCTCAGGTTGGCCAACCGTGGGGTCCTGGCCGCGCTTCCGTGATGTCTACGACCTTTGACGGAGCTGTTCCAGGTTGGGGGCGTGCGGTGATCGGCTGTCCCGGCGAGCGCATGGAGATGCTGCGGATTGCTGCGTCGGTCCCTGGATCGGAAAAAAATCTTGGTCGGCCATGTCGAATCCCGGCCTTCCCGTTCGAGCTCCAGGTAGAAGGGCTGATACGCGGCCCTCGCGCTCGAAGGGAACAGGGACGATGTCCCAGACGAATACGGTGAAAGCGGCCGCACAGGCCGCAGCGCCAGTCCGCGCCCCGGCCGTGCGAGCCAGAAAGAGCCTGCTGGCCTGCGGCGTCATCGCCGGGCCGTTTTACGTCCTGGTGTCACTGACTCAGGCGTGGATGCGGGAGGGCTTCGACCTGACACGGCACGCGTGGAGCTTGCTCGCCAACGGCAGCCTGGGCTGGATCCAGATGACCAACCTGATACTGACCGGCGTGCTGGTCATCGCTGGCGCTGCCGGCCTGCGCAGCGTTCTCCCCCCAGGCGCCCCGAGCATCACGGGCAGAGGGAGCACCTGGGCTCCCCGGCTGCTGGTGGCGTACGGGGTGAGCATGGTGGGAGCCGGAATCTTCCGCGCCGACCCCGCGCAGGGCTTTCCACCAGGCACGCCGGATACCGGCACCTCGACCAGTTGGCACGGCGCGCTGCATTTCGTGTTGGCAGGGGTCGGCTTCCTCTGCCTCGTCGCGGCGTGCTTCGTGCTGGCGCACCGTTTTGTAGCCGCCGGCCTGCAGGGATGGGCGCGGTTCTCGCGCAGCACCGCGGTGGTCTTCCTGGCGGGATTCCTGGCGCTGGCCGCCAGCGGCGGACGTGTCTGGGTGAACCTGACGTTCACGGCGGCGATCGTGCTGGCCTGGGCGTGGATGTCGATGGCCTTGATGCACTTCCACGGCCGTGCCGCACGCACTCGGGCCGCATAGCTTCCCACCGCACCAGAAAGGTCCGACCATGCGATACCTGGCTCTGCTCAAGGCAGCCCGACCGACCACCCCGCCCCCGCCCGAGCTGATGGCCGCGATCATGAAACTCGGCGAGGACGCGACTAACGCCGGCAGTCTGCTGGACACCGCCGGACTGGCCCCGAGCGCGATGGGCTCCCGCGTCAATGTGTCGGAGGGGAAGCTGGCCGTGACCGACGGCCCGTTCGCCGAGGCGAAGGAGTTCATCAGCTACGCGCTCTACGAGGTGCGCACCAAGGAGGAGGTCGTCGAGTGGACGTCGCGGTTCATGCAGTTGCACCGGGACCTGTGGCCGGGCTGGGAGGGCGACGCTGAAGTCCTGAAGGTGATGGGACCCGAAGACTTCGCCTCGCCCGCCTAGCGCGCGGGTGGTTGGATCGGCAGCGTGGCCGCTGCCGATCCAACCAATCCCGAAGATGCCTTCCGTGCGACCCACCGGGCCGTGGAAGCGGTCTGGCGGATCGAGTCGGCCCGCCTGATCGCGGGCCTCGCCCGGCTCGTACGTGACGTCGGCCTGGCCGAAGAGCTCGCACAGGACACCCTGGTCGTCGCGCTCGAGCAGTGGCCAAGGACCGGCATCCCCGATGATCCGGGCCCGTGGCTGATGGCGACCGCGA
The DNA here is from genome assembly GCF_014647675.1 of Streptomyces flaveus. Taxonomy (GTDB): domain Bacteria; phylum Actinomycetota; class Actinomycetes; order Streptomycetales; family Streptomycetaceae; genus Streptomyces; species Streptomyces flaveus. The sequence goes on along the minus strand of NZ_BMPQ01000065.1, from coordinate 7,942 downwards.
AGCATCGCGCGATCGACCTGCTGCGGCGCCAAGAGCGGTACCAGGCCAAGCTCAACCTGCTCGGCCGCGAAGTCGAGATCCAGCAGGAGCACGCGGAGGCGGAGCTGGACGCGGCTCTGGACGACCACATCGGCGACGATCTGCTCCGCCTGATGTTCACGGCGGCTCACCCGGTACTGTCCGCCGAGGCGAAGACGGCGCTGACCCTCCGGCTGCTGGGCGGACTGACCACCGCGGAGATCGCACGGGCCTTCCTCATCCCGGAACCCACCGCCGCCCAGCGCATCGTGCGGGCCAAACGCGCACTCGCCGACGCCGGCGTCCAGTTCGAGATGCCCACCCCGGACGAGATGGCCGACCGGCTGTCCTCGGTCCTGGTGGTCATCTACCTGATCTTCAACGAGGGCTATTCGGCGTCGGGCGGCGAGGACTGGGCACGCCCCGAACTGTGCCAGGAGGCACTGCGGCTCGGTCGCATCCTGGTGACTCTGCTCCGGAACGAAGCCGAGGTGCATGGTCTGGTGGCTCTCATGGAGCTGCACGCCTCCCGCCTGCCGGCCCGCACCGACGCCTCCGGGCAGCCTGTGCTCCTGCTCGATCAGGACCGCCGGCTGTGGGACCGGCTCCTCATCCGCCGCGGTCTCGACGCCCTGGAGCGTGCCGAGTCTCTGGGCGGCGGCCCCTACACGCTGCAGGCCGCTATCGCCGCCTGCCACGCCCGGGGTCACTCTGCGGAAGAGACCGACTGGCTGCGTATCGCCGCTCTGTACGAGGTACTTGCCTACATCCAGCCGTCTCCCGTGATCCTGCTCAACCGGGCCGTCGCGGTGAGTATGGCGGACGGCCCGGAGCGAGGGCTGGCCCTTGTCGACGAGCTGACCGGGAAGCGGGCACTCAAGAACTATCCACAACTTCCCGCGGTACGCGGAGAGTTGCTGGCCCGGATGGGCCGCGATGACGCGGCGCGTGCCGAGTTCGCGCGGGCCGCGCAACTCACGCGCAACAAGGCCGAACGCAACCTCTTCCTCACGCGCGCGCACGCCCCCAGCCGACAGCCGGAATAGGCTTCGAACCGGGCCTCCGGGAAGTACCGACTCGACGAGGTACAGGCGCACGATGCACGGGTCGTAGCCGTCACGCAAGCGCGGTCAGAACCAAGTAGCGCGCTCAGTCACACGAGCGGGGTGAGGGAGGACGCCACCCGAGGCAGGACCTCGAGACAGGACGCCTGGTGACAGATCGTTACTTCTTGTGACTCGCAGCGATAGTTGGCCAGTCGCAGTGCTACTTGGCCACAAAGGCACCCTGGGTGGCATGTCCTGGGCCTCGAAGCCCGAGGCCCCTCCAGGCAGGCGGGGTCTGGTTTCTTGAAGCCTGGCTGCTCAGCGAACGAATAATCGGTTGTCTATTGGTGATGGTGGTGGATGCAATGTCCGGCATGATCACCCAGGTGCGTCCGCCACGGCGAGAGGAGACGAACGCGCACCACCGGGCCTTGCCGCGCGGCGACCTGGGCTAACTGCAAACGAATCGTCATACGGGAGCAGGAGACGCCTACGCATGCATACGCCACCATCGCCACCTGGGTCGGAGTGGACTGAAGGACCGTCCGCCCGGATCGGCGCTCTCGTTCCGCTGACATGGCCCGGCTGGGTCGAGGCAGGCCAACACCTGCTCGCCGGACTCGAGTTGGCCGTTGGTGAAGTCAATGAGGCGGGCGGGATCGGTGGAAGACCACTGGAGCTTGTGGTCCGAGACACAGCGGCTGACCCACAAAGGGCCGCGGCGGCCGTGGACGAATTGGCCGGCCTGGGCGTGGCCGCGTTGGCGGGGGAGTATCACAGCGTCGTTGCTCGCGCCGCTGCTGGCAGGGCCGACGCCCTTGGCCTGCCGTTCCTGTGCTCGTCAGCGGTTCTCGACGCGCTCACCGAACGGCCGACGGAATGGGTCGCGCGCCTCGCCCCGCCGCAGTCCCGCGGCTGGCAGGTGTACGCGGACTTCCTCCTCGGCGCGGGCCACCGTCGCATCGCCGTAGCAGCCCAGCCGAGTGTTTACTGGGCATCCGGGACCCGCATTCTGCGGGACCACCTCGCTGCACGCGGCGGCACCCTCACCGAACTCGACATGAGCGCGCTCACCCCTGCGGCCGTGTGCGACAAACTCGTCGACCATCGCGCGACAGCCCTCCTTCTTCTGGTCGGCCACCCGGATCCGGCAGTGCCGATCGTCAAGTCCGTCTGCGGCGACCAACGCCTCGCCGAGATCATGATCGGTGCTCCGGCCGGGCAACCAGAGTTCGCCGAATGGGCGACGTCGCTGGGCGACGACAGCGCCGGGGTCCCGTTCTTGCGCTACCTGCCCGAGCGCCTCGGCCCACTCGGTGCACGAGTGGAGAAGGCCCTGCGTGAGCGGCTGGGCGAAGCGCCCTCCTTCGTCGCCTTCGAGGGCTACGACACGGTCGCCGTCCTCGCCGATGTGCTGCGTTCTCACGGCGCGGACCGGGCGCGCATCGCCGAATCCTGGCCGCGCGTTGCAGTCGAAGGCACCCGCGGGCAGATCCGGTTCTCCCGCACTCCTGGCATCAGCGTGTGGCAATGGGCTCGGTCGCCAATCCAAGTCGTTGATCGAGATCCGGCGGAACCCGATCGCTTTCGGATCCTTCACGCCGGCTGAGAGAGCACGAAGGTCCGACTGCCCAGATCCGTCCGCACCTGAGGCCGTCTACCTGTGTACGTGTTCATACGGGCTCTCAGCTCCGCGACGACGCGAGACGGCAGTGGTCAACTATCTCTGAGCAAAACGGCCAACTGTCCATGAGCACGGGCCGGTCACCAGCGGTCTCGCCACTACCTCTGGCCAGCTATCGCTGCGGGTCACACTTCTGCGCCTGGTTGCCGAGCCTGGCCACCCGTCAGCTCACCCTCGACGCGCGGGACGACAAGCCCCTCGCGATCGAAGCTGTCGCCGATCATGCCCGTGCCTGCTACGGGCAGCCGGTGCTCTACCCCGCCGCCCTCGCCCTCAGCTCCCGGGCTCGTCCGCCCGACGCTGAGACCAGGGTGGTCCCCGAGAGTGAGTTCGACGGCGACCTGGGCGCCGGCTCCCGGGTCGTCCTCGCCCGCGAGGTGCGTATCTGCGGGCGCTGTGGAGTCGATGAGGCTGTGCGGGACGCCGAACTGGCCGCAATCGTTAGGGCGTTGCGTCACGGGCCGCGCTTCTCCCGCCGTAACCGGACTCGTGGCCGTGCCAGCTTCGGCGACACATCAACGAGCGGTACGTTTCCTCCGGGATGGGATCCCGTGATCCGGTAATCGGATGGTCGCGGGCCTCTGTAGGCTTCTGCCCCTCATCAGCACCATTGAGGGGGGACCTCATCATGCGTACGCATTCCGTCATCGCCATGGCCGCCGCAACCGGCGCACTGGCCGTTCTCGCTGCCACACCGGCTCAAGCCGCCGAGTACTCCTCGGCGTTGAAGGTCCGCGGAGTCCAGTACGACGCACCCGGCCGGGACTCCAACAGCTGCTCCACCGGCAACACCGACGAGGAATACCTGACGATCAAGAACTACTCGTCCTCGGCGACCGTCAACCTCAAGGGCTACGTCGTCAAGGACGCCGCCGGCCACCGCTTCACCTTCACCGCCGGCCACTACCTCCAGCCCGGCGACTACATCAAGCTCCGCGGCGGCAACGGCACCGACTCCGACAGCAGAAACGTCGTCTACCGCGACAACTGCAACTTCATGTGGAACAACGACCGCGACACCATCTACCTGTACAAGCCCTCCGGCAACCGCGCAGACGTCCACTCCTACACCAAGACCGCAAACGACCGGGACGGCAACGGCTACATCCGCTACCACAACTGACCCCAGCCACCCGGGCCCCCCCCAGCGGGAGCGGGCCCACCCCGGCAACAACCCAACTGACCCGCTCCATGGGGTGCCTCAGCTCACAGCGACCGCTGGAGCGAACATGGAACAACCGGGGGGGAGCTGACGGTTCATCGGAATGTGGCTGCGGAGGGGACAGTATCCCCGGGCCTCACCCATAGCCCATGGGGACGATCGTCCGGCTGAAGCCCCATGGAGCCCTCCGCCGAGAGGCGACCGCCCTCCGCAGACCACCACCTCACTCCACGCGACGTCCAGGTCCCGGTCGCCGCCGACCGCCCACGCGCCGACGATGCGGTCCCATCCACGCGCGCAAGGCACGGTCCAGGGCGTGGAGAACTCAAGAACGGCCGAGCAGGGCGCCGAGGTTGTTCAGCGCCGCGGCTTCGCCGTCCCGGTCGCCGATCTCGTCGAAAGCGGCAGCGGCCCGTATGAGAGCGTTGATGGCCTCGTCGGATCGGCCCACCTCGGCCAGGGCGACGCCGAGGTTGTTCAGCGCCACACCCTCATGGTGGCGGTTGCCGGTCTTGTGGAAGGCGGCGGCGGCGTCGGTGTGGGCGTTGATGGCCTCGTCGGATCGGCCCACCTCGGCCAGGGCGAGGCCGAGGCTGTCCAGCGCCGCACCCTCATGGTGGCGGTTGCCGGTCTCGTGGAAGGCGGCGGCGGCGTCGGTGTGGGCGTTGATGGCCTCGCCGAACCGGCGCGCCTTGCGCAGGGCGAGGCCAAAGTTGTTCAACGTCGTGGCTTGGCCGTCGCGGTCGAGTCCGCGGGAGATGGTCAGGGCTTGGGTGTGGGCGTTGATGGCCTCGTCGGATCGGCCCACCTCGGCCAGGGCGACGCCGAGGTTGTTCAGCGCCGCGCCTTCGCCATCCCGGTCGCTGAGTTCGCGGGAGATGGTCAGGGCCTGGGTGTGGGCGTTGATGGCCTCGTCGAACCGGCGCGCCTCCCTCAGGGCAAGGCCGAGACTGTTCAGCGTCGTGGCTTCGCTGTCGCGGTCATTGAGCTCGCGCCAGATGGCCAGGGCGGCGGTGGCGATGGCGATCCAGCTGTCGAACAAGCGGCGGTAGTCCAGGTATTCGATGAGCGTGAAGGCGAGTGCGGTACTGGTTTCGGGGTGGCCGGGAGCGGACGCGGTGGCGATTAGGTTGTCGCGTTCGTTGTCAAGCCAGGCCAGGGCGGCAGCGCGGTCGGGGAAGCGGGGTGAGAGGGGGCCGGGCCGGGTGCCCAGGTGAGCGTCGGCGGCCTCGGCGGTGGTCTGGTAGTAGTCGAGGAGGCGGGTGCGGGCGGTGTCACGCTGATCGGCGTCGGCGTGGGTGTGCCCGTTCTGGTCGGCGTAGAGGCGGACCAAGTCGTGCAGCCGCCAGCGGCCCCAGAGGCGCCCGGGCTCGATCAGGTGGGCGCGGGCCAGGTCCTGCAAAAGCTCCTCGACCCAGAACTGGTCCGCGTCGGCGAGGTGGGCGGCGGCTTCGGTGGACAGGTCTGGTCCGGGGTTGAGAGGCAGCAGCCGGAACATGCGGGCATGGTCGTCGTCCAGGTGCTGGTAGGACAGGTCGAAGGCGGCGCGTACCGCGCGGTCCTCGCGGCGCAGCCGGTCCAGCCGGGAATGCTCCGCTTCCAGCGCGTGGGCCAGGGAGTCTAAGGGGCGGGTGGGGGTGTCGGCGAGCAGGGCGGCGGCGATGCGCAGGGTCAGCGGCAGGCCCGCGCACAGCCGGGCGATCGTCGTGGCCGCCTCGGGAGCATCTTCCACGCGGGTGTCGGCGGGGCCCCGGGCCTGGAACAGAGCCTGGCGGAGCAGCTCGATGGAAGCGTATTCGCCGAGGACGTCCAGGTCGTTCAGGCGGGCGTCGACATCGAGGGTGTGGCGGGAGGTGAGCAAGGCTGCAGTAGCGCCGTCGGTGGGCAGCAGCGGGCGGGCCTGCCCGGCGCTGGAGGCGTTGTCGATCACGACCAGGATCCGTTGTTCCTGGGCGGCGAAGGCGGCCAGCACACTGCGGTACAGCCGCGTACGGTCCTGCAGGTCAGTGGGGATGTGCTCGCCGGGCATTCCCAGGGCGCGCAGCAGGCCGTCCAGAGCCCGTTCTGGAGACAGGATGCGTTCGGTGTCGTAGCCGAACAGATCTACGAACAACACCCCGCCGGGAAACCAGCCGGGTTGCTTCAGTGCCCGGGCGGCGGTCTGCACGACGAGTTCGGTCTTGCCGACCCCGGCCAGCCCGGCTACCACCGCCCGCTGCCGCTCCCCGCCGTCGGGCGCCAGGTACTGGAGTAGTTCCTCCACATGCGTGTCGCGGCCGGTGAAGGTGGAGGAAGCAGCGGGCAGGCCGGACAGGGCCGGGGTGACCTGCGGCGGCAACTGCACGGTGATGTCCCGGCCCTGGATCACCGCATGGAAGAAGACGCCGCCGCTGATCGTGTTCGACACCGGTCCGCCCGCGCTGTCCCCGCTGGCCGCGTCCGCTTCGGTCATGCGGGTCGGCCCTGGGCGGGTGGATCCGTACCGGGGGTAGCAGGTGGCGGAGGCGGGGAGGAGGTGATGGAGAGTCCGGGGAAATCCCTGCCCAGTAGCACCGGTCCGTGGAAGACGGGTTGGCCGCTGATCGTGCTGTGTACCTCGCTGCCGCCGGGGCGCACCAGCTTCGCCTGCTCATGCCACCGCTGCAGACCGGCAGAGAAGTCCGCGTCCAGCGCGGCCCGCACCGCTAGAACGGTGCTCAGGGCCTGCGCGCGGTCCTGGTCAGCCGGAGCCTCTTCCAGCCCGGCCAGCTCCACTTCCCCCGAGCCGACCCCCGGAGCATCAGTGTCGCCACTGCGCTGGAACGGGCGTCGCACCAGTGCGCTCAGATCCGCCCAGGCCTGCCGCCCGGCCTCACCACCAACACCGCCAACCAGCGCCGCCAGCAACGCCACCGAAATCGGATCCACGATGCACCACCCTCCGCACGCATGCCTTCACCAAGAGTGGACACGCTACGAGGAACCACGGTTCTGTAGAAGGGCAACCGACGAAATGCGGCTCGTGGGGTGACGGAATGTCCAGGGTGGATCAGCGGGCCGGACGGCCCCCGCGGGTTCTGATCTTTCGCAGCGAAGGTTGGTGACCGCCAGGTGAGAACTGGCGGCACCGTCCGTTGCGATCATGGCTCAGTCAGTGCCTGTTTGTGAGCCCGGCATGCCAACTGGGGGTCCAGCCAAGGGATGGCCGGAACCTACAACGAGGTGGCCGGAAACCGCAGGTGGCGCTCTCGGTGGGTTGGGCAGCATGTCGCGGGACGAATGAGTTTGTCGTCGATCGATAGCGGTGTGGCCGCAGAAGGCGGCTTCACGGGTACAAGGCATCAGCCAGCCGCGGTATGCGCCGGGTCATTCGCCTGTAGTGCTGCTAGTACGCCGCAACCTTGACGCGACCATATGGACGCAGGATCGTCGGTTGAGCTGATAGCTGAGGCGGCGGCCATGGCCGATCAACGATCCATCTGAGAGGCGATCGGATATGGCGGACGAAGAGTCGAAAGATCCGGCCGAGTTAACGATCGTGATGGGCGCCAATCGCACGGATGCTCATGCGATGCAGCTGCTGGTGACAGGGCGGAAGAAGGGCTGCTCCGACCTGTCCATCACCTGTAAGCCCTCGCTAGTGTCGTGCACCCCCGTCACACAGTGTGCCAACTACGACATCGTTGCCCCAGGCTGCAGTCCGTTGGAATGTAATCCGGTTAAGACCCAGTTCCTCGGTCGCCTGCCATTTTCAGACGGAACAGGGATATCAACCTCCGACTATCGAGTCCAGTGTCGGCATCTCGGACAGTGAAATTCATGTCAAATGGCGGGACAACTCACAGCTGGCGAGTGGATTTCAAGTCAGAGCTATTCATTACGGAACCAGCCTCGAAGAGGGGCGCATCACCATCAACGGAACAACGAAGCGGGATCAGGTGATCAAAGGCCTGGCCCCAGGGGGACAGACACCATGGCCGATACCGCCGCCCGGACCGCACAGTGAACCGCTCCGGGTCTGATGGAGGCTCGATTCCCTGAGAGGATCGAGTC
>NZ_BMPQ01000064.1 GCF_014647675.1 Streptomyces flaveus | reverse complement strand
ACGGAAGATGTGCACACCCTCCGACTCCAAAGCGTCCAGATGGGAGAGCGCGTACGGGCTGGCCGTCTCCTCGGAGACAGTGGCGACGGTCGTCATGCGAGACCCCTTTCGGTGAGCAGCGCATGCAGCGCGGCCGCGGACTCCTGCACGGACTGGGTGTGCGACTCGATGCGCAGATCGGGCGACTCGGGCTCCTCGTACGGGTCGTCGACCCCGGTGAGCCCGGAGATCTCGCCCGCCGCCTGCTTGGCGTACAGCCCCTTCACATCGCGCTCGGAGCACACCTCGACCGGCGTGGCGACATGCACCTCGAGGTACGCGGTGCCGCTGGCCATGTGGCGCTTGCGCACCGCCTCCCGGCTGTCCGCGTACGGCGCGATCACCGGAACGAGCGTCTTGACGCCGTTACGGGACAGCAGGTCGGCGAGGTAGCCGATGCGCTGCACGTTCGTGTGCCGGTCCTCGCGGCTGAAGCCGAGGCCCGCCGTCAGGAACGTACGGATCTCGTCGCCGTCGAGCACCTCGACGCGGTGGCCCTCCGCACGCAGCCGGTCGGCCAGCTCGTACGCGATCGTGGTCTTGCCGGCGCTCGGCAGACCCGTGAGCCAGATCGTGGCTCCGGTCACTTGGTTCTCCTGGTTCCTCGGCAGCGCGTTCATGGTCGCGGTCATGGTCAGCCGTGCAGCCCGCACTCGGTCTTGGCGCGGCCCGCCCAGCGGCCGGCGCGCGCGTCCTCGCCCTCGAGCACGCGGCGGGTGCAGGGGGCGCAGCCCACAGAGGGGTAACCGTCCATGAGCAGCGGGTTGGTGAGGACGCCGTGCTCGGTGACGTACGCGTCCACGTCGTCCTGCGTCCAGCGGGCGATCGGCGAGATCTTGACCTTGCGGCGCTTCTCGTCCCAGCCGACGACCGGGGTGTTCGCCCGGGTCGGGGACTCGTCGCGGCGCAGGCCCGTGGCCCATGCGGTGTACTTCGTCAGCCCCTCTTCCAGGGGCTTGATCTTCCGCATCGCGCAGCACAGGTCGGGGTTGCGGTCGTGCAGCTTCGGCCCGTACTCGGCGTCCTGCTCGGCCACGGTCTGCCGCGGGGTGAGCGTGATGACGTTGACGTCCATCACGGCCTCGACCGCGTCGCGGGTGCCGATGGTCTCGGGGAAGTGGTAGCCGGTGTCGAGGAACACGACGTCGACTCCGGGCATGGCGCGGGCGGCGAGGTGAGCGACAACCGCGTCCTCCATGGAGGACGTCACACAGAACTTCTTGCCGAAGGTCTTCGCGGCCCACTGAAGGATCTCGAGCGCGGACGCGTCCTCGAGATCACGGCCCGCTTGCTCGGCGAGCGCCTTCAGTTCCGCGTCGGGATCCGTCTCGATATCCGGATCCGGCTCTGTCTGAACCGTGGTCATATCTGTTCCCCTCCACCGTCGGTGCGCTGAAGCCCCCGGGACAGCAGCCCGAGGAACTTCAACTGGAAGGCTCGATTGCACGCTCCGCATTCCCAGGCCCCGTGCCCCTGCTCGCTGGGACGCAGGTCCTCGTCGCCGCAGTACGGGCAGTAGAACGGCGCGGCTCGCTCGCTCACCGCTGCCGCCCTCCGTCCGCATCCATGCGTACGTGACCTGCGAGAGCGCCGATCACCGCGCCCGCGCCGGCACACAGAAGGGCGCTCATGGCCACGACCGAGAGGAGAAGGCTCATGACAGCGACTCCTCACTGGCCCGAGCCGCCCATGTGGCGAACCTCTCGCCCTCCTCGCGCTCCGCCTCGAAGCGCTTGAGGACCCGCTCGACGTAGTCCGGCAGCTCCTCCGAAGTGACCTTCAGGCCACGGACCTTGCGGCCGAAACCGGCCTCCAGGCCGAGCGCGCCGCCGAGGTGCACCTGGAAGCCCTCGACCTGGTTGCCCTTGTCGTCCAGGACCAACTGGCCCTTGAGACCGATGTCCGCGACCTGGATACGGGCGCAGGCGTTCGGGCAGCCGTTGATGTTGATGGTGATGGGCTCGTCGAACTCGGGGATGCGACGCTCGAGTTCATCGATCAGCGAGGCCCCGCGCGCCTTGGTCTCGACGATCGCGAGCTTGCAGTACTCGATGCCCGTGCAGGCCATCGTGCCGCGCCGGAACGGCGAGGGCTTGGTGGTGAGGTCGAGCGCCTCCAGGCCCTCGACGAGCGAGGCGACCTTCGACTCCTCCACGTCGAGCACGATCATCTTCTGCTCGACGGTCGTACGCAGCCGGCCCGAGCCGTGTGCCTCGGCCAGCTCGGAGATCTTCGTGAGGGTCGTGCCGTCCACCCGGCCCACCCGCGGCGCGAAACCGACGTAGAACCGGCCGTCCTGCTGCCGGTGCACCCCGACGTGGTCGCGCCAGCGCGCGACCGGCTGGTCGGGCGCCGGGCCGTCGATGAGCTTCCGCTTCAGGTACTCGTCCTCGAGCACCTGACGGAACTTCTCCACGCCCCAGTCGGCGAGCAGGAACTTCAGCCGGGCGCGCGTACGAAGGCGCCGGTAGCCGTAGTCGCGGAAGATCGAGATGACGCCCTCGTAGACGTCCGCGACCTCGTCCAGCGGCACCCAAGTGCCAAGCCGCTGGCCGATCTTGGGGTTGGTGGACAGGCCGCCGCCGACCCAGACGTCGAAACCGGGGCCGTGCTCCGGGTGGTTCACGCCGACGAAGGCGACGTCGTTGATCTCGTGCGCCACGTCGAGGAGCGGGGAGCCGGAGATCGCGGACTTGAACTTGCGGGGCAGGTTCGAGAAGTCTTTGTTGCCGATGATCCGGCGGTGGATCTCGTCGATGGCGGGGGTGCCGTCGATGATCTCGTCCTCGGCGATCCCGGCGACGGGCGAGCCGAGGATGACACGGGGCGTGTCACCGCAGGCCTCGGTCGTGGACAGGCCGACGCCTTCGAGGCGCTCCCAGATCTCGGGCATGTCCTCGATACGGATCCAGTGGTACTGGACGTTCTGCCGGTCGGTGAGGTCGGCGGTGCCGCGCGCGAACTCCTGCGAGATCTCGCCGATCACCCGCAGCTGCTCGGTGGTGAGCCGGCCGCCGTCGATCCGTACCCGCAGCATGAAGTACTTGTCGTCCAGCTCCTCCGGCTCCAGGATCGCGGTCTTGCCGCCGTCGATCCCGGGCTTGCGCTGGGTGTAGAGGCCCCACCAGCGCATCCGGCCACGCAGGTCGTTGGGGTCGATCGAGTCGAAGCCCCGCTTGGAGTAGATCGTCTCAATGCGTGTCCGCACATTGAGACCGTCGTCGTCCTTCTTGAACTGTTCGTTGCCGTTGAGCGGGGTGAAGTGACCCACGGCCCACTGGCCCTCGCCGCGGTGACGGCTCACCTTGCGGCGGGGCGCGGCGGCAGCAGGCTTCTGTGGGGTGGCGGCCATGGTTTACGTCCTTCGGGACAGACGGGGAAAGCGACTCGAGACCTGCGTATGGGGGCGCATGGGGGTATGCGCGCGCGTCATTGCGCAAGGCGAGGCAAAGGGGAGGGGTTCGGCGGCGGTGCTGCCCGGGACCGGAGGGCCCTGTCGGATGCAGCTGCTCAGCTCGCCGGACAGATGGCGCTGGACATGCGGCCGAGGTCGACGTGGCGCCGACTCACCAAGGCAATTCCAGTTCCAGACATGACGGAAGCGTGTCATGGCGATCTGGACAGAGTCCAGCTTCGTCCGCGATGCGGACACCCTTGTCCCGTATCGTGAGACAAGGGTGTTGTTGGTCACAAGACCTGACGCGGGGCTTGTGTTTCCCGGTCTCACCAGGTCAGGCGGGCAGTGCCCCCGGCCAGGGACCTGCGGTGGCGATGTCCGGCTCCTCGGCCACCTTGGTGTCGAAGAGCTTGAAGCCGCGCCGCAGGTAGTTGTCCAACGCATGCTCCCCGTCCTTGCTGCATGTATGCAGCCAGACGCGCTTCGTCGGCGGCCTGCCCGGCCGGCGCTCGGCCAGATCCCAGGCGCGCGCGACTCCGTACGACAGGAGGTGTCCGCCGATCCGCCGGCCCCGGAAGGCCGGGATCAGCCCGAAGTAGACGATCTCCACGACGCCTTCGGCCTGCGCCTCCAGTTGTACGTATCCGGCGGGCGTCCCGCGCTCGTACGCGACCCAGGTCTCGACCTCCGGCCGATCCAGATCCTCCTGCCACTGGGCGTACGTCCAGCCCAGCCGGTCGGTCCAGCGGATGTCGCCGCCGACCGAGGTGTACAGGAAGCGGCTGAACTCCGGCGAGGGCACCTCGGAGCGGACGATCCGGACGTCGCCGGCCGGCTCGGCGGCGGGCAGCAGGTCGGCCGGAGAGGTCTGCTCCAGCGACCAGGTGGTGACAGCGATGCTCATGCGGGTCAGCGATACCACGAAGACGAGCCCCGCTTCAAAAAACGGCTCACCAACGGATCACCAACGGCTCACTCCAACGAGCGGTCCACCGCGGACAGCTCAACCGCGTACAACACCCGTTCGGAGACGGCGTTCTGCTGCCACGCGGTGACCTTGTCCGCCGCCCGCCCGGGAAGGTCGTTCACCTTGTTCGCCGAGGTCGTCGCCCGACCGGTCAGCGTCCACAGCTCGCCGGTCTCCTGCCAGTACGACAGCGACTGCGTGTCCCGCCCCCAGCAGGCGTACGACTCGTCACCGCCGCACTTCGCGGCCTTCGCGACGCTCTTGTTCTGCCTCCAGAGCGTGCCGTGCCCGTCGCCCGCGCCCGGTGCGTGCCCGGCGTACCAGTTCGGCTCGCTCGCGCCGTTCGGCCGGTGCGAGAGAACCCCTTGCAGGCCGACGGCGTCGGTCTCGTACGCCTCCTCGGCGTGGACGCGTCCGCGGGTGTCGGTGGCGAGCAGACCCGTGCGGTGGCTCACGGTGCTGTAGTCGTAACGCCATACGCGGCCCGGCTCGCCGCTGTCCGGGCGGAACCACTCGTTGGCGACCAGGCTGTCCGGGGCGGAGGTGCGGTCCAGGGAGACAGAGGCGAGGCAGGGGACGCGGTCGTTCGTGGTGGCGTCGCAGGCGCCGCCGGTGAGGCTGTACGAGCCCATGGCCGGCATCACATACCGGTAGCCGTGCGCCGACCAGCCGTCCTCCACCTTGCCGACGGCGCCGCTGATGACGTCGGCGCGCAGGATGCGGTTCATGTCGAAGACGTACAGGGCGTCGTTGCCGACGGCGCCGTTCCTGGCGGTGACGATCAGCTTGTCCTGGTGCCAGACCATGCCGCCGATACGGGAGCGGACGGCCTCGAAGTCCTTGCCGCCGTCCAGCGGGGCGACCAGCAGGACCCAGCGGTACTTGAGGTTCCCCGGGTCGTTCGCGTCGATGAAGGCGACCCGGGCGAGGCCCTCGTCCTCCTTCGCGCCCGCTGCCTGACCGTCGTGCGTCCAGCCGGAGAGGATCACACGGTTGGAACCCCACCTGCCGTCCTCGTCGGAGTCCCCGGAGGTGGTCACCGACTGGGGCAGCCACTTCTGGGTTCCCGCGTCGCTGTCCGCCCAGCAGTAGGCGCGCGTGGCGGCCGGCTCGACAGGCAGCGCGGCCTTCTCCTGGGCGCCGCAGTCGGCCCGGTTACGCATCTGGTGGTTGGCGTTCTTCAGGACGCCGTCCACGCCGATGTTCCCGCCCATCCCGCTCTCGAGGGCGTCGAGGGTGTCCTCGCCGACGAGGTTCTCCTGCAGCTGGAGCTTGTCGGTCTCGGACGAGGAGCTGAGCGCGGTGAGGGCGCCCGGATTGTCGCTGCTCGCGGCCTGTGACGTGCTGATGAGGCCCGCGGCGACGGTGAGGGCGAGAGCGGTCCCGGCCAGGCTCGCACGCAGCGCGCGCCCCTTCTTCCGGCGGCGGTGCCTGCCTCGATACGCCATCGTTCCTCCCGCGTTGGCGGCCAACTGCCCTTACCGATCAGTGCGTTGAAACCGGGCGGACGGTATGGGGAGCCGTGGGAGGGATGGTACGTCAGATGTCGCCGGGCCTGGGCGAATACGCCGGAATAGGTGGTACGAGAGGGAGGCGCCGGTTCAACACCGCGCCCCCCTTGTGTCGTACGCCTGCCTACGCCCCGACTAGGAGACGGGCCGCGCCCGCTCGACCACCGAGGCCAGGTCCAGGCTGTGCGGCAGGGTCCCGAACGCCGCTCCCCAGTCCCCGCCGAGACGCGACGCGCAGAACGCGTCGGCGACCTCTGGGGGCGCGTACTGGACGAGCAGCGCGCCCTGGAGCACCAGCGCGATCCGCTCGGCCAGGCGCCGGGCGCGGCCCTCGATGCCGTCCAGGTCGGCGAGTTCGGCCAGCAGGTTCTTGATCGCCCCGTCCAGCCGGTGGTCGGCGCCACGGGCCCGGCCGATCTCCTGCAGATAGGCGTTCAGGGCATGCGGCTCGCGCTGCATGGCCCGCAGGATGTCCAGCGCCTGGACGTTGCCCGCGCCCTCCCAGATGGAGTTCAACGGCGACTCGCGCAGCAGCCGCGGCATCCCGGACTCCTCCACGTACCCGTTGCCGCCCAGGCACTCCGACGCCTCCACGACGAGCGGTGTGCAGCGCTTGGTCACCCAGTACTTCGCGGCCGGCACGGCGATCCGCAGGAACGCCCGCTCCTGCTCACTCCCGTCGTCGTACGCGGCGGCCAGCCGCAGCGACAGCGTCGTCGCGGCCTCGGACTCCAGGGCGAGATCGGCCAGTACGTTGCGCATCAGCGGCTTGTCGATCAGCTTGCCGCCGAAGGCCTCGCGGTAGGTGCAGTGGTGCACGGCCTGCGCGACCGCCTGCCGCATCAGAGAGGCGGCGCCCAGCGCGCAGTCCAGCCGGGTCACCGCGACCATCTCGATGATCGTGCGCACCCCGCGCCCCTCGTCCCCGACCCGGCGCGCCCAGGTCCCGTCGAACTCGACCTCGCTCGACGCGTTCGACCGGTTGCCCAGCTTGTCCTTCAGCCGCTGGATCAGGAACACATTGCGCGTACCGTCCTCCAGCACACGCGGCACCAGGAAGCACGTGATCCCGCCCGGCGCCTGCGCCAGCACCAGAAAACCGTCCGACATCGGCGCCGAGCAGAACCATTTGTGGCCCGTCAGCTCGTACGTCCCGTCCTCGGTGAGCGGACGCGCCACCGTCGTGTTCGCCCGTACGTCGCTGCCGCCCTGCTTCTCCGTCATGCCCATGCCGAAGAGAACGCCCGCCTTCTGCGAGGCGGGCCGCAGCCCCTGGTCGTACACGGTGGACGTGAGCCGCGGCTCCCACTCGGCCGCGAGCTCCGGGTCCGTACGCAGCGCGGGCACCGCCGCGTGCGTCATCGACAGCGGGCAGCCGTTGCCCGCCTCGACCTGCGTCCAGACCAGAAACCCGGCCGCCCGCCGCAGATGCCCGCCAGGTCGTCCCCACGCCGCCGTCAGGCCCGCCGAGACGCCCTTGCCCAGCAGCCGGTGCCAGGACGGATGGAAGTCGACCTCGTCGATGCGGTGACCGTAGCGGTCGTGCGTACGCAGCCTGGGCGGATTCTCGTTCGCCAGCACCCCCCACTCCTGAGCCTGCACCGAACCGGCGGTGCGCCCCAGCCGCGACAGCTCGTCGCGCGCCTCGTCGAGCAGCCCGGGATCGAGATGCCGCTCGACCGCTTCCGTCAGCACCCGGTCGGCGCCGAAGACGTCATAGCCGACAAGGGGCGGAACCTGGTTCGTCACTGCGTGGGTGCCGGTTGCCATGCCAGAAAACTACCCCCGGGTAGGGCGGCCGTCACCTACGAGTGCGGAGGGTGAAGAACGCACGTCGCGACCGATACGGTTAGGAACGTGCAGCCAGCAAGTGAAACACCAGAGAGCCCCCCCGGTCGGCTTCACCGGGCACGTGCTCTCTACCGGAATGTCTCCAAGCGGAAGACCGCCTGGCTGCTCCTCAAGGACACCGTCAACTCCTGCATCGAATACCGGATTCTGGGCCTTGCGGCCGAAGCCGCCTTCTTCACCCTGCTCTCCGTGCCGCCCCTGCTGCTGAGCATGCTCGGACTGCTTGGCTACGTGGACTCCTGGACCGGCGCCGACACCATCGTCAGCCTCGAGACCAACCTGCTGGAAGCCTCCCGCACGATCCTGTCCGACAAGGGCGTCACGGAGATCGCCCAGCCGATCCTCCACGACGTGATGAAGGGCGGCAGACCCGACGTCATCTCCCTCGGCTTCCTCTTCGCCCTGTGGTCGGGCTCGCGCGCGGTGAACGTCTTCATCGACACCATCACCGTCATGTACGGCCTCGACGGCGTCCGCGGCATAGTCAAGACCCGGCTGATGGCGTTCCTGCTGTTCATAGTGGCGCTGCTGATCGGCTCCGTGGCACTGCCGCTGATGGTCGCGGGCCCGGACGCCGTGGTGAACCTCGTGTCGTGGTCGACAACCGTCGTACAGGTCCTGTACTGGCCCGTCGTCATCGTCCTGTCCATCGTCTTCCTGACGACGCTCTACCACGTGTCCGTACCCGTGCGCTCCCCATGGATCGAGGACGTGCCCGGCGCCCTGGTCGCGCTCGGCATGTGGGTACTGGGCAGCTTCCTGCTGCGGATCTATCTGTCCAACACGGTCGAAGGGCCCACGATCTACGGTTCCTTGGCCGCCCCCGTCGCCGTACTGCTGTGGATCGGCGTCTCCGCCTTCGCCGTACTCGTCGGAGCGGCCGTCAACGCCGCCATCGACCGGGTCTGGCCGGCCGCCGCCACGGCCGCCGCCCGCGCCGTCAACGAGCAGCTGCGCGCCGCACAGGCCGCCGACATCGTGGCCCGCGCGGCCGCCGCCCGAGCCGCCGCCGACCCCGACGACCCGGACATGCCCTCCGAGTTCCCGGAACGCTGGTCCCGCTTCCTCCCCCCGGAGGACGTGACCTCACGGCTGCGCACCCACGTCAAGAGCACCCCCAAGAACGGCGACGAGCCGCCCGCGCAGGATCGACCGCCGGGCTAGACCTTCCACACCCCCTGTGCCGCGTGCTCCCGCGCGAAGTCCGTGAAGTCGCGCGGGGCGCGGCCCAGGACCTGCTCGACCCCGGCGGTGGTCTGCGCGTTGCTGCCGTCGAGCAGCGCCTCGAAGACCTCCTGCAAGGACGCGACCTCCTCGGCCGGCAGTCCGAAATCGGTCAGCATGGCGCCGTACTCCTTGACCGACACCGGCACATAGCGGATCTCCCGGCCCGCCGCGGCCGAGATCTCCGCCATGGCATCACGGAAGGACAGCAGCCGCGCCCCGGTGATCTCCAGGGTCCGCCCCACGTACGAGGAGTCGGTGAGCGCCTTCACCACGACGTCCGCGATGTCCCGCGCGTCGATGAACGGCACCGGCACCTCGCCCGCCGGGAACACGAACTCACCACCGCGCACCCCCTCCAGCAGCAGCCCTTCACTGAAGTTCTGCATGAACCAGTCCGCCCGCACGACCGTCCACTCGGCCCCCGACTCCCGCACCGCCCGTTCGGCCGGCTCCGCCTGCGCCTCACCGCGCGCCGACAGCAGCACCAGCCGCCGTACGCCCAGCTCCAGCGCCCGCCCCGCGAGGGCACCGATGCTCTCGGCGGCGCCCGGCGCGCCGATGTCCCCCGGATACGCCACATACGCCGCGTCGGCGCCGCGCAGCGCCTCGTCCCACGTGGCGGAGTCGGCCCAGTCGAAGCGCACCGCGCCACCGCGCGACGCGGCCCGTACGTCGAATCCCGCCGCCTGCGCCGCCTCCACCACCCTGCGCCCCGTCTTGCCCGAGGCTCCCGTCACCAACAGCGTCTTGTTCCGCGTGTTTTCCGTCATGAGATCGAGTGAACTGCCCTGCGCGGAAAGGGAACATCGCTGAACCTCTCGTTCCCATAAGCGCGCGTCTACTCTGGCCTCATGGACGCCCTTGCAGGCCTTCTGGAAGGTCCACGCGCACGTGGCGCCTTCATGATCCGAGCGTGTTTCGATCCGCCGTGGTGCGTACGTATCGAAGATCGCGCCCCGCTCACGGTGATGCTCATGGTCCGCGGCGACGCCTGGGTCATGCCGGACGAGGGCGAGCGGCTGTTCCTGCGGGCCGGCGATCTCGCCATCGCGCGCGGCCCGGACCCGTACACCTGCGCCGACGACCCCTCCACCCCGCCGCAGGCGCTGATCGGGCCGGGCGCCGAGTGTTTCTACCCCGACGGCCGCTCCTTGAACGGGGTCATGGACCTCGGCGTCCGCACCTGGGGCGACCGGCTCGACGGCTCCACGGTGATACTGATCGGGACGTACACCATGCAGGGCGAGATCAACGGCCGGCTGCTCGACACCCTGCCCCCGCTGCTTCGCCTGACCTCCGACGAATGGGCCTGCCCGCTCACTCCGCTGCTCACCGAGGAGATCGTGCGCGACGAGCCCGGCCAGGAGGTCGTCCTCGACCGGCTGCTCGACCTGCTGGTCATCGCCGCGCTACGGGTCTGGTTCTCCCGCCCGGAAGCCGAGGCGCCCGGCTGGTACCAGGCTCTCGCGGACCCCGTCGTGGGCCGGGTGCTCAGGCTCCTCCAGGACGACCCGGCGCACCCCTGGACCGTCGCCTCGCTCGCCACGAAGGCGGGCGTCTCCCGGGCCGCGCTCGCCCGCCGCTTCAGCGAACTCGTGGGCGAGCCCCCGATGACGTATCTGACCGGCTGGCGCCTCGCCCTCGCCGCGGACCGGCTGCGCGACACCGACGACACCATCGGCGCGATCGCCCGCCAGGTCGGTTACGGCAGTGCGTTCGCCCTGTCCAGCGCCTTCAAGCGGGTGTACGGGGTCAGTCCGCAGGAGCATCGGACGAGAGCGGCGTAACCTGGCGTACGTGTACGCGGAGCGGCCCTCCCGGCTTGCGGGCGCCGTCGTCTGGACGAACACCCCGTCCGACACCGGCGCCGGGCGCGTCCTGCCCGACGGCTGCATGGACCTGCTGTGGAACGAGGGACGGCTGCTGGTCGCCGGACCCGACACACACGCATACGTCACCGAGGGCACGCCGCAATCCTGGGCGGGCGTCCGCTTCTACCCCGGCACCGCGCCCACCCTCCTGGGGGTGCCCGCACACGAACTGCGCGACCAGCGCGTGGAGTTGGCCGACCTCCGCTCTCGCTCCGAGGTGCGGCGCCTCACCGCGCACGTGAACGCGGCCGACGACCCGGCAAGCGGCCTCGAAGAGGTGGCGCTGCGCTGGGCCTCCAGCACCGCACCCCCCGACCCGCTGCTGAAACAGGTCGTCGCCGCCCTCCACGCGGGCCGCCCCGTCGCCGCCACCGCCGACGAACTCGGCGTCGGCGCCCGCCAGTTGCACCGCCGTTCCCTGGCCGCCTTCGGCTACGGCCCCAAGACCCTTGCCCGGGTCCTACGGCTGCAGCGCGCTCTCGCCCTGGCCCGCGCCGGGGTGCCCTACGCGGACACGGCGGCGCGGACCGGGTTCGCCGACCAGGCCCATCTGGCCCGGGACGTACGGGAGTTGGCGGGCATGCCGTTGGGCGAGCTACTGGGCCGCTCCGGGTAGCGGAGCGAACAGGCCGACGTCGTTGCCGTCCGGGTCGAGCAGGGTCGCGTACCGCTGCCCCCAGTCGGCGTCCCACGGCTTGAGCCCGCTGCCGTACCCGGCGCCCACCATCTCCTCGTACACGGAGTCGACCTCGGCCGGGCTCTCACACAGCAGGGCCAACGACATACGCCCGCCCCCGCTCGGCGGCTGCCACTCCGGCGCGAACTCGCGGATGGTCTCCTCGCTGTCGAGCATCAGACGCAGCCCGCCCGGCAGTGCGGCCTCGGAGTGCGGCTGCTTCTCGGAGCCCTCGGGGAAGGCCAATCCGAGGCGGCGGTAGAAGGTGACTGAGGCGGCCATGTCGGAGGCCACCATGCCGATCGCATCGAATCGTGGAGTCATGCGGCAACCGTAGGCAGGCAGTTGGGCCGCGGTCTTGTAGGAATCGGACACGTCCGGGCCCGACGCCTTGCCCGCGTCGTCCAGCCGAGCTGGGGCCTGCGGCTTGCCTTCGGTACGGCCACGCGTCCTGTGGAACCGCAGAACCGCGTACGAATGAACGTGGACAGTTTCCGACGCCCCACGCCAGACCGGTTGCCGAACCAGCGTCCCTCGGCGCAGGTGACCGGGCTCAGTTCGGGGCGGGGACATCTGCCGTCGGCTGCCTTCGTTCGAGGCCACGAGCCATTCGCTGCTCGAGTCTCGCCCTGCGGTCCGGCCACTCCGCTGCGATGATCGAAAAGATCGCGGAGTCACGGAGTCCGCCGTTCTCGCCCGGCGCCCAGGATGGGGACCAGTTCCGCAGCACGCCTTCGAAGCGTGCGCCCGTCCGTTCGATCGCGGCCCGCGAACGGCTGTTACGTGCATCCGTCTTCAAGTCGAGGCGTGCAACTCCCCAGTTCTCGAACGCGTGCCGGAACAGCAAGTACTTGGCCTCGGTGTTCACTCCTGTGCCCTGGGCCGACGCCGCGAGCCAGGTGAAGCCGACCTCGATCGCGCACAGACTGTCTCCGTCCGGCCACAGCCGCGGGTCCCAGTAGGCCGTGACGCCAACTGCCCGCCCCGACACCTGCTCCACCTGCGCGTACGGGGCCAGCTTCCCGGCAGCGGCACGGGTGAGCTGGGCATCGATATAGCCCTCGACCTCGGCTGCCGTGGGCACCCACGTGAACCGATAAGAGGTCCGGTCTTCTTCCGCCGCCACAGCCAGGTCCGCGGCATGGCGGTGATCCAGCGGCTCCAGACGTACGAGCGTGCCTTCCAGAACCGGTCCCTCAAGCGTGAAGCTCATCGATCACCCATCCAATGCCGGCTCAGCTCGTTCGCCTCCAGTCCACAGGCCCGTAGCGTTCCAGAGCCATCACGTCATGTCGCGCGAATTTCCGGCGGACCGCACCGCCCGTCGGACAGGCAGGGCCACGGGGGAGGCAGTGTGCCGCCGGTGCAGCCCGCCACCTCCAGCAGACGGTCCAGCTCCGCCTCGCATGCTTTCTGGAGGAGCACCTGGAAGTCCGGCCAGTTCCGGTAGTGGTACTGACGGCTGGTGGCGGCCCGTGCTCGGCCAGCATGGCGAGCACGGCTCGGTAGACGGTGCCGACTCTCCTCCGGGTGAACCGCAGTCAGTCCGGGCACGGTCCCGCCGTCGTCAGGGCAGGCTGCCGGGGGAGGGGTGTGCGCACGGAAATGTGACACATGGGGGTGCGAGTGTCACATTTTCGTGCGCAGGGTGGGGAGGAGGGCGGTCCAAGCCGCGGAGGTGACGGTGACGGTGGGCCCGTCCGGGTTCTTGGAGTCGCGGATGTGGATGGTGGTGGCGTGGGCTTGGGGGCAGGTGGCTATCTCGACGCAGTTGCCGCCGCCGCCGTCGCTGTACGACGACTTGCGCCAGTCGTAGGCGACTTCGAGGCAGTTGCCGCCGCCGTCGTCGCTGTAGCTCGACTTGAACCAGCGAAGGGTGCCGGTGCCGGTCATCGTTCTTCTCCTGCCAGCTTCTCGATGAGGCCCAGTGATTCGTCGGGGCTCAGTGCCTGTGCGCGGATCTTCGCATAGCGGTGCGCCAGTTGGGATACCTCTCCCGGATCGCTGACCAGAATCCCCTGGTCCTCGACCTCCAGGTAGACGACGTGCTGGTGGTCCTCGGTCTCCACGTGCTTCATGGGGCCGCGAGCGCCCGCGTACGTTCCGCGCAGACCGCGTTCCAATGACAGCACCTGCACACAGACATTGTCCCTCCGGGCGTCCTCAGCGAGCGAGCGCAGTTGTCCGCGATGGATCTCCCAGCTGACGAACGGCCGCCGCAGCACGCTCTCTTCGAGGATCAGCTCGATCAACGGGGTCGGCTCCCGGTCGAAGAGGACCTTGCGGGCCAGCCGCGCCTCGACCAGCTCCTCGCGCTTCTGCTCGGACACCGGTGGATAGCCGCCGCCGATCAGGGCCCGCGCGTACTCCTCGGTCTGGAACAGGCCGTCGACGACCAGCGTCTCGTACGAGCAGATCGTGACCGCTTCGGCCTCCAGTTCCGAGAAGCCACGGAAGCGGGCAGGGTACTTCTCCAGCCGCATCAACGCCCGCGCCTTCTCGAACACCCCCAGCCCACCCCCGAGCACCTCCTCCAGCTTGACGAGCATCTGATCACTCGCGGGCTGCGCGCACGTCTCCATCGCGCTGATCGCCGCCGCCGTGTACCCGATCAGCTTCCCCAACTGCTCCTGCGAAAGCCCCTGTTGTTCGCGCAACGCCTTCGCCAGGGCGGCCACCATGCGCGCCGTACCGCCCGCTTCCGTCTTGTTCTCCGCCCGCGCCATCGCGGTCACCTCCGCACTCAACCGAAACCAACCGGTCCCAACTCGCCACCCCTCGCTCCCGACCGTGGTCGACCGGCAACGCAAAGTCATGAAAACGCTAGCCGCGCCTACGGAAACTGTCCGCATGGATACGCAAAGTGACGAGGTAAACCTCGACGAGCCCCCACTCGACCCCGAGATCGCAGACGAGGTCCCCGAAGTGACGCCGTACGCGTGGACGGCGACGAAGGCCGAGCCCTCGCCGACCGCCTCGCGCGGATGACGGGCGGCACCCCCGGCCCGGTGGTCGAGGAAGCGAACGGCGGGCGCGCCGTCTACTTCCTGGTGCCAATCGGCAGCACCTCCTACCGTTCCTGGCCCGACGGCGTCACCCGTCTCACCGCAGGCCCGAACCGCGTCTCGTACATCCCGGTCCCCGCCCTGGGCGGCCTCACCTGGCCCCTGACCTGGCGCTACCGGCCGACGACCCGCGACCACCTCGTACACGCGCTGCTCCTGCGGGGCGCCCTCCACCCCGAAGAGCCGTGACACGATCGAACACGTGAGTACGAGTACACCCGGCACCGTGGACCGCGCCTTCGAAACCGCCCTCTACGCCGACACCGACACTGCCCTCGTACGACGGAGGCGGGATGGGCGACGACCCTCCGCTGGTGTGGTGCCGGGAGCAAGGGCCGGGCGGGTCTTCTACACCGCGCTCGGGCACGCATAGGAGGCGTACGAGGACCCGGACTTCCGGGCGCATCTGCTCGGCGGCATCACGTGGGCGGCGCGACTTCAGCCGTAGGTAAGGCCCTACACGGACCCCGGCACCGGCCCCGTACTCTCCCGCACCACCAGCCGTGTGGACAGCTCCGTCCGCGTCCCCTCCGGGCGTTCCCCCGCCATGATCCGCACCAGCAGGCGCAGCGCTGTCGCGGACATCTCCGACAGAGGCTGGCGGACCGTGGTCAGCGGGGGTGTGGACCAGTGGGCCTCGGGCAGGTCGTCGAAGCCGACGATGCTCATGTCGTCGGGGACGGTCAACTTGCGTTCGGCCAGGGCCCGGTAGCTGCCGAGGGCCATCTTGTCCGAGCAGACGAAGACGGCCGTGGGCGGTTCGGGCAGGTCGAGGAGTTCCAGCATGCGGCGGTGGGCGGTGATCTCGTTGAAGCCGCCGTAACGGACGTACTCGGGCCGGTGGCGGACCCCGGCCGCCGCGAGTGCCGAGCGGTAACCGGCGACGCGGGCGCTGCTGCACATCTTGCGCCGGTGGCCGGCGATGACCGCGATCCGTTCGTGACCGAGAGCGAGCAGATGCTCGGTGGCCGTGACACCGCCCTGCCAGTTGGCGGCGCCGACCGAGACCACGCCGGGCGGCGGATCGATCACCGGGTCGATCAGGACGAACGGGATGCGGTGCTGGTCCAGCCAGGCGTACTGGGACTGGGTGAGCTCCGCCAGGTTGAACAGCACACCGGCGGAGCCGCGCGTGGAGAGCTTGTCCAGCCAGCCGCGCTCGGGACGGCCACCGCGCGTCCGGGTCAGGCCGGCCGAGACGACCACCTCGAGGCCCGCGTCGTGCGCGGCCTCCTCCACTCCGTGCAGCACGGCGCCCGACCAGGAGGAGTCCAGCGAGTGCACGACGAGGTCGACAAGACCCGGCGGCTTCGCCGCGTCGAACCGCGGTCTGCGTACGTAGCCCAGCCGGTCGAGCGCCTCGGTGACCCGGCGGCGGGTCTCCGGCGCCACGTCCTCCCGGCCGTTGACCACCTTCGACGCCGTCGGCACGGAGACCCCGGCCTCGCGGGCGACGACCGCCAGCGTCGGCCCGGCCACGCTCCCGGTACGCACCATGGAAGCCCACCTCTCCGGCCCCCGTCCCGAGGACCAGCGAAAGTTTCGAATCGCCACGGTCTGTCACGCGGGAGGGCGTCGACCGGTTAGAAAGCGCTTCCTACATTACGGCCGCCGGGAGTGTACGGGGAAGGGGGCGGTGTTCTACGAAGTTCCGTGAGTCGAAACTTTCGAAATGTCGAACAGGTAGAGCAGGGAACTTCTGGACCCAGCGGGGTGGCGGGGTCAGGCCGGGTGCGCCGTAGTCACCATGAGCCGCCGCCCCCGCCACCGTCTCCGCCGCCGACCCCTCCG
>NZ_BMPQ01000063.1 GCF_014647675.1 Streptomyces flaveus | reverse complement strand
GCTGTCTGCGGAGGCCGGCCGGTGGCTTCCGCGGGATGGCTGCTGCGGGACATGGCCTTCGATGGATTGCCGCGCCGCGCCGCGGGGCTGGGCGGTGTGCTGGTGCACCCCGCCCATCGAGGCCGGGGCCTTGCCCGGACGGTGATCAGTGTGGCGGTCGAGCACGCACGAGCGGCCGGCGCCGAGACGATGGTTCTGCTCTGCCGCCCGGACCTGGTCCCGCTCTACACGCAGCTGGGATGGAGCCGGCTTTCCGTGCCCGTCACCCTCCAGCAGCCCGGCGGCGCGCGGACCTCGCCACTGTCCACCATGATCTACGACCTGGCCTGCCTGCCTCATCCCGCCATCAGCGTGGACCTGCGGGGCCTGCCCTTCTGATGTGCTGAGCAGGATTCACCGTGCGGTCAGGCCGCTAGCATCCGCCTCGCTTCGAGATGGGGGCGGGGCCTATGCGGGAGAGGGCCAGCGCAAGTCGGATGTCAGAACACGATCGAGCGCCGCCCGGCCTGCGGGCCCCCAGGTCGGCTTGCCGCCAGGAAGGCCCCGGTCTCCGTTCTGCCCCATGAGCATCAGGAAGAGGCTCTTCATAGCGGCCAGCCCGCGGGCGCGCCGGATCGCCGCCTCGTCCGCATGCGCGTACATGTCGAAGAACCGTGAGGCCGTGCCCGCGGGTAGCAGCACCCATGCGGCGGCGAGATCCCATGCCGGATCGCCGGCGAACATGGCACCGAAGTCGACGATGCCCGAGAGCGTTCCGTCCGAGACGACGACGTTCGCGGGATGGAGGTCACCGTGCACCCACACCGGCGGGCCCTCCCACTCGGGGGCCGCAACGGCATCGTCCCAGACGGCCCGGACCTCGTCGGCAATGCCACCGGGGACAACGGCTTCAAAGAAGTGGTCGAAGCCGTCCGTGCACTTCTTGGGGTGAGCGCCGAAGTCCGAGCTGATCGGCGCCTCGGCGGGCGCCTCCACATGGAGCGCCCCGAGGAAGCCCGCCAGTGTGTCGGCCGCGTGGGCGCCGCGGCTGATCGAGCTGTGGTCCAGCGGCTCGCCGGGAACCCACGTCATCACGGTCCAGTGCTTGGGGAAGCGCTCGGACGGTTCGCCGAACCGCACCGGGGTCGGCACCGGCAGCGGCAGGCGCGGGGCCAGCACGGGTAGCCACCGCCGCTCCTTGAGCTGGAGCTCCGGGGTGGGGTCCATGCGCTGCATGCGCACGGCCAACTTGTCCCCGAGACGCCACATCTGGTTGCCCCAGCCGCCCGCCACCTCGCGGATGGCCAGCTCTGCAAGGTCCGGATGTTGCTCCTGCAGCAGGTCGCGGACCAGGTCTGCGGTGATCTCGATCTCGGCGGCGGTCATGCGAAGCCACAGTACGTGAGACAGGCGGAGCGGACTCTCACTCTCCGGAATGCCCACCGCCACGCCCGTTCCGTCAGCGGTCCTCTCCAGAGCAAGAGGACGCCACGCTACCCGCGGGCCTGCTTCGCGGCTGGCGACTACACATGGTCACCAACAGGCTGGATTCCTCGGGAACCGGCGACAGTTGAATACGAGAGCACACCAGTACCGAGGGCCCCTTCTCGCTGCGGATGCGGGCGCGCTCGCGGCGTTGGGCAGCCAGCACGTCGGGGTGGCGGGCATTGGCGTTGGGCTCAGGTGGAGCCAATTGACTCGTTCACAGCGGGCCCCGAAGATCGCTAGCCGGGGCCAGAAGGCTTGTTCGAAGCCAACGACCCGTACCGTCGCAGGGAGCGCTACCCGGAGCCGGTCGCCGCTGACCCCGGGCAAGCCGCTCTGAACCCTTGGGTAAGCCCGACGACGCCTGGGCAAGCCACCCTCAGCCGACGGCTTGCCCAGCCCTGCCCCGGACAGAGAGGCGCGTGATGCGATCCTTCGACGCCGGCGAGACGGTCGTACGACGCGACGTGCACCGCAGCGGCCGCGTGTGGAGCGAACAGGCGCTGCGCGCCGTCGCCGACACCAGCGAGGCCCTGGTGACCGCCTGCGCGCCCGGTGCCCAAGCCCGCCGGCCCGCCCTGTACGCCAAGGCCCGCGCCGACGGCGACCGGTCGGTGCGCACCGAAGCGTTCGACGCGATGGCAACGGGGGAGTGGGAGCTCGCGCCCGGCGTGTGGCAGGAGACCGAGCTGCTGCTGTGGAAGCCGCCGACGGCGTGGTTCAGCATCAACGCGTTCTACACGCCTGCCGGTCTGCGGAACTGGTACGTGAACTTCGAGCACCCCACCCGCCGCACGCTCGACGGGTTCGACACCTTCGACCTCACCGTGGACCTGGTCGTCGCCCCCGACCTGAGCAGCCTCACATGGAAGGACGAGGACGAGTACGCCCACGTGCGGCGGCTCGGCATCGTCACCGACACCGAGCACCAGGCCGTGGACGAGGCCCGCGCCCAGGTCCTCGGGATGCTCGAGGAACGCTCCGGCCCGTTCGCGAACGCCGCCGCGTGGACGTCCTGGCGGTGGGATGCAGCCTGGCCCCCGCCGCGCCTGCCGCTGCCAGCCACGACGGGGATTGCACCAGCTGAACCGATACCGCGATGGCATGAGGGTCGCCCCTCTTCTTCCGGTCAATGAAACAACGATTCGTTGTTTCATTGAAGAATGGTGCTAGGGTGCCCGTATGGCACGTGACGCTCAGGACGAGGCCCGCCGGCGGTTGTCCGTGCTCGCGGAGGACCCCGCCGCCCCCTGGGCGCCGGCGCGCCGCCTGGAGCAGGATGCGGCGTTGCTGGGGCGGCTGTTGAGGGCGGCCGCCGACCATCAGCAAAGCGGTGGACGGGCGGCGGATGTGACCTTGGACGATGTGGGTGCGGCGCTCAGCCTGTTCGAGGGCATGCGCCATCAGCTGGACCGGCTGGAGACCCAGGTGGTCATCGAGGCCAGGCGCCGCGGCATGGACTGGCGGCAGATCGCCCGGCATCAGGATCTGAACTCCTCCCAGGCCGCCTCGCAGCGCTATCAGCGGCTGATGACCCGCCTCGAAGAGATCCGCCAGGGCGTCAGGTAGGGGGTGCGCAGATGACGGACCAGCCCCAGGAACTGTTCGCCGCCGTCGACTCGCTGCTCGCCGCCGTCGACGGCGGCACCGTGCTGCCCATCCCGGCCGAGCGGGTGAGGCTGCGCGAGGCCGCCGGGCTGACCCAGGCGGCCATCGCCCAGGCGCTCGGCACGCGCGTGCCGAGCATTCAGGCGTGGGAGGCCGGCCGCGCCGAGCCGAAGGGGGAGCGCCTCGAGGCCTACCGCAGGCTGCTCGAGGGCCTCGCCCAGCGCCATCCCGCACCCGCCCCGCCTCCCGGCAGCAGGCCCGCCCCACCGGAGCCTGCCTCTGCGCCGTCGATTCCGGCAGCACAGGGTCCTGGGACGACTGCGCGTACGGCACCGGTCCAGGACGCATCGCGCAGGCCGGTGATGCGGCGCCCCGCCCGGCCGACGGCAGCCGCGCCTGCTGCCGATGCACCGTTCCCGAACGGGCCGCTGGCGGTGCTGGACGGTCACGGCACGGCGTACTGCCCGGGGGGAGTGCTGCTGGACTGCCCTGCGGCCACGATCCCGCAGCTGGTCGACTGGGCAGTGAAGGAGGCCGGGCTCGGCGCCGAGAGGCTGCACCGCCACGGCAAGGACTCCGATCCACTGATCGTCCTCACCGATGAGGCCACCGCCCGCCTCGGCCTGCCCCCCCCGCCCTGGAAGACCGCCGGGGCCTGCGGCTGCCCGAGACCCACCCGGTGGTACGTCAGATCACCGCCGCGAAGTGGCAGTTGACCCGGCGCGGCCTCGGCCCCTGGGCGCGCGTCTACCGGCCCGCCCACGACGGCCGACGCCAGTGCGTGCAGCTGGCCGTCCTGCCCTGGGGCGCACTGGACACCCGCACCTGGGGCAGCGCCCGCCAACGGCCGGCCCCCGAACTGGCCCAGATCCTCGGGGACTACGCCACGCGCGTGATCACCCCGCGCGGCTCCGCGGCCGTCTGCGGCCTGGAACTGATGACCGCGCTGCGCCCGCCCACCCGCCCCGTCAAGGACCCCGCCACCGGCACCTGGGCCTCGGGCCCAGGCCCCGGCTCCCTCACCGCCGCGGTCGACCCGGCGCCGCCGGAGGCCCCCGACGAGCACCCCGTGGTCGCCGCCCGGTACCCGCGCGGACACCAGCGCACTCCGGCCGAGGTCCTCGACGAGGAAGCCTGCGAATGGATCCGGGACCCCGAACTCCTCACGGACGCCGAATGCGCCAGGCCGTTCGCGGTCGGCATCGACGTCAACATGGCCTTCGCCGCGGCCGCCAACCGGCTGACCGTCGGCCTCGGCGCACCGGTCCACGTCACAGCCCCGGCCTTCGACAAGGCCCTGCCCGGCAGCTGGCTGGTGGACCTCTCCCACATCGACTTCGATGCGCGCCTGCCCAACCCGTTCACCCCCAACGGCACCCGACCCGAGGGACCCGCCTGGTACGCGACCCCACCCTCGCCTACGCCGCCGAGCTCGGCCACACCGTCACGCCGCTCGAGGCCTACCTGCGGCCCGAGGCCGGCCCGTACCTGGACCCCTGGTACACCCGCCTGCGCGACGCCTACCTGACCACCATGGAGCAACTCGGCGTCACCTCCCACCTGCCCGAGGCGGACTTCCTCACCGCCATGGAACACCACAAGCACGCCGACCCCGCCCAGGCCGCCGTACTCTCCGCCATCAAGGCCACCGTCAAGGGCGGGATCGGCAAACTGAGGGAGCGCCCGCAGGGCGCCGGATACCGGCCCGGCCAGCGCTGGCCCGCCCTGGAACGCCCCACCTGGCGACCCGACATCCGCGCCGCAGCCCGCATCAACATGCACCGCAAAATGCGCAAACTCGCAGACGTCGGGCTGTTCCCCATCGCGGTCCTGTCCGACTGCGCCGTCTACCTCTCGGACGGGCCGAGCCCGCTGGACTTCCTGCCACGCACCCCAGATGACAAGCCGCTGCCCGGCGGCTTCCGCCTCGGCGTATCGCCGGGCATGGTCAAGCACGAAGGCACCCAGCCCTTGATGTGGGCCGTGCAGATGCTGGACGAGGGCCACAACCCCGCCGCGGGCGGAGAATAGGCGGCCGTGATGGGCATCTTCAGCGACAGCCTCGACAAAGCCACCACCAGCACCTTCACCCGGCCCCTGCCCAAGTCCCCCACGCCCGGATGCGGTTCCTCGTCAAAAGCGCCAAGGGCACCCGGGCCGCAGCCCAAACGCTGGGCATCTCCCAGCGCACCGTCGAGCGCTACCTGAAGGGCCAGATCAAGCAGCCGCGCCCGGACCTCGCCGCACGCCTCGCGGACGAGGTACGCCGGCGCTGGGAGCCCCGGGTGCGTGAACGGGCCAAGAAACAGGCCGCGACCACCGGCGGCATCGTCATCGAAACGCGCGCCCGGTTCGGCTTCACCGCCGCCCCCGGCACCACCGACGACGCCCGCATCCGCCTGATCACCCAGTAACTGCCGCCCGCCTACGCCGCCCGCCTCTTCGGCGCCCACGCCGCCGGCGCCACCGACCAACAGCTCCAGGAGATCGCCGCCGAAGGCCTGCAGGAGGTCTATTTCAAAGACCGCGGACGGCGCGCCCCCGGTCTGCAGGTGGCCTTCACCGACATCGACTACGTCGAACTCGACTTCTGATTAGTTGCGAGATGGGGGCCTGCGGCCGTGCTTCCGCACCACCTCGCCCGACTCTGGCCCGGCCCGTCGGCGAGGCGCACGATGGAGGCATGGGCGAGCACGACCAGGACCAGGACGCCGTCGCCGAACCGGCGCAGCCGCCGCTGGACGCCACGCGGGCCCGCGCGATCACGACCGGGCTGCGGGAGGCGATGGACGACATCCGGCGTACGGTCGCCGTCCTCGCCGCCCGGGTCCGTGACGCCCACGCCGCCCGGGTGTGGCTCCCGCTCGGCTACCGCACCGAGTTGGGAGGCGTACTGCGACGCGGCGTTCGGCACTCCCACGCGCAGGCGTACCGGCTGCTCGACGTCGCCCGCGGCCGGGCGCCATCGCCACTGGCACCTGCAGAGCCGACAGCGGCCGCATCTTCGCCGCCTGCTCCGGGTCCCACAGGGCCACCCGGTCCCGGTACCAGCGGGTGTAGATGTACGCGACCGGCCGCTGCCCCACGGCGGGCTTGCGCCGCACCCTGACCAGCTGGGTCTTCGTCCGCAGGAACGCCGGTGCCCGGCCGCTGTCGTACACCGGCACCCCGTCCTTGAACGTCACCGGCTTGCCCCGGGCTACCCGGCCCGGGGCGACGTCGTCCTCCTGGCCCGCTGACGCGGTCAACACCTCGTTCACGAATTGCCTCCTTCGGCTTAGCGGCGACCAACCGCAATGGAACGTGATATAACGTATGAATCAATATCAACTACCAAGAAAAACAGGCAAATTGGGCGTATGTGCTTAGATGCCCGCTCGCGTACGCGAGAGGGAAAGCCACCCGTCCGGGCGTCGAAGTAGGCCCGCCCCGGAACGCCCCCGGCGCTGTCACCGGCCGTCGATAACGTGACCGCCGTGATGGTGGGTACCGAAGAAACCCGGCTGGTCGTGGTTCGCGGCAATAGCGCCTCAGGGAAGTCGTCCGTCGCGGCCGGCCTGCGTGAGCGGTTCGGCCGCGGCCTGGCCCTGGTCGGCCAGGACAACCTCCGCCGCATCGTGCTCCGGGAACGCGACCGGCCCGGCGCCGCGAACATCGGCCTGATCGACCTGACCGCCCGCTACGCCCTGGACGCCGGATTCCACGTCGTGGTCGAAGGTATCCTCTACGCCGACCGCTACGGCGACATGCTCGCGCAGCTGCGCGCCGACCACCGCGGCCCGACCCACGGCTACTACCTGGACGTGCCGTTCGGCGAAACCCTCGCCCGGCACGCCACCAAGCCGATCGCCGACGACGTCAACGAGACGCAGCTGCGCGACTGGTACCGGGCGCGCGATCTGCTGCCCGGCGGCGCCGAGACCGTCATCGGCGCCGACAGCGCCCTGCACGAGACCGTCGACCGCATCATGCTCGACACCGGCCTGGTCCACCTGCCCGCCGTGGACCGCTGACCCGGGCACTGTTGCGACAGATGGTGCGCCTGCATACCGTCACAGTCGCGCTGGCCCCGCCCCGACCATGAGGCCGACCATGGGGTTGGCCGTGCCGCTCTCGCCCCCGACCACGGCTGGTCAGCGCGCTACGTCTACCGAAACACGCGCCCGGTCCAGGGGACTCGCTGGTCGGGGTCATGGACGGGGCGCCATACGGGTGCGGAGGGGCCGTGGTGGAGCAGGTCGGCCAGCGGTGCCGCGAGGATGGGGACGTCGTACGGGAAGCGGGACGGCGCCAGCAGCCCGGCTCCCGCGCGCAGGGCGCGGATCCGGGTCTCGACACCGGCGGGTCCGATGCCGTCCAGGACGAACAGGATGCGGGGGAAGAGCGGGTAGCGCCGCCGCCACTCCTCCAGGGCCGGTTCCTGGAGGGTCGGCCGGCGCCCGGGGACCGTGGGCACGTAGCGGTAGAGGCGCTCGTACGCGGGCAGCTTGGCGGCGAGGCGTTCGGGGCCCATGGTGGCCCGGTCGACTTCCACGAACGCCCGCAGCATCGACCCGTTGTCGCCGTGGGCGGGACCACGCCGGTAGTACAGCAGGGCGTCGGGGATGACGGCCTCACTGCTTCCGATCGGGTGATGGGCCTCGGGGATCCAGTCCAGCGGCCGGAACAGGTCGCCGCGGCGGCGGGCGTCCTCGAGGAAGGCGAGCGCGGTCTCGGTCAGCGTGTGGCCGGCCTTCAGCCGCACGGCGGTCGGGTCGGACACGGTCCTGGAGGGCCGGTGCCCGCGCAGCTCGGGCACTCGGAGGCGAGCTGCCCGCCGTACGGGCTGGGGAACCACACCCGGGTCCGGTCCGGCCTGCGGCAGGGTGATGCGGTCGACCAGCCCCTCGGCACGCAGCCTGGCCAGCCTGCGCCTTGTTTGCTCGATGCGCACCGAGGGGGCGATCACCCGGTGCATCTGCTCGGTGGTGGCCATCCGGTACTGCGTCAGCACGCCCAGCGCCAGCCGGCCCCCGCTGCCCGCGTCTACGCCGATCATTACGGATCTGCTCGCTTCCCGTCCGGTGCGGCGCAGTCCTGCCCGGCGCCGCGCGTACCGGCCACGGCAGCAGCCGGCCCCGACCACGGTCACGAAGCGACAACGCCTCCGTGGACCAGGCCCACATCCCCGCCGACAACCGTCCGCACCCTCAGCCGCACCCGTCCGCGAACCCGCAGGTCACCACGCTGGTCCTGCCGTGGTCGGGAGGCCGACATCCCCTCTACGCCCCCGAGTCCACGCCCCACAGCAGGAAGAACAGAGAAGTGGGTGGGTGGGACAGGACCCGGGCGGCGGGCGAGGGGATCGGGCGCGCGTGTCTCGGTTGCGCGTCGGCGGGGCCTCCGCGCCAGCCCGCCAGCAGAGCTGCGGGATCGTCGTGGGAGGGCCTGGCCGGGCCGCGCGACGCGCGGCGCTCCACGGTCGTACTGATCCGGGGCGCGAGGCTGCAGCCGGTCCTGCTCCTTACGCTTTACTGGGTTGCGTCATCAGTTACGAAGGGCTCCCGCGCCGTGGAAGATCGCGGCGTAGACGCCGGACACCCCCTGTGGTCGGTGTTCGCCGTTAGGGGGTCCCGTCCTGATCAACTTCAGTCTCTCCTACGGGCGGAAGCCGTCGGCCCGACGGATGGAGCGCTCCGGGCGGAAGGCCGAGATGCCTGTTCAGCAGGGAGCGAGGCACCCCTCCATGACGGAGGGGCCGACCACGTCCTCTCGGTGAGTGCAGGGCCTGTGGTCTCCAGGGGTGCCCGTCGCGACCCCGGGGCGCCTGGTTGTCAAGAGGCGCCCGGCCGCCCCCGGGTGTCAGGCGCCCCCAGCCGCACGCGATTATTCTCTCCATCACTTTCTGTACGAAGTATTGAGTTTCCTTTCATGGTCGTCATACGGTCTGACGCACATCGGGCCATGTCCACCGCTCGCACCCGTGCACGGGCGGTCCCGGTCTGTGGGCGCCAACGAAAAACTCGCGGCATCCGCAGCGCGCGCTGCACCACCTGCGGCGCACCAGCTTCCAGGCCGGCTGACGAAATAGTCCCGCAACTGATCGGTTGGGTGTGTGGTGATGACTTATGTCGACCTTCGGTGACGACTCGACCTTCGATGCTGACCGGGAACCAGCGGACGTAGCGGTCATTGGAGCCGGCATCGTCGGCCTGACCAACGCATTGCAGCTCGCCAAGCGAGGGCTGCGGGTCGTTCTCCTGGACAACGTCCGGGACCAGCGGCGCAGCTACAAAGTAGGCGAGTCGTTCCTCGTCTTCACGAGCGCCTTCCTGCGCACGGTCGGCGGCCTGGACCAGTTCATCAGCAAGGAGTCGTTCATCAAGCTGGGGGTCTGGTTCACCAGCGGAGCCGAGCACCGCGACGACTTCCGGGGAACCACCGAGTGGGCCGTGAACGCGGATCCGCATCCACCGCACTACCTGCACGACCTGGCGACCGACAAGAAGTGGTTCCGCTGCATGTTCCTGGACATGCAGATCGTCCGGCCGGAGGCGGAGGACGTGATGCGGGCGGCCGTACACGCCCACCCCGACATCACCTTCCTCGACTCGGCCAGAGTCCGCGAGGTGGACATCGCCGGCGCCGACCGGCCCGGTGAACCGCACCGGCTGCTGTGGCAGGAGAGCGGCGCCGAGCGGCGCAGCGGCAGCACGCTCGCCCGCTGGGTGATCGACTGCTCCGGGCGCAATCGCCTGCTGGCCCGCAAGTTCGGGCACGACGCGGAGCGTTCCGAACGCGACGACGGCTTCCAGACCACCGCCGTCTGGGGGCAGTTCAAGGACGTCACCGATGAGAGCTTCGCCGACTGCTGGACCCATCTGCGCAAGGGCGGCGATGCCACGCGGCGCGATCTGTACACCGTGCACCTGTGGGGAGAGGGCTACTGGATCTGGGTGATCCGGCTGTCGCAGGACCGGATCAGCATCGGTGCGACGTTCGACCAGCGCAAGCCACCGCCCGGGGCGAATCCCCGGGAACAGTTCTGGAACCTCATCAGGCGATATCCGGTGCTCGACAAGGTGATCAGCGAGGACACGCTGCTGGAGTTCCGCACGTTCCGCAACGCCCAGCACTGGACCGACACCTTCGCCAGCGAGCAGCGCTATGCCATGGCGGGCGATGCGGGCAGCATCATCGACGCGTACTACAGCCAGGGCATCGCACTGGCCCTGGTCACCAGCTGGCATCTTGCCAACGTGATCCAGCGGGATGTCCAGGACGGACAGCTGGACCGCCCCTACATCACCCGGATCAACCGTGCCACCCGCCAGGACTGGCACATGCTCCGCAACATGGTGCGGGAGAAGTACACCTCGGCCATTGAGGATCCGCGGTTCTTCCTGCTGTCGCACATCCTCGACATGACGGTCTTCTGGAGCATGGGCAGCACCCGCGCCCAACTGACCCACTGGCTGGTGGCGACCGAGGGGGACACCACCCGGGAGACCCCCGAGCTACGGCGCGCACGCACGAGCCTGGAGTCGCGGCTGTTCTACTCCCGGGCCCCCTACTGGGCCTTTCTCACCCCGGAGCGGGTTCAGCGGCTGCAGCGCCGGCTCCAGCGCAAACTCGGGGAACGCGCTCGTTGGCGCCGGGAGAACGGGGTGCAAGTGCCCACGCTCACCAGCGTGCTGAGCGTGACGGCCCCCGTACCGAAGGTGTGGAAACTCCCGTTCGCAGGGCGCTCCGGCCACGTCGACGTCAGCGGCCGCGACCTCGTGCAGCCCGCCGAGCTGCGCCCACCGGGCACCGCCACCTGGTACGACCGGCTGCCGGCCTCCGCCAACACCCGCCTCGACTGGGTGCTGAAGCTGCGCCCGGTGGCGCTGCTGGGGCTCTTCGCCGCCGGGTACGCCTGGGACGCCGCGGACACCGCCGTACGGCGGCTGCGGAGCCGGGGGCGTGCCACCGCCCGGCAGGACGTCAACGTCCCGGCCCGGGAGGCGCGGTGAGCAGCCGGGCGAGGCGGGCGCGCGTCGTCTACCTGAGCATGGGGACACCGCACCGGGAGTACGCGGGGGTCGCCGCGGCACTGGCCGAGCGCGGCGTGGAGGCCCACCTGGTGCATCTGGACGACGCCGACGGCATGGACTGGGACGGCGTCGAACTGGTCAATGTCCGTATGTGCCGCGGCTATCACGCCGATCCCCGGTTCCTGGAGCGGGTCACCCACCTGCACGACCGGCTGCAGAACGCGCCCGACGGACCGATCCCGATGGCCAACAACCTCGGCCTGATCCGCGACGCGGTGGACAAGGGCCGCTACCTGCGCCGGCTCGCCGAAGAGGACGGTGTCGGCCTCATCCCCACCCGCTGGCTCCCGCGCGGCACGGATCTGCGGGTGGCCGACCTGATGGACGAGGCCGGCTGGGACGACATGGTCATCAAGCCGACCGTCTCCGCGGGATCGTGGCGCACCATCCGGGTGTCCCGCACGGGCCGCTCCACCTCGGACAGCCACTATGTGATGAACGGTACGGAGGAAGACAGCGCACCGTACGAGGAACAGATGCGCGCCCTGCTGACCACGCGGGACCTGTTCGCTCAGCGATTCCTGCCCGCGGTCCTGGACGACGGCGAACTCTCCCTCGTCTTCCTCGGCGGACGGTTCAGCCACGCCGTGCGCAAGACCGTCGGAGCGGACGGCGGCTGGTGGGCACACGAGCGGCTGGGCGGCGTCAACTTCGCGGTGGAGCCGACGGACGAGGAGTACGCCTGGGGGGAGAACATCTACCAGGCCCTGGAACGGCGGTACGGGCCCCTGTGGTTCGGCCGTGTCGACGGGATCCGCGACGCGGAGGGGTGCATGCGCCTGCTGGAATGCGAGCTGGCCATACCGCGTCTGCTGCTGCCCGAGGGCCAAGCCTTCAGCAGATACGCCGACGTCATCGCGCAGGGGCTGCGGGAACGCTCGCTGAGCCACACCGGTGGCTGACGGGCGTCACGCGTGGCCCGGCCGGTGCGGACGGATCGCACCGGCCGGCGCCCTCCCCGGCCGAGCCGCCCGTGGCTCACGCATACGCCCCGACGGCAGAACGACGTAGCGCCGGACCGTCGGCGCGTCGCCGTCCCGCGGCCACGCGCCGTCGGATCCGCACACCCCCGGTATGGACCGA
Organism: Streptomyces flaveus; assembly: GCF_014647675.1. Taxonomy (GTDB): domain Bacteria; phylum Actinomycetota; class Actinomycetes; order Streptomycetales; family Streptomycetaceae; genus Streptomyces; species Streptomyces flaveus. The sequence continues at coordinate 5,965 of NZ_BMPQ01000063.1, read as the reverse complement.
GTGGAGCTTTCGATGACGCCCCATCAGATTCAGTTCCTCCTGCTGGACCTGGCACTGATCGTCCTGGTGGCCCGTGCCGCGGGGGGCCTGTTCAGGTGGCTGGGCCAGCCTGCCGTGCTGGGCGAGATCACCGCGGGCATCCTGCTGGGGCCGACCCTGTTCGGCACCGGCTTCACGGAGACGGTGTTTCCGCCCGACGCGCGGCCGCTGCTCGGCGCACTGGCCAACCTCGGCGTGGCGCTGTTCCTGCTCGGGGAAGGCATCGACTTCGACCGAGGGCTGCTGCGCGGCGCGGGACTCGTCGTCCCCGTACTCGCCGTGACCTCCGTGGCCGTGCCATTCGTGGCCGGTACGGCCACGGGGTTCTGGCTCTTCGACGACCACGAGACCGTGTCCCGGTCTGGCTTCATCCTGTTCATGGGCGTTGCCCTGTCCGTCACGGCGTTCCCGGTCATGGCCCGGATCCTCGCCGACCGCGGACTGAACCGGGACCGGCTCGGTGCCATCGCACTGTCCGGAGCGGCCCTCACGGACGTCCTCGCATGGTCCGTCTTCGCCGTGGTGCTGACGGTCGTCGCCCGGGACGGACAGGAGTCGTGGCGGATTGCGCTGATGCCCGTCTACGTCGTGGTCATGCTGTGCGTGGTGAGGCCCCTGCTACGCCGTCTGGAGAACAGCGACACCTTCCGCCGCAAGGACACGGCGCTCACCGTCGTCCTCACCGGGTTGCTGCTCTCCTCACTGGCCACGGAATGGATCGGCCTGCACTTCCTGTTCGGGGCCTTCCTGTTCGGCGCCGTGCTGCCACGCGGTGGGGCCCTGACGCTCCGCACAGCCTGGACACCCGGTATGAGGCGGCTGTCCTCGACCCTGCTGCTCCCTGCGTACTTCCTGCTGGCCGGACTCAACGTCGACCTGTCCGCGCTGGGCGCCCGTGGGCTCGTGGAGCTGGCCGGCATCCTGTTCGTGGCCATCGCGGGAAAGGCCGGAACGGCGTTCGTGGTGGCCCGGCTGCACGGGATGGAACGCCGCGAGGCCACGGTCCTGGCCGCGCTGATGAACACCAGAGGACTCACCGAACTGATCGTCCTCACCATTGGTGTGCAGATCGGGGTGCTGGACAGCAGGCTCTACTCCGTCATGGTGGTCATGGCCCTGATCACCACGGCCATGGCAGGGCCGGTACTGGCCCTCCTCCCCGTTGCCCGCGACCAGGCACGGACCCTGCCGGACAGCGGGCCGTCCCCGCCTGCGCGGGCGGCCGGATCCCCGACTACGTCACGCTGATCCGGAATAGGACCTTCGTCGTACGTCGCTGCGTCCGTGCCGCCGGTCTGGTTGACGATGATCCACCCGGTCAACCGTGCGCGCTCGGTCAGGTCGTCGCGGTCGTCGATGATCTCAGCGACCTCGCCGAGCCAGTACGTCGACCAGCTGTCCAGGACGTGGACCGTCGCGGTGCTCCAGGAGAAGCCGGCCGATCTGCCGGGCGACGGGGAAGCGGCGCTCCTGCACGAGCATCAGGGCCCGCTCGGCTCGCTGTTCGGCGGCCTTGCGGCCCTCGTACTCGCGGGCGATCTCGGGCGTGCGTCGCTCGCCGGGGTCGCGGACCTGCTCGGCCTTCAGCCGCCGCGCCTTCTGGTACGCGCCCTGATTGGAGGTCACGCACCGTGCCTCGGTGAAGTGGTCCCAGGGCACGCCGGCGGCCCTGCCGTCCTCGATCGCCTTCAGCTGTCCGGCGTCGGCCTGCTCGCGCAGGTACTGCTACAACTTCGCGCGCAACACCGCGGCCTCGCCGACCACGTTGACCAGGCTGTCCTTCGGCTGCTTCAGCTTCCCGGCCCGCGTCTGCGCGTGCTCCAGCACGAGGAACAGCTCCTCCGAGGCCGGGAACCGCTCGTACGCCGGATCCCCGCCCAACTCGTGCAGCTCCCGCAGGCGATTGACGATTCGACCGGTCTTGATCTCTCCCAGGCGGATCGGTGGGCGCTTCGATCGGGGCGTCCCGGCGGACTTCGCGGTCTTCCTCATCACGCTCGAAGTCTTCGCCACCGGCCGGTTCCCAATCTGGGAACCGGCCGTGACCACCCGTACCGACGAGGTCGGCGTACGGAGGTTCACCGGGAATCTCCTGTGACTGTGCGCCGTAGGTGGCGGATGAGCGCTCTACTTGGCGGAACTGACTTGTGCTATTCCTCGTGCTCATTGATCTCTGCCAGAAGCCGGGCCTGAGCGCCGCCGGGCCGGGCTGCGTAGCCTTCGTTACAAGAAGAGGGAAAGGAGTTCCGCATGACGCCGAAGCAGCCCAAGACCGAGCTCGACGCCCGCTACAGCTCCGCACTCAACCCGCGCCCGGGCGCGGAGGACGTCACCGCCACCGACTGGGCCGAGGCCCAGCGCCGGCTGCGGGCCTCCGAGGTCTTCTGGATCACCACGGTCCGGCCGGACGGCCGGCTGCACGTCACGCCGCTGATCGCCGCCTGGCACGGCGGGGCGCTGCACTTCAGCACCGGGCCGGGCGAGCAGAAGGCGAAGAACCTGGCCGGCAATGCCCACTGCGCACTCACCACAGGGCACAACTCACTCTCCGAGGGCCTCGACATCGTGATCGAGGGCACGGCGGAGCGGGTGACGGATCCGGCGCGGCAGGACGAGGTCATCGCCGCGTTCGAGGCGCAGTACGGGGACCACATCACCTCGCCGGAGGGGATCTTCTACGGCTTCGGCGACAGCATCCGCAAGGGCAACGACCTGCTGTTCGCGGTGGCACCCGGCACGGCGTACGGCTTCGGGCACGACGGCCAGGTGTTCAGCCACACCCGCTACACCTTCTAGCGGGCCTGCGCACAAGGAAGCCGCCGGCCGCCAGGGGGAAGGCGTGCCGGCGGCTGCGTTTCGGCAGGTCAGCGCGTTCCGTCGGTAAGCCGCTGCCTTGATGATGTGCTTCGCCCCGTGGGTGTCGAACCACGTCCACCAGAGCCTTGAGGTCAGAGCCATCGGGGGTGTCCGTGTACTCGCGCACCTCGTCCCAGGAGGTGGGGTGGTGACGAAGCGCGCGCTCTACGGTGACGAAATGCATGCGGCTTCAGCTTGTGGCACATCCACCTTTTGTGCGGCTGGGTGTGCCCGCCGGTCTCGCAGCGAGAGCCAGAAGCGCGCGTGGATGCGTCGTTCAGTGGCGTGACGGCTTGCGTTCGGTGCGGATGACTGTCTCGCACCGCACGGCGATGTCGTGGCCGGCTTCGCCGTCGCAGTCGTCGGTGTCCCGCCCACCATCGAGGCGGTCGTTGGCCGGGCCTGCCCGCAGTGTGTCGTCCCCGGCGCCGCCCCTGAGACGGTCCCTCCCGCCCGCTGTGCCGACGGTCCGGTCGGCGTCGAAGTTCACGTTGTCACCGAAGAGCGTGTCGTTCCCGCCGCGGCCCTTGATCACATCGTTGCCGGCGTCGGTGGTGGTGGCATCCACCACGGCGCTGTCGCCGACGAGAAGGTCGTCCGCTCTACCACCGATGATCCGGTCGCTGCCGGAGCCGGTCGCGCTCCCACCGGCAGGGTCATTGATGTTGTGGTCCCCCAGCGCAGCGAATCCGCCGTCAGCACCCACGTCCAGGAAGTCATTCCCGCCGTCGCCACTCGCGTCCTCAGCAGCGTTACTGTCATCGACCAGCAGCTCGCTACCGGGTCCGCCCAGGATCTTGTCGTCGCCGGCGCCCGAGGCGTCGCCGACGGTGGAGCCGGAGCCGCCGACCAGGTGTTCCTCGCCGATGCCACCGTCGGCGCCACCGTCCATACGGTCATTCCCGCCACCGGAGGCGCTGAGCCCCCGGCTGTCACCCGTCATCTTGTCGTCGCCGGCGCCACCAAGAAGCTGGTCGTTCCCCCCACCTGTCGCGGTGCCGTCGGGGGCGAAGCTGTCGCCGTTCATGAGGTCATCCCCACTGCCGCCGACCAGGCGGTCGTTGCCGTAACCGGAGGCGTTCCCACTCGCGGCAAAGACGTCACCGTGCACTTGGTCGTCGCCGTCGCCGGCATCGATCCGGTCGTCCCCGAGGCCCCCCGCAATGGTGTCCGCTCCCGAGAGTCCGCAGATGCGGTCGTGGCCTCCGAGGCCGTCGATCACGTCGTCACCGGCCGAGCCGACGATGACGTCGTCGCCCGGGGTCCCGTTGATGGTGCCTGCACCGGTGATGGTCACCGGTCGGCCGAAGCACGTGGACGTGGCTGTGCTCTCAGCAGCGACCGCAGGGAGCCCGAGTGTGAGCAGTGCCGCGGTGACGAAGCCGGTGGTGAGAACCCTTCGGGATGCCAGGCGCTGGAATCTGCTCACCTGCGGTGGCAGGAGGACGGGATGCACAGTCGTGCGAGACCTCCGGTTGCTAGACGCCGTCGTCCGGGTTGGTGCCATGGGGAGAGCAGGGCCAATCTGGGGCCCGGCTCGAGCCACCCGGTTCAGCGACCGCCGAAGGGCGCACCGGTCCCGCTGCGAGGGCCTGGGAATCTCCCCACAACATCACGGGAGCTCCACCGCCGAAGGAGCAGAAAACCGCAGTTCAGCGAATTTCGTCGGCGGCCCAGAGACGGCGGAGTCCCTGCTGCGGCCGCAGCAGGGGGCGCTCCTGGCCGCCGCCGGGGCACGGTGCGGGAGCCGGTGACCGCGGGGCCTCGGTGGTGACCCGAACCTTGTATTTCCGCCCCGACTGCACCGGACGGTACGGCTCATCGAGCCGCTTGAAGCACAGCCCTTCCATCCCGGCCGCCGTCCATCCCAGCCACCCCTGCGCCACCGCCGGGTCGGCGGTCGACGGCACAACGTCAACGGCGCGGTCGGGCTGTGGTCCGCGAACAGCACCTGAAGCGCCCCACGCCGCCGCTCGTACGGCCAGCCGGTCAGGTCGGCGCCAGTGTGGACCAGATCGAAGGCGACGAAGTACGTCGGCCACTCGCGCGCCGCGTCGGCAGCTGCTGTTCCGCGCCGGGCGAGGCGCTGCTGTAGCCGCTCGAACGCCAGCCGGTCGCCCTCCCACACCACCAACTCGCCGTCCACTCCGGTGACCTCCGGCAGCTGCGCCAGGGCCGCCGCCCGGATCTCGGGGAACGAGGCCGTCATGTCCGTGCCGCGCTGTGAGCGCAGGAACACCCGCCCGCCCGCGTACACGGCGAGCTGGGCACGGTAGCCGTCCCATTTCGGCTCACCCGCCCACCCCGGCAGCAGCGCAGGGTCGGACACAGGGGCGGCGAGCATCGGTTCCGGCAGTGTCCGCGTCACAGCCCATGCCTTCCACCCAGCCCGCCCGTCGGCAAACCGAGTGCGCGTACGCACCCGACTACCGGTCCGACCATGGCAGGTCAGCGCACTACGACACCTCGCCGGGGGCTGTGTGCTGAGGTCCGGGTAGCAGCGGAGCCGGACACTGGTTGCCCCGGATCCCGTGTCGTACGGTCCGACGTCGCGGTCGCCCACCGTCCGCAACGGATCTCACCGAACCCGGCGGTGCCGCCGGTACGGCCGAGAGATGTCAACTACCCGTCGCTAAAGCGACGGGCTTGCACAACGGGCATCACTGGCGGTGATGCTGCGTTTGCGTCCAGCCCCACCCCGGGATGTCCGGGGTGGGTCAGGGGCCGTTGACTGGGCCCCGCGTCGCCACAACTCCCACGCGCGGGCGCGGATGTTGCGGGAGCCGTTCCGATCCGCGTGATCAACGAATCCGCAGTTCCGGCACGCGAACCAGGCCTGTGAGACCCGGTTCGCCTTGTCGATGTGGCCGCATTCGGCGCAGGTGCGGGAGGTGTACGCCGGATCGACGTGCACCACCGGTACCCCCGCGCGGCGGGCCTTGTACGCGATGAACTGCCCGAGCTGGGCGAAGCCCCAGCTGTGCAGGGTGGCCCGTTGGGGCTTGCGAAGCCGTACCCGCTCGCGGATGCCCGTGAGGTCTTCCAGGGCGATCCCGCGACCGGTGCGTTC
>NZ_BMPQ01000062.1 GCF_014647675.1 Streptomyces flaveus | reverse complement strand
CGAGAAACCGCAGTTCGGCGTCCGCGATCCATCCGCCGCCGAGACCGAGCTGAGACTGAGCAGACCGGTTTCAGTCACGGGACAGGGACGGCCGAGGTGCCGGCCGGCAACCGCCCCTGTGCACGCTCCGCCCGGCTACACGACCCCCGGGAGCAACGCGGCCTGCATCACATCCCGGCAGCGGTCCAAGTGCCGCAGGCGGTGGGGCGTGTACTTTCGGTTTCTCACTGACGATCCGTCAGGAAAGTCCAGCAGCGCCCCAGTAACGGTGCGGACAACCAGGAATCACCCTCCTGGCCCCAGGTGTTGCGAACACGTTCGCAACACCACCCCACGCTTCAGCCCAGCCTCGTGCGCTCCACGGGTGCGCCATGAGCACACCGAACTACCCGCTCGCCCTCGCCCTGGCCTCGACCAGCTGGGGCAACAGTGAGACCGCGCGCCGCATCAACGCCCGCGCTCAGCGAGAGGGACATCGCAGCGTCGCGGTCGACCGCTCGCGCGTGGGTCGGTGGATCCGACAGGGGGAGAAACCTCGGCCTCCCGTCCCGACGTTGCTGGCCGAACTTCTCACCGAGCACCTGGGCCAGCCATACACTCCCGAGTCGCTCGGTCTTGCTCCAGGGCGTCGGGTGCGCGTCCTTCTGGAAGCGGCTGAGCACGAGGCTCTCGTGGCGGTCGCAGCGGCCGCGAATGTATCGGTCGAGGAGTACGTCCGCGCACTGCTCCGCTCCGCCCTTTCCCCATACAAAGGCGCCACTTCCCCATACAAAGGCGCCACATGACGCTTTATTCGCTGAAGGTGCTCTGGCACGAGTACTGGCGGTTCTTGCGTACAACGTGGCGGAGTCGGGGCCAGGCGCGCTTGTCGTCACGCACCACGGGCGGCACTCGGCCGCCGGTACTGGTGGAGCAGCCAGGCCGTGCACGCCAACCGAACCGTGCCCCGACTGCGCCGGACGGATCGAGGTCCATGGAGGCGCTGGCGCATCCCCGGTCGCGCACTGCACGAAGTGCGGGCACATCTGGACCGGGCAGGGCGCCGCAGCGTAGAAGGGGGTCCAGCCCGGCGAGGCTTGATCAGGGCCCCGCCGGGGGCGCGCCCGGTGATCGACCCAGGGCGATGAGCCCGGGAGCCGGTGCGCTGCCAACCACTTTGGAGAGGAAGTCGGCGGCGCCATGATTGCACCGCAGAGAGTCCCCGCGTAAGTGCAGCTCGGCCATGACCTCGACGGCAGAGTCCTCGGACACCGTGCCGTGCCTGTGCATAACGCCCTCTTGTGATCCACAGGGGCGCCACGGTAAAGCGGAGATCGAGAATGCGTGCGGGCCTGTGGATAACCTCGCCGCTCGACCGAGACATACGGCGCTGCGGTCGGACCAGCACCGCGAAGCCGTCGAGCGTGGGCCGCCGCGTGCCAACGGTGCTCCCGTAGGGGCGGGTCAGACGTGCTACGGGCGACGCCTGGACCAATCGGGAGCCACGTTCACCGTGCCGCCATCCCCCGGACTTCGGGCGCCGCCGCCCGGAACAGCACCGCAAGGAGCAGCCAGGTCAGCAGTCCGAATACGAGCGCTCCGCTCGCGCCGAAGTTCGGGAATCGCTCATCGACGTTTGCCGTGATCACGTACGACGTCACGAGCCAGCCAAGCGCCCAGCCAGGCGGGTTCGCAATCGCCCACCACAACGCACCAGGGAGTCGGCGTCGTGCGAGCACCAGCGCCTGCAACGCCCCTACACCGACGCCGGTCACGGCACCGATGAGGACGACGTCTCCTCGATCGATTCCATAGTCGGCCAGAGCCGCTCCTGCGGCCAGGCCCACGGCCATTCCCACACTCGTCGCCGGGATCCAGAGCCAGGAGACCCACTGCCGCAGAGCGAACCACTCCGCCGCTCCGATGATTGCGCCCGCGATGAGGCCGGCAGCGAGCGCAGCTCCCACGGAATCGACTCCGTCAACGACGAGGTCTGCGACAAGTCCCCCGATCGGGAAGCCGACCAGGATCGCCACCGGCCAAAGCCACATCCCGCGCGCGGTACTCGTCCAGTCGCCCTGAGCATCCATGATCCTGCCTCCTCCTCTGTAATCAGTCTCGGCCTTCGGCGCGGAACGCGCCTCCCGGTTCGTATGGCCAGCCCAAGTGGATAGCGCGGATCGCGCGCAGGCCCAGATGTTGGGCGATCTCGATGCGACCGTGCTGGCGGAGGGACTTCTCGCCAGGGGGAAGACGGCATCTGCGAGGGATGCCATTGCCTCCAAGTGCAGCGATAGAGGCTCTGCCCCGACTACCGGGGCGGAGCCTCTGCGCGGTGGAAGGGGAATCCGCTGCGGGCGGGTTCGAGACTCCCTCCGAGCTGGCGCGATCGCCGTGTAGCTCCGGACCATTTTTGCTCTGTGACGGATTGAGGCCGCGTTGGGGCCGCAAGGACAGGAACAGGCTGACAAGGGCTGAGAAGCGCGGACAAGACTTACCTGTCCTGACCTGCGAAAACGTCATGGATGAGCGTTGATCGGCAAGGGCCGCCAAGATCCTTAGAGGACTCATAATCCGTCGGCCGTGGGTTCGAGTCCCACCCGCCCCACCTCAGCAGTGCCCTGACCTGCGGAAACGTTCATTTTCGGGTGCCGGACCGTCAACTTTGCCTGAACGGACTGAATCCGCTGCTCGTGGGTTTAGAGTCCGGCGGCGGTCGGGGAGCTCCAACCCCTCTGACCTGCGGCTGAGTAGATGATCGAGGGTGTCGCTCGCGGTCTGGGCGACTGCCTAGGGGGCCGATGTCAAGACCCAGGGGCCGTACAGGGGCCGGGGCGGCGCGGGCGTGTCCGGGCCGGCGGTGTCTCCGGGGCGATTCGTTGTCCATGGCCGGAGCGAGCCGGTGCGCGGCCTGGTGCAGGGGAGAGGGCCGCGGGGGCGGCCGGCTCCCGGCGAGGGCATCCGGGAGGGTGAGGAAGAGGGAGCCTGAGCCGGTGAGGGCGACGAGGCGTTCCAGCGCCGGGCTGGGGTGGAGCAGTCGCAGGGACCCTCCGGCCGCGGCGGTGTGCAACAAGGCGTAGAGGAAGGCGTTGAGGCCGCTGCAGTCGAAGAAGGTCACGGCGGTCACGTCGACGTCGATGGCGCGGATGCCATCGTGCAGGCACCGCTCCAGTGATGCGTGCACCAGAGGCGCCGAATTCAGGTCGATCTCACCGGTCAGGGTGATCAGCGTCCGGTTGTCCGTCTCGTGCCGGTAGACGTTCAGGATGGGTGGGATACGCATGGGCAGGGTGCCTCGGTTCACGAGACCGTGCCGGACTTGGGGCACGGTCGTACTGTGGTGCAGGCAGGTGAAGGGCCGGTCCAGCAGCCGGTGTTCCGGGGCGTAGGACCCAGCCGGTCCCCTCGGGGATGCGCAGGTCGACGGGACGAATGATCCGCTCTCCGCAGGCATGTGCGCCGAGCAGCGGTGGCCCGCCGGGGTCTGGGACGTCCGTACGCAGCATAGCCCTGAGGCCGGTCCTGCGGCTGGCCTGGGAGAGGGGCACCAGGATGTTTACACGGAGTTGATCGGGCGGCTCCGATGCTCTGCCGCCCTCGACACGGGTGGGCGGTGGCCTGCCGGTCCGTGTGACAGGCTCCGCCGTGTTGCCCGCCAACGCGGTCAGCGATTCGGCTTCGTCGTCATGCCGGTTACGTGAGCGCCGCCTCTGACAAGGGACCGGCGCCGGCCGGACGGCGGTGTCGGTGAGAGCCACGCGCAGCTGACAGCCACCGGCTGCGGTCACTGATCGCAGGTGAAACACCGTCAGCTGGGCAGTCGTCCCGTTGTACCGTCGGTACCACTGAAGGAGCCTTACATGCCTCTGTGCTTCCACGAGCCCATTCGGATCTTGCCGGGGTGCGCCTGAACCTCAACAAGGGCCGGCTGTCCATCACCAGCAGCACGAAGCACGCGCATCACAACGTCAACACGCGCGGGCAGCCGACCGAGTCGGTCCACCTGCCCGGTCCGTCCTCTTGGCGGCGCACTCCCCGCCGGGGAAGGTGACCGTCCCCGGGCCTGGCGTCCGCCGGGCGACATCCGTGCGCTTCGAGTTCCGATGATCTGCCGCCGTCCACCGCAGGCGGGGCCGACGCACGCTCAACTGCTCCTGCAGAACTCGTGCTTGCTGACGTGTGCAGCAGACATTCGGTGATCTCCCGGTAGTGCCTCAGCACGAGCCGTAGTTCCTCTGTCTGTGTTTCGGTCTCCGGGTCCTGCCAGCTTGCGCGGAGGACACGACGCCGTTCTGTGAGGGCGCCTGTCAGGTGGGTGGCGAGTTCGTCGAAGGTGCTGTCGGCCTCTTCCGCCGCTTGGCGCGGCTGCCGGCGAAGTTGCTGAGGGCCTGTTGGAGGCGCAGGGTGAGCTTGTCCCGTTTGCGTTGCGGGAGCAGCTTCGAGCCCAGCCGGCGATCGGCGCCGTCGGCGCTGGTGCCGGGCTCACGCGGTGCGTGAGCAGAGTCGGTGGAGTCGGTGGGAGGTGTCTGCGGGGCGCGCTGCATCGCGGGAACCGGGCTCCCGGCCCGGGGCTGCCGCGCGTGTTTGGCGTTGTGCGACATCAGGTGCTGCTTCCCTTCGCGTGGCGTCGGGTCAGTGGCCACGGCGCGTGTCCTTGGCTGTCGGGGGTCTGCGGGCGGCGCCGGTCCGGGGCAGCCGGTTGGTCGAAGACCAGTGCCTCGAAGAGGCTTCGGGCTTCGACCATGGCTTCCCGCATCTCCTCGGTGCCGCTCTGGTCGTGGGCGGCTGTGTGCATGCTGCGATAACCCTGGACGAAGTAGGCGTGGCGGACGGAGAGGGCAGCCAACTGCTCATCGAACTGCTCGCCGTCAGGGAAACCGCGGTCCTTTGCCAGGCGCGCCAGCAGCGCATCCGCTTCGGTGATGGCCCTCTGCGGTGATTCGACGAACTGCTCTTGAACGGCGGCCCATTCAGTCACGTAGTGCTCGCGGGCCTCGGGTGACAGCGGCTGCTCCCTGAGGGAGCCGTGCCGCTTCACGCGCTCACTGAGTTCCCGCTCGGCCGCCCTGATGTCGCCGTCATGGCGGGCGACGGCACGGTCGTACTCGGGTCCGAAGCGCCTCTTCAGCCCGCGTCCGCCGCTGCCCCGGGCCCTTCCGCGTCCGAGGTAGAGGAGGGTGGCCATGCCAATGACGATCATGGCGATGATCACGACGGTGAACATGGCTGCCTTCTTTGGCTCTTGGTTCGCAGACAGGTCTGCATCATTGCCGTCAATTCCTGTCGGCTCATTGAGTGTTGAGGCCTGCCGGGTGGTGTCCACGTGACGTGGCCACCACCCGGGCGTTTGTGGTCAGCGCCTGAAGGTGTGCTTGGCCTTGGAGCCGGCCTGCTTCAGGTTTCCGGAGACCCGGTCGGTCCTGCCTTGCCGCTGCAGTCGCCTGTTGCGGGTGGTCCGGCCGACGCGTTCGGCAATCCGGCCCTTGAATGCCTGGGTCTTGTGCTTGATCGTCTGTCCGACGCCCATGGTCGGCCTCCTACCTGTCTGCTGAGTGGGGCCCCGCGCGTGATCGTCGTACCGGCCGCCATTCCCGCGGGCGGGATCGGGCCCCGGTGTGGATTACCGGCGGCCGTACCGACGCCTGCCACCGCCGCGCCCGCGCCTCGTGAAGCCGACGATCCAGACGACCAGCAGTACGGCAGCGACCCACCAAAGGGTCTGCATGGTGAAGCCGAACCCGAACACCACGAGGATCAGCAGTAGGAGAAGAATCCAAAGAAACATGGCCGAGCCTCCACGTGGTCACAGGGACAGTTCCTGCGTTCCGCGGGGTCAGGGCGAAGCGGAAGGTGGAAGGCCTCGCCCGGAGAATTCCGGAGCGGTGTAGCCCCACGCCTGCGGTCAGTCAACGCCTGGCAACCTCCCTTGTCAACGTAGCGTCGACACGGAGGAGTTCTGGGAGCTGGGCAGGGGCCGCTGGGGCAAACGGAGCCTCGACGGGGGATTCAGCCGGTTCGGCCGGCGGCGACGGCAGGACGTGGTCCTCCCACCAGGACAGGCCCAGCACGGTGGCGAGCAGGACGAAAGGAGCCGAAACCGGAACGATCAGCGCGTACATGTGTACCGCCTGTCGTGGGATGCGTGCGACGCGACGGGCAGCAGATTGTTGCCCGCTTGAGGCACATCGGGGCCGCGCCGGGGATCACAAGACGATGGGCGTGTGCGGGAACGGCCTCGCTCGTGACGCGGCGGGTTCCGGCACCGATGCGCAGGGTGCGCCCCCTGGGGAGCGCGATGGCGGTGCGACGCTGCCGGGGGCCGGGGCGGCACGACGCATGCTAGCCCCCGCCGCATTTCCCGAATAGGTGTCAAGCAGCCATCCCTGCCGGACAGGACGCACCGATGTCGCGCCGTATCCGCAGTCTTCGGACAGGACTACGCTGTGGGGTGAGGCCCCAGTCCCCGGTATCGATGCTGTGTCCAGCTCCCGGGAGGCCCGCCGTGTTCGTCCTGCTACTCATCCTCATCATGGTCTTGTTCGGTTTCGGCTTCCTCGATCCCATCTGGTGGGTGGCCGCGGCGGTGTTGGTCTTCGGGGCGACCCGCTACGGCCGCGATCGTGGCGGGGGCCGGGGCCGTAGCAGCAGGTCCGATCTCGGGGACTACCGGGACTATCAGGAGCGCCGGGATCGTCAGGACCGCTGGGACCGCCGCTACAGCCGCCGACACCGAGCGCGCTGGAGGCGCGAGGACCGGCAGGACCGCGAACACCGCAGGTGACCCGTGAAGCGACCCAGCAGCCAGGCAGTCCGGAACGGCTTCAGCCAGGCCGGACACGTCGAGGGCTCGGAGAGACACATGCCATGCAACGCACAAGTGTGATCCAAGAAGAGTGGTGGGATCTGAAGGCCGAGGTCTCGTGGGGGAACGCGCCGGTCGGGCAGGATGTCGTCGCGCTGCTCGCCGAGAACGATCAGCTGCGGCGGGCACTGTCCGGCCGTGTGGTGATCGACCAGGCCTGCGGCATGGTGATGGCCCTGACCCCGTGCCGCCGTGGGGCGGCCAGGAACCTGCTGGTGGATGTCTCACGGCAGTGCGATCTCAAACTCCGGGAAGTGGCGGCGGCTCTGGTCGCCACCTCGGAGGGTGAGCCGCTCCCGGGGCAGATCCATCGGGCGCTGCGTCGTGCGCTGCGGCGGCTTCATACGGCAGACCTGCGATGAGGTTCATGCCGACCAGGCAAGTCCTTCGGTAGGGAGAGGTCATGATTCACGCAGCTGATGTCCGGGAATGGCGCGATCTCGACGTCGTCGATACCGAGTCCCACAAGATCGGTGTCCTCGAAGCGGTCTATGTGGACACCATCACCGATGAGCCGGCCATGGCCACCGTACGAACTGGACTGCCCACCCGGCACCGGCTGGTCTTCGTCCCCTTGGAGGACGCGATCGCCGGGCCGGGCTATCTCAAGGTCGCCTATGTCAAAACGCTGGTGAAGCAGGCACCTTCGATCGGCACCGACGACGTGCTGCCCGCCGACCAGGAGGAGGCGATCTTCAAGCACTACGGCCTGCCATACAAGCCCGGTGCAGCCGGTGAGAGGCAGTTGGCGCGCCGCTGACCGCCTATGGGCACGACGACTGTGTTGTGAGGACTGTGTTGTGAGGACTGCTGAGGTACGCACCATGCGCCAGGTGACCGCGCCCCGTGAAGAACGGCCGCTGCTGACGGCTGTGGCTTCGGCAGGCGATGCGGCTTTGTTGGCCGAGGTCGTCGAACTGCGTGCCAGGAACGAGCAGTTGGGGCGGGCGCTGGCGACCCGTGCGGTGATCGACCAGGCGCGCGGCATGGTGATGGTCCTGGCGCCGTGTTCCAGCGCGAGGGCATGGGATCTGCTGGTGGGCGTGTCGCAGCACTGCAATATCAAGCTCCGGGATGTGGCTGCGGCTCTGGTCGCCACGACGAAGGACGAGACGCTCCCGGAAGAGATACAGCGGGAGCTTCGCCGGGCGCTGCGGCGCCTGCATGCGGCGGACCGGGGGTGACGGAGTGCCCTCCAGCGGACGGCACCGGGAGCTGTGAGCTCAACTCTCCGGTGCCTTCGTCCGGGCCGGCCGTCGGACGCCCCTCCTGTGTAGCCCACTTCGGGGATCTCAAACACCGGCCCGTCGGCTTACCGCCCGTTCGGTCTGGTCAAGTGCAGAAACGGCTGCCGTCGGACGATGCCGACAGCAGAGCGGAGTTCAGCGCCCGCAGTACGGCACACGGGTCGCGCTCCAACAGGGCGGTGGAGCGCAGGGTGTTGATCGGGGCGGCGGCGTAGAACCGCACCCGAGCCGGACCGGTCACCAGCTCGTGCGTGCGGGCGAGGGGGTCGTCGAGGGAGTGTCCAGGATGTCGTAACGACGCACCGCCGCGATCCGCCGCGCCTCCTGTTCCGGCGACAGATCCACTCGCTCCGCCACGCCTCCACATGCGCCGCGTCCGGCCGGCGCGGACGGCTATTCGGGCCGTTGGGTCTGGTCGTTGTGGGCGAGGCCGTCCGGATGTTCCGCCGTGCGCTCGCCAAGAGGAAGAACGAGTACTCGTAAGGCCGTTGGGCCGGGAAGTCGGTGGATCTGCCCCGCCTCCTGCCAGCCCCAGTTCTTGAAGGCGGCACAGGCTGAACGGTCGGACTGATCCACCAAGGTGACGCCGAGCGAAGCCTGGTGGTCGGCGAGCAGACGCTCCTGGAGTCGGCGGGCGAGTCCGTGGGCGTGCTTGTGCGGATGGACGAGGGTTTCGAGGATTGCGAAGACATGTCCGGACGCGGTCAGTTGCTCAAGGTTCTGCGGCATCGGTCCGTCGAACCCCTGCCACCAGGAGCCGTCGCGCGGCACGGGGAATCCGAAGACACACCCGGCCAGGGACCGCGCCTCGGCGACCAGCATGTCGAATCCCGGCAGCTGTACGTCGTTTGCCAGGCGGTGCAGGAACTTCTGCCGGTCGTGGAACTCCTCACCGGGAGCGGCTGCGGAAGACTCCACGTACAGATCCGCCAGGTCCTCCCGCAGGCCTTCGGCCTGCCAGCGGTTCAGCCGGCGCAGACGCACCGTGTCCATCGCGGACGGCTCAGAGCCTTCGAGTTCGTGTGGTTGCCGCGGAGCGGGCATGACGCGCCTCGGTTCAGGGGGCCGGAAGATGTGCGGGACTGCCATCGTGGCCGATGGGCGGTGCGGCGCCTGGGTCTGGGACGTCTGTTCAGCAGCATAGCCCCGGATCGGCGCCGCGCCGGGGCCCGTTGGGGGGCACGGGGCCACTGTGGCGCCGGCAGATGGACGGGTGAGTGCGCTGACCAGCTTGTCGACGGCAGGCGTCCCTTCGCCCGCGCCCCCGTGAGCAGCCGCAGTTGTGTCGCGGAGAGCTGTTTGAAAGCGGACTGTCCGGGAACCCGCCTGGTGTGCTTCAGACCGGAGGCACGCCCGTGGGAGCAGCTTTCGCTGCTCCCCTGTGCGCTGCGGTCTGCCGGCTCCCACGGTGAGTGACGCCACCAATCAGGGAGACACGTGCCCATGCCGGACCAACGCACGCAGAGCCCACGAAGCGCATACCCCTACGCCGACGCGCCGGACACCGACGCCGCGTTCCGCCGAATCGCTGCCCTACCGGGCGGCCCGGAGAAGTCCGCGCTGCGGCAGGAGGTGGTATGCGCCTGGATGCCGATGGCCGTACGGCTCGCCCGGCGCTTCCGCCATCGTGGTGAGACCTTCGAGGACCTCAAGCAGGTCGCCCAACTGGGCCTGGTCAAGGCGGTAGCCCGCTTCGACCCCAGTCGCGGCACCGCCTTCCCGAGTTTTGCCATACCGACGATCCTCGGCGAGGTGAAGCGGCACTTCCGTGACGAACTGTGGGTCGTGCATGTGCCGCGGCGCGTACAGGAGCTGCGCCGTCAGGTCCGCTCCGCCGACCATGAGTTGTGCTCTTCGCTGGGAGGCCGCATCCCCGCAGTCCACGAGATCGCCGCACACGCCGGCCTGACCGAGGCCGAGGTACGGCTGGGTCAGGGGGTTCTGGAGAGCTTCACCGCCCGGTCCTTGGACTCTGTGCCCGGCCACTCCGAGGACAGCCACCCCCTGACCGACACCCTCGGTGGCATGGAGCCCGGCTTCGACCGGGTCGTCAACCGTGAGGCGCTCCGCCCTCTGCTGCAGGCACTGCCCGAACGCGAACGGCAGATCCTGTACATGAGGTTCTTCTGCGAGATGACGCAGGCCCGCATCGGCCTACAGCTCGGTGTCTCCCAGATGCACGTCTCCCGTCTGATCACCCGCACCTGCGCACGCCTGCACGACCAGGTGATGGCCGACGCCGACGAACTCAGGAGGGCATCGTGACAATGTCCCGGGTGCACGGGCGGCGATCGGGCTGATTGTCTTCGGCGCCTCGTGCTTCTCCTCGACGCGGTGGCGCCGTCCGTGAGCCGGTGCTCACCGGAGGCGGTCAGCGGTCGAGCATCCAAATGCGTATCGCCGATGCCATCACCAAGTTCACCGGTTCGATGCCGTTCGTCTGTGTCCACGCGATCGCTTTCGCGTTCTGGATGCTGTCAGGTGCACAGACCGGGGAAGCGTTCGGAGTCGTCGATGAAGGCGCGGGCCACGTCGGCCAGGCGCCGGTTGTGGGCGCGGGCGTAGCCGCGCAGAGCGGTGAAGGCCTGTTCCATGTCGATGCCCTGGCGTTCGGCGAGTTTCCCCTTGGCCTGCTCGATCAGTACCCGGCTGTTCAATGCCGTCTGCAGCTGTTCGTTGAGCACCGTGCTGCGGTGGGTGGTGCGTTGTTGCAGGAGGCTGATGGTGGCGACGTCGGCCAAGGCCTGGGCGATGAGGGTGGCGGCCGGGTCGAAGGGGCCGGGGGCGGCACGGAAAAGGTTCAGGGCGCCCACGGTCTCGTCCCGCAGACGCATCGGCAGGGCCTGGACCGCCCCGAAACCGCTGTGGTGGGCCACCGTAACGAAGCGCGGCCAGCGATCGACCTCCCGGGTCAGGTCGGGGACGATCACCTGTGTGCCGGTGCGGAAGCACTCGAGGCAGGGGCCTTCGTCGTTCTGGAGCTGGAAGAGTTCCAGCAGGCGTACCTGTTCGTCGGAGGCGGCCATGACGCGGAGTTCGCCGTCGCGGTCCGCGAGCAGCACCCCGGCCGCACTGGCGCCGAGCATGCCCACGCAGCGGTCGGTGAGCAGGCGCAGGAAGTCGATCAGGTCGAAGTCGGCGACCAGGTTGTCCGCCAGCTCGACGAAGGTCTTGGCCAGGAGCTGCTGATTCATCGTGACACCCTCGATTGAGACTAGTCCCGCCGGGATGGGGCGGGAAGTGCAGCACGTTCATCGGATGGCACCGGTGCGTCAGGTTTCCTCGTCGGTCCGTCTCGGTTCCGTGTCCGGGGAGAAGCGGAGCCGGTGGGCCACCACGTCGGCGGCCACCTCGGCGAGTCGGCGTCCCTGCGTATAGGCGTAGGCGCGGAGCCGGACGAAGGCTTCGTCGATGCCGACGCCGAGTTGGACGGTGAGGATGCCGGTGGCCTGGTCGATCTCCGGCCGGTATCCGCCCAGGTCCTCGAAGCAACGGTCCGGCAACGGTCCGCCGGTCGCCGCGCCTGTCTCGTCGATCCTTGTATCGAGCAGGAGCAGCGTCGCGAGATCGGCGAAGGCCAGCGCGTCGGCCAGCTCCTCCGCGTCCAGCACGGTCGGCACGTCGGCGTACAGGTCCAGGACTCCCGGGCTGATCGCCCCTATCTGCAGGGGAAACGCGAACACCGCGCGCGCTCCGGCTTCCAGGGCCGCATCGGCGAACACGGTCCAGCGGTCCTGCAGGCCACCGGTGAGCAGATCGGGTGCCAGGATGGCCGAGCCGTGCAGGAAGGCGTCCACACAGGGCCCCTCGCCCAGGGTGAGCTGGAGCTCCTCCAGTTGTTCGCTGATGGCGTCGGTGCTGCACAGCTGATGGCTCGGCGTGGTCCGGGACATCGCCGACAGCCCGGCCCCGCCGACCGGGAGCGCGGCCACGGCCGCGGTGCACACGTCCACCACGCCGACCTGGGTGCCGCGTCGGGCCGCCTGCTCGGCGACCAGTGCCTGGATACGGGCCGACCGGCGGTGGGGCCTCACCCGGGCCACCGCGTCCAGGCATCGTGCGCAAGCCCCTCCAGCCTCACGGCGGTTGGTTCCCCGACGGGAAGGACCAGCACCCGGAGCACGGTGGCGCTGATTGGCCTCCAGATCTCTCTCAGGTCCAGCCATCCCCAGGAGCGGAGCGCAGTGAGCGTTGTGAGATCGGCCCGGTCCGCCAAGGTGGCATCGAGTGTCGCCTGCTGGTCGGTCAGCGGCCGCTCCTGCAACCGGCGGGCCACGTCCTGGTCCTGCGGGTGCGGGCGGACCAGGATGTCGGTGATCGCGAAGACGCTTCCTGACTCGGTGAGTTGCTCGATGCTGTGCGGCAGTGCTCCGTCAAACCCTGGCCAGTAGAAGCCGTCGCCGCGGATCGGGAATCCGAAGGCGCATCCCACCGGGCCGTCCGTCTCTGCGATCACCATGGCGAACCCCGGCCGACGGATGTCGAAGGCGAGACGGTTCAGAAAGTGCCGACGGCTGGGACGGCGGTACGCCTCACGGGGTGACGTCTCGCGGGAGTCCACGTACAGATCCGCCAGTTGCCCGCCCAGGCCCTGTGCCAGCCGGCGGTTCACCCGACGCAACCGCACCGCGTCCATGGTGGGCGACTCGCCGCCACGGAACTTCGCGCTCACCCGACGACTGCCGGGGACCAGGGGGAGATCAGCTGTGGGCATGTGACGCGCCGGAGTCGGAGTCCGCTGGTGTCAGCCAGTTGTCCCGCTGTTCCCGGGCCACTGCCGCACGATTGCCGATCCGCTCTCCGCTCAGAGAGCCGACCGGCTCTCCACGCAGCGAGAAGGTGGGCGTGGTGGGCGGGCCGGGGGTGGTCAGTTCGGGGAGCGCGGGGCGCGGGATGCTCCGGTGGGTGGATTCGCCGTCAGTCTCCCGGCTCTGGTGCTCGAAGAAGCGGAGCATCTCCACCGGGAACGGCATGACCAGGGTGCTGTTCTTCTCCGCCGAGACGTCCACCACGGTCTGCAGCAGGCGCAGTTGGAGAGCGCCCGGAGTGTTGTCGGCCATCCGGTTGCCGATCGGCCGGATGACGCGCAAGCCGGGCCCGCGGATGTCCGGCAGCAGCCGCCCGAAGGGGAACACCACGCCCTTCTCGTACTGCTGGACGTTGCGCAGGCTCTTGGCGAGCAGGATCAGCCCGGCCACGGCGAACACCACCAGCACGGTGATCAGAACACCCATGGTTCTCACATTCCTTACGTCGATGGTGTCCCGGAACCCGAGCGGTCCGGGAAGCACTCGGCGCGGGAAGACCCCGGCCTGTCGTCTGCGGTGCGGCGGCCGGGGTCCTGGGTTGCGGGTTGTGCGATTGCTGAGCGGTGCGGCTCCTGCCGGCCCCGTCAGTCGGGAGAGCGGGACGGTACGACGGGCAGGTCGGCCGGGGTGACACCAGCGGCGGCGAGAACATGCTCGGCCGAGACGGCGTTGTTGTCCCGTACGGCCATGGCCATCGCGGCGTGGGCGGGGGAGGGGGCCGTCTGTGGAGGGATCACCAGGAACAGGAAACGGTCCTGGGCCCCCTTGGTGACGATCATCGTGCTGTCCCCGACGGCGGACCAGTCGATACGGACCGTATGCCCCGCGACGACCAGATGGCCCGGGGTCTCGTCCCAGTCGCTCGAGTCGAGGCCGACGCGGGCGATGGTGCCCAGCCGGGCCGTCAGCGCGATGACCAGGCCGGACAGTTGGCTCCCGATGTCGCGCGACCGTGGCCACCACGCGCCGTCGAACGTTCCCGTGCGCTTGGATGTCGTCTCCATCCGCAGGACCGCGGTGCCGGGAAGCACCGGCTCACTGCTGGTGTCTGCCAGGAGCTGGGTGGGGAGCATGATGACTCACTTCCCTTGTGTCCGGGCCCGGCGCCGTGGCCGGAGCCGCCCACGTCCCCCGTCGCGATGGTCGCGGCGATCACCGGTACCGCTCGTTGTGGCGCGACCGCGAACCTGCTGCGGGGCCGATGGCGCCGGTCCCCGGGCAGCCGACCGGGAGCGGCCGTAGTGGAAAGCGGCGATGCGTTCGTCGTGCTGGTTGTTGAGCCGGTGGATCAGGAACGCGCCCAGAGCGACCATCGCCAGGAGCGCCACTACGGTCACGAAGGTCTCCATGGCCCTCACACCCCTTTCGCCGGATGCTGTGTCGGAAGAGCGACTGCCGGGATGGCGAGTACCGGAGCGGTGACTGTCGGGATCCGTGGACGTGAGGGTGGACCGCCTGCCTCATGGCCTCCTTCGGCGTCCCAGACCGCCTCCACGGCCCGGTCGGTCTCCGTCACTGTGCGCAGGCGCGCCGCCTCCGCCATCAATTGGCTCGCGGTCGACGTGCGCAGTGGGTCGCTCGCGGCGGCCATCAGCCAGGCGGCCGAGACGGGAGCCGTCTGCGGAGGGATCACCAGCAGGTCCCAGCGGCCCACGCGGTAGGAGAGGAGCAACATCTGGTGCGGGTCTTGCTGGGTCGGGAACGAGCCCACCTTCACGACATGCCCGTCGACGGGCACCTTGCGCGGGACGGTCGGCCAGTGTGCGGGATTGACCGTGACCCTGGTGATCCGCCCCCACAGCGGATCGAGCACGGCCGTCAGCGAAGGAAGTTCCGCCCAGAGATCGCGGGAGCGGGGCCACCAGGCGCCGTCCAGCAGAGCCGGTGCGGAACCGCTGGGAGCCAGCGACATGCGGGGAGAGGGAGGGGAGGGCCGGTCTTCGAGTGTCGGCGTGTACGAAACGGTCGCGGTCATGATGCGAACCCTGCTCCGGACCGGTCGGAACCGGCCCGGCGTAGCCAATCGCCGAAAACGACACGAGCATGGAGGCCGGTGCGCGAAATACTCTCGGTAACCCCAGCGTACTCCTCCGGTGAGCCCACGGACTGTGTCCAGGCGTCGCGGGACCCGGGATGCCGCGAGGCCGACATCGACGGTGCGCATGCCGTCGCTCAGGCATCCGCCATGGCCCACCCTTCCGTGACTGCCCCTACCTGGATCGGGCCGTCACCGCACATCGCCCGAGAGGACAGGCACCATCGGAACATGCCGGTGCGGTGCGGCCGGAACGCGACCGGCGCATCCCCGAGAGGAGGTGACAGGTGCCCGAACGGACGGCCGAGGAGCAGGAAAGCGCAGTCGGTGAGGTTGACCAGCAAGGCAGACATCGGTGGCGGGTAGTGCAGTCGCAGGGTCCCGCCCGTCACGGTGGTCTGCTGGGAGGCGTGGAGGATGGCGTTGAGGCCGCTGCAGTCGCAGAAGGTGACGGTGGGAGGGGACATAGTGCCTCGGTTCTCACGATCATCCGGCAGCGCACGCGGTGACGCAGGGATTCCCGGCCCCCTTGGCCCGCTCCCGGCAGGGGCGTACGTTCGGTGGAGGTGGAGCAACGGCCGGTCCGACAGCCTGTGCGACAGGACGGAGGACCCGCCCAGTTCCCTCCAGGGGCGCGCCGGGTGACGAACGAAAGGTCAGCTCCCCGCACCATCTGTGTCGAGCAACGACAAGCCGCCGGGGTCTGGCACGTCCGTACAGCAGCAGAGTCCTCATCCCGGTCCGACGGACGGCCGGAAGCCGCCCGTTCCCCCCCCGCCTGGAAGGTGCCAAGACGTGATGCCGCGCGGGCATATCCGGTGCCCTGCACGGTACTGGGAGGGCAGCGCGGCGACCGACGGCCGCCCCGTCACGGCAGTCCGTGCATCGCCCGAGGAGGTGGCTTCGCATGACGGAGCCGAACAGTTCAACCCTGCAGCAGGCCGATCCCGGTGAGCCCCGCGCCGGCGGGGGCACGATGCTGCAGGCCGCACGGCCCGGGCCTCAGGAACCGCCGGGGACCCGCGGCCGGACGACCATCGCGGACGGGGTGGTGGAGAAAATAGCCGGGATCGCCGCACGCGAGGTCCCGGGAATCAACGCACTGGGCGGCGGATTCACTCGCACCATGGTCGCGGTGCGCGACCGGGTCCCGGGAGGGCGCTCGAGTACTGGGCGCGGCGTCAAGGTCGAGGTCGGTGAGAAGCAGACCGCCATCGACCTCCAGGTCGTCGTCGAATACGGGATAAGCATCACCGACGTCGCCGCGGAAGTCCGCGAGAACGTGATCGCGGCGGTGGAACGGATGACGGGCCTGGAAGTCGTCGAAGTGCACATCGCCGTCAACGATGTGCACCTTCCGGACGAGGACACGCCAGAGAGCGTCGAGGACCGGGTGCACTAGAGTCACGGGCCGGCAGACACGGGGGCGCGACTGCCCAGACGTGGCGGCCGCGCTGCGTCGAACAGCAAGGCGTGAGGCTCAGCCGGCATACCGGTGATCGAATGTCCCGGACGTACTGAACAGCTGCGAGGCGGGCCGGGCAAGGACTCCGCGCCATCGCTCTTCCGCGACATCTGGACAGCCACCAGCTGGAGGCGCTGATCGCCTGATCCGGGCGCAACTCGGCCCGGCTGATGGGCAATTCGTGGCGACTCCGCGTTCGGATCCGCCGACAAGAGGATGGAACGCATCGCCCAGCTCAGCGCCGACGTCCGCTTCCCCGGGAGGACCGGCCAGACCCCACGCCGGCCGAGTGCACAGCGAGGAAAGCAAGCCCGACAAGCATGAGGCTCGTCGGGCTGAAGATCACCTCTGTCGACGTCTCGGTGACGCGGATGACGAAGGCGATGACGAAGAGGGCGGCCGCCACGAATGCCAGCATCTGTCTACTCCTGCCGATGGACGGCGAGCCACACGTGATCCCGGTGGCTGCACCGCTGCCCGCTGGCTTCCCCGGATTGCGCCGATCAGTCGTGCGACTCCGGGGCCGGAGGCGACAGCGACACCCTGGTCGCCTGACCTGCTGAAGCTGTGAACGAGGCAATCGGGACTGCTGGTACCGCGAATCCCGTCGGCCGCCCAGCCCGCAGGCCGACCGAACCGAGATGTCGAGCTGATGAACAAATCTGGTGGGCCGTTCCACGGACGCGATCCGTGCAGGCTTGGGAAGTGGACAGGCCGACGCCGAGCACCCGGATACTGATCGGATGCCGCGGTCGGCCGTCAGCGACAGTGAGGAGCGCGCCATGGGCGCGAACACGGCCGAGTCTGCGTTACCTGACACCATTCAGGAGCTGACAGACCGACTGACGGCCTCCTACGCCAACCTGGTGACGGCCGCAGTCGTGCGGGATATGGTGCAGGACTGCTATCAGCCGCTCAGCAACGCTCGTATCGCCAACTACGTGCCGATCCTCGTCGAGCACAGCAGCCGCACCAAGCTACGACAACTCACCCGACGCCCCAATGCCACGCCTCTCCTTCGCGAACACTCCGACGGGATACGAGGCCACTCAATTACCGCGGCCTTGCGAAGGGTTCGAATCGCCCTGACCCGCTCGGCATAGGCACCGCGCCCGTTGAAGGCACACTTGGCACGCGGGCCCGCTCGATCATCTGCTCGGCCAGTCCCCGGTCCCCTGGAATTCGATCGTCCAGTTGGATGGCTGGCTCAGGCGTTGGCGGGTGTGCCGTCGACACCGGCTACCCGCGCGGCCGTGACCGTGGTCACCGCCGGTCCGCCTCTCGGCCCGCCCGCGGGGATGGCCACAAGGCCGTGGGGGTGACCGCGTACGCGTCCGGCTGCTCCCTGCGCTTACCGGGGGCCCCGCATCGTTCAGGGCCGCTCAGCTCGCCCTGGGTGCAGTCCATCGCCGGTAGCCTGCTCATAGATGTCCTGGCCTGCGGTAACGGCCACAGAGGCTCCGCTCCGATACCAGGGGCGGAGCCTCTGCGCGTTGGAAGAGGAATCCGCTGCGGGCGGGTTCGAGGCCCTGGTCTGAGGTGGGGTGACCGCTTGGTGCGGCCGGACCATTTTTGTTCTGCGACGGATTGAGGCCGCGTTGGGGCCGCAAGGACAGGAACAGACTCACAAAGGCCGAGAAGCACGGACAAGATTTATCTGTCCTGACCTGCGAAAACGTCATGGGTAAGCGTTGATCGGCAAGGACCGCCAAGATCCTTAGAGGACTCATAATCTGTCGGCCGTGGGTTCGAGTCCCACCCGCCCCACCTGTGCAGGCTTCTGACGCGTAAATAGCTCCAGGTCAGGGACTGTTTGGGCAGGGCTGGGTGCCCGGCGTCCGTGGAGGCCGCCGGGCGCTTGCTCTGTGGGCAGTCAGG
>NZ_BMPQ01000061.1 GCF_014647675.1 Streptomyces flaveus | reverse complement strand
GGTCTCCTGCGTGAACGGCGTGTAGATCGCCTTCTGCAGGGCCGCGCCGAAGGAACCGCCGCTGTCGCGGACGACCACCGTCTTGCTGCCCTTCCCACCGCTGCCGGTGGACGTGCTGCGGCTGGTGCCTGTGCCGCAGGCGCTGAGGGCGGTCGCGGCGGCGAGACCCGCCGTGGCTCCGCCGACGCCGCGCAGGAAGAGCCTGCGATCTATACGGGCGTCTCTCATGGTGTGCCTCCTGAGGGTGGTGCTACGGGGGAAGAGGGGACGGCTGGGGATGGGGGTCTAGGGGCGGGGGTCCGCCTCGTCGGATCCGCGGCCCATGCCGGGGACCGAGAGGGTGTCGGGGCTCGGGGCCGTGTCGGGGTCCCACGGGATGGCCAGGGCGGCCAGTTCGGTGCCGGGGGCGACGGTCAGGCCGTGCATGCCGTAGATGATGCGTCCGCCGGCCGGGGCGTGGACCGTGTGCTCCGTGCCGTCGGTCGGGTCGATGATGCGGCCCAGAACGTCGCCCTCCGCCACTTCGCCGATGACGTCGGCGTCGAAGGAGAACTCCGGGTACCACAGGCCGGTGGCCTCGGCCGTGACGCCCGCGGACCAGACCCATTCGCGGATCGGCGCCGGGGCGGAGTCGTCCGGGTCCAGTACGCCCAGGTGGCGCAGTGCCCGGAACAGACCGTCGACGCGGCGGCGGGCCGTGGCCCCGTCACGCTGCCCGAGTTCGCCCACCTCAACGAGTACGGCCGAGATGCCCCGGCGGGCGGCGGCGGCGTGGCTGTTGCCGCCGTCGGCGTTCAGCCCGATCATGAGGTCCTCGATACCGAAGGAGCCGGCCAGTTCGGCCGTCGCCTTGTCGAGGTCCGGGTCACCGGTGAGGCGGTAGCCGACGAAGTCCCGCAGGACCTGGTCGATGCCCCCGCAGTGCAGGTCGACGTAGACATCGGCGCCGTCCACCAGGTTCGCGAAGAGCCAGGCGGCCAGCCGCTCGGTCGGGCCACCGTCCGGGTCGCCGGGGAAGACACGGTTGATGTTCACGCCGTCCACCGGGGAGACGTTGAGCCGCCCCTGATACACGGCGTTGGGGTTGGCGACCGGACAGATGATCACCTGCCCGGACACCTCACCGGGTTCCAGCCTGTCCGCCAGGCGCACGACGGCGTCGATGGGGGTGAACTCGCCGCCGTGCACCCCGGCGGTGATGACGACCCGGGGGCCCGGGCGAGTGCCGTTGACCAGGGTCAGCGGAATGTCCGCGGTGAGGGTGCCCAGGTCCGCCCGGACACTGCCGCGCACCTTGGTACCGGGCCCGGCCTCCAGGGAGCCGATGGAGAGGGTGGTGTCGCTCATGGTCATGCCTCCGTACGGCCGACGGTGGAGATGAAGTCGATGGGCTGCGGAGAGGCGCCGTCCAGCGCGAGGTCGGTGGCGATGTCGCCGAAGGCGGGCGAGAGCTTGAAGCCGTGGCCGGAGAATCCGGCGAGCAGGATCACGTTCTCGGCGCCGGGCAACGGGCCGACCAGCGGACGGCTGCTCTCGGTGTAGCCCTCCATGTAGACGGAGAGCCGGGTCGGGTCCGGGTGCAGGTCCGGCAGGTAGCGGCCGATCAGCTCGCTGAAGATCTCCAGCTCCTCCGGCTGCACCGTCCGGTCCAGCTCGTTCGGGTCGCCCGCGGGGCGGTGCAGGGCGCGGGAGAGGCCGAGCTTGACCGAGATGCCGTCCGGGGAAGGCAGGCCGTAGCAGTGGGTGGGTGCCGTACGGATGAACGCCGGGCGCTCCTCGCCGAACCAGGCCTCGGGGGTGGTGGGCACGTACCAGGCGCTGACCAGTCGGCGGACGTCCACCTCCCACGGCAGGTCGGGCAGCAGGTCGTTGACCCAGGGACCGGGGGTGACGACGGCGGTGTCGAAGCGCTCGCTGCCGGCGTCGGTGCGGATCTCCACGCCGTTCGCGACGGGGACGATCTCCCGGACCGTGGTGTAGCGGTGGATGACGGCGCCCAGCTGCTCGGCGCGGCGGGCGGCGGTCTGGATGGTCAGCTCGGGGCGGATGAAGCCGGCGCGGCGGTCGAGCACGGCCGCGTCGCCGTCCTCGATGCGGTACTGGGAAAAACGTTTCGTCAGAGACTCGGCATCGAGCACGTCGTGGTCGAGGTCGTGTTCCGCGATGGACTGCAGGACTGTGGCCATCTGATGGTGATCGGTCGGCCCCATCAGGAGGCACCCGGTCAGACGGCGCAGCTCACGGCCGGTCTCCTCCTGGAGCTGCCCCCATAGGGTGTCGGCGTGCTTGAGCAGCGGGACGTAGCGGGAGTCCTCGAAGTGCGCGCTGCGGAAGATGCGGGTCTCGCCGCCGGCGGCGCTGCGGTCGTGGCCGGGGGCGAACCGGTCGTATCCGACGACCTCGGCGCCGCGGGCGGCCAGGCGCCAGGCGGCCTGGCTGCCCATCGTTCCGACGCCGACGACGGCGACGCGCTTCCTGGCAGCTGACACAGGACTTTCCTTTCGTATCGCCGGGGCACATGCTGGGCCCCCGACGTGAGGCTGATCGATTCGAGGTCGTTCAGGCGGGGCCGGGCCCTTCGTCAGGCCCACAGCTCGCAACCGTCGTGTCTCGGGGTTCCGGCTCATGTCTCCGGGATTCCTCCCTGAGGAGCCGTGCCACATTGTGGAACGCCGTGCTAGAATCTGGCACGAGAATGACAGCGGCTCGGAGGGGAGTCAAGAGGGTGTCCAGCAGAAATTCCGAGGGTTAACAGGGGGAAATCGGATGGAAATGAAGAGCGTCACCAGGTCGCTGCGCATCCTGGAGGCGGTCGCCCAGCATCAGCCGGTCACAGTTGGGGAGTTGACGAAACTCTTCGGAATCCCGAAGTCCACGGTGCAGCGCACCCTGGTCACGCTGGCGGAGGCCGGCTGGCTGCGAGCCAACCGCAGGGACACCACCCGCTGGGAGATCGGCGCCCGCGTCCTGGCCGTACGGCCGGCCGCCCTGCAGGGGTCCAGCCTGTTCGCCGCCGCCCGCGAGCCCATGATCCGTCTCCGCGACGCGGTCAACGAGACCATTCACCTGTCGGTGCCCGACGCCCTGCAGTGCATGGTCGTGGTGGACCGCGTCGACTGCGACCACGCCGTACGGACCTTCCACACCATCGGCGACACTTCTCCGCTGCACGCCACCGCCGTCGGGCGTGCCATCCTCGCCCACCTTCCGAAGCGGGACGTCGAGGAACTCGTCGCGCGGGGACTGGAACGGTTCAGTGACACGACCCCCGCCGACCCCGACGCGCTGCGCGCCGAGCTGGACCGCATCCGCACCGACGGGTACGCGATCAACGCCAACCAGTTCCGCCCGGACGTCTGCGCTCTCGCCGCGCCCGTACTCGGCGAGGCCGGAACACCGCTGGCCGCCGTGGCCATCTCGATGCCCGACTCCCGGTACGAAGCGGACCGGGCGCCCGAGTGGGGCCGCCTCGTCGCCGACACGGCCACGGAGATCACCGGACGCCTGGCGGGCGCCTGAGCGGAAGGCGGTGGCCCGAGAGCCCCGCACCCGGGCAAGGGCCGGCTCGCACGTGCAAGCGTGGGAGCCGGCCCTTGCTCCACCCGCAGACCGGGTGCGATCCGGTGGGACGTACGGCCAGGGGAGGAGGGGGCCGTCGTACATCCACCGCCCATCCGCCCAGTCCCTGTCTCACGCCTACTCCCACCAGCGTGTATGCCAGTATGTGGAACACCATGCTAGAATCTGGCACGACATGTCCACGACTCCGGAGATGGAGTCAGGAAGTGAGCACGACGCAGCTACACAACTGACGGGAGGCACCGGAATTGGAAATGAAGAGCGTCACCAGGTCGCTGCGCATCCTGGAAGCGGTCGCCCAGCACCAGCCGGTGACCGTGGGAGAACTGACCAAACTCTTCGGACTGCCCAAGTCGACCGTGCAGCGCACCCTGGTCACGCTCAACGAGGCCGGCTGGCTGCGAGCCAACCGCAGGGACACCACCCGCTGGGAAATCGGCGCCCGCGTCCTGGCCGTACGGCCGGCCGCCCTGCAGGGGTCCAGCCTGTTCGCCGCCGCCCGCGAGCCCATGCTCCGCCTCCGCGACGCGGTCAACGAGACCGTCCATCTGTGTGTACCGGACGCGTTGCACTCCATGGTCGTCGTCGACCGCGTGGACTCCGACCAGGCCGTACGGACCTTCCACACCATCGGCGACACCTCGCCGCTGCACGCCACCGCCACGGGGCACGCCGTGCTGGCGCACCTGCCGAAGGCCGACGTGGACGAGATCGTCACGCGCGGGCTGGAGAGCTACAGCGACTCCACGCCCACGGAACCCGCGCAACTGCGCGCCGAGCTACGTCGTGTCCGTACCGACGGCTACGCCGTGAACCGCAACCAGTACCTGCCCGGCGTCTGCGCCATCGCCGCGCCCGTCCTGGACGAGGACGGCAGCCCACTGGCCTCCGTGGTCGTTTCGATGCCCGACTCCCGGTACGCCCCGGACCGCCTGCCCGAGCTGGGCCGGCTGGTCGCCGACACCGCGGCGGAGATCACTGCCCGACGCCTGGGGTGACGGCGGCCCACCCACGGCAACCCACCCACCGACTTGGTCCAACACCTCTGGCATCTCAGGGTGTTGAGAAAAACGCTTGGACTCGGCGGGCTCCGTCGCGGGACACTGCGAACCCTTCGACAACACAGGGTGAGCATGGAATCGCAGTCTGTATCGCACAGGGCGCTGCCGGGCAGGGGCCCGGTGCTCCTCGCACTTCGTTACTACGGACGGGAGTTGGCCCGGCTCCGGCGGTGGACGGTGCCCGGGATGCTGCTGCCGGCGCTGGGCAACATCGGCATCTTCTACATCGCGCCTCTGGTCGTCGCCAAGCTCGTCGGCCGTATCGCCGACGACGCCGACATCACCATCGGCTCGACACTGCCGTACGTCCTCGGCTTCGCCGGCATTCTGCTGCTCGCGGAGACGCTGTGGCGCATCGGCATGCACTGCCTGAACCGCGTGGACGCCCTCGGCGTCGAGCACCTGTACGTGATCGGCATGGACGAGCTGTTCGCCAAGGACGCCACGTTCTTCCACGACAACTTCGCCGGGTCGCTGACCAAGCGGGTGCTGAGCTTCGCCTCCCGTTTCGAGGAGTTCGTCGACACTATGACGTTCCAGGTCGTGGGCAGGTTCGTGCCGCTGGTGTTCGGGTCGGTGGTGCTGTGGCGCTACGAACCGCTGCTCGTGGTCGGGCTGTTGGCGATGATCGCACTGACGGCGCTGTGTGTGGTGCCCCTCGTCCGCCGCCGTCAGGCCCTCGTCGACCAGCGCGAGGAGGCGATCGCCCGGGTGTCGGGCCATGTCGCCGACAGCCTGATGAACATGGACACGGTCCGGGCCTTCGCCGCCGAGGAACGCGAGGCCGCCGAGCACCGCTCCCACGTCGCGGCGTCGCGGCGGCTCATGCTGAAGTCGTGGGACTACGGCAACCTGCGCATCGACACCCTGGTCGCGCCTATGTCGGTGCTGACCAACGCGCTGGGCCTGCTGCTCGCGGTCATGCTCGGCGGGGGCGGGCACGGCGTGGAGGCGGTCGTGGTCGCCTTCACGTACTACAGCAACGCGACGCGGATCATGTTCGAGTTCAACCAGATCTACCGTCGCCTGGAGAGCTCGATGACGGAGGCCGCGCAGTTCACCGAACTGCTGCTGACGCCGCCGACCGTGCTCGACCCGGCGTCGCCGGAGCCGCTGCTGCCCGGAGCCGCCGACGTCCGCTTCGAGCAGGTGACCTTCGCCCACGCGGGCTCGGAGCCGCTCTTCGAGGGCCTCGACCTGGTGGTGCCCAGCGGGACGAAGATCGGTCTCGTCGGCCGGTCCGGCGGGGGCAAGACCACGCTCAGCCGGCTGCTGCTGCGGTTGATGGACATCGACGCGGGCCGGATCCTGATCGGGGGCCAGGACATCAGCAGGCTGCGCCAGGCCGACCTGCGGGGCCTGATCGCGTATGTGCCGCAGGACCCGGCGATGTTCCACCGCACGCTGCGGGACAACATCGCGTTCGCCCGGCCGGGCGCCACCGACGCCGATATCCGCCGCGCGGCCGAGGCGGCGCACGTCACGGAGTTCGCCGACGCGCTGCCGGACGGCTTCGACACCATGGTGGGCGAGCGCGGCATCAAGCTGTCCGGCGGACAGCGCCAGCGCGTCGCTCTCGCCAGGGCGATCCTGCGCGACGCGCCGATCCTGCTGCTCGACGAGGCGACCAGCGCCCTGGACTCCGAGAGCGAGATCCTCGTCCAGGAGGCGCTGTGGCGACTCATGGAGGGGCGGACGGCGCTCGTGGTGGCGCACCGCCTGAGCACGGTCGCCGGCATGGACCAGCTCGTCGTCCTCGACCGCGGACGGATCGTCGAGCAGGGCACGCACCAGGAACTGCTCGCGTCGGACGGCGCCTACGCGAAGCTGTGGCAGCACCAGTCGGGCGGCTTCCTCGACGAGAGACCCGTCGAGGAAAGCCCCGTAGACGACAGCTCCGTCGACGACAGCCCGGCGCGGGCCGAACTGCACTGAACGCGAGCCGGTCCTTCCAAGGGAGGCGCGCTCAGCCCACCGGCATCGCCAGGTACTGGTACTCCAGGAACTCCTCGATCCCGACCCGGCCGCCCTCCCGGCCGAGCCCCGACTGCTTGATGCCGCCGAAGGGTGCGGCCGGGTTGGAGACGAGGCCGGTGTTGAGGCCGACCATGCCCACCTCCAGGCGTTCGCTGACGCGCAGGGCGCGGTCGAGGCCCTCGGTGAAGAGGTAGCCGACGAGGCCCCAGGGGGTGTCGTTGGCGCGGCGTACGACCTCGTCCTCGTCGTCGAAGGTGAGGATCGCGGCCACCGGGCCGAAGATCTCCGTGTCCATCAGGCGGCTGCCGGGGACCACGTCGGCCAGCACGGTCGGCGGGTAGAAGCGGCCGGGGCCCTCGGGAGCGGTACCGCCGACGAGCACGCGGGCGCCGCGCTCCACCGCGTCGGCCACCAGTTCCTCGACCTTGGCACGGCCCGCGTCGTCGATCAGCGGGCCCACGTCCACGCCGTCCCGGGTGCCGGGACCGACGACCAACGCCCCCATCCGGGCGGCCAGTCGGCGCCCGAACTCCTCGGCCACCGACCGGTGCACGAAGAAGCGGTTCGCCGCTGTGCACGCCTCCCCCATGTTGCGCATCTTTGCGACCATCGCGCCGTCCACGGCCTTGTCCAGGTCGGCGTCGTCGAAGACGACGAACGGCGCGTTGCCGCCTAGCTCCATCGACGTACGCACGACAGTGTCGGCGCACTGCGCGAGCAGCAGCCGCCCGACGGCCGTGGAGCCGGTGAAGGACAGCTTGCGGATCCGGCCGCCGCGCAGAAGCGGTTCGCACACCTCGCCCGCGCGGGAGGTGGTGACGACGTTCAGCACGCCGTCCGGCAGTCCCGCCTCCTTGAGGATCCCGGCGAGGGCGAGGCTGGAGAGCGGGGTCTGCGGGGCCGGCTTGAGGATCATCGTGCAGCCCGCCGCGATCGCGGGGCCGATCTTGCGGGTGCCCATGGCCAGCGGGAAGTTCCACGGGGTGATCAGCAGGGAGGGCCCGACCGGGCGGCGGGTGAGCAGCATGCGGTTGCGGCCGTCGGGCAGGGTGCCGTAGCCGCCCTCGATCCGTACCGCCTCCTCGGAGAACCAGCGGAAGAACTCGGCCGCGTACGCCACCTCGCCGCGGGCCTCGGCGAGCGGCTTGCCCATCTCGGTGGTCATCAGCAGGGCGAGCTCGTCGGTGCGGGCGAGGATGATCTCGTGCGCGCGGCGCAGGATCTCGCTGCGCGCCCGGGGTGCCGTACGGGCCCACTCCTCCTGTGCCTCGACGGCGGCGTCCTCCGCAAGCCGGGCGTCCTTGGGTCCGGCGTCGGCGACGTGGGCGATGATCTCGCCGGTGGCTGGGTCGTCGACGGGCATGGTGGCGCCGTCCGCGGCGTCCACCCAGGCGCCGCCGATGAACAGTTGCTTGAGTACGTCGGTCATGAGGGCTCTCCTGGCTGGTGCGAGTGCGGGTGCGAGTGGGCGGCGGGGTCGAGGAGTTCGGCGAGGTGTACGGCGCGGATGCCCCGGTCACCGGCGAGGTGGTCCACCTGCGTGGCACAGCTGAAGCCGTCGGCCACGACGGGCAACGAGCCTTCGCCGTCCGGGAGTTCGGCACGATCAGTGGGTTCGGCGCGACCGGCGGGCTCGGGGAGATCGGTGAGTTCGGTGCGATCGGCGAGTTCGTCGAGGCGCGGGCGCAGGGCCAGATCGGCTACGGCCATCGAGGTGTCGTAATGCTGTTCCTCGAAGCCGAAGTTGCCCGCGAGTCCGCAGCAGCCCTCGGCCTCGTCCACCTTGCGCACGCCGAGTTTGCGCAGCAGGTCGGCCGGTCGGCGGCTGCCGAAGGTGGCGTACTCGTGGCAGTGCGTCTGGAGCAGCACCGATTCGGGGAGCGGCGGCGGGCTCCAGTCCGGTGCGGCGAGGTCGGTCAGGGCGCCGGTGAGGGTGTGGACGCGGGCCGCGACGCGCCGGGCGGCGTCGGTGCCGAGCAGTTCGGGCACGTCCCGCTTGAGGGCGGCGGCGCAGCTGGGTTCCGCCACGACGATCGGCAAGCCGTCGCCATCGCCGTCGTCCAGGCGGGCGACCGTACGGGCCATGACGCGGCGGGCCACGGACAGTTGGCCGGTGCTGACCCAGGTCAGTCCGCAACACAGCCCGTCCTGCGCCGTGTTGGGGATTCCGGCGTCGGCGAGTACGCGCGCGGTCGCACCCGCCACATGGGGGCGGAAGGCGCGGGTGAAGCTGTCGACGAAGAGCAGCGCCTTCGACGGTTCGCCCGTCTTCGCCGCGCGCAGGACCTTGCGCCTGGCACGCCGGGAGGCGAAGGCCGGGATCCGGCGCTTCGTGGTCACGCCTCCGAGGCGGGCGAGCAACGTGCCCACCGGTCCACGCAGCAGGGCATTCACCGGCCGGGCCGCGTATCCGGCGAGCGCGGCGCTCAGGGGCAGCCAGCCCAGCGAGTAGTGGGAGCGGGGGCGGAGCCGTCCCTTGTAGTGCTGGTGCAGGAACTCCGCCTTGTACGTGGCCATGTCGACGCCGACCGGACAGTCGCTGGAACACGCCTTGCAGGACAGGCACAGGTCGAGGGCATCTTTGACCTCGGTCGAGCGCCAGCCGTCCTGGACGGTGCCGCCCCGCACCATCTCCTGGAGCAGCCGGGCCCTCCCCCGCGTGGAGTGGTTCTCCTCGCCGGTGGCCCGGTAGCTGGGGCACATCACGCCGCCCGCGTCGCTGCGGCAGCGGCCGACGCCGACACAGCGGCGCACGGCGCCCTCGAAGCCGTCCTCGTCGTGCGGGAAGGAGAAAAGGGTCTCGACGGGCAGCACGACAGTGGGCGTGTGCAGCGCCAAGTCGGCGTCCAGGGCGGCCGGTTCGACGATGATGCCGGGGTTGAGCAGCCCGTCCGGGTCGAAGATCTCCTTGAAGGCGGCGAACGCCCGGATCATCTGGCGGCTGTACATGACCTCCAGCAGTTCACCGCGCGCCCGCCCGTCACCGTGCTCGCCGGACAGCGTTCCGCCGTGCCCGACGACCAGGGACGCCGCCTCGGTGAGGAACCGTCGGGTGGCGGCCCGCCCGGTGTCCGTGGCGAGGTCGAAGTCGATGCGTACGTGGACGCAGCCCGCGCCGAAGTGCCCGTACAGCACGCCGGTCAGTTCGTGCGTGGCCAGCAGTTTGCGGAAGTCCCGTAGATAGGCGGCCAGTTGCTCGGGGGCGACCGCCGCGTCCTCCCAGCCGGGCCAGGACTCCCCGCCGTCGACGAGACGGGCGGCGAGCCCTGCGCCGTCCTCGCGCACCCGCCACAGCGAGCGCCGCTCCGCCACGCTTTCCACGACCCGGCCGCCGGTCAACCGGCCCCGGGCCTTGAGTACGGCCAGGAGTTCGGCCGCGCGGGAGGCGACCAACTCCTCGTCGTCGCCGTCGAGTTCAACGTAGAGCCAGGCGCGCCCCTCGGGCAGTCCGGTGACGGAGTCCGGGCCCCGGCGGGCGCGCATGGTGGCGACGATCGCCTCGTCCATGCCCTCCACGGCGGTCGGAGTCCAGCGCAGGATCTCCGGTACGTCCTCGGCCGCGTCGACGACGTCGTCGTAGCCGAGGGTCAGCAGCGCCGTGGCGGGAGCCGTCGCCACGAGCCGTACGGTCGCGGCGGTGACGACCGCGCAGGTGCCCTCGGTGCCGACCAGCGCGCGGGCCAGGTCGAAGCCGTTCTCCGGCAGCAGACGGTGCAGGTGGTAGCCGGATACCTGGCGCGGGATGCGGCCCAGCTCGGTGCGGATCGGAGCCAGGTTGTCGGCGATCAGGTTCCGGATGTCCTGTTCCAGGCGGGAGACGTGTCCTGCGGCATCGGAGTCGACCGGGTGCAGCCCGGTGTGGTCGGCGATGGCGCGTACGCCGTCGGCGGTGACGATCTCCAGGGCCTCGATGTGGCCGCTGGTCCGCCCATGGCGCACCGACCGGTTGCCGCAGGCGTCGTTGCCGATCATGCCGCCGAGGGTGCAGCGGCTGTGCGAGGACGGGTCCGGGCCGAAGGCCAGCCCGTACGGGCCGGTCGCGCTCTGGAGCGCGTCGAGGACCACCCCGGCTTCGACGCGCGCCGTGCGCGCCTCCGCATCGATGTCCAGGACCCGGTTCATGTAGCGGGAGAAGTCCAGGACCACGCCGGGTCCGACGGCGTTGCCCGCCATGCTGGTGCCCCCGCCGCGCGCGGTGACCGGGACGCCCGTGTCACGGCAGGCCCGCAGCACCGCGCACACGTCGTCGGCGCTGCGGGGGAAGGCCACTGCCTGCGGCGGGACCCGGTAGTTCGAGGCGTCGTAGGCGTACGCGCCGGTCCCTCCCGCACCGGTCTCGATCCGCAGTCCGGGAGCGGTCCGGGCGAGCTCGTCGACCAGGCGCGCGAGGGAGTCCGTCATCGCTGCGACGCTCCTGCGGTACCGGCCTCGACCGCGGCCGACCACGCCTGGAGGCCCTCGTCCACCGCCGTCTCGTCGATGACGAGCGCCGGGATCATCCGTACGACCTGGTTCCAGGCCCCGCACAGCAGCAGGAGCAGGCCCTCGTCGATGGCGGCGCGCTGCACGCGGGCGGCCGTCTCGGGGTCGGGGCTGCCGTCCTCGGTGACGAACTCGCTGGCCAGCATCAGCCCCAGGCCGCGTACGTCCCCGATGGCGGGCGTCCGCTCGGCCACTGCCTCCAAGCCGGTGCGCAGCCGCTGGCCCATCGCGTCGGCGTTCTCGACGAGCTTCTCGTCGCGTACGACATCGAGGGTGGCGCAGGCCGCGGCGCAGGCGACGGCGTTGGCGCCGTACGTACCGCCCTGCGAGCCCGGCCACGCCTTGGTCATCAGCTCCTCGGAGGCGGCGATGCCGGAGATCGGGAAGCCGCTGGCCAGCCCCTTCGCGGTGATCAGGATGTCCGGGGTGACACCGAAGTGGTCATGACCCCAGAACCGGCCGGTGCGGCCCACGCCGGTCTGCACCTCGTCGAGGATGAGCAGGAAGCCGTGCCGGTCCGCGCGCTCCCGCAGGCCCTCCATGAAGGCGCGGTTCGCGGGCACGTAGCCGCCCTCGCCGAGCACCGGCTCGACGATGATCGCGGCCGTGTCGGCGGGCGAGGAGATCGTCTGGAGGGTGTAGTCGAGCTCCTGGAGGGCGAAGCGGGTGGCGGTCTCCTCGTCCCAGCCGTAGCGGTAGGTCGACGGGAACGGGGTGACGACCACGCCGCTCATCAGCGGGGAGAAGCCGGAGCGGAAGCGGGTGCCGGAGGTGGTCATGGCGGCGGCGGCCACGGTCCGGCCGTGGAAACCGCCGTGACAGACAAGGACGTTGGGGCGGCCGGTGGCCTGCCGGGCCAGCCGCAGTGCCGCTTCGACGGCCTCGCTGCCGGAGTTGGTGAAGAACAGGCTGTCCAGGCCGGACGGCAGTACCTCACCGAGCTTGTCGACAAGTCGCTGCAGAGGCTGGTGCATGACCGTCGTGTACTGGCCGTGGATCAGCGTGCCCACCTGCTCCTGCGCCGCCGCCACCACCCTGGGGTGACAGTGCCCGGTGCTGGTGACGCCGATCCCGGCGGTGAAGTCGAGGTAGCGGCGGCCGTCCTCACCGTAGAGGTGGACGCCCTCGCCCCGGACGGCCGTCACGGGCGTGGCCTGGCGAAGGTGCGGCGACAGTGCGGTCATGTTCGTCTCCCGGCCTTACGTCGTGATCTGCGTGGTCTGCTTACTCCTGCATCCCGAGCATTTCCGCGGCCACGCACGGCAACAACGCGCGATCTGTCCGGCGGGGAGGCGGTGTTCGGACGTTGTGTCAACCGCGCTGGGCGACGAATGGCCGTCCAGCGCCGCAGCAGCCCACGTCGGACTGCTCTTGCGCAGGTCAGCGACGCTTGTCACAGTGTCCGGGCGTGCAGGGAGGCACTGTGAGCGAGAACCACCGAACGACCCGCTCGCCGGACGCGGCTGAGCAGGATGCCACTGCGTCCGAGCGTAGACCCGCCGCAGTCGGCACGCTCACCGTCGCCGACGTGCTGGCCCTTCCCGTCCTGGCCTCGGGGCAGCCGCAGGTCCTCACCGGCGAGGACCGCCTCGACCGGCCGGTCCGCTGGGTCCACATCACCGAACTGACCGACCCCGCCTCCTTCCTCAAGGGCGGCGAACTCGTCCTCACCACCGGCATGCCTCTCCCCGAGGACCCCACAGGCGTACGCCGCTACGTGGACGAACTCGCCGACATCGGGACAGCGGCCCTGGTCATCGAACTCGTACGCCGCTACCACCGCCCGCCCGACGCCCTCGTCCACGCCTGCCGCACCCGCGGCCTGCCACTGGTCGCCCTGACCAAGGACGTCAACTTCCTGGAGGTCACCCAGGTCGTCCACGCGCTCCTCCTCGGCAGCCAGGCGGACGCGATGCGCAGGACCCAGCGGATCCACGAGGCGTTCACCGCCCTGACGCTGCGCGGCGCCGGCCCCGAGGACGTCGTACGCGCCGCGGCGGAGATGAGCGGCCACACGGTCGTACTGGAGAACCTGGTGCACCAGGCGCTGATCTGCGAGCCCTCCGGCAGCACGGTGGAGGAGGCGCTCACCGGCTGGGAACAGCGTTCCCGGGCCACCCCGCCCGCCGAGCACACGGACGTCCGCGGACCCGAGAGCTGGCTGGTGACACCCGTGGAATACCAGGGCGAACGCTGGGGCAGGGTGGCGATGCTCCCCGCACCGTCCGGCCCATCGTCATCGGCTCACGGGGCCTCGGCGGCTGCCAGGGCACTCGCGCCGGAGGACGTCACCGTGCTGGAGCGGACGGCGATGGCCCTGACCATCGCCCGCCTCATCCACTCCACCCCCTGGGAACGGACCGCCCACCGAAGCGCCCTGCGGGACCTGGCCGAGCAGCGCCACCGCTCCCCGGCAGACGCCCGCGCCCGCGCCGCCGCCCTGGGCCTGCCGACCGAGGAGCACCACTTCCTCGCCGTACTCGTGGACATGCGCGGCATGCGCGACACCCACGACCCCGGCGAGCTTCGCGACCTCCTCCCGGAAGACGACACCGCGGAGCCGGAAACCCTCTTGTCCGCGGAACTCCGCACGGCAGGGCCCCCGGCACTCGTCGGCGAACTGGCCCCCGGCCGCCTCGGCATCCTGCTGGCCCTGCGCCCCGCCCAGCCCTGGCGGCCCACGGTCGAACGGCTGAGCCGCACCGCACTCGACCTGGACCCGCACACGGTCGTCAGCGTCGGCTCCGAGGTCACGGACCTCTCCGACACCGCCCGCTCCTTCCGCGAGGCGGCCCGCGTGGCCGAGGCGACCCCGCCCGGCCGCCCCCTCCCCCCGGACCGTTCCTTCCACGAACTGTCCGACATCGGCCTGCGCCGCCTGTTGTACGCGCTCCGCGAGGACCCCCGCATCCAGGAGTACGCCGAACGACAGCTGGGCCGCCTCATCGACCACGACACCCGACACGGCACCGACCTGCTGACGACCCTGCGCCACTACCTGGACGCCGCGGGCAACAAGACAAC
Source organism: Streptomyces flaveus (assembly GCF_014647675.1). Classification (GTDB taxonomy): domain Bacteria; phylum Actinomycetota; class Actinomycetes; order Streptomycetales; family Streptomycetaceae; genus Streptomyces; species Streptomyces flaveus. The sequence goes on along the minus strand of NZ_BMPQ01000061.1, from coordinate 5,868 downwards.
CACCGCACGCCGCGGCTCCCTGTCCCGGGAAACCGTCTACCAACGCCTGCGCACCATCGAGCGCCTCCTGGACTGCGACCTCGAATCCGGCGAACGCCGCACCGAACTGCACGCGGCACTCACGGCCCTGGACGTGCTACGAGCTTGAGGCGGGCTTGAAGCGGGCGGTACCGCGATCGCCGAAGCTCCGAAGAGTGAGAACGAGTTGTGGGAACCGATCGAGGGCTCGGAGAGTCTTCCCGGTCTCCAAGTATCTTGCTCGGGCAGAGGGCCGTCGCGTCAGCCCAACAGGGCGGCGCGGGCAAGGAGTTGAACATGGGTTTACCGGACGCGCAGGACACGGCCAAGAGGCTGCGGGCGATCAGCGACGAGCTGTCGGACCGTTTCTACGAGCGCGCCGACGTGGTGCGGACGCTGGTGGTGACGCTGCTGGCCGGGCAGCACTCGTTGGTGCTCGGCCCGCCCGGAACGGCGAAGTCCGAGATGGCCCGGGAGCTCACGGGCAGGGTCGAGGGGGCGTCGTACTGGGAGATCCTGCTGTCGAAGTTCACCGCGCCGACGAGGATGTTCGGTCCCATCGACGTCGCCGCGCTGGCCCGGGGTGAGTACCGCCAGGTGTACGAAGGCCGCGCCACGACCGCGCATGTCGCGTTCATCGACGAGATCTTCAAGTGCTCCACGGCGGCGCTGAACGAGACGTTGGGCTACCTCAACGAGCGGATCTACCACCCCGAGAACGGCGGCGAGCCGATCCGCTGCCCCTTGATCGGAGCCATCACGGCGAGCAACGAACTGCCCGTCGGAGAGGATACGGCCGCGATCTACGACCGGCTGTTGGTGCGGATCGAGGTCGGATACCTGGCCGACCCCTCGAACTTCGCCGCGCTGGTGCGCTCCGCCGTCAGCCGCCCGGCTGCACCGACACGGACGACCATCGAGCTGGCCGCGTTGCAGCACGCCGTGACCGAGGCCGTCCCGGCCGTGGACGTCCCCGAGGTGATCGTGGACGCGGTGTGTACGCTGCGGGCCGCCCTGCGCCGCAAGGAACTCGTCGCCTCCGACCGCCGCTGGCGGCAGGCGGTGGGCCTGCTCCAGGCGTCCGCGTACCTCGACGGCCGCCCGGCGGTCGCCGAGACCGACCTGTCAGTGCTGACCCACGTGCTGTGGGACTCCCTCGCCGAGCGCCCGGCCGTCGAGCGCGAGGTGCTGCAACTGGTCAACCCCGACGCCAAGGAGGCGCTCGACCTGGCCGACACCATCGATGAGCTGGAGGCCCAGCTCGACGCCATGGCCGGGCAGTCCCGCGAGGCGCTGAGCGACTGGGTCATCAAGAAGGCCCACAACCAACTCGCCATGGCGGGGAAGCGCCTTGAGAAGCTGCGCGAGGAGGCGGCGGGCGCCGGCCGATCCACCGCCGCCATCGACCGGGTCACCGGCCGCCAGCGCGCCGTCCGCGCCCGCGTTCTCACCGAGGCCCTCGGCATGGACGCGAGCATGGTGCAGGCCCAACTCTGAACAGCGGGGAGCTCAGGGACATGGGCGAGACGGGCGAGACGGGTGAGAAACCGAGCAAACTGGGCGAGCTGACGAGCCGGGCCGGGACGTGGCTGAGCCTGTCCGCCGCCGCTCCCGAGCGGCACACCGCGGCCGTGGTCGCGGACCGGTTCGAACGGATCACATGGCGCGACACGTACGACCAGTCGGCCGGACTGCGCGAGCTGGCCGAGGAGCTGAACGAGCACTACGACCACACCGCCGACCTCCTCATCGACGCGTTCCTGGCCGCCTACAAGGTCAGCCCGCGGTTGCGCGAGCGCGCGGAGATGGCCCCCTCCTGGCTGGTCAACCACCAGGTCATCACGTCACTGGTGGAGTCACGGGAGTTCGCCGAGCTGCACCGCGAGACGGCCGGCGACCCCTACGCCGCCGCCATGGCCGTACTCGCCCAGGCCGCCGCGCTGCGCCGGTTGCTGGAGCACTCCCGGGATGCCCAGGAACAGGCCGAGCAGGCGAAGCAGGCCCAGCGGGACGCCGAAGGCGCGGCGACCGCCGTGGGCGAGGCGCTCCAGCAGGCCGCCGACGAGGAGGGCACCGTGCCGGCGTCGGCCGCCGACGCCGTACAACGGGCGATCGAAGCCGCGGAGGCCTCCAAGGCCGCTGCGCAGCAGTCCGCCCAGGCCGCCGCGCAGGCCCTCACGGCGGCGGTCCCCGGCATCCGTGCCGCCGCGCGGAACGCGGCGGCAAAGGCCACCGAGGCCGTACGCGAGGAGGCCGCGCTGATGCGGGCATGGGGCGTCGGCCCCGGCGAGCTGGAACGGATGCCGTTCGACCAGCGGGCCCGGCTCGCCGAGCGGCTGCGCACCAGCCGTCTCGCACAGTGGGCCGAACTGATCGGCCGTTTCCGGCAGATGGCGGTCGGTGAGCGTGCTCGCAAGGTGGAGAACGCCGCCGGGGAGCTGGTCGGCGTCACCCTCGGCAACGATCTCTCCCGCGTCATCCCCTCCGAACTGGCGGGCCTCGGCGTGCCCGAGCTGCGCGCGGTGTTCGCCGCGCGCTACGCCGCCGGGGAGCTGATGCTCTACGACAGCCAGGGAGAGCAGACCACCGGCCGAGGCGCCATCATCGCGTGCGTGGACACCTCACACTCCATGTACGTGGAAGGGCCCGGCGGAGTCACCCGGGAGGCGTGGGCCAAGGCGTGCGCCCTGGCGCTGCTGGACCAGGCCCGCCATGCGAAGCGTGACTTCGTCGGCATCCTGTTCTCCGCCGCCGACAAACTCCAGGTCTTCCGCTTCCCGGCCGACCGGCCCGCCGACATCGACCGGACCCTCGACTTCGCGGAGACCTTCCTCGGCGGCGGCACCAGCTACCAGAGGCCGCTGACAGCAGCCCGCGAGCTACTGGAGGAGGAGTTCAACGACGCCGCCCGCAAGCGCGGCGACATCGTGATGCTCACCGACGACGAATGCGACGTCACCGAGGAATGGACACGCGGCTGGAACGACGCCAAACACCTACTGGGCTTCCGCGTCTTCGGCGTAGCCATAGGCACCCCGCCCGCCGCCGAAGCCGGCTCGGTCCTGGACGCCCTGTGCGACAACCTCCGCTCCATCGAGGACCTCACCGACGTCCACGCGGCCGCGGACCTCTTCCGCGTGATCTGACCTGCCCCACAAGATCGCTGACGAGGACAACTGAGGAACCGCACGACGCGCAGGTCACACAAGGACCTGAGCCGTCGCCATCCCAGCACCGTGCGCCTGGAACACCTTGAATCGTGTGACCCTCAAAACTTACTCACCGGTCGGGATATTTGACTCTTACCGCGGCCCCGACCCCCAGCAGACACTCAGGTCTCCGCGAAGCCGCCGTCCGATTCTCGGGGAGGTCTGTACGGGCGGGCAGGCTACGCGCCCCTCTCTCCCCATCGAGCCAACGGAACTGCCATGTCAGAAATCACGGTTGGCAGGAGCGGTACGAGCCTTCCGCCGCTCCGCTCCTCAGTGTCGGCATCCATCCCCCGGCACAGCACCCACGGCGGCGCGTCTGCCGGCGGGCGTCATCGCAAGCGAAAACCCATGAGCCCGACGGCCCGGCGCATGCTCGGTCTCACCGCGACCGGACCCATCATCGGATCCATCCTGGCGGGCCACTCGGCCTTCGCGGCCGACGGCACCCCTCTGAGTCCGACCGACCAGAAGATCGCCGACGATCTGGAGTCCCGGATCAAAGAGGCCGGCCTCGGCGCCAATCTCAGCGGCTTCGTGATGGACGCCGAGTCCGACCGTGAGATCTTCGGCAACAACGCGTCCACCGCGCTGATGCCCGCGTCCAACACCAAACTCGCCACCGCGACCGCCGCCCTGACCGCGCTGGGCCCGGACCACCGCTTCACCACCCGCGTCGTCTACGGCGACGGCACGCTCACCCTGATCGGCGGCGGCGACCGGGTCCTGACCACCGACGATCTCTCCGCCCTCGCGAAGACGGCCGCCGACGGCCTGTCCGCCGCCGGCCTGACCTCGGTCAAGGTGCGCGTCGACGACAGCCTCTTCCCCGAGCCCGCACTCGCCACCGGCTGGACCGACGGCTACTTCCCGGACGTGGTCTCCCCCGTCCGGCCCCTGGTTGTCGACGGCAACCCCGTCATGGACACCTCCCTCGATGCTGGGGAGGTCTTCGCCGGGCTGCTCGCCGACCAGGGAATCACCACGGACGGCACGGTCGTCCGAGGCACCACTGCCGCCGGCGACGTGCCGGTCGCGAGCCACAGTTCTCCGCCACTGTCCGAGATCGTCAAAAGGATGATCCTCAACAGCGACAACAACATCGCGGAGACGCTGCTGCGGATGACCGCGATCGCCGCCGGGCAGCCCGCCACGTTCGAGGGCGGGGCGACAGCCGTGCGCACGGTACTCAGCGAGGAGTACGACGTTCCGCTCGACGGCGTGGAGTTGTTCGACGGCAGCGGGCTGTCCCGTTCCGCCCGGATACCCGCCACCACTCTCGCGGACCTGGTGGATCTGCTGACCGACCCACGCCACAAGACCGTCCTCGGGCCGATCCTGGACGGGCTCCCGGTCGCGGGCGAGACCGGCACTCTGGGGCCCGGCCTCGGCCGTTTCGACACCGAACCCAGCATCTGCGCCACGGGCGAGGTCCAGGCCAAGACCGGCACTCTGACCGGCGCCCTGGCCCTGAGCGGTCTCACCGTCGGCCAGGACGGGCGCTGGAAGGTCTTCTCCTTCGTCGAGAACGGCGCCTCTGCCGACCCTGCCGACACCAAGGAAGTCCTCGACGGCCTCGCCGCCACCGTCAACGGCTGCTTCTGAGCCGGGGCCGGGTCCGGTACCGGAGCTCTGAACCCGGCCGAATTGAAGCGCGCCCACGCCTGGCTGACGGTGAGGGGTTGGCCAAGCGCGAGGAGGCTCTGCGCACCCACGGCCAGCAACGCGCGGTCGGGTGCGATTTCCCTCGTCGGGGTGAGCACGTCACAACTCCCCGGCGATCGACTCGCGTCAGGTGGACTGACCATCTGACGGCCATCCCGGCGGCGTACGCCACCAGCGTCACCGCCGGGATGCGCAGATTCAGCCTCAGGCCCTCGGCGCGGAGCCCACGAACCCCACGAACTGCGACCATCCCTCACGCCCGACGGCGAAGTGAGGACGCGTCACGTCCTTGGAGTCCCGTACGTGGATGGCCTGTTCGGTGACAGCGACCTCCACGCAGTCGTCACCCTGGCTCCCGCTGTAACTGGACTTGAACCAGGCAAGTTCCGACGTGCTCATAGCTCTCCTCGCAGTCGCTCCAACAGGCCCCGCGAGTCTTGGGGGTTCAGGGCCTGCGAGCGCAGTGTGTCATAGCGCTGCTGGAGGAGGATCACCTCTTTCACGTCGGCAATCAGCCGCCCGTTCTGCTGCCCCTCGGAGTACGCGAACCGCCGCCCCTCCGCCGTCTCCAGGAGCCGCACAGGTCCATCCAGACACGAATGCAACCCGCCTTCCAGTGGGACGATTTGAAGCGTCACGTTGCGCGGAGCACTGTGCTCCAGCACGTGGTCCAACATGTCCCGCATCTGCTCCGTGTCCCCGTACCGACGCCGAAAGACATGCTCCTCGACGATGAAGCTGAAGGGGACGATCGGCCGCTCGTACAGCATCCTCTGCCGTTCCGTCCTCACCGCGAGCAGAGCCTCCAGCCGCTCGTCCGAGACCACCGGAATCGTGCCCTCGAACACCGCCCGCGCATACCCCTCCGACTGCAACAGCCCCGGCACCAGCCTGCACTCATACGTACACAGGCTGACCGCCAACTTCTCCAGCCGAGCCCACCGCCGGAACCAAGCCGCCAGCCCCGCCTCCCCCC
>NZ_BMPQ01000060.1 GCF_014647675.1 Streptomyces flaveus | reverse complement strand
CGCGCGATGAGAATCTCCTTGGGCCGGGTCGGGGCCCGGCTGACCGCGCTACTGCCCGGCCGTGGTGATCTGGCGCAGATGCGCCGGGATCCGCGCCGGGACCTGCTGGCCGGCCTCACGGTGGCGATCGTCGCGCTGCCACTCGCGCTCGGATTCGGCGTCTCCTCCGGGCTCGGCGCCGAGGCGGGGCTGGCGACCGCGGTCATCGCCGGTGCGCTCGCCGCGGTGTTCGGCGGTTCGAATCTGCAGGTGTCCGGGCCGACGGGCGCGATGACCGTGGTGCTCGTGCCGATCGTCGCGGAGCACGGCCCGTCCGGGGTGCTGACCGTGGGGCTGATGGCGGGCCTGATGCTCGTCGCACTCGCCCTGGTCAGGGCCGGGAAATACATGCAGTACGTGCCCGCACCCGTGGTGGAGGGCTTCACGCTCGGCATCGCCTGCGTGATCGGACTGCAGCAGATCCCGAGCGCCCTGGGGGTGCCCAAGCCGGAGGGCGACCGCGTCCTCGTGGTGACCTGGCGCGCCCTTCAGGAGTTCGCGGAGCACCCGAACTGGACCGCCGTCGCCTTCGCCCTGGTGGTCGCCGCCGTCATGCTGATCGGCACTCGTCTTCGGCCCACGATCCCCTTCTCCATCGTCGCGGTGATCGCCGCCACCCTCGTGGCGCAAGTAGCCGGCCTCGATGCGGCGAAGCCGATCGGAGACCTGCCGTCCGGACTGCCCGCGCCGTCCCTCTCCTTCTTGGATCCGGGCGCGCTCGGCTCGCTGCTGGCCCCGGCGGTCGCGGTGGCGGCGCTGGCCGCCCTGGAGTCACTGCTGTCGGCCTCGGTCGCCGACGGCATGACGGTCGGCCAGAAGCACGACCCGGACCGGGAGCTTTTCGGTCAGGGACTGGCCAACATCGCGGCCCCGCTGTTCGGCGGGGTGCCCGCGACCGGCGCGATCGCCCGCACCGCGGTCAACGTCCGTACCGGCGCGAGTTCCCGGCTCGCCTCCCTCGCGCACGCCGCGGTTCTCGCCGTGATCGTCTTCGCGGCCGCCCCTCTCGTCTCGAAGATCCCGCTCGCCGCGCTCGCGGGTGTGCTGCTGGCCACGGCGATCCGCATGGTCGAGGTCGGCTCGCTGCGGGTCATGGCCAAGGCCACCCGCTCGGACGCGCTGATCCTCGTACTCACTGCCGTCGCGACCCTCGCGCTCGATCTCGTGTACGCCGTGATCATCGGCCTGGTCGTCGCGGGCGCCCTGGCCCTGCGGGCGGTTGCCCTGCAGGCCCGCCTCGACCAGGTCCCGCTCGACCGCGGCGACCACAGCGCCGAGGAACACGCGCTGCTGGCCGAGCACATCGTGGCGTACCGCATCGACGGCCCGTTGTTCTTCGCCGCCGCGCATCGCTTCCTGCTGGAGCTGGCCGAGGTCGCCGATGTGCGCGTCATCATCCTGCGCATGTCCCGCGTGACGACCATCGACGCCACCGGCGCCCTCGTCCTGAAGGACACGATTCAAAGGCTCAACCGGCGCGGCATCGTCGTCATGACCTCGGGGATCCGTCCGGGCCAGCGTCAAGTCCTGGAATCCATGGGCGTGTTGGAGCTGCTGCGGCTGGAGGGAAGTGAGTACGACAGCACGCCGGAGGCGATCCGGGGAGCGCGCACCCACCTGGAGTGCACCGGTGTCCTGCCGCTTCTCCCCGCCCAGAGATCCCGGACCGCCGTCCGCGAGGAAACAGAGGGGACAGAGGAAACGGTTGGATGAGCGATGAGCACTCCGTCCTCGTCGCCGCGCATGGTCGAGGTCCACGGCGGTCCACGGCGTAGAGGCCCTGTGGCGGCGGAGCACTCAGCCTTCCTTGCCCCAGACGTACCGCCGACCGGCGATCGCCCTGAACGTGGTCTCGCCGCCCGGCAGCAGATCGCTGCGGACGGTGAGCCGTCGGGTTCGCGAGGCGGTCAGTGCGATGCGGGTCGCCTGCCCGTCGGCCCAGTCGATGTCGAGCGTGGCGCCGCCGCGGGCGCGCAGGCCGCGGACCGAGCCGTCCGGCCAGGTGGCGGGCAGGGCGGGGAGTACCTCGATCGCGTCGTACTGGCTCTGCAGCAGCATCTCGACCATCCCGGAGGTGGCGCCGAAGTTGCCGTCGATCTGGAACGGCGGATGGGTGTCCCAGAGGTTCGGCAGGGTCGAGGACTTGAGCTGTTCGGCGAGCATCTTGTGGGCGTGATCGCCGTCGCGCAGCCGCGCCCAGAAGTTGATCTTCCAGGCCTTGGACCAGCCGGTGCCGCCGTCGCCGCGCGCCGTGAGCGAGACCTTCGCGGCGTCGGCCCACTTGGTGCCGGGCTCGATCTGCCGCCCGGGGTGCAGGGCGTAGAGGTGCGAGACATGCCGGTGGTCGTCGGCCGGGTCGTCCAAGTCGGCCTTCCACTCCTGGAGTTGACCCCAGGACCCGATGCGCAGGCCGGGGTCCAGTTCGGCCAGTGCCTTCTCGAGGGACCGGCGGAAGGCGGGCGAGTCGCCCAGGATGCCGGCCGCCTCAAGGGTGTTGGTCAGCAGGTCGTGCACGATCTGCTGGGACATGGCGGCACCGGCCGTGAAGTCGCCGTGCTCGGGTGAGTAACTGGGCGTGACGACGAGCGTGCCGTCGCGTGGGTCGGTGCGCAGATTGTCGAGCCAGAACTCGGCGGCCTCCTTCATCACCGGGTACGCGGCGTTCCGGAGGTAGTCCGTGGAGCCGCCGAACCGGTAGTGCTCGTACAGCTGCCCGCTGAGCCACGCAGCCGCCTCGGGGAACCAGAAGGCGGTCGCCCAGTCGTGCACGCCGGTGAAACCGTAGGGGTTGGTCTCGTTGTGCACGACCCAGCCGCGCGAGCCGAACATCTCCTTGGCGGTTCGGCGTCCGGGTGCGCGCAGCGCTTCGACGAAGCGGTCGTACGGGGCTGTCGTCTCGGCGAGGTTCGTGGCCTCGGCGGGCCAGTAGTTCATCTGGATGTTGATGTTGGTGTGGTAGTCCGCCGACCACGGGGGCGAGGTGCTGTGGTTCCAGACGCCCTGGAGGTTGGCGGGCAGCGAGCCGGGGCGCGAGGAGGCGATGAGGAGGTAGCGGCCGTACTGGAAGTAGAGGGCTTCCAGGGCTCGGTCCGCGGCGCTCGCGGCGCCGGTGTAGTTCGCGAGGAGCCGGCCCGTGGGCACATCGGCGGGGACGCTCTGGCCGATGTCCAGGGTGACCCGGTCGAACAGGGCCCGGTGGTCGCTCAGATGCCGGGCGAACAGTGACTGGTAGCGCTCGCCGGCCCTGTCGATGGTCCGGGTGACGGCGGCGTGCGGGTCCTCGCCGCGGTAGTCGGGGTACGTGTCGGCGTAGTCCGTGCCCGCGGCCAGCACGAACCAGGCGCTGTCGGCACCGGCCACGGTGATCGTGCCGTCCGCGTTCGAGGTGACGGTGCCGCCCTTGCTGCGCAGAAGGATCTGGGCCTCGAAGCGCAGCCCGTTGTCCTCGAGCGCGCCGCGCACCGTGAGCCGCCCGCCCACCGCGGTGGCCGTGAAGTCGCTGCGGGGCGAGGTGTAGCGAAGGGTGAAGGTGACCTTGCCGGGGCGGTCCGCGCTGAGCCGTCCCGCGATCACGCCGTCGGGGTAGGAGGCGAAGAACTCCCTTTGGTGGCGCACCTGTTGGTGGGTGTAACCGACCGTCGCGACGGCGTTGGAGATGTCGAGTTCACGGCGGTACGAGTCCGGCGTGGCCGTCGGTGCGTCCGGGATGTCGAGGTACAGGTCGCCGAAGGTCTGATGGGCGCCGTATCCGACACGCGGCTGACCCAGCTCGGCGGCGACGCTCTCGGGGTCGAGCCTGGTCTGCGCGTCGAGCTCGTCCTGCACGGCGGCGATCGCGCCAGGCCGTGCCTCGCGCCAGTTGCCGTGGTCGTAGCCCTGAACCGAGCCGGGGCCGCCGGTCCACAGGGTCTTCTCGTTGAACTGCAGCCGCTCGGAGGCGAGCGTGCCGAACACCATGGCGCCGAGCGCGCCGTTGCCGATGGGCAGGGCCTCTCGCTCCCAGTCGGCGGCCGGAGCGGAATACCACAGCACCATCGACTCCCGAGATACATCGGAGGAATCAGCGGCGGCCGCTCCACTGGCAGCGAGGCCGCCGCCAAGGGCGAGACCAGCCGCCCCGCCAACTGTCGTCTTCAGTGTGGCCCTTCGGGATATCTCAGGTGACTCATGCGGCTCATGCGGCTCATGCGACATGACTCAGGACGCTAAAGGTCCGATCACCAGGTGACAAGATGCATGACGCAGTGTGCGGAATCCCGAACAGAATCCCGTACAAGCTCCGTACACGAGGGCCGTCGATTCAGCCCTGCTGGAACAGCTCCGCCGGAAGCGGCTTCAGGAGCGCGTACAGGTCGTCGGTGATGGGGCGGTCCCAGGCGGCGATGGTCACCAGGACGTTGTCGCTGCGGTCGAACTGCACACAGGAGATACGCGTCTCGGAGAGCTTGAGGCGGCGCACGATCAGGAGGTTGTCGCCCTGCATCACCGGCGCGTCCTCGGCGCCGACGACGGTGACCTCCTCGTCGTTCTCCAGCGCCAGCAGCAGCTGGGCCACCTCGAAGGGGACCTCGTCCTCGGCGACGTCCCTGGCCGGGGAGCCCTCCGGCAGATTGCCGATGATCATCGCGGGACCGCGGCCGCCGAACAGGTCGTAGCGCAGGAAGACGCCCTGGCAGCTGCCGTCGGGGGCGGGCAGCAGGCCCGCGCCGAGATTGCCCGGCCAGTCGCCCGGGTCCATGGCCAGAACATCGAAGTCGGGCCCTGCGGGTGTGGCGCTGCGGCGGCGGAGGAAGGACATGTCGCCATGGTACGTGCAAGTCGGGGCGCGACGAGGTACGGGAGACGACTGCCGGGAGACTGCCGGGGCCACACCCGCAAGGCCCCGACAACCGCCGCGAACCGTCCCGCCGCCACCGACCGGAACGCTCGGCGACCCCGCCCAGAAGAGCCACCACCTCGGCCGCCCGTTCTGGTGGAGCTACGCGCCCAGCAGAACCTACTCACCGAACTGCCCACCTCGCTCGGCGAGTTGGCCTCGCTGCGCGAGCTCTGGCTGCGCGGCAATCAGCTCACGGTGCTCCCCGGCTCCGTACGAAAACTGCGGGAGCTGCGTGAACTGGAGCTGCGGGAGAACGAGTTCGCGGAGGTGCCCGAGGGGCTGCGCGGGCTGCCCTTGCTGCGGCGGCTCGATAACCGTCGGCGGTGGCGGCCCACCACCACGAGGTCGGCGTCTTTGAAGGCCGCGACCAGGTGTCCGGCGGCGTCGCCCGGCACAGCGCCCGCATCGGCACGTACGTCGGGATGCCGCTCGCGATGCGGGGCCATGAAGCCGTCGGCCGGCGTTCTGGTCCCGGTCTCGATGGCCTCCTGGTCGTCCCGGGGCCGGCCTCGCTCAGGCGTGGCCCCGGGGCAGGGCCAAAGGTCGCGTGTCCCAGAAAGAGAAGGGAAACGCCCCTTCCCCAGGTGTCAGGTGAGGTCGAACTCCCCCTCCCGTGCCCCCGACACGAACGCGCCCCACTCCGCGGGTGTGAAGATCAGGGAGGGGCTTTCCGGGCTGCCACTGTTTCGCATGGCGATGAAGCCCTCGACAAAGGCGATCTGGACATCCCCCAGCCCGCGACTGCTGGAGCGCCAGTCGGCATTGCTGAGGTCAAGCTCCGGCTTGTCCCAGCCTGCAAGCGGATGATGCTGGATGGTGCTCTCGGCCACGTCCGTGCTCCTCCCGGTTCGTCGTCCGCGGCCAGCCTAGCGATCGGTCACCGCCAGGCACAGGCCACGTGAGGGGCACAGTTCAGGAGGCGGGCGGTTCGGCACCCACCAGCCACATCGAGAAGAACTGGGAGCCGCCGCCGTAGGCGTGCCCCAGCGCCCTGCGCACCCCGTCGACCTGGTGTTCTCCCGCCTGGCCGCGCACCTGGAGGGCCGCTTCCGCGAAGCGGATCATGCCGGACGCGCCGATCGGATTGGTGGACAGAACGCCGCCGGACATGTTGACGGGCAGGTCCCCGTCGAGCTCCGTCACCCCGGATTCGGTGAGTTTCCAGCCCTCGCCCTCGGCGGCGAAGCCGAGGTTCTCCAGCCACATGGGCTCGTACCAGGAGAACGGCACGTACATCTCGACGGCGTCGATCTCCCGGCGCGGGTCCGTGATCCCCGCCTGCTGGTACACGTCGGCCGCGCAGTCCTTGCCGGCCTGCGGCGACACGCAGTCCTTGCCCGCGAACATGGTCGGCTCGGAGCGCATCGCGCCGCCATGCAGCCAGGCGGCCGGCCGGGGCGAACGGGCCGCCCCCACGCGGTCGGTGAGCACCATCGCGCAGGCGCCGTCCGAGGACGGGCAGGTCTCGGAGTAGCGGATCGGGTCCCACAGCATGGGCGAGGCCTGGACCTTCTCCAGCGTGATGTCGTGCTCGTGCAGATGCGCGTACGGGTTCTTGAGCGCGTTGCGGCGGTCCTTGTACGCGACCAGGGAGCCGACCGTGTCGGGGGCGGCGGTGCGCCGCATGTACGCGCGTACGTGCGGGGCGAAGAAGCCGCCCGCGCCGGCCAGCAGCGGCTGCTGGAAGGGGATCGGCAGGGACAGGCCCCACATGGCGTTCGACTCGGACTGCTTCTCGTAGGCCAGGGTCAGGACGGTGCCGTGGACGCGGCCCGCGATCAGGTTCGTGGCGACGAGCGCGGTGGAGCCGCCGACGGATCCCGCGGTGTGCACGCGCAGCATGGGTTTGCCGACGGCGCCGAGGGCGTCGGCGAGGTACAGCTCGGGCATCATGACGCCCTCGAAGAAGTCGGGCGCCTTGCCGATGACGACGGCGTCGATGTCGGCCCACGTCAACTCCGCGTCGTCCAGCGCCCGTTGGGCGGCTTCGCGGACGAGTCCCGCGATGGACACGTCCCGGCGGGCGGCGACGTGCTTGGTCTGGCCGATCCCGACGACGGCCACGGGCTCCTTGCTCATCGGGCGTCCCCTTCGAGTACGGATACCAGGTTCTGCTGCAGACAGGGCCCTGAGGTGGCATGCGCGAGCGCGCGGTCGGATTCGCCGCGGTGGATACGCGCGGCGGCCTCGCCGATGCGGATGAGACCGGCGGCCATGATCGGGTTGGCGGCGAGCGCTCCCCCGGAGGGATTGACCGCGACGTCCCCGTCCAGCCGCAGCGCCTTGCGCAGGACCACTTCCTGAGAGGTGAAGGGCGCGTGCAACTCGGCGGTGTCGACGGGCCGTTCGAAGGCGCCGGCCTTCTCGGCCGCCAGCCGCGTGGACGGCGAGTCGGTCAGATCGCGCACGCCGAGACCATGCGCCTCGATGCGGTGATCGATCCCCCGGATCCAGGCGGGCCGCTCGCACAGCTCACGGGCCCGCTCCCCCGCCGCGAGGATGACGGCCGCCGCTCCGTCGCCGATGGGCGGGCAGTCGCCGGTACGGAGCGGACGTACGAGGTACTCCCCCTGCGGCACCGAACCCCGCAGCTGCGCATGGGAGTTGGCGCGCGCGTCCTCGCGGCTGCGGGCGGCGACCCCGGCGAGGGCGGGCTCGTCCGCCTCCCCCGCGTCGATGAGCGCCTGCGCCTGAAGGGCGGCCAGGGCCACGGAGTCCGGCCACAGGGGCGCCACGTAGTACGGGTCGAGCTGCCGGGTCAGCACATCGCGTACGGAGCCGGGTGAGGACTTGCCGTACGAGTACACCAGCGCCGTGTCGGCGTCCCCGGTGAGCAGCTTCGTCCAGGCCTCGTACAGTGCCCACGCCCCGTCCATCTCCACATGCGACTCGGAGATCGGCGGCCAGGCGCCGACCCCGTCGAGTGCCATGGTGAAGGAGAAGGCGCGGCCCGCGAGATAGTCCGTGGAGCCGGAGCAGGTGAAGCCGATGTCGCTGGTCTTCATGCCGGTCCGGTCGAGAACGTCATGCAGGACCGGCATGAGCATCTCCACCTCGGAGAACTCGTCGCTGGTGCGCCGGTGATCGGTCTGCCCGAAGGCGACCACGGCTATCTCACGCATCACACCAGCTCCTTGTACGTCTCGTAGTCCGCGTCGGGCTCGCCGGTCGGCCGGTAGTGGTCGGGGTAACGGCCGCCGTCCGTCCACACCGGCTCGACGCGCAGCCCCATGCGCACCTGGTCGTAGGGGATGCCGCCGATACGGCCGTGCAGGGCGAGGTCGGCGCCGTCGAGCGCGATGTGCCCGTAGACGTACGGGACTTCGATGTCCAGGTTCTTCGCCTTGATGTTGACGATGCAGTACGTGGTGACGGTGCCGCCCGGCCCCACCTCGACCTCTTCCACCGTGGCCACACCACAGGTGGGGCACGCACCCCTCGGCGGGACGTACACCTTGCGGCAGGACGGGCAGCGCTCGCCGACGATCCGCCGGTCGGAGAGCGCGTTGATGTAGCCGGACTGGGCGCGGCCGGGCGAGTAGGTGTAGTCGAGGCGGGCGGGGGCGACGATGCCGGTCACCATGTCCTCGAACCGCCCGTCGTGACCGGCGGGTTCGGGTGTCTCCACGCTGTCGTACGGCTCGAAGCAGGCGATGTCCGTGATGGCACCGGAGCGTTCCTCGGCCCACCGGATACGGACGCGCATACCGGTGTGGACGGCGTCGGGGCCGGTCGCGTCCAGCGCGTGCAGGAGGGAGGTGTCGGCGCCGTCGAGCCTCACCAGGACCCAGGCGAAGGGGGTGTCCAGGGGCTGGCCGCGGCGGGGGGCGTGGTTCCAGGCCCAGGTGGTGACGGTGCCGGTGGGGGCCACCTCGACGAGATCCCGGATCTCCTCGGAGGTGACGGGGTCGTACTCGACGGGCGGGACGAGGGTCCGGCCGTCGCCGGTCTTCACCCCGAGGACGACGCGTTCGCGCAGGCCTGTGAGGAAGGCGCTCTGGACGGGGCCGAGGGAGCGGGTGAAGGGAAACTCGACGACGAGGGGGGCTTTGAGGACTTCGGGCACGGGGTCTCCTCGGAGGAATGGGGGGACAGCGCCCCGTGAGTGGCGCTACCCGTAAGGGCGCGGGCCGTGACACGTGGGGCGCGACCAGCCACAGCGAACCCGCAGGTGTCGAACTGCCTTACCGACGGAGCTACTCCCGCCGGTACACCGGTGGCCGTTTCTCGGCAAAAGCGCGCGAACCTTCCTTGGCGTCAGCCGTATCGAAGATCGGCCACCCCCGCTTCAGTTCGGCAGCCAGCCCATCGACCTCGGTCATCTCGGCGGTCTCGTACACGGAGGCCTTCACCGCCTCGACGGCCAACGGCCCACACGCGTTGATCTGCTCGGCGACGGCAAGGGCCTTCTCCAGGGCCGTCCCGTCGGGGACGACATGCCCGATCAGGCCGATGTCGGCGGCCTCCCGTGCGGAGTACGGCCGCCCGGTGAGCAGCATCTCCAGCGCATGCGTCCGCGGAATCTGCCGCTGGAGCCGCACCGTCGAGCCACCGATCGGGAACAGCCCACGCTTCACCTCGAAGAGACCGAACGTGGCGGACTCCCCCGCGACCCGGATGTCGGTCCCCTGAAGCATCTCCGTACCGCCGGCCACACAGTGGCCCTCAACCGCGGCGATCACCGGCTTGCGCGGCCGGTGATGGCGCAGCATCGCCTTCCAGTGCAGATCGGGGTCGGCCTTGAGCCGGTCCCGGTACTGCTGCCCTTCCATGCCCTTGCCTGCCAGGGCCTTGAGATCCATGCCCGCGCAGAACGTGCCGCCCGCGCCGGTGAACACGATCGAGCGGATCGCGTCGTCCTCGTCGGCCTCGACCCAGCCGTCGTACAGGCCGACCAGCATCGGCAACGAGAGGGCGTTCTTGGCCTCGGGCCTGTTGAGCGTGAGCACCAGTGTGGCGCCTTCGCGCTGCACTGTGAGGTGTTCCGTCCCACCCATGGCGGTCCTCCTGTCTCGGGACGAGAACAGGTTGCAGTAGGCGCCGGGGCAGTTCAAGGGTTTTCTGACAGTCAGTCAGATTTCTTCTGCGCGGACCCTTCACAGTTGGGGCGGGCTTTGCTCTGATGACCGTCGAACCGAAGGACGCGCGCATCTCTCAGTCGTCCAGTCGTCTTGTCGATCGTTTTGCCGGGGTCAGGAGGAGCGGTGGAGTACAACCTTGCCGACCTGTTCGAGTCGATCGTCGACGTGGTGCCCGACCGCGAGGCGCTCGTGTACATCGACCACCCCGGCACGGGGGCGGAGCGCCGCCTGACGTACGCCGAACTGGACGCGGCGGCCAACCGCATCGCGCACCACCTGATCGACAGCGGCGTACGCCCCGGTGAGCATCTCGGGCTGCACCTCTACAACAGCGTCGAGTATCTGCAGACCGTGCTCGGATGCCTGAAGGCGCGGATCGTGCCGGTCAACGTCAACTACCGCTACGTGGAAGAGGAGTTGGTCTACCTCTACCGTGACGCGGATCTGGTGGCCCTGGTCTTCGACGCGGAGTTCACCGAGCGAGTGGCGGCGGCGTTGCCGCGGGCGGAGAAGCTGCGGCACCTGGTGCGGGTGGGGGCCCCCGCGCCGGACGCTCCGCCGCTGTCCGCGGTGGACTTCGCGGCGGCCGAGGCCTCCGGGTCCGCCGAGCGGGGCTTCGCGCCGCGCTCGGCCGACGACCAGTTCATCATCTACACCGGCGGTACGACAGGGATGCCCAAGGGCGTGATGTGGCGTCAGGAGGATCTCTTCTTCTCGGGCCTGGGTGGCGGCGCCCCGACCGGAGAGCCGGTCAAGAAGCCGGAGGAACTGGCCGAGCGGGTCGCGGCGGGCGGTGACGGGATCACCTTCCTCCCCGCTGCCCCGCTGATGCACGGCACGTCGACCCTCACCGCCTTCATCGGCTTCAACTTCGGCCAACGCGTGGTGATCCACCGCAAGTTCGTGCCCGAGGAAGTGCTGCGCACCATCGAGAAGGAGAAGGTCACCAGCATGTCGCTGGTCGGCGACGCGATGCTGCGACCACTGATCGACGCCCTCAACGGCCCCATGAAGGGCACCGACTGCTCCTCCATGTTCAGCGTCTCGTCCTCCGGCGCGATCATGTCGGACACCGTGCGCGAACAGTTCCAGGCACTCTTGCCGAACGTGCTGCTGCTCAACAACTTCGGTTCCTCGGAGTCCGGTTTCAACGGCACGGCGACGGAGGACTCGGGCCCGGACAAAGGCTTCCGGGTGCGCGTCAACTCCCGTACACAGGTGGTGGATCCGGCGACGTACGAGCCGGTCGCGGTCGGTGAACCGGGCCGCGTCGCGCAGCGCGGACACGTCCCGCTCGGCTACTACAACGACCCCAGGAAAACCGCCGAGACCTTCTTCCAGAAGGACGGCGAGCGCTGGGTCCTCCTCGGCGACATGGCGACCGTCGACGAGGAGGGCGTCGTCACCGTCCTCGGCCGCGGTTCCCAGTGCATCAACACCGGAGGCGAGAAGGTCTACCCGGAGGAGGTCGAGCAGGCCCTCAAGGCCCATCCGGACGTGTACGACGCACTGGTGGCCGGAGTGCCCGACGAGAAGTGGGGCAACCATGTCGCGGCGGTGGTGCAACCCCGCGACGGGGCGAAGCCCCTGTCCCTGGACGACATCCAGACCCACTGCCGCGCCCGTCTCGCCGGCTACAAGATCCCACGCCAGCTGGTGATCACAGCCTCCATCCAGCGCTCCCCGAGCGGCAAGGCGGACTACCGGTGGGCGCGCTCGGTGGCGGTGGAGGCGAACCGCTGAGCCTTCGGTGAGGGTGCCGCCCACGCGAGCAGCGTGAACCCCAGGGCGAAGCCGAGCATCGTCCATACCCCGCGCGGCCAGAAGATATGGCTGTCGACGAAGGACCAGCCGGACACGAGGAGCACGGCAATGCCGGGAAGGATGCGCGCGCCGTGCCTCGGGAACAGGGCGACGGCTGTGGCCACAACAGCACAGATGAGGGCGTAGGCGCCCGCTTGCCCGAGCGCCTCGCCCACGTCGTAGAGGGGTCGCTTCAGCGGTCCCGGACTCGCTCCCGCGGCGGCGTGCTCGACCGCGGTTCCCGCCCCGATGCCGGCGACCGCGTCGAGCCCGGTGTAGAAGGCCGCGTAGACGAAGGAACCCACCCAGGCCACGACGGTGGCGAAGCCCGCGAGGTCGCGTCCGGGCCGTCGCCACAGGGGGACGAGGAGGCCGACCGCGAGCAGCGGAAAGACCGGCAGCAGCATGATGTGCATATCCGCCCAGTGCTCGGCCGTCGACCTGGAGAGCCCGCTGGGATGCGTGAGGCCGGCTGCGGCCAGGATCAGGGGTGCGGCAATGACGAGGATGATGTTCCGAAGGGTCGACACGCTGCGATCGTAGGTGCGGGAAGGCATCTGATCCGGCCGCCCGGGAGCGCGTCAGGAATTCGTAAGACGGTCCGCGCCCCCGGGCGCCACGGACAGCACTAGCAACTCAAGGCCCTGTCTGACCGGGTCTGACCGGCCCGTTACTTGGAGGGATTGGGCTGTGAGCCGTACGCGGTCAGGAAGCGGTCGCGGAAGGAGTCCATCCGCCAGACCGGGGCGTCCGAGTCGGGCTTGAGGCCGTCCGTCCAGTTCCAGTCGTCGATCTTGTCCAGTACGGACTTGTCCTGGGCGACGATCGAGATCGGCACGTCCCGGCTGGCTTTGCTGCCGCTGACCTTGGCCATCGGCTGGTGGTCGCCGAGGAAGACGAGCACGGTGTCCTTGCTGCCGTACTTCGTCACGTAGTCGATGAGGCTGGTCACGGAGTACTGGATGGACTTGCCGTACTCCTCTGTCGCCTTCTCGGAGTCGTAGAAGACGTCCCCGGGCTTCTTGCCGGCCTTCTGGATGTCCTTGTAGACGGAGCCGTCGCCGACCTGGTCCCAGGGAACTGTCTTGGGGAGGGGTGCCCAGGGCTGGTGGCTGGAGGTCAGGATGATCTGCGACATCAGCGGCTTGTCCTGCTTCTTGCCGTGCTCCAGCTGCTCGAAGGCTTTCAGGGCGTACTGGTCGGGCATCGTCGACCAGCTGAACTTGGGGCCCTTGTAGCCGAGGTCCCGGGAGTCGTAGACCTGGTCGAGGCCGTAGAACTTGCCTTCCGGCCAGTTCTTCTGGACGCCCGGCATCACACCCACCGTCCGCCAGGCGCCGGTGCGCTGGAAGGCCCCGGTGAGGGTCAGGTGCTCGCCCGCGGTGACGACGCGGTAGCGGTTCTGGTTGTTGATCCACAGGCCCGACAGGAACGTGGAGTGGCCGAGCCAGCTGTTGCCGCCATACGTCGAAGAGGTGAGCCAGCCGCTCTTGGCGGCGAACCCGGCCCGGGTCAGCTCCTCGTTCTTGGCGGTGAGGGTCGCGTTGACGCCCGGCGCGATGTCCTCGTCCTCGATGGCGCTGCGGCCGTAGCTCTCGATGAAGGTGAAGATGACGTCCTTGCCACGCAGATCGGTGAGCAGCTGGTCGCCCGAGGTGTTGCCGAACTTGTCCTTCTTGGCCTCCTTGGCGAACGCCGCCTCGTCCTTGATGGTGGCGCGCACCCGCTTCACACGGTCTTCGGCCAGGGCGACCGTGCTTCTGGCGGCGAGCGGTGTGCCGGCGAGCTGGAGGCCGAGCGCCGCGCAGGTGACCCAGGCGGTTCCGACCAGCACGGTGGTACGGGTGGCCTTGTCGCGGTCGCGGGCCAGTACGTTGCTCAGCCGGAGCACGGCCAGGGTCGTCGTGGCGAGCAGGACGAGGACGAGGAGTATGACCCCGATGATGGCGGCGATCGTGCCGCCACTGCCCACCGAGTCCTCGAGATAGGCCTTCGTGTCGTCGAACAGGACCCAGTCGAGGACCACGTTGAATCCTCGGCCGAGGAACATGTTGAAGCCGATGTCGAGGAGGTTCAGCACGGTCATCACACCGAGGCCCAGACCGGCGAGGGCCGCCGCCGCTATTCGTGGCCTGCGCGGCAGGAAGATCAGGATGCCGGCGCCGAGGATCGCCTCCACGGGGATGCGTACGAAGATTCCTGGCCGGAAGGCTTCGATCGAGGTCGGCATAAGGAGCGCGAAGCACACGAGGCCGAGGGACAGGGCCGTGATCGCCCAGCCCACGTAGCGCGCGGCGACCGGGTGCCTGTGCCGCCAGCGGCGGGCGGTGGCGGGTTCCTCCGGGGCGTCGGACAGAGTGTCGGTCGGGGCATCCGTGGGGGCGTCGGCGTCGCTCGCGGGGGCTTTCGCTTCGGTGGCGGCTTCAGCAGGTTCCGCGGGTTCGGCGATGGCTTGCTCTTCAGCGGATCCAGCGGGGGCTTCGGTGGTGGTGTGCGTGGCGGCGGGGCTTTCGCCGGCCTCGCCGTCCTGCCCGGATGTCTCGGCAACGGCGTCATCAGGCGTGTCCGCCGGTGGAACCTCCGGCGTCTGGTCCTTGTCCGGGGTTGTCCGGTCCGTGTCCGGCAGCTGAGGGGAGTTCGTGGTGCTCGACAACCCGGAGGTCCTTCCGTGCGTTTCCCGCTGGTGGTGCGGCGGACCGGGCCCGGGTGGTCGGGTCCGCCGAAATGTGTACGGCTCGTCGGCCTCGACCGTTCAATCACCTGGGGCGACGGTTCGGGCGGGCTCCTCCTGGAAGCGGTCCCGCAGCTCGCGCTTGAGGATCTTGCCGCTCGCGTTGCGCGGCAGCTCGTCCACGAACAGGACCCGCTTCGGCGCCTTGAAGCCGGCGAGCTTCTCACGGGCGTACGCGAGCAGCTCCTCCTCCGCCACCTCACCCCGGCGGACGACCACCGCGGTCACGGCCTCGATCCAGCGCTCGTCCGGCAGCCCGATCACCGCGACCTCGGCCACCGCGTCATGCGTGTAGAGCACGTCCTCGACCTGCCGCGAAGCGACCAGTACACCACCGGAGTTGATCACGTCCTTCACCCGGTCGACCACAGTGAAGTACCCGTGGCTGTCGCGCACGGCGAGGTCCCCGGAGTGGAACCAGCCGTCACGGAAGGCCCCGGCCGTCTCCTCGGGCTTGTCCCAGTAGCCCTCGCACAGCTGCGGCGATCGATAGACGATCTCGCCCCGCTCCCCGTCCGGCACGTCCTTGCCGGACTCATCCACGAGCCGCGCCTCGACGAACAGCACCGGGCGCCCGCAGGAATCCATCCGTCCCTTGTGCTCGTGCGGTCCGAGAACCATGGCCAGCGGGCCGATCTCGCTCTGCCCGAAGCAGTTGAAGAAGGCCAGCTTCGGCAGCCGCTCCTTCAGGCGTTCCAGTACGGGCACGGGCATGATCGAGGCCCCGTAGTACGCCTTGCGCAGCCCGCTCAGGTCGCGGGTGGCGAAGTCGGGGCGGTTCGACAGCCCGATCCACACGGTGGGCGGGGCGAACAGGCTGTCCGCGCGACCGGTCTCGATCAGGTCGAAGATCCGCTCGGCGTCGGGTGCGTCGAGGATGGTGTTCCGGGCGCCGACCGCGAGATACGGCAGCAGGAACACATGCATCTGTGCCGAGTGGTAGAGCGGCAGCGAGTGCACGGGCAGGTCGCCGGCGCTCAGGTCGAGCGCGGCGATCGCGCTCAGGTACTCGTGCACCAGGGAGCGGTGCGTCATCATGGCGCCCTTCGGCGCGGCAGTGGTGCCCGAGGTGTAGAGCAACTGCACCAGGTCCTCGGTACGCGGCTCCTCACCGTCGTACGGCGGCGTCGAGGCCAGCCGCGCGAGCAGCGAGTCGTCGGCGTCGCGTAGCGGCAACACCCGTACACCGTCCGGGAGTTGACCGGCGAGGTCCGGGTCAGCCATCACCAGCGTGCTGCCGGACTGGCCGACGATGTACGCGAGGTCGTCACCGGTCAGGTTCTGGTTGACCGGTACGTGCACCAGACCGGCCCGCGCGCAGGCCAGGAAGCCGATCAGGTACGCGTCCGAGTTGTGGCCGTAGGCGCCGACCCGGTCGCCGCGTGCCAGCCCCGTGTCGCGCAGCACCCGGGCGGCACGCGAGACGGCGTCGTCCAACTCCTCGTAGGTCCAGGTCCGTTCGTCGTAGTTGACCGCGATGCGGGCAGGGGTACGGCGGGCACTGCGCCGCAGCACCCCGTCGACCGTCACGTTGGGTCCCACCGTCTCCGTCATGCCCGCTCCTTCGTCCCGCCGCTGCCCTGGCGCGATCCTCGTGCGGCGGCGCGAGCGGGTCAACTCGGGACGTGGCGGTGGCGGGCGTACAGGCGCGTGTGGGTGACCGCAACCTCAGCTATACGGGCCGCGCGTGCCCCTCCCAGTACGGCTCCCGCAGCCGTCGCTTGTACAGCTTCCCGTTGGGGTCGCGTGGCATCGTCTCGATGAAGTCGACGCTCTTGGGCCGCTTGTAGCCGGCCAGTTGCCGTTCGCAGTGGCCGAGGATCTCGGCGGCCAGTGCCTCGCCCGGCGTGAAGCCGGGGGCGGGTTCGACGACGGCCTTGACCTGCTCGCCCCAGTCGTCGTGCGGGATGCCGAACGCGGCGGCGTCGGCGACGGCGGGGTGGGTGAGCAGCGCGGACTCGATCTCGGCCGGGTAGATGTTGACGCCACCGGAGATGATCAGGTCGATCTTGCGGTCGCGGAGGAAGAGATAGCCGTCCTCGTCGAGATAGCCCAGGTCGCCGACGGTGAAGAAGTCGCCGATGCGGTTCTTCTTCGTCTTGGTCTCGTCCTTGTGGTACGAGAAGCCCCCTGTGCTCATCTTCATGTAGACGGTGCCGAGTTCACCGGGCGGGAGTTTGTTCCCGTCGTCGTCGAAGACGGCGAGTTCGCTGATGGGCCAGGCCTTGCCGACCGTGCCGGGCTTCTTCAGCCAGTCCTCGGCGGTCGCGAAGGCTCCGCCGCCCTCGCTGGCCGCGTAGTACTCCTCGACGCAGTTGCCCCACCAGTCGATCATGGCCCGTTTCACATGGTCGGGGCAGGGGGCGGCGCCATGGATGGCATGCCGCATGGAGGAGACGTCGTAGCGGGCCCGCATCTCGTCGGGCAGCGCCAGCAGGCGGTGGAACTGGGTCGGGACCATGTGCGTATGCGTGCACCGGTGGGTGTCGATGAGGCGCAGCATCTCTTCGGGCGTCCACTTGTCCATCAGGACGAGGCGGTGGCCGATGTGCAGGGACGCGCCCGCGAACTGGAGCACGGCCGTGTGGTAGAGCGGCGAGCAGACGAGGTGCACATTGTCGTCGAAGGGTTTGATCCCGAAGATGCCGAGGAAGCCGCCGAGGTACGACTCCTCGGGGAGCTTGCCGGACAGGGGGCGCCGGATGCCGCGAGGGCGGCCCGTGGTGCCCGAGGTGTAGTTCATGACCCAGCCGAGGGTGCGGTCGCCGGGCGCCGACTCGGGTTGTCCGTCGGTGAGTTGGGCGTACGGCCGGAAGCCCTCGACCGCGCCGACCGCGTACCGCCGTCCCTGGGGCAGCTTCGCCTCGTCGGCCGCGTGCCGTGCCGCGTCGGCGAACCGCTCGTGTGCGATGAGCACCTTGGCCCCGGAGTCGGAGACGATCCAGGCGATCTCGGGGCCGACGAGGTGGTGGTTGACGGGGACGAGGTAGAAGCCCGCCTGCGCGGCGGCGAGGTACGCGGTGAAGAACTCGACACTGTTGGGCAGCACGACCGCGAAGGCGTCGCCGCGTTCGAGCCCGGCGGCACGCAGCCCGTGGACGAGGCGGTTGGTCTCGGCGTGCAGCCGTCCGGCGGTCCACTTCTCCCCGTCGGGGGCGATCAGGACCGTACGCTCTGGGTCTGCGGCTGCCTGGGCCCAGAAGCCGTTGGCGGAAGCATTGGGGGCCTGGGTCACTCCTCACTCCTTCCAGCGATCCGGTTGATTCGGTCGACGGCCCGCTCGAAGCCGCGGGTGAGGTCGTCGAAGACGGCCTGGACGCTGCGCTCGCTGTTCATCCGGCCGACGATCTGCCCGACGGGCGTGCCGAGCAGCGGCCCCACCTCGTACTTCTGGATCCGCGAGACCGCCTCGGCGACGAGCAGGCCCTGGAGCGGCATGGGGAGCGTTCCGGGCCCGTTCGGGTCGTCCCAGGCGTCGGTCCATTCGGTACGCAGCTGCCGTGCGGGTTTCCCGGTGAGCGCACGCGAGCGGACCGTGTCGCCGGATCCGGCGGCGAGAAGTTTCCGGGTCACGGCCCGCGAGTGCATGTCGGCCTCGGTGGTGGTCAGCCACAGGGAGCCGAGCCACGCCCCCTGGGCGCCGAGAGCGAGCGCGGCTGCCACCTGCTGTCCGCTGCCGATCCCGCCCGCCGCCAGTACGGGCAACGGATCGACGGCGTCCACGACTTCGGGCGTGAGCACCATCGACGCGATCTCACCGGTGTGTCCGCCCGCCTCGTAGCCCTGGGCGACGACGATGTCGATGCCCGCCTCCGCGTGCTTACGGGCGTGCCGGGCGCTGCCCGCGAGCGCGGCGACCAGGACGCCCTGGTCATGCGCCCGCGCGATGACATCGGCGGGCGGTGAACCGAGCGCGTTGGCCAGCAACTTGATCGGATAGTCGAAGGCGACGTCGAGCTGGTTGCGGGCCACCTGCTCCATCCAGCCGGTGATGCGCCAGCCGGACGCCTCGCCCTCGGCGAGTTCCGGCACGCCGTACTTGGCCAGGGTGTCCTTGACGTACTGCCGGTGCGCCTCGGGAATCATCGCCTCGATATCGGCCTCGGTGACGCCTTCGACCTTCTTGGCGGGCATGACGACATCCAGGCCGTACGGCATGCCGTCGACATGTTTCTCGACCCAGTCGAGGTCACGTTTGAGGTCGTCGGGGGCGGTATAGCGGACCGCGCCGAGCACACCGAAACCGCCGGCCCGGCTGATGGCCGCGGCGACGGCGGGGAACGGCGTGAAGCCGAAAATGGCGTGCTCGACTCCCAGTTTCTTACTCAGCTCCGTCTGCATGGCCGCAGGATGCCGCAGTCCTCCGGACGAGGGAAGACCTTTTCTGATGCGCCGTCAGATTTCTGCGAGGTACGTCAGTTCTCCCTCGAGCGGGGCAAGATACTTCTCAGCGGCGACGACTCGCTACGGGAGGCTTCTCGATGACCGAAGGCGCAGAGGACAGAGCGGGCAGAGCCGGCAGCGGCGGACCGACCCGTCGCCAACTCGCCGGAAAGACTCTGGCGTTGGGCGGCGCACTGGCCCTCGTACCCTTCCCGGCGGGCCCCGCCTCCGCCGCGCCCCAGCGCGGTCGGCCCACCCTGCGGCCCGGAACCCCCGAGCAGGCGGGCCTGCTCGCCGGGCATCTGCGCCAACTCGTCGCGGACGCCGAGAGGTTCCTCGGCCCCTCCCCCAAGTACCCCTGGTACGCGGGT
Organism: Streptomyces flaveus; assembly: GCF_014647675.1. Taxonomy (GTDB): domain Bacteria; phylum Actinomycetota; class Actinomycetes; order Streptomycetales; family Streptomycetaceae; genus Streptomyces; species Streptomyces flaveus. The sequence goes on along the minus strand of NZ_BMPQ01000060.1, from coordinate 3,336 downwards.
GCCGTCTTACTCGCCGGACGCGGCGGCACGGTCGCCCTGCATCAGCCGATCGGCAAGGCGGTGCGCTACTCCGCGTACGACGAGAAGACGGACACCGGCGTGGAGTTTCCCGCCGGGCAGCAGATCCCGATGGCTGCGGACACGGTCTTCGACCTCGCCTCGGTCTCGAAGCTGTTCACCTCGATCCTGGCCGTGCAGCAGATCGAGCGGGGCGCCCTGGAGCTGGAGGGGAAGGTCGTCTCGTACCTGCCGGAGTTCGGGCGTGCGGGCAAGCAGGACATCACGATCCGTCAGCTCCTCACGCACACCTCCGGATTCCAGGCCTGGATCCCGCTCTACAACGCGCCGACGTACGAGGAGAAGCTCCAGCTCATCTGGAACGAGGCGCCGCTCGACCCACCGGGCACCACGTACCTCTACTCGGACCTCAATCTGATCTCACTCCAGCTGGTCCTGGAGGAGATCACCGGTCACCCTCTGGATGCACTGCTCCGAAACGAGATCACCGCTCCACTCGGGATGCACCGCACTCGCTACAACCCGCCCGCCTCCTGGAAGCCGAAGATCGCCGCCGCGGAGGACGCCCGCAAGCCCTGGTCCGGGATCGACCGCGGCCTGGTGTGGGGCGAGGTGCACGACGAGAACGCCTACAGCCTGGGCGGGGTCGCGGGCCACGCCGGCGTCTTCTCCAACGCCTGGGATCTCGCGGTCCTCGGCCGTACGCTCCTCAACGGCGGCTCGTACGGCAGGGCCCGGATCCTCACGCCCGAGTCGGTGGAGCTGATGTTCACCGACTTCAACACGGCGTTCCCCGGCGACGAGCACGGCCTCGGCTTCGAGCTCTACCAGCACTGGTACATGGGCGCGATGGCCACCCCGCGCACCGCAGGGCACACCGGTTTCACCGGCACGTCGATGGTCCTCGACCCGACGACCGACTCCTTCCTGATCGTGCTCGGCAACTCCGTTCACCCCGTACGCAGTTGGCGATCCGGCTCCGCTCCCCGGGTCGCCGCCGCGAACAATCTGGCGCGCGCCGTCCCGGTCCGGCCCGCGCGAGGGCGTACGGCCTGGTTCTCCGGCATGGCCACCGCGACATCCGCCACGCTCACGCTCCCCGCGCTCGCCGTCCCCGCCGGCGGGCGGCTGCGCTGCGCCCTGTGGTGGGACACCGAACCCCGCTCCGACGCCCTGTTCCTGGAGTCCTCGGCGGACGGCGGCACGACGTGGCAGCCGGTGCCGTTCACGACGCGGCGCCAAGGCGAGGAGGCACAGGAGCATCCGGCCGGTTCGGTGACCGGCTGGTCTGGCCGGGCCTGGCACCGGCTCACCGCGGACCTTGCCGCGGCCCCACAGGTCCTGCTGCGGTGGCGCTACACGACGGACCAGCGCTACGTCGGCCGCGGCGCCTACGTGGACACTCTGCGCATCGAGGCCGGCGACCGCGTCGTCTTCGACGAGTCCAGACCGGCGGACGCGGCCCGCATCGAGGCGGCAGGCTGGACGCCGTCCGACAACTGATCAGAAGCCCCCGCCCCCGCTACTGACCCTCCAGCACCGCCATCGCCGCGTTGTGCCCCGGCACCCCGCTCACCCCGCCGCCGCGCACCGCGCCCGCGCCGCACAGCAGGATGTTCGCGTGCCGGGTCTCCACGCCCCAGCGGCCGGTGCCTTCCTGGGCGTAGGGGAAGGCGAGGTCGCGGTGGAAGATGTTGCCGCCGGGCAGCCTCAGGTCGCGTTCCAGGTCGAGGGGGGTCTTCGCCTCGATACAGGGCCGGCCGTCGGCGTCCGTGGCCAGGCAGTCGGCGAGCGGTTCGGCCAGGTGGGCGTCCAGTTGGGCAAGGGTCGACTTGAGCAGTTCCTCGCGTACGGCGTCGTTGTCGTGGGCGAAGAGCCGGGTCGGGGTGTGCAGGCCGAAGAGGGTGAGGGTCTGATAGCCCTGCTGGACGAGGTCGGGGCCCAGGATCGTGGGGTCCGTGAGGGAGTGGCAGTAGATCTCGGAGGGCGGCGCGGCGGGCAGCTCGCCGGACGCGGCCTGTGCGTGTGCGGTCGCCAACTGCTCGTATCCCTCGGCGATGTGAAAGGTCCCGGAGAACGCCTCGCGTGGATCTACAGAGGGGTCGCGGAGCCTCGGCAGCCGCTTGAGCAGCATGTTCACCTTGAGCTGGGCGCCCTCGGCGGGGGCGGGCGGCTCCTCCCCTGTGAGATTCGCGAGTTCCTGGGGCGAGGCGTTCACGAGGACGTGCCGGGCCGCGACGACTCCTTCCGCGTCCTCGGTCCGGTACGTGACCTCGGCGGCGTGTCCGTCGCTCTCGACCCGGACCACGTCGTGCCCGGTCGCGATGACGGCACCCGCGGCACGGGCGGCTCCGGCCAGCACGTCGGTGAGGGCGCCCATGCCGCCGACCGGTACGTCCCAGTCGCCCGTACCGCCGCCGATCACGTGGTAGAGGAAGCAGCGGTTCTGCCGCAGGGAAGGGTCGTGGGCGTCCGCGAAGGTGCCGATGAGCGCGTCGGTGAGCACGACGCCGCGTACGAGATCGTCGGCGAAGGTCTCCTCGACGGCCACGCCGATCGGTTCCTCGAAGAGAACCCGCCAGGCCTCCGCGTCGTCGATGCGGCGGCTGAGTTCGTCGCGCGTGGGCAGCGGTTCGGTGAGGGTGGGGAAGACCTGCTTGGCGACGCGGCCGGTCATGGCGTAGAAGCGCCGCCAGGCCCGGTACTCGCGGTCCGAACCGGTGAGCCGAGCGAAGGCCTCACGGGTGCGCCGTTCGCCGCCGCCGACGAGCAGTCCGGTCGGCCGTCCGTCGCGTTCGGCGGGCGTGTACGAGGACACGGTGCGCCCGCGTACCCGGAAGTCGAGACCGAGATCCCGCACGATCTTCCGGGGCAGCAGGCTGACCAGGTACGAGTACCGGGACAGGCGTGCGTCGAGCCCGGCGAACGGCCGGCTGGACACGGCGGCGCCCCCGGTGTTTCCCAGCCGTTCCAGTAGCAGTACGGACTTCCCCGCGCGGGCCAGGTAGGCGGCGGCGACCAGACCGTTGTGGCCACCGCCGACGATCACGGCGTCGAATTCCTCGTGTCCCTTGAGTGCAGGCATGCCTCTTCGTAACACACGGTGATCTAGGTCGGCCAGAGATACGTAGCATGCGGCGGTGCGCCTGGACGGTTCCTTTCCCCAGCCCCGCCCCTTCCCGAAACTGGGGGCTGCCGCCCCCAGGCCCCCCGCCAGGGGGTGGGGTGACACGTTGTGTCGCGGCTGCGGGTGCGTCGTGGCTGGGCGCGCAGTTCCCCGCGCCCCTAAAAAGCCTGCGGCTCCCCTCAGCCAAAGCC
>NZ_BMPQ01000059.1 GCF_014647675.1 Streptomyces flaveus | reverse complement strand
ACGCCCCATACCACGTCAACGAGCCCAAGCCCCGGAAGCAACACGTAGATTTCCGACGGCCCCAGTGATCGCTATCAGAGGGCGGTACGAGAGTTGATGTCTGATCTGCACCCCCAGCCTTCCCTCCGTGTATGCGTGCGCAAGTTAGCCCAAACAGGTGAGTGACGGTGTATCAGCTCTGCGTTCCGCCGGATAGTCACGCATCTGCCCGCTGTCGTCCCCGCCAGCACGGGGGTATCCCCCTCTACCGTTCACCCGGCTGCCCCTGTTGACTTGTCCACCGGCTGGACGATCCTCCGGAGGCCCCGTGCTGATTCCGCTGCTGTTCCTGCTCCCCTGGGCCGTGTTGCTCACCTTTGGCGTCGGCATGTCCATGTTGCAGGGCCCCCCTCGGGCAGCCCTGCGGTGGTGGATCCTCTACGCGTGCGCACTCGCCGCGCTCATCGCCGCGCTAGTCCTGACCTGGCAGGCCAGAGACGCACACTGCCGCACACACCCAACAAGCTGGCAATGCGGCCGTTTCGATGAAATCGGAGATCTCTGAGTGGGCGGTTCGTGAGTCTTTGAGGGGATCTGCTGTCGCCTGATGGTGTGGCGGCGGGGCGGAATCTGCCGGTCCGCGGTTGTTGATCTGGTGATGTGATCGGGTGAGTGAACGCAAGCCGTACCCGAGCGACTTATCGGACGAGCAGTGGTCGTTGATCGAGCCGGTGATCACCGCGTGGAAGGACCGGCACCGCTCGGTCAGCGGCCACCAGGGCGCCTACGACATGCGGGAGATCGTGAACGCGATCCTCTACCAGGGGCGGACCGGCTGCCAGTGGGCCTATCTCCCGCACGACCTGCCGCAGAAGAGCGCGACCTACTACTACTTCGCCGCCTGGCGGGACGACGGGACCGACCAGGTCATCCATGAACTCCTGCGCTGCCAGGTCCGTGAACGCGCCCGCCGATTAGAGGACCCGAGCCTGGTGGTCCTGGACATCCAGAGTGTCCATGTGGCCGCCGGGGTCCCCGCCGCCACGAGTGGCCACGATCCGGCCAAGCGGGTGCCCGGCCGCAAACGCGGACTTGCCGTGGACGTCCTCGGTCTGGTCATCGCCGTCGTCGTCCTCGCCGCGAACACCCACGACAACGCCGCGGGCATCATCCTGCTGGACCAGGTCGCCGAGCACGCCGGCAAAACCGTCCGCAAAGCCCTGGTCGACCAGGGCTTCAAGAACCAGGTCGTCGCGCACGGCGTCGGCCTGGGAATCGACGTCGAGATCGTCGCACGCAACCCGCAGGACAAGGGGTTCGTGCCGCAGCCGAAGCGGTGGAGGGTCGAGCAGACCTACGGGATCCTGATACTGCACCGGCGCCTGGTCCGCGACTACGAGCACAGTCCCTCCTCTTCCGCCTCCCGCGTCTACTGGGCGATGACCCACGTCATGACCCGACGCCTCACCGGCGCGAACGCCCCCACCTGGCGCGCGGCGCAGGCGGTGGCAGCGTGAACATCCGACCCCTGCTCGATGCCCTGGACCTCCAGGAAGACGCCGCCCGGGCCCTGGCCGACGACCTCCGCGCACAGATCGACGACCTGCAGACCCGGTTGCGGGAGGCCGAGATGCACCTGGAGCACCTCACGATCACCCGCAAGACCGTCACCGGCCTCGCCGACCGGCTCCCGGCCGTCGCGCCGGACCTGCCCGAGCACCCGGACTACCCCCGCATCCTCGCCGCCTTCAACCACGCGACCGGGCCGCTGCGGGCCAAGGACGTCTGCGAAGCCCTCGGCCACGAACTGCTGCCGAAGAACGTCGAAGGTACCCGCGCCAGGCTGAAGCGCCTGGTCAAACTCGGGATCCTCACCGAGGCCGACACCGGCAACTTCGCCAGGAAGCAATAGCCGACGGAACCTCCACCAACGTCCTTGCTCCCACCTCAGCCAGAAACGGACATCGCCTTACGAACCGGCCACTAAGAGGTCGTTTTCGCCCTTTAAGTGAATAATCCCCCGTATTCCTCGGTGCGTGGAGGTCGTCGTGGTGGGGCTGACGAGTCGGATGCAGGGGATGGGTCGTGTGGGGTGACCGGAGAGGCGGAACACGCCTTACATCTGTCTCATCCCAAGACGTCCGCCGCATGGTCCGGTTCAGTGACGAGGGGTCACCACCGCCGCCAGCATCGGCGGACCGGAGCCGATGCATGTCCACTGCCTTCGCGCTGGGAGTCGTGCCAGCGACGACGTTGCCGACGAAGACGGCGCCGTAATCGGTATCTGCTGATCCGCTTGCCGCATTCGGTTCCTGCACCCAGGATCAGCAGCAACGCGAAAAGTGCAGCCAAGACCGCCTGAGACGCGCAGGCCGCCGGCAGATCAGCCCAAGAGAAGCCGTAGCTGATCAGCGCCGAGGAAGTCGACCCCACGCTCAGTACCAGGAAGAGCCGCCTCGTCTCACCGGGAACCGGCCCTCCCTTGGCAGCCCACTTCTTCATGCCTTCGACGAACCAGAAGGCAACCAGCGCCGCCACTTCGAGCCCTGACAACAGGACCGCCAGGCCAAGGTCCAGGACCCACTTCAACATGTTCACCATGCTGAAGCGGACGGACAGCCACACGCCTGAGTACGGCTACTCAAATGGAGTTGCCATCAAACGGGACTTCACAATGTGACCGTCACAAAGGTTGCGGAAGGAGCAGTTTCCGACGAGGCCACCTGGTCCGTGCTTCCAACGCCGGGACACACGCCTGGGCGCACGCCCCCTGTCCGGCGGTATCACCTGGTCATGACCAAAAGCCGTGCGTATCCAAGTGACCTGTCCGATGCCCGCTGGGCGTTGATCGAGCTGGCGCTGTCGGCATGGCGGGCCGAGCGGCGCCGGTATGCGCTGAACATCGGCCGCCCGCCCGAGCACGACCTGCGCGAGATCATGAACGCGATCCTGTACGTGGACCGCACCGGGGTGCAGTGGCGCTACCTGCCGCACGACTTCCCACCCTGGGAAACCGTGTACGGCTACTTCGCCAAGTGGCAGAAGGACGGTGTGTTCGCCCAGCTCACCGGCGTGCTCCGGCGACTGTTACGGCAGAAGGAGGGCAGGGGTGCGGAGCCGTCCGCATGCGTGATCGACGCCCAGAGCGTCAAGACCTCCACCAGCGTCCCGGCCGCAGGCCAGGGCACGGATGCGGCGAAGAAGATTGTGGGCCGCAAGCGGAGCATCGTCACCGACACCCTCGGCCTGCTGCTGGCGGTGCTGGTCACGGGCGCCGGCGTGCAGGACTCCGTCGCGGGCACCGACCTGATCGACCAGGTGGCCGCCGCGCACCCCACCATTCGCAAGGTCTGGGTGGACGGTGGCTACCGTCATCACCTCATCGAGCACGCCGCCGCCCTCGGCATCGACATGGAAATCGTCCAACGCACCCCCGGAACCAGGGGATTCACGCCACTGTCGAAGCGCTGGACCGTGGAGCGCACCTACGGATGGCTGATGTTCCATCGCCGCCTGGCCCGCGACTACGAGACCCTCCCCGCCCGCTCCGAAGCCATGATTCAGCTGGCCATGACCGACCTGATGGCCCGCCGCCTCAGCGGCGAAGCCACCATCTCCTGGCGCGACCCGACACCCAGGGATCAAACACCTATTCCGGGATGAAACATCGGGAGAAAACGACCTCTAAGAGCGATGACCATGGCCGCGTCGTGCGGGACGCTGGTCGGCTGGATGGGCAGCGGGGTCTCGGGGGACGGGTGTGTGCGCAGGTGCATGATCTCGTCGTGCTGGGCGGCGATCCGGGACAGCGCGAGTCGCTTGAACGCGGTCAGGTCTTCAATGGTCTTGTCCCGGGCGGCGAGGCGGGTCTTTAGTTCGGCGTTCTGGGTTTTCAGCCGCTGGATCTGGGCGTCTCTGGGATCCGGGGCGGTCCCAGCTTCCTGGAGCGCCCTCAGACGGCGTACGAACTCATCGCCGAGGTACTGGTAGGGGCCTTCCCGGACTGTGCCGTCGCGGTCCTTCTTCGGGTAGAAGCCAGTGCGGGTCACTCCTGCCTCGGCTGCGAGGGTCTTGAGATCGCAGCCTCTGCCGGCCGGGAGTTCTCCGCGAAGAAGGCGATCCATCGCGGATCGGACCGCGGCTTCGTTCCGGGCCCGCTCGGTGTCAGTGATCCGGCCCACGATCTCCTCCATGGTCGGCTGTCTGCGCGGTGTCGATCGCGGCGACGATGGTCTCGGCCCTGTCGGCTTGGGCCTGAAGCCGCGCCCGCTCGGTCTTCTGCCCGCGGCCGATCTTTCCGATGAAGATCCGGCTGTTGGCGGCGGACGATGCCCAGACGGGGCGGTGGCAGGGATGGTGGGTGGCCTGAGGGCAGCGAGCCGAGTCGCACATCCCTGCCAGCGGTCGGCTACGGTCCTTGGCCTTGGCGAGCTTGAGGCAAAGGGCCTTGTCCGGGTCCAGGAACCAGCAGTAGTTGGCGACTCCCAGGTGCAGGGCGCCAGCCCGTCGGCCCAGCAGGGTGATGACTTCCTGGTCGCTGTGCTTGATCACAGGTGTGGTGACGTGGAGTTCACCGAGTTCGTCCTCAACCGACCTGAAGAATGTGAGGAGTTCGCGGGCACCGGGCCCGGCAGGCCAGTTGCCATTCTGGTAGTCGTGGAAGGCCTGCAGGGTAAGGGTTAGGTTGCGCTTCTGCTCCTCCTCGCCGATCTCCGCGAGGAACTTGGCCTGGGCACCGCCGGGTCGGTTCGCGTACCCTTCGGTGGTGGCCACCGACAGGTGCTTGAGCTGGATCTTCGCGGCCAGCAGACCACCGGGCCGGTGAGCGATCTCCACGGCCAGTGTGCGGCGAAGTATCCGCAGATTTAGCGGATCGGCAGGGACCGGGCTCAGTCCGAGCCGGGCGCCTTCGGGTCCGTTGGTGAACCGGCGTAGCCGCTTGAGGCACTCGTCGAAGTCAAGGCTGGCGGAGAAGAGGTGGCTGGCGTCGTCACCCGCGATGTCGCGTGCGACTCCGGCGGCGTGGAAGGCTTCTTCGGCAACGACCCACTCGTCCCATACTGTCCGGTCATAGCCCTGCCCTTTGATCAGCTTGCTCTTGAGGCGATAGCGGATCCGGTCGGACGTCCCTTCGCGCGGCAGATGGCAGTCCCGGGGCAGTTCGATCAGTACTGGCGGGAGGGGGTTATTCCGACCGTGCGCTATTCCTCCTCTTTCCGGCTCGCAGAAGCGACCCTTTGGGTTTCGCCTTACCGCTTCGCTGCGGAGTTCCCAGTGGCGGCAAGGAGAGCTTGCGCCTGTTCGCGGGCATGGCTGATGGGGTCCGCGAAGATGTTCAGGCCGTGGGCGACGAGCGCTCCTTCATGAAGCAGCATGAGTGTCTGGCCCAGATGGTCGGCCCCGTACGGGGTGATGTCCCCGGCGAGGTCGGTGAACAGGGTGAGCATCCACTGCTTTTGCCTGGTGATGATCGGGTAGGCCGGGTGGGACGGATCGCTGATCTCGGCGTGAGCGTTGACCATGCTGCACCCCTTGGAACTGTTCTTCGCCGACCACGCGCGTGAGGCATCGAAGACGGCCAGGACGCGCGCCGCCGACACCGGTGGTGCGGCGTCGAGGCACTGGGCGAGGAAGGCCCGCCAGCGTTCATCACGATCCGCGAGGTACTCCACGACGATCTGCTCCTTGGAACCGAACCGGTCGTAGAGGGTCTTCTTCGTCACCCCGGCCTCGGCGGCGATCAGGTCCACCCCGACGGCATGGATACCGCGCTCGTAGAACAGCCTCGCGGCGGCCTCCAGGACGCGCCGGGCGGCAGGCGTCATCGTGATCCGTCGCGGCCTTTCGGTAGTGCCCATACCTCAACAGTATACCGATCTGTATAGTGGGTCGATGGGTATACCGATCTGTTTAGTGGAGGGTGAGGCGTGAACTTCCTGCTCTCGATCGCCTTCGTGATCTGCTGGAGTTCCGGGTTCATCGGAGCCAAGCTCGGCGCGGGCAGTGCATCTGCGGTCACGATCCTGATGTGGCGGTTCCTGCCGCTGGCCGTCATCCTGATCGTCATTGCCACCGTCTCCAGAAAGTCGTGGCGGGACCTCGCAGTGCGGGATGTGGCCCGGCAGGCCATGATCGGCATGCTGTCGCAGAGCGGCTATCTGCTCACCGTCTACTACGCGATCCAACTCGGGGTCTCCAGCGGCACCACAGCTCTGATCGACGGCGTCCAGCCCCTCGTCGCCGGAGCACTTGCCGGACCGCTGTTGCGTCAATACGTCTCGCGCAAGCAGTGGCTCGGCCTGTGCCTGGGGGTGAGCGGCGTCGCCATCGTCACCATGGCCGATGCCGCAGCCGGCACCGGTGCGGCCTGGTGGGCCTATCTCATCCCCTTCCTCGGCATGTTCTCGCTGGTAGCGGCCACGTTCCTCGAAAGCCGCTCCCGCGTACGAGTCGCGCCCGCAGTGTCGCTGACCGTCCACTGCGCCACCAGTGCCGTCATCTTCACGGCACTTGCCGTGAGCGCCGGAGCCGCGGAGCCGCCCGCTGAGCTCTCGTTCTGGGCCGCGATCACCTGGCTCGTAGCCTTGTCGACCTTCGGCGGATACGGGCTGTACTGGCTCATCCTGAGGCGCTCTGGAGTTACCAAGGTCAACACGCTCATGTTCCTCATGGCCCCGGTCACGGCAGTCTGGGGAGCCCTCACGTTCGGCGAAACGTTCAGTCCGCACACCGCTTTCGGCCTGGCCGTCGGCCTCGCAGCAGTCGTCATTGTCCATCGCGGTGACACCTCATCCACCAGGGTGTACGTGCGGGATACGGACACGGGCGAGGTCGCGAGGCCAGCCAAGTACGGCGCCTGATACCTCTGCCTCGTTAAAATCGAAGTCCACCAGGTTCCCCGGGGACCACGGGCCCGTGTCAGGCCGCGGTCTCTTGGTGGGTTTGTTGGGTCCTGGCGGTGGCCAGGTCTGCCGCTCGCCGGACCGAATCGGCGGAGGCGGCCAGCAGCGGCAGCCGGACGGCCGGGCTGGGGATACGGCCCTGGGCGTGCAACACCCCCTTGATCACGGTCGGGTTCGGCTCGGCGAAGAGCGCGGCGGACAGCCGGGCCAGCTCGGTTCCCAGCCTGCGGGCCGGTCCGGCGGCGTCACGCTGCCACAGCGAGATCAGCTCGGCGTAGTCAGCGGTGCGGACATTGGCCGACGCCAGGATGCCGCCGCGGGCGCCCGCCGCGAGCAGTGGCGAGATGACGGCGTCATCGCCGCCGAGCACCGCGAAGCCCGGGGTCGACGAGCCGAGCAGTTCCATCGCGGCTGCGTCGATCGCACCGGTCGCGTACTTGACCCCGACGACCTCCGGTAGGTGCCTGAGCGCCTTCAGCGTGCTGGTGCTGAGGGGCTGACCGGTGCGGTACGGGATGTCGTAGACGACCAGCGGCAGACCCCCGTGCTCGGCGAGTGCCGTGAAGTGCGCCAGCGTTCCCGCCTCGCCGGGCCGGGTGTAGGGCGGCGTGGGAACCAGCGCCGCGGCGACGTCACCGCTTTGAGCGAGCTCCCGCAGTGTCGTGATGGCGTCGGCGGTGTCGTTGGTGCCGACGCCGACGATCAGCGGAGCTCCGTGTGCCCGGCAGGCGGCCGAGCAGATGCGGACCACGGCCCGCTTCTCCTCGGTGGTCAGCGTGGCCGCCTCCGCGGTGGTGCCCAGGGCAACGAGTCCCCGAGCGCCGCCGGCCGACAGCGCCTCGTCGGCGAGGCAGGCGAGCGCGTCCGGGGCGAGGCGCAGGTCGTCGGTGAACGGAGTCACCAAGGGGACAAACAGGCCGGTGAGATTCGCTTCGGGCTTCATGCGCCCAGCCTGACCGACACAAACCCCGTAGATCCAGTTCATATTTCTTCGATTATACGTAAGCTGACCTTATGCTCGATGTTCGACGTCTCCACCTGCTGCGCGAACTGGACCGACGCGGCACCATCGCGGCCGTCGCCGAGGCGCTGACCTTCACCGCCTCGGCCGTCTCCCAGCAGCTGAGCGTGCTTGAGCGCGAGGCGGGCGTACCCCTGCTGGAACGAAGCGGCAGACGGGTGGTGCTCACCCCTGCGGGCCGCACCCTCGTCACCCACGCCGACGCCGTCCTCGAACGCCTCGAACTGGCGGTCTCCGAGCTGGCCGGGGCACGCGAGGGCATCGGCGGGCCGCTGCGGATCGGGACGTTTCCCTCTGGCGGCCCCGCGATCGTGCCCGCCACGCTGGCCGAACTGGCCCAGCGGCATCCCGCGCTGGAACCGATGGTGCAGGAGATCGACTCGGCGCGGGTCTCCGACGGCCTGCGCGCCGGTGAACTCGACGTGGCCCTCGTCCACGACTACGACTTCGTGCCCGCGTCACCGGACACCACGGTCGACCAGGTGCCTCTGTTGGAGGAGCCGATGTACCTGGCCACCGGCGGCGCCACCGACAGCGCTCCCGCTACCGGCCGCGTCGCCCGCGGCGACACGCTGGCGGAGCTGCTCGGACCGTGGGCCATGTCCCCATGGATCACGGCCCGGGACGGCACGACCGGTCACGCGATGGCCGTACGCGCCTGTCAGGCGGCCGGATTCCAGCCGCGCATCCGTCATCAGGTCAACGACTTCCGTACGGTCTTGGCACTGGCCGCCATCGGGCAAGGCGCCGGATTCGTACCGGAGATGGCCATCGCACACGCCCCCGAGGACCTGGTCCTGACCCGGCTGCCCCTCTTCCGCCGTTCGAGGGTCGCCTTCCGCGCGGGCGGCGGCACCCACCCGGCGATCGCAGCATTCGTGGCGGCGGCGCGAACAGCGGTGGGCGCCACGGGCCGTGCTCCTTGCTGATCGCTTCAGTGAGTTGAGTCGCGGGCCTGGTGCTCGGCGATCTTGTTCGGCAGTGTGTCCGGAGTGTGCTGATCTTGTTCCTGACGACCTGTGGGAGCGGGTGGCCCCGCTGCTGCCGCCGCTCCCGAACGGTGCCGCCGCTACCCCGGTCGGCTGCGTGGTGCCGACCGGGCAGCACTCGCCGGCGTCATGTACGTGCTGCGGACCGGTGTCGCGTGGCGCGATGTCCCCGCAAAGACCGTGGCCTGCTCCGCAGTGACGGCCTGGCGTCGGCTGCGGGACTGAACCGAGGCCGGCGTCTGGCCACGCCTGCACGCCGCCCTGCTGGCCGAGCTTCGGCGCGCCGACCTGCTTGGGCCTGGACGACTGCTCCGTGGACGGGAGTGTCTAATCAACGGCGGATCTGACGATCAAGGAGAAGCGTCTGATGACGGAGACCGCCGTGGAGAACGAGCAGGCCGAGCGGGTGGTTGAGGCACCGTCGAGTGCGGTGTCGGACGAGCAGCTCGTTGCGATGCTGGTTGACCGGGCCCGGAACGAGGGGCTGCAACTGACCGGCGAGGGCGGACTGTTGCAGCAGCTGACCAAACGGGTGCTGGAGTCCGCCCTGGAAGGCGAGATCACCGACCACGTCGGCTACGAGAAGCACGATCCGGCCGGGAAGAACAACGGCAACAGCCGCAACGGCACCCGGGCCAAGACCGTGCTGACCGACGTCGGCCCGGTCGAGGTGAAGGTGCCCCGCGACACCGCCGGCAGCTTCGAGCCGCAGATCGTCAAGAAGCGGCAGCGCCGCCTGACCGGCGTCGACGAGATGGTGCTGTCGCTCTCGGCGAAGGGCCTCACCCATGGGGAGAACTCCGCTCATCTCGCCGAGGTCTACGGGGCGGAAGTGTCCAAGCAGACCATCTCCACCATCACCGACAAGGTCATGGACGGCATGGCCGAATGGCAGAACCGCCCCCTCGACCGCGTCTACCCCGTCCTGTTCGTGGACGCCATCAACGTGAAGATCAGGGACGGGCAGGTCGCGAACTGTCCGGTCTACGTGGTGATGGCGGTGACCGTGGACGGCACCCGCGACATCCTCGGCATCTGGGCCGGCGACGGCGGCGAGGGCGCGAAGTACTGGCTGCACGTGTTCACCGAGCTGAAGAACCGCGGCCTGGACGACGCGTTGATGCTGGTCTGCGACGGTCTCAAGGGGCTTCCCGAGGCCGTGGAGACCGTCTGGCCTCGCACGATTGTCCAGACGTGCGTGGTCCACCTGCTGCGGAACTCGTTCCGATACGCCGCCCGCCAGGACTGGGACAAGGTCGCCAAGGCCCTCAAGCCCGTCTACACCGCACCCAGCGAGGACGCGGCCACAGAACGGTTCCTGGAGCTCCAGGAGGCGTGGGGGCAGAAGTATCCGGCGATCATCAAGCTGTGGTCGGACGCCTGGGCCGAGTTCGTGCCCTTCCTCTCCTTCGACGTCGAGATACGCAAGGTCATCTGCAGCACCAACGCGATCGAGAGCGTCAACGCCCGCATCCGCAAAGCCGTCCGGGCCCGCGGCCACTTCCCCAACGAGGCCGCCGCCCTCAAATGCGTCTACATGGCGCTGATGAGCCTGGACCCGACCGGCAAGGGCCGCAAGCGGTGGACCATGCGCTGGAAGGCACCCCTGAACGCGTTCCAGATCGCCTTCGAAGGCCGCCTGACCCCGAGCAACAACTGACCACTCAACAACCAAGATCAGCCGTTAAATTGACACACCCGCGGCGTACTCGCGACCGTGGAACACGGCGCAGGCCCCCACCACCCGGCACCGGTGGTGGGGGCCTGCGCCGTGATGCCAGAGCATGTTCGACCGAGGCCAGGAGCCCCCATGATCTACCAGCGCATGCCGAGTTCATCGAGGTCGGCTGTCCAGGACCGGTGTTTGTGATCAGAAGCGGCTGGTGTGGCCTGGGCTGATCAGTTTGTTGTGCGGCTGCGGTCTGGCCGTGCGCGTGCCTCGGTGGCTGTGACGATCACGGGACCGGGCCGATGGTGGTCTTCCGAAGTGCAGCTTTGTCAGGTAGCGGTGGTGGTGATCAGGTTGTGTCATCTGCGCTGTGCATGGTTCATGTTCAGTGATCGTTGGAATGCGGTGGCATCTGGACGCCCGCACCGTGATTCTGGCGTGGGTCACCGCCGACACCTGGTCCGGTTTGCCTCGACGCCCCGTTCCCCGTCACCGGCTACCGCTCCACCCCTCACCGTCCACGAGGTGCCCGGCGAGCCGGAGTCGTCCCGGGTCGAATGGGCCGGCGTCTTCACCCCAGCTGGCGTCGGCGACGAGGAGGCCGTGGCCCTCTTCCACGGCATCGACGCCGAGGGCCTCGACGCGCTCCTGCGCACGGTCACCGACGCCTGACCGCATCGCCCCGTACGCCGGGCACCGAAAGGGCTGTGGGGAAAGTCAGTGACATCCCTCACGTGCCCGGTCCCCATCAACGTGCCGCGATAGTACGTGGCGTGTGGCCGACATAGGCGGATCTGGCATATGGAAGCAGGCATACGCGGCACCTCGGCCGGGGTCACCGGCCCGGGTCACCGGCCTCGAGCCGCGGACCGCCTCTGCCGTCCTTCTGACGGAGTGTGAGGCACCGTCGGCGTCCGGCGCGGCGGCCCGGCATAATCCCGGGCCGGATTCAAGGGTGCCCTCGCCTACTAGGCGAGGTAGTGGAAGCCCCCGTTGCCGTGCCCTCACGCGGCTTTTAACAATGACGGCCCCGCAAGGCGTCCCCGCAGGTCAAGCGCAGTGTCTGTGCGAAACCGAGCCCGCCGGAGGCGCAAGGAGAGTCGACCGAACGAGGTCCGCATGAGGAACCACCGGAAGCACCGCAGAAAGACGCGCCGCCGGCCCATAGCCGTCGCCGTCCTGGCGATGAGCGCGGTGGCGGTGCCGTCGGCCGCCATGGCGTGCATGGGCGACGGAGGAGCCGAGGCCATCACCGCCGCGTCCAGCGGTCCCTGGACGGACGGGAGGAAGACGTCCTGGGACGGGCACCGGGGGCGGGACATCCGGACCGCGAAGCCCACGGCGACGGCTTCGCCCTCGGCCTCGCCGACGACCTCTCCCGGGACTGCGGCGCTCGCCCCGGAGAAGCCCAAGGCGCCCGTCTCGAAGACGACTGCCCCGCCCGCCCCGACGAGGACCACCGCCGCGCCGAAGCCGACCGCCGCGCCCCCCTCGAGGACCACCGCCGCACCGAAGCCGCCCGCCACCACGGCCCCCGCCGGCACGGCGGCCCCCGCCGTCGCCCGCGTGGTCGCCCTGGTCAACAGCGAGCGCGCCAAGGTCGGTTGCTCCCCGGTCACCCTGAACGCGAAGCTCTCGCAGGCCGCCCAGGCCCACAGCGCGGACATGGCGAGCCATAACACCATGTCACACACCGGTTCCGACGGGTCCGACCCGGGACAGCGGATCACGCGCGCGGGCTACCTCTGGAGCACCTACGGAGAGAACGTCGCGTACGGGTACTCCACGCCCGGGCAGGTCATGGCGGGCTGGATGGCCAGCGCCGGTCACAAGCGCAACATCCTGGACTGCGGCTTCAAGGAGATCGGTGTGGGGGTGGCGCAGCCCGGCAACTACTGGACGCAGGACTTCGGCACGGTCCGCTGACGCTCACGGGGCCCACGCCCCTCACGGCCCGCCGACCATCACGCCGGCCGCGGCCGCTCCGCTCGCTCCGGAGCGGCCGCGGCGGGCGTGGGTGCCGTTCTGTCCAGGGCGTAGGTGCTGCGCGAGTCCGGGTCGCCAAAGAAGAAGTAAACGTGAGGGCCGTGATGGTGGGCACCGAAGAAACCCGGCTGGTCGTGGTTCGCGGCAATAGCGCCTCAGAGAAGTCGTCCGTCGCGGCCGGCCTGCGTGAGCGGTTCGGCCGCGGCCTGGCCCTGGTCGGCCACGCGGGGGAGGAGCGGGTAGTGCCGCCGCCACTCCTCCAGCGCCGGTTCCTGGACAGTCGGCCGGGACCACGGGCACGTAGCGGTGGAGGCGCTCGTACGCGGTCAGTTTGTCGGCGAGGCGTTCGGGGCCCATGGTGGCCCGGTCGACTTCGACGAACGCCCGCAGCATCGACCCGTTGTCGCCGTGGGCGGGGCCGCGCTGGTAGTACAGGAGGGCGTCGGGGATGACGGCCCCGCCGCTCCTGATCGGGTGGTGGACCTCGCAGATCCAGTCCAGCGGCTCGCACACATCGCCGCGGCGGCGGGCGTCCTCGAGGAAGACGAGCGCGGTCTCGGTCAGCGTGCGGCCGGCCTTCAGCCGCACGGCGGTCGGATCGGACACGGTCCTGGAGGGCCGGTGCCCGCGCAGCTCGGGCCACTCCAAGGCGAGTTGCACGCCGTACTGGGTGGGGAACCACACCCAGGTCCGTCCGGCCTGCGGCAGGGTGATGCGGTCGACCAGCCCCTCACTGCGCAGTCTGGCCAGCCTGCGCCTCGTCTGCTCGATGCGCACCGAAGGGGCGATCACCCGGTGCATCTGCGCGGTGGTGGCCATCCGGTACTGCGTCAGCACGCCCAGCGCCATCCGGTCTCCGCTGCCCGCGTCTACGCCGATCATTACGGATCTGCTCGCTTCCCGTCCGGTGCGGCACCGGCCTGCCTGGCACCGCGCGTACCGGTCACGGCAGCAGTCGGCCCCGACCAGAGCCCCGACCAGAGCCCCGACCACGAAGGCCCGACCACGGTCACGAAGCGACAACGCCTCCGTGGACCAGGCCCACATCCCCGCCGACAACCCGTCCGGCAACCGTTCGCGCCCTCTGCCGGGCCTGCTCGCGAATCCGCAGGTCACCACGCTGGTCCGGGCGTGGTCGGGAGGCCGACATCCCCTCTACGCCCCGAGTCCACGCCCCACAGCAGGAAGAACAGAGAAGTGGGTGGGTGGGAAAGGCCCCGGGCGGCGGGCGGGGGGATCGGGCGCCGCTGGTGTTGCTCGCGCGACGGCGGGGCCGCCGCGCCAATCCGCCGCCGACGGAGCGGCGGCGGATTGCGGGGAGTGGTGTGGCCGTCGGCACGCTGGCTACCAGAGCGGTTTCCCGGCGTCGGCAGTAGCCGGAGTCGGCCTTACTCGGTGGCCGCGGCGCGCTTCTGCTTCGCCTGCCGCTTGGCCGGCGGTGGTGGTTCTTCGCCGGAGGCGCCGTTGTTCATCCGGGCACTGGCTTCCAGGACCTGGTCGATGATGCGGCGGCGCATCTCGCTCTCGGGGTCCTCGCCCAGGTTTTGGGCCAGGCGCTCCGCGGTCAGGTAGTAGCCGGTCAGGACCGGCTGCTCGAAGTAGCGGTTGAGCCGGCTCAGCGTCTGCCCGTACATCTGCAGATAGGTGCGGTTGAGGAAGGCGGAGAGCGCCGCGGCGACACCCGCGATGGCGGCGACGAAGACCTTGGTCTGGCCGTTGGCGAAGTACAGGACGGCGGCGAAGCAGCCCACAATCACCAACAGGCCCAAGGCCATCGCCCGTTGCGAGGACCGGAAGGACCGGTCTGCTTGATCGGTGGCGATCCGGTGGTATTCGTCGATCTGGGACTGGTTGAGTTCCAGGAGCGTGGCCAGGGGCGTGACGGTCTTGAGGTCCGCGAGCTTCTGCGCGTCGATCTCCTTCTGCAGCTCGGCTGCCTCTTCAGCCGCCTGTAACTGGAGATCTTCCCGGCGGATCTGTTTGACCAGCAGGTAGATCGCGATCCCTGAGACCGCGGTCACTGTGACGCCTGTCAGGATCCACAGCCATAGCGGCACCGCGGCCACGCCACCTTGGCCGATGCCGCAGATCACCACAGCGGCAATGATCAACAAAGGGAAAGGGGGACGGTTGGGAGCCTGGTCGGCGGTAGCGGCCGCCGGTTGTGCGTGCGCTCGGCAAGGAACCCCCTGGACTTCTGCGTACGGCGCCACGGCCGTGCAGTGATCAGTTCAACCGGGTGAGTGTGGCAGCCCGCCATCGCCCCGCCCAGCATGTGACCAGCCAACTACGGCAGCACAGAGGCTGAACCGGCCATGTCGGCGGGGCACACAGATGGCCGCTGCGTACGCAGACGTCGACCGCCAGGTGCTCGAGGAAGAGCTTGGCCACTTCGCCGCGATATTTTTCGGAGTTCGGCGGTCTGCGGATGTCGAGAACGTGCCACCGGCTCCGTCCCGGGGACATCAGTGGCCGCCACCGGCCGCACGAGGAAGAAGGAGAAACCGGCATGGCGATTCAGCGTATGGACAACGTCGGCATCGTCGTCGAGGACATGGATGCCGCCATCGCGTTCTTCGTGGAACTCGGTATGGAGCTGGAGGGCAGGGCGGAGGTCGAGGGCCTCGTCGCCGACCAGTGCACCGGACTCGACGGCGTCCGCTGTGATATCGCGATGGTCCGGACCCCGGACGGTCACAGCCGGCTCGAGCTGGCGAAGTACCGCAGCCCCGCGGTGATCAGCACCGGGCCGCGCAACCGGCCGCACAACATTCTGGGCACGCACCGCGTCATGTTCGCCGTCGACGGCATCGAGGACACCGTTGCCCGCCTGCGCACCCACGGCGCCGAACTCGTCGGCGAGATCGCCCGGTTCGAGGACAGCTATCTGCTCTGCTACGTCCGCGGCCCGGAGGGCATCATCGTCGGACTGGCCGAGCAACTGCGCTGAGAAGGAGGAACCGGACCATGCAGCCGAACGAGATCATCGAGGTTCTGAACCGCCCGATCAGCCAGGGGCTGCTGGCCCGTGACGTGACCCGCCTGGCCTGCGTCGCCAAGGACGGACCCCGCGCAGCGTACCGATCGGCGCTGTCAACTTATCGAGTGCGTCGTCGGGTGAAGGTGGGCCGGGGTGTGGTGGGCCGGGTTGCGGTTATGTGTTCAGGCCGCAGCGGGCTGGCTGGTGACTCCGGTTACCTGGTCCCAGATCGCGAAGCGGATGGCCATCTCGGCCCGGTTGCGACCTCTCGGCTTGGGGTCGGTAGTGGTGAGAGTCGGTGGTGCTGGTCTGGTGGTGTGTTGTGTCGGTGCTGGTCAGTGGGGTGTTGGGGCGGGATCGGCACTGTCATGAGGTGAGAGGTTGGGGGTGGGTGTTGCTGTCGTGGGGCTTTATCTCATGGCAGCTGATGCTGTCTCAGTTTCGTGGGTTCTGATGCGGTGAGGTGGGTGGGGCCGGTGTGATGGTGGGGTGGATCAGGGTGTAGGAGCCGGCCGGGGGGCTGTGCTGCCGAGGGTGTTGGTGGTGCGTCGTTTGCTGGAGCGGCAGCAGGCGGGGGAGTTGTCGACGCGGCATGTGCGTGCGGTCGCTGAGGTGGTGGGTGCTTCGGAGCGTACGGTGTGGCGCTGGCTGGAGCAGGCGAAGGCGACGGGGCGTGTGGAGGCGCCGGTCCGGCGGGGGTATGCGGTGTCAGACGAGGTGTGGGCGCTGCTGGGCGAGGTGGGAGGGAACGTCGCTGAGCTGAGGCGCCGGCTGACCGCTGCAGGTGGCGGGGGTTCGGTGCCGTCGGCGTCGACATTGCACCGGGTGATCCGCAGGGACCGTCGGGCGGGGCGGGCTTTGCTGACTGGGCGGGAGCCTGAGGTGGCCGGGTCGCGCCGACCGGATCCCCTCAGCGAGCTGGGCCTGGACGTGGTGGCCGAGAAGGGTGGCGGTGGGCAGGTGTTTCTGCGGGAGCAGAAGCATCTGGCGCAGGTCCCGGTCCTGGTGCCGGGCGCGCAGGTGGTGCACACGCCTGCTGTGCGGTCGGTGCTGCGGACGGTCGCGCACGCGGCCGCGGTGGGTGCGGTGGTGTGTTTGTACGGCGATGCCGGCCAGGGCAAGACCGTCGCGTTGCAGTACGCCCTGTCCCAGCTGCCGCACCCGGCCAGGGTCCGCCGGGTCCACGTCGGTGTGCACCCGACGGTTCCCGAACTGCGCCGGGTACTCGCGGACGCCCTCGAGCTGGGCAGGCGTCTGCCGCGCGGGGCGGGGGAGGCCGACCTGATGCTGGTGAACGCGTTGAGACAGCCCCGCGTGCTGGTACTGGACGAGGCACAGCGCCTTCCGGGACCGGCGCTGGAGTTTCTGCGCGGGCTGTGGGACCACCCGGACACGGACACGGCACTCGTGCTGGCGGGGGCGGGCAGCGAACGGGCGCTGCGCCGGGTGCCCGCGCTGGCCTCTCGGGTGCTGACCTGGGAGTTGGTGCCTCGTCTTCGCCCGGGCGAGGTGGCAGCGGCGATGGCGGCCTTCCACCCGCTGTGGGAGGAGGTGGCCGAGGTTGATGTCGTGTGGGTGGACGAGCATGTGGGCCACGGCAATTTCCGGACCTGGGCGAAGCTCACCTCGCACCTGACCGCCGAGATCTACGGCAAGAGCCGTGCGGTAGTGGACCGCCGGATGCTGGAACGGGCCTGCGCACGGCTCATGGGGCCGCTGTGACCGGCGCCTTGGGGCCGGGAGAGGGCGCTGCTCGCTCCGGCGTGCACGGGGACGGGCGGGGAGGCCTGCCTTCTTCCTCCCTGTCGGCGCTGCGTGGTCCTGCCGTGCGCCGGCTGCTCGCCCTGCGGCAGGAACAGAAATTGACCACCCGTCATGTACGGCTGATGGCGGAGTCGTTGGAGGTGACGGAGCGCACGGTGTGGCGGTGGCTGGCCGCCGCCGAGCGCGACGAGTCCGCGGCCGCGGAGCCCGGGGCACGGGCCCAGAGCAAGGACCGCTTCACCGTCACCTCGGAGGTGCGCCGCCTGCTGGCCTTGTGGAAGGGCAACGTCGCGGCGGTCCATCGTGAGCTGACCGCTCGCGCGGTCAGGGGTGAGGGAGAGCCGCCTCCGTCGATTCCGACGCTGCACCGTGCGATCCAGCGGGACCTGACGCCGGGGGAGCGGGCCGGACTCGCGAAAGGCGAGCGGGCGGCGCGCAAACACGATGTGTTCCTGGCCCGGCCGCGGGGTTGGCGCAACCAGGCATGGGAGACCGACCACATGCAATCCCCGGTGCTGGTCGACGTCGACGGCAAGGCCCGCAGGCCGTGGATCACCTGGTTCACCGACTGCGCGACGAACGCGATCACCGGCGTCGCCGTCACGCCGGTGCATCCGTCGCGGGAATCGGTGCTGGCCGCGCTGCGCTCCGCGGTCCTGCGCGAGGACCCCTACGGCCCCTTCGGTGGCCTGCCGGAGAAGGTGCGTGTGGACCGTGGCAAGGACTTTCTGTCCAGGACGGTGACCGCTGCGTTCGATCTGTTGGATGTGACGGTGGAGGATCTGCCCGCCTACACCCCTCACCTCAAGGGCACCGTGGAGGGCCTCAACCGGGCAGTGGAGAGCATGTTCCTGGCCGCGCTGCCCGGCTATGCTCGCCAGCCGCGCCCCGGCAAACGGGCTTCTCGCCCGGCGGGCGAAGTGCTGCTCGGTTTCGAGGACTTCACCGCCCGGCTGCTGGATTGGACGCTGTGGTGGAACACCGAGCATCGCCCCGCGCCCTTGCGGGGCAAGACTCCGCTTGAGGCGTGGCAGGACGATCCCACCCCGCTGCGGGACGTGCCCGCGGCAGATCTGTGGACGTTCACCCTGGAGGACGCCGGCACCCGCACACTGACCACCCGCGGAGTCCGCTTCAGGAAACGCGACTACGTGAGCGCGTGGATGACCGGTCAGGCCGGGATCCAGGTCCGGGTCCGTTTCATGCCCCACCACGATCACCGGATCGAGGTCTACCATGCGGCCACCGGCCGTTACCTGGGGTCTGCGGACCTGGCCGATCAGGCCACCGAGGAACAGGTCAGCGCCGTACGGCGGGCGCGGGCCGCTCGCTCCCGCCGTCTGAAGAAAGACCTGGAGGCTTCCCAGCGCGAGCGCTACGCCGCCGCCACCCAGCCCGAGGCGCCCCGGCGGCTCGGCGTGCTGACCACCGCGCAGGCCGAGGCCGAACTCGCCCAGTCCGCCGGCACCGCCCTGTCGGATCTGGCGATGCCGGACCTCATTCCGCCCGCCGCGCCCCCGGCCGACTGGCGTACCCCGCCTTCCCTCGTCACCCGGACCGCGCCCGGCCGGCCTCCTCCCGTTCCGTCCGAACCTGCCCCCGGGCGCCCGCCCGGACCGGCTGAACAGACCACTGAAGACGGAGATGCCTCGTGAGCGCGGCCACCTACCAGTACGTCGACCTGCCCGATGCATCGGTGGTCACCACCCGGGCCCTGCTCACCGCCCGGGACAACATCTCCGACACGGTCGCCGCCCGCGCGATGATGTGCATCCACGGCGGTGCCGGCTTCGGCAAGACCCTCGCCGTCAACATCTGCTTGCGCGCACTCGAACCGCACGAGGATGTCCGCAAGATCACCTTCCGTGCACGTCCTACGGCCCGCGCGGTGCGCTACGAGTTGTTCACCGCGCTCGACCTGGCCGGTGAACCACCGCGCCACCCCAGCGAGTTCGACCGCCTGCTGAAAACCGCGCTGGCCGAACGCCCCCGCACCTTCCTGGTCGATGAGGCTCAGTGGCTCAACGGGGAGGCGTTCGAGTATTTCCGTTACCTGTGGGACGAACCCTCAACCCAGCTCGCGATCATTTTCGTCGGTGGGGAGGGCTGCCACACCGTGCTGCGCCGCGAACCGATGCTCTCCTCCCGCATCTTCATCTGGCAGCACTTCACCCGCCTCACCCCCAGCGAGGTCCTGGAGGCCATTCCCCTGTTCCACCCGGTCTGGGCCGACGCCGATCCCGACGACATCACGTTCGCCGACCAGCATGCCGCACACGGCAACTTTCGCGCCTGGGCCCAGCTGACCGCCCACACCCGTACCGCCCTGGCCCGCACCGGCCGCTCCCGTGTGGATCAGGAGCTGCTGCGCTGGGCCTTCAGCCGCCTCGCCTGACCACCACGCCGCCATGCCGCCCGCCGTGCCATCGTCCGTCGCCGTGGTCATCGACCCGGGCGACGATGCGGTTCACACGCACACCGCCCTGGCCGCCCACCATCCGCCCTCCGGGCGGATCACCCTGCACCCCGGCCCGGGCAGCACCAGCGAGACCGGCCTCGCCCACGACCTTCTCGCCGCTCTGGGCAAACCGCCCCTGCTCCCGGGGCGTTTCCCCGCCGGCCGTCAGCCCGCCTGGGAAGCCGCCACCGCCTGGATCACTGCCCTGCCCGTCACCCGGCTGACCGTCCTGCGCGCCCACCGCCTCACCGCCCGCCGCACGATGCGCCTCCTGCAGATGCGCGCTCTCACCGGCATCCACCTGACCCTGGTCTGCCACCGCCCCCATCTGCCCGCCGCCCTGCACCAGGCGCTGCAGACGGCCGACTACTGCGTCACCGCCGACTTCCAGGCCGCCCGCCGCCACTACTACGGCACGACCGCACCCGTACCCTCGCCTGCCGCCGAGTCCGCCCGGCCGGCAGACCGGTGGCTCACCCTGTCCGTGCTGGACCGCCTCGTCTCCTACGACAGCCCCGCTCCCTGCACCGCCCCGTGCACACCGCCGCCGATCACCTTCCGGCACCGCCCGCCACCGACACCCCTCACCGAGCAGACAGCCCGGAAAGTCGCCCGGCGCCTGGCCGCCGTGACCGCCCACCCCCGCCTGGCCGCCGCCCTCGCCGCCGCGCTCTTCACCGGCGCCTCGTTCCAGCAGCTCGCCACCGCCCGCCCCGGCGACTACGACGACGCCGCGGCCGCCCTGGCCCTGCATGACCGCGCCCGCTACACCGACGGCTGCGCCTCGCACCGGGTGCCGCCGTGGGCGCGCGTCTTCCTGAAAGCCGCAGTGTGCTTCGCCCGGCTCGCGCCGGGCCAGGGCCAGCATCTGCTGGCCGGCCCTCACGACCGCACTCACCTGCTGCGCGTGGCCGAGGCGGCCAGGATGCGCCCGACCCAGCCGCCTGTCGGTCAGCGCACCGGCCCTGTCGGCCGCATCCAGTGGGGCTGGCGCGAACGAAAGGAAGCACAGTGCTACGACACGATGCTGACACGGCACCAGCTCCCGCCCTCGTCCTGAGCCCGAACCAGGTGCACGTCAGTCGATGGAGAAATCAGCGAACTCCACATCGGTGAAGGCGATCCCGAGACCGTGGGCACGCAGGCCTCCATCACGGAAGTAGGCATGCCCCAGCGCTCGGGCGAGGATCACCAGCTGCTGCTGCTCGCCTCCGCCGGTGTCCCGGGCGGCGAACAGCTCGCGGGCCACTTCTCCCGACAGGTACTGGGTGATCAGCCGTACTCGTGGATCGTCCGATGATCCTGCCGGAGCGGCGAAACCGAACCGCGCCCTGGTGTGGAAGACAAACCCGTCGGCTTCGGCCCGGGTCCGTCGGCGGGCGCGCACCCGTGGCTGCCACCGTGCCCTGACGGCCTCATCGATCAACCCCGCATGCACAGCACCGGGACGGCGGCGCATTCCCGGCCGGGTGGTGACCCACCGCTGTACCGTGCGCTGGGAGATCCCCAGGAGGACAGCCACGTTCTTCGTGGAGCCCTTCTCTGCCTTGAGCAGGAAGCGCACAGCGGTGTCACCGGTGGGAACGGGACGGGTCAGCAACGCTCGTTCGAGTCCTTTGACGATCTCACCCATGCCCGCCCCCGAGCGTTCTCCACCGCGATGGCTGGTGCACGGCGGCTGTCTGCTCTCCCAGATCTCTCACACCAAGCCGCTCTCCCTGGCCAGTTCAGGCATAGCCGAGACACCACCGCGGACCCTCGGCTAGAGAGCCTGTAGCAGCCCAAGCCCGAGGGCGCCCTACGGGAGCAACCGTGAACCCTCAATCGCCGTTTACGGCGTCCGTACGCGTTTGGTACGCGAAATGTGCGCTTAACGCTAGGGTCGGGGCAGGAGGTGCTGCATGTCCGAGCTGTTCGACGCGGTCGACGCGCTCATCGCGTCCCGCTCCCCGTTGCCGCCCCCGGCGGAGCGCAAACGGCTGCGCCAGGCGCATGGCCTGACGCTGGACGAGGTGGCCGCCGCACTGCAGGTGCGGCGGGCGACGGTCAGCGGCTGGGAGGCCGGCAAGACCGAGCCGCGGCCGCCGGAGCGCGATGCCTACGCCCGCATGCTCAAGCAGCTCGCCCAGCTCTACCCCGCCAAGGCTCCGGTGCCCTCTGAGGACACGGCGGTCCCCGAGACGCCTGCCCTCCCAGCCGCTCCTGCGCCAACGGGAGCTGAACCGGCCAAAGCCCGCACCGAACCCACAGGCCCGATCCCAGAGCCTGCTGCTGAGAACACCGCACTGCGCCCCGCCGCTGTGCCGCATCCGGCGGCCACGACCAGGCCGACGTCGCGTCGGCCGCCCGCGCGTAAGGCCGCCCCCGCTGGCACCCCAGCCGGTGGTGCCGATGCGCGGTTCGAGAACGGGCCGCTCACGGTCGTCGACGTCGAAGACGGTCAGGCGCTGGCGTACTGCGTCGGCGGCTTGGTCCTGGACGTACCGGCGAAGTCGATTGCGGCCCTGGTGGAGTGGACGCTTGGCGAAGGGCGGCTCGGCCAGCCGAAGTTGTCCGGGCCGGGCAAGGACGCCGACCCGCTGATCGTGCTGACCGGGGCCGCGTGCGAGCACTACGACCTGCCCGTCACGCTCACACAGCAGGAGCGTCTGGCCGGCCGGATCCCGGAGGGCCACAAGGTCATCAAACAGCTGACGCGCGCCGACTGGCAGCTGACGAAGCGCGGGTTCGGGCCGTGGGCGAGGATCTACCGCCCCGCGCAGGGCTCAGAGCGCTCCTGCGTGCAGTTGTGCATTCCGTCGTGGGACGCGCTGGACACCCGGCACTGGGGCGACGCCGCCCAGCTGCCGCCGGCGGATCTGGCCCGGCTGCTGGGCACGTATGCGGCCCGGGTGATGACGCCGCGCGGCTCGACCGCCGTCACGGGCCTGGAGCTGATGACCGCGCTGCATCCGCCGACCCGCGCCTCCGAGCCCGACGCCGACGGCAAGCGGCACTCCGAGCACAACCCCGGCTCGCTGGGGAAGGATCCGGTGGACTGCGCGCCGTGCGAGGCTCCCGACGGGCATCCGTTGCTCGCCGATCTGCCGCGTTTTCACCAGCGGACCCCGGCTGAGGTCCTGGTGGAGGAGGCGTACGACTGGGCGCGCCCGCTCACCGACGCCGAGTGCCTGCGCCGCAACCTGGTGGGCATCGACGTGAACATGGCCTTCGCCGCCGGCGCGAACGGCCTCACAGTCGGCCTGGGCGAGCCGACGCACGTCAAGAACCCCGTCTTCGACGCGAAACTGCCCGGCTCCTGGCTGGTCGACCTCAGCCATGTCGACCTGTCCCGCGTGAAGGTAGCCAAGGACAAGTGGGCGCAGCTGAACAGCGAGCTGCTGCCCAGTCCGTTCACGCCGAAAGGCGAGCGGCCCGAGGGGCCGGCTTGGTACGCCACACCGACCGTGGCGTACGCGGTGGAGCTCGGCTACGAGGTGCGCCCGGTCGAGGCGTACGTCCGCCACGGCAACGGCCGTTACCTGGACGCCTGGTACAACCGGCTGCGCGATGCCTACCTCGCCACGATGGCCGACCTCGGGGTGAGCGCGGACCTGCCTCCGGAGGAGTTCTTGAAGGCGATGGAGGGCTACCGGCAGCGTGACCCTCAGCTGGCGATCGTGGTGTCTGCGGTCAAGGCGACTGTGAAGGGCGGCATCGGCAAGCTGCGCGAGCGCCCGCGCGGGGAGGGCTGGAAGCCCGGGCAGCCGTGGCGGGCCCTTGCCCGGCCGACGTGGCGCCCGGACATCCGCGCCGCCGTCATCTCCCGGACCCGGATCAACATGCACCGCAAGATCGTCAAGCACGCCGCCTTCACCGGGCAGTACCCGGTCGCGGTCCTCTCGGACTGCGCTGTCTACGCGTCCGACGGGCCGTCGCCGCTGGACTTCCTGCCCTACCGGGACGGCAAGCCGCTGCCCGGCGGCTTCAAGCTCGGCGTGAACCCCGGGCTGGTCAAGTGGGAGGGCACCCAGAGCGTGCTGTGGGGCGAGGGTGTCCGCGAGCAGTTCAACGCCCCGGAACTCAACCTCGCCCGCTACATCAAGGACGGCACCGTCACCGACCAGGACACCGGGGAGTAGGTAGAGCGCGATGAGCCTGTTCGGCAACGGCCTGGACGCCGCGGTGCACAAGGCGTTCACCCGCCCGACGCCCAAGAGCGCCGGCGCACAGATGCGGTACCTGGTCAAGCAGCTCAAAGGCACCAAGGCGGTCGCCCAGATGCTGCGCATCTCTCAGCGCACCGTCGAACGGTACGTCAAAGACCAGATCAAAAAGCCCCGTCCGGACCTCGCCGCCCGCCTGGAGAACGAGGTGAAGAAGCGCTGGCAGCCGCAGATCCGCGCCAAGGCACGGCAGAAGGCGGCGACCACCGGCGGCATCGTCATCGACACCCGCGCCCGGATCGGCTACACCGCGCCGATCGGCACGACGGACGAGGACCGCCTCCGGCACCTGACGGTCGCGCTGCCGCCGCAGTACGCCGCCCGTCTCTTCGACGCCCATGAGCAAGGCGCCACCGACCAGCAACTCCAGCAGATCGCCGCCGAAGCACTCAAGGAGGTGTACTTCCAGGACGGCGGCCGCCGCGCCGGCCAGCTGGAGGAGGTCCGTTTCACCGACGTCGAGCACCTTGAGTTCGACCTGTAGATGGATGGACGGGCCGGGCAGAAACACCTTGTTGTGACTGAGCGCTTCAGTTGGCGGGTGAGCGATCGAGCTGGCGGGTTGAGCGATCGGTGGCGGCGCAGGAGACAGTCGCAGGCTGCCGCTTCGTCACGGCTCCTGGGCAGGCCAAGACGCGGCCAGGGCGCGGTAATCGGCGAAGCGGGGGCCAGGGACCGTCTCCCGCGTCGGCTCACCGTTCAGCCAGCAGATCTGCCGGGTAGCCTCCTCGGTGTCGAGCACACAGCACACTCCGCCGCTGGCAGCGGTGAGGCCGGTGAACACCGCTCTGATACTCGCGGACCGCTCGAACGCCAGGCTCATACCAGTTGTGGCCGCGGTGAAGTCCAGCGATGCGTAGCCGGGGTGCCATCTGGTCGCGCACCTGACCGTGAGGTAGACGTACCCGACCGGGATCCTCCCGCGCTCGGCGCGTTCCCAATCATGGGGCTTTGCGAACTCGCGCATCGCGTCGTCATCGACGCCGACCATGATCGTGGTGTCGAGGTCCAGCGTGCCGCCCGTGGAGCAGTCGACCGGCCCGCTCTCGTAGTGTGAGGTGAACGGAAGGGCAACCTCGTCACCGCCGGGCAGAGTGACTGTGACCGGTGGCCGTCGGCTGGTCGTCGGCGCCAGCGCGGCGAGCTCGGTCAGGGCGCGCGTGACATTCCGGGCAGGAACGAAGACCTCGTAGCTGTAGTCGATCCCCATCAGCACTCCACCTCTCTGCGGGTCGAGCCGGATAGTCCCATGACATGCCCGCCCGGGTCTCGGACATTTGGCCGTGAAGACGACGCCAGTCCGCCTCCCGCTGATCGACGCATCCCTACATCGTTCTCGTACCCCAGCAACCGGGCCTCGTCCGAGCCGGCTGGAACGGCGATGCCGTGCCGGCAGTGCTCAACTCGCCAAGTGAAGCGCTCAGTCACACTTGTTCGGCCACACGAGACTTCTACGCCCAGCGCATGCCGATCGCGGACAGCTGCTCCACGCGCTCCGGGGTGAGCGTCGCGGCCCTGCTCCGCTGGTTGCCGATCCATGCTCCGAGCCGGAGCTCCCGCTCCTCCTGGTCCTCGCCGACGATCCGCTCGACGTGCTTCCTCGGCACGCGAAGGTGCCCTTCGCGTTCGTAGAACTGCTTGGCGGCCGCATAGTTCATGGCCCACTTGTCGGCCTGTGTGCGGCGCGGCTGGGGCTTCTCGTCCTCGGTGGCGGGTGTGATCCCGAGGATGTGCTCGCACATCCACTGCTGGACGCCGGTGAGTTTGTCCCAGCCGAAGCGCACCGTCTTGACCCATCGCCCGAGGTCCTCGCCCTGGCGTACGACGATGCCCGGCTCGGTGGGCAGCTCGCCGCCCTCCTCGAGGTGCTGTCGGGTGAGGTGGAAGGCGCGCTGCCACTCCACCGGCCAGGTGGGGCACCACGACGGGTTGATCTCCTCCAGTTGCTCGCGGCGCTCTTCCGACAGGGCGCCGGCCGACGACTGGACGGGCAGTCCCTCGGCACGCCGTTGCTCGATCTCGGTAGCCTTCCGCGCGGCGGCCCTGGCGTTCTTCAGAAAGATCCCCACCTTCGCCCCCTGGTGCGTGGCGTCGAGCGGGGCGAGCGCGTGCCCGTGTTCGGCGGCCCACCCGCGAACGGCGGCCAGGCCCTCCTCCCACGCGACGTCGAAGTGCGACCAGACCATGCCGAGCTTCTCCAGCTGCTCGATGCGGTCCTCGTCCATGTCCTGGCGGGCGTAGAACCTCCTGTTGTCGGCGATCCATTGCCCCAGCGGGAAGTTGGCGAGGGAGGCCGGCCATCCCTCGGCTTCCGCCTCCTCACCCGTCGGCACGCGGTACGTGAACGGGACCTTGAGGTCCCCGTGCTCGCGGGCGTAGATGACGGCGGCCTCCACGCCGCGCCGCCAGTGCTCGTGCTCGGGGTTGAGGACCCGCAGGTTGATGAACGCGGCCAGCTGCGCCGGGTCACGCGGTGTGGAGAACTTCAGCAGCGCCTTCGCCGAAACCGAAGTACCGCCCTCACCCGCGCCGTTCTCCTTGCCCTTCTCGCGCGTCTGGACACCCCTGGAGCGGCTTTGGGTCTGCTGCTCGGCCAACTGCTCGACGATGCGGGCGTCGTGCGCGCGTAGGGCCTCCAGGAGCTTCGCGAGGCCGCCAAATGCCCGGGAGGTGAGCATGTTGTCCGCCGTCTCCCCGGGCGCCAGCAGCACGGGCACGACCAGCGAGGCCACCTTGCCCTCGCCGGGTTGCATCCGCAGCGCCCGCCCCACGGCCTGGACCAGGTCCGGCATCGAGCCGCGCACGTCCGCGAAGTACACAGAGTCACAATTTCGGGTGTCGACGCCTTCGCCCAGCACTTTCACCGAGCTCAGGAAGCCCTTCGCCACGACCGTGCCGTCCGTGGCGATGCCGTCGGCGAACTCCCCGAGAACCCGCCGCCGGTGGAGGGGCTTGTGGTCGCCGCACAGCCAGTCCGCCCAGATCGTGGCCGGGTACAGCTCCGGGTCCGCGTCGTGCAGCTGCGCGGCGACATCGGGAAGGCCGGCCGCGAAAGCCTCGGCTTCCTTCACCACGTGGTGGAAGGTGAGCGTGCGGCTAAAGCCCTCCTCCGAGGCCGCCTTCACCAATGCCGTCTGCAGCGCGGCGAGGCGGGCCCCACGCACCTGGTCCGACCGGCCCTCGGCACCGAGCAGCATGGCGGCCTGAAGCTGGGTGTCGGTGATGTCCACGCACACCACCTGGTACGGGGCACAGATGCCCCTGTCGATGGCGTCCGACAGCGTCAGGGTGAAACACCTGTTGCCGAACGGCGAGTTGGGGTCGTCTTCCATGCTCGCCACCAGCTCGCCCGGCGCGCCCTGCTCGGAGTCCTCGTCCAGCTGCCACAGCCGGGGCGTGGCGGTCATGTAGAGGCGGCGCAGGGACGGGATCTTCTGGTTGTTGTGGACGACCGCCCACGGCTTCCCGATCCGGCCCGAGGTCCGGTGGGCTTCGTCCACGACGATCAGGTCCCAGCCCGGAAGGCCGGCGGCGTGGGCGCGCTCGAGGGTGCCGAGCCCGAGGGAGGCGTACGTGGCGAACACGGTCACCTTGTCGAACGGCCGCACCCAGGCGACCAGCTCGTCCACGTCCGTGGTGTTGGGGAAGCCCGCCTCGTCCCCGCGGAGTGAGGACACCCCGATCATCGGGCCTGTGCGTCCGCCCTCGCGCCAGGAAGCCTCGGTCTGGGCGAGCAGATCCAGCGAGGGCACGAGCACCAGGACGCGGCCCGCGCGGAGCTCCTCAGCGCTCCGGGTGGCCACGAGGCTCTTGCCGGATCCGGTCGCCATGATCACCTGAGTGCGAAGGCCACCCTCCGGCACAAGAGATCTTGCAGGCAATTCGAAGGCACGCAGTACCGCGTCCACGGCCTCTCGCTGGTGGGGGCGGAGTTTCATTGCTGCCATTTCGGTCTGCCTTCTTCTGTAGGCCGGTGGAAGCTCTGACGTGCCAGGACCGGGGAAACCTGTATGCAGACGGTGTGTTACCGGCTGCGGTGAGTCCACCGCGACGGATTACAGCATCCGCTCAGATGTGAGAGGGCGTGATCAAAATGGTTCCGACCCCTCAGCCGTGCCGCTATCCGAGTCCAGAGTCTATCCAAGCATCAAAATGAAGCACAAGAATGAATCAGATGTGCACGCCTCTCAGCGAGCCCTGAAGGCGATAGGTGTATAGCGGTGACATAGGGTCTGTCCACTGCAACGGGACGGGGGCAGCAATGAAGCGGCGTTCGACAATCTCGGTCCTACTCTGTCTTGGTGCGGGCCTTCTCGCCGGATGCTCCCCCTATGAATCGGAGGCCGGGCACGTCACCCGTACCGACCTGGTCGGCCACTGGCGTGCCAGTGGCTTGTGCGACTCCTCCCTGACGCTCGAGGAGGACGGTTCGGCGGAAGTGAAGCGATGGCCGATGGACTTCGACTACATGAATGGCCGCATCACTCAGAGAGAGAGCGGCAAGGCGGCTTGGACGCTGGGCAGTTTCCGGGGTGAGCAGTCCTTCAGAGTAGAGACGGAGAGCGCGAACGAGCTGCTGATGCTGCTAGAGGACGATGGCCGGCTCGTCCTTCTTCAGATACCGGGAAGGGACCCGGACAACAGCATCGGATGCCGTTTCAAGCGGATCGATCGTCAGAAGTTCAACTGACCCCACCGGCACTCACCATGCCAGCCGCCGGCCCGCATTAGCGGGCCGCAGAGGAGTGGAGGCGTAGCCCGAAGGACTGTCAGGCGGGGGAGCGCAGCGGACCCGCCCGGAGTCTGAAGCGAAGCGGAAGACTCCTGCGGGGGACGAAGTCCCCC
>NZ_BMPQ01000058.1 GCF_014647675.1 Streptomyces flaveus | reverse complement strand
GCACCCACCACCCACCCAGGGGCGCGGGGAACTGCGCGACCAGCCACACTCAACCCGCACCCAAAAACGAACCCACCCGCCCAACCGCCGGAGGCACCCCGTGGACGAACGGATACCCGTGACCCGCCCCGTGGCCCACGGAACCGCCAAACTGCTCCCGGACATCGACCGCAAGCGCGCCTGGCTGCTGACGGTGAACGACGCCCCGCAGTCGTATGTCGACCTCGACGCACCAACGCACCTGGAGTTCGAGTACGCGCGACGGCTCGGCCACGTCCTGGACACCCTCGCGGAGCCGGGGAGTCCGCTCGACGTATTGCACCTCGGCGGCGGCGCGCTCACCCTGCCCCGGTATCTCACCGCGACCCGGCCGGGCTCCCGCCAGGACGTCGTCGAGGCCGACCGAGGGCTGATCGACCTGATCAACGAGCACGTTCCCGTCCCCGACGACGCCGGCATCAGACTGCACGCCGCAGACGCCCGCACCTGGCTGGAAACCGCCGCCCCCGACTCCGCCGACGTCGTGATCGCCGACGTCTTCGGCGGCTCACGTGTCCCGGCGCACCTGACATCGGTGGCGTACGCCCGAGCCGCCGAGCGCGTCCTGCGCGGCGACGGGGTCTATCTGGCGAACCTCGCCGACACCGCGCCGTTCGCCTTCCTGCGCTCCCAACTCGCCACGTTCTCCACGGTGTTCGAGGAACTGGCGCTGATCGCCGAGCCGGGCGTGCTGCGCGGTCGCCGGTTCGGCAACGCGATCCTCGTCGCCGCCCATCACCCCGTCGACACGGCCACCCTCGCCCGCCGTACCGCCGCCGACGCGTTCCCGGCCCGCCTCGAACACGGGGCCGCGCTGCGCGACTTCATGGGAGACGCCGAGCCCGTACGGGACGAGAACGCGGTGCCGTCACCCGAACCACCGGACGGCGCGTTCAGCATCGGCTGACGCAGCCTTCACAGCGCCCCTCACGATCCGTCGGCCGGGCGCTTCCAGCCGGCCGGCTCACTCGCCGTCGGCACTCCCACCACCACTTCCTTCGTACGCCGCGTCATGTTCCGTACGTCGGACACACACAGCACCCCCGCCGTCACCACGACCACCAGCACGGTGCACCCCCACAGGGCCGCCGTACGCCCGAAGGCCTCCTCCGCCGGACCCGCGAGGGCCGTGGCCAGCGGGACCATCGAGACGGAGCCGAACCAGTCGTAGGCCGAGACGCGGGAGAGCCGGTCCTCGGGTATTTCCTGGTGCAGCGCGGTCATCCAGGAAACCCCGAAGACCTCGAGGGCCACACCGCTCACGAACATCACCGCACAGAGCCCGGCAACCGACAGGGGCACCGCGAGCGCGGCCGACGGCATGGCCAGCGGGAAGACACAGAGGGTGCCCGCGAGCAGCATGCGGCGCGGTTTCCAGCGCATCATCAGGATCGCGCCGCCGACGTTCCCGGCGCCGAACGCGCCGAGTGCCAGTCCCCATGGAGCGGCCCCGCCGAGGCTGTCGCGGGCGACCAGCGGTCCGTACACCGACTCGGCGGCGGCGACCACGGCGACCACGACGGAGAACTGCGCCACGATCGACCACAGCCAGGGCCGGCCGACGACCTCGTGCCAGCCGTCCCGGAGATCGGCGAGCAGCCCCTCGCCCGGCTCGCGCGGCGGTATGTGGCTCACGTCGAGGAAGGCCCGCAGGGACCCGGCGACCGCGAACGCCACCGCGTCCACGGCGAGCACCCAGCCGGGGCCGATCGCCGCCACCATGGCCCCGCCGACCGCGGCGCCGCCAAGCCCGGACCCCTGCGTCGCCAGCCGGAACAACGCGAAGGCGCGGCCGACCTGTTCGCCGCTGACGGAGGACATCAGCATGCCCTCGGCCGCGGGACCGAAGAACGCCTGGCCGGTGCCGCCGAGCGCGGTCAGGAGCATCATCTGCCAGAGCTGCGGCTCCCCGGCGAGTACGAGGACCGCGAAGGCCCCCTGCGAAAGGCAGTTGAGGGTGTTGGCCGCGACCATCACCCGATGCCGCGGCAGCCGGTCCGCGACCGCGCCGCCGATCAGCAGGAACAGCACCAGCGGGAGAGTGCGGGCCGCCGCCACCAGGCCCACGTCGCCGCCGTCGCCGCCCGCGTCGAGTACCGCGAACGCCGCCGCGATCAACGCACCCTGGCTGCCGAGACTCGTCACGACCGAGGCGGCGGTCAGCAGTGTGTAGTTGCGGCCCGCCCATTCAGGGCGGCGCGGGCTTCTCGGGGCGGCGGCGGGACTGGTCACTGGTGAACTATCGCGTCACTGCCCCGACTTGCCAATCGCCAATCGCGCCGAAACCCCCAGAACCCTCAGAACCCCAGAAAGTCCGTCAAGCTACGAATCCGTGGGGGCGGTATCGGTGAGGCGTACCGTCTTGAGGATCTTCTGAACGGTCGCCTCCGGAATCTCCTCGTCGACGCCCTTGGCCCCGTAAAGATTCCAGGTGACGAAATCGCCCGCACCGTTCTTGAACGCGAAGGTGATGGCTTTGCCGTCGGAGGCGCACTTTCCGTTCTGCGGCGTGTTCTTCGAATACGCCGTGGCGACGCTTCCCTCCAGGCCCGAAGTCGTCTTGAACGGCTTCGGCTTGGTGAACGTGATGCTCTTCTTGTCGGGCTGCGTAAAGCCGCCGAAGATCCACCACGGGACCCGGGTCTCGGCCGCCTGAGCCGTGCTCGTGGCGCCGTTCTCACCACGTGTACCGGCGGTGGCGAGAGCGGTGTCCTCCTCGCGGCCGTCCTTGTCGGAGTCGTCCGAGCACCACTTGGACTTGAGATAGGCGGGAGCCGTGACGGTGGTCCGGTCCATCTTGCCCTTCTCTTCCCATTCGAAGCCGACGCTGGTGCCCGCGCTCTCGATTTCCCAGTCGGCGGGCACATCGAACTCGGTGCCGAACCGCGGGTTCACCACGACCTTCCAGCCGGGCACGGTCGGCTTCTCGCTCTCGGTGCCGCGCGGGTTCTCCCCACCACCGGATGCGGGCGCGCTCGGCTTCTTCGACGCGGGAGCCGTGGCGGCCGGGCTCTTCTTCTCGGAGTCGTTCGCCGTGTCGTCCTTGTCGCCGCCCAGGACCAGAAATCCGGTGACACCGGCCGCGACGACGACGGCGGAGGCCGCGACGATCGCGACGACCTTCGTCTTGTTGTTGCCGCCGCCGCCCTGCGGCGGCTGGGGAGCGCCCAGCGGATCCACGGGTGTGGGCGTACCCCAGCCCGGCTGACCGGGCGGCTGCGCATAGGGGTTGGGCTGCTGCTGATATCCGGGCTGCTGATACGGATTCGGCTGCTGGTACCCCGGCTGCTGATAGGGATTCTGATTCGGATCCTGCGGGTTCTGCTCGCCCCCGGGCGGCTGCTGTCCTGGCCACATGGGCGCCCACCCTAGCGGCGTGGGGACACGTTTTTGTCACTGACACTCGTCAGCGCTGTACCGGTCAGGACCCCGACGGGTCCGTGTGCAGCCGCACGGTGCTGAGGATTTTCTTCACCGTTGCGTCCGGTACCTCACCGGACACGCCTTTTGCGCCGTGGAACGACCAGGAGACGAAGTCGCCGTCGGCGTTCTTGAAGCCGAACACGGTCGACTTGCCGTCGCTGTCACATTTACCCGACTTCTTCACACCCGTGGACCACGCGGTGCCCACACTGCCCGTGATGCCGGACTTCGTCGTGTACGACTCCACGGCATTGGAGTCGATGTTCGCCTTCTCCGGTTGCGTATACGCCCCGTAGACCCAGGCATTCGAGTCGGCGCGAGCGATCTCCTCGGTGCTCCTGGCGCCGTTGTTGCCCCGAGTGCCCGCGCCCGCCAGCGGCGTGTAGTCCACGCTGCCGTCCTTGTCCTCGTCCGTCCCGCACCACTTCGACTCGAGGAATGCCGGAGCCGCGAAGGCGGCCAAGGGCTTCTCCTCGGGATCGTCGTCCTCGGTGACGTACGAGACCCAGTCGGGGGACTCGAGCGCCCAGTCGGCCGGCACGTCGAAGGCGATGCCCGTCTTGGGGTTCACCACGGCCTTCCAGCCCGCGATCGTCGGCTGTTCGCCGTCCGAGCCGCGCGGATTTCCCGAACTGGTGGGCTGCGCACTGGACTTGGCGGGATCCGGCTCGGCCTTGTCTTCCTTGTCGCCGCCGAGCAGGACGAATCCGGTCACGCCCGAGGCGACCACGACGGCCGCCGCCGCGACGATCGCGACGATCTTCGTCTTGTTGCTGCCACCGCCGCCCTGTGGAGGCTGAGGAGCGCCCGACGGGACGGTGGGGGCCGTCCATTGGCCCTGCTGGTACGGGTTCGGCTGCTGATAGCCAGGCTGTTGG
Source organism: Streptomyces flaveus (assembly GCF_014647675.1). Classification (GTDB taxonomy): domain Bacteria; phylum Actinomycetota; class Actinomycetes; order Streptomycetales; family Streptomycetaceae; genus Streptomyces; species Streptomyces flaveus. The sequence goes on along the minus strand of NZ_BMPQ01000058.1, from coordinate 25,373 downwards.
TACGGGCTCGGCTGCTGATAGCCGGGCTGCTGGTACGGATTGGGCTGCCCGCCGGTCGGCGGCTGCTCTCCTGGCCACATGGGCGGTCACGATACTGCGATCACATCGTCGGCTTATGGCCAGGGATGCTACTCGCGGGTAACGTGTCGGCTATGAGCGCAGACCAGATGTCGATCGGCGAGATGCTCGCCGCCACGGTGCCGATGGTCCGGACCCTGAACCTCGAGTACCTCGAGACCACACCGGAGAAGGCCGTCCTCGTCCTGCCCGACCAGAGCGAGTTCCACAACCACGTCGGCGGGCCGCACGCCGGAGCGATGTTCACGCTGGGCGAGTCGGCGAGCGGGGCAGTCGTCCTCGCCGCCTTCGGAGACCAGCTCACACGCGCCGTACCGCTCGCTGTCAGCGCGGAGATCGCGTACAAGAAGCTTGCGCGCGGGCCCGTCACGGCCACCGCGACGCTCGGCCGTCCCATCGCCGACGTCGTCGCCGAGCTCGACGACGGCAAGCGCCCCGAGTTCCCGGTGGCCGTCGCCATCCAGCGGGAGGACGGTGCCGTCACTGGTGAGATGACGGTTGTCTGGACACTTCGCCCGAACAACTGAGCCCGTTCGAGGCCTGGTTGCCGAGTCCTGGCAGCTTCCCGGGTACGAAACTGCCGACGGCGGGCGGTGATTCGTACCGGGGGAGCCCGCACGATGGGAAGCACGGAGGGTGCGCGCTTCCGGGTCCCTGGAACGCGAGGCCGGCTGTGAACGGAGGATGCGATGGTGCTCGTGGTGATCGTCGGGGTCGCTCTGCTCGGGCTCGTCGCCTGGGCGACGGTCGTGCTGATCCGTCGGGACAGGCGGCGCCTCGAAACGACCGCGGACGCCCACCGAATCGAGTCGGCCGCCACGCAGGGCATCCGCGACGCCCGCCGCCGGGCCCGCGCACTCGACCGGATCGGCGGCGCCGGCGGGATCAGCCGCCTGGACGTGCGTGAGTAGAAAGTCCCACCCTTCCCGGACCAAAGGGACCCACGCTCGCCGTGGCCGCCCCTCACTCCTTACGAGGAACTGACGCCGCAACCAGCGCTGTTGCCTCTCCCGTCACACGGGCCACTATGGTTCTTCACGTCACCGGCCCATCGGTGGCGGCGAGGCCCGGGACCGGGCGTGAGCCAACAGGGACGGCTCGCGAACGAAGGTCACCAGGGCCACTGGCTTGCCTCTTTCGCCCCCACGGCGACGAGGCCGGCATCGCCGCGGTGTTAAGAAAGCGGCCACTGCGGCGCTGGGCAGGCGCCCCGGGTCCTCTCCGGGGCGCCCGCACGGTCGCGTACGGCGGGACGTCGGACCCGTACGCCCCCCCTGCCCCGTGATGCGCGGGAATCCAGCCAATGATCTGCGAAACATGGGCAGTTGGCGGCCCGTGCTTACCCGTGCCGAGCCGTGAGGAATAACGTGGGCGGCAACGGCTGGTATTCGCCTATGCGCCTATTCAACGGGGTGCGTTCCCCGCACCGACTACTCACAGGAGCGTCCATGACTGATGAGCCGAACATCTCCGACCCGGAGGCGCTCTCCAAGATCGACACCACTGTGCCGCAGTCGGCCCGCATCTGGAACTACTGGCTGGGCGGGAAGGACAACTACGAGGTCGACCGCGTAGCCGGTGACGCGTTCCGTGAGATCTTCCCCGGGATCGAGACCGGAGCCCGTGCCGCCCGGTACTTCCTGGCCCGCGCCGTCCGGCATCTGGCCGCCGAGGAGGGCATCCGGCAGTTCCTGGACATCGGCACCGGTCTGCCCAACGTGGACAACACCCACGAGATCGCCCAACGGGTCGCCCCCGAATGCAAGATCGTCTACGTCGACAACGACCCCTTGGTGCTCGCACACGCCCGCGCGCTGCTCACCAGCACCCCCGAGGGCGTCACCAACTATGTGGACGCCGACCTGCGTGAGCCCGCCACCATCGTGCGGGAGGCCGGGAAGACGCTGGACTTCGATCAGCCGATCGCTCTCATGCTGATGGGCATCCTGGGGCACATCGAGGACTACGACGAGGCCCGCTCGATCGTGCGGCAACTGGTGGACGCCCTGCCCCCGGGCAGTTACCTGGTGCAGTACGACAGCACCAACACCAGCGAGGAGTACGTCACGGCCATCCAGCAGTACAACGAGGGCGGTTCGATCCCGTATATCCTGCGCAGCCCCGAGCAGATCGCGCGCTACTTCGACGGTCTGGAACTGATCGAACCCGGTGTCGCGTCGTGCTCGCGCTGGCGTCCCGACACCAGCGCCTGGGGCCTCCCGGCGGAGGTGCACCAGTACGGCGGCGTCGCCCTCAAACGCTGAAGCCCGTCGGCCGCGCGGCCTGCCGGTCCGCGTCCGAAGGTTCCGAAGGTCAGGTCTCCTGGAGGATCCGATGCAGGATCGTGGGCGTCGCCTCGGGTGACTGGGCCTGCACCACCAAGCGGTTCATGACGCCCCAGTAGTACTCGATCTCGGCCGGCTTGTCGGGGTAAAGGGCGCTGGCGAGCTGCTCGAGGCAGACGACGTCGGGCAACTGGCCGCCGGGCAGCCGCAGGATGGTGACCGGACCGCCGGACGCGGCATGCCCGCCGGCCCGGAACGGCATGATCTGGACGGTGACCTGCGGGAGTTGAGAGACCTCGATGAGGTGCTGGAGCTGGGCGCGCATCGTGCTCCCGCCGCCCACCGCACGACGCAGCGCCGCCTCGTCGATCACGGCCCAGAGCTGGGACGCCTGCTCCCGGTGCAGGATCCGCCGGCGGGTCATCAGCAGGGTGACCCGCCGGTCCAGCTCGTCCGCGGAGGCGTCCGGATGGGCGAGGCGGAGGGCGGCGCGGGCGTAGTCGGGGGTCTGCAGCAAGGCGGGAACACGCTGGACCTCGAAGCTGCGGATGAGCGTGGCCGCCTGCTCGACTCCCAGGTAGGCCTGCATCCAGCTGGGCACCACGTCGCTGTAGGCCTGCCACCAGCCGGGAGTGTTGGCCTCTTCGGCCAGAGCCAGCAAGGTGGCGCGTTCGGCCTGGTCCGTGACTCCGTACAGCGTGAGCAGATCGGCCACGTCACGCAGCTTGCACCCGTGACGGCCGCACTCCAGCCGGCTGATCTTGGACTGTGAGGCGCGGATGACGTGGCCCGCGGTCTCACGGGAGATCTGCTGCTCCTCCCGCAGTTGGCGCAGCCGCGTACCCAGCACGAGGCGCGGCACCATGGGCCCGGCCGGCCCAGCCGTCCCAGCAGACGGGCCGTTCAGGAATTCGCTGTCGGACGGTGAATGTGCGGCCTCTGTGGTGCCCATGGGCATGCTCCCTGCGGTGGAACGCAACTCTGCACGCGTGAAAACGCTGAGGTTAGCCATGGTAAGGGCTGACCGGTACCTGATCTTCGACTTGACGCAACCCAACGGATCAACGACCCAAGGGGAACCGTTCGGCTCGATATGACCGGTTTTCTTGTCCTCGGCGGGGGCATCGGCGAGCATGGGTCAATGAGTGTGTTGTTCACCATGCGATCCGTACGGACCACCCCGGAGGGCTTCCTGTGGGAGCCCAGCGAACGCTGGGTCCGTGGCCGCAAGGGCGATGTCACCGTCGTCGACAGCCGCCACCCCGTACTCGTCTGGGAGCCGGACCGGCCCGTACCGCTGTACGCGTTCCCCCGCGACGAGGTCCGCGAGGGCCTGCTCCGGCCGGCGAAGAACCCCCGGACGGGCAAGCACTCCGGATCGCAGATCTTCTACGACCTCGAAGTCGACGGCGAACTGCTGGAGAACGCGGCCTGGACCTACCCCGCCGACGACCTGGCCGGCCACATCGCCTTCGAGTGGTCCGAGCGCGGCGGCCGGGGGCTGGACCACTGGTACGAGGAGGAGGAAGAGATCTTCATCCACCCCAAGGACCCGCACCACCGGGTGGACGCTCTCGCGAGCAGCCGTCACGTCCAGGTCGAGATCGACGGCAGGGTCGTCGCCGACACCCGCCGTCCGGTCCTGCTCTTCGAGACCGGCCTGCCGGTGCGGTACTACATCCCGCGCGAGGACGTCCGCCTCGATCTCTTCGGCTCCACCGACCACAGCACGGGCTGCCCCTACAAGGGCACCGCCGAGTACTGGTCGCTGCGGGGCGATCTCGACGTCCCCGGGAACATCGTCTGGAGCTATCCGGACCCGTTGCCCACGGTGGCCGCCATCAAGGGACTCCTCGCCTTCTACAACGAGGCGGTCGACATCACCGTGGACGGCGAACGCATCGAGCGGCCCGTCACCCCGTTCACCGAGACGCTCTCGCCGCGACCGTCGAGCTGACTTCTCCCCGCTTTCGGCTTCGCTCGAGCCGGGGCCCGTCGTGGGCGCGACCAGCCACAACGGACCCGCAGACCGCTGACAGTCGTTACTTCTCGTGCGCTTCGCGGTGCGTCTTCGCCAGCTCCGTGTAAACCGCCGCGTTCAGCGCAATCCCTTCGCGCTCCTCCGCTGTCAGCTCCCGCCGCACCTTCGCCGGTACGCCCGCGACGAGCGACCCCGGCGGCACCCGCATCCCCTGCGGCACCAAGGCCTGCGCGGCGACCAAGGACCCCGCCCCGATCACCGCACCGTTCAGCACGGTGGCACCCATCCCGATCAAACAGTCATCCTCGACCGTGGCACCGTGCACCACGGCGTTGTGCCCGATCGAGACGCGTTCTCCGACGGTGATGGGGAAGCCGGGGTCGACATGGAGCGTGCAGTTGTCCTGCACGTTGCTGCCCGCGCCGATGACGATCGGTTCGGACTCGGCACGCAGCACCGCGCCGTACCAGACGCTCGCGCCCGCGTGCAGCGTCACATCGCCGAGCACCACGGACGTGGGGGCGGCGAACGCCTCCTGATCCACCTTCGGATCCTTGCCGCCCACGCTCGCGATCAGCGCCTTGTGCGTCATCGTCAACTCCTCGTCTCGTCGCTACCGGCACCGTAAGCCATCGGTCCGGATGGCCGGGTGGGGCGAAGATCACAGGTGTACGGCCTCTTGGGTGCGACGCCCGCTGAGTACGGTGAGCGGGTGCCCAGAAGCAGGAACACGTTCTCGTCATGGCGGCGCCGCCTCGTCCAGCGCGCCGTGCATGCGGGCTGGGCCTGGGTGCAGCGCACGGGATCCGTGAGCGCCGAGAGCCCGGGACGGTTCCGTTTCGGCGCGATGGGAACAGGTACCAGACTCGCCTTCCCGCTCGGCACGGTCTTCGGTGAGCCGTGGATCCATCTCGGCGCCCACTGCATCGTCGCCGAACAGGTCACGCTGACCGCCGGGTTGATGCCCGATCTCGACCTCGGGCCCGATCCCATTCTGCGCATCGGCGACGGTGTCGTGCTGGGCCGCGGCAGCCACGTCATCGCCGACACGACGGTCACGATCGGCAGCGACTGCTACTTCGGGCCCTACGTGTACGTGACCTCTACAAACCACTCGTACGACGATCCCCACGAGCCGATCGGCAAGCAGTGGCCGCGGATGGAGGCGGTGGAGATCGGCTCCGGCTGCTGGATCGGGACGGGTGCGGTGATCCTGCCCGGCGCGCGGATCGGGCGGAACGTCGTGGTGGCGGCCGGTGCGGTGGTCCGCGGGGTGGTGCCCGACCACGCGGTGGTGGCCGGGGCCCCGGCGCGCGTCGTACGCCGCTGGTCGCCGGGCGACGGCTGGCAGCCGCCGCTGCGTACGCCGGCGCCGGTGCCGATCCCCGAAGGCGTCACCCCGGACCAGCTGCTGGCCCTGACCGAACTCGACGCCGAGGCCGCCGCCCGCCTCGCCGCGCTGGGCGCGGAGGGCGCCGTCGACGACGTACGCGCCGACTCCTAACCGGTCGCGAGCAGTACGGTGCCGACGAGGGCCAGGCCCGCGCCCGCCGCCTGGACGCCGCGCAGCCGTTCGCTGAGGATGCCGCGGGCGGCCAGGGCCGTGACCACCGGGTAGAGCGAGGCGAGTACGGCCGCCACGGTGACCGGGCCGGACTGGGCGGCCAGCGAGTATGTGCCGTTGGCCGCGACATCGGCGAGGCCGACGAAAGCGAGGGCCGGGAGCGCGGCCGGCGAGACCTTCGGGGGAGCCACGGTGCCGCGGCGGACGGCTGCGTACAGGGCTGTGCCGCCCGCGACGACGTTCGTCACGCGCTGGACGAACAGGGCGAGGAAGAGGCCGGTCAGGGTGGTCGAGGCCTCGGCGATCAGGGCCATCACCCCGCCGAAGCCGAACGCCGCGAGCAGGGTGAGCAAGACGGCCTGCCGCTGCACCGGGGCGCCCTTGAACTGCGGACCGCCCGCGAGCACGACGCCCACGACGGCGACCACGATCCCCGCGAACTGCAACAGCCCCGGCCGCTCGCCGAGGACGAGACCCACCCCCACCGGGACGGCGACGCCGAGCGAGCCGAGCGGCGAGACGACGCCCATCGGGCCCAGGGCGAGCGCCTTGTAGAAGGCGAGCATCGCGACGGGCCCGACGAGCCCGGCCGCCACCGCGAACCACAGCTGCGGACCCATCTCGCTCCAGGCGCCCGTCACCACGACGATCGCCCCGAGCACGACGGTGGCGATCGACTGCGAGACGACCACCACGGTCAGCGCCGGCATACGTCGTGTCAGCAGCCCGCCGCCGAAGTCGGCCAGCCCCCACAGAAGGCTGGTGGCCAGAGCGAAGAGTGCTGTCACGGGATGCCTCGCAGTACAGTGCAGTGAACGAACAGGTGCACCACACCGTAGTGCAAAGCATTGAACTCTGTCATTCATAATATTGGACTTGATGTGTCGGACCTCAACCTGCTGACCCAGTCCCTGGCGCGCAACGTCAAGCGCTGGCGCAGCGAGCGCGGCTTCACCCTGGAGACGCTCGCCGCTCGCGCCGGGGTCAGCCGCGGCATGCTCATCCAGATCGAGCAGGCGCGCACCAACCCCAGCCTCGGCACCGTCGTCAAGATCGGCGACGCCCTCGGCATCAGCATCACCACCCTGCTCGACTACGAGCAGGGCCCGAAGGTCCGCATCGTCCCGGCCGAGCAGGCCGTACGGCTCTGGCACACCGACGCCGGCAGCTACAACCGGCTCCTCGCGGGCGCCGAGGCGCCCGGCCCGCTGGAGATGTGGGACTGGCTGCTGATGCCGGGCGAGGGCAGCTCCTCGGACGCGCACCCGGCCGGCACGGTCGAACTCATCCATGTCACGGCGGGCGAGCTGACGCTCACCGTCGACGGCACGGAGCACCGGGTCCCCGCGGGCGCGAGCGCCTCCTTCGAGGCCAACGTCCCCCATACGTACGCCAATTCGGGCGACGTACCGCTGGAGATGGTCATGACGGTGTCGGTCCCGGGCGTGCACTGAGACACCCGTCGAAGGCCGCCGGCCCTCCTGTTAGCGTGCGGGCATGCGCGCACCGATCGGACACTTCGACAACGCCACGCCCGCGCCCGACTGCCTCGACGAACTGACCCGCCCGGTCGCCGACGCCGTACGCCACTGGCGCGGCAACGTTCCCGCCGAGCAGATCGTGTACGTCGACACCGAGCCGGACTGGGCCGACACCGCCACGTTCCTCGAGCACTACGGTCCGGAACTCCTCGACCAGTCCGCCAACTGCGTGGTCGTCGCGGGTAAGCGCGGCGGGGAGAGCACGCTCGCCGCCTGCGTCGTGCTCTCCGGCACCCGGGTCGATGTGAACGGCGTGGTCCGGCGCCAACTCGGCGCGCGCAAGGCGTCGTTCGCGCCGATGGACACGGCCACCGGCGAGACCGGGATGGAGTACGGCGGGATCACGCCGATCGGGCTCCCCGCCGACTGGCCGCTGCTCGTGGACTCGGCGGTGGTCGATCTGCCGTACGTCCTGGTCGGCAGCGGCCGTCGGCGCGGGAAGCTGTTGGTGCCGGGGAAGGCGTTCGCGGAGTTGCCGAACGCTGTCGTGCTGGAGGGGCTCGGCGTCGCCTGACCGCGTCGGTCACGCCGTGTGGTGGGCCAGGGCCAGGTGGGGATCCGTCTCGCCGGGCGCGGGTGACGGGTCGGCGTGGACCAGAGCCGCGGTGAGCCCGGGAACGGCGTGCAGCAGGGCGTGCTCGGCCTCGACGGCCACGCGGTGCGCCTGGCGTACGGTCACGTCGCCGTCCACGACCACCGCCACCTCGGCCCGCAGCCGGTGGCCGATCCAGCGCAGCCGCAGCTCGCCGACGGCCTGCACGCCCGGCACCTCCCGCAGCGCCCGCTCGGCCTTGTCCACCAGCGCCGGGTCGATCGCGTCCAGCACCCGGCGGAAGACCTCGCGCGCGGCGTCGCGCAGGACCAGCAGCAGGGCCGCCGTGATCGCCAAGCCCACGATGGGGTCGGCGAGTTGCCAGCCGAGCGCCGCGCCGCCCGCGCCCAGCAGGACGGCGAGTGAGGTGAAGCCGTCCGTGCGCGCGTGCAGGCCGTCCGCGACGAGCGCGGCCGAGCCGATCGCGCGGCCGACGCGGATGCGGTAGCGGGCCACCCATTCGTTGCCCGCGAAGCCGATGACGGCCGCGGCGGCGACGACCGGAATGTGCGTGACCGGGCGCGGATCGAGCAGCCGGTCGACCGCCGTCAAGGCCGCGAAGACCGCGGACCCGGCGATCGTCAGCACGATCACGAGGCCCGCCAGGTCCTCGGCCCGGCCGTAGCCGTACGTGAACCGTCGCGTGGCCGCGCGCCGGCCCAGCACGAAGGCGATCCCGAGGGGTACGGCGGTGAGCGCGTCGGCGGCGTTGTGCACGGTGTCGCCCAGCAGCGCGACCGAACCGGAGACCACGACGACGCCCGCCTGCGCCGCGGCGGTCACGCCGAGCACGGCCAGTGAGACCCACAGGGCCCGGATGCCGCGGGCGGAGGACTCCAGGGCGGCGTCGACCTTGTCGGCGCTCTCGTGGGAGTGGGGGGTGAGGAGGTGGCTCAGCCGGTGGAGCGGACGGGAGAGGCGCCCGCGTTGCCCGTGCTCGTGCCCTTTGCGCTCGTGCCCGTGATGTTCGTGATGCCCGTGCTCAGGATGGCCGTGGCCGTGGTGCTCGGCGCTCACAAGGGTCCCCTTTCCATACGCGGGAGTGGACTCGGCGAGGCCCACGGAGTCATTATGTGCGTATGAGCGCACGCATGCACCTATCACCTGCGCAGGATGCGCATCCGCGTACCCCCGGCGAGGAGCAGTTCGCCCTCGCCGCCGAAGTCCTGGCCCTCCTCGGCGACCGCACCCGGCTCGCCCTGCTGCACGCCCTCACCGACGACGAGGCCGACGTCACGACGCTCACGGAGCGGTGCGGCGCCGCCCGCCCGGCGGTCAGCCAGCATCTGGCGCGGCTACGTCTCGCGGGCCTGGTGAACACCCGCAAGGAGGGCCGCCGGGTCATCTACTCCCTGCGGGACGGCCATCTGCGCCGGGTCGTGGACGAGGCGCTCAACCTCGCCGACCACCGGCTGAGCGGCCGGCCCGCCCACGACTAGGGCCGCTCGTCAGCCCTCCGGCGGCTCCTCTTCGTGCACGTCTCGCTGCTCCAGGGCATGCGTCGCCGGGCCCTGCACCACCCGGCCGTCCGTGTCGAAGCGCGAGCCGTGGCACGGGCACTCCCAGGCGCGCTCCGCCGCGTTGAACGCGACCAGGCACCCCATGTGCGTACACCTCGCGGACACGGCGTGCGGGCGACCGTCCTCGTCGCGGTAGACCGCGCAGCGCTGTCCGCCGTGTCGGACGACGGCGCCGGTGCCGGGCGTGATGTCGGCCAGGGTGTCGGCGTGCGACGGTGGGAGGCGGTCGCCGACGAAGTGCCGGGCCACCGTCGCCTGGTGCCTGAGGAAGGCCGGGGCCTCACGGAGTACGGAACGCAGGCGCCGCGGATCGTACAGCTCGGCCCACGGCGGGCGGTCGCCGGTGATCAGCCCGGTCAGCAGCCGACCGGCCATGATGCCGCCGCTGAGTCCCCAGCCGCCGAAGCCTGTCGCCACGTACGCGTGGCGGGACAGCGGGGGCAGTGGGCCGACGAGCGGCACGGTGTCGGTGGAGTCGTTGTCCTGCGTGGCCCACCGGTAGGTGGGCGTGATGTCGGGGAAGTGCTCCTCGGCCCAGTCGGTGAGGCGTGCGAACCGTTTGTCGGTGTCGCCGGTGCCGGGGGTGAAGTGCTCGCCGGTGACGATCAGCAGCCGCCGGCCGTCCTCGTACGGGGCGGTGCGGACCGAGCGGGTGTCCTCCTCGGGCGTGATGTACATGCCGTCGGTATCCCGGTCCGCGGAGATCGGTGCGGCTACGACGAGTTCGCGGCGCGGGGAGAGCCGGGTGAACAACAGTGCTCGGTCGAAGACCGGATAGTGCGTGGCGATCACGACATGGCCGGCGGTCACCCGCGCCCCGGTCTCGGTCGTCAGACGGCAGGCATCGCCCGTCTCGAGGCCGAGGACCCGGGTGCGCTCGTGGAGGAGGGCGCCCCGGGCCCGTAGATCCTCGGCGAGGGCGAGGAGGTACTTGCGCGGGTGGAACTGGGCTTGATGCGCGACGCGGACCGCCCCGGCCACGGAGTAGGGAAGACCCGTCTCGGTCACGAACTCCGCGTCGAGGCCGGCCTCGCGGGCGGCCTGAGCCTCGGCGCGGATCTCGTCGGTCCGGCGCTCGTCCCGGGTGTAGGTGAACGCGCTCCTGCGCTCCCAGTCGCAGTCGATGCGCAGCTCGTCGACGACGGCCGCGGCGTGCTCGATCGCCTCGGTCTGCGAGCGTGCGTACAGGCGTGCCGCCTCCGGGCCACGGGTCCGGCGCAGCCGGTCGTAGATCAGCGTGTGCTGGACGGAGAGCTTCGCGGTGGTGTGGCCGGTGACGCCCGCGGCGACGCGGTCGGCCTCAAGGACCGCGACACTGCGCCCGGCGTGGGCCAGCTCCCAGGCCGTGCTGAGTCCGGCGATGCCCGCGCCGACCACGGCCACGTCGACGGTCACATCCGTGTCGAGCGGTGGATACGTCTCGCCGGGTGCCGTGTCCATCCAGTACGAGCCCCGGATGTCTGCTTTCTCGGTCATGAGCTCCGAGTCCCCTCGAGCCGCGGGCCGAAGCGTCCGCCCGGCCCGGGCGCGGAACGCACCGCCCGTTTGGAACGCGGGCGCCGGGTACTCGGAGCCACGAGCGGAAGACGTAGGAGGTGCCCTCATGGAACCCGGCACCAGCGCGGACATCGAGTCGGCCGGCGTCGAGCCGGTGATCGCGGAGCGCAGGACCGAAGACGGTGCGCGCGCTGTTCTTTCAGTTCGCCGCGAGGCCCGCAGGGAACAGCGGGGTGAGCAGGAGCCCGCGGGCCTTCAGAGCAACATCATCCTGGGCGAGGACTGATCGCTCCGCGCGGCCCGGGTCGGCGAAGGCGGGCTGGTTCAAGGGTTCGGTCGGGGGTACCCAGGCGGCGCAGAACACTCCCCGACCTCTTGGAAGTGCGATGAGCGACAAGAACCCGCTGAAGGCCGCAGCGCACAAGGCAGGCGACGTACTGCGCGAAGACGGCCCGGCGGACGGCGTCCCCGGCAAGCCCGGAGCACACACGCCGTCAGTCGCCGAACCGACCGAACCCCACGCACCCCTCCCGCCCAAACCCGACCAGAGCGCGCCCGAGACGGTCAGCCCCACGGGACGACCGACGGGCGCAGATCAGTCCACCAACGCCCAGGGTGACGCCTACCTGACGACGGCCCAGGGAGCCAGGCTCTACGACACCGACCACTCGCTGAAGGCCGGGGAGCGTGGGCCGGTCCTGCTGCAGGACCACCATCTGCGGGAGAAGATCACCCACTTCGACCACGAGCGCATCCCCGAGCGGGTCGTGCACGCGCGCGGTGCCGCCGCGCACGGCGTCTTCCGGAGCTATGGCACCGCCGCGAAGGTCACCAAGGCGGCCTTCCTGACCGGCGAGGCCGAGACACCGGTGTTCGTACGGTTCTCCACGGTGCTCGGCTCGCGGGGCTCCTCGGACACGGTGCGTGACACCCGGGGCTTCGCGACGAAGTTCTACACCGGCGAGGGCACCTTCGACCTGGTCGGGAACAACATCCCGGTCTTCTTCATCCAGGACGCGGTCAAGTTCCCGGACATCATCCACGCCGGAAAGCCGCACCCCGACCGGGAGATCCCCCAGGCACAGAGCGCCCACGACACGTTCTGGGACTTCGTCACGCTGCACACCGAGGCCACTCACCACACGCTGTGGAACATGTCCGACCGGGCCATCCCGCGCTCGTTCCGCATGATGGAGGGCTTCGGCGTGCACACCTTCCGGCTGGTCAACGCCGAGGGCGCCACCACGCTGGTGAAGTTCCACTGGAAGCCGAAGCTCGGCGTGCACTCCCTGGTGTGGGAGGAGGCGCAGTTGATCAACGGCATCGACCCGGACTTCCACCGGCGCGACCTCGCCGACGCCATCGAGGCCGGCGCCTACCCGCAGTGGGAACTGGGCATCCAGACCTTCCCGGACAACGCCGAGCAGACCTTCGAGGGCATCGACCTGCTCGACCCGACGAAGGTCGTCCCGGAGGAGCTGGCACCCGTACAGCCCGTGGGCCTGCTGACGCTGAACGCCAACCCGTCGAACTTCTTCGCCGAGACCGAGCAGGTCGCCTTCCACCCCGGCCACCTCGTGCCCGGCATCGACATCACCGACGACCCGCTGCTGGCCGGCCGGCTCTTCTCCTACCTGGACACCCAGATCTCCCGCCTGGGCGGGCCGAACTTCGCGCAGCTCCCCGTCAACCGCACCCACGCCCCCGTCAACGACATGCACCGGGACGGCATGCACCAGACGGCCGTCCACACCGGAGCGGCGCCCTACCGGCCCAACTCCCTCGACGGAGGCTGCCCGTTCCTCGCGGGCGCCGACACCGGCGCGTACATCGAGACGCCCGTGGAGGTGCCGACAGGCCGGAAGCAACGCGAGGCCCCGGCCTCCTTCTCGGACCACTTCAGCCAGCCCCGGCTCTTCTGGCGCAGCATGTCCCCGGTGGAGCGCGAGCACATCATCGCGGCGTACACCTTCGAGCTGGGCAAGTGCTACGAGCGGGCCGTCAAGGAGCGCGGGCTCCAGGTGCTCGCCAACATCGACCCCGAACTGTGCGAGCAGGTCGCCACCGGTCTCGGCCTGCCCGCACCCGAGGCCACTGTTCCCCTGACGGCCGTCGAACCCAGCCCCGCCCTCTCACAGCTGGGCCACACCTGGCCGCTGGACGGGCGCGTCATCGGCATCGTCACCGACGAGCGCGGGGACCTCGACGGCGTACGCACCGTGCGCCGGGCGGTCCTGGACGCGGGCATGGTCCCGCTGGTGATCGCCCCGGCCGGTGGCAAGCTCGACGCGGAGGGCGAGCCCGTCCAGGTGCAGCGCACCTTCGCGACCGCCCGGTCCGTGGAGTACGACGCCATCGTGCTGGCGGGCGCTCCGGGCCCCGGGAACGACGCCTACGGAGCGCGGGACGCCAAGGCGGGGGATGCTGGTACGGAAACAGCCACGGATCCGCGGGTGCTTCTGATGCTGTCGGAGGCCTACCGGCACGGGAAGGCCATCGGAGGCTGGGCGGGTGCCGAAACCGCCCTCGATGCCGCGGGCGTCCCGGCCGGTGCGCCGGGCGTCGTGACCGCGGACAGCGGCACGAGCGCCCTGGAACAGATCACCCGGCTGCTGGGCGAACACCGCGTCTGGGAGCGATTCGGCACCGGCGGCTGAGCACATCGGTCAGGGAAGCCAGGACGGTACTGCCATGAACCGTGACACCACAGTTCAAGACGATGTCATCTCCAGCGAGTCCGTGTTCGGCGCCCCGTGCTGGGTCAGCCTGACGGCACGCGACGAAGCCGCAGCGGAGGACTACTACCACGCGGTGTTCGGCTGGAAGTTCCGCTCGGTCGCGCTGGGCGACCGGTTCCGCATCGCGTACGCGAACGATGTGCCGGTCGCGGGCATCTCGGCTGTGGCCTCCATGTGGCAGATGGCCGTCGCCTGGACCCCCTACTTCGCCGTGTCCAGCGCCGACGAGGCCGTGGCCCGGGGGCAGGAACGCGGCGGCACGACAGCGGTCGGCCCGATCGCGTTCCCGCCGGGCCGGGCCGCTCTCCTCGCGGACCGCGACGGAGCGGTCTTCGGCATCTGGGAGGGCCGCCTCATCTCCGGCTGGGAGTCCTGGCGCCGGGCCGCCCCCGCCTTCGTACGCCTGCACACCCGCGACGCCTTCGACGCCGCCATGTTCTACGGCGAGGTCCTCGAGTGGGCCTCCCCGAAACCCGGCTGCTGCGAGGTCCACTACGAGGCGGACGAGGTCGTCCTGCGCAGCGAGGGCGAGATCGTGGCCCGGATCCACTCCGGCGCCGTGGAGGCGGCGCCCGACCCCACGATCCGGCCGCACTGGCAGATCCACTTCGCGGTCCCCGACGTCGAGGCCTGCGTCGGCGCCGCGCGGGCCCACGGCGGTACCGTCGTCCGGGTCGGCACGTCGCACACGGAGACGCCTCCGACGGAGGCGGTGCTCCGGGACCCCGACGGGGCGCAGTTCACGGTGACGTCGCGCAAGAACCGCTGAGGACCGGCCTGCGGTTCGCGGATCTCAGCCGAGCTTCGGGATCTCGATGGCAGGGCAGCGATCCATGATCATGTCGAGGCCCACCGCGCGAGTCCGCTCGTACGCCGCCTCGTCGATGACGCCCAGCTGGAACCAGACGGCCTTGGCGCCCTTGGCCACGGCTTCGTCGGCGACCGCGCCGGCGAGCTCGCTGTTGACGAAGACGTCCACAACGTCGACTTCGAAGGGAATGGCTTCAAGGGACGGATAGCCCTGCTCCCCGTGGACGGTCTCGGATTTCGGGTGTACGGGGACGATCCGCTTGCCGTAGCGCTGCAGTACGTCTGCGACTCCGTACGCGGCCCGCCGCTGATTCGAGGAGAGGCCGACGATCGCCCAGGTGTCGCCGAGTTCTGTGAGGATCTTGCGGACGGTGTCTGTCTCGCTGTGCACGCTGTGCCTCCCATGGGCCAGATGTTCGCCGCAGGAGGGAACGACCGTCGGCTGCGCGTCATTCCCGGCGCCTGAGAAGAGGGGATCCAACCCTCTTCCCTGCGCAGGTTCGAGTCCCCGGCGGGGCGTGCAGCAGAAGGATGGCGGGCTGAGCTGGGCGTTTCGGTGGGGAAGCTTGTCCTTGAGGGCAGTTTTTCCCCTACGGCACGCGGGAGGGCTGCGCGGTGAGGCGGGCCTGTCGTAGGGCTTGGGGCCGGCTTGGAGGCGTGGGTTCGGCGTACGGGGGCCTTGGCGGTCGCGGGGGTGGCGGCGTACGCCTCGTACGTCCACCAGCGGGAGTTCGCGTTGCAGGGTGGGGCGGACCGGGCCAGCGCGACGCTGTGGCCGCTGTCGGTCGACGGCTTGCTCCTCCTGGCGACGGCCGGGGTCCTGAAACAGCCTGCCGCACGTGACCGGCGTACACGATATGTGGTGCGGCTGGCCTTTCTGCTCGGGATCGGTGTCTCGCTGGCAGCCAATGTGGCGGCGGCGCCCGCCATCGTTCTGGAAAGGAAGAGACCGAGCACCGTAGACGAGGTGACCGAGGAAGCTGAGGCAGAAATTCCCCGGGGTCACGGGAAAGAGCATGTCGGAGCCGTGAGGGATGAGGACGGCCGTGGTCAGGAGTCCGCACCAGATGAAGACAAGACGCCGTAGCCGACGACAAGGCTGTCCACGTGGCGCATGACGACGATTGAGGCGTATGCCCGGGGGACCGCGGAAGCGGTATCCGCCCTGGCTTGATCCGATCCTGTGAGACGTCCGCGCGGGTTGGGCCGTCAGTGGTCGGGTCGGTGGCCGGGACGGGCGGTGGCGGGTGGTATCCACCGGGCAGATGACCCTGATCCAGCACCGCAATGGTGAGAGGGCTAGGCGTCGGGGCCGATCTGGCCCATGATCGTCGTCAGCCGGCCGACGCCCGTTGCTTGAAGCACGGCCCGTCGGTGCACCCATGCGCCGCTGCCCGGTAACGGGTCGGCGGTACGGCTCGACTCCCCCCACGGCTACGCACGCGAGTCACCGTATGCCTGGATTCACCGCGAGGAGACGAACCACAGATGCAGTTCCTCGTCCGCAGCAACTGGGCGCAGACCATGGGCGACGCATTGAGCTGGCGCACCATCCGCGGGCGCATGACGGTCATCCTCGCCGTACCCACCTGCCTGCTGCTGGTGGTGGTCGGCCTGGCCGTCGACGACCACCTCCAGGACTACCGGGACGCCCGCGACACCAGGGCGCAGATCGACGTGACGCTGCGCATCCAGGATCTGGTGCACAATCTGCAGGCGGAACGCACCTTCACCAACGGCCTGCTTGCCGGCGACAAGAGCTACCGCAACCGGCTCGACCGCCGCCGCGACCAGGTCGACGCCTTCCGGCGTGAGGTGCGTGAGGAGCCGGTCGTGGCCGTGGCGATGAATCGCCTCGAACAGCTGACCGCGATCCGCGACAGCGTGGACTCCGGCTCAGCCGACCGGACGAAGACCCACACCTACTACACCGGCGTGATCGGTGCGCTCAACGCCGCGGACCCCACCGCCGACAAGGTCACTCGCGGCGACCGGCGGTTGCGCGACGATCTGGCCGCCCTGCAGGCCCTCGCCGAAGCGAAGGAGGCCGGCAGCCAGGAGGGCAGCCTGCTCAGCGGCGTCCTGGCCGCGGGGTCCTTCCGGGGGACGAACTTCCTGGACTTCGTGGACAGACGCGTGACCCGCATCTCCGCCATGAGTCGCTTCTTCGAGCTCGCCACTCCAGCGCAGCGCGACGCCGTCATGAAGATGTTCTCCTCGCCGGTGACCCGGCGCCTCGACACCATCGAGAACGCGGCTCTGAAGGCTTCCGACGGCTCACGGATCCGTGTCGACGGGACGGGGTTCGCCGACGACATGCTCCGCGTCGACGCCACCGTCCACCAGGCACAGCGCCGGGTCGACTCCGACGTACAGGCCCGTGCCAAGACTCTCAGCGACGAGGCCACCGCGTCCTTGGCCGGCTACCTCGCCCTCGGCGCGCTGGTGCTCGCCGCCCTCATCGCCGCCGCGGTCATGGCCGGCCGCTCCATCACCAGGCCCCTCAACGCGCTCGCCCGCGAGGCCGACGACGTCGCTCAGCGCCGCCTGCCTCAAACAATGGCCCGAATCCAGGCCGGTGAACTCGTTCCCGCCGAGGACGAAAGGCAACCGCAGCGCAGCGCACAGGAGATCACCAGGGTCGTCGCGGCGCTGCACAACGTCGAGCACGCCGCGCTCGGACTCGCCGCCGAGCAAGCTGTCCTGCGCCGCAACACCGCCGAGTCCCTCACCAGCCTCGGCCGCCGCAACCAGGGACTCGTCCGCCGCCAGCTGGCCCTCATCACCGCCCTGGAACAGCAGGAGCTCGACCCCGAGGCGCTGGCCGAACTCTTCGAACTCGACCATCTCGCCACCCGTATGCGCCGGAACGCGGAGAGCCTGCTCGTCCTGGTGGACGAACGCACGCCCCAGATCCGCACCACGACGGCCAGCAGTCTCGAGCTGGTGCAGTCCGCCATCGGAGAGGTCGAGCAGTACCGACGGGTCGCCATAGCCCAGATCGAGCCCCGCCGGATCAGCGGCCGCGCCGTCGCCGAGCTTTCCCACCTGCTCGCCGAGCTCGTCGAGAACGCCCTCACGTTCTCCGCACCGGAGCAGCCCGTGGAGGTGCATGGCTGGGGCGACCGCGGCGAGTTCGACATCGCCGTCGTCGACCACGGCGTCGGCATGTCCCCCGAGGACCTCGCCCGTGCCAACGCCCGCATCGCGGGGGAGGAGGCCTTCCTCGTCGCGCCCACCCGTTACCTCGGCCACTACGTTGTCGGCCGTCTCGCCCGCCGCCTCGGCGTCGAGGTCCTGCTCTCCGACACCCCGGGCGGAGGAGTGTCCGCTCTCGTCACTCTTCCCGCCCGGCTCCTCGCCCCCGACGACGACGCCGCACCGCCGGACCGGCGGAAGTACGTCTCCTCCATGCTCAACGGCTTCCGGGCGGGCGTCGCGCGCGCCGAGGCCAGATAGGAACACACCACCCGTGACTTCCGCACACCACAACCTCGGCTGGCTCGTCTCCGACTTTGCCCGCACCGCCGACGGCGTCACCCACGCGGTCGCTGTATCCTCCGACGGCCTGCTCATCGCCGCCTCCGACGGTCTCACCCGCGATCTGGCCGACCACCTGGCCGCCGTCGTGTCCGGCATCACCTCCCTCGCCCAGAACGCGGCGCAGGCGCACGGCTTCCGCGGCATGAAACTCGTCATGATCGAAATGCTCGACGGCTTCATGCTGGTAAACCACATGCGCGACGGCTCCTGCCTGGGCGTCCTCGCCGAAGAGGGGTGCGACGTCGGCCTCATCGGTTACGAGATGGCCGTCCTCGCCGACCGTGCCGGCGCACTCCTCACGCCGCAACTCCACGGTGCAGTTCGGCAGGCGCCGCTCATGCGCTGAGTTCTCGCCACTGGCCAGGCTTGCCGCCGTCTCCTCACCACAAGGTCGGCACGGAACCACGGCCAACAGCTTGAACTACAAGTCGCCGGCAGCAGGGGGCGCCAGGCGTTGCCCGAACTGCACGGACCTGGAGAATGCGCATCTCCATGCCGCCGAGCATCGCGCCCGCGTAGGAGCTCGCCGTGGTGGCCCGAGCGGTCGTGGGACAGACCCACCACCGACTCCGTGGATCATGTCACTGACAAACAGTGGTGTCGTCTTCGGACGCTCTCAGCCTGACGTGGCTGACCGGGCTGGCGGATCGGCCGAGTTCGGGTGCGGTCGAGGGAGCGGCGCCGATCAGGAGAGCCAGCTCAGTGAAGATGGGCGTCCGGACATGGGGTCAGGGGAGCGGTGAGCGTCGCAGAGTTGCCTCAGCCTCTCGCAGGGTGCCGGCTGTCGCGCTCGCGCGCACGCTCGTCCGGCAGGGGCTGTTCGGCCCAGATCGTCTTGCCGACGGAGGTCTGGCGGCTGCCCCAGCGCTCGGCGACCTGGGCGACGAGCAGCAATCCGCGTCCGCCCTCGTCGAAGACGCGGGCCCGCCGCAGGTGCGGGGCGGTGCTGCTGCCGTCGGAGACTTCGCAGATGAGTGCGTCGGCGCGGATGAGCCGCAGCTGGACGGGGTCGTTGCCGTAACGGATGGCGTTGGTGACCAGCTCGCTTACGATCAGCTCGGTGGCGAACTCGAGCTCGGCCAGCCCCCAGGCGTCCAGCTGCTCGGCCGCCACCTTGCGGGCCCCGGCGACGGCCGCGGGATCCATGGGCAGCGGCCAGGTGTGTACCTGGCCGGCGCCGAGTGTGGAGGTGCGGGCCAGGAGCAGGACGATGTCGTCGGCAGAGGGGTCGGGCCGTACCTTGCGCAGCACTTCGTCGCAGGTTCCCTCCAGGTCGGCGGCCGGGCGGCGCAGCGCTTCACTCAGCAGCTCGAGTCCGACATCGATGTCGCGGCCGGGGGCCTCGATCAGGCCGTCGGTGTAGAGGGCGAGCAGGCTGCCCTCGCCCATGTCGATCCGGGCGGTCTCGAAGGGCAGTCCGCCCAGGCCGAGCGGTGGCCCGGCGGGCAGGTCCAGGACTTGTGCGGTGCCGTCGGGGGTTACCAGCACGGGCGGCGGGTGCCCTGCCCGTGCCAGGTCACAGCGGCCTGCGACGGGGTCGTAGACGGCGTAGAGGCAGGTGGCACCGACTTCTCCGGAAGCCTCCTCCGCCTGCCCACGCATGTCCGGCCCCTCCTCCCGGTCGAGGCGGATGACCAGGTCGTCCAGCCGGGTGAGCAGCTCGTCGGGTGTGAAATCGGCGTCGGCGAGGGTGCGTACGGCGGTGCGCAGGCGGCCCATCGTGGCCGCGGCGTGCACGCCGTGGCCCACGACGTCGCCCACCACCAGCGCGACCCGTCCCCCGGACAGTGCGATGACGTCGAACCAGTCTCCGCCGACCTCGCCCCCTGAACCGGCGGGGAGGTACCGGTAGGCGAGATCCGCCGCCTCCGCTCGTGGCAGCCGCTCGGGCAGCAGGCTGCGTTGGAGTGTGAGGGCGGTCCGGTGCTCGCGTGTGTAGCGGCGGGCGTTGTCGATGCTCAAGGCCGCCCTGGCGGCGATCTCCTCGGCGAGCGTCAGATCGTCCTGGACGAAGGGATCCGCGGTGCGGTGCCGCAGGAGGTGCATCACACCCAGGGTGACTCCCCGGGCGCGCAGCGGCACCATCATCACCGAATGGATCTTGAATCTCCTGATGCTCTCGGCACGGGCCGGGGAGGCCGCCGACCACTCGCGCAGCGGCGGGTCGCCCACACGGTAGAAGGCGCCCCGGCCGGTGTTCAGCGTCTGC
Source organism: Streptomyces flaveus (assembly GCF_014647675.1). Taxonomy (GTDB): domain Bacteria; phylum Actinomycetota; class Actinomycetes; order Streptomycetales; family Streptomycetaceae; genus Streptomyces; species Streptomyces flaveus. Next base: position 5,015 of record NZ_BMPQ01000058.1, on the reverse strand, counting down.
GCCGGTGGCGAGCCGGGAGGGTAGACGTCGACGTCGCCCGCCGGGACCACGGATTCCGGGCACCCCCGGAGCACCGACCGTTGCGCGGTACGGCGGAAGACGACCGGCGTGGCGGGGGGTATCGGTTGCGGCTCGTGTCCCTGGACGACCGACTCCAGCAGGTCGACGGTGACGAAGTCGGCGAACCACCCCGCCACGGCCACCTCGGCCAGTTCCTCGGCAGTCCGGGTCACGTCCAGGGTGCTGCCGATGCGCACGCTGGCGTCGTTCAGCACGGCGAGGCGACGTCGGGCCCAGTACTGCTCGGTGATGTCGATCACCAACGCCGACATCCCCAGCACCTCGCCCGCCCGGTCCTTCAGCGGGGAGAGGAAGAGCGACCACGCGTGATCGCGGACCTCACCCGAGGCCCGGAAAGGCTGCTCCTCGCGGAAGATCATCTCGCCGGTGCGCACGACCTGGTGCTGAAGGCGGTCGATCTCGTCCAGGGGCGGGGTGGGATACATCTCCCACAACGTCAGACCCCTCATCTCCTCCGGCTTCAGCCCCATGGCACGGCTCATCACCTGGTTACAGGTGACGAACCGCGCCTCACTGTCGTAGACGGCCACGGGCAACGGAAGCTGGGCGAGCGTGAGGTCCCACAGCTGCCCCGCCCCCGCCTCGGTCGGCCCGGCGGCGTACGTGACCTCCGCCGGGGTGACGACCCAGTGGGTCCTGCCCTCCGCGTCCGCCAGCGGCGTGCCCCGGAGCTGCACGGTGACACGGTCTCCGTGCCGGTTCCGCAGCGTCAGATCACTCGTCCACGGTTCCCTGGCGGCCAGGTGGCGCCGCAGCGCGACGGGCAGCCTCGCGGCGAGCAGGCCGGCCGCCGGCCTGCCCACCACGTCCTCGGGCTCGTACCCGAGCAGGCGCCCGGCTCCCTCGCTCCACACCATGACGGCCCCGCGGGCGTCGATGACGACCGCGAAGTCCTCGGGTGCTGCCGCACCCCCTGCTCCTGTGTCGGGCTCGTTGTCCATGGGGTATCCCGACCTCGTTCCTGCCGCGGCCCAGAACGGCGCTGCGTCACGCGTCACGGGCGCTGCCTCCAGCATCCCGCCGCGGCCCACCCCGCTCAACCGGCCGCAGCAGGCACGCCGACTGCCAGGCCTCGGAAATCTGCGGGCACGTGACACCGTCCCGGGGTTTGCCGGTCCGGTCATGCAGGTAGGGCGGAATGGGCGGCGCGGATCCGCGGCCCCTCCCCTGTCCTCGGTTGCCGGAAGAGGCGCTGCGGGACCGGCGCCTGGCACTCCTGAAGACCGCCTACCTGGAACACGCCGCCCAGCACAACCTCCGTACGGTCGTGAGGTTCCACCAGCGGGTCGAGGAAGCCGCCGCCGGTCAGCGCCGGGCACCCGCGCCGGTGTTCAGCGTGCGACCGAGCGCGTGCGCCTCGCGCAGCAGGAGCGCGCCGAGTTCAGGTCTGCGCTCGGCGCGGAACCTGGTCTCCACACCCGTCACGGTCAGCGCCCACGCGGGCTGCCCGGCGTGGTCGAACACAGCCGCCGCCATGCCCCAGCTGCCTTCCACGACGAGTCCGGGGTTCACGGCGTAGCCGTCGATCCGGGTCTGCGCGATCCGCTCGCGCACCGCGTCCGGCGCATGTGCCTGCCCCCACCGGCCGACCAAGTCCCTGCCTGCCAGATAGGCGTCGATCTCGGTGTCGTCGAGGAACGACAGCACCGCCAGGCCCGCCGATACGACACCGAGGGGGAAGCGCGCGCCCTCATACAGCACGAAGGAGCGGATCGGAAAGTCTCCGTCCTCACGCAGCAGGCACACCGTCTCGTCACCCCGCCGGGCTGAGAAGAACGCGCTCTCTCCCGTCAAAGCTGCGAGCCGGTGCACGCTCTCACGTGCATGGCGGGTGATGTCGTAGCGAATGCCAGCCACCCCGCCGAGCAGATAGAGCTCGGGGCCGAGGAACCAACGCCCACTGCGTCGATCGCGGTCGACGAAGCCCTCCTCCGCCAACGAGGCAAGCAGTCGATGCACGGTCGGTCTCGGCAGGCTTGTCGCCCTCGCCAGTTCGGCGGTGCCCGCACCGGCCTCGTTGACCCCCGACAGCGCGCGAAGCAGAGCACTGACCCTGCCGACCAGGTGAGCTGCCGGGGTCGCGTCCATGGCCTCATCGTACGTCTACTCAGTGGACGCCATGTGCGGTACCCGCTCACCCGGCAATCGGTTCTCCCCACAGAAGCGCTGCTTCTTGCATGTCAAGCGTGCATGCGAGTTGACTCTGGCGCTCAGACAGTGAACGCACAGGGTGGGAGGTGGACGAGTTGATCAAGCTGCGCGCGATCGCGGAAGAGGCCTTGGCCGGCGTGCTGACCGATGGGATGACGATCGCCGTCGGCGGGTTCGGTCTCTGTGGTGTCCCGTACGACCTCATCGAGGTCGTACGGGACAGCGGGGTCACGGGGCTGACGGTCGTGTCCAACAACATGGGGGTCGACGGCAAGGGTCTCGGCCTGCTGCTGGAGAACCGCCAGGTGGCCAAGGTGATCGCCTCCTACGTCGGCGAGAACAAGCTGTTCGCCCAGCAGTACCTGGACAAGGTTCTCGACGTGGAGTTCTCCCCGCAGGGCACGCTCGCCGAGCGCATGCGCGCCGGCGGGGCGGGTATCCCGGCCTTCTACACGAGGACCGGTGTGGGCACGCCCGTCGCCGAGGGCAAGCCGCACGCCGAGTTCGACGGACACGTCCATGTCCAGGAGCGCGCGATCGTCGCCGACCTCGCACTCGTGCACGCCCACACCGCCGACCACGCGGGCAACCTGACGTACCGGGCCGCCGCACGCAACTTCAACCCCCTCGTAGCCACGTGTGGCCGGGTGACCGTCGCCGAGGCCGAGCACCTGGCTGAGGAGTTCATCAACCCCGAATCGGTCACCACCCCCGACATCTACGTGAGCCGTCTGGTGGTCGCACGCAAGCGGACCAAGGAAATCGAGCAGCGTACGGTCCGCCCCCGCGTGACCGTCGAAGCGTAGGAGTGACGACCCGTGCCCCGGACACGCGACGAGATGGCCGCGATCGCGGCCGCCGAACTTGACGACGGCAACTATGTAAATCTTGGCATCGGCATTCCGACCCTCGTGGCCAACCACATCCCCGACGGCGTCCGGGTGACGTTGCAGAGCGAGAACGGCATCCTCGGCCTCGGCCCGTTCCCCTGGGAAGGAGAAGAGGACGCCGACGTCATCAACGCGGGCAAACAGACAATCACCGTCAACCCCGGTGCGAGCTACTTCGACTCCGCGACGTCCTTCGGCATGATCCGCGGTGGCCACATCGACATCGCCATCCTGGGTGCTCTGCAGGTGAGTGCAAAGGGCGACCTCGCGAACTGGACCATCCCCGGTGCCCTCGTGAAGGGCATGGGCGGTGCCATGGACCTCGTGGTCGGCGCCCGCCGGATCGTGGTGCTCACCGACCACGTCGCCAAGGACGGAAGCCCGAAGATCGTCGACGACAGCACGCTGCCGCTGACCGCTGCCGGCGTGGTCGACCGCATCATCACCGATCTCGCCACCATCGATGTGAGCCGGGATGGCCTGCAACTGAGGGCACTCGCCCCGGGGGTCACCGAGGAGGAGGTTCGGGCGAAGACCGGCGCCCCGCTGCAGTTGTCCGCAGCGGCAGCCGCAGGAATCGGGAGCACCTCAAGAGTGGCGTGATCACGGACGGCGCGGTCGAGGGAGACTGCGCACCACGGCCGTGAAGCTCATTTGACGCTCGGTATCGTGCTACGTGATTCCGATGACACGCCGGGGCTTTGTCGCGCTTCGGCGTCTCGCCGGCCACCGTCTGCCGGGTGATCCAGCGCTGGGAAGCGGAAGCCGTCTTCGCCGAGCTCAAGATCCATCAACGCGGAGCCTGCATCGTGCTCAGCACGCAAAACCCCGACGGGCGTCCTGCAACAGATCTGGGCACATCTGCTGGTTCACCACGCGCTGCGCGAGCTGATGGTGAGAACCGCTGCCACCCGGGGCCTGGATGCCGACCGGGTCTCACCGAAACGCTGCGCTCCGCCCGGCGCAGCGTGACCGTCACGCCGGGCAGCTTTCCCTCTGATCTGCTGGTCAGGGCCCTGGTCGTGCTCCAGCACGACCTGCTCGAGCGTCTCCTGTCGCACAGACGCCTGCGCAGCCAGCCCCGCGTCGTCAAACGCAAGATGTCCGCCTACCGGCTCAAACGGGCCGAACACCACACCTGGCCCCAGCCCACCCGCACCGGCACCCCAGCAGTCCACATCCAACGACCCCAACCCGCGAACGCGTAAAGCAACAGCATTGGCTTTAAGGTGATTTGCCGTCGGTTGGCCCGCTGACCTGCGGCTGAAGGGTGCTGGAACTCAGTGTGCCTCCGGGTTGTATACCCGCTGTTCTCCGTGGTTCCCCGCACGACCTGGCAGGTGGGCGAGGGTGAGCAGGGCCTGGCGGCCGGCGCTCAGGCGCCGCCATCGGGTGCCGAGCACGCGGCGGTGTTCCCGCAGGCGCGTTGTGAGGAAGCGCAGGGCAGAGCTGGACAGGTCCAACCCGGACAGGTAGACAAGCACACGAAGCCTCTGGTGGAGACGGTTCTTCTTGGTCGAAAACCCATCTACCAGGGGCTTCACCACGTTGTCAGCCCAACTGCCGCATCACTGAGGCAGGTTGGAAAAGGCTCACTGACAGCGTTACTTGATCAGTAGGGCGTTTCTGTACCGTTCATAGACCAGACGGAATCTGGGTGCGAGACACGGAGCAAATGGGCGCCTAGGTCGGAGCCTGGAAGGCCGTGAAGCTGTATATAGGGAGCAAATCACTTCAAAGAGACCAAGCCGCAAGAGCGACGTAACGCCGCAAGCCATACCTAAATGCCCACTAAGAGGTCCTAACAAAGCCGTTGGGCATGGCGGTGGGTGATCAGGCAGATGGCGAGGCTGAGAAACGCTTCATGGATGTCGTCGCGTTGTTCCCAGCGGA
>NZ_BMPQ01000057.1:11586-30080 GCF_014647675.1 Streptomyces flaveus | reverse complement strand
CTCTCACTCGCCGCATGAACCCCTGTGTCCACACTCCGGGGGTCACCTCAGACCTCGCCCATCGACCGGGTGACCCCGAGCTGGTCGCAGAGGCCGGCGAAGGCCCGGGAGACGTATTGGGCCCCGTGGTCGGAGTGGAACACGGCGCCGTCCAGGCGGCCGCGGGTCGAGGCTGCCATCCGCAGTGCGTCGGCGACCAGGCCGGTGCGCATGTGGTCGGCGATGGACCAGCCGACGACCTTGCGGCTGAAGCAGTCCAGCACCGTCGCGAGATAGAGGAACTCCCCGCCTGCGAGCGGGAGATACGTGATGTCGCCCATGTACTTGCGCCCCGGCTCGATGGCGGTGAAGTCCCGCTTGGCTCTGTCGGTGAGTCGCAGTGTCGTTTGTTGTTGAGCGCGGATGTCACCGCTGTTCCGGCAAAAGTGATGTCGCTGCGTTTTAGGGGCAGTTAGGGCCTTGTGGTGGGACGATGGCTGCGCTTCTCCCTCTGGGGGCACCGATGCGCCTGTCGAAATCCAAGGCCGAGCTGTACGCGGCGATCCGCCGGGACCACCGCGCCGGGATGTCGATGCGTGCTCTGCAGCGCAAGTACGGGGTCACCTGGCAGACGGTCCGCAAAGCACTGGACCTGGTCTGGCCCGAGCCCCGCAAGAAACTGCCCCCGCGTCCGACCAGGCTGGATCCCTACAAGCCGCTGATCGACGAGATGCTCCGCAGAGATCTGGACGCGCCGCCGAAGCAGCGGCACACCTCCAAGCGGGTCTTCGACCGGCTGCTGGACGAGTACGCCGCGACGGGAATCTCGTATCAGATGGTCCGCGGCTACATCGCCACGCGTCGTGGGGAGATCCGCCAGGAAGCGGGGCGGGGACCCTCGGAGGTGTTCGTGCCGCAGACCCATCTGCCGGGCACCGAGGCAGAAGTGGACTTCGGAGACGTGCACATCGTGCTCGTCGGCGTGGCGACCCGCTGCTATCTGTTCTCCTTCCGGCTGTCGTACTCGGGCAAGGCGGTCCACCGGGTCTTCGCGTCCTGCGGCCAGGAGGCGTTCTTCGAAGGCCACGTTCACGCGCTGTCCGTGCTGGGCGGTGCCCCTCGCGGCAAGGTCCGTTACGACAACCTGAAGGCCGCGGTCGCCAAGGTTCTCGGGTTCGCCCGGCACCGCCAGGAGAGCGAGCGGTGGACCGCGTTTCGCACGCACTGGGGCATCGAGAGCTTCTACTGCAGGCCAGGACTCGAAGGCGCCCACGAGAAGGGCGGCGTCGAGGGGCAGATCGGGTACTTCCGGCGCAACCACTTCGTCCCCGTTCCCGAGGTCGCCTCGCTGGCCGAGCTCAACGAAATGGTCGACCGGTGGGACCTTCAGGACGAAGGCCGAAGAATCCGCTCGCGGGCGAGGACGGTGGGCGAGTACTTCGCCGTCGAGGCGCCGTTGCTCAAGCCGTTACCGACCGAGCTGTTCGAAACCGGGCGGCTCTTCACGCCGCGAGTGGACCGCTACAGCCAGATCGCCGTCCAGACCAACCGCTACTCGGTTCCGGTCCGGCTGATCGGCCGGACGGTGAGGGTGATGCTGCACGCCAACCACCTCATCGTCTACGACCAGGGCACAGAGGTCGCCCGCCACGAGCGGCTGAGCACGAAAGCCGGCTCACGCCTGGAGCTGGACCACTACCTGGAGGCGCTGATCCGCAAGCCCGGCGCCTTCCCCGGCGCCACCGCCCTCGAACAGGCCAAGTCCGCAGGCAAGTTCACCCCGGTCCACGACGACTGGTGGACGGCCGCCCGGGCGGCCCACGGCGACAAGGACGGAACCAAAGCCCTGATCGAGGTCCTGCTGCTGGGCCGGCACATGAGCCACGAACACATCGTCGCCGGACTGGCCACGGCTCTGCGGGCCGGCGCGTTGACCGCGGATGCGGTCGCCCTGGAGGCCCGAAAGGCCGCTGAAGCCGACGAACTGGCAGCCTCCGCTCCCGCCCATGCTGCTTTGCCCGCGCCGCCTGGGCGGCAGCGGGCGACGGTCACCTTCCTGTCCGACTGGCGGATGTCTCATCTGCCGGCCGACACCCGGCCGCTGCCCTCGGTGGCCCCCTACGACCAGCTGCTACGACACCGCCGCCCAGGCGGTGCCCCTGCCACCGAGGGAGAAGCGACGTGAGTGCCCAACGCCATCACGGCCTGACCGAACAAGCCGCCGACACCGCCATCGACCAGGCATGCCGGATGCTGAGGCTGCCCACCATCCGGGGCCAGTTCCCCGACCTCGCCGAGGCCGCGAAGCGCGATCAGATGTCCTACAAGGGCTTCCTCGCCGAACTGCTGCTGGCCGAGTGCGACGACCGGGCCCGTCGCCGCTCGGAACGGCGGATCAAGGCCGCCGCGTTCCCGCGCGAGAAGTCACTGCGGGCGTTCGACTTCGACGCGAACCCCAACGTCGACGCCGCCACGATCAACACGCTCGCGACCTGCGAGTGGGTCAGGAAGGGACAGCCGCTCTGCCTGATCGGCGACTCGGGCACCGGGAAATCGCACCTGCTGATCGCGCTGGGCACGGAGGCCGCGATGAAGGGCTACCGCGTCCGCTACACCCTCGCCACCAAGCTGGTGAACGAGCTCGTCGAGGCGGCCGACGAGCGGCTGCTGACCAAGACGATCGCCCGCTACGGACGCGTCGATCTCCTCTGTATTGACGAATTAGGATATATGGAGCTTGATCGCAGGGGTGCTGAGCTGCTGTTCCAGGTCCTGACCGAACGCGAGGAGAAGAACAGCGTCGCCATCGCCTCCAACGAGAGCTTCGGCGGCTGGACGAAGACGTTCAGTGATCCGCGGCTCTGCACGGCCATCGTCGACCGGCTCACCTTCGACGCGGCCATCATCGAGACCGGCACGGACTCCTACCGCCTCGCACAGACCCGGGCACGGGCCGGTGCAACAGCCGGCTAAGCATCGACGACCCCGACACTTCCCACCAGCGTGGACACCCTCACGTGCTCGGTGAACCGCTCGTCCGCGGGGAGTGCCTGCCGGATACGTTCGGCGAAGACAGCGCGTTCGTCCGGTCCGGGCAACTGGTCGGCGGGAATTGCTGAGCAGACGCCACCGAACAGTTGATCGAAGGTCAGTTCACCGCTGTATTCGACTACGATCTCCCGCACATCGACGAAGCCCGCGGACTCCATCGCCTGCGCATACCTCAGCCTGTCGCGGCTGCTGGTGCCGCAGGACGCTTCCAGCGTGGTTCCCAACCACCCTTCCAGACACCCGCGCAGGGCACGGGACCATGCGCTGTCCTGCAGCCACAGCGGCGTTCCGTTCGAAATCACCGCGATGCCTCCGCCTACGCGGAGCAGCGGCGACACGGCGCGGAAGAGTTCTTCGTGCTGCATCCAGTGAAGCGCCTGTCCGATGACCGTCAGCGCCAGCGACCGCTCTCCCATCAGCGCCCTCAGCGCCGGAACATCGGTGTCGGCACCGAGCATCCAGGTCGCGTTCCGGATCCCCTGGTCATCGGCCGCGTCCCGGGCCAGCCGCAGCATGTCCGGCTCGGGGTCCATTCCCACCACGGAACGAACCCGGGAAGCGAAGGGAAGGGCAAGCTGGCCAGTGCCACACCCCACGTCGAGCACGACATCGGCTTCCGACAACTCGAAGGCTTCTTCCAAGGCATCAAAAACCTGGGAAGGGTACCCACGCCGGAACTTCGCGTAGTACTCGGCCACAGCGCCACTGAATCCCACCGTCATACCCCCACCCTGCCGGGCATCCGCCCCACCGGGAACCGCTCGCACCGGATGATCGCTTTCCGCTGAACCTGGGACAGATCCCCCGACGACCTGGTGCAGATGCTCTCCTTACGCACCCGAGTGACATCGAAACTCGCCGACATTTAGAGGCTTACAGGTCCTCGGCTGACATCCGAACTCATCGACAAACGACACTCGTCGAGAGCTATGCAGCCACCCGCTGGAACAGGTCCGGGACCGGTGAGGATGCCGGGTCCGGGACGGTGGTGCGCACGCGTCTGCGCAGGCGGATTCCGGTGATGGAGAACGTCCGCATGAGCCGGGCGACCCGCTTCTCGTTGATCCGCCGGCCTTTCTCGCGGAGCTCGGCCGTCACTCGCGGGGAGCCGTAGGCGCCGCCGGACTCGCCGTGGACCTGACGGATCTCCTCGGCCAGGACCCGGTCCTTGTGCTGCCGGGCGGCCCTCGCCTCGGCGCCGGCGAGCCACTTGTAGTAGCTGGACCGGTTCACGTCCAGGACGTGGCAGAGCCGCTTCACCTCGTAGGTGTCCCGGTGGTCGTCAACGAACTGGAAGCGGCTCCTCACCAGTTCGTCTCTCCGGCGAAATACTTGGCCGCCTTGCGGAGGATGTCCCGCTCGGTGGCGAGCTTGCGCTCACTCGCCTCGAGCTCGGCAACCCGGGCCTCCAGCTGCCGCACCCGCTCGTCCGCATCAGCGGACGGTACCGCCTCCCGAGATTGGGCGGCCGGCTTCGCAGCCGCGGCGGTGAGGCCACGGCGTTCGCGGTCCCGCAGCACCCACTCGCGCAGGGTCGCCCGGTTGATGCCCAGGTCAGCGGCGATGCTCTTGTAGGTCGCCCCGGGTGTGGACTCGTACAGGGCCACGGCATCGGCCTTGAACTCGTCCGAGTAGTCCTTCATCGCCATCGGCGGTGTTCTCGCTTCCTCCGGATCAAGCAGATCCAGTATCAGCGTGTCCACCACTCAGGGGGAGGCCCCACCATCACCACGGTCGGTCCCGGCAGTCCTCAACAGGGCGGCCATCGACTGCGCAAGGTCCTTGACAATATTTTTTGTCAAGGGCTACCTTCGAGCCCGTGGACGACATTCGAGTACTCAGTGACGCCGTCGTCGTCGAAGTAGCGCTCGATCCGATCCGGGCCTCGATCCTCGATGCTCTGGCTGAACCGGGGTCAGCGGCATCGGTCGCGGCGACGGTCGGCCTGACTCGTCAGAAGGTGAACTATCACCTGAAGGCGCTGGAGGCGCATGGACTGGTCGAGCCGGCTGGCGAACGCGCTTGGGGTGGTATTACGGAGCGTTACGTGCGGCGCTCGGCACGACACTTCGTCGTCGCCCCCGACGTGCTTGAGGGCAGAGTCCCCGATCCGAATGAGGTCGCCGATCGTCTCTCGGCTGCCTATCTGGTAGCGGTGAACGCTCGGACCGTGTCCGAGGTCGGGTCGATCGCGAGCGGTGTCGCGGCGGGAACGCGAATGCCGACCCTGACTGTCGACACGGTGATCGGGTTCCGGTCGCCTGAAGATCGTGCCGCCTTCGCTTCCGAGCTTCAGTCGGCGATCGCGGCGCTGGTCGCCAGATACCACCACGACGACGGGCGCCCCCATCGTCTGACCGTTTCGTCCTATCCCCGACCTGAGGAGCCCTCGTGACCGATTCCGACCGACCTGACCGCGTCGAGCACCGGGCGGAGTTCACCCTTGAGGTGTCCGCTACCCCGGAGCAGGTGTGGGAGGCGATTGCGACTGCCGATGGGATCTCGGCCTGGATGGTGCCGACCCGACTGGACCCGCGGATCGGTGGTGAGGCGTCGTTCGATCACGGTGGGTTCCGGTCGACGGGTGTCGTCACCGACTACACGCCGAGTCGTCGGTTCGCGTACGAGGAACCGTGGCCGATGACCGAGGAGATGCGTGAGTGGGTGGCCGACGCCGCTGACCACGAGATCACCGACGATGACCTGTCGGCGGTGACCCCGATCGCTACTGAGTTCCTGATCGAAGCAGCGTCCGGCGGCAGTTGCGTGCTCCGCGTCGTTTCGAGTGCATACGGGAGCGGAGCGGACTGGGAGAACGAGTTCTTCGCCGAAATGGTGGCCGGATGGGGCACAGTCCCGTTCGGCCCCGAGGACAAGGAGCCGTTCCTCGGCATCCTCGCCAGGTATCTCGACGCGGCACACGCCGAGCAAGGAGCACCCCAATGACCAGCTCACACACGACCGGCCACGAACCGAGCGTGCAGGCTGCTCAACCGAGCACGCTTCTCCTTGTCCGACGTGGTGGGCTCGCGGGCGCCTTCGCGGCCGTCTGCACCACGGCGATGGCTGCCATCGCCCGCGCCGCTGACGTCAGTCTCGAGGTCGACGCCGCTGCCATCCCGATCGCTGCGTTCGCGTTGTGGACCCTCGTCGGGGCCGCCCTGGGAGTCCTGATGGCCCGACTCCTTCGCGCGCGCCGACGGTTCCTCGTAGTGACCGTTGTCGCTACCGGGTTGTCGCTCATCCCGCCGATTGCACTACCGGACGACTCTGCCACCAAATCGGTTCTCGTCGCGGCCCACCTCTTGGCGGCGACCATCATCATCCCGATTCTCAGCCGGGGGCTCACTACGGTCGCTGCCAACGGAGGAGCCCGAGACCGATGAACATCTCCGCCGCCATCACCGTCACGCCGATCCTCGTTGCCGACCTGCTCGTCGAGGGCGAGGTGATGCCTGTATACGTGCACGTCATCGACCATCCCGATGCTCGGGTTCTGGTCGACACCGGCATGACGGAGCTGCACCCGGCGGTGGTGGCCGCCTTCGATCCCCTTCTCTATCCACTGAGCAGGCAGGACTTCGACGTCGCCGGCATCGACATCGTCGTCAACACGCACCTGCACGCCGACCATTGCGGCGGCAACCACCTCTTTGCCGACAGGCCGATCTACGTCCAGCGTCGGGAGCTCGACGACGCCCGCAGCGAGGACGATTACACCATTCGCGAGTGGGTCAATGCTCCCGGACTGCGGTACGTGCCGGTCGACGGAGAACTCGACCTGCTTCCCGGCGTCCGGCTCGTCCCAGCGCCAGGTCACACACCGGGGACACAGGTCGTGGTGGTCGAGACCGGCGGACGTCCAGTCGTCATCTGTGGCGATGCAGCGGTGTGGTTCGGTGAGCTGGACGAACCGCGCACCGAGGGACAACAGCGAATCCGCGCGCTCGATCCCGAGAAGGTCTGGCTCGCGCACGAGCACGAGCCGTGGCGACCCGGCGTCGGCCACACCGAAGACCAGGGCCCGGCCGAACCGCGAGATGGCCAAGGTTGGTCGACCACCTGAGGGGATTCGACCTTGGTCTGCCTACCAGGTGACCGGAAGTTCACGCACGCCGTAGACCGTCATGGCCGACCGCAGCGGCACTTCCTCGGGCGCGACAGTGAGACGTAGTGCCGGGAAGCGGCGAAGCAGTGCGGGGAGGGCAATGCGCATTTCGGCGCGGGCCAGTCGCTGCCCGAGGCACCGGTGGAGGCCGTGACCGAACGCGAGGTGTCCGGCCGTGGAGCGGGTGAGGTCAAGTACGTCCGGGTCGGCGAAACGGTCGGCATCCCGGTTCGCCGCGGAAAGCGCGACGGTGACGGACTCGCCGGCCTTGATCAGGCAGCCGTGGAGCTCGATGTCCTCCAGCGCGACGCGGACCACGTGATGGATGATCGTGAGATAACGCAGCAGCTCCTCGACCACTGCAGGGGCGTCTTCCTCCTTGTCGCGGACCTCGGCCAACTGTGCGGGGTTGGCCAGCAGAGCGAAAGTGCCCAGCGCAAGCATGTTCGCCGTCGTCTCATGCCCGGCGATCAGGAGCAGGAGCGCCAGTCCGGCCCTCTCGTCCGCAGTAAGTCCCTCGTGCGCAGCGAGCCCGCTGAGCACATCTTCCTCTGGCCAGGAACGCTTGTGGCGCAGCAGGTCCCGTAGATATGCCATGAGCTCCCTGACCGCCTCCTGCCGGCATTCCGGTGTGAGGTCGACGTTCAAGAGCGTGGCGGCGTTCCGCTGGAAGTCCTGCCTGTCGGAGTAGGGCACCCCGAGCAGTTCGCCGATCACTTGTGACGGGACCGGCAGCGCGAATGCCTTGAACAGGTCGGCCGGGCCCCCGGCGAGCTCCATCGCGTTCAACTGGTCATTGACGATTGCCTCGATCTCCGGTTCGAGGAGCTTCATCCGGCGCACCGTGAAGTCACCGGTGAGCAACCGCCGATAGTGGTCGTGCTCGGGCGGGTCCATGCGGAGGAAGGACCCCGGCGGCACGGGCACGCTTGCCGGCTGGGCGATCGGTGAGCGCATGTGGTCCGGGCGGACGCTGAACCGGGGATCTGCCAGGATCGCCCGCGCTGCGGCGAAGCCGGTCACCAACCACCCCTGACCACCGTCGACGTAGGTCATCCGATGGATCGGGCCGAGCCCCTGCCGGCGGCCCAGCTCCTCTAGCGGATCGAACGGGTTCTGGCGGGCCGTGGGCATGACCACTGCCGGGGACGTGCTCTCCATCGGCCGCTCCTCGGTCGGTACGGACCTCCCAATAAAACAGCACTCAATGCAAAACGTCAATGAATGCAAAATTACATCGTATGCGGTAAGGTGCTGTCGTGACCAGCGACCCCGGGCTGCGCCAGCGGAAGAAGATGCGCACGAGGCAAGCGCTCATCGAAAGCGCCCTGCGATTGTTCGCCGAGAAGGGTTACGACCAGACAACCGTGGCGGAGATCGCGGCCACCGCAGACATCGCGACACGCACCTTCTTCAGCTACTTCGACAGCAAGGACGACATCGTCTTCTTCGACGACAGGTCGCGGCTGGAGCGCGCGGTCGAGATCATCGGGGAACGGCAGCCCGGCGAACCGGTGGCCGACCTGCTGCGGCGCGTCATCGACCAGAGTGTTTTCGCGGACACGGACTCGGAGTTGGCACGGAAGGTCGGCCCAGCTCGGACCCGGCTGATCGCGTCGGTCCCGGCACTTCAGGCGCGCGAACTGCACCTGCTGTTCGACATCCAGCTACAGCTGACCGAAGCGCTCCACCTCGCTTGCCCCGAGCTGGACCTCGTCGAGGCCGCCGCGGCGGTGGGCTCGCTGGTCGGGGCGATCAAGGTCGTCGTCGCCGCATGCCAAAAGCGAGGCAACCGGCCGGAGCAGACCTACAAAGCCGTTCAAAGGGCCACCGACATCGCGATCGACGGCCTCAACTCGCTCCCCCGCCCGGCTTAGCGTGTTCAGCGCACGCGCACTCGGTCGTGGCACGGATCGCCGCGTACAAGTCGACCTTGGACTTCGGTGGCGCCATCGCGGCCTCATCCCGCAGAGCACGTCCATGCTCCCACCGCAACCCCTCAAGCGTTGCTAGAACTCACAGACATCACCCCCCGGCGAAACAAGGCGTTCTCGGCCCTGAGCGACAAGTGGTGTCAGGTTCCACCGACAAAGCCACCAGGACCTCATCGAGGCGGACCTCACGAGACCGGGCTGGTCGCAGCCAGCATGGGCACAAGTTATGGCTCGGATGCGGCGCAAGACCCTCGTGGTCTGCAAGGCATGCCACGACTCCATCCACGGACGGCAACTAGTGGCTCGGCTCGCATCGTTGGCCGGGTAATCGACCTGCCGCCCGGTGGTCAGCAGACTGTCTTCAGGACCTGATCTTGGAGGTGGTCGTGGGGCGTCGACCAGGTGTGTTCGTCCGGCCGGTCAGCATGGACGAGGGCCGTAGGCTGCAGCGGATCAGCCGGACTGCGAAGGATCCGGTCCGGCTGCGGCGGGCGATCGTGGTGCTGATGTCCGCCCAGGGTCAGGCGGTCAAGGACATCACCTCGCTGATGCAGGTCAGCGAGGACTACGTGCGCGATGTCATCCATGCCTTCAACGAGCGGGGTTTCGACGCGCTGGACCCAAAATGGAGCGGGGGACGCCCGAAAACGATCAGTGACCGAGTGCGTGAGCACATCCGTCTGATCGCCCGGACGTCCCCCGCGGACTGGAACATCGCCGCCTTCTCCACCTGGAGCCTGGCCAAGCTCGCCACTCACCTGGTCGAACGGCAGGTGATGCCCAGGATCAGCAGAGAAACCCTGCGGCGCATCCTGCGGGAGGGCAAGGTCTCCTGGCAGGCCACGACTACCTGGAAGGCGTCCAACGACCCGGACTTCATAGCCAAGATGCACCGCGCGTCCTGGCGCTGTACGACACACCGCCGGCCGACGGACGGGTGATCTGCGTCGACGAGTTCGGCCCGCTGAACCTGATGCCGCGCAAGGGCAGAGCGTGGCGTCCGGCCGGTAGGCCACGCAGGCTGCGGGCCACCTACAACCGGTACAGCGGTGTGATGCACATGCTCGCCGCGCTCGACCTGGCCACCGGGAAGATCTACTACCGGATCCGCCGACGCAAGCGGTGGCGCGAGTTCCTCGGCCTGCTCAAGACCCTGCGCGCCCGCTGGCCCGGGGAGAAGCTGTATGTGGTGCTGGACAACTTCTCCCCGCACAAGCACGCCGAGGTCCGCACCTGGGCCGCCGACAACGACGTCGAACTGGTCTTCCTGCCGACCTACGGCTCGTGGCTGAACTGGATCGAGTCGAAGTTCGCGGCACTGCGCTCCTTCGCCCTCAACGGCACCGACCACCGCACCCATGGCGAGCAGAACTCCGCCATCGCCGCCTACATCCGCTGGCGCAACACCCGCGCAGAACCAAAGACCACCTTCGCCCCCGACTCGTCCATCCGAGCCTGGACCCAGTACCCAACCCGCGCTGCCTGACCGGGTTAGCCGGGTGGTTTCACAGGCAGCGGCTTGCTCGCCTTTACCGGGCGAGGGGAGACTTGTCGCTCGCAGCCAGATGACGGGCCAACACGCGGGTGGTGCTGCCGTCGTCCTCTGTGATGTCCCGGACATGCTCGAAACCGATTCCGTCCAGCAGGGTCAGTGAGGCCTTGTTCGGTGCAGCTACGGTGGCGTAAACCTTGGTCAGCCCGAGGATGTCGAAGCCATAAGCGACGATCGCCTCTGCCACCTCGGTCCCCAGGCCAAACCCCCATGCCGCCGGGGCCAGAGCGTAGATGATCTCGTGGCCTCCAACGACGTCGGTCGGCTTGATCTCGGCATGCCCGACCAGGAGTCCGTCCCGACGAACAGCCCAGACATCGAACAGTTCCTGGGCGTAGACCTTCGTGAAGATCCGCCCGAACAGGGCCCGGTCTGCTGCTTCGGAAGCAGGGCCGTCACCCATCCACTGCGACACCCTGGTGTCCTGGAACAGAGCGACGAAGTCCTCTTCGTCCTCAGGGATGTACGGCTCCAGCAGCAGCCGCTCGGTGCGCAGAGTTGGGGTCACAGACGGCGACGCTACCCACGCGGCACCCAGGTCGGCAAACCACTTTCACCTGCGCGGGAATCGCCCTCCCCGTCGCCATGCCGCACATCGCCCAGCGCCGCAGGCCGAGCCATTTACACGGTCAACCATCCGAGACGAGCCACTAGCGATAGCGATCACGGCGTAGTCACTGGAGAGCCGGATGCCTGGAAACGGGCACGTCCGGTTCGGACCGGGGGTCGTGGGAAAAGGGCCTGCCTCGCAGGTACCTCGCCCACGGCCTACCGGTGCACCTGCTGAGACGCGGATCGCCCCACGTGGAGCTCCCGTGGTGGGGTGTGAGGTTTCCCGTCAGCGTCGTCGTTCTGGGTGGTCCGCGCCGGTTCCCGGACTAGGAACCGGCGGGAGCGAAGAGCGGCAGGCTCTGATCGTTCAGCTGTGGGTGTGCGCTCTGGTGGCAGCGGCGTGAGCATGAGGGTATGGACGCGCGTCTCAAGGTGTCCCACACCGTCGCTGCGGCTGTATTGCTCGTGGTCATGGCCGCCTGTTCCGACAACTCCGACCAGGCTTCCACGAAAGGAACCACAGCCCCAGCCACCCCCACTGCCCCAAGCGCCCCCACGGCCGGAGCGCCGCCGGGGGCCGAGGTGCTCGGCACCGTACGGACAGGCGAGCCGTTCACCGTGACGGTCGTGTACAGCAACGACCCCGCCGACGATCCAGACCGGTGGCAGTTCACCGTACGCAGCGCGGCCTGCGGCAAGCCGCTGGACCCCGCCGTCATGGCCCATGCAGCCGAGTCGGTCGGCTCGCCCACCCCCACTCCCACACCCGAGGCCGGCAAACAGTTCTGCGTCGTGGCCATGGACGCGCTCAACGTCGGCAAGAGCGAGGCGGTCTGGAACGCCGACGGATCGGTGAGCCTAAACGTCGGCGACACCCGATACACCTCGTCGAGCGAGGACGCCGACTACGCCTTGGACTACGCGCAGTACTACGCCGATAAAGGACAGACGGGACCGACGTTCGGGCGCAACCCGGGCAGCCGGGGACCGGCGCACGGGGTCTTCCAGATCCCGACAGGACAACAGCCGACCAGCATCTGGGTCACCTCCGGCCCAGCCATCACCACGAGTGACGGCGTGCAGCCGGGCTATCTGGTGCTCCTCAAGTGAGGCGCACTTCGTCACCTTGCGAAGCTCATTTCGTCGGTTCCTCGTACTAGGCATCAGCCGGGGCCGAACGCGCCGTCGTCCTGCCCCGGCACGTCGTGCTGCCGGGTGTCCGTCATACCGCAGCATGATCCGGTGGCGGCTCAGTAAGGTCGCCAGCGGTGCACAGCGCTCTGGCACCGCTCAGCGGTCGGGGGCCGTGCCGAACGCAGTCAGGCACGGCCCCCGACCGCCACCGATCTACCGGCATTCGAGCGCTGCTCTGCGGTGGCCCACTGCTCGCAAGGCCGCGGATCCGGTGGGAAGAGAGCTCCCTGGCCCGGGACTGTAAAACGTTCGGCTCTGTTCCGTAGTCGGTGGTGACGGCTGGTGACGGGTGTCGTTGACGTTGTATGCGAGATGTCAACTCCCTTGTGGCAACGGTGTTTTCAGGGCTCTCGGCGCTGGTCATCGAGGATGTGGCGGACGCCGGCGAGATGATCCGGGTCTTGGCCCGGACCCGGGATGTTCCCTTTCCCTGCCCGATGTGCGGGGTCCGGACGGGGAAGGTGCACGGATACCACGTCCGGACCGTTGCGGATGTGCCGGTCGATGGCCGCCGGGTCGTGGTCAACGTCCGGGTACGACGTCTGCTCTGCCCGGTTCTGGGCTGTCGGCGGCAGACCTTCCGCGAGCAAGTCCCTGGGCTGATCGAGCGACTTCAGCGCCGCACCACGCGTCTGACCAGCCAGGTCTCGGGCGTGGTCAAGGAGTTATGCGGCCGGGCGGCTGCCCGGCCCACCCGGTTACTGGCCGTGCCCGTACCGTTCGCCACCGCCCTGCGGGTGCTGCGGGGAATCCCCCCGCCGACACTGCGGATCCCCAGGGTGACCGGGGTCGATGACTTCGCCCTGCGCCGCCGTCACCGCTACGCCACGATCATCATCGATGCCGAGACCGGGAAACGCGTCGATGTCCTGCCCGACCGCGAAGCCGCCACATTGGAGGCGTGGCTGCGCGGGCAGAAAGGGATCGAAGTCGTGTGCCGGGACGGCTCGGCCACCTACGCCGAGGCGATCCGCCGGGCCCTGCCCGACGCGGTGCAGGTCAGCGACCGCTGGCATCTGTGGCGGAACCTGTGCGACAAAGTTCTGGCCGAGGTCCGCGCCCACGCCCCCTGCTGGGCCACCGTCAACCCGCCCCGGCCCGGCGGCGTCCGCGAGCAGACCACCCGCGAGCGCCGGCACAAAGTCCACACCCTCCTCGCCTCCGGCGTCGGCCTGCTCGACTGCTCCCGCAGACTGAACCTCGCCCTGAATACCGTCAAACGCTACGCCCGCATCCCTGAACCGCCCGCGGATCGCATCGCCCCCCGCTACCGGCCCACCCTTGTCGACCCCTACCGCGACCACCTGCGCCGACGCCGGTCCGACAACCCGGCCGTTCCCGTCACGCACCTCCTGCACGAGATCAGGGAACTGGGCTATACCGGCAGTGCCAACCTGCTGGTCCGCTACCTCAATCAGGGCCGCGCCGAAGGCGACCGCCCCGTGACAACCCCCCCGCCGCGTCGCCCGGCTCCTGCTCACCCACCCCGAGCACCTGTGGACCAAGGACACCGACCTGCTCCGCCTCCTCACCGCGGCGTGCCCGGAGATGACCGAACTCGCCCGCCTCACCGGCGAGTTCGCCGCGTTCCTGACCCCGGCCCAGGCCAACGACGACAAGCTCACCCGGTGGATCGCCACAGTCCGCACCGCTGGCCTGCCCCACCTGCACAGCTTCTGCAACGGCCTCGAACTCGACCGCGCCGCCGTGAACGCCGGCCTCACCCTGCCCCACCACAACGGCCGGACCGAGGGCGTCAATACCCGAACCAAGAAGATCATGCGGCAGATGCACGGCCGAGCAGGATTCGACCTCCTCCGTCACCGCATCCTCCTGCAATGAGAACGCACCGTCACCACCGACTACGGAACAGAGCCGCTCGCTTTACAGACCCCGGCGGACTGCCCCAGGGTGTCGTACATCAGCGGTCGGCCGAGCTCGGTCGGCGAGCGCGACCAGGATGGTGCGCTCCTTGGGCGAGACCAGCGCAGGGACCTGGCCCGGCCAGAGGCCCTCGAAGGCCCGGTCGTCGACGACCAGCGCGCCCAACGGG
The DNA here is from genome assembly GCF_014647675.1 of Streptomyces flaveus. GTDB lineage: Bacteria > Actinomycetota > Actinomycetes > Streptomycetales > Streptomycetaceae > Streptomyces > Streptomyces flaveus. The sequence continues at coordinate 15,657 of NZ_BMPQ01000057.1, read as the reverse complement.
TCTTCTACTGGCTTTATCGGTGAGTCCTGGCTCTGGCTCAACTTGTGTGGTGCGGTCACTGAGCGTCAGGCCAGGGGGACGCGCTTGCGGAGGAGTTCGAATCCGGCGCGGCCGAACATCTGGCGATTGAGCATCTTGATGCGGTTGACAGGGCCTTCGACGACGCCGGATTTCCAGGGTGTGGAAAGGCCGGCGGTGACCGCGTCGAGGTCGCGTTCGAGGCCGTTGGTGAAGGTGTGCAGGCTGGGGAGATCGTCGGCGCGGACGGCCGTGATCTGCTCGCCTTCGCGCTGGGTGAGCATGCGAGCGAAGGAGGGGATGTGCCCGGCGAGGGCTTCCAGCTCGGGGCAGTTGGCGAGCGCGGCCTTCAGCCGGAGCCGGTCGTCCTCCCGAAGGGCATCGGGTCGGGTGAGCAGCCAGCCGGAGACCGTCGTGACCGAGGGCGGCCGGACGTCTGGCGGGCGTGGTGTCGTCCGCAGAGGGCCAAGGTAGTCGCGGACGGCGCCGTAGCCGCCTCGATAACCGTGCTCGCTGATCTCCTCCCACAGCTTCCAGGCGTTGGTGCAGCCTTCGTCCCACCGCTGGTGGAGGTACGGCTTGAACGTATCGAGTTTGGTCGCCCGGTTCTGCCACTGGCCGCGGAAGAGCTCTTCAGGCGCGCGTGCGTCGGCGAGTTGTTTGACGGTGCGGTAGGTCATGCGGAGCTGACGTTGGATCGAGCGGCGGCTGTGTCCGGCTTCCAGAATGCGTGAACCTGCGCGTGGCGGGCACGGATGCGGTCGGCGAAGCGGTGGCCGGTGGGCCAGGGCGAGGTGGGCGTCTCCTCGGCCGCCGGCTCCTGGGATGGTTCCGCTGCTGATGGAGCCGCTCGCCAGCAGGTGCGGTGCTGGGAGACGCAGCGTTCGACGGCTTGGCCGAGGTTGTGCCACAGGTGCCAGCGGTCGGCGACCTGGAGAGCCTGTGGGGCGCCGAGGGTGGCGCCCTCGGCGTAAAACGGGGCCCGGTCACGGCAGATGACCTTGATCTGTGGGTGCCGGGCAAGCCAGGCGGCGAGCGTCTCCGGCTCCCGCTCGGGCAGCAGCTCCACCGGCCGCCGGGTCTCCACGTCCACCAGCACTGTGCCGTAGACCCGCCCCTTGCGCATCGCGTACTCATCGACGCCAACCGCCGTCGGAGGCGGCGGGGTCGGCGCGGGCAGCGCGTGGACCATCCCCAACACGGTGCTGCGGCTGACCGGGATACCGAGCAGTTCCGCGAGCCGCCCGCCCGCTCGCCCGGCGAGCGCCAGGCCCAGGGAGCAGAGTGCCGACCGCAGCCGCTCGGTCCAGCGGCCATGCCGACGCGTCAGTCCCTCCACCTGTTCCACGAACGTCCTACGACGGCATCCCGGAGCCGCGCAGACAAACCGCCGTACCCGCAAGGACAGCACCACGGGCCTGCCAACGACCGGTAGATCACCCGGAAACCGCAGGTAAGAACCGTGCACACGGCGCGACCAGAAACCACAGCCGGGGCATGCGGCACCTTCGGCCGCGCTGCGGACCCCGACGCGTATCTCGTCCTCACCGGCGTCGACCGACGTCACGACAACGTCGGCGAGCGACGCGAACAACATCTTCGGCAAGCAGGGTGGTACCTCGTTCACGGCCCGGCACTTTCACCCGGACAGACAACAAGTCCCGCTCTTTTCGAGCAACTTCACGATCGAATCCACTGTGGTCTGCTGTCACGGGGAGTGACCGCACCACACAAGCTGAGCCAGAGCCCGAGTTTGGGCAGCGCTTGTTCAGGACTTCGGGCAGCACCCGTGAAGGTGAGGGAATCGAACGAGGACGCCGACGCCCATCTCGTCACGGCTCGCTGAGGGCGCGCGCCCGACGGCCGGGCGGATGGTTCGGGTCAGGCGTTCTGCTTCTGCGGTTGCAGGTCGAGTGTGATGTGCGGGTCGAGCGCGTGCAGGAAGTCGGGGGCGTCGAAGATCTCGCCGGCGGAGACCACGCCGACGGTCTTGGTGCGGCCGGTCAGGACGCGCTCGAGGGCCTCGGTGACGAGGGGCGCAGTGACGGCGTAGATGTCCTGGCCGCTGGCTGTGGCCCGGCGTTCGGCTCCGCCGGAGCGGACGACGACGTCAACGAGGAAAGTCTGGTTCGAGCGCCCGCTCTCGTCGGTGGCGGTCGGGGCCGGCGTGTGGGGAGCGGCGACGTCTCGGGCCGCCTCGGCGGTCATGTACGTGGTCACGTCGGGGATGGAGAGGTGCTGGGGGACGGTGACGACATCCGCCATCGTAAACTCCCCGATCACCGGCCGGGGTCCCATCGGTTCCGGAAAGGTCCACTCCAGGGTGGGCGCGGCGTCGGTGCGGTGCTCCCACTGTCCGCCGCTGTAGCGCAGGCGGTGGTCGCCCCGTCGCTCGCGGGAGACCGCGCCCGAGAGCCGGGTACCGGCGGTGGGGTGCCAGTTGCTGAGCGCATAGGCGATGTGCGCCTCGTCGGCCTCGGTCCAGTCGCCCATCGCCGCGGTGGCCAGTAGGTCGCCGAGGCCGCCGAAGAAGGCCATGGCCGGGACGATCACCGCTCCCGCGTCCCGGGCCCGCTCGCGGTACTGGGCGAAGGTGTCGAGGTTGGCCTCAAGCTCGGCGGCCACGTCCAGGTAGGGGATCTTCGCGCGGAGCGCGGCCTCGATCACCGGGCCGATGGTCGATGCGAAGGGGCCGGCGCAGTTGATGACCGCCGCCGTTCCCGCCAGGGCCCAGTCCAGCGAGGCCGGGTCGTCGACCGACGCCACCCGGGCCTCCAGCCCGTGCTCGTTGGCCAGCTCCTCCAAGGTCTGCGCATTGCGCCCGGACAGCACCGGGACGAACCCACGCGCGGCCAGCTCCGCGACCACGAACCGCCCGGTGTGACCATATGCGCCGAACACCGCTACCAGTTGACCTGACCCCATGAGACTGCTCCCGTGTACTCGAACGCCCGCTGCGAGGTCCATCCGCTGCGGCCTGACCCCCACATCCTGTCCCTCCGGCAGCACCCCGCGCGAGCGTCGGAAACGACATGCCACGTACAGTTTCGGACATGCCCGCTGTTGCACTGGCCGTCACCGACGGCATGCTCCACTACGAACTGTCCGTGGCAGTCGAGGTCTTCGGAGCCGACCTGACCCACATCGTGGACCCCTGGTACGACTTCTCCCTCTGCGGGAGCGGTCCCGTGCACGTCGGCCGCTTCCGCCTGGAACCCGACCACGGACTCGACCACCTCGCACACGCGGACACAGTGATCGTCCCAGGCTGGGCCGACACCGACCGCGACCCGCCCGCCGAGCTGGTCGAGGCGGTGCGTGCGGCCCACGCGGCCGGTGCCCGCGTGGCCTCACTGTGCACGGGCGCCTTCGTCCTGGGCGCGGCAGGACTGCTCGACGGCAGGCGCGCCACCACACACTGGGCTCACACGTGGGAACTGGCCCGGCGCCACCCGGCGGCCACCGTCGATCCAGACGTCCTCTACGTCGACAACGGCGACGTCCTCACCTCGGCGGGCAAGGCCGCCGCCATGGATCTGTGCCTGCACCTGGTCCGCCTCGACCACGGCTCGGCCAACGCCAACAAGATCGCCCGACGCCTGGTCATCCCACCCCACCGCGACGGCGGCCAGGCCCAGTTCATCCCCACCCCCCTCCCCGCCCCAGGCAACCACCCCCTGGGCGAGCTCTTCCCCTGGGCGCTGGAGCGACTGGACCAGCCGCTGACCGTGGAGGACCTGGCCCGCCAGGCCCGCATGAGCTCACGCCACCTCGGCCGCCACTTCAAGCACCTCACCGGCACCACGCCACTGCAATGGCTCCACACCCAGCGCATTCGCCACGCCCAGGAACTGCTGGAGACCACCGACGCCACCGTGGACACCATCGCCGCGGCCACCGGCATGGGCACCGCCACCACCCTGCGCCGCCACTTCCACCGCAGCGTCGGCGTCCCACCCGACACCTACCGCCGCACCTTCCGTCCCTAACTAAAGGAGTAGTTCCAAGGCCCCGGCGGCCAATCCCGCGAGCGGCTGCGGATCGGCAGCCTCC
>NZ_BMPQ01000057.1:0-11486 GCF_014647675.1 Streptomyces flaveus | reverse complement strand
GGCGAGAAGGCCCGCGCAGGTGAGTTCCAGCAGGTCGTGCCTGACCAGCCGCCGCTGATCTTCGGCCCTCCTGCGCTCAACCAGCGCGTGCCATGCCTGAGTGTCACCAGCGGCAGCGTGCTTGAAGAGGGCTGGGAAATCGACCCGGAGGACCTGGCCCACATCTCGCCATACCTGACCGAGCACATCAAACGGTTCGGCGAGTACTCCACCCACGAACTCGGCATCCAGCCCGACGCGTACGACCCGAAGCTCGACGTCGACTTCAGCCCACTCCATGGCGACCACCCGGAGAGCGCGGACGGCTACGGCCAGGCGGCCTGACCGCGGAGCGGGTCAGCCAGGCGACGGACGCACTACTTGGTTTCGACGCGTCCGACCGGTTCGGGTCCGGTTGCCAGCGCCTCGCACGCCCTCTGCCACGCGGTGTCGCCGCGTTGGAGCCGGCTGTGGAGGTAGGCCGCGGTGAGCTGCGCGAGCGCCGCGACCAGGCCGGGGTTCTCGTCGGTGGTCTCGGCGGCGTCGTACCCAGCGACCCCACCGAGTCCGTGTTCCGCGCCGAACAGGGTGAGCAGGGTCTTGGGGCCGGGGGCGAGGGTGTAGGGGTCGGTGTGCCAGGCCGGGCCCATGTCTGTGAAGTGCCGGGAGTCGTCCTTGTCGCCCGCGATGACCAGCGCGGGTGTGGTCATCGCGGAGAAGTCCGTGGTCCGGAAGAATGGCGTCTTCTCGGCCATGAACCCGGTCAGGACCTTGCCGCCTCTGCCGGGCGCGGCGAGCAGCACGCCCGCCTTGATGCGAGGCTCGAAGTAGTAGTAGGTCGCGCTCTTCGGCGGCAGGTCGTGCGGGAGATAGGCCCACTGGCAGCCGGTCCGGCCCTGGTAGAGGATCGCGTTGACGATCTCCCGCATGTCGTAGGCGCCCTGGTGGCCGCTGACCGAGCGGTGCCGGTCCTTCCATGCGGTGATCACCGGCTCGATCAGAGCCCACTGCTCGTCCGGTAAGTCGCTCGGGTACGGCTTGCGTTCACTCACCCGATCACATCACCAGATCAACAACCGCGGACCGGCAGATTCCGCCCCGCCGCCACACCATCAGGCGACAGCAGATCCCCTCAAAGACTCACGAACCGCCCACTCAAGAGTCAGCCTCAGCCGACGGGCCACCGCGTCCAAGTCCACCGAGAGATAGGCGAACGAGTACATGGGCCACCCGACGCCTTGGAACATCGAGACTTGCCGGGCCGGATTGGGTCCGCCCGGGGGTTCTGTCGCGGGCTCCCAGCTGTCCTCGGCATCCGGTACGCGCATCAGTTCAGTCACAGGGACAGTCAACCAGCACGCGGCGGCCACGATGTGACGGCCGACAGCAGTCTTGCAGCACCCACGACCAGCTGTTCACGGAACTACGGCCAGAGCCAAATTCGCGGATCCCCATCAGCCCGGCCGTGCGCACGACGTGACCGCGGCCCGCACCCACCGGATCATCCGAATCTGCGAACGCCAGGGCATCCCAGTCCTCGCCGACCGCGCCTACATGGGAGCCGGCCCATGGGTGACAACACCCCTCAGACGCCCGCCAGGCCGCGACCTCACACCCACCCAGCAAACCGTCAACCGCGCGCTGTCCGCAGCCCGAGCACCGGTCGAGCGCGGCGTCGCACAGCTCAAGTCCTGGCGGATCTTCCGCAAGGCCCGATGCAGCCCGAATCGAATGTCGTCAATCGCCGCCGCCGTCCTCACCCCAGGGGACTGTAAAACGTTCGGTGTAACTCCCGATCATGGAAGATGCATCGATGACCAGTGAGAACGTGACCGAGCCCGGAAGTGTCGAGTCGGATGAGCTGCGGTCGGCCAGGTCTGTGGACGACCAGCTGATCGACGAGCTGGTGGGCCGGGCTCAGTCCGAGGGCCTGCAACTGACGGGCGAGGGCGGGTTGTTGCAGCAGTTGACCAAGCGGCTGCTGGAGTCCGCTCTGGAAGGCGAGATCACCGACCATCTCGGCTATGACAAGCACGATCCGGCGGGCAAGAACGGCGGCAACTCCCGCAACGGCACTCGCGGAAAGACCGTGCTCACCGACGTCGGACCGGTGGAGATAGCCGTGCCCCGCGACCGCGAGGGCACCTTCGAGCCGAAGATCGTCAAGAAGCGGCAGAAGCGGCTGTCCGGGGTCGACGAGATGGTCATCTCTCTGGCCGCGAAGGGCCTGACGACCGGCGAGGTGCAGGCCCACCTGGCCGAGGTCTATGGCGCCGAGGTGTCCCGTCAGACCATCTCCACCATCACCGACAAGGTCCTGGACGGGATGGCCGAATGGCAGAACCGGCCGCTGGACGCCGTCTACCCTGTGATTTTCATCGACGCCATCCACGTGAAAATCCGTGACGGCGCGGTGGCCAACCGGCCCGTCTACGTGGCGTTGGCCGTCACGGCCGAGGGCCGGCGCGAGATCCTCGGGCTGTGGGCCGGCGACGGCGGCGAGGGGGCCAAGCACTGGCTGCACATCCTCACTGAGATCAAGAACCGCGGCGTGAACGACGTCCTGATGTTCGTCTGCGACGGGCTGAAGGGACTGCCGGACGCGGTCGAGACCGTCTGGCCCAGGACGGTCGTCCAGACCTGCGTCGTGCACTTGCTGCGGAACTCTTTCCGCTATGCCGCCCGCCAGGACTGGGACAAGATCGCGAAGATCCTCAAGCCCGTCTACACCGCGCCGACCGAGGAGGCCGCTCTGGAGCGGTTCGCCGAGTTCGCCGACGCCTGGGGCAGGAAGTATCCGGCGATCGTGAAGCTGTGGGAGAACGCCTGGGAGGAGTTCACTCCGTTCCTGCGGTTCGATACCGAGATCCGCCGCATCGTCTGCACGACCAACGCGATTGAGTCCGTGAACGCGCGGATCCGCCGGGCGGTCAAGGCCCGCGGCCACTTCCCCAACGAGCAGGCCGCCATGAAGTGCGTCTACATGGCGATCATGTCGCTGGACCCCACCGGCAAGGGACAGGCCCGCTGGACCAGCCGCTGGAAGACCGCACTGAACGCCTTCGACATCACCTTCGACGGCCGCCTCTCAGCGGCCCGTCAGTAACCCAACCACCCTGGTTACACCGCTCGTTTGACAGACCCCACCCCGGGCTTCATCAAGTTCCGTGAGTGTCTGGGTTGTTGGTGATGCCCAGGATGGCGAGTGCTCGTTCGGGTTCGTGGCGAATGGCGCGGGTGGTCTTGGCGATGTTGTCGGCTCCGAGGATCTTCAGGGTGCCGATGGCGAGGTTGTGGATGGTGGCCATGGCGCTGGGTGCACAGATGCACCGCTTCCAGGTGGACCGCGACGCCGTGTGGCAGCAGGATCTGCTGCAGCGATTCGGCGAGCTGGTGGCCGATGCGCTCCTGCACCGAGAAGCGGCGGGCGAACAGCCGCACCAGTCTGGTCAGCTTGGACAGGCCGAGGATGTGCTCGTGTGCGATGTAGCCGATGTACGCCTTGCCGAAGAACGGCAGAGCGTGATGCTCACAGAGGGCGAAGAACGGGATCGGTCCTTCGACGATCTGGCTGATCCGGCAGTCCGAACCGCCGTGACATTCGGTCTCGAAGGCGGTGACAAGCTTCTCGTCGCCCTCGTACCCGCTGGTGGCGTCGAAGAGGGCGCGCAGGAAGCGGCGGGGGGTGTCTTCCGTGGCCGCTGACCCGACGGCCAGGCCCAGTGCCTCGAAGATCTCCTTGAGATGGCCCTCGAACCGCTGCCACTCCTCGCGGGTGATCTGCCGCGGGGACACGGCTGCCCACTCCACCTCGTCGGTGACGGGTACGAGGCTCTCGCCGACCAGCCCTACGACGGGCGGGGGACCGTTCATCTGCATGGGGTGATCGTTCATACGCAGTCCCAAGACGTGACGCACGTCTCGCCGAAGTCGGTCGCTTCCATTATCGACCGATCTGTGCGTGCTCGCTGCGCGAGCTACAACGCCTCCTGCGGCAGCACATTCAATACGGGAGTGCCGGTCAGGGCAGCGGCCCGCTGCCGGCCGGCCCGTAGAGGTCCAGCAGGCGCGTCCGGGTGGATTGAAGCCGGTTCCCGACCACGGTAGCTACACAGCGGGTGATCGCCTGTCCCAGCACCGGATCTTCCTCACACATGGTGAGCACGGCCGCCGCGTCGAATTCGAGTGCGTGGACCGGGTTTCGCGCCTCGGCGCCGAGCTGCCAGGTGTGCGGCGGGACCAGCCAAGACCAGCCGAGCAATTGGCCTGGGCCGAGGGCATCGATGGTGGCCGCCTGGCGGCCAGGGACGTGCACGTCGAGGGAGACCATGCCGGTGCGGATGATCCAGAACCTGTCGGCCTTGCTGCCCTCCTGGAAGATGCGGGCGCCTGCCGGGAAGGACACATCAGTCGCGCATGCCAACAGGCGGTCGCGGTGAGCAAGCGACAGCATCCCGAGCAGATTCGTCATAGTCGTCATCGCAGTCCTCCGATATCTGGCGAAGACCACATGAGGAGCAGCAGCCAAACCCGCCACCACACCCCGTGCCCCGGAATGTCAGCCCTTGGGGCTGCTCTCCTCGAAGTCCGGTGCGCCCCGGCCGGTGCTGTTCGCGCTACCCGTCGATCTTCTTTGTCCAAAGCCTCCTGCAGGTCCGCTGCGAGAGTGGGGCGCGACTGCCCCGTGCTGTCAGCCCCGGAGTAGCTCGGCGAGCACCTCGGCTTCGCTGATCTCGGGATGCTTGGTTGCGGTGAGCAGCGTCAACGGCCGGTCTTGGGCGAGGTCATGCAGGTGCGCCAGAGCGTCCACGTGTTCGGGATCCTTGAGCTCGCTCCGGTAGCGGCGGCTGAATTCCGCGAAACGGTCGGGGTCGTGGCTGTACCACTTGCGCAGCTCCGTAGAGGGAGCCACCTGTTTGCACCACTCGTCGAGGTGGGCCTGCTCCTTGGTCATTCCCCGGGGCCAGATGCGGTCGACCAGCACTCTGGTGCCGTCGGTCTGCGCGGGAGCCTCGTAGACGCGGCGGACGTGCACGGTCTTTCTGTGTGCCATCGAGGGACCTCCTGGTGGGGCGTCATACGTAGTAGCGAGCGATGATCTCGAGCCGCGCCACTTCGTCGGGTCCTGGATAGGCCACCAGCACGGGCAGGCCACTTGGGTCCCGGCCCTCGATGAGGGTGAAGCCTGCCCCGTGCCGGGTGCCGACACGGGGCGAGCGGGCGGTGAGGACGCGCTCGCACCGCTGGAAGTCGTCGGGGCCGTCCGCCGTCCAGATGACGTACTGTGCGCCGACGTGGCCCACCGGGTGCGGGGCCTTGGGGCCCACGGTGCGTAGGTATACCTGGAAGCCGCCCTGGCCCACGAGCAGCGCCGCCGTGGCGGTGCGGACCGTGACCTCCATCCTCAGCAGCTCCTGGTAGAAGTCCGCTGCTTCGTCATGGTCGTGGACGAACAGCACGACCGAGGCCAACCTCGGCCCGCGCGCCTGCGGTCCGGTACCGGTCGGCTCGCAAACAGCCGGAAGCGGTGCAGAGTGCGGGCCGGAAGGTGCCGTTTCGTGTGGCTGTTCCATGAGGGCCCTTCCATCGACCGCGATGCGAGGTTCTTTTGCGCGGTTTCCTGATCCTTTTTCCACGCTACCCGGCCTGCCTCCTGGCCGCCGAAATCACGCAGCGGGCCCACGACGGCACCGACCGGGGTTGTCAGTCCGCCCAGGTGAGGAACCCCCCGACGAGGGTTCCGTAGGCGAGGTGTGCGGCGAGGGTGACGGTGGGTGTGCTGGGGCCGTAGTTGAGCATGAGAAATCCGGGTGGTTCGAGCAGGGCGACGTCGGGGGCGCTGGTCTGGGAGGTGCCCATGCGAGGGTGGACGAGGGGCAGCAGGATGTTGACCAGTGCGGTGGCGGCGAACAGGCCGTGGACGAGGCCGAAGACACATCCCAGCCACCAGCTGCTGTAGCCGATGGCGGCGAAGACTGCGTAGTAGAGCAGGGCGAAAATCTGCCCGTTGATGAAGTGCGCGCCGTAGCCGAGGGCCTTGGCACGGGTCCGGTCGCCGGTGAAGGCGGTGCCGAGCAGGAACGGCAGGTCGATGCGGGTCAGATTGACAGCGTTGGCCGCGCGCAGGCCCGTGGTCAGGACCAGGGTGCCGGCGAACCCACCCGCCAGGGCCGCCCAGATGCTCATCGCGTGGCCTCCCCGATCGCGCAGGCGGCGCTGATCAGGGCCAGGTGGGACAGGCCCTGGGGCAGGTTGCCGAGGAAGGCACCGGTCGCAGGGTCGATTTCCTCGCTGTAGAGGCCGACGTCGTTGCCGAGCGCCACGAGCTGGTCCATGAGGGACGCGGCTTCGTCGGCGCGACCGCAGCGGGCGAGGGCTTCGGCGAGCCAGAAGGAACAGGCGAGGAAGGCGCCCTCGCTGCCGGGGACGCCGTCGGCGCCGAGGTAGCGGTTGACGTAGGGGCCGTCCTGCAACGCCTGCTGGACGGCGGTGAGGGTTCCTCGCATGCGCGGGTCGTCGGGCGGACGGTAGGCGTGCAGCAGCCCGAGCAGCAGACTGGCGTCCACGTCGTTGCTGCCGGCGGAGCGCACGTAGCTGTTCAGCCGCGAAGAGAAGCAGCGGTCGTCGATGAACTCGGCGATGGCCTGTCGCGCGCGGCGCCACCGGGCCGCGTGCCGGTCCGGGATCAGCTGCCGACCGGCGAGGCCGAGGGCGCGGTCAAGGGCGATCCAGCACATCATCTTGGACTGGGTGAAGTGTTCGGGGGTGCTGCGTACCTCCCAGATGCCCGCGTCCGGCTTCTGCCAGACGGCGCAGACGAAGTCGGCGCTCTCTGCCAGCCGGCGGGCGATGTCGGCGTCGAGCCGGTGGCCCGCGGTGGTGTACAGCCAGGCGGTCTGCAGCAGTTCCCCGTAGGTGTCCAGCTGGAGCTGGTCGGCGGCGGCGTTGCCGACGCGTACGGGCGCTGAGCCGCGGTAGCCCGACAGGGCAAGGGTCTTCTCGGATGCGCGGGAGCCGCCGTCGAGGCGGTACAGGACGTGCAGGCGGGGGTGGGTGAGCTGGGAGGCGTGCATCAGCCACCAGAAGTAGCCGGTCGCCTCCGGCGCGCAGCCCAGCTTGAGGAAGGCGTTCAGGGTGAAGGCGGAGTCGCGGATCCAGCTGAAGCGGTAGTCCCAGTTGCGTTCCCCACCGAGTTCCTCGGGCAGTGAGCAGGTCGCGGCCGCGGCGACCGCGGCGGAGGGGGCGAAGACCAGGAGCTTGAGGGCGAGGGCGCTGCGCAGCACCGCCTGGCGCCAGGGGCCCGTGTAGGTGCGGTTGTCCACCCAGTGCCGCCAGGTGGCGATGGTGTGGTCCAGGCGGGCCTCGCACTCGGCGCGCGTGGGCAGGACCAGCGGCTCTTGGTGCGCGTACGGCAGCGCGAGCAGAGCCCGGGTGCCGGCCTCGGCACGGAAGCGGGATGCGACGGCGTCGCAGGAGTGCTGCGGCTCTCCCGCGTCCCACGCGCAGACCGCGACCGCCTCAGGACCGGAGGTGACGACGGGAACGCCCGCGCGATGCGTCAGGCGGGGTGCGTGGGCGCCGTAGCCGAAGCACGGCTGGACGCTCCAGCGCATGGGGACGCTGCCCGCCAGGCCCTCGATCCGCCGGACCAGCTCCCGGCCGGGCGCCAGGGTGTGCGGGGTGGCCATGGTCAGCGCGTCGGTGACCCGAACCGTGCCGCCCGCGGTGGTGAACGTCGTCTCCAGCACGTTGGTGCCGGGCAGGTAGCGGCGGGCGGCGGCGCAGGGCGCATCGGGCTGGAGGAGGAACCTGCCGCCGCGGACGGGGTCGAGGACGGCGGCGAACAGGGTCGGCGAGTCCAGGTCCGGCCAGGCCAGCCAGTCCACCGAGCCGTCCCAGGCGATGAGCGCGGCGCAGCGGCCGTCCCCGATCAGCGCGTAGTCCCGCAGCTCCGCGTACCCGTCCACCCTCGCCGGCTGTGCAGCCGTGACGTCAGGCAAGGCCGTCCACCCGTTCCAGAGCTGGTCCGGCGCCGGCGATGCATGGCCCGGCCCGGACGGTGCAGCACTCACCCTGAAGGCCTCCTTTCCCGGTCCAGCACGGTGGCGAGGAGGAGTCGGCCAAGGGCGCACGGTCGTCGGCCGGTACGCCTGGTGCACAAACCTTGCTGACCAGCCGGTCCGAAGCCGTGCCGTTGCGATGCCGACAAGCCGTTCTTCTGCCGAATGGCCCGTCGGCTCCGCTCCTGGGCGGCTTGGCTGCAGCCTTTCAGGCCGCGTGGGAGCCACGGTGCAGTTGGATCGGCTGAGCCTGCTGCACTGCCTGTTCGTCGCTTTCCTGCAGAGGAGTGAGCCGGATACCGGCGTGGTAGTCCTGGACCAGCATCCAGCCCAGGAAGCCCGCTGCGAGTGTGCAGGCGAGTCCGGCGGCGGACAGTGCCAGTCCCGGGGTGACGCCGGTCGCCGGGCCATCCCAGTGGGTGGCGTAGATGCCGAGGCTGGCGCCGAAGAGACCCAGGGCGGCGACGTTGAGAGCACCGTGGGCAACGCCAACGGTCTTGGCTGCCGAACGGCGTGGAATGCCGAACGCCAGGTCGATGATGCCTGGCAGGGCTGCCAGCAGTGCCGTGCCGACTCCGGCGATGTTCAGGGCGATGGCCAGGTTGAGCCAGAACTGCTGCCCGTTCGCCGCGTAGACGGCGAAACCCACCAAGGTGCCCGTGTAGCAGGCCACGGGATAGCCGACGAGCATCGGGTGGACGGGATGACCTGCGATGGTGACCTTGCTGTACATGGCGCCTCCAGGGGCACGCAGCCGCGTCCTTGCCGTATCAGTCGGTCCTGGTGGGGTGATCGAGAAGGCGGTCGAGGGGTACGTCGGTGTCGGCGAGCTTCCGTGCGTCGACTGCCTGGCCGGAGGTCACCAGGGCGCGGATCGGGTCGGTGATGTCCCAGACGTTGACGTTCATCCCGGCCAGTACCCGGCCGTGGGCGAGCCAGAAGGCGATGAACTCACGGGTGCTGGTGTTGCCGCGGAAGACCACTTCGTCGTAGCCGCCGGGTTCGACGTAGCCGGTGTACTCCATGCCCAGGTCGTACTGGTCGGTGAAGAAGTACGGAAGCCGGTCGTAGGTCGCGTCCTGGCCCAGCATCGCCTTGGCGGCTACCTGCGGTTGGTGCAGGGCGTTGGCCCAGTGCTCGACCCGGATGTGTTTTCCGAGCCGTGGGTGGAAGGCGTTGGCGACGTCACCGGCCGCGTAGATGTCCGGGTGGGAGGAGCGCAGGTGGGCGTCGACGCGGATACCGTTTTCGACGTCGAGGCCGGCGGCGTCGGCGAGCTGGGTGTTCGGGGTGATCCCCACACCGACGATGACCGCGTCGGCGTCGATGCGGCTGCCGTCGGCCAGCAGCACACCGCTTGCCTGTCCACCGGTGCCGGTGATCTCGGCGACCTGGACACCGCAGCGCAAGTCGACTCCGTGGCCAGTGTGCAGGTCGGCGAAGACCTGTGCGGCCTCGCGGCCCAGCACCCGCAGCAACGGCAGCTCAGCCGTCTCCAGCACGGTCACCTCGACACCGGCGGTGCGGGCCGCGGCCGCGGTCTCCAGGCCGATCCAGCCCGCGCCGATCACCGCGATGCGGGACGCGGCCCCGAAGGTCTCCTTGATCCGGTTACTGTCCTCGAGCCGGCGCAGGTAGAGCACGCCGGCGAGATCGGCGCCAGGGACCGGCAACCGGCGCGGCGAGGAGCCGGTGGTCAGCAACAGCTTGCCGTAGGCCAGGCGGCTGCCGTCCACGAAGGTCACCTCGTGGACGGCCGGGTCCACGCCGGTGACCGTGATGCCGAGACGCAGGTCGACATCGTGTTCGGCGTACCACTGGGGCGGGTGGACGTAGATCTCCTCCCGCTCGGCCTTGCCCAGCAGGTAGCCCTTGGACAGCGGCGGCCTCTCGTAGGGCCGCTCGTTCTCCTCCCCGACCAGCACGATCCGGCCGGCGAAGCCCTCCTCACGCAGAGTCTGCGCGGCCTTGGCCCCCGCCAGGCTCGCTCCAACGATCAGGTATGTCGTGGCCGAGCCCATGGGTCAGCTCCTCTGCTGTGCGGGCTGTGAGCGCAGCGTGGCGGACAGCTGCTCGCGCAGCCGGTCCCAGCTCGCGTCGAACGCGGCAACACCCTCGTCCTCAAGCTTCTGGACCACATCCTCGTAGTCGATGCCCAGGGCCTGAAGCCGGTTGAATACCTGTTGCGATTCGGCGTAGTGGCCGCGCACCGAGTCATCGGGCACCTGGCCGTGGTCGGCGACCGCACGGAGTGTGGCCTCGGGCATGGTGTTGACCACGCCCGGCGCGACCAGGCCGACCACGTAACGGGTGTCGGGGTAGGCCGGGTCCTTGGTCGAGGTCGATGCCCATAGTGGCCGCTGCGGGCGGGCACCGGCCTCGCGCAGCGCATCCCAGCGCCGCGAGGAGAACGCTTGCTCGTAGTGCTGATAGGCGAGCCGGGCATTGGCGAGCGCAGCCCGGCCGCGCAGTTCGGCGGCCTCCGCCGTCCCGATCTTGTCCAGTCGCGAGTCCACCTCGGCGTCGACGCGGGAGACGAAGAACGATGCCACCGACCCAAGCGAAGACAGGTCGCGGCCGGACTGCCCGGCACGCTCCATCCCGTCGAAGAAGGCATCCATGACAGCGTCGTAGCGGGACAGCGAGAAGATCAACGTGACGTTGATACTGATCCCCTCGGCCAGGCACGCGGCGATCGCCGGCAGCCCCTGGCGGGCGGCGGGAATCTTGACGAACAGATTCGGCCGGGCGACCAGCCACCACAGGGCCCGCGCCTCAGCGATGGTCGCCGCGGTGTCGTGGGCCAGGCGTGGGTCGACCTCGATCGACACCCGGCCGTCCACCCCACCCGTGGCCTCATAGACCGGCCGCAGCACGTCGCATGCGTCGCGGACGTCGAATGCGGTCAGCGCCCGCAGCGCCTCCCTCACCTCCACACCCCGGACGGACAGGTCGCGCAACTGCGCATCGTAGGCGTCGCCCGTTGTGATGGCCTTGGCGAAAATGGTGGGATTGGTCGTCACTCCCACCACGTGCTTGTCGGCGACCAGGTCAGCGAGACTGCCCGATACAAGGCGTTCCCGGCTCAGATCATCAAGCCAGATCGAAACCCCGCAGTCACTGAGCGCAGTCAACGGGTCGCTCACAGCCTTCTCCTTCCCGCTTCGCGGCGGAGCGAAGGCCGCTGGTCACATTCCTGAGGATTCCACCCGAACGTGCTGACGTGGAGAGTGTCCATAAACGCTGAGGTCACGTGCCAGGCCCCTGTCCCGAGCCGCGCCGCCGGGCACCCGCCGCTGCAACCAGCGATCAGTTTCAGCCTGGTGGCCACGGGCCCGTTTGGCAAACGCAGACGGGTTTTGTCAAACGCAGACGGAGCCGTCGGGGCCGTCGGAAATCTACGTGTTGCTTCCGGGGCTTGGGCTCGTTGACGTGGTATGGGGCGTT
>NZ_BMPQ01000056.1 GCF_014647675.1 Streptomyces flaveus | reverse complement strand
GACCACCCAAGCCGAAAGTCACATGATCAACAGCTTCTGTTAGGACCTCTTAGACGTCGTTGCATTTGGTGAGTCGGTGGTGGCAGGTGAGGAGCGCAGGAGCGTTCCTCCCAGGGCGCCGGGATAGGGTGCACCCGTGGAACGGATCTTGGTGGTGGGTGTCACCGGTGCGGGGAAATCCACGCTCGCCCAAACCTTGAGCAGTCGTCTGGGCCTGCCCTACCACGAGATGGACGCGCTGTACTTCAACGGCCCCGACTGGGCCATCAACAACAAGGTGACCGAAGACGTATCAAGGCTCACCGCCGAGCCTCGCTGGATCATCGACTCTCTCGGCTATCCGGAAGTCCGTGACCTGCTGTGGGACCGGGCCGACACCGTGGTTTGGCTGGACTATCCCAAACGCGTCATCATGCCCCGCGTACTGCGCCGGTCCATCCGGCGCACCGTCACACGCGAGGTCCTCTTCGGCGGCAACAGGGAAACCTGGACGGACTGGCTGAGCCGGGAACACCCGGCCTGGTGGGCCTGGTCCCAACACGGGGCCCGCCGCCGCGAAGTCGAGCGCCGTGTCCGCGATCCCCGCTTCACCCCTCTCGACACCCTCCGCTTCGGCCACCCCAATGACACGTCGGCCTGGCTGGCATCCCTCTGACTCCGGCGATGGCCACGGTCAACGGCTCGGCGCCCAGGAAGTCCGCCAACAGGGCGACCACGTCGCTTAGTTCTGTCGCACCCACAACAGACGTCGCCTCGTCCCTCATGAACGGCATTGTGCCCTGCGGCGGTCGGTCCGCCCCGGTCCTGTCGGCTCCCAGACAGGGCCGAACGGCCCCGACGCGACGGCCCGGTGGGCTCTGCCCCCCACGGATCAAGGGTCGGTCACCGTAACCATGTGGAGTTCATGCCAGTCGGGCAGGGAGGGGTGCACTGATGCTGAAACGGAACGGCAGGGTGTTGTGGTGGCGCTGGCGGCACAACCCGCTCAAGCGCCGCTCCGACGTCGCCGAAGCCTGGATAGGCGTGGCAGCGGCGGCAGTGCTGCTACTCGTCCCACCAGTTGTGAGCGTGGCGGCGACGGCCGTCGCCGAGCGCTCCGCTCTCGACCAGGCCCGAGGACTGCATCGTGTCACCGCGCATCTCGTCGAGGACGCCCCCGCGACGCTGTCGCGGTTCTCCGGGGCGGCGACCGACAACCACGTGCAGGCGACCGTGCGGTGGACGACGTCCAGCGGCTCTCCCAAGTCCGGCACCGCCTTGGTGGCAGCGGGCAGCAGGACCAGCGCACCCACCACGGTGTGGCTCGACGACGCCGACCGTATTCAGCCCGCGCCGCCGACCGCGGTCCAGGCCAGGTCGCAGGGAGCCGCGGTCGGGGCGGCCGCGGGGGCAGGTGCGTGCGTGCTGGCGCTGGGCGGCTGCTGGGTCGCCCGGGTGCGGCTGGACCGGCACCGCTGGGCGCAGTGGGACCGTGCCTGGGACGAGTTCGACACACACCGGGGCCACCGGCACGCGTAAGGCACCGGGCGGGAGGCGGGTGGACACGCCGCTGACCGGTATCCCGGAGCGCTCGCTGTCGGCCCCGGGGACGAGCACGGAGCCACGGTCCACTGTGCGGCCGACGCGGCAAGGTGATCGGAGCCCGGCGGGCCGCCGGGCGAGTCCGAGAGCAAGGCGACAAGCGCGTCCTGGCCGGGGCCAACGATCACGGGAAAGACGTCAGGGAGTGGGGCAGCGTATCCCCGCCCGCATTTCGTTCCGCGACGCCAAAGGAGCACGCCCTGTGCCGCTGCGGTCTCGCGTGCGAGGAGTCCTGGGCCTGAATGCCGGCCATGGGTGCCGATGGGCGCGTCACTGCACCCTGGTCGTCGATCCCTCCCTGCGGCTTCGGACTCGGTCGCCTCGTCCCTGGTGCACGCAGTCAATGGTGCCGTAGTCGCCTCCGAGGCCGCCGCTCGTTGCCGCGTGCGGGGCCACGACCTGACGGCGGCGGCCGCCATGGCGTAGATGGGTCTTTCCTTTCGGACAGGTGATCCGTGCACCGTCACCGCGACCCTATGGACACCGCCCGTGTCCGGCGAGTGCTGCTGGGCTGAACGGACGCGGGTGGTGGTCTCGTGCGTCCGGTCCGGCCATGGGGTGAAGGGAGCGGCGTGCGCCGAGTTGGGGCCGATGGTCTGCCGAGTTGCCCCACGTGCCCCATGATTGCCTCGGCGGGCCGGCAGGGAATGGGGCGAGGCGCACGCTGGAAGAGCACATCCGTTCCTTGGGATGTACCGGTGATGGGGCTCACCACAACCGCGGGCGGATGTTCCGCTGACGGCTCCTGGTTTCAGCAACGCCGACCAGGAGGAGCCCCACGTTCACCTCGCTCGTGGTCCTGCGCGGGGTCGGCCAGCAGGCCACGAGGCCGCCTGGCCGAACGACTCGTCGTCGGGAGGAGCGACCACCGCCGGCACGCGTCGCGCGCCGGGTGCCAGGCCGCTGCCCATCACGTGTAGACGATCTGGCCGCCGGCCGCGTGTTCGTAGAACTCGCCGACGGTGATGACGCCCTGGACCTGGTCGATGAGGTCGTCCTTGTCGAGTTCGAAGAGGTCCACGGACGCCTTGCAGGCGTAGATGCCCGCACCGGTGTCGGCGATCATCTCGATGAACTCGGGGATGGGTGGGATGTCGAGCTTCTCCATCTTCCGTTCCATGTACCGGGTGATCAGGTCGGGTACGCCCGGGAGGCCTCCGAGGAGGGTGGGCAGGTGGAGTCCGGGGTTGCCGACGGTGGCGAGCTTGATGTGGTCGTACTGCTTCTTAGTGACGGCGTCGAGGCCGAAGAAGGTGAAGAACAGGTCGGCCTCGATGCCTTCGGCTCGGGCGCCGTTGGCCATGATGAGGGCCGGGTAGATCCCTTCAAGGGACCCCTTTGAGACGATGATCGAGACTTTCTCGATCGTGGCAGTACCGGTGTCGGCCATGGGGGCACTCCTTCGTGTGGGCGCGTACGCGGGCGGGGTCGGACATGGACGGACGTCAGATGCAGCCGCGTGGCTTGGGGATGCCGGCGATCTTCGCTGCGGTCTTCGCCGGGCCCTTCGGGAAGAGCTGGTACAGCTCCTTCACGCTCACGCCGGACGCCTTGCCGAGCACCCGCACCGTGGGGCCGGTGCCCTTGACGGTGTACTCGGCGCGCATGAACTTGATGACCTGCCAGTGCCGGTCGGTGAGCGTCTCGATGCCCTGCTCTCGGGCGATCTGGTCGGCCATGGGCTCGGTCCACCGACCGGGGTCGGTGAAGAAGCCCTCCTCGTCGACGGTCACGGACGTGCCGTCGTAGGTGGTGGTGGGCATGGTGTGGTTCCCCTCCCGGGTTCAGGCGTGGACGTGGTTCTTGCCGCCCTCGGGCATCGCCGAGCCGATGCCGGGCAGTTCCCGGCCGGGCAGCAGGCTGTGCCAGTACAGCCACTCGAAGGCGAGCTTGCCGAGGTGGTTGGCGTGCGACTCCTTCAACAGCGGCAGACCGACGGCGGCCGGGAAGTGACCGGGCAGCGGCTCGGTGTCGTAGTTGAAGTCGATGAGCAGGGCCTTGTGGAAGCCGGTCTCGATGAAGCAGTTGGTGTGTCCGTCGTACGACGCGTCCAGCGGCTGTCCGGCGAGGAAGCGGCCGATGTTGTGCGCCAGCACCTCGCCCTCGAAGTGGGCCACCGAGCCGGCCTTGGACGCGGGCAGGCCCGCCGCGTCGCCGATGGCGAACACGCCTGGATGGTCGGGGTGTTGGAGGGTGTGCTGATCGACGCGGACGAAGCCGAGTTCGTCGCCCAGGCCCGGAGAGCGGCCGACATACTCCGCGCCGCCGTGCAGCGGCACGACCACGGCCAGATCGTACGGCACCTCACGCTCGTCGTACGAGATCAGTCGCCCACCGGGGCCGTCGACCTCGCCGAGCGTGAATTCGGTGACCAGCTCGATGCCCTTCTCCTCCAACAGGCCGCTGAGCGCCTTGGACGCGACCGGCTTGGTGAACGCGCCGTCCAGCGGGGTGACGTAGGTCAGCTCGACCCGGTCGCGGATCCCGGTCCGCTGGAAGTACCAGTCGGCGAGGAAGGCGAACTCCAGGGGCGCGACGGGGCACTTGATCGGCAGGTCGGCCACGTTGACCACGACCCGGCCGCCGTCGAAGTGCTCCAGTGCGTGGTGCAGGCCGACCGCGCCGGGCAGGTCGTAGAAGGTGAAGACCTTCTCTTCCCAGTCCGGGCCGGTGAGCCCTTCGGTCTCCTCGGGCAGCAACGTGGCTCCGGTCGCCACCACGAGGACGTCGTAGTCCAGCGAACTGCCCCCGCCGAGGTGCGCCTTCTGCGCGTCCAGGTCCACCCGGTCGATCTCCGCCCGCTGGTATGCGATCCCGTCGTGCAACTGCCGCGGCCGGGACCGGACGAGAGTGTGCGGCTGGGCGAGGCCGAAGGGTACGAACAGCAGCCCGGGCTGGTAGACATGGTCGTCGTTCTGGTCGACGACCGTGATCCGGCACTCGCTCTCGCCGTACAGACGCCGCAGCCGATTGGCCGTGAGCGTGCCGGCGGTACCGCTTCCCAGAATCACGATGCGTTTGTCCATGACTCCACTGTCGGGAATGGGATTGATGTGGGGTCAGGGGCCATTGGTCCCTTGCCGGTTACCTATGGGGGTACACCTTCGGCCAGGGGCCGGACCGCAGAAGCGCAGCACGCCCTCCCTCGTCGTGTGCGCATCTCCGCTCGACATCCAAATACCCGGGAGGGTATCTCGGTCCAGGTTCGTCGGCCTGGGGCCGAACGGCCCTCTTCCCACTCCCGTCGGCCTCTCCCGCTGTCGCTCTGCCCGCGCTCCACTGGAGATCGACAGCAGTGGACACCAACGAGGAGGCGCGGTCATGACCCGGACAGGAACGGAGACCACCACCCCACGGCTGCCCGAGGCGGACGGGCACCGGCTCGAGGTCACCCATGTCGACGGCGACGTGTACGCCGTCGCGGTACGGGGACATCGGCTCCTGGTCGACCAGCCCAAGGACGTTGGCGGCGGGGACGTCGCGCCCACCCCCACCGAGCTGTTCGCCGCGTCCCTGGCAACCTGCGTCGCCTTCTACGCCGGCCGCTATCTCCAGCGCCACGACCTGGACCGCGCCGGGCTGCGGGTCCGTACCGAGTTCGCGATGGCCACGGACCGCCCGGCCCGCGTGGCGTCCGTCCAGGTCACGGTCACGCCGCCGCCCGGACTGTCCGAGCAGCGCCGCGCGGCCCTGCTCGCCGTCGCCTCGCACTGCACCGTCCACAACACGCTCCACCAGCCGCCCGAGATCGGTATAGAGCTGGAGTCCTGACTACGCCACTGGCACCAGCCGCATCGCCGCTCCTGGAGCGCATGCGTCGAGAGCTGATCGACGACGAGGTACTGGACGGCCAGTACGGCCCACAGCGCGAAGATCTCCCGCATCGGACTACAGAAGACCCGGCCGCGGAAGGGTGCCCGCGGGATCGTCCGTGACGCATGCGGCTAACACCTGGCTCCAGCCGTAGATCGAGATCTTCATGTGCCTGAGCAGGGTATGTGTCACATGGGCAGCGGATCTGTCACCTGCAGTGCGGGCGCCCTCCGTCTCAGCTCAGTGAGTCCGGACGTCGTACTGGAGTTCCGTGATGGTGACATCGATGTATTCGAGATCACCGTCGGCGAGCTTCCACACCGCCTTGCCTCGAATCGGAAGCTTCAGTCCCTCGAACTCGCCGTACTCAGTTACGGGAGTCGACCACGTCTCCGGATCGCATCTCCCGTCAACCATCCGGTATCGCTGAGCCACGAAGTCGGTCAGCCTTCCTGCCTCGTCGACGTACATGGTCCCGGTGGCGCTCCGGCCGTGATCGGTCAGAGTGACCCGAGCCGAGCTGTCGTCGATCGCCTCGAAGGAGACGTTGGCTGCGAGGAAGGCGGAGGGGAAGAAGATCATCTCGCTCAGGTAGCGCATCATGGACCCCTGGTCCATCTCCTCGCCCCTCGCGTCGACCACGCTGAGGAGCGAGGCCGCCTTGACCAGCATGTGCCCCCTGCCGTCCAGGTACATATCGCGCGCTCGTCCCACCGGGAGCAGACCCAGGTGCATCGTGCCGTCCCAGACGAAACCGGGCGGTTGCACTGAGTAGTGCTCTTCCGCATCCAGAGGTATCCAGGGCCGGCCCGGGCCCGTTCGCATCCTGCCTTTCTGCCTGAGGTGGACCGTGCGGACGATCGGCTTGCCCACGATGCCCGTGTGCCTGAGGTAGCGCTGAACCGGTTCCGGCAGGGCCTGGAGCATTGTCTCCGTGATGAGGGTCTCTTCCCTCGCGCCGGTTCGGGCGAGTAGCGCCAGGACGTCGCTTCGAACCAACCGGTTGAAGGCGCGGTGCCCCAACACTCCAGCGCAGACCCCGGTCGAAAGAGCCAGCACAACCAGGGACGACATTCTTTTGAGTATTGCGTTCATCACTCGGCCCTCTTCATGAACCGCCCGTCCGAGAAGGCACTTCTCGGATGGCTCGGTTGGACTCACTATGTGCGTCCATGGTCTGCCTCTGGGGCCGCGACCGGCAGAGGCCGAAGGGCCTTCCGCTCGTGGCTTCTGGCCGCCGCGGTGGGGAGATGGAAGAACGGTTTCCGCCCCCGGCCCAGAGCCGGACCGCTCAGTTGCCGCCAGTGACAACAAGCCTGCAAGACGACGAGCCGGTGACGAACGGCGTGTTCATCCCGTGACAACAACCGTGCGCACGCGGACGAAGAACGCCAGGTCGCACGGACGATGGTGACAGCTTCCGCGCTCAGGCAGACTTCATGTCCGGGTTGCGGCTTGTCGCTGGCAGTGACTGGTGCGTGATCGGGCTTGATGACGTCGTCTCCACTCGGACCAGCTGAGGCGGTGGGTCACGTTGGACAGCGTGGATCGCCGCTCTCACCGTCGTCGGCACCCGCGGGCACGGTGGCTTCGCCGGCCTGCTGCTCAGCTCGGTCAGCCTGCGGGTCGCCGCCCACACCGAAAGCCCGCTGCTCGTGGTCCGGGGCGACCGCGAGGTCGCCCGCACGGCACTCGGATACGACCGGGTCCTGCTCGGCCTGGAGAGCGACGCCGACACCGAGGCGGCCGGCTTCGCCTTCGAGGAGGCCGCTCGCCGCAGGGCGCGGCTGCAGGTGCTGCACGCCTGGACGTACCGGCAGCTCGCGCCCGCCGGCCTGACGTCGGTGCCCACCGAACGCATGCAGGCAGACCTCACCCACCGCTCGCAGAGCGAGGAGGCCGTCCCCGCATACGCAGTAGCCAGGCTGCGGGAGAAACACCCCGGGGTGGAGGTGGACATCGACTCGGTGCGGGGCGGACCGGCACGCACCCTGGTGGAGGCGACCGTCACGGCCGACCTCGTCGTCGTGGCCGCCCACCGCCGCACGGGCCGACTCGGACTGCAGCTGGGCCCGGTGACGCACGCCCTGCTCCACCACGCCCACTGCCCCGTCGTCCTGGTACCGGTCACGTCGTCCGTCGGTTCCGGCGACTGACGTCAATGGGGAGCGGTCTGACTTGTCCAAAGCGAACTCGACGCGGTCACGGCCCTGCGGGACCGCATCGACCGACTCTCGGGTTCCCCGCGACCGGCGACCATGTCCTCGTCCGCTGAACACCGGCTGATGGGTCCAGCCGGGACCAATGGTCCCCCGGACGGACCCGCACGGCCCTCGTGACCGTTCCCGGCCGGTGGCCACGCTGGCAGTAGACCCGACCCGGCGGGCATCCGCCGGGGTCGAAGGAGTTGATCGCCATGACAACCCTGGCGGGAGTACCGGCCCGCCCGGTCCGGGTGAACGCGGTGCTCGACATGCCGCTGTCACGGTGGCTGTGGCTGGTGAAGTGGATCCTGGTCATCCCCCATTACGTGGTGCTGTTCTTCCTCTGGATCGCGTTCACCGTGGTGAGCGTGATCGCGTTCTTCAGCATCCTGTTCACCGAGCGCTATCCGCGCGCCCTGTTCGACTTCAACCTGGGCGTCCTGCGCTGGAGTTGGCGGGTCGCCTACTACTCGTACGGCGCCCTGGGCACCGACCGGTATCCACCGTTCAGCCTGGGTGAGGAGCCCGGCTACCCGGCGCGGCTGGACATCGCCTACCCCGGGCACCTCTCCCGCGGACTGGTGCTGGTGAAGTGGTGGCTGCTGGCCATCCCGCACTACATCGTCGTCGGCTTCTTCCTCGGCGGCTGGCACCTCGGCTGGTGGGACGGTGGGCTCGTCGCCGTCCTGGCGGTGATCGCCGCCGTGACCCTGGCCTTCACCGAGAAGTACCCGAAGAGCCTGTTCGACCTGATCCTCGGCCTCAACCGGTGGGTGCTACGGGTCGCCGCCTACGCCGCCCTGATGACGGACACCTATCCGCCGTTCCGGCTCGACATGGGCGGCACCGAACCGAGCGATGCGGAGGACCTGTCGTGATCACCGCACTCGTGGGGGCATTCCTGATCGTGCATGGACTGCTCCACCTGGGCGTCTGGACGACGCCGGAGCAGCCCGACAAGCCGGCCCCGTTCGATCGCGGGCACTCGTGGGCCCTGGCCGCTGCCCACGTCTCCACCGCGCCGGCCAGGGCCGCGGCGCTGGCGCTCGCCTGGTACACGGCCCTCGTGTGCGTCGTCGCCGGCGCCGGGGTACTCGCGGGCAGCGTGTGGTGGCCGACGGCCGCTTTGGTCGCGGCCGTAAGCGGGCTTGCCCTCAAGGCGATCTGGTTCGACCCGTGGCTCAGCGTCGGCGTGCTGCTCGACGTGGGCGTCCTCGTCGCGGTGGCATCCAGCTGGCCCGGCTCCCTGTACTGAACCACTGCCGCCCGCCCAGCTCATGCGGTACTACCGACGTCCTCCTCCAGGGACGCGGCATCGTCAGAAACGTACGTCTGCAGAGCGCACGGCGGCCGCGAGTGGCCAGCCGTCCGCCGTTCCCGGTCCGACGTGCGGCACATGTGATGAGGTGAAGGAACGTGTCCACAGCGATTGCGGTGTCCGGCCTGATCAAGGAATTCGGCCCGACCAGGGCCCTCGACCGCCTCGACCTCACCGTCGGCACGGGCGAAGTGCACGGCTTTCTGGGGCCGAACGGCGCCGGGAAGACGACCACCATCCGGATCCTGCTCGGGCTGCTGCGCCGAGACGGCGGGGCAGTGAGCGTGCTGGGCGGTGACCCGTGGTCGGACACCGTGGCGCTGCACCGCCGTCTGGCGTACGTGCCCGGCGAGGTCAATCTCTGGCCCAACCTCACCGGCGGTGAGGTGATCGACCTGCTGGGCGCCCTGCGTGGCGGCCTGGATCCGGCGCGCCGCGCCACTCTGCTGGAACGCTTCCAACTCGATCCGACCAAGCGGTGCCGCGCCTACTCCAAGGGCAACCGGCAGAAGGTGGCCCTGGTTGCGGCCTTCGCCTCCGATGTGGAGCTCTATCTCCTGGACGAACCGAGTTCAGGTCTCGATCCGCTGATGGAGGCGGTCTTCCAGGACGTCGTCCAGGAGATGCGGGAGGCGGGGCGCACGGTGCTGCTGTCCAGTCATATCCTCGCCGAGGTCGAGGCGTTGTGCGACCGGGTCACCATCATCCGGGCCGGCCGGACCGCCGAGTCGGGGACCTTTGACGAGCTGCGCCACCTCTCCCGGACGACCGTCGTGGTCGAAACCGGCAAGCCGATCAGCGCGCTGGACGAGCTGGCCGGGGTGCACGACCTGAGCGCCGACCACACACGTGCCCGGTTCAGCGTCGACCCCGGAGAACTCAACCAAGTCCTGCGGAACCTGGTCGAGTTCGACGTACGCACCTTGACCAGCTCCCCACCCACGCTCGAAGAACTCTTCCTGCGCCACTACGGAAACGACGACGGCGCCAGCGCTGACGCCGGTGCCGGGACGGTGGGTTCGGGAGGTGCGGGATGAGCGCGCTGACCGGCACGGTCACGCTCACTCGGCTCGCACTGCGGCGCGACCGGGTCGGCCTCTCCGTCTGGATACTCGGGCTGTCCGCCCTGATGGCCGGGCTCACGGCCATGACCGTCAGCGCCCTGCCGACGGAAGCGGACGTGCTCCACGAGACCGAGTTCATGGCGGGCAACCCGGCCATGCGCATGTTCGGCCTCGCCTCCGGGGCCAGTGTGGGCGGTTACGCGATGATCCGGAACTATCTCACGCTGGCGGTCCTGGCCGCGCTGATGAGCGTGTTCGCGATGGTGCGGCACACCAGGCAAAGTGAGGCGACCGGCCGCGCCGAGTTGGTCGGCGCTGCCGTCGTGGGGCGCTACAGCACTCTGGCCGCGGCGGTCGTCGTCACGATCGGCGCGAACGTCGTGCTGGCGGCGCTGCTGGGCCTGGCGATGCTCGTGAACGGCCAGCCTGTGGCGGGCGCGCTCACGGCCGGCGCCGCGGTGGGCGCCGTGGGCCTGGTGTTCTCGGGTGTCGCCGCGGTCACCGCTCAGCTGTCGTCGAGCTCGCGGGGAGCGAACGGGCTCGCCGCGGCGGTGCTGGGAGTCGCCTTTCTGCTCAGTGGCGTAGGAAACATGCTCGGCAGTGTCGATGCCGTCGGTCTGCGGGTGGTCAGTGCCTGGCCGGCCTGGCTGTCACCGATCGGCTGGGGCCAGCAGATGCGTCCGTTCGGCGGCGACCGCTGGTGGCTGCTCGGCGTGTTCGCCGTCTTCTTCTTCGTTCTGCTGGGCACGGCCGGCCTGCTCGCCACGCGGCGGGACATCGGCAGAGGCATACTCGCGGAGCGACGGGGGCCCGCCACCGCCGCCCCAGGGCTTCTCGGACCGCTCGGTCTGGCCCGGCGCCTGCAACGTGGCCCGTTCCTCGGATGGGCGGTCGGCATGCTCGCCTTCGGTATCGCATGCGGTGCCATCAGCGACGCGACCAAGGACATGCAGGGAGCCGCGCTCGACTGGTACACGCGCATGGGCGGCACGGACCGGGTTGTCGACGCCTATTTCACTTCGATCATGTCAATGGCCGGTATGGGTGTCGCCGTCTTCACCGTGCAGATGCTCCTGCGGATGCGCGCCGAGGAATCCGAAGGCCCGCTGGAACCCGTCCTCGCCGCCGCGGTGAGCAGGCCGCGCTGGGCGATGAGCCACCTGCTGAACACCTGGCTCGGGGCGGTCGCGCTCCTCCTGGTCTTCGCTGTGGGCATGGGGCTGGCCGCCGGACAGGTGCTGGGCGACACCCCGGCTCAGCTGCGCGCACTGACCGGAGCGGCGCTGGTACAACTGCCCGGGTTCATGGTCATCGGCGGCGTCGTGATCGCGGCCACCGGACTGCTGCCGCGGTGGGCCGGCCCGGTGTCCTGGACAGTGCTCCTGGGATCCGTCCTGCTCGGTCCGTTGTTCGGCCCGAGCCTGGATCTGCCGCAATGGGCGCAGAACCTCTCGCCGTTCACCCGCATACCCAAGGCACCGGCGGCCGACGTCACCGCGACTCCCCTCACGGCTCTGGTCGCGGTCTCCGTGGTCCTCGCCGTGGTGGGCACGGTGTCGCTCCGCTGCCGCGACCTTGCTCTGCCGGCCTGACCCCGGGCTCTGCGGCCGACCCCGCTTCCGCGGCCGAGCATCGCCCGGCTGCATTCCGTCCTCGTCCTGCGTGGAGTCCGCTGTCAGCCGACGGTCCACCGGCCATGGACTCAACGCACCGTGATCTCACGCCCGGTGATGCCCACAGGATCGATGCGCACCCATAGGTTGCGCTCACCGCCCGCCCATGGAGCGCTGTACGCGAGCTCCTCCAGCTGGCGTATGGCATCGGGGTCCGTCACTTCCCGGGCGGGTCCACGGACCAGCACGCTCCAGCCCTGGCTGAGCGCGTCGTCGATGCGGTCGACCTCGAAGGCGACCTGGGTTCCCGCGGCCGCCGCAGGCGTCGTGTGGGGCGCGGTGCGGAAGACGACCGCGCCGTCGATCACGCTGTAGTTGACGGGGACGATGACCGGGCCCTCGGGCGTGGACACCGCCAGGCGTCCCACGCCGTGCGTCGACAGCCGTGCCCGGCATTCCTCGGTGGTCAGCTCGTTCCACTGGGGGTGGAGGGCCGCCCGGCCGATTCCGGGCGGCAGATCGGCGTCGCCTCCGCGCAGGGCCGCGACCGTGGTCTCCAGGGCGTCGGCGAGCCTGATGAGGAGGCCGATGCCCGGCGCGGCGGTGGGCTGTTGCTCCAGGTACTGGATGTATCCGGGTGCGGTGCCCGCTCGTTCGGCCGTTTCTTGCAGGGTGAGGCCCAGTTCATCGCGTCGGTGCTCGATGCGCCTGCCGATGTCGCTGTGCGGGGACGGCGGCCGTGTGGTCGCGCCGGTCGAGGGTGTCCGGTCGGACATGGTCGTTCACTTCCCTTGGCTGGTCGCCTTGACGGCCACGGTGTCGTGGGGCTGCCCGCCAAGGACGACCTTGAGCGCTCCGGTGACGGCGGCCCGGGCGAAGACGTCGTAGGCCTCCTCCATCTGGTTCAGCGGAAAGGTGTGCGTGACCAGGGACGATGCGGGCAGGCGGCCGGCAGCCATCATGCGCAGCAGGGTGGGCGTGGAGGATGTGTCGACCAGCCCGGTGGTGATCGTCACGTTCTTGATCCACAGGTTCTCGAGGTGCAGAGTGGCGGGTTTGCCGTGCACGCCGACGTTGGCCACATGCCCGCCGGGGCGCACCATGCGCGTGCACATCTCGAAGCTCTCCGGCACCCCTACCGCCTCGATCGCCACATCGGCGCCGAGTCCCTCGGTGAGGTCGGCGACCAGCTCTTCGGCGTCTTCGCCTGCGGCGGCGGCCACGGCGTCCGCGCCGAGTTGTTTGGCCGCCTCCAACCGGGCCGGGGCAGGGTCCACGGCGACAATCCTCTGCGGTGTGTAGAGCTGTGCCGTGGCGATCGCAGCGAGCCCGACAGGCCCCGCTCCGACCACGACGACCGTGTCTCCGGGCCGTACGCCCCCGTTGAGCACGCCCACCTCGTACGCCGTCGGGAAGATGTCGGCCAGCAGCACGGCGTCCTTGCCGTCCAACGCGCCGGGCAGCGCATGCACGGACAGGTCCGCGTGGGGCACACGGATGTACTCGGCCTGCGTGCCGTTGATCAGATGGCCGAGGATCCAGCCTCCGCCGCCCCGGCACTGCCCGTACGCGCTCTCCTTGCAGAAGCGGCAGCGGCCGCACGCCGTGATGCACGAGACCAGCACCCGGTCACCGGGGCGGACCGTGCGCACGTCGCCGCCGACCTCGACCACCTCGCCGACGGCCTCATGGCCGAGGACTGTGCCGGGGCGTACCTCCGGTACGTCTCCCTTGAGGATGTGCAGGTCCGTGCCGCAGATGGTGACGGCGTCGACACGGATGATCGCGTCGGTCGCCTCCTCGATACCGGGGTCCGGGACGTCCTCCCATACCGACTGTCCGGGGCCACGAAAGACGAGTGCCTTCATGACGATCCCTCTTTCCTGCTCTTCCAGCCGCGGCTTCCCATCAGGGCGGAAGTACCGCAGAGTGACCTCCTCGCGGCCGGAACGGTTCCTCAACTCCATCCTGACCGGGACAGAAGCCGCCCGCATGGGCCGTTCGACCCACGTGGCCGGGCCGGGCGGCCTCAGGCGTGGCCCACGGGCCCCTACGAGATCCGCCCGAGCTGCCGGAAAGTGGAGAGGGGCAACGCCGAAGGAGGCAGCAGCCATGCGGCACCGCATCGTGAGCGAGTTGATGACGACGGACGTCGTGGACGTGCGGCAGGACGCGACCTTCACTGAGATCGCCAAACTGCTCGCGGAGCACGGCATCACGGCCGTTCCGGTCGTGGACGACACCGACCGGCCCCTCGGAGTGGTCTCCGAGGCGGACCTGTTGCGCAAGGAGGCGAGCCGGCTCGATCCGGCCGGGCTCCTGCCTTCCCTGCACCCGGAATCCGCCGAGCGCACCAAGGCGGACGCGACCACGGCGGAAGGGCTCATGACCAGCCCGGCCGTCGTCGCCCGCCCCGAGTGGACGGTGGTCGAGGCCGCCCAGGCGATGGAACGGAGCCAGGTCAAGCGACTGCCAGTGGTGGACGAGTCCGGTCGGCTGATCGGCGTGGTCAGCCGCGCCGACCTGCTGCGGGTGTTCCTGCGCGGCGACCGTGCCGTCCGCGAAGAAATCACCGGGGACGTGCTGATGCGCACGCTGGGCATCCCGCCCACCGCTGTGACCGTGCATGTCGTCGAGGGACGGGTCACCCTGCGCGGCATCGTCGAACGCAAGAGCGTCATACCGGTCGCCCTGCGGCTGTGCCGCAGTGTGGACGGGGTGGTCGACGTCTCCGAGCACCTGGACTTCAAGGTCGACGACACCGGCAGCCCGACCGCGGACGCCGGCTCCCCGCGTCGCGCCCAGCTCTCCCCCTGAAGGCGTGCGGGATGCGGCACGGGACCCGACGGGCACCGGGCCGCATCCAAGGACATCGCCAGATGCCGTGTCTCCCCCACTCCCCCACCACGGATCGTCATGGGTTGGACTGTGCTCGGCAGGGCTGAACGGCCCCATTGCGGAACATCAGTTGGCCCCCGAACGGCCCCATGCACGCTGCCTGACTGGCCCATGTCTCGTGCCGTCCCCGAATGCCACCTTTCTCATAGTGGCCGATGACCTGGCAGTGCCCATGAGGAGGTGCGGACCGATGCGCAGGGACACTCGTACGAAGCAGAGGCTGTGGCGGTGGCGGAGCAATCCGCTGCGACGACGCGACGACGCCGTCGAGGCATGGATCGTGCTGGCCGTGTGGACGGGCATCGCGCTGGGCGGCACGCTCGCCGGCCTGGTCGCGGGGCACGCCGTCGCCGAGTCCTTCGCACAGCAGCGCGCCGGGCGGCACTCCGTCCCGGCGGTGCTCCTTGAGAACACCCCGGCAGTCTTCGTGACGGAGGCGGGACCCAGCCGCCAGCAGGTCCGCGCCAAGGTCCGCTGGACCGCCGCGGACGGCTCCACGCACACCGGCAGGGCCAAGGTGGACACCGGGCACAAGACCGGTTCGAAGGTCCGGGTCTGGACGGACGATCAGGGGCAACTCACGTCGGAGCCGGCGACTGCCGCCCAGGCCACCGTGTTCGCGGGCTACGCGGCCACCGCAGCCGCACTCGGGGTCGGCGGCGTGACGTACGCGGTCGGGCGCGTCGCACGCGGTCGGCTGGACCGGCGGCGCATCGACCAGTGGGGCCGGGAGTGGGACCAGGTCGGACCGCAGTGGATTCGCAAGACCACCTGAGCCAGAACCGGTTGGCCATGACAGAGGGCTGACCGGCCCTGGCGGGCACGACCCCGGAGGCGATGGCTCGTACCTCCGCCCTCTCTCGGGAGTCGGCACTCTCCATCGCAGAGACCGTGTATGGCCCACCGCGACACGACACGTCGGTCGACGGCTGGCCCAGCCCGGGGAACCCGGCCCGGGCCAGCTCGGCGTTCAGCTCTTCTCCAGTGCCTCCACCAGCTCTTCGGCGACACGTGTCGCCCATGCCTCGATCTCGGGGAAGTTCCGGAAGTCGCCGCCCTTTCCGTTCTTCAGGATCATCCGGGCGACCCACCCCTTCGCGCCCTCTTCCAGGCAGCCGCCGAAGGTGACGTGCCCCCTGGCGTCGAGCCGGTCTACAGCCTTCTTCACGCCGGGCACCGGTGGGATGTCCCGCTCCGAGGCCGAGGCGTCGAGCGGGCCGCTGCTGAACAGCCACACGGGGCGTGCGGCCAGCTCGCGGTGGTGTCGGCGCACAAACCGGCGGGCGTCCTTGTGCCAGCGTCCGGCGTACAGTGCGCCGCCGACCACGACAGCGTCGTACGGCGTCACGCGCGCGACCGAGCCGGCCGACAGCGCCTCGCTGGTGAGACCCTCCTTGCGCAGCACCGCGGCCACGGCCTCGGCGATCTGCGCGGTCGATCCGTTCGTCGTCCCGTAGGCGACCAGCACGTTGCCGATCATGACGGTTCGCCTCCTCTCACTTCACAGTTTGCGCAGCCAGTCGTCGGTGACACCGTGCAGTGCCTGCTCGCCGGGCTGGAGACGGGCGTCGTCCAGCCGATGGGTGAGCTTGTCGACGACGGCGACGACACCGTCGATCTGTCGGGTCATGGAGACGGCGATCTCCGTCTCGCTCTTGCGTTCCATGTGGCCGTCGAGCGTGACCACGCCCTCCACCACGGAGACGTCGATGCTGCGCGGCGCCAGCCACAGTGCCCGTATCAGTACCTCGTCGATGACCTCGCTGCGGATCTCCGCGTCGGGCCGCAGGAAGACCTGGAGCAGGTCGCGGCGGGTGACGATGCCGACGAGCCGGTGCTCCTCGTCGAGGACGGGCAGCCGTTCGATGTGGTGCTGTGCCATGGTGCGGGCGGCCTCGACGATGCTGTCGCCGGCATGGATCGTGACGGGCGGCTCGGTCATCAGCTGTCCTGCCGTGCGGGCCCTGGCCTTGACGGCCCGCTTCCTGCCCTCCTGCGTCAGCCGGGCGAACGGGAAGCGCTTCTTCGGCGCGTACGGGTCGGGGGTCTCGGCCTGCCGTACCAGCAGGTCCGTCTCGGAGATGACGCCGATGACCCTCTCGTCGTCATCGACCACGGGCAGTCCGCTGATGCGGTGCCGGCCGAGCAGCCGTGCCACCTCCTTGAACGGGGTGCCGTACTTGGCACGGACGACCTCCGTGGTCATCACGGAGCCGATCTTGTTGTGCTTCATGGCTGTTCCTCCTCAGCGGAGTCGGCGCAGATACGGGTCGTGGGGCCTGCGGGGCAGCAGGCGTACGCGTGCGTCGAGCACGGTGACTCCGCCCGGTGTCGCGAGAACGGGGTTGAAGTCACCCTCTGCGAGCTGCGGGAGGTCGCTCGCCATGCGGGACAGCCGCAGCAGCAGCTGTTCGAGGCCCTCCAGGTCGACGGGCCGGCTGCCGTGCGCGCCGAACAGGAGCGGGGCGCAGCGCGGGGCCGTGATCAGGTCGTGGACATCGTGGTCGGTGAGCGGGGCGAGGCGGGCTGCGTGGTCAGCGAGCACCTCGGTCGCGGTGCCGCCGAGCCCGAACAGGACGAGCGACCCGAAGACCTGGTCCTGGACGACGCCGGCGAACAGTTCGGTGCCGCGGTCGGCGAGGGGCTGCACGACCACGCCGGTCAGCAGGCCTGCGAATCGGGTCTCCAAGTCCCGGTAGGCGGCGCGGACTTGGGAGTCGCCGCGCAGATCGAGATGGACGGCGTGCTGCTGGCTCTTGTGGAGGAGTCCGGGCCAGTGGGCCTTCATGACGACCCGGCCGTCGGCACCGCGCAGCCGGTCGGCGGCCAGGACGGCGTCGTCCTCGGTCTCGGCCCAGGCCCACGACAGCTGCGGAATGCCATAGCAGGCCAGCAGGTCGGCGCAGGTGCGCGGGTCGAGCCAGCCGCCGTCCGGGTGCGCGTCGAGGTAGGCCTCGACGACCGCGTGGGCCCGCTCGGTCTCGACGCCGTCGAGGTCGGGGACGGTCCCGGCGGGCCGGGCGAGCCAGGCCGCACGCTGGGCCGCGTGGGCCAACGCCCGTGCCGCGGCCTGGGGTTCGGCGTAGGCGGGCACGGTGCCGCCGTCCGCGGCGGGCAACAGCTCGATCGGCAGGGCCTGTTCGAGGCGTACCGCGGCGATCGGCTTGGCACGTCGTCCAGAAGCGTTGGTGAGGGCCCGGACGAGGTCGTCGCCGGTCGCCGTGGCGACCGCGGTGGGGACCAGGGCCACGAGGACGGCGTCGACGCCGCCGTGCCGCATGATCCGGTCCACACAGTCCGTGAGCTGTTCCTCCGTGACGGCGGCGGTGGCGTCGACCGGGTTGCCGACGGCCGCGCCGTCGGGCAGGACGGCGAGCAGGTCGTCGATCAGTTCCGGTGTCGGCGCCGGGAGCGACAGCCCGGCCTCGGCGCAGGCGTCGGCCGCGAGGACGCCGGCTCCGCCCGCGTTGGTGACGATCGCGACGCGGGGTCCGGCAGGCAGCGGCTGGGAGTGCAACAGCGCGGCGACTTCCAGCAGTTCGCCCACCGAGCGGGTTGCGGTGATGCCCGCCTGGGTGAACAGCGCGCCCCGGGTCATGGTGCGGGTGGCGGCGGCCGCGGTGTGCGAGGCGGCGGCGCGGCGGCCCGCGTCGGTGCGCCCGGCGTCGACGGTCAGCACCGGCATTCGGCGGGTCACGCGCCGGGCGGTGCGGGAGAAGGCACGCGGGCTGCCGAACGACTCCAGGTGCAGCAGGGCGAGGTCGGTGCGGCCGTCGCTCTCCCACCACTGGAGCATGTCGTTGCCGCTGACGTCGTACTTGTCACCGAGCGAGACGAAGGAGGAGACGCCGATGCCGAGCCGGGACAGGCCGTCCAGCAGGGCGATGCCGATGCCGCCGGACTGGACGGCGACGCCCGCGGTGCCGGGGCGCGGATGCCCGGCGGCGAACGTGGCGTCCAGGCTCAGCTCCGGGTCGGTGTTGGAAATGCCGAGGCAGTTCGGGCCGACGAGCCGCATGCCGTACGAGCGGCAGGCGGCCAGCAGGGCCTGCGCCTGGTCCGCGTCCAGCCCGGCGGTGACAACGAGCAGGGCCCGCACGCCCGCCTTGCCGCACTCCTCGGCGGTCTCCGGGACCGCGGCCGCAGGTACGGCGAGCACCGCGAGGTCGGGGGTCTTGGGCAGGGCACTGACCGACGGGTGGGACGGCACGCCGAGGATCGAGTGCGCGGCGGGGTTCACCGCGAACAGCCGCCCGGTGTAGCCGCCCGCGTGCAGCTGGTGCAGGACCGCCCGGCCCACCGAGCCCGGCTTGCGCCCGGCCCCTACGACGGCGACCACCTCCGGCCGCAGCAGCGGCTTCAGGCTGACGACGTCGGCGGCGCGGCCGCGTTCCTCCACGGCCGTCAGGTAGGTGTCGCTCTGATCGAGGGCGATGGTGCAGCGCACCTCCGGGCCCTCGAAGCGGCGCGCCGTGCGCAGGCCGAGGTCCGCGAAGAGCCGCAGCACCTCATTGTTCTCGCTCAGCGCGTCGGCCGTGAACGTGGTGATGCCCTCCTCGCGGGCGGCCGAGACGAGGTGCTCGACAAGGAGGGTGCCGACACCCCGGTGGTGCAGTCCGTCGGCGACCGCGATGGAGATGTCGGCCGAGTCCCCGGTGCCGCCGGTGCCGTACTCGGCGAGGCCGATGACCCAGCCCGCCGTCTCGGCCAGCAG
Source organism: Streptomyces flaveus (assembly GCF_014647675.1). Lineage (GTDB taxonomy): Bacteria > Actinomycetota > Actinomycetes > Streptomycetales > Streptomycetaceae > Streptomyces > Streptomyces flaveus. The sequence continues at coordinate 12,126 of NZ_BMPQ01000056.1, read as the reverse complement.
GGCCCGGTAGCCGGGATGCTCCGGGGCGCAGGCCCGGTCGGCGGCCAGTCCGGCGGAGCGCCGGCTCGCGGCGAAGAACCGCAACCGCAGATTCTCCGGGGACATCTCCTCGTAGAACCCCTGCAACTGCTCGTGGTCGGCCCGCTCCACCGGGCGGATGCACACGGTGGTGCCGTCCGCGAGCAGGGCATGGACCGTGGGCCGGCTGAACGCGTCGTCCGTCATCGCGGGTCTCCTCCAGGTCTCTTGACACTCAAAGCGTCCAGCGGAACGGGGCGCCGACGCATGGGCTGTCCGGGGGCGGAACGTGGGCCGATCGGCCCTCAAGGGGAGGCCGGGTTTCCGGCGTTCCAGACCCAGTCCGCGACCTCGGGCAGCTCGTCGTCTTCGAGGGCTGGGATGCGTCAATCGTGGGCGACGACCGCGACGGGTGCGGTGGCGTGGTGCAGGACGGCGTGCGTGACGGGTCCGATGTGCGTGCCGAACGGGTTGCGGCGGATCCGGCGGCCCACGACGACCAGGGAGGCCCCGCTGGAGACGTCCACCAGGAAGTTGGCGGCACTGCCCGAGCGGGACTCCTCGACGACCTGGACGTCCGGGTACTTCCGGCGCCACGGACGCAGGACCTCGGCCAGGGCGGCGGCCTGCTGCCGGGCGATCTCGTCGTACAGCCCCACGTCGGCGGAGAGACCGTAGACGTAGTACGGCGGCAGGCTCCAGCCGTTGATGACCCGCAGGACGGCAGAGCGTCGGGCGGCCGCGTCGAACGCGAACTCGATCACCGAGTCATCGGGGCCGACGGGGTCCAGACCCAGGACGACCGGCCGGTACGGCGTGGCCGCCGACGGGATGCCCACGGGGTCGGACTCGTGCTCGTCGGCGGCCTGCTCGTCGGCCCGGACCAGGACGACGGGCTGTTCGGCGTGCGCGACGACGGAGAGGCCGACGGAGCCGACCATGAACCCGCCGATCCCGCTCAGCCCGCGGGAGCCGAGGGCGAGCAGCTCGGCGTCCTCGGCTGCCTTGGTCAGGGCTTCGGCCGGCCCGCCGGTCAGCTGCTCCACGCTCATTTCGAGGCCGGGGTGGCGCAGCCTGAGCCCCGCGGCGGTCTCGCGGGGGATGCGCTCGCTCCAGTGCTGCTGGGTCTCGGCGCCGAGCAGCGGAGCCTGGGCCATGGGCTCGGGGACGGGCTCCCAGACGTGGACGAGCTTCAGCGGCAGGCCGCGCAGCTTCGCCTCGCGGGCTGCCCACTCTGCGGCGGCACGGCTTTCGGGCGAGCCGTCGATGCCTGCGACAACGGTGCGGACCATGATTCTGCCTCCTGATCTGGGATTCTGATCCCAGCGTCGCGCCGAGGGGCTGCGTGGTGCAGGGGCCGCAGGTCCCCGACCCGGGCCGAACGGCCCCACGAGGCCGGGATTGTGCGGTGAGCCCGGTGGACGGCGCGTGGCGGACCCCTGTGGCGGGGGGTCCGCCGTGCCTGCGGCTGTCAGCGAAGCCGGCGGCTGTCGCGGACGATCGGCAGCCGGGCGAGCGCTTTCCGATGCCGAGGGTGTCGCCGACCCGGCCTAAGGTCGGCTTCCGTCGGGCTGAACGGCCCCTTCCTCAGGCCTTGTTGAGCCCCCGAGGCTGGATCCACCGACCTGGCCTCCCGAGTGCGGGCACCGCGGCGGATCATTGGGGCAGGCGGCGGAAGGAGCTCCATGGACCACGGCTCGGGCGGGCATGCCCTGGGGTGGCGCCGTCTGACGCCCGGGATCGCCGCGCTGACCGGCTACCGCCGCTCCTGGCTGCGCGGCGATCTGCTGGCCGGCGTCACGGTGGCCGCGTACCTCGTTCCGCAGGTGATGGCGTACGCGGGCGTGGCCGGTCTGCCGCCGGTCGCCGGACTGTGGGCGATCCTGCCCGCCCTCGTCCTGTACGCACTCCTCGGCTCGTCCCGGCTGCTCTCGGTCGGCCCCGAGTCCACAACGGCGCTGATGACGGCCACCGTGGTGGCCCCGCTCGTCGGCGCGGACCCGGACCGCTACGCCACCCTGGCCGCCACCCTCGCCGTGACCGTCGGCCTGCTGTGCCTGGCTGCCTGGGCACTGCGCCTGGGGTTCGTCGCCGATCTGCTGTCCCGTCCGGTCCTGATCGGCTATCTGGCGGGCGTGGCGCTGATCATGATCGGGGACCAGCTGCCCAAGCTGACCGGCGTGGATACGACGGGTTCGGCCTTCTTCCCGCAGCTGTGGTCCTTCGTACGGCATCTCGGGCAGGCGCATGTGGCCACGGTGCTGTTCGCCGCCGTCACGCTCGCGTTCCTGTTCACCGTGGCGCGGTGGCTCCGAACGGTGCCCGGCCCCCTGCTGGCGGTGGTGCTGGGCACCGCGGCCGTGGCCGCCTTCAACCTGGACGACCGGTACGGCATCAAGGTGATCGGCGACGTCCCGGCGGGGCTGCCCGCAGTGGCGGTGCCGGATCTGACCGAGCTGCCGCACCTGGTCCTGCCCGCTCTGGGCGTCCTCCTCGTCGCGTACACCGACTTCATCCTCACCGCCCGGGCCTTCGCCGGACCTGACGCGGACAAAGGTCCCCCGCTCGACGCCGATCAGGAGTTCCTGGCACTGGGCGCGAGCAATCTGGGGGCCGGCTTTCTGCACGGCTTCCCGGTGAGCAGCAGCGCCAGCCGCACCGCACTCGCCTCCTCCGCGGGGGCCCGCAGCCAGGCGTACTCCCTGGTGGCGGGCCTGGTGGTGCTCGCCGTCCTGCTGTTCCTGAGCCCGCTGCTGACCCGCGCGCCGTCCGCCGTGCTCGGCGCGCTCGTCGTGTACGCGGCCGTCCGCATGATCGACCTGACGGGCTTCACCCGGCTGGCCTCCTTCCGACGGCGCGAACTGCTCCTGGCGCTCGGCTGCCTGGCCGGCGTGCTGGTCCTCGACATCCTGTACGGGGTACTCGTGGCCGTCGGTCTGTCGGTGGCCGAGTTGCTGACCCGGGTAGCCCGTCCGCACGACGCGATCGAGGGCATCGTCCCCGGTGTGGCGGGCATGCACGACGTGGACGACTACCCGCAGGCCCGCACGATCCCCGGCCTGCTGGTCTACCGCTACGACTCCCCGCTGTTCTTCGCCAACGCGGAGGACTTCCGCCGCCGCGCCCTGGCCGCCGTCGACGAACAGACCGGCCCAGTGCGCTGGTTCGTCCTCAACACCGAGGCGAACGTGGAGGTGGACATCACCGCACTGGACGCGGTGGACGCCCTGCGCCGCGAACTCACCCGCCGCGGGATCGTCTTCGCCCTCGCCCGGGTGAAACAGGACCTGCTGGCCGAACTGGAGGCCTACGGGCTCGCGGAAGCGGTCGGCAGGGATCTGATCTTCCCCACACTACCGACCGCGGTGAGCGCGTACCGGAAGTGGAGCCGCGGCCGATAGGCCTGGCTACGCGTGTGGCGGGCCCCAGCCGATACGGAGGGTTCAGCCCTTCATGCCTCGCTTTCGGGTCCTCGGCCTCTCCCCCGCAGTCCGTCACCCGCACAGGGCCGTACGGCCCCAGGAGCGCACCAACCGGCCCTCGCCCGATGGTCGCCGACCCGCGACCATGGTGTGGGGGTGTATGCGCGGCGGCGGAGCCCTCGGCTGTCGCGTCGGCTGTCGGAGGTGCACCATGACCGGACCTGTCGTCGTCGGACTCGACGGTTCCGCCGCGAGCGTGACGGCCGCGTGGTGGGCCGCCTCCGAAGCCGCGGAGCGGCATCTGCCCGTCGTGCTGCTCCACTCCTGGACGACCCAGCCACTCGACGTGCCGATCGCCCAAGAGGCCCACAACAAGAAGCGGTACGGGCACGACGTACTGCAGCGGACCGCGGCCGAACTGCTTCACCGCCACGGCGATCTGGCCCTGACCACGGAACTGGTGTCGGACCCGGCCGCACAGGCCCTCCTGAGCCACGGCGAGAACGCGGCCATGCTCGTCCTCGGCTCCCGCGGACACGGCTCCGTGGCGAGCTTCCTGCTCGGCTCCATCAGCCTGCACGTCCTGGGCCTGGCCCAGTGCCCGGCCGTCGCCGTCCGGGCCGGCGCCCCCGCCGTCGAGGCCGGCTGGGAGCACCCCGCGGCGGCGGACCGGGACGAGGTCGTGGTCGGTGTGCAGGAGCTCGGACCGGATGCCGAGCCGCTGCTGGAATTCGCCTTCACCGCCGCCGAGTTGAGCGGAACCCGCGTGTGCGCGGTGCGGGCCCTGCCCGTTTCCGCACTCGTGACTCATCCGCAGGCCTTTGCCGCCCAGCAGGCCGACCGCGACCGCGAGGCCGAGGAGCGCACGCGGCTGGCCGCGGTCCTGATCCCGTGGCGCGAGAAGTTCCCCGACGTCCCCGTCGTGGAGCACGTCGCCATGGGTTCCGCGGCACAGGTGCTGCTGGCCGCTTCGGCACACAGCCGACTCACCGTCATAGGACGTCGGCGCCATCCGTCCCGCAGGACGTGGAAGCTCGGGCCGGTCGCGCACGCGGCCCTGCATCACGTGCCGTGCCCCGTCGCCGTCGTCCCGCACGACTGAGCCAGCCCGAGCGGTCGTCCTCAACGCCCTGCGCGCGCTGCGCGACGACCGTGCGGCGCAGCCGGTGCTAAAGCCCGCCACGGAAGCCCTCATCCATCGCTTCGCGGCCGAACACGACGACCTGCAGGACGTCCTCGAAGCCGTGCGAACCGCCGCCGACCGCCTCTCGGACAACCCCGGACCGGAGTCCCTCGCGGCAGTGCGCGAAGCGCATCGCCTGGTCACCGAACAGCTCCTGCCACACGAGTACGCCGAGGAGCACCAGCTCTACCCCGCCCTCGCCCCCACGCTCGGCGTCCCGAGGCCACCGCCACCATGAGCCGCGCCCACTCCGAGATCGAACGGCTCGCCCGGCGCATCGATGTCCACCTCACGCTCACCGAAGCTGACGCCGACGGCGGACCGGTGCCGGAGCAGCTCGACGACCTGCGTGCCTGTCTCTACGGGCTGCACACCGTCCTGCGTCTGCACTTCACGCAGGAGGAGGAGAACTACTTCTCCCTCGCACCGTGAACCGGCCTACGCCTCGCGGGCACTTCCGGTCAGGTGGGATACGACTCACTCGTGGGGTACGACGGCCACGGGGCAGCCGACGTGATGGATGGCGGCGTGGGTGACGGGGCCGGTGTGCGGGCCCAGCGGCCCCTCGGCGATCCGGTGTCCCACCGCGAGAAGACTCGCTCCCGTGGCGGCCCGGACGAGTACGGACCGGGCCCTGCCCTCCACGACGGTCTCCGCGACCTCGATCTCGGGATACTTGTCCCGCCACACCTGCAGCACGGCGGACAGAAAGCCCTGCCACTCCTCGGCACGCTGCGGATCATTCATCAGCCCGATCTCCCCCGGGCCGAGGCCGAGCGGCAACGGCGCCTGCCAGGCGTGCACCACCCGCAACCGCGCCCTGCGCAGCCGAGCCGCCTCGAAGGCGAACTCGATCACCTCGTCACACGCCTCATCGAGGCCGATGCCCAGCACCACGTCCCGGTACCCGGTCCGGGTGGAAGCACTCCCGTCCTCCGCCGGCAGGTGTTCGTCCGCCGCCTCCTCCCCGGCTCGCACGAGCACGACCGGCCGCGTGGCCCGCGCCACCACCCCGAGCGCCACCGACCCCACCAGGAAACCGGCGAGCCCGCTCAGCCCGCGCGAGCCCAGCACCAGCACGTCGGCCCGCTCCGCCGCACGCAGCAGCGCCTGCGTCGCCGGCCCCTCCATCTGCTCGTCGTGCACGCGCACGCCCGAGCGCGCCTCGCGGACGTGCTCCTCCGCCTGGCGCAGCACCCGCCGCGCCTGAGAGCGCTGAACCGCGCCCGCGTACTCCCCCTCCGCGGACCGCGGGCTCCAGTTCCTGACGTGCACCAGCCGCAGCGCTCGGTCACGGCGCTCGGCCTCCCGGGCCGCCCACGCGGCGGCGGCGAGGCTTTCGGCGGATCCATCCACTCCGGCGATCACGGGCGCAAGCATGATGCATACCTCCAACGCTTGGACTGCTCCTCACGGCCAGCCTCACACTGCGCACGACCAGCGGGTATGGGCCGCCAGGTCTTGACCCGGGACCATCCGGCCCATGCTGGGCCGGAGTTGGCCGACCCCCACTCAAATGGTCTGTCCGCAATCCGGGCCGATCGAGTGTGACCGTCACTCCGAGAGCAACAGTCGACCGGTCTCCCCCGGCTGCAGGCACACCGTGCGGTCCGGCAGCCGTACGTCGATCGGTGAGGCGTCGGACGACGGCACCTCGATCCGCAGCAGCTCTCGCTCCAGCCGCAGCCGTACGCCCCAGTGCCCCTGGTAGCGCAGGGCGAAGCCGTACGAGGACAGCTCGGGCAGCGGCACCGGGTCGAGCCACAGTGCACCGCCCCGTGTCTCCAGGCCGGTCAGTCCGCGCTGGACGAAGTCGAGGGTGCCTGCCATGGCGCCCAGGTGGATGCCCTCGCCGGTGGTGCCGCCCTGCACGTCGGCGATGTCGCCCTGGAGGGCCTCCTGGCAGAACTTCCACGCCTCCGCCCGCCGGGCCCGGGCCAGCACCCAGCCGTGGACGAGGCCGCTGAGGGTGGAGCCGTGACTGGTGCGGTGCAGGTAGTAGTCGACGGTGCGTTGCCAGGTGTCCTCATCGAGATGTACGCCCAACCGGCGGAAAAGGCCCTGTAGTTCGGCCGGTGAGAAGAGATAGCCGAGCATCAGGACGTCGGCCTGCTTGGAGGCCTGGTAGCGGTTGACGCTGTCGCCCTCCGCCTCCAGGATCCGGTCCAGGCGCCGGATGTCGCCGTACCGCTCGCGGTAACCGTCCCAGTCGAGCTCCTCCAGCCGGCCGTAGCCCTCGAACTGGCTGATGACGTCGTCGTGGAAGGGCACGTGGAGCGTGCGGGACACGTCCTCCCACAGTTCGAGTTCGCCTCCGTCCAGAGCTGTGCGCTCGACGAGTTCGCGGCGGCGCGGCTCCGGGAGGGTCTCCAGCAGCTCCAGTGTGCGGGCGAGCACCCAGGCGGCGGTGACGTTCGTGTAGGCGTTGTCGTCGAGGCCCGGCACCCGCGCGCCGGGGTACGCCTCGTGGTACTCGTCGGGGCCGACCACACCCCTGATGCGGTGCCGTCCGAGGGACTCGTCGTAGACGGCGGCGTCCGCCCAGAAGCGGGCGATCTGCAGCAGCATCTCGGCGCCCTTGGTGTGCAGGAACTCCATGTCGCCGCTGGCCTCGCAGTACTGCCACACGTTGTACGCGATCGCCGAGCCGACGTGGTGCTGGAGCCGGGATTGGTCGGACAGCCAGCGTCCGGAGCGCGGGTTGAGGTGGAGCTGCTGGGTCTCCTCGCGTCCGTCGCTGCCGCTCTGCCAGGGGTACATGGCCCCCCTGCGGCCCGCCGCCCGGGCATTCATCCGGGCCTGTTCGAGGCGGCGGTGGCGGTAGCCGAGCAGGGCGCGGGAGACCTCGGGCAAGTGCAGGTTGAGGTAGGGCAGGACGAACAGTTCGTCCCAGAAGACGTGCCCGCGGTAGGCCTCGCCGTGCAGTCCCCGCGCCGGCACACCGACGTCGAGTTCGGCGGTGTGCGGCGAGAGGGTCTGCAGGACGTGGAAGAGGTGCAGTCGCAGGATGCGGCCCGCCTCCCCGGGAACGTCGAGCTCGGCCCGGCGCCAGAGCTGGTCCCAGGCGGTCAGGTGCGACTCGAGCAGTTCGTCGAAGCCGGGCGCCTGGCCGACCCGGTCGACGGCGGCGTGGAGTGGGTCGCTGATCGCGGGGTCGCGGGAGGTGTGCAGGGCGACGGTCTTGTCCACGGTCGCGGTGCGGCCCGACGCCAGATCGAGGGTCAACTGCTGTAAGGCGTAAGGGAGTTCGTGGCGGATGGTGACGGGGGCCCCGGCGGTGACGCGGGCCGCCATGCCGATGCGGATGTCCGAGGTACGGGTGCGGCAGCGCAGCCACACCGTGTCCGGGGCGGCGGTACCGGTGTGCACGTGGATCAGGTGGCGGCCGTCCAGGTCCCAGTAGCGCGGCACGCCGGAGTTGGTGACGCCGCCGTCGAGAGCTGCCTCGACCTGGAGTTCGCCCGAGAAGCCCTCGGCCGTGAACTCGGTGCGCAGTGCGGCCAGATGCGGGTCGGCCATGTGCACCAGCCTCTGCTGACGCACGCTCAATTCCCGTCCTTCGCCGAGGTCGTACCGCGTCCGGCGCTCCAACAGCCCTGCCGACAGGTGCAGGATCTGGCGGTGGTCGAGCACGGCCGCGGTGTCGGGGGTGAGCCATGGCCCGTCGGAGAGGCGAAAGCGCAGGGGGAGCCAGTTCGGGACGTTGACCATGTCCTCGTTCTCGACCTGGCGGCCCGCGACCTCGGAGGTGAGCCGGTTGTAGCAGCCGGCCACATAGGTGCCCGGGTAGTGCACCTCGTCGGCGGCGCACTCCGGCAGCGCGCCGCGGGTGGCGAAGTAGCCGTTGCCCAGGGTGCACAGCGACTCCCGCAGGCGCTCGTCGGCAGGTTCGTAGCCCTCGTACTCCCAGCTCCAGTCCGTCACTTCGGCGCTCCTCCCCCGCATAGTTCTCCCAGGTCTCGTACGACGATGTCGGCGCCGTGCCGCAGCAGCCGCGCCCCGGTGTCCTCACCGGCGGCCCGGTCCACGCCGATCACCAGGGCGAACCCGCCGCGCCGGCCCGCCTCCACACCCGCCAGGGCGTCCTCGACGACGGCGGCGCGGTCGGCGGGGACGCCGAGCCGGCGGACCGCCTCCAGGAACAGGTCCGGCTCCGGCTTGCCCGCCAGGCCCAGCCGGGCCGCCTCGCCACCGTCCATGAGGACGTCGAACAGGTCGAGCACCCCGGCCCGGGCCAGCAGCTCACCGGCGTGCCGGGACGCGGAGGCCGCCCCACGGGGCACCCCCGCCCGGCGCAGGGCCCGCACCAGCCGTACCGTCCCCGGATAGGCGTCGACACCGTGCTCGCGCAGCCGCTGCACGAACAGCCGCTCCTTGTCCGCCGCGACGGCACGCACCGTCTCGGGCGAGGCCTCGATGCCGCGTGCGGCGAGGAAGGCGGCGGCGCCGTCGAGGCGGGACTTGCCGTCGACGTGGCGCAGATAGTCGTCCCGTACGTCGAACGGGCGGCGCCGTTCGGGGTCTTCGGGCGGGTGGGCGCGCAGGTAGGCGTCGAACGCCGTCTTCCAGGCCGCGGCGTGCACCCGGGCCGAGTCGGTGATCACTCCGTCGGTGTCGAAGACGACGGCCCGCACGTCCCGCAGCACTGGTGCCAGCGCATCGCGGGACGTCGCAGGGGTGTGAGGGGACTGCATGGTCACGCCCTCTGCGGCACGATCGCCACCGGGCACTGCGCGTGGTGCAGCAGCGTGTGCCCTACGCGGCCGAGCTGGAGGCCGAAGTGGCCGTGCCGACGCTGGGCTCCGACGATCAGGAGGTCGGCGGCGGCCGACCGGTGCAGCAGCACCTTGCGAGCTGGTCCTTCCACGGTGTGACGGCGAACCCGTACCCCGGGGTGGTCCGCCATCGGGTCCTGGAGCACGGCATCGAGCGCGGCGGACGCCTGCTCCTCGTGAAAGTGCGCCGGATCCCCGGCGAGCAGAGGATGTTCGGCGGTCTCGTGCGCGGGGCAGCGCCAGGCACGTACGACATCGAGGGTGCACCCGCGCGCTTCGGCCTCACGGAAGGCGAACCGCACCGCCTCGCCGCCGGTCGCGGACTCGCCCGCGCCGAGCAGGATCCGCTCATGGGTGCCCGCCAGTCCCGCTTTGTCGCCGCGGACCACGATCACCGGGCAGTAGGCACGGGACGCCACGGCCAGCGAGACCGAGCCGAGGAGCAGGCCCTTCAGCTCACCGCGGCCACGCGATCCCGTCACCAGGGCGGAGGCGTTGTGGCCCTCGCGTAGGAGGGCGGACACCGCATCCTCGGGAACGACCTCGGTGGAGACCTTCACCTCGGGATTGCGGCGCCGGGCACGCTCCGCCGCGGAACCGACAATGGTGTCTGCCAGCACCTCCTCGGACGGGCGTTCAGGGCTGCCGGACGGGGCGACCCCTTCGTAGCGCTCCCACAGGGAGGCGTACACCAGTCGCAACGGCAGTCCGTGCCGGGCCGCCTCGTCGACCGCCCAGTCGACTGCGACGAGGCTCGAATCCGATCCGTCGACACCCACGATCAGGGGCAGCTCCATGTCCCTCACCACCTTTCGTCGGGCTGCGCAGACGTGCAGCAGCACGGGTTCCCCTCACCGTTGCATCCATGGCCGGGGGGTGGGAGGGGCGGTTCGTCCACGGCTTGGGCCATTCGGCCCCTGTCGGATCTCGCGCCGGCGTTGAGTGCCACTCCGCCCCGGCTCGGCCCCCGGGCGGCTCTGTGCCTCGACCGGACACTGAAGTTGAGCCCGCAGCTGGTTCGTCACGACCGATGACCACCTGTCCAACGAACTCCGGTGCGCGCACCGTTGACGGACAGGACCAGCATTCGGGCAGGGCCGACGGGTCCCGGCACCACAACGGTGAATCGGCGCCTACGGCGTACGGACATCGGTGGAATCCGGCGCTCTGAGCGAACGAGCGGAGGAATGCGTTGCCGTACCGAGCGGGTCCGCCACGACGGTTGGCAAGGGACTATTGGGCACCTGTGGGGAACCCCTCGGCCCACGCCCCACCCGACCGAATCGGGGCACCGTGGGGCGAGAGGCCATCCAGGGAGGCTGCACATGACCCAACTCGCCGACGGCAACAGCATCGTGGTGGGCGTCGACGGATCGGAGGCGTCCAAAGCCGCACTGCGCTGGGCCAGGGAGCAGGCCCGCGCCCTGCGGGCGGAGGTCGTGGCCGTACACGCCTGGGAACCGACCACATCCGGACTCGCGCCGTATGCTCCGGCATCGGCCCGCCCCACGGCCGCGCAGCAGCGCGTACAGGCTGCCGAGCTGCTCGCCTCGACGGTGCGAGAGGTCTTCGGCCCACGGATCGGCGGCTCCGTGCGTGCTGTTCTCGTGGAGGGGCCGCCCGCGCGGGCACTGCTCCGTCACGCGCCCGGCGCACTGCTGCTCGCCCTGGGGCGCAGGGCTCATGGACAGTACGAGCTGCCCGCGATCGGGACGGTGGGCCGTGAGTGTCTGCGGCACGCGACGGTCCCCGTGGTCGCGGTGCCCGCCGCGCAGCGGCCCGCGCCGCCGCTCAGGACCGTGGAAACGTCGCCTCTCGCCAGGAGCGGTGCCGCGTAGGGGGCGGAGTGCCAACGCCTGGCGAGATATGCGACCGCCCACAGCTCCACCCGCGAGATCGTCGAGCCAAGCGGATCAGGCACAGCCCGGCTACCGCATCACCGGCGCCACGGCGCTCAGCGGCGCGGACGCTCTTGTGATCGACGAAGGCCCCGTCTCGCGTGGGCACCCTCCCGCTGGCTGACCTACCGGTTCACGCCGTACCCAGGGCGGCCACCCATGGTCCTTCTCGTCCCGTCGGGACGAAGACTGAGGCCGGATACGCTGGCGGGATGATCGAGAATCTTCCTCCCTGTCCGAAGTGCTCGTGTGAGTACACCTACGAGATGAACGCCCTGGTGGTGTGCCCGGAGTGCGGCCACGAATGGGTGCCCGCCGAGGGCGGTACGGAGGGTGGAGACACCGCCGAAGGCTGGGGGAGGGTCGTCAAGGACTCCGTCGGCAATGAGCTGCGGGATGGCGACTCCGTGGTCGTCGTCAAAGCGCTCAAGGTCAAGGGAAGCCCGTCGGGCATCAAGGCCGGCACCAAGGTGCGCAACATCCGGCTGGTCGACGGGGTCGACGGCCACGACATCGACTGCAAGATCGACGGTTTCGGAGCGATGCAGCTCAAGTCCAGCGTGGTCAAGAAAGCCTGATCCACGACTCGCCCTGGCCCGCCGTCCCATCCATGGAGGGATGTTCAAGGCCGCAGCCTGATGCTGAATTGCAAAATTTCGCAATTGGTTAGATGCTGTGTTGGTCATGCTCGCAGGTAGCCGCGGGCACGGCTTTCGCCTGCCCCCGGGTGGGGCGCTGTCAGGGAAGCCGAGGGGTCGTGTCCGTTCCGCTGTACCAGGCCAAGGCCGAGTTCTTCCGGATGCTGGGACATCCCGTACGGATAAGGGTGC
>NZ_BMPQ01000055.1 GCF_014647675.1 Streptomyces flaveus | reverse complement strand
CGGGCCCCGGGCTGCCTTCCGTGCCGCGCTCGGCGTGGACGACGCCACCTGGGCCCGAGGCCGCGGCTGGGCCCTGGCCACGGCCCTGAGCGCCCACGTTTCCTACGCTGCTGTCAACTCCCGGGTCGCCGCGCAGACCACCCGTCAGATCACCGAGGCCCTCATCGGCCAGGCAACCAGAGCCCGTCTCGCTGATAGTCGATGAAACGCTCTTTCAGGCGGACTTCCGCACGACCAAACGTGTCGGGGTGACCACAGAGGACAGCGGATGGCTGCCGTCTCGCGACGCGAGCTCGTCCGATGTCCGCTTGAACAGCAACCGAGCCATCAGGCGCCCCATGTCCTCGATGTTCTGGTGCACGGTGGTCAGCGGTGGCTCCGTCGCCTCGGCGATGGGCGCCAGGTCGTCGAAGCCGACAACCGACACATCCTCGGGTACGCTGCGCCCGCGTTCCCGCAGTACGCGAAGGGCACCGGATGCCATCAGGTCCGAGGCGACGAAGACCGCGTCCAGATCGGGACACCGGTCGAGAAGCGCGGCCATGGCGTCGGCGCCGCCCTGCAGCGTGAAGTCGCCCTCGGCGATCAACCGGGATGGCGTGTCCAGGAGTACGTCCCGGTAGCCGTCGAGGCGGTCGATCGCGGAAGCCTGGTTGAGCGGCCCGGTGATGGTCCCGATGCGTCGACGTCCCAGTGAGACGAGATGCCGGACGGCTTCCCTGGCTCCACCGCGGTTGTCGGCGTCGACGTACGTGAAGCCGTGGCTGCGGTGGTCGGGGCCGACGGCCGGGCGCCCGCCGAAGACGGCGGGCATACCCATATGTTCGACCATGGCGGGCAACGGGTCGTCGGTGCGCAGCGAGAACAGCAGGGCGCCATCGACGTGGCCGCCGCCCAGGAAGTTTCCGACGCGCAGATAGTCGTCCGGCTCCTCGATGAACAGCAGCACCGGCTGCGCTCCTTGTTGGACGAGTTCCTGCCGGATGCCGCGCAGGTGGCAGTCGAAGTAGGGGTCCACGAAAAGCCGGTTCTGCGGTTCGGTGACCACGACGGCGACGGCGTTGTTGCGGCGGGTGACCAGGCTCCGGGCGGCTTGGTTGGGTACGTAGCCGAGTTCGTCCACGGCCTGTCGGATGCGTTCTGCGACCACGGCCCGCACTCTGGGCTCGCCGTTGATCACACGGGACACCGTGGACTTCGACACCTCTGCCCGGCGCGCTACGTCCTCGAGTGTGGGGCGTTTTCCGTTCGACCGTTCCGTCAACACCTTCTCAGATACGCGCAGTTCGTCGGGCGCTGGACACATTAGCCGTCGCCCACCGGGACGGCAGTTCGATTCGGCCTGGTGCCAGCCCTGTTCGGCCAAGCCCGTCCGGCTGCTCCGATGCAGAGAGCATCGTGCCGTTCCCTGCGTCGGCCTTATGCACCGACCGGTGCACGCTCGTCGAGGAGTCCTGCCTCGCGCAGATCGGCCCAGAGCCGCTCAGGGATATCGGCTTGGAACGACGCGACGTTGTGCCGTACTTCCTCGGGAGAGCGCATGCCGACCACGATGCCCGCGACCGCGGGGTGACACAGCGGGAACGCCATCGCCGCCTGCGGAAGGGTCGTGCCGTGTGCCTCGCAGATGTCGGCGATCCCATGCGCTCGCCGCAGGACGTCCGGTGAGGCAGGTGCGTAGTCGAAAGGCGCTCCATCGGTGGGCCGCGGCGTGGCGAGCAGCCCGGAGTTGAAGACGGAGGCGGCGAGAACGGAGACGCCGCGTTGGGTGCACGCGGGTAGCAGGCCGTCGAGGGCGCTGTGGTCCAGGAGTGTGTAGCGGCCGGAGAGCATCACCACGTCGGCGTCGGTCTCCTTCACCAGCCTGGTCAGCATGCCGGTGTGGTACATGCCCGCTCCGATGGCGCCCACCATGCCCTGGGAGCGCAGCTCCGCCAGGGCGGGGAAGCCGTCGCGCAGGGCGGTGTCGAAGTGTTCCTCCGCGTCGTGGAGGAACAGCAGATCGATGCGGTCGACGCCCATGCGGGTGAGGGAGTCCTCGACACTGCGCAGCACACCGTCGCGGGAGAAGTCCCACACCCGTCGGTGATTCGCGGGCACATGGAAACTCTCGTCCCTGCCGCCCTGCGAGTCCTGCGCGACGAGGAGCCTGCCGACCTTGGTGGAGAGCGTGAACGCTCCTCGCGGCGTTCCGCGGAGGAAGTCACCGGTCCGGCGCTCGGAATGACCGATGCCGTAGTGCGGGGAGGTGTCGAAGTAGCGGATGCCGCAGTCCCAGGCCGCGGCCAGCGTCGCCGCCGCGATGTCGTCGTCGAGCGGCGCGAAGAGGCCGCCGAGTGGCCCACCGCCGAAGCCCAGCTCCGTGACCTCTACCGCACTGCGCCCGAGTCGGTTCGTCCTCATCCAGTCGATCCTTCCCGTGCGTCACCTCGATTCCGGCGGACGACAGTCTTACTGCGGCCGTGACGCACTCCAACCGGTTTTTTTGGCAGCCCCGTCGCATGCAGTGTGGCCCGGGGCCGATCGGGTTCGGCGGGGAACCGGCTCCCCCGCAGGCGGAGGTGCCAGCGTGTTGTCACCACGCGCAGGACAGCTGGGTGAGCGCCACCAGATGCACCTCCAGGACCGAAGCTAACCCCACTGACCTGCCATTTTCTTCAAGTTAGTTCAGTCAACTCACCATGCCGGCCTCTTCGCTCACCACCCTGGCCCGGACGGGCTGGAGCACGTATGTGGGCGCCGCGCCCGGGGCATGGCCAGCGCCGACCACCTGAACGTGAAGCCCTTCAACGCCCCACATACGCCACGGGCCCACCGGACTCCGAGTCGAGGCGTCTGCCGAGGAGGTGCCGTGCTTCGGCGGCACCTGGTACCTCGTCCCGTACGACCTGAACAGGCGTGACCAAGTCGGTCGTGTAGCCCGCGAGTTGAGCCGAGAAGCGGTACCGTCCTCCGTCGCCCGGCTCGGAGCCATGGAAGTCGGTCAGCACCGCGACCACGTAGGAGCCGACCGTCACGGCCAGGACACCTGCCCGCTTCACACGTTCCGGGTCGCAGCGCCACCATCCGCGCAGCGCCTCGTACTTCTCTTTTGTCGTGAGCCTCGCCCCATAGCCGATCCACATACGCTCCGTGTCGTCCGTGACAGGCTCGGCAGGCCCCACCCTCAGCACGGCCAGTTCCTCACACCCGAGCGATTCGAGGTCGACCGTCTCACGCTGGGCCAGTACGCGAACGTCGCCTGCCGGCAGCAAGGTCCGGTTGCCCCGCTCGTGCACTTCCGGCAGCAGCCCCGCAGCGATCAGCTTCTTGAGGGTGTTCACCGAGATCCCGAGCTCGCTCGCAGCGACCCCTGTCGTCATATCCGTCAAGGCACGCCCCTCAACTGATCACTCGGAAAACTAAATACCGTTATCCAGTATCCAGCTTGCCGCCGTCTCGCGAAATCAATTGCACTCTATCCATCAAGGCAGTTGCAAGTAGACATGGCCACCCACTACCGTCTGCTCCATGCCGGACACGCCCCGCCACCCTGTGCGGTTCACCGCAGCGGCCGAAGCCGACCTGGACGCCTTGCATCGCAGGGATCCGCAGATCGCGCGCGCCGCACTGCACAAGGTTCGCTTGCTGGAGCGCGATCCGTACGCCGGAAGGCCACTCGTCGGCGATCTCGTCGGCTTCCGCAAGCTGGTCGTGGGCGACCGGCACTGGCGCATCGTATGGCGCGTGGTCGACGACGGCGACGGCCCGAGCGAGGTGGAGATCTCGGAGGTGTGGGCTGTTGGAGCCCGCGAGGACTCGGCCGTCTACGACGAAGTCCGGCGGAGGCTGGCGGACCTTCCGGACACGCCGAACATCCGGGTCCTGCGGGACCTTCTCGAAAAGTTCGGCCTCGATCCGGGCGCCGCAGCACCGCCGCCACCCGAGCCCGTGCCTGCCTGGCTGATCGACCGGCTGACCGGCAAGGCGGGCCTGCCCCTGGAGGAAGCTCAGGCGATGCCCCTGGAAGAGGCGATCACCACCTGGGAGAACTGGATGAGTCGCCCGCCCGACTGACCGCGCAAGCCGCCTCGCCCCATCCCCCGCCAGTACTCGCCGCTCTCGTCAGTGCTCGCCGAACTCCCGGTCGAGACTCTCCCGGTCGGTACCGAAGCGGCGCAGCACATCGTCGAGCGGCGCACGGCTGCCGTCATCCGCAGCCGCTCGGGTCAGCACCAGCAGCGCGTCCAGGAGGTCCTCTTCCAACTCCTCCAGCTTGCGCAGCCGCTCAACGCCGATCACCGCGGCAACCGGCTTGTGGTGCCGCTCCACCATGACGTCTTCGCCGGCCTCGGCCGCCTTGACCAGTCCGGCGACTCCCTTGCCCGTGGCTTCGGTGACGGAGAGCACTGTCGGATTCTCACTAAGGATCGACATACTCGAAACTGTACACCTCTGGACGGAAAACTGTATAGATTTCTTTGCACAGCTGAGGAAGCACGGCCGTCCCGGTCGCGCCTGGCAGGGGCGACCGGGACGGCTCACGCGCGCCGACGCGGCGCGGTGCAGCGACAGCGGATCAGCGGTCGTCGCGGGCCGACGGCACCGTGAACGCCGGGGAACCGACGGGCAGTTGCACCGTGTACTGGCTCAGATAGGTGTCCAGGTAGGGTGAGCGCTCGCCGCCGGTGGCGACGTCGTCGGCCGGGTCGTCCAGGGCCAGTTCGAGCCGCGCGTCCTTGATCCTGACCTTCTGCTTGGACGGTGTGTCGAGCCAATCGCCGGTCTGCACGGAACCGATCTCCACGGCCAGGGTGTGTCCGGCCTTCAGGGTCCAGTCGGTCGACTTGAGGTCGAGGGTCGGCCGGTCCGAGTCCAGCCGGGAGACCTGCTCGTCGAACATGACGGCGGTGCCGTCCTTGGCCACGTCGTACAGCTTGACCATCACGTTTCCCTCCCCCTCGGCGGTCATGGAGAGGCGGGGGGTGCCGGTGATACGCGTGGCCTGATCGACCGGCTCGGACCACTTGAAGAAGCTGGACGTGACCTCACCGGCCTTCTGACGCTTCACCTGCGCCTCGGCCAGTCCCTTCGGGATGGCCGGCACGCTGCTGGAGGCGTTCTCCGAGTCCCCCTTGCCGGACGGCTTCGCGGCCTTCGGCGGCTTCGTCCTGCCGGACGGGTCCAGGGCCCGCATCGCGGAGGTGCCGCCGTCGTCCACGTACGAGCCGCCGCCGAGCCGGAGGGTGGCGGACCTCTCCACGACCGGCCACGTCTTCTGGGCGCGCCAGGCGCCGGTGTTGTCCTCGACGGCGTAGGCCGGGTGGCGGACCTCCGGCTCGGTGCCCTTCAGGTACTGGTCGTAGAAGGAGAGCGTCTCCTTGAACCAGCCCTCGCGCCCCATGGCCAGACGCCCGTCTTCGGTACGGTCGTTGCCGCGCACGTGGTCCCACTGGCCGACCCACCCGCGCTCGGGGCCCTTGTGGTTGGCGAGGAACTCCTGCATCCCCTCGGGCTTGGTGTTGTCCTCGATGAAGCCCTGGGTGAAGAACAGCGGGGTGTCGGTGCCCTTGGCCTTCTTCGCCGCATCGCGAGCAGTCCAGTACGCGTTGTCCGGGTCGGTGATGCGGTACCCGGCCAGGTTCTCCGTGAGGCACTCCGGATGGCTCTGCTCGTAGCGGGAGTTGGCCCAGTAGCGCGCGTCGTCGTCCGGCATCTGTGGGAGCGAGGCGATGGCGTTGTAGGTGGTGGCGGTCGTGACGACCCGCGAAAGGGGCACGCCGCCCGAGTGGATGAGCCGGTCGTTGTCCCACACCGGCTCCTGGGCGACGACGGCCTTGAGCGCGTCCTGGTCCAGGTTGTTGCCGATGAGGCCGGTGAGCGCGTCGAACGACTTGCCGTACATCCCCACCGCGCCCGTGGACCACGGCCGGCTCGCGCTCCAGTCGATCGCGGCCTTGACGTCGGCCTGGTCCCCGGGTCCGCCGAAGTCGAGGCAGCCGGTGGAACCGCCGAAGCCGCGCGTGTCGACCATCACGAAGGCGTAGCCCTGGTCGAACAGGTCGGTGCCCTCGATGAAGTCCTGGAAGCGGTTCGAGGGGCCGGTGTGCTTCCAGTCCTCGGGGGCGATCTGCCCGGAGTGCCCGAAGTAGGCGCCCGCCGACAGGATGACCGGCACCCGTTTGCCCTTGGGCAGCTTCTCCGGCAGCAGGACGTCGGCGTGCAACTCGGTACCGGAGCCGTCCGAGGACGGGAAGTAGTGCTGCGTCCAGACGGAACCCTTCGGGACGCGGTCGTTCTCCTCGTGCGTGACGCCATCAGTGGCGGTGGCGGTGGCTAAAGCCCCGGCGGGCTTCTGCGCTGTGGCGGCGGGCTCGGACGCCTTGCCCGAGGTGGCCGCGGCAGGACCGGTGAGCGTGCCGGTCAGGGCTGAGGCGGTGACGAGTGCGGAAGCGGCCCAGGCGGCCGCGCGTATTTTCTTCACTTGCTCCTCCGGAGTTGGGTGCGGACAGAGTTGGGCTGCGGAGCGATACGGAAGCGAACGGAAGCGATACGGGGGTGCCGACCGGGCAGAGACCCGGCCCACCGCCCGCAGGACGGTGAGGGGCAGCCGCGGACACGCGGGGTGGTCAGCGGCGCGGTTCCCAGCGGAAGAGGCGGGAGGCCAGCGCGACGGCGACGACGACCCAGCTCAGGGTGGGCAGCAGCAGAGGCAGGGAGTCCGCCACCGGAACGCCGCCGTTCCAGGCGTTGAGGACCAGCTCGGTGGCCGAGCCGCCGGGGAGCAGCCGCTTGAGCAGGGTGAGCTCCTCGGTGCCGGTGATCCCCACCCAGCTGGCGACGGCGATGGCGCCGAGGCTGACGGGCAGCGTGGTCACCTGGGCGTGCTCGGGGGAGTTCGTCAGCCCCGCCGTGGCCAGTCCCAGGCCGAGCATCATGATCACCGTCGAGAGGACCGCCGCCACCAGGAGGGGAACATTGGTCGGCCCGCCGGCGACCGCGGCCAGCACGATGAGGATCGCGGTCACCTGGACCAGTGCGAGGACGGTGACCGGGAGCATCAGCCCCGAGAGAATGCCGGCGTCGCTCGCCGGGGTGGAGCGCAGCCGCTTGAGAAAGAGGTTCTGACGACGCGAGGCCAAAGTGGTCACCGTGGTGGTGTAGAGCCCGAACGCGCCCACGGTGAACATCACCACCGCCGCGATGTACCCGAGACTGCCCAGGTCCGCAAAGGTTTCGTGCTGGTGGATGAAGTACGCGCTGACCGCCACGGGCATGATGAAACTGGTGACCAGAACCAGCCGGTTCCGGAAGACCTGGATCAGCTCGCCAAGAGCGATTGAGAGCATGGTGAAGGTCCTTTTCTAGGGAAGTTCCGGGAGTGGTCTGAGCGGCCTTGGCGAAGTCCGGTGCGCTACCGCGCCCCTGAAAAGAGAGGGCCGCAGGCCCCGTCTTTTCAGGGGCGCGGGGCTGTATCGATTTGCGGCTCCGCCGCGCGGGCGCGACCAGCCACAACGCACCCGCACCTTCAAACCGCCAAACCCAGCGGAGCGCTCAGCTGCCGATGGAGCGAAAGACGTCGTCGAGTCGAGTCGGCCCGGCCTGGAGTTCCCGCAGCTCCACCGCGTTGTCGTGCGCCCAACCGAGCAGGATGTAGAGGTCCTTCGGCAGGTCGAAGGTCTGGATGAGGAACGTCCCGTCGCTCTCGCGCGTGGCCTGCAGCGGTAGCGCCGGTGCGGGGGCCGGCAGGGAGAAGCGGATGGCGGCCGGCAGGGTCCGCGTCAGCTCGGAGACGGTCCCTTCCTGGTGGAAGGCGCCCTTGTGCATGAGCCCGATGCGATCGGCGCGCTGCTGAGCCTCTTCCAGGTAGTGCGTGGTGAGCACGATGGTGGATCCGTCTTCGCGCAGCTTGTCCACGGCGTCCCACAGAGCGTCCCGGGACTGGATGTCCAGGCCGGTGGTGGGCTCGTCCAGGAAGATCAGCTCAGGCTTCCCGTACACGGCGGTGGCGAAGTCCAGACGTCGCTTCTCACCGCCGGAGAGCTGGGACACCTGGGTGCCGGCCTTGTGCGTGAGGTCGACGATGCCGAGTACGCGTTCGACCCTGTCCCTGCGCTGGGAGAGTTTTCCGATCAGCCGGACCGATTCCCTCACCGTCAGATCCGGGGAGAATCCGCTCTCCTGCAGCATGATGCCCATCCGGGGCCGCACGGCGCGCCGGTCGCGCGGGCTCTGCCCGAAGACCCGCACGGTGCCCGAGGTGGCCGTGCGGTGGCCTTCGACGGTCTCCAAGGTCGAGGTCTTACCGGCCCCGTTCGTGCCGAGCAGCGCGTAGAGCTCCCCCTTCCGCACCTGGAAGGACAGGTCTTTCACGGCGTGGAAGTCGCCGTAGCTGAGGTTCAGACGTTCAACGTCGATGACGGGTGTCGAGGTCATGCATCGATCTCAGCCGTCATCACGCTCGCCCGGCAGTGGCGTGGCGTCATCACGTCGCCATGACATTCCTGGGGGCAAACCCATGACGCAGTGTCACTGGTGCCACCCACGGAGCCGGAAGAATACTGCGGGGCAGACTCTGCTGTTCGATCACGGAGAGCCGCACATGGACACCGGACCCCTGCGCATTCTGCTGACGGCCAATACGGCCGTCTTCCTTGTGGTCTGCGCGGTTTACTTCCTCCACCACCTCGGCGTCGGTCTCTACCCTGACGACATGGAGTCCTGGCTCGAGAACAACCAGTGGCTGATGTGGACGGCCGCGGCCCTCGCCGTGCCGAGCGCTCTGGCGATCCCGCTGCTCAGCGTGAAGACCCAGCGGTGAGGCCGAAGCGGGGGAACACATGATGTCCGAGCACCGTGCGGGAACGCGGGAACGGCTGCGCAGACTGAACGTCACCACGATGGTCGCGGTGACCGCTCCCGTAGGGACACTGCTGGTGGCGGTCGATGCCCGGACGTGGTGGCACGCCGTCATCCTGGGCCTGGGCGTGACCGCGGCGCTGGTGGCTTCCATGCGGTGGACAGCGGACAGCATTCCCCGGGTCGCACTCCCGTGCCTGATCATCACCGCGGTGGTGTGGCTCGCCGGGGTGTTGGTGGTGGACGGCCATACGGCGTTCTACGGCATCTCCATCGTGGGTTCCCTGTACGCCCCCCAGCTGCCGCGCCACCGCGTCCTGGCCGCCGTCGGGCTGATCACCTTCGTCGCCGTGGTGGGCACGGCCAGGCTGTTGGTGTCACCGGCAGATGTGCCCGACGCCCTGATCCGCTACGTCCTCATTCCGGCAGGTGTCACGGTGGTGGTGACGGGCGGCATGTTCGCCGGCCAGGTCTTCTACGACCTCGTCGAGGAGCTGGAGCAGTCACGGGAACGCGAAGCGGAGTTGGCCGTCGTCCGGGAACGCGTACGTTTCGCCAGCGATCTGCACGACATCCAGGGCCACACACTGCATGTGGTGAAGCTGAAGGTCATGCTGGCCGAGAAGCTGGTGCGCAGCGACATCGGGCGGGCGGAGGAGGAACTACGGGAGGTGCGCGCCCTGGTCGGCGACACCATCACCCAGACCAAGGAACTCGCCTACGCACAGCGGCGGCTCAACCTGTCCGTGGAGCTGGAGAACGCGAAGAACCTCTTCGAGGCCGCGGGCATCCGCGTACGCGTCAACCGTGAGGCGGACGTCGATGAGCGAGTCAACGGGCTGCTCGGCCAGGTCCTCCGCGAGACGACGACCAACATCCTGCGCCACGCACAAGCCACGCGGGTGCGGATCACCCTCTCGGAGTCGGGCATCAGCATCGTCAACGACGGCGCCCGGGAGGCCCCCCTGCCAGGGCTCAGCGGACTGGCCACCCTCAAGGAACGAGTGGGCGACAACGGAGGCGAACTGACGGTGGAGCAAAAGGACGGTCGCTTCCTCACGGCTGCGGTGTTCCCGGGCCTTCGCTCAGCGACGCTGCCGCTGCCCTCCGCGGCGCAGGAGGACGACCGATGACCACCGTGGTGCTCGCCGACGACGAGGCCCTTCTCCGCAAGGCGCTGGCGGCGTTGCTGACCCTCGAAGGGGAGATCACTGTGCTCGCCGAAGCGCAGGACGGCGAATCAGCCGTCCAGGCCACACTGCGACACAGGCCCGACGTGCTCGTCATCGACTTGGAGATGCCCGGTGTGGACGGACTCGGCGCCGTCGCGGAGATCCGCCGTGCGCGGCCGGACCAGGTGATCCTCATGCTGACCCGCCATGCCAGGCCCGGGGTGCTCCGCAAAGCCCTGAAACTCGGAGTCCAGGGCTTCGTCAGCAAGTCGGCGGAACCCGCGCACATCACGTCGGTCATCAACACCCTGCACGAGGGCAGGCGTTGGATCGACCCGGACGTCTCCGCGCTCGCCCTCGTCGACGACTGCCCTCTCACCGACCGGGAGATCGACGTCCTGCGAGCGACCGGCGCCGGGTACTCCGTCGCCGACATCGCCACCCGCCTCCACCTGGCGGAAGGCACCGTACGCAACTACCTCTCGAACGCCATGCAGAAAACCCAGACCCGAACCCGCCACGAAGCAGCACGCTACGCACGCGAACACGACTGGCTGTAGAGACGGGCGGGGCCGACGACGAACACCCGCGCCCCTGAAAGAGGGCCGCAGGCCCTTCTTTCAGGGGCGCGGGGAACTGCGCGACCAGCCACAACGAACCCGCAGCCGCCAAACCACAGAACCAACCGAGCTCTCCGAACCGCACCCTTAGCGGAGCGCTACCGCAACCTCCGTCGCCCAATACGTCAGAACGTTCTGGGCCCCCGCCCGCCTGATCCCCGTCAGCGTCTCCAGGATCGCCCGGTCCCGGTCGATCCAGCCCTTCTCGGCAGCGGCCTCGATCATCGAGTACTCGCCGGAGATCTGGTACGCGACCACCGGCACATCCACCGAGTCCGCGACCCGCGCAAGGACGTCCAGGTAAGGTCCCGCCGGCTTGACCATCACCAGGTCGGCGCCCTCCTCCAGATCGAGGGCCAACTCCCGCATGGACTCCCGTACATTGGCGGGGTCCTGCTGGTACGTCTTGCGGTCGCCCTTCAACGACGAGGCGACGGCCTCCCTGAACGGCCCGTAGAAGGCGGACGAGTACTTGGCGGTGTAGGCGAGGATCGCGACGTCCTCGCGCCCGATCTGGTCCAACGCATCGCGGATGACACCGATCTGACCGTCCATCATCCCGCTGGGCCCCACCACGTGCGCCCCCGCGTCGGCCTGCACCTGGGCCATCTCGGCGTACCGCTCGAGCGTGGCGTCGTTGTCGACGCGGCCCTGCTCGTCGAGGACGCCGCAGTGGCCGTGGTCGGTGGTCTCGTCGAGGCAGAGGTCGGACATGACGAGGAGTTCGTCGCCGACTTCGGCCCGTACGTCACGAAGGGCGACCTGCAGAATCCCGTCCGGGTCGGTCCCCGGCGTCCCGAGGGCGTCCTTCTTGGACTCCTCCGGCACACCGAACAGCATGATCCCGGAGACCCCGGCCTCCACCGCCTCCAGCGCCGCCTTCTTCAGGCTGTCCCGCGTGTGCTGCACGACCCCGGGCATCGCGGCGATCGGCACCGGCTCGCTGACGCCTTCGCGGATGAACGCGGGGAGGATGAAGTCGGCCGGGTGCAGCCGGGTTTCGGCGACCATGCGGCGCATGGCGGGAGTGGTACGCAGCCGCCGCGGCCGCGTACCGGGGAAGGATCCGTACTTCGTCATGCCCTCTACGCTACGCCCGCCCCAGGACCACCTTTGCCGACGCGGAGTCGGAGATCACCGGGCACTTCCCGGCCCTCCGCGCCCTCGATCCGCCTCCGCAGCAGAGTCACCACCTACGCCACGGCAAGTCGACCTACGCCCCCACAAACCTGCTCCACTTCGGCCACACGCGCTTGACCGCGCCCCTGAAGAGGCCTGCGGCCTCTTCAGGGGCGCGGGGCTGTATCGATTTGCGGCTCCGCCGCGCGGGCGCGACCAGCCACAACGAACCCGCAGCTTCGAACGCACCCCAACTGCTCCACCAGCGGAGCTACGTCGTACGCCTCCGCCGCGACCCCGGCCGCCTCTCACTGGGCCGCGTAACCGGCCCCCCGGCCTCCACCGCGGCAGCCCTCCGCCGCGAGCCGAAGTCGGCAAGCGCCTCCGCCAGCTTGTGCACCGACGGCTCCGGAGCCATCACATCGACCCGCAGCCCGTGCTCCTCAGCCGTCTTGGCCGTGGCCGGCCCGATACACGCGATCACCGTCACGTTGTGCGGCTTGCCCGCGATCCCGACCAGGTTCCGGACCGTCGACGACGAAGTGAACAGCACTGCGTCGAAGCCACCGCCCTTGATCGCCTCCCGAGTCTCGGCCGGCGGCGGCGACGCCCGCACCGTCCGGTACGCCGTGACGTCGTCGACCTCCCAGCCCAGCTCAATAAGTCCAGCGACCAGCGTCTCCGTGGCGATGTCGGCCCGCGGCAGGAACACCCGGTCGATCGGGTCGAAGACCGGGTCGTACGGAGGCCAGTCCTCAAGAAGCCCCGCAGCCGACTGCTCCCCCGAAGGCACCAGGTCCGGCTTCACACCGAAGGCGACGAGCGCCTTCGCCGTCTGCTCCCCCACGGCGGCGACCTTGATGCCCGCGAACGCGCGCGCATCGAGCCCGTACTCCTCGAACTTCTCCCGTACGGCCTTGACCGCGTTCACCGAGGTGAAGGCGATCCACTCGTACCGTCCGGTGACGAGGCCCTTGACCGCCCGCTCCATCTGCTGAGGCGTCCGCGGCGGCTCGACGGCGATCGTCGGCACCTCATGCGGTACGGCCCCGTAGGACCGCAACTGGTCGGAGAGCGACGCCGCCTGCTCCTTCGTACGCGGCACGAGAACCTTCCAGCCGAACAGCGGCTTGGACTCGAACCACGACAACTGGTCGCGCTGAGCAGCGGCCGAACGCTCACCGACCACGGCTATCACCGGCCGCCCGCCGTCCGGCGAGGGCAGCACCTTCGCCTGCTTCAGCGTCTGCGCGATCGTGCCCAGCGTCGCGCACCAGGTCCGCTGCCGGGTGGTCGTACCGGCGATGGTCACCGTCATCGGCGTATCGGGCTTGCGGCCGGCGGCCACCAACTCGCCCGCGGCGGCACCGACGGAGTCGAGAGTCGAGGAGACGACGACGGTCCCGTCGGACGTGCCGACCTCGGTCCAGATACGCCCGGAGGCCGTACTCGCGTCCACGAACCGCACGTCCGCGCCCTGCGCGTCACGCAGCGGAACACCCGCGTACGCGGGCACTCCGACGGCCGCGGCGATACCGGGTACGACCTCGAAGGGCACGCCCGCGGCGGCGCAGGCCAGCATCTCCTCGGCGGCATACGTGTCGAGCCCGGGATCACCGGCGACGGCACGTACGACCCGCCTGCCGCCGCGTGCGGCCTCCATGACAATATGGGCCGCGTCCCTCGACGCGGGGGCACCAGCGGTTGTTGACGCGCCGTCAACCACCGTCAGCTGAGGCGTGTCCGGGCCCGATTCCGTGTCCAGCACGGTCACGCCCTGTCTGGCGTGCGTACGGACGACGTCGAGCACTTCGGGCTCGGCGACCAGGACATCCGCGTTCGCCAGCGCCTGCACGGCGCGCAGTGTGAGCAGTCCCGGATCTCCGGGTCCGGCACCGAGGAAGGTGACGGAGCCGTGTTCCAGGCCGGCGGGAAGGGTGGTGGGGCTCAATGTGCTCGCTCCCCCATCAGACCGGCCGCGCCCTTGGCAAGCATCTCGGCAGCGAGTTCACGGCCGAGCGCCATTGCTTGGTCATGTGTCTCGGGCACGGGACCGGTGGTGGACAACTGCACCAGCGTCGAGCCGTCGGTCGTGCCGACGACGCCGCGCAGGCGCATTTCCTTGACGATCTGCCCGTCGGCCTGGGGGTCCCCCCGCTCGAGCGAAGCCGAGAGTGGGGGAAGGTCGGCCAGCGCGCCCACAGGGGCGCTGCAGCCGGCCTCCAGGGAGGCGAGCAGGGACCGCTCGGCGGTCACGGCGGCCCGGGTCACCGGGTCGTCGAGTTCGGCGAGCGCCGCGACGAGGTCCGCGTTGTCCGCGGCACATTCGATCGCGAGAGCCCCCTGGCCGGGGGCGGGCAAAACCATGTCGACCGAGAGGAACTCGGTCACTTCGTCGATCCGGCCGATCCGGTTGAGTCCGGCGGCGGCCAGTACGACGCCGTCCAGCTCGCCGTCGCGCACGTGCCCGATCCGGGTGTCGACGTTCCCCCGGATCGCGACGGTCTCGATCGTCCGCCCGTGGCAGCGCGCGTACGCGTTCAGCTGGGCCATGCGCCGCGGCGAACCGGTGCCCACGCGGGCGCCGTCCGGCAGCTCGGCGAAGCTCAGCCCGTCCCGGGCGACGAGCACGTCCCGCGCGTCCTCGCGCACCGGCACCGCGGCCAGTGCGAGGTCGTCGGGCTGCGTGGTCGGCAGGTCCTTGAGGGAGTGCACGGCGAAGTCGACCTCGCCGCGCAGCAGCGCCTCGCGCAGTGCGGTCACGAAGACACCCGTGCCGCCGATCTGCGCGAGAAGCTCGCGCGAGACGTCGCCGTACGTGGTGATCTCAACGAGCTCCACGGACCGCCCGGTCGCCCGGCTCACGGCGTCAGCCACCTGCCCGGACTGGGCCATGGCCAGCTTGCTGCGCCGTGTCCCCAGCCTCAGGGGGCCGCTCTCCGGCCCCGTTCGCCGCTCAGTCATGCTCGCCCTCGGTTCTTGGCGTTCTCGGTGTTGATGTCATCGGTGGCCCGCGAGACGGAGTCGACCGTCTCCTGGTCCAGGTCGAACAGGGTCCGCAGCGCGTCCGCGTACCCGGCGCCGCCGGGTTCGGCCGCGAGCTGCTTGACCCGTACGGTCGGCGCGTGCAGCAACTTGTCCACCACGCGCCGTACGGTCTGGGTGATCTCGCCCCGCTGCTTCTCGTCGAGCCCGGGCAGCCGCCCGTCGAGCCGCGCGATCTCGCTCGCGACGACATCGGCGGCCATGGTGCGCAGCGCGACGACGGTGGGAGTGATGTGCGCGGCCCGCTGGGCGGCACCGAAGGCGGCGACCTCGTCGGACACGATCCGCCGCACCATGTCCACGTCCGCCGCCATCGGCACGTCCGCGGAGGCCTCGGCCAGCGACTCGATGTCCACGAGGCGCACGCCGAGCAGCCGGTGCACGGCCGCGTCGATGTCGCGTGGCATGGCAAGGTCGAGCAGCGAGAGCACGGGCGCCGGGCGCGGGGCCAGGGCGACGGGCTCGGGCTTACGACGCTCCGGCACGCGCCCGATGGCGGCCACGGTCGCGGCGAGTGCGGCGATGACGCCGGCGTCGGACTCGGGCGTACGAGCCGCGTGCGTACGGCGGCGATCGACCGTCGCGTTGTCCACCCAGGCCGCGTGCTGCTCCAGGGCCGCCGCGTCCAGGCCCGCCACCGCGGCGTCCCCCATGACGGAGAAGGCGGCGGCGCCCTGCACGGGCGACAGGTCCAGCGGACAGCCGTCGTCGGTGCCGACGCTGGTGGGCGGAAGGTCCGCACGTACGACGCGGGGGGTGGCCGCGCGCTCCTCGGCGGGCGCACCCGTACGACCCTCGACCGCCTCGGCGACCGCCTCGGCCGTCAGGACAAGGCCCGTCGCGCCGGTACAGGACACCGCGACGTCGGCACGTGTCAGCTCGGCCGGCACCGCGTCCATCGGTACCGCGCGGGCCGCCACGTCCGTATCGCCGCCTTCGGTCAGGATCTGGGCGAGGCGCTCGGCGCGGTCCAGCGTGCGGTTGGCGATGACCACTTCGGCCACCCCGGCACGCGCGAGCGTCGCCGCGGCCAGCGAGGACATGGAGCCCGCACCGATCACGAGGGCCCGCTTGCCCCTGGCCCAGCCCTCGACGTCCGCCCCCGAGGTCAGCTGCTCCAGGCCGAACGTCACCAGGGACTGCCCGGCCCGGTCTATGCCGGTCTCGGAGTGGGCACGCTTGCCGACCCTGAGCGCCTGCTGGAACAGGTCGTTCAGCAGCCGCCCCGCCGTGTGCAGTTCCTGCGCGGTCGCGAGCGCGTCCTTGATCTGGCCGAGGATCTGGCCCTCGCCGATCACCATCGAGTCGAGCCCGCAGGCCACGGAGAACAGGTGGTGAACCGCCCGGTCCTCGTAGTGCACGTACAGATAGGGCGTGAGCTCCTCGAGCCCGACCCCGCTGTGCTGCGCGAGCAGCGTGGAGAGCTCGGCGACACCGGCGTGGAACTTGTCCACGTCGGCGTACAGCTCGATCCGGTTGCAGGTGGCGAGCACCGCGGCCTCGGTGGCCGGCTCGGCGGCGATGGTGTCCTGGAGAAGCTTGATCTGCGTGTCCGCGGACAGCGCGGCCCGCTCCAGGACGCTGACCGGAGCGCTGCGGTGACTCAGCCCGACGACGAGAAGACTCATGCCGGCATCACGGCGGGGACATCCCCGTCGGGCCCTTTCCCGGTCTCCTTCGCCGCCGCCGCTGCGGCCTCGGCCTCGAGCACGGCTTCCGCTTCTTCGCCGGCCTTGCGCTGCTCGTGGAAGGCGAGGATCTGCAGCTCGATGGAGAGATCGACCTTGCGTACGTCGACGCCGTCCGGCACGGAGAGCACGGTCGGCGCGAAGTTCAGGATGGACGTCACGCCCGCGGCGACAAGCCGGTCGCAGACCTGCTGGGCGGCGCCCGCGGGGGTCGCGATGACACCGATCGACACGCCGTTGTCCTTGATGATCTTCTCGAGGTCGTCGGTGTGCTGCACGGGGATTCCGGCGACGGGCTTCCCGGCCATCGCGGGATCGGCGTCTATGAGGGCGGCGACCCGGAAGCCGCGCGAGGCGAACCCGCCGTAGTTGGCCAGCGCCGCGCCGAGGTTACCGATACCGACGATCACAACCGGCCAGTCCTGGGTGAGGCCCAGCTCGCGGGAGATCTGGTACACGAGGTACTCGACGTCGTAGCCCACACCGCGCGTCCCGTACGACCCGAGGTACGAGAAGTCCTTGCGCAGCTTCGCGGAGTTGACCCCCGCGGCGGCCGCGAGCTCCTCGGAGGAGACCGTGGGTACCGAGCGCTCCGACAGTGCGGTCAGCGCACGAAGGTACAGCGGAAGCCTGGCGACGGTGGCCTCGGGAATCCCTCGGCTGCGGGTCGCCGGTCGGTGAGTTCGGCCAGTTGCCACGGTGCTCCTGCGGGTAGAGCGGGGCTGCAGGCGGCCACACGTCCGACCGCCCCGTCGACAGCAGGCTATGTCTTTGTGAATGCATGCACAAAGATGGTGTCCGATTTGCCCGCCCAACGTGACCGGGGTCACGCGACCCTGCCACATGCGTATGGAACCGGCGCAAAGGCACCTTCGTTCCCTGCTTGATGGGGGCAAAGCCGTACACACTCCTCTACGCTCCCCGCCCCCGAGGCCAGACCGCCCCGATCCTAAGTGACTTTGCGAACCACTTGGAGTGCTCGGACGGGCCACGGTTCGGTTACGCACGCCACGACGGCCGGGTTTGCGCACGCCACCACGGTCCGATCGCGCGCTCCCCTCACCCCGCGAGGGCCCGCCGCAGCCGCCCCTCGTCCACCCGCCAGAACGTGTGCTGCGCACCGTCCACGAGCACCACCGGGATCTGCTCCCAGTACGCGCGATACAGCTCCTCGTCCTGCGTGATGTCCCTCTTCTCCCAGGACACACCGAGTTCTCCGCAGACTTTCTCGACGACGACCTGCGCGTCCTCACACAGATGACAGTCGGGCTTCCCGATCAACGTGACCAGCCGCTCACGCGGCGCCTTCTTCTTCTCCGTACGGCGGTCAGTACGCCGAAAGATGGGACTCATACGAGCCATTCTCGCCCGCCGACCACGCCCGGTCAGATGCGGGACCTTCACACAATCCACGCCACCACATGGGCGCGACCAGTCAGGAAGGGCCCACAGCCGTAACGACACGGTCGCGGAGAGTTCACACCATTCAAACCTCCCGACTCCGGAAGTAACGCACTGACTGGCTATGCTCACGCCATGGCCGCTCTCGGATGGCTCACTCCCCGTAGGCGCTCCGCCACGGCGCGGAGCGTGTTGGCAGGCGAGGCCTCGGCGGAGGCAGCGCGCAAGTCCTCCCAGGAACTGGAGGAACTCGCGCACGAAGCCGCGCCCGAAACCGCCGCCGAGGAACCGGAGTTCCCGGTCCTCGGCGACGACAAGGCCGCCGCCTTCTTCGACCTCGACAACACTGTGATGCAGGGCGCCGCGCTGTTCCACTTCGGCCGCGGCCTGCACAAGCGGAAGTTCTTCGAGACCCGCGACCTCGCCCGGTTCGCCTGGCAGCAGGCCTGGTTCCGGCTGGCCGGCGTCGAGGACCCCGAGCACATGCAGGAGGCGCGCGACTCCGCGCTGTCCATCGTGAAGGGCCACCGCGTCTCCGAACTGATGTCGATCGGCGAGGAGATCTACGACGAGTACATGGCCGAGCGCATCTGGCCCGGCACCCGCGCGCTGGCCGAGGCCCACCTCGACGCGGGCCAGAAGGTGTGGCTCGTCACGGCCGCCCCGGTCGAGATCGCCACGGTGATCGCCCGCCGCCTGGGCCTGACCGGCGCCCTCGGCACGGTCGCCGAGTCGGTCGACGGCGTCTACACAGGCAAGCTCGTCGGCGAACCCCTGCACGGCCCCGCGAAGGCGGAGGCGGTACGGGCGCTGGCGGCGGCGGAGGGCCTGGACCTGAGCCGCTGCGCCGCGTACAGCGACTCGCACAACGACATCCCGATGCTCTCGCTCGTCGGGCACCCGTACGCGATCAACCCCGACGCCAAGCTCCGCAAGCACGCCCGCACCCTCGACTGGCGCCTGCGCGACTACCGCACGGGCCGCAAGGCGGCGAAGGTCGGCATCCCCGCGGCGGCCGGCGTCGGCGCGGTGGCGGGCGGCACGGCAGCCGCGATCGCCCTGCACCGCCGCCGCCGCTGACACCGGCCCCACCGTCCATGAGTGCCCGCGTGTACGAACACGCGGGCAATTCTGCTGTCCTACCCGCCCACCGCCCCCGCCAGTCCCGTTGACGGCAGCCGGCCACAACACGCCCCGGGCTCGGCCGGAATGTGAAGCGATTCGATCAACTACTGGCCACTGTGCGGCACTTGATCAGTCGTCGATGCGTAACAGAAGCGACGTATTCGATGATTTGAGCAACTGGGCGTAATGCTGCCTGTACGAAGCGTTATTCTCCTCAGACGCATTACGGACCTCATACGTCGCTACGACGGGTGAATGTTCCGGTACTGCACGTGATGGAAGCTCTGCCTCTGGGAGTCCCGTGTACCCACACGTCGGGGTTGACGCCTCGGGCCTGGCTACGCTCCGCGCGATGGTCCTCGACCACCTGCGCGGTTTCGTCCCCACCGCGTACGCCGTCCCCGCCGTCCCCGCCCTCACTGTCTCCGCCGCGCCCGTCGGCCCGTGTTACGCACTGGCCGACGGCATCGAGCGGGGGCCGGCGCGAAGCGCCGTCGTCGAGGGGCGGAAGTCGGGTGACGGACGGACGGTGGGCAGACGGGGTCGCTCGAGCGCGTCTGCCACCACCACCGCCCGCCGCCCGGCCGCGGACAGCGACAGCGCCCGGATGATGAACCTCGTGGAGCGCGCCCAGGACGGCGAGGCCGAGGCCTTCGGGCGCCTCTACGACCAGTACAGCGACACCGTCTACCGCTACATCTACTACCGCGTGGGGGGCAAGGCGACCGCGGAGGACCTCACGAGCGAGACCTTTCTGCGCGCCCTGCGCCGCATCGGCACCTTCACCTGGCAGGGCCGCGACTTCGGCGCCTGGCTGGTCACGATCGCCCGCAACCTCGTCGCCGACCACTTCAAGTCGAGCCGCTTCCGCCTGGAAGTGACCACCGGCGAGATGCTCGACGCCAACGAGGTCGAGCGCTCCCCCGAGGACTCCGTCCTGGAGTCCCTGTCGAACGCGGCGCTTCTGGACGCCGTACACCGCCTCAACCCGCAGCAGCAGGAGTGCGTGACCCTGCGCTTCCTCCAGGGCCTCTCGGTCGCCGAAACCGCCCGCGCGATGGGCAAGAACGAGGGCGCGATCAAGACCCTCCAGTACCGCGCCGTGCGCACACTGGCCCGGCTCCTGCCCGACGACGCCCGCTGAGAACCCGTATCCCACCCTCACCCACCCCGTACACCCCCTTACCCTCAGCGACGCACAACTCACCCTTCGTTGCCGCCTGTTGGCTTCGCGGTCCGATCATCCGTCCTCCGTAACCCAAGTGCCGAACCGCTCGTTGTGCGGGATACAGGCTCCCTGTGGTCACCTCTGGCCGTCCCCGATCACTCGATCGTGTGGATCCGATCAGAGAGTGCAACCCTCAGGACCCCCTGGGGAGTCGACCGTCATGACGAGAGGAGGTGCCGCCAGTGATCGCGAACGTATCGGCGCACCGGCGGGCGCACGCCTTCGCCCAGGCCCTGGAAGAGCAGTCCGACCGGGGCACGGCGGCCGAGCAGTCCGAAGGTCCGGCCCCGGAACCCACGGACCGGTCCGGCCGGTCCGAGCGGAGCCGGATGCTGTCCCTGGCGACCGGCCTCGGCGAGCTGCCCAAACCGGCGATGGACCCCGAGGTCAAGGTCGTTCAGCGGGCCCAGCTGGTGGCCGCGATGGAGGCCATGCTGCTGGAGGGCACGGCCGCGGGGGGCGACGCGGTGGAGCCTTCGGTGCCCGGACAGAGATCGCCACGAGGGCGGGGTGCTCATCGGGCGACCGGGATGGGAAAGCTGCGACCGCGTTCCCGGCTCTCCAAGGGGCTCGCCGCGGGTGGGCTCACCGTGGGTGTGGCCGCGGGAGCGTTCAGCGGCGTGGCCGCCGCCAGTTCCGACGCCCTGCCCGGTGACTCGCTCTATGGGCTCAAGCGCGGCATGGAGGACCTCAAGCGGGGCATGGCCGACGACGACAGCGACCGCGGCGGGCTCTATCTCGACCAGGCGTCCACGCGGCTGAGCGAGGCGCGCCGGCTGATCGAGCGCGACCGCTCCGGGCCCCTCGACCACGAGTCCATGGGCGAGATCCGCCGTGCGCTGTCCGGCATGCGGCACGACGCGTCGGAAGGCCACCGGCTACTGCACGAGGCGTACGAGCGCGACCCCGACTCCCTGGGCCCCATCCAGACCCTCTCGGCCTTCTCCCAGTCGCACCGCGACGCGTGGGGCGCGCTGCGTGACCGGCTGCCCGCGCAGCTCGGCGATGTCAGCCGGCAGGTCAGCTCGGTCTTCGACGCCATAGACGAAGAGGTCGATCCGCTGCGCTCGCTGCTGCCGAAGCCCCCCTCACGGGAGGGCACGAGCCGCCGGCCGGACTCCGGCCGGTCCTCCACCGGCTCCTCCGACACGGACCGCCCGACCACCCCGAGCGCCACCGACGGCTCCCCCGACGGCAGCGAGTCCAGCAGCGGCAACCCCAAGCCGTCCACCTCGGGCACGGAGGACGACGGCCTGCTCGGCGGCAACACGGGCGGCCTCCTGGAACCGCCCACGGAAGACACCAGCACCACCCCGTCCGACAGGACCACCCCACCGGCCAAGCCCGACGTCACGGTCCCGCCCCTGCTCCCAGGACTCCTCCCGGAGCTGGGCGTCGAGAACGAGAACACGGATTAGTTTCCGCTGATACGCCGGTGGGGGCGCCCCTTGCGAAAAGGGGCGCCCCCACCGGCGTATCCACGCTCCTTCAGCAGCCGCCCGTCAGAAGAACACCGACCTGCGCTGCACCAGGAGCTTGTAAAGCGTGTGCTGGATCTGCTCCCTGACCTGGTCCGTCAGGTTGAACATCAGCATCGGGTCCTCGGCGGCCTCCGGCGGGTAGCCGTCCGTCGGGATCGGCTCGCCGAACTGGATGGTCCACTTCGTGGGGAGCGGGACCGCGCCCAACGGGCCGAGCCACGGGAACGTCGGCGTGATCGGGAAGTACGGGAAACCCAGAAGCCGCGCCAGCGTCTTGGCGTTTCCGATCATCGGGTAGATCTCCTCCGCTCCGACGATCGAGCAGGGGATGATCGGCGTGCCCTGGCGCAGGGCCGTCGACACGAAGCCGCCGCGGCCGAAGCGCTGGAGCTTGTAGCGGTCGCCGAACGGTTTGCCGATGCCCTTGAAGCCCTCCGGCATCACACCGACCAGCTCACCACGCTCCAGAAGCCGCTCCGCGTCCTCCGCGCACGCGAGCGTATGACCGGCCTTGCGGGCCAGCTCGTTGACCACCGGCAGCATGAAGACCAGGTCGGCGGCCAGCAGGCGGAGGTGGCGGCCGTCGGGGTGGTTGTCGTGCACCGCGACCTGCATCATCAGGCCGTCCAGCGGCAGTGTCCCGGAGTGGTTGGAGACGATCAGCGCCCCGCCCTCGGACGGGATGTTCTCGATGCCCTTCACTTCGACGCGGAAGTACTTCTCGTAGAGCGGTCGCAGCATCGACATCAGGACCTGGTCGGTGAGCTCCTGGTCGTAACCGAAGTCGTCGACCTCGTAGTCACCCGTCAACCGCCGCCGCAGGAAGGCCAGGCCACCCGCGATGCGCTGGTCCCAGCCACCGCCCTGCCGCTCCGGCGGGGATGCGGCTTCCTCAGGCGTCACCGGCACATCTGTCACAGGAACATCATCCTGCAGAATCGTTCGGCCAGGCAGGGGCTGTACCTCACGTACCCCTGCGGGCTCGCCCTTGAGCCGGCTCCCCGCCCCTCGGCGCCGCGGCGGCCGGTGCGCGGCACTCCCACGGGACCGATCGTCGTCGAACGGAATGACCTTGGCGTCCGCCATCGTTGATGCGCTCCTCAGTTGGCGCTCTGCGTCGGGGGGTGGCCACCGCCCAGAAGGGACAGCCCGGCGATCCGGTCGACGGCCCCGGCAAGGGCTTCCGGCGGCAGGAGTCCGGGTCCGCGGCTGCGCGCGAAGTCCGCGAAGGTCTCCACGGTCGTGTACTTCGGCCGGAAACCCAGCGTCTCGCGCATCTGTTTGGTCGCCACGACCCGGCCATGGGTGAGCAGCCGCAGCTGCTCGGGCGAGAAGTCCGTCATACCCAGCGTACGCACTGCCGTGCCCACCCAGCTGACCGCGGGCAGCAGCAGCGGCACCGTGGGCCGGCCGAGCCTGCGCGCACACTGCGAGAGAAGCAGGAGGCCGTCGCCGGCGATGTTGAACGTCCCGCTGTTGAGCGTCCCGCGCTCCGGTTCGTGCGAGGCGATGCGCAGCACGTCGATCACATCGTCCTCGTGGACGAACTGCAGCCGCGGATCGTAGCCGAACACGGTCGGCAGCACGGGCAGCGAGAAGTACGCGGCCAGCGGCGAATCCGCGCTCGGCCCGAGGATGTTCGCGAACCGCAGCACACACACGGCCACATCGGGCCTGCGCCGCGCGAAGCCGCGTACGTACCCCTCGACCTCCACCGTGTCCTTCGCGAAGCCACCACTGGGCAGCGACTTGGGCGGCGTCGTCTCGGTGAACACGGCCGGGTCGCGGGGTGCCGACCCGTACACGTTCGTACTGGACTTCACGACCAGCCGCTTGACCGCCGGGGACTTCTGGCAGGCACCGAGCAGCTGCATGGTGCCGATGACGTTGGTCTCCTTGACCGAGGTCCGGCTGCCACTGCCCAGCGGAGTGCCCGTGACGTCCATGTGAACGACCGTGTCGACGGAGTACTCGGCGAGCAGGCGCGCGATGGTGGGCTGCCTTATGTCGGCCTGTACGAAATCGGCTCCGCCCAGGTGGTGCTCGGGCCGGACCGCGTCCACGGCGACCACCCGGTCCACCTCGGGGTCACGCTGGATCCGCCGTACGAAACGGCCCCCGAGCTGCCGGGCCACTCCGGTCACGAGCACGACCTTGCCCAAGATCAGCGCCTTCCTTCCAGCCCTTGAGGACTTCCTGCTCGTACTCTGCCGCGTTCCCCGTGACGGCCCACGTTAGCGGGTAGATGTTGCGCTGTGGTGACCACTCGATGCATGAAGTCACCGCGGACGCGGACGTACGGCCAGACTCGGCCAGGGACGTACGACCGGACCAAGCCAACCAGGTAGGGCACCAAGCCAACGGGGTATGGCTGTGGCCTCCCACCGGTTGGTGGGAGGCCACAGAGCGCCTGCCTGTCGCAGCGGCGCGCAACACCATGGACAGAGTCGTGAGGGCGGGTCCGCCGGGGCGGGTTCACGGCCCTACGACCTGCTGCCTACTTCTTGTTGCGACGCTGAACGCGCGTGCGCTTGAGCAGCTTGCGGTGCTTCTTCTTCGCCATCCGCTTGCGCCGCTTCTTGATAACAGAGCCCACGTCAACCCTCGCTCACTTCTCGGACAACCCCCGCGTCAGCGGGGACAATCACTCGGTGCGGGGCTGCATTGGGGCCCACACGACCTACGGGGGGCCAGCCTACCCCGACAGAGCTCCGAGCTTGTAATCGAGGTGATCCCGGGGGAACCGGCGACGCCCCTGAGGGCCGTCACCGGTATCCGCCCAAGGCGCCGTCAGGCGGTTTCCACCCCCACATAGGACTCGCGAAGGTACTCGTGAACCGCTTGCTCCGGGACTCGGAATGACCTCCCGACCCGGATCGCGGGCAGATGACCGCTGTGCACCAGTCGGTACACGGTCATCTTCGACACTCGCATCACCGAGGCGACTTCCGCCACGGTTAGGAACTGAACCTCGTTCAGAGGCCTCTCGCCAGCAGCCATGACACACCTGAACCTTCCGCACTCGACGGTCACCGGCTTCCCCTTCCGGTGACACTTCGTCGTTGCGTGCTCACTCCCCAATGTAGGGGCGGGTGATGCGAGTGGGGAAGAGGGGATGCCATCTGGGCCCTACTGTGACAGACACGCTCGATTGAGTACATAGCGAGTAAGCGGCCGGTAGTAAGCAGACCGCACAGCGTCATCAAGCGGAACGGCGACGGACACCCGCCCCTCCGCCTCCCCGACGAACAGCGCGGGATCGTCCGTATCACCAAGACCCATGGCCTCGAACCCCAGCTGACCTGCGCCGCAGACCCAGCCATGGTCTCCGATCACCAGTTCCGGGAGAGGCCCGCCGGCCTCCGCCGCGGCGGCCAGCGCGAGTCGAACCGGGAGCGGTGAATGGGAGTGTGCGCCGGTCTCACAACCGGTGGCGGAGGAGCCTGGTTCGCGCACCAGCGCGACACCTTGTACGTAGTCAAGGTTGTGCGTGCGTAGACCGAACCGGGTCGTTATGTCGATACAGCTACCCTGCGCGGGGGTGAGCACGGCACATCCCGCCGCCGACAGGGCGTCCGCGAGAGCGGCGTAGAAACCGAGCAGTCGGTGCGGGTGGCCGGTACCCAGGAGAACCGGGGAACGGTTACGGGCCGCCGCCTGGAGCCGCTCCGCGAAGGCGTCAAGAGCCGCCAACGTCCGCTCAGGGTCGATCACATCATGGCCCGATGTATGCCGTGGATCGGCCGAGACTCCGCACTTGTCCGCCATCAAGGCAATCAAATCCGGCTGTTTCCACGTCCATTCAGGGTCGAGCCCGATCATCACGCGGGGATCGCGAGCCGCGAAGAGCCGATAGCTCCGCAGACTCTCCTCCCGCGAGGTCGCCACGGGCCCGGCCAACCGGGCGGCCAGCAGATGCGCACGCAATGCTCCGGCACTCAACACGTCAGCGATGCTGGCGCATGTGCCACTGGCTCACGCCGAAAACGGGAAAAGCCCGCACGGTCGGAGTAACAAACGGCTGTCCGCCCTGGCGGAAGCGGGGCCTGCGAGGAGGGCCTACGCCAACAGCCCTCGCAACGGGAACACGGCCCGCCGAGCCGCGACGATCGCCTGATCAAGCCGGTCGGCCGGATCGTAGCCGTCCTCCCACGACTTCCAGGCCACGGGCCACCGCCCATCAGTCATCCGCGCCGGCGCCAACTGCCGCGTACGAGCGAAGACTTCCTGCCGCCATCCCTCAGGAATCACCGCATCCGGCGCGATCTCCCGCCCCGCGGCAATGGCGACAAGATGCGTCCACGACCGGGGCACCACGTCCACCACGGCGTACCCGCCCCCACCAAGCGCGATCCACCGCCCCTCGGCGTACTCATGCGCCAGCTCATGACAAGCGACCTGCACCGCCCGCTGCGCATCCAGCGAAACGGCCAGATGAGCCAGCGGATCCTCGAAGTGCGTATCGGCCCCGTGCTGAGTCACCAGCACCTGAGGCCGGAAGTCCGCGATCAACTCCGGCACGACGGAGTGAAAGGCCCGCAGCCACCCCGCGTCCCCGGTCCCGGCCGGCAGCGCCACGTTCACCGCGGAGCCCTCCGCACCGTCCGCCCCGGTCTCCTCCGGCCACCCGGTCTGCGGAAACAAGGTCCGAGGATGCTCGTGCAACGAGATCGTCAGCACCCGCGGGTCCTCCCAGAACGCGGCCTGCACCCCGTCCCCGTGATGCACATCCACATCGATGTACGCCACCCGCTCCGCCCCCAGCTCCAGCAGCCGCGCGATCGCCAGCGACGCGTCGTTGTAGATGCAGAACCCCGACGCCCCGCCGGGCATCGCATGGTGCAGCCCGCCCGCGAAGTTCACCGCGTGCGAGACGTCCCCGCGCCACACCGCCTCGGCCGCCCCCACCGACTGCCCGGCGATCAGCGCGGACACCTCGTGCATCCCGGCGAAGGCTGGATCGTCCATGGTCCCGAGGCCGTACGACATGTCCGCCGCCCGAGGATCCACGGAAGCGGCCTTGACCGCCTCGATGTAGTCCTCGCGATGCACGAGCCGCAACGTCGACTCCCCGGCCGCCTTCGCCGCGACCACGTCCATCTCACGATCGAGCCCGAAGGCATCGACCAGCCGACGGGTCAACGCCAGGCGGACCGGATCCATCGGGTGATCCGGACCGAAGTCATAGCCCGTTACTGCCTCGTCCCACATCAGCTGTGTGCGGCCGCTCATGCCCGTCACCGTATCGGTTTGGTTCAGGAGCGAACGACCGGGCGTACACCAGGGTCACCAGCACCAACACCATCGGCACGAGCATGGCCCCCCGATACGTCCACGCATCACCCAGAGCCCCCACGAGGGGCGAACCGATCAAGAAACCCACATAGTTGAAGATATTCAGCCGCGCGATGGCAGCATCCGCAGCACCGGGGAACAGCCTCCCGGCAGCCGCGAAAGTCTGCGGTACGAGCACACACAACCCGAGCCCCAGCAACGTGAACCCGAGCAGCCCGACCCACGCCCCCGGCGCCACCGCCACCACCGCGAACCCCACGGACGCGACGATCGCCCCCAGCCGTACGACCGCCACGGCCCCGAACCGCCGCACCCCGAAGTCCCCGATGGCCCGCCCGAGCAGCGTGGTGACCATGTAGACGTTGTACGGCACGGTCGCCAGCTGCTCCGAACTGCCCAGCACGTCCTGCAGATACTTGGCGCTCCAGTTGGAGACGGTCGAGTCCCCGATGTACGCGAAGGTCATCACCAGGCACAGCGGCAACAGCAACTTGAAGGCGACGGGTTGCCCGACCGCCTCCTTCGGCTTCTCCGCGCCGGGTCCGCCTCCGTCGACGTACCACCGGCTCCCCACCAACGCGACGGGCAGCAGCACCAGGACGACCGGCAGATACGACACGAACAGGTGCAGATCCCAGTGCGCCCCCACCCACGCAAGCGAGGCCCCGATGATCCCGCCCAGGCTGTACACCGCGTGGAAGCCGAGGATGATGCTGCGCCCGTACGCGTGCTGCAGGCTCACTCCGAGCATGTTCATGGACGCGTCGAGCGCTCCGACGGCCAGCCCGAACGCCGCCAGCGACAGCCCGATCTCCCACAGCCCGTCACCGGCTCCGACACCGAGCAGCGCGAGCAGCACGACGGGCTGCGACCAGCGCAGTACGTGACTGGGACACACCCGCTTGACCAACTGCTCCGTGCAGACACTGCCGACGCCGGCGAGGACCGGCACGGCGGCGAGGAAGGCGGGCAGCAGGGCATCGGAGATCCCGTACTGGTCCTGGATCGCGGGAATCCGCGTCACCAGCAGCGCAAAGGCCACACCCTGAGCGAAGAAGCTGAACGCCAACGAAGCCCGGCCGCGCCGCAGCACATCTGTCATGGCGGCTCAGCGTAAGGCTCTTGCTTACTCGTGGGTAGACGATTCGGAAGATGAGTTTTATTCACCTTTCGAAGAGCAAGATCAGCTGACGAGCTGTTCGGCCAGTCACCCGGCCCACTGGTCAGCTCTGGAGAAGCCCGATCAGCTCACTCATGTCACCGAAGAGCCGGTCTGCACCCGCCAGCCGGTCGGCGGTCGTCATCGCCGTGAAGCCGTACACGTCCATCCCGGCCGCGACGGCCGCCCGCACTCCGAGCGGACTGTCCTCTACGACGAGGCACTTCTCCGGCGGTACGCCCATCCGATCGGCCGCGTACAGGAACAGATCCGGTGCCGGCTTCCCCCGCCCCACATCCTCCGAGCTGAAGATCTGGCCCTCCCCGAACCACCTCTCCATCCCGGTCTTCCGATGCCCGACCCGGATCCGCTCATGACTCCCGGACGAGGCCACACAGATCCGTACCCCGTCCGCCACCAGCTTCTCCAGCACCTCCGCCGCCCCGGCCACCGGCTCCAGGTCCCGCTCGAACGCCGCGAACACCCGGGCGTGCAGCACATCGTCGAACTCCTCGGGCAACCGCCGCCCCGACCGCTGCCACACGATGTCGTGTACGCGGTGCACGGCAGCGCCCATGTAGTCGCGCAGCGAGTCTTCGTACGAAGTGGGGTGCCCCAGCTCGGTCAGATAGCCGGCGAGGATCCGATTGGAGAGAGGCTCGCTGTCGACGAGCACCCCATCATTGTCGAAGACCACCAGGTCATAGCGCATGAGGGAGAGCCTAGTGCTCGGCCGTGACGATGATCCGACCAGCCGGCTCGTCATGCAGGTGGAGTAGCGGGCCGCGGCCGAACAGCTTCACCCGAATGCCACGGATGACGCGCCCGATTATCCGTACCGAATTACCGTTGAGCGCATGTCTTAGATCCTTCCTGGTCGAGTAAGAATCCAGTCTTGCCCGGACCGACGCGGTTTCCCGAAAGATCGACGGCATTCCTGGTGACGCCATCCGGCACAGACCACGAAAGGAGGCACAAGCAATGGAGGATATTCTTCGAAGGCTCGACAAGTGCAAGATCGACGCAGAGGACTTCCATGTCGATCTCGCGCGCGACGCGAAGATCAGCCTCGAATGCCTCGACCCTATACCCGGAGATACTGAAGCCGAGCCTGCGGCGGCACAGCCTCCGGTTGGGTGCCGCGCGTCGCTGTACGATGCCATAAGGGGCATGAGCGAATACGGATCAACGGTCGAGACGGAAAAACGCCGGAATGATCGCGATGGCCTCTTTCGTCCGCGCGGGTGAGATATGCGAGACACAGGCCGCAGCCGATGCCGGATCTCACGCCGCTTTCGGTCGCCTCGGCACCGATCGGCTCACTGAGAATTCCCGCCAGTGAGTGAGGGCTGTGATGGACATAAAAACGCGGGAAGGCTTCGATCCGTACCCCGAGGAGCCCAGAGGACGGACCCTGGGGGACAAGTACTTCATGGAGTTCACGAGGCTGGTCCACGTGAGCCTGAAGAGTTCTTGGTGGGGAGAGCCGGTGAGCGCTCTTCTGGGCGCTGCGGGCGGTGCCTGGCTCGGCCATGACGACGACCTGCCGATAGAACCAGTGATCGGAATTGCCGCCTCCATGATCGGTGTCATCATCGGAGCCGTTCTCGCCGCATTGGCTATGATCACGCGAGCCTGTGACACTTCTTTCCTGAGGAAAGCAAGCAAGGCAGGAATTCTACCCATCACCGATTACTTGTGGCAATTCTTCACTGTCATCGCGATGGGAGTCTTGTCCACTATCTCCCTGTTGCTGGTGGCCGCAGTTTCCGAGGAAGCCCCGACGGAGCTGCGTGTGGCTGCCGGGGGACTGGCCGGGTTCTTCGTACTTTGGACACTGACCAGCCTCCTTCCCGCCTTGGGGGCGCTCATAGTGTTCACGCGCCTCATCGAGAAAACTGCTGGTATCCGCGAATGACGGCAGAAAGAATCGGTTACCGGTGGTTCGTCAACCTCGATCTGCTCTGCTCTGAAAATCCCTGCCCGATCAGCCGTTGGTGCGGGGTTCGAGAGATACGTCGTAGCCGAGCTGGGTGAGCTGGCCGACGAGTCTGCGGGTTTGCCGGGACTTGCGGATGCGGTTGATGAAGTGGTCGGCGCCGAGGTCCTGGTAGGGGGTGTCCCTGGTGAGGATGTGCCAGACGGAGACGAGGATCGAGTGCTCGACGGCGACGAGCGCGCGCTTCTTGCCCCGGTGGCCGACCAGGCGCCGGAATTGGGCAGCGAGGTAGGTGTTCTTCGAGCGGGCAGCTGCCGCGGCAGCGTTGCCCAGGACTCCCTTGAGCCAGGCGTCACCGTGGCGGGTGCGTCCGCTGGTGACCTTGCCGGCGGATTCGTGGTTGCCCGGGCAGACCCCGGCCCAGGAGGCGAGGTGGCCAGCTGTGGGGAAGCGCCGCATGTCGACCCCGATCTCCGCGACCACGACCTGGGCTGCGGTGAGACTGATTCCCGGGATGGTCACCAGCAGCTCCAGCTGGCGCCGGTAGGGCTCAAGACGGCGGTCGATCTCGGCGGTGAGCCCTTTGACCGTGGCTGTGGAGGCGTCAATGCGATCCAGCATAATGCGGGCCAGGAAAGCGTGGTGATCGGTGAAGAATCCGGTGAGCGCCTGGACCAGTTGGGCTTCCTTGTCCTTCAGGGCTCCGACGGCGAGCCGGGCCAGAACCTGGGGGTCGCGCTCACCGCCGATCAGCGCCTCCACCATCGTGCGGGCTGACTTCCCGCCGAGGTCGGAGACGACGCTCGACAGTTTGATCCCGGGATCCTCCAGCAGCTTCTCCAGGCGCTGGATCTCCCGGGTGCGTTCCCGGGTGACCTCGGTGCGGTAGCGGGTAAGATCACGCAGTTGCCGGATCGGCTTGGGCGGGACGAAGGACGGGCGTACCAGGCCGTGTTCGATGAGCTGGCAGATCCACTGACAGTCACGCACGTCCGTCTTGCGGCCGGGGACGTTGCGCATGTGCTGGGCGTTGAGCAGCCAGGTCTCCATCTGCTCCTCGAGGAGGTAGTACACGGGCTTCCAGTAGGACCCGGTTGCTTCCATTCCGACCAGGGTGATCTGCTCAGACAGCAGCCACTCGCGCAGGGCCAGCAGTCCCTCGGTCATCGTGGAGAAGGTGCGGATCTCGGTGTGCCGGCGTCCGTTCCGCCCCGGAACACGGATGCACACTTTGCAGTCGGCCTTGCCGATGTCGATCCCCGCGCAGCGTTCGTGGACAAGATCCATGCTGGTTTCTCCCTCCCGCGCCGTCCGTCGCGCCGCAGCGAACGACCGCCAGGCGAGGATCCGGCAGGAGAGAAGAATCTGCTCTGCGTGCTCGCGGCAACACTTCGGGGTGCCTGCGCCAGGTCCTCAGCGCC
This sequence comes from Streptomyces flaveus, assembly GCF_014647675.1. Classification (GTDB taxonomy): domain Bacteria; phylum Actinomycetota; class Actinomycetes; order Streptomycetales; family Streptomycetaceae; genus Streptomyces; species Streptomyces flaveus. The sequence continues at coordinate 1,738 of NZ_BMPQ01000055.1, read as the reverse complement.
AGACTTTCGTACAGGCTCGAATCGGCACCAAGATCGAACGACGTCAGCCGGGCGGTCGCCCACCCCGATTTTCACGACTCCAGGGTGTCGTCGCCAGATGTCCGGATGACTTTCGTGATGGGCGGCTCCCGCGTGAGGCAGCGTGAACGGCGCCCCACGCGGGAAGGTGTGCCCTACGTCATTCGTCGATGTTGAGGGTCAAGTGGACGCGGTTCCCTTCCAGGGTGATGTAGCCGTCACCATAGGCCGAGCGGTAGTGGCCAGTGCCGCCGATGATGCCGGTCTTGGCGGTCACGGGCTTATCCGGCTTGTAAGTGATCATGTCGCTGAGCGTCAGTTTCCCTTTCTTCAGTCGCAGCACACGCGTGCACTGTGCGGTCAGCTCGTCGGCGGAGGCCTTGACCGCGCTGCACTCCGACTCGGCGTCACCGGCGTATCGAAGCTGCTTCTTCTTGACGCTGTACAGCTTCAGATGGGTCACCCAGCTGTCGCCGGCCTCAACGTAGTCGGGCATCGTGTCGAGCACGTTGACCCCGGTCAGCGTGACCTTCTCAATATCGTTGCCCTTGTCTTTTCCCTCGGCGTGCGCGGCCATGGCGGGAAAAAGGGCGAGCGCTGTGGTGAGGGCTGAGATGACGACACCACGGACAGCTGAATTGATCACGGAACCTCCAGGCCGCATACAGTGCCCCAGGCCCTCTGGAGCATTGGCGAGTCATTTCACGCGGTGTGATCCCCCTTGGACAATGCGCCCCCCGCGTCCGGGCCGCACATGCCACTCGGTCAGAGGAACGGTCGCCCCTCTGACTGACTGTCGGCGGGGCTGCCCCCGGACACCGCCCCGCCCTCGACGCCTCGGTCGTCACCGCTCGGCCTCCAATTCGGCCCAACGGATCGGCCCCCGGGTGGACGCCGCGCCCCCACCCGGGCAGCGGAAGCGAACCCGTGCGGGGAACACTCTCGACGTCAGTCGTCGACGTGGAGATCGAAGTGGACCCGGTTGCCTGTCAGGGTGATGTAGCCCTCTCCCTCGGCGTCGTTGTAGATGCCAGCGCCGCCCGCAATAGCAGTCTTGGCGGTGATGGGCGCATCATTCGTGCGCGTGATCATGTCGTGGAGGGTGATTTCGCCCTTCTTCAAGCGCAGCACACGCGTGCACTGGGCGGTCAGATGGTCTCTGGTCGCCTCGACAGCACTGCACCGCGAGCTGGCGTCGCCAGCGAACCGCTTCTTGGAGTCGTACAGATTCAGGTAGGTGACCCAACTGTCGCCGGCCTCGACGTACTCCGGCATCGTGTCGGTCTCGGTGACACCGGTGAGCTTGAGCCTCACGATGTCGTTGTCCCCGACGTCAGCCACCGCGGCCGGCGCGGACAGGGCGGGAAGAAGGGTGAGCGCGGCGGTCAAGCCGACAGCGATCACGGCACGACGGACAGTGGCAGAGGTCATGGATCCTCCTAGGGGTTGGACTGCGGGGTGCCCGGCCCTCCGAAGCACCGACGAGCCATTCCATGCGCCGGAATCCCGCCGGGCAACGCGCCTCGCTCGTCCGGACCGCACGAGCCACTCGGACAGAGGAACAATCGGCCAGCGCCACGTGTACCAGGGAGGCGGAGATCCTTGCCGATCCTGCTCCGGCCGAAATGCAGAAAGCCCCCGCACCGAAGTGCGGGGGCTTTCTCAACATTTGTTCGGCGGTGTCCTACTCTCCCACAGGGTCCCCCCTGCAGTACCATCG
>NZ_BMPQ01000054.1:27347-34897 GCF_014647675.1 Streptomyces flaveus | reverse complement strand
CGTTCGGCTCAAGAACGCCCGTTCCCCAGCTCCGCGGCCGCCGCCAGCGCAGCCCAGACCGAGAGCCGCGCCACCTGGCGATCCAGATCCTGCCGCTGATCATGAGACGAGACCCGCGCGTAAAGCCCGGCCCCAACCTCCGGCACAGACTCCCCATTCGACTGCTCGATCAGGACGGTGCGCTGATTGATCCGCCGGGCGGGAACCGGCAGTCTCCCCTCCCGGAACCAGCGATAAGCGGTCTGCGGATGGATCCCCTCAGAATCTCGGGAGCAGTTCGCAACCCCTGCCGTCGTGGCCTCGTCCAAGGTCTGCCGGGAATTCGTGCGCTTCACTCTGGAGACGCTGGGGCTGGGCGAACTCGCCGAGACGGCTGTGCTGTACACCTCCGAGTTGGTGACCAATGTGCACCGGCACGCGCAGGGTGATGTACACCTCAGAGCAGCCGTCGAGGCCACTCATGTCCGTGTCGCCGTGTACGACGGGAGCGCGCGGCTGCCCTCGCCCCGCCGGGCGTCGGCCGGGGACGGCGGTGGGCGAGGCCTGTTTCTCGTCACTGTGCTGTCGGACGTGTGCGGGGTGACGCCGACGGAGGGTGGAAAGGGGGTGTGGTTCCAGCTCAATCGGTGATGACTCCCGGCGTCGGCTCCCGCAGAAAGCGTGAACAGTGAAGGGGAGTATGCCCTTCAGGGGCTCAAACGAGCGAGGTGTGAACGCGACGGGGCGAAGTGTTCACACCGTGGGACTCACTCTGCACCCGGTGCCGCGCCCAACGGCCCACCGTCATGCCCGCCTCTGCAACACCACATCGGGGACACCATCGCCAGTCGGCCGGACCCCGACAGCTGCTGGTTCCACGACGCTCCCCTGACGTTCTCCCGACGGCACGGAGGCTGCCTGGTCAGCGTAGTGCGCGTCACATCCCGGAGGGCCTGGATCTTGCCGACCGGTGACATGACGCACAGGCGATTTGTCCGGTACTAGGGCGAGTAGTGGTGACGCGTGGTGGGGCAAAACGGACCTTTAGGTCGAGGGGTGGGCGGGCGCCTCGATGTCGGCCAGGCTCGGCTCGGAGGGGAGTGTCCGGGGCGTAAGCGGACGGCTGTGAAGTGGGGTTAAACCAGACTTCCAGTAAGAAACGCGGAGGATTCAATACGGGATGGCCTTCATGTCAAGAAGATGGAAGTTTCAGAGTCAAGTACGACTTTGACTCGTAGATGAGCTCTTTGTGGGGCAGCAGGATCGCGGGTTACCAAGGGACCTCACCCGGCGCATCGGCAGCGCGCCGGGTGCGTTCATGCCCATCCCTTCGGAGGTAGTCCCCATGTCGCAGCGCATCACCAAGTCCCACGTTCTCCGTACGTCCCCGCTCCGTGCCAGGGCGGCTGCCATGGCCGCCGGGCTGGGGGTGTCGGTCGCGCTGGGGTCTGGGGTCGCGGTCGCCGCCGGTGATTCGGCGAACGCCGGGGCCGTGCAGGGGAATGCTGCGGCGTCCGTACGGGAGCAGGCCGCGGTTCAGGCCGAGTCGGCGTCGAAGGCCGAGGTCGCCGCTCAGGGCAAGCCCGCCGAGGCCGTGAAGAAGGCCGCCGCCAAGAAGGCCAAGCCTTCCTGGGTCGACCCGGTCCAGAAGTACAAACTCTCCGCCAGCTTCAACCAGGCCGGAAACCTGTGGAACTCGACCCACTCCGGCCAGGACTTCGCCGTCGCCTCCGGCACCAAGGTCTTTGCCACGCACGGCGGCACCGTCGTCAAGGCCGGCGGCAACGGTGCCGGTGACGGGCCCGCGTACGGCAACGCCATCGTGGTCCGGCACGGCAACGGGACCTACTCGCAGTACGCCCACCTGTCGCGCGTCGAGGTGAACGCCGGCCAGGTCGTCGCCACCGGTCAGCGCATCGGGCTCTCCGGCAACACCGGCAACTCCAGCGGTCCGCACCTGCACTTCGAGATCCGTACGTCCGCCGACTACGGCTCCGCGATAGACCCCGTACGCTTCCTGCGCACCAAGGGCCTCACCCTCTGAGGATCCGTGAGCGACGTCCGTAAGCGGCAAAGGGCCTTCAGGACTCCTTGGGGGAGTTGGCCCTGGTGATCAGCTCTGTGGCGACCTCGAGGACGGCCTTGCGCTTCTCCTCGGGGTCGCCTTCGATGTCCCTGAGGGCGAACATCCCGGCGTGCATGGAGAACAGGGCGGTGACGCAGCGGACCTGGTCGGTCATCGTGGCGTCCGGCTCCCTGAGCAGGTCCACCATGAGGAGCATGCGGTCCTTGAAGGCCTCGCCGGAACGCAGCTCACGCACGGTCGCCTGGTTCTCCTGCATGAAGCGGAACAGGGGGGCCGCGTCGTTGAGGGCCTCGCTGTAACGACTGAGGACCTCGCGCTTCGTCCCCAGGGTGCGCGGCTGCTGCTTGCCCCACTCGATCAGCTCGTCCATCGGCTTCGTCAGATCCTGGAAGAGGCTGATGAGGATGTCTTCCTTGGTCCTGAAGTGGTAGTAGAGCGCCGCCTTCGTGACGTTCAGCCGCTCCGCGATCTCCCGCAGGGACGTCTTCTCGTAGCCCTGCTCGGCGAAGAGTTCGAGGGCCACGTCCTGGATGCGCTGGCGGGTGTGTCCGCGTTGTTGCCTGCTGGCGCCCATCGTGGCTGCTCCTAGCGCTTCATGGGTGGGTAAAGAGGTGGGTAAAGAAAAACTTACTTGACGCCCGGCTAGTTGCGGACCTACGTTCCAAGTGTAGTCAACTTGCCGGGCGGCAAGTAAGTAGCAAGGCGGTACCAGGGGAGTGGGGACGATGGCGGACACCGAAACAGAAACAGGGGATGTGGCCGCGGACGCCGGGGCAGTGCAGGACAGCGGGGGCAGGAAACCCAGGAGCGTACGCGTCGTCCTGCTCGCGCTGATGATCGCGATGATGCTCGCGATGCTCGACAACATGATCATCGGGACCGCCATGCCGACGATCGTGGGTGAACTGGGCGGACTCGAGCATCTGTCGTGGGTTGTCACCGCGTACACGCTCGCGACCGCCGCCTCCACTCCGATCTGGGGCAAGCTCGGCGACATGTACGGCCGCAAGGGCATCTTCATGACCTCGATCGTGCTCTTTCTGATCGGGTCGGCCCTGAGCGGTATGGCGCAGGACATGGGGCAGTTGATCGGGTTCCGGGCCGTTCAGGGACTCGGCGCCGGTGGTCTGATGGTCGGTGTCATGGCGATCATCGGCGATCTGATACCGCCCCGGGAACGCGGCAAGTACCAGGGCATGATGGCCGGCGTGATGGCGCTCGCCATGATCGGCGGACCGCTCATCGGCGGCACCATCACCGACAACTGGGGCTGGCGCTGGTCCTTCTACATCAACCTGCCGCTCGGTGCCGTGGCGCTCCTCGCCATCGGTGCCGTACTGCATCTGCCCAAGAAGCGGGCGCAGGCTCGGATCGACTACCTGGGTGCCGGGCTGCTGGCCGCGGGCATCACGGCGATCGTGCTCGTCACCACGTGGGGTGGCACCGAGTACGCCTGGGGCTCCGCCATGATCATGGAGCTGATCGGGATCGGGGTCGCCGCGCTGGTGGGCTTCGTGTTCGTGCAGACCAAGGCCGCTGAGCCGGTGATGCCGCTGCACATCTTCCGCATCCGCAACTTCTCGCTGATGTCGGTCATCGGTTTCATCACCGGGTTCGTGATGTTCGGTGCGGTGCTGTTCCTGCCGCTGTACCAGCAGGCCGTGCAGGGCGCGTCCGCGACCAACTCCGGGTTGCTGCTGCTGCCGATGCTCGGTGCGATGCTCATCGTGTCGATGGTCGCGGGGCGGGTGACCACGAACACCGGCCGGTACAAGGTCTTTCCGCTCGTGGGCAGTGTGCTGATGGCCGTCGGGCTGTTCCTGCTCGCGCAGATGGACACGGATACGTCGCGGGTCACCTCCGGTCTCTACATGGCGGTTCTCGGCGCGGGCATGGGGTGCCTGATGCAGATCACCATGCTGGTCGCGCAGAACAGTGTCGAGATGAAGGACATGGGAGTCGCGTCCTCCTCCACGACCCTGTTCCGTACGCTCGGGGCGTCCTTCGGTGTCGCGATCATGGGAGCCCTGTTCAACAACCGGGTCCAGGACGTGATGGCCGAGCGGGCCGGGTCGGCCGGGTCCGCGGTCACCGAGCGGTCCGCGCAGTTGGACGCGGCGAGTCTGGCGAAGTTGCCGGAGGCGGCTCGGGAGGCGTATCAGCACGCGGTGTCCTCCGGTACGCATTCGGCGTTCCTGCTGGGATCGATCGTGGCTGTTGTGGCTTTGGTGGCGGCGGTGTTCGTGAAGGAGGTGCCGTTGAAGGGGGCGGCGCCGCAGGCGGGGGAGGGCGTGGAGGACGACGTTTCGGCGAAGGGGACGGTGGCGGAGACCGTCTGATTTCGCCCCGCCGCCCTTACCCGTCCCATCCCGGGGCCAGCCCCGGATCCCCGCCAGGGGCTCTGCCCCTGGACCCCGCTGGGGGCTGCGCCCCAGACCCCCTTCGGGGCTCCGCCCCTGGACCCCGTTTCGGGGGCCAGCCCCCGGACCCCCGCTCCTCAAACGCCGGAGGGGCTGATTTTCCGCGACCCTGGGCTGATTTCTGCAGCTGAGGTTCCGCTGCCCAAGCGGAACCTTGCCCAGGGGACACTTTGCAGCTGACCCCAGGCACAACCAGCCCGTCCGGCGCTTGAGGACGAGGCCGTTCAGGCCGACAGCGGGGGCCTGGGGGCGGCAGCCCCCAGAGGGGTCCCAGGGGCGAAGCCCCAGTTACTCCGGCAGCATCGGATAGCTCCCCGTATTCGTCGGCGCATGCTCCGGCAGCCACAGCACCGCCACCGCCCCCTCCGCGGGCACGTCCTCCGGCGCAGCCACGGGGCGTACGTTGCGGAAGGTGAGCCGTGCGCCCAGCACCCGGGCCTGGCCCGCCGCGATGGTCAGGCCAAGGCCGTGGCCGTGGCCCGCGCGGTCGGTGCTGCCGGTGCGGAAGCGGCTCGGCCCGTGGGCCAGCAGCTCCTCGGGGAAGCCGGGCCCGTGGTCGCGTACGCGGATGACCCGGCCCTCCACCGTGACCTCGATGGGCGGCCTACCGTGCTTGGCGGCGTTGACCAGCAGGTTGATGAGGACCCGCTCCAGGCGGCGCGGGTCGGTGGTGACCTGCGACTCGTGCACCACCCGCATCTTGATGGCCGCGTCCCGCGCCGCCACCCGCCGGCTCACGAACTCGCCCAGCAGGATGTCCTGCAACTCGGCCCGCTCGGACGCGCTGTCCAGTCGGGCCACCTCAAGGACGTCCTCGACGAGCGTACGCATCGCCTGCGCCCGGTCCCGTACGAGCTCCGTCGGCCGCCCCGGTGGCAGCAGCTCGGCCGCCGTGAGCAGCCCGGTCACCGGCGTACGCAGCTCGTGCGCGATATCGGCGGTCACCCGGCGCTCGGCCTCCAGACGCCGACTGAGCGCGTCCGCCATCGCGTCCACGGCCCGCGCTAGGTCATCGGTCTCGTCGCGTACGACTCCGCCGATGGCGTCCCGCACCCGTACGTCCGTCTCGCCCTGAGCGACCTGCCGGGCCGCCGTGGCCGCCTTGCGCAGCCGCCGCGAGAGCTGGCCGCCGATGAGGACACCGAGCGCGCAGCCGCCGAAGACGAGCACGCTCGAACCGATGAGCAGCGCCTGGTCGAGGTCGTCAAGCACGGCCGCGCTGCGGTCGGTGAACCCCGTGTGCAGCGACAGGATCCGGCCGTCCTTGAGCGGTACGGCGGCCCAGATGTCGGGCACACCGCTGGGGCCGCCCGCCACATAGGTCGCCCGTCGGTCGGCCGTGACCTTCGCCAGCAGGTCCTCCGGCAGGTCCGGATCGTCGATCTTGATGCCGGGGAAGTTGGTCCGCCCGGACGTCTCGTAGTTCCGCTGCGCGATCTGCACGCGCTCGTCCGCCAGGTCGCGCGCGTTGGAGAGCATCGAGTACCGGGCGGCGTTGTGCACGACCAGGCTCAGGGATACGGCCACCAGCGCCCCGACCGCGGCGATCGCCGCGCTGAGCTTCCACCTGAGGCCTGTACGCAGCATCGGCCGCGTGAATCTCCGGCGGCGGTCCGGATTCCCGTCCGGATTCCCGCTCGGACTCGTGCTCGTCCCCCGCATGATCCGGTCAGGCCTTCAACTTGTAGCCGAAGCCGCGGACCGTCTCGATCCGGTCCTGGCCGATCTTCGTACGCAGCCGCTGCACATGGACGTCGACAACGCGGGTGTCACCGCCCCAGCCGTAGTCCCACACCCGCTCAAGGAGCTTGTCGCGTGAAAGCACGGTTCCCGGCGCGGACGAGAACTCCAGGAGCAGCCGCATCTCGGTGGGCGTCAGCGCCACCGGCGTACCGCCCCTGCGGACCTCCATGCCCTCCCTGTCGATCTCCAGATCGCCGTCACCGAACGACAGCACACCGCCGTCGACGGACGAGGAACTCTCGGCTTCTGCGGCGGCCCGCTGCCCGCTCGCATGCCCGAAGCGCCGCAGCACCGCGCGGATCCGGGCGACCAGGACGGCCCCGTCGAAGGGCTTGGTGACGTAGTCGTCGGCGCCCGCCTCCAAGCCCAGTACGACATCGATGGAGTCGGCGCGAGCCGACAGCATGATCACCGGGACCGTGGACTCGTCGCGGATCCGGCGGCACAGCGAGACGCCGTCCAGGCCCGGCACCATCACATCGAGGAGCGCGATGTCGGGCTGGTCCGCACGGAACGCCTCCAGGCCGGCCAGTCCGTCGGGCATGGCGGTGACCACGAAGCCGTCGCGCTCCAGCGCGAGCTGGGTGGCCTCGCGGATGACGTCGTCGTCCTCGACGAACAGGACGTGGGTCTGCTCTGCCATCCGGTGCTCTCAGTTCTCCGTCGGTCGGTTGTCGGGAGGCATCGATTGTCAGCGAAGGCCAGTCGATTGTCAGCGGGCAGGGTCGGTCGTCAAGTGTCAGGTGTTGGGCAGGGGCAGCTGTCAGGCGGGGTCAGTCCTCGGCCGGAGCCGCCGTCTCGCCGTCCACCACCTTGCTGTAGTCGTTGTGCGTGCGGGCCCGTTCCGTGAAGCGGTCCGTGGTCCAGCGGTACGTGATCACTACCTCGCCGGACGGAAGCGCCACCGAGTCGCCCTTCTCGTACACCTGCTGGGTGACCACCAGGTCGCCCCGGTCGATCTCCGCGTAGACCGGGGACTCCTCGGCCCTGAAGACGTTCTCGTACTCATCGCCCTGCTCGCGATACACATACGAGCCGACTCCGACCGCATCGCCGCAGGTCAACACGTTGACCACGATGTCGTTCGCAGATCCGCCCGTCAGCTTGCCGTACGAGACGTCGACCGGGTACTCGTCGGCGATGCACGGCTGCAGATCGCGCTTGACCGCCGCGCTGACCTTCGGGTCGGCCTTGAGGAGCCGGACCGCGTCCACGCTCGGCTCGGCCGTGGAGGGCGCGGCGGAGGGCGCGACGGCGCCGACCGACACCGAGTCGGAACGGGCCGGGCCCTCGTCGCGGGCGCCGGTGCCGCCCGTCCCGCA
>NZ_BMPQ01000054.1:0-27303 GCF_014647675.1 Streptomyces flaveus | reverse complement strand
TGGGGGCTCCGTGTCCGGTCCTGCGTCTAGGCCGCGCAACGCTCCCGCTCCTTACCCGCCTTGTCCCTGCCCGCCTTGCCCGGTTCGAGCGCGCGCCCCTCATAGCCGCGGCTCTCCAGCTCCTCGCGGAGCCGGGCCAGGGCCCGGTGCAGCGTGCTCTTGACCGTTCCGGCCGACATGCCGAGGGCGGCGGCCGTCTCTTCCGTGGACATCTGCTCCCAGTGTCGCAGCACCACGACACTGCGCTGCTTCGGAGCCAGCACCTTCAGGATGTCCATCAGCAACGCGCGGTCCGCGTGCTGCTCGGTCGAGTCGTCCACGCTCGCGTCCGGCAGCTGCTCGGTGGGGACCTCCTCCAGCTTGCGGGCCCGCCACCACTCCGTACGCGTGTTGATCATGACGCGGCGCAGATAGGCGTCCGCGAGACGCTTGTCCGCGATTCCGTCCCAGCGGCCGTACGTGCGGACCAGCGCCGTCTGCAGCAGGTCCTGGGCGTCGACCGGGTCCGGCACCAGACGGCGGGCACTGCGCAGCAGCGCGTCCTGCCTGATGCGTACGTACTCTTCGAACTCGAGCACCTCGCCGTGCGCCATGTCCAACCGCCTCCGATCCCCGTTACCGACCTGTCTGCTGCCGGCTGTTCTCCGCTTCGTGTGCCGCTGGTCCGCGGTACGCCAATGAAGCTACGGAGGGCTTGTCACGGGGTTGTCCGAGCGAGCCTGCGGCGAGCGCTCGGCTGTCCGTCGGTTGTGTAACGGAAGTAGGGCGGGAGTAAAGAGGTGTGGGGGATGGGGCGGGATTGGGGGGATTTGCCCGCCAAGGTTGCCGGAGGTAACACCGCGTTGTGTGTCAGTGGGCTGAGGGGAACCTGTGCTTCGCCTTGCAGAACCTGTGGGGCGGCTGAGGTCGACTGAGGGGAGGGGCTGGTGCGCGTCAGGTGAAGGGGAACAATAGTTCCCATTTCTTTCAGTGGATATCCCGTATTCTCAGTGAATAACCTGATGTCGTGAAGCTTTCCGAGTGGGCGGCACGCAACGGCGTGCACTACCAGACCGCGTGGACCTGGGCGAAAGAGGGCCGTATGCCGGTCCCGGTCGTCCAGACGCCGTCCGGTACATGGCTGGTGACCCAGCCCGCCCCGCAGGCCGCCGGGCGGATCGTGGCGTACTGCCGTGTCTCCTCCGGTGAACAGGAAACGGACCTGGAAGAGCAGGTCGCCCGCACCGTGCAGGGCGCAACATCCCAGGGGCTCGCGGTCGCCGACGTGGTAACGGAGGTCGGCCCCGGCCTGGACGGGCGCCGCCGCAAGCTGCACAAGCTGCTCGCCGACCCGTCGGTGGGGACGATCGTGGTCGAGCGCCCAGGCCGCCTCGCCCCCTGCGGCGTCGAGCACCTGGAAGCCGCGCTGTCCGCGGCCGGACGGCGCCTGGTGGTCCTGGATGCGGCGGAGAGCGCCGAGGACCTGGTGCGGGACCTCACCGAGGTCCTGACCGCGATGTGCGCCCGCCGGTACGGCCGCCGCTCCGCGCAGCATCGCGCCGCCCTGGCCGTCGCCGTCGCCACCGGGCCGGAGGCGGCCGGGTGAAGAAGTTCACGCCGCGGCCGGGCTTCACCGTCCGCGCGTACAGGCTCGCGCTGGACCCGAACGCCACGACGGCTCGCCGCCTGCACCCGCACGCGGGTGGAGCGCGGGCCGCGTACAACTGGGCAATCGCCCACGTCACCGCGTCGTGGTGGCAGCGCAAGGCCGAAGCAACCTACGGCATCTGCGAGGAGCAGCTCACCCAGTGGCGGTCGTGGTCGTTGCCCTCGCTGCGGAAGGCGTTCAACGAGGCCAAGCACGCCGACCCGCGTTTCACCGGCTGGTGGGACCAGAACAGCAAGGAGGCCTACAACACCGGGCTGACAGGCGCGTCGGCGGCGTTCGACAACTACGCGAAGTCCAAGAGCGGCAAGCGCAAGGGCCCAAAGATGGGCATCCCCCGCTTCAAGTAGAAGCGGAAGGCGCGCCTGGCCTGCAAGTTCACCACCGGCACGATCCGTATCGAGCCTGACGGGCGGCACGTCACCCTGCCCAGGATCGGCACCGTCCGCCTCCACGAGAACCGAGTTGACCTGCGAGCCCTCATCGACGCGGGGCACCTGCGGATCCTGTCCGCGACCGCCTGCCTTCACCGGGGCCGCTGGTTTGTGTCCCTTCAAGTCGAGGAGCAGCACAGCCTGGTCAAGGTCGCTCGCCCCGACGCAGCCGTCGGTATCGACCTCGGCATCAAGACGCTGGCCGTCCTTGCGGACAGCGACGGCATCTGCACCGAGGAACCCAACCCACGCCACCTCACCCACGCGCAGACGCAGCTGCGCCGCGCCAACCGCACGGTGTCCCGACGGCAGGGCCCCGACTGGCGCACCGGACGACAGCCCTCCCGCCGCTGGGAGAAGGCCAACGCCCAGCGAAACAAGATCCATCACCGGGTCGCGAACCTCCGTGAGGACACCCTGCACAAGATGACGACCCGCCTCGCCGACACCTACGGCACGATCGTCATCGAAGACCTCAACGTGGCCGGCATGGGCATGAACCGCCGTCTGTCCCGCCACGTCGCGGATGCCGCGTTCGGCGAGATCCGACGCCAGCTCACCTACAAAACCCGCCAGCGCGGCACACGCCTGATCGTCGCCGACCGCTGGTTTGCCTCCTCGAAGACCTGCTCGCGCTGCGGTGTGGTGAAAGCCAAACTGCCCCTCAGCACCCGGGTCTTCAAGTGCGACAACTGCGGCCTGGTCCTGGACCGGGACGCGAACGCGGGACACAACCTGGCCACCCTCGCGGCCCGCACGACAGGTACCGGAGTGGCCGGAGACCTGGACCCCGCCGTCAAGGCGGAGTCGAAGCCCCGTGGAGCGTAAGACCCGCACCACCCGCCCGCGCCGCAAGGCCCAGGCGGGGCGGGAAGGCGGCACGATCCCCGGCCCCCGGGCCGGGAAGGAAACGGGAGACCGTCGACAGGCCACCAGGACGCAACTCGCGCTCTGGTGACACCGTCACGGACCATTCCGGCAGAAACGCCGGGATTGCCGAGATCACTCGATGATCAAAGCAACGGGAGTCGGTACAGGCCACCGGGGAGGGGTTCGACCAGGCCGTCGGCGACCAGGCCGTCCAGGGCGCGGGCGCGTTGGACGGGTTCGTCCCAGACGCGGTCGAGGACCGGTTGCGGGACCGGGTCGGACGTGTCGCGCAGGACGGCGAGGAGTCGGCCGCGCACCTGGCGGTCCGTGCCCGCGTACGTCTGGCCGCGACGCGGCGGGCCCTCGTACGCGGGTTTGCCGGCCAGGCGCCACGCGCACTGGGCCGCGATCGGGCACCGTACGCAGCTCTCGTTCTTCGCCGTGCAGATCAGCGCGCCGAGTTCCATGGAGGCGGCGGCCCAGCGCGAGGCCGTGTGCTCGTCCTCGGGCAACAGGGCGCGGGCGAGCTTGCGTTCGGCGGCGGTGGTGGCGGTCGGGGGGTACTGCACGCCGGTGACGGCTCGCGCGAGCACGCGGCGCACGTTCGTGTCGAGGACGGCATGGCGCTGCCCGTACGCGAACGAGGCCACGGCGGCGGCCGTGTACTCGCCGATGCCGGGCAGGGCGAGCAGCTTCGCGTGATCCGTGGGTACGTCCCCGCCGTGGCGCTCCGCTATGGCGGTGGCGGCTCCGTGCAGGCGTAGCGCACGCCGTGGGTAACCGAGGCGTCCCCAGGCCCGGACGGCTTCGCCCGGGGACTCCTTGGCGAGGTGGGCGGGGCGGGGCCAGCGTTTGAGCCACTGCTCGTACACCGGCAGCACGCGGTTGACCGGCGTCTGCTGCAGCATGAACTCGCTGACCATGACGCCCCAGGGGCCGGCTTCGGGGCGGCGCCACGGGAGGTCGCGGGCGTGTTCTTCGAACCAGTGGATTACGGGGGTGTGGAGGGTTTCGGTGGGCGCAGTCATTTCGCCACCGATCCTGCCATGTGCCTCCGGCGGTTGGGCGGTCATGGGTTTGTTTTTGTCTGCGGGTGCGTCGTGGCTGGTCGCGCCGTTCCCCGCGGGGTGTCTCCGGCGGTGGGGCGGGTGCGGGTGTGTGGGTGGCTGGTCGCGCAGTTCCCCGCGCCCCTTGGGTGGGTGGGGGGTGCGGGGTCGTGGGCCGGTGCGTCAGCCCGTCGCAGGGCGGGCATACGGCCCTGGGCTGGTACAGGGTGCGGGTTCTCCGAGACCGGAGCTACGCGACGGGCATACGACGCACCGGCCCACGCCCCCTCCCGCCGGAGGGAGACTGCGGGTAGTCGGGGGTGCGGGCTTTCCCGGGGCGCCCGGGTAGGCGCAGGCTTTTGCTTTTAGGGGCGCGGGGAACGGCGCGACCAGCCACGACGCACCCGCAGCCGCGACACGACCTGTCACCCCCACCCCCTGGCGGGGGTCTGGGGCGGCAGCCCCAGTTTCGGGAAGGGGCGGGGCTGGGGAAGAAAAACCCTTCAGCCCAGCCCCCGCGGCGGCGGAACCCCTGACGATCGGCAGGGGCGGCAGCCGCCCGCCCGCTTGTAGCGTCGGGGAGATGGAACGTCGTGGGAGGAGGGCCGCGGACGCCCTGCTGTGGGCGGCACTGGCCGTGCCGGTCGTCACAGTCGACCGCATCGGCCTGAACGAACCCCGCACCCCGGCGGAGCAACTCGCGGGCATCGCAACCCTGGCCGCAGCCGTAGCGATACGGCGCAGAAGCCCGCTGACGGCCTTCGCGGCAACCGCGGCCCTCAGCCTCGCCTCGGAACCCGCCCTGCTCACCCTCTCGTACGGCCCGGCCCTCGCCGTCTTCGCCCTCCTGCTCGGTCGGCACGCACAACAAATCCGCCCCGCCCTGACGGCATTCGGCGCGATCGGCGGCATCGGCACACTCCAGATCGCGGTACGAGGAGTCGACCCCTCGGCCCAATACCTCGTACTCATCGGCACGTTGCTCTTCGGCGTCGTGTTCCCCTGGCTCGGCGGCCGGTACTGGCGCCAGAGCCGCGAACAACTGGAGTGGGAGCAACGGATCGCCGAGGACCGGGCGCGACTGCGCGAACGGGCCCGTATCGCCCAGGACATGCACGACTCCCTCGGCCACGAACTGAGTCTGATCGCCCTGCGCGCCGGCGCCCTCCAACTCGCCCCCGACCTCGCGGAGCACCACCGCACGGCCGCCGCCGACCTCCGCGAGGCCGCCTCCGACGCCACGGAACGGCTCCACCGCATCATCGGCCTGCTGAGGGAGAAGGACGACGAGCCGGCCCCGCTGACCCCGGCCTGCGAGAGTGTCGAGGAACTCGTGGCCCGCGCCGCGGAGTCGGGCCTCCGGGTGCGCTGGGAGGCGACGGGGCCGGCCGGTGCGTACTCGCTCGTCGAGCGGATCGTCCACCGGGTTGTACGCGAGGCCCTGACCAACGCCGCCCGGCACGCGCCCGGTGCGGCTGTCACCGTCGCGGTGCGGCGAGAGGCCGGCGGTACGGAGGTGAGCGTGGTCAACGGGGCGGCGTCCACGGAAGGGGGTTCGTCGTCCGGGGGTACGGGGTTGCTGGGGTTGCGGACGGCGGTCGAGGGTGTCGGTGGTCGGTTCGAGGCGGGGCCGTACGGGGAGGGGTTCCGGGTCGTGGCGTACGTACCTGCCACTCCGGTCGCTCCGGGTGAGGAGGCCGTCGCGTACCTCCCGCCAAGCCCGCCCACGCATGCCCGTCGCCGCGCGCTTCGGACGTTCGCGGGTGCCGTCGCCGCTGGAGCCGTCTTTCTCGGCGGAGCCTTCGCCTGGTACGCGTACACGAAGACGCACTCGGTCCTGAAGCCCGGCGCCTACGCCGAACTGCGCCTCGGGACCCCGCTCGACGAGGCCGAACGCGTACTGCCCGACCGCACGGTGAGCGACCCACCGGTGGAACGCGCCCCCGCTCCGCCGAAGGGGACCGACTGCCGTTACTACCGCGCGAGCGGCGAACTCTTCGTCCCCGTCGAGCACTTCAGACTGTGCTTCGACGACAGAGGTCGGCTGGTCGCCAAGGACGTGGTCCCCAGAGGCGGTACGGCCGGACAGGTGCTTGAGGAGGAGAAAGAAGAGTGGGTGCGGTGATCCGCGTACTGCTGGCTGACGACGAAGCCATGGTCCGCGCCGGCGTGAAGGCGATCCTCGACGCCGGAGGCGGGGGCGGCATCGAGGTTGTCGCGGAGGCCGCCGACGGACGCGAGGCCGTCGCGCTGACGCAGGCCCACCGGCCCGACGTGGCGCTGCTCGACATCCGGATGCCTCGCCTGGACGGGCTCGCGGCCGCGGAGGAGATCGTACGGACCGTGCCCGGAACGGCGGTCGCGATCCTGACGACCTTTTCGGAGGACGCGTACGTGGCCCGGGCGCTGGGCGGCGGTGCCACGGGTTTCCTGTTGAAGTCCGGTGATCCGCACGAACTCGTCGCGGGGGTGCGGGCGGTCGCGGACGGGGCCGCTTTCCTCTCGCCGAAGGTGGCCCGGCACGTGATCGACGGTTTCGGGGCCGGGCGGCGGTTGAGTCGAGAGGCCGCCGCCCGTGATCGTGTCGCGTCGCTCACTCCCCGCGAACGCGAAGTCCTCGGGCTGCTCGGAGCCGGCCTCTCGAACCCCGAGATCGCTGCCCGCCTGCACCTAGTGGAGGGCACGGTGAAGGCGTATGTGAGCGCGATTCTCGACCGGTTGGAGGTCAGAAACCGCGTCCAGGCGGCGATCGTGGCGTACGAGGCGGGCCTGGCCGAGTAAGCGTCGAGTGAGTGCCGAGCAAGTGACGTCAACTCAGCTCCGGCCCGCGAACCACCGCACCGGCCCCGCCGCTGATCCCCGCATCGCCTCCGCCACCCGTGCCGCCGGACGCGTTGTCAGGCGTACGAAGGTGAAGGCGACGAGTGTGCCGAGGGCCAGGCCCGCCACCGTGTCGTGCGGATAGTGCACGCCTACGAACACCCGGGAGAAGGCCATGAGCAGGGCCATCGGGGCCGTCAGCCACAGGATGCCCCGCCAGGTCAGCGCGAGCGCTACCGTCGCGGCGCCCGCGATCGTGGCGTGGTTGCTGGGGAAGGACCAGTCGCCGTGTGGTGGGCAGTCGACGAGTGGGGCGGTCGCGTCGGCGACGGCTCGGCACGGGCGTTCCTCGTCGACGGCGGACTTGAGCAGTTCGCTGCACACGTACGCCACGGCCGTGGCCAGAGGCGCGAGGACCGCGATCGCGAAAGCCTCCGGTTCGCTCCGCCGCCGACGCCACCAGGCGGCGACGAAGAGGACGCCGTAGAGCAGCAGTCCGGCCTCCGTCCATATCTCGGCCAAGTGCTGTAACCACATCGGGGTGTCGTGGGCGGTGTCGGTGATCTCTCGGTAAAGGTCGGCGTCCATGGTCACGGACGGTATTCGAGGGCCGCCCGTCGTCACATCCTGCGATCGTCGGGACCTCAACCTGACGAAAGACAGGGGTGGGCCGGGCTGTTGCGGGATGATGATCCGGAAAAGTTGGGGCTCAGGGCGGCGGGTGGGGCCAGCGAACCCGCCGATCTCTCGTAAGGTTTGCGCCGTGGGATCTCTGCGCAATCCTGTCGGGCCGCTTCCCTCCTCCATCTACTGGCGTCGGAGGGCCGTTCTGGTGTCCTTGGTCGCGCTGTTGGCGTTGCTGATCACCTGGATCGTCACCTCTGGCGGCGGGGGCGGCAACAACGGCGCGGACGGGTCCAACGGCAAGAACCCCGCGCCCTCCATCACGCCCGGCCCCACCAGTTCGGGGCCCGCGATCAGCGAAGCCCCGGGCGGACGCGACGAGTCGGGCAACGAGACTGGCGGGAGCGGCGGCAGTGGGGGGAGCGGAGGAAACGACGGGTCCGAGGACTCCGGCGGTGGCTCCGCGGGCTCCGGTGGGGCGGACGGCTCCTCCTCCGGTGGCGCGGGCGGTGCCGGTGGTGGCTCGGCCGGCATCGGGGGCGGCGGTGTCTCCGGGGATACGGTTCCTGTCGGGTCCAGCCTTCCCAACTGCACGCCCGGAGCGGTGAAGTTGACGCTGCGCAGCGTCCGGAACGCGTACTCCCCCGACGAGCAGCCCGAACTGGAACTGATCGTCACGAACTCCTCCGCCACCGACTGCAAGCTCGATCTCGGCCCGAAGGAAGCGGTGCTGACGATCACTCAGGCGGGCGGCGACGACGAACTGTGGTCCTCGGCCGACTGCCCGACGGGCGCCGGCAGCGTCCTGTACCGCATCCCGGCGAACGACAGCGTCACCCGCAACCTGGAGTGGAACCGCAAGGCGAGCGCCCCCGAGTGCGCCACACCGCCGGCGGGTTCGGCAAGCGCGGGCACGTACTTGGTGGAGGCCACGGCTCCGGGCATGACGACGGCCAGGACGTCATTCGTCTTGGAGAAGGACTAGGGCGCGCCCCGTAAGAGGCGGGGACAGGTGCGCCCCGTAAGGGGCGCGGGGAACTGCGCGACCAGCCACAACGAACCCGCACTCGCCCACGAACCCAACACCCCACCCCCGTAGGCACCCCGCCCAGCCGTCGGCTAGACATACCGCTCCAAGATCGACGACTCCGCCAACCGCGAAAGCCCCTCCCGAACGCTCCGCGCCCGCGCCTCGCCGACGCCGTCCACCGTCTGGAGGTCGTTGACGCTCGCGGCGAGCAGCTTCTGCAGGCCGCCGAAGTGCTCGACCAAGCGGTCGATGATCGCGCCGGGCAGTCGCGGCACCTTGGCGAGGAGCCGGTAACCGCGCGGTGACACCGCGGAGTCGAGGGTCTCGGGGGCGCCGGTGTAGCCCAACGCCCTTGCCACCGTGGGCAGTTCGAGCAGCTCGGCGTGGGTGAGCGCGTCGAGTTCGGCGAGGGCCTCGTCGACCGTGCGGGAGCGCTTGGCGGTGGGCTCCGGTACGTAGTCCCGTACGACGAGCTCGCGCTCGGGCTCGACGCCCGCGATCAACTCGTCGAGCTGGAGGGCGAGAAGGCGGCCGTCCGTACCCAGCTCCACCACGTACTCGGCGATCTCCGTGGCGATCCGGCGCACCATCTCCAGACGCTGGGCCACCGCCGAGACGTCCCGGACGGTGACCAGGTCCTCGATTTCGAGGGCGGAGAGCGTCCCCGCGACCTCGTCGAGGCGGAGCTTGTAGCGCTCCAGCGTCGCCAGGGCCTGGTTGGCGCGGGAGAGAATGGCCGCCGAGTCCTCCAGGACGCGGCGCTGTCCGTCCACGTACAGCGCGATCAGGCGCATGGACTGGGAGACGGAGACGACGGGGAAGCCGACCTGCTTGGAGACCCGGTCGGCCGTGCGGTGCCGGGTGCCCGTCTCCTCGGTGGGGATGGTCGGGTCGGGCACCAGCTGTACGCCCGCCCGCAGGATCTTGGTGATGTCCTTGTCGACGATGATGCCGCCGTCGAGCTTGCACAGCTCTCGCAGCCGGGTCGCCGTGAACTCGACGTCCAGGACGAAGCCACCCGTGCACATCGACTCGACCGTCTTGTCCCAGCCGAGCACGATGAGTCCGCCGGTGTTGCCGCGGAGAATCCGCTCCAGGCCGTCGCGGAGACCCGTGCCGGGTGCCACGGCGCTCAGTGAGGCGCGCATCAGCCCATCGGCACCGGAGCTCCCACCGGACTTTCCGGGAGCTGCCGCCCGGTCATTGGCTGCCACTGCACTCCTCCGGTCGCAGGTTCTGGGGCGCTCCCGTTTCGCATACTTCTTTCGTACGGACGGTCGAGACCTGGGCAAAGTCTACCGGCGCTCCTCCTCGTCCCGTGGGGCCTCTCGACGACGCGACCTCGGAAGCACCTGCAGCGCGTCCCCCATGTCGGCCACTTCCAGGACCTTCATACCGGGAGGGATCTTGCCGGGATCACCCGGTACGAGCGCGTGTGTGAAGCCCAGACGATGGGCTTCGGCGAGTCTGCGCTGGACGCCCGTGACCCGTCTGACCTCGCCCGCGAGGCCCACTTCGCCGATCGCCACGAGATTCTTGGGGAGCGGGGTGTCGCTCGCGGCGGAGGCCAGGGCGAGGGCGATCGCCAGGTCCGCGGCCGGCTCGGAGAGCTTCACGCCGCCGACCGTCGCGGAGTAGATGTCCCGCTTTCCCAGGGCGGTGATCCGGCCGCGCTGCTCCAGGACGGCGAGCATCATCGAGACGCGGGAGGTCTCCAGACCCGAGGTCGTACGCCTGGGGGAGGGGATCTGCGAGTCGACGGTGAGCGCCTGGACCTCGGCGACCAGGGGGCGGCGGCCTTCGAGGGTGACGGTCAGGCAGGTGCCGGGGACGGGCTCGGCGCGGCGGGTGAGGAACAGACCGCTGGGGTCGGCGAGTCCGGTGATGCCCTCGTCGTGCAGCTCGAAGCAGCCGACCTCGTCCGTCGTGCCGTACCGGTTCTTGACGCCTCGTACGAGCCTCAGGCGTGCGTGCCGGTCGCCCTCGAAGCTCAGGACGACGTCCACGAGGTGCTCCAGGAGGCGGGGGCCCGCGATGGCGCCGTCCTTGGTGACATGGCCCACAAGGAGGGTGGACATGCCGCGCTCCTTGGAGGCGCGGATCAGGGCTCCGGCCACCTCGCGGACCTGGGCCATGCCTCCGGGGGCGCCGTCGATCTCCGGAGAGGCCACGGTCTGTACGGAGTCGAGGATCAGCAGGGATGGCTTCACCGCGTCCAGGTGGCCGAGGACGGCGGCCAGATCGGTCTCCGCGGCGAGATACAGGTGGTCGTCGATCGCCTTGATGCGGTCGGCGCGGAGGCGGACCTGGCTCGCGGACTCCTCGCCGGTGATGTAGAGCGTGCGATGTTCGTCACTCGCCGACTTGGCCGCCACGTCCAGCAGCAGCGTGGACTTGCCGACGCCCGGCTCGCCCGCGACGAGCACGACCGCGCCCGGCACCAGGCCGCCGCCGAGCACCCGGTCCAGCTCGGGTACGCCGGTGGGGCGGGCGGTCGCCGTGCGGCCGTCGACCTGGCCGATGGGCACCGCGGACGTCGTGACCCGGCCGGGGGTCGTCGTACGGACCGCGGGCGCGCCGTACTCCTCGACCGTCCCCCAGGCCTGGCACTCGGGGCAGCGGCCGAGCCACTTGGCCGTCTGCCAGCCGCATTCGGTGCAGCGGTAGGACGGCCGGTCCTTCGCGGTCTTCGTACGGGCAGCCATGCACGAACCGTAACCGCCACCACTGACAACGCCGCCCCCGCCCACGAACCTGCTCATGACCACGTGCTTCCGGCCTCGTCGCCAAGATCAGGACACCTTTCGCAAACAGGCCTCAACCGATCCGGAACGCGCCGCGGAATTGAGCGTTCCTGTCCCCTTATGGAGGATCGTTTCACCCGTATGGATTAAAAGCGCTCATGCAGGGAGAAGCGGCCGCCGCCCGACGCCTACGGTCCCTCGGGTGATGAGCCGCAGTCCGGAAACCACCACGCACACCACCGGCGCGAGCCGGACGCACCGTGCCGCACCCGACCGGGCGGCGGTCCGTACGTCGGCGCAGTGCCCGCCCGCGCGCTACGAGCCGTATCTGGACGGCCTGTTCACGTACTGCCTGTCCGTGCTCTGCGACCACGACGCGGCGGTCGCCGCCCTCGGTGACGCCCTCGCGCTCGCCGAGCGCCGCGGCCCGCGCGGCGTGCAGGCCCCCGACGAGCGCAGGGCCTGGCTGTACGCCCTCGCCCGCTGGGCCTGTCTGCGCAAGCTCGCGGAGACCACGGACAAGGACCAGCAGGGCGACAACCAGCAGAGCGACAAGAGCGACAAGAGCGACAACCGGCAGGGCGACAGCCGGCGGTCCAACCGCCGGTCCCGACAGGCCGAGCCCGTCCGGCAGAAACGTCGTGGCACGCGCGCGTCGGACGCCGAAGAAGACCGTCGCCGCCGCGAACTCACCCTGCTCGCCTGGCCGGAGGCCGCCGGGACCACGCCCGAGCAGCGCGAGGCGCTCGAACTGGCCGTACGGCACCAGCTCGCCGTCCGCGAGGTCGCCGCCGTCCTCGGCATGGACCTGCTCGCCGCCCGCGAACTCCTCGGAGCCGCCGCCTGCGAGGTGGAGCGCACCCGCGCGGCCCTCGCCGTCGTCGAGACCGGCACCTGCCCGAGCGTCGCCCGGCTCACCGGCGACGACCGGCTGGTCCTCAGCACGCCCCTGCGCCGCGAACTGGTCCGGCACGTGGACGACTGCCCGCGCTGCCGCCGTACCGCCGAGCGCGCGATCCCCGGCTCCTGGCCCGGCACCAGCGTCACGCCCGCCGCGCTCCCCGTACTCGAAGCCCCGCGCGCCGCCCTCCACATGGCGATGGCGCATGCCCCACGCGCGCGGGGCGGCACTCCGCGCTTCGACCGGCGCGGCTTCCCGATGGACCCCAAGGACGACGCGGCCCGCCGCAGCCGCCTGCGCGCGCGTGCCATCACGACGACGGTCGTCGCCACCGTCGTGGCGGCTCCCGTACTCGCCCTGTGGGTGGCCTACCGCGGCGCCCCCCCTCACCGGCGAGGGCTCACCGGGCCGCCCGATCACCGCGAGCGAGGCGCACGCCCCCGCCGCACTCGGCGGCGAGCGCGCGGGCGACTACGAGAACGCGGGCAGTGCCAGCGTGAAGCCTGACGCGCAGCTCAGCGGGGGAGCCGGCGAGGGAAAACGTTCGTCCGAAGTCTCCGTCTCCGTCCAGGTCACCGGCGCGGCCTCCGGCCGGCAGAAAAGCGGCCTCTCCGTAGAGGCCGATTCCAGCGGCGACACGACGCTGATCACCCTGAAGGCGTCCGGCAGTTCACCGGTCCACTGGTCCGCGCGCACCGGCGCCTCCTGGCTCTATATGAGCCAGTCGTCGGGAACGCTGCGGCCCGGCGAGTCGTTGACGATCAAGGTGTACGTCGATCATCTCCGCGAGCCGAACGGCCCCTGGAACGCGCGGGTGTCGATCGCACCCGCGGACGCGGTGGTCTTCATCGGCGGTTACGGAACGGCGGGCCCGTCACACCCGGCCCCCGCCCCGGACGCGACCCCGAGCGCTCCCACGCCCTCCGCCCCCGGCTCCACACCGAGCGACCCGACCCCCTCGGCCCCCGAGCCCACGCCCACCGGCCCGCCCCCGTCCGAGCCGGACCCGACCCCCACGGAACCCACGGACCCGCCCTCGCCGCCGAGCGACGGCAGCACCCCGGCTCCCTCGGGAAACTAACCCCCAAGGGACGCGGTACGCCCCACAATCCCCGTCAGCCGACCGGATCCGCCGGATGCGGTGCCACCAGCGGCAGCTGGGACGCCAACCGCTCCTCGCACAGCTCCACCAGCCGGTCGTACGCGGCCTTGCCCATCATCTCGATGAGCTCGGGCCGGTACGTGACGTACACCGGTTCGCCCGAGCCGTGCGCGGAGGTCGCCGACGTGCACCACCAGTGCAGGTCGTGGCCGCCCGGACCCCAGCCGCGGCGGTCGTACTCGCCGATCGAGATCTGGAGTACGCGCGTGTCGTCGGGCCGGTCGATCCAGTCGTACGTCCGTCGCACGGGCAGCTGCCAGCAGACGTCCGGCTTGGTCTCCAGGGGCTCGCGGCCCTCCTTGAGAGCCAGGATGTGCAGCGAGCAGCCCGCGCCTGCCTCGAAGCCGGGGCGATTCTGGAAGATGCACGAGCCCTGGTACGGCCGGGTCTGCCGGGAGCCCTCCTCGTCCTTCGAGACCCAGCCGGTCTCCATGCCGACGTCGTGGTTCTGCCAGATCTCCGGCGTGAGCCTCGCCACATGCCCTGCTACGCGCTTCTCGTCGTCCTCGTCCGAGAAATGGGCACCGAGCGAGCAGCACCCGTCGTCCGCGCGACCCGCCTGGATGCCCTGGCAGCCGCTGCCGAAGATGCAGTTCCAGCGTGAGGTCAGCCAGGTCAGATCGCAGCGGAACACCTGCTCGTCGTCGGCCGGATCCGGGAACTCCACCCACGCGCGCGCGAAGTCGAGCCCCTTCTCGTCCGGTTCGGACGCCGGGACAGCGGCCTTCTTCGGGAAGTTCTTGGATGAGTTCTTCGGAGCCTGTTTCGGGGGCTTCTTGGTCTTGCCGGGCGCCTTCGCCTGCGAAGAACCCTTGGCTGATGTGGCCGAGCCTGCCGATTTGTCGGTCTTCGCCTTTTTCGTCTTTGGCACGCGTCCAGGGTAAGTCGCCGGGAACCACTTCGGGGACCAGCAGGGGGCCCGCTCGCAGTAGCGTGCGTACATGAGACTCGGTGTCCTCGACGTGGGTTCGAACACGGTGCATCTGCTGGTGGTGGATGCACACCCTGGCGCGCGCCCGTTGCCCGCGCATTCGCACAAGGCGGAGCTGCGGCTCGCCCAACTCCTCGACGAGAACGGGTCGATCGGCCCCGAGGGCGTCGACAAACTGATCTCCGTCGTCCGGGAGGCGCTCGACGCGGCCGAGGACAAGGGCGTCGAGGACCTCCTGACGTTCGCGACCTCCGCCGTGCGCGAGGCGACCAACGCCGACGACGTACTGGAGCGGGTGCGCACCGAGACGGGCGTCGAACTCCAGGTCCTCACCGGCGCGGAGGAGGCCCGGCTCACCTTCCTCGCCGCCCGCCGCTGGTTCGGCTGGTCGGCCGGAAAGCTGCTGGTCATCGACATCGGCGGCGGCTCCCTGGAGATCGCGTACGGCATCGACGAGGAACCCGACGCGGCAGTGTCACTGCCGCTCGGCGCGGGCCGCCTGACGGCCGCCTGGCTGCCCGGCGACCCACCGGACCCCGCGGACGTCAAGGCACTGCGTCGGCATGTACGCGCCCAGATCGCCCGTACGGTCGGCGAGTTCAGCCGCTTCGGGGCCCCCGACCACGTGGTCGCCACCTCCAAGACGTTCCGCCAGCTCGCCCGCATCGCGGGAGCCGCCCGCTCGGCAGAGGGCCTCTACGTACAACGCGAACTCAAACGCAGGTCCCTGGAGGACTGGGTCCCCCAGCTGGCCACCATGACCACAGACCAACGCGCCGAACTCCCAGGCGTCTCCGAGGGCCGAGCAGGTCAACTCCCGGCAGGCGCCCTGGTGGCAGAGGCCGCGATGGACTTGTTCGGCGTGGAGACGCTGGAGATCTGCCCCTGGGCACTGAGGGAGGGCGTAATCCTCCGGCGCCTGGATCACATGGCTTCGGCGTAAGGGGGGCGGGCGCAGCCCTGCCAGGGGCGCGGGGAACTGCGCGACAAGCCACACACAACCCGCACCCGCCCACGGCGAATCCAGCAACGGCGATTAGGCGAACCGTACGACAAGCAACGGCACCCTTCGGCCAAGGCGAGCCGCCCCCGCACAACCGCCGGAGGCACCCCGTACTCTGTCCCTCGTGGCAGAACCAGTGGTCCGCATCCCGGATGCGAAGGTCGCGCTGTCGACGGCCTCTGTCTATCCGGAGTCGACAGCGACAGCCTTCGAGATCGCCGCGCGCCTCGGGTACGACGGGGTCGAAGTCATGGTGTGGACCGACCCGGTCAGCCAGGACATCGAGGCGCTGCGCAGGCTCAGCGACTACCACCAGATCCCGGTCCTGGCCGTCCACGCCCCCTGCCTGCTCATCACCCAGCGCGTCTGGTCCACCGACCCCTGGGTCAAGCTCCAGCGCGCCCGGTCCGCCGCCGAGAAGCTCGGCGCCTCCACGGTCGTCGTGCATCCGCCGTTCCGCTGGCAGCGCCAGTACGCCCGCGACTTCGTCACCGGGATCTGGCGGATGGCCAACGAGACGGACGTACGGTTCGCCGTCGAGAACATGTACCCCTGGCGCTACCGCGACCGCGAGATGCTCGCGTACGCCCCCGACTGGGACGTGACGAAGGACGACTACCGCCACTTCACGATCGACCTGAGCCACGCCTCCACGGCCCGCGCCGACACCATGCAGTTGCTCGACCGGATGGGCGACCGCCTCGGCCACGTCCACCTCGCCGACGGCCGGGGTTCGGCGAAGGACGAGCACCTCGTCCCGGGGCGCGGCGACCAGCCCTGCGCCGAGCTCCTGGAGCGGCTCGCCCTGAGCGGCTTCGACGGCCATGTCGTCATCGAGGTCAACACTCGCCGCGCCATGTCCAGCGCCGAACGTGAGGCCGACCTCGCCGAGGCCCTGGCCTTCACCCGGCTCCACCTCGCCTCGGCGCTGCGGGTCGCCGGCTCATGACCGACACGGCCCCCCGACGCCGCGGACGGCCCTCCCGTACGCAGTCGGCGGACGCCCCCGCGACACGTGACCGCATCCTGGCGGCGGCCCGTGAGGAGTTCTCTGAGCGCGGCTATGACAAGACGTCCGTACGCGGCATCGCCAAGACGGCCGGGGTCGACTCGGCGCTGGTGCATCACTACTTCGGCACCAAGGAGCAGGTCTTCGAGGCGTCCATCGAGGTCGCCTTCGGACCCGTCCTGAACGCCCCCGGCTCGATTGCCGAGGGCCCCCTCGACGGCGTCGGCGAGCGACTGGCCCGCTTCTTCTTCGGGGTCTGGGAGAACCCGGCGACGCGTACGCCACTGCTCGCGATCGTTCGCTCCGCCATGAACAACGAGGCCGCGGCCTCCGTCTTCCGCCGCCTCATCTCCGCCCAGGTGCTGCGCCGCGTCGCCAGGCAGCTCGATCTCCCGGACGCGGAGCTGCGCGCCGAGCTCGCGGCCGCCCAGCTCGTCGGGATCGCGCTGCTGCGGTACGTGATCAAGGTGGAGCCGCTGGCGTCCGCGGACCCGGAGGAGATCATCGCGCGTGTCGCGCCGGTGGTTCAGGGGCATCTGACGGGGCCCTGAACGAGGGGTCCTGACGAGTCTTTGTCACGGCCGCCGACCGAGACACACATCCCGTATCCCGGACGAGCCGTCGGGAACGCGGAGCACCGGCGTACGCTCGAAACCTGCCAGAACTCTCCGAAGG
Organism: Streptomyces flaveus; assembly: GCF_014647675.1. GTDB lineage: Bacteria > Actinomycetota > Actinomycetes > Streptomycetales > Streptomycetaceae > Streptomyces > Streptomyces flaveus. The sequence continues at coordinate 10,409 of NZ_BMPQ01000054.1, read as the reverse complement.
AGCGAGCGACGATGCCCGAGCTGAGGTCCCGCACAGTCACCCACGGCCGCAATATGGCGGGCGCCCGCGCCCTTATGCGCGCCTCCGGTGTACCGGGCGCGGACATCGGCCGGAAGCCCATCATCGCGGTCGCCAACTCCTTCACCGAGTTCGTGCCCGGCCACACCCACCTCCAGCCGGTCGGCCGGATCGTGAGCGAGGCCATCACGGCCGCCGGCGGCATCCCGCGCGAGTTCAACACGATCGCCGTCGACGACGGCATCGCGATGGGCCACGGCGGCATGCTGTACTCCCTGCCGTCCCGCGACCTGATCGCGGACAGCGTCGAGTACATGGTGGAAGCCCACTGCGCCGACGCCCTGATCTGCATCTCCAACTGCGACAAGATCACCCCGGGCATGCTCATGGCGGCGCTGCGCCTGAACATCCCGACGGTCTTCGTCTCCGGCGGCCCCATGGAGTCCGGCCGCGCGACGCTGGTCGACGGCACGGTCCGTACGCTCGACCTCATCGACGCGATCTCCGACGCGGTCAACGACAAGGTCTCGGACGAAGACATCCTCCGTATCGAGGAGAACGCCTGTCCGACCTGCGGTTCCTGCTCCGGCATGTTCACCGCCAACTCCATGAACTGCCTGACCGAGGCCATCGGCCTGTCCCTCCCCGGCAACGGCTCGGTCCTGGCCACGCACACGGCCCGCAAGGAGCTGTACGAGCGGGCCGGCGCCACCGTCGTCGAGCTGACCAAGCGCTACTACGACGAGGACGACGCCTCCGTCCTCCCGCGCGCCATCGCCACCCACGCGGCCTTCGAGAACGCCATGGCCCTCGACATCGCCATGGGCGGCTCCACCAACACGATCCTGCACCTGCTGGCCGCCGCCCAGGAGGCCGAGGCCGGCTACGACCTGAACGACATCGACGCCGTCTCCCGCCGCGTCCCCTGCCTCGCGAAGGTCGCGCCCAACGTCGCGGCGACGCGGACGTACTACATGGAGGACGTGCACCGCGCCGGCGGCATCCCCGCGATCCTCGGCGAGCTCTACCGCGGCGGCCTGCTGAACGAGGACGTCCACACCGTCCACAGCCCCTCCATCAAGGAGTGGCTGGACGCCTGGGACATCCGCAGCGGCTCGGCCTCGGAGGAGGCCATGGAGCTGTGGCACGCGGCCCCCGGCTGCAAGCGTTCCGCCGAGGCCTTCTCCCAGTCCGAGCGCTGGGAGGAGCTCGACACGGACGCGGCGAACGGCTGCATCCGCGATGTCGCCCACGCGTACTCGAAGGACGGCGGCCTGGCCGTCCTCAAGGGCAACCTCGCCGTGGACGGCTGCGTCGTGAAGACGGCCGGCGTCGACGCGTCGATCTGGACCTTCGAGGGCCCGGCAGTGGTCTGCGAGTCGCAGGAGGAGGCCGTCGAGAAGATCCTCGCCAAGCAGATCACCGAGGGCGACGTCATCGTCATCCGCTACGAGGGCCCCAAGGGCGGCCCCGGTATGCAGGAGATGCTGTACCCGACCTCGTACCTGAAGGGCCGCGGCCTCGGCAAGGCCTGCGCCCTCATCACCGACGGCCGCTTCTCCGGCGGCACCTCGGGCCTGTCGATCGGCCACGCCTCCCCGGAGGCGGCGTCCGGCGGCACCATCGCCCTGGTCCAGGACGGCGACCGCATCCGCATCGACATCCCGAACCGCACGATCGACCTGCTGGTCTCCGAAGAGGAGCTGGCCACCCGCCGTACGGCCCTGAACGGGACGTACGCCCCGAAGAACCGCACCCGAAAGGTCTCGGCGGCCCTGAAGGCGTACGCGGCGATGGCGACGAGCGCGGACAAGGGTGCCGTGCGGGACGTGTCCATGCTGGGCTGAGCCCTTGGTGAGTGAGCTTCGGTGAGGACCGCCTCCTGTTCGTCGGGGGCGGTCCTTCCGCTTGCTACCGGGCCGCGTGCGACCAGACCGACGGGTCGCGTCCGTCGACGGCGAACACGGAACCGTCGGGCGCGCCGGCGAACACACGGCCGTCGGCGATCACCGGCTCCGGGAGGGAGGCCGCGACCCGGTCGGAGTGCTTGCCCAGTCGTGGGGGCGTCTGGCCGAGGAGCTTGCCGCTGCGGGCGTCGACGGCGAGGAGCCGCCCGTCAGGGGCGCTGACGTACACATGCCGGTCGTCGGCGACCGGATCCGAGGTGCGGGAGGCGCCCGTTTCCAGCCGCCACAGCTGCCGGCGCGCCTTCATGTCGACGGCGACCAGCGTTCCGCCGGTACCGCTGAGGTGGACGACATCTCCGCGCACGGTGCCATGGGCCTGCTCGAGCGGTACGGGCAGGTCCACCCGCCGCGTCGCCCCGCTGGCCGGGGTGTAGCGGACGACGGCCTTCGTATCGCCGTACTCGGCATCGGTGGTGGCGAGGAAGACGGACCCGTCCGCCGTGCCGAGAAGTTCCTGGGACCCCTTCAGCCGCACGTCCCACCGCACCTCGCCCGTCCGCGGATCCACCGCCGTGATGTGCGTGTCCGTCCCGTCGTCGGACGTGCTCGTCGCGTAGGCGAGGGGGCCCCCGGCGAACGTGGTGAAGTACGGCGCGGCCTGCCCCGGAACCGGCCGGCTCCACTTCGTGTCGCCCGAGGCGCTGTCCACCCCGGTGACCGTCCCGTCGGCGCCCGTGAGCAGCAGCATGCCCCCGGCGCTCGCGATGCCGTTGTGCGCGGGCAGGTCCTGCTGCCTGCGGACCTTGCCGGAGACGGGGTCGAGCGCCGCCCTACGGCGCCCCAGGTCCAGCGAGGGCCACACGAGTCCGCCCGACAGAAGCGGCGGCCCGCTCGGCATCGTGTCGGCGACGGGATGCCGCCACAGCCGGCGTCCGTCGGACGGATCGAGAGCGAAGACCTGCCCGGTCTGCGCACACAGCAACTTCCCTGCTCCGTACGAGCATTGGGGGGCGCCTTGGGTTCCCTGGCCGCCGTCGCCGGAGGCCGGGTTCGCCTCCCAGGCGCTGAACCCGGCCGGCGCGGTCTGCGCGGCGTTGTTCTTCGGCGCCGGTGCCGGGCCCCCGGTGTCGACCAGTGTCACGGCGGCCAGGGCGCCGAGCGCGGTCAGGCCGAGGGCTCCGGCTGCGAGGGCGGTACGTCTGAACCGGTGCTTTCCGGGCTGCCGTACGGGCTCTTGGGCGGCGGCCTCCGCTGCCATCCGTACCGCTTCCGCAGCGGGCTCGCCGGGCTCTTCCGTACGTTCCTCACGAAGGGCCGCCGGTCCCGGCCCGTCCCTCACCGTCCGCTGTCCCGGTATGAACGCCTGCGTGTCGTACGAGGCCGACACCGACCGCAGTTCCCGCATCAACTCGTCGGGGGTCGGCCGGTCCTCGGGCTCCTTGGCCAGACAGCGCAGCACGAGCGGCGCGAGCTCCGCCGGTACGTCGGCCAGATCCGGCTCGTCGTGCACGACCTGGTAGGCGACGATGTACGGGCTGTCGGAGTCGAACGGCCCGCGCCCGGTCGCCGCGTGCACCATCACCGACCCGAGCGCGAAGATGTCGGCGGCAGGCCCGACCTCGCGCGGCCGCCGGAACTGCTCCGGCGCCATGAAGGGCGGCGTACCGATCAACTTGCCGGTCTCGGTGCGCAGTTCGCTGTCCTTCGGCCGGGAGATACCGAAGTCGATGACCTTCGGCCCGTCCTCGGCGAGCAGCACATTGCTCGGCTTCAGATCCCGGTGCACCACCCCGACACGGTGAATGTCACGCAGCGCCTCCGCGAGCCCGGCCATCACACGGCGCAACTGCGCCGGAGGCATGGACCCGTTCCGCTTCACCTCGTCGGACAGGGTCGGGCCCGGGATGAACAGCGTGGCCATCCAGGGCCGTTCGGCCTCGGGGTCGGCATCGACGACCGGCGCGGTGAAGGCGCCGCTGACCTTGCGCGCCGCAGCCACCTCCTGCCGGAAACGCCCCCGGAACTCGCGGTCCTTGGCGTACCGCGCGTGCACCACCTTCACGGCGACCTTCATCCCGGAAGTACTCCGGGCCAGATGTACGACCCCCATGCCCCCCGAACCCAGGCAGGACTCCAGCCGGTAGTGACCGGCGTACTCGGGAAGTTCCGCTTCCGCGCCCGCTCCCGCGTCCTGCTGTGGCGCCATGGGAAACACCCCCGTGCTGATCGTCCGCGCGCGCGAAGCACGGAGCCTAGTCGATGGAGTCTTACGAGGCTGAGGTGACTTGTTGGTCTCCGCGTGCGAGTTGTGCACATATGTTTCATAGCGTGATTCAGGGGAATCAACGGGACCCCATGACAGGCATGGGGCTCAACGGGGGAGGTTTTGCATGTCAGTTGACCGTGCTGAAGAGGTGGCGGGCAGCGACGAGACGGGCGATGTCACCGCGGCGGTGCGCTATTACTCGGTCGCGCCCGGCTACCGGGTCAACGTCCGCAGCGGTCCCGGCACCGGCTACCGCATCGTCCGGGTCCTGCCGGAGGGGGCGCGTGTGCCCATCCACTGCCAGACGCCGGGCACACGGGTCACAGGCCCGTACGGCACGTCGAACATCTGGGACAACATCGACAGCGGCGAGTACATCTCGGACACGTACGTGAACACCGGCAGCGACGGCTACGTAGCACCGCGCTGCTCCTGAACCCGGCGGAGCCCGCGGCAGCTCCGGAGCCATAATCAGACGCGTGAGCGCAGAGAACGGCACCCCGGACACCAGCACCGCGGGCTCCCAGGGTTCCCCGGACACCACCACGGGATCCACGGGCCCCACGGCCGGCACCACCGGCCCCCGCCCCGAACCCATCCGCTTCTTCGGCACGACCTGGCTGAACCACGACCACGGCTACGCCGCCCGCCGTGTCGCCGCAGCCGCTGGCTCGCTGGCCGCGGCTGCCGCCGCCTGCCTGGTCCTCCGCCTCACCTACGAGGGCCTGCGGATCTCCGAGACCGGAGGCATCGTCACGCTCCTCATGGTCGTGATGTTCACGATCTGCAGCGCGCTGGCCTTCCGTCACACCTGGGACGGCTTCACCCGCCGCCCCGACCCCGACCGCCAGGCCTCCCTCCGCGGCCTGCTGGCCGTGGGCTTCCTCGGCTCCCTCCTCGCCTATTTCTTCCGCACCCTCATCGAGGCCCCCGGCGAAAAACTCCACCGCGAGGAATACGAGACGGCCCGCAAGCAGTACGAGAAACGCACCACGCGCCGCTCGGGCAACCCGAAGAAACGCCGCCGCTCCTGAGCAGGTTCGCCGGCTCGCCGAAGTCCGGCGCGGTACAGCCCCCTTCAGGGCCGCGGGGCTGTGGACAGCCCGCAGCTTTCGCTGACCAGCCACCGTCCCTCCACCTCTCACTCTCACCGGAATCTCACTGTCAGCTGCACCTATCTCCGGCCACCATGGCCCTATGGCCACGACACCCCCGCCACAGCCCCCTGCTCCCCACGCCACCCGAGCCCACTCCTTCAACGCCGCCGCGGCCCAGTACGCCGCCAACCGCCCCTCCTACCCGCCCGCCCTCTTCGACGCGATCGAAGACCTGGCAGGCCACCCCCTTGCCGGCTCCCACGTCGCGGACATCGGCGCCGGCACCGGCATAGCGACCGCCCTGCTGCACGCCCGCGGCGCCGACGTCGTCGCCGTAGAGCCCGGCGACGGCATGGCAGCCCAGTTCCGCCACGCCCTCCCCGACGTCCCGATCATCCGCGGCAACGGCAACACTCTCCCCTTCACCGACGCCTCCCTCGACTTCCTCACCTACGCCCAGTCCTGGCACTGGACCGACCCCGCCCAGTCCGTCCCGGAGGCCATGCGCGTCCTGCGCCCCGGCGGCGCGTTGGCCCTGTGGTGGAACACCAGCGCCCTCGACGTGCCGTGGATCGGCGAGCAGCAGCTGCGGATCCAGCAGCACTTCGACGTAGACGCCGCCGGTTGGAAGAAAGCCGTGCGCGACTCCGGCGTGGCCGACCCCTCCGGGCGCCTCGACTTCGCGCACCGCCGGGTCCGCTGGAGCCGCCGCGTCCCGGTCGACACGCAACTGGCCAACATCGGCAGCCACTCGGCCTTCCTGGTCCGGGGCGAGGAGTACAGCCGCACCTTCCTCACCGAGGAGCGGGTTCGCCTGCTGGCCGTCTTCCCGGACGGGATCGTGCAGGAGGTCTACGACGTAGAGCTGCTGGTCGCCACCACCTTCTGAACACCCCCTCGCCCCACCACGACCACCGACCGTCATCGGCCCCCTCACGCCTCCTCGGCGCTTGACGCCGTACCCTCACCGGAGCATTATTCATCACATGATGAATTACTCTTCGGTTCGATCCGAACCTCCCGACAACCCCGCCGTCCGAGCCGAGGCCCTGAACGTCGTACGCGGCATCCGCCAAGTACTCCGCGACCTCGACTTCACCGTCCCGCGCGGCCAGGTCACCGGCCTCCTCGGCCCCTCCGGCTGCGGCAAGTCGACCCTGATGCGCGCGATCGTCGGCACCCAGGCCAAGGTCACCGGCACCCTCGACGTCCTCGACCGCCCCGCCGGCCACCCCACCCTCCGCACCCGCATCGGCTACGTCACCCAAGCCCCCTCCGTCTACGACGATCTGACGATCCGCCAGAACCTCGACTACTTCGCCGCGATCCTGGACCCCGGCCGCGGCTCCGCCGAGCGACGGCACACGAACGTCACCCACGCCATCGCCGACGTCGACCTCACCAGCCACGCCGACGCCCTGGCCGGCAACCTCTCCGGCGGCCAGCGCAGCCGCGTCTCCCTGGCCGTGGCCCTCCTCGGCACCCCCGAACTCCTGGTCCTCGACGAGCCCACGGTCGGCCTGGACCCCGTACTCCGCCGTGACCTGTGGAACCTCTTCCACTCCATCGCCGCAGAGCGCGGCGCCACCCTCCTGATCTCCTCCCACGTCATGGACGAAGCCGAGCGCTGCCACCGCCTCCTCCTCATGCGCGAGGGCGAGATCCTCGCCGACGACACCCCCGACGCCCTGCGCCACCGCACCGACTCCGAGACGGTCGAGGCAGCCTTCCTGCACCTGGTGGACGAGGCGGTCGCGGCGGGCCGCAAGAAGGAGACGACGCGATGAGCACGACGACGAGCACGTCCACGACGATGGCGCCCGCCCCGACGAGCGCGCTGAACGCCTCCCGCACCATCGCCACCGCGGCCCGGGTCCTGCGCCAACTCCGCCACGACCCGCGCACCATCGCGCTGATGATCCTCATCCCGTGCGTGATGCTGTTCCTGCTGCGCTACGTCTTCGACGGCAGCCAGCGCACCTTCGACAACATCGGCGCCTCCCTCCTCGGCATCTTCCCGCTGATCACGATGTTCCTGGTGACCTCCATCGCCACCCTCCGCGAACGCACCTCCGGCACCCTGGAACGTCTCCTCGCCATGCCCCTCGGCAAGGCCGACCTCATCGCGGGCTACGCCCTCGCCTTCGGCGCCCTCGCCATCGTCCAGTCCGCCCTCGCCACCGGTCTCGCCGTCTGGGCCCTGGGTCTCGACGTCACGGGCTCGGCCTGGCTCCTCCTGCTCGTGGCTCTCCTCGACGCGCTACTGGGCACGGCCCTCGGCCTCTTCGTCTCGGCCTTCGCGTCCTCGGAATTCCAGGCCGTGCAGTTCATGCCGGCGGTGATCTTCCCCCAGCTCCTGCTCTGCGGCCTCTTCACTCCCCGTCCCAACATGCACCCCGTCCTCGAAGGCATCTCCAACGTCCTCCCCATGTCCTACGCCGTCGACGGCATGAACGAAGTCCTCATGCACACCGACGTCACCGCCGACTTCATCCGCGACGTCCTGATCGTCGCCGCCTGCGCCCTCCTGGTCCTCACCCTCGGCGCCGCAACCCTCCGCCGCCGCACGGCCTAGCGCCCCGGCCCAAGGGCGCCGGCCCGGGGTTGCCCCGCATCCCGCCCAGCGGACACGGCGGTCCACCCCGCGACCCCGGTGCGAGGATGGGCCCTGGACGACGTACCCCCGCCCGGAGGGCAACCGAACATGACCCAGAAAGTCGCAGTGCTCGGCACCGGCAAGATCGGCGAAGCCCTGCTCAGCGGAATGATCCGAGCCGGCTGGTCCCCCGCCGACCTCCTGGTCACCGCACGCCGCCCGGAGCGAGCCGAAGAGCTCCGCACCCGCTACGGCGTCACCCCGGTCACCAACCCCGAGGCAGCCAAGACCGCCGACACCCTGATCCTCACGGTCAAGCCCCAGGACATGGGCACCCTCCTCGTCGAACTGGCCCCACACGTCCCCGCCGACCGCCTGGTCATCAGCGGTGCGGCGGGAATCCCCACCTCCTTCTTCGAGGAGCGCCTCGCCCAGGACACCCCTGTCGTCCGCGTCATGACGAACACCCCCGCCCTCGTCGACGAGGCCATGTCCGTCATCTCCGCCGGCAGCCACGCCACCGCCGAGCACCTTGCCCACGCCGAGGAGATCTTCGGCGCCGTCGGCAAGACGCTCCGCGTCCCCGAGTCCCAGCAGGACGCCTGCACCGCCCTCTCCGGCTCGGGACCGGCGTACTTCTTCTACCTGGTCGAGGCCATGACCGACGCGGGCATCCTCCTCGGCCTGCCCCGCGAAAAGGCACACGACCTCATCGTCCAGTCCGCGATCGGCGCCGCCGTGATGCTCCGCGACAGCGGCGAACACCCCGTGAAACTCCGCGAGAACGTCACCTCCCCCGCAGGCACCACGATCAACGCGATCCGCGAACTGGAGAACCACGGCGTACGAGCCGCCCTCATCGCCGCAATCGAGGCAGCCCGCGACCGCGGCCGCGAGCTGGCATCCGGCAACGGCTAGAAGACCCGGGGCCGGGCCCGATCCCGGCCCCGGCGCTCTTCAAGCAGGTGGCAGCAACCCGATCGCCCGGTACGCCGCGTCCACCCACGGCCTCGCCATCTCTCTGGCCTTCTCCGCACCATCCCGCAACACCCCCTCCACGTACGCAGGATCCGCGCACAACTCCCTGTGCCTCTCCTGTACGGGCCTGAGGAGCTCGACCACGGCCTCGGCGGTGTCCTTCTTCAAAGATCCGTACGACTCATATACACCGGCCAGGCCTTCGGGGTTCCCACCTTCACAGGCCGCGAGGATTTCCAGCAGATTCGAGACCCCGGGCCGCCCCTCCCGGTCGTACACGACGTCCTGCCCGCTGTCGGTCACCGCCCGCATGATCTTCTTCCGGATCACCTCCGGCTCATCGAGCAGATAGACGATCCCCGGCCCGACATCCTCGGACTTCCCCATCTTCGACGTCGGCTCCTGCAGGTTCATCACCCGCGCCGCCACCACCGGACGCGTGGCCCGCGGCACCACGAACGTATGCCCGTACCGCTGGTTGAACCGCACCGCCAGATCCCGCGCCAGCTCTACATGCTGCGTCTGGTCGTCCCCGACCGGCACCTCATCCGTCCCGTACGCCAGGATGTCCGCCGCCATCAGTACGGGATACGTCAGCAGCGACAGCCGTACGCTCCCACCCCGCGTCCGCTCACGCGCGGCCTTCTCCTTGTACTGGATCATCCGCCGCATCTCCCCGTCCGAAGCGACGCACTCCAGCAGATACGACAGCCGCGCGTGCTCATCCACATGACTCTGTACGAAGACAGTGCACAGCTTGGGATCGAGCCCCGAGGCCAGCAACAGCGTGGCCGCTTGTCGACTGAGCCTGCGCACCCGCCCGGGATCGTGCTCCACGGTCAGCGCGTGCAAGTCGACGACACAGAACAGCGCATCGGCGCGGTTCTGATCGACATCGGCCCAACGCCGTACGGCTCCCAAGTAGTTCCCCAGCGTCAGATGCCCCGTCGGCTTGACTCCACTGAAGATCCGCGTCATCTCTCCACCTCCTGATCAGGACCGCCGCGGCCCGTCGGCCGAGCTCTCCAGGAGGGAGAAACGAGAACGGCCGCCGAGGCGGCGGCCGTTGAGTACATACGTGAGCACGGCCGCCCTCAGGCGGCCCACCACAGCTGGGTGCACGCATGCGTCGTCATACGCCTGAGGCTACCTCTCCCGAGTGTTCTCCGCCGCCAAGTTGACACGCCCGAACCCGCTCCGTACTGTTCTCCGAGTTGTCCGACGTGAGCGCTGACTTCGGTCAGTCCCCGGACGGCCATTCCGCAGTAAGCACCTAACGATCGACGATCCGTCGTCGGCTCGTTTTCATGCGCGTTTGCGAAATGAGGAATCCGCGTTCGAAAGAGCGCGACCCCGATTAGCTCGGGGCCGGAGATTCCGCTAAAGTCTCACTCGTCGGAACGGCCCGAACAGCCGTGAAGACAGCCCACTTTCGACGGGGAATCGGGCTCGAAAGGGTCTGGTAGAGTCGGAGACGCAAGACCGAAGGGGAGCCCGGAGGAAAGCCGCGAGAGAGTCTCTCGGGTGAGTACGAAGGAAGCGTCCGT
>NZ_BMPQ01000053.1 GCF_014647675.1 Streptomyces flaveus | reverse complement strand
AACGCCCCATACCACGTCAACGAGCCCAAGCCCCGGAAGCAACACGTAGATTTCCGACGGCCCCTATTACTGCGTTTTGAGAGGGCGGAATGGGAGTGCATAGGAGTTTTGTCGTCACCTGAACGTGTGGCGGTGCGGCATCCTGGCCGGTCGGGGGCCATGGCATGTTGGGCTGGTCGCCGTGAGTGAGCGCAAGCCCTACAAGACCGACGTGAGCGACGAGCAGTGGGCGCTGGTCGAGCCGGTGATCGCCGCGTGGAAGGCCGCGCATCCCTCGGTCAGCGGCCATCAGGGCCGGTACGAGATGCGGGAGATTGTCAACGCACTGCTTTACCAGGGCCGGACCGGCTGCCAGTGGGAGCTGCTCCCACACGACTTTCCGCCGCCCGGCGCGGTGAAGTACTACTTCTACACCTGGCGTGACGACGGCATCGATCAGACCATTCACGACCTGCTGCGCTGGCAGGTGCGGGAAATGGCGCGCCGGAAGGCGGACCCGAGCCTGGTGGTGCTCGATACCCAGAGCGTGCACGCGGCGGCCGGGGTGCCCGCCGGGTCGACGGGGCGTGATGCGGCAAAAAAAGTACCGGGCCGCAAGCGCGGCCTGGCCGTTGACGTTCTGGGGTTGGTGATCGCGGTGGTCGTTGTGGCCGCGTCGGCGCACGAGAACGCCGTCGGGATCGCGCTGCTGGACAAGGTCGCCGCCGACACCGACGCCGTGGAGAAAGCCCTGGTCGACCAGGGTTTCAAGAACGCCGTCGTCGCGCACGGGGAGAAGGTGGGCATCGAGGTGGAGGTCGTGGAGCGTAATCCCGCGCAGACCGGGTTCGTTCCCCAGGCCAAGCGGTGGGTGGTGGAGCGCGCGTATGGGATCTTGATGCTGCACCGCAGGCTGGTGCGCGACTACGAGCATCTGCCCCGCAGTTCGGAGTCGCGGGTGTACTGGGCGATGACCGCGGTGATATTGCGCCGGCTGACCGGGGCGACCGTGCCGGCCTGGCGCACCGCATGACCGGCGGAGAGCTGACGCTCGGCGCGGTGCTGGCGCGGCTGGAGGAGCGGGAACGGGAGATCACCGCGCAGGCCGAGACGATGCGGGAACAGATCACGCAGCTGACCACACAGCTCGGCGAACTCGGCCGGGCCGCCGAGGAAATCCGGATCACCCGCAAGACACTGCTGGAACTGCCCGATCCGCAGCCGCCCGCGCCCCCGGCACCGAAATTGCCGGACCATCCGGCCTACCAGCAGATCATGGCGGTGTTCGCCACCGCTGACCATCCGCTGCGGGCGCGGCAGGTCTGCGAGGCGATGGACCTGACGATCGCGCCGAACAACGTCAACAACATTCGCCTGAAGCTCAAGCGGCTGACCGACCGCGGGATCCTCGTCGAGATCGAGCAGGGCTTGTTCACCCAGCCCCGGCCATAGCCGTCCGCCACCGCCGCGGCCCGCCCGCTCACCACAGACGCAACGAAGAATCGAGCATCAATTCTCATACCGCCCTCTGAAGGATCTTGGAGCCTCGCCGTTCGGTTCCTTGTCGCCTTCGAGTGGCCTTAGGTGATTTCTACTGGGCGCCCAGTCGCTTGTTCATCGTGTCGAGTGTCGGCCAGGGAGGTCCGTCGTGCAGTGCGCGCAGGAACGCTTCTCCGTTGAGCCTCCCGTTCGGAAACTCGTCGCCCAGCTCCCAACGCCAGGCTGCGACCATCGCGAGGACGAGCTGGCGGCACTCGTCCAGCAGCCCTTGGTCGAGGTTCGGATAGTGCCCGCAGACCATCTCGGGAGCATGGGCGAGGTCGAACTCGACAGGTCCACGGCAGCACGTCTCAAAGTCGATGAACAACGGGCCGTTTGCCGTGCTGAGCACATTGCCTGGATGCGGCTCGCCGTGGAGCAGTTGCTCCACGGCGCCGCGCTCCTCGATCGCCTTGCGCAGGCTTGCGAGTCTGCCGCTGAGGAAGACGCGTTCTGTGTCGGCGAGCTCCGGCGAACGTTCCGGGTCGGCAACGACGTCTTCTGCCTCCGTGATGCGGCCGGTGAACCGTTGGCTGGGCACCTCGGCCTCGCGCATACCGGCGTGCAGCCGCTCCAGCGCCTGGGCGTAGTCGACTGGTGAGAGGTGAGGTGTCACGGGCTCGTAGTAGATCCACAGCGTCACGGCGAAGCCATCGCGGGTGTACACGACCGGGTCCGCCCGGGGCTCCAGGGGACACACCGGGCTTCCGATCTCGGTGAGCCGCCGAGCGAGCTCGACTTCGAACTGTGCAACCTCTTGTCCCACAGGGGCGACCCGGGCAAAGACGTCGCATGGCGTCAGCCGCAGGGCCAGCTTGTTCGAGTTGTGGAGCACGACTGCGTCGCTGACGGGCAGGCCGAGCGATACGGCGACCGCAGTCGCAGCCGCCTTCGCACGCGTGACGTTGGACATCTCCATTCCCAGATCCTGGCGTACCGGCCGCCGGTAGTCTCCTCGATTTCTGCGTCAGGCACGGATCGGCTTGCGCGGCGGCCGCACACGTTCCGGTGACATCCACAGTGACATCGCGTCACATACCGCCCTCTGAGATCCTCGACTTCGAGAAGACCCTGGCCCTGGCGGACTCGTTGGCGGAGGCCAGCGACCGGCTGACCGCCGGTCAGAAGATCAGCGGACCGGCCGCCGACCGCTACATCGCCGCCGCGCACGAGTTCACCGACCGCTACGGGGGCGGTTTCGCCACCAAGGGCCAGATGAAGGCCCTCCGCAACAACCCCCGGCTGCAGATCTTCGAAGACCCGCAGGCTCTGCTGACCTGCAATCTCGACCCCTACAAGGCTTTGTGCGACCCGGACCTGGCCTCCAGCGCCAAGCCGTCCATGCGGACACCGAACTGGAACCGCTGCAACCCCGCGTGCGCGAACATCTCCCGCACCGACACCCACATCGACCGTGCGCGAGAGCAACTCGCCCAGATCGACGCCGACTGCACCGACCCGCACCTGCCCTACCCGGTGCGCCGCCGGCTCGACCTGTGCCGCGCCAACAGAGAGAAGATCATTCAGGAGCACGTGGCCTCACCAGGCCGGGTCGCCAGCAAGGACAGCACATGACGACAGCCCAGGACGACGCACCAGCCCCTACCGGGCAGGACAGCGACAGCGCGGATGCGGCCGCGCCACCAGCCTCCGTCGGTATCGCCGAGACGGTGGGCCGGGTCCTCGCAATGGCCGCCGCCGCAGCAAGCCCCTCGCGGCCCGGCGATGCCGCCGAGATCGAAGCCATCACCGACGCGATGATCCGGCTCCTGGTGGGGACGCCGCTGCGCTCCGACGGCCAGTTGACCATCAAGTCACTCGCCCAGGAAGCCGGCCTCAAGCGCAACAAACTCACCCACAAGCACACCGGGTTGAAAGACCTGTTCTACGCCCTGGTCCGGATGCAGGACGCCCGCCCCAAGGTCGTCGACGACCTGAAGCGGAAGAACGACGAACTGCAGCACAAGCTCTCCCGCCTGCGCGCCGAGCACAACCAGCTGCGTACCGACTTCCAGCAGCTGGTGCGGGTGGTACACGTCCTGGAGATCGAGAACCAGCAGCTACGGCAGTCCGCTGGCAGCGACGGTGTCGTTCGGGTGCTGCCCGTCCAGCACCAGCCGCAAGATCGGTGAGAAGCTGCTTGACGTCCAGTTTGAGTGGGATAGCAGATAGTCGATGGTGTGCGACTGAGCGGGCGCCGCCGTCGCCGACGGGCTCTTGGCGATCACCAACAGCGACAGGACCAAGACACACAAGCTCTTCTCGCAGGGCCCGCATACTTCTCGGATGGGTGCGGATCCTTTCGAGGGGCAGCTGAGCTGGGAAGACGCTGATTGACGTGTGGTCGGTGCCGTCGTACTTCTACCGTGGCGAGGTGGAGGTGGGGCGCGATGGTGTCGTTGCCGGAAGAGCTCCAGGCGCGGGAGGCCGCGGCTCGACAGCGGGTGGAAGACTCCAGGTCGAGGCTGCGGAGTTGGCTGTGCGGCTGGAGCAGGCCCCTCCCCCAGCCCCGACCAGCAGAACTACAGCCTCACCGCTTGATCCCGACCGCCACTTCAGAGGATCCGCACCAAACGACACTACGACCTGTACCCCAGCCAGCCAGGCACCTCGTCGTTCCCGGTGTGGTGCAGGGGCTGTTCGATGTCAGTCGGCCTGGGGGCGGTGCCACGTCCTGGCGCCGTACTGGACGGCGAGGCGGAGCGCGAGGTGGATCTGCAGGCGCTGTTCGCTGAGGGGAGCGGGCAGCAGCTCCTCGATGCGGTGCATCCGGTAGACGATCGTGTTGCGGTGCACGTGCTGCTCCTCGGCGGTGCGGATCAGGCTCTGGCCGGTTTCCAGATAGCTGAGGAGGGTGGCCCGGTGCTCGGCGGCGGTCGGGTCGTCCTTGGCGAGGGGGCCGAGCGTCTCCTGGACGTACCACCGGACGCGTTCCAGATCTGCGGAGACCGTGGCCGGCAGGCTGACGGTGTGCCAGTCTGTGACGTCGTCGGGTGTGGGCGTGGCTTCGACGACGCGTGCGGTGTCGAGCGCCTGCAGGTGGGTGCGCCGAAATCCGTCGGCGCCGGGTGCTGACGGCCCGATGACCGCGCGGGTGCCTGCGAGCGCGGGCCGTACGGAGGTCAGAGCCTTCCGCTCCCGGTCTCCGGGGCGCAGGGCGCGGCTCAGCCAGGCCCAGAGCCGGTCTCCCTCAGCGGTGACCGTGAGCAGGGTGGCGCCGGGCAGCCGGTCGGCGAACTGGGCGGCCACGCGGTTCAGCCGTGGGCCGGTGGCTCCACCGGGCCGCCACAGCACGATGCCCGTGTGGTGGTGGCCGAGGGTGAGGCCGAGGTCCCGCTCGGCGCGGTCGATGTCGAGGGGACGACGGTCGAGGATGGCCTGGACGGTGGCCCGCTGCCAGGCCGCCCTCCCCTCGGCGAGGCGCTCGCGTTCGGCCAGGTAGTCCCCGACCACCAAGGTGATGGTGCTGTCCATGACCTCGGCGACCGTCAGCGGTACGGCGGCCAGGGCCTCGGCGGGCAGGGTGGGCCCCATGCGGGCCAGCAGCTGCTCCAGCCAGAGCCGCTGGCATTCGCGCATGCTGCGGACGACCGTGTCGAAGGGAACCGCCTGCTCGGCGGCGGAGGCCGCGATCTGCCGGTAAGTGTCGGTGACATCAGGCTGGAAGTCGTGGCCGGAGAGTCTGGCCAGGATCTCCAGCAGCAGGGCCTCGCAGGAGCGGTGGATCGCCTGGACTGGCAGGTCGGTACGCTCCGACTCCTTCAGGACGACCGTTTCCAGAGCGCGGGCGCCCCATTCGACGGCCCAGGCCACGGGCCCCGGGCCCAGGACACGGGTGGCCTCCTCCAGGGCGTCCGTGCCCAGGGCCGCACGAGCCGATGCGGCCCTGGGGCGCGGCCCGGGACTGAGTGCCGCGATCGCGGCGGCGATGTCCCCGGCAGCTGGCTTCCGCACGGCATTCCCTCGCTTCTTCCCAGGTCAGACGTGCTGCGGCCCTGGTGTGGTCATCGTAGGGGGATCAGATGGAGGCCGGGAGGTACAGCCAGTCCGTGTGGGTGTAGTCGTCGGCGGCGCGGCTGGTGAGGATGTGGTTGCGCAACGTCCTGCCGACGCCGTCGGTGTGCCAGATCTCGCCCCAGGTGCGGGCCGTGGTCTGGCATCGGGTGGCCCGAGGTATCCGCCCCTGCTCGTACGCGGCGAAGCCCTTGGTGAAGTCGTCACCATGCTCGGCGAGCCCGTGGCCGAGGGCTTCGGCGTCCTCCAGGGCCTGGCAAGCGCCCTGCCCGAGGTACTGGAGCATGGGGTGGGCCGCGTCGCCGAGGAGGGCCACCCGGCCGGTGGTCCAGCGGTCGAGGGGTTGGCGGTCGTAGGTCTTCCAGTGCCGGCTGCGGTCGACAAGCGCCACGCCACGGCGCACGTCGTCGCACGCGGTGGCGAAGCGGGCGTCCAGTTCCTCGGGGCCGCCCCAGTCGTCCTTGCCCTGCTGAAAGGAGTCGCTGTGGAAGACGGCGACTGTGTTGTACAGCTCGCCGCGCCGGATCGGGTACTGGATCATGTGCATGCCGGGCCCGATCCACAGCACCACGCTGTCACCGTCGATCCCCGCGCCGAGGTCGCCCACGGGCATGGTGCCGCGGTAGGCGGCGTACCCGGAACACACCGGCTCGTCGTCGGCGATCAGCTTCCGCACACGGGAGTTGAGGCCATCGGCGCCGATCACCGCATCCGCTGCATAGGCGCTTCCGTCCGCGCACTCGACACGCACGATGTCGCCGTCGAGTTCCCGAACCGCTACGACCTCCTTGCCGTTCTCCAGGACGATTCGGTCGCTGGCCCGACAGGCGTCGAGCAGGATGTCGAGCAGGTCGCTGCGGTGCATCACCGCATACGGCGCCTGGTAGCGCTCCCGGAAGGCGGGACCGAAATCGAGCGAGGTCAGGTACTTCCCGGTGAGGGCGTCCATGAAGACGCCGCGGCCGGGGAGGACTGCGACCTCCTCGATGCGCTCGTACAGGCCCAGGTTCATCAGGACCCGGATGGCGTTGGGGCCGACCTGGAGGCCGGCGCCGATCTCGGTGAAGGCAGGTGCGCGTTCCAGCAGCCGGACCGGCCGCCCGGCGCGGGCGGCGGCGAGCGCGGTGGCCATCCCGCCGATGCCGCCCCCGATGACGAGCAGCCCGGTGCGCTCGGTGTGGGTCGTCATGGTGTCTCCGTAGGTCTTGGACGGCATGGGCCGTACGTCGCTGACGGCACAGGCCGTGGGTCTCAGAAGGCGCAGGTCACTTGCCGCGCTCGGGGGCGGGCGGCGGCACAGGACCACGACCGGCTCCTCCGGTCGGGCAGGGCACCGCACCCTCGGCGGACACCTCCACGGACAGGCGCCCGATGCGGTCCACGGTCAGCTCGACGCTGTCGCCGTCCTCGACCGGGGCGACGCCGGCGGGGGTGCCCGTCGTCACCACGTCACCGGGTTCCAGCACGGTGACGGTGGAGGCGTACGCGAGGAAGCGCGCCGCGGACCAGATCAGGTCCCGGGTGTTGGCCTTCTGCCGGAGCTCACCGTTGACGGTCAGCTCCAGGTCCACGTCCTCGGGCGAGCCGAGCTCGTCCGGGGTGACGATCCACGGCCCCATCGGGGTGAAGGTGTCGAAGGACTTACGGGTGGAGCGGTCCTCGCCGCCGCGCATGGTCATGTCCATCAGGCCGGTGTAGCCAAAGACATGGTTCAGAGCCTGCTCCGGGGGGATGTGGCTGGCGCGGCGGCCGACAATGAGCGCGAACTCGGCCTCGTGGTCGAAACGCCGGTCGATGTAGGGCAGACGGACCGTGCCGCCGGGGTCGAGGATCGAGGACGGCGACTTGAGGAAGAAGCCGAGCGAGCTGATGTGGAAGGCCTCGTTCATCTCGGACTGGTGGTCGCGGTAGTTGACCGGCGCCGCGACGATCTTCGTCGGGTCGGCCACCGGGGCCAGCAGCCGCACGTCCTCCAACGGGCGGCCCGCGTCCGGGCCGAGCTCGGCTACCAGCTGCTCCACAAGCGGCCGTACGGCGGTGAAGTGGGTGATCAGCCGGCGGGTGAGGCTGTAGGGGGCCCGGTACGGGAGCGCGTCGAGCTGAGCGGTGATCTGGTCGGTGACGTCGAGGACGCGGTCGTGGACGACGACGCCGATACGGTCATCGTCGAAGCGGGCGATGCGCATGAGAATCTCCTGGCTGGGTTGGTGAGACGTCGGTGACAGGTCGGGAAAGGGGCGGGCTCAGCCGGCGTCGGTCTCGGCCCGAAACAGGGACAGGGCCTCCAGAACTGGGGCGTCGCTGACCGAGAACAGGTCCATGGGCTCGTCGGCGAGGACGCGTACGGAGGTCCAGGACGGGATGGCGATGAGGTCGCCCGGGGCGAGGGCGTGCGGGACGCCGTCCAGCTCGACGGCGCCCGTGCCGCGGAAGACCGCGACCAGCGCCGAGCCGGTGCGCCGCTCGGCTGGGGCGGTGTGACCGGGCAGGTAGCGGTGCATCTCGCAGCGCATGGTGGGCATCACGTCCCGCCCGTTGGTGGGGTCGGCGAAACGGACGTGAGCGTGACCTGTCCGCCCGGCCTTCGAACCCGCTTCGGCCAGCTGGTCGGTGAGGGCACGGTCGGTGTCCGCCCACTGGTAGCGCAACAGCGGGGAGTGTGCGGGGGCCGGCGCGGTCGAACCGCCGGGAAGCAGGCCCGGACCGCCTCCGAACCGGCGCTCGGAGGCGGAGCGCGCGGCGGTCGCGGACGGGACCGTACGCCCCTGGCCCGGCTCGAAGAACACCGCGTCCAGCGCCTCGACGAGCGGCAGGTCCAGCGCGTCGAACCACGTCATCGACGTGTCACCGGGGTTGTGGTGCTCGTGCCAGGTCCAGCTCGGCGTGAGGACCAGGTCCCCTGCGGACATGTGCAGTGGGTCGCCGTCCACGAGGGTCCACACGCCCTCGCCCTCCAGTACGAAACGCAGCGCGGCCGGTGTGTGGCGGTGTGCGGGAGCGGTCTCGCCGGGGCCGAGGTACTGCACGGCGCCCCACAGCGTGGAGGTGGCGTAGGGGACACCGCCCAGGCCCGGGTTGCTCAGCGACAGCACCCGGCGGTCGCCACCCCGGTCGACCGGCACCAGCTCTCCGGCCCGCTCTCCGAGCTCACGCAGTTCCTTGCCACGCCAGCGGTGGGGCACGGCCTTCACCTTCGGGGCCGGGGTGAGCAGCCCGCTCAATTCCCACAAGGGCTGGAGATCCTTGTGGGCGATGTCCTCGTACAGGGCATCCAGAGCAGCGTCATTGGGTGCTTCGAACCGACGTGTTGCCATGTCCGCATCTCCATTTCTGGCGATTCTTAGTTCGTGCGGTTACTAAATGCTTGGAGTGGCCGCATGCTCCTCGCACGGAGCGCCTATGCCGCGCTCATCCGGTGGAGCAGTGCGAGCAGTTCGGCGCGCTCGTCGTCCGTGAGGTCCTGCGTCAGCCTGCGCTGGACGTCCAGGACAGCGGGCATCACTTCGTACAGCACTCGCAGTCCTTCGTCCGTCACGGTGAGCAGCTTGCGACGGCCGTCATGCGGGTCCGGCTCGCGCCGTACCTCACCGCGGGCGATCAGACGCTTGACGATCTCGCCCGCCGGCGCTTTGGCCAGGGCCACTTGTTCGGCGAGGGTCGTCTGGTCGATGCCCGGTTCGCGGGCGAGCCGGTAGAGCACGCCGTACTGAGGCGAGGTCAGCCGAATCCCCACGGCATCTGCCCAGTAGCGGGTGTGCCGCTGCTGAGCGGCCCGGATCAGGTGGCCGGGGATGTGCGCGGGGTCGGCGGGCAGACCGACCAGCACCGCGCCGGACGCCGTGGAGGTCCAGGCGCCGGGAGCGACACCGGCGACCGTTCGCAGCAGATGCAGCAGCCGGCCGGTCTCCTCGGGCCTCAGGTCCGTGGTCAACCGCAGCTGTACCTGGGCGACCCAGGGGGCCAGATACGTGAACGCGGTTTGTCCTTCGCCAGTGAGCCGCAAGGCATTGCGGCGGGCATCGGCGACGGTGCGCTCGCGGGCGACCAGGCCCGCCTGTTCCATCCGGGCCACCAGCTCCGCGACGGTGGCCTTGTCCAGGCTCAGCGCCTCGCCCAGGGTGCGCTGGTCGATGCCCGGACGCATCCGCAGCCGGTGCAGTACGGCGAACTGCGGCGAGGTGAACCCGTCGGGCACCAACTCCTGCCAGAGCCTGTCGTGGACCTGCTGGACTGTGCGCAACAGGCTGCCCACGGCGAAGACCGCCTCGTCCGGGAGCGTGCCTGCCGACCCCTGTACCACCTCGCACCGCTCCCTTCGGTGTTCGCCGCCCGCGACGCCCCGGTCCGCGGCAGAGTAGCGGGCCGGCTGCGCAGAAAGCCGGGTGGCCTGCCGCGTCACAGTGCCGTCGCCCGTTCCGTACGGCGTTCAGGGTCGGGCCGCATACCGGTGTCGATGGTGACGCTGCCGCCCATGACCCGCGACACGCATACGCACATCCGCTCGCCGCCCGCCTTCTGGCGCTCGCTGACGAAGACGT
Organism: Streptomyces flaveus; assembly: GCF_014647675.1. Lineage (GTDB taxonomy): Bacteria > Actinomycetota > Actinomycetes > Streptomycetales > Streptomycetaceae > Streptomyces > Streptomyces flaveus. Next base: position 26,176 of record NZ_BMPQ01000053.1, on the reverse strand, counting down.
CCCGATGGTCGAGCACGCCGTCGCAGCGGACCACGGGCACCGAGCACAGTCCGCACTCCCCGCGCCGACAGTCGTACATCATCTCGACGCCCGCCTCCCGCAGAGCGTCCAGCATGGAGGTGTCCGCGGCGACGCTCACGCGCTCGCCGGTCTCCATGACCTCGACGGTGAAGGTCTCGGCCGCGTGCCCGCCTCCGAGTTTGTGCCAGCAGGCATCCGCCAGAGCAGCGGCCGTACCGCTCGCCTGCCGGAACAGCACCAGGTTGTGGCCGCACACGGTGCGGGCCACGGGCTGCGACCCCAGCTCCCCGCTCCGCGCGGCGGCGTACCAGCCGTTGGCAGGCCAGCCGGGATCGGCGAATGAAGCGACCGCCTGAGGCCGTGAGGGCGCGGTAAGGGACATGGCGCTTCTCCTTGCCGTGCGTCGTCGGGACACGGCCGCGAGTCCGTGACACGAAAGTTCGTGCCATTACGACTATTGGTCGTCGAAGCGACAGGGGCGTCAACCCCTGGAAACAACGCGAGGAACGGATCGGCGAAATTCTGTACCCGGCGTACAACGAGGCATCCCATCTTTGGACGACGGGCCCAATTCCCTCGCTGTCGCACCGCCTCATCGTGAGGTTCTCCAGGTGTGCGCCGGAAACATCGCCTTCACGCCCCCGTACACCTGGCGCTCCCCCTCCCCGACGGGCCCACGGCGCCGCGTCTTTGCGCACCGCACTGTGGCCGCACGGGCGGACCCCTTCACACCGAAAGAGACAGATCATGGACCTGCGTTACGACACTCTCTACATCGGCGGGACGTGGGCCACGCCCAGCACGGACCGCACGATCGTGCCGGTCAACGCCAGCACCGAGGAACCGCTGGGCCACGTGCCCGAGGGCGCCGAGGCGGACATCGACGCGGCCGTGGCCGCCGCACGCCATGCGTTCGACGAGCCCGGCGGCTGGGCCAGTTGGGAGCCGGCCCGGCGTGCCGAGGTCATGGAGCGGCTGGCCCATGCGATGGAGCAGCGCGCAGACGGCTTCGTGGAGCGCGTCAGCAGCCAAAACGGCATGCCGGTCGTGGTCTCACGGCAGTTGGAGGCCGACTTCCCGGCCGCGATCCTGCGCTACTACGCACAGCTGGCGCGCGGCCTGGAGACGAGCGAGACGCGCACGGCGTTGCTCGGCGGATCCGTGGAAGTCCGCAAGAACCCAATCGGGGTGGTGGCGGCCATCGCCCCGTGGAACTTCCCGCAGACACTGTCCATGCTCAAGATCGCGCCCGCGATGGCGACCGGCTGCACACTCGTCCTCAAACCGTCCCCGGAGACCGTGCTCGACGCCTTCCTGCTGGCCGAGGCCGCGGAGGAGGCCGGGGTGCCGGCCGGCGTCCTCAACATCGTCCCCGCGGGCCGGGAGGTCGGCGCCTACTTGGTCGCCCACCCCGGTGTGGACAAGGTGGCCTTCACCGGCTCCACCGCCGCTGGGCGCGCCATCGCCGAGACCTGCGGCCGTCTGCTGCGGCCGGTCAGCCTGGAGCTCGGCGGCAAGTCCGCGGCGATCGTCCTGGACGACGCAGACCTGGACCTGGCGAAGATCGGCCAGGACCTGTTCTCCGCCACCCTCCTCAACAACGGCCAGACCTGCTTCCTCGGCACCCGCGTCCTCGCCCCGCACAGCCGCTACAGCGAGGTCGTGGACACCTTCACCGCGCTCGTCGAGTCCCTCACGATCGGCGACGCGCTCTCGGAGGCCACCCGCATCGGCCCGATGGCCACAGCGCTTCACCGCGACCGCGTGGAGTCCTACATCGCCAAGGGCCAGGCCGAGGGCGGCCGCGTCACGACCGGCGGCGGACGTCCCGCGGACCGGGACAAGGGCTGGTTCGTCCAGCCGACCGTCTTCGCCGACGTCGACAACAACGCCACCATCGCCCGCGAGGAGATCTTCGGCCCGGTCCTCTCCGTCATCGCCTACGACGACGTCGATCACGCCGTCAGCATCGCCAACGACTCCGACTACGGCCTCGGTGGCACCGTCTGGACCTCCGACCCCGAGCGTGGCGCGGCCGTCGCCCGCCGCGTCCACACCGGCACCATCGGCGTCAACCACTACCTCCCCGACCCCGCCGGACCGTTCGGCGGCATCAAGGCCAGCGGCATGGGCCGCGAGTTCGGCCCCGAGGGGCTTGCCGGATACCTGCAACTCCAGACCGTCTACCTCTGACCGACCCGGGCGAACGCCGTGCGAGGCCCAGCGGGCGCCTCGCACGCAGCCCCTTCGCGCGCTCCTGTACGCCGCGTACAGGGGCCCGCCCAGACCTTGGCCCCGGCAACCGATGCCTGCGGCACTGGCTGCCGGAAGGGTGGCGTGCACGGGATGAAAGACCCGGAAAGGACACGATCATGAAGCAGCCGCGCAGGTGGATCGCCCAGCGGATCGAACAGCTGGATCCGGAGACCGACTACGTGGAGATCTGGCGCCTGACGAGCACCTACGGCCTGACGGACTTCGCACTGAACCTGGTCTACACCCACCTGTTCCCGCACTTCTACGTCCCTCGGCACGGGGCTCAGCCGCTGTGGAACAAGGGGGACGGCAAGGTGCTCGAGCGGGCTACGCAGCGCGTGGAGGACACTGTCCGCAACAATCTCCTCTGGTGGCACTACGGCCCGCACCACCCCAAAACGCAGAAGTCGGTGGAGGGCATCAACAAGCTGCACGCCTTCCACGCCAAGCGTTATCCGGGCAGCTTCGCCCACATGGACGACTACGTCTACACCCTCTGCTTCAGCGCCGCAGCCCTGCATCGCTTCAACCTCAAACTGGGGCTGCCCGGGTACACCGAGAAGCAGAAGATCGCCGCGCACCGCTTCTGGTTCGAGATGTCCAAGCTCTTCACCGACGAGCACGGCAACACGATCATGGACATGCCTGAGGACTGGGACTCCCTGATGGCCTTCGTCGACGAGTTCGAGAACCGGCCCTGGCCTGAGAACGACGAGGGCCGCTGGGTCACGCTGGCCATCCTGGACCAGTTCGCCTACCGGAACTTCCCCAGGCCACTGCACGGCCTGGCCCGCGCTCTGGCCACGTCGACGATGCACCCGACCACCTGGCGGGTCCACGGCATGACCCCGCCCCCCGCACCTGTCCGGGCCCTGCTCCTGAAGACCACGGGACTGGCCCTGCGCATCCAGCAGACCCTACTGCCGGATCCCACGACCAACTACCAGGAGGCGATGGAGACACAGACACGGCAGGAACGCCGCGACCGGTCCGATGGCATCCGCCGTCTCGACGAGGACTTCTCCACGTACTTCCGCAAGCGCCACGGCCTGCCCCCGCGCGGAGCCTCCGCGGAAACGGCGGCCCAGGTCCCCGCCGAGACCTCCTTCACCGCCTGAACACTGTGACCGGCCTGGCGCCGATCGCCCACGACGGCACGACCGGGACCACCGTTCAGTTCCTTCCCAGTGAGTCACTACCCGCGGCGGCCATCCCGACCGCCGGTGACCTGACCCGGTTCGCCACCTCGTGGCCCCACCTCACTCTCGAGGTCCACGACAGACACATCGAATGAGTCAACGCCACCTCGCCGCAGGGCGGCGGCGTAACTCATCTGGAGAACGATCACTCCCGTCCTGGGGAACGATCTCCGCGACCCCCCAAGACCCCCTGACCAAGCCCACTCAAGAACGCCCCGTGCGGGTGTTGGTGAACTCGCAGGTCGCTGAGCGTGTGAAGGGCTACATTTCTGACGATGAGGGCATGCGGTTGTTGTGGTTCATCCGCAGGGGCACCGGTTCGGCAGTGATGTGAGCGCGGGCCCGGATGGTGCTGTTATCCGTGCGGGCATGCCGGCGGCGAAGATCGCGGAGGTGTCGTTGACCAGCGCGGACTGGGTCCGGGACGTGATCCATGACTTCTCGGCGGACGGCTTTTCGTAGTCGCTACGTCGGTGTGCTCGGGGTCGCCTCGACGTGCCCAGTGGTGCCGCTCGGCTGTGTCGGCTCCGTGAACTGCTCGAACAGCGTGACGGCGGCCCGGGTCAGGAGGGACCAGCCGTCCTGTCGCTCCGGGTCGTCCAGATCGGCGTATCCGGCGATCCAACGCATATGGAAGCCGTCGAGCAGGGCCGCGAGAGTGGTGGCGAGGTGTTCGACCTTGTAGGGCGCGCGCATCCGCAGTCCGTAGGCGTCGAGCAGGGCCTGGTACGCCTCACAGGCGACCTTGGTGAACGAATCGCCGTAATGCCCCAGAGCCTCGCGCACACGCGGGTTGGCCGCGCTGGCGTAGAAGCCGAGCATCACGCGGTAGATCGGGTCGACGCGGTGGTTCTCGTGGTTGTGGGTGAGTACGTCGTTGAGCGCCTCCTGCCACGTGATGCCGTTGTCGATTGCTTCCTCGAAGCGGCGGATGCTGTCCGGCAGGCTCGGGACCAGCTCGGCCTGGCGGGTGGTGAGGTGGAAAAGGAGTTCCGCCTGGAAATCCGCCTGTGCCGGCCAGATCTGGTAGATCGATCCGGTCGTGATCGCCGGTGCCCGGCCGTCGCCCAGCCGCTCCCGCATGATGCGCGTGGCTTCCTCGGTGACCTGCTTCACGCGGATATGGGCGAGGGCGGCAGAGACGGCTGCCTCACTGGTGTCACCCGTGCCGGCGCATACGAGCTTGGTGGCCGCTTCGAGCATCAGCGCCCGCGTCTCCTCAAGGGAACGCCGCGGGAGCCGGCGCCGCCCAGCTTCCGTTGTCATGCCCTGCCCCTCCCCATTGCATGATCGTTAATTCGGTGTCACCAAGGCGTTGACACGGCGCAAAGCCTACACCTAGATTCCAGCTCCGTAAGAAAGTTACGAAAGCTCGAAAGGCTGAATGAGCAGGCCTTTCGTGCCTCCGCACCGGTCACCCCGGTCCGCCAACAGACTTCTCGCTGCCTTCCGCCTCTCCTTCCGCATGCCCCGCCGGGCACCGCCCTGCCCTTGTTCCCATCACGGAGGATCCCCGCATGCCCGCAACCTCACGTCCCCGAAGACTGGTCCTCGTCTCCGCCGTCACGACGTCCCTGCTGGGCATCTCGGCGTGCGGAGGTTCGAGCACACCCGCATCGACATCGACCGCCGGCTCGCAGGCCTCCTCCTCCGCTGCGGACTCCCGCCCGTCGAGCGCCGTCGTGACCGACTACCTGCGTTACGTCGGGGGGAAGGAGGCAAAGGCCGACAAGAGCCTTTCCCCCGTCGGCCTGGGCTGGGTGAACGTGGAGGGCGGCCCTGGAGGCAACCCCGAGGCGACCGCGGGCGCCCGCGCCGCCGTGAAGTACGTCAACGAGAAGCTGGGCGGGATCGGTGGGCATCCGCTGGAACTGAAGGTCTGCACCGTGGTGTCGGCAGAGGAGGAGGGGCAGAAGTGCGGCCAGCAACTGCTCGGCGACAAGAGTGTCTCCGCCATCGGTGTCGGCAATCTCTACCTCGGTGACGCTTCCTTCAACGCCGTGGTCGCGGGCAAGAAGCCGGTGCTGGTCGGGGTGGCGACGGGCCCGACCATGCCCACGGCGAAGAACACTTTCAGCACCTTCGGCGACCTGCCGCACATCTTCGGCGCCTGGGGGACGTACTCCCGCGACGTGCTGAAGGCGAAGACCGCGGCGGTGATCCACACGAACACGCCAGGAGACAAGATCGCCTCCAGCGCGGCGGTAAAGGGCCTCAAGGCCGCCGGTCTGAAGGTGAAGTCCGTCGGATTCGACGCCCAGGCCACCGATCTCATCGGCCCGGTCACCGCGGCGGGCGCGAGCACGGCCGACGTCGTCGTGCCCATCACCATCGGTTCCGGATGCGTCGGCGTGGCCAAGGCCCTGAAGCAGCTGGGGGTCACCAAGCCGGTGGTCGCGACCCCCCTGTGCATGTCTCCGGACGTCGCCCAGGGCCTCGGCGGCGACCTGCCCGCCTGGACGTACGGGGTCGCCCAGACCTTGACGGCCGACTCCTCGGCAGCCGACTCCAAGGCGTTCCTGACCGCCTCGGCACAGGTGGGGCTGAAGAAGGACACGGCGGCCAAGGTCTTCGCACCGCTGGGCTGGAGCACGGTGTTGACGTACGCCAAGATCTTCAACGCCGTCGGCCCCGACAAGATCACCCCCGCGACGGTCACCGAGCAGCTGAAGAAGTTCACCGGGCCGGTCATCATGGGCGCTGCCGAGGTCAAGTGCGGCAAGTACAAGGACGCCCCCGCGGTCTGCAACGACCAGGCGCGGTTCTACCAGTACCAGGGCAAGGGCCAGTTCAAGCCGCTGACCGACTGGATTCGCCCGCCCCAGTGAGCCCCGCTCTCACCCTCCCACGAGCCCTCGGGCTCACCCCCGTGCCGACGGTGCAGCCGTCCCTCCCCAACGGAGCACCGTCGGCACGGGACTCCCACAGTCGTGACAGGAGTCATGCATGGATCAGATCCTGCTCTTCGCCGTGCTCGGACTCGGCCAGGGAGCGTTGATCGCCGGTATCGCGCTCGGCGTCGTGGTGACATACCGGGGCTCGGGCATCATCAACCTGTCCACCGGCGCCGTCGCCATGGCCTCGGCCTACATCTTCTGGGCGCTCACCTCTGGCTTCTTCGGCTTCACCCTGCCGACCGTGGCCGCTCTCATCGGAGCGCTCGTGGCCGCGCTCGCCGTCGGAGTGCTCATAGAGGTGGCGGTGTTCCGGCCGCTGCGCACCGTCTCGCCGCGTCGCTCGGCGTCCTGGCCGCGCCCATCGTCCAGGTCGACTCCATCACCCTCCCTCTCCAGGTCGTCCCCGCTCTCGCCGCCGCCCTCTTCGCCGGGTTCACGTCGCTGTGGATCGCCTGCACGGCGGGCATCCTCATCGGAGTGCTGCAGTCGATCGTGTACTACCTCTCCACGCAGAGCTGGTTCCCGACCGACAACGGCAACGCCATGCCGGGCCTTCAGCAGCTGCTGGTCTTCGTTCTGATGGTGGTCGCCCTGTACGTCCGGGGCGCCGGCCTGCCGCGCCGCGGGGAAGCCATCGAACAGAGACTGCCCGCCGTCCCCCTGCCCGAACGGCTGCTACGTCCCGCCCTGTTGGCCGCGGTCGTGGCCGCAGGAGCCTTGGTGGTACTGCCCTTCGACTTCCGTCAGGCCCTCACCAACTCGATGATCGGCATGGTCATCGTCCTGTCGTACGTCGTCATCACCGGTTACGTCGGACAGATCTCCGTGATGCAGCTGGCCATCTCCGGCACTGCTGGCTTCGCCCTCTCCCACTTCGCGGTCCAGTTGCGCATTCCCTTCCCCTTCGACGCCCTCGGCGCCACCTTGCTGGCCACACTGCTCGGCGTGGCCGCGGGTATCTCCGCCCTCCGGGTCCGCGGTGTGAGCCTCGCCGTCGTCACCCTGGCCGCCGCCCTGGCCATGGAACAGGCCCTGTTCGGCAACACCTCCTTCGGCGGCACCGCCGGTGTGTCCGTACCCCCGCCTCGCCTGTTCGGGGTGAACCTCGGCCCGGGAGCGGACTTCCGCGGTCTGGACGGCAACGAGCCCAGCCCCATGTTCGGATTCCTCGTGCTGGCCGTCACCGTCGTTCTCGGAATGTACGTCGCCCATCTGCGGCGCACCGGTCTCGGCAGACGCATGCTCGCGGTCCGCTCCAACGAACGGGCCGCGGCGGCGGCGGGAGTCGACGTACGGGCCGTGAAGATCGCCGCCTTCGCCATCAGCTCCTTCATCGCCAGCGTCGCCGGCACCCTGTACGGCTACAACTTCGGCTCTGTCAGCGCGGCCCGGTTCACCGCGCTGGCCGCTCTGGGCCTCATCGGCTTCGCCTATATCGGCGGCATCACCATGGTGTCCGGAGCCGTGATCGCGGGACTGATGTCGACCGAGGCACTGCTGCCGCACGCGCTGGACAAATGGTTCGGGATCAAGGGGACTTGGGCGCTGCTGTTCGGCGGGGTGTCCCTGATCGTGACGCTGATCGCCAACCCCGACGGAATCGCGGGCGCCACCCACCGCCGCAGGACGGCGAAGAGAGCCGCACGTGCCGCGGCCCAGGTGAGTACGCCGGGTGGCACTCACCCCGCCGGGGAGCACCACGCACCCGCGGCGCTCGACACCACGGAGGTCGCCTCGTGAACGTACTGTCGGTCCAGTCGGTCAGTGTCAGTTATGGCGGGGTGCACGCACTGAGCGAGGTGTCCCTGGACGTCGAGCAAGGCCAACTCGTCGGGCTGATCGGTCCGAACGGCGCCGGCAAGACCACCTTCGTGGACGCCGTCACCGGCCTCGTCACGGCGCGTGGACGGATGAAACTGGACGGCCAGGACCTCACCGGTCTGCCGCCGCACGCGCGAGCACGACGCGGCCTCGCCCGTACTTTCCAGAGCAGCGAGCTCTTCGAGGACCTCACGGTCGCGGAGAACCTTCAGATCACGGCGGACCGGCCGAGCTGGTGGAGAGCTCTCGGCGAAACGCTCGGCCGCCGCGTGTCGCCCAACTCCGCCGCCGCACAGGCCCTGTCAGCCCTGGGGCTTGAGGATCTCGCGCACGCCTCGGCCCACCAGCTGTCCCAAGGACAGCGCAAACTCGTCGGCGTGGCCCGGGCCCTGGCCGCCGGACCGCGCGTCGTCTGCCTCGACGAACCCGCTGCCGGGCTGGACACAGCGGAGAGCGCCGAACTCGGACGCCGCCTGCGTGCCATCGCGGACGACGGAACATCACTGCTCCTCATCGACCACGACATGAGTCTCGTCATGGGCATCTGTGACCACGTGGTCGTCCTGGAATTCGGCAAGGTCATCGCCTCCGGGCCACCCGCGCAGGTCCGCACCGACCCGGCCGTCATCACCGCCTACCTGGGGGCCTCCGCGGTCCAGCCCACCGCTGCCTCCCGGCAGCACGGCGGCACGCCATCCGCCGACGGCCCGTCCAAGGTCGTCACCACCACACCGGAGCCATCATGAGCACCCCTGTTCTCGAGGTGAGGGGACTCACCGCCGGATACGACGGTGCACCTGTCATCCGCGACGTCGCCCTGACCGTGGCGGCGGGACAAGTCGTCGCCCTGCTTGGAGCCAACGGAGCCGGGAAGACCACCACGTTGAAGGCCATCTCCGCACTGCTGCGCCCCATGGCCGGCACGGTCACCTTCGCCGGTTCGCCCCTCGACAGAATCCCGGCCGCCACCCGCGCCCGTCTCGGCGTAGCCCATGTCCCCGAGGGACGGGGCATCTTCTCCGGTCTCACCGTGGCGGAACATCTGCGCCTCGGTCATCGGGGAGAGCGCCTGGACGAGGCCGCCGCCTACCGTTACTTCCCTGTCCTGTCCCGCCTCAAGGACCGCAGGGCAGGCCTGCTCTCCGGCGGCGAGCAACAGATGCTCGCCATGGGGCGCGCACTGACCCGGCGCCCGAAACTGCTTCTGCTCGACGAACTCAGCCTCGGCCTGGCACCCATCATCGTGGAGGAGCTGCTCCCCGTCGTACGGCGCTACGCGGACGACTCCGGCTGCGGAGTACTGCTCGTCGAACAGCACGTCGGCCTGGCCCTCGAGGTCGCGGACCACGGCTACGTCCTCTCCCACGGCGAAATCACCACCCACGCCGCGGCCCGGGAACTCGATGCCGACCAGGCCAGGATCGTCGCCGGCTATCTCGGCGAACACCCCGTCTGATCCATCCGCCCCCCGGACCTCAAACACGGCCTCTCAGCCACGGCCGACCACTCAGGACACCCGGCCCGGCACTCGAAGCTGCCCGGATCCCCACATCAGGAGTTGCGTTGTTCACTTTCGACAGCACGGACGGTGTCACGATCCACGTGCACGAATGGCGGCCCAACACACCGCCGCGTGCCGTAGTGCAGATCGCCCACGGCATGGGAGAACACGCCAGCCGCTACGCGCCGCTCGCCGCGGCACTGACCGATCAGGGCTTCACCATCTACGCCAACGATCACCGCGGACACGGACTCAGCAGACACGCCTCGCCCGGCCATCTCGGTGACAACGGCTGGAACCGGCTCGTCGAAGACCTGGCCGCCCTTTCGGCAATCGCCCACGAGCGGCACCCAGGCCTCCCCCTGGTACTGATCAGCCACAGCCTCGGGTCCTTCGCCGCCCAGCAGTACATACTGCGGCACGCCGCCCTCATCAACGCTGTCGCGCTGACCGGCACCACAGCGGTCGATGTCATGCTCGCGGGACAGACCACCGAAGAAGACCCATTGCGCGCCCTCAATGCGGCGTTCGAGCCCGCCCGCACACCGTTCGACTGGCTCAGCCGCGACGAGCGCGCCGTCGACGCCTACCTCGCGGACCCTCTGTGCGGCTTCAGCCTCGACGCCCAGGGCATGGCGGACCTCGCCCGCGCATCGCCCACACTCGCCGATCCCCAAGGCGTTCCGGCCCAGCTGCCCATCTGCGTCATGGTCGGAGACATGGACCCACTCAACGAACAACTCCAGCTCAGCGACCTGCTGGTCAAGCGCTACCGCACGGCCGGCGTCACGGACATCACGTACCGAACATATCCGGGAGCCCGCCACGAACTGTTCAACGAGACCAACAGGCAGGAGGTCATCAACGACCTGCTGACCTGGCTGAACCACGCCCTGCCCCGCTGACCTCCCTTGCACGAGCGTGATCCGCTCCCCGCCGCCCGCCACCGGCCTCCGCCACGGCAGCGCAGACGCGCGTGGGCAAGAGCGGCGCATGGCGGGCGGCCAGATTATCCGGGCCCGGATGGCGCCGTCCGCTCTTGCTGACCGTCAGCAGGCCGAGGACAACACGGCTGGAGTTGACACAGAATCGACTTGGAAGACGCCGATGGTGTCGCTGCGCGCGATCATGCGGTAGACGCCCGGGTCATCCTGGGGAATCGAGGCGAGATCGAAGCGCACGCCGTGATGTTCGGCGATCAGATCGCACGCGCTGTGCAGGGCGGACAAGATCCCGAGCCCGAGCAGATCGATCTTGATAAGTCCGGCGGCGGCCACATCATCCTTGTCACCCTGCAAAACTGAGCGGCCTTCGGCGGTGGCCCACTCCACGGGCATGACCTCACCGATGGGCTGTCGGGTGAGGACCATGCCGCCGGAGTGCACGCCCAAGTGCCGTGGCAGTTTGTGGAGTTGCGCGGCGAGTTCGCGTACGTCCTGGGGTACGTCGGCGTCGGGGGCCGGGGGCTCGTGGTGGATGTGCCGGGTCATCTCGCGGATACGGCCGATGGGATAGCCGAGCGCCCTGGCCGCCTCTTGCACGGCCAGCCTCGGCTGCATCGTGATCACGTTGGCGACCTGGGCGGCATGCTGACGGCCGAATCGTTCATACACGTATTGGATGACTTCTTCCCGGCGGGCGTTTTCGAAGTCGATGTCGATGTCCGGATCGGCCTTCGCGGCGTGCAGGAACCGTTCGAACAGCAGACCGTGGCGCAGGGCGTCCACGGATGTGATGCCGAGCGCGTAGCAGACCACCGACGACGCGGCGCTGCCCCGTCCCTGGCACCAGATGCCGCGCTCATGGGAAAAGCGGACGACGTCCCAGCAGATGAGGAAGTACGCGGACATGCCGAGATCGGCGATCACGGTGAGCTCGTGATCGAGTTGCCGCCAGGCGGCGGCTGCGGCCGGGTCGGCGCGCGGGCCGTAGCGGCGGGTGCAGCCCTCCTCGGCGAGCCGGCGCAGCCAGGTGTCGGGGGTGTGGCTGGCGGGGACGTCGAAGTCCGGCAGCTGCGGGCGCAGTTCGTCGAGGTCGATCACCAGAGCGTGGCCGAGTTCGACCGTGGTCTCCAGGATCCCGGGGTAGCGGGCGAGGGCCTGGTGCATTTCGGCGCGGCTGCGCAGGTGTGCGGTCGGGGCGGGCATCAGGTGGCCGGCGGCGTGGTCGAGGTCCTCGCGGCGGCGCAGCGCGGCGAGCGCCTGGGCCAGGCGGGCTTGGCGCGGGGCGGCGTAATGGACGGCGCCGGTGGCGACGAGCGGGCAGCCGGTGCGGCGCGCGGCGACCACCATCACGTCCATCGCGACCGAGTCCTGCGGCAGGTGATGGTCAACCAGTTCGCCGTACACGCAGGGTCCGAACACCTCCACCAGGCGCTGCAGCCGGTGGGCGACCGCGCTCACGTCCCGCCGGTCGACGTCCGGGCCAGGGCAGCCGGGCAGGATTGCCCAGTGGCCGTCGGCCGCGGCCGCGGACAGCGCCTGCAGGTCGTAGCGGGGCGCTGTCTTGGCGCCGGCCAGCTGGGCGGCGCTGATCTGCGCGGAGAGGCGGCGGTATCCCTCCAGGTCGCGGGCGAGCACCACCGGTGTGCCCAGCTCGGGGTCGTTCAGGGTGAGTTCGGCGCCGTAGACGGTGCCGATCCCGGCCGTTTTCGCGGCTTCGGCCAGGCGGCGGGCGGCGTAGAGGCCGTCGCGGTCGGTGACGGCCAGCGCGGTGATGCCCAGGCGGGATGCTTCGGCGACCAGTTCGTGGGGCTGCGCGGCTCCCTGCAGCCAGCTGAAGGCCGTGTGGACGTGGAGTTCGGCCCAGCCCGGCTCGGCCGTGTTCCCCTCCCCCACCGTCGTACGGCGTCGGTGAGCCGTGGGCAGGGGCAGGACGGGCGCGCGGTGGTGGTCATCCATAGTGGGCCTCCGCCCACCACCGGCCGTGCTCGATCACCAGCAGCCAGGCGCCGCCGTCGGCGGCCGCGATCTGCATCCGCGCGATCCGGCGGGAGCGTGCACGATCCCACCACTGCTCCAGCACCGGCCACGGTCCGGCCCACCCTGCAACCTTGGCCTCGCCGTGCCCCTCCACGACAAGGTGGGCGGGCGCGGCGGACAGGGCCATGCGGCCGGAGACGGTCACCGATTGTCCGGCGTCGTCGGTGAGTTGGGCGGGCAGCCAGGTCGGGAAGACGGTGGCGGGGTGCGGGGCGGGCAGCTGTCCCGGCCACGGCCCGGCCGGCAGGCGGCGGCCCGTGTCGACGTCGCCGAACGGCACATGCCGGACCCGCTCGGCAGGTCCCCGGCCGCCGCCGAGCTCGACGCGCACCACCGATCGGTGACCGAGCATCGCCTGCACCCGGGCGGCGGCCCGCTCCACTTCCTCCGGGGTCTCTCTCTCGCCGAACAGCGCGGTCTGATGGCCCGTAGCCGCGCTCAGCCGCTCCGGCCGCAGCACCAGGCGGACGATGCCGCGCTCGCCACCGGCATCGAGAGCGCCGGCGTCGGCCCAGGCCTGCAGGACGCCACGTACCCGCTCGGCCACCGCGAGGGCCGACAGCCGTCCCTCATGGCGGAAGAGCCGGGTCAGGGTACGGCCGTCGGCGAGCTCGACGCCGGCCTCCAGGCGGGCACACACCGCGCCGGCCACCGCCAGCCGGTCGTGCAGCTGCTCGGCGATCGCCTTCGCCGCGAAGGCGATCGGTTCGAGGCGCTGCTCGGCGGGCTCGAACCCGTACGCCACGGTGTGCTCGTCGGTACTGGTCCGTACGGACAGGGGACGTGCTTCCTGTCCGCGGGCGGTGCGGTGCGCGGCCGCGCCCTCGGCGCCGAAGCGGGCCACGACCTTGTTCTCGGGCAGCGCCGCGAACCGGCCGACCGTGTGGATGCCCAGGCGTGTGAGCAGTTCCGTCAGGCGCGGCAGGCCGAGCACGCCCACCGGGTACGGGGCCAGCCACTGCGCGTCGGCCCCGGCGGGCACGATGTGTCCGGCGCGGGCCGCGAGCGCCGCCGTGAAGACCATGTCGGCCAGGCCCGCCCGGGCCGGAAAGCCGAGTTCGGCGACGGCGGCCACCAGCCGATCGGCCAGCTGCCGCTCGCCGCCCCAGTACCGGGACGGCCCCCTAGCCGGCGCGGCGATCAGGCCGGGCCGGATCACCTCCAGACGCGGCATCACCGTGTCCTCCACATGGCGGACGACCGGCTCGAAGGCGCGCATCTCCGCGGCCAGGTCCCGCTCGACAACGTGCAGCTGCGGGCAGCGGGCCAGCGCCACGCGCAGCCGCATCCGGCGCCGCACCCCGGCCGCCCGGGCAGCCGCCGAGCACGCCACCACCGCGTCCCGGTGCACGACCGCCACCGCCTCCGCCGAGCGTGCCCCGCTGGCGAGCACCGGCAGGTCGGGGATCCAGCCGACGAGAACGCGGCCCTTGCCCACCGCGGGTCACCCCACCACGCGCAGGACCGGACGCCGTTCACGCCCGGCACCCGTCGCTGCGGCGGGTGCGGGCGTGTTGGTGGCGTCGCCCTCCTGGGACAGCGGCGCGACCGCGCCGTCAGGTCCGGGCAGCCACATCTCGCCATACCTGGGCGCGGCCCCGGCACCGCGCCCGGCAGCCGCCACCCTCACCCGGCGACCGTGCAGCAGACCGTGCCCGTCACCCACGCCCTCCCACCGTGCGGAGACGACCCGCAGCCGCGCCTCGGCCCCCTGCCACGGGCCGGCGGCCAGCAGGACCGTTCCGCTGCGCCGCAGCACGGCGGCCAGCCGCCGTGCGATCCGGTCGGGCACCGCTCCTAGCGGGCCGACCAGGACGACGGGGACCGCCTCGGCGACGGTGGCCAGGACCTGCGCCCACTGCCGGCCCGGGTCGTCGATCCGTATACCGCCCGCCAGGTCCAGCCCCGCCGCCTCGGCCGCCAGCGCCCCCATCTGCGGCAGGCCCACCGCCGCCCAGCCGACGGCCTCCGTGGAGGCTTCCGCCGCCAGCGCCAGCAGCAGCGGCATGTCCCCGCCGGCGCTGACCGCCGTGCCCGGGCGGATCCGCCCGCCCGGCAGCAGAGCACTCAGCGGCGAGGACGACGCCGGCCCGTCGGCGCCGCCCCCCGCTCGCACGCTCGCCACCGGTCTTGCAGTCACGGCTTGATATTCGTACATGTGTTCTAGTGAATCAAGAGCGACAGCACGTGTTCCTGTACTCGCAGCGATAGTTGGTGACCTCTCGCAGCGAAGGTTGAGCGTTGTCATCGAAGGTTGGTGACCGCTAGGTTTTCTCACCGAAGGTTGAGTGGCTGCTGAGGCCTGGTGTCTGGGCGACGGTGGGGGAACCACTACATGCGTCACGGGTACGTGGCGACAAAGGCGCCCGGCGCGGTGCAACCGACAGTGTCTGCGGTCGCGTGCCGCGTGGCCCGCCTACTCTCCCGGTGTCACCAGCCCCGTCTCGTACGCGATCACGACCGCCTGGGCCCGGCTGTTCAGGTCCAGTTTGGTCATGGTGCGGTTGAGGTGGGTCTTGACCGTCGCTTCGCTGATGGAGAGCCGGTCGGCGATCTGCGGGTTGGACAGGCCGCGCGCGATGAGCTTGAGGACTTCGACCTCGCGGGAGGTCAACGTGCCGAGGTCCGGCGAGGGTGGGGTGCCGGGCGCGGACCTGGCCTGGTGCGCGAATGCCTCGACCAGCCGGCGGGTCACGCTGGGCGCGAAGAGTGCGTCGCCGCCTCCGACCGCGGCCACCGCTGCCAGCAGCCGCTCGGGTCCTGAGTCCTTGAGCAGAAAGCCGGATGCCCCGGCGCGCAACGCCCCGTACACGTACTCGTCGAGGTCGAAGGTGGTCAGGACCAGCACTCGGGGCGCGGGGTCGGCCGCGTCCGCGAGGATGTGCTCGGTGGCCTGGATGCCGTTCATGCCGGGCATGCGGATGTCCATCAGGATCACGTCGGGCCGCGTCTTGGCGGCCACCTGCACGGCCTCCTCGCCGTCCCCCGCCTCGCCGACGGCCTCGAAGCCGGGTGCGGCGTTGAGGAGACCGACGAGCCCGGCGCGGATGAGGAACTGGTCGTCGACGACGAGGACTCTGGTCATCTTCTGCGTTCCTCTCCCCACCGTGCGCCGGTCGCCGATGTCGGCAGACTCAGGCGGACCGCGAACCCTCCCTCGGCGCGTGGGCCGACGCTGATCGTCCCGCCGTAGAGCTTGGTGCGCTCCCGCATGCCGATCAAGCCGTGTCCGGCGCCGGTGGGGACGTTGTCCGAAATCATCTTCTCTCCGTCGTTGGTGACGCTGACCGTCAGGTGGTGCGGCCGGTACTGGAGCCGCACCTGCGCATCGGCATGGCGGGTGTGTTTGAGGACGTTGGTCAAGGCCTCCTGGACGACGCGGTACGCGCACAACTCGACGCCGGGCGGAAGCGGGCGCACGGTGCCCTGGATGCTCAGTTCGACCAGGACGCCTGCGGCCCGCACGCGCTCGACCAGGTCATCGAGGCGGGCCAGGGTGGGCATGGGGGCGGCTGAATCGGCGCCGCCCGGATCGTGTTCCCGCAGGACATGGAGCATGCGCCGCAGCTCCTCCAGGGCCTCGGTGCTGGTGTCCTCGATGGTGCCCAGCGCGCCGCGGGCCGTGGCGGCATCGGAGTCGAGGACGAACCGGGCCAGGCCCGCCTGCACGGAGATCACCGACATGTGGTGGGCGACGACGTCGTGCAACTCCCGTGCTATACGCCCGCGTTCGGCGGCGACCTCACGGCGGGCCCGCTCGGCCTGCTCGACGCGCAGCTGCCGGGCGAGTTTGGTGGAGCGGCGGGCCAGAGTGCCGAACCACACCAGCACGGCGCAGCACAGCAGCGCCTCGATGACGGCCAGCCCAGCGGACCGGCTGTCGCTGACCACACCGCCGTACACCCATTTGGCGCTCGACAGGGCCGCGCAGCCGATGGCGATCCGTGCCGGACACACCGACGCCACCGTGTACAGGACGAGTGCCGCGCCGAACACCGACAACAGCGGCCAGTACCCCAGGCTGACGTAGGCGACCCCTGCGCCCTGCACGGCCGCGAAGACCACGAGCGGTGCCCTGCGCCGCAGGGCGAGGGGCAGATGCGCCAGGGCGAGCAGCACATAGGCACGCGCGTCGAGTTCCGGCCAGCCCCGCGCCACCGACTGCTGTCCCAGCCGGACGGCCACGCAGACCACGACGAGCGCCAACAGGGTGTCGACGACGAACGGCCGGGGCGTACGCATGAACATCGCCGCAGCGTAACGCCGGTGCCCGCGCGGCGGCGTCAACCTTCCGCGGTACCACGGAAGTTGCAGGAACCACCACCGCGGAAGTCGCAGGGTCCGCGCGGCTACCGCGCGCGGTGGGGCGGGAGTTCCACCCGCCACGGGACGCGACAGCCGCGCCGCCGCCCCTACCGTCATGGCACAGGGACACATCAGCTCGTTCAATGGAGGAAACATGACCATTTCCACGAAGTTGGCAGCCGCGACCGGAGCCGCGCTGACGGCGGGCCTGCTTATGGCCGCGCCGGCTTCCGCCGGATCGACGGGGACGACCGCAGCATGCCCGGCAACTCTCTCCCCCGAGACCGACGGCGGCGCGGCCTCGTGGTCGATCGAGTGCGTGGGGAGCAAGGTCTACATCGACGGCTGGGTAAGGGACACGGATGCTGACGGAAAGTGCGCCTGGATCAAGGCCTTTGGCAGCTTCACGGACGGCAGCGGCCGCAAGGATGCCAAGGCGTGCCCGAAGAACACCACCACGAGGTTCAGCTGGGTAGCCAACGGCACCGAGATCAGGGCGTACCTCTACGTGGCATAGCGCCGCGGACCGGGGGAAGCAGGGACAAGGGGGCGTCGCAGCACTGCTCGACCCTGCAGGGGAAGCAGTCCGGCCCCTCAAGGCATGAGCCGCACAAAGGCCCCGCACTCGTGGATCTATCGGGAGTGCGGGGATCTTTTGCGGTCCTGCGTTCTGCTCCAGGGCGACCTGCTGCTCGAACTGCGCCCGGTGTAGGCGACGGTGTCGCGGCGGCGATCTCGTCCTGGCAGAGCGTCTGAAGGAATTCAAGGTGTCCGAGCTCGCCGCCGTGCCTAGGGCCTGAGACGCCATCCGCTTTCCGAACGTGATCGTTTGGTTCGAGCTGGTTGGGAATGAACTCCGGTCCGTGGCGGGAGAGACGGGCGTGGTTCGTCCGTTCGTCTCGCTTGTGGAGGTGGCGGGTGCCGTCGGTGCTCGGTCTGCTGGAGGCCCGGGAGAAGAAGGTCCGGGAAGAGGTGGCACGACTGCGGGAGGAGGCCGAGCGGGTGCAGGCCGCGCTCGGTGAGGCGGAACGCGCACTTCAGCGTCTTGCGGATGCGCGTGTGACGGTGGCCGAGGTGCTGGCCGGGCCGCCTTCCGTGGCCGTGGAGCCGGTGGGGAGCACGGTGGCGGGGTCGGTGGTGCCGCGACGGGCCGAGGGGATGGCGGTGTCGGTCCTGCCCGCGGACTACCAGCGGATCATGTCCGTGTTGGAGTCGGATGCGGGCCGGGAGGGCATGCGGTGTCAGCAACTGGCCGCGGCCCTGGGCCTTCAGGCGGTCCCGGCGAAGGTCGAGGGGCTGCGGTCGAAGGCGAAACGCCTGGTGGAGCGAGGGTGGGCGTTCCAGACGCGGCCGGGGGTGTTCACCGCGCTGGGGACGTCGGCCGGCTGAAGGCGCCCGGCCGGCGTCCGGCCAGGCGACCGCTCATGAGCATGGTCATCGACCACAGCACCATGGCCTCGTGCATGGCGGGCAGCGTCTCGTAGTCGCGCGCCAGACGACGCGAGCGCATCAGCCAGCTCAGCGTTCTTTCCACCACCCACCTGCGCGGCAGCACCACGAACCCCCTGGTGTCGTCGGTGCGTTTGACGATGTCGAGCGTGAGGCGCAGGTTCTCGCGGGCCCAGTCGACCAGGCTGCCGGCATAGCCGCCGTCCGCCCACACCAGGCGGAGGGAGAAGTACAGCCTGCGCAGCCTGTCGAGCAGCGGGACGGCGGCGTCGCGGTCCTGCACGTTCGCCGCACTCACCGCCACGGCCAGGACCAGGCCGAGGCAGTCCACCACCAGGTGCCTCTTGCGTCCGCCCACCTTCTTCCCGCCGTCCCAGCCGGTCGTCGGGCGGGGGATGTTCGCAGCCGCCCGCACTGACTGCGAGTCCACGATGGCGGCCGTCGGGTCCACCGTCCGGCCCTCCTTCTGGCGCACCTTGTCGCGCAGCCGGTCGTGGAGCTCGGCGAGCAGGCCCGTCACCTGCCAGCGGCGGGCGAACGCGTGCACCCTCCGGTACGGCGGGAAGTCACGGGGCAGGTTGGCCCACTTGACGCCGTTGTCGACCACGTAGCGCACTGCGTCCAGCATCCAATGCCACGAAGTTAAGAGCCCAGCGGCGGTGTCAAGCGTGGCGGGATGCGGGAGGGGCCTCTGCTATCCAGGGGATCGACCAAGATCTTCCTGAGAAAGCAGAGGCCCTGTGGCCAAGTCTGTCCGGGGCGGAACCGATGACGTGTTCGCGCCTGGTCATATCGGCGAGTTGACGCAGGTCATCCCGCCCGAGTTGGTGGATGCGGTACTGGAGGAGAGCGGGGCTCGCGAGCGACGACTTCGGAGCCTCCCCTCTCGCGTCGGGGTGTACTTCGTGCTCGCGCTCGGACTGTTCGAGCATCTGGGTACCGGACTGGTGTGGGGCAAACTCGCAGCCGGACTGGCCGCCCGGGTGCCGCAGCCGTCGGAGAAGGCACTTCGCGATCTGCGTCGGCGGGTCGGGGTGGCCCCGCTCAAGCGGCTGTTCGACGTGCTGGCCGGCCCGCTGGCCCAGCCGTCCACACCCGGAGTGCGCTACCGCCGCTGGCGCACGGTGGCCTTCGACGGCTGCGGGAGCCTGTCCGTCCCCGACCACGAGCGCAACCGGTCCTGGCTCGGCCGCACCGAACGCCGCTACGGCCCGACCGGCTACCCCCGGCTGATGCTCATGACCCTGTGCGAAACAGGCACCCGCGGCCTGATCGCAGCGGTCTTCGGCCCCGCCTCCAAGGGCGAGACCGACTACGCCCACGACCTGACCGGCCACCTGACCCCGGACATGCTCCTCCTGGCGGACCGCGCCTTCGACAGCAACAATCTGCTCGCAGACATCGCAGCTCAGGGGGCGCAGTTCCTGATACGCGCCACCAGCACCCGACGACCGCCGGTGCTGGCGCTGCTGCCCGACGGCTCCTACCTGACCCGGATCGGCGGCCTCCCGCTGCGGGTGATCGAGGCCGAGATCCACTCCCGCACCGCCGGCGGCGGTGACTTCGGCGGCACCTACCGCCTGCTGACCACGCTCAACGACCACCGCACCGATCCCGCCGACCACCTGGTGCGCCTCTACCACGAGCGCTGGGAGATCGAGATCACCTACCTGGCGCTCCGTCACACCCTGCTCAAAGGCCGAGTCCTGCGTTCGAAGGACCCGGTGGGCCTCAACCAGGAGATGTGGGGACTGCTCACCCTCTACCAGGCCCTGCGCTCAGTCATGGTGACCGCGGTGGAGACAATGCCCGGCTGCGATCCCGACCGAGCCGGCTTCACCGTCGCTCTGGAAGCCGCCCGCGACACGGTGGTCAGCCTGGTCGCAACGACCGCGGCCTCAGGGCCGAGCAGCCACTCCGACCTGGTGGGACACATCGGCGCCCGCGTCCTGCACGCGCTGCTCCCCGGGCGCCGGATGCGACTGTCCGCCCGCATCGTCAAGTGCGGAACCTCCCGCTACAACATCTGGAACCGCGACGGCCGTCCACGCGCCAGCACACCGATCACCGCCATCGAGATCGCCGTGCACCCACCAGCCCTGCCCAGCACGCAGGACCCGAGCCGGGCCCTCTCCGGCCGCTGGGGCCAGGTCTGCCAGCTCTTGGCCGCGAACTCCAACCGGGCCATGCACACCCGGGACATCGCGCGGCATCTCGGGCTTCCCGCCTCGGGGCGCCCCCTCAGCAGCCTCACCGCGCAACTCTGCTACTGGGCTCGCAACGGCCGACTCATCCGCACCGCGCCGAACACCTACAAGATCACTCTCCCTGATGCCTTGACACCGCCGCTGGGCTCTTAACTTCGTGGCATTGGTCCAGCATCACGCGGTGGCAGTAGCCCTCCGGCCGCCCGCCCCGCCCCTGAAGCCACGCCGGAACGGGCAGCAACGGCCGGATGACCTGCCACTCCGCCTCCGTCAGGTCGGAGTTGTAACACCGGACGCGGTCCGGCCCGTCGGCCGCGTTGCCGAACCTGTGCGCGAGACAGTCACACGCCGGAGACTGCGCGTTGGACTCCACGGACGCGAGCACGAAAGACTGCGGCACAGGGCCTCCTGGTGCTGCTCGGTTGGGATCGCAACCCCGAGCTACCAGGAGGCCCTGCCGCTATGCCCCGACCACCGAGAGATCACCCGAACAGGAACCCTGTTCGACTGATCAAGCCTGCCGAGCGATAAGCGGAAGGCTTCTGAAACCAAGCAACTCGACTCCACCCAACTCGGGACAGTCCGGGGACTCCACAAATCTCAGTACAGCTCACTGTCACGTTGGCTGTCCGGGTGGGGTGATCTTCGGGTTGATCACGCGGGAAGGGGTCGTCCGTGGACAGCGCGCCGCCGTCGTACAGTCGTACAAGGGGCACCGGTACCCGGTCGAGATCATCTCCCACTGCGTGTGGCTGTACCACCGCTTCCCGCTGTCGTTGCGCGAGGTTGAGGAGCTGATGCTCCAACGGGGTGTCGTCGTCTCCTACGAGACCGTCCGCCGCTGGTGCGCCAAGTTCGGCCAGACCTACGCCAACGGACTGCGCCGCCGCCGGCCCCGTCCCGGGGACAAGTGGCACCTGGACGAGGTCTTCATCAAGACCAACGGCGAGCAGAAGTACCTGTGGCGGGCCGTGGACGCCGACGGCAACGTGCTGGACGTCCTCGTGCAGTGCCGCCGGGACACCGCCGCGGTCAGGCGCTTCTTCCGCAGACTGATGAAGAAGACCCGCACGGTGCCGCGGATGGTCGTCACCGACAGGCTCCGCTCCTACGGCACGGCCCGCCGGGAGGTCATGCCCTCCGTCGGGCACCGGCAGTCGAAGTACCTGAACAACCGGGCGGAGAACAGCCACCAGCCCACCCGGCAGCGCGAACGGGCGATGAAGGGCTTCCGCAGCGTCGCAGCACAGCGGTTCCTGTCCGCGTTCAGCGGCATCTCGCCCCACTTCCGGCCCCGCCGTCATCTGATCCCCGCATCCAACTATCGAGCCGAGATGACCGTCCGCTTCGCGATCTGGGAGCAGATCACCGGCATTGCCGGCCAGCCCACCGCGCCGTGAACACACAACCGGAACCCGACTCCACCACGCCCCGGCACACCGTCAGACAACCCCGCACCCAACAACGTGACAACGCCCGGTCGTGGACGGTCGAAGTACGCGTCAGCTGACCCGAAGACCGACCGCCAGCGTCAGTTCAAGGACCCGGTGTGGCGATGCGAGATCCGGAAACAGCTCCCGCAGCTGCGACATCCGGTACCGGACGGTCTGGGGATGGACGAACAACGCCGCCGCCACCTCGTCCCGCCTGCCCTGGTGCAGCAGCCACGCCCGCAACGTCTCCTCCAGCCGCCGCGCGGTGGCGACAGGCAAGGCCCGCAACGGTGCGAGGGCTCGGGCACGCAGGTCTGCGAACGCGTCCACGTCGGCACTCAGCACCAGCTCGGGCAGGTGGTCCTCGGTGTCGCGAATATCAGAGGACAGGGAGCGCGCGCGTACGGCTCGTGCGTACGAGGCGGACGCACGAGTCCATGGCCGAGCCGGGCCGACCACGGCGGCGCGGTCGGTCATCTGCCTCAAGAGATATGATCGGTCGGCATCGGGGACGAGCAGCACACCGATGGCATCCGGCAGATCGTCGAGGACGAGGGTGCTCGGGTCGAGCGCGCGGTAGGCAGGCCGGGCCTGGGCGGCGGGCAGCAGGACCGCGGTCAGCGAAACCGGAGGCTGCCACCCGGCCCGTTGAACAGAGGCCCGCAGCACGTCCCGGCTCGCGCCGGCGAGGAGGTCGCGGGCCAGGTGTTCCAGGTGGCGCTCGTGGGCCCTGCCCCGGGCGGCCAGTTCGTCGGCGTGGCCCGCGGCGCTCGCGGCGGAGAGCTCGTCGATGTAGGCGAAGGTCAGCTCGGCGAACTTGGCGACCTCGGCGGCGGGCAGACCTGCGGGTACGGCACCCGCTGCCAGGCATCGCCAGGCCACGCGGGCGCCGACGCGGTAGGCGCCGAGCAGGGCGTCCATCGAACGGCCGTCGCGCACCTCGCCGCGGCCCAGCTCGTAGGCTGCGTCACCGGCGTCGCCGCCTGTGGCGTTCCCGCTCGCGAGGTCCAGGTAGTGCCCCAGGGCGGTGCGGACGGCTCGGCGGATGGTGGCGCCCATGCGGCCCGAAAGGGCGTTGGCGTAGGGAGGGACCTCGTCAATGATCGCCTGGACGACCTCGTCGGCGGTGGTCTTCAGCGCGGCCCGAAGTGCGGTGACCGTCGTCTCATCCAGGGCCAGTTCGCTGGCCCTCCGGATTGCATGGCTCACGTTTTGTTCCCTGCGAACAATTCAGCCGACCAGATTTACGTCCTGCGGTCAGGACTTTACGCCTTGAGGCGCATCAAGCTGGAGTCATGACGAGTGCAGCCCTCCGCAGCAGGGCGTGGAAACTACTGGAGATGGTCACGACGCCGCTGCTGCCGTCGGACTACCTCGACCTGGTCGGCCCGCTGCGTGCGGGCGCTGACCTGCGTGGGCGCATCGAGGCCGTGCACCCCGAGACGGGGGACGCCGCGACCATCGTGATCAGGCCAGGACGGGGCTGGCGCGGCCACACAGCCGGTCAGTACGTGCGGATCGGGGTCGACGTCGACGGGGTGCGCCTGTGGCGTGCCTACTCCATCACCTCGCCGACAAACCGCCAGGACGGCCGCGTCACGATCACCGTGAAGGCGATCCCGGACGGCAAGGTCAGCAACCACCTGGTCCGCAGGGCGAAACCGGGCACGCTGATCCAGCTCGACCAGCCGACCGGTGACTTCGTGCTGCCGCAGGCCAAGCCCGCCAAGGTGCTCTACCTGACGGCCGGCAGCGGCATCACGCCCGTGATGGGCATGCTGCGCGACACCGAGTTCGACGACGTCGTCATGGTCCACTCCGCGCCACAGCCGCAAGACGTGATCTTCCGCAACGAACTGCACGACCTGGTCGCGGACAAGAAGCTGCGGCTCACCGAGGTGCACACCGACACAGACGGCGTACTCGACATCGCCCGCCTCGACGAACTCGTGCCCGACTGGACCGAGCGCGAGACCTGGGCCTGCGGGCCCGCGGGCCTGCTCGACGCCGCCGAAGAGCACTGGACCGAGCACGGCGTCCAAGAGCGCCTGCACACCGAACGCTTCCGCCCCAGCATCGTCGTCGCCGGCGACGGCGGCCAGGTCACGTTCAGCACCACCGGCAAGACCGTCGACGCGGACGGCGCCACGCCGTTGCTGGACGTCGGCGAGGAGGCCGGCGTGCTCATGCCCTCCGGATGCCGCATGGGCATCTGCTTCGGCTGCGTCACGCCGCTCAAGGCGGGCGCCGTCCGCGACCTGCGCACCGGCGAGATCACCGAGGCCGAGCCGGGCGTCCTCATCCAGACCTGCGTGTCCGCCGCGGCGGGCCCCTGCGACATCGAACGGTAGGAGCACCTTGACCGCCATCGACCCCACCGCCCACCTGACCGCGGAACAGATCGAGGAGCTAGGCCGCGAGTTGGACGCGATCCGCGACGAGGTGCTCGCAGACCGCGGCGAGAAAGACGCCGCCTACATCCGCAAGGTCATCTCGGCGCAGCGCAAGCTCGAGCTGGTCAGCAGGGGCGTGCTGCTGTTCTCGATCTTCCCGCCCGCGTGGCTGCTCGGCACCGCCGGGCTGTCCGTGGCGAAGATCATGGACAACATGGAGATCGGCCACAACATTCTGCACGGTCAGTGGGACTGGATGCGGGACCCGAAGATCCACTCCACCACCTGGGAGTGGGATCACGTCTCGCCGTCCGAGCAGTGGAAGCACTCGCACAACGAGCTGCACCACACATACACCAACGTGATCGGCAAGGACAACGACCTCGGCTACGGCATCATGCGCGTCGACGAGGACCAGAAGTGGCACCCGTTCCACCTCGGCCAGCCGCTGTGGAACTTCCTCAACGCCTGCTTCTTCGAGTACGGCATCGCCGCGTACGACCTGGAGCTCGGCAAGAACCTGCACAAGCGCCGCCGCAAGAACCCGGAGTTCCGCGCGCGGGCCAAGGCCGTGGGCCGCAAGATCCGCAAGCAGGTGCTCAAGGACTACGTGATCCACCCGCTGCTGTCGGGCCCCTCGTTCCTGCCCACGCTCGCCGCCACGTTCACCGCGAACCTGGTCCGCAACATCTGGACCCACTCGGTGATCATGTGCGGGCACTTCCCCGAGGGCGTACAGGTCTTCGAGCGCCACTCGATCAAGGGCGAGACGCGCGGCCAGTGGTACCTGCGCCAGATGATGGGCTCGGCGAACATCAGCGGCAGCAAGGCCATGCACTTCATGACCGGCAACCTGTCGCACCAGATCGAGCACCACCTGTTCCCGGACCTGCCGAGCAACCGGTACGCCGAGGTCGCGGTGAAGGTGCGCGCGCTGTTCGAGAAGTACGAGCTAGAGTACGTCACCGGCCCGCTGCCCAAGCAGGTGTTCTCCGCGTGGCACAAGGTCTTCCGGCTCTCGCTGCCGAACAAGAAGCCCAAGGTCAAAACGCCGGACCGCGAGCAGGAACTCGTTGCCGCCTGATTCCCGGTATTGATTCAGCGGATCCTTGCGAGGAACCCCGGGCGTTCGCGCCCGGGAGGAATCGCATCCCCGCGCGAGCGGTGCGGAGCACCGCGGCGGTGTCCGGCGTGGAGAGCCGGGCAGGCGGGCGGGTGAGAGTTTCCCGTGTTCGAATGCGAGGCCCGGGGTTGGCCGGGTAGCGTCCCGGTTGTGAAGCTGGTGGTGCAGGTCAAGCTGCTGCCGACGCCCGTACAGGCGGCGGCACTTGAGGCGACCCTGCGCGCCTGCAACGAGGCGGCGACCTGGGCCAGCCGCCTCGCCTTCGAAAAGGATGTGAAGAACAACTTCGCGCTGCGCAAGCTCGCCTACAGCGAGGTGAAGACCCGGTGGCAGCTGGGCGCGCAGGCCGCCCAGCACGTCATCAAGAAGACGTGCGACGCGTACACCACGCTCAGGGCGAACCGGAAGGCCGGGAACCTGGGACGGCCCGGCTCGAAGCGCTACCGTCGGGCGACCGAGAAGCCGATCGCCTTCCGCCCGCAGGGCGCGCAGCCCTACGACGACCGGATGCTGTCCTGGCAGATCGCCGAGCGGCGGGTGTCGATCTGGACGGTCTCCGGGCGGGTCAAGGACGTGGCGTTCACCGCCTC
>NZ_BMPQ01000052.1 GCF_014647675.1 Streptomyces flaveus | reverse complement strand
CCAGAACCCCAACCGGACGACGAGTCCGGCCGCGGCCTGCTCCTGATCGCCGCGCTGGCCGACCGCTGGGGCACGGAGCCGTATGCACCGAGCGGCAAGACCGTATGGGCCGAGGTGGGTTCCCGGTCCGGCTGAAGTCCTCACGCCAGCAGGTCAGTTGGGGAGACTTCCCCGGTCCGCCAAGGGGGAGCGCTGCTATGTCGTGTCTTCGCGCCGGGCTGCCTTGCGCTGCAGGGACTCCCGCCGCGAGCGCAGCTCCTTCTGTCGCTTCTGGCTTTCCTTGCGGCGCTTCGCGCGCTCGCGTGCGGCCGGACTCCTGAGCTTCGCGTGGTCCGGTAGCCACAGCAGTGCCCACACCACTCCGGCGAGAAGGGCGATCACGACCACCCCCAAGACCGTCGCCAACGCAGGCGGCATGTCCGCAACGTCTGTGATCCGGTACCGGCCGATATTCAACGCCCCCCTCCGGGGCACGGGAGAACGCTGTGCTCCGTTGCCGTTCGGTGACATTCGTTGCATATCTGCAGCAAGAGTGCAGAGCAACGAAAGTGCACCTTAATGAGTCTTACGAGACGTCATGACCGGAAGGTTCTTGGCGGGCCGCACGAGCGCGTCCCTTCCTTTCGCATCCGGTCGTCTCGACACACAACGCATGGGGGAATCATGAACGTCCGCATCCGCGGTACCCGGCTCGCGCTGGCCGCGCTGGCCACCGGGGCCATACTCACCCTGGCTGCCGCCCCGGCGATGGCTGCGGGCTCTCCCCGGTTCCTGGAACCGGGTGAGCTGCCGCCGCACCCGACGTCGCCCTGGTACGCCGGTCCGGTCGTCGCCGGGCAGCCCGAGCACCCGCCGGTCTGCGTTGGGGAAGCGCTGCCGTCCATCTCCAGCCACCGTGAGTACTGGACCGAGTACGACACCAACGCGTTCCAGGTCACCGTGGTGGAGCGCAGTGAGCAGCGGGCCAAGGCGTTCGCCGCCCTGCTGCGCCAGAAGATCGCCGACTGTGCCGAGCGGCTCATGGAGGAGACTCCCGACCTCACGGCGACCGAGAAGAACTACGGCAAAATTGACGTCGAGGAGGGTGCGACCGTCCACGGCCTGCACACCGTCTCCGACTGGGGCTCCTCCGACGTCAGCCTGTTCTCGGTGGGCCGGGACGGCAGGACCGTGACCTACGTCCGGTGGGCGCAGATGGGCACCTTCGAACATGCGCAGGTCGCGGACTTCAAGGCGACCACGGTGACGGCTGTCAACAAGCTCTACTGAGCCCTGCCCGAGCCGCCCGTCCTGCAGAGGCGAGGCGGGCGGCTCCACCCGGCCGTCCCGAGCACCAACTGGGCGGAGACCGATTGCTTCCCGCTGCTCATAGAGCGCCCAGGTGAGCTCACTCAGCCGGCTTCGCCCGGGCCCTGGGGTTTCCTGCTGGGGTGTTTGGCGCGGTGGGGTCCGGCGATGGTGCGGGTGTCGGCGTAGGTCCAGATGTCGGCGCGGCGGTACCAGCGCCGCAGGCGGCCGCTGGGGAGTTGTTCCTCTTCGACCGGCTGGGGCCAGCCGCGCGGCATGCGCTTGGGGTGGTGGGCGATGCTGACGGGTGTGACGCCGAGGACGCGGGCGGCTTCTGCCAGGGTCAGTAGGTCGTCGGGGTTCCCGCTGCGGTCGACGTGGATCTCGCGTCGCTGGGTGCGCTTCTTGTAGTCGGCGTACCAGGCCTCCCACTGGTCGTGGTCCCAGTACATGACGCGGTCCAGTGTCTTGACGGGGGCGGGATGTTCATTTTCTTCCCGTAGTGCCCACAGGCGTTCAAGGGTGCTGCGGGCAAGGCCGTGGCGTTCTTGGAGGTCGGCGCGTGTGACCAGGTTCGTCGTGTTCTGCCGCTCCTGGTACCAGTGGTCCCATTCGGCTGCGTCCCAGACCAGTTCACGGCCTGCTTTGCCGGCTGCTTCGGGGTGGCCGGTCCATCGGCGGTTGCGGTACCACTCTTCCAGCGGGGAGAGCGCCATGCCGTATTTGGTCATCAGGTCACGGCGGGTGTAGACCTCGCGGCCGTCAAGTGTTGTCACGGTGGTCTTTCCGATCTGCCGGGTGAAAGAGCCGAGATGGCGCACCAGCGTCGCCAGGTGGAGCCTGGCCGTTGCCTAGGATGTCGGTATCGCTTCCTGGAATGGGCTTGTTGATTGTGCCCTCGGGCCAGGAGGCGTAGGGCGGCTGGCGGGCTGCCAGCGTTTTTCCCGCCAGCCGCCAGCACAGTTCGTGTCCCAGATGACCCAGATGGCTGGGCAGCCAGGGAAACTCCTTTCGTTTTCCTTAATTGTGGCATCTGCGTCGGAGGGTGTACCGCCGTCCAGGCAGCCGCCCCCTGAAGGGGGGCGCCCGCAACAACGCCAGTACGTCGTGGAGTGCGAGGCGGCGGCACGAGTGCGGCCGCCGCGCCGGATCATGGAGCGAGCTGTCGAGGCGTATCGCGCGGGTCGGATCGGAGTGCGGGCCATCGCCGCGCTGAGCGGCGCGGACCCCCGCGCCACCGAGCGGGAACTCCACGAGGCGGGCATCCACCCACCAGAGAGCCCACCGTCGGGGCGAGTTGATGTACACACACTCCTCGCCCGACGGCCCATCTCACGATCGACCAGCACGACGAGCGGCCGGAGGCGATTTCCGGTCAATCCTGCGGCCAATGCCGTTGAGGACGGCCAAACGCTTTGAGTGACGGCATCCGGTCGACCTACGCTCCGTCAACGGATCACGACCTTCCCGGCCACGCCACGCCGCGCCACTACTCAACAGGAGTGTGTCCCTTGCCTTTCCCGCCCGGTGACATGGTCGCCGCCTTCGGCAGACACCTGCACTTCAAGAGCCTGGAACAGGCCCTGTGCGACCGTCATCCCGAGTTGGCTGACCGGGTGCGATTCGACGACGCGAACCACCCGATGCATCTGAAGGTCACGTTGTCCGGCAGGCGCTCGGTCGTCCTGGCGCAGGTACGTATGGGGTACACGATCGTCTGGGCGGTGATGGATCCGGTACTGAACAGTGAGCCGTCGGTCTGGCCGCTGGACACGCCCGACGAGGTGCTTGTCGACGCCCTGCACGCCGTGGCGTCGGCGCACCTCACGGACCTACCTGTTGCCTCACCCTGGCGCTGGAACGAGAGCAAGCCGTCCGACATGACCGAGCTGGCCGACCTCTTGGACGCCCGGGGTGTGCGAGTGCGGCGCGTGGCGGCGGGGAACGGCTATTTCCCGTACGGCCCCCGCCACTCGCCGAAACTCGACATCGTGGGCGGACGCGACGGCGGCTTCGTCGAGGCCGAGTTCCCCGACGCGTTCGTCCGCATCTCACTGAAGCCCGCCCTCGGCTGGCTGGTGGATGTGTTCCTCACGGAATGCGAGGCTTGGGGCCGTGTCGATCTGGGCTGGAACCTGTGGCGCAGCACGCGGCCCGGGCCAGGGATACCCCGTGCGGACGTGTCGGTGGCGGACATCGTTGACGTGCTCGGCAGGGGCCTGAAGGCCTGGGACGTGGAGGTGCCGTACGAGCCGGCCAGCCGCGGAGACCGGGTTTCCGCCGAGCGCCGATCCGAGTGGCAGGAGTCCCTTTTCGCGGACGAAGCTGCCCTGCCCGAGTCGCTGGAGCTGGAGGACGTCAACGCCGATCTCGGTCAGCTCATCGGGGATTCCGCGCCGAGGACGTCACGACGCTCAACCAGCCCCCGGCACATCACCGACACCGTTCTCGAGCAGCTGACAGCATTCGGCTTCGGGGACCTCGAAGAGGGGGACGCCGAACTCCCCATCCGATCCGACGCCTTCCACATCGAGTGGCACAACCGGGCCAAGAACCTGTCCACTTCCGAGGTTCAGCGGCTGAACGGCCTGGCCGCGGCGGCCGGTGAGGACGCGCCCAAGCGGCTCATCGTGATCACGACTGCCGGTATCAGTCGACCGGCAGCGGCCTTCGCCGACACCGCCAAAGCGTTCGTCTTCTTCGTCGACCGCACAGCGGACAAGCTGATGGCCCTGAACTCACGCGCCCAGGAAGCACTTCTGCCTCGCACGAACCCGACCGAGCGAGGGCTGGAGCCCTGGTAGCCGTCCTGCCCGCGACGGTCCCGTCACAGACCGGCCCGCGCCAGCAGGATCTTCAATGCCTCCGGCTTGACCTTCTGCACCGACCTCACCTGGCCGAGTTCCAGCTCGTCCCGGCCCACCGGATTGCCGTACAACGCGTCCGTGGGCCCGGGCAGCAGGGTTACGTCGACCCGGTAGGAGAAATCGGGGTCGTCGGGGTCCTCACGCGGCTCCCTGTCGACCTCGGCCACCGCGGCGACCGCCGACTCAGGTTGACTGAAGAAGAACCACAGGCGGTCGCCCGGGTTCATACGGTTTCGTCGGCTGAGCCAGAGGTCAAGCTCGGGGTCCTTGTGGGCGAGACGGCGCACGGTGTCCTTGTCGGAGGGCTCCCCGTCGAGGGTGTCCTTGTTCGGATTGAGGATGTAGATCCAGTCCTGCACGATCTCTCCCGTCGCCGTGGCGCCCGGTGCCCAGGAACCGACCTCGCCGTGCTGAGCATCGTGCCAGCCGCCTGAGCCGCACGCAGGAAGTTGCCCAACCTCGCCGCGCGTGGGGATCTCCACCTCGCGCTCCGGCATCATGACCTCCATGACGAACGGGGTGGATGTGCGCACGGCGGCGGCCGAGTTCGACCGGACCGCCGTGGCGGACGTCGAGTCGGATGCCGAAAGCGATCGCAAGAAGGTGCTGTCCCAGTTTCCGTTGGAGGAGTGGGCGGAGCTGCCGCTGGAACGCTATGCCCTTGGGCAGGCCGCGCCGTCCGGGTCGGCGCCGACGTACTGCCAGCTGCTGGAGTTCCACACTCCGAATCTGGGCAGCATCAGAGGCGGCAGTGCCGCGAAGCACATCATGTACCACCACAACTCCGGCGAATGGCGGCTGGCCGCTCCGTTGAGGGGTATGGACCCGCAGGACGCCTGGGCTGAACTGCGCGGACAGTTCGTCCGGGCCTTCGATGCCGTCAGGGCAGGAGACTTCGAGGCCCTGGACGACCTCGAAGTACTGCGATACGGGCCGACGTTGGTGACAAAGTCCCTGGCGACCTACTTCCCGCAGCACTTCCTGCCGATCTACGCGGCCGAGCATCTGCGGACGTTCGTCACGCTGCTCGGCGGCGAGGCACAGGTCGGCGTCTCCGCCTCGCGCACGAACCGTCAACTGCGAGAACTCGTGCAGACCCGTGAGGAGTTCGAGGGCTGGACGGGACAGGAGGTGATGCGCTTCCTGTACAAGCACTTCAATCCCCGGCAACGCACCATCTGGAAGATCGCCCCCGGCGAGCGCGGCCGCCTGTGGGAGGAATGCCGGGACGGCGAGTTCATCTGCGTCGGGTGGGACGAGCTCGGCGATCTCGGCCAGTACCAGAGCGACACCGAACTGAAGCAGGCCCTGGACGCGCACTGGCCGCGCAGCAGTGGCGGCAGCCTGACCCTCGCCCGCCGGCTGCTGGCCTTCCGGGACCTGGAGGCGGGAGACCGGGTCGTCGCCAACCGCGGGACGGACGAGGTCCTGGCCACCGGCAGGGTCGACGGGAGCTACCGCTACGACCCGGACCGGCCTGAATTCCACCACGTCGTCCCGGTGGTCTGGGACCTCTCCCACGCGCAGAAACTGTCGAAGTCCCGGCCCGGGTGGCGGTCCACCTTCGCCAAGGTCGACTCGTCCCTCTTCGCCAAGTTCACCGCACACAACGCCGACTCCGACTCCGCCCCGGGTACGGACCAGGCACGGGCGGGCACGCCGGTCGCGCTGCCCGACGACGTGCAGGTCGTACTGGACGCGCTGGAGCGCAAGGGCCAGGTGATCCTGCACGGGCCGCCTGGCACGGGCAAGACCCGGCTCGCGCTCGGCGCCGCCCTCGCCCTGGACGGCCGCGCGGACGTGCTCGGTGCCGACGCCCGCCAACGTGCCGAGGCCCAGGCCGAGATGCTGCACGGCGACCGTGTCAGCCTGGTCACCTTCCATCCCTCGTACGGGTACGAGGACTTCGTCGAGGGCTTCAAGCCGGACCTGAGCGCCACCGGCCCGGGGCTCACCCTCGCCCTCACGGACGGCCTGTTCCACAGCCTGTGCGGCCGGGCCGCCGCCCATTCCGACCAGACGTTCCTGCTGGTCGTCGACGAGATCAACCGCGGTGACCTGCCGCGGATCTTCGGCGAGTTGATCACGCTCCTCGAACTCGACAAGCGGAACCTGCCGGTCGCCCTGCCCGTCAGCAAGCGACGCTTCTCCGTACCGCCGAACGTCCGGGTCATCGGCACGATGAACACCGCCGACCGAAGCATCAGCCACCTGGACGCCGCGGTACGCCGCCGCTTCGCCTTCCTGCCCGTGGGCCCGGACCCGGACGCGGTTTCCGGAACCGTCGGCCCCTTGGACCTGGCCGCGTTCTTCGAGTCCCTCAACACCCGCATCGCCCGCCATCTCGACGCCGACCACCAGATCGGACACGCCTACCTGCTGCGGGACGGTGAGCCGATCGCCACCGAGGAGGATCTGGCCGCGGCCTTCCACCACGAGGTGATCCCGCTCCTGGAGGACTACTGCCTCGGCCGGGCGGACCTGTTGCACCGCCTCCTCGGCGGCTTGGTCGACGCCGACACGGGTCGTCCGCTCCTCATGTCTCCTCAGGACCTGGCGGACGCGCTGGCGACCGAGTTCACCAGCGGCGTTCCCGGCCCGGATGCCTGACCGCACCCTGGTTCAGCTCGGCGAGTACGAGTCCGCCCTGCTGGAGCCCGATCAGCTCACTCCCCGGGACGTCGACCGCCTGCACGCCCTCCAGGCACGGGGCTGTCTCACCCTGACCAGGGAGCGCACCGGGTGGCGGCTCAAGGCCGACGCGACCGTCGGAGTCCTGGTCCTGGACTGTGTCCGCGTGGTCATCGCACCCAAGTTCGCCATTCCGGGAGAGCAGCTCATGAGCTGGCTCGCCTACGCCCTCGGCACGCCCGTCCCGGCGACGGCCAGGCGCTGGGCCACCGGCCCTGACGGTTACGCCGACCTGGTCGCCGCCGCCCTGCTCGAACAGTGCGAGCGGCTGCTGCGGGAGGGCCTGCGCCGGGACTACGTACGCCACCGGAGCGTCGAACCGGTGCTCCGGGGGCGCCTGAACGTGGCCGCCCAAGTCACCCGCCGCTACGGGCAACTGGACCAGCTGCACGTCCGCACCTTCAACCGGGAGGCGGACATCTGGGACAACCGCGTTCTGGGGAGCGCGCTGAAGGCGGCGCTCACCCTGACCGCCAGTCCCGACCTTGCGCGCGCTCTGCACGGCGCCGCCGGCGCCTTTCCGCAGGCCCCGACCCCGTCCGCGGCCCTCCGCGCTCTGGACCGCACCCACTACACCCGCCTCAACACCCGCTACCGCCCCGCCCACACCTGGGCCCGCCTGCTGCTGCGCGGTGGCGGCGTGACCGACCTGCTCACCGACCAGGGCACCACGGCGGACGGTCTCCTGCTCGCCATGCCCGCGCTCTGGGAAGCCCTCGTCCGCCGTCTCGGCACCGAGGCCGTCGGCCAGCATGGCGGCCACGTCGTACCCGGCGGAAGCGGCGTCGGCATCACAGTCCGCGGAGACCTGGGCAACGCCTCGGCCTTCCGGCCCGATCTCCTGCTCAGCCTTCCAGGACACGACACGGCACATCGCACGCTGCTGCCCGTGGACGCCAAGTACAAGCGCTACGACCGCCACGGCGTGAGCGCGGCCGACGTCCACCAGCTCCTCACCTACAGCAGCGGCTACGCGTCCGCCGACGCCCCGACGGCCGTCATCGTCCATCCCCAGCCGGGCAGCCACGCCCAGCGAACCCTCCAAGTGTGCGGCCCCAAAGGCCTGTTGGGCATCATCCACATCCTCGGTGTCGACACCCGCACCACGCCCAAGCAGGCGACGGCGTGGATCGGCTCAGTACTGCGCTGACCACCGCACGCTGCCCGGTCGGCGACAGCAACCGTGGGCGGTGTGGTGCCTGCGAGACGGTCGGCTCGGTGCATCGGGCGGCCTGGCTCATCTCCGTTCCGAGCGGGACGCCCGAACACTCGTACACACATCCACTCGTAGCCAATTCAGATAAGTCTGTTGACGTCGCTAACAAACTTCCGTCATGCTCGGATCGACAACGGCTCACCGTCCCCTCGCGCCGCGCCTGCACTACTACGACGGAGCCTGTACCGATCACGGAATCTACGTCGGCTACATGGGCCCGCATCTGACCAACACCATGACCTGAGGCGTACACCCACAACGACCGCCGCGCCCCGGCCGACAGTCCGACCCCAGACCATACGAGTCCAGGCCCGGACCGGGCCCGACCCAGTCCGTACCCGAGGAGCACAGAGCCACGTGAACCCTTACAACACCCCTGCCCCGCCCCGCCCTTGGTGGAAAACCACCCCCGCTGTGCTCGGGCTCCTCGCCCTTGTCGCCCTGCTCGGCGCGTTCAGCTTCGGGCTCGGCTTCGTCGTGATGATCGCCGCCATGGTGGCGGTGTGGGTACTGTCGCCATGGCGCCGGTTCGCCAAGCTCGGCGCGACGTTCGGAGCCTTCCTGCTGCTGGCGGTCGGGGCGGGCCTGGGCGGGCAGCTCGACGAGAGCGGCACGAAGCAGCCCGACGCAAAGGCACGCGAAGACAGCAAAGCAAGCGCCGAGGCCGCGTCGTCCCCGACCCCCGCGAAGGTCGTCAAGGCCGCCGACTACACCGGCAAGCCACTGAACGACGCGGAGAAGCTG
This sequence comes from Streptomyces flaveus, assembly GCF_014647675.1. Lineage (GTDB taxonomy): Bacteria > Actinomycetota > Actinomycetes > Streptomycetales > Streptomycetaceae > Streptomyces > Streptomyces flaveus. Next base: position 31,262 of record NZ_BMPQ01000052.1, on the reverse strand, counting down.
GCACGTTCCGCAGGCTTCACCACTGGTCACCACGATGCGGCCGAGGATGACCGCTCGATCATCATGCGGTCCGGATGGACGGTGTGCTTCCAGGAGGCCGACACGACCGCGAAGACCGTCGACTTCGCGGCGGTCAAGAGCAACGAGCCGTGCCCCGAGAAGGACGGCGGCCCGCTCCCGTGGCCGAAGATGCCGGACGTCGTCGGCGCCACCTACAACACAGCGACCAAGGATCTGAAGCAGGCCGGCATCGACCTCGACAGCGTCACACTCGACGACGTCTACCTCGACATCGACACACCCATCGCTGAGGAGGCCGCCGAGGACGGCGACGAATGGCGAGTGTGCTTCCAGTCCCCGGACGAGGGAATCAAGGTCACCTCCACCACCACGGTCAGCCTCGACCTGGGCCGGTGGAGCGACGCCGACCTCGTCCAGGACTGCCCGAAGGCGAAGGACACGACCTACAAGATCCCGGCCAACGATCCCGACTACGAGAGCGACAACAGCACCAGCGAGGAGGACGGTTCCACAGGCGGCGGCTCCTCATCCTCGTCCGGCGGCTCCACCGGAGGCGGCAGCGTCGGTACGGTCCACCCCGGCTCGTTCTGTTCTCCGCAAGGAGCGACCGGCGTCACCAAGGCGGGAACCCCCATGGTTTGCGGCCCCGGCTCCGACGGCCGCAACCGCTGGCGCTCCTCCTGACCCCCGTACGATCCCAGAAGACCCAAGCCGGTCGGTCCGGCACAATTCACCACCGGGGGCCTCATGCCGTACGCAGAGGAAGACACCCGCAAGGTCCAGACGGCGGTCATCGGCAGGGCCGAGTCGGACTGGCCGGTGTTCCTGCCGTACGACCACGACGAGTTCGACCGGTTCATGCTGGGCCGCACCCGCGAGGACTTCTACTGCGGCACTCTGCTCGGTGGCTGCGGCAGGAAACTCTCCGCGAAGCGGTACACCGACAAGAAATGCCACTTCGCGCACCGCCCACCCGTGCACTGCCGCCGTTCGGAGACCGGCGAGGCCAGTGCCGACCACCTGTACGTCGGTCAGGCACTCCAACGCTGGCTCCGGCGGCAGGAGCACCAAAACGTCGAGGTCACCTACCTGGATCCCGGATCGGTCCACGGCGGGGCCGTCGAGGTCCGGTTCGGGTACGGCCTCGCTCAGGTCATCCGCGTGCAGATGGCCCGGTTGTCCCTCCGCGAGTGGCAGGAGGCACGTGAACGGCTCGCGCGAGGACACAGCCAGGTCCACTGGGCCTACGGGCCGTACTGCGGGCTATCCCACAACGAGGTGGAGGCCGCCGGCCACGCCATCCGGATCTCCTGCCGGACCGAGGGTGAGACCCGCGAGGTGTACGTAGGTACGCAGTACCCGGACAACAGCCTGGCGTGGTCGGCCCTCGCCGAGTGCCGTCTGACGGCGGAGGGGATCATCACGCCCCGCCTCGACTCCGAACCATCCACGAGCTGCGCTCCCGCTCTCGTGGCATTCCCGCTTGCTCCGGGCACCATCGCCTTCACCTCTGCGGCCGAGCTTCCCCTGCCGGGGGCGAAGCCGCTCGGTACCGCCGTACGCCTCTACGAAGCCGACGTCCAGCCGCTCGGCTCGGCCATGGTACGTGTCCGGGTCACGCTCCCGGTCGACCACCCGGTGCCTTCCCCACACCAACTCCACGTCATCTACTCCTCAGCACACCTGATTCCGCTGGCCGACGCGGCCCCCTCCGATCCAACGTGGCTCATACGAGCGGACGGTGCCTTGCCCCTCCCCCAACAGGCAGATCCCCGCTGGCCGGACCTGCGCCCCACACCCCTGCCACCCGAGCCTCCCGCTGAGCGCCATTCGCTCCCCCTGGGAGAGGACGAGATGGTCCGCCTCTTCCGGTCGAAGCTCGACCAGGTCGCTCGCGTCCGCGGCCTCATCAACTGGGAAACACTGGTCGGTCACGCCGGAGCGGCACCCGGAGACATCACCCCGGAGGAACGCGTCCGCCTCCTCGTCGCGGTCGACCACCCTCGGGCCGACGGCAAGCCCGTGCTCTCAGCACTCGTCAAACCGGCTCTCACACCGCCCGGCCCGGCCCCGTACTTCGCCGACGTCCTCGCCCGCCTCGGCTGGAGAGCCGACCTGCCCGAGGCAAGAGTCTCGGAGATCTGGGAGCAGGAACGCAGGACCGCGTACGCCCTCACCCTGCCTCTCGACGAATCGGCGGCCACACGGCAGCAGCAGTCCCCGTCCCACCTGCCCGAGGGGGGTGTCACATCCACCATCAACGAAGCGCGACTCGTGGCCGGTTTCCGCAACCATCTGGAAGGGCTTGCCAGAGGACACGGCATCATCAAGTGGACAACGCTGCTCAAGCGGCAGGGCGTCAGACCGTCCACGCTGTCGGAGCAAGACCGCGTCCGGCTGCTGGCCGCGGTGGACGGGTCCTACGCTCCTGGCCGCCGATTGCTGTCGGCCCTGGTGAAGAAGGACGGCCAGAACCCAGGACCGGCCCCGTTCTTCGGCGACGTACTGGCCGAGCTGGGCTGGAAGCCCGACGCCGCCACCCCCACCGTGGAAGCGGCTTGGCGAGCCGCCGTCGACCGTGCGTACTCGCGGGACACATCGGCCGTACCCACCGAGACCGAGGACAGGCGGTGGGCCAAGCTCGGGACCACCAAGTCGGCCGTGGTCGAGGCAGCACGACGGACGCTGGTCGACGCCGCCCGGCGCCGGGTCTGCGTCGGCTGGCACACGCTCGCCGCTGCCGCCGGGGTCAAGTCGGCGGATCTTCCCGACAAGTTGAGAGAAGCGGTCCTCGTCGCCGTGGACAGCCCTACCTCACCCCACGGAGTATTGCTCTCCTCCCTCGTGGTCGCGTCCGAGCACACCCCAGTCCCGTACTTCGACACCGTCCTCAAACGCCTCGGACGCCCCCACGGCCTGCGGCCCATCGAACTAGGTCAGGTGCGCAAGCGTGAACAAGCCCGCGCCTTCGCGGAGTACGGCAGCGGGACTACGACTGGCTCGTAGCCGTCACACGTCGGCCGTGAACTCCCGAGGGTGGTGCATGGGTTGTGCTGTGCTCCGTCATGACGTTGACGCCCTCACCGAGTCGACTGCACATCCTATGGAGCCGGGCGGAAGGTGCTCGGAGGGGGCCTGTCAGTGCCTGCCAGTACGCTGCAAGGCAAGATCGGACCAATGGGTGTGAGGGGGATTTCCATGGCCGACGAGTACCCGGAGTTCTGGCTGCGGCTGCCGAACGGGGACGGGATCGACCGGGCGCGCGGGGTGCTGCTGGACGAGACGGGCACGAACGGGAGCAGGAAGTTTGTGGTGCGGGCCGGTTCCCCCGCGCGCGACCATGTGACGCCCTCGTTGGCCACGCATTTCAAGAGCCCGTTCAACCGGCGGGAGGAGCTCAAGGCCAAGGGCGTGCTGGTTCCGTCCAAGCGCTGGGCGGGTTGGTTGGAGCTTACCGAGGACGTGGAGTGCGGCTCACCCTCCTTCGCCGCCGTGTTCCTGGTGGGTGCCCCGCGCAACGGGTGGGAGGAGTGGCGGACCGAGGACGGTGCGCCTCTGTCCGACTACATGTCGGGGGTGTGGGCGGGTCCCAACCGCCCCTGGCTGGTGCGTGGTTCGAACGTGACGGGTCTGGACCTGGTCCAGCGCCTGTGGCTCCCGGAAGGACGCGTCACCCTCGCTGCCTCCCGCCTCCGCCAGGGCGTCCGGCAGGGCATCAGCAAGGAACACCTGCGCGCACTCGTCGAGGAGGACTACGAGTCGACGGCCACGTACAGCCAGAAGCAGCAGCTCGTCGAGGACCTGCACGCCTTCCTATCCCGAATGAAGCCGGGCGACACCGTGTGCACCATCTCCGGCGGGCAGTTGTACGTCGGGGAGGTCACCGGTGAGGCGGAGCAGCGGGAGTCCGAGGACCGGCGCTCCAACCTGCGCCGGCCGGTCGAGTGGGAGCCGGCCGGGCACGCGTACGACGATCTGCCGGAGGAACTCCAGCAGAAGCTCTCCGTCCAGCACGACGTCGTCGACCTGACCTCGGTCCAGGCCCACATCGAAGGGCTCGGCCTGACCGACCAGGAACTGGTCGAGGAGGCGGAAGCCATAGAGCGGGACCCGAGCGTGGAGATCCCGGCCCTCACCGCCCGCCGCGAGCTGGAGCTGCCCGAGCCGACGGACGAACTGTCCGCGGAACTCCTCGTACACGACACCGAGTGGCTGCGCGAAGTACGTGATCTGCTGTGGGACGACCGCCAGCTGGTGCTTTACGGGCCGCCCGGCACCGGCAAGACCTACCTCGCACTGAAGCTCGCCGAGTTCCTCGGCGGCGGACCGGAGCAGGTGAAGCTCGTGCAGTTCCAACCGTCGTACGCCTACGAGGACTTCTTCGAGGGATTCCGGCCTCAGGAGGACCCGCAGACCAGAGAAGTCGCCTTCCGGCTCACCGCGGGCCCGCTGCGTGAGCTCGCCGACCTGGCCTCCCGCGAGGGAAACCGGCACATCCCGCACTTCCTGATCATCGACGAGATCAACCGGGCCAACCTGGCGAAGGTCTTCGGCGAGCTGTACTTCCTGCTGGAGTACCGCAACAAGTCGGTTCGGCTGACCTACTCCGGCGACGACTTCGCGCTGCCGCCGAATCTGTTCGTCATCGGCACGATGAACACCGCCGACCGGTCCATCGCCCTCGTGGACGCGGCGATGCGCCGCCGCTTCGCCTTCGTCGAGCTGTCGCCGCGTACTGAGCCGACGCGTGGTCTGCTGCGCCGCTGGCTGGCCAAGGAGGGCAAGGGCGCGGAGCCCGCCGACCTGCTCGAGGCGCTGAACTCCCGTATCGACGACGCCGACTTCCGCATAGGGCCTTCGTACCTGATGAAGAAGGGCGTGTACCGGGAGGGCGGCCTGGAGCGGACCTGGCGGACGAAGATCCTACCCCTGATGGAGGAGCATCACTACGGGGAAGGCGTGGACATCGAGAAGCGGTACGGGCTGGCCGCACTGCGGGAGTCGCTGGGGTGACGCCCGCCGTAGACGCCCAGCGGTCCGTTGAACTGGTCGAGCACGCGCCGGCGAGCAGTCTCGTCCTGCCGGATGCCGTCGGCCGTGCCCTCGCCGCTTCCGACATCGTGGACGCGACCCCCGACCCGTACACGCCCGGGCACTGGTCGCTGCGAGCCGGCAGCAAGGTCGGGGCCGTGTCCGTCACGGCACCGGGCGGCGGTGAACCGGTCACCGTACGCATCACACCCAAGGTCCCCATCGTCCGGCTCTTCTTCCTGCTCGGCTACAGCCTTGATCCGAGAAGGAGTTGGCGAGACGGCGAGGTCGAGGTCGCCGAGCACCGCGATCTGCTGCCTGCACTCGCCCACGCTGTGGAACGGCAAGTGGACCGGGCACTTCGACAGGGCCTGTTGCAGGGCTATCGGGCGACTGAGGAATCCGCGCTCGTCGTCCGCGGCCGAATCAGGGAGGCCGAACAGATACGGCGGCGCTTCGGGGCGATGCTGCCGATCGAGGTGGCGTACGACGAGTTCACCACCGACATCGCGGAGAACCGCATCCTCCGTGCGGCCGTCGAACGTCTCCTACGCCTGCCCGGCATACCGCGCGACGTACGCCGCAGGCTGCTGCACCAGCGCGCCCGCCTGGCCGACGTCACGGCGATCGTGCGCGGACAGCCGATCCCCGACTGGCGTCCCACACGCCTCAACTCCCGCTACCACCAGGCCCTGCGTCTCTCTCGCGTCGTCCTGGAGGGTGCCTCCGCCGAGCACGCCCCCGGCGATCTGCGCATCGACGGCTTCCTCTTCGACATGAACAAGCTCTTCGAGGACTTCGTGACAACCGCCCTACGGGAGACCTTCCAGGACCGGAGCCAGGGTTCAGGCGGCCACACCGCCCGCCTCCAGGACTCTCACCACCTCGACGAGGCCGCCGCGATCCGCATGAAGCCGGACTTCGTACTGTACGGGCCGGACGGCACTCCGTGCGCGGTGGCGGACGCCAAGTACAAGGCCGAGCGACCGGGCGGTTATCCCGACGCCGACCTGTACCAGATGCTGGCATACTGCACGGCCCTCGACCTGCGCGAAGGACACCTTGTGTACGCGAAAGGCAATGCCCCGCACGCCGCCCACCAGGTGCGGCACGCGGGCATCGTCATCCATCAGCACGCCCTCGACCTGGACCAGGAACCGGCCGGGCTGCTCGCCGACATCGGCTCGGTGGCCGAACTCTTGGCGGACACCCCGCGCGTGTGATCGACTGCGGAGTGTAGGAGTCCGTCCAGGGTGGGGAGTTCACCTCGTGCCGCAGCTCGCGTTCGCCAACAGCTTCTGGGAGAGCTATGACGTCCTGGAGAAGCCCGTCAAGGCCGGCGTTCGCAAGGCAATGGAGAAGTTCCAACTGCTCACCGTGCCCGAACTGCAGGCGGACAAGGGGCTCCACCTGGAGTCCGTGAAGAACGCGCATGACGCGCGCATGAGGACCATCCGCATCAACGACTTCTGGCGCGGAGTCGTCCTCGCGCCGGACGACGGCAGTGATGTGTTCCTCCTCGTCAATGTCGTACGGCACGACGACGCGTACACCTGGGCGGCCAAGCGGCTGTACACGACGAACTCCGCGACGCGCGCGCTCGAAGTCCGTAATGTGGCCGCCATCGAGCAGCTGACCCCGGCCCTGGAGAAGGCGGCTGCAGCCGCCGACTCCCTGCTCTTCGCGAAGTACTCGGACACCGTGCTGCGCGAACTCGGCATCGACGACCAGGTGTTGCGTGCCGTGCGGACCATCATCGACAAGGCGCAGCTCCAGGCGTTCGAGACACTGCTGCCGGAGGACCAGTGCGAGGCGCTCCAGTACCTCGCCGAGGGGTTCAGCCCCGACGAGGTGTACCGGGACGTGGTCGCCGTACGCCGTCCGGTCGACGCGGGCCCCGACCCGGACGAGAGCCTCGCCGTCGCCATCGCCAACACCACGAACCGCATCACCCTGGTCACCGGCCCCGACGAGCTGGCGGACGTCCTGGAGAAGCCGTTCACGGCCTGGCGGGTGTTCCTGCACCCTTCGCAGCGCCGGGTCGCCTACCGGGTGTCGTACGGCGGCCCGGTCCAGATCACCGGCGGCCCCGGCACGGGCAAGACGGTCGCTGCCCTGCACCGCGTCAAGCATCTCCTCACGCGCTCGCCCGACACCCGGGTTCTGCTGACCACGTACACGAACGCCCTGGCCGCCTCACTGCGCGAGAACCTGGCCCTCCTCCTGGACGGCGACGAAGCGCTGCTCGGCCGCGTCGACGTGACCACGGTCAACGCCTACGCGCACAGCGTCGTGACCCGCCTCGACGGCAAGTCCCCCTCCCCGGTCAACGACCGAGACGAACGGCAGCTTTGGCAGCGTGTCGTGAAGCAGCTGGGGCTGCCGTGGACGGAGCAGTTCCTGGCTCAGGAGTACCGGCATGTCATCCTCGCCCAGGACCTGCGCACCCCGGCCGCCTACCGCACCGCCTTGCGTCGCGGTCGCGGCAGCGCGCTGCCGTCGGCGCGGCGTGACCAACTCTGGCCCGCCGTCGAGCTGTTCGAGTCGATGCTGCACGCCAAGAAGGCCACCACGCATCTGAAGATGTGCGCGCGTGCGGCCGACCTCCTGGCCGGGTCGGCGCCCACGCACGACCACGTCGTGGTCGACGAGGCACAGGACCTGCACCCCGCCCAGTGGCGCGTCCTGCGCGGCGCGGTGGCGTCCGGGAGCGACGACCTGTTCATCACGGGCGATCCACACCAGCGCATCTACGACTCGAAGGTCTCCCTCGGCTCCCTGGGCATCTCGGTGGCCGGACGCACCCACCGTCTGCGCATCAACTACCGCTCCACGGAGGAGATCCTGATCTGGTCGACCGACATCCTCAGCCCGGTGTCGGTCGACGACCTGGGTGGCGAGGGCAGCGACAGCCTGGCCGGTTACCGCTCCCTGCTGCACGGCCGGAAGCCCCACGTGGACGGGTACGGCTCCGAGCAGGCGGAGGTCGCGGCGCTCGTCGAACGCGTCGAGGGCTGGATCGCCCAGGGCATCCGGCCGTCGGAGATAGGCGTATGCGCCCGCTTCAACGTGCTGCTCGACAAGGCGTACGACAAGCTGGCCGCGGCCAAGATCCCGGTGGTCCGGGTCAGGGACAACCCAGGGCCCGGGGTGGACGGGGTGCGGCTCGCCACCATGCACGCCATGAAGGGGCTGGAGTTCCGCTGCGTCACCGTCCTGGGGGTTACGGCGAGCGCGGTGCCGTTCGCCCGTGAGGTGACGTCCGCCTCCGTGGACGCGTTGCAGCACGATTCGGATCTGCTGCGGGAGCGGTGTCTGCTGTTCGTGGCGTGCACGCGGGCGCGGGAGGCGTTGGCGGTTACGTGGAGCGGGGCGGCCAGTTCGTTCGTTCCGCAGCGGAATTCGCGTACCGGACAACCAAGGTGACGGCCCTCGTCAACTCTCGGGAGTAAGCGCCCCGTTGCCGAGCCCGTCCCTTGCCAGTGCCGCCGCATCCCGGCTCAGCTCCACCACTTTCCGTGCCCGCTCCTCGAACTCCTGGAGCGCACGGAAGGCCGCCCCGTACCGGCGTTGCTCGGTGATGTCCATCTGTGGGATGCGGGCGCCCTTGCCATCGAGGCGGAAGGTGCCGCTGGTGCTGGTGGAACGCCGGGTGTTGGCCGCATTGCGCAGAAAGCCCTGGAGGTAGTCGGTGTCGAGCTGATCGCTGACCGAGACCGGTTCCGGACCGCCGTACTCGACGAGCCCGGCGCGCACGAGGTCGGCAACGCTGACAGTAGGTCCCTCCACGGAACTGGGGCCGTCACCCGCTGCCAACACCGGCAGCAGCTCCGCCAACAGACGCAGCTGTTCGGTCAACTCCCTTTGCAGGACCTGGTATTCAACCGCGTAGTCCCGGTGGGACTGCTCGACGTGGCGGCCGGGCGTGAGGTCCACTGCGTCGTCGAGCAGATCGATCAGGGGGACCTCGGCCATCTGGTCGGGGGCCGGTTCCAGAGAGCCGTCCGGATCGCCGGCCGTCAGATCGACCATGCGGACACTGGTGACGGCATCTCCCAAGGCCAGGGGGCGGCGCAGGTGCCAGAGGTGGACCGGGAGCGCATGCGATGCGGCCGTGCCGGACGGAAGGGCGGTGACCTGGGTGAGGATGCCCCGTCGTACGAGCTCGGCGCGGATGCGGCGGCCCGCCTTGCGGTAGGCGACCGAGGCGGGCAGGACCATGAGGACGCGGCCGCCGGGTGTGGTGTGCGCATAGGCGTGTTGCAGCCAGGCGAGTTCGCCTTCGGCGCGAGACGGGATGCCGAACTCCCAGCGCGAGTCGAGCAGCAGATCCTCGCGCCCCCACTCGGGTTCACCGACCGGCGGATCACAGACGACCAGGTCGGCCTTGAGGTCCGGCCACCGGTCGTCGCGCAGGGAGTCTCCCGTGAGGATACGGACACCGGTGTGCCCGGTGAGGTCGGCCCGCAGTTGCGCGAACAGCGCACTGCGGGCGTCGGACTCCTGCCCGCAGCGCCTGGAGCCTTGATCGGGACCGACGGCGAGCAGGAGGGTGCCGATGCCGCAAGCCGGGTCGAAGACGGTCGCGTCGGACGCCACCTCGCCGGCGAACTGGCGGACGGCACGAACGATGCGCGGTGAGGTGACCTGGTCCGATCCGGCCCGGCGTACGGAGTCGGTGAAGCGCTCCGCGAGGGAGTCCACCACCTCGGCCGCGCCGCTGCTCTCGGCCAGATCCCGCACGAGCCGGACGACGTCAGCCGGAAGCTCCGCGGGAGCTTCCCCCTCGGCGAGGAGGCGTGCGACATCCACGAGCCCGCCGACCATGTCGTCACCGTAGACTCCGCGCAGCGCCTGCCACAGCTGCACCTCCGCCGAGACGTCCTGCCCCTTGCGCTGCCTGTCCAGCCAGGCCTGCACCTCAGCCAGATCGAACAGCGGACTGTTGACACCGCCGCTGGCCGGCGCCGGGAAGTCGTCGTAGCGCCGCCGCCAGTTCGAGACGGCGGCACGGGTGACGCCCGCCAGCCGGGCGATCTCGGCGCCGGTGACCAGCGGGCCGGCCGGTGGGGCGGGTGTGTCCGTCATACGGGCTACCGTACACAGGGTCGGTCACACCATCAACACATTCACTCGTTGACGGCGCTAACAATAAATTCATTTCCTAGCTGTGTACAGCGACTGCGCAGAGAGGGCGACGACCGAAGTGTTCACCCTGTCGTGGTCGGGGAACCGAACCCGTTTCTGGTTCCTGGTGGAGGCAGGCATACGTCAGGTCTGTGCTGTGCCAGCCGTACCAGCCATGTCGACCAGTTCGCAGAGCGCGCCCGCGAGCGCGCCGAGACCGGCTCCGGCCGCGCCGCCCGGTTCGGACATGTAGACGTCCCGCCGGATCTCGATCATCAGGGCGCTGACCCGTGGGTCGTTCCCGTAGTACTTCAGCGGGACATACGTCCCCTCGAAGGGACTGTTGACTCCCGTGCCGCCGAAGCCCGCGAACGCCTTCTCGGCGTGGGCCAGCAGCTCGGCCGGGGTGTGGAAGGCGTCCCGGCCCAGGCAGATGGGCGGCCGGGGTCCGCCACCGTGGAGCTCGTAGGGCAAGCGCTCGGTCGGGTAGGAGTGGACGTCGATGATCACGGCCCGTCCGACGGCGTCCAGCCGCTGGCTCACGGCGTCCGTCATGGCGGCGGCGTACGGGTGGAAGTACCGCTCGATGAGCGGCTGTCCGTCGTAGCCGCCGGAGCGGAGCTCCTCCCGGTGCGTGGTCCGCGTGTAGACCGCGCCCATGCCGACGGCCAGCATCTCCTCCCGCTCGTCCGGGAACCGTTCGGGGTCGACGACCAGCCGCGACAACTGGTTGACGAACCGCCAGGGCTCGGTGGCGGCACGAGAGGCGGCCTCCGCCGCGATCCGAGCGGTGTGCGCGTCAGTGATGTGGTCCAACTCCCGCTCCAGCGCGGCGTCTTCGAGCACGATCCCGGCCCGTACGTCCGCGAGTATCGCCCGCGAGGAGTGCGGCACGTGCAGGATCACCGGGGAGTCCGGCGCACCCGGCATGAGCTGGTAGGAGGCCGACACGTCGTTCATCCGGGGGTTCGTTCCTTGCTGTGTGAGCTGCTCACCCCCGGCTGGGCCAGGGGCGTGAAGGGCGGGCGGTGCTCATCCGGGAAACGCGGACGCCGCCACCCGCCCGTTCGCAGGGTCAAGCATGCACCTCATCACCTGACCTGCGGGCGGTGAACAGCAGGTACTCCCACTCCATGGCCGTGCTGCCCGCCCCTTGGTCGTGTCGTCGGGCGAGTTCGGCGAGGTCGCGGTCCAGCGCGGCAGTGCGGGCGGGGTCATCGGCGATGGCTCGGTAGGTGGCGATCGTCGGGCCGTAGCGCTCCTTGAAGTAGTCGCGGAACTCCTCAGGGCTCTTGAAGCGGTCGACCAGCACCGTCTGTTTACGCGCCTCGATGTCCGTGACCCGGTCTCCGAACAGGGCGCGGACGTGGTCCTCGTCTCCCCACAGGGGCGGGGGCTGCGCACCCGGCGGGGGCGGTGGTGCGTAGGGCTTCATCGTGGCGAGCATCTGGCCGAGGAAGCCCTCGGGCGTCCAGCTGAGCAGGCCGATCGTGCCGCCCGGGCGGCAGACGCGTACGAGTTCGTCGGCGGCGGCCTGGTGATGCGGGGCGAACATGACCCCGACGCAGGACAGCACCGTGTCGAACTCGCCGTCCCCGAACGGCAACGCCTCGGCGTCAGCCTGTCGCCACTCCACTTCGGCGCCGCGCTGCGCGGCAAGTCGCCGCCCGGCCTCGAACAGCTCCGGGGTCAGGTCACAGGCCACCACACTCGCCCCGGCCAGCGCCGCGGGAATCGCGGCGTTGCCCGAGCCGGCCGCCACATCCAGCAGCCTCCTTCCCCGGCCTTCGCCCCGGGGAGCCCCCGTCTCGCTTCGCTCGCCACCACCGCGCAGCCCGCACGCCTCGACCAGGACCTCACCCAGCTCGGGGATGATCTCGGCGGCCACGGCAGGGTAGTCACCCTGCGCCCACATCGCCCGGTGCCTGGCTTTCAGAGCACGGTCGACCTCGACCGCGTCGGTCAGTTCGCTCATGACAGCACTCCTTCTGGACACTCTCCGTGCACTACGACGGCTGCGGGGACCCCGAATTCGTTGTCCGCACTCGTTACTCGTTGTCCGCACTCGTTGTCCGCCACGGCACGGAGACTAGGAACGGGGTATGCCGTCCGCTAGTCCCAGATCTGTACCGGGGCGTCGGCATTCGACACCGTCCGGCTGCGACTGGGCTGGTTTGTCCGGCGGCGGGGGCATACTCTGCCCGGCATGGGGTCCTCGTATCGCCAGTTCTGCCCTGTCGCCAAGGCGATGGAGCTGCTCGACGAGCGCTGGACGCTGCTCATCGTCCGTGAACTCGTCCTCGGCAGCCGACGCTTCAATGACCTGCGCCGCGGTGTGCCGCGGATGTCTCCCACGCTGCTGTCCAAGCGGCTGCACCAGCTGGTGCGCGCCGGCGTCGTGGAGAAGCGGACCGACGGCAGAGAGGTGCAGTACGTGCTGACCGCGGCCGGACGCGAACTGCGGCCGGTGATCGAGGCACTCGGCATCTGGGGCACCCGCTGGATCGGACAGATCGGCGACGAGGATCTCGATCCGAAACTGCTGTTGTGGGACCTGCATCGAAACGTCGTCCGGGATGCCGTCCCCGACGGGCGGACGGTGGTCCGCTTCAGTTTCCCGGACGTCCCCACGGGCACTCGGGACTGGTGGCTGGTGATCACTCCCGAGGACACCGACGTCTGCGACGTGGACCCCGGCTACGCGGTGACGGTAACGGTGACCGCCGGCCTGCGCCGCATGATCGAAGTCTGGCGTGGTGACCTCAGCTGGTCCGAGGCTCTGCGTGTCGGCGCGGTCAAGGTGGACGGCCCTGAGGCGCTGCGCCGCGCCGTGCCGGAGTGGTTCACGCTGTCGGCGTTCGCCGCGGTGCCCCGGCCTGTCGCCGTCACGGCGGACTTAAAGTAGACCCGAGGTACTTCCGAGGCATTCCGGCACCCCACGCGCCACCTGGACCGATCAAGAGGATGCGGAACGCATGTACTCACAGGACTCGATCTCCGGCCACCGCCGCGGTCGTCCCGAACCGACCGCCGAGATGCTCTCCGGGTTGGCCTGCCTCATCTGCGGCACCGACTACCGGAGCGCGCCAGACGCGGACGTGAGGGTGGTATCCCACCGCGACGGCAAGCAACTGGTCGCCTGCCGCGGGGTCTGCGCACGGATGGCGAGCGGGTCGGCCACCGGTCTGGACGAGACGCCCCTCCCGCTGGCCGAGCGCATGCACAGGCACCAGGCCGACCGCTCCTGACCCGGATATCCGGGCCGGGTCTCCGGCGCTTGCTGCTTCGTCCGCGGCGCTGTCACTCCCGCGCTGTCCGCGGGAGCCAGCCGTTGACGCGGCGGTCGGCCCATTGAACGAGTCCGACCGCGCCGAGGGCCACCAGGACGACGGCGAGCAGTACGGCCAGGACGCTCTCGCTGTCGAAGCGGCCGCCTGCCTGAGTGAGGACCCGGCCGAGGCCGACGACGGCGATGAACATCTCGCCGTTGATCATTCCGGTGACCGCGCGGCCGATGCCGAGCCGGATGCCGGCCATGGCCAGCGGCAGGGCGGCGGGGACGACGACCTTGAGCAGGAGTTGCCGCTCGCTCGCCCCGTACAGGTGGGCCATCTCGGTGAGGTGCTCGGGGACCGCTCGTACGGCGGAGGCGGTGCTGATCACGATGATGAAGAGCGAGTACATGACCACGACGGCCACGATGGAAGCCCTGCCCGGGCCGAACAGCGAGAAGAAGACCGGGGCGAACACCAGGGACGGAGCCGTCAGCAGTGCGTACATGTAGACGCCGAGCGCGGCGTCCACCGGGCGGTATCGGCCCATCAGCACGCCGAGTGTCAGCCCCAGGACGAGGGAGATCGCGAACCCGAGGACGAGGTTGGCGAGGCTGGAAGCCAGGCTGCTGAGGATCAGCCCGTCCACCGTCATCTCCCACAGCCGGGCGACGACGGCGCTGGCAGGCGGGAGGAAGGCGGCGTCGGCGGACCACGCGACCACCTCCCAGAGGACCGCCCCGGCCAGCAACCCCACCAGCGGCGGAGGCACCGCGACGCGCGGAGTCCTTCGTACGATGCTGCGGGCCGCGGGGGTCGTGGCGGTCATCCGGCCACCTCCTGGGTTGCCGCGGCCCGGGCAGACGTGCGGTGGTCGGGGTGCATGGTGCGCAGGCTCTCCCAGAGCCGCGAGGTGATCGCGGTGAACTCGGGCGACTGCTCCAGGCCCCCGACGTCGGCAGAGCGGGGCCGTGGGATGTCTACGGGGACGATCTCGGCGATCCGGCCGGGGCGCGGGCTCATGAGGACCACCCGGTCCCCGAGGAGTACGGCCTCCTCCATGCTGTGGGTGATGAAGACGACCGTCAGCCGCCGGCGTTCCCAGATGGACAACAACTCCTCCTGGAGGATGCGTCGAGTCTGCTCGTCGAGAGCACCGAACGGCTCGTCCATCAGCAGGACGTTCGGCTCCACGGCCAGCGCTCTGGCCAGACCGACGCGCTGCTGCATGCCGCCGGACAGTTCGCCGGGCAGCCGCGACTCGAACCCGCCGAGTCCGACCAGCTCGATCAGCTCGCGGGCCTTCGCATGGCGGACCGCGCGGCTCTCCCCCCGGAGTTCGAGACCGAAGGCGACGTTGTCCAGCACCGTGGCCCAGGGCAGCAGCGCGAAGTTCTGGAAGACCATGGCCCGGTCGGGACCTGGGCGGCGTACGGACTCTCCGTCGACGACGATGTCGCCCTCCTCCCAGCCGATGAGTCCGGCGATCGCGCGCAGCAGGGTGGTCTTGCCACATCCGCTCGGACCCAGGACGGTGAGGAACTCGTTGTCCCCGACCGTGAGGTTGACGTCCTTGAGGGCATGGACGTCGCCGCCCTCCCTCCCGGTGAACTTCTTGGTGACGCCTCGGATCTCAATCACGTGTACTCCTTGCGGAATTCCTGGGGGCCGCCCACGGAGTGGCTTTGCGCTCGACCCAGCGCGCGGCGGCGATCAGCGCGAGTGCCTCGAGGAGAATGACGACGATGGTCGCGTACAACTTGGGCGCCTCGAAAAGGCTGCGGTACTCGAGGATGAGACCGCCGAATCCGACCGACACCATGAGCAGTTCCACGATGACCATGCCGGTGACGGCGCGGCCGAGCGCGAGCCGGACCCCGGTCATGATGGCGGGCAGGGCTCCGGGAATGAGAATGCGCCGCCAGATCTGAGCCTCCGACGCCCCGTAGGTGCGGCTCATCTCGATGAGCGAGGCGTCGATCTGCCGTATGCCGGCACGGG
This sequence comes from Streptomyces flaveus, assembly GCF_014647675.1. Lineage (GTDB taxonomy): Bacteria > Actinomycetota > Actinomycetes > Streptomycetales > Streptomycetaceae > Streptomyces > Streptomyces flaveus. The sequence goes on along the minus strand of NZ_BMPQ01000052.1, from coordinate 15,810 downwards.
CGTTGACGATCACCATGACGACCGAGAAGAGAGTCACCAGGATCACCCGTGACAGCAACCCGAAACCCACCGACATCACGAGCAGTGGAATGACGGCGGCCATCGGCGTCACCAGCAGAATGCTGAGGTAGATGTCGGTGTAGCGCTCGATGGTCCGGAAGCGCCCCAGCAGCAGCCCGGCCGGTACGCCCAGCACGACGGACGCGAGGAAGCCGAGGACCAGCGCCTGGTTGCTCAGCCAGAGTGCCTTCCACAACTCGGCCTCGCCGAGCAGTTCGACGGTCGCCACCGCCGTGTCGGAGAAGGGCGGCAGCAGGATGCCGCCCCAGTACCGCCCGTACACCTCCCAGGCGGTCGCGAACACGGCGAAGGTGAGCAGTTGGTAGAGGAGGGTGCCGTGAACTGCTTTCTGCAGCAGGCTGGTTGTGGGGCGGCGTGTCGTGGCGGAGACACCGGAAGCGGTCATGAGCCTTCTCCCCGTTCCTGCGCGGCCGGTTCCTGCTCGGCCGCCGCGCGGTCGACGAAGCTGAGATCCGCCACGTCCTCGACCGGCATGCGCTTGACGATTCCCGCGTCCACGAAGAAGTCGACCGTCCGCTGGACGCTCCGCGGAGTCAGCCCCGCGGCATCGAACAGCCCGGCCTCCACGTACCGCCGGCTGGTGACCTTCGCTGTCGCGTCGTCGTAGGCGTCCGGCAGGTACTTGTTCAGCAGGAACACGAGATAGCCGGGGTCCGCGTTGATCTTCCGGTGCTCCGCGACGAGCGCGTCGATGAATGCCTGGCTGGGCTTGCGGTGTTCGCCGAGATAGTCCTCGTTCGCGTACACGGTCTGTGGGTGCAGTCCGGGAAAGACCTCTTTGAAGTCCGCCAGCCGGTGCAGTCCCTTGCCTCCGTCGGCCCGTTCCAGGGTGATGGCGTCGGTCACTTCGAGGGCGGTCGCGTCGATCTGGCCGGACAGCAGGGCCTGCGCGCGGGCGTCGGAGCCGCCGATGGTCAGGTATTCCGGTTCGGAACCGGCTCGGCAGTCCTCGCTGACCCACTGCCGGACCATCGCCGTCGCGACGGAGCCCTCGCTGAAGATGCCGAAGGGACGGCCGTCCAACTGGTCGCAGCTGTCACGGTTCTGGGCGCCGTAGACCGCCCATTGGTTGCCGATGGCATCGGCGACGATCCGGATCGGCGCACCCTTGGACATCGCGATCAGCGCCGGGCTCGTCGCCTCCGCCGAGAACTGGTAGTCGCCGCGGACGAGGCCCTCGATGGCGAGTTCCGGCTCGGCGGCCTCCTCCACCTTGACGTCGAATCCCTGCTCACGGACCGTGTCGACGGCCGCGAGCAGGGGAACCGCGGCGATGTCCGGCTCGATCAGCGCCACTGTGAAGGAGTTGTCGCTGCCGCCACCGGAACATCCGGCCAGTAACAGGGTGACGGAAACGATGGCGCCCAGCGCTCTCCGGCGCTTCAGGCGGTGCTGGGAAGCAAGCGTTCTCACCGAGCGACTCGACAAGGGGTCGCTCCTCTCTGCGAAAAGCCGCCGAGGCCTTGTGTCTTCGCCGGGACGGCGTGCGATACTGGGTATGCAATCGATTGCGCTTACGTATGCACAATCATGTGCGGGCCAGAACGAGCCCGTCAACCCAGTAGCGCCAGGAAAGTTCGCCCGCCGCCGACGAGAGAGGTAGCAACCGGTGACCACATCAGGGGGCAAGGGATCCGGCCGTGCACGAGGCGGCCAACGCCGCCCGACCATGGCCGATGTGGCGCGCGAGGCGGGCGTGAACGCCTCGACGGTTTCACGCGCGATGGACGAGCGGCACCCCTTCTCGCGAAGCGCCACGGCCGCCCGGATCAAGGAGGTCGCGCAGCGTATCGGGTACTCGCCCAATCCCGCGGCGGCCAGCCTGCGCCGACAGAGCACGCGCACGATCGGCGTGGTCGTCTCAAGGCTCTCGGACGGGGTGATGGCGATCCTGTACGAGGAGATCGCCGAAGCCTGCCGGGACCACGGGCTGCATGCCCTCGTCGCGATCACCCACGACGAACCGGCTGCCGAAGCAGTCCAGGGAAGGCTGCTCCTTGACCGGATGGTGGACGGGCTGGTGCTCGCCACGGCCCGGCTGGATTCGGAGAGCGACCTCGTGCGCGAACTGGCCGCGCGGGACATCCCGTACGCCCTCGCGCTGCGGACCGACGGCCGCGGCCCGGCCTCCGTCGGCGACGACAAGCTGGGCGGATATCTGGCCGCTCGTCACCTGATCGACCTGGGGCACCGGCGGATCGCGTTGATCGCCGGCCCGCCCTACGCCTCCAACCCCGTTGGCAGGATGGAGGGTTACCGCACAGCCCTGCGGGAGGCGGGGATCACGGTGGACGAACGCCTCGTCCGGCCCTCGGAGTTCTCCATGGAGAGCGGTGAGCGGGTCGCGACCGAGCTGCTGTCCGCCATGCCCGCCGGCGAGCGCCCGACGGCCGTCATGACCGTCAACGACAACACCGCGGTCGGTGTGCTGGCAGCCGCCAGACGGCTCGGGATCAGCATCCCCGGCGAGCTCTCGCTCGTCGGGTACAACGACACCCCGCTCGCCGCTCGCCTACCGATTCCCCTTACCAGCGTCCGCGTGCCGCTGCGCGAGATCGGACGCGGCGCGGTCGACATCCTGCTGCGGTCCATCGAGGGCAAGCCGACGGCCTCCGCTGTCTACGCGCCCACCCTCATCCCACGCGAGTCGTCGACGCCCGCCCCATGAACGCCCGGCCGCCATCAACACTTGGAGAGGAACAGCGTGCCCGAGACGCCCGAGACACTTGAGATGCCCGAGACACTCGAGAAGATCGACGCCTTCTGCCATGTGCTTCCCCGCGACTACGCCGAGCGCCTGTTCGCGCTCGACGGCGTCCCGGCCGTGGCCAACCTGCGTAAGCGCATCATGAACATTCCCGCGCTGGTCGACCTGGACGTGCGTTTCCGGCAGATGGACGAGTTCGCCGGCTACCGCCAGATCATCAACCTGGCGGCCCCGCCCGTCGAGGACTTCGGCAGCCCGGCGCTGTCCGCCGAGTACGCGCGCATCGGCAACGACGGCCTGGCCGCGCTCGTCGCCAAGCACCCAGACCGCTTCGTCGGCTTCTGCGCGGCGGTAGCGCTCAACGACGTCGACGCCGCCGTCACGGAACTCGACCGCGCCGTCGGCGAGTTGGGCGCGATCGGCGTCCAGATATACACGCACGTCAACGGTCACCCCCTGGACGAGCAGCGCTTCGAACCCTTCTGGGAACGCGCCGCGGAACTCGACCTCCTCGTCCAGGTCCACCCCTGCCGCAACTCCTCCTGGCCCGACTACCCCACCGAGGAACGCTCCCGGTACGAGATCTGGTGGACTTTCGGCTGGGAGTACGACCTGTCCGCCTTCATGGCCCGCATCGTCTTCGGCGGCGTACTCGAACGCCATCCCGACCTGAAACTCCTCATCCACCACGGCGGCAGCATGATCCCGCACTTCTCCGGCCGCGTCGGCCCCGGCTGGGACCAACTCGGCTCCCGCACCCCCGACCACCAGCGCGAGGACGTCACCGGCTATCCGCTCTCCAAGCGCCCGCTGGACTACTTCAAGATGTTCTACGCCGACACCGCACTCTTCGGCGCCCCGCACGCCCTGCGCTGCGCCCTGGAGTTCTTCGGCCCGGACCGTGTGCTCTTCGGCTCCGACTCGCCGTACGACCCCGAGAAGGGCCCCGGGTACATCCGCTCGGGGATCGCCGACCTGGCGGCCATGGACCTCACCGACGCGGAGCGCGCCGCCGTCCTTTCCGGCAACGTACGCAGACTGACCGGATCCAGGCTTCCTGCACCGGCCGCCAATAGCCGCCTACGGGATATGGGCTCGTGGGTTCCGTGAGGTAAGCGTCCTTTGCCCACGGCAGCCCGTTCCGGCGGGACGGACGAGGGACAGACTTGGGGGCGGAACCGAGCGGTTCTGCCCCCAATGCCTGGCCTGCGCAATGGGCTGTACCGCTGTGCGGCGTCAGTCGAAGGTGAATCCGTACTTGTCGGCGACGGCGGCCATCGCCTTCACGTCGACCTCGTTGAGTGACGGGCCCACCTGTCCGCGCACGCCCGGAGTACCTATTTCTGTGAACATCGCGTCCATGCCGCCCGGGGTGTACAGGAAGTAGATGCGCGCGGGCTTGGTCCGGCTCAGGTTCCTGAAGGAGTGCCGTACACCCTTGGGTACGTAGACCACACCGCCCGCCTCGACCTCGTACTTTTCGTCCCCGGCGGTGATGACGAGTTGTCCGTCCATGACGATGAACGTCTCCGACTCGCCGTGATGCGTGTGCGGAGGCGGTCCGGCGTCCGCGGGCATGATCGCCTCCACGAGGGAGAGTTCACCATTGGTGTGCGTCGCCTTCAGCAGCGTGGTGTACGTGTCACCCACGAGGTAAACAGGCTCACCACCGTCCGGCGGAACATGCACGGGGGGAATGTGTAGGGACACACGTGATCCTTTGACTCATGCGACGTTGAAACAGCGGGCACACCATGAGGTGCCGCCCACCGCAGTCGAAGTCTGGCAAGAGTGACCCCCCGACAGCACGCCACAAGGTGCTCAATAGGTGCTCACTCGTGTCCATTCCTGTACTCCCAAGGCTTGAGCACAACCGGGCAGAACCTGGGAGCCATGTGACCGATTACTGAGCATCCTGGCGCCGGGCCCGGCGGCCGCACTGTGCACGCGCTGCGGGCGCCGACACGACCAGATGTGGCTGAGGGCGCAAGTTGGTTGTGGCCGCGCTTCCGTGACGGCTACGGCCGAGGTGCGACCGGGCCCTGCCTCAACGGGGCGACGCTTCGCGGGGTCCCGCTCATGGTCATTCCGGTGGCTCACACCAGGCGATGAGTTTCGATGCGAAGGGGAGTCTTCTTGAGGGACGCGCTTGACGCGGGGTGGCAGTAGGGCGCCACCCAGTTCCGGAATCGTGCGCGTGCACTCAGCCAAGCCTGTTGACGAGTAGGGAGACCCTCGCGTGGGCGACATCGTGGTCCAGAAGATCGTTCGGCCCGAGCGCGTGGTGTCGGGCCCGTGGCTGGAGGTGATCGCTTCGAACCTCGACTACCACCGTGCGACCTTCCTGTGGAAGTGTGAGGGCCTCTCGGAGGCACAGCTGCGGCAACGGCCCGTGCAGTCATCAGCGTTGACCCTGCTGGGGCTCATGCGCCATCTGCAGGGGGTCGAGCGTGCCTGGTTCCAGCGGACGCTCGCGGCCACAACCCCTCAGTTCTTCCCCTATCGGACCTACGTCACCGGTGCCGGTGACGAGTGGTACGACGAGTCGGACCCTACGCCGGCCGGGGATGTCTACGAGGACTATCTGAAGGCGTGTGAGGAGTCGCGGCAGGTCTTCGCACGGGTGACCGACGACCCTGCACGCCTCGTGCCGAACCCGGAATTCGGTGACACCGAGGTGCGGTTCGTCCTTCAGCACGTGATCGAGGAGTACGCCCGCCACGTCGGCCACGCGGACCTCCTCCGCGAAGCCATCGACGGTGCCATCGGCGAGTGACCCGCCCTCTTGCCACCATGCGGCCGGGGGCCGGCATCACGACGAAAGTTGGCGCAGCCTGTACCCAGCCGTAGCCGGAGACCGACGATGTCCTCGATGTGCCTCGCGAAGTGCCTGGATGTGCGACAACCACCCGCACCGGCCTGCGAGTGCCCTTTAACGCAGCGTTGCCTCGATCACCGAGAAAGGTGAAGGCGTCGGCAGGATACGGTCGAACGCGAAACCCGCGTCGCTGAGCAGTGCTTCGTACTCCTCAGCAGTGCGTTCACGACCCGTCAGCATGGCCAGCATCGTCAGGTCGATCATCTTGGCGAGATGAGGCGCGTCCCCCTCCGGCAGAACCGCTTCGATCACCACCAGGCGGGCTCCCGGACTCGCGGCCCGCGCGATCGACCCGAGGATCTTGCCGCAGGACGCGTCGTCCCAGTCATGCAGGATGTACGACAGTACATAGACGTCCGCGGTCGGCACCCCATCGAAGAAGTCGCCCCCGACGACCTCGATACGGTCCGCAAGGCCCCGTGCTCGCAGCACCTCATGTGCGTCGGACACGACATGCGGCAGGTCGAAGACGACGCCCTGACGGTCCGTGTCGCGGCCGAGCAGTTCGGCCATGACCGTGCCGTCGGCTCCGCCGATGTCCGCCACGGTCTGCCCCTTGGGCAGGGCGTACCCGTCGAACATCCCTGCCCGCAAGCCGCTCGTCACGTTCGCCATGGCGCCGGTCAGCAAGGCGGCGCGCTCCGAGTCCTCGGCCAGCCACTCGAAGAAGGGCTTCCCGTACAGGATCTCGGCGGCGGGTTTCCCTGTCGTGACGGTGCCCAGCAGTTCGTTGAACGGCTGATAGTGCGTTTCCATCCAGTACAGGGCCGCGTCCCGCAGCGACGCCGGGTGCGAGGCGGACAGGAGCTCACCGAAGGATGTCACCTCGACCGTGTCGTGCCCACCATGGCGGAACAGGCCGAGCGGTGCGAGTGTGCGCAGGAGGCGCCGTAGAGCATCCTCGTCGGCGCCGGTCTCCTCCGCCAGCGACCCGAGGGGCCGAGGCCCCTTCGCGAGCTTGGTGGCAATGTTCAACTTGGCCACGACATACAGCGCCTGGGAGACCTGGAAGCCTGCCAACATCTGGGTCATCAGCGTCGCCTCGGAGGAGGCCGGAGGTACGGCTCCGATGACGTCGCTCGTTTCGGTGGTGCTCAACGCGTCTCATCTCCAGGAATTACCGGGGCACAGGCATGAGCACTGTGCCCGTGACAGGTGCTGCGTGGGGCACCAACAACCTTTCCAGCGCACGGGGCACGTCGTAAGCGCGACACCTGCTCAACCAGTGCTCACATGTGCCCACCGCCCGTATCGCGCTACCTGCCGCACGATTTCGGTGCGGTTCGGGCACCAGGAGGCGGAACGGTTCAGCTGCGGGTGGCGACCGCGGCGCCTCCGAAGATCAGACCTTTGGTCAAGGGCCGCTGCATGAACGTCTTCGGGAAGATCGGCTCGGGAGCGCTGGCCGCGTTCGGGCGAAGTCACCGCGGGGTTGGCGGGCGTCCGGGCGAGCGCCACCTGCGCCGGTTCGGCACGCAGTCCCTGACCGTCGGATCAGACCTGTGCCAGGCCGCCGTCCACGAACAGTTCGATGCCGGTGATGAAGCTGGAGTCGTCGCTGGACAGGAAGACGGCGGCCTTTCCCATCTCGCGCGGGTCCGCGATCCGTCCGGTGGGGTTGCCCTCGCCCAGCGAGGCGATGAGCGCGTCCACGCCGTCGGCGCCCCGCGCCATCTCGGCCGCGCTGCGCAGCGAGTCCGTGTCGACGGCTCCCGGGCTCAGGACGTTGATGCGGATGCCCGATCCCTTGACGTCCTGGATCCAGGCCCGGACGAAATTGCGTACGGCAGCTTTCGAGCCGCCGTACAGGCTCATCCCCTGCGGAGGCTGGATGGACGCCGTGGATCCGATGACCACGACGGTTCCGCCCGGGTGCATCAGCGGTAGCGCGGGCTGCACGGTGAACAGGACGCCCTTCGCGTTGACGCCGAACGTCCGGTCGAACTGCTCTTCGGTGATGGTGCCGAGGGCTCCGTGGTCACCGATGCCGGCGTTGGCGACCACTGCGTCGAGACGTCCGTGGCGTGCCACGACCTCTGCGTAGACCGCCTCCATGTCCGCGCCACGGGTGACGTCGGCGACGATCCCCGTGCAGTGGGGACCCACCGTCGCGACGGCGTCGTCCACGCGGTCCCGCCGAAGATCCGTGATGACGACGTGGGCGCCGTGATCCACGAACTCCTGGGCGATGCCCAGGCCGACGCCGGACGCGCCACCGGTGACGACGGCGACTTTTCCTTCGAGTGACAGACTCATGCTGTTCTCCTGTGGTGTGCGCGGTTCCGCAGGTGACGCGGTAGCCCGCGGGCAGCGCGGGACACGGCGGGACAAGGCCGTTCCGCTGGAAGATCGGATGGGGCCGACAGGTGCCCTAGAGTGAAATGGGGGCGCCCCCACTTCTTCGACTCTAAGTGGAGGCGCCCCCACTTAGCAAATCGGTTCGACGGAAGGCCGCATCATGGCCAGACAGACAGGGGGCCCGTTGCGCGCCGACGCCCAGCGGAACCGGGACAAGATCCTCTCGGCCGCGGTGCGGGTGTTCGCCGAGGAGGGGCTCGACGCGCACCTGGAGCGCATCGCGAAAGAAGCCGGGGTCGGCTCGGCCACCCTCTACCGGAACTTCCCGACCCGGGAGATCCTGATCGAGGCCGCCTACCGCAACGAGCTGGCCAAGCTCTGCGACTCCGCGCCCGAACTGCTCGCCACGATGGAGCCGCGCGATGCCCTGCGCGCCTGGATGGGCCGTTTCATCGACTACGCGACCGCCAAACTGGGCATGGCCGAGGCTCTGAGGGCCCTGGTCGCGTCCGGCGTCAACCCGTACGCGCAGAGCCACGAGATGATGCTGTCCGCCCTCGACTCCCTGCTGTCGGCCGGTGCCGGCGCCGGGACCGTCCGCTCGGACATCACCGCGGCGGACATGTTCGCGGCCCTGACGGGCATCGCCCTCGCGTCCGGCAAGCCCGATCAGCGGGAGCAGGCGGAGCGCCTCCTCGACCTCACCCTGGACGGGCTCAGCGCCGGTCGGCGTCAGGCCCTGCCGGCCGCCGGCTGTGAGTGACGCCGTGTCACATGGTGGGTGGTCCGGGCACCATGCTCCTCGACCGGACGAACTGGCTGGGCGTTTGGCCGTACTGCTTCTTGAAGGCACGGATGAAGTGACTGCTGTCGGCGAATCGCCAGCGGGCGGCGAGTTCCGAGATGCTCGGTCGGCCGAACGGTGACGCGAGCTCAAGGCGGGCATGTTCCAGCCGCCTGCGCCGGATGTACGCGCTCACCGACTCCTCGGCCGTGGCGAACGCCCGGTGCAACGTCCGTACGGAGACGTTGAGTTCGCGGGCCAGGGCCGAGGGGGAGAGATCAGGATCGGTGAGGCGGCTGTCCACGAGATCCTTCGCCGCTTGGGCCAGCGCGGGGGCCAGCCGAGGCTCGTGGTCGTCGAACCCCTGCGTCAGCACTCCCTTGACCAGTTCGAGCAGAGAGTTGCGCGCGGCGTATACACCAGCGCGCGTGAGGTCGTTCAGCGTCTCGTCGACCAACTTGGCGTAGCCCATGAGCAGACGCACCTCGGTCGAGTCGGCCGGTCCGACGACCGGCCGGTCGCCGATCAGCGGCCTGAGCTGTGCGGCGGGCAGGATCAGCACCTTCGCTGTCGTGCGCGGCTCTATCTCGAACCGCACAGGCGGACCGTTGTGCCGCGCGATGAACTGCCCGGCCGGGACGGCGACCTCGCCGCGGTCGCGCGGTCGGACGAAGCGCCACTCGCCGCGCCGCATCACATGCACGAGGACCCGGTCGTCGAGGTGGTGACCGGCGCCCCGGGTGCCGCCGGCCAACGACTCACCGTAGAGGTCCGCGATCACCGCGTCGTGCATCTTGGAGGCGCGGACGGTGACCCGGAAGTCACCGGAGCCGAGCGGTTCGAGGGGTGGCAGAGGGAGCGTCTCTCCGACCTGTCCCTCCCACTCGCGTCGGAAGACGTCGAAGCCGTCCCGCGCGGTGCTCGAGGCTGTGACGTCCACAAAGAAGTTCCTGCCCGGCCCGTCGGCCCTCCGTGCGGTGCTTCCCGTGTTGCTCATGGCCAACGCCCCAACTCGACAACGGCTCGCAGGACTTACGCGGCCCGCTTCATCTTTCACCATGACGCACCGTCCATGACGCTGACGTTCTGTCGGAGTGACGCTGCGGTACAAGCATGCGCCGTAACGATCTCTCTAGGGTGAGCGGTGGGCCTGTACCGCAGAGCACGGAGGCCGGGTTGCGCCTCTTCTGAAGCGGAAGCACGGCAGCTCAGGTTCAGCGTCGTGCCGCTCGAGGAGCCGCCGCGTCGCCGGACGTCCGGACCTCCCGCCCCTGCCTTCCACAGGCTCCGCCCCATTCTGAATGCTGAGAGGTTTCTAGCTGTCATGACTGACATGACGCGTGGCGCTGAAGTCGCGCCGAGCGATCCCGCAGCGGATGCCGCCGCTGTCTTCGACTTGCTGAGCGGCGTCGTCGTCGCCCAGACCCTGCGGGCCTTGGCCACCCTGCGCATAGCCGATCACCTCGCCGACGGAGCCATGACGGCCGAAGAGTTGGCCGAGCGCGAGGGCAGTCATCCGCAGGCCACGTACCGGCTGATGCGCGCGGCCTCGTCGTTGGGCCTGCTGAGCCACGAGGGGCGTCATCGTTTCGCTCTCACCGGGCGAGGCCAGCTGTTGCGTTCAGGAGTGCCCGGCTCCCTGCGCTCGCTGGTACTGACCCAGACGGGACACTCGCACTGGCAGTCCTGGGCCCACTTCCCCGAGGCGGTGCGGCAGGGAGCCACTCAGACCAAGAAGGCGCTGGGAACGGACATCTTCGAGTACTTCGCGCAACCGGAGAACGCTGACGAAGCCGCGCTCTTCGCCCAGGCGATGGGAGACCTGTCCGGCCTGGTGACGCAGGGTGCCGTGGGCGCCGTCTCCACCGCCGGGGTGTCCACCGTTGTCGACGTCGGCGGTTCGAACGGTGACTTCGTCCTGGCGCTGATGGAGGCCGACTCCCAGTTGAGCGGACAGGTGCTCGACCTGCCTCACGCCGTCGAGGGCGCACGCGGCGAGGCCGGGAAGCGTGGTCTGTCCGACCGCTTCTCCGCGGTGGCGGGCGACTTCTTCGCGGAGGTTCCTCCGGCGGACCTCTACCTCCTGAAGACGATCCTGCACGACTGGGACGACACCCAGTGCGCGGTGATCCTTCGGAATTGCCGCTCAGCCGTGAACGAGGGGGGACGGGTACTGGTCGTCGAGATGGTCATCGGCGAGATCGGTAAGCCCGATTTCGCCACCCGGGCGGACATGGCCATGCTCACCATGACAAACGGCATGGAACGCGATCTGGACGAATTCGACGCCCTCTTCGCGGCCTCGGGATGGCGCCGCTCGCGGACGTACCCCGTGGGTGGCGGTTACTTCGGTATGGAGCTCGTCGCCGTCTGACGGTTGCGCGGCGTGGGCTCCCAGTGGATCACCCGGGCTGTCGTCGGCGCATCGGGGCGGACCGTTCCGTGCACGCCCCGTGCGCCAGGTGGATGGTCAAACATGACAGCTTTTTGAGCAACGATTGAACTTGTTCATGAGCAGCGGGTCCCGGGACCATCTGTTGTGTATGTACCTGAGGCCGAACGTCAGCTCGTCATGGAGCATCTCCCCGGCGGCAAGCTGCGTGGGCGTTCTGCACTCCCCGTTCCATCTACCGGCTGCGTTGCGTCAGTGGCGCAGCGCGGCCGCCCCCCCATTGAGAGTTCGCAGTCAGCCGGGGGTGTCCATCGCCGAAGCGAGCGTGTGCGCGCACCGGTGATGGGGCCATGCCCATGCGGCGAGACCGTCCCGTCAAGAAGAGGTAACCAGCTTGCGCACACATCGACTTGCCGTGGCCTTGGCCAGTTCCACCGTCCTGGCCCTGGCGCTCACCGCCTGTGGAGAAGGCGACGCCGAGTCGGAGTCCGTCGGAACGGCAGCCACGGAGCCCACCGACACGACCGTCACGCCCACCGCCACGGCCGCCTCGGTATCGGCCTCGGCTTCGGCTTCGACGTCTGCCACCGCCACGGGGCAAGCCACGAAGGGCGCGGGCTCCCAAGGCTCCGGAAACGTTGGTGGCACCGGAGCGGGTGCCACCAAGACCTCGTCCGCCGGCACGGGCTCCGGCAGCGCCAAGCCCCTGGACTGCACCACCGGTTCGTTGAAGTTCGCCGTCAAAGAGGTGAAGAGCCCCATCAACCACGTCCTCATCACGGCTACCAACACCGGCTCGAAGGCCTGCTCCATCTACAGCTACCCGGCCCTCCGGTTGAGCGATGTCCAACAGTCCGTCACAGCCAGGATCGGGCAAAGCAAACCGCAGGCCGTCGTCACCCTCGACCGCGGCGCCACCGCGTACGCGGGCCTGATCACCGCGTCCGTCGACCGCAACAGTCAGACCAAGGTCACGACCTCCTCGATCGGTTTGTCCCTGTTCGGCCCCGACGAGGGACCCACCGAGTCCGGGGCGGACCTACCCGTTCCCGGCGGTTCCCTGTACGTCGAGCTGGACAACGCCCTGGTCACCTACTGGCAGGACAACGCGAACGACGCGCTCGCCTGGTGACCTGCAACCGGCCTCCCACGCAGGGGCCTTGGCCTGAGCTGAGCCGTCGATCCACGTAAGAAGAAGGTGTGACCGTCCATGCCATTGCGAGATGGTGATCCTGAATCTGTGGGGGGCTATGTCCTGCTCGACAGGATCGGTGCCGGAGGCATGGGCACCGTGTTCCTGGGCCGCTCGGCCGCCGGACGCAGGGTCGCGGTGAAGCTGGTGCACCCACAACTCTGCGAGGACGAGGAGTTCCGCGTCCGTTTCCGGCAGGAGATCGCGGCGGTCCGCCGGGTCAGCGGGGCGTTCACGGCACCCGTCGTGGACGCCGACCCGGATGCCGAGCAGCCATGGATGGCCACGCTGTACGTACCGGGCCCGAGTCTGGCGGCCTGCGTGGACCGCAGCGGCCCGCTGACCGGACCGGAGCTGCGGATCCTGGCACTGGGACTCACCGAGGCGCTGCGCGAGATCCACCGGGCCGGGGTGGTGCACCGCGATCTGAAGCCGGGGAACGTGCTGATGGCCGAAGACGGCCCACGCGTCATCGACTTCGGCATCTCACGCGCCGCCGACAACCAGCAGTTGACCGTCACGGGCAACGTGATCGGCACGCCGCCGTTCATGTCACCGGAGCAGCTGCGCTCGCCGCGCGACGTCACCCCGGCGTCGGACGTGTTCTCGCTGGGCTCGTTGCTTGCCTACGCGGCCACCGGGAACGGACCGTTCGACGCGGACACGCCGTACATGGCCGGCTATCAGGTGATGTACGAGCCGCCGACACTGGACGAGGTTCCGCAACCACTGCGCGCCATCGCTGAACGCTGTCTGGACAAGGACCCGGCGGCACGCCCCGGACTGATGGAACTGCACGACTGGTTCCGCGCGTTGCCGCAGACAGCCGCCTCCGGCAACTCCGACCACACCACCGGTCCCGGCGAACACGGCCACCCCGACGACCCCGGCAACGCGGTTGGCACAGGCAAGAGGGCGATCCCCGGAGCCTCCACCGAACCCGTCACAGGCCGAGGTCTGAGCAGGGAACGTCGTGGCCGACGGCTCACACGTCTGCTCACGGCCGTCGGTACAGCGGTCGCCGTCACCGGGTTGAGCCTCGCGGCGGTCAACGCCTTCGGCGGCGACGAACGAACCGCCGCACGCACCGCTTCGCTGCCCGCCGGCTGGCAGCCCTGGCAGACGACGCTCCGCTTCGGCTCCGTGCCCGACACCGCGATGGATTTGGGCCCGCCGGGATGCGTCCCCGAGGGCACTGTCCTCTACTGCGGCGGTGAGGGCTTCACCGTCGCCAAGGTCGATGCCGCCACCGGCCGCGTCATCTGGCGGTCCGGCGACTCCGTGCAGAACGCGATGCCGTACGGCGTACGGAACGGGGTCGTGTACGTCGCCGAGCAGACCCAGGGTGAATTCCGGGCCGCGGCTCTGGACACCGCCACCGGGAAGCGGAGGTGGGTGCGGGACAGCCCGAACGGCGACTCGATCGTGTTCAGCGGTGGGCTGCTGATCTCCACGGGCGACATCCAGGGATTCATCGCGTACGACACGTCGGGGAAGGAGCTGTGGCAGTCGCCGAAGGCCGCGTTCTGCGAACCGCTGTCCCTGGCCGGCGTGCCGTACGCCGAGTGCGCGCTCGCCGGCCAGCCCACCACCCTGCTGCGCCTCGACCCGGCCAACGGCACGGCACGCAAACTCGCGGCCCTGCCGATCGGGTCGAAGAGCATCGGCCAGTCCGGAGGCACACCGGTCTACGCGCAGCCCGCGGCGGCGGCGAACCAGGACGGGGAGATCGAGAGCGAGCGCCGGTACACCACGCTGCTCCGGGTCGACCCGCGTACCGGCGCCGTCCGTCCCGTGCCGCTGTCTCGCACCCTGCGCGGCGCGCCGACCCTGCTCGGCGACGATGTCGTGGTCTTCGCCCAGACCAACGGAAGCGTCACCGCGGTGTCCGCCGACGACGGCAAGCAGTTGTGGCAGCGGTCGACCGGCATGGAGGGCCTGTCGCAGCCGGTCTTGTCGGCGACGTACGGGCGGATCTACTTCGCCAACCGCATCGGCCGCGTGGTGGCCCTGGACCTGAGTACCGGCAAGGAACTCTGGCGCACCTCCGCCGTCGACATCCTCGGGGACGCGTCCCAGGACTGGGCGCCGAGCGTGGCCCTCGTCAGGGACGAGATCGTGGCGATGGCCGGCAACACGCTCTCCTCCGTAGGTCCGGACGGCCCCACGGCACAGGCCACCGACTGACGGCCATGGCGTGCAGCGGCAGAGGGCTCGCAGGCCGAGGCCACATCCACGGTGCGTCGACGGACATCGCTCAGCCGGGCTGCCCGCCTCACTGCTCCGCCGGCAGGTCCCGGCCCACCGGAAGGATCGGTGTTCCGCTCAGTTCGTGACTCCACAGGACGTCCTTGATGTGCTGCACCGCGGCCGTCAGGTGGCGACGGTAGGTGCTGAAGGACATTCCGAGGCGTCGGGCTGCCGCTTCCTGAGTGGGGGCGGTCTTGCTGTACGTGGTCGTGAGGACCTGATGACGTGTCTCTCCGCCGCGCTCCAGCGGCAGGGTGTCGATGGCGTGGAGCAGGACATCGTGGAGGTTCTGGTCGTGCTCTGCGACCAGGCGGCTGCGGTTGAGGGGGTTGGCCGCGAGTTCACCCGGCCACCACAGTGCACGCAGGGCATCCCGTACGGCGGTGTCGAACTCCGGCCGGGACAGCACCACGTGTTCCGACCGCTTCTGCGGAGCTGTGACCGCAGGCGGGACGGCAGCCACGCCCTCCTGCAGAGCTTCGTGCTTCTCCGCCACCCACGCCATTGCGGACCGGGTACGCCAGTCCTGGGCGAACAGGCAGTAGTTGTGGTCGCCGACCATGGGCCTGGTATCCGTCGGCAGCATGTCACCGGGCTCGAGGTGAGCGTTCCAGAACCCGTCGTCCCGCATCACGACGAACAACCACGCCAGACGGTCGGCCCGGATGATCTCCGCCGTCACGCGCCACGTGACCAGGTTCAGAGATGCCGAGGGCCGCTGGTACGCCTGTGCGTCCACTATGAACCGTGCAACAGCCATGTGCTCGCCTGCTCGCAGTGGGCTGCCGGCGTGTGCGTGGGCCCAGGCGGCGGCCACCACCGGATCGACGTCCTCCCCCTCCGGCCCGCTGAGCCGCAGCAACGCCGAAAAGGCAGTGATCTCATCGGTCCGGTTCGAGCGGTAGACGCGGAACGCTTCGGGCTGCCGGTCCAGCCAGAAGCGGGCGATCGCGGCGGACTCCGCGCCCTCCGTCAGGTGGACCAGTTCCACCACGCGGCTCTCGTCGTCACGCGTACAGGGCATTTCCCGCACCGCGTCCTCGGAGTCCCACACGAGGGTGTCGGCAAGATGACCGAGGGACCGGTCCAGGTACACGAGTGAGTTCATCGCCTGGAGCACCTGTGCGGCGGGTACCTCCCGGACCCGGGCGAGCAGATAGTGGTACATCCGTCGGCGCAGGGCGGCGAATCCGTCGGAATCTCGCCAGCGGAGATCGGCTGCCAGTAC
>NZ_BMPQ01000051.1 GCF_014647675.1 Streptomyces flaveus | reverse complement strand
ATGGTGACCGTGGCGGTTTCCGTCGGGACGACCGTCCGTCGGGCGGCTCGGGTGGCTTCCGTCGCGACGACCGCCGTGACGGCGACCGTCCCACCGGTGGCTTCCGCCGCGACGACCGTCCCTCCGGCCACCGGGGCAGCGACCGCCCGTTCAACCGCGACCGTCAGGGCGACCGTCCCACCGGCGGCTTCCGTTCCGGCGGCCACGACCGCCCGCACGGCCGCCGTGACGATCACCGTGGCGCCGGCTCCGGTACGGGTACGGGCTCCGGCTCCTCCTTCGGCCGCCGCGACGACAAGCCGCGCTGGAAGCGCAACGGCTGACCCGACCCTTACCCGGAGGGCCCGGACGACTTCGGTCGTCCGGGCCCTCCGGCGTTCGCGGGCCGCGAGCGAGCCGACCGACCGTCCGCCGCCACGTGGCGGTACGCCTCGGCCCGCCACTGATCCCTCGACCCGGACCACGAACACACCCGCACCCACGAGGCGTCCCGCGCGAACACCCCGGAACCGGTAGATCCCTGACGCTTCCACCCACCCGACGTGGCCGGGACCCCGATACCCGATCGGAGACCCGGCCACGTCCGGCTATGCTCGGGGGAGCAACATCGCCAGGGCCCTTAGCTCAATTGGCAGAGCAGTGGACTTTTAATCCATTGGTTGTGGGTTCGAGTCCCACAGGGCCTACCTTCAGCGGGTTGGCGGATACCCCGTCCGACCCGCGCTTGAGCGCCCTGTCCGGCTGTGCCGGGCAGGGCGCTTCCGCGTTCTCGGCCCCGCTGCGTGAGCGAAGTGGATCAGGTCGCTGCGGCCGCCTCGGCGCGGGAGAGTGCGACGTCGAGTACGACCAGCAGCGCGTCCCGGACCGAGCCGGTCCTCCGTGCGTCGAAGACGATCAGCGGCACGTGCTCGGAGATGTCCAGTGTCCACCGCACCTCGTCCAGATCGTCCCCGACCTCCCCGTCGAACGCGTTGACGGCGACCGCGAAGGGGATGTTCTTGTGCTCGAAATAGTCCACCGCTGCGTAGCAGTCGTCCAGGCGGCGGGTGTCGACGATCACCAGGCCGCCGAGGGCGCCCTCCACCAGGTCGTCCCACATGAAACCGAACCGGTCCTGGCCCGGCGTGCCGAACAGGTACAGCTTCAGTGTCGGGTCGATGGTGAGGCAGCCGAAGTCCATGGCGACCGTGGTGGTGCTCTTGCCAGGAGTGTGCGTGAGATCGTCCACGCCGGCCGCGACCTCGGTGATCGCGGCCTCCGTGGTGAGCGGCCGGATGTCGGAGATCGAGCCCACGGCTGTGGTCTTGCCGACCCCGAAGCCGCCGGCGATGACCAACTTGACGGGCGTCGGCGGCTGTTCAGCCGGAGTCGCGGAGTGTGCCCCGTGACTCGGGGACGGCACGGAGACCATCGATAACCCTTCTCAGTACGGAGAGATCCTGAGCCGTCCCGGCGTTTGGCCTGTGGACCGCCAGATGCCCGGCGGCACACAGATCCTCGGCCAGCACGCGGACGACGTTGAGGTGCAGTCGCAGCTGGGCGGCCAGTTCCGCCACCGACTGCGGCCGTCGGCAGGCGGCGATGATGTCGTGGTGCTCGAAGGTGAGCGTGCGGAGGACGGAGAGCCCGGTCGAGGTCGACACGACCTGGGTCTCGATGGGGATCGGTGGCGCGGTGCCGCGTCCCGACACGCGACCGGCGGTCAGCAGGAAAGGCCGGATCGAGCGGGCGCGGCCGGCCGGCTCCGCTGAGCCCTCGGCTTCCCCTGCTGCATCGTGTGGTGCTGGTCCACCGACGGCCATCACGGTCCCTTTCTGAATGCCTGTACCCGCGCTCTCGCTGCGGGACGGTCAGCGGGCCGGCGCGGCACCGACGCTCTTCTTCAGCTCCAGTACCAGTTGGGGGGTGAGCGCGGCCCCGGCCCGGTTGGCGAAGAGAGCCATCTCATAGGCGATGTTGCCCAGTTTCGCCTCCTTCGAGGTCACCACGCCGAGGACGGCGCCGCCGCCGATGGCCGACACCAGAACATGGCCGCCCTCCAGGTCGATGATGACCTTGTTGAGGCCGCCCAGGCCGTAGTTGCCGGAGGCGCCCGCGGCGAGACTCGTCATGCCGGACACGATCGCGGCGAGCCGCTCGGAGTCGGCCTGGTCGCGCAGCCGGGAGACCGCGATCAGCAGGCCGTCGGACGACACCGCGATGGCGTCGAGGACACCGTCCGTCTCCGAGGCGAACCGGTCGAGCAGCCAGGTGAAATCGGCCGCGGCGGCTCGCAGAGCGGTGGGTGTTGTTCGCTCGGAACTGCTGTCACCTGTCGACGTGGTCACTGCCCGACTCCTTCTTGGATTCCTGGTGTGGCGATGGTGCAGGCTCCGTCCTGCCCAGGGGACTGTCCTGCGCCGCCCTGCGTACGGCGGCCTCGAACTCATCGAGTTCCGAGCGGATCGCCTCGGCGTCGACGGGGGGCCGTACGGCAGCCGGGGCCTCTCGGTCGGTCGGCTGGGTGGTCCTGGAGAGTGTCGCGCCACGCACCCGTCTGGGCCGGGTCCGGGAGGCCTCCGCCGCGGGCTTCCCGGGGGCGGCGGTCCGGTTCGTGGGGACGCGCTGGGGGAGGCCGCCCTGCGGCGGCGGGGCCGTCAGCCGCAGTTCGGGTGCGGAGGCCCGTACGGGACGGGGCTCTCGGTATTCGAGTTCGTTCGCCTCCGGCCGTTCGGTTCTGGCGCCGACGCTTCTCGGACTTCGCTCGTTCCTCGCTGTGTCCGCGTGCGCTCTCGCTGTGTCGATCAGCGGCTTCGCCGCGGGCGGCGTGGCCTTTGACTCGCTCACGGGTGCGACGGCCTCCAGCTCGGACCTCTGCCCGGACCTCGTCGGGAGTACCGCCACGGTCCCGGTCGGGCTCGGGGGCGGAGTGGGGTCCACGGGGCTCATGGTCAGCAGGAGCGCGGAGGGGATCCAGACGGTGCTGGTGACCCCGCCGCCCGGCGTACGGCTCAGGGTCACCCGTATGCCCCAGCGCCGGGCGAGGCTTCCGACCACGAAGAGGCCGAGCACTTTGGTCGGTACGAGGTCGAGCCGTTCCCGGCGGATGAGCCGGGCGTTCTCCTCGACGAGGCGTTCCGCGCTCAGGCCGAGGCCGTGGTCGATGACCTCGACCAGCGCACCACCGTCCGAGGTGACGTCGGTACCGGGCCGGACGGCCACCTCGACGGGCGTGTGGGACGGGGAGAACGCGACCGCGTTCTCCAGCAGTTCGGCGAGCATCAGCGTCAGGTCGCCGATGATGTCGGGGGCGACGGTGACCTCTGTCTCGGACCGCAGGGACACCCGCTGATACCCCTCGATCTGGCCGAGCCCCACCCGTATGACGTTGGCCAGGGTGGTCGGCCGGGCCTCGACGCCGGTCTCCCGGATGCCGGCGAGCAGCATCAGGCTGTCGGCATTGCGCTGGAGGCGTACGGCGATGTGGTCGATGCGGTAGAGCCGCTCGAGGAGGTCGGGATCGGTTTCCTCGCTTTCGATGGCATCGATCAGTGTGAGCTGACGCGATGACAGATTGCTGACACGTCGCCCGACGTTGCCGAACATCTCGGCGACGTTGCGGCGGCTCAGCACCTGCCGCTCCAGCAGTGCGGCGGCGGTGACCTGCACCTGGTTGAACGCCTCGGCCAGCTCACCGATCTCGTCACGGACCGGAACCGGGATCGCCTGCGGACGCAGCGGTGTGCTGTCGGCGGCCTCGTCGTCCGCGACCCGGGCGAGCTCCTCACCCGCCACGTCGACGACCTGCTGAGCCGCGCCGGTCAGCGCCGCCAGGGGGCGTACGACCGAGCGCCGGACCAGCACGGAGAAGGCCAGCCAGCCGGCGAAGCCGAGCAGGGCCAGGCCGAGCAGCATCAAGGCATTCCGCAGGGCGCTCGCGGACATGGCGTCGGCCCGAGCGGCGGTCTGGTCGATCAGCGACCGGGTGATGCCGAGGCGGGTTTCGGCATGCTGTGCTCCGGCAGCAATCTTCTTGCTCAGTTGCTGTGGCGTCTGGGCCTGCAGGGAACTCGGATCGATCTGGAGCTCCGCGAACTGGGCCTCGATGCCGCTCTGCCCGGCACTGCGCTCGATGCCGCTCAGGGTCAGGACCTGGGCCGGCGTGGCGATCCGGCCGAACCGGTCCGACTGGTGCTCGTAGAGCGTGTGGGCGCCGAGCGCGCGGCTGTACTCGGTGAGGGCGTTGGCGTCACGGGTCTGCGCGGAGAACACGGCGCTCTCGAAGGCCGCGTGGGCGGCGTCGGCGCGCAACACCGTGTCGAGCAGAGTGATCACCGAGGATGAGGGGGTGTCCGACAAGCGGTCGAGCCCGATGCCGTCGATCAGGTAGTCGACCGCGGAAGCGTACGCGGGGTCGATGTTGGCGGCGGGTACGTAGTCCCGTTCGAGCTTCTCGCGCAGGACGGCAAGGCTGCTGATGTACTCGAGGGCCTGCTTCTCCTTGTCCGGCAGGCTCGAACCGAACGCGGAACGCACGGCGGCGACTTGTGAGTCGGTGTTCCGCTGCGCCTGGCGGTAGTCGGCGGTCGACGGGCGGGCGTCCCCGGAGCGGTCCGACTCGTACCGCACAGACAGCACGAGCGCCTGCCGGTGTTCGGCCTGCACGCCGTTGATCAGCCTC
Organism: Streptomyces flaveus; assembly: GCF_014647675.1. GTDB lineage: Bacteria > Actinomycetota > Actinomycetes > Streptomycetales > Streptomycetaceae > Streptomyces > Streptomyces flaveus. The sequence goes on along the minus strand of NZ_BMPQ01000051.1, from coordinate 39,070 downwards.
GCGACCTGTTCGCTGTCGCGCACCAGATCAGCGATCCGACCAGCGTCCCGGGCCCGTACCACCTGGTCGACGACACCGGCGCCGAGCAACAGGCCGACGACCAGGACGGGCGCGCTCACCAGGACGTTGAGTTTTCGCCGGAACGGCCATCGGTCGAGCACGGCTCCCGCTCTCCGGCGCAACGGCGGTGTCACCTCCGCAGGCCCTGGCGGGTCGGGTGCGAGGTGGTGGTCCCCCCGCTCGGCCGAAGCCGAGAGCAGGGGAGGGTCCACTGTTTTCACGGACACCCTGGCCTCCTTCGTCGTGTTCCTGAGCGGTGACCGAGGTGTCGTTCGTGCCGGACCGCGAACCGCCGGGAGCGGAGAGTGACACTTTTGACGCGCCCATCGCTGATAGGTACGAAAGGATTGCGCCACGTGTCCGAATCCGACCGTGCGGAGACTATCGTTTGGGCGGAGGTTCGACTGGCCATATGTCATCAAGAGTTGATTACGAAATGTTTCTTGGTTTATGTGCGGACATTGACGCTTTTTCGTCGGAAGGTCCGCCTCCGACCCATGTCCGGTGCGGGGCGGCGGAGTTGACGAGGGCCGACGTGTCCCACATGGTCCGGGCGTTCTGCGTGTTCTGCGTGTTCCGCGCGACCTTCGGCATCAGCGGCGTGTAAGTCGTCGGCATCGTCGGCGCCCTGCTCGCCCCGGCCCGGCGCCAGATCGTCACCTCGGCGTCGTGCGGAGGGGGGCGGCGTCGTGTTGTCGGACGTCCACTCGCACCCTGCTACATTCCCCCCGGCAAACGCCCTGGCCACCTCCGGGGGCACCGTCGTCGCTGTGGCCACCCCGCCACGGACTCGGCGTCGCCGTCGGTGCCGCGGCCTCTCCTTCGGCGGAGGCGCCGCGCCGGAACCGTCGGCGTCTTTGTCCATCTCCTCCCCCCACTCGCCCCGTACCCTCTTTTGCCTTGTTGAGGAGACCTCAGTGCACGCCACCCGCCAGGCGACCGTGTCGGCCGCCGCGTTGCTGGCCATGGCCACTGCCGTCGTCGGCTGTGACAGCGGTTCGACCACTGCCGCAGCCACCGCCGACTCCGCCAAGCCCGGCTGTCCCGCCGTCCTCGCCCATGTCAAGTCGGCGGTCAAGAAGGCCGAAGACGTCGACGCGCCGTGGGACGGTCCCACCACCGGCCCCCGGGCCGTTCCCGACAAGACCATCGTCTTCGTCGCCCAGACCCTGGCCAACCCCGGTGTCACCGGCGTAGCCCAAGGCGTTGAGGAGGCTGCCAAGGTCATCGGCTGGAAGGTCCGCGTCATCAATGGCCAGGGCACGTCCGCCGGTATCAAGGCCGCCTTCGGCGAGGCCGTGGCCCTCGAGCCCGCCGGCATAGTCATCGGCGGTTTTGATCCCAAATCCACTGCCCAGCAGGTCCGTCAGGCCAAAGCCGCGGGTATCCCGCTGATCGGATGGCACGCCGTTGGAGCCCCTGGCCCCAGCGAGGACCCGGAGCTCTTCAGCAACATCACCACCAAGGTCGAGGACGTCGCGAAGATCAGCGCCGACTGGATCATCGCCCGGTCCAACGGTCGCGCGGGCGTCGTCCTGTTCACCGATGCCTCGATACCCTTCGCCAAGCGGAAGTCCGACCTGATCAAGAAGGAACTCGCCACCTGTTCCGACGTCAGGCTGCTGAGCTACGAGGACATCCCCATCCCCGAAGCCAACAGCCGCACCGTTGAGGCCGTCTCTTCCCTTCTCTCCCGTTTCGGCAGTGAGTGGACCCACTCCGCCGCCATCAACGACCTCTACTTCGAGCACGCCGCCACCGCTCTGCGGGCCGGCGACCGGCAGGGCGCCGACGCCCCGTTCAACATCGGCGCCGGCGACGGCGACCCGTCGGCTTTCCGGCGCATCAACGGCAGGGAGTACCAGGCCGCCACCGTGCCCGAGCCCCTCTCCGAACAGGGCTGGCAGATCATCGACGAGTTCAACCGTGCTTTCTCCGGCAGAGCCGACAGCGGATACGTCGCCCCTGTCCACATCGCCACCGCCTCCAACAGCGGTGGCGCACTGTCCTGGGACTCCGAGGGCTATCGCCAGGCGTACCGGAAGATCTGGGGCAAGTAGGCCATCGGTCAACGGCCCCAGCCACAAGCCAAGCCGGTACGCACCCGGCGGCGTCGTCGCCGACGGGCACGAGCGGCGCCGCCTCCAGGGGGATGTCGCAGGGCAGCCGCAGGGGTCCGCGTGAGCGATGCGTGAGCGGACGACGCCGCACAGGTCGGGCCGAGCCGGACCGAGCACCACGCTTCACCCGCCTCCGACCAGGCACAACAGGACGGCGGGGGACCGTCGGGCACCGCCCGGCAAGGGGCGGCGGGGACTTTTAATCCATTGGTTGTGGGTTCGAGTCCCACAGGGCCTACCGGAGAGCCCCAGTTCAGAGCGATCTGATCTGAGGCTTCGGTGCGTTTCGGGGCCGCGCGTTGCGTCGCGTGGCCCCTTCAGGCGCTCGGCTCGCCCTCTTCGGGCGCGTCGCCGACTGGCTCCGGCATTCCGATGACGTACGTCCCCTTCGCGGGCAGAGTGGCGACGAGCCCTCGTTTCCGGAGTTCGACGACGGCGCGACGCACGGTGCCGATGCTCACGCGGTACAGCTCCGTCATGGCTCGCTCGCCCGGCAGCGCGGCGCCCTGCGGCAGCTTGCCGGACGCGATCTCCGCCGCGATGGCATCGGCGAGTTTCACGTACTCGTAGCGCGGAAGCTCACTCATCCTTCTACGGTGCCGCAGCCCAACGCGTATCGCAGGGGTCGAACGCGTTCCGACGCGGTAGGACGCAGTAAAACGCAGAGGGGTGCAGGGGGACGCAGTTCCCGGTATGGTCGAAATGGAAAGACCCCGGCGAGGTGGCTAGACCTCCCGGGGCACGGCCAACGCTGACATAGGAGCGTCGACAATGACCGACCTTATCCGCCGCACCCTCGAATGGCTGCGCCTCCTCTTCGCCCCGGGCACGGGTAAACGGCGCCGCCCCCACCGGCACCCTCACTTCTGCCTTCACCTCACCGTCGTACGCCGCCCCTCGTCCCTTCTGTCCCCGAACCTCCCTCGCCACCGCTCCCCGTACGGCCTCGTCACCCTCCTCGACGGCGCCGACTCCGCTCTCGTACGCCCCTACCTCACCGCCCACGAACAGGAAGCCGCACTCCAGGAACGCCGTCGCCTCGCCCTCGTGCTCGCCGCCGACTTCGGGATCGACCTCGATCGGCACCTGATCGGCGCGCAGGAGGTGGCTGCCTGATGAAGCACACCACCGACCCCGCGGCGGCCACCTCCGCTCCCCGTCTCCTGCCCTGGCCGTCCCCCACCGGCACCCCCTGCTACCTGATGACGGACAGCGGCGGCGGGTACGTCTCCCGCCTCGCCGACGACCTGGAAGCCGTACAGCTCGCCATGGGCACCGACGTACTCGGCCTCGCCCGCACCGTGCTGGACGACCCCACGTCGCCGTACACCGAGGTCCGCTACGCAGGACTGCGGCTCGCCGAGTGCCTGACCGACGCCCTGCGCGTCGCCGAGTCCCGCGGCCTGCGCCTGCCTCTACCGGACACCGCGGGAGCCGAAGACGCCGACGGCGTCGAGGAGGCCGAAGCGACCGAACGCAGCACGGCGTAACCGCCGACCGAGACCCGGGGCGCCCCTGGAAGACGCTCCCCGGCCAGGTGGCTGGTCGCGAAAATGTGACAGTTCGGCACCTGAGTGTCACATTTTTTCGCGACTGCCTACCAGGGGTCCGGCAGCGTCGACCGGAGCGCCCGCACTGCCGTCGGGATTCGGCTCGGCCCGGGCGCTGCTTCGTCATCGGGCGAGCACAGGAGGACACCGACTCCGTGTCCGTGGTGGTTTCCGTGGTCGGCACGGATGCCGCCGCACCTCGGTCAGGACAGGCTGTGACCACAGCGGCAGGGCCTGACCGGGCACACCGAGCCGCTCGTGACACACGACCACAGGAGTGATCATGGCCGGCGCCAAGAACAGCTCGTACGAGGGATTCACGGCCGAGGAGCGGGCCGCGATGAAGGAGCACGCCCAGGAGCAGAAGAAGGCGGCGCGGCGCGGCTCGCGTGCGGACAAGGCGGCGGAGGCGGAGCGGGACGTGTTCGCGAAGATCGCTGAGATGCCGGACTCGGACCGGATCATGGCCGAGCGCGTCCATGCCGTCGTCAAGGCCAACGCCCCGGTCCTCGCGCCGAAGCTCTGGTACGGGATGCCCGCCTACGCGCTGGACGGCAAGGTCGTCTGCTTCTTCCAGAGCGCCGCGAAGTTCAAGTCGCGCTACGCCACCCTCGGGTTCAACGACCCGGCGAAGCTGGACGAGGGCACGATGTGGGCGACCGCTTTCGCCCTGACCGAGGTGACGGACGAGGCGGAGGCGCGGATCGCCGCACTGGTGAAGCAGGCGGTCAGTTGAAGGCACACGCAGCGGCGGTTGTCGGCTACCGGTCGGACTTGGGCGCCAGGCCGAGGCCGGCCAACGCGGCCGTGCCGGCGGTGGCGTGGTCGCCGCCGGCGAGGAGCAGCGTGCGTGCCGACTGGTAGGGGCAGCCGGCCGCGTCGAACGCCGCCGCGGCGGCGAGCTGGCGCGGCAGGTCGCCGTCCAGCAGTGCCTCCGCTCGGTCCAGTTGGGCGGTGGCGACCGGGTTGCCGGTGACCACGACGCGCGCGGCGTCGATCCGGGCGCGGGCGTCCGGGTGTCCGGCGAGCACCGCCGTCTCCGCGCGGAGCGCCACGTACCAGTGGTGCCAGATCCAGCACACCCACTTCCACACCTCGTCCGGCTTCGGCGCGACCCGCTCCAGCGCGGCGTCCACCTCTCCGTGGTGGAGCAGGACCATGGCGTCGAAGACCGCACCGTAGCCATGACGATGCTGCTCCACCGCCGTGTCCGCCTGATCGACGACCGCGAGCCAGGCCGCCCGCGCGTCGTGGTCGCCGCGCAGGCCGTGGATCATGGCCACCGACGCGGCCGCAGCGCCGAGGGAGAGCGAGCGCTGGCGGCCGCTCTGCTCCCACGCGTCGAGGAACCTCACACTGCGGGTGAGTACCTCGTCGGCATGGCCGGCGAACGCGTCCGCGGTCAGGATCCAGGACGTGGCGTGGTGGCCCGCCTCGGCCAACTGGGGGTGGTCGGCCAGCTGCCTGCCCCACCGTCGGGCCTCTGGCAGTTCACCCACACCGAGGGCGGTTCCGGCGGCCATGGCGAGGGCGTCCATCAACTCGTGCGTACTGGCAGGAGTTGGCCGTACGGAAGCCAGGATGTCGATACGGCGCCGGGCGAGCCCTGCGACTGCGAAGGCATCACCGGCCCAACTCCGGGCGCCGGAAAGCGCGTCGAGGGCGGCCGACTCCGCCACCGGGTCGCCGGTGCGCCGGGCGAGCCCGACGGCCTGTTCGGCTCGCTCGACCGTCTCCTCGACGGTGTTTTCCGTATCTCCCTGAATCGCGCCGTACGCGTCCGCGACCACCGCCGCCTCGGCCAGCGCGACAGCCGCCTCGGCGGCCGGGCTGTCACCGGACAGCTCTCGCGCCTCCGCGAGCATGGCGGTCACCTCGTCCACGGGGGGAATGCGCGTGAACGAGGTGGAGAAGCGGTACGCGACGGTGGCGGCGGCCGCCAGTTCGCGGCCGGCACCGGCGCTGTCCCCGGCCCGGCGGGCGGCCTCCGCGGCGGCACGATGCAGTCGGAACATGTCTTCGCCGAGTCTGCGGCACCCGGCCACCGAGGCGGCGTGCCGCAGTGCGGCGGCACTGGCGGCGGCGTCGTCGGCGAGCCGGGCCGCCTGCTCGTACCGCTGCTTGGCCTCGCCGAGCAGGTTGCGGGTGAACGCCAACTCGGCCAGGAACAAGGCGAGTTGGCAGGCGTTCGCGCGCCGCTCCGGCTGCTTTGCGGCCCAGGTGAGAGCGGCCCTGAGGTCGTCCGCCAGCGCGTCGAACCGGGCGCGCCAGTCCGCGCCGCCGGCACCCATAAGGGCCCTCGCGCCGGCCAGGCACCAGTCCACGTGGCGGGATCGGACGTCGATCAGCTCACCGGCGTCGGCGAGCCGCTCCGTCCCGTACTGGCGGATGGTCTCCAGCGCCTGGTAACGGGTGCCGTCCGCGGACGGTGCCACGGCGAGCAGACTCTGCTCGGCAAGCCTGCCGAGCCCGTCCGTGACCGCGGCCGGATCCAGCGGGGCGAACCCGGCCACCGCGGTGGCCGCCTCGGCGGTGAACGGCACGGCGAACACCGACACCCGGCGCAGCAAGGCCTGATCCTGCGGCTCCAGCAGGTCATGGCTCCAGTCGAGGACCGCCCGCACCGACCGGTGCCTGTCGTCGGCGCGGGCCCCACCGGTGAGGATCCGCAGCTGATCGGAGAGGCCGGCCGTGAGGCCGTCGAGGCCGAGCGTGGACCACCGCGCCGCCGCCAGCTCGATCGCCAGCGCCATACCACCGAGCCGTTCGCAGACGGCCACGACTCCTTCGCTCACAGCCGGAGGCGGCGGCTGGCCGACCGCCGCCGCCCGGTCCATGAACAGGGCCACCGCCTCCGACTCGCCGCCACCGGCCCGCGACAGCGGCGGGACCGGGAAGACCCGCTCGAACGGAACCATCAGCCGGGCCCGGCTCGTCACGAGCACCCGCAACCGCGGACAGGCCGTCAAAAGCCGCTCCACAAACGACGCCACCCCGTCGCGTACCTGCTCGCAGTTGTCCAGCACCAACAGCGCCCGGTGATCCGCCAGCGCGGCCGGCACCGCGTCGTCGATGCCGCGCCCGGGCTGCTCGCCCACACCCACGGCCGCCGCGACCGCCGCCCCCACCCGCTCCGGATCGGTGACCGGGACCAGGTCGACGAACCACACCCCGTCGGCGAAGTCGCCGGCCACCTCCGCTGCCACCGCCAGTGCGAGCCGGGTCTTGCCGACCCCGCCCGGGCCGACCGCGGTCACCTGTCGGTGCGTCTTCACCGCCTCGGCCAACTCGCCACGCTCGCGCGCCCGGCCGACGAACGGCGTCAGCCGCGCCGGGAGGGCGGGTGCCGACCGCGACCGCTCGGCGTGGGCGGACTCGGCCGCGCGCCGGGAAAGCGCCCGCCGATCCGGCACCTCCAGCTTGCGCAGCAGCGAGGAGACGTGCGACTCGACCGTACGTACGGAGATGACCAACCGCGCGGCGATCTCCGCGTTGCTGAGGTGCTCCCCGAGCAGCGCAAGCACTTCGGCTTCCCGGGCGGAGATCACTGGAGTGGACACCGGCTCATTATCCGTATCCGTATTCGTTTATCCGTGGCGGTTTCCGTGGTCAGCACGGAGGTGGACCGCATCCGGTCCGGGAGAGGCTGTGGCCACAGCGATCGTGACCCCCGACCACAGGAGTGACCATGACCGTGGTGTACGACGACCCCCGCTCCCCTGCCCAGCGCCGCCGCGACACCGAGGACCGGCTCACCCGCGATGTCGACGTTTGGGTGGCCAGTGCCTCGGCGGACGGCGCACCGTACCTCGTGCCGCTGTCCTTCGCCTGGGACGGCGAGGCGCTGCTGGTGGCCACCCCGGCAAAGAGCCCGACCGGCAGGAACCTGGCCGCCACCCGGACCGCCCGAATCGGGCTGGGGCACACCCGCGACGTGTCCATGATCGACGGAGAGGTCGAGGTCCTCGAGATCGACGAGTTGCCGCAGCAGCAGGCTGACCGGTTCGCCGCACGCACCGGCTTCGACCCGCGCCCGCTGACCACGCCGTACCGCTGGTTCCGTATCACCCCGCGCCGCATCCAGGCCTGGCGCGAGGGGAACGAGCTGCGCGACCGCGAGTTGATGCGCGATGGCCGTTGGCTGGTCTGACGCTCCGGCGCTCCGGCCGGGCGCACCTGAGTCCCACGGCGTGAGCCGCGAAGCTATTTTTTGAACGTGTTCAAATTTCTGCGATAGGCTCGCCCATGCACACCGAGGGGGAGCCTGATGAAGATCGTGATGCCTGGGGGCACCGGGCAAGTCGGTACGGTTCTGAACCGCGAACTGACCGCGGCGGGCCATGACGTCGTGGTTCTGAGCAGACGGCCGCGGCGCGAGAGTGAAGTCCACTGGGACGGCGAGACCTTGGGGCCCTGGGCCGAGGTGATCGACGGCAGCGACATCGTGATCAACCTGGCCGGACGCAGCGTCAACTGCCGGTACACCGCGGCCAATCTGCAGGCCATGATGGATTCTCGCGTCAACTCCGCCCGCGTCGTGGGCGAGGCGATCGCCGCCGCCGCTCAGCCTCCCCGGGTCTGGCTGCAGATGAGTACGGCCACCGTCTACGCCCACCGCTTCGACGCACCCAACGACGAGGCGACCGGCGTGCTCGGCGGCACCGAACCCGGCGTCCCGGACTACTGGGCGTACAGCGTCGAGATTGCCCAAGCGTGGGAGCGGGAGCAAGAGCGCGCCGACACCCCGCACACCCGCAAGGTCGCCCTGCGCTCAGCCATGGTGATGAGCCCCGACCGCGGAGGCGTCTTCGACGTCCTGCTGCGGCTGGCGCGGCTAGGCCTCGGCGGACCGGTCGCGGGCGGCGCACAGTACGTGTCCTGGATTCACGACCGAGACTTCGTCCGCGCCGTCGAGTTCCTGATCGACCGGGGCGACCTCGCCGGGCCGGTGAACCTCGCCGCTCCCGGTCCCGCACCGCACCGCACGTTCATGCGCACGCTGCGCGCCGCCTGGGGCATGCCCGTGGGCCTGCCCGCCACGAAGTGGATGGCCGAACTCGGCGCGTTCGCGCTGCGCTCGGACACCGAACTCCTGCTGAAGAGCCGCCGCGTCATCCCCGGCCGCCTGCTCGAAGCGGGCTTCACCTTCGACCACGCCCAGTGGCCGGAGGCCGCCCAGGATCTCGTCGGGCGCGTACGAGACGGACGGGCCGCACGGGCGGTACGAAGCGAGCCGTCGGCTCCGCACTGAGCGGGCCCAGTGGACCTTACCCGGGTGAACCCTTGCCGAATCTATCGATTCTCGATAGATTTCCATCGTTGCTCGATCAGAGGAGGGGCGATGGGAAAGCTGGCCGTGCTCGCGCTGCGGGTCGTGCTCGTGGTGGTGCTCACCGGCACCGTGTTCGTACAGGCATTGATGGTGTGGGCGTTGGTCAGCGGGAGTGACCCGGAGGACGGGTCGCTTCCGCTGACCCCGCTGCGCGTGATCACGATCCTGGGCATCGGGACGGCCCAGGTCGCCCTGGTCTGTGTATGGCGACTGGCAACGATGGTGCGACGCGGAACCGTGTTCTCCCACGCCGCCTTCCGGTACGTGGACGTCATCATCGGCGCGATCGTTGCGGCTGCCCTCGTGTGGTTCGCGGTCACGGCCCTGAATGCGCCCGGCCAGCGGGACGACCCGGGCGTCACCCTCATCATGAGCGGGATTGGCGTGGCCATCCTGGGAGTCGCGCTCCTCGTGCTCGTGCTGCGGATGCTGCTCGCCCAGGCCGTCGCGCGCGATGTCGAGGCGACGCGGATGCAGGCCGAGCTGGCCGAGGTGATCTGATGCCGATCGCCGTCGACATCGACGTGATGCTGGCCAAGCGCAAGATGTCCGTGGGCGAGCTCGCGGAACGCGTCGGAATCACGCCCGCCAACCTGGCGGTCCTCAAGAACGGCCGCGCCAAAGCCGTACGGTTCACCACGCTCGCCGCACTCTGCGAGGTGCTCGAATGCCAGCCGGGAGATCTGCTGCGCTGGGAGACCGACGAGACCAAGAAAGCCGACGAGGCCGAGGAAGCCGACGAGGCGAAGCAGGGCGGCGGAGTCAGCCCGCGTTGAGTTCCGGCAGTGGCAGCGTGTGGCGGGTCTGGAGGACCTTGGCCCGCAGGTAGCGGACGTTGTGGGCCGTCGTGAACACGCCCGTGGGGACCCGGCGTTGGACGTCGACGCCCAGTGCGCGGAGCTGTTCCGCCTTGTCCGGGTTGTTGGACAGCAGGTCGAGGGACGAGATGCCCAGGGCCGCCAGCATCTGGGCCGCCGACGTGTAGTCGCGGGCGTCCTCCGGCAGGCCGAGGGCCGTGTTCGCGGCGTACGTGTCGAGGCCCTCGTCCTGGAGGGCGTACGCGTCGAGCTTGTTGTAGAGGCCGATGCCGCGGCCCTCCTGGCGGAGGTAGAGGAGTACGCCGCCGCGTGTGGCGATCTGCTCGACCGCCTCGCGGAGCTGCGGGCCGCAGTCGCAGCGGGCCGAGCCGAAGACGTCGCCCGTCAGGCACTCGGAGTGCAGGCGGACCAGTGGGGTCGTCGAAGGGTCGCCGAGGACGAGGGCCACGTGTTCCTGGCCGTCGGTCAGTCCGTGGAAGGTGACCACGTCGGCGTCGACGCCGTAGCCGTCTTGGAAGCGCAGCGGGACCCGGACGCGTGCGCGCGGGGTGGCGGCGGGGAGTTCGGGCATGCGGGTTCTCCGAGTCCAGGATCCGAACTGCTCCAGAACAGCCTCTTCAGAAGCAGCCTGTTCAGAACAGCCTCAACAACAGCTTCAGATCTGCTCTGCTACAGATTTGAAGCAGATCCTCTGATCGAGACCCTAACTCATGGTTCAAAGTTGAAGCAACAGTTCCGAATGTTGCTCATGAGCCCAGAACACGCGCCTGTGCGGAAGGCCGCGGCGAGCCGCCGCTTCACGAGGGGCTTGTACGTCCAACACGGACGACAAAAAGCAAAGGCAAGGAGCTCACCCGCTCCTTGCCACTCTCAACTTATAGCGCACCGGGGGGCTTGCGGCAAGGCCCCCGTCGTGCCGCAGAATTGCCCGGCCAAGGCCAGGACCTGCGGAAATGGGAGTCGCGAAGTGCGTGTGTTGTTGTCGACCTATGGGTCGCGGGGGGACGTTCAACCGATGGCGGGACTCGCGGTGCGGTTGCGGGAACTCGGCGCGGAGGTGCGGGTGTGCGCACCGGCGGACGAGGAGTTCGCGAAGCTGCTGGCCGGTGTCGGCGTGGAGCTGGTGCCCTTCGGGCCGTCGGCGCGCGCGCTCACGAAGGCGACGCCGTCCCTGCCCGCGGAGGGCCTGCCCCGGCGCGCGGCCGAGGTGATCGCCGGCCAGTTCGACGTGGTCATCCCGGCGGCCGAGGGATGTGACGTGCTGGTGGGGACCGGCATGACGCCGGCCGCGGCGGGCGCGCGGTCGGTGGCCGAGAAACTCGGCATCCCCTCCGTGTCCGTGACCTTCCAGCAGCTCACCCTGCCGTCGCCGCGGCGCCGACCGCTGGAGTATCCGGGCCGGCCGTTGCCGCCGGACGTGACCGACAACCGGGTGCTCTGGGACCTGGACGCCCAGAACATCAACGCGCTCTTCGGTGAGGCGCTCAACACCAACCGGGCGTCGATCGGCCTGCCCCCGGTGGACAACGTCCGCGACTACGTCATCGGCGACCAGCCGTGGCTGGCGACGGACCCGGTTCTGGACCCGTGGCAGCAGACGCCGGACCTCGACGTCGTACAGACCGGCGCGTGGATCCTCCCCGACGAACGCCCACTCCCGGCCGACCTGGAAGCATTCCTGGAGGCCGGCGAACCACCGGTGTACGTCGGCTTCGGCAGCATGCCCCTGCACGGCTCGACGGACGCCGCCCAGGTGGCCGTCGAGGCGGTCCGCGCGCAGGGCCGCCGCGTACTCGTTTCCCGCGGCTGGGCCGACCTCGGCCTGATCGACGCCCAGGACGACTGCTTCGCCGTCGGTGACATCAACCACCAGGCACTGTTCGGCCGGGTGGCCGCCGTCGTGCACCATGGCGGCGCGGGCACCACGACGACGGCCACCGGGGCCGGCGCGCCTCAGGTGGTCGTCCCCCAGCTGGCGGACCAGCCATACTGGGCCGACCGGGTGGCCGGCCTGGGCATCGGCGCGGCACACGACGGTCCGACCCCGACCTTCGAGTCCCTGTCGGCCGCGCTCACCACGGCCCTGACCTCCGAGACCGGAGCACGAGCAGCCGCCATCGCCGCCACGATCCGTACCGACGGGGCGGCGGTGGCCGCGAAGCTGCTGCTCGACGCGATCAGCTGAGAAGGGCCGCCGGTGCCCGCGTGCACCACGCGGGATCGCCGAGCCAGGACCAGAACGCCAGAACCCAGAACGCCGCAGAAGGCCAGAACCCGCACATCTGGTCCCCTCAACCGACAACGGCCACAGGGTCGCAAACGACCCCAGATCGGAGCCGATGACGTGAACCCGCTGACCACCAGCGTGTTTGACCTCCCCGACCACCTTTCCCCCAAGGCCGACCCGAAGCTGATCGCCGACGACGAGCAGCACTTCGCGGCCATCGCGGAGTGCCTCGAGCAGACGATCGCCGAGGTCTCCGGCAGCCTCGACGCCGAGCGCAGGGCACCCGGCGGCATGGGCCGGCACGCCATGGACCGGGACACGGAGATCCACCGGCTGACCAATCGCCTGCGTACCCTGCGTCGCTTCGGTCTGGACCTGTGCCTCGGCCACATGGTCGGCGCGGACGACCAGGAGCCGGTGTACGTCGGACGACTCGGCCTCACGGACAGCACGGGCCGTCGGCTGCTGGTCGACTGGCGCTCCCCGGCGGCCGAGCCGTTCTTCGGAGCCACCCACGCCAACCCGATGGGCCTGGCGAGCCGCCGCAGATATCGCTGGACCCGCGGCCGGATCAGCGACTACTGGGACGAGGTGTTCACCGCGGAGGGGTTCGCCGGGCACGCCGCGCTCGACGACCAGTCCGCCTTCATCGCCAGCCTCGGCAGCAACCGGTCGCCGCGGATGCGAGACGTGCTCGGCACCATCCAGGCCGACCAGGACGCCATCATCCGCGCGGGCTCCCGCGGCGCTCTCGTCGTCGACGGCGGTCCGGGTACGGGCAAGACCGTCGTCGCCCTGCACCGCTCCGCCTACCTCCTCTACTCCGACCCTCGCCTCGGTCACCGCCGCGGCGGCGTGCTCTTCGTCGGTCCGCACCGGCCCTACCTGGCGTACGTCGCCGATGTCCTCCCCAGCCTCGGGGAGGAGGGCGTACAGACCTGCACCCTGCGGGACCTGGTCACCGAGGGCGCCGTGGCGGCGGTCGAGGCCGACCCGGACGTGGCCCGCCTGAAGTCGTCCGCGAACCTGGTGGAGGGGATCGAGAAGGCCGTCAGGTTCTACGAGGAGCCGCCCACCCAGGGGATGACGGTCACGACCCACTGGTCCGACGTCTGGCTGAGCGCCGACGACTGGGCCGTGGCCTTCGAAGCGGCGGAACCCGGTACTCCGCACAACGAGGCACGCGCCCAGGTGCTGGAGGAGTTGCTCACGATCCTGGTGGACAAGCACGGCGAGGACGACGCGGACGGTTTCTCGCCCGACCTGCTCCGCAAGTCGCTGCGGCGGAACAGGGAACTGCTGACGGCCTTCAACCGCGCGTGGCCGCTGCTCGAGGCGACCGACCTCGTCGGAGACCTGTGGTCGGTACCCGCCTACCTGCGGATGTGCGCTCCCTGGCTCAGCCGCGAGGACGTACAGAAGCTCCAGCGCGAGGACCCCCAGGCCTGGACGGTCTCCGACCTGCCGCTCCTGGACGCGGCACGGCAGCGGCTCGGCGACCCGGAGACGGCCCGGCGCAAGAGCCGGTACGAGGCCATCCTCGCCGCCCAGCGCGAGCGCATGGCGCAGGTCGTCGACAACCTGGTCGACGCGGTGGCCGACTCCGGCGCCGACGGTGACGACGGCGAAGGCCTGGTGAGGATGCTGCGCGGCGAGGACGCCCAGGTCAGCCTGGTCGACGAGTCCGAAGCGCCCACCGTCGACCCGGACCTGCTCGCCGGCCCGTTCGCGCACATCGTCGTGGACGAGGCTCAGGAACTGACCGATGCGGAGTGGCAGATGCTGCTGCTGCGCTGCCCGTCCCGGAGCTTCACCATCGTCGGCGACCGCGCCCAGGCCAGGCACGGGTTCACGGAGTCATGGCAGGAACGGCTCGAGCGGATCGGGTTCGACCGGATCAACCTGGCCTCCCTGAGCATCAACTACCGGACGCCGGAAGAAATCATGGCGGAAGCCGAGCCGGTCATCCGAGCCGTACTCCCGGACGCCAACGTGCCGACCTCCATCCGCAGCGGCGGCGTCCCCGTCGTCCACGGATCCGCCTCGGACCTGAACTCGATCCTCGACACCTGGCTCACCGCACACGCCGACGGAATCGCCTGCGTCATCGGCGACCCCACATTCCGTACGACATTCCGTACGCCGTCGTCCCGCGTCCGCTCCCTGACCCCGGAGCTGTCGAAGGGGCTCGAGTTCGACCTCGTCGTCCTCATCGACCCGGAGAAGTTCGGCGAGGGCATCGAAGGAGCGGTCGACCACTACGTCGCGATGACCCGGGCGACCCAGCAGCTCGTCGTTCTCACGAGCACCTGACGCCGGCCGGACGAACGCCCGCCGCCCATGTGAACCGGGTCACCTATGTGAGCTGGGTGGACGAGCGCCGCCGCCACGGCAGATCGTCCGACGCGGGCTGGTCCCCGTCCCCCTGGAGCGCCCCCGCGACCCCCGTGAAGATCTCCTCCAACTGCCCCACCTGCTCCGGAGTGAGGTGCTCGAAGAGCGCGGTGCGCACCATCTCAACATGACCCGGCGCTGCCCTCTCCAGCACCTCCATGCCCTCGTCGGTCAGGAACGCGAGGCTCCCGCGCTTGTCCATGCGGCAGCCTTCACGGCGTACGAGACCGTCCTTCTCCAGGCGGGTCACGGCGTACGTCAGCCGACTGCGGGTGATCTTCAGCGCCTCGGCGAGATCCGTCATCCGCAGACATCGGTGGTCGGTCTCGGAGAGGGTGGCCAGGATCGTGTAGTACAGGTGCGGCATACCGGCCTCCTGCTGGAGCTGCCGGTCGAGCGCGTCCTCCAGAAGGTGGGAGGCGGCGATGTACGCGCGCCAGGCGCGTTGCTCGTCGGGGGTGAGCCAGCGGGTCGTCATGCCACCCAGTGTAGGTACTGTTTAAAAATTGAACCACCATCGCCCGAAGCAGACGCACCGAAGCAGACGCACCGAGCCGAGCGGAGAGTACGCCCCATGCCCCACCCCTACGTCCTGTTGTCCGCCGCCGTCTCCCTCGACGGCTACCTGGACGACACCGGCCCCGAACGGCTGCGGCTCTCCGGCCCCGCCGACTTCGACCGGGTCGACGAGGTGCGGGCCCAGTCCGACGCGATCCTGGTCGGCGCGGGCACCCTGCGCGCCGACAACCCCCGCCTCCTGGTCAACTCCGCCGAGCGACGCGCGGCCAGGCTCGCGGAAGGCCGCCCGGAGTACCCGCTGAAGGTCACCGTCAGCGGCGGCGGAGACCTGGACCCGGCCCTCAACTTCTGGTCCACGGGCGGCGAGAAGGTCGTCTATACGACGGACAAGGGCGCCCCGAAAGCCACAGCGGCCCTCCGCGGCCTGGGCGTCGACGTCGTCCCCGTCGGACCGGAGCTCGACTGGCCGGCCGTACTCGAGCACCTTCACGACGTACGAGGCATACGGCGGCTCATGGTCGAAGGTGGCGGACGCGTGCACACGCAGCTGCTCCAGGAAGGCCTCGCGGACGAGTTGCAGCTCGCCCTCACGCCCCTCCTAGTGGGCCAGCCGGACGCACCCCGGCTGTTCGGACCCGGTGGCTACCCGGGCGGGGTGCGCAACCGGATGCGGCTGGTGGAGACGCGGCCGGTGGGCGACGTGGTGCTCATGCGGTACGTGCCCACGGCGCCCGGTGCCGGCGGGCTGGCCTCCGCAGCCGACCGGCACTGGCTGGAGCTCGCCTGCGAGCTCGCTGCCCAGTGCCCGCCCTCGCGCACCGCGTTCAGCGTCGGCGCGGTCGTCGTCGCGTCCGACGGCACAGAACTGGCCCGTGGATACTCCCGCGAGTCCGACCCCGTGTCGCACGCCGAGGAGGCCGCCCTCGCCAAGCTCGACCCGGCCGACCCGCGCCTTCCCACCGCCACCGTCTACAGCAGCCTGGAACCCTGCGCCCGCCGCGCCTCCCGGCCCGCCCCCTGCGCCCGGCTGATCCTCGAAGCGGGCGTACGCCGCGTGGTCACCGCCTGGTGCGAGCCCGACACGTTCGTGCCGTCCGCCGACGGAAGCGGTCTGCTTTCCGCCCGGGGCGTCGATGTCGTCGTACTCCCGGAATACGGGGAGCGGGCCGCCGAGCCCAACCGCCATCTGCTCGGCGGGTGACAGGGACCAGTGGCAGGGACTGGTTAAGAGCGGGCGGCGAAAAGCCGTGTGCTGAGCGTCCCGCGGATGGCGTACACTGGTCTTACCGACGCGGGGTGGAGCAGCTCGGTAGCTCGCTGGGCTCATAACCCAGAGGTCGCAGGTTCAAATCCTGTCCCCGCTACTGAAGACTCAGGGCCGGAACCTACGGGTTCCGGCCCTGAGTGTTTTCCCGGCGTTCCCGGTGTTCCCGACGGTCCTCCTGTCCCCGATGGCCCGCTCACCCACTCGGCCCGCACAGGTCGCCCCCCGACCACCCGCCGGGAAACTGGACAGAGCGCGGTGAAGGGCAGGAGAGAAGTGGTGGGGCCTGGAGATGCGGAGGGCGGACCGCGCGGTGGTGCGTACGTCCAGACCCTTGTCCGGGCCCTCCCCGTGCTGCTGATCGTCGCGGGCGTCTGCTACGACCTCCTCACCCCTCCCCCCTTCACCGCGGTGCCCTTCTTCACGGTCGCCCCGCTCATCGCCGCACCCCTCTCCACGTTCGCCAACACGCTGCGCACCGGAGTCGTGGCCGTCGTCGCCCTGGCCCTGCTGCACATCAGGGGTTCCTTCGACGTGGGAGCGGCCACGGAGGTGGCCACCGCGGCGGCGGTCGCCGTGCTGGCCCTCGTCATCAACCGTCTCGTACGCCGCAGTGACCAACGTCTCGCCTCCGCGCGCGAGATCGCGGAGGCGGCCCAGCGCGCCGTACTGCCCGAGCCGGCCGAGCGGATCGGCGGGTTCGACATCGCGGCGCGGTACGAGGCGGCGCAGGCGGACGCGTTCATCGGGGGTGATCTGTACGCCGTGCAGGACACCCCGCACGGCGTACGGCTCGTCGTCGGGGACGTACGCGGGAAGGGCATGGGCGCGGTGGCGGCCGTGGCCGTGCTCATCGGGGCCTTCCGGGAGGCCGCCGAGCAGGAGGCGACCCTGGAGGCGGTGGCGCAGCGGCTGGAGCGGGCGCTGGTGCGCGAGGCCGCCCGGCGCGGCGGTCTCGAGGCGGTCGAGGGCTTCACCACCGCCGTACTCGCCGAGATCCCGCACGCCGGCGCCGTCGTACGCCTCGTCCACCGCGGTCACCCGGGGCCGCTCCTGCTGTACGGGGACGGCTCGCTGGACACGCTGCGGGCCGAGGAGCCCGCACTGCCGCTCGGAATGGGCGAGTTGGGCCCGTGGCCCGACCGCGCGCAGGAGGTCCCGTTCCCCGGCGGGGCCACCCTCCTCTTCTACACGGACGGGGTGACCGAGGCCCGGGACCGGCACGGCGTCTTCTTCGACCCGGCCCGGTGTCTTGCGGGCCGGACCTTTCGCGGTCCTCGGGCGCTGCTCGCCACGCTCGTGGAGGAGGTTGTCCGGCACACGGGAGTCGGAGGCGCGACGGACGACATGGCGCTGCTGGTGGTCAGGAGGCCGTGAGGCGGGTTCCTGAATCGCCCCGGATCTGAGCCCTGGGTCCGATGCCTGAGAGGCCTCAATATCACCGGTAGTAGTTGAGTCAACCCACTCCGGTTAGCAACTGAAACATTGTCAACAGAAGTCACAGCGGTGAATTGCCTCCGAGTCGTGGTCAACTCGCCCGATTCATCCCGCTCATGACCTGAAAGTCCAGGCCAAGGCCGCCAACGAATCTCCAGAACAGCTTGGAATCCGGTGCCTGCCTCTATTAACGTTCGATAACGCAGCGCGGTCGTCCCAGCCGGCACAAGAGTCGGCTCCGTGCGCACGCGCCGAATCCCGCAAGGGAACCGGGGAACCACCAACTTGGGGTGAATCGGGCGTTGTTCTCGGTGGAGACACCGTGAGTGACGCGCGTAGGAGACCTTCCTGCTCCGAACCCGTCAGCTAACCCGGTAGGCGACAAGGAAGGAAAGGAGTGCGCCTACGTGGCGTCCAACCGGCCTGCCCCCCAGACCTCGTTCGCACCGGATGAGCAGCAGCCCGACTCATTCGGCTACGGCAAACGCCAGGACGAGGGGACCTGGGAGGAGTGGAATCCCACAGAGGATTCCCTCAAGCCCATCCGCGGCAGGCACCGCGTCGGCAAGCAGCGCGGCGGAGGCCTCGCACGCAGCTCGACGGTTCTGGGCGTCGGCGTCATAGCGGCCGTCAGCGCGGGCGGTATGGCCAGCGCGAACACCGGCAAGCCGCCGGTCTCCATCACCCTGCCCGACCTGCCGCTGATCTCGGACGAGCCCGAGGAAGAGACCGGTTCCGCGACGCCGCTCACCCAGGCCGGTCTGACCACGGCGGACGCCAAGCAGGGCAACTCCGACGCGGGCGAGGCCCTGCGTGCCCGCATCGTCCTCCAGGCCGAGCGGCAGCAGGACCAGGTGGACCGCGAGGCCAAGAGGGCCGCGGAGACCGCCGCCGCGAAGAAGGCCGCCGAGCAGGCGGCCAAGGAGCGGGAAGCGGCCAAGGCCAAGGCCGAAGCCGCCAAGGAGAAGGCGGCGGAGGAGGCCCGGCAGAAGGCCGAGGCGGAGCGCCTCGCCGAGCTCGCCAAGAGCTTCACGCTGCCCACGTCCTCGTACACCATCACCTCGACCTTCGGTCAGTCCGGCGCGCTGTGGTCCTCCGGGACCCACACCGGCCTGGACTTCGCCGCCCCGACGGGTACGCCGCTCAAGGCAGTCCACAGCGGCACCATCACCGAGGCCGGCTGGAACGGCTCGTACGGCTACCTCACGAAGCTCAAGCTCGACGACGGTACGGAGGTCTGGTACGCCCACCAGTCCTCGATCAGCGTCAGTGTCGGCCAGAAGGTCAGCACGGGCGAGGTCATCGGCCGCGTAGGCGCGACCGGCAACGTCACCGGTGCGCACCTCCACATGGAGGTCAAGACGACGGGCGGCGACGGAATCGACCCCGCGGCCTGGCTGCGGAGCAAGGGGCTCAACCCGTAAGTCCCGACCAGGTACCAGGTCTTCGACGCCATCCGCTTTCGGACGAGAAGCGGGTGGCGTCTTGGTTTCGCCTGATTCCGGGCTGAGCGGCCTTGGTGAAGCCCGGTGCGGTACCGCGCCCGCTTGAGGGGCCGCAGGCCCTCCTTTCAGGGGCGCGGGGCTGTATCGATGTGCGGCTCCGCCGCGTGGGCGCGACCAGCCACAACGAACCCGCAGCTTCAAACCGCCAAACCCGGCGGAGCGCCTAGTTCCGGTAGGGGTTGTAGGCCGGGTCGTACGCCGGGTAGGGCGACCCTTGCCCGTACGTGTTCCCGTACGTGGGCCACGGCGGCGGCACCGGGAGGGGAGCCGTCGCCCGTGCCGCGTACGCCAGCGCGGGGCGGGCCAGCTCGCGGCGGGCCCACAGTTCGTGGAGCAACTCCCGTTCCCGTACGACGAAATCAGTGCTCGCACGGCCGCGGCGCCCCCGGTGGCGCAGGAACGCCAGGGATGTCGCGTACGCCTCGTACTCCGCGACCGCCCGCCCCGCCGCGCGTCCGCCGTGATGCGTGGCGTACTCGCGGGCCAGTCGCCGGGCCTTCATCGAGCCGAGCACAAACGGCTCGGGAACGGTCAGCCAGCCCGCCATGGCGTACGCGGGCAGTTCGGTGCGGATCGTGCCGAGTTCGCGCTGCCGGGTCCAGATGGCCAGCCAGGTCAGCAGGCCGAACGCGGGCACCATGAACGCCGCGTACACCGCGAAGAAGCCGTACGTGCCAAAGGTCGACGAGCCGTTCCAGAGGGCATGCATGCCCATCGCCAGCAGCAGGCCCGTGAAGGGCAGCAGCACGCGTCGTATGTGGTGGCGGTCCGCGGAGAGCGCCGCGATGCCGAAGCCGATGCCGGTGAGCACGGTGAACAGCGGGTGCGCGAAGGGCGACATGATCACGCGTACGAAGAAGGTGGCGGCCGTGACGGAGGCGATGCCGCCGTCGCCGCTCAGCTGGTCGGTGCCGAAGGCGGTGCCGAGGTAGAGGATGTTCTCGGTGAACGCGAAGCCGGTCGCGGTGACCCCGGCTATCACCACGCCGTCGACGATCCCGGTGAAGTCCCGTCTGCGGAACAGGAAGACGAGTAAGACGGCGGCGGCCTTCGCGCTCTCCTCCACGACCGGCGCTATGACCGTCGCACCGATCGTGTCGGCGCTCGACGGGTCCGCGGTGGCCGTCGCTATCCATCGCGTCGCGAAACTGTTCGCGACGATCGCTATCAGCGCCGCCGCGCAGGCGCCCCAGGCGAACGCGAACGTCAGGTTCCGCCAGGGCCCCGGCTCGACCCGGTCCAGCCAGCGGAACGCGGCGATCAGCAGCGGGACGGGCAGTACGGCGAGGCCTAAGCCCACCAAAAAGCCTTCGGTGCCGGTCTGTTCGCGGACCAGGGCCAGGATGACGAGACCGGACAGGGCGAGCAGGGTGGTCAGCGCGCCGTAGCGCACCCACTTGCGGCGCCACCAGTGTGCATGCCGCCGGGTGCCTCCGGCGGGGGTGCCGGGGGGTGGGGGGTACGCCGGATACGGGGGACTGGTGGCCACGGCATCGACCCTAACCAGGGAGGGGGTTGGCTGGCGATGGTGCCGGGCTCACGTGGCGCTGCGCGTGGTGCTGGACGGCACACGGAGGAACAGCAGGTCGTGCACCACATGTCCCTTGTCCAGGCCCTGGCCCTCGAAACGGGTCAGCGGGCGGAAGTCCGGGCGGGGCGCATAACCGCCGTCCGGTCGGGTGTTCTCGAAGTCCGGGTGTGCGGTGAGGACTTCGAGCATCACCTCGGCGTACGGCTCCCAGTCCGTGGCGCAGTGCAGCAGCGCGCCGGGCCTGAGGCGGGACGCGGCGAGGGTGAGGAAGTCCGGCTGGATCAGGCGGCGCTTGTGGTGGCGCTTCTTGGGCCAGGGGTCCGGGAAGTACACGCGCAGGCCGCTCAGGGAGTCCGGCTGGAGCATCTCCCTGAGCAGGATGATCGCGTCGCCGTTGCCGACCCGGATGTTGGACAGACCCTTCTGGTCCGCGAGGTTGAGGAGGTTGCCCTGGCCCGGGGTGTGCACGTCGATGGCGAGGATGTTGGTGTCGGGATCGTCAGCGGCCATCCGAGCGGTGGCCTCGCCCATCCCGAACCCGATCTCCAGCACGACGGGCTTGTCGTTCCCGAACAACTCCGCGAGATCGATCTTCCGCTGCCCGTCGATGTCCAGCCCCCACTTGGGCCACAGCCGCTGCAAGGCGTCCGCCTGCCCCTGGGTGACCCGGCTCCGCCGCGGCTGAAAGCTGCGGATCCGGCGCTCGAAGTGAGAACCGGCGGGGTCGGGGCGGGGGCCGTCGGGGAAACGGGGTTCGCCTTTGGCGCGGGGGTGGGGGCGGCGGGGCTCTTCGGTGTTTTGACGTTCAGACACAGTAGTTCTGATTCTACGGAGTGGGCTGGGTGCGGGGAGCCGCAGGCTTTTGCTTTTAGGGGCGCGGGGAACTGCGCGCCCAGCCACGACGCACCCGCAGCCGCGACACAACGTGTCACCCCACCCCCTGGCGGGGGGGCCTGGGGGCGCAGCCCTCAGTTTCGGGAAGGGGCGGGGCTGGGGAAAGAACCCCCCGCAGTCACCCCCGCCCCAACGCCTCCAGAACCCGCCGCCCCACCTCACGCCCAATCGGAAGCGAAGCGGTAGCCGCAGGGGACGGCGCGTTCAGCACATGAACCGTCCGCGGCCCTTCCCGAAGGAGGAAGTCGTCCACCAACGTGCCGTCCCGAAGGACCGCCTGGGCACGGACGCCCGCAGAAGCCGGAAGCAGGTCATCCGAAGTCACCGCGGGCAACAACCGCCGCACAGCAGCAGCAAACGCCGCCTTGGACACCGACCGCCGCAGCTCACCCCCGCCATACCGCCAGTGCCGCCGAGCGATCCTCCAGGACCCGGGCCAGGCAAGCGTCGCCCCCAGCTCCCGAGCCCGTACGGTCCGCCAGTCATAACCCTCACGAGCCAACGCCGGCACAGCGTTCGGCCCGATATGGACACCTCCGTCGATTCCCCGCGTGAGATGCACCCCGAGGAACGGAAACGCGGGATCCGGCACCGGATACACCAGCCCCTTCACCAGCCAGGGCCGCGCCAGCGAGTAGTACTCACCCCGGAACGGCACGATCCGCATCCCGGGCTCGTCCCCGGCAAGACGAGCGATCTCGTCACAGTGCAGCCCCGCACAGTTGACCAGCACACGCGCGCGTACGACGTCACCATCGCCCGTACGAACGGCGACCCCGAGGTCGGGACGCCGGTCGATGTACGTGACCTCCGCCCCGTACCGAATCTGCGCCCCGGAAGCCTCCGCGAGCTGCCGAGCCACCCCCACGAAGTCACAGACGCCTGTCGTGGCGACGTGAATGGCAGCGAGCCCCCGGACCTCCGGCTCGTACTCGGCGATCTGGGAGGCCCCCAGTTCCCGTACCGCAATGCCGTTCTCCCGCCCCCGCTGCACCAGCGCATGCAGCCGAGGCAACTCGTCCCGCTCCGTGGCGACGATCAGCTTCCCCGTCACGGCATGCGCGATCCCGTACTCCGCACAGAACTTGACCATCTCGGCCGCACCCCGCACGGCATACCGCGCCTTGAGGGAGCCGGGCCGGTAGTAGATCCCGCTGTGGATGACCCCGCTGTTGCGCCCCGTCTGGTGCCGCGCCGGCCCAGGCTCCTTCTCCAGCACCATCACCCGCGTCCCCGGCGCGGCCCGCGTGATCGCATACGCAGTCGACAGCCCGACGATCCCCCCACCGACCACGACCACATCACAGTCATAAACGATCACCCGCGGCACCACTCCCACCTCCCAGTTAAATAGTGCACTGCACCACTGACAACGCCCTCAAACCCGAAAGAGGACGCGCCCCTTGAAGGGCCGCAGGCCCCTTCAAGGGGCGCGGGGCTGTGTCGATTTGCGGCTCCGCCGCGTGGGCGCGACAAGCCACAACGAACCCGCAGCCCCAAGACCACGAGTAACCAGGCAGACGCGTAGGAGACCCGCCCCAAGCGGAGCGTTCACGCGGGGGCGACCAGCAACGGCCGAGCCCTCTCCCGCAACTCAACAACCCGCGGCTCATCCCCATACGGCTCCAGCCGATGCAGAAGATCCTTCACGTACTCCGTGGTCCGGGCCGACGAGATCCGCCCCGCCACCTCCACCGCCCGCACGCCCTGCTCGCACGCCGCGTCCAGGTTCCCCGACTCCAGCTCGGCGACCGCGGACACCACAAGCCGCAGGCCGTGCGACCGCACGAACTCCTCCGTCGGCTTCGACAGCGCCTGCTCGGTGAAGCGGCGTACCTGGCGCGGGGCCTTGAGATCGCGGTAGCACTCCGCGGCATCGGCGGCGAAACGGTCGTACGAGTAGAAGCCGAGCCAGGACGGATCCTGGTCGCCGTCGCGGGCCCGCTCCAGCCAGCCCTCGGCGGCCTTCAGGGCTCCGCCGGCCGCCTGGGCGTCACCGGCGCGCGCGTGTGCGCGTGCCTCGACAAGGCTGAAGAAGCTCATGGTGCGGGCTGTGGCCAGGCCACGGTTGCGCTCCAGGGCGGCCTGGGCGAGGTCCACGCCCTCGTCGCCGAAGCCGCGGTACGTCGCCTGGAGGGACATGGAGGCCAGTACGTAACCCCCCAGAGGGACATCGGCCGCCGCGCGCGCGAGACGCAGCGCCTGGATGTAGTACCGCTGTGCGGCCTCCTGCTGGCCGGTGTCGAAGGCCATCCACCCGGCGAGGCGGGTCAGTTCGGCCGAGGCGCCGAACAACGCCCGGCCCACCTCGTCGGAGTACGCGCCGAGCAGCAGCGGCGCCGCCTCCACTCGTAGGCACTCGGGCACCATGGACGAACGCCAGTCGCCGCCTCCGTACTTGGAGTCCCAGCGCCTGGCGTCCTCGGCGGCCTCACGCAGCTTCTGCACGTCGCTGTGGCCGACTTTCAGCGGTGCTCCGGAACCCTCCACGGGGCTCGCGTCGCGGGCCACCGAGCTGTCGGCCGGGGTTATCAGCCACCGGGAGGCGGGAGTCGCGTACGCGCTCACCGCGAACGATCCGGCGAGCGACTGCCAGATGCCTCCGGAGCCGGCTTTGCGCCCGGCGAGGTCGAGACGGTACAGGTCCGTCGCGGCCCGTACGGCCTGTCCTACGTCACGGGGGAAGGCGAGGCCCACTTCCGGTGCGGGGTCCGCGTCCGCCAGACCGATTTCGTGGAGCGGTACGGGCCGGCCGAGCTTCTGGCCGATGGCCGCGGCGATGAGGTGCGGGGCGGCACCCTGCGGCACCATGCCCTTCGACACCCATCTCGCCACCGAGGTCTTGTCATAGCGAAGAGTCAGTCCGCGCTGTGCGCCAAGGTCGTTGACGCGACGGGCGAGGCCTGCGTTGCTGATTCCCGCGAGGGCGAGAACGGCGCCGAGTTTGTCGTTCGGCCCGCGTTGCTCCCTGGACATGCGCCACCCCTCGACACAGACGGCTGCCGCGTTGGCATAACCACGCGGCATTCGTAAACCCAGCGTAGTTCGCCGCATCCCATGCGTTAAGAGGCATAGTTCCGGATGGCGGGATTGTGGTCCGCGGGGAAGTACGCAGCGTTGTGGTGTGCTCCTGGTGTGTGGCTGTGCGCCCGCCCGTGCGCTCTTCTCCGGCCACCGTCGAATCGCTTCCATGGATCCTGCGTGGGTCGGCCCGCTGTACTGGATCCAGTGGGCTGGGGGACACCGCCGTCACATATCCCCGCGGGCGGCGGACCGGTCCGGGAGGCGAACTCCGCCTCCCGGATCGTGCGTTGCGCGGAGCCTGTACGGAGCGTGTGCACGCCCGTGCGCCCATCGCGGATTTGGCTGATTTTCGCCCCTGCCTTCTGAGCTCGAAAATCCCTCCTACCATGGCACTTGAGGGCGCGTTGGGTGTCGTGGGGGAGCGAACCGGGGGCGCATTCGCGTCGTAATCTCCGTGCTCCGTGCGTGCGTTCGCTCCATTGCGGGCATCTCCCCAGGGGCGCACTCTGGGGAGCACAAGCGGAGGCAGGGGCCCACCGGCGCGCTCTCTTCGTGGCAGCATGGTGCCCAGTTCGTACGGTGCACTGGTTGTCCACAGCCTGTGGAGGCGGCGATGCGGTGGTTGGTGGGGTGGAGCAGTACCGCCACTGCGGCTCCTGAGGTCGGCTCGGCGGGGGCCACTGGCAGCGACGGTGAGACGGTGCACCCGGTGGGGTCCCAACTCCTGTGGGGCGACCCGGATCCGCTCTGGGCGGTCGGTGACTGGCGCCCCGACGAGGTGCGCGTCGTGAAGGCCGACGCGCAGAACCGGATCGCGGTGCTCGGCACCTGCGGCGCCTCCGACGAGCAGCTGCGGGTGGGCCTGGTCGCCGCGCGCGGAGGGGCACTTCGCCATCTGACGGCCTGGTCCGGCAGCTACACCGCGGTCGTCCAGGTGGGCCGCCGGGTGATGGTGTGCGGCGATCTGGCGGGCGCACGGCCGGTGTTCTACACCCCCTGGGCGGGCGGCACGGCGTACGCCACGGCCGCGCTCCCCCTCGCCGACCTCATCGAGGCCAATCTCGACTTCGGACACCTCGCCGCCATCCTCGCCGCCCCCGACGTACCCGCCGCCCTGCACAACTCCACGCCCTACCAGGGTGTGCAGCGCATTCCGCCGGGGCACGCGCTGATCCTGCGCGCCGGCGCACGCGAGATCGCCGGTTACGAACCGGTGGCCTCCCTCGCCGTCGCGGCCCCCATCGCCGACCCGGACAGCGCGGTGGACGCCGTACGCGACGCCCTGGTGGAGTCCGTACGCGCACGTCTCGCCGCCCCCCGGCACGTCCCCGGCGCCGATGTGGACCCCGGCCCCGTGCCCGGCATGGGGCCCGCCGAGCGGCGCGCGGCGCGCGGCATGCCCGTACCCGGCATCGGAGCCGACCTCTCCGGAGGCCCCGCTTCGGGAACCCTCGCCCTCCTTGCCGCCGGCCTCCCCGGAATGCCGGGCACCGTCCTGGGGCACGGCACCGGCGCCGGTGAGCGTCTCCTCGCGGTCACCTTCAACGACCTCGCCGTGAAGGGCCGGGAGGCGGAACTGGAGCGGGCAGGGACCCTGGCCGCCAACCCACGGCTGCACCACGTAGTGGTCGCCGGCGGCGAAGAGGTCCTCCCCTACGCCGAGTTGGACGGCCCCCTGACGGACGAACCAGGCCCCTCCCTCGTGACCGCCGCCCGCCACCGCGCGCGGCTCGCCGCGGGCAGCGCGGACCACTTCACGGGGTACGGCGCCCGGCAGGTCCTGGACGCCCACCCGGCGCGCCTCGCCGACCTGTTGATGGACCGCAAACGACGTCATCTGGTGCGCCCCGTCGCCGCGTTGGCGAGGGCGGACGGTTCGGTCATGGTCCCCGCGCGCGTGTACGGCGCGGCGCGCAAGCTCGCCCGTACGCCCTATCTCGTCGGCATACAGGGTCTCGCCGACCGGCTGCTGCACCGGCGCTTCGACGAGCCCGGAGGTGCCGTGGGGGCGTCCCTCGCCGCGCTCACCTGGGCCAGACCGGGCCCCGCCGCGCGCTGGCTCACCGGTGAGGCGCTCGCTGAAGTATCGGTTCGCCTGACGGGCGCGACGAGCCGGGTGAGCGTCGGCCCCGGCCAGCGCCCCGGCGACTTCCGCGCCCGCGCCGCCCTCGCCCGGCACGCCGCCGACCTCCGCATCCTGGAACAGGCCGCCGAGATCCGCTTCCAGCGCCTGCACGCCCCCTTCCTCGACAACCAGGTCGTACGCGCCTGCCGAGCCCTCCCCGAGGCCCTCCGCGTCCAGCCGGGCGCCCGCGCCGCCATACTCCGTACGGTCCTGGAGGGCGCCGGCGTGGCCGACCTCCCCCCAGGCTGGGGCGCCCCCTCCCACGCCTCCTCAACAGCCGCCGCCCGCACGGGCCTGCGCGCCGCCGCCGACACCCTCGTCGACCTCTTCGACACCCCGCTCCTGGCCCAGGCGGGCCTGATCGAGGCCAGGGTGGTCCGCAAGGCCCTCCGAGCGGCGGCGGACGGCGAACCCCTGCCCCTGGAGGGCCTGGCGGACCTCGTCTCACTGGAACTGTGGCTCGGCCGCCTGCTGGACCGCAGGGGGACTTGCTGGACAGGGACGCCTGCGCGGGCGCGGGCGGTGCCCGGGGGGATTGCTCCGGAGCGGGGGGCGTTGGGGGCGGGGGCGGCGGCTCGGCGGGGGTAGCGGGGACCGCACCCGTACGTTCTCAGCCCAAGTACACCGGCCCGTCTGGGCACCAGCGGTAGCTGGGGAGTTCGACGACGAGGCACTGCCAGGCAAACTGTCACCTGCCCACCTGCCCACCTGCCCACCTGCCCACCTGCCCACCTGCCCACCTGCCCACCTGCCCACCTGCCCACCTGCCCACCTGCCCACCTGCCCACCTGCACCTCCACCCGCCCAGTCCAGGCACAAGCAGCCCGTCCGGCGCTTGAGGACGAGGCCGTTCAGGCCGATAGCACCCACCCACCCGCACTTTCCCACCCACCCCCAGGCACCCCCAGCCCGTCCGGCGTTTGAAGACGAGGCCGTTCAAGCCGATGCGGGGTCTGGGGCGCAGCCCTAGCGGGGCCCAGGGGCGGAGCCCCTTGGCTTCGGGAAGGGGCGGGCTTGGGGAAAGAAAACCCGCCCCGCCGCCGACCCCCGTAAGAATGACCCCGTGCGGTACAAAATCCTGGGCGTCACCCAGGCCGAGGACGACCACGGCACCCCCGTACCCATAGGAGGCCCCCGACTCCGCACCCTCCTGACCGCCCTCGCCCTGCGGCCCAACCGCGCAACGACACCGGACACCCTCATCGACGAGGTCTGGTCGGACAACCCGCCGCACGACGCACACGCCGCCCTCCAGGCCCTCATCGCCCGCCTCCGCAGAGCCCTCGGCAAGGAAGCGATCACCTCGGAACCGGGCGGCTACCGCCTCAACGCCACCCCCGAAGACGTAGACCTGTTCGCCTTCGAACGCCTCGTCCGCCAGGGCACGGCAGCCATGCCCGACGCCCCCGCGGAAGCGGCCCGCACCCTACGCCAGGCACTCGCCCTGTGGCACGGCCCCGCCCTGGCCGACCTCCCCGACCGCACCGCCGCGGCCACCCGCACAGAAGCCCTGCACCAGGAGGCCATCCGCGCGCGCGTAACGGCGGACCTGCGACTGGGCCACGCCGCAGACCTCGTACCGGAGTTGAGGGGACTCACCGAAGCGCACCCGTACGACGAAGCCCTGCACGCCCTCCTCATCCGCGCCCTGCGCGACACGGGCCGAAACGCGGACGCCCTCGCCGCGTACGAGAAGGCCCGCCGCGCCCTCGCCGAGAACCTGGGCACGGACCCGGGCCCGGAACTGCAAGCCCTGCACGCGCAGTTGCTGACCCCACAACCCACGCCGAGAGAACCCACCCCGAGAACCGAGCGACCCGACAGAGCCGACCGGACCGACAGGACCGACCGAACCGGCAACATCCGCCCCCGTCTGAATTCCTTCGTCGGCCGGGAACCCGAACTCGACGCCATCCGTTCCGAATTGCACAGGGCCCGCCTCGTCACCCTCACCGGACCGGGCGGCTCAGGAAAGACCCGCCTCGCCGAGGAAGCCGCCGCCGGACTTCCACCGGCATGGCTGGCCGAGCTCGCCCCGCTCGACCGGCCGGAGGCGGTGGCAGGCGCGGTCGTCAGCGCCCTCGGTCTGCGCGAGACCGTGCTGATGACCCATGAGAGAGCGGTGGCGCAGGACGACCCGGTCGCCCTGCTCATCGAGTACTGCGCCCCGCGCAGCGAACTACTGATCCTTGACAACTGCGAACATGTCATCGAGGCGGCAGCCGAGCTCGCCGAAACCCTCCTCACCCACTGCCCGGGACTCACGATCCTCGCCACCAGCCGCGAGCCCCTGGGCGTGCCCGGCGAGTCCGTGCGCCCGGTCGAGCCCCTGCCCCCCGGCCCGGCGCACCGCCTCTTCATGGAGCGCGCCGCGGCCGTACGCCCCGCCTCAGAAGCCGACGTCACCCATGACCCCGAGGCCGTCGACGAGATCTGCCGCCGGCTCGACGGCCTGCCCCTGGCCATCGAACTCGCCGCGGCCCGCCTGCGCATGCTCACCCCACGCCAGATCGCCGACCGCCTCGACGACCGCTTCCGGCTCCTCACCTCAGGAAGCCGTACGGTCCTGCCGCGCCAGCAGACCCTGCGCGCCGTCGTCGACTGGTCCTGGTATCTCCTCGACGAGCCGGAGCGCACGGTCCTGCGCGAGGTGTCCGTCTTCGCGGGCGGCTGGGACCTTCAGGCCGCGGAGGCCGTGTGCACCGGGCCCGCCGCAGACCTCATCGGGGCCCTCGTCGACAAGTCCCTGATCGTCGCGACACCGTGGGAGCGGGAGGGCTCCGCCGGCATGCGGTACCGGCTGCTGGAGACTATCCACGAGTACGCCAGGGAGCGCGCCGCCGAGGTCCCGGAACTGCGCGCCGGGGCCGAGCGCCGACACCGCGCCTGGATCCGCGCGCTCGTCGAGGAAGCCGAACCCCGCCTCCGCTCCGCCGACCAACTCCCGTGGATCACCCGCCTGGAAACCGACCTGGACAACATCCGGGCGGCCCTGGACCGCAGCATCCTCGCCGCCGACGAGGAGGAAGCCGCCGCGCTGGTGCTGGCCATGGGCTGGTTCTGGTGGCTGCGCAACTTCCGCCGGGAGAGCCTGACATGGACCGACCGAGCCCTGCGCCTCGGTAGGGATCTGGACACCTACCTCGCCGACCCCGAAGCCGAAAAGGACCACCCGCTGCACCGGCTGCGGATGAGGCTGCGGATGCTGCATCTCTTCCTGTTGGCGGACCTGGGGATGGAAGGGCTGGAGGACGAGCGGCTGCGGGCGTACGCCGCGCGCGTACGGGACGCGATGGCTCAGGGTGGACCGGACGCGGCTCGCTTCCCTGGCATCGCGTGGCCGCTGACCACGTACTACCTCGGCGGTCCGGAGGAAGCACTGCCCAACATGGACGCGGCACTCGCCAACTGCCGGACATACGGCGGCGACTGGGAGATCGGCGTCACCCTGATGTTCCGTACGCACATGGCCGTCGACACCCCCGGCGGCCTGCAGGGCGTCGATGAGGCCCTCGCCGAGCTGCGCGTCATCGCTCCACGCGCGGGCGACCGCTGGATGCGCGCCCAGGTGTGCAGCGCGGGCGGCGAGGCGGCGATGGCGCGCGGCCGTTTCGAGGAGGCGAAGAAGGAGTACGAGGAGGCGCTGCGGCTCGCGCGTGAGGTGGGCGCGTGGGCGGAGACGCCGTTCCTCATCGCGAGGCTCGGCGAGATCGCGTACCGCGCCGGAGATCGTGCCGCCGCGCTCACCGCCCTGGACGAGGCGAGCGCGGTGGCCGAGCGTCACGGGGTGCCCGACTCCGTGGCCTTCGTGCTCCTGATGCGGGCGCAGATGGCCCTGGACGACGGGGAGTTCGCGCAGGCGCGGGAACTGTGCGAGGCGGCCCGCGCGGAGACGACTCGTGGCACCCCGCCGCCGCAGTTCATCGCCGCGCTCAACGGCATCGACGCCCTCGTCACGGCCGCCGAGTCGGGCCCCCGGCAAGGTCTGCTCAAGCTGGCCGAGGCCCTGCGGGAAGCCGTGGCCGCGTACAGCACGAAGGCGGTCCTCGCGGGACTGGCCGAACGGGCGGTCCACGTCCTCGCCGAACAAGGCGACCACCCGCGCGCGGTCCGGCTGCTCGCCGCCGGATCCCGCTGGCGCGTGTCCCACCCCCGCGCCCTTTCGGAGCGCCTGGAAGCCGAACGCATCGAAGCCGCGGCCCTGGCCGACCTGGGCCCCGAGCGCTACGAGGCCGAGCGCGCCACTGGCACGACGTTCACCACGGACGACGTCCTGCGCGAACTCACCGAGGCGGCAGGCCGCTAGCGGGGTCTGGGGGCGCAGCCCCCACCGGGGGTCCATGGGGCGGAGCCCCTTGGCTACGGGAAGGGGCGGGCTTGGGGAAAGAAACCCCACCCCCGGCACCCCGCCCGCGTACCCGAAGCACGAAAACGCGCATCGGTACGGGAAAGGGGCAACTCCCTTTCCCGTACCGATGCGCAAAAACGCCCGCCCCGCTGCCTACGCGGGACGCGACCGCAGCCCCTCCAGCAGTATGTCCAGCAGCCGGGCCGAGGCCGCCGCCTGCTGGGCCGCGTCCGGCAGCGAGGGTGCCGCCGTGGCGATCACCAGCAGGACGTCCGACACGGTCACGTCCGGGCGCAGCTCGCCCGCCGCGCGCGCCCGCTCCACGAGCCGGCCCACGACCTCGAGCAGCTGGGCCGCCCCGGCGTCGTCGTCCGCCGTCGCGACCTCCCCGTCGAACGCCGGCCGCTGCTCCACGAGCCGAAGCTCACCGGAGCCGGAGCCTGACAGGGACATCGACTGGGACCGCTGGTGCGGCACCAGCGCCTCGTCGAGAACGGTGCTGTCCTCCGCGACGCCCACCCGCAGCACCTGCGGCGGCAGCAGTCGCCCCGCGCCCGAGGCCACGGACGTCCGCAGGAAGCGCGAGAGCGCCGACCACGGCTCGTCCTCCTGGCCGAGCGCCGCCCGGGCCTGGTCGGTCAGCCGGGAGGTCTCCTCCTCGGCGATCCGCCGGACCAGGACGTCCTTGCTCGGGAAGCGCCGGTACACCGTGCCGACACCGACCCGTGCGCGCCGCGCCACGTCCTCCATCGGCGCGCCGTATCCCAGCTCGCCGAAGACTTCGCGCGCCGCACGCAGTACGTGCTCCAGATTGCGCTGTGCGTCCACGCGCAGCGGTGTCGTACGCGATGCGTCCCCCGCACCGCGACCGTTCGCCATCGCCGCACCGACCGCGCCGCCGCCAGCGATGGCGGACGCGGATGACCAATGAGTTTCTTGAACATGCATATGTGTTCCCCCGGTAATGACGTCTCCCCCCGGAGACTCTCCCCGTCATTGACAAGCCGGAGCGAGCGGAACAGGCATCGGTCCCACGACCCGGTGGTACCCGTCGTACCGGTCGTGCGGACCCGCCGAGTGCTTCCCCCTACACCCCGATGAGACACGAACATAGTTGAGTAAGGGTCAATTCAGAAGGGGCAGGTTCCGCACAGTGCGCCCCTCGATCGGAGTACGGGCCGCTTACGTCCCGATTAAGACACCTACCGTCACTCCGTCCACCCCTGCTGACCTGCGTGTTTTCATCGCACTCCGGCAAATCGGCCAACTCTGCGCGTCTCAGGCGGCCGGTCACACAAATTGTCGGGCCTGTGGACAAACTCAAGACCGCGTTGCGTCATGGGTGGGTGAACACAGCGATCTCCCGGGGGACGACCCCCGAATCCCCGAACGGTGCGCGCATTCTCATCGTCGGCGGTGGTTACGTCGGCATGTACACCGCCCTGCGACTCCAGCGGAAGCTGAAGGCGGAGCTCAAACGCGGCGACGTAGAAATTGTCGTGGTCACGCCAGATCCTTATATGACCTACCAGCCGTTCCTGCCCGAGGCCGCCGCGGGAAACATCTCGCCCCGCCATGTCGTCGTGCCGCTGCGCCGTGTTCTCGACCAGTGCAAGATCGTCATCGGCGAGGCCCAGTCCATCGACCACGCCAAGCGCACCGCGACCCTCACCACGCTCGCCACCCAGGAAGAGGGCGCGGAGCCGGAACAGATCTCCTACGACCAGCTCGTCCTCGCGCCCGGCTCCGTCTCACGCGTCCTCCCCGTTCCGGGCCTCGCCGACCACGGCATCGGCTTCAAGACCGTCGAAGAGGCCATCGGCCTGCGCAACCACGTCATCGAGCAGATGGACATCGCCTCCTCGACCCGCGACCCCGCGATCCGCGACGCGGCCCTGACCTTCGTCTTCGTAGGGGGCGGTTTCGCCGGCGTGGAAGCCCTCGGCGAACTCGAGGACATGGCCCGCTACACCGCGCGCTACTACCACAACGTCAAGCCCGAGGACATGAAGTGGATCCTCGTCGAGGCCTCGAACCGCATCCTGCCCGAGGTCGGCGAGGAGATGGGCAAGTACACCGTCACCGAGCTGCGCCGCCGCAATATCGACGTACGCCTGGAGACCCGCCTCGAATCGTGTGTGGACCGCGTCGCCGTACTGAGTGACGGCGCGCGCTTCCCGACCCGTACGGTCGTCTGGACCGCCGGTGTGAAACCCCACCCCATCCTGGCCGCCACCGACCTGCCGCTGAACGAGCGTGGACGCCTCAAGTGCACCGCCGAGCTGACCGTCGAGGGCGTCACGCACGCGTGGGCCGCGGGAGACGCCGCCGCCGTCCCCGACGTCACCTCCAAGGAGCCAGGCACGGAGACCGCCCCCAACGCCCAGCACGCGGTACGCCAGGCCAGGACCCTCGGCGACAACATCGTCCACTCCCTGCGCGGCGAGCCCCTGGAGACGTACTCCCATGCGTACGCCGGCTCGGTGGCCTCCCTGGGACTGCACAAAGGCGTCGCGCACGTCTACGGGCGGAAGCTGAAGGGCTACTCCGCCTGGTTCATGCACCGCACGTACCACCTGAGCAGGGTTCCGACCTTCAACCGCAAGGCCCGCGTGATGGCCGAGTGGACGCTGGCAGGGCTCTTCAAGAGGGAGATCGTCTCCCTCGGTTCGCTCGAACATCCTCGTGCGGAGTTCGAACTCGCGGCCGGTGGAAAGCCTCCTGAGGACCCGAAGGGGTCGTCCTGACCGGACTCAGGAACTCCACCGTCAGGGCCGACGTCTGACGGATGTCGGTCCGGTCGGACACACTGGTCCACGACCATGGGCGGGCCGACCGCTCGCCCTTCAATCCCACGAGGCCTGTCCCACAGTGAACTTCACGCGCTGGAGCGCCCTGCTCCCCGGAACGCAGCGCCGCGCCCAGGCGCGGACCGACAGTTCGTCGAACGCGCTCCCCCCGGAGGGCAGCTCCGTGCCCGCGGCCCGCGCCGAGCGGCGAACCGCCAAGGAAGCCGACGAAGCCGCCGATGCCGCCGACACGGGCGAAGCCGAAACCCCACCGGACCCCACCGTCGACGAACTGCCGGTCCGCGAGGTCCTCGACCGCATCCCGGCCCTCGTCGCCCTCGTACACGGCCCGGAGCACCGCCTCGCGTACGTCAACGACGCCTACGTAGAGGCCTTCGGCGCCCGTCCGGTCGGCGAACCCGCGCGTGAGGCGCTGCCCGAGCTGGAGGAAATCGGCCTGCTGTCCCTCCTCGACCAGGTCCTGCGCAGCTCCAAGCCGCGTACGGTCCTGTCCCGCAAGGTCCCCGGCGGCCGCTCGTACACCTTCACGTGCACACCCGTCCCCCTCGATGTATCAGCCTCCCCCGAAGGGGGTGGCGTACTGATCTTCGCCGCCGACGTCACCGACCAGGCCGAAGTCGCCGACCGCCTGCGCGTCCGCGAAGGCGAGCAGCGCGAGACCGCGGTCACCCTCCAGCGCTCCCTGCTGCCCCAGAAGCTGGAGGAACCCGACGACCTGCGCGTCGCCGCCGTCTACCACCCCGGCGGCACGGAGGCCGCGGTCGGCGGCGACTGGTACGACGTCATCACCCTGGGCGGCGGCCGTACGGCCCTGGTCATCGGCGACGTCATGGGCCGCGGCGTCCGCGCGGCAGCCGTCATGGGCCAACTCCGCACCGCCGTCCGCGCGTACGCCCGCCTCGACCTGCCCCCGCACGAGGTCCTCCAGCTCCTCGACGGCCTCGCCACGGAGATCGACGCCAACCAGATCGCCACCTGCGCCTACGCCGTCCACGACCCCAACGAGGGCCGCCTCGTGTATGCCTCCGCCGGCCACCTCCCGATCCTCGTACGCGACGACAGCGGCACCGTCCTGCGCGCCGAGGAACCCATCGGCCCGCCCCTCGGCACAGGCGGCTGGATGCACGCCTCCGGCTCCATCCCGCTCGGCCCCGGCTCCACCGCCGTGCTCTACACGGACGGCCTGGTCGAGCGCCGCGACAAGGACCTCGACGAGGGCATCGCCGCCCTGGAGGAAGCCCTCGCGGGTGCCACGGGCACCCCCCAGGTGATCTGCGACCGCCTGGTCCGCTCGGCGGGCATGACGGCCGACCACGACGACGACGTGGCGGTCCTGGTACTCCAGCACCCGTCCCGTACGGGCTCCGACGGCGAACTCTTCCGAAACGCCGCCCTGGAGCTGCTCGGCGGCGTGGAAGCGGCCCCACGCGCGCGTGCCTTCGCCTCCGGCGTCCTGACGAGCTGGCGCTTCCCCACAGACCTGCACGACCTCGGTGTCCTTGCCGCCAGCGAACTCGTCGCCAACTCCCTCCAGCACGGCACCCCGCCCATGCGACTGCGCCTGCGCCGCACGGACCGCCGCCTGATCGTCGAAGTGACCGACGGCGACGACCACCTCCCACGCCGCCGCCGCGCCGAACCCGCCGACGAGGCCGGCCGCGGCATCGCGATCGTCGCCACCATCGCCTCGAACTGGGGCTCACGCCGTACGCCAGGCGGCGGCAAATCGGTGTGGTGCGAGTTCGCACTTCCGCGTGCCACTTAGATCAATGACCGCGCGCCATCTGGCCGATCGCGGCGCACGGTGCTAGTAGCTCCTCCATGGCAGAGGAAACGGAATCGGGCTTCCAGCTCACAGGCAGTGCTCCCGAGCGTTACGAGCGGTACGTCGCGCCGATCATGGCGCCCTTCGTCGAGGCGGTCGTGGACGCCGTCGACCTGATCCCCGGAGCCACGGTGCTCGACCTCGCATGCGGCACCGGCTTCGCGGCACGGGTGGCCGCCGCCCGGGTCGGTCCCGCGGGCCGGGTCTTCGGCGCCGACCCGAACGAGAGCATGCTCAAGGTCGCCGAAGCACACCACCCCCGCATGTACCCGGACATCGAGTTCACCATGGCCCCCGCCGACCAACTCCCGTACGCGGACGACACCTTCGACGCGGTCGTCTGCCAACAGGGCGCCCAGTTCTTCCCGGACCTGGGCGCAGCGCTCGCGGAGGCGGCCCGCGTGACCCGCCCCGGAGGCCACTTCGCCGCCACCATGTGGGCGTCGCTCGACAAGTCCCCGTACTTCACCGCCCAGCACCGCGCCATCGCGGAACACGGCGGCCCGGAAGCCGCCGCGAACTTCACGGCCGCCTTCGTCCCCGCCGAACGCCTCACGACCGCCCTGCGCCGAGCAGGCTTCCAGGAGGTCACCGACCGCGAGGTCACCTTCGGCATCGCCCTGCCCCCGCTGGCGGACTTCGCCGCCAGCCACCTCTCCGCGGTCCCCTGGGGCCAGACGATCATCGAAACCGACGGCCAGGAAGCCCTCACCAGCGCAGGCCGCCTGGTCCACGACCTCCTCAAGACCCACACCGCCCCCGACGGCACAGCAACGCTCTCCTTCACCTCGACCCTGGTCACAGCCGTCCGCTGACACAAAGAGGCGGGCGCCACCCCAAGGTGACGGCCGCCTTTCCGTGTCTTCAGACCTTCGCCGATACGGCCTCCGAGGCCTCCGCACCCCGCGCGACCACCCGGCTCCTCGCCATCGACGGCTGATTCTGTACGGGCGTGAGCTGCCGCCCCAGCCGTACGGCCAGGAACGTGACGCCCAGTGAGAACAGCAGGAACGTCACGACGTACGGCCCGTGCAGCGCCGCCCCCATCGGCCCGCCCACCGCAGGCCCGACCGCCAGCGCAAGCTGCTTCACCAGGGCGAACGCCGAGTTGTACTGCCCCGCCATCCCCGCAGGCGCCAGATCGGCGACCAACGGCGCCACGGTCGGCGACAGCATCGCCTCACCGAGCCCGAAGAGCGCGTACGTCGAGATGAACGCGGCCGTGGCCATGGCCTGGCTCCCGTCCCCGAGCCCCGCATACCCGGCCACGCCCCACGCGACGGCCCAGATCAGCCCGACAGCCGCGATCACCCGAGACCGCCGGCGCCGCTCCACGAACCTCAGCACCACGAACTGCGCGACCACGATCACCGCCGTGTTGGCGGCAAGCGCCGTACCAAGCGCGGAAGTCGAAATCCCCGCCGCCTCGACGCCGTACGCACTCAACCCCGACTCGAACTGCCCGTAGCAGGCGAAGAACAGCACAAACCCCAGCACACACAACTGCACCATGGCCCGATTACCGAGAAGCTCCTTCCAGCTCCCCTTGGCCCGCGGCGCCCCGCTCCCGATCCGCGGCGCATCCGGCATCCGTACGGTCGCCATGATCACGACCAGCAGCAGAAACATCGCCGCCTCGACCGCGAACAGCAACGTGAAGGAACCCGGCCGCGTGACATCGACGAGATGCCCACCAATGAGCCCACCGACCCCCAGCCCGAGATTCTGCAGAAAGAACTGCATGGCGAAGGCCCGCGCCCGGGTCCCGGCAGTCGAACAATCCACGATCATCGTCGCAAGCGCCGGCTGCATCACGGCCTGCCCCGCCCCGAGCACCCCCGCGGCAAGCAACACGCTCACCGCGCTATTCGCCAGCCCCAGACTCAGCGCACCCAACGCGGCAGTGACCAGGGCGACAAGCAGCACCGGCAGCGCACCACGCCGGACGATGGCCCGCCCGGCGAACGGCAGCACGACCAGCGCGGCCACCGCGAAGACGGCGAGCACGAGCCCTGCAGTCACAGCACCGAGCTCCCGCACCTGCGCCACATAGACGTACAGATACGGGACGGTGAAACCGAGCCCGAACGCGCCGAGTGCGTTGCCCACATGGATCCGGCGCATCGCCGCGCCCCTCGCCCTGGTCACTGTCACCTGCTTCAGTAGATAGGAGAACTTAGAAGTGAAGACTTCAAAGCTAAACTTAACTCTTGAACTCTACACACTGAAGGACTTAGACCCCAAGCGAGTGCATGCCATACTTCGCCCCATGGGCGACACCCCCGGCGTCGGCGAGCCGACACTCGAAGAGCAGATCGCCGCGTACCAGCGCGAGTTCCAGGACCTCGACCCCCAGGTAGAGAAGATCGTCTCGGCCCTCGGCCGCCTCAACCGCCGTATGAACGTCGCCTACGGCCGCCAGACCGCCACCCTCGGCATCAGCAACGCCGAGTGGGAGGTCCTCAAGGCCCTCGTCCTCTCCGGCGCCCCCTACCGCATGGGCCCGAGCGACCTCGCCAAGCGCCTCGGCCTGACGCCGGCCGCGATGACCCACCGGATCGACCGGATGGTGGCCGGGGGCCTGGTCACCCGAGAGCGCGACGAGTCCAACCGCGTACGCGTCATCGTCGAGCTCACCACCGAAGGCCGCGAGAAGTGGCTGGCAGCCATGCGCCTCGCCAGCGTTTTCGAGGAGGACCTGCTCCAGGACCTCTCCCAGGAGGAACGCGGCGTCCTCGGCGACGTCCTGACCCGCCTCCTCCGCCGCGTGGAGCACGCCCAGCCGGACGCCGGCGGCCGACTCACCGACCTGGACTGACGGCACCCTCGAGGTTTGCCGAACCGTCGCCCGGGGGAAGTTTGACAACCCCTTCGTGGATCCGTAAGGTTCTTCGAGTTGCCACGGGGCCGTAACGGTTCTGCGACAGCACCTCCCGCCGCAGAAGCGGCACACCAAACCACTAGTGCGATCTCCCTACGGGGTCAATTTCGGCATGCCGAAATTGAATTCCCATGGAGCCCGGTAGCCCGATTAGGAACTGCCGAAAGTATCCGCTAAAGTTTGGAACGTCGGAACGGCCCAACAGCTGCGAAGACGAAACCAGTTGACTGGAGTCAGGCCCGAAAGGATCTGCTATAGTCAACGTCGCCGGAAGGCCGAAAGGCCGGAAAGCGAACCCCCTCCGACGGGGAATCGGGCTCGAAAGGGTCTGGTAGAGTCGGAGACGCAAGACCGAAGGGAAGCCCGGAGGAAAGCCCGCGAGGGTGAGTACGAAGGAAGCGTCCGT
>NZ_BMPQ01000050.1 GCF_014647675.1 Streptomyces flaveus | reverse complement strand
GCCACCGACGACGGTTTCTGTACCGGCACGGTCGAGACCGCCACCTACGTCGGCACGTTGGTGCGCGCGGGCGTGCGCATCGACGGCGGGGAGGCGCCGCCGCTGCGCCTGGAGGTACCGGCCGGCCGCGGCCCGGTCACCGGCGAGCGCGTCGGGATCACCGCCGACCCCGAGGACGTCAACCTCTTCCCCACCGAACAGGCAGGGTGAGCCATGGCCGCAACCCTCACCGCCACCGCACCCGCCCGTCCGCGCAAGCTCCTGGCTTCGCGCAAGACCCGGGTCGGGATCCTGTACGCGCTGCCGGTCGTCGTCTATCTGCTGGTGCTGTTCGTCTACCCGATCTTCAGCACCCTGCTGCTGAGCCTGAAGGACGCCGACGGCTCGTTCACCCTGCACTGGTACGCCGACGCGCTCACAGGCGTCAACCTGTCGGTGCTGTTCACCACGCTGCGGATCTCCGCAGAGACGGCCGTGCTGAGCCTGGTCTTCGGGTTCGTCCTGGCCCAGGCGATCTCCCGGCTCAAGCCGCTGTGGGCGGGCCTGGCGATGCTGGTCGTGGTCGTCCCGCACTTCGTCAGCGCCCTGGTGCGCACCTACGGCTGGATCATCATGCTCGGCGACAAGGGCCTGGTGAACGAGACCCTGGCGTGGGCGCCGGGGGCGCCGTACTCGCTGCTCTACAACGAGCTGGGCGTGGTCATCGGCACCACCTCCATGATGCTCCCGTACACGGTGCTGCTGCTGTACGGCGTGATGCGCGGTGTGGACCGCCGCCTGCTCGCGGCCGCGGCCAGCATGGGCGCGGGACGCGTGACGATCTTCCGCCGCATCTACCTGCCGCTGGTCTCGCCCGGACTGGCCAGCGCCGGACTGCTCAGCTTCATCCTGTCGCTGGGCTACTACATCACCCCCGCCCTGATGGGCGGACCCAACCAGACGATGATCGCCACCCTCATCAACCAGCAGGTCACCAAGGAGAACCAGTGGAACGGCGCGGCCGCGCAGGGCGTCATCCTGCTGGTCCTCACCCTGGCCGGACTGCTGCTGGTCAAGGCCGTCAGCTCGCTCGGCGCCAGCCGTAAGAAGAGGAGCGCGTCATGATGGAGCTGCGCAGCACCCTGGCCGGGCGGATCGTCCTGACCGCGGTGGCCACCGTGATCCTGCTGTTTTTGGCGCTGCCGATCGTGGTCATCCTGGTCACCTCGTTCAGCAACAACGCCTTCGCCTCCTTCCCGCCCGACACCTGGACGCTGAACTGGTACAAGGCGCTGTTCGCCGACGGCAGCAAGTGGCCGGCCGCGCTCTCCCTGAGCGCCCTGGTCGCCGCCATCAGCACCGTGTTCTCACTGATCATCGGGGTCACCGC
Organism: Streptomyces flaveus; assembly: GCF_014647675.1. Classification (GTDB taxonomy): domain Bacteria; phylum Actinomycetota; class Actinomycetes; order Streptomycetales; family Streptomycetaceae; genus Streptomyces; species Streptomyces flaveus. Next base: position 46,888 of record NZ_BMPQ01000050.1, on the reverse strand, counting down.
GGCGACCGCCCTGGTCCGCAGCGAACTGCCGCTGCGCTCGGCGGTCTTCGCCCTGGTCCTCGGGCCGCTGCTCATCCCGCAGATCGTCACCGCGCTGGGCCTGTTCCTGCTGTTCGAGCCCGCCGCGATGCTGGGCAGCCCGCTCGCCATCGCCCTGGGGCACACCGTGCTGGCCTCGCCGATCGCGGTGCTGATCCTGATCGCCACCCTGCGCGGCATCGACGAACGGCTGGAGGACGCCGCCGCCAGCATGGGCGCGGGCCGGCTGACGATCGCCCGGAAGATCACCTTCCCGCTGGCCGCACCGGGAATGATCGCGGCGGCGATCTTCTCCTTCATCACCAGCTTCGACGAGTTCTACATCTCCCAGTTCCTGTCCTCGGTCGACACCGTCACCCTGCCGGTGCGGGTCTACAACTCACTGACCTTCGACATCGACCCCAGCGTGACCGCGATCAGCGCGATCCTCATCGCCTTCGCGATCCTCGCCCTGGGCCTGGTGGCCCTGGTGCGCTGGCTCGGCTCCGGACGGCAGGAATCCCTGCTCTCGGTCGAGAACACGGTCGGAGTCGCCAACCCCGCAGGCGAGACCGTATGACCACCCACCGATCGTGCTCTCTCAACACACCATCCTGCGATCAGCGAAAGAGCCACGCGCATGACTGACACGCTCACCGCTCCCTCAGAGGAGTCGGCAGTCCTCGAATCCGTCCCCCGTGGCTTCCTCGCCCACGACTGGCAACCCGCCAGCGGCGGTCGCACCTTCGAGGTGCGCAACCCCGCAACCGAGGAAGTCATAGCCACCGTCGCCGACTGCGGCGCACAAGACGCGCTCAAAGCACTGGACGCGGCGGCCGCGGCCGCCGACCAGTGGGCCCTCACCAGCCTGCGGGACCGGGCGACCGTCCTGCACCGGATCACCGACGCCATGACCGAACACCGTGAGCGTCTGGCCCGGATCATCACCCTGGAGATCGGCAAGACGATCACCGAAGCCCGGGGTGAGGTCGACTACGCCGCGGCCTATTTCCGCTGGTACGCCGAGGAGGCGGTCCGCCCCCACGCACGCAGCACACCCTCCCCGGACGGCAAGAGTCACATCGTCACCGTCGCCGAACCGGTCGGGCCCTGCCTGCTGATCACCCCGTGGAACGTGCCCCTGGCCATGGCCGCCCGCAAGGCCGCAGCCGCCCTCGCCGCAGGCTGCACCGCCGTGCTCAAACCGGCCGCGCTCACTCCGCTGTCCTCCCTGATACTGGGCGAGCTGGCGCGCGAGGCCGGCGCGCCCGCAGGTGTCCTGACCGTGATCACCAGCAGCGACCCGGCAGCGGTCACCACGGCTCTGCTGGCCGACCCCCGGCTGCGCAAGTTGTCCTTCACCGGGTCCACCCCGGTCGGCAGGCTGCTGCTTCAGCAGAGTGGTGCCCGGGTGCTGCGCACCTCGATGGAGCTGGGAGGCAACGCGCCGTTCCTGGTCTTCGACGACGCCGACCTCGACCTCGCGGTCCGCGAAGCGATGATCGCGAAGATGCGGCTGGGCGGCCAGTCCTGTGTTGGCGCCAACCGGTTCCTGGTCCAGGAGGGAATCGCCGACGCGTTCGCCGCTGCCATGGGCGAGCGGATGGCCGCCACCCGGGTCGGACCCCCGGACCGGGAGGACACCGAGCTCGGCCCGCTGGCCGACCACCGTGCGGTGGACAAGGTCCGCCACCTCGTCGAGGACGCCGTGGCCCGTGGGGCTGTCGTCATCGGCAAGGCGGACATCCCTGACGGGCCCGGCCACTATGCCGCCCCTACCGTGCTGGACCACGTCCCCGCCGACGCCGCGATCATGCACGAGGAAGTCTTCGGCCCCGTCGCCGCCATCCACCGGTTCTCCACCGAGGCCGAAGCCATAGCGGTGGCCAACAACACCGAGCACGGCCTCGCTTCGTACGTGATGACGTCCCACATCGACCGCGCCCGCCGGGTCGCCGCCCGTCTGCAGGCCGGCATGGTCGGCATCAACCGCGGCCTGGTCTCCGAGGTCGCGGCACCCTTCGGCGGGATCAAGCAATCCGGCCTGGGCCGAGAAGGCGGCCCCGAAGGCCTCCACGAGTACCAGCAGCTCAAGTACCTGTCCATGCCCGGCTTCAACACCTGAGCAAGGCGGACTCCAGCGCAGGGCTCGCCCACGTGCCGGCCGGGCAACGCAGTGACCGGGATGATGATCCGTTCCGCGACGTCCACTGGCGCGCGGCCAAATCCGCCCCAGGTGGCCAGTCTCCGGCGGCGGCATTGATACCGCCGGCCTGGCCGCCCGGACGGATCTTCGGCAGGACGGCGCTGTGAAGCAGTTCCCGCCGCTGGTGCCTGCCTCGCAGTGCTTGGTCACCGACGGCAAGGGGCATCCAGCAGAAGCTGGGCAGGCGTCTGGGGCGTCAAGCTGCCACGGCAGCCCGGTGGGGAGAGCCTCGGTTCTTCCTCACCGGGCTGCCCTCTTGTCGGCCTACACATAACGTGCACAGCCACGCCCGGCGTCCAGAGGCTCGACACACGCGTTCGCGCTGCCGCCTCTGATCCCGGGCCGGGCACATCCGGAGCCTGATCAGCAACCAGCACGCACCATGCTCCGCAGGAACCCATGGCACCCGCGATCCGCGTGCCGTGGGGGCTGTCCTCTCCACCGACTTTATGAAGGAGACGGTCGACCGTGGATGCCACCGACGAGAAGATCATCGCCGAGCTGACCCGCAACGCCCGCATCTCGCACTCCGAGCTGGCCGGCAAGGTGCTGCTGTCCCGCAACGCGGTGCGCCAGCGCATCGAACGACTGGAGCGCCAGGGCCACATCGCCGGCTACACCATCGTCCGCGCCGGCGACGACACAGGCAACGTCGTCTCGGCGCTGGTCCTTGTCTACCGCCAGGACCGCATGCGCGGCGGCGACGTCCTGGCCGCGCTCAAACGCATCCCCGAGGTCGTCATCTGCGAGATCCTCAGCGGCGACTTCGACATCATGGTGCGCCTGGAGGCGGCCTCACTGGAACGCGTACGAGTCATCTGGGAGGACATCGCCCAGATGCCGGGCGTACGGGACACGATCACCGCGCTCACCCTGTCCAGCGTCGTCAACCGCCCGCGAGGAGGGCGGAGTTCTACGGCACCGGGGTGAGCAGCGCCATTGCCTCTTCCCTGTCCAGCAGTCCGCGCTGGACCACGAGGTCCACCACGTCCGCCCCGGTGGCCAGGGCCGCTTCTGTCGCGGTTCAGGCGGCCGCCGCATGGCCGACGTGGGGGTCAGGGCGGTGCGCCCAGGGGGTTCGCGCTCGGTACGGAAGGCGGTCATTGATGTCCCACAGAAGCAGTTTCGCCATGTGCCCTCCCACCGTGCCGCGTTACGGGGTCGCACCGGCACCCGATGTGTGCAGAGCGTGCACGCGACCGCGTGTCCGGTTCTAGGCCGACGGTACGAGAGCCGCGCGTGAAGGCGCCTCGGTGTTCACGCCGCACCTGCCGATCAGCCGCACCATGCGGTACTGCTGGCGCAGGGAATGCGTACACCTCACCCCGGCGGCCGGAATCGTCCGCCGCTGGTCGTGATGATCACGATAGGGGTTCCGCCGCAGTGAATCCGGTATCTACTGCGGCAGCAACAGGCGGGACGCCAAGCCACGAAGGTCCGTAAGCCCAGCGGTCACACTGGTTCGGAATCGTTTTCGAGCTGGCTCGTCTTGTCCCGCAGCCATGCCGTCAGCTGGCGGACGCGTCCGTCTTGCTCAGGTGATTGACGGCTGAGGAGGTGGTAGCTGGTGCCGTCGGGGACGAAACCGAAGGGTGCGACGAGTTGCCCTCGTTCCAGGTCGTCCCGGGCGACGGCATACGGGGCGATTGCGACCCCGACGCCGGCCGCGGCAGCCTGGAGGGTCAGGTAGAAGTGCTCCAGGGTCTGCTGGGAGGCAGGCTCTGCTTTCATGCCGGTGATACGTCGCCAGTCGTCCCACGCCTGCGGTCGTGTGTCGGTGTGCAGAAGGGCTACCTGCGATACGTCGGCGGCGCCGGTCAGGCGGGTCGCGAGATCGGGCCGGCAGACGGGTCCGATCCGCTCTGCGAACAAGCGGGTCCTGCTCGCCTCTTCAGGGAACGGGAAGTCGTCTCGGCGGATCGCGAGGTCGATGTTGTCCCGCTCGAAGAAGACAGGGCCGCCGCCTGCGGACAGGTGGACGGCGACGTCCGGCACGTTCGCGGCCAGATCGGGGAGCCGGGGAATGAGCCATCGCATCAGAAGTGTGGGCTCACACGAGAGGGTGAGCGGTCCTGCGGGTGTGCGGTGTGAGATCTGCCGGGCTGCCGCATCGATCTGATCGAGCGCGTCCCGGACGATGGCCGCCAGCTGGCGGGCCTGCGGGGTCGGGCGCAGGGCGCGTGTCTGTCGCTCGAAGAGTGATATTCCAAGGGACCGTTCGAGGTTCTGGATCTGTCGGCTCACCGCGCCGTGCGTGACATGCAGTTCCTGCGCCGCCGCGGTCATGCTCGCGTGCCGGACGGTCGCTTCGAAGGGCAGCAGTGTATTCAAAGGAGGAAGGGCCGACCATCGCATGCGTGAATTTTACTCACAGGTCTTGTGAGAATGAATCGTTTGTCCTGCCATTTCATCTGAATGACTATTGATCCAGTCACAGAGAAGGTGGCTGACGGAGAGGTGGGGCATGACATTCCGCAACGACGTGCGGCAGGGCATCGCCATCCTGGCGGATGACCTCACCAGCGCAGGCGACGGTGCCGCGCCGTTCCGCCAGGCAGGTCACGACGCCCGGATCCTGCTCACCACCACAGCGAGCGTGCCGCGGCACGCCGTGGGCGTGAGCGCGGTTGACCTCGGGAGCCGGGTGCTGGACGAGGAGGCCGCCGCTTCGCGTATGTGGCGGGCAGCCCGCCTGTTCGCCGGCTCCGAGTTGCTCTTCAAAACCGTGGATTCCACCCTGCGCGGTCATGTCGCGGCAGAGGTCCGGGCTGCATGGGCGGGATCGCAGAAGCGGGCCGTCGTCATCGCTCCGGCCTTCCCTGCGGAGGGCAGAGTGACGGTGAAGGGGGTCCAGTACGTGCGGGGCGTACCGGTCCACGAGAGCGACTATGCCCGCGACCCGGTACACCCCGTGCGGTGCTCGGACCTCGCCATGCTGTTCCCGGAAGCCGTTCTCAGTCAGCCGGACCGGGCAGCCGAGCTGCCCGAACTGATCGGGAACGGTGACCTGATCGTCTACTCCGCCGCCGAAGACGGCGACCTCGACCGTCTGGTGGCAGCGGTGCCGCGGCTTGACGAAGTGTTGTGGGTCGGTTCCCCAGGTCTGGCGGCCGCCCTGGCCCGAAGGTGTGCACGCGCTACGGGCAGCACTGCATCACTGCCCGCCCCGGCCCGACGTCCACTGATCGTGGTCGGCAGCACCAACCCGGCGACCCGCCGGCAGCTGGTCAAGCTACACACCAGGGTGGACGTCCAAGGTGTCACCGTCGACGTCGATCCGGCCCCGGCCGTGGAAACGCTGCGAGGCCTGACGGCCCCCATCCTCACCCTGCAGACACCCGACGAACGCCACACGCCACAGACCGCACAAGTACTCGCCCGCTCTCAGGCAGCAGTCGTCCAGGCGCTGACCGAAGACCACGCGGTCGACGCCCTCGTCATCACCGGCGGAGAAACGGCCACCACCGTGCTGCAGCCCCTTGGTGCCACCGGCATCGACCTACTCGACGAACCCGAACCCGGCGTCGTCCGCGGATCCCTGATCGGCCGACTCCGCCTTCCCGTGCTGATCAAGGCAGGCGGCTTCGGCGACGACGCCATGCTCCTGCGCCTGTGCCACCTCATCCGACATCCCCTCGACCCAGGAGAGCACACATGACCCCGATCGCCATCACCATGGGCGACCCCTGCGGAATCGGCCCCGAGATCACCCTCAAGGCGTGTGCCGATCCCCGGCGCACCGTGCCCGTCGTCGTCATCGGCGACGTGGGCGTCCTCGCCCGCGCCGACCGGGTCGCCGGCACACACCTCACCCTTCGCCCCGTCGCATCTGTCGACCAGGCGGCGTTCGCGCCCGGCACGGTGGACGTCCTCACCGAGGACGGCCTTCCGGCCGACCTGCGCTGGGGCACGCTCGACGCCCGCGCGGGAGCAGCGTCCTTCCAGTACGTCCGCCGCGGTATCCAGCTCGCCCTGGCAGGGGAGGTACGGGCCCTGGTGACCGCGCCGATCAACAAGGAAGCACTGCGCATGTCCGGCGTCCCCTACCCCGGGCACACCGAGATCCTCGCCGACCTGTCCGGCACCAAGGACTACGCGATGATGATGGCCACCGACGAGCTGCGGACCGTCCTGGTCACCGTGCACCAGTCCCTCCGCACCGCGATCGACGCGATCACCACCGCCCGCGAACTCGACATCATCCGCCTCACCCACCGCACACTCCAGCGCGGCGGCCTGCCCGCCCCGCGCATCGCCGTCGCCGGCCTCAACCCCCACGCAGGAGAGAACGGCCTGTTCGGCCGCGAGGACCTGGACATCATCACCCCCGCCATCGAGGCCGCGCAGAGCGAAGGCATCCAGGCCAGCGGCCCCTGGCCCGCCGACACCGTCTTCATGCGAGCGCGCGCCGGAGCCTTCGACGCCGTGGTCGCCCAGTACCACGACCAGGGCCTGATCCCCGTCAAATACCTTGGGATCGAACACGGCGTCAACATCACCATCGGCCTGCCCTTCGTCCGCACCAGCGTCGACCACGGCACCGCCTTCGACATCGCAGGTCTCGGCACGGCCGACCACACCAGCCTGCTCACCGCCCTGACCCACGCCGACCGCCTGTCCTCAGGGACACCGGCCCGCCCCTGACCACCGACTCACACCAACCCGGAACAAAAACCGGAACAGAAAGCCGAAGGACACCGTGGACTTCATCTTCATGCTCACCCGCGACGACCGCACCGTCACCGACTGCCTCGACGTCCTCGACACCATCAAGGACCTCGGCATCACCCACATCGGATTCAAGGACATCGGCGTCGACCGCGACACCCTCGCCCAGCTGCACGCCCGCATCAAGGACATGGGTGCCACCACCTACCTCGAAGTCGTCAGCACCGACCGGGACCAGGCCCTTGCCTCCGTACGGACAGCCACCGAACTCGGCGTTGACTGGCTGATGGGCGGTACCTGGATCAAGGAGACCCTCGATCTCCTGCAGGGCACGTCCATCGGCTACCTGCCCTTCCCCGGAGAACCCCTCGGCCACCCCACCCGCCTCGCCGGAACCCCGGACCGCATCGCCGACGACTGCCGACAGGCGGAGGCCGCCGGCTGCGCCGGCGTCGACCTCCTCGCGTACCGCGCCACCGATGCCGACCCCCTCGACCTGGTCCGCGTCGCCCGCGCCGCCACCACCGGCCGCCTGGTCGTCGCCGGCTCCATCACCAGCACCGACCAGATACAGGCGCTCGCATCAGCCGGAGCCGACGCCTTCACCATCGGATCCGCCGCTTTCGACGGCTCCCTGCAGCCCCACGCCGGCACCCTCCGATCCCAACTGGCCCCCGTGGTGGGTCTGTAGCGAGGGCCGCCCCCGGGAACCCAGCAGCAAGGTGGCGCGGAGCGCCCCGTGCGTGCGGGAGCGGTCACCGCTTCGCCGTCCGGGATGAAGCGGCATCGCCCGGACACGAGGACCGAGCAAGGTCACGGGCGGGGTGAGGTCGAGCCACACGGCCATCGGCTGGATCTCTTGACTCCTCCCTAAGCCGCTGCCATTCTCTGTGCCAAATACCAGCATGATGTACCACGATGTGGCACGACGGAGGGGTTCGAGGGCTGAGGTGGATCCCCGAACCCGGGACGAATGCGAGCGTTGGGGCCCCAAGGGCGCGCCGCCTCCAAGTCGCCACCAAGCATCCTCACGCTCGGGATCCAGCTTGCGGCCCGGCGATACGAAAGGAAAGTCCTGTGTCAGCTGGGAGGAAGCGCGTCGCCGTGGTCGGCGTGGGAACGATGGGCGGCCAGGCCGCCTGGCGGCTGGCGGCCCGGGGCGCCGAGGTCGTCGGCTACGACCGCTTCGCCCCCGGCCACGACCGCAGTGCCGCAGGCGGTGAGACCCGGGTCTTCCGCAGCGTGCAGACCCACGACGGCCGCTATGTGCCGCTCGTCCGGCACGCCGACGCCCTCTGGAAGCAGTTGCAGGCGGAGACCGAGCGGGAACTGCGCCGCCTGACCGGAGCCCTGGTCATGGGGCCGGCCGACGACCCCGAGATGCGTACCGTCATGGACGGCATCGCCGAGCACGGCCTCGACCACGAGGTGATCGACGCCGAGGCGATGGCCAAGCGTTTCCCGCAGTTCCGCGTCGACGAGGGCGACCTGGTGCTCCTCGACTCCCACGCGGGCTTCGTCCGCCCCGAGCTGACGGTCCAGACCGCGGCCCGACGTGCCGAGGAGCTGGGGGCCCAAATCCGCCGCTACACCCCGGTGCGGGAGGTCACTCCCGTCCCCGGGGGAGGCGTGGAGATCCGCACCGACACCGACACGGAGCGATTCGACGCCGCGGTCGTCACCCCTGGCCCCTGGGTGGGCGACCTGCTGCCCGACCTGCCGTGGGAAGTGAACGTCTACCGCGCGATCAGCGCCTGGTTCCTGCCCCACGAGGACCACCCGGCAGACGCCGAGCGTCCCGCCTTCATCCGCTGCGGCGACATCCCCTTCTACGGCATCCCGTCCCCGGACGGCCTGACCGTCAAGCTCGGCCTGCCCCAGGCCCACCACAAGCCCGTGGACGACCCGAACCGGCTGAACCGGACCGTCGCACCGGAGGAACTGGAGTCCTTCACCACGGCGGTGCGGCGCCACCTGCCCGGCCTGAACCCCGATCCGGTGCGCCTGTCCGTGTTCATGGAGGGCTACACCGACAGCACCAGGCCGCTGGTCGGCCCCCTGCCGGGCTGTGACGACATCGTCCTGCTGGCCGGCTTCTCCGGCCAGGGCTTCAAGATCTCGCCCGCCATGGGCGACATCGCCGCGGACCTCGCCCTGGAGGGCCGCACCTCCCAGCCGATCGACTTCATCACCACAAACGGCCGTGCTGCGGCCTGAGCCCGAACGAGGAAAGCCATGACGCTGACCATCGGCCCGCTGCGGGCCGAGCCCGGCCAGAAGACCCGCGGGAGCCTGCCCGCCGACCTCGGCACCACGACAGTGGAGGTGCCCCTGATCCTCGTCAACGGATCCCGACCAGGCCCCCGGGTCGTGATCACCGGTGGCGTCCACGGCGGCGAGTTCATCGGCGTCGACGCCGCCACCCGCCTGGCCGGGCTGCTGGAACCGAACGAGGTCGCCGGCCAGGTGGTGATCTGCCCCGTGGCCAACCCCCCGGCCGTCTACGGGGGCAGGCTCAACATCTCCCCGCTGGACGGCGTGAACATCAACCGCGTGTTCCCCGGCGACAAGGACGGCGGCCCCACCGACCGGATGGCGGCCTGGCTGTTCGAGAACCTGATCGACGGCGCCGACTCCTACGTGGACCTGCACAGCGGCGGCATCGACCAGCATCTGCTCGACTTCGTCGGCTACCGTCTGACCTCCGACGACGAGCTGGGCGGGAAGATCAAGGCGATGGCCCACGCGGTCGGATACGAGCGAGTCATCTTCGGCACCAGCCCGGACGGCGGCAACAGCCACGCCGCGGCGAATCGGCAGGGTGTCCCCGCGATCCTCGTCGAGACCGGGCAACTCGGCGACCGTGACCCCGCCACCGTGCGCAGGCTGCTCGACGGCCTGTACCGGCTCCTGCACCACCTCGGCGTCATCGAGGCGCCGCAGCACCTCGCACCGGTGACCGTGCAGCCGCGCGACTGGATCTGGACGGGCGAGGTCGAGTCTCCGGTCGCAGGCCTCTGGTACCCGGACGCGGCCACCGGTGACGAGGTGACCGAGGGGCAGACCATCGGCCGCATCATCGACCCGGTCGACGGCGCCGAGCACAAGGTCGCCGCCGTCTCCACCGGAACGATCATCTACAGCATGAATGGGCTGTCCGTCCGCCCCGGCACGCACCTCGCCGCCATCGCCACCCCCCACGACTGACGGGCCTCATGCTCGACCACTGAACCGCCTCCATCCCGCTGAGCTGGTCCCCATGCCCTATTTCCAGGAGAGCTGCCATGACTGATTCCATGATCGGTCGCAGAGCGCTCCTGCGCGGAGCAGGCGGCCTCGCCGCTCTTCCCTCTGAAGAACAAAGCGGCCGTCACCAAGCGCTGGTTGGAGTGGGCTCGTGGCTGAATTCGGTGTCGCCACACCGTCCGTCAAGGTGGCCGGCGGCAAGCCGGCCACCGCGACCGGCAAATCGCTGTCGGTAGTGGCCCTGCGCAAGACCTACGGCGATGTCGTCGCCGTCGATGAGGCGTCCATGGAGATCGCCGGTCCCTGGTCTACCGCCCGCCGGTCATCCTCATGGACGAACCGCTCGGCGCCCTGACAAGCGTGATCGAGCAGTTCGACACCCCCCGGAACTGTTCGAACGGCCGAGAACCCACTTCGTCGCGGACCTCCTCGGCGCGGCCAACTTCCTGCCCGGCCGCGTGGAGAAACACACCGACGAGCACACCCTTGTCTCGGGTGATCTCGCTGAAGTGAGCCGGGATGCCGAGAGACGATTCGCGAAGGAGACGGTCCGCTATGGACGCCATCGACGAGAAGATCCTCGCCGCGCTGACCCGCAACGGCCGCATCTCGCACTCCGAGCTGGCCGGCAAGGTGCTGCTGTCCCGCAACGCGGTGCGCCAGCGCATCGAACGGTTGGAGCGCCAGGGCCACATCGCCGGCTACACCATCGTCCGCGCCGGCGACGACACCGGCGATGTGGTCTCCGCGCTCGTACTTGTGTACCGCCAGGACCGTATGCGCGGTGGTGATGTCCTGGCCGCGCTCAAGCGCATTCCGGAGGTCGTCATCTGCGAGATCCTCAGCGGCGACTTCGACATCATGGTGCGCCTGGAGGCGGCCTCACTGGAACGCGTACGAGTCATCTGGGAGGACATCGCCCAGATGCCCGGTGTACGGGACACGGTCACCGCGCTCACCCTGTCCAGCGTCGTCAACCGTCGGCGAGGAGCGCGGAGTTCAACGGAGCCGGGGTGAGCAGCGCATCGGCAGGTCCTCGCCGGTTACCGTTCAGGGCCATGGGTTCGCGCTCGGTGCGGAAGGCGGTCATTGGACCACTTCACTGATGTGGTTGACGCAGACGACCTTGGGCTGGGTCATCTCCTCGAAGGCGAAGCGCACGCCCTCGCGGCCCATGCTGCCGTACTTGAATCCGCCGAACGGCATGGCGTCGAAGCGGTAGTCGGACGAGTCGTTGATCATGACTCCGCCGGCTTCCAGCAGTCGGGCCGCGTTCAAGGCGCGGTCCAGGCGCGAGGTGAAGATGCCCGCGTGGAGGCTGTAGTCGATGGCGTTGGCCTGCTCGATGGCGTCCTCGAAGGACGTGAACGGCTGCAGCACGACGACCGGGGCGAACACTTCCTCCTGCCAGATCGAGCAGGTCGCCGGGACGTCTTCCAGGATGGTCGGCGCGTACAGGGAGCCGGTGACGTCGTTTCCGCACAGCAGCACCGCGCCCTCGGCCACCGCCGTGTCGACCTTGGCCCTGGTGGCGGCCACGGCCTCCTGGGTGATCATGGGGCCGACGTCGGTGCGCTCGTCGAGCGGGTCGCCGACACGCAGCAGCCTGGTGCGGGCGACGAAGGCGTCGCGGAAGCGGTCGTAGACCTCACGGGCGATCAGGATCCGCTGGGTGCCGATGCAGTTCTGGCCCGCGGCCCAGAACGCGCCGGAGACACAGGAGGCCACGGCCTCGTCCAGATCGGCGTCGTCCATGACGATGACCGGGGCGTTGCCGCCCAGGTCCATGGCGAGCTTTTTCACCCCGACCGTGCGGCTGATGGCCTCGCCGGTGGCGAATCCGCCGGTGAAGGACACCATGCGCACGTCGGGGGCGGCCACGATCGCGGCGGCGATGTCGGCATTGCCGTTGACGACGGTGACGATCTCCTCGGGCAGGCCGGCCTCGATGAGGGTGTCGACCAGGCGCAGCGCGGACAGCGGCGTCAGCGCGGACGGTTTGAGGATGACCGCGTTGCCGCCGGCGATGGCCGGGCCGAGCTTGTGGGCGACCAGGTTGAGGGGGTCGTTGAACGGAGTGATGGCGGCGATGATGCCCAGCGGTTCGCGGGTGAACCAGCCCTGCCGTTTCTCCGAGCCCTCATAGGAGTCGAAGGGGATGACCTCGCCGGCGTTGCGCCGTGCCTCGGCCGCGGACAGGGACAGGGTGTTGACCGCGCGGGCGACTTCTTTTCGGGCCTGGGTGATGGTCTTGCCGGCCTCGCTGACGATCAGCTGAGCGAAGGACTCGGCGCGCCGCTCGATCAGGCGGGCGGCGCGTTCCAGGACCGCAGCCCTGGAGGCGCGGGACAGCGCGGCCGCGGTGCGGCGCCCGCACCTGGCCTGCTGCAGGATGCCGGCGACGGCGCCTGCGTCGACGGTGGGTACCGAGGCGATGACCTCGCCGGTGTAGGGGTTGTGCACGGGCGCCGTGTCGGTGCCGAGTTCGATGCCGGGAGGCACGACGGTGTCAGACACGGTGAGTCTCCTTCAGAACAGGGCGCGTGGGGGCGGTGTCGTCGTCCGCGTGGCGCTGGTGGATGGCGATGAGGTCCGACAGCAGGGCGTAGGCGGTCTCGATGCGGCCGGCGCCCGGCCCGCAGACTGTGACGGTGCCGAGGAGGTCGGTGTGGAAGGCGACCGCGTTGAGGGGGCCGGAGATCCCGGCCAGCGGGTGCTGGGCGGGCAGGGCGAGCGGGGCGACGCGGGCATCGACGCTGCCGTCCTCGTGGCGGGTGGCGGAGCCGACCAGCTTCCACCGCAGCCCCTTCGAGGCGGCGTCCTGCACCTCGTCCGGTGTGATCGCGGAGATGCCCTCGCAGAAGACGTCCTCGCGGCGCAGGTCGGCGCCGAGGACCTCGTTGGCCAGGATCATGACCTTGAGCTGGACGTCGTGGCCCTCGATGTCCGCGGTGGGATCGGCTTCGGCGTATCCGAGCTCCTGGGCTTCGGCGATGGCCGCCGAAAGCTCGATGCCCTCTTCGAGGCGGCCGAGGATGTAGTTCGAGGTGCCGTTCATGATGCCCTGGACGCCTGTGATCTTAAGGCCGGCGAACATGCGCTCGGCGGTGCGCAGGATGGGGGTGCCGCTGAGTACCGAGCCCTCGAACTCGAAGCTGACACCACGCTCGGCGGCCAGCTGCTTCAGTGCGCGGCCGGCGAGTGCGACCGGTCCCTTGTTGGTGGTGCACACGTGCTTGCCCGATTCCAGGGCCCAGCGCACATGGGAGAGGGCGGGCTCGCCGTCGGTGGGGTTGGTGAACGTCGCCTCCACGACGATGTCGGCCGGGACTTCGCGGATCACCCACTCGTTGCGCGGATCCGCGCTGCCTCCGGCAAGGCCCGCGAAGCTCAGCTCCCCGGGCTCGGCGGCCAGCAGCGGCGCCAGATCGATGCCGTCGGTGTCCACCAGGGAACCGGCCCGCAGGTCGGTGATCGCCACCACTCGCAGGGCGAAGCCCAGTTCCTCGGCCAGGCGGTCCCCGCTCTGGGATATGAGTTCGGCAAGCGCGCGATTGACGCCGCCGAATCCGATGAGGGCGAGATCGTATCGGCCCATGAGATCGCTCCTTCGCAGTCCGCCACCTTCACGGTGCGGCTGCTCAGAGCCTCGCTTCTCCGCCTGTCACCTGCTCCATGTCACAACGGCCACGACGCATGCCGATCTGCTCAGTCCTTAGGGCGATTCGCCCACCTGGTTTTGTACGTGGGAGCTGACACCACTTGTCGCTCAGAGCGGGGAACGCCCGGTCCTCCCGGAGGGCAGTGTTGCTGAGTTCTGGGCAACACCCGGGGCCTTGCGGTGGGAGCCTGGGGGTGCTCTGCGGGATGAGGGTGCGATGGCGCCACCGAAGTCCAAGGTCGATCTGTACGCGGCGATCCGCCGTGATGCCCGGGCGGGGGAGTACGCCCGCACGACGCAACGGAGCCAGTCTTGATCTCCTGACCATGCGCATCCGGCACTCTTCGCGGTCTCAGGTGCCGCAGTCGTGCACGAAGAGATAAGTTTCAGGTTGGAACTGAAACGAAAAATGATAGGCTGCCGCTGAAGCAGCCGCGACGAGATGCAAGCCACGAAGGAGGGAACCTGCTGATGACTTCCACGCTGAGTCGAGCGCTGGTCAACTACCCCAACAGGTTCGACCCCGCAGCGGTCGGTGAACTGCCTGAGCGATTGCAGTCCACCGTCAAGCGGCGAAACAACGTGCTGGGCCCTGGTTACGCGCTGAACTACCGGGAGCCGGTCGAGTTCGCCTCCGGCCGAGGCGCTCACCTGTTCGACCAGGATGGCAACGACTACCTTGACGCCTACAACAATGTGCCGTGCGTCGGTCACGCACACCCGCACGTCGTCGAGGCCGTGTCCCGCCAGATGGCGGCGGTCAACACCAACACGCGCTATGTGCAGGAATCACTCGTCGACTACGCCGAGCGCCTTCTCGCGACCATGCCCGAAGCGCTCTCGAAGGTCAGCTTCGCGTGCAGCGGGTCGGAGGCGAACGACCTGGCCATGCGCGTGGCTCGCTTCCACACGGGCGGCGAAGGAATCATAGTGACTCGCTGGGCTTACCACGGCCTCACTCGCGAGGTTGCGAGCTTCTCGCCGACGCTCGGCGCGGGCTCACCACTCGGGCCGAATGTGCGGCTCATCGATGCTCCTGATCCGCGACTCGTCCCGCCGGGTTCATCGCTTCCCGACTACATGCGAAGCCAGGTGCGCGGCGCGATCAACGACCTCGAGCGCCACGGCTACAGGCTTGCGGCGCTGATCACCGACTGCGCGCACTCCAGCGACGGCCTCTTCACCGATCCCGTCGGTTACCTGCGTGACATGGTCGAGGAGGTACACGCCGCGGGCGGCGTGTACGTCGCCGACGAGGTCCAGTCGGGATTCGCCCGGCTCGGAGAGTCGATGTGGGGGTTCAGCCGCCATGGGGTGCTTCCGGACATCGTCACGATGGGCAAGCCCATGGGCAACGGCATGCCGATGTCCGGCGTGGTGTTCAGGCCCGAGGTGTGCGACGAGTTCGGACAGAATGTCCGTTACTTCAACACCTTTGCGGGCAGTTCGATCGCGGTTGCCGCCGGTGCCGCGGTTCTGGACGTCTTCGAAGCGGAGAACGTGCAGCAGCGAGTTCTCGACAACGGCAGGGCGCTCAAAGCCGGCCTTGAGGAGATCACTCGCGAGTCTCCTCACGTCGCGGAGGTCCGCGGCAGTGGTCTGTACGTGGGCGTCGAACTCGTGAAGGACCGGGAGTCGCTGGAGCCCGATCGTGTCCGCGCCGACCACGTCATCAACGACATGCGCGAGCGTCGAATCCTCATCAGCGGCACCGGGGAAGCAGTCAACGTGCTCAAGATCCGACCGCCGCTGGCCTTCGACTCGGCCGACGTGACGCGATTCCTCGAGACCTTCGCGGAGATCGCCGAGATGCGCCTGTAGCAGGCCGAAAGCCGAAGGGACCCAACGGTGAACACCTCGCCCCCCGCACGTATCGCCCAGCAGTTGTTCCAGGAGAGCGGCCTGGCATCGTCCCACGAGCCCATCGAGACGAACGTGGTGGACGCCCTCCTCGCCCGGCACTACCAGCTGAGCGGACATCTCGAGCGGCTGGCAACCGAGAAGGACGACACGTTCCGGCTGCGGACCGGCACGGCCGACCATCTCGTCAAGGTTTCCCCGCCCGACGAGGCAGTGGCTGTCGTAGCTCTGCAAACGGCTGTGATGCGCCACCTCGAAACCGAAGCTCCTCATCTCCCCGTCCAGCGGGTCAAGGAGACCACCGAAGGCAGCGACAACGTACCGATCGAGACGAACGACGGCGGGGTTCGAGTCCTGCGCGTCTTCGACTTCGTCGAAGGTGCCGTCCTGGCGCGGACCAACCCCGATCCCCACCAGCTTGCCCAGGCCGGGCAGATGCTCGGGCGAGTGGATCTGGCTCTGCGGTCATTCAGGCATCCAGCGGACGAGCGGCGCCTTGTGTGGGATCTTCGACACTTCGACCAGCTGCGGGAGCTCATCGAGTACACGCCCAGCGCCGCGCACCGTCGGCTGGCACAAGAAGTGTTCCGCCTGTTCCACGAGGCCATTGTTCCGAGGCTGGGTGATCTCGAGACCCAAGTGATCCATGGTGACTACAGCCCCTACAACGTCCTGGTGGATCCGCGGACAGACAGCTTCGTCACAGGGGTAATCGACTTCGGCGACAGCATGCGCAGTGCTTTGATCTTCGATCCTGCTGTGTCTCTCGCGAACCTTCTCGGCCGGACGCCGTGGGATCCCTGGCGTGAGGCATGCAGCTTCGTCGCGGGATACGAGCGGGCCCGGCCGATCAAGGACACCGAACTCCCGCTCCTGCCTGTTGCCGCGCTGGCACGCCTGACACTTCGCGCGCTGGTCACCCATTGGCGCGCGGAACGAGTGCCGGAGCGTCGCGACTACCTGCTCGAGCACGCCAAGGACGACTGGGCCAACGTGGAGCGGGCCATGGCCGTCGCCATGGAGGAGGTCGTGGCCCGCTTGCTGAGCATCCGCCATGACACGTCTTGAGCGGCGCCACTGAGGCGACACTCGCCGGCGTCCGACACGGCAGACCTGGCCGATCGCCAAGTTCAACAGAAGCGCAGGCGGGCCAAGGATCAGCATCTTCACCGACGCCCACGGGTAGTTCGGCAAGTCCGGCAGAGACCACTGGTTCGCGCTGCGTATGGTCTCGCTAAGGTCATGAGGTGAGCAGCATCAACCCCACACCGCGCGACTACAACAAGGCAAGTGTCCTTGACGTGGTTCTCTCCCATGCGCCGTTGACCCGGAACAAGCTCATCGAGCTCACGGGGTTGAGCAAGGCGACGGTGTCGCGGGCCGTCGAGGAACTGCGCTCTGACGGGTTCGTCGTGGACGGGGGAGTCGACGCCGTCGTCGGGCGTGGCCGTCCGTCGACGTACCTCGATGTGCCCGAGACAGCCGGACATGTCGTGGGGGTCGGCTTCGGCGCCGTGACCACCGGCGTGCTGGTGACCGACCTACGCGGCCGTGAGATCGGACACGTGATCGTCCCGACGGTCGAGCACCACGACGTCCCCGCTGCCGGCCGGTGGCTGGTCGACCTGATCGCGCAGACCAGCGCCTCCGCACGAGGGCCACTGCGCCAGGTCCTCGCGGCACTGCCCGCCCATGTCCGCGACGGCGCCGAGGTCTTTCGGCCTGCCGATCCGATGAAAGTCTTCTCCGGCAGAGACCTCCACCGAACCGTCGAAAAGCTCGTCGGTGCTCCAGTGTCCTTCGACAGTGACGCGAACGCGTCCTTGCTCCAGGTGCTCACGGACGACGCGAGCATCCATGACGCTGCCCTGTTCAGCGTCAGCAGCACCCTGAATTTCGCCACCTGCAGGGACCAGGAACTGGCTCGGGGACGTACTCCTGCATTCGGCGACATCGGTTCCCTCTCCTCCGGCATCGACGACCGCACCCTCAACGAGCTGCTGAGCACCGCAGGGCTTGTGAAGCTCGCTCGCGAACACGGACTGGACCTCGAACGCGTCGAGGACCTGTGGCTGGCACCTCAGGACCATCGAGCCCGTGCCGAGATACTCAAGGCGTTCACGACGGCGGTCACCACCGCCGTGAGCATCGTCGCCGTGACACTCGATCCCGAGTCCGTCTACTTCGTCGGCCGGTTGCACCCCTTGGTGGACGAGGTACTCCCCGAGGTACGCAAGCGACTCGCACAGAACTTGCCGGCCGCCCCTCGGATCACGACCGTCTCCCAGATTCTGGGACTCTCGGTAGCACGCGGCGCGGTGCACGCGTGCCTGGCCATGACCCACAACCGCCTACGGGACGCGCTGCTCAAGGCACGCAGTCAGGGACCACGGCAGGAGCAAACCGCGCCGGCATTCTGATCCGGACTGCGAGCATGAGGAACGTGAGCGCCGTCGCGACAAGTGGAACAGGCCCCTCATCACCTACGGAATCCAAGCCCAGCACCTCCTTCTGACCCCCGGCTTCGTCCTCCCCGTGGAACACACAGGCCGCGCACGCCCGGGACCTGCGCACGTTCTTCGACTTCCTGTGGTTCGCCCGCGAACAGTGCGAGGAGGTGCACGCCCGCTGCACGCCCGAGGACAAGGCCGACCTCGTACGGCGGCTGCGGGAGGAGGGCCGCCGGGTCGCGGTCGTCGGTGACGGCGTCAACGACGCGGCGGCGCTCGCCGACGCCGACCTCGGCATCGCCATGGGCAGCGGCACGGACGCGGCGATCGGGCCGCCGACGTGACGCTCGTGCGCGGCGACATCGAGGTACTCGGCGACGCGGTCCGCCTCGCCCGGCGCACCCTGGGCACGATCCGCGCCGACCTCGTGTGGGTCTTCGGCTACAACGCCGTCACCGTGCCGCTCGCCATGGTGGGCCTGCTCAACTGGCTATTCAAGTAGCAACCTGGATGTCGTCCCATGGGTGGCAGGTTCACTGGGGCAGTGTCAGATGTGTGCCGCGCACCGTGGCCTGCCTGCCCCGTCGACGTGTACAGGTTGCACTGAATTCGGTCGCTGCGCTGCACCCTGTGCACACGTCATGAGCTGCGAAAACACCGCAAAGGCGTTTGGGATTCGGGGCTGCTGCGTTTTGGGGCGTCGCACACCACCAGGCCTGACCTGCAGCGACGGAATTTCCCACACATCCCACGAAGGCGGGGGCTTGTGGAAAACCTTGTTGAAAATCCAGCCTGCGGATCTTCGACAAGGAGCACAAGCCCGCTGGTCAGACATGGTGCGATGCCCTCCGCGATACCACCTGAGCGGACAACGTGACGTATCAACGACCGACCAGGGACAGCGTAGCGGATGCGTGCCGGCGAGGGTCCTCTGTATAGGGGCAGGAGAGCGGCACGGCGAGCTGGAGTGGCTCTGACCTGGCGTTTCTGTGGCTTGCGGCGAATGATTGGTGGACGTTGAGGGCGCGGGGACCGGGGGCGGTCACGTTCACGGGGTGTCGGTGCGGCGGCGGAGGACCGGGCGCAGGACCTCGATGACGCCGGGGTCGTCCACCGTGGAGGGGATGGGTTCGTCGTGGCCGTCGGCGATGCCGCGCATCGTCTTGCGCAGGATCTTGCCCGAGCGGGTCTTGGGCAGGGCGGCGACGACCGTGACGTCCTTGAGGGAGGCGACGGCGCCGATGCGTTCGCGTACGAGCCGGACGAGTTCGGCCTCGACCTCGCTCGGGTCGCGGGCGGTGCCGGCCTTGAGGACGACGAAGCCGCGGGGGATCTGCCCCTTGAGTTCGTCGGCGACGCCGATGACGGCGCATTCGGCGACGTCGGGATGGGCGGCCAGGGCCTCTTCCATGCTGCCGGTGGACAGCCGGTGTCCGGCGACGTTGATGACGTCGTCGGTGCGGCCCATGACGAAGACGTAGCCGTCGTCGTCGATGTGGCCGCTGTCGCCGGTGAGGTAGTAGCCGGCGTAGGCGGAGAGGTAGGAGGCGACGTAGCGGTCGTCGTCGTTCCAGAGGGTGGGGAGTGCGCCGGGCGGCAGGGGGAGCCTCACGACGATCGCACCGTCGACGCCCGCGGGCGCCGGCTCGCCCGAGGGGTCGAGGACGCGGACGTCCCAGCCCGGCAGCGGGCGGGTGGGGGAGCCGGGCTTGAGGGGAGCGGCCTCGATGCCGACCGGGTTGGCGACGATGGGCCAGCCGGTCTCGGTCTGCCACCAGTGGTCGATCACCGGGACGCCCAGCAGGGCGCTCGCCCAGTGGTACGTCTCGGGGTCGAGGCGCTCGCCGGCGAGGAAGAGGTAGCGCAGGTGGGAGAGGTCGTAGCCGGCGGTGAGTGCTCCCTTCGGGTCCTCCTTGCGGATGGCCCGGAAGGCGGTGGGCGCCGTGAACATGGTCTTGGCCCGGTACTCGGCGGCAACCCGCCAGAACTGGCCCGCGTCCGGGGTGCCCACCGGCTTGCCCTCGTACAGGACTGTCGTCGCGCCGGCCAGCAGAGGTGCGTAGACGATGTACGAGTGCCCGACGACCCAGCCGACGTCGGAGCCGGTGAACATCGTCTCGCCCGGGCCCACGTCGTACACGGCGCCCATCGACCAGTGCAGGGCGACCGCGTAGCCGCCGCAGTCACGCACGACTCCCTTGGGTTTTCCGGTCGTTCCGGACGTGTAGAGGATGTAGAGGGGGTCGGTGGCGGCGACGGGGACGCAGTCGGCCGGCGGTGCGGCGGCGACCAGGTCGGCCCAGTCGAGATCGTCGGGCCCCAACTCGGCCTGCTCCTGCGGGCGTTGCAGGATCACGCTCTTCTCCGGCTTGTGGACCGCGAGTTCGATGGCCCGGTCGAGCAGGGGCTTGTACGCGATGACACGCTTGCCCTCGATGCCGCAGGAGGCGGAGACGACCACCTTGGGGGCCGCGTCGTCGATGCGGAGGGCGAGCTCGTGCGGGGCGAACCCGCCGAAGACGACCGAGTGGACCGCGCCGATCCGTGCGCAGGCCAGCATCGCGATGGCCGCCTCCGGGACCATCGGCATGTAGATGACCACACGGTCGCCGTGCCCCACGCCGAGCTGTACGAGTGCTCCGGCGAAGGCCGCCACCTCGTCCCTCAACTGCGCGTAGGTGTAGGTCCGTTGGGTGTTGGTCACGGGCGAGTCGTAGACGAGCGCGGGCTGTTCGCCGCGGCCGGCTTCGACGTGCCGGTCGAGCGCGTTGAAACAGACGTTGAGCCGCCCGTCGGGAAACCAGCGGTAGAACGGTGCGCCCGAGGAGTCCAGCGCGCGTTGCGGAGCGACATCCCAGTCGATGCCCTCGGCCGCCTTCAGCCAGAAGCTCTCCGGGTCCTCGGTACTGGCGCGGAAGACATCCTCGTACGTTCCCATCGCGCACTCCTTTTGTGGCATCGAGAGGGGCGGGCATGTTGCGGCGTGCGGAACCGTGTCGGACACAAGTACCGTATGCCGACCCGGCATGGTCGAGCAGGATGCCGGAGGCTCGCGGAGGCGCTCCGAGCCCTGTGTCAGGATCTTGAGGTGCCCACCCCTCAAGCCCACGGCAACGTGATGGCCACGACAGCCAGGTCCGCGCGGATGGAGAAATGACGACCGATGACTGATACCGCTGCGGTCGAGATTCTCGCCGACGTCCACCGGGGCGTCGGCCGCATCCTTTTGAACCGGCCCAAGGCGCTCAATGCCCTGACGACAGGCATGGTCGCCGCCATCGACCGCGTGCTCGCCGGGTGGGAGGACACACCGCTGTCCGCTGTGGTGCTCGCCAGTACCAGCACGAAGGCGTTCTGTGCCGGTGGAGACATCCGTACGATCCGCGAGCACAGCCTCGCCGGGGATGCCGAGGCCAGTGAGCGGTTCTTCGCCTCCGAATACCGGCTCAACGCCCGGATCGCCGAATATCCCGTCCCGGTCGTGTCGCTCATCGACGGCCTGTGCATGGGCGGCGGTCTCGGGCTGTCCGTCCACGGCAGCTTCCGTGTCGTCACCGAGGGCGCGGTGCTGGCGATGCCCGAGACCGGGATCGGGTTCTTCCCGGACGTCGGGGCCAGCTACTTTCTGCCGAGGCTGCCCGGCGCGATCGGCATGTACCTGGGACTGACCGGGCACCGGCTCGACGCGGCCGACGCCCTGTATACGGGGCTGGCCACGCACTTCGTTCCCAGGGACGGGCTCGAGGGGGTCGGGGATGCCCTGGCCGACAACCCCGGCGACCCGGTGGATGTGGTCCTGAACCGCCTCGCCGGCCGTTCCCCGGTGGCGGGCAGCGGGCTGGCGGAGGTACGCGGGGACGTGGACTGGGCGTTCGGCGCGCCGAGCCTCGGCGAGATCGAGAAACGCCTGCGCCACCTCGACACCCCCTGGGCGGCAGACGCGCTGGCCACCTTGGAGTCCGCCTCGCCGCAGAGCCTGGAGATCACTCATGCCCTGCTGGCCCGGGGCAGGCAGCGTACGTTGCGCGAGTGCCTCGGCGCCGAACTCGCCCTCACACGCACGACCATCCGCACGCCGGACTTCCTGGAGGGCGTGCGCGCGGCCCTGGTCGACAAGGACCGCACTCCCAACTGGCAACGTGCGTCGCTCGGCGGACGGACGTCGTCGTCCTGAGCATGTCCGTCGTGAGCGTCGAGAGCTGCGAGCTGTCGGTGCGTCTCGCCCGACCCGGGCGTGCCGGACGGAGGGTCCGTGGCCGGCACGGTCTCAGTCGTTGTCGGGCACCATCGAGACCACGACCTTGCCGGCCTTGGTGCGGCCCTGCTCGACGTGCGCCATCGCCTCGAGCGTCCGGTCGAACGGGAAGGTGCGGTCGATGACCGGGCGGAGCTTCCCGCTGTCGTAGAGGGCGCCGAGTTTGCGCAGCTGGGAGCCGTTGGCCTGCATGAAGAGGAACTGGTAGCGCACGCCCAGCGCCTTGGCCTGCTTACGGACCTTGCGGCTGAGCACGTTCATGACCAGGCCCAGGAACGAGGGGGCGCCGAGCTGCTTGGCGAAGCCGGCGTCCGGCGGGCCGACGACACTGATGGCCAGGCCGCCGGGCTTCAGCACGGTCAGTGACTTCTCGAGGTTCGCTCCGCCCAGGGCGTCCAGCACCAGGTCGTAGCCGGACAGTACCTTCGAGAAGTCTTCCTTGGTGTAGTCGACGACGACGTCGGCGCCGAGGCTCCTGACCAACTTCTCGGTGTCGGTGTCCGTGGTCGTCGCCACCGTGGCGCCGAGGTGCTTGGCGAGCTGGATGACCGTCGAGCCGAGGCCACCGGCACCGGCGTGGATGAGCACCTTCTGCCCCGGCTTCACCTGGGCACGGTCGACGAGAACCTGCCAGGCGGCCAGGGCCACCAGCGGTACCGCGGCTGCCTCTTGGAGGGTGAGTGAGGCCGGCTTGGGCGCGACGTCGTCCATGTCGATCGCGATGAACTCCGCGAAGCCTCCTACCCGCAGGTCGCGCGGACGGGCGTAGACCTCGTCGCCGACGTTGAGGCCGTGTACGGCGGAGCCGACCCGCGTGACGACGCCGGCCACGTCGTGGCCGAGCACGAACGGAAGCTTGTACTTCAGGATCTGCTTGAACTCTCCGTTGCGGACCAACTTGTCCAGCGGGTTGATACTCGCGGCGCTCACTCTGACCAGGACATCGCGGTCTCCGACGGTGGGCTCGGGTACCTCCGCGGCGTGTACGCCGTCCTTGCCGTACTTCTCGACGACGAATGCCTTCATGTCGGCCGCCTTTCTGCGTGGGTGTTCGGGGGGTCGATGTGATTCTTCGCGCAGGTCCCCCTGCGCGCCCGTTTCTCGCATGCGGCCGGGTTGATGTGCTGGTCATGACGCTACCGGCTGAGTATAGAAAAGTAAACTCAGGCGGGGTCGGGGTCGCCCCCGTGGGTGCGAGGACCGAAGCTCTTCGGAACGCCGGCGTGGACCTTGACTCGGCCGGGACATGTCAACTGTTCGATCGCCCGGACCCTTGAGGTCGTGGGTGAGAAGTGGACGATCCTGATCCTGCGCGAGGTTCCGCAAGATCGGCTACGGGAGGCAGGTCCTTGCCGACGTATGGAGGCCGACCCCTTGACGGGCCCAACAACCGCTTGAGTACGTGGTGTTGGGCCGCAGTCGCATAGCCCGTGTTCAGGATTCCGGGTCAGGCCGGTGTGGTGCGGTCAGGGCTTTGTGGGTCGACTCCAGGATCTTCTCCGACAGTTCTGTGCCCGCCGTGGCCCGGGCGAGCAGGATCGCGCCGACCAGGGTGGCCACCATGGGAAGGCCGTCTTCGGCGTCGGTGGACATCCACGCGGCGAATTCCTCGACCCCGGCTGCGTACGTTTCGCACACCTCCCCGGTTGTGGACTCGCGCGCCATGTCCCCTGCGAATCCCGCGGTGGGGCAACCGGTGCCGGGCTGGTCACGATGCTCGGCCGACAGGTAGAAGTCGACGAGGGCGCCGCGCGCGGTGTCGTGATCGCCGTGGGCCGTGTCGAACGAAGCCAGGAGCAGGTCGAGGTCCCCGAAAGCGGCTTGAGCCGCCTCGGCCACCAGGGCCTCCTTGGAGGGGAACTGCTTGTAGAAGCCGCCCGTGGTCAGCCCGATGGACTTCATCAGATCGGCGACGCTGATGCCGTTCACGCCGCGCTCCCGGAAGAGCTGGGAGGCCGCGGCGACCGCCCGCCTGCGGTTCTCGAGCGCTTGTGCTTGCGAAACGCGACTCATCGGTCACCTGCCCATGTTAGATAGTGAATCGCATCTATCGTATGCGAAGTGCCGGGCGGCGGGCCGCGGCGCCCTCTTTCCGTACGCGCCCCCTTTCCGTACGGCCCCTTCTCGCTGTCGCAAGGCGAGGAGCTCGTGGACCCGCAATCCGAACTGGAAGCGACTTCCGGGCGCGCGATGCATCCGTTCCGGAGTGCGGTTGCGAGTCCGAACCTGATCGGCCGCCGACCCTGTAGCCCCGCGGGTGCGTCGAGCAGCCTCCGGCCGCGGGCGGTGACCGACGGCGTCGTGGGGTCGTTGACCGGATCATTTTAGATAGCTATCGTAATCTAAAGCGAGGCCGACGCTTCGGCCTCCTACTCATTCGCCGGACCAGAAACGAGATCCATCCCATGACCACGCAGAACAAGACCGCCGTCGTCACCGGCGCGTCCGCCGGCCTGGGTGCCGCCTACGCACAGCGGCTTGCCGACCGGGGCTACGACCTGATCCTGGTGGCCCGGAACACCGCGCGGCTGGAGGCGCTGGCGTCGGACATCCGCAGCCGCACGGGCCGCGCAGTGGACGTCGTCACCGCCGACCTCACCGATGCGGCGCAGATCTCCGTGGTCGAGGAGCGTCTACGGACCGACGAGAGCATCGCGGTGCTGATCAACAACGCCGGCGGGTCGCTGTTCACCCCGCTGACGACCTCCGACGCGGCGGCCTCCGAGGCGCTGATCAACCTCAACGTGACCTCGCTGACCAGGCTGACCACCGCGGTCCTGCCGGGCCTGACAGCCCGCGGGCACGGCACCGTGGTGAACGTCTCCTCCGCCCTGGCTCTCAACATCCTGCCCGTCAGCGCCGTCTACAGCGGCACCAAGAGCTACGTACTGACGTTCACCCAGGCCCTGCAGCAGGAACTCGCCGAGAGCCCCGTCACGGTGCAGGCCGTACTGCCGGGCGCTGTCCGCACGGAGTTCTGGGACGGCTCCGGCCTCGACCTCGCGGCGTTCCCCGACGAGTGGATCATGAGCGCGGACGACGCCGTCGACGCGGCGCTCGCCGGACTCGACGCCGGGGAGCCCGTCACCATCCCGTCACTGCCGGAGATCAGCGACTGGGAGTCGTTCGAGAAGGCACGTCAGACGCTCGTCCCGAACCTGTCGCAGCGGGTCCCGGCCGATCGCTACCGCGGCTGACCGCCGCTCCCACTCCGGTGCCGGAGTCCCTTTGTGACAACGGCACGACCGCTGCTGCACACGACCGATGCGTCCTCCGGCGCGGGGGAAGATCGACGCACTCGGCGTCCTCCCTGTACAAACAGCCGGGGCCCGGCACCGCCTGCATCGGCGGCGGTCATGTGCGCGGCTGCAAGCCCGTCCGCACCGTCGACCGCCCCTCCACGCAGCCTGCCTTCCACGCTGGAAGGCCACCGGGCTCATCCCGGCCGGTCACCGCCTACGCGCTACCAACGGGGCAGGCAGCCCGCCACCCCGCAGCTCTCTCACACCCTTATTCGAGGAAACATCCATGTTGAACGCCCTGTGGAACCCGATCGTCGCCGGGGAGATCTCCCTGCCGCACCGGCTTGCGATGGCCCCCATGACGCGGGACCGGTCCACCCCGGAAGGCATACCCACCGAGCTGAACGCCGAGTACTACGCCCAGCGCGCCTCGCACGCCCTCATCATCACCGAGGGCACCCAGCCCAACGCCGATGGCCAGGGCTACCTCCTCACCCCCGGCATCCACTCCGAGGAGCACATCGCCGGCTGGCGCAAGGTCACCGACGCCGTGCACGGCGTCGACGGACGCATCGTCATCCAGCTCATGCACGTCGGACGGATGTCCCACCCCGACAACACCCCCCACCACCGGCAGCCGGTCGCCCCCTCCCCGGTCCAGCCGGCGGGCACCATGTTCACCCCGTCCGGCCCTCAGGAGATGCCGGTACCGCGCGAGTTGTCCACCGAGGAGGTCGCCGCGACGGTCGAGGACTTCCGGCGCGCCGCAGCGGCCGCCGTCGCGGCCGGCGCCGACGGCGTGGAGATCCACGGCGCCAACGGCTACCTGGTGCACCAGTTCCTCGCCGGCAACACCAACCAGCGCACCGACCGCTACGGCGGCTCCATCGACAACCGCATCCGCTTCGCGGTGGAGGTCGCCACCGCGGTGGCGGACGAGATCGGCGCCGGCCGCACCGGCTTCCGGATCTCTCCCGGCAACCCGTTCAACGACATCGAGGAGAGCGACACCCACGAGCTGCACCCGGCACTCGTGCGCGCCCTCGCCCCGCTCGACCTCGCCTACCTGCACATCGGCCACGGCGGCGACGACGAACTCCTGCACACCCTCCGCAAGCTGTGGCCGAACACCTTGGTTCTCAACCGGGCCGGCACCGACATCGCCACCCGCGCGAAGGACATCGAAGACGGCCTGGCCGACATCGTCACCGTCGGCGTGATGGCCCTCGCCAACCCCGATCTCGTCGAGCGCGTACGCACCGGCGCTCCGCTGAACACCCCCGACCCCGCCACCTTCTACGGCGGCGGCGAGGCTGGCTACACCGACTACCCCACCCTCACCGCCTGACGAATCCCGGCCGGGCGCCTCGCCTCCGCGAGAAGAAGCAGCCGCTGCCCGGCGCCATCGCCAGACCCTGCTCGTCCAACCCGCCTGTTCGACCCGATTCCGCTGTCCATCACCGGGGCGGAGCCGCTCCGTCCATCCACATTGGAGAAGCACATGTCTTCCTCGAACGTCGAAACCCAAGCGTCCACCGCCGACTTGCACCGGCTTGCCGATGAGTACGTCAAGCTCGTCAACCTGCGTGACCTCGACGCCCTGTTCGCCCTGTACGCGCCGGACTTCCGCAACCACGCCGCCGACGGCACCGCCACCGGCCTCGAGGAGACCCGCGCGGTGCTGGCGTCGTTCCTCGACGCGGTCCCCGACTTCGCCGCCGCGCCGGTCCGTGTCGTCGCCGAGGACGATTGGTTCGCGATCACCTTCATCCTCACCGGCACGAACACCGGGTCCTTCAACGGCACTCCCGCCACCGGCCGATCGATCAAGGTACTGGAGGTCCGCATGTTCAAGGTGGCCGACGGGAAGCTCACCGACCACTGGGGCCTCATCGACCTGGCGACGCTCTTCGCCCAGCTGCAGTCCTGAGAGGGTTACATGAGTTGATGCCTGTTTCACCCCTTCGCAAGGGACAGGCGGGCCGGCCGCGGCGTCGCCGGGCGGCTACGGCCGCGGCTGGGTGCACAAGCTCTGCTCGGTCTCGACCGCGATTCCGCGCTCGGTCAGCCGCTTGAGCTTCAGGCGGGTGTTGTTGATGTTGTTGGGCGCGATCTCCAGGTCCATCGCCTCGCATACCCGCCGCGCCCGCAGCGGCGCGTCGGCCGCGGCGAACAGCGCCATGATCTCCTGGTAGGCCGGTTGGTCCGGGAGAAGACGAAGATCTGGCCTAAGCGACCCCGGGCACGGCAGTTGCAAGATCCACGCGCCTGCCGGATCGGGACGGTGGACGGACGCCGACATGGCCTGCGGTGGCGCGCAGGTCCGCGACGCCCGCGCCCTCGTCCCGGTCCGGCAGGCGAGGGTCGGGACGGCCGACCACGACGGCGGCTTCAGCTACGCGCGCGCACCGCCGCGCGCGAACAAGCTCGCCGACTCTCGGGTCGCCGTCCGGGCCAAGGATCCGTCGCATCTGGTCGACACGACAGCGACGTCGCCGCAGCCGTCGGGGACGTACCCACCCGACGCTCCGCCCTTCAGCGCCGCGGGCGGCCGGCGCCAAGCTCGCAGTCCAGCCGGCGAGCCTCCCCGTCGACTGAGGGGCAATGACGGCGGAGCACACGGCACTCAGCTGATGTCTCACCGCTGTCTGGCCCGCGACCGCGAGGCCGATGGCTCACGACCTTCAGGACCGGAGGCGGGCGCCTGCTCCCGGCCGGGCGGTGACGTCACGGGGAGTGAGGGCGGAGTGTTCCGCGGAGCACTCGACGACGACGCGGACCGGAGCGTCGCAGTCGGTGTGGCGGACGTCCAGTACGGGGCCCTCGGGGCCGAGGGCGTACGTCTCGCCCCACTGGCTCAGTGCCATCAGGACGGGCCACAGGTCCCAGCCCTTGTGGGTCAGGCGGTATTCGTTGCGGGAGCGGCTGCCGGGCTCCTGGTAGGGGACGGTCTTGAGGATGCCGGCCGAGGTCAGCTTGCGGAGGCGGTCGCTGAGGACGGCTTCGGACAGGCCGATGTGGCGGTGGAAGTCGTCGAAGCGGCGCACCCCGTTGACGGCGTCACGCAGGATCAGCAGCGTCCATTTCTCCCCGATCACGTCGAGCGTGCGCTGGACGGGGCAGTTCTCCGTGCTCGCCTCAAGCCACTCCATCCCGCCATCGTACGGGCCTGACTTCACCGTTGACAGTCAGCTGGGCAAAGAGCTAGCTTCGCTCATAAAAGTCAGATGGGAAGGCCTTGGTCGTGGGACGAACACGTACGTATCAGTGGGAAGATCCCGCGCTCCTGGCGGAAGCCGCCGGGCGCATGGCCGGCATCGACTTCCTGCGCGAGCTGCAGGCGGGGCGGCTGCCGGGACCGCCCATCAACTACACCGTCGACTTCGCCCTGGACGAGGTGGAGCCCGGCAGGGCGGTCTTCTCGCTGACGCCGGGCGAGGAGCACTACAACCCGATCGGCAGCGTGCACGGCGGCATCTTCGCCACCCTGCTCGACTCGGCGGCGGGCTGCGCCGTCCAGTCCACCCTCCCGCAGGGCATGGCGTACACCTCGCTCGACCTGACCGTGAAGTTCCTGCGACCGATCACCGTGGACACCGGCCGGGTGCGCGCCATCGGCACGGTCGTCAGCAAGGGCCGCCAAACCGCCCTCGCCCAGGCCCAGTTGGTCGACGCGAAGGACCGCCTGCTCGCCCACGCCACCAGCAGCTGCATGCTCTTCCCGGTGCCCGCCCCTCGGGCGTGACTCCGTAGGCAGGGCCCTCGGCGTGTGGGGGCAGCCGGGACTGCAGGGAGTGCATCGATATTCCGCCAGGCGGCGGCCCGTTGCCCCTTGGTGGCTCGTCGATTTTTTGAATTACGTTCGCAATACCATAGACTGGCGAAGTCGGTGAAGGGCAACCGGCCCTTCCGGTCGGCGAAGGAGCGTGTGCTGTGGTGCGGTACGCAAAAGAGCACAAGTCGGAGACGAGGCGGCGGATCATCGAGACGGCGGGCCGCCGGCTCAAGCAGGACGGTATCGACGGCTCCGGGGTCTCGACGCTCATGAAGGACGCGGGGCTGACCAATGGGGCCTTCTACGCTCACTTCGAATCCAAAGACGACCTCGTCACCACGGCAATCGCCGACCAGTTGAAGGTGCAGGCCGAGGACGTCGTCGCGCGGGCTGCTCCTGGCCGTGCCGGACTCGAGCAGATCGTGCGTGGGTACCTGTCGCCCCAGCACCGCGAGAGCCTTGGCGACGGCTGCCCCAACGCCGCGCTGCTCGACGAGATCGGGCGCTGCACCGACACGACCAGGCAGGCGTACACCGACGGCGTGCTGGTCCTCGTCGAGGGCATTGCCGCCCGCATGGCGCCCGAGGCCCCGTCCTCCGCACGTGTGAAGGCGCTCAGCCTCCTCGGCCTGATGGCCGGGACACTGCAGCTTTCCCGCGCCTTGACCGACAGTCAACTCGCCAAAGAACTCCTCGATCAGGGGATCAGCAACGCCCTCGCCCTGCTGGACACCGGGCAGCGCGTCTGACGCACCCAACCCCAACCCCAGCCCCAGGCCGTGGCTCTCGGGGAAGCGGTCCGAAGCCGGCAGGTTCTCTCCAGCCGGTACGCAGTCGACGCCGCCGGGGATCACCTCCTGCGCCGCCAGCAGCTGCATGCTCTTTCCGTTCCCTGCGCCCTGAACCGCGACGGGCATTTCACGGCTCGCACCGGGCAGCGCTCCCAGTCGAGGTCGCGGCCGCGACCTCGGCTGACGGCCGTACCACCGCACGCACGCATCGATTCGCCCTGGCCGAACGCAGGGAGCCGCGCGTTCCGTGCGCTGCCGCGACTCTCGTGCTGCTTCTGCTGTCGATCACCCAGGGACACAAGTGGGGCTGGTCCCCAGTGAGTGCGATCGGCTGCTTCGCCGGGGTGGCCTTCGCGCTGATGGCGCTGGTCGCCTGGTTCGGCCTGCGGCACATCCAGGAGGCACAGCACCATGCCACCGAAGCGGCGGCGGACCGGGTTGCCGTGGCCGAGTCCGAGGTGCTGCCCGGGAGCAGGTAGGAGGCCCGTACGGAGCCCTGGCGCGGCGGCGTCAGAACAGGGCTTTTGCCTCTGACGCCGCCTCTGACGCCGCTGCGGACACCGTCACTGCGGACCGGACCGGACCGGACCTGGCTGGCCGATCACCGCGCACCGCCGAGGCAGGCCCGCCTTCGCGACCGGGCGGCTGCCGGCGGAATTGTGTGCGGCAGCTGTGTGCAGCGGTCGGTAACGGAGTCTCCCCGGTTCGGCGGCAGGCCTGCCCCCTCGCCACTCATGTGAGTACGGTCATAATCCCAAACCTGGTCAGGGCCTTGCCCGTGGGCTTACCTCCTGCTTATTGTCGTATGGTCGTAATCTAAAAGCCTCGACGAACGTACGGGCGCGGCGTCCTGCGAGCCCGCCGGCCCAAGAGGCCCCGCAGCTCTCTCAGTCGAAAGGGACTTCCCATGAAGTCGCTGGTCTTGCCGAAGACGACGCCGGAGGCAGCGGACGAGGTGCGGGGTGCGGAACGGACGGACACCGATATGGCCGCGGTGCGACGGAACCCGGGCGCCCCCGGCCCACTCGCCTCCTTCGCCCGGTTCGTCCTGTTCGGCGGCGGCGTCGGGGTCGCGTCCAGCACCGCTGTGGCCGGGCTCGCCGGACTGATGCCCTGGGCTGTGGCGAATGCGCTGATCACCGTTGCCTCGACTCTCCTCAGTACGGAGCTCCACGCACGCTTCACCTTCGGGGCAGGGCATGCCGGATGGCGCCAGCACTGGCAGTCCGCGGGGTCGGCCACGGCCGCCTATGTGGTGACCTCCACCGCGGTGCTCGTCCTGCACCTCGTGCAGCCGTCGGCCGGAGTGCTCTACGAGCAGGTCGTCTACCTCACCGCCGCCGGGCTCGCCGGTGTCGGGCGTTTCCTGGTGCTGCGTGTGTTCGTCTTCGCCGGCGGCCGGACCCGGACCACGGTGCGGGCCATGAGCCCGGCGCCGGCACGGGAAACGGGCGCCAAGGTGTACCCGCTCTTCCCGGTACCGGCACTGTGAGTAAACCGTCCGACAGTGTCTCCCTCGGCGTTGCCGCGGACCAGGGCGTGGACGATGCCGAACAGGCCGCCGCCGGCCAGTCCCCGCGTGATGGGACCTCAGCCGGCTGCGGGCAGAGCGTCAGGACCTCTGCGGCCGGCGCCGACCACGCGCGGCGGTGCCGGTCGTGTGGGCCTGACCAGTCCGGTGTCGTAGGCGAAGATCACGGCCTGGACGCGGTCGCGGGCGCCGATCTTGGCGAGGAAGCGGCTGACGTGGGTCTTGACGGTGGATTCGGCCAGCGACAGCCGTTCGCCGATCTCGGGGTTGCTCCAGCCGGAGGCAATGGCGGTCAGCACCTCGCGCTCGCGCTGGGTCAGGGATTCGCGTTCGCGCTGGGGCAGGAAGGCGAGCTGCCGGTTTTGGCCGGGGGCGCGGCCGGGCCGCCGGCCGGGGAAGACGTCGATGAGCTCGTGAGTCAGGCCGGGGGCGATGACCACGTCCCCGGCGGCCACGGACCGGATACCGGCGACGAGTTCGTCGGGCAGCGCGTCCTTCAGCAGAAAACCCCTGGCACCGGCGCGCAGGGCGTCGTACGCGTGCTCGTCGATGTCGAAGGTGGTCAGGACCAGGACGTGGGAGCGGCCTCCGGACTCGACGATGCGGCGGGTGGCCTCGATGCCGTCCATACCGGGCATCCGTACGTCCATGAGTACGACGTCGGGGCGCAGTTCGACTGCTTTGCGGACCGCTTCGGCGCCGTGAGCGGCCTCGCCCACCACGGTCAGATCGGGGTGCTGTTCCAGAAGCATCCGGAAGCCGAAGCGCTGCAGGGCGTGGTCGTCGACGATGAGAACGGTGGTCATGTCAAGTCTCCGTGTGAGCGGTGGTGGGGGGTGGTGGGGGACGTGGGGACGAGAAGGGCACGGACGGTCCGGTCGCCGCGGGAGTCGGGGCCCGCGGTGGCCTCTCCTTGGCGGAGGGCGGCCCGCTCGCGTATGCCGACCGGCCTCTGGTCGCCGCCGTCATGGCCGTCCACTCGTGGGGTGCACGACGGTCCGGTGTCCTCGGCGGTGACGTCTACCGCGTCGAGGGCGGGAACGACATGGCGGAGCGTGCTGATGCCTCCGGTGGCCGGGCCGACGGCGTAGCGCAGTTCCGCGAATGCGCTGATCACGTTTCCGACGCTACCGGGATTCATTCGTAGTGCATCGGGCTCCAGTCCGGTGGTGAAGCGAATCTGATGGTGGCGACGCGGAGCGTCGCGGATTCTTGTCCGGCGGAGCCGGGTGATTCTCACACGGGCCGGTTCTGCTGTTCGATGTATTGCCTGATCACGGAGAGTGGGGCGCCGCCGACGGTGCTGGCGAAGTAGGAGCCGGACCAGAGTTTGTTGGCCCGCCAGTAGTGGCGTACCAGGTCGGGGAACTCCTGGCGCAGGCGGCGGGAAGAGACTCCCTTGAGGGAGTTGACGAGCTTGGCGACGGCGACCTTGGGCGGGAAGTTCACCAGGAGGTGGACGTGGTTGTTCTCGCCGTTGAACTCCACCAGCTCGCACTCGAAGTCCGCGCACACTGACCGCATGATCTCCTCCATCCGCCTCAGGTGATCGTCCGTGAACACCTTGTGCCGGAACTTGGTCACGAAGACCAAGTGGAAATGCATCACGAAAACACAGTGCCGACCAGTTCTGATCTTCTGCATATCACCCATAACCCAAGTGTGTAGCGTGGCCGCCATGCAGCTTCGGTACGCCTTCAGGCTGTACCCGGATTCCGGTCAGCGCATCGCACTGGCCAAGGCGTTCGGGTGCGCCCGCGTCGTGTTCAACGACGCGGTGCGCGCCCGTGAGGACGCCCGGAAGGCGGGTGAGGCGTTCCCCACCGCCGGGCACCTGTCGAAGCAGCTGATCACCCAGGCGAAACAGACCGCCGAGCGGTGCTGGCTGGGCGAGGTGTCCACCGTCGTGCTCCAGCAGTCCCTGCGCGATATGGAGGCGGCCTACAGGAACTTCTTCGCCTCCCTCAAGGGTGAACGCCAAGGCGCGAAGACGGGTGCGCCCCGGTTCAAGTCCCGCAAGGACACCCGACAGTCGATCCGCTTCACGGCCAATGCCCGCTGGTCGGTCACCGAGTCCGGGCGGCTGAACCTCCCGAAGGTCGGCGCGGTGAAGGTGAAATGGTCTCGCACCCTGCCCCAACAGCCCTCCTCGGTCACCGTGATCAAGGACGCGGCCGGGCGGTACTTCGCCTCCTTCGTCATCGACACCGACCCGGCCGCCGACGCCACCCGCATGCCCGACACCGACCACACGATCGGCATCGACCTGGGCCTGACCCACTTCGCCGTCCTCTCCGACGGCACGAAGATCGACTCCCCGCGGTTCCTGCGCCGCGCGGAGAAGAAACTCAAAAAAGCCCAGCGGGAGCTGTCCCGCAAACAGAAGGGATCGAACAACCGCGAGAAGGCCCGCCTCAAGGTCGCCCGCGCCCACGCACAAGTGGCCGACGCCCGCCGGGAGTTCCACCACCAGCTCTCCACCCAGCTGATCCGTGACAACCAAGCGATCGGTGTGGAGGACCTGGCGGTCAAAGGACTGGCGCGCACCAGGCTGGCGAAGAGTGTGCATGACGCGGGCTGGGCGCATTTCGTGCACCTGCTGGAGTACAAAGCCGCCAGGTACGGGCGCACCCTGGTGAAGATCGGCCGGTTCACACCGACCAGCCAGGTCTGCTCGGAGTGCGGGGCCAAGGACGGCCCCAAACCGCTGCACATCCGGACCTGGACCTGTACCGCCTGTGGTGCGGTCCACGACCGGGACCACAATGCCGCGAAGAACGTGAGAACGGCCGCCGGACTGGCGGTTACAGCCTGTGGAGCGCAGGTAAGACCGGGACTCGTCCTGGCACAGCGCGACGAAGCAGGAAGCCACGGATTCCCGTCGGAAGACTGTGCCGTGTAGCGGCACAGCAACGGACGAGAAGGCCAGAATCCTCGGGCTTCAGCCCGAGGAGCAAGTCAATGATGAGGGGATGGCAGCGGATCCGTCACCGTATCGGTCATGGAACTGCCAAATCTGGTTGGACGCGGTTGCCTGCAGTGGCTCCGGGCGATCGCAGCCCATTAAGCTTTCAAGCAAATGGACCTTTACGGACGGCGCCCGGAGCAGGCAGTCCTTGACCGGATCCTTGACGGTGCTCGGCAAGGCGACGGGGCAACGCGGGTGCTGTGGGGCGACCCCGGTATCGGCAAGACCGCCCTGCTCGACTACGTGGCCGAGTCCGCGGCTGCGGACTTCACCGTCTTGCGATGCGGGGGCACTCGCCTGGAGTCGGGGCTGACGTTCGCCGCACTGCACGAACTGCTGTGGCCGGTGAAGGAGCGGATCAGTACGCTCCCGGAGCCGCAGGCCAACGCCTTGAACGGGGCGCTCGGTACCAGCAACGACGTGGCGGACCGGTTTCTGATCGGCGTGGCCGTACTGACGCTCGTCGGCGAGCTGGCCGACGAGCGGCCGGTGCTGATCATCGCCGACGACGCCCACTGGCTGGACGAGCCGTCCGCCCAGTGCCTGGCCTTCGTCGCGCGCCGCCTGCGCAACGAGCCCGTGGTCATGCTCCTCACCGGACACGACGACCCCGTCGACGGCCCCTGGGAGAAACTGGCGGCCATGGAGGTCCGGGAGCTGGGCGACGAGGATGCCCGGCTCCTCGCCCGTGCCGTCGCTCCGCACGCGGACGAGTCAGTGATCCGCCGCACGATCCGCGCGGCAGCCGGAAATCCCCTCGCACTCCAGGAACTGCCCACGTCCATGGCGGCCGGCGACCTCTCGACGCACCCTCTCACCGATGAGCAGATCGCTGTCGGGCCCCGCCTGCGCCGCGCCTTCCGCGCCCGCATCGAGAGGCTGCCCGCGCCCGCCCGTACCGCGCTCCTGCTCGCCGCCGCCGATGACCGCAGCGATCGCAACACCGTGCGCCAGGCCGGTGGCGTGCTCGGCCTCGACGCGGCCGCCTGGGACGAAGCGCTGCACTCGGGCCTGCTCACCATGCGCTCGGACGGGCGGATCTGTTTCCGCCACCAGCTGATGGCGGCAGTGGTCTACGAGGAGGCGCCGCCCGCGAACCGGCAGGCCGTTCATCGCGCGCTCGCCTCCGTACTGACCGGTGAGAACGCCGACGAGCTGCGCCCCTGGCACCTCGCCGCGGCTTTGGAGGCCGTGGGCCGGCCCGACGAGGAGGTGGCCCGGCTGCTGGAGGAGTCGGCCCACCGGTCCTGGGCGCGCGGCGGCTGTGCCACGGCGGCCCGTGCCCTGCAGCGTGCGGCGAAGCTGTCCCCCTCGACGGACGACGCGGCCAGACGGCTGGCTCTCGGAGCGAGGGCGGCCTGGGAGGCCGGCCACGTCGACGTGGCGCGCGGAATGCTGGAGCGGGCCGAAAGGATTTCCTCCGCAGCCACGGTCGCGGAGCTCAGCGAGGGGCTGCGCGGGCTGATCGAGTTCGCGCACGGCAATCTGGAAGTCGCCTGCCGTCAGCTGACCCGGGACATGGAGCGGGTGGCCGATCCGGGGCAGGCGTTCGGGCTCGGCAGCATGGCACTGCGGGCGGCGTGGGCGGCCAGTCATGGCGCACTTCAGCGCGAGGCGCTCCAGCGACTCGAGCGGCGGCTCCCGCAGGGGAACTTCCCGAACGCCGATCTGCTGCCGTTGCTGCGCGCATGGTGGACGGAGGAACGGGGTGGCGGCGCCGATGACCGCGACCAGGCCGTGGCCCCCATCGCTGAGATCCTCACCCGGCTCAGCGGCAGTTCCTGGCTCCTGATGCCACCGGCACCGCTGGCGGTGGCCTGGGGCATCGAGTCCGCCCTGCAGGAGGCGCTCCGCCGTGAAATCGACACGCTGCGGCACACGGACCAGGTCACTGCCCTGACCCAGGCGCTGGCCCAGACCGTGGCGCCCGACATCGCGCAAGGCTCCTGGACCTTGGCCACGGCGAACGCCCTTGAAGGGCTCCAGGTGGCTCAGGGGATCGGCGACGACCACTTGGCGGGGCAGTGCCACACCGGTCTCGGATGGCTGGCAGCCGCGCGAGGCGATGAGCGGACCGTCAGGGACGTCGCCGACCGGACCATCGAGCTTTGGGTGCCGCGTGGGGTGCGCGTCTTCAGCGCCTGCGCGGAGTGGAACCTCGGTATGTCGGCGCTCTTCGCCGGCCGGGCCGAGGAGGCGCTGGACCGCCTGGTCCGGCTGGGCGAGGACGGGCACCACGCGGCGAACGCCACTGTCGCGCTGCTCGCCGCTCCGGACACCGCCGAGGCCGCCCTCCAAGCCGGGCAGCGGGCGACGGCCGAGGAACAGGCGCGGTTGCTGCGGCGGTGGGCCGAACGGACCGAGGCGGCGTGGGCGATCTCCGCGACGCACCTGGTCCATGCCCTGCTGGCGTCCGGAGCGGATGCGGAGAAGCAGTTCCGGCTCGCGCTGGAGGTTCCCGGAGCCCGGTCGCGGCCCTTCGCCTACGCCCGCACGCGCCTGCTGTACGGCGAGTGGCTGCGGCGGTCCCGCCGCCGTACCGACGCCCGAGTGCAGCTGGCCGAAGCCGCGGAGACCTTCCGGCGACTGGACGCGGCTCCCTTGCTCGCCCGTACCCGGGCCGAACAGGAGCTGACCGGGCAGCAACCGCGCCGGGACTCCGCGCGGGCACGGGCACGGGACACCCCGACGACCCTCACCGCGCAGGAGTTGAGAGTCGTACGGCTGGCCGCGGAGGGACTCACCAACCGGGAGATCGGGGCACAGCTGCTGATCAGTCCTCGTACGGTGGCTCATCACCTGGCCAACGTGTTCCCCAAGCTCGGTGTCGTCTCGCGCGCCGACCTCGCGCGCGTCGACTTCGAGGACGGGCTGCGTTTTATGGGGTGACCGGCGGTATCCCGGGGCTGCCCGGGGGCTCGCCGATGCCCGGATTCTTGACCGGGTGTACTTGGACGGGATGGTCGGCTGCTCAGTGCGTGGGCGACAGGGCGCCCCGGAAGGTGCGCCGGTAGGCGAGGGGTGAGACGCCGATGGCGGTGTGCAGGTGTTCTCGTAGCGAGGTGCCGCCGGCGAAGCCGACTTGGCCGGCGATCTCGTCCACCGGCAGGTCGGTGGTTTCCAGGAGGTGTCGTGCCCGGTCGACGCGCTGCTGGATCAGCCAGCGTCCCGGGCTCATGCCCACCTCTTCGGTGAAGCGGCGGGCGAAGGTGCGCAGGCTCATGTGGGAGTGCTCGGCGAGGTCCGTCAGGGTCATCGGCTCGTGGAGGTTCTCCAGCGCCCACTGACGGGCGGTGGCCGTTCCGCTGGCCGTGGCCTCGGGCACCGGGTGCTGGATGTACTGCGCCTGTCCTCCGTCGCGCCACGGGGGGACGATGCACCTGCGGGCCACCTGGTTGGCGACCTCACTGCCGTGGTCCTTGCGGATGAGGTGCAGGCAGACGTCGAGCCCGGAGGCGGCACCGGCCGAGGTCAGCACATCTCCGTCGTCGATGAAAAGGACGTCGGGATCCAGGGCGACCTGGGGGAACCATGTGCGGAAGAGGTCCGCGACCATCCAGTGGGTGGTGGCCGGCCGTCCGTCGAGGAGACCGGCTGCGGCGAGGACGAAGGCGCCGGTGCAGATCGATACGAGGCGGGCGCCCGGAGCCACGCACGCAAGCGCCTGGGTCATGGCCCGTGGCACTTCCATCGTGACGGCGGTGGTGGTGAAGGGCGGGATGACGACGGTGTCGGCGGTGCGCAGCGCCTCCGGGCCGTGCTCGACGGTGATCGAGAAGTCGGAGTTGGTGCGGACCGGGCGGCCGTCGACGCTGCAGGTGAGGACCTCGTAGCGGCCGTCCGCCGCCTCGAAGACCCGGCTGGGAATGCCCAGCTCGAAGGGGTACACGCCGTCTACGGCCAGGACGACGACTCGGTGAATGGGTGCCATGGCGTGATCCCGTCGAAAATTGGAATTCATGCCACGGTATCGGACGGTGGCAGCAGCGCGCTGGACGCATCACGCGTCGGCTCCCTCCAGCGCGGCGAGCCCGGGTGCGGCCGACGCGATGAATCGACGAACATACGCCATGGCGTGATCCCGTTGAAAGTTGGCATTCATGCCATGGCGCCCGGGAGTGGCAGACCGCGACGCTGGACGCATGACGAACCCCGATACCGCCACCATGCGCGCCATCCGCCAGGACACCCACGGTTCCCCCGAGGTACTCAAGGAGGTCGAACTGCCCCGGCCCGAGCCGGGGTTGAGTGAGATCCTGATCGCCGTCCAAGCGGCCGGCGTCAACCCCACCGACTGGTGGAACCGCGCCCAGCCCATGACCGCGGGCGGCCTGCCCCTCATCCTGGGCTGGGACGTCTCCGGCGTCGTCGAGGCCGTCGGCATCGGCGTCACCCTGTTCAAGCCGGGCGACGAGGTCTTCGGCATGCTGCCCTACCCGCACGGGGTCGGCGCCCACGCCGAGTACGTGACCGCCCCCGCCCGCTCCTTCGTCCACAAGCCCGTCGGCATCGACCACGTCCAGGCCGGCGCCCTGCCGCTCGCCGCCCTGACCGCCTACCAGGCACTCGTCGACACGGCCGATGTCCAGCCAGGGCAGCGCGTCTTCATCCACGCGGCGGCCGGCGGCGTCGGCCATCTCGCCGTCCAGATCGCCAAGTCCCGCGGCGCGTACGTCATCGGCACCGCCAGCGCCGCCAAGCACGACTTCCTGCGTTCCCTGGGTGTGGACGAGGCCATCGACTACCACACGGTCGACATCGCCGAGGCCGTCAAGGACATCGACGTGGTCCTCGACCCGGTCTCGCGGGACACCGCCGCCCGCGCCCGCTCGCTCGCCGTGCTGCGCCCGGGCGGCACCCTCGTCTCGATCCTTCCGGTACCCATCGACGCCGACGAGCTGGCGGACATCGCCGAGCGGGGCATCCGCTACGAGTCCCTCCTCGTCGAGGCCGACCGCGCCGGCATGCAGGCCATCGCCGACCTGGTCGAAACCGGCGCCCTGCGCGCCCACATCGAGGCCACCTTCCCGCTCGCCGAGGCCGCCAAGGCCCACACCCTCGGTGAGACCGGCCGCACCACCGGCAAGATCGTGCTGACCGTGGAGGGGGCGGTGAAGAAGCAGATCGCCCAATCCCTCATGACCGTCTTCGACGGGGGCGACACGACCGTCATCGACCGCCACGTACGGCCGGACTACATCCAGCACAACCCGCTCGCCCCCGACGGCCCCGAGGCCCTCAAGGCGTTCGGTGCCGCCTGGCGCCAGCAGTACCCGGACGCCAAGTACGACATCAAGCGGGTCATCTCCGAGGGCGACCTGGTGCTCCTGCACTCCAACGTCGTCCCGGCTCCTGGTACCCGCGGGATCGCCGCCTTCGACATCTTCCGCTTCCAGGACGGGAAGATCGCCGAGCACTGGGACATCCTCCAGGAGGTGCCGGCGACCACGGCCAACGGCAACGACATGTTCTCCACCCTCAGCCGGCCGCAGGCCGACGCGCCGGAGCAGCGGTGGTTCACCGCGTACAACAAGAAGCTGGTCACCGCGTTCGTCGACCAGTTCCTGGTCCGCAAGGACCTGTCCGCCATCGATACCTACATCGGCGCCGAGTACCGTCAGCACAACCCGAACATCCCCGACGGCGTGGCCGGCGTGAAGGCCGGACTGGGCGCGTACATCGAGCAGTTCCCGCAGCTGAGCGTGGAGCCGAAGAGGATCATCGCCGAGGGTGACCTGGTGGCCGTCCACAGCCACTACGTCGAGACCCCGGGCGAGCGCGGCCGGGCGGTCCTCGACCTCTTCCGGGTCAGGGACGGAAAGATCGTCGAGCACTGGGACGCCGTGCAGGACGTGCCGGAGACCTCCGCCAACGACAACACGATGTTCTGACGGCCGCCGGGGCGTAGCGGTCGCGCTACGCCCCTGGCCGGCGCCTGCCTCGCCCAACGGCAGGGAGGAGTCGGTCAGGGCTATGAGGTGATCAGCGGAAGCGCGTTGAACACGTGGTCCTGCCAGAGGCGGCGCGAGGCTTCCTCCGGGTAGGTGGTGGTCATCGGCTCCGTGTCGAGGATGCGCGTCGGGCGGTGCTCGGTGTCGTAGGCGGGCCAGCCCGGATCGCCGGTGGTCGCGAAGGAGGTCCAGGCGGCGCGGACCAGACCGGAAAGGGCATCGGCCTCGTCGAGGTGCGCGGGGCCGATCAGTTCTCCGCCGAGGCCGCCGAACGTACCGAAGACGAGCGGGATGTCCAGCGCGTGGCAGGCGCCCAAGGCGCCGCCGTTCGCCGGTGCGGCCCAGGTGAGTTCGTAGAGGTGGGCCCGGCCGCCTCCCGCCACCTGGGCTTCCGCGAGGTGCAGTGAGGGCATGCGGAAGAGCCAGTCGGACTGGACGAGCTCGAAGAGGCGCTCCGCCGGAGCATCGGGGAAGGCGGTGCGGTAGGCGTGCCCGGGGTCCGCGCCCGGCCCGAACGTATGCAGCGCTGCGGCCGCCATTTCCTCGTCGACCTGACCGAAGAGCCCGCCCAGTGCCATGAACAACCGGTACTCGTCCCGGTTGTGGCCGATGATCAGCTCCACCTCGCGTGCGGCGCCGTCGGCGAGCGCCTGCCACGGTACGGTCGGCAGGACCTCGCCGTCGACCACGGGGGAGTAGGCCGTCGACGTGTGGGCGATCGGTCCCCAGCGGTCCGCGTACTGACTCATCGAGGTGCCGAGGGCAGCCCCCGCCCCTGGGAGTTTGTGCGGATCCACCGCCGAGAGGTCGCTCACCGTGGGCCGCAGCCCGAGCTCGCCCGCCAGGGCGGTGGCGATGTCGGTGGCCAGCTCGTCGGAGAAGAAGGTGCCGCACACGCTCTGTGCGATGGCCCGCCGGAACAGGCCTCGTGCGCTCGGCATCGCCAGCAGCGCGGCGACGGACCCGGCGCCGGCTGATTCGCCGAACACGGTGACCTGGCCGGGGTCGCCGCCGAAGGCGGTGATGTTCTCCCGCACCCACGTCAGGGCCGCGACCTGGTCGAGCAGTCCGCGGTTCGCCGGCGCTCCCTCGATGCGGGCGAACCCCTCCATGCCGACTCGGTGGTTGAAGGTCACCACGACGAGATTCCCGTCACGGGCCAGCCTGCCGGCATCGTAGGCGGGGTCGTCGACGGAACCGAACTTGTAGGCCCCGCCGTAGATCCACACCATCACCGGGCGCCTCGTCGCCGGGTCCGGATCCGGTGTCCAGACATTGACGGTGAGCCAGTCCTCTCCTCCGGCCATGGGAGAGGGTATGGCAGGGCTCAACGGCTCCTGCGGTGGCGGGGGACCGAACACGAACGTCTCACGCGTGCCCTCCCATCGACGCACCGGCCGCGGCGCGGCGAAACGCAAGCTCCCCACCGGGGGTTCGGCGAACGGGATGCCCTGGAAGACCGCGAGACCGTCCTCATGGCGGCCGCGCACGACACCCCCCACGGTGGCGACGTCGGGAATCGGTTCTGTGGTCACGACACTCCTCATTGAGCTCTACCGACCGCCGTGCGGCCGCTGTACGAGGACCACGCGTCGGCTGCGTGGTCCTTCGGGGTCCCGGACGGCCGCGCGGGTTCGATCGTGGAGCCGGGGCGACGACGAGATCCTCGTCCGGGCGGACGGACGGGCGGAACGGCCGCACATCATTTTCAGGATCGTGCGGTCCGAACCCGCGGGGGCCGCCTGTCCGCGACGGGCGGGCACCTCAGGCGAGCGAGGTCCACACGCTCTTGACCTCCGTGTACGCATCGATGGCTCCCGTGCCCATCTCCCGGCCCCAGCCGCTGGCCTTGAACCCGCCCCAGGGGGCGGAGGCGTCCACGGGGTTGGGCATGTTGATGAACACCGTGCCCGCCCGGATGGAGCCCGCCACGCGGTGCGCCGCGCCCACGTCGCGGGTCCATACGGCCGCCGCCAGGCCGTACTCGGTGTCGTTGGCGCGGGCGACGGCCTCGTCCTCGTCGTCGTACGGCAGGACGGACAGCACCGGGCCGAAGATCTCCTCGCGGGCGATGCGCATGTCGTCCCGTACACCCGTGAACACGGTCGGCTGGTAGAAGAAGCCCGGCAGGTCGTCGACGGGGGCCCCGCCTGCGAGCAGCTGGGCGCCTTCTTTGACCCCGCTGCGCACCAGTGCGTGGACGTGGTCACGGTGTTCGCCGGTGACCAGGGGGCCGAGCTCGGTGTCGGGCGCGCTGCCCGCGCCGAGTCGCATCCCGCTGACGGCCTTGGCACAGCGCTCGGCGAACTCGTCGGCGAGGGAGCGGTGGACGAGGAGCCTTGTGTAGGCGGCGCACACCTGGCCGCTGTTGAGGAGCGCGCCCTGAAGACAGCCCGCCACGGCCGCGTCCAGGTCGGCGCCGGGCAGTACGAGACTCGGTGCCTTGCCGCCGAGTTCGAGCGAGACACGCTTGAGGTTGCCCGCGGAAGCCCGGACGATGTCCCTGCCGGTCTCGGTCGAACCGGTGAAGGAGACCTTGTCCACGCCGGGGTGCTCGACGAGGGCCCGGCCGGCCTCGGGACCACCGGTCAGCAGGTTGACGACGCCGTCCGGCACACCGGCCGCCCGGCACAACTCGACGAGCCGCACCGTGGTCATCGGGGTCTGTTCCGCGGGTTTGACGATCACGGTGTTCCCGCAGGCAAGGGCCGGTGCGATCTTC
This sequence comes from Streptomyces flaveus, assembly GCF_014647675.1. Lineage (GTDB taxonomy): Bacteria > Actinomycetota > Actinomycetes > Streptomycetales > Streptomycetaceae > Streptomyces > Streptomyces flaveus. Next base: position 3,544 of record NZ_BMPQ01000050.1, on the reverse strand, counting down.
CAACTCGCGATCATGAGAGGGAAGTTCCACGGGGTGATCAGCGCGCACACTCCCACCGGCTCGCGCTTGGTGTACTGCAGCACGCCGGGGATGGACAGCGGCGCCGTCTCGCCGTAGATCTTGGTGACCCAGCCGGCGTAGTGGCGGAAGTGCTCGGCAGCGGTGGCGACGCTGACCGCCATGGAGACGCCGAGCGGCTGGCCTTGGTCGCGCGTCTCCAACTCGGCCAGTTCCTCGGCGTTTTCTTCGATGAGGTCGCCGATGCGCCACAGGATCCGGGCGCGTTGGGCCGGGGTGAGTCCCGCCCACTCCGGGTTCTCGAGGGCGGCGCGGGCGGCCCGTACGGCCGCGTCGGCGTCCGCGGTCCCCGCCAGGGACACCTGGGCGTGGGGTTGCCCCGTCGCCGGGTCCAGGGTCTCGAACTCCGCTCCGGAGGCCGCGGCCTGCCACTCGCCACCGATGAAAAGGGTATTGGTCACAGCTGTGCTCCAAGGATGAGGTCGGCGCAGCGCTCGCCGATCATGACGGCGGGTGCGTGGGTGTTGCCGGAGGTGACGGAGGGCATGACGGAGGCGTCCGCGACGCGCAGCCCGGCCACGCCGTGTACGCGCAGCTGCGGATCGACGACCGCCATGCGGTCGATGCCCATACGGCAGGTGCCCACCTGGTGGTGATAGCTGAGGAGGGTCCGCTTGATGTACGCGGCGACCTCCGCGTCCGTACGCACGTACGGTCCGGGTGCGACCTCGCGGGCTCGCCAGTCGCCCAGCGACTTCTCCTCGCCGATCTCCCGCACCTGCTGCACGGCCCGCACCATGGCCGCGAGGTCCGAGGGCTCGGAGAAGTAGCCGGGGTCCAGGGCAGGAGCCTGGGTGGGGTCGGCCGAGCGCAGCCACAGGCGGCCCCGGCTGAGCGGACGGATCGTCCCGGCGAGGACCGAGAAGCCGTGGCCCTCTTCCGGAACGTTCATGTCGGGCACCGGCAGTGGCAGGTGGGACATCAGCGGCTGCAGGTCCGGCACGGCCAGCGCCGGGTCGGACTTGGCGAAGTAGTGGGCCTCCAGCTTGTTGGCCGTACCCTGCGGCACCGGCCGTGCCGACTCCCACACCACCGGAGCGAGGGTGTGGTCGTGCAGGTTCGCGCCCACCCCCGGCAGGTCCGCGGTCGCCCCGATCCCGAGGGCCCGCAGCTCGTCCGCCGGCCCGACCCCGCTGAGCAGGAGCAGCTGGACCGATCCGATGGTGCCGCCGGACAGGATCACGTCCCCTTCGCAGCGGATCTCCGTCGTACGGCCCTCGCGCAGCAGCTCGACGCCCCGCGCCCGGCCACCGTCCACCAGGACGCGCGTGACCGCCGCGCCGGTCATCACTGTCAGCAGCGCGCTGTCGAGCACCGGCTCCATGAAGGCGGTCCACGCGCTGACGCGCCTGCCGTCGCGGATGGTGCGGTGGATCAGGTTCACGCCGAGCTGGTCCTCGGCGTTGCAGTCGTCGTTGTACGGGAGTCCGTAGTCCTGGCAGGCCTCGATGAAGGCGGTGGTCACCGGGTTGGGGGAGTGGTTCCGGCTGACGGGCAGCGGACCGCCGGCCCCGTGGTAGTACGACGCGCCGTCCTCGAAGTCCTCCGAGCGTTTGAAGTACGGCAGTACCTCGTCGTACGACCAGCCCGCCGCTCCCTGGTAGGCCCAGCTGTCGTAGTCGGCCCGGTTGCCGCGAACGTAGATCATGCCGTTGAGGGCGCTGGAGCCGCCGAGGACCTTGCCGCGCGGCCAGAACACCTGGGTTCCGGAGGCGTGCCGCTGGGGTTCGGTGGTGTACGCGTGGTCCTGCGGGGAGTTCCACAGTTCCCACAGGCGCCCGGGGTCGTGGATGGCCGGGTTGTCGTCCCGGTCGCCCATCTCGATCAGCAGTACGGTCCGGCCGGCGTCCACGAGTCTGCGCGCGAGCGCACAGCCCGCGGACCCGGCGCCCACCACGATGTGGTCGTAAACGGTGTGTGTTGCTCGCATGACGGGAGAGTCACAGGCGGACGGGCCACCGGCTTGTGCGGCGGTGCACGGTGTCTTGTGGAGGCGGGCACGAACGGCAGATCCGCCGTGTTCGGGACGTACTAAGCGGCCTTGGTGAAGTCTGGTGGCGGTGCCGCGCCCGCTTGAGGGGCCGCAGGCCCCGATAGGGGCGCGGGGCTGTATCGATTTGCGGCTCCGCCGCGCGGGCGCGACCAGCCCCCACCGGCCCGCAGGTGAATCACTGCGCCACCAGCGGAGCGCTTACGCGCCCAGCGCCGTGCGCCCGGCCCCGCGTGCCTCCGACGGGCTCATGCCGTAGGCGCTCCTGAAGGCGTGGCTGAAGTGGGCCGGGTCCGGAAAGCCCCAGCGGCTTCCGACGGTGGCGACGGGCATATGGGCGAGCGCGGGGTCCGCGAGGTCGCGCAGGCACTCGGCGAGGCGACGCTCCCGGAGCCAGCCCGAGACCGTGTATCCCCGCTCGGCCAGCAGCTTGTAGAGGAAGCGCCGCGAGATGTGGTGGGCGGCCGCGATCCGGTCGGGGCCGAGCCCCGGGTCGGAGAGCCGCTGCTCCATGTACGTGAGGATCCGCTGGGCCAGCAGCTCCCGGCCGTCGTCCTGCTGCGTCACGTGCACGGCGCACCGGTCCGAGAGCATCGCGCCGACCAGGTCGACCGTGCTGTCCGCGAGCCGCTGCGTGCCGAGAGCGTCCAGTTGCCGCACCTGCCCGGCCAGTCCGCGCAGGAACGGGTGCACCACGGGCCCCAGTCCGTCGCTGCACGACACGGGAGTGGCGATCATGCGGGTCAGATCGCGCTCGGGCAGCCGGAGCATGACCCGCGGGAACATCAGCACGAGTGTGCGGTACGGCTGGTCGAAGTCGAGTGTGTACGGGTGCCGGGTGTCGTAGATGGCCAGCTCGCCCGGCTTGAGCAGGGCCTGGCGGTCCGCCTGGGTCAGCATGCACTGCCCGGCCAGCTGAAGACTCACCTTGACGAAATCGGCCGGGTCGGAGGCGATGTGTCTACGGGTGTGGGCGACGCCGTGCGGATCCGCGGCTATGACAGACACCTGCACCGCGCCGAGCTGGGCGGTGTGCAGGGAGGCGCGGAAGTCGGGAACCTCGCGCGGCAGCGCTTCCAGCGGCACAAAACTCTGGCCGACCACTTCCCGCCAGAACTCGAAGCGTCCTGCGGAGGTGTCGTCCGACGGAGTCGTCATCGAGGGCATGGGTCTCCTCTGCGGGCCCTTCGGCAAGCCGGCAGGTAGGCGTGCCGCCGGATACTACTGTCGTATCCGGTTTTTACAGAGTGTAATGAATGGGATGAATGAGAAGATCCCGTGTCTGTCGAGGGTGCGGTGAGGGGGGCCCGGAAGGGCGCGAAGCACTTCCGGGACCCCTCACCGCCCGTGGCATCAGCCGAGGCCGTCCGCACCCACCTGAACCGCGGACTCGTCGAGGACGGTGTCGGTCACGGGTTGCGGGCGCCCGTCGAGGTCGAGGACCGGGGTGGCTTCCTTGTACCAGGATTCGATGAC
>NZ_BMPQ01000049.1 GCF_014647675.1 Streptomyces flaveus | reverse complement strand
CAGAAGCACCTCCGGCGCGCGCCACGGCATTTACCACGCCCCCGGCGCGCACCGAAGGTGCGCTGAGTCGCTGACCTGCGGAAACGTTCATTTTTGGGTGCCGGAGCGTCAACTTTGCCTGAACGGACTGAATCCGCTGCTCGCGAGTTTGACGCCAGGTTGGTCTGTGTCGGCTGATGTTGCTCTGACCTGCATGTATGCGCCCGGGTACGTAGCCGGTGAGGCGTGTTCTGGTCGGCTCTGCTGCGGCGTTGAGGCCATTCTGAGGCCGAAGGTATGGGGAAGTACCCGGGAGACTGGGCTCTGACGAGTCGTCTGGGTATGGCTCAGGGCTTTGGAGGGTGTGTCTCGTACATGGCGGACGGCGACGATCAGGCCGGAGGCGGCGGTGAGGGCGGCGACGGTCCAGATCGCGGTGGTGATGTCGTAGGCGTCGGCGAGGAAGCCGGAGAGGAGGGCGCGACGGCGAAGCCGCCGTCGCGCCACAGGCGGTAGACCCCGACGGTGCGGGCGTGCCTTCCCGGTCCCGTCTCCGGTGCGCACTTCAACCCTCAGCACGTCGAGCGCCCGCCGGTCCGGCGTCAGCATGCGGTCGAAGAGTTCGATGGGGGGCCTCTGGGTTGTGGACCGCCCGGGATGTGCCTTGGCCGTGGCCGGTAAGTGGTGAGGAAACGGCCCCGAGAGAAAGCGGCCTCGCAGGGAGCCCTCGACGGTTGTCGAGGGCGGTCGAGGCCGAGTCTCGTTGAGGCATGCTGACAGCCGCGAGGGACGGCGGTTGGACGTCCACGGTCGCACGGCGACCTGCACCCCGGCGTGCCGAGGTCAGCGGCTGTTCCACCGCGGTGTCCCATTCGTGCCCTTTGGCAGCGAAGTCAGTCGCTCGGGTCGCACTGCCCTGCATCGACTGGATTGGATGGCAAACGATCACATGGGGGTTGCTGGTGTTCCTGAGGGACGTGTCAGGAGCCGCAGACCGCAGCCTCAGCTGCCCGGGTTGCACGCGTCCCGGCGTTCACGGCTTGGAGTCCGTGTCCTCGTCCGGGGAGAAAAGATCCTCGATCGGTTCGCCGAACACGGCGGCGATCTTGAACGCGAGCGGCAGGCTCGGGTCGTAGCGGCCCGTTTCGATGGCGTAGACCGTTTGCCGGGAGACGCCGAGGCGGTCGGCGAGGTCGGCCTGGCTCCAACGACGCATCGCCCGCAGTTCCCTGAGCCGGTTCTTCATCGGGTTCGCGGGGTCTTGAACAGCAGGGCTGCGATCCAGATCAGGATGCTCACGATGAAGCTGATCTGGACCAGCTGCCGCAGGTCGCCCACGCCGGCTGCCTGGAGAAGCCCGACGGTGTGGATCGACATGACCAGCACGCCGAACCCGATCGCCAGGGCCTCGAGTTGGCAACGGCGCTGGTACTCGTCGGCGCGGCGCAGGCTCCTGATCACGGCCCGGACGACCCACAGCGCCGGCGCGAGATTCAGCAGCGACCAGAACAGTTTCCACGAGCCCGCCGAACCGAAGAGGCCGAACTCCGAGATCAGGCTGAGCAACACGAGGCCGATGACCGCCGGCAACCAGTCGACGAACCAGGCGCGGGCGCGGACTATGTCGCTTCGGCTCTGGCGGTTCTCCTGCGATTTCTCCATGCGGCAAACGTAAAGGTGACTTGTCTTAACGTCAAGGACCCTTGTCACGCGGCGGTGGACGTGAGCATCGACCACCGCCCCTGAGGCTCCGCGCGCCGCACGAAATAGCCCGGAGCGTGCCGACGCTCTCGCTCACCGTCGTGCCAGTGCAGCCACGCCTGGTCGTTGCCGACCAGTACCAGCCCGGGAAGTGCGCAGTCGCTGCGGCCACCCAGCACCCCCCGGGTGCTCCTCACGCGACTAGGTTCGCTGGCAAGGAGGCCGAAACGACTGGGTTCGCTGTCAAACGACTCGATTGGATGGCAGCGGACAATTCGGTCTGCGGCGGCGGGCTCTGCAACATCTCCCGCGGGTAGGCTTTGCCTGATCAGGCAAAGTCGGCGGGGACGAGGCATGGGCGGGGTCGAGAAGACGCGGGGTGGCGGGGCTGAGCGGGCGACCTCGCGGGATGTCGCCCGGCTTGCCGGGGTGTCGCACACTGCCGTGTCCTTCGTCTTCAACGGGCATGCCCAGGGCAACCTCTCCGCCGAGACGCAGGAGAAGATCCGCAAGGCGGCCGAACGGCTCGGCTACCGGCCGAACGCGGTCGCCCGTGGCCTGCGCCGGAGTCGTACCGCCGTGATCGGTCTGGTCACGGACGAGATCGCCACCTCGCCGTTCGCCGGGCGGCTGCTGCGCGGGGCCATGGACATGGCGTGGAGCAGTGAGCACCTGGTACTCACCGTCGACTCCGGGCAGGACCCGGTCGCCGAGGACGCGGCCGTCGCCGAACTGCTCGACCGGAGGGTCGACGGGATTATCTACGCCGCGCTGTCGCTGCGCCGCGCCCGAGTCCCGGAAGGGCTGCACCGCACGTTCGCCGTGTTCGCCAACTGCCTCCCCGAGGACGGCTCCCTCCCGGCCGTCATCCCCGCCGAGCGGGCCGGCGGCCGCAGCGCCGCGCGCGTCCTTCTCGACGCGGGCCACCGCCGTGTCGCCCTGGTGGGCGGCCTGGACGACATCGCGACCGCGGAACGGCTGCGCGGCTTCCGGGACGCGCTGCGGACGGTGGGGCTGACCGCCGAGAAGGACTGGATCATGCGGACGGGAGGGGAGATCGCCGCCGGGTACCAGGGCGCGCTGCGGCTGCTGGACGGTGTGCCCGCCCACCGGCGGCCCACGGGGATCGTCTGTTACAACGACCGGGTCGCCGCGGGCGTCCTCCACGCCGCCGCGCGCCTGGGCCTCGACGTGCCCGCCGAGCTGTCCGTCGTCGGCTATGACGACCAGGAACACATGGCGGCTTTCCTCAGCCCGCCCCTCACCACGGTCGCTCTGCCCCATCGCGCGATGGGAGAGACGGCCGTCCGCCTGCTCCTGGACGCCATCGACAGCGGGACCGCGCCGCCGGTCACCACCCGGCGGCTGGAGTGCCCCGTCGTCACGCGGGGTTCGGTGGGACCAGCTCCCAGCCCGTGACCTCGACGTCCATCCCCGTCACGGTCAGCTCCGCGATGTCGTCGTCCCGTCGGTACACCCGTTCCGTGGCCGTCGCCCGGTCACCCGCGAACAGTTCCAGCAGGGAGCCGTCCACGAGGATCCGTACGGTGAGGGTCTCGCCCGGCGGGGTCGGCAGGACCAGGGGGGCCGTGCCGTCCGGGCGGGAGCGTGGCCAGGCCGTGCGGTCCAGGGTCACCGTGCCGGACGCCGGGTCGAGTCGCACGGTCAGTTCGGCCCCGGACGTGGCCCGCAGCAGACTCACGGTCGCCGCTGAACGGGCAGTCACCAGCAGGTCGTACGCGAGGGGGAGTGGCCGGTGCGGTCCTGGTGCGGCCGTGAACGGGACGGCCGCTCGCAGCAGTTCGAGCTCCGGAGCCGGTACGACCCGTAGCGTGCCGTCCTCGTGGGTGTCCATCACCCGGGGTGCCGTGAGGACGCCGGACCAGCCCGCGCGGTCCACCTCCTCGGGCGGGCGTGACTCCCAGGACCAGCCCCAGAGCAGGGCGCGGCCGGGCTCCGTGTCCTGGAGGACGGAGGGGGCGTAGAAGTCACGGCCGAGGTCCAGCGGGCCGCCGCCCGTACCGGCCGCGAACCTCGGTCCACCGTCCGCCTGCTCCACCAGACGGCCCGTGACGTACGCGGTGCTCAGCGGGTCGCCGTCCCACAGGGCCACCGCCAGCACCCAGTCGCCCCCGGGGGTCGCCCACAACTGCGGGCACTCCCAGCCGATCGCCCGCTTGCCGAAGGCGCGGGCCGCCGCCGGGTCCCGGCCGTCCAGCAGGACCCCGGCGAACCGCCAGTCGTACAGGTCCTCACAGTCGTACACCAGGACGGACGGGGTGCCGTCGGCGTGGCCGGCGCCCATCAGCGCCCAGCGGCGTCCGGTGAAGCGGAAGACGAAAGGGTCCCGGAACATCGTCACGTCCAGGCCGGGTGGTGGGCCGGCGACCACCGGCACCGGCAGTTGCTTCCACTTCTGGAGGCCGTCGTCCTCGGTCACGGCGAGACAGATCGCGCTCAGGCCCTGGTGGTCGTGGTCGATCCCGGAGTACACCGCTGTCGGTACACCACCGTCGTCCACCACGCAGCCGGACCAGCAGCCCGCCTCGTCCGGGCCGTCGGGCGTGGGGCGCAGGGCGATCCCGTGGTCGTCCCAGTGGGCGAGGTCGGGGCTGGAGGCGTGGCCCCAGTGAACGTTCGTGTGCACGGGGGCGTCGGGGTTGTGCTGGTAGAAGAGGTGGTATCGATCGCCCCAGCGGAACGGGCCGTTCGGGTCGTTCATCCAGTTGGCCGGCGGGCGGACCCTGAAACGCGGGCTGTTGGCGTCGGTCGACCGGCTCACGGAACTCAACGATTGACTCCTGCGGATGTGATGCCCTCGCGCAGAGGGCGCTGGCCGACGACGAACACGACGACGGCGGGGATCATGGAGAGGACGACTCCGGCGAGGACGACGGAGATCGAGCCGGTGCCGAGGTTGCCCTGGAGGGAGACCAGGCCCAGGGGCAGCGTGAGGTTCTCGGTGGAGGTTTCGAGGATCAGCGGCCGGAAGAACTCGTTCCAGTGGTAGTTGAAGGCCAGCACGCCGACGATGGCGAGACCGGGGGCCGCCAAGGGGGCGTACACCGACCGGAAGACGCGCCACGGACCCGCGCCGTCGATCATCGCCGCCTCGCCCAGGTCCTTCGGCATGCCCAGGAAGTACTGGCGCATCAGGAAGGTGCCGAAGGCCGTCGGGAAGGCCGGGACGATGAGGCCGAGCAGGGTGTCGGTCAGACCCATCGTCTTCAGTTCCAGGAAGACCGGGACCATCGTGACCTGCAACGGCACCATCATCGTGGCCAGGACCAGCGCGAACAGCGGCTTCTTGAAGCGGAATTCGAGGCGGGCGAAGGCATAGCCCGCCAGGCCCGCGGTGATCATCTGGCCGGCCGCGATCAGCGCGGTCACCAGGGTGGAGTTCAGTGCGTACAGCCAGACGTCGATCTGGTCGAAGACCCCGCGGTAGGCGTCGACGGTGGGGTCCGTGGGGATGATCTTCGGCGGCAGGTCGAAGGACTCCGCCGGCGTGCGCAGTGACGTCGACACCGTCCAGATGACCGGGCCGAGCGTCAACAGGGCGCACAGTGCCAGGCCTGCGATCCGGCCCCAGGGCGCCAGGCCGTGCCGTACGCGTGACGCGGTGGGGCTCGTGCGGGGACCCGGCATCGAACCCGATGCCGAACCCGAGAGGGAACTCGTACTCATCTGACTCACCCGGCTCACTGGTAGTGGACGTAACGCCGGCTGAGCCGGAACTGGAGTGCGGTGACCGCCATGATCAGGGCGAAGAGCAGGACGCCCACGGCGGACGCCTCGCCGAAGCGGAGCTGCTCGAAGGCCGTCTCGTAGATGACCATCACGACCGTGCGCGTCGAGTCGCCGGGACCGCCCGCCGTGAGGACGTACGGCTGCTCGAAGACCTGGAGGGCGTTGATGATGCCGACCACGGACGCCACCAGCAGCGTGGGCGACAGCAGCGGCAGGGTGATGGCGAGGTGTTTGCGCACCCCGCTCGCGCCGTCCAGCGAAGCCGCCTCGTGCACCTCTTTCGGGATGTTGTTCAGGCCGCCGACGAACAGCAGGAACGAGAAGCCGAACTGCTGCCAGACGTACGCCAGGACCACGGCCGCCATCGCCCCGTTCTCCGAGGTCAGCCAGGGGACCGAGGGGATACCGACCGTGCCGAGCAGCCAGTTCACGGGGCCGAAGTCCTGGTTGAACAGGTACTTCATCACCACCGAGATGGACGCGGCGGACAGCACCAGCGGGAAGAAGAACGCCGAACGGAACACGGACCGCAGCCACTTGGGCATCCGGCCGTTCACCGCGATCGCCAGCACGAGCGCGATCAGCAACTGGAGTGCGACCGCGAGCACCATGAAGACGAGCGTGTTGCGGAAGGAGACGAGGACCGTCGAATCGGTCAGGATCTCCCGGTAGTTGGCCGCTCCGGTCCACCGCGGGTCGTCGATCACGTCCCACTGGAAGAGGCTGAGGACGACCGAGCCGACGATCGGTACGACCGTGAAGACGACGATGCCGACGACGGTGGGCGCGAGGAACAGTACGGCCAGGAGGCGGGTGCCCCGGGTGCGGATGGTGGTGGCGGCCGTGGACTCGGATGCCTTACGGGTCTGACCGGTCCTGCGGTTCCTGCGGCTCTTGCGGGTGCGGGCGGGCTCCGGCCCCACGGGCCTGATCTCGGTGTTCGTCACACTTCACGCTCCATGGCCTGCTCCAGGTCCCCCTGCAGCCGGCGCAGCGCGGGACGCACCGCGCCGGGGCTCGCAAGGGCGGTTCCGGTGTGCTTGATCAGCAGCTGCTCGACCTCGTTGACCTGCGGCGGGGCCGGGATCGGGCCGGTGGTGGGGATCTTGTCGAGGGTGTCGTAGAAGACCTGCCAGTGGGCCGGTCCTGTCTCCCGGTAGCGGGCCTCGTCGACCATGGAGCGGCGGGCCGGAGTGGTCTGGTTGGCCGCGAAGAGCTGGGTCATCACGTCCTTGCGGGCGGTGTACTTGATGAACTCCCAGGCCTCGTCCCGCATCTTCGACGTGCGCAGCATCGCGTACCCGGCGGCGCCGAACTGGTGACGCCGGGTACGCCAGCGCGGGAAGTACCGCACGTCGTAGTCGGCCGGTTTCATGCCCGCCTGATGCAGGCCGCCCGCCCAGAAGCCGCCCGCGGGCGTGACACCGACGCGGCCGGTGGAGAAGACGCCGACGAGGTTGCGGCCGTCGCCGCCCTCCGGCCGGGTGCACAGGTCCTCCTGGACGAGGGAGGAGAGGTAGTCGTAGACCTCTGCGACGCGGTCGGAGTCGGCCAGGGGTGTCGTCCACCGGTAGCCGCCGCCCCGGCCGCGCCGCTGTGCCTCGGGATAGAAGGAGTTCCAGAGCCAGTCGCCGCCGGGGGCCTTGGACTCGGTGAGGAGGTTGGTGTCGTTGGCGAAGAGCCAGGGGACCACTCCGCCCCACAGCCGGTTGGTCCAGAAGTACGGGGTGAACCGGTCGCCGTTGCTGCGTTTCATCGCCCGCAGCAGCGTGGTGAAGTCGTCGTGGGTCCAGTCGTCGTCGGGGAGGTCGGCACCCGCGCGTTCGAGGACCCGGCTGTTGAGGTACATGTCGGCCGCGTTGAACTCGACCGGCAGCTGGTAGAGGCTCCCCTCGTACATCATCGACTCGACCAGCGAGGGATGGACGTCGGCGAAGTACGTGCGCAGCTCGGCCGCGTCCCGCTTCGCCCACCTGTCCAGCGGTACGCCGAGCCGCTGGGCGAAGAGCTGCACGCCCTCGGTGGCGACGTACACGAGGTCGGGTGCCGTGCCCGCGGCGATCTGGGTGAGGATCTTGGAGAAGAAGTCCGACCAGTCGTAGGCCTGTACGGGGTTGATGCGGATCCTGATGTCGGGGTGGACCTCGCGGAATCCGTCGCGCAGGGCGCGCTGCGCCTCGGGGTTGAAGGCGGAGCCCAGGGTGGCGATGACGAGCGAGCCGTCGTCGCGGCCGGGGATGTCGGCGGCGGTGAGGCGGTCCCAGCCGGCCGCGACACCGGCGAGAGCGGCGGCTCCGGCGCCGTATGCGCCGTAGCGCATCAGGGCCCGTCGGGAGAGGAGCGAGTCGGTCATCGGCGAGCCTAACTCGTGTTAGCCGAAGTTTGATTTCATGATGATGAGAACCCCGCTGCGGCTCTGTCAAGGGATGTGCGCGGATGGGAAGTTGGGGAACGGTCGGGTGTGCGAGGGCTTGACCTTTAACGAGTTAGGTATACGGTTCCGGTCCCATGAGCCGCGTCCCGACGACGACGTCGGGGGAAGGGAGCCGCACGATGCGTGGCATGAAGAGGAGTTCGCTCGGCCCGGGGGAGACACTGTCCAGGCGGTCGCTGCTGACGGCCTCGGCCTTCGGTGCCGCCGGTGTTCTGCTGCCGGACCTCGTGGGACCGGCGGTGGCGGCGGCCCGCGAGGCGACGGCCGTGTGCACGGGCAGCTACCGCGCCGAGTACCACTTCACGGTCCCCGACCAGTGGATGAACGACCCGCAGCGCCCGGTCTGGATCGACGGCGAGTACCACTACTACTACCTCTACAACCCCGACTACTCGACGGGCGGCACGACGGCCGGGACCGCCTGGCGCCTGGCCACCAGCACCGACCTCGTCTCCTTCACCGACCGGGGCATCGCCGTGCCGAAGGACACGACTCCCAACGGTGATGTCTGGTCGGGCTCGGCGGTGGTCGACACTGGCAACACCGCGGGCTTCGGCGCGGGCGCGGTGATCGTCCTCGCCACCATGGCGCCCGACGACGTCACCCAGGCCCAGTACCTGTACTACTCGACGGACGACGGCCGCACCTTCACGAACCACGGCACCGCCCCGGTCCTCCCCAACCCCGGCGTACGGGACTTCCGCGACCCCAAGGTGATCCGCGACGAGGAGCGCGGGCGGTGGGTGATGCTGCTCGCCGAGAACGACAAAGTCGGCTTCTACCACTCCGCCGACCTCAAGGCGTGGACGTACGTCGGCGGCTTCGTCAAGGGCGGCATCGGCGTCCTGGAGTGCCCCGACCTGTTCCGGATCAGGGCGGACGACGGGACCTGGAAGTGGGTGCTGGGCGTCAGCGCCAACGGCAAGGGCTCCGGGCTGCCGAGCACGTTCGCGTACTGGACGGGTTCCTTCGACGGTACGACCTTCACCGCCGACGCGTCCGATCCCCAGTGGCTGGACCACGGCTGGGACTGGTACGCGGCGGTCACCTTCGACAAACGTGACGCGAGCGGGGTCGTGGACCCGGACGCGCGGTATGCGATCGGCTGGATGAACCACTGGGACTACGCGAACACCACGCCCACCATCGAGTGCGACGGCTTCAACGGCACCGACTCGATCGTCCGCGAGGTACGGCTGAAGCACGTGTCGGGTACGTATTACCTGGCGTCCCAGCCGGTGGCGGCCCTGGACGACCATGTGTCGCGCACGGTGGACCTCGGCGACATCGCGGTCGACGGCACACGACCGCTCGACTACACGGGTACCGCGTACGAGCTGACCTGTGAGATCACCTGGGACCAACTGGTGGGCGCCGGCCTCCAGTTGCGGCGGTCGTCGGACGGTGGGCGGCACATCGACGCGGGAGTCTACGGCGACTACGCCTTCGTCAACCGCGGTTACACCGTGAGCCCCGACACCTCCGGCCGCTGGCAGGAGAGCCGCACGCCGTTCGACCTGTCCGCCGGCACGGTCCGCCTGCGGATCCTCGTCGACCGCACGTCCGTCGAGATGTTCGTCGGCGACGGCCGGTACGTGCACTCGACCGAGGCCTTCCCCGACCCGTCCGACACCGCACTGGCGCTGTTCACGATCGACGGGCAGGCGGTGTTCCGGAACGTGGTGATCCGGGAGTTCACGGTCTGATCCGACGGGGAGGCGGCCGGGGTGGGCCGAGAGGCTGCCGACGACCGGCGCGCCAGGGCTCTCTATCCCGAGGCAAGCTAGACATCGGCACCGCGGAAACGGGCACGAGATTCCACGCCCGCACATGTGATGGAGCCTCGCCCGTCGGTAGGGGAATCCGCCGCGTGCGAGTTCGAGAGGTCCTATCCAGCTGGCGAGATCACTCTCGACGCCGTCGGTCTTGCCCCTTGCGGCCTCATTGAGGCCGCGTTGAGGCCACAAGGAAGGGAACAGACCGACAAGTGTTGACGAGCACCGACACCACTCACCTCGCCTGACCTGCTGAAACGTCATGGATGAGCACTGATCGGCAAGAGCCGCCAAGATCCCGAATGGACTCATAATCCGTCGGCCGTGGGTTCGAGTCCCACCCGCCCCGCTGTGCCGGTCTGTGACCTGCGGAAACGTCTCATCAAGGGCGCGGATTCAGTCTGTTGGGTCAACGGACAGAATCCGCTGCTCGCGAGTTCAACTCCGTTGCCATCAGCGTTAGTTCGAACCGCTCTGACCTGCGCAGATGTGGTGGTCCGGCGTTGGGGTAGGTCTCCGCGGGTGGCGTGTACAAGGCCTTGGACGCCGGATTCGGGACGCTGGCAGGACACGACGATCCGGAAGTGCTGTCTGGTGATCTTCGAGTACGCCCCTTTGTCGGGGTCGGCGGGTGAGTACGGCCGTCCGCCCGAGCGCGTCGCGCCCCGAGCTGAATGCGGGGGAAGCAGCTCAGTCCGTGGGGCGGGTGCCAGTACGGGGAACGAGGGCCCTTCGTCGGTGGGTGTTGCCGCGATATCACTGTGGCGTGTGCGGCCGACCAGAGGCTTGGTGCCCGTCCGCGCGTCCGTGAGGGCTCTACTGTCTGAGGCCGATCATGCGGACGGGTTGCCCTGGGGTGCGGGCGATGGTTTCGAAGTCGTGGTCGTAGGTGTCGCCTTCGCGCGGGGCGATCCGCGGTGAACCGTCCCGGGTTCGGTAGAGATCTCTCCATTCGAGCCGGAGCGGTTCAGTGCCGAGCGGCTGTCCTCCCTGGAGGACCCGGAGGCGCGGGCAGCCGAGCGGGGCGCGCGGGCCACGCCGACGGCCATAGAGCTGTTGCTGATCGGTCCGGAGTGCGTGCTTCCTGGGCGGATGGTCCGAAATCGACGGGCGGTTTTTCGCCGACCGCGCTGTGGCGCCGTTCGGTGTCGTGAAAGTCCGTGATCCACGTGGCGGTTTCCGGACGGGCCCGCGCCCGCGTGGGGGAGACGGCGCTGAGCTTCCCCTTCTCCTGTGGAGACCGTGACCGGCGGGGTATGTGGGGGTCATGGCCACCCCGGTGACCGAGCCCAGGACGATCCGCTCAACACCAGTCGCTTAGGCTGGTTTCCTTGTCGCCGGTAAGGAGGCGCAGGCCGCGGCAGCGTGTGCTCGCCGTCCGTCCGAGGGAGGCGTTCGCGTGGCAGTTGCCGGAGGCCGGTCGACGAAGCGGCTCCAGCGGGGAACTCTTTCCCGGGGGCTCATCGTGGGGACCGCGCTGCGGATCCTCGACGAGGACGGGCCGGACGCGCTGACCTTCCAGCGACTTGGCAAGGAGCTGTCCTCCTCCGCGACCGCGGTCTACCGGTACTTCGCGAGTCGCGACCACATCATGGTCGCCGTCGCGGATGAGCTCGACAGGATCTCCCTGGAGGGGTACGAGCCGCACGAGTCGTGGGCCGAGTCGCTGCGGGACCTGGCGACCCGTGCCTGGAACACCGCGCTGGACCACCCGGCCGCCGCCGCGCTCTGCATGGGGAGAGTCACCCGGGGCGTTCACGAGTTGCGTGCCGTCGACGCCGTCCTGGAAGCGTTCCACCGCGGCGGCTGGCGCGGCCGGGCGGCCGTCCTGCACTACCAGGCGTTCTCGAACTTCATCCTCGCCGTCGCCAGCAACAACGCCTGGCGACTGGTCAACCAGCGGTTCGGCGCCGAGGTGAACTGGGTGCAGGAGTACCAGCCGGCGGATCCTGACGCGTACCCCTACGCCGAGGCGGCGAAGGAGCACCTGCGCAGCATCGACATGACCGACGTCTTCCACCGGCAGACGGACCTCCTCCTCGCGGCCCTTGAGGCGGAGGCGGCGACGCTCCCGCACGACTGACACGCGTCAGTCTTCGCGGTCACCGTCCAGCAGCGTTTTCGCGGCCGAAATCGGCGGCAAGGGTGGCGTGCGCAAAGATAGTTAACGCTATTGACTATGCCGTTCACTGGCTGCATCCTCTCCACACCGAGTACTCCACGGCTCGCTCCCAAGCGGCGTCCACCGAGCGCCGCGCGCACCGCCTCCACCCCGAACTGCTCGCGCTCGTCCCGCCCGATTCCGTGCGACCTGCGCAGAGCGAGACATCCCTCTCCAGGAGCACCCATGCGCCAGACCCGTACCCGCGCGGTCCCTGTGACCGCAGCCGTCGCCATGACGGCCGTACTCGCCGGCTGTACCACCACGGGATCGACGTCCGGAGACCCGAGCGGCGGCGATGCCGCCACGGCGACGAAGATCCGGACGACGATCGACGTGCCGGCCGGCTTCGACCCGGCCAAGGCTCTGTCCCTGCCGGATTACCTGCTCGCCCGGAACAGTTACGACACCCTCGTGCGCAAGGACGACGGCGGGCTCGTCGGCGGGCTGGCCACCAAGTGGAAGAACACGCCGACCTCGGCCACGTTCACCCTGCGCGCCGACGCGACCTGCGCCGACGGGACGCCGATCACGCCGACGGTCGTCAAGGACTCCCTCGACCGCTACATCGACCCGAAGACGGCGGCGCCCGATCTCCCCACGGTCTTCGGCCCCGGCAACACGGTGAAAGTGACCGCCGACGACGCGGCGCGGACGGTGACGATCACGCTCGCCAGGCCGTGGGGCGACATGGTCACCGGCCTGTCGGTCGCGAGCACGGGCATCGTCTGCCCGGCGGGACTCAAGGACCTCAAGGCCCTTGCCGCCGGTAAGGCCAAGGGTTCCCAGTCCGGCCCGTACCTTCTTGAGAAGTCCCAGTCCGGCGTCTCGTACTCCTACACGCTTCGCCCGGAGTACAAGGCATGGCCGGCCTGGCGCACGAAGATTTCCGGCAAGGTCGCCGCGACGATGGAGTACCTGGTCTCGCCCGACCCGACGGCGACCGGCAACCTCGTGACGAGCGGCCAGCTCGACATCGGCAAGATCGACGCCTCCGGCATCCCGCGCTTCGACGGCGTGGGCGGCCACAGCGTGAGCATCAGCCGGTTCTCCGACTTCTACCTGCTCTTCAACGAACGCCCCGGCACGGTCTTCGCGGACGTCGCCACTCGCCGGGCGGTCGCCCAGGCCGTCGACCGCGCCGCCTTCACCAAGGTCGTCTCGAAGGACACGGGTGAGCCGTCGACGATGTTCGTGCAGAAGGGCGTCCCCTGCAACGAACCCGGCTCCTCCTTCCTCGTACCGACGGACAAAGCCGCCGCGGCAGACGTGCTCAAGGGCAAGAAGATCCGCCTCGTCGGCCCCCAGGTCGTCGGGCCCGCCGGCGCCGGAAACCAGTACATCCAGGAGGCGCTGCGGGCCGCGGGCGCGGACGTCACCCTCGCCAACGTCGACGTCGGGGCCTGGGTCGGGACCGTGTTCGGCAAGCCTGACGCCTGGGACCTCACGGTCTTCGCCGACCTCAACTTCCTCGGCAGCCTCGCCAACCCGCTCGCCCACTTCGTGGGCCCGACCGTCCCCGAAGGCGGCGGCAACCTCGGCGCGGTGAAGAACCCCGTGGTGAACAAGGCCTTCGCCCAGGGCGCCGAGGCGACGACCGACAAGGCCCGCTGCGCCGCCTACCAGACGGCTGCCAAGGCCCTGATCTCGCAGGTGGACGCGGTGCCGCTGGTCAACGACCCGTTCATCTACGCGCTGCGCAAGGGATTCAGCGCACAGATGCTCGGCGGCTCGCTCGACGACCCCATCCTGCGCATCACCGGCTGACGGACAGGCCGTCCGCACGCGGCGGAGACCCACGCGTGCCGGACCGGCCGTCCGGCACGCGGAATCCCCGCGCTGAATCCGGCGCCCCGCACCGAGCCCCTCGCACTTTCCGACAGGAGCCTCCTGGTGATCGACCCTTTCAGCACCGCCCAGCAGATCGCCGACCTCGTGCGCACCAAAGAGGTCAGCCCGGTGGAGGTGGCCGAGACCTACCTCGACCGCATCGAGCGGATCAACCCCGCCGTCAACGCCGTCGTCTGGCTCGACACCGACGCCGTGCGCGCGGCGGCCGTCAAGGCCGAGCGCGCGGTGCTGAGCGGCGAACCGCTCGGCCCGCTGCACGGCGTCCCCGTCCCCATCAAGGACCTCAGCTCCCTCGCGGGACAACCCAACACGATGTCCTCACTGGCGATCCGGGACACCCCGCAGACGGTCACGGACCCCGACATCCAGCTCCTCCTCGACGCCGGCGCGATCCCCCTCGGCCGGACGAACTCGCCGGAGTTCGGCGCGCTGACCGTCTCCGAGAACGCCCGGCACGGCAAGACGCGCAACCCGTGGAACCTGGCGCACACCTCCGGCGGGTCGAGCGGCGGCGCGTCGGCGGCCGTCGCGGCCGGGCTCGCCCCGGTGGCGCACGCCGGCGACGGCGGCGGATCGATCCGGGTCCCGGCGTCCGTCACCGGCCTCGTGGGCCTCAAGCCGAGCCGGGGACGCGTGCCCGCGTTCGTCCGAGGCTGGGAACACTCGACGACCGAAGGCGCGATCACCCGCACCGTGCGCGACGCGGCCCTCATGCTCGACGTCATGGGCCGTGCCGACCCGCTCGCCTGGTACAGCGCGCCCGAACCGGGTCGCCCGTACATCGAGGAGGTCGGTGCCGATCCCGGGCGGCTGCGGATCGGCCTGCTCCTCGACGCACCGACCGGGCTGCCGGTCGACGAGGAATGCCGCACAGCGGCGCTGACGGCCGCGCAGGCACTGCGCGACCTGGGACACGACGTCGTCGAGGCCCGCCCGAAGATGTTCTCGTACGAGGCGATCATGGGCTTCACCTGGACGATCATCAGTGCCTCCACCTACGCCATCGAGGTCGACGATCCCGACGCGGTGGACCCCTACATCCGGCGCCGCCGGGAGACCGCCCTCGAGGTCACCGCGGGCGACTACGCCCGGACGGCGGCGCGCCTGCAGGCCGAGTCACGTGACGTGGTCGCCCAGTGGGGCAGGGACTTCGACGTTCTCCTCACCCCGACCACGGCGGTCGTGGCGCCGCCGGTCGGCCCCGTGTACGACGAGGCGAACTCCGACCCGGACGGCCCGCGGGCCACCGAGACCCGGATGGTCTCGTTCACCGCGTTCGTCAACATCGCCGGGCTGCCCGCCATCTCGCTGCCCGTCCACACGACCGCGGACGGACTGCCGGTCGGTGCGCAACTCGTCGGCGCACCCTACGACGAGGCGACGCTGCTGCGCCTGTCCGCCCAGCTCGAACCGCGGTTCCGCTGGCACGAGCGGCACCCGGACGACGCGGCACTCGCGGGGGCGCTGTGAGCGCCGGATCCGCGGTCCCGACCGGACCGCTGCCCGCCGCACCCGTCCGGCGCGCTCCCCGGCTGCGGCTGGGCGGTGGCTGGGCCGGGTTCGCCGTCCGCCGGGCGGGCGGCCTGCTGATGTCCGTGCTGCTGCTCGTCCTCGTGACGTTCCTCATCGTGCCCCTGCTGCCCGGGGACCCGGCCCGCGCGATCGCCGGCACCAACTCGTCCCCGGCCACGCTCGCGGCGATACGCGAACGACTGGGCCTCGACGAGCCGATGGCGACGCGGTTCGTCCACTACCTCGGCGACATCGCGTCCGGGCGGCTCGGCACCTCGTTCCGGTTCGACACCCCGGTCGCGGACATCGTCGCGACCCGGTTGCCGTACACCGTCCAGCTCGTCATCCCGGCCGTCCTGCTCTCCCTTGTCATCGCCGTCCCGCTGGGCATGACCGTCGGTGTCCTCACCCGTGACGGACGCCGCCGCCGGCTCGGCGTCGGCTTCGGCACGGTCGCCGGGCTCCTCGCGTCGGCGCCGGTCTACGTCGTCGCGACCCTCCTCATCGTCCTGTTCTCGATCAGCCTCGGGCTGCTGCCGTCCGGCGGCGCCACGACACCGAGCGCGCTCGTCCTGCCGATCGCCGCGCTCTGCATCGGCCCGGCCTTCGCCATCGCCCGGGTCGTCCGGCAGGAGACGGCCTCGGTGCTCGCCCAGGACTACATGAGGACCGCCCGCGGCCACCGTCTGGGATCCGTGCGTCTCCACCTCCGCCACGCGCTGCCCAACCTCGTGACGAGTGTCCTCACCCTGAGCGGTCTCGTCCTCACGTCCCTGCTCGGCGGGACGATCATCCTGGAGAACGTCTTCACCTACCCAGGGCTCGGCACCGAGGTCGTCCAGGCGATCATCTACAAGGACTATCCGGTGATCCAGGGCATCATCCTCGTCGTCGGCATGCTCGCCCTGCTCGTCAACCTCCTCGTCGACGTCGTCCTCGGCATCGTCGACCCCCGCACTCTTGAGGGAGGTCGTCGTGGCCACTGACACGACCGTGCGCCGATGGCGCCGCAACCCGTCGCTGCTGTCCGGCGCGGTGATCCTCGGACTGCTCCTCGTCGTGGCCCTCGTGGCCCCGCCGCTGCTGAGCGGCTCCGCCGAGACCCTCACCGACGACGCCCGGCTGGGGCCCGGTGCCGAGCATCTCCTCGGCACCGACGCCTTCGGCCGTGACGTCCTCGCCCGGGCGCTCGTCGCGACCCGCCTCACCCTGCTCATGGCCGCCGCCGCCACCGCCGCCTCGTTCGTCGTCGGCGTCGCGATCGGCGCGCTGGTCCACCTGGCCCCCGGGTGGCTGCGCGAGACCTGTCTGCGGCTCATCGACTCGGCGGTGGCCTTCCCCTCGCTCGTGCTCGCCCTCGTCATCGCGGCGGTGCTCGGGCCGGGCATGGGGTCCGCGATCGTCGCGATCGCCGTCGCCGGCGTCCCCGGGTTCGCGCGGTTGACGGCGAATCTCGCTGCGACCGTCGCGGACAAGGACTACGTGCTCACCGCGCGCCTGCTCGGCGTTCCCGGCCTGCGCATCCTGGGCCGGCATGTCCTGCCGAACATCAGCGGGCCTCTGCTGGTGCTCCTCAGTTCGAGCTTCACCCTGTCCCTGCTCGACATCAGCAGTCTGTCGTTCGTCGGCCTCGGTGTGCAGAACCCGCAGTACGACTGGGGCCGGCTGCTCAACGAGGCGCTGCCGTCGATCTTCGCCCAGCCGTCGATCGTCCTCGCTCCGTCGATCATGCTCATCGTCACCGGTGTGGGCGCCATGCTCCTCGGAGACGGCGTGGCCTCACTCGTCGACCCGCGAACCCGCGGCACAGCGCCCGCACCGGCCAAGACGGCGGACGCGGCGGGACCGGCCGCCCCGGCACAGGACGGCGCGGCGCAGGCGCCTCAGGCGCTTCAGGCGTCGGGCAGTGCGGGGGCAGCGGCCGGCACGGAGCCGGACGGCCTGCTGACCGTCGCCGGGCTGACCGTGCGGGCCGGCGACCGGACACTCGTCGACGACGTGTCGTTCACCATCGGGGCCGGCCAGATCGTCGGCCTCGTCGGGGAGTCGGGCTCGGGCAAGTCCACCATCGCCATGGCGGTCGCGGGCCTGCTCCCCGAGGGCGTGCGGGCGAACGCGTCGCGCCTCGCCCTCGGCGACCTCGACCTGCTCGGAACACCGCCGGAGCGACGCCTCGCGACCGAGATCGGCATCGTCTACCAGGACCCGATCGGCACGTTCAACCCCGCGCTGAGGCTCGGCACCCAGCTCACCGAGGTGGCCAGGGTGCATCTGGGGACGCCCCGGCGTCAGGCCGCGCAGGACATGGTCCGCGCCCTGGCCGACATCCACGTCACAGAGCCGGACCGGCGGCTGCGTCAGCACCCGCACGAGCTGAGCGGCGGCATGCTCCAGCGCGCCTCGATCGCCTCCGCGATGACGACGAATCCGCGGCTGCTCATCGCCGACGAACCGACGACGGCCCTCGACGTCACCGTCCAGGCGGAGGTTCTGCGGCAGTTCCGGCGCATCAACCGCGAGCACGGCACGGCGATGCTGTTCATCTCGCACGACATCGGCGTGGTCGGTGTGCTCTGTGACACCGTCCTGGTGCTCCACGGCGGCCGGGTCGTCGACCGGACGACGGGCGGCGACCTGCGCCGGGGGACGGTCACCCACCCGTACACCCGCGCATTGCTCGCGGCGACGCCCGCCGCGGCCGAGGCCGGCGGAGCCCTCAGCGCCGTCCGGTGGACGGCCGGCGCGCATGCGGCGCAGCCGAGCGGGGCGCCGTCTGACGACCTTTCCGACAAAGCCGCGGACCGCCCCCCGGCCGCGGAAGGGAGCCGCTGATGTCCGCCACCGCCACCGCACCGGACCCGCAGACGGCCGCCCCGCTGCTGCGCGTCAACGACCTCACCGTCGAGCTCGGCCACGGCGCCGCGGCCCGCAGGGTGCTCAAGGGAGTCTCGTTCGACATCCCCCGGGGCAGCACCCTCGCACTCGTCGGCGAGTCCGGGTCGGGCAAGACGACGCTCGCGCGGACACTCGTCGGTGTCCACAGGCCGTCGAGCGGCCGGATCCTCGTGGACGGCGCCCCGCTGAGCACCTCGCGCGGACGGGCGGGAGCCGCGACGGTCCAGATGATTCCGCAGGACCCGTACTCCTCGTTCGACCCGCGGCGCACCGTCGCGCAGTCGCTCGCCGAGGCACTCGATCCGATCCGGGCCAGGGTCAAACCGGTCCGGACCCGGATCGCCGAGCTGCTCAGCCAGGTGAGCCTCGACCCGGACGCCATGGACCGCTACCCGCACGAGTTCTCCGGCGGTCAACGGCAGCGGCTGGCGATCGCACGGGCCCTCGCACCGCGTCCCCGGTTCGTCATCGCCGACGAGATCACCTCGGCCCTCGACCTGACGACCCAGGCCGAGATCCTCAACCTGCTCGCCGATCTGCGCCGTCGGCTCTCGCTGACGATGCTGTTCATCTCGCACGACCTGGCCGTCGTCCGGCACGTCAGCGACACGGTCGCGGTCCTGCTGCACGGGGACCTCGTCGAACTCGGCCCGACCGGAGCCACCTTCGCCGCGCCGAACCACCCGTACACCGCTCAACTCCTCGCGTCCGTACCGGGCGACCCGAGGTTCCGCCTCGACGACGAGCCCGCCAGAACGTGAATCGACCGGACGCGGTGCGGCTTCCAGCCCGCCGACCGGCCCATGCCGGTCGGCGGGTCGTGCGGCGCTGTCGGCCGGGACCTCGCCGCGTGCGGGGCGGCACCGCGGCACTGTCCCTCACCCAGAGCGAGGGCGAGGGTGAGGACGAGCGCGTGCGCGGCTTGCTGGTGACGACGGACAACGGCAAGCACTGGCGGACGCTCCTCGCCGGCGGCATTCGAGACCAGGTCCCGCGGGCCGCTCGTGCGTTCCTCGTCGGGGATGGTGTCGACTCCGCGCTGTTCCATGGGCATGCAGGTCTCCCTTGATCGGCCGCCTGAGGTGTCTCGAGAATTAGAGCGACGTGCAATGTGGGGGATCGGTTTGGCTGAGTCAACACTTCACCCCCAGGTATTCCATGCTTAGAGTGTTGCTCTAACGTGAGCGAAGCGAGGAGGTGCCCGCGGCATGAGACTGACTCCCACGGAGCGTGACCGGCTGCTGCTCTTCGGAGCCGCCGAGCTGGCCCGCGCCCGCCGCGCCCGCGGTCTGCGGCTCAACGTGCCGGAGGCGACCGCGCTGATCGCGGACACCGTCTGCGAGGCCGCCCGCGACGGTGCCCGGCTTGCGGAGGCCGTCGAGCGCGCCAGATCCGTGCTCGGCCCGGACGACGTGCTGCCGGGTGTCGCGGACGTCGTCACCGAGGTGCACGTCGAGGCGGTCTTCGACGACGGTTCGCGGCTCGCGGTCGTGAGCGACCCGATCGGCGGGAGTCTCGGTGAGCGGGCTCCGGGCGCGCTGCTGCCGGGTCCCGAGCACGCCGAGCCCGAGGCGGCCGTCCGGCTGACGGTCAGCAACACCGCCACCGTGCCGGTCTCCGTGACCTCCCACTTCCACTTCTTCGAGGCCAACCCGCGGCTCGACTTCGCACGGGAGTGGGCTTACGGGATGCGGCTCGCCGTACCCGCCGGGTCGTCCGTGCGGTTCGGGCCGGGGGAGAGCCTCGAGGTCGGGCTGGTGCCCATCGGGGGCGACCGGATCGCCATCGGGTTCGCCGGTCTGGTCGACGGGGCACTGGACGCACCCGGCGCCCGTGAGGAGGCACTGCGCCGCGCCGCCGCCTGCGGCTACCTCGGCGTACCGGAAATACCTGATCAGGAGGTCGAGCGATGAGCCGCCCAGGAGGCCACCCCGCAGAGGCCCGCCGCCCCAGCCCGTACGAGTACGCCGCCACCCACGGCCCGCGCGCGGGCGACCGGATACGGCTGGGCGACTCCGGCCTGACGATCCGCGTCGAGTCCGACTCCCAGCGCTACGGCGACGAGTTCCTCGCCGGGTTCGGCAAGACCGCCCGGGACGGACTGCACCTCAAGGCGGCCGCCGTCCGGGAGACCTGTGACGTGGTCATCAGCAACGTCGTCGTGATCGACGCGGCGCTGGGGATCCGCAAGGTCTCCATCGGCATCAGGGAAGGCCGGATCTGCTCGGTCGGGCGGGCCGGGAACCCCGACACCCTCGACGGGGTCGACGTCGTCGTGGGCACCGGGACCTCGATCGTGTCCGGCGAGGGGCTCATCGCGACCGCCGGAGCCGTCGACACCCACGTCCACCTGCTGTCGCCGCGGATCATGGAAGCCTCGCTCGCCTCCGGCGTCACCACGATCATCGGGCAGGAGTTCGGGCCCGTGTGGGGCGTCGGGGTCAACTCGCCGTGGGCGCTGCGGCACGCGTTCAACGCCTTCGACGCCTGGCCGGTCAACATCGGCTTCCTCGGGCGCGGTTCGTCGTCCTCCTCGGCGCCCTTGGTGGAGGCCCTCGCCGAGGGCGGCGCGTCCGGCTTCAAGGTGCACGAGGACATGGGCGCCCACACGCGTGCCCTGGACACCGCCTTGCGTGTCGCCGAGGAACACGACGTCCAAGTGGCCCTGCACAGCGACGGGTTGAACGAATGCCTGTCGGTCGAGGACACCCTGCGTGTGCTGGAGGGCCGGACCATCCACGCCTTCCACATCGAGGGCTGCGGCGGCGGACACGTCCCGAACGTGCTGAAGATGGCCGGCGTCCCGAACGTCATCGGCTCCTCCACCAACCCCACCCTCCCCTTCGGCCGGGACGCCGTCGCCGAGCACTACGACATGATCGTCTCTGTCCACGACCTCAAGACCGACCTGCCCGGCGACGCCGCCATGGCCCGCGACCGCATCCGCGCCGGGACCATGGGCGCCGAGGACGTGCTGCACGACCTGGGCGCGATCGGCATCACGTCGTCGGACGCGCAGGGGATGGGGCGGGCCGGCGAGACCGTCCGCCGTACGTTCGCGATGGCCGGGAAGATGAAGGCCGAGTTCGGCGCACCCGACGACCACGACAACGAGCGCGTCCTGCGCTACATGGCCAAGCTGACGATCAACCCGGCCATCGCGCACGGCCTCGCCCACGAGGTGGGGTCGATCGAGGTCGGCAAGCTCGCCGACATCGTGCTGTGGCGGCCGGAGTACTTCGGCGCCAAGCCGCAGCTGGTGCTCAAGGCCGGCTTCCCGGCGTACGGAGTGGTCGGTGACCCGGGCGCCGCCACCGACACCTGCGAACCCCTCGTCCTCGGCCCGCAGTTCGGGGCCCACGGCGCCACGCCCGCCGACATCTCGGTCGCCTTCGTCGCCCGGGCGGCCGTCGACCAGGGCAACGACTCGATGCCGACCCGGCGCCGCAGGGTCGCCGTACGGGGCACGCGCGGCATCGGGCCGGCCGACCTGCGCCTCAACTCCCGTACCGGAGCGGTCGATGTGGACCAGCGTACGGGGCTGGTCACGCTCGACGGAGAGCCGCTGCGCTCCGAACCGGCCGAGTCCGTCTCCCTCAACCGCCTGTATTTCTTTTGAATGTCACAGCCTGTAAGGATCACTCATGTCTGCTGCCGCCGACGGCTTCCGCATGCCCGCCGAGTGGACCCCGCACGAGCGCACCTGGATGGCGTGGCCGGGCCCGAACCCGACCTTCGACGACCCCGAGGACCTCGCCGCCGCGCGCATCGCCTGGGCCTCGGTCGCCCGCGCGGTGCGCCGCTTCGAGCCGGTGACGGTGGTGTGCGGCCCCGGACAGTCGGCCGAGGCGCGCGCTCTGCTCGGGCACGGCATCGACACGGTCGAGCGGGACCTCGACGACGCCTGGATGCGCGACATCGGGCCCACGTTCCTCACCGACGGCGCCGGTGAACTCGCCGCCGTGGACTGGACGTTCAACGGCTGGGGTGCCCAGGACTGGGCGCGCTGGGAGCACGACGTGAAGATCGCCGTGTACGTCTCCGACCTCGCGGGTTCGGCGAAGACGTACACCTCGGAACTCGTCAACGAAGGCGGTGCCATCCACGTCGACGGCGAGGGCACGGTTCTGCTGACGGAGACGGTCCAGCTCGGGCCGGAACGCAACCCGCACTGGACCCGCGAGCAGGTGGAGGCCGAGATCCACGCCCACCTCGGCACTCGCAAGGCGATCTGGTTGCCGCGCGGCCTCACCGGCGACTATCCGCCCGGCGGCTTCGGAACCCTCGGCCATGTGGACATCGTCGCCGCGTTCGCCCGTCCCGGTGTGGTCGTGGCCCATGTGCAGCCGGACCCGGCCCACCCCGACCACGAGGTGACGCAGGAGGTCGTCGGCCTGCTGAAGGCGCAGACCGACGCGCGCGGCCGCCGCCTGGAGGTCGTCGAGGTGCCCGCCCCGACCGTCCTGGAGGCCGACGGCCACTGGGCCGACTACTCCTACATCAACCACTATCTCTGCAACGGCGGCGTCGTCCTGTGCGGCTTCGACGACCCCCGGGACGAGATCGCGGCCGGCGTCTTCCGCCGGCTGTTCCCGCAGCGGACGGTGACGCTGGTGGACGCGCGGACGATCTTCGCGGGCGGTGGCGGCATCCACTGCGTCACGCAGCAGCAGCCGAGGGCCGTGGTCAGGTAGAACTTACGGGTGAATGTGCTGACCTGCGTCACCCGCGGAACACGGCTGACCCGGCCGCTGCGGCTGCGGCTCCTGCCCGAGGTGCCGACCCGCCCGGAGCACGGCGGCCGCAAGAACCCCGACGGCGCCGTGGGGGACCCCGACGGGCAGGGGTTCATGACGACCGCCGGGCCGCGTGACACCTTGGTGGTCCACCCCGAGGACACCCGCGGCCGTCTCCGCGCCGACCCCGCCTCGCAGGAGATCGTCTGTTGCGGTGCGCCGGGGCGTGCGGCATGACCGCCCCGGGAGCCCGCCGCCGCACCCCCGCTCCGCCCCGCGAGGACGTGCTCGCCGCCGCCATGGACATGATCGCCGAGCGCGGTCTGGAGAAGCTCACCATGGCGGCGCTCGGCCGTGAGGTCGGGATGAGCAGCGGCCATCTCCTCTACTACTTCCACTCCAAGGACGAACTGCTGCTCCAGGCCCTGGAGTGGAGCGAGGGTCGGCTCGGCGCCGAGCGCGGCCGGCTGCTGACCCGCACCACGTCCGCCCGTGAGCGGCTTGACGCGTACGTCGACCTGTACGTGCCCGACGGCCACCGGGACCCGCACTGGACGCTGTGGCTGGAGGTCTGGAACCGCTCGCAGAACGCCGACGACGCGGCCCGCGACCGCCAGGCCGCGATCGAGGGCGCCTGGCACCGCGACCTGGTGGCACTGCTGGCGGAGGGGGTGTCGAGGGGCGAGTTCCGGCCGGTCGACCCGGACCGTTTCGCCGCCCGGCTGCGGGCGCTGCTCGACGGGTTCTCCATCCATGTGGCGATAGGGCTGCGGGGCACGGACCGGGCGCAAGTCCTGTGCCACGTAAGGGAGTTCCTGGACGACAGCCTCCTCGCGGACTCCTGAGTCCACATCCAGGTTGTACGCGATACTGCGGATTGCCCTGTAGCGCGTGGTGCGTTCAGGCGTCTCCTCAGAGGCGGCGCTGCTGCTCGCGCTCACCGGAACGGCCGTGGCCGCCGCGCCGCACCCCTGCGCTGCACATCAGCAGCCCACCGACTCCCACCGGCACCCCCGGCCGCACACACCTGCCCGGTCTGTCAGGGCATCTTCACCGCCAACCCCCGCCTGCGGCAGGTCTATTGCTCGCCCGACTGCCGACGCGACGCCGAGCGGCCCGGCCCTCCATCACCAACCGGGTTCCCGACATCACCCTTCTCCGTCGGACTCCGTGATGGACTCCGTCTGACCGTCACCGATCAACAGGACTCGGAGACCTTCGGTCGCCGGGTCCTCACACAACGTCAGGACTCTTGAGCGCGCACTGGAACCCGCCCACGCGATTCGCTCGATTCCATCGTCATCACACTTGAATCGAGCACACGGATCCGACATTGTGCTTGAAACAAGCGCAATGTCTGCCGTTCACGCAGGAGAGAGAGGTGCTGCATGGACGACATCGACCGGGCCATCCTGCGGGAGCTGCAGGTCGACGGCCGGATTCCTTACGCCGATCTGGGTCCGAAGGTGGGGTTGTCACCCTCGGCCGCGAGGCTCCGGCTGCAGCGGCTGATCGACACCAAGGCGGTCCAGGTCGTCGGAGTGACCGACCCGATGACGATGGGCCAGCAGTCGATGGCACTCCTGGGCTTGCGCATCGACGGCGATTCCCGGGCGGTCGCCGATGAACTGTCCCGGCACGACGAAGTCGTGTACACGGTCCTGACGGCCGGCGGCTTCGACCTGTTCGCGGAGGTGGTGTGCCCTCAGCCTCGGGATCTTCTGGACTTCATCAACGACGTCGTGCGGCCCGTCGAGGGTGTCGCATCCGTGGAGAACTTCCCCTACTTCGCGATTCACACTCACCGCTTCTTGTGGCACGTCGACTGAGGGATCCGAGCGTCCGAGCCCTGTTTGCCCGCACCAGCGGAGGAACCTGCATGCTGCCCGACGAGTACCGCACGATCGACTTCTTCACCAAGGACGCCCTTCCCGCACCCCGCATGGCGTCGGCCGAGGCTGAGCTCATCGCTGCCGAACACCTCGGCATCACTGCTCGCGCGCAGGCGCTGGGCAGCCAGCAGGACGCCAACTTCCTACTGCACGCCGACGACGGGACGCCCGCGGCGATTCTGAAGATCGCCAACCCCGCCTTCGGCACGGTGGAGATCGAAGCCCAGGACGCGGCAGCCGACCTGATCGCCTCGGCCCGCCCGGAACTGCGCATCGCCACGGTCCTGCGCCGCCCTGACGGCACCCCGCGGCGCACGACGGTGGACACCGAGAACGGTCCGGCTGTCGCGCGCCTGCTGCGCTACCTGCCCGGCGGCACGCTCTCGGGACCACGGCACCTGTCCCCCGGCAGCGTGGCGGGCATGGGCACGATCGCCGCAAAGGTCAGTACCGCCCTGCGCGACTTCCGGCACCCGGGCCTCGACCGCGTGCTCCAGTGGGACCCGCAGCACGCCGATCGCGTCGTCGCCAAGCTCGCCGGGCACATCGACGAACCCGACCGGCGCACCGCTGTCCGGACCGCGACCGCCGAGGCCTGGGCGCATGTCCAGAAGATCGCCGCCACGCTGCCGTCGCAGGCCGTGCACCTGGACCTCACCGACGACAACCTGATCCGCTGTCCCGACAGCCGTCCGCCCATGCCGGACGGGGTCATCGACTTCGGTGACGTGACCACAAGCTGGGCGGTCGGCGAACTCGCCGTGTCACTGTCCTCGATGCTCCACCACGACGGTATTGAGCCTCACCACGTGCTGCCGGCCGTCCGCGCCTTCCACGCCGTTCGGCCGCTCTCCCCCGAGGAAGCCGATGCGGTATGGCCGCTTGTGGTCCTGCGCGCCGCCGTCCTGGTGGCCAGCGGGCGGCACCAGGCCGCCGTCGACGAGGACAACGTCTACGCCAAGGCCGCGCTCGACCGCGAATGGCGCATATTCGAACAGGCCACCTGGCTGCCCCTGCCGGTGATGATCCGCCTCATCAGGGACGCGACCGGCATGGCCGACGTGCCTGCCCGGACCGCGCAGGCCGATGCGCCGGTGCGCCCTCTCCTGCGGGACCTCGTCGCCGACGACATCACCCTCCTCGACCTGTCCACCGAAGCCGATTCCATGGACCACGGAGCCTGGATGGACGCCGGCACCGAGGCCCGGCTGGTGACCTCCGCGCTCGCGGACGGAGCGGCCGCCGTCGCCACCCGGTACGCCCAGGCGCGACTCACTCGGACACCGGCGCTGTCGGCGGTGTCCACCGCCACGGTGCCCACCGGAATCGACCTCTGGCTCGGCCGGGATGCCGTGGTGCAGGCGCCCGCCGCGGGGAAGGTCCTCGCTGCGGCGCCGGGCCACGTGGAACTCACCTACGGCGCGCAGGCGCTGTCGCTGTCCTTCCCCCGCGCGGTCCAGCCCGTGGTCACCACCGGTGCGACGGTGCAGGCGGGCGAGGACATCATCCACCTCAGCTCCGGTGCCTCGGTCCACGTTGCGCTGCGCGACGCCGACGGCCCCGCTGCCCCGCGCCTGGTCCGTCCCGAGTACGCCGCCGGCTGGCTCGCGCTCACCGCCGACCCCGCCCCGCTCCTCGGCCTCCCGGCCGACTCCGACCGTACGCGCGAGAGGGACCTGCTCGACCGGCGTGACGCCGCGTTCGCCACCGTGCAGGAGCACTACTACGCCAACCCTCCGCGTATCGAACGTGGTTGGCGACACCATCTGCTGTCCACCGACGGCCGGTCGTACCTCGACATCGTCAACAACGTCAGTCCATTGGGCCACGCCCACCCCCGTGTCGAGCAGGCGGTCTCCCGGCAGTTGCGGCGGCTCAACACCAACTCGCGCTTCCACTACGCGTCCGTGGTGGAGTTCACCGAGCGCCTCGCCAACCTCCTCCCCGACCCTCTGGACACGGTGTTCCTCGTCAACTCCGGTTCAGAAGCGGTGGATCTGGGCCTTCGCCTGGCCATCGGGGCCTCCGGCCGGCACGACGTCGTCGCGCTGCGCGAGGCGTACCACGGCTGGACGTACGCCTCCGACGCGGTCTCCACCTCGCTCCAGGACAACCCGAACGCCCTGGCCACCCGCCCGAGCTGGGTGCACACCGTGGACTCGCCCAACTCCTACCGCGGCTGCCACCGCGGGTCGGATGCCGTGCGCTACGCACCCGAGGCCGTCGCGGTGATCGACGAACTGGCCGCTGCCGGCCGCCCGGCGGGAGCATTCATCGGCGAGACCTTCTACGGCAACGCCGGAGGAGTCGCCCTTCCCGACGGCTATCTCGCCCAGGTGTACGCGGCGGTACGGCGTCACGGCGGCCTGGCCGTCGCCGACGAGGTCCAGGTCGGATACGGCCGCCTGGGACACTGGTTCTGGGGCTTCGAGCAGCAGCAGGTCGTCCCCGACATCGTCTGTGTCGCCAAGGCCATGGGCAACGGACACCCCCTCGGCGCCGTCATCACGTCGAAGGCGGTCGCGGACCGGTACCGCGACCAGGGCTACTTCTTCTCCTCCACCGGCGGAAGCCCCGTCTCCAGCATCGTGGGCCTCACCGTCCTGGACACCCTGCGCGACGAAGACCTCCAGGGCAACGCGGCGCGCGTCGGCGGCCATCTGAAAAGCCGGCTCGAGGCACTGGCCGACCGCTACGGCATCATCGGCGCCGTCCACGGCTCGGGCCTCTACCTCGGCCTCGAACTCGTCCGGGACCGCGCCGGCCTGGAACCCGCCACAGAAGAGACCGCCGAACTCTGCGACCGCATGCTCGACCTCGGCGTGATCCTCCAGCCAACCGGGGACCACCTCAACATCCTCAAGATCAAGCCACCGCTGTGCATCGACGCCACCGCAGCCGACTTCTTCGCCGACATGCTCGACCTGGCCCTCACCCAACTCGGCCACTCCCGCTGACGCCGCACATCCGGAGGCCCGGGGCCCGGCGGCGTGTACGGCATCCATCCCAGCCGCTGGACGCCCAGGCCCCGGCCCACCGATGACCGGAATCGCATACAGGCGTGAGCGGCAACTCCCCCTCGCGCCCGCAGCCTGACCAACCCGGTCACTCACTAGCGGAGCGTGTCGATGATGTCGCCGGCACAGGTGTCCGGGTTGACGAAGGCCATGCGCAGAACCGTTGCGCCGTTCCACTGTGTCGGCACGCACAGCATGGCGCCCGTTTCGGCCGCCCGGGCGGACCATGACGCGTAGTCCTGCGGGCCCCAGCCAGGGCGTTCGAAGAGGACGACGGACAGCTTGGGATCGATCGTCAGGCGTAGATGGTCACTGGCGCGTATGGCGTCGGCGACCAGTCGGCTGGTGGTCAGTGTCTGTTCCACGGCATTCGAGTACCGCTCGGTTCCGTGGACGGCCAGGCTGAACCAGAGCGGCAGACCGCGGGCGCGGCGGCTGAGGTGGAGGGCCAGGTCCGACGGATTGTGGACGTCGCGGTCGATGGCGTCGAGATAGTGCGCCGACTGACTGTGCGCGGCGCGTGCCGCTGCGGGGTCCCGGTAGAGCAGTGCGCAGCAGTCGTAGGGGGCGAAGAGCCATTTGTGGGGATCGACGATGAAGCTGTCGGCGCGTTCGATGCCGGAGTAGAGGTGCCGAACGCTGGGTGCCGCCAGGCCCGCTCCGCCGTAGGCACCGTCGACGTGCAGCCACACGTTGTGCCGTTCGCACGCGTCGGCGATGTCATCGAGGTCGTCGATGAGACCGGCATTGGTGGTTCCGGCGGTCGCCACCACGGCGAACACGCCGGTCGTGGAGTCCAGGACCGCGTTCACGGCGGCTCCGGTGAGGTGTCCCCGCTGGTCCACGGGTGCGGTAACGACTTCGATGTCCATCGCTTGTGCTGCGGACCTGATCGAGGAGTGGGCGCTGTCGGCACACACGATTTTCCAGCCGTCCGTCGGCCGGGTGCGGGATGCGGCGGCAGCGGCGCGGGCCGTGATGAGAGCCGAGAGGTTGCCCATGGTGCCGCCGCTGACGAAGCATCCTGCTGCGGTGCCGGGCCATCCGAGCAACTGGGTGAGCCAGGCCAGCGCCTCGTTCTCGGCGTGGATGGCGCCGGCTCCCGACTCCCAGGTGCCCGCGAAGATGTTCGCCGCGCTGGTGACCGCGTCGAAGGCGAGTGCGGCACGGGTGGGGGCCGCGGGGATGTACGCGAGGTTCATCGAGCCGTTCTGGGCGCGGGTGGCGGGTGCGAGGACTCGGTCGAAGAGTTTGAGGGCCGCGGCGCCGCCGATTCCCCAGGGGGTGATAGCCGTACCGGCCGCGAGGGCGAGGTCGGCGGCGGGGCGGGCGCCGGTCACCGGATCCGGAGCCTGCGTGATGCGCCGCCGCGCGTAGTCGAGGGCGGCCGCCACGATCTCGTCCTCGTCACCCCACACCCGGCGGTCCACGCGGGGGGCTCTGGTCGTTGATGTGTTGTCGCATCGCGCTTTTTGCATGGCGAGAACCTAGAAAGACGCATCGGAATGCGCAATAAGTGGCAGAAATTATGAGCAGAATGCTCAATGTGGCACGCCCGTGCTGTGCCACACTGGGCACCATGCGAAACGTCGACGCCCTCGACGCCCGGATCCTCCTGGCGCTCGACGCGGACCCACGGGCCACGACGGTTGCCCTGGCCGACCGACTCGGTCTGGCCCGCAACACCGTGCAGGCACGTCTGAAGCGACTGGAAGAAAGCGGTCAACTGAGGGAGCACAGTCGGCGCGTGGCACCCGCGGGTCTCGGCTATCCGCTGCTGGCACTCATCACGATGTCGATCAGCCAGCGCGTGGGGCAGCCCACCCGCGAGGCGATCCTGCGCATTCCCGAGGTGGTCGAGTTGCTCGTCACCACCGGCGACGGCGACCTGCTCGCCCGCGTTGTCGCCCGGGACACCGAAGACCTGCACCGCATCACGAACCTGTTGCTGGAAGCGCCTGGGGTTGTCCGGTCCAACACCACCATCGTCCTGCTCGAGGTGCAGCCCTTCAGTGTCCGGTCCCTGCTGGAGCGACACGCCGGCCCCTGACGCGGAGCGGGTGGCTCGAGCTGCGGAACGGTCGGCTTTCCCATCCGGTGGCCCTCGACTCCGGACAGCGGCAGACATCGGCAGATCGCTCACGGTAGCTGGTCCGCCTCTCTGACGTTTCGGCCAAGCACGATGGTCATAGAGGCTCCGACCTCTGGAGCGGGCGCGGCGTACGGCGGCTCGCCGCTGGGCCTGGAACGGGTGGTACTTGCCGGGTCGCGGTTGCGGCGCACCTCGCGACTGATCATTGCCGGGTCCCGGCCGAGCTCGCGGGCGATGGCACGCAGGACCTCTTGGCCCGCAGTAGGTCGGCGATGACGATCCCCTCGTCCTCCGACAGGTACCGCGGCGAATTCGCGCAGGTGTCCCGCTCCTCGGTGATGGGCGGGTAAACGTGCTCACGGCCTGAACGATCAACGACCTTCCGCCCGTATCGCCAGCGGTTCCCCGTTTTGCGGGCGATGCCCACCTCACGGCACGCGGCCGAGTTACTCAATCCCTGCGCCACGAGCCGAAGGTATTGGTCACGTTTCTCCGCCAACGGGGCAGGTCCAAGCTTCTTGTAGGTCCGCCGCGGCTTGGTCAATGCAACACCCCTCAGGGTCTGGTGTTGCGACCACCTCTGGAACCCAAGCAGTGCACCTCTGTTCGTCCCGCACACGTGTCGCCACCCTGCGCGCTCAAGGGGAAGCGATGCATCTGTACGGAGATACGTAGCCGACGCGCCAGTCGCAGTGCTTGAGAGAAGCACTCGCCCATCCGTATCCCGGTCTCGTTCGCAGTCGCGAACAGCGGCCGGTCGCGTGCCGATCCCGACCGGTGAAACAAGACGGGCGGGCGCGGCGGTCTGCTCGGGAAGGGCGCCTGGTGCTGCTACGGGTGCCGGTCGCCGACGGCAGGATCGCCCAGCAGATCCTCCAAGCCGGCCGATATCCCGGCCAAGAGATCACGCCGCGGGTCGATGAGCCACTGGAGCTGGAGGCCGTCCCACATCGCGACAAGGGCCGCCGCGATCAGCTCGGGGTCCCTCCGGTTCGAGATACGACCCAGGTCCTGGTCCCTGCGTACCGCGGTTGTGAAAGCGGTGATGACCAGCTCGTACCTGTCACGGAACCACTCGTGCGCCGGGTGGTCGGGAGCCGAGGCCTCCGCGGCCATCAGGGCGAGGAGCCGCAGCATCTCCTGTCGTTCCAGGTTGCGGCGGACGTACCGCAGGACCGCGTAGGCCACACCCTTTCCCCGGCTGTCCGACTCGAAGGAGTCGATGCTTGCGTAATCGGCGTTCTCGAGGACGGCCACGAGGAGCGCGCTCTTGCTGGGAAAGTGGTGCACGACGCTGGTCAGGCTGAGGTCGAGCTGCTTGGCGATCTCCCTCAGGGACCCTCCACGGTAACCGCGAGCCGCGAACACGGCGGTCGCCGAGGCGACGATCTCGGCCCTGCGCTGTGCGCTCTTGGCATACGGGCCTCGGCGAGTGGCCGGACGGGCCGCCGTCTTCTCGGTCATGCCCCCAACCCTAAGCGGGCGGCGCGGGGCAGTGTCCGGCCGATATTCCGCCAACATCACCCTTGCTGAAAGTGTGGCACCTGTTCGGTTTTCGCTGTACGGTCTCGCTGACCCACACCACGACGTGCGGCAGAGCCGCTCACGCATCCACCGGGTGGAGAGGAGACGGACAAGGATGTCCACCTCACATGTGTCGAAAGCGCTCATCGGCGGTCTGGCCGCCACACTGGTTCTGGCCGGTTGCGGCCGATCCGATACACAAGGCGGTGGGGGCGCCGCGGGCGCTCCCGTCGGCAACTCACCTGCCAAGGGCGAGATCAACGTATGGGCCATGGGCACCGAGGGAGAGCGCCTGCCCGAGTTGGCCGCGCGCTTCCGGAAGGCCAACCCGGACGCGAAGGTGAAGGTCACGGCCATCCCGTGGCAGGACTACGCCAAGAAGGTCGAAACGGCGATCGCCTCCCAGGACACGCCTGACGCCACGCTCGTCGGATCCGCCGACCTGACGAACTTCGCCTCGACGGGCGGACTCGAGCAGGTGCCGGCCGGCCTCGTCGACACCTCGTCCTTCTACCGAGGCGCCGCTCAGAGCACCACCTACGACGGGGGCACGTACGGCGTCCCCTGGTACGTGGACACACGCGTCCTGTTCTACCGCAAGGACCTGGCACAGGCTGCCGGAGTCTCCGCGCCGAAGACCTGGAAGGAGTACGGCCCGTTCCTCAAGGCCCTCCAGAAGGAGGGCGCGAAGTGGGGCCTGGCGCTGCCCACCGGCGTGGCGGCGAGCTGGCAGGGTGTCCTGCCCTTCATGTGGCAGGCCGGTGCGCGTCTCATGAACGAGAACAGCGCCGAATTCACCTTCGACACACCCGAGGCGCTCAAGGGGCTGGAGTTCTACCAGTCGTTCTTCACATCGAAGACCTCGACCCGCAATGGGGCGGTGAGTCTCGGGGAGATCGAGCCGCAGTTCGTCGCCGGTTCCACCGCCGCACTGATCTCCGGCCCCTGGGAAACGGCACTGCTGAAGGGCGCGGGCGGAGCGGACTTCGTCAAGGACAAGGTGGGGGTCGCCCCGCTCCCCAAGGGGGCGAAGTCCAACGCCAGCTTCATCGGCGGAGGGCACTGGACGGTGTTCAAGAACGCGAAGAACCGCGACGGTGCCTGGAAGTTCATCCGGTGGCTCTCCCGGCCCGACGTCCAGCAGGACTGGTACGAACTGTCCGGAGACCTTCCCGCCGTGCAGCCGGCCTGGAGTGAGGGAGAGCTCAAGTCGGATCCGACGCTGGCCGTCTTCCGATCCCAGCTTCAGACCGCGCTACCCGGCCCGAACGTCACCACGTGGAAGCAGATCGCCGCGGTCATCGATGCCGAGATCGAGAAGGTGGCCAAGGGAGTCTCGTCACCTAAGGCGGCGCTGGAACGGATTCAGGTGAAAGCGTCCGCGATCGGAACGGGGCAGACCCGATGACCACGGCCACCTCCCTGAAGCCCGTACGCGAGAAGTCTTCCACCAGGCAGCCGGCTCAACGGTCGAGGCGCGGTTCCGGACACCTGCGGCGCACACTGATCGCCTGGGCCTTCTGCTCACCCTTCGTCCTGCTGTTCGCCACGTTCGGCATCTGGCCGGTCTTCTCGTCACTGTCGATGAGCGTCACCGACATCACCAGCAGGGACGTGCAGACGCCCTTCAGCGTCAACTTCGTCGGCCTGGAGAACTACACCGCGCTCTTCGACGATCCCACCTTCGTCCGCTCCGCTTTGAACACGCTCTATTTCGTCGCCGTGGGCATACCACTGACGATGGTGCTCTCGCTCGCCGTCGCCGTCGCACTCAACTCCGGGATCCAGCGTGCGAAGGGCTTCTTCCGGGTCGCCTACTTCGCCCCGGTCGTGACGAGCATCGTGGCGGTGGCGGTCGTGTGGAGGTACCTCTACAAGCCCGACGGGATGATCAACTCGGTCCTGTCCGTAGTGGGAATCTCCGGGCCGGACTGGCTGAACGATCCCAACTGGTCCATGCCCGCCCTCATACTGATGGCGGTCTGGCGGCACTTCGGAATCCCCATGGTGATCTTCCTGGCGGGACTGCAGTCGATACCGCCCGAACTGCACGAGGCGGCCGTTGTGGACGGCGCGTCCCGCTGGCGGGCCTTCCGCAGCGTGACCTTGCCGCTGCTCCGGCCCACCACGCTGGTGGTCGCCATCCTGCTCAGCATCAGCTACCTCCAGTTCTTCGAGGAACCGTTCGTCATGACGAGCGGCGGCCCCTTGGACAGCACGACGTCGATCAGCTACTACGCCTACCAGCAATTCGGCTTCGGGAACTACGGACTGGCATCGGCCGCGTCCTATGTGCTGGTCACCGCGATCGCTCTACTGAGCCTTCTTCAGTTCCGCATCTTCCGAGCGAAGGCCTGACATGACCGCCACCACCACAACGACAGGACCAGCCATCCGGGAACGGCGTCCGTCCCGGCGAGTCCCCACGGCCCGTCTTGTTCTCTACGGCGCCCTCGTGCTCGGACTCCTCGCCACCTTGGCGCCCTTTGCCTGGATGTTCCTCGGCTCGGTGAAACCGACGGGTGAGATCGTCGCCCACCCGAGTTCCTGGCTCCCCCGGTCCCCGACCTTCGCCAATTTCGAACAACTGCTGTCGAAGCAGAACTTCGGGCTGTACTTCCTGAACAGCACGCTCGTCGCGGTGGCTTGTGTGCTGGGAAACCTGCTGTTCTGCTCGATGGCCGGATACGCCTTCGCGAAGATCGAGTTCGCGGGGAAGCGTCTGCTGTTCGGCCTCGTCCTCACCATGCTGATCATCCCCGGCGTCACCACCTTCGTCCCACTGTTCGTGCTCGTCAGCAACATGGGCCTGGGCAACTCCTATCTCGGGCTCATCCTGCCCTTCCTCGTGACACCGTTCGGCGTGTTCATCATGCGGCAGTTCATCCGGGACATCCCGGACGCCCTCGTCGAGGCGGCGCGCCTCGACGGTGCGGGCGAATCCCGGATCTTCCTCAGGGTGATCCTGCCGTTGACACGGCCGGCGCTGGCGACACTGGCGATCCTCACCTTCCTCGCGCAGTGGAACAACTTCCTGTGGCCGCTCGTCATCGCGCAGACCGAGGACCACTACACACTGCCCGTCGCCCTCGCCCTCTTCTCCACGGGAGCCAACGGCACCAACTACGGCCTGCTGCTGGCCGGGGCGGTCACGGTCGTCACACCGATCATCCTGCTCTTCCTCGCCCTGCAACGACACTTCATCCAGGGCATCGCCAACACCGGCATCAAATAGACCGGACCGCCGCCCGCCCCCGCCTCGACAGGACCGCCGCCCGCCCCGACCGGCCCCCGGGAGTGCTGACCGTCCCCTGGGCGCCCTTCATCCCCGCCTATTCGACCTATTCGACCGCCGCGTCGACAGGCGTAAACAGAACAGGAGAACCAACCATGCTTCGTCCCCAGGACGGCCCCACTCGTGAACGCCGCTCTCTTGGCGGCCTGTGGAGCTTCCGCCTGGACGCGGAGGGGGCCGGCCGTGCCGAGGGCTGGTGGCGCTCGCAGCTCGCGGGCGCCGTGGACATCCCTGTGCCGGCCAGCTACAACGACATCTTCCCGGACACGACCGTCCGTGACCATGTCGGCGACGTCTGGTACCAGACGCAGGTATGGGTTCCTGCCGGGTGGGCGGGGAAACGGACAGTACTCCGCTTCGACGCCGCGACGCATCGCGCCACCGCCTGGGTCAACGATGTCGAGGTCGCCCGGCACGAAGGCGGTTACACCCCCTTCGAGGCCGACGTCACGGCGCACTTGCGGCCGGGTGCCGAGAACCGTGTCACCGTCGTGGTCAACAACGAACTGACCTGGGAGTCGATACCACCCGGCCGAGTGGAGGAACGCGAGGACGGCCGCCGGGTGCAGCACTACTTCTTCGACTTCTTCAACTACGCGGGCCTGCACCGGCCCGTGTGGCTGTACACCACGCCCCCCGTCCACATCACCGACATCACCGTGACCACCAGCCTGAAGGACACGACCGGCCTCGTCGCCTACCGCGTGGACAGCACCGCTCAAGCCGAAGAGCACGTGGTGCGTGTCTCGCTGCGCGATGCCTCCGGGGTCGAGGTCCATGCCGCCACCGGGGCGGTGGGGACCCTCAGGATCGAGGACGTGCATCCCTGGGCGCCCGGAGACGGCTACCTCTACGAACTCGAGGCCACGCTGTGGAGCACCTCCGGCGACCTCGTCGACAGTTACCGGCAGTCCGTGGGGGTGCGCACTGTAGAGGTACGGGGCAAGGAATTCCTGATCAACGGAGTCCCGTTCTATTTCAAGGGTTTCGGCAAGCACGAGGACGCCGCCGTGCGCGGCAGGGCTCACGACGACACCCTGATGGTGCATGACTTCGCCCTGCTGGAGTGGACCGGCGCGAACTCGTTCCGCACCTCGCACTACCCCTATGCCGAGGAGGTGCTGGACTACGCGGACCGACAAGGTGTGGTGGTCATCGACGAGACGGCGGCCGTCGGCCTGAACCTGAACATCGCGGGAGGTGTTTTCGGCTCCGGCCGGAAGGCGTCCACGTTCTCGCCCGACACCGTGGGTGAGAGCACACTTCGCACGCACCTGCAGGCGGTGAGGGAGCTCGTGGCGCGCGACAAGAACCATCCGAGTGTCGTGCTGTGGTCCATCGCCAACGAGCCGGACAACGTCCAACCGGAGGCGCGCGACTACTTCGCACCACTGGCTGCCGAGGCACGCCGACTGGATCCCTCACGGCCCGTCGCCTATGTCAACGCGCTCATGGGGAAACCGGACGAGTGCGTGGTCACCGACCTGTTCGACGTCGTGCTCCTCAACCGTTACTACGGCTGGTACTTCGGCCCCGACGACCTGGCGGCGGCCGAGACGGATTTGGAGGCGGAACTCCGGCAGTGGGCCGCGCACGACAAGCCCATCGTCATCACCGAGTACGGAGCGGACACTTACCCCGGACTGCGCAGCGTCGTACCCAGCCCGTGGACCGAGGAGTACCAGACCGAACTGCTCGACGTGTATCACCGGGTGTTCGACCGTGTCGACGCGGTCGTCGGCGAGCAGGTCTGGAACTTCGCCGACTTCGCCACGGCGCCTGGTGTCTTCCGTGTCGACGGCAACAAGAAGGGAGTGTTCACCCGAGAACGTCGGCCGAAGGGCGCGGCGTTCAGTCTGCGCGCCCGCTGGCGGAAGGCCGACTAGGGTCAATGCCGTGACTCTGTTGGTGATGTTGATGGGGTCATGCGGTCGCTGTGCACAGAGCACGGAAGTGGCTTGCTCGGCGGCGGGCTGTGGGTGGGGTGCACGAGGGCAAGGTGTTCTACCGCGTGAGTGTCGAGCCGTAGCGCCTGCGAGGCCTGACCCCGGGCACGACAAAGGCGCCCCCTGCACGGCCACTGTGGACCGTACAGGGGGCGCTCCTATCGATCGTCCTCGACATACCCCGGCACGTCACACATGCCGCGCCAGTCGACTGTGTCATCCCCTACGCCCTCATAGCTTTCGCGGCAAGTGTCCCGGTCCTCTCGGGGATTTGACGAGTCGGAACCGCTGCCGGCCCCGTAGCCGACTGCGGCGACGAGGGCTACGACGGCTATTGAGACCTTGGCCCACCCTGGCATGCTGGCGTTTCTCCGTGGCCCAGATGCGGAGGCGCGGGTACGGGAGGGGGGCGAGGAACTGGCTCGGGCCTCCAGTGAAGCGGTGGGGTGCCTGGCACTCCTGGCGTGAAAGGCTGCTGCACCGGCTTCTCGTCCAACCACTGCGGGGACTGGTGATCCACAGCCCTCGTGGGTGCAGTACAGCGTTCTGACGGTCTCCGACACGACGGTCTCCTCGACGGCTCGGGCGGGCAGCCGTTCCCCCCTGGGAACGTCACAGCATGACACGACAAAGGTGCCCCCAACTACGGCCGTGGTGACCGTGGTTGGGGGCACCGTTGTGGCTCTACGGGTACTGGCGTCGGGTGGGGGCGAGGGCTGCGGCCTGCGGGTTGTTGCCGTTCCCGGGCTCCGGGTCGGGGGCGACGTCGCGGCGGCAGACCAGTGCGTCCGGGTCGTCGGCTGGCGGCTGAAGCGAATACCCGTCGGGGCACGAAGGTCCGGCTGGCCCTCGGTCGCCGGTATCACCTTTCTCGCCCTGCTTCACCTTGGGGTCCTGGAACGGTCGAGTCCGCTCCTGGCTGGCCAGGAGCGCCTGACGGTCCGGGCACTGTGGAGTCGCGGCCGGGTGCACCGGACGTGCCGGGCGACGGGGTGATGGTGGGGGCCGGCTTCCCCGGATCGCCCTTCTCGCCCTTCTCCCCGGGGACAGGGATCGGCACGGGGACCCGCTCGTGGGCGGGCAGGTCCTCCACCGCCCTACTCGGATCAGGCGCCTTCGGTACCTCGCCCGCCTGGACCTGCGCCCGCAGGACGCGGACGTCGCCGGCGAGCGTGCCGACGGCCACGCCCCGCTTGTCGACCTCGTCGGCCAGCTGGCTGTACCAGGACCATCCGATGACAGCTGCGCCGGAGAGCGCCAGTAGCCAGCACAGGACGGCGATCGAGCGCCAGTGACCGGCGAGCGCCCGCTCTGTACGGGTCACGGCTCTCCTCCGAGTTGGATGACCTTGATCTGCAGGCGGGCGATCTCGATGAGATCGTCCTTGCGCTGCTGCTGCAGGACGGCGAGCTCCGCGCGTGCCGTGTCTCGTTCGGTCTTGGCGCGGGCGAGTTCTTCCTGGACTTGGTCCGTCACCGAGTTGAAGCGGGCGGTGGCGTTCTCGCCGCGCTTGCCGAGGTACGCCACCGCCGAACCGGACAGCACCCCGACGAGCGCAAGTACCGCGCCGATGGTGGCGGCGTCCAAGATGGCTCCCTACTGAGGGCGCGGGGGGTCGGCCGCCTGCCGGTTGGGCACCGCCCACGTGGCGACGGCCGCGGTGACGACGGCGATGAGGATCGTTGACGCCTCCGCCGACGTGGGGGTGTTCCGCTCTTCTCGCAGTTCTTCGGCGCATTCCCCAGGTTCTCCCCTCCTGCGCGGGAGTTGCCGATCCGATGAAGATCCGGACCGTCGAGCGCCGCCTCGTCCCCGCCCGCGCAGGGGTTGCCCGTTGCACGAGGAGCGGACAGCCGCGAGAGTGCAGGCCGAATGGAGGGCTCGTCGGTGGGCAGGCCGAGATGTTCGTGCAGATCGTGGACGCGGAACACCTTCCCGGGGTGCTCGTTGAACGTGGTCACGA
Source organism: Streptomyces flaveus (assembly GCF_014647675.1). Lineage (GTDB taxonomy): Bacteria > Actinomycetota > Actinomycetes > Streptomycetales > Streptomycetaceae > Streptomyces > Streptomyces flaveus. The sequence continues at coordinate 10,156 of NZ_BMPQ01000049.1, read as the reverse complement.
TGCGCTGGTAGATGGTGGCGGTCTCCGCCGGGGCCGTTGCGTGGTCGGGAGGGGTGAGGCCGTCGATGACCTTGCGGGCGGCGGCGAGCTCGGCCAGGCGGGCTTCGGTCTCGGCGAGGTCGGTGGTGAGCCGCTCGATCTGCTCGCGCAGGTTGCCGGCGCGGGCTGCGGTCTCATCGTGTTCGCTCTGCAGCAGCCGCAGGAGTTCGCTGACGTTCACGTGGCCAGCTCCACGTCGTCCCGCCAGGTGGGGGCAGGGGTGGTGAGGCGGCGGAGCATGCCGGCGGTGGAGGCCCAGTAGACGCGGGAGGCCGCGTTGTCGGGTCGATGGTCGTAGTCGCGGGCGAGGCGCCGGTGCAGCACGAGGTGCTTACCCTCGCCTCGTGACGGTCAGCCAGAACGACGGGGGCAGGGCCCGCCGCGTGCGTCGCGGCGGGCCCTGCCGGGGTCGGTGCGTGTCAGTAGCTCGACGTGCGACCGTTGTAGGTCCGCGCGCCGCTGTCCCACTCACCCTTGGCGTACGAGGTCACGTTGATGTCGTTGACCATCCGGGTGTAGCAGCTCGTGGCGCCGCGCTGCACGGCGCAAGTGTACTCGCGCCCGTCGGAGTTGCGGTGGACGGTCGCGAACGGGGTGAACTGGCCGTTTCCGTAGCTCGCGCGGGAGATGCGCGCCCACGCAGCCCGGCAGCTCGGGCTGTAGCGCAGCTCCAGGTACGCCTGGCCGAGCTGCACCCCGCCTACGGGGGACGTGGCGTCGTCTGCGCAGTAGGTCTGGGGGTCCTTGCCCTCACAGGACGAGCCGTAGCAGCCCGCGGTCGGGGCCGCACTCGCGGGGGCGGCGACGGCGGTGCCCGCCCCGGCCATCATCAGGACGGACGCGGCCGCGGCCCAGCGCCGAAGGTTCATGTTCTGTCTCCTCTTGGGGTGTTTCTGCGTCCAGGTCGACCCGGGCCCCTGCCGAACCCCGTACGACAGGGGACCCGGCGGCGCCGATGTGACGCGCCGTCAGGATGCTGTCCCGTGAGGCTGGTTCGTGCGGCGGAACGCCTGACGACCTGCGCCGTGAGGATCTACGGTGGACCTTGCGAAAATCTTGTGACGTCCGGCGCAGTGCCGACCGGTCACGGAGCTGGCGGATCGATCGGAGTACCAGTGGAAGCACGGCGTCAACGGTGAGACTGCACTTGCTCGGCCCCCTGGAGCTGTGGGTCGGGGGGCGGCTGCGCGAGGTGGGGCAGCCGCGCCGGCGGGCGGTCCTCGCGGCGCTGGCGACGGACGCCGGGCGTCCCGTCCCCGTGGACACCCTGATCGACCGCGTGTGGGACGCCGATCCGCCCGACGGGGCCAGGTCGGTCCTGTACGCGCACATCAGCCGGCTGCGACGGCTCCTGGAGGACGCCGCGTCGACCGAATCAGAAGGCGCCCCGCGGGACGGGGAGGGCGGGGCGCTCCGTATCGTCAGGACCTCCGGCGGCTACGTCCTGGAAGCGGGCGAGAACGCCGTCGACCTGCTGCTTTTCCGCGCGCTCGTCGCCCGGGGCCGGGCGTGCCCCGCCGAGGCCGAGCGGGCCCGTGTGCTGGAGGAGGCGCTGCGGCTGTGGCGGGGTGCGCCGCTGCCGGAGCAGGCTGGGGCGTGGGCCGAGCGCATGCGGACCGTGTGGACCGGCGAGCGGATCGAGGCGGCGCTCGACTGGGCCGGGGCCCTCCTGCACGAGGGGAGGCCGCAGGAGGTGCCCGCCCTGCTCCGCCCCCTGGCGGCCGAGCACCCCCTGTCCGAACCTCTGGCCATGATGCTCGTCCGCGCCCTGGGCGAGGCCGGGCGGAAGGCGGAGGCGGTGCACGCCTACACCGGGATCCGGCAGCAGCTGGCCGACGAACTCGGTGTGCCTCCGGGGCGTGAACTCCGGGCCACGTACGAGGAGTTGCTGAGCGAGAGCGATGATGGGCAGCCGTCCGCCGAACCGCGCCCCGCGCCCGCCCCGGCTGCCGTCGCCCCCGCGCCAATCCCAGCCCAACTCCCCATGGACGTCTGTCCCTTCACCGGCCGTGACGAGCAACTCGCCGAACTGACAGGGCATCTGCTCGCCGGGGAGGACGTCCGCCGGACGGCGGCGGTGATCGTCTCCGCCGTCTCCGGCACCGCGGGCGTCGGCAAGACCGCGCTGGCCGTCCACTGGGCGCACCGGATGCGTGACGCCTTTCCCGACGGGCAGCTCTACGTCGATCTGCGGGGCTACGACCCGGAGGAGCCGGTGTCCGCGGCCCAGGCCCTCGCCGGGTTCCTCACCGCGCTCGGCGTCCCCGGGCCGGAGATCCCGCGGCGGCTCGACGACCGGGCGGCGCGCTACCGGACGGCCGTCGACGGACGGCGGCTGCTCGTCCTCCTCGACAACGCGGCCTCCGCCGCCCAGGTCAGACCGCTGCTGCCGGGCGGCCCGGACTGCCGGGTGCTGATCACGAGCCGGGACGCGCTGGCGTCGCTGGTGGCGGTGCACGGAGCGCACCGGGTGATCCTCGACGCGCTGTCCCCCGACGACGCGACAGCGCTGCTGCGTGCGCTGATCGGGCCGCGCGTGGACGCCGAGCAGGCCGAGGCCGCGGCCTTGGCGGAGCAGTGCGGGCGGCTGCCGCTGGCCCTGCGGGTGGCGGCCGAGCTGGTGCTGTCGCGTCCCGCCGAGTCGCTGGCCGGCCTGGTCGCCGAACTGCGGGACCGCCGACGGCGGCTCGACCTGCTGGACGGTGACGGAGATCCGCGGGCCGCGGTGCGCGCCGTGTTCTCCTGGTCCTACGACCGTCTCCCTGAGCTGCCCGCCCGGCTGTTCCGGCTGCTGGGCCTGCATCCCGGTCCCGAGGTCGACGTCCACTCCGCCGCCGCCCTGGCCGGCGAGTCCGCCGACCGCGCCCGGCGTGCGCTCGACGTGCTGGCCGGCGCGCACCTGGTGCAGCGGACCGGTCCCGGCCGGCACGGCATGCACGACCTGCTGCGGGCCTACGCCGGGGAGCTGGCCGCCCGGCACGACCCGGCGCAGGACCGGTACGCCGCCATGGCCCGGCTGCTGGACCACTGCCTGGCGGCGTCCGCGGCGGCCATGGACCTGCTCTACCCGGCCGAACGGCATCTGCGCCCCACCGTCGAGCTGCCGGCCACCGGACTGCCGCCGCTACGGACGGCCGAGGAGTGCCGCGCCTGGCTGGCCGCCGCCCAGCCCACCCTGGTGGCGCTGTGCTCGCGGACCGAGGAGCCCGGCCCGTCCGGGCACACCGTGCGCCTCGCCACCACCCTCCACCGGCACTACGAGCGGTCCGGGCACTACGCCGACGCCCTGGCCGTCCACACCCACGCGCTGCGGGCGGCCCGCTCGGTCGGCGACGCCCGCGGCGAGGCCGACGTGCTGGTCTGTCTGGGGGCGGTGCACCGGCGGCTCGGCGACTACGACAGCGCGCAACGGCACCACGACACCGCGCTCGCGCTGTGCCGGCGCGTCGGGTACCGGACCGGCGAGGCCCGGCACCTGACCAACGTCGGCGTGCTGCACGAACTGCGCGGGCAGTACCGGGAGGCCGCCGAGCACCATGAGCGGGCGGTCGGGCTGTTTCGCGCGGAGGGCGACGCGCACGGCGAGGCGGACGTGCTGAACAACCTGGGCATCGTGCACGAGTTGCTGGAGGACTACCAGGCGTCGATCAAGAAGTACCGCCGAGCACTGGAGCTCTACCGCTCGACGGGCCACCCGCTGGGCGAGGCCAGCGCGCTCGGCAACCTGGGCATCGTCGTGGCCCGGCTGGGCGACCACACGGCCGCGGCCGGGTACTTCGAGCGCGCGCTGACCCTGTTCCGACGGCTCGGTAACACCGGCGGGGAGGGGCACGCGCTGTCCAACCTGGGCAACGCGCTGCACGGTCTCGGCCGGGACGACGAGGCGGCCGCGCACCAGCGCCGGGCCCTGGACCTCTTCCGCCGGACCGGGGAGCGCTATGGCGAGGCCGGCGCCCTCAACGGCCTGGGCGAGGCGTTGCACGGAACCGGACGGCACACCGAGGCCCTCGACGCGCACGCCTCAGCGATGGACGTGGCGTCGGCGATCGAGGAACGGGAGGAACAGGCGCGCGCCCACCTCGGCATGGCCTTGGTCCGGCAGGCGCTGCGGGACCAGGAGCGGGCCGCGTACCACCTCCGGGCGGCGCTGGCGCTGTACACGGCGCTCGACTCGCCCCGCGTCGACGAGGTGCGCAAGGCGCTCCTGCTGCTGGACACACCGGCCCGGACGGCCGAGGGGACCGGGGCGGAGGAGGAGAGCCAACCGAGCGGTGCGTCATGAGTGGCACGTTCGGTATACGCCTTGTTGATTTCGGGATCGTAAAGGTCGGGGGTTTATCAACGCCGGTCTTCACGTTGTCGGGCACCAGTTGGCGTGGGACACCTCTCAGTCGAGCGAGCGCCGCGCCTCCTCGTCGGCCTCCCTGACGGAGCGGACGGCGGCGGCGATCGGATTGCCGCTGGTGATGTGCTCGATATGGCGGTGGGTGTTCAGGTACTCGTGGCCGGGGAAGAGGCGTCCGCTGAGGCCGGCAGCCCCGACCAGAGCGACGAGGTGCATCGCGCGCCGGGACGGCGCTTGGGACCGCTCAGTGTGGGTGACCGCTCGGACTGTCTCGTCGATCCTGGCAGTGGACTCCCGGGCGTATCCGGGCGACGCATTGTTCCAAGTGGTGCGGGGCACGATCCCGAGGATTCGGCGGCGGTGAGCGATCACCAGCCCGCGGGCCTCCATTGCTTCCAGGTAGCGCTCCTCGATGTCGCGGAAGCGATGCCAGGAGCTGATCCAGTCGCTGAGTGTCCAGTTCGGCAGGCCGGAGGCCAATGCGAAACGCATTCCGGCGGAGGCGCGAGCGGCGACGCCACGAGGGGGCACGACGTGGCGCAGGTTGCGGAAGCTGTCCGGCCCGCCGACCAGTCGCGACTGCTCATTGCCGAGTTGGCCGGGCGCAATATCGCTGTTGAGCTGCTCGAAGAGACGATCGATGACGGGCTCTCCCCGTGTAAGCGGCCGCAGTTCAACGATCTTGGACTGCTCGATGATGATCGCGCCGCGCAGCTCGAGCTCCGCGAGCACAGCCCCGGACAGTGCCCGGGCAAAGAAGTCCGGCGGTCGGATGCGGCCGGTTTCCGGGTCCCCGCAGGCCAGCAGAAGCTCTTCGGGCAATGTGAGGAACGGGCGGTCGTACATGGCGGCGCCTTTCCTGGTCGCACGGTGCTGGACACCTGAGCACAGTTCACGACGCCGTACCCGGCCGTGCGGTTGCAGCCACAGCGCCGACGACATCCTGCGCAAACAGATGGGGGCTGAACGCCTGGTGGTGGCGCGCGACAGCCGTGATGGCGTGGTGGGGCTGGGTATCCGGCAACTGGGCGCCGACCGTGGGAGGGCGACAGGAGGGCCATGCCCTCCAGCGGTTCCTCGTCCAGGGCGATTCCGAAGCGAGAAGAGTTTCAGGTGACTGCATGGGAAGCCGCACCAGCTCTACCGACCGGTCCACTGTTACGGAACGTCACAGATCACGGGTTCTGGCGCTGCGTGCCCTGCCCGGAAGTCCTGGCGACAACAGCCTGCCTTGGTGACAGCTATCGTGCTTCGGCTCAATTACTGACTTCGGCTCAATTACTGAGGCCCCCGCGGGCGGTGCCATTTTTGCTCTGCGACGGATTCGGGGCGCCTTCGGGTGGCCGGCGGACACCGCGTTGGACGGGAGCTGCAGTGCAGCAGCCGGACACCACCCGGTCCTCATCCCAGCCAACGAGTGTCCTGAGGTCACGTCTGTCGCTCCCGCCAGAATGTTTTCAGTTCTGACCATTTCCGGTCCGACATGCCCGTCAACTGACCATTGAGTTCCGGTCCTGCGGAAAACGCCCCCTCGAATCACCGAATGGCATTGGTCCCGATTCTCGATGCAGTGAAACCCTGCCGAACATGTGCGATCCGGCGCTATCTTCGTACCCCTGATTGGTCGTCACCCTGGTCCAGCGCCCCGGTGGCGAGCGTGAACGGGGGAACAGCGGTGGCTTCACTCAAGCATCTTGTCGTCGTAGTGCCCGGAATCGGCGGAAGTGTCCTGCAGACGACGGAGGGGGCTGCCCGCTGGGATGGGCACCGACGGCGGTTTGTCGCCGCCGCCACCCGGCCGCACCGGCTGGGCCTGGATACGCACCCGGACCTGGTCCCGGTCGGTCTGATGCCGGACATCACCTTGATCGGCCCCTTCGTCGTCCCGGGCTATGACGGCCTGGTACGCAAGATCCGCAACCACTTCGATGACGTGCAGGTGGATGTCTCCCTGCCTGGGCGTGAGCCAAACAATCGTGCTGACCTGGTCCTCTTCCCGTACGACTTCCGGCACAGCATCCGGCATGCGGCCGAGCGCCTCGCCTCCGATGTCGCTGCCCGTCTGGGCGGTGAACACTCCGGGGCACGCCGACGGCGCGTGATCGTGGTCGCGCACTCCATGGGCGGCCTGGTCGCCCGCTACTGGCTGGGCCCCCTGGGCGGCGCGGTCGACTGCGCGGCGCTGATCACCCTCGGTACCCCGCACCGTGGCGCTCCCAAGGCGCTGAGTGTCCTGGCGAACGGGCTGAAGGTGGGCCCCAAACGGTTGGCCGGACTCACCGAAGTGCTGCGTCAGTGGCCGTCGGCCTACGAACTCCTGCCGCGTTACCCGGCGGTGGCACAGTTGGGCAGCGCGGAACGGCTCAGGCCCTACGAGTTGGGGGAAGGGGCCACTGTCGACGCGTCGTTCGTCTCGCGGGCGAAGGCCGCCTTCGGCGTTCACCAGGATATCGAGGCGGCCTGGACCGAGCTGTCCGGCAGCCCCAACTGCCCTGAGCTGACAGCCGTGTTCGGCCGGGGCCACGCCACCCTTCAGCAGGCCCTGCTCTCGCCTTCCGGTCTGTCGGTGACGAAGGGCGCACCGGGCTGGCTGCCCAACCCCGACTGGCTCGGCGACGGTACGGTCCCCGCGATCTCGGCCATCCCCATCGAGCAGCAGGACATGCGCGCCCGCAGGGCGGTGGCGGAGCGTCATATGGTGCTCGCTTCCTCGTCGGTGGTGGTCGACATCCTGGCCGAGTACGCCGGTGAATCGCTCGAGTCCGTACGAGGGGACAAGCCCGACCGCCCCTGGCTCGGACTCGACCTGGACGACACCGCCCTGTCCGGTGACCCGGTTGCGGTCGGTGTCGTTCTTCACGGCGCGCAGGCCGACGAGCGGACGCAAGTACGGATACGGGTCCGTGCTCGCGACGGCCAGGAGAAGGCCGGCGCGCCATGGCTGCCATGCGCCAGGTCCGGTGACAACCAGTGGCAGGCGCAACTCTTGCCACCGGGCGCCGGGGCGTACTCGGTGGAGGTCGCGGCCACCGGTGTGCCGACGGTGGATCGCCTTCGGGCCGAGGATGTACTGGGCGTGGTCGAGGCGGGGTACGAGGGAGCGGGCTCGTGAGTACGGCATGGCGCCGGTGGGCTACCAGCGATCCCAGGGCCTTGATCGAGTACGTCCAGCGCGGACGTCCGGGCGAGCGTGCGAGCGGGGCACCGGCCGACCTCCTCGGCACCGGCATGCCCGCCCCCGGGGACGGCCCTCCCGCAGCTCGCGCACGTGCCTTGTACGAGGCCTTCGCCGCCCTCCGTATCCAGTACGCCGATGAGCCGACCACCAGTGATCCCGGCCGCCAGACCATCCGGCCGCCGGACCAGGTGCTCCGCCGGCCACGCCATGGCACCTGCCTGGACCTCGCGGTCACCTTCGCCGGAGCGTGCCTGGACGCCGGGCTCCACCCACTGATCATCGTCCTGGCCGGCGCCAAGCCGGGTGATCCGGCGCACGCGCTGGTCGCTGTCTGGCTTGACGGCAACTGGTCCAACCGCGCGCACCGGGACTACCGCTGGGACGAACAGGACCCCGACTGGCAGACCCTTCCACCTGACTTCATCGACCAGCTCGCCGAGAGCGAGGACTCTCCAGGCACATTCCTCGCCATCGACATCACCGGCGTCGCCTCCCGTGCCGACACGGCCGACCCGCGACGGCGGGAACAGCAGTCCTGGGCTCAGTCGGTCGCATACGGCGCCGCGCTCCTGCGGGAAGCCGCCGAGGACCGTTGGAGCGTGACGATCGACGTCGGTCTCGGCTACGAGCACAGTGAGCCACACCCCTTGCCCTACCGGCCCACCACCGATGTCCTTGCACCGCCCTATCTGCCGGTGCCGGAGTCGGTGGCGGTGGACGGCGACACCCACAGCGGGCCGCTCAAGTTCCTGTGGGCACGCCACGACGCCATCCGCTTCCATCCACGGGACGAACTCGACTTTCTCCAGGACTGGTTCCAGGCCCCCGATCCCCTGGGGCCGCGCACTCGGATCGCCCTGCTGCACGGTGTCGGCGGAGCGGGAAAGACCCGCCTGGCGGCGGAACTCGCCCACCGGCTCTCCGCCACCGGCTGGTACGCCGGATTCCTCGTCCGCGACCCCGACCCCCAGGACCGGGCCTGGCTGAGCGAGGTCGCCTCCCCGCTGCTGGTCGTCGTCGACTACGTCGAGGACCGCAAGTCCGCGGACGTCATCAATGTGCTGCGCACCCTGCGGGAGCGCGAAGCGCCCACCTGCCTGCTGTTGACCGCGCGAACAGTCAGCGGCTGGTGGGAGGAGGAGATCGCGGTGGCACTCAGGGAAGAAGTCCTTCCCTACGCTCTGCACGACAGCGCTCTGGAAGCCCGTCACCCCCGACAGGCGGGCGTCTACCGGGCGGCAGTGCGCTCCTTCGGCGGGTCGGAAACCATCGCCATGGGCAGCAGCCCGCCTCCTGACCCCGACTCCGGCAGGTGGACCACGCTGGATCTGGTCATGCTCGCCTGGCTCGCCGCCCGATCGGACGGTACAGGGAGGACCCCCGGGTCGGAGGAGGAGCTGTACGAGAAGATCCTCGACCACGAACTGGGCTACTGGGTGCGGGCGTACAAGTCCCAGATCGGCAAACCCTCGAAGCGAACGAAAGGGATACTCCGCGAAGCAGGAGCCTGCCTCAGCCTCCTCGCCCCACGGGAGAATCGGCTCGACCACACCCTCAAGGCGATCGAAGAACTGACCAATGACAGTGGGCGGCGCGATGAGATAGCCGCGCTGCTCGCGGACCTTCTGCCCGCCGCTCCCGAAGACGGCACACTGGCGGTCCGGCCGGACCCGCTCGGCACCCACCTGGCATCCAGCGTGTTCGGGCCGGATCGCGCACTACTCCGCGAGTGCTTGAAGGAAGCAAACGAGGAAGAGCAACTCAACGCGTGCGTGGGCGTCTCGCGGTTCGCCTGGTCGAGCGACGAATCCACCACGGCGGACATCGCTCAGGCCGCCTTGGACGCGGCCCCCGGTCTATGGCAGTCGGCGCTCTCGGTGGCCGCGACGCAGGGTGGCGTCTTCGTCAAGGCATTGGAACGGTTCGCCGAAGCCGAGGAAACACCACTGCCACTGGCCGAACTGGCTGCGACGGTACCGACCGGACACAGCACCCTGCGCGGCCTCGCACTGATCGCCGCCAGGCGCTCCGAACCCGACGACGCCGTCGGTATGTCCGAGGAAGCACGAGCAGCTCGCGCCTTGTGGCTCAACAACCTCTCGGTTCGGCAGAGCGAGGTAGGCGACCGTGAGGCGGCACTCGTCTCCATCACCGAAGCCGTCGAGCTCTACCGCACTCTCGCCCAGGCGAACCGCGCCGCCTTCCTCCCCGACCTCGCTTCCTCCCTCAACAACCTCTCCAACCGGCAGAGCGACGCCGGGGACCGTGAGGCGGCACTCGTCTCCATCACCGAAGCCGTCGAGCTCTACCGCACTCTCGCCCAGGCGAACCGCGCCGCCTTCCTCCCCGACCTCGCCGGAGCCCTCAACAATCTCTCGGTTCGGCAGAGCGGCGCTGGGGACCGCGAGGCGGCGCTCACTTCCATCACCGAAGCCGTCGAGCTCTACCGCACTCTCGCCCAGGCGAACCGCGCCGCCTTCCTCCCCAACCTCGCCGGAGCCCTCAACAACCTCTCCAACCAGCAGAGCGGCGCTGGGGATCGTGAGGCGGCGCTCACTTCCATCACCGAAGCCGTCGAGCTCTACCGCACTCTC
>NZ_BMPQ01000048.1 GCF_014647675.1 Streptomyces flaveus | reverse complement strand
CGGGCCTGCGTGATCGGCAGCCCGGAGTCGTACGACTCGAAGGCGGCGAGCCGGTCATGACGGGCCTCGACGGCGTCGGCGATCCGGTACAGGACACCCGCGCGCGCCCGGTTGGACAGCCCGGCCCACTCCGGGAACGCGACCCGGGCAGCCGATACCGCCCGGTCCACGTCGGCCACGGAACCACGCGCGGCCTGTGCGTAGGCCGTGTTGGAGACCGGGTCGGCGACATCGAAGGTGCGACCGTCCGCGGCGTCGACGAGGGCACCGCCGATCCAGTGCCGGATCACGGTGGGAAGGTGCTCAGGGGTGGTGCTCACTGCGCGGCTCCGATCTGCTGGGTGAGGTCTCCGCCCTCGCGGAGCAGCGCGCGGATCTTCGACAGGCCCGCGTCGGTGGGAGAGGTGAGCGGCGGGCGGACATGGGGCGACGCGATACGTCCCTGCTGGTGCAGCACCCACTTCACCGGCGCCGGGTTCGTCTCGACGAACAAGAGGTCGACGAGCGGGTGCAGGCGGTAGTGGAGATCGCGGGCACCGTCGAAATCGCCCGCCTCCCACAGCTCGTACATCCGAGCCACCGCGCCGGGCGCGAGATTGGCGACGGCTGAGACGAACCCCGCACCGCCGAGCGCGAGCAGCGGAAGACAGAGCAGCTCGATACCGGACCACACCAGCAGTGAGCGCCCGCAGGCGTGCAGCACGCGCGAGAAGTGCTCGAAGTCCTTGGTGGTCTCCTTGACGCCCACGAAGTTCTCGAAGTCGGTGAACAGCCGCTTCACCGTCTCGGGCGCGATGTCGACGGCCGTGCGCGAGGGCACGTTGTAGGCGACGATCGGCAGGTCCGGGAACTCCCGTGCCACCGTCGCGTACCACTGATACAGCGCCTCCTGCGTGGGCCGCGCGTAGTACGGCGTGATCACGAGCGCGGCGTCGGCGCCCAACTCCGCCGCGGCGGCGGTGAGTTCGAGGGTCTCGTCGAGCTTGTGGGATCCGGTCCCGGGCAGGAACGGGACGCGGTCGCCGATCTCCTCGACCGCCGTCCGCATCCCCGCGATCCGCTCGCTGACGCTCTGCGCGCTGGGCTCGCCGGTGGAGCCGCCCAGCGAGATGCCGTGCGAACCGGACTCCAGCTGGAAGCGGATCAGCGCGCGCAGGCTGTCGTGGTCGACGGCTCCGTCCGCGGTGAAGGGGGTGATGGCGGGAGCGATGGATCCGCGGATGGCGGACGGGTCGCTGCGGAATTTCATGTGTGCTCTCCTTGCGTGCTGTGCTGCTTGCGCCATCGCTCGTACGTCTCGTGCCAGTCGGGACCGAGGGGATACAGGCCGTCGATGTCGTGTCCGGCGCGCACCTGCTCGGTGATGAAGTGCTCCCGCTGTTCCTGCTCCCGGCAGTCGGTGATCAGGTCCTCGGCCAACTCGGGCGGCACGACGACCACGCCGTCCGCGTCTCCCACCAGCAGGTCGCCGGGCTGCACGAGGGCTCCGCCGCAGGCGATCGGCACTCCCGTGTCCCACGGCACATGGCGGCGGCCGAGGACGGAGGGGTGGGCTCCGCCGTGGTAGACGGGCAGCCCCAGTTCGGTGACGGCGACGCTGTCGCGCAGCCCCCCGTCGGTGACCACCCCGGCCGCGCCGCGCTGTTGGGCACGCAGGGCGAGGATGTCGCCGAGCGTGCCGGCGGATGTGTCCCTGCGGGCGTCCATGACCAGCACATGACCGGGGCGCAGCTGCTCGATGGCCCGCTTCTGGGCGTTCATGCCGTTGCCGTACCGCTTGAACAGGTCCTCGCGCAGCGGCAGATAGCGCAGCGTGTGGGCGACGCCGACCATCTTCACGTCCGGTTGTGTGGGACGTACTCCGTCGATGGACATGTGCGGCAGCCCGCGCCCCCGCAACTGTGCGCTGAGCGTGGCGACCGCGACCGAACGCAGTCCTTGCTCGATGTGTTTGTCGAGCAGTGGCTCGGGGGTGAACGCGGCTCCGTGGGCGGCCTCGCGTTCGGCCGCGTCCGTCCTCGGCATCGCTCCGTACGTCTCCAGGGCGGGCCCGGAGGCGATGGGGTTGCGCAGCCGCCCGGTGGACTGTCCGCTGCCGGTGACCTCGACCTCCACCGTGTCGCCGGGGGAGACGACGGACGCGCCGGCCGGAGTGCCCGTAAGGATCACGTCCCCGGGCTCCAGGGTGACCAGTCTCGACAGATCGGCGACGAGCTGTCCGAAGGGGAAGAGGAGCGTGTCGGTGGTGTCGTCCTGCACGAGTTCGCCGTTGACCCAGGTACGCAACTGGAGTGCGGCCGGGTCGAGTTGGCGGGCATCGAGCAGTCGCGGCCCGAGCGGGGTGAAGCCGTCCGCGCCCTTGGAGCGGAGGTTGGAGCCGCGGTCGGCGTACCGCAGGTCGTAGACCCCGGCGTCGTTCGCGGCGGTCACCCACCGCACGTGGGACCAGCCGTCCTCCGGCCGCACCCGCTGGGCCCGGCTGCCGACGACCAGGGCGATCTCGCCTTCGAAGCCGAGAAGTTCACACCCCTCAGGGCGGACGATGGCCTCCTTGGTGCCTGCCAGCGACGAGGGGGGCTTGAGGAAGTAGGAGGGCTGGGCGGGGATCCGGCCGCGCTCCTTGGCCCGGCTGGGGTAGTTGAGATGGACAGCGATGATCTTCGACGGGGGGTTGCCCAGGGGGTGCGTCATCAGGAGCGCTCCAGGCTGTGCTGATCCAGGCTGTGCTGGTTCAGGAAGGCCTGGACCTTCGCCTTGTACGGCTCGCGGTCGTACGACTTCACGTACGCGCCGGCCATGCGGACGGGGTCGCCGAAGAAGTAGTACTCGTACAGGGCCTGGCGGCTGGAGAAGGCGGAGATGCAGGTGTCCCAGACGAGACGGAAAAGCTTCACGCGCTCGGCGCCGGACAGGGTGGCCGACTGGAGGTAGGCCTCGATGTCGGCGGCCGCCGGGCCGGTGATGTCGAGTTCGGTCGGGGTGGCCATCAGGCCGGAGGCGCCGAGCTTGCGCAGGATCTGCGGGAAGCGCTGGTAGAGCTTGGGGTAGAGGTTGCGGGCGGCGTTGAGGGGGGCCCAGGCCGGGGTCAGCACCCCGTACTCGTTGACCTCGGCGTCGGCTTCCGCCGCGCGCAGGAAGGCGCGCAGCGTCTCCAGGGTGGTGATGATCTCGGCGACGTCCTCCTGGACGTGCTGGAACTGCTCGATGCCGATGGCCTCGGTGAGCAGCGACACCAGCCCGAGGATGTACTCGGTCTTGGCGGTGGTGCGGGTGACGACCTGGTGGGTCATGTGCACCACGGAGGCCGTCTGGGAGTAGAAGCCGTTGCACAGCTCGGCGTCACCGAGCGCGAAGCAGCGCTCGAAGGGCACGTGCACGTCGTCGAAGACGACCACACAGTCCGACTCCTCGAAGCGGGAGGCGAGGGGGTGGTCGTGGCGCGGGCGATCGTAGTCGAGGGGCTCGCGGGCGATGTAGCGCAGGCCGGGGGCGTCGTTGGGGATGGCGAAGGCGTACGAGTACGGCTTGTCCTCGGGCGTGCCGCGGAGCACGGTCGAGGGGAAGACGAGCATCTCGTCGGCGAAGGGGGCGATGGTGGCGAGCATGCGGGCGCCCCGGATCACGACCCCGTTGTCGTCCTCCTTGACGATTCGCGCCGCCAGTTTGCCGCCGGCCTGCTGGGTGCCCGCCACCGCCCGGTTGACCTGCGGCGGGATCAGCGTGTGCGTGCACAGCAGATCTTCTTCGCGGGCCTTCTCGTAGTAGCGGCGGATGTTCTCGCCGAAGGCGGGGTTGGCCTGGGCGAACCAGTCGGCGGCCGAGGCGAGGGCCATCAGGGAGCTGTTCATGTAGTCGCCGGTGCGGCCCAGCATGCCGTTGCTGTGGTCGGCCCACACCTTGAACGCCTTACGGCGCTTGACGAGATCGTCGGGTGTGCGCGGAGTGAGGAAGGACGTGCCGACCGGCTCACCGGAGGTGGGGGAGGCGTACGTGAGGACGTCCTTGTGTTCGTCGCTGTGCTGGAGGTCGTACAGCTCGGCGTAGGTCCGCACCACGTTGCGGAAAGCGGGGTGCTCCTGGATTCCTCCGGTGAGCGTCTCGCCCTGGATGTTCACGGTGGGGCGGGACTGGGAGAGGCGCTCGAGGAATTCCTTGCCGGTGCGTGCGGCCATGGTGGTTCTCCTGAGGAGTGCGGTGGGGCTCGAGAGGGCGGTGGGCCGGGCGGAAAGGCTTCAGAAAAGGTGCTCGATGCCGTCGGTCGACTCGGTCGTGGACGCGAAACGGCTCCAGGCGTAGGTCAGGGCGTCGCCGTCGCGGTGACCGAGGTCGGTGACGCGGCCGAGGACCAGGGTGTGGTCGCCGCCGTCGTACGCGCGCCAGGGCTCGCACTCCACCCAGGCGAGCGGGTCGGCCAGCCGGGGGACGCGCGCGCCCTCTGCCCAGCGGGGCTCCGCGGTGCTCGGGGCCCCGGCGAACAGCCGGGCCAACTGCTCCTGTTCGGCACCGAGGATGTTCACGCAGAAGGGCCCGTCGGCCAGCTGGTCGTGGCAGCGGGCCCGGCGGGCGACGCTGACCAGGACCAGCGGCGGTTCAGCGGACACGGACGTGAAGGAGTTCATGGTGGCGCCCCGCGGACCGCCGTCGGTCGCGTACGACACCACCGTGACTCCGGTGGCGAAACGGGACATGCAGGCACGCAGCGCGCCGGGACTGGGGGGAGCGAGTGCTTCGGGCATACGAGGTTCCTTCGGATCGATCGCCCGCCACACCGTCCCCGTCGACGGAGGAGGAACGGCCGGGGCTACCCGGCCGCGCATCGGGACGCACGGCCGGGAGGAGACCTGTCCCCTGACAGGCCCAGGGGACAAAACAGAACAACTATTGCTCAACTACTGCTCAGCGCATGTAATCAATGCTTTGATTAATTGGGGACCGTACCCCCGCCGGCATCTCTGGGGAAGCCCTCGGGCGAAGGTTTTTCACGGTCCGGAAACCTGGACGGGGTGCCGACGCGTGCCCGTTTCCCGAGTGCGGTCCGTGATGCCGCCCGACCTGGCCGACCTAGACTCCGACTGTGCCCCAGGAACCGGAACCGCTGGATGCCGACCACCTGCACTTCTGGTCGTTCATCGACCACGCCGTCGACCGGGTCTCGCGGGAACTCCCCGGCATCGACCCGCTCGCCATGCGGCTGGTGCTCACCTTCCACCGCGCGGCCAACATGCTCGTCTACGACCTCGAATCCGCCGTACACCGGCCTCGCGGCTGGTCATGGCCCGGCTTCCGAGTGCTGTTCGCCATCTGGCTGTCGGGCCCGGTCGAGGCGAAGAAGGTCGCGGAGCTGTCCGGCATGAGCCGAGCCGCCGTGTCGGCACTGGTGAACACGCTGGAACGGGACGGCCTGGTGAGCAAGGAGCGCGCCTCCTACGACGGGCGCGCGGTCCAGCTCGGCCTCACCGAGGCCGGCCTGCATGCGATCACCACTGCCTTCCAGGCACACAACGCACGTGAACAGGAGTGGGCGGGCGCCCTCAGTGAGGACGAGCAGCGGACCCTCATCGAGTTGCTCGGCAAGCTGACCGCGCACTCCGCGCACTTCGACGTACGGCATCGGACCTGAGGGGTTCTTCCAGGGCAACGAGCCGATGGCGGGCGTCCTGCCTGGCGGACGGCGACTGCTTCGCCGCCCAAGCCGCCTACTCGAGCCGACCGCACGTGCGGCACGGGGTCGACGGCCGTGGGTGTGAGTGCGCGGCGGCCAGGGGCGTACACGACTGACGCAGGTGCGGGGATGTCGGCGATCGCGATCCAGGGTTGTGCCGAGCGGACCTCCATGCAATTATGATCGTAATATAAAAACTTCGGGAGGCAGTCATGGCATCAAATCGGCCGGTAGCACTCGTGACGGGCGCGTCCTCGGGGCTCGGCAAGGCGACAGCGCACGCACTCGTCGAAGCGGGATTCGACGTGGTCGGGACGAGCCGGAAGACGTCGGGGAGCACCTCCAGCGGCGGTGTGACGTTCCTCGCCCTCGACGTGACCAGCGACGACTCGGTGAGCAGCGTCGTCCAGCAGGTGATCGAGCGGTTCGGGCGGATCGACGTCCTGGTCAACAACGCCGGGCTCGGCATCGACGGCGCCGCCGAGGAAATCTCCGTCGCCCAGGCACAGCGCGTGTTCGACGTGAACGTCTTCGGCCTCATGCGCATGACCAAGGCCGTCCTGCCGCACATGCGCGGCCGGGGCCGGGGCCGCATCATCAACATCTCCTCCTTGGGCGGGTTCGTCGGCAACCCCTTCATGTCCGTCTACATCGCGACCAAGCATGCGGTCGAGGGCTACACCGAGTCCCTGGACCACGAGATCCGCGAGCATGGCGTTCGGGTCCTGCGCGTCCAGCCCGGCCCCTTCAACACCCCGTTCGACGCGAATTCGGTGCAGGCCGACACCCCTGTGCCGGTATACGCCCGCCAACGGGCCATCTATGACGAGGTGACACAGGAGCAGCTGAGGGGCGGCGACGATCCCGCCGTCATCGCCAAGGTGGTCGTCGCGGCAGCGACCGACCGGAAGCCGAAACTGAGCTATCCCGCAGGCTCGCTCGCCCCACGCCTCAAAGTGCTGCGCCGCATCCTCCCCGCCCGGACCTTCGACAAGTCCGTGCGCAAATTCAACCGGATGACCGCCTGACAGCCACGGGCCGGGGATCAGCGTGTGACTCGCTCGGCTCGCGCCTGAGAACGATCTCGCGCCTGAGAACGATCACGATGCACGTTGGCCGGCGAGCAACTGCGCGACGGCATCCGTCGCACCGGCTTGATGACCGTCCCCACTCTCGAGGCCGACCACCGGCCGGGCGATTCCGTACACCCTCCATGAGGGGAAGAAACGAGGACCCGATGAGTACCTTCCACCCCGATCTCGCACGAGGTCGCTTCATCCCCAATGTGTCCGTCGGACGCCTGTCGTCGCGCATCGTGCGGAGCCGGAAGATACGCCCGACCGATCCAGGAACGGGCGTCACGGTTCAGGAGCTGGTCGTGCCCGGGCCGAAGGATGCACCGTCCGTCTCGCTTCGCGTCTTCCAGCCGACCGGCCTGAAGGCAGCGGCTCCGGCGCTGCTCTGGATACACGGAGGCGGGACGATCATGGGCGCACCCGAGCTGGACGACCGTACGAACATCGCCTTCGCCCGCGAGCTCGGCATCACCGTCGCCGCGGTCCGTTATCGACTGGCGCCGGACCATCCCGCACCCGCCGCGGTCGAGGACGCCTACGCCGCGCTGCGTGGACTGGCCGAGCGCGCGGGCGACCTGCACATCGACATCGATCGCATCGCGATCGGCGGTGCCAGCGCAGGCGGCGGAATCGCCGCCGCCCTCGCACTGCTCGCCCATGACCGGGCCGAGATCCGGCCGGTGTTCCAACTGCTGCTCTATCCCATGCTGGACGACCGCACGACGACGAGAACCGACCTGGACACCCTCAAGGTGCGCCTCTGGACGCCCAAGAGCAACCGGTACGCCTGGTCGTCCTACCTCGGCGACGCCGTCGCGGGCCCGGAGGTCTCCCCGTACGCGGCCGCAGCCCGCCGCGAGGATCTCACCGGTCTTCCTCCGGCCTGGATCGGCGTCGGCACCCTCGATCTCTTCCACGACGAAGACGTCGAGTATGCGCGTCGGCTGAGTGACAGCGGCGTCCCCTGCGACCTCGACGTCGTCCCCGGCGCTTTCCACGCCTTCGACCTGGTGTTTCCCAAGGCCGAGGTCTCGCGGGAATTCTGGCGCCGACAGGCACGGGCGCTGGAGGGCGCACTGTGGGCCGACCGAAAGTAAAGGCAGACCGAGTCCACACGTTGGGCGTTGGGGTCGAGTCAGTCAGACTCCACGGGGACCTCGACGCAGACAGCTCGACCGCATTGGCAGCTCCATGACGGATACGGTGACGGATCCGCTTCCATCCCTTCATCCATAACGTCGGGGATGTAGGCAATGACAGTGCCCGCCAGGGCGTGACGCCCTGCCGTCCATGAGCCTCCGTCGGACATGACGGTCCGTCGGATTTCTCCGGGAGGCGGTTTCGGCTCCTGCGACTACTTGTGGGAAGGCCGAACCCACGAAAACGTCCCCCCCCACACACCAAAGATGGAGATACGGCATGACCGCAGTGGCCGACGGGCTGGATTTCCCGACCAGCCTGGCCTTCGACGACGACCACGGAGTCTATGTGGCCGAGTCAGGGCTGCCTTTCGGCGGTGCCGCACCGGGCGGCCGGATCTGGCGTCTCGGCAAAGACGGCGCCGACCGCCGGCTCATCGCCGACCAGTTGGCCCCTCCGGTGACTGGACTTCTGTGGCACCAGGGCTACCTGTACGTGTCCGAGGGCGGTGCCGGCCAGATCACCCGGATCGGTCCCGACGGGCAGCGCACCGTCATCGTCGACGGCCTGCCCGGCCCCGGCAACTACCACGTCGACATGGCGGTGACGGGCCCCGACGACAAGCTGTACTTCGCTCAGGGAGCGATGTCCAACCTGGGGATCATCGGCCTGGACGCCTACGAACTCGGCTGGCTGGGCCGGCTCCCGCATTCGTACGATCTTCCCGGTCTCGACATAGAGCTGACCGGCGTCAACGTCACCACCCGCGACCCGCTGACCAGCACACCCGGCGCGCAGGCCGTCACCGGCGCGTTCGTCCCCTTCGGCACCGCCACCCGTCCCGGTCAGCAGATCGCCGCCGCACTGCCCTGCTCCGCGGCCGTCATGCGCTGCGACCTCGACGGCGGCAACCTGGAACTGGTGGCCTGGGGACTGCGCAATGCCTTCGGACTCGGGTTCCTGCCGGACGGCCGGCTCCTCGCGGTGGATCAGGGAGCGGACGACCGGGGCAGCCGTCCCATCGGAGACGCGCCCGACCTGCTGTTCGAAGTGCGCGAGGGCGCATGGTACGGCTGGCCGGACTTCATCGGCGGGACCCCGGTGACCGACCCCAGGTTCAAGCCCCAGCGCGGCCCCCAGCCCACGTTCCTGCTCGCCAACCACGACCGGCTTCCGCCCCCGGAGCAAGCCGTGCTGGACTTCGAGGCACACGTCGCGGCGACCAAGTTCGCCGTCGCCCCGCCGAGTTCCCCGCTCGCCGGACAGCTGGTGATCACGCTGTTCGGGGACGAGGCCCCGATGACGCTCCCACCGGGCGGACCGAAACTCGGCCGACACCTGCTGATGGTCGACCCGGACGGCTGGTCCACCCGTGGCCTGCCGTCCGAGCCCGACCTGCACCGGCCCATCGATGTCGGCTTCGCGCCCGGTGATCCGGCCCTGTACGTCCTGGACTTCGGCGAATTCGAGATGACCGACCACGGTGTCGAGGCCAAGGCCGGGACCGGCCGCCTCCTGCGCTGGGAAGGCTGGGACCGGCCCACCGCCACCGACTGAGAGGCGGTCCGCGAGAGCAGTGATGGTCTTCCGGGTGATCGTCAGGTGTTCGTCATCGCCGACGCGGCGCGCTCGCTGCCGCACACACTGCGCCCCGTTCTCCGCCGTGACGTTCACGGCTGACGGCGTGCCCCGGTGCTCGACCGGTAGGCCGCCACACGACCCCACTCGCCTCGGAACTCGCTTGCGGCCTCTCGGTCACCCCGATAACATTACGATCGTAAGTTAATGAGTGGCCGCCCTCCCGGTGGTGACGCTCGTGACCGGCGCGTCCCGGGCCCGGAAGGGGTGGTCGCGCTCACGCAGGCCGGAAACGTGCCAGACCCTGCTCGTCCAACCCGCCTGTTCGACCCGATTCCGCTGTCCATCACCGGGGCGGAGCCGCTCCGTCCATCCACATTGGAGAAGCACATGTCTTCCTCGAACGTCGAAACCCGAACGTCCACCGCCGACTTGCACCAGTTTGCCGATGAGTTGATCAGGCAACTCAACCTGCGGGACACCGACGGCGCGTTCGCCCTGTTCGCGCCGGACGCTCGCCTGTACGCCGCCGACGGCACCACCACCGGCGTCGAGGAGAACCGCGCGGTGGTGGCGTCGGTCTTCGACGCGTTCCCCGACATCACCTTCACGCCGGTCCGTGTCGTCGCCGAGGACGATTGGCTCGCGATCGGCTTCATCTGGGCCGGCACGAGCACCCGGCCGTTCAACGGCACTCCCGCCACCGGCCGACCCATCAAAGTGCTGGAGTTCCGTATGTTCAGGGTGGTCGACGGGAAGATCACCGAGGCCTGGGGCCTCATCGACCTGGCGACACTCTTCGCTCAGTTGCAGTCCTGAGAGGGTTACGTGAGTTGATGACTGTTTCACCCTTTCGGGAGGGGCAGGCGGGCCGGCCGCGGCGTCGCCGGGCGGCTACGGCCGCGGCTGGGTGAACAAGCCCTGCTCGGCCTCGACCAGGATTCCGTGCTCGGTCAGCCGCTTGAGCTTCAGGCGGGTGTTGTTGATGTTGCTGGGCACGATCTCCAGGTCCATCGCCTCGTACACCTGCCGCGCCCGCAGCGGCGCGTCGGCCGCGGCGAACACCGTCATGATCTGCCGGTAGGCCGGATGGTCCGGCAGTTTCGGGGCCGGCGCCACGACCGCCGACTGCTCGAACACGGGCTTCGTGCGCGAGTCGGGGCCGACACGGTGATCGACTACCGCGCCCAGAACTTCGAGCATCACCTGGATGTCTACGACCTGGTGCCGGACAGCCTCGGGGGAGAGAAACTGGAGAAGCGCCTATGGGTGCTCAAGCCCGGCGGTAAAGCCATCGGGATCGCCGGTCCCCCAACCCCGCGTTCGCCCGCGAGGCCGGCCTGAACCCGCTGATGCCCTTGGCCGTCGCAGGCCTCAGCAACAAGATCCGCAAGCAGGCGAAGAAGCGCGGCGAGATGTACGGGTTCCTGTTCGTACACGCCAGCGGCGATCAGCTTCGCCAGATCACCGCCCTCGTCGACCAAGGCGTGGTGCGCCCGGTCGCGGGAAAAATGTCCGGTTTCGGCCAGGCCCCGCAGGCGATGCAGTCCCTGCCCCATGGTGACGCCCGCGGCAAAGCAAGTCATCACCGGCGACTACTGATCCCGCCGCGACCGCGACGGGCGGCCCGAACCGCACCGGCACAGAACAAGCAAGGAGAAGCCACCATGAGCACCAACGCCACCCCGAACGAACCCGTCATCACCTCCTACGCGAATGCCCCGGCCCGCACCATCACCGCCGGCGGTGTCACCTACGCCTACCGCGAGCTGGGGCCCAAGGGCGGCATCCCCGTCGTCTTCTTCGTCCACCTGGCCGCGACCCTGGACAACTGGGACCCGCGCATCATCGACCCCATCGCCAAGGGTCGTCACGTCATCGCCTTCGACAACCGCGGTGTCGGAGCCTCCACCGGCCAGGTGCCGGACAGCGTCGAGGCCATGGCCGACGATGCCTACGCCTTCATCTCGGCGCTCGGCTTCGACAAGATCGACATCTTCTCCTTCTCCCTCGGCGGCTTCGTCGCCCAGGCCCTGGTGGTGAAGCACCCCGAGCTCGTCCGCAAACTCGTCCTCACCGGCACCGGGCCCAAGGGCGGCAAGGACATCGACAAGGTCGTCGCCACCACGTACTGGGACACGCTGCGCGCCACCTTGACCCGGTCGGACCCCAAGGAGTTCCTGTTCTTCAACCGCGACCCCGTCGGCAAGGCCGCCGCGCGCGCGTTCGTCAACCGGCTCAAGGAACGCACCGTCGACCGCGACGCGAAGATCAAGGTCAAGGCGTTCCAGACGCAGCTGAGGGCGATCACGAAGTGGGGGCGCTCCACCCCCGACGACCTGTCGAAGCTCACCCATCCCACGCTGATCGCCAACGGCGACAACGACCGCATGGTCCCCTCGAACCTCTCCGAGGACCTGCACCGGCGCATCAAGGACAGCGAACTGATCATCTACCCCGGCTCCGGCCACGGCGGCATCTTCCAGTACTACGAGGAGTTCGCCCCGGTCGCGGTCGAGTTCCTCGCCCGTTGACCACCGCCTGACCAGGAAGAGAAAGGCAACACCATGAGCATGCCACCGGCCGCCGCGCAACTGGACGTGAAGAAGCACTTCACCTCCTCGATCCTGTTGTGGGTGCGCACCGACCAGCCCCGTCAGACCGGCATGGACTACTGGAAGGGCCCGCACTCAGGGATCATCTCCGCCACCCCGGGCCTGGAGGAGTACCGCCAGATCCACCTCGCCGAGCACAACCCGGGCCGGTGGCCGGCGACCGACGGAGTGGAGACCTCGATCCCCGTCGACCGGAAGATCGACGGCGTCGCGGAAGTCACCTTCCGATCGGCGCTTGCGCCCGCGCAGGGGCGCAAGCAGACGAATCTGGCCTACCAGGACGAGATCAACGTGTTCCGCCGCACCCTGCTCTACGCCGGCCCGCCGAACTCATCCCGCTGGTACGACGTCGCAGGCCCGGGAGAGAAGGTCGGTGCCCGCGCCCTGGTCTACCTGCGCCGCAGAGACGGGGCCGGTGCGGGTGAGTTCCGGAAGCTCGTCAAGAAGCAGCTCGTCCCCGCACTCGCCGGCACCGGAGTGCTGAAGGAGCTGCGCACCCAGACGTTCCTGCCCTGGATCGAAAAGCTCTGGGACACCCCGAACGTCGCCCACGACAACCCCCACGACCAGCACTTCCACGCCTCCCTCATGCTCGGGTTCACCGACACCGCGGCACGGGACGCCTTCTTCACCGCCGACGTGATCCAGGACCTGTCCGACCAGCTGGCACCGCTGGTCTCCGCGATCCACGCCTACGACGTCACCGCCGC
This sequence comes from Streptomyces flaveus, assembly GCF_014647675.1. Lineage (GTDB taxonomy): Bacteria > Actinomycetota > Actinomycetes > Streptomycetales > Streptomycetaceae > Streptomyces > Streptomyces flaveus. Next base: position 38,149 of record NZ_BMPQ01000048.1, on the reverse strand, counting down.
CCTCACCTACGTCAAGAACGGCGACATCCTCCCGCACTACCAGGAGTGAGCGGCAACGGCCGGGAGCAGGACCGCCGGACCTGCTCGGCAACCCATCCGCCTCAGGCGTCCCCGTCCCACTGACGCCCCGTCGCCATCCGATATCCCTCACACATCTGGAACCAGACCATGAGCGAGCAAAGCACCATCCACTACGAGCGCACCTCACCCCAGGTCGCGAAGATCACCTTCGCCAACCCGCCCGTCAACCTCATCGCCGGCGAGACCGTCCTGCGCCTCATCCAGATCGTCGAGGAACTGGCCACCGACCCGGACATCCAGGTCGTGGTGTTCGACAGCGCCACCCCCGACTTCTTCTACAACCACTTCGACCTGGCCGCCGCCGCCGACTTCCCCGCCCCCGAGGACGAGAAGGCAGTGCCGGCGTGGACGGATCTGGTCCTGAAGCTTTCCAAGGCGCCCTACATCACCATCGCGGCCATCCGCGGACGCACCCGCGGCGGCGGGAACGAACTCGCCCTCGCCCTCGATCTGCGGTACGCCAGCCGGGAGAAAGCGATCTTCGGGCAGCCGGAGGTCGGCAGCGGACTGCTCCCCGGCGGTGGCGGCAGCGAACGCCTCCCGCGCGCCATCGGACGCGACCGCGCCCTGGAAGCCATCCTCACCAGCGACGACTACGACGCCGACACCGCCGAACGCTGGGGCTGGACCACCCGTGCCCTCCCCGACAGCGAACTCGACGCCTTCGTCGACACGATCGTCGCCCGGCTCGCCTCCTTCGACCGCACCTCACTCGCCTCGGCCAAAGCCCAGATCAACCGGGCATCCCTGCCCCCGGACGCGGATCTGGTCGCCGCCTACCGCGAGTTCGCCCACTCCCTTACCCTCCCCGGGTTCCTCGCTCGCGCCGCCGAAACGCAGGCCGTCGTCGAGCAGGCCGGCATCGACTTCGAGTACCGCCTCGGGCATTACATCGGCACCGCCAACCAGCAACGCTGACACCTCGCGTTTCCCGGGTCTTTCTCGGATCGCCGGACGTGACCACTTGCCATCGGTCGACGACCGCCATATGGTCGTACGAACGTAAGGCGTACGAACGTAATTCAAAAACCAAGGGAGCTCGTGATGACGACAACTCGGCCGGTGGCGCTCGTGACAGGTGCCACATCGGGGATCGGCAAGGAGACGGCCAGCGCCCTGGCCGCGGCGGGTTTCGAGGTGATCGGCACCGGCCGCAAGACCTCCCAACTCACCCCGCCCGACGGGGTGACCTACCTCGATCTCGACGTGGCCAGTGATGACTCGGCCACCACCGCGGTCGCAGAGGTGGTCGACCGGTTCGGCCGCATCGACGTCCTGGTCAACAACGCCGGCATCGGCTCGGCGGGCGCCGTCGAGGAGAACTCCGTCGCCCAGGCCCAGCGCATCTTCAACATCAACGTCCTCGGTGTCATGCGTATGACGAAGGCCGTCCTGCCGCACATGCGCTCCCAGGGAGGTGGACGCGTCATCAACATCTCCTCCGTCCTCGGCATCGCCCCCCAGCCCTTCATGGCCCTCTACGTCGCCTCCAAGCACGCCATCGAGGGCTACTCCGAGTCGCTGGACCACGAGGTCCGCGAGCACGGCGTGAGGGTCCTCCTCGTCCAGCCCGCCTACACCAAGACCAGCTTCGACACCAACGCCGCGCAGCCCGACACCCCGCTGCCCCTGTACGCGGAGCGACGGCGCGACTTCGACGCGATGATCGAGCAGGCGATGAAGGACGGCGACGACCCCGCCGTCGTCGCCAAAACGATCGTCACCGCGGCCACCGACAAGAAGCCGAAGCTGCGCTACACCGCCGGCCCGCTGGCCTCACGCGTCAGCGCGGCCCGCCGCCTCGTCCCCGCCGGAACATTCGACAAGCAGATCCGCAAGACCAGCCACCTGCCCGGCTGACATCCCGGTCCGGCTTCAAAAGCGCCGGTTCCGCCCGGATGTCTCCGACCTCTCTGATGTCGCCGAAAGTCCATTGATCAGTCACTCGTTGAATTTGCCAAGGAGAGTCATGCAGCAACGCCAGCAAACGGCCCGGCGCAGTGCATCGAGCGCGAGACGTTTTCTGAAGAGGAACGTCTCCATCGCGCTGGCGGTCACCGCGTCCGCGGCCGTCCTGGGGTCGGCGCCGTCCGCGTCCGCGGGAACGGGACACTCGGGGTCCTCGGGGTACTCGTATCGCGGATCCGTTGTCACCGACGTACGGACCGAGGCGACGTTCGACTACGCCGCCGGCGAGATCCCCGAGAACATCACCGCCAACCCCGACGGTTCGGTGACCCTGTCGATGCTCGGCAGTTGCGCGGTGTGCGAGCGCACCCATGGGCCGCAGCTGATGCGTATCTCCGCGTCCGGAGAGCGCACCGTGCTCGTCACCGGGCAGGTGGGTGAGGCGATCAGCGGCAACACCCGTGGCAGTGACGGCACCGTCTACTACGCGTTGTGGGCCCCGGGCAACGCGGCCAGGAACGGCGTGTACGCGTTGCGTGGGGACGGCAGCCCTGAGCGCATCGCCGCTCTGCCCGCCGACTCGGGCCCCAACGGGCTGGCCATCGATGCGGCCGGACGCACCCTCTACATCGCGGACAGCCTGAAGGGCACCATCTGGTCCGTTCCCGTCTCGGGCGGATCGGCGACCCCGTGGCTGACCGATGCCGCTCTCGCGCCGGTGCCGACCGAAGCCCTGCCGATCGGTGCCAACGGGCTCAGGTTCCACAACGGTGCCCTGTGGGTCAGCAACTTCAACAAGGGAACACTGCTGCGGGTACCGGTCACCGGCACCGGCGCGGCTGGTCCCATCCGCCCTGTCGCGGAGGGCCTGCCCAACATCGACGATTTCAGCTTCCTGACCTCCCGCTCCGACGTGGTGTTCGTGGCGCAGAACGGCTCCTCCTCGCAGAACGGTCCGGACAGGGTCGTGGTGGTCTACCCGAACGGCACCTACAAGCCCGTCCTGACCAGCGAGGACGGTCTCGCCTCACCCTCGGCGACCGCGGTTCGCGGCAACAGGCTGTACATCACCAACGGCGGCGTCCCCGAGCCCCACGACCCGAAACTGCAGGCCGGAAGGATCAACTTCACGGCGCTCCTTGCCCACGCGGCACACTGACCCGACCTGACCTGATCAGGGCGGCAGCCGGGGCACACGCCCCGGCTGCCGCGATGGAGGAACGCATCGTGCGGTACGCGGCTGGCCTACTCCGCCCTTCCGTCGGCGGCTCTCCGCCAAGCTTTCGGCGCGGGGCCGGCTCCTCGCTTGCCGCCCTGTATTCCCGGACCGATCGACGGTCCCCTTCTCCCTCCGGAGTTCTCCGTGTTCATCGCCTATGTCGTCCTCGCTGTCGCGGTGTCCCTGCTGCTGGTCTTCTCCGCCGTTCCCGACATCACCCGCGATCCGAAGATCACAGAAGGGCTCAAGGCGCTCGGGGTGCCCGACAGCTGGTTCTTGCCGCTCGGCCTGGTCAAGATCGCGGGTGCTCTGGGGCTGCTCGTCGGTATCGCCTACCGACCGTTGGGCATCGCGGCGGCGATCGGTGTCGTCCTGTACTTCCTGGGCGCCGTGATCACGCACCTCCGTGGAGGCGACAAGAAGGGGGTCGGTATCCCGGCCGTCATCATGCTCGTTGCCGTGGCTCCGCTGGTGCTGGGCTTCGCGACGGTCTGATCGTGCTCCACGATCGCGATCGGACCAGCTCCACGAGCACACGGCGCAGCCACTGCCGGGCACTTGCCTCCAGCGTCCGGGCTGGAGGCAAGTCGCTCCGGGACGGCTGGCGCCGGCAGTGTCCGGGAGACCCACGCCGGCCGCCCGGACAGTCTCGGACTTGCGGGCGGCTACGGCGCGCAGTCCGGGGCGGGGCGCCAGCAGTGCCGATCAGGTGGGCGACCAGTTCTCCTGGCGCGGCACGTACCTGGTGCTCGCTGGGATCCTCTCCGTCATCCATCAGCCCGCGCTCATCGCCAACGGCGAGAGCGACAGGATGGTGCCGACGCCGATCGTGGCATCGAAGGCTGAGTATCTAAAAATAAACCCAAGCGGCTACTATCGCTCCCATGGATGCGTGGACCGAAGTTCTTGAAGACACCGGCATGGACCCCCGACTCGACCGGGACACGTCCAACTGCTCGATCGCGCGGACCCTTGAGATCGTGGGTGAGAAGTGGACGATCCTGATCCTGCGTGAGGTGTGGTACGGCTCATCCCGGTTCGGTGACTTCGAACGTGTCCTCGGCTGTCCTCGCAACCTCCTCGCGGCGCGGCTCCGGATGCTGGTGGAGGAAGGGATCCTGGCGACCGAGACGTACAAGGAGCCCGGTTCGCGGAGTCGGCCGAAGTACGTGATCACGCCCAAGGGCGTGGATCTGGTGCCGGCCGTGATGGGGCTGCTGCAGTGGGGTGACCGTTACCGCGCCGACCCGGAGGGGCCGGCGGTGCTGACGCGACACCGTGAGTGCGGCGCGCACGTCGACGTCGAGATTCGCTGCGAGCGAGGCCACCCGGTGCAGGCGGAGGACATCGAGAGCGTCCCCGGCCCGGCGTTTCGTATGAGGTCGCCCGAGTGAGCTGAGGACTCCTCCGTCAGCTTTCCGTAACCCGATGCTGCCGGGCGATCGTCAGGCGTCGAAAACGCGGGCCTGGTAGCGGCGCCAGGCGGGGCGGGCGGTGAGGCGCAGCAGCAGACGGATCGGCGCAGGCGCCTTGGCGAGTTGCTGCGCGATGATCTCCGGGGCACCGACCTCCATGAAGAGGCCGAAGATCATGGGGGCCTTGGACGGCGGCAGGCTCTTGAGGTTGCGTTCGGCGACCGCGTCCCACTCGGGCTGGGTGACGGTGCGTGCGGCGACCGGCAGGAGATGCTTCTCCTCGTCATGCAGGTGCTCCTCCAGCAGGACGAGGAGGTGCTCGACGCGGTCGGCCAGCCGGCTGCGGGCCGCGCTGGTGGGGTTGGCTCGCCAGTGCGGGATCAGGGCGGTGACCTCGTCGAGCATCCCGTGCACCGCCTCGTGCTGGGACTGCATCAGGTGCACCAGGGGAGCCAGTTTCTCGGGCACACGCTGCAGCAGCATGGGCCACAGCAACGCGTCCTCGCCCTCGTGATGGTGGACGAGCAGGCCGAGCATCAACTCCAGGTGGTCGGCGAGCACGCCGGCCCGTTTACGGTCACCGTCGTTGACCGCTCTCACCAGTGACGCGCTGGAGCGCAGGGCGCGGCGGAACGCGTCATGTGCCATGACCATGTCGCGAACGTCGGTCAGGCCGGGGCCGTGCAGGGCATCGCCAGGCGTGGCGTTCGTAGTCATCAGTCGTCTCCTTTGCGGCCGGCCTCGCCGAGTCGGGGCTGGTCCGGGGATGGAAGCCGGTGGTCCTCGGTGCGGAGGACCACCGACGGTGACGAGGGTTCTTATGTTCAGGCGCCGAGGTGCTTACGGAGCCACTGGCCCATCTGCTGGATCGCCTGGTCCACCTCGGGTACGCGTCCGGCGCCCAGGACGAAGGAGTGCTGGCCCTCGGGCATCGGGTGGACCTCGGAGGTGACCTTGAAGTCCGCGAGGCGGCGGCCGAGCTGGGCGCCGTCGTCGGCGAGGGTCTCGTACTCGCCGTAGTGGACGGTCGTGGGCGGCAGGCCGGTCAGGTCGGCGTTCACGAGGCTGATCTGCGGGTCGGCGAAGTCCACCGCGGGGTCCTGCAGCCAGGCTCCGCGGAAGAGCTCGAGGGTGTTCCGGCTGAGCATCTTGTCGTTGTCTTCGTTCGCGTCCACCGACGGGTTCTGGATGGTGAGGTCGGTCCACGGTGAGACGCTGACGATCGCGCCCGGGGTGGCCTCGCCCTTGGCGAGGAGGCGCAGCGGCAGCATCACCGCGAGGGATCCGCCGATCGAGTGGCCCGTGCTGCCGATGTTCCGCGGCTCGTAGCCCTGGGAGAGCAGCCACCGGTAGGCCGTCTCGGTGTCGTCGAGCTGGGCGGGGTAGGGGTGCTCGGGTGCCAGGCGGAAGTCCACGACGAGGGAGCGGGCGCCGGCCGCCTTGGCGATGTGGCCGGCGGCCTTGCGGTCGGAGTGCATGGAGGCGGTGACCGATCCGCCGAAGTGGAAGTGGAGCAGTGCCTTGTCGGGGTCGGCGCCCTCGGGGATGGCCCATAGGGCGGGGACGCCGTCCGCGTCGACCTCGGCGTAGGTGACGCCTTCCGGCTCGGTCGACGCCTTGTGGTGCGAGTCGGCGATGTCGCGGACGATGGCCAGGTCGAGGCCGGGTGTGACCAACTTCGCGTTCGTGCTCGCGAGGAACTCCACGAACTGCTGTGCTTCTGGACTGATTCCCATGGTGATATTCCTTTTCAGGGCATGCTGCGCCCGCTTGTCGCGCGCAGTCAGGTCGATGTGTATGGGGAGGGCGGCGTCAGCCAGGCATCCAGTTGAGTTTGCGGGTGCACTGGTCGCGCACGACGCTACGAGTCGGAGCGCTGGAAGCGCATCCGTCACCGCATCCGTCATGGGATTGCCGAACGTGGTTGAACAACGGAGCGGATCGGTACGCTCCCGGAGCCGCAGGCCAAGGCTCTGAACGGGGCGCTCGGGATGAGCGGTGACGTGGCGGACCGGTTTCTGATCGGTGTGGCGGTACTGACGCTTGTCGGCGAGCTGGCCGACAAGCGGCCGGTGCTGGTCATCGCCGACGACGCTCAGTGGCTGGACGAGCCGACCTCGCGGACGGCGTTGTTGGCGCCGGAGGCGATGTGACTCAGGAGAGCTGCGGGTAGAGCACGGAGACGCCTCCGGCCAGTGCGGCCTGCGCCTGGCGGGAGGCGTCGTCCGCGACGATCTCGTAGGCGCCGGCGGCGATGCCGTCCACGGCGATCCGCGCGATGTCGGCGGGATCGGACTTGGCCGCGTCGACGGCTCGGACCATGTCGGTGTCCATGTAGCCGACGTGCAGGCCGGCCACGCGGATGCCCTGGTCGGCGAGTTGCAGGCGCAGGGCGTTGGTGAGCGACCACTCGGCGGACTTGGCGGCGCAGTAGGCGCCGAAGTCCGGGAAGCTGACCCAGGACAGGCCGGACAGGACGTTCAGGATCGCCCCGCCGCCGTTGGCCGCGATCTGGGGTGCGAAGGCGCGGGCCACCGAGAGGGTGCCGAAGAAGTGGGTGTCCATCTCCAGGCGGATGTCGTCCAGGCCGGCGGCCAGCAGGTCCGCGCCGGTGGAGGACCCCGCGTTGTTGACCAGGATGGTCACGTCGCCGGTGGCCTTGGCGGCGGCCGCGACGGAGGCGGGGTCGGTGATGTCGAGCGCGATCGGCCTGACGCCCGGCAAGTCCACCTGGTCGGGGTTGCGGGCGCCGGCGTAGACGGTGGCGCCGCGGCTGAGCAGCTCGGCGGCGAGGGCCCGGCCGAAGCCACGGTTGGCTCCGGTGACAAGGGCGGTGCTGGTGGAGAGGTCCATGGAGGGCTCCTGGTGAAGTAGGTTTATTGAAGTATGACCGTAATCTTAAGCGGTAGGAGTCGGTGAGCGCAAGCGGTCTGCGGAGAGGGTGCGTCCTGTCCCTGGTGCGTCGGCCGTACCCACGACCAATGCGAAAGGGGTCTGCCGTGCGCACGGCAGACCCCTTTGGCGGTCCATCGGAGAGGCGCTCCTGCCCCGGGGCGGCAACACCGTCGACGCCGCAGTCGCCGACGGCGAGAGGGCGCCGGCGTGCCGTGCTCGACGGCGAGCGAGAAGTCGGAGTTGGTGCGGACCGGGCCGTCGGCAGCAGGATCCGCAGCTCAGGCCACGGGCACTGCGGGCTGGGTGACGAGGGAGACGTTACCGCCCTGGACGGCGTCTCGGGCGCCGGTGGTCGCCTCGTGGGGCACTCCGAGGGGGATTGCGCTGACGTCCGACAGGCGCGCGAACTGCTTCGGGGTGAGCTGGACGTCCAGGGCGCCCAGGTAGTCGTCGAGCTGGGTGAGGTTGCGCGGGCCGATGATCGGCACGAACGAGGTCGACGCCTGGGCGGCACGCTCACGCAGCCAGGCCACCGACACCTGGGCGGGCGTCGCGCCGGTCTCCTCGGCGATGGCCAGGACGGTGTCGACGACGGCGGTCTTCTGGTCGGTGCTCTCGGTGTGCACGAGCGTCTTGAGATCGCTCAGCCGCCCCTCGGCGCTGCGGCGGTACTTGCCGGTGAGCAGCCCACCGCCGAGCGGGGACCACAGGGCGGCGCCGAGGCCCAGGCTCTCGGCCATCGGCAGCAGTTCGCGGTCGGGGGTCCTCTCGACGAGGCTGTACTCGATCTGGATGCCGGCGACGGGTGCCCAGTTCTTCAGGTCGGCGAGGGTGGCGGCGCGGGAGACGCGCCATGCGGGGAAGTTGGACAGGGCGGCGTGGAGGATCTTGCCGGAGCCGACCAGGTCGTCAAGTCCGCGCAGAATCTCCTCCATGGGTGTGAGGTCGTCGGGGAAGTGGACCCAGTACAGGTCGATGTAGTCGGTGCCGAGGCGCTTCAGGCTCGCCTCCAGCGAAGTGACCATGTTCTTGCGGCTGTTGCCCGTCCTGGAGATGCCGGGCCGCGGAGTGGCTCCGTTGGTGAACTTGGTGGCCAGGACGAAGTGGTCCCGGTCGGCGGCGACGAACTTCCCCACCAGTTCTTCGGACTCGCCGAACTGGTAGCCGTCCGCGGTATCGAGAAACGTACCGCCGGCCTCGGCGAACCTGTCGAACATCCGGCGAGCCTCGTCCGGCTCGGCACCGGCACCCCAGCCGGTGCCGAAGTTCCCCGTGCCGAGTGCGTACTCGGAGACGCGCAGTCCGGTCCGTCGTCCGAAGGTCGTGTAACGCATCAGGTCTCCTTGGTGCTATTTCGCATCGACGGTCGGGGTGGGCGGCGGCCTGTCAGGCGCCGGTCCGGACGTTGGCCCGGCCGGGGCGTGAAGGGGGCACCGAGTGCGCCCTGGACGGGTGCGGCGCCGGCGGAACCGCCCATCCGCGTACAGCGCGATGCGGGGCGTGGTTAAGTAAGACGATCGGTCTACTTAAGGCTTCACCGTAGCTGGCTCACAGGCTTATGTAAAACGATCGGTATGCTTAAGGGTGTGACCGAATCTCACCCCGTACGTCGGCGTCGTGGGCGTGGCGCCCGGGAACGGATCCTCAAAGCGGCGACCCAGCTGTTCACGGCGCAGGGGGTCAACGCGACCGGGATGGACCAGCTGTCGACCGTCGCCGAAGTATCGAAACGCACCCTCTATACGCACTTCCCGAGCAAGGACGAGCTCGTCGGGGCATACCTGCAGTCCCTGGTGGACGCTCTCCTGCCCGTCCCCCCGTCGCCCGACCGGCCGACACCGAGCCCACGTGAGCAGCTCCTCGCCGTCTTCGACTGGAAGCGGCCGGAAACCACCGCTCCGTTCCGGGGATGCCCGTTCCTGAACGTCAGCGCCGAGGTGCCCGACCCCGGACATTCCGCCCACCAACTGGCCGCGGCGTACAAGAGGGAGTTCGCCCGCCGCCTCACAGACATCGCACGGCAGGCCGGCGTCGCCGACCCGGAAACCCTCGGTGAGCAACTGGCACTGCTCTTCGACGGCGCGGCCGCACGCGGTACCGCACTCAACAGCAGCCACACCGCCGCGTGCGCGCGATCCATCGCGGAGTCGTTGGTCGATGCCGCCCTCGCCGGCGTCTCCGTGATGAGGCCGGTGACGTCTTCTCAACGTCACTGACCGGCCCGTTCCTCCCAGGGCTCGGCGGACGAGCCGGCTAACGCGCCACGCGGTAGCGGAGGTAGACGATTCTCGAGCTGAAGGTGCGGGTCTCGACGAGTTCGAGATCCACCCGGCGCTCGTGCTGGGGGAAGAACGGGATGCCACCGCCGACCAGCACCGGGTAGACCCTGGCCCGGTACTCGTCGATCAGACCCGACGCGGCCGCCTCGGCGGCGAGCGTCGCGCCGCCGATTTGGCCATGTCCGCTGTTTGCGGGCCGTCGTAGACGTCGGCGGTGTCGAAGACCTGTCCGCGGTCACCAGTGTCCGTACATATGTCGGTGCTGTGGAACGTGCGCGACTATACGGAGTGCGATGGCGCGAGATGCCACTCGGATGTGAGTGGTTGGTGTGCTGCAGTGTTCACATGCAGTCCAGGATGCGTACGGCCAGGGCCGATACGGACCGGAAGGCAGCTGGGGAGGAACGGGACGAGTATGACTGCTGGGCAGATATGGCGTATTGCCCTTTCGATGATTTCTGGTGCGGCGGTCGGCATCTGTGTGTACGCGATCAGCCGTACGGGAGGCACCTATCTGTTCGCCGTGACCGGAGGGCTCGCCGGGGCGCTCGTGGCCGTCGGTCTCGATGTCTATCGGCGCGCGGCACGTTTGACTGAAGTCCGCGTCACTGTGCCGCAGTTGAGCGAACTGACCTTCGTTGTGAACAACGACGCGCGACAGGTCGCCTGGCAGCTCTTCATCGAGTCGGTGACACGAGTGTCCGTTCAGCGGCTCCAGGATGACGAAGGGCTGCTCAGGGAAACCATGACGTCGCTGTACGGGCTGTTCGCGACCACTCGCGAGACGTTGAAGGTCAGCCGTCCCTCGACGCACGTGAGGGCCGGTCTCACCGTGGAGGCACTGGCGGTGAACTTCCTCAACGCGGAACTTCGTCCTTTCCTCTCGAAATGGCACCCTCGTCTGCGTGCCTTCGAAGAGGACCATCCCGGTCGATCCGAGTCGGAGTGGTCTCAGGCCTCCGAATGCCGTGCGGATCTGCGAGAAGTACAGGACCACTCCCAGCAGTACGTGTTGGCGTTCGCCCGTCTGGCCGGTGTCCGGGACGCAGAGGCCATGCTCGGTGCAACAGCAGCAAGCCGGCTCAGCGCTGACGGCGCACATCTGCTGCCCCGAGCCCGGGAGGAGTAGGTGGCAGGGCCAGGACGGGGATGCCGTACCGTACGGCCATGGAGCAGCGAGGGCCGTGGACATGCCATAGCGAGGAGCGCTTGCTCTCCACCCCCCACTTTGGAGTGAGGCGTGATGTGGTGACACGCCCCGACGGCGGGCAAGGCCCCTACGACTGGGTCGAAACGCCGGATCAGGTGCGAATCGCGGCGCTCGTCGACGGCCGTCTGCTCGTGGTCGAGCAGTACCACTACCTCGTGGGACCCCTGTGGCAACTGCCCGGCGGCACAGTCGATCCGGACGACGAAAATCCGCAGGCGGCCGCTCGCCGGGAGCTGGCCGAGGAGACCGGTTACCTGGGCGGCGTTTGGACCAGCCAGGGAGACCTCTTTCCGCTGCCCGGCACGACCTCCGCGCGGGTCCACCTGTGGCGCGCCGAGCACCTGACCCCCGGCCCGGCAGCCCCTGAACCGGCCGAAGCGGACCTGCGCGTACATCATGTGCCTCTGGCCGACGCTGCCCGGGAGGCTCTTCACGGCCGCTTGCGGTGCGCGCCCAGCGCCGCCCTGGTCCTGGCGGTGGCCGCCTCCCACCTACAGAGTTGAGCTGGCCTCAGGCGTGTGAGCCGAGCGGGCCCGCCGGCATGGCGGAAGGAACTCCCCGCCGTAGGCGGGCAAACCGCAGGCGCCTGCGGCGAACGTGGAACGGCCGGTCCGGGGTTGCCGCCGGTCATCCGCGCGAGACGGTCGGCGAGGGCGCGGCCGACCTCGCCGTCCACCCCCAGATCCGCTGCCACCTGCTTGTTCATCACGCCCTCGGCGCACCGCAGCACGATCTTCGCCCGCAGGGCGAGGTACTGGGCGGTCCTCGCCCGCCGCGCCCAGCGCACCAGCTGGGCCCGCTCGCCGTCGGTCAACACCAGCTCAGCCTTCGGCCGGCCGATGGGTCCCTCGTCCTCAAGCCCCGCCGGCCGCTGCGCGGCGAACTTGCCGCGCCACTTGCGTACCGTCTTCACGCCGGCACCAACCGCCTGCGCAACACCCTCATTCGATATCCCGTCAGCGCATGCCAGGATGATCCGGGCCCGCTCAGCCGCGCGCCGGTCCGGTAACTCCGCCCGGCGCACAAGCTCGACACGCTCGTCCTCGGAGAGAACGATCTCCACAGCAGCAGGGCCTCGACGCGCCATGAAAAGAAGGTGCCAATCAACCCTCAGAATTTCTGGCGCATCACACTGGGAGGACGATCGGGGCCCGCCGCCCGGGCGTCAGGCGTGGGCACCGAGTTGCTCGGCCGCGTGGGCCACGGCCGGGGCCAGGTCGAGCAGGCGGCACTCCGCATCGCCGACGCGCCCCCGGGCCACCGCCCCGGTGGCCTCGTAGACCCGGCCCAGTTCCACGAACGGCGACGCGTCGAGGACGATGTCGCTGTAGTGGTACCAGGCCCGCCGGCCCTGCTCGTCGGCGACCACGCACGCGTACGGCAGCCGCGGCCGCCCGGGAACCCGGTACTCCGCGAGATGGAAGGCCGTGCACACGTCGTACCCCACGCCCAGCAGCAGCACCCGCGCACCGAGCCGCTCCAGCCGGGCCAGCGGCGACCGATCCCCCAGGTGACAGTCGGGCGCGTGTTCCTCGGTGACATACCGGGCCTGGGACCCCAGAGCCGCGAAGGAGCTCTGCGGATGGGCGCTGCGCAGCGCACCGGGCCGGATCCGCACCGTCTCCGGCAGGACCCCCACGCCGAAACTGGGAGTACGTGACGGGTCGAACGCGGGCAGCCGGGCCCGCAGCCCGGCCCAGTGTTCCTCCGGCACGGCGTACCCGCGGGTGAGGTGCCAGCGGGCCGGATCGGAGTTGTCCGGTGTCTGTGTGTACGCCACCAGCGTGCCGGCCGGGCCGAGCACGTCCCGCAGCGCGTCCACGACCGTCTCCGCGCCGCCCGTCACCGGTCCCAGCGCTCGCAGTGAGGCATGCACCAGGACGGTGTCCCCCGCCCGCAGCCCGAGGGCCCGCAGGTCGGCGGCGAGAGCGCCCTTGGTCCGCGGTTTCCCGGAGCCGCCGGACGCGACCGGCGGGCGGCGCACGGCATCCCGCATCTCCGTCACGAACCGCACACCCGCGGGCAGCAGTTCCCCGCTGTCCAGCAGCGTTCCCGCGGCGTCGGCGGTATGCCCGCGCCAGGTGGCGTACTCGCGCCGGGCGCGCTTCCCGCCGACGGCGAGTTCGGCCCGCCAGAAGTCGGTCACGCCGAGATGTGCGTACGCCCCCTGCAACAGCGCCCCGGCCGGCCGTGGGTCCGGACGCCAGGGGGCGTGGTGGCGCACGCCGGTCGGCGGGCCGTGCAGAGGCAACAGGTCCAGCAGGGCACCGAGTTGGACGTGCAGGAACTCGTGTACGAGGGTCAGCGCCAGGAGGGAAGGATCGTCCTGGAGCGAGGCTGCGACGGCGCCGTAGGCCCGCCGGGCCGTCGAGCTGACCGAGGCCCCGTCGGATCCGGGCCGCAGCGGCACCAGCGTGGTCAGGCAGGCCGCCATCGCGCGGACATGCCAGGGGTGCCGCTGCACGAGCACCTCCCAGGCTGCGGACAGGGCCTTCTCCCAGTGGCGGGTCCGCTCCCCGGTGAGCGGCCCGTCGAGGGTGTGCCCATGAGCGTCGCGGAAGGGCCCGCTGTCAGCGAGCCGCAGCTGCAGGACCTGTCCGCCGTACTCCGCCCGCACCACCGGCCAGTCTCCCCCGGGCGAACCGGCCAAGAGCCGCTCCCACCAGGTGAGCCACTCCGTCTCGATCTCCTCGCCGCGCTCCAGCACCACCAGGGCCCGTGCCAGCCCCTCGTCCAGGTAGGGGTGGAGCATGACGGCCCGCCAGGCCTTGGGGTCCCGGCGACTGAGGTCGAGCAGCTGGGGGTACACAGCGTCGAGCCCTGCACCGGCCGGTTCCCGGCGCACCGCCGCCTGGTGCAGCGCCCGCACCAGCAGCTTCCGCTTGCTGAGCTGACCGGAGCGCAGCAGCGTCACGGCCTCGGTGCCACCGCGGGCGCGCGCCAGCGCCGCGAAGGTGTGGGGTGGGATGAAGTACCGTCCGGCGTCGGGCACTTGTTCACGTCCCGTGCCCGCTCTCGCCCCGCCGCTCACCGGGCCGCTTCCCGCCGTGGCACGACCAGTTCGGCGACGTCCCGCCGCAGCCGCCCGGCGATGTGGTCCACGAGCAGCGCGAGATCGGCGCAGTAGACCGACGGTGCCGAGAAGACGGGACCGGCCAAGGGGGCGTACCGGTGGGCGTACAGACCCCCTCCGCAGACGCGGGCGCGCGGACAGGAACGGCACACCGGGCCGAGCCCGGCCAGCCCCCGCTGACGGGCCTGGAAGGCAGGGTGTGCGGCGGCGTCGGCGAAGGTGTTGTGGAACACGTCGAGCCCGGTCGCCGGGGCTCCCGGATAGGAGACCTTGAGCGAGTCCGCCTGGTCGATCGCCCCGTCGGTCTCGACGACGACCAGGTCGACCGGGGTCAGCCCGACGGCTTCGCTGCGTGAGGTGCCACCCAGCAGGAGCGTCATGATCTCCTCGAAGAGCCGGATGCCGGTCTCCCGGCGGGGAGCGTCGTACCAGCGGTCGAAGACGGCACGCAGCCAGTCGCCGTACGGGGCGGACCGGGCCGGCGCGGCCAGGACCGGTGGCGCGGCCGGGGGAGAAGTGCGGTCCTCCAGGCCGGGTGGCGGGGTGCCCCAGGTGCCGTGCGGCAGCAGCAGATCGAGCCGGGGCGGGGCGAACGCGAGCAGGGCTTCGTACGTGTCCACGGGATCGGCGTCCGTGTCCACCACGCACAACAGCCCCGCGAACAGCCGCCGGTACGGTCCCTTCGTAAGCAACCGCAGCGAGCGCGCGACAGCGGCGTGACTGCCGCGCCCGTCCGGCCGCCGCCGATGGCGGTCGTGGACGGCTGCCGGTCCGTCCAGGCTGATGCCGAGCCGGACCCCGTACCGGTCGAGCACGGGCAGCAGGGCCGGGTCCTCGGCCAGCCGTACCCCGTTGGTCTGCAAGGTCACACGCAGTTCGGCGACCGGTGCCAGGCAGTCGGCGAGCACATGCAGCGTGGCGTCCAGATGCTCCGCGCCGACCAGGAGGGGCTCACCGCCGTGCAGCACGACGTGCACCGTCGCCAACTCGTGCTGCCGGGCGTGTTCGGTGATCAGCCGGGCCGTGCGACGGACGGTTTCCAGCTCCATACGGCGTGGTCGCTCGCGCCAGCTCTGGTCGGCGGCCTCGTACATGTAGCAGTAGGCGCAGGCCAGATCACAGCGACTGTGGATCTTCAGCAGGAACTGGCGGAAGGGCAGCGTCGCGTGAGGCGGCTGCTCTCGCGGACCGTACGGCTCGTAAGGCGTGGACCGGGTGGCGTGCATGGGCCTCGATCGCTCGGGTGCGACGGTGGTGAAGCGGCATCGTACAACCCGCCAATTATCTGCCAAATGCCCTGACGGGGACGGCGGACGGTCAGGTGGTCGGCGGCTCGATGTCGGAGTCGAGCCGCTGCCCCGACCGCACCGCCTTGGTGGTGGGATGGTCCTCCCCGAGGGTTCTCACGGCGTTCTGCCACGCCTCCTCGACCAGCCGGTCGGCCTCCTCGGCCCGGCCCGCGGCACGGAGGCTGAGCGAGAGGTTGGAGGTGACGCCGATGGTGTCGTAGTGCTCCGGGCCCAGCACCTCCGTCAGCTGCTCGAGCACCAACCGCTCCTGCGCGACGGCGTTCTCCAGGTCGCCGGCCACGACGAGCTCGTTGGCGTGGTTGATCGTGCAGGCGAGCGTGTAGAGATGGGTTTCCCCCAAGACCTCGCGGAGCCCCGTCAGCGCCTGGTCCACCAGCTCGTGCGCCTCAGCCGTTCGGCCCAGCAGACGCAGATAGACCGACACGTTGTTGACGCAGGCCAGCGTGACCGGATGCATCTCACCCAGGTAGTCGCGGTAGCGGTTCATCACGCGCTCGGCGAGTTCCAGGGCCTGAGCCGGTTCGCCGAGCGCCGCCAGGTCACTGGCCAGGTTGGAGGCGGCGGCAAGGGTGTCCTGGTGGTCCGGGCCCTGGTCCGAGACGTACCGGCTGCGAATGTCCTCGTCGATCTCCCTGGCCCGCTCGTACTCTCCGTTCCTGCGCAGTGCCACCGCCAGGTTCTTGCGGACGCGCAGGGTTTCGATGTGGCTCTCGCCGAGCGTCTCCTGGTAGCGCGGCACCGTGCTCTCCAGCAACTCCAGGGCTTCCCGCAGCCGCCCGGTCTCTCGCAGGTCACGGGCGTAGTTGCTGGCCGAGGACAGCGCGTTGAGACTGTTCGCACCGTGCGTCTCGCTCTGCTGCTGCCAGGCGCGGCGGTGCAGGTCCAGGGCCGCACGGCGGTTCCCTGCCAGATACTCGGACAGAGCCAGGTTGTTCAGATACATCAGGGTGCGCTTGTGGTCGTCGCCCAGCGTGCGCTGCGCCGCCCGCAGCGTCTGCCGGTCCAGCTCCCGCGCCTCCAGGTAACGGCCCAGCTCACGCATGTCGGCGGCCACATTGCCGGCCGCGGCAAGAGTGTGGGCGTACTCGTCCCCCTTGCTGCGCCGCAGCCGCTCGTACGTGTCGAGATCGGACTCGTACGCCTCCCGCAGCCGGCCCAGGGAACGCAGGACGTTGCCGAGCTGGATGCGCAGGATGAGTGTCTGGGCGTCCTGGGCGCCGTCCGCGTGGCCGATGCCCAGGGCCTCCCAGCGCTGCAGTGTGTCCTGGGCCAGATCGTGCGCGGCGCCGTGCAGACTCCGCTTCCACAGGTAGCGGACCGAGTCGGTGATCCACGCCCGCACCTGGGAATCGGGGTTCCTGACGGCACGGGACGGCGCCAGGTGCGGCAGCAGTTGGTCGTAGCGTTTCCAGCCGGACGTCTCGTCCGGGTCACCCGGCTTGGCGTCGGCCAGCGCCGCGTGCACCACGCCGCGCAGCCTCGCCTGGCGTGGCTCGGGCACCTGGTCGCGGATGACCGCCTGCACCAGCCGGTGGACGGTGAGCGTCTCGCTGCCCTGGTCGCTCTTGGCCAGCCCGAACCTGTTGATGGCACGCACCACCTGTGCGATGGCCATCTCGTCGCGCGGTTCGCCCTCCTGGAGCGTCAGCGCCTGGGTGACGGCCCTGCTGTAGAGCAGCCTCAGGGGAATGGGATCGGGGCCGAAGAAGGAACAGATCTCCAGCATCTCGGCCGCCGCCAGGTTCACTTGGCGCAGTTCGTCCAGCGCGAGGCGCCAGGTCGCCACGGCCGAGTGCGGGTAGTCCCGGTCGGGCAGCCGTGTGTCGCGCAGGACCTCGGTGAGCCGCTCGCCGAGCAGGCTGAGGTAGGTCGCCACCGGCATGCTGCTCTCGCTCAGCCAGACGGCGGCCTGGCCCACGGCCAGCGGCAGGTCGCCCAGTTCCTCGGCGACCTTCTCGGCGTCACCCTCCGCCAGGCTGGGGTTGAGCCGGCGCAACAGTTCCACGCTCTCGTGGCGCTGGAACACCTCGACATCGACCAGGCTCGCGTTGTTCACCCAGGCCCGGTCACGTGACGTCAGCAGCACATGCCCGCCGGACGGCCCGGCGGGAATGAGCTCCGCCAGCTCCTCCGGGCGCCCGGCGTTGTCGTAGACCAGCAGCCAGCGACCGTATGGCTCTCCGCGCCGCAGCGCCCGCAGCACCGCATCGGCCGTACCGGACACGTCCTCGCCCCGCTCCAGCCCCAGGTCGGGGGCCAGCTCGGCGAGTGCCGAGCGGATCAGGCCGGGCTGCGCCGCGGTCACCCACCAGACCGCGTCATAGGCGGACTTGAAGCGATGCGCGTACTCCTGGGCGACCTGTGTCTTGCCCATCCCGCCCAGCCCGTAGAGCACCTGGGGCCTGGCGGTGGGCCCCGTGGTGAAACCGTCGCGGAGCCGGTCCAGGAGTGCCCCGCGGCCGGTGAAGGAGACGTTGCGCGACGGGACGCGCTGCACGGTCGGCGAGTCGTCGGGGTAGGGGGGCGTGGCCGTGCCCAGGGCCGGAGTATCACCATCCGCCGGCCGTCGGCCCGAAGGTGAACCGACGGTCTGCAACAGGTGTATGGCGGCCTCGCCGGGCGATCTGCGGGTGAGGTCGAGGCTGGACCAGTCGCCGAACGGCCCGTCCGAGGCGGCCTCCGTCTCCCGCACGCGCACCAGCAGCAGGGCCGGCCCGCCACCCACCTCGACGCCGCCCAGTCGGGTCACGATGTTCAGGGCCCGCGGCTGCACCATGTATTCGGGGGACAGCAGGGCGAGCAGTCGTCCACGCCGCTCCAGTACGGACGTCGCCTCCGGCGGCGCACCGGAAGCGGGTTCGGCGGCGCTGTGCAGGGACGCCTGGTAGCCGGCCGTCTCCAGATGCGCGGCGGCCCATTCGGCCCACATACGGTCGATCGGCGCGTAGCTGATGTACAGCCGGGGCGGCACGGCACGCGGATCGCGGAGGTACTCCGCCACCAACTGCTTGCGTTCCTCGGCCGGTTGCGGTTCCAGGGCCCGCACCTCTTCGTCGGTGATCCACGCTGTGAGCCGTTCGAAGGCCGTCAGCAGCGAACCCTTCTGGAGCAACCGGTCCTTCACGGTCGCCGGTATCTCCGCGTAGGCGTAGTACGGCTTGTAAGGGATCTCCACCTCGCCCCAGTACCGGGCGTGATGTTCCTCTCCCAGCCAGGACAGGAACGGCGCGAAGCCGGCGCGTGCGGAGTCGCGCCCCTGGTCCAGCAGTTCCTGCTCGGCATCCTCGACCCGCATGGGCACCGGCAGGACACGGATCAGGCGCGGCGCGGAAGTGGCCACCGAGTTCGCGGCCGCGATACCGCCCTCGATGCTCTGGTGGTTCAGCACGAAGCCGTCCACCACGATGTCGGGCAGCAGGATGGTGCAGATACCGGAGATGTCGCTGACCCCGGTACGGCTGTCGATGAGCACGTAGTCGTACGCCTCCGCCATCCGCCGGCGCAGCACCTGGAGAAAGGAACCGCCGCCCAGGCGCTCGTAGAAGGCGTGCCAGTTGAAACTGGTGACGGCGGCCGAGTAGGCGGCGGACTGGCGTCCGGCCGGAAGAAAGTCGAGCCGTCCTCCGGGCGGCAGGCTCAGCCTGAGACCGGTGGTGTAGGGACCGAGGTCGGCACAGGCACGCAGCTCCTCCTCGCCCATCACGGCGGGCGCCGCGCCCGACTCGCCGGGCGGCTGCTCCGGACGGCCCGAGCCCATGACCCGCCCGACGTAGGCCTGCACCATGTTGATCAGGCCGTCCGTGGACCGCAGTTCGGAGTCGACGACGAGGAGCGGCCGGAGGTAGCGGTGCATACCCGGAGCTTCGAGGTCCCAGTCGACCAGCAGCACCCGCAGCCCTTTGCTGGCCAGGATCCAGCCGACGTTGACCAGCGCCATCGTCCGTCCCGTTCCACCCTTGTACGAGTAGAAGGTGACGATCTTGCCCTCGCGTTGTGGCCCGGTGTCAGCCGTCATCGTCCGATCCTTCGCTGGAGGGACTGCCGGGCGGGTCGGCCGGTCCGTCGCGGCCCGTCGGAGGCTGCGCCGGAACGGCCAGGCTCGGCAACGGCGGTGCGGCCGGCCCCGCGGGCAGGAGAACGGGTTCGGCCGTCTCCGCCAGCCGGTTCTGTGCCACGACGACCATCACCGCCAACTGGTCGTCGAAGTGCCGCTTGTCGACCTGGACCCTGAAGAGCGGGTCCCAAGCGTCGTTTCGACGCATCCAGTTGCGCTGGAAGACCTGGCTGAGGTCGTGCCACAGCGTGTCGGCGTGAGATTCCTCGTCCGTGTCGTGGCGCGGCACGAGCACACCCGTGACCGGGTGGTTCTGCCTGTCGAAGGCGGAGAGCGCGGCCCGGTACGGCTCCCCGCGCGCGGCCCACGCGTCGACCAGAAGCACACTGGTCTCGCGGTTGCGTACCCCTTCGTCGAGCTTGCTGACGAGGTCGTGGCCGACTTCGTCGAAGTGTGTGATGCACCGCGAGTCGCCGATCACCTGCTGGGCGCGCAGCGCCGCAGTCGGGTGGATGGGCGGATGGTACGGCGTCCAGTCGTAGGGGGAACGCCCGTAATACTGGTGGTCCCGGCGGCCCGCGGGTGGCGCGGAGGCGGTCCCGGCCGCGACGAACACCCGGACGCGCCCCGTGGTGCGCTCGGGGGGGTCGCCCACCTCGTATCCCTGGAAGGCACTGCGTACGGTTTTCAGATCGGGCCTGACCGGGGGCAGCCTGTAGCGCTCGGCTGCCCGCCGCACCCCGTCGGCGACCGCCGACACCACCGCGCGATAGGTCGCACCTGCCGGGTCGGTGCGCATGATGTGCATCAGTCCCCGCTCCGCGTACTCCTCCCGCATCTTCGGGTCCATCCCCCGATCGGTGTACTGGTACCGGCTCATCTCAGGGGGCAGCGCGCCGCGTATGGGAAGCCACCGCACCGGTATCAGCGCGGGCGCGTCGGCGTCGGTCTCGATGCGGTACCGCCTCAGCCGGTCCTGGAAGACCGCCCATTCCTTGCCGCAGTAGGCGCTGTTCACATAGCCCGGCGAACACAGTGCCACCAGGGAACGGCAGCTCCCGACCGCGTCGCCGATCGCCTTCTCCCAGTCCGCGCCGAGTCGGATCCGCGCCGAGTCGCGAAAGGACAGCTGGCCTTCGCAGGCCGCTCCCCTGTCCCGGAGTTCGGTCAGCAGATCCGCGTAGAACTGTTCCACAAAGGCGTCTTCACGGTCGTCCCGCCGGGCATAGCTGAAAAAGAAATAGAACTCCTGCTCCCAGGGCACCCCCACCACCCCCGTATCCGGCCGCCGCCGCCGTGCACCCGCCGGGACGTCCCCACGCCTGGAATACGTACGCGGCGCTTTCATACCCACGCCGTTCGGAGCTCAGACATCGTCCCGGAAACTCGGCCGTCCCGGGGCCGCGGAATCCTATAGGCTCGATCCGCCGCCGATGACCGGGCGGCACCCGGGGACCACGCGTGCACGGGCACGCACGGCAGAGAAGGGCACCGTACGTGCAGAAGGACGCGAGCGGTTCCGAGTTCGTCTCGGTCCTGGTGGATGTCGCGGATCTACCCATGGAACTCCTGGACGATCTGCCGGACACCGTCCTGGTCGAGCAGCTGCGCCGTGTGGTCGGCGAGGCCCTGAACCCGACGAATGAGGCCTTCGCCGCGTTCCAGTCGGCCCTGTCCGACTAAGGCAACAGAGCCCTCGCCGGAAACCGGCCGAGGCCCCGCCGTACTCGGAGCGTGTCGGCGTTCAGTTCCTGCTGCAGATGGCGCGTGGTATCCGCCGGGCCTACGTCACGTACACGCCGACCTCCCGTTCGCCCGCAAACGGGAACAGCTCAGCGCTTGATGCCCCAAGGCATGACGAAGCCGTACCTCCGCACGTACACCGACAAAAGCACGGCGCGGACTGCGGCGACGACCGTGGTCAGGGCGATGTTCCGGCGGCGGACGCGCGGGTCCAGTGTGCGCTGGGCGGCCTCGGTGACCTTGCGCTTGGTCCAGCGGAGCACCCGCTGCGCCCAGGTGAACTCGGTGGCCCAGAGCGCCAGATGAACTCCGGCGCCCTGGAGCCCAGCGGCTTCTCGTCGGCCTCGTCTGCGTTCGGCACGTGGATCAGCCCTTTGATGGATGCCGCAGCTGTCACTTGATGCCGGTGTCGGCCGGGCGTCTCACGATGAGCCCGGAGACGTTGCGGGCGGTACTGCACCTCACCCACATCAACACCACCGTGCCGCCCGGCGCCACCGGAACGGTGCCGCCCGAAGGCCCTGTACAACGCCGCGGAACGTCAGGACGCCGGCACGCGCGTGAACCGCCCCACCACCCGCAAGTCCGCCTCGATCGCGTCCACCGTCGTACGCAGCTGAGGCAGCACCTCCGCGACGCACTGCTCCGGCGTGCGTCGTGAGCTGTGCATGGCGACGTTCACCGCCGCCACCACCTTGCCCGTGCGGTCGCGGACCGGGACCGCGACGGAGCGCAGGCCCTCCTCCAGTTCCTCGTCGACCAGGGCGTAGCCGTCCTCTCGTACGCGGTCCAGTACAGCCGTCAGCGAGGAGGGGTCCGTGAGCGTGCGCGGGGTCAGGGCGGGCACGGTGGGCGTGGGGCGTTCGGCGGGGGACAGGTCCGCGAGCATGACGCGGCCCAGGGACGTCGCGTACGCGGGCAGACGTGTGCCGATCGTGATGTTGGCGCTCATGATGCGGCTGGTGGCGACGCGCGCCGTGTACTGGATCTCGTCGCCCGCCAGGACCGCCAGGGACGCCGAGTCGTGGAGCCGGCCCGCCAGTCCGGCCAGGTGCGGTGCCGCGATCTGCGGGAGCGTCGTGCGGGACAGCGGCGGAAAACCGAGGCCCAGGACACGGGGCGTCAGCGCGTACGTCCGGCCGTGCGAGGTGACGTACCCCAAGTGCTCCAGGGTGATCAGTGCCCGGCGAGCCGTCGCGCGCGCGAGCCCCGTGGCCCGCGCGACCTCCGTGAGCGTCAGCTCGGCCCGCCCCTCGCCGAACGACGTCAGCACGGTCAGCCCGCGCGCCAGCGACTCGACGAACTCCCGGCCCAGCTCCTGCTTCGACGCCCCCGTCCAGACCGCGAGGCCCGACGGAGCGGCCGGAGAAACGGCGGGAGGAACGGCCGGGGCCGCCCGCAGATCCCGTTCCATGGACCGCACCGTCTCCCGCAGCCGAGGCAGCAGTGTCGCTCGCAGCGAGTCCGCGGTGTGCCGGCTGGTGTGACTCACCACGCTCACCACACACGCGATACGCCCACCGCCCTGACCATGCACGCCGCGCACGGGCATGGAGAGGGCGACCAGACCCGGCTCGATCAACTGGTCGTCGAGGGCCCAACCCCGCGTACGCGCCTCGGCCACCCGCCGCTCGAAGTCCTCATCCCCCAGGGGGTGTTCACCGGCATCCACCTCGCGAGGCCTCTCCGGCCAGGCCGCCGGACCCGCTTGTCTTCCCGGGGGCGCGAGGGCCGCCCCCCGGGAAGACACAGCGCGCGGCGGCAACGCCGGAAAACCCCGGTCCTCGGGATCCGCCGCCCGCCGCTCGCGCCACCGCGCCCAGTCCTCGGGAGCCCACTCCGTGGCGAACAGCGGGCCCGGCGCGGTGCGTTCGGCCGGCAGCAGATCGCCGATCCGGAAGCTCAGCGACATCGCGCGCCGCCGGGTCGCCTGGTGGATGAACCGGATCCCGTCCCGGTCGGCGACCGCCAGCGACACCGACTCGTCCAGCTCGTCCGCCAGCGCGTCGGCCCGCGCGTCCAGCAGCCGGGGCAGCCGCAGCGCGGCCAGATACGCGTTGCCCAGCTCCATCAGCCGCGGCGCGAGCACGGTGTCCCGACCGTCGAGGCGTACGTACCCCATGCGCTCCAGCGTCGCCGCGATCCGGTCGACGGTGGACCTGGCAAGGCCCGTGGACCGCTCCAGGCCACTGAGACTCGACGTCCCGCCCGCCTCGGTGAGCCGGCGCAGCACGGCGATCCCGCGCATCAGCGGGGCGACGGCTTCCGCGGGCACGGGCTCGGCGGCGTCGGGGCTGCCGGGCGCCGGCGTGAGGTCTGTCGATGGCATGGGTTCTCGGGTTCTCCGTGACGGTGTCCGGACCACCGTAACCACCGCCGACCACCCGCCCCCATCCCAACCGGAGCCGCACCACCTCCCCGCCGCGCGCCGTACACCCGTCACCGGCGCGTGACGCGCACTCGCTGATTCCCGTCCCCGTCCATCTCCCCGACCCGGATCCGGATCCCCGCCCGCACGTCCTTGAACTGCCGCCCCGGCCCGAATGCCGCGTCCGACAACTCGGCATGCACGTTCGGGCTGCGCGTGCACCCTCCGCTGTCCTTGGTGGAGTCGACCACGTGGATGGGGCCGCGCCCGGTGTCGACGTCCGCGTTCACCTTGTAGACGAGTACGCCCGGCTTGCAGACCTCCTCGTCATTGCCCCCGGGGGTACGGAACTCGACCGCGTACCCCCGCTTCGCGTCGACCGGCACGAAGACCAGCTTGGCGCCGCCGCGTTCCGGCAGCGGGGTCAGGACGTGCTCGGTCGTGCCGGGCGCGGCCACGCAGGCGACCTGGTCGTTGTCGAGCCAGCCGAGCTTCCACTTGTGCCAGCCCAGCAGATCGTTACCGGCCCCCCAGTCCTCGCTCATGATGTCCCAGTGCCCGACCGCGCCGCCCCCGTCCTGGGTGTAGAGGTCGGGCAGGCCGAAGACATGGCTGTTCTCGTGGGGGAGTACGCGATAGCCGGTCTTGGCGTACGAGCCGGAGCCGTCGTCCTGGCGGCTGTAGATGAAGGACGCGTTGGCGAGGGGCGTGCCGTCGGCGACCGGCGCCTCCGCGTTGCCCGAGAAGGTCACCGACAGGACGGTGTCCAAGGCGGAGGGGCCCGCGTTCGGGGTGACCAGGACGTTCAGGAGGTCGTACGCCTTGAAGTCCACCTTCGGGTCGGCCACGGCCACGAGATCCTCGACCAGCCCCCGGTACGCGGGATCGAAGGGGGCGCCGCGTTCCAGCCCGTACTCCTTGAAGGGCTTGGGCATCCGCAGCCAGCGGCCGACGGGGGCCTCGGGGCGATAGACGAGACGGCCGTACGAACTGGTGCGGAACCAGCGGGTGGTCTGCGGGAAGAACTCCCGGTAGCGGTCGAGCGCGCTGCCCCGGCCGGGCGCGTCGGAGAAGTCGACCATGAGGTTCAGGGCCCGGACGGTGCCGGTGGAGCGGGCGTAGCCGGGCGGGGTCGGGATGCCCTCCGACAGCTGTACGTCCACCGAGCCGCTGATCATGCAGGGGCCGAGCGCCGCCGGGCGTGCCGTCGTTCTCGGTCCCGCCGCCGTCGCCGAACCGGCCGGCAGCCGTCCGTTTCCCGCCGAGGTGCTGACCACCAGCGTCAGCAGCGTCACCGAGGCGAGGGCGACGCCGCGGCTGCGCGGGCGTATCCGACGGCTGGTGGGCTGCATGCAGGGGGCCTTTCGCTCCAGGCAGCCGGCCGTGTCTGGCTGCACCCTGTCCGATCACCCTGTGTCGCCCGCTGAGGGGGCGCGCGCTGGAGGAGACCGATCGTGGGAGGCCGTCCGGAGAGGCGCGGTGGGCGATGTGACTCGGGTCACAGAAAGAAAAGGGAAGGGCGGGAAATAACCGGGGATCGTTTCCCCGTTTAGCCATGTGTCCGAGCGAAACGGGGAGCAAGTCCCCGGATCGCACAGCAACTCCCGAGGAGTACGCCGTGACCACCGCCGCCCCCGTACAGCACAAGGCGCCCCGGCCGCGCGCCGACGCCCTGCGCAACCGGGAGCGGATCGTCACCGCCGCCCGCGAGATGTTCGTCGAGTTCGGGGCCGATGTGCCGCTCGACGAGATCGCCCGCCGGGCCGGCGTCGGCAACGCCACGGTGTATCGCAACTTCCCGGACCGCGACGCCCTGGTGCGGGAGGTCGTCTGCTCGGTCTTGGACCGCACGTCCGAGCAGGCCGAACGGGCGCTCGCCGAGACCGGCGACGCCTTCGAGGCCCTGTCGCGCTTCGTGCACGCCTCCGCCGACGAGCGGATCAGCGCGCTCTGCCCGATGGTCTCCAGCACGTTCGACAAGCACCACCCGGATCTGGTCGCCGCGCGCGAGCGGATCGAGCAGCTGGTCGAGGAGATCATGGAGCGCGCCCGGAAGGCCGGGCAGCTCCGCACCGACGTGGGTGTCGGAGACGTGATGATCAGCGTGGTCCAGCTCTCCCGGCCGCCAGCCGGCGCGGGATGCCTGAGCCTCGACCTCTTCGTACACCGTCATCTGCAGCTGTTCCTGGACGGTCTGCGGGCACCGGCCCACTCCGAACTGCCAGGCACGGCCGCGACCATGGAGGACCTGCGGCAAGCATGACCGATCAGTCATGACCGATTAGTTCGGCGCCCAGCGCCAGTCACCACTCGCAACACGCAACGCGCACAAAACTTCCGGCCGTCACCGACGAAGACGTCACCGACGGGTCGTCCCTTTACCTCATCCTTTTTCGCTACGAAGTCCCGGAGTGGGTACCCCCATGTCTGAAACAGACCAGGCCACCGCCGCCAAGGCGCCGGCTTCCGATCCCAACCGCTGGAAAGCGCTGACCTTCATCGCGCTCGCCCAGCTGATGGTCGTGCTCGACGCGACCATCGTGAACATCGCCCTGCCCTCCGCCCAGCAGGACCTGGGCATCTCGGACGGCAACCGGCAGTGGGTCGTCACGGCCTACGCCCTCGCGTTCGGCGGTCTCCTCCTCTTCGGCGGCCGGATCGCCGACCTGTGGGGCCGTAAGCGGGCCTTCGTCGTCGGCCTGATCGGGTTCGCCGCGGCCTCCGCGCTCGGTGGCGCGGCCACCAACGAAGCCATGATGTTCGGCGCCCGCGCCCTCCAGGGCGTGTTCGGCGCACTGCTCGCGCCCGCCGCGCTCTCCCTGCTCGCCGTGATGTTCACGGACGCCAAGGAGCGCGCCAAGGCCTTCGGCATCTACGGTGCGATCGCCGGTGGCGGTGGCGCCGTCGGCTTCATCCTCGGCGGTGTGCTGACCGAGTACATGGACTGGCGCTGGACGTTCTTCGTCAACATCCCGTTCGCGATCGCCGCGGCGCTCGGCGCGTACTTCGTCATCCGTGAGCCGGAGGGCGGCCGCAACCGCAACCCGCTCGACATCCCCGGCGTGCTGCTGTCCACCCTGGGCCTGGTCGCGCTGGTCTACGGCTTCACCCGCGCCGAGTCCGACGGCTGGGGCGACTCCGTGACCGTCGGCATGTTCGTCGCGTCCGCGGTCCTGCTGCTCGCGTTCGTCGTCACCGAGGCCAGGGTCAAGGCCCCGCTGCTGCCGCTGCGCGTGATCACCGACCGCAACCGTGGCGGGGTGTACCTCTCGCTCGGTATCGCGATCATCGCGATGTTCGGCACGTTCCTGTTCCTGACCTACTACCTGCAGATCGTGAAGGGCTACTCGCCGATCAGCACCGGCTTCGCCTTCATGCCGATGATCGTCGGCATGATGGTCGGCTCGACCCAGATCGGCACGCGTCTGATGACCCGCGTTCCCGCGCGGCTGCTGATGGGCCCGGGCTTCCTGGTCGCCGCGGTCGGCATGCTCCTGATGACGCAGCTGGAGATCGGCTCGTCGTACGCCTCGATCATCCTGCCGGCGATGCTCCTGCTCGGTCTCGGCATGGGTACGGCGTTCATGCCGGCCATGTCCCTGGCCACCCTGGGCGTCGAGCCCCGGGACGCCGGTGTCGCCTCCGCGATGGTCAACACCTCGCAGCAGGTGGGCGGTGCGATCGGTACGGCCCTGCTGAACACGATCGCCGCGTCGGCCACGACCTCCTACATCGCGGACCACATCGGCTCCGCGACCTCCCGCTCCCAGCAGCAGCTGGTCCAGCTTCAGGGCCAGGTGCACGGCTACACCAACGCGATCTGGTTCGCCGTCGGGATGCTGGTGCTCGCCGCGGTCATCGTCGGCACCCTCGTCAACGCCGGCAAGCCCGACATGACGGCGACGGCCACCGGCACGGGTGACGAGGCCGAGGACGAGCTGCCGGTCCCGGTGATCGCACACTGACGGGACGACGCGGGGTCACCCACTGACCCTCGTACGTACGCAGTGGTGGGGACGACTTCGTACGTACGAATCCGGGATCTGCCCCGGCTCCATGAGCGGTGGAGCCGGGGCAGATTCATGCCTTGAACGAACGCGATCTCAACGAAGCCAGGGCAGATCCGCGCCGGCGTCCTTGGGCTGAAGTCCTTCGGCGATGATCTGCAGGGCCTCGCCGAAGGCCTTCTGCTGGTCCGGGGAGAGCCGGTTGAAGACGGCCCGGCGGACGGCGTCGACATGACCCGGAGCGGCCTGCATCAGGACCTTCAGGCCCTGGTCCGTGATGATCGCGAACTGTCCGCGCTTGTCCGAGGGGCAGTCCTCGCGCCGCACCCAGCCGCTCTTCTCCAGCCGGGCAACGGCATGGGAGAGCCGGGACCGCGTGATCTTCATCTTCATCGCGAGTTCGGTCATCCGCAGCTGCCTGTGCGGTGCCTCACTGAGACACGCGAGCAGAACGTAGTAGATGTGCGGCATCTTTGCGTCGCGCTGGAGCTGACGGTCGAGATGGTCCTCAAGGAGTGCGGTGGCGTGCACATACGCACGCCAGACGCGCTGCTCCTCCTCGCTGAGCCAGCGCGGCTCTTCGGTGTGTGCCGTGTCCATGTACCTACTGTAGACGACCTCTCCTTGAATTTTAAACGAAAGAGAGCTATTGTCCTTTTCAGATAAGTTGAGCATTCAAGTATGAGACTCAAAGCAAGATCAACTATGAGATCCCGGAGGGGAGCCGCCGCCATGTCTGCCGCCACCGAGGAACGTGCCGTCCCCGAGCGCATGCCCGCGCTCTACCTCTCGCACGGAGCCCCGCCGCTGGCCGACGATCCCGTCTGGCCCGGCGAACTGGCAGCCTGGTCGGCCGACCTGCCGCGCCCCAAGGCGATCCTCATGGTCTCCGCCCACTGGGAGGAGGCCCCGCTGGCCCTCGGCGCGGTCGAGACCGTCCCGCTCGTCTACGACTTCTGGGGCTTCCCCGAGCACTACTACCGGGTCCGCTACGAGGCTCCCGGCGCCCCCGAACTCGCCGAGTCCGTACGCAAGTTGCTGCGTGCCCCCGGCATCCCGGTGCAGGACATCCCCGACCGCGGCCTCGACCACGGGGCGTACGTCCCGCTCGTCGAGATGTTCCCGGCCGCCGACATCCCCGTACTCCAGATCTCGATGCCCACGCTCGACCCGGTCCGCCTGATGGACATCGGCCGCAAGCTGGCACCGCTGCGCGACGAGGGCGTCCTGATCGTCGGCTCCGGCTTCTTCACGCACAACCTCGCGGCCCTGCGGCACACGGGCGGCGGAGTCCCTTCCTGGTCGAGCGAGTTCGACGACTGGGGGCGCAGGGCCCTTCAGGCCGGTGACATCGACGGTCTGCTCGACTTCGAGCGCAAGTCCCCGGCGGGCCGCCTCGCCCACCCCCGCACCGAGCACTTCGCCCCGCTCTTCGTGACGATGGGTGCGGCGGACGCGGTGGGCGAGCTGAAGGACCAGAAGTCCGTCATCGAGGGCTTCTGGGTGGGCATGGCCAAGCGGTCGGTGCAGTTCGGCTGAGGGCTGTTCCTGGTACGGGGAGAGCCCCTACAGTTCTTTTTCGTACCAGGCCACGTCCCAGTACCGTCCGAACTTCCGCCCGACCTCGCGATACGTGCCGACGTACCGGAAGCCGAAGCGCTCGTGGAGTCGTACGGACGCCTCGTTCGGCTGGGTGATTCCCGCGTACGCCCGGTGCAGGTCCTGAGAGGCCAGATCCTCGAACAGGGACTTGTACAGCAGCGTGCCGATGCCGCGTCCGCCCGCGTCGGGGGCGAGGTAGATGGTGACCTCGACGGAGGTGCCGTAGGCGGGCTTCACCCTGTAAAGGCTGGATGTGGCGTAACCCAGAATCTCCTGTGAGTCCACGTCTACGGCAACCTTCAGGCGGTGCGGACCGTCTTCAGGGTGGGAGAGCAGCCAAGAGCGGCGTTCTTCCGGAGTGAAGACCGCGGTATCGAAAGTGATGGGCGTCGCGCGTACGTAGTGGTTGTAAAGGTCGGTGAGGGCTTTGAGGTCAGCCTCGACTCCCGGCCTGACCAGCACCTCTGTACGTTTCGACGACATCTGCCCTCCCTTTGTGGCGGAACAGGATACTGCAAGATCAGAAAATTTGAGGGGCCGGTTGGGAATTCTGTCCGGATTCCAGTCGTTGAATCCATCGGAGGCAGGGCACCCGGAAGGGTGGCCGAACCCCACAGATGACCCGCAAGCCACCACGTAAGGGAGCACGCATGGCAACCCGTGCCGTCGCCCGTCGCAAGTCCGCCTCCGGCGAGACCGACGCGGCACGCAGCGCTCGCGCGGGCGAGATCGCCGACCGCGACCTGGTCGGCATGTACCTCGACGAGATCGCGCGTACGCCGCTGCTCGACGCCGCCAAGGAGGTCGAGCTGTCCCAGATCATCGAGGCGGGTGTGTTCGCCCAGCAGATCCTCGACGGCGAGGTGACCGACGCCAAGGCGGAGGCCTCCCGTGAGGAGCTGGAGGCGCTGGTGGCCGACAGCGAGCGGGCCAAGGACATCTTCATCCGGTCCAACCTGCGCCTGGTCGTCGCGGTCGCGCGGCGCTATCCGCGCAGCGGCCTCCCCCTGCTCGACCTGATCCAGGAGGGGAACGCCGGGCTGGTGCGCGCGGTCGAGAAGTTCGACTACCGCAAGGGCTTCAAGTTCTCGACGTACGCGACCTGGTGGATCCGTCAAGCCATCACGCGCTCGATAGCCGACCAGTCGCGGACCATCCGGCTCCCTGTCCACCTGGTGGAGGAGCTGGGCCGGATCCGCCGCGTGCAGCGCGAGTTCAACCGCGAGCACGGCCGGGAGCCGGAGCCCGCGGAGATCGCGGCGGAGCTGGGCTCGAACCCGGAGCGCGTCATCGACGTGCTGGACTGGGCCCGCGACCCGGTCTCGCTGAACATGTCGGTGGACGACGAGGGCGACACTCAGTTCGGCGACCTGCTCGAGGACACCTCGGCGGTCTCGCCCGAGCAGTCCGTGCTCACGCTGCTGCGCAGCGAGGAGCTCGACGACCTCATCGGGCGGCTCGACCAGCGCACGGCCTCGATCATCAAGATGCGGTACGGCATAGAGGACGGCCGTGAGCGCACGCTGACCGAGGTCGGCAAGGAGCACGGCCTCACCCGCGAGCGCATCCGCCAGATCGAGAAGCACGCGCTGCTGGAGCTGAAGAAGCTGGCCAGGCAGACCGGGTTCGACGCGGCGGCGTAACGCCTCACGGCGACGCTTCTCGATGGCTCGCACACCGGACCGAATACGCCTGCATCAACCGCTTGAGCTTGGGCACAAGCCTTCAGGGCCCAGGCTCCCAGAGCCAAGTCCCGACGCTATCCCCCCCGGCGCCGGGACTTCCCCAGAGCCGAGCCTCCGGCGCCTCTCCCCCTGGCGCCGGGGCTCGGCTCGATCTCTGCGAGAGGCGGGGACAAGCGAAGGGCCACCCCGGACCTGAACCCCGGGGTGACCCTGTGGACACATTGTGTCACGAGGGCGGTCTCTGTGGCCCATACCAAGTGAGCGGGACTGGTGAAGCTCCCTCACCTCGGGGCTGATGGAGCCCCCTGGCCTCCGGCCGCCGCTCGGCTCAAGCGGCCCCCCAACTCCCGTACGCACTGGACCAGTTCCGGCGGTTCATGGACCGTGAACTCGCAGTCCACCATCGCGAGCCGTACCGCCATCCACTCCACCGAGTCGCCCACGGCGGCCCGTAGCCGGCAGCTGTGGTCGTCCAAGGGCTCGGGAGTGCCGAGCCACTTGGGCAGGCGGGCCGCGATGAACTCCGCGGGCGCCGCGAACGTCACCTCCAACTCGTACGTCTCCTGCCGCCGGTACATCGACTGCCGCAGATACTCGGCCGCGCTCCCCGTCGGCAGCTCGCGCGGCGCGAAACGGGCGCCCGTCGCGAAGGGCTCGGAGACCCGGTCGACGCGGAACGTACGCCAGTCCTCGCGGTCGAGGTCGTACGCGACGAGATACCAGCGGCGGCCGGTCGACACCAGACGGTACGGCTCGGTCAGGCGCTTGGAGGGCGTGCCGTCCCCCGAGCGGTAGGCGAACCGCAGCCGTTCATGGCCCGCGACCGTCGAGGCCATCACGGTCAGCGTCTCGGGTGCGATGCTCGCCCCGTCCCCACTGGTCAGGGGAGTGGTGGCGGCCTGAAGCGTGGAAACCCGGTGGCGCAGCCGGCTCGGCAGGACCTGCTCCAGCTTGGCGAGCGCCCGTACGGAGGCTTCGTCGACGCCCTCGACGGCGTGCCCGGCACCGGCCCGCAGCCCGACCGCGATCGCCACCGCCTCCTCGTCGTCGAGCACGAGCGGCGGCATGGCCTTCCCGGCGACCAGCCGATATCCGCCGTCCGCTCCCATCGTCGCCTGCACGGGATAGCCCAGTTCCCGCAGCCGGTCGACATCCCGCCGTACGGTCCGCCGCGAGACCCTGAGCCGGTCGGCGAGCTCACCGCCGGGCCATTCGCGCGGGGTCTGGAGCAGGGAGAGGAGCTGGAGGAGCCGGGCCGGGGTGTCGGTGGTCATGGGGTGTCTCCCTCTCGGCTGTGTTCTTCGGCTGTGTTTTTCGGCTTCTCCGAGGATGCCCGACTACTAGGACATGATCTGACCTACTGGGCCTCTAACTTCGAAGCATGACCTCAACCGAGACCCCTCTCAACAGCCCGGCCACCACGGCCGACCGGCGACGATGGATAGCCCTCGCCATCGTGATGACCGCGGCCTTCATGGATCTGGTCGACGTCACGATCGTCAACATCGCGATCCCGTCGATCCAGCGGGACGCCGGCGCGTCGGTCAGTCACATCCAGTGGATAACGGCCGGATACGCGCTCGCCTTCGCCGCCGGCCTGATCACCGGCGGGCGGCTCGGCGACATCCACGGCCGTAAGCGCCTCTTCCTCATCGGCATCGGCGGATTCACGCTCGCGTCGGCACTCTGCGGATTCGCCGTGAACCCCGAGATGCTGGTCGCCTCCCGCATCCTCCAGGGCGGTATGGCCGCGCTGATGGTGCCGCAGGTGCTGTCGATCGTGCACGCCACCTTTCCGGCGCACGAACGCGGCAAGGTGTTCGGCCTGTTCGGTGCGGTCGTCGGGCTCGGGGCGGTGTCCGGTCCGCTGCTGGGCGCGCTGCTGACCGAGTGGAACCTGTTCGGTCTGGAGTGGCGGCCGATCTTCCTCATCAATCTGCCGGTGGGCATCGCGGGCCTGATCCTCGGCCGCCGCTACATCACGGAGTCCAAGGCCCCGCAGGCCCTCAAGCTGGACCTCGTCGGTGTCGCCCTCGTCACCCTCGGCCTGCTGATGCTGCTCTACCCGCTGACCCGCGGCCGTGAGCTGGGCTGGCCGATGTGGGGTTACGTCTCGATGGCCGGCGCGCTCGCGGTGTTCGCGGCGCTGGTGGCGTACGAGAAGAGGAAGACCGTGCGGGACGGTTCGCCGCTGGTCGAGCTCTCCCTCTTCAAGGTCAAGAGCTTCGCGGCGGGCATCGCGGTGCAGACGGTCTTCGGGATCGCACTCGGCATCTTCTTCCTGGTGTGGACGTTCTACATGCAGACCGGCCTCGGTTGGGGCGAGCTGCGTGCCGGCCTGACGGGCGTCCCCTTCTCGATCGCGGTGTCGATGGCGGCCGGACTCTCGGTACAGAAGCTGACGCCGCGGTTCGGGCGCAAGGTGCTCCAGGCGGGCGCGCTGCTCATGGCCATCGGTGTCCTGATCTACATCTGGGAGTCCGAGCGGTACGGCCTGTCCATCGCCCCCTGGCAGATGGCGCTTCCCCTGGTGGTCATGGGTGTGGGCATGGGCCTGATCGTCGCCCCGCTGACGGACGCGATCCTCTCCGAGGTGCCGCGCGAGCACGCCGGCTCGGCGTCCGGCCTGATCAGCACGGTCCAGCAGATGGGCAACGCGCTCGGGCTCGGCCTGGTGTCCGTGGTCTTCTTCGGCACGATGTCCGACCACCTGCCGCGGGCCGAGGTGGGCGCGGCCTTCGTCGACGCCTTCCAGAACGCGCTGATCTGGGTCGCCGCGGTGATGACGGCCATCTTCCTGCTGATGTTCGCCCTGCCGAAGCGGCCGGCTCAGCATGTGGAGGGCGACGAGACGACGCCCGCCGTCGCAGTGGACAAGGAGCCCGAACTCGTGGGCTGACGCCGCCAGTTCAAGCTGATCCTGCTCGAGCCGTCAGGCCCGGTCCCTCTCTGGGGCCGGGCCTGACGGCTGTCCCATGTCCTGCCCATGCCCCGCCCGTGCCCTGCACTCGAGCTCCTGGCACCGTCACGCCGATGTCCGTTCATGCCCACTTTTACGTCCGCGCCCGTTTGCATGGCTGAAATCCGGGCGTACTCTACGAGTGAAACCACACGTTCGGGCATGAACGGAGGTGAACGGACATGTATGCACCGGAGCGACAGCAGGAGATCCTCCGGCTGGCGCGTGACGGTGGCCGCGTGGACGTGGTGTCGCTGGCCGAGGAGTTCCAGGTCACGGCCGAGACGATCCGGCGGGACCTGAAGGCGCTGGACCGCGCGGGCCTCGTACGCCGGGTGCACGGCGGTGCCATCCCGGCCGGCCGGCTCGACTTCGAGCCCGATCTGGCCGAGCGGGAGACCACCGCGGCCGACGAGAAGGACCGCATCGCGCAGGCCGCGCTCGCCGAACTGCCCAGCAACGGCACGATGATCCTCGACGCGGGCACGACGATCGCCCGGCTCGCCGGGGCCCTCCCGCTGGAGGCGACGCTCACCGTCGTGACGCACAGCCTCCCCATCGCGGCCCGCCTCGCCGACCATCCGGGCATCCAGCTCCACCTCGTCGGGGGGCGCGTACGGCACCGTACGCGCGCCGCGGTCGACGCCTGGGCGCTGCGGGCGTACGGCGAGATCCGTGCCGATGTCGTCTTCCTCGCCACGAACGGCTTCTCCCTCGAGTGCGGACTGACCACGCCCGACCTCGCCGAGGCCGCCGTGAAGCGCGCGGCCCTCGGCGCCGCGCGCCGTGTGGTGCTGCTCGCCGACTCCGCCAAGCACGGCCAGGAGCACTTCGCGCGCTTCGGCGCCCTCGACGACGTGGACGTTCTGATCACCGACAGCGGGCTGAGCCCCGAAGACGCGACCGCTCTCAAGCGCGGCGGCACGGAAGTGGTGCGTACATGATCCTCACGGTCACCCCCAATCCCTCGCTCGACCGGACCTACGAGATCCCCTCGCTCGACCGCGGCGAGGTCATCCGGGCCACCGGCGAACGCATGGACCCGGGCGGCAAGGGCGTCAACGTCTCGCGGGCGGTCACCGCGGCCGGCCGGCGCACCGTCGCCGTACTGCCGCTCGGCGGCGCCCCCGGCTCCCTCGTCGCCACCTTGCTCGACGCGCAGGGCATCGAGGTCGCGCCGGTCCCGGTCGCCGGGGCGACGCGCTCCAACATCGCGCTCGCGGAGGCCGACGGGGTACTCACGAAGATCAACGCACCGGGACCCGAACTCACCTCCACCGAGGAGGAGTTGCTCCTGGAGACGGTACGGACCCAGTCCCGTGACGCCTCCTGGATCGCCTGCTGCGGCAGCCTGCCGCGCGGCCTCGCCCCGTCCTGGTACGCCGCACTGGTCGCCCGAGCGCACGCCGCCGGCACCCGGATCGCACTGGACACCTCGGGGCCGGCACTGCTCGCGGCCCTGCGTGAACGCCCCGACGTCGTCAAACCGAACGCCGAGGAACTGGCGGAAGCGGTCGGCCGTCCCCTCGCCACCATCGGTGACGCGGTCAAGGCCGCCGAGGACCTGCGGGAACAGGGCGCCGGTGCGGTGCTGGCCAGCCTCGGCGCGGACGGGCAGTTGCTCGTCGAGGCCTCGGGCGTGTGGTTCGGCAGCGCCCGGGTCGACGTGGTCCGCAGCAATGTGGGCGCGGGCGACTCCTCGCTCGCCGGTTTCCTCATCGCCGGCGGCAGCGGCCCCGACGCCCTCGCCTCCGCCGTCGCACACGGCGCCGCGGCCGTCCAGCTCCCCGGCAGCGTGATGCCGGGCCCGGCCGACCTCGACCCCTCCGCCGTGACCGTCACGTCGGCGGTTCCGGTGGATCGCGTACTGACGGAGCCGGTGTCATGAACTTCCGTACTGCCACCGCTGATTCGGCCCGCACGACCTGTGCGTCCCGTAGGTCTCGTACGACCTCTGGATCGGCCCTGAAGCGGCGGGGCCTGCCCCTCCCCGCCGCAGCCGGGGGGAGGCGGGGTTTCCCCGACCCCGCCTCCGCCTTCCCCGCTGACCTCGGCATATGTGACACTTCCGGCAATTCAGTCACGGCTGAGTACGCCACCTCTGAACGCAGCCCGTCTGAACCCAGCCGGTCTGAACGCACCACCCCCGTCCCCGCCCATGACTTTCCCCGGGCGATACGCGTGCGAAGGAGCCCGCGATGAGCGAGATGATCACCGCGGATCTGGTCGATCTCGACCTGTCCGCCGATACGAAGGAAGCGGCGGCGCGCGCCCTCGCCGAGCGCATGGTGACCAAGGGCCGGGTGACCGACCTCGAAGGCTTCCTCGCCGACGTGGCCGCCCGCGAGGCCCAGATGCCGACCGGCCTCGACGGCGGCATCGGCATACCGCACTGCCGCAGCGAACACGTCACCGAGCCGACGCTGGCCTTCGGGCGCAGTGCGGCCGGGATCGACTTCGGCGCTCCCGACGGGCCCGCCGACCTGATCTTCCTGATCGCCGCTCCGGCCGGCGCCGACGACGCCCACCTCACGATCCTGTCGTCGCTGGCCCGGCAGCTGATGAACACCGAGTTCACCTCCGCGTTGCGGGCAGTGGACGACGCGGAGGGGGCAGCCGCCCTGATCCGCGGGAACGAGCCCGCGGTGGCGGCGCAGGTCGCCGGCACGGCGGGCAGCACTGAAGACTCCGCGGCCCCGCCGACAGGAGCGGCCTCCGTCGAAGCCGCCGCGGACACCTCGGCCCCGGGTACGACCACCGAGGACGGCCCGGCCCCGGAGAGCGGCGGCTCCGACGAGGGCGCGGCCGGCCGGCCGTTCCGTATCGTCGCCGTCACCTCCTGCCCCACCGGCATCGCCCATACGTACATGGCGGCCGAGGCGCTGGAGAACGCGGGCCGCGACAACCCCGACGTCGAGGTCGTCGTCGAGCCGCAGGGCTCGGCGGGCTTCAACCGGCTCGACCCAGCCGTCATCGCCGCCGCGGACGGCGTGATCTTCGCGCACGACGTGCCCGTACGGGAGAAGGACCGGTTCGCCGGGAAGCCGACCGTGGACGTCGGCGTGAAGGCGGGCATCAACCGGCCCGCCGAGCTGATCGCCGAGGTCCGGGCGAAGGCCGAGCGCGGCGAGGCCACCGCGGCCGCGAGGCCCGGCGGTACGCCGGTCGAGCGAACCGGAGAGCCCGGCGAGGGCTACGGCTCCAAGCTCCGCAAGTGGCTGATGTCCGGCGTCAGTTACATGGTCCCGTTCGTCGCCGCGGGCGGTCTGCTCATCGCCCTCGGCTTCGCGATCGGCGGCTACCAGATCAACGAGGCCAAGTCGGTCACCGAGCACTTCGACTGGGGCCAGGTCGACAGCTGGGGCGCGCTGCTGTTCCAGATCGGTGGAGCGGCGTTCGGCTTCCTCGTTCCGGTCCTCGCCGGCTACATCGCCTACGGCATGGCGGACCGACCAGGACTCGTGCCCGGCTTCGTCGGTGGCGCGATCTCGGTGACGATCGGCGCGGGCTTCCTCGGCGGTCTGGTGGCCGGTCTGATCGCCGGTGGTGTCGTCCTCGGCATCCAGCGCGTGAACATCCCGGCTCCACTGCGCGGCATCATGCCGGTGGTGGTGATCCCGCTGATCTCCTCGGCGGTCGTCGGATTCCTGATGTTCGTGGTCATCGGCAAGCCGATCGCCGAGGCACAGGAGGGCCTGACCGACTGGCTGAACGGCCTCAGCGGCACCAACGCCATCCTCCTCGGCGTGTTGCTCGGCCTGATGATGTGCTTCGACCTCGGCGGCCCGGTCAACAAGGTCGCATACACCTTCGCGACGGCCGGTATCTCCGTGGCGGCCCCCAGCGACTCGGCGATGAAGATCATGGCGGCGGTCATGGCGGCCGGCATGGTGCCCCCGCTGGGCATGGCCCTGGCCACCACGATCCGCAAGAGGCTGTTCACCAAGGCCGAGCAGGAGAACGGCAAGGCGGCCTGGGTACTGGGCGCCTCCTTCATCTCCGAGGGCGCGATCCCCTTCGCGGCAGCGGACCCGCTGCGGGTCATCCCGGCCTCGATGGCGGGCGGCGCGGTCACCGGCGCCCTGGCCATGGCCTTCGGCTCGACCCTGCGCGCCCCGCACGGCGGCATCTGGGTCACCTTCCTGATCGGCAGGCCCTTCCTCTACCTCCTGGCCATCGCAGCCGGCACGGCGGTAACAGCGGGTCTGGTGATCGCCCTGAAGGGCATGCGCAAGACCAAGCCGGCGGGCGAAGCCGAGACGCCGGAGGCGGCGGCTTCAAAGGCCAAGGAGCCGGTGGCTGCCTGACCTCCACGAGACGCGCTGTGGCCCAGGACGCAAG
>NZ_BMPQ01000047.1:16323-54243 GCF_014647675.1 Streptomyces flaveus | reverse complement strand
GACTCGATCCTCTCAGGGAATCGAGCCTCCATCAGACCCGGAGCGGTTCAAAGCGCGGCCGTCTCCCGTGCCGTCATGCCTGCTGCCTCGCGCATCCTGCGCAGCTCGGCACCTAGACGCAGCTGCCGAGCAGTCGGGTGACTCCGCAACGCCATTCAGGGCTCCTCTGTTCAACTCGCCTGCCTGAGTGACTCGTTCGGGCGTCAGGTTACGACAACGACTTGCGATACCTAAATCTAGAGGTCTACCGTCGGTGACGCGTCGCACACGCAACGGAACCTCGGGGCTCCGAAAGTGCACCGCTCCGTCATGCCGTGACGGCTGCGGCCGAGCCATCGCCCGTCCACCGTTGCGCTTCTCTCCAACTCCCCTTCCACCAAATGGAGTTCATGCATGCCCAAACCCACGGACGAACCCTGGGAGTACACGCTCCACATCCCGCACGACGTCCGAGCGGTCACCGTCTGCCGGCGCACCTTGCGCCTGATCCTCACCATCCACGGACTCATCCGGCTCACCGAAGTCGCCGAGCTGCTGGTAACCGAGCTCGTCTCCAACGCCGTACGACACACGAAAGGGCCCGCGTCCCTGCGGCTGCACTGGCGGGACGGAGTCCTGCGCATCGAAGCTTGGGACGCCGACCCCGAACCGCCGCCCCCTCCACGGGAGTTGGCGTACGCCGTCGACGCGGAGGCGGGGCGCGGTCTCGAACTCGTCCGCGCTTGCGCCGACGACTGGGGCTGGCATCCGCTCAAGCGCGGCGGTGACAAGGGCAAATACGTGTGGTGCGACTTGAGGGCCGCGTAGGGCGTTGAGCACGTCGGGCCAGTCCGTGACCGGCAGCACCCTGACGAAGGCCGGGCCGTTCGATTCGTGCGGAACGGCCCGGCCATCGTCGGGGTGTGTCAGCGGTACCAGCGACAATCGCCGCCCTCGACGATCGCGTGGATCGACGTCCTCCGCCGCGCGATCACCGTCAGGTCGACAGAACACGACGGGGCTTACCAGATGCCTTCGATGACCTCGTCGAGGATGAGATTCCACTGCGACTGGTCGTCCTCGAAGGGCGTCGCATCAAAAGCGCGAATACGTGCACGCAGTTGCTCGACTTGCTCCTCGATGTCGGCGTCATCGTCTCGTTCGTGTTCGTCGAATTTCTTGAACAGGTTCAGGGCATGCACGAGAGATTCGACGTCGCGGTGGAGCGGGGTGTAGGCGCTCAAGGGTTCGTCCTCGCCGAATTCGTATACCTTGCCGGTGTGGGGGGCAAGGGCGATGAGGGAGGCTGCGAAGTAGCCGAGAACGAGCCATGAGTGGCATTCCTCGGGCAGGGTTCCGTCCTCGGGTCGGAACCACTCGGTCAGGAGGATCGACTCGTCCTGGCCGACGCTGGCCTTGGACTTGAATGACTCGTCGTGCGGGAGTCCGACCTGGCTGAGGAAATCCGCGGTTCGTGTGTCGAGTTGGTTGTCGGGGGACTCGTAGCGGGGAAAGTACACGACGCCCGACAGGCCGAACGTGCTGAGGAGTTCGTCCGGTGTGACAGCGAAGCTCATTGTCGTCGAGGGCGTCGTAGACGGTGGTGATGGAACACAGCCGGCTTCCGTGGTTCTCGAGTTCGCTGAGCGGCAGCGCGAGGTCGGGCTTGCCCGGCCTTCGCCGGGGTGTGTCAGCGGTTGATCGACTGGATTTCCTGGACGTTCATGTCCTGGGTCGTTTCGAAGGTGCCGTTCGGGAGGTCGCCGCCTGTGCCTCCGGCGCCTTCCCAGGTGATCTCCCAGGTCACCGAGGCGGACAGTTCGTACGGTTCGCCGTTGGTGGCCCGCAGGTACCTGATGCCGCACGGTGGGGTCTTCTCGCCGTCGCCCGTCCTGTACGGGGTGCCGATGGAGCCGTCGTCGTTGATCTCGCAGTCGCCGGAGGCGGGGAAGGTCTCGGCGTCCTCGGTACCCGGCTCCAGGTGGAGGGCGACCGGCTTGGCGGTCGTCTCCGCCCAGAGGTTGGTGTTGGGCAGCTCGGCGCGGACCTCGACCTCCTGGAAGGTGCCCTTGTCCAGCCAGACCCAAGTGGGCAGGTTCACCGTGGACTTGGCTTCCGGCTTCAGCTCGATCTCGGTATCGGGGACCTTCACCTTGTCGTAGGCGTACTCGGCGAGGGTCTGCGGCGTGGGGGTGTTCGGTACGTCGGGGATCTCGCCGGCGTCCTGCCAGAACATGACGCGGTCGCAGTTCCACGACTCCGGGTCGGCGGTGTCCGGTGCGACGCCGCGCCAGAAGTAGCCGTCCTGGCCGAGGTTGTAGTTGTCGTAGCCCTTGGCGGTGGACAACTCGTCGTCGTTCCAGTTGGTGGCGTCCTTACCGTCCCGGTAGTGGTCCGTCCACAGCCCCTCGCCGTACCAGGACACGTGAGGGCTGACGTATCCCTGGCCGGACGTTTCCGAGAACTCCTTGAGCTGTTCCGGAGTGAAGACGGGCTCATACCAGCAGGGCGGCGGCTCCCAGTTCACGTCCGTCGACGAGATGCTGCCGCTGTTGCCTCCGGTGGAGCCGCTGACTTGGGTGATCTTGATCCTGGAGTGGGTGGCAGAGGCGAAGATGTTGCCGTTGGCGTCGGAGTCGCCGCCCGTCTCACCTTCGTGTCCCGGCTCGCCGAGGGCGAGGGCCGGTGATGGCGCCAGCGCCGCTGTCAGCGTCACAGAAGCAAGCAGACCTCCGAGAGCCTTGCGAGGAGTGGGCATGATCAGCACGCTCCCGGTTCGGTCTCGACGGTCATCGTCTTCCAGACGCCGTTGGCTTCCTTTCCTAGGCTCGTGCGGTATTGCACTTTTGGGGACTCGCCCTCGGGGGTTCCTGCGGTCTCGCTCGTCTTGAGGTTCTTGCTGTAGCCCTTGCTCTCGTCGACGCAGTAGAACAGCGTGGCACGCGTCTTGTTCTTGCCCAGATAGGTCACCTCTGGGTCGTAGACCTTGACTTCGCCGGTGATTGTCAGCCCCTTGTAGCCCTTGACCCAGGCGGAGCCGGTGCTCATCGCCGCCTGCCCGCTGTAGAAGGACAGAGAGTCGGCCTCGGGATCGCCGGCGATGATGGCGGCGTACGAAGCCCGGAGACGTTCCTTGCCGTCATTGAGCACGGTCTGGAGCTCGGGGTCGCTGTTCGTCCAGCCCTCGAAGTTCGCCTGGAAGCTCTCCGGAAGCTTGATGGCAGGTCGCTCCGCGTCCGACGCCGCGGAAGCGGAGGCCGAAGGCGACGGGCTGCTCGATCCCGTATCCGCCCCCTTGATGTCCTCCGGTGAAGACGATTCATCACCCTCACCACAAGCTGTGAGTAGCAGCGCCGCAGTCGCGGCGAACGTGGCGGCTATGGGCACGGAGCGGCGGGCCACGGGTGAACTCCCCCTGTGTCAGGCGTCTCTGGCGTGTGCAACAGAGAACGAAGCTATCAGGGGCAAGTAGCGTGTATCGAAGCGGCGATGGGGGATTGTGTGGGGATCGTGAGATGTGTGACGTGACAGTTGCGAAGTGGCTCACATCTCGGATGTGGTGCGGTCGGCCACCGGTTGCGCAAGTCGGGCTTAGGGGGCGGATGGCGAAGAAGCGGTCGGCTCGAAAGCCCTCGTCCACTGCCCGACCTTCGACACCCTCTTTAAGATCTCAGTAGGCTCACTACACTCCCGCACTCCTCCCTCCACACACGACATCAGGACACCCGCCATGGCGCGACGCACCACTTCCAGCTCGACGGGCAGTTCGCCGGGTCCGCGGAATCGGACGCCGCAGCCTTTGCCTCGACGGAGGCGTACGTTCGGGGATTTCATCAAGGCATTCTTTGCCTTTGTTGCCCTGATTGTCCTTTTGGTGGGAGTGCCCGGGGCGCTGGCCACGCAGATGGGGTGGCCGCTACCCAGCGGGAGTCCGAGTCTGGACTGGCTTCGGCAGCCGATCACGGCCGGCACGTTTCTGAACGTGCTGACCGTCCTCGTCTGGTTTGCCTGGGCTCAGTTCACCGCGTGCGTGCTGGTGGAGATGAAGGCCGCCCTGTCCGGTGTCGGGGTGCCGAACCGGGTGCCCGGTGCCGGGCCGAGCCAGTTGCTCGCGCGGCAGCTCGTCGCCGCGTTGTTGCTGGTCGGCGCGACCGCGGCCAGCTTCGCGCCCGGACTCTCGCAGCTGGGGCAGCAGTTGCAGGAGAACCAGCGGCCGACCGTCGCCGCGGCGCAGCAGACGCCCGTCGGTCTGCTGGGACAACAGGAACAGGCCGCCTCCAGTGCCGCCGCCGCGCTGGCCGAGCAGGCCGTGAACGCCGCGCACGCCGCCGAGAGCGGGCGCACCGCCGACAGCGGCGACACGAAGTACTACCGGATCCAGCCGCCGGAGGGCCGCCATCACGACTCGCTCTGGGAGATCGCCGAGCGGCATCTCGGGGACGGGCGGCGGTACAAGGAGATCTACCAGCTCAACAAGGACCGCGCGCAGCCCGACGGTTCGAAGCTCTCCGAGGCCAGTCTCATCCGGCCCGGCTGGATCCTGGAGATGCCCGGCGACGCCCGCGGCGGCGACCTCGTCGAGATGCCCGACGAGGCCCCGCAGGTGTCGAAGGAGGTCCAGCAGCAGATCTCCGACTACTCCAGGACGGGCGACAACCATCAGCAGCAACAGGGCGGCAGTGGGGCCGCTGATCACGACACGGCTCGCATCACCGTTCCCGAGCAGCGGCCCGCCCCGGACCAGGGTCAGCAAAGCCAAAGTCAAAGCCAGGGCCGGCAAGGGCAGGAGCACGCCACTCCCGCCGCCGAGGCCGGAGACGACGGCGGCTTCGGGCTGCCGCAGGCTCTTCTCGGCGCGCCCCTCCTCGCCGCCGGGCTCCTCGGTGCCCTCGGGCGCCGGCGCCGGCAGGCGCTGTGGCAGTCGGCCCTCGGTGCCGTCGGCGGGCGGCGCGGCATGATGGAGCCGCCGACGCCCACCGGTACGGCCGCCGATGTGCAGGACGCGTTGCTCGTGGGGGCCGACCCCGAGGGCGTACGAATCCTCGACCGGTCGCTGCGCGGGCTCGCCGCCGCGCTCGCGGAGGAGTCGCGGCCGTTGCCGACCGTGTACGCGGCCTGGATGAGCAACGGAGATTTGCATCTGCAACTGGCGCAGCCCGCCGG
Organism: Streptomyces flaveus; assembly: GCF_014647675.1. Lineage (GTDB taxonomy): Bacteria > Actinomycetota > Actinomycetes > Streptomycetales > Streptomycetaceae > Streptomyces > Streptomyces flaveus. The sequence goes on along the minus strand of NZ_BMPQ01000047.1, from coordinate 49,101 downwards.
AAGGCCGCCCGTGCCGTGGCAGCTCGGGCAGGACCAGACGTTCTGGATGCTGTCACGGGCGGACGCCGAGCGGTACGAGGACGTCGACACGGCGGCCCCGTACCCCGGGCTCGTCAGCCTCGGCACGATGGATGACTCGCGGCTGCTGCTCAACCTGGAGTCCGTGCCCGGCATCGTCTCGCTCAGCGGCAGCGAGGAGGACCGGGCGGGTGTGTTCGCCTCCGTGGCCGCCGAGTTGGCGACCAACGGCTGGTCCGACCGCATGACGATCACCCTCGTCGGCTTCGGCCAGGACCTCACCCCCCTCGCGCCCAACCGGCTGCGCCACCTCGACGACATCGAGGCGCTCGTCGAGACCATGGAGGCGGAGACCCGACAGCGGCGCGGGGCGCTTGGTGCCGCCGGTCACGACTCCGTCCTCACCGGGCGTACGGGGCCCGCGCAGCACACCCGTTGGGCCCCGCACCTCGTACTCCTCGCCGCCGAACCGTCCGCCGAGGACGCCGTCAAGCTCGCCGAACTCGCCTCCGACGCAAGCCGGTTGGGCATCGGCTATCTCGTCGGTACGGAGTCGGGCGATCTGCCCGGAGCCGCCTGGGAGATGGAGATCACCGGCGAGGGCAAGCTCCTCGCGCCGCTCCTCGGGCTCGAACTCGACGCGCAGCTGCTGCCGGTGGCCCAACAGCGCGCCGTCGTCGAGCTGTTCGTCGAGGCGGATCCCGAGCGCGGGGACAACGGTCCGGCCTCCGACCCGCCGTTCCTCGTCGACATCAGCGAGCAGGGGCGGCCGGCGGTGTACGCGCGACTCGTCGGCCCGTACGAGATCATCGGCCTCGATACGCCGGACGGTGAGCGCAGTCCGCTGCTGCACGAGGCCTTGGCGTTGTTGCTGCTGCACCGGGAGGGCGTGCATCCTCGGGTGCTGTCGTCCGCGCTGTGGCCCCGCGGGGTCACCGAGGATGTGCGGGACGCGCTGGTCGAGCGGCTGCGTGCCTGGCTGGGCAATGATCCGGACAGTACGCCGCGACTTGGCACCGACTCGACGGGACGGCTCAAGCTGGCGAAGTCGGTGGTGTCCGACCTGGATGTGCTGCGGTCGCTGTACCACGAGGCGACTCAGGGGCGCGGGGTCGACAGCCGGGCTGTGCGGGGGCGGCTGCTGACCGATGCGCTGGTGTTGGTGCGGGGGCCGTTGCTGGCGGAGCGGCCCGCGGGGCGGTACGGGTGGCTCACTCACGAGATCATCGATGCGCAGCTTCCCTTGCTCGTCGCTGATATCGGGCTGGCGCTGTCCGCGTTCCATCTTGAGAAGAACCGGGCGGGGAAGGCCATTGAGGCGCTGAACGCGGCGCTCGGCTCCGCGCCGGGCGATGAGCGGTTGTGGCATGAGTTGCTTCGGGCCACTCATGCCACGGGGGACGAAGAGCGGCTTCAGAGGCTTGCGGCGGACCTGGTGTCTCGGAGTGGGGCTCGGGGGCTGCCGCCGCGGACTGAGGCCTTGTTGGATGAGTTGCTGCCCTCTTGGCGGAGTGGTGTTGCGGCTGTTGGGTGACAAGTTGCCCGGAGCTTGTGGCTGTGCCCACCCGTTCCGCCCTGCGGAACGACTGCCCACAGCGGTAGCGGATCGCTCGCCCACAGCGATGCGGTAGTGGCAGGGAGCCTCTCGTGGAACTCGCGTTGATCCTCGGTGCCGCCCTCTGGGGCGGCCTCGCCGGGATGTTTGTGCCCCGCGCCGCCTATCGGCTCTCCGTCGAGCCCGAGGAGGAGTGGCGAGCGCAGTGTCCGGATGGGCATGACATCCGCGGCTGGGTGGGGTGGGCTCGGTGTACGGGGCGGGCGTATGGGCCCAGTACGCCGCTCGTTGTCGTCGTCACCGCGCTGGTGTGTGCCGCTCTTGCCGCTGCCGCCGGTACTCGGCCTGAGCTGAGCGTATGGCTGCTGGTTGCGCCCTTTGGGGTGTTGCTGACCCTTGTGGACTTCTCGGTGCATCGGCTGCCCGACGTCGTGAATCTGCCCCTGGCTGCCGCCGTGCCGGGGCTGCTTGGGGTCGTGGCGCTGGTGCCGGAGAACCACGGTGACTGGACCCGCGCGCTGCTCGGCGGGCTCGCGTACGCCGGGTGGTTCTTCGTCTGTTTTCTCATCAATCCGAACTGGGTGGCCTTCGGGGATGTGAAGGTCGGGCTCTGGCTGGGGGCCGCCCTCGGCTGGTACGGGTGGGGGGTACTGATCCTCGGTGCCTTCGCCGGGTTCTTTCTCGCGGGGTTCTACGCGGCCGGGCTCGTCGTTACGCGCAAGGGTGGGCGCAAGACCGCGGTGCCGTACGGACCCTTCCTCATCTCCGGCGCCTTCGTCGGCACCCTCATCGGGGCGCTCGCCGCCTGACGTCGGGTGATCCAATCGTCTGGCGTACGCTGGATCAGTCCGCCCACCCGTCTCCCACCACCACCCTTATTTCGAAGCGCTTCGCGCCTTTCCTATCTCCTGCCGAAAGGGACCCTGCGGTGACCGAGAAGGCCGACCTTCAGTCCGTCCTCGACCGTGCCGCCGAGGGTGGGCGGATCACCCCGGAGGAGGCGCTCGACCTCTACCGGGACGCCCCGCTGCACGCGCTGGGCGCCGCCGCCGATGCCGTACGCCGCCGCCGGTACGCCGGTACGGAGCACATCGCGACGTACATCATCGAGCGCAACATCAACTACACGAACGTATGCGTCACGGCCTGCAAGTTCTGCGCCTTCTACGCGCCGCCGAAGGCCACCGACAAGGGCTGGACGCGCGATCTGGACGACATCCTGCGGCGCTGCGCGGAGACCGTCGAGCTCGGCGGTACGCAGATCATGTTCCAGGGCGGGCATCACCCGGACTACGGCGTCGAGTACTACGAGGAGCACTTCGCCGCCATCAAGGCCGCGTACCCGCAGCTCGTCATCCACTCCCTGGGGGCTTCGGAGGTCGAGCACATGGCCCGTATCTCCAAGGTGAGTGCGGAAGAGGCCATTTCGCGGATTCACGCCGCCGGGCTCGACTCCTTCGCCGGCGCCGGTGCGGAACTCCTCCCCGCGCGGCCCCGCAAGGCGATCGCCCCGCTGAAGGAGAGCGGTGAGCGCTGGCTGGAGATCATGGAGGCCGCCCACCGGCTGGGTGTGGAGTCCACGTCCACGATGCTGATGGGTACGGGCGAGACGAACGCCGAGCGCATCGAGCACCTGCGGATGATCCGTGACGTACAGGACCGGACGGGTGGCTTCCGGGCCTTCATCCCGTACACGTACCAGCCCGAGAACAACCACCTCAAGGGCCGTACGCAGGCGACGATCTTCGAGTATCTGCGCATGATCGCCATCGCGCGGCTGTTCATGGACAACATCGCCCATATCCAGGGGTCGTGGCTCACCACCGGCAAGGAGGTCGGCCAGCTGTCGCTGCACTACGGGGCGGACGACCTCGGTTCGATCATGCTGGAGGAGAACGTCGTCTCGTCGGCCGGCGCCAAGCATCGCTCCAACCGGCTGGAGATCATCGACCTGATCCGCAAGGCGGGACGCGTACCGGCCCAGCGGGCGACGACGTACGAGCACCTCGTCGTGCACGACGACCCGGCGAACGACCCCGTCGACGAGCGGGTCCAGTCGCACATCTCGTCCACGGCGATCGCGGGTGGGACGGCCCATCCCGAGTTGAAGCTCCTCGCCTCCAACTAGCTTTCCTGTGCTGACGATTCACGCCGCGGACGAGCTCCGCCACACCTGGGACGATCCCGCTCCGGTCAAGGACGGAGCCGTCGTGGTGGAAGGGGCACGGGTCGCGGCGACGGGTTCGCTCGCGGACCTCCAGGAACGCTTCCCGGGCGCTCGCGTACGGCGGTGGCCCGGGGTTCTCGGGCCCGCCCTCGTCCACGAGGGGCCGCTGCCCGGGGCGCCGACGCCTCGGGAACGGGTGCATGCGGTGCTGAAGCTCGGTGCTGTGGCGGTTCTGGAGGAGTACGCCGGTACGGCCGAGCTCCGGGCTGCCGCCGAGCGCAACGACGTCGTCGTGCTCGCGAGCGCGGTGCGACGGCCCGCGGTCCTGCAGACCGGGCGCGCCGACCTCGCCGTCTTCGACGAGACCGGCGCGTGTGTCGCGACCGTCTGCGCGGGGCGGCTGGTGCATCGGCGTAGATAGCAGTCAGGCAGACGGCGGTCAGCCCGAGAACGCTTCGGCGAACGCGCCCGAACGCTGCTTGATCCCGCTGCAGTCGGTCTGCGCGACGTTCGCCTTCGCCTTGCCGCGCGCGCACTGCCGGTCACGGGCCGCCGCCCACATCGACACCCACGCCACGTCCTTCTCCTCGGCGAACGAGCGGACTTGGGCCGCGTCGGACAACGTGAACGTCTCGTTGTCGACGTCGTTGACGCCGATCATCGAGGTGAGCGCGAGGGCCTTCCAGGCGGCCTCGGGCGAGAGGCCGAAGACTTTCTTCAGCTGCTTGTGGGTCGCCTTGGCCGCCTTGATGGCGTAGGTGCCCATGTCGTCGTCGTACGAACTGCCGTAGTTCATCGTCATGATGTTGACGGTGGAGACCCGCACGCCGCCGGCTTTGGCGGACTTCAGCACGGCCAGGCTGTCCTTGTTGAGGCCGTGCGGCATCACGGGCAGCGTGAAGGACACCCGGACCTCGGGGCGCTGCTTCTGAAGCAGGGCGATCGCCTTGGAGCGCACGGCGACCGACTTGGAGTCGGACAACGGGGGGCCCTCGATGTCGAAGTCGGCCTCCGTCGCACCGGCGGCGTCGAGCGCGGCCGCGTAGGCGCCGGCCAGCTTGGAGACGCTCTTGCAGGTCGTGGCGAGCTCCTTGCCGGAGGCGCCGCCGAAGGAGACCCGCACGCTGCTGCCGGACGACTTCAGCGCCGAGATCCTGGACTGCACCGACGCCTTACCGATGTCGTACTTGCCCCACGTCGGAGTGCAGCCGCCGCGGCCGGCGATCACGAAGGCCAGGTTGTACGTCGACGGGGAGCCCGCCGATTCGGTGTCGGAGGCCGCGGTGGCGCTGACGTACGGGGCGTACGCGGGACTCGGCAAGGGGCCAGGTAAGGACGTCTCCGGCGGCGACTGTGACGGCGGTTTCGACGGGGGCTCCGGCGAGGTCTCCGTGGGGGAGGCGGGCGTTCTCGGAAGTGCGGGGGCCGCCTGCGAGGGTGACGGGTCCGAGGAGCACCCGCTACAGGTCAGCGCCGTCGCGAAGACGAGCCCGGCAGCCGGTTTCAGGAGACTTTTCATTGCGCATCCACCTCTCTCCCGTGACGTACGTCGGAGATCGGGCAACGTCTCACAAGCGGCCGGTATTCACGGAACGCGGCGGAGCCGCACAATGTCAGGGCCGCGCCCCTTACAGGGCGTCACCGTAAGGGGCGCGGGGACCTCCCGGCTTCAGCCGGGTGGGCGCCTCAGCACTGGCGGGTGGCCGCGCAGCCGATCAGGTCGGGCTTGTCGAGGCGGTCCAGCTGGCCGAGGCGGCTGAGTGCCGAAAGCAGGCAGAGCTGTAAGCGGGAGATTCCGCCGAGTTTGGTGCGCATATTGGAGATGTGGAATTTCGCGGTCCGCTCGGAGATATTCAGTTCCCTGGAGATGTCCAGGGTGGACGGCGCGGTGTGCAGCAGTGCGAAGACGACACTCTCCTGGTCGGTCAGTTCAGGGATGCGCCGGGCCGCCCGGCTCATTACTTCGGCATCCGTGCGCCGGCCAAGAGGCGGATTTGGTTCCAAGAGTTCTGGCACGTGAACTGAACCCCCCCGGTTTCAGCCAGTTGAGCCGCCCAGCATACCCGTATTTACGCGCCAGTAAGGCTCGCCGCGAAACGAAGCCGATCTTCGTCCTGTTTCTGCACCAATTGCAGAGTTTCGGCATTCTTGTCGATGAGCTGCCGCTGATAGGCGGATTCCACCGCGTACGTCACGCCGACCAGGTTGACCTTCTCCTTGCACGCGACATCGGCCTTGGCGGCGGTGACGGCCCGGGACGACGACAGCTCGTCGTCCCGCAACCCGAGCTGACTGGCGACTCCGGCCGGGTTCGACACCGTATAGCCGCTGTCTTTCATGCAGGACGACCACCGCTGGAACACCTTGCGGACGCGCGAGTCCTCACGCGACCTCGACTGTGCCTCGCTGACGAGCTGGAAGACGAAGAGCGCGTCGACGCTGTCCGGGGTCGGGGCGTACAGCTTCAGGAACGACTCGCGGATGCAGCCGCCCGCGGGGATCGCCTCGCCCTCGACCTTGGTGGTGCCCTTGCCCTTCTGCTGGGCGGCCTCGGCCTCCTGCTGGCTGGCGGGCAGGTCCTGCGGCTTCCCGCCGTCGGGCCCGTACAGAACGAGCTTGCCGGTGCCGCTCAGTTCGGGCTGCGTGGGAGGAGTCCGGGTGCTGCCCGCACTGTCCGGCCTCGCGTATCCGTACGTGGCGGCGGTTTCGGGGTCGGACACCCCGTAACGGCGGGCGTTGTCGGCGGAATCGCCCGGCGTCACGGGGGTGGCGGGTGCCTGGAAGGTGAAGCCGTAGCGGGCCATGCACCGGTTGGTGAGCACCTGCTGGGCGCGGGTGAGCACCCGCTGTTCCGTGGTGGAGCGCTCGTAGGCGTCCAGAGGGAACTTGAGTTCCTGGGTACGGAGCTTGACGGGCGTCGATGCCACGGTCGGCTCCGAAGCGGAGTCGTCGGAGGAGCCGGCGCCGGAACCGGCACAACCGCTCAGGGTGAGGGCGGTGAGCAGGAGGAGCGGAAGGCCGGTCCGGCTGTGGCCGTGCGGAGCGGGCAAGTCGAATCCTTCAGACCTGTAGGTCGGTTACTCGGTTCACTCGGTACTCAGTCGCCGAAACGGGCCGAGGAGATCTCGTTCTTGAAGTCGCTGGAGGCGTTTCCGGCGTAACCGGAGGGAATGACGCCCTTCGCTCCGTCGAAGTCCCTGTCGGTCCACACCTGGTAGTCGAGCAGCGAACGGTTGCGGTAGGACGCCGTGTTGTCGTTGACCGTCTCGCCGCGTCCCGCGCAACTGGCAGGGCCCTTGAAGTTGTTGTTACCGAAGGTGCTGTCGTCGTACATCATGTCGTGGACGCAGCCGACACGCCCCGAGTTGTAGTAGAGGCCGAACTCGGAACTCTCCAGCGTGCCGTTCTGTGGTGTGTTGGCCGCCGCCGAACCCGTGGCCGCGAGCGTGAAACCGCCGAAGGCGGCGACGGTTACGGCGAGGGCGGCGATGCGACGGGCGGTGCGGTGTTCCTTGTTCACGGTCACGTCCTTCTTCGCAGATGGCTGGAATCGCGTGCGCCGATGTCGGCCGGAACATGGCCAGGTCGGCAAATGGCAGTAGATCAAGGGCTGTTGGGGAGGTCTACTGTTCTTGGGGACAGTAGACGTACACATGTGCGACGCCGTATTTTCCGGCTGTATCCCACCGTGCGTGCCCTGGAGCCCCCACATGACCATTGCTGTCTCGTTGCGCTCAGGCGCGGCGGTCCTGGCCCTCGCGGCCCTTTTGACCGGATGCGGCTCCGGCGACGAACCGAAGGATTCGGCCTCGCCGGGCATGAGCGGTGAGCAGAAGGCGTACTACACCTGTCTGCAGGACCAGGGCGTGGCCCTGGAGGACCGTGACGACGGGCAGTTGCGAGTCGACAAGGACAAGTACGACGCGACGGTCGCCGGCAAGGCCGAGCGGGCGTGCGCGGATCTGCTCCCGGACGGGGTCACAGCCGTCGACTCGGAGACCCTCGCGAGCGAGCGGAAGTTCGCCGCCTGCGTACGCGAGAACGGATTCCCGGCCTATCCCGACCCCGACCCGACCACGGGTGAATCCAAGCCGAGCAAGGACCTCACCCGGGCGATAGAGCAACAGGACCCGGACTACCTCGCCGCCCGCGACAAGTGCGAGCCCGGGAAGGACAGCGGGGGCCGTGCTGGAGGCTGAGCCGGTGGTGGAAAGTGAGTCGGCGGGCCTGGACAACCAGGACGAGGCGTCACTCCCGGAGATGCCGGCCGCATCGGCCCCGGCCGCTTCCCACGCTCCCCGGACCGGGCTCGCCGGGCGCCGCCGGGCCGTCGTGCTGATCGCGCTCGCCTCGGTGCTGCTGGCCGGGGCGGGGGTCGGAGCCGCCGCGTTCGTGAAGTCGCCCGCGCAGGTGGCGGCGGACGCGGGGGCGCCGGAGCCCGATGTGCTCACGGCTCCGGTGGACTTCCGGGTTCTGGAGTCGTCCGTGATCGTCCGGGGCAAGGTGACGGCGGGCCAGAGCGTGGAGGTGGCACCGCAGCCGGCGGGAGACGAGAGCGCCGGACGGGCCGTGGTGACCAGGATCGCCGTGCGCGAGGGGCAGCAACTCAGCCCCGGAAAGCTGCTGATGGAGGTCTCCGGCCGACCCGTGTTCGTACTGCCGGGCACGCTCCCCGTCTACCGCGATCTGAAGCCCGGCTCCACCGGGAAGGACGTGACACAGCTCCAGAAGGCGCTGCGGTCGCTCGGACACGGCACCGGCAGCGACCCGGCGGGGACCTTCGGGGCGGGTACGACTGCCGCACTCGGCGCGTTCTACGCGGCTGTCGGTTATGACCCGCTGCCCGCCCTGGACGACGACGGCGAAGCGCTGAAGGCGGCTCAGGAGGCGGTGTCGGCAGCGCGGCGCGCCCTGGAGGACGTACAGGACGGCGCTTCCGCGGACGACGGGGAAGCTTCGGGGAGCGACAAGGAAGTGCGGCCGTTGCGGCCGTCGGGAAGGGAGCTCGAGCGGGCTCGCGAGGACCTGGCCAAGGCCCAGCGGGAGTACACGGACGTACGGGCGGCCTCGGGTCCCATGCTGCCCGCGGGCGAAGTCGTCTACCTGCGCGGCTTCCCGGCCCGGGTGAGCGCGGTGCAGGGCACGGTCGGCTCGGTCGTGGAGGGCACCGTCATGACGCTCACGGCAGGAAAACTCGTCGTACGGGCCCATGTGATGGAGCATCAGAAAGGGCTCGTACGCAGCGGACTGCCGGCCGTGATCCTCTCGGAGCTCAGCGGGGTGACCGCGCGCGGCAGCGTGAAGTCCGTCGCCACCTCCCCGGACACCGGCAACTCCGCGACCGGGAGCGGCGAGGGCGGCGGTGAGGGCGAGGCCGACAGCGCGGGTGGCGAAGTGCAGGGCTACCTCATGGAGGTCGTACCCGACAAGGCGCTGGACGCCCGGCTCACCGGCGAGGATGTCCGGGTCACCGTCGCGGCGGCCGCCACCGACGGAAAGGCGCTGGTCGTGCCGGTGACCGCGCTGTCCTCCGGTGCCGACGGCCGGACCAGCGTGACGGTGCGGGAGAGGTCGGGGACGCAGCGCCGGGTCGAGGTACGGCCCGGTACCTCCGGGGACGGGTTCGTCGCCGTGACCCCGGTCGGGGGCGGTTCCCTGGCCCGGGGCGACCGGGTTGTGACGGGCATCCGGGGTGGGGCGGCGGATACGGGCGGTGAGGGGTGACAGCGCCCGTCATCGAGTTCCGAGGGGTGGCGCTGACCTATCCGGGGCCGCCGCCCGTGGAAGCGCTCAAGCCGTGCGAACTCACCGTGGAACAGGGCGACTTCGTCTCCGTGACCGGACCTTCCGGGTCCGGCAAGTCCACCTTTCTGAACATCGCGGGACTGCTGGACGCCCCGACGGCGGGGACGTACCTCCTCGACGGCATCGACATCGGCACGCTCCGGGAGCAGGAACGCACGGCCCTGCGCGGTCGGCGTATCGGCTTCGTTTTCCAGTCCTTCCATCTGCTGCCGCACCGTTCCGCACGGGAGAACGTCCTGCTGGCCATGGTCTACAACGGCATCCCCCGCGCCGAGCGCGACCGGCGGGCCCGCGAGGCGCTGATCAGGGTCGGCCTCGGCCACCGTGTCGACGCGCCGCCCACCCGGCTGTCCGGCGGCGAACGGCAGCGCGTCGCCATTGCCCGGGCGCTCGTGGCCCGCCCGGCACTGCTCTTGTGCGACGAACCCACCGGGAACCTGGACACCGGCAACGCCGCGACCGTACTGCGGCTGCTGCGCGAGCTGAACGACGACGGCATGACGATCGTGGTGATCACCCACGATCCGGAGGTGGCCGCCTGCGGACGCCGTACGGTGGCGATCCGGGACGGGGTGCTGACCGAGAGGTTCGTGCGGGACGGTGCAGTGACGGAGAGGTCCGCGTGAGGCGCCGCCTCGCTCAGGCCCGCGCCAAGCAGGCTGGGCGAAGTCCGTTGTGGTTCGGCCGCGCCCCGAAGGGGCGCGGGGCTGTGACATATGCGGCTCCGCCGCGTGGGCGCGAACAGCCACGATGGCGCCGCAGACGATCGACGGCACATCGCGGCCCCGCGGCGGAGCCGCATATCGACACAGCCAGCGGAGCGCTCAGGCGCAGCCGTCCGGCCGAGGTGCAGCCCAGCCGGCTGCACCCGCGCGACTTGCTCTCCGAAGCCCTGGCAGGAATGCTCCAGCGGCCCGCCCGGTCCGCGCTCACCGCGCTCGGTACGGTGCTGGGCGTCGGCACGTTCGTCGCGGTGCTCGGTCTGACCGCCACCACCTCCTCGCAGATCGACGCGCGCTTCAACGCCCTCACCGCGACCGAGGTGACGCTCCAGGACATCGCGCGGGAACAGAACGAGTTCGCCGGCCCGGCCTTTCCTGCGGACGCGGACAGGCGGATCGAGCAGCTGGGCGGCGTACGGCACGCGGGCGTGTACTGGCCGGTGCGGCTGGCACCCGGCACCGTGGTGCGCTCCGCCCCGGTGGGGGACGGCGGCGGCGAGCCCGTCGACGTGACAGCGGCGTCCCCCGGCGTCCTGGAAGCGGCCGTCCCCACCCTCGCCCAGGGCAGGCTCTACGACGAGTACGCGACGCGCACCGCGCAGCCGGTCGCGGTCATCGGCGAGGGCGCCGCCGCGCGACTCGGCATCACGACGCTCGAGACACGGCCCGCCGTCTTCATCGGTGACCAGCCGTTCACCGTCACCGGCATCATCGCCGACACCGAACGCAAGGCCGACCTGTTGATGTCCGTCGTGGTGCCGCGCACCACCGCGGAACGGATCTGGGGCGAGCCCGAGGCCGGTGCCGCGAGCATGCTGATCGCCACCGACCTCGGGGCGGCCCGGCAGATCGCCCATGAGGCACCCACCGCGCTCAGGCCCGATCACCCCGAGTACGTCAAGGCCGTCCCGCCGCCCGATCCCCGGACGCTCCGCAGTGGGGTGGGCGGCGATCTGGACCAGTTGTTCCTGCTGCTCGCGGGCATCTGCCTGGCGATCGGCGCGGTCGGGATCGCCAACACCACCCTGGTGGCGGTGCTGGAACGGACTGCGGAGATCGGGCTGAGGCGGGCACTGGGAGCCCGGCGACGGCACGTCTCCGCGCAGTTCCTCGCGGAGTCGGGGGCTCTCGGGGCGCTCGGCGGACTGGTCGGCACCTCGCTGGGCACCGTGACCGTCGTATGCGTCGCCGTGGCCCGGGACTGGACACCCGTGGTCCACCCGGCCACGGTCGCGGCGGCCCCGGTGATCGGGCTGGTCACCGGTGTCGTGGCGGGGCTCTACCCGGCGTGGCGGGCCTCGGGCATCCAGCCGGTGGAGGCACTACGGCGCTGAAGGGTGCCGCGGTCCGGTGATGGGACCCGGTGATCCGGACGGGCTACCGGGACTGGTGATCAGGACGGGCCGGGACTGGCGGTCCGGACCGGCGACCGGACCCGGTCATCCGGGCCGGGCAGGCCGGGCGTCCCGGCTCTGTCCTCGGCTGCCACAATGGGCCCGTGACCCGCGCTTCCCTGAACAAGCAGCCGCACGAAGTCGCCTCGATGTTCGACGACGTGGCGGAACGGTACGACCTGACGAACGACGTGCTGTCGCTCGGCCAGGACCGGCGGTGGCGCAAGGAGGTCGCGAGGGCGGTGGACGCGCGGCCCGCGCAGAAGGTGCTGGACCTGGCGGCGGGTACGGCCACCTCGTCCCTGCCCTTCGTACGGACGGGGGCGTACGTCGTGCCGTGCGACTTCTCGCTCGGGATGCTCAAGGTCGGCAAGAGGAACCACCCCTGGCTGCCGCTGACGGCGGGCGACGCGACGAGGCTGCCCTTCAAGGACGACACCTTCGACGCGGTGACGATCTCCTTCGGCCTGCGGAACGTACAGGACACGGACGCGGCGCTGCGCGAGCTGTACCGGGTGACCAGGCCGGGCGGACGCGTGGTGATCTGCGAGTTCTCGCACCCGACTTGGGCGCCCTTCCGTACCGTATACACGGAGTACCTGATGCGCGCGCTGCCGCCGGTCGCGAGGGCGGTGTCCTCCAACCCCGACGCGTACGTCTACCTCGCCGAGTCCATCCGCGCCTGGCCCGACCAGCCCGCACTGGCGGAGCGCCTGCGCAAGGCCGGCTGGTCGAAGGTGGCCTGGCGAAATCTCACGGGCGGGATCGTGACGCTGCACAGGGGCTTCAAGCAGAGCTGAGCGGGCGAAATTCGGTGCTGCACCGCGCCCCTAAAGGAGGCCGCAGGCCTTCCTTTAGGGGCGCGGGGAACTGCGCGACCAGCCACGACGAACCCGCAGCTCCGAAACCGCCTTACCCGCGGAGCGCTTGTCACCTGAGGACCTCGAACGGGTCACCCGGTTCATCGAGTTCGCGGTACAAGCCCCCCGCCGGCGGGTGAGGGAGCCGCGGCTCCCTCACCCCCGCGCCCCCGCCGCCTTCTCCCTCACCGAAGTCGAACCACACGGTGACGACGGCACCGCGTGGCACCGCGGTGCCGGGCAGCGGGTACTGGCGTACGACGTAGTCGACGACGGTCAGATGGAAGTCGGGCCGGTCGGGCGCGGCGAGCATCACGCCACGTGCCTCGGCCGTCTCGCGCGCGTCCACGGCCATCAGACCGACGAGCCGCGGTACACGCACATCGGGTGGTTTACGCACAGACGTCACCCCCAGCGGTACCGGAAGAGTAAGCCCTGCCGCCCGCCGCCGGAAGCCGGGCGCCGCCGGCAAGGCGTCACCCGGCCACCCGGTCGCGGAGGCCGACCCGGCAGGCGTCACCGGCTCAGACGGCTCTGACAGCTCAGAGGTCCAGCCGGTAGCAGTGGCCCATCTGCTGCGAGGCCGGTGAGGTGAACCTCTCGGCGAGGGTCATACCGAGGCGTCTGGTCACCGCGATGGAGCGTTCGTTGCGGGAGTTGACCATCGCCACCGCGCTGGTGACGCCCGCCGCCCGCAGCCGGTCGAGCGTGCTCCACGCCGCCGCGGTCACGTACCCCTTGCCCCAGTACGCCCGTCCGAGCCGCCACCCGATCTCGATCTCGCCCTTCGGACCCCAGGCGTGCGGCCACGGCTGGGCGCCCGTGAAGCCGATGACGTCGTCCTTCTCGTCGAGCATGGTCCAGAAGCAGAAGCCGTACTCGGCGTCGTGCCGGCGCTGCCGCGCGGTCAACTCCTCGTAGACGGACAGCTCGGCCGGCTTTCCGCCGTGGAACTCCATCACGTCCGGGTCGTCGAAGATCCGGTGCCAGGCGATCGCGTCCTCGTCGGTGGGGACGCGCAGTCGTACCACGGGGGAAGGTCGGTTCATGGAGCGGCCCTTCAGCAGGGTGATCAGTACCGCTGAATAGACTGCCCATGTCCAGTGCCCGTCGGCACGTTGATTTCGAGTCTTGGGGAGACCCCGCCGTGACCGAGTCCCAGCCCCTCTCCGAACACACCGCCGATGTGATCGTCGTCGGGGCCGGGCCAGCCGGTTCCACCACCGCGTACTACCTCGCGAAGGCCGGACTCGACGTCCTGCTCCTTGAGAAGACCGCGTTTCCGCGCGAAAAGGTCTGCGGCGACGGGCTGACGCCCCGCGCGACCAAGCAGCTCGTCTCGATGGGCATCGACATCTCCGAGGAGGCGGGCTGGCTGCGGAACAAGGGGCTGCGCATCATCGGCGGCGGTGTCCGCCTCCAGCTGGACTGGCCGGATCTCGCCGCCTACCCCGACTACGGACTCGTACGGAAGCGGGACGACTTCGACGAGCAGCTGGCGCGGCAGGCGCAGAAGGCGGGCGCGCGGCTGTACGAGCGCTGCAATGTGGGCGCTCCGATCATCGACGACCGCACGGGTCGCATCACGGGCGTGCACGCGAAGCTCGGTGACGTCGACTCGAAGGAGAAGCGCGAAGTCACCTTCCACGCCCCGCTGGTCGTGGCGGCCGACGGCAACTCGACACGGCTGTCCCTCGCCATGGGTCTGCATCGGCGCGACGACCGGCCGATGGGCGTCGCGGTGCGTACGTACTTCACGTCCCCGCGCCATGAGGACGACTACCTGGAGTCGTGGCTGGAGCTGTGGGACCGGCGCGGTCCGGGCGAGGACCGGCTGCTGCCCGGCTACGGCTGGATCTTCGGCATGGGGGACGGCACTTCGAACGTCGGCCTGGGCGTCCTCAACACCTCTTCCTCCTTCAAGGAGCTGGACTGGCGTGAGGTCCTGAAGGCCTGGTGCGCGTCGATGCCGGAGGAGTGGGGCTACACCCCGGACAACATGACGATCCCGATCCGCGGCGCCGCCCTCCCCATGGCCTTCAACCGCCAACCGCACTACACCAAGGGCCTGTTGCTCGTCGGCGACGCGGGCGGCATGGTGAACCCCTTCAACGGCGAGGGCATCGCGTACGCCATGGAGTCCGGCCAGATCGCCGCCGACGTCATCGTCCAGGCGCACGCCCGGTCGACCCCCGCCCAGCGTGAACTCGCCCTCCAGCGCTACCCGAAGGTCCTCAAGGACACCTACGGCGGCTACTACAACCTCGGGCGCGCCTTCGTGAAGCTCATCGGCAACCCGAAGGTCATGAAGATCGCGACGCAGCGCGGACTGACGCACCCCGTGCTGATGAAGTTCACGCTGAAGATGCTCGCCAACCTGACCGACCCGACGGGCGGCGACGCGATGGACCGCATCATCAACGGGCTGAGCAAGGTGGCCCCGAAGGCGTAACTCCGAGGCCGGCCGGGAGGCTGGCTGAGCGCGCGTCTAAGGGCCGCTTCCCCCGCTGGGGAGGCGGCCCTTCAGCAGCGTGACCGGAGGGTCAGAGGACGCGCACAGCGCCGCTCGCCGGGTAGCCCGACAGGTCCTGGATGACGACGCCCTTGCCGGGGTTCGCGGCGTCCAGGTACTTGCCCCCGCCGATGTAGACACCCGTGTGGTACGCCGAGCCCTTGCCACCCCAGTACAGGATGTCGCCGACCTGGATGTCGGACAGCGGGACGTCGGTCCCGACCGTCGACTGGTCCTGCGAGACGCGCGGCAGGTCGACGCCGACCTGCTTGAACGCGGCCTGGACCAGGCTGGAGCAGTCCCAGGAGTCGGGACCCGTGGCGCCCATGACGTAGGCGTCGCCGACCTGTGCCTTGAGGAAGCTGATGACCGTACCGACGCTGCCGCTCGCCGGGGCCGGGACATCGGTCTCGGTGGAGCTCGAGGGCGCGGAGGCGGTCAGGGTGGTCCGCTCGGAGGCCCGTGAGGCGGCGGTCTCCGCGGCGGCCTTGCGCTCGGCCTCGGCCTTCTTCTTGGCCTCCGCCTTCTTCTTCGCGTCGGCGAGGTCGGCCTTGGCCTGCTTGGCCGCCTTGGCGGCGGCCGCGTCACGCTCGGCCAGCAGCTCGTAGTCGGCGGCGGCCTGCTGGGTGGCAGCTGCGGACTCGGCCACGGTGGCGGACAGGTCCGCCGTGAGCGTGGGCAGTTCGATCGTCTGGGTCACGGGCTCGGCCGCGTTCGCCGATCCGGCCGCAGCCCCCACTGCCAGGGTGCTGAGGACGCCACCGGCAACTCCGGCGCGCATCGCGAGCGTCGAACTGCTGCGAGGCCGGGGTTTCCGGTGGCTGCGTATGTGAGCGGTGTGGGACATGAGTCCAACCGGTATCAGGGGCTCCTCCATATCTTCAAGAAACGTGTGGTGCGCCACAGTTGTTCAATGGGCCGCCAAAATCCCGGGCGCGGCGTTCTTTATTGACGCCGTATCGGGCATAGCGGACACCGCCCACCGGGCTCCTGAACAAGGCCTTTTCGCATTACGTCCGAATTGCCCGCCGCCTACCATTCGTTGAGGCCGATGGCCAAGCCCCGTTTGTGCGCACCGGCCTCGAGTGTGACGCAGGTCACGGAGCGGCCGCTGTGGCGGATGCGTCGCACACGCCAGCCGGATCCGCGACAACTCTTGTGTCTCAGTCGGATCTCAAGTTCGTGTTCCGTTCGTGAACGGATGCACGCACTCCCGTCTGTCCACACCGGTGGCCCAACTCCCCCCGAGGTGTGAACGAGCTCCTCTAGCAAGCGTTGGTGTCCAGCGCCAATTTGCTTGTGGCTGCAGCCTCTTGGTAATGGGCCGCACTGCTGGACCTGCGTTAACGAGCGAAATTGTCACTTCTGGTGATCACTCGGACGCCTCCTGAGCGAAGGTCACTGCGCCTCCGACTTCATGATCGATCGCCAGGTGGTGGAGATCACAAAGGCGTTGTCGTACCCCGTGTCGCAGATCACAGACCGGCGGGCATAAGATGCGTGGCAGTTGGGCTTGTGACCTGCTTCACATGTACGCGATCTTCGTGAAGCCGCACGGGGCTTGTGAGTCTCGGGAAGCTGACGGAGCCTGTGAGCTTCGTGGGGCGGGCGAAGTCCGACGAACCTCCCCAGCCTCCGGCCGGGGGGACCCCCGCAAGCAGTCAATGCCGACTGAGAGGAGCGAGGAGCGGTGAACGCGTATGCGCCCATCCTCGTACTGGGAGCCCTCGGGGCAGGCTTTGCGATCTTCTCCGTGGTCATGGCCACGCTTATCGGTCCAAAGCGGTACAACCGGGCCAAGCTCGAGGCTTACGAGTGCGGTATCGAGCCGACCCCCACGCCGGCCGGCGGCGGGCGGTTCCCCATCAAGTACTACCTGACGGCGATGCTCTTCATCATTTTCGATATCGAGATCGTCTTCCTCTATCCCTGGGCCGTCACCTTCGACGCCCTTGGGGTATTCGGGCTCGTGGAGATGCTGCTCTTCGTGCTCACCGTCTTCGTCGCGTACGCGTACGTATGGCGGCGCGGCGGCCTGGAATGGGACTGAACCCCGGATAGGGGACAGAGGAGCCACTGAGCATGGGACTGGAAGAAAAGCTGCCGAGCGGTTTTCTGCTGACCACCGTCGAGCAGGCCGCTGGGTGGGTGCGCAAGTCATCCGTCTTTCCCGCCACCTTCGGCCTCGCCTGCTGCGCCATCGAGATGATGACGACCGGCGCCGGCCGCTACGACCTGGCGCGCTTCGGCATGGAGGTCTTCCGCGGCTCACCGCGCCAGGCCGACCTGATGATCGTCGCCGGACGTGTCAGCCAGAAGATGGCGCCGGTGCTGCGGCAGGTCTATGACCAGATGCCGAACCCCAAGTGGGTGATCTCCATGGGGGTCTGCGCGTCGTCGGGAGGGATGTTCAACAACTACGCGATCGTGCAGGGCGTCGATCACATCGTCCCTGTCGACATCTATCTGCCCGGCTGTCCGCCACGGCCCGAGATGCTGATGGACGCGATTCTCAAGCTGCACCAGAAGATCCAGACCTCGAAGCTCGGCGTGAACGCCGAGGAGGCGGCCCGCGAGGCGGAGGAAGCGGCGCTCAAGGCGCTCCCCACCATCGAGATGAAGGGCCTGCTGCGGTGAGCGACGCGAACGACAAAGGCAGCAACGGGGTCAACCCCGAGAAGGACCTGGCCGCTTCCAACCTCCCCGGCCAGCGCGGCGACCAGGGCGAGGAGATCCGCGTCCAGCGCGGCATGTTCGGCGCCAACAACGGCGGCGACACCTCCGGCTACGGCGGCCTGGTCCGCTCTGTCCGGCTGCCCGGGCCCGCCGGCCGCCCGTACGGCGGCTGGTTCGACGAGGTCGCCGACGAACTGGAGGGCGCCCTGGAGGAACAGGGACTCGTCCCCGAGAACGCCATCGAGAAGACGATCGTCGACCGCGACGAGATCACCTTCCACATCGAACGCGAGCACCTGGTCCGTGTCGCGCAGACCCTGCGCGACGACCCGGCGCTCCGCTTCGAGCTGTGCACGGGGGTGAGCGGGGTCCACTACCCCGGCGACAAGGGCCGCGAGCTGCACGCCGTCTACCACCTGCGCTCGATCACCCACAACCGGCTGATCCGCCTCGAAGTCAGTGCTCCGGACAGTGAGCCGCACATCCCGTCCCTGGTCTCCGTCTATCCGACGAACGACTGGCACGAGCGCGAGACGTACGACTTCTTCGGCATCGTCTTCGACGGCCACCCGGCCCTGACACGGATCATGATGCCGGACGACTGGCAGGGCTTCCCGCAGCGCAAGGACTACCCCCTCGGCGGCATCCCCGTCGAGTACAAGGGCGCCCAGATCCCGGCTCCGGACCAGCGGAGGTCCTACTCATGAGCACGCAGTCAGCAGCTGCCCGCGAAACCACCGAGGGCACCGTCTACACCGTCACTGGTGGCGACTGGGACGAGGTCGTCCAGACCGCGGCCCGGGCCGACGACGAGCGCATCGTCGTCAACATGGGCCCGCAGCATCCGTCCACCCACGGCGTGCTCCGGCTGATCCTGGAGATCGACGGCGAGACGGTCACCGAGGCCCGCTGCGGAATCGGTTATCTGCACACCGGCATCGAGAAGAACCTCGAGTTCCGCACGTGGACACAGGGCACGACCTTCGTGACGCGCATGGACTACCTGACCTCGTTCTTCAACGAGACCGGGTACTGCCTCGCCGTCGAGAAGCTCCTCGGCATCGAGGACCAGGTCCCCGACCGCGCCTCCATCATCCGCGTGCTCCTGATGGAGCTGAACCGGCTCTCCTCGCACCTGGTGTGCATCGCCACCGGCGGCATGGAACTCGGCGCCACCACGATCATGATCTACGGCTTCCGTGATCGTGAACTCGTTCTCGACATCTACGAGTTGATCACCGGCCTGCGCATGAACCACGCGTACATCCGGCCCGGCGGCCTCGCCCAGGACCTGCCGCCGGGCGCGGTGGACCAGATCCGCGAGTTCGTGAAGAAGATGAAGAAGAACCTTCCCGAGTACGACAAGCTCGCCACCGGGAACCCCGTCTTCAAGGCCCGTATGCAGGACATCGGCTACCTCGACCTGGCCGGCTGCATGGCCCTCGGTGCCACCGGCCCGATCCTCCGCTCGGCCGGCCTCCCGCACGACCTGCGCAAGGCGCAGCCGTACTGCGGCTACGAGACGTACGACTTCGACGTCCCGACCGCCGACACCTGCGACGCGTACGGGCGCTTCCTGATCCGCCTGGAGGAGATGCGCCAGTCGCTGCGGATCATCGAGCAGTGCCTGGACCGGCTGGAGCCCGGGCCGGTCATGGTCGCCGACAAGAAGATCGCCTGGCCCGCACAGCTGGCCCTCGGCCCGGACGGCCTGGGCAACTCCCTCGACCACATCAAGCAGATCATGGGCACCTCCATGGAGGCCCTGATCCACCACTTCAAGCTGGTGACCGAGGGCTTCAGGGTCCCGCCCGGCCAGGCGTACGCCGCCGTCGAGTCGCCCAAGGGCGAACTCGGGGTGCATGCCGTGTCCGACGGCGGCACCCGCCCCTACCGGGTCCACTACCGCGACCCGTCCTTCACCAATCTGCAGGCCATGGCGGCGATGTGCGAGGGCGGCCAGGTCGCCGACGTCATCGTCGCCGTCGCGTCCATCGACCCCGTGATGGGAGGCGTCGACCGGTGACCACCACTCCTTCCGAGCAGGGCGTACAGGCACAGGGCGTCAGCCTGGGCATGCCCCAACTGCCCGCGCCCGACTACCCGGACGACGTTCGAGCCCGGCTCGAAGCCGACGCGCGCGAGGTCATCGCCCGCTACCCGGACTCCCGGTCCGCCCTCCTGCCGTTGCTGCATCTCGTGCAGTCGGAGGAGGGCCATGTCACGCGCACCGGCATGCAGTTCTGCGCCGACATGCTGGACCTGACCACGGCCGAGGTCACCGCGGTCGCCACCTTCTACACCATGTACCGGCGCAAGCCCTCCGGTGACTACCAGGTGGGCGTCTGTACCAACACCCTGTGCGCGGTGATGGGTGGCGACGCGATCTTCGAGGCCCTCCAGGACCACCTCGGTGTCGGCAACGGCGAGACCACCGATGACGGCAAGGTCACCCTGGAGCACATCGAGTGCAACGCGGCCTGCGACTTCGCACCGGTCGTGATGGTCAACTGGGAGTTCTTCGACAACCAGACCGTGCAAACCGCGAAGCGCCTAGTGGACGACCTGCGCGCGGGAGCACAGGTCGAACCGACGCGCGGCGCCCCCATGTGCACGTTCAAGGAGACCGCACGGGTCCTGGCCGGATTCCCCGACGAGCGCCCCGGAGCCGTCGAGGCGGGCGGCAGCGCCGGACCGGCCTCACTGACCGGCCTCCGGCTGGCGAAGGGCGAGACGACTCCCGCGCGCGTGGTGCACCCGCGGGCCTCCGGTGGTCCGCAGGACCAGCCGCCCGCCGAGCACCTCAGCTCGCATGACGCGCCGCAGCGAACCTCGGCCTCCGACCCCGCGCATCCTGCGGGCCCGGTCTCCGAGGAGGGGGAGTGATGACCTTGGCAGCCGAGATCAAAGACACCAGCCCGGAGAAGCTGCTCTCACCCGTGCTGTCGGCCTTCTGGGACGAGGACAAGTCCTGGACGCTGGACGTGTACCGAAGGCACGAGGGGTACGAGGGGCTCCGCAAGGCGCTGGCCATGTCGCCGGACGACCTCATCGCGTACGTGAAGGACTCCGGTCTGCGTGGACGTGGCGGCGCGGGATTCCCCACGGGCATGAAGTGGCAATTCATCCCGCAGGGCGACGGCAAGCCTCACTATCTAGTTGTCAACGCCGACGAATCGGAACCGGGCACCTGCAAGGACATCCCGCTTCTCTTCGCGAACCCGCATAGCCTCATCGAGGGCATCGTGATCGCCTGTTACGCGATCCGGTCTTCGCATGCCTTCATCTATCTGCGCGGTGAAGTTGTCCCCGTGCTGAGGCGGCTGCACGAGGCAGTCCGGGAGGCGTATGCGGCGGGATACCTCGGCGAGAACATCCTGGGCAGCGGACTCGACCTCCAGGTCACCGTGCACGCGGGCGCGGGCGCGTACATCTGTGGTGAGGAGACCGCACTGCTCGACTCGCTCGAGGGCCGCCGTGGCCAGCCGCGACTTCGTCCCCCCTTTCCTGCTGTCGCGGGGCTCTACGCGTGCCCGACTGTTGTAAATAACGTCGAGTCGATCGCGTCAGTTCCCGCGATTCTCCACAAAGGCAAGGAATGGTTCAGGTCGATGGGCAGCGAGAAGTCCCCAGGCTTCACGCTCTACTCGCTCAGCGGCCATGTCGCACGTCCCGGCCAGTACGAGGCGCCGCTCGGCATCACGCTGCGCCAGCTGCTCGACATGAGCGGCGGGATGCGGCCAGGGCACCGGCTCAAGTTCTGGACGCCGGGCGGCTCTTCGACACCGATGTTCACCGACGAGCACCTCGACGTCCCTCTTGACTACGAAGGAGTGGCTGCCGCGGGTTCCATGCTCGGCACCAAAGCTCTGCAGTGCTTCGACGAGACGACGTGTGTCGTGCGGGCGGTGACGCGGTGGACGGAGTTCTACGCCCATGAGTCCTGCGGCAAGTGCACGCCCTGCCGCGAAGGGACGTACTGGCTCGTGCAGTTGCTGCGCGACATCGAGGCCGGCAAGGGCGTCATGTCCGACCTCGACAAGCTGAACGACATCGCCGACAACATCAACGGCAAGTCCTTCTGTGCCCTCGGCGACGGCGCCGCCTCGCCGATCTTCTCCTCCCTCAAGTACTTCCGCGAGGAGTACGAGGAGCACATCACCGGTCGGGGCTGTCCCTTCGATCCGGCGAAGTCGACGGCCTGGGCCGACAAGGACAAGCACGCGGAGGTGAACGCATGACTGTGACCACCAGCGCTCCCTCCGGGGGCGGAGAGGCGGCGGTTCCGCCGGAAGATCTCGTCTCGCTGACCATCGACGGCATCGAGATCAGCGTGCCCAAGGGCACCCTGGTCATCCGCGCCGCCGAACAGCTCGGCATCGAGATCCCCCGCTTCTGCGACCACCCGCTCCTCGACCCGGCAGGCGCCTGCCGCCAGTGCATCGTCGAGGTCGAGGGCCAGCGCAAGCCCATGGCGTCCTGCACGATCACCTGCACGGACGGCATGGTCGTCAAGACCCATCTCACCTCTCCTGTCGCCGAGAAGGCCCAGAAGGGTGTGATGGAGCTGCTGCTCATCAACCACCCGCTGGACTGCCCGGTCTGCGACAAGGGCGGCGAGTGCCCCCTGCAGAACCAGGCCATGTCGCACGGCAACGCCGAGTCCCGCTTCGAGGGCAAGAAGCGGACGTTCGAGAAGCCCGTCCCGATCTCGTCCCAGGTGCTGCTCGACCGTGAGCGGTGCGTGCTGTGCGCCCGGTGCACCCGGTTCAGCAACCAGGTCGCGGGTGACCCGATGATCGAGCTGCTCGAACGGGGCGCACTCCAGCAGGTCGGCACCGGAGAGGGCGACCCCTTCGAGTCGTACTTCTCGGGGAACACCATCCAGATCTGCCCGGTGGGCGCGCTGACATCGGCGGCGTACCGCTTCCGCTCGCGTCCCTTCGACCTCGTCTCCTCGCCCTCGGTGTGCGAGCACTGCTCCGGCGGCTGCGCGACCCGTACCGACCACCGGCGCGGCAAGGTCATGCGGCGGCTCGCGGCTCCCGACCCCGAAGTCAACGAGGAGTGGATGTGCGACAAGGGGCGGTTCGGCTTCCGGTACGCACAGCAGCGAGACCGCCTGACGATGCCTCTGGTGCGGGGTGAATCCGGTGAGCTGGAGCCCGCTTCGTGGCCCGAGGCCCTTTCGGCGGCGGCCGAGGGGCTGTTGGCGGCCCGCTCCAGGACCGGTGTCCTGACCGGGGGCCGGCTGACCGTCGAAGACGCCTACGCGTACAGCAAGTTCGCGCGCGTGGCCCTCGACACCAACGACATCGACTTCCGCGCGCGCGTGCACAGCGGCGAGGAGGCCGACTTCCTGGCCTCCCGGGTCGCCGGACGCGGCCGGGACCTCGACGGTACGGGCGTCACGTACACCTCTCTGGAGAAGGCGCCCGCCGTCCTGCTCGTCGGCATCGAGGCCGAGGAGGAGGTGCCCGGGGTCTTCCTGCGGCTGCGCAAGGCCTGGCGGGGGCACGGACAGAAGACGTTCGCGCTCGCCACGCACGCGACCCGCGGACTGGAGAAGGCGGGCGGCACGCTGCTGCCCGCCGCGCCCGGCACCGAGACCAAGTGGCTCGACGCGCTCGCGTCCGGCGTCGGCCTGGAGGGCGACGGCGCGACGGCCTCCGAGGCGTTGCGAGCCGAGGGTGCCGTGATCGTCGTCGGGGAGCGGCTGGCCGCAGTGGCGGGCGGGCTCACCGCCGCCGTACGGGCCGCCTCCGCGACCGGCGCCGAACTGGTGTGGATCCCGCGCAGGGCCGGGGAGCGCGGCGCCATCGAGGCAGGCGCGCTGCCCTCGCTGCTGCCGGGCGGGCGTCCGGCCACCGACTCGCGCGCGCGGGTCGAGGTCGCCGCGGCCTGGGGAGTCTCCGAACTCCCGCTCCGGTACGGCCGCGACACGGGCCAGATCGTCGAGGCCGCCGCCACCGGTGAACTGGCCGCGCTCGTCGTGGCCGGCGTCGAGGTCGCGGACCTGCCCGATCCGGCACGCGCGCGTGCGGCACTGTCCGAAGTGGGCTTCCTGGTGTCGCTCGAACTGCGTCCCAGTGAGGTCACCGAGCACGCGGATGTCGTCCTCCCCGTCGCCGCGGTCGTGGAGAAGGCGGGCACCTTCCTCAACTGGGAGGGCCGGGCACGGTCCTTCGAGGCGGCGCTCAAGCCCGACCAGATGACCCGCCGTCTGGCACCGGCCGACGCCCGCGTGCTGCAGATGCTCGCGGACGCCATGGACGTACACCTGGGACTGCCCGACCTGCGCACCGCGCGCGTGGAACTCGACCGGCTCGGCGCCTGGGACGGGGCGCGGGCCACCGAGTCCCGTCAGACAGCGGCCGAACTGCCGCGCCCCGCCGCCGGGGAGGCCGTGCTCGCCGGGCACCGGCTGCTGCTCGACCAGGGCCGCCTCCAGGAGGGCGACGAGGCGCTCGCCGGGACCCGGCATGCCGCACGCGCGCGCGTGTCGCCCGCCACGGCAGCCGAGGCCGGTGTCAAGGACGGCGATGTACTGGCCGTGACCGGTCCCTCCGGAGTCGTCGAATTCCCGCTGCAGATCACGGAGATGCCCGACCGCGTGGTGTGGCTCCCGCTGAACTCCGCCGGGGGAGGCGTCGCTTCCGACACGGGCGCGCTCCCCGGTGACCTCGTCCGCATCGGCCCGGCGACGCTCGCTCCCGAAGCCCCCAAGGAGGTGAAGGCATGACCCCGTACTTCGCCGCGGAGGACCTCTCCATGTTCGGCCGCGACCCCTGGTGGCTGGTCGTCATCAAGGCGGTCTTCTGCTTCGCCTTCCTGATGTTGACCGTGCTCTTCTCCATCGTGTGGGAGCGCAAGGTCGTCGCCTGGATGCAGCTGCGCATCGGCCCCAACCGGCACGGCCCCTGGGGCATGCTCCAGTCGCTCGCCGACGGCATCAAGCTGATGCTCAAGGAAGACCTCATCGTCAAGCGCGCGGACAAGGTGGTCTACATCCTCGCGCCGATCGTCGCCGCGATCCCGGCCTTCATGGCGATCGCGGTGATCCCCTTCGGACCGGCCGGCAACGAGATCTCGATCTTCGGCCACCGCACCACGATGCAGCTCACCGACCTGCCGATCGCGATGCTCTACATCCTTGCGGTCGCCTCGGTGGGCATCTACGGGATCGTGCTGGCGGGTTGGAGTTCTGGATCCACCTATCCGCTGCTGGGCGGTCTGCGCTCCTGCGCGCAGATGATCTCGTACGAGATCGCCATGGGCGCCGCCTTCGCTTCGGTGTTCCTGTACTCCGGCTCCATGTCGACGTCGGAGATCGTCGCCCAGCAGCACGACCGCTGGTACATCATCCTGCTGCCGGTGTCGTTCCTGATCTACATCGTGACGATGGTCGGCGAGACCAACCGCGCGCCGTTCGACATGCCGGAGTCCGAGGGCGACCTGGTCGGCGGCTTCAACACCGAGTACTCGTCCATCAAGTTCGCGCTGTTCATGCTCGCCGAGTACGTGAACATGGTGACGGTCTCGGCGGTCTCCGTGACGCTCTTCCTGGGCGGCTGGCGGGCCCCGTGGCCCATCAGCACCTTCTGGGAGGGAGCCAACCACGGCTGGTGGCCGATGCTCTGGTTCGTGGTGAAGGTGCAGCTGCTGCTGTTCTTCTTCATCTGGCTGCGCGGCACGCTGCCCCGCGTCCGCTACGACCAGCTGATGAAGCTCGGCTGGAAGGTCCTCATCCCGGTCTCCGTGGTGTGGCTGATGGCCGTCGCGACCGTGCGGACCCTGCGCAACGAGAACTACGACTTCGCCGACATCGCCCTCTACATCGCCGGCGGTGTCATCGCCCTGCTGTTGCTCTCGTTCCTCGTCGACATGTTCCGCGACCGGAAGTCCGCCGAGGAGGTGCGGGAAGCGCCCGCCGAGGCCGTCGCCTTCGACCCGATGGCGGGCGGATTCCCCGTACCACCGCTGCCGGGACAGACCCTGCCACCGGTGCCGCGGCGACGCCCGCGCCGGGAGCGGGAGTTGATTGTCAGTGGTGGGGTCGATACTGCCAGTGACGGATCTGATGGACCTCGTGACGGAAAGGAGGCGTCCGATGGCTGATGAGCAGAAGGAGACCAAACCCGGTTTCCAGAATCCCGTCGCAGGCTTCGGCGTGACCTTCAAGGCCATGTTCAAGAAGCGGCTGACCGAGCAGTATCCGGAGCAGCAGAAGACCACCGCTCCGCGATTCCACGGCCGGCACCAGCTCAACCGCCATCCGGACGGCCTGGAGAAGTGCATCGGCTGCGAGCTGTGCGCCTGGGCCTGCCCGGCGGACGCCATCTATGTGGAGGGCGCGGACAACACCGAGGAGGAGCGCTAC
Source organism: Streptomyces flaveus (assembly GCF_014647675.1). Taxonomy (GTDB): domain Bacteria; phylum Actinomycetota; class Actinomycetes; order Streptomycetales; family Streptomycetaceae; genus Streptomyces; species Streptomyces flaveus. Next base: position 23,012 of record NZ_BMPQ01000047.1, on the reverse strand, counting down.
TCCCCGGGCGAGCGGTACGGCCGCGTCTACCAGATCAACTACGCCCGCTGCATCCTGTGCGGCCTTTGCATCGAGGCGTGCCCCACGCGCGCGTTGACGATGACGAACGAGTTCGAGCTGGCCGACAGCAGCCGCGCCAACCTCATCTACACCAAGGAGCAGCTGCTCGCCGGCCTCGACGAGGGCATGGTCGACTCTCCGCACTCGATCTTCCCCGGGACGGACGAGCAGGACTACTACCGGGGCCTGGTCACGGAGGCGGCGCCGGGTACGGAGCGTCAGGTGGCCCTCTCCAAGGGAGAGGTGCCGCAGGAGGCCGCCTCGACCTTCGGCGAGGACGAGCCGGCTTCGGAGAAGGTGATCGGTCGATGACGGATCTCGCCGCCTACACCACCTCCACCGGAGAGGCCTTCCAGTTCTGGGTTCTCGGCACCATCGCCGTGATCGGCGCCCTGTGCACCGTCTTCATGAAGAAGGCCGTGCACAGCGCGCTCTGCCTCGCCGGGACCATGATCATCCTGGCGGTGTTCTACCTCGCCAACGGCGCCTACTTCCTGGGCATCGTGCAGGTCGTCGTCTACACCGGCGCGATCATGATGCTGTTCCTCTTCGTGGTCATGCTCGTCGGCGTCACCGCCGCCGACTCCCTGAAGGAGACCATCAAGGGGCAGCGCTGGCTGGCCCTCCTGTGCGGCCTCGGCTTCGGCATCCTGCTCTACGCGGGAATCGGCAACGCCTCGCTGAACGAGTTCAACGGCCTGGGCCAGGCCAACGCCGGTGGCAACGTGGAGGGTCTCGCCGCTCTCATCTTCACGAAGTACGTCTTCGCCTTCGAGCTCACCGGCGCCCTGCTCATCACGGCCGCCGTCGGCGCCATGGTGCTCACGCACCGGGAGCGCACCGAGCGGGCCAAGACCCAGCGCGAGATGGCCGAGGAGCGCGTACGGGAAGGCAAGCAGCTCCCGCCGCTGCCCGCCCCCGGCGTCTACGCCCGGCACAACGCGGTGGACATCGCGGGCCTCCTCCCGGACGGCACCGCGTCCGAACTCACCGTCATCAAGACGCTGCGGGAGCGCGGCCAGATCCGCGATGTGTCCAACGAGGCGATCAATGACCTCAAGGCCCTGGAACAGCGCGCGGAGGAACGGCTCGGCCGGGAAGAGGAGGCCACGAAGTGAATCCCGTCAACTACCTCTACCTCGCCGCCCTGTTGTTCACGATCGGCGCCTCCGGCGTCCTGATCAGGCGAAACGCGATCGTGGTGTTCATGTGCGTCGAGCTCATGCTCAACGCCTGCAACCTCGCGCTCGTGGCTTTCTCCCGGATGCACGGCAATCTCGACGGCCAGATCATCGCCTTCTTCACGATGGTCGTCGCCGCCGCGGAGGTCGTGGTCGGGCTCGCGATCATCGTGTCCCTGTTCCGTTCCCGCCACTCGGCCTCGGTCGACGACGCCAGCCTGATGAAGCTCTAAGGGGTCGCTGAATCGTGGAGAATCTGATTGCGCTGCTGGTAGTGGCGCCTCTGCTCGGAGCGGCCGTACTGCTGTGCGGCGGCCGGCGGCTCGATGCCGTCGGCCACTGGATCGGCACCGTCCTCGCGGCCGCCTCCTTCGTGATCGGTGCGATCCTCTTCGCCGACATGCTCGGAAAGGGCGCGGAAGAACGGGAGATGACCCAGCACCTGTTCAGCTGGGTCCCCGTAGAGGGCTTCCAGGCGGACGTCGCCTTCCAGCTCGACCAGCTGTCGATGACGTTCGTCCTGCTGATCAGCGGCGTCGGCTCGCTGATCCACGTGTACTCGATCGGGTACATGGAGCACGACGAGCGGCGCCGCCGCTTCTTCGGTTATCTGAACCTGTTCCTCGCGGCGATGCTGCTGCTCGTCCTCGCCGACAACTACCTGCTGCTGTACGTCGGCTGGGAGGGCGTCGGCCTCGCCTCGTACCTGCTGATCGGCTTCTGGCAGCACAAACCCAGCGCTGCCACGGCCGCGAAGAAGGCCTTCCTGGTCAACCGCGTCGGCGACATGGGCCTCTCGATCGCGATCATGCTGATGTTCGCGTGGTTCGGGACCTTCGCCTTCGGGCCCGTACTGGAAGCGACGGGAGAGACGAGCGAGGGCAAGCTCACCGCCATCGGCCTGATGCTGCTGCTCGCCGCCTGCGGCAAATCCGCCCAGGTGCCGCTGCAGTCCTGGCTCGGGGACGCGATGGAGGGCCCGACCCCGGTCTCGGCCCTCATCCACGCCGCGACGATGGTGACCGCGGGCGTGTACCTGATCGTCCGCTCCGGCGCGATCTTCAACGGGGCGCCGGACGCCCAGCTGGCCGTCACCGTCGTCGGCGCCGTCACGCTCCTCTTCGGTGCGATCGTCGGTTGCGCGAAGGACGACATCAAGAAGGCGCTCGCCGGTTCGACCATGTCGCAGATCGGCTACATGATCCTCGCCGCGGGCCTCGGCCCCATCGGCTACGTCTTCGCGATCATGCACCTGGTGACGCACGGCTTCTTCAAGGCCGGGCTCTTCCTCGGCGCCGGTTCGGTCATGCACGGCATGAACGACGAGGTCGACATGAGGAAGTACGGCGGCCTCAGGAAGTACATGCCGGTCACCTTCGTCACCTTCGGCCTCGGCTACCTCGCCATCATCGGCTTCCCCGGTCTGTCCGGCTTCTTCTCCAAGGACAAGATCATCGAGGCTGCCTTCGCCAAGGGCGGCACCGAGGGCTGGATCCTCGGCGGCGTGGCCCTTCTTGGCGCGGCCATCACCGCGTACTACATGACGCGCGTGATGCTGATGACGTTCTTCGGAGAGGAGCGCTGGCGGCACGCTCCGACGCCGTCCCCGGCTGAGCCCAGCGTGGAGCCCGCCGCCGAGACACACGGCGAGCACGCCGAACCCCACCCACATGAGTCGCCCAGTTCCATGACGATCCCCATGATCGTTCTGGCCTTCGGGTCGGTCTTCGCGGGAGCGTTCTTCGGCATCGGCGACCGGTTCATCCACTGGCTGGAGCCCGTCACGGGCCACGCGCACGGGCACCCGCCGGTCAGCGCCCTGACGGTCACCCTCTCCACGGTGGCCGTGATGGTCATCGGTGTCGGCCTCGCCTACGCCCAGTACGGGCGCCGTCCCGTGCCCGTCGTCGCCCCGCGCGGCTCCCTGCTCACCCGGGCCGCCCGGCGTGACCTCCTCCAGGACGACTTCAACCACGTCGTCCTCGTACGCGGCGGAGAGCACCTCACACGCTCCCTGGTGTACGTCGACCACACCCTGGTCGACGGGGTCGTCAACGGCACGGCGGCCTCGATGGGCGGTCTCTCCGGACGGCTGCGCAGGCTGCAGAACGGCTTCGCGCGCTCGTACGCGGTCTCGATGTTCGGCGGTGCGGCGGTCCTCATCGCCGCGACCCTGCTGATGAGGGCGGTCTGATACCGATGTCCTTTCCACTGCTGACAGCGACGGCGGCGCTCCCGGCCCTCGGGGCGATCGCCACGGCCGCCGTGCCGGCCGCGCGCCGCACCGCCGCCAAATGGCTGGCGCTGCTGGTCTCACTTGCCACGCTCGGACTGGCTGTTGCCGTGCTGGTGCGCTTCGACCCGGATTACGTCGGCCCGAAGGGCAACTTCTACCAGCTCACGGAATCCCACTCCTGGATCGCGGACTTCGGGGTGCGCTACGAGCTGGGTGTGGACGGCATCGGGGTGGCGCTGATCGCGCTGACCGCGCTGCTGATCCCGTTCGTGATCCTCGCGGGCTGGCACGACGCCGACCCGCTGGAGACCCGCAGCAGCCGCTGGCGGCCGACGCAGGGGTTCTTTGCCCTGATCCTGGCCGTCGAGGCGATGGTGATCCTCTCCTTCGAGGCCACCGACGTCTTCCTCTTCTACATCTTCTTCGAAGCCATGCTCATCCCGATGTACTTCCTCATCGGCGGTTTCGGGGACCGTGCCCACAAGGACGGCGAGGAGGTGGCGTCGACGCAACGGTCGTACGCGGCCGTGAAGTTCCTCCTCTACAACCTGGCCGGTGGCCTCATCATGCTGGCCGCGGTCATCGGCTTCTATGTGGTGGCTGGGCACTTCTCGCTTCAGACGATCGCCGAGGACGGCTTGCCGGACATGGCGACCAGCACCGAACGCTGGCTCTTCCTGGGCTTCTTCTTCGCCTTCGCGGTGAAGGCGCCCCTGTGGCCGCTGCACACGTGGCTGCCGAACGCCATGGGGGAGGCCACCGCCCCGGTCGCCGTACTGATCACGGCGGTGGTCGACAAGGTGGGCACCTTCGCGATGCTCCGCTTCTGCCTCCAGCTTTTCCCGGAGGCATCGAAGTGGGCGACGCCGGTCATCCTCGTACTCGCCCTGATCAGCATCATCTACGGGGCGCTGCTCGCGGTCGGCCAGCGCGACATCAAGCGACTGGTGGCGTACGCGTCGATCTCGCACTTCGGGTTCATCATCATGGGCATCTTCGCGATGACCAGCCAGGGCCAGTCGGGCGCAACGCTCTACATGGTCAACCACGGGATCTCGACCGCCGCTCTGATGCTGGTGGCCGGTTTCCTGATCTCGCGGCGCGGCTCGCGGCTGATCGCCGACTACGGAGGAGTGCAGAAAGTCGCCCCGGTACTCGCCGGCACCTTCCTGATCGGCAGCCTCGCGACCCTCTCGCTGCCCGGCCTCGCGCCCTTCGTGAGTGAATTCCTGGTCCTGGTCGGCACGTTCACGCGCTACCCGGTGATCGGGATCATCGCCACCTTCGGCATCGTCCTCGCCGCGCTCTACACTCTCGTCCTCTACCAGAGGACGATGACGGGCCCGGTGAAGCCCGAGGTCTCGGCCATGCCCGACCTGAGGGTGCGGGAACTCGTGGTCGTCACCCCGCTGATCGCCCTGTTGATCTTCCTGGGCGTCTTCCCGAAGCCGCTCACCGACATCGTCAACCCGGCGGTCAAGCAGACCATGTCCGACGTCCAGAAGAAGGACCCCCAGCCCGAGGTGGAGGCGGCCAAGTGAGCGCAGTAGCCGTCCACAGCCTGTGGACAATGGCGGCCGATCCGATCGACAAGATCGACGCGCCGAAGATCGAATACGGGCAGTTGTCGCCCACCCTGATCGTCATCGGCGCGGCGATCATCGGCGTGCTCATCGAGGCGTTCGTGCCGCGCAAGTCCCGTTACTACGCCCAGGTGTTCCTGTCCATCGTCTCGCTCGCCGCCGCCTTCGCCGCGGTCATCGCGCTCGCGACCAGGGGATACGGCACCACAAAAGCCGGCATCGTGGCGATGGGTGCCATCGCCGTCGACGGGCCGGCGCTCTTCCTGCAGGGAACGATCCTGCTGGCCGGTCTGCTCGGCGTGTTCACCTTCGCCGAACGGCGGCTCGACCCCGTGGCGCACGGCAACCAGGTCGACTCGTTCGCCGCGCAGGCCGCGTCCGTGCCCGGCAGCGACAGCGAAAAGGCCGCGGTGAAGGCCGGGTTCACCACCACCGAGGTGTTCCCGCTGCTCCTCTTCGCGATCGGCGGGATGCTCCTCTTCCCGGCCGCCAACGACCTGTTGACGCTGTTCATCGCCTTGGAAGTCTTCTCACTGCCGCTCTACCTGCTGTGCGCCGTGGCCCGCCGCAAGCGGATCATGTCGCAGGAGGCGGCGGTCAAGTACTTCCTGCTCGGTGCCTTCGCCTCCGCGTTCACGCTCTTCGGCATCGCCCTGCTGTACGGCTACGCGGGCTCGGTGTCGTACGCGACGATCGCGCAGGTCGTCGACGGCTCGATCGAGAACGTGACCCCGGCGCTCGCCGAGACCATGGGCAACGACGCGCTGCTGCTCATCGGTGCCGCCATGCTCGTCATGGGCCTGCTGTTCAAGGTGGGCGCGGTGCCGTTCCACATGTGGACCCCGGACGTGTACCAGGGCGCGCCGACACCGGTGACCGGCTTCATGGCAGCCGCCACCAAGGTGGCCGCCTTCGGGGCGCTGCTGCGGCTGCTGTACGTGGTACTGCCGGGCCTGAGCTGGGACTGGCGGCCGGTGATGTGGGCCGTCGCGATCGTCACCATGCTGGGCGGCGCGATCGTCGCGATCACCCAGACCGACATCAAGCGGCTCCTGGCGTACTCATCGATCGCCCACGCGGGCTTCATCCTCGCCGGTGTCATCGCGACCTCGGCGGACGGCATCTCGTCCGTGCTCTTCTACCTGGGGGCGTACTCCTTCGTCACGATCGGCGCGTTCGCGGTCGTGACTCTGGTGCGGGACGCGGGCGGCGAGGCCACGCATCTGTCCAAGTGGGCGGGGCTCGGGCGGCGTTCGCCCCTGGTGGCGGCGGTGTTCGCGGTCTTCCTGCTGGCCTTCGCGGGCATTCCGCTCACCTCCGGCTTCGCCGGGAAGTTCGCCGTGTTCAAGGCGGCGGCAGAGGGCGGCGCGGGCGCGATCGTCGTGGTCGGTGTGATCTCGTCGGCCATCGCGGCGTTCTTCTACATCCGTGTGATCGTGCTCATGTTCTTCAGCGAGCCGAAGCCGGAGGGACCGACGGTGGCCGTGCCGTCGCCGCTGACGATGACGGCGATCGCGTTCGGCGTGGTGGTCACGCTCGTACTCGGGGTGGCGCCGCAGTACTTCCTCGACCTGGCGGGCCAGGCGGGGGTGTTCGTGCGCTGACGTGCGCACCCGTGCGTCGGGCCCC
>NZ_BMPQ01000047.1:0-16272 GCF_014647675.1 Streptomyces flaveus | reverse complement strand
TCGTGCGTGTCGGGTGAGAGTCATCGAAGGCGACCTGTGGATAACTCTGAGGCTGTCGGTGGTGACCCCTATCGTGGACGCAGTGGTCGAGGCACGACGTGCGACGGGGGACAGAGTAATGAGCGGGTTGGGCGGGACAGGCGGGACGGGTGTGATGACCGAAGAGGACAGGGCCGCAGGGCTTGCCGGGCAGGCCGTGAGGCTGGGCGAGAGCAGGGCCGCGGGGCTCGCGGAGAGCGAGGTGCTGGGCACGCTCCGCCGTGTCTTCGGGTACGAGGCGTTCCGCGGCGAGCAGGAAGCGGTCATCGAGCATGTGGTGGCCGGCGGCGATGCCGTGGTCCTCATGCCGACGGGCGGCGGCAAATCGCTCTGCTACCAGATCCCTTCTCTGGTCAGACCCGGTACGGGTGTGGTGGTCTCCCCCCTGATCGCGCTGATGCAGGACCAGGTGGACGCGCTGCGGGCGCTCGGCGTGCGCGCCGGGTTCATGAACTCCACGCAGGACTTCGACGAGCGGCGCGTGGTCGAGGCGGAGTTCCTGGCGGGCGAACTCGACCTGATCTACCTCGCGCCGGAGCGGCTGCGCCTGGAGTCCACGCTCGATCTGCTCGCCCGCGGCAAGATCTCGGTCTTCGCGATCGACGAGGCGCACTGCGTGTCCCAGTGGGGCCACGACTTTCGCCCCGACTATCTGGCGCTCTCACTGCTGGGTGAGCGCTGGCCCGACGTACCGCGGATCGCACTGACCGCGACGGCCACGCACACGACGCACCAGGAGATCACACAGCGCCTGGGCATGCCGGACGCCCGCCATTTCGTGGCGAGCTTCGACCGCCCCAACATCCAGTACCGGATCGTGCCGAAGGCCGACCCCAAGAAGCAGCTGCTGTCCTTCCTGAAGGAGGAGCACGCGGGCGACGCGGGCATCGTGTACTGCCTGTCGCGCAACTCCGTGGAGAAGACGGCCGAGTTCCTCTGCCGCAACGGCATCGAGGCGGTGCCGTACCACGCGGGACTGGACGCGGGCACGCGCGCGGCGCACCAGTCACGGTTCCTGCGCGAGGAAGGCCTGGTCGTCTGCGCCACCATCGCCTTCGGTATGGGCATCGACAAGCCGGACGTACGGTTCGTCGCCCATCTCGACCTGCCGAAGTCGGTCGAGGGCTACTACCAGGAGACGGGCCGCGCGGGCCGCGACGGACTGCCGTCCACGGCCTGGATGGCGTACGGCCTGAACGACGTCATACAGCAACGCAAGCTGATCCAGTCGAGCGAGGGCGACGAGGCGTTCCGGCGCCGGGCCTCGATGCACCTCGACGCGATGCTCGCGCTGTGCGAGACCGTTCAGTGCCGCCGAGCCCAACTGCTCGCCTACTTCGGTCAGGACACCGAGACCACGGCGTGCGGGAACTGCGACACCTGCCTGGTCCCCCCGGAGACCTGGGACGGCACGGTCGCGGCCCAGAAGGTGCTGTCCACGGTGGTGCGGTTGCAGCGCGAGCGCGGGCAGAAGTTCGGGGCGGTCCAGATCGTCGACATTCTGCTCGGGAACAGAACCGCCAAGGTCATACAGTTCGATCACGACCAGCTGTCCGTGTTCGGCATCGGTGAGGAGCTGTCCGAGGGCGAATGGCGAGGAGTCGTACGGCAGTTGCTGGCCCAGGGACTGCTCGCGGTCGAGGGCGAGTACGGGACGCTCGTACTGACCGAGGCGAGCGGAACGGTGCTGCGGCGTGAGCGGGAGGTCCCGCTGCGCAAGGAGCCGAAGAAGCCGGTGACCGCGAAGTCGGCGTCGCCCAGAGGCGAGCGCAAGGCCAAGGCCGCGGCGGTCGAACTGCCCGAGGAGCTGGTCCCCGTCTTCGAGGCCCTGCGCACGTGGCGTGCGGCGCAGGCCAAGGAGCAGGGAGTTCCGGCGTACGTCATCTTCCACGACGCGACACTTCGGGAGATCGCCACGGTGGGGCCCACGTCCATCGCGGAGTTGGGCGGGATCGGCGGAGTGGGCGAGAAGAAGCTCGCGACGTATGGGGATGGGGTCCTCGGGGTGCTTGCCTCCCTGGCTCCGGTGTCACCGGCTCCCGCGGCCGAGGGCGAGGACTCGGGGACGCAGGAGCCGGATCCGGAGGACTGGAGCGAGCCCGACGAGCCCGACGGGCCGGACGACTGGATATAGAGGACCGGGTGGGACAGGTGACCGGGTGAGGCAGGTGGCCGGGTGAGGCAGGTGGCCGGGTGAGGCAGAGCGGATGAGCGGTCACACGCTCGGTACGACCTGCCCCGTCACCTCGCCCAGTTCCACCCGGGTTCCGTTCGGCCCCGGTGCCCAGGCCGTCAGCGTGACGACGTCGCCGTCCTCGAGGAACGTCCGCTTGCCGTCGGGGAGTTCGAGGGTGTCGCGTCCGTTCCAGGTCAGCTCCAGCAGCGAGCCGCGTTCGCGCTCGTCGGCTCCGCTCACCGTTCCCGAACCGTAGAAGTCACCGGTGCGCAGGGAGGCGCCGTTCACCGTCATGTGGGCCAACTGCTGGGCGGCGGTCCAGTACATGGTGGAGAAGGGCGGCTCGGAGATGACATGGCCGTTGAGGGCGACGGAGATACGCAGGTCGTAGCCGCCGGGTTCCTCGGAGGCGTCGTCCAGGTAGGGGAGCAGGGGGTGAGTACGGGACGGGGGCGCGACCCGGGCGTCATCCAGGGCGTCGAGCGGTGTGATCCAGGCCGACACCGACGTGGCGAAGGACTTGCCGAGGAAGGGGCCGAGGGGGACGTACTCCCAGGCCTGGAGGTCGCGCGCGGACCAGTCGTTGAGGAGACAGAGGCCGAAGACGTGGTCGCGGAAGTCGCTCAGCGGCACCCGTGAGCCCATGGCGGAGGGCGTACCCACCACGAAGCCGACCTCCGCCTCGATGTCCAGGCGGACAGACGGCCCGAAGACCGGCTCGGGGTCCGTGGGTCCTTTGCGCTGGCCACAGGGGCGTACCACATCCGTGCCGGATACCACGACGGTGCCGGACCGGCCGTGGTAACCGATCGGCAGGTGCTTCCAGTTGGGGGTGAGGGAGTCGGCGGCATCGGGGCGGAACATCTTGCCGACGTTGCGGGCGTGGTTTTCCGATGCGTAGAAGTCGACGTAGTCCGCGACCGTGAAGGGGAGGTGCAGGGTGACTTCGGAGAGCGGGTGCAGCAGGGATTCGACGGTTTCCCGGTGGGCGGGCACGGTCACCCATGCCGTGATCGCTCGTCGCACGTCCGACCAGGCTGTGCGGCCCGCCGCGAGCAAGGGGTCGAGGGAGCGACGGGCGAGCAAACGGACGTACGGGGAGCCGAGTGCCCGGGCCGCGCCGCCCACGTCGAGGACGTGGTCGCCCAGCCGGACGCCGACACCGCGCTCCTGGGAGCCGGCTGGGGAGAACACGCCGTACGGAAGATTGTGGGGACCGAAGGGATCGCCCTCGGGGACCTCGAAGGGGGGCATCGGGTGCTGCCTCGCTTTCCGTGTGGGTGGGGATCACGTTACGGGGGAGTTGCGCGCGGGGCGTCCGAAAGGCTTACGACTCGCACGCCGGAGGCTTACGACTCGCTCGCCGCGGCTCGCTGCCACGCCAGGAGGTCGGCGACGAGTTCGGGCGGATTGGCGCCTCGGTGGCCTCCACGGTGACGCGGGGGGTGGTCGAGGTTTCGGACGTCGTCCGGTTCGGGCCGGGTCGATGGGCCGTTCGGTCCGTATTCTCTGATCATGGCCGCACCGATCGCATATTCACTCATCGCCACTGACCTGGACGGAACGCTGCTCCGCGGCGACGACACCCTCTCCGACCGGTCACGGACCGCGCTGGCGATGGCGGTCACGGCGGGGGCCCGGCACCTCGTGGTGACGGGGCGCCCGGCGCCGCGCGTACGGCCGTTGCTCGACGAACTGGGCGGTCAGGGGCTGGCGGTGTGCGGGCAGGGGGCGCAGTTGTACGACGCCGGGGCCGACCGCCTGGTGTGGTCGGTGACCCTGGACCGGGAGCTGGCAGAGACGGCGCTCGGCAAGATAGAGGCGGAGGTCGGGGACGTGTACGCGGCGGTGGACCAGGACGGTGTCGACGGGCTCACGTTGATCGAACCGGGTTACGAGATGCCGCATCCGACCTTGCCGGCGGTACGGATCCTCCACCGCGACGACCTCTGGACAGAACCCATCAGCAAGGTGCTGCTGCGCCATCCGTACCTGACGGACGACGAGTTGGCGTCGGCGGCCCGCGGAGCGGTCGGTTCCCTCGCCACTGTCACGATGTCCGGCCCCGGCACCGTCGAACTTCAGCCATGTGGAGTGTCCAAGGCGACGGGCCTGGCACTCGCCGCCGCCCACCTCGGTCTCACAGACACCACAACGATCGCCTTCGGTGACATGCCGAACGACATCCCCATGTTCGACTGGGCAACCCACGGCGTAGCGATGGCCAACGCCCACCCCGAACTCAAGGCGGTGGCCGACGAGGTGACCTTGTCGAACGAGGAGGACGGCATCGCGGTGGTATTGGAGCGGCTGTTCCGCCAAACGGCGGCAGTCACAGAAACAGCTCCTCGAGTGCGCGGGCGTACGCCCTGAAGCGCGGTGTCCTCCAGGGCTCGGGCGATCTTCGAGGTGGCGGGAACGGAACCTTCCGTGCCGTGTGCCTCGTTGTCATAGCAGGTCGGCTGGAACCTGCCGTGAGTGATCCGATAGTGCCTGGTCTGGACGGGCGGGCGCTCACTGTGATCGAAAGGCGACCGGATACGCTGACTTGAGTGCGAGCAGCGACACATCGACAAACACTTACAGCGCACACGACACATACAGCACCCAAAGAAGCAACAGCAGCAACCGCACCAAAGAAGCAACAGCAGCAACCGCACCAAAGAGCACGCAGAGACCGCCCTTGAGAGCGTCAGCAGACAGGAGACCCTCGTGACCGTCGTCGGGCCGTTCGGGCTGAGCGTGCGGGACCAGGCTCTCGAAGCCGATGTCCAGGCCGGATTGGCGGCTGTCGAGGAAGGCCTGCTCGAGGCCACCAAGAGCGAGGTCCCGTTCATCACGGAGGCCGCGCAGCACCTGGTGCGCGCGGGCGGCAAGCGGTTCCGGCCGCTGCTCGTGATGCTCGCCGCGCAGTTCGGGGACCCGTACGCGCCGGGCGTCGTGCCCTCCGCCGTGGTCGTGGAGCTGACCCACCTCGCCACGCTGTACCACGACGACGTGATGGACGAGGCGGACGTACGCCGCGGGGTGCCCAGCGCGAACACCCGCTGGGGCAACTCGGTGGCGGTCCTCACCGGCGACTTCCTGTTCGCGCGTGCCTCGCACATCCTGGCCGACCTCGGTCCTGAGGCGGTACGGATCCAGGCCGAGGCGTTCGAGCGCCTGGTGACCGGACAGATCCTGGAGACGGCCGGACCTCGCGACGGACGCGACCCGATCGACCACTACCTGGACGTGATCGGCGGCAAGACCGGCTCGCTGATCGCCGTGTCGGGACGGTTCGGCGCGATGATGTCGGGCGCCGACGAGACCGTGGTGGACGTGCTCACGCAGTACGGGGAGCGGCTCGGCGTCGCCTTCCAGCTCGCCGACGACGTACTGGACATCGCGAGCGACTCGCGCGAGTCCGGCAAGACACCGGGCACCGACCTGCGCGAGGGCATCCCCACCCTCCCCGTGCTGCGGCTGCGTGAGCGCGTGGAGCGGCTCGGTCTGGCCGAGGACATCGCGCTGTCCGAGCTGCTCGACTCGGACCTGACGGACGACGCCCGGCATGCCGAGGCGCTCTCCCTGATCCGCGCCCACCCGGCCCTGGAGCAGGCCCGCCGCGACACCGTGCGGTACGCCGAGGAGGCCCGCGCCACGCTCGTACCGCTGCCGGAGTGCGACGCGAAGGCGGCGCTCGTGGAGCTGTGCGACGCGGTGGTGCACCGGGCGGGCTGATCCCGCCGCAGCTCCTGAACGAGGGTCCCGAACCAGGCTCCCGGTCCAGGGCCCCTTCCAGACTTCTGATTCAGGGTGACGCACGTCACATAGTTGGATTGAGTCCAGACTCAGATCCACTCCGTAACTATGCCCAGAAGCTGACGCAGGGGGTGTCAGCTGAGTTACGGGGAGAAAACAGAATCATGGGGACATTCGTTACGTCCGCGAAGCGTCGTAAGAGCCTGGTCATCTCCGGTGTCGCGGTGGCCGCCGCGGCCGGTGTCGCCGCCGCAGTCATCCCGGCGGTCGCCGACAGCGGGAACCAGTCCAACGGCAGCGCCAAGGGCAAGGGCGCGAACCACGCGCAGCACGGGGGCCAGTCCATCGAGGTGCAGAGCGGCCTCGCGGGCGGCAGTGGCAGCGGCGGCACCATCCTCGCCGCGAGCCTCAACGGCGCGAACGAGGTGCCGGTCCAGGGCGGCCCCGCCGTCGGCGACAAGGACGGCGCGGCGCTCCAGTTCGTGAAGGTCAAGGGCGACAAGGTGTCCGTCGCGGTCAAGTGGCGCGGCACCGACAGGCCGACCCTGCTCCACATCCACCAGGGTGCCAAGGGCGTCAACGGCGGTGTCAAGGTCGACTTCACCAAGCTGCTGGAGAAGGCCAAGGGCCGTACGGTCACCGGCACGGTCAAGGTCGAGGATGCCGCCCTCCTCGACCAGCTGAAGTCCAACCCGGGTGGTTTCTACGCCAATCTGCACACCGCCGAGTTCCCGGGCGGAGCCGTCCGCGGCCAACTCCACAAGGTCACCACGGACTTCGACTTCAGGAACGCGCTGCACAACTTCCAGGCCTCCGTCATCAAGGGCAAGCAGATCTACGAGTGCAAGACGGCGGACGACGGCACCACCGCCTTCGCGCAGCGTGATGTGCGCGCCGTACTCGGCGGTGGCATCGCGCACTCCTTCGTGAAGCCCAACTCCGGTACACCGCAGTGGATCGCACCCGACCGCAGCGCGGTCACCGGTGCGCTGATCTCCAAGACTCCGAACGGCGACAAGAACATCCCGGAGCTGGACCTCAAGGCCACTCAGTCCGGCAAGCACCGCGGGCTGTTGGCCGGTACGGCCGAGATCCTTCGGCTGAACACGGTGGGCGGGGTGGCTCCCGCCGGGGCCTGTGAAGAGGGGACCATCGTGGGTGTCCCGTACGGGGCGGACTACGTGTTCATCAACCGGTGACCGACAGGCTGTTGAGCCGTGATCCACGGTCTGTTGAGGCGATGACCGACCGGCTCTGAACGGCTTACGGGCGGCGTCCTCCCGCACAACCCTTACGGGGCGGGAGAGGCGCCGCCCACTCGTGTCATACCCCAGCAGTACACAGAGTTGGCTCCGAGGTCTGACGCTTCTCGTCGGCCGATTTGGTCAGATTGGAGACACCACTTCACAGGAGTTCGGGTGACAATGGCGGCCGGGGTGGACGAGTGCGTGACGGTAAGCCGCCGCCGACGACGGAGGTAGGGCACACATGGCACCGTACGAATCCGACGACGACACGAACGAGGAGCTGCGGACCGGCCGGCGCAAGGCGGCACGGTACGTCGTCCCCGTCGCGGTGATGGGGTTGGCTGCGGCGACCATCGGGCTGGTCCCGGCGTTCGCGGGCTCCGGCGACCCCGACCTGCCGGAGATCACCGCTGAGCAACTCATAGAGAAGATCGCCGCGTCCGACGTACAGCAGCTGTCCGGCACGGTGAAGGTCAGCACGAATCTGGGCCTGCCGGACCTCGGCGGCCTGGAGAGCAGCTTCGCTCCGGGTGGCGGCGGCGCCGGCGGTTCCGAGGACGAGGGTTCCTCCGCCGACCCGTCGACGAAGCTCATGGAACTGGCGTCCGGTACGCACACGTTGCGGGTCGCCGCCGACGGCCCGGACAAGCACAAGGTGTCGCTGCTGGACAAGGCCGCCGAGTACAGCCTGATCCACAACGGCGACGAGGTGTGGGCGTACGACAGCGCGTCGAACGAGGCGTTCCACATGAAGGACGCCTCCGGTGCCGCCGAGGACAAGGCCGGGGACAAGGACAAGAAGGAAGAGGCGCCGAAGGACGTCCCGACCACGCCCAAGGAGATGGCCGACGAGGCGCTGAAGGCGGTCGACGACACGACATCCGTGACCGTCGACGGCACGGCTCAGGTCGCGGGCCGCGATGCGTACAAGCTGGTCATCAAGCCGAAGCAGTCCGGTTCGACGGTCGGTCAGATCTCGATAGCGGTGGACTCCAAGACCGGTATGCCTCTGAAATTCACGCTGACACCGGCGAGCGGTGGCGCGGCCGTCGTGGACGCGGGCTTCACCAAGGTCGACTTCAGCAAGCCGGACGCGTCCACCTTCGACTTCAGCCCGCCGAAGGGCGCGAAGGTCACCGAGGGCGACGAGGCGAAGTCCGAGGACCAGGCGCTTCCGAAGGCCGAGGAGGATCTGGGCCATGGGCTCGAAGGGCTTGAAGGGTTCGATGGGCTCAAGACCATAGGCGAGGGCTGGACCACCATCGCCCGGTTCGACACCGGCGGCGAGGGCATACCCTCGGCGTCCGGCGACGCGGGCAGTTTCCTCGACTCGCTGGGCACGAAGGTGAACGGCGAGTTCGGCTCGGGCACGGTCTTCTCGACCCGACTGGTCAACGCGCTCATCACGGACGACGGCCAGGTGTACGCGGGCGCCGTCACGAAGGACGCGCTGGTGAAGGCGGCCAACGCCGCGAAGTAACAGGCAGAGGACGACAGGTGGTTGGCGTCCGACCGGAGGTTTCTGGTCGGGCGCCAACAGGGAGTTGAGGGAGTCGATGGCGGAACTGTCCACCGCGGAACCGGACACCGGGCCGGCAACTGGGCCGGAAGCCGGGCCGGACACGGTGATCGCCACCCGTGCGCTCACCAAGCGTTTCCGCGGTGGACAGCTCGCCGTCGACGGCCTCGATCTGGCCGTCCCGGCGGGCAGCGTCTTCGGTTTTCTGGGACCGAACGGCTCCGGCAAGACGACCACCATCAGAATGCTGATGGGCCTGATCGAGCCGACCTCGGGCACGGCGCGCGTCCTTGGACAAGCCATGCCGCGCGCCACCCGCACGGTGCTCCCGCAGGTGGGCGCGCTGATCGAGGGACCCGCGCTGTACGGATTCCTGTCCGGCCGCGACAACCTCCTGCGGTACGACTCCGCCGACCCGACCGCCGATCCTCGCACTCGGCGCGCGCGCGTCGCGGCTGCCCTCGACCGGGTCGGACTGACGGCCGCCGCGAGCAAGAAGGCGAAGGCCTACTCGCTGGGCATGAAGCAGCGGCTCGGCCTGGCGGCGGCACTGCTCCAGCCGCGCCGGCTGCTGGTCCTGGACGAGCCGACAAATGGGCTCGATCCGCAGGGGATGCGCGAAATCCGTTCGCTGGTACGGGAGTTGGCGTCGGACGGTACGACCGTCTTCCTCTCCTCGCATCTGCTGGACGAGATCGAGCAGGTGTGCTCGCATGCCGCGGTGATGGCGCGGGGGCGGCTGATCATCCAGGGGCCGGTGGCCGAGCTGGCGGCCGGTGCCCGTGGCCTCCTGGTCGTCACGACGCCGGATCCGGGCGACGCGGCCCGTGTACTGAAGGAGCAGGGCATGGCTGACGTCGTCGTAGAGGAGGACCGGGTGACCGGTGAGCCCCCGGACCGCGACCTCGCCGAGGTGAACGCGGCGCTGGTGTCGGCGGGCGTCCGCGTACGGGGCTTCGGGCTCGAACGGGCTTCGCTGGAGGACGCGTTCGTCGCGCTCACGGGGGAGGGCTTCGATGTCGCGGGCTGAAGCATCTGAGGTCTCCGAGGCCTCGGAAGGCTCTCGAGCTTCAGGCATCTCTGAGGTTTCGGAGGTCACTGACGTCGGCGTCGGCTCCGGCACCGCCGAGGTCGTCGGCCTGTGGAAGCCGAGTCCGCTGTGGGCCCTCGGCCTGTTGCGCAACGAGCTGGTGACCACCCTGCGCCGGTGGCGGACGCTCGCGCTGCTGGGGGTGCTGGCCGCGGTGCCGGTGCTCGTCGGGATCGCTGTGAAGATCGAGACGAGTGACGGTGCGTCGGGCGGGGGCGGAGGGCCGGCCTTCGTCACGCAGATCACCAACAACGGACTGTTCCTGGTGTTCACGGCGCTCGCCGCGACGCTGCCCTTCTTCCTGCCGATGGCGATCGGCGTCATCGCGGGGGATGCGATAGCGGGCGAGGCGAACGCCGGGACATTGCGCTATCTGCTGGTCGCACCCGCGGGGCGTACACGGCTGCTGCTCACGAAGTACGCGACCACGCTGGCGTTCTGTGTCGTAGCGACGCTCGTCGTGGCGCTGTCGGCGCTGATCGTGGGGTCCCTGCTGTTCCCACTCGGTGAGCTGACGACGATCTCCGGTACGCGGATCAGCTTTGGTGAAGGGCTGGGGCGGGCGTTTCTGATCGCGCTGATCGTCGCCGCTTCACTGATCGGGATCGCGGCGCTCGGCCTGTTCGTCTCGACGCTCACCAGCAGCGGCATAGCGGCGATGGCGACGACCGTGGGCCTGCTGATCACCATCCAGATCCTCGATCAGATACCCCAACTCCACGCGATACAGCCGTACTTCTTCTCGCACTACTGGCTGTCCTTCGCGGACCTGATGCGCGATCCGGTGTACTGGGACGACCTGTTCCGCAACCTCGGCCTTCAGGGCCTGTACGCGGCGGTGTTCGGCACGGCGGCGTGGGCGCGCTTCACGACGAAGGACATCACCGCCTGAGAGCCGGCGCATGGGCACATGGGTGGATGAGTGGGTGCTCAGTGCACGCAGAATTCGTTGCCCTCCGGGTCCGTCATGATCACCCACTCGCCGCCCGGTTCCTTCACCTCCCGCAGCACCGTCGCCCCCAGGTCCGCCAGGCGCGCGACCTCCGCCTCGCGTTGCCCGGGCTCGGCGTGCACGTCGATGTGCAGCCGGTTCTTGACCGTCTTCGGCTCCGGTACGCGTTGGAAGAGCAGCCGCCGGCCGAGGCCCGTGCCGCTCTCCTTGTCGTACGGGTCCTCCTGGTGTCGTACGGCGATGAGGTCGCGCCAGGCCTTGCGGCCGTGGGACTCGACGGTGATCTCCGGTGACACGGCGCCGAAGCCCAGCAGGCGCTCGATGAGGGCGCTGTTGTCCTCGACGTCGTAGCGGAGGGCAGCGGCCCAGAAGTCGGCCTGGGCGTGCGGGTCGGCGGCGTCGATGACGAGCTTCCAGTGCAGAGGGGTATGCGACTGTGTCATGGATGGACCGTACGTCGGACGGGGTGGTTTCGTCCCCGCTTCCTTACTCTCTCCCGCCGGATCGAGCGAGGCCGAGAGTGGCCGGAGCGACAACCGAGGCGAACGCCAACCCACCCCGGCAGACGGTCAGTTGAGGATGCGCGGGCACACCACACAGTGCGGTGCTCGCCGACATAATGGCCCTATGACGGACACCGCCGCCCCCTCCTCCACAGAGCGCACCTCGGTCGTCGTCGTGGGTGCCGGCCCCGCCGGTCTCACCGTGGCCAACATCCTGCGTGCCGCCTCCGTCGACTGCGTGGTGCTGGAGGCGGAGAGCAGGGGGTTCATCGAGCAGCGGCCCCGCGCGGGCTTCCTGGAGGAGTGGGCGGTGCGCGCCCTGGAGCGGCGCGGCCTCGCCGACCGGCTGCTGGAGAACGCCCAGGTGCACAGCGAGTGCGAGTTCCGGATCGCGGGGGAGCGGCACAGGTTCCGGTACGGCGATATGTCCGGGCACCATCACTTCGCCTATCCCCAGCCACTGTTGGTGACGGACCTGGTGCGCGTGTACGCGGACGAACAGGGCGGTGACATCCGTTTCGGCGTACGCGACGTGGAGGTGCACGCCATCGACTCGGACCAGCCCTCGGTGTCGTACACGGATCCGGACACGGGCGAGCGCGTACGACTCGACTGCGCGGCCGTCGCGGGCTGCGACGGCGCGCGCGGTGTCGCCCGGGCGTGCATGCCGCCGGAGCACGTCGGCGTCGCCCGGCACGACTACGGCATCGGCTGGCTGGCGCTGCTCGCCGAGGCGCCGCCGTCAAACGACTGCGTCGTCTTCGGCATCCATCCGCGGGGCTTCGCCGGGCATATGGCCCGCAGCCCGCAGGTCACCCGTTACTACCTGGAGTGCCCGCCCGGTGACGACCCCGAGAACTGGTCGCACGAACGCGTCTGGGCCGAGCTCCACGAGCGGCTCGCGGCGGATGGGGCCCAGCCGCTCACCGAGGGACGGCTGATCGAGAAGCGGGTCCTGGACATGCACAACTACGTCGTGGAGCCGATGGCGTACGGGCGGCTGTATCTGGCCGGCGACGCGGCCCACCTCCTGGCGCCGATCGGTGCGAAGGGCATGAATCTCGCGATCCACGACGCCCTGCTGCTCGGCGACGCGCTCATCGCGTACTGCGGCAAGGGCGACGAGAGCGGACTCAGCGGATACTCGGCGGCCTGTCTGGGGCGAGTGTGGCAGTACCAGGAGTTCTCGCTGTGGCTGTCGGACATCTACCACGGCGCCTCGTCCGGCGACCCGTTCCGGGCGGGCACCACTGCGGCCCGGCTGCGGCGGACCCTCGCCTCGCCCGCCGCCGCGGCCGGGTTCGCGGGGCTGTACATCGGCAAGGACGCCGATTACTGACCCGACTATCGACTACCGGGCGACTAGGGCCTGGGGCTCGAGGTCGGCTTCTGGATTTCCAGGATGTCTGCGTCGGCCGCTGCCGCCTCGTCAACCCCTGCCGCCTGCAGAGTCAGCCGCGCCCGGTGTGACGTCCGCAGCGCGTCCCACGTCAGCAGCGACAGCGCGGCCCACACCAGCGCGAACCCGGCCCACCGCTCGGCGGGCATGGCCTCGTGGAAGTACAGGACGCCGAGCAGGAACTGCAGCACGGGTGCCAGGTACTGGAGCAGCCCGAGCGTCGACAGCGGTACGCGGATCGCCGCCGCCCCGAAGCAGACGAGCGGCGCCGCCGTCACCACACCGGTCGCGGCCAGCAGCGCCGCGTGCCCGGCACCCTCGGTGCCGAACACCAGGTCGCCCTGCCCCGCCAGCCACAGCAGATACGCCAGCGCGGGCAGGAACTGGATCGCGGTCTCCGCGGCCAGCGATTCCAGACCTCCCAGATTGACCTTCTTCTTCACCAGCCCGTACGTCGCGAAGGAGAAGGCGAGGCAGAGGGAGATCCACGGCGGCTGCCCGTACCCGATGGTCAGCACGAGAACCGCGGCGAAGCCGATACCGACCGCCGCCCACTGGGCGGGCCGCAGCCGTTCCTTCAGGAGCAGCACGCCCATCGCGATGGTGACGAGCGGGTTGATGAAGTAGCCGAGGGATGCCTCCACCACATGGCCGGTGTTCACGGCCCAGATGTAGACGCCCCAGTTGATGGTGATCACAGTCGCCGCGACCGCGACCAGTCCCAGTCTGCGCGGCTGCCGCAGCAGTTCGCCGGCCCAGGCCCAGCGCCGTATCACCAGCAGCGCGATCGCGACGATGCCGAGCGACCACACCATGCGGTGGGCGAGGATCTCGATGGCTCCGGCGGGCTCGAGGAGCGGCCAGAAGAGGGGGACGAGGCCCCACATGCCGTACGCCGCGAAGCCGTTCAGCAGGCCTATGCGCTGCTCGCCCTTGGACTCCGGACCTGTGTGCTGCTCGCCCTTGGACCCCACCGGCACGGCCTCTCCCCTCTCGAGCGGCTGCGAGCGCGCAGCCGCTCACGACGGTAACGCCGAACACCCCCGCCTGTCATGGCCGTATCCACGATACGGTCATTACAAGCAGGGGTGGGCGAGGACGGCTCTTGAGGGCAGCAGGGGAGTCGGCCCTCGAAGGCCATCGCTCTCGAGCAGGTCAGCCCTTGAGCGCCGCCGCGATCGACTCCGCGATCGGGGTGGTCGGGCGGCCGGTCAGCCGGGACAGGTCGCCGCTGGTGACGACCAGCTCGCCCTTCTCGACGGACGCGTCCACGCCGGCGATGGTCGCGGCAAGCGGCTCGGGCAGCCCGACGCCGGTCAGGATGCCCGTGTAGACCTCGACGGAGACGGGGCTGTACGCGATCTCCTTGCCGGTCTGCTTGGCCACCTCGGCCGCGTACTCGGCGAAGCTCCAGGCGGTGTCGCCGCCGAGCTCGTACGTCTTGTTCTCGTGGTCCTCGCCCGTCAGCACGGCCACGGCGGCAGCCGCGTAGTCCGCGCGGGAGGCCGAGGAGACCTTGCCGTCGCCGGCGGCCTGGACGACGGCGCCGTGCTCCAGGACCGGGGCGAGGCTCTCGGTGTAGTTCTCGTTGTACCAGCCGTTGCGCAGCAGGGTGTACGTCACGCCGGACTCGAGGATCGCCGCCTCGGTGCCCCGGTGGTCGTCGGCCAGTGCGGCGGTCAGGCTCCTGGGGGCGCTGGTGTACGCGAGGAGCGCGACCCCGGCGGCCTTGGCGGCTTCGAGGACGACCTTGTGCTGGCCCACGCGGTCGTTGCCGACCTCGCTGCCGGAGATGAGGAGCACCTTGTCACCGGCGGAGAAGACGCTGTCGAAGGTCTCGGGAGCGCTGTAGTCGGCGACCGCGATCTTCACGCCGCGGGCCGCGTAGCCCGCCGCCTTCTCCTCGCTGCGGACGACGGCCGTGATCTGGTCGGCCGGGACCTTCTCCAGCAGTCCTTCGATGACAAAGCGGCCGAGGTGGCCGGTGGCTCCGGTGACGACGATGCTCATGATGTTGCAGCTCCTTGCGGGGTGGGTAGGTCACTAACCTTAGGGGATGCACTAACTCTACGAAAGTACCCACTTTGAAGTAAGGTACTGGCATGGCCGTAAGTGATGCAGTTGTCGCCAGTCCCGCAGCAGTCGGCAAATGGAGCGTCGAGGGCGAGGCGATGTGCCCGCACCGCCTCGTACTGGAGCACGTCACCAGCCGCTGGGGCGTCCTGGTCCTGATCCAGCTCCTGGACCGCCCGCACCGCTTCAGCGAGCTGCGGCGTGCCATCGGGCGCGTCAGCGAGAAGATGCTCACGCAGACCTTGCAGACGCTGGAGCGGGATGGGCTGGTCCACCGGGACGCGAAGCCGGTGATCCCGCCGAGAGTGGACTACTCGCTGACGGACCTGGGCCGCGAGGCCGCCGAGCAGGTGCAGGCGCTGGCCGACTGGACGGCTCGCCGCATGGACGCGGTACTGGAGGCGCGCGAGATGTATGACGCGGCCAGGGGATAGCTCTGAGTCAGAGTGCCGGCATGTCTTTCCGTGCGGCCCCCTGTCCGCCTCCCGCGCCCGTCTGAGTCGGCGGGCACACTGGAGTCGGGGGTGCATCGCCATGGCTGTACTGCAACAGGACGAGCTCGTGCGGGAGTTGATTCAGCGAGTCGGCCTCATGACGGAGGGGATTGCCCGTGTGGCGGAGGAGATGCACCGGGCGAACCTGATCCAGTTGCATCGCTTCTTCGTGGAGCAGTTGGACCAGGGGATCGCTGATCCGTCGCTCGCCGACGCGTTGAGTACCTTGAACGGCCTGTCCGAGGGCAAGCGCCGCCAGATGCTCTTCGCCAACCGGGAGTACGGGCTGCTCTTGCTGGGCTATCGCATCGGTGCGCTGGACCGGGGCGAACTCCTCGGGACGCTGAAGGTACTGAGCAAGAACTCCGTCTTCGCGGAGTACTGGGAACTGACGGCCGAGCAGCGGGAGATGCTGCCTGCGGAGTCTCTGGAGGCGCGGGCCGGCAGGGCCATCGACGTCATCATGGACGAGCGCGGCGACGAACTGGACGAGTGGTGGGTGGTCGTGCCGGAGTCTCCGGATGCCTGATTTCCTCCGAATGTCTGACTGAATGCGAGTAGTTTGTCCGAGCGCATCGCGGCCCAGAAGAATCTGCCCCGCGTACTACGCGCTCCGAGAGGATCAGTCAGTTGCACAACGAGTCTTCGCCTGTCCGGATCACACGGCGCCTTGGAGATCCACCCAAGCTGCGGGGCAGCGTAACGGGGGAAACCTGTCCGGACATCTTCGAACTCAGCGACGGCAACTTCGCCATCATCGGTACTGAAGCCACCGCCGTCCTGGACCGCCAACTCCCCCAGGACGCAGCCCGCGCCGACCACGAGCGCATCGTCGTGATCACACGCGAGACCCTCATCCGCGCCAAGAGGGACATCCCCGACGCGTAACGCCGAGGGCCTGGGTGTCGTACGGCACCCAGGCCCGCCCTTTCACATCAGGGTCAGCCCACGACAGTCCAGGTGTCCCCGCCCGCCAGCAGCGCGGCCAGGTCGCCCTTCCCGTTCTGCTCGATGGCCGTGTCCAGCTGGTCCGACA
>NZ_BMPQ01000046.1 GCF_014647675.1 Streptomyces flaveus | reverse complement strand
GGCGAGGTCATCAAGACGGTGCCCGAGTCGAAGATCGTGGAGACCCTGATCGACGAGGCGATGAAGATCGCCGAACAGATGCAGAAGGACGGCGTCGCGTCGGGGGATCCGGCCGTCACCGTGAGTTGAACAGCACGGACCGAGAGGGGGCCCTGGCGTGACGATTCTGGAGACCATCCGGCAACCACGCGACCTGAAGGCGCTGTCCGAGGCGGAGATCAACCAACTGGCGGACGAGATCCGGGAGTTCCTGGTGCACGCGGTGGCCAGGACCGGCGGTCATCTCGGGCCCAATCTGGGGGTGGTGGAGCTCTCCATCGCGCTTCACCGGGTCTTCGAGTCGCCCGTCGACCGCATCCTGTGGGACACCGGCCACCAGAGCTACGTACACAAACTCCTGACAGGACGTCAGGACTTCTCCAAGCTGCGCGGCAAGGGAGGTCTCTCCGGCTACCCGTCACGCGAGGAGTCCGAGCACGACATCATCGAGAACAGCCACGCGTCCACCGTGCTCGGCTGGGCCGACGGGCTCGCCAAGGCCCGCCAGGTGCAGGGGGAGAAGAACCATGTCGTCGCGGTCATCGGGGACGGCGCGCTCACCGGCGGCATGGCGTGGGAGGCGCTGAACAACATCGCCGCCGCCAAGGACCGGCCGCTGATCATCGTCGTCAACGACAACGAGCGCTCGTACTCGCCGACCATAGGCGGCCTCGCCAACCACCTCGCCACCCTGCGCACCACCGACAGCTACGAGAAGGTGCTGGCCTGGGGCAAGGACGTACTGCTGAGCACGCCGGTCATCGGGAACACGATCTACGAATCGCTGCACGGCGCGAAGAAGGGCTTCAAGGACGCGTTCGCCCCGCAGGGCATGTTCGAGGACCTGGGACTGAAGTACGTCGGGCCGATCGACGGGCACGACGTGGGCGCGGTGGAGTCGGCGCTGCGGCGTGCGAAACGCTTCCATGGGCCCGTACTCATCCACTGCCTCACCGAGAAGGGGCGCGGTTACGAACCCGCGCTCGCCCACGAGGAGGACCACTTCCACACGGTCGGCGTGATGGACCCGCTCACCTGCGAGCCGCTTTCGCCCTCCAACGGACCTGCCTGGACCTCGGTGTTCGGCGACGAGATCGTACGGATCGGGGAGGAGCGCGAGGACGTTGTGGCGATCACGGCGGCCATGCTGCACCCGGTGGGCCTGGCGAAGTTCGCGGAGCGGTTCCCCGACCGGGTGTGGGACGTCGGCATCGCCGAGCAGCACGCCGCGGTGTCCGCGGCCGGGCTCGCGACGGGCGGACTGCATCCGGTCGTCGCGGTGTACGCGACCTTCCTGAACCGTGCCTTCGACCAGCTGCTGATGGATGTGGCGCTGCATCGCTGCGGAGTGACCTTCGTGCTCGACCGGGCCGGTGTCACCGGAGTTGACGGGCCGTCGCACAACGGCATGTGGGACATGTCCATCCTGCAGGTCGTGCCGGGGCTGAGGATCGCCGCGCCGCGTGACGCCGACCAACTGCGGGCCCAGCTGCGGGAGGCGGTCGCCGTGGACGACGCACCGACGCTGCTGCGCTTCCCCAAGGAGTCGGTGGGACCGTCGATCGAGGCGGTCGACCGGGTGGGCGGTCTGGACGTCCTGCACCGGGGAGAGAGGCCCGAAGTGCTCCTGGTCGCTGTCGGTGTGATGGCGCCGGTGTGTCTCCAGGCGGCCGAGCTGTTGGAGGCGCGGGGCGTCAACTGCACGGTGGTGGACCCGCGTTGGGTCAAACCCGTCGATCCCGCGCTGCCTCCGCTCGCCGCCGAGCACCGCCTGGTCGCCGTCGTCGAGGACAACAGCCGGGCCGCCGGCGTGGGCGCGGCGGTCGCTCTCGCGCTCGGCGATGCCGAAGTCGACGTGCCCGTACGGCGATTCGGGATTCCCGAGCAGTTCCTCGCGCACGCCAAGCGCGGGGAGGTGCTGGCCGACATCGGTCTCACACCCGTCGAGATCGCGGGACGGATCAGTGCGGGACTGGCGACCCAGGAGGCGAGCCTGGCCGTCACGGAGGCCGAACTCGCCGCCAAGGAGCCCATGTCCAAGGAGAAACAGGAATGACCGCGGAACCCTCCTCGCAGTCCGGGGG
The DNA here is from genome assembly GCF_014647675.1 of Streptomyces flaveus. GTDB lineage: Bacteria > Actinomycetota > Actinomycetes > Streptomycetales > Streptomycetaceae > Streptomyces > Streptomyces flaveus. The sequence goes on along the minus strand of NZ_BMPQ01000046.1, from coordinate 53,048 downwards.
CTTCGACCTCGGCAAACTACTCGCCGGGCGGGCAGGTGAACGCTACGAGCTGCACGCCCGGCACCTCAATCACCAACTCCCGCGCATGCTGCACACCATCGGCTTCGACAAGTACTACGAGCGGGCCGAGGGCGCCTACTTCTGGGACGCGGAGGGCAACGACTACCTGGACATGCTCGCCGGGTTCGGGGTGATGGGCCTGGGACGTCATCACCCCGTCGTCCGCAAGGCGCTGCACGACGTCCTCGATGCCTCGCTCGCCGACCTCACCCGCTTCGACTGCCAGCCGCTGCCGGGTCTCCTCGCCGAGCAACTCCTCATCCACAGCCCGCACTTGGACCGGGTGTTCTTCGGCAACAGCGGTACGGAAGCGGTCGAGACGGCGCTGAAGTTCGCCCGGTACGCGACCGGGAAGCCGCGCGTTCTCTACTGCGCGCACGCCTTTCACGGGCTGACCACCGGCTCGCTGTCCGTGAACGGCGAGTCCGGTTTCCGCGACGGCTTCGCACCGCTGCTGCCCGACACGGCGGTGCCGCTCGGTGATCTGGACGTACTGGAAAGAGAGTTGAGGAAGGGAGACGTCGCCGGGCTGATCGTCGAGCCGATCCAGGGTAAGGGCGTGCACGAGTCGCCGCCCGGATATCTGCGCGCCGCCCAGGAGTTGCTGCACCGGCACAAGGCGCTGCTCATCGCGGACGAGGTGCAGACGGGGCTCGGCCGGACCGGGGACTTCTACGCCTACCAGCACGAGGACGGCGTCGAGCCCGACCTGGTGTGTGTAGCGAAGGCGCTGTCCGGCGGCTATGTGCCCGTGGGTGCGACCCTCGGCAGGGACTGGATCTTCAAGAAGGTCTACTCGTCGATGGACCGCGTCCTCGTGCACTCCGCGAGCTTCGGGGGCAACGCACAGGCCATGGCCGCCGGGCTCGCCGTGCTCTCCGTGATGGAGAACGAGGAGATCGTCGCCAACGCCCGTGCCACCGGAGAGGAGTTGAAGTCCCGGCTCGCCGCGCTCGTGGACAAGTACGAGCTGCTCAGTGAGGTACGCGGCCGGGGGCTGATGATCGGCATCGAGTTCGGCAAGCCCAAGTCGCTGAAGCTGCGCAGCCGTTGGACCATGTTGCAGGCGGCGCGCAAGGGACTGTTCGCGCAGATGGTGGTCGTACCGCTGCTCCAGCGGCATCGGATCCTCACGCAGGTCTCGGGCGATCACCTGGAGGTGATAAAGCTGATTCCGCCGCTGATCATCGGCGAACGGGACGTGGACCGGTTCGTGGACGCCTTCACCGACGTGATGGACGACGCCCACAACGGCGGCGGACTGATGTGGGACTTCGGCAAGACACTCGTGAAGCAGGCGGTGGCCAACAGGTAGGTGGCGTCCCGGGGCCAGTGGGGCGGGTCAGTCGAGGAAACGCTCCCGCAGCCGCTCCCGCGTCTCCGGGGTTACGCGAAGGCCCTGCTCCAGGTAGGTGTCGACGCCGCCCCATGTCTCCTCGATCGTCTTGAACGCCGCCGCGAGGTACTCGGCGCGTGCGTCGAAGAGGGGGCTGAGCAGCTCCATCACCTCGGGGGAGTACGCCGAGGACGCGGAGCTGCTGCGCCGCACCTTGTAGCGGCGGTGGGGGGCGTTCGACTTCAGGTAGTCCGCCACGATGGCCTCGCGCTCGACGCCGAGGGCGAGGAGCGTGATGGCTATGGACAGGCCCGCGCGGTCCTTGCCCGCCGCGCAGTGCATCAGCGCGGGCGCGCTGTCCTCGGCCATCGCGTGCAGCACTCGCGAGTGCTCGGGAGTGCGCTCCTTGATGATCGAGCGGTAGGACTCGATCATCCGGTTCGCCGCCTTGCCGTCCGCGAGGATCGAGCGCAGCTGGTCCAGATCGCCGTCGCGGACCATCGTCCAGAACTCGGCGCCGTGTGCCGGATCGGTCAGCGGCAGGTTCACATTCCGTACGCCCGGCAGCTCGACGTCCTCCCCCTCCAGCTTCTTGTCCGCCTCGTTACGGAAGTCGAAGATCGTGTGCAGGCCCAGCGAGGCGAGGAACGCGGCGTCCTCCTCGGTCGCGTGCGCGAGATGGCCGCTGCGGAACAGCCGTCCGGGCGCCACGCGTCGGCCGTCCTCGGTCGGCAGGCCACCCACATCGCGGAAGTTGCGCACTCCGGCCAGTTCGGGCTCGGTCGACGGGACCTGCTGCGTCACGGGGGCTCCTCCCAGTCGGCGGCCGACGCTGTTGTCGGCGGGGCGCGCTCTCGACGATACGACATGGGTTCGTAGGCCAATCAGTTGTCCACAGGCGGTGCCGGTGCGTTGTCCACAGGCGATGCCGACGAGGTGCGGGCGCCTGCGATGATGTTGTGCTTGAGCGAGCTTGTTCGGATCTGTGAGGACTTGATGGTGGAGATCGGCAAAGACGGTCGTACGTGGCTGCTTTCGGGGCCCACGAGCAGCTATGCCCTGCGGCTCACGGACCAGGACGAGCTGCTGCATCTGCACTGGGGGCCGCGCATCGCGCTCGCGGACGCCGAGGCGCTGGCCGCCCGTCCCGGGCCGGAGTACCGGGGCTTCGAGTCCCCGCTCGACGGGCGCGAGGAGTACCCGGTCGAGGGCGGCCCTCGTTTCGTACGGCCGGCACTGTCCGTGCGTACGGACGAGCGGCGCGGTACGGAGTGGCGCTTCGAGGCGTACGAAGTGGATGAATCCGGTGAAGCGGATGGGGCTGAACTGCGGCTGCGGTTCTCCGATTCCGGGCTCGGCATCACGCTGCACTACCGGATGCGCCCCGCCTCCGATGTCGTCGAGCGCTGGGTGACCCTCGTCAACGAAGGGCCCGCCCTGGAGGTCCTGCGCGCCGACTCGGCGACCTGGACACTGCCGGAGCGCGAGGGCTGGCGGCTGTCGCAGACGCACGGGCGCTGGGCGGCCGAGTCTCAGCTCGTACGAACGGACCTTACCTACGGTGAGCAGGTCATCGGCAGTCGACGCGGGCACACCGGGCATCAGCATCTGCCGTGGGTGGCGCTGGACGTCGAGGGTACGGCGACCGAGGAGCGCGGCGAGGTGTACGGGTGCGCGCTCGCGTGGTCCGGTTCGTGGCGGATCGCCGTGGCCCAACTCCCGGACGTGCGCGTGCAGATCACCGGCGGCGCCGGGTACGACGACTCCGGACTGGTGCGGCTGGAGCCGGGGGAGAGCTTTGTCGCGCCGGTCTTCGCGGGGTTGTGGAGCGATGGCGGCTTCGGCGGGGCGAGCCGGGCCTGGCACGCGTACCAGCGGGCGTATGTGATCCCGGACGCGGACCAGGACCGGCCGGTGCTCTACAACTCCTGGGAGGCCACGGAGTTCGACATCTCCGAGGAGCAGCAGCAGGCGCTCGCCCGGCGGGCCGCGGCGATGGGCGTGGAGCTGTTCGTGGTCGACGACGGCTGGTTCGGAAAGCGCACCAGCGACCGGGCCGGACTCGGGGACTGGACGCCCAACCCCGATCGCTTCCCGGCCGGGCTCAAGCCCCTGGCGGACGACGTGCACGCCCTGGGCATGCAGTTCGGGATCTGGGTCGAGCCGGAAATGGTCAATGCGGACAGTGATTTGTATCGGGCGCATCCTGACTGGATTCAGTACCAACCAGGACGAAAGCGTACGGAGCTCCGCAATCAGCTCGTACTGAACCTCGCGCGCGAAGACGTCCAGGAATACCTGTGGGAGCAGCTTCACGGGCTGCTCTCCAGCGCTCCGATCGACTATGTGAAGTGGGACTTCAACCGCTGCTTCACGGACGCCGGCTGGCCCGGAGAGGCGTATCCGCAGCGGCTGTGGGTCGACCATGTGCACGCCCTGTACGGCCTGTTGGACCGGCTGCGGGCCGCGCACCCCGGTGTCGCCTTCGAGTCCTGCTCGGGCGGCGGCGGCCGGATCGACCTCGGCGTCATGGCGCGTACGGACCAGGTGTGGACCTCGGACAACACCGATCCGCTCGACCGGCTCGCCATCCAGTACGGCTTCAGCCAGATCCACCCGGCGCGGGCCATGGCCGCCTGGGTCACCGACAGCCCGAACAAGCAGCTCAACGACCGCGTGAGTTCGCTGCGCTTCCGCTTTGTGAGCTCCATGGCCGGGGTGCTCGGGGTCGGTGGCGACCTGACGGAGTGGAGCGACGAGGAGCTTGCCGAGGCGCGGGACTGGGTGGCGCTCTACAAGGAGATCCGGCCTGTCGTGCAACGCGGCGACCTCTACCGGTTGCGGGCGCCGCAGGGCGGGCTGAGCGCCGTGCAGTACGTCCATGAGGACCAGTCCGTCGTCCTCGCCTGGCTCCAGGCTCAGCATTACGGCGAGCCCGTGGCGCCCGTACGGCTGCGGGGGCTCGACCCGGCGGCCACGTACGAATGCCTCGAAACGGGCGAAGTGCACAGAGGTGCCGTGTTGTTGCATCACGGACTGCGGACCGGCTTGCGCGGTGACCTGGATGCGGCAGTTTTCCGTCTGCGTCGCATCTGAGAGTTGTGTCCGCATTGGGGCGCCTTCATTCCAACTCGCTCTGAAATAGGGACTCCTGAATCAGCGATGCGTGAGCAGCGTCATATTCGTGACGGTGCGCTGTCGCCATGCCCACGTAATTCAAGGGTGTTTACAAGGGATTTCAGGAAGGTGGAAGACCGGTGGTTAACGGAGGGTGACGGCGATTTCGGTCAAGGATCAAGAGAATGGGGCACATAGGAAACCCAAAGCTTGTCCCTGTGTGTCTTGGTCGCTTACGTTCGCCATCAATCCGGACGGACGCCTAATCCTGCCGCCGCCCGGAATCCGTACACCGATCCGTACACGGCAGGAGCGGGGGACCCACAGGTACAGCGCCTGTTCTGGTCTCCGGAACAGGCTTGGGGTAAAGCCGCGCGAAAGTGTGGCCGGGCATCTCCAGCTCGCACCCGACAGCTCACCTCGTAGGCGCCGGAGAGGAATTCGTCATGCCCGCGAAGGGTAAGCACCGCCGCCCGAAGTCCGCGCGTTTCACCCGCTCGATCGCTGTTGCCTCAACAGGTGGCGCCGCGCTCGCACTTCCGCTGCTGGGAGCGGCCGGCGCACATGCCGCTACTCCGCAGAGCACGCCCGCGTCTGTTCCGGACAAGGCCGAATCCGTTTCCCAGAAGGCTGTTGAGTCCGCTCCTGTCGCCACTCAGAAGAAGACCGCGACCAGGACGTACGAAGTGAGGGCGGGTGATTCTCTCTCGGGGATCGCCCGCGAACAGAATGTCAGCGGTGGCTGGAAAAAGCTCTATGAGGACAACCGTCAGGTCGTCGGCGGTGACCCGGGGCTCATTCACCCGGGCCTGAAACTGACGATCGGCAAGAAGGCCGCCGCGCCTTCCGGTGACAACGAGGCCAAGGCGCCGAAGGCGGCCGAGGCTCCCAAGGCGGCCGAGGCCCCCCAGGCGTCCGCGAAGAAGGCCCCGACCGCCAAGGCGGCTGAGGCGCCCAGCAGTTCGAGCGGCTTCAGCATGCCGGTCGAGGGTGCGACCGTCAGCACCCCGTACAAGATGTCGGGCGGTATGTGGTCCAGTGGCTATCACACCGGTGTCGACTTCGCGGCCGCGACCGGTACTTCGCTCAAGGCCGTGGGTGCGGGCACGGTCGTCTCCGCCGGCTGGGGCGGCGCGTACGGCAACCAGGTCGTCATCCAGCTCAGCGACGGCCACTACGCCCAGTACGCCCACCTTTCATCCCTTTCCGTCTCGGCTGGGCAGTCCGTGACCGCGGGTCAGGAGATCGGTCTTTCCGGTGCGACCGGCAACGTCACCGGCCCGCATCTGCACTTCGAGATCCGCACCACGCCGGACTACGGCTCGGACGTGGACCCACTGGCGTTCCTGCGCTCGCACGGCGTCTCCGTCTGACGCCACCCGCGCACCGCCGCGAGCGGATCACGTCTCCTCTCGCGCCGAAGGCCGGACCCCTGATCCCCGGGTCCGGCCTTCGGCTTGTCCGCAGGGGTCGACAGCAGCAGCGGCCAGGCGTCAAAGTGATCTGCGGCAAGCGCTTTCTATGTACCCGCGCGAGATCCGCTCGCCCTGTCGTACGCCAGCCAAGGAGACGCTTCATGACGACCCGCAGAGCCTTCGGAGCCCTGGCCGCCGGTGCCGCCCTCGCGGCCCTTGCCCCCGCGCAGACCGCGAGCGCGTCGGCGGACCACCGCCGAGGACGGCTCATCGCCCGCGACGACTTCCGGCACGGACTGGGGCAGTGGGCAACGGAGTTGCAGGACGGTGGCAGCGTCACCGCTTCCCGTGGGGTCATGGAGATCGATGTGCCGAGCGGCGTCACGGTCTGGTTCAAGCGGAAGCTCGCGGGGCCGTACGTCATCGAGTACACCGCCACACCTGTCTCCGCGGGCGGTGTCAACGACCGGGTGTCGGACCTCAACAACTTCTGGAACGCCGTCGACGTCCGCTCCCCGGACGACCTCTTCGCCACCGAACGCGGCGGCGCCCTCGACGAGTACGACTACCTCAAAACGTACTACTCGGGCTACGGCGCCAACTACAACACGACCACGCGGCTGCGCCGTTACGTCGGCCAGGCGGGCGTCCGGCCGTTGATCCACGACTACACGGAGCCCCTGCTGGTGGCGAACCGGCCCCACCACGTCCGCATCGTCTCGCACGGCTCGACCGTCCAGTGGTGGAACAACGGGCGGCTCGTCTTCGACTACGCCGACCCGGAGCCGTACACGAGCGGGCACTTCGCCTTCCGGACCGTGTGGAGCCATTTCCGGATCACGGACTTCCGGGTGTGGGCACTGCGTATTCCGAGTTGACCGAGACTTGACGCGTGGCTTATCTCACCGCCCGTCAACCCCTTCCTACGGTCGCGTAGCTCACACCGAAAGGTGAATCATGGGCCGACGTGGCAGACGATTCGAAGAATGACAACAGATCAGTGATCGGGTCGTACGTAGCGGTGGGGGACAGCTTCACCGAAGGCGTCGGCGACCCCGGCCCTGACGGGGCGCTCGTCGGCTGGGCCGACCGGTTCGCGGTGCTGCTCGCCGACCGGCGGCCCGAGGGCGACTTCGACTACACCAACCTCGCCGTACGCGGGAAGCTGCTCGACCAGATCGTCGAGGACCAGCTTTCGCAGGCCAAGGAGCTGGCGCCGGACCTGGTTTCCTTCTGCGCGGGCGGCAACGACATCCTGCGGCCCGGCACCGATCCCGACGAGGTCGCCTCGCGCTTCGAGCGTGCCATCGCCGAACTCACGTCGGCAGTCGGCACGGTGCTCGTGACCACCGGCTTCGACACCCGTGACATGCCCGTGCTCAAGCACCTGCGCGGCAAGATCGCCACATACAACGGGCATGTGCGGGCGGTCGCCGACCGGTACGGGTGTCCCGTACTGGATCTGTGGTCGCTGAAGACCATCCAGGACCGGCGGGCCTGGAACGACGACCGGTTGCATCTGTCGCCGGAGGGGCACACCCGGGTTGCGCTTCGCGCCGGGCAGGTTCTCGGGATGCCGGTGCCCGCCGATCCGGAGCAGCCGTGGCCGCTGTTGCCGCCGCGCGGGACGCTTGAGGTGCGGCGCGACGACATTCACTGGGCGCGGGAGTATCTGGTGCCGTGGATCGGGCGGCGGCTTCGGGGGGAGTCGTCCGGGGATCGGGTGGTGGCGAAGGGGAGTCTGTCGCCGGACGACATCAAGATGCGGATGCGCTCCGCTGTTTGAGGGGTTCTTTTCCCCAGCCCCGCCCCTTCCCGGCTGTATCAATTTGCGGCTCCGCCGCGTGAGGGGGCTGTGCCCCCAGGCCCCCCGCCAGGGGGTGGGGTGACAGGTCGTGTCGCGGCTGCGGGTGCGTCGTGGCTGGTCGCGCAGTTCCCCGCGCCCCTAAAAAGCCTGCGCCTGCCCGCGCCCCCAGAAAAGTTCGCGCCCTGAGCAAGTCCGCGCCCCGAAGTCCCCGCGCTCCGAGGAGCCGGGGCTCCGGGGAAGCCCGCACCCCCAACCTCCCGCGGTTTCCCTCCGGCGGGAGGGGGCGTGGGCCGGTGCGTCGTATGCCCGTCGCTTAGGTTCGGTCTCGGAGGACCCGCACCCTGTACCAGGCCAGGGTCGTATGCCCGGCCTGCGACGGGCTGACGCACCGGCCCACGGCCCCGCACCCACCACCCACCCAGGGGCGCGGGGAACGGCGCGACCAGCCACCCACACACCCGCACCCAAAAACCGCCCAACCGCCGGAGGCACCCCGCTAAACCGCCGGAGGCAGTTCGTGAGCCAAGGCCTCGTCCGCCCACTGCTGCGTCCGGGCTCGGGACACCGCGCCCTCGTACGCCGTCATCTGGACGGCCAGGCCGTCCAGGAGTGCGGTGAGGCGGAGAGCCGTGTCCATGGGGGACGGGCAGCGGAACTCGCCGGCGGCCACGCCCTCCGTGATGACTTCGGTCAGCGCGGCCTTCCACTGGCGGTCGAGGTCGCGTGTGACGTCCCGCAGTGCGGGATCGCGCAGGGCTGCTGACCAGCCCTCGATCCACAGGCGCCAGCCCTTGGCCCGGTCTGTCGGGGCGTACCAGCGGACGGCCGCTCGGAGACGGCGCAGGGCTGTGGTGCGGCGGGCGAGAAGCTTGCGCAGATGGGCGAGGTCACCCTCGGCCGCGTACGTGAACGCGGCGGCGACCAGCTTTTCCTTCGTCGAGAAGTGATAGAGCACCAGCGCGTTGCTCACCCCGAGTGCGGCGGCCACATCGGCGATCCGTACCGCCGCAACGCCCCGCGCCTCGATCTGCTCGACGGCGGCCCGCAACAACTCCTCCCGCCGCTCCTGAACGCTCAACCGAACCCTGGCCACGCCCGCAACCCTACACACGGGGCCGGACAGGCATCCGGCGTCACCGATACCACCCGAACCGTTCGGAAATCACCGGCAGTCGGTCCGCGACGATCGCGTGTGCGGCCGCCCGTGGTGTCGTGCCGTCGGCCTCCGCGCGCGTGAGCATCTGGTCGATCAGGGCCCGCATGGAGCGTCGTGTGTATGTGAACGCCTCGTCCGCGTCGGCTCCGATGTCGCCGAACAGCGTCCACCACCACCAGGCGTTGGTCCCGGAGTTGACGACGACGTCCGGCAGGACGGTGACACCGCGCGCGGCGAGCAGTTCCTCCGCCTCGGGCAGTACGGGCATGTTCGCGGCCTCGACGATCCAACGAGCCGTGATCCGCGCCTGGTTGACGGTGTCGATCGCGTACGAGACAGCCGCCGGCACCAGCACCTCGGCCTCGGTGGACAGCCAGGCGTCGCCCGGCAGTTCGAGGTCGGCCGGGCGAAGTGCCGCCGGGCGGTCGACCGTTCCGTACGCGTCACGGGCGGCCAGCAGTGCCTCGACGTCGAGTCCCGCCGGGTTGACGATCGTGCCCTTCACGTCGGCGACCGCCACGATCGTGAGTCCCGCGCGCGCGAGGAACCGTGCCGTGGCCCCGCCCATGGTGCCCAGACCCTGCACGGCCACCCTCGTCCCCGCGTACGGCCGTTTGCTGCGGTCCAGCGTCGCGAGGACGGACTCGGCCACCCCGCAGCCGCCGGCCAGCTCGTCGAGCCCGATGCCGTCCACCTCGACGGCGAAGGCGTCCGCCAGTCGCCGCCGAGCCGTCGCCTCGTCGTCGAGCAGCGGGTACACGGCCTGGATGGACGAGACGAGTCCCGCCTCGGCGGCGGCCCGGTCGACGACGTCCTGGGTGAGGCCGAGGTCCTCGCCGGTGGTCCAGAAGTTCTCGATGTACGGGCGCATGGCGCGCAGATAGCGCACGAGGATCCCGTACGCCCCGGGGTCCTGGGGATCGCAGTCGATGCCGCCCTTCGCGCCGCCCAGCGGGATGTACCGACCCTCGGGGTTGTAGTGCAGCGCCTCCTTCATGGTCATGCCACGCGCGAGTCCGGTGACCTCGTCCAACGTGCAGCCTGCCCGCATCCGCAGCCCGCCGCTGGAGACTCCGCGCACCAGCCGGTCCACGACCAGGTGCCCCTGGCGGCCGGTGACGTGGTCGGTCCAGGTGAGCGTCATCAAGGGACTGCTGTCCTGGGCGGTCATGGGGGTCTCCTCGGGAACGGGAAATCGGGAACCGGGAACAGGCAGCGGAGTCGGAGCGTTTGAGCAGCGTGGGACCGGACGCCCAGAGTGGCCCGGTGCCGGTCGGGGCCTGTTGTTGCTGAATAACCAGTCAGTATCGAAAGGGTTGTGCGGCTCTGTCAACGTGCTGAATGGATCTTCAGTACGTGCCGACGTCGTACGCGGTGGATCTCGCCGTGTCCGGCGCGGACACCGCCCTGTCATACGCCCGACCCGGCGCTGTCAGAGGCGGCGACCATAATGAAATGTCAGACCGACTCCACCTGGAGGTGCCGTGACCGGTTTCCGTCCCCTGAGCTCCGGGCTCCGTGCTCTGCGGCCCGCCGCCTTCGGCGCGGATCCGAGCGGTGAGCGCATGGAGCGCATCCGCAGATCGCCGAACTTCGCGGACGGCGTCTTCCGGAATCCGGAGGGTGCCCCCCGGCCCGACGGTGCCATGCGTGAGTTCGCACAGGCCTTCTTCCGCAAGGAAGAGCGGGTTCGCCGCGCCCCGGCGGGGACGGTGCCGGTGCACGCCACGACCCTCGCCGACCTCGCCAGGCCCCCGGCCCACGGCCTGCGGCTGACGTGGATGGGGCACTCCAGCGTGCTCGCCGAGATCGACGGCCACCGGGTGCTCTTCGATCCCGTCTGGGGCGAGCGCTGCTCCCCGGTCGCCTTCGCCGGGCCCAAGCGGCTGCACCCTGCGCCCCTGCCGCTGACGGCGCTCGGCGCGGTCGACGTGGTCGTCATCTCGCACGATCACTACGACCACCTCGACCTGCCCTCCATCAAGGCCCTGGCCGATACGGACACGGTGTTCGCGGTGCCCCTCGGCGTCGGCGCCCACCTGGAGCACTGGGGCGTCTCCCCGGACCGGCTGCGCGAGCTGGACTGGAACGAGACGACGAAGGTCGGCGGGATCTCTCTGACCGCCACGCCCGCCCGCCACTTCTGCGGGCGAGGACTGCGCAACACCCAGCACACCCTCTGGGCCTCGTGGGTCGTCGCGGGTGATGAGCACCGGATCTATCACAGCGGCGACACCGGGTACTTCACCGGATTCAAGGACATCGGCGCCGAGCACGGCCCCTTCGACGCCACGATGATCCAGATCGGCGCCTATTCCGACTTCTGGCCCGACATCCACATGACGCCCGAGGAGGGCATGCGCGCCCACCTGGACCTCCAGGGCGAGAAGCCCAGCGGCGTGATGCTGCCGATCCACTGGGCGACGTTCAACCTGGCGACGCACCCCTGGGCCGAGCCCGGCGAGGGGACGATCACCGCCGCCCGAGCGGCCGGTGCGCGGATCGCGCTGCCCCGTCCCGGTGAGCCCTTCGAGCCCACGGCCGAGACCGTGCCGTCCGAGCCCTGGTGGCGCGGCGTGGCGCACACGCCGGTCGGTGGCTGGCCGGTCGCCGAGAAGCCGGCCGCCAAGGTGGTCGCCGATACGCCGGGTGACACCGCGGAGGACACCGGAGAGCCGGAAACCGTCCCGGCAGGGTGATCGGGACGTAAGCGAGGACGGTCGGCGAGGGCCGAGGAGCGATGTGCTCCTCGGCCCTCGCCTTTTTGTGCTGACCGTTTCTGACCAGGTCTGATCGATCCGATCGTGCACAGGAACGCGCGTACGAGGGGCTTATCGGTCTGTCGTACGAACGCTCATACCAGAGCGGGACGATGCCCGCCGGACTTTGTCAACTGCCCACCGAGTGTGATGCGCTGGCGACTACTGTGAGTGGCCGCCGGGCGACGCAGGGCCGGATTTTCGGCGTGCGCGAACGGCACCGCGATGGCGCATGCCCGACTCGCAGATCCGCGGGAGCCGCAACGGCCCCGACATATCCAGTACGAGGACGTCGATGTCTCACCTTCGCGCACCGGCCGCACGCGCTGACCGCCGCGAGGGCGGGCGCCACGGGCGACCGGTCGCCCGCACCGCCCCCTCGCTGCCCGAGACCCATATACGGCCCCAGCTCCTGCGTCTCGCGGTCCTGCCGCCCATCGCGGTGGCCCTCAGCGCCAGCGCCGCCGTGCTGTTCACCGTCCGCTCGACCATGGCCAGGCCCAGCCTCACCCTGTGGATCGTCCTCGGCGGAGCTGTCGCGGTCGCCCTCGCAGGCATCGTGATCGCCGCCGTGGCCGCCGACCGCGCCGCCAGGTCCGTACGCGAGCGGGTCGGTACGCTGCGCGGCGCCAGCGCCCGTGACCAGGCCGAACTGCGCGGCCTGGTCGAGGCCCTGCGACGCGGCGACGGGCCGCCGGCACGTCGCAAGCGCCGCGAACTCGCCCCGGACGCCGATGAGTTCGACCTGCTCGCCGACGACCTCGCACGCGCCCACGACGGCGCCGTCAGCGCGGTCGTCCAGGCCTCACGGCTGTCCAGCCAGGCGGGCAGCGAGCAGAAGCTCGAGGTCTTCGTCAATCTGGCCCGGCGACTTCAGTCCCTCGTGCAGCGCGAGATCTCGGTCCTGGACGAGCTGGAGAACGAGATCGAGGACCCGGACCTGCTCAAGGGCCTCTTCCACGTCGACCACCTCGCCACCCGCATCCGCCGTCACGCCGAGAACCTCGCCGTGCTCGGCGGCGCCGTCTCCCGCCGTCAGTGGAGCAAACCGGTCTCCATGACCGAGGTGCTGCGCTCCGCCACCGCCGAGGTCGAGCAGTACTCGCGGGTCAAGCTCGTGCCGCCGATCGAAGGCACCGTGCGCGGTCACGCCGTCGCCGACGTGATCCATCTGCTGGCCGAACTCGTCGAGAACGCCACGGTGTTCTCGGCCCCGCAGACGCAGGTCCTGCTGCGCGCCAACCTCGTCACCTCCGGGCTCGCCATCGAGGTCGAGGACCGCGGGCTCGGCATGCCGCCGGCCGAACAGAACAAGATGAACACCCTGCTCGCCGACCCGGACCAGGTGAACGTCGCGAGCCTGTTGCAGGACGGCCGCATCGGGTTGTTCGTGGTCTCGCAGCTCGCGCGTCGGCACGGCATCGCGGTCCGGCTGCAGACCAATATCTACGGCGGTATCCAGGCCGTGCTCGTCATGCCGCAGGAGCTCCTCGGCGCGGAACCCGAGCAGGCGGTGGCGGGGCAGGCGGGAGCAGGGCAGGCGGGGGCCGGTCGGTCGCGGACGGTGGCGCCGGAAGCCGGTACGTCGGCCGAGGGCGTTCCGGTGTACGGCACTCCGGTTCAGGGTGTTGCGGTCCAGGGGAAGCCCGAGCACGGGACGGCGGCTCCCCATGGCGTTTCGGCTCGTGTGGCGGAGGTCCCGGTCCAGGGAACGCCCGTTCCGGTGCAGGGTGTCGTGCCGGGCGCTCCCGTAGACGTATCGCATGCGCAGCGTCAGGAAACGAGGGCGCGTCAGGAATCGACTGCACGTCAGGAGGCGACCGCGCACGGGCACCGTGGCGAGAGGCCCGCGACGTCGCGGCAGCCGCGGGATGACGCGTCGGCAGGAACGACGGTGGTGAGCGGCAGCCGTTCGGTGCCGCTCCCCGTGCGCGGCGCCGAGGCGCGGCCCAATCCGGCGGAGGCGGTGCCCGGCATCCGCTCCGACGACCGGCGGATCGTGATCGAGAACATCGCGAAGACGCTCACCTCGCCGACGCCGCGGAGCGGTGCGGTGCGCGGCACCATGGGCAAGCCCCAACTGCCCAGACGGCGCGCCCAGGAGCACATCGTGCCCGAGCTGCGCGAAGGGCCCCTGCCCCGCCCGGAGTCCGAGTTCCTCGTCGGGCACGACCCCGGCCTGATGGCGGCCTTTCAGCGGGGCATCGGGCTCGCCGAGGCCCAGCAACGGGACGCGGCGCGCAGGGACGCCGCACCCGGGAGCGCGCACGAATCACCCGAGGCGCACGCCGCGCGCGAGCCGGCGCCCGCGCCCACTCATGACTTCACCGCCCGACACGACGGAAGCACACCAGCCGGATGATCAACGCCACCCCCACTTCCACGTCCACCCACACCTCCGCTCCCACCGACGCACGTACTTCAAGGAGTCGATCCCCCATGGCGAGCGATGTGCCGACCGCCCATGTATCCGATCTCGACTGGCTGATGAGCGGCCTGGTGCAGCGCGTCCCGCACACCAGGAGCGCGGTGCTGCTCTCCTGCGACGGCTTGGTGAAGTCGGTCCATGGCCTCGACCCCGACAGTGCCGACCACATGGCGGCCCTCGCCTCCGGGCTGTACTCCCTGGGGCGCAGCGCGGGCGTCCGCTTCGGGGACGGCGGTGACGTACGCCAGGTCGTCGTCGAACTCGACTCCACCCTGCTGTTCGTGTCCACCGCGGGCTCCGGCACCTGTCTCGCCGTGCTCGCCGGACGCGAGGCCGACGCGGCCGTGCTCGGATACGAGATGGCGATGCTGGTCAAGAGCGTCCGCCCGTATCTGATGACCGCACCCAGGCAGTCCCCCCTCGGGCAGTCCCCCGTCGAGCCCTCGGCGATGAGGCCTTGAGCGTGACCGCGGCCGGGGACGGGCCCTGGCTCGATGACGCGGCCGGACGCCTCGTACGGCCCTACACGGTCAGCAACGGCCGGACCCGGCCCAGTACCGCGCTCGATCTGCTGTCGCAGATGCGGGCCACCGGAGCCACCCCTCTCGGGTACCTCGGCCCCGAGCACAACCAGGCGCTCGAACTGTGCCGGGTGCCCGTCTCGGTCGCCGAGGTGGCCGCACATCTGAAGCTGCCGGCGGCGGTCACCAAGGTGCTGCTGGCCGACCTCGTCGACTGCGGGGCGCTGTCCACCAAGCCCCCGGCCTTCCCCCACAACCCCACTGACCGGTCACTTCTGGAGGCAGTGCTCGATGGACTACGACGACAGCTCTGACCCCTTCCCCACCGCACTGAAGATCCTGGTGGCGGGAGGGTTCGGGGTAGGAAAGACCACCCTTGTCGGCGCGGTGAGCGAGATCGCGCCGTTGAGTACGGAGGAGTTGCTCACCACGGTCAGCGCCTCGACCGACAACCTCGACGGCATCGAGAACAAGGTCGAGACGACCGTCGCGATGGACTTCGGGCGTATCACGCTCGATCCGGAACATGTGCTGTACCTGTTCGGTACGCCCGGACAGGAGCGGTTCTGGTTCATGTGGGACGAGCTCTGCGAGGGCGCGCTCGGCGCGGTCGTCCTCGCCGACACCCGCCGCCTGGAGGAGTGCTTCGCCGCCGTCGACTTCTTCGAGCAGCGCGGCCTGGGATTCATCGTCGCCGTCAACGAGTTCGACGGCGCCTACCGCTACGACCCGGAGGAGGTGCGGGCGGCCATCGACCTCGACCCGGAGATCCCCATCGTGCGCTGCGACGCGCGGATCTCCAGCTCAGGGGTGCAGACCCTGCTGACCCTCGTCCGCCATCTGATCGCCCACGCGCCCACGCGCGCCCCCAGTTACGGAGCCCGCACATGAGGTACGACCCGCCGCGACCGGCCGGTCGGCTGCTGCTCACCCCCGAGGACAAGGACGCCCCCGCCCGTACGCGGCGACTGCGCCGGCTCGGTCTGGGGGAGCGGGCCGAGCCGGCCTTCGACGCCTTCGCGGACCGGCTCGCGGAGATCGCCGCGGCGCCGTACGCGATGGTCAACTTCATCGACGAGAAAGGGCAGTTCTTCGCGGGCCTGCACACTCCGGACAGTACGGGCACCGGCTGGGGTACGGGCACGGGCTCGCGTGAGCGGTCGGCCGTGATCGTCGCCGCGGACGGTACGGAGTACCGGTTCGGTCGCCACATGGCCCGCGACCACGGCTTCTGCCCCCATGTGGTGGTCCGGGGGAAGGCGCTGGCCCTGGAGGACGTCCGCGACTACCCGCGGTTCGCCGGGAATCCGGTCGTCGACGAGATCGGCATCCACTCCTATCTGGGCGCCCCGCTCACCGACCGCACGGGCTTCGTGCTCGGCACGGTGTGCGTCGAGGACGTCGAACCGAGGCCCTGGGGGATGGCGGGCCTGGAGACCATCAAGGCGATGGCGGCGGAACTCGTCGAGCGGATCGAGCTGCGGGAGAGCGGCGGGTTCTGAGCGGCGTTCAGGCCTCGGGGCCTGCAGCAGGAGGGGCCTTCATATGGAACTTCATATGGAAACGGTGTCCCCTTCGGGGAAGGTGATCCGCACTTCGTGCTCCTCCACCGCGCAGGACACCGACTCCCGCAGCACCTGGGGGTGTACGGCGTCCCGCGTCAGCGCGAGCAGCGTGACGTACACACCGTGGCCTCCCGGACGGCCGGCCGCACAACGCACGTACGGTGTCGCCGAATGCGGGCCCAAGGCGTTGGCCTCCACCGCGCGTGCGATGCCCGTGTCCTCGTCCCAGCCGTACAGCGCGACGACCGCACTGGTCAGCCCGTCCGCGGTCCGCGCCAGCGTCCAGCCCGAACCCCGCTCCGCCGTGGGCCTGGCCTCTGCGGCGACCGCGTAACCGCCCTCCCGCACCGCCACACCGGCCGGGGCCTGCACCCGGTGTACGCGGATCTCCCACGGCCCGCGCAGCACACTCGTCGTCTCGATCGGGAACTCGGCGTCGCTGCCGGGCAGTTGAGCGTGGTAGCGGGAGGCCGCCGTACGCCCGGAGCAGTGCAGCGGAAGGATCAGGCGCCGACGGGAGGCGGTGCCGTCCGGGGCGAGGAGCGCGATGTGTCCGTCCACCGTGCGCTCCCAGGCGTGCACGCCCGCCTCGGGAGCGGTGGCCGTGGAGTACCCGAACTTCGCGTAGTGCGGGTCGTCCTCGGGAGCCCGGTCGGGGGAGTTGTGATCGCTGCCGTGGTTGACCAGGCGGACGATGCCGTCGTGCTTCGTGCCGTGCAGCAGCCAGCCCGGTGCCGGGAGCGCGGTGTACTGGTCCGACTCCTCGACGGGGAGCGGCAGTTCACGCTCCGTCCACACCGGGTGGTCCGAGGGCAGCAGCAGCCCGAGGAAACCTTTGCTCGCCCAGTACGGTGACGCGGGCCCCGAGTACGGCTGCGTCATCGGCAGGAACGTGCCGTACCAGCCGAGCGGCAGCAGCCCCCGCTCGTCGGGCACCCCGCGCTCCACGAAGTGGCTCACCGCGCCGGAAGCCAGCCGGCGCGTGAGCCCCGGCGCCAGCGGGGTGCAGCCCGTGAGGGCGCCCAGCCACACCGGGGCCGTGGTGGCGAAACGGTACGTCAGGGAGCGGCCCTGGAGCACCGGCGCGCCGTCCGCACCGAAGAACTGCGGGTAGACGGCCAGGAATTGGGCGAGCCGGTCGCGGTAGACCCGGCCGCGGCCACCGCCCTCGCCGCCCGTCATCCGTGACCACAGCAGCGGGTACAGGTGCATGGCCCAGCCGTTGTAGTAGTCGAAGGCGCGCCCCTCGCCGTCGCTGTACCAGCCGTCGCCGACGTACCAGTCCTCGATACGGTCGAGCCCGGCGTCGATGTCGTCCTGCCGGTACGGTGCGCCGACCGAGGCCAGGAACTGCTCGGCCACCACCTGGTACAGCCGCCAGTGGTTGTCCCAGGTACGGCGGCCCACGAAGCCCCACAGCCAGTCCACGATCCGCTCCCGCACCTCCCCGTCCAGGCGGTCCCAGATCCAGGGGCGGCTCTCGTGCAGTCCGACGGCGATCAGGGCGGCCTCGGCCATCTGCTGGGAGCAGTCGGTGAGTTCGGGCCAGGCTTCGCCGCTGTCGCGGTCCGTGCCCGTTGTCAGACCCCGCGCGTACCGTTCTATGAGACGGGGATCCACCTCGCCGCGTGCTCCCGCGATCCGGAAAGAGGCCAGCAGAAATGACCGTGCGAAACCTTCAAGACCGTCCGACACCACACCCGACCAGGAGGTTCTCCCGGGCAGCCGGTACTGCGCGAGTCCCGGCGTCGCATAGGGCACCAGCGCCTCCAACTGCCGGTCGGCGAGCGCCTCCCAGTGCGCCCGCGTCCAGCCGGTGAGCGGCGACAGGACGCGGTCGGTGGGCGGCAGGGCCAGATGCGGTGCGGGCATGTAAGAGTCCTGACTCCTCGGGTCGCGGGTCGTTTTGAGGGTTCCGAGGAGGGATACGGCTGGATGACGCGGATAGATCAATTGAGCCGCGTTCACCTGCGATTCGCCTGCGGCGACGGCTCGGCCTGTGCACCTCGTCGACATCGGGCAGAGGCGGTGACCTTGGCTGAGCAGGTGATTGTCAGTGGGATTGGCTACGGTGCCTGCCATGCCGGATGCCGAAGACGTACGCCGTATCGCCCTCTCCCTGCCGGACACGACGGAGAAGATCGCGTGGAGCATGCCCACCTTCCGGGTCGCGGGGAAGATGTTCGCCACGCTGCCCGAGGACGAGACGTCCATCGCCGTGCGCTGCCCGAAGGAGGAGCGCGACGAACTCGCCCTGGCGGAGCCCGGGAAGTTCTGGATCGCCGACCATGAGGCGGGCTTCGCCTGGGTGCGTGTCCGGCTCGCCGCCCTGGAGGGCGACAACGAGCTGCGGGACATCCTCGCGGACTCCTGGCGCCAGGCCGCTCCGTCCCGACTTCTCGAGTCCTACCCGGAGTTGGGCCTTCCGGCAGCCGACTGAGGGTGTTGCCGGTACCGATCACAGCCCCACCCGTACCCCGGCCCTCAGAAACTCTCCGATCCGCTCCCGCAGGGAACCCGCGTCCAGCCCGTGTGCGGCCACGTGCTCATCGATCCGGCCGTAGCGGCGCAGCTCACGGCGGCCGACACCGAGGCCGAGTACCCGGTGCGGGAGGTCCGCGAGGGCGTCGTTCGCGGCGGAGGTCGACGTGCCGGCCAGGTACGGCTCGACGAGGACGACATCGGTGCCGGCCGTCTCCGTGGCGCGGCGCAGGGCGGCCGCGTCGAAGGGCCGTACGGTCGTCGCGTACAACACGGTGACATCGAGCCCCTCGGTGGCCGCGAGCACCGCGTCGAGCACCGGCCCGACGGCGAGGACGACACCGGCGCGCCCCTCACGGACGGTCAGAAATCGCGACCCGTCGACCGGCAGGGCCTCCGCGTTGGACTGCACCGACAGCCGTACGTACACCTTGTCGTCGCCCGCCGCGACCGCGTGCCGCAGCAGCGTCTCAGCCTCGTCCGGGTGGCCAGGGACGTGTACGGTCCAGCCGTCGAGCGTGTCGAGCAGCGCCACATCGCCGGGTGCCATATGGGTGTACCCGCCCGCGGGCCAGTCGAAGGAGGCGGCGGCGCTGACCAGCACCGCGCCCACGCCCTGGTGCCCGAGATCCAGCTTGACCTGCTCGAAGGGCCGCTCGACCAGGAAGCTGGCGAAGGTGTGTACCACGGGCCGCAGCCCGGCCAGTGCCAGGCCGGCACCCGCGCCGACCAGCAGCTGCTCACGGATGCCGACGTTGATCACCCGGTCCGGATGCCGGATCTGCGCCTCCTCGAGATCGGCCATACCGATCTCGGCGAGAACCACCGCGACGCGCGGATCCTCGTCGAGCAGCCGCGAGACTACGGGGGCGAAGCGGTCACGCATGGTGTCCATGTGGAACTTCCCTTCTGTGGTGATGGTTGAGGGATCCGGTGGTACTGCCTGAGAGATCCGGGTCTCAGGCGGACTTGGGCTCGACCCGGGCGATGACCACCCGAGGCCGACCGGGATGCGGCGCGGTGAACGCTTCGTACAAGGCCTCGTGGTCCCGCCCGTCGACGCTCTCGACGGACCAGCCCGCGGCCTCGAACCGCGCCGCGATCCCACCCGGCCGGGCATGGCTGGCGGAGGAGTTGTCGATCACCACGGTGTGCAGCCGGTCGAGCCCGGCAGGCCCGGCGTACGCGATCGCCTCGTGGTTGCTGCCCTCGTCCAGCTCGGCGTCCCCGACCAGCACCCACACGGCGGGCTCGTGCAGCCCTTGGGCCCGCAGCCCCAGCGCCGTCCCGACCGCGATCGGCAGCCCGTGCCCGAGCGAACCGCTGCCGATCTCGGCGCCCGGCACCAGCACCCGGTCCGGATGGTGACCGAGGGGCGAGTCGTACGAGCCGAACCCCGGCAGCCACTCCACCGGTACGAAACTCTTGGCGGCGAGCACCGCGTAGTACGCCATCGGCCCGTGCCCCTTGGAAAGCAGGAACCGGTCCCGCTCCGGATCGTCCATCCGCTCCGGCGTGACCCGCAGGACCCGGTCGTAGAGCACCCAGAGCGCGTCGAGGGTGGACGTCGCCGCGGGCCCGTGTTTCTCGTCCCCGCTCATCAGGCTCATCAGCCCGGACAGGTCCTCGTACGTGTATCGCCGTTCCGCTGTCTTGGTCATGCCGACGATCGTGCAACCTCAAGCATGATTGAGGTCAAGCGGTGTCGTCCGGCATAAAGGCGTGCGCGATCACCGGTTGGAGTGCGGTATTGTTTCCATGCACGTTCGATCAGGGAAACCCCAGGTCACAACGGGCATCGGGACGTGGCGCAGCTTGGTAGCGCACTTGACTGGGGGTCAAGGGGTCGCAGGTTCAAATCCTGTCGTCCCGACCAGCTTTGATGCAGGTCGGAGGCCGTTCTCTCGTTTACGGGAGGACGGCTTTTCGCGTACCTGGAGGGCTGGTGGTCGCAGTGTGGTCGCGGCCCGGGGCTGGGGCCGGTTCGCGGTGGCACAGAAGCCGGGCCGAGTGGGGGAGCGGAGCCGGTTGACGGCTTCGCGGAGCCGCTGGATGTGGTCGCGCGGTGATCGCAGTCGCGTCTGCCGGGACTGCCGCTCGGCCTTCTGTTCGGCCCGCGTGAGGGTGTGCTCGATGGTGTCGACGGCTTCGCGGGCGGCTTGCCGGGTGAGGTGGCTGTAGATGTTGGCCGTGGTGGACAGGGTGGAGTGGCGCAGGGTCTTGGAGACCACGGTGAGGGGGACGCCGGCGGTGATGGTGAGGGTGGCGGCCAGGTGGCGCAGGTCGTGAACGGTCACCCGGGGGACGCCGGCTTCGTCGGAGAGTTCCCGGAGCCGGTCGAGGACGGCTCTGGGCCGCAGTGGGCGGCCGTCGGGCCGGCAGAAGACCAGTCCTCTGAAGGGAGCGCCCAGGTCGGTCTGGGTGCGGGCGCTGGAGCGGGCCCGGTGCCGGAGGGCGGCGGCGACGCGGGGGGAGATGGCCACCCAGTTCTTGCTGGAGCGGGTCTTGGGCGCGGTGATGACGAGCCGGTGCGATCGCGGAGAGCGTGCAGCGCACGTAGAGCACGCGTTCGGTCAGGTGGACGTCGTCCCAGTGCAGGCCGAGGGCCTCGCCTTTGCGCAGGCCGGTGCCGATGAGGAACTCGAACAGGTCGGCCATGTCCGGATCGGCGTGGTGGCAGTGCTGGAGGAACCGGACCGCCTCGGTGGCGGTCCAGATCCGGCGCTCCGGCGCTCCGGCGCTCCGGCGCTCCGGCGCGGGCGGTCGCCGCAGGGCCGGCGGGCTGGCCGGGTTGTGGGCGAGGCGGTGCTGGAGGACGGCGTCCCCCAGCGCGCTGGACAGCGTGGCCAGGCACCGGTAGAGGGTGGTGCGGCCACGGCCGGCGGAGAGCTGGCCGGTGACGAAGGCGGTGATGTGCCGGTGCCTGAGTTCGTCCAGCCTGAGGCTGCCGAAGGCGGGGACGAGGTCGTTGTGCACGTAGTCGCGGTAGCGGGCCATGGTGGTCGGCTTGAGGACCAGCGCCTTGGCTGTCAGCCAGGTGTGGAGGTAGTCGGCGACGGTCTGGTTCGGGTCGGCGTTGAAGCCGCCGGCCTCGCCCTCCAGGAACGTCCGCAGCGCGGCCTCGGCGTCGTTGTGGCTGGTGAAGCCGCCTCGCCGGACGGTGGTCCGGTGGCGGGCTGGGGCGGGAACGTCGACGGCGAAGGTCCACGTCCCGTGGTGATGGTCGGTGAGCAGGCGGGGGCAGTGTGCTCCGAGCTGGCGGCGGTGGGTGTCTCGGCAGCCGCACCTGCGGTAGACGCGGCCGCGGTCGGCGGTGGTACGCATGAGGATCGCCTCCCGGAGGCGCAGGAAGGGCCGACACTCCCAGTCTCGTGCGACCACATGCGACCACCATCCGCCCGTGCTTGCCGCGACCAGTACGTTTCCCTTGGTTGGGTGCCAAGGGCGGCCTGGGGGCAGCCCGTAGCGGTGACGCGCTGCGGCCCGGTGGTGGCCGGGCCGCGGCGAGGACATGACCGACGGGATCAGGTGCCGGTGAGGGAGATGGCCACGTCCGTGATGTTCAGAGGGAACTTGGCCTTGGCGGCGTCGGTGGCCACGAGGGTGGCTTGGCCGGTGAAGACGTTGATGGTGTAGAGGGAGGGCGTGCCGGCTCCAGAGGGGGTGAGGGTGGCGAAGGCGGTGTTGTCGACCGTCTTGCCGCCCGACAGGGTGCTGAAGATGTCCATGCCTGCGTTGATCCCGGCATCGATGCCGAGGTTGCCGGTCGGGGCGAGCGTGCCGTTGTTGGCCGGGGACTGGATGACGACCTGGTCGGTGGTCGTGTTGATGTCGAACAGCGTGGTCGCGGTGGTCCCGTCGAGGTCGTTGTTCGTGTAGGCAGCGGCGGAGACGCCCTTGGTCGTGCCCTCGATCGGCGGGGTGGTGAGGTTCAGGTCCTGGATGGTCGTGTGGTCGTTGAGGTTGTGCCGCAGATTCTGGCCGTTGTCGCTGATCACGCGCAGCCGGTCGGCCGCCGGGTTGAAGTCGACGCCGAAGTTCGTGCCGTTCAGCGCGTACTGGAGCTGGGACACCTTGGTGACCACGACGTCCTGGGTGCCCGTCGGGATCTTGATCGTGTAGATGCCGCCCTTGTTGCCCACGCCGTACATCAGGCCGTTCTGCACCCGGAAGTCGATGCCGACCAGGCCCGTGTCGCCGCTGAGGCCGGTGATGGCCCTGACCCAGTTGAGTACGTCCGGTCGGTCGGTCGTGAACGTGGCCATCAGGGTGCCGTCACCGGTGATCCCGAAGGCGCGCAGGCTGGGGGTGGCGGCGGGGGCAGCCGAGCCGGTGCCCGGCGTGCCGAGCATGAGCGCCGTCGACGTGACCATGACCGCGACCGCCGCCATGATTCTCTTTCTCGTTCCTGATTTCATCGGAGTTTCCCTCCCGTTTGAGCGAGCGCCATTGTTTGGCGCGCTGCTGAGAATTCCCGTACTCCCGCCCGTACCGATTTCCGGAGCCATGCCGGAGCCGCGCCGGAATGAGCCGCGGTGTTCCCCCAGCGGGCGTGTACGCGGTTCTTATTAAGGCCGCTTCACGCCTCCTCCACAAGCGGAAGTGGTGGCGGGAACGCCCCGGTCCGGGAATTTTGCGCACTGTGACAAAAGCCAGGTCGACAGGGTTGGCGCCGATTTGTGCGGAGTGATGAACGCCGTCCGGATCTCGTCTGTCGGCCGGTTCGCCCGGAATGACATGCTCGCGTCCATGGGGAGCCTCTTCGCCGAACTGGCCCGGCGGGCGTCGACCAACGCCCGCCGGGAGGTCGAGACGTACAAGCGTGAGATCCCGGAGTTCGGGTTCCTGGACAAGGACTCCCGGGCCCGGGCCGAGACGCTGGAACACGCGATGTGGTTCCGGCGCCGTACGGTCGAACTGTCGCCGGACAACAGCGAGTTGAGCGGCGACGACCTCGGCTACATCGCGTCGATGGGGGAGCTGCGGGCCGGGGCCGGAATGTCGCTCGACGCGCGGCAGCGGGTGCTGCGCGTGCACACCGCGCTCATGCTGCGCGAGATCAACGAGGCGACCGAGGCACAGCGCGGCGGCGGAGTCGACGAACTCATGCGCATGATGGCCTGGTTCGCCCCGCAGGGCGAGCGCGGCATCGGCGCCTACCGCCAGGGATTCGTCCGTGTACTGCGCCGCCGAATGCCGTATGCCGAGCAGGTCGCCCTGCTGGCCCGGTCATTGCTGAGCGGAGATTCGATATCGACGGAAATCGCCGCGGCCGTCGACATGGAACTGCCCGATGACTTCGCGGTAACGGTGTTCCGGCTGCCGGACCTGCCCGCCGTCGATCGTTTCCTGGAAAACGAGATCGAGACGCTGGTGAAGAGCCACCAGGTGCCGGTCATGTGGGGTCCGGACAACGGAGACGGTAGCGGTGAGCTGATAGCCCTGGTCCCCCTGATTTCCGGTGCCGCGGAAGCGGAAAACGTATCGCCGCACACCGTTCCCGACCTCTTGCCCGATCGCACCCCCGACCACTTGCCGGATCTCGTACGGGACTTCGCCCGCGCCCTCGGCCGGCCCTGTGCCGTCGGTACGGCCACCGCCCCGCTGTCCGGGCTGGCCGACGCCCTGGACAGGGCCCGGCGGATCAGCCGAGCGGCCCCGCTGCGCCGAGCGGACGCCCGGCTCCGGCCGCACACCCTGGCCGACGTGTTCGTCGAACTCGCCGTAGTGGACGTGCCGTTCGTCGACGCATGGCTGCGCGACGTGGCCCGACGACTGGACTCCGGCCCGGACCTGCTCGTCACCCTCGACGCGTACTACCGCCACGACATGCACCGCGGCGCCACCGCGACC
Source organism: Streptomyces flaveus (assembly GCF_014647675.1). Taxonomy (GTDB): domain Bacteria; phylum Actinomycetota; class Actinomycetes; order Streptomycetales; family Streptomycetaceae; genus Streptomyces; species Streptomyces flaveus. The sequence goes on along the minus strand of NZ_BMPQ01000046.1, from coordinate 28,550 downwards.
GCCCTCAACGTCCACACCCGCACCCTCGACTACCGCCTCCGCCGGGTACGGGAACTCACCGGCATCGACCCCGGCTCGACGCGGGGCGTGCGCACGCTCAGCGCGGTGGTCACCCGGCGCCTGTCGGGAGCGTGGCGCTGAACGCATCGGGCGCGCCGGACCGGGGTGGCCGCCGTGCCGTCCGTGCCGCCGATACGGCAGGCTGGGGTGGTGAGCAACTCCAGTGATTTCCTCTTCAAGTCCGGCCACCTGCATCACCGGAGTGCGACGAACCGGTCACCGACCTCGCGCCGCTGCGTCAGCGGGGCGTTGTTCCGCTCGATGATGATCCGCAAAATGTTCATCGAGGTAGCGCGTCTCGGCGTCGTTGTGCAGGCGATCCTGCAAGATGACTGGCAGAACGGCTCGCCTTCCAGACGATGGACCATCAGATCGCGGGCTACACAGGCGTGTTGAGCCGGATCATCCGGCAGGTCGGCGTAAAGCCGGCCAAGGCCACTGGGGTCGGAGAAAGTGCTCTGCGCGGCATAAAAGGCGGCGGCGTCCCGTGCGAGGCGAGCGGATGGCATGGCTGGACCCCAGAAGGCATCGGCCACACATTCGATTCCTGGGCCGGTGCACCTCACCGTGTCAAAATCTCCCCGGAATTGTCCAGATGCCTTGTGCTGACGATTGAGGCCGGGGCACGCCGCCCACAACAGGCGACTCAACTCGCATTTCCGCACTACGCGATAGGTGACTTCACTCCGGCAACCCGGGCCTGGGGAGTACGCCCACAAGATTCCCGCCACCATCGAGTGAAGTGCAGAGAAGCGTTTTTAAGGCCCACGCGAAACCTTCGGATGCCCTGGCCTTCGGCGCCGATATCGCCCACACCGGTGAGTGCCCCGCTGAGTCACCGGGGCGCTGGTCGGCTGCCGCTGGGCCGCAGGGCCTTCAAATGCGGGCGAGGGTTCAGTTCTCCTGGAGCACGGCCAGGACGTTGCCCGCCGGGTCCGTGAACCAGGCGATCGCAGTTGGGCCTTCGGGGCCCCGGACGATGCCTTTGGCGTCGGACTCGAACTCCGGGTAGCGCTCCATGCTCACGCCGCGCTGTGCCAGCCCGTCGACGGCCGCCTCGATGTCGTCCACGGGGAAGTTCAGGATCGTGAAGCTCGCGGGTGTGTGGTTGTCCTTTGGGTAGACAAAGACGCTTGCGCCGCTGCCCAGCTTGATCGTGAGCATCCTCATGTCGCCTTGCCCGCTCTCCTCCACCTGGAGGCCGAGGGTCTCGCCGTAAAACTGGCGGGCCTTGCCGAGGTCGTCGACCGAGAAGCCGCTGAACGCCTTCGACTGTCCGAACATGCCGTTGTCTCCTTCACGTGTTCCGTCCCGGATTTCCGAGGCCACCCTCAGCGGACCACCACCCGGACACCTGCCTCGCGGGCTCGCGTCCGGATGGTCGCCGCGCGTCACCCTCAGGGAGCGATCGGCAGCCGACGTTCGTGATCGGTGATGCGAGTTGTCGCTGGCCGAGGCGGTACGTCGGCATGGGGTGTCCTCGGCGACGGTGGGCAACGGGCGGGACCGGTTCGTCGACGCCGGCAAGGCCGGGATGGACCGCTCGCTGCCCGGCCCCGATGGTGGGCAGTCGTGGACCGAGCGGCGGCTGCGCCACGAGTGCGAGCAGCTCAAGATCGCTCTCGCGGAGGCGACGGTGCAGTTGCGGATCTGGCAGAAGGGCTCGGAGTTCGTCGACGCTGTCCATTCGCCGACATCGAGGTCCTGAGAGCGGCACATGGCGTGTCGGTCTCGAGGTTCGGAGCACTCGCAGGAATCCCCGAACGAACCTGCTGGCAGCGACTAGCCCGCCACAGGAAATCCCTCGTCAGGCCCGCGTCACGGCGAACGCCGCAGCATGCCCCGGTGCCGGGTGCCCTGGTCGGTGGGCAGGGCCAGGATCTTTTCCGCCGCGGCGATGAATTGTCTGCGCGCATCAGCGAAGGCACTGTCCGCCTGGGCGTTCTGCACGAGGCGGTCGTCCAGATCCAGCCGCATGCGCCAAACGCCCGCCTGCCGGGCCGCCGCCGCATGGACGGCGTCGGCCAGTTCGCCCATGGGAGCGGGGCCGGTGATGGCGACGTTCGTCGCCGCCCGGCGCAGCGCGCCCAGTGCAGCGTCGGTCGACTGCCACAGCTCCCAGTGGGCGTCCTCGCTGCGCCATTCGAGAGCCATGCGGGCCTCGATGGCGGCGTTGATGCTGTGCCGGAACGCCTCACACTGGTCGAGCACGGTCGCGAAGGCGGCGCGTCGCTCGTCGCGCAGGCGGTGCCGGACCTGGAAGGCCTCCTGGTCCCGGGCCTGCCGACGTGAGGCCCTGGCCTGGAGAAGCGGTCCGGTCAGCCCGGCAGCCAAGGTCCCTCCGATGCCCAGGGCGGTCGCCCAGATGATCGCGTCGGCTTGGTCCATGCCGCCCATCATGCCGCCGCCGCACCCGTCAATGGCCGAACTCGACCGATTGCTATCGGACTTGGACCGCCACTGCCTCGGCGACGCACGCCATCCCGCGGGAACTGGCGAGCCGACCGTCACGGGAAGAACCTGGTGACCCCCCTGTGGACGTCAACACAACGGAGCGCCACGGCACCGGGTGTGGCGCTTGACACAAGCAAGACCGGGTGTGGCTCCCCGTACAAGGAAGGCGGCCGAGTGTGACCGTCACGAACATCCTGCTGTCATCGCACGGCTCCAAGCGCGGTCCAACACCTCTGCAGCGGAGAGGGGCCTCCTGAACGGCAACGGACGGTGGTGAATGAGACCAGGACTGAGACCACACACCGTGCCAGTCGTCGCTGGTCAGGCGTCCGGTCCCTTGGCCATCATCTCGACGAGGATGCGATCGGTTGATGCTCAGCCCCACGGCTCCGCTGGAACTGTTGCCTCTTCATGCCGCTCCGCTCGACAACGAGCGCACCGTGACATTGAGTGATGCCTTTGACCACATCACGTATGCGCCCACAGCTCGTCTCGTGTCCGCCATTCAGAGGTCCCAACGACACGCTGCGGGGGTCGAAGTGATGGTGGTCGCGCACGGTGGCGGCCACCTTCCCGACATCGCCTCGATCGGCGGTCCGCTCCACGAAGCCGTGCTGATCACCGACCTTCACGGCAGCGCGGAAATGCTTCGGCAAGAGGAAGCGACCCCGGCCCGAGCCTTGCACGCGATGTCCAGAGCGCGAATCGTCCACGTGGCATCACATGGCCTTCCACATTCGAATCGTTGGGCCACCGGGCTTGCGCTGCGCGGCAGTTCACTGGGAGAGGCCACACTGACGGCAAGCAGGATCCTCGCCGAGGGCGACTTCTCCACCGTCGACCTGGTCGTCCTGAACGCTTGCCGAACAGGCGTGCACGAAGGCACTGGACGAACTGTGCAGACCCTGCGCAGCCTCGAGTCCGCGTTCCTGGCTCGTGGAGCAAGAGCGGTAATCTCCACACTGTGGGAGATCACAGATCTGCAAGGTGTCGTCTTCTCCGCAGTGCTCCACGCCCACCTCGGCTCCGGCATGGCCCCCAACGCCGCCTACGCCGACACGATCCGATATCTGCGTGCGCATCAGTGGCGAGTGCCCTCTCAGCAAGGGCCGGTGATCTCCGCCGAATCGGCCATCAGCTCGGTGCTTCCGGACTGGCGCGGCTACCTGGATCAACAGGTCGCCGGGAACCCGCTGTTCTGGGGCACTTTCAAGATCACCGGTGCTGTGTGAACGACCTTCCTAGCTCAGGTCACGTCGGCGCTCAGCCAGGCACCTTTCCCACAACTCGTACGCGCGGTGCGCCTCGCGAAGTGACTCAGCGGTGAACCGCTTGTCGACGAAACCGGTCGCGGCCACTCGTTCCACCATGGTCACTAGGTGCGAGGCCACGCGAGCGATCCGATCCGTGTGCACGAGTCTCAACTGGGGCCTCAGCTGCTCCTCGCGGCCGGCAACCGCGAAGAGGTCCGTATAGTCGTCGGGTTCGGCGTAGGCGGACGGGAGCCTGGGGAGGGCGTCGGCGGTGAGGGGGACGACGGCGGCGGGCGTGAACGCGTCCCGGTCCTCCCTGCCCAGTACGCGGTTCAGCAGCCGACGGGTTTCATCGGTGCTTCGCACCCGTGCAGCGACGGTCGCCAACTCTTTCAGCTCGGCGGGGACGTCCGCCACGGACTCCGCGGAGGGATGCGTACGTAGGCGGTCCGCGATCTCCCCTCCATCCTCCGAGGCCTTGTCGATCACGTCGTCACAAGCGTCGAGTTCGGCGAACGCTCGCTCAGCCGTCCGCACCGAGGCCCGAACCATCTCGGCCGGGTCACCCTCGAAGCCGCCCACCGCATGCACGAGCTCCGACACCGACATGCCCAGTGCCGCGGGCAGAGTCTCCGCCCGCGGCTTCCCCGCCGCCGTCGTTCCGCTTCTCACCGTTCCCCCTCATGACCATTCCCCGTCGGAACAGATCATGAGCGCAGCATGCTTCGGAGGGCAATCCGGGCTTCGACCGCTGGCCGGAAAACGCTCCTAAAGCTGTGATACCGGCGCGTACCGACCGCGGAATGCCCGAATGTCATGAGAGGAAGTGGACTTGGCGCTGTCCGGATAGCTGTCCGGATAAAAGTGCGGCCTCCACAGCTGTGCCCGAGGTCGGCTTGCCGGGACATCCGGCTGCTCCCAGAGGGCGCCTGGGATCATGCCACGACGTAAGTTCCTGCCACTGACTTGAGCGACTGGGGAGAAGGATGACCGAGGAGTACCCGGAGTTCCTGCTGCGCCTGCCACGCGGCGGACCCATGGCGCGCGGGCGGTTGCTCACGGAGAAGGGAACCAACGGCAGCCAGAAAATGGTGGTCCTGGCCGGTTCGCCGGCCCGCTCCGACGTCGTACCCTCCTTCCCCGTGCGGATGCCGTCCTCCCACCGACTGCGGGAACAACTGTGGGAAGAAGGCACGATCAAGGAGACGACGACCTGGCCCGGGTGGTTGGAGGTCGTCCGTGACGTCGAGTGCAACTCACCGTCGGCCGCGGCGGAGATCCTCCTCGGCCGCAGTGCCAACGGCTGGCTGGAGTGGAAGACCGCCGACGGTCGGCCGCTCGCCGACTTCCTGGAACAGGCTTCGGCCGGCCCCAGCCGCGCATGGCTGGTCCGCGACCCCGACATCACCAGCCTCAGCCCGGGCGACCAGATGTGGCGCTCCAGGGACCGCGTGACGCTCGCCGCGGACCGGCTGAGGCCGGGGGTGAGCCCGGGCATCAGCAAGGAGCGGTTGCGCGTCATCGTGGAAGAGGACTACGAGTCGGCGGTCACCTACAGCCAGAAGGCACGGTTCGTGGACGAATTCCACGCCTTCCTCTCCCGGATGAGACTGGGAGACACTGTCTGCGTGTTCTCCGGTGGTGAGTTGTACGTCGGTGAGATCACGGGGAACGCCGAGCAGATCGCCTCGGAGCACGGGCGGAGCGTTCTGCGACGCCCGGTGGAGTGGGCGAGCGAGGGTTACCCGTATGACGAGCTCGCAGAGGAGCTCCAGCAGAAGCTGAACACCGGACACGACCTGGTCGATCTGACGGCGGTCAAGGGCATCCTCGACGGGCTGTGGTCCTCCGACGCGGAGTTGGAGAAGGTGGCTGAGGAGTCCACCGACACATCCGGCATCGCGATTCAGGCCATCGTCGCGCGCCGTGAACTGGAGTTCCCTCAGCCCGACGAAGCGCTGCGCAAGAAGCTCAACGTCCATCACCTTGAATGGCTGAGCGAGGTACGTGACCTGCTCTGGGACGAACGCCAGCTGATCTTCTACGGGCCGCCCGGAACGGGAAAGACCTACCTCGCGCAGGAGCTCGCCGAATTCCTGGGCGGCGGCCCCGAGCAGGTCAAGCTGGTCCAGTTCCATCCCAGTTACGCGTACGAGGACTTCTTCGAGGGGTTCCGGCCTCGGGAGGACCCGGACACACACGAGGTCGCGTTCCGGCTGACCCCCGGCCCGCTGCGGGAACTGGCCGACCTCGCCGGTCGGGAGGGCAATCGGCACATCCCTTACTTTCTGATCATCGACGAGATCAACCGCGCCAATCTGGCCAAGGTCTTCGGCGAGTTGTACTTCCTGCTGGAGTACCGCAAGAAGTCGGTTCGGTTGACCTATTCGGGCGAGGGCTTCGCCCTGCCCCGGAACCTGTTCATCATCGGCACGATGAACACCGCCGATCGTTCCATCGCACTGGTGGACGCGGCTATGCGACGGCGGTTCGCCTTCGTGGAACTTTCCCCGGGAACCGAGCCGACCAGCGGACTGCTGAGGCGCTGGCTGGAGGGCGAGGAGAAGGACACCGAGCCGGCCGATCTGCTGGACGCCCTCAACGCCCGCATCGACGAAGCCGACTTCCGGATCGGACCCTCGTACCTGATGAAGCCCGGCGTCTACCGGGAAGGCGGACTGGAACGCACCTGGCGGACGAAGATCCTGCCTCTGCTGGAAGAACACCACTACGGGGAAGGCGTGGACATCGAGAAGCGGTACGGGCTGGCGGCGCTGCGGGCCTCCGTGGCCGCGCGCAGAGCACCGGAAATGGATGACACTGGGGAAGGCCCTGGCAGGCCGTGACCGAGGTTCACCTTGTTGAACACGCCCCGGCGAAAGCTGTGCCCCTCCCGGACGCGGCAGGGCGAGCTCTGGCAGCGTCGAAGATCGTGGACGCCGTTCCCGATCCGTACGAGCCGGGGCTGTGGCGGCTACGGGCGGGAAGCAAAGTGGGGGCCGTGGCACTCGACGTCCCGGGAGGCGAGACCACCAGACTACGGATCACCCCCAAGGTGCCCATCGAGCGCCTGTTCTTCCTTCTCGGCTACAGCCTCTACCCACATGGCTGGCGGGAGAGAGCGGTTGATGTCGCCGGACACGACGAACTGCTGCCCGCTTTCGCCCACGCAGTGGAGCGGCAGACGGACCGAGCGCTACGGCAGGGTCTTCTGCAGGGCTATCGGCCCGCCGAAGCCACGGCGTTCGTCGTACGAGGCCGGATCCGCGAAGCCGAGCAGATCCGACGCCGATTCGGATCCCCGATGCCTGTTGAGGTCGCGTACGACGAGTTCACCACGGACATCGCCGAGAACCGCATACTGCGGGCGGCGGTGGAGCGACTGCTGCGCCTGCCTGATGTTCCCCGAGTCGTACGCACGCGCCTCATGCACCAGCGGGGCAGGCTCGCGAACGTCACGCCACTGGTGAGAGGGCAGGCGGTTCCCAGCTGGCAGCCGAACCGCCTCAACGCTCGATATCACAACGCCCTCCAACTGGCAGGCCTCGTACTGGACGGGGCGTCGGTTGAGCATCTGCCGGGCGGTCTGCGGATGAATGGCTTCCTCTTCGACATGAACAGGGTTTTCGAGGATTTCGTCTGCGTCGCCCTCCGTGAGGCCCTGACCCCGTACGGCGGGCACGGCACGCTTCAGGACGGGAACGTCTACCTGGATGAGGGCGGCGCCATCCGAATGCGACCGGACCTCGTCTGGTACGGAGAATCCGGAGTTCCGCTGGCCGTGGCCGACGCGAAATACAAGGCGGGCAGACCGCAAGGGTATCCCGATGCCGATCTCTACCAGATGCTGGCGTATTGCACCTCCCTCGGGCTGAACAACGGGCACCTTGTGTACGCGAAGGGCAATGCACCACACGCCGGCCACGTGATGCGCCGTTCCGGGATCGTGCTGCACCAGCACGCTCTTGATCTCGGCCAGGCCCCGGCGGTACTTCTCAGAGCGGTGAGTGCTTTGGCCGAGCGCATGGTGCGACTGTGACCGCAATGATCCAGGAGGTGTCAGGTACGCAACCGTGTGCCGAGTCCAGGTGGTACAGCTCCGTCGGAGGATCCGTCTTCTTACTCGGTCGACAGAACAGGACCTCACTGTGGCGCTTGTCTGATGGAATGTCAGTCCAGGTGAGCGGGACGGCTCCTTCGCCCCGTGCAGTGAGGACCGCTGTCGCCTCGCGTGATGCGATCAGACGGCCATGACTTTGGAGCGGTACGAGCTCCTCGACTGTGTCGCGTGGCTGTTCTTGCGCTCGGGGACAACGTCTCCGAGGACAGGGACGGTGAGTGGCTACGGCGACTCGGTGAACGGCATCGATGAAGACGCCATGGGAGCGGCTCTCGGAGTCGATCCCATGGCGTTGGGCGTCTGGTTCAGTCCGTTCCATCGAGGGAGGTGCGTCCACCCGTCTGCGGCGGACGAGCCCGACGGGGCAGCAGGCTGGCGTCAGGCTTGTTGCCTCGCCGACCGGCCCTCAAAGCCGTAGCAAGCGCATCGCCAGGACGGTGCCGTCCTCGTGCACCGAGACGGGACCGCCCCACTTCGGGTCCCAGGTCCGGTCGGACCACGATCCGCGGAGGGAATGGACGGCGCTGCGGTACTGCTCGACCTTTCCCGGGGTCCGCCGCCCGTCGTCGTTCCTCGGCGAGAGCAGTTGGAAGAGATCGGCCGCGACGCCGGAGAATGCCTCGACACGCTTGTTGTTGAGCCGGAACACGTGATCTGTGCCGACGAAGGGGATGCCGAGCAGCTCGTACTCCGCGTCCTGGACACTGCCGGCGGCCGCGTGCGCGAAGCCGGTCGTGAAGCGCTGGCTTCCTTGGCGCGTGGTCAGGTACTGGGCGGTGGTGTCGCCGTCACCGGCGAAGGCCGTCACTCCGGCTGTCGCGGTCCGCGCCAGGACGTGCTGGAACCACGCCTCGTACTGCGGTCCGACGTAGAAGCCAGGTTCGGGAGAGGGGACTTCGTCTCCTTCGGCGGGAGGCAGGATCCCCGGCATGATGTTCTCGTTCTCGGCGACGCCGTCCAGGTTCCGCAGGGGGTGCTTCGAGGTGCCGTGCAGTACGCCGCCGGTTCCGCGGGCGTGGAGGGCATGGACCGTGACAGGCCCTTCCATCGGCAACTCCGTGCCGAAGACGAAGCACGGCGTCTCGTTCCACGTTCCGACGTGCATGGCCTCCACATGAGCCGAGGCCGAGGCGAGCTGGTCGTAGGACCGCTTGGCTCCGCTGTGGTTACCCTTGCTCGCTATCAGGAAGACCCGGGACGGCTCGCCCGGCTTCCAGACCTCGGCGAAGAAATCGGGGCGGTACTGGAAGCCTGACGGTCCTTTGGGCCACCCGGCACGTATGACGCTGTCGGCGCCGACGATCGACACGACATGGTCCGGGTACCGTCGGCCGAGGGTGTGCTTGGCCACGGCCAGGGCGAATCCCTGGCCCAGCTCCCGGGACTGGAGGCGTTTTGAGCTGCCCCGAGTTTCGTAGAGTCCGGTGATCTTGTTTCAGGCGGACTGCGGGGTGTGCTCCTGGCTCTGCCAGAAGTCGCGTTCGTACTCGGCGGGTGGCACGTAGTCGAGCGCGGAGTGAAGACGTTCTTCGTTGTACCACGTGACCCACTGGAAGATCGCCCGCTCGACCTGGGCAGGGTCCTTCCAAGGGCCCTGCATCTCGATCAGCTCGGCCTTGAAAGTGCCGTTCAGCGCCTCGGCCATGGCGTTGTCATACGAGTCCGCGACGGAACCGACCGACGCGGAGGCGCCGATGTCGGCCAACCGGCCGGTGTAGCGAATCGACACATATTGCGAACCCCTGTCGCTGTGGTGAATGAGGCCGGAGTCCTTCTTGATTCTCCGGCGCCACAGCGCCGTCTCCAGGGCTTCCAGGGGCAGTTCGGTCCGCATGTGGTCGGCGACCTGCCAGCCGACGATCATCCGTGAGTACACGTCCAGTACGAACGCCACATATGCCCAGCCCGACCACGTGCGGACATAGGTCATGTCAGCCACCCACAGCTGATCGGGCCGCGCCGCGGTGAAGTTGCGGTCCACCAGGTCCGGCGGACGGGGCGCCGAAGGCTCCGGGATCGTGGTGCGGCGCCGTCGGCCACGGATCACGCCCTCCAGGCCGAGCTCGGCCATGAGCCGCTCGACGGTGCAGCGGGCCACCTCGACACCCTTGCGCCGCAGAGCGCGCGTGATCCGACGGGCGCCGTAGGTCCCGCCCGATTCCACGTGGATCTCCTCGATCACCGGCATGAGCTGTTCGTCGCGGAGCCGGCGGGCCGACTTCGGCCGCTTCTTGCGGGCGAAATACGTCGACGGCGACAGGTCCAGCACCCGACAGACGGGATCGACCCCGAGACCGTTGTCACGCAGGTGGTCGATCACCTGCTCGGCCTCGTCCGGGGACGGTCGATCTCCTGGGCAAAAAACACCGAGGCGGCTTTGAGGATCTCGTTCGCCCGCCTCAACTCGGCGTTCTCCTTGCGGAGTTGCTTCAGCTCGTCGCGCTCGGCGGTAGTGAGCCGGTCGTCACGCTCGCCATGGTCGGCCTCGGCCTGGCGGACCCAGCCGCGCAGGGCCTCCTTGTGGATGCCGAGGTCCTTCGCGACGTACGCGATCGGGCGGCCGGTGGTGCGGACCTCGCGGACCGCCCGCTCACGGAGTTCATCGGGGTACTTACGGGGTGCTGGCATGGTGCTGGTGGATCTCCTTCGCCAGGACCGTAACCCTGGCATCAGGGACTCCACAAATCTCAGTACAGCTCAGGTCCGGGCTCCCCTTGTCGGCGCGATAGTGGCTGTAGATGGCGGTCTGCGGCTGTACGGCGCGGTTGGTCGACTGGGATGTTGTGCTTACAGGGCGCGCACCTCATCTGGCTGCCTATGGTCGTGCAGCCCATCGCGTACTCGGTAGTCGCGGTTTCGAGCCGCCGTCGCCGGCAAGAGCATCAACTCCTGTGGCGCCTCTTTGGAGGGACGGTGCGACTGTCAGCCGAGTTGCTCGTCATCGTCGGCTCCGTGGCTGGTGAAGGCAATCAGTACGGAGCTTTAATTCGTCACGTGGCGGAGTTCCGCTTCAATGTGAAGGCCACGCGTTGCCGCGGATCCGGCGAATTGGCAAACTGCCAGGTCGGGTGTCCGTGGCTGGATTTTGGCTGGTTGAGCTGACGCTTCGTCACCTGTTGTCATTCGTCGTTCTCTACACGCTGGCTGGATCGCGGCTGGATGTAGCTGAACAGCGAGTCAGTTCGGAGGGGCGGCGCGTATGCCCGCGTGGCCTAGCGTTTCGGGTAATCGCGCCCTGGGGCCTGGATGGGGCGAACGGCCCTGTGGTCGCCCGGACGGGCCGGTTGGCCGGACGTTATGGCGGTCCCGTGGCCGCGCTTGGCCGCAGGTTCGAGTCCTGGGGGTGGCACCGACAGCATCTGTAGGTCCCACACTGGCCGTGAGCTGGTGCTTTCCGGGACGGTAGCGGTGCCGAAGGTGCCCCGGCGGCGCCACCGTGGGAGTGGTTCTCGGTGAGCGCCCCGGGCGAAACAGTGCGCGACGTATCTGCAGACCTTCGTGACGCTCCGTCGAATGCCGGTATCCGTGTCGGGTTTGAGGTGTGGGTGCGGCGTGGTTGGGCGCTGGTGGTGGCGTCGGTGGCTGCGTATGCCTCGTATGTGTATCAGCGGGCTTTTGCCTTGCAGGGTGGGGCGGATGCGGTGAGTGCGACGCTGTGGCCGTTGTCGGTGGATGGGCTCTTGTTGCTGGCGACGGTGGGGCTACTCAACTCATCCCGCAGTGAGGGGCGTCGGGTGCGGACGGTGGTGTGGCTGGCTTTCCTCCTCGGCATTGCGGTCTCGCTGGCGGCGAATGTGGCAGCATCGTCCACGGTCTTCGTACGCGCTGCGACCGCCGACGGTCATCCCGATGGCGCCGTCGAGGCATGGATCCGGCACCTCAGCGAGGGGCCGGGGCCACCGCCCCTTGTGCGCGCAGCACAGCGATGTCGTCCTCGGTGACGCCGAGTTCGGTGAGCAGGGCGTCGGTGTGCTGACCGAGTGCTGGGATCCCACCCATCGGTGGCTCGTAGCCGGCGATGACCGGAGGTGGAAGCAGAGCGGGTACCTGACCGTGAGGTGTGTCGATCCGGCGCCACCGGTCGCGGGCCATCAGATGCGGATGGGATATGACCTCGCTCGGTGTGTTGAACCGGGCATTCCCGATCCCTGCGGCATCCGCGTCGCTCTGCACCTGCGTCAGGTCATGGCGTGCGCACCAGTCGGCGATCTCCGCGTCCAGGAACTCACGGTGCGCGACCCGGCCGGAGGCGGTACGAAAGCGTTCGTCGTCGGCCAGGTCGGGCCGGCCGAGAAGGTCACGCGCGAATCGCCGCCATTCGCGGTCGTTCGTCGTGCCCAGGACGACGGTCTGGCCGTCCGCGGTGCGGTAGGCGCCGTACGGCGCCACCGCGGGCGAGCCCATGCCGACCGGCTGCTGGTCCACACCCGTGTGCAGCGTGTAGGTGAGCTGATACCCCATCAACTCCGTCATCGTGTCGAACAGGCTCACCGCGACCGCGGCGGCGCCGCGACCATGGCCACGCTCCTTGCCGCAGAGCAGCGCCAGAACCGACAACGCGGCATACAGGCCGGTGCACACGTCGGCCATCGGCGGACCGGGCTTGGCCGGCGCACCGGGAAAGCCCGTCATCGCGCATGCGCCCGACTCCGCCTGGGCCAGCAGATCGTAAGCGCGCTTGTGGGACAGCGGGCCTCCCGGCCCGTAGCCGTCGATCTCCACGGCGATGAGTTCCGGGTGGCTGACGGCCAGGTCGGCGGGCGCGATTCCGAGCCTCGCCGTGGCACCGGGAGCAAGATTGGAGACCATCACATCGGCGCGGTCGAGCAACCGGTGGAGTACCGCCATCCCGGCCGGATCCTTCAGGTTCAGCGTGACCGACTCCTTGCCCCGGTTGACCCATACGAAGTGCGCCGCCATGCCGCCCACCACGTCGTCGTAGTGCCGGGCGAAGTCACCGCCTTCCGGGTTCTCCACCTTGATCACCCGAGCCCCGAAGTCACCGAGGGTGCGGGTGCAGAGGGGCGCCGCCACCGCCTGCTCCAGGGACACCACCGTGATGCCCGCCAGTGGCCCGGCCGGCTTGGCCGCGTCGTGACCGCTGGGTCCCGGTTCGGATTGTTCCGTCCGCTCGGCATCTGCCATCCGCTCGGCGTCTGCCACGTTCACCCGCTCGCCCTTCGGGGTCCGGGGATGAAAGCCGGGCCTCGCCATAAGTTTCTCCTCGACCTTGTCGTACCTGCTGTGCCAGGCGCGCACGGGCTTGGGGTCCCGACGATCGCCCGTACGATGCCCGCGACCACCTCCATCCTCGCGGCGGACTCCTCCGGGGCGGGTGTCATGGAGCGGATGCCGCCGCCCGCGCAGAAGCTGCCGCCCGCGCCGCTCAGCACCACTGCCCGGCACCGCTCGTCGCGCGACGCGTCCCGCAGTGCGGAGAGGAGTTCCTGGCGGCCGGTCAGGTTCAGGGCGTTGTGGCGACCGGACTGATGAAGCGTCAGTACCCTTACCGGCCCGTCGTCCTCCACGAGCACGGCGGCCCCTGAGGTCCGGTCGCTCACGGCGGGCCCCCTGCCGACCCACGACCGCACAGCGACGGCCGGTCGCCTTCCCCGTACGGCCCGGTGGCCTCGCGCGCCTCGCTCATGGGGCCGCACCCGCGCCGCCCGTCACGCGTGCTCCCGCAGCAACTGCCTGCCCACGATGAGCTTCTGGATCTCGCTCGTCCCCTCGTAGATGCGGAACAGTCGCACGTCCCGGTAGAAGCGCTCGACGGGAACGTGGCGCATGTATCCCATGCCCCCATGTATCTGGACGGCACGGTCGGCCACCCGGCCCACCATCTCGCTGCAGAACAGTTTCGTGGAGGACGGCGCCAGCCTGCGGTCTTCGCCCGAGTCGTACGCGCGGGCCGCCTCCAGCACCATGGCGCGGGCCGCGTACATCTCGGCGTGCGACTCGGCGAGCATGGCCTGGACGAGCTGGAACTCACCGATGGGACGTCCGCCCTGCCGGGTGACCGAGGCGTGCGCGACGCTTTCGTCCAGGATGCGCCCGGCCAGCCCCACACACATCGCCGCGACGCTCAGACGTCCCCTCGCCAGCGACCGCATGGCGGTGCGGAATCCCTCTTCCTCGCGTTCTCCGACGAGGGCACTCGCCGGAAGGCGTACGTCGTCGAAGAAGACCTCCGCGCTCAAGGCCCCCGACTGGCCCATCTTGTGGTCCCTCGGTCCCACGGTGACGCCGGGGCTGTCCGCGTCGACGGCGAAGACGGAGATCCCCTCGGCGCCCGTGCTCTGCGGCCCGGTGCGGGCGAACACCATGAAGACACCGGCGAGCGGGGCATTGGTGATGAACCGCTTGCTGCCGTTCAGGACATAGCCGTCCCCGTCGCGTACGGCACGGGTCCTGATACCGCTGGGGTCCGAGCCCGCCTCCGCCTCCGTGAGCGTGAACGCCGCGATCAACTTCCCGGCGGCCATCCGCGGCAGATAGCGCCGCTTCTGCTCCTCGGTGCCGGTACTCGCCAGGAGCTGGCCAGCGACCCCGTTGTTGATGCTGAACATCGAGCGGAACGCGGGCGTGGTGTAGCCGATCTCCAGAGAAAGGCGCACGTCCTCCGTCATGGAGAAGCCAAGGCCGCCGTACTCCTGGGGCAGCGCGTAGCCGAACAGGCCCATGGCCGCGGCCTTCTCGCGGAGGTCCGCCGGGATCTCGTCCTTCTCCTCGATCTCGTTCTCGCGCGGGACGACCTTCTCGCGCACGAAGGCACGCACCGCCGCCAGAACGGCGTCGAACTCGTCTGGTTCCATTGGCTTTTCGCACTCCTCGGTTGTGGGCGCCTTGTCGAGCGGGCCCCAGGGCTCGGGCTGCTTGGGCCGCTTGGCCACTCCGGCTGCCCGGGCTCAGCGGGGAAGGAGTTCCAGGACGGTGGCGTTCGCCATGCCGCCGCCCTCGCACATCGACTGCAGGCCGTAACGGGTGCCGGTGGCTCGCATGTGGTGGAGCAGCGTCGTGGTCAGCCGGGCGCCGGAGGCTCCCAGGGGATGGCCGAGGGCGATGGCGCCGCCGTCGGGATTGAGCCGGTCCGGATCGGCGCCGGTCTCGGCGAGCCAGGCGCAGGTCACGCTGGCGAACGCCTCGTTGATCTCGAAGGCTCCGATGTCCTCGATGCCCAGACCGGCGCGCTTGAGAACCTTCTCGGTGGCCGGGATGGGGCCGGTCAGCATCGTCACGGGGTCGACTCCGACAACGGCGAAGGAGTGGAAGCGGGCGATCGGACGCAGACCGAGTTCACGCGCCTTCTCGCCGCTCATGACCAGCAGCGCCGAGGCACCGTCCGATATCTGCGAGGAGTTGCCGGCCGTGACCACGCCGTCCTCGGTGAACGCGGGCTTCAGACCCGCCATCGTGGCGGCCGTGCCGCCCCGCCGTACTCCCTCGTCCGTGTCGACGGTGCGTACGGAACCGTCCTCATCCGTCACGTCCACCGGCACGATCTGGGACTTGAACCGCCCCTCGTCGATCGCGGCCGCCGCGTTGGCGTGCGACCGGAGGCTGTGCGCGTCGAGTTGCTCCCGGCTCAGCCCCCAGCGCCGCGCGATCTCCTCCGCGCCCAGCCCTTGGCTGAACCGCGAGACGCCGTACCGGGCTTGCACGGCAGGGCCGAAGGGTTCGCCGGGGCCCCGCTCGCGGCCGGAGCCCAGCGGTACGCGGCTCATCGACTCCACGCCGCCCGCGACCACGATGTCGTACTGACCGCTCATCACTCCCGCGGCGGCGAACTGCGCCGCCTGCTGCGAGGATCCGCACTGCCGGTCGATGGTGACGCCCGGCACTTCCTCAGGCCATCCGGCGGCCAGGACGGCGAAACGGCCGACGCAGCCGCCCTGCTCACCGATCTGCGAGACGCAGCCCCACAGCACGTCCTCGACCAACGCCGGGTCCAGGTCGTTGCGTTCGGCGAGGGCGCGCAGCACCGCCGCCGACAGGTCGACCGGGTGCACAGTGCTCAACGAGCCGTTCCGCTTGCCCACGGGGGTACGGACGGCGTCCACGATGACCGCGTCACGCATGTCAGACCTGCCTTTCCGCCGTGTCCGGCGCGCTGGATTCCTGTGTGCCCGAGGGGGGTTCGCCCGGGCTCCGAGTCGTCCGGGCCAAGCGGCGGAGCTCGGTTTTCAGCACCTTTC
The DNA here is from genome assembly GCF_014647675.1 of Streptomyces flaveus. Lineage (GTDB taxonomy): Bacteria > Actinomycetota > Actinomycetes > Streptomycetales > Streptomycetaceae > Streptomyces > Streptomyces flaveus. The sequence continues at coordinate 12,468 of NZ_BMPQ01000046.1, read as the reverse complement.
CGGCCGGAGAAAGTGGAAGTTCGTCGACGAAACGGACCTCTCTGATCCGCTTGTACGGCGTCACACGCTCCGCGACGTACTCCATCAGCTCCTCGGCCATCGCGCGCGGCTCAGCGGCGGGGACCACGAAGGCGACGGGGACCTCGCCGACGGCAGGCACGGCCCTCCCGACGACCGATGCCTGGAGCACCGCCGGGTGTCCGCCGAGGATGTCCTCCAGCTCGCGCGGGTAGACGTTGTAGCCCTTGTAGATGAGCATGTCCTTCGACCTGCCGGAGACGTACAGGAAGCCGTCCGCGTCGAGGTGGCCGGTGTCGCCGGTGCACAGCCAGCCGTCGACGAACTGCGCGGCGGTCTCGTCCGGGCGGCCGAGGTAGCCCGAGGCCACCTGAGGGCCCCGCGCCCAGATCTCGCCGCGCTCGCCCCGGGGCACCTTCCGGCCGGGATCCAGCGGGTCCCTGATCTCCAGCTCGGTGTCGAACAGGGGAAGTCCCTGGCTGCCCGGCTTGCGCAGCCCGGCCTTCGCGATCGGGCCGCTGGACACAGTTGCTGTCGCCTCCGTCAAGCCGTAACCCTCGATGACGGCGGCGTTGGGGAAGACCTCTGTCAGCTTCTCCAACGAGTACGTGTCTATGGGGGCGCCGCCCGACACCACGGCCCTGACCGAGCTGAGGTCCCGCGTGCGGATGCCCGGTGTCGCCAGCAGGGCGTGATAGAGCGCCGGGGCGCCCGGGATGTACGCGATCCGGTGCCGTTCCACCTGCTCCAGGTACGACTCCGCATCGAAGCGGCCGCTCAGGATGGTGGTGGCGCCGCACAGGAGGAAGAAGTTGAGGCTGATCAGGCCAAGGGCGTGGAACAAGGGCGAGATGCACAGCGTGGCGTAGGTACCCGGTGCCAGGGCGTAGTCGCCGGAGGTCTCCAAGGGGTCCAGCACCACACCGCCTTCGCCGTCGAGCCCGGGGAGCGCCCCGGAGCGCCAGCAGGCGACCTGGATGGTGTTGGCGACGATGTTGCGGTGCAGTATGCGCACTCCCTTGGGTGCTCCGGTGGTTCCGCCGGTGTACCCGTACTGGGCGACGGAGTCGGTGGGGACCAGCACCTCTGGCGGGTGGGTGCTCTGGCCTGCGACGAGGGCCTCCAGGGGGGTGCCCGCCTTCCCGAAGAGCTTTGCGCAGTCATCCGGCCTGTCGGCCGGGGCCGATGCGCTGGGCGGCACGATGACGGCCAGCCGGACCGGCAGCCCGTCGATCGCCTCGGCCAGCACCGGTGCCGGCTCCGGATGGGTCACCACGGCCGCCGCGGAGCAGTCGGCGAGCTGGGCGCGCAGGGCTCTGGCCGGCTGGGCGGGGTTGGCCGGGCATGCTGTCGCGCCGGCGAGCGTGATGCCGTAGTAGGCGACGGCGAACCACAGGGTGTTGGGCAGGTGAAGGGCGACCACGTCACCCTGCCGTATGCCGTGCGCCCTGAGGCCGCGTGCGAACGCGGCAGCCTGTTCGTACAGGCCGGTGAAGGTGAGAACCTGGTCGCCGTCGCGCACGGCCGCCCGGTCGCGGTAGCGGCTGGCCGAGCCGGCGAGCACCGCGCCGAGCGGGACATCGGGGTAGTCGAGGCGGCGAGGCAGTCCCGCGGGCCAGTAGTCGGTCATGTGCCGCTCCCTTCACGCGCCGGCCCGCGGCCGGCCATGCAGGGCTTTCGCTCGGTACGCCGGCTCATCGCACGACCTCCGCATCGAAAAGCTTCTTGATCTGCTCGGGGCTGCGGCCCGTCTCGGCGAGGACCTGCGCTGTGTGCTCGCCCGGAAGGGGGGCCGGCCGGGTGTGCCGGTGAGGGGTGCAGGAGCCGAACCGGGGGGCCGGGGCGGGCTGGAGGACTCCCGTGCCGTCGGTGAGGAAGGTGCCGCGTGCGGCGTTGTGAGGATGGCGCGGTGCCTCCACCAGCGACAGCACGGGGGTGACGCACGCGTCGGCGTCGGCGAACACGTCGGCCCAGTCGTCGCGGGTGCGGGCGGCGAAGACCTCCGCCAGGCGCCGCCGCATGACCGGCCAGCGGGAACGGTCCCACTGTTGGGTGAAGTCGGCATCCGCGGCCAGGCCGAGCCGTTCCAGGAGGGTGGCGAAGAAGGGCGCCTCGATCGCGCCGACCGCGACGTACTCGCCGTCGCGGCAGCGGTAGACGCCGTAGAACGGGGCTGTGCCGTCCAGGTAGTTGACGCCCCGGTGGTCGGTCCATCGCTCCTGGTGCAGACGGCCGTAGATCATGGCCAGCAACTGAGCCGATCCGTCCACCATGGCGGCGTCCACGACCTGGCCTTTCCCGGTGGCGCGTGCCTGGACGACCGCGCACAGCACACCGAAGGCGAGCAGTGCGCCACCGCCGCCGAAGTCGCCGAGCAGGTTGAGCGGCAGGACCGGCGGGCCGTCGGCCGGTCCGATGGCTCCCAGGGCCCCCGACAGGGCGATGTAGTTGATGTCGTGCCCGGCCCGCGGCGCGAGCGGCCCGTCCTGCCCGAACCCCGTCATCCGTCCGTAGACCAGGCGCGGGTTGCGGTCCAGGCACGGGCCGGGGCCCACGCCGAGCCGTTCGGCCACCCCCGGCCGGAAGCCCTCCAGGAGGACATCGGCATCCGCCACCAGGTCGAGGACGGCGCCGACGCCTTCCGGGTGCTTGAGGTCGATGGCGGCCGAGCGCCGGCCCCGGTGCAGGACGGGATCGGGCCTGCCGGCCACGTCCGACGGGCGCTCGACACGGATCACGTCCGCACCGGCGTCGGCGAGGAGCATCGCGCAGAACGGCCCCGGCCCGATGCCCCCGAGCTCGATGACCCGCAGCCCGGTGAGCGGGCCCGGGGCCTCATCGGGTACGGCGCCGTTCGCACGTTCCTGGTCTTGTTCTTCGTTCACCGGCCGCTCACCGGCCTCGCCAGACGGGAGCGCGCTTCTCGGTGAAGGCCGACGCGCCTTCCCGAGCGTCATCCGAGTTGAACACCAGCTCGGTGATCGGCTTCTGATGGTCGAACAGCTCGTCGCGTGGCCAGCCGGGAGACTCCACGAGGATGCGTTTGGTGACCCGTACGGCGAGCGGACCGTTGGCGGCGATGGCGGAGGCCAGCAGCCTCGCCTCCTTCAGCGCGCCGCCAGGTGGAGTGAGCCGGTTGACCAGTCCGTAGTGGTGGGCCCGGTCCGCGGGGAGGACATCGCCGGTGAGGGCGAGTTCCATCGCGATCTGGTACGGGATCCGGCCCGGCAGTCGCAGCAGTCCCCCGGCCACCGCCACCAGACCGCGCTTGACCTCGGGCAATCCGAACTTGGCGTCCTCGGCGGCGACGACCAGATCACTCGCGAGGGCGATCTCGCATCCGCCCGCCACGGCGTAGCCCTCGACGGCGGCGATCAGCGGCTTGCGCGGCGGGGTCTCGGTGAGGCCGGCGAAACCGCGCCCCTGCACGTGGGGGCGCTCGCCCCGCAGGAACGCCTTGAGGTCCATGCCCGCGCAGAAGGTGCCGCCGGCGCCGGTGATGATGCCGACCGCGAGGTCGTCACGCTCGTCCAACTCGTCCAGCGCGGATGCGATCGCCTCCGCGACGGCTCGGGTGACAGCGTTGCGGGATTCGGGCCGGTTGATGGTGATGACGGCGATGCCGTCGTCGCCGTACTCGACCAGTACTTCGTCTGCCACGGCAGCTCCTTTACGGTGGCCCAGCGGTGGTCGCGGTTGGGGAGTGGCGGTTGAGCGCCGGCCTTCAGCGTGGGGCCAGGCGGATCGCGCCGTCGAGGCGGATGGTCTCCCCGTTGAGCATCGAGTTGTCGATGATGTGCAGGGCGAGTTGTGCGTACTCGTCCGCCGCGCCGAGGCGCGGCGGGTGCGGCACCGCGGCAGCGAGCGCGTCGAGCTTCTCCTTCGGCCTCCTGCCGAGCATCGGTGTGTCGAACAAGCCGGGCGCGATGGTGACGACCCGGATGCTCTTGCTCGCTAGATCCCGGGCCGCACACACGGTGAGGCCGGCCACTCCGGCTTTCGACGCCGCGTACGGGGCCTGTCCGATCTGCCCCTCGAACGCCGCGACCGACGCTGTCATGACCACCACTCCGCGGTCCCCGTCGAGTGGTTCGTTGCCAGCCATGCGGGCGGCGGCGAGTCGGAGCACGTTGAAGGTGCCGATCAGGTTGACGTCGACCACGGCGCGGAAATGGTCGAGATCACCGGCGGTGCCGTCCTTGTTGACCACGCGGAGCGGACCGCCGCGGCCTGCGCAGTGGACGACCGCGCGCAGCGCTCCTGTCCGCTCGGCGGTGTCGAGGACGGCGGTCATGTCCTCGGTGTTCGTCACGTCGGCGGGGACGAAGACGGCCTCGGGGCCGAGGTCGCGGACGGCGCGGTCGCCGTCCGAGGAGGGCAGGTCCGCGATGGTGACGCGGGCGCCGGCCTTGAGCAGCCGCCGTGCCGTCGCCAGGCCGAGCCCCGACGCGCCGCCGGTCACCACTGCGGATATTCCGCTGGTCTGCATGGACGCTCCAGTCGGTCGAGTCGGTGTCGGATCTGCCGCCGCCCGCGCCGGGAAGGCTCGGCGACTGCCGTCGTACGCCGGGCCACGGGCCCCGGCCGTTGTGGTCGGGACCGCAGCCGATACAGAGAAGGTACTTGTCGAACGATCGTTAAGTTAGGTCGCCGTCTCACCCACTGTCAATGACCGCGACGAAAGTGCGGGGGACCTACCGGGCCGGCGTCTCGCCGTGCCCGAGCATTGCGAACGCCAGCCGCACGTACCGGTCGCACAGCTCCGTCGTCCCGAGGTCGCCGGACGGGTCGTACCACTGGGCGACGGCGTTACACATGGCCATGACCGCCCGGCGGGCGTCGTCCGGGTGCGGGGTCCGGAAGACTCCGCCGGCGATGCCGTCGTCTATGGCCTTCTGGAAAAGTCCCGATACGGCGTGCCGCCTTTCGATGATGGGGTTGCGGTACTCGGGTTCGAGGTAACGGAGTTCCTGGAGGGTCAGCAGACTCTCGACCCGCCGCCGGACCCGGTAGTCGACCGTCACTCTGACCAGGGCGGCCAGACGCGCGGCGGGGTCGTCACCGGCCTGGGCCAGTTCCTTCTCGCAGTGACGGAAGTAGTCGTCGAGTGAGTCCTCGATCAGGGCGTGGAAGAGCTCCGCCTTGCCGGAGTAGTAGTAATAGAGGGCGGACAGACTCATGTCGGCACGCTTGGCGATGTCACGAATGGAGGTGCCGAAGTAGCCGCGCTCCGCGAAGACATCTCGTGCGGCGTCCATGATGGCGTCCCGGCCGTTTCCCCGGGGGCTGGAGGGACCGTTGTCCGCCGCCTTGCCGCTCTTGCCCGCCGCTTTGCCGCTCATAGCATCCATGGCCCCAGCCTTCCAGAACGAACGAACGATCGGCAAAGCCGGCTCCTGCCGTGCGGAGCCGAGGGCCGGCGCCCCGCCGCCGCCGGCCCTGCGGGCACAGTCCCCGGTGTCATCCGGCCGACGGAACCTTGTACTCCTTCGCCAGATCCGATGCGAAGAAGTCACCGAGTGCTTTGACTCCGGCGAAGACACCCTTGTCCACACCCAGCACCTGGGCCTCGCGCGAACTGGGCTCAGCGGGATCGGAGAAGTCCTGAGGCGGGAGCAGGCCCGGTAGCGTGAAGTCGGTGACAGCGCTGCGGGCCTTGAGCACGCCCGGGCGAGTGAGGTCCTCGCAGCTCTTGCCGAGTATCTCGGCGTACAGCTTGGTCATGGCGTAGGCGTGGACGACTCCGCTGCTGGCCTCCGGTGCCTTACCGATCTGGTCCCTCCAAGCAGCGGCCAGCTTGCGAGCGGCGGCGTTGTCCGCGCCGAGGGCGCCCAGCCCGCTGAGCCTGGTGTAGTGCTTGGTGAGCGCGGGCGCCGCAGACGTCCTGAGCAGGCTGGTGGCGAAGGTCGACACCCCGCCCATGATCGGCACCTCCATGCCGGCCGCCTGCGCCACTGCCGCCACCGAAGCCGCCTGCTTGGGCGTCGAGTCCACCACGATCGCCTTGACCTTCGCCGACTTGAGCGCGTTGACCTGGCTGGTGAGGTCGGTTGCGGCGGGTTCGATCTGTTGGCCGACGATCTTCAACCCCAGCTTCCCCGCAGCGAACTTGCTGCCCCGCAGGCTGTTCTCGCCGATTTCTCCCTGCAGGTAGATATGCCCGACGGAATCGCCGCTGCGCAGTTCACCCTTCCTCACGAGCCAGTCCAGGCCGTTGATCGTCTGGATGTCGTACGTGGCGCCCAGGACGATCAGGTGCTCGTCCCCGAGCAGGGTCGACGCGAACGTGGTCAGGCCGGCGAGTTCGTCCTTCGCCTCGATCTTGTCCCGCAGCGCCGTGACGACCGGTGAGCCGAGGATGTTCAGATAGCCGAGGACCTGCGGATCCATCTCGTCGTACGCGGCGACGGCCTTCTGCGGGTCGTAGCCGTGGTCGCGGGTGACCAGTGCCAGCTTCCGGTCGCAGACACCGCCTGCCGCGTTGATCTCCTTCACGGCGACGTTGCTCGCGTCGAGGATCGTCTTGCCGGTGCCCGCGAACGGGCCCGACAGATCCATCAGCACCCCGAGCTTGATGGTGGAGTCGCTGACCCCGGGCGCGGCGGCGGTCCCGGCCGTTTCGGCCTTGGTGGAGCAGCCGGCAACCGCCAGCGTGAAGGCCAGGGCCGCGGCCGCCAGGCCGACTGTGCGCGATTTGTGCATCGGTGTGTCTCCTCGCTGAGAAGCGGATGAGGTGGTTGACAGCACACGTCCGGCAAGGTGGGGGGGCGGGTCTGGAGTGTCTTCGGCGTCGGACGGCTGGAGAGCGGGGGTTCAGGGAGCGGCGGCCGCGGCCGGGCGGCGGCTTCGTGGAGGTCGAACGGCGCCGGCCAGCGCCGCCAGACCGCCCGGCTGGACGATCACGGCCACGATGACGACCGCGCCGTACACGAACTGGGCCGCTGTCGACGCGTCCAGTCCCTGCCCGCCGGCTCCGGTGACGAACGGCAGGGAATCCGCGTAGCGGGAGAACAGCAGGGGCAGCGTCACGACGAAGACCGCACCGGCGATCGCGCCACCCACGGATCCGAGGCCGCCCAGGATGACCATCACCAGATAGCTGACCGACAGGTGGAGGCTGAAGTAGTCGGGGACGGTGCGCTGGAAGGCCAGTGCCGTGAGCACACCGGCAGCGCCGGCATACATCGACGACAGTACGAAGACGGCCGCCTTGGTGCGTCGTATGTCGACGCCCATGGCGCTCGCGCCGATCTCGCTGTCTTTCATGAGCCTCAGCGCCCTGCCGGGCCGGCCGCGCAGGACGTTGCGGCCGAGCAGCGCCGCCCCGACGGTGACGACGAGGAACAGATACCACTGGCTCTCGGCGGCACCGAACGGAACGCCCAGGACGGTGACGTCCGCCTGGTCGGAGAAGGAGAACCCGCCGATCGACAGCGGCACGACGGTCCTGCCCTCGAAGCCGCCGGTCACCGGCTTCATGTTCTGCAGCAGATGGTGGCCGAGGAACACCAGGCCCAGGGAGGCGATGCCCAGGTAGATGCCGCGCAGGCGGCTGGAGACCGGGCTGAACAGCAGGCCGCAGACGCCCGCCAGCAGGACGGCCAGGACCGCGGCGAGAAGCGGGGGGAGGCCGAGACCGGACACCCCGCCGCCGCTTTCTCCGGCCAGGAAGGCATAGCCGTAGGCGCCGACGGCGACGAAGAAGGCATGTCCCAGAGACAACTGTCCCGCCGCGCCGAGCAGGATGGTGAGGCCGATCGCGCCGACCGCCGCCGCCATCGCGAACAGGCCCATGTTCAGCCAGAACGCGGAGACATACAGGGGCAGTGCCAGGAGGACCACCAGGGCGGCGGTCAGCGCGCACAGGGCCGGCACACGCCCTGCCATGGGGAACCGGGACGTCTCAGGCACGGCTGACCTCCTTCGCGCCGAACAGGCCCGAGGGCCGGCACAGCAGAATGCAGATCATGATCACGTAGGCCACGACGTCCCCCAGCCCTCGCCCGAGGAAGGAGAGGGCGTCCTGGTACTCGGCGACGGTCACCTCGGCGATGCCGATGACCAGGCCTCCCACGATCGCCCCGCCGAGCGAGTCGAGGCCGCCGATGATCGCGGCGGGGAGCGCCTTGATGGCCGCGGTCCCGGTACTCACGGCCACGCCAGGGCTCGGGAACGAGGCGAGACCGATGCCGGCCGCGACGGCGAGGATGCCGGCCGTGATCCAGGCACCTGCCGAGACCCGCTTCAGCCGGACACCGGCGAGAGCCGCGCCCTCGCGGTCCTCGATCGAGGCGCGCATGGCCAGGCCCCAGCCGGTGTGGCGGAGGACCGCGGCGAGACCGGCGATCAGCACCGGCACGGTGAGGATGGTGATGATCACGGACAAGGGCAGTACCACTGAGCCGAAGTGGACCACGTGTCCGTCCCAGGGAGCGCCGAGTGGCAGCACGCTCTCCCCGATGCGCCAGCTCAGTTCCGCGGTGAGCACCACGTTGACCCCGATGGTGAGGATCGCCAGCGCGTCGTGCTTGCGGCCGTCGACCCGGGACAGCAGCAGTCGCTCCACCGCCAGTCCCAGCGTCCCGGCCGCGACCAGGCCGAGCGCCACAGCGGCCGCGAAGCCGATGTGCGGGCTGGTCTGCGCCACCACCCACACACCGAAGAGCAGAAACGAGGCGTGCGCGAAGTTCACCGTGCGGGTCGCCTTGAAGACGATGACGAAGCCCAGCGCGATCAGGGCGTACAACAAGCCCAAAGACACACCGCTCAGCAGGATTTCGACTCCGCGGGTCATCACGACAACCTCTCCGCCACCTGGTCGTTTCCGGATTCCATGGGCGCTCCCAGATAGGCGCTGATCACTTCCGGATGCTGCCTTACGTGTTCCGGCGTGCCGTCCGTGACGACCTTGCCGAAGTCGAGGACGGTGATGCGGTCGGCGATCGACATGACCACTCCCATGTCGTGCTCGACGAACACCACGGTCAGACCGAGCGCGTCACGTGCCGCGGAGACCAGCCGGGCGAGTTCCGCGCTCTCCGCGGTGTTCATCCCGGCGACCGGTTCGTCGAGGATGAGCAACCGTGGCTCCAGGCACAGCGCCCGCGCGAACTCCAGGCGCTTGAGATCCCCGTAGGCGAGGCTCGCCGCCGGGCGGTCCAGAACGCCGGACAAGCCGGCGAACTCCGCGATGTCGCGCACCCGCGCTTCGTGGACACGCTGTTCACCGCGGCCCAGTCCCAGGGCGGTCGCGGCGATGCCGGACCGGGTCAGCCGATGCCGGCCGACCATGAGGTTGTCGAGTGTGGACTCGACCGGTGACACGACGATGTTCTGGAAGGTGCGGGCGACTCCCCTCCGTGCCACCCGGTCCGGACGCAGGCCCGTCACCTCCTGACCGTCCACCATGATGCGGCCCGAGGCGACACGGTAGATCCCCGACAGGGCATTGAGCAGCGTTGTCTTCCCGGCACCGTTGGGACCGATGACGGCATGGATCGTTCCGGGCCGCACGGTGAATGACACACCGTCAAGCGCGCGCAGTCCGCTGAACACCACACTCACGTCCTCGACACGCAGTTCCGCTGCCGTTTGCGTTGGAGTCGTCGTCATCCGGACCACCTGCTTAGCGTCGGCGTGTTTCCGGTTCCGGGCCCGGGCCGCGGTGCGGATCCGCCGGCGCTCTGGCCGGCGTCCGCGTCCGCGCCCAGGTAGAGGCGTCGCACGTCGTCGCTCTGCGCCAGTTCGTCCGTCGGTCCGCTCAGTACGACCCGGCCGAGGTCGAGCACACAGGCCGAGTCGGCGACCGAAAGCGCCATCGCCGCGTTCTGCTCCACCAGCAGGACGGGGACCCCTTCCCGGCTGATCTCGCGGATGGTCTCGCCCACGAGATGCACCAGCCGCGGCGCGAGGCCGAGGGACGGCTCGTCGAGAAGCAGGAGTCTCGGCTGCGCCATCAACGCCCGGGCGATGGCGAGCATTTGCTGCTCGCCGCCGGACAGCGTCCCGCCACGGGCGCGTCGCCGCTCGGCGAGCTGCGGGAAGAGTTCGTACATCCGACGGCGTGTGCGCTCACGCACCGCCGACGACCGCACGGTGAGCGCACCGGCGTTCAGATTTTCCTCCACCGTCAGACCGGCGAAGATGTGCCGTCCTTCCGGTACCTGTACGAGCCCCTGCACCACGGTGCGGGCCGTGTCCGCACCGGTGATCCGTTCGCCACGGAACCGGACGGAGCCTTCGGTGACCCCGCCGCCGTACAGGCCGAGCGTGCCGGAGACGGCGCGCATGAGCGTCGTCTTGCCGGCGCCGTTGCTGCCGAGGAGCGCGACGACGCCGCTGCCGCCGACGTCCAGGGACACCCCCCGCAGAACGGGTGCGCGAGCGCCGTACCGGACGACGAGTCCATCGATTTCGAGCACTTCGGCCTCCCTTGCCGCCCTGAAGCGACGTCATGCGTCACTCATCGATCGTTCGTTAAGGCCAGCGCGAACGTAGGGTGAGCCACGTCACTCGGTCAAGGTCCCTGCACGTGATCGCTTGAAACAACACGGGGTGAAGGGCTGTGAGGTCGCCCGGTTCCGCCTGGACAGGAAGGCCGGTACGGTGTTAAACGATCGTTCGTTAAAATCTCAGTCGGTCAGAAGACGAGGGGCCTTCGCATGCGTATCGGTATGACACTGGATTACAGCGGCGACTTCATCGAGACGGTCCGTGCCGTAAGGGATTTCGAGACGGCAGGGGTCGAGATCGCCTTCGTGCCGGAGGCCTACTCGTTCGACGCCGTCAGCCGACTGGGCTACCTCGCGGCTCGTACCGAACGCCTCGAGATCGCCTCCGGGATCCTCCCGGTCTTCACCCGTACGCCGTCGCTCCTGGCGATGACCGCCGCCGGTCTGGACGATCTCTCCGGCGGCCGGTTCACGCTGGGCCTCGGAGCGTCGGGACCGCAGGTGATCGAGGGCTTCCACGGCGTGCCGTACGACACGCCACTCAGCCGCACCCGCGAGGTGGTGGAGATCTGCCGTCAGGTGTGGCGGGGCGAACCGGTGGTGCACCCGGGGCCGAAGTACCCGCTTCCACTTCCCGCCGAGCGGGGCACCGGGCTCGGCAAGCCCCTGAAACTCCTCAACAAGCCAGTCCGCTCCCGCATCCCCATCACCCTGGCCGCGATCGGACCGAAGAACGTCGAGCTGACGGCCGAACTCGCCGAGGGTTGGCTGCCCGTGTTCTTCCATCCCGGAAAGGCCGCCGAGGTGTGGGGAGCGGCACTGACCGCGGGGCTGGCCCGGCGCGATGCGGCACTGGGCACGCTCGACATCACGGTGACGGCACCTCTGGCCGTCGGCGACGACGTGGAACACCTGCTGGACCGAGCTCGGCCACAACTGGCCCTCTACATCGGGGGGATGGGCGCGAGGAACAAGAACTTCTACGCCCGGCTCGCCGGTCGGTACGGCTACGAACGGGAGGCGGCGCACATCCAGGACCTGTACTTGTCAGGAAAGAAGCAGGAGGCCGAAGCCGCCGTTCCCGAGGGACTGTTGAGGGCCATATCCCTGGTGGGGACGAAGGAACAGATCGCCGGACAGCTCGATGCCTTTGCTGCCGCCGGAGTGACGACCCTGTGTGTGAAGCCGCTGGCCGGCACGCACAGGGAACGCCTCCACGCCGTCGAGCGACTGCGCGACATGCTGAGCTGACGCCTCGCGCGTAGCACGATGCGGGCGGGGAGCCCTCAGAGGGCATGGTTGCTCAGGCGAAATCAGCTGGCGGGCTTGCCGAACCAGCGGGAGAGGTGGTCGTCCAGTTCCTGCTGATCGTCGCCGTTCCAGGCGACGTGGCCGTCGGGGCGTAGCAGGGCGCAGGGAACATCCAGTGCGGCAGTGGGGTCCGCGAGGTAGTCGACCCGGTCTGACCAGCCGCCGACGGTCAGGCGCTAGGTGCGGTCCAGCAGCAGGCCGCGGCCGCGATGCAGCAGACCGTAGAGGTGGCTCGGTTTCACGTCGATGTCGCGCAGGCGGCGGCCGAGCAGGTTGGGGCCTTCGCCGAAGTCGTAGCGGATGCTGATCGCGGTGATCTTCTCGATCAGGCCGGCGGGGTGGTTGTTCCGATGGACTACCGGCCGGCACGTGACGGGCGCCGCCCTGAGGTCCGTCGATGACGACACCCTCGACTAGATCTGCGCGCCGAGGTCGCTGCCGAGGACGCCCTCCGCGCCCGGACCGAGGGCGTGCGATGGGCCTCGGTGCGGCCGGGGAATTCCGCACCGTACCGTTCCGTCACAGGGCGTCGAGCTGCCACTGCTGGCACCTCTCGAGGAGAATGCCCTTGGAGGTGACCGGGCCGCGCGGCATCACGTCGCGCTGCGTTCGCTCGCCTCTCTCATGTCCCGCTCCATGGCCCGGTTCTGCGCGGTGTCCGGCTGTCCCGCCGCGCTGCCCGGGCGTC
>NZ_BMPQ01000045.1 GCF_014647675.1 Streptomyces flaveus | reverse complement strand
GCCGAACAATATTTGGAGGACCTCTGGTCCCAGCGACTCGCTGGGACCAGAGGTCCTTTTTTGTTTTTCCGAAGCGCGCAGGGTACCCGTTTCTGCGCGAGAATGACTTGCGGTATCAATGACAGGAGTCACCATGTCCACCAACTCTCCCGACGAGCGACCGGAGCGCGATCAGCGCCGCCGGGACAGTGGTGACCGCGGCGCCTCCCGCGGGGGGCCGCGGCGCGACAACGACCGTGGCGGCTACGGTCGTCGTGATGACAGTCGGGGTGGCGGTGACCGTGGTGGTTTCCGTCGGGACGACAGCCGGGGTGGCCCCCGGCGTGAGGGCGACCGGCCGGCGTTCCGTCGTGACAACAGTGGTGGCGGTGACCGGCCGGCCGTACGCCGTGACGACCGTCGCGATGGTGATCGCGGCGATCGTGGTGGCTTCCGTCGGGACGACAATCGTGGCGGTGGCGGCTTCCGTGGGCGTGACGACCGGGATCGTGGAGACCGTCCGGCGTTCCGTCGTGACGATCGTCCTGGTGGGCCGCGGCGCGATGACCGTCGTGATGACAGTCGGGGTGGCGGTGACCGTGGTGGTTTCCGTCGGGACGACAGCCGGGGTGGCCCCCGGCGTGAGGGCGACCGGCCGGCCGTACGCCGTGACGACCGCCGCGATGATGGCCGCGGCGATCGCGGTGGCTTCCGTCGTGACGATCGCAGGGACGGCGAGCGTGGTGGCTTCCGTGGTGATGACCGGCGTGGTGGCGGTGATCGTGGTGGGTTCCGTCGGGACGACAGCCGGGGTGGTGGGGACCGCCCGGCGTTCCGGCGTGACAACAGTGGTGGCGGTGACCGGCCGGCCTTCCGGCGGGATGATCGCCGCGGTGAGGACCGTGGCGATCGCGGTGGCTTCCGTCGGGATGAGAACCGTGGCGGAGGGTTCCGTCGCGACGAGCGGCAAGGCGACGATCGTGACCGGGGTGGGTTCCGGCGTGAGGGGGACCGTCCGGCGTTCCGTCGTGACGATCGTCCTGGTGGGCCGCGGCGCGATGACCGTCGTGATGACAGTCGGGGTGGCGGTGACCGTGGTGGTTTCCGTCGGGACGACAGCCGGGGTGGCCCCCGGCGTGAGGGCGACCGGCCGGCCGCAAGCCGTGACGACCGCCGCGATGGTGATCGCGGTGGCTTCCGTCGTGACGATCGCAGGGACGATCGGCGTGATGAGCAGCGGCAGGGTGACCGCGGCGGTTACGCACGCCGTGACGATCGGCGGGACGGGGACCGTGGCGATCGCGGTGGGTTCCGGCGTGATGACGACAGCCGCGGTGGCTTCCGTGGGCGGGATGAGCGCGGACGGGACGAGCGTGGTGGCCGTGGGCCGCGGCGTGAGGACAGCCGTGGGGGGCCCGGTGGTTTCCGGGGGCGGGACGACCGGCGGGGTGATGACCGGCGTGGTGGCGGGCGCTTCCGTGAGGAGCGTGAGCGGGACCGCGAGCCGATCAAGCGGCTGCCGATCCCCGAGGACGTCACCGGCGAGGAGATCGACAAGGACGTACGGCAGGAGCTGCAGAGTCTGCCGAAAGGGCTTGCCGAGGATGTCGCCAAGAACCTGGTGATGGTGGCCAGGCTCATCGACGAGGACCCCGAGGGCGCGTACGGCTACTCCAAGGTCGCCCTGCGGCTGGCGTCGCGTGTGGCCGCCGTGCGCGAGGCGGCCGGCTTCGCGGCGTACGCGAACCAGAAGTACAGCGAGGCGCTCGCCGAGTTCCGGGCCGCGCGGCGGATGACCGGGAACGTGGACCTGTGGCCCGTCATGGCGGACTGCGAGCGGGGTCTCGGTCGGCCTGAGAAGGCGATGGAGATGGCCGGGGCGCCCGAGGTGCAGAAGCTGGACAAGGCGGGTCAGGTCGAGATGCGGCTCGTGGCGGCCGGGGCGCGGCGCGACATGGGGCAGCTCGACGCCGCCATCGTGACGCTGCAGAGCCCTGAGCTGGCGTCCAATTCGGTTCAGCCCTGGACGGCGCGGCTGCGCTACGCGTACGCCGACGTGCTGCTCGCGGCCGGGCGTGAGGACGAGGCGCGCGAGTGGTTCGCGAAGGCCGTCGAGTCCGACAAGGACGGCACCACGGACGCCTCGGACCGGCTCGCCGAGATGGACGGCGTCGAGTTCGTCGACGTACTCGCCGACGAGAGCGAGACGGACAGCGAAAGGGACAGCGAGAGCGACATCGCGCCCGCGTCGGCCGAGGATGACTCCGAAAAGTCCGAAAGGGATGACTCCGAAGAGGACGAGGGCAGCGGCCTGGAGCGCTGACTGGCGCCCGCGCAGGAGGCGTACGTGCATGATGGGCGGGGTCCCCACGGGGTCCCGCCCATCCGCGTATCAGCGCTCGAGTGCGCGCAGCACCAGGCCCGATGCCGGCTTCGGGCCGAACGATGTCGACTTGCGGGGCATCGTGACGCCCAGGCTCGCCAGGTCGCGTACGACTTCTTCGCAGACCGGGTGCATCAGAACGGCCGTGCCGCCCTCGTGTTCGGCCTTGCTGACTGTGGCGGCGGTGTCGTGGATGTACGCGATGTGCTCCGGGACATCCGGGATGCGCCAGATGTGGTCGAGGAGCGCGGAGTGCAGAACCGTTGCGTCGAGGGTGCGCCAGGCCTCCGGGCGGTCGGCCGGGACCGTACGGGCGAGAAGGTCCGGGGAGGGGTGATCGACCAGGTGGAAGGCACCATCGCCGGCAAGGAGGAAGGCATTTCCCTCGGCGGCCGCTACAGAGAGGGCCTCCAGGGCTTCGGACAGGGGGCCTTCGACGGGGCGTACGCGGAAGGAGTCGCCGAGGGCGGCCAGGGCGTCCGCGACGGGAAGGTGGTGCAGGAGGCGGTGGATCGCGCGGACGCGGAGCGGGTAGCGCGCGGTGTCGACCAGGAGCACTAGACCGAAATCCCAGGAGCTGGGGGAGGGGTGTTCGGCGCGCAGGCGCAGATACGTGGCCCAGCGGTGGTGGCCGTCCGCGATGAGGGCCTGGCGGCGGGCCAGGCCCTTCTGGATCGCCGTCAGGTCCTCGGGGTCGGTCACCGACCACAGGCGGTGGCTGAAGCCGTCCTCCGTGGTTGTGGCCAGGAGCGGCGGATGCTGGGCCGTGCGTTCGATGATGGCGGTCGCGTCGGCGGCGGAGCCGTTGCCGCGGTAGGTCAGGAGGAGGGGTTCGAGGTTCGCGGACGTGGCGCGCATCAGGTCCGCGCGGTCCGCGACGATGTGCGGCATGACGTCCTCGTGCGGCAGGACCACGCCCTCCGACGGCTCCGACAGGCGCAGGGCGCCTATGAGGCCGCGCTGGAGCATGCCGTCGTCGGCGCGCTGTTCGTAGACGTACAGGCCCGGCTCGGAGTCGGCGGCCAGGACGCCCTCGGCGAGCCAGCGTTGGAGGGTGTCCGCCGCCTTCTTGTTGCGGGCGGCGGGCGTGGTGGCCTGGGGGAGGATCAGACGGACGATGTTGTGCGGGTCGGACGATTCGAGGTGGTGTAGTCCGTCGGGGCGTACGACCACGTCGTACGGCGGGGATGTCACGGCGGAGAGGCTGCCGACCCGGTCGGGGTCGTAGCGCAGGCCCCGGAACGGGGTGAGGTCAAGGCCCATGCGGGCCGGTACGTCCGCGGGACCTGCAGTATTCATTGATGCATCGTAAGAGTGTCAGTGGCATGCGCGATGATCGGGGCAATGGGATCGAACGAGGAGCGATACGAAATGAGCCAGACCGTGAGGACGCGGCCCGAGGGGAGTGACCGGCCCCTGAGCGAGGCGTACGACACGGCGCTGCTCGATCTGGACGGGGTGGTGTACGCGGGCGGGGAGGCGATCGCGTACGCCGTCCAGTCGCTCGGCACCGCTCGGGCGGGCGGGATGCATCTCGCATACGTCACGAACAACGCACTGCGGACACCCGACACGGTGGCCGCGCACCTCACGGAGCTGGGGATACCGGCCGAGGAGTCGGACGTCATCACCTCGGCGCAGGCCGTGGCCCGACTGATCAGCGAGCAAGTGTCCGCGGGAGCGCGGGTGTTGGTGATCGGCGGGGACGGGCTGCGGGTCGCGCTGCGCGAGCGTGGGCTCGTGCCGGTCGAGTCGGCCGAGGACGAGCCGGTGGCGGTCGTGCAGGGGTACGGGGGGCCGGAGCTGCCCTGGGGGCGTTTCGCGGAGGCCTGTTACGCCATCGCGCGCGGGGTGCCGTGGTTCGCGTCGAACACCGACCTGACGATTCCCGGTGCGCGGGGGATCGCTCCGGGTAACGGGGCGGCCGTGCAGGTCGTACGGATCGCGACGGGTGCCGAGCCGCAGGTGGCCGGAAAGCCGCTGCCGCCCATGCACCGGGAGACGATTCTGCGGACGGGGGCGGTGCGGCCGCTGGTGGTCGGGGACCGGCTGGACACGGACATCGAGGGGGCGTTCAACGGCGAGGTGGACTCGCTGCTGGTGCTGACCGGGGTCACGGACGGCGCGCAGCTCCTTGCCGCGTCGCCGGAGCACCGGCCGACGTATGTGGACGCCGATCTGCGGGGGCTGTTGACCGGGCAGCCCGAGGTCGTCGAGGTGGGCGAGGGGTTCCGCTGTGGGGGTTGGACCGCCACGGCCGGCGATGAGCGGTTCGAGCTGGAGGGTGAGGGCGAGGCGCTCGACGGGCTGCGGGCGCTGTGCGCCGCCGCCTGGACGGCGGCCGGGGACGGGACATGCGAGCTGGACGGGGGCAAGGCACTGGCACGGCTGGGACTTTGAGCCGCAGGCCACCTGGGACGCCGCTGCTCGCGGGCTCCGGGAGCGAGCGTACGTGCAGGTCCGCGAGGTCCGACGGAGTCCTGCGGGCACACGAATCGAGCCAAATAGGGAGGGTAGGCTAACCTAACTGCGTGTTGGTCGACAGTCCCCCGGAACCGAACGCAGAGACCGCCCCCGCGCCCCCCAAGCGCCGGGCGATACGGGCCGCCGGGCTCCTCGTGTCCCTGGCCGTGCTGGTGCTCATCGCGCTGGCGAGCATCGCGATCGGCGCGAAAGACCTGTCCCTGAGCCAGGTCTGGCACGGCCTGTTCGACGACTCGGGCACGTACGGCGACGTCGTGGTGAACGAGCGGCTTTGGCGTACCGTCCTCGGGCTGCTCGCCGGCTCTGCGCTCGGCCTCGCCGGAGCCGTCCTCCAGGCGCTCACCCGCAACCCGCTGGCCGATCCCGGACTGCTCGGCATCAACGCGGGCGCGTCCGCGGCCGTCGTCACGGCCATCACCTACTTCGGCGTCACCTCGCTGAGCGGCTATGTGTGGTTCGCCTTCGGAGGCGCGGCCGTGGTCGGGGTCCTGGTGTACGTACTCGGCGGCAGCCGGGGCGCGACGCCGGTGCGGCTCGCGCTCGCGGGCACCGCGCTCAGTGCCGCGCTCTACGGCTATCTACAGGCCGTGATGATCATGGACCAGGCGGCACTCGGCAAGATGCGCTTCTGGACGGTCGGTTCGCTGTCCTCGGCCAACGACAGGACCATCGAGCAGGTGCTGCCGTTCCTCGCGATCGGTACGGTCCTGGCGCTGGCTCTTGCCCGGCCGCTGAACGCCATGGCCATGGGCGACGACACCGCCCGTGCGCTCGGCGCGCAT
The DNA here is from genome assembly GCF_014647675.1 of Streptomyces flaveus. Lineage (GTDB taxonomy): Bacteria > Actinomycetota > Actinomycetes > Streptomycetales > Streptomycetaceae > Streptomyces > Streptomyces flaveus. The sequence continues at coordinate 50,032 of NZ_BMPQ01000045.1, read as the reverse complement.
CTGGGCCGTACCCGCGCGCTGTCCATGGCGGCCGCGACCTTGCTGTGCGGGGCCGCGACGGCGGCCTGCGGGCCGATCGTGTTCGTCGGGCTGATGGTCCCGCACGTCGTACGGTCCTTCACCGGGCCCGACATGCGCTGGATCCTGCCGTACGCCACCGTGCTCTCGCCGGTGCTGCTGCTCGGCGCCGATGTGGTCGGCCGGATGGTCGCGCGGCCCGCCGAGCTCCAGGTCGGCATCGTCACCGCGATCCTCGGCGGCCCGGTCTTCATCTTTCTCGTACGACGGCGGAGGACGGCGCAGCTGTGAAGGTCCTGACCAAGCAGGCCGGTTCTGCCCGGCCGTTCCGCGCCCGGCCCGTCCGTACCCGCGGCGGGCTGTCCGTTCGTATCGACGTCCGCTCGCTCACAGTTGTCGTCCTGCTGCTGGTGGCCGCGCTCACCGCGAGCGTCGTCCTCATCGGCACGGGCGACTTCCCGATCCCGGTCGGCGACGTGCTCAAGACGCTGTTCGGCGACGGCGACGTGGGGCAGGAGTTCATCGTCAACGAACTGCGGCTGCCGCGGGTTCTCGTCGGTCTCCTGGTGGGGGCCTCGCTCGGGCTCGGCGGTGCGCTCTTCCAGGCCATCTCCCGCAATCCGCTGGGCAGTCCGGACGTGCTCGGTCTCGCGCAGGGCGCGACGGCCGGCGCGCTCACCGTGATCGTGCTGTTCTCTGGGAGTGCGGCCGAGGTCACCCTCGGGGCGCTCTTCGGCGGTCTGGTGACCGGACTTGCCATCTATGTGCTCGCCTGGAAGCGGGGTGTGCACGGGTATCGACTGGTCCTGGTCGGTATCGGTGTCTCCGCGATGGCCGTGGCCGTGAACGGTTACCTGCTCACCAAGGCCGACATCGTGGACGCGACCCGTGCGGTCGTCTGGATGACGGGTTCGCTCAACGGCCGTGACTGGGACCAGGTCTGGCCGCTGCTCGCGCTGAGCGCCGTCCTCGTACCGCTCGTCCTCGGCAATGCGCGCGGGCTGTACATGCTCGAGATGGGCGACGACGTCGCGTACGCACTCGGGGTGCGGGTCGAGCGGACGCGGATGCTGTTGATGCTGGCCGCCGTGCTGCTCACCGCGGCCGCCACCGCCGCCGCGGGCCCGGTCGCCTTCGTCGCGCTCACCGCGCCGCAGCTCGCCCGGCGCCTCACTCGCTCGCCGGGGCCGAACCTGCTGCCCGCGATGTGCATGGGCGCCACGCTGCTGGTCGTCGCGGACTGGGCCTCGCAGCGGGCCTTCGGCGCCGACCAGCTACCCGTCGGGGTGGTGACCGGAGTGCTCGGCGGCATCTATCTGCTGTGGCTCCTCTTCACCGAGCGCAAGGCGGGCCGGATATGAACACCGACGGCAAGACGAGTACGGGCGCCGATGGCGGGCCGCACACGAAGACCCAAAGGAGCACTGGCACTGTGAACCGCCCGTCCGCTAACGGCCCGTCCACGAACCGCCTGTCCGCCGAGAACGTCACCCTCGCCTACGACCAGCGGGTCATCGCCGAGCAGCTGTCGGTCGAGATACCCGACAACTCCTTCACCGTCATCGTCGGCCCGAACGCCTGCGGCAAGTCCACCCTGCTGCGCGCCCTGTCCCGGATGCTGAAGCCGAGCCAGGGCCGGGTGCTGCTCGACGGGCAGGTCATCCAGTCGATGCCCGCGAAGAAGGTGGCCAGGACGCTCGGGCTGCTGCCGCAGTCGTCGATCGCGCCCGACGGGATCACGGTCGGCGACCTGGTGGGCCGCGGGCGCTATCCGCACCAGGGGCTGCTGCGGCAGTGGTCGTCGGAGGACGAGCGGGTCGTACGGGAGTCGATGGCCTCGACCGGGGTCGCCGAGCTGGCCGACCGCTATGTCGACGAACTCTCCGGAGGCCAGCGTCAGCGCGTCTGGATCGCCATGGCACTCGCGCAGCAGACGCCGCTGCTGCTGCTCGACGAGCCGACCACCTTTCTCGACATCCAGCACCAGATCGACGTACTCGACCTGTGTGCCGAACTCCACGAGGAGCAGGGCCGGACCCTGGTCGCCGTGCTGCACGACCTCAACCACGCGGCCCGGTACGCGACGCATCTGATCGCCCTGCGAGAGGGGTCGATCATCGCGCAGGGCGCGCCGGCAGACATCGTCACCGCCGAGCTGGTCGAGGAGGTCTTCGGGCTGCGCTGCCAGGTCATCGACGACCCGGAGACGGGTACGCCGCTGGTGGTGCCGGCGGCGCGGAAGGCGCGTACGTCCGCTGCTGTCAGCGTCGCGAAGGGCTCCTGAAGGTCCTGAACCGGGTGATGGGTCAGAGCAGCTTTCTGAGCCGGAGAAGGTCGCGCAGGCTCGCTTCGAGCCTGACCCGGCCCGAGCCCCAGGCCTTCGCGAAGTGCAGCTCGCCGTCCACCAGGGAGACCAGATCGTCACCGCTCATCGCGAGCCGGATCTGGGCCTTCTCTGGCGGAGGGCCCTGCACGGTGTCGAGCACCTCGATGCGGCCGTCCTTGAGACGCCCTACGAAGGTGATGTCGAGGTCGGTGATGCGGCAGCTCAGCGAGCGGTCCAGGGCGGCGGCACTGCGCACGCCGCCCTCCGCGCCCGCCATGTTGTCCGAGAGCTTGTCGAGTGCGCTGCGGCACTCCTCAATCGTGGCCATCGCGGACGACGGTACCCCAGCGCTTCGCGGTAGCGTCGGGGCATGAACGACTGGGAGCTTCCCGCCGAACCGGCGTCCGAACCCGAGGCCGGCCCGGAGACCGAATCCGAGGCCGGATCCCAGGGCGGACCCGAAGCCGGCCGGGAGACCGGATCCGCGTACGACCCCGCCGCCCCCGCCCCGCTGAACGTGCCGCGTACCCCCACCGGGAATGCCGAGGTGGACGCCCAACTCGACCGCCTGGCCGATGCCGACCACCTCGCCGCGGACGGGCACATCGAGGTGTACGAAGATGTGCACCGGGGGCTGCGCGACGCGCTCACCGCACTCGACGCCCGCCCGGGACCCCAGGGACCCTCGGGATCTCCGGGGCCCCCGGCGCCGTACGGCATGAACAACAGGAGCTGAACCGAACGTGGCAGGAGTGGCACGACGCCGCCTCGACGCCGAGCTGGTCCGCCGGAAGCTCGCCCGCTCGCGGGAGCACGCCGGCCAGCTGATCGCCGCCGGGCGGGTCTCTGTCGGCAAGACCCTCGCGACGAAGCCCGCCACCCAGGTGGAGACCGCCGCCGCCATCGTGGTCACCCGCGACGACAGCGACCCCGACTACGTCTCACGCGGCGGCCACAAGCTGGCGGGGGCGCTGAAGGTCTTCGCGCCGCAGGGCCTGAAGGTCGAGGGGCGGCGGGCGCTGGACGCCGGCGCCTCGACCGGCGGATTCACCGATGTACTGCTGCGCGCGGGGGCCGCCCACGTCGTCGCCGTCGACGTCGGCTACGGGCAGCTGGCATGGTCACTCCAAAGCGATGAACGGGTCACCGTCAAGGACCGTAAGAACGTACGCGAGTTGACGTTGGAGGCGATCGATGGGGAGCCGGTGGATCTTATTGTCGGTGACTTGTCCTTCATCCCGCTCGGACTGGTGCTGCCCGCCCTCGTGCGGTGCGCGGCGCCCGATGCCGATCTGGTGATGATGGTCAAGCCGCAGTTCGAGGTGGGCAAGGAGCGGCTGGGGAGCGGCGGTGTCGTACGCAGCCTCGAACTGCGGGCCGAGGCCGTGCGCGGGGTGGCCCGGCACGCGTGGGGGTTGGGGCTCGGGGTGAAGGGCGTCACGGCCAGCCCGCTGCCCGGGCCCTCGGGGAACGTCGAGTACTTTCTGTGGCTACGAGCCGGTGCACCCGAACTGGACCCGGCCGACGTAGACCGTGCAGTGGCGGAGGGGCCGCGTTGACCGATACCCGAGCTCGTACTGTTTTCCTGCTGGCCCACACCGGGCGGCCCGCGGCCATCCGCAGTGCCGAGCTCGTCGTCCAGGGGCTGTTGCGCTCCGGGCTCGGCGTGCGGGTGCTCGAGTACGAGGCGGCCGATCTGCCGTTGCCGCCGGCGGTGGAACTCGTCAAGGAGGCGACTCCCGAGTGCCTCGACGGGTGTGAGCTGCTGATCGTGCTGGGCGGTGACGGGACGCTGCTGCGTGGCGCCGAGTTCGCGCGCGCCTCGGGGGTGCCGATGCTCGGCGTCAACCTGGGGCGTGTCGGCTTCCTCGCGGAGGCCGAGCGCGACGATCTCGACAAGGTTGTCGACCGGGTTGTGACCCGGGCGTACGAGGTCGAGGAGCGGATGACCGTCGACGTCGTCGTGCACAGCAACGGTGATGTCGTGCACACCGACTGGGCGCTCAACGAGGCCGCCGTGCAGAAGGTTTCCGCCGAGCGGCTCCTTGAGGTGGTTCTCGAGATCGACGGGCGGCCCGTCACCGGGTTCGGGTGCGACGGCATAGTCTGCGCGACTCCTACCGGGTCTACGGCGTACGCCTTTTCCGCCGGTGGGCCTGTGGTGTGGCCGGAGGTCGAGGCGCTGCTCATGGTGCCGATCAGTGCGCATGCGCTGTTCGCGAAGCCGTTGGTCACCTCGCCGGATTCGGTGCTTGCTGTGGAGGTTCAGCCGCACACTCCGCATGGGGTGTTGTGGTGCGATGGGCGGCGGACGATCGAGTTGCCGGAGGGGGCGCGGGTGGAGGTTCGGCGGGGGGCTGTGCCGGTGCGGCTGGCTCGGTTGCACCATGCGTCGTTCACGGACCGGCTGGTTGCCAAGTTCGCGTTGCCTGTGGCTGGTTGGCGGGGGGCGCCGCACTAGCGGTTGGGGGCGGGTGGGTTTTCTTTCCCCAGCCCCGCCCCTTCCCGAAACTGGGGGCTGCGCCCCCAGGCCCCCCAGGGGTCGTATGTTCGCTGCGGGTGCGTCGTGGCTGGTCGCGCCCACGCGGCGGAGCCGCACATCGATACAGCCCCGCGCCCCTGAAAAGCCTGCGCCTTCACGCAACGAACACAGGGGGCGTCGCACCGGCCCAGGGAAACCTCGTAAGGTCGTGTCCGTGTTGGAGGAGATGCGGATACGGTCGCTCGGAGTCATCGATGACGCCGTTGTCGAGTTGTCGCCCGGCTTTACCGCCGTGACCGGTGAGACCGGGGCGGGTAAGACGATGGTGGTCACCAGCCTTGGGCTGTTGCTGGGCGGGCGTGCGGATGCGGGTCTCGTGCGGATCGGTGCCAAGAACGCTGTGGTGGAGGGGCGGATCACTGTTCCCGAGGGTGCCTCTGCGGTCGTACGGGCCGAGGAGGCGGGGGCCGAGCTCGACGACGGGGCGCTGTTGATCAGTCGTACCGTGTCCGCCGAAGGGCGCTCTCGGGCGCATTTGGGCGGGCGTTCCGTGCCCGTGGGGGTGCTCGCCGAACTCGCCGACGAGCTTGTCGCCGTGCACGGGCAGAGCGATCAGCAGGGGCTGCTCAAGCAGTCCCGGCAGCGGCAGGCGCTCGACCGGTACGCGGGGGACGCGGTCGCTGTGCCGCTCGCCAAGTACGCGAGCGCCTACCGTCGGTTGCGGGCCATCTCGGCCGAGCTGGACGAGATCACCACGCGCGCGCGGGAACGTGCCCAGGAAGCCGACATGCTGCGCTTCGGGCTCGACGAGATCGCGGCGGTGGAGCCGCGGGCGGGCGAGGACGTGGAGCTGGCGGCCGAGGCCGAGCGGCTGGGGCACGCGGAGGCGCTCGCGTCCGCGGCCACGGCGGCGCACGCGGCGCTGGCCGGCAACCCCGAGGACCCCGAGGGCATCGACGCCACGACACTCGTCGCGGGCGCGCACCGGGCCCTGGAGTCGGTGCGTTCCCACGACTCCGCGCTGGCCGCGCTCGCCGAACGGCTCGGGGAGATCGGGATTCTGCTGGGCGATGTGGCGGGGGAGTTGGCGGGGTACGCCGATGACCTGGACGCCGATCCGCTGCGGCTTGCGGCGGTCGAGGAACGGCGGGCCGCGCTCACCGCGCTGACGCGCAAGTACGGCGAGGACGTGGCTGCCGTGCTGGCCTGGGCCGAGCAAGGTGCCGCGCGGCTCCTGGAGTTGGAGGGGGACGACGACCGGATCGGTGAGCTGACGGCCGAACGGGACGCGTTGCGGGCCGAACTGGGCGGCTTGGCGCAGGCGTTGACGGATGCTCGTACGGAGGCCGCCGAGCGGTTCGCCGCTGCCGTGACCGCCGAGCTCGCCTCGCTCGCCATGCCGCACGCGCGTGTGTCGTTCGCGATCCGGCAGACGGAGGACCCGGACGGCGTGGAGGTGGGCGGTCGTACGGTCGCGTACGGGCCTGCCGGCGTGGACGAGGTCGAGTTGCTTCTCGCGCCGCACCCGGGGGCGCCGCCGCGGCCCATCGCCAAGGGCGCGTCCGGTGGTGAGCTGTCGCGCGTGATGCTCGCGGTGGAGGTCGTGTTCGCGGGTACGGATCCGGTGCCGACGTACCTCTTCGACGAGGTCGACGCGGGCGTCGGCGGCAAGGCCGCGGTCGAGATCGGCCGCCGGCTCGCCCGCCTCGCCAAGACCGCACAGGTCGTCGTCGTCACCCACCTGCCCCAGGTCGCCGCCTTCGCCGACCGGCAACTCCTCGTCGAGAAGACCAGCGACGGCTCGGTCACCCGCTCCGGTGTGAAGGCCCTGGAGGGCGAGGACCGCATCCGCGAACTGTCCCGCATGCTGGCGGGCCAGGAGAACTCGGAAACGGCCCGCGCCCACGCGGAAGAACTGCTGGCGACGGCTCGGGGAGACGGGTAACTGCCGCTCCGCGGCGTGGCCTTGACGGCTCCGCGGTCCCGTCTCCCACCGGTTGGGCGGGCCCACCGCCACATCTGTGGTCCTGGAAGTCCCTGCGTCCTGGCATCCTTAGGGGTAGGAGAACGCGCCGTACACCCCAGCGGAGCGTTCCCGTGTGCGTTGTCTCTGTACTTTCTTCGTGACCGCCCGTCGCTGAACCAGGAGCCCCGGCCACGTGAGCACCACTGTGAGCAGCCAGTTGTCGCATGGTCGATCGGCGCTGCGTACCGTGCAGGTGCTCGGCGGCGGCAGTGCGGGGAGCAGTGCGCATGTGCGGTCGTTGGCGTCGGGGCTTGTGGCGCGAGGCGTGCGCGTGACCGTGTGCGCACCGGTCGCGGCGGACCGGGCGTACGACTTCAGCGGTGTCGGTGCCCAGCATGTGCACGTGCCGCGGCGGAGTGACCCGGCTTCCGTGGCCGCGTTGCGGGCGGCCTGTGCGGATGCCGATCTTGTGCACGCGCATGGGCTGCATGCCGGGATGAGGGCGGCCATGGCGCTCGGTGGGCGGCGTGTCCCGTTCATCGTGACCTGGCACAGCCGCGCGCACACCGAGGGGGCGCGGGCGCATCTGCTGCGGCTGCTGGAGCGGCGGGTCGCGAAGGCCGCTTCGGTGGTCCTGGGGACCTCGTCCGACCTGGTGGAGCGGGCCCGGCGCAGCGGGGCGCGTGACGCCCGGCTCGCCGCGGTCGCGCTGCCGGGGGCGCGGCGGCCCGCCTTCGAGGGCGAGGAGCTGGAGCGGATGCGTCCCAAGGCGCGGGCCGAACTCGGTGCCACGGACCGGCCGTTGCTCATGGCGGTCGGCTCGCTCGAGCGGCACCGGGGGTACGACACGTTGCTGGACGCCGCGCGCGCCTGGCGGCGGCTGGATCCCGTACCGCTGCTCGTGATCGCCGGGGAGGGGCCGCTGCGCGGGGAACTTCAGGGGCGTATCGAGGACGAAGGGCTGCCGGTACGTCTGGTCGGGCGGCGTGACGACGTCGGTGAGCTGCTGGCGGCAGCCGATCTCGCGCTGCTGCCCGGCGGTGGGGAATCGCGCTCCGTGCTCGCCCAGGAAGCCCTCCACGCGCGCGTGCCGCTCGTCGCGGCCGAGATGGACGGGATCCCCGAACTGGTCGGTGACGCCGCGGAACTCGTACCGCACGCAGATGCGGAAGCGCTCGCCGGCGCCGTCGTACGCCTCCTTGCAGATCCGGAACGGCGTGAGGTCCTGAAGGACAAGGGCACGCTCCAGACCGCCTCCTGGCCGACCGAGGACGAGACAGTCGCCCAGGTCCTCAGCGTCTACGACGAGTTGACGAAGCCGTTGCCCTTGCCGTAGTCGGCTAGGGGACCAGCCTGCGGGCCCGCAGCGCCAGACTCAGTGCCAGTACCGTCTGCGGGTCTTCGAGGTCGGTCCCCAGCAACTCCCCGATGCGGGCGAGGCGGTTGTAGAGCGTCTGCCGGTTGAGGTGCAGTTCGCGTGCCGTCTCCGCCTTGCGGCCGGCATGGGCCAAGTACGTCTCCAGGGTGGGCAGGAGCGGCGGCCTGGAACGGTTGTCGTGGTCCAGGAGAGGGCCGATCGCGCGGTCCACGAAGGCGGCGAGGTCGGAGTGGTCCCGCAGCCGCCACAGCAACAGGTCGATGTCCAGGCGCCGGGCGTCGTACCAGGGGCGGTCGGACAGCCCCTGCGCCGCCGTCGCCGCCTCGGCCGCGTGCCGCAGGCCCGCCGACGCCGCCGCCCAGCCACCGGCCATGCCGACCACCACGACCGGCGGCTGCGCCCCGGGCCGCAGCACGCTCGCCCGGTCCACACCGGCCCGCAGTGCCGCCGCCACCCGGTCCGCGACGGCCCGGCGTTCGGACTCCGCGCGCAGGCCCAGAAGCAGCGGTACGCGGCCCTCGACGGGGCGTACGCCCACCAGGACCGGCACCCCCACCGAGGCCAGCTCCTCGGCGACCGCGCGCGCCAGGACGGCCCAGCCTCCCCCTTCGGGGGACAAACCGTCGGCCAGCCGCATCACCACCGGCAGCAGCGGGCCGCCGCCCGGCTTGAAGCCGAGTACGCGGGCCTGCGCGGGCGCGTCCTCGGCGGTGACCCGGCCCTCGGCGAGATCGGTGAGGAAGTCGCCACGACCGCGCGCCGCCAGCTCCTCCTCCTGACGGGCCTGCATCAGCACCACGGCGAGGATGCCCGCGGCCCGCTCCGCCGCCATCCGGTGCACGGGCGCGAGCGGGGCGGCGACGGGCAGAAGCACCAGCCGGGCCCGCACCGAGCCGGTGCCGGGCCCGCCACCGGGGACGTCGACGAGTACCGAACCCGTGGGCGGTTCGTCCTTGTGCCGGCCGCGCAGGCCCTCCCACACCTGGAGCGGATCCGTGTCGGCGGGCCCGGCCCCGGCCGCGTACAGGAGCTGCCGGTCCGGCGTCTCCAGGAACACCGGATTTGTGCTGAAGTCGGCCAGAATGCCGAGTACTTGAGGGATCCCGCCCCCGCCGAGCAGCGCCTGGGTGCAGCGGCGGTGCACCTCCTCGGCCCGCTGGAGCAGCGCGTAGTGGCCGTTGACGATCTCGGTGTGCACTTCCTCGGTGACCGCCACGAACGGCACCTCGCGGTGCAGCTGGACCAGCGGCAGACCGGCCGCGCGCGCGGTGTCCACGAGCGCCGCCGGCAACCGTGTGAAGCGCGGACCGAGCTCCACGACGAGCGCCGCGATCCCGCGCTCGGCGAGGGTACGCACGAACGCCCGCTGCTCGGCCGGGCGGGCGCCGAGCCCGTACCCCGTGGTCAGCAGCAGCTCGCCGCCCTTGAGCAGCGAGGCGATGTGCGGCACCTCACCCGCGTGCACCCAGCGCACGGTACGGTCCAGCCGGTCGGCGCCCGCCAGGACCTCCGGCAGGCCACCGCGCAGCCCGGGCAGCTCCAGGGCCCGCCGCACGGTGATCCCGCCACCGGGCGCGTCCGGCGTGTCGACACCGCTGTCCATGAGCCCGCTGTCCATGGGGCGGACGCTACCGGCGCCCGCCGAACGGCGACAGACGATCAGCCGCCGTACGCCCCCGAAGCCGTCAGCCGCAGTGCCGTGTCGATCAGGGGCACGTGGCTGAACGCCTGCGGGAAGTTCCCCACCTGGCGCTTCAGGCGCGGGTCCCACTCCTCGGCCAGCAGGCCGAGGTCGTTGCGCAGGGCGAGCAGCTTCTCGAAGAGCTTGCGGGCCTCGTCCACGCGGCCGATCATCGCCAGGTCGTCCGCCATCCAGAACGAGCAGGCGAGGAACGCACCCTCGTCACCCTCCAGGCCGTCCACGCCCGCGTCCTCACCGGCGGTGGGGTAGCGCAGGATGAAGCCGTCCGTGGTCGACAGCTCCCGCTGGATGGCCTCGATCGTGCCGATCACCCGCTTGTCGTCCGGCGGCAGGAAGCCCATCTGCGGGATCAGCAGCAGCGAGGCGTCCAGCTCCTTGGAGCCGTACGACTGCGTGAAGGTGTTGCGCTCCTTGTCGTAACCCTTCTCACACACATCGCGGTGGATGTCGTCGCGCAGCTCGCGCCACTTCTCCAGCGGACCGTCCGCGTCGCCGGACTCGATGAGCTTGATGGTGCGGTCGACGGCGACCCAGGCCATCACCTTGGAGTGCACGAAGTGCCGGCGCGGACCGCGGACCTCCCAGATGCCCTCGTCCGGCTGGTCCCAGTGGTTCTCCAGGTACCGGATCAGCTTGAGCTGCAGCAGGGACGCGTAGTCGTTGCGGGCCAGGCCCGTCATGTGCGCCAGGTGCAGGGCCTCGGTGACCTCGCCGTAGACATCCAGCTGGAGCTGGTGCGCGGCGCCGTTCCCGACGCGTACCGGCGCGGAGTTCTCGTACCCGGGCAGCCAGTCGAGCTCCGCCTCGCCCAACTCCCGCTCGCCCGCGATGCCGTACATGATCTGCAGGCTCTCCGGGTCGCCCGCGACCGCGCGCAGCAGCCACTCGCGCCAGGCGCGCGCCTCGTCGCGGTAGCCGGTGCGCAGCAGTGAGGAGAGAGTGATGGCCGCGTCGCGCAGCCAGGTGTAGCGGTAGTCCCAGTTGCGGACGCCGCCGATCTCCTCCGGCAGCGAGGTGGTGGGCGCGGCGACGATGCCGCCGGTCGGCGCGTACGTCAGCGCCTTCAGGGTGATCAGCGAGCGGACCACGGCCTCGCGGTAGGGCCCGTGGTACGTGCACTGCTCGACCCACTCGCGCCAGAACTCCTCGGTGGCCTCCAGGGCCTGCTCCGGCTCGGGCAGCGCGGGCGGCTCCTTGTGCGAGGGCTGCCAGGAGATGGTGAAGGCGATCCGGTCGCCCGGTGCCACCGTGAAGTCCGCGTACGTGGTCAGCGACTTGCCGTAGGTCTCGGCCGTCGTGTCGAACCACACGGAGTCGGGCCCGGCGACGGCCACCGTCCGTCCCTCGTGCTTGTGCACCCAGGGCACGACACGGCCGTACGAGAAACGCATCCGCAGCGCGGAGCGCATCGGCACCCGGCCCGAGACGCCCTCGACGATCCGCACCAGCTGGGGTGCGCCGTCACGCGGGGGCATGAAATCGGTCACACGGACCGTTCCACGTGGGGTATCCCACTCGGATTCGAGGATGAGGGAGTCGCCGCGGTAGCCGCGGCGGACCGCTCTGGGCGGTTCGGCGTCCGCCGAGTGGGCTGGGCCAAGGCGCCAGAAGCCGTGCTCCTCGGTGCCGAGCAGTCCGGCGAAGACGGCGTGGGAGTCGAAGCGGGGCAGGCACAGCCAGTCCACCGTGCCGTCCCGGCAGACCAGCGCTGCGGTCTGCATGTCTCCGATAAGTGCGTAGTCCTCGATGCGCCCGGCCACGTGCATCTCCAGTCGAACGGCCACGTCGCCCCCCGAGGGGCGGTTGCTCTTTGCGGTCAGGGGAATGGGTCAATACAGCGTCGTTGCATGACGTCAATGGTCGCAGTGATTGTTGGTGCGAAACGAACTGACGAGCTCTGTGTCCGGAGAATACGGGCGGGGTGGTGCCGTTGTTCGGCCCGGCTCGGCAGCGATCGTCCGAGCAGGATACGACGCAGGATGGTGATCCGCGCGCCCCTCCCTGGAAAGCGATTGCGCCGGATGAGTGGGAAGAGTGACCGCCACTGTGCCCCGTGTCGGTCCGTGTGCGGAGCGTGGCCGGAAGCGGCCTCCCTCGGGCGCTGATACCCTGGTAGCCCGTGGACCGGTGGGCGCCCCCGAAGCAGAAACCGACGCGAGGGGTCCCCCGAACCGCAGCGACGGCACCTCCCGAAACGCCCGGGTCAGGCAGCCGGCCCGCACTCCGAACCGCGACCACGGGAGCCCCGTCTTGGCCATGCCCTCCAAATCCTCGACGACCAAGCACATCTTCGTCACCGGGGGTGTCGCCTCCTCCCTCGGCAAGGGCCTGACCGCGTCCAGCCTGGGCGCACTGCTCAAGGCGAGGGGGCTGCGGGTCACGATGCAGAAGCTCGACCCGTATCTGAACGTCGACCCGGGCACCATGAACCCGTTCCAGCACGGTGAGGTGTTCGTCACCAATGACGGCGCCGAGACGGACCTGGACATCGGTCACTACGAGCGTTTCCTGGACGTGGACCTGGACGGCTCCGCCAACATCACCACCGGCCAGGTGTACTCGACGGTGATCGCCAAGGAACGGCGTGGCGAGTACCTCGGCGACACCGTGCAGGTCATCCCGCACATCACCAACGAGATCAAGCACCGTATCCGGCGCATGGCCACGGACGACGTGGACGTGGTGATCACGGAGGTGGGCGGCACGGTCGGCGACATCGAGTCGCTGCCGTTCCTGGAGACCGTCCGTCAGGTCCGTCACGAGGTCGGCCGCGACAATGTGTTCGTCGTCCACATCTCGCTCCTTCCCTACATCGGACCGTCGGGGGAGTTGAAGACGAAGCCGACGCAGCATTCGGTTGCGGCTCTGCGCAACATCGGTATTCAGCCAGATGCGATCGTGCTGCGCGCCGACCGCGATGTGCCGACCGCGATCAAGCGCAAGATCTCGCTGATGTGCGACGTCGACGAGGCGGCCGTGGTCGCCGCCATCGACGCCAAGTCGATCTACGACATCCCCAAGGTCCTGCACACCGAGGGCCTGGACGCCTACGTCGTCCGCAAGCTGGACCTCGCTTTCCGCGACGTGGACTGGACGGTCTGGGACGACCTGCTCGACCGGGTCCACAACCCGCAGCACGAGATCAACCTCGCGCTCGTCGGCAAGTACATCGACCTGCCCGACGCATACCTTTCGGTCACCGAGGCGCTGCGCGCGGGCGGGTTCGCCAACAAGGCGCGCGTGAAGATCAAGTGGGTCACCTCGGACGACTGCAAGACCCCGGCGGGTGCCGCCCAGCAGCTCGCCGACGTCGACGCGATCTGCATCCCCGGCGGCTTCGGCGACCGCGGCGTCTCCGGCAAGGTCGGCGCCATCCAGTACGCCCGCGAGAACAAGATCCCGCTGCTCGGCCTGTGTCTCGGTCTGCAGTGCATCGTGATCGAGGCCGCGCGCAATCTCGCCGACATCGCGGACGCCAACTCCACGGAGTTCGACGCCGCCACCGGTCACCCCGTCATCTCCACCATGGCCGAGCAGCTCGACATCGTCGCCGGCGAGGGCGACATGGGCGGCACGATGCGGCTGGGCATGTACCCGGCCAAGCTCGCCGAGGGCTCGGTCGTGCGCGAGGTGTACGGCGGCAAGGAGTACGTCGAGGAGCGCCACCGTCACCGCTACGAGGTGAACAACTCCTACCGCACCGAGCTGGAGAAGAAGGCCGGTCTGCTGTTCTCCGGCACGTCCCCGGACGGCAAGCTCGTGGAGTACCTGGAGTACCCGCGCGACATCCACCCCTACCTGGTCGCGACCCAGGCGCACCCCGAGCTGCGCTCGCGCCCGACGCGTCCGCATCCGCTGTTCGCGGGCCTGGTGAAGGCCGCTGTGGAGCGGAAGACGGCCAAGTAACACGAGGTTGTACGGTTGCCGGGGTGCGGGTCCTTTGGGACGCGTGCCCCGGTTTCTGTGGACGTGGGAGGACAAGTCGACATGACCATCAAGGACACCGCCGAGGAGTGGCAGGTCAGGGCGACCGAGACTCCGTTCACGGGGAACAAGACCTCCGTGCGCACGGACGACGTGGTCATGCCCGACGGGACGGTCGTCCGCCGCGACTACCAGGTCCACCCCGGTTCGGTGGCGGTCCTCGCCCTCGACGACCTGGGCCGCGTCCTGGTCATCCGCCAGTACCGGCACCCCGTACGCCAGAAGCTGTGGGAGATCCCGGCCGGTCTGCTCGACATCCCCGGCGAGAACCCGCTGCACGCCGCCCAGCGCGAGCTCTACGAAGAGGCCCACGTCAAGGCCGAGGACTGGCGGGTGCTCACCGACGTGTACACAACGCCGGGCGGCTGCGACGAGGCCGTACGGATCTTCCTCGCCCGGGATCTGTCCGAGGCCGAGGGCCAGCGCTTCGAGGTCGAGGACGAAGAGGCCGACATGGAGCTCTCACGGGTCCCCGTCGAGGAACTCGTCCGCGGTGTGCTCGCCGGTGAGCTGCACAACAACTGCCTTGTCGTGGGCGTCCTTTCGCTGGTCGCGGCCCAGAACGGCGAGGGTCTCGACGCGCTGCGCCCGGCCGAGGCGCCGTGGCCCGCGCGGCCCTTCGAGGTGTGACCCTCGCCCGGTCGCGAGGCCGGACACGCACAGTCCTGTCGCCGGTGTGACGATCACCTGATCCGATCTAGGGATGTGCCCGCCGTGCCGGGCGGCGTGGGGGCGTGCCTCACCTCCTCGAGGCCGCTTAGGCTCTGGAAACGCCCCGTCCGGAGTCCCGGCGGGCTTGCGCGTGTGGTGGGACGGGAGTGTGGCCCGTGACGGATCAGGCGGTGGACACCGAGGGCACGAAGGTGTCGGCCGAGGAGCAGCGCCCGGCCGCCGGGGCCTCCTCCACTCCCGGCTTCGCCCGAGCGGGGGGATCCCCATCCATGAAGGGTCGGTTCCTCGGCCGTACAAGAGAGTTGAAGGAACTCCGCGCTGACATCGAGCGTGCGGGCCTGGACACCCTCGCGGGCCGGAAAGCACCACGCGCGCGCGTGCTGCTCATCGCGGGCAAGCCCGGCTTCGGCCGCACCGCGCTCGCCGAAGAACTCGTACGGCAGGTCGCGGACGATTACCCGGACGGCACGCTACGAGCCCGCCTCACCGAACCCGACGGCACGCCCGTACCCACCGAGCGCACCGCCCGCGACCTGCTCGCCGCCCTGGAACTGACCGCCCCGCCCGGAGCCGCCGAGGACGACCTCGTCGAGGCGCTGCGCGAGGCCCTCGCCACCCGCCGGGCACTGCTCCTGCTCGACGACGCGGCGGACGCGGAACAGGTCGACGCGCTTCTCCCCGACACCCCGGAGTGCCTGGTCGTCGCCGTCTCCGACGGACCCCTGACCGGGATCTCCGACGTCCGCCCCTGCACCCTCGGCGGCCTGGACACCAAGTCCGCCGTCGAACTCCTGGGCCGGTACACCGGTTCGGTGCGCATCACCGTCGATCCGCGCGCCGCCGAGGGGCTCGTCGAGCTCTGCGCCGCCCAGCCCGCCGCACTCGTGCTCGCCGGCGGCTGGCTGGCCCGCCGGCCCAAGGCGGCCCTCGCCGACCTCGCCAAGCAGCTGTGCACCGAGGGTGACGAGGGCCTGGGCCCGGTACTCGACCGCGTCTTCCACCTCGTGTACGCCGAACTGTCCCCGGCCCGCGCACAGATGCTCCGCCTGTTCTCCCTCGCCCCCGCGGGCCTCGTCGACCCGCACACCGCGTCCGCGCTGGTCGGCTGCTCGGTGGTCGCCGCCGAGTCCGCCCTCGACGACTTCGCCGGGCTCGGCCTCCTGCGGCGCGTCGAGTCACCGCTCGCGCAGTACGAGGTGCCCGGCTGTCTGCTGCCGCTGCTGCGCTCGCTCACCGAGAGCGAGGACCGGCCGGCCGAGCTGCAGCTGGCCCGCGCCCGGATGCTGGAGCGGACCGTGCGGCTGCTGGTCTCCTGCCGCGCGATCACCGAGACCGACAGCTCGCCCGCCCGCGAGAAGCTCGCCGGGATGCCCAGCACCCTGCGCTTCAAGAACCCCCGCGCGGCGGCCGACTGGCTGCGCATCCGGCAGCCCGCGCTGCTGGCCTCCGCCCGGCTCGCGGCCGCCGACGGGGAGCTGGACACCCTCGCGCGCCGCCTGATGACCGCGCTGGTGCGGGCGATGGCCGCGCACTTCGGTACGCGGGCGATGGCGCCCGAGCTGTACGGCATCCACCGGCTCGTCCTCGATGTCGCCGAGCGGCGGAAGCTGCCCCGCGAGAAGGCCGCCGCGCTGCTGAACCTCGCGGACCTGGACGCCCGGACCGGCCGTATCCGTGAGGCGCTCGCCCGCTACCGCGCCGCTCTGGATGCCGGACGGGAGGCGAACGAGCCGTATGCGACCGGCCGCGCGATGGAATCCGTAGGCGGGGCGCATCAGGAGCTGGGGGACTGGGACCGGGCCGCCGACTGGTACGGGCGGGCGCTCGCGCAGCGGCTCGCGCGCGACGAGCGCGTGGACGCGGCCCGGCTGCACGGCCGTATCGCCACCGTGCACACCTTCGCGGGCCGCTACGACGAGGCGCTGCGCAGCTGGCGCTCGGCGGTCACCGGCCATCGCAGGAACGGTGATGTGGCAGGCGTGGCAAGGGCGTTGAGCGAGCTGGCGCGGGTGCAGGAGTACTCCGGCCTGTCCGAGGAGTCGCTGCACACCTGCCAGGAGGCGATCGAGTGGGCGCGCCGCGCCGAGGACGTACGACTGCGGGCCGCTCTGCAGCTCCGGCTCGCCGACACCCTGGACCGGCTCGGCGACCCGGTGGCCGCCCGGCTGCACCGTGACGCGGCCGAGCGCATGCTGGGGGACGAGCTCCCGGAGGACCTGTCCGCCAGGGAACATGACGCTAACGCCTACGAAATCCGTAGTACATCCGCAGAAGATTGAAGCATTGAAAGGCTAGACACGGGGAATCCCTTCATTAGACTGGCTCCGCCGCATTCTTTCGCGGTGTCTGCCGGTGCGCTCCCGTGCATCCGGATATGTCTGGCATCGTCCGGGCAGGCGTCACCCCACAACCCCCTGAGCCAAGGACCGTGATCGACGTGAAGGTCGGCATCCCCCGCGAGGTCAAGAACAACGAGTTCCGGGTGGCCATCACCCCCGCCGGAGTGCATGAGCTGGTGCGCCACGGCCACCAGGTCGTCATCGAGCAGGGTGCCGGTGTCGGCTCCTCGATCACGGACGACGAGTTCGTCGCCGCCGGTGCGCAGATCCTCGGCACCGCGGACGAGGTGTGGGCCTCCGCCGACCTGCTGCTGAAGGTCAAGGAGCCGATCGCCGAGGAGTACCACCGCCTCCGCAAGGACCAGATCCTCTTCACCTACCTGCACCTGGCCGCGTCCAAGGAGTGCACGGACGCGCTCCTGGAGTCCGGCACCACGGCGATCGCGTACGAAACGGTCGAGCTGCCCAGCCGCGCGCTGCCGCTGCTCGCCCCGATGTCCGAGGTCGCGGGCCGCCTGGCCCCGCAGGTCGGCGCCTACCACCTGATGCGCGCCAACGGCGGCCGCGGGGTGCTGCCCGGCGGTGTTCCGGGCGTGCTGGCCGGGCGTGCCGTCGTCATCGGCGGCGGTGTCTCCGGCTGGAACGCCGCGCAGATCGCCATCGGCATGGGCTTCCACGTGACCCTGCTCGACAAGGACATCAACAAGCTCAAGGAAGCGGACAAGATCTTCGGCACGAAGATCCAGACCGTCGTCTCCAACGCCTTCGAGCTCGAGAAGGCCTGCCTGGAGGCCGACCTCGTCATCGGTGCCGTCCTCATCCCGGGCGCCAAGGCGCCGAAGCTGGTCACCAACGAGCTCGTGTCCCGGATGAAGCCGGGAAGTGTCCTTGTCGACATCGCGATTGATCAAGGCGGTTGCTTCGAGGATTCGCGTCCGACGACACACGCCGAGCCGACTTTCCCGGTTCACGGCTCGGTCTTCTACTGCGTCGCCAACATGCCCGGCGCGGTGCCCAACACCTCCACGTACGCGCTCACCAACGCCACGCTCCCGTACATCGTGGAGCTCGCGAACCGCGGCTGGGTCGAGGCGCTGCGCCGCGATGCCGCGCTGGCCAAGGGCCTCAACGCGCATGAAGGCAAAGTGATTTACCGCGAGGTCGCGGAGGCTCACGGCCTGGAGCACGTGGAGCTGGAGACACTGCTCGGCTGACCCGCGCCGGCCCATCTCTCCACCGACAAAAGGCGATACGTCAACACGAGTCGTCAACGGCGTACACCCGGCCGGACCTTGGGGAACCAGGTCCGGCCACCTGTGTGTCGAGACCCTTTGCGAGACTCGTTCAACTCGTCTCGAACGTAACCCTTCGACCGTTTCGCACACCCGCGAAACCTGCCGTGCGACGCCCTTACGCCCTTGACAGAGGGGTGTTCCGTTGCCGACACATCGGGCCGGGTCCGGCGGATTGTGTTGCTGCGGACCGGTGACACGCCATAGAGTCGCCAACCGTCGGCATGGTGCCACGCTGACCTATCTAGAAGTTTCCTGGTCACCAAGGAGGTAAGACGACTTGTGAATGAGTCGACATTTACTCCCGGGGGTGGTCAACCAGGAATGCCTGCGCAGGGCCCGAGGCCCACGGGGCTCGAGGCTGTCGGCTCCGTAGCTGTGCGCACCTTCGCAGCCCACCAAAGTCCGCACAGTCCGCATAGGGCACAGACAGTCCACCAGAGCATGGATGGCCATCACGTGAACGCCATGGCCGGCAACGGAAGTGGCGAGAATCGCACCCACTTCGCCGACTACGACGACCTGCCCGAAGGGCACTTCTACGACCCCGACGCCGAGTACGAGCCCGATCCGGAGTACGCGGCCACGCTCGCGCCCGACGCGGCCCGGCAGCGTCGTGAACGCATCGGCCCGACCGGGCGCCCGCTGCCGTACTTCCCGATCCCGGGCCCGCTGACCGACCACGGCCCCGCGAAGATCATCGCGATGTGCAACCAGAAGGGCGGCGTCGGCAAGACGACGTCGACCATCAACCTGGGGGCCGCGCTCGCGGAGTACGGACGACGGGTCCTGCTGGTCGACTTCGACCCGCAGGGCGCGCTCTCGGTCGGCCTCGGTGTCAACCCGATGGAGCTCGATCTCACCGTCTACAACCTGCTCATGGAGCGGGGCATGGCGGCCGACGAGGTCCTCCTGAAGACCGCGGTCCCGAACATGGACCTGCTGCCCAGCAACATCGACCTGTCGGCCGCCGAGGTCCAGCTGGTGAGCGAGGTCGCGCGCGAGTCCACGCTGCAGCGCGCCCTGAAGCCGCTCATGGCCGACTACGACTACATCGTCATCGACTGCCAGCCCTCGCTCGGCCTGCTCACCGTGAACGCCCTCACGGCCGCCCACAAGGTGATCGTGCCGCTGGAATGCGAGTTCTTCGCGTTGCGTGGTGTCGCGCTGCTCACCGAGACCATCGAGAAGGTCCAGGAGCGGCTCAACCCCGAGCTGGAGCTCGACGGGATCCTCGCCACGATGTACGACTCGCGCACGGTGCACAGCCGCGAGGTGCTCGCCCGTGTCGTCGAAGCCTTCGACGATCACGTCTACCACACGGTCATCGGGCGCACGGTCCGCTTCCCGGAGACCACGGTCGCCGGTGAACCGATCACCACGTACGCCTCCAACTCCGTCGGTGCCGCCGCCTATCGTCAGCTCGCCAGGGAGGTGCTCGCCCGGTGTCACGCCGAGTGAGTCTGCCGGGGGCCGACGAACTGTTCCGTACGACAGGGGGAATGGCGCTCCAGTCGTCCAGTCCCAGGCGCCAGGCCAACGGCCAGTCCAACGGTGAGGCCCGGGTGCCGGCTCCTGCGGGCGAAGGCGATACGGCTGCCTCCGGGTCGGGGTCCGGATCCGGGTCCGCGGAGGACGCGCCGCAGGCCGTGCCCGCACAGGGCGGGGACGGTGACGGGGCCGAGCATGTGGCCGCGGACTCCGAGTCCGCCGATGCCGGGGAGTCCCGCACCCGTGCCGCCGGGGCCGAGCGCTCCGGGCGACGGCAGGGACCGCAGGAAGGTTCTGCCGCCGCCGCTCAGACACGTAAGCGCGGGCGGGCCGCCGCGCGGCGGCCCAGTGGGCGGGAGCGGCACGACGAGAAGATCACCGTGTACGTGTCCGCCGAGGAGCTCATGGACCTCGAGCACGCTCGGCTGGTGCTCCGTGGGGAGCACGGGCTCGCGGTGGATCGCGGGCGGATCGTGCGTGAGGCCGTCGCCGTGGTGCTCGCGGACCTTGAGTCGCGGGGGGACGCCAGCATTCTTGTCCGTCGGCTCCGGGGGCGGTAAGCGGTAGCCTGCGACGGCTATGACCTCGTACGACGGCTCCGTCCCCGCATCCGGCTCCGCCGGTCGTCGGCGTGCGCTGGGGCGGGGGCCGCTGCCTCCGGCGGAGGTTGGGGAGTCCGCGCCTCCGGAGGCGGTGGAGGCGCCTGCGCCTCCGGTGGAGATTGAGCCGCCTGCGGCGGAGCCGGACCCACCTACGGCGGAAGCCGTTTCGCCTTCGGCGGAGAGCGAGTCGCTGGTCGAGGACGGTTCTTCGACTGCGGACCGTGGGGCGTTGGGCTCACCCTCCCCCACTCTCGACTCCGTTCGAGCGGGGGGACCCCCATCGCCCCGCCGAACGACTGCCCACAACGCCGGCGAACCGGCCGCCGTGGAACCCGCAGCGTCTGCTGGGCCCGCCGATCCCGGCGCGCCCCGCGAAGTCGCCGAACCCGATGACGGGACCTTCAAAGTTCGGCTGGCCAACTTTGAAGGTCCTTTTGATCTGCTGCTTCAGTTGATCTCGAAGCACAAGCTGGATGTGACCGAGGTGGCGCTTTCCAAGGTCACCGATGAGTTCATGGCGCATATCCGGGCGATGGGGCCGGACTGGGATCTCGATGAGACGACCGAGTTTCTCGTCGTCGCCGCCACCCTGCTCGATCTCAAGGCCGCTCGGCTGTTGCCGTCCGCCGAGGTGGAGGACGAGGGGGATCTGGCTCTGCTGGAGGCGCGGGATCTGCTGTTCGCGAGGCTCTTGCAGTACCGCGCGTACAAACAGATCGCCGAGATCTTCAGCCGGCGACTCGAGGAAGAGGCCCGTCGGTATCCCCGCACCGTCGGACTGGAGCCACATCACGCCGAGTTGTTGCCCGAGGTCGTCATCAGCATCGGGGCGGAGGGGTTCGCGAAGCTCGCCGTGAAGGCGATGCAGCCCAAGCCCAAGCCGCAGGTGTACGTCGATCACATCCACGCCCCGCTGGTGAGCGTGCAGGAGCAGGCCGGGATTGTCGTGGCACGGCTGAGAGAGCTCGGGGAGGCCACCTTCCAGGCACTCGTCGAGGACACGGACGACACGCTGACCGTCGTGGCCCGGTTCCTCGCCCTGCTGGAGCTCTACCGGGAGAAGGCCGTCGCGCTCGACCAGGAGGAGGCGCTGGGGGAGTTGCTGGTGCGCTGGACGGGCGGGGACAGCGAGGAGGAGCCGAGGGTGACGGACGAGTTCGACAGGCCCCCGGAGCCGGCCCAGGACGAAGCCAAGGAGGAGAAGGCGTGACCGAGAACACCACCGAGGCCCCGGCAGGGCTGCGTACCGTCGCGGATCTCGACCTCAGGCCCGCCTTGGAGGCCGTACTCATGGTCGTGGACGAACCCGCGACCGTGGAGCACCTCGCGAAGATCCTGGAGCGGCCCCGGCGGCAGATCGCGGACGCGCTGCGCGCGCTGGCCGACGAGTACACCGTGCAGGGCCGTGGCTTCGAGCTGCGGCTTGTCGCGGGCGGCTGGCGGTTCTACAGCCGGCCCGAGTACGCGGCGGCCGTCGAACGGTTCGTACTGGACGGGCAGCAGGCGCGGCTCACACAGGCCGCCCTGGAGACGCTGGCGGTCGTGGCGTACCGGCAGCCGGTCAGCCGTTCCCGTGTCTCGGCCGTACGAGGAGTGAACTGCGACGGTGTGATGCGCACCCTCCTGCAGCGCGGTCTGGTCGAAGAGGCGGGCGCGGAACCCGAAACAGGTGCGATCCTGTACAGGACGACGAACTACTTCCTGGAGCGGATGGGCCTGCGCGGCCTGGACGAGCTTCCGGAGCTCGCGCCCTTCCTCCCCGAGGCGGAGGCGATCGAGGCCGAGACACAGGAAGGCGTACCGTCGTTCGATCCGGATGCACCGGACCCCGATGACGACACGACGACGGAACTTTGATGCGAAGCAGCGGCAGCGGCAAGAGCGGCGGGCGCGGTAACTACCGCGGCGCCGGCAACAGCAGGGACCAGAAGCAGGGGCAGGAGCAGGGCCGCCCCCGCAAGCCCCGCCCCGAGGAGCGCCGCTACGACGTGGGCCCTGACGCCACCAAGGAAGGCCCCAAGTCCGGGCGTGGCAGCTCCGCGCGCGGCGGGGCCAAGGGCGCTCCGAAGAAGGGCCAGCAGGGCGGCGGGCGCGGCCGTACGGCCCCCGGGCGCTCTCGCGAGTTCGAGACGCGGACCGAGGAGCGCAATCGCGACCGGTACGCGGAGAAGAAGGACGTCAAGCCCCCGAAGACCTTCCCGGGCGCCGAGCAGGAGGGCGAGCGGCTGCAGAAGGTGCTCGCGCGTGCGGGATACGGTTCGCGGCGCGCCTGTGAGGAACTGGTCGATCAGGCCCGCGTCGAGGTCAACGGCGAGATCGTCCTCGAACAGGGGCTGCGCGTCGACCCGGAGAAGGACGAGATCAAGGTCGACGGGCTGACGGTCGCCACACAGGCGTACCAGTTCTTCGCGCTGAACAAGCCCGCCGGTGTCGTCTCGACGATGGAGGACCCGGAGGGGCGCCAGTGCCTCGGGGACTACGTCACCAACCGTGAGACGCGGCTCTTCCACGTGGGACGGCTCGACACCGAGACCGAGGGCATCATCCTGCTCACCAACCACGGCGAACTGTCCAACCGGCTGACCCACCCCAAGTACGGCGTCAAGAAGACCTACCTCGCGCACATCGTGGGCCCGATCCCGCGCGACCTGGGCAAGCAGCTCAAGGACGGCATCCAGCTGGAGGACGGGTACGCGCGCGCGGACCACTTCCGCGTCGTCCAGCAGACCGGCAAGAACTACCTCGTAGAGGTCACTCTCCACGAGGGCCGCAAGCACATCGTGCGGCGCATGCTCGCCGAGGTCGGCTTCCCGGTCGACAAGCTGGTGCGCGTCGCCTTCGGGCCGATCACGCTCGGCGACCAGAAGTCGGGCTGGCTGCGCCGGCTGTCCAACACGGAGGTCGGGATGCTGATGCAGGAGGTCGACCTCTAGGCCGCCGTACTCGCCACGCTCGACGGCCGGTTCCGGAATTCGTCCGGAGCCGGCCGATGCGTTTTGGCCGCTCCTCCGGTCTGTACCCGTGACGGAAGGGAGCGGCCATGGCTGTGACGACGGATCGCGACGAGTTCGTACGGCTTACGGGGATGTACCGGCGCGAGCTGCTGGCGCACTGCTACCGGATGCTCGGGTCGGTCGACGACGCCGAGGACCTGGTGCAGGAGACGTATCTGCGGGCCTGGCGGTCGTACGACGGATACGAGGGCCGCGCCTCCTTGCGGACCTGGCTCTACCGGATCGCCACCAATACGTGTCTGACGGCGCTGGAGGGACGCGAACGGCGTCCGCTGCCCACCGGGCTCGGCGGGCCGTCAGACGCGCCCGAGGAGCCGCCGAGGACCCCTCCGACGGACATCCCGTGGCTCCAGCCGGTACCCGACACGCTCGTCGACCCGGCGGCCGTCGTCGCGGCGCGCGGCAGCCTGCGGCTCGCACTCGTCGCGGCACTGCAGAATCTGCCCGCGCGGCAGCGGACCGTGCTCATCCTCAGGGACGTGCTGGCCTGGCGGGCGCAGGAGGTGGCCGCCCTGCTCGGGACCACCACGGCGGCGGTGAAAAGCAGCCTCCAACGCGCGCGTGCCCGGCTCGACGAAGTGGCGCCGGACGAGGACCTGCTGGCGGAGCCGGACAGCACGGGCGACCGCGACCTGCTCGACCGATATGTGGCCGCCTTCGAGCACGCCGACATGGACGCGCTGCTCGGGCTGCTCCAGGAAGGCGTCGAGCTGGAGATGCCGCCCTACCTGGAGTGGTTCAGCGGGAGGAAGGACGTCATGCGGTTCCTGGAGGCGCTCGAGCACGAGAAGGGAGATCTGCGGATGATCCCCACGCGGGCGAACGGGCAGCCGGCCGTGGTGGCGTACATACGTGGTGCCGATGGGGTGCACCGGGCGCACTCGGTGCAGGTGCTCACCCTCGAGGGATCTGTCGAGGACCGGGAGGTCGCGCGGATCACCGTCTTCCTGGATCCGGAGCTGGCCGGGCGCTTCGGGATGCCGGAGGTGCTGTCATGCTGTGCTTTCCCGGGTGACAACCCCCGGACCCCCGGCCGACCTGAATGCGGGCCTCAGCCGACGAAGCAGGGGGAGCTTCGATGAACTCGGGGGAGCTGCTCGAGCGTTCGCTCGCGTACGCCCTGGGGAGCGTCGCCACCGTGCCACCCGGGAGTCTGCGGCGGGCCACGCCGTGCGCGCGGTGGAACCTGGGGGAGTTGCTCGGCCATCTCGACGACGCGCTAGACGCGCTGCACGAGGGGCTGACGGGCGGGCGGATCGGGCTCTTCCCGGCGGCGGAGGGCCGCGCGGACCCCGCGTGCGACTTCCGGCGGCGTGCCTGTGCGCTGCTCGGCGCCTGGGTGGCCCTGCCCGGGGAGGGGCGCTCCGTGACCGTGGGGGACCGCCCGCTGGACGTCCGCGTGATGGCCGCCACCGGCGCCGTAGAGATCGCCGTGCACGGCTGGGACGTGGCGCAGGCCTGCGGGCGGCCGCGGCCGATTCCGTCCGGGCTCGCGGCCGAACTGCTGTCCGTCGCGCAGTGCGTGGTCGGGGACGAGGACCGGGGAGTGCGCTTCGCCGAGCCGGTCGGCGTGCTGTCCCGGGCCGACGCCTCCGACCGGCTCGTCGCGTTCCTCGGGCGCGATTCCTTTTCCGGGCGGGGCTGGTCTGCCTTCCGTGAGTGACTCTCACGGAAGGGCTTATCCCTCATGGCTGACATCGACATCGCGGAAACTCTGCTCGCCCCCGCTCGCAAGGCACCGCCACCCACCGCGCCCCCGCGGCGCGTCTGGACGGTGGTCCTTGCCGGGCTGGGGGCGCTCCTGTGCGCGCTGGACGTGGTGGTCGTCGCCACCGCGCTGCCCGCGCTGCAGGCCGACTTCGGAGCGAGCCTGTCCCAGCTGGAGTGGACGATCAATGCGTACAACCTCGTCTTCGCCTGCCTGACCCTCACCGGTGCGGCGCTCGGCGACCGGTTCGGGCGGCGGCGGATGTACGTCGTCGGGCTCGCCGTCTTCACACTGGCCTCCGCGTGGGCCGCGCTCGCCGGTGGCGCCGGTGAACTCATCGCGGCACGTGCCGTCCAGGGCGCGGGAGCGGCCGTACTCCTGCCTCTCACGCTGACCCTGATCAGCGAGGCGTTCCCGGCCGAGAAGCGGGGCGTGGCGATCGGTCTGTGGGGCGGGGTGAGCGGACTCGGGGTGGCCGCCGGGCCGGTCCTTGGCGGAGCTGTCACGGATGGTCTGTCCTGGCAGTGGATCTTCTGGCTGAACGTGCCCCTGGGGCTTGTGATGCTTCCGCTCGCCGCGATGAAGCTGCGCGAGAGCTACGGTCCGCGGCCCCAACTCGACATCGTGGGGCTGGTGTTGGCGGCCGTGGGCCTGACCGGGCTCGCCTGGGCGCCGGTGCGGGCGCCGGAGGCCGGCTGGGGGAGTGCCGAGGTGCTGGTCGCCCTGGCCGCCGGGGTCGTGTTCGTGGCGGCCTTCCTCGGCTGGGAGCGGTCGGGGGCGAAGTACCCGATGCTGCCGCTCGCGCACTTCCGGCGGCGCGGCTTCTCCACCGCCAACGGTGCGGTCTTCCTGATGTTCATGTCGCTGCTCGGCGCGCTGTTCATGATCTCTCAGCTCTTCCAGGTGGGCCTGGGCAACTCCCCGTTGGAGGCGGGCCTGCGGATCCTGGTGTGGACCGGTACGCCGCTGCTCGTCGCGCCGGTCGCGGGTGCGCTCGCGGACCGGTTCGGGAACCGGCCCTTCATGCTGACGGGCCTTGTTCTCCAGGCGGTGGGGCTCGGGCTGATGGCCTGGCAGGTGGAGCCCGGGGTCGGCTACGACCGCCTGGTCGTGCCGCTGATCATCGCCGGAGTCGGCATCTCCATGGTCTTCCCCACCGTCGCGAACGCCGTGAGCTCGTCGGTGCCGCCCGCTGAGGTGGGCGTCGCGTCGGGCGTCAACAACGCGCTGCGCGAGCTGGGCGGCGTCTTCGGAGTCGCCGTCGCCGCGGCCGTGTTCGTCCAGTACGGGGGCTACGACTCGGCGGAGAGCTTCATCGACGGATGCGCCCCCGCGCTGTGGGTCTCGGCGGCGGTCTCGGCCGCCGGGGCGGTGGTGGCGTCGTTCGCGCCGTCCAAGCACGGGAGTTGACGTCCAAGGACGGGAGTTGAGGGGTTGCCACAGCCCGCCCGCCTCTTTATAGTCTGAGTGACTATTAAGGAGGTGGGTGGGCGTGACCACAGCAAAGGGCAACGCACCCGAAGCCCCCGAGGGGTACGACAAGCACGCCTTCGAGCCCTTCGCCGTCACTGTCGATCTCGCGGTGTTCACGGTCCGGGCGGCCGTACTCCAAGTGCTGCTGATCGAGCGCGGGCGGGAGCCGTACGCGGGCTGCTGGGCACTGCCCGGCGGTTTCGTCCTGCCCGACGAGTCCGCGGAGACGGCCGCCCGGCGCGAACTCGCCGAGGAGACCGGTCTGTCGGACGTCACCGGACTGCATCTGGAGCAGCTGCGGACGTACAGCGAGCCGGACCGCGATCCCCGGATGCGGGTCGTCTCCGTCGCGTACGCGGCGCTGCTGCCCGACGCTCCGGAGCCGCACGGCGGCTCAGACGCGGCACGCGCCCAGTGGCTGCCGTACGACGGGCTCGGACCGCTCGCCTTCGACCACGACCGGATCCTCGCCGACGCCCACGAACGGGTCGGCGCCAAGCTCGAGTACACCTGTCTCGCCACGGCCTTCTGCCCGCCCGAGTTCACGCTCGGGGAGCTTCAGCAGGTCTACGAGACGGTGTGGGGGACGGTCCTGGACCGGCCCAACTTCCGGCGCAAGGTCCTGGCCACGCCCGGCTTCGTCGAACTGATCCCCGGCGCCGCGCGCCTGACCGGCGGGCGGGGCAAGCCGGCGGCGCTGTACCGGGCGGGCAGCGCCACCACCCTCCACCCGCCCCTGCTCCGACCGTCTCCGTCCTGGGAAGGACCATCCTCATGACCACCACCGTCAGGAAGCGTGCTGCCACAGGGGCGTTGATCGGGCTGGCCCTCGGGGACGCGCTCGGCTTTCCGACCGAATTCAACGACGTACCGTCGATCCTCGCCAAGTTCGGGCCGTGGCGGGAGATGGGGCTGCCGACACCGGCGATCGTCACGGACGACACACAGATGACGCTGGCGTTGGGGTGGGGGCTGCGGACGGCCATGGACCGGGGGGTGCTCGCGCCCAAGAGGATGGAACGGCCCGTGCGCGAGGAGTTCGTGGACTGGTTCCAGTCGCCGGAGAACAACCGGGCGCCTGGCCGTACATGTCTGGTGGCCTGCGAGAAGCTGAAGCGCCCGGACCGGCCCTGGCAGGACGCCAGCCAGATCCACTCCAAGGGCTGCGGCGCCAACATGCGCGTCGCGCCCATCGGGCTGATCCCCGGCCTGAGCGACGAACAACGCGCCGGGGCCGCCCAGTTGCAGGCCGCACTCACACACGGCCACCCCACGGCGCTGGCCGCGTCCGACCTCACCGCGCATGCCGTACGCCTCCTCGCACAGGGCACCGAGCCGACCGGCCTCGTCGGACTGCTGCGCTCGTACGCGTACGAGAACCGCTCCCGCTACCACGACAACTGGCTCGGCGACCTGTGGACGCGCAGCCAGGACCCGACGCCCGCGCACTTCATCGAGCGGGGCTGGGACGAGTGCCTGGAGATCCTGGACCGGCTTCAGAAAGCCGTGCGCTCACACTCACCCGAGACGGACCCGTGCCTGGCCACCGGCGAGGGCTGGATCGCCGAAGAGGCCCTCGCCACCGGCCTGCTCTGCTTCCTGCTCTTCCTCGACGAACCGCTCACGGCCCTGCGCCGAGCGGCCTGCACCTCGGGCGACTCCGACTCGATCGCCTGCCTGACGGGCGCGTTCGCCGGGGCGTACATCGGGGCCGACGCCTGGCCCACGGAGTGGGCCGACAGGATCGAGTACCGGGGTGATCTCATGGCCCTGGGAGCGCTCTGGGACGCTTGATCGATGACCCACGACCTGGACATCGACCTTGCGCCCGTCGTGGCGGAACAGCCCGACCCCGTGCTCTTCGCCACTGTCTCCGGAGCGCATCTGTACGGTTTTCCGTCCCGCGACTCGGACGTCGACCTGCGCGGCGTCCACCTGCTGCCCACGGAAGCCCTCGTGGGGTTGCGCGAGCCGGAGGAGACCCGGTCGCGCATGTGGGAGCGGGACGGCGTGGAGATGGACCTGGTCACGCACGACCTGCGGAAGTTCGTGCGGCTGATGCTGCGCCGCAACGGCTATGTGCTGGAGCAGCTGCTCTCGCCGCTCGTCGTGCACACCACGGACGCCCACGCCGAACTCGTCGCGCTCGCGCCGGCCGCGCTCACCAGCCATCACGCGCACCACTACCGCGGGTTCGCCACGACGCAGTGGCGGCTCTTCGAGAAGACCAGTGAGCTGAAGCCGCTGCTCTACACGTTCCGGGTGCTGCTCACCGGCATCCACCTGATGCGGTCGGGCGAGGTGCAGGCCCATCTGCCCACGCTCATCGGTCAGCTCGGCGCCCCCGCGTATCTGCCGGACCTGATCGCCGCGAAGGTGGAGCGGGAGCACGGAGCTGCCGACGTCGCCCAGGCGCGCGTGCAGGACGATGTGGAGCGGCTGCACGTCGTGCTCGACGAGGCGCAGGCCGCTTCAGTGTTGCCGGACGCCCTCGCCGACACGACGTACGACGCTCTGCACCATCTGGTCGTCCGCGCCCGATTGCAGGGCTGAAGTGCGTCGGACGCGGATCAAGAAGTCCTCGACCCGGGCCCGGTCCGGCTCGGGCGGGAGCGGGGTGCGGGCGGCTGCCTCGTCCGTTTCCGTGGCGAGGCGGGCCATGCGGGACTCGATGGCCGGCCAGGGGATCTCGCCGCGTTTCACCGCGAGCAGGGGTTCCCGCTGGTCGCCGACGTCGAGGGCGAGGGTGCCCGTGCGGAGCAGGTCGCGGCAGCTCGTCAGGAGGCGCAGCAGGTGCATGGCGTGCTTCCAGCGGGGTGCGCCGTGGGTGCGGACGTCCGCTTCCAGTTTCTTGCGCTGGCCCAGTGCGTAGCGCGCGAAGGTGTCGTGCGCCTGGCGGGAGAGGAACGCCTTGCGCAGGGCGAGGAGTTCGCGGCCCGTGTCGTCCACGTGCGTGACGAGCGGGGAGTGCAGGCATTCCAGGATGTTCGGGTTGGCGCGCAGGGCCAGTGTGCAGAAGCGCTCCAGTTCCCAGCTGAACTGTTCGTCCGCGGGGCCGTCGACGTGCGTCGGCGGCTTCTCGAAGCGCCAGAAGAGCGGGGTGGGGGCCAGGAACACGCCCCGGACGTCTGTGTCGCTGGTGTCCGTGGCCAGGCCGAAGGCGCGGGAGCCCATGACGCAGGAGTAGATCGTGTGATCGCGGACCAGGTCCTCGGGGCTCATGCGGACGAGCGTAGGGTCCGGATCACGCCAGGCGAATCGAATTTCCCGTGACCGTGATCTTCTCCTCGGGGAGGGGTCTTGTCGCAGGGCCGTCGGCCACCGAGGCGTCGGATACGCGGAACTTGCTGCCGTGACAGGTGCAGTTGATCGTGCCGTCCGAGACGTTGGCGACTGTGCAGCGCTGGTGGGTGCAAATGGCCGAGAAGGCCTTGAACTCACCCTGTTCGGGCTGGGTGACGACGACCTGCTCGTCCTTGAAGATCTTGCCGCCGCCGACCGGGATGTCGGCCGTCTTGGCCAGTTCCTCGCCGCCCGGGGCCTCGCCGGACGTCGGCTCGTCCTGAGCCGGCGACTCCGCCTCGCCCCCGCCGTTCTCGTTCCCGTACTCGCTGCACCCCGCGAGCAGCGCGGCCGCGCCGGCCGCCCCCGCCGCGAGAACCGTGCGACGCGTCGAGCGGATCGTCATGTCGTCACTCCGAAGGTGCGGAAGAACCAGAGAGCCGAGGTCAGCCAGACCACCGTGAGCGCGGCGAAGACGAGCCCGCCGACGATGGGCAGCAGCCAACCGGGCAGTCGCTCCGAGCGAAGGAGCAGCATCTTGGCGCTGAAGGCACCGAAGAAGAAGCAGCCCAGGAGCGAATGCCACAATACGCGCGTTTCATATGTCTGGTAGCCCAATGCGTACAAACAGTGCACGGCGACCGGTACCGCGGCCAGGAACGCGACCCGCCCCGACCAGCGGTGCAGCACCCCTGCCCAGCTCGGGCCCGGCAGCTTCCCGTACACCATGAGCGCCGAGACGAACTGCACCACCGCGAAGCCCATCGCCCCCGTGGCCAGCCAGGACTTGACGGCACCCGTACTGCTGAACCCGGCCAGGTTGAAGGCCGTGCCCGCCGGTTCGTGCACCTTGCCGTACGCACCGAGGGCGAGGGCGACCGCCCCGGCGACCAGGGCCGGGACGAGGTAACGGGAAGCCTGTGGACGGCGGGCCGGTTCGGGCGAGGGGAAGTCCTGGGTGGCGGCGTTCGGGTCGACGGTCATGGTCGGCTCCCTGCGGTCAGGGCTGAACGGAGGACTACGGCTGCACGGGGCGGGCGGTGAGCTGCTGTCCGTCGACCGTCACGGCGCCGGTCTCGGGGTCGATACGGGGCGCGGCCGAGGGGGTGCCGTCACGCTTGACGATGCCGACCTGCTGACCGTCCGGCAGCACGATCCAGCCGCCGTCGATCTCGGCGCCGCGTACGGACTCGGTGGCCCGGTACAGCCCCGAGGGCTTGAGCGCCTTGTCGGCGGTGAACCCGTACTCCTGCTGACCCATGTCCACCGTGCCGCTGATCCGGTTGCCCTTCAGCTCGCCGTTCAGCACGCCGCCCTGCTGGCTGGTCAGCCGCATGGTGCCGTCGGCCTTGACGTCGCCCTTCAGCCAGGACTCCTGGTCCCGGCCGTCGCAGAAGTACGCGATCGCCTTGCCGTCGCGCAGTGAGACGGCGACCGCGGAGGAGTCGTCGTCCGTACGGCCCGCGTAGTCGGCGTTGGCCGGCGCGCTCGGCGGCGGTGGGCTCTTCGACGGGCCCGGTGACGCGGTCGGCTTCGTCGGCTCGGGTTCCGGGCTCGGTGACACCTTCGTGGCGGGTGGCTCGCCTCCGCCCGACGCGGTGGGGCTCGTCCCTGTCGTCGCGTTGAGCGACAGCATCACCAGGGCCAGCAGGAGCCCCCCGAGTAGCGTGAAAAGTGGTCCGGAGCGCTTCATTTGTTGCCTCCCCCGAGGCGTCGCGGACAGCGTCTCCATGCAAGCGGAAGCACGGGGGCGGCGTCCAGGGGCGGACCCGGACGGTTTCACTCCAAGTGGCGGGAACGTACGGTTCCGTGACAATGGCAAGGGCTTCGGCCGTGCCCGCGACAAGGGGATCGTCCCTCGTCTCGGCAGGCGGGCGCCGCGCACCCGTGCACCACGGGCTGACTACGCTGGATGTGCACAGAGCCGATACGTACATCAGCGAGGAGCGACACCGTGGCGGTACGAGCGGTCCGCGGCGCCGTCCAACTGGAGCGGGACGAAGCCGGGCACATGGACGAGCAGGTCAGCGAGCTGCTCACCGCCATACTGGAGCGGAACTCTCTGACCACCGAGGACCTCATCAGCATCTGGTTCACGGCGACGCCCGACCTGCACAGCGACTTTCCGGCAGCCGCCGCGCGCAAGCTCGGCATCGTCGACGTACCGCTGATCTGCGCTCAGGAGCTGGACATCGAGGGCGCGATGCCCAGGGTCGTACGCGTCCTCGCGCACATCGAGTCCGATCTGCCGCGCTCCGACATCGCGCACGTCTACCTCGGCGCCGCGGCCGCGCTCCGCAAGGACATCGCCCAGTGAGGACCGCACTCGTCATCGGTACGGGGCTCATCGGCACATCGGCGGCGCTGGCCCTGGTGGGGCGTGGCGTCGTCGTGCACCTCGCCGACCACGACCCGGAGCAGGCCCGTACGGCCGCCGCGCTCGGCGCCGGCACGGACGAGGAGCCCGCGGGCCCCGTCGACCTCGCGATCGTCGCGGCGCCGCCCGCGCACGTGGCCACGACGCTCGCCGACGCGATGCGGCGCAAGGTCGCGCGCGGCTACCTGGACGTCGCCAGCGTCAAGGGCGGGCCGCGTCGTGAGCTGGAAGCGCTGGGGCTCGACCTCTCCGCGTACATCGGTTCGCATCCCATGTCGGGCCGTGAGAAGTCGGGGCCGCTGGCCGCGACCGAGGACCTCTTCGAGGGGCGGCCCTGGGTGCTGACGCCCACCCGGGACACCGACACCGAAGTGCTCAACCTCGCCCTGGAGTTGGTGTCGCACTGCCGTGCCGTACCGGTCGTGATGGACGCCGACGCCCACGACCGCGCGGTGGCGCTGGTCTCCCACATGCCCCACCTGGTGTCCAGCATGGTCGCCGCGCGTCTGGAGAACGCCGAGGAGGCAGCCGTACGTCTCTGCGGCCAGGGCATCCGTGACGTGACCCGGATCGCGGCCTCCGAGCCCCGGATGTGGATCGACATCCTGTCCGCGAACCCGGGCCCGGTCGCCGACCTCCTCGCGGACGTCTCCGCAGACCTGGACGAAACGGTGCAGGCCCTGCGCGCACTCCAGTCCTCCGACGAGGCCAAGCGCCGCGAGGGCGCCTCCGGCATCGAGGACGTCCTGCGCCGCGGCAACGCCGGCCAGGTCCGCGTCCCGGGCAAACACGGCGCCGCCCCCACGGTGTACGAGAGCGTCGTCGTCCTCATCAACGACCAGCCGGGCCAACTGGCCCGCATCTTCGCGGACGCGGGCGCCGCGGGCGTCAACATCGAGGACGTACGGATCGAGCACGCGACCGGGCAGCAGGCGGGTCTGGTGGAGCTGATGGTGAAGCCGGCGGTGGCGCCGGTGCTGACGGCTGCGCTGCGGGAGCGTGGCTGGGCGATCCGGCAGTAGCGGCCGGGTGGGGGCCGGTGCCGCGAGTCGGCGGTCGGAGGCCGCCGCGGCCGTCCCGGAGCCCGGGAGGCGTTCTGGCGCCGAGTGGTGCGAGGGCGGCGTCGAGGGTGGGGCCGGAGGCCAGTAATACCGGGGTCGGGGAGACAGTAACCTTGTGCGGGGCGCGATCGTGCCCGTGTCAGTCCACCACCCCGTATCAGGAAGGTGCTCGCACCCGTGGAAACCAGCGCCGCCCGGACCGCACCGGCAGTGATCGTCGCCATTGACGGCCCCTCCGGCACGGGCAAGTCGAGCACCTCGAAGGCCGTCGCGGCCCAGCTCGGTCTGAGCTACCTCGACACCGGTGCCCAGTACCGGGCGATCACGTGGTGGATGGTGAACAACGGCATAGACGTCAGCGACCCCACCGCGATCGCCGCCGTGGCCGCGAAGCCCGAGATCGTGTCCGGTACGGACCCCTCGGCGCCGATCATCACGGTGGACGGCACGGACGTCTCGGGCCCGATCCGCACCCAGGAGGTCACCTCCAAGGTGAGCGCGGTCAGTGCCGTGCCCGAGGTGCGCGCCAGGATCACCGAGCTGCAGCGCTCGGTCGCCGCGGCAGCCGAGGGGGGCATCGTCGTCGAGGGCCGGGACATCGGGACCACCGTCCTGCCCGACGCCGACGTGAAGATCTTCCTCACCGCGTCCCCGGAGGCCCGCGCCGCCCGCCGCAGCGGTGAGCTGAAGGGCGCCGACCTCCACACGACCCGCGAGGCCCTGCTGAAGCGGGACGCGGCCGACTCCACCCGTAAGACCTCGCCGCTGGCCAAGGCGGACGACGCGGTCGAGGTGGACACCTCCGACCTCACGCTCCAGCAGGTCATCGAGTGCGTCGTCACCCTCGTCGAGGAGAAGCGGGCAGCGAAGTGACCGAGCCACCTTCGGCACGGGGTGCCGAGGTCGGGCGGCGCATCGGCGTCGGCCTGATGTACGGGCTGTGGAAGCCGCGCGTCCTGGGCGCCTGGAAGGTCCCCGCGACCGGCCCGGTGATCCTCGCCGCCAACCACTCCCACAACATCGACGGTCCGATGGTCATCGGCGTGGCGCCCCGGCCGTCGCACTTCCTGGTCAAGAAGGAGGCGTTCGTCGGCCCGCTCGGCCCCTTCATGCACGCCGTCGGCCAGCTGAAGGTGGACCGCTCGACCGCCGACCGCACCGCCATCACCCAGGCCCTCGGCGTCCTGGAGAACGGCGGAGTCCTCGGCATCTTCCCCGAGGGCAGCCGCGGCGAGGGCGACTTCGCCGCGCTGCGCGCCGGGCTCGCCTACTTCGCCGTACGCAGCGGAGCGCCGGTCGTTCCGGTCGCCGTGCTGGGAAGTACGGAGCGGCGCGGACGGTTGATAAAGGGGCTGCCTCCGCTGCGCAGCCGGGTCGACGTCGTCTTCGGAGACCCCTTCGAAGCGGGCGACGGCAGCGGGCGGCGTACGCGCAAGGCGCTCGACGAGGCGACCGGGCGCATCCAGAAGCAGCTCAGCGCGCACCTGGAAGACGCCAGGCGTCTCACGGGGCGCCTGGAAAACACAGAGCGTCTCACCGAGCGCTGAGCGACACTTGAGTAGTGGATCACCCGGAATCAGGGCGCTCCACCGATCACCACGATGAACGAGGTACGGACTTCATGAACGACCACATCCAGCCCGACGGCTCGGAGCACGAGCACGGGGCGCTTGGCGATGCCGAGTACGCGGAGTTCATGGAGCTCGCCGCGGAAGAGGGCTTCGACGTCGAGGACGTCGAGGGCGCGATCGAGGCGGCCGGACACGGCCCGCTCCCGGTCCTCGCCATCATCGGCCGCCCGAATGTCGGCAAGTCGACCCTGGTGAACCGCATCATCGGCCGCCGCGAAGCCGTCGTCGAGGACAAGCCCGGCGTCACCCGTGACCGCGTCACCTATGAGGCCGAGTGGGCGGGCCGCCGCTTCAAGATCGTCGACACCGGCGGCTGGGAGCAGGACGTCCTCGGCATCGACGCGTCCGTGGCCGCGCAGGCCGAGTACGCGATCGACGCGGCCGACGCGGTCGTCTTCGTCGTCGACGCCAAGGTCGGCGCGACCGATACCGACGAGGCGGTCGTCCGGCTGCTGCGCAAGGCGGGCAAGCCCGTCGTGCTGTGCGCCAACAAGGTCGACGGCCCGAGCGGCGAGGCGGACGCGGCGTACCTGTGGTCCCTCGGCCTCGGCGAGCCGCACCCCGTCTCGGCCCTGCACGGCCGCGGCACCGGCGACATGCTGGACGCCGTGCTTGAGGCGCTGCCGGACGCCCCGGCGCAGACCTTCGGCGTCGGCGTCGGCGGACCGCGTCGTATCGCCCTGATCGGCCGCCCGAATGTCGGCAAGTCGTCTCTGCTCAACAAGGTGGCGGGCGAGGAGCGCGTCGTCGTCAACGAGGTCGCGGGCACCACGCGTGACCCGGTCGACGAGCTCATCGAACTCGGCGGAATCACCTGGAAGTTCGTGGACACGGCGGGCATCCGCAAGCGCGTCCACCTCCAGCAAGGCGCCGACTACTACGCCTCGCTGCGCACGGCCGCCGCCGTCGAGAAGGCGGAACTCGCGGTGATCCTCATCGACGCCTCCGAGTCCATCTCCGTCCAGGACCAGCGCATCGTGACGATGGCCGTGGAGGCGGGCCGCGCGATCGTCCTTGCCTTCAACAAGTGGGACACCCTCGACGAGGAGCGCCGCTACTACCTGGAGCGGGAGATCGAGACCGAGCTCGCCCAGGTGGCGTGGGCGCCGCGGGTGAACGTCTCGGCGCTCACGGGCCGCCACATG
The DNA here is from genome assembly GCF_014647675.1 of Streptomyces flaveus. Lineage (GTDB taxonomy): Bacteria > Actinomycetota > Actinomycetes > Streptomycetales > Streptomycetaceae > Streptomyces > Streptomyces flaveus. Next base: position 14,089 of record NZ_BMPQ01000045.1, on the reverse strand, counting down.
GAGAAGCTGGTCCCGGCCATCGAGACCGCGCTGGCGGGCTGGGAGACCCGGGTCCCGACGGGCCGGCTGAACGCCTTCCTCGGTGAACTGGTCGCCGCGCATCCGCACCCGGTCCGGGGCGGCAAGCAGCCGCGGATCCTGTTCGGTACGCAGGCGGGCACGAAGCCGCCGCGGTTCGTGCTCTTCGCGTCCGGCTTCATCGAGCACGGCTACCGGCGCTTCGTGGAGCGCCGACTGCGTGAGCAGTTCAGCTTCGAGGGGACGCCGATCCATATCTCCGTACGCGTGCGGGAGAAGCGCGGCAAGAAGAAGTAACGGGCGCCGTCCGGGCGTTGAGGCGTTGAAAAGGGCCCCCTGCCAGGTGGTGCAAGAGGGCCCTTTTCGTACGTACGAGCTACCGCGTCAGCGTTCCTTGCGCGGCCGGGGCGGCAGCGCCGGGATCAGCCCCGAGGCGTGCTGCCGCGCGACCGGCTGCCAGACGCCGGTGGTGGTGCGGCCGCGTGAGGCCGGGCGTCCGCTCGTGTGCTGCACGGTGCCGAAGGCTGTGAAGCCCAGCTCCTCCTCGCCGCTGCGATCGCCCGGCGGGGTCCGGAAGGACCGGCGGAACTCCGCGTAGAGCGCGTCGTAGATCGGCGTGGCCGAATGACCGGAGGAGTCCTGCGCCGGCCGCATGGCCGGGATCGGTGACGTGTACGGCAGGCGGCGGGGGGCGTCGTAGGTGTGCACGTACGTGCCAACGACCCCGGACCCCAACAGATGCGCCCGACCTGGGCTGATGCCCGGGCCGGGCGCATTCGGGAACCGGTGCTCACACTCAGGTCCCGGCGAGCGGCATCGCGGCCGCCACCAGCTTGCCGTTGGCCGCCGCCTTGTCGAGGGCCTCGCGGAGCAGGTCCTCGCGGGGCTGGCGGCCGATCGAGCCTACGGGGGCCGCGAACAGCAGCACCTGCTGGTGCTTGTTGGCGGCCTGCCGCCAGCTGTCGGTGACCTGGAGCGGCTGGTGGGCCTGCCACCAGGCGACGGGCGAGCCGCCGCCGGTGCCGGGCTGCAGGACCGCGTGCAGCTGGCCCATGGCGAGCAGCACGGACCAGCCGTGCAGCACGGGCGGCACCTCGGTCAGCTGGGGCAGCGGCATGAAGCCCTGCTCGATGAGGAGCGGCAGGAAGTCGTCACCGTCGCCTCCCGTCGTGCCGGGGCGCGCGATGGGTCCGGTCGGCTCGACGACGAGCGCGGGGTGCAACTCTCCGCCGAGCAGGACGAGTCCGCTCGTGACACCGAGGACGGCCTGCTCGGGCATGGCCTCGGCGGGGCCGGGGCGCTCGTGCCCGGTGACCGACTCCTGGCCGGTGATCGAGCGGACGGCCCCCTGCAACTGCTCCTCGGTGACCTGGACGACCTGCGAGGGCAGGCAGGTGGCGTGGGCGAAGGCGAGGACGGCGGTCTCCTCGCCGATGAACAGGACGGTGCTGGTGCGCTCCTGTTCCGAGTCGCCCGGGGTGCGGCAGGACGTGCAGTCGTAACTGCCCGGGGCGTTCTCTCCGGCGAGCAGCCGGTCGGCTTCTTCGTCGCCGATCTCGGCGCGTACGTCGTCGCTGACGTCGAGCATGCGCGGCACGGGTGGCTCCTCGGGATGCGGTGCGTGGCGTCGCCGGGCGGCTCCCGGCTCATGAAGCGGGAGGGTTCCCGGTTCATGAAGAAGACAACGGGTGATCTGTGGCCGGAGTCACGCCCGGGAGCGAACGGAATCGAACCATCCTGCGCGCACGGTGAATCCCGCTGCGGAACCTGCTACTCCACGCCAACTTCTCGGATGTCCAAGGAAGTTGATCCGGTGAGGTGAGTCACAGATCGTCAGTGCGTCAGGTCGACAAATCACGATATCGGCGAATGAAGTGGGTGGCCGGAATTCGCCGATACTGTCGGTAACGGCGAACTGGCCTGGAATGACAAGCATTTGGTTGATATCGGACCGCGCGACTCTCTAGATTCCTCGGCCGTGTGCAACGAGCACCGCTCGGGTACGTCCGCCGGCCGCACCACAGCCAGCTCGAAGCACCACCGTCGGCGGACGGGGCGGACCGGAACGACTGCGGCCGAAGAGCGGCGAGTTCCGTCCCGCCTTGGGGGACCCCGAGTCCTTCGAGAGGGAACTACATGTCCGATTGTGCCGACAACACTCGCAAGGTTCGTACGACCGCGGTCTTCGCCGGGGCGGCACTGCTCGCCCCGCTCGGACTGCTCGCCGCCGGCGGCAACGCCGCAGCGGCTGACAGCGGAGTGTGGGACCGCATCGCCCAGTGCGAGAGCGGCAGCAACTGGCACATCAACACCGGTAACGGCTATTACGGAGGACTCCAGTTCTCCGCGGCCACCTGGCGCGCGTACGGCGGCACGGCCTACGCGTCGACCGCCGACAAGGCCTCCAAGGCGCAGCAGATCGCTGTGGCCACCAAGGTGCAGCGCGCGCAGGGCTGGGGCGCCTGGCCCACCTGCTCCTCACGCGCCGGAGCGTCCGGCAGCGCGCCCGCGGCGTCCACACCCAGCACCAAGGCCGCCCCGTCCAAGCCCGCGAAGCCGTCGAAGACGCCGGCCCGCTCGACGAGCCGCACCGGCCGCGACGCGTCCCGCGGCGACTACACCGTCCGCACCGGCGACACGCTGAGCGCCATCGCCGCGCGACACGGGACCACCTGGGAGCGGATCTACGCCGCCAACAAGGCAGCCATCGGCGCCGATCCCAACACGATCGTCCCCGGGCAGCGGCTCAACCTCTGAGCCCTTGACTCCTCTGCTCTCGAGCATTGGGCCCCATCCGGTCCTCCGACCGGGTGGGGCCCCACCCGCCTCAGGCGCGGCTGGGCGGACCGCCGTGGCCGACTGCTTAGCGTGGCCGAATGCTGATCAAGCGCACGTGGTACTCGGCTGTAGTCGCCGTAGCCCTGACTCTGCTCGCCCCTGCCGAGGCGGTCCCCGCGCCACCGCCTCCGGCGCCCGGTCCTCCGGGTGCGGCCCGGGCGGCGTACAACTGTGGGAAGGACCAGTGGCCCTGGGGCTGTGTCGCCGAGTGCGAGAGCAGTGGCCGCTGGCACGTGAACACCGGAAACGGCTACTACGGAGGGCTGCAGTTCCAGCAGTCCACCTGGGAGGCGTTCGGCGGGCTGAAGTACGCGCCGCGCGCGGATCTGGCCACCCGTCAGGAGCAGATCACCGTCGCCGAGAGGGTGCTGAGCGTCCAGGGATGGGAGGCGTGGCCCGTCTGCTCCAAGAGGTACGGACTCAGGGGCCGGGCGCATGTGGTGAAGCCCGGCGAGACGCTCTCGTCGATCGCCCACCGCTACAGGATCCGGGGCGGCTGGCAGGCGCTCTACCAGCTCAACAAGCAGATCGTCGGGAAGGATCCGAACCGGCTGACCACCGGCATGATGCTGAGCCTCCCCAGGGGAGCCGCCTCCGGCCGGGCGATCACTCCCGGTCCGGTGCTGATGGGTCCGCCGCTGCCCGCTCCGCCGCCTCGCCGCTGAACACGACCTCGCCACGCCGTAGTTCGTACACGACTGCCGCCCTGCCGCCCAGGCCGGGCGGCAGCCGCTGTTCGGCCACGATCACGCAGGCGTCGAGGCCGCCGAGCAGTTCGTACGTGCGGGCCGCGACCGGCGGTGACATGCCCTGCGCGGGTTCGTCGACGAGCACCACGCGCGCGCGTGCCAGGAGGGCGCGGGAGAGGGCGAGCATGCGTTGCTCTCCGCCGGAGAGGGTGCCGGCCTTTCTGGCGAACAGGGGACGCAGTGCGGGGTAGGCGTCGAGGGCGGGCTCGAAGTGGCCGCCGGTGGACGCGAGTTCGAGGTTCTCGCGGACGGTGAGCGAGCCGAAGACGGCCTGCCGTTCCGGCACCAGGCACAGTCCGCGGCGGGCCCGTTCGTATGCGGGCATCCACGTCACGTCGGTGCCGTCCCACAGCACGGCGCCACGGGACAGGGGGACGGTTCCGGCGAGGGCGCGCAGTGCGGTCGTACGGCCCGAGCCGTTGCGGCCGAGCAGGACGGTGAGGCCGGGGGCGGGCGCGTGGATAGTCACTCCGTGCAGGGCCTCCAGCGGGCCGTACCGCACGCGCGCGTGGCGCAGCGAAATGCCGGTGTTCATCGTTCGACCACCGTGTCGAGTCCTTCGAGGTTGTCGAGTACGTGGCGGGTGGGGCCGGAGGTCACGATGCGGCCCGCCGTCATGACGTGCACGGTGTGGGCCAGGTCGGCCACGAGGTCTAGGTCGTGCTCGACGACGAGCAGGGCCATGCCGTCGGCGGCCAGGGCCCGCAACACGCGGGCCAGCGCGGCCACTTCGCCCGTGTCGAGGCCCGCGGCGGGCTCGTCGAGGAGCAGGACACGCGGGCTGCCCGCCAGGGCGCGGGCGAGTTCGACACGCCGCAGGGTGCCGGTCGGCAGCCCCGCCGCGGGCAACGCCCGTACCGCCCCGTCGAGTCCGAGCAGCCGCGACACACGCTCCACGGCGCCCGGATCGACGACGCGCCCCTGCTCGGCGCCGACCCGCACGTTCTCAGCCACCGTCAACGTCGGGAAGACAGCGAGCTGCTGAAACGTCCGCGCCACGCCGAGGCGCGTACGGGCGTGTGCCGGGAGCCGGGTGACATCCCGCTCCCCGAACATGACACGCCCCGCGTCCGGCCGCACGGTCCCGGCGAGACAGTGGAACAGAGTGCTCTTTCCGGCCCCGTTGGGCCCGACGACCGCGGTGACCGTGCCCGGGGGAAGCTCGAGGTCGACACCGTCGAGGGCGGTGAAGCCGCCGTAGGTGACGCGCAGGCCGCGGGCGCGGAGGACGTGGCCGACCGGTGTGGCCCGCGGCTCCCGGGTCCGGCCGGGTGCCGCGTGTCCAGGGCCGGCGGCTGGTCCGCCTGGTTCCGGCGTCCCGCTCGGACCGTGGGCTGTGCCGGGGTAGGGTGCGCCTTCCGGGCCGCCTGGTTCGGCGGGGGCGCCCGCTTCGGCGGGGCTCGGTACTCCCGCCGCCCGCGGCTCCCCGGTCCGGCCAGGCGCCGCGCGGCCGGGGGCCGATCCGCCAGGCTCAGCCGTCCCGCTCGGGCCGTAGGCCGTGCCCCGCCGGGGCGTGCCACCCGGCGCATCCACCGGGGCGGCACCACCCGACCGGGCGGCACCAACCGACCCGGCGGGACCGCCCGCCCCAGCCGGGCCGGATGCCCTCGCCGAAACCGCCGAAACCCCGGTTGCCCCCGCCGCGACCCGCGCCCGGCCCGGCACGGGCGGCTTCGGACGGAGCCGTCTCCGTACCCTGGCCCCCAGCGGCGTGAGCTTCGCCTCGCGGCGCAGGCGGAGGCGGCCCGCCGCCAAGCGCAGCGCCTCGTAGGGCCCGCCGGGGAAGCGGCCCACCAGCACAGCCAGGAGGCCGATCAGCGCCGCCGCCACGCCGCCGCGGGTGCCCGCGTCCAGGCCCACCAGGAGCGCCGCGGCGGCCAGTGCGCCCAGGACGCTGTCGGCGCCGAGGACGACGATCGCGGCGAACCAGAGGAGGCCGCGCACGGGGTCGTACGCGGCGGGGTCGAAGGCGCGCAGGCCCATGCCGAGCATGCCGCCGCCGAGGGCGGCCAGGGCCGCGCCCGCCACGAAGGCCGTCAGCTTCAGCGCGGGCACGCGGACGCCCGCCGCCGACGCGCCCGCCTCGTGGTCGCGCATCGCGGCCAGGGCACGGCCGGTGCGGCCCCGGCGCAGTGCGTGCGCGGCGAGCAACGCGCCTGCCAGGAGGCCGAGTTCGAGTACGTAGTACGTGCGGTCGTTCTCGAAGCCCGCCGGGCGGCCCAGCGTCAGGCCCGCCGTCGCGTACGGCTGGGCGAAGACGAAGCGGCTGACACCGACGCCTACAGCGAAGGTCGCCAGGGCGAGGGCCAGACCGTGCCGGCTGATGGCGGGCCAGCCGGTCAGCAGGCCCAGCGGAGCCACCAGCAGGACGGCCACCACCAGCGCGGCCAGTTCGGGAAGCTCCGGCAGGCCCGGGAAGCGGCCCGCCGCCAGCAGTGCCGTGAAGAGGGCGCCGAGGCCCGCGTACGCCGCCTGGCCGAGCGAGATCTGGCCGCCGCGGCCCGTCACCACGACCAGCGAAAGCAGCACCACACCCAGCGCCGGGACCTGTACGGACGTATGCAGATCCCGGCCCGCGAAGCCCAGGGGGATCAGGAAGAGGACCACGGCCACGATCCACGCGCCCGGCGGAGTCGCCACCCGCGCCGTCGCGGTACGCGGCAGCGCGTCCCGGGCGCCGATCCCCGGCAGTGCCAGCGCCGCGATCAGCAGCGCGACGACGAAGAGGTTCGCCCCCAGTGCCTGCACCAGCGGCTCGCGCCAGCCCGGCGGGTGGAGCCGCGTCAGCTGGCTCTGGGCGACCCCGATGCCCAGCGCCACCACCACGGCCACGGGCAGGTTGCGCATCCGGGCGGCCACCGCGACCGCCACCACCTCCATGACCAGCAGTGGCAGACCGTACGGATCAAGGCGTACGTAAGGCGCCAGGAGCACCCCGGTCAGTCCCGCCGTGAAGGAGCCGAAGGCCCAGCCCGCCGCGGCCACCCGGTCCGCGTCGATGCCGCCGAGCACGGCGAGCGAGCGGTCGTCGACGACGGCCCGCAGCTCCCGCCCGAAGCGCGTCCAGCGGGTCATCGCCCCCACGCCCACGGCCAGGACCAGCGTCACCGCCAACTGCCCCCAGGGATCCGCCGATACGAGCGTCGGCGCGTCCGAGTGTGCGCCCGGCCCCCAGATCAGCGCCGCTCCGCCGACCAGCAGCACGAACACGCCGATCGAGGCGACCAGCGTCTGCGCCGGATCGCTGCCGAGGACGGACAGCGGACGGAAGACGAAGCGTTCCAGGACCAGGCCGATGCCCGGTGCCACCACGAGCAGGGTGAGGGCGGCGGCGAGCGGGAGCGGCCAGTCCCACTCGACCGTGAGCTGGCGCAGCAGATAGGCGCACACCATCGCGATCGCGCCGTGCGCGAAGTTGAGCACGCCGGTCGCCCGATGGGTGACGATCAGCCCGATCCCGGTGAGCGCGGCGGCAGCGCCGACGGAGAGCCCGGCGAGCGTGAGGTCGTACGTCAGCGACGCCATCAGCCGGGAGCCATCAGCCAACCGAGGAAACGTCCGAGGCGGACGGCCCGCAGATCGGGCAGGGAGCGAGCTCCCCGCGCGCGAGGACCCGCGAGTCGACCGGCAGGGCGTCCGTCTTCCCGGCGACCAGCGGGCAGTCGGCCCGGTGCCACAGCGTGCCGCCCGGCACCATCAGCAGCTCGCCGCTGACGGCGACGGGCGCCGTCACGGCCTGCCCGGACTCGTCTGCGTCGGCGGGCTCGGCGGCCACCAGGAGCCCGTACAGCTCCTCCACGCGCGCCGCCGCGAGGGCGTTCCTGCCGTGGGTGAGCAGCACGGCACCCGCGATGATCAGCGCGGCGCCGGGCACCGTGCAGGAAGCGAGATAGGGCAGTTGCCGCTCGGCGAACCGCTCGCCCGAGATCCCGTACCAGCCGATGACGCACAGCACCGCTCCGGCGGCGAGCGCCGCCCACCCGGCCCAGAGGACGGGGTGCACAGTCCGCAGTCGAGCAGTCCGCATCGGAGCTCCCACGTCATGTGTCAGTCCATGTCACGTATCTGTCCATGCCGGCCAATGGCTTGCACTATGCCCTGTGGAAGCTGACCCTGAAAGAACCGGGCGCACATGGCCCGGACCGACACCCGGTGGTGAGCCAGATGGTTCTCGGCAGCGACCTCAAGCGGGGGAGCGGCAAGCGGATGCGTGGTCCCGGACGGCGTACGGCGGCGTGGCTGGCAGCCGCGGTCCTGGTGGCGGGCCCGGCCCTCACGGCCTGCGGAGACGACAGCGGCGGCGACGACGTGGCGCCGCCCTCGCCCACGGTGGAGGAGCCCACCCGCGCCGCCGAAGAGAGCCCCACGGCGCCGGAGGACACCGCGGCGGCGGAGCGGGAGATCAAGGAGAACTGGGTGAAGTTCTTCGACCCGGCCACCCCCCTGAAGGACAAGCAGGCCTACCTGGAGAACGGCGACCGGATGGCCCCGGTCCTACAGGCCTTCAGCGGTGACGAGCGCGGTGGGCAGGTGCAGGCGGAGGTCAACAAGGTCGAGTTCACCTCGGCGACCGAGGCGAACGTGACGTACACACTCACCCTGAAGGGCGCCACGGTCATGCCCGACGCCACCGGGACGGCCGTCGAGCAGGACGACGTGTGGAAGGTCTCCGTCAAGACGCTGTGCGGCCTTGTCGGGCTGAGCGGCAATGCGTCGCCGCTTCCGGGCTGCTGAGTGCGCCGTCGCGGGCTTCCTGCTCCTGCTGAGCACGGCCTGCGGCAGCCGCCTCCCGGAGAGCGACTTCGAGAACCGGCCCGACGAGGGCACCCCCACACGGGCCGACGGCGAGCCGGTCCGCGTCGGCATCATCACCAGTGCCACCAGCCCGGTCGGCGGCGACGCGTTCACCGGCCCACGTGACGGCGCGAAGGCCTACTTCGAGCGGCTGAACGCGCGCGGCGGTATCGAAGGCCGCCAGGTCGAGGTCCGTACGTGCGACGACGGCGGCAGCGGCGTCGGCAACAACGAGTGCGTGCACAAGCTCGTCGACGAGGACAAGGTCGTCGCCCTCGTCGCCGGCTCGTCCCTCGACTACGCGGGCGCCTCCCGTGTCTCACGCGCGCGCGTGCCCGACATCGGCGGACAGCCCATCGGCCCGGCGTACGACACGTATCCGCACCTCTACAGCATCTACGGCAGCCTCGCGCCACGGAACGGGAAGCCCGGCTGGGACGGCAAGCTGTACGGCGGTACGGAGGTCTACCGCTACTTCAAGCGCGAGCAGGGCGCCCGTACGGCGGCGGTCGTCTCCTACAACCAGCCGGCGTCGGCCGCGTACGCGCGGCTCGTCACTCAGGGCCTTGAGGCCGAGGGCTACAAGGTGGTCACCGAGCAGGTCGATTTCTCGCTGCCCAACTTCCGCGCCGTGGCGGCCGATCTGAAGGAGCAGGGCGCCGATCTGGTCTTCGACGCCATCGACTCCTACGGCAACGCCCAGCTGTGCAAGGCCATGGACGACGTCGGCGCCGAGGTCCTCGCCAAGGTCACCAATGTGCAGAACTGGACGTCCAAGGTCCGCGAGGACTACAAGGACTCGCCGCGCTGCCGCAACGCCCTGTGGGCGACGGGCTCCAGCCGCAACTACGAGGACACGGACCACGAGGCCGTACGGGAATTCCGGGACGCCACCGAGGACTTGAAGACCCATTCCCAGTGGCAGTTGGAGGGCTGGGCGGCGGCGATGTGGTTCACGGACGCGGCCGAGTCCTGTGCGCAAACGGACATCACGCGCGCGTGTGTCGACCGCTTCCTGGCCGAGGGGGCCGAGGGGAAGCCGTATACAGCCGACGGCCTGCTGCTGCCCGTCACCTACGAGAACCTGTCCGAGCCCCCGAAGACCCGCAGGACCTGTGTGTCCGTGGCCCGTTGGGAGGACGCCGAGGGGTGGGTGAGCCAGGGCGACATGAACAGTAACTGTTTCGAGGTACCGCAGTTGTCTTACGAACCCTGAGACGGCACGACCGCTGCGAGGCCCTCAACCGGCCCGGATGCGTGAAAATGATGAAACGTTCCGTATATCAGTTCCCAAAACGGAAACCCTTTGGGAACAAGGTGATGATGGAGGTCAACCACACCCCAGGGGCTCGGGTCTAACCACGCGGCAGTGGACGAGGCAGGGGATTCGGGGACGCATGCATATCTCTTTCCTGATACACAACGCGTACGGGATCGGGGGGACGATCCGTACGACGTACAACCTCGCCGGTACCCTCGCCGAGCAGCACGACGTAGAGATCGTCTCGGTGTTCCGCCACCGCGACGAGCCGGTCTTCGCGCCCGACCCGCGCGTCCGCCTGCGCCACCTCGTCGACCTCCGCAAGGAGAGCCCGGGATACGAGGGCGAGCACCCGGAGAACAAGCGTCCGGCCCGGGTCTTCCCTCGTGCGGAGGGCCGCTACGACCAGTACAGCGCCCTCACCGACCGGCGCATCGCCGAGTACCTCTCGACGGTCGACGCCGATGTCGTGGTCGGCACCAGGCCCGGCCTGAACGTGCATCTGGCCCGTGAGACCCGGCGCGGCCCGATCCGCGTCGGCCAGGAGCACCTCACGCTCGACAGCCACTCGGCCGCCCTGCGCGAGGAGCTGCGCGGCGTTTACCCCAGGCTCGACGCGCTCACGACCACCACCGAGGCGGATGCCGGCGCGTACCGCAAGAAGATGCGGCTGCCCGGCGTACGCGTCGAGGCGGTGCCCAACTCCGTGCCCGCGCCCGGCATACAGCCCGCGGACGGCTCCGGTAAGTGGGTCGTGGCAGCCGGGCGGCTCGCCCCGGTCAAGCGGTACGACCTGCTGATCAAGGCCTTCGACCGGGTACGCGGAGAGCGGCCGGACTGGCGCCTGAGGATCTACGGCGGCGGTGAGCAGAAGGACAAGCTGCGCGCCCTCATAGACGACCTCGGCCTCTACAACCACGTCTATCTGATGGGCCCCGCCCACCCCCTCGAACCCGAGTGGACCAAGGGCTCCATCGCCGCCGTCACCTCCAGCCTGGAGTCCTTCGGCATGACGATCGTCGAGGCCATGCGCTGCGGTTTGCCTGTCGTCTCCACGGACTGCCCGCACGGCCCGCGGGAGATCATCGACAACGGCGTCGACGGGCGCCTCGTCAAGGCCGGCAGCATCAAGGCCATCGCCGACGGCCTCCTCGAACTGATCAACGACGACCCGCTCCGCCACCAGATGGCGAGCGCGGCCCTCAAGGACTCCGAGCGCTTCGACCCGGCCCGTATCGCCGAGCGCTGCGAGTCGCTGTTCGCCGGGCTGGTCCCGCGCGGCGGCGACTCGGGGCTCGGCCGGATGCACGGTTCACTGCACCGCACCCGTGGAGCGCTGCTCGGTGGTGCGCATGCCGTTCGGGATGCCGGACGCACGCTACTCAAGAAGGGGCACATCGCATGACGACGCTGGCTCCGCAGCCCGCGCCCCGGCACACCGACGAGTACGCCGCCACGCCCCCGCGCGCCGACTGCGTCGCCGACTCCGCGGGCGGGCTCACCTTCGACATCACCGGGTCCGCCCGGGCCGGCGCCGCGTACCTGGTGCTGCGCCGCCGCGGCAGCGAAGACGAGGTCTGCCTGCCGCTCACCCCCGCCGCCGACGGCCGACTGCGGGCCGTGCTGCCCAGCGGCGTCGAACTGCCCGAGGGCCGCTGGAACGCCTACGCCCAGCCGGCCGACGGCGCGCCGCAGCGCATGGTGCCCGGCGTCAACGACCTGCGCTCGCTCGTCGACCGTGTGCCCGACGCCGCCGCAGGCCACGTCGCCGTCCGTATCCCGTACGCCACCAGGCACGGCAACCTCACCGTCCGCAGCTGGCTGCGCGCCCCGCACGCCGAGGCGGGCGAACTGTACGTGTAGGAGGGGGAGTTGAGCGTCTCTGGAACTCTTGAGGATCCTGGGTCATCGCGTGGCCCCGAAGGGTGGAAGCGGTGACGAGCACGGACTGATCCGGGCCGATCCTTGGGCAGAGCCCGCATGCGGCGTCACTGGCGGTGACGCATCGCCGGCATCTGGACTGTGTCCGACCCGCTCGGGCCGGACACACCCTGGGATTGCCGCCCCGCCGGACGCTGGACCGGTCACCACGGCAGAACCGCGGCGCCGGTGGCGGGGACCGCGCGCATTTCGAGCACGCGGCGGGTATGCCAGGTACAACGACAGGCGGCTTGTGAGGTTACGACCAGATCATCATCGGCGAAGACGGAGCAGGGCCCGGCGCTGGCGGGGCCGTACTACACGGCGGACAACGACCTGTCGGTGACGGTCACTGCGGAGAGCTGAAGCCACGTTCCTGACCCGACCGGGTCTGGGGCGGCGTGATCGCCGCGTACTGAGGGTGGTGGAGGTCGAAGGCCGGGGATTCGGAGCGGACCTTGGGCAGCGTGAGGAAGTTGTGCCGGGGCGGCGGGCAGGAGGTCGCCCATTCCATCGAGCGGCCGAAGCCCCAGGGGTCGTCGACCCTCACCTTCTCGCCGTACCTGGCCGTTCTCCAGACGTTGTAGAGGAACGGCAGCGTCGACAGGCCGAGCAGGAACGAGCCGATCGACGAGACGGTGTTGAGCGCCGTGAACCCGTCGGCGGCCAGATAGTCCGCGTACCGGCGTGGCATGCCCTCCGCGCCGAGCCAGTGCTGCACCAGGAACGTGACGTGGAAGCCGACGAAGAGCGTCCAGAAGTGGATCTTGCCGAGCCGCTCGTCGAGCAGTTTCCCGGTGAACTTCGGCCACCAGAAGTAGAAGCCGCCGAAGGTCGCGAAGACGACGGTGCCGAACACCACGTAGTGGAAGTGCGCCACCACGAAGTAGGTGTCCGTGACGTGGAAGTCCAGCGGTGGTGACGCCAGGATGACCCCGCTCAGCCCGCCGAACAGGAAGGTCACCAGGAAGCCGGTGGACCACAGCATGGGGGTCTCGAAGGACAGGGATCCCTTGAGCATCGTGCCGGTCCAGTTGAAGAACTTCACGCCCGTCGGCACCGCGATCAGGAACGACATGAACGAGAAGAACGGCAGCAGCACCGCCCCCGTCGCGAACATGTGGTGCGCCCACACGACCACCGACAGACCCGTGATCGCCATCGTCGCGCCGATCAGCGTCAGATAACCGAAGATCGGCTTCCGGCTGAACACCGGCAGGATCTCGGTGACGATGCCGAAGAACGGCAGCGCGATGATGTAGACCTCCGGATGCCCGAAGAACCAGAAGAGGTGCTGCCACAGCAGCGCCCCGCCGTTGGCCGAGGCGAAGACCTGCGAGCCGAACCGTCGGTCCGCCTCCAGGACCAGCAGCGCCGCGGCGAGCACCGGGAACGCCATCAGGATGAGGATCGACGTGAACAGCGTGTTCCAGACGAAGATCGGCATCCGGAACATCGTCATGCCGGGGGCGCGCATCCCGACGATGGTCGTCAGGAAGTTCACCGCGCCGAGGATCGTGCCGAAACCGGCCAGCGCCAGCCCCATGATCCACATGTCGGCACCGATGCCGGGCGACCGTTCCAGGCTGTTGAGCGGGGCGTAGGCGAACCAGCCGAAGTTGGCGGGACCCTCCGGCACCAGCAGTGAGCCCAGCACGATCAGCCCGCCGAAGAGGAACAGCCAGTACGACAGCATGTTCAGCCGGGGGAAGGCCACGTCGGGTGCGCCGATCTGCAGCGGCATGATCTCGTTCGCGAAACCGGCGAAGGTGGGCGTCGCGAAGAGCAGCAGCATGATCGTGCCGTGCATCGTGAACATCTGGTTGAACTGGTTGTTGTCGATCAACTGCGTGCCCGGACGGGCGAGCTCGGCCCGCATCAGCAGCGCCATCAGGCCGCCGACCAGGAAGAACGCGAACGACGTGATCAGGTAGAGATGGCCGATCTTCTTGTGGTCGGTGGTGGTGAGCCAGTCGACGATCAACCGCCCGGGCTTCACTGGTACGGCCCGGACCGGTGCCTGCGCGGTCTCAGTGCCCATCGCTGCCCCCTCGCTCGTCGCGCCCTGGGCCTCCCGAAGCTCACGCCATGATGCTCGCGTCGCGCGGCGCTTCGACAGGGGGCGTACGTCGGTTCTGTGCTTGAACCATGTATTTCCTATGGTGTGTCACCTTTCGGGACGCACCGCGTATTCGGAACGGAAAGGCGTGCGCGCCGAGTACGTGCCACGTATTCCGCCGGGCCCCTCGGGCTTATTCGGATCGCCGTCAAGCTAGTCAGGAATTACGTTCGACAGTGCGCGAAACACGTCGGGAACCGCCCGTTCGTGTGACTTGGTTCGGCCAAATCGAGTGTCGTGGTCCTGTGACAGAAGCGTGACCGGAGAGGTACCGGTGACGGATCGTGGCGGGTATCGGGCTTCCCCGTCCGCATTCCGGCGCCTAACGTGGCGGTATGGCACCGATTCCCACCCCTTCCGCAGAGCCCCAGGACAATCCGGACGCGTACG
>NZ_BMPQ01000044.1 GCF_014647675.1 Streptomyces flaveus | reverse complement strand
CCGGGTCCTCGCCCCGCTCGCGCGCGGCGCGGGCGAGCAGGCGCTCGGCCTCCTCGCGCAGCTCCAGCGCACGTCGCTGCGCGCGCTCCAGCTGCTTGGTGAGCTGGGCGACCTCGCGCTCGGCCTGCTGCGCGGCGTTGCCCGCGGACTCGGCCTGCACCTCGGTCATCGACCGGGCGCCGGTGATCTCCGCGACCTCCGCGTCGAAGGCGGCACCGCCCTGGATGATGTGACGCGAGGCGTCGACGCCCGCGTCCTCCATCTGGCGGAAGATCTGCCGGCGCTGGTGCGGCAGGGACAGCGACACGACAGTGCCGGAGCGGCCCGCGCGGGCCGTACGGCCGGAGCGGTGCAGGTAGTCCTTGTGGTCACCGGCCGGGTCCACGTTCAGGACCAGGTCGATGCCGTCGACGTGGATACCGCGGGCGGCGACGTCGGTGGCGACGAGCGCGTTGACGTAACCGTCCTTGAAGTCGGCCAGCGTCCGCGTCCGCGCGCCCTGCGTCATACCGCCGTGCAGCGCGTCGGCCTTCACGCCCGCGTCACGGAGCTGCTCGGCGATACGGTCGGCGCCCAGCTGCGTACGTACGAAGATGATCGTGCGGCCCTTGCGGGAGGCGATCGCGGCGGTGACCGGCGCCTTGTCCTTGGGCTTCACGACGAAGATGTGGTGGGACATCGTCGTGACGTTGCCCTGGGCGCTGTCGACCTCGTGCGTGACCGGGTTGCTCAGGTAGCGCTTGACCAGCGTGGAGATCTCGTTCTCCATCGTGGCCGAGAACAGCATGCGCTGGCCGCCGGGCGGGACCTGGTCGAGGAGTTCGGTGACCTCGGGCAGGAAGCCCAGGTCGGACATCTGGTCGGCCTCGTCGATCACGGCGACCTGGACGTTCTCGAGGGAGCAGGCGCCGCGGCTGATGATGTCGCGCAGGCGGCCCGGGGTGGCGACGAGGATGTCGACGCCGCGCTCGAGGGCGTAGATCTGGTTGCCCATCGACGTACCGCCGCAGACGACCTTCATCTTCAGGCCGAGTACGTCGCCGTACGGCTGGAGGGCGTCCGCGACCTGCATCGCGAGCTCACGGGTCGGGGTGAGGATGACGCCGCGGGGCTTCTTCTTCTCGGTGTGACCGCCGGACAGCTGCGCGAGCAGCGGCAGACCGAAGGAGAGGGTCTTGCCGGAGCCGGTGCGGCCACGGCCGAGGATGTCCTTGCCGGCCAGGGCGTCCGGGATGGTCGCGGCCTGGATCGGGAAGGGGGAGGTCACGCCGTTCTGCGCGAGCTTGCGCACGATGCCGTCGGGCAGACCCAGGTCGCCGAAGGTGACCTCGGGGGTCGTGGGGGCCTCGGCCGCGGCGGCCTCGGGCACTTCGACGGCCTCGTTCTCGGGCACGACGATGTGATCAGTACTGGAAATGGACATGCGAATGCGAAACCTTCCGGAGTCTCGTCGGCACGCGCCCGTCAACTCCGTGTTCGCAAATCGACCGCCTCAATGCGGTCCAGCCACGGCAAGGGAGAGTACGCGCCACACGGCGCGCTCTGCATTGGCGCCGGGCAAATGGGATCAAACGATCTACCAAGATACGCACCCTCCGACCCTCAAGGCAAATCGAGAGGCGCATTGAGCCGATAACCCCAGGTCAGCCATGGATCGGCCCTCGTCAGCCGGCCCCACGTCAGCCCTGGTCAGCCGCTCACACCCGCATGCGGCGCCGGCTCCCGCTCCGCGAGCTGCGGCGTGGGCTCCGGGTGCGCCGAGGACGACGGTTCGGCGGTGGTCGGGGCGGGCGGCGACGGCGTGGGCGAGTTCTTCGGCGGCTTCGGCGGCTTGGGCCCGGGAGTCGGAGTCGTACGGGGCGGGGCGGGCTTCGCCCTGGTCGGCCCGGGTGCCTGCGGCTTCGGCTTCTTCTTCCCCGGCTTGGTCTGCGACGAGGATCCGCTCCCGTCGTCCTGCGACGGCGAGGCCGGCCCGTCCCCGTCCTGGGGACGGTCGTCCCCCGACCTACCGGGCCCCGCCGAACCGTGTTGTTCGTCACCCGCCCCGCCTTGCCCGGAGCCACCGCCGCCGCCACCCGTCACCGCCGAGCCGACGTCCGGCGCCTCACCGCCCCGCCGCTCCGCGGAGTGCGACGGCCTGGCCCCGCTCGCATCGTCGTCGTCATTACTGACGCTCATACATCCGGCACTCGCCGCGACGGCCAGGGCCGCGGCGGCCAGACGGACAGGTACGTACATGGCGCGCACGGGCAGCCACCTCCGGGGCGGGGACAAGCAGTCCCCCTGCCCAACTCCCGCCGCCCGCAAGAGGACACGCCGCCCGAAGGACAGTTTTCAACAGTCGTATTTCAACAGCCGTAGGTACGGACCTGATCCGCACCTCACCCGTACCCGAGGGCGTGCAGCCGCGCGTCGTCGATCCCGAAGTGGTGAGCGATCTCATGAACCACCGTCACTTCCGTCTCGGCCACGACGTCCTCCCGCGACTCGCACATCCGCAGCGTCGGCCCCCGGTAGATGGTGATCCGGTCCGGCAGCACGCCCGCGTACCACTCGCCACGGTCCGTCAGCGGAGTCCCCTCGTACAGCCCGAGCAGCTCGGGATCATTGCTCGGCGGTTCGTCCTCGACGAACACCGCCACGTTGTCCATCAGTCGTGTCAGCTCCGGCGGGATCCGGTCCAGGGCTTCGGCGACCAGTTCCTCGAACTCCTCGCGCGTCATCTCCAGCACAGAGCCATTGTCAGGTACGGAGACCACGTACGAGGGGTGAAGGGCCCGGCATATCCGGCCCCGGACTTGGGCATACGGGATCAATGGCCCGCGTCCCCGCCGCCGCTCTGCAACGCGTACGAAAGGCGCCACATGCGCTCGTACGCCACTATCGCGCTCGCCGCACACACCCGGCCATCGAACTCGTCCACCAGCCACATCCCTATACGCGCGCCCTCGGCCTGATCACCGTCGTGCTGGTCGGCGCGTGGCTGGGCCTGCTGATCGTGGGGAACGTACGCGCCCCGGTCGGCCCCATGGACACCACCATGACCCTGCGCCCCTCCTTCACCGGCGGCACGAAGATCAACGTCTCTCCGCTGGGCGCCCTCGAACTGCGCAGCCATGTTGCGCCGATCCGCCTGGACGTCGACGTGGACCAGCTCGACCCCGTCCGCTCCCAGGCCCTCGTCGACCACCCCGAACGGCTCTCCGGCCTCCAGGACGAGGTCACCAGCGACGTCGGCGACGGCACGCTCGACCTGGCCGTACGCTCCGGCGTCGCCGTCGTCTCCGGGGCCACCGCCCTCGGCCTCGCCGTCTACCGCCGCCCGCGCCGCGCCCTGGCGGCCGGCGGGTTGGCCCTCGCCCTCCTGGCGGCCTCGGGAGCGACGGCCTTCGCTACCTGGAACCCGAAGTCGGTCCTGGAGCCAAAGTTCTCGGGCCTGCTGAGCAGTGCCCCCTCAGTGGTCGGCAACGCCCGCAGCATCGTCAGCGAATTCGACGTCTACCAGAAGGAGTTGGCGCGCCTGGTGACGAACGTGACGCAGCTGTACGACGCCACGTCCACGCTCCCCACGTATGCCCCCGACCCCTCCACCATCCGCGTCCTGCACGTCTCCGACATCCATCTCAACCCGGCGAGCTGGAAGATCATCGCCTCGCTGGTGAAGCAGTACAAGATCGATGTGATCGTCGACTCCGGCGACACCATGGACCACGGCAGCGCGGCGGAGAACGGCTTCCTGGACCCGGCCGCCGACCTGGGCGCTCCGTACGTATGGGTGCGCGGCAACCACGATTCGCGGGATACGCAGGCCTATCTGGAGGACATGAAGAACGTGCACGTACTGGACGAGGGGCGGGCCGTTTCGGTCGCGGGCCTGCGGTTCGCGGGCATGGGCGACCCGCAGTTCACCCCCGACCGCTCCAAGGAGGTGACCGCCTCGGAGGAGCTGGCGGGCGCCCGTCTGGCCTCCGCGATCCGCGACCAGAAGGCGGCGGGTACGCCCGTGGACATCGCCGTCGCGCACAACCCGGACGCCGCGCGCGAGGTGGACGGCACGGTACCGCTCGTCCTGGCGGGCCACCTCCACCATCCGGAGATGGAGATCATGAAGTACGGCACGCGCCTGCGGCTCGAGGGTTCGACGGGCGGGAGCGGTCTGCGCGCACTGGAGGGCAAGTACCCCGACCCGATCGAGACGTCGATCCTCTACCTGGACCGGGACACCCGCCGCCTCCAGGCCTGGGACGAGATCAAGCTCGGCGGCCTGGGCCTGACCACGGCGGAGGTCAGCCGCCACCTGCCGGAGGAGAACCAGCCTGGCGCGTCCCCCACGCCGTCGCCATCGCCGTCTCCGGGCTCCCCTTCGCCTGGCTCCCCGCCTCCGGGCTCCCGTCCGCCTTCTCCCTCCCCTTCCCCCTCCTCGTAATCCGTTTTGCCGATACCTCCCGGCATCCCATATGCTGCTGACGTCCCCGACGCGCCGTAAGGCGCCCAGGCAGGCCCCAGCCCTCATCGTCTAGCGGCCTAGGACGCCGCCCTTTCAAGGCGGTAGCACGGGTTCGAATCCCGTTGGGGGCACACGATCATTTACGCGTTTCCCGCAGGTCAGGCTCAGGTCAGGCAGTCCTTTTCGTTCGGGCTGGACTTGGACGGCTGACGCCGGTCACTCCCCGCCCCCATCCCGATCCGGCAGGGGCAGGTAGCGGGTGTCTCCCGGCACTTGACCCTCCGGGGGGTAGTCGCAGTCGAGGGTGGAGAGCTCGTAGTCGTCGCCTTCGTTCTGCTCCTGGTCGACGACCACCGCCGCGGTGCAGGCGCGGCCGTGCTCATCGGTGAATGTGACGATCTCGCTGTAGTCCGTCGGTGCGTTGTTGCATCCCGCGAGCAGCAGCGCCGCCGCCCCGGCGGCCATCGCCACGCCTATCCCCCGTAGCCGTTTCATCCCTCGCCCCTCCACATCCGCTTCGTCGTCCAACTCGGTTGCCACTACACGACGTTAGCCGTCAACCACGGTCCGGTCGCCGTGTTGATCAACGCCGATCCCAGGGCCGTAACGGCCACGAACGGCCGAAGAGGGCAACGCTTCAGGACTTCCGTGTGGGGAGGTGCGGGTGCGGGATGTGGTGCGGTTCGTGGATGTACCAGTAGCGGCCGACGAGGGCGCCGCCGAAGACGACGAAGCCGACGCCGACGAGCCAGGACGTCACGATCAGGACGGTGCCGACCGCACCGTAGGAGACCGCGTTGGTGACGATGAGCGGGGAGAAGACCAGGGAGGAGAACACGCGCAGGCCTCCCAGGCCCACCATCGTGGCGACGGCGCCCGGCAGCAGGGCACGCCAGGGGACCCGGCCGCCCAGCAGGAAACGCTGCCCCCACCAGAAGAAGAGCACGCCGAACAGCCCGCTCAGCCCGATCCGTACCGATGAGCGCAGGGTCCCCGAGCCCAGGGCCGCCCCGCTCTGCGCTTCGGCGAAGAGGTAGACCGTCAGAGCGGCGAGCCACACCGCGCGCCGCCATATGGTGTGCCAGCGCCCGGCCGCCAGGTCCCACACCTTTTCGTATCCGGTCTGGACACTGCCCGCGAACGGCACACCGAAGAGCGCGAGCAGCACCACGCTCAGGACGCTGGTCGTACTCAGGACCTTGCGAGGTGCGGAGAAGACGTCCTGCACGGCGTCGGCGGGGCGCCCGGACAGCCCCATGCCGTCCACGACCCACAGGGCGAAGCCGCGTTCCTGGAGCGGGGCGGCCGCCGCGACCACGATCAGCAGCGGGGCGATCGTCACCAGTCCCAGGGCGGCGAAGCCCATCGCCCGGTGCATCAGCTCCACTTCCCTGCCGCGCCGCCATACGCGCACCCACTTGGTATGGAGGAACCGGCTCAGTTCCCTCCACCGGGGCCCGAGGCCGCGCGGGTGACTCCCGGGCTCTGCAGGTCCGCCGTCGCCCGGCGACGCGACCCCGTGGCGGCGCATACGTGGTCACCCCGTCCTGTTCCCGTGCTCCGACGTGCGGGCTCGTCCCCGCATCGGGGCGGACCCTGCCTCGCGGGTGGCTGCTACCAGCGTCCCCCGCGGGCTCCGGATCTGCTACCGGCTCGGCGGCCCCTGGGTGTGGTCGGGGCCGGGATCTCGGGATGGTCGCGCAGTGCTGCGACGACCGCGTTCACCGTGGCGCGCTGCGGTGTGCCGCGTCGCACCGCGATGGTGACGGTGCCATGGACGCGCGCGGTGGTGCGTCCCTAACGTCGGTCGCATGCCTCCCGAGACAGCCCGTGCCGCTGAGACAGCCCGTGCCGCTGAGACAGCCCGTGCCGCTGAGACAACCCGTGCCGCCCCGGAACCCGAGCGCCACCTCATCCGCTACAGCGGCCATGCCGCGTTCACACCGGAGCTCATCGCTCGCGCCGCGGGCACGTCGGTGTTCACCGAGAGCGGTCGTGAGCTGCTCGATTTCACCTCCGGTCAGATGAGCGCGATCCTCGGGCACTCCCACCCGGCGATCGTCGCGACCGTGCGCGAGCAGGTCGCCGTCCTCGATCACCTCCACAGCGGCATGCTCAGCCGCCCGGTCGTCGAGCTCACCCGCCGGCTCGCCGGCACCTTGCCCGAGCCGCTGGAGAAGGCGCTGCTCCTGACCACAGGGGCGGAGGCGAACGAGGCCGCGGTGCGGATGGCGAAGCTCGTCACCGGTCGCCATGAGATCGTCTCGTTCGCCCGGTCCTGGCACGGGATGACCCAGGCCGCCGCGAACGCCACCTACAGCGCCGGACGCAAGGGTTACGGACCCGCCGCGCCGGGCAACTTCGCGCTGCCGGTGCCGGACCGCTTCCACCCCGACATCGTCGACGCCGAGGGCTCGCTCGACTGGCGCCGCCAGCTCGACCTGGGCTTCGACCTGATCGACGCCCAGTCGGTGGGCAGTCTCGCCGCGTGCCTGGTCGAACCGATCCTCAGCTCGGGTGGCGTCATCGAACTCCCGCCGGGCTATCTCGCCGCCCTGGCGCAGAAGTGCCGGGAACGGGACATGCTGCTGATCCTCGACGAGGCTCAGACCGGGCTGTGCCGCACCGGCGACTGGTACGCCTTCGAGCATGACGGTGTCGTACCGGACATCCTCACGCTGTCCAAGACGCTCGGCGCGGGACTGCCGCTGGCCGCGGTGCTGACCAGCGCGGAGATCGAGCAGCAGGCGTACGACCGGGGCTTCTTGTTCTTCACCACCCATGTCAACGACCCGCTGCCGGCCGCCGTCGGCAACACCGTCCTCGATGTACTGGTCCGCGACCGCCTCGACGAGCGCGCCCGCCGGCTCGGCGCGACCCTGCGCGGCCGTCTCGACGAACTCGCCACCCGCCACGACGTCATCGGGGACGTCCGCGGTCGCGGGCTGCTGCTGGGGTTGGAACTGGTCGGTGACCAGGTTCTGGGCGCCGGTGGCGCCGACCGGCTCGGCGCGGCCGTCACCCGGCGCTGCTTCGAGCTCGGGCTGCACATGAACATCGTCCAGCTGCCCGGAATGGGCGGCACCTTCCGGATCGCACCCCCGCTGACGGCGAGCGACGACGAGATCGACCGCGGCGTCACCATCCTCGACGAAGCGCTCACCGACGCGGTCCGCTCCGCCGACGCGGACTCGTAGCAGCAGGCCGTCCGCGCACACCCGCTCGATTCCCGTCCACGGGACGCAGTGGGTGTCCAGGCCGTGACGGCCGCCGGTCAGCGTGCTTCGCTCGGCACCGCCGTCGGCTCGTCGGCGGTCGAGGACGAGATCGAAGTCGGTGGCGCCGACAGGGCACCGGTGGGAGCGGAAGTGGAGGCGGGAGGACGTGACGGGGCGTCGGAGGCTTCCG
This sequence comes from Streptomyces flaveus, assembly GCF_014647675.1. GTDB lineage: Bacteria > Actinomycetota > Actinomycetes > Streptomycetales > Streptomycetaceae > Streptomyces > Streptomyces flaveus. Next base: position 48,792 of record NZ_BMPQ01000044.1, on the reverse strand, counting down.
TCGGGGTCTCGGCGGTGGGCTGAGGGCTGGAGGGCTCGGGTGACGGTGCCGGCGGCTTCACCGAGTCGGGCGGAGTGGACGGAGCGGGCGGCGTCGAAGGGCTGGTCGCGGGAGGCGGGGCGAGCGGGGGCGTCGGGGACGCGGGGGCGTCGGAGGTCCTCAGCAGCGGCAGGGCGGCGAGTGCGGCGACCGCGCACGACAGGCCGGCGCCGGCCGCGGCGCGAAGCAACCGACGGCGGGCCGCGCCGCGGCGGATCGACTCGTATCGGCCGGGGGGCGGGGCGAGGTGGTCGGAGGAGGGCCGGAGGATCACCGCGAGGGGGTCGTCGGGGCCGGACTCCGGGCCGCCGTCGTCAAAGCGTGTGGTCAAGGCTTCTCCTCAGGTGGGCGCGGAGCAGTTCTCGGGCCGCGTGGAGGTCGGCCTTGACGGTTCCTTCCTTGCGCCCGGTCAGCACGGACACCTCCCGGATCGGCATGTCGGCGTAGTAGTGCAGCAGGATCGGTACGCGTAACCGCTCCGGCAGCGACTGCACGAGCAGCCGGACCGTGGGGTCGGCCTGCTCGGTCTGCGGGCGGACGGCGGCTTCCGAGGTGGCACGGCGTACGGCTCTTCGCTCTCGCTCCAGTTTGCGCCAGTGGTCCCGGACCAAGTTGGCCGCGGTGACGTAGAGGAAGCCGCGGGGCTCCTCCACGGAGGTCCAGCGGGCCCAGAGCCGGGTGAACGCCTCGGAGGCGATCTCGTGGGCCGTCTCGTCGTCGTCGACGAGCCGGCGGCACCAGCCGGCGAGACGTGGGTAGAGGGCGGCGAACAGTTCGGACGCTGCCTTGTCGCGCTTGTCGCGGGACCGTTTCAACGCTCTCCAGGGTCGGAGGGACACTCGTACGGAAAGAGCCCGGACCGATGGCGTACGTTCCATCGGCCCGGGATCCGCCATGAGCGGGCCGGAGTGGTGAGGGGGCGGGGGGTCAGGGGCTCGTGGAGCTCAGCACGGCGAAGACGATCACGTTGTCGCGGTACCAGTCCCCGCTGCGCGGCCCACCGCACGTGATGAGCCGCAGCTCCGGCCGGTCCACGTCGCCGTAGACGTCGTCCGCGGGGAAGTCCGCCTTGGCGACCTTCCGTACGGCGGTGACGGCGAACTCCGCCGCCGCACCGTCCGCCAGGCGCGCCACGATCCGGTCCCCCCGGCGCAGCCGGTCCAGGTGACGGAACACCCCGTCCCCGTGACTGCCGACCGTGACATGACCGAGGATCACCGAGGGCCCGACCTGACCTGGCGTCGGCGAGTGCCGATACCAGCCCGCCCGGTCGTCCGCCGTGATCGGCGGCACCTGCACGCTGCCGTCCCGGGCCAGCCCCAGCCGCATGACCGGGGTGTCGACCTCGATGGCCGGGATCGACAGACCGACCGGCTCCGAACGCCTAAGCGACCGCGCTGACTTCGCCTTCGAGGCGGACGGCTTCGAGGCGGACGGCGAAGGCGGGCTGCTGGGGCGGGCGCTCGTAGTCCCGCCACCCCCGTTGCCGCCGCACCCCACGAGCAACGAGCCCAGCCCCGCCGCGACGAACGCACGCCTGGACGGCGCCGTCGCCGTCATGCCCCGGTCGCCCTCCGCCGACGTACGAGGAAGACCACCGCACCGCCCCCGACGAGCACCGCGGCAGCGCCGCCGCCGATCAGCGCGCTCTCGCCGCCGGACTGCTCGGACTCCTGAGTCACACCGGTCTCGGGCGCCCCGCTCGGTACGACGGAGACCTGACCCGGCTCCGGCGCCCGGGTCGGCTCGGCGCCCGGGTCCGTCGGGACCGGGGAGGCCTCGGTCGGCGCCTCGGAGGCCTCCGAAGTCGGGGCCTCGGTGGCCGGGGCCGGGACGGAGGTGGCCGGGGCGGAGGGAGCCGGTGTCGGGGTCCCCCCGTCGGCGAACGCGGGCACCGCACCCCCCAGCACTGCCGTACCCACAAGTGCCATGGCGGCAAGGACAGTTCGGCGCATCAGTCGCTCTCTTTCGTCGCTCCGCCCGCCCACGGATTCAGCGGGCGTGTCACGGATCGAGCGGAGAGACGAGACAGCGAGGAAGCGGGTTGTAAAGAACAGGCAAAGACACCGGAGAGCTACTCAGGCGATCTGAGGGTGCCGGCTCTCCAGCCGTACGTGCATCTCCTCCTCCTGGTCCCCGGACGCCGTGCTGACCTCATGCACGGAGAACAGCGAATCCAGCGTGGAACGGAAGCGGTCGATCGCCCAGTAGCCGCCCTGGACGTCGGCCGTGACGGACGCCGCGAGGCGGGCGGGGCGGGCGCCCTCGTGCGTGTCGGCGACGTCGAACGTGCCGAGCCACACCGTCGGGCGCGTCGCCGAAAGCTCCTGGGGTACGTCCTCGGCGCACCGGTCGGAGCTGAAGCAGGCGCACAGGGTGTCGAACACGACACGGGCGTCTTCCTTGCTGCACCCACTGAGTTCCACAGAGACGGTTTCCGGGTGCGGTCGTTCCTTGTCCATCGTGATCGCTCCTCTCGTCACCGCGCTGCGGTACCTCGGGGCAGCCCGGCGAAACCACGCCACACTCCCCAGAAAAGCACCATCTGAGGGGTTGAGCACCCAGCGACTGCAAGCGAACCGCAACCGGGCCAGGTCAACGGCTCGAGCACCCCAGCCAGTACCCGAAACCCCGCCGGGTATGGACAAGCGCGGGTTCCTGCTGATCCACCTTGCGCCGAAGCCGGGAGACGAGCTGCTCGATCGCGTTGCCGGCCCGGAACCCGCCCCAGACGTGCCGGCTGATCTGCTCCTTCGACAGCACACGTTCCGGATTGACCAGCAGATGCCGCAGCAGCCGGTACTCCGCGACCAGCAACGCGGCTTCGGCCCCCGTACCCGCCGTACCGACCCGACAGCCTGCCAACTCCAGGGTGGTGGTGAGGAGTTCCGCGGTACCGGGATCGTCGACGACGACCAGGACATGCTGCCCGTCCCCACGAGTCGGCGACGGTTTCCCGCTGATGCTCCCGTACATGGCAGACCATCCGGGTAGTTCGTGCAGAGCTCACGCTCGGCGTGCTCGGCGTGTGAACGGAAGGGCGGGCAAGTCGCCGCAGCGAGCCGCGCCCCCGCCATCAGGCATCAGGCATCAGGCATCAGGCGGAACGTCAATCTTCGCCTCGGCCCGCTCGACGAAGTCGTCGACCATCCGGTCGATGAGCGAGGCGAGCTGCTCCAAATCCTCGGGCGACCAGTCGGCCAGGGCCGCCTGCATACCCCGGACGCTGGCCTCACGGACACGGGCGAACGCTTCCCGGCCGGTCGGTGTGAGCTGGATGCGCTGGGCCCGGCGGTCGTCGGGGTCGGGGATGCGGGTCGCATAGCCGGTCCTCTCCAGGTGCTGCACCTGGCGCGTGACGTGGGAGGCCTCCACCGACAACCGGGCCGCCAGCTCTCCGAGCCGCAGCGGCTCACTCTCGGCGAGCTGCCGCAGGACCGCCACGGCGGCACGGTCCAGCGGCAGTCCGGAGAGAGACATGAGGCGCTCATGCTGCCGGGCCCTGCCGGACAGGTACGTGGCACGGGTGAGGGCGCGCTCGATCTTCATCACGTCTGGCGAGACGGAGACTGCAGCCGAGGGTCGTGGGGTCATGCACTTCACTTTAACAGCTAATTGCCTAACTCAAGCAAGCCGAATCCATTGGAATTTGCCTGCCTCAAGCAACCCCCGCATGCTTGCCTAACTCAAGTAAGGTGCGCCTCACGTTCCACCCATCAGAGGAGCAACCCATGAGCAGCACCGGCCTTCAGGGACGCAGCGTCATCGTCACCGGAGCAGGCTCCGGCATCGGCCGGGCCACGGCCGTGAAGTTCGCCGAGGAGGGCGCGAGCGTCCTGGTCGCGGACGTGGACCAAGAAGGCGCCGAGCTGACCGTCAAGACGATCGAAGAAGCGGGCGGCACAGCCAGGGCGGTCGTCGGCGACTGCCGCGACCAGCAGGTCATCGACGAGATCGTCGACACCGCCGTACGGGCCTTCGGTGGCCTGAACGTCCTCGTCAACAACGCCGGAATCATGGACCACATGTCGGCCGTCGGCGAAACCGAAGACGACGAGTGGGACAGCGTCATCGGGATCAACCTCACCGCGCCCTTCCGCCTGACCCGGGCCGCCCTGCCGCACCTGCTCGCCGCAGGCAGCGGCGCGATCGTCTTCACCGCCTCCGAAGCCGCCCTCCGCGGCAGCGCCGCCGGAGCCGCCTACACCGCCTCCAAGCACGGCATCGTCGGCCTGACCAAATCCCTCGCCGTGATGTACCGCAAGTCCGGTATCAGGACCAACGCCATCGCCCCCGGCGGCACCGCCACCAACCTCCGCCCCGACCTGCGCCCGGACGCCCACGGCCCCGCCGCACTCGGCCCTTACCTCGGCGTCGGCGTCGGCGACAAGCCCGCCGCCGCCGAGGAACAGGCCGCCGCCATCGTCTTCCTCGCCTCCGACGCCGCGAGCTACATCAACGGCGCCGTCCTCCCCGTCGACAACGGCTGGTCCGCCACCTGACCCGACGGGGGCCGTACGAACTCCCAGGCCGCCGCCGGCTCCGTACGGGTCCCGCCGCCCCGGACCTCACACGGATGCTCGGAGCGACCGAAAAGGCGGCCGTCACCTTCGACGACCAGCCGGACGAGTACGCGACGAGCACGAACAGACGCAGAGCCGGGAAGCCGTGGCCCCGCAGGTCAGACGTGCGGGGCCACCGTCCCCGGTCTGATACGCTGATCCAGCGACATCGAGCCGCCGCAGCGTGAACCCCCGGTCACAAATCCCGTTGGGAGCACGCCAACCCGTGTGCGAGACTGTTCGCACGCAACAGCTTGGTCCTGTGGAGCAGTTTGGAGTGCTCGCCACCCTGTCAAGGTGGAGGCCGCGGGTTCAAATCCCGTCAGGACCGCTGCAACCTCAAGGGTTGCGCGGCTGGGTAGCTCAGTTGGTACGAGCGATCGCCTGAAAAGCGATAGGTCGCCGGTTCGACCCCGGCCCCAGCCACCATCCAAGGCCCCGATCTCCGGATCGGGGCCTTAATCCATTGGCCACCTCTTTTCCCGAGGTGCGATCCTGGACCCCGTATGTCTACGCACCCTGCCCCCGCCCCTGCTCTCGGCGATCTCGCCCCCCGTCTGACCGAGCTGTCTCTGCGCGATGCGCATCGGCTTGGGCGCAGGCTCGAAGGGGCGCGCCGAATTCGTAAGCCCGAGGCTCGGGCCGCCGTCATTGCCGAGATCGAGGCGGAGGTGGCCAGGGCCGAGGCACGTATGGCTGAACGGACGGCGCGTGTGCCGGCCGTTTCGTATCCCGAGCAGCTGCCTGTCAGCCAGAAGAAGGACGAGATCGCGGCGGCCATCCGTGATCACCAGGTCGTGATCGTCGCCGGTGAGACGGGGTCAGGGAAGACGACACAGATCCCCAAGATCTGTGTCGAGCTGGGGCGCGGTGTCCGCGGCATGATCGGGCATACACAGCCCCGTCGCATCGCCGCCCGCACGGTCGCCGAGCGGGTCGCCGAGGAGCTGGACACTCCGCTGGGCGAAGCCGTGGGCTGGAAGGTCCGGTTCACCGATCAGGTGAACCAGGACTCGACGTTCATCAAGCTCATGACGGACGGCATCCTGCTCGCCGAGATCCAGACGGACCGTGAGCTGCGCGCGTACGACACGATCATCATCGACGAGGCGCACGAGCGCTCGCTGAACATCGACTTCCTGCTGGGATATCTGGCCCAGCTGCTGCCCAAGCGGCCGGATCTGAAGGTCGTCATCACCTCGGCGACCATCGATCCCCAGCGCTTCTCCCGTCACTTCGGGGACGCCCCGATCGTCGAGGTCAGCGGTCGTACGTACCCCGTCGAGGTCCGTTATCGTCCGCTCCTCGAAGAGGACAGCGAGGATGTCGACCGTGACCAGATCACCGCGATCTGCGATGCCGTCGAGGAGCTCCAGGCCGAAGGCAAGGGCGACATTCTCGTCTTCCTCTCCGGAGAGAGGGAGATCCGGGACACCGCCGATGCCCTCACCAAGAAGAACTACCCCCGCGCCGGAGGCGCTAATGGGCAGGGCACCGAAGTACTCCCCCTCTACGCCCGCCTCTCGCACGCCGAGCAGCACCGCGTCTTCCAGCCCCACACCGGCCGCAGGATCGTGCTGGCGACCAACGTCGCCGAGACGTCGCTGACGGTCCCGGGCATCAAGTACGTCATCGATCCGGGCACCGCCCGCATCTCCAGATACAGCCACCGTACGAAGGTCCAGCGCCTCCCCATCGAGGCGATCTCGCAGGCCAGCGCCAACCAGCGCAAGGGCCGCTGCGGACGGACCAGCGACGGCATCTGTATCCGTCTCTACAGCGAAGAGGACTTCACCGCCCGGCCGGAGTTCACGGACGCCGAGATCCTCCGTACGAACCTGGCCTCCGTCATCCTCCAGATGACCGCCGCGGGTCTTGGGGACATAGAGAAGTTCCCCTTCATCGATCCGCCGGACCACCGCAACATCCGTGACGGCGTCCAACTCCTCCAGGAGCTCGGCGCGCTGGACCCCAAGCAGAAGGACGTACGCAACCGCCTCACCGAGACCGGCCGCAAGCTGGCCCAGCTGCCCGTCGACCCCCGTCTGGCCCGGATGGTCCTGGAGGCCGACAAGAACGGCTGCGTACGCGAGGTCATGGTGCTCGCCGCCGCGCTCTCCATCCAGGACCCGCGCGAGCGCCCGGCCGACAAGCAGACGCAGGCGGACCAGCAGCACGCCCGCTTCAAGGACGAGACCAGCGACTTCCTCGCCTTCCTCAACCTCTGGCGGTACATCCGCGAGCAGCAGAAGGAACGGGGCTCGTCGTCCTTCCGCCGGATGTGCAAGCAGGAATACCTGAACTTCCTGCGGATCCGGGAGTGGCAGGACATCTACTCCCAACTCCGCACGGTCGCCAAGCAGATGGGCATCCATCTCAACGAGGACGACGCTCCCGACCAGCAGGTCCACGTCTCGCTCCTCGCCGGGCTCCTCTCCCACGTGGGCATGAAGGACGTGAAGGAGGGCGCGAAGAACGAGTATCTGGGCGCCCGGAACGCCAAGTTCGCGATCTTCCCGGGCTCCGCCCTCTTCAAGAAGCCCCCGCGCTTCGTGATGTCCGCCGAGCTCGTCGAGACGTCCCGTCTCTGGGCCCGTGTCAACGCCAAGATCGAGCCCGAGTGGGTCGAGCCCCTCGCCGAGCACATGCTGAAGCGCACATACAGCGAACCGCACTGGGAGAAGGACCAGGCGGCGGTGATGGCGTACGAGAAGGTCACGCTGTACGGCGTACCGATCATCGCCCAGCGCAAAGTCAACTACGGGCGGATCGATCCGGAGACGTCCCGCGAGCTTTTCATTCGCAACGCGCTCGTCGAGGGCGACTGGCGTACGCACCACAAGTTCTTCGCCGACAACCGCAAACTCCTCACCGAGGTCGAGGAGTTGGAGCATCGCGCCCGACGCCGGGACATCCTGGTCGACGACGACACGCTCTTCGACTTCTACGACCAGCGGGTGCCCGAACACGTCGTGTCGGGCGCGCACTTCGACTCCTGGTGGAAGCACAAGCGGCATGAGGAACCCGAACTGCTCGATTTCGAGCGGTCGATGCTCATCAACGAGCGTGCGGGAGATGTCAGCAAGGACGACTATCCGGACGCGTGGCGTCAGGAACGGCTCAAGTTCCGTGTGACGTACCAGTTCGAGCCGGGAGCCGACGCCGACGGCGTGACCGTCCACATCCCGCTCCAGGTCCTCAACCAGGTCACGGACGAGGGCTTCGACTGGCAGATCCCGGGGCTGAGGGAGCAGGTCGTCACGGAGCTGATCCGCTCCCTCCCGAAGCCGATTCGCCGGAACTACGTCCCTGCCCCCAACTTCGCGCAGAAGTTCCTGGACAGGGCCGTACCCCTCCAGGAGCCGCTGACGACGACCATGGCCCGCGAACTGAAGCGCATGGTCGGCGTGCCCCTCACCCCCGACGACTTCGACTGGACGAAGGTCCCCGACCATCTCCGCATCACCTTCCGGATCGTCGACGAGCGGCGCCGCAAGCTGGCCGAGGACAAGGACCTGGAGGCGCTCAAGCTGCGCCTGAAGCCGAAGGCGCGGCAGGCGATCTCGCAGGCGGCAGCGGCCACGGCCGAGCGCACGGGCGGCGAATCCCTGGAACGCAAGGGCCTCACGGACTGGACCATCGGTTCCCTCACCCGCGTCTTCGAGACACGTCGCGCCGGCCAGCCGGTGAAGGCGTACCCGGCGCTGGTCGACGACGGCGACACCGTCTCCGTACGCCTCTTCGACACCGAGGCCGAGCAGCAGCAGGCGATGTGGAAGGGCACCCGCCGGCTGATCCTGCTGGGCATCCCGGTGAACCCGGCCAAGTTCGCCTCGGAGAAACTCACCAACCCGCAGAAGCTGGCGCTGTCTGCGAACCCGCACGGATCGATCCAGGCGCTGTTCGACGACTGCGCGATGGCTGCCGCCGACAGGCTGATCGGGGACTTCGGGGGGCCGGCCTGGGACGAGGAGTCGTATCGGAAGCTGTACGACAAGGTGCGCGCCGAGATCGTGGACATGACGGTCCGTACGGTCGACCAGGTCCAGCAGGTCCTTGCCGCCTGGCAGGCCTGTGAGCGGCGCCTGAAGTCCGTACGGAGCCCGGCGCTCCTCGCGAACCTCGCGGACGTACGGGCGCAGCTGGACGCCCTCGTGAAGCCGGGCTTCGTCACGGAGGCGGGCCTTCGTCGCCTTCCGGATCTGATGCGCTATCTGGTGGCCGCGGACCGGCGCCTCCAGCAGATGCCGACGAACGTCCAGCGGGACACGACTCGGATGGCGAAGGTCCATGAGATGCAGGACGAGTACGCCTGGCTCCTTGAGCAGATGCCGCAGGGCCGTCCCGTTCCCCAACAGGTCCTGGACATCCGGTGGATGATCGAGGAGCTCCGGGTCAGCTACTTCGCCCACGCGTTGGGCACGGCGTATCCCGTCTCCGACAAGCGCATCGTGAAGGCGATCGACGCGGCTGTTCCGTAACTGCGTCTGTACGTTGGGTGAGTTCGCTCCTCGGGCATCCCCTCCTGTACAGTTTCTTCTCGCAGCGCAACGCGACAATCGCCCTGCGAAACCAGGTCCTGTGGAGCAGTTTGGAGTGCTCGCCACCCTGTCAAGGTGGAGGCCGCGGGTTCAAATCCCGTCAGGACCGCAGCACATATCGAAGGGGCCCGCATCCGCCAAGGATGCGGGCCCCTTCGGCGTACAGGCGGTTCTTTTCCCCAGCCCCGCCCCTTCCCGAAACTGGGGGCTGCCGCCCCCAGACCCCCCGCCAGGGGGTGGGGGTGACAGTCGTGTCGCGGGTGCGGGTGCGTCGTGGCTTGTCGCGCAGTTCCCCGCGCCCCTGAAAAGCAAAAGCCTGCGGCTGCCCGCGGCCCGAAGATCCCGGCGCCCCGAGGAGCCTGGGCCCCGAACAAGCCCGTGCCCGGGAAAGCCCGGACCCCCAACGACCCGCAGCTTGCCCTCCGGCGGGAGGGGTCGTGGGCCGGTGCGTCGCATGCCCGTCGCTTAGCTCCGGTCTCGGAGAACCCGCACCCTGTACCAGCCCAGGGTTGTACGCCCGGCCTGCGACGGGCTGACGCACCGGCCCACGACCCCGCACCCCCACCCACCCAGGGGCGCGGGGAACGGCGCGACCAGCCACCCACACACCCGCACCCAAAAACGAACCCAACTGCTCAACCGCCGGAGGCAGGTGTTGACGCCGTCACATTCCCCCGGTACTCAAACACCAAGGCCAACCAACCCGTTGGAGGTGGCGTATGACCGCGTTCGCCCGGCACGAGACGCGAGCCCTGTTGCGCGCCCATCTGCAGGCCGCCTCCGGGTACCGGCACCTGACCCGGCACTGCCCGATCTGCCACCGTCTCCAGAACCTGGCCATGGCCATGGAGTTGGCTCCGGACGACGCGGACGGCCCCGAGGATGTAGCCGAGGACGAAAGCCCCGCAACGGCATGAGCTCCCCCCTTTACCGCAGGTAACACACCCTCAGCAAGACCCCCGCCCTGTGACGGGAGTCACTGCATAGGTTTTCAAATCGGCGGTACTTACCGGTCACTTACAACCGCTCAATTTAATATGTGCAATTGCACCCCACCCTGGGGTCAGCCCCACAACCGGATCCAAACCCGCCCCAAGCGGCACTCCAGACCGCTCAGGGACCACCCGGACTCCCCGCGACCGCTCACACTCCGTCAGAGAGCGCGCACAAAAAAGATCGCGCTGGACCCGGCGGAGTCCAGCGCGATCGACGACGCACCCTTGTTGCTTGAGGTTCTGGCTCGGGCGTGGGCTCTGTTGGGGCAGAACCCGCGTCGCTTGGAGCTTTGGTTCGAGCAGTCCGGCACGTTGGGGGAACCTGCCGAAATGCCCTGCTATGCAGTTGTTCAGGCTTCGGTACGCTGCTGCGGGATGCCCGCGAGCAGTGCGCGGACCTCAGCTTCGCGGTAGCGGCGATGCCCGCCGAGCGTGCGGATCGACGTGAGCTTGCCTGCCTTCGCCCACCGCGTGACCGTCTTTGGGTCAACGCGGAACATCGTGGCGACCTCAGCGGGGGTCAGCAGCGGCTCGGCATCAGGGGTGCGAGCGGTCATGAGCGGCCTCCTCGGGGGAACCGAACGTTCTCGGTTCATTCCTCTAAATTCTGCACCTTGACCCGCGTTGCCCGAAATGGCGGACGCGGGTCGAGTCGGTTATAGGACGAACGGCTTGTCCTCGGCACTACAACTACACCATCCGTCCAGCCGCGTCGGCCAAACCGATGGAATTGCCCTCTCAGGTGTTCATCAGCGACGGAAGCCGATGGACCATGCCATAGCGGACAGTCACGCCCCTGTGACGATCAGTCACAGGGGTGATCGGGAGTCACGAGACCTCCCATAGCACGCAATACTGAGATTCCACCCATACATGGATAGATGGAGCCCTCACCGGACTCCTTGTCCTATTTTGACATGAGGAGGGGCGTCTGGTGCAAGGTCCGCGTTAGTGCTGTCCGTCACCCTTACCCGCAAAGTCCTGATGGTGACTTACGTCCCGTCAGTTCGCCGAACGGCGATCCCGGACCGCCCGCCAGCGTTCGACCAGCCGACCGTACGCCTCCCCGGCCCCGACCCCGTCGCCCGTACGCAGCGCCTCGATCCCCTCGGCCACATCCGCCGCCGAATGGTCGCTGTCGAGCTGCTCGGCGGGCAGGACGTGCACCAGGCCGCCGTAGTCCAGCTCCACCAGCGAGCGCGGATGGAACTCCTCCAGCCAGCGCCCCACGTCCACAAGGCCGTCGATCAGCGGCCCCTCGTCGATGGCGTCCTTGAGCGCCTTCAGCCCTCGCGCCACCCGCCGCCGCGCCTGCACCATGGGCGTCCGGTAGCGCAGTACGGGGGCGTCCTTCTCCGAGCCCTTGTCGTACTCGCGCTCCTCGTCGGCGACCAGCACGAACCAGTTCAGCGGTACATGCCAGGTCGAGGTGCGGATCCAGGGGCGGGCGTCGGGGTTGCGGCTCAGCCAGCGCTCGTAGTCCTGGGCGGCCTGGCGGCGTACGACCGGAGGCAGCACCGCGTCCAGGACCGGCCCCGGCAGCTCCTCGGCCAGCTCGCCCAGGGCCTGCCAGCCGCGCAGCCGGGTGCGCCAGGGACACACGCACAGCACGCCGTCCACGTCCGCGACGAAGGCGTCGCCGCTCTCGTGCACGGGCACCGGGATCGGCGGTGTGGGCAGCAAGTCGGCCAGGGAGCGTCGCAGTTCGTCCTGGGACGAGGGCCGGTCGGGGCGGCGCGCGTACCGCGCCCAGTGGCCGCGCTCCGGTTCCGGGAAGGCGGCCAGCGGTTCGTACACGCGCAGATAGGACGCGTACGGGACGATCACCGAGGACACCTTGGGCACGCTTGCTCCCTCCCCCGCGGACCTGACGGAAAACCCTCGAAACCCCCGCGCGGGGGCGCGGGGACACACTGCTCGGCGTCCGATGCCACAACGTGACCGTACTCCGGGAGAAGGTGATCCTGAGCACCGCGCCGACGGCGGGAGGGCGGAAGCTCTAATCTCAATGTCACGGAACCCGCCACCCTTACGGGCCCCGCCCCGGAACCGCCGCTACTTACCCAGGAGTCACCACCGTGACCGACGTAACCGACGGCGTCCTGCACACCCTGTTCCACTCGGATCAGGGAGGTCATGAGCAAGTCGTGCTCTGCCAGGACCGCGCCAGTGGCCTCAAGGCCGTCATCGCCATCCACTCGACCGCCCTGGGCCCCGCCCTCGGCGGCACGCGCTTCTACCCGTACGCGAGCGAGGAAGAGGCCGTCGCCGACGCGCTGAACCTGTCGCGCGGGATGTCGTACAAGAACGCCATGGCCGGGCTCGACCACGGCGGCGGCAAAGCCGTGATCATCGGGGATCCCGAGAAGATCAAGACCGAGGAGCTGCTGCTCGCGTACGGCCGGTTCGTGGCCTCGCTCGGCGGGCGGTACGTCACGGCGTGCGACGTCGGCACGTACGTGGCCGACATGGACGTCGTCGCCCGCGCCTGCCGCTGGACCACCGGCCGCTCGCCCGAGAAGGGCGGGGCCGGCGACTCCTCCGTGCTGACCGCGTACGGCGTCTACCAGGGCATGCGGGCCTCGGCCCAGCACCTGTGGGGCGATCCCTCGCTGCGGGCCCGCCGGATCGGCATCGCCGGCGTCGGCAAGGTGGGCCGCCACCTGGTGGAGCACCTCGTGGCGGAGCGCGCCGAGGTCTTCGTCACGGACGTGCGCGAGGAGGCCGTACGGCAGATCACCGAACAGCACCCGGACGTGGTGGCCGTCAAGGACACCGCCGAACTGATCCGCGTCGACGGCCTCGACATCTACGCTCCCTGCGCGCTGGGCGGGGCGCTCAACGACGACTCCGTGCCGGTCCTCACCGCGAGGATCGTGTGCGGCGCCGCCAACAACCAGCTCGCGCACCCGGGCGTCGAGAAGGACCTCGCCGACCGCACGATCCTGTACGCGCCGGACTACGTCGTGAACGCCGGCGGTGTCATCCAGGTCGCCGACGAACTCCACGGCTTCGACTTCGAGCGGTGCAAGGCGAAGGCCGCGAAGATCTACGACACCACGTTGGCGATCTTCGCACGTGCGAAGGAAGACGGGATTCCGCCGGCCGCGGCGGCGGACCGGATCGCCGAGCAGCGGATGGCGGAGGCGCGGCGTCGCTGAGGCGTGGGGTACCCGCCGACGGGGTGTTGGAGAGAACTCTCACTTTGTCGGCGGGTCGTGCGCCGATAAGAGGTTAAAATCGCGGTTGACCAGCGGGGACAGGGCTCCCCGAGGGTTCTGGGCGGCGCCACGTCCTGCGGGCGACGTACCGTATGGGCGTGGGCTCAGGTACCGTGGAAGCCCTACGGACCGGTCTCTCCACGGAGAGCCCGTTCCAGATCATGAACGCGTGTCAAGACTCTGGGGCCGTCGAGCCCCGTCACCGAGGGGGTCGAGCCATGGGGCGCGGCCGGGCCAAGGCCAAGCAGACGAAGGTCGCCCGCCAGCTGAAGTACAACAGCGGCGGGACTGACCTGTCGCGTCTGGCCAGCGAGCTGGGCGCTTCGACTTCGAACCAACCGCCGAATGGCGAGCCGTTCGAGGATGACGAAGACGATGACCCGTACGCCCAGTACGCGGATCTCTACAACGACGATGAGGACGAGGACGATGAGTCCGGTCCGTCGTCGCAACAGCAGCGTCGCGGCGCTTGACTGTCTTAGCAGCGCTTCACCCGGTCCGGAGCGGTTAACGCACCGGACCGGGTTTTGTGCATGGCGCTCCGCTGGGTTCGGCGGTTTAAAGCTGAGGGTTCGTCCTGACCTGCGGGTCCGTTGTGGCTGGTCGCGCCCACGCGGCGGAGCCGCATATCGAAACAGCCCCGCGCCCCTAAAAGGGGCGCGGTTAACCGCACCGGACTTCAGCCAGTACGGTTACGCGGCGTAATCCCCCGTCAGCTCCGCGCCCGTCTTCTGGTCGCCGCGGTCTGCGATCTCGCCTGCTACCCAGGCCTCCACGCCGCGGTCGGCCAGTGTGGCGAGGGCCACGTCCGTGGATTCCTCGGGGACGATCGCGATCATGCCCACGCCCATGTTCAGGGTCTTTTCCAGCTCCAGGCGGTCGACCTGACCGGTCGTGCCGACCAGGTCGAAGACCGGGGCCGGGGTCCAGGTGGTGCGGTCGACGCTCGCGTGCAGGGTGTCGGGGATCACGCGGGCCAGGTTGGCCGCGAGGCCGCCGCCCGTGACGTGTGAGAAGGCGTGCACCTCGGTCGTGCGGGTCAGGGCCAGGCAGTCCAGGGAGTAGATCTTGGTGGGCTCCAGGAGCTCCTCGCCGAGGGTGCGGCCGAAGTCCTCGATGTGCTGGTCGAGGCTGAGCCCGGCGCGGTCGAAGAGGACGTGGCGGACGAGCGAGTACCCGTTCGAGTGAAGGCCGGAGGACGCCATGGCGATGACCGCGTCCCCCTTACGGATGCGATCGGCGCCAAGGAGCCGGTCTGCTTCGACCACCCCGGTGCCGGCGCCCGCGACGTCGAAGTCGTCCGGGCCGAGGAGCCCGGGGTGCTCGGCCGTCTCACCGCCGACCAGAGCGCAGCCCGCGAGCACACAGCCCTCGGCGATGCCCTTCACGATGGCGGCGACGCGCTCGGGGTGGACCTTGCCGACGCAGATGTAGTCGGTCATGAAGAGGGGTTCGGCGCCGCACACCACGATGTCGTCCATGACCATCGCGACCAGGTCGTGGCCGATGCTGTCGTACACGCCGAGCTGCCGGGCGAGGTCGACCTTCGTACCGACGCCGTCCGTGGCGGAGGCCAGCAGCGGGCGCTCGTAGCGCTTGAGGGCGGAGGCGTCGAAGAGGCCGGCGAAGCCGCCGAGGCCGCCGAGGACCTCGGGGCGCTGCGTCTTCTTCACCCACTCCTTCATGAGCTCCACGGCGCGGTCGCCCGCTTCGATGTCGACGCCGGCAGCCGCGTAGCTGGCACCTGAGGTCTCAGTAGTCATGACTTTGAGAGCTTTCGTGTCGTACCGCTGGGTGTGCTGCGGTGTCTTACGGGCGACGGATCGCGTCGGCCGCGGCCGTGGCCGCCGGGCCCGAGGCCAGCTCGGTCTCCAGGAGCTGCTTGCCGAGCAGTTCGGGGTCCGGGAGGTCCATCGGGTACTCGCCGTCGAAGCAGGCGCGGCAGAGGTTCGGCTTGGCGATGGTGGTCGCGTCGATCATGCCGTCGATGGAGATGTACGCCAGGGAGTCGGCGCCCAGGGACTTGCCGATCTCGTCGACCGTCATGCCGTTGGCGATCAGCTCGGCACGGGTGGCGAAGTCGATGCCGAAGAAGCAGGGCCACTTCACGGGAGGCGACGAGATCCGGATGTGGACCTCGGCCGCGCCCGCCTCGCGCAGCATCCGCACGAGCGCGCGCTGGGTGTTGCCGCGCACGATCGAGTCGTCCACGACGATCAGGCGCTTGCCCTTGATGACTTCCTTGAGGGGATTCAGTTTCAGTCGGATGCCCAGCTGGCGGATGGTCTGTGAAGGCTGGATGAAGGTCCGGCCGACGTACGCGTTCTTCACCAGGCCCGCGCCGAACGGGATGCCGGAGGCTTCCGCGTAACCGATCGCGGCGGGCGTGCCGGACTCCGGGGTCGCTATGACGAGGTCGGCGTCGGCGGGGGCTTCCTTGGCGAGCCTGCGGCCCATCTCGACGCGCGAGAGGTACACGTTCCGGCCGGCTATGTCGGTGTCAGGGCGGGCCAGATACACGTACTCGAAGACACAGCCCTTGGGCTTCGCTTCCGCGAATCGCGACGACCGCAGACCGTTCTCGTCGATGGCGACGAACTCGCCCGGCTCGATCTCGCGTACGAAGCTGGCGCCGCAGATGTCCAGGGCGGCGGACTCGGAGGCGACCACCCAGCCACGCTCCAGGCGGCCCAGGACCAGTGGGCGGATGCCCTGCGGGTCACGCGCCGCGTACAGCGTGTGCTCGTCCATGAAGGTGAGGCTGAAGGCGCCCTTGATCTGCGGGAGGACCTTGGCCGAGGCCTCCTCGATGGTCAGCGGCTTGCCGAATTCGTCGACCTGGGCGGCGAGGAGCGCCGTGAGCAGGTCGGTGTCGTTGGTGGCCGCCACGCGTGGCGTGCGGCCCTCCTGCTTGGGCAGGTCGGCGACCATCTCGGCGAGCTGGGCCGTGTTGACCAGGTTGCCGTTGTGGCCGAGTGCGATGGAACCGTGCGCGGTGGCACGGAAGGTGGGCTGGGCGTTCTCCCAGGTGGACGCGCCGGTGGTCGAGTAGCGGGCGTGACCGACCGCGATATGACCGAGGAGCGAACCGAGGGAGGCCTCGTCGAAGACCTGGGAGACCAGGCCCATGTCCTTGAAGACGAGGATCTTGGAGCCGTTGCTGACCGCGATTCCCGCGGATTCCTGGCCCCGATGCTGGAGAGCGTAGAGCCCGAAGTAAGTGAGCTTGGCGACCTCTTCGCCGGGAGCCCAGACTCCGAAGACGCCGCAAGCGTCCTGGGGTCCTTTCTCGCCGGGGAGCAGATCATGACTGAGTCGACCGTCACCACGTGGCACGCCACCGAGTGTAGGCGAGGTCGGCCACTGGTCCGAATGGAGGATTCGGGCTCGTTGTGGATCACTTGGCGGCGACGGCTTCGAAGCCACCGCCGTTTTCGCTGGTCAGGGTGAGGGTGCGGTGCTTGAGCTCGTACGTGGCCTTGCCGTTGAAGAGCTTCAGCAGGGCTTTTTCGGTGTCCATGAGTGAGGGGGAGCACATCATGCGGGTGGTGGACGGGGATCCCAGGGTGATCTGTCCGTCACCGACCGTCGCCTTCGCCGACACCTTGTTGCAGCCGAGCTGACCGTGGACGGTGCCCTTGCCGTCGAAGGTGAGGTGGACCTTGCCCTCGGCCTCGGAAGCGAGCGAGGTGACTGTGCCGCCCTTGTTGGTGCTGCCGGTGACGTTCCACTTCGTGCCCTGGAGCTTGGCCGGCTTCTGGGCCGTGAGCTTCACCGTGTTCCCGTCCTGGGTGGTGAGCGTCAGCTTGTCGCCGTCGACCTTGGTCGTGATCGTGCTCTCGGAGAGCGTCTCGGCGATCTTGGACTCGAACTCCATCGGCTTCTCGCCACAGGCCATCTTGGTCTGCAGGGTGTCGGAGCCGACCTTCATCGTGTCGCCCTGCATCTCGGCGGTGGCCCCGAAGTGGTTGCAGCCGTAGTTGCCGCCCACCTTGCCGTCCTCGCCGAACTCGATGTGGGCGTCGGCCGGGGCCTCGTACGTGGTGCCACCGACGTTCACGCTGTCCACCTGCCAGTGCTTGCCGGTGATCTTCGTCTGCTGCCCGGCGCCGACGGACGCGGATCCGTCGTCACCCTTCTCCGTGCCGCAGGCCGCTGTGGCGAGCAGGCCGGTGACCGCCAGGACGCTGAGAGTAAGCCGTTGCGTTCGCATGTCGCTGTGACGGGACGGGTGGGGTGGTTGGTTCCCTTCCAGTTTCACTCGACTTCTCGTCCCTCCCCGGCCGCTCAGCCCTGGCTCAGCCCATCAGGGGGAGCAGCCCGCCCAGGTCGGCCCGCTCACCGCTCGCGCTGACCTCGGCATCGGCGAGGGCCGTACGCCATTCCGTACGCCCGGTCGCGAGCCGGATCCAGGTCAGCGGGTCGGTCTCCACGACGTTCGGCGGGGTTCCGCGGGTGTGCCGCGGCCCCTCGACGCACTGCACGACCGCGAACGGCGGAACGCGGACCTCCGTGGAGGCCCCGGGCGCCTTCACGGCGAGCGCGTCGGCGAGCAGGCGGGTGCAGGCGGCGAGGGCCTGACGGTCGTACAGGATGTCGAGGCCCGGCACGGCGGCGTTCAGGTCGTCGGTGTGGACGACGAGTTCGATGGTGCGGGTGACCAGGTAGTCGGCGAGCGTCATGAAGCCGGGCCGGGTGGCGAGCAGCCGCTCGCCCGGGGTGACGGCCAGCCGCTCGGACAGCCGCTGCTCGGTGCGGGCGTACAGCGCGTCGAGGTCCGGGTGCTCGCGGGCGAAGTCGCGGGTGCGGTCGGCGTTGGCGGCGGCGAGCGCGGGGTTGACGGTCGCGGACGGCCAGTCCAGCAGGGCGAGTTCGGGCTTCGCCGGTGGCTCCAGGTCGATGGTCCGGCTGACGCTCTCGATGGCCGCGGCGATATGCGCGGCCAGTTCTCGTACGGTCCAGTCGCCGAGGCGGGTGGGTTGCGCGAGCTGCTCGGGGGTGAGGGTGCGGACGGCCTCCCGTACGTTCCCGAGCTGGGTCAGGACGGCGGCGCGGATCTTGACGGGGTCGTAGCTGCGGGCACGCTTCTTGGCCGGTGGCATGGAGATCACCCTAGGTGTGGGAGGCCGCTGCGGCCGGTGCCTCGAAGATCTCTCGGTTGCGGGGAACGCCGATGCCGTGCCAGCGGAAGGGGACCCCGCGGGCGGTGTCCGGGTCGGGGCCGTCCATCAGCTGGAAGTGGAGGTGCGGCTCGCTGGAGTTGCCTGAGTTGCCGCAGCGAGCGAGCAGTTCTCCGGTACGCACCTGGTCACCTTCGCGGACGGTGAGCGAGCCGCGCTTCAGGTGGGCGTATGTGGCGTAGGTGCCGTTGCCCAGGTCCAGGACGACGTGGTTGCCGAAGATGCGGTGGACCCCGAACAGCTCGCGCACCGAGCCTTCGACGAGCATCAGGTACAGCAGTGCCGGCCACGACGTACGGCTCAGGTGGTCGCGCTGCCGGTCGTGCGCCCGTACGACTGTGGCGTCGGCGACCGCCAGGATCGGCGCGCTGAACGCCGGGAAGGCCGTGGCGCGGCGGGCGAGCGGCCACAGGGCGCGGAAGCCGGGGCGGGCGCCCGGCTCGGGCTCGGCGATGATGTCGATGGCGAACGTCTGGCCGTAGGCGTGGATTCCGTGGCTCGGGGTGCGGTCGGCGGGGCTGTTCAGCGCGGACCAGCGGCCGGTGACGGGTGGGGCGACCTCGACGGGTTCCCGGATCACGCGCTTGTCGTCCGGGGTGCCGCCGCCCGACCGGTTCACCACGGTGATGAGGACGTACGCGAGGACCAGCGGCAGGAAATTCCACCACCTCGGATAGCCGAAGTCGAACAGGATGTGTGCGGTAACCAGGCCGAAGAAGGCCAGGATCAGCCCGCGAAACGCGTGCATGGCGAGCTTGCGTGCAGACATCGTTCCCCCTTGGTCGTCGGTCTTACGGCCGGGCCGTCGACAGCGCCACCAGCAGCGGTACGACCCGACCAGGCGGCACCTCGTACCGCCCCCGCCCGGTGGTGTGCAGCCAGCCCGCGCCGGTCAGTTGGCGCAGGTGGTGGTAGATCTGGCCGGTCGTGCCGACCTCGTCCAGCTCGGTGAGTTCGGCCGCGGTGCGGCGGCCGCCGAGGATCTCGCGGAGCAGCCGCAGCCGGACCGGGTGGCCGAGCGCCGCGAACGCCTCGGCGGTGTCGGTCCAGTCGCCGTCGAGCAGCGCCTCGGTCAACGTGCCGCGCTGCCAGGCGTACTGCTCCCCGGTCGGCAGCCGTACCGCACCGGTGAACAGGACGCCGCCATCGGCCGCCCCCAGCTCGCTGAGCTGCTCCTTCAGCCCTTCCAAGGCCCAGAAGTCGCCCTCGCCGAGGCGGGGAGCGGGCCGGTCCGCGGCTTCCAGTGCGGCCAGCCGGCGTTCGAGGTCGGCAACGCGTTGTTCCAGTTCCACTCCCCCGAGATTACGGAACTACGTAATTACGTGCAAGCTGGTTCCCGCACATGCCGAAGGCCCCGGCCGGACTCAGTGGAGTTCGGGCGGGGCCTTCAGGGGCGTACGGGATATCAGGCCAGAATCGCCGGGATCGTGCCCTCGTGCGCCTCGCGCAGCTCGGCCAGCGTGAGCGTGAACTCGCCCTGGACCTCGACCACGTCACCGTCCACGACACCGATGCGGGTAACGGGCAAACCCCGCGCGCCGCACATGTCGTTGAAGCGGAGCTCCTCCGAGCGCGGTACGGCGACGACCGCACGCCCCGCCGACTCCGAGAGGAGGAAGGTGAACGCGTCCAGCCCGTCCGGGACGATCAGGCGCGCGCCGAGACCGCCCAGCAGCGCCGACTCGACGACCGCCTGGATCAGACCGCCGTCGGACAGGTCGTGCGCGGAGTCGATCATGCCGTCGCGGGAGGCGGAGATCAGGATCTCGGCCAGCAGCCGCTCGCGCTCCAGGTCGACCTTCGGGGGCAGGCCACCGAGGTGGTCGTGGACGACCTGCGACCAGGCCGAGCCCCCGAACTCCTCACGCGTGTCGCCGAGGAGGTAGAGCAGCTGCCCCTCCTCCTGGAAGGCGACCGGCGTGCGGCGGGCGACATCGTCGATCACACCGAGCACGGCCACGACC
Source organism: Streptomyces flaveus (assembly GCF_014647675.1). GTDB lineage: Bacteria > Actinomycetota > Actinomycetes > Streptomycetales > Streptomycetaceae > Streptomyces > Streptomyces flaveus. The sequence continues at coordinate 28,290 of NZ_BMPQ01000044.1, read as the reverse complement.
GGCGTCGGATGGATGGCCGCCTCGCCCGTCTGGTTGTAGAGCGAGACGTTGCCGCCCGTCACCGGAGTGCCCAACTGCTGGCAGGCGTCGGCCAGTCCGCGGATGGCCTCCGCGAACTGCCACATCACCGCCGGGTCTTCGGGCGAGCCGAAGTTCAGGCAGTCGGAGACGGCGAGCGGCTTGGCGCCGGTGGTGGCGACATTGCGGTACGCCTCCGAGAGCGCCAACTGCGCACCCGCGTACGGGTCGAGCTTCGCGTACCGCCCGTTGCCGTCCGTGGCGATCGCGACGCCGAGCCCCGACGCCTCGTCGATACGGATCATGCCCGAGTCCTCGGGCTGCGCCAGCACCGTGTTGCCCTGCACGAAGTGGTCGTACTGGGAGGTGATCCAGGACTTGGAGGCCTGGTTGGGGGAGGCCACCAGCTTCAGGACCTGGTCCTTCAGCTCCTCCGAAGTGGCCGGTCGCGCAAGCTTGTTGGCGTCGTCCGCCTGGAGGGCGTCCTGCCAGGACGGGCGGGCGTACGGGCGCTCATAGACCGGGCCCTCGTGCGCGACCGTGCGCGGGTCGACGTCGACGATCTTGCCGCCGTGCCAGTAGATCTCGAGCCGGTCGCCGTCCGTCACCTCACCGATGACGGTCGCGATGACGTCCCACTTGTCGCAGATCTCCAGGAACCGGTCGACCTTCTCCGGCTCCACGACCGCGCACATGCGTTCCTGCGACTCGCTCATGAGGATTTCCTCGGGCGAGAGGGTCGAGTCACGCAGCGGTACGTCATCCAGGGTCACGCGCATGCCGCCGGAACCGTTGGACGCCAGCTCGGACGTCGCGCAGGACAGGCCCGCCGCCCCCAGGTCCTGGATGCCGACGACCAGCTTCTCGGCGAAGGCTTCCAGGGTGCACTCGATGAGGAGCTTCTCCTGGAAGGGGTCACCGACCTGGACGGCGGGACGCTTCGAGGGCTTGGCGTCGTCGAAGGTCTCGGAGGCGAGGATGGATGCGCCGCCGATGCCGTCGCCGCCCGTACGGGCCCCGTACAGGATGACCTTGTTGCCCGGGCCGGACGCCTTCGCAAGGTGGATGTCCTCGTGCCGCATGACGCCGATGGCACCGGCGTTGACCAGCGGGTTGCCCTGGTAACAGGCGTCGAAGACGACCTCGCCGCCGATGTTCGGCAGGCCCAGGCAGTTGCCGTAGCCGCCGATGCCGGCGACGACACCGGGCAGTACGCGCTTGGTGTCGGGGTGGTCCGCCGCACCGAAGCGAAGGGGGTCGACCACGGCGACCGGCCGCGCACCCATCGCGATGATGTCGCGCACGATGCCGCCGACGCCCGTGGCCGCACCCTGATAGGGCTCCACGTACGAGGGGTGGTTGTGCGACTCGACCTTGAAGGTGACCGCGTAACCCTGACCGACGTCGACGACGCCGGCGTTCTCGCCGATACCGACCAGCAGCGCGTCGCTCTGCGGGGCCTTCTCGCCGAACTGACGGAGATGGACCTTGGAGGACTTGTACGAGCAGTGCTCGGACCACATGACCGAGTACATGGCGAGCTCGGCACCGGTGGGCCGGCGGCCGAGGATCTCCACGACGCGCTCGTACTCGTCCTTCTTCAGGCCCAGTTCGGCCCAGGGCAGCTCGACGTCCGGGGTCGCGGCCGCGTGCTCGACCGTGTCCAGAGGAGTGCGGCTCATACGTTGACCAGCTTCTTGAGGATCGAGGTGAAGAAGGGGAGGCCGTCGGTGCGGCCGGTCCCGATGAGGGGCTCCACGGCGTGCTCCGGGTGCGGCATCAGGCCTACGACGTTGCCCGCCTCGTTCGTGATGCCGGCGATGTCCCGGAGGCTGCCGTTGGGATTGAAGTCCAGGTAGCGGAAGGCGACCCGGCCCTCCGCCTCCAGCATGTCGAGGGTGCGCTCGTCGGCGACGTACCGCCCGTCCATGTTCTTCAGCGGGATGTTGATCTCCTGGCCCGCGTCGTAGTCGACGGTCCAGGCCGTGTTCGCGTTCTCCACCCGCAGCTTCTGGTCACGGCAGATGAAGTGAAGGTGATCGTTTCCGAGCATCCCGCCGGGGAGGAGATGGGCCTCGGTGAGGATCTGGAAACCGTTGCAGATGCCGAGAACCGGCATTCCCGATTTCGCCTGCTCAATGATCGTCTCCATCACCGGCGAGAAGCGCGCGATGGCACCGGCACGCAGATAGTCGCCGTAGGAGAAACCACCGCACAACACCACGGCGTCGACCTGCTTGAGGTCCTTGTCCTTGTGCCACAGCGCCACGGGCTCGGCACCCGCGAGCCGGATCGCACGCTGCGTGTCCCGGTCGTCGAGGCTGCCAGGAAAGGTGACGACGCCAATACGAGCGGTCACTTTCCCGCCTCCGCCTTCACTTCCTCCACCTTGACGGTGAAGTCCTCGATCACGGTGTTGGCGAGGAAGGATTCGGCGAGTTCATGGATGCGGGCCAGCGCGGTGTCGTCGACCGGCCCGTCCACCTCGAGCTCGAAGCGCTTTCCCTGACGTACGTCGGAGATGCCCTGGAAACCGAGGCGCGGCAGTGCACGCTGCACCGCCTGGCCCTGGGGGTCGAGGATCTCCGGCTTGAGCATGACGTCGACTACGACGCGTGCCACTGGCACTCCCGGTGTGTGGTGCTGAGCAGGTTCCTTCAGACTACCCGGCTCAGATTTCTACGCGAGTAGATTGGTAGGAATCTACGTGACGGCCATCACGATTCCGCATCGACGGGCCTCCTTCACGGAAAATCCAGGGAAAGATCCGGATCAACATCCGGAACCCTATTGCGGTGGGACACGCGGACCGATTAAGTCGAGCTTCACATTGCAATGCCAAGCACTGTACAAATGAATTGGCAATAGCCGATACTTTGCCCAGTCGCCCCCAATCTCTATAAATCAGCCGACCAGTCGGCATCTCCCCACGTCATCGCACGTCGCCGTGGAGGTGCCGCATGAAGGGACCGATATTCGTGGCGCAGCGTGTCGTAGTCACTCTCTTCGACGACATCGACGGCTCGGAAGCGGCGGAAACGATCGCCTTCGGTCTGGACGGCAAGTCGTACGAGATCGACCTCAATCAAGCCAACGCCAAGCAACTGCGCAAGGCGCTCGAGCCGTTCGTGGAGGCCGGCCGCAAGCGGTCGCGCTCCGGCAAGGCCTACACACAGACGGCGGTGGCCCCGGCCCCGGCGGCCGTCCGGGCCTGGGCGCAGTCCAACAAGATGGACGTGCCTGCGCGGGGGCGGATCCCGAAGAAGGTGTACGAGGCGTTCACGGCGGCTCAATGAGGGTCCGGCCTCCGGCCGGGGAGCTCGGTTCGGTTCGTTGCCCAGGGTCCCCCGGTGGACCCTGGAGGCAACCGACTTGCGCAGCACCCCCGCTGGTCAGTTAGAGTCTGGAGCACGCCGAGGGGCAAGGCCGAAAGGTCCCAGCTCCCGGAGTTACGCGGGTGTAGTTCAGTAGTAGAACATCCCCCTTCCAGGGGGAAGGCGCAGTGTGCAATTCCTGTCACCCGCTCTGCATCCCTTACCGGGCATCCTTTTGGATCAGGTAAGGTGGTGTTCGCGCCGATCGGTGAGAGCCGGTCGGAGGCAATGCGGACGTAGCTCAGTTGGTAGAGCGCAACCTTGCCAAGGTTGAGGTCGCCAGTTCGAACCTGGTCGTCCGCTCCAGAAGAAAGGCCCTGGTCCTCGTGACCGGGGTCTTTTTCGTGCGCCTATCTGTTGCGCCCGCCTCCTGTGGGCTCGTCTCGGGGTTTCTGACATTTGTCATGTGCAGCGATGACAGGGTGCACTGCCGCGGTCGGCCGACGGCGGGGAGGCTGGTCTCATGAAGACGAACGAGCACGTGATTGAGGTCACTGATCTGCGACGCGTGTACGGGGGAGAGTTCGAGGCGGTCCGGGGGGTGACCTTCGACGTCGGCCGCGGGGAGCTGTTCGCGCTGCTCGGTACCAACGGTGCGGGCAAGACCTCCACCGTCGAGCTGCTCGAGGGACTCGCGCCGCCGGCCGGTGGACAGGTGCGGGTCCTCGGCCACGACCCGTACACGGAGCGCGCCGCGGTGCGCCCGCGTATCGGCGTCATGCTCCAGGAGGGCGGCTTTCCGTCCGAGCTGACCGTCGCGGAGACCGTACGGATGTGGGCGGGCTGTACGAGCGGGGCGCGGCCGGAGGGGGAGGCGCTGACGCTGGTCGGCCTGGCGCGGCGGGCCGGTGTACGGGTGAAGCAGTTGTCCGGGGGTGAGAAGCGGCGCCTGGACCTGGCGCTCGCGCTGCTGGGCCGGCCCGAGGTTCTGTTCCTGGACGAGCCGACGACCGGGCTCGATGCCGAGGGGCGCCAGGAGACCTGGGAGTTGGTGCGCGAGTTGCGCGCGGCGGGTACGACGGTGCTGCTGACCACGCACTATCTGGAGGAGGCGGAGGGGCTCGCCGACCGGCTCGCGATTCTGCATGCCGGGCGGATCGCGGTCTCGGGGACTCCGGCCGAGGTGACCGCCTCCCAGCCGTCCCGGATCTCCTTCGAGCTGCCCGAGGGCTTCTTCCCCGGTGATCTGCCGCCGCTTCCCGAACTTGGCGTCACCGGGCACGAGATCGAGGGGCGGATGATCCGGCTGCGTACGAACGAGCTGCAACGCGCCACCACCGGGCTCCTGGTGTGGGCCGAGCGGACCGGGGTCGAGCTGCGAAGGCTCGACGTGCGGTCGGGGTCGCTGGAGGAGGCGTTTCTGCGGATCGCTCGTGAGGTGTCGGCGACGGATTCGGGGACCGCTGCGGAGAACTCGGAGAAGGAGAGCGTGGCATGAGTACGGGGACTGTGGCGGAGACGTCGGCGGCGGGGCGTACGACCGTGACCAGGGCGGGGCGGATGGTCTCGCTCGCGCGGGCCGAGATGACGTTGCTGGGGCGGAGCAAGGGCACGCTCTTCACGGCCGCGTTCATACCGTTGGTGCTGCCGATCAGCGTGAGCTCGGCCTTCGACGAGTCGGAACTGAAGGAGGTGGGACTCACAGCGGGCGAGGTGATGCTGCCCGCCGCTTTCGGTTTCTCACTGCTCTTCGCCGTGTACACGGCCCTGACCGCGACCTATGTGGCTCGCCGTGAGGAGCTCGTCCTCAAGCGGCTGCGTACCGGCGAACTGCGGGACGAGGAGATTCTCGTCGGGGCAGCGTTGCCGGCCGTGTTCCTCGGGCTCGCGCAGTGTGTGCTGCTGGCGATCGGCTGCACCGTGCTCCTCGATGTCGGGATGCCCGAAGCGCCTCATCTCGCCGTCGTCGGGCTGCTGTTGGGGATCGTGTTGTGCGCCGCGGCGGGCGCGGTCACCGCGAGCTTCAGCAAGACCAGCGAGAGCGCCCAGGTGACGAGCCTGCCGTTCATGTTCGTGTCGCTGCTGGGCTCGGGCGTCTCCGTCCCGCTGGAGCTCATGCCCGACCGCCTCGCCTCCATCTGCGAACTGCTGCCGCTGTCACCGATGATCACGCTGCTGCGCGGCGGCTGGAGCGGGAGCCTCTCCGCGTACGACGCCCTGGGCACCGTCGCGTTGGCGGTGGCCTGGACCGCGCTCGCGGTGTTTGCTGTACGGCGGTGGTTCCGCTGGGAGCCGCGACGCTGAGCGACGGGGACGGCAGAGAGATGGGGGCGGGTATGCGCGGGCCGAGGGCTTGGTGGCACGGGAAGAGCACGCCGGCGAAGGTCGAGACGTACACCCGCTGGTCCTTCCACTTCTTCGTGTTGGTGGAGGTGGCCGGGGTCGGGCTGCCGGCCTTCGGGCAGGTGGGGGTGTCGCACGCTCTCTGGGTGGTCCTGCCGCTGGTGTGCGGGCATGCCCTGCTGGGTGCGGTGACCGCGTCCCGGGCGCTCGACTGGACGCGGGGCCGTCGTGAGCAGCCCATACGTCTGGTCTGGGCGCTCGGTGCCGTCAGCGCGCTGCTCGGGATTGGCGGGCTCGTCGTCTCCGAGCACGGGCCGGGTGGTGAGGACACCCACATCTTGGCGGACTCGTTAGCTGTGGTGGTGCTGACCTTCGGGGTCTGCAATATGACGCTCGGGGTGCGCGACCGGCGGCGCGTGGCGGCGCTCGTGGGCGGCTTCGCCGCGGGTGCCGGGGTCGTGGCGTTCGCGATCGGGGCTCCCGGAGCCACCGTGCTGGCGACGGCTGTCGCGGTGCTGGTCGCCGGTGTGTGTCTCACCCTCACCTACATCTTCTCGGTGTGGCTGCTCAACGCCGTATACGAGCTCGACGTGGCCCGCGAGACCCGCACCCGCCTCGCCGTCGCCGAGGAACGGCTGCGTTTCGGGCGTGACCTGCACGACGTGATGGGCCGCAACCTCGCGGTGATCGCCCTGAAGAGCGAACTCGCCGTGCAACTCGCGCGACGCGAACGGCCCGAAGCCGTGGAGCAGATGATCGAGGTGCAGCGGATAGCGCAGGAGTCGCAGAGGGAGGTGCGGGAAGTCGTGCGCGGGTATCGCGAGGCCGAGCTCGGCACCGAACTCGCAGGCGCGCAGGGTGTGTTGACCGCGGCCGGGGTCGAGTGCGCGGTGACCGGTACCGCGGCGGGGCTGCCCGCGGCGGTGCAGGCGGCGCTGGGCTGGGTCGTACGGGAGGCGACCACGAATGTGCTGCGGCACGGGGACGCGAGGCGGTGTTCTGTGTCGCTGGACGTGGTGGGGTCTCGCGTTGTGCTGACCGTGGAGAACGACGGGGTGGAGTCGGGCGGGGTGCCGGGTCCGCGCAAGGACGGCGGGTCCGGTCTTGCCGGGCTGCGGGAGCGGCTGTCGGCGGTGGGCGGGACGTTGGAGGCGGGGCCGGTCGACGGTGATCTCTTCCGGCTCGTGGCCGAGATTCCGCTGCCTTCGTCGCCTTCCTCGTCTTCCTCACCGTCCTCGTCTTCCTCGCCGTCGTCCGTTCCGCGTCCCTTGAGCGAAGAGGTCACTTCATGACGTCCGTACGCCCCATCCGGCTGCTGCTCGCCGATGACGAGCACCTCATCCGTGGGGCGCTGGCCGCGCTGCTTGCGCTGGAGGACGATCTACTCGTGGTGGCGGAGGCGGCGACCGGTCCGGAGGCCCTGGCGATGGCTCGGGCTCACGCGCCCGACGTAGCCGTACTGGATCTTCAGATGCCCGGCGCGGACGGTGTGAAGGTGGCCACATCGTTGCGGGCCGAGCTGCCCGCGTGCCGGGTGCTGATCGTGACGAGTCACGGGCGGCCGGGGCACTTGAAGCGGGCGCTTGGGGCAGGCGCGCGCGGGTTCGTCCCGAAGACGGTCAGTGCGCAGCGGCTCGCGGAGATCATCCGTACGGTGCATGCCGGGAACCGTTATGTCGATCCGGAGTTGGCCGCCGACGCGATCGCCGCCGGGGATTCGCCGTTGACCGAGCGCGAGGCCGAGGTGCTGGAGTACGCGGCCGACGGGGCGCCCGTCGCGGAGATCGCGGAGCGGGCCGCGCTGTCGCAGGGGACGGTGCGGAACTATCTGTCGTCGGCCGCCTCGAAGCTCGGAGCCGAAAACCGGCACACGGCGGTACGGCTCGCACGTGAGCGAGGTTGGGTATAGTGGCTGTCGCGCCACGGCGCAGTGCGGACGTAGCTCAGTTGGTAGAGCGCAACCTTGCCAAGGTTGAGGTCGCCAGTTCGAACCTGGTCGTCCGCTCAGAGGAAAAGAGAAAGCCCCCGGTCATCGCGACCGGGGGCTTTCTCGTTCTTAGTTCTTACGGCTCGTTTTACGACCAGCTCGTGCCGGTCAGGTGCTCGTACGCCTCCACGTACTTGGCGCGGGTCGCATCCACGACCTGCTCGGGCAGGGGCGGCGGGGGCTGCTCGCTCTTGCGGTCCCAGCCGGACTCGGCGGAGGTCAGCCAGTCGCGCACGAACTGCTTGTCGTACGAGGGCTGCGGGCGCCCCGGCTGCCACTGGTCGGCGGGCCAGAAGCGGGAGGAGTCCGGGGTCAGCACCTCGTCGGCGATGACGAGGCTCTCGCCGTCGAAGCCGAACTCGAACTTCGTGTCCGCGAGGATGATCCCGCGGTCGCGCGCGATGTCGCGGCCTCGGCTGTAGACGGCGAGGGTCGCCTGGCGCAGCTGGGCCGCGGTCTCCGCGCCGACCTGGCGGGCGACCTCCTCGTACGAGACGTTCTCGTCGTGCTCGCCGACCTCCGCCTTCGTCGCGGGTGTGAAGATCGGCGCGGGCAGTTCCGAGCCGTCGGACAGGCCCTCGGGGAGGGCGAGGCCGCAGACGGTGCGGGTCTCGTTGTACTCGGCGAGGCCGGAGCCCGTGAGATAGCCGCGGGCGACGCACTCGACGGGGATCATCTGCAGGGACTTGCAGACGACGGTGCGGTCCTGCCAGTCGGCGGGGGCGCCGGGCGGAAGGTCGGTGCTCAGGATGTGGTGGGGGACCAGGTCGGCGATCTGGTCGAACCACCACAGGGAGAGCTGGGTGAGGATGCGGCCCTTGTCGGGGATCTCGGTGGGGAGCACCCAGTCGTAGGCGGAGATGCGGTCGCTGGCGACCATCACGAGGTCGCCGGCCTCGTTCTGGTACAGCTCGCGCACCTTGCCGGTGTGCAGATGCACCAGGCCCGGGACCTCGATCGGCTCGGGCTTTTCGACGAATCCGGACACGGTTCCTCCCCGCGGTGACGTACAAGTGGGTCGATTCTCCCGTATGCGGGGGGGTGCATTTCGCGTCGGGGCTCGTCGGGAGCGGGTGCCGGGACTTGTGGCGAGGGGTCAGTCGCGTTTGCAGATGCGGTCCAGGAGGTTGGCCGTGGCTCGCTGGATGCGCTCGTCGACGTGGCCGGGGCGGTCCAGGGCCGGGGACCAGGCGAAGGTGCCGGACGCGAAGACCAGGGCGCCGGAGGGGGCGCGGTACAGGGACGTCTCCTGGTGGCGGAGGGCGCCCTCGGCGTCGCGGTACGGGGAGTGGGACAGGAGGATACGGCGCTGGTGTTCGGGGAGCGGGGTGCGCGGGAAGTAGCGGTCGGCCTCGCCTGCGACCAGCCCCTTCAGCTCGTCGCCCTCGTGTGCGCCGGTGGCCTCCCACAGCCAGTGGTCGGCGTTGCGGACGACCATGGGGTGCGGTTCGGGGACCCGGCCCGCGTACTGAATGCCCAGGAGTTCCTGCTCCGGGCGGTCGACGTCGCGCCAGAGGACCGGTTTTCCGGGGCCGCGGCGTTTTCGGCAGGTGAGGAGACGGTCGGGGACACCGGACGGGGAGGGGCTCAGCTCCGCCTGCCAGTACATGGTGTTGGCGGAGAGGAAGACGAGCGAGGTGCCGTGTTCGCGGGCGAGTTCGGTGGTGCGGCGCATCGGCACCGACCAGTACTCGTCGTGGCCGGGGAAGACCAGGCCGCGGTAGCGGGTGGGGTCGACGCGGCCTGCGTGCAGGTCACGGGCGTCGGCGTAGGCGAGGTCGTAGCCGTAGCGCTCCGCCCAGCGGATGAAGTCGTACGCGTGGCCGACGTGCAGCGGCAGGCCCGCGCCCGCGTACGGGCGGTCGAACGAGACCGTCGTCGCGGCGTCCGCCTCGCCGAGCAGTCGGCCGTTCTCGTCCCAGGCGTGGTAGAGGCTCGCGCCGGTGCGGCCGTCCTCCGGGTACAGGTTGTACGCCTGCCAGGTGACGTCCGGGAGCAGAAGCAGCAGGTCGGCGGGGTGGGTGTCGCGGACCGTGAAGGGGACGTGGGAGCGGTAGCCGTCGACGGTGGTGAGGACGGCGACGTATGCGCCGATGCTCCAGTAGCTCGGGATCTGGAGGCGCCAGGAGAGCCACCAGTGGTGGCAGGAGACCGTGCGGTCGGCGGTGAGCGGGGGTTGCTGGACGATGCCGGGGAGGCGGGGGCTGGTGGTGATCTTGCTGGCGCCTACGCCCGCGTAGTGGCCGATGCGGTAGATGTCCACGCTGAACTGCTGGGGCGGGTCGACGGTGATGTGGAAGTCGATGGCCTCGCCCGGCGCTGCGGCGCCGGTGGAGGTGAAGCCCTTGATCTGGCGGTGGACGTCGTCGGCCGAGCGGGGGCCTCCGGCGGTTCGGGGGGTGGGGATCCGGGGCGTACGGGTCGCTGTCCGGGTTGTGGCGTGGGGGGCGGCGGGCGGGGTGGGGTCCACGTCCACGTACCAGGGGACTACCTGGCCGGTGTCGTCGAAGTAGTGCTCGCTGCCGCGCAGCCAGGGGACGGGGCCCTGTCCGAAGGGGTCCGTCACGGCGTGCGCCAGCGCGCCCGATTCCCAGCGACGGATGTGCTCCGAGCCCATGCGTTGTCCCCTCCCTCGTGCCCCCGTAAGCCCTTGCTACGCGAATGACGCGGTATCAGCACATCACATTACGGAGGCGGGTGGTTACGTTTCGTTGTTATCTCCTGTCCTCGGGGCTGTGCCCCAGACCCCACGAGGGGTGGGGTGACACGTCGTGTCGCGGCTGCGGGTACGTTGTGGCTGGTCGCGCAGCTCCCCGCGCCCCTGAAAAGCCTGCGGCTACCCGCGCCCCGAAGACCCCGGCGCCCCGAACAAGCCCAGGCCCCGGGAAAGCCCGCACTCCCAACGACCCGCGGCTTCCCTCCGGCGGGAGGGGTCGTGGGCCGGTGCGTCGTATGCCCGTCGCTTAGGTTCTGTCTCGGAGAACCAGGGCCTTGTACCAGGCCAGGGCCGTATGCCCGCCCTGCGACGGGCTGACGCACCGGCCCGCGGCCCCGCACCCACCACGGACCTAAGGGGCGCGGGGAACTGCGCGACCAGCCACAAACAACCCGCACTCGCCAGTGAACCGAACCCACCCACCCGGTAGGCGCCCCGCCCAACCGCCGGAGGCACCCGCGTCGACAACGAACTCAGACCAGTCGAACCGGCTTCTCCGCGCGGATGCCGACGTGGAGGAGCCAGTCCCGGAGGGGTGTGGGGTCGCCCTCCTCTATGAGGGTGAGGACTCGGGGGGTGAGGTCGGCGGAGCGTTCGCCGTTGATGAGGAGGGAGGGGCCGTCCAGCCAGTCGAGGCCGGGAGTCGCGCCGGCCGTGTCCATCGCGGCGCAGCAGACCATCGCCGTGACGTGGTCGGTGAGGAGTTCGCGCGCGGTCGGCGGCTGTTGGAGGGGGAAGAGCGGCAGCGTTCCGTCGTCCCAGAGGGCGGCGTCCGGGCCGCCCTGGCCGGCGGGGCCGCCGGTCGGCGGCGGCGCGGTACGTATCGCCGGCGCGGCTGTCTCCTCGCGGGCGAGCTCCGCGCTGAGGCCTGCTGCCAGCGCGGCGGTTCGCGCGTTGGCGACGGCGCCTCCGTCGTCGTCCTCGTACGCATGCGCCGCATGGGACTCGTCAGGGGACTTGGGGGGCGTATGCGGCGAGGGGGCGGCTCGGGCTGCGTTGGAATCGGGGGCGTCGCGCGGAGCGCCCGGCGGGGCGGCCGGTTCGGCTGGGGCCGTCTCCTGGGGGGCCCGTGCCGTATCACCGCCCCCGTCGTCCCGTTCCCCGCCTCCCGAACCGCCGGAGGCCCTCGCTCCCGTGAGGTGGTCCATCACCCGTGCCAGTGTCGGTCCGCCGGGGGCCAGGGCCGTCGGATCGGAGGAGTGGCTGACGCCCTGCGCGTCCAGCACGCGGTGGAGCCGCGCCGCGTCCGTACGCCATTTGCGGTCGACGACCTCGTCGGGGTACTCGGCCCAGTCCACCGGTGCCCAGTCGGGGCCGGGCTCGGCGGGGCCGCCGTGGAAGAGGCGGGCGGCGAGGAGGGAGGCGGCCTCGTCGATCACGCCGGGCTCTTCGAGGAGGTCGCAGGCCGGGCGTTCGCCCAGTCGGGAGGCGAAACCTTCGGCGAGGCGGTCGCGGCGGGACAGCTCGGTGAGGGCCGCGACGACACCCGCGTCCAGGCGGGACGGCCAGCGGCCCATGCGCCAGGCAGGCAGCGCGACGCGGGTCAGCAGCCGGTCCCAGCCCGCATACGCGAGCCCCACCTGCTCCTGCGCGACGATCCGCAGACCGTAGTCCACAGCCTGTGCACGGTCGGCTGCCGCCGCCGCCACGCCCCGCTCCATCTCCGCCGCATGGCCGCGGCAACTGCGCAGGAGCAGACGCGCGACCCAGCCGACGCCGGCGAGGGCCACATGGGCGACGGGTCCACGCGTGCGGACGGACGTCACCGCCACCGCCGCGTCCAGGCCCCGTACAAAACGGCGGGCCGCGGCTATGTCGGGATGCGCCGACGGTCCCGTACCCGCGACGACCGGTGCGAGGACCGCGCGCAGCTCAGCGACGCGCATCCACCACAGGAAGGGCGAGCCGATGACGAGGACGGGCGCGGCGGGCGTACGGGGCTGGAGGCCGCGTACGTCTGCTATCTCGTCCCGGGGCTCCGGCCGGGGTGGGCCGTGGGCCGGGTGGGTGCGGTCCTCCAGCCAGCTGTCGCAGTCCGGGGTGAGCGCTATCGCGGAGGGCGCGGGCACCTCCAGACGCTCGGCCAGATCCCGCACCATGCGGTACAGATCGGGCGCGGACTCCTCCGGGATCGGGACCGTGGGGCTCACGGCGGGCCGGGAGCGGGCGACGACCAGGGCGATACCCGCGGCGGCGAGGAGGGCCAGGAGCGCGACGGCGGCCAGGATCCAGCTCGCGAGCCGCCAGCCCGCGCCGTCGACATGGTCCATGGCACCGGCGACGAGCAGGACGACGGCGACGGCCGTGGGCAGCAGGGCGACGGCCAGCGCCCTGCTGCGGATACGCAGCACGGCGAGAGCCCGGGAGCGCGCGCTCTGCACGCCCCCCTCCACACCCATACCGGACACGACCGGTGTCACCCCCTACTGCCCGCCCGGCACGTGCATACCCAGCCACTGCCGGCGGACGTCCATGGCGTTGCTCACTCCCCCACTGTGGCACCCGGGACTGACATCGCAATGCCGGTGGGCCAAGTGCCGGAACGCTTGCGCCGCACCCTAGTTGGGGCTCCGGCCCACGTCAGCCGGATAAGGGATCGGCCACTCGATGGAATGGCTTTGGGGAGAGGTGGCTGACGGGAGGGGTGAGAAAGGCCTGACGGGAAGGGTGTGAAGGAGGGTTACGATCCGGCCGCCGCCTTGGCCGCGATGTCCGTGCGGTGATGCGAGCCGTCGAGGCGGATGCGGTCGACGGCCGCGTATGCGCGTTCGCGGGCCCTGGCCAGGTCCGTACCGCTCGCCGTGACGGAGAGCACGCGGCCCCCCGCGCTGACGATCGCGTCGCCTTCGCGCCTGGTGCCGGCATGCAGGACGTACGCATACGGGGCGTCCTGTGCGGCCACCTCGTCGAGGCCCTCGATGGGGTCGCCGGTGCGCGGGGTGGCGGGGTAGTTGTGCGAGGCGATGACGACGGTGACGGCCGCGTCCTCGCTCCAGCGCAGATCCGGGAAGTCGGCGAGGGTGCCCTGCGCGGCGGCCAGGAGGACGCCCGCGAGCGGGGTCTTCAGGCGGGCCAGGACGACCTGGGTCTCGGGGTCGCCGAAACGGGCGTTGAACTCGATGACCCGTACGCCCCTGCTGGTGATCGCCAGGCCCGCATAGAGGAGGCCGGAGAAGGGGGTGCCGCGGCGGCGCAGCTCGTCGACGGTCGGCTGGAGGACGGTGTTCATGACCTCCTCGACCAGGTCGGTTTCCGCCCACGGGAGGGGGGAGTACGCGCCCATGCCGCCGGTGTTGGGACCCTCGTCTCCGTCCAGGGCCCGCTTGAAGTCCTGGGCGGGCTGCAACGGGACGACGGTGGTGCCGTCCGTGATCGCGAAGAGGGAGACCTCGGGACCGTCGAGGAACTCCTCGATGACCACGCGGTCGCAGGCGTTGGCGTGTGCCGTCGCCTTCTCCAGGTCGCCGGTCACGACGACGCCCTTGCCGGCCGCGAGGCCGTCGTCCTTCACGACGTACGGGGTGCCGAAGGCGTCGAGCGCCTCGTCGACCTCCTCGGGAGTCGTACAGACGTAGGAGCGGGCGGTCGGGACGCCCGCGGCCGCCATCACCTCCTTGGCGAAGGCCTTGGAGCCCTCGAGCTGAGCGGCCTCCTTGGAGGGGCCGAACGCAGGGATGCCCGCCTCGCGCACGGCGTCGGCGACCCCCGCAACGAGCGGTGCCTCCGGGCCTACGACCACCAGATCGGCGCCGAGTTTCGTGGCCAGCGCGGCCACGGCCTTGCCGTCGAGCGCGTCGACCTGGTGCAGCTCGGCCACCTCGGCGATACCCGCATTGCCAGGAGCGCAATGCAGGGCGGTGACGTCGGGGTCGAGGGAGAGGGAGCGGCACAGGGCGTGTTCGCGGGCACCGCTGCCGATGACGAGGAGCTTCACGGGGTCAGCCTAACGGGCTGCCTGCGGCGGGTGGGCGGGCTGCCTACGGGGGTGGTGGGTTGGGGTGACGTTTGGCGGGTGCGGGTTGTGTGTGGCTGGTCGCGCTTCCGGTCGCGGACGTCGCGGGCCTCGCGGCCTTCCACAGTGCTCGCGGGCTCGCGTCGGCAGTGCTCGCGGGCTCGCATCGGCGTTCTCCTCACCCGTAGGTGCCGCATCGCGTAGTCGCGTGGAGTTACCGCAGGCAGGCGTCAGCTGTACTCGACGCTCTGTTCCGCCCAGATCGTCTTGCCCTTGGTGGTGTGACGGGTGCCCCAGCGCTGGGTCAGCTGAGCGACCAGGAGCAGGCCTCGGCCGCCCTCGTCGTAGGTGCGGGCGCGGCGCATGTGGGGTGCCGTACTGCTGGCGTCCGAGACCTCACAGATGAGACTCCGGTCGTGGATGAGACGCAGCTGGATGGGCGGCTCGGCGTGCCGTATGGCGTTGGTGACCAGTTCGCTGACGATCAGCTCGGTCACGAAGGCCGCATCAGTCAGGCCCCATACCGCCAGCTGATCGGCGGCGTTCTTGCGGGCGTCGGCGACGGTGGCGGGATCCGGGGCCACCTCCCAGGTGGCGACCCGGTCGGCCTTGAGTGCCCGGGTGCGAGCGACGAGGAGGGCCACGTCATCGGCGGGCCGATCGGGGAGCAATGTGGCGAGCACCGTGTCGCACAGCACGTCCAGGGAGACCGCGGGACCGGCGAGGACCCGCCGCAGCCGGGAGACACCGTCGTCGATGTCGTAGTCGCGGGACTCGATGAGGCCGTCGGTGTAGAGGGTGAGCAGGCTGCCCTCCGGCAGTTCCGTCTCCATCGCCTCGAAGGGCAGTCCGCCCAGGCCCAGCGGGGGTCCCGCCGGAACGGCGAGCAGTTCCGCGGTGCCGTCCGGGCTCACCACGACCGGGAGCGGATGCCCGGCCCGGGCCAGTGTGCAACGGCGGGAGACGGGGTCGTACACAGCGTAGAGACAGGTCGCCCCGACGTCTCCCGTGGTCTCCCCTTCTCGGGCGTTCCCGGCGGTCCGCTCCACGCCCTCCGCCTCCAAGGCCAGGCGGCCCACCAGATCGTCGAGGTGAGTGAGCAGTTCGTCCGGGGACAGATCGATGTCGGCGAGTGTCCGTACGGCCGTACGCAGCCGTCCCATGGTCGCGGCGGCGTGGATGCCGTGGCCCACGACGTCGCCCACGACCAGCGCCACCCTGGCTCCGGACAGCGGAATCACGTCGAACCAGTCTCCGCCCACCCCTGCCCGGGCACCGGCCGGGAGGTAGCGGAAGGCGACATCCACCGCGGTCTGCTCCGGCAGCCGCTGCGGCAACAGGCTGCGCTGCAGGGTTACCGCCGTGCTGCGCTCGCGGGTATAGCGGCGGGCGTTGTCGATGCAGACCGCCGCCCGGGCCGCCAGTTCCTCGGCCAGCACCAGGTCGTCCTCCTGGAACGGGTCGGGGTGCCGGTGACGAGCGAAGACGACGACGCCCAGCGTGGCTTCGCGTGCCGTCAGAGGCACGGTCATCATCGAGTGGAAGCCGAACTCGCGGATCCGGGAGGACCGGAGCGGATCCTCGGCCACCCAGTCGGCGATCGCCGGCTCGGTCACCTGGTACAGCACGGCGCGTCCCGACCGCAGACTCTCCGCCGGAGGGGAGCCCTCCGGGTACTCGTCCACCTCGCCCGGCGCGATGACCGCCTCGGGGCTTCCCGGATACACGGATTGGTGGGCGATGCGCCGCAGCGCGAGACGGCCGCCCGCCATCAGCGCTTCCGGGGGCTGCTCGGGCAGGCCGTCGAGGGACGCCAGGAGATCGACGCTGATGAAGTCGGCGAGTCCTGGAACCGCCACGTCCGCCAGCTCCTCCGCCGTCCGCGTCACATCGAGCGTGCTGCCGATACGGGTACTGGCCTCGGCGATCAGCTGGAGGCGCTTGCGGGCCCAGTACTGCTCGGTCATGTCGTGCCCGGTGGACGCCACGCCCAGGACGCGGCCGTCCGGGTCCTCCAGGCGGTAGAAGTGGACCGACCAGGCGTGCTCACGGGTCTCGCCGGGGGCGCGCGCGTGGTTCTCCATGTACTGCGTCTCGCCGGTTTCCAGAGCCCGCCGCATCCGCCGCTCGACTTCCTCCCCCACCGGGTCGGCGAGCACGTCCGTCATCCGCAGCCCACGCATGTCGTCGTCGCTCAGGCCCAGGGAGTCCTGCCCGGACCGGCTGGACCGGCGGAAGCGCAGGTCCGTGTCATACACCGAGGTCGCGCAGCACGGGGAGTCGAGCAGACCCCGCCTCACAAGCGCCTCGTCGTCACGATGGGGCTGCGCCCCGGTCACGGTGGAGACCAGGAGCCAGTCGCGGGTCCCGTCGTCCGGCGTCCTGTGATGCGCCAGGACCCTCGCCTCCAGGCGGTGGCCGTCGCGGTGCCGGAGACCGAGCGTGCCATGCCACCTCGGCAGTTCCGAGAAGGCCGGGAGGTCGCTCGTCGTGGGCTCCTCGGCGAGGAGTGAGGCCGCCGGCCGGCCCAGGATCTGCGCCGACACATACCCGAGCAGGTACTCGGCACCCTCGCTCCACCCGGTCACGGTGCCGTGTTCGTCGACGTTGGCGCGTGCGGTGAGCGCCTCACCTACGACCTTCCCGACGGAACGCGCTTCCTGGTCGTCGACGGCACGCCGCTCCATGGTCGCTCATCTCGCTCTCGTCGCGTTCTCGACCGCGCTGAGATCCTCACGGCTCAGGGCACGTGTCGCCGCGGCACTCGAGAGCGCACCACACACCCCGATATTCAATCCTTTTTGGTACTTACCCGCCAGATCGCCATCATCACGCACGAAATACCGAACCCCCAGATCAGCGAACTGGGTTGTTGCGGCATGGTCCGGAGCACTCGATGCGGGTGCTCAGTGGTGGGCATGTACGACGGCGTGGCCCTTGCCGCGGCCGATCATCCACTTGTTGATCGGGGTGGTGACCAGGAACGCGACTCCGAACCCGCCCAGCAGTGCCGACCAGAACAGCCCGTCGGACAGGTGGGCGTCCATCGCGCCCGGCGTGAGGGCGATGATGGCGTTGTCGACGAACTCCATCACCGCGATCGAGACGGTGTCGGCGGCCAGCGCGACCTTGATCGCGGACTTGAGGTCCAGGCCGACCCGAAGAACCGCGAACAGCGTGAACGAGTAGCCGAAGAGGAACGCCAGCGCGATCGCCAGGATCATGGTGGGCACGTTGCCCCACAGCAGCGCGGTGCCGATGACCATGCCGAGGATCTCGCCGATGGCGCATCCGGTCAGGCAGTGCAGCGTGGCCTTCACTGCCATGGGCCAGGAGGCTCGCGCGTGAGTGCCGGGGTGCGTTGCCGTGTGGTCGTGGTCGTGCGTGGTGTCGGTGTGATGAGTGCTGTGGTCCATGGCCTTCGTCCCCATTCCCGATTTCCGTCCAGTGCGGCCCGTACCAAGGCCGTCCTCACAGTCACCAAGCTATACCCCTAGGGGGTATGTGGCCCAGGCGTCGAACCGGGCGCAGGGCAAGACCGGACACCCCGCCTCCTGGGAGTCGAGTTCTGCTCAGGACAGCTACACCAGGGGCTCTGGCCTGCGATGACGCAGGCCAGAGCCCCCGCGCGGGTGTCGTCAGTCCTTAGCCCTTGCCGAGGAGCTTGTTCATCTCATCGATCTCGGCGTTCTGAGCGGTGATGATGTCGTCGGCCATCTTCGTGGCCGCCCCGTACCGGCCCTTTTCCTTCTCGGTGGTGGCCATCTCCACGGCGCCCTCGTGATGCTCGACCATCAGGGTTAGGAACTTCGTGTCGAAGTCCTTGCCGGACGCCTTCATCAGCTCGTCCATGTCCTTCTGGTCCATCATCCCGGGCATGCCGCCGTGGGCCGAGTGGTCCATGCCGGGCATGGCGGAGGGCACGTCCTCGCCCCAGGACTTCAGCCACCCGGTCATCGTCTTGATCTCCGGGTCCTGGGCCTTCTCGATGCGGGACGCCAGGTCCTTGACCTCGGCGGAGGACGCCTGATCGGCGGCCATCCCGGCCATCTCAATGGCCTGCTGGTGGTGAGGGATCATGCCCTGCGCGAAGGACACGTCCTGGTCGTTGTGGGCGTCGGCGGGGGCGCCGGCGGTGTTCTCGGCCCCTGCCGAGGCCGACGGCTGCGCGCCGGAGCCGGAGCCGGTGTCGGAGCCGTCGTCGCTGCCGCATGCGGCGAGGACGAAGGCGGCGGCCACGGCCGTCGCGGCGAGCGCGGCACGACGGACGAGGGAACGGGTGTTGGTCATGCGAGAACGGGTGTTGGTCATGCGTGAACTCCTGCGGTGTCGCGAGGAAGAGTGCGCCGATGGCGCGGGACATGGCTGAGGGCCGTACGCCCGACGGCCGCGACACATGCGGCAGCGACGGATACGGCCAGGCCTTGTCCTAGATCCGCAGAAGTTGCAGCTCGGCAAGTGAGGGAGGCGCGCGACCGCCTTCTGGTTCGGCAGCCACTGACCGAAGGCTGCCGACTGACGGCCCAGCCTGACCGGCCGGGTCGGGCATCAGTACGGGAAGAGCCGGTCCCGCGCCGACGGCGCCCGAGGCGCACGTCGGATCGGCATGCTGCGCATGACCGTTGCCTTGGCCGTCGCCATGGCAGACGGATTCGGTACTCGGGGTCGCCATCGCCCTGTCCGCATGCGTAGTGGCGCGGGAGTGATGGCCGCCAACGGCAGTCGCCCCACTTGGGGCGAGGCCATGCATGCCGAACAGCCCGGCCAGTAGCCCGAGCACCAGCAGCGTCGGCCACCACTTCAGTGGCGATGGCGCGCGGTGGAGCTGTGCACGGGCTGTCACGGCGCTCATGCTACGAGAGCGGGCCGGAGCACCGGGCGCCGGTCTGCAAACGTCACCAATCGAGGTCTTTGTACGCCTCCGCCGGAACGCCCACGTCCGCGAAGATGTCCAGCGCCTGCTGCCTCATGAGTTCAGCAGCAGCGCCGTCGGTCTCGTCGGTCTTGTGGAGGGCGCGGGCGAGTGCCACGAGGGTGCGGGCTTCGCCGAGCCGGTGGCCGGTCTCACGGTGTATGGCCAGTGCTTCACGGCCGAGGGCGACGGCTGTGGCGTACGCCGATTCGGACGCCGCTGTGCCGCAGAGGACGGTCAGGGCCTGGCCCTCCACCACGCGGAAGCGGTACTCGCGTGCCAGGCTCAGCGCTTGCTCGGCATGAATGCGGGCATCCTCGTGGCGGCCGAACTGCTGGTGCGTGCGGGACAGCCCGAGGATGCTGTCCGCCTCGGTGCGTCTGTATCTCGCCTCGCGGGCCAGGGCGAGAGCCTGCCTTCCGGCCCGAACCGATCGGTCGAAATGTGCCAGTTCTCGGTGGGCGGCGGCGACCGTGTTGAGGATGCCGGCCTGAATCCAGCGCCGTCCCCTGTCTCTGACCATGGCAAAGGCGCGCTCGGCCTGTTCCAGCGCCTCGGCGTGGAGGCCGAGCTCGATATTGATCTTCGCGACGGCGTCGAGCATCATGGCGCGGTCATTGCGGTGTCTGGCCATCTCGTCAGCGGTTACTTGAGGACCGAGGGCGTCAAGGCCTTCAGCCAGACGGCCGAGTTCCCAGTACACCCCGCCCAGAATCTGCAGAGCCAGGCTGTTGTCGTTCCAGCCGATCTCTTCATTTCGACTGATGGCCAGTTCGAGCTGATCGGCAGCCTCGCGCAGTCGGCCCAGATCCCGGCAGGTCACACCGAGGACGACCAACCCCAACGCTTCAAGGTGGCGATTTCCGGCTTCACGGGTGATCCGCAGGCCGGTGATGACACGCTCGCGCGCGCTGTCGAGGCGCGCCATGCTCCATTCCGCCTGGCCCAGGCCGCCGAGAGCTGCTGCCCTGCCCGTCGCCCATCCGAGCTCCCGACTGATTTCCAGTACGCGTGTGTGATGTTCCATCGCCTGCCTGGCGCGCCCCCGGTCCGACTGGAGCAGTCCGAGGCTGCTGTGCATGGCTGCCTGACCGAACAGGTCACCTTCGGCCGTGGCCGCGTCCAGCGCCGTCTGTGCGGTGGCCTGCCAGGTCGCCCGGGGCAGATTGAGCCAGAAGTAGCCGAACAGCGCGGCAGTCAGGTGCCAGGCGACAGGGCGAGGACCACGGTGGCCGGCATGGCTGATGACGGCGAGCAGATTCGCCCGCTCCGCCTCCAGCCACTGTTCGGTTCCGGCGGCGGATGGCATGCCCGGCTGACAGCCCTCGGGGCGGAGGCTGGGGGGCAACTCCGGGAAGAGCCAAGTCCCCGCGGCGGCCCGAGTGGCATGCAAGTACCAGATCAGAACACATTCCAACGCGACGTCACGATCCGCCGCCGTCTCCTCCACCTCCGCACACTCCCGCGCGTACTCCCGAAGAAGATCATGGAACCGATAACGGCCCACCGTCACCGGTTCGACCAGGTGGGCGGCGGCCAACGCACCGAGCAGCCGTCGGGCTTGCGGCAGTGGTACGCCCAGGAGGGCCGCCGCGACCTCGGCGGTGAACTCTGGCCCGGGAAACAGGCCGAGCAGGCGGAACAGCCGACGCGCGGCAGGGGCGAGAACGCGATACGACGCGGAAAAGGCCGTACGCAAGGGGGAGTTGTCCTCACCGTCCGGCTCCAGCGCCTGAAGCCGGTTGCCCTCGGTCATCTCGGTGACCAGGTCGGCAAGGCGCAGGCCCGGATCGCCCGCCAGCCGGGCCGCGGCCACGCGCAGCGCCAGCGGAAGGCTGCCGCACAGTCGGGTCAGTTCGCCGACCGCCTGCGGTTCGGCGGACAGCCGGTCCGTGCCGAGGGCCTCGCTCAGCAGGGCGCGGGCCTCGGCCGGCTGGAGGAGGTCCAACGGCAGGGCGTGCGCACCGTCGCGGGCGACGAGATCGCCGAGCCGGTTACGGCTGGTGACGACGACGCAGCAGGACGGACTGCCCGGGAGCAGTGGCCGGACCTGCTCCGCCGAGGCCGCGTTGTCGAGCAGGACGAGCAGGCGCCGTTCGGCCAGCATGGTCCGGTACACGCGGGCCTGCGCCTCGTCGTTCGCGGGGATCTCCGATGCCGCGAGTCCCAGGCCGCGCAACAGCAGCTCGAGGGCTTCGCCGGGCTTGAGCGGCTGCCGGTCGTGGTCGAAGCCGTGCAGGTTCACGTACAGCTGGCCGTCAGGGAAGCGGTCGCGCACCTGGTGTGCCCAGTGCACCGCCAGCGCGGTCTTGCCGATGCCGGCGGCACCGCCGATGGCGGAGATGACCACCGTGTTCGCCGGTCCTGGGCCGGGCTCGGGCGGGAGCAACGCGTGCAGCCTGGCGAGTTCCTCGGTACGACCGGCGAATCCCGCGGCATCGTGGGGCAGTTCGGCCGGTGGGGGCGGTGCGGGCGGCGCGCTGTCGCGTGGCGGGTGGCCGGACCGCCCCGGTGACCCCGCTCGCGTCGACGGCGCGGCTGCTGCCGGATCATCGCGGAGGACGAGCTGGGAGAGCGTCTGCGCGGAAGGCACCGCCGGAGCGAGGAGGCCGGCGTCGTCCTGGCGCAGCACCGCCTCGTACACCCGGCGGAGCTCCTCACCGGGATCGACTCCGAGTTCGTCACGCAGGCGTACGCGCATGTCCTGGTAGGCGTTGAGCGCTTCGGCCTGACGTTCGCAGCCGTACAGAGCCCGCATACGCAAGGCCAGCAGCGACTCGTCATACGGATCGGACGCGGACCGCGCGGCGAGGTCGTCCAGGGCGTCGGCGAACCGGCCGAGCAGGACCAGCGACTCGAGCCTCTCCAGCCGGAGCGTTCGCCGCCGCTCCAGCAGCCGCTCCCGCTCGGCCTGCGCGAACGGTCCCGGCAGGTTGGCCAAGGGCTCGCCCCGGAACAGCGCGAGCGCTCCGGACAACTGGTCCGTCGCCGTGGCCAGGTCGCCGAACGCCTTGGTACGCAGCGCCTCGTCGCCCCGCTCGGTCAGGTCCGCCACATCGAGCCGGACGTCGTCGGCGACGAAGCGGTACCAGCCCTTGCCGCTGCGGATCACCGAGTCCGTATGCCGGGTGCCCTCGGCGTCGAGTGCCCTGCGCAGCGGGTTGACGTGACTGGCCAGCACCTTGTGACCGGATGCGGGCGGCTGTGACCCCCACACCGAGTCGAGCAGCTGGTCATGGCTGGCCACGGCCCCTTGCCGGAGCAGCACAGCGGCCAGTACGGCCTGCCGCTTGAGAGGCCCCAGATCCAGGGGCGTTACGCCGCGCCAGGCCCGTAACGGCCCGAGCACCTCGATCCGAAGCCGCTGAGGATTTCCCCCAGTTCCCCCGTCCACCGCGAAGCCTCCGCTCCCGTACATCACCGGAAATTCATCAGCATTGCAGCACCCCCGGCCATGGTGACGGACACGACATCGCACAACCCGCACAACTGAAGGGGGTCTCAGTGACCGAAGTGGAGCTGGTGGCGACTGCGTTGGCCGCAGGGGCGGCGCCCGGACTCACGGACTCCGGGCGCGGAGCCGTCCACGATCTCTACGCCGCGCTGAGAGAGACGGTCCGCCGACGGCTGGCCGGGAGCGGCGGCAACGGCGTGGGGGTGGGCGGCGGCTACGGCGTACGGGTGCTGGACGCCTACGAGACGGACCCCGACGTATGGCGGACCCGGCTGCTCCAGGTCCTGACGGCCTCCGGAGTGGAGACGGACGAGGAATGCCTCGCGGACGCCCGCGCCGTGCTGCGCGCGGAGCGACGGACCGGGCGCATCACCGTGGACGCGGACGGCGGGCCTGGGACCGAGCGAGACGGTGGACCACCACCTTCATGTACATCTGCTACATTCATGACATGAGTGATCCAGTCGTCGAATCCATGGCCGATGTCCGCGCCCACCTCGCCGACGTCATCGATCGCGCCCGTCGGGAAGAAACCCCGACGATCATCACCCGGCGCGGCAAGCAGGAAGCCGTCGTGATCGACATCCAGGAGTACCAGCGCCTGCGCGAGATCGCGGAGAACGCCGAAGAGGCGTGGCTCAACCAACTGGCCGACGAAGCCGAGTCCGAGGGCACGGAGGGGGCGGTCTCGCTCGAAGAGATGGCCGCCTTGCTGCGCGCTCATCAGGGCTGATGCCCCCATGGGATACGTCACGCGCTTCACGCCACACGCACAGCGGGACATGCTCAAGATCTCGCGTCCGGACGCCCTGCGGATCATGTATCGCCTCACCGAGCTCCAGAAGGCGATGGACGGGGGCGACACGGCGGCGTTCGACATCAAGGCTCTTCAGGGGCACAGCTCCCGTTGGCGGCTCCGGGTCGGCGACTACCGTGTCGTCTACACCGTCGAGGACGGTCAGCTGATCGTCTGGGTCCTGGCCGTCGGCAACCGCCGCGACGTCTACCGCCAGATTCCGTAGGGCACGGTCGCCGCGTACGGCCAGGGGCAGGTCACCGTTACCTCCGTCGTCGCCATACAACAGACCACGCTCAGGCCGCTGTGACGGGCCGCGGGCTGCCGTGGAAGACCTGGCTCGTGTGCCAGGAACGGTGGGCCGCCGCTATGGGGCGGGCGCCCGGCTGAGGGCCGATGAGCGGGCGGCCCGCGAGCGCGATGACGTGCTCGCGGGCGGCGGGACTGCGGCCGACGAACTGCTGCGAGACCAGAATGTGGTGGCCGTCGCCTATGCCGAAGACGCCCTTGTCGAAGAGCTTGTGGTGCAGCGAGCACAGGCACAGTCCGTTGTCGACGTCGTCCGGGCCGTCGAACGCCCACCAGCGCACATGCGCGGCCTCCAGCCCGACCGGAACCGCTCCGATCCTGCCGTCGTAGCCGCAGAAGGCGCACTGGTACTCGTACGCCGTCAGGACCAACTCCCGCATACGCGGATCCCGCCGCCTCCGCACAGTCGCAAGCTGTTCGGTCTCCGCCGGCTCCAGCTCCAGGCCGACGGACTCGCACAGTTCGCCGTGGAGCGAGGGCGGGAAGTTCAGGTCGAGCAGGACCCGCGCCATCCGGCCGAGCAGCGACGGCTCCCGTCTCAGCGCCACCCGCAGTTCCGGCACCAGCCGCCCGGCGGCACCCGTGGCTCGCAGCTCCCGCACCCCGATGCCAGGGCTGCCCGGTCCGCGATCGGTACGCACCTCCCACACCCCGTCGCTCACCAGGTGGTGGAACGGATAGGCCGGCGTCGTCTTGTTGGGCGGACCGTACTCGGCCAGCAGTTGCCGCAGGTCCTTCTCCACCGCGCTGTACTGCAGCTCACCGTCACCGGACTGCTGGAACCGGCCGAGGGCGTACAGGAACAGCAATGGCTTGTGGGGAGCGCGTGCCCCGCTTCTGCTCCACTGCCTCAGCTTCGCGGTGCGCTCCAGCCAGTCCATGGGCGGTGATCGTAGTGCGATGCGTCGAACTCCTGCCCGTTCGGGGACTGTTCCAGGTCAGCTGTTGCAGGTCTGCTGTTCCAGGTCAGGGGACGTCCGTGTTCCGACGTCCGGAACTGTTCGCGCAGGGTGCTGGCTGAAGGGCTCCCAGGACCCAGGGCATGTGCTTTCCGCGGGTGACGATGAGCACCCGTACGCCGTCGTCCTCACACTCCAGGACCAGGGACCGCAGGGCGTTTCCGGTACGTGCCGGATCCGTCCAGTAGGGCGGGCGGACGCGGATCGGAGTCAGGGTGGGCGGCACCTGCCGGCGGTCGGCGGCGCCTGTCCGGTCAGGGGTCGCCGCCAGACGGGCGGGGCCGGCCACCAGATATCCCTTGCGAGATGTGCCGGATGCATACGGGATCTCGCCCAGGATCCGGCCCGGGAAGACCTGCTCCGCGGCAGGCACAACCGGCGTCACGGCAACGGTGTCGTCGCCGCGTCGGCGCCACCACAGAACCAGCGCAGCCACCGAACAGGCGGCCACGACCACCAGGGCACACACCCCGACGAGCCGGAATGCCGCCGCGGGACTGTCGGTGGGCCACGGCGCGAACGCCCCAACTGCGGTGAGGCAGAACCCACCCGCGACCGGGACACCGGCCTGCCATCCGGCGGTCCTGGGCGGGCCGGCGGAAAGCCGGGCGTTCCAATACCAGAGCCAGAGGTAGAGCAGCCCGTGGAAACCGACAGCGAGGCCCCAGGCGCAGAAGAGCTTGTAGTCACCGCGCGGGTCCGCGGTCGTGTACCGCCGCCCGGAATCGAAGTCGACGTACCGGATCTGCCCCCGCCAGTACGTGACCTCCACGCGCGCTTGCGCCCGCGCGACCGGGTGCTCCTGCGCGCTGCCCGTGATACGGGTACGGCTGGACGTCCCGTCGGCCTCGGTGACGTACAGCCAGTACGAGGACGTCTTCCGTCCCGTTTCCTCCTCGGTCCGCTCGATGCGCGCCGCGACAGTCCACAGACAGTCGCCGTCACGGCGATCCGCCTCGCCACTGCCGGACGCACAGCCGACCGCGGCCCTGAAGGCCCGCTCGTCATCGAGCGCACCGTTCATGCTGACCAGCAACAGCCACGCCGCCACCAGCACGCCCACGGAGCCGATCACTGCGGCGGCCCGGGTCACCGCACGGTTCCTTGGGAGCGGGCTGTCAGTCTTCGCCAGAGTCACGCGAGCATTCTTCGATGCTGACGGCAGAACAAGACACGGGCGATACGCGCACTCTCCGCGCCCTTCTTGTTGCCGGGAACCGGCATTTGACGGCGTTCATCTGGTGCTCCGGTGCTGACGTCGTCGAGACGAGCGCACACCGAAAACCCCGGCCGCTGATACGGCGTGTACTGCTGTCTCGCCAGCGCGCTGAAGGTGGTGCGGCGCCTGCCGCTCCCGGATGGGGCTGTCGCGGAGATCGATGTCGCCATGGCATTCCAGACGCCGGACCTCATGTACATCTGCTACATTTGTGACATGAGTGATCCGGTGATCGAATCCATGGCCGATGTCCGCAGCCACCTCGCCGACGTCATCGATCGCGCTCGCCGGGAGGAAACCCCGACGATCATCACTCGGCGTGGCAAGCAGGAAGCGGTCGTGATCGACATCCAGGAGTACCAGCGCCTGCGTGAGATCGCGGAGAACGCCGAGGAGGCGTGGCTCAACAAGCTGGCCGACGAAGCCGAGTCCGAGGGCACGGAGGGGTCGGTCTCGCTCGAAGAGATGGCCGCCTTGCTGCGCGCTCAGCAGGGCTGACCCCATGGGCCACGTCACGCGCTTCACCCCGCACGCCCAGCGCGGCATGCTCAAGATCCCGCGCCCGGACGCCCTGCGGATTCTGCACCGCCTCGCCGAACTCCAGAAGGCGATGGATGCGGAAGACACCGCGTCGTTCGACATCAAGGCCCTCCAGGGGCACAGTGCCCGCTGGCGACTCAGGGTCGGCGACTACCGCGTCGTCTACACCGTTGAGGACGGTCAGTTGATCGTGTGGGTCCTGGCCGTCGGCAACCGCCGCGACATCTACCGCCAGGTCCCGTAGGCCCTCCGCAGTGCAGGTTGATGCCACTTGTAAACGCATCCAAAACTGCAACCGACACACACCGAAGAGCCGGGCCGCAGCTGCGGCCCGGCTCTTCGGTTCGCCTGTTCAAGCGACTGCGGAGGATACGAGATTCGAACTCGCGAGGGGGTGCCCCCAACGCGCTTTCCAAATGTGTTGGGGCGCGGGCAGGGACGTTCACCTGCGTTCATGGCCGTCCAGCCGTGCGAGCGGCCTCCGCCTTCATCCTTGCCTGAACGGCGCTGAACGAGACGGAAACTGAGACGGACGCCAACTATGCGGACCCGGCTTCCCGGCGCTCGCGCCTGAAGTGCAACCACACGGTCAGCCCAGCAGCGGTCAGGGCTCCACAGGGCGCGGTGCAAGCCAGCAGCGCCATGCTGCCGGTCACTGCACCACTCACAGCGATGACGACTGTAGCGATCAACGAAAGGATCATGGTCCAGAAGCCGACCTCTTCTCCCACCGACCAACGCGTCGTTCCTTGAGACACCGTGCCCTCCGCAGCTCGTAGTTGACTCTTCGAGCATGCATCAGCAGACCGTTGACCTGGTGTTTCATTCCAAGAAGGCAACCGATCCTTCCCAACGGCCTACGCTGGGTTCCAACAGGTTTACAGAACTTTCCAGCGGACGTCAGATCGGGGGGGCGGTGTCGAAGGCCCTGGCCGATCTCTCCGCAAAGCTTCGCCGCCTGCACCGCGAAGCTGGGGAGCCCACTACGCGGGTCATTGGCAAGGCGATCGGCTATAGCCACACCACAGTTGCCAAGGCATTGAGAGGCGCGAGCTGTCCGTCCTGGATCGTGTTAGAGAAGATCGTCGTGCAGCTCAGAGGAGATGCTCACGAATTTAAGCGTCTCTGGATCCTTGCGCGAGACGAGCTTGCCCCGCTACCGCCCGTGCCGGGTACCCGCGTGGACTCTGAACCCACCCTAGCCATGGCGGTCGAATCGAGCCCCTCGTATATCCGCAGTGAGTCACTCCCTGTCATAGCCCGCGTTAATCCGAATACAGGGGACGTCGAATTTGTGATGACTCCTGAAGTTGGCCTGGAGTGGATGATGAATCTCCGCAACTCGAAGGGCGGTGAGAAGAGTGACGAATAGCGTGGGAGGCGGTGGAGACAGGGAAGCCAATGAGGGTGCATCCGCAATGAAAATGCGAGCCTTGTTGGATGCGGTAAAGTCCGCTCAACAAGGGGTCGAGTCCGGGGTCGCTTACTATAATCTCGGTGTTGCTGCGACGAGAGAAAACCGCCTTGACGTCGCGCGTGATGCTTTCGTCCGCGCTCTTGAGATTTTTGACTCGCTGGGAAATGTGACGGCAGCTACCGAGGTTGCGATCAATCTTGGAATAATCCTGCGTAAATCGAGAATGCCGAATGAAGCCATTGTCGTAATTCAAATGGCCGTCGAACAATCAGGAATCGCCGGTAATAGAATTGTCCAATCTCGCGCTCTCAATAATCTTGGGCTTGTTCTACAAGAGATGCGTCGGTTTACTGA
>NZ_BMPQ01000043.1:53528-62272 GCF_014647675.1 Streptomyces flaveus | reverse complement strand
GGCGAGGTCATCAAGACGGTGCCCGAGTCGAAGATCGTGGAGACCCTGATCGACGAGGCGATGAAGATCGCCGAACAGATGGAGGCGGACGGGATCGCCTCCGGGGAGCCTTCGGTTTCGGTGGCGGGCTGACGGGAGGTGCGGCGGGGGGAGGCCCCCGCCAACGGGCGGCGCCGCCAATATTCGCCAGGTACAGTGCGGGGAATCAGCAGATCCCAGGGTGAGGCCCCCGTACGTGTTGACGCAGACCACCACCAGGGTCCTCGAACCGAGTGACCTGGACGCCGCGCTCGCCGTCCTCGACCGCGAGCCGGTCGTGAACGCCTTCGTGACCTCCCGGGTGCAGATCGCGGGCCTCGACCCGTGGCGGCTCGGCGGCGAGATGTGGGGCTGGTACGAGGACGGCATGCTGACGTCCCTCTGTTACGCGGGCGCCAACCTGGTCCCGATCTGCGCCACCCCCCGCGCCGTACGCGCCTTCGCGGACCGGGCCCGTCGCGCGGGCCGCCGCTGCTCCTCCATAGTCGGCCCGGCCGAGGCCACCGCCCAGCTGTGGCGGCTCCTCGAGCCGAACTGGGGCCCCGCCCGCGAGGTCCGCCCCCAACAGCCCCTGATGGTCACCGACCGGGTGCCCTCCGACATCGCCCCGGATCCGTACGTCCGCCGCATCCGCAAGGACGAGATGGAAACGATCCTGCCCGCCTGCGTGGCGATGTTCACCGAGGAGGTCGGCATCTCGCCGCTCGCCGGTGACGGCGGGCTCCTCTACCAGGCCCGGGTCGCCGAACTCGTCGGCTCCGGGCGCTCGTTCGCCCGCCTGGGCCCGGACGGCAGGGTGATCTTCAAGGCGGAGATCGGCGCCGCGACCCCGCAGGCCTGCCAGATACAGGGCGTCTGGGTGGCCCCCGAGTACCGCGGCCAGGGCCTCGCGGCCCCCGGCATGGCAGCGGTCCTGCGCTACGCCCTCGCGGACGTGGCCCCGGTCGTCAGCCTGTACGTCAACGACTTCAACACGGCGGCGCGGTCGACGTACCGAAGGGTCGGCTTCAAGGAGATCGGCGCGTTCATGAGCGTGCTGTTCTGAGGGAAGGTTTGCCCCTTCAAACTGGGAGGGGCTGAGCGCCCCGTTTAGGGGCGCGGGGAACTGCGCGATCAGCCACAACGAACCCGCACCCGAACGACAATCCTCAGCCCCCGCGGTCCCCCGGCTCAATCCAGCGAAGCGCACCGGTAGTCTCCGGGCATGCTTCGCATCCCCGGTCAGGGCCCCCGTACGCCCGACGACGTCGTCATCGGCCCGCTGGATCTGGCCGCGCGGATCGATGAGGCGCTCGCCGTGCAGGCCGTGGCCTTCGGGCTCGGCGCGGACGAGATCGCCGTACGGCGGCAGATCGTGCTGCGGCATCTCACCTACCCCGGCGCCCGCGCACTCGGCGCCACCACCCCCGGCGGCCGGCTCGTCGGCTTCGTCTACGGCATGCCCAACGACCGTGCGCACTGGTGGTCCACCGTCGTCGAGCCCTATCTGCGCAGCCAGGGCCACGACGCCTGGCTGGACGACTCCTTCGTGATCACGGAGCTGCACGTCCACCCGCACTACCAGAACCGCGGCATCGGCCGCGCCCTGATCACCACCATCACGGACGCCGCCACCCAGCCCCGCTCGATCCTCTCGGCCATCGACACGGACAGCCCAGCCCGCGGCCTCTATCACTCACTCGGCTACCAGGACCTGGCCCGCAACGTCCTGTTCCCCAGCGCCCCGAAGCCGTACGCGGTGATGGGCGCCCACCTTCCCCTCCGCAGGCGCTGACCGATTTCCACGTGGATGGCACGCCCGGCTAACCTCCTAGCCATCACCCTTACGCAGCAGGAGTTAAGAATCATGGCCCAGGTCCAGCGCATGTCCCGGTTGATGGTCAAGACACTGCGCGACGACCCGGCGGACGCCGAGACGCTCAGCCACAAGCTGCTCGTCCGCGCCGGTTACGTGCGCCGCACGTCGGCCGGTATCTGGACCTGGCTGCCGCTGGGCAAGAAGGTCCTCGAGAACGTAGCGCGCGTGGTGCGCGAGGAGATGGACGCCATCGGCGGCCAGGAGGTTCTGCTGCCCGCCCTGCTGCCGCGCGAGCCCTACGACGCGTCGGGTCGCTGGGACGAGTACGGCGATCTCCTCTTCCGCGTCAAGGACCGCAAGGGCGCCGACTATCTGCTGGGCCCCACGCACGAGGAGATCTTCACCCAGATCGTCAAGGACCAGTGCTCGTCCTACAAGGATCTGCCGGTGATCCTCTACCAGATCCAGACCAAGTACCGGGACGAGGCCCGCCCCCGCTCCGGTGTGCTGCGCGGCCGTGAGTTCCAGATGAAGGACTCGTACTCCTTCGACACCACGGACGAGGGCCTGGTGGAGTCGTACGGGCTGCACCGCGAGGCGTACCAGAAGATCTTCGCGCGCCTCGGTCTCGACTACCGCATCGTCTCCGCAGTCTCCGGCGCGATGGGCGGCTCGGCCTCGGAGGAGTTCCTGGCGCCCGCCGCCGCCGGTGAGGACACCTTCGTGGACTGCCCGGCCTGCGACTACGCGGCCAACACGGAGGCGGTCACCTTCGCGCTCACGCCGGTCGAAGGCGTCGAGCACGGTCCGGTCGAGGAACTGGACACCCCCGACACCCCGACCATCGAGACCCTCGCCGAGCACCTGGGCGTGCCGGCCTCCGCCACCCTCAAGAACCTCCTCGTCAAGGTCGACGGCGAGATCGTCGCCGTCGGCGTCCCCGGCGACCGCGAGGTCGACCTCGGCAAGCTGGGCGAGCATCTGGCCCCGGCGGTGGTGGAGTTGGTGACGGCCGAGGACTTCGTGGGCCGTGCGGATCTCGTACGCGGTTACGTCGGCCCGCAGGGCCTGGACAAGGTCCGCTACATCGCTGACCCGCGCGTGGCGCCCGGTACGGCCTGGATCACGGGCGCGAACAAGGCGGACAAGCACGCGCGCAACGTGGTCTGCGGCCGGGACTTCGAGGTCGACGACTACCTCGACGTGGTCGTCGTCGAGGAGGGCGACCCCTGCCCCGCCTGCGGCACCGGCCTCAAGATGGACCGCGCCATCGAGATCGGTCACATCTTCCAGCTGGGCCGCAAGTACGCCGACACCTTCCAGCTCGACGTCCTCGGCCAGAACGGCAAGCCGGTTCGCGTGACGATGGGCTCGTACGGCATCGGTGTCTCGCGTGCGGTGGCCGCGCTGGCCGAGCAGTCGGCGGACTCGCAGGGCCTGTGCTGGCCTCGCGAGGTCGCCCCGGCCGATGTGCACGTCGTCGCCGCCGGCAAGGCCCTGCAGACCGAACTGGCCCTCGACGTCTCGGAGAAGCTGGGCGCGGCGGGCGTACGCGTCCTGGTGGACGACCGGGCCGGCGTCTCACCGGGCGTCAAGTTCACGGACTCCGAACTGATCGGCGTCCCCCAGATCCTGGTGGCCGGCCGCCGCTCGGCCGAGGGCGTCCTCGAGCTCAAGGACCGCCGCACCGGGGAACGCGAGGAGCTGACGGTGGCCGAGGCCATCGCTCGCCTGACGGCGTAACGGAGGGCTGTGTGCGGGGAGTTCGCGGCGGGGCGAGCCCCCTCACAGCCAGCCCGCGAACTCCAGCAACAGCTCCGCGTCCTGGACCCGCCCCACCCGCCGGGCCCGTACCCCCGACTCGACCGCCCGGAACAGCGTCCACCCCCGCAGCCGCTCCTGGTCCACGTCCAGGGACTCCGCGAGACGCTTCACCCGGCGGCGTGTGGTCGAGGCCCCGGCGGGCGAAGCGATCAGGTCCTCGACGCGGTCGCGGACCAGGCGGGCCAGATCGAAGGCGCACTCGCCGACGACGGGATCGGGACCGACGGCCAGCCAGGGGCTGCGTTCACCGGCGAGGACCTTGCTCTGCCGGAAGGTGCCGTGCAGCAGACGCTCCTCCGGCGGAGCCGCGAGCAACTGCTCACGGGCCGCGAGCGCCGCGTCGACCAGCGGCAGCGCCTCCGCGTCGGCACTCGCCCGCATGGCCTCGGCCTGCCGCCCGGTCCGCTCGGCCACGGTCTCGAAGGTGTCCCCGGCGGGCGGCTCGACCCACAGCCGCCGCAGCGTTCCGGCTGCCTCCAGCATCGACTTCGCCTCGGGCAACGACCGCACGGACAGGTCGGGATGCAGCCGCTCCAGGAGCAGCACACCACCGGTCGAGGGGAGCCCGGAGGACTCGAGGAGCCGTACCGCGCCCCGTCCGTCCCAGTGTGCGAGCGCGGCTCGCTCGCTCTCCGGCCGTGCTCGCGGCGGCGCGAGCTTGAGGACGGCGGGGGTCCCGTCCGGCAGCCGCACCAGCACCACAAGACTGCTGCGCCCGCCGGGCACCTGCACCCGCTCCACGGTCAACTCGCGTACCGCGACGGCCTGTTGAGCCGTCTCGGGCAGCTTCTCCAACCAGTCGTCACCGGCCGGTGACGACTCGCCGAGCGCCCTGACGAGCCGCTGCGGCGGTTCGAAAGCCATACGCGAGTGTTCCCTTCCGACGTGCTCGACGTGCTCGACGTGAACGACTGTTACGTGCGGGGTGTCGTCGGCGCCGCGGCCGGGGCGGCCCGCTCGGCGAGACCAGGGAAGGCTACGCTCCCGCCACGCCAGCGTGCCGCCCGCACCGCCGCCTCCCGCAAGGCCTGAGCGGCATCGCGCCGCCGCGCACCTTCGGCAGCCCGTACGACATCCGAGTACACACCGGCCACCCGCTCCTCCAACTCGACGGCGAGCCGCACGGCCGCGTCCGCGTCGGTCACCGGGAACGGCAGCGCGTACGCGGCCGCCGCCGACTCCGGCTTCCCGTCCAGGTCCCGCACGGCCCGCACGAGCCCGTCGCGCCGGGCCCGATGCGCGTCGTACGCCGCCTGCGCCTCAGCCTGCCGCTCCTCGCCCACCTTTCCGCCCACGACCCCGTACCCGTACACCGCGGCGTGCTCGGCACGCAGCGCGGCCTGCACGGCCTTCAGTTCGACCGAGGCCGCCGCCTCCCCGGAACTCCAGGAACTCTGAGACCCGCTCACTTCCCACCCTCCGCCAACAAGTACACGTGCACCGCACCGGCCGCCGCCACCGAGGCCAGCAGCCGAGCCAGCTCTCCCGGCACCTCCTCGAGCGCCTTCGTACGCCGGTCCGCCAACGCCCGCTCGGCCGAGGCGAGTTCGGCGAGGGCGTCCTCCTCGCGGGCCGGAACGCCCGCAGCCGGAGCACTCGCGGAAGCAGCGGGAGACGAAGAAGCCGAAGATGCCGAGGCACTGGGTGTGGCAGACACCCGCTTCCCGCCCCCGAACGCCTCCGCATGCCGTACGACCTCCGCCCGCAGCGGCGACAACCGCGCCGCCAGCGCCGGATGCGCGGCGAGCACGGCCTCGTACCGCGCCGCGAGCCCCTCGCTGTCGCGTGCCGCACGCGCGCGTGCCCGATCGGCGGCGGAAGTGGCCTCCTTGGTGGTCTCGGAGGAGGAGTCGGAGGCGGAGCAGCCCGTGAGCAGCGCGGCGCCCGCACCGGCGGCTGAGGCGAGCAGACTCCTTCGGCGCGGCCCCGAGGGCGAGCGCGACGGCGGGGTGAACGACAAGGCAGACGTCCTCGGCAGGCTCGTACGAAAGGAAGGGCGGCGACCGGAGTTCCGGGTGCGCCTGCCCGGATCAAGGTAACCCGCGGTGATGCCGGTGGAACGCAACACCCTCCTGGACCCGATACCCTTTGACCTGACACGCGACCTACCCACAACAGCACACGCGGCCGAGGAGTCACCCGGATGAGCACCACCCAGAGCGAGAGGCTGCGAGGACTGCTGGA
This sequence comes from Streptomyces flaveus, assembly GCF_014647675.1. Taxonomy (GTDB): domain Bacteria; phylum Actinomycetota; class Actinomycetes; order Streptomycetales; family Streptomycetaceae; genus Streptomyces; species Streptomyces flaveus. Next base: position 56,427 of record NZ_BMPQ01000043.1, on the reverse strand, counting down.
ACCGCTCGTCAGCTCCCAGGGACTCGATCTCGAGGAGATCGAAGTGGACTCGGTCGGGCGTAAGCGTGTGCTGCGCGTCGTCGTCGATTCCGACGAAGGTGCCGACCTCGACCAGATCGCCGAAGTGAGCCGCGTGCTCTCGGCGAAGCTCGACGAGACGGACGCGATGGGCGAGGGCGAGTACACCCTCGAAGTGGGAACCCCGGGTGCGGAGCGCGAGCTCAGGGAACACCGTCACTACGTACGCGCCGCCGGCCGGCTGGTGAGGTTCCAGCTGACCGAGGGTGGCGAGCTTCTCGCCCGGATCCTCGAGGTGGACGACGAGGGCGTGGACCTCGAAGTGCCCGGTGTGAAGGGGCGCAAGGCCACTGCCAGAAGGCTCGCCTTCGAGGACATCGCCAAGGCGCGCGTCCAGGTCGAGTTCAGCCGCAAGGACAAGAAGGAAGAGGAGGCGTAGCCGTGGACATCGACATGAGTGCCCTGCGGGGCTTGGTACGGGAGAAGGAGATCTCCTTCGACCTGCTGGTCGAAGCGATCGAGTCGGCCCTCCTCATCGCGTATCACCGCACCGAGGGAAGCCGTCGCCACGCGCGCGTGGAGCTCAACCGCGAGACCGGCCATGTGACCGTGTGGGCGAAGGAGGACCCCGAGGACCTCGAAGAGGGCCAGGAGCCCCGCGAGTTCGACGACACCCCGACCGGCTTCGGCCGCATCGCCGCCACCACCGCCAAGCAGGTCATCCTGCAGCGCCTGCGGGACGCCGAGGACGACGCGACGCTCGGCGAGTACGTGGGCCGCGAGGGCGACATCGTCACCGGCGTCGTCCAGCAGGGCCGCGACCCGAAGAACGTACTCGTGGACATCGGCAAGCTGGAGGCCATCCTGCCGGTGCAGGAGCAGGTTCCCGGCGAGACGTACCAGCACGGGATGCGGCTGAGGTCATACGTCGTCCGGGTGGCCAAGGGTGTGCGTGGGCTCTCGGTGACGCTCTCCCGGACGCACCCCAATCTGGTGAAGAAGCTCTTCGCCCTCGAGGTGCCGGAGATCGCCGACGGGTCCGTCGAGATCGCCGCCATCGCCCGGGAGGCGGGGCACCGTACGAAGATCGCTGTCCGGTCCACCCGTTCGGGCCTGAACGCCAAGGGTGCCTGCATCGGGCCCATGGGCGGTCGTGTGCGAAATGTCATGGCCGAACTGAACGGCGAGAAGATCGACATCGTCGACTGGTCCGACGATCCGGCCGACATGGTCGCCAACGCGCTCTCCCCGGCCCGGGTCTCCAAGGTCGAGGTCGTCGACCTCGCCGCCCGCTCCGCGCGCGTGACGGTGCCCGACTACCAACTGTCCCTGGCCATCGGCAAAGAAGGGCAGAACGCCCGGCTCGCCGCCCGGCTGACCGGCTGGCGGATCGACATCCGTCCGGACACGGAACAGACCGGTGAGCAGGCCCGGGACCAGCGAGGGGAATAGATCACGCCTCCCGGTCGCTGAGATCACGACAGTTTTATACGCGGCAACCGTTCGATTCTTGCCCCAAAGGGGTGAGGTCGGTGCGGGGAGGTAGACTTGATTGTGTCTGGCCGGACGTCAGCCCGAGCATGCCCTGAGCGCACGTGTGTGGGGTGCCGGGAGCGAGCGGCCAAGGACGATCTGCTGCGCATCGTGGCGATCGAGGGCGCCTGCGTCCCCGATCATCGCGGTACGCTGCCCGGCCGGGGTGCCTATGTACACCCCGCCCTGGTCTGTCTCGATCTGGCGGTGCGCCGCCGGGCGTTCCCACGGGCGCTGCGTGCCCCGGGACCGCTCGACACAAAGGCGTTGCGCCTAGCCGTCGAGAAGACCGTTGCCGAGAAGGCAACACCGTAAGACGTGTCGCACGGAACCCCGTGCGGCCCTGGTACCCCGCGAGTTGGAAGTAGGTCGAGATTGCGATGAGCACTCGATGAGCACGCGATGAGTACGCCCATGAAGTAGCGACGGTCCGGACGCAACCCGGACCTAAAAGGAGCGAAGTGGCTAAGGTCCGGGTATACGAACTCGCCAAGGAGTTCGGGGTTGAGAGCAAGGTCGTCATGGCCAAGCTCCAAGAACTCGGTGAATTTGTCCGTTCTGCGTCTTCGACGATCGAAGCGCCCGTAGTACGCAAACTGACTGACGCCCTCCAGCAGGGCAACGGCGGCGGCAAGCCCGCCCCGCGCAAGGCCGCGCCCGCCAGGCCGGCCTCCCCCTCTCCGGCGCAGGCCGCCCGTCCGGCTGCCCCGCGTCCGCCGGCCCCGAAGTCGCCGGCCGCGGAGAGGCCCGCAGCTCCGGCCGGTGGGCCGGTCACTCCGGGTCCGCGTCCGACGCCGGGTCCCAAGCCGCCCGCGCCGAAGCCCGCTCCGGCGTCTCCGGCTCCGGCCGCGCCCGAGTTCACGGCGCCTCCGGCGGCACCCGCGGCACCCGCGGCACCTGCGGCATCCTCGGGTCCCGCGGCTCCCTCGGGTCCGCGTCCGGGTGGTGCCCGTCCGGGTGCCCCGAAGCCGGGCGCTCGTCCGAGTGGTCCCGCTCAGGGCGGCGGCCAGGGTCGTGGCGACCGCGGTGACCGTCAGGGCGCTCCGCGTCCGGGTGGTCAGGGCTCGCGTCCGGGTGGCCGTCCGGCCGGCCCGCGTCCGGGCAACAACCCGTTCACCTCTGGTGGCTCCACCGGTATGGCGCGCCCGCAGGCGCCCCGTCCGGGCGGTGCACGTCCTGGCCCCGGTGGACCTGGCGGCCCCGGTGCCCCGGGCGCTCCGCGTCCCCAGGGCGCGGGCCAGGACCGTGGTCCCCGTCCGCAGGGTGGTCCCGGTGGCGCTCCGCGTCCCGGTGGCGGCCCCGGCGGCAACCGTCCGACTCCGGGCGGCATGCCTCGTCCGCAGGGTGG
>NZ_BMPQ01000043.1:9494-53428 GCF_014647675.1 Streptomyces flaveus | reverse complement strand
GTCCCGGTGGCGGTGGCGGCGGTTTCGCCGGTCGTCCCGGTGGTCCCGGTGGCGGCGGTGGCCGTCCCGGCTTCGGCGGTCGTCCGGGTGGTCCCGGTGGCGGTGGCGGCGCGCAGGGCGCCTTCGGCCGTCCCGGCGGTCCCGCGCGTCGTGGCCGTAAGTCGAAGCGGCAGAGGCGCCAGGAGTACGAGGCCATGCAGGCCCCGTCGGTCGGCGGCGTGATGCTGCCTCGCGGCAACGGACAGACCGTCCGCCTGTCGCGCGGTGCGTCCCTCACCGACTTCGCGGAGAAGATCAACGCCAATCCGGCGTCGCTCGTCGCCGTGATGATGAACCTCGGCGAGATGGTCACTGCCACGCAGTCCGTCTCCGACGAGACCCTCCAGCTGCTCGCCGGCGAGATGAACTACGTCGTCGAGATCGTCAGCCCGGAGGAGGAGGACCGCGAGCTGCTCGAGTCCTTCGACATCGAGTTCGGCGAGGACGAGGGCGGCGAGGAGTTCCTCGCGCCGCGTCCGCCGGTCGTGACCGTCATGGGTCACGTCGACCACGGTAAGACCCGACTGCTCGACACCATCCGCAAGACGAACGTCGTCGCGGGCGAGGCCGGCGGTATCACGCAGCACATCGGTGCGTACCAGGTCGCCACCCAGGTCAACGAAGAAGAGCGCAGGATCACCTTCATCGACACCCCGGGTCACGAGGCGTTCACCGCCATGCGTGCCCGTGGTGCCAAGTCGACCGACATCGCGATCCTCGTGGTGGCGGCCAACGACGGTGTGATGCCCCAGACGATCGAGGCGTTGAACCACGCCAAGGCGGCCGGTGTGCCGATCGTGGTCGCGGTCAACAAGATCGACGTCGAGGGTGCCGACCCGACCAAGGTGCGCGGTCAGCTCACCGAGTTCGGTCTGGTGGCCGAGGAGTACGGCGGCGACACGATGTTCGTCGACATCTCCGCCAAGCAGGGCCTCAACATCGAGAACCTGCTGGAGGCCGTGGTCCTCACCGCGGACGCCTCGCTCGACCTGCGGGCCAACCCGGAGCAGGACGCGCAGGGTATTGCGATCGAGTCCCACCTCGACCGCGGCCGTGGTGCCGTCTCGACGGTCCTGGTCCAGCGCGGCACGCTGCGCATCGGCGACACGATGGTGGTCGGCGACGCGTACGGCCGTGTCCGGGCGATGCTCGACGACAACGGCAACAACGTCGAGGAAGCGGGTCCGTCGACCCCCGTCCTGGTCCTGGGTCTCACCAACGTCCCGGGCGCCGGCGACAACTTCCTCGTCGTCGACGAGGACCGTACGGCCCGTCAGATCGCCGAGAAGCGCGCGGCGCGTGAGCGCAACGCCAACTTCGCCCGGCGCGGAGTCCGGTTCTCCCTGGAGAACCTGGACGAGGCCCTCAAGGCCGGTCTGGTGCAGGAACTCAACCTCATCATCAAGGGCGACGCGTCCGGTTCGGTGGAGGCTCTCGAGTCCTCGCTGCTCCAGCTCGACGTCGGTGAAGAGGTCGACATCCGCGTCCTGCACCGTGGTGTGGGTGCGGTCACCGAGTCGGACATCGACCTGGCGACCGGCTCCGACGCCATCGTCATCGGCTTCAACGTCCGCGCGGCCGGCCGTGCCTCGCAGATGGCGGAGCGCGAGGGCGTCGACGTCCGCTACTACTCGGTGATCTACCAGGCCATCGAGGAGATCGAGGCGGCCCTCAAGGGCATGCTCAAGCCGGAGTACGAAGAGGTCGAGCTCGGCACGGCGGAGATCCGCGAGGTCTTCCGCTCGTCCAAGCTGGGCAACATCGCCGGTGTGCTGGTCCGCTCCGGCGAGGTCAAGCGCAACACCAAGGCGCGGTTGCTGCGCGATGGCAAGGTCATCGCGGAGAACCTCACCATCTCCGGCCTGCGTCGCTTCAAGGACGATGTCACCGAGATCCGCGAAGGGTTCGAGGGCGGTATCAACCTCGGCAACTTCAACGACATCAAGATCGATGACGTCATCGCGACGTACGAGATGCGGGAGAAGCCCCGCGGATAACACGGGTGCCTGAGGTTGGCCGGCGGGGTTCCGCCGGCCAACCTTCCCGTTTCCTGGGGGCTCCGCTCCCAGACCCCCGTATCGGCCTGAACGGCCTCGTCCTCAAACGCCGGACGGGCTGAGTGATGCCGGACTTGGCTGCACAGTTCAGCCCAGTCCGTGCAATATCAGCCCCTCCGGCGTTTGAGGAGCGGGGGTCCGGGGGCTGGCCCCCGAAACGGGGTCCGGGGCGGAGCCCCAGAAAGACGGGACGGGTAAGGGCGGCGGGGGCGAAAACCCCGTCGAGCCGAACCGGCCCCCCGTTGTACCGTTCTCGACGTCCCTGCCAAGAGCTTGGCGGGTCATCTACCCCGTACCGGCGGGACATCCGGACACACACATGTACGTGGGGACTCTGTCCTTCGATCTGCTCCTCGGCGACGTACGGTCGCTGAAGGAGAAGCGTTCCGTCGTCCGGCCGATCGTGGCGGAGCTCCAGCGCAAGTTCGCGGTGAGCGTGGCGGAAGTGGGCGATCAGGACCTCTACCGGCGGGCCGAGATCGGGCTGGCGGTGGTCTCGGGAGACACGGGGCATCTGACGGACGTACTGGACCGGTGCGAGCGCATGGTCGCCGGCCGGCCGGAGGTGGAGCTGCTGTCCGTACGACGGCGGCTGCACGGCGACGACGACTGACCGTGCACGACGATGAACTGTGCACGCGGACACCCGCGGCACACGCGGAACAGGCAAGAAAGAGGGAGACGGACCAGTGGCCGACAACGCGCGGGCGAAGAGGCTGGCGGACCTCATCCGAGAGGTGGTGGCCCAGAAGCTGCAGCGCGGGATCAAGGACCCGCGGCTCGGTACCCACGTCACCATCACGGACACCCGGGTCACCGGGGATCTGCGGGAGGCGACCGTCTTCTACACGGTGTACGGGGACGACGAGGAGCGGGCGGAGGCGGCAGCCGGCCTGGAGAGCGCCAAGGGCGTGCTCCGCTCGGCCGTCGGGGCTGCGGCGGGCGTGAAGTTCACGCCGACCCTGAGCTTCGTGGCGGACGCCCTGCCGGACACCGCCAAGACCATCGAGGACCTGCTCGACAAGGCACGGGCCTCGGACGCGAAGGTGCGCGAGGTCTCGGCCGGCGCCAGCTTCGCGGGTGACGCGGACCCGTACAAGAAGCCGGACGAAGAGGACGAGACGCCAGAGACGGACGGCGACGCCCCGGCATGACCCAGAAGAACAACCGGACGCCCGACGGCCTGGTCATCGTCGACAAGCCGTCGGGCTTCACTTCGCACGACGTGGTCGCCAAGATGCGCGGGATCGCGAAGACGCGCCGCGTCGGACACGCCGGAACCCTCGACCCCATGGCGACGGGCGTCCTCGTCCTCGGCGTGGAAAAGGCGACCAAGCTTCTCGGCCATCTCGCGCTGACCGAGAAGGAGTACCTGGGCACGATCCGGCTCGGGCAGACGTCCGTCACCGATGACGCCGAAGGTGACATCACGGCCTCCGCCGACGCCTCGGGTATCGCCCGGGACGCCATCGACGCCGGGATCGCCGAGCTCACCGGCGACATCATGCAGGTGCCGTCCAAGGTCAGCGCCATCAAGATCGACGGGGTGCGCTCGTACAAGCGGGCCCGCGAGGGCGAGGACTTCGAGATCCCGGCCCGGCCGGTCAAGGTCTCCTCCTTCTCCGTGTACGACGTCCGGGGCGCCGTCGCCGAGGACGGTACGCCCGTACTGGACCTGGTCGTCTCGGTGGTCTGCTCCTCGGGGACGTACATCCGTGCGCTGGCCCGCGACCTCGGCGCCGGCCTGGGTGTCGGCGGCCATCTGACGGCGCTGCGCCGCACCCGTGTCGGCCCCTACAAGCTCGACTCCGCGCGCACGCTCGACCAGCTCCAGCAGGAGCTGACCGTGATGCCCCTGGCGGAGGCCGCCGCGGCCGCGTTCCCGCGCTGGGACGTGGACGCGAAGAGGGCGCGGCTGCTGACGAACGGGGTCCGGCTCGAGATGCCCGAGGTGTACGCGGGGGCCGGCACCGTCGGGGTGTTCGATCCCGAGGGGCGGTTCCTCGCGCTGGTGGAGGAGCAGAAGGGCAAGGCGAAGAGCCTGGCCGTCTTCGGCTGACCGGTGCTGAACCGGCGGCGTGCGGCCCGTCACAGGGCCCATGCCGATGCGGGGCGAGGGGGTGCGGCATGGCACCCTGGGACCTGCGTATGAGAGACCTGCGTATGAGGCGATCGGTACGCAGCCAATACGGACACGGGTTCTACGAGGAGCGGTCACAGTGCAGCGCTGGCGTGGCTTGGAGGACATCCCCCAGGACTGGGGGCGCAGCGTCGTCACCATCGGCTCGTACGACGGCGTGCACCGCGGGCACCAGCTGATCATCCGGCATGCGGTGGAGCGGGCACGTGAGCTGGGCGTTCCGTCCGTGGTCGTGACGTTCGACCCGCACCCGAGCGAGGTCGTGCGCCCCGGCAGCCACCCGCCGCTGCTCGCCCCGCACCACCGCCGGGCCGAGCTGATGGCGGACCTGGGTGTCGACGCCGTACTTATCCTGCCCTTCACCACCGAGTTCTCGAAGCTCTCGCCCGCCGACTTCGTCGTCAAGGTCCTCGTCGACAAGCTGCACGCCAAGGCCGTCGTCGAGGGCCCGAACTTCCGCTTCGGCCACAAGGCCGCCGGGAACGTGGCGTTCCTGACCGAGCAGGGGAAGACGTACGACTTCGAGGTCGAGGTCGTCGACCTGTACGTGACCGGCGCGGCCGGGGGCGGTGAGCCCTTCTCCTCCACGCTGACCCGACGGCTCGTCGCCGAGGGCGACGTCGAGGGCGCGCGCGAGATCCTGGGCCGCCCGCACCGCGTCGAGGGCGTCGTCGTACGCGGCGCCCAGCGCGGCCGAGAGCTGGGCTTCCCGACCGCCAACGTCGAGACACTCCCGCACACCGCGATCCCCGCCGACGGCGTCTACGCCGGCTGGCTGCACGCCCAGGGCGAGGCCATGCCCGCCGCGATCTCCGTCGGCACGAACCCGCAGTTCGATGGTACGGAGCGCACCGTCGAGGCGTACGCCATCGACCGCGTCGGACTCGACCTGTACGGCCTGCATGTCGCGGTCGACTTCCTGGCCTTCGTCCGCGGGCAGGCCAAGTTCGACTCCATCGAGGGGCTGCTGGAGACGATGGCGCAGGATGTGAAGCGCTGCCGGGAGCTGGTGGAGGCGTACGAGGGGGAGTAGGCGGCTTGTTGTACGTGGCTGGGGGCGCCCGGTGCTGGTGAGGGCACCGGGCGCCCCCGTCGACGTATCGACACACTCGACTACGGCCGCACCTGCCCCACGGCCTCCGTCCGGACGACCCGTGCCCAGTGGCAGGCCACCTGGGCCCGGCCGCCTCCGGCCAGTACCGGCAGGTCCTGTTCGCGGCAGGCATCCGCGACTGAGGCGCGTTCGGCCTCGCCGCTCGCCAGGATCTGGCAGCGGGCGTGGAAGCGGCAGCCGGAGGGGATGCGGGAGGGGTCCGGGGGTTCGCCGGTGAGGACCACCGGATCGCCGGGTGCCTCCGGCAGGACGGACAACAGGGCTTGGGTGTACGGGTGTTGGGGTGCCGTCAGGACCTGCTCCACCGCTCCTGTCTCCACGATCCGGCCCAGGTACATCACCGCGACCCGGTCGGCGATGTTCCACGCGAGGCCCAGGTCGTGGGTCACCACGAGGGCGGACAGACCGAGTTCGGTGCGCAGGCGCAGTAGAAGGGCCAGGATCTCGCCGCGTACGGAGGCGTCGAGGGAGGCCACCGGCTCGTCGGCGACGATGAGTTCGGGCTCCAGGACGAGCGCGCCCGCGATGACGACGCGCTGCCGCTGGCCGCCGGACAGTTCGTGCGGGTAGCGGAGGAAGAAACGCTCGGGAGGACGCAGCCCGGCCCGGGAGAGGGCCTCGGCGACCGCCGCCCGCTCGTCACCCGCGTACCTGTGGATACGCAGCCCTTCCGCCACAGCGTCGTACACCGTGTGCCGCGGATTGAGCGAGCCGCTCGGATCCTGAAGGACCAGCTGAACGCGTCTGCGGTACGCCTTGAGAGCCCGCGAGGAGTACTCGAGGGGCCTGCCCGCGAACGTGACCCGGCCCGCGGTCGGCGGAACGAGCCCCAGCAGCGAGCGCGCCAGCGTCGTTTTGCCGCAGCCCGATTCCCCGACCAGCGCGACGATCTCACCGGGCCGGATGTCGAGGTCGACCCCGTCGACGGCCCGGGCCTGGGCTGCGCCGTGGCGACCGGGGAAGGTGACGTGCAGGCCTTCGGCGCTGAGGAGGGGCGCCGTCCTGGAGGGCGGGGGAGGAGTGGTGCTCGTCATGGCGTACTGCTCCTCGCTTCTCCGACGGCATCTCCGGCGGGTTCTCCGGCGGGTTCTCCGACGGCTTCGCCTGCGGCGGATGAGCTGGGGGCCTCGGCCTGGGCCGACGCCGCGCCGGACTGTCCGTCTGGCCCGGCCGGCCCCGGCACCCCCACGTGGACGCACGCCGCTCGGCGTGCCGGGCCCGCGTCGCGCAGCGGCTGATCCTCCGTCGCGCACGCGTCCAGAGCCACCGAGCAGCGCGGGTGGAACGTGCAGCCGGAGGGCAGCGCGACTGGATCCGGGGGGTCGCCGGGCAAGCCGCGTGGGGCGAAACGTGAGGCGGGGTCACCGATTCGGGGGAACGCTGCCGACAAAGCCCGGGCGTACGGATGGTGGGCGTTCTCGTAGACCGACTGCGCCGGGCCTTCCTCCACCACCCGGCCCGCGTACATCACCGCGAGCCGGTCGCAGGTGTCGGACAGGACCGCGAGGTCATGGCTGATCATGATGAGGCCCAGGTCCTGTTCGGCGACGAGCTGTTCGATGAGGCGGAGGATCTGCGCCTGGATCATCACGTCGAGGGCCGTGGTCGGCTCGTCCGCGACGATCAGGCGGGGATCGCAGGCCAGCGCCATCGCGATCATGACGCGTTGGCGCTGGCCGCCCGACAGTTCGTGCGGGTACGCGGACGCGCGTGCCGCCGGAAGGCCCACGTGCTCCAGGAGTTCGCCGGCCTTCTTGCGGGCGCCCGCGGGCGTCGCCTTCCTGTGCAGCAGGATCGGCTCGGCGATCTGGTCGCCGACGCGGTGCACGGCGTTGAGCGAGTGCATCGCGCCCTGGAACACGATCGAGGCACCGGCCCACCGGACCGCCCGTACGCGCCCCCACTTCATGCCCAGCACGTCCTCGCCATCCAGCAGGATCTCCCCGGACACCCGCGTCCCGGACGGCAGCAGCCGCAGCAGCGCGAGCGCCAGCGTCGACTTGCCGCAGCCCGACTCACCCGCGAGGCCGAGCTTCTGGCCCGCGTCCACGGTGAGGTCCACCCCGCGCACGGCGGCGGCCCCACCCGCGTACGTCACTTCGAGGTCGCGTACCTCCAGGAGCCTCAACGGGCCACCCCCAGCCTGGGGTTGAGAACGGACTCGACCGCACGCCCGCACAGTGTGAACGCGAGCGCGACGATGGCGATCGCGATGCCCGGCGGGACGAGGTACCACCACTTCCCGGAACTGACCGCGCCCGCCTCCCGCGCGTCCTGGAGCAGCCCGCCCCAGGAGACCACCGTCGGATCGCCGAGCCCGAGGAACGCCAGCGTCGCCTCGGCGAGGATCGCGGAGGAGATGATCAGCGTCGTCTGGGCCAGCACCAGCGGTATGACGTTCGGCAGGACATGGCGGGACATGATGTGCCAGTGGCCGCCGCCGAGCGCCTTGGCGCGTTCGATGTACGGCCGCGACTCCACGGCCAGGGTCTGCGCGCGGACCAGGCGGGCCGTGGTCGGCCAGGTCGTGACGCCGATCGCCAGGATGATCGTGCTGAGAGAGCGGGACATCACGGTGGCGAGCGCGATCGCGAGCACCAGCGTCGGCATGACCAGGAACCAGTCCGTGATCCGCATCAGCACGGTCGCGTACCAGCCCCGGAAGTGCCCGGCGGTGATCCCGATGAGCGCCCCGATCGCCACCGAAAGGACGGCCGCGAGTAGCCCCACGAGCAGCGAGACCCGCGAGCCCCAGACCACGAGACCGAGCAGACTGCGCCCGAACTGGTCGGTGCCCAGCGGGAATTCGGCGCTCGGGCTCTCCAGCGGCCCGCCCGGCGCATCCGTCACGCTCTGCACGTCGGAGCCGATGGTCAGCGGCGCGGTCAGCGCGATCAGCGCGAAGAGCAGGAGGGCGGTCAGGCCGAAGAGCCCGGCGCGGTGTGAGCGGTACTGCTTCCAGAAGCGGGCCGCCGAGTGACGGCGGCGCTGCCGGGTGAGGGCGCGCGGACTCGTCTTCGCAGCCTGGGCCTGGTCCTGAGGAGTTGCTTCGGTTGTCATCGGCCCACCCGGGGGTCGAGCAGCGGATAGATCAGGTCGGCCAGCGTGTTCATCACGATCACCGCCGCCGCGAAGATGAAGAACAGCCCTTGGACCAGGGGAAGATCGGGCACGCTCAGTGCCTGGTAGAAGAGCCCGCCGAGGCCCGGCCAGGAGAAGACGGTCTCGACGAGGATCACACCCGCGACGGTCCGCCCGAGATTGACGAAGATCAGAGTCACGGTCGGCAGCATCGCGTTCGGCACGGCATGGCGACGGCGTACGAGATCGTCCCGAAGTCCCTTGGCCCGCGCGGTCGTCAGGTAGTCGCTGCCCATCTCGTCCAGCAGCGCGGACCGCGTGACGAGGAGGGTCTGCCCGTACTCCACCGCGACCAGCGTGATCACCGGCAGGATCAGGTGGTGGGCGACGTCGAGGACGTACGCGAAGCCCTCCTCGCCGCCCGACTCCATGCCGCCGGTCGGAAAGAGACCGGGAATCGGGCCGATGCCCACCGAGAAGACGATGATGAGCAGCAGTCCCAGCCAGAACGACGGAATCGAGTAAAGCGTCAGCGCCAGACCGGTGTTGAGCCGGTCGCCGAGCCTGCCATGGCGCCAGGCGGCGCGCGTACCGAGGAAGACGCCGAGTGCCGTGTAGAGGACGAACGCCGTGCCGGTGAGCAGCAGCGTGTTCGGCAGCGCCTCGGTGATCTTGTCGATGACGGGTGCGTTGAACTGGTACGAGGTGCCGAGATCGCCGGTGAGCGCCTTGCCGCAGTACTCCGTGAACTGCTGCCACAGCGGCAGATCGAGGCCGAACTCCCGCCGGTAGGCGGCGAGTTGCTCGGCGGACACCTGGCGCCCGCCCGTCATGTACTTCACCGGGTCGCCGGGGATCAGCCGGAAGAGGAAGAAACTGGTGACGAGGACGGCGAGCAGCGAGACGGCGGCGCCGCCCACCTTGCCCGCCACGTACCGCAGATACGCGGTTCTCGTGCGCGCTCGTGGCCCGTGGACCGACGGCCCGGCCTCGGCGGGGCCGTCGGTCTTCTCGACCAGCGAGGGTGTCGCTTCAGCGGTCATACGGTCATGGACTCTCACTCGGCTCACTGGGTGCAGGGCGGTGGGCGGGGGGCTATTCGCGGTCTTCGGCAGTGGCACGACGGCGCATCGTGAAGAACGCCCCGGCGCCCGCCAGGACCACGACCCCCGCGACGATGCCGATGATGACGCCCGCGGAGCTCGACTCTTCGGAGGCAGCCTCGCCGTCGGCGGCCGGAGTCGCCGACCACCAGCCCCAGTAGCCGTCCTGGCCGTAGATGTTCCCCGCGTCCTGAGGCATCGTCATGATCGACTCGATCTGGTCGGTGCGATAGGCCTCGACCGCGTTCGGGTACGCCATGACGTTCATGTACCCGGTGTCGTACAGCCGCGACTCCATCTGCTTGACGAGGTCCGCCCGTTTGGCGGGGTCGTACTCGGCGAGCTGCTTCTCGTACAGCTCGTCGTACTGCTTGTCGCAGATGAAGTTGTCCGTCGCGCCGGTGTCCTTGGGGGTGGCCGGGAGCGCGGCGCAGGTGTGGATGGACAGGACGAAGTCCGGGTCGGGGTTGACGGACCAGCCGTCGAAGGCGAGGTCGTACTCGCCGGCGAGCCAAGGATCGGTCACGTTGTCCAGGCAGTTGAGGGTGACGCCGATGCCGAGCTCGCCCCACCACTCCTGGAGGTACTTGCCAACTGCCTTGTCCTGGGGGTCGGTTGCGTGGCACAGAATGCGGTAGTTGATCGGCTTGCCGTCCTTGCCGACCCGCTTGCCGTCGGCGTTCTTCTTGTAGCCCGCCTGGTCGAGGAGTTGGCTCGCCTTGTCCGGGGCGTACGACAGTTTCTGACCATCCGTCGGCTTCCAGTGGTACGTCGAGAAGCGCGGCGGGATATAGCCCTCGCCCTCGACCGCGTGGCCCTGGAAGACCCTGTCGATGATGGTCTTACGGTCCACGGCCATGAACAGGGCCTGACGGACCTTCTGATCGAGCAGCGACTCATGGCCGTCGCCGAACTTCTCGCCGTTCTTGGCCCGCGCGCCCGGGTTGGTCGCAAGCGCGTAGAAACGGCGGCCGGGCGCATCGTTGACCTTGATGTTCTCCTCGCCCTTTAGGGACGCGGCCTGCGCCGGCGTCAGGGCGGGAGCGCCCGCGACGAAGGAGACCTCGCCCTTGCGCAGGGCGGCGACGGCGGCGTCCTGGTCCTTGTAGTAGCGGAAGACCAGCTCGTCGAACTTCGGAGCCCCACGCCAGAAGGACGTGTTGGCCTTCAGCCGTACGAAGCTGTCGGGGGCGTAGTCGGTGATGACGAACGGTCCGTTGCCGACGATGGGGAACGTCTTGTCGTTGTTGAACTTCGAGAAGTCGCCGACGTTCTCCCACACGTGCTTCGGCACTATCGGCACGTCCAGCGCGGCCATCGTGGCCTGCGGCTTCTTCAGTTCGATGACGAGCTTGGTGGGGCTCGGGGCAGTGACCTTGCGGAAGTTCGCGACGAAGCTGCCGTTCGCGGTGGCCGCGCCCTCGTCGGTCATCATCTTGTTGAACGTCCACGCCGCGTCCTCGGCGGTGGCCTGCTTGCCGTCCGACCACTTGGAGTTGTCCCGGATCGTGTACGTCCAGGTGAGCTTGTCGGCGGACGGCTCCCACTTGGTGGCCAGGCCCGGGACCGCGTGGTTGTCCTTCGGGTCGTAGTTGGTCAGGTACTCGTACATGAGCCGGTGAATGCTCGTACTGACCAGCCGCGTCGCCAGGAAGGGGCTGAGTGAGTCGACGCTCTGGGCTACGGCGACGGTGAGGACGTCCTTGCCGTCGTCGGCCGCCGCCTGGGCGCGCTGGGGTGCCGGGTTCAGGGGGGTGGTGAGGGCGGCTGTGAGGGTGAGGGCGGCGGTGGCCGCGGCCAGGAGGAGGCGGATGGGGCGGAGGGAGCGGACGGGGGTGAGTTTGGTTCTGTCGTACTGGCTGTACCGGTCGTGGGTGTCCATGGCTGCTGACCTCGCTGACCTCGCGTCATCACCGGCAGTTTGGTGTGCGTGTCTATCAGTGGCGATCGGCGTGCGTCAACGGTGGGAACACCCCATGTGGCCTGCGGAAATAACGAGTTGACGCGGATTTGACGACCATAGGTTCAGACCGGTGAAAGGGGCCTGGTAGCAGCCTGGCGGTGGGGATCGGGCGGGGATCGGGGCTGGTGTGAGGGTGTTTCGGGGGTCGTGTGGTGGGGTCGGTGTCGGGACGTCCGCGGGCGGATATGGGCGTACGCGAAGAGCCCGCGCCGTTGGGGAACGGGGCGGGCTCTTCGCGTGGAACCGGGGGTGGGATTCGGCCGATTGGGTTACTGCGGGGGTGGGGGTGGTGGGGTTTGGCCCTGGTTCTGGCCCTGACCCTGGCCTTGGTTTTGCCCCTGTCCCTGTCCCTGGTCTCCCTGGGGTGGCTGGTGCGGTTGGAATGGCTGACCCGGCTGGAACTGCTGGCCCGGGGCGGGGGGTTGGAACGGGGCGCCCGGTTGGGGGTGCGCGGGGTGGCCAGGGTGGCCGGGCTGGGGTTGTGTGGGTGCCGGGCCGCCGGGGTGCGGCTGAGGCGGTTGTCCTGGCTGGGGCTGGGGCTGGGGCTGGGGCTGGGGCTGTGCGGCCTGGCCGGGCTGCGGGAATCCGTAACCGCCGGGCTGGGGCGGTGTCGGTCCGCCCGGGTGGGGCTGCCAGCCCTGGGGTGCGCCGGGGTGGCCCGGTTGCGCGGGCGGCTGGGGGTAGCCGCCGGGCTGGGCGCCAGGCTGGGGCTGGGTACCGGGGTGAGGGCCGGGCTGGTGACCGGGCGGGGGTTGGGCACCCGGCTGGTGGCCGGGTTGGGGCTGCGCGCCGGGCTGTTGCGGGTACGGCTGGCCGCCCGGCTGACCCGGGTGCTGGGGATATGCCTGGCCCGGCTGGGGCATGGGCTGCTGGCCCTGCGCCGGGGCCTGGCCAGGGACGTGCTGGCCCGGCAGGGGCGGCGCGGCGACCGGCGGCGGGTTGCCGTCCGATGTCCACAGGCCCTGCGACTGCTGGTGCCGCGCGATGTCCTCGGCGACCAACGCCGAGAGGTTGAAGTACGCCTCGCGCACCTTCGGCCGCATCATGTCGAGGTCGACCTCGGCACCGGCCGCCAGATGCTCGTCGAACGGCACGACGATCACGCCACGGCACCGTGTCTCGAAGTGGCTGACGATGTCGTCCACCTTGATCATCTTGCCGGTCTCACGCACTCCGGAGATGACGGTGATGGACCGCGACACCAGGTCGGCGTACCCGTGGGCGGACAGCCAGTCCAGCGTCGTACTGGCGCTGCTCGCACCGTCCACGGAAGGCGTCGAGACGATGATGAGCTGGTCGGCGAGGTCAAGTACGCCGCGCATGGCGCTGTAGAGGAGACCCGTACCGGAGTCGGTCAGGATGATCGGGTACTGCTGGCCGAGCACGTCGATCGCGCGCCGGTAGTCCTCGTCGTTGAACGTCGTGGAGACCGCCGGGTCGACGTCGTTGGCGATGATCTCGAGCCCCGAGGACGCCTGCGAGGTGAACCGCCGGATGTCCATGTACGAGTTGAGGTACGGGATCGCCTGGACGAGGTCACGGATGGTGGCCCCGGTCTCGCGGCGCACGCGGCGGCCGAGCGTACCGGCGTCCGGGTTGGCGTCGATCGCGAGGATCTTGTCCTGCCGTTCGCTGGCAAGCGTGGAGCCCAGCGCGGTGGTCGTGGTCGTCTTGCCGACGCCGCCCTTGAGGCTGATGACGGCGATGCGGTAGCAGGACAGCACCGGCGTCCGGATGAGCTCGAGCTTCCGCTGCCGCTCGGCCTCCTCCTTCTTGCCCCCGAGCTTGAACCGTGAGGACGCGGCCGCTGTGCGCCCGCTCTTCGTCTTCTGCTTCTTGTTGTTGAGCAGCCGGTCCGACGACAGCTCAACGGCCGCCGTGTACCCGAGCGGCGCCCCCGGGTTCGTGGGCTGCCGCTGATCGTGCCGCACGGCCTGCGGCCAGGCGGCACCGGCACGGGGGTCGACGGGCGGCTGCCCGCCGGGCTGACCTGGCTGGCCCGGCTGGGGCATGGGCGGCTGCTGACCCTGCGGGTGCGGATGCGGTACGCCGGGCTGGTGCTGGTCCGCACCGGGCTGGGGGTTCGGCTGGTGCGGGAAGGGCTGGCCGCCCTGCGGTGGGTAGGGCTGGCCGGGGTGGGGCTGAGCATGGGGCGGCTGAGGCGCGCCCTGTGGCGTCGGCGCCGCAGGCCCGGCACCGGGCTGACCGGCACCTTGCGCCTGCTGGCCGGGCGCGGGGGTGGGTGCGGGCGACTGGGGGAACCCGTAACCGCCCTGCTGGGCGGGCGGGTTGGGCGCAGCCGGGTTGGTGGCGGCGGGTGTGCCGGGCTGTGGGAATCCGTAACCGGCAGGCTGCCCGGAGTTGTTGGGCATGCCCGGAGCCGGGTTCCCCGGCTGTGGGAATCCGTAACCTGCCTGTGGGCTGGGCGGCTGTGGCGACTGCGCCTGCTGCGGTGGCTGGGCAGCGGCGGGCGGCTGAGCAGATGGCTGCCCTGGCGTCGGAGCCGGGGGCTGACCGGCACCCTGCCCCTGCTGTCCGGGCACGGGCGGCTGCGGGAATCCGTACCCCCCCTGCTGGGCAGGCGAGTTGGGGGCAGCGGGAGTGGCAGCGGCACTTGCAGGCGTGCCGGGCTGCGGGAAGCCGCCGACGGGCTGGCCGGGCTTGTTGGGTGTCTCCGGCGCGGGGCTCCCCGGCTGGGGGAATCCGTAACCGGCCTGCTGACTGGGTGCTTGGGGCGCGGCGGAGGCGTCGGCGCCTGCGGGCGCACCGGGCTGCGGGAACCCGTAACCGGCGGCCTGCCCAGGCGTGTTGGGCGCACCTTGCGCCGGAATGTTCGGCGCCTGAGGAGCGGGGCCGTTGCCCGGCCGCGGGAACCCGTAGCCGCCCTGCGGCTGCGGCTGAGCGGAGCTGTCCTGCGGAGCCGTCGTCGCGGCACCCGGCTGCGGGAATCCGTAACCACTCTGGGCGGCCGGAGGCGCGGTCGGGCTCCCGGCCTGTGGGAAGCCGGGGTTGCCCTGCGGTGTCGGTGTCGTACCCGGGCTGCCGCCCTGCGGACTCGGTGCCGTACCAGGCGGCGTACCGAACTGCGGGAAGCCCTGAGCCCCCGCCTGCCCAGGAGCCGAACCAGCCCCGGGACCACCCGCAGCAGGCGCCGAAGGAGCGGAGTCGGCGGCCGGAGCGGGCGCAGACTCCGCATCCGCACGTTGACCCGGCACGGCAGGCGTACCCGGACCAGCAGGCCAAGCCGGAGGTGCGGGCTGCGGTGCCTGCGGCTGGAACGGCTGCTGGCCCTGCGGCGGCACCGACGGCTGCGCCGGGCCCCCTGTCTGCCCGTCGTCGCCCTGGCTGTCGTTCTCCGCAGATGCGGGCCACTGCGCCGCCGTAGCAGGCGCGGCAGGCTGATAGGCGGGCGGCAACGGCGGAAGCCCACCCTGCGGCAACGGCGGCGGAGCCCACGCCGGAGGCGCGTCCTGCACGGCATCGCCGGTCCCCGAACCAAGCCCCGGCACTACGTCCTGAGGTGCGGCGTCCTGGGGCCCCGCATCCTGAGGTTCCACGTCCGCAGGCTCATCCCGACCTGGCTGAGCGTCCTCCGGCTCGGCATCGTCGCCCGGCCGGACATCCTCGGGCTCCGCGTCCTGGGGCTCCAAGTCCCCCGTGGGAACAGCGTCGTTGACCTCGTCGTCCGAGTTCTCAGCATCCTCGCCGGAACCCTCGGGAACGACATCAACACGGGGGAGACCGACAACGTCCGCGGACTCTTCCGCAACGTCGCCTTCGCTCTCCGCCTCGCCGGACCCCTCGGCCACACCCTCCGAGGACGCCCCCGCGTCGCCCCCCTCAACCTCTTCCTCTTCGTCTACGCCCTCGATGCCACCGTCATCCGATCCACTCCCGAACGACACCACCTCAGCGACATCCGAGTCGTCCACAACGTCCGAGCCGGTGCCAACGACATCCTCGACTTCGTCGGAACCATCAGAGCCATCGGAGGCACCGGAGCCGGCGGAGCCGCTCCCCTCCTCAAGCCCAGCGCTCTCCTCAACCGAATCGACGGAGTCACCGCCAGCCGACTCCTCGACAACCGCCGACTCCTCGACAGCCCCCGAACCGTCGTCGCCGCTCTCCCCGCCCTCGGCCTCCGCAGCCCGCTCCTGAAACTCCCTCTTAAGAGCGACAGCGGAGATCCGCATCGTGGCGCCACTCTCCAGATCCCCGTTCCCCGCGTCCTCCTCCTCGTCAGGAGTCTCGGCAACGGGTGCCGGAGGCACAGGCGCAACCCAAGGAGCCTGGAAACTGCCCCCTGCAGGCAGGTTGGGCAGAGCGGCAGGACTACCGGCGTCAGCGGCAGGCGCCGCCCCCTCAGCCGTACCCGCCCCCTCCGCGACCGGAGAAACGGGATAAGCGGGATAAGCAGGAGAAGCGGGCGAAGAGGGGGGAACCGGAGAAGAAGACGCCTCCTCCGAACTACCCGACGCATTCTGCGTATACCAGGCAGGCGGCGCGTAATCGATGGTGAACTCGCCCGTCGTCTCGACGGCGGACTCCGCGTCGGACTGGTCATCGCCGGGTGTGGCCCAGCCCCCGCGGATCCCGTCCCGATCGCTGTTCACAATTCCTCCTGGTGTGGTCGAGCACCGTCATGCCGTACTGGGGCGACCGTTCTTGTCGTCCGAGGCCGTCTGATCCGCCCGGCTCTCCCCCTGTGACGCGGCTGACCCGTCCACGGGTTCTCCTGCCGCACCCCGCCCAGCCTAATCACCACAACAACCCCCACGGCAGGCCCGCCCGCCCCTCGGCACCTACCCACTACGTCACACTCCGCCTCAGAAGTGACATACGCGATCGACGAAGTGGCGAACAACCGCGCAAAAGGCGAACAACGAACCGCCCGGGACCCGCGTTCAAACCGCCCGATTCCGTTCAAAGGTCCGCAAATCCAGACCCTCAGTCCATCCTTCGTGGCATACCCAACAATCCGGTCTCGGCGTCCGTCGGCTGTGTCATCACGTACTGCCGGTCGCGATCGCTGCACCACAGGGTGAGGCCGTCGGAGAGGCCGGGCAAGGCCTCCACCTCGGGCCGCGGCAGCGCCATCGTGCGGCCCAGCTCCGTCGCCTCGTCCGGCGAGATTCGCTGCACACCGACGAGCCGCGCCTGCCGCACGAGCCGCGGAGCCACCGGGCTGAGGTACGGCAGCAGGGTCAGCACCGACTGCCAGGGCCCGGAGACGACCCGGCCGCGTGGCGGTCGCATACCGCAGTCCCGCACCACCAGCACGGGCGTACCGGCCGAGGTGCCCTGCGGCGGCACCCGCCCGACGTCATACACGGCCAGACCGTTCTGCCCGCCGCCCATGGCATGCACCATCTGTATCCAGGCCTGCGGACGCCCCGTCTCCACGGCCACCCGCGCTCCCGTCGCCGCCGCCCTGAGCGCGAGGACCTGCACGGTCCACAGCCCACCGATGAGGACGATGTCGTACGGAGTCGGCCGATTGAGCCCCAACACCGCGGGCCGCCCCTCCGCGTCCACGCCGATGACGACACCGTCGTCGCCGATGGGGAGGGCGAGGGCGTCCAGTTGGTCGACGGACACGGAGTGCCGAGCGTGCCGCGGGCCGATCAACCCGAGGCCGCTGCGCAGCAGTTCGCGCGCCCGCTCGGGGACGGAGGGCTGTGGCTCGCCGCGACCGGTGGCCGCCTGTCCCACGCGTGGGGTCATCGCCGTCACCGGGCACCTCCGAGAGGCAGAGTGGCGAGCATGCCGGGGGCTTGTTCCCGGTCGAGGCGGGCGAGCCCCGTACCCGTGTGCCGGGCCGCTCCCTGCAACGCGCGTCGGGCGGCGACGAGTTCGTCGTCGCTGCGCCCGGTCACCCGCAGGTGTCCGGCCACGGAGACCTCCTGCCGCTCCCCGCGCGTGAGCGTGAGGCTGAAGGTGGTGGCGAGCGCGGGGACGGCCGTCACGAGAGCGAGGAGCTGCGGCATCGACGGCGCCCTCTCGCCGCCCAGCGTGGGCCACCGGCGGATCCAGTACGTGGTGTGTCTGCGGTTGTCGCAGCGCCAGCTCCGGCCCGACTCCTCGGTCCGCCGCTCCCGCGTCCCCGCCCGCCCGGCCTCCGCCGTCACCAGCGGGTTGGCGCAGGCCGAGGTGGCGATGGCGGAGGTCAGCTCCTCCTCGTCGAGGAGGGTCGCCCGGAACCTGGCCCCGGTCAGCCGGCTCGCGAGGTGATCGGCGGCACGCACGACGCACTTCTGCGCCCCGACGAGACCGCCCCCGCGCGCGGCCACGGCCTCCGGGCACAGCTCCGGGTCGAGCTTCAACGCGATCCACGTGATCCGCACGGCCGGCGCACCCGTCTGCTCCTGCAGGGGCGCGTAGTTGGCGACGGCCACGGACTGCTGGGGCAGATGAATCGCGGGCGCGGCCTGGGTGTGCAGCACGACCTGCGCCGACTCCAGCCGGATCCCGTCCACCTCCAGGGCGTCGTACACCAGGGAGATCGGCAGCGGCTGCCTGCTCCGCTCGGCCCGCAGCGCGGTGGCGTCGGCCTCCACCTGCAGGACCGCGGTGACGAACGTGCCGTCTCCGACGATTCCGACAGGCCGGCGGTCACGGCCGGCATACGTGTACGTCCGCAGACTCGGGTCGCACTCCACGGCCGGCGCGAGCCCCGGCTCCGTGCCCTCCGGTATCGGCGTACTCGCGGCCCGGCGCTGCCGCGCTTTCAACGCCCGCGCCGTGGCCAGCCATTCGGGCAGGGAGCGGCCGCGCCGACGGAAGAAGGAGAGCAGCACCAGGCAGACGGCGACGACAGCCGCAGGCACCAGAGCCACTGGGTCGATCACCCATCCGACAACCAGGATGGCGGCCGCGATCTCAAACAGGACGAAGCGTTGCAACTGAGATGTCCCGACCTGCCCCGAACGCACCCTGAAGTGAAGCGCGCCCGGCGAGGCCGGCCGCTGCGCCGGTGTCTGCCGGGGCTCCGAGGAGCCCCGTGTCCGCGATCGGTCACGAGACCGGACGCGCGTTCCGGATGCCATCACTCCATCCCCCGTTTTCCCTCACAACTCGCTGCAATTCCAGCACCGCACAAGGCCCTTGAGGGCCCGAGTACCCTACCCGCTCCACAAGTCCCCGCGGATACCAGGCATAGTAGGGGGCCGCTCTGACATCGAAGGCGGGGGACCAGGTCACCCCGGCGAGCGCGGCCCAAGTGAACACGGGGAGAGACAGGCACAGATGGCATCACGGCGCGACCAGCTCAATGCCTACACCTTCGCGAAGCGCCGCATGCTCGCGGCCTTCCTGCAGCCGTCGCCCGACGGCTCGGAGGAGGGGGCGCCCCGCCCGCTGCGCGCGATCGTTCCCGGCCTCATCGTGGGCGTGATCGTCATCGCCGTCTTCGGGGCGTGGGGCATGTTCAAGCCCACCGCGCCCAAGGGCTGGAACGACCCCAACGCCAAGGTGATCGTCGCCAGCGACTCGACCACGCGCTACGTCGTCCTGAAGACCGACGGGGAGGTTCAGCTGCACCCGGTCCTCAACATGGCGTCCGCCAAGCTGCTCCTCGACGAGGGCCAGGGCGATGTGGTGACCGTCGAGGAGTCCGTCCTCGACAACGGCAAGATCCCGCACGGCGTCACCATCGGCATCCCCTACGGGCCCGACCGCCTTCCCCCGGCGTCCGAAGCGGGCAGCGAGAAGCGCTGGGCGGTCTGCGAACGCCCCAGCGCGGGCGGCGAGATCCAGAAGGCGGCCCTGGTCCTCGCCTCCCGCGACATGAAGGCGACCGAGAGCAAGGGAGAGAAGCTGACGGGAGGTCAACTCCTCTACGTCACAGGCCCGGACGGGAACCGCTATGTAGTGGACGCGAGCGGACGGTCGTACCCCATCGGCAAGAGCGACGAACTGCTGCTGCGCGCCGTCGTCGGCTCCGGCCGGCAGCCGCAGAAGGTGTCCAAGGAGTGGCTGGAGACCCTGCACCGGGGTGACAGGATCTCCTTCCCCGAGATCACCGACCAGGTGGGCGCCGCGGCCGACGCCCCCGGTCAGCTGGACGAGACGACCAACAGGGTCGGCATGGTGCTCAAGGCGCCCGACAACAACACGGACCAGTACTACGTGGTGCTGCCCGGCCGGGTCGCCCCCGTCTCGGCCTTCGTCGCCCAGCTCCTGCTGTTCAGCAAGGACCTGGCCTCTCTAGGGCAGGCCGGTGAGGCCAAGGAGATGGGCCCCGGCGCGATCGTCCCGGGCGAGCCGTTCGGCACGGAGTACACCTGGCCGACCGAGGAACCCCAGCCCGTCAACGAGGCCTCCGGAGGGGCAGGCAGCCGCAGCACCGTCTGCAACGTCCTGCGCGACGTGAAGGCCGGCTCGGGCGCCACGACCCTGAGCACCTGGGCGGGCACGGACTTCCCGGCCAAGCTGCCCACCGGCTCCTCCAGCGCGTACGTCACGCCTGGTTCCGGCCAGCTCTACCGCCAGTTCCAGGGCGAGGAGACCAAGGCCGGCCCCGTCTTCCTCGTCACCGACACGGGCCTGCGCTACGTACTGCAGTCCAACGCCGACAGTGGCACGGACGACGCCGGCATCGGTACGACGGCCAAGGACCGCGAACAGGCCCAGCAGGAGGCCGAACAGGCCCAGACCCGACTGGGCTACAAGGAGGTGGCCCCCGCGCCGATCCCCGCCGCCTGGTCGGAGTTCCTGCCCACGGGCCCACGCCTGTCGACGACGGCGGCACGCCAGCCGCAGGGTTCCTGAGGGGGCGCGGACGTGCGACACATGCCCTCCACCCTCCGCATGACGACCGCGGTGGCCGCGGCCCTGCTCACGACCGCCCCCGTCGTCCTCGCGCCCCCCGCGGCGGCGGCCGACCTCCCGTACTCGGACCAGTGCCAGTTCCCCAACGGCAAGTACCCGGGCCGTCCCTGGTCCCTGCAGCGCGTCCTCCTCGACGAGCTGTGGAGCCAGTCCAAGGGCAAGGGCGTACGGGTGGCGGTGATCGACACCGGCGTCGACGTGACGAATCCCCAGCTGCGCGACGCGGTCGACGCGAAGAGCGGCCGTAACCTCCTGCCGAAGAACCTCAAGGACGACAACGGCAACGAGATCGAGCGGGGCAAGGAGAACGGCACCACGGACATCGTCGGCCACGGCACCAAGGTCGCCGGCATCATCGCGGCCCGCCCCGCCGCGGGCACCGGCTTCGTGGGCCTGGCCCCCGAGGCGAAGATCATCCCGATCCAGCAGAACGACGCGGAAGGCCACGGCGACGTCGACACCCTGGTGCAGGCGATCCGCTACGCCATCCAGGCCGGAGCCGGCGTCATCAACATCTCCCAGGACACGTCGAACGCGGTGAAGCCGACGTCCGAACTGGAACTGGCGATCAACGAGGCCCTGGCCCAGGACATCGTCGTCGTGGCCTCGGCGGGCAACGACGGCCTCGGCGGCAACGTCAAGGAGACGTACCCCGCGTCCTACAAGGGCGTCCTCGCGGTGGCCTCCTCGGACCGCAACAACGAACGCGCCTCCTTCTCCCAGGCCGGCGACTTCGTCGGCGTGGCGGCCCCCGGCGTCGACATGATCTCCACGGTCCCCGAGGGCGGCCACTGCTCCGACAACGGTACGAGCTTCTCGGCCCCGTACGTCGCCGGCGTCGCGGCGCTGATCAAGGCGAAGCACCCCGAGTGGACGGCCCAGCAGATCGTCGCGCAGATCGAGCAGACGGCGGAGCGCACGATCGCGGGCCACGACCGCCTGGTCGGCTGGGGAGTGGTGGACCCGGTCCGGGCCCTGACGGAGGACGAACAGCCCCTGGAGTCCCCCAACCCGCAGCAGGGCCTGGGCAATCCGGAAGCCCCCACCGCGGCCAAGTTCCAGGTCGGCGAAACCGCCGCGGAACGGAACGCTCGGCTTGCGACGTATGTGGCTGTGGGTGCGGTGGTTCTTGTGGCGGGTCTCGGTGGTGCGGCGGTGGCGATCCGGGATGCGCGGAGGCGGGGGCGACGGGTGGTAGGGGCGGAGTAGGAGGCCATCCGGACGCCGCCGCAGGACGCTCACGGTGTTTCGACGGTGCTCAAGTACGAACCGAACCTGGACCCACCGTTCGTCGTCCTGACGTCCATGCCCCAGTGGTGAGCGAGGAGACAGCGATGGCCGAACTCGACGAGCGTTCGTGGGCCGACGCGATCGACATGTATGAGCGTCGGGCGACCATTGCCAAGGTGACGAGCAGGGAGCACGAGAACTGGGTGCTCGACCTGTACACCCTGATGCACGGTGGCACCCGCGACGCCCGCGGTTGGCGCACGGTGGACGTGTGGGAGGGCGAACTCGAAAGGCTCGACGAACCGTCCTACCCCTTCGTCATGCCTCCGGAGGCCGTCGCGACGGCAGACGCCTGGAAGCCCTACCTGCATGAGATCCCGCGTTCTCAGACCGTACGGTTCCTCGTAGCCCTTTCCACTCCCTGGATCGATGTCACAAAGGAACCGGATTTCGAGGAACGCAGGGAGGCCCTTGAAGCGAAGGCCCGTGTCATCCTGTCGCGCTTCCCTGAAGGCGCGCACTTCTATGCGAACACCGGGCACTGCAGCGATACCCGCGACTACTACCAGCGGGTTTCTGGGTGGTACCCCTTTTCCGTGCGCACCTTCGACTTCGGCTTGGCACTCGTGTCGGAGACCGAGGTCGGGATGGTCTGGTCATTCCGCTGATGTGATGCGATCCGCCGTACTGCCCCGATCCTCCGCACTGCCCACCATGGAGATCCCCTCGCGCACCTGCACCGCCACCTATCCCGACCGCGAGACCGCACAGTGGGCGACCCAGCACGTGGTCACCCGCAAGGAACAGGTCGTCCACCGCTGGCTGGCCCAGTCCACTGGAGCCGTCGTGCAGCGGGACGAGAACATGAGCTCTGCTACTCACTCCCATCCAGGTATCCGCCCCCTTCTGACGCGGCCATCTGGCGACTTTGATCGACGTCATGTCCACACCCACGGCATCCTCGCGCCCGACAGCGTCCACCGTCGTCCTCCCCACCATGCTCGGCGTCCTCCTCGTCGCCCTGATCGCCTTCGGCGCATACGGCTACCAGAGCCTGGCGGGCGGCTCGGTACGGTCGGCCGCGGAGTACCGGGAGCGGGTTGCCGAGACACGGGCGGCAGGTGAGCGCGCGCTGAGCGACCTGGAACCGATCCCCGCTACGAGCGGAGGGTCCCTGGACGAGACGAGCAGCTCCTGCGTGGACGACTTCGGCTTCGACGACACCGGCGTCATCCGGGACGAGCCGACCTATGAGTGGACCCTGGAGTTCCCGAGCGCGGACGCCTATCACGCCGCCGTGGAGAAACTCCGCGCGACCTGGACTGACCGCGACCTGTCCGTGAAGCGCGTCCCGGCACCCGGCCCGGGTGAGTCCGGGGCCGGCCTGCGCGGCATCAGCACGACGGACGAGAACGGAATCGAGCTGTATCTCACCCCGGACTGGTATTCAGGCGAGCCCGTCCTCCGCGTGACCGGCGGCTGTATCCGGCACGAGTACAGCTACGAGGACCTCGGGCGCGCCGAGTGACCTTGTTGCTGGGTGAATCCCCTTCGGGTGAGCCTGATGCGACGTTGTCAACAGGGCGCTGGATTCAGGTCAGCTTGTCGAAGAGTCCCGTGGAGTCGGCCTACGGTGCGCACCGTGTGGTAGGGGACGCAGAGGCTCGCCCCATGTGCGGGAGTAACCCAGCGAGTTGCGGACTCGGCGGGCACCGCACGGGGAGCTACGACGGGCGCGCGTTGGCATCGCAAAGGTTGCGGTGCGCCAGGCGGCCAACTCCTTGGAGGGAAATCTGCCATGGGACGCGAGAGGGCCGAGTCGGGTCGCTGTGCCCAATATTCAGGCGTTTCACGGCAGTTCGGGGCGTGGCTGATTGACGCTGTCTCGACAACTTCGTAACTGATCTAACACAAAGCTCAGTTGGGCTCGATTTACACAATGACTACAGTGGTCGTCGAGCGAGTCGATCAGGTCATGGCCTGTGCGGCGCTCGTCGGCTTACGAACGGGGAACGGGGAGGGAAGGCATGCTGCCTGCGGAGGGCCTGAAGATCGGCCTGGAAGCGCTCGGAACCTTCAAGAAGCGTGTGGATACGGTGCTTTCCACCCTCGAGGGCTCGCCTGCCAGCCCTCAGAAGATCGCGGCGCACGCTCTCTCGGAGGCATCGTTCAGCGGTGCGGGCGGCTTCGCCGAGGCGAAGGGCCTCCACAGCCAGTACGAGCGCGTCCACGAACGCCTCACCACACTCTCCAAGCACCTGGGGCTTCAGATCGAGGCGATGCAGATCGCCGTCATGGGCGCGGACGGCAACTTCAGCAACCTCGAAGAGGAGCAGCGGCAGCGGTTCCACGAGATCGGGACCGAAATTCGCCGCCAGCAGAAAGAAGCGGCGCGGGAGAAGAGGGCTGAGGCGGAGGCTGCGAAGGATGGCCAGGCTGGGTCACAACGTTCTGATGACGACCAGGGAGGGGACGGGTACTAATGAGTGACCAGCAGGAGGACCAGGACCTGCACCAGGCGGAAAGGGAGCAAGCCGCTCGGCAGATCGGCGCCATCGACGTGATGAACGTCGTGTCCGGGGCGGGGTTCCTCCCTTTCGGAGGGAAATTCCCCCGCTTCTTCGGTAAGACGAACTTCGAGAGCCACGACCTGAACTCCATGATCGACATGGTCGAGTCCGCGAAACCGGAGGACTTGGAGACCGCGGCCACTGCTCTCTTGAACGCCCAGACCGCCATCGAGGACGCCGCTGGGGAGCTCGAGGGCCACATCAGCCGGGTCGACTGGGAGGGCGAGTCCGGGGAGGCCTTCCGTAAGTGGGGCGCCAAACTCGTCATCCACACCCGTAAACTCGCCGACTTCGCAGAGGCCGCCGGGACCCAGATGACGGCAGCGGCCACGGGCCTCGCCTCCGTACGCAGTGCCATGCCGCCCCGCGACACCCGGCAGGACCCCAAGACGGTCGCGGACATTCCGACGCCCAGTCGAGTTGAAGGCAACGAGGAGTACGCGGCGGCGGTCAAGGCCGAGAAGGACCGCCAAGAGGCGATCAACCAGATGAACCGGCTGTCGTCCTTCTACGAGGTCTCGGAGACGACGCTGGCGCAGCAGGAGCCTCCTGTTTTTGAGGCTATGCCGGATGTGGGGGTTCCTAAGCCGACCCCGGGCTACGGGATCCCGGTCGGGACAGGCGCTGAAGTGCAAGGTACCGGGGGGCTTGGTGCTGCTCGTGAGTCAGCGGTGGCGGGACAAGACTCGTCGAGTGCGCCGTCAGGCTACTCACGTTCGGGAGACACCACCCCGCCGCTCAAGGACGTGGACGGCTCGTCCATCTCCTCGAACGGGAACGTCGGTACGAAGATCGACAGCGTAGGCACTCCGCTGCCCCAGGAAGCCGCAAGGCCGACGACCAATTCGCCGCAGCCGGTTACCAGTTCAGGCGGCTTCAGTGGAGCGACACCTCCTCCGTTCGCGTCGGGACCGGTTGCTCCTGCCCGCGGCGGGCAGACCGGCCGCACTTCGGGGTTCGGTGGAACGACCGGAAACAGGCCCCCGGTCTCGGCGCAGGGTCGCGCAGGTACTCCTGGTGGCACTGTTGGCGGGCGTGGCGCTACGGGTCCGGTCTCGGCGCAGGGACGCGCAGGTACTCCTGGTGGCACTGTTGGCGGGCGTGGCGCTACGGGTCCGGTCTCGGCGCAGGGACGCACAGGCGCTCCCGGCGGCACCGCCGGGGGGAGCGGCGCTACGGGTCCGATGGGACGTGCCGCGGCTACAGGGCAGCCGGGGGTCCGCGCCGGTGGCACGGCGGCTGGCAACTCTCCCGTGGGCCGAGGCATTTCCGGCGGAACACCTCGCCCCGTAGGGGGAACGGCGAGCGGCCGTGCTGATGGCATGGGCCCGACGGGGGCGGCGCGAGGCAATGGTGTCGTCGGGGGAAGGCCGATCAGTGGTGCTGCTCCGGGATCAACCAGTTCCAGGGTTCCCCGAGGGACGGTCGTCGGCGCCGAGGGCAGTAATAGTTCCCGTTCACCTGCCGGCAAGATCGAGCAGCGAGGGGTCATCGGGGCGCCGCAGTCCGCCCCAGGCGCTCGTCCGGTGCAGGCCAGCCGCCCCGCCGCGGGCAACCCCGACGGGGTTGTTGGTACACCCAAGGGGCGAGTTCGGGAAGGCAGGAACGGCGGATCCGCCGGAGCCAGTGCTGGAATCCCACAAGGCCCGAGAGCGAGTCGGCGCAATACCAACCGCGAGGACCGCCAGGACCAACGTCAGCCCGAGAACCGGCGACGCAACGCGCCGCCGGCGACTGACTGAATCGGAGGCGGTGCCTACGCCGTGGCTCGTTCACGGCGCGGCGCGTGACGGCTCACGCGGGATTGAACGCGTCGCACACAAACGGTTCCGGCACAGGCCAACCACAACTGCGCACACGCGCGACGACCAGCGCATCACGATTCAGTGATGCGTGCAGAAATGAACCACAGCTCTCAGGAAAGGGAGTGCCGAAATGGCGGATCGCGTTCTTAATGAAAGCGATGTACAGAAGCTTCAGACCGAGGTCGTCGATCGATACGACCGCATCAGGGGATCGCTCGCGAAGTTGCAGGGCACGATCGACATGATCGAGAAGGCCTGGCGTGGACAGGGCGCCCAGGCGTTCAACATGAAGCAGACGGAAATCAACCAGCACATGGTCGCGATCGGCAAGATGCTCGACGACTTCCTCGAGGGCATCAACCTGAACAAGACCGACAAGCGCAACCTCGAAGACCAGATCGAGGCCGACCTCAGGCGTATCTCGGTAGAGGATCTCGGTGGAAAGACCTCGGCGCTCAACAGCTACTGAGGATCCATCAGCGGCATTGAGCCGCACCGTTGTCCGGGCTGCGCAGTCCGGCTGAAATCTTCACCAGAAGCGAGGGAAACATGTCCGGAGCCCACTACGACGAACTTGCCGTTACGTACGGCACCATGGACGCGCTTGCCACCGAGCTGGGCAATCAGGCCAAGGCGCTCGAGGAGGATCTCGAGGCCCTGAAGCAGGCCGTGCTCAATGTGGCCTCGGGCTGGGGCGGCGAGGCGTACCAGGAGTTCCAGAAGAAGTCCAAGGAATGGGACACGCACGCGCGCGGCATCCACCAGGCCCTGGTCAACATCTCGCAGCGGGTCAACACGGCCGGCGGTGACTACCGGGGCGGCGACCTGAAGGGCGCGAGCTACTTCCAATAGGAGCGCGCGGTTTGCGGAAACAGGGTGGGCATGCACGGGAGGTGCCCACCCTGTGCTGTGCCGCGCCTTTCGGAAAGCCCGCGCCACACGTCCGTGGTGTGTGTCCCGGACGAAGCGTTGACTGCTCCGGCTTATGCCAGGGAGCCCCTCCAGCACGCCGGGATCACCACTGCCAAGTCTGCTTCCTCAGACCGGAGTCCCCCGACCGTAACCCGGTTGTCCGTAGCCACTTCGATCCTCTCGGCCTGAAGAGCGAACACCGGTGGTACGGAACGCGTTCGCTCGAGCAGCGCATCGCCGAGACGGAGCGCTTGCTTCTCTACAGGGAGCTCCGTACCGAATCCTCCTCCAGAGTTGAATGAAAAGGATCATGCACCGAAGCCTTCGAACCTGCGCTGTGTCCGCCGCCTGCCTGTTGGCCATCGCCGGCC
Source organism: Streptomyces flaveus (assembly GCF_014647675.1). Lineage (GTDB taxonomy): Bacteria > Actinomycetota > Actinomycetes > Streptomycetales > Streptomycetaceae > Streptomyces > Streptomyces flaveus. Next base: position 26,214 of record NZ_BMPQ01000043.1, on the reverse strand, counting down.
CGTCCCCCCTCGCCACGGCAGCGGACAAGGCACCCAGACAGTGGTACCTCGACTCCATGGATGCCGAAGGCATGTGGAAGGTCAGCACGGGCAAGGGGATCAAGGTCGCCGTCATCAGCACCGGCGTAAACCCTGATACGCCCTCACTGCGGGGACAGGTCCTCACTGGAGTGGACGCTTCGGTGAAGTCTGGGAACGTCAAGGGCAGCGTGACGGACACCACCGACACCACCGGTGCGGGGACCACAGCCGCCGAGCTCATCGCCGGAACGGGCCGCGGCGGCGGGCTGCAGGGACTCGCCCCCGGCGCCAAGATCATCCCGATCCGCGTGCCACCCGTCGCACACGACGATGCCCCCGACATCCGCTACCCGCTGCTCACCGCCGTGAAGGCGGCCGCCGACAGCGGAGCGCAGATCATCTACTCCTCCATCAACAGCCAGTACGCCCTCGAGGGGCTGTTCGGGGACAGCGGAGCATATAAGTACGCGCTCAAGAAGGGGGCGCTCCTGATCGCTGGCACCGGCGATGTCGCGAAGCTGGGCAACAAGCCGCAGTACCCCGCCGCGGACCTTGATGTGATGGGCGTGGCGGCCGCCGACCAGTCCGGGAAGGTCGCCCCCACGTCCCAGCACGGTGAGGATGTCGACATGGCTGCTCCAGGGGTCGACATACCCCGGTGGTGCGACGCGACTTTCCAGCGGTACTGCAAGGACGGAGGCGGCACGGCCGCAGCTGCTGCGCTGGTGTCGGCCTCGGCTGCCCTGGTGTGGTCCAAGCACCCCACGTGGACCGCCCCACAGGTATGGCGCGTCTTGCAGGAGACAGCTGGCCGGGACTGGCCCGTGGATTCCCCCAGCAACTACCTGGGATACGGGTTGGTTCGTCCTAGGCAGAACGTCGTGCACGGCAACGGCCAGCCGGGGAGCGCGAAGCCGGACTACGACGAATACTGGTACGTAGAGCCGGTCACCGGGGCATCGTCAACCCCGTCGCCGACCCCGACCGGTCAAGACGCCGAACCCGCCCGCGGATCTACACCCTCTACCGCCTCTCACGAGTCAGCCGCCTCCGAAGGAGATGACGGCCTGCCGACGTCCGGCTTGATTGCTGGCGCGGTCGCCCTCACCTTGCTGATCGGAGGCGTGGTCTGGGGCTGGACACGGCGCCGTGCGAGCTGACCCGGGTCCACGGTCGAGTCGGCGACAGGCGCGACGCGGACCGGGTGGCTTGCCTCGCCCCACAAGTCCGGCGAGGGTACCCGTCGGGCTCTCTGTCGGACCGGACCTGCTTCCTCTGTGCATCGACGTCGGCGACGACACAGCGAAGCTGCTGTATTCATTCCGGCGAAGAGTCAGGAGTGTCGGAGAGTCAGGAGTGACGGAAGGCGGTGGCGGGTAAGGCGGCCGGCGTGGGATCCGCTCAGCGCAGAACAGCGGGGTGGGCACGCACGGGAGGTGCCCACCCCGGCGAGTTTCGGTAGTGAGATTCTGTCTCGCTGGGTCTCAGCGCAACCGCCCGTCGACCAGCGCACCAGCGAACCGCCCCCACGCCTCACGCCCGACCGTGGCATACGGCAACTCCGGATGCTTGGAGTCCCGTACGGCGATGAGGGGGCCGTTTTCGGCGACCTCGACGCATGCGTTGCCTGACGCCTCCGAGTGCGAGGACTTGATCCACTTCAACTCGGGCAAGGCGGCACCTCTTTACAGTTCTCCGGCGATTCCGAGGATCAGATCCCTCGACTCGTTCGGATTCAACGCCACCTGTTCGACCAAGTCCAGTCGCCTGCGGAAGTTGGCCAGTTGGGCCGGTGCGTCGAAGAAGACAGCACCAAGCGGAGAGTCCACCTCGACAGTGTCCAGGTGAGGGCTGGCGGCGGAGACGTACATCATCGTGTCGCCGGCCATGGGGAAGCCTTCTGCGGTGAACGGGATGACGAGCAGCCGGATGTTGGGGCGCTCGCTCTCCTCCAGAAGATGGTCCAGCTGAGCTCTGGCCACTTTGCGGCCTCCGATACGCATGCGGAGGGCCGCTTCGTGGACCAAGCCGACGTACGGCACTCCCGGCTCGTTCGCGACCACGGCGTGACGGGTCAGACGGTGAGCGATCCTCAGTTCAACTTCCAGGCGGGGCAGGGCCGGTACGAAGAGGTCGAAGAGCGCCCGGGCGTGGTCCTCGGTCTGGAAGAGGCCAGGGACGTGCGCTGTCTGGAGAGTGCGCAGGCTTGTGGCGTGGTGCTCCAGCTCTGCCACATCAAGGAAGTCCGGTGGGATCTTGCCCCGGTACTCGTCCCACCAGCCCTTCGAGCGACCGCCAGTCATCGCGGCCAGCGCGTCGATCAGTTCGGAGTCGTCGCACTCGTAGATGCTCGCCAGTCGGCGGAGCCGTTCCTCGCTGATGCCGAATCTGCCCGACTCGATGTTGGAGATCATCGTGCGGTCCGCTCCGAGCCGCTCGGCCGCGACCGGTGCGGACATGCCGATCGCGTCGCGCAGCCTGCGGAGCTCAGCGCCGAATCGACGCTGACGGATGGTGGGGGCCTGCCGTGGTGCCATGGGTCAACTCCTCGTTCGCGCGCACAGTTTGCCGATCTCTGGAGTGGGGTGTCCATCGGGATCGCAGAGAATACCCGTTTGAGTGAAGCGAGTAGCACGCGTTTTAGTTTTGCCGTTAGCGTCTGATCCCGGACCCACTCCACTCCCTCGCGAGGTGAACGATGGATGCACTGGCCCTGCCCGCTCCCTTCAACGCGACTCCCACCCGTGTCGGCTGGGACGCCTCGGCTCTCGACTCTCACCGCCCCGTTGCGGAAGCCCGGCATCGCGCCCGCGTGTGGGTCCAACAGCACTGGAAGCTCCCGAAGCTGGCTGACTCGGTAGAGCTCGCCGTCGGGGAGCTGTGCACCAATGCCGTACGACACGGCGGTGGGCTCACGGGATTGGAACTGATCCTGGCGGCGTGCCGAGAGTACGCACCGCCTGTGCTGCGCGTGATGGTCATCGACCACGCTCCGGAGCTGGTACCCGAACTGACGAACGACTACGACCCGTTCAGTGAGTGCGGCAGGGGGCTGCACCTGGTCGCGGCTCTGTCGCACCGGTGGGGATGGCACCGTACGGGCTTCGACGAGAAGCAGGTCTGGTGCACCTTCGCCTTGGACGAAGCGCGGCGATCTCCCCGTCGAGCGCTGTGATGAGCAACTCGGGGTTGAAGGAGTGAACTGAGGGGCTGCTCAAAGGGCTAGCGACCCCCCAGAATGATCACTCCGGAATCAAGCCGGTGGATCCGGGCTCAGCTGCACGCGGCCGCGTCCGTCGAAGTACCTGACTATCTCCTCGTCCGCCATCAGCCGTCCTCGTAGCGGGGCAGCTCCTCGGAAAAGTCGCGGGGCGCCTTACACTCGGCCAGCTTGTAGGCGTGCTCGGTGAGGCGGTAGGCGACGTCGGGCAGAGTCTGTCGCAGTGTCGCGCCAGTGGCTTTTGCATCTCCGCCGATACTCACCTCGGTGATGACCGCATAGGCCGCAGAGGCGTTGTAGGAAGGGACTACGGGAGGAGCGCAGGACACGTACCCTCCGCCTCGGTGTCCTCGGGATCGATTCGATCCACAGCTTCGATGCCGTCGACGGAGACGCGGATGATCCGGCTGCCACCACCGCTTCCCCGATAACTCTCGAGCCATTTCTCCCATGAGAAATGGCTCAGAACCGCTCGATCTCCTCGCCGTCCGGGATCTTGTAGCAGCCGGAGACGACGGTCAGGCGGAGGCTCGGCGGATTTTCCGTGGCGCGGAAGGCGATTTTGACGCTGGCCTTCTTCTCGTCGTTGTCGGCCGTGAGAGTGAGGTTCTTGTTCTTGCTGGTGTCCGGCCCGTAGTCGACGACCTTCCAGCCGTGCTCGGGCAGCTCCTCCTTGAGCCGCTCCATCACGTCGCCGTCGAGGTCCCCGGCTGACGCCGGAGTGAAGGTCCACGGGTGAAAGATCTGGAAGTACTTCTCGCGGTCCCTGTCCGAGCACTCCGTGACGCCGGCACCGGTTTCGGACGCCTTTCCCTTGATACCGATCAGGTCGTATATCTCGCTGGAGACTGCCTCCGTCGCGTCGGCAGCGTCCCCCGAGGTGCTGGTGCCTGCGAGTGGGATGTCGTCGGAGTCGTTGGCATTGGTCATGCTGCATCCGGTGAGGGTCGTGAGGGTGAGGGACACGAGGAGCGCCGGGGCGCCTAGTTTGGTCTTCAAGTCGAGGGGCCTCGATTGGTCGGACCGGGACACGGCCCGGTTATTTCGTCGGGCATTTCATGGGTTGGTCGTCAGTGGCGCGGGCCGGGACCTCCGGCCCTCTACTTCACCCTCGCCCATGGGTTCGGCGGCTCCTTCAACTGCACCTGATCATCACGCCCTGCCACGACCACGCCCTGGTTCTCCAGACTGATGGTGTTCTCTTTCCAATAGTCGCTGTGGCCTTCGGTGTCCGTGGTCATCTGGTTGGCACCGAAGCGTTCGTCACTGGGAATGGTCCAGGGGCCGTCCCAGTCGGTTCCGCCATGTCCGTAGCGGCCGATATCCGGGACGGGGTCCGCGTCGGCCTCCTGGTTCCAGACGTGTCCCGCGGGCACGTCCATCTGCTCGGCCTTGCTCACCTGGACGCCAGGGCTGCCCGCGAGGATCACGTCGTCCACGTTCAGGTCTCCCTGCCGCGCCGCGGAGCCGACGAGCGTCGTGCCGTACGAGTGACCGATCGCCGTACGGTGAGCCTCTGAGTCGACGGTGCGCGACGCGTCGAGTCCGTCCACGAACTGGTTGAAGGCCGGAGCGCCGTCATTCGCGTAGTGACTGAACGGCGAGTCCGTCACGATGTTCTGCGGGGCGTCGTACCCGAGCCAGGTGATCGTGGAGACCGATTCACCGGAGGCTGCTTCGACATCGGCCACACGCCAGACGTTGACCATTCGGTCGATGTCCCCGCCGATGCCCCCCAGATTCGACGTCGTACCCGGCACATAGACCGCCTGGTGATCAGCCGTGTCCGGGTTCCCGTTGGCGACGATCGCCCGGCCGTTGCCCTCCGCGCTGAATCCCAGGAGGTATGCCTCGGGCAGGCCTTTGACGCCGGTCTGGTCGAAGCGTTTCTGGATGCTCTCCATGCCCTTGAGGGACTTGTTGATCTGCGTGTACCGGTCCCCATACTTGTTGTGCCATGCCATCCACTCGTCCGTGTGCACCTTGGACGGGTACGGCCCCGAGGTGATCCACGTCCATTCGTTGAGGGGCGGCTTCGGCATCGAGTTCAGTTCCATCTGGAGGCGGCCCTGCGTCTCGTTGAGCACGATGCGGTTGGCCTCGTCCCGGATCGTGGACGGCAGTCCGTCGAGCTTTCCTACGACCTCGGGGTGCGCGGACGTCCAGGCCGCCTGCTCCTCCGGGCTGAGCCCCTTCCACCAGGCCGCGTTGTCCTTCGGAGTGCCGTCTGTGGGTGGTTCAGGCAGGGAGTTGAGGTATTCCTTGCCAGCCTCGCGCACACCACCCATGTCCGAGTGCGCGTCGGCCCAGTCCCGCTTGGAGACGGTGAGGTCGTCGTCGGCCTTGAGCGCACGCAGCCTCGGTGCCCACTTCGCGTCCGCGTCGGTGGCCTCCTGCAGGGCATCGGCGATCCGGTTCGCGTACTCCTGCGCCCTGCCGTAGTTCGGGTTCGGGTGGATGTTGGCCGCCTGGCGCTCCACCGCCGAAGCCGTCGGATCCGTGGGACCTCCCGTACTCGTGACCGTGCCGCCCTGCGGGACCTTGCCGTCGACTTCCGTGCCGCCGGCCGGATAACTGACTGAACCGTCCGCGCCCACCGTGCAGTTGTTGGCACGCGCGTCCTCGAGTGCCGCTTCCAGCTTGCGCTTGGCCGCAGCCATGTCGAATGCGAGACCGTTCAGCGCGGTGCTCACCAGACCGCACTCGGTCTGCACATACTGGAAGTTCTTCGACAGCTCCTTCAGCTCACGTTGTGCAGCATTGGCTGTCTCACCCTCGAGCTTCGCGAGTCGCATTCCCGCACAGATCTGGTTGTCGATCGTGTCCTTGGCCGTGCTGGCCATGTCACCCGTCGCCCGGTACCCGTCCGCCGCGTCCTCGTATTCGGTGGGCTTGAAGGCCTTCAGCGTCGCAAGGTCCATGGCCGTGGATCACTTCTCCTTCGCTTGGCCGCCGACAGCTTCGGTGTCCTGGTACTTCGTCCGGATCCTGTCCAGATCCTCCTTGAGCGCCGAGTCGGGCTTCGCCAGGTCATGCCCCGACTGCTCAAGCAGCCCGCCCAAGTCACCGCAACGGCCACTCACCTTGTCGACGTACTTCCTCCAGGACTCGTACAACTCCTTCTGCGCCACCGCTGCCTGGCACCCGTCCATATCACCGAGACCCGTCTGCCCGTCTCCCAGCGTCGTCAGCGCTTTGGTGATGCTCTCCCGCAGCAAGCCGACGTCATGTCCGGCCTTGGCCCACGCGGCTTTCGAGGACTTCAGCCCGCCGGAGCCGCCATCACCACCGCCCCACTGCGGGTCACCGTTGTCACCGCCACCTGAGCTGGAGGCTCCCTGATCGGCCGGCATCTGGTTGAGCTGCATCTGCGCGGACTGCTGCTCGACCGCCGCGGCCTTGAGCTGCTCCCACTCATCCCACGCCATGCGTGGCCCCTCCCCGTTTCTCGTCGTGCACCGACAAGCTGTTGCGAACGTGTGACAGCAACGCCGCGGTGATCGAGAACTACCGTAACGCGCCGTCAACAAGGGCCTCATCCGCACCTGTGACCAAGGCGCGTGAGTATCCGTACTCATGCGAAGCGGAGCATCGTCGACCAGTCGTCGAGCAGGCCGAAGTCGGCGCTGCGAAGGGCGTCGAAACCCATCAGTTCTTGCCCTTCTTGTCATCCGATTCGCCGTAGATCGAGTTCTTCTCGCCAGGAGAACCGACACGCTCGTCGAGGCCTGCGTCCAGCAGGTCGATGCTGCTCAACTGCCGACTGTCAGTCCTCAAGCCCACCCGACTCGAAGTAGTCAATGCTGGTGAACCACCACACGGCCATCACGACCATTGCCGTCGCGCATGAGAGCAGCAGAATTCGCCGGGCCCGATACCCCGCTTCCGACGGCTCGTTCGCCTCCGGGGCGCTGAAGCGGCGGGCCTGGAAGCGCCACCAGAGCGCCTTCTGGTCGACCAGTCCCATCCAGCCGAGCCAGAGGGAGAGCAGAAGCAGGAAGATCCCCACACCGACCATCAGAACGTCCCTCCCGACGTCAAGTACGCCACGTACGACAACCCAACACGCCCTCGGCGCACCTCAACTCGCCCTCCGCACACCTCAATAAACCCTCTCCGCCACCAACCCCACCTGCACCAACGGCTTCCCCCTCCGCCGAGACACAAAGACCCCCCGCCCCGCAGGCATAGGCCGCGGCCGAACCCCACCCAGCAGGTCCCCCTCGCCCGGATCGCCGGCCAGCACGACCCCCTGCGCCCCCAGCTCCTTGACGCGCTGCATGAACGCCTCGTACGACGCACGCCCCGCGCCCGCCGTCGAGCGCGCGATGATGAACCGCACGCCCACGTCCCGGGCGAACGGCAACAGTTCCGTCAACCCGGCCAGCGGATTCCCGCTCGATGTGGCCACCAGGTCGTAGTCGTCGATGACGACGAACACCGTCGGTCCGCTCCACCAACTCCGGTCCCGTAGTTGCTGCGCGGTCACGTCGGCGGTCGGTGTGCGGCGTTCCATGAGGCCGGCCAGGGCGGACACGTGGTGGTCCATGGCGTTGGACATGGGGATGTACTCGGCCAGGTGGGAGGACGGGGTCACGTCCAGCAGGGCGCGGCGGTTGTCGATGACGAACAGCTTGGCCTCGTCGCCCGAGTAGCGCTGCGTCACCTGCTTGATGAGCAGTCGCAGCAGGTTCGACTTGCCCGACTCGCTCTCGCCGAAGACGAGGAAGAACGGGTCCTGTTCGAAGTCGACGAAGACCGGTTCGAGGTTGTCCTCGTCGAGGGCGAAGGCGACGCCGCGGCGCGGGAAGCGGTCGCCCGGAGGCAGCTGCTCGGAGGGGAACTCGCGGGGCAGCAACCGGACTTCGGGTGCGCCGGGCGCCTGCCAGTGCCGGGAGACCTCGGTGGCCAGTGCCGCCGTGGCGTCCGCCAGGTCCGTGTCGGAGGTCAGGCCGTCGATGCGCGGCACCGCCGCCATGAAGTGCAGCTTCTGCGGGGCCTGCCCGCGGCCGGGCACGCCGGCCGGTACGTTCGCGGCCACCTTGCGGTCCAGCTCGGAGTCCATCGTGTCGCCGAGCCGCAGCTCGAGGCGGTTCATCAGGTGGTCCTTGAGGTTGGCCCTGACCTCCATGGAGCGTGAGGCCGTCAGGATCAGGTGGATGCCGTAACCAAGGCCACGCGACGCGATGTCGAGGATCACCTGGTCCATCGCCTCGTAGTCCGCACGGAAGTTGCCCCAGCCGTCGATGACCAGGAAGACGTCGCCCCACGGCTGATCCGTGACCGAGATGTCGCCCCGGGCCCGCCGCGCCCGGAACTCCGCGATCGACGAGATGCCCGACGAACGGAAGTACTCCTCCCGACGCGTCAGTACCCCGTACACCTCGGCCACCGTCCGCCGCACCCGCTCCGGATCGAGACGCGAGGCGACGCCACCCACGTGCGGCAGTCCGGCCACCGCCGACATGCCGCCACCGCCGAAGTCGAGGCCGTAGAACTGGACTTCGTACGGCGTGTGCGTGAGCGCGAACGCCGAGATCAGGGTCCGCAGCAGGGTCGACTTGCCGGACTGCGGACCGCCGAGGATCTGCATATGGCCGGCCGCGCCGGAGAAGTCCACCCAGAGCGGGTCGCGGCGCTGCTCGTACGGCTTGTCCACCAGGCCCGCCGGTACGACCAGGCGGCCGGCGCCTTCGTAGTCCGGCTGCGTGAGGCCGCGGCCCTGCACCGCCGTGAGCCCGGGCAGGAGCCCGTCCAGCGACGGCGGGCTGTCCAGCGGCGGCAGCCACACCTGGTGGGCCGCCGGACCCTGTGCCTCCAGCCGGCGCACGATCACGTCGAGCACGGTGTCGGCGAGCGCGTCGTCGACCTCCGGACCGTCCGGAGCCGAAGGGCGCTGCTGCGGCACCGGCGCGTACTGCACCGGCACCTCGGCCGCCGTGAACAGCACCGGCCGCCGGTCCACCGGCAGCGGGCCGCCGCCCAGCGACGCCCGCTGCGTGCCGGAGCGGTAGACCCCGGAGACGTACGCCGCCTTGAAGCGCACCATCTCGCCGGTGCCGAACTTCAGGAGGCCGGAGCCCGGGACGTTCGGCAGCTCGTAGGCGTCCGGTACGCCGATCGCCGCCCGGGACTCCGCGGCGGAGAAGGTACGCAGACCGACCCTGTACGAGAGATACGTCTCCAGGCCGCGCAGGCGGCCCTCCTCCAGGCGCTGCGACGCCAGCAGCAGGTGCACGCCCAGCGACCGACCGATACGACCGATCTGCACGAACATCTCGATGAAGTCCGGCTTCGCCGTCAACAGCTCACTGAACTCGTCGATCACCAACACCAAAGAGGGAATGGGCTGCAGCGCCGCACCAGCCGCGCGCGCCTTCTCGTAGTCGTGGATGTTGGCGTAGTTGCCCGCGTCGCGCAGCATCTCCTGGCGGCGGTTGAGTTCGCCGCGGATGGAGTCGCCCATGCGGTCGACCAGGGTCAAGTCGTCGGCGAGGTTGGTGATGACGGCCGCCACGTGCGGCATCTGCGCCATACCGGCGAAGGTCGCGCCGCCCTTGAAGTCCGCCAGGACGAAGTTCAGCGTCTCGGACGAATGGGTGACCGCCAGGCCCAGTACCAGGGTGCGCAGCAGCTCCGACTTGCCGGAGCCGGTGGCGCCCACGCACAGGCCGTGCGGGCCCATGCCCTCCTGCGCGGCCTCCTTGAGGTCCAGCATCACGGGGCGTCCGTCCTCGCCGACACCGATCGGCACGCGCAGCCGCTCGGCCAGCGAACGCGGCCGCCAGGTGCGCTGGGTGTCGACGGACGCCGCGTCACCGAGGTTCAGCAGGTCGGTGAACTCCAGGTTGGCGAGCAGCGGTTCGTCGTCGTCCCCGCCGGTGGCCATCCGCAGCGGGGCGAGTTGCCGGGCGAGGGCCTCGGCGGATTCGTACGAGAGGGCGTCGGGAGTCCCTTCGTAGGCGGCGCCGTGCGCGGACTCCAGGTGCAGTGCCTCGGGCCGTACGACGATGGAGAGTTCGCCGCCGCCCGTGGTCAGCTCACCGGGAACGACCTCGAGGACGGTGACGCCCTGCAGCCCTTCGGGGTTGGCCAGGACCGAGTCCGGAGGCAGGGATCGACCGTCGAGTACGACGACGATGTGGGGCTCCTCCGGCAGGGGCGCCGCGTTCGGGTGGAAGCGCGGGCGGCCGGTCAGCCGGGTGGCGAGCAGGTTCTCCAGTTCGCGGGTGTCGCTGTCGATCAGCCTGCGGCTGCCCGCGCCGTCCACGGCGCCGGGGGCCTGGACGTGCGGCAGCCACTTGGCCCACTCCCAGTGGGGCAGGTCCTCGCGGCCCGCCGCGACCACGATGAGCAGGTCCTCGGGGGAGTGCAGTGCGGCCAGCGAGCCGACCATGGCCCGCGCTGAGGACCGTACGGACTGTGGCTCGCCGCTGATCGTGACGTGGTAGAAGGCGCGCAGCGAGACCGCCATCGGCAGGTCGTCCAGGGTGCTGTGGACGGCGAGGAAGCGCTGCATCGCACCCGCGGTCAGCGGCTCCAGCTGCTCGACGGGGCCGGTCTCGGGGGCGACCAGGGTGCTGGCGAGGGACTGCGAGCCGAGGCCGATGCGGACCTGGGCGAAGTCCTCGTCGCCGGGGCGGCGTTCCCATACGCGGCTGCCCTCGGCGACCAGGGCCCACAGCTGCTCGGGGGAGGGATGAAGGAAGTACTGCGCGTCGCGCTGGGCCTTCGCCGTGTCGACTGCCGTGCGCCGGGTCTGTGCCAGGTAGCTCAGGTAGTCGCGGCGCATGTCCGCCAACTGCCCCTGGTTGCCGCGGCGGAAGCGGATCGCCATCGCGACGCCCATGGCGATCGTCGAAGCGATCATGATCATGCCCATGATCCTCATGAAAGGATGTGCGTTGGGCATGAAGAAGAACACCACGGAGCCGCCCATGCCCAGCATGGGCAGCAGTTGCATCAGCATGCCTTCCTGCTGTCCCCGCGGCAGTTCGGGCGGAGGCTGCAGGACGATCTCCCGCGTGGACACTTCGGACGGCAGCACCCGAGGCGGGCGCTTCACGACGATGTGGCTCACTTTCACCCATTCTCTTGACCGGCCCGAGAGTCCGTCCGCCGCCCCGTGTCGGGCGGACGCAGCCGCCGGGCGATCCTACTTACTTCGGCTGAGGCAAGAGGGCGGTAGGGTGCCCCATGTTCGCGTCAGCACACGCGAGTTGAGCCAGAGCAATGGGGCATTTCGTGTGATCCGGCGGGAAGCGGAATCCTGGCGGCGGCACGACGGCACCGTTCTCGCCACCTCGCCGCATCGGCGGTCACAGGGGGCGGGAAAAACGGCGCAGGATGTCCATACCGCAGGTACAGAATCATCACTGAGGGGGAGCAGCAGGTGAGCATGACGGCCTCCGCGGCAGTCACCGGGGGAGGACCCGGTACGGGAACTCCTGTCGGGACGGGCACAGGCCTCGGCTTCTGCCGGGTCACCATCGTCGCGCCGGACAGCCGGATCGACGTGGCGCTGCCCGACGACATCCCGGTCGCGGACATCTATCCGGAGATCCTCAGGCTCTCCCAGCAGAGCCCGGCCCAGAGCGCACCCGTCGGCTACCACCTGGTCCGCCGGGACGGCACCGTCCTCGACAGTGCCCGTTCCTTCGCCGCCCAGCGCATCCTCGACGGCGAACTCCTCACACTGCGCCCCTTCTCCGAGTCGCTGCCCCCCGCCGTCTTCGACGACGTCTCCGACGCGGTCGCCTCCGCCGTGACCAGCGAACGTGCCTTGTGGAGCGACGACTTGACGCGCGCCGCGGGCCTCGTCGGAGGAGGCGTACTGCCGGTCCTGCTCGCCTTCGTGGCCTGGACGGGCGACCCGCTCCACGACATGCACAGCCTGCCCGGCATCCTCGCCGGGGTCGTCGGTGTCCTCCTGGTCGTCCTGGCGTGCGTACGCGCCCGGGTCTACGCCGACCGGGCCTCGGCCATCGCCCTGGGGCTCGGCGCCCTGCCCAACGTCGGCGTGGGCGGCTCGGGTCTCCTGCCGCTCGCCGACGGACAAGGCATCGGCAAGCTCCAGTTCCTCCTCGCCTGCGCGGCGGTGCTGCTCGCCTCGGTGCTGCTCACCCTGTGCTCGCCGAGCGGGGACGGGCCGTTCGTCGCCTTCGTCTTCGCCTCCGCCATCGGCCTGCTCGCCCTGTTCGCGGCGACCCTCGCCGACTGGACACCTGCCGAGATCGGCGCCCTGTGCGCCCCGATCGCCGTCGGAGGCCTGGCCTTCCTGCCCGGCCTGTCGATGCGCTTCGCCCGGCTTCCGATCGGCTTCGACACCCCGGACACGACCCCGCGCAGCGCGTACGACACCGACCCCGCCCCCCAGGAGCCGGTCGACGCCGAGCGGGTCGCCGCCAAGGCGCGGCGCGGACACGAACTCCTGGTCGGCCTGGTGGGCGGCTGCGCGCTGATCGCCGTCGGTTCCTCGGCCGTCCTCGGCTTCTCCTCGAACGTCTGGGCCCAACTCCTCGCCCTCGCCACCGGCGTGGCCCTGCTGATGCGCGCCCACCTCTTCCGCTACACCGCCCAGGTCGCCCCCGTCCTGGGCGGCGGCCTCGCCTCGCTCATGCTGCTCGGCCTCGGACTGGCGCTCAACCCGCCGAAGGCGATCGACCGCGCCGACCTCGACCTCCGGACCATCTGGCTCGTCGCGGCGATCGCCGCGGTGGCCGCCCTCGTCACAGCGATCGGCCTGATCGTCTCCCGCGGCGGCCTCACCCCGTTCTGGGGCCGCTTCCTGGAGATCGCCGAGGGCTTCGTACTGCTGACCCTGGTACCGCTGGCACTGGCCGTCTTCGACGTGTACGCGACGGCTCGGTCGATGACCAGCTGACGGGGCGGCGAACGCCCGAGAGGCCGACGAGACGCGTCCCGTCGGCCCCGAACGGCCGCCGCGGCCGCGAGCTCTCCTCGTACCCCGAGCGGCTACTCCGCCGCGAGCCCTCCGTTGTGCGGAGCCGGTTCCAGGTCGAACTCCCCGTCCCGGGCGCCCAGTACGAAGGCCTGCCACTCCGCCTCCGTGTAGCGCAGCACCGTGTCCGGATCGAGGGACGACCGCATCGCCACAGCACCGCCGGGAAGGTACGCGATCTCAACGCGCTCCTCGTGCTCCTCGGTACCCGGCGCGCTCTGCCACTCGACGCCGGAGATGTCGAGTGCGTAGAGCTCGTTCTTCTCCCGCTCCTTGCGCGCCTTGACGTCCTCGTCCTGCGCCTCGACGCCCTGGTCCTGTCCCTCGGCCATGGTGCGACGGCCCCTTCCTGAGGTGCGAATGAACTGTGTGTTCACCCTACTTGGCCTGCCAGGTCTGACGCTGGGCAACTGCAAGGTCACAGTCCGGAAGATCACCTGAGACCGCGAACCCCTGGCAAGAGGCGTGCACAGCTGCTGGTACCCTGTGTAACGGCCGTATGCGTACGCGCCCTCGGACCGCCCTCCCAAGGGCCCTGGAGGACGCGCCCAGCGGATCCCCGCCTCCCGAGTAACGGAAGCTCCCCTGAGAAGTGGACCAGGGGCACTCGATGGCTATCAAAGAAGACTACGAGGAGTACGCGTGTCGCTCGACGCCGCTACGAAGAAGCAGATCATGTCCGAGTTCGGCCAGAAGGAGGGCGACACCGGCTCCCCCGAGGTCCAGGTCGCCATGCTCTCGCGCCGGATCTCGGACCTGACCGAGCACCTCAAGACCCACAAGCACGACCACCACTCCCGTCGTGGTCTGCTGATCCTGGTCGGTCAGCGTCGCCGCCTGCTGCAGTACCTGGCCAAGAAGGACATCCAGCGCTTCCGTGCGCTGGTCGACCGCCTCGGCATCCGCCGCGGTGCGGCGGGCGCCCGGTAAGACGCCGTGAAGGGAGCGGTTCCCACACTGAGGGGGCCGCTCCCTTTGCTGTACGTGCGGAGTGTCGCCGCCCCTTTGTAGTGTGGTAGCACAACACAAGACGTACGACACGACGTGGTTCCGCGACAGCGCACAGCGACGGCGTGGACACCACAACTGAACGAGGAGAAGCGCACCTCGCCGCCGCCGGTCCTCGGTAGTGGCCCCCGGGGGAATGCGAACCCCGGGTGCTTCGATCGAAGACCGGCCCGCACCAGACGGAGCGCTTCTCCGACGTCCACCCGCCACACGGGCGGGACGGGACGAAAGACGAAAAGCATCGGAGAAAACGCTAGTGGAGAACGAGACCCACTACGCCGAGGCCGTTATCGACAACGGTTCCTTCGGCACCCGCACCATCCGTTTCGAGACGGGCCGTCTGGCCCGCCAGGCCGCCGGCTCCGCCGTGGCTTATCTCGATGACGACACCATGGTTCTGTCGGCCACCACGGCTTCCAAGAACCCCAAGGACCAGCTCGACTTCTTCCCCCTGACGGTGGACGTCGAGGAGCGGATGTACGCCGCCGGCAAGATCCCCGGCAGCTTCTTCCGCCGTGAGGGCCGCCCCTCCGAGGACGCGATCCTCACCTGCCGTCTCATCGACCGCCCGCTGCGCCCGTCCTTCAAGAAGGGCCTGCGCAACGAGATCCAGGTCGTCGCCACGATCATGGCGCTCAACCCCGACCACCTGTACGACGTCGTGGCGATCAACGCCGCGTCCGCGTCCACGCAGCTGGCCGGTCTGCCCTTCTCCGGCCCGATCGGCGGCGTCCGCGTCGCGCTGATCCGCGGTCAGTGGGTGGCCTTCCCGACGCACACCGAGCTCGAGGACGCCGTCTTCGACATGGTCGTCGCGGGCCGCACCCTGGAGGACGGCGACGTCGCGATCATGATGGTCGAGGCCGAGGCCACCGAGAAGACCATCCAGCTCGTCAAGGGCGGCGCCGAGGCGCCGACCGAGGAGATCGTCGCCGCCGGTCTGGACGCCGCGAAGCCCTTCATCAAGGTGCTCTGCAAGGCCCAGGCCGACCTCGCCGCGAAGGCCGCCAAGCCGACCGGCGAGTTCCCGATCTTCCTCGACTACCAGGACGACGTCCTGGAGGCGCTCACGGCCGCCGTCAAGGACGAGCTCTCGCAGGCCCTCACCATCGGGGGCAAGCAGGAGCGCGAGAGCGAGCTGGACCGCGTGAAGGCGCTCGCCGCCGAGAAGCTGCTCCCGCAGTTCGAGGGCCGCGAGAAGGAGATCTCCGCCGCGTACCGCTCGCTGACCAAGTCCCTGGTCCGTGAGCGCGTCATCAAGGAGAAGAAGCGCATCGACGGCCGCGGCGTCACGGACATCCGTACGCTCGCCGCCGAGGTCGAGGCGATCCCGCGGGTCCACGGTTCCGCGCTGTTCGAGCGTGGCGAGACCCAGATCCTGGGCGTCACCACCCTCAACATGCTCCGCATGGAGCAGCAGCTGGACACCCTCTCCCCGGTGACCCGCAAGCGCTACATGCACAACTACAACTTCCCGCCGTACTCCACCGGTGAGACCGGCCGCGTCGGCTCCCCGAAGCGTCGCGAGATCGGCCACGGCGCCCTCGCCGAGCGCGCGCTCGTGCCGGTGCTGCCGCTGCGCGAGGAGTTCCCGTACGCGATCCGTCAGGTGTCCGAGGCCCTCAGCTCGAACGGCTCGACGTCGATGGGCTCGGTCTGCGCCTCCACCATGTCGCTGCTGAACGCCGGTGTGCCGCTGAAGGCCCCCGTCGCCGGTATCGCCATGGGCCTCATCTCCCAGGAGATCGAGGGCGAGACGCACTACGTGACGCTGACGGACATCCTCGGTGCCGAGGACGCCTTCGGTGACATGGACTTCAAGGTCGCCGGCACGAAGGAGTTCGTGACCGCGCTCCAGCTCGACACCAAGCTGGACGGCATCCCGGCCTCCGTCCTGGCCGCGGCCCTGAAGCAGGCCCGTGACGCCCGCCTCCACATCCTCGACGTGATGATGGAAGCGATCGACACCCCGGACGAGATGTCCCCGAACGCCCCGCGGATCATCACCGTGAAGATCCCCGTGGACAAGATCGGCGAGGTCATCGGCCCCAAGGGCAAGATGATCAACCAGATCCAGGAGGACACCGGCGCCGACATCACGATCGAGGACGACGGCACGATCTACATCGGCGCGGTCGACGGACCCTCCGCCGAGGCCGCCCGCACCACGATCAACGGCATCGCCAACCCGACCATGCCGGAGGTCGGCGAGCGCTACCTGGGCACGGTCGTCAAGACGACCACCTTCGGTGCGTTCGTCTCGCTGCTCCCCGGCAAGGACGGTCTGCTGCACATCTCGCAGATCCGCAAGCTCGCCGGCGGCAAGCGTGTGGAGAACGTCGAGGACGTGCTCGGTGTGGGCTCCAAGGTCCAGGTCGAGATCGCCGAGATCGACTCCCGCGGCAAGCTCTCCCTCATCCCCGTGATCGAGGGCGAAGGCGACGACGACAAGAAGGACGACACCGACAAGTGACGTCGAGTAGCTCCACGGCGACGGCCCGCACCTCCTC
>NZ_BMPQ01000043.1:0-9463 GCF_014647675.1 Streptomyces flaveus | reverse complement strand
CCTGATCCAGGGCCAGAACGGCATCGGTACGGTACGCAAGACGACCCTCCCCGGAGGCCTGCGCGTCGTCACCGAAACGCTGCCCTCCGTGCGCTCCGCCACCTTCGGCATCTGGGCGCACGTGGGCTCCCGCGACGAGACGCCGGCTCTGAACGGTGCCACGCACTACCTGGAGCACCTGCTCTTCAAGGGCACGTCCCGCCGTAGCGCGATGGACATCTCCTCCGCCATCGACGCGGTCGGCGGCGAGATGAACGCCTTCACGGCGAAGGAGTACACGTGCTACTACGCACGCGTGCTCGACGCCGACCTCCCCCTCGCCATCGACGTCGTCTGCGACATGCTCACCGGCTCGCTGATCCTCGAAGAGGACGTGAACGTCGAGCGGGGCGCGATCCTCGAGGAGATCGCGATGACCGAGGACGACCCGGGCGACTGCGTACACGACCTGTTCGCGTCCACCATGCTCGGCGACACCCCCCTCGGCCGCCCCGTCCTCGGCACGGTCGACACGGTCAACGCCCTCACCGCGGACCGCATCCGCCGCTTCTACAAGAAGCACTACGACCCGACGCACCTCATCGTCGCCTGCGCGGGCAACGTCGACCACAACAAGGTCGTACGCCAGGTCCGCGCCGCCTTCGAGAAGGCCGGCGCCCTGAAGCAGCCGGACGCCACGCCCAAGGCCCCGCGTGACGGCTCGCGCGCCATCCGTGCCGCGGGCCGCGTCGAACTGCTCGGCCGCAAGACCGAGCAGGCCCATGTCGTCCTCGGCATGCCCGGTCTGCCCCGCACCGACGACCGCCGCTGGGCCATGGGGGTCCTGAACACCGCGCTCGGCGGCGGCATGTCCTCCCGCCTCTTCCAGGAGGTCCGTGAAAAGCGCGGCCTGGCCTACAGCGTGTACTCGTACACCTCGGGCTTCGCCGACTGCGGACTCTTCGGCGTATACGCGGGCTGCCGGCCGAGCCAGGTCCACGACGTTCTGAAGATCTGCCGCGACGAGCTCGACCAGGTCGCCGAGCACGGTCTGTCGGACGACGAGATCGGCCGCGCCATCGGCCAGCTGAGGGGCTCCACCGTCCTCGGCCTGGAGGACACGGGTGCGCTCATGAACCGCATCGGCAAGAGTGAGCTGTGCTGGGGCGAGCAGATGTCGGTCGACGACATGCTGGCCCGGATAGCCGCGGTCACCCCCGACGACGTACGGGACGTGGCCCGCGACATCCTGGGTCGGCGGCCCTCGCTGTCGGTCATCGGCCCGCTCAAGGACAAGCAGGCATCCCGGCTGGACGAAGCGGTCGCATAAGTCCTCGACCGCCGCGTAAGTCCGCGTAAGTCCTCGACTAAGGAATCAAGAACATGAGCAAGCTGCGCGTGGCGGTCCTCGGCGCCAAGGGCCGCATCGGATCCGAGGCGGTACGAGCCGTCGAGGCGGCCGAGGACATGGAGCTGGTGGCCGCCCTCGGCAGCGGCGACAAACTGGAGACGCTGGTGGAGACCGGCGCCCAGGCCGTCGTCGAACTGACCACGCCCGCCTCGGTCATGGGCAACCTCGACTTCTGCGTACGCCACGGCATCCACGCCGTGGTCGGCACGACGGGCTGGACCGACGAGCGCCTGGCGCAGTTGAACACCTCGCTGGCCGCCTCCCCGGAGACAGGTGTGCTCATTGCCCCGAACTTCTCCATCGGCGCCGTACTGACCATGAAGTTCGCGGAGGCCGCCGCGCCGTACTTCGAGTCCGTCGAGGTCGTCGAGCTGCACCACCCGAACAAGGTCGACGCCCCCAGCGGCACCGCCACGCGCACCGCCCAGCTCATCGCCGCGGCCCGGGAGCGCGCGGGCAGCGCCCCGCAGCCCGACGCCACGGTGACGGCACTGGACGGCGCCCGCGGGGCGAACGTCGACGGCGTGCCCGTACACGCGGTGCGGATGCGCGGACTGCTCGCGCACCAGGAGGTGCTCCTCGGCGGCGAGGGCGAGACCCTCACCATCCGCCACGACTCGCTGCACCACAGCAGCTTCATGCCGGGCATCCTGCTCGGCGTACGCCGCGTCGTGGACACCCCCGGCCTCACCTTCGGCCTGGAACACTTCCTGGACCTGAACTGAGCGGTCGGACGACAACCATGCGCGCGAAGATCACGTACGCCGTCACGGCCGCCGTCCTCGTCGTCTACTTCGTCCTGGTCGGCAGCCGTGGGGTCATGCTCATCGAGACCGGCACGGCCCTGACGGTCACCTTCGGGGTGGCGGTCCTCATCCTGCCGGTGATCGGCCTGTGGTTCCTCTGGAAGAACACGCAGTTCGTCCGGAAGGCCAACCAGCTCGCCGCCGAACTCGACGCTGAAGGCGGCCTGCCCGTCGACGAGTTGAAGCGCACCCCGGCCGGCCGCATCGACCGCGACTCGGCCGACGAGGTCTTCGCCCGCCGCAAGGCCGAGACCGAGGACGCCCCGGACGACTGGCGCAGCTGGTTCCGTCTCGCGATCGCCTACCACGACGCCCGCGACACCGCGCGCGCCCGCAGGGCGATGCAGCGCGCCATCGCCCTGCGCGAGGGCAGGCCTGTACAGGCCTGAGCTCGAGGGGTACGACGAAGAGGCCGGCCCTACGCGGACACTGTTGGTAAATGGCTCCTTGGTTGCGTCCCGTTGCCGTCAGACAGCGGGACGCAGTCGTTCGAAGCGGGAGATGCGGGTTCCGGCTCGGGGTGTGCCGGTGATCCAGGCATCGAGCAGGGCGAGGTTCATCGCGGTGGCGGTGAAGAGGTGCTGGAGGCGGGTTCTGGGATGGCCGCGATATCGGGACCGCCGCAGGCCGAAGGCCCGGACGCCTTGTGAAACGGTGGCCTCGATGCCCTGTCGGTGCTGGTAGAGGCTCCGCCACTCAGGGTCCTGCTGGTCAGCACGATTGCGCTGCATGGCCTCATGTGCGGCTCTCTCTCGCAGCATGATCTCCCGGCCCCTGCCGGCTTTCGACGGCGCGCAGGCATTCACGTCCGGGCAGGCCCGGCAGTCGGCCGCGGGAAACCGGACCCGGATCACCGGGATGCCGTGCGAGGAGACACGCGGATACCAGCTGTCCGCAACCCGGCCGTTGGGGCAGGTCACCCGCTTGTTCTCCCAGTCCACGGCGAACGCGTCCGTGGCGAACTTGCCGGATGACTGGGTGGTGGTGTTCTTGTTGACCGGCCCGACCAGCTTGATGCCCGCTTGCTCGGCGTCGGCCAGACCCTGGGCGTCGATGTAGTTCGCGTCCACCAGATGCACGGCGGGGAGCTGGCCGTGAGCACGCAGGTCAGCGTGGATGGCATCAATCATCTTGAGGTCGTTCACGGACGCGTCCGTGGTGGCGACATGAGTGATCAGGTTGGGTGCGTCCGGCTCGCATGTCTCGGTCAGCTGGACCAGGTAGCCGGTCCAGCTGGTGCCCCGCTTGGCGCCGGCACGCGCGTCGGTGTCGTAGGGCGAGAACGGCCGTAACCGGCCCGGCGGCACGTTCTTCGCATCCCGTCGGCAGACGCTCCCATCGACGATCTGGAAGTTCTGCACCCAGACCTGACGCAGCAGCTCAACCGCCTCCAGCGACCGCGCCTCACGCGGGGCCTGCGGGGAGAAGACCACTTCCAGAAGGCGCATCCCGTCGGCCCCGGCCTGCTCGATCCACGCCTCGCGCTTCTCCTTGCCCCGGGGCAGCCTTGCTTCCTCCACTCGGTGCCCATAACGGTCGAACCACTCCGCATCCACCCGCGCGGCCAGCCACTGCGGAAACGCCGCGGCGAGCGCGTTCAAGGCCGCCCGCAGTGTCTCCCCGAGCATCTCCACATGGTTGACCGCCCGGATCGCCGCCAGCACCCGGGCGGAATCGGTCCGGGCCCTGCCCGACGTCTTCAGCAGCCCCCGTTCCCTGGCCGCCTGGAGCACTTCCTCGAAGAGCTCATCCGCCATCTGCCCCTGCACCAGGCGGGCTCGGAACTCGCTCAGCACCGAGTAGTCGAAGCCGGTATCGGTCAGCTCCAGCCCGAGCGCGTACTTCCAGTCGATCCTCACCCGCACCGCGGCAGCGGCCTGCCGATCCGACAGTCCCTCAGCGAACTGCAACACCGTGACCAGCGCCAACACACCCGGAGGCACCGCAGGACGACCCCGCCGCGGGAACAGGGAGGCGAACGCCTCACCGGAGAAGACGTCCCCGAACTCATCGCGCAGCCGCATCGCCGGCGTGCCGTCCGGACACACCGCCCGAGCCACCCGCTCCGTCTCCGCCGGAATCTCACCCAACCCGGGCTCCCGCAGCGACACCGACACCCTCCCCAAAACGCACCGTCGGCCTTCACCACCCACAACCAGGCGATGAAGGCCGACGTCACGCGCAAGGGGCCGAGCCATTTACCAACAGTGTCCTACGCGGACCGGCCCCTTCGCGCTGTCGATCAGGCGTGCCGGTACTCGTCCGCCCACACCTCGATGCCGTCCGCCGCCCGGTCGAAGGCCGCGGGGCGCCCCAGGAAGTCCGCGTTGTGCGTGGTCAGCAACGGCGTCGGCTCGTCGCCCGGCCGGTCCCGGCGGACGAGGAGGAGCGCCTGCCCCTGCACCGTGCGCGGCAGCCCGAGCCAGCGCACCGGCTGCTGCACCGTGCGCACCTCCACGACCTGTGCCCAGGGCGCGGTACGCGTAGCGAAGAAGCGCACCTGACGCAGCCCGTGTGCGCTCACCCACGCACCCACCCGCAACAGCCGCAGCGCACAGCCGATGACCAAAAGCGCCACACCGAAGCAGATCGCGCCCGCGCCCAGCGTGCCGGCCACCGCGATGATGACCGCCGCGAACAGCACGTACGAAGCGAGCAGCAGCAGGAGCGCCGCCATGGCGACCCGCCACGGACCGGGCCGGTAGGAGCGCCGCCAGTGGTCACGGTCGTCGAACGGCAGCGGGAGATCGTCCGCCACCTCGTCGAACGCGCGGTCGGCCGTCAGGAAGGGCAGGGGCACGACTGATCCTCACTCAATCCACGCACGGTCTGTGCCTGGTGAGGCTACCTAGCCATGCCCCTGCTCACCACCCTCGGGGGTCTGGATGAGCCTCGGCTGCCAGCGGCGCTCAGCGGCTGTTCGAGGCCTCGGACTGCTGGGTCTGAGCCGGTGACTGGTTCTGCGACAGCGCGGGCATCCCGAAGAGCAGAGAGCCCGCGAGCCCGGCGACGACGGTGAGGCCGATGAGCCAGCGCCCGGCTATCTCTGAGACGGAGGCACGCTCGCGGGGCGGGGGAGTGACATTGCTGCGGTACTTGTCGGCTTCGGCGATGAAGGCGAACGGAACAGGCTCGCGCCGACGGAACATGGAAACTGCTTCTCCTCGTGAAACTCGAACGGATCGTGCTCACCAAGACAGACGCACGAACGCCCCAAAAGGTGCCCCGTTTCACCGAATTCGCAGAAGTTCGGCGATGAATGTCGCGGCCCGCCACCGAACGACCCGTTGTCAGCGCCGGGCCGTAGAGTGGGCGCCGCCCGAGCCAGCGATGGGCCAGCGATGGGAAGGACTCCGCAAGCCGTGACCGACAGTCCCGCCGGCGACCTCAAGCCCAGCTTCCGCAGCGATGTGACCGTCGAGCTTGTCAAGCACAGCGCGGCCGACTCCGACGTGCTGTTCGCCGCCCGCGTCTCGACCCTCGGGGAGCAGTCCCTGGACGAGCTCAAGAAGGACCCCGAGCGCTCCAAGGGCCTGATCAACTTCCTGATGCGGGACCGGCACGGCAGCCCCTTCGAGCACAACTCGATGACGTTCTTCATCAGCGCCCCGATCTTCGTCTTCCGCGAGTTCATGCGCCACCGCGTGGGTTGGTCCTACAACGAGGAATCGGGTCGGTACAGCGAGCTCCAGCCGGTCTTCTACGTCCCGGACGAGTCCCGCAAGCTGGTCCAGGAGGGCCGCCCCGGGAAGTACGTCTTCGTGGAGGGCACCCAGGCCCAGCAGGAGCTCGTCGGCCGCGTCATGGACGACTCGTACGTGCGCGCGTACGAGGCGTACCAAGAGATGCTGGCGGCCGGCGTCGCCCGCGAGGTCGCCCGCTCGGTCCTCCCCGTCGGCCTGTACTCGTCGATGTACGCGACGTGCAACGCCCGCTCCCTGATGCACTTCCTGGGCCTGCGCACGCAGCACGAGCTCGCCAAGGTGCCGTCCTTCCCGCAGCGGGAGATCGAGATGGTCGGCGAGAAGATGGAGGCGGAATGGGCACAGCTCATGCCCCTCACGTACGCCGCGTTCAACACCAACGGTCGGGTCGCGCCGTAGCGCACTCCATTGCAGCATCCGGCACAGATGTACGGGTCGACCGGCGAAGTGTCCGTATTGCGGCATTTCGAGTTGTTCATTTAGCCTGATCAAACGGACCCGGCACTGCTTGAACCCCCGAGCAGGCAGTGCCGGGTCCCACCTTTGTCACGACTTGTCGCCCGACCCGAGGGCAGACCGCGCGCTGAGCAGCGAGTAGCGTGTTACCCATGGCTCCGACCTCCACTCCGCAGACCCCCTTTGGGCGGGTCCTCACCGCAATGGTCACGCCTTTCACGGCGGACGGAACACTCGACCTGGACGGCGCGCAGCGGCTCGCCACCCACCTGGTGGACGCAGGCAACGACGGCCTGATCATCAACGGCACCACCGGCGAGTCCCCGACCACCAGCAACGCGGAGAAAACGGATCTCGTACGGGCCGCACTGGAGGCGGTCGGTGACCGCGCCCACATCGTCGCCGGCGTCGGCACGAACGACACTCACCACAGCCTCGAGCTGGCCCACGCCGCCGAGAAGGTAGGCGCACACGGCCTCCTCACCGTCACGCCGTACTACAACAAGCCCCCGCAGGAGGGTTTGTACCGGCACTTCACGGCGATCGCCGACGCGACCGAACTCCCGGTCATGCTCTACGACATCCCGGGCCGCAGCGGCGTACCGATCAACTCGGAAACGATCGTGCGCCTCGCTGAGCACCCGCGTATCGTCGCCAACAAGGACGCCAAGGGCGACCTCGGCCGCGCCAGCTGGGCCATCGCCCGTTCCGGCCTCGCCTGGTATTCCGGCGACGACATGCTGAACCTGCCGCTGCTCTCCGTGGGCGCGGTCGGCTTCGTCTCCGTCGTCGGCCACGTCGTCACCCCCGACCTGCGGGCCATGATCGACGCGTACATCAGCGGCGATGTCCAGAAGGCCACCGAGATCCACCAGAAGCTGCTCCCCGTCTTCACCGGGATGTTCCGCACCCAGGGCGTCATGACCACCAAGGCCGCGCTCGCCCTCCAGGGCCTGCCCGCCGGACCGCTGCGCCTGCCCATGGTCGGACTCTCACCTGAGGAGACCGCCCAGCTCAAGATCGATCTTGCCGCCGGCGGGGTACAGCTCTGATCACAGACTTCACAACTGAATACGTACGACCACGCAGGCCAAAGGCCTGCACCACCCAGACAACCGCTAATGCACGAACGTCACGCGCGCCACGTGCCCTGCCAGGTACGTGGCGCGCGTGGTGAGGAGAGAGTCTTTTGAGTCATCCGCATCCTGAACTCGGCCCCCCGACGAAGCTCATCGAGGGCGGCCTCCGGGTCACCCCACTCGGCGGCCTCGGCGAAATCGGCCGAAACATGACGGTCTTCGAGTACGGCGGCCGACTGCTGATCGTCGACTGCGGAGTGCTCTTCCCCGAGGAGGAGCAGCCCGGAATCGACCTGATCCTGCCGGACTTCACGTCCATCAGGGACCGCCTCGACGACATCGAGGGCATCGTCCTCACGCACGGCCACGAGGACCACATCGGCGGTGTCCCCTATCTCCTGCGCGAGAAGCCGGACATCCCGCTGATCGGCTCCAAGCTGACCCTCGCCCTCATCGAGGCGAAGCTCCAGGAGCACCGCATCCGCCCCTACACCCTCGAAGTCGCGGAGGGCCACCGCGAACGCATCGGCCCCTTCGACTGCGAGTTCGTGGCGGTCAACCACTCCATCCCGGACGCCCTCGCGGTCGCCATCCGCACTCCCGCGGGCATGGTGGTGCACACCGGCGACTTCAAGATGGACCAGCTCCCGCTGGACGGCCGCCTCACAGATCTACACGCGTTCGCGCGCCTGAGCGAGGAAGGCATCGACCTCCTTCTCTCGGACTCGACGAACGCCGAAGTTCCGGGCTTCGTCCCGCCTGAGCGCGACATCTCGAACGTGCTGCGGCAGGTCTTCGGAGGCGCCCGCAAGCGGATCATCGTGGCCAGCTTCGCCAGCCACATCCACCGCATCCAGCAGATCCTCGACGCCGCCCACGAATACGGCCGCAAGGTCGCCTTCGTCGGCCGCTCGATGGTCCGCAACATGGGCATTGCCCGAGACCTCGGGTATCTGAAGGTCCCGCCGGGCCTGGTCGTCGACGTCAAGACGCTCGATGACCTACCGGACGGCAAGGTCGTGCTGGTCTGTACGGGTTCGCAGGGCGAGCCCATGGCAGCCCTGTCGAGGATGGCCAACCGGGATCACCAGATCCGTATCGTCCAGGGCGACACGGTGATCCTGGCGTCGTCACTCATCCCGGGCAACGAGAACGCGGTCTACCGCGTCATCAATGGCCTGACCCGCTGGGGCGCCAACGTCGTCCACAAGGGCAACGCCAAGGTGCATGTCTCCGGCCACGCATCGGCCGGCGAGCTCCTGTACTTCTACAACATCTGCAGGCCCAAGAACCTGATGCCGGTCCACGGCGAATGGCGCCACCTACGCGCCAACGCCGAGTTGGGCGCCCTCACCGGCATCCCGCACGACCGCATCGTCATCGCCGAGGACGGCGTCGCCGTCGACCTCGTCGAGGGCAAGGCCAAGATCTCGGGCAAGGTCCAGGCCGGGTACGTGTACGTCGACGGCCTCTCCGTCGGCGATGTCGGCGAGCCCGCGCTCAAGGACCGCAAGATCCTCGGCGACGAGGGCATCATCTCGGTCTTCGTGGTGATGGACTCCAGTACCGGCAAGATCACCGGTGGTCCGCACATCCAGGCCCGCGGTTCGGGCATCGACGACTCCGCCTTCAGCGACGTCCTCCCGAGGATCACCGAGGTCCTGGAGAAGTCGGCCCAGGACGGCGTCGTCGAACCTCACCAGATGCAGCAGCTCATCCGCCGCACGCTGGGCAAATGGGTCTCGGACACCTACCGCCGCCGGCCGATGATCCTGCCGGTCGTGGTCGAGGTCTGACACATCGTCGTACGCGTGAACTCGGAGCGGGGCGCCTCGATTTGCATCGAGGCGCCCCGCTCCAGTACGTTTACGGCTCCGCCTGAACGGGAACCCGGCGCAACTGTGCATGGGGAACCAGCCCGAACGGGATGGGAATTCCGACCAAAATCTTCTGATAAAGTCGGAGACGCAAGACCGAAGGGAAGCCCGGAGGAAAGCCCGCGAGGGTGAGTACGAAGGAAGCGTCCGT
>NZ_BMPQ01000042.1:18973-65222 GCF_014647675.1 Streptomyces flaveus | reverse complement strand
CCGATGGTACTGCAGGGGGGACCCTGTGGGAGAGTAGGACACCGCCGAACTCCCTTTGGAGCTCCGGTCCTCGGACGATAAGTCTGAGGACCGGAGCTTTTTTGTTTCCAGGATGCTTCCCGAACCCCCTCCGCGCCGCAGGGAGATGCCTGCGGGTAAGGTCAGGTCGCAACGTCGGCACGTTCCCACAGGAGGCCCCGGGTGGAGGTCCAAGAGACCCGCGTCCAGACAGACCGGGTCCTCACCATCCCGAACATCCTCAGCATGGCGCGTCTTGTTGGAGTCCCCGTCTTCCTGTGGCTGATCCTTTGGCCTGAGTTCGGCGGGCCCAAGAGTGACGGCTGGGCGCTGCTGGTGCTCATGCTGAGCGGGATCAGCGACTATTTGGACGGCAAGCTCGCCCGGCGCTGGAACCAGATCAGCAGTCTCGGCCGGCTACTGGATCCCGCGGCCGACCGGCTCTACATTCTGTCGACTTTGGTCGGTCTCACCTGGCGCGAGATTCTGCCGTTGTGGCTGACGACCGTCCTGTTGGCGCGAGAGCTGGTTCTGCTGGTGATGGTGGGCATCCTCAGGCGTCACGGCTATCCGCCGCCGCAGGTGAACTTCCTCGGGAAGGCAGCTACGTTCAACTTGATGTATGCCTTCCCGTTGCTGTTGCTCAGTGACGGAAGTGGATGGATCGCGTCACTCGCTGCTATTTTCGGATGGGCGTTCGCAGGATGGGGTACAACGCTCTACTGGTGGGCAGGGATCCTCTACGTGGTTCAGGTCCGCCGCCTTGTCCGCGCGGACGCCATGGCCGATTGAGCTCGCCGAATGGGCAGTCGTAGTGGCCTCTGATGGCCCGCAGACGTAATGTGCGGGACAATCTGGATGGGCGAAGTCGGCTAGACCGTCATCTCTTCAAGGAGGACGCTTCCGACATGAAGGCCGTCGTGATGGCCGGAGGCGAAGGCACACGCCTTCGTCCTATGACCTCAAGCATGCCCAAGCCGCTCCTGCCCGTGGCCAATCGCCCAATTATGGAGCATGTGCTGCGGCTGCTCAAGCGGCATGGGCTCAACGAGACCGTCGTAACTGTCCAGTTCTTGGCCTCGCTCGTCAAGAACTACTTCGGCGACGGTGAAGAGCTCGGAATGGAGCTCACCTATGCCAATGAGGAGAAGCCACTCGGTACTGCCGGCAGCGTCAAGAACGCCGAAGAGGCGTTGAAGGACGACGCTTTCCTTGTGATCTCCGGTGATGCTCTGACCGATTTCGATCTCACCGAGTTGATCAACTTCCATAAGGAAAAGGGAGCGCTTGTCACTGTCTGTTTGACGCGGGTCCCCAATCCGCTGGAATTCGGCATCACCATCGTCGACGAAGAAGGCAAGGTCGAGCGCTTCCTCGAGAAGCCGACCTGGGGTCAGGTTTTTTCGGACACCGTGAATACAGGCATCTATGTCATGGAGCCCGAAGTCTTCGACTATGTCGAGGCTGATGTTCCCGTCGACTGGTCCGGTGATGTCTTCCCACAGCTGATGAAGGAGGGCAAGCCGGTCTACGGCTATATCGCCGAGGGGTACTGGGAGGACGTCGGTACACACGAGAGTTATGTGAAGGCGCAGGCCGATGTCCTGGAGGGCAAGGTCGATGTCGAGCTCGACGGCTTCGAGATCTCGCCCGGTGTGTGGGTGGCCGAGGGCGCTGAGGTACATCCCGATGCAGTGCTGCGGGGGCCGCTGTACATCGGGGACTACGCCAAGGTCGAGGCCGACGTCGAAATACGTGAGCACACCGTTGTCGGCTCGAACGTCGTGGTGAAGAGCGGGGCCTTTCTGCACAAGGCCGTTCTTCACGACAACGTGTACATCGGCCAGCACAGCAATCTGCGCGGCTGTGTTGTCGGAAAGAACACCGACATCATGCGTGCCGCGCGTATCGAGGACGGCGCCGTCATCGGTGATGAGTGCCTCGTCGGCGAAGAATCGATCGTGCAGGGGAACGTGCGCGTCTACCCGTTCAAGACCATCGAGGCCGGCGCTTTCGTCAATACTTCGGTCATCTGGGAGTCCCGCGGTCAGGCACATCTCTTCGGAGCTCGCGGGGTGTCCGGAATCCTGAATGTGGAGATCACGCCGGAGCTAGCAGTGCGCCTCGCCGGGGCTTACGCGACGACGCTCAAGAAGGGCTCCACGGTCACGACCGCCCGCGATCACTCCAGGGGTGCTCGTGCGCTGAAGCGGGCGGTCATTTCGGCGCTGCAGGCCAGCGCCATCGACGTACGGGACCTGGAGAACGTACCGCTGCCGGTGGCGCGGCAGCAGACCGCTCGGGGCAGTGCCGGCGGGATCATGATCCGGACGACGCCGGGGGTTCCGGACTCGGTCGACATCATGTTCTTCGACGGGCGCGGAGCGGATCTGTCGCAGGCGAGTCAGCGCAAGCTGGACCGGGTTTTCGCGCGGCAGGAGTACCGGCGTGCGTTCCCGGGCGAGATCGGGGACCTGCACTTTCCGGCCAGCGTCTTCGACTCGTACACCGGCTCCCTGCTCAGGAACGTCGACACGACCGGGATCGCCGAATCCGGGTTGAAGGTGGTCGTGGATGCCTCGAACGGGAGCGCCGGACTGGTACTGCCCAGCCTGTTGGGCAAGCTCGGTGTCGACTCGTTGACCATCAATCCCGGTCTAGACGAGCGTAGGCCTACCGAGACGGCGGATGCGCGCAGGTCGGGGCTTGTGCGGCTCGGGGAGATCGTGGCCTCGGCGCGGGCCGCGTTCGGGGTGCGGTTCGACCCGGTTGGTGAGCGGCTCTCGCTCGTCGATGAGAAGGGGCGGATCGTCGAGGACGACCGGGCGCTGCTCGTGATGCTCGACCTGGTGGCTGCCGAGCGGCGCAGCGGGCGGGTGGCACTGCCGGTCACCACCACTAGGATCGCCGAGCAGGTGGCGGCGTACCACGGGACTCAGGTCGACTGGACGACCACCTCGCCGGACGATCTGACGCGGGTCGGGCGCGACGACTCGACGATCTTCGGAGGCGATGGGCGCGGTGGGTTCATCGTGCCGGAGTTCAGCAGTGTCTTCGACGGCACGGCGGCCTTCGTACGACTCATCGGTCTGGTGGCGCGCACGCAGCTCACCCTCAGCCAGATCGACGCGCGGATTCCGCGGGCGCATGTCCTCAAGCGCGATCTTGCGACTCCCTGGGCTGTCAAGGGCCTGGTGATGCGGCGTGTGGTGGAGGCGGCCGGTGATCGGTTCGTGGACACGACCGACGGCGTACGGGTCGTGGAGACCGACGGGCGCTGGGTGATGGTGCTGCCGGATCCGGCGGAGGCGGTCACGCATCTGTGGGCCGAGGGGCCCGACGATGCGTCCGCCCAGGCGTTGCTCGACGAATGGTCGTCCGTGGTGGACAGCGCCGGGCGCTGAGCACGCGCGCGTGCCGAACGGTGCCCCCAATGGGGTCCGTTCGGCACGTCGGTGGGGCCGTTCGGAGGTAGCGGTCGCGACGTGCGACGATGTGCGGCATGCCGCAGTACCCCCCCGTTCGGAGCACCCCCACGCGCCCTCCGCGTCCGGACGCCTCCATGTCGCTGCTCACCAACGTCATGGACCACAGCCTGGATGAGGGGTACGCGGAGGCGGCCGCCCGTAAGAAGGCCGAGAACGCAGGCGGCATGCCGAAGACGCTGCGGGCGAAGCTCGGTCTCGCGGCCGGCCTGGTACTCGCGGCCCTGGTGGTCACTGTGGGGGCGGCACAGGCGCGGATAGCGGCTCCCGTCGTCGCCAAGGAGCGCGAGGAACTCATCGACCGCATCGACCGTGAGACCGCGGTGGCCGACAAGATCGAGGACAGTGTCGACGAGTTGCGCGACGACGTGAGTGCTCGACAGCGCGAGGCGCTGAAGAAACACGGCGGCGACCGGGGCGAACTGGTCGGCATCCTGTCCGGAGCGGTCGAAGTGCACGGTCCCGGCGTGAAGCTGGTCGTGGACGACGCGAAGGAAGCCGATCAGAGCGGTGACTCAGACGCGCGCGAGACGTCGGGCTTCTCCGACACGGGGCGCGTACGGGATCGCGATCTGCAGCGGGTCGTCAACGGCTTGTGGGCATCGGGCGCCGAAGCCGTCTCGATCAACGGGCAGCGGCTGACGGCGCTGTCCGCGATCAGGGCGGCGGGTGACGCGATACTGGTCGACAACAAGCCGCTGGTGCCGCCGTACACGGTGCTCACGGTGGGGGACGGCAAGAGGCTGAGCAGCGAGTTCCAGAGCAGTGCTGACGGGTTGTACCTGCAGGCGCTGCACGAGAACTTCGGGATCCGGACTGCTCTTTCCGTCGAGGACGACGTCCAACTGCCCGCCGCGCCGAGCGTGATCGTACGAACAGCAGAGCCGAGCACAGAGAAGGGCACATCGTGATCGCCGTACTGGGCCTCGTCGTGGGAGTCCTGGCTGGATTGCTGGTTCGGCCGGAAGTTCCGGCGGTGGTCGAGCCGTACCTCCCGATCGCCGTGGTCGCGGCGCTCGACGCCGTGTTCGGCGGGCTGCGCGCGATGCTCGACGGCATCTTCGACGACAAGGTCTTCGTGGTGTCCTTCCTGTCCAACGTCGTGGTGGCCGCGCTGATCGTCTTCCTGGGCGACAAGCTCGGCGTCGGTGCTCAGTTGTCCACGGGCGTCGTGGTCGTCCTCGGTATCCGCATCTTCTCCAACGCCGCGGCGATCCGCCGGCACGTGTTCCGGGCGTGAGGCCGATGAGCAACCAGGACGAGACCCCTGAGAAGGCCCCCAAGCCGGCCCCTGAGAACCCGCTGCGCAAGAAGCTGCCCGAAGAGGTGCCGGCTGAGGCGCCGGAAGCGTCGAGAACCGAGGCTTCGGAGACACCGAAAACCGAAGCCTCGGAAGAACCGGAGACCGAGCCGGAGCAGGCCGGGCCGACCCTGTCCGGTCGTCAGCGGCTGGTGAACGGTCTATGGCCGCCACGTCTTTCACGTGCGCAGTTCATCGTCGCCCTCCTGCTGTTCGGCCTCGGCTTCGGCCTGGCTGTTCAGGTGGCGTCCAACAGCGACGGCGACGGCGCCCTGCGCGGGGCGCGTCAGGAAGATCTCGTACGCATCCTCGATGAACTGGACGACCGTACTCAGCGTCTGGAAGAGGAGAAACGGGGTCTCGAAGATCAGCGCACCGAGCTGGAGAACAGTTCGGACCAGGCCGAGGAGGCCCGCAAGCAGACAGTCGAGAAGGAGAAGCAGCTCGGCATACTTGCGGGCACGGTGGCGGCGCAGGGACCCGGCATCACGCTGACCATCGACGACACGAAGGGGGCGGTCGAGGCCGACATGCTGCTCGACGCGATCCAGGAGCTGCGCGCAGCCGGAGCGGAGGCGATCCAGGTCAATGGCGTACGGGTGGTCGCCAGCACCTATCTGACGGACGCGAACGGAGGCGGAGTGAGCGTCGACGGGAACAAGATCAGCCCGCCCTATCGTTTCAAGGTCATCGGAAGACCGCAGGACCTCGAACCGGCGCTCAACATCCCTGGCGGGGTGGTGCAGACTCTGGAGAAGGAGCAGGCCACTGTCACGGTGGAGCGCTCCGACAAGATCGTCGTGGACGCCTTGCGACCGGCGAAGCAGCCTGACTACGCTCGGTCGTCCTCCTCATGAGGCGGGGGCGCATGCGGGCCGCTCGTCGAGGGCATGACGTTGCGGGGGGTCGACGCACCGAATGGGTGGTGCGTGGTGGAAACTGTCTGGTGGATGCGGACGTTGTGAGGATGTCTGGCTCGACCGCTGTGTGTAATCAGGGTTCGTCCTGCCCCACGGGCGGGTCTGTTTCGGTCAAGGGGAATCGCCCGTGAAGTTGTTTGCGAAGTGGTTTGGCAAGAGCGCGAAAGAGGGCAGCGACAGTGCCACTGCCCGGCATCGCGCGTCGCGCCATGAAGATGCCGAAGGGCAGGGGGAGCGCCCGCTGTTCCGAGATCAGCTCGGTGGCCCGGGTGGTGACATTTCCGGTGGTCAGGGCGCGCCGTCTGTTGACCCTGCCCAGTCCGGCCGCATAGGTTTCGGGGAACCGTCAACCTCAAGTGCGGGTGGAGGGTTCTCCCCCGATCCGTACGCGTCCAATGCCCAGGCAGGACAGCCGCGGCAGGAGGATCCGTCCATGTCGGCCCTGGTGTGCACGAGGTGCGGGAACCGCAACGCGGAGAACAGCCGGTTCTGCTCCAACTGCGGCGCGCCGCTGCGGGCCGGAGCGGTCGCCGAGCGTCCGTCGGAGACCACCTCGACGATCTCCATCTCGGGCCTCGAGGCCTATGACGCCGAGGCCACCGGCCAGACGCAGATGCCGATGCTCTCTCCCGAGGCGCAGGCAGCTGTGGACGCGCTGCCGCTCGGCTCGGCACTTCTGGTGGTGCGCCGCGGCCCCAACTCGGGTAGCCGCTTCCTGCTGGACAGTGACCTGACCACGGCGGGCCGTCATCCGCAGAGCGACATCTTCCTGGACGACGTGACCGTGTCGCGTCGTCATGTGGAGTTCCGTCGGCAGCCGGACGGCACGTTCACGGTGGCGGACGTCGGCAGCCTGAATGGCACGTACGTCAACAGGGAGCGGATCGACTCCGTCCCGCTGTCGAACGGTGACGAGGTGCAGATCGGCAAGTACAGGCTGGTCTTCTACGCGAGCCAGCGGGGAATCTGACCCTCCCCCAGAATCCGTCCGGGGGGACCCCAGGGAAGGGCCATGCTTCAAACACCGAGCGGCGGTGCCGGGAACGGCGCCGCCGCCAGTGGGCTGATGAGTATCGGCACGGTGCTGAACGTGCTGCGCGACGAGTTCCCCGAAGTCACCATCTCCAAGATCCGCTTCCTGGAGTCGGAGGGGCTCATCGAGCCGCAGCGGACGCCGTCGGGGTACCGGAAGTTCAGCCCGGAAGACGTCGAGCGCCTGGGCCACGTACTGAGGATGCAGCGGGACCACTATCTGCCCCTGAAGGTGATCCGCGAGCATCTGGACGCCGTGGAGCGCGGTGAGGCGGTGCAGTTGCCGTCGCTGGGGCGGCAGCGTGATGGCGAGGCCGTCGACGAACCGGAGGGACCCACCGCGGTGCGGATCGGGCGGGCCGAGCTGCTGGCCGCCGCCGAGATCGGTGAGCAGGAGCTCGACGAGTGGGAGTCGTACGGGCTCATCATGCCGTTGCCGGATGGGGGTTACGACGCCGAGGCGGTGACCGTGGCCGGCCTTGTCGTGGAACTCGGGCGTTCCGGAATCGAGCCGCGGCATCTGCGCGCCGTGAAGGCCGCCGCCGACCGTGAGGCCGGGCTCGTCGACCAGGTCGTCGCCCCGCTGCGCCTGCACCGCAATCCGCAGACCCGGGCACACGCGGAGGCGCGGACCAAGGAGCTGGCGGGGCTGGCGGTGAAGCTGCATGCCGCGCTGGTGCAGTCCGCTCTAGGAGTACGGCTGCCCTGAACTCGAGGCCGGATCGGCCGCGCGTTCCGTGCTCGACTACCCAAAGATGCCGAGCACGGCCTAGGGTTGCTGTGTGAACGAGCTCGACGTCGTAGGTGTCCGGGTCGAAATGCCCTCCAACCAACCGATCGTGCTCCTGCGTGAAGTGGGAGGCGACCGTTACCTCCCCATCTGGATCGGGCCGGGGGAGGCGACGGCGATCGCCTTCGCACAGCAGGGCATGGCTCCCGCGCGACCGCTGACCCACGACCTGTTCAAGGACGTGCTGGAGGCCGTCGGCCAGGAGCTGACCGAAGTGCGCATCACAGACCTGCGGGACGGTGTGTTCTACGCGGAGCTGGTGTTCGCCAGCGGAGTCGAGGTCAGCGCCCGGCCGTCCGACGCCATAGCGCTGGCGCTGCGCACCGGGACGCCGATCTACGGCAGTGACGGGGTGCTGGACGACGCGGGGATCGCGATTCCGGACGAGCAGGAGGACGAGGTGGAGAAGTTCCGCGAGTTCCTCGATCAGATCTCGCCCGAGGACTTCGGGACCAACAGCCAGTGACCCGGCCTGACCTCCACAACCAGTGCCCCGGCTTCGGGACGAATATCCAGTGACCCTCCGGGACCGCCGGACGACAGGGCGTGCGGCGGTCGCGCCGAGAGCATTCGGCTAGCCTTTCCCGGCGGTGGAGCGCGGGAAACCACTCCTAGGGTGATTATCACTCGGCGTGCCGAGTGCGGTGGTCGTTGACGCACCCCCGGTGACTGCCTACCGTCGAGAAGGCAGGTCAAGGACGGAGGTCGGCGTGAGAAACAGCGGCGACGGTACGGCTGGGGGCGCCCCCGGACGCAGTCCGGTGGAGAGCGGCCCGTACCCTCCCCCCAGCTCGCGGCTCCGCTCGAGCAAGGGGTACTCCCATCAGGGCAGCGCGGCCGATCACGCTCCGCAGCAGCGGCCGACGGCGGTGCCGGACGGTGGCGGGGTGGCGTCCGAGGAGATCGGCTATCGCGGTCCCACGGCCTGCGCGGCAGCGGGTATCACCTACCGGCAACTGGACTATTGGGCTCGGACAGGCCTCGTCGAGCCGAGTGTGCGGCCCGCCTACGGGTCGGGGACGCAGCGGCTGTACAGCTTCCGTGACGTTGTCGTCCTGAAGATCGTCAAGCGGTTTCTCGACACGGGTGTGGCGCTGCAGAACATCCGTACCGCGGTCCAGCACCTGCGGGAGCGCGGATTCCGGGACCTTGAGCGCATGACGCTGATGAGCGACGGGGCAACGGTGTACGAGTGCTCCTCGCCCGACGAGGTCCACGCGCTGCTCCAGGGCGGGCAGGGGATCTTCGGGATCGCCGTGGGTGTGGTCTGGCGGGACGTGGAGAGCGCGCTCTCGCAACTGCACGGGGAGCGCGTCGACACGGGCGAGACGCTCGTCGGACACCATCCCGCGGACGAGCTGGCGCGGCGTCGCAACCGCGCGGTCTGAGCGAGCGGTCGGAGGGGCGAGGGTCCTACGCACCGGGGCAGGCTCCTGCGTATGGGGGCATTGTCAGTGGCGTAGGGCAGCATCGGACATGTGAGAACCGCGCCCACGATCCTGCATCTCGACATGGATGCCTTCTTCGCCTCGGCGGAGCAGGCAGCCAAGCCGAGCCTGCGCGGGAAAGCGGTCATCGTGGGTGGACTCGGGCCGCGGGGTGTGGTCGCGACCTGCTCGTACGAGGCCCGGGTCTTCGGGGTCCATTCCGCGATGCCCATGGCGCAGGCGCGACGGCTGGCGCCGAACGCCGCGTATCTGGTGCCCCGTTTCGGGTTCTACCGCGAGATCAGCGAGCAGGTGATGGGGCTGCTGCGGGAGCTGTCGCCGCTGGTGGAGCCGCTGAGCCTGGACGAGGCGTTCGTCGATCTGGAGGCCGGGGGAGCGGCCTGGGACGAGGCTTCGGCGCGGCTGGCGGGGGCGAAGCTGCGTGCGGACATCCGGGTCGTCACCGGGCTGACCGGGTCGGTGGGGCTCGCCGCCTCCAAGATGCTCGCGAAGATCGCCTCCGAGCAGGCCAAGCCCGACGGTCTGGTGGTGATAGAGCCGGGGACGGAGCGGGAACTCCTCGCTCCCATGTCGGTGCGCATCTTGCCCGGGGTGGGGCCGGCCACCGGGGACCATCTGCGGCGGGGCGGGATCACGACAGTCGGGGAGATCGCCGAGGCGGGTGAGGACGAGGTCGTACGGCTCCTCGGGAAGGCCCACGGGATCGCGTTGTACGCCATGGCGCTGGCGCACGACGAGCGGCCCGTGGTGGCTGAGCGGGACACCAAGTCGGTGTCCGTCGAGGACACGTACGACGTGGACATCCACGACCGGGTGCGGGTGCGGATGGAGGTGCAGCGGCTCGCCGACCGGTGTGTGCGAAGGCTGCGCGGCGCGCATCTGTCGGGACGGACCATTGTGCTCAAGGTGCGGCGGTACGACTTCTCGACGCTGACCCGTTCCGAGACGCTGCGGGGCCCCACGGACGACCTCTCGGTGGTGCGGGAGGCGGCCGCGCGGCTGCTGGAGTCCGTGGACACCACCGGCGGCGTACGGCTGCTGGGGGTTGGGGTGTCGGGGCTCGCCGACTACACGCAGGAGGATCTCTTCGCGCAAGTTCAGGCGCAGGCCGAGGCCCGGGCTCACGCGGATGAGCCGGAGCATCGGACGCAGGACGAGGCGAAGGAGTCGGCCGAAGAGCAGGAGGCGCCCGCCGTGCGGCGGTGGTCCGCGGGGCATGACGTGTGGCATGCCGAGTTCGGGCACGGGTGGGTGCAGGGCAGTGGCATCGGGCGGGTCACGGTGCGGTTCGAGACACCTGACTCCGAACCCGGGCGCGTACGCACCTTCCGGGTCGACGATCCGGAACTGGAGCCGGCGGACCCGCTGCCGCTGCGCTCCGCTGGGTAACGCGGGCTGGAATCTGCGGGGCCGTTGTGGCTGGTCGCTCCCCCACTCTCGGCTTCGCTCGAGCGGGGGAACCCCCATCGCGGCGGAGCCGCAAATCGATACAGCCCCGCGCCCCTAAGAGGCCTGCGGCCTCCCTGGGGCGCGGGTACCGCGCCGGACTTGGGCAAGCCCCGCTCAGGACTCGTCCGAGCCTGCCAGGTGACCGAAGTCGCGGTCTGGTGGAGGGGGCTGCGGGGGTGTCACGTCGAGGCCGTAGTGGTGGTAGAGCTGGAGTTCCTGCTCCGGGGAGAGGTGGCGGCCGACGCCGAAGTCGGGGGCGTCCTTGACCAGGGCGCGGTCGAAGGGGATCCGCAAGCTGCCCTCGACCAGCTCGCTGGGCTCCAGGGGCACGAAGGCGTCCCTGCCGAACAGGCCGGTGCGTATGGCCGCCCACTCCGGCGTACCGGTCGCGTCGTCGAGATAGACCTCGTCGACGGTGCCGATCTTGTGGCCGTTGCGGTCGAACGCCTTGCGGCCGATCAGGTTGCGCGGATCGATGTCGGTCTGCACGGGCCCTCCAGCTGGTCGCAACTCATCCGTCAGCACTACGCAGCACTACGCATCCGTAAGCACTACGAAAGAGCACTTTGCGGTGGGCGGCCACTCGGGGGATGCCCGCTGGTACGCTGTCAACGGCTGCTGACCCCGTGCGGGAGAGTCCTCCAAGGCTTCATCGGAGGCGCCGAAGGAGCAAATCCTCCCCGGAATCTCTCAGGCCCACGTACCGCGCGGACGAGGCCACTCTGGAAAGCAGAGCGGGTGTCGACGGCTTCCGCTCTCACCGACGGTGAAAGCCGGGACGTCGTACAACCGGCGGGCCGGTGAAGCTCTCAGGTTGAGATGACAGAGGGGGAGGCCGTCCGGGCACCGCTCCGTGGTGCTCTCGAAGGTCGTGTCAGACCAGGAGGCCTCCGTAAATGACCGCCCATCGCATTCCGCTTTCCGAGCTCGAACGGGGAATCCCCTTCGAGCAGCGCCACATCGGGCCCGACACCGAGGCCCGGGCCAAGATGCTCGCGCAGGTGGGATATGGCTCGCTCGAGGAGCTGACGGCCGCCGCGGTGCCGGATGTGATCAAGGATGCCGAGGCGCTCGCGCTGCCGGCCGCGCGCTCCGAGGCCGAGGTCCTCGCCGAGCTGCGCTCCCTCGCAGACCGTAACGAGGTCCTCGACTCGATGATCGGGCTCGGTTACTACGGCACGTTCACGCCGCCGGTGATCCTGCGCAACGTCATGGAGAACCCGGCCTGGTACACCGCGTACACCCCGTACCAGCCGGAGATCTCGCAGGGCCGCCTGGAGGCGCTGCTGAACTTCCAGACCATGGTCGCCGACCTCACGGGTCTGCCGACGTCGGGTGCCTCGCTGCTCGACGAGGGCACCGCCGCCGCCGAGGCCATGGCGCTGTCGCGGCGCGTGGGCAAGGTCAAGAACGGCGTCTTCCTCGTAGACGCCGACGCGCTGCCGCAGACCATCGCCGTCATCGAGACGCGCGCCGAGCCGATCGGCGTCGAAGTGGTCGTCGCGGATCTCAGCGAGGGCATTCCGGCCGAGGTCGCCGAGCGCGGTGTGACCGGCGTGCTCATCCAGTACCCGGGCGCCTCCGGTGCCGTACGGGACATCAAGCCCGTCATCGAGCAGGCGCACGAGCTGGGCGCGATCGTCACCGTCGCCGCCGATCTGCTGGCATTGACGCTGCTTGCCTCGCCGGGCGAGCTCGGCGCCGACATCGCGGTCGGCACGACGCAGCGCTTCGGCGTACCGATGGGCTTCGGCGGGCCGCACGCCGGATACATGGCGGTGCGCGAAAAGTTCGCCCGCAACCTGCCGGGCCGTCTCGTCGGTGTCTCGCTGGACGTGGACGGCAACCAGGCGTACCGGCTCGCCCTGCAGACGCGGGAGCAGCACATCCGCAGGCAGAAGGCGACCAGCAACATCTGTACGGCTCAGGTGCTGCTCGCCGTGATGGCCGGGATGTACGCCGTCTACCACGGCCCGCAGGGCCTCAGGTCGATCGCGCAGCGCACCCACCGGTACGCCACGATCCTCGCCACCGGTCTGAAGGCGGGCGGAGTCGAGGTCGTGAACGAGGCGTACTTCGACACACTCACCGTCCGTGTGCCGGGCAGGGCCGCCGAGATCGTCGCGGCCGCGCGCGAGGGCGGGGTCAACCTGCGTCTCGTCGACGCCGACCAGCTGTCCATCGCCTGCGACGAGACCACCACACGGACCCAACTGGGCGCCGTCTGGACCGCGTTCGGCGTCGAGGGTGACGTCGAGGCGCTGGACGCCTCCGCCGCGGACACACTGCCCGCCGCGCTGCTGCGCACCGACGAGTACCTCACGCACCCGGTGTTCCACCAGCACCGCTCCGAGACCGCGATGCTGCGCTATCTGCGCCGCCTCGCCGACCGTGACTACGCGCTCGACCGCGGCATGATCCCGCTCGGCTCCTGCACCATGAAGCTCAACGGCACCACCGAGATGGAGCCGGTCACCTGGCCGGAGTTCGGGCAGCTGCACCCCTTCGCGCCCGCCGAACAGGCGCAGGGCTACCTCACTCTCATCCGTGAGCTGGAGGAGCAGCTCGCCGAAGTCACCGGCTACGACAAGGTGTCGCTGCAGCCCAACGCCGGTTCGCAGGGTGAGCTGGCGGGCCTGCTCGCCGTACGCGGCTACCACCGCGCGAACGGCGACGAGCAGCGCACCGTCTGCCTCATCCCGTCCTCCGCGCACGGCACGAACGCGGCGAGCGCCGTCATGGCCGGCATGAAGGTCGTCGTCGTGAACACCGCCGAGGACGGCGAGATCGACGTCGAGGACCTGCGCGCCAAGATCGAGCAGCACCGCGACGAGTTGGCGGTGCTGATGATCACGTATCCCTCGACGCACGGAGTCTTCGAGGAGCACGTCGCCGACATCTGCGCTCAGGTGCATGACGCGGGCGGTCAGGTGTACGTGGACGGCGCCAACCTGAACGCGCTGGTGGGCCTCGCCAAGCCGGGCCGCTTCGGCGGTGACGTCTCGCACCTCAACCTGCACAAGACGTTCTGCATCCCGCACGGCGGCGGCGGTCCGGGCGTCGGCCCGGTCGGTGTACGCGCGCATCTGGCGCCGTATCTGCCGAACCACCCGTTGCAGCCCGCCGCGGGCCCCGAGACGGGTGTCGGCCCGATCTCGGCCGCTCCCTGGGGCTCGGCCGGGATCCTGCCGATCTCCTGGGCGTACGTACGCCTCATGGGCGGCGAGGGGCTCAAGCAGGCCACGCAGGTCGCCGTACTGAGCGCGAACTACGTGGCCAAGCGGCTGGAGCCGCACTATCCCGTGCTCTACACCGGCCCCGGAGGGCTGGTGGCGCACGAGTGCATCATCGATCTGCGGCCGCTCACCAAGGCGACCGGCGTGAGCGTCGACGACATCGCCAAGCGACTGATCGACTATGGGTTCCACGCGCCGACGATGTCCTTCCCGGTGGCCGGGACACTGATGATCGAGCCGACCGAGAGCGAGGATCTGGCCGAACTCGACCGGTTCTGCGAGGCGATGATCGCCATTCGTGCGGAGATCGAGAAGGTCGGCTCCGGGGAGTGGCCTGCGGACGACAACCCGCTGCGGAACGCGCCGCACACGGCGGCCGTGCTCGGCGGTGCGTGGGAGCACGCGTACAGCCGTGAGGAGGCCGTCTTCCCGGCAGGGGTGTCGGCCGCGGACAAGTACTGGCCGCCGGTGCGGCGGATCGACCAGGCGTACGGCGACCGGAACCTGGTCTGCTCCTGCCCGCCGATGGACGTTTACGACGAGTAGCCGCGTCATCGCGTCCGGACATACGTCGGGGCCGGTTCCGGGATCTCCCGGGGCCGGCCCCTCATATGTCCGAGCAGCGTGCCTGGCGTCGCCGGTGATGCGCCGCGCGGCTCAGGCGGCGGTCACCACCTGCGCGCTGATCATCGGTCGGTGCGGGTCGATGATCCGGCCGTCCGGCAGGAGCTCACCGGTGTCCTCGAAGAGCAGGACGCCGTTGCACAGCAGGCTCCATCCCTGCTCCGGGTGGTGCGCCACGAGGTGCGCTGCTTCCCGGTCGGCGGAGTCGGCTGTCGGACACGGTGGCTGGTGCTGGCACATTGGTGGGATCTTTCGCTGGGTAGTCTGGGTGGTGAGATCGGTGATCGTCTTGTTGTCTGTGCTGCGGCTCGATGTGGTGTTCATGGCCGCCCCCCGTTTGTCAGTCGGTACGGAACCCAGTGTTGCCCTATAAACGTCAATCCGCAGGGATTTCGCGGTGACGCTCCTCACAGGTTGAAGACGCACCACTCGTGCGGATGGTTCATTCCAACTGGGCTGCCTGTTCGGGTGGTTCGGAGTAGTCGGATCGGTCTAGTCCGAACGGGCCGGGCGTGCGCTGTGTCCGCGCCGCGTCACTGTGTGCAGCACTGTGCCCCGCGGCCGGAGTGGGGCCGCGGGGCACGGAAGCCGAGGTGTGCTCAGGCGGGTGAGCCGAGCAGCGGGGGAGTGGCGGCGGGGGTGAGCCGGTTGGTCAGGACGGGCAGCAGTTCGGCCACGCGGTGCGGGCGGTGCGAGGCGATGCCGGGCGGCGCCGGCGCCAGGGGCACCAGGAGATCGGTGGCGGCGGGATGGCCTTCGGCGCCGTCGGCCGTGCAGTCGCCGTGCAGCCAGAGCGTGAGCATGTAGAGCTCGGGTACGGAGAGCAGGCGGGCCTGGTACGGCTGCGTCATGGCCTCCGCCTGGCGCAGCGCGCGCTCGGTGGCGGAGACGTACGGACCCTCGAAGAAGTGGGAGAAGGCCCAGCCGTCGGGGGTCAGCCTGGTCTCGGCAGCCGCTACGGCAGACCCACCGCAGCGGATGAGGAAGCGCCACCCTGCGAGACGGGTGGCCGAGGCGCCCGCCGGGGTGATCCGGTCGAGCACGTGGACGGGCAGCGGGAGATCGGGTGTCGCGGGCCCCTGGGCGTTGCGCAGGGACGGGGTAGGTGCCTCGCGGACGGCGGTGGGAGAACCGAGGGCCGTGAGGACGGTACGTACAGCGGGCGCGGGAGCCGGAGGGACATGCAGCGGCATGGTGGGTCGCCTCTCATTCGACAGGCACAGGTGGCGCGAGGACGGGGGCGGACGACGCTGTCAGCACTCGGGGCAGAGGGGCGGGGGTCCCGGCCTGTGGGTCACCGTGCTGCCTGTCGCGCGGCGTCTGGCGCGTACGCTCGCATCGAGGATCTGCTGTCGCTTTGCGATCGCACGCATCAGACGCTGCGCGGCTCACCTTCCGGTGAATGACGTCACTGTGACGACAGGGCCAACGACCGCGAGCGCCGACTCTCTGCCTCGTTCGCGAAGTTTATACGACCCGTGTTCGGACAGTGTTTCGTCTAGCCGTTGCGCGGATTAAGGGCAAGGCGCCATTCGGCCGTCGATAAGTGTCTTTGATCCCGATTCTCCAGAGGCGCCCGGCGACGACCTCGGCATTCGTCACCGAAACGGTCGGCCGAAAGTCGTCGGCGTTTTTCACGAGACCGCAACTCGGTAGAGACGAAGTCACTGCTCGGCGAAAAACCGTGCATTGCCTCATGCCGCGTGAATGTGCCCGGACGGCCTGCGTTCAGAGTAGCGTGCGGCAGGCCTGTCCAGGACGTTATCGATCGCATTGCCTGGGCATCATCCCCCGTGACCCGGGACGTCAGCGGCCGGTTCGTCGGGCTGCCCAGTCGAGGAAGGACGCTTCCATGGGGGAGAAGGTCGAGGCAGCGTCGTTCGGCCTGTCCGATCGCCAGCGCTACCGCGGCAAGCTCCGGCAGTGTCTGGCGGGGCTTGCGCGGCTGTTGGCGGAGGAGCGGTTCGATCGCCCGAAGAATCTCATGGGCCTGGAGATCGAGCTCAATCTCGCGGGCCCGGACGGCATGCCGCGCATGATGAACGCTCAAGTACTTGAACGTATCGCCAGCCGTGATTTCCAAACAGAACTCGCCATGTTCAATCTGGAAGTCAACATTGCCCCACATCGCTTGGGAGGCCGGGTATTCGACCGCCTCGCCGAGGAGCTGCGGACCTCACTCGCATATGCCCATCGCAAAGCGAACGAGGTCGACGCGGGCATCGTGATGATCGGCATTCTGCCCACGCTCGCACGCGACGACCTGGTCTCCGCGAACCTCTCCGACGTGGACCGCTACACCCTGCTCAACGACCAGATCGTGGCGGCCCGCGGCGAGGACTTCACACTCGACATCGACGGCGTCGAGCGGCTCAGCTGCACTTCCGCGTCCATCGCGCCCGAAGCCGCCTGCACCTCCGTACAGCTGCACCTCCAGGTGACGCCGGGCCGCTTCGCCGACGTGTGGAACGCTGCGCAGGCTATCGCCGCCGTACAGGTCGCGGTCGGCGCCAACTCCCCGTTCCTGTTCGGCCGTGAGCTGTGGCGCGAGTCCCGGCCGCCGCTGTTCCTGCAGTCCACCGACACCCGTCCGCCCGAGTTGCAGGCCCAGGGGGTGCGTCCGCGCACCTGGTTCGGGGAGCGGTGGATCTCGTCGGCGTACGACCTCTTCGAGGAGAATCTGCGCTACTTCCCGGCTCTGCTGCCGATCTGTGACGAAGAGGATCCGCAGCGCGTCCTGGACGACGGCGGCATACCCCGGCTCGGCGAACTCGTGCTGCACAACGGCACCATCTACCGCTGGAACCGCCCGGTGTACGGCATCGATGACGGCGTCCCGCATCTGCGCGTCGAGAACCGCGTACTGCCCGCCGGTCCCACCGTCACCGACGTCATCGCCAACACGGCCTTCTACTACGGGCTCATACGCGCCCTCGCCGAGGACGCCCGGCCCGTGTGGACGCGGCTGCCCTTCGAGGCCGCCGCCGCCAACTTCGACCACGCGTGCCGGTACGGCATCGACGCACACCTTCAGTGGCCGCGGCGCGGCCGGTACGGCGGGACGACGCGGGTGCCCGCGGTGCAGCTGGTGCGGGACGAGTTGCTGCCGCTCGCGGCGGCGGGCCTGGACGCGTGGGGCGTCGAGCCGGCCGACCGGGACTTCTACCTCGGTGTGATCGAGGAGCGGTGCAGGCGGCGGATGAATGGGGCGGCCTGGCAGTCCAGTACGTTCCACCGGGCGCTGGAGACCGGCATGGGCCGGGAGGCGGCGCTGGCCGCCACGACGAAACGTTATTGCGAGCTGATGCACCTCGGTGAGCCGGTGCACACCTGGCCGGTGGGGCTGCCGGAGCCGGCGATCCCGCTGGGGTGAGCTCGCGACCCCGCTGCCTTCGCGATCTGGTCGACCTCGATTCTCGATGATCCTCGATCGCCGCCACGGTGCCCCCGACGACGGCGAGAACAAGCGCCGCCGTGCGCGCGGAAGGGGGTCGGCTGTCTTGCTCCCGTGCTGGTCGGGCAAGCTGTGACGTCCCATGCGGTGGTGCCCTCCCCCTGCTTGATCCGTGAGCCGTACGGCGCGGGGCTGGGATGGGAACGAGACGGGATGACACAACTGGAGGCACGTGTGCAGTCGGAGGCGGGGCCGGTGGCCGATTCTTATCCGGTGGAGCAGCCGGCGCGGCGAGTTTTTCGCGATGAGATGCTGCTTGTGCTGGGGGTGTCGCTCGGTGCGAGCGGAGTTTCCGCGCTGATCAGCTTTGTCGGATCGGTGACGAAACCCGGGGGACTGAAGGATCAGGCGGCCAACCTGAACGCCTCGGCAGCGCCCGGGCGGCCATGGCTCGATCTGACCTGGCAGTTGTTCGGGATCACCTCGGCGTTGGTGCCGGTCCTGCTCGTCGCGCACCTTCTGCTCCGCGAGGGGGCGGGGATGCGCACCATCGGCTTCGACCGGAGCCGTCCGTGGCCGGATCTGGGCCGTGGTGCGGCGATCGCGGCGGTGATCGGCAGTACCGGGATCGCCTTCTACTTGGCGACCCGCAGCCTCGGCTTCAACCTCACCGTCGTCCCGGAATCGCTGCCCGATGTGTGGTGGAAGTATCCGGTGCTGATCCTCTCCGCGGTGCAGAACTCCGTCCTGGAAGAGGTGATCGTCGTCGGGTATCTGCTGCGCCGGCTCGACCAGTTGGGGTGGACGCCGGGCACCGCGCTGATGGCCAGCTCCGTGCTGCGCGGCTCGTATCACCTCTACCAGGGCATCGGCGGGTTCATCGGGAACATGGTCATGGGCATCGTCTTC
The DNA here is from genome assembly GCF_014647675.1 of Streptomyces flaveus. Classification (GTDB taxonomy): domain Bacteria; phylum Actinomycetota; class Actinomycetes; order Streptomycetales; family Streptomycetaceae; genus Streptomyces; species Streptomyces flaveus. The sequence continues at coordinate 46,617 of NZ_BMPQ01000042.1, read as the reverse complement.
GTCTACCTGTACCGCCGCTGGGGCCGCGTCGGACCGCTGGTGGTCGCCCACTCCCTGCTCGACATCGGGGCGTTCGTGGGATACGCGCTGTTGGCGGGCAAGGTGGGGTGGCTGCCCACCGCGTGAACGCTACGGATCTGGAAGGGGCGTACGGGATGTCGTACGCCCCTTCCGTGCTGTTCACGCGTGGAGTTCGCCCTCGATGACGGTGACCGCGTGGCCCGTGAGCAGGGTGCGGTCGTCGCGGAGTTCGGTGCGGACGAGGCCTGAGCGGGCGGATGCCTGCAGGCCGGTGAGGTCGGGGCGGCCGAGGCGTTCGGACCAGTAGGGGGCGAGCGCGGTGTGGGCGCTGCCGGTGACCGGGTCCTCGTCGATGCCCATCTTTGGGAAGAAGCAGCGCGAGACGAAGTCATAGCCCTGCGAGGAGTCTTCGGCGCGGGCCGTGGCGATGATGCCGCGCTCGGAGTACCGGGAGAGGGCCTTGTGGTCGGGGGTGAGGCCCCGGACGGTCCTCTCGTCGGTGAGTTCGATGAGCAGATCGCCGACGCTCGGGCCGGTGCCGTGGGTGGTCAGCGGCTCGGCGCCCAGAGCCTCGGCCACACCCGCCGGGACCTCGACCTGGGTGAGCCGGGCGGTCGGGAAGTCCAGAGTGATGGAGCCGTCGTCGTTCGTGGTGGCGGTCAGTACGCCGCTCCTGGTCGCGAACCGTACGGGCCCCCGGGCGGCGTCCGTGGTGGCCAGCACGTGCGCGGTGGCAAGCGTCGCGTGGCCGCACATGGCGACCTCGGTGACGGGCGTGAACCAGCGCAGCGCCCAGTCGGCCTCGCCGCCCTCGGGGAGGGGGTGGGCGAACGCCGTCTCCGCGTGATTGACCTCCAGGGCCACGTTCTGGAGCCAGGCGTCCTCGGGGAAGACGTCGAGGAGGAGGACCCCGGCCGGGTTGCCGGCGAAGGGGCGGTCGGTGAAGGCGTCGACGATTCGAATCCGCATGGAGCTGACGCTAGGGCTGGATCGAAGCCGCAGGCCAAGGCCAATTCGGAGTGGGTGGACCGGGAGCGGGCTGTTTCGGGACGGGGTGCGCGCGTGGGAGGGGCTTGCCAGGCGAGCTATTCCGATATATCGTTGACGCATCGCGACCGATCAATGATGGAATGGAGTGATTGCGATGCGTTCCCATGGAGAGGAATTCGGACCGGGCTTTGGACCTGGTCCTGGACATGGACACGGTGGACCCGGCCCGCATGGCCGGGGAGGCTTCGAAGGGCGCCGCGCCGCCTTCGGTCCCTTCGGGCCGGGCTTCGGTCCGGGACCCTGGGGTGGCCGCGGCGGACGGGGCGGTCCGCGGGGCAGGGCGCGGCGCGGCGACGTACGCGCGTCGATCCTGGCCCTGCTGAAGGACCGGCCCATGCACGGCTACGAGATGATCCAGGAGATCGCCGAGCGCAGCGGCGGGGCATGGAAGCCCAGCCCCGGCTCGGTGTACCCCACCCTCCAACTGCTGGAGGACGAAGGTCTGATCACCAGCGCGACCGAGGGCGGCAAGAAGCTGTTCTCGCTCACCGAGTCGGGCCGCACCGCGGCCGACGAGGGTCCCGAAGCGCCCTGGGAAGAAGCCGGGCGTGGGGTCGACTGGGAGGCGCTGAGCGACATCCGGCAGGCCGGTTTCGGTCTGATGGAGGCGTTCGGCCAGGTCTGGAAGACCGGCAGCAAGGAGCAGCGCGAGAAGGCGCTGTCCGTCATCAACGACGCCCGGAAGAAGCTGTATCTGATCCTCGCTGACGAGGACTGACGGGATGAGGGCCGATGATCACGGCCCGACGGCCCGCACAGGGGGTACTTCGACAGCGAAGTACCCCCTTCGGCGTGGGGGATCAGGTCTGTGGCGACGTGGCTACAGCTCTCCAACCCTGCGCTCTAGGCCACCAGCCCACCCAGCTTGCGCAGCGATTCGTTGAGGGCCGCCGTTGCCGAGTCCTTGAGCTTGCCCGCCATCAGTGAGACGGCGGAGCCCGTGAACTCTCCGTCGATACGGACCTTGGTGGCGGCCTCGCCCTCGGGGGTGAGTGTGTAGCGCGTGGCGACGGTTACGGACATCGGTCCCTTGCCGCGGATCGCCAGCGTACGGGCGGGCTCCAACTGCTCGATGGTCCAGTCGACTTCAGCGGGGAAACCCATCAGCTTCATGTGCTCCTCGAAGGTGCCGCCGACTTCGAGGGTCTCGGGGCCGCCCTTGGGGAAGCTGGTGTGCGTGGAGTTCCACTCCCCGTAGGAGGAGAAGTCCGTGAGCTGCGCCCAGACCTTCTCGGCCGGCGCCTCGATCCGTGCTTCCGCGCTGACTTCGGCCATGCGACCACCCCTTCGTGTCAGGCGCTGCGCCGAGCGCAGCTACGGTGTCGCGGAACGTAGCCGCAGGGCCCGCAACATTCAATACTGATGAACCGTCAGGAAGTTAGGGCCCGTGGACGTGCGCCGGAGCGGGGGGTCGCGCGTAGGGCGCGAAGCAAGGCGGCGCGCGCTTCGTCAGGGACAAGGGCGTGATGTCATCCGTAAGGAGGAGAATCCGCCTACGCCTGCCCAACTTGTGTCGGACGCGAAAATGCTTCCCGCCGAGGATGACTCGGCTCGAAGGGGCTGATGGGGTAAGGATGTGCAACCCCGTATTCCCCGGCAGCAGGCCGCCGATCATGGCCTGAAGCGTATGGACATCGAGGCCGGGCTCAGTGAGGAGCTGGCGGCGGTGGTCGCCGGTGCGCGCAGAAGGGCGCTGCGGGACGGGGACCGGCAGATCGACACGGCTCATCTGCTGCATACGCTCCTGGAGTCCGACTCCGAGGTGCGCGCCGTCTTCGACGGTGGCCCTCAGATCCCGCGCCTGCTCGGCTATCTCGTACAGCGCAGCATCGGCTACGGCCTGCGCTGGCAGAGCGGCGTGGAGGACTCCGGTGCCGTGCCGACCGTACGGGAGGACGGCTGGTCCCCGGTGGCGGCCGGTGCCATGGAGCACGCGTGCGCGCTCGCCGCGCGGCGAGGCGGCGAACCGGCGGACGGCATCGATCTGCTCGCGGCCATCGTCGCCGATCCCGAGTCCCGGGCCGTGGAGGTGCTGGAGCGGGCGGGAGTCGACGTGACGACGCTACGGGCCCGTCTCGACGCCGCGGTGGAGCCCGGCATCGAAGCCTGAGGGGTCACGAACGCTCCAGGGCTGTGCCGCGGGCGGTTTCCAGGGATACGTCCGCAGTCGTGCGCGTCCAGCCGTCGAGACAGGTGTCATTGAGGGTGACGCTCCTGTCGTCGCCTGTCATCATGTGCCGGTGCGTACGTCTGAGAGCAGTCAGAGGAACCAGGGAAGAGGCGTCGGGCTGGGCCTCGCGCTCGTGTCGGCGGTCGCCTTCGGGGGATCCGGTGTCGCGGCCAAGCCCTTGATCGACGCGGGCCTCGACCCGCTCCACGTGGTGTGGCTGCGCGTCGCGGGCGCCGCCGTGGTGATGCTGCCGCTCGCCGTCCGCCACCGGGGGCTGCTGCGCACGCGCCCCGCGCTGCTCGCCGGGTTCGGGCTGCTCGCCGTGGCCGGAGTCCAGGCCTGCTACTTCGCCGCGATCTCCCGGATCCCCGTCGGCGTCGCGCTGCTCGTCGAGTACCTCGCGCCGGCGCTGGTCCTCGGCTGGGTGCGGTTCGTGCAGCGGCGGCCGGTGACGCGCGCCGCCGCGCTCGGCGTCGTACTCGCCGTCGGCGGGCTCGCCTGCGTCGTCGAGGTGTGGTCGGGGCTGAGCTTCGACCTTCTCGGACTGCTGCTCGCGCTCGGCGCGGCCTGCTGCCAGGTCGGCTACTTCGTTCTGTCCGACCAGGGCGGCGACGCGGGCGACCAGGCCCCTGACCCGCTCGGCGTCATAGCGTACGGCCTGCTCGTCGGCGCGATCGTGCTGACGCTCGTCGCGCGTCCCTGGGGCATGGACTGGTCGGTCCTCGGCGGCGGCGCGAACATGAACGGCACGACGGTCGCCGCCGGATACCTGCTGGTCTGGATCGTGCTCGTCGCCACCGTCCTCGCGTACGTCACCGGCGTGCTGGCCGTGCGCCGGCTCTCCCCGCAGGTCGCGGGCGTCGTGGCCTGCCTCGAGGCGGTCATCGCGACCGTCCTCGCATGGATCCTGCTCGGGGAACACCTGTCGGCGCCGCAGCTCGTGGGCGGCGCGGTGGTGCTGTTCGGCGCGTTCATCGCTCAGTCGTCGACGCCGGCCAAGGGCTCGGACGGGCCGGTGACCAGTGGCGGGGGCGACGCCGAAAAGGAGTTGTCGGCGCGGGGCAGCGCCGCCTAGGCTGCCGATCATGCATTCGGACGCACTCGTTCTTCCTCCTCCCGCCGCCTGAGGCGGGCCCTCCGGAATCCACGCCCGACCGCCGGTCGGGCGGAACGGTGCTGCCCGCAGACGAAGTCCGAGGACCTTCCACGCGCCGCTGTGCTGTGCGCTGTGTTCCGCGCGTGACGTGGTCCTTTCCGAACTGCGTATCTGCGGAGAGAACACGTGTCGAATGCTGCTTCCGGCCTGCCCATCGGGCGAGGCCTCCTCTATCTGACCGTCGCCGGTGCCGCCTGGGGCACTGCGGGCGCGGCCGCCTCGCTCGTCTACCGGGCGAGCGACATGGGTCCCATCGCCCTGTCGTTCTGGCGCTGTGCGGGCGGGCTCCTTCTGCTCCTCGCCGCCCGGCTGCTGCGGCCCCGGCCGCGTCACACCGCACGGCCGCGCCTTCGTGCTCGTACGACCCTGCTGCGGATCGGGATCACAGGGCTCGGTCTCGCCGTTTTCCAGACCGCGTACTTCGCCGCCGTCGAGGCGACCGGACTCGCCGTGGCCACCGTCGTCACCCTCGGCGCCGGGCCCGTGCTCATCGCGCTCGGGGCGCGGCTGACCATGGGGGAGCGGCTCGGGCGGGGCGGGAGTGCCGCCGTCGTCGGGGCGCTCGCCGGGCTCGCGGTGCTGGTGCTGGGCGGTGAGGGTGCGACGGTGCGGCCCTGGGGTGTGGCGCTCGCGCTCGTGTCCGCCGCCGGGTACTCCGTGATGACGTTGCTGACCCGGTGGTGGGGACGTGACGGCGGGGCCGACGCGTCCTCCACCACCGTGGGCGCGTTCGCCGTCACGACGCTGTGCCTGCTGCCCTTCGGCCTGACCGAGGGACTGGTGCCGCGCACCGACGAACTAGCCCTGGTTCTGGCCCTGTTGGCGTATGTCGCCGCCATCCCGACCGCCCTCGCATACGCCCTGTACTTCGCGGGGGCCGCCGTCGTCCGCTCGGCCACCGTCTCCGTGATCATGCTCCTGGAGCCGGTGAGCGCGGCGGTACTGGCCGTGGGGCTGCTCGGCGAGCGGCTCACCGCGGCGACGCTCGTGGGCACGTTGCTGATGCTCGGCTCGGTCGCGGGGCTCGCGGTCGCGGAGGCGCGAGACGGCGCGGAGCGCACGCGGGAGGCGCCCGAGACGCCTGAGGATGAGCCTCAGAGCGTCGTCAGGTAGTCGGGCAGTTCGACGTCCGGGGCCAGGTCGTCGGCCGGTATGGGGGTGCCGTATCCCTTGTGGAGCGGCACCACTCCGGTCCAGTGCGGCAGGTCCAGGTCCTCGGGCTCGTCATTGGGGCCGCCCGTACGGAGCTTGGCGGAGACCTCGCCCAGGTCGAGTCGGAGTACGGCGGTGGCGGCCAGCTCCTTGTCGTTGGCGGGCCGGGAGTCCTGCGAGCGGCCCGGGACCACCTGGTCCACGAGGGCGTCGAGGGCTTCGCGCTTCTCGTCGGGGTCCGTCACCTGGTGGGCGATGCCGTGCACCACCACGGAGCGGTAGTTGAGCGAGTGGTGGAAGGCCGAACGGGCCAGCACCAGACCGTCGACGTGCGTGACGGTGAGGCAGACCGGGAGTCCCGGCTCGGCCTGTCCGGCCATCCGCAGCGGACGCGAACCCGTCGAGCCGTGCACATAGAGGCGCTCACCGATCCGGCCGTACAGCGTGGGCAGCACGACCGGTGCTCCCTCGCGGACGAAGCCCAGATGGCAGACGTACCCCTCGTCGAGTATCGAGTGCACCGTCTCTTGGTCGTACGCGGCACGCTTGCGGGAGCGGGTGGGGATGGTGCGGTCGCTCGGGGTGTAGGCGGCGGGCCGCGGGGCCGTCTGCGTCATGGTGCTCTCCAGCTCTCCGTGTCGTTCATGTGCTCGGTCGCTCGCGTGCTCGGCGTGCACGCTTGCCTGAATGTATTGCACTAGTGCATACTGTGCTTTGTGCTAGGAGAGTACCGGATCGAAGGAAGGCGCGCAGCCGAGATTGCGGCCAGCGTCGAGCGTGCGGTGGGTGCGGGAGGCCTTGAGCCCGGTCAACTGCTGCCTCCCATGCGGGAGTTGGCAGCCGATCTTGGTGTGAATCCCAATACCGTCGCGGCCGCGTACCGCACGCTGCGGGAGCGTGGGGTCATCGAGACCGCGGGCCGGCGCGGCAGCCGCGTACGCCCCAAGCCGGTCACGACGGCGCGAGAGCTCTCGCGCCTGGATGTGCCGCCAGGGGTACGGAACCTGTCCGACGGGAACTCGGATCCGGCCTTGCTACCCGCCCTCGCCGAAGCGTTCGCGGCGGCAGCGGCTCACTCGGACCGCGAGCCGATGCTCTACGGAGAGGCCGCCGTGGAACCGGAGTTGGCGCGGCTCGCCCGTGCGGACCTGGACGCGGACGGAGTGCCGGACGGGCCCGTCACCGTCACCTCCGGAGCGCTCGACGCCATCGAGCGCGTGCTGGCCGCCCACCTCAGGCCCGGGGACGCGGTCGCCGTCGAGGACCCCGGCTGGCGCAGTGTCCTCGACCTGGCCCCGGCGCTCGGGCTGCGCACGCTCCCGGTCGGTGTCGACGACGAAGGGCCGCTGCCCGACGACGTACGGGGCGCGCTGCGCTCGGGTGCCCGAGCGCTGATCGTCACCGACCGCGCGCAGAACCCGACCGGCGCCGCCGTGAGCGCCACGCGCGCGCGTGCCCTGCGTTCCGTGATCGAGGAGCACCCTCAGACCCTGCTCATCGAGGACGACCACGGCCATCGCATCGTCGACCTGCCCCTGCACCCGCTGGCCGGAGTCACCCACCACTGGGCCTTCGTGCGCTCGGCCGCCAAGGCGTACGGCCCCGACCTGCGGCTCGCCGTGTTCACCGGCGACCGGGTCACCACCGACCGCGTCCAGGGGCGGCAGCGGCTGGGTCCGGGGTGGGTGAGTCATCTGCTGCAGCGGGCCGTCGTGCAGCTGTGGGCGAGCGGTGCGGTGGATGTACGGGCGGTGGCGGCGTCGTACGGGCGCCGGCGGGACGCGCTGATCGCCGCGCTCGCGGAGCGCGGCATCGAGGCGTACGGGCGCAGCGGGATGAACGTATGGGTGCCCGTGCCGGACGAGACCGGCGCCGTCGCACGGCTGCTGCACTCCGGCTGGGCCGTCGCGCCGGGCGCCAGCTTCCGGGTGAGCTCGCCGCCCGGCCTGCGGATCACCGTCTCGACGCTCGCCGCGCACGACATCGGGCCGCTGGCGGACGCGGTCGCCTTCGCCATCGGCCCGGCGCCCGCGCGCCGTTACGCCTGAACTCGCCTCCTAGGCCCCCGACTTGGGCCTGGACTGCGTGAGTGCCGCGCCCGCGAGCACGATGGCCGCGCCCACCGGTGTCGACCAGGTCAGCGACTCGCCGAGGATCGCGACGCCCGCCGCGGTGGCGATGACCGGGATGAAGTACGTGACCATCTGGGCCGTCGTCGGGCCTACCTCGGCGACCAAGCCGTACTGGACCAGCATGGCGACGCCCGTGCCCAGCGCGCCGAGTGCCACGATCGCGAGCAGGGGCAGGACCGCCAACCGGTTCGGCAAGGTGGTGAACAGCGGCGTGACCACGGCCAACTGGGCGGTCGCCAGCAGTAATTGGGCGCCGGCCAGCGAGAGGTTGGAGTAGCTGGAGCCAGCCAGTGTGCGTCGGAGGTAGATCCAGCCGATCGGGTAGCTGAGCGAGGCCAGCAGGGCCAGCGCCGTGCCCGTGGCGTCGAGACCGTGGAAGCCCTGCCAGGCACCGAGCACCGTGAGCACGCCGAGGAAGCCGATGCCGAGACCGGCGACCCGGCGGCGGGTGGGCCGGTCCTCGGAGAGGGCGACCAGCGACAGGGCCATGCCCCACAGGGGCGAGGTCGCGTTGCATATCCCCGCGAGCGTGGACGGGATCGTCAGCTCGGCGTACGCGAACAGGGAGAAAGGGAGTGCGTTGAGGAAGAACGCCACGACTGCCAGATGCGTCCAGGTACGTGTCCCGCGCGGCAGCCGCTCCCGCTTCCAGGCCAGCGCGGTCGCGAGCACCAGGGTGCCGAACACCAGTCGTCCCAGCGTCACCTGGAAGGGTGCGTACCCTTCCGTGCCGACCTTGATCAGCAGGAAGCTGAAGCCCCAGATGAGGGAGAGGACGCCGAAGCGGATGCGCCAGTCGAGGGCTCGGCGGGGCTTCGGCGCGGCGGTGTCGGGTTGAGTCGTGGGGGTGCGGATGCGGGTGCTGGTGGGAGTGCGGGTTCGGGGGTGGTGGCGGCTTGGGGTGGCGGCGCTCATGTCGACCACGATGGCCTGGGCAATCTCGTAGTACAAGCGAGATTTATTGCTCGGTATCTCGTAGCATTGCTTATGTGTTGAACCTGGAGCGCCTGCGTACCCTCGATGCCCTTGCCCGGCACGGCTCGGTCAGTCGTGCGGCCGAAGGGCTGCATGTCACGACCTCGGCCGTGTCCCAGCAGATGTCCAAGCTGGAGCGGGAGGTGGGGCAGCGGCTCGTCGCCAAGAACGGGCGGGGGGTGCGGCTCACCGACGCCGGGCGGTTGCTCGCCGATCATGCCGCGCGGATTCTGTCCCAGGTCGAGCTGGCGCAGTCCGATCTGGAGGCGCAGCGGGGGCAGGTGGTGGGGGAGTTGCGGCTTTGCGCGTTCCCGACGGCCGCGCGCGGGCTGTTTCCCGCGGCGCTCGCCGCGTTGCGGGCCGAGCATCCTGGACTGCGGGTTCGGTCGCGGGAGTTGGAGCCTGAAGAAGGCGTTTTCGCGGTGGTTCGCGGCGATGTCGACATGGCGGTCGTGCTCGACTGGTACAACAAGCCGTTGCCTGTGCCGGAGGGGCTGGTCAAGGCCTCGCTTCTTGACGATGCCGCCGATGTGGCGATGCCCGCCGGGCATCCGCTTGCCGGGCGGGACGAGGTGGATCTCGAGGAGTTCGCCGACGACGAGTGGATCGCCTGGCCCGAGGGGGAGTTCTGCCACGAGTGGCTGTTCTTCACGCTTCGCGCCAAGGGGATCGAGCCGGTTGTCGCGCATCGGGCGGAGGAGCACCATACGCAGCTTGCGCTGGTCGCTGCGGGGCTTGGCGTGTGTGTCGCGCCTCGCCTCGGGCGTGGGGCGGTGCCGGACGGTGTGCGTACGGTGCCGGTTCGTCAGCGTGTCACCCGGCATGTGTACGCGGTGTGGCGTGCCGATGGGGATCGGCGGCCGTCTGTTCGGGCGGCGGTCGAGGCGTTGCGCTCCGCTGGGGGGTCGTAGGGGTTTTCTTCCCCGAGCCCGCCCCTTCCCGGAACTGGGGGCTGTGCCCCCAGGCCCCCCGCCCCGGGGTGGTGGGTGACACTGCGTGTCGCGGCTGCAGGTTCGTTGTGGCTGGTCGCGCCCACGCGGCGGAGCCGCAAATCGATACAGCCCCGCGCCCCTGAAGGGGCGCTACCGGAACCCCCTGTCGTCAAAGTGCAGCCAGTTTGCGGAAGTCCCATGACTTGATCGACTCCGGGGTCAGGCGGAGCCATGCGTGTCTGCCGTCGTGGGGCATCTCGTTCAGGCCGAAGTTCTTCTGCGCGAACAGGCGCTCCACGGCGTCGAGTTCGGGATACGGCTCGCCCGTGCGCGGGGCCTCGCCCACGAACTCGACAGTGCCCGACAGCTCCACGCCCTGTAGCTCCCCGTACTCCTCGCCTGCGTCTACGACCACGGCCACACGGGGGTCCCTCCGCAGGTCGGACCACCGCTTGCTGCGCGTTATCGAGTACAGCCAGAGGGACGTGCCGTCCCAGGCGAACCAGAGGGCGCTGAGGTGAGGGGCGCCGTCTGCCGAGACGGTGGCTACTCGGCAGGTGCGTTGGGCGGTGAGGAACTCGTCCAGTTCTTCGGGGGTCATCATGATCTTTCGGCCCCGGCGTTGCGTGGTGGTCATGTGGGTCCCTCTTTTCTGACTTTTCTGACTGAGCGTCAGGAAATCATGCGGCGTCTTCCGCCCTCACGCAATGGTCGCTACGCTCGCCCGCCACCGCAGCGCCACTCGTCCGCCCCAGGGGGAGCCATGCCGTCGCACGAAGAGCTCAGTGAACTCCTCGACCCCGCGACCACGGTCCTGCTGACCGTCGAGTGCCAGCAGGGCGTCGTCGGCCAGGACAGCGCGCTGCCCGAACTCGCCAAGGAGGCACGCGCGTCGGGTGTCCTGGCCCGTATCGCCCAGCTGGTCGCCGGGGCGCACGAGAGCGGAGTACAGGTGATCCACGCGATCGCCGAGCGTCGCCCCGACGGGCGCGGCGCCAATCACAACGCCCGGCTGTTCCGGGCCGCCGAGCGGCTGCCGGTGCAGCAACTGTCGGGGACGACGGCGGTACGCGTCGCGCCGCCCATCGAGGTCGCCGACGAGGATCTCGTCGTACGCCGACTGCACGGGCTGTCGCCGATCGCGGGCACGGACGTCGACCCGCTGCTGCGCAACCTGGGCTGCCGCACGCTGATCGTGACCGGTGTCTCGGCCAACGTGGCCATACCCAACGCCGTGTTCGACGCCGTCAACCGCGGCTACACCGCCGTCGTGCCCAGGGACGCCATCGCGGGGGTGCCTTCCGACTACACCCCCGCAATGGTCCGCAACACGCTCGCCCTGGTGGCCACCATAACCACCACGGACGAGGTGCTGGCCTGTTTCAGGCGTCCGCGCAAGATCACGCGAGCGTGATCGAGTCTCCCTCGACGGTGATGTTCGCGGCGGCCAGCGCACTGGTCGCGGGCCCCTTCTCGACACTGCCGTCCGTGACACTGAACTGGCTGCCGTGAGCGGGGCAGGTGATCAGGCCGTTGTCCACGGCATTGACCTGCTGTTTCTGGTGCGGGCATGTCGTCGAGAAGGCCTTGAACTCGCCGGCCGTCGGCTGAGTGACGACCACCTTCTGGTCGGCGAAAACCTTGCCGCCGCCCTCCGGGATCTCGCTGGTCTTGGCCAGCGCCTCACCGCCGCCGGAGCCCGTGGAGCCGGATGGTTCGGAGGAGCCGGAGGAGCCCGACGAGCTGTCGTCGGAGCCTCCGCAGGCGGTGAGCGCGGCGGTGGCGCCGGCCGCGCCGAGTGCCGCGAGGATGGTGCGGCGACAGATTGCCGGCGCGGGCTGAGCACGCTGAAGCGATTCGCTGGACATGTGGCGGTCCCTTCCACAGATGTGCAGATGTGCTTGGGGTCAACGCGGAACGCGCTGATCCACATCAAGGTGTACGCGGACGTCACCAAGGTCGTTCACAAAGTACTTGAGTTCTTGATGAAATCGAGATCAAGCCGGAGCAGGGTGTCTATCACGCCCTCCTGTGTGACCAAGTGGGTCGAACCGGGCAGCGGCAGCACGCTGTGCGGACGGCCCGCCGCGAGCAGCGCCGCCGAGAAGCGCAGCATGTGCGCGGGCGCCACGTTGTCGTCGGCCATTCCGTGGACGAGCATCAGGGGACGCGTGAGCTTGTGCGCGTGCGCCACCAGGGAGCAGCGCTCGTAGTTCTCCGGCTGGATGTCCGGATGCCCAAGGAAGCGCTCCTTCCAGTGCGTGTCGTACAGGCGCAGATCGGTCGGGGCCGCGCCCGCGACGGCCGCGTGGAAGACATCGGGCCGGTGCAGTACGGCACCCGCCGCGAGGTAGCCGCCGAAGGACCAGCCGCGGATCGACACGCGGCTCGTGTCCAGCTCCGGGAAGAGTTCCGCCGCCGCGCGCACGGCGTCCGCCTGGTCGTCGACCACGGGCGTCAACTGGTCACCGTGGATGGCCGCTTCCCACGCCCGGTCACGCCCCGGCGTGCCCCGCCCGTCGACGGACAGCACGGCGAAGCCCTGCTCGGCGAACCACTGGTTCACCGCGTGCCACCAGGCCGCCGCCTTCACGACGGTCTGCAGGCCGGGCCCCGAGTACGAGTGCACGATCACGGGCAGCCGACGCGTCCCCGGCTCGTACGACTCCGGCAAGTAGAGCGCCGCTCGCAGCTCCCGCTCGCCGAGCGTCAGGAAACGGGGCCGCGGCTCGGTCACGGGCCGCTCGGCCAGCACCCGGATCCGCCCGGCCGGCCTGCCGTCCCGCAGCACCGTCACCGTCTGCCCGTCGAGCGTCCTGCTGTCCAGGACGACCGTGCCGCCCCCGACGGCGGCGCTGTGCACGCCCGGCTCGTCGGTCAGCCGCACCAAGCCGCCGACCGGGTCGTACGACCAGACGTGGGACTCGGTCGGCTCCTCGCTCGCGACGAAGAAGATCCGCTCACCGACCGCACCGACCAGATCATGGACGTACATGTCCTCGGGCGTACGCACTCCGGTCGCGGGCATCCACAGTCCGCGGATCACGTCCTGTGTGGTGAGGACGGGGCCGGCGGCGGTATGGACCGGCGTTCCGGGCACGAACTCCAGCCAGGCGGCGTCGCGTTGGTGGTGCAGCCTCCTGGTCGCACCGGTCGACGCGTCGATGCGGAGCAGATACGCCGAGCGCTGGTCCCTGGTCTGTACGACGGCGAAGGGGCCCGCATCGTCCCAGCCCGCCTCCACGACGTACTCGAAGGCCGCGTCGGTCCACTCGCCCGCCGGATGCGCCTCGGCGGCCTCCTTGGGGAGCCGTACCCCGATGCGGTCGCCGTCGAGTCCCACCACGTGCAGCGACAGCTCCGCGTTGGCGGTGCCCGCCGCCGGGTACCGGACCGCGCGCGGCGGGCGCGTGGGATCCGACGGATCGCTGATGTACCACCGCTGGACGGGCGAGTTGTCGACCCGCACCACCAGCAGCTCCTCCCCGTCCGGCGACCACCAGAAGGACCGCGTACGGTGCAGCGACTCGGCGGAGACGTGGTCGGCGAGTCCGTACGTCACCTCCGGGTGCTCCGGCCTGGCCAGCGCGCGGTCGGCCGTGCCGTCGATGCGTACGACGCGGAGGGCACCGTCACTCACGTACGCGATGCGGGAGCCGTCGGGGCTGGGGTGCGGGGCGACGACCGGGCCCGCCGTGGGGATCCGGCGCGGTACGCCCTCGTCCGTGCGCACGGTCCACAGGGCGCCCGACAGCGTGAACACGACCAGGCGGACGGCCTTGTCGGTGGCGTACGAGACGATTCCGCCGGTCGTCTCGCGTGCCCGCTCCCGGCGGATCCGCTCGGCCTCCGGGACCTCGCCGCCGTCGCCGAGCGTGAACGGGTCCGCGAGCAGGCGCTCCTCGCCGTCCTCGTACAGCCACAGGCAGCCGGTCGTGGAGCGGCCGCTCGTGGTGCGCAGAAAGAGCACGCGGTCGCCGTCGGGGGAGACGGTGAAGGCGCGGGGCACGCCGAGCGAGAAGCGTTTCGTGCGGGCGAGTTGGAGGGGGAGGTCTTCGGCGGTCACGGTGATCCTTTCGGGCGGGTGGGAAACAGCATCGCCCCAGTGGCCTGGGGCGATGCTCAAGGAAGTCGGTGCGACCCGTTACATCACGCCGTTGCGTGAGGGCGGCTCGCTGCCGGGTCACGGGTCGAGGCCGATGACCTCGGAACGTACGTCATGAAGTCCTCGATGATCCTGGCGATGCTCCGGAACGTACCGGGTCGGCCGAAAGAGGAGATGTTGCACCGTACTCTGCCGTGCCCGGCTCGTGGGAAGCGCCGACATGCAGCTTCGTGCGTCAGCGGAGCAGAAGCTGGACGATGGAGACGACACCGATCGTCACGATCAGGGCCCGCAGCACCGCGGGGCTGAAGCGGCGGCCCACCTTGGCTCCGAGTTGGCCGCCGAGCGCGGAACCGGCCGCGATGAGCGCGACGGCGGTCCAGTCGAAGTCCGCGACGAAGAGGAAGAACAGCGCGGCGACCGCGTTGACGACGGCGACCAGTACGTTCTTGACCGCGACGAGGCGCTGCATCGTCTCGTCGAGGAGTATGCCCATCAGGGACATGTAGATGATTCCCTGGGCGGCGGAGAAGTAGCCGCCATAGACGCTGGCCAGCGTCAGGCCGACGAACAGCAGCGGGCCACCGTCGCGACGGTGGGTGTCGCTCGGTGCGTTGCGGCGCATCCGCTTGCTGATCAGCGGCTGGACCGAGACCAGGACGAGGGCGAAGCCCACCAGGACCGGCACGATCAACTCGAACGCGGTGGCGGGCAGGGCCAGCAGGAGGATGGCGCCGGTGATGCCGCCCAGCAGGGCGCCGACGCTGAGTTTCAGGATGCGTCGGCCCTGCCCCTTGAGCTCTCTTCGATAGCCGAAGGCTCCGCTGATGTTGCCGGGGATGAGGCCCAGCGCATTGGAGACCGTGGCGGTGACAGGGGTGAGACCGGTGGCGAGCAGAACGGGAAAGGTGATCAGTGTTCCCGAGCCGACCACGGTATTGATGGCACCGGCGCTCACACCGGCGCCGAACACGGCAAGCATCTCCCCCGGCGTCACACCAAGGCCCCGCCGGCGGCGATGGCCGCTGCTGCCGCCGGTACGGGCCCGGTACGCCGACGTCCGGGACCGGAGGAGATCTTCATGAAGCCGACCCTAGACGGGTGACATTTCGGTGACCGCCGAATTGTTCGGGCTCCACTAGTGCGAGGCGTCCTCGCTGTGATTCGACGGGGCAGGGGTCCTCTCCGAGGAACGGCCGTGCTCGGAGACGTCGAACTCCACGTCCACGACGCCCTCGACGGCCCGGATCAGACGTGCCGCCACGGGCACCAGGGACGTGTCCTTGATGCGGCCGCTGAGCGTTACGACCCCGTCCCGCACCGCCACGCGTGCGGCCGACGTCGGCGCGGGGAAGAGGTAGGCCACCACCTCCCGGCGGACCTCCTCCGCGATGTCCTCGTCGTCGCGGAGGAACACCTTGAGCAGGTCGGCGCGGCTGACGATGCCCTGCAGCATGCCCACGTCGTCGACGACGGGCAGCCGTTTGACCTTGGCGTGTGCCATGGTCCGCGCGGCCTGGGCGAGCGTCGCGTCCGCGTGGACGGTGAGGGCCGGCGAGGTCATCAGCTCCCCGGCGGTCACCGCGCCGGCCTTCGCGAGGTCCGACAGGCGCTTCAGCTGGGTGGCCCGGTCGGGGTCGCTGTCGCGGAACTCCTCCTTGTGCAGCAGGTCCGCCTCGGAGACGACCCCGACGACCCGGCCCTCGCCCTCCAGGACTGGAAGGGCGCTGACCTTCCAGTCCTGCATCATCCGCACGATCTCCTTGAAGGGGGCGCCGCGGCCGATGGCGGCGACGGTGTGGGTCATCACGTCGCTGACGATGTGCGGGGTGCCGTGCATGATGCCTCCTTCGGAGCTGTCACTTCGACTGGTCGGCGTGGTCACCGGAGGCCGCCGCTGCCGTAGGGGGCGTACAGGTCCAGCAGCCGGGTGCGGGCCGAGCGCAGGCGGTGGGCGAGGACGTCGCCCACCCACTGGGCGACGCTCGCGCCGAGCGCGGGGTCGTCCTGGCACATCGAGCGGATCGCGGTGGCGTCGAACTCGTAGGCGCGCACCGGGCTGGTCGCCGTGGCGCCCAGGTGCCAGGCGTGCGGGGCGAACAGCCAGGACCAGCCGAGGAGTTCGTTGTGGCCGAGGGTCTCGATGAGGGCGGCCCGGCGGCCGGGCACGTGCATGTCGAGGGCGACGGTGCCGGTACGGATGATCCAGAACCGGTCGGCGCGGCCCCCCTCGTTGAAGAGGCGGGTGTCCTGGGGGAAGGACACCTCCCGGGCGAAGCGCATCAGCCGGTGGCGGTGCTCGGCGGGCAGCGCCTGCAGCATGCCGGCCGTGGCGGGAGCGTTCATGACGTGCCTCCGAATCAGGGCGTACGAACCTGCCACCTCCAGCGTGCTCCCGTGCCCCGTGCCGGGCGATGGGCCATCCGGCCCCATGGCCGGGCCGCCCGGTACCCCGTGAGAGCCCTTGGGCCCCCTGTGCCGGAACGGGTCCGGCGGTTCGATGTAGTCGGGAGACAACCCGCTGGAAGGGGGTGTTCATCGTGGGTACGTCACTGACCCCGGAGTTCTGGAGGCTGTTCGCCGTCCTCCTGGTGATCTCTATGGCGGTCACCTTTGTGCTCAGCGCCGCGCTCGACGTGCTGGCGCTACGCGCACAGCGGCGCCACATCCGGCGCCGGCCGACGGCCACGCGGACGACGGAGGCATCCCGTCGACCCGTTCGGACCCTGGTCCGGCACTGAGCCACAGAAGTGCGGAGCGCAGCTGTCGCGCCGGGAACCCATGGTGGCGTCGTGCCGGACATCCGAGCCCCCCTTGGCGAAGCGGCCGACCGGCCCGAGCGGTACCAGCACCTCTCCGGGAGGCCGCGCTCACTGCGGGATCGATCGGGGTGGGGACAACGGGTCGTTCTCCAGCAGGGCCGGGACCCATGGCCCCTCACGCCCGGACCTCGTCCGGCTCACGGTGAAAGGACAGCAGTACCTCTGTACCAAGCAAAGGACGGGCCGGCCGATGTACCCCAATGACGGTTTCCGCGAACTCGAGCGGCAGGAGTGCCTGCGGCTGATGGCCAAGGTGCCCGTCGGCCGCATCGTCTACACGCGCCGGGCCCTGCCCGCCGTGCTGCCGGTCAACTTCAGTCTGGACCACGACGGCGCGGTCCTGTTGTGCACCTCCGCGACCTCGGAACTGGTCCGCGCGATCGACGGCGCCGTGGTCGCCTTCGAGACCGACGACGTCGACGCGGACCGGCACTCCGGGTGGAGCGTCGTCGTCACGGGCACGGCCACGGTGGTGACCGATCCCGCCGAGTACGAACGCATGGCCCGTACCGGCCCGGTCTCCTGGGCGCCCGCGCCGCAGGAGGTCTTCGTCCGTATCGAGCCCGAACTGGTCACCGGGCGTGAACTCGTCGGCGGACGCACCCTGTACGGGGTGGACCTCACGGTCTGAAGGTCTTTCGTCCTTCTTCCCGTTCTTCCCGTTTCTTCTCGTCCGGCCGGGTCCGGGCCCAACGGCCCAGCAGACGAGGGACCGATGGCGCGCCCCGGGTACGCCGACAGGCCCTCCCCGCCGGCATCGCGAGCGGCGAGCATCGAAAGCGCAGAAGTTCACGTGCGGAGTGAGGGAGAGACCGGCGATGACGGTAACGGTGACAGCTGGAGCCCGGGTGGCGACCGAGGTATGGCGGGGCTTCGCCGGTACGCGCTGGCGGGACCAGGTCGACGTACGTGACTTCATCCAGGCCAACTACACGCCCTACGAAGGCGATTCCGCGTTCCTGACCGGTCCGACCGCGCGCACCCTCGCCGTCTGGGACAAGGTCGCCCGGCTGTTCCCCGAGGAGCGGCGCCGGGGCATCCTGGACGTCGATACGGGCCTCCCGTCGACGATCACCTCGCACCGGCCGGGCTTCATCGACCGCGACCGCGAACTGATCGTCGGCCTGCAGACCGACGCCCCGC
This sequence comes from Streptomyces flaveus, assembly GCF_014647675.1. GTDB lineage: Bacteria > Actinomycetota > Actinomycetes > Streptomycetales > Streptomycetaceae > Streptomyces > Streptomyces flaveus. The sequence goes on along the minus strand of NZ_BMPQ01000042.1, from coordinate 28,959 downwards.
TGCGGCGGGCGATCATGCCCAACGGCGGGCTGCGGATGGTCGAGAACGGCCTGAAGGCGTACGGCTACCAGGCCGACTCCTTCGTCAAGCGCGTCTTCAGCACCTACCGCAAGACCCACAACGACGGTGTCTTCGACGCCTACACCCCCGAGATGCGCGCCGCCCGCAAGGCCGGGATCATCACCGGCCTGCCGGACGCCTACGGCCGAGGCCGGATCATCGGCGACTACCGGCGGGTCGCGCTGTACGGCACGGCCCGGCTGGTCGAGGCGAAGCGGGCCGAGAAGGCCCGGCTGGACGCGCAGCCCTCCAGCCCGGACGTCATCCGGGACCGCGAGGAACTCGCCGAGCAGATCCGGGCGTTGGGAGAACTCGCGCAGATGGCGGCCTCGTACGGCTGCGACGTCACCCGCCCTGCCGCCACCGCGCACGAGGCCGTGCAGTGGCTCTACCTCGGCTTTCTCGCCGCGGTGAAGGAGCAGAACGGCGCCGCGATGTCCCTGGGGCGCACCTCCACCTTCCTGGACGTCTACCTCCAGCGCGACCTGGACGAGGGCACCCTCGACGAGAGCCGCGCCCAGGAACTGATCGACGACTTCGTCATCAAGCTGCGGATCGTCCGCTTCCTGCGCACCCCGGAGTACGACGCGCTGTTCTCCGGCGACCCGACCTGGGTGACCGAGTCCATCGGCGGCATCGGCACCGACGGCCGCCCGCTGGTCACCCGCACCTCCTTCCGCTTCCTGCAGACCCTGTACAACCTGGGCCCGGCCCCCGAGCCCAACCTGACCGTGCTGTGGTCGCCTCAACTGCCCTCTGGCTTCAAGGAGTTCTGCGCTCAGGTGTCCATCGACACCAGTGCCATCCAGTACGAGTCCGACGACCTCATGCGGCCGCGCACCGGCGACGACACCGCGATCGCCTGCTGCGTCTCCGCCATGGCGGTCGGCAAGCAGATGCAGTTCTTCGGCGCGCGCGTCAACCTCGCCAAGGCGCTGCTGTACGCGATCAACGGCGGCCGGGACGAGATGACCGGCGAGCAGATCGCCCCCGAGGCGCCCGCGCTGACCGGTGAGTACCTGGACTACGAGCAGCTGTCGAAGGCGTACGACCACATGCTGGACTGGCTGGCCGCCACCTACGTCAACACGCTCAACGTCATCCACTTCATGCACGACAAGTACGCCTACGAGCGCATCGAGATGGCCCTGCACGACCACCCCGTGCACCGCTTCATGGCGTGCGGCATCGCCGGCCTGTCGGTGGCGGCCGACAGCCTCTCGGCCGCCAAGCACGCGCGGGTGAAGGTCATCCGGGACGCGACCGGGCTGGCCGTGGACTATCAGATCGAGGGCGAGTACCCGGCGTACGGCAACAACGACGACCGCGCGGATGCGTTCGCCGTCGACCTGGTTCAGTCGTTCATGGCGAAGGTGCGCAAGCATCCCACCTACCGCAACGCCGAGCACACCCAGTCGGTGCTGACCATCACCTCGAACGTGGTGTACGGAAAGCACACCGGCAACACCCCCGACGGCCGCCGCGCGGGCGCCCCGTTCGCCCCGGGTGCCAACCCGATGAACGGCCGCGACCGGCACGGAGTGGCCGCCTCCGCCCTCTCGGTGGCCAAGCTGCCGTACGAGCAGGCCCGCGACGGCATCTCGCTGACCACGACGATCACCCCCGAGGGCCTCGGCCACGACCCGGCCGAGCGCGCCGCGCACCTGGCCGGCATCCTCGACGCGTACACGGCCTCCGGCGGTTTCCACATGAACGTCAACGTCCTGGACCGGGCGACGCTCGAGGACGCCATGGAACACCCGCAGAAGTACCCGGAGCTGACGGTCCGGGTCTCCGGATACGCCGTCAACTTCGTTCGCCTGACCCGCGAGCAGCAGCTCGACGTGATCAGCCGCACCTTCCACGGATCGCTGTGAGCACCACGGTCGAGCCGGTGACGGGCCGGATCCACTCCTGGGACCTGTCCACGGGAGTGGACGGTCCCGGGACCCGGTTCGTGCTGTTCCTCAGCGGCTGCCCACTGCGCTGCCTGTACTGCGCCAATCCGGACACCTGGCACATGCGCGACGGGAAACAGACCACCGTCGACGAAGTGATGGCCGAGATCGCAAAGTACCGGCCCTTCATCACGACTGCCGGCGGGGGAGTGACCCTCACCGGAGGCGAGGCCCTGCTGCAGCCGGCCTTCACGGCCTCGATCTTCCGCCGCTGCAAGGAACTCGGCCTGCACACCGCCCTGGACACCTCCGGCTTCCTCGGCGCCCGCGCCACCGACGAACTGCTCGCCGACACCGACTTGGTGCTGCTGGACATCAAATCCTTCGACGTCCGCACCTACCGCAAGCTGACCGGCGGCGACCTCTCCCCGACCCTCAACTTCGCCACCCGCCTGGACCGGCTCGGCATCCCGGTATGGATCCGCTACGTCCTCGTGCCCGGCTGGACCGACGACCCGGCGGCCGTCGACGGACTCGGCACGTTCCTGGCCGGGCTGGGCAACGTCGACCGGGTGGACGTCCTGCCGTTCCATAAACTGGGCGCCCACAAGTACGACGCGCTGGGCATCCCCTTCCCCCTGCGCGACACACCTGCGCCGGATCCGGACCTGACGGAGCGGGTGCGCGAGAAGTTCCGGGAGCACGGCCTGCGGGCGCTCTGACCCCTGGGCAGCCTCGGCGGGCACGCGGCTGTCCGGCTACGCGAATGCGTCCGCGCCCCCTTCCAGCCACACCCGTAGGTGGGAGGGGTGCTCCGCATTCATATGCATGGTGTTCACCGCTATGACGGTGCGGCGGGCGGCGGCCTCCGGTTCGCCGGTGTTGGTGTTGACGTCGAAGCGGGGGAAGTTGCTGGAGGAGACGTCGAGCCGGATGCGGTGGCCGGCGGCGAAGCGGTTTGCCGTGTCGGGGGCGATGACCTCGATCTCGTACACCTCGCCCGGAGTGAGCAACTCCGGCTTCTCGTAGGAGCGGTGGAAGCGGCAGCGGACGATGCCGTCGGTGAGGTTCATGGCGAAGCCGTGCGGATAGTCGGCGTTGGGCGGGTGGACGTCGATCAGCTTGATGGTGAAGTCGGTGTCCGGGGCCGTACTGGAGATGTGGAGCCTGGCCGACACCGGGCCGGCCAGCACCACGTCCCGCTCGAGAGGCGGAGTGGTCAGACTGATCACGTCCGGGCGGGAATCCAGCGGCAGATACGGCTCACGGGCCCCGTACACCCGGGCGTCCGGGGCGTTCTGGTCGTATGCCCCGCCCGTCATCACCGGCTCGCCCGAGGTCACTTGGCCACCCATGGTGGGTACCGGGCGGCGCGGGTCGAAGTCGTAGGTCACCGACGCGGCGGCCACGGCAGGCGGGGAGAGGGTGAGGGTGCCTGCGGCGGTGAGGTACAGGGCGACGGGGGCCGTCGACGCCGGCGGCCAGTGGGCGTCGGTGCGCCATGCGCCGCCGTGCCGCATCCGCCCGGCCGCATCCCTTCGGCCGTCGCCGCCGCCCATCAGGAAGTACTGCACGGCGGGGAGGTCTCCGCTCTGCGGATTCCCTTCGTCTTCCCGGCCCAGCGCCCGGTCGAACCAGCGGCGGCGGAACTCCAGGTACGACGGGGCGAGGTTGCCGTCCAGCGTCGCCCGCGGGCCGAAGTCCACGTCTCCGGCGTACGTGTCGCAGCGGCGCCCGTGCGTCCACGGGCCCATGACCAGGTACGAGGGGGCCGACTTCAGCTCCCGCAGGGCGGTGAAGTTCTCGATCGTGGAGCGGACGTAGGGGTCGTACCAGCTGCCCAGGTGCAGGCTCGGCGCGTCCGGGAAGCGCTCGTAGAAGCCTCGCCCGTAGATCGCCGGGTTGCGGTAGTAGTCCCCGAAGGTGTCCTGCCGCCACTGCTCCAGCAAGTAGTCCTCGTACGCCGAAAGGTGCCGTAGCGGCGTGCAGCCCGGCCGCCATGGCATCGCACCGAACCAGCCCGCCACGTCCACCCGCGACAGTGCCTCGGACAGCACCGGATCCGCCGCGGCCTCCGGGCTGTTCAGCGCCTGCCGCAGTGCCCAGGTCACCTGCTTCAGTTCGAAGGCGCCACCCATCCGCATCCCCGCGTCGTACGCGGAGGAGAAACCGCCCGAGTCCTGAACCATGGCGGCGAGCCCCGTCGCCCCCTCGGCGGCTGCGGCTGCCTGGACGTGGGCGGAGTAGGACACCCCCGTCATCACGACCCTGCCGTCACACCACGGCTGGTTCCTGAGCCAGGCGATCGTGTCCGCCCCGTCCGGGCCTTCGCCGAGGTACTTCACGAACGTTCCCTCGGAGTCGCCGCGGCCCCGGCAGTCCTGCCGTACGACGTGGTAGCGGGCGTCGGTGAAGTGCCGGGCGATGTCCTCGGGTTGGGGTATCGGCGCGTCGCCGCGGTCCTGGTCCGAACCGCGCTGCGCGCGCCGGCCGTACGGGGTGCGCTCGAGGAGCACGGGAAGCGCGGTCGTCTCCGGTTCGGGGGAGGCGGAGTACAGGTCGGCGGCGAGACGGATGCCGTCCCGCATGGGAACGCGCAGGGTACGCCGCCACAGGGCGCCGCCCTGGAGGGGTTCGGGGCGGCAGGTGTGGGAGGTGTCGTACGAGGTCATTCCCGTGACGCTAAGCAACGGCCTCGATCTTGGCGATCACTTGACGTCATCAGGTCAACTGTTCCGCCGAACGGTGACGGGGTCGGACACGGGACCTACTGTGCAGCGCAACCCGGCAACACGCCCCGTGCCTTGCGACGGATCGTGCGCGGTTCCGGGTCCCTGTTTTCCCACACAGCGCTCGCCACGCGGCCGCGTCGTGCCCTCGTTCACCGTCCTCACAGGAGGCCGCCATGACCACACCTGCCCACCGCCCCCAGGAGGTGCAGGCCCCGGAGCCCGACGAGGGGGGCCGTGGCTCCCGGCTCCTCGATCTGGTCGAGCGTGCGGGAAACGCATTGCCGCATCCGTTCTGGCTGTTCTGGATCCTGTGCGGGGTGGTCGCTCTCGTCAGCTGGGCGCTGAACGCCTCCGGCCTGCAGGTCGAGGACCCCTCCTCGGGTGACCTGGTCGGCGTACGCAGCGCCCTGTCGGCGGACGCCGTACGGGACTTGATCACCGGCGCCGAGGAGTCCTTCGTCACCTTCGGCCCACTCGGCACCGTGCTCATGGTGATGCTCGGCGTCGCGGTCGCCGAACGGTCGGGACTCTTCGAAGCACTGGCCCGCCGCATGCTGTCCGGCCTGTCCCCGCGCACGGTCGTCCTGGGCGTGGCCCTGGGCGGCGTACTGGGCAAGTTCCTGTCCGACTCCGCCTACGTGGTCCTCATCCCGCTCGGGGCGGTGGCCTTCCGTGCCGTGGGCCGCTCGCCGATGCTCGGCATGATCGTCGCGTTCGTCTCCATCAACGCCGCAGGCGACGCCAACCCGCTGATCGCCCCCGGGGACGCGCTGTTCGCCTCCGTGGCCACCGAGGCCGCGCAGCTCGTCGACAAGGACGTGGTGGTCCGCGCGACGGACAACATGTACTTCACCACCGTCTCGGCTTTCGTGCTGGCCGGCACCATCGCCCTGGTCGTGGACAAGATCCTCGCCAAGCGCGAGCACCATCTGACCCCCGACCCGGACCTGGAGGCCGCCGCGGCACAGCGGGTCGTCGCCGCGGAGGTCGACGACACAACCGAGCTGCGGGCCCTGAAGCTGACCGGCCTTGCCGTACTCGGCTACGCCGCGCTGATGGTGCTCGCGATGCTGCCCGCCTCGTCGCCGTTGCGCGGCGAGGGGGGCGCGATCGTGGAGTCCACCTTCATGAACGCCATCGCTGTCTTCCTCACTGTCTTCTTCCTGCTGATCGGCGCCGTGTACGGGAGGCTCACCGGGCGGATCAGGGGGAGCCGCGCGATTCCGGAGTTCATGGCGGAGGGAGTGCGCTCCATCGCACCGCTGCTGGTGCTCTTCTTCGCCGTCTCCCAGTTCCTCGCCCTGTTCAAGTGGACCAACATCGCCACGGTCGTCGCGGTCGAAGGTGCGGACTTCCTCAAGCAGTTGGGCGCGCCCACCCTGGTGCTGTTCTCCCTGCTGATCGTCGCGGTCGCCCTGATGAACCTCCTCATCACCTCCGGCTCCGCTCTGTGGACCCTGGTTGCCCCGGCACTGGTGCCGATGCTGATGCTGCTCGGCACCAGCCCGGCCACCACCATGGCGCTCTACCGCATCGCCGACTCCTGTACGAACTCCATCACCCCGATGAGCACCTCGTTCATGCTCTGCGTCGGCTACCTGCAGACCCTGCGCCGCAAGGCCGGCATCGGCACCCTGGTCTCCTTCACCCTGCCCGTCGCCATGATCATGCTGGTGGTCTGGGTACTGCTGTTCTTCGCCTGGTACCTGCTGGGCATCCCGCTCGGTCCGGGCGCGCCCGTACGGTGAACTCCGGCCGTACGCTGACGGCGTGAGCATCGTCCTCGACCTCGGAGGGCTCGGCCCCGCGGACCTCGCGGTCGGGCCCTCCGCGCTGTCGGAACTGATGGCGAGCCTGCACGTGCTCGCCGAACCCGAGCACCACCCGGAGGCCGCCGGCTGGGCGGCCCGCGCCGCCGCGGCGGGACCAGAGCTGCACGACGAGTTGACCGTGTTCGCTCCTCTGTGGGCCCGCTACCGCTGCCGCCTGTTCTTTCCCCGTGCGCTGCCGCTCGCGGCGAGCCTGGACGAAGAACTGGCGGCGATAGGGGAGTTGCCGAAGGATGACTTCCTCGAGCTGGTGGCGCCCGGGATCCTCGGCACCAACGCACAGCCCGTTCCGCCGGCCCGCGAGTTGCGCGCAGGCACCGCCGTCGCGGAGGACTACGCCCGCCGCTGCCTGCGCCGCTCCTACGCCCGCGGTGAACTGGCGCGGCAGCTGATGGCGGCACCGCTGGAGCTGCGGGACCGGTTGCTGGCGGTGCTGCGGAACGCCGACACCGCGTTCTTCGCCGAGGACTGGCGCACCCTGCGGCCGGCCCTGGAGGACCACGCGCGGGAGGTACGTCGCCGACTGGCCGCCCTCCCCCCGGGGGCACTCCCGGCCGGAAGCTGGGGGACTTCGGCCGGGAGTGCCCCCATCTCGCTTCTCCCCCAGCCTCCGGCCGGGGGGACCCCCATCTCGCTACGCTCGCCCGCGGATGTGCTCACCGAACTGCTGCCGACGGCGGCCCGGGTCGGACCGGGGGAGCGGGTACGGCTGGACAAACTGCAGATCGACGAGGTGAAGGTGGCCCCGCGCCCCCTCGTCCTCGTCCCGTCCGCCCGGGTGTGGCCGCATCTGACGGTCAAGAACGAGCACCCGTCGTGCGTGGTGGTGCAGTACGCGGCGCGCGGTACCTCCCTGGCCGGACAGCTGACCGTGCGGGATCTGCACCACCGGCTGATGGCGCTGACCTCGCCCGCCCGGATGGAGCTGTGCCGCCATCTGCTGGGCGAGCCCATCACCACGTCGGAGCTCGCCGCCCGACTCGGCTCCAGCGAGCCACAGGTCTCCCGCGCCCTGCGGACCCTGCGCGACGCGGGCCTGGTGCGCTCCACCCGAGACGGCAAGCTGGTACGGCACCGGCTCGCCACGGACGTCATCCAGCGACTGGGCCACGATGTCCTCGCAACCGTGGCACGGTGAGCCGACGAGGATGTGCTCGACACCGTGCTCGCACGTCTGGTGCACGGACTCACCGAAGACGACGTCACCCTGCTCGCCGCCCGCCTGCGGGCCGCATGACTCGGGTTTGCGGGCGGCGGGACAAGCTTCCGGAGCATGCCTTCGATTGGGAAGGCGGGAGTGCCGGAGCGAAAGAGGCCGGTTGGCCCTGGCCGTTCGGCCCGGAATCGCGGAGGATCTTCGACAGGGAAGGACCGGTTCCGCCCATCCGGCGGTTTCCGGTGTTGGAGACAGACGACACAGGACAGGAGCCGTCGATGGCGGACAGCGAGCGACCCGGACCCGACAACCCGATCCGGGTCTTCCTGCTGGACGACCACGAGGTGGTACGACGCGGGGTGCACGACCTGCTGAACGACGAACCGGACATCACCGTGATCGGCGAGGCCGCAAATGTGGAGCAGGCACTGGTCCGCGTCCCCGCGCTGCGCCCGCAAGTGGCCGTGCTCGACGTGCGTCTGCCCGACGGCGACGGTGTGACCGTGTGCCGGGAGCTGCGCTCGCAGATGCCGGAACTGGCCTGCCTGATGCTCACCTCCTTCGACGACGAGGAGGCCCTGCTCGACTCGATCATGGCGGGCGCCTCCGGGTACGTGCTGAAGCAGATCCAGGGCTCCGACCTGGTGTCGGCCGTACGCACCGTGGCCCGCGGGCAGTCGCTGCTCGACCCCAGCGCCACCGCCAAGCTGATGGCCCGCCTGCGCCAGGGCCAGGAGCCGGAGCCCGAACCTGACGCCCTGCCGGGCCTGACCGACCGGGAGCGGGAGATCCTCGCCCTGATCGGCGAAGGGCTCACCAACCGCCAGATCGGCCAGCGGCTCTACCTCGCGGAGAAGACGGTCAAGAACCACATCTCCCGCCTGCTGGCCAAGCTCGGCGTGGAGCGGCGCATCCAGGCCGCCGTCATCGCCACCCAGGCCCAGGACCGGCGCAAGCAAGAAGGACGCTGACGCCGCACGGCGAGCCGTGGGGCCGAACAGCCCCGGCTCGCCCCCGTAATCGGACGGAACTACCTGCGCTGCGGGCCGCCGGACTCTATGAGAGCGGATTGCCGGGGAAAATGCTGAATGAGGTCACCGCGACCCGCTACATCACACCGTTGCGTGAGGGCGGCTCGCTGCCGGGGCTCGTCGAGGCCGACGATCTCGGAACGTACGTCATGAAGTTCACCGGCGCCGGGCAAGGGCGCAAGACCCTCGTCGCGGAGGTCGTCTGCGGTGAACTCGCCCGTCGTCTGGGCCTGCGCGTGCCGGGACTGGTCACGATCGGGCTCGATCCTGTCATTGGGCTCGGTGAACCTGACGAAGAAGTACAGGAGTTGCTCAAGTCGAGCGGTGGGCTGAACCTCGGGATGGACTTTCTCTCCCGGGCGATCGGCTTCGACGCTCTCGCGCACCGGGTGAGCCCGGAGGAAGCCGGGAAGATCGTCTGGTTCGACGCGCTGGTCAACAACGTGGACCGGTCATGGCGAAACCCCAACTTGCTTGTGTGGCAAGGCGATCTGTGGCTGATCGACCACGGCGCCACCATGATCTGGCACCACAACTGGCCCGGTGCACCCGCCTCCGCGGCCCGGCCGTACGACGCCTCCGACCACGCGCTCGCGCCCTTCGGCCCCGATATCGCCTCCGCCGCCGCTCAGTTGGCGCCGCTGATCACCGGGGAACTGCTCGCCGAGGTGACCGCCGAGATCCCCGAGGTCTGGCTGACGGACGAGCCGGGGTTCGACTCGGCCGACGCGCTCAGGCGCGCCTACGCGGAGCCGCTGCTGGCGCGCGCCGCCACCATTCACGAGCGCATCGAGATCGGCGAGGTGGGGGCGAAGTGAGCGGGCGCGACGGCCGTGACGTCTACGAGTACGCCCTGCTGCGCGTCGTACCGCGCGTCGAGCGGGGGGAGTGCTTCAACGCGGGCGTGCTGGTGTACTGCCGCGCGAAGTCCTTCGTGGCCGCGCGCACGCATCTTGACGAGGGCAAGCTGCGGGCGCTGGACCCGGCGGCGGACGCGGCCGGCGTGCGCGCCGCGCTGCGCGCCGTCGAGGGTGTCTGCGCCGGGGGCGCGGCGGCGGGGCAGGCGGCGAGCGACGACGCAGGGCGGCGCTTCCGCTGGCTGATCGCGCCCCGTTCGACCGTCGTCCAGCCGGGTCCCGTGCACACCGGTCTCACCGCGGATCCCGAGGCCGAGGTCGAGCGGCTTCTAGACCTGCTGGTGAGGTGATGGATCACATGTACGTGGTGTTTCGTTGACACCGAGTGCCAGGGCTTCTAGCGTCACATCCGCGGAAGGGTAC
>NZ_BMPQ01000042.1:0-18966 GCF_014647675.1 Streptomyces flaveus | reverse complement strand
CTTCATGGGCGTACCGTGTGAGCGCAGGCTTTTCAAAGGCGAGGAGAACCAGCAATGTCCACCACTGAGCAGCGGGTAGCCGTAGTCACCGGTGCCGCGCGCGGTATCGGTGCCGCGACCGCCGTACGACTGGCCGCCGAGGGGCGTGCCGTCGCGGTGATCGATCTCGACGAGGCCGCCTGCAAGGACACCGTGGAGAAGATCACCTCCGCCGGCGGCAAGGCGATCGCCGTCGGCTGTGACGTCTCCGACGAGGCCCAGGTCGAGGCCGCCGTGACGCGGATCGCCGAGGAGCTCGGTGCGCCGACCATCCTCGTGAACAACGCGGGCGTGCTCCGCGACAACCTCCTCTTCAAGATGTCCGCGTCCGACTGGGACACGGTCATGAGCGTGCACCTGCGCGGCGCCTTCCTGATGACGCGGGCCGTCCAGAAGTACATGGTGGACGCCAAGTTCGGCCGCGTCGTCAACCTCTCCTCGTCCTCGGCGCTCGGCAACCGCGGCCAGGTCAACTACTCGGCCGCCAAGGCCGGCCTGCAGGGCTTCACCAAGACGCTCGCGTTCGAACTCGGCAAGTTCGGCGTCACCGCGAACGCCGTCGCGCCCGGCTTCATCGTCACCGACATGACCGCTGCCACCGCCGAGCGGGTCGGCATGGGCTTCGAGGACTTCCAGGCCGCGGCCGCCACCCAGATCCCCGTACAGCGTGTCGGCAGGCCGGACGACGTCGCGGGCGCGATCGCCTTCTTCACGGGTGACGACGCCGGATTCGTCTCCGGACAGGTGCTGTACGTTGCCGGCGGACCGCTCAACTGAGGCCGGGGAAGCCAGGGACAAGGGACATGACCACTGTGGAACTCTCGGGCGAGGTCGCGCTCATCACCGGCGCGAGCCGCGGCATCGGCTACGGCATCGCGGAGGCGCTGATCGCTCGCGGTGACCGGGTGTGCATCACCGGCCGGGGCGAGGAGGCGCTCAAGGAAGCCGTCGAGAAGCTCGGCGCCGACCGCGTCATCGGCGTCGCGGGCAAGGCCCATGACGAGGCCCACCAGGCCGTCGCCGTCGAGCGCACGATGGAGGCGTTCGGCCGGATCGACTTCCTGATCAACAACGCCGGTACGAATCCGGTGTTCGGGCCGATGGCCGAGCTGGACCTGAACGTCGCGCGCAAGGTCTTCGAGACCAATGTGATCTCCGCGCTCGGCTTCGCCCAGCGGACGTGGAAGGCCTGGCAGAGCGAGAACGGCGGCGCGATCGTCAACATCGCCTCCGTCGCAGGCGTCTCGGCCTCGCCGTTCATCGGCGCGTACGGCATGAGCAAGGCCGCGATGATCAACCTGACCGTCCAGCTGGCGCACGAGTACGCGCCCAAGGTGCGGGTCAACGCGATCGCGCCGGCCGTGGTGAAGACCAAGTTCGCCGAGGCCCTGTGGGAAGGCCGCGAGGAGGAGGCCGCCGCGTCCTACCCGCTGGGCCGACTCGGCGTGCCGTCCGACATCGGGGGGGCCGCCGCGTTCCTCACCTCGGAACAGTCGGACTGGATCACCGGGCAGACGCTCGTCGTCGACGGCGGGATCTTCCTCAACGCCGGCGTCGGCTGACGAAGGCGAAGGGCGCCCGGGCGGTCCGGTCGAAGCCGCCCGGGCGCCCACCGGCGAGGGGCGCGCACAGGAATGACACCACTCCCACACTGTGCGGGCATACCTGCTGATCAAGCGCACTGCCAGGGCGGCGCCCCAACCGACCCGACACTGCGGTATCGTCTGGCCACCCTTGTGGTATGCCCGATCGAGGATGGTGCGCGTGTTCAAGCGGGACAGATACCTGCGTCTGATGGGGGCCGTCGCGTCCATAGCCCTGGTCGCCGGATGCGGTGTCTTCTCCTCGGAATCCTCCGACGACGGGAAGCCGATCGTCGTGGGGACGACCAGTCAGCCCAGCACCCTGGATCCGGCGGCCTCGTGGGACAGCTCCTGGGAGCTGTTCCGCAATGTCCACCAGACACTGCTGAATTTCCCCCCCGGCGCGTCCAAGCCGGAGCCCGACGCCGCAGAGAGCTGCAGTTTCACCGACAGCTCCAGTTCGGTGTACAGCTGCAAGCTGCAAGAGGGCCTGAAGTTCTCCGACGGACACGAGTTGGACGCGAAGGCCGTCAAGCACTCGATCGACCGGATCAAGAAGATCAACTTCAATGGTGGCCCCGCCGGTCTGCTGACCACCCTCGGCCGAGTCGAGGCGAAGGGCGACCTCGAGGTCGTCTTCCATCTGAACCAGCCCGACGCGACGTTCCCCTTCGTGCTCTCCACGCCCGCCATGTCGATCGTGGATCCCGAGGACTACCCCGCGGACAAGCTCCGCGAGGACGGCGAGGTCATCGGCGCGGGGCCGTACCGCGTGGAGTCCTACGAGGACGGCAAGGAAGCCCAGCTCGTCAAGAACGACAACTACAAGGGCATCGCCAAACTCAAGAACAACGCCGTCACCATCCGCTACTTCTCGGAGTCGTCCCAGGTGGTCGACGCTCTCAAGAAGAAGCAGATCGACGTCATCTACCGTGGCCTCGGCGCCACCGACGTCGTGGACATCCAGAACAGCGGCGATGACACGGGGCTCCAGCTCGTCGAGAACCCCACCACCGAGATCAGTTACCTGGTGTTCAACCCCAAGGACCCGTGGTCCAAGAGGCCCGCCGTCCGCAAGGCGATCGCCCAGGTCGTCGATCGCCCGGCGCTCGTCCACAACATCTACAAGGACACCGTCGAGCCGCTGTACTCCATGATCCCCAAGGGTCTGGTCGGCCACACCACGAGCTTCTTCGACGACTTCGGGAAGCCCAGCCCCGCCAAGGCCAGGCAGATCCTCGAGCAGGACGGCATCACAGAGCGCGTCCCGATCACCCTCTGGTACACCACCGACCGGTACGGCTCGCAGACCAAGCCGGCCTTCGAGGAGCTGAAGCGGCAGCTGGAAGCCTCCGACCTGTTCACGGTCAAGCTGAAGAGCCGCCCCTGGAAGACCTACGCGCCGGGCTACCAGAAGGGCGAGTACCCGGTGTTCGGGCGCGGCTGGAACCCCGACTTCCCCGACGCCGACAACTTCATCGCACCCTTCGTGGGCGAGCAGAACGCGCTCGGTACCCCGTACGAGGCACCCGAGATCACCGACAAGCTGATCCCCGACTCCCGCCGTGAGAGCGACCGGGGCGCCGTGACCAACCAGTTCGAGCGGGCTCAGCAGATCCTCGTCGACGACGCGCGGCTGCTGCCGCTGTGGCAGGGCAAGTCGTACGTGGCCGCGAACGAAGAGATCGCCGGTGCCGAGAACTCCATCGACCCGGCGACGATGATGGCGATGTGGGAGCTGTACTGGAAGACCAGCTGGTAGCCCAGCTCTCTCCGGCCTCGGGCCCGATTGTCAGTGGGCGCCTGTAGGTTTCTGTGCTCTGAGGACGGCCGCGCCCCGCGTGGCCGTCCCCGGCCGTACGCACGCTGCGGCCGTCAAGTCAGCGCACAACGGAGGAAGTTCACGTGACCGACACCGCCATGCTGCCCGAGTCCTGGCGCGGCGTCCTGGGCGAAGAGCTGCAGAAGCCCTACTTCAAGGAGCTCACCGAGTTCGTCGAGGAGGAGCGCGGGAAGGGTCCCGTCCACCCTCCGCGCGAGGAGGTCTTCGCCGCGCTCGACGCGACGCCGTACGAGCGGGTGAAGGTACTGGTCCTCGGCCAGGATCCGTACCACGGCGAGGGCCAGGGGCATGGTCTGTGCTTCTCCGTCCGCCCGGGCGTGAAGATCCCGCCGTCGCTGCGCAACATCTACAAGGAGATGCACGAGGAGCTGGGCACCCCCATCCCGGACAACGGCTTTCTGCTGCCGTGGGCCGAGCAGGGCGTCCTGCTGCTCAACGCGGTGCTTACGGTGCGTGGCGGCGAGGCCAACTCGCACAAGGGCAAGGGCTGGGAGAAGTTCACGGACGCGGTGATCCGGGCGGTGGCCGCGCGGCCCGACCCGGTGGTCTTCGTGCTGTGGGGCAACTACGCCCAGAAGAAGCTGCCCCTGATCGATGCGGAGCGGCACGCCGTGGTGAAGGGCGCGCACCCCTCGCCCCTGTCCGCCAAGAAGTTCTTCGGCTCGCGCCCGTTCACCCAGATCAACGAGGCGGTCGCCCGGCAGGGCCACGCCCCGATCGACTGGCGGATCCCGAACCTGGGCTGACCGGCTGACAGGCTGGTTCCGTGGGGCTCAACTCCCGTACGTCTCCTGGCAGATGGTCGCCTCCGGGCTGTCCGGCTGCCATCTGCCGTACTTTCGGCCCAGGTCGCACACGCCCGGGTCCGCTGGGCGCGGCCGGGCCGGGACATGTGGGACGCCGCGCGGTGTGGAGGGCTGTTCGGGGCGCTGGGGATCAGAGTTCCTCGGCGCGTCCGTGGAGGGCCGGCGTGCGGTGGCCGGGGGAGATGGCGGTGCTGTCGGGCTGGGTGTCGCCACCGGCGGGGAGGGACGGCGGGGCGGGCCGACGCGTTCCAGGGCCTCCTGGGCCGGGGCCTGCACGAGGCGCGGGTCGGACCTGACCTCGGGGTGCGGTGTCGAGGGGCGGCTCGATGGGGCCGGTACGCCGGGGGAGGGCGGGTGCTGGACGGTCACGCAGCCGGAGACGGCCGAGACGGCCACGGTGACCAGGAGCGTTGCGGTGGTCGTGGATCGGTGCACCCGCGCAACTCTGGTGTATCGGGGGCGCTTTGGGGAGCTGAGAAGCGGAGGATGCCCCGCACGGGTGAACGGCCCGCGGGGGTACCTCGGCCCGCACGGGGTCTCAGTCGCCGGTGGACCCGTCGATGCGCTCACGGAGCAGGTCGGCGTGGCCGTTGTGGCGGGCGTACTCCTCGATCATGTGGGTGATGATCCAGCGCAGGTTGAACTGATTGCCGGTGCGTTGGCTCCGGCCCTTGGACAGGTCGTCCAGGCCGAAGCCGGCCGCGTTGCGCCGGGCGATCTCGATCTCGGCCTGCCAGGTGGCGTACGCCTCCTCCCAGGTGTCCGTGTCGGTGAGATGGAACTCGCCGTCCCGGTCCTCGTCGCTGTAGTAGAGCGGCCCCGCGTCCTCTGCCGCGAGGACTTTGCGGAACCAGCCCCGCTCGACCTCCGCCATGTGCCGTACGAGCCCCATCAGCGAAAGCTCGGAGGGCTCCACGGAGGCGGTCCTGAGCTGGGCGTCGCTCAGGCCCTCGCACTTCCAGGCGAGCGTCTCGCGGTGGTAGTCGAGCCAGCCCTCCAGCATCGTGCGCTCGTCGGCGGTGGTGGCGGGCTCACGGCGTTCGGTCGTCATGTGCGCATCCTCGCCCGCCCGTTGACGCAGCGCCAGGGGATTTCGCCGCTCCTCGCCCGGATCAGCCACCCAGCATCCCGTCGATCAGCTCCCGCACCTCGTCGAGGCTCGGCACCTCCGCGTGGTACGAGCCCACCGCGACCGGGTCGCCCTCGCCGACTGGCGGCCACCACGGCGGCCGTATGCTTTCGGCCGAGGCGCACACCGCCCGTGAGACACCCGCATAGGCGCCCCTGAGGAGACCCCTGTGAAGGTCGGCTGCATCGGACTCGGCGACATCGCGCTGAAGGCGTATCTGCCGGTGCTCACCACGCAGCCGGATGTCGAGCTGCATCTGCACACGCGGACACCCGCCACCCTCAGCAGAGTCGCCGACAGCCTCCACATCCCGGCCCAGCGCCGCCACACCGACCTTGCGGACCTGCTCGCCCAGGACCTCGACGCGGCGTTCGTGCACGCGCCCACCCCCGCGCACCCCGAGATCGTGGGAGGACTGCTGGAGGCGGGCGTCGCGACCTATGTCGACAAGCCGATCGCGTACGAACTCGCCGACAGCGAGCGCCTGGTGCGGCTCGCGGAGGAGCGGGACACCAGCCTGGCCGTCGGCTTCAACCGGCGCTACGCACCCGGGTACGCCCAGTGCGCCGACCACCCGCGCGAGCTGATCCTGATGCAGAAGAACCGCGTCGGCCTGCCCGCGCATCCCCGCACGATGATCCTCGACGACTTCATCCATGTCGTGGACACGCTGCGGTTCCTGGCGCCGGGCCCGGTCGACAACGTGACCGTGCGGGCCCGGGCCGAGGGCGGGCTGCTGCACCACGTGGTGCTGGTGCTCGCGGGGGAGGGGTTCACGGCGCTCGGTGTGATGAACCGGCTGAG
Source organism: Streptomyces flaveus (assembly GCF_014647675.1). Taxonomy (GTDB): domain Bacteria; phylum Actinomycetota; class Actinomycetes; order Streptomycetales; family Streptomycetaceae; genus Streptomyces; species Streptomyces flaveus. The sequence goes on along the minus strand of NZ_BMPQ01000042.1, from coordinate 12,762 downwards.
CGGCTCGAACGAGGAGATCCTCGAGGTGTCGGGTCAGGACACCAAGCGGCAGGTCGTCAACCTCGCCGAGGTCATCGATCACAAGGGCCAGCCGACCGTGCGGCGCCGTGGCGACTGGGTGCCGGTGGCCCGGCAGCGCGGCATCGAGCAGGCCGTGCTCGCCTTCCTGGACGCCGTACGCGCGGGGAAGGTGCTCAGTGCCCGGGATGCGCTGGCGACCCATGAGCTGTGCGAGCGGGTGGTGCGTGCGGTTCAGGAGCGGCCCGCCTGATCCGCAGCGACCGTATGCCCTCCGTGGCGCCCAGCGCCGCGAGGATCAGCAGCGCCGCGTACACCGGCCACTCGCCGTAGCGTGCGTACGGCGTGACGCCGTCGGCCAGCGGTATGTCGTACACCTCCCAGGCGCTCGCGCTCGTGCCGAGCCAGTCGCCGACCCGCTCACCGCTCGGGCCGTAGACGGCGGAGGCGCCCGTGAGCGTCGAGTGCACCATCGGCCGGCCCGTCTCGGCGGCCCGCAGCGCCGCCAGCGACGCGTGCTGCTCCGGTGCCCAGCTCCGCTGGAACGTCGAGGTCGACGACTGCGCCAGCAGCACCTCGGCGCCGTCCCGCGCGAGATGGCGGCTCATGTCGGGGAACGCCGACTCGAAGCACACCATCGGGCCCACCCGCAGACCGTCCCCGACGGTCATCACCACCTGCTCCGTGCCGCGTCTGCGGTCCTCGCCCGCGGCCTTGCCGACGGAGGTGGCCCAGCCGAGGACGGAACGGAAGGGGACGTACTCACCGAAGGGGACCAGCCGCATCTTGTCGTAGCGGTCGCCGGTCGGACCCTCGGGACCGACGACCACCGAGCTCTTGTAGATGCCGGGCCGGTCGGAGCGGCGTGCGTCCACGTTCACGATGATGTCGGTGCCCACCTCGCGGGAGAGCGCGGCTATCCGGTTCGCGAGGTCGGGCCGGTCGGCGAGGTCGAAGCCGACGCTGCTCTCGCCCCAGACGACGAGGTCCACGTCCTGCCCGGCCAGCTGCCGGGTGAGTGCCTCCTCACGCGCGAACCGCTTCTCGGCGCCGCCGACGCCGTTGATCGGTCCGGGCTGCACCACGGCGATCCGCACCTGGCCGTCGACGTCGGGGCGCGGCGACCATACCCAGGCCGCCGAGGTGGCGACGGCCGTCGCCACCAGTCCGGCGACGGCCGGGACACGTGCGCTGCGTATCGCTATGAGGACGGCCACCGCGACGTTCACGGTGACGATCAGGAAGCTGAGCAGCCACACCCCGCCGACCGAGGCGAGCCGCAGCGCCGGTTCCACCTCCCACTGGCTCGAGCCGAGCATGCCCCACGGCCCGCCCAATCCCTCCCAGGAGCGCACGAGTTCGGCCATCAGCCAGCCCGAGGGCAGCACAAAAAGCGCCGCCACCACCTTGCCGGGCGAAGGCGCACCGGCCAGGAAGCGGCGGACCAGCCAGCCCCACGGGGCCCACAGCGCGCCGAGCAGGGCGGCTATGACGAAGGTGAAGACGTGCAGACTCGGCAGCAGCCAGTGGTGCACGGCCAGCATGAAACCGAGCCCGCCCAGCCAGCCGTCGTACGCCGCCCGCCGCCCCGTCGGCGCCGAGCGCGCGAGCAGCATCCACGGAACCAGTGCGACATACGCGAACCACCACAGGGACGGCTGCGGGAAGCTCAGCATGGGCAGGGCCCCGGCGAGTGCGGCAGCGGCACCGCGCCACCGGGGGGACTCCAGGAGCCGGCGCCGGCCAATGGCGGACAGTTGCATGCAGCGCCTCCCTCGGCCCCCCGAAGCCCGGTGCGTACCTCTGTTGCTGCCTCCAGTGTGCGCGACGGAGACGATCTCCGTAAGGGCGTATCCGATCAGGTCGCGGCGGGCTCCTGACGAGCCTGCGGGGCCCGGCGCCACTTCTCGTCGACGACCACTGAGCGCAGCCGCCAGCCACTGTCCGTACGCACCAGCGCGAAGTCGTAACGGCCGCCGCACACGAAGTCCGGCGTCGTGTCTCCGCCGTCGTGTCCGGCGAACCGCATCGGGTTCACATAGTCCGCCCGTACCTGCGCCGTGTCACCGGTGTCATGCTCCAGCGGCCCGAACCGCACCTGCCGGTTGACGATCAGATGCTGGCGCATCGGGAAGAGCTCCATGGTCTGCGTCAGCCACTCGGCGACCTCCTTCGCATCCCCCTCGATACCGCCCGCCGACCGGTAGTCCGCCCGCCCGTCCGACGTGAACAGGCCCCGGTACGCCTCCCAGTCCCCGTCGTCGACCGCCACCGCATAATCGGTGATCAGTCCGTCGACCGCCAGCCGGTCCATCACCGTCGCCAGTTCCACACGCTGAGTCATCGGCTCAGTGTTGGCCACGGGACGGGCAACGCCAAGGGGTGCGCCCCGATATTCACCAGCCGTGTGCCGTCCGTACGGTCGAACCGGTACGCATGGACCCCATGGACTGGCGTACCGGCGGATCTGCGATCGTAGGCAGCCCGCACACATGGATCATGAACGCATGGATCATGAAGGAGCCCACATGTCTCGCCCTGTCACGGTCGTCACGGGCGGCAGCCGCGGAATCGGCGCCGCAACCTGCGTGCGGCTGGCGGCGGACGGGCACGACCTGGTGGTGGCGTACGCGCGCGACGACGCGGCTGCCGAGCGCACCGCAACCGCCGTACGCGAGGCGGGAGCGCGCTGCGTCACCGTACGGGTCGACGTCTCCGACGAGGGTGACGTCGAAGGGCTCTTCGATACGGCGGAGCGGCTGGGCCCGGTGACAGGACTGGTCAACAACGCCGGGGTGACCGGTCGGCTCGGCCGCCTCGTCGACGCGGACACCGCCGACCTGCGCCGCGTCATGGAGGTCAACCTCCTCGGCACACTGCTCTGTTCACGCCGGGCCGCACGGGACATGGTGCCCCGGGGCGTCGGCGCCATCGTCAATGTGTCGTCGGGAGCGGCCACGCTGGGCAGCCCCGGAGAGTACGTCCACTACGCGGCGAGCAAGGCGGCGATCGACACTCTGACAATGGGCCTCTCGAAGGAACTCGGCCCGGACGGCATCCGCGTCAACGGGGTGGCCCCCGGCCTCGTCGAGACAGAGATGCACGCGGCGATGGGCGAACCGGACCGCCCGGCCCGGCTGATCCCGACGATCCCGCTCCGCCGGGCAGGCACGGCTGAGGAAATCGCCGCGGCGATCGCATGGCTCCTGTCCCCGGAGGCGTCCTACGCGACGGGGACAGTGCTACGGGTGGCGGGCGGCCGCTGATCCTGGGCCGCTGACTGCCAGGCCCGCGCCGCCGTAAAGCGGCGCAGCCGCTTTTAAGGGGCGCGGGGCTGTGACATTTGCGGCTCCGCCGCGGGGCGCGACAAGCCACAACGAGCCGGCAGCCGCCAAACTAACCGCACCCCCGAGCTATTAGGCGCCCTGCTCAACCAACGGCGGCAGCCGAACCGCCGCCGCCCACTGCACCACCAGAAGCTCATACTCCGCCCGCTCCTGAGGCGACAAGGAGCCGCCCGACCGTATCCATAAGGCGCGGATCTGCTCATTCAGCGCGGCAGCGGACCGCACGGAACCAGGGGTCATGGGATCGGGGGACATGTGTACAAGCCTAGGCCCAAGGACTGACAGCCCGCTACCAAACGACTACCCAAAACATATGTGGTTGGTCACGATGGCGGTCGCCCGGCGGCCGTCAGCCCGCCGACTCCGCCGCGTGCGGGCTCAGGACACCCATGCTGACCAGCACGATGATGACGATACCGAGTGCGACGCGGTAGTAGACGAAGGGCATGAAGGACTTGGTCGAGATGAACTTCATGAACCATGCGATGACTGCGTAACCCACGAAGAAAGCGATAATTGTCGCGAAAACCGTCGGCCCCCACGACACATGCCCGCCCTCACTCGCGTCCTTCAGCTCGTAGAGGCCCGAGGCGAGCACCGCCGGGATGGCGAGCAGGAAGGAGTAACGGGCCGCGGCCTCACGGCTGTAGCTCATCAGCAGGCCACCGCTGATGGTGGCGCCGGAGCGGGAGACGCCGGGGATGAGGGCCATCGCCTGGCAGACGCCGTAGACGAGGCCGTCCCTGACGGTCAGCTCCTGGAGTGACTTCCGCTCCTTCGGCATCCGGTGCTTGCCGCCGGCCTCCTCGCGTGCGGCGAGACGGTCCGCGATGCCGAGGACGACGCCCATCACGATCAGTGTCGTGGCGGTGATACGCAGATCACGGAACGGACCCTCGATCTGGTCCTTGAGCGTGACGCCCAGCACACCGATCGGAATCGAGCCGATGATCACCAGCCAGCCCATCCGCGCGTCGTGATCCTGTCGCATCGTCTTGTCGACCAGCGAGCGGGACCACGCCGAGATGATCCGCGCGATGTCCTTGCGGAAGTAGATCAGCACCGCGGCCTCCGTGCCGATCTGGGTGATCGCGGTGAAGGCCGCCCCCGGGTCGTCCCAGCTCGCGAACGCCGCGGTCAGCCGCAGATGTGCGCTGGAGGAGATGGGCAGGAACTCGGTCAGCCCCTGGACGAGTCCGAGGATGAGGGATTCAAACCAAGACATGAAGTTACGTGATCCAAGTGCTGAGGGCGGGTGCGGAGCGAATGGGAGGACGTACGCGCCGTGTTGCCGGTTGCGGTGATCAGGCGCGACCGGGGCAGCGTAGCGTCCCGCGGTGGCGGTGCGGGCGGCCGGGCCTCCCCCAGCGCACACCGGCGCACGCCCCGCTCGGCGCGCGGTGGCGCACCCTCCGCAATGGTGGACAGGGTGTTGACCCGCCCCGACCTCGGCGCTTACGTTTCCGCGAGGAGTGAAAGCGCTTGCTGAAATCGGTGGCCAGCCGGGGTCGGCGGGCGTCCGCCAGAGCCGAACGTCACGTCCGATGGAGTGCTGATCACGTAGATGCGTACCCCCCGCGACGCAACCCCCAGCGAGACGATCCCGCACGAGGATTCGCACCGGACCTCGTCCCGAAGTGGAACCGCGGCCCCGCTCGAGGGCCGCCGCATCAAGGCCGCGATCGTCGGCACCGGAGCCATCGCCGGCAGCCACCTGCCCGCTCTCGCCGCGCTCGCCGCCGAGGGCGAGGTGGAGGTCGTCGCGGCGGTCGACATCGACGCCGAAGCGGTCAAGCGGTTCTGCGCGGAGGGCGGCGTCCCGCACGCGTACACCGATCTCGACCGGATGCTGGCCGAGCAGCGCCCGGACCTCGTCTCCGTGTGCACCCCGCCGACCCTGCACCGTGCGCAGACCGTCGCCGCGCTGCGGGCCGGTGCCTGGGTGTGGTGCGAGAAGCCGCCGGTGCCGTCGCTCGCCGACTTCGACGCCGTGGAGGCCGAAGAAGGGCTCGACGGTGGTCCGTATGCCGCCATCGTCTTCCAGCACCGTTTCGGCTCGGGCGCCAGACACGTACGACGCCTGATCGCCGAAGAGGCCATGGGGCGGCCACTCGTGGCGCACTGCCAGACCACCTGGTACCGCAACGCCGCCTACTACGCGGTGCCCTGGCGCGGAAAGTGGCAGACCGAGGGCGGCGGGCCCGCCATGGGGCACGGCATCCACCAGATGGATCTGCTGCTCGATCTGCTCGGCCCGTGGACCGAGGTACGGGCCATGGCCGGACGCCTGGTGCACGACGTGCAGACCGAGGACGTCTCGACCGCGCTCGTACGCTTCGAGAGCGGTGCTCTCGCGACCGTGGTCAACAGCGTGCTCAGCCCGGACGAGGTCAGCCGCATCCGCATCGACTGCGAGCGGGCGACGGTCGAACTCACTCACCTCTACGGCCACAGCAACGACAACTGGCACGTCATCCCGGTGCCGGACGCCCCGGCCGAGGACGTGGCCGCCTGGCAGAACTTCGGCGCGGACGTGCCGAGTTCACACCTCGCCCAGCTGCGCGAACTGGTCGCGAGCATGCGCGCGGGTGAGCGTCCGCGCAGCAGCGGCGCCGACGGGCGCACCAGCCTGGAGCTGATCACCGCGCTCTACAAGTCGGCGTTCACGGACAGGACCGTACGGGCCGGCGAGATCGGCCCCGGCGACCCCTACTACACCGCCCTGCACGGCGGCGCCCCCGGCTGGGCACCGGCGACGCACGAGAAGGAGGTACCGGCATGACCGCACAGGACGGACTGCGCGTCGTCCACGCCCACGGCGACCGCATCACGATCACCGAACCCACCACCGGCGTCGAGCTGTTCAGCTATGTGTACGGCCCCGAGGCGGCCTGGGAGGCCCCGAAGCCGTACGTGCATCCGCTCAGGACCCTGGCGGGCAACGTTGTCACCGACTACCGGCCCAACGACCACCGCTGGCACAAGGGCCTCCAGATGACCGCCTCGCATCTGTCGGGGGCGAACCTGTGGGGCGGCAACTCGTACGTGCACGGGCAGGGGTATCTCGAACTCCCGGAGCGCGTCGGTTCGATGGCGCACGTCAAGTTCGACGAGGTCGGTGCGGACAGTGGCCGTTTCGTCATCGCCGAGCGGCTCACCTGGCATCCGTACGACGGCACGCTCTGGGCCGACGAGGAGCGCCGTATCGAGGTGCATGACGTGGACCCGTCGTCCGGGTCCTGGGCGCTGACCTGGACGACCGCCGTCACCAACCGGCGCGACGAGCCCCTGCGGTTCGGCAGCCCCACGACGGCCGGGCGGGAGATGGCCGGCTACACGGGCCTCTTCTGGCGCGGCCCTCGCGCCTTCCGGGACGGGCGCATCATCGGGCCCGACAGCGAAGGGCCCGAGCTGATGGGGCAACAGGCGCCCTGGCTCGCGTACTCGGGAGAGCACGACGTCACCGACGGCCATGCGACCCTGGTCTTCGCGCACGCCCCGGAGAACGACCACACCGGCGCGGGCGGCGCCCACCCGGCCCACTGGTTCGTCCGCAACGAGCCGTTCGCGGCCGTCGCCCCGTCCTTCGCCTTCTTCGACGAGCTGGAGCTCGCGCCCGGCGACACCCTCACCCGTCGCTACCGCGTGGTCGTCGCCGACGGCGCCTGGGAGCGTGAGGAGATCGCCAAGTACCTGGAGGAGCACCCGTGGTGAGCGCTGCCCCCGGCTTCACCGGCCTTCCCGGAGCCGTCGCCGTCTCGCATCTGTCCGTCTACGACTGGCCCGCCGCGGACGGGGTGTGCGGCGGAACTCCCCACCTGCACCTGACCTGTTCGGAGGCGTACGTCGTCACCGGCGGGCGGGGCGCGGTGCAGACCCTGACGACGTCCGGATACGAGGTGACGCCCCTCGCACCCGGCACGGTCGCCTGGTTCACGCCCGGCACCATCCACCGGCTCGTCAACGAGGACGACCTGCGCATCACCGTCCTCATGCAGAACAACGGCCTGCCGGAGGCCGGGGACGCGGTGCTCACGCTGCCCCCGAAGTACCTGACCGACCCGGAGACCTACGCCGCCGCCACCGTCATCCCGGCGGAAGCGCCCGAGGAGGAGCGGGAGCGGATCGCCCGCGCCCGGCGTGACCTCGCCCTCGAGGGCTACCGGGCGCTGCGCGACGCGGACGGGCCCGAGGCGCTGGCCGCGTTCCATCGGGCCGCTGCCGCGCTCGTGCGGCCCCGGCTCGCCGAGTGGCGCGAGCGCTGGGAACGCGGCGCACAGGCGGCTGCCGCGGCCACGGGGGAGCAGCTCGAGCGGCTGGAGAAGGGTGACGTGTCCCACCTCGCCGATGCCGCCGTACGCGCCGAACAGCCGTCCGCGTACGGCAAGTTCGGGATGTGCGGGCGGCTCGACGTGTATCAGGGAACGTAAAGGGACGTAAGCCCGGCTCTACGCCGCCGGGCCCGTCACCGTCCACCCCGGGGTCTGCGGGTGGGCCGTCAGCTCGTCGTGCCGGACCTGCTCGCCGCACTCCGAGCAGACGACGACCGGAACCAGTTCGTGGCCGCCCACGTGTCCGTGGCCGCCGACGTGTTCGAGCACCATGGGGCGATCGCCGTCGTTGAGATGGCGGTCGCCCCATGCCATGAGCGTGAGGAGCACCGGCTCCAGCTCCAGACCGGCCGTCGTGGGCCGGTACTCGAAGCGCGGCGGATGCTCGCTGTAGGCGACCTTTTCCAGCACCCCGACGTCGACCAGACGCTTCAGGCGGTTCGTGAGTACGTCGCGCGGGGCGCCGATGTTGCGCACCAGCTGGTCGAACCGTGTGGCGCCCAGGGACACCTCACGCAGGACGAGCAGGGAGTACTTCTCGCCGACGAGAGCAAGCGTGCCGGCGATCGAGCAGGGGCGGGCGTCCTTCATGCCATCCAGTCTAGAGGGTGGGTTGGTTCTTCCAACCCACCGGGTTACTGTGGAGTCACTTGGCGAGTTTGGAAAGCAAACTCATCGACTCCGAGGGGCCAGACCATGCGTGACGCAGTCATCGTCGAAGCCGTACGCACCCCGATAGGCAAGGGCAAGCCGAACGGTGCCCTCGCCCACGTCCATCCCGTGGAACTCCTCGCCCACACGCTCCGTACCCTCGTCGAGCGGTCCGGTGTCGCCCCGGCGCTGATCGACGACGTCATCGGCGGCACGGTCGACCAGGTCGGCGAGCAGGCCATGAACACCACCCGTTACGCCGTGCTGTCGGCCGGCTTCCCCGAGACGGTGCCCGCGACGACCGTGGACCGTCAGTGCGGTTCGTCCCAGCAGGCCGTGCACTTCGCGGCGCAGGGCGTCATCTCGGGGGCGTACGACCTGGTGGTGGCCTGTGGGGTGGAGTCGATGAGCCGTGTGCCGATGTGGTCCAACGTGCCGGCGGGCAAGGACCCCTTCGGGCCCGGAGTCGCCGAACGCTACCCGGAGGGCCTGGTGCCGCAGGGCATCAGCGCCGAGCTGATCGCGGCCAAGTGGTCGATCTCACGCGACCGGATGGACGCGTTCGCGGTGGACTCGCACCGGAAGGCGGCCGCGGCCTGGGAGAGCGGCCTGTTCGCCGACGAAGTGGCGCCTTTGGAGGGGGTGACGCGCGACGAGTGCGTCCGGCCAGGCAGCACCACGGAGGTCCTGGCCGGTCTCAAGCCCGCCTACTACGACCCGAACTTCGGCGAGCGCTTCCCGCAGATCGAGTGGAACGTCACCGCGGGCAACGCCAGCCCGATCAACGACGGTGCGTCCGCCGTGCTCATCACGTCGAGCGAGACCGCGGCCCGCCTCGGCCTGCGCCCGTTGGCCCGGCTGCACAGCTTTGCGGTCACCGGATCGGACCCGTTGCTGATGCTCACAGGTGTCATCCCCGCCACCGAGAAAGTGCTCCGCAAGGCGTCGCTGAGCGTCCACGACATCGATCTCTTCGAGGTCAACGAGGCCTTCTCCAGCGTCGTCCTCGCCTGGCAGCAGGAGACGGGCGCCGATCTCGCCAAGGTCAACGTGCACGGCGGTGCGATCGCCATCGGCCACCCCCTCGGTGCGAGCGGCACCCGCCTGACGACCACCCTCGTGCATGCGATGAGGGCCCGCGGAGCTCGCTACGCACTCCAGACGATGTGCGAGGCGGGCGGCCTGGCGAACGCGATGGTGCTGGAGGGCTTGTAGGCCTGACTCAGCCGGCTCTCTCAGCGTCCGCGGAAATGGTGGCGCTTGCGCCAGGCGATGGCCGCCCCCACCAGGGCCGGGAGGGCGATGCAGGCCATGGCGATCAGGAAGGCGGGGGACGTCGGAGCCGAGGCGCGGGCGCCGGCGACGACGTACGCGGCGGTGTTCGGGATCGAGCCGAGGGCTGTGGCGAGGAGGAAGGGGAGGTAGCCCATACGGGAGACGGACGCGCAGTAGTTCGCGGCCCAGAACGGCACCCCGGGGAACAGTCGCGCGGCCATCATCGAGCGGAAGCCGTGTCGGCTGAGCTGGCCGTCGGCCAGCTTCAGCCAGCGTCCGCGCAGCAAGGGCCGCAGCGCGTCCTGCCCCAGCATCCGGCCGAGCCCGAATGCGATGCCCGCCCCGAGCACCGTGCCGGAGAGCGCGGCCCCGAGCCCGAGCTGCGAGCCGAAGAGTGCGCCCGCCGCGAGGTTGAGGAGCGGCCTGGGCACGAAGGCGACCGTGCACAGCCCGTACGCCACCGCGAACACCACGGCCGCAGCGGCACCGTTCAGCTGTGGCGGCCAGCCGTCGGCCAGCAGCTTCTGCGGCTGGAAGAGCAGCACGGTCGCGGCGGCGGCCATGAGCAGCGTCACGAGCAGGGACAGCCGGGACCACGGCGAGAGCAGTGCTCTCGTGCAGCGCGCGGCAAGACCCGTGGGCGCGGCGGCGAACTCAGGGGCGGCGAACTCGGCGGAGCCGAGATCCGTGGCGGCGGCCGGGGGAGCGGCCGTGGCGGTGCCCCCAGAGCGGGTGGTGGCATCGAGCATTCGGCGACACTAACTGACCCATGTGTGTGATCGCCGTATGGTTCGTCCCATGGGCGTCACAGCCACCGGAACGTCAGAAGGCCGTTTGGAGCCGCCCCGCAGCGCCGTCGCGGACACTCTGCTGGAGCGGCTCACCGCCACCTACGCGGCGGCGGCCGATCCGGAGCGGGCCGAGTCGATGCGCACGTACATGAAGGACATCGCGCCCTTCCTCGGCCTGACCATGCCGGATCGCCGCGCGCTCTCACGCACCGTGCTGGCAGGAACGCCCCGCCCCGACGAGGCGGACTGCACGGCGGTGGCGCTGCGCTGCTGGCGTCTGCCGCAACGCGAGTACCACTACTTCGCAGTCGACTATCTGCGCCGCCATGTGACGCGTCTCTCGTCCGGCTTCCTGCCGGTGGCACGCCATCTCGTCTCCACGGTCCCCTGGTGGGACACCGTCGACCTGCTCGCCTGCCATGTGGTGGGAGGCCTGGTGGCCGCCGACCCGAAGCTGCGGGCCGACATGGACGCGTGGATCGAGGACGACGACCTGTGGATCGCCCGCACGGCCCTCCTCCACCAGCTCCGCTACAAGGACGCCACCGACACCGAACGCCTCTTCGCGTACTGCGTCCGCCAGTCCGGCCACCCCGACTTCTTCATCCGCAAGGCGATCGGCTGGTGCCTGCGCGAGTACGCCAAGACGGACCCGGAGGCGGTACGCGCGTTCGTGGCCCGGGAGCGGCTCTCACCACTCTCGGTGCGTGAGGCGCTCAAGAACATCGGCCCCTGACGGACCAGCAGAACCACTGGTGAGCGCCAAATTCACGTCCGCCTCCCGGCCGCCGAAATTCATTCGACGTGGGCTGACACGTCAGCAATGATCTCCTCATGTTCCGGCACGCCTTCCTCCTCGCAGCATCCGCACTCGCGGATGCCCCGAAGGCTGCCGTCGTGACCACAGTGGCCGCCGTCGACGGCGCCCGAAGCTGACCCTCTCCGGATCCTCCGGCGGACCCCGCAGGGGGAGGGTCGGCAAGTTCCTTGGGGTCCCCGTCCCGCTCCGCCGGGACCATCACTCGGTTCCACTGAGAGGCTTCGAGGTACCGCCATGTCCAAAACGGCTTACGTCCGCACGAAACCGCATCTGAACATCGGCACGATGGGCCATGTCGACCACGGCAAGACCACCCTGACCGCCGCCATCACCAAGGTCCTCGCCGAGCGCGGCTCCGGCAGCAGCACTCAATACGTGTCGTTCGACCGGATCGACCGGGCGCCGGAGGAGGCCGCGCGCGGCATCACCATCAACATCGCGCACGTCGAGTACGAGACCGACACCCGGCACTACGCGCACGTCGACATGCCGGGCCACGCCGACTACGTCAAGAACATGGTCACCGGGGCCGCGCAACTCGACGGCGCGATCCTCGTCGTCTCCGCACTCGACGGGATCATGCCGCAGACCGCCGAGCACGTACTGCTCGCCCGCCAGGTGGGCGTCAACCACATCGTCGTCGCCCTCAACAAGGCCGACGCGGGCGACGAGGAGCTCACCGACCTCGTCGAACTGGAGGTCCGCGAGCTGCTCTCCGCGCACGGCTACGGCGGTGACTCCGTACCGGTCGTACGGGTCTCCGGGCTCAAGGCCCTTGAGGGGGACCCGCGTTGGACCGGGGCGATCGACGCGCTGCTCGACGCTGTGGACACGTACGTCCCGATGCCCGAGCGCTATCTCGACGCGCCGTTCCTGCTGCCCGTCGAGAACGTGCTCACCATCACCGGCCGCGGCACTGTCGTGACGGGCGCGGTGGAGCGCGGCACGATTCGCGTGGGCGACCGGGTCGAAGTGCTCGGTGCTTCCGTGGACACCGTCGTCACCGGCCTGGAGACCTTCGGCAAGCCGATGGAGGAGGCGCAGGCAGGGGACAACGTGGCGTTGCTGCTGCGCGGTGTCGCGCGTGACGCGGTGCGCCGCGGCCATATCGTCGCGGCGCCCGACAGCGTCGTACCCAGTCGCCACTTCTCGGCACAGGTGTACGTCCTGTCGACGCGCGAGGGCGGGCGTACGACGCCGGTGTCCACCGGGTACCGGCCGCAGTTCTACATCCGCACCGCGGATGTGGTCGGTGACGTCGACCTCGGCGAGCGGGCTGTTGCGCGGCCCGGGGAGACCGTCACCATGACGGTCTCGTTGGGCCGCGACGTCCCGCTCGAGCCGGGGCTCGGGTTCGCGATCCGCGAAGGCGGCCGGACGGTGGGTGCCGGCACAGTGACGTCGGTCGGCTGACACGGGTGGGTGGGGGTGGGGTTCTTTTCCCCAGCCCCGCCCCTTCCCGAAACTGGGGGCTGCGCCCCCCGGCCCCCCGCCAGGGGGGTGGGGGTGACAGTCGTGTCGCGGCTGCG
>NZ_BMPQ01000041.1:44730-65746 GCF_014647675.1 Streptomyces flaveus | reverse complement strand
GGTTGCGGGCGGAGCCGGGCCGCGGGGCGCCGACGGCGCGGGGCGCGCGGGCGGTGCCCCTGGCGCCGCCCGCCAGCTCGTCCGGCCCCGGCACCCGCATGCTCGTATGCGTGTCACGGTTCGAGTCGGGGGCGGCCCGCCCCGGCACCAGGGGCACCGCACCCCGCCGCACCCGCTCGACGTCACGCGGAGCCTCCGGCTCCGCCGGCGCCGCGTCGGAGTCCGGCTCCGGCTCGTCCACATCCAGCGGCGGCATCCCCGCCAGTTCGGGCAGCTGCTCCCGCAGCCGCGCCCCCAGCTCGGACGCCCGCAACCGCGACGCCGGCGCCTTCGCCAGACACTGCACGAGCAGCTGCCACAGCTCGTCGGGAATGCCGGGAAGCGGAACCACCGTCTCCGTGACATGCCGCCGCAGCACCGCTCCGGGGTGACCGCCACCGAACGGCGTGAACCCGGCCAGCAGCTCGTACAGCACGGTCGCCAGCGCGTAGATGTCGACGGCCGCCCGAGGAGGCAGCCCCTCGATGATCTCGGGTGCCAGATAGTCCGGCGTACCGATGATCTTCGTCGCCCGGGTCCGCCGCGGCGAGTCGATGAGCTTGGCCACACCGAAGTCCGTCAGCAGTGCCGGATGCGAGCCGCCGGGCCCGAGCGGACCCTGCATGTCCAGCAGTACGTTCTCGGGCTTGACGTCGCGGTGCACGACACCCGCCGCGTGCGCGGCAGCGAGCCCGTCCGCGACGTCGGCGACGATCGCGACCGCGGCCTCGGGAGCCAGCCGCCGCTCGCGGTCGAGGCGGGTCCGCAGATCCGTGCCCCGTACGAGATCCATGACCAGCGCGAGGTCGTTGCCGTCGACCACCAGGTCACGTACGGAGACGACATGCGGGTGATCGAGCCCGAGCAGCGCCGTCCGCTCCTGGACGAAGCGCCCCACGAGCTCTTGGTCGGAGGCGAGGTCCTCACGCAACAGCTTGATGGCGACGGGCCCTTCCGGCCCCTCGCCCAGCCACACCGTGCCGGCGCTGCCCCGCCCCAGAATCTGGTGCGCGGTGTACCGGCTGCCGATCTTCCGTGCCAAGACTGCTCCTACGGACGCGTGTTGTCGCTAAAGCTACGCGCCCGCGGACCCAAGCTTCACTCCGGAGACAGAAATCACCCGCCAGGTGTCGACAAATCCCCAGAACCGCACCGCGGTTCTGGGGATTCGGGGTGGAGCCGAGCATGCCTGAAGGGCCCCAAAGGGGCCTCAGGTGAACTAAAGGGAGATGAGGGACGAGAGGGCCCTACTGGCCGGAAGTACCCGAACCTGATTCAAAGCTGGAGATCAGGTCTCCCACCCAGTCCGTCGCTGTCGTGAACCAGTCCGTCAGCTGCTCCCAGTACCCCTTGGTCGTCCCGATCCACTCCTGGAGCGGACTCAGTTCCCAGATCAGCCACCCGGCCACGACCAGGATGATGACCGTGAACAGGCACCCCTTGAGACACCCGAGCCCGGGGATCTTCATCGGGTTGGCGCTGCGCTGGCGCGGCTCACGCGGCGGACGGGGCTCGCGAGGAGGCCTCGACGCGGGCTGCTGGGGCGGCGGCGGCGCGGGAGCATATCGCTGCGGCTGCGGCTGCTGCTGGGGCTGCCGCTGAGGTGCGTACTGCTGCGGCTGGCCCTGGGGCGGATAGCCCTGTTGAGGCCGCTGCCGCTGCTGGGGCCGCTGTTGCGGCTGCTGCTGCGGGCGGGCGACCTGTCGCTGCGGACGCCGCCGCAGCGGGTCCTCGCCAGGGTCGAGATACGACTGGACCTGGGTCTGTTCGTTGCGGTCGCGGGCCGCGCGCAGCTGGTTCTGCCAGGGGTGCGGGTCCTCCGGGCCGCCGGACGGCGGCTGGTTCGGCGGCACCTGCGGCATCACCGAGGTGGGGTCGGAGGCGCCGCGGCGCGGCAGTACGGAGGTGGGGTCGGCGTCACCGGAGCCTGCGCCGGCACCGGTGTGCGGCAGGACGCTGGTCGCGCCGTTCGGGTCGTACGAGCCGGCGCCGTGCTGCAGCACCTGTGTGGGGTCGGCGGCCCAGGATTCGCCCGGCACGGTGGCGGGTGCCGGGTCCGGCGCGAGCAGCGCGCCGACGCCCTCGGCGGCGGCGATCTGCGCGGAGGTCGCGTGCACGCCGACGCCTTCGGCGACCGCACGGAGACCGCGCGCGAGGTTCTCGGCGCTGGGCCTGTCGTCCGGGTTCTTGCGCAGGCAGCGCTCGATGACCGTCCACAGGGGGTCGGGGACCGTGGAGGGGCGGCGTGGTTCGGCGCTGAGGTGCTGGTGGAGCACCTCGAGGGAAGAACCGCCGGAGAACGGCGGACGGCCGGTGACCAGCTCGTACATCATGATTCCGGCGCCGTAGACGTCGACGGCGGAGGTCTGCGGGCGGCCCTCGGCGGACTCGGGGGCGATGTACGCGGGCGTGCCGACGAACTCGTGGGTGCGGGTCAGGCCGGGTGAGTCGGCGAGCCGGGCGATGCCGAAGTCGGTCAGCATCGGGTGCATCTGGCCGCCGTCCTGCTTGAGCAGGACGTTCGCGGGCTTCAGGTCGCGGTGGACGACGCCGTCGGCGTGGCTGGCGGCGAGCGCGTCGGCGACCTGGGCGGTGAGGAGGGCGGCGGCCACGGGGCTGAAGGGGCCGTTCTCGCGCAGGTAGCGGTGCAGGTCGGGGCCTTCGACCAGGTCCATGACGAGGGCGAGGAGGTCGCCTTCGACGACGAGGTCGCGTACCCGGACGATGTTCGGGTGGGTGAGGCGGAGCAGGACGGAGCGCTCCCGCAGGAACCGCATCACGACATCCGCGTCGTTGGCGAGCTCTTCCTTGAGAACCTTGATCGCCACGGTCTCGCCGGGCTGGCCCGGAACGGCCGCCTCGGCTCCCGCGGTCTCCCTCTGGCGGGCTCGCCAGACGGTGCCTGTGGCGCCGCGCCCAAGCGGCTCCTCAAGGAGGTACTTGCTCCCTACCGGCCGCACGTCATGCGCTCCCTGCTGCTTGCCTGGTTGGTTCGTCACCCTTGCTACGGGTGTTCCGACCCACTGTAGTGCCGCTGCACGAGGCACCGGGTTGTCGTCATCCTGTGGATGCCGTCTTGTGGATTACGTGGGGCGATCCCCTCCGTTTCAGGCAAAGACGCTCACTCCTGGGCGGTTGGTTGCGGGATCTTGGCGTGATCGATCCCAATGGGGCATTGGTCAGGCATTTTTGCGGGCAGAGCCGACCAATCAAGATCACTTATTTGTGGGAAGCGGGCGCGTTGTCAGTGGCAGGTGCGAGGATGCCTCCAGTACTGGCCGACGTGCCCGAGTGCGGTGGGGGGAGCTGCGTGGGGATCGCAGCGCAGCCTCGTCGCGGGCGCCCGCGCAGAAGGGACCGCTGACGGCGATGCAGATCCGGCTGACCGTCGTAGACCCGTTGGGGACGCGCCCCGAGGGGCGAGCCGCGTCCTGCGACGTGCTGGTGACGGCGCCCGCCGGGACCGCGCTCGCCGCGGTGTCCTCCGGACTCGCCTCGGCGGTGGGGGGCGAGGGCCCCGGTGTGCTGTACGCGGGAGCGGAGCGGCTCGACGCACAGCGCTGCACGCTCGGTGAGCCGCCGCTGATCGACGGCGCGGTGCTGTGCCTGGGCGCCCCGGCGGAGCCCGGCCCCGAGGTCGACGCGGCCGCGGCCCAGCTCCATGTCGTCGCCGGTCCGGACGCGGGCGGCGTCCATCTGCTGCACGGCGGCCGTATCGACATCGGCCGCTCCGCCGACGCGGACGTGCCCCTGGACGACCCGGACGTCTCCCGACTGCACTGCGCCGTCACGGTCGCCGCGGACGGGCGGGTGTCGGTCGCGGACCTCGGCTCCACCAACGGCACGACGCTGGACGGCACGCGCGTGGGCGAGCGCCCGGTGCGGTTGGCGCCGAGGGCGCTGCTGCGGGTGGGCGAGTCGGCGCTGCGGCTGGCCCGGGCGGGGGATGGCGCGGCGGTACGGGAGACGGTGCCGGACGGGGAGGGGCATGTACGGGTGCTGGGGGCACCCGAGGAGCCGCTGCCCGGGCCCGCCGAAGCCGAAATCGCGCCGCACACGCGCGTGGCGGACGGTGACGACTCCGCCCTGGTGGCGAGCGATACGCACCATGGCTTCGGTACGGCCGGGTGGGGAGCCGCGGAGGGCAGTTCCTCCGGGGCGCAGGGGCACGGCTCCGTGGAGCCGCCCGTCGGGCCCGAGCAGGGCGGAGCACCCGAGGTCGAGGACACGGGGAGGGCGGGGAGGGCCGGGAGCACCCGGAAGGACACGCCGACGCGGGGTACGACCGTGCCGCCCGGGACGGTTCCGCGCGGCGCGCGCAAACGCGGCGGGCTCTCGGCGTGGGCCCGGCGCCTGGCGGGCGGCCGGGGCGAAGAGTCCGGGACGTCGGCGTACGAGGGCTCCGAAGAGGACGCAGCGGACGCAGCGCCGTCCCCCGGGCTCGTCACGGAGGCGGCCGCCCGGGAGCCGGAGCGGTGGCCCGACCCCGCGGCGCTGCTCCTGGCCGCGCTCGGCCCGGGGCCCCGGCTGTGGGAGCGCGGCTCCGAGCACCCGGAGACGCTCGCGGTGCGGCTCGGTACGGCGGACCGGAGCGCGCCCGACGGCTCGGGGCTGCTGCCCGCGGTGCCGGTGACCACCGGGTTGCGGGAGGTCGGGGCGCTGGGCATCGCGGGGCCGCGGCCTCGTCTCTCCGGGCTCGCGCGCGCGGTGGTGGCGCAGCTCGCCGCGCTGCACTCCCCCGACACGCTGGAGATCGTCCTGCTCAACGCGGACCGCTCGCGCCCCCTGGAGGACCGCATCGCCGAGTGGTCCTGGCTCGGCTGGCTCCCCCACCTCCGCCCCACCCACGGCCAGGACTGCCGCCTCCTCCTGGCCTACGACCGCGAACAGACCACGTCCCGCACAGAGGAACTGCTCCGCCGCTTGGAGGATCACGCGACGGATACGGCCCGCAGGACGGGGGCCCGGCCCTCGTACGCGACTGCCGCGGGTGTTTCCCGCGGGGCCCAGGCCCACGTCACCGCCACCGCCCCGGACACGACCGGCACCATCCCGGTCCCGGCTGCGCGCCGAGCGGACGACGCCGAGGCAGGGGGTGGCCACGGCGGCGTCGCCGTACCGTCCGCCGACGGCACCCATGCGAGTAGCCCATCGGGCGACCAGGGCGGTGGCGGGCGGGCCTACGACGACGCGGCGACCGACCGCCCCGGGTCGACCGCGGACAGCGCCCGCCCGGGTCACCCGCCGGACAACCGCGCCGGTGGCGAGCGCGACTGCGGCGACGCCGCAACCAGCCGCCGCGGTCCGGCGGCTGGAAGCGCCCGCCCAGGTCAGCGGTCGAGCGACCCAGGCCTCGCCACCCGCGGCGACGGCAAGAGCGACCGCCCCGGACCGTCCGCCGAAGACGCCCACTCAGGACACCGGCCGGACGCCCACGGCGCCCCCGGGCGCGACTCCGGGGCAGTCACCGGCAGTGCCTCCGGCGCGGCCCAGCACGCCGACGGCGAGCGCCGCAACGGCAACGGCAACGGCGTAAGCCACCCCCCCGAACCCTCCGCCGAAGACGCCCACCCCCAGCACCCGCCGACCCACCACGGCGATCCCGCCCCTGGCGGGACACCCGTCACCGGACGTGACAGCAACGCCACCCACCTGGGGTTTTCGCTGAGCGGCGGGCAAGTCGACGACACCCCCCGAGGCCGCAGCCACCGGCCCTCCTGGGCGCGGAGCGACGAAGCGGGCGACGGCGAGTGGCGCGGCCCTTACACCGTGGTCGTGGTGGACGGGGATCCCGGGCCGGCCGCCGTGCGGGAAGCCGTGTCGCGGCTGGCGGTGGAGGGGCCGCGGATCGGGATCCATGTCGTGTGCCTGGCCGAGACGGTGGCCGCGTCTCCCGCCTCGCCGGTGACGGAGACGTACGAGGCGGCCTGTGCGGCTTCGTCGGTGTTCCGGGACTGCGGAGCCGTCGCCCTGCTCAGCGGGGACGTGGCCACGGCGCTGCGGCTGCTGCGGGTCGCACCGGGCGCCCCCGAAGGCGCCGCACGCACCCAGGCCGCGGAGCTCCCCCGCGGGCCCGTCGGCCATGGCACCGTGGCCGCCGTCGACGCGGTGTCCATGGCCTGGGCCGAGCGGTTCGCACGGGCGCTGGCCCCGTTGCGTACGGACGCCGTCCCCGGTGAGCGGCACGCGCGCGTGTCCGCGCCGTTGCCCCAAGCGGCGCGGCTGCTCGACGAGTTGGGGCTGGCCAGGGCCACCCCGGCGTCCCTGATGGCCCGCTGGGCGGACGCGGCCGACGACACGGAGGCGCTCGGCGGTCGCGCGGTCGCCGTGCTCGGAGCCGGGCCACGCGGGCCGGCGAGCGTGGACCTCGTCCAGGAGGGCCCGCATCTGCTGATCGAGGGGCCCTCGGGCAGCGGGCGTTCGGAGTTGCTGCGCTCCGTCGCCGCCTCGCTCGCCGCCGCGGAGCGGCCCGACCGGCTGGGGATCGTGCTCATCGACGGGTGGGACAGCACCGGGGGCGGCGCTGCCGCGCGCGGTGAGGGCCTGCGGGTCTGTACCGACCTGCCCCATGTCACCACGCATCTCGCGGCCCATGACCCGGTCCGTATGCGGGAGTTCGCCCAGTCCCTCACCGCCGAGCTGAAGCGGCGGGCCGAGCTGCTCGGCCGCCTCGACTTCACCGAGTGGCACGGGCGGCAGCAGCTCCAGGGCCGCATCGTGGGCCAGCGCTCGGCGAGCGGTTCCACCACCGCACCCCGCGGAGCCGCCACACACCCCGGAACCACCACGCGCCCAGGAACCGCCACCGCCCACCCCACCCCCGGCGCCGCCGACCTGGACACACCGCCGAGCTCCACCCTCCGCCTGCGCCCCGCTTCGGAGCGGCAGCGGGCGGCGGCGGAGACGGGCCCCCCGCTCCCCCGGCTGGTCGTGATCGTCGACGATCTGGACGCGCTGCTGTCCCCCGCACTGGGCTCGCCGGGACGCCCCGCGGCCGGATCCGTCATACGAGCCCTGGAAGCCGTGGCGCGCAGCGGTCACCGGCTCGGGGTGCACCTGGTGGCGGCCACCGCGGGCGGGCCCCGTACCGCCGAGACGGAGCTGGCCCGGCAGGCCGCCCTGCGTATCGTCCTCGAAGCCCCCTCGTCCGGTCCGGAGGACCCCGCCCCCGGCCGCGGTCGCCTCACCGGTCCCCGCAGCCGGTCAACTCCCTTCCAGGGAGGCCGAGTCACGGGCCGTATCCCCCGCACGTCAACGCTGCGCCCCACGGTCGTCCCCCTTGAGTGGGACCGAATGGGCGACCCGCCCGCCCGTCGCCCCATACGCGAACTGGGCAACGGTCCGACGGACCTGGCCCTCCTCGCCAGCGCCCTGGAGCGAGCCGCGCGCTCCGTGTCAGCCACGGAAGTGCCCTCGTTGCTCTGAAGTCGTCCGGAGTCGTCTGCAGCCGTCTGAAGCCGTCCTTGAAGGCACAGTTCTGTACAGCCCTCAACCACCTGACGACTCCTTACGACCGCACACAACTCCACACACCACTCCATTCGACTCCATCGGCATGAGCGCACGTCACGACGCGGTTACGATCACGCACTTGACACCGCAGGCGCTCTTGCCGCCGCCAAGCGGGCAGGCGTACACCGGGAGCGCACGGGAACAGCAGCGCTCGGACGTTCGACGGAGAACGGGGCTAGTCATGCGCAGCACTCTTCGTACACGCAGGCCGAACAGGAAAGGCAGGGCCGCGAAGGCCGCAGCCGCCGTCGTCGCGGGGGCGATGGCGCTCGCGCTCACCGCATGCGGCGGCGACGGCAACGACGACACAGGAAGCGACGGCGGCGAGACGGAGAAGGCCGCCACCGTGAAGCTCCCCAAGCTCGACGGCCAGAAGCTGGAGGTCGCGGCCGTCTGGACGGGCCCGGAGCAGGACAACTTCACCAAGGTCCTGGACGAGTTCGAGAAGCGGACGGGCGCCGAGGTCAGCTACGTACCGACCGGCAACAACACCTCCACCTTCCTGGGCACGAAGATCCAGGGCGGCCAGCCGCCGAACGTGGCGTTCCTGCCGCAGGTCGGCGTGCTCCACCAGTTCGCCGACAAGGGCTGGGTCAAACCGCTGAGCGCCGAGGCACAGGCACAGCTCGACAAGAACTTCTCAGCGGGCTGGAAGGACTTGGGCGCGTACAAGGACAAGCAGTACGGCGTCTACGCGAAGGCCGCCAACAAGTCCCTGGTCTGGTACAACACCGCCGCGTACGAGGCCGCAGGGATCACCGAGGAGCCGAAGACCTGGGACGAGTTCGTCCAGACCGCGCAGACGCTGTCGGACGCCGGTTCGCCCGCGGTCTCCATCGGCGGGCAGGACGGCTGGACCCTCACCGACTGGTTCGAGAACATCTATCTCTCGCAGGCGGGCCCGGAGAAGTACGACCAGCTGGCGAAGCACGAGATCAAGTGGACGGACCCCTCCGTGAAGGAGGCCCTGACCACCCTGGCCCAGCTGTGGGGCAAGGACGACCTGATCGCGGGCGGCAAGGCCGGCGCGCTGCGCACCGAGTTCCCCAAGTCGGTGACGAACACCTTCTCCGGTGACACCCCGGCAGCGATGGTCTTCGAGGGCGACTTCGTCGCGGCGAACATCAACGCCGACACGGACGCCAAGATCGGCACGGACGCGAAGGTCTTCCCGTTCCCGGCCGTCGGCGCCGAGTCGCCGGTGGTCAGCGGCGGTGACATGGCCGTGGCCCTGAAGGACGACAAGGGCTCACAGGCCCTGCTGACCTTCCTCGCGTCGACCGACGCGGCCGAGATCTGGGCGGCACAGGGCGGCTTCGTCTCCCCCAACAAGGAGATGGACCTCAAGTCGTACAAGGACGATGTGACCAGGGACATCGCCGAGGCGCTGCTCGCCGCGGGCGACGACTTCCGCTTCGACATGTCCGACCAGGCTCCCGCCGCCTTCGGTGGCACCCAGGGCCAGGGCGAGTGGAAGGCGTTGCAGGACTTCCTGAAGGATCCCTCGAACGTCGACGGGATTCAGCAACAGCTGGAAGCGGCCGCCGCCAAGGCGTACGAGGGCTGACGGCAGCCGATGTCGTCCCAGGTGGCGATGGCGGGGGGCTCCTCGGGTCCGGTGCCCCCTGCCCGGAAGCGTAAGAGCGTGATGGGCACCCGGCCGTGGGTGGCGGGACTGTTCCTGCTGCCCGCGCTGGTGCTGCTCGGCGCGCTCGTGGTCTACCCGATCGGGTACTCGGTCTGGCGCAGTCTGTACGACGCCGACGGCTCATCCTTCGTCGGCATGCAGAACTACGGCGACATCTTCACGGACGACGCCACCTTCACCGCCGTCAAGAACACCGCGATCTGGGTCGCGGTCGCCCCCGCCCTGGTCACCGGGCTCGGCCTGATCTTCGCCGTGCTGATGGAGCGGGTGCGCTGGTCGACGGCGTTCAAGATGGTCATCTTCATGCCGATGGCGATCTCCATGCTCGCGGCGGGCATCATCTTCCGGCTCGTCTACGAGGCGGATCCCGACCAGGGCGTGGCCAACGCCGTGGTGGTGGGGGTGCACGACACCTTCGCCGAGTCGTCCGTCTACCCCAACGCGCGCCCCTCGCCGCAGAGTGATCTGAAGGCGTCCGGAGGCGGCGCCTTCACGACGACGGACACGGTGAGGGCGGGGGTTCCGGCCCTGCTCCCGCTGGTCGGCATCGCCCCGAACAAGCTGCCCGGCGATCCCGTGGACGCCATGCCCGCCGAGTCCGCGGGCGACGAGGTGTCCGGCACGGTCTGGCTGGACTTCAGGCTGGGCGGCGGCGGTGAGAAGGGCGCCATCGACGCGCGCGAGAAGGGCCTCTCGGGCATCAAGGTCGAGGCGGTCAAGGACGGCGAGGTCGTGGCGTCCGCAGAGGCTGCCGACGACGGTACGTTCAGGCTGCCCACGGAGGCGGACGGTGCCCAACTCCGGCTGCCCGCCTCGAACTTCGCGGCGCCCTACAACGGCGTCGACTGGCTCGGCCCGAGCCTGGTGACTCCGGCCATCATCGGTGCGTACGCCTGGATGTGGGCGGGTTTCGCGATGGTGCTCATCGCGGCGGGTCTCGCCGGGGTGGACCGCAACCTCCTGGAGGCGGCCCGGGTCGACGGGGCCAACGAGTGGCAGGTGTTCCGCAGGGTCACGGTGCCCCTGCTCATGCCGGTCCTCGTGGTCGTACTGATCACGTTGATGATCAACGTGATGAAGATCTTCGACCTCATCTTCATCATCGCGCCGCAGCCCACCCAGGACGAGGCCAATGTGCTGGCCCTCCAGCTCTACAACGCGGCGTTCACCGGCAGCGGCGACCTCGGCCTCGGCAGCGCGATCGGCATCGTCCTGTTGCTGCTCGTCATGCCGGTGATGATCGTCAACATCCGCCGACTGCGAAGGGAGCGCCGACGGTGACCGCACCCTCCGTACCCGTGAAAGAACCCCTGGTGGCCGTGGAGCCGTCCGGCCCGCCCCCGCGCTCGCTGGTCTCCCGGCTGGCGAGCGGCGCGGCCGGCGGCGTGATGCGGGTCTTCCTCATCCTGATCGCGCTGCTCTGGGTGACGCCGACGGTGGGTCTGCTCGCCTCGTCGTTCCGCGATCCGACGGACATCGCCGAGTCCGGCTGGTGGACCGTCTTCAGCAAACCGTCCGAGCTCACCATCGAGAGCTACTCGACGCTGCTCGGCAACGAGGACATCACCGACTCCCTGCTCAACACGATCTGGATCACCGTTCCGGCCACCGCCATGGTGATCGTCATCGGGGCCATGGCCGGATACGCCTTCGCCTGGATGGACTTCAAGGGCCGCGACTGGTGGTTCCTGGTCGTGGTGGCGCTGCTCGTGGTGCCGGTGCAGGTGGCCCTGATCCCGCTGGCCGACCTCTTCGGCGACCTCGGGCTCTTCGGCACCATCTTCGGTGTCGTCCTGTTCCATGTGGGCTTCGGCCTGCCGTTCGCGATCTTCCTGCTGCGGAACTTCTTCGCGGAGATCCCCCGTGAACTCCTGGAGGCCGCACGGCTCGACGGGGCGGGCGAGATCCGGCTGTTCACCACCGTGGTCCTGCCGCTCGGCGCGCCCGCGATCGCGTCGCTCGGCATCTTCCAGTTCCTGTGGGTGTGGAACGACATGCTGGTGGCGCTGGTCTTCTCGGGCTCCGGCTCAAAGCCGTTGACGGTCGCGCTGACCGAGCAGACCCGGCAGTTCTCCGGCAACATCGAGACGCTCGCGCCGGGCGCGTTCATCTCGATGGTGATCCCGCTGGCGGTGTTCTTCGCGTTCCAGCGGCAGTTCGTGTCCGGTGTGATGGCGGGCGCGGTGAAGTAGCGCTTCGGGGAGTGCGGTGAGGGGCTCTCCGCCCCTCACCGCACTTCTGACATCCCCCATATGCCACGTCTGGCGTAACCACGTCACCCCTTCGGCCGTTTCCGGGCAGTCTGCCGTGCCGACCCCTGGATGTGACGTGCCCCGGTTCAGTGTCATCGTCCCCGCGTACAAAGTGCAGGCCTACCTGCACGCCTGCCTGGCCTCCGTCCTCGAACAGTCCTTCCCGGACCTCGAGTTGATCGCCGTCGACGACAGCTCACCGGACGCCTGCGGCTCGATCATCGACGAGTTCGCCGCCCGCGACCCGCGCGTACGGCCCGTGCACCTCGACGAGCACGTGGGCCCCGGCCCGGCCCGTAACGCCGGTCTGGAGCGGGCGAAGGGCGACTACCTGGTCTTCCTGGACGGCCAGGACAGCCTCACCCCGCACGCGCTGATCGCCATCGCCGACCGGCTGAAGGAGACCGAGGACCCGGACATCCTGGTGTACGACCACGCGCGCACCCTCTGGACTGGCGAAACGCTGCGCAGCGTCCAGTCCGCGCAGCTCACCGAGCGGGGCCCGGCGCCGTTCCGGCTCGACGGCCGGCCGGGGCTGCTCAAGGTCCTCATGGTGGTGGGGAACAAGGCGTACCGCCGGGAGTTCATCGAGCGGGAGGGCTTCACGTTCCCGCCCGGCCACTACGAGGACACTCCCTGGACGTACTCGGTTCTGATGGCCTCCGAGACCATCGCGACGCTCGACCGCGTCTGTGTCCACTACCGCCAGCGACGTCAGGGGAGCATGCCCGGCACGACC
The DNA here is from genome assembly GCF_014647675.1 of Streptomyces flaveus. Taxonomy (GTDB): domain Bacteria; phylum Actinomycetota; class Actinomycetes; order Streptomycetales; family Streptomycetaceae; genus Streptomyces; species Streptomyces flaveus. The sequence continues at coordinate 53,556 of NZ_BMPQ01000041.1, read as the reverse complement.
GGCACCACCGGGCACGACACCACCGGCCGGGGCCACTTCGACATCTTCGACCAGTACGACCGTGTCTTCGCCCACCTCGACGCGCACCCGGAACTGGGGCACTGGCGCCCTGTCCTGTTCCGCCGCATGGTCGACCACCTCTCGGCCGTGTTCCTCGGGCGCGACCGGCTGCCGCACGGCTCCCGTCCCGAGTTCCTGCGCATGGCCCGCGCCCACTACGCCCGCTATCGCGTGCCGGGCGCCCGCCTCCCGGCCCGCAACTGGCTGCGGCACGTGCTCATCCGCCTGGGCAGCCACCGCACGTATCGCACGCTGTGCGCGGCGGCGCGGCTGAAGAGGCGGGTGACGGAAGGCGTCACGGCGGCGTTCCGTGGCGTACGGGCCGTGGCGCTGCGGCTGCACTACCGCGTCCAGCTCCGGCTTCCCGTACGGGCCGACCGCGCCGTGTTCTCCAACGGGAACGGACGCGGTTACGGCTGCAACCCGGCGGCGCTGGAGGACGCGTTCCGGACGTACGCGCCGGGCATCCGCACCGCGTGGATCGCGGCGCCCGAGCACCACCACACCGTCCCGACCTCGACCCGCAAGCTGACCCCGGACACGGCCGCGTACTGGACGGCACTCGCCCGCTCCAAGTACCTCGTCAACAACGTCGACTTCGACCGCAAGCTGGTCAAGCGACCGGGGCAGATCCTGGTCCAGACGCAGGCCGGCACCCCGCTCAAGCGCATGGGCCTGGATCTCCAGGACCGCCCGGCGGCGGCCCGCGGCACGGACTTCGCCGAGCTGCTGCGCGGCGTCGACCAGTGGGACTACTGCCTGTCCGGCAACCGCCACACCACGCTCGTCTGGGAGCGCGTCTTCCCCTCCGGCTATACGACGCTCGAGTACGGCCAGCCCCGCAACGACGTGTTCCAGCGGGCGACTTCGGCGGACGTGGCCCGGCTGCGCGAGACGCTCGGCATCCCCAGGAACGCGGTCGCGATCCTGTACGCGCCGACGCACCGCGACTACCGCCACTCCCAGCGCACCATGCTCGACCTGGAACGCGTCCTGCGCCAACTCGGCCCGCGCTACGTGCTGTTGACCCGCGCGCATCCCTCGTACGGGCAGCCGCTGGCCCGCAGCGGCGGCCGGCTGATCGATGTGTCGGAGCATCCGAGCATCGAGTCCCTGTGCCTGGCCTCGGACGCGCTGATCACCGACTTCTCCTCCCTGATGTTCGACTACGCGAATCTCGACCGGCCGATCGTGATCCACGCGGACGACTGGGCGGCGTACGAGGCGGCACGTGGCACCTACTTCGATCTGCGCGCCTTCCCGCCGGGAGTCGTCGCGCGCAGCGAGGACGAACTGATCGACATCTTCGCGACCGGCCACTGGCGCGGCTCGCGCTCCGCGCAGCTGCGGGACGCGTTCCGGAAGCGCTTCTGCCCGTACGACGACGGGCGGGCCGCCGAACGGGTCGTACGCCGGGTCGTGCTCGGCGAGACCTCCGGGCTGCCGGCCGTGCTGCCGCTCGACGAGCGCCATCCGGTGCCGTCTGCGGAGGATGGCATTCCATGGATGCTCGATTCCGCCCGAACCGGGAATTATCCGACCGCCTCACCACGGGCAACTGTTTCGACACCCGGAGTTTCCATTCCCGTCGTTGACAGCCCCTGAAGCCCTCGGATCCCATCCTTCAACACACAGAAATCCCATAGACCCCGCTGTACGGAGTACACATGACCTCCAGCACCACCGAGCTGCCCCGTCCCAGGACCCTGTCGGACGTCAAGGGCTGGTTCCGTGCCGTCGATCAGCAGCTGTTCGACTGGTTCCTGTCCCGGCAGCTCGACAGCCAGCAGACCGGCGATCTGCTGGAGCTCGGCGCCTACATGGGAAAGAGCGCCATCTTCATGGCCTCCTACCTGCGTGACGAGGACAAGTTCACGGTGTGCGACCTCTTCGACTCCCCCGCCGAGGACGCGGCCAACAGCAAGGAGATGAACAAGTCCTACTCGACGCTGACCCGGCGGGCCTTCGAGGCCAACTACCTCGCGTTCCACGAGGAGCTGCCCGAGATCATCCAGGCGCCGAGCCAGGTGGTCGCCAACCGTGTCGAGGACAAGAGCTGCCGCTTCGCGCACATCGACGCCTCGCACCTGTACGAGCACGTGAACGCGGACATCGCCGCGGTGCGCGACATCCTGCTGCCCGACGGCGTGGTCGTGCTCGACGACTTCCGCGCCGAGCACTGCCCGGGCGTCGCCGCGGCCACGTGGGGGGCGATTCCCACGTTCGACCTGCGTCCCATCTGCATCACGGGCACCAAGTTCTACGGCACGTGGGGCGACCCCGAGCCGCTGCGCGACGCGCTGCTGGAGTGGCTGGCGGGCCGTGACGACATGTGGCACGAGGTGCAGCAGGTCGCCGGGTACGGGCTGATCCGGATAACCGGCCAGAAGGCGACCGAGCCGAAGCAGCCCGCGTCCAAGTACGCGGCCGAGAAGCCGGAGCCGGTCGTCGAGGCGCCCAAGCCCGCGCCCGCCCCGCGCGCCGCCGCCACGCGGCCCGCCAACGTCGGCCCCGCCAAGCGGCGGCCGAGCCGGGCCAGGCGGATCGCCAAGGATCTGCTGCCGCCGATCGTCACTAGGGCGTTGGTCAAGGCCCGTAAGCGCTGAGGCTTCTCGGTGGGGCAAACCGTCGGCGTTTGAAACCCCGGGCGCCCGGCCCGCGTTGAGTGCGGGCCGGGCGTCGAACCGTGTTCGGCCAGGGTTGCGTGTTCGACCAGGGTTACTCGACGACGAGCTCGACCGGGATGTTGCCGCGGGTGGCGTTGGAGTACGGGCAGACCTGGTGGGCCTGTTCGACCAGCTTGCGGCCGGTCTCGGCGTCGACGGACTCGGGGAGCTCCACGCGCAGCGTGACCGCGAGGCCGAAGCCCTCACCCTCCTTGCCGATGCCGACCTCGGCGGTCACCGCCGCGTCGCTGACATCGACCTTCGCCTGGCGGCCGACGAGACCGAGGGCGCTGGCGAAGCAGGCGGAGTAGCCCGCGGCGAACAGCTGCTCCGGGTTCGTGCCCTGACCGTTGCCGCCCATCTCCGTCGGGATGCCCAGCTCGAGGTCGAGGCGGCCGTCGTTGGTGAAGGCGCGGCCCTCACGACCGTGGGTGGCGGTGGCGACAGCGGTGTAGAGCGCGTCCATGGGAACCGTCCCTCTCATCATGCGGATCAACATCAAGTTCAAGGTCGTATCGGCGGGCCTTGGGAGGTGACCGCCTCACGACCGCAAGTAGAGCACACAATTCAGTTGTGCACAATCCAGTGACGCACTCGCGTTATCCTGGAGGCATGACCACTCCGACCCGAACCCCGGATCCCGCCGGCACGGACGCCGACACCGAGCCCCTGCGCACCACCGAGGACTTCCTCCGCCTCGACCAGCAGATCTGCTTCTCCCTGAACGCCGCCTCGCGCGCCTTCGGCGGCGTGTACAGGGTCGTCCTGAAGGACCTGGGGCTCACCTACCCCCAGTACCTGGTCATGCTCGTACTGTGGGAGCACGGCGAACTGCCCGTGAAGAAGCTGGGCGAGCACCTGCGGCTCGACTCCGGGACGCTGTCGCCGCTGCTCAAGCGACTGGAGGCGACCGGTCTCGTACGGCGTGAGCGCAGTGCCCTCGACGAGCGGTCGGTGGTCGTCCGGCCCACGGACGAGGGCCGCGCGCTGCGCGAGCGGGCGCTGGCCGTACCGCGACGGATCGCCGCCGCGACTGGCTTCGACCTGGACGAGATCCGCGAACTGCGGGCCCGGCTCGACAAGCTCACGGCGGCGCTGGACGAGGCGGATCTGGAGAGCGGCTGACCACTGAGACGCTGCTTCTGAGGGAGCTTGCGCTCACTACTGCCATCTCTCTCCACGGGACACCAGGCACCTCATAACGGAGAATTAGCCACAAAGCCTCCGTTTCGTCCCGTGGAAGCCAGGCACACCATGCGAGCCATGCACCCTCACCCGCCGCAGGTCTGCGTCGTCGTCATCGGGTACGACGACGCCGCCCATGTGGCGGACGCGGTGCGCTCCGCCCTCGCGCAGGGCCCGGCCGTCCGCGAGGTGATAGCCGTCGACGACGGCTCGACGGACGGCAGCCCCGACCTCCTCGACCGGCTCGTGCGCGGCGAACCACGCCTGAAGGTCGTACGCCGCAAGGTCAACAGCGGTGGCTGCGGCAGCCCGCGCAACGACGGGATCGACGCCGCGACGGCCCCATACGTGATGTTCCTGGACAGCGACGACGTGCTGCCGCCCGGCGCGGTGGACGCGCTGCTCGCCGCCGCCGTCGGGCGCGGCACGGAGGTCGCGGCCGGCCTGTGCGTACGCCGCGAGCTGCCGTCCGGGCGAGAGGTCCCCTGGCGGCCCGAGCTGTACGCGAAACCCGTCCTCGTCCCCCACCCCTCGCTCCGCACCCGCCTGGTCCACGACACGCTCTGCGTCAACAAGCTGTACCGCACCGGCTTCCTGCGCGAGCACGGCATCCGCTTCCCCGAAGGGCGCTTCCCGTACGAGGACTTCGTGTTCACCGCGCGTGTGCTCGCCGCCGGGCCGCGCCTCGCGCTGGTCCCCGACACGGTGTACGTCTGGCAGGTGCGCCGGTCCGCCGAGCGGCTGTCGATCTCGCTCGACCGGGCGGACGCGGACAACTGGCGGTCCAGGCTGACGGCCCACGGCATGGCGTACGACATCCTCCTCGCCGCCGGTGAGAAGCGGCTCGCACGGGCGGCGCGCGCCGCGTTCCTGGAGCACAGCCTGCGGATGTACGCGCGCGAGCTCGGGCTGCGCGGCTCTGGGTACCGGCGCGAGTGGTGGGCGCTCACGCGCGCGTACCTCGCGACGTTCGACGAGGGTGACTTCGCGGTGGCCCCCGCGCCCGGGCGGGTCGTCGCGCAGGTCGTCATGGCCTCCGAGGAGCCGCACGACCTGAACCGCATCGGGGAGCTCGCGTCGCGTCCGGCCCGGCTGGCGCCGCCGTACGCACGGGCCGCGGACGGTACGCCGGTGTGGTCCGCCGACCTGCCCCAAGTGACCCTGGAACACCTGCTGTTCCGGCCTGTACGTCACCTCCCTGTCGCCGTCGACGCGGAACTGCGGCCACGCGCGCGTGCCACCCGGCTTCGGCTGCGTCTGCATGAGCTGTACGGGCGGATGGCGGAGGCGGGGCCGGCGGGCGTGGACGTCGAGTTCACGCACCGGCAGGACGGGCGGGTGGGGCTTCGTCTCACGGCGCCGTTCCTGCCCGACGACTGCGAGGGCGACTCCGGGCCCGAATCAGGGGTCGGCTCCTCGGTCTCGGGGGTCGGCTCCTCGGTCGACTCCTGGTGGACCGAGGTGCCGGTCGACCTCTCCGCGCTCGGCTCCGGCACCTGGGATCTGCGGCTGCGGGTGCGGTTCCACGACGGCTCGGGCCGCGACACCACCGGGCACGCGGTCGCGGGGCCCGGACTGCTGCGCCGTACGGCGGTGTTGAGCGGGCGGCACGGCATGGTGCTCGTCCAGCCGTACGCGACCCATTCGGGCTCACTGGCGTTGCGGCTCGCGCCCGGTTGGCGGGGAATGGCCACCGTGCTGCGCCGCCGACTGCTGCGCCTGCTTCACTGACACGCGACCATGGACGTACGCATCCGAACCACTACCGACGACAGACGAGGGGACGGCCGTACATGACCTGGCTGATCACCGGCGGCGCCGGCTACATCGGGGCACATGTGGTCCGCGCGATGACCGAGGCGGGCGAACAGGCCGTGGTCTACGACGACTTGTCCACCGGGATCGCCGAGCGCGTCCCCGAAGGCGTGCCGCTGGTCGTCGGCTCGACCCTGGACACGGATCGCGTGACCCGCACCCTCACCGACCACGCCGTCACCGGTGTCGTCCACCTGGCGGCGAAGAAGCAGGTCGGCGAGTCGGTGGAGCTGCCGCTGCACTACTACCGCGAGAACGTCGAGGGGCTGCGCGTACTCCTGTCCGCCGTGACCGAGGTGTCAGTGCCCTCCTTCGTGTTCTCGTCCTCCGCGGCGGTGTACGGCATGCCGGACGTCGACCTGGTGACCGAGGAGACGCCCTGCGTCCCCATGAACCCGTACGGCGAGACCAAGCTGGCGGGCGAGTGGCTGACCCGCGCCACGGGCCGCGCACACGGCCTGTCGACGGCCTCCCTGCGCTACTTCAACGTGGCGGGCGCGGCGACGCCGGAGCTGGCCGACATCGGCGTCTTCAACATCGTCCCGATGGTCTTCGAAAAGCTGACGGAGGGCGCGCCGCCGCGCATCTTCGGCGACGACTATCCGACACCGGACGGCACCTGCGTACGCGACTACATCCACGTCGTCGACCTGGCCGAGGCCCACGTGACGGCGGCCCGCCGCCTGGCCGCGTCCCCCGGCACGGACCTGACGCTCAATATCGGCCGCGGGGAAGGCGTTTCGGTCCGCGAGATGATCGACCGCATCAACGACCTCACGGGCTACGACCTGCCCCCGGTCGTCACGCCCCGCCGCCCAGGGGACCCACCCCGCGTCGTGGCGTCGGCTGCGCGCATCGCCGACGAGCTGGGCTGGAAGGCGAGGTACGACGTCACCGACATGATCACGTCGGCCTGGGAGGGGTGGGTGCGGCTGCATCCTGGGGCACGGCGCGGCTAGGACACGTTCGCGGCCCCTCAGTCGAGACAGAACTCGTTGCCCTCGACGTTCAGCTCGGCGTGCCGCGGAACGTCGGGCCGGAGCAACTCCTTCGCCGCGCGAGGAGCAGCGCCACATCGTCGTCCGGTTCCCGGTTCAGGGTGCCCAGCAGCATGTCGCAGGTCTCCTCCAGCGGGAGCCGGGTCCCGCCCAACAGCCGTAGCAGGCCCTGCAGGCCGACCTCGATGGACTCTCCGCGCCTCTCCACCAAGCCGTCCGTGAACAGCACGAGCAGCGTTCCTTCCGCCAGTTCCCGCTCTTCGGCGCGGAACGGCACGCCGCCCACCCCGAGCGGCACGCCGCTGGGAATGTCGAAAAACTCGGCCCTCCCGGCCGGGTCCACCAGCACCGGCGGCAGATGGCCTGCGCGGGAGAGTTCGCATCGGCCGCGCCATGGGTCGCAGACGACGTAGAGGCAGGTGGCCATCGAGTCGGAGTCGCCGAGCGAGGCGGCGATGTCGTCGAGGTGGTACAGCAACTCGGCCGGGGGCAGGTCGAGCCGGGCGAGGGCGCGGGTGGCCGTGCGGAGCTGGCCCATGATCGCCGCGGCGTGCACACCCTTGCCCATCACGTCGCCGACGACCAGGCCGACCTTGCCGTGCTTGAGCGGCAGCACGTCGAACCAGTCCCCGCCGACCTCGCTGACCGCGGGCAGGTAGCGGGAGGCGACCTCGATGCCGGCGTAGTGCGGTGGCTTTTGGGGGAGCAGGCTGCGCTGGAGGGTGAGCGCGGTGTTGTGCTCACGCCCGTACAGCCGGGCGTTGTCCATGCAGAGGGCGGCGCGTGTGGCCAGCTCGGTGGCGAGTGTGAGGTCCTGGTCGTCGAACGGTTGGGCGTTGACCGTGCGGTAGAGGCTGAGGGCGCCCAGCACCTCGCCGCGGGCCATCAGAGGAGTGGCCAGACAGGAGTGGGCCCCGGCCCGCCGGAGCGTCTCGGCGGCGGCGGCGTCCCGGGCGATACGCCGCGTCGTCGCGCCGCTCACCCGCCGCAGCAGGATCGGCCGTGCCTCTCGTACGCTCTGCGTGATCACCCGTGACGAGCCGTACGACGTCAGCTGGCCGACCGGATCCGCGGTCTCGATCGCGTCGGTGGGATAGCCCGCGGCGACGGCGAGGGCCCGGAAGTCGAGGGAGCCGTCCCTCCGTATCGCGGCCGTGCCGCCGGGACCGACCACCGAGTCGAGTACGTCGACCGCAGCGAGGTCGGCGAGCTCCGGCACGGCCACCTCCGCCAGCTCACGGGCGGTCTGGTGCAGGTCCAGCGTGGTGCCGATGCGGACACTGGCGTCGGCGATCACCGCCAGCCGCTCCCGGGCCTTCGCGACCTCGGCCGCCGCGCGCTGCCGCTCGGAGACATCGATCACCGCCATCGCCAGGCCCAGCGCACGCCCGTTCGGGTCCTCGATCCGGTGGTACGACTCCGAGTACGCGTGCTCCTCGCTGTCCGCGGCCGTCCGGCCGATGGTCTGCTGATCCAGCAGAGGCTCACCGGTCCGCAGGACCTGCTGCATCCGCGTCTCGATGGCCTCCACATCCAGCGCCGGCAGCACCTCGCCGACCCGGCGGCCCAGCACAGCCTCCTCGGGCACGCCGTTAATCCGCTCCAGTGACGGATTGACGCGCACCCACCGCAGGTCGGTGTCGAACACCGCGATGCCCACCGGCGACTGGCTGACCAGGATGTGGGACAGGGCCAGGTCCCTCTCCACGTTCCGTACGGTGTCGGCGTCGGTGCCCAGGCCCAGGGCATGAACGTCGCCGCGTGCATCGCGCAGTTGCATGGTGCGGAACTCCACTCGGCGCGTTGAGCCGTCCTTGTGCCGTACCGGAAAGACTCCCGCCCAGCTCGCACCCGTGCGCACGCGCTCGAACAGCTCCCGGGACCGTGACCGGTTCTCCGGTGCCACCAGCAGCACGCCCGCGTTCCGGCCCAGTGCTTCGGCGGCGGAGAACCCGAACAACAGCTCGGCCTCGGGGCTCCACAGCACGATCCGGCCGTCGCTCCCAAGGACCAGGGCAGCGACCCGCAGCAGATCGAGCAGCCCGCCCGGCGCAGCGGTGATGCCGTCCCCCCAGCTGTTCCCGGTCCGGGACTCTCGCTCA
>NZ_BMPQ01000041.1:0-44665 GCF_014647675.1 Streptomyces flaveus | reverse complement strand
ATCAGTGATACCTCTCCCTGGGGAACACCGCACGCCACGGCCGTCCGCGACCGGCCGACCTCGGCGCCATGCCGCTCTTTCGAGCAGGAGACCGGTTACCGCGGTTGTCCACGGCTGTGCGAAGCCGGGCTCCGGCTACCGCGGCGTGACCCGAAGATCTCTCGCGACGGCCTCGGTCTTCTCACCGCGAGCGAATCGCCTGGCCGCCTCCAGACGCACCCGCTCTCGTTTCTCCTGCTCCTTGATCGTCAGATCCGCCGTTGATCAGACACTCCCCCTCCACTGGCAGAAGTCCTCCTTCTCGGGAGGAGGAGACGACGAGGACTGCGTCGAACTCGCCGTCACCGCAACCTCTCTGCACCTCCGTGTCGGCCTGGCTATAGGGTCCACACGTGCGTTGATCTTCCGGGCGGCGGCCAAGTGTCGCCGCGGACGGTGCGGGGCGCCCCGACAGCGGGGCCGCCCCGGCAGGCATACCCGTCACCATCCCACCGGAGATCACACAGTGACTGCTCAGCAGCCCCTCGCCTACGACGCGTTCGTCGAACTCGCCCTCGCCGATTCCGCCGTCGTCGGCCTCGCCCTCAAGGGTTCCCAGGCCCACGAGGGCCTGACCACCAAGCACTCCGACCACGACCTGTATGTCATCCTCGCCGATGACGCGGCAACGGATCTCACCCGGTTCACGGGCCACCGCACCCCCGAGCTCGACCTCGTCATCGTCTCCCTCGCTGGGTTCCGCACGGCCGGAATGCCCGGCTTCGAACGCTACGCCCTCGCCCGCGCTCGGGTGGTACTCGACCGGCTCGACGGAGGCATCGCCCAGATCCTGGCCGACAAGGCACGTCTCGACGCCGATGAAGCGTTCCGGGACTCCCGTGAGTGGCTCGACGCCTACGCCAACTCCCTCTACCGCTCCGTCAAGAACGACCGCGACGGCCATTCACTCGCCGCCCGCCTGGACGCCGCCGACAGCATTCGCTTCCTGCTGGAGCTGCTCTTCGCTCTCGACCGTCGCCCCCGCCCGTACAACAAGTACCTGGAGTGGGAACTCGCCCGATACCCGCTGCCCGGCTGGGACACCGACATGCTGCTCGATGCCGCAGCCCACATCTCAGGAACAGGCGACGTGCCCCTACAACGACACCTCTTCGCCCGTGTCGAGGCGGCGGCACGGCGGGCCGGACACGGGGCGGTGCTGGATTCATGGGGCGAGGACCTCGACCTGATGCGACCGCGGTAGAGGGACGTCGCGGAGGGCGGACTGCCGCCGGCACCAGCAAAAGTGGCCTTGTCGGAGCGGGTCCGCCCGCCGCTGCGATCGTCGGGACAATCCCACGCGGACGCGCCCCCCATGACGTACGCGCATCGCAGCCCCATGACCCCTATCGGGAAAAGCGTGAACACACAGGGCCAGAATGCCCTTTAGTCGCTCAAACGAGCGGCGCTTGAACGGAACCGGAAGAAATGCTCACGCCGTGGGACTCACCCCACGTCGCGGCCTCGGCTGCCCGCATTGCCGACGAGCTGGGCTGGAAGGCGAGGTACGACGCCACCGGCATGATCACGTCGGCTCGGGAGGGCTGGGTACGGCTGTACCCGGGGGCACGGCGGGACTGAGCGCGCAAAGGATCAGCCTCGCACTGTTTGCCCTAGAACATGGGGGTACTCAGGGGGGTGCAACCGGTGGGCCGGCGTGAGGGGAGCAACCATGGCGGCCCTCTTCACACTCCGCGGCCGGTGCACCCTCGCGGCGGTCGCCCTTGCCCTCACCGTGACCGCAAGCGGATGCGGCGGGGACGACGACTTCTCCCTGGCGGACTGGGACGCGCCGGGCCAGAACGCCCGCATCGGCGACATCATGATCCGGTACGCGCACGTGGCGGAACCGCGCGGCGAGCCGTGGCAGCCGGGAGACGACGTCCCTGCCTACGTGTGGCTCTACAACAAGGCCGACGAGGCCGACAAGCTCGTGGGCGCCAGCACACCGAACGCGGCCTCGGTGGACATCGTCGACTCCGACGGCAAGCCACTGCCCGACAGGGTGGACCTGCCGGCGAACCAGCTCGTGGAGCTGGAGCCGGGCAAGACCCATCTGATGCTGCGAGACGTGCGCCAGATCATCAGGAGCGGCGACTTCATGAAATTCACCACGCGGTTCAAGAACGCGGGCTCGATCACCTTCAACATCCAGTCCCAGATCCCCGCCTACGACGAAAGCCCGTCCCCGACCGGGTGAACCGCCCGCCGAGGGCTGCCAGCGCTGCGTTCTGCTGCAGCCAAGCACTCGGCTTCCCGCTTGACCTCCTCGCGGTCGGCGAGGTCGTCGAAGAATTCGGCGAGAAGGTCATCAGGCGTCTCGTAGACGCCCGCTTTGGGGTTGCTCATCGTCGGCCCTCCGTCATCCTCCTTCAAGTGTGTACTCATCCCTCGACTCCTTCTCACCCCAGCCGGATGGGCCAGGCGCACCGAGTTCGAACCAGTGATGCGGATTCTTGGAAACGGCTCTGTCCGCAGTCCCGTGAATCGACAGGTAACTTCGCTTCGCCCAGTGGACGAGAGTGGCACTCGGAAGGCTGGCCGGAGGATCAGCAAGTGTGGAGGAGCTGAGGTCTGCTGTCTCAGTCTCTCGCCGTCCTTGCTGCTGAAGCAGCCAACAACTTCTGGGTGTGCTGGTGCAGCCGCCGTGCTTCCTCGACGGTGAACCCGGGCCCGTGTGGGCTGAGCGGCTCGCCCTGCACGAAGGCGCTGAGCGGTGCGGTGGGCGGATCGTCCAGCACTTGGAGGATCGGCGTTATGGCCTCCTCGACCGACTGGGCGGACCGGCGGATGACCTCGATGTGCGCCATGATGTCCGAGGCGTACTGCCCCGAGAAGCTGGTGTTGACCGTTCCTGGGTCGAGCAACACATACCGCACGTTGGTGTCCGGTCGACGGTCCGCGAAGTCGACGCCGAGCAGGTCATTGAGCCGACCGCCTTGCATGAGCGCCCGTTGCCCGTCGTACTCCCGGGCGAGTTGCAGGTCTTCCCAATGGATTTGAGCCTGGCCGCCGGGGCCCGCGACGTTGAGGATAACTGGGGTGTCGGCGGCTTCGAGCAGGTCCACCAGCCCATGGCTCAGCACGAAGCGGCTCAGGTAGAAGTGCGCGAAGGTGTTCTCGAAGCCTTCGGCCGTGACCTGGCGGGTGGTCCGGAAATGCCGGGCGCACAGCACCAGGGTGTCAACCCTCGCAAAAGACGACCGGACGCTGTCAGCCGCTGCTCTGGTCTCGGCTATCAGGCTGAGGTCGGCATTTACGAAGTGTGCTCGCTCGGCCGCACCTCGTTGCCGCGCGGCGTCCAGCCATGCCTTGCCCTTCTCCGCGTTGCGTCCGACGACCACTACCTCGTGTCCTCTGTCCAGGTAGTGGCGGGCGACGGCCTTGCCGATTCCGTCCGTGCCGCCGGTGATGACGTGGGTCTTCATCGCCCTGCTCCTTCGTCGTTGCGGCGACTCACAGGAACCGGGCCGCGATCTTTTCCGGGGTGATGTGGATGGTGACCAGTTCCGGGAGCGTGGCGTACGACTGCGGGTTGTGTTCGGCGTAGGTCTTGCCGGTGTACTTGACCGCCAGTTCGTCCATGCGTTCGCGGGCGCCCACGCTTTCGAATCGGGCGGTGCCGCTGATCACCGCGTATCCGTAGGGATCGTCCGGCGGGTTGACTGTCACGCTGAGCCGAGGGTCGCGCCGCAGATTGCGCACTTTGACCTTGTCCACGCCGGTCACGAAGAGCAGGTTGTCTCCCTGCCTGCCTACCCAGACCACGGACTGGTGCGGACTGCCGTCGGGCTGCAGGGTCGCCACGGTGACGAAGACCCTGGAGTCGAGGACTTCCTTTAACTTCTCGGACATGTGGACCGGGCTCACGTATGACTCCTGGGGTGAGATGACCTGACGACAGGCACGCTGAACCGACGAAGAGCCACAACTATGTGACATTTGACTGGTGATTTGCAATACCCATGTGCCATCAACTGGGTGATCGGCCTCACTCTTGCGTATGCTTCGGTCACGATGAGAGCTGACGCGGCACGCAACCTGGACGCGGTCCTGCAGACCGGAGCACGTCTGCTGGCACACGACCCGAGCACGAGCATCGCGGCGATCGCAGCGGCGGCGGGCCTCGACCGACGTACCGTCTACCGCCGCTTCAAGACCCGCGAGGCACTGATGACCGCCGTCTACGCGGCCAAACTCGACGCCTGCGAGAAGGTCGTCGCCCAGGCACGGCTGACCGAGGCCTCCGTGGCGGTGGCACTGCACCGGTACGCGGAGGGCATCATCACCGTCAGCAGGCGGTGGCCCGTGGACGTCCAACAGGTGCACGACGAAGCGATGGCCGCCCGCCTCCAGCGACTGCTCGAGCAACTCGACGCCTTCATGGACCGCTCGGTCCGCGAGGGTGTCATCCGGCCCGGTCTTCCTGACCGCTGGGCCCGCTCCCTACTCGTCCACCTCACCAACATTGCCGCACACGAGATGCCGGAGCTGTCCCCCGCCCAGGGAGCCGACATGGTGGCCCAGTCCCTGATCACCGGACTCGGCGCCACCTGACGCGGCCGGCCCAGCCACGGCCGACCGGTTCACGGACGCGGGATCAGCCGACCAGCCGGGCTCACCCCGAGCGCCGGATGACCATTCAGAGGCTGCGACCGGAGTCGGGTGAAGGTCATGCCTGGATGAGGATCCGGGTTCGGAGGAGCCGGAAAGCAGGCGCCGATACGGCAGTTGGTCGGTCTGCGGCTGCAGTGGCACCAGAACACAGTCGTTCCGGACGCGCTCGACGAAAGCTCATCCGCTCGGGCGCCGTTGGACTCGGTCTTCGTTCGCGCCCGCGCTCGCCTCACAGAGATCCGGGACACCGACACCAACGTTCCCCAAGATCCCATGGCTGGAGTCTCTCAACATCGGTTCGCCGCCGCGCGAAGGCGGAGTTTCTCCCGCACTTGTGACGAGCGGGGAGCCTCCAGCGGCTGTCCGGTGGGAGGTACTGGGTCGCCATCGCCGCTGACGGTAATCGAGGTGACGCGTGTTCGGACGGCTGGGTAGCGTGAACCGAGTGTCGAGCGAGGAAGTGATGCAGGACGGTGCCCACCGTCGGGTGGTTCGGATCGGTGACACTGTCCGCAGGCCGGCCCAGCCGTGGACGCCCACCGTCCACGCGTTGCTGCGACACCTGGAGAACGTTGGCTTTGCCTACGCGCCCCGACCGCTGGGAATTGACGACGAGGGTCGTGAGGTCCTGACTTACATCGAGGGTGACTCCGGCTCGTTGGGCTGGGCCAAGGTCGTGGACGACCAGGGCCTGAGCAACTTCGCCCGGCTCCTGCGCGACTACCACGATGCCTGCGAGAGCTTTTCACCTCCACCGGGTGCGAACTGGTCCACGGATGCAGGCGGCAGGGAGGCAGGCAGCTCCGACAACGAGGTTATCTGCCATGGAGACTTCGGCCCCTGGAACGTCGTCTGGCAGGGTAACCAGCCGGTGGGAATCATCGACTGGGACTTCGCCCGCCCGGCACCACGCCTGCACGACGTGGCCTACGCGCTCGAGTACGTCGCCCCGTTCCGCGACGATGCCGAGTGCCTGCGCTGGCTGCACTATTCGGCGCCGCCCGACCGCCGTCTGAGGCTGGAGCACTTCTGCAGCGCGTACGGCCTCGACTCGACCGCGGGGATCGTCGACGCCGTCATTGCCAGACAGCAGGACAACGCCGACCTCGTGCGCCGACTGGCCGAGCAGGGGCACGAGCCCCAGGCCACCTGGGCCGCCGACGGGCTCCTGACCGAACTTGACCGCAGGATCGACTGGAGCAAGACACACCGACAACTGCTCGAGTAGCCGATTCGCCGGTCACCGACCGTACTTCTCGCTGCCATATCCAGTCGTTCGTCGGCCTAGACCGACAGGCATCACCCGGGCCGACAACCGCGTGACCTCGGCCTGGACTCAACCAAGCCAGGTCACCCGTTGGATGTACACCCGCTTCCGGTAGTCGATGATCTGATACCACACCATGAGCGGACCCATGGCGATCACGCGCAGGCCTTGCGGGTTCGTCACGCTCGCTCCGTCGCCCGGATCCTGACCCAGTGAGGCGAGTACGACGAGTTCTCTCGCGACTTCCTCGGCGGCTGCGCGTCCTTCGGCCGGCAATTCGCCGACCACCCAGTCAGGGTCCGCGCCGTACTCCCAGGCCCACTCGGGGTCCTGGGACTCCTGGTCGCTCAAGCCTCGATCTCCCGCTCGGCCTCGCGCAGAATCCTGTTGATCTCCGCCATGGCGGCACTGAACGCGGCTTCGTCGACTGTTTCGTTCTGAGAGATCCGCTCGGCCTCGTGCAGACGAGCCGCCCGTGCCGGATCCCGTTCGATCGCCACGAAGACGCCCCAGCGTTTCAGGAAGAGCTGAAGCGGGGCCGTGCTCCCGGTCTGGCTGGCCTGGTCGAACGCTCGCCCGGCTTCCAAGTCGAACTGCGGCAGGTCCACGAGGCTCACCCGCTTCACCGCCTCACGCAACGCGTCCCTGGTCAGGGGCGGCATCGGGATGATCGGCCCATCGTGATGCACCGGCTGTGCGCTCATCCCTCGATCCCTTCTCGCCCGCTGGTCAGGCCCAGTTTGCTCGTGGTCGTCACGTGCCAGGGTATCCACGTATGACCACGTCCGGCCCGTCATCGACCGAGCCCGGATGGTCCGGGCGCACCGAGTTCGAACCAGACGCCCTTGCCTCCCAGGGGCGGGCCGACGGAGTGCGCGGCGTCGGGTTCTGTGCCCCATCTCCCCTCGGTGAGTGCGTCCACGAGCCACATGCCGCGTCCGTTCTCGTCGAGGCAGCCATCTCTCAGGATGGGCGGCTGCAGATCTCCGTCGTAGACGGTGACCCGGACCGCGGCGAGCGGTTCACCGACTGTCAGCCGTAACACAGCGTCGGCCCCCTTGGCGTGTACGCAGGCGTTGGTGACGAGTTCGGAGGTGCAGAGGGCCGCGTCGTCGGCGAGGTCGTCGAGTTGCTGGGAGCGCAGGACGGAGACGACGAAGTCGCGGGCGACGCGAGGGGTGGTGTCCAGGGACGGGCAGAAGAGGGTGTATTCGGGCATGGAGGATCAACTCCGTTACAGGGGTGGGGAAATGTGGGGAGGAGGGAGCAGTAGGGGGTAGGGCGCCGGTTGGTGTCATTGCCCGTGGGGTCGACTTCACACGGGTGCGCTTCCAACTGGCGTTGGGCATAGGTGAGTTGAGCAGCCGAACACTGACGCAACGCAGCGTGTCGGCTTCAGCACTGAAGGTAGGGCGCAACCTAGTGACGGCACAAGCTAACGCCGAAAACTGCCCACTTTTCGGTGACCGTGCCGCGCTTGAGCGGCATACTCGTTCAGCCAAACCACCAGGGAGAGAGCACCAATGCCGCCAAGGAGCACCCCTACCGCCCGACAGGAGCGCCTGGGGGGCGAGCTACGCAAGATGCGTGAGCGTGCGGGAGTGACAGCCCGCGCCGCAGCCGCGCTGCTGGGCTCGAATCCCATGCAGCAGAGCGCCGTGGAAACCGGCCGCAGCGGCATCAGCGAAGAGCGCATTCGCCGCCTGGCAGCGCACTGCGCCTGTGACGACGCCGCGTACATCGATGCCTTGGTCGTCATGGCCACTGAGCGCGGGAAAGGCTGGTGGGAGGATTTCCGGGGCGTCATCCATCCCGGCGGGCTCGACCTGGCAGAGCTCGAACACCACGCCGTAGGCGTCCGCACCTTCCAAGTGACTCATATCCCAGGGCTGTTCCAGACCGAGGACCACATGCGAGCCGTCTTCCGCTTCGCCTCGCCCGACTGGCCGCGTAAGGATCAGGACGCCCACGTCGAGTTCCGCACACGTCGACAGCAGATCATCACCGGTCAGCGTGCGACGCCGTACGAGGCCGTGATCCATGAGGCCGCACTTCGCATCCGAGTTGGCGGCCGGAAGACTGCACGATCCCAGCTCGAACGCATCCTTGAACTCTCCGCGCTGGATCACGTGACCGTACGCGTGGTCCCCTTCGACAGTGAGGACTTCGCCGGAGCCGGACACTCCATGCTCTACGTGCGCGGCCCCGTCCCCCAACTCGACACGGTGCAATTGGACACCGCCCATGGGGGCAGGCTCCTCGATGCCGAGTCTCTGCTCCAGCAATACCGGAGGCGCTTCGACCAGGTCGTCACCACAGCCCTGACGCCGAAGCAGTCCCAAGACCTCATCACTCACATCACCACGGAACTCTGAAAGGCTCCCAACGTGTCCGCCCCCATCCAGTGGCAGAAGTCGACGTTCTCCGGTGGTGGTTCAAGCGAGGACTGCGTCGAACTCGCCACCGCCGACACTGCGATACGCCTCCGCGAAAGCGAACGCCCAACAGCCTTCCTCACCGCAGCCCCCGCCTCCCTGCGCGCCCTCCTCTCCACCCTCAAGGCCGGCCGCCTCGCCTCACGATGACGCCGGCCGACCGCACATCACGCGCCCTCGGGACCGTCCTCGGCTCCGCCGTCGGGGACGCCCTGGGCGCGCCCTTCGAATTCGGACCCGAAGGGGCGTTCTCGGCACGGTTTCCCAAGCCCGGTGGCGGCGGCGAGATGTGCGGAGGCGGCGGCTGGGACCCCGGTGAAGCCACCGACGACACGCAGATGGCTGTACTCGTCGGGGAGTCGCTGCTGGAGTGCGGTGGGCTCGAACTGGCCGACATCTTCCGGCGGTTCCAGCGGTGGGCGGTGTCCGGGCCCAAGGACATCGGGCTGCAGACCGAGGACGTCCTCACCAGCGGAGAACCCTGGGACTTCGCCGCCGCGCTCCACTTCCAGGTCAATCAACGGGCGGCGGGAAACGGGGCGTTAATGCGGGCGGCCACGTCCGCCGTGTACTTCGCGGGCGGTGGTACGGAGGCCACGATGGACGCCGGGCGTCGCATCGCCGCGCTCACCCACGGCGACCGGGCGGCCTGGGAGGGGACGGCGCTCTTTCACGAACTGGTCCGGGTGGCTCTGAGCGGGGGCGATCCGCTCGATGCGCTGCCGGGCGCCCTGGATCTCGTACACCCGGATCATCGGGCGCGGTACACGGCCGTCCTCGCGCCGGACTGGCATCCCGACCAGGCCACCGAGTTCAACGGGGCTGTGTGGCCTTGCCTCGGGTCCGCCGTGTGGGCGCTGCGTACCACCGATTCGTACGAAGGTGCCGTGCGGGCCGCCGTGGACCTGGGCGGGGACACCGACACCGTGGCGGCGGTCACGGGTGGGCTCGCGGGGGCGGTGTACGGGGCGGACGCCATCCCGTCGCGGTGGACCGAGCCGTTGCAGGTGCCGCTGCCGGGGTTCGACGGGCGGGTGCTGCGGGCGGCGGAGCTGGTGGGGCTGGCGGAGCGGCTGGCTCGGTAGCCACGCCGCGGGCGCGGAGACACGTTCGCCGCGGGCGGGACGGCGGTCCCAGTCCGCGGCGAGCGTTAGCGAGCGTTTCCGACGGGATCCGTCAGAGCTTGTCCATGCGGGTGTAGGGGCTGACGATTCGGGCCTGGCGGGCGCCGAAGTCGACGAGCATCGCGACGCCGTCCTCGACGCCGACGATCGTGCCCAGGCCGAACTGGTCGTGCGACACTCGGTCGCCCAGCTCGAAGTGCTTGGCGACCGGGGCAACCGGAGCTTTGAAGGGACTGGTGGGCAGATGGCGCCGGGGCGCGGAAGGCTTCGTCATCGTGTTACCAGTATGCGCCCCCGGAGGCTCCGAAAGTGAGTCACTGATGACAACGATCCGGTCGCTGCGGGGGCCGACCGGCCCTACGGCACGCGGATTCGCCGGGCCGAGGGCCTGGATTCACCGGGCCTGGGGCCCGTAAGAGGCCCGCAAGAGACGGCTTCGCCCGCCCCTTACAACGCCCTTACAACGCCTTGAGCGCCGCCGCCGTGGCCCGTGCCAGTTTCTCCAGGTAACCCTTCGGCAGCTTCGTGTCGCGGATCACCACCAAGCGCCAGTACAGCGGTCCGGAGATCAGGTCGAGGGCCATCTCGTCGTCTATGCCCATACGGACCTCGCCGCGCCGCTCGGCCGCCGCGACGATGCCGCTCGCGACGCCCTCCTGCCCTTCCCGCAGGGCCTTCTGCATGGCCTGGGCGATGTCCGGGTTGCGGGCCGCCTCCGCCTGGAGGTCGGGGATGACCTGCGAGGCGACGGGGTGGCGCAGGGCGCGGGACGTGACCTCGTACAGCAGCCGCAGGTCTCCCTCCAGGGTGCCGGTGTCGGGGGCCGGCAGTCCCTGTACGGCGATCGCCGACACCAGGTCGAGCACCAGGTGCAGCTTGGAACGCCACCGGCGGTAGACCGCCGTCTTGCCGACGCCCGCGCGGCGCGCGATCCCCTCGATGGACATCCGGGCGTAGCCGACGGCCGCGAGTTCCTCGAAGACGGCCGACCGGATGGCTTCCGTCACATCCTCGCGGAGTACGGCCGCCCCGGCGGGAGCCCTTCGGCGTGGCTGCTGAGGGCCCTGGGCGGCTTCGTCGGCTTTCCCGTCGGGGTTCGTCGTCATGCCGCACAGCATAGGGGCGTTACGACGAAACGGTTGCGTTCCGACGTCGAATCGGCCTACGCTCACGTTGCGACGATACGGTCCCGTCCCGACGTAAACGCCAAAGGATGCCGATGTGAGTCAGGTCCTCGACACAGCGCCTCCGGCGCCGGCCCACCCCGACGCCCCGCCCGACGACGACCCCGCGGCACTCGCCGCCCGCTACGGCCTGACGGTCAGCGGCGCCCGCCCCTCGCTGCCCGCGTACGTCCGCGAGCTGTGGGCGCGGCGGCACTTCATCACGGCGTTCGCGACGGCCAGGCTCACCGCGCAGTACAGCCAGGCGAAGCTCGGGCAGGTCTGGCAGGTGGCGACGCCGTTGCTGAACGCGGCGGTCTACTACTTCATCTTCGGCGTCCTGATGGGCACCAAGCATGGCGTGCCGGACTACGTCCCGTTCCTGGTCACGGGCGTGTTCGTGTGGACGTTCACGCAGAGTTCGATCATGGCGGGCACGCGGGCGATCTCCGGCAGCCTCGGCCTGGTCAGGGCGCTGCACTTCCCGCGAGCCGCGCTGCCGGTGTCGTACGCGCTGCAACAGCTACAGCAGCTGCTGTTCTCGATGGCGGCGCTGATCGTGATCCTGCTCTGCTTCGGAGTTCCGGTCGGCGTGTCGTGGCTGCTGGCGCTCCCGGCTCTGGCACTTCAGTTCGTGTTCAACGCGGGCGTGGCGATGATCATGGCGCGGTTGGGGGCGAAGACACCGGACATCGCGCAACTGATGCCGTTCGTGCTGCGGACCTGGATGTACGTCTCGGGTGTCATGTGGAGCATCGACAGGGTGCTCAGCGCCCACCAGGACATGCCGCACGTCGTACTGCTCGCGCTGGAGTGCAATCCGGCCACGGTCTACATCGACCTCATGCGGTTCGCGCTGATCGACAGCTTCCACGCGAGCCAGTTGCCGCACCACGCGTGGCCGCTCGCGATCGGCTGGGCGCTGCTCGCGGGCGTCGGCGGCTTCATCTACTTCTGGAAGGCCGAGGAGACGTACGGACGTGGCTGAGCAAGCAGAGAACCCAAAGCACACTGAGCACGCTGAGCACAACGAGAAGATCCCCACCGTCATCGCCGACCGCGTCGACATCGTCTACCGGGTCAACGGCACCGGCGCCGGCCGCGGCTCCGCGACCGCCGCGCTCAACCGCATCGTGCGCGGCAGAAAGGCCGAGCAGGCGGCGGGCGTACGCAAGGTGCACGCCGTGAAGAGCGTGTCCTTCACCGCGTACAAGGGCGAGGCCATCGGCCTGATCGGCACGAACGGGTCCGGCAAGTCGACCCTGCTCAAGGCGGTCGCGGGGCTGCTGCCCGTGGAGAGCGGCCGTATCTTCACGCACGGCCAGCCCTCCCTCCTCGGTGTGAACGCGGCCCTGATGAACGACCTGACCGGTGAGCGCAACGTCCACCTCGGCGGGCTCGCCATGGGCATGTCCCGCGAGCAGGTCCGCGAGCGGTACCAGGAGATCGTCGAGTTCTCCGGCATCAACGAAAAGGGCGACTTCATCACACTGCCCATGCGGACGTACTCCTCCGGAATGGCGGCGCGGCTTCGGTTCTCCATCGCCGCCGCCAAGGACCACGACGTACTGATGATCGATGAGGCGCTGGCCACCGGAGACCGCTCCTTCCAGAAACGCTCCGAGACTCGGATCCGTGAGCTGCGCAAGCACGCCGGCACGGTGTTCCTGGTCAGCCACAACAACAAGTCCATCCGGGATACGTGCGACCGGGTGCTGTGGCTCGAGCGGGGGGAGCTCCGGATGGACGGGCCGACCGGCGAAGTCCTCGCGGCATACGAGGAGTTCACCGGCGGAAGGCGCTGACGGACGGACCTCCTCAGCGCTCCAGGAAAGCAAACAGCTCCTCCCAGCGCCGTACGACCTCATCCGTCCCGTATCGCTGGATGTTCGCCCTCGCCGCAGCCCCCATCCGGTCCCGCAGCTCCTTGTCCGACATCAACGTGCCCAGCCTGCGGGCCAGTTCGCCCGTGTTGCCGAGCGCTGCGAGCAAACCGTCCTCCCCGTCCCGGACGATCTCGCGTACTCCGGGCGCGCAGTCGAACGCGACGCACGGCAGGCCCGTAGCCATCGCCTCCATCAGGGCGAGCGGGAAACCCTCCCCCCGCGACGACTGGACGAAGACCGAGCCGCCGCGCAACGCGCTCGCCACAGCGCCCGTACTCCCCATCCACTCCACGGAGTTGTCGAGCCCCAGTGCCGTGCACTGCTTTTTCAGGAGCTCCTCGTCCTCCCCGGAACCGTAGATCCGCAGGGTCCAGCCAGGGTGGTGCGGGGCGACCTCGGACCAGGTGTCGAGGAGCATGTCGATGCCCTTCTGGTCGTGCAGGCGGCCCATGCTGACGACCACGTTCGCGGTGCGCGGCGAGGGGACGTCGGGCATGAAGGGCAGTGGATTCGGCATGTACGAGGCGTTGTTGAGGCCCTCGCCGATCCACAGGTCGGCGTCCTCGCGGGTCAGGGTCAGCAGGCGGTCGACGTCGCGGTAGTGCTTGAGCACGCGCCGGAAGCGTCCGGCCGCCTTGGAGTACGCGTACGACTCGTGGCTCATGCCGATGACGGTCAGGCTGCGTGTGTCGGCCAGTTCCACCCACTCCATGGCCCACACCTGCGTGACGATCACGACCGCGCCGGGCCGAGCCGCCCGGAACAGCGCCGTCAGCCTGGCGGCCTGCTCGCGCATGCTCGCCCGGCGGGCACGGCCGGGGCGGGGCGGCCGTCCGGAGTGCAACGTCTTGGTCCGATACGGAAGTTCGCCCAGCTCCTGCTCGACCTCGGCCGGAGCGATGCCGACGACGTGCACGCGATGCCCGCGCCCGGTGAACAGCCGGGCCATCTGGTGCGACCAACTCGTCACTCCGCCCAGCTCGTTGACGCTGTTGGAGACGAAGAAGACGTCCCGCTCCGGATACCCGCTCACGCGCGCCTCCACTGGGAGAAGAACTGCTCGACGACGCTCCGCGCCGCGTCCCCCTTGTCGTACTCGCCGAAGTCCGCGACGAACCGCTCCCGCGCCGCCGCGTACTTGACCACCTGCTTCTCCAACGAGCCGAGGACGGCGTGCAGTTCGTCCTCGGTGCGCACGACGGGTCCGGGCGCCCGTTCCAGCAGGTCGAAGTAGGTCCCGCGGCCCTCGTACACGTACTCCTCGTAGTCGTACGCGAAGAAGAACATCGGCCGGTCGAGGAGGGCGTAGTCGAACATCACGGACGAGTAGTCGGTGATCAGGCCGTCGGCGAGCGCCAGGAGCGGTGTCACGTCGTGATGCGTCGATACGTCGATGACGCGGCCCCGTACGGACGGCGGGAGCACCACGTGGTCGAGGTAGTGCGAGCGGACGAGGAGGACGTAGCGGTCGCCGAAGGTGTCCGCGAAGCGCTCCACGTCGAAGGGCAGCTCGAAGCGGCGCTGCCCACGTCCGCGGAAGGTGGGCGCGTACAACAGGACCCTCCTGTCCTCCGGGATGCCCAACTCTGCGGCCAGCGGCGGTCGTTCGGTGGACTGGCGGGCCCGTACGAGCGCGTCGTTGCGTGGATAACCCACCCGCAGCAGCGTCTTCTCCTTGAGGCGGAAGGCGCGGGCGAGCGTGCGGACGTCGTGCTCGGAGCGGATCAGGAAGCGGTCGAAACGATCCAGCGTGCGCTGCTGCTCCTCTTGCCGGCGACGGGACTTGAGCTTCCACTCGGGTTCGTCGAAGCCCATCCGCTTGAGCGCCGAGCCGTGCCAGGTCTGGATGTACGTGGTCCGGGGCCGCTTGGTGAGCTTCAGCGGATAGCTCTGGTTGTCGATCCAGAACTCGGCCCGGGCCAGCGCCTGGAGATAGGGCAGTGACCAGCGGCGTACGAGAGTGGCATCGGACGGAAAGCCCACCGGACTGCCGCTGTACGACCACACCGCCTCGAACTCCAGGCCCTGGCGCCGCATTTCCTCGTAGATCGCCCGCGGACTGTCGCTGTACTGCCGGCCCAGGTGGCTCTCGAAGACGACCAGGCGTTTCTTCACGGGCAGCCGGCTGAACACCTCGTGGTACAGCCGGATCTTGGTGTCGCCGGAGGTCAGCTTCTTGCGCACCGCCTTCGCCTTCCGGTACCCGGACTTGGCGAGCCGGCCCGGCGGCCCCTGTACGCCGCGCGCGACGAAGGCGTCCACCTGCTCGTGGGACACGAGCCGGAAGCAGAGATGGCCGCGTGCGGAGATCTCGGGTTCGATGTGGTGGGCGGCCAGGCGGGTGAGCCGGGGCCTGACGGGCAACTGCCCGGTGGCCAGGCCGGGTTCGGAGGCGGTGAGGCGGGTCGTGGTGCGGGTTCCGTCGACGTCGAGATGGAGGCGTACGTCCCATACGGCGTCCACGATGCCCAGCGGACGCAGCCCGCGCGCGAGGTCCGCCGAGGCCTCCCAGGCGATGGTCTCGCCCTCGTGCCGCAGGGTGGCCACCGGGAAGCGGAAGGTCTGGAGGCGCAGGCTCTTGCGGCGGGCGTAGAACTCCAGCTCGCCGCTGAGCAGCGCGCCGGGCGGGACGACGCCGAGGGGGTTGGTGATGCGCCCGGCCAGCCGGACCGTGCCGGCCGCTTCCGCGTAGCCGGTCAGGGCGTTGCGCAGGAACATCTTCTCGACGGGCTTGGTGTGGTAGCCGAGTTCGGTGACGTCCATGACCTGCCGCCCGAAGCCGTCGCCGTCTCCGTCGAGATGACCGGCGTCGCACCAGTAGATCCGCCCGTCGCGTTCGAGGAGCGGCGAGGAGATCTTGTCGCGGTTGGTGAGCGTGTCCACGGCCGGGAGGAGGTGGTCCCAGTCGCTCCCCCGCAGCAGATGGGCGCAGATGGCGTGGATGGGTTCCACCTCGTCGAACGCGGCGTGGTCGATCGAGTCGAGGTAGTCGCGGGTGAGCGCGGCAAACTCGTGGCGGTAGGCGGCGTCCCGGAACGGCAGGTCGCGCAGGTGCAGCACCAGATCATGCTTGAGGAACTTGACGTCCTTGTGGAACTTCAGCTCCAACAGGCCCTGTTCCGCGAGCAGTTGGTCGACCCGGCGGTGGATCTCCATCCGTTGCGCGAAGTTGGCGATCTCGTCACGCCGGTTGCTGATCGACTTCGTGGCGGCCTTCTCGACGACGTTCCAGTCGTACACGCGGTTCGGGATCAGGGTGATGCGGCGGGCGGCGGCGTACGCCTGCGCCGAGAAGAGCAGGTCCTCGTAGTGGATGCCGACGGGGAAGCGCAGGTCCCGGTCCAGCAGGAACTGTCTGCGGTAGCACTTGTTCGTCGACAGGGTGTCGAAGACCAGCAGGTCGGGCAGCTCGGCGATCGACTCGAGGGTGCGGGTGCGCTCGTACAGCCAGGGGTACCACTTGACCTCCTTGCGGCTGCGCGAGTCCACGTGTACGCGGACGCACAGCCCGGAGACGAGGTCGGCGCCGGTGGTCTCGGCCGCTTCCAGGAGGTTCCGGCAGGCGTTGCGCTCCAGTACGTCGTCGCTGTCGAGGAAGACGACGTACGTACCGCGTGCCTGCTCGATGCCGTGGTTGCGCGGCGCGCCGCAGCCACCGCTGTTCTCCGGGAGCCGGTAGGCGCGTACGCGCTCGGGGTGCTCGGCGGCGAGCCGCCGGGCCACCTCGTACGAGCCGTCCGTGCTGCGGTCGTCCACGATCACGACCTCGACGCCGCGCAGCGTCTGCGCCAGCACGGACTGGACGGCCGTCGGCAGGCGGGACTCGTCGTTGTAGACGATGACGACGACGGTGACGTCGGGCACGGCAGCGGTGGCGTCGGGCGGCCGGGACGGATCCACGTTCATCCCATGAATCCTAAATGTCCCGGTCGCCCCCGTCCGCGCACATACCGCCGTACGTACCGACGCGCGTACCGACGTACCTACCGCCTACGAATGCGTACGCAACAACGTCCGCATCGTCCGCATCGCCACCGACAGGTTCGCCAGGTCGAAGGCCTCGGAGCCCTGGATCTCCTCCAGGGTCGTACGGGCCCGGCTCAGGATCGCCGCGTTCTTCTGCTCCCAGGCCTTGAAGCGCTGCTCCGGCGTGGCCGCGCCGTTTCCGCAGGCGAGGACGTCGGAGGTGAGCGCCGCGTGGGCCGCGTACAGGTCCTCGCGGATGGAGGCGCGGGCCATGGACTGCCAGCGGTCCGCGCGCGGGAGCTCGATGATGCGGTCCATCAGCTGGGTGATGCGGAGGCGGTCGGCGAGGTCGTAGTACACCTCGGCGACGGCCATCGGGTCCTTGCCGGTGCGGTCGGCGACCGCGACGACGTCGAGCGCCGGGAAGGCCGCGGAGAACCCTGCGACGCGCTGGGCGAGCTCGTCCGGGACACCGGCCTCCGACAGCTCGTCGTAGATCCGCTGGTACCACTCCAGGTCCGCGCCGCGCAGCATGTTGGGCAGCTCGGCCCAGACCCGTGCGACCCCCTCGCTGAAGAAGTCGATCGTCTCGGCGAGCTCGAGCGGCTGCGGCCGGTTGTTGAGCAGCCAGCGGGTGCCGCGCTCGACGAGACGGCGGGAGTGCAGTCGGATACGGGTCTGGACGGCCGCCTCGACCCTGTTGTCGAGCGCCTCGACCTCGTCCCACACCTCGCTCAGCCCGAAGATCGCGCGGGCCGCGGTCTGCGCCCGGACGATCTCCTCGAGGGAGGCTCCGGTCTCCTCGCGCAGTCGGTGCAGGAAGCTCGTACCGCCCGTGTTGACCGTGTCGTTGACCAGCACCGTCGTGGTGATCTCACGGCGCAGCGGGTGGTTGTCGATCTGCCCGATGAACTGCTCGCGCAGCGCGGTCGGGAAGTACGCGTGCAGCAGATTCTGCAGGTACGGGTCGTCGGGCAGCGAGGTGCGCAGCAGCTCGTCGGCGACCGTGATCTTCGTGTACGCGAGGAGGACGGCCGTCTCCGGCTGGGTCAGGCCGTGCCCGGTGTTGAGGCGCTCGCGGATCTGTCGCTCGGTGGGCATGAACTCCAGGGCCCGGTCGAGGTGCCCGGCGCGCACCAGGTGGCGCAGGTAGCGGTGCTGGGCGTGGAGCATGTCCGGGGACTGGGCCTGTGCGTTGGAGAGCGCGACGTTCTGCGCGTAGTTGTTGCGCAGGACCAGCCCGCCGACCTCGTCGGTCATCTCGGCGAGCAGCTTGTTGCGCTGCTTGACGGTCATGTCGCCGTCCGCGACGACCGTGTTGAGCAGGATCTTGATGTTCACCTCGTGGTCGGAGGTGTCCACGCCCGCGCTGTTGTCGATGGCGTCGGTGTTGACCTTGCCGCCATGCTGCGCGAACTCGATCCGGCCGAGCTGGGTCAGGCCCAGGTTGCCGCCCTCGCCGACGACCTTGACCCTGAGGTCGGCGCCGTCCACGCGGATCGCGTCGTTGGCCTTGTCGCCGACGTCCGCGTGCGTCTCGGTCGACGCCTTCACGTACGTACCGATGCCGCCGTTCCACAGCAGGTCGACCGGTGCCTTGAGGATGGCCCGCATCAGATCGGCCGGGGTCATCTTGGCGACGCCGCCCTCGATGCCGAGAGCCCTGCGGATGTGGCTGTTGAGCGGGATGGCCTTGGCGGTACGCGGGAAGATGCCGCCGCCCTGCGACAGCAGCTCCTTGTTGTAGTCGGCCCAGGAGCTGCGCGGCAGCTCGAAGAGGCGGCGGCGCTCGGCGTACGAGGTGGCCGCGTCCGGGTTCGGGTCGATGACGATGTGCCGGTGGTCGAAGGCGGCGACCAGGCGGATGTGCTCGGACAGCAGCATGCCGTTGCCGAACACGTCGCCGGACATGTCGCCGACGCCGACGACGGTGAACTCGTCGGTCTGGGTGTTCACGCCCAGCTCCCGGAAGTGCCGCTTCACGGACTCCCAGGCGCCGCGGGCGGTGATGCCCATCTTCTTGTGGTCGTAGCCGGCGCTGCCGCCCGAGGCGAAGGCGTCGCCGAGCCAGAAGTTGTAGCTCTGCGCGACTTCGTTGGCGATGTCCGAGAAGGTCGCGGTGCCCTTGTCGGCGGCGACGACGAGGTAGGTGTCGTCCTCGTCGTGCCGTACGACGTCGGCGGGCGGTACGACCTCACCGGCCACCATGTTGTCGGTGATGTCGAGCAGCGCCGAGATGAAGGTCTTGTAGCTGCGGATGCCTTCGGCCAGCCAGGCGTCGCGGTCCACGGACGGGTCCGGCAGCTGCTTGGCGACGAAGCCGCCCTTCGCGCCGACCGGCACGATGACGGTGTTCTTGACCATCTGCGCCTTGACCAGGCCGAGGATCTCCGTGCGGAAGTCCTCACGGCGGTCGGACCAGCGCAGACCGCCGCGCGCGACCTTCCCGAACCGCAGGTGCACGCCCTCGACACGAGGTGAGTACACCCAGATCTCGTACGCCGGACGCGGCGCCGGAAGGTCGGGGATGGCCGTCGGGTCGAACTTCATGGAGACGTACTCGTGCGGCTTGGCGCCCGCCGCCTCCTGGAAGAAGTTGGTGCGCAGGGTCGCCTTGATGACGGTCAGGAACGACCGCAGGATCCGGTCCTCGTCGAGGGAGGCGACCTGGTCGAGGGCGGCGTCCAGCTCCTCGAGGAGGGCGTCGGTCAGTTCCGTACCCGCCCGCTGGCGGTCCGGGGACATCCGCGCCTCGAAGAGGGAGACGAGCAGCCGGGTGGTGTGGACGTTGTTGCGGAGGGTGTCCTCCATGTAGTCCTGGCTGAAGGTGGAGCCGGCCTGGCGCAGGTACTTCGCGTACGCGCGCAGCACCATGGCCTGCCGCCAGCTCAGCCCGGCGCTCAGGACGAGCGAGTTGAAGCCGTCGTTCTCCGCCTGCCCCGTCCAGGTCGCCGAGAAGGCGTCCTGGAAGCGCTCGCGGGCGTCGTCGGCGAGATAGTCGCCGCTGCCCTTGGTGGGGGGCACGCGCAGGCCGAAGTCGTAGATCCAGGCGGAAGTGCGGTCCGAGCAGCGCAGCTCGTACGGGCGCTCGTCGGTGACCTCGACGCCGAGCCGGGTGAGGACCGGCAGGACGGCGGAGAGGGAGACCGGCGCTCCGGTGCGGTAGATCTTGAAGCGACGCTCGCCGGGCGCGGCGCCCACCGGCTCGTACAGGCTGAGCGCGAAGTCCTTGCCGTCGCCGAGCTGCTCCAGGTTCACCAGGTCGGCGACCGCCGCACGCGGGTTGTGGTCGGCCTTGTAGCCCTCGGGGATGGCGTTCCCGTACCGGCGCAGCAGTTCGGCCGCGCGCTCCTCGCCGCACTCGGCGTTCAGCGCCTCGGCGAAACCATCGTCCCAGGAGCGGGCGGCCTCGACGAGCCGGGCCTCGATGCGCTCCTTGTCGGCGTCGGACAGCTCCGGCAGCTCGGTGCCCTGCGGGACGCGGACCACGAAGTGCAGCCGGGACAGGATCGACTCGGTGTTCCAGGCGGTGAAGTCGACGCTGGTGCCGCCGAGTTCCTCCTTCAGGAGGTCGATGATCCGCAGGCGTACGGCGGTGGTGTAGCGGTCGCGCGGCAGGTAGACGAGGGCCGAGTAGTAGCGGCCGTACTCGTCCTGGCGCAGGTAGAGGCGGAGCCGGCGGCGCTCCTGCAGGTAGAGGACGGAGGTGACGATGGAGCGCAGCTCGTCGACCGGGGTCTGGAACAGCTCGTCACGGGGGTACGTCTCCAGGATCTGCAGCAGATCGCGCCCGTCGTGGCTGTTGGGCGAGAAGCCCGCACCCTTGAGGACCTCCTGGACCTTGCGGCGGATGACCGGCACACGGCGTACGGACTCGGTGTACGCGGCGGAGGAGAAGAGCCCGAGGAAGCGCCGCTCACCGATGACGTTCCCGTTCCCGTCGAACCTCTTCACGCCGATGTAGTCGAGGTAGGACGGCCGGTGCACGGTGGAGCGGCTGTTGGCCTTGGTGAGGATGAGGAGCTTGTGCTCGCGGGCCTTGGCGCGCGCGTCGGCGGGGAGCCGGCTGAAGGAGTGCGAGTGGCCGTGGGCGTCGTCGCCGCTGTGGTGCGGGTCGGCGCGCAGAATGCCGAGGCCGGTGCCGGGTACGGCGGCGAGGGAGTCGTCCTCCGTCAGTTCGTACTCGCGGTAGCCGAGGAAGGTGAAGTGGTCGGCGGCCAGCCAGCGCAGCAGCTCGCGGGCCTCCTCGACGTCCTCGTCGCGCAGATCGTCGGCGGTGGGCTCGGCCGGCAGGTCGTCGGCGATGCGCAGCGCGGCGTCCCGCATCTTCTCCCAGTCCTCGACGGCCTCGCGGGTGTCGGACAGCACGCGCAGCAGGTCGGCGGTGATCTGCTTCAGGTCGGCGCGGTCGGTCTCGCGGTCGATCTCGACGTGGATCCAGGACTCGATGTGGGCGTCGTGCGGCAGGTCCTCGGCGGCGGGCCGGGTGGGCTGCACCTCGATGAGCTTGCCGGTGACATCGCGCCGCACGACGAACTGGGGGTGGATGACGACATGGATGCCGCGACCCTGCCGTGACAGCTCGTTGGTCACGGAGTCGACGAGGAAGGGCATGTCGTCGGTGACCACCTCGACGACGGAGTGGCTGCAGGTCCAGCCGTTCTCCTCGACGGTCGGGGTGTGGACCCGCACATTGGCCGTGCCCTGGGGGCGGTTCTCGGCCAGTCGGTAGTGGGAGAAGGCGGCTCCGAAGACATCGACCGGGTCACGGTCGGTGAGGTCCTCCGGGGCGGTGTGCAGGTAGTAGCGCTGGAGGAACGTGAGCACGGTGGCGTGGTCCGGGGTGTCGGAGGTGCCCTCGTCCTTCGTCCCGGTCGGTAGATGCACCCCGGCCGGGCTGTTCTCAGCTACCCGGGCGGCCCGTTCGAGCAGCTCGGCCTTGGCTTCGTCCAGCTTGGTCTGCATTGTCCTCTGGCTCCTGTCGCGCGCCGTTGCGTGACGCCGAAAAACGTGAAGTGACGTAGCGCCGCGACGCGGGGTGTCCGGTCTGCTTCGACGCTATGCCGCGATGTGAGAGGGGCGGGGCGTTATCGGCCATGTTCGGCACCGCCGGAGACTGTGAGACTGCTCTCGGTGACCCGTACCGCCCGCGAAGACCAGCGACCGCCCGGCCACGGATGTCGTCCGTGCGGTCCGGGCGCAAAGCGGGAAGACAGACGCTCCCGCGACATATCGCGCTGATCACGTGACAAGGCTATCGCCCCGCACGGGGGCTCCGTCATGAGCCGCATGTGTACAAAAGAGGGGGTGGGATTTTGACAGTCTGCACAGTGCGCGGGGGCTTACGAGCGGCTGGGTGGCGCCGGACGGGATGCGGCTTGAGGGTGGGGAGGGAGAGAACCCACCCGCCAATACATCCGCAGCCGAGCACCCGAGTCCCTCAGCTCAACGCAAACCCCAGCGCGCAGCCCTCTTGGCAAAGCCCCGGCGTGGAGGCAGGTTGGGCGGGACAGATCCCGGCAAAGGGAGCGGAGCGACATGAGTGCGAAGATCCTGATCGTCACCGGAGACGCCGCGGAGTCACTGGAAGTTCTGTACCCCTACCAGCGCCTGCGCGAAGAGGGCTACGAAGTCCACATCGCCGCCCCTGCCCGCAAGCAACTCCGCTTCGTCGTCCACGACTTCGAGCCAGGTTTCGACACGTACACGGAGAAGCCCGGCTACACCTGGCCCGCCGACCTGGCCTTCTCGGAGGTCGACCCCGGCCAGTACGCGGCCCTGGTGATCCCCGGCGGCCGGGCGCCCGAGTACCTCCGCAACGACCCCGAACTCCGCAAGATCCTGAAGTCCTTCTTCGACACGGACAAACCCGTCGCCCAGATCTGCCACGGCCCCCTGCTGACCGCGGCGATCGACGGCCTGCGGGGGCGCCGCGTCACGGCGTACCCGGCGCTGGAGCTGGACATGCAGGCCGCGGGCGCCAGCTTCCAGGACGCCGAGGTCGTGGTCGACGGCACCCTCGTCTCGTCGCGCGTCTGGCCGGACCACTCCGGCTGGATGCGGGAGTTCCTCACGGTGCTACGGGCGAAGGCTCCGGTGACCTGACCTCGGCTTCGGCTGACCTGACTTCGACGGGGCGTACGTCACGGGTCCATCACCCTCGTACGCCCCTTCAAGCCGCCAACCGCTCCGCCTCCACGACCGCTTCCTCCAGGCTGTCCACGACAGGGACCCCTACCGCTTCGAGGCTGGCCCGGCTGTGCGAGCCCCCGGTGTAGAGCACGGCCCGCGCCCCCACGTGCAGGGCCGCGATCGCGTCGTCCGCCGCGTCGCCGATCACGACCGTACGAGTGGGCTCCACGCCGGTCAGCGCTCCCACATGCCGCACCATGTGCTCGGCCTTGCTGCCGCCGGACGGCCCGGTCCGCCCGTCGACCCGTATGAAGTGCGGCTCGATCCCGAAGTCCCGTACCAGCGGGACGAGTTCGTCATGACCGTACATACTCAGCAGTGACTGGCTGCCTCCGGCCGAAGCCCACTCGGCGAGCAGCCCCGGAACTCCGTCGGTGAGCCCGCAGCCGATCCGGTGCTCCGTGTAGTACCGGTGGAAGGTCTCGTCCATGACCGCCCACTCCGCGTCCGTGGGCAGCCGGCCCATCAGCCGCTCGTAGAACCGCGGCACCGGCACGCAGTACAGCTCCCGGTACCGCTCCAGCGTGATCGGCTCCAGCCCCAGCTCGGCGAACGCCGCGTTCGTCGCCCCGATGATGGCCGCGTTGTCGTGGAACAGGGTCCCGTTCCAGTCCCACACGATGTGCGCTGCTCTGTGCTTCCCCATGCCAAAGAACGTACCCGCCCGCACTGACAACGCCGACGGCATTTCTTCACCGGCGGCCGCGGCTCAGTCCCCTCGGCCCCGAGTCCCACCAGGTTCGGGTCAGTCCCCGAGTCCCACCAGGTTCGGGATCTCCTGCGTGGCGAACCACAGCAGCTCGTGGTCCTCGGCCCCGTCCACGACGAACTGCGCGTCGTCGTCGCCCGTGTCCGCCGCGCCCAGCGCGTCCGCCGCCGCCGTGACATCCGTCTCGGCCTCGCCCGAGTCGACGTGCACGGCCGCGGCCTTGGTCAGCGGCACGGGCCCCTCGACCCGCACCTCTCCGAGCGAGCCGGGGTCGAGTCCACGATCGGGATCGGCGACCGCGGCCCCCTCCGGGACGTCGACGGCGACGACCACGCGCCGCCGCACGGCCCCCGGGTCGAGCGCGAGCAGCCGCAGCGAGGCGAGCGCGGCCCGGTTCAGCGCCGCGTACTCCAACTCCTCGATGTCGTCGGACAGATACCACTCGCGCAACGCGGGCGTGACGGCGTACGCGACGAAGGGCCCGGCCCCGAGCTCGCCCGTCTTGTACGCCTCGGCGAGACCGGAGAGGGTCAGGGGGACGTAGACGCGCATGGCTGGCCGCTTTCGTAGTCGGAGCGCTCCGAGGAGGGCTGTTCCGCACCTCCGGAAGGACCTTCAGGATACGTGCGGGAGGTCCCCTTTCGAGTCCGGGCAACCCCCTCGCACAACGTCAACCACAAGGCCGGGATCTCACCCGGTACACCCCAGCCCTGCCATGGATCTTGCAGGCCTTCGTCACCCTGATAGGTGAAGATTCCGGCCCCCACGGCGCGCAGCCGACGTCCTTGCAGTCGCCCGCTCCGGCCCCGTACAAGATCCCCAACAGCAAAGTTACCGCCCGGTATCGACTCGGGCCCAGTGAGCGGGGACAGCGCCATGAACAAGGTGATGACCAGGACGAAGCGCAACCCGGGCACCCGCCCACCCGGCCGCCACGACACCCGCCGCCCCGCCGGAACCACCCCACGCACGACCCCGGGCAGGGAGACACCGGGCAGCTCGCCGCGGGGTGAGAACGGTGAGAACAGGGACAGCGCCACCGGCACGGGGCCCGGCGGAAGCACTGCGAGCACCTCCCGGACCATGCCCGGCGGCAACCCGCCCCGGACGGCGGGCCCTCGCCACAGGGCGCCCGCTCGAAGCCCGCTCAGGACGCCGCCGCAGCCTCGTCCCACCGACCTCTTCGCCGACCTCCTGCTCGCGGTGCTGAGCGGGCAGCGTCCCGTTCACAGCATGCTCCGGCACACGGCAGGCCGCGCGTACGACGAACTGGCCTGGCTCGCCGAACGCGGCCCCCTCCGCACCCGCGGCACCCGCCCGGTCGTCCGCGACGTCGGCTACGAGGTCCCCCGCCCGGGCGCCATCGAGGCTTTCGCCCGTATCGGCGCGGGCGACCAGCTCCGCGCGATGGCCTTCCGCCTGGAGAAGGGCCACGACCTCCGCTGGCGCTGCACAGCAGTGGAACTGGGCGGCACCCGCATGCCACGCACGGACGACAACTGAGCCGTACGACACGGACAACCGCCGCGGCCAACAGGCCCAGCGCGCCTGAGCGGACTTGCCGAAGTCCGGTGCGGTATCGCGCCCCTAAGGAGGCCGCAGGCCTCTTAGGGGCGCGGGGAACTGCGCGACCAGCCACGACGCACCCGCAGCTTCAAACTGAGCCCCGGCACCCAACAGCCCGAAGGGCCGGGCACCCCAAGGTGCCCGGCCCTTCACAGCTAACCTCCGCCAGACAGGTTCAACCCATCGGAGCGAACCGTCACTTCTTGCGGCGCCGGCCGCCCTTCTGCTGCTTGCGGCGCTCCGCGCGCGTGAGGCCGTCCGACTCGGAGCGCGCCGGCTCCTCGTCGCTGGTGAAGTCGCCCTCCACGACGCCGCCCTCGCCGTCCACGGTCGGCGCGGAGAAGTGCAGCCGGTCCGGCCGCTGCGGGGCATCGAGGCCCTTGGCGCGGATCTCCGGACGCGCCCCCGCGGGCACGGCGTCCTCCTTCTTGTCGAGCGACGGCCGCGCGTCCTCGACCGGAACCTCCTCGACCTGCTGCTCGACCTGGACCTCCAGGTTGAACAGGTAGCCGACGGACTCCTCCTTGATGCCGTCCATCATGGCGGTGAACATGTCGAAGCCCTCACGCTGGTACTCGACCAGCGGGTCCTTCTGGGCCATCGCTCGCAGGCCGATGCCCTCCTGGAGGTAGTCCATCTCGTAGAGGTGCTCACGCCACTTGCGGTCCAGGACCGACAGCACGACCCGGCGCTCCAGCTCCCGCATGATCTCGGAGCCGAGCTGCGCCTCACGCGCCTCGTACTGCTCGTGGATGTCTTCCTTGATGGACTCGGAGATGAACTCGGCGGTGAGACCCGCGCGGTCGCCTGCCGTCTCCTCGAGCTCCTCGATGGTGACCTTCACCGGATAGAGCTGCTTGAAGGCGCCCCACAGCCGGTCCAGGTCCCACTCCTCGGAGAAGCCCTCGGCGGTCTCGGCGTCGATGTACGCGTCGATCGTGTCGTCCATGAAGTGCTGGATCTGCTCCTGCAGATCCTCGCCCTCCAGGACACGGCGCCGCTCTCCGTAGATGACCTCGCGCTGCCGGTTGAGAACCTCGTCGTACTTGAGGACGTTCTTCCGGGTCTCGAAGTTCTGCTGCTCGACCTGCGACTGGGCGGAGGCGATCGCGCGCGTGACCATCTTGTTCTCGATCGGCACGTCGTCCGGAACGTTCGCCATCGACATCACGCGCTCGACCATCTGGGCCTTGAACAGCCGCATCAGGTCATCGCCCAGGGAGAGGTAGAAGCGGGACTCGCCGGGGTCGCCCTGACGGCCGGAACGGCCGCGCAGCTGGTTGTCGATACGGCGCGACTCGTGCCGCTCGGTGCCGAGGACGTAGAGGCCGCCGAGGTCCGTGACCTCCTCGAACTCGGCCCGCACCGCCTTTTCGGCCCTCTCCAGGGCGGCGGGCAGCGCCGCGGCCCACTCCTCGATGTGTTCCTCGGGGTCGAGGCCGCGCTGGCGCAGCTCCGCCTCGGCGAGGTCTTCGGGGTTACCGCCGAGCTTGATGTCCGTGCCTCGTCCGGCCATGTTCGTGGCGACGGTGACGGCGCCCCTGCGGCCGGCCTGGGCGACGATCGTCGCCTCACGGTCGTGCTGCTTCGCGTTCAGCACTTCGTGCTGGATGCCGCGCTTGCTGAGCTGCTGCGAGAGGTACTCGGACTTCTCGACCGAGGTGGTGCCGACGAGGATCGGCTGGCCCTTCTCGTGCTTCTCGGCAATGTCGTCGACGACCGCGTCGAACTTGGCGACCTCGGTGCGGTAGATCAGGTCCGACTGGTCGTTGCGGATCATCGGCTTGTTGGTCGGGATCGGCACGACACCGAGCTTGTAGATCTGGTGGAACTCGGCGGCCTCGGTCATCGCCGTACCGGTCATGCCGCAGAGCTTGTCGTAGAGGCGGAAGAAGTTCTGCAGGGTGATCGTGGCGAGCGTCTGGTTCTCGTCCTTGATGTCCACCCCTTCCTTGGCCTCGATCGCCTGGTGCATGCCCTCGTTGTAGCGGCGGCCGGCGAGGATACGGCCGGTGTGCTCGTCGACGATCATGACTTCGCCGTCGATGACGACGTAGTCCTTGTCCTTCTTGAAGAGTTCCTTGGCCTTGATGGCGTTGTTCAGGTAGCCCACCAGCGGGGTGTTCACCGACTCGTAGAGGTTGTCGATGCCCAGCCAGTCCTCGACCTTGACGACGCCGGACTCGTGGATGGCGACGGTGCGCTTCTTCTCGTCGACCTCGTAGTCACCGGTCTCTTCGATGCCCTTGAGGGTGTTGCCCGCCTCGCCCTTCTTCAGGCGCGTGACCAGCTTGGCGAAGTCGCCGTACCACTTGGTGGCCTGGTCGGCCGGGCCGGAGATGATCAGCGGCGTACGGGCCTCGTCGACGAGGATGGAGTCGACCTCGTCGACGATCGCGAAGTTGTGACCCCGCTGCACCAGTTCGTCCTTCGACCACGCCATGTTGTCGCGCAGGTAGTCAAAACCGAACTCGTTGTTCGTGCCGTACGTGATGTCGCAGTTGTACTGCTCGCGGCGCTGGGCCGGCGTCATGTTGGCCAGGATGCAGCCGACGTCCAGGCCGAGGAACTTGTGGACGCGGCCCATCATCTCGGAGTCGCGCTCGGCCAGGTAGTCGTTGACCGTGATGAGGTGGACGCCCCGGCCGGACAGCGCGTTCAGATACGCGGGCAGGGTGCCGACCAGGGTCTTGCCCTCACCGGTCTTCATCTCGGCGACGTAGCCCATGTGCAGGGCGGCGCCGCCCATGATCTGGACGTCGTAGTGCCGCTGGCCCAGCACGCGCTTGGCGGCCTCGCGGACGGTCGCGAACGCCTCGGGGAGCAGGTCGTCGAGAGCCTTCGTCACGACCGCGTCGTGCTTCGACTCGTCGGGCTCGTCGGCGAGGGCCTCGGCGATCCGCTCCTTGTATTCGTCCGTGAGGGCCCGCAGCTCGGCGTCGGAGAGGTCGACGAAGTCCTCTTCGATGGAGTTGACCTGGTCCGCGATGCGGTGCAGTTTGCGCAGGATCTTGCCTTCGCCTGCACGCATGATCTTCGAGAGGACGGACACGGGGGTTTGTCTCCTTGCCGGTCGGGCCGGACGGTCGGGTTCAACAACAGTTTCAAATCACAGCTTGAGCAACGGCCATCGTAAGCGAGGACCCCACCGCGCCGGGAGGTCTGCCCGTGACAGCCACTAGGACAACGGACGGGAGTTGCCGAAGGTGCCGCGCCCGCAGAGCGAAAAGTAACCGAGCCCTCACTCAGGGCAAAAGTGATGGCTTCCTCGGGGCAGGCCGAGCAGAATCGGGCAATGGACCCCGTAACGCTGACCTCCGAGCGGCTCCTTCTGCGCTCGGTGGGCCCGCACGACACCGACGCCGTGTACGACGCCTGCCAGGACCCCGACATCCAGCGCTGGACCACGATCCCCTCCCCCTATCTGCGGGAGCACGCGGCAGGCTTCACGGAGCAGATGGTGCCCGACGGCTGGGCGGACTCCTCGACGTTCACGTTCGGCGTCTTCCTGCCGGCCTCCGGCGATCTCGTCGGCATGATCGGAATCACGATGCGCTCCCTCGGCGTCGGCGAGATCGGCTTCTGGGCGACGAAGGAACACCGGGGCAACGGTTACACCACCGAAGCCGCGGTCACCACGTCCCGCTGGGTCTTCACAGACACGACGATCGACCGCGTGGAGTGGCGGGCCGAGGTCGGCAACACAGGTTCGCGCGCGGTGGCCGAACGCGCCGGCTTCAGCATCGAGGGCGTCCTTCGCTCCGGCATCAACAACAAGGGCGTACGCCGCGATTGCTGGGTCGGCTCCCTGCTCCCGTCCGACCTGGGGCTGCCGTCGACAGCGCCGTACCTGCCGGCTCCACAACGGGACTGAAGCCCGGCACCTGGCACTTCTGGGGCGATATCCACAGGTCAGGCCCGACTGTCAGTGGGACCGCCTATCGTGCGGACCATGACGAGTCTCCCTCGCCCCACCGCCGGACTCTCCGCAGACGAGGCCCGCCGTATCGCCCTGCGCGCCCAGGGATTCCTCGGCGCCCCTGACCGCAAGGCCGGCGTGCGCGGCGTGCTGCGGCACCTGGGAGCGGTCCAGCTCGACACGATCTCGGTCCTCGCCCGCTCCCACGAACTCATCCCGTACGCCCGCCTCGGCGCCGTCGACCGCAAGACGGTGGACAAGGCGTACTGGACCACTGCATCTCCTGGCACGTCTCCGGCACGACCTCATGCCTTCGAGTACTGGTCGCACGCCGCCTGCATCCTCCCCATCGAGGAGTGGCCCCACTTCGCCTTCCGCCGCCGCGCCTACCGCGCCCGCCCGCACTGGAACCACGAGCTCCCGGACGGCACGTACGACCAGGTCATCAAGCAACTGAGAGCGGAAGGCCCCCTTACGGCCACGGAGTTGGGCGGCGCGAAGAAGACCAGCGAGTGGTGGGACTGGTCGGGCACGAAGGTCGCCGTCGAGCGCGCACTGATGTACGGCGAGGTGGTGTGCGTCGAGCGCCGCGGCTGGAAGCGGGTGTACGACCTCGCCGAGCGCGCCGTCCCGGAGGCGCTGCTCCACGACGAGTTGGACGACGCGGAGTGCCTGCGCCGTCTGGTCCGGCTCGCGGGCCAGGCGCTGGGCGTCGGCACGCGCGCGGACATCGCCGACTACCACCGCCTCAGGGGCGACCAGGTCGACGCGGTGATAGCGGACTCCGGACTGGTCCCGGTGACCGTCGAGAGCTGGGGCAAACCCGCCTGGGCCGATCCGGCGGCCCTGGAGACCACGCCGCGCGGCCGCCACCGTACGACGCTGCTGTCCCCATTCGACTCGCTGATCTGGGAACGGGCCCGCACAGAGCGGATCTTCGGCTTCACCCACCGCCTGGAGGCCTACGTCCCCAAGCCGAAGCGGGTGTACGGCTACTTCGCGATGCCGGTCCTCGCCGGCGGCCATCTCGTCGGGCGCCTGGACCCCGCCCGCGAGGGCCGGACACTGGTGGCCAAGCAGACGACCCTCAACGGCCCCAAGGCGGTTCCCGCGGTGGCCCAGGCCCTGATCGAGGCCGCGAGCTGGGTGGACTGCACGGACGTACGTGTGGAACGGGTGGACGCACCGGAACTGCGCGAACCGCTGACGAGAGAGCTGGCCCGCGCACTATAAGGGGCGCGGGGCTGTGACATATGCGGCTCCGCCGCGCGGGCGCGATCAGCCACCCACGGCCCGCAGCCGCCGTACGCGCTTCAGTCCCCCAGCGGAGCGCTTCGCGGGCTCAACGGATCTCGAGGATTTTCTCCCGCATCGCGTACACCACGGCCTCCATCCTGGAGTGCAGCTGCAGCTTCTCCAGGATGTTGCGTACATGGTTCTTCACGGTGTTCTCGGAGATGAACAACTCCTTGGCGATGTCCCGGTTGTTCATCCCCGTGGCCACCAGCTTGAGGACCTCCAGCTCACGGTCGGTGAGCCGGGGCGCCGGCACCAGACGCCGCTCGTCGGTGCGCTGGATCATCGACTTGAACTCGGTGAGCAGCTTGGACGCCATCGAGGGGCTGATCTGCGACTGCCCGTCGGCGACAGCACGAATGGCCGTGGCCACCTCGTCCGTGGAGATCTCCTTGAGGAGATAGCCGGTCGCGCCCGCCTTGATCGCGTCGTAGAGGTCGGCCTCCTCATCGCTGATCGTCAGCATGATGATCTTCGCGCTGGGGGCCACCTCCTTGATGGACGTGCACGCCTCGATACCGCCGCGCTTGGGCATGCGTACGTCCATCAGCACGATGTCGGGCAGCAGGTCGGCGGCCTTGTCGACCGCCTCGGCTCCGTCACCCGCCTCCCCGATGACCTGGATGTCCTCCTCGGCGGCGAGCACAATCTCCAGGCCGCGGCGGAAAAGGGCATGGTCGTCCACGACAAGGACCCGGATCGGCTCCTTGCGTGGGGGGCCCTCATTCGGGCCGGGGCCCGCGTCCGGGCCCATGCCGACGACGCCGTCGCCGGCATCTTCGTTCCGCACCGGTCCGAAGCTGTCCGCCATCGTTCCTCCCCCTGAAGGCCGTGGCCTTTTGTTCCTGTGCCATCGCCAACCCAAGGCAACGGCCCACCGGTTGGGGCCCGGTGCGGCCATGATTTCATGCCCGGACGACAGTGCGGTGACGTAGCGGGGCGTGAGGGGTCGTACACCGGTGCCCCTGGGGGCGCACGCGCACCCCAGGGGCACCGGCTGGGGCTCCCCCGGCCGAAGGCTGGGGGAGCTCATCGGGCAAGGTCAGCCGCCGAGCGATCCGCCCGTCGAGGGCTTGTGCGCCTGGGCGACCATCGGGTCCGTACTGAGGTGGATGACGCCGTAGTCGTATGCGTGCCGCCGGTAGACGACACTCGGTTCCTTGGTCTCGGAGTCGACGAAAAGATAGAAGTCGTGCCCGACCAGCTCCATCTCGTAGAGAGCCTGGTCGAGGGTCATCGGAGAGGCGACGTGAGTCTTCTCGCGCACAACGAGGGGGCCTTCGCCCTTCACCTCGAGGGAGCCGATCTTCTTGGTCGGCACTGCGTCGGGCTCTTCCTCGTGGACGGCGTTGCCGTTCCCGTTCAGTGTCGCCACACCCGGAACGTGGTCGGCGACCTCAGCTGCCGTGAGCCGACGGGCACCACGGCGCGTGTAGCGCTTGTCGTGCTGCTTGCGCAGCCGGGCTTCCAGCTTGTCCGCCGCCAGGTCGAGCGCCGCATATGCATCACTGGCCGCTGCCTCCGCCCGGATCACCGGGCCGCGGGAGTGCAGCGTGATCTCCACTCGGTCGGACCGGTCGGCCTGTCGCGGGTTGGGCTCCTTGGACACCTCGACGTCGAGGCTGATCACCTTGGCATCGAGCTTCTGGATCTTCTCCAGCTTCAGCTTCTCGGCCACGTGCTTGCGGAACCGCTCTGGCACCTCGGTCTTGCGGCCCTTGACGACGATGTCCACGCAGAACTCCGTTCCCGGATCGCTCCGCATCGGTGCGGAGCAACTCCCTTTTTTGCACCAGGCTCCGGCAAGCCCCAGAGCCTCGGACTTGATGACTCCACCTCCTCCTCCCCCAGGGGCAAGATCTCCACCCCACCTCTGCGGGTGATTGCAGAAACCCGCAGCATGGCAATCCGATATACGAGGGACAGCACCCGCCATTCCCTCACAACCGAACATATCTCGCCCGGACGGATGTCGTCACCCTCTACGGCGGTGTACCTCCATTCCAGCGAATTGAACCTCTCACTACCTGCAACGACGCAACTTCCCAGTCAGTTCCGGATTATTTCGAAAGATGCCCGAGACGCCGCGACCACAGCCGCACTGATCATGCTTCCGGTGCTGTTCGGATCGCCCATTCCCGCGATCGCTTGTGGCCGGTCCCCCACTTCCGCAAAAGCCGCGCGCAGCGCCCGCGCCGCCTCCGTCAAGGACGCCCCCGTCGTCATCAGGTCGTCGACGAGTACGGCCCGGCCGCCTTCGGCCAGCAGTCGGGCGCCCCCGGCTGCCACCTCCAGGGCGCCGGCCAGATTGTCCAGCCGCTGCCGGGAGTTGAGCCCCGACTGGTCGGCCACGGCACGCCGCTGCCGCAGCACAGCGAGCACCCGGACCGACGTCCCCGCGCGCCGCAGCTCGCCCGCCGCCGCGAGCGCGATCCGCCGCGCCGGGTCGTGCCCCCGCGCCCGCACCGCCCGCCGCGCGGAGGGCACGGGAACGAGCAGCACAGGCGCCCCGGACCCACCACCGGACGCGAGCCCCGCCCGCACCGCACCCGCGAGCGCCACTCCCAGCGGCCCTGCGAGCATCAGCGCACCCCGTTCCTTGTGGGCGAGGAGCGCCGCCCGCACCTCGTCCTCGTACGGAGCCGCCGCGTGCACCACAGGCAAACCCGGCGGCTCGGGCGCCGGTCGCACCCGGCGCGGCGCGGCCTCCATCAGGGCGGCACGGCACCCCGGGCAGAGCACCGTACGAGGCCTCCCGCAGCCTCCGCACTCGGCCGGCAGCACCAGGTCGGTGAGGTCCTGCCACCACCCGCGCATGCCCACCACTGTGCCAACGCCTGAATCGTCCGGCCACCCCTGTGGATATCTCCCTGTGGACAACTCCGGGGCTACCCCGGATAGACCGGCGCCGTCCCCGTCTTGACCACCTTCTGCCACTGCGCACTGGACGAAAGCTGCACAATCCCGTCCTCCGAGTGCGCCACCAGCGGCAGCCGCTCGTCCTCGGAGGCGGCGATCTCCTCCACACCCGTGAGCGCGGCAGGCGGCGCCCCGACCGGAGTGGAGCCGTCGACCTGGACGTACCGGATCTGCTGCACGCCGCCCTCCTCCTGGCCGACCACGACCAGACGGCTGTCCCCGGCCCAGGACATGGCCGTGACTTCCTCCAGCTGCGGTGCGACCGAACGCGGTTCGTGGATCGTGACGACAGGCCGCCCGTCCGAGCCGTTCTGCCGCTCGATCCGCCCCATGAGCAGCGAGGTCTTGCCCTCCTTCTCCACTATCAACGCGATCCGCACGCCGTCGGCGGCCACCCGCACCGCCTCGATCCGCCCCTCGACCCCGGGAGCCTTGACCTCCAGCGGCTCGCCCCCGCCCTCCTCCAGCAGGAGCAGCCGGGAGTTCTTCGGATCGCGGTCGGCCACCCACAGGTCGCCGCCCGCATCCCAACTGGGCGTTGTCAGCCCGTCGTTCTCCGCCTTGGACTTGCTCTGCAGCACGGGATCCCCGAGCGAAGCACCGGACGCGAGCGACCCCACGTACAGCGAGCGCCCGTCCAGCGACACCCCCGCCGCGCTCTCCTCGTTCCGCGAGACCGCGGCCGTCCGCAGCGCCGTGTCGCCCGCGCCGAGCGCTCCGGGCACCGGTTCGGCTTGCTGTTCGGTGTCGGCGGGTATCCGTACGAGCCGCTTCTCGCCGTCGATGAAGTACTCGTACTGGACACGCTGCCCCGTGCCGTGCGAGGCGATGATCTCGGCCTCGCCCTCCTTGATCGCGCACAGCTGTGAGCCGTCCGGGCGCTGCAGTTCGACCTCGTTGATGCCCGTGGGCGTCAGGTCCTTCAGGGTGAAGATGAGCTGGGCCGCCATCTCGGCGCACTGGGTCTGCCCGACGCCCTCGGCCTTCTTGTTCAGCGGCACCGTCAGCCTGTTCTGGTCGTCGGGCGTGAGCGTCTTGACACCCTTCTTCAGTGCCGTACCGGTGGGGAAGCGCGACCTGACGACCGGCTTGAGCCAGCTGGTGGGCCCGTTCAGCAGTGCCTTGACCATCTGGGTCACGGGGTCGACCTGCTGGCGCACATAGACGGGATCGGCCACGGTCCCGAGCCGGTCGGCGGTCGGCGAGTTCGACGCGAAGTAATACTTGTTGACGGAGACGTAGCGGCGCTGGAAGTCGGAGTTGCCGAGCACCACGCCCTGCGGCAGGTAGTCGATGCGCCACTGCTTGCTGCCGTCCGCCCCCTTCTGCTCCGTAAGGTGCACCCTCTTCTTGTATGGGCCCTCGGCCGGCTCGTACGCGAATTGCTCGTCCACCTCGGCGACCTTGTCACCAGTCAGCGCGTACGCGTAGTCGCCGGTGGCCTCCCTGCTGCCGCTGTGCTCGGCCCATGCGGTCGGCCCGTTCGCGAGCACCGTGGTCGAGCGCTCGGGCTGCCAGTTCTTCGAAGCGTCCTCAGTGAGGTACTTGCGCGCCGTGTCGAACTCCGGCTCGTCGCTGGTCAGCGCCTCCAGGAAGCCCTGCACGATCTCCTCGGGCGGGGCGTTCTCCCGCGGCGGCATCGCGAAGACCCGGACCTGCGCATCCGGCCGCTGCGAGGCCTTGACGTCGCGCAGATCCCCGCTGTCCGGCATCGAGGCGCACCCGGCCAGCAGTATGGTTCCGCAGCCGACGTACGTCATCACCCGCATCGGGCGCCGTCGGCCGCCGAGATCGCGGTCAGCGCCCACGAGATCCCTCCCCTTGCTTCAACTGATCAGGCCCCTCGCCGGTTCCCGCGCCACCCTCGGACGGCGCCTCCCCGGGCTCTTCGCGCTCCCCGGACTCCACGGGCGCCGTGGCCACCGCGCGCGCCTCCGCTGCGGGCCGCGGCACCACCCGCGCACCGTTGCCGGGCAGCGCCGCCGGATCCACCCCGCCGGCCAGCCGCGGGGCCACCGGCGCCCGCGGCGGCATCGGCGGTACACCGTGCTCGCCGTGCGGCTGGGCCGGCACCGTGGCGAGTTTCTGCGTGCCGCCGAGGGGCAGCCCCGCGTCGTTCAGCCCGCGGTTGCGCCGCGAGTCCCTGGGCTCCAGGGGTATCGGCGAGCCCCGAAGCGGCTCGTCCGCGGTCCGCGGCAGCGTCAGCCGGAACTGCGATCCGCCGCCCGGCTCGCCCCAGGCCTGCAGCCAGCCGCCGTGCAGCCGCGCGTCCTCCAGGGCGATGGACAGCCCAAGGCCCGTACCACCGGTGGTACGCGCGCGTGCCGGGTCGGCCCGCCAGAAGCGACTGAACACGCGGGTCGCCTCGCCGGGCTTGAGCCCCACTCCGTAGTCACGCACCGCGACCGCGACCGCGCCGCCCGCCGCCGCGAGCCTGACCACCACGTCCTTGCCCTCGCCGTGCTCCACGGCGTTGACGACGAGGTTCCGCAGCACCCGCTCCACCCGCCGGGCGTCGGCCTCGGCGACCACCGGCTGGTGATCGCCGACGACCTTGATCTGCGTGCCCTTGCGCTCGGCGAGCGGCTCGGCCCCGCTCACCACCCGGCGTACGACCTCGCGCAGGTCTATCGGCTCGGCCTCCAGCGCCGCCGCGCCGGCGTCGAACCGGCTGATCTCCAGCAGATCCGCGAGCAACGTCTCGAACCGGTCCAGCTGGTCCGCGAGCAGCTCGGCCGACCGCGCGGTCACCGGATCGAAGTCCACCCGCGCGTCATGGATGACATCGGCGGCCATCCGTACCGTCGTCAGCGGCGTACGCAGCTCGTGTGACACGTCGGACACGAACCGCCGCT
The DNA here is from genome assembly GCF_014647675.1 of Streptomyces flaveus. Classification (GTDB taxonomy): domain Bacteria; phylum Actinomycetota; class Actinomycetes; order Streptomycetales; family Streptomycetaceae; genus Streptomyces; species Streptomyces flaveus. The sequence continues at coordinate 8,712 of NZ_BMPQ01000041.1, read as the reverse complement.
GCATCCGCGACAGATCCTCCAGCTGCTGGATCTTCAACTGAAGGTTCTGCGCCATCTTGTTGAAGGCCTCACCGAGCCGCGCGATGTCGTCCTCGCCGGTGACCTTCATACGTTCCTGAAGGCGCCCGGCGGACAGCCGCTCGGCGATCCCCGCGGCCATCCGTACGGGCGTGACGACCTGCCGCACCACGAGCCAGGCGATCGCGCCCAGCAGCACCACGACGAACAGGCCGGCCGTCGCGAGCGTCCCCTTGACCAGGCTGAGCGACTTCTCCTCCTGCGTGAGCGGGAAGAGGTAGTACAGCTGGTACGGGTCGCGGTTCGGGTCGTTCACCTGCTTGCCGATGACCAGCCCCGGCTGGGAGTCCTGGCCGGTCTTGTAGACGATGCGGGTGTAGCTCTGGGCCGGGAGCGTGTTCTCGTCGATGCGGCGGCGCAGATCCTCCGGCACACTCGTCGCCGGATCGACACCGCCGGACGAACGCGGGCCGCGCCCACCGCTGTCCGCGCCGGCGACCGTGCTGGAGGAGCTGAGCGTGACCACGTCGAAGGCGCCCTGTCCGCCACTGGAGAGGGACTCCACGAGGTCGCTCAGCCATGCGCTGATGTTCTGGACGGGCCGCTCGTCCGTGCTCGAACCGTCGTCGCCCCCGGCGCTCGCCGCCGCGTCCGCCCGCTGCTCGGCCACCCCGAAGCCACCGGTGGCCTGGCTCTCCGAGGCCCTCACCTTGGCGTCCAGCAGGCCGTTGCGCACCTGCCCGATGACGACGAAGCCGAGCAGCAGGACGACGCCCAGCGACATCAGTAGCGTCGTGACGACGACCTTGAGCTGGATGTTGCGCCGCCACAGCCGCATGACGGGCAGCAGCGGACGGCGCACCCAGCGCATGAACAGCCGTAGGACGGGGCTGCCCTGGACCCCGCCCTGCAGCAGCCAGCCCTCGCTGAACCGAGCCCAGAAGGAGCTCGTCGTCTTCCGGCCGACAGGCCGCGAACGGCTGCCCGGCTGACCGGGCGCCGAAGCGGCACTGTCCCGGGACACGTCAGCTGGGTCCGGCCTTGTAACCGACGCCACGGACAGTCACCACGATTTCCGGCCGCTCCGGGTCCTTCTCGACCTTGGAACGCAGCCGCTGTACATGAACATTGACAAGGCGGGTGTCCGCCGCGTGCCGGTAACCCCACACCTGCTCGAGGAGCACCTCACGCGTGAACACCTGCCAGGGCTTCCGGGCCAGCGCGACCAGCAGGTCGAACTCCAGCGGCGTCAACGCGATCGACTGCCCCTCCCGCTTCACGGAGTGACCGGCCACATCGATGACCAGATCGCCGATGGCGAGCTGCTCGGGCGCCGGCTCCTCCGACCTCCGCAACCGCGCCCGGATCCGCGCCACCAGCTCCTTCGGCTTGAACGGCTTCACGATGTAGTCGTCAGCACCCGATTCGAGCCCGACCACCACATCGACGGTGTCGCTCTTCGCCGTGAGCATCACGATCGGCACCCCGGACTCCGCCCTGATCAGGCGGCACACCTCGATACCGTCCCGCCCCGGCAGCATCAGATCGAGCAGCACCAGATCGGGCTTGGTCTCACGGAAAGCGGCCAGCGCCTTGTCGCCGTCGGCTACGAAAGACGGTTCAAAACCTTCACCACGCAGCACAATGCCGAGCATCTCGGCCAGTGCGGTGTCGTCATCGACGACAAGGACTCGTCCCTTCATGAATGCCATCATCCCATTAACTAAATCGTTACCTGGCGTGACCTGGCACACAGCTCGGCAAGCGCCTCTGCCGTGACGGGCGAAACGACGCCCTCCTCGGTGACGATCGCCGTCACCAGTTCGGGGGGCGTCACGTCGAACGCCGGGTTGTACGCCTGGGTCCCCAGGGGTGCCATCGGAATTCCGCCTCCCGCTTCCGCTCCCGCCACCGGCACCTGGGGTGCGATGATCTCGGTCACCTCATGTCCGGCGCGCTGCTCGACCTCGATGGACGCCCCGTCCGGGGTGTCGGGGTCCACCGTCGTCACCGGCGCCACCACGACGAACGGTACGTGGTGGTACCGGGCCAGCACTGCGAGCGGGTAGCTCCCCACCTTGTTCGCCACCGAACCGTCGGCCGCGATCCGGTCCGCCCCGATCAGCACCGCGTCCACCTCCCCCGCCGAGAACAGCGATCCCGCGGCGCTGTCCGTGAGCAGCGTGTACGCCATCCCGTTGCGCGCCGCCTCGTACGCCGTCAGACGAGCACCCTGCAGCAACGGCCGCGTCTCGTCCACCCACAGCCTGCGCAGCCGCCCGGCCCGGTGCGCGGCGAGCGCGACGGCGAACGCCGTGCCCTCCCCGCCGGACACCAGAGCCCCGGTGTTGCAGTGCGTAAGAATCCGGTGGTTGCCCCCGGGCAGCAGCTCGTCCAGCAGCGCCAGACCGTGCTCGGCCATGCGCGTACTGGCCTCGGCGTCCTCCTGGTGAAGGGCTCGAGCGGCGGCGAGCGCAGCCTCGGCTGCCTGCTTCTGGTCGCCGCCACCGGCCAGGGCAGCACGGTGAGCCGCCTGGGCTCTGCGCACGCCGTACGTGAGGTTCACCGCGGTGGGCCGTGCGCTGGCGAGCGCGTCGGCGGCGTCGTCCACGTCGAACCCTCGCTCGGCGGCGAGCGCGACCCCGTACGCCCCGGCGATCCCCAGCAGCGGCGCCCCGCGCACGGCGAGTGTGCGGATCGCCTCCACCAGCGCTGGAGGGTCGGTGCACACCAGCTCGACCTCCTCGGCCGGCAGCCGCGTCTGGTCGAGAAGGACCAGTACGGAGCCTTCCGGCGGTTCGTCCCACCGGATCGCCGGAATCTCGGTGGGCGCGTGGTCTTCGCGGGAATGCGCGTGCTGATCAGCCATCCGCCCAGTCTGCCCCGTACAGGGCGGACAATTGAAGGTGTGCAGCCCATACGGGGGCCGGTCACTTCCCGGCCGCACCGTGGCACGATGGCTGCCAACCTGCCGCCGCAACCGCGGACGGGCACCGTGAAGGAGCGACGATGAAAGACACTCCGGGCTGGGCATCGCCCGGATCTGCCCCCGCCGACGGGCAGGACGGACAGGAGCCGAACGCCTCCGGCCCTGCCGAGCCCGCGGACCGGCCCGCTGCCCCAGAGCCCACGGATCAGCCGGGACAGCCCGGACCCGACCCGTCCGGCCCAGGCACGAAGTGGTCCAAGGAGCAGCCCCCGCCCAGCCAGTGGTCCGCCCCCAGCGGCTCCCAGGGCAGCCCGGCCCAGGCCCCACCGCCGCCTCCACCCGGCCCAGGCTGGGGCGGACAGCCCCCTGGCGGTCCGGGAGGCGGCCCTGGATACGGCGGCCCCGGTGGCCCTGGCGGATACGGCGGTGGCTACGGCCCCGGTCCCGGTGGCCCCCCCGGCTGGGGAGGCGGCTGGGGCGGCCCTCCGCCCGCCGCCAAGCCCGGCGTGATCCCGCTCCGCCCCCTCGCCGTCGGCGAGATCCTCGACGGCGCCGTGTCGACCATGCGTACGCACTGGCGGACGGTCCTCGGTATCTCGCTGACCGTCGCTGTGTTCACGGAGATCGTCGTGGTGCTGCTCCAGGGCTTCGTCCTGGAGGACGCCGCGAGCTCGGACGCCCTCAACGACCAGAGCGCCTCCGTCGACGAACTCACCCGCGCCCTGGGCGACACCCTGCTGAGCTCCGGCGTCATCCTGCTGATCGCGCTGCTCGGCACCATCGTCGCGACCGCCCTCCTCACGACCGTGACCAGCCGCGCTGTGCTCGGCAAGTCGGTGACCACCGCCGAGGCCTGGCGCGACGCCCGGCCCCAGCTGGCGAAACTCTTCGGCCTGACCTTCCTGCTCCCGCTCATCGGCATCGCTGTCGTCGCGGTGGGCGCCCTGCCCGGCTTCCTGGTCACCCTCGCCGGCGGTGGCGACGGCGGTGTCGCACTCGCCGTCCTCGGTGGCATGGCCGCGAGTGTCGTCGCGATCTGGCTGATGGTCCGCTTCTCGCTGGCCTCGCCCGCCCTGATGCTGGAGAAGCAGAGCATCCTGAAGTCCGTGAGCCGCTCCGCCAAGCTGGTCCGCGGCTCCTGGTGGCGGGTCTTCGGCATCCAGTTGCTCGCCACGATCATCGCGAACGTCGTCGCCTCGATCATCGTGATCCCATTCACCTTCCTCGCCGCCGCCCTGAGCGGTGACGGTGTCAGTGGTTTCCTCAACAGCGGCACCGGAGACCTCGGCTGGACGTTCCTCATCGTCAGCGGGATCGGCTCGGTGATCGGGTCGATGCTCACCTTCCCGATCACCGCGGGTGTCTCCGTGCTTCTCTACATCGACCAGCGCATCCGCCGCGAGGCCCTCGACCTCGACCTGGCCCGCGCCGCCGGCGTCCAGGGCTACGGCTCCGACGCCCCCGGCACCACCTCGGGGAGCTGATGCGGTGAGCCCATCGGGGGGTGTTCTCACAACGGTGCTCGCACTGCCGGGCTCCGGCGCCGCGGCCGTACTCGTGCTGCCGCGCTCCGCCGACGAACCACCGGTGACGCTCCCGCGCGACCCCGCGCGGGAGGCGGCCCGGCGCGAGTTGTCCAAGCGGATGTACCACGAGAACGACCCCGGCTGGTTCCAGCGCGCTCTGAACGCCTTCTGGGAGTGGCTCGACAAGCTGTTCAGCGCAGCCTCCGGCGCGACCCCGGGCGGCGCACTCGGCCTCGTCGTCATCGCGCTGGCGGCAGCGGCGCTCATAGGCGCCCTCTGGTGGCGGCTCGGCACTCCGATGCGCGGCCCCACGTCGGCCGCCCCGCTCTTCGACGACCGGCCACGCAGCGCCGCCGAGCACCGGGCAGCCGCCGAGAGCCACGCTGCCCAGGGCCACTGGAACCAGGCCGTCCAGGAGCGCATGCGCGCCATCGTCCGCTCCCTGGAGGAACGCGCCCTGCTCGAGCCCCGCCCCGGCCGCACCGCTGACGAGGCAGCCGCCGAGGCAGGCCGTACGCTCCCCTCCCACACGGACCGGCTGAGCGCCGCGGCCCGGGACTTCGACGACGTGACGTACGGCGGACGAACGGCCACATCACAGGCGTACCAGCGCCTCACTGAACTCGACCGTGACATGGAACGCACCAGGCCGGTCCTCGCGAGCAGCACCCCGAGCAGCCAGAACACGGCCCACAGCACGCGCCAGGGGGCCGCCGAATGACCACCGAGGCCACCCTTCCGTCCACCACCTCGGCCTCCCCCACCGCTCGCCAGGTGTGGACCCGCGCGCGCGGTGTCCTCCTCGGACTCGTGATCCTCCTTGTAGCCGCGATAGCCATCGCCGCGGTCCGCTCCGACGCCCAGCACGGCAGCCTCGACCCGCGCTCCGTCGACCCCAACGGCAGCCGCGCCGTCGCCGAGCTCCTCGCCGACCGCGGCGTTTCCACCCGCGTGGTCACCACCCTGGAGGACGCCCGCAACTCCGCCGGCCCCGACACCACCCTCCTGGTCGCCGCCCCCGACCTGCTGACCGACCGCCAGCAGACCCGGCTCCACTCGGCTTTCACCAACTCCGGCGGCCGCACCGTCCTTGTCGCGCCCGGCATCCCGTCCGTCGGCAACCTCGCCCCCGGAGTCACCACCGCCGACCCCACGCCCAGCTACGACTCCACGCTCCCGCCCGACTGCGCCCTGCCCGCCGCCCAGCGAGCGGGCACCGCCGACACCGGCGGCATCCGCTACACGACGACCGCGCCCGACGTCGATTCCTGCTACCTCAGCGACGGCCTGCCCACCCTGCTGCGCGTCCCGGCGCTCGAAGGGGACGGCGACACCGTCGTACTCGGCGCCCCCGACATCCTCCACAACGACCGCCTCGACGAGCAGGGCAACGCCTCGCTCGCTCTCCAACTGCTCGGCTCCCGCCCCCACTTGGTCTGGTACCTCCCCTCGCTCTCCGACGACTCGGCCACCGACTCCGGCGATCGCAGCTTCTTCGACCTGATCCCCTCCGGCTGGCTCTGGGGCACCCTGCAGCTCTTCATCGCCGCAGTCCTGGCCGCCCTCTGGCGTGCCCGCCGGCTCGGCCCGCTCGTCCCCGAACGGCTCCCCGTCGCGATCCGCGCCTCCGAGACCGTCGAAGGCCGCGCCCGCCTCTACCGCAAGTCCAACGCCCGCGACCGCGCCGCCGCAGCTCTGCGCTCCACCACCCGCACCCGCCTCGCCCCCCTCGTCGGCCTGTCCCCCGCCCAGGCGCACGCGCCCGAAGCCCTGCTCCCCGCCCTGTCCGCCCGCCTCCACGGCGACGGACAGTCGTCCCCGCAATCCCTCCTCTTCGGCCCGCCACCCCGCGACGACGCAGCCCTCATCAACCTCGCCGACCAACTCGACGCCCTCGAAAGAGAGGTACGCCGTCCATGATGGACCCGACCACTGACAACGCCGCGCACACCGGGGATCCGGGCGCCGCCCGGGCCTCCCTGGAGGCCCTGCGCGCCGAGATCGCCAAAGCCGTGGTCGGCCAGGACCCCGCCGTGACCGGCCTCGTCGTCGCCCTCCTCTGCCGCGGACACGTCCTGCTCGAAGGGGTCCCCGGGGTCGCCAAAACGCTGCTCGTCCGCGCCCTCGCATCCGCCCTCGAACTCGACACCAAGCGCGTCCAGTTCACCCCGGACCTGATGCCCAGCGACGTCACAGGCTCCCTCGTCTACGACACCCGCTCCTCCGAGTTCTCCTTCCAGCCCGGCCCGGTCTTCACCAACCTTCTGCTCGCCGACGAGATCAACCGCACCCCGCCCAAGACCCAGTCCTCGCTCCTCGAAGCGATGGAGGAGCGCCAGGTCACGGTCGACGGCACCGCGCGCCCCCTCCCCGAACCCTTCCTGGTCGCCGCGACCCAGAACCCGGTCGAGTACGAGGGCACGTACCCCCTCCCCGAAGCCCAGCTGGACCGTTTCCTCCTCAAGCTGACGATCCCGCTGCCCTCCCGCAAGGACGAGATCGACGTCCTCACCCGCCACGCCGAGGGCTTCAACCCACGCGACCTGCGCGCCGCCGGCGTACGCCCCGTAGCCGGCCCCGCCGCCCTGGAAGCCGCCCGCGCGGCAGTCGGCAAAACAGCGGTATCCCCCGAAATCACCGGCTACGTAGTGGACATCTGCCGCGCCACCCGCGAATCCCCGTCCCTCAGCCTCGGCGTCTCTCCGCGGGGCGCGACAGCGCTCATGGCCACCGCCCGCGCCTGGGCATGGCTGACCGGCCGCGACTACGTCATCCCCGACGACGTAAAAGCCCTCGCGCTCCCAACTCTCCGCCACCGGGTCCAACTCCGCCCCGAGGCCGAGATGGAAGGCGTAACCGCCGACTCCGTGATCAACGCGATCCTCGCCCACGTCCCCGTGCCCCGCTGATGGCACTCACCGGACGCGCCGCCCTCCTCGCGGCCCTCGGCACCCTCCCCGTCGGCATCTGGGAACCCAGCTGGACGGGCATCCTTGCCGTGAACATCCCCCTGGCCCTCGCGTGCGCCTGCGACTTCGCCCTGGCCGCGCCCGTACGCCGCCTCGGCCTGACCCGCTCCGGAGACACCTCGGTACGCCTGGGCGAAGCCGCCGATGTCACCCTCACGGTCACCAACCCGACCAGCCGCCCCCTACGCGCCCGCATCCGCGACGCCTGGCCCCCCAGCAGCTGGCAGCCCGGCACGGAAGTCACCGCATCCCGCCACCGACTGACGATTCCCCCGGGCGAACGCCGTCGCATCACAACTCACCTACGCCCCACCCGTCGCGGCGACCGCCAGGCAGACCGCGTCACCATCCGCTCATACGGCCCTCTCGGCCTCTTCGCCCGCCAGGGCAGCCACAACGTCCCCTGGACCGTGCGCGTCCTGCCCCCGTTCACCAGCCGCAAGCACCTCCCGTCAAAGCTGGCCCGCCTGCGCGAACTCGACGGCCGCACCAGTGCCCTGACCCGCGGCGAGGGCACCGAATTCGACAGCCTCCGCGAATACGTCCCCGGGGACGACACCCGCTCCATCGACTGGCGCGCCACCGCCCGGCAGACCACGGTCGCTGTACGCACCTGGCGCCCCGAACGCGACCGCCACATCCTGCTGGTCCTCGACACAGGCCGTACCTCGGCGGGCCGCGTGGGCGACGCCCCACGCCTCGACGCCTCCATGGACGCGGCCCTGCTCCTGGCTGCCCTCGCGTCCCGAGCCGGCGACCGCGTGGACCTCCTCGCGTACGACCGCCGGGTACGCGCCCAAGTGCAGGGCCGAGCCGCGGGCGATGTCCTCCCCTCCCTGGTGAACGCCATGGCCCGCCTCGAACCGGAACTCATCGAGACGGACGCACGCGGCCTCACCGCCACCGCCCTCCGCACAGCCCCACGCCGCTCCCTGATCGTGCTCCTCACCAGCCTCGACGCGGCTCCCATTGAGGAGGGCCTGCTTCCCCTACTCTCCCGCCTCACCCAGCGCCACACAGTCCTGGTTGCCTCAGTAGCCGACCCGCATATAGAGCACATGGCCACGGCACGGGGAAACACCGATGCCGTGTACGAGGCCGCCGCCGCAGCCCAGGCTCAGACAGAACGCCATCGCACCGCCGAGCAACTCATCCGCCATGGCGTCACGGTCGTGGACGCGACACCGAACGATCTTCCTCCGGCTTTGGCGGATGCTTATCTAGCCCTCAAGGCAACGGGCCGTCTTTGACGCAGAAAGCCCCCGGGCCG
>NZ_BMPQ01000040.1:57453-72603 GCF_014647675.1 Streptomyces flaveus | reverse complement strand
CGGCGGCTGGAGTCAACGCATAGAGCCTCCACCGATCCCGGAGCGCTTCAGACCACCACCTCGGAGGCGTGCAGCAGGACCGGAACCTGGCGACCGGTGAGCCGTACCGGTACCGAGTAGTGGTTCTGACGCACGGTGATCTGCGCGTAGCGGTCGACCCGTGGTGTCAGCAGCCACCCGGTCTCGAAGTGGTCTTACGGCAGCGGCTGCCGCAAGGGGGTTTCGATGGCGAAGTACTCGGCGACGGTGCGCGGGCACTCGCTGATCCGCCGCTGGTCGCCCTGCTGGCCCACGCATCGATTTGGGCGTTGAGCTCGGCCGGGTGATGACGTCGGGGACGGGCACCAGGTGGTGGCGGCGGAGTCGGCCGACTCCGCCTTCGACGCCCCCTTTCTCGGAAGTACCGGAGTGGATCAGGTGAGTTCGACAGTGTCCCCGAGTCGCACACGCCCCGGCTGTGCGACCGTGGCCAGTGCGTCCAGCCGCATGTCGTGTGCCTGCGCGATGGCTCGCAGGATCAGCGGGGAGTGCGGCAGGTCCTGCTGGACCTCGTTGGTCATCACGCACCGCTCGCTGGAACGTTCGAACCGTATACGCAGAGTGCCGCCGATGCGGGCAGCGCTGCCGAACCACTCGTCCTCCACGAACGCAGGTGTGCCCGGCGGTGTCCGCACCAGCAGGTTCGGCCGGAAGCGGCGCTCGTCGACGGGCACGCCTGGAACGGCCGCGCGGACCCAGTCAAGGGTGGCGGTGGTCAGGAGACTGAGGGGGAGCTGGTCGAAATGCGAGACCGTGCCCTCGCAAGCCACTTCGACGTCGTTCCGGCCCAGATAACGCCGCACGTAGGTGGTGGGATCCAGTACTGGCACGCCATCCGGGTCCAGCAGCTCAGGAACCTTTACAACTGCTCCCCCGGGGTACCGGGACCGCAGCTGCAACAGTCCCGGCATGCGCCGGAACCGGCGCGTGTTCTTGCCCGAGCCGAACTTGCCATCGGCATCCCGCACCGCGTAGAGCCGGTCGCCGACGAGGCCCCGGGCATCGACGGCAACCTCGTCCAACGACTCACCACCGGTGGATTTGATTGGGTATCGCCAGATCCGCTCTATCGTGCCGAGCACCGTACCCATGCGTCCATCCCTCCCATGAGTTGCTCCTCAGTTGGCTTCCGCAGCCACCCGCACCCCGAAACCGATGAGCACCACGCCCGTCACTCGGTCCAGCAGGCGCCGGACGCGGGGCCGTTCGAAGACCGAGCGCGCCCTGGAGACGAGGTGGACGTAGCTGCCGAGCCAGGTCAGGGTCAGTGCCGCGTGCAACAGCACCAGCAGTCCCATGCCGACTGCCGTGGGTAGTCCGTCCGGGGTCAGGGTCGGCAGTAGACCGGTGTAGAACACGGCGATCTTCGGGTTCAGGACATTGGTGGTCAGGCCCGTCAGGTACGCGCGCCCAGAGCCTGTGGCCACCGGCTCGGCGGTCCTCGGCGCGGAGCGGCGGCTTTGCCACAGGGCCTGTAGACCGAGGAAAGCCAAGTACGCGGCACCCAAAATCTTGAGAATGAAGTACGCCTCCGCCGAGGCCTCAAGGACCGCCGCGAGCCCGACGACGGTGAACACGCCCCACACCAGTAGCCCGGTGGTGATACCGGCGGCGGTGCGCAGGCCCTCCGACCTGCCGGAGGCGATCGCGCGCTTGGTGACCACGGCCATGTCCGGCCCCGGCACCACGGTCAACAGGGCGAGCACTCCGGCCGCCGCGGCAATCTGCGTCCACATGAGGGTCAGTCTGCTGTGGGACCATCGCACTTCGTGTGTGACAACGATCACGGTCGCCCCTCCTCCCGCAGGGTCCTGGCCGTACTTCGCTACTTGGGGACGTGAGGGTCGCGCGCAGTTGGTTGATTGGGCTGGTTTTCCTGGGTGCGGCTGGGTATCACGGATCGCGTCCGGTGGCGTGGATACGAGGCGGATTCACATGTTCGAGTGGTGACTCAACTGTTTTGTTTTCCTTGGATGCTGTCGGTGTTTAGCGTTTGCGGCCATGGAGCTTCTTCGTCTGTCGGTGGCCGCGCGCCGGGTGGGGCTGCATCCGGACACGCTGCGGGTGTGGGCGGATGCGGGCAAGGTCCCGGTGGTGTGGGTCGGCCGGGAACGCCGTTTTCCGTCCCAGGCCTTGGAGGCGCTGGTCGAGGGCAACGGCGGGCAGGCACGCGAGCGGCGTGAGGCGTTGTATGTGCGGGTGTCCGGCCGGACCGGTCAGGAGTCGTCGCTGGCCGCACAGGAGGCCGAGCTGCGGGCGAGTACCGCGGGCGAGGTGGTGGCCGTGTTCCGGGACCGGGCCTCGGGTCTGCGCGAGTCCCGCCCGGGACTTGACCGGCTCCTGCGACGAGCACAGAACGGGGAGTTCACCCATGTGCGGGTGACCCACGAGGACCGCCTGGCCCGGTTCGGCGCGGCCTGGATCACCGCGCTGCTCGCCCGTGATCAGGTGCGGGTGGAGGTACTGCATCCCAAGGCCGGGGCACCCGGCGGCAGCGAGGAACTGCTGGCCGACTTCAGGTCGCTGGTCGCCTCGTTCTCCGGCCGCCTGTACGGCATCCGCTCCCGCCAGGCGCGTCGGCGCTTGCTCCAGGCGGCAGCCGCCCCGTCGGCGCAGGGCGCTGCGGACAGCGAGGCGTAGCGGGATGCGGCGGAAGATCGCGGTGGGTGCGGGGGAGGCGGAGCGGGTGGCCTGTGCCCCGGCTGCGGCGTTCCGGGGCCTGGACACCGTCAGCGGCCAGGTGCTGGGCGCGGCCGTGCTGGCCGAGCGGGTGGGCTGGCTGACGGCGCTGGTGGAGACGATGGCTGTCGCCGTGACAGCAGAGCATTGGAGCCGGGCCGGGCTGGACCGGCTCGCCTCCGGGCAGGCCCTGTCGGGTGAGAAACTGCCGTCCCACGCGTGGATGGCGCTGCGCACCCTGGGCTGGGCGGCGGCCGCACCAGAGGGTGTGTACGTCCCGGACCGGGTCCGCCGGATCGCCGAGGAACAGGCCGGACGTGTACTGCGCTCCGTCCACTGGCGGTCCGAGCTGGTGGACGCGGTGCTGGCGACCTGGCCCGCTGGTGGCGATCCGCTGCAGCGCACCCCCCAGGAGTGGGATGCGCTGCGGGCGGCCTGCCCGGACGGGGCGGCGGTGCCCGCATCGGTCTTGCGTGCCCGCACTCGGCAGATCCAGCGTTTCCACGCCCGCCACGGCCGTCTGCCGGACGGCCTGTGCGAGCTGGAGGAGGCGCCGGGCGGAGGACGGCAGGTGGTGCTGGCCGCCGCCGACAAGCAACTCCTCACCCTGGCCCGCTGCGAGGACGACCCGGCCCGCTACGCGGTGCTGACCGTGCGGCTGCCGGTGCGCCCAAACCCACGTACCCGCGCCGACTGGCACCCGGTACGGATCCGCTTCCGCCTGCCGCCCCCTGTTCCCCTCTCGGCCGCGCTGCACGCCCCGACGCTGCGGCTGCGCGGCGGGCGGCTGCGTCTGGACCTCGCCCACACCACCGCCGCGCCGAAGACGAAGCGCGACGGGCACCGCCGGGCGGTGGCCTTCGACTACGGCCTGAACACCCTGCTCACCGGCGGCACCCTGACGCTGACCGGTGACATCCAGCCGACCGTGCGCACCGATGGCCGGCCTGTGTTCCTGGGCGTGGACGGGGCGCTGGCCAAGGCCGACCGGCTGCGCATCCACGCCGAACACCTGTGGGCCAAAGCAGAACACCTGCAACAACTCCTCGACGGCCGGCGCGCCCGCGGACGGCGCCCCGACCCGCTGGCCGTGGCCAAGCTGACGATGCTGCGCACCGAGCATGCCCGGGTCAGCAGACGCCGCGAACGGCTGAACAAGGCGATCGCCCGGGCCGCTGCCCATTTCATGGTCACCCACGCCCGGGCCGCCGACGCGAGCGTGATCTATCTGGAGGACCTGCGGGACATGGAGGCCCGCGGCAAGGGCCGCACCCTCAACACCCGCCTGTCCTCCTCGGTGCGCGGACAGATCGTCACCGACGTGCGGCACGCCGCCGCCCGGCACGGTATCGCCGTGGTCATCGTGCCCGCCCGCGGCACCTCGAAGTACTGCCCGCGCTGCCTGACCACCTTCCGCCACCACGCCGCCCCCGACACCCCGAAGCCCGGCTGGAAATGGGCCACCTGCCCCAACGCTGCGTGCGGCTACAGCGCGGACCGCGACGTGGCCGCCTGGCAGCGCATCGGCGCCCGCGGCCTGACCCACCAGCACACAACCGTCCTGGACCGGAACAGCGGCACGTATGTGATCCGCCGCACGGTGCAGGAGCTGGACCAGCCGGTCCGGCACACCCACCCGGACCCGACCGGACCGGCCGGACCGCAGGCATCTGCCGTGGACCGGACGAAGGCGGGCCCGACGAGGAACCGCCCTGTGCCCAGGCAGCGACGCAGGGTCCCCGCCCCACCCGTAACACCCGCAGCACGTACCGCTGCGGGTTCGGGTGGAAAGCGTCCGGCGGGGCGGATGCCCCAGCCACCAAGGCGTCGCCCCCAGCGGCGCGGACGGCGGCAGGCACCGCACACGATGAGCACCCCCACCCGGCACCAACCGCGCGGGGCCAGACTCGGCGCAGGCTTCCACCTGCACACCCACGCCACCCCCGTCCCACGACGGATACGGCCGGGGGCACAGCCGAGTTCTCTTTTCCAGTGGGGCGGGGCCGGAAACCCGGCCCCGCCCAGGAAAACCTAAGCTCATCCGAGACGCTCTCCTGGCTCCAGCCCCTGGCCGCCCGCAGACCGTCGAGCCGGCGTGCCAGACGGGCGGAGGCGCGCGACCAGTGCGCGGTGGTCGACGCGTCCCAGTCGCCCTGCCGCAGGTCCTCGGCGATATCGGCCAGCACGTCGCTCGTCTCCTGCGCGAGAGCCGCCAGGTTCTCGCGTACGTCGCGCAGGTGGACCGGCGGCAGGACCAGGGCGTTGACGGCGATCCCGATGGCGGCCCCGAGGGCGGCCTGAGCGAGGCGGTGGCTGATCGCGGAGGTCGTCACGGTGTCCGAGGAGAGCGTGAACAGGGCGGTGGTCGTGGCGTAGATGCCCTGGTCGCCGAAGCGGGGCCAGTTGGCGAGCAGCATCAGCACCGGGACGGACAGCGCGAGGGCGGTCAGGGTGTTGCCCGTGAGGGCCTGTGCCGCCGAGGCCAGCAGCGTGCCGACGCAGATCGCCGCGAACTGCTGGGCCCCCTGCCGCAGCGAGCTGTAGACCGTGGCCTGCACCAGGACCACGGCCACCCAGGGCGCCATCAGCGCCATCGGGTCGGCGAGCCATTCGTCCGCCACGATCCACGCGAGCAGCGCCGCCGCGGCGGCCTTGAGCGACTGCACGACGAGGTCGCGTTCCCTGCCCGGCTCCCGCCCGGCCCGCCGCGCGGTATCGGCCACGGTCAGCAACTCGTTCCGCACCCGGTCCTTGGCCTCGGTCACACGGATCATCCGGGCCGGGTAACCGGAGAGAAGGGACGCGCACACATCCCGGCCCTCGGCGCTACGAGGTCACACCGGCCGGCACTTCCCGATGCCGCACCCACGCCGGCGGTGTCGCGTCACTCGGAACGGCTCCGCACAGCGGCCACCGGAGCCCCGCTGTGCCACCATGAAGTGCGAACCTTGTTCGGACGCCGGCCCTGTCGGCGCAGCCCAGTGCCACGACCGGCACCGCCGCCCCAGCAGGCTCAGCGGCGGCACGCGTGTGGAACCGGTGGGATCATGACTGAAATCGCAAGCCCCTACATTTCGCACCCGCGGATCATGGTGCTGGGCGTACAGCCCGGTAATCCGCCCTTCCGCATCGTGGAGATCGACGGTGCCGTCATCGGGGAGGCCAAGTCCTTCACCGACGTCCTGGTCGCCGCCGCGGCGTACGGCATCCCGGTGCATGACGCCGACGACCCCGAGGCCGTCCGCTGGGTGGGCGGCGACAAGCACACGTGGACGATCCACTAGCGTCCGCTGTGGCCCACGACACCCCGTGAGTGAGGGAACCGCGAGGAGCCGGCGGGGAGTCTTGCCTCTGCGAACACTGATCATCGATACGAGGAGACAGTGAACGTGGAGTTATCGGCAGTACGCCCCAGCCGCCGCGCGGTGCTCTCCCTCGGCGCCGGTACGGTCCTCGCCGCCGCCGTGTCCGCGAACGGGTCGGCCCATGCGGCCTCGTCGGGAGCGGTGGACGACATCTCGCGGGCGCTGAACGATCTCGAGCGGGAGCATTCCGCCCGGCTCGGGGTGTTCGGACGCAACACCGTCACCGGCCGGAGCGTGTTGTACCGCGCGGACGAGACCTTTCCGATGTGCTCGGTGTTCAAGACGCTCGCTGCCGCCGCCGTCCTGAGGGACCTCGACCGGCACGGCGAGTTCCTCGCCCTGCGCATCAGGTACACCGAGCAGGACGTCGAAGAATCGGGCGGCGCCCCGGTCACCGGCACGGAGGAGAACCTCGCGAACGGCATGACCGTCGCCGAGCTGTGCGAGGCCGCCGTCGCCTACAGCGACAACACCGCCGCGAACCTCCTGCTCCGCGAACTCGGCGGCCCGACGGCCATCACCCGCTTCTGCCGCTCGATCGGGGACAGGACGACCCGGCTCGACCGCTGGGAGCCCGAACTCAACTCGGCCGAACCGGGGCGCGTGACGGACACCTCGAGCCCGGCCGCCATCGGGCGGACGTATGCGAAGCTCGCCCTCGGCGACGCCCTCACGCCCCGGGACAGCTGACCGCGTGGCTGCTCGCCAACACCACCAGCACCAACCGCTTCCGCGCGGGCCTGCCCAAGGACTGGGCCCTCGGCGACAAGACGGGCACCGGCAAGTACGGCACCACCAACGACGCGGGCATCGCCTGGACACCGGACGGCACACCGATCGTGCTGGCCGTCCTGTCCACGAAGCCCGACGCCGAACCCGACACCCCGATGGACGAACCACTCGTCGCCAAGACCGCCGCCCTCCTCGCGAAGGCGCTGGTCTAGCCGTCGCGAGGCGAGCGAACCGGACACGGTTCAGGCCGTGCCCTTGGGCTTGCGCGGGTGCACGGCCCGGCCCATCCGCCTGCCGAGGAGCAGATAACCGACCATCGCCCCGGTGGTGTTGAGCAGTACGTCATCGATGTCGAAGGCGCGCCCGGTGATCAGCGCCCCCTGCACCAGCTCGACGAGCAGCATCACCGCCGCGGTCAGCGCGAGCACCCGCAGGATGCCGCGCGCCCGGGGGAGTACCACGGGCAGCAGGATCCCGAAGGGGACGCCGAGGAGGAGGTTGCCGCCGATCTGCCTGGCCGCGTCGCGGAGTTCGGGCTGGTCCAGGTAGGCCCGCAGGGAGCGGCCGGGGTGCAGGTTGCTGTGCGTCAGCGCTTCGGAGGCGGGCGAGGGCTGGAGCGTGATCCGGGCCAGCGCGGCGGCGAACGCCACCATGGCGGCGACGGCTACCACCAGCACCAGCAGGCGTACGACGAGGGGCAGGGGACGTCGGCCGCTCGGCGCGGGCGTCGGCTTGCGGCCAGGCTTCGCCGTACGGGAGCGGGACTTCTGGGTGCTCGAGCGTGCCTTTGCGGCGCTTGAGCGGGACTTCGGGGCGCTTGAACCTGATTTCGGGGTGCCTGATTTCTGGGTGCTCGAACGTGACTTCTGGGCACGGGCCATGCAACCCTCCAGAGTTCAACTGGCGCTTCGAGGAAGACAGTTACCCCGGGATCGGTCGACAATGCCGACCGGCCGGTGCGAACCAGCCGCCGCGTGTGTGTTCCTCGGGTTCCGGACCGGAACCCGAGGAACACATCACGCACCGGACGACCGGCGACGGGGCTCACGCCCCATAGGTCACGTTCACCTCCTTGAAGCCCAGGGAGCCCAGCAGTCCCTTGAGCATGCCGGTGGTGTTCTCCTCGGCGCGGGCGGTGAGCTTGCTGTCCTTCGCCGCGTCGCCGATGTGCCGGGCGGCGAGCCGCTGCACGGCGCGTTCGTCGTTCGGGTTGTCCGAGAAGATGTCGCCGAGCCGGTCCAGGAGACCTCGCTGCTTGGACACGGCGTACGACTGGTCGGGGTCGAGGGCGGGCTTGCCCAGTGCGGCGTGCGGGAGTTTGAGCGTGGCGGACGTGCGGTCCTTGTTGACCGTCACGTCGTTCTCGCCGACCTTTCCGAGGTCCACATAGGCGTCCACGGTGCCGGCACCCACGTACAGGGTGCGGGTGCCGCGGAGTGCGTCGGGCAGGAACCGGGCGTCCTTCTCCAGATCCACCACCACCTGGAAGTTGCCGGAGGCGGCGTCGTAACGGCTGATGTCCTGGATCGACTTGAGGAGCGTGGGCCCCGAACGGTCGTGGGTGTCCTCGCGGAACACATCGCCCAGTCCGGGCAGCAGACTGAGCCGCAGTCCGGCGAAGAGCACCACCAGTACCAGGAGTACCGCGCTCAGGAGCTTCGCCCATCCGGGCAGGCGCTTCAGGGACGTCGTCATGTGAACGACCTCCTTCCCGTTTGATGAATACCCCTCAAATCCCTTGGGAGACCGTTCTCTTGGTCGAATACGACCGATGACGGGGTCACTGGCGGCGCACTGGGCGCTCCGCTGGGATCGCGGTTCGAAGCTGCGGGTGGGTCGTGGCTGGTCACGCCCACGATGGGGATCTCCCCGCTCATGGGGGTCCCCCCGCTCGAGCGAAGCCGAGAGTGGGGGAGGAGCCGAGAGCGGGGGAGGAGCCGCACATTGATACAGCCCCGCACCCCTGAAGGGGTGCCCGCTGCGACTGCCGGTGAACGGGTGAGCCAGTGACCGGGGGCTTTGGCGCGAGGTCCGCAGCCGCCGCTCGGTAAGGCCCGTCATACCCGCGTATTCTGAAGAAAAGGCCGCAAACAGTGAGAGAACGCGGCGACAGGACCAAGCCAAGCGCGCTCGGCGTCACCCAGGTGATCAGGAGGGCCTGCAGTGTCCAAGGCGAAGTTCGAGCGGACCAAACCGCATGTGAACATTGGGACCATCGGTCACATCGACCACGGTAAGACGACCCTCACGGCAGCCATGACGAAGGTGCTGCACGACAGGTTCCCCGACCTGAACCCGTACACGCCGTTCGAGCAGATCGACAAGGCGCCGGAGGAACGTCAGCGCGGCATCACGATCTCGATCGCGCATGTCGAGTACCAGACGGAGAACCGGCACTACGCGCACGTCGACTGCCCCGGTCACGCGGACTACATCAAGAACATGATCACGGGCGCGGCCCAGATGGACGGGGCGATCCTCGTCGTCGCCGCCACGGACGGCCCGATGCCGCAGACCAAGGAGCACGTCCTGCTCGCGCGTCAGGTCGGCGTGCCGTACATCGTCGTCGCCCTGAACAAGGCCGACATGGTGGACGACGAGGAGATCCTCGAACTCGTCGAACTGGAGGTGCGCGAGCTGCTCACCGACTACGAGTTCCCGGGCGACGACGTCCCGGTCGTCCGCGTCTCCGCGCTCAAGGCCCTCGAGGGCGACGAGCGGTGGGGCCAGTCGGTCCTCGAACTCCTCAGGGCCGTCGACGAGTTCGTGCCCGAGCCGGTACGCGATGTCGACCAGCCGTTCCTGATGCCGATCGAGGACGTCTTCACCATCACGGGCCGCGGTACGGTCGTCACCGGCCGTATCGAACGTGGTGTCCTCAGGGTCAACGAGACCGTGGACATCATCGGCATCAAGCCGGAGAAGACCACCACCACGGTCACCGGCATCGAGATGTTCCGCAAGCTCCTCGACGAGGGACGGGCCGGGGAGAACTGCGGTCTGCTGCTGCGCGGCGTGAAGCGCGAGGACGTCGAGCGCGGCCAGGTCATCATCAAGCCGGGCTCGGTGACTCCGCACACCGAGTTCGAGGCGCGGTCGTACATCCTGTCCAAGGACGAGGGAGGAAGGCACACGCCGTTCTTCAACAACTACCGTCCGCAGTTCTACTTCCGTACGACGGACGTGACCGGTGTGGTGACCCTGCCGCGGGGCACCGAGATGGTCATGCCGGGCGACAACACCACCATGAATGTCGAGCTGATCCAGCCCGTCGCCATGGAGGAGGGGCTGAAGTTCGCCATCCGTGAGGGCGGCCGGACGGTCGGCGCCGGTCAGGTCACCAAGATCGTGAAGTAGCCCCGGGTCCTCCGAAGTGCCTCCGGGGCAGGTCGCAGGCAGGTCATACGGAGCCGGAGGTGGCCTCGGACTGCCCCAGGGCCTCGTCCAGAGTCGGCAGCGGGGGCAGAAGCGCGTCGAGGCCGGTCACCTGGAAGATGCGCAGGGCCAACGGGTGGGTGCAGACCAGCCGCAGTCGCCCGCCGCGGTCGAGGACCCGGAGCCGGGCCCGGTGGAGTAAGCGCAGTCCCGAGCAGTCGAAGAACTCGATGTGCCGCAGGTCGAGCACGACCTGCGCACCGGGCCGCCCCGTCGCCGCGTCCAGGAACGGGACGATCTCCAGCGCCGCGATGATGTCGATCTCGCCGTGGAACTCCAGCACGGTGTGCCCGCGGTCCCGGTGGACGTGCAGATGCGGGGTGAGGGTCTCGGTTCCGTTGCGCACGCCGACATCACCTCACCGTTCCCCGCCCTGGAAGACCATGCCTGGAAGACCATGAGCATCCTGAGCACTCTGGAATTCGACCCCGATGGGGTGAATTCCAGCATGTTCGATTGACACATGTCTTGGGTTTGCGGGGGTTCGACGCCCAACGGTTATGGGTCCGGATCCGTACGGCCGGGTCGCTGTGACGGGACGGCCGTGCCGCTACGACAGGGCGTGCCACGCCTTCGACAGTGCAAGGCGGAACTGGTCGGCCTGGTGCGCGGTGAGATCCCGGATCATGCGCTCCTCGAGTTCTCTCACGGGTTCGGCGTGCCGTGCGAGCAGATCGCGGCCAGACTCGGTGAGAAGGATGAGGAGTTCCCGTCGGTTGCGGGGGTTGCGCTCGCGGCGTACCAGGCCGCGGTTCTCCAGGGCCCGGACCACATCGGCCACGGACTGCGCGGTGACGAACGAGTCGCGCGCGAGCTGCGCCGCGGACAGACCGTCGTGCCGCTCCAGAACGGTGAGCGAGGTGTACTGCAGCGCCGTGATTCCCGCCGGCTTGAGCAACTCGTCCAGGTGGGAACGCACCACGAGTTCCACCTGCTTGATCATGTAGAGGAGCGACGGAGGTGCCTTGGTGGATGCCTTGGTGCCGACCATGAGGTCAGCCTAGGGCATTGACAGGAAACCTGTCTGTAATGAGACTGCGAACCAACAGGAATCCTGTTGATTGAATCTTGGCGAACAAGGCTGGGGAGTGGGTATGGCCACCTTCGAGAGCGAGCCCGGACAGCTGTTCATCGGCGGGCAGTGGCGGGACGGGTCCAGTGGGGCGCGCACGGACGTGATCGACCCGTCCACCGGGCAGGTGGTCACGACGGTCGCGGAGGCCGATGCCTCCGACGTCGACGCGGCCGTACGAGCCGCACGCGACGCCTTCGACAACAGCGGCTGGGCCACGCTGAGCGGCCGTGAGCGGGGCCGTGTGCTGCACCGGGTCGCCGAGCTGATCCGGGAGAACGCGGACGAGATCGCGAACCTGGAGAGCCTCGACGTCGGCAAGCCGATCTCGCTGTGCCACGCCGTCGACGTCACGAACGCGGCCAACGACTACGAGTACTACGCCTCCCTGGCCTGGACCCTGGACGGCGCGACCCGTGACACCCCGCTGAACGCCCACGCCTACACCCGGCGCGGTCCGCTCGGGGTGGTCGCCGCGATCACGCCCTTCAACTTCCCGCTGATCCTTGCCGGTTCGAAGATCGCCCCGGCGCTCGCGGCCGGCAACACGGTGGTGCACAAGCCCGCCGACGAGACCCCGCTCAGCGCTCTCTACATGGCCGGCCTGCTGAAGAAGGCAGGCGTCCCGGACGGCGTCTACAACGTCGTCACCGGCACAGGACCGGTCGCCGGTGAGGCGCTGCTGCGCAACCCAGGCATCGACAAGGTGGCCTTCACCGGCTCCACCGCGGTCGGCCGGCACGCGGCGAGCGTCGCCGGTGAGGCCCTCAAACCGGTCACGATGGAGCTCGGCGGCAACGCGGCCCACATCGTCTTCGAGGACGCCGACCTCGAGAAGGCCATCGGCGCCGTCATCAAGGGCTTCGTCTTCAACACGGGCCAGTTCTGCATGGGCGGCCCCCGCCTGCTGGTCGCCCGCCCGCTGTACGACACCGTGGTCGGCATCCTCGCCGACGCCGTGCCCGGCGTGCCCATCGGCGACCCCCGGCAGCCCGAGACCGTCATCGGCCCGATGGCGGGGGAGAAGCACCTCAAGAAGGTCGAGGAGTACGTCGAACTGGCCCGCAAGGAGGGCGCCCGCATCGTCTGCGGCGGTGAGCGCCTCGACCTGAACGGCGGCTTCTACTACAAGCCCACGGTGATCGCGGACGTGAGCAACGACTCCCGGCTCGTCCAGGAGGAGATCTTCGGCCCGGTCCTGACCGTGCAGCCCTTCGACTCCGAGGACGAGGCCGTCGAGATGGCCAACTCCACGCCGTACGGCCTGGCTTCGGGCATCCAGACCACCAACCTCGCCCGCGCGCACCGCGTCGCCGACCGTATCGAGGCCGGCATCGTCTGGGTCAACGACTGGGCGATGCTCGACCCCAACGTCCCCTTCGGCGGGGTCAAGGCCTCCGGCTTCGGCCGTGAGTACGGGCCCGAGGCGCTCGCCGCGTACACCAAGGTCAAGTCCGTCGTCATCTCGCTCGACTGAGCGCAAGCGCAACCCCCGCAATCCCTGCAACCAGTGAGCCGCAGGAGCGCGACGGTGTTGAGAGCGCGACCGCGCGGAGGCCCGACGAAGGAGGGCTGAGCACGGTCGCGCTCTCAACACCGGCTGCAGCGCTCCGGAGTGCTCACAATCGAAAAGAGGAGTTGAGTATGTCCACCACTCGTGCAGCCGTGGTCGAGTCCGGGGGAGCGCCGTTCACGCTGTCCACCGTCGAGCTCGACGAACCGCGCCCCAACGAGGCGCTCGTCCGGATGGTCGCCGCCGGGCTGTGTCACACCGACCTCGGTGTGGCCGGCGGCGGTCTGCCGTTCCCGCTGCCCGGAATTCTCGGGCACGAGGGCGCGGGCGTCGTCGAGGCCGTCGGCTCGGACGTCACCGGCATCGAGCCCGGCGACCACGTCCTGATGTCCTTCACCTCCTGCGGCAGCTGCAAGAACTGCCGCGACGGCCACCCGGCCTACTGCGCCACCTGGCTGCCGCTGAACCTGATCGGCGGGCGCCGGCCCGACGGCACCAGCACCATCAGCCGCGACGGCGAACCCCTCGGCGGCCACTTCTTCGGCCAGTCCTCGTTCGCCGAGCGGGCGTTGGTGGACCAGCGCAGCCTCGTCAAGGTCGACCGGGACGTACCGCTGGAGTCCATCGCACCGCTGGGCTGCGGTGTGCAGACCGGGGTGGGCGCCGTGTGGAACGTGCTGGAGCCCAGGACGGGCGACACGCTGGTGATCCTCGGGGCCGGCGCGGTCGGTCTGTCCGCGGTGATGGCCGCCGCCATGACGCCCGCGACCACGGTGATCGCCGTCGACAAGGTGGCCGAACGGCTTGAGCTGGCCCGCGAGTTGGGTGCCACGCACACCGTGAACGCCGGTGACGGGGACATCCTGGAGGCGATCCAGCTGATCACCGACGGCGCCGGGGCCGACGGGGTCGTGGAGACCACCGGCAGCGTCGCCGTCCTGCGCACGGGCGTGGACGCGCTCGCAGCGCGCGGCACGGTGGTCATCGTCGGCGCCCCGCCGTTCGGCTCTGAGGTCGCCCTGGACGTCAACGGAATGCTCGGCGGCAAGCGCGTGGTGGGCCTGACCCTCGGCGACAACGAGACCCAGACCGCGATTCCCGCCCTGGTCAAGCTGGTCCGCGAGGGCCGCCTGCCGCTGGACAGGCTGATCAGCAAGTACGCCTTCGAGGACATCGGGCAGGCCGTACAGGACATGGGCGCGGGCAAGGCGATCAAGCCGGTACTGACCTTCGGCTGACGGGTGAGCAAGGGGCGCCCCGCGATCCCCTGCGATGGGGCGCCTCTTCAGCCGGGCCGGGTGGCAGCGGTGATCGCAGGCCCTGCTGGCTCCCTACTGGCTGAGGTTCAGGGTGACGAGCAGGCGCCACACCCGGTGGGCGATCTCCTCCGGGGTGGCCTCGATGAGTCCGTGCAGCCAGTCGGCGAGGACACCGGCGAAGGTCGCGGCCACGGCGGAGGCGATGAGCGGTGCCTCGGGGGCGCCGACGAGTTCGCGCTCGGCCTGGCTGCGGGCGCGCAGGTCGTGATGCAGTACGCGGCCCAGCGGGCCCTGGCCGCCCGGGCTCAACAGGGCGCGGTAGAGCGGGGCGTGCGGGGGCAGGCCCTCGAAGAACGCCAGCAGCGCGGGTGGCGCGGATCTGGGGTCTGGCCGGCCGCGCCAGGCGTGCAGGGCGTCCACGGCATCGCGTACGACATCGGCGCAGGCGTCGACCGCGAGCGCCTCCAGGTCGGCATAGTGCAGATAGAACGTGGCCCGGCCGACTCCGGCCCCGCGCACCAGGGCCGCGACGCTGACCTCCGACAGCGGGCGCCGCGCGCACTCGTCGAGGAGGGCGCGGCGCAGCTTGGCCCGGGTGCGTTCGGCTCGGGGGTCGGGTGTGGGGACCGGGGTCACTGGGAGACGAGGACGGCGATCAGGGCGAGCGTGCCGGGCAGTGCCTGGGCGAACAGGATGCGGCGGTTCGCGGTCACGGCTCCGTAGACGCCCGCGACGATCACGCACACCAGGAAGAAGACCTGCGCGCGGAATCCGGTCGGATCCCCGGCGACCAGCCCCCACACGAGGCCCGCGGCGAGAAACCCGTTGTAGAGCCCCTGGTTGGCGGCCATCGGCGCGGTGGCCCGCGCCATCTCCGGATCGAACCCGTGCAACCCCCGCCCCGGCTTCCGCTCCCACAGAAACATCTCCAGAACCAGGATGTAGGCGTGCAGGGCAGCCACCAGCCCGACCAATACGTTCGCGAGCACTGCCATGACGAGGGGCTCCTCTGAGGGGTGGGTGTCGCCTGTTGCCCTGGAGATTTCCTGGACAGGT
>NZ_BMPQ01000040.1:13272-57396 GCF_014647675.1 Streptomyces flaveus | reverse complement strand
CAGACTCGCCCGCTACTGAAAGGGGGGTGGGGGAGAGGCTTGTCACTTCAGGACAAGGGGAGTTCCGGTCCGCGCCGGCTCCCGACGCGACCGTACCCACCGCTGCCGTACCCGCCGATGGCGTCCTCGGCGGCGCAGCGTCACCAGCGTGACGATCGCGCCCGCCAGCACAGAGCACGCCGCCAGCCGCAGCCCGATGTCGTACCCCTCCAGGAACGCGCTGCGCGGATCCGTGCCCGCCCGCAACTCGGAGCGCTCGCGCCGGGTGAGGACGACACCGACCAGTACCACCCCGAACACGCCCGAGACCTCGCGCGCCGCACTCACCAGACCGGTCGCCATGCCCGTACGGGCGTCCGGGACCCGGGCGAGGCAGCGCACCGTCAGCGGAGTGGTGAGCGCCGAACCCGCGCCGATCATCAGCAGCCCCGGCTGAAGATCCCAGTAGCCGGCGTTCGCGCCCGTCCCCGAGACGTACAGCAGACCGGCCGCCACCACGCCGAGCCCCGCCGCGATCGACACATGGGCGCCCAGCACGCGAGCGGCCCGCTCGGCCAGCGGTGTGCAGAGCAGCAGCGCGCCCGCCAGCGGCAGGAAGGCCAGCCCCGCCTTGGTCGGTGAGAAGCCGAGCACCCGCTGGAGATAGAGGGCGGTGAAGAAGAAGACGCCGTTCACGCCGATGCCCCACAGCACCTGCGCGATCACCCCGCCCGTGAGGAACCGGTCGCGCAGCAGCCCGAGTTCGAGGAGGGGGCGACTGGTCCGGGCCTCCGCGAGGAGGAACGCACAGGTGGCGACGGCTGACACACCCAGACACAGCGGTACGGGCGCGGCGCCGAACCCGTGCTCTGTGCCCCGCACCAGCCCGTACGTCAGCAGATAGAGCGCGAGGACGGAGAACAGCACCCCCGGCAGATCGAGCCCGCCGCGCCGGGACGCAGACCCGGCCCCAGACCCAGACTCTTTCGGTCTGGCGGGCACCGCGGGCATCAGCAGCAGAGCGACGATCCCGAAGGGCACGTTCAGCGCGAACACCCAGCCCCAGCTCCACTGTTGGGTGACGAAGCCGCCGACCACAGGCCCCATCGCCAGCGCGACCGCGAGCGCCGCCGTCCACAGGCCGATGGCCATCGACTGCCGTCGCGCGGGCAGATCGGCGGCGACCAGGGCCAGCGACGCCGGGATGATCAGCGCGGCCCCGACCCCCTGCACCGTACGGGCCGCGATCAGTGTGCCACCGCTGTCCGCGACGGCCGCAGCCGCAGACGCCGCCGTGAAGACCACGACCCCCACCGTCAGTACGGACCGGCGCCCGAAGAGATCGGTCAGCCGTCCGCCGGGCAGCAGCAGCGCGCCGAAACTGAGTACGTAACTGCTGGCCACCCACTCCAAGTCCGTGACGCTCAGCCCCAGTTCGCGCTGCACGGTCGGCAGGGCCACGTTGATGACCGTGTTGTCGAGGGTCGTGATGAACCCGGTCAGCGTGATCAGGGAAAGCAGCGCGAACAGCCGTGCACGTCCCACGAATCGGCTCCTTCCGCCGTCACCGGATTGTCGGCGGCGCGGCCTCGCACTGGCTCTGGCCCATGGCATGGAATCGGCGGCCGACTTTGTCAGCGAACTGACAGAACGCGGCAGACGAACTGTCAGTACGTCCCCTAACCCCTCAGCCCGCAGAGGCGGAACCTGGTGCACCGCCTCAACTCGCGCAGCATCAACTCGCGCCGTTCCCCTCACAGTTGGAGTCGCCATGCCGCCCGCCCAGCCAACTGTCGAAGCAACCGAAGCCACCCTTATGACGGACCATCTGCGGCACTGGGCAAGGCACCGGCCGCAGCAACGCGCCCTCAGCCACGTCGACTTCCCCGACACCGCTCCCACGGGACGCCACCGCTCCCTCGGCTG
Organism: Streptomyces flaveus; assembly: GCF_014647675.1. GTDB lineage: Bacteria > Actinomycetota > Actinomycetes > Streptomycetales > Streptomycetaceae > Streptomyces > Streptomyces flaveus. Next base: position 55,491 of record NZ_BMPQ01000040.1, on the reverse strand, counting down.
GCGCGCCCTCGACGCCCGGGCCAGAGCCGTCGCCGACCACCTCGTCACGATCGCCTCGCCCGGCGAACGCGCCGCCCTCGTCCTGCCCCAGGGGCTCGACTACGCGGCCGCCTTCCTCGGCTGCCTGTACGCCCGCGTGATCGCCGTACCCCTCTTCGGTCCCGGGATCCCGGGGCACGAAGGAAGACTGGCGGGAGTCCTCGCCGACTGCGAACCCGCCTGCCTGCTCACCGACTCCGCCACGGCATCCTCCGTACGCGCCTTCGTACGGGACCGCGAACTGCCGGACGTGCCGGTCGTCCCTGTCGATCAACTGCCCAGCCGGCGCACCGGATCCGGCCCTGAGGACGAGCCGGGAGCGAGGCCCGAGCCCGGCGACATCGCCTACCTCCAGTACACCTCCGGCTCCACCCGCAGCCCGTCCGGCGTGATGATCAGCCACGCCAATGTCGTCGCCAACGCCCGCCAGGCGATCGACGCGTTCATCGCCGATCCGCGGACCACCACGACGGTCGGCTGGCTGCCGCTCTTCCACGACATGGGCCTGGTCCTCAGCATCGCCGCCCCCGTGGTCGGCGGCTTCCCGTCCGTCCTCATGGACCCCGCCGACTTCCTCCGGGACCCCTCCCGCTGGCTGCGCCTCCTCGGCTCGTACGAGGGGACCGTCAGCGCCGCCCCGAACTTCGCCTACGACTACTGCGTGGCGCGTACGGATCCGGCGCTGGCCGACGAACTGGACCTGGACCGCGTACGCGTGCTCATCAACGGCAGTGAGCCGGTGCGCGCGGGGACGGTGGACCGCTTCCGCGCCAGGTTCGCGCCCGCCGGACTCCACCCGGCCGCGCACTGCCCGGCGTACGGACTGGCGGAGGCCACGGTGTTCGTGACCGCGGACGCTTCGGACGCCGCGCCCTCGACCGTGGCCTGTGATGCCGACGCGCTCGCGGAAGGGCGCGTGGAGGAGGCGCCGGACGCGGCGACGGCGGCTGTGCTCGTCTCGTGCGGGACGCCCGTCGGGCAGGAGGTGCGGATCGTCGGCGCGGACGGTGCGCTGCTCCCGGAAGGGCGGGTCGGCGAGATCCAGGTACGCGGGCCGAACGTCGGGCTCGGCTACTGGAAGCGCGCCGAACTCTCCGCCGAGACCTTCGGCTTCGGCGCGACGGGCGACTGGCTGCGCACCGGCGATCTCGGCTCCCTGCATGAGGGGCAACTCCTCGTCACGGGGCGGCACAAGGACGTGATCATCGTGGACGGGCGCAACCACTACCCCCAGGACATCGAGCAGACCGTACAGACGGCCGTCTCCCTGGTCCGCCGCGACCGGCTCGCCGCGTTCGGGGTCACCCGGCCGGACCGCACGGGCGAGGAACTCGTCGTGATCGCCGAACACCGCCGCGACACCGAACCGACGGCCGAGGACGCCTGGGCAGCTGAACGCACCGCACGCGCCACCGTCTCCACCCGCCACGGCCTGCGCCTGGGCACCCTCCTCCTCGTCCCGCCCGGCTCCGTGCCCCGCACCAGCAGCGGCAAGGTCTCACGCACGGCGACCCGAGCACGGTTCCTGGAGGGAGGGTTCGGCACCCGATGACCGCGTCACGTACGGCGATCCGCGCTCTGGTGACGGAACGGCTCCACACCTGGTACGGCCTCGCCCCCTCCGAACTCCCCGACGACCTGCCCCTCGCCGAAACCGGCCTCACCTCCCGGGACGCGGTAGCACTCACGGCCGCCCTGAGCGAACTGTCCGGCCGCCGCCTCCCGAACACGTTCCTGTGGGACGCGCCGACGATCGACGCGATGGTGATGCGCCTGGCCAAGGAAGCGGGACCGCCGGCCGGTGCCGCCGAGGCGCAAGCCGCGCCCCCGCCGGCGCAGGGCGGCCCGACGCCAGGCGACATGCGGCTCGCGCCGGCCGGCGGCTGGGCGGCGGACGCAGCGACAGCGGACGGTCGCGTGCCCGAGGGCCCAACCACCCGCCACACGCCCGGCGTTGGCGCTCATGCCCCGCACGCCGCGGACCGTGGCAGGGCCCCGACCCCCGTCGCCGTCATCGGCCTCGGCTGTCGCTTCCCCGGCGGGGTCCGCTCGCCCGAGGCGTACTGGCGGCTTCTCTCCGAGGGGCGGGACGCGGTCGGCACGGTTCCGGACGGGCGGTGGGAGCCCTTCGTGCGCGATCCGGCGCGGTTGCCGGACGACGTGAGCCCGCACGGCGCCTTCCTCGGTGGCCTCGACGAGATCGCCGGGTTCGACGCCGAGTTCTTCGGTATCGCCGGGCACGAGGCCGTCGCCATGGACCCCCAGCACCGCATGCTCCTCGAAGTCGCCCGTGAGGCTCTCGACCACGCGGCCCTGCCGGCGCCCGCGCTCGCCGGTACCCGTACCGGTGTCTTCGTCGGCATCAGCGGCAACGAGTACGCCCACCTCACCACCGCCGACCCCGGCGCCGTGGACGCCTGGACGGCCACCGGCGCCTCCCTGAGCATCGCCGCGGGCCGTCTGTCGTACGCCCTCGACCTGCGCGGGCCCAGCATGTCCGTCGACACCGCGTGCTCGTCGTCCCTGGTCGCGGTGCACCATGCGGTACGGAGCCTGGCCAGCGGCGAGAGCGACACGGCGCTCGCCGCCGGGGTGAACCTGCTGCTGAGCCCCGCCGTGACCCTCGGCCTCCAGCGCGCGGGCGCCCTCGCCCCGGACGGCCGGTGCAAGGCGTTCGACGCGGAGGCCGACGGGATCGTACGCGGCGAGGGCTGCGGCGTGGTCGTACTGAAACGCCTCGCCGACGCCGAACGCGACGGCGACCGCGTCCTGGCCGTCATCCACGCGACAGCCGTCAACTCCGACGGCCGCTCCAACGGGCTGACCGCCCCCAACGCCGAAGCCCAACGCGCCCTCCTCGCCGAGGCGCACCAAGCGCACCACGCCCCCACGACCGTCGACTACGTCGAGGCACACGGCACCGGCACCGCCCTCGGTGACCCCATCGAAGCGGGCGCCCTCGGCGCCGTACTCGGCAGGGGCCGCCCCGCCGACCAGCCCCTGCTGATCGGCTCCGCCAAGACGAACCTCGGACACCTGGAAGCCGCGGCGGGCATCGCGGGCCTGATCAAGACCGTCCTTGCGCTGCACCACGGCGAGATCCCCGGCCAGCTCCACTTCACCTGCCAGGGCCCGCACGCCGACCTCGACGCACTCGGCCTGCGCGTGGTCACCGCTCCGGAACCGTGGCCCCGCTACTCGGGCACGGCGACCGCGGGCGTCTCGGCCTTCGGCTTCGGCGGGACGAACGCCCATGTCGTCCTCGCCGAGCCCGAACACAGACCGGCCCGTCGGGCGAGCAGCGCGCCGGAGCGTCCCCGGCTGCTGCTGCTCGACGGGTCAACCAAAGAAAGGGTGCGCGCGTACGCGGCTGAGCTCGCCGCCTGGCTGAACACCCCCGGCAGCCGACGCGTACGCGACGCCGACCTCGCCCGCACCCTCGCCGGCCGCACCGGACGCGGCCGGCACCGCGCGGCCCTCGTCACCCGCGACCGCGCGGAGACCGTCACCGCGCTCACCCGCCTGGCCACCGGCGCCCCGTCCCCGCACCTGATCACGGGGGAGGGGACGCCGGGCGGCACCGGCCCGGTCTGGGTGTTCTCCGGCTACGGCTCCCAGTGGCCCGGCATGGGCAGCCAACTCCTCGCCACGGAAGGGAAGTTCGCCGCCGCCGTCGACCGCCTGGAACCACTGCTCCTTGAACACGCGGGCGTCTCCCTGCGCGCCGGACTCCACCCCGACGCCGTCCTGTCGAGCCCCGCCACCGTCATGCCCGTCCTGTACGGCATCCAGGTCGCCCTCGCCGAACTCTGGCGCTCGTACGGCCTCGAACCCGCCGCCGTCATCGGCCACTCCCTGGGCGAGATCGCCGCGGCGGTCGTCTCCGGAGCTCTCGACGAGGCCACCGGTGCCCGCGTCGTCGCCGTACGCTCCCGGCTGCTGGACCGGCTCACCGGCGGATCCATGGCCGTCGTGGACCTCCCGGCTGCCGAAATACCCGTACTGGCAAGGGAGTTGCGCACACTCGACGTCGCCGTGCACGCCTCGCCGGTGCAGTGCGTGGTCACCGGCTCGGCCGAGGACGTCGCCGCACTGGTCGCCCGGGTGAACGGCGACGGCGGCTTCGCCCGTGCGCTGGGCGTGTCCGCAGCTGGTCACTCGCGCGAAGTCGAGCCGCTGCTGGGTGAGTTCACCCGCGAGCTGGGCGAGATCCGGCCCTCCGCGCAGGCCCCCCGCTGCCGCCGCTACTCCACCGTGCTCGACGACCCCCGCGAGGCCGCGCCCGCCGACACGGCGTACTGGGCGGCCAATCTACGCAACCCCGTCCGCTTCACCCAGGCCGTGCGTGCAGCGGCCGAGGACGGACACCGCGTCTTCGTCGAAGTGTCCCCGCACGCAACGCAGTTGCACCCCCTGACGGAAACCCTGCGCGCGGCCGGCGCAGAGGACTCGCTGGTCACCCCCACCCTGCGCCGCGACACCGACGACGCACTCACCTTCCGCACCTCGCTCGCCACCCTTCTCGTGCACGGCGTACGGACGGCCCGGCCGCGAGAGGTCCTGCACCCCGAGGGCCGCATCGTGGACGTACCGCCGCCGCGCTGGCGGCACCGCCGGTTCTGGGTGGGGGAGGAGACGGCGGTGGATCCGGCCGAGCCCCAGGCCGGGTCCACCGACCGCGCCATGAGCCCCGTCGAACGGCTGCGGCTGTGCGTGGCCGGAGTGATGGGGTACAGCCCCGAACACATCGACCCCGACACGCCGTTGACGAACCTCGGCCTGGACTCGCTCACGGCCGTGCGCATCCGGGCCGTCGTACAGCGGGAGTTCGATGTCGAGGTCGAGCCCGGAGTGCTGCTGAAACAGGGGACTCTGCGGAGGGTCGCCCAACTGCTCGGGGGCGACGTGGACTTGAGGCACCCGGCCCTCCCCGTGCAGGCGCGACCCGTCGCCTCCGATCACCTCCGTGCCTTCCCCGCCACCGGCCCGCACACCCCCCTCTTCCTGGCCCACGCCGCCGGCGGATCCGCCGACGTCTACGCCCGGCTGGCCGCACGCCTCGACGGCGACCGCCCGGTCCACGGCTTCGACCGGCAGCCGGACCCCGACGATGTGCCGGGCCGGGCCGCCGAGTTCGCCCGGCGCATACGGGAGGTCATCCCCAACGGGCCCTGGGTGGTGGGAGGTTGGTCGTACGGCGGTCTCGTCGCCCAGGAAACGGCCCGGCTCCTGCCCCCACACGGCACCGTCTCCGCCCTGGTCCTGCTCGACTCGGTGCTGCCGCTGCCGACCGGGCTCACCGCCACCGAGCGGGCCCTGCGCCACTTCCAGGACTTCGCCGCGTATGTGGAACGCACCTACGGCACCCGCCTCGACCTGCCGTACGACGAACTCGCCGGACTCGACGACACGGGCCGCATCGACCTCGTCCTCAAGGTGCTGGGCGACACCGTCGAACTGCCGGACTCCGTACTGGAGCACCAGCGCACCTCGTATCTGGACCTCCGCAGCGGCGAACGCCACACGCCCGGGCCCCACACCGGCCGCACCCTCCTCTACCGGGCGAGCGAGCCCGCCCCGCACACGGTCCGCGACCCCCGCTACGAGCGCGACGACCAGGCGCTCGGCTGGGACGCCCACTGCACCGACCTCACCGTCGTCCCGCTGCCCGGCCACCACCTGTCACTGCTCGACCCACCGGTCGTCGACGTACTCGCCGGACTGCTGACACGCGATCTGCGGGACTCCTGAAGGAATCCTGAAGGGACTACACCTATGCCGCGTCCGATACCGCGCCTGCAGCGTCGCTGCGCTCTCGCCCTCGCGCTCACAACCTCCCTGCTCGGCACGGGAGTTGTGCTCGCCCCGCAGTCGTCCGCGGCACCCACGGCGGCGACCGCGGCAGACGCGGACGGCGCCGCCATCGTGGGGGAGAACTGGCTGGACGCCCGCACCGTGGACCTCATGGTCGACTCCCCGGCGGTCGGCGCCACCCTGCCCGTACGCGTGATCCTGCCGACGCGTTACGCCGCGCAGCCGAACCGCACCTGGCCCGTCCTCTACCTCCTCCAGGGCGCCCACGACGACTACACCTCCTGGACCCGCGAGACGGACGTCGCCGCCTTCACGGCGGACAAGGACGTCCTCACCGTGATGCCCTCCTCGGGCCCCACCGGCATCCCCACCGACTGGTGGAACAACGGCAGCGCCGACGCACCGGACTACGAGACGTTCCAAGTCGACGAGCTGATGGGGCTGTTGGCGCAGAGATTCAGGGCCGGCACGAAGCGTGCCGTCGCCGGAGTCTCCACCGGCGGCTACGGAGCCCTCGCCTTCGCCGCGCGGCACCCCGGCACCTTCGGGGCGGCGGCCTCGTACAGCGGGATCCTCGACACCACCGCCTTCGGCATGCCCACCGTCCTCAACGCGATCGTCGCCCGCGAACAGTTGCCGCCCCAGACGCTGTGGGGCAGCCCGCTGTTCCAGCGTGACAACTGGACCCGGCACAACCCCTACGCCCAGGCACGGCACCTCAAGGGCACCAAGCTGTATGTCTCCCAGGGCAGCGGACTGCCCAGTGACGATCTCGGCAACATCGAAGGTGCGGTGCTCGAAGGCGTGCTGTGGTCCCAAGCGCACCGATTCGCAAGGCAGTTGGAGGCTCTGAACATCCCGGCGCAGGTGCACTTCTACAACGGCGGAGTGCACAACTGGCCGAACTGGCGGCAGGAGTTCAAGGCCTCGTGGCCGACGCTCGCAGCGGGCCTAGGCCTGCGCTGAACCCTTCAAGGCCCCTCAACACCCGTTCAAGGCCCACAAGGAGGAACCCCCATGGACGCCCTGGCCCATGCCGTGGTGGCGGGAGCCACCCGTGCCGAACTGGAACAGCTTCCCCTGCCCGGTCACTACACCGCCGCCCATCTGAGGGCGGAGGACATCGACAGCTTCACCGGAGTCGCGGACAAGGACGTCCGCAAGTCCATCCACCTCGGCTCCGTACCGATGCCCGAACTCGCCCCGAACGAGGTGCTGGTGGCCGTCATGGCCAGCGGCATCAACTACAACACCGTCTGGTCGGCGATGTTCGAGCCCATCCCGACCTTCACCTTCCTGAAGCACTTCGGCCGCCAGGACCGCTGGGCGGCCCGGCACGACCAGCCGTTCCATGTGATCGGCTCGGACGCGTCCGGGGTCGTCGTGCGCACCGGCTCTGGCGTGCGCAGGTGGCGGGTCGGCGACCAGGTCGTGGTGAGCCCGGTGTACGTCGACGAGGAGGACCCGGCGACCCACGCCGACGGCATGCTCGGCTCGGGCATGCTGGCCTGGGGCTTCGAGACCAACTACGGCGCACTGGCCCACTACTGCGTCGCGCGCACCAGCCAACTCCTGCCCAAGCCAGCCCACTTGACGTGGGAGGAGGCGGCCTCGAACCCGCTGTGCGCGGGCACGGCGTACCGCATGCTCGTCAGCGACCGGGGCGCCCGGATGACGCAGGGCGATGTGGTGCTGATCTGGGGAGCGGCCGGCGGGCTCGGGGCGTACGCCGTCCAACTCGTCCGTAACGGCGGTGGGATCGCCGTCGGCGTCGTCAGCAATGAGCGGAAGGCGGAGTACGCCCGCAGTCTGGGCTGTCACGTGGTCATCAACCGGGAGGAGATCGGTCTCACCAGCAGTGAGGCGCCCGCCGATCCCACGGTGATCGGCAAGCGGCTCGGCAAGCTGATCCGGGCCGCGACGGGCGAGGATCCGCACATCGTCTTCGAGCACGTGGGCCGGGCCACCTTCGGGGTCTCCGTGTTCGTCGTACGGCGTGGTGGCGCGGTCGTGACCTGCGGCTCCAGCACCGGCTACCAGCACGAGTTCGACAACCGCTACCTGTGGATGCGGCTCAAGCGCGTCATCGGCAGCCACGGCTCCAACCTGCAGGAACAGGCCGCCGTCGGCCGCCTCCTGGACCTCGGCCACATCGCCCCCGCGCTCACCGAGACCTACCCTCTCACCGCCACGGCGGAGGCCGCCCGGCTGGTCCAGAACAACGAGCACCTCGGCAAGGTCGGCGTCCTCTCCCTGGCGCCCGCCCCCGGCCTCGGAGTCGGTGACCCCGAGCGCCGGGAACGCCTCATGACTCAGGCGTGAGCGCGTCATACACGCGATACCCGCGCCATCAGACGGGTTGCTCCGCCTTCTCCTCCGTCGTCTTTGGCACCCTCAGCTGCGGTGTCATCGAGAGCTTGTCCGGCTTGACCGTGACGATGGCCTGCGGGCGTGGGGGAGCCGAGGTCAGGGTCAGGCGCCAGCGCTGGACGACGGTGGCCAGGACGATGAGGAGCTCGGTCCAGGCGAACTCCTCGCCGATGCACTTGCGGCGGCCGTCGCCGAAGGCGAGGAACGAGGTGCGGTCGATGCTCTTGGCGCGCTCCGGCTCCCAGCGGTCCGGGTCGAAGGTTTTGGGGTCGGCGTAGACGTCGGGGTCGTGCTGGTGGACGTACGGGCTGTAGACGACGTCCGCGCCCTCGGGGATCGGGTGTCCGTCGAGGACGACCGGGCGCGTGGTGGTGCGCGTGACGAGCCAGGCGGGGCCGTACATGCGCATCGCTTCCTTGAGGACGCTGCGCATGTACGGCAGCGAGCCCACGTCCTCCTGGCGCAGTGGCCGGTCGCCGCACACGGCGTCGAGCTCGTCGTGCAGCCGCCGCTCGATCTCCGCGTTCCGGCTGATCTCGTACAGGGTCCAGGCGAGTGTCGTCCCCGTGGTCTCGATGGCGCCGGTGAGAAGCGTGATCGCCTCGTCCTGGAGCTGCTGGCGTGAGAAAGGGCCCGTCTCGGGGTCGTCGGCGGTGAGGAGGGTGGAGAAGAGGCCGCCCTCGGACGAATTGCCCGTCGAGCCGCCTGTCGAGTCGCCCGTCGAGCTGTCTGTCGGTCCGTCCGTCGAGCTGCCCGCGTGCGCGGGGCAGCCGGCGGGTGGCCCGGCCGACGTGTCCGGCGCCGCGGCCAGTTGGGCGCGGTGATGGTCGATGGCCTGGTCGATGAGCGCCCGCAGGCGCGCGACCCGCTGCTCGTGCGCACGGTTCGCGGGCAGCGGCAGCTTCGTCACCCAGCCAGGCAGGATGGTCTGCCGGATCGTGCCGCGCATGATCGCCGGCATGAGGCTCTGGAACTCCCCCTCGACGTGATCCGGCAGTCCCGAACCGAAGAGCGCCACGAGGAAGGTCGACAGCGTCAGATCGTTCATGTCCTCGTACGTGTCCCGCGCGACCCCCTCCGCCCACGCCTCGGTCGCGGTCCGTACGTGGCTGATCATGACGTCGCCCCGGGTGGCGATGTGTGCCTTGTTGAACATGGGCTGCATCAGCCGCCGGTGCTTCAGGTGCAGGTCCCCGTCGGCGATCGTGGCGAGCCCGTCGCCGAAGAACACCCGCAGCGCATCGATGATCTTGCCGCCCTTGGCGAACGCGTCGACCTCAGTCACCAGCACCCGGCGGGTGACGGCCGGATCGGTGACCACATAGGCGGCGGTAGGTCCTATCAGGATCTTGACGACGCTGCCCTGACTGCGCAGCGAGTCCATGAACTCCAGGGGACGTCTGGCCAGTTGGTGCCCGTGCCCGATCAGGGGCAGGCGACCGGGCGCGGTGGGAGCCGCCGCGGAAGTGCCTGATATGCCGCTCATTGGTACATCTCCTCAAGGTCAACCCGGGGCAGGAGGGGCGATCTTGGAATGCATGCCCGTGTGTCCCATGGCGTATCCGCGCGCTTGTGTCACACCGTCATGAAGGGTCGGGGAGACGGGTAAAGGGATTTGTCGACTCGAACGTCCCAGGTAGGAGCGTGGTGAAAGCCGTATGGATGTGGGCCGGGAGGTTGATAGTCAGGAGATCAGACCCGATAAGGTTCCTTGTGGCGCGGCGAGTTGGCGCGGTAGCACTCCGTTGTCGGCTCGCTGTCCACGCTGCCCGCCGCGCGGTTGACCGCCGCGTGTCGAGTGCGTCCCCGAGCTTCTCCACCCCCCCTGTTCAACCGTGTTGCTTCGAAGGATGCAGATGGAACTTGCCACTCCGCCACCGGCGGCGCGGGCTCCGGTCTCCTGGTACGGCTGGTGGCTGCTGCCCCTGAGCCTGGGCGCCGGGACCGTGGTCGCCGCTTTCGCGGAATCCGATCAGACCCGAATAGCCGCGATCGTCGCCGGGGCTCTGACGACGACGGCAAGTGCCTTCTGCGTACGTTTACTCGTTCGCTCCCAGCACCAACTGCGCCGAAGCGCGGGCGAGTTCAGGACCGCGCAGGCCGAGCACGCCCAGCAGTGGCAGCAGCATGTGGCCGGTCTTGAGCGGAAGTACGCCGCCGACCGCGCGGCCCGCGACGCCCAACTGGGCGAGCAGGCCCAGGCGTACGAGGCGCGGATCGCCGAACAGGCCCAGGCCTGGCAGGTGCAGCTGGACCGCCAGCAGGCCGCCGTGGCGCTGCTCGCCGACACCCAGCTGCCGGACGCGCTGAAGCGGCTGCGCAGCGGTGAGGCCATCGACGACGTGCTGCCCACCGTCAACCAGTACGCGGAGGTCAGCGCCGACCTGCGGGCCGAGTTGCGCAAGGTGCTCAGGACCGCGCTGATCGGCGTGGAGGAGGAGTTCAACCGCTCCACCTCGGCCGAACAGGCCGTCATCAGCATGGGCAGCCGTATCCACGTGCTGACCAGCAAGCTGCGCGGCCGCCTGCACGAGATGCAGGGCGAGCACGGCAGGCTGCCCGCCGTGGCCCAGGGCCTGATGGAACTCGACCAGGAGATCGGCCCCGCCGACTGTCTGGCCGCGAGCATCGGCGTGCTCGGCGGCTCGGACCGGCCCGGCCGGCAGTGGCAGGAGCCGCAGCGGCTGCTCAGCGTGGTCCGCGGCGGCATCGGCCGGATCAAGGACTTCGACCGGGTCCAGGTCCGCCATCTGCCCGAACTCGGCGTCGACGGCGGTCTGGTGGACCACCTCACGCTGATCTTCGCCCACCTTCTCGACAACGGCGCGCGCTACTCGCCGCCCACCGAGCCCGTGGTCGTCTCCGGCAAGGAGGTGCCGAACGGCGTCGGCATCGAGATCCAGGACTCCGGCAAGGGCCTGAACGAGGAGAAGAAGCAGGAGGCGCTCGCGGCGCTCGCGGGCGAAGCGACGGGACCCGGTCTCGGCGGTGTGTCCGAGGACGCCCACCTCGGCCTGCGCGTGGTGGGCGCACTGGCCCGCCGCTACGGCATCAGGGTCACGTTCGCGGACTCGCCCTGGCTCGGCACCTCGGTCGTCGTGGTCGTACCGCACAAGTACTTCAGCCCGCTGCCCACCGCCGTCACGACCCCGGCTCCGGCCGCACAGGTCTCCGCCATGTCCGCGGCGCCGAGCACTGAGGCCGCCGAGGCCGAGCCCGCTCACGCCTCGGCCGAGGAGACCGGGGACGGCTGGGCTGCCGGGGACACCACACCCGGCGGTCTGCCCAGGCGCCGCAGGCGCACGGAGCCGGGAACGGAACCGGGACGGCCGAAGCCGGTCGTACGCGACGAGGCGGCCGCGACATCTGTGAACACGGCCTCGCACGCCGTGCCACCGGACGCGTCCTTCGCCGGCCTGGCCGCCTTCGCCACGGCCGGACGCGAGCCGACCGACGGACCCGGGTCCACCGCGGGACATGAGTCCGACGCGGGACGCGAGTCCACCGAGCACCGCACTGAAGAGAGCGACTAGTCCACATGACGCAACAGGGAACCGATGTGAGCTGGGCGCTCCGCGACCTGGTCGAGAGCATCAAGGAGATCCGCTTCGCCCTGGTGGCCTCCAGCGACGGAAAGGCCATCACCTCCTACGGCGCCGACGACCCCGACGACGTGGACCGGTTCGCCGCCGTGGTGGCGGGACTGCAGGCGCTGGCACAGCCGGTCGCCGGGCAGTTCCCCGCCTACGCCGGGCAGCTGCGCCTCGCGATGATCGAGGTCGACGGCGGCCACCTCTTCGTGGTGCGGGCCGGCGTGGAGACGTACCTCGGAGTCCTCGCCAGGGAGGGCCTCGACCAGGGCCTGCTCGGCCATCAGATGAGGGACCTGGCCCGCAGAATGGGTGAGCTCCTCGGGACCACTCCGCGCCTGGAGGAGCACTCTGGATGAGTGGTCCCAGTCGACCCCTGAACCCGTCCGGTCTGGAGCGCTACTACGTCCTCACAGGCGGCCGCAGCGGACCGGGCGGTTCGGCGTCGAGCCTCGATGTGGCGACCCTCATCATCTCCCGTGCCGCCGCCGTCCCCGGCATGCAGCACGAGCACGAGGAGATCCTCCGGCGCTGCCGCGATCCGCTGTCGGTCGCCGAACTCGGCGCCCACCTCGGATTGCCGTTCAACATTCTCGCGGTGCTCCTGACCGATCTGCTGGCCGCAGGCCGTATCGAAGCCCGTGATCCCATCCCGGCGTCCGGCGCCGGTCGCGGGCCCGACCTCGCGCTCCTTGAGGAGGTACTCAGTGGACTTGAAAGGCTTTGACCATCCCGACCGGCACGCGGCCGACGGCACCCTGCCGGCCGGTGCCCGCTCGGTGAAGGTGATGATCGCCGGCGGATTCGGCACCGGAAAGACCACCATGGTCCGCTCGGTCAGCGACATCAAGCCGCTCACCACGGAGGAGACGCTGACCCAGGCAAGCGCCGGCGTCGACAACCTGATAGGGGTGGCCGACAAGCAGGAGACCACCGTCAGCCTCGACTTCGGCAAGATCGGCATCAACGAGCAGCTGGTGCTGTACCTGTTCGGGACGCCGGGGCAGGAGCGGTTCTGGTTCCTGTGGAACGGCCTGTTCAAGGGCGCGCTCGGCGCCGTCGTCCTGGTCGACACCCGTCGGCTGGCCTCCAGCTTCCGGGCCATCGAGGAGATGGAGCGGCAGAACGTCCCCTTCGTCATCGCCCTCAACGTCTTCCCCGACTCCAAGGACCACCCGGTCGAGGAGATCCGGGACGCCCTGGACATCTCCCCGCACACCCCGATCGTGGCCTGCGACGCCCGCGACCGGGAATCAAGTCGCGACGTACTCATCGCCCTGATACGTCATCTCAAGGAACGCTCTGCCGTCGCTCTGGAGACCCGATGACCGATCAGCCCTCGAACGGTTCGGACGCCCCGCGCGGCTGCCCCGTCGCGCACGGTGGGGGAGACGACTTCACCCGCCTCTACGGGCCCGAGGCGGCGAGCGACCCGCACGGCATCTACGCCAGGCTGCGCAAGGAACACGGGCCGGTCGCACCCGTACTCCTTGAGGGCGACATCCCCGCCTGGCTGGTGCTCGGCTACCGGGAGAACCGACGGGTCCTCGACAACCCCCGTCAGTTCAGCCGCGACGCGCGGATCTGGCGGGACTGGAAGGAGGGCCGCGTCGAGAGCACCTCACCGCTGATCCCGATGCTGGGCTGGCGACCGGACTGCGTGTCCCAGGACGGCGAACCGCACCGCAGGCTGCGCGGCGCCGTCACCGACAACCTGCAGGCCGTGACGGGCCGCGGTATACGTCGCCATGTCACGCACTTCGCGAACAAGCAGATCGACGCCTTCGCGGGCACGGGCAGCGCCGACCTCGTGGCCGAGTACGCCGAGTACCTGCCGATGCTCGTACTCACCAGGATCTACGGACTCCCGGAGGGGGAGGGGCGGCGGCTGGCCGAATCCTCCGCGCAGGTACTCAAGGGCGGCGAGGACGCCGTCCTGCACAACGACCGCATCATGCAGATCCTCGGCGAACTCACCGAGCGCAAGCGCCTGGAACCCGGCTCCGACTTCACCACCGGGCTGCTCGAGCACCACGCCGGCCTCGACGACGACGAGGTCCTCAGCCACCTGCGACTGGTGCTGATCACCGCGCACATCACCACCAGCAACCTCCTCGCCAGGGTGCTGCAACTGGTGCTCACCGACACCACCCGGCTCGCCGGTCTTGTCAGCGGGCAGCTGAACATCTCCGCGGTCGTCGAGGAGGTGATGTGGAACACCCCGCCGCTGGCCGTCCTGCCGGGCCGGTTCGCCGCCGCCGACCTCGAACTCGGCGGACACCAGCTCCAGGAGGGCGACCTGCTGGTGCTCGGCCTGACCGCGGGCAACGTCGACCCGGAGGTCCGGCCCGACGTCGGTATCTCCGTGCACGGCAACCAGTCGCATCTCGCCTTCAGCGGCGGCCCGCACGAGTGCCCGGGGCAGAACATCGGCCAGGCCATCATCGAGACGGCCGTCGACGTCCTGCTGCATCGCCTGCCGGGTCTGCGCCTCGCGGTGGCGCCCGAGGAACTCACGTCGACGGCTTCCACGTGGGAGGCGCGACTGGATCGGCTGCCGGTGGAGTTCACCGCGTAGAAGTCCGTACGGCGGCTTGAGAGTCCGTTCGGCCGGTCACCAACGAGGGTGGCCGGCCGAACCGTTCCCACGTGCCTGTAAGCGCCGTACGTCTCAGACCGCGAGCAAGTCGTCCAGCGACCCCCGGCCCGCCAACTCGGCGGCAGCCGCCGGGCTTTCCTTGTCCGCGGCGTACCGGCCCGAGGTCAGGGCCCACTCGTAGTTGCCGTTGATCCAGTGCTGGATGGCCTCGACGCCCATCCGCACTTCGACCCGCTGATCCTCGTCCAGGCCGAGCTCGTCGCACATCTTCGGTACCTGGGCCTCCAGTTCGAGGTACCCCTCGAGGCAGTCCGTGGTCATCCGGAACGCCTCGTCGGCCGCCTCCTGCCAGCTGCACCGGCGCTCCCGGTGCAGCACGGCTATCAGGTTGTGTCCGTCTCCTCGGCGCTTCTCGCGCTCGAAGGAGTGGATGTCGTTCATGAAGCCGATGGTGTCCGCGGCCAGGTCCCGCATCCCGATCATCAGCGGATGGGCCTGCACCTGCGCCGGAACCTCGAAGCCGCGGCTGCGTTCACCGGCATCGATGCTGTGGTGAATGCCGACCGTACGGCGGCGGAACTCGGCGTACTCCTCAAGACCGAGCGTGCCCTCCAGGCCGCGGGCCGCCAGGTCGACCTCCTCGGTGTGAGCCACGAGGAACCGGCCCCAGGAGGCCGCGAATCGCGTACGCCACGTCAGCGACATGCCCTCCGAAAGGTGCGCCCAGACCTCCGCCCAGGCCACCGTGATCGGGCAGTCCACCCGGGGCGTGCTCCCCGCGGGACGCAGTGGCGTGACGATGAGCTCGCGCGCCACGTCCGCTATCCGGTCGGCGCGGTCCGGCCTGCCGGCGTCGAACTGGTCGTCGAAAAGGAAGGCCAGCGAGAACCAGTTCATGAGGACGACCATGTCCTCGGCCGAGGCGTGCGGATACGTTCGGGCAGCGGCCTGGGGCAGATCCCAGGACCGGTACTCCTCGAAACCCTCTTTGCTGCGGACCAGACGACGGTCCCAGACCCAGCGCAGATGACGCGCCCGGGCGTACTCGAGATGCTCGCTGATGGGGGTGGTGAAGGGGAGGTCGAATTTGACGTCCTGCGGCATTCGCATCCTCTCTTGAAGACGAATCACAGGGCCCCCCACCCTGCGAGCGAGAGATCGGAACCGATCCCCGCTGACTCGAACTGCGCTTCTCGAGACGAAAGTTGACTCGATTACGTTACGAGGCTGCCCTGATCGGAAATGATCTATGCCGTGACCTTCGTGACTTCACCGTGACCTTGGTTACTCTTCAGACGATCTTGGCCAAAAGCCTGCGCCGGCCGGGCAGCGGGTCGTGGACGACTGATTTCGCGGCGCGGGGTA
The DNA here is from genome assembly GCF_014647675.1 of Streptomyces flaveus. GTDB lineage: Bacteria > Actinomycetota > Actinomycetes > Streptomycetales > Streptomycetaceae > Streptomyces > Streptomyces flaveus. The sequence continues at coordinate 39,714 of NZ_BMPQ01000040.1, read as the reverse complement.
CCCGTGGACGACGGGGCGACGGGTGGGAACGCCGCCGCGTTCGGTCCCCGTACGGAGGAGACATGGCACTCGTAGTGGCAGGCGTCGTGGTGCTGGACTGTGCCGAGCCCGAAAAACTCGCCCTGTTCTACAAGGAATTGCTGGAGGCCGAGCAGACGGACGCGTCCGCGAACCGTGTGGAGATCAAGGGTGCCGACGGGATCCGGATGGCGTTCCGCCGGGACATGGCGGCCACTCCGCCGAGCTGGCCGCGCCCCGAGAACTCCCTCCAGGCCCACCTGGACTTCCATGTGGAGGACCTCGACGAGGCGGAGCGCAGGGTCGTGTCACTCGGCGGACGGCCGCTGGAGACCAAGGAAGCGTCCGGCCCTTTCGAGGAGCGGGGATACGCCGATCCGGCCGGCCACTCCTTCACCTTGCGCCGCACACGCGCCACGGCGCCCAAGTCGGGCTGAGCGCCGCCAAGTCGGGCTGAGCGCAGCCGAGTCGGGCCGAACGCAGAGTGGCAGTCAGGCTGAGCGCAGGGCCGCCAGGGCGCGGTCCGCGTGCGCGCTCATCCTGAACTCGCTGCGCACCACCTCGAGTACCTTCCGGTCCTGGGAGATGACGAAGGTGACCCGCTTCGTGGGCGCCATCGTGAAACCGCGCTTCACACCGAACCGCTCCCGGATCGCGCCGTCCGGGTCGGACAGCAGCGGAAACCCGAGCGTGTGCTTCCCGGCGAACTCCTGCTGCCGGTCGACCGGATCGCCGCTGATCCCCACCGGCCGAGCCCCGGCGGCGGCGAACTCGGCGGCCAGATCGCGGAAGTGGCACGCCTCGGCGGTGCAGCCCGGTGTGAGAGCGGCCGGATAGAAGAAGAGGACGACAGGACCCTCGGCCAGGAGCTCGGAGAGCTTCCGGGAGGCGCCGGTCTCGTCGGGCAGCGCGAAGTCCTCGACGGTGTCGCCCACCTCTGGCTGGTTGCTCACAGCTCGTTCTCCTGCCTACCCGGCTTCCGACCGTCGATCCGGAAGCCAACCTTACGCGACGGTAAGGGAGTTCAGTCCCGGCCTCCTTGTTCGCCGGACGGCCACACTCCGGTCCTGCGCTCGATGAACGCGGCACCCGTACGGTCCACGGCGCTGCGAACGACGGCGAAGATGGCCCCCTGGACGGCCGCGGCCAGCAGGATCTCGCCCCAACTCCGCTCCTTGTCCAGCGCGTCGGGAGCGTCGTCCTCGTGCCGGATCGCCTTCCACGTCTTCTGGAAGGCCGTGGTGGCGAGGGTTCCGCTCGTCCAGCCGAGGAGGAAACCGAGGGGCTTGTAGGCGAGGGGCAGCTTCATCTTCTTCTGCTTCTTCGGCATCGCTGACTCCTTGTGTCCTTATGCCTTTGTCAATATGTCGTTGACCGTGTTCTTGTCCGCGCGGGTCAGGGCCGCCCGGCTGCCGGGACCCGCTCGCCCTCGGGCACGGGCCCCGGCGGGGTTCCGTCGCCGAACGGGCGGCCACCGAGTTCCTCGCGGCCATGTGGCGTCAGCCAGCCGGACAGATCGGGGCCGAGCGGCACGATGCGGGTCGGGTTGATGCCCGTGTGGACCTGGTAGTAGTGCCGCTTGATGTGGTCGAAGTCGACGGTGTCGCCGAAGCCGGGCGTCTGGTAGAGATCGCGGACATACGCCCACAGCACCTCATCCTCCGTCAACTTCCAGCGGTTGCACTTGAAGTGGCCGTGATAGACGGCGTCGAAGCGGACCAGCGTGGTGAACAGCCGGATGTCCGCCTCCGTGATCGTGCCGCCGACCAGGTAGCGCCGGCGGGCGAGCCGCGCCGACAGCAGCTCCAGCCGCCGGAAGAGCCGCTCACAGGCCGCCGCGTACTCCTCCTGCTCGGTGGCGAAGCCGGCCCGGTACACCCCGTTGTTGACGTCCTCGTACACCTCCTCCATGATCTCGTCGATCTCGTCGCGCAGCCGGGCCGGATACAGGTCCGGCGCCCCCTCCCGGTGCAGGGCCGTCCACTCGGTGGCCAGGTCCAGGGTGATCTGCTGGAAGTCGTTGGTGACCAGGCGGCCGCTGGGCACGTCCACGATCGCGGGGACGCTGACGCCGCCCGGATAGTCCGTCTCGCGTGCGTCGTACGCCTCGCTGAGGAAGCGGATGCCGAGCACGGGGTCGCGGCCGTCCGGATCCAGCGTGAAACGCCAGCTGCGGTCGTCCTGGATGGGGTCGGCGATGGCCAGCGACAGGGCGTCCTCAAGGCCCAGCAGTCGCCGGGAGATCACCGCGCGGCTCGCCCAGGGGCAGGCCCGGCTGACGACCAGCCGGTAGCGTCCGGCCTCGAGTGGCCAGCCCTCCCGGGCGTCCGCCGTGATGCGGTCCGTGAAGTGGCTCTTGGACCGCTTGAACGATTTCCTGCCGTACGCCTCGTTACCGTCGGTGTCGCTCATGGCTGCTGTCCCTTCTGTCCTTCCTGAGGTGTGCGCCGACCTGCCCTGATGACAGGAGTTCCCCGAATTCGGCGCTCACCTCCGTGTGAGGGCGCCCGACTGGGGCAATCGGCCGAAGTGAGCCGTAAGCCGTTGACCACCTCGGACCGCAGGACCCGTGTCACCGTGCTGGTGGCGCTGGCCGCGAACGTCGTGATCGCCGTGGCCAAGACGGTGGGCGGCCTGGTCGCGGGCTCGCCCGCACTGCTGTCGGAGGCGGCGCACTCCGTGGCCGACAGCATGAACGAGGTGTTCCTCCTCGCCGCCCTGCGCCGCAGCCGGCGTCCCGCCGACAGCCGCCATCCCTTCGGCTACGGCAAGGAACGCTTCTTCTGGTCGCTCCTGGCAGCCGTCGGCATCTTCGTGATGGGCGGCTGCTTCTCCTTCTTCCAGGCCTTCGAAGCCCTGCGCAGGGGCGCGGCGGAGTCGTACGACGGCTACGTGGCGGGGCTCGTCGTCCTCGGGGTCGCCCTCGTCTCCGAGGGGATCTCCCTGCTGCGGGCCCTGCACCAGGTGCGGATCCAGGGCGGCGCCTCCGGGGCACGTGACCCGGCGCTGCGGACGGTCGTGGCCGAGGACGGCACCGCCGTGCTCGGCGTGACCCTCGCGATCGCCGGGATGGCGCTCCACATGGCCACCGGCCAGGTCGTCTGGGAGGCACTGGCCTCGTGCGCCATCGGAACGCTGCTCGTGTACGTGGCGTACCGCCTGGGCCGCGACGCCCGCGACCAGCTGATCGGCCGGGCTGCGGACCCCGAGCAGAGCCGCCGTATCCGTGCCCTGCTTCAGGCGCAGCCGGAGATCGACTCCGTGGAGTCCCTGCTGACGATGGAGCTGGGCCTGGACTCGACCCTGGTGGCCGCCCGGATCGACCTGACCCCCGGCCTGGACAGCGAAGAGGTCGAACTGGTCGCCGAACGCATCAAGCGGACCGTGTCCTACGCGATCCCGGAGGCCGACCAGATCTTCCTCGACATCACGGACGCACTGACCGCGAAGCGAACCGCCCGCCGTCAGCCACGAGGCAGTTGACCTGCGGGTTCGCCCCCGTCCCGGACAGCGGGCGACCCCGCCGCGACGGGGGAGCGCGGCGGGGCCTGAGGGTCGTGTGCCCGGCGCACGGCGCTTCATGCCTACTGGATCGAAGGAACCGGTAGGGCCTGCCGAGCACCGTGGCTACAGGATCAGTTGTCGACCGGTTCCAGTACGAAGACCGGGATCTCGCGGTCCGTCTTCTTCTGGTAGTCGGCGTAGGGCGGGTATGCCGCGACGGCGCGCTCCCACCACACCGCCTTTTCCTCGCCGGCCACTTCGCGTGCCGTCATGTCCTTGACGACTGTGCCGTCCCGGAGCTCCAGGTGGGGGTCGGCCTTGACGTTGTAGTACCAGACCGGGTGTTTGGGGGCGCCGCCGAGGGAGGCGACGGCGGCGTACGTGCCCTCGTGTTCCACGCGCATGACGGGTGTCTTGCGCAGCTTGCCGCTCTTGGCGCCTCGGGTGGTCATCAGGACCACGGGCATTCCCGTGTCCATCAACGTCGTCCCCTGCGTCCCGCCGGAGCTCTCGATCAACTCCACCTGCTCACGTACCCACCCCGAAGGGCTGGGCTCGTACTCACCTTCAAGAGGCATGCCATCGTTCCCATCGTCGTATGCGTGGTGAACCACCACGGAGGCGCACTCACCACTTACTACCCCACAGCACCCGGTGAAACGAACGGCTCAGAACGGATAGTGCGCGTGCTGCGTAGCCAGCGTCACCCACCGGGTGTTGCTGAACGCCTCGATGCCCCAGCGCCCGCCGAACCGGCCGTATCCGCTGGCCTTGAAGCCGCCGAAGGGAGCGTTCGGCTCATCGGCCACGGACTGGTCGTTGACGTGCACGATGCCGGTACGGATCCGGCGGGCGACCTTCAGCCCGTGGGTGCCGTTCTCGGTGATGATGCCGCACGTCAGCCCGTGCTCGGTGGCGTTGGCGAAGTCGATCGCCTCGTCGTCCGTGGCGAACGTGCTGATCACGGCGACCGGGCCGAAGGCCTCGCCGTGGTACAGCTCGGCGTTCTCCGGCAGATCGGTGAGTACGGTCGCCGGGTGTACGGCACCCTCGGGAGCCGTACCGCCGGTCAGTACGGTGGCGCCCTTGGCGACGGCGTCCTCGACCAGCGCGGCGACCCGGCGGGCGGCGTCCGGGGTGACGAGCGGGCCGACCACCGTGTACGGGTTGGCAGGGTCGCCGGACGCGAGCGACTCGGTCTTCGCGACGAACTTGGCCGTGAACTCCTCGGCGAGGCTCTCGTGGACGAGGAGCCGGTCGGCCGACATGCAGATCTGGCCGGCGTTCATGAACACGGAGAAGACGGCGGCGTCGACCGCGTAGTCGACATCGGCGTCCGCGAGCACGATCACGGAGTTCTTGCCGCCGAGTTCGAGGACCGCGGGCTTGAGGTGCCGGGCCGCGTGGACGCCGATGATGCGGCCGACGCCGGTGGAACCGGTGAAGTTGACCGACCGTACACGCGGGTCGGCGATCAGCGCCTCGGCGACCGTGGCCGCGTCCTCGGGGGCGTTGGTGATCACGTTCAGTACGCCGTCGGGCAGGCCCGCGTCCCGCAGGACGTCCGCGACGAAGAGACCGCAGGCCAGCGGCGCGTCCTCGCTCGGCTTCATCACCACGGTGTTGCCCGCGGCGAGCGGGGCGGCCACGGCGCGGACGCCGAGGATGACGGGCGCATTCCACGGCGAGAACGCCGCCACGACGCCGACGGGCTCCCGGACCGCGAGGCCGAGCGCGCCCTCCGTCTGGGCGTTCAGCACCTCGCCGCGCGGGGCGGTCACCGCGCCGGCGACCTCACGGAGCATGTTCGCGGCGAGGCCGACGTTGAACATGGCCCAGGGCCGGGTCCCGCCGACCTCGCCCGCCATCGTCCGTACGGCGTCCTCGACGCGGGACTCCAGCAGGTCGGCCGCGTCGAGGAAGATCTTGCGCCGGACCACCGGGCTGGTCGCGGCCCAGCCGGCGAACGCGGCATCCGCGGCGTCCACGGCGCGCGTGACATCCTCGACGCCGGCCGCGGCGACCGTGGCGTACACCTGGGAGCTGTACGGATTCACGTCCTCAGCGGTACGGCCGGAGGCGGCGGGCAGGTCCTTGCCGCCGATCAGCAGATCACGATGGAGGGTCATGGGGGCTCTTCCCGTCGTGCGGGGCAAGACGACCAGGCCCCCGAGGCTCAGCCGTTTGTCCGCCTGGTGAACATTTCTTCGTTGAATGTTGGATTGATTCTGCAGCGTGCCATGGTCGCAGTCAATCGGCGACGTTGATCAACCGTGCGCCGGACCCCCGGTCTGTCGAGCACGGTTTCCAGGGTGCCTGATCCAGCCCGGAAACCCTTCCTCCACGTCGGCGTCCGCGCTGCCGGAGTCGCCGGGCTGCTGACTCACTCGCGGACGTAGCCGTCGTCGCCCGGCGTCGACACCTGCACATCCCGGCGCACGATGCTCAACCGGTCACCGAAGCCCGAACGGGCCTTCTCCAGACCGCGGTCGGTGTACTCGATCACCACGACCCGGTCGTCGAAGGCCTCCGCGTACGCGCCGCACTCGTCGTACGCACCGCACTCCTCCGCCACCGCGAAGTCCAGCCCCGTACGGGACCTGAGGCCGACCAGCTCCACGGTGTTCTTCTGCGCGACGGCCAGGCCGCGGGCGTGCGCGTGTGACGAGAGCAGCTTGATGAACGACATGGCGTCGTCCGCGGTGAGCAGGCCTCGGGAACGGGTGTAGCTGTCGTAGTTGTCCGGCTCGACGGCGTCGTACCCCTTGGCCGCACAGTTGTCGACCCACTGGTTGATCCGGACGGCGATACGCTTCCGTTTCGCCGGCGTGCCGATGTCGAGCAGCGCCTCGTCCCAGTCGCCGTCCATCACGACCGCACCCTTCTTGTCGCGCAGCAGCAGGTCGGCGGGCCAGTCGTCCCGTGCGTCCGGCTGGGCCTGGAAGGCGTTGACGTAACAGATGTTGTAGAGGCCCGGAGCGGGGTCCGCCGCACGGTCGCGGGCGATGACACGGACGCCGGACGGCGGGGGATAGGCGCCGCCGATCTGGTAGTCGAAGCCGGCGTTCCGGGGCGGCAGCCGAACCTTCCCGGGCTTCGGCGGTGCGGCGCTGTCGCCCGTGTCCTCGCCGGACCCGGACGTACAGGCGGCCAGCGTCACAAGGGCGACCAGGACAGCGGCAACGCGCTTGACGGGCATGCCTGTTCGGTCCATCGGAAGTCCTGCGCGCCTCGACACGCGAGGATCAAAGCCAGCGGGCAACGCACACGTCAAGTTGGCACAGCAGCGGCCCGTCTCAGACCCGGTTACCGTTTCGGGAGGTCGCCGCCCGTTGTTCCCGTACGGATGCAAGGAGAGCCGTGAGCAGCACCCCGGACAAGCCGCTCGTGATCCTGCGCGCCGCCCCCCACCCCACCGACCGCATCTTCACGCCGGACGCGCTCACCCGGCTGCACGACCGCTTCACCGTCATCGAACCGGACTCCGAAGCGGCCCTCGACGACGCCCTGCCCGATGCTTTCGCCGTGGTCGGGCAGCCCGAGCTGCCGGCCGAACGGCTCGCCCGGGCAGGGAAGTTGAGGGCCGTACTCAACGTCGAGGGCAACTTCTACCCGCACGTCGACTACGACTCCTGCTTCGAGCGCGGCATCCACCTCCTCAACTGCGGCCCCGCGTACGCCCAGGCCGTCGCCGAGTACGCACTCGGGCTCGCCCTCGACCTGGCGCGCGGCATCAGCCGCGAGGACCGCGCCTTCCGCGCCGGACGGGAGCGGTACGTGTACGAGGGCAACGCCGACGCCGTACTCCTACAGGGCTCGGACATCGGCCTGATCGGCTTCGGCCAACTCGGCCGTGCCCTCCACCCGCTGCTGGCGGCCTTCCGCCCGACCCTTCGGGTGTACGACCCCTGGCTGCCGCCCGCCGTCCTGCGCGAGCAGGGCCTTGTGCCCGCCACGCTGGACGAGACCCTGACCCGCAGCTGGTTCGTGTTCGTGCTGGCCACCGTCACCGACGAGAGCCGCCATCTGCTCGGCGAGCGTGAACTGGACCTGCTGCCGGACGGTGCCCGGCTCATGCTCATCAGCCGGGCACCTGTCGTCGACTTCCCGGCTCTGCTCGCGCGGGTCGCCGAGGGCCGGCTGCTGGCGGGTATCGACGTCTGGCCCGAGGAACCCGTCGCCGCCGACGACCCCGCTCGCGGCCTGGAAGGGCTGGTGCTCTCCGCCCACCGCGCGGGCGGCATCCCGGAGGCGTTCTGGACCATCGGCGACATGGTGGTCGACGACCTGACCCTGATCGCCCGGGGCCTGCCGCCCGCCCGAATGCAGGTCGCCGCGCGCGAACTCGTCGGCCGCTACCGCAACCGTCCCGTCAGCTGAAGGACCCCGCATGAAGATTCCCTGCCAAGGCCTCCTCTTCGACAACGACGGCGTCCTGGTCGACTCCGACGCGGGCGTCGACCAGGCATGGAGCCGGTGGGCCCGGGAACGCGGCCTGCCCGCCGAGGAGGTCACCGCGATGGTGCACGGGCGGCGCTCCGCCGACACCGTCGCGCTGCTCGTCGACGATCCGGCCGAGCGGCCCGCGGCGCTCGCCGAGATCGACCGCCTGGAAATCGAGGCCGCCGCCCTCACGACCGCACTGCCCGGCGCCCTCGACCTCCTCACGGCCCTGCCGCAAGGGAGTTGGGCCATCGTGACCTCCGGCGTCACCGCACTCGCCCGGGCCCGCCTCACCGCCGCCGGCCTGCCGCTGCCACTCGTACTCATCACCGCGGACGACGTCACCCACGGCAAACCGGCCCCGGACGGCTACCGGGCGGCGGCCGAGAAGCTCGGGATCGACCCGGCGACAGCCGTCGTGTTCGAGGACAGCGTCGCGGGCGCGACCGCGGGGGCCACGGCGGGGGCGTACGTCATTGGCGTCGGCCCGCGCGGCCTGGACACGGACGTCTCCGTCGTCGTGCCCGACCTGCGAGGGCTGACCTGGCAGGACGGCGTCCTGGACCTAACCGCTGCGCGACTGTTGCGGTCCTGACGCCTACCGGGGTGGGGGAGGGTTCCTTTCCCCAGCCCCGCCCCTTCCCGAAACTGGGGGCTGCGCCCCCAGGCCCCCCGCCAGGGGGTGGGGGGCGACACTGCGTGTCGCGGCTGCGGGTGCGTGGTGGCTGGTCGCGCAGTTCCCCGCGCCCCTGAAAAGCAAAAGCCTGCGGCTCCCCGCGCCCCGAGGAGCCAGCGCCCCGGGGAAGCCCGTACCCCCAACGACCCGCGGTTTCCCTCCGGCGGGAGGGGTCGTGGGCCGGTGCGTCGTATGCCCGTCGCTTAGCTTCGGTCTCGGAGGACCAGGGCCTTGTACCAGGCCAGGGTCGTATGCCCGCCCTGCGACGGGCTGACGCACCGGCCCACGACCCCGACCCACCCAGGGGCGCGGGGAACGGCGCGACCAGCCACCCACACACCCGCAGCCAAAAGCGCTCAGTGCGGGTCCGCTGGAGCGAACTCCGTGCCGCAAGGCCCCGCCCCCTCGCTCTCCCGCAGCGGAACCGGATCACCGCTCATCGTCAGCGTGCGGTAGTGGCTCCCGATGCACTCGGCCGACCGCCCCACGTAGTGGGCGATGAACGACCGGCGGAACCGGTCAGCGGAGCGATTCGGCTGCGAGCCGTGCACCAGCGTGCCGTTGAAGAACAGGACGTCACCCGGCGACATGTCGACCGGCACGGCGGCGAGGCCGGCCGGCGGCGGTACGTACTCCCGCGCGAACGACAGTCCTTCGTCGGCCTCCTCCGGGCAGAACAGGTCCATCTTGTGCGTGCCGGGAACGACCTCAAGGCCGCCGTTCTCGCGGTCGATCACATCGCAGGCGATCCACGCGGCCACGCAGGTGCCCGGATCGACACGGAGATAGAAGTTGTCCTGGTGCAGGGCCTGGCCCCGGGCGCCCGGCGGTTTGAAGTAGAACATGCTCTGGGCGGCGAGAACCTCCTCGCCGAAGAGGGGCTCCAAGACGCCGCGCAGCCGCGGTTCGAGGAGGAAACGCAGCGCCAGGTCGTTGATGCGGTGCGGGTGCATCACGCGGGGGTAGCGGTGCAGCGGATCGGCGGGCCCCAGGGTCTCCGAGACGCGCGGCTCGAAGTGGCCGGGCACCGGACCGGCGGCGTGCAGGGCCATGAACTCCGCGTTCAGCTCGGCGATCTCGTCCCGGCCGAACAGTCCGCGCAGCACCGTGAAGCCGTCCTCCTCGAACTGCCGGTGGCCGGCCTCGGGCAGGATGGGCTCATGGAAGGCGCCGATGTCCGTGACTGTCATGCGTTCACCCTTTCCGGCTCAGGCTCCGTCCATCCCACGCTAGGCCGCCGCGTCTTTCGGGAGGATGCCCGTGAACGCTGAGGGATTGCCCGAGCCTGCTGCCCCGGCCCCGCCGCCGGGTCTTGTCACCGTCGGCCGCTTCGACGAGCGGCCCGGCTACAACGTCAACCGGCCGCGTGGCGCGGACAGTTGGCTGTTCACCTGGACCACGGGCGGGCACGGACGGCTGAGCCAGGGCGCCGTCGAAACGCGGGCGGGCGCGGGTGACCTGGTGGTCCTCGGACCGGACGTTCCCCATCGGTACGCGGTCGCGCCGGGCGCGCGGCACTGGGCGTTCTGGTGGGTGCACTGCCAGGCCAGGCCGTCGTGGGCGGGCTGGCTGCGGCCGTACGCACGCGGGGACCGGCTGTACGTGGTGCCGCCGGCTCCGGGCGGCGTGCACGAACGCGTGGAGTCGGCGTTCCGGCGGATGCTGGCCGACGCGCGGTGGACGGGTCAGGGCGCACCGCCCGGCCGGACGGCCGCGCCGGGCGCCGCAGCGGCCGGTCAGATCGCCGTCGCCCATGGAGCCGCGGCCCGCGAACTGGCCCTGTGCTCCCTGGAGTCGATCGTGCTGCTCACGGCCGCCACCGCGCGCCCGGAGCCGCAGCGGTCCGGCATCGACGTACGGATCCGCCGGGCCGAGGCGCTGATCGCGGCGGACCCGGGCGCGCCACACACCGTGGAGTCGCTGGCCGCGGGCGTGTCGCTGTCGCCCTCCCGGTTCGCGCACCTGTTCAGTCAGCAGCTCGGCCAGTCCCCGATGCGGGCCCTGCTCGCCGCACGACTGCTGCACGCCGCCCGGCTGTTGGAGGCCACCGACCTGCCGGTGGAACGGGTGGCGGCGGCCTCCGGCTTCACCAGCCCGTTCCACTTCAACCGCGTCTTCAGACAGCGTTATGGGACGCCTCCCGGTGCGTATCGGGCCGGACTCCGCGCCCCGTAGAACATCCGACGTCTGCCCTTCCTGGACGGCAAATCGGCACATACTTCAGGTAACTTCGAGAAATGAAATTCGAATCACCTTGCGACGAACTCTCGTTGACGTTTTGACCGCTCCAACTACTCGGGTAGAAGCGGGCCTTGAGTGGTTTCGCTTGTACCGGGACGGCGTGCTGTGCAAGGGTGCGTTTGGTGGTGTGTGGTAATTCCATACCGGGCGGTATGTACTGATTTCGGCAGGGTCTTCGGAGGAAAGTGCACGTGAGCGACGCGACGGACGAGCAACTGCTGGCGCGACACTGGGCAGCGGTCCACTCGTACGCGCGACTGTGCACCAGTAGTACGCAGTACGCCGGAATGCTCACCACCGCCGCATTCACACGGGCGTTCGGTGAATACGAACGGCGGACGGGATCGACTGTGGCGTGGCTGCCGCGGCTGCTGGTCACCGTGCGCGGTATCGCGGCCGAATGGGACGCGGACCACCGGCGATCCCAGCTCCATCCCGATCTCCACTCCGGCCCCGAGGACGGAGACCGCGCCACGGCACGGCTTCTTCCGCCGGAGAACCGGCGCCTGGTGTCCCGCGCGTTTCAGGAGCTGCCGGAGCCCGCCCGCTGCATTCTGTGGCACGCGGAAGTCGAGGCGGAGGACCTCGCGATACCGGCCGAACTGCTCGGCCTGACCGCCGCCGAGGCTCCCGCACAGCTGGAGCGGGCGCGTGACCTCTTGCGTGCGGGCACTCTCGAGGCGCACAGCGAACTCGCCCCCCGGGAGGAGTGCCGTCGCTACAACCGACTGCTGGACGCCTCGCTCCGGCGCGGCAGCGATACCTGCCGCGACCTGCTGCGGCACATGAACAAATGCGGGTACTGCCGGTACGCGGCCGACCAGCTGGACCAGTCCGGCGGTCGGCTGCCGGTGCTGCTGGCCGAGGCGGTGCTCGGCTGGGGAGCGCGGCCCTATCTCGACTCCCGGCCCGGCCGCCGTGCCCGTTTCGAGGAAGCGCAGGCGGGCCCCGTCGTGGCCCGGGCACCCACGGGCCCACTCCTGGAGGAGCCGCCGCCGGGCCCGGTCGTGGCCGTGACCTCGGGCGAATCCTGGACCGCCGAGCCCGCGGGCGCCTACCACCACGAGGCACAAGCCTCCCCGTACCCCGACGACCCCACCGAGCAGCACTTCGGCCTTCCTCCCACGGAGCCCCACCCCGCGGAGCCTCACTCCCTCGAGCCCAGAAGACGCTCGCGCGGCCGGAGAACCCTCGCCCTGGCCGCGCTCGCCGTGAGCGCGGGCGTCGCCGTATCGCTCGCCCTGTGGGCCGGCGACAGGGACGACACTCGGCCTCCCTCCGACGCGGGAACGGGGACGGTGTCCAGGACACCCGGTTCCCAGGCGCCCGGTGCCGATCCGTCCAGAGCCGGCTCGGACGACTCGCCGTCCGGCACCGTGAGCGGCAGACTGCGCAATGCCGGGAACGATCTGTGCGTCGGCATCGCCGGCAGCAAGGCGGTCAAGGACGCGGAGGCCGTGCTCACCACCTGCACCTCCTCGGCCCGGCAGCAGTGGTCGTACGAGAGCAATGGCCTCCTCCGCAGCCTCGACGTCCCCGAGCTGTGCCTCGACTCCCGCCTCGCCTCCTCGGTCCGGCTGGGCAAGTGCGAGGGCCGGACCAAGAAAGACACCAAGAACGTGCGGTACGACCTCACCCTCGACGACAGCCTGGTGCCGCTCGCACGCACGGAACTGGCCCTGACACCCGCCGCACCGGAAGGCAAGACGGACCTCGTCCTCAAAACCCGGGACGACAGCGAAATCCAGCACTGGCAGTTCGACACCTCGGTGGACTCGCTCCAGATGGAGTGGATCAACGCGTACACGGACGGCGACTCGCCGGAGCCGACGCGCAGCGCGCGGCCCACCCCCGGCCGCACACCGTCTCCGACGCCAACGCCCACGCCCACGCCGTCCGAGTCGACCCCCACGCCCGACCCTGACCAGCCCTGCTACGGCTACTTCTGCCCGAACGACGGTTCCGACGACAGGTACGACGGCGGAGGCGACGGCGGGTACGGCTTCGGAGGCGGCGGATACGGCTTCGGAGGCTACGGAGGCGCGGACGGCCGACGATGACCCGAAAGGCACCGCCGGAGGACGTCAGTCCTCGTCCAGCGTCAGCTCCGCCCAGATCGTCTTCCCCTCGGGCGTGTACCGGCTGCCCCACCGCTGGGTGAGCTGGGCGACCAGGAGCAGTCCGCGACCGCCCTCGTCGAAGGTCTTGGCGCGACGCAGATGCGGAGCCGTGTGGTTGGCGTCCGACACCTCGCAGATCAGCGTGTCGGCATCGTGGATGAGGCGCAGCCGGATGGGGCGCTCGCCGTACCGGATGGCGTTGGTGACGAGTTCGCTCACCACGAGTTCCGTCGTGAACGCCGCCTCGTCCAGGTCCCAGGTGCCCAGCTGATGGACGACCTGCTTGCGGACAGGAGCCACGAGGGCGGGGTCGGCCGGGATGTCCCAGGTCGCCACCTGAGAGGCCGGAAGTCCGCGAGTACGGGCGAGGAGCAGGGCCACGTCGTCGGCAACGCCGGTCGGCGGGAGCAGCGACTGGAGGACGTGGTGGCAGGTGTCGTCCAGGGAGCTCGAAGGGCGGGCCAGCGCCTGGCACAGCATCCGGTGGCTGATGTCGATGTCCCGGTCGCGGCTCTCGACCAGGCCGTCGGTGTAGAGGGCGAGCACGGTCCCTTCGGTGAGCGTGAGCTCGATGGACTCGAACGGCAGCCCGCCCAGGCCCAGAGGCGGCCCGGGCGGTACGTGGATCTCCTGGGGCGGGCCCTCCGGCGGCAGCATCACCGGGGGCGGATGCCCGGCCCGCGCGAGGGTGCAACGGCGACTGATCGGGTCGTACACCGCGTACAGGCAGGTGGCGCCGACCTCGCCCGTCGTGTCGTCGCCGCCCGCCTCGGTGGACAGCTTGAGGACCAGGTCGTCGAGGTGGGTCAGCAGCTCGTCCGGAGCCAGGTCGATGTCGGCGAGCGTGCGGACGGCGGTCCGCAGGCGCCCCATCGTGGCCGACGCCTGGACGCCGTGGCCGACGACGTCCCCGACGACCAGGGCGGCCCGCATGCCCGACAGCGGGATCACGTCGAACCAGTCGCCGCCGACCCCGGCCTGGGCCGCGGGCAGATAGCGGGAGGCCGCTTCGAGGGCGGCCGTGCGCGGCAGCGTCCGGGGCAGCAGGCTGCGCTGCAGGGCGAGCGCGGTCGCGCGTTCGCGGGTGTAGCGGCGGGCGTTGTCGATGCAGACGGCCGCCCTGGCCGCGATCTCCTCGGCCAGCAGGACGTCGTCGGGGGTGAAGGGCTCGGCCCGCCGGAACCGGGTCAGGACGACGACGCCCAGGGGCGCGCCGCGGGCCTGCATCGGGACCGACATCGTCGAGTGGATGCCGTACTCCTTGACACGCTCGAAGCGCGGCCGGTCCCAGGCGAGCCACTCCGACAGCGTGGACGCGAGGTCCGAGGCCACGATGGGCCGGCCCGCCAGCAGGGAGTCGGCCTGCGGCGAGGATGCCGGGTAGACGTCGACCTGGCCCGGCTTGACCACCGCCTCCGGGTTGCCCGGATTCACTGACCGGTGGGCGGCACGGCGCAGGCTGACGGGGGCGGACAGCCGCCCGGAGGACAGTTCGCCGTTCCGGCCCTCCACATCGATCAGGTCGACGCTGACGAAGTCGGCGAGCGCGGGCACGCACACGTCGGCCAGTTCCTGCGCTGTGCGTCTGACGTCGAGGGTGGAGCCGATACGGATGCTCGCCTCGTTGACGAGCTGCAGGCGCTCCCGGGCCAGGTGCTGCTCGGTGAAGTCGTGGGCGGTCAGACAGACGCCGCGCACCCTGCCCTCGGGGTCCGTGAGCGGCGCGATACGGGCCAGCCAGGCGTGCGGCTCCCGCTCACCGCCCATCCTCATGTACGTCTGCACATCCTCGGGCTGCCCGGACAGCAGCACCCGGATCAGATGCCGTTCGAGGTCCTCGTTCTGCGGCCTACCGCCGATCTCGGGGAGCCGCAGTCCACGGATCCGTTCCTCCGGGAGGCCGATCGCGATGGCCATCGCCTCATTGATCCGGCGCAGCCGCAGCCGCTCGTCGTAGATCGCCGTGGCGCAGGGGGACTGCTCCAGGAGCGCGGTCGTCAGGGGATCGCCGTCGGGCAGCGGGTCCCTGCCGTCGAGGGGTGCGACGAGGAGCCAGTCGCTGCGGTCGCCGCGCTCGGGCCGTCGCCGGTGCGCGAGCAGCCATACGTTCCGGGGGCGGCCGTCCTGATGGCGCAGCGCGAGCTCTCCGCTCCAGCGAGTGCTCGTCGACTCGGGCCCCGCGGCCTCGCCGCCCGGGGCCAGCAGATCCGCGGCGGGCCGACCGAGGACATCGGCCGGGGCATGGCCGAGCAGGCGCCGGGCGCCCTCGCTCCACTCGACGATGATGCCGTCCGCGTCGAGGACAGCCCGTGCCGTGGCGGTCTCGTCGAAGGGGTAGTCCGGACCGTCGGGCGGCGGTGTGTCGTCGTGGCTCCTCATCGTCGCCACACTCCATTGCGTCCCTTGCGGACACTGACAGTGATCAGCTGCGTCACTTGAGTCCCAGGGTAGTCCGTGGAGGGGGTCTGCACACCGCCTGGAGCACACCGGCACCGCCCGTCGTTCGCGGGCCCGTCCGTCACCGGGGGTTTCCGGCCGATGTGACGCGACGGACAGAGCAAGCCTGTCGGAGTCTTGACGGTCCGGAGTGTCGGACCGTCAGAATCTGTTTGGTCGCGAGCAGTTGTGAGGTTTTCTGAGCTGTCGACGATGAGAAAACCCGTCATGACGGTGACGCCCAGCGGATCAGCCGTCTGGAGGCCCCGCCTCGCTGATCGCGCGGGCTTCCTGACGTTCCTCGACCTCCTCATCGGGATGGGCCTCGCGGTACTCCTCGGCCGTCGGCTTCGCCACCTGCGCTCCGGTGCCGTACAGACCGCGGGAGAGGAGGGCCCGCAGCCGCCGCTTCGAGCCGTTCGGGCTCGGCACGCCGTTCGCGTCGCGTGCCGGGCCCGCATCGAGCGGCCTGGGCTGCTCGTGCTGGGTCAGCGTGTGCAACTCGGCGGGGGAGAGCGGCTGGTGCACCTCGACGAACTCGCCGTGCGGCAGGCGCTTGATCACGCCGGTCTCGCGACCGTGCAACACCAGCTCGCGGTCCCGGCGTTGCAGCCCCAGACAGATGCGCCGGGTGACGACGAAGACCAGGACGGGGACGACGAGCACCGCGATCCGGGCCGCCCAGGTGACTGTGTTGATCGACAGGTGGAAGAGGGTGGCCACGATGTCGTTGCCGCCGGCCGCGAACAGGATCAGATAGAGGCTGATCCAGGCCGTGCCGATGGAAGTACGGATCGGTCGGTTGCGCGGACGGTCCAGTAGATGGTGCTCGCGCTTGTCGCCGGTGACCCAGGACTCCAGGAACGGGTACACGCCGATGAAGATCAGAAGCAGGGGGAAGGTGACGATCGGGATCAGCACGCCCATGACCAGCGTATGACCCGCCACGTTGATCTCCCAGCCCGGCATGATGCGCACCAGCCCCTCCGCGAAGCCCAGGTACCAGTCCGGCTGGGCTCCCGTGGACACCTGGTCGGCGCGGTAAGGGCCGTACGACCAGACCGGGTTGATCGTCGCGATCGCCGCGATCAGCGTGATCACCCCGAACACCAGGAAGAAGAAGCCGCCCGCCTTCGCCATGTACACCGGCATGAACGGCGCGCCCACGACGTTCCGTTCGGTCTTCCCTGGCCCCGGGAACTGGGTGTGCTTGTGGTAGAAGACCAGGATCAGATGGGCCACCACCAGGGCCGCCATGATGCCGGGGATCACCAGGACGTGCAGCGAGTAGAAGCGGGCGACGACGTCGTCACCGGGGAACTCGCCGCCGAACGTGAAGAACGACAGATACGTCCCGACGATCGGCACCGACAACAGCGCGCCGTCCACGAACCGCATCCCGGTGCCCGACAGCAGATCGTCCGGCAGGGAGTAGCCGAAGAGCCCCTCGAAGATGCCGAGGAACAGCAGCGTCCAGCCGAACAGCCAGTTGATCTCACGGGGTTTGCGGAACGAGCCGGTGAAGAAGTGCCGCATCATGTGCATGAGCATCCCGGCGATGAAGATCAGCGCGGCCCAGTGATGGATCTGCCGGATCAGCAGACCGCCCCGTACGTCGAAGCTGATGTCCAGCGTCGAGGCGTACGCCTCCGACATCCGCACGCCCTTCAGCGGGACGTAACTGCCGTGGTACGTCACCTCGTTCATCGACGGATGGAAGAACAGCGTCAGATAGACGCCCGTGAGGATCAGTACGACGAAGCTCCACAGGCAGATCTCCCCGAGCAGGAACGACCAGTGGTCCGGGAAGACCTTGCGCAGATACTTCCTGCCGAGGCTGTGGATGCCAAGGCGGCCGTCGAACCAGTCGGCCACGCGCTGACCCGAGGACGCTTCGTCAGCCGCGGGACGGCGCGAGGGCGCCTTCTCGTACGTGGTCATTTCAGGACCTCGTCGGTCGCCGTCCCCGGTACCGGACTTCTGGACATGCCTGCCTCCCGTAGTGCGCCTCACTACTGCGAGGGCTGCGGGGGCCCGGAATGTGACATCCGGCGGGGGAGAGTGACGTACGTCTCAGCACGTACGGGTCCGGGGTGCCGTTGCACCACTCGCCGGTACCGCCACGCACATCACTTGACCTGCGAATATTTACGAGTAAGTACCCGCGCGGTACCGTGGAGGGCATGCCAGCTCTCAACGTGGAATTCAGCGAGCGCGAGCTCGAGGATCTGCGACAGATCGCCAAGGAGCGCGGTACGTCGATGAAGGCCCTGGTACGCGAGGCGGCGGCGGCCGACATCGTGCGGCACCGCGCGTTGCAGGAAGGCGCGGACGTTTTCCGCCGGTTCTTCGCGGCGCACGCCGATGAGTTCGCCGCCGCCTTCCCCGAGGACGAACCAGCCGCCAAGGGCGAAGGGCGGGCTGCCTGACCCATGGCCGCCCCCGTCATCCATATCGACGTTCCGTGGCTGCTCCAGCGCCACGAAGAGGTCCTGCCCGACCAGCCCACGGTGAACGACTTCTCCGTGCTCGTGGCCGCAGTGGCCCGGCACCGCGTGGATCCGCCGCGGCTCGGCGTGGACTCGGACCCGGCCTGGCGCGCCGCCGCGCTGCTGCACACCCTGGCCCTGCTCAAGCCTCTGCCGTCCGCCAACGCCCGCTTCGCCTGTGCGACGGCGGTCTCGTACATGTTCGTCAGCGGCGTCGGCATCGACCCGCCCTACGGGGCCCTCGTCGACCTCGCGCGCGACCTGATGTCCGGCAAGGCGGACGTCTTCGGTGCGGCCGACCGCCTGCGCTCCTGGCAGATCTGAAGGCGTACGCCTGCCGGCAGTTCGATTTTGAAAACCGTTGCACAGCAGGGCAGGGCGGCTTGACGGACCGACCTTGACTTTCCTTCAGAGGTCGGATGTTGCGCAAGTCGCGTGAGTGGCTTGTTGGCTGTGTGGGATTTGTGCAAGGGTGAACTTCCCCGTACATGGTTAAGGGCCGGGTCTGATTCGATGCTCGAGTTTTAGTTCTGCCGGTTTTGCTCAAAAGGCGGGCGGCCGACGGCTCGACCGGACCACCCCTCCGGCCGCTTTCCATGCGCCAAGCCAGAAAGGTATGCACCAACCAGGAGCACCTTTCGGCGGTCAGAACTTCTGTGTGCCACCTTGTGCCTTGGAAGGACCCCGCTCAGTGCACACCCCCCACCCGCCCCGTCCTACATATCCCCCGCGCCCCGGCCTCGCCGTCGTTCCCACTCCCGGGGGTGCCACCGCTCCCGGGGAGTCGGACGAGAGCCTCGCCGCTCTCCTGCGGGCGCAGCCGGAGGGCGAACTCGCCCAGTCCGTCGCGCTGTTGATGGCACGGCACTGGCAGCCCGCGTACGACTACGCGGTCATCTGCCTGGCCACCTCGGCGAGCGTCGCCTCGATGGTCACCGCGGCCGCCTTCCAGCAGGTCCTCGACCGCCTCAAACGCGCCGAGTCCGCCGCCGCACTGCGCCCCCACCTCCTGGTGACCGTGCGGGACACGGTCCGGGCCTGGTCCGCCGCGGATCGCATATCCGGCGTTCTGCCGGAACTCCGGAAACCTGCCGGAGGCCGTGGCATGCGCGCCACGAAGTCGATGACGCCGGAAAATCGCAAGCTCGCCGAACGTTCTTTCCAGGCCCTCCCGGGACTCGCCCAGTGCGTGCTGTGGCACACAGAGGTGGAGGCAGAACACATATCCGTACCAGCTGGTCTGTTGGGTATGGATCCCGACACCGCGTCGGCCGCTCTGGACCAGGCACGGGAGCAATTCCGCCAGGGCTGCGTACGGGCCCACCGCGAACTCGCGCCGAACAAGGACTGCCGCTACTACAACCGTCTCCTGGACGTCCCGATTCGGCGCGGCGGCACCTTGCTCCCCGATGTCCAGCAGCATCTGCTGGAGTGCCGCTTCTGCCGTTACGCGGCCGAACAGCTCAGCCATTTCGAGGGCGGCCGGGGCGGTCTCGGCGTGCTGCTCGCCGAATCGGTGCTCGGCTGGGGAGCCCGCCGCTATCTCGACTCACGTCCGGGGCGGGGCCAGTCCGCAGGGCGGCCCAGCCGTTCCGGCGGTAGACGGCAGGGCGGCGGCGGCCGTCATCGCGGGCGCGTGCTGCCCCAGTTCTCCTCCGGGGGCGGGGGCCGAAGGGCCGCGCCGGGCCCGGGAAACTCGAAGGCCATGCTCACCGGCATAGGCGTGGTCTCCGGGGCGCTGCTGGCGACCGTACTGATCACCACCCTGTGGCCGCAGGACGACGGCGGTGACCCCTCCGCCTCCGGCACCCCTGGCCCCGGCCAGAGCGCGACTCCGGGCCCCCAGGCGCCGCCCGCCGGGTCGACGTCCCCGCCGCCCGCACTTCCCACGCCCCCCGTGCAGACCCGGCTGCGCAATCTCGCCGCGGATCTCTGCCTGGACATCAAGGGGGGCAAGGCGCAGTCCGGTGCCTCGCTCAAGCTGGAGGCGTGCTCCTCCGCCGAGACCCAGGAGTGGTCCTACGAGGAGGACGGACTGCTGCGCAGTGTCGCGAACTCCGACCTGTGCGTGGACTCCCACGTGGACGCCGGCGTGGTGGTCCTGGGCAGCTGCGCCTCCGCGGGCTCCAAGCGGGGCGACGACGTCCGCTACGACCTCACCGTCCAGGGCGAGTTGCTGCCGCGCTGGCAGGAGGACCTCGCGGTCGCCCCCGCCGCCAAGGACGAGGACTCGGACGTGGTCGTCAAGATCCGCGACAGGTCGGACGAGCAGCGCTGGCGCACGGACGGCAGCACGTCCTCGGCGAGCCCGGAGTCCTTGTCGGTGGCGAAACCGGTGAGCGACTCGGACTGAGGGTTGCGCCCGGCCGGGTGCCTCAGGCCGTCCGGCCGCCGGCCAACGCCGGTCAGTTCTCGGTCTGTTCGTCGCGAGGCGTGTCCTCCGGCTCGGCTTCGTGGGTCGCGGCGTCCTCGGCGTCCGGCCCCTGGGCCCTCACTCGCTGGACGTGTTCCAGGGAGTCCCTCAGTTCCGTGAGCCAGTCGTCCGCGTGGCGTTCGACGAGGCGTACGCACCAGGCGAGTGCGTCGCTGCGGCTGCGGGCGACACCGGCGGCGATCAGGGTGTCCAGAACCTGCCGCTGGGGCTGCCGGAGCCGGGTCATGACGGGGGCGGCGACATGGGTGAACAGTGCGCGCTCGCCCCCGCACTCCACGCCCCACGAGACCTTCTTGCGGAAGCGGTGCTCGGCCTCGCGGGCCACCGCGACCCGGTCGTCGCGGGTGCGCTCCCGGAACTCCTGGATACGGGACTCGACGGCCGCCTCCTTCTCGGCGTCCGAGACGCCTTCGGCGAGCCGGGGCTCGGCTATGCGACCGATGACGGTGATCTCCTCGCGGTCGACCGTCACCTCACTGAGGCTCTCGAAGAGATCGTCGGGCAACCGGCCGGCGAACCAGCCGCGCAATTTCTCGTGCTGCTCGGTTGTAATCATGTAATGAGCCTTACTCCGCTGCACAGTGAAGGCAAGGGTTCCGCTTCCGCTGGAAGCGGAATGTTTCCGGCCTATTGCTGAGCGGTGCGAATCCGGCCAGGACGCCTCTTCCGCACCACGACACCCGCTCAGTTGCGGTCTCGGCGCGCTCAAATTCCGTAACTTCACGCCACTGATTCAACACGCAACGTTACTGAAACGCGTGGGGTGGATGTGTGTTTCCGGCACGGACTCGGCAGACTCGCGCTCGCCGGTCCGACACTCGGAACCGGCACCCGAACGTTCCGGAACGCAAACGATCTGGAATGCCACCCAAGCGGAAGGATGCACACAATGCCGAACACCGCGCGCTGGGCAGCGACCCTCACCCTGACGGCCACCGCCGTCTGCGGCCCCCTCGCCGGAGCCGCCCACGCCGCCCCCGAGCCTGCCCCGTCCACCCTCTACGCCCCCTCGGCCCTCGTGCTCACCGTGGGTCGAGGTGAGAACGCGACCACTGCCGCCCCGGACCGCGCGGTCACCCTGACCTGTGCGCCCGCCGCCTCGGGCACGCACCCGGGTGCTGCCCGCGCCTGCGCCGAACTGCGCGCGTCCGGCGGGGACTTCGACGCCCTGGCCGGCAGAGGCGATGGTATGTGCACTCGCGAGTACCGACCCGTGGTCGTCACGGTCGACGGCGTCTGGCAGGGCCGCCGCGTCTCCTACGAGCGCACCTTCCCGAACGAGTGCGTGAAGAACAACTCCCACGGGAGAGCCGTCTTCACGTTCTGAGAGACCGGGATCGCCGCGGCGCCCGCGAACCTCGACCCGGGGCCCGTAGCTGGGGAGTGCGGCCCTGTCGCGGACGCCGCGCGATCTCACCCGGGGGCCGGCAGGGACGGAGTGGGGCCGTCCTGCCGGCCCCCGGCATTCACGGCCTAAAACGTTTTCAGAGATCAACGCAGGTCGGGGCGCAAGCCGCCTCAAGTCCCAACGGCCAGCTGTGTCAGAAGTGTTGACCCCGTCTTGGAAACGTTTTAATTTCTCCGCACCCCGACAGCCAGAGGTGAGGAGGCTCCGTGGCCGCGGTGTTGCGGGAGCGCACGGGCAAGGAGGCGGTGAGCCCTTCTCGCCGTCGTCCGCCTGAAGCGCGTACGAAGCGAAAAGGCTTACACGCCCGCAGAAGCCGGACCTTGTTCCTGCTGATGCTGCCCGGGCTCGTGTACTTCCTTGTGTTCCACTACGGCGCGCTGGTGGGCAACGTCATCGCGTTCAAGGACTACGTGCCCTTCGACGGCATCTGGGGCAGCCCGTGGGTCGGCCCGGAGAACTTCCAGCGGATGTTCCAGGACACCGCGTTCTGGGACGCGGTCCTCAACACCCTCTGGATCGCGGTCCTGCAGATCGTCTTCTACTTCCCCGTCCCGCTCGCGCTCGCCCTGCTCCTGCACACCCTCACCTGGAGCACCGTCCGGCGTTTCGTGCAGTCCGTGGCGTATCTGCCGCACTTCATCTCATGGGTGATCGTCGTCGCCCTGTTCCAGCAGGTCCTCGGCGACACCGGCCTGGTGAACAGCTACCTCGGCGACGCCGGACTGAGCACCGTCGACATCATCGGCAACCCGGACGCCTTCAAACCGCTCACCGTCGCCCAGGTCATCTGGAAGGACGCCGGCTGGGGCACGATCATCTTCCTCGCCGCGCTCTCCCAGGTCGACGAGCAGCAGTACGAGGCCGCCGCCATCGACGGCGCCGGACCCTGGCGGCGCTTCTGGCACGTCACGTTGCCCGCGATCCGCCCGGTGATCGTCCTGCTGCTCATCATGCGGCTCGGCGACATCCTCTCCGTCGGCTTCGAGCAGATGCTGCTGCAGCGCGACGCGGTCGGCCCCGAAGCGGCCGAGATCATCGACACGTTCGTCTACTACCAGGGCATCGTCGGCGGCGACTACGGATTCGCCGCGGCGGCGGGCCTGTTCAAGGGCGTCATCGGCGCCCTGCTCGTCTACGCGGCCAACAAGGTCGCCCACCGCCTCGGCGAACAGGGGGTCTACAAGTGAGCGCCCATGTCCGGCCCGGCTGGATGGAGAAGCCGAAGCCGCTCACCCAGGCCGCCAAGGCGGTGGCCCTCGCAGCCGTCGTCCTGCTGGTGTGCGTCCCCTTCCTGGTCATCGTGTCGACCTCGCTGGCCTCGCAGCGCGAGGTGGTCGAGGGCGGCGGATGGGTGCTGTGGCCGCAGGAGCCGACTCTCAAGGCGTACCAGGACATCCTCGACGGCGGCATCGTCACCCACGCCCTCGGCGTGAGCGCGGGAGTGACCGTCGTCGGCACCCTGCTCAGCCTCGCCTGCACGGTGACCCTCGCCTACGCCCTGTCCCGCCCCGGCGTCTTCGGCGGCAAACCCGTACTGCTGCTGGTGCTGTTCACCTTCCTCTTCCCGCCGGGCATGATCCCCAGCTTCCTGGTGGTCAAGGAGCTCGGCCTGCTCGACTCGTACTCCTCGCTGGTCCTGCCGGTGCTGGTGAACGTCTTCAACCTGGTCGTCCTGCGCGGCTTCTTCCAGGGCATCCCCGAGGAGTTGTACGAGGCCGCACGCCTCGACGGGGCGGGGGACTGGCGCGTGCTGTGGTCGGTCGTGCTTCCGCTGTCGAAGGCGGCACTCGCGGTCGTCGGCCTGTTCTACGCGGTGGCGTACTGGAACTCCTGGTTCTACGCCTCCCTCTACCTGGAGAGCGACCACTGGCCGCTCCAGCAGGTGCTGCGTACCTATGTGGTGGCCGGTACGGACCTCACCGACACCGCCACGAGCGAGGGCACGGTCAATGCTCCGCAGACCGTGCAGATGGCGGTGTTGGTGATCGCCACCGTGCCGATTCTGCTCGTCTACCCCTTCCTGCAGAAGTACTTCACGAAGGGTGTGCTCACCGGCGCGATCAAGAGTTGAGCGCTTCGCTGGTGCGGCGCTCGCCTGCCGTATTTCGGCTGCGGGTCCGCCGTGGCTGGTCGCGCCCGCGCGGCGGAGCCGCAAATCGATACAGCCCCGCGCCCCTACGGGGCGCCCCCCACTGCACCTGACTCCACCGGTTCACCTAGCTGGGAGAGAACACCTATGTCCGGAACCCCTCTGTCCCGCCGTGCCCTGATGCGCACCGCTGCCGTGGGCAGTCTCGCGCTCGCCGCTCCGGCCGCCCTGACCGCCTGCTCCACGGAGTCCGGCGATGACGGGGTCTCCAACGCGGGCAAGAAGCTGGCGCCCTGGCCCACGTTCAAGGCCTTCGCAGGGCCCAAGCCAGACCTCGCGCCGACCGCGGAAGGAGTCCAGCCCGGCTACATCTCCTACCCCGCCGACCTGGCGACATCGGTCTCCCGCACCCCCGGGGACGGCTCCACAATCAAGGTGATGACCATCAGCTTCGGCGTGCCCCCGAAGGGGCGGGGGGAGAACCGGTTCTGGCAGGCCGTGGAGAAGGCCCTCGGCGTGAAGATCGAGTACACGATCATCTCGCAGCCCGACTACCAGAAGAAGATGGCCACGGTGATGGCCGGCGACCCGGGTGAACTCCCGGACATCATCAACGTCTTCTCCGGATTCGTGCTGCCGCGCGAGGCCCAGTTCGTGCAGCGTCGCGCCGAGGACCTCACACCTTTCCTCTCCGGGGACGCGGTCGCGGACTACCCGAACCTGGCGAACATCCCCACCCACGCCTGGCGCGACATGGGCCGCATCGGCGGCCGCATCTACGGCATCCCCCTGGAACGCCCGCTGCCCGGCTCCACGCTCTGGCTCAACCAGGAGTCCTTCGGGGCCGCCGGGATGAGCGAAGGCTGGACGGACCAGGACTTCGCGGCGGTCGCCAAGAAGGGCACGGGCGGGAAGAAGTACGCCCTCGGGGCGGCGGAAGGGTCCGTGTTCGGTGACGGTTTCCACTCCGCGGCGCACGGCGTCCACGCACGGGGCTGGTCGGTGGGCAAGGACGGTACGTTCGTGCCGTCCGCGGCCGACGAGCGCTACAAGCAGATGCTCGACTTCCAGCTCCGGCTGCGCAAGGCGGGCTCCTACCACCCCGACGCGACCTCGAGCGCACAGCCCGAGATGATCGACCTCTACTACAACGGGACGGTCGGCTCCATACAGGACGGTTTCGGCGGCTACCTCCCCAAGTTCCTTGAGAAAGGCCGGGAGTTCACACCCGCGCCGGCCCTTCCGTACAGCGCGGGCGGGGAGCCCGGGGGCATCGTCGGGGCACGTCGCTCGTTCGGCTACACCATCGTCAAGAAGGCGAAGAAGGAGCGTATCCAGCTGCTGCTGCGCGTACTCGACTATCTCGCGGCGCCGTTCGGCAGCAAGGAGTGGGAACTCGTCCACTACGGCCTGGAAGGCACCCACTTCACCCGGGCCAAGGACGGCTCGCCCGAGCCCAACGACCTCGGCCAGGTCGAGAACAACACCAACCTGCCGCTGAAGTACCTCGCCGAAGGACCCCAGGTGCTGTTCGTGCCCGGCATGCCCGACGCGGTGAAGGCCCTGCACGCCTGGCAGGTGAAGACCGTCCCGCACGCCATCCGCAATGCCTCGTACGGACTCCAGTCCCGGACGTTCACCTCCCAGGGCACCACCCTCGAAACGCTCCTCAAGGACACCGCCACCGGGATCATCGCCGGACGCACGCCGCTGTCCGAGTGGGACGCGGCGGTCAAGACCTGGCGTCAGCGAGGTGGCGACAGAATGGCCGAGGAATTCGCCGAGGACTACGCCGCCAACACATGAGGCGGCAGGTGGAATGGACCGGCAGGTGGAATGGACCGGCAGGTCACGGGCGAAGTGAACCAGAGGAACGGGGAACGACATGGCGGCAAAGGGGCGGGTCACGATCCGCGAGGTGGCCGAACGGGCGGGCGTGTCCGTGGCCACGGTCTCGCGGGTGCTCAGCGGCAACTACCCGGTCCCGTCGGCCACCCGCACCCGGGTGATGCGCGCGGCCCGCGAGCTCGACTACGTCGCCAACGCGCACGCCCGCGCCCTGGTCGGCGGCGGCCGCAAGATGGTCGCCGTCGTACTGCGCCAGGTCACCAGCCCCTTCTACGCGCAGGTCGCCGAGGGTGTCGAGGCGGAGGCGGCCGAGCGCGGCTGGGTCTGCGTGTTCGGTGCCACCGCGGGGGATCCGCAGCGGGAGATGGACTTCGTGCAGCTCATGCGCGAAGAGGGGGCCCGGCTGGTGATCCTGGTCGGCGGGGTCGTCGAGGACGACGCCTACCGGGAGCGCGTCGCGCACTACGCGCACGCCCTCGACTCCTCCGGAGCGAGGCTCGTGCTGTGCGGGCGGCCCGCGCCCGACCCCGACATCCCCGCGCTGGTCGTCGAGTTCGACAACGAGGCCGGGGCCCGTGCCATCACCGGCCATCTGCTCTCCGCGGGCCACCGCCGCATCGCCTTCCTCGGCGGACTGCCCGGCAACACGGCCCTCGACGCGCGCGTCGCCGGATACCGCGCCGCGCTCGCCGAGCACGGCGCGACCCGCGTACTGACCGCCGACGCTCCTGAGTTC
>NZ_BMPQ01000040.1:0-13189 GCF_014647675.1 Streptomyces flaveus | reverse complement strand
GGCGGGCCATCGCGCGATGACCGAACTCCTCAAGAGCACAGGCGACACAGGGGAGTTCACCGCCGTGTTCGCCGGAGACGACATGGTCGCCGCCGGCGCCCTGCGTGCCATCGCCGACGCCGGGATGTGCGTGCCCGACGACATCTCCGTCGTCGGCTACAACGACATCCCGCTCGCCGAGGACTTCAGCCCACCGCTCACCACCGTGCGCACCCCCGCCGAGGAACTCGGCCGGGCAGCCGTACGCATCGCCCTGCGCGACCCCGAGCACGCCGCGGGCGCCCACCATCTGCTCGGCACCCACATCGTCGTACGCGACAGCGTCTCGCCGCCCCCGCCGGGGCGCGCCCCCAAGTGACGGAGGATCCGCCCCCGTATGACCGCGCCGCATGTGTCGCTTCCCGACCCGACGCACCTTTCCCACCTTCCACAGCTGCCCTCCCTCGACCCCGTCGGCTCGCCCGTCACCGGCTGGACCCGCGCCCACTGGGAGACGATCGCCGACCGCCTTCTGGACGGTCTGCTGCCGTACGCGTCAAAGGAGCTGGCGCACTACCGGCTGCCCGGCCGGGCCAGCCACTCCGGAGACTGGTCGGACGGCCTGGAGGGTTACGCGCGTTCCTTTCTGCTCGCCGCCTTCCGCATCGCCGGCTCCGGCGGACAGGTCTCCGAGGCCCTGATCGAGCGGTACACGGCCGGGCTCGCCGCGGGCACCGACCCGGACGGCGCCGACCGCTGGCCGCCCATCACCGACCGGGCCCAGCCGATGGTCGAGGCCGCGTCCATCGCGATCGCGCTGCACGAGAGCCGCCCCTGGATCTGGGACAAGCTCGACGACCCGGTACGCCAGCGGGTCGCCGACTGGCTCGGCGGCTTCGTCGGCGCCCGGGCGAACGACTCCAACTGGCGGCTCTTCCAGGTCATCGCGGAGGAGTTCCTCGCCTCCGTGGACGCCCCGCACAGTCGCGCCGACATCGACGGCGGGCTCGCGCGCCTGGAGGACTGGTACCGGGGCGGCGGCTGGTACACCGACGGCGACGGCCGCAAGTTCGACTACTACAACGCATGGGCCCTGCACCTGTATCCGGTCCTGTGGGCCCGGATGGCCGGACCGCGCGCGGACCCGGCCCTGGTCACCGCCCACCGCTCCCGCCTGCGTGAATTCCTCGGCGTGTACCAGTACTTCTTCGGCTCCGACGGCGCACCCGTCCACCAGGGCCGCTCGCTGACGTACCGCTTCGCGACGGTCGCCCCGCTGTGGGCCGGAGCGCTCGCGGACGCCACCCCGCTGCCGCCGGGCCGCACCCGGCGCCTCGCCTCCGGCGCGCTGAAGCACTTCGCGGAGCACCAAGTGCCCGACGAGCGGGGGCTGTTGAGTCTCGGCTGGTACCGGCCCTTTCTCCCGGTCACCCAGCGGTACTCGGGGCCCGCCTCGCCGTACTGGGCGAGCAAGGCGTTCCTCGGGCTGCTGCTGCCCGCCGACCATCCCGTGTGGACGACGCCCGAGGAGCCAAGCCCGGTGGACACCGCCGACGCGACGCTGGCACTGCCCGCCCCCGGCTGGCTGCTGCACTCGACGTCGGCCGATGGCATCGTACGACTGGTCAACCACGGCAGCGACCGCCTGCCCCCGCCTCCGGCCGAGGCCGACGACAGCCCGCACTACGCGAAGCTCGCGTACGCGAGCGCGGCGGCCCCCGACACTCCGCCGGACGATCTCACTCTCGGCCCCGACAACCACATCGCACTCCTCACGGCGGACGGCACGGCGGCCTCCCAGCGGGGCCGGATCCATCCCTTCGGCGTGAGCGGACGGCATGCGGCGTCCTGGCACCGCGCCGTCCTCCCGGACACCGACGAGGGGCATCGCATCGAGACGACCAGCGTGGTGCACGGTCCCTGGGAGGTACGGGTCCATCGCGTCGAAGGGCCGCACGGAGCGGTCGTACGCGAAGGGGGGTGGGCCGTGGCCGACGACAGCGGGCCGTTGGAGGAGGCGATGGGGGAGGGCTGGGCGCTGGCGCGACGACCGGGGGACGGGCTGACGAGCGCGATCGTCGCGCTGCACGGGTGGGAGGCGGCCGAGGGTGCGGTTACGCACGCCAGGGGCGTCAACGCCTATGGCGAGTACTCGGCCACGCCTTGCCTCCGGCTGCCCTTCCACCCGGGTCGCAGCCACCTTCTCGTCAGCCTCGTCGTCCTCAGCGCCGATCCCGAACGGCCTTGTGAACCAAGGGAGTTGAGGGTGCAGACGGACGTCCGGATCACTCCTGAGGGCAGGGTCCTGATCCGTTTTCCGGACGGCACTCAGGAGGAAGTTCCGCAAGCGGCGGGAAACGTCCGATGAGCCCCGAGACGCGCAACAGCCGGTGGATGCTGGGCTGATCGGAGACGAGACGCAGGCTGCCGCCGCGCTCCTTCGCGCGGCGCTCGGCCCGGCACAGCGCGCGCAGGCCCGAGCAGTCGAGGAAGTCGACGGACCGCAGGTCCACCAGGACCTGCGGCACGGGACGGGAGGTCGCGGCGTCCAGATGCTCGGTCAGGGCGTCGACCGCCGCCATGTCGATCTCGCCGCGCACCACGACCACGGTGAACGGACCGCTCACCCGGCTGTGGGCGTACGGGTTCACTGCGGGGAGACCGGAGTAGTACGCCGCACTGCCCTCGGGCAGCTGCGCGGCACGGTCATTGGTTTCCGGCGGCATGTCGGGCTCCACCTCGTGCAGGGGAGGGCGCGCTTGATCCAGGCAGTTACCCGGTAGGTCGGGAACCATCCCCGCCACGCCGACCGTAAGATCCAATCTCACCCGAACTGATGAATCTTGGGCGTGACCATTGACTTTAGGGGTCAGGTTACAGGCGGCCCGCAGATTGTGCCCCCGACGGAACGCCGGGAGCTTAATGCATATGATGTGCAGGTGCGTGACTACTGCATAAAGACGGCCACCCCCGACGACCTGGACGGCGCGCGGTCCGTCATGCTCGACACCGTCTACCGCGACTTCGGCACCGGCTACGTACCGCGCTGGCATCGCGACATCGTCGATCTCGACCACGCCTATGTCGCGCCCGCCCGGCACACCCTGCTCGTCGCAGTCGACGAGCGGGACGGCACGGTCGTCGCGACCGGCGCGCTCGACTCCCGCGGACCGGCCCATCCGCCCAACCCGCGCCATCTCGCCGAGCGTTACCCCTCGGGGGAGACCGCCCAGCTGCGCCGTGTGTACGTGCGTCCCGGGCATCGACGGCGGGGCCTGGCCCGGCAGTTGGTCGACGAGCTGCTGAACTTCGCGGCGGCGGACGGCGGTTACCGCTCCGTCTATCTGCACACGGATCCGGCGGTGCCGGGCGCCGAGGCGTTCTGGCGCTCGCTGGGCAAGGCGGTGCTCGACGAGCGCGAGGAACCCGGCGGCGGCCAGAGGATCGTGCACTTCGAGGTCCCGCTGCCCTGACGGAAACACCCTTCGCTCCCAGCGTCCCCCCACGAAGAAAGAGACCATGCACTCTCTGCCTCGCCGTCGGTTCCTCGCCGGCCTGCTGCTCGCCCCTCTGCTCACCGGCTGCTTCGCCTCCGACAGCGGGGAAGCCTCCGGCGCCTCGGACGGCTCCCGGCTACGGGTCGCGCTCGCCTTCCCGCCCGCCGAGAACTACTCCCCGTACGGCGCCGACGCCACCCTCCTCAGCCGCCTCGGCGTCACGGAGGGGCTGACCCGACTCGACGCCAACGGCACGGCGGTCCCCGCGCTCGCCGAGTCGTGGAGCCGTGAGAGCGACCGGAGCTGGCTGTTCACCCTGCGCGAGGCGGCCTTCCAGGACGGCACCGAGGTCACTCCGAAGGCCGTCGCCGCCTCCCTCACCCGGGCCACCCGCGCCAAGCCCGTGACCGCCGCACTGTCCGGAGTCGAGCTGACCGCCGAGGCCGCGGACAGCGGACGGGTACGGGTCACCACTGCCGCCCCGGATCCCGTACTGCCACTGCGTCTGTCGAGCCCCGGTCTGGCCGTGCTGTCGGCCAAGGCGTACGCGAAGAAGGACGCCGTCAGCCCGGTCGGCACCGCCACCGGACCCTTCGAGTTCACCAAGGTCACCGGCACCACCGCGGCCACCCTGAACCGCTTCGACGACTACTGGGGCGGCCGGGCGCAGGCCTCCGGGATCGACGCGAAGTTCATCGCCGACGGCACGGCCCGTACGAACGCGCTGCGCACCGGTGAGACCGACATCGCCGAGGCCGTCCCGGTCTCGCAGGCCGCCTCCCTGGACAAGGCGATCCGCCGCGACACGGCTACCACGCGCACCACGAGTCTCCTGCTCAACACCAAGTCCGGGCCCTTCAAGGATCCGAAGACACGGGCCGCCGCCCGCGAGGCGATCGACACCTCCGCCTTCGCCAAGGGCGTGTACGAGGGGTACGCCGATCCCGGCGCCGGTATCTACGGGCCTGCCCTGACCTGGGCTGCCGACAAGCGAGCCAAGCCGGTCGGGCGGGCCGAGGCCGGGGGCGCCGAGGGGACTTCGGTCACCGTGGCGACGTACGACAACCGGCCCGAACTGCCCGAGGCCGCTCAGGTGCTCAAGCAGCAGCTCGAACGGGCCGGATTCAAGGTCGAGTTGGAGGTGCGGGAGTACTCACGGCTCGAAAGCGACGCCCTGGCAGGGAAGTTCGACGCGGTCGTCTCCGCCCGCAACACCATGCTCGACACCGGCGACCCCGTCTCCGTCCTCGCCAGCGACTTCACCTGCGACGGCAGCTACAACCTGCCGCTGCTGTGCGACAAGACGGTCGACAAGGCCGTCGCCACGGCGGAGTCGATCACCGACACCGCGAAGCGGCAGGACGCGTCGATGGCCGCGGAGGCGGCGGTCCTCGGCACGGACGCGGTGGTGCCGCTCGTGCATCAGCGGATCATCACCGGCGTCGGCGCCGAGGTGAGCGGTGTGCAGCTCGACCCGTACGAGCGCGGTCTCGTCGGGCTCGGGACGCGGCGCTGACGGGCGGCGGAGTACGTGACTGTCGTACGGGGGCTCGTGCCGCTGTGGCGTGCCGTGCTCGTCGGTGCGCTGCTGTGCGGGGTCGGGCTGCTGCCGTGGCTGTCGCGCACCGATCCGGCGCTCACCGTGCTCAAGGCACGGTCCGCGGAACGCGACCCCACGCCCGAGGCACTGGAGGCCGTTCGGTCCCAACTCGGCCTGGACGCGGGGCCGTTGCATCTGCTCGGGAGCTGGCTCGGTGGGCTGCTGCGCGGTGACGCGGGCCGGTCGTGGATCTCCGGGGCGGAGGTCACGCCCGCGGTCCTCCAGGCGCTCGGGGTCTCGCTGCTGCTGATGGCCGGGGCACTGGCCGTCGCGGTGGTCACGGCGGGCGCCGTGTGCGCGCGGACGCTGTGGCTCGGGGCGCGGCGGGAACTCGCCGGGCGTCCGTCAGCAGGAACCGGCTCGGCGCTCCTGTCCACGCTGCCGGACTTTTTGACCGCGTCCGTGCTGGCCGCCGTCGTCGGCGTACAACTCGGCTGGCTGCCCGCGCTCGGCTGGTACGGGCCCCAGTGGATGGTGCTGCCCGCGCTGTCGCTCGGCCTGCCCGCGGGCGCGCTGCTCGGGCGGCTGCTCGACGACATGCTGCCGGGCGCGTTCGCCGAGCCCTGGGCGCTGGCGGCCGCCGCGCGCGGAGTCCGCGGCCGGAGCATCGCCCGGCAGGCACTGCGCCGCTGCGTGCCCGGACTGCTGCCGAACTTCGGGCTGTTCGTCGTCGGCCTGACCGGCGGCGCCGTCGCCGTGGAGCAGATCTTCGACATCCCCGGGCTCGGACGGCTGAGCCTGCAGGCCGCGATCGCGCAGGACCTGCCCGTACTCCAGGCCGGCACCCTCGCCCTCGTCCTCCTCGCGGCGGCAGCCGGAGGCCTCGCCCGGCTCGTGGCACGGCTCCTCGTCGGACCGGCCCTGCGCGACGGCGCGCTCTCCTCGCTGCACCGCCCGACGCCGTCCCGGCCCACGGCACTGCCTCTCCTCTACGGCGGACTGCTGCTCGCCGTTATCGCACTCGGACTGGCCCGGGACCCGCAGAAGCTGGACACCACGGCACGGCTCCAACCGCCTTCCTGGGCGCGCCCGTTCGGCACGGACGCGCTCGGCCGCGATGTGCTGGCCCGGGTCGGACACGGCGCGCTGGACACGCTGGCCCTGGCCGTCGCGGTGAGCGCGGCGGCGTTCGTGCTGGGTGTCGTACTGGGGCTGCTGCCACGGCTGTCCGGACCGTTGCTCGACACGGTCAACGCCGTACCGCCGGTCCTCGCGGGCCTCCTCGTCGCCGGAGTCGCGGGGAGCGGCGCCTCCACTCCGGCCCTCGCCGTGGCCGCCGTCGCCTGGGCGCCCCTCTCCGCCCACACCTCGGCCCTGCTCCAACAAGAGCGCGCCACCACCCACTTGACCGCCACCCGAGGCCTCGGAGCAGGACGGCTCTACCTCCTCCGTCACGAACTCCTCCCCGCCGTCCTGCCCCCGGTCATCCGCCACGCCCTCCTGCGTCTGCCGGGCGTGGCCCTCGCCCTCGCGGCCCTCGGCTTCCTCGGCCTGGGCGCCCAACCGCCGTCCCCCGAATGGGGGTTGCTCCTCGCCGAGAACCAGCCGTACGCCGAACGCGCCCCCTGGGCCGTCCTGGCCCCGGCCGCCGTGCTCGCCCTGCTGGGGGCGGTGGCGGTGACGGCCGGGGGAGGGGTGCGGTGGCCCGGCCGAGCGCGACGCCGACGCTCCGTGAAGTCACTGGCCGCGCAGCCACCAGCCACACCCTGGTCCTCGCCCGCCGCACAGCAACCCGCCACCACCGCAATCAAGGAGTCCCGATGACCCGGCAACCCACCGAGCAGGCCAAGGCGGCGGACCGGCCGACCGGTGCCGCCGCCGGTACTTCGCGCCTGCGCACCTGGAGCAGGCTGAACCCGCTGCTACGCCTGCTGATCCTCACCCAACTCGCCTTCAACGTAGGCTTCTACGCCGTTCTGCCCTTCCTCGCCGAACACCTGGGCACCGCGATCGGCATGGCAGGCTGGATGGTCGGACTCGTCCTGGGTCTGAGGACCTTCAGCCAGCAGGGCCTGTTCGTGGTGGGCGGCGCGCTGGCCGACCGCTACGGCGTACGGCCCGTGGTGCTCGCGGGCTGTGCCCTGCGCATCGCCGGGTTCGCGTGGCTCGGGTACGCGGACGAGACCTGGGCGGTCATCGGGGCCGTACTGCTGATCGGTTTCGCCGCCGCGTTGTTCTCGCCAGCCGTCGAGTCGGAGGTCGCCCGTCAGGCCGTGGTGTGGGAGGAGGCGGGCGGTGGCTCCCGTACGAGCGTGCTCGCGCTGTTCACGGTGGCCGGGCAGGCCGGGGCGTTCGTCGGTCCGTTCCTCGGTGCGCTGCTGCTCGGGGTGGACTTCCGGGTGGCGTGCCTCGCGGGAGCGGGGGTCTTCGTCCTCGTCCTGGCCGGGCATCTCCGGCTGCTGCCCCAGCACATCCCGGGGCGGCAGCGGGTCGCCGTCAAGGGCGGGGCCCACGTCCTCGTACGCAACCGCCGCTTCCTGGCGCTGTGTTGTGCGTACGGCGCCTACCTGCTGGCGTACAACCAGCTGTATCTGATCCTCCCCGACGAGGTGGAGCGGGCGGCGGGCTCGCAGGCGCCGCTGGCGTGGCTGTTCGCGCTGTCCTCGCTGCTCGTCGTGACCGCCCAACTGCCCGTCACCCGCTGGGCCGGGGACCGGCTCGACCTGCGCCGGTCCATGGCCGCGGGGCTGCTGCTGATCGCCGCCGGGTTCGCGGTGGTGGCCGCGGCGCGGCCCGCCGGGTGGACGGGCAACGCCGGGCTGCTGCCCGCGGCGGGCTTCGTCGTGCTGCTCACGCTCGGCCAGATGCTCGTCGCGCCCGCCGCCCGCGCCTGGGTGCCGGATCTCGCCGAGGACGGCAGGCTCGGCCTCTACATGGGTGCCCTGTCCTCCGTCTCCGGCCTGATAGTCCTGATCGGCAGCGCGGGCACCGGCTCACTGCTCGACGTGGGCCTGCCGCCCGCCGTGCCCTGGCTGGTCCTCGCCGCGATCCCCGTCGCGTCCGTCGCCCTGCTGCCTCGTCACTCGCAGTCGTCGTAGGGCCCGAAGTTCACGCGCCGGGCGGTTCTCAGAAGAGTGGCCAGTTACGCAGGGCGGCGTCGGCCAGCTCCTGAAGTTCATCGCGGCCGACACCGCTCGCGGCTTGTACGGCGATGCCGTAGGCGAAGGTGGTGACGTAGCGGGCCAGTAGCCCCGGATCGGTCTGCGGAGGCAGGTCGCCGTCGTCGACGGCGCGCTGGAACCGCTCTCGGACGCAGGAGTAGCCGTTGTCGCGCCAGGCGACGAGGAGGTCACGGACTTCCCGCCCGGAGTCGCTGACGGTCAGGGCGCCCTGGACGCCCAGGCACCCGTGGGGATGGGCCGGGCGGGTGGTGGTTCGAACGGTGCCGGCCAGGATCGCGGTGGCGACGCCGAGGGCGGTCGGCTCCTCCAGGGCCCGGGGCAGGTATCCGCTCGGGCCTTCGGTGTAGCGCTCCAGAACCTTGCGGAACAGCTTTTCCTTGTTGCCGAAGGCTGCGTACATGCTGGTGGTGGAGATGCCCATCGCGTTCGTCAGGCAGGCCGTGCTGGCCCCCTCGTAGCCGTGCTCCCAGAAGACCAGCATGGCGCGCTCGAGGGCTTCGTCGGCGTCGAATCCTCGCGGTCGGCCGACAGGGCCGTTCTGTTTGGTCTCCACCCCCGCAGCCTACCTTTTCTGCAGCGATCGCTGCAGAAATGCTAACGTTCGACTTCTGCAGCGATCGCTGCAGAAGTCGAAGGAGCTACTCACGTGGGATTACTTGAGGGAAAGACCGCTCTCGTCACCGGGGGCAGCGCCGGAATCGGCCTGGCCAGTGCCGTCCGGCTGGCAGCCGAGGGCGCACACGTGTTCATCACCGGCCGACGCAAGACCGAACTCGACGCGGCCGTCGAAGTGATCGGTTCAGCGGCTACCGCGGTGACCGGCGACATCTCGAACCTGGCCGACCTGGACCGGCTCTACGAGACGATCCGCAGCCGGGGACGGGGCCTGGACGTGCTGTTCGCGAATGCCTCCGTCGCCTCGCTCGTGCCGCTTGAGCAGGTCACCGAGGAGCACTTCGACACCCTCTTCGCTATCAACGTCCGGGGCACGCTGTTCACCGTTCAGAAGGCGCTGCCCCTGCTCAACGACGGCGCCTCGGTCATCTTGAACGGCTCTACCAACGTGGACGTCGGCGATGAGGCGCTCGGCGTGTACGCGGCGACCAAGGCCGCCACCCGATCGTTCTCCCGAACCTGGGCCAACGAACTCAAGGGACGCGGCATCCGGGTCAACACCATCACGCCCGGCCCGACCGATACCCCTGCACTGTCGGCGCTCACTCCCGCCCCGGAGCAGTTCAAGCAGCAACTGGCTACGCGTGTGCCGCTGGGCCGGCTCGGGCGCCCGGAGGAGATCGCCGCCGCCGTGACCTTCCTCGCCTCTGAGCAGAGCAGCTTCATCACCGGTTCGAGCCTGTACGTCGACGGCGGCCTGAACCAGATCTGAGTTCCACGACCGCACATCCGGCGAGGACGGCGGCGCCCGGCCGGCCCGGCTCGCTATCCCGTTGGAGCCCCGATCCGGGGCTGCCGTACAGAGGAGAGACGCATGACCGTCACACTGATCACCGGGGCCAACAAGGGCATCGGTTTCGAGACAGCCAAACAACTTCTGGAGTTGGGCCACGTTGTCTACATCGGCGCGCGTGACGTCGAGCGAGGTGAAAAGGCCGCGGCAGCGCTTGGCGCACGATTCGTGCAGCTCGACGTGACCGACGACGTGTCGGTGAGCAGCGCGCTGGCGACAATTGACTCGGCTGAGGGCCGGCTCGACGTTCTGGTGAACAACGCGGGCATCCTCGGGAACGAATTCCTCGACGGTCCCACGGCTCTCCGAGTTTTCGACACCAACGCGGTGGGAGTCGTGCGGGTCACGGAGGCGGCGCTTCCCCTGCTGCGCAAATCATCGAACCCTGTCGTGGTTACCGTTTCGAGCAGCCTCGGGTCATTCTGGGCAGTGAACAACCCCGACCGGCCGGAGTTCAACGTGCCGCTTGCGCTCTACTCTGCGTCCAAGTCGGCAGCGACCATGCTGACGGTCCAGTACGCCAAGTCCCAGCCGGGCATCAAGTTCAACGCACTTGAGCCCGGCACCACCGCCACCGATATGACCGCGGCCTTCGGAATCGGAAGGCCAGTGGAAGAGAGCGCCAGAACTGTCGTGCGTCTGGCAACTCTCGACGCGGACGGTCCGACAGGAACTCTCCAAGACGAAACCGGGGAATTGCGCTGGTAGGCGTGTAGGAACGATCGAGGGGCGGCGCGACTGCGCTGCCCCTCGATCGCCGGGCGTCAGTAGCCGACCTGGAAGGTCGCGTCGGCCCGTTCGCTCGCCGTCGAGACGGGATCGATCCGCAGGACGTACCCGGAGTGCCTGATGTAGCGCGTCGGGAAGTTGTGCGAGCGGAACGACGCCCAGGTGGAGTCGGCCAGCCCGGCGGTCCGGTGGAACGTCGCGTCCTGCGCGAACGCCGTCGTGCCGTCGTTCACGTCGAGGCGCAGGTTGTAGCTGTAGTGCCGCAGGTAGCGGGTGGGGTGGCTGACGGACTGGAAGGAGACCCCCGACGAGTCCGCCAGGCCCGGCACCAGCTTCCACTGCGAGTCGGCGTACGGGTCGATCGGGTACGGGTCGATCCTGCCGACGTAGCCGCTGTGCCGGACGTAACGGTCCGGGTAGTTGTACGACTTGAGCCGGTTCCAGGCCGGTGCCCCGTAGCGCGCGACGAGGTTGTCGTACTCGGCTCCCGTGATCGCCGCGATCGTGCCGTGCTTGGAGTTGAGGGGTTGCGTGTAGAGCCGCTGGTCGACGGGAGTCCACGTACCGGAGGCCAGGTTGCTCGTCTGCCAGGCGTAGAAGACACCGTTGGGTGTGTAGGTGTCGCCCCAGAGCCACCAGGTGCTGGACGTGTGGGACTTCACCAGGATCGGCGCTTCCGTGCCGCCGTGCGCGACCGGCGTACTGAACTTGGTGAAGCTGCCGGGATTGAGGGAGGTGGACCGTGCCCCCACCAGCGTCTGGTTCTCCTTGTAGTAGAGGTAGTTGACGCCGTTCACGCCCACGGCCAGGTTGCCGTCGATGACGTCGTACCCGGGGTCGAAGAACACCTGCGGGTTGGCCGTCGTCCGGAAGTCGGTCGTGTAGCTGACCATGATCACGTTGTGGCCGCTGCTGTTCACCGAGGAGTAGAGGATCCCGTACCGGCCGCGCGAGGCGTCCCAGTACGCCTCCGGCGCCCAGCTGTGGGTGTTGGTCATGTCATGCAGCTTCAGCAGCCGGTAGCCGGTGAAGGTGCGCAGGTCCGTGGAGTCCCAGACGTGGATGTTGACGCTGGTGCGGTTCCAGTCGGTGCCCTGGAGGTCGGTCGCCAGGACGACGAAGGTGCCGTCCTGCTTGCGCATGATGAACGGGTCGCGCAGGCCGAGGGCACCTTGGGTGGGCGTCGCCACCGGGTTGTTCTGGTTCAGCGGCAGCCACTGGAGGCCGTCGGTGCTGACGGCGAGGTGGAGACCGTAGTCGGTGCCCGCGCCGAGGTTGGTCGACTCGGTGAAGTACCCCATCACGTACGACGGCCCGGTCGCCGCGCTCGCGCTCCCGGCGCCGAGACTGAGAGCGCCGGTCATGGCCACCGGGACGGTGGCGGCCATCCCGAGGAAGAGCCGACGGGAGGGCCCGCTCACGTCCGAGGGTCTGTTCACGTCAGGCTCCATTCCTGGGAAGTGTGGTCGAAATGCCGAACATGGATCGGCAATCCGAACGACCGGGCGCGCTGAACGTAGAACCGAGTGAGGGGGAAGTCAACGGATGTGACAGAGATGGCTGTTGTGGCCTGTCGCCTCAGGGCCGGATTCCAGCACGGCGGGAAGGTCGGCGCTTCTCCCGCGTCACTCCGGTCCGCGCCAGGGGCGCAGCCGGGGCCACCAGCCGGGCACCGCGTCCCGGTAGCGCTCGTACTCCTCGCCGAACTGCCGCGAGAGCGCCGGCTCCTCGTACCCCCTCGCGAAAGCCCACATCCCCAGCCCGGCGAGCGTGCCGTAGACGAACAACACCGGCCGCGCCAGCAGCAGTGCCTGACCCGCGATGACGGCGACGACCGCCACGTACATCGGATTGCGCATGTGCCGGTAGAGCCCGCCCACGACGAGGTGCTCGGTGGGCGCGACGGGGGCGGGCGTGCCCAGCCCCTCCACTACGAACCGTACGAACGCGGACAGCAGCACCACCGCACCCGCCACCAGCAGCACGATTCCCAGCCCTCGCAGGGGTGGCCACCAGTCCCCGGCCCGCCACCCCGTCAGCCACCACGGCACCAGTACGGCCACCGTGCCGGGCGCGAGTGCGAAGAACAGCGAACTGCCGACAGCCGCCGCGGATCTGCGCATACCGTCACCATGGGCGCCGCACGACGGCTTGTGAACCCTCGCGGAGTCGTTTCGCTCTGTCAGGCCATCCGGCCTGGTGGGTCGCGTCCCGCGAGGTGGTGTAAGCGATCATGCGCTTCGCCTTCCAGTACCTGGCTCGCGATGATCTCTCCGTTGGCGCGGCACGCGAAGTGGCCCGGTCAGGCGCCGGGAGTGCCTCAGTCGAAGGTTGAGTGATCGTTTAGGGCTGACTGTCTGGGCGGACGTCCCTTAGCTGACACAGCCTGACCGCCCGGTGAATCCTGCCCGGCGTATCAGAAGGGCAGGCCCCGCAGGTCCACGCTGATGGCGGGATGAGGCAGGCCGGCCAGGTCGTAGATCATGGTGGACAGTGGCGAGGTCCGCGCGCCGCCGGGCTGCCGGACGGTGACGGGCACGGAAAGCCGGCTCCATCCCAGCCGTGTGTAGAGCGGGACCAGGTCCGGGCGGCAGAGCAGAAGCATCGTCTCGGCGCCGGCCGCTCGTGCGTGCTCGACCGCCACGCTGATCACCGTCCGGGCGATGCCCTGGCCTCGATGGGCGGGGTGCACCAGCACACCGCCCAGCCCCGCGGCGCGGCGCGGCAATCCGTCGAAGGCCATGTCCCGCAGCAGCCATCCCGCGGAAGCCACCGGCCGGCCTCCGCAGACAGC
>NZ_BMPQ01000039.1:75328-76024 GCF_014647675.1 Streptomyces flaveus | reverse complement strand
GGCTCCGGGTGGGCGTGGACGATCAGCGTCTTCACGGGAACTCCTTCGGATCGGATGCCTTCGATCCTGGGCGCCGCGGCGCCCGTTGTTCAGGGGCGCCTCTTCCATCGGACGGGACTTCCTGGTACTGGCGGGGCCACCTTCACGAGGCATCACCGACGCCATACTGGGAGCATGGACGATCTTGCGGGCTTCCTGCGGACCCGGCGTTCCCGGGTCGACCCGGCGGCCGTCGGCATCCCCACCGACAGCCGCCGCCGGGTCGAAGGGCTGCGCCGCGAAGAGGTCGCGCACCTGTCCGGAGTCAGCGTCGACTACTACGTACGCCTGGAGCAGGGCCGCGCGACCCAGCCCTCCGAGCAGGTCCTCGACGCGCTCGCCCGTGTCCTCGGCCTCGACGCGACCGAACGCGGGCACCTCGACCGGCTCGCCCGGCAGCGCCGCCGCCGCGCGAAGGCGCCGGGCGGGCGCATCCGGCCGGAGCTGCTGCGCGTCCTCGGCCTGGTCGCCGACGCGCCCGCGCTGATCATGGATCATCGCCTGGACGTGCTCGCCGGAAACCGTCTCGCCGGGCTCCTGTACGGACGGCCGATGCCAGGCCTGAACACCGCCCGGCACATCTTCCTCGAGGAGACCGAGCGCGGCCTGTAC
Organism: Streptomyces flaveus; assembly: GCF_014647675.1. GTDB lineage: Bacteria > Actinomycetota > Actinomycetes > Streptomycetales > Streptomycetaceae > Streptomyces > Streptomyces flaveus. The sequence goes on along the minus strand of NZ_BMPQ01000039.1, from coordinate 75,373 downwards.
GCGGACTGGGAGAACTGCACCCTCGACGTGGTCGGGCACCTGCGC
>NZ_BMPQ01000039.1:46739-75319 GCF_014647675.1 Streptomyces flaveus | reverse complement strand
TTCGCACTACCGGATGAATCGGGCATGGAGCTGCTGGTGCTGTCCGCGGCCCCCGGCAGCCCCACCGAGGACGGGCTGCGCCTGCTCGCGGGCCTGGGCGCGGACGGCGGTGCCGCGCATCCCACAGTGAACGTCCAGGTCCGCGAGCAACTCGACGACGCCAATCCACCGCCGGGAATGCCTCAACACTGACGGCTTTCCGGTCCCTGGCCTACTTGCGGCTGGTGACACGCTTCTGACCGACACCCCAGCTCCCGTCGGGACTGGCCCGGAAACTGCAACCTTCACTGCGAATCCTGGAGCAGAGCGTCTCACCATCCTGACAAGGCCCCGTTCTGGGAGGAGCTCGTGACCGTGGCGTTGCTCGGGCAGGAGGCACCGGTCTCGCCATGATCAATGAGACGCAAACTCGGCGCCCGCTTCAGCCCCTCCAGGACTCCGCACCCTCCGTGCTCCGAGTCGCCATGCAACCCGTCACCCCGCAGGTCAGCGGACCTGTCTCTGCAAGATCCAATGAGACGGGACATCTCGGGACACAGTTGGCCCGGCCGCAGATCTTGTGGCTGGCGCATCGTGTTCCGCGGAGCGGGGGCATGGCACGGTAGTCCCCGTGGACGGTCGGCAACAGCAACAGACGCCCAATAGCGCCATCGGCCGCAGCCGGCAGTCGGGGGCAGCTCTCGTCGCACTTCCGGTCGGCGCGCGCCGAGTCCTGCCCAGCCTGCTCGACGAGATCCAGTCGGCACTCGGGGATCAACTGCTGGGCGTCTACCTCTATGGGTCGGTGGTCGGTGGCGACTTCGACGAAGGGGTCAGCGACATCGACCTGGTGGTGGCTTTCGCCGACGCGGTTGACCAGAGCATGATGGGCCGTCTGGAGACCGCGCACTACCGCTTCTGGCAGACACATCCTGACTTCGTCGACCGGATCGACCTCGTGTACGCGCCTGCCGCCGTGCTGTCCGGCCGACCGCCCTCCGACGGCGGTAGCAGTGGGCTGCCACTGCTGGCCTCGGTGTCCCCGGGCTCACCGCTGCACACGACGCCGGCGACCCGGAGCTGGGCGCTGAACTGGCAGCAGGCCCGCGACGCGGGCGCCACCCTCACCGGCAGGCCGGTGGAGTCCGTGGTGCGCCCGGTACCGGTTGACGAGGTCCGCGCAGTGGTGGCCGCCGAAGCCCTGTCGCTGCGCGAGCGGATCCCAGAGACACACCACCGGGAGGCCATGCCTACCTCGTCCTGACAGCATGCCGGGCAGTGTTCACGATGACCACAGGCGGCCAGGTCGGCAAGGCCGAGGCCGCCAGGTGGGCGAGCAGTCGGTGGCCGCACCTGCGCCCGGCGATCGACGCCGCCCTGGAGTGGCGTAGGACCCAGGCAGTCCGCGACGAGACACCAGTGCCCACCGAACTGGCCGCCCAGATCGCAGACTTGCTGACGATCGCGGAAACAATGGCCGGCAAGGCTGACAGATCTACCCCCACTGGTCACTGACGTGCGATCAGTCCGCGTCCGGCCGTCTACTGCGAATTTCTGCAAGGGCCAACTCAACTGAGAACTCTGAGCGGAGAATTCTCAACCATCCTGGCAAACCCGCGGATCAGCACAAGATCCACGGACAGCATCAGTACGACAGGACACCTGATCAAGGGGCTCACTTTTTCGGGTGGCCTGCTCGTGAGCCGGACCATCCCTGGGCAGTCTGTCGACAGCGTGGTTCTCGTACGAGGGCCTGGGCTTGGGGGTGCTCAGCCGAACCGCAGGATGCGCGGGGCGAAGGTTCCCTCGGGACCGTCGGCGCGGCCGACCGACCACACCGACGCCGTGCCCGGCACCGGCGCCAGTTGCAGCCGCGAGGATTCACCCTCCCCGGCCACCGTCGGCTCGCTGTACCCGGTGAACGACTGCCCGTTCCAGGCAAGGAAATCCGGCCCGGGGACAAACGGCGGGAAGCTGTCCGGGTCCCTCTTCTGCGAGCGGGACACCGCGACCCAGCCCAGCTCGCCGGACGGGGTGGGCGCCAGTGAGCTGACCGAGCCGAAGTCGGTGGGCATGGTCACCCGGCTCCACGTCTGCCCGTCCCAGCGGACCAGCAGCGGCGGAATCGGCCGGCCCACCGGGCCGCCGACGAATCCGGCCGTGCCCCCTGCCCACACCTCCGTCGGCGAGACCGCCAGCACACTGCCCACGGCCGACCGCGGGAACCCGTCCACGATCGTCTGCTGCCACGCCTGCCCGTTCCAGTGCGACACGGCCGCACCCGAGGCGGTGTCGCCCGCGGCCCATACGTCGTCGGCCGCCAGGATGTGCAGGCCGTACACGGCTCCCGGCGGCACCGGCAGGTCCCGCCAGCCGCTCCCGTCCCGGCGCAGCAGCACCTGCGCGCCGTCCCGCGAACCGATCAGCCAGGTCTCACCGCCCCCCGTGACGACTTTGGTCAGTACGACACCGCTCGGCGGCCGGCTCATCGACCAGGATTTTCCGTCGTAGCGGAGCAGGCGGGCGCCGCCCGCCGAGTCGCGGCCGACCGCCCAGACCGCCGTCGGTGAGGTCGCGGCGACGGACAACAGCTCTCCCTGCCAGCCGATCCCGGGCAGACTCTGGCGCTGCCACGCGGTTCCGTCCCAGCGCAGCAGCAGCGGGAAGCCCGGCGCCTCGCGACCGACGGCGTCCGCGCCCACCGCCCACGCCCGGTCCGGCCCGAACGCCACGGCCTCGTTCAGCCCGGCCTGGGGGCGTACCTGTGCCGGGACCGGAACGTGTTGCCAGGACGGGGTTTCCGCCGCGGCCGGGGTCATGATGGCCAGGATGGTCATGGCGACAGCGAGGGCCACGACGAGTAGTCGGCGTCTCATGGTCGGCCTCCCAGCCGCTCGCTCATCAGGTTCGGTTTCGAGCCGTAGATCTCGACGGTCCCGAAGGACAGCAGTGCGGACCCGGCCCTCGCCAGTGCACGCGGTTTGACGTCGATCGCGTTCGTGCGCTCGGGGCCGTAGGAGAAGGTGGTGCGGGAGCCGTCTACCCGTGCGTACTTCGACTGGAATGCCCGGTCGCTGCGCACCGGCAGCCACAGCGCGCCGTCCGGGCCGCGCACCATGGCCTCGGTGTAGGTGTCGCCCAGCGGTGGGTAAGTGGTGCGCCAGGCACGCCCGTTGAAGGTCATCAGGTAGGTGCGGGCCACGCCGTCGGTGTACTGGCTGCCGCCGATCGTGACCCGGCCGGATGGTTCGAGCAAGATCGTGTGCACGTTGCTGTTCGGCGGCAGCGACACCTTCGCGTCCTGCCACGCCGTGCCGTCCCAGCGCAGGATGGTGGTCCCGGTGCTGGTGTCCGCCCAGGCCCAGGCGTCGGTGGCCGTACGCGCGGTGATCCCCATCAGGTACAGCACACCGTCCGGGGTGGACTGTGTGGTCCAGCCGGAACCGTCGTAGTGCAACACCTTCAGCCCGGTGTCGTCCTCACCGACCACCCACGCGGCACCCGGTACCGCGGTGAAGTCCTGGTAGGTCCACAGGGTCTGCGGCAGCGGGACGGCACTCCACCCTCCCGCCGACCGGCGCAGGATCTCCCCCGCTCCCACGCGGTTGTGGAAGATCCACACCTCCTCGCCGACGAACTGCACCTTGCCGAGCCAGCCCGACTCACCGGCGCCGGGGAAGGTGGTGTCCCGGCTCCACGCCGTGCCGTCCCACCGGTACAGCATCGGCCGCACTCCATCGGCGGCGTGCTCGTACCCGGTCGCCCACGCCTCGCCCGGCCCGCGGGCGGCGAGATCGGACACGGTCACCGGCGGGGCCGCCGCCGGCACCGGCAGCGCCGACCAACTTGGCGTCACCGCCGCGGCCGGCGACACGACCGCGGCACACGCGATCACAAGGCAGACAATGACCGCACGGAGACCGTTCACGAGACCTCCCAGACGCGAAGGTCGCACAGGCTATTGGCGTTGACCCACCCGTGAACAGACGGCATCCGGCCATCACGGTTCCCTCTGGGGCCCACCGTGTCGTGGGACTCCTGGAGCCACGAGCGCAGTTCGTCGTCCAGGTCGAAGTTCCAGCCTCAGTCAGTCCAGCGACTCGGACACCGACCTGGCTGTGCACTGTCATTGGACGGACTCATGGTCTGGATCTACCGGCCAGCGGCTCTCCGCCCCGACGGATCTTCCATGTCACACGGTGAGACAGACTACAGAACACCAGGTCAGCGAGCTGTCTCATGACGGGAGAGCACTTCAAGCCCGGTACAGCGCCTCGACCTCCGACGCGTACGCCTTCTCGATCGCCTTCCGCTTCAGCTTCAGCGAAGGCGTCAACAGCCCGTGCTCCTCGGTGAACTGGTGGGCGAGTATCCGGAACGTACGGATCGATTCGGCCTGCGACACCAGTGTGTTCGCCGCCACCACCGCCCGGCGCACCTCGGTCTCCAGGTCCGGGTCGCGCACCAGCTCGGCCGGGGTCAGCTTCGGCTTGTCGTGCATCTGGAGCCAGTGCTCGACGGCCTCCCCGTCCAGCGTGACGAGCGCCGCGATGTACGGCCGGTCATTGCCGACGAGGATGCACTGCGCGACCAGCGGATGGTCCCGCACCCGCTCCTCCAGCTGCGCGGGCGAGACGCTCTTGCCGCCGGACGTCACCAGGATCTCCTTCTTGCGCCCGGTGATCGTGAGATAGCCGTCCTCGTCGAGCGAGCCCAGGTCACCGGTGGCCAGCCAGCCGTCGTGCAGGGCCGCGTCGGTGGACTTGGGGTCGTTGAGGTAGCCCTGGAAGACATTGGGGCCGCGCAGCCAGATCTCGCCGTCGTCCGCGATGTGCACGGTGGTGCCGGGGAACGGCTGCCCCACGGTGCCGTACCGGGTGCGCTCGGGCGGGTTGGCGGTCGCCGCGGCGGTGGTCTCGGTGAGGCCGTACCCCTCGTAGATCTGGACGCCCGCGCCCGCGAAGAACAGCCCGAGCCGCCGGTCCATCGCCGAACCGCCGGACATGGCGTGCTTCATCCGGCCGCCCATCGCCTCGCGGATCTTGGAGTAGACGAGCTTGTCGAAGAGCTGGTGCTGCACCCGCAGGGCCGCCGAGGGGCCGGGCCCGATGCCCCAGGCCTTGGCCTCAACGGCGTCCGCGTACCGCACGGCGACCTCGACGGCCTTCTCGAACGGGCCCGCCTTGCCCTCCCGCTCGGCCTTCCTGCGCGCCGCGTTGAAGACCTTCTCGAAGATGTACGGCACCGCGAGGAAGAACGTCGGCTGGAAGGCCGCCAGATCGGGCAGCAGGGCTGCCGCGTTGAGCTGCGGCTGGTGTCCGAACTTGACCCGGCCGCGGATGGCGGCGACCTGCACCATCCGCCCGAAGACATGCGCCAGCGGCAGGAACAGCAGCGTGGCCGCCTGGTCGCCCTTCTTCGAGTGGAACAGCGGCTCCCAGCGCTCGATGGCCGTGTCCGACTCGAACATGAAGTTGCCGTGCGTGATGACACAGCCCTTGGGGCGGCCGGTGGTTCCGGAGGTGTAGATGATCGTCGCGATCGAGTCGGGTGTGACCGCGCGCCGGTGCCGGTGCACCACCTCGTCGTCGAGGTGCGCGCCCGCCTCGTACAGCTCCTGCACCGCGCCCGCGTCCAGCTGCCAGAGCCGGCGCATCATCGGCAGCCGGTCGATGACGGTGGCGATCGTCATCGCGTGGTCCTCGTGCTCGACCATCGCGGCCGACACCTGCGAGTCGTGCAGCGTCCAGAAGACCTGCTCGGCCGAGCTCGTGGGGTAGATCGGCACGACCTGGGCGCCGATGGACCACAGGGCGTAGTCGAAGAGGGTCCACTCGTAGCGCGTACGGGACATGATCGCGACCCGGTCGCCGAACCGGATGCCTTGGGCAAGCAATCCCTTGGCGAGAGCCAGCACTTCGTCGCGGAACTCCGCGGAGGTCACATCGCGCCACTGGCCGTGCTCGTCCTTGCGGCCGAGCGCGACATAGAGCGGGTCCTCCCGGGCATGGTCGTAGACGGCATCGGCCAGGCCGCCCACCGGCGGCGCCGACGCCAACGGAGGGTTGGTGAACTCGCGCAATCCCCGCTCCTTGTGGCGCTCCGCACAGCGCCGTGAAAGCTACCCCACGTCGCGCTGCCGCGGGAGTGGCGGTGGCTTGTCAGTTCGCTGTGTTGTATGTGCTGGTCACGAGCTTATTTGCGGCTTCAATGGGGTGGGTCGGGACACAATTCTTACGGGTGCGTAGGTTTCCGGCTCGCAATCTCCACGGAATCTCCTCCGGAAGGTGTGCGGTGGGGTGAGTGCCCTTGGGGGTGGATTCCCTGCGGGTTGGCTGTGGCTGGTCGCGCCCACGCGGCGGAGCCGCAAATCGACACAGCCCCGCGCCCCTTTCAGGGGCGCTCCCCGCAGCGTCCGCTGTGCAGGCTCGCCCCGCCTTGCAGGTCAGCGGCCGGTGTGGAGGCTTACCCCGCCTTGCAGGATGCGCGTTGCCAGGGCGTTTGCCGATCCCTTTGCTGGTGTGTGGCGGGTGGCGTGGGTCAGGACGAAGTCGACTCTGCCCAGTTCGGGGAGGGCTGCTCGGGGTGGGACTCGGACCAGGCCCGGGGGGATCAGGCCCTGGGAGTGGGCCATGACGCCCAGGCCTGCTCGGGCTGCTGCGATCAGGCCGCTCAGGCTGCCGCTGGTGCAGGCGATGCGCCAGGGGCGGCCCTGGCGTTCGAGGGCTTCCAGGGCCAGGGCGCGGGTGATTCCGGGGGGTGGGTAGACGATCAGCGGGACTGGGCGTTCGGGGTCCAGACGGAGGCGTTCCGCGCCGATCCAGACCAGGCGGTCGTGCCAGACGAGTTCGCCGTGGGGATCCTCGGGGCGGCGTTTGGCCAGGACCAGGTCGAGCTTTCCGTCGGCGAGTTGCTCGTGCAACGTGCCCGAGAGCTCGACCGTCAGCTCCAGATCGACCTCGGGGTGGTCGTGCCGGAAGCCCTCCAGGATCTCGGGGAGACGGGTCAGTACGAAGTCCTCGGAGGCGCCGAAGCGCAGTCGGCCGCGCAGGCGCGTCCCCGTGAAGAACGCCGCCGCCTGCTCATGTGCTTCAAGGATGCGGCGAGCGAAGCCGAGCATGGCCTCGCCGTCCTCCGTCAGCTCCACGGAGTGGGTGTCCCGCGAGAACAGCTGCCGCCCCGCCGTGCTCTCCAGCCGGCGCACATGCTGGCTGACCGTCGACTGACGAAGACCGAGACGCCGGGCGGCCTGGGTGAAGCTCAGCGTCTGGGCCACGGCCAGGAACGTACGCAGATGTGAAGGGTCGTACACGCTCCTCAGGCTATCGCGATTCGTGATGACAGTCAGAGCCGTATGCCGGATTCCCGATCACGGTCCGGAGGAGGAGCATGGAGAGGGCACGATCCCGCGTCCAGACGGACAGATCGACAGATCGACGTACAAGAACCGACTCAGCAACGGAGCACCGTGAAACGCCTGACGTGGCCGTCCTGGCTGCCGATCGACCCGTACATCCTGCTCCTGCTCGGGACGGTGGGCCTCGCGGCGCTGCTGCCCGCACGGGGGACGGCGGCAGATGTCGCGTCCGGGGTGTCGACGGGCGCGATCGCACTCCTCTTCTTCCTGTACGGGGCACGCCTGTCGACCCGCGAGGCCCTGGACGGGCTGCGCCACTGGCGGCTCCATGTCACCGTCCTGGCCTGTACGTTCGTGGTGTTTCCGCTGCTCGGCCTGGCGGCCCGCGGCCTTGAACCGGTGTTCCTGACGCACTCGCTCTACATCGGGCTGCTCTTCCTGACGCTGGTGCCCTCGACGGTCCAGTCGTCGATCGCGTTCACGTCCATCGCGCGCGGCAATGTGCCCGCCGCGATCTGCGCGGGCTCCTTCTCCTCCCTCGCGGGCATCGTGATCACCCCGCTGCTCGCGGCGACGCTCCTCGGCAGCACCGGCGGCGGCTTCTCCGCGGACTCGATCCTCAAGATCGTGCTGCAACTGTTCGTGCCATTCGCGGCGGGGCAGGTGCTGCAACGCTGGATCGGGGGGTTCATCACACGCCACAAGCGGATCACCGGCCTCGTCGACCGCGGCTCGATACTTCTGGTCGTCTACGCCGCGTTCAGCGAAGGCATGGTCCAGGGCGTCTGGCAGCAGGTCAGCCCGTTGCGGCTGGCCGGTCTGCTCGGGGTCGAGGCGGTGCTGCTCGCCGTGATGCTCACCCTCACCTGGTACGGCTCGAAGGCGCTGCGCTTCAGCCGCGAGGACCGGATCGCCATCCAGTTCGCCGGGTCGAAGAAGTCCCTCGCGGCCGGACTGCCCATGGCGAGCGTGCTGTTCGGTGCGCAGGCCTCGCTGGCCGTGCTGCCGCTGATGCTCTTCCATCAGATGCAGCTCATGGTCTGCGCGGTGATCGCCAAGCGCCGCTCCCGCGACCCCGAGCCGGACCTCAGCCCGAGCCCAGCTTCAGCGTCACGAATCGCGGTCGGTACAGGGACACGTTCCGACTGAGATTCGACTGCGCCGTGGTCCCCGTCGCGTCCAGCCAGTTGACGTCGTAACTGAGCACGAGCCGCCCGCCGAGCGCCGGGTGCACCTGCGGGTTGTACGCCGCGACTTCCCCCTTCTGCTCGGGCAGCGGCGGGCTGAAGCCCTTGGTGGGCCCGCGCCAGGGACCGGCGGGCGAGCACGCCCAGTACGAGGTGACGGTCGTCAGCCCCTCGGCGCCCGCCGCCATCGTGAACAGCACCCAGGTGCCGCCGTCCCGTGCGACCGTGAACGCGCTGCCCACGCCCTTGCGCTGCCCGTCTCCGAGCACGGGTTTCATCCGCGAGGAGATGGCGGACCACCGCCCGCCGTCCCAGTACTCCCACGCGTCCGGCTCCGCCAGCCGGTCGCGGGGCACGCGCGCCACGTACGCCTTCGAGGCCGGCCGGGAGGCAGCCTGCGCGTCGTCGCCGCCGAACACATACGTCCAGTCCTCGTCCTCGGTCACCGCCGTCGTGCCGAACAGCACCCGCTGCTCCGGTTCCCGCACCTGCTGCTGGTCGAGGACCTTGACGATGCCCTCGACCCGCAGATCGGGCAGCGACAGCGTGGCCACCTCCGTGCCGGTGGGGACGCCGTAGATCCAGGGGTACGCGCCGTTCGCACGGGTCCACAGCAGGACGCGTACGACCTTGTCCGAGGACCCGGGGGAGCGGGCCTCGACCTTGGCCGCGACGGGCCAGCGCCACTGTCCGGGGGCCGGGTCCGGGAACAGCGGGGCGGGCAGGGTGCTCTGGAGGCGGCCGTCGGACATGACCACGGCAGAGTTCCGCACCAGGGGCGTGTTCTGGTCCCGCCAGGCGTACGACTCGCCCACCGGGTTCGGCGGTCCGTACACGTTGCCCAGATACGTGTCCGAGAACAGCCACAGCACCCGGCCGTCCGGCAGCCGCACGGAGTGGGTGCCGTCACCGCCGGTCCAGTCGTCGGCCCGCGAGGCGTCGTCTCCGTACCGCGCGAACTCGCCCGTGAGGTCCGGCTCCGCCGCCCAGGACGAGACCGTACGAGGCGCGCAGCCGCCCTCCCGGTCGTCGTCTTCCTCCGGGAAGGCGGTGAGCAGCACCGCTCCGAGGACCAGGGCAAGGAACAGACCCAGCCCGGCCCCCGCATGGCGTCGTACGCGTGAGTCGTCGGGCACGGCACGGGACGTTAGTTGCTGCCGCGCACTCGGTCCATGGAAAGCCACAGGACGGTGTCCCGCGTCACAGAACCCCTGGCCCTGACGCCGGTCAACTCCGTGTCGCTGAGCGCCCGGTCGTAGACGCGAACATCATCGATCGCACCTGCGAAATGCGCCCGACTGTCCAGCTTCTGGCCGATGTGCACGCCGAACGGCGAGTTACGGCTCACGGAACCCGGCACGTCCGCCGTACTGATCGGCGTGCCGTCGATGAACAGCGTGAGCTGCCCACCGCCCCGACGCAGCGTCAGATGGTGCCACTGCCCGTCGTTGTACGCGCCACTCGTGCTGACCGAGGCGGACCGCGGGGCCGCCGTGCCGTCCCGGACCGTGATCAGCCCCTGGAGACGGTTCGAAGCGGGCTCACCGCGCAGCCACACCTGCGGCTGTGTGGTGCCGACCCCGCCCATCCACAGCAGTGGCTGCTCACCGGTGGTGGCCGTGTAGCGGAACCACAGCGACGCCGTGAAGTCCTTTGTTCCCAGCGGCAGTTCACTGTGATACGGCAGCCTTACGGCGTCGTCGGCGCCGTCGAACCGCATCGCCCGGCCGAACACGCCGTCCGTCGGGCGCGCGCCGCCGAGGACTGCCGCGGGACGCGTGAGGGAGGCCAGGTCGGTGGTGGTCGGGTCGGGTCCGCGACGCGGTTGCAGCCAGTCCTCGGTGAATCGCGCGAAACGGATCTCGTCGCGCGCGTCCACGGCCCCGCCCTCGTACATCAGGCCGACCGTGTCACCGCTGATGTCCACCATGTCCGAGTAGCCGGACCAGTCCGTCGTGACGACCGTGCCGCGGTCCGCGCTGTCCCAGGTGCGCCCGCCGTCGTACGAGGAGCGGATCATCATCGTCCGGCGCCGGTCCGGATCGGCGGGGCAGGCGAGCAGGATCCGGTCGCCCAACCGCAGGCTGGAACCCTGGACTTGGGGCGTGTAGAGGTCCGGCTGGGTACGGAAGGGCGAGGTGAAACTGTCGCCGCCGTCGCGGCTGAACGTCTGCGTACGGTGGCCGAGATCGGTGCCGTCCTGCTCGCGGCCGCTGATGAGGATCACCCCGTCGGCGCGCTCGGTCATGGTCATCTCGGACGGTTTCTGGCGGAACGTGCCGCCTGCCGGTATCGGATAGGAGTCCGTTGCCCCGATCCGCCAGCTGTCGCCGCCGTCGTCGCTGACGATGAGCGCGGCGTGGTTGGCAGAAACCCGACTGCCGTTCCACGTCTCGGCGTTGACGCCGAAGACGAGCCGGCCCGCGTGCCTGCCACGGCTCAGCTGGATGCCGTGCACGGGCCCGGTCGCGTACCAGGAGTTCCAGTGGTCGGGCAGGATCTCGTCGCTGAGGTCGCGCGGTTCGGACCAGGTGCGCCCGTCGTCGTCGCTGTGCTGCATGTGGGGCGTGCGGTCGCACGGCACGTCGCAGTTGCGACCGTCCGTACGGCCCGTGTTGTACGTCTCCGCCAGCACGATGCGGCCGGTCTCGCGGTCCACGATCGGGGCGGGGTTGCCGTGGGTGTCGCCCCCGCCCTCGTTGACGACCTGGAGGGGCCCCCACGTGCGCCCGCCGTCCGTGGAGCGCTTGAGCACGATGTCTATGTCGCCGGCGTCACTGCAGTCGTTCACCCGGCCTTCGGCGAACGCGAGCAGCGTGCCTTTCGTCGTTTTCACGACGGCGGGGATCCGAAAGCACGCGTATCCGGGATCCTGAGAGGCCTTGAAGAGCACCTGCTGCTCGAACCCGGTGGTTTCGGCGGCCGGTTGAACCCGGTCGGGACCCGGCTGTGGCGACAGCGCGAGTAACGAGGCGGTGGTGACGCTTGCGATGACGGTGGTTCTGAGACGTGCGCGAACACTTGACGGCATGGTGCGACCTGCCCTTCATCCGTCCGGACATCTGGACATCCCACGTCCAACGTGCGCGCCACGCACGCTACTTGGGCTCTCAGGCGGCCCACAAGAAGCGTGCAGCGGTCGTTCCGTCCGGTTCCGTGATCATGGATGCCCGTGCGGCGACTGTGAAACGTCCGGGGTTACGGATGGGGGAGGTCGGGTGCTGTGGCTGGGGGAGTTCATTCTGACGGAGCAACAGATGATCAGGGTGGCCTGTCGAACGCCGGTTCAGGCAAATTCAGCCCGTCCGGCGTTTGAGGACGAGGCCGTCCAGGCCGACACGGGGGTCTGGGGGCGGAGCCCCCAGGCGCGGCGTGACTGAGGCGGAGCCCCATCACGGCGCAGGGGGCGCTCCCCGCCGGTCGGGGCCCCGCCGCCGTGTCGCGGGGAGCCGGTCAGCCTTGGGCGGCCGCGGTCCGCAGGGCGATCCGGTGTTCGCCCGCGTACACGTTCATGGAGGCGCCCCTGAGGAAGCCGACGAGGGTCAGATCCGACTCCGCCGCCAGGTCCACCGCGAGGGACGAGGGCGCCGAGACCGCGGCCAGCACCGGGATACCCGCCATCACCGCCTTCTGGGCGAGCTCGAAGGAGGCCCGGCCCGAGACCAGCAGGATCGTGCGGGAGAGTGGGAGCGCGCCGTTCTGCAGGGCGCGGCCGACCAGCTTGTCGACCGCGTTGTGCCGGCCCACGTCCTCGCGGATGTCGAGCAGCTCGCCGTCCTCCGTGAACAGGGCCGCCGCGTGCAGGCCCCCGGTCCGGTCGAAGACCCGCTGGGATGCGCGCAGCCGGTCGGGGAGGCTCGCGAGCAGCTCGGGTTCGAGCCGGACCGGGGCGGCTTCGCCGTCGTCGATGGTCCACCGTGCCGTCGTACGGACGGCATCGAGGCTCGCCTTGCCGCACAGGCCGCAGGAGGAGGTCGTGTAGACGTTGCGTTCGAGGGTGATGTCGGGGATGACGACGCCGGGCGCGGTCTTCACGTCGACGATGTTGTACGTGTTGGACCCGTCCACTGTCGCGCCCGCGCAGTACACGATGTTCTGGAGCTCTTTCTGATCGCCGAGCACGCCCTCACTGACCAGGAAGCCCGCCGCCAGCGCGAAGTCGTCCCCCGGAGTACGCATCGTGATCGCGAGCGGCTTGCCGTTCAGCCGGATCTCGAGGGGTTCCTCGGCGACGAGCGTGTCCGGGCGGGTGGATATGGCCCCGTCCCGAATGCGGATCACCTTGCGTCGTTCCGTGACTCGTCCCATGTTCTGATCAGCCCCGGTTCTGTACGTGCTGGTAGCCGAAACGGCCCTTGATGCAGAGATTGCCGTGGGTCACCGGGTTGTCGTGCGGCGAGGTGACCTTCACGATCTCATTGTCCTGCACGTGCAGGGTCAGATTGCAGCCCACTCCGCAGTACGCGCACACCGTGGTCGTCTCCGTCTGCGCCGACTCGTCCCACGTACCCGCCGCCCGCATGTCGAACTCCGACTTGAAGCTGAGCGCTCCCGTCGGGCACACCTCGATGCAGTTGCCGCAGTACACGCAGGCGGAGTCGGTGAGCGGGGCGTCGTGCTCGACCGCGATACGGGCGTCGAAGCCGCGCCCGGCGACGGAGATCGCGAAGGTGTTCTGCCACTGGTCGCCGCAGGCGTCGACGCACTTGTAGCAGAGGATGCACTTGTCGTAGTCGCGGACGTAGAGGTCGTTGTCGATCTTCGGTTCCTCGTTCAGGCGGGCTGCGTCCGGGCCGAAGCGGTCCGGTTTCGCCTCGTACTCCTTGATCCACTCGGCGACCTGGGGTGTGGTCGACAAGTCGACCGATGAGGCGAGGAGTTCGAGGACGATCTTGCGGCTGTGGCGGGCTCGTTCGGTGTCGGTCCGCACTTCCATACCGGGCTCGGCCTTGCGGGAACAGGCCGGGACGAGCGTGCGCGAGCCCTCGACCTCGACGACGCAGACGCGGCAGGCGTTCTTGGGGGTGAGGGTGTCGCCCTGGCAGAGGGTCGGGATGTCCTTGCCCGCCGACCGGCAGGCGTCGAGGATCGTCGAGCCCTCGGGCGCCCGCACCGGTTCACCGTCGATGGTGAACTCCAGCAGACGGCGGGGAATCCCCAGCGGTGTCACGGTCATACGGCGGCTCCTGTGCTGCGGCAGGTCGCGGTCATTCGTACGCCCCCAAGCGGTCGATGGCGGATTCCACGGCGTTCCACGCGGTCTGCCCGAGACCGCAGATCGAGGCGTCCCGCATGGCCTGGCCCACCTCGCGAAGCAGCGCGATGTCGTCGGCCGCGTCCGCGCCCGTGCGCTCCACGATGCGGTGCAGCGCCTCCTCCTGGCGCACGGTGCCGACCCGGCACGGCACGCACTGACCGCACGACTCGTCGCGGAAGAACTCGGCGATACGCAGCAGCAGGCGGGGGAGGGGAACGGTGTCGTCGAAGGCCATCACGACACCCGAGCCGAGCGTCGTGCCCGTCTCCCGCGTCCCCTCGAAGGTGAGCGGGATGTCCAGCTCGTCGGGCCGTACGAAGCCGCCGGCCGCGCCGCCGAGGAGGACGGCGCGCAATCGTTTACGTACGCCTGCCAGCTCCAGCAGTTCGCCCAGCGTCGCGCCGAACGGGAGCTCGTAGATGCCGGGGCGATCCGCGCTTCCCGATACGCAGAACAGCTTGGGGCCGGTGGATTTCCCGGTGCCGATCGCCGCGTACGCCTGTGCCCCCAGCGTGAGGATCGGCAGCACGTTGACCAGTGTCTCGACGTTGTTCTCAGCAGTGGGTTTGCCGAACAAACCCTTCTCTACGGGGAAGGGCGGTTTCGAGCGGGGCTCTCCTCTGTAGCCCTCGATGGAGTTGAAAAGGGCGGTTTCCTCGCCGCAGATGTACGCGCCCGCGCCGCGCCGGATCTCGATGTCGAAGGCGTAGCCCTGGCCGAGGATGTCGTCGCCGAGGAGGCCACGCGCGCGTGCCTGATCGATGGCGTGCTCCAGGCGTATGAGGGCGCGTGGGTACTCGCCGCGCAGATACAGGTAGCCCTTGTGGGCGCCGATCGCGTACGCCGCGACCGTCATCGCCTCCACGAGGGAGTACGGGTCGCCCTCCATGATCACGCGGTCTTTGAAGGTGCCCGGTTCGGATTCGTCGGCGTTGCAGACGAGGTAGTGGGGGTGGTCGGGCTGGGATGCCGTGGCCTGCCATTTGCGGCCGGTGGGGAAGGCGGCGCCGCCTCGGCCGACGAGTCCGGCGTCGGTGACTTCACGGATGACTCCGGCGGGGCCGAGGGCGAAGGCCTGGCGCAGGGCCGTGTAGCCGCCGTGCGCCCGGTAGTCGTCGAGCGAGGTCGGGTCGACGACGCCGACACGGCTCAGCAGTACCAGAGACGGATCCCCGGCCTGCGGGACCGCCATCGCCGCGGGCGGCTCCTCCGGCGCCGAGTCGGGCGCGCTGCCCGCGAGCACGGCCGACTCGATGGTGGCCGGCGCGGACACGGCCGTACGTACCGGATCCCCGGCCTTGACCGCCAGCGCCGCCGGCGCCCGCTCGCACAGGCCCAGGCACGGGCTGCGCTCGACGCTGACGCCGCTGCCGAGGCCGAGTCGGGCCTCGACACCGGCGCACAGCTCCGAAGCGCCGGCCGCCGCGCACGCGAGGTCCGTGCACACATGGAGCACGGTCGCGGGGCGCGGCTTCACCGAGAACATCGAGTAGAAGGTGGCGACCCCGTACGCCTCCGCCGGCGGCACGGTCAGTCGGCGGCACAGATAGTCGAGTGCGCCCTCGCTGATCCAGCCGACCCGGTCGTTGACGGCGTGCAACCCCGGCAACAGCAGGTCGCGACGTTCCCGGGCCTCGCGGCCGCCGCGTGCCCACCTGAGGTCGGCGTCGGACCGGTCCGCGCCCTCCCACGACGACTGAGGCGGCCCGAGCAGCGCGTCGACCGCCGCCCGTTCCTCGTCCGTGGGCTTGCTGTCACCGAAGTGCAGATCCACCAGATCACCTCACCTGAGTCGCAACCGGAAGCTTCTCGATCCGGATCGCCGACGCCTTGAACTCCGCCGTCCCCGCGATCGGGCAGTTGGCCTCGATCGTCAGCTGGTTGGTGTCCACCTCGTCGGGAAAATGCATGGTCATGAAGGCGAGCCCCGGCCGCAGCGCCGGATCGACCCACACCGGCGCCACCACCGCTCCGCGCCGGGACGAGACCTGGACCTCCTCGCCCACCACGACCCCGTAGCGCTCCGCGTCCTCCGGACACAGCTCGACGTACTCCCCGCGCCGCAGCGGCGACGCGAAACCGCCGCTCTGCACACCGGTGTTGTACGAGTCGAGCCGCCGCCCGGTGGTCAGACGGATCGGGTACTCCTCGTCCGTCAGGTCGACCGGCGGATCGTGCTGGACGAGCCCGAAGGGCGCGAGACGACCGCGACGGGCCGGATCCGCATCCCACAACCGGCCGTGCAGGTACGTCGGTTCGAGCCGGCCCGTGTCCGGGCACGGCCACTGGATGCCCTGGTGCTCCTCCAGGCGTTCGTACGTCATCCCGTAGTGGTCCGGCGACACCGACCGCAGTTCGTTCCATACGGCCTCGGAGTCCGCGTACTTCCAGTCGTGGCCGAGCCGGGCGGCCAGTTCGCAGATGATGTCGATGTCCTCACGGGCCTCACCGGGCGGAGTGACGGCGGCCCGGACGCGCTGAACTCGCCGCTCGCTGTTGGTGGTTGTGCCGTCCGTCTCGGCCCACCCGGCGGTCGCGGGCAGCACCACGTCGGCCAGCTCGGCGGTCTTCGTGAGGAAGATGTCCTGCACGACGAGGAAGTCGAGGGCCCGCAGCCGCCGTATCGCCTGCTCGCTGTCGGCCTCGGACTGCGCCGGGTTCTCGCCGATGCAGTAGACGGCCTTGAGCGTGCCCTCCTCCATGGCCTCGAACATCTCCGTCAGGTTCAGCCCGTAGTGCGGCTGGATGACGGTGTCCCAGGCGGACTCGAACTTCAGCCGTGTGTCCGGGTCCAGGATGTCCTGGAAGCCGGGGAGCCGGTTCGGGATGGCGCCCATGTCGCCGCCGCCCTGCACGTTGTTCTGGCCGCGCAGGGGCTGCAACCCCGAGCCGTAGCGGCCCACATGGCCCGTCAGCAGGGACAGGTTGATGAGGGCGCGTACGTTGTCCGTGCCGTTGTGGTGCTCGGTGATGCCGAGGGTCCAGCACAGCTGGGCGCGCTCGGCGCGGGCGTACGCGTGCGCCAACTCCCGTATCGCGGCGGCCGGTACGTCCGTCACCTTCTCGGCGAGCGACAGTGTCCAGGGCTCGACGAGTTTCTCGTACTCCTCGAAGCCGGTGGTCGCCCGCTCGATGAAGGACTCGTTCGCAAGGCTCGCGTGGATGATCTCGCGGCCGATCGCGTGCGCCATCGGGATGTCCGTGCCGACGTTCAGCCCGAGCCAGCTCTCCGCCCACTCGGCCGTGGAGGTGCGGCGCGGATCGACCGCGTACATCCGCGCCCCGTTCCTGATCCCCTTCAGGACGTGCTGGAAGAAGATCGGGTGTGCGAAACGGGCGTTGGAGCCCCACATCACGATGAGGTCGGTGTGCTCGACCTCCCCGTACGACGACGTTCCGCCGCCCGAGCCGAAGGCGGCCGAGAGGCCCGCGACGCTGGGGGCGTGGCAGGTGCGGTTGCAGGAGTCGACGTTGTTGGTGCCCATGACGACGCGCGCGAACTTCTGCGCCACGTAGTTCATTTCGTTGGTCGCGCGGGCGCAGGAGAACATCCCGAACGTGCCACGGGCGGCGGAGAGTCCGCGGGCGGCGCGGTCCAGCGCCTCACCCCAGGTCGCCTGGCGGAAGGGCTCGTCGCGTGAGTCGCGGACGAGTGGATGAGTAAGTCGGGTGTACGTCTTGGGAGTTCGGTCGCGTTTGCTGGTACGGCCGGTGTGGCTCAGGCGACTCATACGGCTCATGCGGCGGTCCTCAATGCGAGCAGATCCGAGATGGCGTGGACGGTACGGAGCGTCGGCACCTCGACCCCGGTGATCTCCGCCAACTCGACGACGGCGGCGAGGAGTACGTCGAGCTCGAGCGGTTTGCCGCGCTCCAGGTCCTGAAGGGTCGAAGTGCGGTGATCGCCGACGCGCTCGGCGCCGGCCAGCCGCCGTTCGATGGAGACCCCGACCTCGCAGCCCAGCGCCCGGGCGACGGAGAGGGTCTCGGTCATCATGATCTCGATGACCTTGCGGGTGCCGCCGTGCAGGCACATCTGCCGCATGGTCGCGCGGGCGAGGGCGCTGATCGGGTTGAAGGAGATGTTGCCGAGCAGCTTGAGCCAGACGTCGTTGCGCAGGTCGGGCTCGATCGGGCACTTGAGCCCGCCGGCCCGCATGGCCTCGCTGAACGCGGTGCACCGCGCCGACACCGAGCGGTCGGGCTCGCCGATGGAGAACCGGGTGCCTTCGAGATGGCGTACAACTCCCGGTCCTGCCAGTTCAGTTGCGGCATACACCACACATCCGACGGCGCGTTCGGGCGCGAGCACCGCACTGACCGCGCCGTCCGGGTCGACGCTCTCCACGCGATGGCCGTCGTACGGGCCGCCGTGCCGATGGAAGTACCACCAGGGGATGCCGTTCTGGGCGGCGACCACCGCCGTCGTGTCGTGAAGGAGAGGCTCGATCAGCGGCCCGCACGCCGCATACGAGTTGGCCTTCAGTCCCAGGAAGACGAAGTCGGCCGGGCCGACCTCGGCCGGGTCGTCGGTCACGTGGGCCCGAGCGGTGAAGTCCCCACGCGGGCTGAGCACTTGCACTCCGTGCTGCCTCATGGCCGCCAGATGGGGTCCACGGGCGATGAGATGCACGTCGGCGCCCGCGCGATGCAAGGCGGCACCGACGTAGGCGCCGATCGCACCGGCGCCGAGAACTGCGACTTTCACTGAGGGTCTCCGTTCGGTCGAGGGATACCGCGGAGGTGAACTGAGGCGTCGAAATCTGTCGACGGAATATTGTCTACAGTATGGGAGTTGGGCCAGCAAGAGTTCGCGCAACGGCTTCCGGTGCGACTGACGGGCTCGGGGCCGGCCGTGGGCAGCTCGTGATCCTGCGTTCTTGATGAAATTTGGTGTGCAGATGTGTTGACCTCTGTTTGAGATCTCTTCTACTTTGCGGGGGCCACAGAGCCGCCGACCCGCAGTCAGGGTTTCGCGGACTCACCTGCGCCGAAAGGGACTTCGTGCCTCGAAAGAACCATCGCGGGACAGCTTGCCTGGGGGCGCTGCTGGCCGGCGTCACGGCATTCAGCGGGGCGCTCGCCTCCCCCGCGTCCGCAGCCGCCTCCAGCCACACCTCGCCGCCGCCCGTCAGCGACTTCCGCGGGGTCAACTGGGCCGATCCGCGCGACAACTACGCCGACGATGCGGTCGTGCCCTCGGGTCTGTCCACCTCCGACAGCTACGCCACGACCTACGCCAAGTCCAGAGCGATCATCGGCGGGTTCTCCAAACTCGGCGCCAACACGGTCCGCCTTCCGGTCAACCCCACCTCCGTGAACGGCTCCTTCTGGAAGTCGTACCGGGGCGCGATCGACGCCGCCACCGCCAAGGGCTTCAAGGTCGTCCTGGGCTACTGGGAGGCCGACACCACCAAGGACGGCAAGATCGACAACCAGGCTTCCTGGGACCGGATGTGGGCGCGGATCACCTCCTCCTACGCCCGCAACTCCAAGGTGTACTTCGAGCCGATGAACGAGCCGTTCGGCTACACCGCCCAGGAGTGGACCGACATCGCCGCGAAGTGGGTGACCACCCACCGCAAGGTGCCCCGCGACCGGATGGTGATCGGAGGGTACAAGTACAGCGAGGACGTCAAGCCGGTGTGCGCCGACCCGCGCCTCAAGGGCACCCGGATCGCGCTGCACAACTACGGCTTCTGGCACACCGACTGGACCAGCGTCGACCAGTGGAAAGCGGACTTCAAGGAGCGCATCGGCGACTGCGCCTCACGCACGATCCTCGACGAGTTCGGCGCTTCCATGACCACCGGCCTTGACTACAACGGCCCGGTCAACGGCTCCAACGAGGTCGCGTACATCCAGGCCGCGACCGACATCATCCGGGAGATGGGCCTGGGCTCGGTCTACTGGCCCGGCCTGCGCAACGGTGACACCTACTCCCTCACCACCCTCCAGGGCACGGGCACCAAGCTCAGCCTGAAGGTGAACAACCAGAGCGGGCTCGACCGCCTGCACTGGGCCTGGAAGAAGTGACGGCGGTGCGATAGCCGTGGCGCCCCTTCCGGGTTCGGCGCCTCAGAACACCCGAACCCGGAAGGGAGCCATCAGGACACCGAAGGCGTCCAGCCCGCCGGGGCGGCGGACCGGCCCACGATCGCCCGGGAGAACACGTCCACCACCCCCCTTTCTGTCGTGCCCGTTCCCGCGGCCCGAACTTCCCCGGGGTCGCTCAGTGTCGGGTCCCATGATCGTATGGCTCAACGGCACCCACGGCGCAGGCAAGACGACGACCAGTCCACTCGTACAGCAACTGATCCCGGATTCACGGGTGTTCGACGCCGAGAAGGTCGGCGAGACGCTCATGGACATCACGCCGGGGCTGCCCGGGGCGGACAACTTCCAGCACTGGCCGCCGTGGCGGCCGCTCGTCGTCGAGACCGCCCGCCGCGTACTCGACTACACCGGCGGCACTCTGGTGATGCCCATGACCGTCCTGGTCGAGCAGTACTGGCGCGAGATCAGCACGGGCCTCGCCCAACATGCCATCCCGGTAAGGCACTTCGTCCCCCACGCCGACCAGGACACCCTCCGCGGGCGCATCGAGGGGGACACTCTCCATTCCGCAGTGGCGAGTTCGACGTCGGCCAGGCCGTGCCAGGGCTTGCGGGGCTTGATCAACTCCGTCTTGTAGAGCGGGTGCATAGGATCGCCGGCATGGCACTGCGACCTGTTCAGGTGAACATAAAGGCTCTTGATGTCTCGGCGGTCGGCCGGTTCTGGGCGGAGGCGCTCGGCTGGAGTGCTTACAGCCCCGGCGTGACCACCTACGTTGGACCCGTCGGCGGCCTCGTTTGGCCGGACCCGGTCGGCGTCGGCGTCGACGTCGTTCCCGTCCCGGAACCCAAGACGACGGCGAAGAACCGTGTGCACCTCGATCTCGCCACCACCTCTGCGGCCCATCAGGCGGAGTTGGTCGCGCGCCTCCAGGCTCTCGGTGCGACGCCCGCCCACGTAGGCCAGGGCGACGTCCCGTGGACGGTCCTCGCCGACCCGGAGGGCAACGAGTTCTGCGTGCTGGAGCCTCGGGAGATCTACCGGGACACCGGGCCGATCGCCGCGGTGGTGGTCGACTGCGCGGATCCGCGGGCCATGGCCCGGTTCTGGGGTGAGGCGATGGACTGGACCCTGCACGAGGTGACCGACGATCATGCGGTGTTGCGCTCCGCCAAGGGTGTCGGCCCGTATCTCGAGTTCCTCCGCACGCCCGACGCGAAGACCGTGCACGGCCGCGTCCACCTTGACCTGCTGCCGTACCCCGGTGACGACAAAGCAGCGGAGGTGGCCCGGCTGCGGGCCCTCGGCGCCACCGACCTCGACCTCGGCCAGGGCGATGTCCCGTGGACGTGCCTGGCCGACCCGGAGGGCCACGAGTTCTGCGTCCTCGCCCCGTCGTGACGCGGAGCCTTATCGACACCCGACACGTGGGCCTTGTGTGCTCATGCGCCATGGCCCCGGGTGGGTTGCGCTGCGGCGTCTCGGTCGATTCGGGTGGCGAGAGCTTGCGTGTGTAGGGGGCGAGATCAGCTCACTCGCCGACCACAGCACTCAACTCGCCAACTGAAGCGCTAAGTCACAGGCCGAGGGTGATCGGGTCGGTGCCGAGCGGGAGAGTCATGGTTGGTCCTGTTCGAGGAGTTGGGCTTCGAGGTCGGCGATGCGTTTTTCGGAGAAGCGGAGGTTGGAGCGGGCGCCTTCCAACCGCTCCTGGAGCCTGCGGTGCTCCTGGGTGAGCTGGTGAACGCGGTGCTTGAGGGTGGTGTTCTCCGTGGCAAGGGCCTGGACGGACTCTCCGGGGACCATCTGGTCGATGTCGCGGATCTGGCCCATCAGTTCGCCGATCGTCTGCCGCTGTCCGAGGACCTCTTTCTGGGCGCGGGTGAGCTCGGATTCCGCGTTCAGTGCGCGCTCACGCCAGGTCGCTTCGATTCGGTCGTGTTCTTCTTGAGCGAGACGGTCATGCCGGCTTCGACTGCTGGCGACCGCGTCCTTCACCAGGGTGCGGGCGTCGGTGTTCTCGTAGAGAAAGGTGGCTGAGACTCCGGCTCTCTCGGCCACCCCGAGGTCTACATCCTCGCCCTGCCGTTCTTCGGCGTGGTCACCGAGATCCTTCCGGTCTTCTCCCGTAAGCCGATCTTCGGCTACATGGGCCTGGTCGGCGCCACCATCGCCATCACCGGCCTGTCCGTGACCGTGTGGGCCCACCACATGTTCGCCACCGGTGCCGTGCTTTTGCCGTTCTTCTCCTTCATGGGCTTCCTCATCGCCGTGCCGACCGGCGTGAAGTTCTTCAACTGGATCGGCACGATGTGGAAGGGCTCGATCTCGTTCGAACCCCCGATGCTGTGGGCGGTCGGCTTCCTCGTCACGTTCCTCTTCGGCGGCCTGTCCGGGGTGATCCTGGCCTCGCCGCCGATGGACTTCCACGTCACCGACAGCTACTTCGTGATCGCGCACTTCCACTACGTGCTGTTCGGCACGATCGTCTTCGCGATGTTCGGCGGATTCAGCTTCTGGTGGCCGAAGATGACCGGCACCATGCTCGACCAACGCCTCGAGAAGATCCACTTCTGGACGCTGTTCGTCGGCTTCCACACCACTTTCCTCTAGCACTGGCTCGGTGCTGAGGGCATGCCCCGGCGCTACGTCGACTACCTCGCCGCCGACGGGTTCACCGCACTCAACACCGTCTCCTCCATCGGCTCCTTCCTCCTCGGCCTGTCCACCCTGCCCTTCCTCTACAACGTCTGGAAAACCGCCCAACGTGGCAAACGGGTCGAGGTCGACGACCCCTGGGGATACGGCCGCTCCCTGGAGTGGGCCACGTCCTGCCCGCCGCCCCGCCACAACTTCGTCACCCTGCCGCGCATTCGCTCCGAATCCCCCGCCTTCGACCTGCACCATCCGGACCTGGCACAGCTCGACGAGCGGGAGTACACCGGCAAGCGCGACGCCCTGGACGCCGGCGGTCACAACGGCGAACGGCCATGAGCCGCAACGCGCACGGCGGACCCTACGGTGACGGGGACAGCGTTCTGGCCGACGAGGCCGAGGGCTACATGCTCGCCCACGTCCATCACGACCAGGCGCGCCGAGAGGCCGAAGCCCTCTGCGCCCGCATGCCGTGGCTGACCTCCGCCCAAGCCGAGGATCTCACCCGCCACTACGTCCGCCAGCGCATCGGCCTCACCCGTCAGATGCTGCTCGACGTAGTTGAGCGAGCCGGCCAACTGCGGCAGGAGTACGAGGACCGGTACGCCGCCCTCCGACGCGACCTGCTCAAACGCCACGCCGCCTGTGCCTGCGTCGTCCTCGCCTGCGCCGGAGGCGTGAGCACACTGGCGTGCCTGCTCACCCGCTGACAGTTGGATCCGTACACGCGGAAACCCGCCGATGGTCCCTGGCTCCCGCCCATCCCTATGGACCGCCGAGGCCGGCGGTCCATAGGAGGCGTCAGTCGTCGGACGCGTGTCGCCGGAGCCGCGCTTGGTTCCCCGCCCGTTGCCGGTGAGCGGGGCGCAGGGGTCGCCTGATAAAGCCAAGCCGGCTCCGGCAGGCCTCTAGGCAGCCGGCATGCCGCGGTTTCGGCCGGTTGACCGACGTGAGTCGGTTTGGCGGGCGGCAGCGCTGGCTGCCAGCCCCAGCAGCAGAGCGACGGTACCCACGACGACGTTGCTGACGATGGACCTCGCAGAGGTGACGTCACCTGCCACGACCCAGGGGGCGATGATGGTCCACACGCCCAGGGTGCAGGCCGCCCACGCCATGCTGTGCGTGCGCTCGTAGGCACGCCCGAAGCCTCCGCTCATCAGGACCGCATAGGCGATGCCGACGATCAGGTTGTTGACGGCCAGTGTCGTGAGGCCGTTGAACCCCGCGATCCACGGCGACGCCGCCAGATACAGGCCCGTGAGGAGAGCCATCGTCTCCACGGTCTGCGCCTGGGGGGTGGTCGCCGCACGCTCGGCCATCTCGTGGCGCGTGCGCATGTCGAGGATATCGGGATGGGTTTCCATGGATGATCGGGGAGAGGTTGTCATTCCTGTCACCTCCGAGGTTGCGTGATCTCCGGATGCGCATCAGCGAGCACCCACATTTCAGCTCCGTCCGTCCGAGGGCCGGAAGGCGCTGCCGTGCCAGGAGCACTGGACGCTCCCGGGCCGACGGGCGCGGCCTCGACCGTCGGATGACGGCGGCCCCGGCGGCGAGCCCGGCTGTGGCCGTCCAGAGTGGTTTCCTCGAGTCGGACGAGCTGTGGGCCGGGCCGCCCAACCGCTGCGGCAGCATGCGAGCGGCGTTCACCATGCCCGACCGCAAGCACCCCCATCCGACTGTCCGCCCCAGGAATCCACGGCTCGTCCACGGTGGTGCGGGCAGGAGAAACCGGACCAGACGCAACCTCGAGGCAGAGGTTGACCGACTCAGCCGGGGCACTCGGTGAACATCGACAGCTTCGAGACCCTGAGGGAAACCATGAACGTGACAGCACGAGGTACCGGCGACGGTCAGACACGCCAGAGAAGGCTGGACATCTATCTCAATGACCACCTGGCCGGGGCGACGGCCGGTGCAGAGCTCGTCCGGCGCATGGTCCAGGAGCACGGAGATTCGCCATACGGTGACGACCTGAAGAACCTGGCGGCGGAGATCTCGCAGGACCGGCAGGCCCTGCTGCGACTCCTGGCCGACCTCGACGTTCCCGTAAAGCACTACAAGGTCTACGGGGCATGGCTGGGCGAGAAGATCGGGCGTGTGAAGCCCAACGGGCGCCTGCTGCGTCGCTCCGGCCTCACCGTGCTGGTCGAACTCGAAGCACTGCGGCTGGGGGTACAGGGCAAGGCCTTGCTCTGGCGCGCCCTGCTCTCCGTATCGGCACAGGACTCACGCCTGGACTCCGACCGGCTGGAGCAACTGCTGCAAAGGGCGGGGCAGCAGAGCGAGACGTTGGATTCCCTGCACGGCAGAGCCGCAACGGAGCTGCTGTCCTCCACCCCACTGCTGGCAGCGACATCACAAGCCGCCACCGGGAAGGACGCACCCTCGTGATCACTCCTGAGCAGATCGAAGCCCTGCTCGAATCCGGCGCCCGCTGACCCGACACTGAGGGGGTGCCGCCCGTCGGCCCCCGACGACCGTTCGTCGCGTCCGGCATACCGTTCATCGCATACCGTCGACGAGTTCGGGTGGGCCGACTTCCCAACTGGGCGCCAGATTCCTATCGTTCGGGATCATGAGTCCACCCATAGCCCCGCCCGGCTGGAGCCGCTGGCTGGTTCCGCCGGCTGCCCTTTCGGTCCATCTCTCCATCGGTCAGGCCTACGCCTGGTCCGTGTTCAAACCGCCCCTGGAGTCCGCGCTCGACCTCAGCGGTACGCAGAGCGCGCTGCCCTTCCAACTCGGCATCGTGATGCTCGGGTTGTCCGCCGCGTTCGGCGGCACACTCGTGGAGCGGAACGGGCCGCGCTGGGCGATGACCGTGGCCCTGATCTGCTTCTCATCGGGCTTCCTGCTCTCCGCGCTCGGGGCCGCCACCGAGCAGTACTGGCTGATCGTCTTCGGCTACGGCTTCGTCGGCGGGATCGGTCTCGGTATCGGGTACATCTCGCCCGTCTCGACGCTCATCAAGTGGTTCCCGGACAGGCCCGGCATGGCCACCGGCATCGCCATCATGGGCTTCGGCGGCGGTGCGCTGATCGCCTCGCCCTGGTCCGCGCAGATGCTGGAGTCGTTCGGCTCCGACAGCTCCGGGATCGCGCTCGCGTTCCTCGTGCACGGGCTGTCGTACGCCGTCTTCATGCTGCTCGGCGTCCTCCTGGTGCGCGTGCCGCGCAGCGAGAAGCCGGTCGCCTCCGGGCCGAGTGCCTACGAGGGCGTGCAGGTGTCGGCGCGCAATGCCGTACGCACTCCGCAGTTCTGGTGCCTGTGGATCATCCTCTGCATGAACGTCACGGCGGGCATCGGCATCCTGGAGAAGGCCGCCCCGATGATCACGGACTTCTTCGCCGACACCTCGACGCCGGTCTCGGCCTCGGCGGCGGCCGGCTTCGTCGCGCTGCTCTCGGCGGCCAACATGGCGGGCCGTATCGTCTGGTCGTCGACGTCCGACCTGGTCGGACGCAAGAACATCTACCGCCTGTATCTGGGCGCGGGCGCCCTGATGTACGCGCTGATCGCATGGGTGGGCGACTCCTCGAAGCCGCTGTTCATCGTCTGCGCGCTGGTGATCCTCTCCTTCTACGGAGGCGGCTTCGCGACCATCCCCGCCTATCTGAAGGACCTCTTCGGCACCTACCAGGTCGGCGCGATCCACGGCCGGCTGCTCACCGCGTGGTCGACCGCCGGAGTCCTCGGACCGCTGATCGTCAACTGGATCGCGGACCGGCAGGAGGAGGCGGGCAAGTCCGGAGAGGCCCTGTACGGAACGTCCCTGATCATCATGATCGGGCTGCTGGCCATCGGCTTCGTCGCCAACGAACTCGTACGCCCCGTCCATGCCCGCCACCACGTCCCCGCCCCGAAGGAGGCCGAAGATGTCCACGAGCGACAGCAGTCCGCCTAGCGCACCGGCCGGTACGTCGCCCGGCCGTCGCGGGCTGATCGCCTTCTCCTGGGTGTGGGTGGGGGCCCCGCTCGCCTACGGTCTGTACGAACTGGTGCGGAAGGCGACGCAGCTGTTCACCGGGTAAGTACTCGGGTGTCCGAGCGTTCAACAAAAGCCGACAAGGCTGACGCCGCTTTCCTGTGGCTTCACTTGTCTTCGTACCCGTGAGTATCCGAACAGACTGGTGGGCCCTACACCCAGTAATGAGGGGGACCGCCCATGATCGGCTCACGCATCGTCGCAGTCGGCCACTACCAGCCCGCCAAGGTACTCACCAACGAGGACCTGGCGGGTCTGGTCGACACCAGCGACGAGTGGATCAGGAGCCGGGTGGGCATCCGCACACGGCATATCGCCGGACCCGACGAACCGGTCGACGAGCTGGCCGCGCACGCCGCCGCCAAGGCCCTCGCGGCGGCCGGACTCGTCCCCGGCGACATCGACCTCGTCCTGGTGGCGACCTCCACCGCGGTCGACCGCTCGCCGAACATGGCCGCCCGGGTCGCCGCCCGCCTCGGCATCCCGTCCCCGGCCGTGATGGACCTCAACGTCGTCTGCGCGGGCTTCACGCACGCGCTGGCCACCGCCGATCACGCCGTACGCGCCGGGGGCGCGACCCGGGTGCTCGTCATCGGCGCCGACAAGATGTCCGATGTCGCGGACTGGACGGACCGTACGACCTGCGTGCTCGTCGGGGACGGGGCGGGGGCCGCGGTGGTCGAGGCCTCGGAGGAGGCCGGCATCGGGCCGGTTCTGTGGGGTTCCGTGCCCGAGATGGGGCACGCGGTACGGATCGAGGGCACGCCTTCGCGGTTCGCGCAGGAGGGGCAGAGCGTCTACCGGTGGGCCACCACCCAGCTCCCGCCGATCGCGCGCAAGGCCTGCGAGCGGGCCGGCCTGGAACCCGAGGACCTTGCCGCGGTCGTCCTGCACCAGGCGAACCTGCGCATCATCGAGCCGCTCGCCGAGAAGATCGGCGCCGTGAACGCCGTCGTCGCCCGCGATGTCGCCGAGTCCGGCAACACGTCCGCGGCGAGCATCCCGCTCGCCTTCTCGAAGCTCGTCGAACGCGGTGAGATCTCCACCGGCGACCCGGTGCTGCTCTTCGGCTTCGGCGGCAATCTGTCGTACGCGGGACAGGTGGTCCGCTGCCCGTGACGTGCGGGTTCGCCGTGATGTGACGAGTCCAACTGCCCCTCGCCCTGGCCGGTGTGCGCCGTAGACTGTAGACGAAAGACAATTGACACTGGCTGACACTCTGACACTGGCTTTCCGGCTGCCGCGCTGCCGTTGCCCAGGAGGGGACCGCGATGTTGTCGACAGGACTGCCGCAGGGGGCGGTACCCAAGCTCGAACGGCCGGGGCCGCTCAGGGATCGCGTGTACGAGGCGCTGCTCGAGCTCATCACGACGCGGGCCCTGCAGCCCGGCCAGCACCTGGTCGAGAGCGAGCTCGCCGGGCATCTCGGGGTCTCCCGGCAGCCGGTGCGCGAGGCCTTGCAGCGGCTGAACACCGAGGGCTGGGTCGATCTGCGGCCCGCGCAGGGCGCGTTCGTACACGAGCCGACGGAGCAGGAGGCGGACCAGCTCCTCACGGTCCGTACGCTCCTGGAGGCCGAGGCCGCCCGCCTCGCCGCCGCGAACGCGGGCAGTGCCGGCATCAGCGCCCTGGAGGAGCTGTGCGCCGAGGGCGAGCGGGCGGTGGACGCCGACGACGTGGACGGCGCGGTCGCGATGAACGCCCGCTTCCACGCGAAGGTCATGGAGCTGGCGGGCAACGCGGTCCTCGCGGAGCTGGCCGCTCAGGTCGACCGCCGGGTCCGCTGGTACTACACCCCCGTCGCCCGCCAGCGCGGCCACCAGTCCTGGATCGAGCACCGCGAACTCATCGCGGCGATCTCGACCCGCGACGAGCAGCGCGCGACGGAGGTCATGCGCGCCCACACGGAGCACACGCGCAGGACGTACCACGCGCGACAGGGGGCGTAGCGCCGCCGGGGGCATCGTCGCCGGCCCTCTTCCCAGGGGCTGTGCCCGCTCCGATCCGCCCGGGGCTGTGCCCCTTCCGCTCCACCGGGGCTGCGCTCCTTCCGACCCACCAGGGGCTGCCCCTTCCGCCCCGCCTTCGGGGGCCACCCCC
>NZ_BMPQ01000039.1:0-46694 GCF_014647675.1 Streptomyces flaveus | reverse complement strand
GGCACCTGAGTCACCAGACCCCCGTCTTTGTCCTGTCAGTGGAAAAAGTCAGCGCTAATTCCTGCGCAACTTCTTCCCACTCTCGGCAACCGCTGCTACGTTCCCCTCGAAAGCACGACGAAGCTGTGCCGATGAGGCGGGGAGGGGCTCGTGAGACGTATGACGGCGCGACCCGCGAACGCCCACCAGGCGCGGCTGCTCAGGCTGTTGCGTGACGACGGGCCCAACTCCCGTGCCCAGCTGGGCGATCGGGTCGACCTCTCGCGGTCCAAGCTGGCTGTGGAGGTCGAACGTCTCCTGGAGACGGGGCTCGTGGTCGCCGACGGACTCGCCGCCTCGCGCGGTGGCCGACGTTCCCACAACATCCGGCTCGCGCCCGCTCTGCGCTTCCTCGGCGTGGACATCGGCGCGACGTCGATCGATGTGGCCGTCACCAACGCCGAGCTGGAAGTGCTGGGACACATCAACCAGCCCATGGACGTACGCGAGGGCCCGGTCGCGGTCTTCGAGCAAGTCCTGTCCATGGCGGCGAAGTTGAGGGCCTCGGGGCTCGCGGAAGGTTTCGACGGCGCCGGCATCGGCGTACCAGGACCCGTCCGTTTCCCCGAGGGTGTCCCGGTCGCCCCGCCGATCATGCCGGGCTGGGACGGGTTCCCGGTGCGCGAGGCGCTGAGCCAGGACCTCGGCTGCCCCGTCATGGTCGACAACGATGTGAACCTGATGGCCATGGGGGAGCAGCACGCGGGCGTCGCACGCTCCGTGGGCGACTTCCTCTGCGTCAAGATCGGCACCGGTATCGGCTGCGGCATCGTCGTCGGCGGTGAGGTCTACCGCGGTACGACGGGCAGCGCCGGCGACATCGGCCACATCCTCGCGGTACCGGACGGCCGCCAGTGCGCCTGCGGCAACCGGGGCTGCCTGGAAGCCCACTTCAGCGGCGCCGCCCTTGCCCGCGACGCCACGGAAGCCGCCCAGCAGGGGCTGTCGCCGGAGCTCTCCAGCCGCCTGGAGACGAACGGCAGCCTCAGCGCCGTCGACGTCGCCGCCGCGGCCGTCGCGGGCGACACCACCGCGCTCGATCTGATCCGCGAAGGCGGCTTCCGCACCGGCCAGGTCATCGCCGGACTCGTCAGCTTCTTCAACCCCGGCCTGGTGGTGATCGGCGGCGGGGTGACCGGCCTCGGCCACACCCTGCTCGCCGCGATCCGTACCCAGGTCTACCGCCAGTCGCTGCCCCTCGCGACCGGCAACCTCCCGATCGTTCTGGGGGAGTTGGGCCCCACCGCCGGAGTCATCGGCGCGGCCCGGCTCATCAGCGACCACCTGTTCTCACCCGCTTAACGCAGCACGTCAAGCTCACCAGGGCCGCACGTCACGCTCACCAGCGCCACGTAAAGCCACCAGCACGACGACACCCTGCCACCACTCCGACTCAGCACCCCGCACCGCCCCTGCCCTACCCCGCCCTGCCCTGAACCGGCCCGCACGCCCGCCAAGGGGAACCGTCATGGCATCAGAACCACCGCTGCTCACCATGTCCGGGATCACCAAGTCGTTCCCCGGCGTCCGCGCGCTCGACGGCGTCGACCTCGACGTCCAGCCCGGCGAGGTGCACTGTCTGCTCGGCCAGAACGGCGCCGGGAAGTCCACCCTCATCAAGGTCCTGGCCGGCGCCCACCAGCCCGACAACGGCACCATCAACTGGCGCGGCGACCCCGTCACCCTCCGCTCGCCGATCGCCGCGATGCGCCTCGGTATCGCCACCATCTACCAGGAACTCGACCTGGTGGAGGGCCTGTCGGTGGCCGAGAACGTCTACCTGGGCCATGAGCCGACGGCCGCCGGTTTCGTCGTACGACGCAAGGGCGCGCGCTCCTCAACTGCCGCTCTTCTCAAGCGACTTGGCCACCCGGAGATCGATCCGGCCCGGCTCGTCGGCGACCTGTCCGCCGCCCAGCAGCAGATCGTCTCCATGGCGCGGGCGCTCTCCCACGACGTACGCCTCATCGTCATGGACGAGCCGTCCGCCGCACTCGACCCCGACGAGGTCGACAACCTCTTCCGCATCGTCGGCGACCTCACCGCGGACGGCGTCGCCGTCGTCTACATCTCGCACCGCCTGGAGGAGATCCGCCGCATCGGCGACCGCGTCACGGTCCTCAAGGACGGGCGCGCGGTAGCGGGCGGGCTGCCCGCGAAGTCGACGCCGACGCGCGAGGTCGTGGCGCTGATGACGGGACGGAACGTGGAGTACGTCTTCCCCGAGCGGCCGGTGCACGACGCGCTCCCGGATCCGGTGCTCGAGGTCAAAGGCCTTGCGCGGGAAGGGGAGTTCGCACCCCTCGACCTCAGCCTCCGGCCGGGCGAGATCGTCGGCCTTGCCGGACTCGTCGGCTCCGGGCGCTCCGAGATCCTGGAGACCATCTACGGCGCACGCAAACCGACCGCAGGTCAAGTCCTCGTAGACGGAAGGCGGTTGAAGCCGGGCAGCGTACGGGACGCCGTCCGCGCCGGACTGGGACTTGCCCCCGAGGAGCGCAAGGCGCAGGCCCTGCTGATGCTGGAGTCCGTCACGCGGAACGTGTCCGTGTCCTCCATGTCCCGCTTCTCGTACGGGGGTTGGCTGGACCGCAGCGGCGAGCGGGAAGCGGCCCTCAAGGCCACGCGCGAGCTGTCGCTGCGCCCCGACAACCCCTCCGTGCCCGTGCGCACCCTCTCCGGCGGCAACCAGCAGAAGGCCGTACTGGCCCGCTGGCTGCTGCGCGGTTGCCGGGTGCTGCTGCTCGACGAGCCCACCCGCGGCGTCGACGTCGGCGCCCGCGCCGAGCTGTACGCCGTCATCCGCCGCCTCGCCGACGAAGGCCTGGCCGTGCTCCTGGTCTCCAGCGAAGTGCCCGAAGTCCTCGGGCTCGCCGACCGCGTCCTGGTGCTCCGCGAGGGCCACGTCGTGCACACGGCGCCCGCCCGGGAGCTCGACGAACCCCGCGTACTCGACCTCGTCATGGAAGGAACTCCGGCGTCATGACGCAGCACGCATCACCGCCCCGGGATGACACCCCGAAAATGTCGCCGGTGGAGGGACCCAGCCCCTGGCGGGCACTCACCGCCCGCGCCGACGTCCGCACCCTCTCGCTGCTCGGCGTACTCGCCGCCCTGATCATCATCGGCGGCATCACCAAGCCCGACCAGTTCCTCGACACCCGCAACCTCCAACTCGTCCTCACCCAGGCCTCGGTCATCGGTGTCGTCACCGTCGGCATGACCTTCGTCATCGTCTCCGGCGGCATCGACCTGTCCGTCGGCGCGATCGTCGCGCTCGCCTCCGTATGGGCCACGACCGTGGCCACCCAGGAGTACGGCTTCATCGGCATCCTCTTCACCTCGGTGATCGTCGGCGTGGGCTGCGGCCTGGTGAACGGCATGCTGATCGCGTACGGCGCAATGGTCCCGTTCATCGCGACGCTGGCCATGCTCGCCTCGGCCCGCGGGCTCGCCCTGCAGATCACCGACGGAAACACCCAGGTCGTCACGGTCCAGAGCGTGCTGGACCTCGGCGGGCGCGACGCCTACGTCCTGGGCATCCCGCCGCTGGTCATGGTCTTCGCGGTGGTCACCGTCATCGGCTGGCTGCTGCTCAACCGCACCACCTTCGGGCGGCGGACCGTGGCCGTCGGCGGCAATGCGGAAGCCGCCCGGCTCGCGGGTATCGACGTACGCCGGCAGCGGCTGTACCTGTATCTGCTCTCCGGGCTGTGCTGCGGCATCGCCGCCTTCCTGCTGATCGTGCTCGCCGGCTCGGGCCAGAACACCAACGGCAACCTGTACGAACTCGACGCCATCGCCGCCGCGATCATCGGCGGCACGCTGCTCAGCGGCGGGCGCGGCACCATCGTCGGCTCGGTGCTCGGCGTACTGATCTTCACCACGATCACCAACATCTTCGCCTTGAACAACCTGCAGAGCGACGTCCAGCAGATCGCCAAGGGCGCGATCATCGTCGCCGCCGTGCTCGTCCAGCGCCGTACCGCACATACGACTTGACGCCCGTACGGCATCCACGACTTGACGCCAGTACCGCCAGTACGACTTGAAGCCGTAGCACCAGCACGACTTGAGCCGTTTCGCACGTCCTTCACGGAAGGGTCCACCGCCATGCCAGAGTTCACCAGCCGCAGAGGACTGCTCTTCGGCACCGCCGCCGTAGGGGCCGGTGCGCTCCTCACCGGTTGCACGAGTAACGAGTCCAGCGACGAGCCGGCCTCCAACGACCAGCCCGCCGCCGACGACAAGCCAGGCAAGCCCGTCACCATCGGCTTCGCCGGCCCCCAGGCCGACCACGGCTGGCTCAACGCCATCAACGACAACGCCAAGAACCGGGCCAAGAAGTACAAGGACGTGACGCTGGAGATCACCGAGGGCTCCAACGACACCGCCGCGCAGATCGGCCAGATCGAGACCCTGATCAACAAGAAGGTCGACGTCCTGGTGGTTCTGCCCGCCGACGGCAAGGCCCTCACCCAGGTCGGGCTCCAGGCCATGCGCGCCGGCATCCCCGTCGTCAACCTCGACCGGATCTTCAACTCGCCGCAGGCGTACCGCTGTTGGATCGGCGGCGACAACTACGGCATGGGCCTGAACGCCGGTCACTACATCGGCGAGAAGCTCAAGGACAAGAAGAACGCCAAGGTCATCGAGCTCGCGGGCATCGACAACCTGGAGCTGACCCAGCAGCGTACGCAGGGCTTCGACGCGGCCCTCAAGAACTACCCGAACATCAAGAAGGTCGCCCGGCAGTCCGCGGACTTCACCGTCGAGTCCGGCCAGGCCAAGATGTCCCAGCTCCTCCAGGCCCAGTCGAACTTCGACGCCCTGTGGAACCACGACGACGACCAGGGCGTGGGTGCCCTGCGCGCCATCGACCAGGCAGGCCGCGACGACTTCCTGATGGTCGGCGGCGCGGGCGCGCTGTCCGCCTTCCAGGCCATCAAGGCCGACGACGGCGTCCTCAAGGCCACCGTCCTCTACCCGCCCACCATGGCCGCCTCCGCGATCGACCTCGCCCGCGCCCTCGGCCAGGGCAAGGGCGTGGGCGGCCTCGCCGAGTTCGAGATCCCGGCGTCCCTGACGCTCTACTCGGCAGTCGTCGACAAGGAGAACGTCGACCAGTACATGCCTACCGGCTTCAAGTGACGGCGCCCCGTCAGGGCGCGTGAGCGCCCCTTTAGGGGCGCGGGGAACTGCGCGCCCAGCCACAACGAACCCGCAGTCGTCCGACCGCATACGCGCCCCGCTCATACCCCCCA
The DNA here is from genome assembly GCF_014647675.1 of Streptomyces flaveus. GTDB lineage: Bacteria > Actinomycetota > Actinomycetes > Streptomycetales > Streptomycetaceae > Streptomyces > Streptomyces flaveus. The sequence goes on along the minus strand of NZ_BMPQ01000039.1, from coordinate 41,391 downwards.
CCGCGCCACAACACGAGGAGGACTCCCGCATGGGACAGCCGCAGCAGCCCGATGAGGCAGAGGCCGGGGCAGCGGTCGAGAAGCCCGACGGTGCAAGGCCGCCGCTAGGCATCGGCATGGTCGGATACGCGTTCATGGGCGCCGCCCACTCCCAGGGCTGGCGCACCGTGGGCCGCGTCTTCGACCTGCCACGCCGCCCCGTCCTCGCCGCCGTCTGCGGCCGCGACGGACAGGCCGTACGCGCGGCGGCCGACCGGCTCGGCTGGGCGGCGGCCGAGACCGACTGGCGGGCACTGATCACACGGGACGACGTCGACCTCGTCGACATCTGCACGCCCGGCGACAGCCACGCCGAGATCGCCCTTGCCGCACTGGCCGCCGGCAAGCACGTGCTGTGCGAGAAGCCCCTCGCCAACACGGTGGAGGAGGCCGAGGCGATGACCGAGGCCGCCGAAGCCGCGGCCGCACGCGGCCAGGTGGCGATGGTCGGCTTCAACTACCGCCGGGTGCCCGCCACTTCGCTCGCCCGGAAGATGGTCGCCGAGGGACGGTTGGGCGCCCTGCGCCACGTACGGGTGACGTACCTTCAGGACTGGCTGGTGGACCCACAGTTCCCGCTGACCTGGCGGCTGCGCAAGGAGACGGCGGGCTCGGGCGCGCTCGGCGACCTGGGCGCGCACATCGTCGACCTCGCGCAGTACCTCGTGGGCGAGCCGGTCGTGGGAGTGTCCGCGCTCACCGAGACCTTCGTACGGGACAGGCCGCTGCCCGGCGGACCGACCAGCGGCCTGTCCGCGGTGTCCGCCAACGGAGTCGGCCAGGTCACCGTGGACGACGCCGCCGTCTTCACCGGCCGTTTCGCCTCGGGTGCGCTTGCCTCCTTCGAGGCCACCCGGTACGCCACCGGCCGCAAGAACGTTCTGCGCATCGAACTCAACGGTGAACACGGCTCGTTGGCCTTCGACCTGGAACGGCTCAACGAACTCGAGTACCACGACCACCGCGAGCCCGGCACCCACGCCGGCTTCCGCCGCATCCTCGTCACCGAGCCCGATCACCCCTACCTGGAGGCCTGGTGGCCGCCGGGTCACGGCCTCGGCTACGAGCACTCCTTCGTCCACCAGGCCCGCGACTTGGTGACCGCCATCGCCGAAGGCAGCGCGCCGGTTCCGTCCTTCGCCGACGGACTGCAGGTGCAGCGCGTACTCGCGGCGGTCGAGGAGAGCGCCGCGAAGAACTCCGTATACACCCCCATCCCGAGTTGAGGAGGGCCGTTCCATGCCGCGCAACTTCACGCTCTTCACCGGCCAGTGGGCCGACCTGCCGCTCGAGGAGGTCTGCCGGCTCGCCCGCGACTTCGGCTACGACGGACTCGAACTCGCCTGCTGGGGCGACCACTTCGAGGTCGACAAGGCCCTCGCGGACTCCTCGTACCTGGACTCCCGGCACCAACTGCTCGACAAGTACGGCCTGAAGTGCTGGGCCATCTCCAACCACCTGGTCGGCCAGGCGGTCTGCGACGCCATCATCGACGAACGCCACCAGGCGATCCTCCCGGCCCGCATCTGGGGCGACGGCGAGGCGGAAGGCGTACGACAGCGGGCGGCGTCCGAGATCGCCGACACCGCACGCGCGGCGGCGGCCTTCGGCGTCGACACCGTCATCGGCTTCACGGGCTCCGCGATCTGGCATCTGGTCGCGATGTTCCCGCCCGCCCCCGAGTCGATGATCGAGCGCGGCTACGAGGACTTCGCCACCCGCTGGAACCCGATCCTCGACGTCTTCGACCACGAGGGCGTGCGGTTCGCCCACGAGGTCCACCCGAGCGAGATCGCGTACGACTACTGGACAACCCAGCGCGCTCTGGAGGCAGTTGACCACCGTCCGGCCTTCGGGCTGAACTTCGATCCCTCGCACTTCGTCTGGCAGGACCTCGACCCGGTCGGCTTCCTGTGGGACTTCCGCGACCGGATCTACCACGTCGACTGCAAGGAAGCGCGCAAGCGCCTCGACGGCCGCAACGGACGCCTCGGCTCGCATCTGCCGTGGGGCGACCCGCGCCGCGGCTGGGACTTCGTGTCCGCCGGCCACGGCGACGTCCCCTGGGAGGACGTCTTCCGGATGCTGCGCTCCATCGACTACAAGGGCCCCATCTCGGTCGAGTGGGAGGACGCGGGCATGGACCGCCTCCAGGGCGCGCCCGAGGCACTCACCCGGCTCAAGGCGTACGACTTCGAGCCGCCGACGGCGTCCTTCGACGCGGCGTTCGGCGGTAACGACTGATCTTTTCGGCACACCTCCGGGGTGACGGCGCACCCCGGCGTTCCGCACACACCCGTACGACCAGCCCCATCGTGGAGGCAATTCGTGCACCCGCATGTCAGAAACAGGAACACCAGAAGCCACACCAGACGCCCGAGACTTCGTGGGGCCCTCGCGTTGCTGAGCGGTCTGCTGCTCGCGGGCGCCTCACTCGGCCTTACCGCCCCCGCGGCCGGCGCAGCCGTTGCCGACCCGGGTGGCGCCCCTGCGGCGGCTGCCGAGCCCAAGGCCGAGGACTTCCAGCAGGTCACCCTCGCCAAGGGCGAACCCGAGACCGGCGAGCCCATGTCGCTCGCCGTCCTCCCGGACCGCTCGGTCCTGCACACCTCGCGCGACGGGGAGTTGCGGATCACCGATGCCGCGGGCAACACGAAGCTCGCGGGCAAGCTCGACGTGTACGCGCACGACGAGGAAGGTCTGCAGGGCATCGGCGTCGACCCCGACTTCGCCGACAACCGCTTCATCTACCTCTACTACGCGCCGCCGATGAACACCCCGGCGGGCGACGCCCCGGAGACGGGCACCGCCGCCGACTTCGCGCCCTTCGACGGCGTCAACCGGCTCTCGCGCTTCGTCCTGAAGGCCGACGGCACCCTCGACAAGGCCAGTGAGACGAAGATCCTCGACGTCCCGGCATCCCGCGGTATCTGCTGCCACGTCGGCGGCGACATCGACTTCGACGCGGCGGGGAACCTGTACCTGTCGACCGGTGACGACTCCAACCCGTTCCAGTCGGACGGCTTCACCCCCATCGACGAGCGCGCGAACCGCAACCCGGCCTTCGACGCCCAGCGCACGGCCGGCAACACCAACGACCTGCGCGGCAAGATCCTCCGCGTCAAGGTGAACGCCGACGGCTCCTACGCCATCCCCGACGGCAACCTCTTCGCGCCCGGCACGGACAAGACGCGCCCCGAGATCTACGCGATGGGCCTGCGCAACCCGTTCCGCTTCAGCGTCGACAAGGAGACGGGGATTCTGTACGTGGGCGAGTACGGCCCCGACGCCGGAGCCGCCGACCCCGCCCGTGGACCCGCGGGCCAGGTCGAGTTCGCCCGTATCACCAAGGCCGGCAACTTCGGCTGGCCGTACTGCACAGGCGACAACGACGCCTACAAGGACTACGACTTCGCGACCGGCACTTCGGGCGAGGCCTTCGACTGCGCCGCCCCCAAGAACACCTCGCCGAACAACACCGGCCTGACCGATCTGCCTCCGGCGCAGCCCGCCTGGATCCCGTACGACGGTCCGTCCGTCCCGGAGTTCGGTGACGGTTCCGAGTCCCCGATGGGCGGCCCGGTCTACCACTACGACCCGAACCTTGACTCGCCGGTCAAGTTCCCGGAGGCGTACGACGGCGACTTCTTCGCCGGGGAGTTCGGTCGCCGCTGGATCAAGCGGATCAGTTCGGACGCCGACGGCACCGTGCAGTCCATCAACAACATCCCGTGGACCGGCACCCAGGTGATGGACATGGCCTTCGGCCCGGACGGCGCGCTGTACGTCCTCGACTACGGCCTGGCGTGGTTCGGCGGCGACGAGAACTCCGCTCTGTACCGGATCGAGAACGCGACCGACGGACACTCGCCCGTGGCGCAGGCCGCGGCCGACCGTACGTCCGGACAGGCACCGCTGCGGGTGAAGTTCTCCTCTGCCGGCACCAGTGACGCCGACGGCGACTCCCTCACGTACAGCTGGGACTTCGGCGACGGCGGTACGTCCACGTCGGCGAACCCCACGCACAAGTACACGAAGAACGGGACGTACACGGCGACGCTGACGGCCAAGGACCCCAGCGGCCGTACCGGCAGCGCCAGTGTGCAGATCGTGGTGGGCAACACGGCACCGAAGGTGACCCTGGAACTGCCGCGGGACGGGCAGCTGTTCAGCTTCGGGGACGCCGTGCCGTTCAAGGTGAAGGTCACCGACCCGGAGGACGGGACCATCGACTGCGCCAAGGTCAAGGTCACGTTCATTCTCGGCCACGACAGCCACGGTCACCCGGTGACCTCGGCGAACGGCTGCACCGGCACCATCCAGACCAGCGCCGACGGCGGCCATGACGAGGACGCGAACATCTTCGGCGTCTTCGACGCGGAGTACACCGACGGCGGTGGCGGCGGCCAGGAGGCGCTCACCAGCCACGACCAGTCCGTCGTCCAGCCCACGCACCGCCAGGCCGAGCACTTCGGCAAGGCCTCGGGAGCCAAGGTGCAGACACGTGCCACCGCGCACGGCGGTGAGACCGTCGGCGACATCAACAACGGCGACTGGATCTCCTTCGAGCCCTACGCCCTGAGCAACGCCACGAAGATCACGGCGCGGGTCGCCTCCGCCGGCACGGGCGGAAAGCTCGAGATCCGCGCGGGCTCACCCAAGGGACGCGTCCTCGGCACCGCGACCGTTCCGGTGACGGGCGGCTGGGAGAACTACCAGGACGTCAGTACGTCCCTGAAGGGCGCACCACGCGGGACGACCACGCTCTACCTCGTGTTCAAGGGGCGTGGCACCGGAGCGCTGTACGAGGTCGACGACTTCACGTTCACGACCGGCTGAGGGGGGTGCGACGCGATGCGAGCAACAGGTAGAACGGTGACCGCGCTGTTAGGCGCCGCCCTGCTCATCGGGTGTGTGTCGGGGCCGGCCTCGTCCAAAGGGCCTGAGCCCACGTCGAAGGAGGGCGGCATCAAGGGCCGTGCCGGCGATCGGGTCCTGGTGTTCTCCAAGACCGCCGGGTTCCGGCACGACTCCATCCCGGACGGGATCGCCGCGGTGAAGGACCTCGGCGCCGCGAACGGATTCGCCGTGGACGCGACGGAGGACGGGGCGGCCTTCACCTCCCGCAACCTCGCCAAGTACGACGCCGTCGTGTTCCTGTCCACCACCGGCGATGTGCTCAACGAGATCCAACAGCGCGCCTTCGAGAGCTACGTCCGGCGCGGGGGCGGCTATGTCGGCGTCCATGCCGCCGCCGACACCGAGTACGACTGGGCCTTCTACGGAGGCCTGGTGGGCGCCTACTTCAAGTCGCACCCGGCGATCCAGCCCGCGACTGTCCACGTCGAGGACCATGCGCATCCGGCCACCTCGCACCTGGGCGAGTCCTGGAACCGTACGGACGAGTGGTACGACTACCGCTCCAATCCGCGGGAACGCACCCATGTCCTGGCCTCGCTCGACGAGTCGTCGTACACCGGCGGCACGATGAACGGCGATCATCCGATCGCCTGGTGCCAGAACTACCAGGGCGGCCGTGCCTTCTACACCGGGGTCGGCCACACCAAGGAGTCGTACGCGGATCCCGCCGTCCGGCAGCACCTGCTGGGCGGGGTCCGCTGGGCGATCGGGGCCGCGGAGGCCGACTGCCGCCCGGAGAACGGTTACCAGCCGCTCTTCGACGGCACGGAGGCGTCACTGTCCGCCTGGAAGCAGGCGGGGCCGGGTTCGTTCACCCTCGGCGACGACGGCACGCTGACGTCGTCGGGTGGCCTGGGCATGCTCTGGTACGGCGCCTCGGGGTTCCGTTCGTACTCGCTGAAGCTCGACTGGAAGATGGCGAGTGCCTCCGGTGACGACAACTCCGGTGTCTTCGTGGGCTTCCCGGCCTCCGACGATCCCTGGTCGGCGGTCAACAACGGGTACGAGATCCAGATCGACGCGACCGACGCCCCCGATCGCACCACCGGGGCCGTGTACAGCTTCCAGTCCGCCGACATCAAAAAGCGCGACCGTGCGCTGAACCCGCCGGGGGAGTGGAACACGTACGAGATCCGCGTGGAGGGCGAACGGCTCCGCGTCTATCTCAACGGCGTGAAGATCAACGATTTCACCAACACCGATCCCGCGCGAAGCCTGCGCGACGGTCATGTCGGCATCCAGAACCACGGGGCCGACGACCAGGTGTCCTTCCGCGACATCCGGATCAAGAAACTGCCCGCGAAGACGTCGACACGGTCGGCTCCACCGGGTGACTGAGCGACGGCGGGCGGGGGACGCCGGACTTCCGCCCGCCGTCTTACCTCGTCTTTCCTCGTCTTTTTCCTCTGGTTTCTGTACGGCCGTCTGGTTCGCGTACGACAAGGAGACTGACCATGTCCGCCGAAGCGTTCCCTTCCGAGTCCCGGATGTCCGAGTCGCGGGTGCCCGAGTCACGGGTGGGCGTGTGGTTGATCGGAGCGCGCGGTTCCGTCGCCACCACCGCCGTCGCGGGCTGCGCGGCCATGACCGCGGGCCTGCATCCTCCGACGGGCATGGTCACCGAGACCGACCTCTTCGCCGGCTCCGGACTGCCGACGTTGTCCTCTCTCGTCTTCGGCGGCCACGACACGGAGGACTGCCCCCTGCCCAAGCGCGCGGAGGCCCTGGCCGCCGGGGGAGTCCTGCCGCACGGCCTCCCGACGGCCGTGGCGGCCGAACTCGCCGCCGCGGACCGGGAGATCAGGCCGGGCGGTCCGCTCCCCGGGGACAGCCGGGACATCGAGGAACTGGTGGCTGCCTTCGCCGCGGACATCGGGGACTTCGTACGCCGCCACGGTCTCGCGCGGGCGGTGGTCGTGAACGTCGCCTCCACGGAACCGGCTCCGGTCGGGACCGAGTTGCCCCCGAGCTCGCTCTACGCGGCGGCGGCGTTGCGGGCCGGCTGCCCGTACGTCAACTTCACGCCGTCCACGGGTCTGCACCACCCGGCGCTGGCGTCAGTCGCCGTCGCGTCCGGGCTGCCGTACGCGGGCCGTGACGGCAAGACCGGCCAGACCCTGCTGCGGTCGGTGCTTGGCCCGATGTTCGCTCAGCGCGCGCTGGCGGTCCGCGCCTGGTCCGGCACGAACCTGCTGGGCGGCGGCGACGGTGCGGCCCTGTCCGACCCGGCTGCCGCGGCGGCGAAGAACGCAGGCAAGGAACGCGTCCTCGCCGACACCCTCGCCGCGGTCCCCGAGGGCGAGGTCCACATCGACGACGTACCGGCGCTCGGCGACTGGAAGACCGCCTGGGACCACATCGCCTTCGACGGTTTCCTCGGCACACGCATGATCCTCCAGACCACCTGGCAGGGCTGCGACTCCGCCCTCGCCGCACCCCTGGTCCTGGACCTGGCCCGCCTGGTGGCTCGGGCCCACGAGGCGGGTCTTTCGGGCCCGTTGAGCGAACTCGGCTTCTACTTCAAGGACCCGGTGGGCGACGGGCCTTCGGCTCTGGGGGAGCAGTACGCGGAACTGGGGCGGTTGGCGGGGCGATTGCGGGAGCCAGGGGCGCGGGCGCCGCGAGGGCTTTCGGGGGAGGGGCGATGAGGCGGCTGGGGCGCGGGGTGACGGGTGGCACTGACACACGGCCGTGCGCGACGAGCCCCCGGCCGAACCCCTGGGCCGAACTGCTCCGCCTCCCCGCCCTGTTCACCGTCCCCGGCGACGCACTCGCGGGCGCAGCCGCGGCCGGAGTCCGCCCGACCTCGCGCACCTTGCTCGCCATCGGCTCCTCCCTCTGCCTGTACGAAGCGGGCATGGCCCTGAACGACTGGGCCGACCGCGACGAGGACGCCATCGACCGCCCCCACCGCCCGCTGCCCTCGGGCCGCATCAGCCCACCCGCGGCACTTGCGGCAGCCGGAGGCCTGACGGCTGCGGGCCTGGCTCTGGCAGCCCGCGCGGGCCGCCGACCGCTGGCGGTCGCCGGAACGCTGGCGGCCACGGTCTGGTCGTACGACCTGGTCCTCAAACGCACGGCCGCCGGTCCCGCGGCGATGGCCACCGCCCGAACCCTGGACCTCCTCCTCGGCGCGGCAGCCACTAAGGGCGATACACGCGGAGCATGGCCCTCAGCCCTGACTCTCGGCACCCACACCCTGGCCACCACCACCGTCTCCCGCCACGAAACCCGGGGCGGCACACCCGCAGCCCCCTTGGCCGCCCTCGCCACCACCACAGCGCTGACCTGGGCCATGACGCGCCGCCCTGGGGCGACGGCCCGGGCGGTCGGCGCGAACGGAGACACCGGCTCCGGCACGCGGCCGACCGGAACCCATGGCACCCACCGTGCGGAACCCGCGTCGAGCCGACGCACCGACTCGACGGCGGCCGGCACTGTCGGTCTCGTCAGGGCTCTGGGGTCGCTCAGCGCCCTGCCACCCGCCGGGTCCCTGCCACCCGTCAGGGCCCTCAACCAGGAGCACGGGCGAGACCCGGGACCGGGCCTCGTGGAAAGCCCTGGCTCGGGCCCCGGCCGCAGCCTCGTCTCACGCTCCGCGCAGGCAACCGCCGAAGACGCCATACGCACAGCACTCGCCGTCGCCTACGCCGCGACCTGCGCCCGCCCTCTCTTCCACGCCGCCCTCAACCCGTCGCCCCCGCTCACCCAACGGGCCGTCGGCGGCGGCATCCGAGCCATGATCCCGCTCCAGGCCGCCCTCGCCGCACGCTCGGGCGCCCTCACCACGGCCCTGCTGACGGCCGCCCTCGCCCCGGCGGCCCACAAGTTCGCCCGGAAGGTGAGCGTGACATGAGCCCTCAGCCCAGCCTCCAAGCCACCGGCTCACAGCCGAGCCCCGGAGCCGATACGCCCACCGCCCCTCAGCCGAGCCCTGGCGCCGCCGCCCGCTCCGGACCTCCGCCCGACAATCACCCCCTCCGCTACGGCTACGGCACCAACGGCCTCACCGACCTCCGCCTGAACGACGCACTCTCCCTGCTCGCCGACCTCGGCTACGACGGCGTAGGACTGACCCTCGATCACATGCACCTGGACCCGCTCGCCCCGGACCTCGCGGCCCGCACCCGCCGAGTCGCCCGCAGGTTGGACGAACTCGGACTGAGCGTCACCATTGAGACCGGCGCCCGCTATGTCCTCGACTCGAGGCACAAGCACGGCCCGTCGTTGCTGGACCCGGACCCGGATCAACGGGCCCGACGCGTCAACCTGTTGATCCGGGCGGTCCGGATAGCCACCGACCTGGGTGCCCACGCCGTGCACTGCTTCAGCGGCATCGCCCCCGAGGGCACGGACGAGGACACCGCCTGGAAACGCCTCGCCGAAACACTTGCCCCCGTCCTCGACACCGCCGCCACCGCCGGCATCCCACTCGCCATCGAACCCGAACCAGGCCATCTCCTCGCCACCCTCACCGACTTCCACCGCCTCCGCCGAACCTTGGGCAGCCCCGACGCCCTCGGCCTCACCCTCGACATCGGCCACTGCCAGTGCCTCGAACCCCTCTCACCCGCGGAGTGCGTACGCGCCGCCGCCCCCTGGCTCCGCCATGTCCAGATCGAGGACATGCGCCGCGGCATCCATGAACACCTCCCCTTCGGCGACGGAGAGATCGACTTCCCGCCCGTACTCGAAGCCCTGGCCACCACCCCCTATCAGGGCCTGATCGTCGTCGAACTGCCCCGTCACTCCCACGCGGGTCCTCAACTCGCCGAGCAATCCCTCCAGTTCCTGCACCACACGGCCGTTTGTCTCGATTCCAAAGAGCCCGCCGACTCCCAAGCCCCGAGAACTCCCAAGCTCCCGACGTGCTCCCAAGTCCCCGACGAGACACCGATCCCCGGCGAGGGCCCCGCCGCCTCCGAAGGGAGAACCCCGTGAACCACCTCCACAACGCCGCCGCTTCTCCCACCGCCTCTTCTCCCGCCCCACCGACGGAAGCCGTCGCCGCCCTGCACGCCCGCTTGAACTCCCAGCTCGACGCCACCGCCCGCGCCTGGCTGGACAGTGCCCTGGACGAGGCGGCCGCCCACCCGGGCACGCACGGGCCCATCTCCGTCTGGGAGTTGCGCATCGCCGAGGCGGGGCGCCGCTGCGGACCCGAGCACGCCGACACCGCCCGCGTCCTCCTCCTGCACGCGGCCCGGGCCGACGCCGACACCCTCGCCCGCGTCTACCGCCAGGGCACCGCCGCAGAACGCCGCGCCGTCCTGCACGCCTTGCCCCACCTCGTACCGGGTCCCGACGCCCTGCCGATCATCGAGGACGCCCTGCGCACCAACGACACCCGGCTCCTGGCCGCCGCCGTCGGCCCGTACGCCGCCCGGCATCTGGACGCCCACAACTGGCGGCACGCCGTCCTGAAGTGTCTGTTCACCGGCGTCCCCATCGACGCGGTGGCCGAACTGCCCCGCCGCGCCCGTGGCGACTTCGAACTGGCCCGCATGCTCGGCGACTACGCCGACGAACGCTCCGCCGCGGGCCGTCCCGTGCCCGAGGACCTGTACCGCGTCCTGGCCCTGACCGAGCCCGGGAGCGATGTGCCGACCGCTTCGGCACCGCGCCACCCCGGCACCCCGTCCGGCAAGGAGTCCTGATGCGCATCTTCGACCCCCACATCCATATGACGTCACGGACCACCGACGACTACGAGGCGATGCACGCGGCCGGCGTCCGAGCCGTCGTCGAACCCTCCTTCTGGCTCGGCCAGCCCCGTACCTCACCCGCCTCCTTTCTCGACTACTTCGACTCGCTTCTCGGCTGGGAACCCTTCCGTGCCGCCCAGTACGGCATCGCCCACCACTGCACGCTCGCCCTCAACCCCAAGGAGGCGAACGACCCCCGCTGCGTGCCCGTCCTCGACGAACTGCCCCGGTATCTCGTCAAGGACCACGTCGTGGCCGTCGGCGAGATCGGCTACGACTCGATGACCCCCGCCGAGGACACCGCACTCGCCGTCCAGCTTCAGCTCGCCGCCGCCCATGAGCTGCCCGCCCTCGTCCACACCCCGCACCGCGACAAGCTGGCGGGCCTGCGCCGCACCCTCGACGTCGTACGGGAGTCCGAGCTGCCCCCGGACCGGGTGCTCGTCGACCACCTCAACGAGACCACGGTCAAGGAGGCCAAGGACGGCGGCTGCTGGCTCGGGTTCTCCGTCTATCCGGACACCAAGATGGACGAGGAGCGGATGGTCGCGGTCCTGCGGGAGTACGGACCCGAGAAGGTTCTGGTCAACTCCGCCGCCGACTGGGGCAGAAGCGACCCGCTCAAGACCCGCAAGGTCGGCGACGCCATGCTCGAGGCAGGTTTCACCGAGGACGACATCGACCAGGTGCTGTGGCGCAACCCCGTCGCCTTCTACGGGCTCAGCGGCAGGCTCGACCTCGACATCGCCGACACGGACGCCACCCATGAGGGCAACTCCATCCTCCGTGGCACCCCCGTCACCGACGCAGCCACCCCGGAGGCGTAACCCATGCGCTTCCGACACCCCGACGGCTCGACCGTCCACCTCGCCTATTGCACCAACGTCCACCCGGCCGAAACTCTCGACGGCGTCCTCGCTCAACTCCGTGACCACTGCGAACCCGTACGCCGTCGCCTCGGCCGCGACCGTCTCGGTATCGGCCTGTGGCTGGCCAAGGACGCCGCCCACGCCCTCGTGAGCGACCCGTCCGCCCTGCGCCGGCTGCGCACGGAACTCGATGCCCGAGGCCTCGAAGTCGTCACCCTCAACGGCTTCCCGTACGAAGGCTTCGGCGCCGAAGAGGTCAAGTACCGCGTGTACAAGCCGGACTGGGCCGACGCCGAACGCCTCGAGCACACCACCGCCCTGGCCCGTGTCCTCGCCGGCCTGCTCCCCGACGACGTCACCGAGGGCAGCATCTCCACCCTGCCGCTCGCCTGGCGCACCGCCTATGACGACACCCGTGCCGCCCAGGCCCACACGGCCCTCGCCACCCTGGCCGAACGCCTCGACGCCCTTGAGGAGTTGACCGGCCGCTCCATCCGTATCGGCCTGGAACCGGAGCCCGGCTGCACCGTCGAAACCACCACCGACGCCATCGCCCCGCTCACCGCGATCGACCACGACCGCATCGGCGTCTGCGTCGACACCTGTCATCTCGCCACCTCCTTCGAAGATCCGCACACCGCCCTGGACGCGCTGACCACCGCCCGCGTCCCCATCGTCAAGTCCCAGCTCTCGGCCGCCCTGCACGCCGAACACCCCCACCTCCCCGAAGTCCGCGAGGCCCTCGCCGCCTTCGACGAGCCCCGCTTCCTGCACCAGACCCGAACCAGCACCACCACAGCCGGCCTCGCCGGCACCGACGACCTCGGCGAAGCCCTCAAGGGTGACGCCCTGCCGGACACGTCCCCGTGGCGCGCCCACTTCCACGTCCCGCTGCACGCGGCCCCCGCCGCACCCCTCACCTCCACACTGCCCGTACTCAAGGACGCACTGACCCGGCTGGTCGGCGGCCCGCACCCGCTCACCCGTCATCTGGAGGTCGAGACCTACACCTGGCAGACCCTCCCGCCCGAGCTGCGCCCACGCGGACGCGCCCAGCTCGCCGACGGCATCACCGCCGAACTCACCCTCGCCCGCGACCTGTTGACGGATCTCGGCCTGAAGGAGCTGCCGTGAACCAGCCCCCGGAAGCTGGCGGGCCCACCCCTCTTCTCGTCCTCGACGTCGTCGGCCTCACCCCCCGTCTCCTCGACCACATGCCCCACCTCAAAGCCCTCGGCCAGTCCGGCTCACGGGCCCACCTCGGCACCGTCCTGCCCGCCGTGACCTGCGCCGCCCAGTCCACCTTCCTCACCGGCACCCACCCGGCCGAGCACGGCATCGTCGGCAACGGCTGGTACTTCCGCGAACTCGGCGATGTGCTCCTGTGGCGCCAGCACAACGGTCTGGTGTCCGGAGACAAGCTCTGGGACGCTGCCCGGCGCGCCCACCCCGGCTACACAGTCGCCAATATCTGCTGGTGGTACGCCATGGGTGCCGACACCGACATCACCATCACCCCCCGTCCGATCTACTACGCCGACGGCCGCAAGGAACCCGACTGCTACACCAGGCCCCCGGCCCTGCACGATGAACTCACCGAGAAACTCGGCACGTTCCCGCTCTTCCACTTCTGGGGTCCCGGCGCCGACCTCGTCTCCAGTCGCTGGATCATCGACGCCACCCGTCACATCCTGCGCACCCGCCATCCAGACCTGGCCCTCTGCTACCTCCCTCATCTCGACTACGACCTGCAGCGCTTCGGCCCCGACGACCCGCGCTCCCTGCAAGCGGCCGCCGACCTGGACGCGGCCATGGCCCCTCTTCTCGACGAGGCGCGGGCGGAAGGCCGTACCGTCGTCGCCCTGTCCGAGTACGGCATCACCCGCGCGGACCGCCCCGTCGACATCAACCGCGCACTGCGCCGCGCCGGACTCCTCGAGGTGCACACACAGGACGGCATGGAATACCTCGACCCGATGGCCTCACGCGCCTTCGCCGTCGCCGACCACCAGATCGCCCACGTCTACGTACGCCGGCCCGAGGACCTCGACGCCACCCGAGCGGCACTCGCCGACCTGCCCGGTATCGAGCAACTCCTCGACGACGAGGGCAAGAAGACCCACCACCTCGACCATCCGCGCTCCGGCGAACTCATCGCCGTAGCGGAGCCGGACGCCTGGTTCACGTACTACTACTGGCTCGACGACGCCCACGCGCCCGACTTCGCGCAGCTCGTCGAGATCCACCGCAAACCCGGCTACGACCCGGTCGAGCTCTTCATGGATCCCCTCGACCCGTACGTCAAGGTCAAGGCGGCGGGCGCACTGGCCCGCAAGAAGCTCGGCATGCGCTATCGCATGGCGGTCGTGCCCCTCGACCCGTCACCTATTCGCGGCAGCCACGGCCGCCTTCCCACGAGCGACGACGAAGGTCCGCTCCTCATCTGCTCCACCCCCCGCGCTGTCGACGGCCGCCTCGCGGCCACCGACGTGAAATCACTCCTGCTCCACCTGGCCGGTCTCGACTGATCGGCGCCGACGGACACGCCATGGCCCGCGGTCCCACCCGACCTGTCTCTTCCAACTGGTCACAAGTGAAGCACTCACCACTGACAACGCCCTTCGACATCGAGGAGTTCCAGGCATGAGCCGCTCAAGCCGCACCGCATTCACGGCCGTCACCAGCAAGAACGACGACCCCGAACTCACCCACCGCCTCAGCAGACGAGGCATGCTCGGCGTGGCCGCGGGCGCCACAGCCGCCGCCCTGCTCGGCACGGCCGCCACCCCCGCCACGGCCGCCGAAGCGGGCCGGGGACGCCCCGTCCTGCCGCCCGGCCGACTCGGCATCCAGCTCTACAGCCTCCGCGACAAGGTCTCCACGCTCGGCTTCGCCCCCGTCTTCGCCGAGCTGAAGAAGTACGGGTACGACGAGGTCGAGTTCGCCGGATACACCCAGGGCTCGGCGGGACCCATCACGCTCGCCCAGCTCAAGCGACTGGCCCGCGACCACGGCCTGAACCCCATCGGCAGCCACGTCGGCTACTACTCCAGCGACCCGAACGCGTACACCTTCGCGCAGAACCTCAACAAGGTCCTCGACGACGCCCAGGCCCTCGGTCTCAAGCACATCGGCACCGCCTCGAACCCGTTCCGCTACGGCTCGACCGTCGACGCGTGGAAGCGCGCCGCTGAGGAGTTCAACACCTACGGCGCGGCGGCGAGGGCGCGCGGCATGAAGTTCTACCAGCACAACCACTCCGAGGAGTTCTCCTTCGCCACCGACAAGCCGAAGGTCCGCCTCTACGACGTGCTGCTCGCCGAGACCGACCCGAAGCTCGTCTACCTGGAGATGGACATCTACTGGGCCTACGTGGGCCAGTTCCGCTTCTCCAAGCGGGTCGACGGCACACCGGCACCCTTCGAGCCCCTCGACTACGTACTCAAGCGGCCCAACCGCTACCCGCTCTTCCACGTGAAGGACGGCGTCAGCGACCCGTCGAACCCCTTCGGCTACCAGATGACCGACGTCGGCGACGGCGACATCGACTACCAGCGCTTCATCTCCGGCGTCACGCGCCTGAAGGGCCACCGCCTCGCCCACCACTGGCAGGCCGAACACGACAACCCCACCGAGTCGTTCACCTTCGCCCGCCGCTCCAGCGAGCACCTGCACTCCCTGCGCGAGAAGTGCTGACAGTTCCCACAGCGCGCGCCCTCCCTTCGGCACACGAGGCTGCCGAAGGGAGGGCGCGCGCTGTGGGCCCCGCCGTCATCTCAGTCCATCTCCCGGCTGATCGGCTGGGGATTCGGCTTGATCCCGCCACTGCCCCTGCTCTTGGGCCGTCCCGGTGGGGTCAGGAAGAGCGCCACGAATCCGGCGAAGAACGAGATGCAGCCGGCCAGGATGAAGGCGCCGTCGAGCCCCCAGGCGTCGACGACCACGAAGCCCATACCCGCGCCGAGGCCGGACACGAGCTTCGAGCTGTAGACCATGCCGTAGTTGGTCGCGTTGTTGTTCTCACCGAAGTAGTCGGCGGTCATCGCCGCGAACATCGGGAAGATGGCGCCACCACCGAAGCCGGAGATGGCGGAGAAGACCAGGAACAGTGGAAGGTTCTCGGCCTCGGCCGACCAGAGGATGCCGAACTGGGCAGCGCCCAGAATGACGCAGACGTACAGCAGGCACTTCTTGCGGCCGAAGAGGTCGGAGAGCCAGCCGATCACACCGCGTCCGGTGCCGTTGACGATTGCCTTGAGCGACATGGCGGTGGCCACGATCCCGCCGGCGAAGCCTGCCTCCTTGCCGATGTCGATCTGGAAGGAGATACCGAAGATGTTCACGCCCGAGGTGCAGGCGAGACAGAACCACATCAGCGCCACCCGGCCGGTCCTCCAGGCCTCCATGGGGCTGTACTGGTGGACGGCCGGCGGGTTCTTCTCCAGGGAGCGACGCGCGCGCGGGTCCTCCGGCGGGTTCAGCGGGTCGATCTCGGCAGGCCACCAGTTCTTCGGCGGGTCCTTGAAGAAGAAGCCGGCGACGGCCACGACACCGGCGAGGAAGACGCCGACCGTGACCAGGATGACCTTGAAGTTGGAGATGTCCATCACGTTGGTGAACAGGAAGACGAAGGGCACCGAGCCGTAGGCGAAGCCGCCGTTGACGAAGCCGGTCTTGCCGCCCTTGCGTTCCGGATACCACTTGCCGACCATGTTGACGCAGGTGGCGTACACCATGCCCGCGCCCATACCGCTGAACATGCCGAAGCCGATGAAGGCGAGTACGACGCTCGGCGCGTAGGCCAGTGACAGATAGCCGAAGAGCGTTCCGGTGGCGCCGAGCATCATCGCCCAGCGGGCCGGCAGCTTGCCGGTCTCACGCAGCCGTCCCGCTGGGAAGGCCACCGCGGCCTGGAAGAACACCCAGGTGGTCAGCAGCCAGAAGATGCTGCCTTCGGACCAGAGATGTGCCTGGTGCAGAGTGTCCTCGGCGGACGCGAACGCGTACTCCGCCGAGCTGATGCCCATCATGCCCACCCAGGGCAGGATGACCATCCACTTGCGTTTGCGGCCCATGATGTCGATATCGGTCTCGCCGACCCGGTACATCCGGCCGTTGGCGTCCGTCACCTCCCTGTAGGGGACGGATGTGGAGATGTCAGTTGTCGCCATGTCGATCGAACCCTTCGCGTGGAAGAAGTCTGGCCAGCGCCCCCTGTCCGTTCTCTTCGCGCCGGGGCCCGCGGCGAGCGGTCACCGTAGGCCCCGTGGTTCGGGCCGTCGCTCAGTTCATCGACCGCCCCCCCAACCGTCCCGCAGCTCGCGCCCAGCGGTACTTCGCGCCCAGCACGGCCACCGGCTTCTCGGTCGTGTACGGGTACGCCACGACGCCGCGCTCGAAGAGGTACTGGGACGCCTCCTCGACCTCGACATCGCCCGCGAGCGACGCCACCACCGGCTTCTCGATGCCGCGCTCCCGGAATTCGGCCACCACGCGCGCGGTGAGCTCGGCGAAGACCATGGGAGGGGTCACGATGGTGTGCCAGTAGCCGAGGACGAGCGAGTGGATCCGCGGGTCCTCAAGGCCCAGCCGGATCGTCGCCTCGTACGTCGACGGGGGCTCGCCGCCGGTGATGTCCACCGGGTTGCCGGCGGCTCCGAAGGGCGGGATGAACTTCCTGAAGGCCTCGTCCAGATCCGGCGGAATCTCCATCAGGGAGAGGCCGTTGTCGGTCACCGCGTCGGACAGCAGTACGCCGCTGCCGCCGGCGCCCGTGATGATCACGACGTTGTCGCCCTGAGGAGTCGGAAGCACGGGCAACGCGCGCGCGTACTCCAGCATGTCGTTCAGTCCGGGAGCCCGGATGACACCGGCCTGCTTCAGGATGTCGTCGTAGACGGCGTCGTCGCCTGCGAGAGCGCCCGTGTGTGAGCCCGCGGCCTTGGCACCGGCCGCCGTACGGCCCGCCTTCAGGACGACCACCGGCTTCTTGGGTACGGTCGCCCGCGCCGCCTCCACGAAGGCGCGCCCGTCCTTGAGGTCCTCCAAGTGCATGGCGATGCACTGGGTGTTGGGGTCCTCGCCGAACCAGGTCAGCAGGTCGTCCTCGTCCAGGTCCGACTTGTTGCCGAGCCCCACGATCGCCGAAACACCCGTCTTCGTAGTGCGCGCGAAGCCCAGAATGGCCATCCCTATGCCACCGGACTGCGAGGTGAGTGCGACGCCGCCCTTGACGTCGTACGGCGTGCAGAACGTGGCGCACAGGTCCTGCCACGTCGAGTAGTAGCCGTAGATGTTCGGCCCGAGCAGCCGCACTCCATAGCGCTCGCCGATGGCCACGATCTCGTCCTGGAGCTGCTGCTCACCGGTCTCCGCGAACCCGGAGGGGATCAGTACGGCGTTGGGGATCCCCTTGCGGCCCACCTCCTCCAGTGCCGAGGCCACGAACTTGGCGGGGATCGCGAAGACCGCCACATCCACCTCACCGGGAACGTCGGTGACACTCTTGTACGCCTTGCGGCCCAAGATGTCATCGGCCTTGGGGTTCACCGGATGGATCTCTCCGGAGAAGCCGCCGTCGACGAGGTTGCGCATCACCGAATTGCCGATCTTGCCCTGCTCGTTGGAGGCACCGATCACGGCGACCGAGGAAGGCTGCATCAGGCGGCGCATGGAGGTGAGGATCTCCTCGCGCGTGTACCTGCGACGCGCCTTCGGGACCGACTCCGCGAGGATCACGCGGATGTCCGCCGCGACCGCCCCCTCCGGGGTGGCGATCACCGGATTGAGGTCCACCTCGGCGATCTCCGGGAAGTCCGCGACGAGTTCGGAGACCCGGCGGATCTGCTCGGCGATCGCCCACCGGTCCACGGCCGGCGCGCCGCGCACCCCGTGCAGGATCTCCGCCGAGCGGATCGAGTCCAGCATCGACAGAGCTTCGTCGGCGTCTACGGGGGCGAGGCGGAAAGTGACGTCCTTCAGGACCTCCACCAGCACACCGCCCAGCCCGAAGGCGACGACTTTCCCGAACGTCGGATCGGTCACCGCTCCGACGATGACCTCCTGCCCCTGGGGGAGCAGTTCCTGCACCTGTACGCCCTCGATACGGGCGTCCGGCGCGTACGCGCGCGCGTTGTCGATGATTTCGCGGAAGGCGGCCCGTACGTCGGCCGCGCCCTCCACTCCGACTATCACGCCACCCGCGTCGGTCTTGTGCAGGATGTCCGGGGAGACGATCTTCATCACGACAGGCCCGCCGAACCGCGCCGCATACGCGACCGCCTCGTCGACGTTCGTCGCCAACTCCTCGCCGGGGGCGGCGATCGCGTACGCGTCGGCGATCACCTTGCCCTCGGGCGCGGTCAGCGCGGTCCGGCCCTCGGCCCGTACGGCTTCGAGGAGCGTACGCACCCTCAGCACCCGGTCTTCGGCCATCAATCAGATCACTCCGTTCGACTTGAGCAGGCGCAGCTCCTCGTCGCCGAGACCGAGCTCGCCGACGTACACCTCTTCGTTGTGCTCGCCGAGCAGCGGCGAACTGGCCACGTCCACGGGGGAGTCGGAGAGCTTCAGCGGACTGCCCACCGTCACGAACTCGCCCCGCTCGGGGTGCGGCACCTTCACGACCATCTCGTTGGCGACCAGCGACGGATCCTCGATGATCTCCTTGGTCGACAGGATCGGCCCGCACGGGATGTTGTGGGCGTTGAGCTTCTCCAGGACCTCCCACTTGGGGAGCGTGGCCGACCACTCCTCGATCAGCTGGAACATCTTGTTGAGCTGCGGCAGGCGTGCCTCCGGCGTCGCCCACTCGGGGTCGTCCGCCAGCTCCGGCCGTCCGATGAGCTCGGTGATCGGCTTCCAGCCGACGGGCTGCACGATGACGTACACGTAGTCGTTGGGCCCGCCCGGCGCGCACTTGACGGCCCAGCCGGGCTGGCCGCCGCCGGACGCGTTGCCGGACCGGGGAACTTCGTCGCCGAAATCGTCGTTCGGATATTCAGCGAGCGGGCCGTGTGCCAGGCGCTGCTGATCGCGCAGCTTCACCCGGCAGAGGTTGAGCACAGCGTGCTGCATGGCCACATTGACCCGCTGACCGCGCCCGGTGTTCTCCCGCTGAAGCAGCGCCGCGAGAATCCCCGCCACGGCGTGGATGCCCGTGCCCGAGTCCCCGATCTGGGCCCCCGTCGCCAGCGGCGGCCCGTCCTCGAACCCGGTGGTCGACATCGACCCGCCCATGGCCTGAGCGACGACCTCGTACGCCTTGAAGTTGGTGTACGGGCCGTCCCCGAACCCCTTGATGGAGGCATAGACGATACGCGGATTGATCTCCTGGATGCGGTCCCAGGTGAAGCCCATGCGGTCGATCGCGCCCGGTCCGAAGTTCTCGACCATGACGTCCGAGCGCCGGATCAGCTCGGTGAGGATCTCCTTGCCGCGCTCGGTCTTGGTGTTGAGGGTGATGCTCCGCTTGTTGCAGTTGAGCATCGTGAAGTAGAGGGAGTCGACGTCCGGGAGGTCACGCAGCTGCTTGCGCGTGATGTCACCGGTCGGCGCCTCCAGCTTGACCACGTCCGCCCCCAGCCAGGCCAGCAACTGGGTTGCGGAGGGGCCCGACTGGACGTGCGTCATGTCGAGGACACGGATGCCTTCGAGAGCCTTGGGCGCGCTGTTCGGCGCTTCGTTCGTCGCAGTGTGAGTCGCGTTGTGCGTCGCGGTGCTGGTCATGGCGGGCACCTCACTTGTACATCGTCTGGTTCATGGTTCCGGGGGCGTACGCGTCCGGGTCGACCCAGACGTTGATCAGCGAGGGCTTGCCCGACTCGCGGGCGCGCCTCAGGGCGGGGCCGATGTCGGCGGGGTCGCGGACCTCCTCGCCGTAACCGCCGAGCATCTGGGCGAACTTGTCGTAGTGGACGTCGCCGAGGGTGTTGCCGACGCGCTCGCGCGCCTCGCCGTACTTGGCCTTTTGGCCGTAACGGATCTGGTTCATCGAGGAGTTGTTGCCGACGATGCCGACGAAGGGGAGGTTGTAGCGGACGAGGGTCTCGAAGTCCCAGCCGGTGAGCGAGAAGGCACCGTCTCCGAAGAGGGCCACCACTTCCTTGTCGGGCCGCGCCTGCTTGGCCGCGAGCACGAACGGGACGCCGACGCCGAGCGTGCCGAGCGGTCCCGGGTCCATCCAGTGCCCGGGTGACTTGGGCTGTACGACCTGACCGGAGAAGGTGACGATGTCGCCGCCGTCGCCGATGTAGATCGAGTCCTCGGTGAGGAAGTCGTTGATCTCGCTGACCAGGCGGTACGGGTGGATGGGCGAGGTGTCCGACCTGAGGCTGGGCAGCCGCTTCTCGATGGCCGTCTGCTCGGCCGCGCGCAGCTCGTCGAGCCACTCCTTGCGCTTCGACGCGCCCCCGTTCAGGCGTCCCGAGGCGGCCTCGGTCACCGACTTCAGGACGAGACCCGCGTCGCCGACGATCCCGAGGTCGATGTCCCGGTTCTTGCCGACGGTCCGGTAGTCGAGGTCGATCTGCACCACGGTCGCGTCCGGCGACAGCCGCTTCCCGTAGCCCATACGGAAGTCGAAGGGCGTGCCGACGATGACGATGACGTCGGCGTTGGAGAAGGCGTACCGGCGGGAGAGCTGGAAGTGGTGCGGGTCCCCGGGCGGCAGGGTGCCGCGTCCGGCGCCGTTCATGTAGGCGGGGATGTTGAGGCTGCGTACGAGTTCGATGGCGGCCTCGGTGCCACGGGTCGTCCAGACCTGGCTGCCCAGCAGGATCGCGGGCTTCTCGGCGTGCACGAGGAGATCGGCGAGCTTCTCGATCGCCTCGGGGTCGCCGGCCGAGCGGGTCGAGGCCCGGTACTGGCCGGCGGCGGGGACCCGGGCCTTCTCGACCGGCACCTTGGCGTCGAGCACATCGCGCGGGATCTCCAGGAAGGAGGGCCCGGGGGCGCCGTGGTAGCACTCGCGGAAGGCCATCGACACCATGTCGGCGGCGCGTGCGGTGTCCGGAACGGTCGCCGCGAACTTCGTGATCGGCGTCATCATGTCGACGTGCGGCAGGTCCTGAAGGGACCCCATCTTGTGCTGCGTATGCGCCCCTTGGCCGCCGATCAGCAGCATGGGCGACTCCGCGCGGAAGGCGTTGGCGACACCCGTCACGGCGTCCGTCGTGCCGGGGCCCGCGGTGACGACCGCACAGCCGGGCTTGCCGGTGATGCGCGCGTAGCCGTCGGCGGCGTGGGCGGCGACCTGTTCGTGGCGTACGTCGACGACCTCTATGCCTTCGTCGACGCAGCCGTCGTAGATATCGATGATGTGGCCGCCGCACAGGGTGTAAATGACCTCCACACCCTCGGCTTTGAGTGCCTTGGCGACCAAGTGCCCACCGGAGATGAGGTTCTGGCTGTTGTCGTCGGGCATGGCGAAGTCCTGTCCCTTCGTAGGGGATCGGGCACGCGAACGTGCACTTCAGACACGGTTCGCGCACTGCTCGTGGATGCCGTCACGGTTGATTGCATACAGTCGACGAATACTGTATGAAGCTTGTTATCCCGCATCCAGTGGGTGGTGTCCAGGGGGCGTGCGGCACTTTTGAGGCAGGAGCCGGAATGGACCTGTACGAACACCAGGCAAGGCAACTCTTCGAGGACCACGGCATCTTGGTGCCGCGGGCCGAGGTAACCGACTCGTCCAAGGAGGCACGCGAGATCGCCCGCAGGCTGGGCGGGCGCGTCGTGGTCAAGGCGCAGGTGAAGACCGGTGGACGCGGCAAGGCGGGCGGCGTGAAACTCGCCACCGATCCGGCCGCCGCCGAACTGACGGCACGCCAGATCCTCGGCATGGACATCAAGGGCCACACCGTCGGCAAGGTGATGCTGGCCCAACCCGTCGACATCGAAAGCGAGTTCTACGTCAGTTACGTACTCGACCGCGCCGCCGGCCGCTTCCTCGCGATCGCCTCGGCCGAGGGCGGCATGGAGATAGAAGAAGTGGCCGCGACCAGGCCGGAGGCCGTGGCACGCATCCCCATCGACCCGGCCGAGGGCGTCGCCGCGGCGAAGGCGGCACACATCGCCGACACGGCAGGCCTGCCCCCGCAGACCGTCGACGTCCTCGTACGACTCTGGGAGGTGCTGACCCGCGAGGACGCCGTACTCGTCGAGGTCAATCCCCTCGTGCGTACCACCCAAGGACAGATCCTCGCCCTCGACGGCAAGGTCACGCTCGACGACAACGCCCGCTTCCGACAAGCCCGTTGGGGCGAACAGAAGTCGGCGCACGACGACCCGCTGGAGGCGGCGGCAGCCACGAAGGGCCTCAACTACGTCAAGCTGGACGGCGAGGTCGGCATCATCGGCAACGGCGCGGGCCTCGTCATGTCGACCCTCGACGTGGTCGCCGGCTGCGGCGCCCGCCCCGCCAACTTCCTCGACATCGGCGGCGGGGCCAGTGCCCAGATCATGGCCGACGGCCTCTCCGTCATCCTCTCCGACCCGGCCGTGAAGTCCGTCTTCGTCAACGTATTCGGCGGCATCACCGCCTGTGACGCGGTCGCCGACGGTATCGTGCAGGCCCTGGAAACCGTCCAGTTGACCAAGCCGCTGGTCGTACGCCTCGACGGAAACAACGCCGTACGCGGCCGCGCGATCCTCGACGGCCGCGCACACCCCCTGGTCCAGCAGGCCACCACCATGGACGGCGCCGCGCGCCGCGCCGCCGAACTCGCCAACGCCGGCTGAAGGAGCGAGACATGGCCATCTACCTCACCAAGGAGAGCAAGGTCCTCGTCCAGGGCATGACCGGCGGCGAGGGCATGAAGCACACCCGGCGCATGCTCGCGGCCGGCACCGACGTCGTCGGCGGCGTCAACCCGCGCAAGGCCGGGCAGACCGTCGACTTCGACGACCGGGCCGTACCCGTCTTCGGCTCCGTACGCGAAGGAATCGAGGCGACCGGCGCCGACGTCACCGTCGTCTTCGTCCCGCCCGCCTTCGCCAAAGCGGCAGTTGCAGAAGCCGCGGACGCGGGCATCGGACTCGCCGTGGTCATCACGGAGGGCATCCCCGTCCACGACTCGGTCGCCTTCACCACGTACGCGAAGACGAAGGGCACCCGGATCATCGGCCCCAACTGTCCGGGCCTGATCACCCCCGGACAGTCCAACGCGGGCATCATCCCCGCCGACATCACCAAGCCCGGCCGCATCGGCCTCGTGTCCAAGTCCGGCACGCTCACCTACCAACTCATGTACGAACTCCGCGACATCGGCTTCTCCACCTGCGTGGGCATCGGCGGCGATCCCGTCGTCGGCACGACGCACATCGACTGCCTGGTGGCTTTCGAAGCAGACCCCGACACCGAACTCGTCGTGCTGATCGGGGAGATCGGCGGAGACGCGGAGGAACGAGCGGCCGCGTACATCCGGGAGCACGTCACCAAGCCCGTCGTCGGCTACATCGCGGGCTTCACCGCGCCCGAAGGCAAGACGATGGGCCACGCGGGCGCGATCGTGTCCGGTTCGTCCGGCACGGCACAGGCGAAGAAGGAAGCGCTGGAGGCGGTCGGGGTGCGCGTGGGTGGTACGCCGACTGAGACGGCGCAATTGGTCGTCGCCGCACTGGAAGCGGAAGCGTGACGTCACTCATAGTTGGCCAGAGGTGACTTTCCGAAATCGTGTCGCCTCGCCCCGTTGTGTCCCCGCCCCCGACTGTGCACCGAGAGCGGAGCAAACCGAATGGCATCCACCCTCACCCTCAAATCAGGCACGTCCTGGGCCGACGCCTGGCAGCGTTGCCTCGCCGTAGCCCCCGAGGCGTTCCGGGACGACCGAGTCCTCAACCTCTGGAACACCGCCTGGCAGGCGGACGGCCGGGCCCTGCCCGCCACCAGCCCCGTCGACGGCACCCCGATCGCGGGGCCGCCCCGCCTCGACGCCGCCACCGCCCGGCAGGCCGTGCGCGCATCCCTCGACCAGCACCGCGCCTGGCGTCACGTACCCCTGGACGAACGCCGCTGCCGCGTCGCGGCCACCCTCGACGCCCTCACCCAGCACCGCGAACTCCTCGCACTCCTCCTCGTCTGGGAGATCGGCAAGCCCTGGCGGCTGGCGCAGGCGGACGTCGACCGGGCTGTCGACGGCGTGCGCTGGTACGTCGACGGAATCGAGCCCATGCTCGAGGGCCGGGCCCCACTGGACGGCCCGGTGTCCAACATCGCGAGCTGGAACTACCCGATGAGCGTGCTCGTTCACGCAGTACTGGTACAGGCATTGGCAGGGAACGCGGTCATCGCCAAGACCCCGACCGACGGCGGCGTCGCGTGTCTCACCCTGGCCTGCGCGCTCGCCGCACGCGAAGGGATTCCCGTCACCCTCGTCAGCGGCAGCGGAGGCGAGCTGTCGGAGGCGCTCGTGCGCGCGCCCGAGATCGGCTGCGTCTCCTTCGTCGGCGGCCGCGACACGGGCGCCGCGGTGGCCACGGCCGTCGCCGACCTCGGCAAACGACACGTACTCGAACAGGAAGGACTCAACACCTGGGGCATCTGGAACCACACGGACTGGGACGCGCTCACGGCGGTCATCCCGAAGCTCTTCGACTACGGCAAGCAGCGCTGCACGGCGTACCCGCGCTTCGTCGTCCAGCGTGCGCTGTTCGACGAGTTCCTCGCCGCGTACCTGCCGGCCGTACGCACCCTGCGGATCGGCCACCCGCTCGCGGTGGAGCAGCCCGACGACCCGTATCCCCAGCTGGACTTCGGGCCGGTGATCAACGCGGCCAAGGCGAAGGAGCTGCACGACCAGGTCGCCGAAGCCATCGACCGCGGTGCCGTCCCGCTGCACCGCGGCAAGCTCACCGACGCGCGCTTCCTGCCCGGCCAGGACACGGCGGCATACGTCCAGCCCGTCACGCTGCTCAACCCGCCGCCGTCCTCACCGCTG
Organism: Streptomyces flaveus; assembly: GCF_014647675.1. Lineage (GTDB taxonomy): Bacteria > Actinomycetota > Actinomycetes > Streptomycetales > Streptomycetaceae > Streptomyces > Streptomyces flaveus. Next base: position 15,918 of record NZ_BMPQ01000039.1, on the reverse strand, counting down.
CACCACGCGGAGCCCTTCGGCCCGGTCGACACCATCGTCCTGGTCGACACCGAGGCCGAGCTGCTGGCTGCCATGAACGCGTCGAACGGCGCCTTGGTCGCCACCCTCTCGACCGACGACCCGGCCACGTACGAGCGGCTGGCCCCGCAGATCCGGGCGTTCAAGGTCGGCCATGGGAAACCGCGCTCCCGCGGGGACCGGGACGAGCTGTTCGGCGGCTTCGGAGCGTCGTGGCGCGGCGCGTTCGTGGGCGGCGAACTGCTCGTGCGCGCCGTCACCCAGGGCACGGCGGGGGAGAGGCTGCCCGGCAACTTCCCCGACTACCACCTGATGCCCTGAGCCCCACGGCGTGACCGGGGGAGCTCCGCACGTCGTCGGCTTGCTGCGCCTGCTCGTAGCTGTGCCGGCCCGACTACTCGCGGTGCCTTCCCCGGCTCGTCCCCTCCGCCCCTGCGCGGCCCGGATACGCAGGTGAAACGACGTCCCAAAGCTTGGTATTGTTGTCTCTGTCGCCGCGCGGAACACTCCCTGCAAGGCGGCAGACACCTGGTCCGGGTGGCGGAATGGCAGACGCGCTAGCTTGAGGTGCTAGTGCCCTTTATCGGGCGTGGGGGTTCAAGTCCCCCCTCGGACACAGACCGTATCCCCAACTTGTGCGGGTCGAGGCGAGCCTCGGCTCGCACAAGCTGTTTTTCGGGCTCGTAGGTGAGCCGGAGCCCGAGGTTCTGGTAGACGTCGACCTTGTCCTGGGGTTCGGCGTCGGCGGGTATGCCGCGGATGCTGCCGAGTGATGTGCTCATCGCGTGGATGTCCTCCTTGCTGTGTCGGTGCTTGCTGGTGGGCGTGCGGGTCCGGGCAAGGGCCTGGGCGCGGCGGGCTTGGGTCTCGGCGGTCCACTGGGCGATGAGTTTCGGGTCGATGCCCGCTTCCAGGGCTTCGCGGTAGCGGGCGATCTTGGCGTCGCATTCGGCGATCACGTGTAGGGCGTCCTCGGCCTCCGGCGCGGCGGCGGGTTCTGGCTGGGCTGCGTGCATGCGGGTGATGGTGTCGTGGAGGCGGTGCGGGGCGAAGGCTCGCGCTGGCCACGCGCATGCCTCTGCTCTTCGGCAAACGGCAGCCCGATACGCGTGGCGAACGCGGCAGGTACGTCTTGCTCAGGTACGTCGAAGATCTTGGCGTAGACCGAGGTACCGCGCCCTCGTCGACGGTGGGATTCCAAGGCGGCCGGACTCGCTGTATCCGGTTGGATCTGTGTCCTCATGACGTGGTTCTCCATCTCTTGGGGCCCTGAGCGTCGGGGGGTGTGTGACGCCGACGCATGGCGGCTGAGTTGTTGTGGATGTGCCGTGGTGGTCTCAACTGATGGCGTCGGCGTCGTAGAAGGCCCGGGCGGCGGAGCTGATCCATTCGGGCCGTTCCCAGGTGCTCCAGCGGGTGCGGGCGTCCTGGTCGATCGTGGCCGCCGACTCGTCGGCGGAGAGGCCGGCCGCCCGTAGACGACCGGCTTCGTCACGGACGTACACGAGGAAGTCACGGACATCGCGGATCAGCGACACGTCGGCCACCTCGCCGTGCCCGGGGACCACTACCTCGGGGCCAAGGGCGATGAGCTGGTCGAGCACGCTGATCCAGCGCCCCGGAGCGACGTCTGTGTCGTGCGGCGGGAAGTACGGCGTGATCGGGAAGATACGGGTCTCGAACAGGTCGCCCCCGAACAGCACGCGGTCGTCGATGAGCACGACCTGGTCGGAGGCAGTGTGGGCTGGGCCGACGGTGCGCAGTACCGCTGTGCGGCCACCGAGGTCGATCTCGGCCTGGCCGTCGTAGACGAGGTCGGGGTCGACGAGCTCGACCCCGTCGAGCGCGCCCGCGACGTTCGGGCCCAGTCCCCGGAACATGCCGAGGTAGCCGGAGCCCTTGCGGTGCAGCTCGTCGCGCTGCCCGCGGTTGTAGACGATCGTCGCGGCGCCCTTGAATGCCTGCGCGCCGAAGCCGTGCTCGGGGTGGAAGTGCGTGACGGTCAGGTACAGGCGCCGTTCACCGGCAAGATGTCGGGCCTGCTTCAGGACGTATGCACCGTTGGCAGGACCCATGCCGGTGTCGATGACCAGCGCGGCCTTCTCGCCCACGACGATGCCGACGTTCGGGACGAGCTCCACCCGCTGGTCGGGGATCACATGGACACCGTCGGCGACCTGGACCGGCTCGCCGCGCACGATCGGCGCAGGCCCGCTGCTCACGTCGGGCGCGCCCTGTGTGGTCGGCTCGGTGCTCGCGGTACCCGGCGAAGGTTTGGTGGTGGACATGGCCACTCTCCAATCTAATCAGTGTTCAGATTGAGTATGTCTCGACCGTAGCACTTAATCTGAACACTGTTAAGATCAAGCCATGAGTAAGAGGCAGTACCACCACGGAGAGCTGCGGAACACCCTGCTGGACGCGGCTGAGGTGCTGGTCCGCGAAAATGGAGTCGTGGGCTGGTCACTGCGGGAGGCCTCGGCCCGGGTCGGAGTCAGCCCTAGCGCCGCCTACCACCACTTCACCTCACGCGATGCACTGGTCAACGCCCTGTCGGTGCGGGTGCTCGCCCGGCTCGGGGAACGTATGAGCAGCGCCGCCGCGCAGGCGGCCGGACCGGGCGTCGACACTCAACAGGGCATCATCGCAGCAGGTTGCGCCTACGTCCGCTGGGCGCTGGAAGACCCGGCGGTCGCCCGCCTGGCCTTCGGTTTCGGAGCCCAGGACTCTGAAGCGATGATCGCACCGCACCCGCACGACGTGATCGAAGCCGAACTCGACCGGCTCGTGGCCACCGGTGCCCTGAACGCCACGGCCCGCCCCGGAGCCGAGTTCGCCATCTGGGCAGCCATGCATGGACTCGCTACTCTCCTCGCCGACGGGCTCATGATCCTCGACGGCCCCGAGGCCGCCGACCTGCAGACGGAACGCCTCCTCCGGGCTGTCCTCACCGGCCTGACGCAAGAGACCGCACCATCCCAGGGGCGGCCGACAGCGCACTCCGCTCACACCGAGCGCCGGACCAGGCGGCAAGGCAACAGCACCCCGGACGAGCCGTCGGCGACCGCCCCAACCCGGCTGCAATGATGCTGGTCACCTTGCCCTTGCGGCAGTGCTCTCCGTCGCACCGTGCGGTCGCTGCGACCTCGGAGGATGAGCAGCTCTTGAGCTGGGAGCAGATGCAGACGTTCTTGCGCTCGACATGCCAGTCGATCATCACGCCGTTACCGCCGTAGCGGGCGTGGGTACTCGGTCATGAAGTTCGACGACCAAGACCCGAACTTCTCGCTGTTGTTCGCGCATGCGGCGCCTTGGCCCACCATGCGGTGTCGCGGACGCCGAAGGTGGCGTTCACCAGCTTCGTCACGGCGGCCCGCAGGTTGTCGATGGCGATGAAGTGCCGGCGTACGGGCCACAATGCGGCCTCGGCCTCGCCGTGTTCGCCGGTCGCCACGATCGCCCGGATGCCCATGTTGGGTGCCCAGCGCGAACAGCGCCAGGAGGAGGCGGCGTTGGAGGGTGGCGCGGTCGATGCGCTCGTATGCGGCCACCGAGGAGAACTCGTCGGTGAAGCCGGTGAGGACGTCGGCGTTCCTCAGCACGTCCAGCCGGTCGAGCACGCCCCGCGGCGTACGACCTCGTCCTTGAGCACCTGAAGGCCGGTGGGCTCGTCCATGTGAGCAGAAAGCCCGATGATCCGCCCATGACCGAGCGGCCGTCACGATCCGCTTGCCGGTGGGGCTCGATGCGGTCGACGCGGCACTGCACGTGAGGTCGACCGTTGGGGCTGGGCGTGGTGGCGGTCGTTGGAGGGGTCATGCCTCGTTTGGTGACCGGCGACCATGGGCTTCAAGCCTTCGCTGCCGTGGGTGTTGGTGGCGGAGAGGCCGATGAGCGTGGTCGGGCTCCTCATGGTCGTCACGGACACCGACGGAAGACTGCTGTTCTACAACCCGACCGAAGGCGGTGCGACCCCACTGATTGGTGACGGTGAATGACGTATCACACTCCGCCATACGCCGGGTCAGGCGCGTCATGCGGGCCTGCAGGGCGCGTCGGCTGAGCGGACGCTGCGCATCGCCGAGAAGGAGGCACAGGTCGTGGCAGCACCATGGATGCCTCACAGCCTGTATGAGCTCCAGAATAATTTCCTGGGAGCCGTGCTTTATGTTCAGTGCGAGCCTCAGGCGTTCGCGGGTGTCGTCTGTGGAATGAAGTGGGGAAAGCGCTGCCAGCCAGCGCCGCTCGGCGGCTATTCGGCTGGCCAGCTCCTTGGGGGACGTACTGCGGGATAATACGTTGGCGGCGCCGGCCCGCAGCAAAGGGACCGAGTCAGTGCCATCGGGTACCAGGGCGACGACCGTGGACAGCCTGCTGAGTACGTGAACCCGCTGTGGCAGGTCAGAAATGAGGCTGATGTCCGGCACATCCAGAAGTGCCAGCGGGCGCGGTCGGCGCAGTAGGGAAAGGTAGGCGCCGATCGATCCCCATGGATGGGGAAACGTCGGCATGATCTGCTGGCTCCTCATATCGCGCAGCAAGGCTGCTGTTCCGTCCCGCTGCATCGAGAAAACCGCGTCGACCGGGCCTGGCATTCCTGAGTCGGCCGATGGGGAATCCATCGCCCCGTAAAGAGTCTGAGGGATGAGCATTACCGAAACCCGACGTAGTGCAGATAGTGGATGATGACTAAGAGCATCGGGGAATTATTGAACCGCGTACAGTCAAGGCGATGTTCATAAAGTGCTCAACCAGTAGTCATGATCTTTCATCGAGTGCGCTGCGTGGTGGCGCGCTCACTCTCTTGTCGTGAATTGCGGAGAAGGTGTGAACATCGACCAGTTGTCGGCGGACGGTTGGTGCGATGATCGAGCCCGGCCTCATCTCGCTCACTCCGTCTCGCTGCCTCTTTTGTACTTTTAACCAGATCTTGAGCCCATATTGCATCGAGGTGAGCAAATACCGGCCACTTGGTGATCAAATTTCTGCGCTTGGGACAAGCGATGTCCGCGGTGATCCTTCCGTTGCGAGAACACGGTGGTGCCACCCAGTACAAGTGCATCCAGGGAAGCTCGGAATGCGTAACACGAATAGTCCAACCATCGGGCGCTTAGGTAAGATCTCGGATCCGCGGGAAGTCAGGCGTCGATCGATCGCCGGAGCAAACGGGCGGACAGTCAACCGGACCCGGGGCCGCCCCACTGTGGAAGGGCGGCGCCGGGGCCGATGGTGCTCAGCCCCAGTCTTGATCTGGGAGACGTTGCCGCTGCTGAGGCGGACGGGCGGGGCGACCCTGAGATCCGGTGGCGGGTCCCGACCGGGCGGCGGCCTGTGCCGACTGAGTCTGCCGTGGGTGTCTGGAGGCGTCAGGCCTCGGGCGATTGCTCGAGCATGGCGAGTGTCAGGACGTTGCCGCCGATGCCCCAGCCGCCGTCGGTGACCTCCTCGACCAGGACCATGGTGTTGGCGCGGGCCCGTTCGCCGTAGATCTCGACGTAGAGTTCGGTGGCGCGGGTGACGATCTTCTCCTTCTGCTTCTCGTCGAGGGTGCCGGCAGGGACCTTGAAGTTGGCGAACGGCATGATGGTTCTCTTTTCTGGGATGGAGTTACAGGGAGCTGCCTGCGGTGAGCAGGTCGTCCAGCCCGACGCGGCGGAAGAAGTCGGCACGGACACGGTCGGCGACCGCGGAGACGACTTCGTTGCCGGCACGGCTGGGGTCTATGTGGGTGCGCAGCGGCCGGGTGCCTGCGGGCATGGCCAACAGGCGTACGACGGCGTCGGCGACCTGCGCGGCGTCCGCGTCCAGTGGGATGAGCGCGGCCAGTCTCTTGTCGGGTCCGGCCAGCAGGGCGCCGTAGCGCTCGTCGTAGGCGGCCGCGCGGTCGGTGTCGGCGGGGGCACTGGCATGGAGGAAGTGGTTGGTGCCGGAGGTGAAGGCGCCGGGGACGACGATGGCACTGTCGATGCCGAAGCGCAGCACTTCGGTGGCGTAGCTGGCGGCCAGGGCGTCCATGGTCGCCTTCGCGGTGAAGCAGGGGCCGACGAACGGCGGGCAGCCGCCGCGGGTGCTGGAGGAGCTGAGCCACACCAGCAGACCCGCGCCCTGGGCGCGCAGGTGGGGGAGCGCGGCGCGGTTGACGCGCTGGGTGCCCAGGACGTTGATGTCGTAAAGGTCCGCGAGCTGGTCCGGGGTGAAGTCCTCGGTCGGTCCGGTGGTCATGTGCCCGGCGTTGTGGACGACCGCGTCCAGCCGGCCGTGGGCGGCCAGGATGTGGGCGATGGCGGCGTCGGCGGATTCCTGGGAGGTGACGTCGAGTTCGACGGCGTGCAGGTCGGCGGCGTAACGCCTCAGGTCGTCCACGGCGGGCGCGTTGCGGGTGGCCGTCTGCCGGATTTCGCGTAGACCGTGTGGCCGGCACGGGCGAGAGCGCGTGCGATCAGCGCGCCGAAGCCACTGGAGGCCCCGGTCACCAGGATGGTTCTGGTCGTGTCGGAGGGCATGGCGGTCCCTGCGAGGAGAGTGGGTGCGGAATACGTACGGCAAAGGCGCCGTGGTCGGTCAGATGATGCCGCCGTTGGCGCGAATGACCTGGCCGTTGACCCAGTGGCCGGCCGGCGAGGCGAGGAAGGCGACGACCTCGGCGATGTCAGCGGGGGTGCCAAGCCGTTCCAACGGGGACTGGGCGGCCAAGCGGGCGATGGTCTCCTCGTCCTTGCCATCGAGGAACAGGTCGGTGGCCGTTGGACCGGGGGCGACGGCGTTGACGGTGACGTCCCGGCCGCGCAGCTCTCGGGCGAGGATCATAGTGAGCGCCTCGATGGCACCTTTGCTGGCGCTGTAGGCACCGTAGCCGGGAAAGGCCAGGCTTACTACGGAAGTTGAGAAGGCGACCATTGCCCCGCCACTGCGGATCTTCCGGGCGGACTGCTGGGCGACGACGAAGCTCCCGCGGATGTTGGTTCGGTGGACCGCGTCCAGCTCCGCCAGGTCCAGGTCGGCGACAGGGGCCAAGTACAGTCGGCCGGCCGCGTGGACGACTACGTCGACACCGCCGAACTCGGATTCGGCGGTGTCGAACAGCGTGGCCACTTGCTGCTCGTCGGCGACGTCCGCCTGGACGGCGATGGCCCGGCCGCCGGCGGCGGTGACCTCCTTGGCGGCGGCCTCGGCCAGATCACGATTGCCCGCGTAACCGACCACGACGGCGAATCCGTCGGCGGCCAGTCGACTCACCGTCTCGCGGCCGATACCGCGGGAGCCTCCGGTGACGATGGCGACGCGGGGCTGGTCCGCATGGTGGTTGAGCGCGCTGCGGCTCGCCGAGGTTTCTTGAGAGGACGCGGTTTCTTGGGAGGACATGGAGACTCCTGTGGGAGATGCCAGAGGCGGGGATGCCACGACGGGTGGATCGGGGTGGGGGCGTCGGCGTTGTCACCGGCTGCTCCCTGCTTGCGTCTCCAGCGTGGGCCGGTGCTGCCGCGACAGCCATGGCTGTCTCTACCCAGGGGTTGCCACCCCCTGGCTCAGAACGCCGGTGCGAGTGACGATAGGCAGCGTGAACCACTCCGAACTCGCCGCGTTTCTGAAGTCCCGGCGCGCCCGAATCCGCCCGTCCGACGTCGGCCTGCCAACCGGTCCGCGGCGCCGGGTGCCCGGACTGCGACGCGAGGAGGTCGCCCAGCTGGCGGGCCTGTCCGCCGACTACTACACCGAGTTGGAACGTGGACGCGGCACCCAGCCCTCCGCTCAGGTGCTGGCCGCGCTGGCCCGGGCGCTGCGTTTGAACGGCGACGAACGCGATCACCTGTTCCACCTCGCCGACCGGATGGTCCCCCCGGCTGCGCACGGCCCGGCCGCGCACGTCCAGCCTGGACTGCTCGGCCTGCTGGACCAGCTGACCACCACTCCCGCCCAAGTCATCACCGACCTGCACGAAACCCTCGTCCAAAACCCCCTGGCAGTCGCGCTCGTCGGCCGGCCCCCGGCGGCGCGCGGCCCCGCGGCAAGCTTCGTCTACCGCTGGTTCACCGATCCCGATGCCCGCACCCTCTACCCGGCCGAGGACCACCCCTACCACTCCCGGGTCTTCGTCGCCGACCTACAGGCGGTTGCCGCCCGGCGCGGCCACGACACCGAAGTGACCCAGATGGTGGCCGCGCTTCGACGGCGCAACCAGGAGTTCGCCGGACTGTGGGACACCCACGACGTCGCCCTCCGACGGACCGACCACAAACGCATCGTGCACGCCACGCTGGGCGTCATCGAGCTGGACTGCCACAGCCTGTTCAGCGAGGACGGACGCCAGCGTCTGCTGTGGTTCAGCGCCCCACCCGGCACCGAAGGCGCCGCCCAGCTGCAACTTCTCTCCGTCATCGGCACCCAGGACATGACTCCCAGCGCGAACGAACTCGGACGGCCACAGGCCTGAGCAGGGTCTGGAAGCGGCACGGTAGCGGCCAGACCGGGCGCGCGGGTACGCGCCGCGCGCAGGTTCAACGAGCGGGAGGCGCACTTGCGGTGCCGTACCGTCCACAATGAAGGCGCCGCCTCGTGGGGCAGTGAATGGTGGAACAACGCTGCGCGTACGGGCCTGTCAGAAGCCGGGCGAGCGCACCGAACGACTGGAGGCCTTCGGCGTGGCCTGGCGCGCCGCCCGCTCTCGGCGCCCGCATAGCCGGGGTCGCCAGGACGCCGACGACGATCCCGCGAGACCGCTGAGACCGGACAAGCACGGGGTGAGGTCCCGTTCCGCCCGGGCATGGCGATCCTAGGAGTATCGCGGCCCCCCTGCGCTGCTGCATGGAGTGTGGTGCCGGGGCTACCGTCGATGGCATGGACAGCGACAACCTTCTGGGGCAGTTTCTGCGAGCTCGACGCGGCCTTGTGCGGCCCGAGGAGCAGGGCGTGCCCGTGATCGGCCACCGCCGTGTGGCGGGCTTGCGCCGGGAAGAAGTGGCCATGCTGTCCGGGCTGAGCACCGACTACTACGTGCGCCTGGAACAGGGCCGCGAGAGAAACCCCTCGGTGCAGGTGGTCGACGCGCTGGCCCGAGCACTGATGCTGGACGACGACGCGATCGCCCATCTGCACCGGCTGGCCCGGCCCGTGCCGGGACGCTCCCGCAAGAACACCCGGCGCCAGCGGATCAGTCCCGCTCTGCTGCAGATGATGAACAGCTGGACCGGCACACCTGCCGTGATCCTGGGGCGCCGTATGGAGGTGCTGGCGCACAACCCCCTGGGCGGCGCCCTGTTCGCCGGCCACACCTACAGCGGGGACCTGATGCGGCTCGTCTTCCTCGACCCCGACGCCCGGGATTTCTACCCGGACTGGGACCGGGTTGCCGCCAACACGGTCGGCGGCCTGCGCGAGGCAGCGGGAACCGACTACGACGACCCGCAGTTGATCGAGCTGGTGGGCGAGTTGTCACTCAAGAGTGAAGCGTTCCGTACGTTGTGGGCGCGTCATGACATCCGCCAGAAGAGGCATGAGACCAAACGCTTCCGGCATCCGGTCGTCGGCGAACTCACCCTGCACTACGAGTCCTTGACCATCAACAGCGCGCCGGGTCAGCAACTTGTCGTCTACCAGGCCGAGCCCGGCAGCTCCTCCGCCCACGCACTGTCGCTGCTCGGCAGCCTCACCGCGACGGAGACGTCGCAACCTTCGGATTCCGTGCGGCAGGACATCGCCGCAGACGACTGAGTTCACTCCGGCCGCATTCCTTGGGTCCCGCCGCGCCCGTATGCCGCGGCGTCTCACTCAACGACGCGCTCAACGAAGGGATATATCCCCTATGTCAGTAGATGCTACGCCCGTCTGGTTCATCACGGGCTGCTCGACCGGACTCGGCCGCGCCCTGGCCAATGCGGTTCTCGACCGGGGTTGGCGAGCGGTGGTCACCGCCCGCGCCCCGCGGTCAGTGGCGGACATCGTCGCCCGCCACGAGGACCGAGCACTGGGCCTCGCGCTCGATGTCACCGATGCCCAACAGATCGGTGAGGCCGTCGCGGCCGCGCAGGAGTCCTTCGGCCACATCGACGTACTCGTCAACAATGCGGGCTACGGCTACCTCGCGGCGCTCGAGGAGGGCGAGGACGATGAGATCCGCGCCCTGTTCGACACGAACGTCTTCGGCCTTGTGGATGTCACGCGCGGCGTTCTGCCGGGAATGCGCGCCCGCCGCCGCGGCCACATCGTCAACGTCTCCTCTCTCGGCGGCCTGGCCGCCTTCGGCGCCACGGGTTACTACCACGCCACCAAATTCGCCGTCGAAGGGCTCTCCGAATCGCTCGCGGCCGAGGTGTCACCGCTGGGCATCAACGTGACGATCGTCGAGCCCGGAGCCTTCCGCACCAACTGGTCCGGCCCCTCCATGCGCCAGTCGGCCACGCAGATCGACGACTACGCGGACACCGCCGGCGCCCGCCGCAAGAGCACCCTGGACACCTACGGGCACCAGCCCGGCGACCCCGAACGCGCCGCCGCCGCCATCGTCGAAGCGGTGCAGTCCGAAAACCCCCCGCTGCGCCTGCTCCTGGGCAAGGTCGCTCTCGACGTCGCCCTGGCCCGGCTCGACACCCTCAAGACCAACTTCACCGCATGGCGCGACGTCACCCTCAGCGCCGACTACCCCGAGGACCGCACCACTGTCTGACGGGAACGACCTCACACTGGAGGAGACATGCCCACCCTGGCGATCATCGGAGCAGGACCGAACCTCGGCCTGGCCACCGCCGCCAGATTCGGCGCGGAAGGTTTCGACGTAGGCCTGGTCGCACGCAACCGCGACCGGCTGCAGAACATGCAGGACACACTGAAGAAGGAAGGCATCACTGCCTGCGGCGCGGCGACGGACATCACTCGTTCGCAGGCCGCAGCCGCGGCACTGACGGAGTTGGCGGAGCGCCTCGGCCCGATCGAGGTTCTGCTGTACAGCCCGCTGCCTTCCCTGGACTGGATCAAGCCCGTCACCCACACCGCCTCCGAGGACGTCCGACTGTCACTGGGACTGAGCGTCCTCGGCGCCATCGACTCGGTTCAGGCCGTGCTGCCCGCCATGCGGGAGCGTGGCCGAGGAACCCTTCTGTTCACCACAGGAGGTGCCGCCGTAGCACCCAGCGCCACGCGTGCCAGTTCCGCCGTCTCCTACGCCGCGGAGGTGGCGTACGCCCGTCTGCTGCACGAAGAGCTGAGCCCCGAAGGCATACGTGTGGCACACACTGCGATCGTCGGCGCCCTTGGCCCCGGGCTACAGCATGAGCCCGCGACGGTGGCCGAACTCCTGTGGCGACAGCATGCCGAGGGCGGCGACTTCCAAACCGTCTGCGCGAGATGAAGCCATTGGCCCACAGGGTCGTGCACCGGGACTCGACGTTCGGATGTGGTGCGGCTCGCGCGGGCCGCGTTGTCCGGGCATTTCGCGGTGCGCGGTCAGAGACGAGGCCGGCTGGGGCACTTCGCTGGTGTCGGGGGATCAGCCGGTGCCGCAGATGGCTGACAGCAGCCGTTCTCGGGTCAACTCCAAGAGCTCGGGCACCGGGTTGAAGCTCGTGTGCAGAATGCGCAGTGTGCCGGCGAGTGTACTCAAACCGAGGGTCTGTTCCCCTCGAATCCGAAGAGGACCGAAGGTCCCCACAGGCTTTCGAGGGTCAACGAACCGTAGGACGTCCCGATGGGCAGGGCTCCGAGATTGGTGAGCAGCAGTTCGTGGGGTGCGGCGGCGGCGAGCATACCGGCCATGTCGGCCGGGGCCGGGCGGCTTCGCAGGACGCCTGTCCACAGAGCGAGCGACTGAAGCAGCGCGCTCTTGCGGCGGAACGGGGCGAGGGTGTCGGTGAAGGACCGGGCCGCCTCCCACGGGTCGCTCCACTTGCCGACCTGTGCGGTGGTGGCCGGGGCAAGGATGTTTCCCATGCCTTCAGCCGGCGCGGGAAGGAGCCCGCGCAGGCTGAGGGGCGAGTGCACCCGCAGCGGGACGGTCGACCAGTCCGCGTTGAGTTCGGCCGCCGCGCCCAGGGCCGCGGCGGCGACAGCACCGTGCACGGTCGTGCCTTCTGCCCGGGCGCATTTGCGCAGTGTCGCTGTCTGGGTCTGGGTCAGAGTGGCGGCATCGATGGAGAGCGCGGCGTCCGGGTCGGGTGTCCGGTAGATGCCGGGTCTGTCGGAGAGGGGGATGTCCATGCCACTCGGCAGAGTCGCGGCTGCGGCGGCGATCTCTCGAGCCAGGAAGTGGTCCACCGGATGTCCAGGATGCCCTTCGGCCGCCCCTTCGGCCGCTCCCTCGATGCGCCCGCCGCTGACGAGGGTCAGCAGGTCTCGTACGAGATATGCCTGTGACAGCCCGTCGACCACCGCATGGTGCGCGACGAGAACCAGCGCGCATCGTTCGGGGTTGTACAGCAGGACGGCCCGTACGGGCGGCATCGCGGCCGCATCGACTCCGTGGCGCATTTCGGCGGCCAGTTCGTGTTGCCACCCGGTCGCCGCCAGGTCGGTCACTCGCAGCGGAATCTGTGCGGTGTGGCCGAACGAGAGCCGGGGGCCGTTGCCGCTGTCGCGGATACGGGCGCCGAGGAGGGCGTGGCGGCGCTGGAGGGTGTTCAGCGCCGTTCGCCACTCATGCACCTCGGTGGGGCCCGCGATCTCGATGGCGGTGGCCGAGTGGGTGGGGCGGTTCTGGTTCATCAGCCACATGAAGTGTTCAGCCACGCCGAGCGGCCGTTCTGCGGGCATGCTGGTGGACTGTGCTGGGGCCGTGGTCACGATGGTGCTCCTCGGGCGAACGTGGTCCGCACACGCTCCGGATCTGGTGGGTGTGCGGACGGTGGACACAGCTCCACTCTCAGCCGCCGACCAGGCCCGGACCAGCCCTTTCCCTGTCCGCTAGTTGTTCACTTCGCGCTCAGTCGACCTTCACTCCCGGCGCACCCGCGTCGTGCTCCAGCTCCCACAGCCGGTCGGCCACGCGTGTGAGCCCACGGCTGAGGTGTCTGCGGTAGGTGCTGAACGGCAGGCGGAGCTGCTCCGCCGACTGCTCCTGCGAGGTGGCGCCATGGAAGAACGTCGCGGCCAGGGCCCGGTGCAGTCGCGCATCGCGCGGATCCGCGCTCAGCTGGTCGACGGCGTCGGTGAGCCTCTCCCGCAGGACCTCCACGGGGTCGTCGGAGTTCTGGTCGGTCACCAGACGACTGCGGATCAGAGGGCTTTTGGCCAGTGCGTCGGTCCGGTGCCACATACGCAGAGCGCCGCGTACCTCACTGTCGAACTCGGGCCGGGACAGCACGGCCACCTCGGGCACGACCGTTGCCCGGCGGCTCTGCGGCCCGAACAGCTCTTCCTGCGCCGTGAATTCGAGCCAGGCGTCCATCGGCATGCTGCGCCAGTCATGAGCGAACAATGTCCAGGAGCGGTCGCCGAGTGCCACTTCGCCCTCGTCCTGGAGAGCGTGATGGTCGGAGTAGGTCATCAACGGTTCCCAGAAGGCCGCGTCCTCGAAAGCGACGAAGGACCACGCGCGCCGGTCGACGTCGATGAACCCGGCGAGTACCCGGTGCATCATCAAATCCATCACTGGGGAAGGCCGCTGGTAGGCCGTCGGGTGCACCATGAACCGTGCGACAGCGATGTGCTCCCCCGTGCGCACCGGCCCACGTCGGTGTGTGTGCTGCCAGGCTGCTGCCACCACCGGGTCGGTCTTCAGCTCCGCGTCGACGGGCTCGGTCAGGCGCAGCCAGGCGACGAATGCGACGGCGTCACCGGTCGCGGAGTCCCGGTGAACATGGAACGCCTCCGGTTGCCGGTCCAGCCAGAACTCCACCGCGGCCGCGGCCGCCGGACCTTCGGCCTCATGTGCCAGACGCAGCACTGTTGGTGCGTCACCGGGGCGCAGGCTGTCCTCGAACACTCCTCCGTCACCGCTGAAGACGAAGAACCTGGGGGTGACGCCGCCCGCACGGTGCAGGTATTTCACCGCCTCCATGGCCGGCAGCACGCCGTTGCCCGCGGCTGTGCGGGCGCGTTCGAGGAGATGGGCCCGCAGCCGGTGGTGCATGGCCTCGTATTCCTGCGGGTCACGCCAGCGCAGATCGGAGTCGAGCGCTTCGCGGACCACATCATGTGGGAAAAGACCGTCCGGGCCGGAATCGACGAACGGCTGATCACGCAGCCAGTCGAAGAGCGCTGCCGGATCTTCGTCCGGGAGTTCATCAGTACATCGGCGGCCTTTTCCTCGAAGGCCGCAGGCATCGGAAGCAGAGTCCGGCCGTCGAGGTGGATCACCGTGCGTCCCTGGGCCTCTGCCTCCTCGGCGAACCGCAGGAGCAGCGCGGATTTACCCACACCACCCGGCCCGTGGACGTGCATCACCGCGGGCGCCCCAGGCTTGCCTTCGAGCGCCTCCCGGTAGATCTCCAGCTCTTCCGATCGCCCGACGAAGGCGCCTCTACGCGCCGTCCGCAGTCGCACGCTCAGCGCGGTCTGCTGAGCCCCGTCGCGGATCACCAGCTCGCCGTGGGGCGGGTGATAGGCACTCACGAGCGTCTCCTTGCCCAGTTCGTTCACGACACAGTTCACGCACGATGGCCGGGCCTGGTTCGGAGCGAACCCCTTCCACGGTCACTCGGGCTTTCCATGAGGTACGACAACTGCCAGGCGGCGCGGATCTCCCACGCCCGGCCTGCCGCAGCCGAGTTGCCTGCCTCACCGTTCTGCTGATCGGTCCAGGCCAACGGTGATCGGTGCTCCGCTCAGTTCATGACTCCACAAAACATCGGTGACGTGCTTCACGGCGGCGGTCAGATGCCGGCGGTAGGTGCTGAAGGACATTCCGAGGCGCCTGGCCGCCGCTTCTTGGGTGGGGGCGGCCTTGCTGTACGTGGTCGTGACGACGAGGTGACGTTTCTCCCCACCACGCTCTTCCAGCACGGTATCGATGGCACGCAGCAGGACGTCATGGAGGCTCCAGCCCGTCTCCGCGACCAGGCGGCCGCGGCTGAGGGGGTTCGCCGCAAGCTCATTGGGCCACCACAGTGCACGCAGGGCGTCCCGTACGGCGGTGTCGAACTCCGGCCGGGACAGCACCATGTGTTTCCCCCGCTTTTGCGGAGTTCGGGCCGGAGATGTGACGGCACCCGCGCCCGCCAGCAGAGCTTCGTTCTCCGCCAACCACACCACGGCGGACTGGGTACGCCAGTCGCGGGCGAACAGGCGGTACCCGTGGTCGCCGACCACGGGTCTGGCATCGGTCGGCATCATGCCCTTGTGCCCGAGGTAACCGTTCCAGAACCCGTCGTCCCGCATGACGACGAACGACCATGCGAGATGGTCAGCCCGGATGATCTCTCCCATCACGCGCCACTGGGCCAGATTGTTGGAGGCCGAGGGCCGCTGGTACGCCTGCGGGTCCACGTGGAACCGCGCGATGGCCATGTGCTCCCCTGCTCTCAGCGGCGTGCCGGCGTGTGCGTGGGCCCAGGCGGCGGCCACCACCGGATCGACGTCCTCCCCCTCCGGCCCGCTGAGCCGCAGCCAAGCTGAGCAGGCAACGATGTCATCGGTCCGGGTCGATCGGTAGACACTGAACGCTTCGGGCTGCCGGTCCAGCCAGAAGCGGGCAATCGCGGCGGACTCGGCACCTTCTGCCTCATGGATCAGTTCCACCACGCGCATCTCGTCGGCAGGAGCACAGGGCAGTTCCCGCACCAGGCCGTCGGGGTGCCAGTCGATGGTGTCCAATACATGGCCGACGGACCGCTCCAGGTACACCAGGGCGTGCACTGCCTGGAGCATCTGTGCGGCGGGCGCCTCCCGGACCCGGCCGAGCAGATACTGGTGCATCCGCCGATGGAGGGCGGCGAATCCGTCGGAATCTCGCCAGCGGAGATCGGCTGCCAGTAC
>NZ_BMPQ01000038.1:20678-80787 GCF_014647675.1 Streptomyces flaveus | reverse complement strand
CCCGCCCTGCGACGGGCTGACGCACCGGCCCACGACCCCGCACCCACCACCCACCCCAGGGGCGCGGGGAACGGCGCGACCAACCACAACGCACCCGCAGCCGCCAACG
This sequence comes from Streptomyces flaveus, assembly GCF_014647675.1. Taxonomy (GTDB): domain Bacteria; phylum Actinomycetota; class Actinomycetes; order Streptomycetales; family Streptomycetaceae; genus Streptomyces; species Streptomyces flaveus. The sequence goes on along the minus strand of NZ_BMPQ01000038.1, from coordinate 80,678 downwards.
GACCGAACCCACCCACCCGGTAGGCGCCCCCGCTCAACCGCCGGAGGCAGAAGCTCGCCTCTCCATCGCATCCCGCGCAGCGTCCTCGCTGACGTACACCTCGCACACGTGCCGCCCATCAGGCGTAGCCGTGTGCTCGACCTCCCAGAGGGACAACTCCCGCCCGTCCAGCAGCAAGAACGCATGCTCGTAGAGCGAGAAGCCTGCCCCCCGACCTCCATACGGCCGGCCAAACGCCTGAGTGATCTCGTGCGCGAACGCCATCCGCAGCAGCTCGGCCATCTCCTCGCCCGGCCGGTCCGCATTCTCGGCGCGCCGCAGCAACCGGCGCCCGTGATCCGCCGAGTCATCGAGCACGTACACATGCCGAGGCTCGGGAACCGGCGCCAGCAGCGCCAGAGCCGGCATCTCGAAGTCCGGCTCGTCGGGCGGCAGCGGCAACCGCGCGGTCGCGGCCTGCAACTCCTCCCGGTCCTCGTACACCTCGTGCTCCACATGGCCGCCGGGCCCGGTGTTGTGGACCAGCTCCCACAGCGTGAGCGCCGAACCGTCGGCGAGCAGCCACGTGTGCCGGTACGTCCCGCGGTGCAGCCCGGCACTGTGGTGCGCGGAGTGCAGCGAACTGTCGTGCGCCAGCGCGGAGTCGAGCCGGCCTATCGTCTCGTCGGAGAGCTCGAAGGAGTTCAGGGCGCGGCCGAGGAGTCGCGCGAGATGCTCCTCAGGAGACTCGGGCGACTCGGGTGGCTCGTACGCTGCCGTCTCGTACGGAACGCTCAAGGTTTCTCCCGGCGTTGCTGCATGTCACCTTGTGGGTGCATACCGTAGCCCCTCAGTCGGACATCATGTCCGGGAACCGAGAAAACGTACGCACAGAAAACGTGGAACCCGCGCGGCAAGTTCCCCTCCACCCTGACACAATCCCAACTCCCCTGCTCGGAAGGGGGGCAGACACTCCTACCCGTGCGCCCCCGCCCACCGGCACCTCTCACTCACCGGCCTCCCTTCCCCGCCTCCCCGCCGACCGGCCCCCGCTACAAGTCGCCGTACAACTCCCCGTACGCCGGCCACACCCCACCCGGCCCCTCCACCGACTCGGCGGCCCGTACCGCCCGTACTATCGCCCGCGTCACCAGATCCGCCCCGGCCGCGAGGAGTTCGTTCAGCGCGAGCGGGTTCTCCTCCGCCAGCGGACGCGCCCCCGTGGCGAGCGCGAACACCGTGTCTCCGTCGTTGAGCAGATGCACCGGCCGTACGGCGCGCGCGATGCCGTCGTGCGCCGTTCCCGCCAGCTTCTGCGCCTGCGCCTTCGACAACTCCGCGTCGGTGGCGACCACCGCGAGCGTGGTGTTCAGCGGGGGAGCGCCGTTCTTCGCCGCGGTCTCGGCCAGCCGTGCCCGCGCCGCCTCGTGCACCTCCTCCGCCGGATACGTCATACGCCCCTGAAGCAGCTCCCCGTACAACGCCCCCGTCAACGGATCCACCGCCGACCCCGCCGCGTTGGCCACCACCAGTGCCGCCACCGTGACACCCGAGTCGAGCACGGCACTCGCGCTGCCGATCCCTCCCTTCATGCTCCCGACCGCCGCTCCCGTACCGGCGCCCACACAGCCCTCCTGGACCGGCGCGCCGAGTTCGCTCGCCGCGGCTGCCGTCACCGCCTCGCGGCCGGTCGCCGCGTCGGGCCTGGCCCGGAAGTCGCCGCCGCGTCCCAGGTCGAAGACACAGGCCGCCGGGACGACCGGCACCACGTGCACTGGATCGGGCCCGACGCGCACCCCGCGTCCCCTCTCCTCCAGCCAGGCCATCACGCCCGCCGCCGAGTCCAGCCCGTACGCACTGCCGCCGGTCAGGACCAGCGCCTCGACCTTCCGCACCACGTTGCGTGGATCGAGCGCGTCGGTCTCCTTGGTGCCGGGCCCGCCGCCGCGCACGTCCACGGCCGCGACGGCACCACCCTCCGGGGCCAGGACGACCGTCGTACCGGTCAGCCAACCACCGCCGGTCCGCGTGGCATGCCCCACGCGCAGCCCGGCCACATCTGTCAGAGCGCCAACTGTCATGGCACCCAGTGTCGAACAGATACCCGATCGAACACGAGTGGGAATGCACTCGAGAGGGAAGGCGCCCGCGAGGGAGCCCGGATATGCCATCCGAACTGGGCCCGCCCTCAGGGCCGTACCCTGGACCCATGAGCAGCACCCCCGCCCCCGAATCCCAACCTGCGCCTTCCGAGGGGGCAGCCCCCGCCCCCCAGGACTCCCGCAAATCCGCGCTGGTCTTCGACGATCCGTTGAGCCAGCAGTCCGCGGACGACACGGACGGCGGGTGGGGCGAGCGGCCCAGCGGTGACAGCGCCGGGGACCTGGCCCGCTTCCTGGACGAGAAGCCGCCACACCACATCTGAGTCCGGCAGGTCCGGCGAGCGGTGGGCGCTATTGCTCGGTGCGCCCCGAGCCGCGCTGCGCCACGAGGGCGTCGCGGATCTCCTTCAGGACCTCCAGCTCGGTCACCTCTATGACCTCGTGCGCGCCCTCCTTCTCCTTCTGGCGGGCCGCCTGCCGGGCCAGGTACTTGGACATCGGCAGCACCATCAGGAAGTAGACGACGGCCGCGGTGATCACGAACGAGAGCGTCGCGCCGAGCACCGAACCCCACATGATCCGGACGCCCTCCGCGGTGGCGCCGGTGCCTGTGCAGGGGCCCTTGATGCATGAGCTGTAGTTGTCCAGGTTCTTTGTGCCGATCGTGCCCACCAGGGGGTTGATGACTCCCTTCACCACCGAGTTGACGATGTTGGTGAAGGCCGCGCCGATGACCACCGCTACTGCCAGGTCGACGACGTTGCCGCGCATCAGGAAGGTCTTGAAGCCTTCCAAGACGCCCGGATCCTTCTTGCTCTCGCTCACCAGGGAGCCTCTCTTCAGCCGCACGAGTTGTGGAGTGAACAGCTCCGCAACCTACGGCAGGGCGTGGCGACCTTGTCCAACGCCCCAGCTCCATCGAAGGACTTGACAGCCAGCCGGTGATCCTCTTGAGCAGACTCAGCACAGGGTCACCGCCAATCGTGAGGTCGCGCCGGCTCCGGCCAGCCGCACTGCCGTCTGCCGCGGCACCGACAGCATGACCAGCGCACCGCCTTCGGCCACCCCGTCCAGGGCCTCGGGAACCTTCGTCACCCGCACTCCGCGCGCGACCACCCGCGCATCACCGCCGCCCGCCGCCGACTCCTCGGCCGCGACGACATCGACACGATCGCCCGGCCGCAACAGCCGTACCGTCGCGCCGTCCGCGATCCGCACCGGCGCCGTCACCATCTCGACGGCCCGCCGCTCCCGTACCGGATCTCCCGTCACTCTCGACTCCGCCGCGACAGGCGGCGTACCTGCGGAGTGGGCCCTTGCCCGGCCCGCGTCCCGTGGCCCTGCCGCCACCAGCGCGGCGGCGGTCACGGCGAGCCCCGCGGCCACGGCCCGCCTTCTGTGCCGTACGAGCCGTCGCAGTTGGTACCGCCCGCCACGCACCCGCACGGGGGCGAAGTGCGGCACCTCGCACGTACCGGGCGCGTCCGTGCCCAACGGGCGCGGAAAGGAAGGGAGTAGCGACACGAGAACCACCACCAGCGGTCGGGAGATCGGCTTGCGATGCCAGACTGCGGCCTCGCGCCGAATCCCGCTGCGGCCCGTGGACTACCGGCCGGTTGTGGACAACTCGCTCACCCGAAGGGGGAGTTCCGCCCCAACCGAGCCGTCCACAGAGCCACCGAGCCGTCTACAGAGCCACTCTGAGAGCCCCGAACCCCTCCACAGAGCCGCCCCTGAGACCCCCGGACTTCCAGACCCCCGCTCCCGAAGCCCCCGGACCGCCCTACGGCAGCTCGAATCCCGGATCCATCCCGCCCAGCGCTTTCGCGCACAGGCAATCCCGCGCCCCGTTCTCGGGCAGCCCCGCCACCGCGTCGAACAGCACGCCCCGCAGCCGTTCCACGTTCGACGCGAACACCTGCAGCACCTCCTCGTGCGAGACGCCCTCGCCGGTCTCGGCCCCCGCGTCGAGGTCGGTGACCAGGGTCAACGACGTGTAGCAGAGCTCGAGTTCACGGGCGAGCGCCGCCTCGGGATGCCCGGTCATGCCCACCACCGACCAGCCTTGCGCCTGGTGCCACAACGATTCGGCACGGGTGGAGAACCGCGGCCCCTCGACCACCACGAGCGTCCCGCCGTCCACCGGCTCCCAGTCCTGGCCGCGGGCCGCCGCCAGCGCGGCCTCGCGCCCGACGGGGCAGTACGGGTCGGCCAGGGACACATGCACCACGTTCGGCACCTGGCCCCCCGGCAACGGCATCCCGTCGAAGTACGTCTGCTCCCGGGACTTCGTACGGTCCACCATCTGGTCCGGTACGAGCAGCGTTCCCGGGCCGTACTCCTGACGCAGCCCGCCGACCGCGCAGGGCCCGAGCACCTGACGCGCCCCGACGGAGCGCAGCGCCCACAGGTTGGCGCGGTAGTTGATGCGGTGCGGCGGCAGATGGTGGGCGCGGCCGTGGCGGGGGAGGAAGGCGACCCGCCGCCCGGCGATCTCGCCCAGGAAAAGGGAGTCGCTGGGCGCCCCGTAGGGCGTGGCCACCTGTATCTCGGTCACGTCGTCGAGGAAGGAGTAGAAGCCCGAGCCGCCAATGACGCCGATCTCGGCGTTCTCCGTGTTCGCCATGACCGCACCCTAACCGGGTCCGAAAACGCCGCGGACCCCGCCGTCGTACGACGACAGGGTCTCGTAAGAAAGCCTTACGCGGCCGAGCTGCTGCTCGAGGAGGTGCCGGTGCCGGACGACGACGAGTCCGAGGACGACGAGGTCGTGGTGGACGACGGGGTCGTGGAGGCGGGGGTCGACGTGGAGGACGACTTGGCCGTCGAGCTGCTCGACGAGGAGCTGCGGCTGTCGTTGCGGTAGAAGCCGGAGCCCTTGAAGACGATGCCGACCGCGGAGAACACCTTCTTCAGGCGGCCATCGCAGCTGGGGCACTCGGTCAGGGCGTCCTCGCTGAACTTCTGCACCACCTCGAGGCCCTCGCCGCAAGCGGTGCACTGGTACTGGTAGGTCGGCACTTTAGTCTTCCTCCTGGCACTCTCACTCGATGAGTGCTAACGACCATCAATAGTGACCTATTCCCAGCATTCAGTCCACTGCCAGCGGTACGCGGTGACCGACGCCACGTGCGACGGTCCGGCTGACCGGCCTGGGCACGAGCCGCGAGCGCTGGGCCACGAGCGTCGCCAGAGCCAGCAGCGTTCCGCCCATCGGGACGAGGAAGCCGGCGCCGTCCCAGAGGCGGTCCTCCAGTTGTCCGGCGACGGTGACGGCCGCCGCCTGCCCGAGCGCGACCGCGCCGGTCAGCCAGGTGAAGGCCTCCGTGCGGGCGCCTGCCGGAACCAGGCCGTCGACCATCGTGTAGCCGGTGATCAGGGCGGGCGCGACGCACATGCCGACCAGGAGGCCGACTCCGGCGAGGGCGACCACGGAGTCCGCGGCCCACAGACCGGAGGCGGTCAGGGCCAGTGCCGCGTACCCGATGACCAGACGGCGGCGCGGGGCCGTCTTCCAGGCGATGGCGCCGCAGACGATCCCGGAGAGCATGTTGCCCGCGGCGAACGTGCCGTACAGGACGCCGTTCAGGCCGGGCTCGCCGATCGACTCGGTGAACGCGGCGAGCGAGACCTGCATACCGCCGAAGACGAAGCCGATGCCCAGGAAGGCCACGATCAAGACGCGTACTCCGGGGACCGACACAGCGGAAACGTGCTCCACGCGCGCGTGCCCCTCGAGACGTACCGCGGGCTGCGTGCTCTTCTGGGCCGCGAAGAGCAGGCCGCCGACCAGGGTCAGCGCGGCCTCCGTGAGCAGGCCCGCCGCCGGGTCCACGGTGGTGCACAGCGCGGTCGCGAGCAGCGGGCCGAGTACGAAGGTCAGCTCGTCGGTGACGGACTCGAAGGCCGCCGCGGTCGTCATCAGGGGTGAGCCCTGGAGCTTGACGCCCCAGCGGGCCCGCACCATGGGGCCTATCTGTGGCACGGAGGCGCCGGTCGGGACGGCCGCCGCGAACAGCGTCCACAGGGGAGCGTCCGCGAGCGCGAGCGCCGTCAGGGAGAGACCCGCCACGGTGTGGACGAGGATGCCGGGCACCAGGACGGCGCGTTGCCCGTGACGGTCGGCGAGCCGGCCGGTGAGGGGCGCGAACAGTGCCATGGAGACACCGGTCACGGCGGCGACGGCACCGGCAGCCCCGTACGAGCCGGTGGTGTGCTGCACGAGCAGTACGAGGGACAGCGTCAGCATCGCGAACGGCTGCCGCGCGGCGAAGCCGGGAAGCAGGAACGTCCAGGCGCCGCGCGTGCGCAGCAGTTGCCCGTATCCAGGGCGGGAGGTGACCGAGGTCCTGGCGGACTCGGAGGTGACCGTGGATGCCACGGCCGTGCCTTTCTGCCGCCTGGTAGCGCGCGCCCGTGCGGGGGGCGTGCCGAGAGCTGTCCTCTTGCGCGGAACTGCGGTAGATACCGGGCCCGGGGAGGGCAGCGGCCGCCATACGGTCGCGCCAGCTCTGCGTCAGGCAGAGGTGGGTCGATCTGAGTGCGCCTTCATCGTACAGGCATCAATGATCGCGCCCCTGGGAAAGTGAGAATCCTAGCCGCTTTCACCTACGAAGTGCCGTTACCGCCCGTCCCCAGCCATCCCGCCAGCTTGCCGCCCCGCCCGACCGCCCGCAGCCGTCGCTCGGCCGCGTCCCGGACCGGGTCCGTGGCCACCACGAGGAGTTCGTCGCCGCGTTGCAGAATCGTCGTGGGCAGCGGGACGAACGATTCCCCGTCCCGTACGACCAGCGTGACCGCGGCGCCCGGGGGCAGCCGCAGTTCGTTGATCTCGACGCCGTGCATTTTCGACCCCTCGGGGATCGCGACCGACAGCAGATGTCCGCGCAGCCGCTCCAGGGGCGCCGATTCGATGCCCAGGTCGGCTGCCTCGGCGGCGGACTTGCCCAGGCTCAGCTTCCGGGCCAGCCAGGGGAGAGTCGGGCCCTGTACGAGGGTGTAGACGACGACCAGTATGAAGACGATGTTGAAGATGCGACGGCTCTCCTCGACGCCGCTCACCATCGGAATCGTGGCCAGGATGATGGGCACGGCGCCGCGCAGGCCCGCCCAGGACATCAGGACCTGCTCCTGCCACGGCAGCCGGAACGGCAGCAGCGCGATCACGACGCTCAGGGGACGCGCCACCATGGTCAGCACCAGGCCGATGACGAGCGCGGTCCAGAAGTCGTCCTTCAGCTCGTGCGGCGTGACCAGCAGGCCGAGCAGGACGAACATGCCGATCTGGGCGATCCAGCCGAGCCCGTCGGCGAAGCCGCGGGTGGCGGGCCAGTGCGGCAGCTTCTGGTTGCCGAGCACCATCGACGCCAGATACACGGCGAGGAAGCCGCTGCCGTGGGCGAGCGCCCCGCCCGCGTACGCCATGACCGCGATGGCCATGACGGCGATCGGGTAGAGGCCGGAGGCGGGCAGTGCCACATGACGCAGTCCGTACGCGCCGGCGAAGCCCACCGCGAGCCCGATGGCCGCGCCGATGGCCAGCTCCAGGGCTATCGTGCCGAGCAGCGCGTACCAGTGCTCCACCGGACCAGCCGTGGAGAAGGCGACGACGAGGATGACCACCGGAGCGTCGTTGAAGCCGGACTCGGCCTCCAGCATGCCCGTCAGGCGCGCGGGGAGGGGCACTCTGCGCAGCACCGAGAAAACCGCCGCCGCGTCCGTCGAGGAGACCACCGCGCCGACGATGAGCGCCTGCCGCCACTCCAGATCGATCAGGTAGTGGGCCGCCGTGGCCGTGACGCCGACGCTCACCCCGACCCCCACCAACGCCAGTGACGAGGCGGCCGGAAGCGCCGGCTTGATGTCCTTCCACTGCGTGCCGAGACCGCCCTCGGCCAGGATCACGACCAGGGCCGCGTACCCGAAGACCTGGGTCAGTTCGGCGTTGTCGAACTGGATACCGCCGACGCCGTCCTGCCCCATGGCGACGCCGATGCCCAGGTAGACGAGCAGGCTGGGGAGCCCGCTGCGCGAAGAGATGCGAACCGCTGCCACCGCGACGAGCAGAACGAGCGAGCAGATGAGCAGGAGCTGGTTGAGGTGGTGGACAGTCAGCGGGTGCTCCCCTTTTCGGCCGTGCAAGTACTTCGTTACTTTACCTAACTCTTGACGCTTTCTTGACGATCGCGAATGTGGCCCCCATCGCCTGAAGAGCCCCGTTCCCGACTCCGCGTCAAGCCGCGTCAGGCCCTGACCTATGGTTGCTCCAGCGTTCAGTCAAAAGCACGGCCCCGCCTGCCGCTCGCGTGAGGACAGCAAGGACAGCGATGCCCCCCAACACCACCTCTTCTTCCAGTCAGACGCGCGGCAAGTCCGGCAGGAAGAAGGGGCGCAGAACCCGTCTGATCTTGATCGTCCTGATCCTGGCCATCATCGGGGGCGTCGGATACGGGGCGTTCTGGTCCATCAGCACCGTGCGCGGCTCCTTCCCGCAGACCAAGGGATCGATCGAACTGGACGGCCTGTCAGGCCCCGTGGACGTCAAGCGTGACGGCAACGGGATCCCGCAGATCTACGCCGCCACCGACGAGGACCTGTTCATGGCGCAGGGCTATGTCCAGGCGCAGGACCGGTTCTACGAGATGGACGTACGCCGTCACATGACGTCCGGCAGGCTCTCCGAGATGTTCGGCAAGGGCCAGGTCGACAACGACGAGTTCCTGCGCACCCTAGGCTGGAAGCGGGTCGCGGAGGAGGAGTACAAGACCAAGCTGTCGGCCGAGACGAAAAAGTACCTCCAGGCGTACGCCAAGGGAGTCAACGCCTACCTCCGGGGCAAGGACGGCGAGGACATCTCCCTGGAGTACGCGGCGCTCGGTTTCTCCAACGACTACAAGCCCGCGGAGTGGACTCCGGTCGACTCGGTGGCCTGGCTCAAGGCGATGGCCTGGGACCTGCGCGCCAACATGCAGGACGAGATCGACCGCTCCCTGATGACCAGCCGCCTCGGCCCGCAGCAGATCGCCGACCTGTACCCGCAGTACCCGTACGACCGGAACAAGACGATCGTCCAGGAGGGCGAGTACAACCGCAGCTCCCAGGAGTACGAGCAGAACGGCGACACGGACACGTCCACCGAGGGCTCCGGGCTCGCCGGCGGCAGCACTGACCCCTCCGGGCTGCAGAGCCAGCTGTCGGGCCTCTACGACGAACTGGACGACGTCCCGACAGCTGTCGGCGTGAACGGCAACGGCATCGGCTCCAACTCCTGGGTCATCGGCGGCGCCCACACCATCAGCGGCAAGCCGCTCCTCGCCAACGATCCGCATCTGTCGCCGTCGCTGCCTTCGGTCTGGTACCAGATGGGCCTGCACTGCAAGAGCGTCTCCGACAAGTGCCAGTACGACGTCTCCGGGTACACCTTCGCGGGCCTGCCGGGCGTGGTCATAGGCCACAACAAGAACATCGCCTGGGGGATGACCAACTCCGGTGCCGACGTCGCCGACCTGTACCTGGAGAAGCTCACCGGGGACGGCTACGAGTACGACGGCAAGGTGAGGTCCTTCACCAGCCGCGAGGAGAAGATCGACGTCGCGGGCGGCGACAGCAAGACGATCGTCGTCCGGGAGACCAACAACGGGCCGCTGCTGTCCGACCGCGACGACGAACTCGTGAAGGTCGGCAGGAAGGCCACCGTCGACCAGTCGGCCCCCGACCGCGGCGACGGCTACGGCATCGCGCTGCGCTGGACCGCCCTGGACCCCGGCACTTCGATGGACGCCGTCTTCGCGATGAACAAGGCCACCGACTGGAACGGCTTCCGCAAGGCCGCCGCCCTGTTCGACGTGCCCTCGCAGAACCTGATCTACGCCGACACCGAGAACAACATCGGCTACCAGCTGCCCGGCCGGATCCCGATCCGCAGCGAAGGCGACGGCTCGCTCCCGTCGCCGGGCTGGGACTCCAAGTACGGCTGGGGGCCCGACGACACCAAGGACGACCCCAAGGACGACTACATCAAGCAGTCCGAGCTGCCCTACGAGTACAACCCGGAACGCGGCTACATAGTGACCGCCAACCAGGCCGTCGTCGACAAGGACAAGTACAAGTACACGCTCACCACGGACTGGGGCTACGGCACACGCAGCCAGCGGATCACCGATCTCATCGAGTCGAAGATCAAGGGCGGCGGCAAGGTCTCGACCGACGACATGCGCCAGATGCAGCTCGACAACAGCAGCGAGATCGCCAAGCTCCTGGTGCCGCTGCTGCTCAAGATCGACGTCCCCGACAAGGACGTACGGGACGGGCAGAAGCTCCTGGAGGGCTGGAACTACACCCAGGACGCCGATTCGGCGGCTGCCGCCTACTTCAACGCGGTCTGGCGCAACATCCTGAAGCTCGCGTTCGGCAACAAGCTGCCCAAGGAGCTGCGGGTCGAGGGTCAGTGTCTGTACGTCGAGCCGGTCGACACCACCGGTCCGGCCGACGAGGACCGGCGGGTGCGCGAGTGCGGCCAGCGTGACGCGGACAGCGCGCAGCCGGACGGCGGCGACCGCTGGTTCGAGGTGGTCAGGTCGATCCTCGACGACGAGGACAGCGACTGGTGGCAGGCGCCCGGCAACCGCACCGACGAGGCGGCCACGAACCGCGACGAGCTCTTCGGGCGGGCCCTGGAGGACGCCCGCTGGGAGCTGACCGCCAAGCTCGGCAAGGACATGGACACCTGGAACTGGGGCCGCCTGCACCGGCTGTACCTCAAGAACCAGACCATGGGCACCGACGGCCCCGGCTTCCTGCAGTTCATGCTCAACCGCGGCCCGTACAACCTGGGCGGCGGCGAGGCCGCGGTCAGTGCCACCGGCTGGAACGCCGCCGGCGGCTACACCGTGGTCTGGGTGCCGTCGATGCGGATGGTCGTGAACCTCGACGACTTCGACAAGTCGAAGTGGATCAATCTCACCGGCGCCTCCGGGCACGCCTACAACGCCCACTACATCGACCAGACCGACAAGTGGGCCAAGGGCGAGCTGCTGGACTGGGTCTCCACGGAGAGGGCCGTCGAGGAGAACACCGAGGACACGCTGGTGTTGCAGCCCTGAGGCGGACTTCGGCAGACCCCGCCGTGAATCGGCGGGCCCGGCCGTGAAAATGGCCCTCCACGCGCGCGTGGAGGGCCATTTCGCAGATCAGCCTCTCCAGGGGCGTCACCGGAAGCGACGTACTCCCGAAGGGGTGATCACCGCGTGCACCGGCCGGTCATGCGGTTCCTCAGGGACACGATCGACCACTTCGGAGTCGTGCAGCAGCACCACCAGCGCCGGATCGGCCCCCGCCCGCTCCAGCCGCGCGAGCACCCGGTCGTACGACCCGCCGCCGCGCCCGAGCCGCATCCCGCGTGCGTCCACGGCGAGCCCCGGCAGCAGGACGGCATCGGCCGACAGCACGGCATCCGGTCCGAGGCGCTCGCCCGCGGGCTCCAGGAGGGCCATTTTTCCCCGGTGCTGTATGCGGACGAGCGAGCCCTGACCGTCGTACGCACCCCAGTCCAGGTCGTTGTCCGCCATCAGGGCCGGCAGCAGAACGCGCACCCCACGCGTGTGGAGCGCGTCGAGGAGCGCGCGTGTACCCGGCTCGCTCCCCACGGAGACGTACGCCGCCACGGTGCGCGCCCGCGCCAGTTCGGGCAGCTCCAGGGCGCGGGCGGCGAGTGCGGCTTCTGTTTCCCGTCTGTCATCCGCCGTCAACCGGCTTCTCGCCAGGAGGAACCCCTGCCGTAACATCCGCTTGCCAGGCTCCGCATCCGGTCTCGGCCGACTCACAGTTCACTCCCGTACTCTTGCTCATGCGCTCATATGAGAGCGAATTAACCGGAGCCACACATTCAATACTTTGGCACCGGATATGGTGACCGGCATGACTCAGGCACACCCCAGGATCAGCAAGGCTGTCATCCCCGCAGCGGGCCTCGGTACCCGGTTCCTGCCGGCCACCAAAGCCACTCCCAAGGAGATGCTGCCGGTCGTCGACAAGCCGGCGATCCAGTATGTGGTCGAGGAAGCCGCCTCCGCGGGCCTCGACGATGTCCTCATGATCACAGGCCGCAACAAGCGTCCCCTTGAGGACCACTTCGACCGCAACTACGAGCTGGAATCGGCCCTTCAGAAGAAGGGCGACGCCGACCGGCTCGCCAAGGTGCAGGAGTCCAGCGACCTCGCGACCATGCACTACGTACGCCAGGGCGACCCCAAGGGCCTCGGCCACGCCGTCCTGTGCGCCGCCCCGCACGTCGGCCACGAGCCCTTCGCCGTCCTCCTCGGCGACGACCTGATCGACCCGCGAGACCCCCTGCTCGCGCGCATGGTCCAGGTCCAGGAGCAGCACGGCGGCAGCGTCATCGCCCTCATGGAGGTCGCGCCCGAGCAGATCCACCTCTACGGATGCGCGGCCGTCGACGCCACCCCGGACAGCGACGTGGTCAAGGTCCACGACCTGGTCGAGAAGCCGTCCGCGGCGGACGCCCCGTCGAACTACGCGATCATCGGCCGCTACGTCCTCGACCCGCACGTCTTCGACATACTCCGCAAGACCGAGCCGGGCCGCGGCGGCGAGATCCAGCTCACCGACGCCCTCCAGCAGCTCGCCGCCGACGAGAAGATCGGCGGACCCGTGCACGGCGTCGTCTTCAAGGGCCGCCGCTATGACACCGGCGACCGGGGCGACTACCTGCGTGCCATTGTCCAACTCGCGTGCGAACGTGAAGACCTGGGCCCGGACTTCCGGACCTGGCTTCGCAGTTACGTCACCGAGGAGATGTAGCAACCTTGAGCAGCGCCGCGACCCGCGTCACCGGCCAGGACCACCTCTGGTCGGTGACCGAGCACCTGGAGGACATCCTCACGACCGTCCGCCCCCTCGAACCCATCGAGCTGCAACTCCTCGACGCCCAGGGCTGTGTCCTGGTCGAGGACGTCACGGTGCCGGTCTCCCTGCCGCCGTTCGACAACAGCTCGATGGACGGGTACGCGGTCCGGGTCGCCGATGTCGCGGGCGCGAGCGAGGAGTTCCCGGCCGTCCTCACGGTCGTCGGAGACGTCGCGGCGGGCCCGGCCGAGCCGCTCCAGGTGGGCCCCGGAGAGGCCGCCCGCATCATGACCGGCGCCCCGCTGCCGCCGGGCGCCGAGACCGTCGTCCCCGTGGAGTGGACCGACGGCGGCCTCGGCGAGGGCCCCGTCTCCCGGATGCGCGCCCACAGCGCGGCCCCCGAGGGCGCTTCCGGGCAGGTCCAGGTGCACCGTCCGGCTCCGGCACGCGCGCACGTGCGCGCGAAGGGCAGCGACGTCAAGGCAGGGGACCGCGCACTCGAAGCGGGCACGATCCTCGGCCCGCCGCAGATCGCGCTGCTCGCCGCGATCGGCCGCGGCACCGTACGCGTGCGCCCGCGCCCGCGCGTGGTCGTGCTGTCCACCGGCAGCGAACTCGTCCAGCCCGACGAGGAGTTGGGCAACGGCCAGATCTACGACTCCAACAGCTTCGCCCTGACCGCCGCCGCCCGCGACGCCGGAGCCATCGCCTACCGCGTGGGCGCGGTCGCAGACGACGCCGAGACCCTCCGGGCCACCATCGAGGACCAGCTCATCCGCGCCGACCTCCTGGTCACCACGGGCGGCGTCAGCGTGGGGGCGTACGACGTCGTCAAGGAGGCGCTGGAGTCCGTCGGTGACGAGGACGAGCCCGGCAGCGGCATCGAGTTCCGCAAGCTCGCCATGCAGCCCGGCAAGCCCCAGGGCTTCGGCTCCATCGGCCCCGACCACACCCCGCTGCTCGCGCTGCCGGGCAACCCCGTCTCGTCGTACGTCTCTTTCGAACTGTTCGTACGCCCCGCGATCCGCACCCTGATGGGCGTCGACGACATCCACCGGCCCACGACCAGGGCGGCCCTGAACACCGACAAGGCGCTGACCTCGCCCTCCGGACGCCGTCAATACCTGCGCGGGCGGTACGCGAACGGTGAGGTGACCCCGGTCGGCGGCGCCGGCTCGCACCTGATCGCGGCCCTCGCCCGCGCCGACGCGCTGATCGTGGTCCCCGAGACCGTGGAATCCGTGGAGCCCGGCACCGAGGTCGAAGTGGTCCTCCTCGGCTGACAGGGCCGGGATGGCGGTACCGTGTCGCGCACAACACGCCCGACCGGGAGCGCCATGAGTACCAACGACCGACTGACCCACATCGACGAGGCGGGTGCCGCCCGTATGGTCGACGTGTCCGGGAAGGACGTGACCGCGCGCACCGCCCGCGCCAGCGGCCGGGTCCTGGTCTCACCCCGGGTGGTCGAGCTGCTGCGCGGCGAGGGCCTCCCCAAAGGCGACGCGCTGGCCACCGCGCGCATCGCGGGCATCATGGGCGCCAAGCGCACACCGGACCTGATCCCGCTGTGCCACCCGTTGTCGGTGTCGGGTGTCAAGCTTGATCTGTCGGTCGCGGACGACGCCGTCGAGATCCTGGCCACCGTGAAGACCACCGACCGTACGGGCGTGGAGATGGAGGCCCTCACCGCGGTCAGCGTGGCGGCTCTCACCGTGATCGACATGGTCAAGGCGGTCGACAAGGGGGCAGTCATCACGGACGTACGCGTCGAGGGGAAGACGGGCGGCAAGTCGGGCGACTGGAGCCGGACATGACGTATCGCGCCCTTGTCGTCACGGCATCCAACCGCGCCGCCGCCGGGGTCTACGAGGACAAGGGCGGCCCCCTGATCGCCGAGGGGTTCGTCTCGTACGGCTTCGACGTGGACGGACCCCGGGTCGTCCCCGACGGTGACCCCGTGGAGGCCGCCCTGCGCGAGGGCGTCGAGGCCGGGTACGACGTCATCGTGACCACCGGAGGCACCGGCATCTCGCCCACCGACCGCACCCCCGAAGCGACCCGGCGCGTCCTCGACCACGAGGTGCCGGGCATTGCGGAGGCCATCCGAGCGTTCGGAAGGGAGAAGGTGCCGACGTCGGCGCTGTCCCGAGGCCTGGCCGGAGTCGCCGGACGGACGCTGATCGTGAACCTGCCGGGTTCCACCGGCGGGGTCAGGGACGGACTCGCCGTCCTGGAACCCCTGTTGATCCACGCCGTGGACCAGCTCCGCGGCGGCGATCACCCCAGATCCAGCGGCAGTGGGGGTGCGAGCTGAACAGCCCATCCTGGCCGGTCGAGCTGGTGGACGCCGATGTCGTCCTCCGGCCCATAAAGATGCGCGACCACCGGGTCTGGCGCGACGTCAACCGACGCAACAGGGACTGGCTGCGCCCCTGGGAAGCCACCATTCCGCCGCCCACGCCCAGCGGGCCGATAGCGCACCGGCCGACCTACCGTCAGATGGTCCGGCATCTGCGCGCCGAGGCCAACGCGGGCCGGATGCTGCCGTTCGTCATCGAGTACCAGGGGCGGCTCGTCGGGCAGTTGACCGTCGCCGGAATCACCTGGGGCTCGATGTGCTCGGGCCATATCGGCTACTGGGTGGACGAGGCGGTCGCCGGACGCGGAGTGATGCCGACGGCCGTCGCTCTCGCGGTCGACCACTGCTTCCGCACCGTAGGGCTGCACCGCATCGAAGTCTGCATTCGCCCCGAGAACGTGCCCAGCCGCCGGGTCGTGGAGAAACTCGGATTCCGCGAAGAAGGACTTCGTCCACGTTATCTTCACATTGACGGGGCCTGGCGCGACCACCTCGTCTTCGCGCTCACGGCAGAAGAGGTCCCCGAGGGCCTGCTCAGCCGCTGGCAGCGGACACGCTCCCGGAACACATCCGAAAACTCACCGCGGGACACCCCCCGGAACACGGCCTGAGCGCTCCGCTGGAAGTGCCGCAATGAGGCTGCGGGCCCGTCGTGGCTGGTCGCGCGGTGCCTCGGGCCAGGCTCCACCAAGGCCACCGAGAACACCACCTAAATGAAATACGTGTTCGAAAATGATCGGTGATCGACCGTCCTGAGGCACTAATTTCCCGGTCTCGGCGGCCTGCTGATCGCATCGGTCACAAAAAAAGCTCGAAATATCAGCCAGATCGTGCGACACACCGGCGGAATTGGCAGATGGCCTCACGTAAACCCCTCTACCGTGTGAGGCGTGAGCAGCAGCGGCCTCATCTACGCAGTCATTGTCGGGGCCTGGGCCGCCTACTTGGTGCCCATGTGGCTCCGTAGGCAGGACGAGCTGAATGAGGCCCGTCCGACGGAACGCTTCAGCACCGCCATCCGGCTGCTGTCCGGACGGGCGGGGATGGAGCGCCGATACGCCAAGGACCTGCGGGCGCGCTCCACCGAAGAGGGGGAGCGCGACGCCGAACCGGACGGCCTCACCGCCTCGGTGGACGCCCGGGCCTTCGCCATGCCTCAGACCCGGCGCGAGGTACGGGGCAAGGTCGCGGATGTACGGGACGATGCGCGGGGCGTACGCGGCGAGGGGCGGCCCGAGGCGGAGGGTCGGCCTTCGGGGAAGCGGGCGTCCGGCTCGGCGTCCGAGTCCGGGTCCAAGTCCGCATCCGCGGCGGAGTCGAAGCCCGGTGCCAAGTCGGCGTCGCAGGCGGGCCGCTCGGCCGGGGCCAGACCGGTGCCTCAGCAGGGGGCCAAGCCGGGAGGGAAGCCGAGCGCCAAGCCGTCGTCGTCTCCGGCATCGACGTCATCGTCGTCCTCCTCCTCGCCCTCGTCGTCCCGTGCGCGCCGGGCTGCTGCGGCGGAGGCCGCCGCGCGCGCCCGGCGCTCGAAGGTGCTCGCGCGCCGACGGCGTACGACGACGGTTCTCTTCCTCGCCTTCACGCTCGGCGCGATCGTGGCGGCTGTCGGAGGACTCGCCCTTCTGTGGGCGCCCGGGGTGCCGGCGATACTGCTGAGCGTCTACATCGCGTATCTGCGCTCCCAGGAGCGGCGGCGGTTCACGTACACGATGGACCGCAGGCGTGCCGAGGCCGCGGCGCAGCGGCTGCGGGAACGGCAGCCGAGGCGACGACCGCCCGCCGAGCCGGGCGCCGCCGACGACCTGGAGGACGGACCCGAGCCGACCAGTGACCCCGGCCTGTCCGCGCTGACCGCCGACCGCCGAGCCCTCGTCGAGCAGACCGATCATGCGGAGTGGGTCGACCAGCAGCGCGAACGCCGCCGCGGTCCGGCCGGCGGCGACAGCTGGGACCCCGTACCGGTACCGCTGCCGACGTACGTGACGGCCCCCGTCGCCCCGCGCGCCACGTCCGGCGTCGACCTGGGCGCACCCGACGCGTGGAGCTCGGCACGGTCCAGCGCGGCCGAGCGCCCCGCGGCCGGGGCGGCTCCGACGCCGGAGGACGAGCCGTCCGAGCCCGACGCGGACTCGGACGGCGCCGCGGACGCGCGCCGCGCCGCCTCGGCCCGCCGCGCCCGCGAACGCGGCCGCACCCCGCTCTTCGACCAGTACGAGGACGGCGACCGACCGCGCGCCGCCAACGAGTGACAAGCGAGTGGCAGCGCCCCGGAAGCCCCGCCCTTGACCAGCCAGGAACGGATTTCCAAGCACCCGGACCCGGATGCTAGAGTTTCCCTCGTTGCAAGGGCCTGTGGCGCAGTCTGGTAGCGCACCTCGTTCGCATCGAGGGGGTCTGGGGTTCAAATCCCCACAGGTCCACCGCAGCTCAAAGCCCCTACTGGTGATCGCCAGTAGGGGCTTTTGCATGCCGTACAGCAGTGAAGTACAGCAACTACATTGGATCTTGCTTCCCAAGGTGCTTGCCGAGCTTGCGGAGTGCCTGCCGGGTCGACTCTGACGGCACGTGCGTGTAGACCTCCATCGTCACCGCGATCTTGCTGTGCCGAAGGATCTGCATCGCGACGCGGGGGTGCACGTCGAGGGCTGCCAGGAGCGAGCCGCAGGTGTGCCGGGTGTCGTGCAGGCGGATCCGGCGAACGTCCGCTTTGGCCGACCGGTCGACGAACCGGCGGTTGAAATTACAGGGCTCGAACGGTGTGCCGTAGCGCGTGGTGAACACGAGATCTGAGTCCGTCCATAGGTCGCCAGCGGCTTGCTTCGCCAACTCCTGCTCCTTCCTGCGGAGTTGGAGCGCAGCCACGCAGATCTGCGGCAGCGGAAGCGTGGCCGCCGACGCCTCAGTCTTGGTCTCGTCGTGGACCAGGCGCCGGTTGATCCGCTGTAGCTGCATCTGCACCGTGATCTCTCCGGCGTCCAGGTTCACGTTGTCCCAGGTGAGGCCCAGTACTTCACCACGCCGGAAGCCCAGGACGAGGATGAGCACGTACGCCGCACAAAGCGGATCATGAGTCGTGCTCGCGGCTTCGAGGAACTGCCGCGCCTCTTCTACGGACCATGGGTGCCGCTTCTTCTTGCGCGCCGATCGAACCTTGACCAGGGCCGCGACGTTCTTCGAGATCATCTCTTCGGTCATTGCGTTGGTCAGTGCCGACCGCAGAACAGCGCGCGCATCCTGCACCGTGCGACGCGACGGGGTGCGTTCAAGGGTCCCGGTCGTCTCGGCGGCCTTGGTCGCGTACCGTACCGCGCCGACGGGCGAGTGGTGCAGCTCGTGACCACGTACATTCCGCTCTCGATCGCCGGAGGCACGTACTTGGAAGAGGCCGTGCCTGGCCCCGGCGGGATCTATGCCGCGTTCGAGGGACTGGGCCACAGGATCAGTCGGATGCTCGAAGAGGTTCAGGCCCGCATGCCGAGGTACGAGGAGGCGGAACGGCTCGGCGCCGAGTCTGGAACGCCCGTCCTCGATGTGGTGCACATCAGCTACGACCAGGACGAGACGCCCATGGACCTCTCAATCACTTCGTGCTCCGCGCCGACGAGAACGTCTTGACGTACGAGCTACCGACCGACTGACGGGAGCCCAGACCCGATGAGCCGCGAAGCCGCCACAGAACAGGCTTCCACCATCCGACGGCGTACGGATGAGACGTTCCCGAGGCAGCCGCAGCGCTGGTGAAGGTGCATGCCGAGGACGGGTACCCGGTCGAAGGAGTCGACGACCCCGAAGCGTGGCTGACTCCGCCGGAACTACTGGCGGCATGGGTGGCGGTTCGCGGCGAGCGGGTTGTAGGCCATGCGGCGTTGACTCGCCCAAGCGGGGAGGACGCCGTGGCTCTGTGGCTCGACAAGAGCCAGGACAGCGAAGCCCAATTGGCTGTGGGCGCACGCCTGTTCGTCGCACCGGAAGCGCGCCATGAGGGACTCGGCGAACGGCTCATGAAGGCAGCGAACACCTACGCTCGCGAACGCGGACTACGGGTGGTGCTCGACGTCATGGCCAAGGACACAGCAGCCATTCGGCTCTACGAGTGCTTGGGGATGCAGCGCATCGGAACCTCCACGCACGCCTATGGGGTCAAGTCCCGTGTAGTGGTGTAGCCGGGTCGAGTTGGTCGATGTCCTGGGGGAGATCTTGTCCATGCTGCCTTCGGGGAAGTAGCGGCGGGGGCAGCTGCGGGTGGGTGAAACCGTCCGGCACCTCCGCCTGAACGGCTGCCCGGCCCCGCTCAGCTCTTCCGCTCACCCAGGACACAGAATTCGTTGCCCTCCGGGTCGAGGAGGGTCACCCAGTGCTGCTCGCCCTGCACGGTGTCGGCGCGCAGGGCACCGAGGGAGAGCAGCCGGGCGACCTCGGCCTCCTGGTCGTCGGGGCGGAAGTCGGGGTGGAGCCGGTTCTTCGACGTCTTGCCCTCGGGGACAGGCACGAAGAGCAGCCCCGGCATCTGGTCCGGCTCAGGCCGGATCTCGATGATCTCCTCGGATTCGTCAACCACTACCCAGCCGAGAGCCTCGGCCCACCAGCGCCCGAGGGCGATGGGGTCGGAGGAGTCGACGATGATCTGTTCCCATTCGAGTGCCATGGGCGTGAGCATAAACAGGGTCGGCTGGCTGCCAGGGCAGGGGGCAATAGCGGTCCGGGCGTGCAGCCAGGCCCCAGCCTTCGTCGCTGCGGTACAGCACGGAAGTACAGCAACCGTGCCGACCATCACCGACCGTAGTTGATCCTCACTGTCCGGCTGACCAGGTGAGGAGACCTCAGCGACCGCAATGCCGGTAGTTCGCATCGAGGGGGTCTGGGGTTCAAATCCCCTCAGGTCCACCGCACGGCCGTTCTTGAGTTAGCTCAGGAGCGGTTGACGAGATCCCGGCGATCATGATGATCGTGCGGGATCTTCGTCGTCTCCGAGGGCTGTTCGGGGTGGTGGATGGCGGCGGTTGTGGAGTGTGGCCGTGATCACGTGTTGTTCTGTCCGCTCAGTGCTTTGTAGTGGGTGGCGGTGGCCGTCCGGTCCGCGCGCGGGTGGGTTTGTCTCTGGCGGCGTTGGTGGCTGGGGATCGGCGTCGCCGAAGTCGGTGTCGGTGAGGTGGGTGCCGGTGCGCTGGTAGAGCCAGGTCTCGAGGATGTCGAGGTCGCCTGCGGTGACCAGGGCGGCGACGAGGAGTGTCTGGGTGACCTGGCCGGGTGCGGGCCGGTGTTTCGGGTTGCCGATGTCGATCTCGTCGCGGACATCGGGCTGGCTGTAGAGCCAGGATCGCGAGACCCCGGCCGTGCGGGCGACAGCCTCGAAGGTGACCGTTGCGCCGGTCCGCTCAAGTTCGCGCAGCGCCTGGACGGCCTTCGCGCGAGTGAGCTCGTGTCCCCCTCAGGGCGGGCATGCGCGCGCCGCCGAAATGGGTGGCCTGGCGAGCCAGGCGTGTAACGATTCAGTACCTAATAGGGCAATACGGTGACACGGCTGAGGCCGATACGTTATGCGACAGAAACCCTGTTATGGGGATGGGTCGCTAATGTCTGACCGTTGATGAGGTCGACGAGGTGGGAGTCGTAGATGGGGTTGTCCGGCCGAGGCCGCTGGGCGCAGAACATGGGCAACGCATTCGGCTGGCGCACCATCCGCGGACGCATGGCGCTCATCCTCGCCGTACCGACCTGCCTGCTGCTGGTGATGGTCGGCGTGGCCGTCGACAACCAGCTCAATGCGTACCAGGACGCGCGTGACACCAGGTCGCAGATCGGGGTGAGCGTGCGCATCCAGGATCTGGTGCACAACATGCAGACAGAGCGCATCTTCACCTACGGCCTGCTCGCCGGCGACAACAGCTACCGCACACAGCTCACCCGCAAGCGCGAGCAGGTCGACGGCTTCCGCCGTCAGCTGCGTGACGAGCCGCTCGCGGCCGGCGCGATGAGCCGCTTCGGGAAGCTCGACTCGATCCGCACCGCCGTGGACTCAGGCACGGCCGACCGCAAGAAGACCCAGACTTATTACACCAACGTGATCGGCGCACTCAATGCCGCCGACCCCGCCGCGGACAAGGCCACCCGCGGCGACCGGCTGTTGCGTGACGACCTGGCCGCCCTCCAGGCGCTCGCCGAGGCGAAGGAAGCCCAAAGCCAGGAAGGCAGCCTGCTCGCCGGCGTTCTGGCCGCAGGTTCCTTCAAGGGGACGAGCTTCCTCGACTTCGTCGAAGCGCGGGCTACGCGCCTGTCCGCAATGGGCCGCTTCTTCGAGCTCGCCACTCCGTCCCAGCGCGACGACGTGACGAAGATCTTCTCCTCGCCCGTGATCCAACGCCTCGACAGGCTTGAGAACGCGGCCCTCAAGGCCAACGACGGGTCACGGCTGCACGCCGACCCGGTAGCGTTCGCCCGCGACGGGAGCCTCGTTGACGCCACCCTGTATCGGGCGCAGCAGCGGATCGACACCGACGTACAGACCCGCGCCAAAACTCTCAGCGACGCCGCCGCCACCGCCCTGGCCGGCTACATCGCCCTCGGCGTGCTGATGGCCGCCGCCCTCGTCGCCGCCGCGATCCTCGCCGGCCGCGCCATCACCAGGCCCCTCGACACGCTCGCCCGCGAGGCCGACGGCATCGCCCAGCGCCGCCTGCCCGAGATTGTGGCGCGCATCCAGACCGGCGAACTCGTCCCGCCCGAAGAGGACCGGGGGCTGCCCAGCAGCGCACAGGAGATCACCAGGGTCGTCGCCGCCCTGCACAACGTCGAGCGCATCGCCGTCGGCCTGGCCGCCGAGCAGGCCGTACTGCGCCGCAACACCACCGAGTCACTCGCCAACCTAGGCCGCCGCAACCAGGGGCTCGTCCGCCGTCAATTGAGCCTCATCACCGCCCTCGAACAGCAGGAGCTCGACCCTGAGTCGCTTGCCGAACTCTTCGAACTCGACCACCTCGCGACCCGTATGCGCCGCAACGCGGAGAGCCTGCTCGTCCTCGTGGACGAACGCACCCCCCAGATCAGCAGCACGACCGCCAGCAGTCTGGAACTGGTGCAGTCCGCCCTGGGCGAGGTCGAGCAGTACCGACGGGTCGCCATAGCCGAGATCGAGCCCCGTCGGATCAGCGGCCGCGCCGTCGCCGAGCTCTCTCACCTGCTGGCCGAGCTGGTCGAGAACGCCCTCACCTTCTCCCCGCCGGACGAGCCCGTGAACGTCCACGGCTGGGGCGACGGCAACGAATACTCCATCGCCATCGTCGACCACGGCGTCGGCATGTCCCCCGAGGACCTCGCCGGCGCCAACGCCCGCATCGCCGGGGAGGAGGCGTTCCTCGTCGCCCCCACCCGGTACCTCGGCCACTATGTCGTCGGCCGCCTCGCCCGCCGCCTCGGTGTCGATGTCCTGCTCTCCGACACCCCCGATGGAGGCCTGTCCGCTCTCGTCACCCTCCCCGCCCGGATCCTCGCCCCCGACGAGGCCCCGCCGCCGGACCCGCGGAAGTCCGTCTCCTCCATGCTCAACGGCTTCAGGGCGGGCGTCGCGCGCGCCGAAGCCAGATAGGAACCATCCATGACCTCCACGCACCAGAACTTCGCCTGGCTCATCTCCGACTTCGTCCGCACCGCCGACGGCGTCACCGACGCGGTCGCCGTCTCTTCCGACGGCCTCCTCATAGCGGCCTCCGAGGGCCTCACCCGCGACCGTGCCGACCACCTCTCCGCCGTGGTGTCCGGTATCGCGTCCCTCACCCAGAACGCCGCCGCGACGCACGGCTTCCGCGGTATGAAGCTCGTCATGATCGAAATGCTCGACGGGTTCATGATGATCAACCAGATGCGCGACGGCTCCTGCCTCGGCGTCCTCGCCGAGGAGGGCTGCGACATCGGCCTGGTCGGCTACGAGATGTCCGTCCTCTCCGACCGCGGCGGCGCGCTCCTCACCCCCCAACTCGTCGGCGAACTCCGGCAGGCGCCCGGGAGGAGGTGACCAAAAGGGTGTTACGCGCTCCCACCGCCGCCTTCACCGCCACAAGGTTGCTTGCCGCGAGGAACCCTCACCGCTCCAGACAGGCCAACACCGCCAGCACCCGCCGATTGCCCCGCTCTGTCGGTGTCAGCCCCAGCTTCTGGAAGATGTTGCCGATGTGCTTGTTGACCGCCTTCTCCGTGATGAAGAGGGATTCCGAGATGCCGGCGTTGGAGCGGCCCTCCGCGATCAGGCGCAGTACCTCGCTCTCGCGCGGGGTGAGGTTCGACAAGGCCTGGTCGCGCTGTTCAGGAGGAGGAGGAGGAGGAGTGCCGAGGCCGCGTCCGCAAAGCGGACTTCCCAGTGGCCTTCCGGTGCCGGTGGTGCGGCGCGGTCGCCGCGGCCGGCGGTCATCCGATGTCCCGCGGGTCCGCAGCCGGGCCGTAGTCCTCGCCATGGTCTCTGGTCAGCGCGGCCAGGAGCTCGGGGTCGGAGTAGACCTCGGCTGTGTGCTGCCAGGCGATGAGCAGCTGCGCGACGGAGGCGCTGTTGCCGAGGGAGTCGGCGGCGCGCATGGTGTCGACCAGTTCGACGGCGAAGGCATGGAGATCGGCCTCGGGCAGGAAACGGACCCATGGGAAGGCATCCGGCAGTATGCCGAGGAGAAGCTCCATACTGCCGGGCTCCCGGCGTGCCATCGCGGCCAGCATCCGGGTGGCGGCCGAAACCACGGTCTGGTCCTGCTCAGCCCGTGCAGCGGTGGTCAGGACCAGGTCCTCGCCGTCTCTGCGGTGCAGCAGTAGTCGCGGCGATTCCTTGAGTCGGGCGAGTGTCTTCTTGTTCTTGTTCACCAGCTCGGAGAAGTTCACGGCTGCGTTCTCGGTACTCACAACTTTGAAACTACTTCGAAATTGATGCTGGCGCCATCACTCAAAGGAGGGGCGCAGAGCCTCACTCCTGTACGCCCGCCGACCTCACCGCCCCTCGCCGCAAGGCGACCCCCGCGACGGCGAGTGCCGAGGGCACGGCGAGGAGTGCGCACGCCATGACCGTTGTGGCGAGGGTCGGCCAGGGGATCTGGAGCGGGGTGGGGGCCGACAGGAGGGTCAGGGCGGCCCACATCGGCAGCAGGTTCAGGGCGGTGGTCAAGAGGCCGAGTGCGCCTCCCACCGTCACCACCAGCAGGGCCTCGGCGGCGACCATGCGCAGGGCCTGGCCCCTGGTGGCGCCGGCCAGGCGTAGGGCGGCCAGGTCGCGGGTGCGGGAGCGGTCGGAGGTTGCCGTGATCATGGTGTTGGTCAGGGAGATGGCCGTGTACAGCAAGGCGATGCCGAGGACCAGGAGGATGCCGAGCCGGGTCGTGCGGTTGGTTTCGGGGTAACTCGACCGGATCCACTGGGACTTGGTGAGGATCTCGCCGCCCGTGCCGCGCACCGCCTCGTGCAGGCCCCTTGCCACCGCGGACCTGTCGCCGCCCTCCGCGACGACCACGTCCACTCGGTCGACCGTGGCGCCCGGGGCGTTGCGCGGAGTGACGTACACGCCGTTGTCGCCCGTGCCGATGGACAGTACGGCGGCGATCCGTAGGGATTTCTTCGTGCCGTCGCCGAGCCAGACGTCCACGCGCTGTCCGACCGTGTGCTTCTCCCACTCCTCGTTGACGATGATCGAGTCGTCGTCGAGGTCGCGGACTTTGCCGACCGTGACCGGGAGATGAGTGGTCGCGGCGAGCGTACGCGGATCGGCGGCGCGGGCCTCGGACCTGATGAGGGCCACGCCCTCCTCCAGCGTGTGCACGGCGCTCGACGAGGTCGCGGAGACCACGGTTCCGGTCACCTCGCGCAGCCGCGCCACCGTCGGGAGGAAGTCCGCGCCGTCAGCCGGAGTGATCACGAAGTCGGCGGCCGTCTGCTCGCGGGTCTCGGCAGCCTTCGCCTCGTTCAGGGTGGCGGTGGCGCCGAGCAGGGAGCCGGCCAGCGCGACCGTGACCAGGACGGGGGCCGCGACGGCGGCGGTGCGGCGTACGTCCGTGGCGGCGTTCTCGCGTACCAACCTGCCGATCACGCCCGGCAGTCGGGCCGGGAGCCAGGCGATCGCGCGGGTCAGCGGACGCACCAGGACCGGGGCGAGCAGGGCGACCGCGGTGATCAGCAGCATGGTGCGGCTGATGTACGTCTTGCGGTGCAGCAGGTCGCCCGGATCGCTGAACAGGGCCATCCCCAGCGTTACGGCGGCGGTCAGCAGCAGTGCCGCGCCGCACAGCCCGCGGCCCCACGTCAGCGTCCGCGTATCGACGGACGCCTCGCGCAGCGCCTCGGTCGGCGCCGTCCTCCCGGCCCGCCAGGAAGCGGCCACCACTCCGCACAGCGCGACGAGCAGGCCCGTCCAGAAGGCCAGGTGGTACGGCCAGGTGTGATCGCCGATCGTGAACCAGCCCGGTGCGAGATCGCCGTCGACCACCCGGTCGGCGAGCCACGGCGCACCGTACGCCCCGAGTACGCAGCCGGCGGCCGAAGCGAGTACGCCGATCACGAGGGCCTCGGCGAAGACCATGCGCCGGATCTGGCCGGAGGTCGCCCCGACGGTACGCAACAGCCCGAACTCCCGGCGCCGTTGGGCCACCGCGAACGCGAAGGTGGACGCCACCACGAACACCGACACGAAGCCGGTGACCCCGCCCGCCGTGCCGAACAGGGCGTTCATCGCGGTCAGCGCCTCGCTGTCCCGGTCCGGGTCGGCATCGGCGTAACGGCGCGCGTTCCCGGTGAGCACCTGTACGCCGCTGCCGCGCACCACGCCGCGTACGGCCGCCGCGTCCGCGTCCACGACGAGCTGGACGCTGTGCGGCGACAGCTCGGCGGCGCGTGCGTCGGTGTGGAACACGGCGTTCTCGAAGCCGCGTGCGGCGACGGTGCCGACGACGCGTACGGTGCCGCGGTCGGTCCGTACGCGTTCACCCGGTCTCGCCCAGTCGCCGCTGACGACGACCTCGTCGGCCGTACGCGGCTCGCGTCCCGTCCTCATCTCGTACGGAGTGAAGGCTGCGGTCGACCAGGGGTGGCCCACCAGTTCGCGGGGGCCGCCCCGGGCCCGTACGGCGAACGACCGGTCCTCGACGACCGTCCCGAGATCCTTCAGCCGCGCGACGACCTTGGCCGGTACGGCACGCGGATGCGCGAGCTGTCGCGTCTCGTCGCCGTTCGCGGTGGATACGCGCAAGGTATCCGCGCCCTGCACGACGACCGGCGCCGCGGCGAACCGCTCGGGCCGGCGTTCGGGGGCGTCCAGCGAGGAGGCCAGGGCCAGACCCATCACGGCGATCAGCGCGACGCCCAGCGAGAGGGCGACGAAGCTGCCGACGAAGGAAATCCAGCGGGTACGCAGCGTGCGCAGGGCGATTCTCAGCACAGCATGGCCTCGATCTGGCGATTCGGGATTGTGACGGCTTCACGAAACCGTGCGGGGGCACAAAGGCGCAGTGCGGCAGAGCCGAGACCTGGGGTAGGGCCAGGCCTACCCCCGATCCACCCCCTGGACCGATGGCACAGCCACGTACGCCGCTCATACGGTGATCCCCATGCATCCAGCGATCCCCGCGCAGCCCCGCAACGTGTGGCAGGCCATGACCAGGCCCGGCTACCTGCTGTCGGCATGGCCGTGGCGCTCAATCGCCTACCTGGTCACCGGTGCCGTGACCGGCGTTGCCACCCTGGTGGCGATCGTGACCCTGGCGGCGGTCGGCGGGGTCCTCGCCGTCGTCCTGGTGGGGCTGCCACTGCTGGTCGGCACGGCCCTGGCCGGTCTGCCGGTGGCCCGCGTCGAGCGGCTCAGGCTGCGTCTGGTCGACCTGGAGCCGGCGCCCGACCAGCACCGGGTGCCCGCCGCGCCCGGCCTGTGGCCCTGGCTGACGACGCGGCTGCGGGAGCGGACGACCTGGCGGGAACTCGGGTACGCGCTCCTGTTCGCGGGCCTGCTGTGGCCGGTGGACGTCCTGGTGCTCACCCTCGCACTGCTGTTCCCGGCGTCCATGACAGCAACTCCGCTGCTGATGGCGACGGTCGGCGACGGCCATGAGGCGAAGGTGCTCAAACAGTGGACGGTCACCAGCTGGCCGGCCGCCTTCGGCATCGCCGTCCTCGGGCTCGTCCTGATGGGCCTGTGCGCCTACGTTCTCGGGGTCGCGGCGGGCGCGCGGGCCGCGCTGACGCGTCTGCTGGTCGCTTCCCGCGAGGGCGACTTGAGCGTGCGGGTCGTCGAACTGGCGCGTTCCCGCGTCCGGTTGGTGGACGCCTTCGAGGCGGAGCGGCGGCGTATAGAGCGCGATCTGCACGACGGGGCGCAACAGCGCCTGGTGGCCCTGACGATAACTCTCGGCCTGGCTCGCCTGGACGCCCCGCCGGGCCCGCTCGCCGACCAGCTCGCCAAGGCACACGACGAGGCGGGCAAGGCGCTGGCCGAGCTGCGCGAACTCATCCACGGCATCCATCCGCAGGTCCTCGCGGACTACGGACTCCAGGCGGCCGTCGCCGACGCTGCCGACCGCTGCGTAATCCCCGTGGACCTGAGCCTGGAACTGCCCGGGCGCCTGCCCCAAGCGGTCGAGGCAGCCGCGTACTTCGTGGTGTCCGAGGCCCTCGCCAACGTCGACAAGCACAGCGGGGCGCACCGTGCCGAGATCGGCGGCGGTCACCGCGACGGGCGGCTGTTCCTGGAGGTACGCGACGACGGGCGGGGCGGCGCGGACGCCGGGAACGGCAGCGGGCTGACCGGACTCGCGGACCGGGTGTCAGTACTGGATGGCAGACTTTCCCTGTCCAGCCCACCCGGCGGACCGACCTTGTTGCGCGTGGAGATCCCTTGCGAGCTGACCGAGTTGGCCGAGTCGACCGAGGCGACCGATCGGATGGATCGGCCCGTTCGCTCCGTGTAGTCCTGGCCGAGGACAGCGTGCTGCTGAGGGACGGGCTCATCGGCCTGCTCACCCGCTACGGGCACGAGGTCGTCGCGGCCGTCGGCGACGCCGATGCGCTGCTCGCCGCGGTCGACGAGCACGGGCCGGACATCGTGGTGACGGACGTCCGGATGCCCCCCGGTTTCCAGGACGAAGGCCTGCACGCGGCCGTACGACTGCGCGAGACGCGACCCACGCTGCCCGTCCTGGTCCTCAGCCAGTACGTCCAGCGGACCTACGCCGCCGACCTGCTCGACTCCGGCGACGGAACGGGCGTCGGCTATCTGCTCAAGGACCGGGTCGGGCAGGTGGAGGAGTTCGTGGACGCGCTGATCGAGGTCGCCGACGGCGGCACGGTCGTCGACCCCGAGGTCGTACGCCAACTGCTGCGCCGCCGCCGCGATCCGCTGGAGCGGCTCACCCCGCGCGAGCGCGAGGTCCTGGCGCTGATCGCCCAGGGCCGGTCGAACGGCGCGATCGCCCGCGAACTGGTGGTGTCCGAGGCCGCCGTCGGCAAGCACATCAGCGGCATCCTCACCAAGCTGGACCTGCCCCCGGCCGACGAGACCCACCGCAGGGTGCTGGCCGTACTGACCTTTCTGCGCGCCTGACGCCGCATCAAGGTCCGGTGTTTCACAGGGACTTCAGAGCGGCTTCGCGAAGCACCTGCTCGCGTCGTGGAAGCGGTAGTGGCCGAACTTGGCGCAGGGCTTGTAGCCACTGGACGTGTAGAGGGCGATCGCCTCCGGCTGCTTCGTGCCCGTCTCCAGGACCATGCGCGTACGGCCGGCCGCGAGGGCGTCGTCCTCCAGGGTCGCGAGGATACGGCGGGCGAGGCGGTTGCCGCGCGCCTCCTCGATCACGTACATGCGCTTGATCTCCGCGTCGCCGTCCGAGTAGCCCTCGTCGTTCGCGTCCTGGGCACGCCAGCCGCCCGTGGCCACCGGCCGCTCCTGCGCGTCGTACGCGATGAGATACAGGCCGAGCGGCGGCTCGAACATCGACGGGTCGAGCGGGGTGACGTCACCCTCGTCCCCGTAGCGCGCGGCGTACTCGGCCTGGACCTGGTCGTTCAGCTTGACGGCGTCAGGGTGGTCGAAGGAGGCGCGGCGTATATCCATGCTGAGTATCGTACTTCTATGCGCCGTGCAGGGCGGTCCATTTTCCCATGGGCCGGTATGGTGCCCCGGTGCTCACTGTGACCTCTGTGAATGTGAACGGGCTTCGGGCCGCTGCCAAGAAGGGCTTTGTGGAGTGGCTCGCGGGCACCTCCGCCGATGTGCTGTGTCTGCAGGAAGTGCGGGCCGAGCCGCCGCAGTTGCCCGAGGGGATTCGACAGCCCGACGGGTGGCATGTCGTGCACGCGCCCGCCGCCGCCAAGGGGCGTGCGGGGGTGTCCGTCTATACGCGGCGGGAGCCCGACCGTATCCAAGTCGGCTTCGGGTCCGCCGAGTTCGACGGCAGTGGGCGGTACGTGGAGGTCGATCTGCCCGGGGTCACGGTCGCCTCCCTCTACCTGCCGTCCGGTGAGGTCGGGACCGTGCGGCAGGACGAGAAGGTCCGGTTCATGGGGGAGTTCCTCGCCTACCTGAAGGCGCTCAGGGAGCGAGCCGCCGCCGACGGTCGCGAGGTCGTCGTCTGCGGTGACTGGAACATCGCCCACCAGGAGGCCGACCTCAAGAACTGGCGCGGCAACAGGAAGAACTCGGGGTTCCTGCCGGAGGAGCGCGAGTGGCTCACGGCGGTCTTCGGCGAGGCGGAGGGCGGGTACGTCGATGTCGTACGGGCTCTGCATCCGGATGTCGAGGGGCCGTACACGTGGTGGTCCTACCGTGGGCGGGCTTTTGATCGGGATGCCGGTTGGCGCATTGATCTCCACGTCTCGACGCCGGGGCTCGCGGCCAAGGCCGTGAAGGGGTACGTGGAGCGGGCGGCCACGCATGCGGAGCGGTGGTCGGACCACGCGCCCGTGACCGTCCTCTACAGCCTCTGAGCCGTCTTGAGAAGTCCGGTGCGGACCGCGCGCCCCTAAGGAGGCCGCAGGCCTCTTAGGGGCGCGGGGAACTGCGCGACCAGCCCCCACCGGCCCGCAGCCTCATCACTGCACTTCCAGCGGAGCGCTCAGGCCCGCTTCCCGGCGTCCCGCACCCGCCGGTCCAGCGCCATCGACAACTCCGCCTCCACCACGCTCTTCGCGAGCGGGCGCAAGCGCTCGAGGTCCTCCGGGGAGGCGCCGCGGGCGATGGCGAGGTCGGTGAACAACTCGGCCAGGGCGTCCGCGTGTTCGCGTACGCGGCGGCCGGTCCGTAGGACCTCCGCGAGGGGGATGCCCTCGCGGACCAGGGCCGCCGAGACGTCCAGCAGGCGGCGGCTGATGTGGACGAGGTCGGTGCCGTCCGTGGCGAGGTAGCCGAGGTCGAGGGCGGCGGCGAGGTTCTCGGAGGTGGCCTGGTCGCCGAAGGCGTCGGCCAGTTCCTCGGGGGAGAGGCGGACCGGGACCTCCTCGGTGGGGGCGCCCAGGCCGAGCAGTTCGCCGACGTCGCGGCCGTGGTCGAAGGCCTCGGCCAGTTCGGCGATGCCGCTGAGGGTGTGGCCGCGTTCCAGGAGTGCCGAGATCGTGCGCAGGCGGGCCAGGTGATCGTCGTCGTACCAGGCGATACGGCCCTCGCGGCGGGGCGGCGGAAGCAGCTTGCGCTCGCGGTAGAAGCGCAGGGTGCGCACCGTGATGCCGGCCTCCTCGGCCAGCTCCTCCATGCGGTACTCGCGCTTTCCCGCCTCCCGCTCGCCGGGCTCCCGTTTCCCCGATTCCCGCTCTCCCGATGCCTCAGCCACACGAGCAGCCTATGTTGTACCGCCGGTAACTTCTTGGGGCCTGCCCTCTATCCAGGAATGCGCCGTTCCCCTACTCTCCCCATTGCGCCAGTGTTCACTGGCATGGTCGCACTGAGGCGGCACGGCACGGCAGAGCTGGGCCAGGCAGGGAGGCATCGGGATGACCGAGCGCGAGGGTGCGGACGCGGACGTGCGGCATGTGCGCGTGGCGGTGGTCGGGTCCGGGTTCGGCGGGCTCGGGGCCGCCGTGCGGCTGCGGCGGGAAGGGATCACCGACTTCGTCGTGCTCGAACGGGCCGGCAGCGTCGGCGGCACCTGGCGGGACAACAACTATCCGGGCTGCGCCTGCGACGTACCGTCCCACCTCTACTCGTTCTCCTTCGCCCCCAATCCCGACTGGCCGCGCACCTTCTCGGGGCAGGAGCACATCCGCGCGTACCTTGAGCATGTGACGGATGTCTTCCGTATTCGCCCCCACCTCCGCTTCAACTCCGAAGTGAAGAGGATGACTTGGGACGGCGAGCGGCTGCGCTGGGAGATCGAGACCAGTAGCGGCAACCTCACCGCCGATGTCGTCGTCTCCGCCACCGGGCCGCTCTCCGAGCCCCGAATCCCGGACATCCCCGGGCTCGACACCTTCCCTGGCGCGGTCTTCCACTCGGCTCGCTGGGACCATGACTACGACCTGCGCGGCAAGCGGGTCGCATTCGTCGGTACGGGCGCCTCCGCAGCCCAGATCGTGCCCGCGATCCAGCCCCGGGTTTCCCGGCTCACCCTCTTCCAGCGCACTCCGCCGTGGGTGCTGCCGCGCGTCGACCGGGCGATCAGCGGTGTCGAGCGTCTGCTGCACCGGCAGTTGCCCTTCACCGCGCAGGCCCGGCGTGGACTCCTGTGGGGCATCCGGGAGTTGCAGGTCCAGGCGTTCACCAAGCATCCGGGCGAGCTGGGCCTGGTCGAGCGGTTCGCCCGGCTGAACATGGCCCGCGCCATCAAGGACCCGGTGCTGCGGGCCAAGTTGACTCCGGACTACCGCATCGGCTGCAAGCGCATCCTGCTGTCCAGCGACTACTATCCGGCGCTCGCCAGGCCCAATGTGGACGTCGTCGCCTCCGGGCTCACGGAGATCCGGGGCAGCACCGTCATCGCCGCCGACGGCAGCCGCACCGAGGCCGACGCGATCGTCTTCGGTACGGGCTTCCACGTCACCGACCTGCCGATCGCCGAGCGCGTCGTGGGCGCGGACGGCCGCACCCTCGCCGAGGCGTGGGCGACCGGCATGAAGTCGCTGCGTGGTGCGAGTGCGGCCGGGTTCCCCAACTGGATGTCGATCATCGGCCCGAACACGGGCCTCGGGAACAACTCCATGATCCTGATGATCGAGTCCCAGCTGAACTACATGGCCGACTACCTGCGGCAGTTGGACGTCCTTGGTGGACGGGCCGCCCTCGACGCCCGCCCGAGCGCCGTCAGCGCCTGGAACGACAGGGTTCAGCAGCGCATGCGGCGCACGGTGTGGAGCACGGGCGGCTGCACCAGCTGGTACCTCGACGCGAACGGCCGCAACACGACCATCTGGCCCGGTACGACGACGGAGTTCCGCAGCGCGACACGACGCGTCGACCTCGCGGAGTACGAAGTCCTCCGGGAACCCCGGCAACGTACCGACGACATCCAAGGCGAGCAGAAGGTGGAGGCCGGCGCGTGAGCCGACTGACGCATGTGAAGAGTGGTCCCTACTCCCCGCCCGCGCCCGTAAGGGAGTTGACCGCGGTCTCCGCCGACGGCGCGCGGCTGCACGTGGAGGTGCACGGGCCCGAAAACGCCCCCGCGGTCGTGCTCGCGCACGGCTGGACCTGCTCGACCGCCTACTGGGCGGCGCAGATACGGGATCTCGCCGCCGACCACAAGGTCATCGCGTACGACCAGCGCGGGCACGGCCGCAGTCCCGCGCACACCACCTGCACCGCGGACGCGCTCGCCGACGACCTGGAGGCCGTGCTCGCGGCCACCCTCGAGTCGGGCGAGAAGGCTGTGGTGGTGGGGCACTCCATGGGCGGGATGACGGTGATCGCCGCCTCTGGACGGGAGCGGTTGAGGGAGCATGCGGCGGCCGTGCTGCTGTGCAGTACGGGCAGTTCGCGGCTGGTCGCCGAGTCGCTGGTGGTGCCGCTGCGGGCCGGACGGCTGCGGCTCTGGCTCACCCGGCGCATCCTGGGGGCGCGGGCGCCGATGGGGCCGGTCACGCCGATCGCCCGGCGGATCCTCAAGTACGCGACGATGGGCCCCGGTTCGGCCCCGGAGATGGTCGACGCATGCGCGCGCATCGTGCACGCGTGTCCGCGCCAGGTGCGGTACGCCTGGTCGCACGTACTGGACGCACTCGAACTCGACCATGCCGTACGGGAGTTGACCATGCCGACGGCCGTGATCGTGGGCACGGCAGACCGGATGACCCCCGCGGTCCACGCACGCGAACTGGCCGCCGCGCTGCCCGACTGTGCCGGCCTCACCGAGCTGCCCGGGATCGGGCACATGACGCCCATCGAGGCGCCCGAGCTGGTCAGTGGGCGGATCCGGGAACTCGCGTCCGCCTATGTGGGGGCCGGGCTGAAGGAAGGCGCATGAGGAGCGGGACAAGCCTGGAAGGGCAGGTCGCCGTCGTCACCGGAGCGGCGCGCGGCGTCGGTGAACTCCTCGCCCGCAAGCTCTCCGCGCGCGGCGCGAAGGTCGCGCTGGTCGGTCTGGAGCCGGAGGAGCTGAAGCGGGTCGCCGGGCGGCTGCACACCGAGGGCGGTCACTGGTACGCCGACGTCACCGACCACGAGGCGATGGTCCGGGTCGCGGCCGAGGTCGAGGAGCGGTTCGGGAAGGTCGACATCGTCGTCGCCAACGCGGGCGTCGCGAACGGCGGGACCTTCGCGGGCTCCGACCCCGAGGCCTGGCGCCGCGTCATCGAGGTCAACCTCATCGGCTCGGCGGTGACCGCCCGCGCCTTCCTGCCCGCCCTGCTCGCGAGCCGCGGCTATCTGCTGCAGATCGCCTCGCTCGCCGCGCTCACGCCCGCGCCGATGATGACGGCGTACTGCGCGTCCAAGGCGGGCGTGGAGGCGTACGCGCACAGCCTGCGCACCGAGGTCGGCCACAAGGGCGTACGCGTCGGGGTCGGTTATCTGTCGTGGACCGACACCGACATGGTGCGCGGGGCCGATCAGGACGACGTCATGCGGGAGTTGAGGCAGCGGATGCCGTGGCCGGCCGGGAAGACGTATCCGCTGGGGCCCGCCGTCGACCGGATCGTGGCCGGGATCGAGCGGCGGTCGAGTCATGTGTACGGGCAGTGGTGGCTGCGCGGTGTGCAGGGTGTACGCGGGTATCTGCCGGGGATCGTCGCGACGGTGGGGCGGCGGGAGATGCAGCGGTTCGAGCCGCGCCTCGGGCGGGTCCGTACGGGGCTTGTCGGCGCGGGTGGGGCGGCTGATGAAGAGGCGCGCGGCGCGGTGCGTAACCGAACGTAACTGACCGAAATGCGCGCTTTGTCAGGCCATGTAAATCTGGTTCCGGCCCCATCCCCACACCCACCAGGGAGTGAATCTCATGGGCATGAAGGACGAGTTCCAGGACAAGGCCGAGCAGCTTCAGCGGAGCGCGAAGAAAAAGACGAGCGAAGGCCGGGACGAGAGCGAACGCTCCCGGCTGACACCGGAAGAGCGCGAGCGTCGTAGCCGGATGACCCCGGAGGAACGAGAGCGGGCCCAGCACGAGGACGCCCAGCGCCGCCGTCAGGAGCAGCAGCGCGGCCGCCAGGGGCAGGACCCGACGCGCCGGGCCCAGCAGGAGGAGCAGGACCGTCTCGACCAGGACTACGACATCTGACCGTGCTCGATCACGCTCGATCGCGCTGAGCCGGTCTGATCGGTAAGGGGTGCCCTCAATGGGAGGGCACCCCTTACGCGTTGTCCTAGGAGGGCGGTCATTGCGCCTTGGACTACGCGGTTCTCCTGGGAGGCAGTTTCGGGCGGGTCCGGTCCGGAACGTGGTTGTAGTCCGGGGGAGTTGCCGCCGGATGGTCCGGCAGCAGTTTCAGGGCCAGGTGGACCGCGTCGGCCAACTGCGCGTGGCGGCCCTCCGCCCAGTCCAGCGGGGTGCGCAGCACGGGCAGGTCGGGGCTGACGCCGTGGTTCTCGACGGACCAGCCGTACGCGTCGAACCAGGCGGCGTTCATGGGAACCGTGATGACCGTGCCGTCACCGAGACGGTGCCGCCCGGTCATGCCGACCACGCCGCCCCAGGTGCGCTGCCCGACCACCGGGCCGAGCTTGAGCAGTTTGAAGGCCGCCGTGATCATGTCGCCGTCCGAGGACGTCGATTCGTCGGCGAGGGCGACGACCGGGCCGCGCGGGGCGTTGGAGGTGTACGACACCGGCTGGGCGTTACGCGTCAGGTCCCAGCCCAGGATCGTACGGGTGAGCTTCTCCACGACCAGCTCGCTGATGTGGCCGCCGGCGTTGCCGCGCACGTCGACGATCAGGGCGGGCCGGGACATCTCCATGCGCAGATCACGGTTGAACTGGGCCCAGCCCGAGCCGCCCATGTCCGGGATGTGCAGATACCCGCACTTGCCGTGGCTCAACTCCCGTACGACTTCGCGGCGTTTGGCCACCCAGTCCTGGTAGCGCAGAGGCCGCTCGTCGATCAGCGGCACGACCGCGACCCGGCGCGCATGGGCCTCGCCGCCTGCCGCGTCCGCCGCCGGGTCGGTCATCGCGCCCGTAACTCCGTCCGCGCCTGTAATCCCGTCCGTGCCTGCAGCCCCGTCGGTCACCGCGAACGTCAGTTCCACCGTCGTACCGCCCGCCCCCGCGAGCAGCGGATACGGCCCGGCGACCGGATCGACCGGCCGCCCGTCGACATGGGTGAGCACCGCGCCCTCGCGGATCCCCGTACCGGCCAGCGGTGAACGCGCCTTGGGGTCGGACGACTCGCCGGGCAGGACCCGCCGAACCACCCAACTTCCGTCCTTGCGAACGAAGTTGACGCCCAGCAGGCCCTGTGCGCGCTGGTAGTGCGGCGGGCCTTCGTTGCGGCGCGCGGGAATGACGTACGCATGCGACGTGCCCAGCTCGCCCAGGACCTCGCGCAGCAGATCCGCGAACTCGTCGGGGGAGGCGACCCGTTCGACCAGCGGCCGGTACTGGTCGAGGACCGCGTCCCAGTCGATGCCGCACATCTTCGGCTCCCAGAAGTACGCGCGGATGAGGCGGCCCGCCTCCTCGTACGCCTGCCGCCACTCGGCGGCCGGATCGACGTGGTGCAGGATGCGCCGCGAGTCGATCCACACGGTGGTGTCCAGGTCGCCGGACTCGGTGGAGGGGACGGCCCGCAGGTCGCCCTCGTCGACCACGACGAGCCGCGAGCCGTCGCCGCTGAGCGCGAACCAGTCGAGCTGGTCGACGAGTTCGGACTTCTTCGCCTTGCTGATGTTGAAGTACTCCAGCGTGGGCCGCCCGGAGGTGTCGTCCGGGTTGACGAAGGTCTCGCCGAGCGCGCCGGAGATCGGCCAGCGCAGCCAGACCAGGCCGCCGCCGGCGACCGGGTACAGCGCCGAGTACTTGGAGGCGGGCACCGGGAAGGGCGTGACCCGCATCGCCAGGCCCTCGGTCTCGACGGTCACCGCGGCGCCGTCGCCGGC
Organism: Streptomyces flaveus; assembly: GCF_014647675.1. GTDB lineage: Bacteria > Actinomycetota > Actinomycetes > Streptomycetales > Streptomycetaceae > Streptomyces > Streptomyces flaveus. The sequence goes on along the minus strand of NZ_BMPQ01000038.1, from coordinate 43,916 downwards.
GTCCTCCTCGACCACGTCCAGGCCTCCCGCGGCCGGGCGTCCCTCAGGGGTCAGCGCGAAGGGGGAGGGCGTCGCGGACGACAGCGGGACGAGGTACGGGCGGCAGCCCAGCGGGAAGGACAGATCGCCGGTGTGCACGTCGTACACCGGGTCGAAGCCGCGCCAGGACAGGAACGCCAGGAAGCGGCCGTCCCACGTGAACACCGGGTTCTCGTCCTCGAAGCGGCCGTTGGTGACGTCGACGATCGTGTGCGCCACCGGGCCTACGGCTCCTGGACCCTCGGCTCTCGGACCTTCGGCTATCGGCCCCTCGATCCGCGCGATCTTGATCTGCCGCAGGGACCGGCCGATGCCCGGGTGCGACCAGGCCAGCCAGGCGCCGTCGGGGGAGAAGGCGAGGTCGCGCACGGGCCCGTTGACGGACTGGATCAGCTCGGTGATCTGGCCGCCTTCCGGCTCCTCCGTCGCATCGATGAGCAGCAGCCGCCCGTCGTTGGACGCGATCGCGAGCCGTTCCCCTTGCGGATCCGAGACGAGTTCCAGTACGCGGCCAAGACGGCCGGAAGCGATCCGGCGCGGTGCGCGGGCGCCGGTCGCGCGCGGCAGGTACGCGATCTCGACGGCGTCCTCGCCCTCCGCGTCCGTCACATACGCGAGCCGCCCGCTCGAGCCGAGCATCTCCGGCAGCCGTACGCGTACGCCCGGAGTGTCCGCGATGGTGCGCGCCGGGCCGTCGCGGTGGGTGAGCCAGTACAGGCTGCCGCGGACGACGACGGCGCTGGCCCGGCCCGTCTCGTCCACGGAGATCCCGTCGACGTGCAGACCGGCCGGAACCTGGTACGGGCGGCGCCCCGCACGCGGCCCGCCCAGGCGTACGTCGAGTCGGCGGGGCCCCGAGTCGGCGGACAACTCGTCGACGATCCACAGCTCGCCCGCGCACTGGTAGACGACGCGGGTGCCGTCGCCGGCGGCGTGGCGGGCGTAGAAGGCGTCGTGGTCGGTGTGGCGGCGCAGGTCGGAGCCGTCGTGCAGGCAGGAGTAGAGGTTGCCGACGCCCTCGTGGTCGGAGAGGAAGGCGATGCGGTCGCCGACGAACATGGGCGCGTCCAGGTGCCCGTCGAGCTCGTCGAGGATGCGCCGCCCGTGCAGCCAGAGGCGTCCGGTGGCGCCACCGCGGTAGCGCTTCCAGGAGGCGGGCTCGTGCGGGGGCGTGCCGGTGAGCAGCAGCGTCTTGTGCTCGCCGGCGACGTCGGCGACCGCGATGTGGGAGACCGGGCCCCAGGGGAGCTTGCCGCCGGGGTCGCCGTCGACCGGGAGCTTGTAGGCCCAGGTGAAGTGGGCGAAGGGCTCGCCGTGCGAGGCGACGGCGAGGATGTCGCCGTCGGGGTTCCAGCCGCAGACGCGGGTGTCGGGGCTGCCCCAGTAGGTGAGCCGTCTGGCCGGGCCGCCGTCCACCGGGGCGAGGTGGATCTCCGGGTCGAGGCTGCGCCACGTCGTGTACGCGATGTGCCGGCCGTCGGGGGAGAAGCGCGGAGGGCCGACCTTCGTACGGTCGACGGTGAGCCGCCAGGCCCGGCCGGGGCTGTCGAGGGGAGCCACCCAGAGGTCGTCCTCGGCCACGAAGCAGAGCCGGTCGCCGCTGAGGTGCGGGAAGCGCAGATAGCCGGGCGCGTTCTCGGGTGCCGGCGCCCGCTCCCGCGTGATCGGGTTCTCGTGCTTGTCGCTCACCTACCCATGCTTTGCCTGGGGAGGGGGCCCGGCAACTTGTGGCGAGGGTTGACCGGTGGGGGCGTGATTCAGGACACGTACGAAACGGTTTCGTTTCGCAGAATCTCAGGGTATCTTCATAGGCGTACGAAACCGTTTCGTTCGGCGGCGTGGGTCCGCAGGCACGTGTCTGTAGCCTGGCGCTCCGAGCGTGTGGAGCAGGAGAGGGTGAGTGGAATGGCTGAAGCCGCAACGGTGCGTCGGAGCCGGATCACGCCCGAGCGTGAGGCCGAGCTGTACGGGGCCGTGCTCGACCTGCTCCGGGAAGTCGGCTACGACGCCCTGACCATGGACGCCGTGGCCGCCCGCACCCGGTCCAGCAAGGCGACGCTCTACCGCCAGTGGGGCGGCAAGCCCGAGCTGGTGGCCAAGGCGCTCCGGCATCACAAGCGGATCGACCCGGCCGAGATCGACACGGGGTCCCTGCGGGGCGACTTCCACGCCATGGCGTTGCGTGAGGACGACTGTTCCATGGAGCAGGACACCGCGCTGATGCGGAGCCTGGTCATGGCGATCCACAGCAACCCGGAACTCCTCCAGGCGTTCCGGGAGTGGCTCATCGAACCTGAGGCGGCCGAGATTCGCAAGGTGTTGCAGCGTGCCGTCGAACGGGGTGAGATCCGTACGGACAACCCCGCGATGGACTACGTGCTGCACATGCTCCTCGGCGCCTTCGTCGCCCGGAACCTGATCGACGGGCTGCCGCCGACCCAGGAGTTCCTTCGTTCGTACGTCGACGCCGTGGTCCTCCCCGCTCTCGGCGCCTGACCCTCCCCCCTTTTTTCAAAACCCCAGCCGTACCTGACGCGACCGCTCACGTCGTCGGGCTGATCGCCCCTGCCCTGTTCCACCCCACGACCTGACCGGGAGTACTCCCTCGTGGCTACGTTCCTCTACAAACTCGGCCGACTCGCCTTCCGGCGACGGCACTTCGTCGCCCTGATATGGGTGGCGCTGCTGACGCTCGCGGGTGTCGGCGCCGCCAGTGCACCGGCGGCGGGATCGACTTCCTTCTCGATCCCCGGCACCGAGGCGCAGAAGGCCTTCGACCTGCTGGAGCAGCGTTTCCCCGGCGCCAGCGCCGACGGAGGGACCGGGCGCATCGTCTTCAAGGCACCAGAGGGCCAGAAGATGACGGACGCCGACAACAAGGCGACCGTCGAGAAGACCGTCAGGGAACTGGGCGGCGGCGCCGAAGTCGTCTCCGTCACCGACCCGTTCACGACGAACGCCGTGAGCAAGGACGGAACGGTCGCCTACGCGTCGGTGACGTACGACGCCCCCGGCATGGAGCTGAAGGACTCGACCAGGGACGCCCTCGAGGCGGCCGCTGACGAGGCGCAGGCCACCGGGCTGACCGTCGACGTCGGAGGCGACGCCCTGCAGGCCGCGGCCGAGCCGGGGGCGATCGGCGAGGTCATCGGTCTCGCCATCGCCGCTGTCGTCCTCGTCCTCACCCTGGGCTCGCTGGTCGCGGCCGGACTGCCGCTGCTGACCGCGATCATCGGCGTCGGCATCGGCGTCGCCACCATCACCTCCCTCGCCAACGCGCTCGACCTCGGCGACACCACCTCCACGCTCGCGTTGATGATCGGCCTCGCGGTCGGCATCGACTACGCGCTGTTCATCGTCTCGCGCTACCGGGGCGAGCTGGCCGACGGCCGTGACCGCGAGGAGGCGGCAGGCCGGGCCACCGGCACCGCCGGCTCGGCGGTGGTCTTCGCCGGTCTCACGGTCGTGATCGCCCTGGCGGGCCTCTCGGTCGTCGGCGTCCCGATGCTGACCAAGATGGGCCTCGCGGCGGCGGGCACGGTCGTGGTGGCCGTCCTCATCGCGCTGACCATGATCCCGGCGCTGCTCGGGTACGCCGGCAGGAAGGTCCGGCCGGTGGGCGAGAAGCGCAAGGCGCGCGGCGGCGACAAGGCCGTGCAGTCCGCGAAGCCTGAGAAGTCCGAGCCGTCCAAGACCCAGTCCAAGCCCGGCATGGGCACCCGTTGGGCGAGCTTCGTCATCCGCCGTCCGGTCGCCGTGCTGCTGCTCGGCGTGGTCGGCCTGGGTGCGATCGCCGTCCCGGCCACCCAGCTGGAACTGGGCCTGCCCGACGACGGTTCACAGCCGACGTCCACCACCCAGCGCCGGGCGTACGACCTGCTGTCGGAGGGCTTCGGCCCCGGCTTCAACGGCCCCCTGATGATCGTGGTCGACGCCAAGGAGAGCGACGACCCCAAGGCGGCGGCCACCACGGTCACCGACGGGATCAAGGGCCTCAAGGACGTCGTGACGGTGACCCCGGCGGCGTTCAACAAAGCCGGCGACACGGCGACGATCACCGTGATCCCGGACTCCAAGCCGTCCTCGGTACAGACCGAGGACCTGGTGCACGCCATCCGCGACCAGGGCACCGACGTCAAGGCCGACACGGACGCTAGGGTCCTGGTCACCGGCACCACCGCGATGAACATCGACTTCTCGCAGAAGCTCACCGACGCCCTGGTCCCGTACCTGGCCCTGGTGGTCGGCCTCGCCTTCCTGCTCCTGATCGTGATCTTCCGCTCCATCCTGGTCCCGCTGAAGGCGGCCCTCGGCTTCCTGCTCAGCGTGCTCGCCGCGCTCGGTGCCGTGGTCGCGGTCTTCCAGTGGGGCTGGCTCGGCGGCCTGCTCGGCGTCGAGGAGACCGGCCCGATCATGTCGATGATGCCGATCTTCATGGTGGGCGTGGTCTTCGGTCTCGCGATGGACTACGAGGTGTTCCTCGTGACCCGGATGCGGGAGGCGTACGTCCACGGCGAGTCGCCGAGCCAGGCCATCGTGACCGGCTTCCGGCACAGCGCCCGGGTCGTGGCCGCCGCCGCGGTGATCATGATGGCCGTCTTCGGCGGCTTCATCAGCTCCAGCGAGTCGATGATCAAGATGATCGGCTTCGGCCTCGCGATCGCCGTCTTCTTCGACGCGTTCGTGGTCCGCATGGCCATCGTCCCGGCGGTGCTCGCCCTGCTCGGCAAGAAGGCCTGGTGGCTCCCGAAGTGGCTGGACCGCGCCCTCCCGAACGTCGACGTCGAGGGCGAGGCGCTCCGCACTCACGACGCCGCCGCCGACGGCCCGAAGGACCCGGACGAGGACCGGGAGTTGGCCCGGGTCTGAGGCTACGAGTCTGAAGCCTCACCTGAACGGACAGGGCGCCCCACCAACGCGTGGGGCGCCCTGTCCGTTGAGGTGAGCCGCGGTCTGTCAGTGCTCGGTGTCGGCCAGGTCGTCGTCGAACACCTCGGCGGTAGATTTCGCGGTGACGGCGCGGCGGAACCAGCGCATGAGCGTGTCGAAGTCGTCGCACGAGGCGATGCGGTAACGGTCGGCCTCTGGCACGGGGATGCCGCGGACTTCGAGGACATCGAAGATGGCGGCGGCGCGGTCCTCGGCCTTCCCCTCAGCCCGGATCTCCTGGGACAGCGACGACTTGAAGAACGAGGTGTCGGCGGCCACGAGTCTCCTCCAGATTTTGATGGCGTTGGTGTTGTCGTCCAGGCCCTGACCTGTGAGGTCGATCAACTTCTCCGCGGTTTCCCGGTCCAGGACCTTCAGGGCTGCTACCAGCGCCTCCAGTATCACATCGACATCCCGGTCGGTGCGGTGGAGAACGGCGGACAGAACGGACAGCGGGACATCGCGGGCGGCTTCCTCCACGGTCCTGACGACCGGTACGTTGCCCGGTCCGAGGACCAGCGGAGTCAGCCGGAGCGACGACCACTGTGGTGGGCCGATCTTCACCTCTTGGGCCGCCCAGTCGGCGGTCCGCTGGTCCGGGCAGACGACCAGCAGTACCGGTGGCAGTTGGTACTTGGCCTGCAGATGAGCCAAGTAGTACGCCCAACTGCTGGGCTTCCTCGGATCCGGCTGGTTCTGCGCCTCGACGGCGAGGACGTAGTCGCCACTCGGCGCCTCGATCCGTAAAAGTGTGTCCACTCGCCGCTCCACTGGCTGGTTCTCGGTGAGGTCGGTCGGCAGCGGAGTCGCGGAGATCGGAGTCTCGAACGGCGGGATGTCGAGCGTGCGGGTGGCCCGGGCGAACAGCCCCGGATCCTCTCCGAAGATCGAGTGCATCGCCTCATGCAGGGAACTGACCATCGCGGTGTCAGCGTTCCTTTCGTGGTGAACGGGGCGAGCATATGGCGTAAATATATGCCGATATCCAACGGATTGGACGATGATCACCCTTGTGGGTGACCTGCTCCGCTTACGGCCAGCTCCCCGGACCGGCAGGCGCGGCGGCGGCCACGTCTCCGGGACGTGACCCGGAGAACTCGGTCGCATGCGCCGTACACGCACCGCTAGCGTGCCGTGCATGACCTCCGCCGAAGAACAGAACGCCGCCCACCCCCGTTTCGCCGAGGCCCTGCGTGAGCTGGGCCTGGATGACCTGCCCCCGCAGATCCGCCGCTTCCCGGACGCGACCCGCACCGCCGCCGAGGCAGCTGCCGCGATCGGGTGCGAGTTGAGCCAGATCTGCAAGTCGCTGATCTTTGCAGCGGACGGGGTCCCGGTCCTCGTCCTCATGGACGGGGCGTCCCGCGTGGACCTCGAGCTCGTGCAGCGGGAGTTGGGTGCCGAGAAGGTCACGCGGGCCAGGGCGGATCTCGTGCGGGAGACGACGGGGTACGCGATCGGGGGCGTACCGCCCTTCGGGCACCGCACCAAGACCCGTGTCCTGGCGGACCGTTCACTGCTCGACCACGACATCGTGTGGGCCGCGGCGGGCACCCCGTACACCGTCTTCCCGATGGATCCGAAGACCCTCATCACGCACGCGGGCGCCACACTGGTGGACGTACGCGAGCAGTCCGAGTGACCCCACTCGTCGCGGCGGCCGTCCTCCTCGCCGCCGTCACCCACGCCAGCTGGAACGCGATCGCGCACCAGATCACCGACAAGCTGGTCGGGTTCACGCTGATCGCCGGCGGCGGGACGCTGATCGGGCTGGCCATGGCGCCGTTCGTGCCGTTCCCGGCGGCCGGGGCGTGGCCGTATCTGATCGCCTCGGCCGTCATCCACGTCGCGTACTACGTCCTGCTGATGCGGTCCTTCCGGCTGGGGGACTTCGGTCAGGCGTACCCCATCGCGCGCGGCACCGCGCCGCTGGTCGTGACCGTGCTGGCGGCAGTGTTCGCCCATGAGGTTCCCGACGGCTGGGCGGCGGCCGGCATCGCGGTGTCGTGCGCGGGTCTGACCGGGGTCGCCCTGTGGGGGCTGCGCGGACACCGGCCCAACTGGGCGGCGATCGGCGCGGCGCTCGCGACCGGGCTGACCATCGCGGCGTACACGGTCGTCGACGGACTGGGCGTACGGGCCTCCGGCTCCTCCCTCGGCTACATCGCCTGGCTGATGGCGGTGGAGGGCGTGGCGGTCCCGGCGTACGCGCTGTATCGCTGGCGTGGTCAACTGCTGGGCGTACTACGGCCGTTCGCGGGCGTGGGGCTGCTGGGAGCCGCCCTGTCCGTCGCGGCGTACGGCCTCGTCCTGTGGGCGCAGACGAAGGCGGAGCTTGCTCCTGTCGCGGCCTTGCGCGAGTCCTCGATCATCGTCGGCGCGGTCATCGGCGCGGTGTTCTTCAAGGAGCGGTTCGGGACGCCGCGCATCGCTGCGGCGGGGCTGCTGGTGGTGGGGATCGGGCTGATGCTGCACGCGGGGTGAGTTACGACGACTGCGCCGCCCGTACACAACCGCTCTTGACCTGGAGCGCGCTCCAGATACGAGCATGGGCGGCATGAACACCACCGACCCCCAGATCGTCCTCGGAACGATGGACTTCGGCACCCGCGTCGACCCCGACCGGGCCTTCGCGATCCTCGACTCCTTCGTCGCCGGCGGCGGTGTCTGGCTCGACACCGCGAACTGCTACTCCTTCTGGGCCGACCCCAGCGGCGTCGGCGGCGCCAGCGAGCGCCTCATCGGCGCATGGCTCCGGGCCCGCCCAGGCGCGCGCGACGCGGTGCGGATCGCGACGAAGGTCCGGCAGAACCCGCTCGTTCCGCATTCCTGGCCGAAAAGCGCCGAAGGGCTCTCCGCCCGCGCCGTCCACGCCGGTGTGGAGGAGAGCCTGGGACGTCTGGGAGTCGAGCACATCGATCTGCTGTGGGCCCACGCCGAGGACCGCGCCGTGCCGCTGGAGGAGACGGTCGGCGCCTTCGGCGAGCTGGTCGCAAAGGGAGTGGCTCTGCGGGTCGGGGCGGCGAACCATGCCGCCTGGCGTGTCGAGCGCGCCCGGTCACTCGCGCGGGAGCAGCGCGTGGAACCGTGGACGGCCCTGCAACTGCGCCACTCACTCGTCCAGCCGCGCCCGCTCACCCCCGTGGCGGAGGCCGGCCACCGCATGCTCGCCGCTGAGGACCTGGACCTCGCGCGGTCGGAGGGGCTCGCCGTGTGGTCGTACAGCTCGCTGATGTGGGGTTCCTACGTGCGCGCGGACAAGCCGCTTCCGCACACTTATGATCACCCCGGGACCATCCAGGTGCTCGCGGTCCTGGACGACGTCGCCGACGAGCTCTCGGCCACGAGGAACCAGGTCGTCCTGGCATGGCTGATGCGGCAGGGGATCGATCCCATCGTCGGCGCGAGCCGGGTGGAGCAGATCGAGGAGGCACTCGCTGCGCGCCGTGTGCGGCTCAGCGACGAGCACCTGGCGCGCTTCGGCGAAGCGCGGTAGCGGCAGTTACCAAAGGAGCCCCATGACCACTCTCACCCCGGCAACGGCCGCCGACCGCACCGGTGTCTCCATCGACACGCTGCGCTACTACGAGCGCGAAGGGCTCATCGGCCCGATCCGGCGCTCCGCTGGCGGGCGCAGACAGTACACCGAGGACGACCTCTTCTGGATCGGCCTGGTCACGTGCTTCCGCGAGGCCGGCCTCGGCATCACCGACCTGCGGGGGTTCGTCGCCATCCTGCGCGCCGAGCACCCTCCGCAGGACCGGGTCGCCTTCCTTCGCGAGCGCCGTGCCTCCCTGGAGCAGCGGGTGGCAGCGCTGTGCCGGGCTATGGAGGTTCTCGACGAGAAGATCGCCTACTACAGCTGAGCGCCGGGAACCCCGCACTCAGCTTGCGCCCTGCCCACCACACATCGCCCACGATCCCGAACTCCACGCCGTCTGGAGCCGACAACGGCATAACCTCTGTCACTGGCTCAGGCAGCAGATGGACACAGGACAACCTCCCCGACCTGCCGGGCCCTCAAGTCGTTGCTCGACGCCCGCGCCGAGGAACTGGCCAAGGTGATCGACAGGCCCGCGGCCCTGCAGGTGACAAGAAGGTTGCCTATGTGACAACTAACGTGCTTCGGCTCAGGACAGTAAGAGCTCGTAACACGATCTTGTTGAGGTCTGCCGGTCGGATGTGACGGGTGTGATGGTTCGGCCGTTCGGCCGTTCGGCAAAGATGAATGCTTAGCCGTGGATCCTCGTCTCGCAAAGGGGCGGGGTCACCGGTTGAGCAGCGACTCCGCGATCGCGACGGAGGACGGGGCGAGCGCGGTCTCGCCGTCGGCGATGTCCCATAGCGAGTTCTGCAGCAGCCGTCCCAGCGTCCAGCCGGTCGCGCGTGCTCGGTCCAGGCCGAGGACTTCGGTGAGCAGGTCGAAGCGGCGTCGCACCACGCGCAGAGTGTCGCCCTTCGCGACGACGTCGTCCCACCGGCTGTCCAGGGCGGGCCACAGGTCGAATCCGGGATCGCCGGCGAGCGGCTCGGGGTCGATGGCGAGCCACGGCTCACGCTGCGCGGCGAGAACGTTGTCGTAGTGCAGGTCCCAGTGCAGCATCCGGTTTCCGGGCTCGTCGACCAGCTCGGCCGTCACCGACGCCCAGCTGCGCAGGAGTTGCCGGTCGGCCGGGTCGGCCAGAGCCGCGATCGCCTGCGGGACCTGCTCCAGCATCTCGGTGGCAAGGTCACCAAGGCTGCGCAGTCCCTGCGGCGCGGGGACGGAGACCAGCCGCGCCTGCAGTTCGGCGAGGATGCCCATCGCCACGTCGTCGTCCTCGATCGAGGTCAGCGTGCGGGCCCCGTCCAGCCTCTCCAGGAGCATGCTGCTGCTCACGGGGTCGTGATCGAGCAGCCGCACCGCCCCCTCACCATTCCAGGCACGGAGCCCGACAAGTGCGGCGGTGGTCTCTTGCCTGGGCATCTGGAGTTTGAGGACCGCGCGCGTGCCGTCGTGGCGCAGCACCGGCAGCACCAGCGAGGCTTCCCCGGCTCCGGCCGCACCGTCCCGTTTCACCTCCCAGCGTTCCAGTAATTCCGCAGCGAGAGCCGGCAGTCCGGCGATCCAGGCCCTCCCCTTCTCGCCGAAGCTTCTGGCGTACGACGCCGCCAGGTGTTGCGGGACCTCGACCGCTTCTGACGTGCTCAAATCGGGTTTCCTTCAACAGGAATCGAGTTTCCCGCCGCAACCTACCGGAGCACAGCGGACGGCCATTCCGCCGTCGGCGTTCACCAGCCACCTTCCGCAATGGCTCATGGCACGGTCACGTTCGGGTCCCCTTGAGGCGTCGCCAGCAGATCAGACTGCAGGCCAGGGAGACGAAGGCATCGTGGAGTTCGGTGCGGCGTTCCCATCGGATGGCGAGTCGTTTGAAGTGGTGGAGCAGGGCGAAGGTCTGCTCGACGACGTAGCGGAGCTTGCCCATGCCCTGGATGTTCGGGGCGCCCTTGCGGGAGATGACAGGCAGGATCCGCCGCTTGTAGAGCTCTTCGCGGTTCGGATTGGAGTCGTAGCCTTTGTCTCCCAGCAGGGCCTCTGGACGCCTGCGAGGACGGCCGGGGCGGCCGGCGACGGGTGGGATGCCGTCGACCAGGGCGAGGGTCTGGGTGACATCGTTGACGTTTGCTGCGGTGGTGATGACCTTGAGCGGAGTTCCACGTCCGTCGCAGATCAGGTGGTGTTTGCTGCCCGTCTTGCGCCGGTCGACCGGCGACGGACCGGTGTCGGCGCCCCCTTTTTCGCGCGGACATGGGAGCCGTCCACGCAGGCCCGTGACCAGTCGAGTTGGCCGGCCGCGTTCAGCTCGGCGAGCAGGATGCGGTGCAGGTGGTCGAAGACCTCGGCCTGCTGCCACCGCTCCAGGCGCCGCCAACAGGTCTGCCCGGAACCGAATCCCAGCTCCAGCGGCAGGAGTTGCCAGGCTATGTCGTTGTGCAGGACGTACAGGATGCCCTGCAGACACAGCCGGTCCGCCACCGGCCGTGGGCCCGGCGACTTCTCCGGCCAGGGCGGCAGCAGCGGCTCGATCGGCGCCCACAAGTCGTCGTCCACGATCCATGGCCGGGTGCTCACATCCTCCCGAACGGCGGAATCGTCACATCGGTCACGCCGGACCAGGGCACTGCAACAAGATCATTACGAGCTCGTAGGACACGGTCTGATACCGCAACGGTCTTTGGCGTGACTGGTTGCCAGGCCATTCGCGGGCCTGGGCATGGATGGGGATTTTGGTGATGTCAGGGCGTAACGGGGAGGGGCACGTACCGTGTGCTGATTGGCTTGGCTTTCCTGGGTTTGGCTGGGTATCACATGCGGGTCGGGGGCGCAGGGGGATCGGAGTGTTTTCGCACCTATGGGCGGTGTCTCAACTGTGTGGTGGGGGTGTGTTGTTGTGAGTGGTTAGCGTCTGGGACATGGAGCTTCTTCGTCTGTCGGTGGCCGCGCGTCGGGTGGGGCTGCATCCGGACACGCTGCGGGCGTGGGCGGATGCGGGCAAGGTCGAGGTGGTGTGGGTCGGCAGGGAGCGTCGCTTCTCCTGCCTGGCGTTGGAGGGGCTGGTTGTCGGGGATGTCATGCCGGTGCGTGAGCGGCGTGAGGCGTTGTATGTGCGGGTGTCGGGACGGACTGGTCAGGAGTCGTCGCTGGCGGCCCAGGAGGCCGAGCTGCGGGCGTCGGCCACGGGTGAGGTGGTGGCGGTCTTCCGGGACCGGGCTTCGGGGATGCGCGAGCACCGTCCGGGCCTGGACCGCCTGCTTGTCCGGGCACGGAACGGGGAGTTCACGCATGTGCGGGTGACGCACGAGGACCGCCTCGCCCGGTTCGGTGCGGCCTGGCTGACCGCGCTGCTCTCCCGTGATCAGGTCCAGGTGGAGGTATTGCATGCCAAGTCGCAGGCGCCCGGCGGCACGGAGGAGCTGCTGGCCGACTTCATGTCGCTGGTCGCCTCTTTCTCGGGCCGTTTGTATGGAATCCGCTCCCGCCAGGCCCGGCAGCGTCTTCTGGCGGCCGCTGCCGCTGCGCGCACTGCTGCTCCTGCGAACGGTGAGGGGTGACCCATGCGGCGGAAGATCGAGTTGGGGGACGGGGAGACAGCGCGGGTGGCCTGTGCCCCCGCCATGGCTTTCCGGGGCCTGGACACAACGACCGGTGAGGTGCTGGGCGCGGGAGGGCTGGGTGATCGGGTCGGCTGGCTGACCGACCTGGTGGAGGAAATGGCCGCCGCAGTGATCGGCGCGCACTGGACGCGGGCGGAGGTGGACCAGCTGGCCTCCGGGCGCGCCCCCTCGGGGGAGAAACTGCCGGGCAACGCCTGGATGGCGCTGCGCACCCTGGGCTGGACCGCGGCCGTACCCGACGGCGTGTATGTGCCCGACCGGGTGCGGCGGATCGCCGAGGAACAGGCCGGACGAGTACTGCGCTCGGCACAGTGGCGTGCCCAGATCCTGGACGCCGTCCTGGCGACCTGGCCCACGGCACATCCGGATCCGATGCGGCGCACCCCGGCCGAGTGGGACGCGCTGCGCGAGGCGTGCCCGGACGGCCAGGCAGTGCCCGCGTCCGTCCTGCGCGGCCGCACCCGTCAGGTGCTGCGCTTTATGACAGCCCATCACCGGATGCCGAACGATGTGTGTGAGCTGGAGGAGGCGCCGGGCGGCGGGCGCCAGGTGGTACTGGCCGCCGCTGACAGGCAGCTGACCAGCCTGAGTCGGTGGGCGGACGATCCCGCGCGTTACGGGGTACTGACCGTGCGGCTGCCGGTGCGCCCTGACCCGCGTACCCGGGCCGACTGGCACCCGGTCAAGATCCGCTTCCGGCTGCCGCCCACCATCGAGGCGGCCGCCGCGCTGCACGCCCCGACTCTGCGGCTGCGTGACGGCCGGATCCGCCTGGATGTCGCCCACAGCCACCCCGCTCCGAGGACCCGACGTGACGGGCACCGGACGGCGGTGGCCTTCGACTACGGGTTGAACACCCTGCTCACCGGCGGCACCCTCACCCTCACCGGCGGCACCCAGCCGACCGCGCTCACCGACGGCAAGCCGGTGTTCCTGCGCGTGGACGGCGTGCTGGCGAAGGCAGACCGGCTGCGGATCATCGGCGAGCAGCTGTGGACCAAGGCCACCCACCTGCAGACCCTCATCGACGGTCACTACCATGGCTCGCGCCCCGACCCGGCCGATGTTGCGAAGCTGGCCGTGCTGCGTGAGGAGCACCGCCGGGTCAGCCGTCGGCGCGAGCGGCTGAATACCGCGCTCGCCAAGACCGCCGCCCGCTTCATGGTGGAACACGCCCGCGCCGCCGAGGCGCATGTGATCTACCTGGAGGACCTGCGGGACATGGAGGCCCGCGGCAAGGGCCGCACCCTCAACACCCGCCTGTCCAGCAGCGTGCGCGGACAGATCGTCACCGAGACGATCCACGCCGCCGCCCGGTACGGCATCGCCGTGGTCATCGTCCCCGCCCGGGGCACCTCGAAGTATTGCCCCCGCTGCCTCACCCCCTTCCGCCACCACGCCGCACCCGACCGCACCACACCAGGCTGGAAATGGGCCACCTGCCCCAATCCGGCCTGCGGCTACAGCGCGGACCGCGACGTCGCGGCCTGGCAGCGGATCGGCGCACGCGGCCTGCAGCATCAGCACCTGAGCGTCCTGAACCGATCCGACGGCAGCTATGTGCTGCGTCGCACGGCCCAGGAGCTGGACCAGCCGGTCCAGCAGTCCCACCCGGCCCCGCTCTCCTCGTCCACCCCGCAGGCGATGCCCGTGGACCGGACCAAGAGCGGGCCGACGAGAAACCACCCTGTGCCCAGGAAGCGACGCAGGGTCCCCGCCCCACCCGCAACACGAGCCGCCGCTCAAGCGTCAACGGCCCGTCCGGGTGGAAAGCGTCCGGCGGGGCGGACGCCCCAGCCACCCCGCCGCCGCAGCCAGCGGCGCCCGGGGCGGCAGGCACCGCACACGATGAGCACCCCCACCCGGCACCTGCCGCGCGGGGCCAGACTCGGCGCAGGCTTCCACCTGCACGCCCACGCCACCCCCGCCACCCGGCAGGGACCCGGCCACGGACCACCGAGACCTCTTTCCTCCCGGGGCGAAAACCCAGCCCTGCCCAGGAAAACCTAAGCTCATCTGCGACGCTAGCGAGGTGCCGCGAGTACGTCCCGGAGTACGTTCGCGAGCGTGACGCGGGCCAGCTCGTGTCTCACGGTCTCCTCGATGCCCTCGTAGATGCTCTGCATTGCCGGCTGGATGCCGTGACCCACCACGCATCCCTGGTCCGGGGTGGTGCGGTGCATTGCGAACAGCGGGCCGGGTTCCACTGCCTCGTACACGTCGAGCAGGGTCATCGACTCCAGCTCGCGTGCCAGCGACCAGCCCGCGCCCACGCCCCGCCGGGACTCCACGAGCCCGGCCCTGCGCAGCTCACCGAGCAGCCGTCTGATCACCACGGGGTTGGTGTTCGCGCTGGTCGCGATCTGCTCGGAGGTGGCGACCTCATGGCCCTGGCGCTGGTAGAGGCCGATCCAGGCCAGCGCGTGGGCGGCGATGGTCAGCCTGCTGTTGGCGCTCATGGACTCCTCCTCTCGGTCGCAACGCTTCATGTTACGACAGTGCAGTCGTAACAGTGAAGGTTGCAACAGCCTGTCGTAACAATTAACGTTGCGACTGCCAGGAAGGGTCAATCAACGAGGTGAGAAGAATGAGCAAGCCACTCACGGGCAAGGTCGCCCTGGTCACCGGGGGGTCGCGCGGACTGGGAGCCGCGACCGTACGGCTGCTGGCCGAGCAGGGCGCCGACGTCGCCTTCACCTACGTCAGCTCCGAGAAGCAGGCGCAGGCAGTCGTCGACGAGGTGCACGGCAAGGGAGCCAAGGCCGTCGCCTTCAAGTCCGACCAGGCGGACACAAGCCGGGCGCCGGCGCTGATCGACGACGTGGTCGCGCACTTCGGCGGCCTGGACGTCCTCGTCAACAACGCGGCGATCTCCGTGGCCGGCACGGTGGACGACCCGGACGCCGACACCGCCGCACTGGACCGGATGCACGCCACCAACTACCTCGGCGTGATCGCCGTCATCCGGGCCGCCTCCCGAGTGCTGCGCAAGGGCGGCCGCATCGTCACGGTGAGTTCCGGACTGGGCTCCCGGGTCGGCACCCCCGGCCTTGCCGACTACTCGGCGACCAAGTCCGGGATCGAGAGGTACACCATGGGCGCCGCACGCGACCTCGGGCCCCGGAACATCACGGCCAACGTCGTGGAGGCCGGACTGATGGAGGGCGGCATGCAACCGCCGGACCCCGAGACCCTCAAGGCCCTGGTCAGCTCGCTGTCCCTGCAACGCATGGGGCACCCCGACGAAATCGCCGCGGCGATCGCCTTCCTGGCGAGCCCCGCCGCGTCGTACGTCACGGGCGCGGTGCTGGACGCCCACGGCGGCTACAACGCCTGAACGCGAACCCCTGCCGCGCGCCCCGAAGGACATCGCGCCTTCGGGGCCCGCACCGCCGACGACCCGCGTGTGCGTGGACACGCCTCAAGAAGCCCGGATCGTGATCGTGTTACGAGCTCCAAGTATCCATTTCGGGCTGAAACGCGGAGCGGAATGTCCTCTCAGCCTGACTTGGATCATTCGGTGCCGGTTTCGGCCTTGTGCAGCATCTGGGCCAACAGCAGGGCGCTTCCGGCCGCTGCCCCTACCGCTCCCGCGGCCAGGAAACCGCGAGAGGAACGCCAGGACAGCACCGACCACCGCGACTGCGCGGAGAACAACGATCCTGTACTCAGCCACGACCCGGTTGAGATCAGCGCCAGGGCGGAACCGATCGAGCCGACCGACAGGGCACTTCCGATCGAGCCGACCGACAAGGCCGAACCGACGGACCCCACGGACAGCACCGAACCCACTGAGCCGATCGACAACACGGAGTCCTGTGACCACAACGACAGCACCGAACCGGAGGGAGTGCGACGGACCGACCGTACCGACAGCTTTGTCATGAGGCCATCTTGCCCGCTGATCGTGCTGTCTCGGGAGGTTGTGGACGGATGGTGCGGGTCCCGGGTGAGGACCTTCCGGCATCTGGCTCGCTGCGTGGTCGAGGACGGCCGACCGCTGCGCACCGCATGGCCCGCACCACAGGCGCACCAGATCGAGCGAGGAACAGCGGGGGACTCGGCTACGACGACTGCGCCGCCCGTACCGCCCGTACCAGCGCCTGTGCCCGCGGATCCGCCGTCACCGTCTTGCGGAAGCCGTTCGTCACGTAGCCGAGAGCGATGCCCGACTCGGGGTCGGCGAAGCCGAGGGGGCCGCCGCGGCCCGGGTGGCCGAAGGAGCCGGGGGACAGGAAGGGTGAGGCCGAGCCGTGGAGCATGTGGCCGAGGCCGAAGCGGGTGTTGATCACCAGGATTCGGTCGGGGCCTGCCGACTCCTCCTTGCGGGCCGCCGCCAGGGTCTCCGGCGTGAACAGCCGCGATATGCCGTCCACTTCACCGATCAGCGAAGCGTAGAAGCGGGCCAGGCCGTCCGCCGTCGCGATGCCGTTCGTCGCGGGGAGCGTCGCCGCGCGGTACGCCGGGTCGTTCTGGTCGGGGAACGGGGTGATCGCGGCGAAGGCCCGCCGGGTGAGGGAGGAGGGGTCGTCGTAGGCCTCGGTGACCGCGCGCTTCGGGCGGAGGCGCGGGCCCGCCCCGGCCGGCTCCGGTGCCTCGATCCGGCCGACGCGGCCGGTCCGGCCCGCTGCCTCCTCCTCCGCCGGCAGCCCCAGCCACAGGTCCAGGCCCAGCGGCCCGGCGATCTCCGACGCGATCCACTCACCGGTGCCGTGTCCTGTCACGCGCCGCACCAACTCGTCGAGCATCCAGCCGTACGTCAGCGCGTGATAGCCGTGATCCGTGCCGGGCGCCCAGACGGGGGCTTGGGCGGCCACGGCCTCGGGGCCCTTCGAAGGTTCCAGGGCCTCCTCCGGCGTGAGCGGGCGGTCGAGCACCGGGAGCCCGGCCCGATGGTTCAGCACGTGCCGGACCAGCACGCGGTCCTTGCCGCGCGCCTTGAACTCCGGCCAGTACTCGCCGACCGGTGCGTCCAGGTCCAACTCCCCGCGCTGGTGCAACAGCAGCGGTACGGCGGCGGCGACGCCCTTGGTCGCCGAGCGCATGATCTGGGCCGTGCCCCGCTCCCAGGGCTCGGTGCCGTCGACATCGCGCGTCCCGCCCCACAGGTCGACCACCTTGCGCCCGTCCCGGTACACGGCCACCGCCGCGCCCCGGTCCCCGAGCACCGCGAAGTTCCGTACGAACGCGTCCCTGACCGGCTCGAAGCCCTCGGCCACTGTGCCGTGCACGTCCACGTTCGTACTCCTGTCTCGCTGAAGGACCGTTGTCCCGGTCGCCTCCTTCAGCCAAGCAGAATCGTCACGTCGATGTTCCCCCGCGTCGCGTTCGAGTACGGGCAGACCTCGTGGGCCGCGTCCACCAGCTTCGATGCGATGCCCGCGTCGAGGACGGGCAGCGAGACGCTGAGGGCGACCGCGAGTCCGTAGCCCCGCTGCTTGTTCGGGCCGATGCCGACCTTCGCGGCGACCGTGGAACCGGTGAGGTCGAAGCCGGCGCGGCGGCCGACGAGGACCAGCGCGTTGTGGAAGCAGGCGCTGAAGCCGGCCGCGAACAGCTGCTCCGGGTTCGTGCCGTTGCCGTCGCCGCCGAGGGCGGGCGGCATCGCGACCTTCAGTTCGATCTGACCGTCCTGGCTGGTGACGTAGCCGTCGCGACCGCCGTGCGCGGTGGCCTCGGCGACGTACATGATCTTTGTCGGGCGGGTGTCGACAACAGCGGTGCCATCAGTCATGGTTGGCCTCCCCCAGAAGGCATGCGCACAAGTACATCGTGCACAAGGTACTTGGCGGTAGCCGGGCCGCTGTTACCAGGGGGTAGCAACCGTGGGTAACGCGAGATCAGCGGGTACGGTCCGCCGCGGCCTCAGCCTTCTCCGCCAGCCGCCACAACTCCTCGCGCAACCGCGCGACCTCCGGCCCGCCGAGCCCCGTCGCCGTGAGCAGTGCGCCAGGTACGCACTCCGCGCGCTCCCGCAGCTCCTCCCCGCGTCCCGTGACCGCGACGAGCACCGACCGCTCATCCCGCGCCGACCGCTCACGCCGCACCAGGCCCGCCGCCTCCAGCCGCTTCAGGAGCGGGGACACCGTGCCGTAGTCGAGCCGCAGGGCGGCCGCCAGCTCCTTGACCGGCGTCTCGCCGCGCTCCCACAGGGCCAGCAGGACGAGATACTGCGGGTAGGTGAGGCCGAGTTCGTCGAGCAGCGGGCGGTACGCGGCCGTCACCGCGCGGTGGGCGGCGTACAGCGCGAAGCACAGCTGGTCGTCCAGGAAGAGCGAGCCTTGGCCCCTGACCGTGGTCTTCTCGGTCTCGTCGTTCGTCACGCGCCCATTGTCACGGAACGCGGATCGAAGCCGAAGGGCAGCTCCAGACGATGCTCCCGCATCAGCTCCTCGTCCGAGAGCAGTTCGCCCGTTTTCCCGTCCGCGGCGATCACGCCCTCGCTGAGGATCAGGGAGCGGGGGCACAGTTCGAGGGCGTACGGCAGGTCGTGCGTGACCATGAGGACGGTGACGTCCAACGACCGCAGGATGTCGGCGAGTTCGCGCCGCGAGGCGGGGTCGAGGTTGGACGACGGCTCGTCCAGGACCAGGATCTCCGGCTCCATCGCCAGCACGGTCGCGACCGCCACCCGCCGCCGCTGCCCGAACGACAGATGGTGCGGGGGACGGTTCGCGAAGGCCTCCATGCCGACCCGCTCCAGCGCCGTGTGTACGCGCGTCTCCAGTTCCGGCCCCTTCAGGCCGGCCGCCGCGGGTCCGAAGGCCACGTCCTCGCGCACGGTCGGCATGAACAGCTGGTCGTCCGGGTCCTGGAAGACGATGCCGACCTTCCGCCGGATCTCGGCCATGTGCTTCTTGCCGACGGGCAGCCCGGCGACCGTCACGGTGCCGGTGCCGCCGGTCAGGATGCCGTTGAGGTGCAGCACGAGCGTGGTCTTCCCGGCGCCGTTCGGCCCGAGCAGCGCCACGCGCTCACCGCGCGCGACGGTGAAGTCGACGCCGAACAGGGCCTGGTGGCCGTCGGGGTACGCGAAGGCCAGTCCGGCCACTTCCAGAGAGGGGGTTGTCACAGGGTCCATCCCAACAGACACACGACAAGGGCCGTACTGGGCAGGGCAAGGGCGTACGACCACTGCGCCCGGGACGCGGTCACTTCGTCGATGACCGGCATGGAACCGGTGTAACCCCGGCTCACCATGGCGAGATGCACCCGCTCCCCGCGCTCGTACGACCGGATGAACAGCGCGCCCGCCGACTTGGCGAGGACGCCCCAGGACCGTACGCCGCGGGCCTCGAAGCCGCGCGACTCCCGCGCGATCTTCATCCGCCGCATCTCGTCCGCGATGACGTCGCCGTACCGGATCATGAAGGAGGCGATCTGTACGAGGAGCGGCGGGAGCTTCAACCGCTGCAGTCCCAGGAGCAGTTCGCGCAGTTCGGTGGTGGAGGCGAGCAGTGCGGAGGCGGCGACGCCGAGGGTGCCCTTGGCGAGTACGTTCCA
Organism: Streptomyces flaveus; assembly: GCF_014647675.1. GTDB lineage: Bacteria > Actinomycetota > Actinomycetes > Streptomycetales > Streptomycetaceae > Streptomyces > Streptomyces flaveus. Next base: position 24,287 of record NZ_BMPQ01000038.1, on the reverse strand, counting down.
GGCGCCCCACAGGCCGTTCACGCTCAGGGACATCCCGAGTACTTCCACGCGTTCGCCCTGCGCCACGAACGGCATCAGTACCGCGAAGGCCACGAACGGCACCTCGATCAGCAGCCGCTTCAGCAGGAAGCCGGCCGGTACGCGGGCCGCGTACGCGACGGCCGCGAGCAGCACGGCGTACAGCGCGAAGGCCCACATCGCCTCGCGCGGGGTCGAGACGACGACGATGACGAAGGCGAAGACGGCCGCGAGCTTGGTGTGCGGCGGCAGGGCGTGCACGGGCGAGTGCCCGTGCCGGTAGAGCTTGTGCGCGTGGCCCGCACCCATGTCAGACCTTCTCGGGAACTGACGAGGGCGAGGTCTCGGACGTACGGCGCTTGCGTACGGACCAGAAGATGCCCGTGCCCGCGACCACCGTGACGCCCACGCCGATCACGCCCGCGAGGCCGCCGGAGAGGCGGGAGTCGGTGATGCCCTCGATGCCGTAGTCGGCCAGTGGGGAGTCGGCGGCGGCGTGGTCCTCGGCCTTGGCGTCGATGCCCTTGTCGGCGGCGACCTTCTCCAGGCCGTCGGGGCTGGCGGAGGCGTAGAAGCTGACGAAACCGGCGAGGACGAGGGAGGCCGCGAGGCCGACGAGCAGGACCTTGCGGGGGGACCGGGCGGTGACCGGGGCGGGCTCGGCGGCCGGGGCGTCGACCAGCTCGCCGTTCACGCGGAGCTTCAGCGGGGCGGTCAGTCCGCGGGCGCCGTACACGAGGTCCGGTCGTACGGCGATGACGGCGCCGACCGTGAGCGCGGTGATCGCGGCCTCGCCGATGCCGATGAGGACGTGGACGCCGACCATGGCGGTCAGGACCTGCCCGATGGGCACGTCCGTGGTGCCGCCGATCGCGTAGACGAGCGTGAAGGCCGCGGCGGCGGCCGGCACGGAGAGCACGGCGGCGATGAACGCGGAGACGGTAATGGAGCGGCGCTTCTTGGGCAGGAGTTTTACAAGGCCGCGGAACGCGGCGTAGGCCACGACCGTCGTGACCACCGCCATGATCGTGATGTTCACGCCGAGCGCGGTGAGGCCGCCGTCCGCGAAGAGGATGCCCTGCATGAGCAGCACGACGGAGACACAGAGGACACCGGTATAGGGGCCGACGAGTATCGCCGCGAGGGCGCCGCCGAGGAGGTGGCCGCTGGTGCCTGCCGCGACCGGGAAGTTCAGCATCTGCACGGCGAAGATGAAGGCGGCGACCAGGCCCGCGAGCGGGGCGGTGCGTTCGTCGAGTTCGCGCCGGGCGCCGCGCAGGCTCACGGCGACGGCTCCGGCGGCGACGGCTCCGGTGGCCAGGGAGACGGGGGCGTTGATGAATCCGTCGGGCACGTGCATGGATGGGCTCCGCTTCCGGGGTCCGGCCGGCTGGCTAACCGTTTGATGATAGTGCCTTGTTGCGAACAGCTTGCAAGAGCGAGGTGTCCATCAATAGCCCGGGAGCGCAATCCACGAAATATGCGACATTGGATAGAAATCAGCCCAAAGGGTTCTCACAGGGTCCCCCGGACCCCCCGGCGAAGGAGCGACCGATGTCCGCCGTCGAGCAGTACGCGCGCGCCCACATCGTGACGGATTCGGCGGAGGACCTACCCGCGGTCCCGGTCGCCCTCCGCTACGACCCCGAGGCCGAGCCGCCCGAGGTGCACGTCACCCTTCCCGGGCACCACGAGTGGGTTGTCGCTCGCGACCTCCTCGAACGGGGGCTGCGCACTCCGGCCGCCTCCGGTGACATACGCATATGGCCGTGCGGCCGGGTGCAGGCCGTGATGGAGTTCCACTCGCCGAAAGGGGTGGAGGTCGTGCAGTTCGACGTGAAAGCGCTGGTCCGCTTCCTCCGTCGTACGTACACGGCGGGAGCGCCGGTGGCTCACAGGAGCTGAGTGGGTGAAGCCCCGCGCCCCTGAAAGGAGGCCGCAGGCCTTCCTTCCAGGGGCGCGGGGAACTGCGCGACCAGCCACGACGGACCCGCAGCGTCGAACTGTGCTTTCCAGCGGAGCGCCTAGCTCCCCGCCTTGAGCATCGCCGCCACGAGCGGGCCAGCGGCTTCGCCGCCATGCCCGCCCTGCTGCACCACGCCGGCGGCAGCCAAGTCGCCCTTCCACGCCGTGAACCAGCCGTTGGGCTTCTTCTGACCGTCCACCTCCGCGGAGCCGGTCTTCGCGCCGAAGTCGGAACCGAGGCCCGCCATCGCCTCGGCCGCCGTGCCCGCCGCCGCCGTGTACTGCAGCAGCTGCTGCAACTGGGCCCGCGTGGAGGCGGACAGCGAACGGGGCGCCTTCGCGAGCGTACGGTCGTCGACGTCCGGAGACACCAGGTAGGGCTGGTGGAAGGTGCCGGTCTTCGCCGTCGCGACGACCGACGCCATGTTCAGCGGGTTCATCCGGACCGCGCCCTGGCCGATCAGCGAGGCCGCCATCTGGGCGTCGGACTGCACCGGCACCGCGCCGTCGAAGCTGGACACCCCGATCTGCCAGTCGTTCTTGCCGAGCCCGAAGACCTCCTGGGCCTGCTTCGTCAGATCGTCGTCGCTGAGCTTCTTGGCCTGGCTGATGAAGGCCGTGTTGCAGGAGCGCGCGAAGCTCGCCTTGAACGTGCCGCCCTTGATCTCGAACTTGTCGTCGTTCTGGAACTTCCAGCCGCCGTACGTGGAGAACTTGGGGCACGGGTGCTGCTTGTCCATCGACGCCAGCCCCTTGTCGAGGAGCAGCGACGCCGAGATGATCTTCATAGTGGAGCCGGGCGCCAGGGAGCCCTGGAAGGCGGTGTTGAAGCCGTGGCCGGAGTTCGCGACGGCCAGGATCTCGCCCGTCGACGCCTTCGTCATGACCAACGACGCCTTGGACTTCTTGGCCACCTGCCCCTCGGCCGTCGCCTGGAGGCTCGGGTTGAGGGTCGTACGGACCGTGCCGGGCGTCCCCTTGCTCAGTTCCAGCAGCGTCTTGTCGGGGGCCCCCTCGTTGCCCTCGGTCGCCTTGGCGGAATCTCCGGAGGAGCCCTTGCGGATCACCCGCAGCTCGATGCCCGCCTTGCCGCCGGCCTTCTTGCCGTACTTCTCGCGCAGGCCGTCAAGGACCGTCCCCAGGGACGGGTACTTGGCCTCGGTCAGCTCCCCGCCGTCCCGGTCGAGCGCCTTGACCGGCGGTGTCCCGGCCTCCCCGGTGACCAGCCGGTCGCCGTCCTCCAGATCCGGGTGGACGACGGAGGAGTGCCAGTCGACCAGCGGCTTTCCGTCCTCGGCCCGGCGGACGACGGTGAGCTGGGAGTCGTACGAGAGGGCCTTGGTCTGGCCCTTGTAGGAGACGGTGCCCTTCACGGAGAACGGCAGCTTCGCGCCGGATCTGGTGCCAGGGGTGAGCGTCACGTCCTTGATGTGCGCCTCTTTGCCGTACCCGGTGAGCAGCGTGCGGGCCGCCGCCGTGTCGTTCGTGGTGGCGGCGGCCTTCGCGACGTCACCGCTCTGCCAGGCAGTGAGGAACGCCGTGGACGCCGACTTGACCTCGGCCGCCGACAGCGGGCCGGTCTTCACGGCTGCCGCCTTGCGTTCGGCGGCCGTCGACGCGCTGTCG
>NZ_BMPQ01000038.1:0-20638 GCF_014647675.1 Streptomyces flaveus | reverse complement strand
CCGTACACGGCGTAGACGCCGAACCCGGCCCCACCGACGACCACGGCGATCATCCCCCCGATGACGGCGGGCTTCGTCCTGCCGCGCTCTCCGGCGCGTCCCCTGTTCCCCACGGCTCCCGTTCCTCCGCTGTTGCCTCAGTAATCGCACGTTCCACTTAGGGAACGAAGCCAACAGCCTAGAGTCCCGGTGTGACAGACGGGGCTTCAGCCGGACGCTCGTAGCACGGCTGCGACAATCGGGCCCGCCGCGTCGCCGCCCCGGCCGCCCTCCTGGGTCATGGCCGCCGCCGCGATGTCGTTGCGGTAGCCGGTGAACCAGCTGTTGGACGTCTCCTGCCCGTCGACCTCCGCCGAACCGGTCTTCGCGCCGATGCTGCCGCCGCCGAGCCCGGCCATCGCCTTGGCCGCGGTGCCGCTGACCGCGGTGCGGTTCATCATCTGGCGCAGCTGTGCGACCGTGCCCGCGTCCAGGCCCTTCGCGGTGGCCAGTTCACGGTCGTCGAGGCTCTGCGGCACGATCACCGGCTGCCGGAAGGTGCCCGTCATGGCGGTCGCGGTGACGGAGGCCATGTTGAGAGGGCTCATCTGGACCTGGCCCTGGCCAAGCATGTTGGCCGCCGTGTCGGGGCCGCCGGAGGCCGGGACGGAGCCGTCGAAGGACGCGATGCCGGTCTTCCAGTTGTCCTGGCCGAGACCGAAGCGCTCCTGGGCCTCCTTCGTGAGCGAGTCGACCTTCACCTCGTCCGCGTACTTCACGAACGCCGTGTTGCAGGAGCGCGCGAAGCTCTCCGAGAGGGTCGCGTTGTCGTTGGGCGTCATGCCCTCGATGTTCTTGAAGGTCTGGCTCTGCCAGGTCGCGTCCGCCGGGCAGGGCGCGGGTCCGGTCGCGTTCGTGATGCCGTTGTCGATCAGTGTCGCCGCGGAGACGATCTTCATCGTGGAGCCTGGCGCGAGCTCGCCCTGGAACGCCGCGTTGAACTCGCCGAACCCGTGGTTGGCGACCGCCAGCACCTCCCCGGTGCTCGGCTTCACCGCGACCACCGACGACTCGGAGTACTCCTTGACCGCCTTTTCCGCGGCGGCCTGCGCGCTCGCGCTCAGCGTGGTGGGCAGCTTGCCCGGCTTGCCCTTCGCGAGCGTGAGAAGCGTCTTGTCGGCCGCCTCCTCGTCCGCGCTCCGGATGGCCAGCTCGACGCCCGGGGTACCGCCCGCGCTGTCGCCGTACTTCTTCCGCAGCTGGTCCAGGATCGGCCCGAGCGAGGGGTACTTCTCCTTGGTCAGCACGGTGCCGTTCCGGTCCACCGCCTCGATCGGCGGGCTCGCCGCCTCGCCCGTGACCAGGGAGTCGCCCTCCGCCAGATCCGGGTGCAGCACGGTCGGCTGCCAGTCGACCAGCGCCCGGCCGGTGTTGTCCCCGCGTACGACGGTCAGTTCGCTCTTGTACGAAAGGGGCTTGCTCTTCCCCTCGTACGACACCGTCGCCGCGACCGAGAACGGGACCGTCCCGCCCGACGGCGTACCCGGCGTGATCTTCACGTCGGTCAGATGCGCCTCGGTGCGGTAGCCGGCGAACAGGGGCTGGGCCACGCCCGCGTTGTTCGTGTACCCGGCGGCCCGGGCCGCCTTGCCCTGCTCCCAGGCCGCGAAGAACTTCTCGCTGGTCTCCTTGACCTCGTCACTCGACGGCGGACCGGTCTTCACGGTCTCGCCCTCGGCCGTGCTGCCCCCGCTGATCGCCGACACGATGTTGAACGCGCCGTATCCGGCACCCCCGACCATCACCGCGAACACCCCGCCCACGATGGCGGTCTTTGCCCCCTTGCGCATAGCGCGATCCCCTCCCCATGGCCTTTCTGAACATGTTCAGAAAGGTGGTCATCTATCGCACTGTATGCGGGAGGAGGGGCCCATGTGGCCGGTGTTCCCTGATTGTTAAGCCGAGGTGTCCGGTTCTCGAACCGCCCTCAAACCGCTCTTCAAACCCAGGTGTCCAGCCACATTCGTGATCGCCACGAGTCGATCGGGATGGCCTGGCCGGTGTAGATCGGCCAGAAATAGATGAAGTTCCAGGCGATCAGCAGGACCAGAACGCCCGCCGCCGCCGCGCCCGCCACACGGCGGCGTTCGCTCGAACCGGGCGGGCCCAGGAGCGCGCCGATCATCATCGCCACGGCCAGGCAGAGGAAGGGCAGGAAGACGACCGCGTAGAAGAAGAAGATCGTGCGCTCCTGGTACATGAACCAGGGCAGATAGCCGGCCGCGACACCGCAGGCGATCGCGCCCGCCCGCCAGTCGCGGCGGAAGAACCAGCGCCACAGCACATAGAGGATCGCGAAGCCCGCCGCCCACCACAGCAGGGGCGTGCCGAGGGCGAGGACCTCGCGGGCGCACTTCTCGCCCGCGTCGACGGGGCAGCCGTCCTTGCCGGGCGCCGGGGACTCGTAGAAGTACGAGACCGGGCGGCCCGTGACGATCCAGCTCCACGGGTTCGACTGGTAGGTGTGCGCCGAGGTGAGGCCGACATGGAACTCGTACACCTGGTGCTCGTAGTGCCACAGGCTGCGCACCCAGTCGGGCAGGAACGTCCAGTTGCCGCCCTTGCCCTCGGTGGCCGCCCAGTTGCGGAAGTAGCCGCCGGAGCCGTCGGAGGGGGACAGGATCCAGCCGGCCCAGGAGGCGAGATACGTGACGAGCACCACCGGCACGGTCGCCACGAACGCCAGGCCCGTGTCGCGCTTGAGTACCGCCTTGTACGGGTATCGGGCGCCCGCGACCCTGCGCGAGCCGACGTCCCACAGGACCGTCAGCAGGCAGAACGCGACCAGGATGTACAGGCCGTTCCACTTGGTGCCGAAGGCCAGGCCCAGCATCAGGCCTGCCGCCCAGCGCCAGGGCCGTAGGCCGAGGCGGGTCGTCTCGGCGATGTGTGCGTCCGGGCGTACGACTCCGTCCTCATCCGGTGGGAGCGCCGCCGCGAGGCGTTGGCGCGTCCTGTCCCGGTCGATGACCAGGCAGCCGAAGGCCGCGAGCACGAAGAACATCAGCACCTGGTCGAGCAGCGCCGTGCGGCTCATCACGAAGTGCAGCCCGTCGACGGCCATCAGAGCGCCCGCCAGGCAGCCGAGGAACGTCGAGCGGAACAGCCGGCGGCCGATCCGGCACAGCATCAGCACGGACAGCGTGCCGAGCAGGGCCGTCATGAACCGCCAGCCGAAGGGCGTGAACCCGAACAGCCACTCGCCGAGCCCGATCACGTACTTGCCGACCGGCGGATGGACGACGTACGCGGCTTCGGAGGGGATCGGGACGTCGCCGTTGCTCCGCAGGATCAGGGCGTCGGCGTTCTTGGCCCAGTTGACCTCGTACCCGCGGTGGATGAGCGCCCAGGCGTCCTTGGCGTAGTACGTCTCGTCGAATATCACCCGCTTCGGGCTGCCCAGGTTCCAGAACCGCATCAGGCCCGCCATCAGCGTGATCAGCAGCGGCCCCACCCACGCCGACCAGCGCACCACACGCGCGGCGGCCGGCTTCGACAGCCCGAACATCGCCCACAGGTGCGGGCTGGGCTGGGCGTACGCGGGCACCAGACGGTCACGGACGTCGCTTCTGGCCCGGCTCGTGTAGCCGAACCGGCGAAGCCGCAACTGCCACGACGGCCGCTGTTCTTCGACGCCCTGTCCCTGCCGGGTGTCCGTGGAGGACGCGGTACTGGTCACCGCGCCATCGTAGGGAACCCTTCTGTGCGAGGCCTCTTTATCGGCCCTGCGAGGATGGAACCGTGACAGGAACCCTTGTACTCGCAGGCACTCCCATCGGAGACGTCGCGGACGCACCGCCCCGGCTGGCCCAGGAGCTGACGGCCGCCGATGTGATCGCCGCCGAGGACACCCGGCGGCTGCGTCGGCTGACCCAGGCACTGGGCGTGCAGCCCGCCGGACGGGTCGTGTCGTACTTCGAGGGGAACGAGTCGGCCCGTACGCCCGAACTCGTGGAGGCCCTGGCCGGTGGCGCGCGCGTGCTGCTCGTGACCGACGCGGGCATGCCGTCCGTGTCCGACCCCGGCTACCGGCTCGTCGCCGCGGCGGTGGAGCAGGACATCCGGGTGACCGCCGTCCCAGGCCCGTCCGCCGTGCTCACCGCGCTCGCCCTGTCCGGACTGCCTGTCGACCGGTTCTGCTTCGAGGGCTTCCCGCCGAGGAAGACGGGCGAACGGCTCTCCCGGCTGCGCGAGGTCGCCGGGGAGCGGCGCACCCTCGTGTACTTCGAGTCGCCGCACCGGCTGGACGACACGCTCGCCGCGATGGCGGAGGTGTTCGGGGCCGGCCGCCGGGCAGCCGTCTGCCGCGAGCTGACCAAGACGTACGAAGAGGTCAAGCGCGGTCCGCTGGGCGAGCTCGCGGCCTGGGCGGCCGAGGGCGTACGCGGGGAGATCACCGTCGTCGTGGAGGGGGCGCCCGAGAAGGGCGCCGAGGAAGTGGACGACGCGGAATTGGTGCGGCGGGTGCGGGTGCGGGAGGAGGCGGGGGAGCGGCGCAAGGAGGCCATCGTGGCGGTCGCCGCCGAGGCGGGGCGGCCCAAGCGCGAGGTCTTCGACGCGGTGGTCGCGGCGAAGAACGCCGTGCGCGCCGCCCCGTAGGGGCGCCCGCGACAGAAGGGTGCCCCATGGGCGGGTAAAGGCGCCCCGGCAAAGGCAAAGCTCACGTCACCCGCCAGGAGCTCTGGGGCAAGGAACGGCCAAGACGGGTCCAATAGTCGACAGGTTCCATGCACTCGCTCCGCGAGAAGAGTCCACTGGTTGACGGGGACGCACCCGTCCCTCGCCTCCGCTCCCCCGGAGGCGGTTGTCCAGCGGACCGAGGAGCTGGCATGAGTGAGATCGCAGGGCAGACCGGCCACCACACCGGTGCGGCCATCGATGTCGTGCACGAGTCGTATTCCTTCGCCTGTATGCGGTGCGGGCACGGCTGGGAGCAGTCGTACGAGATCGAGCACCACTTCGACGCCGAGGACCACGAGTTCGTGACGTACGTGGCGGACGGACAGGTCGTGCCTTCGCCGCTCAGCCGGCCCACCTGCCAGAACTGCGACAACCACGTGGTGCGCATCATGCGCGCCGGCCAGGTCTCCTCGGCGCTGAAATCCCTCCACCCGCGCCGCTCCGTGCCGCACCAGGCGGAGCGGCCCGAGGCCGAGTCCACGGAGCACGGGGAGCGTCACCACTGGCACCTCTCCGACCTGCTCCACCCGTTCCAGCACCGCAAGGCGAGCTGACCCACCCCACCGGGGGAGGTCCGGGACGGCCCCTTCGTAGGATCGGGGCATGCCTTCCCACGCCGAAGCCCCACCGCTCCCGGACCCCCTCCGCGTGCCCGTCGCCGACTCGCACACCCACCTCGACATGCAGTCCGGCACCGTCCAGGAGGGGCTCGCGAAGGCCGCGTCGGTCGGTGTGACGACACTCGTGCAGGTCGGCTGCGACCTCAAGGGCTCGCGGTGGGCGGCGGAGACGGCCGCGGAGTACGAGGTCGTGCACGCGACCGTCGCGCTGCATCCGAACGAGGCGCCGCGGATCGTGCACGGCGACCCCGACGGCTGGTCCCGGCAGGGCGCCCGCGAGCCCGGAGGAGAAGGCGCGCTGGACGAGGCGCTCGCCGAGATCGACCGGCTCGCCGGGCTCCCGCAGGTCAAGGGCGTCGGCGAGACGGGTCTCGACCACTTCCGTACGGGACCCGAGGGCAAGGCCGCCCAGGAGCGGTCGTTCCGCGCCCACATCGAGATCGCCAAGCGGCACGGCAAGACCCTGGTCATCCACGACCGGGACGCCCACGCCGACGTACTGCGCGTGCTCAAGGAGGAGGGCGCCCCCGAACGCACCGTCTTCCACTGCTACTCCGGGGACGCGGAGATGGCCGAACTGTGCGCAGAAAACGGCTACTTCATGTCCTTCGCCGGAAACATGACCTTCAAGAACGCCCAGCCACTGCGCGACGCCCTCGCCGTGGCCCCCCTCGAACTCGTCCTCGTCGAGACGGACGCACCCTTCCTGACGCCCGCGCCGTACCGCGGACGGCCCAACGCCCCGTATCTCATTCCGGTCACGGTCCGCGCGATGGCCGCCGTACGGGGCCTGGACGAAGACGCGCTGGCGACAGCCCTCGCGGCGAACACGAAGCGTGCCTTCGACTACTGACGCATAACGCCCGCAGATGCGCATTCCCGGGCGCCGCGACGACACAACGTAGTCGCGGTGCCTTGGAGAGTGACGGCCGCTCCGCTAGGTTCTCCGCGCCCGATCCGGAGGACCCCTGGAGCGTGTCGTCGTGAGCAGTTCGCAGTACGAGACGTATGGCCCGGCGTACGAGAACGATCCGCCGAACGATCAGCCGTACGCCGCTGAGGATTCGCAGGAGTACGTGGATACGTACCGGCCCGCGTACGAGATGCGGTACGAGACCCACCCCGAAGCCGGCACCGAACCGCAGCTGCCCCGCCAGCTGCCCCCCACGCTCGAGCTGCCCCGCCCCTTCGGCGGCCGGGCCGAGGCGCGCCGGGAGGCGCAGCGACGGAAGGCCGCCGAGCGGCCGCAGGCGGTGCGCCGACTGGTGCCGCGGGCGCTGGTCGTCGCCTTTCTGGCCGGCGGCACCACCGCGTTCGTCGCCGACGACAAGGCGATCGAGCTGACCGTCGACGGCAAGCCCCGCACCCTGCACACCTTCGCGGACGACGTAAGCGAACTGCTCGCCGCCGAGGGCGTCGAGGTGGGCGCCCACGACCTCGTGGCGCCCGCCCCCGGCACCCCGTTGACCAGCGGTGACGAGGTCGCCGTACGGTACGGGCGGCCCGTGCACCTCACCCTCGACGGCCGCCGCCGCACGGTGTGGACGACGGCGCGCACGGTGGAGGAGGCGCTGCGGCAGCTCGGGGTGCGCGCGGAGGGCGCGTACGTATCGACCCCGCGCTCCCGGCGCATCGCGCCGGAGGGGCTCAGCCTCGACGTCCGTACCGAGCGGACCCTGACGGTCATGTCGGACGGGCGGGCGCGGACGGTCCGTACGAACGCCGCGACCGTCCGCGAGGCCGTGGAGAGCGCCGGGATCACCCTGCGCGGACAGGACACCACGTCCGTACCGCCCGGTAGTTTCCCGCGCGACGGGCAGACGGTGACGGTCATGCGGATCACGCGCACGAAGGAAGTCCGCGAGGAGCCCATCGCGTTCGGCGTGCTGCGAACGCTGGACGCCTCGCTCTTCCGGGGCACCGAGGTCGTCGAGCGGGCGGGGCAGGCCGGCATGCGGCGCGTCACCTACGCCCACCGCACCGTCAACGGCGTTCACTCCAGGCCGCGCCGACTCGACTCCGAGGTGGTCCACGAACCCCGCACCCAGCTGGTGAAGACCGGCACCAGGTCCCTGCCGACGTCACCCGCCGACGTCGACGACCTCAACTGGAGCGCCCTCGCGGCCTGCGAATCCAGCGGCCGTCCGGACGCGGTGGACCCCTCGGGCACCTACGGCGGCCTCTACCAGTTCGACACCCGAACCTGGCAGAGCGTCGGCGGCAGCGGGCGCCCACAGGACGCGTCGGCGGCGGAACAGACGTACCGGGCGAAGAAGCTGTACGTGCTCAGGGGTTCGAGCCCCTGGCCCCACTGCGGGGGGCGGCTGCACACCTGACCTGCGGGTGCATTGTGGCTGGCGGCGAGTGGAGCCGCAGGCTTTTGCTTTTAGGGGCGCGGGGAACTGCGCGACCAGCCACGACGGGCCCGCAGTCGCCCACGAACCCAACACCCCACCCCCGTAGGCGCCCCGCCCAACCGCCGGAGGCCCACGTACGCTGGCCACCGTGAGCAGCACCCCCGACCCCCTCCTGGGCCCCGCCGACATCCGCGAACTCGCGGCCGCCCTCGGCGTACGCCCCACCAAGCAACGCGGACAGAACTTCGTCATCGACGCGAACACGGTCCGCCGCATCGTCCGCACCGCGGACGTACGCCAGGACGACGTGGTCGTCGAGGTGGGCCCGGGCCTGGGCTCCCTGACCCTGGCCCTGCTGGAGGTGGCGGACCGGGTCGTCGCCGTCGAGATCGACGACGTACTCGCGGGCGCGCTCCCCGCGACGATCACGGCACGCATGCCGGAGCGAGCCGACCGTTTCGCACTGGTGCACTCCGACGCCATGCAGGTGACCGAACTCCCCGGCCCCCCGCCGACCGCCCTGGTCGCGAACCTCCCCTACAACGTCGCCGTCCCCGTCCTGCTGCACATGCTCGAGACCTTCCCCACCATCGAGCGCACGCTCGTGATGGTGCAGGCGGAGGTCGCCGACCGGCTGGCCGCTGCCCCGGGTTCGAAGGTGTATGGCGTTCCCTCGGTGAAGGCCAACTGGTACGCCGACGTCAGGCGGGCCGGGGCCATCGGCCGGAAGGTCTTCTGGCCCGCGCCGAACGTGGACAGCGGCCTCGTCTCGCTCGTCCGGCGCGCCGAGCCAGTCAAGACGACGGCGTCGAGGCGCGAGGTCTTCGCCGTCGTCGACGCCGCCTTCGCCCAGCGCCGCAAGACCCTGCGGGCCGCACTCTCCGGCTGGGCCGGTTCGGCGCCGGCCGCCGAGTCCGCCCTGGTCGCGGCGGGCGTCTCGCCGCAGGCGCGGGGCGAGGCCCTGACGGTGGAGGAGTTCGCCCGCATCGCGGAGAACCGCCCGACCGACAAGAAGCCGGCCGACAACAAGGAGCACGGACAGCATTGAATCCTCCTCCGGCTGAAGCAGGGGGATTCCTGGCTCACGCAGCCCGCGGGTCAGCGATCCGACAGGTCTTCCACGATCAACACCAGCCGGGTTGAAACCAGCCCGGGTTCGTACTGCAAAGCTTGGAGGTGCATGTGCTGTCTTGGTTCTCGATCAGCACGGCGTACGCGCTTGGTTCTCGCAACGCACGGCAATCAGCCTATCCGACCGTGTGGGCGGTCCGGGGCGCCCTCGGAGGAATCAGGTGAGCGTGACGGTACGCGTCCCCGCGAAGGTCAACGTCCAACTGGCCGTGGGCGCCGCCCGCCCCGACGGCTTCCACGACCTGGCCAACGTCTTCCTGGCTGTCGGCCTGTACGACGAGATCACGGCGACTCCGGCGGACGGCTTGCGCATCACGTGCGAAGGCCCGGACGCGGCCCAAGTCCCTCTGGACCACACGAACTTGGCGGCCCGCGCGGCTCAGAAGCTGGCCGAGCGCCACGGCCGCCCGGCCGACGTACACCTCCACATCACCAAGGACATCCCCGTCGCCGGCGGCATGGCGGGAGGCTCCGCCGACGGCGCGGGCGCGCTCGTCGCCTGCGACGCGCTCTGGGATACGGGGGCCTCGCGGGCCGAACTCCTCGATATCTGCGCCGAGTTGGGCAGCGACGTACCGTTCAGCCTGGTCGGCGGGGCCGCGCTCGGCACGGGCCGCGGCGAAAAACTGCGCCCGCTGGAGGTGGGCGGCACCTTCCACTGGGTCTTCGCGGTGGCCGACGGCGGCCTCTCGACCCCGGCGGTGTACGCCGAGTTCGACCGCCTCAACGAAGCCGTCGAGGTCCCCGAACCCCTCGCGTCCGAGCCTCTCCTGGACGCCCTGGCGAAGGGCGACCCGACGGCCCTGGCGGCCGTCCTCTCCAACGACCTCCAGCCCGCCGCCCTCTCCCTGCGCCCGTCCCTCACCACCACCCTGACCACAGGCCGCACAGCGGGCGCCCTGGCCGCCCTGGTCTCCGGCTCGGGTCCCACGACAGCGTTCCTGACCCGCGACGCGGACTCGGCGGCAAACGTCGCGCAGGCCCTCTTCTCCTCGGGCACCTGTCGCTCGGCCCGGGTGGCGGTCGGCCCGGCGCCGGGCGCGACCGTGCTCGGCCGGTCGCTGCCGGCGCCGACTACGCTGGAAGGCTGATCGATCCCCGCGTCAGGAGAGAAATGGCCGTCAACCTGGTCAATGTCGAGAACGTCAGCAAGGTGTACGGCACCCGTGCCCTGCTCGACGGTGTCTCCCTCGGAGTGTCCGAGGGAGACAGGATCGGCGTCGTCGGCCGCAACGGTGACGGCAAGACCACCCTGATCCGGATGCTCGCCAAACTGGAGGACGCCGACACCGGTCGCGTCACCCACTCCGGCGGCCTGCACGTCGGCGTACTCACCCAGCACGACTCCCTCGACCCCGGGGCCACCGTCCGGCACGAGGTCATCCGGGACATGGCCGACCATGAGTGGGCGGGCAACGCCAAGATCAGGGACGTACTCACCGGACTGTTCGGCGGGCTCGACCTGCCCGGGTTCCCGCAGGGGCTCGACACCGTCATCGGGCCGCTGTCCGGTGGCGAGCGGCGGCGTATCGCGCTGGCCAAGCTGCTGATCGCCGAGCAGGACCTGATCATCCTCGACGAGCCCACCAACCACCTGGACGTGGAGGGCATCGCCTGGCTGGCGAAGCACCTGCGGGAGCGGCGGTCGGCGCTCGTCTGCGTGACGCACGACCGCTGGTTCCTCGACCAGGTCTGCACGCGCATGTGGGACGTGCAGAAGGGCGACGTGTACGAGTACGAGGGCGGCTACTCCGACTACGTCTTCGCGCGCGCCGAGCGTGAGCGCATCGCGGCCACCGAGGAGGTCAAGCGGCAGAACCTGGTCAGGAAGGAGCTGGCCTGGCTGCGCCGCGGCGCCCCGGCCCGTACGTCCAAGCCGCGTTTCCGCGTCGAGGCCGCGAACGAGCTGATCGCGGACGTGCCGCCGCCGCGCGACACCAGCGAGCTGATGAAGTTCGCCTCCACCCGGCTCGGCAAGACCGTCTTCGACCTCAAGGACGTGACCGTACAGGCCGGGCCGAAGCTGCTGCTGAAGCATGTGACGTGGCAGCTCGGACCCGGCGACCGTATCGGCCTCGTCGGCGTGAACGGCTCGGGCAAGACCTCCCTGTTGCGGGCGCTGGCCGACGCCGCGTACAGCGAGGGCGAGCGGCAGCCCGCGGGCGGACGGGTCGTGGTCGGCAAGACCGTGAAGCTCGCCTACCTCTCGCAGGAGGTGTCCGAACTCGACCCGGCCCTCAGGGTGTTGCAGGCCGTGCAGCAGGTCCGCGACCGCGTCGACCTCGGCAAGGGACGCGAGATGACGGCCGGTCAGCTCTGCGAGACCTTCGGCTTCAACAAGGAGAAGCAGTGGACGCCGGTCGGTGACCTGAGCGGTGGTGAGCGCCGCCGGCTGCAACTCCTGCGGCTGCTCATGGACGAGCCGAACGTCCTCTTCCTCGACGAGCCCACCAACGACCTCGACATCGAGACCCTCACCCAGCTCGAGGACGTCCTCGACGGCTGGCCCGGCTCGATGGTCGTGATCTCCCACGACCGGTTCTTCATCGAGCGCACCACGGACAAGGTGTACGCCCTCCTCGGCGACGCCACGCTGCGGATGCTGCCGCGCGGGATCGACGAGTACCTGGAGCGGCGGCACAGGATGGAGGAGGCCGTGGCCGCCCGGACCCCCGTGGCGCCCCCCGCCGAGAAGCCCGGCATCTCCTCCGCCGACGCCCGCGCCGCCAAGAAGGAACTCCAGAAGATCGAGCGGCAGTTGGACAAGATCTCCCAGAACGAGAAGAAGCTGCACGACCAAATCGCGGCGAACGCCACGGACTTCGGGAAGGTGGCCGAACTGGACGCCGACCTGCGCGAACTGGCCACCGAACGCGAGGACTTGGAGACGCGTTGGTTGGAGCTCGCAGACGAGGCGTGAAGGGTGCGTGAAGGAGCGTAACGAGGGCATCACGGGCCGGTCCTCCCTTGGGAACAGGGGATGGACCGGCCCTGAGTTCGAGCGCTGCATGGTGATAGAAAGGGCCGTCTGAGAGCAGTCTGAGCACTGTCTGAACTGTCTGAGTACGACGCTGAGTACAAGTCCGTGTTCACTACGTACTTCTAGGCGTGGCTAAAAATCAGTGATGAAGGGGGAACGCGCTGATGTCTCAGCCGCCCAACCAGCCGCCACAGGGCGGGTTCGGAGCTCCACAGGATCCGGGCGGGCAGAACCCTCCGGGCCAGGGAGCGCCTCCGCCGCCCGCGCAGCCGCCGCAGGCTCCACCGCCTCCGCAGGGCGCACCGCAGACGCCGCCGCAGGGCGGAGCCCCGGGGACGCCGCCCGCGCCGCAGCCCGGTTACGGCTACCCGCAGCAGCCCGGCCCGTACAGCCAGCCGGGTCCGTACGGCGGACAGCCCGGCCCCTACGGCCAGCCGGGACCGTACGCCCCGCAGCCCGGCCCGTACGGACAGCCTCAACAGCCGGCCCCCTACGGACAGCCTCAGCAGCCCGGCCCCTACGGTCAGCCCGGTTACGGCTACCCGGGCCAGCAGCCCCAGTTCCCCGGCCCGCCCGGCACCCCGCCGGGTGGCGGCTCCCGCAATCCCTTCAAGGGCAAGCCCGCCATCATCATCGGAGCCGCGCTGGCCGCCGCCCTCGTCATCGGCGGCACCGTGATCGCGGTCTCCGGCGGCGATGACGGCGGCAAGGAGCCTGCCGCCAAGAAGAGCGACGCCCCGCCCACCCCGGGCGAGGACCCGATCAACCCCGGCGACGGTGACGGCGACGGCGGCGAGGACCCCGAGGACCTCAACGCGGGCCGCCAGGCGGGCGAATCGAAGGTGCTCTGGTACAAGGAGGGGCCCGACGCGCCCGGTTCCGGTGCCGACGCCCCCGGTATGTGGATCACCGACAAGGTCGCGGTGAAAGCCGCGTACAAGCAGGTCTTCGCCTACAACGTCGGCGACGGCAAGCCGTCCTGGCCCGAGATCACGCTGCCGCAGGAGATCTGCGCGGTCACCGAGCAGAAGACGGCCGACGACAAGATCGTCGTCGCGTACAAGGCGGGCACCAAGGACACCGCCGACTGCAACCAGCTGATGGAGATCGACCTCAACACCGGCAAGAAGGGCTGGACCGAGGAGGTCCCGGAGGGCGACCTCTTCGACAGCAGCCTCTCGGTCGGACTGACCGTCACCGGCGACACGTTGGTGGTCGCCCGCGGGCAGTCGGGCGTCGGCTACGACGTCGCGACCGGCGACAAGAAGTGGGAGAAGAAGAGGTACGGCTCGGCCTGCTTCCCGTCCGCGTTCGCGGGCGGCAGCAAGCTGGTCGCCGTCTCGTCCTGCGCGGCCGGCTCCGACAACGAGCACGACGAGGTGCAGGAGCTCGACCCGGCGACCGGCAAGGCCAAGTGGACCTGGAAGATCCCCAAGGGCTGGCAGGCCGCGCGGGTGTACTCCCTCGACCCCGTCGTCATGTACCTCACCAACGAGGACAAGAAGCAGTGGAACATCTCCACGCTGAACAACGGCACGGTGACCGCGCAGGTCGACATCGACGAGTCCTTCGCGCCGGAGTGCGGCTGGGCGATCTTCTCGCGTGATCTGCAGGGCTGCCAGGGCGTCGCGGCCGACAAGGACACCCTCTACCTGCCGACCGACGCGAAGACCGGCGCCAACGAGATCGTCGCGATCAACCTGGCGACCGGCAAGGAGAAGTGGCGCACCAAGTCCCCGCTGGAAGAGCGCATGCAGCCGCTGAGGATGGACGGCACGAACCTCCTCGCGTACGTCGAGCCGTCGTACGACTCGGGCGGCCGGATCGTGTCCATCCCGACGGGGGGCGGCTCCCACACGCCGAAGAAGCTGCTCCAGAACCCGCAGGGCACCGCGGACATCGAGAGCGGCTTCTACTCGAAGGCCGTGGACTACGTGGACGGGCGCTTCTACATCTCCACAACCCGGCTGACGGGCAAGGACGATGCACAGGAAAAGCTGATGCTGGCCTACGGCAAGTGACCCGCCGCTCGTCCCGTCCCGCACCTTCTCCTTTCCTTCTCCGAGTTTTCCGAGGTATCCCGTCATGAGCCAGCCGCCGCCCCCGCCGCCCAACCAGCCGCCGCAGGAAGGCGGTTCAGGCGCCCCGCAGGACCCGCCCCCGAACGGCTTCGGGGCTCCGCAGAGCCCGCCCCCCGGTGGCTTCGGCGCTCCGCAGGATCCGCCCCCGAACGGCTTCGGGGCGCCCCAGGGCCCGCCCCCGGGTGGTTTCGGCGCCCCGCAGAGCCCGCCGCCGGGCGGGTTCGGTGCGCCGACTCCGCCGCAGGGCAACCCGCCGCAGAGCACTCCGCCACAGGGCACCCCGCCGAACCCCGGCTACGGCTACCCGCAGGCCCCGCCGCCCCCGCAGGCACCCGGAACCCCGCCCCCGACGACCCCGCCGCAGCCGTACGGCTACCCGCAGACGCAGCCCCCGGGCCAGCCCGGTTACGGCTACCCGGGCCAGCAGCCCCAGTACGGCTACCCGCAGCCCACGACGATGCCGCTCCAGCCGCAGGCGCCGGGCGGCGGTGGGCGGAAGCTCAACGCCCAGCTGATGATCATCGTCGCGGCCGTCCTGGCGATCGGCCTCATCGTCGGCGGCGGCGTCTGGTACGCGTCGACGAACAGCGGCGACGACAAGCCCGACGCCTCCGGTACGTCCGGCGGAACCGGCGGCGATGAGGGCAAGGGCGACACGGGCAAGGAGGCCCCCGACGGGGGCGGCTCGGAGAAGGTGCCATCCAGCACCAGCGCCAAGGTCCTCTTCCAGATACCCCAGCCCGAGGTGCCCGACGACGAGGTCTGGAGCGTGGCGGGCTCCTGGCTGACGGACAAGGTGTACGCCAAGGCGAGCCTCAACGAGGTCATCGGCTACGACCCGGCCACCGGCGACGAGAAGTGGACGATGCCGCTGAAGGGGCACACCTGCGCGGCCTCTCCCGAGATCACCAAGGACGGTGTGACCGTGGTGATCTCCGAGCCGTCCAAGCGCAGCAAGACCAACAAGTACCCGGGATGCACCGAGGTCACGGCCTTCAACCTGAACACCGGCAAACAGCTCTGGACCAAGTCCGTGGGCGACGGCAGCGAGAAGGCCAAGTTCGAGGAAGCCAGCATCACCGGCACCACGGTCGCGGTGGGCGCAGGACTCGACGGCGGCGCGGGCTTCGACCTCACGACCGGCAAGATCCTGTGGCAGCCGAAGGTCGAATCGTGCGAGGACATCGGCTACCGCGGCGGCGAGCAGCTGGTCGCCGTGCGCAAGTGCGGTGAATTCGGCGAGGAGAAGTACGAGGTCCAGCTGCTCAACCCGAAGGACGGCAGCGTCCAGTGGACGTACAAGCTCCCCACGGGCATCGACAACGCCAAGGTGATCTCCACCAAGCCGGTCGTGTTCGGCGTGGACTCCGACAGCGACGACCCCACCTCGACCGGCACCTCGGACATCTTCTCGCTGGACGAGAGCGGCAAGCTCCGTATCAAGATCGCGATGGAGGACGAGAAGTACGATCACGACTGCGGCGTCGGCAAGGTCCACGACTGCAAGGGCATCGTCGTCGGCAACGACAAGCTCTACGTCCCGACGAGGCAGCACGACGGAACCAAGGAGTTCAGCCGGACCAACGAGGTGATCTCCTTCTCGCTGGCCACCGGCAAGACGGCGGGCGACCGCGCCGACGCCGGTGACGGCTACGAGCTCTTCCCGATCCGGATGGACGGCGGCGACATCATCGCGTACAAGCAGGGCCCCTACGACAAGGGTTCCGAGGTCGTCTCGATCAACGGCGGCAGCTTCAAGCAGACCAAGCTCCTGGTGACCCCGGCCACCGAGCAGGTCCGCAACGCGATCAGCAGCATGGTCCCGAGGAGGTCCGAGATGCTCTACACGGACGGCCGCCTCTTCATGGGCCGGGACCTGATCAGCAAGCCCACCTCGTCCTTGGACGCGGAGAAGTACACGGCGGTCGGATTCGGCGCGCAGTAGGGCGTAGGGCGATCGGCAGACGGCCGTTTCCGGTCGTACGACGATCAAGGCGTCCCTACGTGGATCAAGGCCCCGTCCCTGCTCAGGGGCGGGGCCTAATCTTGTCCTCGATCGTTTCCTCGCTCGCTCGCGAATGCGAGGAATTTCGGCAATCCGGGACACTTCTGACCGGTAGGGGAAGCGCAACGTCGAACAAGCGTGTAGCTTCCGGGGGATGGAGAGCCGGGGGGCTCCTGTCCATGGGGGACCAGTTGGGGACCTGGGGGAACTGGGGGGTTGGGCTCGATGGGTGTGCGGCTCATGGTGGTCGATGACCACCGTCTGCTCGCCGAGGCGTTGGCCTCGGCACTGAAGCTGCGTGGACACCGCGTACTCGCCGCGGCGGCGCCCGCCGCGGGGGCGGCGGAGCTGGTGATCACCAGGGCGCCGGAGGTGTGCCTGATCGGCACGGCGACGCCCGCCGAGCCGGGCATCTTCGACCCGGTGGTGAAGATCAAGCGCGAGCGCCCGCAGGTGGCGGTACTGGTCCTCGGCCCGGTACCGAACCCACGCGGAATCGCCGCCGCCTTCGCCGCCGGCGCCTCGGGCTACGTACGGCACGACGAACGCATCGAGGGCGTGGAGCGCGCCATCATCAAGGCCCGCGCGGGAGAGGCGGCGGTCGCCCCGCAACTGCTCCAGGGCGCCTTCAGCGAACTCCTCAACCCGGCCGCCCAGCCGGACGACGAGGGCCAACGCCTGCTGCAGATGCTCACACCACGCGAGGTCGAGGTCCTGGTCCGGGTCGCGGACGGCGAGGACACACGGCTGATCGCGGCCGGCATGGGCATCGCGCCGAGTACCGCGCGTACGCACGTACAGCGGGTGCTGATGAAGCTGGGCGTGGGGTCACGCCTGGAGGCGGCGGCCCTGGCGGCGCGCACGGGGCTGCTGGACCGGGCGGGACCGGTCAGCGAACGGCTTCCGGAGCCGCCGGACTGAGGGTGCCGGAGCGTATGCCCTGGAGGAGGTGGGCGAGGGGGGTGGGGGCGGTGGTGAGGCGGGTGGTGGGGTCGTCGCTTTCACGGAGATGGACCGCCCGGGGTCCGGTGGTGGCCAGTTCCAGGCAGTTGTTGCCGTCGGCGCCGCCGGAGAAGGAGGACTTCTGCCAGTTGGCGAGGGTGGTCATCGGTGCGCCTCACAGTTCCTTGGCCAACCTGTGGATGAAGTCGCTCGACCTTTGGGGATCGAGTGACGCAGCTCCCATTTTACGGAAAAGTGTTCGAGAGGCGCCGAGTTGGGCTTCGGAGTCGATGAAGGCCGTGCCGTGGGGCGTGTCGCGCACCGCTGTGTCCAGCTGGGGCACGGCACCGCCCGCCAACATCATGGTGTTCCAGGCGCCTGCGAAACCGTCCAGATCGAAGGGGATCACGCGAACGGTGATGTGTTCCGTCTCGGACAGTTCCAGAATGCGCGCGAGCTGAGCCCGTGCGGCGGCACGGTCGCCGACTCTGGTGCGAAGTGCCGCTTCGTGGATCACCGCTTCGTACGGGACGGGCGTGGGGCCCTCAAGGACGACTTTTCGTTTCATCCTGTGCTGGACTCGCAACTCCAACTCACCGTAGGGAAGTTCGGGGACCCTGTACGAGAAGACGGCCCGGGCGTAGTCCTCCGTCTGGAGAAGTCCGGGGATGTGAGGGAACTCGACATCGTGCCGGTATGTGGCGTGGTGCTCCAGCTCGGCGATGTCCAGGAACGGTGTGGGTAGCAGCCCCCGGAACTCCTCCCACCAACCGCGTGTCCGGTCGGTCGCCATCGCCACCAGCGCGTCGGTCAACTCTTCGTCCGTGCAGGAATAGTGGGCGGCGAGGCGGCGCACACGCTCCTCGCTTACACCTGCGACGCCGGCCTCGATCTGGCTCACCTGGGCGGAGTTCACTCCCAGCAGGACCGCTGCCTCAGTGGCCTTCAGTCCTGCGGCATCCCGAAGCTTGCGGAGCTCGGCGCCCAGGCGTACCTGCCGTGCCGTGGGGTTTCGCCGTGTTGCCATGTGCAGCTCCCTGCTTCAACTCGCTGTCCGGGGTGCCCCGTTCGGGTGCGAGATTACGCGAACGACTTGCGCAGTCGCAATTTTAAGACCTACCGTCGGTGACGCGTCGCACACGCTGCGGAACCCCGGGACCTCGGAAGCGCACCACCCCGTCATGCCATGACGGCCGTGACACCGCCACCGCCCACCAGCCCGCCGCGCTCCCTCAACTCCTCATACCTGAACCGGAGTTCACGCATGCCCAAAGACGAACCCTGGGAGTACATGCTCCACATCCCCCACGACGCCCGCGCGGTCACCGTGTGCCGCCGCACCGTCCGCCTGATCCTCACGATGCACGGCCTGATCCGCCTCACGGACGTGGCCGAGCTGCTGGCGACGGAGCTGGTTTCCAACGCAGTACGGCATACGAAGGGCCCCGTGGCCCTGTGTCTGCACTGGCGGGCCGGAGTCCTGCGCATCGGCGCGTGGGACGCCGACCCTGAGCCGCCGCCCCCACCGGCGCTGGCGCATGCCCTCGACGCGGAGACGGGCCGCGGCCTCGAACTCGTACGGGCCTGCGCCGACGACTGAGCGGTGTGCAAGCTGAAGTTGCTGGTCACGGGTCTGGTGTGAATGGCGAGTTGGGTACTCGTGCCGGTCGGCGGCCGATGCCCATGGCGTAGATCATCCGGCAGGTCCGGCTCCGGTGGGATGCCGGGTTCGGCTGCGCCCACGACCGGCCCCTGCCTACGATCCGTCAGCAGGTCGACATCCCGTGAGAACGCGGGAGGGCGCGGGGGATGCAGGAGCGGCAGTGGATCACCGTCCGGCGGAGCGAACTGGACGCCCTCGCCGAGGAGTTGGCCAAGCAACTCCAGGAGGTCCAGGCCGAGCGGGATGAACTGGCGATCGGGGAGAGGGTGTTGAACCGCCTGGCCGAGCAGGCCGACGCCGACGCCGGGGCTGCCGCTGCGGTATCGGCGAAGGTCGCCGGGAGGGCAGTCCTGCTCATCCCGCACCGCAGCGACGCGGCCGACGAGGGCGCGTTGCCCGGCGACTACCGCAAGATCCTGGCGATCGTGCGGGAGGCCGACGGCCCGGTGCAGGTCAGGGCGGTCGGCGAGCGGCTGGGTCTGGACGCCTCGGTGCGCGGCAAGCTGGAGCCGCTACGGGCGAAGATGACCAAGCTCGCCGACCGCGGCTGGCTGCACAAGCGGGGCGACGGGCGGTTCACTGCGCGTCCGTAGTCACGCGGGGCGTGCCCGTAACTGAGAGGCCCTCGACGGCAGTTGAGTTTGTGTGACGAAAAACAACAGTTCCGTCGAGGGCTCTGACGGCCTTGTCTACACCGCCCGCCTGCCCCTGTCGAGTGCCACCCTGAACTGGCCCGCCGACCTGATACGCGGTCACCTCAAGAGGATCGGCTCGCGGTGGCGGGCCCTGCCCGCAGGGAAGATCGCCACCATTGTGCTGGCAGTGCTGCGCTGTGACCAGCGGCCCGGCGACCTGGCCGGCGGCAACGGAGTGCACCGCACCACCGTGACGCGATGGGTGAGGGAGGTCGTCGGCCTGCTCGCCGCCCGCGCCCCACGCCTGGACCGGGCCCTGAAGAAGATCGCCCGAACGGGTGGCGGCATCGTACTGCTGGACGGATCGGTGATCCGTACCCGGCGCAGAACCGGGAAGGAGAACCGGAAGAACTACTCCGGCAAGAACAAATGCCACGGCCTGCTCGTGATCGCGCTCACCGACGACCGGGGCCGACTGCTGTGGATCTCGGCGGCCCGCCCCGGGCGCACCTCGGAGATCACCGCCTGCCGGCGCGACAAGCTCACCCGAAAGGTGCGGGAAGTCGGGCTCGGGGCCATCGCTGACCTGGGCTTTGTCGGCCTCGACGACGGCGACCCCGATGCCGACCCGGCGGTGATCACCGGCTACAAGGCCGCCCGGAACCGGCCCCTGACACGAGGCCAGAAGCTGTCCAACACAGCACTGGCGGCCGTACGGGCACCCGTCGAGCACGGCTTCGCCCACCTCAAGAACTGGCGCGTCCTCGGCAAGGTACGCACCGACCCCGCCTGGGCGACCGCCCTGGTCCGGGCCCTGCTGGTCCTCACGAACCGCGAAGTCGCCCGATGACCGACGATCTTCACCAAAGTCACCTGCCGACGACCAGTACGAGCATCCCGATGCCCACGCACACCAGCCCCGTGAGATGCCCACGCACACCAGCCCCGTGACCAGCAACTTCAGCTTGCACACTTCTCAGTGGGTGGGACAGGGGCCGGGCGGAGGGATCGGGCGTCGCCGTGCTCCCTTGCGCGTCGGCGGGGCCTCCGCGCCGCGCCGCCGTCAGGGCGGCGGTGATGTCAGGCGGGGGACATCGGCGGGGGACGTGAAGACGGCCGCCGGGCTGGCGGTTACAGCCTGTGGAGCGCAGGTCAGATTAAGGACTCGTTCCGGCGCAGCGCGATGGAGCAGGAAGCCACGGATTCCCGTCCGAAGACTGTGCCGCGTAGCGGCACAGCAACGGACGGGAAGGCCGGAATCCTTGGGCTTCGGCCCGGGGAGCAAGTCGACGCGGTGCGGTTAGGCGGCGCGGGTGAACTGCCACCAGTTCATGTTGAACAGGTAGCCGCTGCCGCCGGTGAACCGCAGGTAGAGGTCCTGGGTTCCCGTCACGCCGCTCACTGGGCAGGTCACCGTGGTCCAGGTCTGCCAGCCGCCGGTGTTCGGCGCACTGCACCGGCCCACGACCGTCCCGCTCGGACTGCCCAGGCGCAGTTCGACGGTG
>NZ_BMPQ01000037.1 GCF_014647675.1 Streptomyces flaveus | reverse complement strand
ACAGGCCGCTCCGCGGCGGGCGCTCCTTGACGGGCGAACGTTGCCTGCCGCGGCACTAGCTGCCCACTGCGAAGGCCCTCGGCTCCAGGAGTCGAGGGCCTTCGCGTGTGGGGAGCCGTGTGTGCGTACCGGCCCCGCTGTCTGCTGCTCAGCCGCCCGTCACGGGGCGGGGCTGGCTGGTGTGAGAGGTGCCACGTGTCACTCGCTCCGAGTGCGGGGGTCTGCGGCTTCCGGCGGGCGTCACCGGCATACGCTCCGCGCGGCTCGTGTGCGGGCCGGGCGCCAGGTAGGCGGGCGCGGGGGGCGTCCGGGACGTACGCGGCGCGCTGACCGGCTCGCGGGGCGCGGGCTCCTCGTCGGCGGAGGCGCGAGGGGCGGCGGAGGCCGCGCTCTCGGCGTGCGCTTCGTGTGGCGAGAGCATCGCGGCGGCGGCCACCGAAGCGGTGGCAGGCACCGGCGCCGTACCGGCGCGGCGGCTGCGCCAGGCGTCCCGCAGGGCGAAGACACGGGCCTCGGCGCGGGCGATCAGCGGCTCGAACCAGGGCAGCGCCAGCAGGATCAGCAGACCCGCGGCCCAGCCCAGGACTACATCGCTCAGCCAGTGCGTACCGATGTAGACGGTGGTCAGGCCGACACCCAGGGAGATCACTGCGGAGACGGCCGACAGCCAGCGGCGAGCTCGCGGCGTCGAGGCCAGATAGGCGAGAATGCCCCAGGTCACGACGGCGTTGGCGGTGTGGCCCGAAGGGAATATATCGCCGCCGAGCCACATCTCGTTCGAGCCGATCGTGGTCGCGTAGTGCGGGCCCAGACGGCCCATGCCGATCTTGGCGGCGCCCACCGTGACGTTCAGCAGCAGCAGCGAGACGCCGAGCGCGAGCAGCGGGCGCAGTGTGTGCATCCGCCAGGAACGCCAGCCCAGCCAGGCCGTGACCATCACGGCGGTGGGGCCGCGCTGGCCGAGCACCACGTAGTAGTCGAGGAACGCGTGGATCTCCGGCCACTGCTGGTAGGGCCGGAAGAACATGACCTGCCAGTCGAGCGTGACCAGCCAGGACGTGATGATCACGGCCCACACGATGGCCGCGTAGAAGGCGAGTGTGGCCGCGAAGAGAACCACCCTGTGGGGGCTCATTCTGGGCACGCCGATATGGGCCGGCCGTTCCGGCTCACGGTCCAGCCGGGCGAAGACCCGGTCCAGACGAGTCAGCTTTCGTTCGGTACGCACGTATTCGACGTTACAGCGAGTGAGCTGTGCGCAACGCCGGAGCGCGCTCTTTGTGATGACGATGTGATGTGGGATTCCTCTCAGGAAGGCGTTTATCCCGGGCTTATGGATTTATCGGGCGCGTCCTTCCTTCAATTCCGTTGCTCCGTCCGGTGAGTTGTTATTGGGTGCGCCTGAATTTGTTCACCAAAAGCTTGCGCGCAATTCCCCGGGTGCTCGCCGGGGGGCGGGGAGGCGGTCAGGGCGGACCGGAGCCGTTCAGCCAGAACGCGCCGTACGCCGCCGACACCACCGCCACGCACCCCAGCGCCCACGCCGACGTGGGCGTTCGCAGTCGGGCCAGGGCCAGTGCCGGCGGCAGCAGCAGGGGGAAGGCGGGCAGTAGCAAGCGCGGTTTCGAGCCGAAGTAGCTCGACGCGCACAGGGCGAGCGCGGTGACGATCCCCGCGTACACCAGCAGCGGCAGCGGCTGACCCTGCCGTACGCAGATCACATACAGCCAGATCACCAGGGCGACCCCGACGATCAGCCCGATCCCGGCGAGGGCGGAGGGAAACGACGTGAACTTGTCGGCGACGAACCGGGCGAAGGCATAGCCGCCGTCGAAGCCGTTGCCCCACCCCGCCTGGACGTCGAGATAGCCCAGCGGGCCCTTGCCCGTGTGCTGCCCGACCCACAGGACGTAACCGGCGGCGCCCAGTGGCGCGAGGAGCATGCCCAGGACGCGCCGCCAGAGAGGCGCGCCATCCGGTGCCGGAACTCTCCGTTCCCGTACGGACGAATCCCGTACGTACGAGGCGATCGCCGCCACCCACACCGCGGCGACCACCGCGGCGCCCACCGGGCGGGTCAGGCCGGCGAAGGAGGCGAGCAGGCCCGCCGTCAGCCAGCGGCCGGTCAGGACCGCGTACAGCGACCAGGCCGCGAGCGCCGTGAACAGTGACTCGCTGTACGCCATCGACTGCACGATCCCGACGGGCAGCACCGCCCACAGCAGTACCGCGCACACGCCTGCCCGGCGGCCATGGACATGGTCAGCGACCGCGAAGATGCCCCAGGCCGCGGCGAGTGACGCCAGCGTGCTGATCAGCAGGCCCGCGTCCGCGTACGACAGCGGAGTCACCGCCGAGAGCGCCCGCTCCAGCCACGGCAGCAGAGGGAAGAACGCGAGATTCGAGTGCACGTCGCCGTTGGGGAGACGTACCTCATAGCCGTAACCGAGCTCCGCGACCCGCGTGTACCAGAGCGAGTCCCAGCGTGCCGTGAGCAGCTGGTGCGGGCTCTTGTCGCGGGTGGCGCTCCACAGGGCGAGCGCCACCAGGCCCAGCGCGCGGACCGCCGCGTACCCCAGCAGGGCGGGGGCGACGCGGCGCGGCCAGGGTCCCGGACGGGCCGGCGCGACGGGCGTTTCAAGATCGGTCACGGGCTCGATTATGGGCCGGACCCGGAACCGGGCGGCCCGGCGGGGGCGTGCTCGGTCACGTGGGAGCGTGGCGCACGCCACACGTTTTCTGAGAGTTACGTGAGAGGCCCGCCACTGGCCACCGGAGGGATCTCGCGTACTCTGACGACTCACTCGCCTTTGTTGCGTGAGACCGGGACACCGCTCCTCCCGGCCGCGACCGCAGGGAGTCCCCACCCAGCGGATCCGCCGAACGCGAGGGAACATCTGGGAGGTACGTGCATGTCCGGGACGACCACGGCCGCTTCGCGTTGCCGTCGGGAGGCCGGGGCCGGTGCAAACCGATGGGTTGTCCTCGTCGTCCTCTGCGTCAGCCTGCTGCTGGTCGCCGTCGATGCCACCGTGCTGCATGTAGCGGTACCCGCCGTCTCCGAGGATCTCAGGCCCGGCTCGATCGAACTCCTCTGGATCGTCGACATCTATCCGCTGGTCTGCGCCTCGCTGCTGATCCTGTTCGGCACCCTGGGCGACCGGGTCGGCCGCAGACGGATCCTCCTGATCGGGTACGCCCTCTTCGGTGTCGCCTCCGCGCTGGCGGCCTGCGCCGACAGCGCGCACGTCCTGATCGCGGCGCGCGCCCTGCTCGGCGTCGGTGGCGCGATGATCATGCCCGCGACGCTCTCGATCCTGCGGCAGGTCTTTCCCGACCGGCGTGAGCGGGCCATGGCGATCGGTGTCTGGAGCGCGGTCGCCGCGGTGGGCGCGGCCGTCGGGCCGCTGCTCGGCGGGTTCCTCCTTGAGCACTTCTGGTGGGGTGCGGTCTTCCTCATCAACATCCCGCTGATGCTGGTCAGCCTGCCCGTCGGGCGGTTGCTGCTGCCCGAGTCGACCGGGGACGGCAAGGGGCCGTGGGACGTCGTCGGCGCGCTGCTGGCCGCGGCCGGGCTCTTCGGTGTCGTCCTCGGCGTCAAGCGGCTGGGCGCCGGGGAAATGCCGCTGAGCGCCTATACGGTGGCGCCGCTGCTCGTGGGAGCCGGGCTGCTCGTCGCCTTCGTACGGCGGCAGCGGCGGCGTAAGTATCCGCTCGTCGATCTGCGGCTGTTCGCCAAGCCCGCCTTCAGTACGTCCGTCGGGTGCATCGTGCTCGCACTGCTCGCGCTGGTCGGTCTGGAACTGATCGCCGCGCAGTACCTCCAGCTCGTCCTGAATCTCTCGCCGCTGGAGACCGGGCTGCGGCTGGTGCCGCTCACCGTCGCCGCGATGGCCGCGGGTCTTGTCGGGGCGAAGCTGCTGCACCGCTTCGGGCCGCGGATCATGGTCAGCCTCGGCTTCTGTCTCACCGCCGCCGCGGTCATCATGCTCACGGGGATGGGCCGCCACGACAACGCTCCGCTGCTGCTGACCGGGTTCGTGCTGCTCGGGTTCGGGCTCGAGGTGACGTTGTTCGGGGCGTACGAGTCGATGCTCAGTGAGGCTCCGCAGTCGCAGGCGGGTGGGGCCGCCGCGATCGGGGAGACGTCGTATCAGCTGGGTGCGGGGATCGGGGTCGCGCTGCTCGGGAGCGTGATGAACGCGGCGTACGCGCCGGGGCTTTCCTCTGTGCGGGGGGTGCCTGCTGCGGATTCGGCTGCGGCCAGTCATTCGTTGGGTGAGGCGTATGAGGTCGCCGCTCGGCTTGGCGGGGGGCCGGGGGAGGCGTTGCGGCATGCTGCTCGGGACTCGTTCGTGCACGGGCTGCATGTGACGTTGGTCGTCAGTGCCGGGCTGTTGTTGCTCGGGGCCGTTATGGCGTTGCGGTTGCCGCGGGCCATGGAGTGCGAGGCGCCTGCGGCGGGCTTGGCGGAGGTGCCTGCGCCTCGGGAGGCGTCGGCGGCGCCGGTGCGTGCGGAGTCGTCTGTCTGATCGTGCGTTGTGGTTGTGGTCAGGGCTTTTCCCACCCGCGCACCGCCCGTTTCAACTTCGCTGACCTGTGCGGGTTTCTCGTGGGGGTGCGGCGCCGTTGGCGGCTGCGGGTTCGTGGGAGGGAACAAGCCCTCGACTTGCGTGACACTGCGTCGTAACGTCAGCCATGCGTTGTGGTTAACAGTGCTAGTTTTCGTCGCCGGAGGCCCCCCATGTCCGCATCCTCGAAGCTGCCCCCCTTCGACCCCGCCGATCTCCTCGGCCTCGACGAGCTCCTCGAACCGGAGGATCTGGCGATCCGGGACACCGTGCGGGACTGGGCCGCGGATCGGGTGATGCCGTA
The DNA here is from genome assembly GCF_014647675.1 of Streptomyces flaveus. Lineage (GTDB taxonomy): Bacteria > Actinomycetota > Actinomycetes > Streptomycetales > Streptomycetaceae > Streptomyces > Streptomyces flaveus. The sequence goes on along the minus strand of NZ_BMPQ01000037.1, from coordinate 80,300 downwards.
CATCGCCGAGTGGTACGAGTCGGGGGAGCTGCCCGGGATCCGGGAGCTGGCGCGGGAGTTGGGGGAGATCGGGGCGCTGGGCATGTCGCTCAGCGGGTACGGGTGTGCGGGGGCCAGTGCTGTGCAGTACGGGCTTGCCTGCCTGGAGTTGGAGGCCGCCGACACCGGGATCCGGTCGCTGGTGTCCGTGCAGGGGTCGCTCGCCATGTACGCGATCCACCGGTTCGGGTCCGAGGAGCAGAAGCAGCGGTGGCTGCCGCCGATGGCCGCCGGCGAGGTCATCGGGTGCTTCGGGCTGACCGAGCCCGATCACGGGTCCGACCCCGGGGCGATGCGTACGTACGCCAAGCGGGACGGGACCGACTGGGTCCTGAACGGGCGGAAGATGTGGATCACCAACGGCTCGGTCGCCCAGGTCGCCGTCGTCTGGGCGCAGACCGACGACGGGATCCGCGGCTTCGTCGTGCCCACCGACAGCCCGGGCTTCTCCGCACCCGAGATCAAGCACAAGTGGTCCCTGCGGGCTTCGGTCACCAGTGAGCTCGTACTCGACGACGTGCGGCTGCCCGCCGATGCCGTACTGCCCGAGGTCACCGGGCTGAAGGGACCGCTCAGCTGCCTCTCGCACGCCCGCTACGGGATCGTGTGGGGGGCGATGGGCGCCGCGCGGTCGAGTTTCGAGGCGGCGGTCGAATACGCGAAGACGCGTGAGCAGTTCGGGCGGCCCATCGGCGGTTTCCAGCTCACCCAGGCCAAACTCGCCGACATGGCGGTCGAACTGCACAAGGGGATTCTGCTCGCCCACCATCTGGGGCGGCGGATGGACGCGGGACGGCTGCGTCCCGAACAGGTCAGTTTCGGCAAGCTCAACAACGTACGAGAAGCGATCGACATCTGCCGTACCGCGCGCACGATCCTGGGCGCCAACGGGATCTCGCTCGAATACCCCGTGATGCGGCACGCCACGAACCTGGAGTCGGTGCTGACCTACGAAGGCACCGTCGAAATGCACCAACTGGTGCTGGGCAAGGCGCTCACCGGACTCGACGCCTTCCGGTAGCCCTCAGGCTCCGGAAGGCGGGGCCGGTGAGCGGCCTTGCCTAGCTCTGGTTGAAGAAACCGTCGGTCCGACGGCCCACCGGCTCCCCGCTGACGATCTCCGTGTCGGCGGGGGTCAGCAGGAAAACACGGTTCGACACGCGCTCGATCGAGCCGCGCAGGCCGAAGATCAGGCCGGCCGCGAAGTCGACGACGCGCTTGGCGTCGGCGGGCTCCATGGCCGTGAGGTTCATGATGACGGGCACGCCGTCCCGGAAGAGCTCGCCGATCCCACGGGCGTCCCGGAAGCTGTCCGGGGTGACCGTGCCGATCCGGCGGCCCTTCTCCTCGGCCGCCTCCGACGCCACCTTCACCCGCGGATCCGTGACCCAGGCATCCCGGGGCTCGGAACCTTCGGCGTAGCTGTCGTCGTCGTAGTAACGCTCGTCATCGTTGTTGTCGTCGACGAGGCCAAGCCAGGCACTCGCCTTGCGCACCGATCCCATGGACGCCTCCTCTCACAGCGGTCTTTCTGCTTCCGCATCCCTATGGTCGTCCATGATGCGGATGTCGCGCCAAGGGGATAGACGCCGCGCGGGGGTTTCGTGACGGTACTGGTGCACAACGAATTAGTCGAGAGCCCGCGTTTCCCAAGGGCCTTGCTGTGTACGGCTGCTGACTATGAGTGAAATATGATTCTCAACGGCGTATGGGTGACGACCGGGGCGTACGGGTGAACGGGGTGGTCGATCCGGCGCCGTGACGCAACATCTGACGGAGACTCAACGCCTGTCGGGGGTCTGCCTGACGGCGGGTTCCGAGGAATAACCTGGGCATGTCGATTGCCGCGGGGGAGCCGCAATCCGCACGCTGACCTGAGCAATCTCCGCGAGACGTACGCAAGTTGAACGCTGCACGGCCGAAAGGCCCCCTTGCGCAGGTCGACCGGGCGGTCGAATATTCCGTCCAGCGCCTGTCAGGGGCACAACGTGTTCGGAATCCGGACATGTGGCTTCTGGCTGTCGCCTCACGGGCCCCGACCCCACGCGGGCCCCCGACTTCCCATGTGGAGGAACGTAAAAGTGAGGACCAAGCGCACCACCCCCCGCAGCGGCATAGCGAGACGCACCCGGCTGATCGCCATCGGTGCCGGACTCGTGGCCGCGGCCGCCGTCACCGTCCCCAACGCGAACGCGAGCGACGCACAGACCTTCAGCACGACCCAGCTCAAGAAGGCCGGCGCCTCGGTGCTCCAGGCCGATGTGCCGGGCACCGCCTGGGCGGTCGACTCCAAGACCAACAAGGTCATGGTCACCGTCGACAGCACCGTCTCCGACGCGGAGATCGCGAAGATCAAGGAAGCGGCGGGCAGCAACGCCGACGCCCTTCAGATCAAGCACACCCCGGGCAAGTTCAGCAAGCTCATCCAGGGCGGCGACGCCATCTATGCGAGTAGCTGGCGCTGCTCCCTCGGCTTCAACGTCCAGAACAGCAGCGGTACGCAGTTCTTCCTGACCGCCGGTCACTGCACCGACGGCGCCGGCACCTGGTACTCCAACTCCGGCCGCACCACGGTCATCGGCTCGACCACCGGCTCCAGCTTCCCGGGCAACGACTACGGCATCGTGCGGTACTCCGGGTCCGTCAGCAGGCCCGGCACCGCGAACGGCGTGGACATCACCCGCGCGGCCACGCCCAGCGTGGGCACCACCGTCATCCGTGACGGCTCCACCACCGGTACGCACAGCGGCCGGGTCACCGCCCTGAACGCGACCGTCAACTACGGCGGCGGCGACGTCGTCGGCGGTCTGATCCAGACCACCGTCTGCGCCGAGCCCGGCGACTCCGGCGGCTCGCTCTACGGCAGCAACGGCACCGCGTACGGCCTGACCTCAGGCGGCAGCGGCAACTGCTCCTCCGGCGGCACCACGTTCTTCCAGCCGGTCACCGAGGCCCTGAGCGCCTACGGGGTCACCGTCTACTGATCGGCGCGCACGGCACGAAGGAACACAGGCACGCAGCCAGCAGTGGACGGGCCTCCGCATGTACGTGTGGTGCGGGGGCCCGTCCTCCTCGTTCAGGCTGACGCTCGTGGAACCAGCCAGTCGAGTACGTCCGGAAGGGCCTCCAGGGCCCCGAAGTGACCGGCCTCCGGGTCCAGTACGGGCCGGGCGCGCGGGATGCGCTCGGCCAGCCACTCGAAGTGGCTCACCGGGGAGAGGGTGTCCTGGGCGCCGTGCCACAGCAGTACGGGCCGGATGATCGCCGCCGGGTCGAAGCCCCAGTTGCTCAGCAGGGCGAGATCGTCGTCGATCCAGCCGTACGCCGAACTGCGCAGCGCCTCGCGGAAGGTGCGCAGCAGCATCTCGCTGATGGCCGGTTCGGCGATGATCCGCCGGTCCGAGTCGGTGAGGCCGTCGCGGATCGACACGAGGAGCTGGGCCGGGTCCTTGCGGATCGCGGCAGCCCGCGCGGAGATGCGCTCGGCGAAGTCCAGCGGGTCGGTCAGCGCCTGGGCGAACTCCTCGACGTTGGACTCGGCCATCCCGTCGAACCAGCGCAGCCCTTCGGCGTCCGGCGGGGCGAGACTCATCATCGCCGCCGCGCGCCGCACCCGGTTCGGCAGCAGGGCCGCGCAGGCCAGTGCGTGCGGGGCACCGCCCGAGCGGCCGAGCACCGCGAACCGGTCGAGCTTCAGGGTGTCGGCCACCGCGGCCACGTCCCGCGCCGCGTGCGCCACCCGGCGGCCCGGGCCACGGTCCGAATCCCCGTACCCCGGGCGGTCGTACGCGATGAACCGCACCCCGGGGCGCGCGTCCACCAGATCCTGCGGCACCGTCCCGGAGCGGCAGCCCGGTGTGCCGTGCAGCAGCACCACCGGCGTACCGCCCGGATCACCCCACTCCTCGATCGCCAGCCACCGTCCGTCCCGCATCCGAATGCCGCTGGGCACCTGCGTCCTCCATCTCCCCTTCGCGTCCGCGCCGGAGTTACCGTCGAAGTACCTGAAGTACACACCTGATGCGCCCGACACGGACCCTGGGGGTCGCAATGATCGAGGAGCTGGTGACGGCCGGGCTGACTCTCGGATCCGTCGGAGCGGTGTACGTGGCGGCGGCGGCGCGGGTCGTCAAACAGTACGAGCGGGGTGTGGTCCTCCGGCTCGGCAAGCTGCGATCCGAAGTACGCGGGCCCGGATTCACCATGATCGTGCCCTTCGTGGACCGGCTCCAGAAGGTCAACATGCAGATCGTGACGATGCCGGTGCCCGGGCAGGAGGGGATCACCCGGGACAACGTCACGGTGCGCGTGGACGCCGTCGTCTACTTCAAGGTGGTGTCCGCCGCCGACGCGGTCATCCGGGTCGAGGACTACCGGTTCGCGGTCGCGCAGATGGCGCAGACGTCGCTGCGCTCGATCATCGGCAAGAGCGATCTGGACGATCTGCTCTCCAACCGCGAGAAGCTCAACCAGGGCCTGGAGTTGATGATCGACAGCCCGGCCGTGGAGTGGGGCGTCACCATCGACCGGGTCGAGATCAAGGACGTGTCGCTGCCGGAGACGATGAAGCGGTCCATGGCGCGGCAGGCGGAGGCCGACCGCGAGCGGCGGGCCCGGATCATCAACGCCGACGCCGAGTTGCAGGCCTCCAAGAAGCTGGCCGAGGCGGCCAAGGAGATGGCCGATACCCCCTCCGCCCTCCAGCTGCGGCTGCTGCAGACCGTGGTGGCAGTCGCGGCCGAGAAGAACTCCACGCTCGTGCTGCCCTTCCCGGTGGAGCTGCTGCGCTTCCTGGAGCGTGCGCAGCAGCCGGCGCCGCCCTCCCAGGAGCAGCAGCCTTCGCTGCCCTCCCCGGAGCTGTTCGCCCAGCTTCAGAAGCTGTTGTCGCAGCCCCAGCAGCAGTTGGCCCGGGCGGAGGAGCCGTCGGCCGAGTCGGCGGCCGAGTCATCGCCTGCGCCTTCGTACGAGTCGGCGTCCGAGCCGAAGCGGTCGGTGCAGTCGGCGCCATCGATGGCGGAGCAATCGCTGCGGGAGCAACTCCCGCCGGTTCCCGAGCCGTTCGATCCGGACTCCGGAGGGTCGAAATCCGGACAGGTGTAGACCTCACAGAGCGCCGATAGTTACTCGCACGTAGTGTTTGCTACGGGAATTGACGTGGTGTTTATTCCGGCCGGTCAACGCGCGTCAACCTGCGGGGGGCGCACGCTTGTTGCCGAGTGCGCGTCCTGAAGTAGGCCTTGTGTGCTCCCCGTAAGGATCGGAATAGTGGGCGGCGTCCGTTGGCGTGGACGTGGCTTTTGCTGTTTGTCGTGTCCATGCCCGTACGCCTTCCGGTCGCGGCGGCCCCCATAGCCGCCGCGGTCGACCCCCCACAGGAGGACGTAAGTTGAAGCACCGACGCATACCCAAGCGGCGTGCCGCCGTGGCAGGTGCGGGCATCGCCGCACTCGTGGCCGCGGGAGTCACCTTCCAGTCCGCGAACGCGAGTGAGACCACGGTCGCACCCAAGCCCGAGACCCTCTCGGTCACCGCGGCCGGAAAGCTCGCCTCGACGCTCGGCAAGGACCTCGGTGCCGACGCGGCGGGAACGTACTACGACGCGAAGGCCAAGAACCTCGTCGTGAACGTGCTCGACAAGGCCGCGGCCGAAGCCGTCGAGTCGGCGGGAGGCAAGGCCAGAATCGTCGAGAACTCCCTCGCCGAACTGAAGAGCGCCCGTACGACGCTGAAGCAGGACGCGACGATCGCCGGCACCTCGTGGGCGACCGACCCGACCACCAACAAGATCGTCGTCACCGCGGACCGCACGGTCAAGGGCGCGAAGATGGCCCAGCTGACCAAGGTCGTCGACAAGCTCGGCGCCAAGGCCGAACTCAAGACCACCAAGGGCGAGTTCAAGCCCTTCATCGCCGGCGGTGACGCCATCACCGGTGGCGGCAGCCGCTGCTCGCTCGGCTTCAACGTGCTCCAGGGCGGCGAGCCGGCCTTCCTGACCGCCGGTCACTGCACCGAGGCGATCACCAGCTGGTCGGACGCGGACGGCAACGTGATCGGCGAGAACGCCGACTCCAGCTTCCCGGGCGACGACTACGGCCTGGTCAAGTACACCGCGGACGTGGAGCACCCGAGCGAGGTGAACCTCTACGACGGCACCGCCCAGGAGATCACGGGCGCGGCCGAGGCCACCGTCGGCATGGAGGTCATCCGCAGCGGTTCCACGACCCAGGTGTCCGACGGCACGGTCACCGGCCTGGACGCCACCGTGAACTACGGCGGCGGCGACGTCGTCGAGGGGCTCATCCAGACCGACGTCTGCGCCGAGCCCGGCGACAGCGGCGGCTCGCTCTTCTCGGGTACCAACGCGATCGGCCTCACCTCCGGCGGCAGCGGCGACTGCACCTCCGGCGGCGAGACCTTCTTCCAGCCGGTCACGGAGGCCCTCGAGGCCACCGGCACCGAGATCGGCTGACAGCTCCACACAGCTCCACCAACTCGCTCCATCGCATCGAAGGGTCCCGTCCCCGCGCAGCTTCTGCGGGGGCGGGACCCTTCGCGTTTTCCGGCTTTTGCGCAGGTGGGGCCGGGGGCGCCGGCCTTGGCGTAAGTCGCTTTGCGGGGCGGTCAGTTGGCCCAGGGCGGGGTGATCCGACTGCCGTCGGTCAGTTTCGCCTCCAGGCCGATGGAGGTGGTGACCCAGGAGGTCGCGGTCCGGTCGGTGGGGTTCTCGACGCGGAGGGTGGCGCCCGGGTTGATGATCACGGTGTCGCCGGCGGTGACGCGTTCGGTGTGGCCGTCGAGGGTGATGAGGAGTTCGCCTTCGAGCAGGTGGAAGATCTCCTCGCGGTTGACGGTGTGTGCGGGGGCCTTGGTCCCGGCGGGGATCTCGCCTCGCCAGGCGCAGAGTTCTTTGCTTCCGGTGCGAGGAGTGGCGTACGAGACGAATCGGGCGCCGTGGATCTCGTGGGTCACGGCTTCGGACGAGCGGACTACGGGCATGGCGGCCTCCGGTCGACAGATGGTCAAGCTGCTTGACCATATGGCTTCATGGTCAAGCAGCTTGACCAGTCCGTCAAGGGTGTTTCAATGCAGGCGTGCAGAACTCCGAGGCCATGGCCCTGTCCGCCGCCCTGCTCGCCGTCGCGGGCGAGCTCACGCAGCGCATCCATGACGGGGTGGAGGCCCGCGGCTTCGAAGGGCTGCGGCCCGCGCACGGGTTCGCCTTCGCCCGGCTCGCCCCGGACGGCGCGACGGTCACCGAGCTCGCCGCCCATCTGGGCGTGACCAAACAGGCCGCGAGTCAGCTCGTCGACGAGATCGTGCGCAAGGGATACGCCGAGCGGCGGCCCCATCCCGGTGACGCGCGCGCCCGGCTGGTTGTGCTGACCGAGCAGGGGTGGGCCTGTACGCGGGCCGCGGAGGAAGCGGCGGCGGAGGCCGTGCGGCCGTGGGTCGAGCTGCTCGGGGAGGGTGAAGTCCGGGCGCTGTGGGAGCGGTTGGTGCGCATCGCGCCCTACGGGCCCATCAAGCCCGTCTGGTGACGATTCGTCACTACGCCTCGATGTCGTCGTTGGCTATCACTGGAAGTTTTTGCTGACGCGTACTTCACAGTTGCACTACTCGATCGTAACTTGACAAGTGAACAGCATCCTCGTGATCCGGATCACAGGGCGTACGTCGTCGCAACTCCCTTGAGCCGCAAGGAGATCACTCGATGCTGCCCTGGAAGCGAGTGGCCAGATCCCTGGCCGCGCTGCTGCTGACCGCCGCCGTCCTCGTCACCCCCGCCGCCACCGCACAGGCAAAGGCCGCCCCCAGCTCGGGCTGGAACAACTACTCCTGCAAGCCCTCCGCCGCCCACCCCCGCCCCGTCGTCCTCGTCCACGGCACCTTCGGGAACTCCGTCGACAACTGGCCGGCCCTCGCGCCGTATCTGAAGAAGCGCGGCTACTGCGTCTTCTCGCTCGACTACGGCCAACTGCCCGGCGTCCCGCTCTTTCACGGCCTCGGCCCGATCGACAAGTCGGCAGAGCAACTCCGGGCCTTCGTCGACAAGGTGCTCGCCGCGACCGGCGCCGCCGAGACCGACCTCGTGGGCCACTCGCAGGGCGGCCTGATGCCCCGTTACTACCTGAAGTTCCTGGGCGGAGCCGCCAAGGTGAACGCCCTCGTCGGCCTCGGGCCCAGCAACCACGGCACCACCCTGAACGGTCTCACCAACCTGCTGCCGTACTTCCCCGGCGTGGGCGACCTGCTGTCCAAGGCCACGCCGTCCCTCGCCGAGCAGACGGTCGGCTCCGCCTTCCTGGCCAAGCTCAACGCGGGCGGCGACACGGTGCCGGGTGTCGACTACACGGTCATCGCCACCAAGTACGACGAGGTGGTCACGCCGTACCGTTCGCAGTTCCTCGACGGCCCGAACGTGCGCAATGTCCTGCTCCAGGACCTGTGTGCGACCAACCTCTCCGAGCATGTGGCGCTCGGCCTCTTCGACCGCATCGCCCACCACGAGGTGGCCAACGCCCTCGATCCGGCACACGCCAAACCGACCACTTGCGCTTCTGTCTCGGGCTAGGCCTGCCACTGGTAGCGGCGCTCGGGCCGGCCCGCGTGCCCGTAGCGCAGCGACACCTCGGCCCGGTCCGTGACGGCGAGGTGCTCGAGGTAGCGGCGCGCGCTGACACGGGAGATGCCGACCCGGGTCGCGCACTCGGCCGCGGACAAGGTTCCGTCGGCTGTGCGCAGTGCGCGTTCGACCAGTTCCGCGGTCTCCACACTCATCCCCTTCGGCAGCGTGGGTGTCCGGGCCGGCGCCGTCACCCGGCCCAGTGCCCGGTCCACGTCGGCCTGCCCGGTGACCACGGCGGCGTGCAGATTGCCGCGCCGGGCGCTGTAGCGCTCCAGTCGCTCCTTGAGGTCGTCGGCGTCGAACGGTTTCAGCAGGTAGTCGACCACGCCTTGGCGGACGGCGCCCCTGACGGCCTCTGCCTCGCGGGCGGCGCTGATCACGAGCACATCGCAGTCATGGCCCGCCGTCCGCAGCCGGGGAATGACGTCCAGACCGAACATGTCGGGCAGATAGAGGTCGAGCAGAACCAGGTCGGGCTGCAACTCGGCGACGGCGGCGAGCGCCTGCTCCCCGCAGTTCACCGTTCCGACCACACGGAAGCCCTCGACACCGTCGACGAATCCGCGGTGGATCCGCGCCACCATGAAATCGTCCTCGACAACCAGTACGTCGATCACCGGACTTCCTCCGTCTCGCGATCGGCCAACTGCCCCACGGACATCCGGGCCGTGAACATGGCGCCCTGCTTTGTATTGGCCACCGACACCTCGCCACCTCTGCGCGTGCAGACCAGCCGGGTGAGCGCCAGGCCGATACCCCGGTCGCCGCCCTGTGCGGCCTTCGTGGTGAAGCCGTGGGAGAACACCTCCTGCGCGAGCTCGGGAGCCACGCCGGGGCCCGAGTCGCGTACCACGATCTCCACGCTCGAGGCGTCCTGGCGCAGCTCGACCTCCACCCAGGCGTCGTCCTCGTGTTCGGAGGCCGATGCCCAGGCCGCAGCCGCGTCGAGGGCGTTGTCGACGAGATTGCCGAGCACCGTCGCCACGTCCGCGGCGTCCATCGGCTCCAGCCTCTCCAGCCCCGTGAGCTCCGAGATCCGCAGCCTGACCTTGCGCTCCGCCGCGAGCGCGGACTTGGCCATGAGCAGCGCGGCGACGGCCCGGTCGCGGACCCGGCTGGTGAGGGTCAGATCGAGCGACTCACGGTGTTTCCGCAGGGCACGGACATAACGTACGACCTCGTCGTGCTCGCCGATCTGGATGAGTCCGGAGATGGTGTGCAGCTGGTTGGAGAACTCGTGGGCCTGCGCACGAAGCAGTTCGGTGCTGCTGCGGAACGAGCCCAGTTCGCGTTCGAGCTGGGCCAGTTCGGTACGGTCCCGCAGGGTCGTCACCGAGCCCAGCCGACGGCCGTCCTTCATGACGTCCATCCGGTTCATCACCAGCACCAGACCCCGGCGTACCACCACCTCGTCGCGCCGCTCGGCGTCGTGCTTACCACCAGTCCCGGCCAGTACGTCGTACAGCCTGCCCTCGATCCCCAGGTCGGCCAGGCTCATCCCGACGCAGTCCTCGGGAAGACGGAGCAGTTTGCGGCCCACTTCGTTCACCAGCGTGAGCCGTAGTTGCGGGTCGAGCGCGATCACGCCCTCGGCGATCCCGAACAGCATGGCCTCGCGGTGCTCGGCGAGGCCCGCGATCTCGCGTGGTTCAAGGCCGAAGGTCTGGCGCTTGATCCGCCGGGCCAGCAGCCAGGACCCGACCACCCCGAGCACGCTCGCGATGCCGAGGTAGGCGAGCAGATACGACGAGGCGCCGTTCAGTCGCTGCCAGGCCGTCGGTGAGACCCGTCCGATCATGACCGTGCCGAGATGCTCGCCGATGTGCTTCGGCTCCACACTGAGCACCGGAGCCTGGGCCACCAGCTCGCGGACCCCGTCCACCGACAGCTCGCCCGACCAGCCGCGCGCCTGGGAGACGCTGGTCCCGTCGACCGGCAGGAGTGTCCCCACCAGGGTGGGATCGGTGGCGGCGACGATCTCACCGTGTTCGTCGGCGACGGTCACGGAGCTGACGTTCGACTGGGTCAGCCTGGTCTGCAGCAGCGGCGCGAGGGTCTCGGCGGGTGCGGGCCGGACGAGCTGGGTGCGCAGCAGTGGGTTTCCGGCCATCTCCTCGGCGAGGAGGGCCACTCGTCGTCCCTCCACCCGGTCGAACGTCGCCTTCGACTGCGCCAGGGAGACCGCGGCGACCGCGACCAGCACCAACACCACGATGGCGAGCTGCAATACCAGCAGCTCACCGGCCAGTGTGTGGCGGCGTGACGTAACGACCACTATGAACTCAACCTTCAATGCTCACACAAGGCAGACGGACTGTCCGCGGAACCGCACAATCATGGCGCCGGACTCGCCCAAGCGAAAGAGATGAGCCATGAGAACTCGCAGAGCCGCACTTCTCGGAGCTCTTGCCACTGTGTCGATGCTCGCCGTGAGCGCCTGCGGCGCCACCGCGGAGAAGGAGGAATCGGGGGGCGGAAGCGGAAGCGACAAGCCCGTCACCGGTCTTCGGATGATGGTGCCCAACACCCCGGGCAGCGGGTACGACGTCACCGCCCGGACCGTCGCCCAGGTGATGCAGGACTCCAAGGTGGCGTCCGGGGTCCAGGTGTACAACCTGCCCGGGGCCGGCGGCACCGTGGGCCTGCAGCGCCTGGTGAACGAGAAGGGCAACGGCAAGCTCGCCATGCAGATGGGGCTGGGCGTCGTCGGTGCCGCCTACACCTCGAAGTCTGCGGCGACGCTGACCGACACCACGCCGATCGCCAAGCTGATCGAGGAGGCCGGCGCGATCGTCGTGTCGAAGGACTCCCCGTACAAGACGATCGACGACCTCGTCACCGCGTGGAAGAAGGACCCCAAGAAGGTGGCCGTGGGCGGTGGCTCGTCGCCGGGTGGCCCGGACCATCTGCTTCCGATGCAGCTGGCGAAGGCCGTCGGCATCGAACCGAAGGACGTCAACTACGTCGGGTACGACGGCGGCGGTGAGCTGCTGCCCGCCATCCTGGGCGACAAGGTCGCCTTCGGTGCCAGCGGATTCGGCGAGTTCCTCGACCAGATCGAGGCGGGACAGGTGCGAGTGCTGGCGGTGACCAGCGAGAAGCCGATCGACGCCGTGAAGGACGCCCCCACGCTCAAGGACTCCGGGATCGACCTGGTCTTCACCAACTGGCGCGGCATCGTCGCTCCTCCCGGGATCACCGACGCGCAGAAGAAGACCTGGATCGACAGCCTGACCAAGATGCACGACTCGGAGCAGTGGAAGGCCGAGCTGACCAAGCGCGGCTGGGCCGACGCGTTCGTCACCGGTGACGAGTTCGGCTCCTACTTGAAGGAGCAGGACAAGTCCGTCGCCGACCTGCTTGCAGAGCTCGGACTGGCATGAGCTCCCCGATCGACGAACGGAGCGTCGAGGACGCCCGTCCGCCGCAGGGCAAGGACCGCGCACAGTACGGTGTGTGCGCGTTCCTCGCCCTGCTGGGCACCGCGGTGATCGTGGACGGGCTCGCGATCCCGGACATCACCAGCAGCACCGACCCGGTGGGACCGCGCGCGGTGCCCGTACTCCTGGGCGTACTGCTCCTGGTGGTCGCGGTGCTGTACGCGGTCGATGTGGCCCGGGGCGGCCACGGTGAGCCGGAAGCCGGCGAGGACGTCGACCTGTCGCAGGGCACCGACTGGCGCACGGTGCTGCTGCTGATCGGCGCGTTCGTGGTGAACGCGGTGCTGATCGAACGGCTCGGCTGGGTGATCAGCGGCGCGCTGCTGTTCTGGGGAACGGCCTTCGCCCTCGGCAACCGGCACTACATACGCAATCTGCTGATCGCGGTGACGATGTCCCTCACCACGTTCTACGCCTTCGCGATCGGGCTCGGCGTGAACCTCCCGGCCGGTGTGCTGCAAGGAATCCTGTGATGGACAACCTGAACAACCTCATGCAGGGCTTCGAGGACGTCATCGCCCCGATGAACCTGCTGCTGGCGCTGATCGGTGTCCTCGTCGGCACCGCGGTGGGTGTACTGCCGGGCATCGGCCCGGCGATGACCGTGGCACTGCTGCTGCCGATCACCTACGGCATGGAGCCGGTACAGGCGTTCATCATGTTCGCCGGCATCTTCTACGGCGGCATGTACGGCGGATCGACCACCTCCATCCTGCTGAACACCCCCGGGGAGTCCTCCTCGGTGGTGACGGCCATCGAGGGCAACAAGATGGCGAAGGCCGGCCGGGCGGCGCAGGCACTCGCCACCGCCGCGATCGGTTCCTTCGTGGCGGGCACGATCGGCACCCTGCTGCTGGTGCTGGTGACCCCGCTCGTGGTGGACTTCGCGATCAGCCTGGGTGCTCCGGACTACTTCGCCCTGATGCTGCTCTCCTTCATCGCGGTCACGTCGGTGCTGGGCGCGTCACGCGTCCGGGGCCTGATCTCGCTGCTGCTGGGCCTGACGATCGGCCTGGTCGGCATCGACTCGGTGTCCGGACAGCAGCGGCTCACCCTGGGCATCCCTCAGCTGGCCGACGGGATCGACGTGGTCGTCGTCGCCGTCGCCATCTTCGCCGTCGGCGAGGCACTGTGGGTGGCCGCGCATTTGCGGCGCAAGCCCGTCGAGGTCATCCCGGTCGGCAGGCCGTGGATGGGGAAGAAGGACTGGAAGCGGTCCTGGAAGCCCTGGCTGCGGGGTACGGCGTACGGCTTCCCGTTCGGTGCGCTCCCGGCCGGCGGTGCGGAGATCCCGACCTTCCTGTCGTACGCGACGGAGAAGCGGCTGACCAAGCACCCGGAGGAGTTCGGCAAGGGTGCGATCGAGGGTGTGGCCGGGCCGGAGGCGGCGAACAACGCCTCCGCGGCGGGCACGCTGGTCCCGATGCTGGCCCTCGGGCTGCCGACGAACGCGACCGCCGCGGTCATGCTTGCGGCGTTCCAGTCGTACGGCATCCAGCCCGGTCCGCTGCTGTTCGAGCGGGAGGCGAGCCTGGTCTGGGTGCTGATCGCCAGCCTGTTCGTCGGCAATCTCCTGCTGCTCCTGCTGAATCTGCCGCTCGCGCCGACCTGGGCGAAACTGCTGCAGATTCCGCGCCCCTATCTGTACGCGGGAATCCTGTTCTTCGCGTCCATGGGCGCGTACGCCGTCAACGCACAGCCCCTGGACCTGTTCCTGCTGCTGTTGCTGGGGCTCCTCGGTTTCGCGATGCGGCGGTTCGGACTGCCGGTGCTACCGCTGATCATCGGCGTCATCCTCGGCCCCCGGGCCGAACTGCAGGGACGGCGCTCCCTGCAGCTGTCGGGCGGCGAACTGTCGGGGCTGGTGGGCGGACCGGTGTCCTACGCGGTCTACACGGTGATCGTGCTGGTGTTCGTCTGGCCGCTGGTGCGGCGATTCGTCGTACGTCCGCTGCGTGAGCGAAGTGCCTGAGAGTGCCGAAAGTGCCTGGGAGGAAGAGCAGACATGACCGTACTGGTCGGATACGTACCCTCGCCCGAGGGTGAGGCCGCGCTGCGCGCGGGGATCGACGAGGCCCGCCTGCGCGGCGAGAAGATGTTGGTGGTGAACACCTCGCGCGGTGACGCCTACGCGGACCCGCGTTTCGCACAAGAGCCCGATCTCGCCCATGTCCGTGAGGACCTGGCCGCGCTGGAGATCGAGTTCGACATCCGCCAGGTGCTCGGCGGGGGCGACGCCGCCGAGGAGATCATCGAACTGGCGGAGCAGCCCGATGTGTCCCTGGTGGTGATCGGTCTCCGGCGGCGCAGCGCGGTCGGCAAGCTGATCATGGGCTCCCAGGCGCAGCAGATCCTGCTGGGGGCCGGCTGTCCGGTCCTCGCGGTGAAGGCGGCGCAGTAGATGATCCTGAGGACGTTCGGCTGGTCGTTCGCCATCACGGCGGCCGGCCTTGCCTTCGCCGCGTGGCAGTGGGGCTGGGAGGCCTTCGGGATCGTACTGATCCTGTCGGTCCTCGAGATCTCGCTGTCCTTCGACAACGCGGTCGTCAACGCCGGAATCCTGAAGAAGATGAATGCCTTCTGGCAGAGGATCTTCCTCACCATCGGCATCATGGTCGCGGTGTTCGGTATGCGGCTGCTCTTCCCGGTCGTGATCGTCGCCATCAGCGCCGAAGTGGGCCCCATCGAGGCGGTGCAGCTCGCCATCCAGGAGCCAGGCCGATACGAGGACCTGGTCACCGACGCCCACCCGGCGATCGCGGCCTTCGGCGGCATGTTCCTGCTGATGATCTTCCTCGACTTCGTCTTCGAGGACCGTGACATCAAGTGGCTCGCCTGGCTGGAGCGCCCGCTCGCCAAGCTCGGCAGGATCGACATGCTGTCGGTGTGCATCGCGCTCATCGTTCTGCTCGTGACCGCGATGACCTTCGCCACCCACGCGCATGTCAGCATGGGCCATGCGGACAAGACGGCCACGGTACTGCTCTCCGGCGTCGCCGGTCTGATCACCTATCTGGTCGTGGGCGGCCTGTCCGGATACTTCGAGGACAAGCTCGAAGAAGAAGAGGAGCACGAACACGAGGAGGAGAAGGCGCGAGCCGAGGGCAAGCCGGTTTCGGCGGTCGGTCTCGCCGGCAAGGCAGCGTTCTTCCTCTTCCTGTACCTCGAGGTCCTGGACGCGTCCTTCTCCTTCGACGGTGTGATCGGCGCCTTCGCCATCACCAACCACATCTTCTGGATGGCGCTCGGCCTCGGTATCGGAGCCATGTACGTCCGGTCGCTCACGGTCTACCTGGTCCGCCAGGGCACCCTGGACGACTACGTCTACCTGGAGCACGGTGCCCACTACGCCATCGGCGCCCTCGCCGCGATCCTGCTGATCACCATCCAGCACCAGATCAGCGAGATCATCACCGGTCTGGTCGGTGTCTTCCTGATCGCGGCATCCTTCCTCTCGTCCGTCCGCCGCAACAGGTCGCTCGAGACGTCCGAGGCAAAAGTCCTGACCTCGGACGAGAAGACCGAGGCCTCGTCCGGGGTGTGACCGGCCGGCGACCGCAGGTATGACGTAGCTATGACCGAAGGCACGACTGACGACATCCGCATCGCCGAAGACGGCGACGAGCCCGCCGTGAAGGCCGTGATCGACGCGGCGTTCCAGCCCTACATCGAACGCATCGGGGTCGTACCCGTGCCGATGGAGGCGGACCACGCGGCGAACATCGCGGCGGGGCGGGTGTACGTCACCGGTGATCCGATCGTGGGCCTCCTGGTTCTGGAGGCCCACGAGGATCATCTGTACCTCGACGTCATCGCCGTCCACCCGGACGCCCACGGGCAGGGCATCGGGCGACGGCTGCTCGCGTTCGTGGACGCACGCGCGCGTGCGCTCGGACTGGCCGAGGTCAGGCTCCTCACGAACGCGAAGATGTGGGAGAACCAAAAGCTCTATCCCAGATACGGGTACGAGCTCATGGAGCGTCGCGTGGAAGGGCCGTACGACCGGCTCCACTACCGCAAGCGGCTGGCGCCCTGACGGTTCTCATTGCTTCTCAGCGTTGGAGTCCTGGTGGTCGGGCGGGTCAGCCGTCCGGCCACCAGGTGCGTTGAATGTCCTTTCGGACTTCCGGGCGCTCGGCGGGGCGCGTGTCGGCCTCTTCCCGTACACGGCGGGAGTCCGACTTCTTGAGGGGCTTCTGCAAGGTCACGCGGCGCATGGCTGCCTCCTTGGGTCTACCGGTATCGCGGTTGTATGGGTAGACCGTTCCGGGGAGCGTGACTCATCGACGGCCCCCTGTCTGTGGCGGCGGTCACCCCGCGGCCCGTGGTGTCCGTGGCGGTCGTCACGTTCGGGCCCGGCGTTGTCAGTGGTGGGTGTCACTCTGGGCGCATGACGAGCAACGGTGAGCGCGAGACATGGGCCGACGTCGACTGGGACGCCGAGTCCGCCACCTTCGACGAGGAGCCGGACCACGGACTGCGCGACCCCGCCATGCGCGAGGCATGGGCGGCCCGGCTGCGCGGCTGGCTGCCAGGCGGCCCGTCCGACGTACTGGACCTGGGCTGCGGCACCGGCAGCCTGTCACTCCTCGCCTCCGAGCAGCGCCACCGGGTCACCGGCGTCGACCTCTCGCCCCGCATGGTCGACCTCGCCCGCGCCAAGCTGGCCGGCCGCGATGCCGTCTTCCTCGTCGGCGACGCGGCCGCTCCGCCGGTCGGCGAGCAGCGGTTCGATGTCGTGCTCGTACGTCATGTGCTGTGGGCGTTGCCCGATCCCGAGCGTGTCCTGCGGCACTGGCGTGGGTTGCTCCGACCCGGTGGACGACTCGTCCTCATAGAGGGTGTGTGGGGGGCGGTGAGCCCGGTCGGGATATCCGCCGACCGGCTGACCGGGTTGCTCGTGCCTCTGGTGCGGGACGTGCGTGTGGAGCGGCTGTCGGACGAGGCGCTGCTGTGGGGGCGGGAGGTGGAGGACGAGCGGTATGCGGTGGTGGCGGTCGTCTGAGTGCTGAGCGTTGGGCCCTGCGGCTATGCGAGGAGTGCCTCGAAGTCACCCTCACGGGCCAGGAGTTCCAGCTCGTCCAGGGCGGCGACGGCGGCGGACGCGGCCTCGGGATCCGACTGCGTCAGGCCGCTCGCGGCGAACTCGTCCTCGTCCAGGCGCAGTACGGTCCTGCCGTCCGCGGAGCGCCAGAGGTCCAGGTCGAGGTCCTCCACGATCAGTTCGGTGCCGGAGAGTGTGGCCGGGCGGGTGATGTCGGTGTACCAGCCTTTGAGGGCGCCTGTGGAGTCGCGGACCTCCTTCACGGCGTACCACCGGTCGCGCCAGTAGTACTCGGTGAAGACGTCGCCGGACTCGAACCGTACGAAGCCGAAGTCGCGGGCGACGTCGCCGGCCCACGGGGCGCGGACGGTGATCCGGGTGCCGTCGTCGGCGAGCAGTTCGGCGGGGTAGCGGATCTTCGTACGGCCGCCCTTGACCAGGACGATGTCCAACCGGTGTGCGGCATCAGCCGAGTTCGCGGATATAGCGCACCTCCGTGGCGCAGATCTCGTAGCCGAACCATTTGTTGATCGCGAGCATCGGGCCGTTGCCGGTGTCGTTGCCCGTGAACGCCTCCGTGTAGCCGGCGGCTCGGGCGCGGTGCAGGGAGTCGTTCTTGGCGAGCTTGGCCAGGCCGCGGCCGCGGTGAGCACGGACCGTGCCCGTGATCACGGTGCCGTAGCGGGTGCCACCGTCGGTGCGCGCGGCGCTGAACGCGGCCGGGCGGCCGTCAACGAGCGCGATCGAGGTCAGCTCGTGGCTGAAGAGAGGGTGTTGCCAGGTCTCCTTCAACCACGCCTCGTAGTTCGTGAACTCGTAGTCGATGTCGCTCGGTTCGTCCCCGGACGCCTCCGCGTCCAGGTCGAACAGCGGGCGCGGGTCGTCCGCGAAGTCCGCGGCCTTGCGCAGTTCGACACCCGCGGGCGGCTCCTGGAGCGGTGGCAGCGTGCCGTCCGCCAGGTCCAGGCGGAGGAAGTGCGCGGAGCGGCCCGCGCGGTAACCGCGCTTCTCGGCGAAGGTGCGGTTGGCGGGCGTGTCCAGGACCCAGGAGAAGAGCTTCGTCGCGTTCAGGCCGGCGAGGCGTTCCTCGGCGGTCTTCACGAGCAGGGAGCCCGCGCCGTGGCCCTGGCGGTCCGGGTGCACGTACACGTTCAGGTAGCCCTGACCCGGCTGCGGACTGTCGTGCGCGAAGCCGACCTGGGCCGTGCCGATGAGTTCACCGTCCTTCTCGGCGACCAGCGGCTGGAAGTGGGCATCGGGATGCATGTTCGCGACGTCGTAGGTGACGGACTCGGCCGTGGAGAGCATGAAGGGAAGCGCCAGGCGCCGGATCCGGGCGAAGCCCTCGGCGTCTGCGGGGCGGAAGTCGCGAACGATCACTGTCATGTCGTTGACGCTACGTGGGGGGTGTGGCTGGGTGCCTCTTATTTTCGTGGGGTGCGGGACAATCGGCTTGTGACGTTGAAGATCGACATCGATGACGGTGCGGGGGTTGCGCCCTACGAGCAGGTGCGCGCCCAGATTTCCGAGCAGGCGCGGGCTGGGGTGCTGCCGGTGGGGTATCGGTTGCCGACCGTGCGGGGGCTGGCCGAGTCGCTCGGCCTCGCTGCGAACACGGTCGCCAAGGCGTACCGGACGCTGGAGAGCGACGGGGTGATCGAGACCCGAGGGCGCAACGGAACGTTTGTCGCGTCCGCGGGTTCGGCGGCTGAGCGTGAGGCGGCGTCCGCTGCTCGGGCTTATGCCGAACGGGTCCGCCGCCTCGGGCTCGCCGAGGGGGCGGCCCTCGATGCCGTTCGGGATGCGCTGCGTGCGGTTTATGGGGACCGGGGATAACTGCGGGTTCTTGTGGCTGGTCGCACTGCTCCCCGCGCCCCTGGGCGGTCGGTGGGTGGCCTACAGGTAGAGGCCCGCGTCCGCACCCTCCCGCGCCCCCGGCACCGATGTCGGCGACGTGCCCCGGCGCAGGGCGTACAACTCGGCCAGCGTCGCGCCCTCGCGGCCGACGCCCTCCTCCGTGCCCAGCCAGTTCACCGACTCGCGGTGGGTCAGCGGGCCGACCTCGATACGGGCCAGGCAGCGGCCGGGGCGGACGACGGCGGGGTGGAGGCGCTCCAGGTCCTCGTTCGTCGTCACGCCCACCAGGACGTTGCGGCCCTGGCCGAGCAGGCCGTCCGTGAGGTTGAGCAGGCGCGACAGCGCCTGACCCGCCGTGTGCTTGGCCTCGCCGCGGATCAGCTCGTCGCAGTCCTCCAGCAACAGCAGTCGCCAGCGGTCCTTGCCCGTGCTGTCCTCCTCGCCGATCGCGATGTCCATCAGATAGCCGACGTCGGAGAAGAGGCGCTCCGGGTCGAGCACGCAGTCGACCTGGCACCAGTCGCGCCAGGAACGGGCCAGCGTGCGCAGCGCCGACGTCTTGCCCGTACCGGGCGGGCCGTGCAGCAGGAGCAGACGGCCCGCGATGTCCTCTGGGGTCGTCTTCATCAGGTGATCCATCGCGTCGGCGACCGGTGCCGTGTAGTTCGGGCGGATCTCCTCCCAGGTACCCGCCGAGATCTGCCGGGTCGTACGATGCGGGCCGCGCCTGGGCGAGACGTACCAGAAGCCCATCGTCACGTTCTCCGGCTGCGGCTCGGGCTCGTCCTCCGCGCCGTCCGTGGCCTGGCCGAGCACCTTCACGGCCAGTTCCTCGCTGGTCGCGGTGACCGTGACATCGGCACCGCGGTTCCAGCGCGAGATGAGCAGGGTCCAGCCGTCGCCCTCGGCGAGTGTGGAGCTGTGGTTGTCGTCGCGGGCGGATCGCAACACCGTGGCGCCCGGCGGCAACAGTGTCGCCCCGGACCGTACGCGGTCGATGTTCACCGCGTGCGAGTGCGGCTGCTCGCCCGTCGCGAAACGGCCGAGGAACAGCGCGTCGACGACGTCCGACGGTGAGTCGCTGTCGTCGACGTTGAGCCGGATCGGCAGTGCGTCGTGTGGGTTCGCAGACATGCCGCCATGATCCGTCACACGCCCGTCCCATGCATCCGGTTTCCGTGGAGGACCCCGAGTGTCCGGTGTGCGCCGACCTCCCCGTGTATCCCCTCCGTCCTGTTACCAGGCTGTGCACTCGAACCCATCCCAACCGCCCACCCCCGCCACTACTGTTGTCCTTGATGGGACGTCATGGGTGGAATTCGGGGGCACGGCGGTGGCGGCTCACCGCGCTGCTCGGCGTGGGCGCGGCGGCACTGGCCCTGGTACTGACCTTGATCAACACGCTGCCCGGGGACGGCGGGAGCGCCGCCGGTACGACCCGTGACGGCGACAAGGTGCACGGCACGCCCGCCGTTCCTCCCGGGGAGTCGGGACCGGACGTCGGCTGGGGCTTCACCCACACGCAGTTCAGTGCCGACGAGGGCAGCGGCGCCGCCACGCGGCGGGTGGCGGAGCGCCTCGGTGAGCAGCCGCTGCCGCAGATCCAGCACATCATGGGCTGGGGTGCGGACAATCCCGAGCCGGTCAAGGGGCGTTACGACTTCGAGGACATGGACCGGCGTATCGACTTCGTCCGGGAGTCGGGCGGCACCCCGGTGGTCACCCTGTGCTGCGCCCCGGACTGGATGAAGGGCGGCAAGTCCGGGACGGACAACACCAATTGGAGCCAGGAGGCCCTGGAGACCGCCCCGCGGCCCGAGCACTTCGACGACTATGCCGCGCTCGCCGCGACCGTCGCCAAGCGCTATCCGGACGTACGCCACTTCATCGTCTGGAACGAGTTCAAGGGCTTCTGGAACGACGCCGAGGCCCGCTGGGACTACGAGGGCTACACCGAGCTCTACAACCTGGTCCACAAGGCGCTCAAGGACGTCAACGAGGACATCCAGGTCGGCGGCCCTTACCTGGTGATGGACAGCCTCGACCCGCGCCAGAAGGAGAATGCCTCGCCCACGGTGAAGGGCCCGTGGGGCGCCATGGACCAACGTGTCCTCGACGCCTTCGACTACTGGAACAAGAACAAGGCGGGCGCGGACTTCGTCGTCGTGGACGGCTCCAGCTACACCAAGGACGACGAGCTGCTGCCCGACGAGTTCGCCGCCACCGACAAGTTCACGGTCGTCAGCCGCTGGGTGCGTGAGCGGACCGGCGATCTGCCGCTGTGGTGGGCCGAGTACTACGTCGAGCCGTCCGACGCCGACGACGAGCGGGACGACTGGTCCGAGGCCCACCGAGGCGCCGTCCAGGCCTCCGGAATGATCGCGATGGCCCGCGGCGGCACCACCTCCGCCTTCTACTGGAATCCGGAGAAGGAGAAGGGCGCCGACTGCGCCGGCTGCCTGTGGACACCCACCGACAGCGCCGACGGCGGCAAGCCGCTGCCGATGCTCGACCTCGTCTCCCGCTTCAACAGGGAGTTCCCACCGGGCACGGAGTACGAGCAGGTGTCCGTCGCCGCCGGCAGCGCGCCGGACGTACGGGTCCTCGCCGACGACAAGGCGGTCCTCGTCGTGAACACCCAGGACCGGAAGATCAGTACCGAGGTCGACGGCGAAAGGTTCGACATGGGCGCGTACGAGGTGAAGTGGCTGACCCGGTAAGCCACTTCACGCCCGTCTCCTACGCCTACGCCATCGTCAAGAACCGCTGCACCAGCGAAGCCAACAGCACCGCCAGCAGCGGCAGGGAGAACCAGAAGCTGCTCTGCAGCCACTGCAGCTGCCGTACGCTCGGCCGGACGGCCACCCGTACCACCTCGCGCGTCGTCAGCAGCACGATCAGCGCGATCGCCGCGAGCCCGCCCACGACCGACCACGGTGTCCAGGTGACCTGAGGGCCGATCGGCCCGGGATCGGCCTTCGGGACGCTGCTCTCCGGCTGCTCACGCATCGCGTACACGGTCGCGTCCTTGTTGACGAAGACCTTCCGCAGTTCCTCGCGTTCGTCGAGGTTGCGGATGAGCCGGGTGTCCCAGCTCGCCGAGTAGCCCACGTCCATCTGGAGCGAGATCACCTGGCTGCGGTTGATCATGAGGTACGAGTTCGGGCCCGCGTCCTTGAGTGACTTGACCAGGCCGGACACCAGCACGGGATCGGGCGGTGCGAGCGTCGGTACGTACTCCACCCGCTCCATGTCCTTCGAGCCCCAGGGCATCGCGGGCGTCACGGTGTTGACCGGGTCGTCGCTCAGCCACAGCAGCCGTGCGGTCGGCCTGTCGTGCTCGTACACGTACTCCATGGCCGCGATCTCGCCCGGCCGGACCCGCTCGAAGGGCTCGTTGCCCCAGCGGGCCACCAGGAAGCCGCCGACCAGGACGAGGCCCGCCATCAGGGCGGCGAGGGGGGCGAGGCTGAACTGGTCGCGCTCGCGTTCCTTCGCGGTGACCCCGGTGCGCGGGAAGAGGGCGAGTGCGGCGAGCAGGGCCGCGCCAGGCAGGGCGAACATGAAGACGCGCAGGGCCATTTCGCCGCCGTACGACTGCATGCCGAAGCCGAGGAACGGTACGAAGGTGAGGACGAGCAGGGAGCGTTCGCGGTACTTGTGGTCGCGGCGCCGCCACCAGCCCCAGCAGGCGAGCGCCATCACCGAGCCGGCGAGCGCCACGCGCGCGTACAGCACGAGTTGGTGGGTCGAACTGCCGCCCTCGATACGGCCGGAGACCGACGAGGACACGTTGCCGCCGACGCCGCCGAGCCCGCCGAACAGTTCGTCGAAGTGTCCCCGCCAGTACGGCTCGGCGAGGAAGCCCACCCAGACGGCGACCATCACGGCGAACAGAATGGGCAGTCCGCGCAGTTCGGAGCGGCCGACCAGGACGAGGACGGCGAGGACGCCCAGCATCACGAACGGGGTGAGCTGGTGGGACGGGACCGTCGCCGCGAACAGGCCGATCAACACCATGAGCAGCACGGCCCGTTGGCGCCGGTCGGCCGGCTCGACCTCCAGCTCGCCGGGCCGCCGCGTGGTCCACAGCACGCGCGGTGCCCGGAACCAGACGAGCAGGATCGCCACGAAGACGATGTAGAGCAGGTAGGTGAAGCCCTGCGGCGAGAAGTAGTCCTGGCCGACCCAGCCGCTGAGCACGAAGATCCATACGCCGGTCCACTTGGCGCGCCAGCTCGCCCGCATATGGCGTACGAGGAGGAACATCGGGGCCAGGTAGAGGAGTTGCATGGCCGTCGGCCACCAGCGGATGACCTCGGTGAGGTCATCGACGCCACAAGCCTGCGCGACGAACGCGGCGGCCGCGAAGAAGCCAGGCCAGCTCCAGCGCGCGTCCAGGTCGGGCACGGCCGAACCGGTCCGGTCGATGTACTCCAGGAATCCGAGGTGCTGCCAGGCCGTCGCGAACCGCGGCTCCGTCTCGATCACCGCGGGCAGCGCGTGCAGTGACACCACGGTGGTCAGCAGGGTGACCAGGAGCAGCCCTCGGTGCTCGCGGTTTCGCCAGAGCAGCGAGGCGAACACCGTGACCAGCAGGGCGGCACCGGCCAGCGTGGGCACGGGCAGGACGGAGACCAGGCCGAGCCCGCCCATCCGGTCGAGATCCCGCTCGCCGAGGCCGAACACGGGCACCCAGTACAGGATGAGCGCGGCGGTCAGCAGACAGCCGAGGACGACGCCTACGCGGGTGGGGCGCAGCCGCTCCCACGGGGACGGGGAGGACGGGGCGGGGGAGGGGGCCGGTGGCGGTTCGGGTGGCGCACCGGTCCCGCGTTCCCGGAGTACGAGTGCGGAGGAGCCGGAGGACGGTGCCTCGGCCTCCGACGTGACCTCGGGCTTGGCTCCCGCCTCGGCCTCGGGCTTTGCCTCGGACGTGGCTTCGGACTTGGCCTCTGCGGCCTCTGTGGCCTCCGCTTCGGCTTCGGGTTTCGCTTCGGCCGGTCCCAGAGAGGCCTCGCTGCCCGGTTCTCGTTCCTCGACGGGCAGGCCCAACTCGGAGCCTGGCGCGGGGAGTTGGAGGGGTGCCTTGAGCGCCCAGGTGGGCCGATGGTCCTCCGGTTCATGGTCCTGCCCGTGCTCCGGCCGTTGGTCCGGTGGAACGGGCCACTTCACCGCCGTCCCGGTGGGCGGCGTCCCCGGCCCCGGTCGTACGTCCGGCCGTCGCTCCTGGTGGTCGAAGTCGAGGTGCACACCGAGCGCCAGAGTGTCCTGGTCGAGCCGATGCGCCCAGGCCGGGCCGCGGCCCTTCTTCGGCTCGCCCGTGGTCGGCGCGGGGACCTCGCGGGCGCCCAGGTCCGCCAGGTCGCCGTCGGGCGCCGCGTCCTCGGGCACCTCGGCCGGCGCGGTCCTGATGACCCGGTACAGCCTGGGCGAGGCGATCGCCACGATCACCGCGAGGGCGGCGACCTCCGCGACGCCCGCACCGGTCAGGCCCATGGTCGGAAGCAGAATCACCGTGAGGCCGAGCACCAGCACGCACAACAGGCCCTGCAGCCACGCGAGTCCGGCGGTACGGCTCTGCGCGCGCAGCACCGCGAAGTACGTCTCCATCACGACCCGCAGCACCCCGCCGACCGCGAACCAGCGCAGCAACGGGGTCGCCGCGTCCGCGTATCCCTGGCCGAACACGCCCAGGACGAACGGCGCCCCGAAGAACAGGATCGCGCCCACCGGCAGCATGATCCGCGCCATCCGGATCAGCGCGGCCCGGGTGTTCGCGGCGAGCCGAGCCGGGTCGTGCGAGCCTTCGACGGTGAGCGAGGCGCCCATGTTGATGGCCAGCAGGTTGACGGTGCCGCCGATGGTGATCGCGATGTAGAAGTACGCGTTGTCGGCGGAGCTGACCTGCGCGGCGACGATCACCGGGACGAGGTAGACCACGGCGAGCGAGAACAGCGAGCCGGTGTAGTCGCCCGCGAGGAAGCGGCCGATCTCCTTCATCGTCGGCGGCTCGGCGTGCTCCTCGGTCGCCTTCACATGCCGCGGCACCAGCCGCCGGAACACCAGCCAGCCCAGCGGCAGCACGGACACCGCGATGGCCGCGACCCAGGACACGAACACGCCCATGGTGGGGATCGCGGCGGCGAACAGCACCAGCAGCACCAGCTTGACCGCCGAGAACACCGTGTTGCCCACCGGCACCCACACCGCGCTGCGCAGCCCCGTCAGCACCCCGTCCTGGAGAGTGAGCACCGACCAGGCGACCACCGCCAGCACGAACACCAGTGCGTGCAGGGGATCGTGCAGGAAGCGGTAGGAGGGCCCCCACAGGCCCAGCGTCAGCAGGAACAGGCCTGCCGCCAGCGCCACGACCAGTGAACTTCCCGCGTACGTACGGAAGATCAGGCGGCCGGTGCCACGTCCCGCGACCGGGATGAACCGGGCCAGGGCGCCCGTCAGCGTCACCGCCGTCAGCCCCGCGAGGAGCTTCATCGCGGCGATCGCGGCGGAGCCCTGGCCGACCGCGTCCTCGGTGTAGTAGCGGGCGGCGGCCAGCCAGTAGCCGAGGCCGAGGACGGCGGAGATCCCGGTGTTGAGCATCAGGGCATAAGCGTTCCGGAACAGCGGGCTGCCTCCGGATCCCTTGGAACCCCTCCTCAGTCCGGGCAGCCTCAGCCGGCGGCCGGACTGCTTCTCGGGCGCCTCGGTCGTGGGCGTGTCGGGCTGGGCTGTGGTCGTGTCAGACACGGGTACGGATGGCCTTCCGGCGGATCTGGCGTGCTCTGCGGACCATGGCGTACCCCTTGGTGAGGGCATGGTCCTTGGCGAAGGTGCGGGTGATGGCCTGGCCTTCGACCAGCCGCTCGAACTCCTCGATGCGGGTGGAGCGGCGCACGGTGACGCGTTGCAGAGCGTACGGGCCCTGGCGGCGGTTCGACAGGCGGTTGCCGACCGCGAGGGACTGGGCGAAGCCCACCTCGCGCACCGTGCGGCGCACCCGGCGGCTGGAGTAGCCGTAGGGGTACGCGAACGAGGCGGGGCAGGTGCCGAGTTCGTCGGCGATGATCTCCTTGCAGCGCAGCACCTCGAACCACAGTGCCTCGTCCGTGAGCTGGTCGAGCTGTGGATGCGTATGGCTGTGGCCGCCGATCTCGACGTCCGCGCCCGCGAGTTCGCGCACCTGGTCCCAGTCGAGCATCGTGTCCAGGGCACCCCCGGTGTCGTACGAGCCGCGCAGCCAGCCCGTCGAGACGAACAGCGTGGCCGCGAAGCCGTGCTTGGCGAGCACAGGCAGCGCATGCCGGTGTACGCCTTCGTATCCGTCGTCGAAGGTGACGAGAACGGGCCGCTTCGGCAGCGGGCTCCCGAAGCGCCAACTGTCCGCCAGCTGGGCGGTGTTGACCGGCGTGAATCCGCGATCGTCCAGCAGAGCCATCTGCTCGGCGAACGCCTCGGGCGCGACGGACAGGGCACGAGTCGCCTCGTTGGGCACGGTGGAGACGGCGTGGTACATGAGGATGGGCACGGGGGTGTTCATGCGGAACCACCTCCGACCGCACGGCCGCGCCTGGCGCAGGGCGTCGCCGCGCCCCGCGCCGTCATCAGCAAGCGTCCCCTTCTCATGCTGCCGCCCCCTCGCGCCCGGGACTTTCCGCTATCTCGACCACCGAGAAAGTAGCGCCACCCCTGCGTGCCCGAACGCTCCCGAGTACGTACCCGCCCGCCGCCGTCACCACTCCGGCGACGATGGCGCCGGCCCGGCCCGCGCCGCCGGGGCGGGCGAGGAGGGCGTCGCGCAGGCCGCGGGCGACCCCGGCCGGCAGGACGCGTGTCGTGTAGCGGCGCTCGGACTCCAGGCCCTTGTCGGCGCCGACGCTCCGGGCGACCAGGGCCTTCGAGAGGCCTTCCGCGTACGTACGGGTGCGGAAGTAGGCGAAGTGCTCGCGCACCTCGGGCACCCGGTGGTGGATCACCGCGCGGTCGTCGATCAGCAGGATCGCGTCCGGCTGGGCGCGGGTGAGGCGGATGCACAGCTCCGTCTCCTCACAGCCCAGCGGCCGCTTGTCGCCGTCGCGCCCGATACCGGTCGCGAAGCCGCCCGCCACGTCGAAGGCGCTGCGGCGAAACGAGGCGTTGCCGCCCAGCACGTTCCGCACCTGTACGCGCCCCGGCGGCAGCCCCTTGTACGTACAGCCGACGACCCAGTCGAACTCCTCCGGGAACCAGGCGGGCCGGCGGCCCGACGCCCAGATCGGAAAGGTCCGCCCGCCGACGGCCATCACCCGTGGATCCGTGTACGCCTCGGCGAAGTGATGAAGCCAGTCGCGCTCGGCGACGGCGTCGTCGTCGAGGAAGGCGATGACCTCACCGCGGGAGGCCGCGATGCCGGTGTTGCGGCCCGCGGACAGGCCGCGGGGGCCCGCGTTGGCGAGCACCCGCACCTGACGCGTCTCCTTGTACTCCTTCGAAAGCCGGTCCAGGAGTGTCTGGTTGTGGTCCACGACCAGCAGCGTCTCCAGGGCGGGCCGGGACTGCGCCCGCACCGAGGAGACCGCCGCGAGGATGTCCTCCCAGCGGTCCTCGGTGTAGACGCAGATCACCACCGAGATGTCGATCGTGCTCAAGACACCTCTCCTCGCGTGGAGCTGAGCGCGACCGCGTGCGCACGCCGCAGCGAACGCCGGTTGGAGCGCTCCTTGAGGATCACCTTGAGCACTCGCAGCCCGTCCCGTACGGCCCGCAGATTGCTCGCGCCGTGGATCCGCAGATACTCGTGGCTCGGGATCTCCTGCACCTTCAGCCCGGCCTTGACCACCCGGATGTTCATCAGGGTCTCCACCTCGAAGCCGGTGCAGTCGAGGTCGATCTTGTCGAGGCAGTGCCGCCAGAACGCGTTGTAGCCGTAGCAGAGGTCGGTGTAGCGGGCGCCGAACTTGCGGTTGACGACCGTGCACAGCGCCCAGTTGCCCAGCTTGCGGATGGGTGTCATGTCGTCCGTGCCACCGCCGTTGGCGAACCGTGAACCCTTCGCGAAGTCCGCCCCGGAGACCAGCGCGGAGACATACGACACGATCTCGTTGCCGTCCGCCGAGCCGTCCGCGTCGACCATCACGATGATGTCGCCGGTGCAGGCCGCGAAGCCGGTGATCAGGGCATCTCCCTTGCCCTTTCCGATCTGCTTCACCACCTTGACGTCCGGCCACAGTTCGCGGGCCACTTCGACGGTGTTGTCGGTGGAATTCCCGTCGACGAGAACCACTTCGTGGATCCACGCCGGCAGTGTCTTGAACACGTAGGGAAGATTCTCCGCCTCGTTCATGGCGGGAATCACCACACTCACCGGTGGCGTGATCGCCAGGTGAGAAGAGATGGGCCGGTACTGACCGGCCGTGGACGGTTCCTGTCCCGAAACCGCTGGCTGCACAAAAGAACTCATGAGTCTGATCCCTCTCGTCCGGTGGACCGCCCGCCCCTGGGCGGTCCGGCTCTTTGTCCGGTTCGAAAAGGGGGTTCTCACTTACGGCATGCCGAAATGTATCTCCGTACATGTCGGGTGAGCTGGCAAAGCTGGCCGGCTGGATAAGCCGGTCGCGCGGCACGCACCCCGGAACCACTTGTGGACAGAGCCACTTGTGGACACCGGGCACGGCACCCCCCTACCGCGCCACGCACCGGAAACCATCGCGGTCCTTGAGCCCTCCCCTAGAGCCGCGAGTGATGGACCGGTGCGGGATGAAGACGTATGACGTTATTGACGATTGTGACGTTATGGCAAGACCTGGAACGAGACCTCACATTTTCTTTGGTTTGGTCGTTACCCGGCTCCCCGAACGGATTTGTCCCATCCGTTTGAGGAGTTTGTCGGCCGGCTCGAACAGCTCCGGCCGCGCCAGCACCGCATTCCGCAGCGCCCGGACCGGAGCGCGTCGCGCCCGGTGCCCGAGTGCCACCGGATGGCGGCGCGTCACCAGCCCTTCGGACACGAGGATTTCGCGTGTCTTCAGGGATTCCTTGTATTCCTTCTGCCCCCGGCCCAGATCCAGATAGGCGATACCGTCGGCGGCTGCCGCCTCGGCCATCCGCAGATGCAGGACAAGCCCGGGGGAGTATTTGGAGAATGCCGGATCGTACGCGGGGAACCAGCACGCCAGTACGCGCTCGGAACGCAGCCCGAAGTGCGCGGCGATCGGCTTGCCGTCCGCGTAGAGCACCGACAGGATCCCGGCGAACGACTCGGAGCGGCTGTGGAACAGCTGCCACACCAGCCGGGTGATCCAGTCGTGCGCGAAGCGGTCGCTGCGTCCGGTCCTGCGGTACTGCGCCGACTTCCACGCCATCAGCGTGCGCAGCGCCTTGGGGTCGCGCTCGTCGTGCACATAGCGCACCTCACCGTGGTCCCGGCCGAGCTTGCGCTCCTTGGCGAGCGTCGACTTCGTGAACTTCGGTGACTGGGCGCGCAGTTGGCTCAGATACGCCTCGTACCCCTGGTCGACGTCCATGACCGGGGACGGGAAGCTGCCGGTGGCCGCCGCCTCGAACGGCGTCTGACCCTCGGCCAGATGATCGAACTCCCACACCGCGAGTCCGCAGGCCCGCAGCAACTCCCGCGCGTCCCAGCCGAAGCCGGGCCGGTGCACCACGCCCTGGCAGTCCGAGACGCCGAGCCCTATCGCCCGGCCGACGCCACTCGCGCCGCGCTGGAACGGGAAGAAGGCCGCGGGCTCCCCGTTCTCCCGGACGACCGCTATCCGTACGCCCCGCCGGCAACGTCCTACCGCGAGCGCGAACTCCGGTGACAGGAACGGGTTCGCCAGCTCGGGCGAGCCGTTGAGGTGGGCCTTCGACTGCAGAGCCGACCACGCCACCCTGTCGGCGGCGCTCAGTTCGCCGGGGCGGTACACGCTGATGTCCACGTCAGGAAGCCCGTCTTCTCACCGTACGGCCGCGCAACCGCCGTACCACGACCAGCAGAAGCATGAGTGAGCTGAGCGCGGCAACGACCGCGATTCCGCCCCGGACCGACCACTGGTGGACCGCGAGCATGCCCTGGGCGACCAGGATGTTGACCGCTACCGCTGCGGACAAAGACGCCACGATGCGGCCGAACGGTTCCAGTCCGCGCAAATTGGCGGCAACCGCGGTCCCGGGCGCGGCCAGCAGGAAGAACAGCGTGAACGGCGCGCGCAGCGGTGAGTCGACGTCGACGAATGCCAGCACCGCACCGACCCCCGCGATCGCCGCGGCGGCCCCCGCGAGCAGTGGCAACAGGTCCCTCCCCGGATCCTGTCGCGACGGCCCGTCTCTGCCTGTGGAAGATGCGTCTGATGAAGATGGGTCTGATGAAGATGACTTGGTACGCATGGTCTGCATTGGCGTCTTTGCCCCCCGAAGCGCCGGATGCCGGGCTTCAATGTCGCTCAGCGGGCAGGGAGACGTCAAGATGCGGAAGCGCCAAGTACGAGTTCCCCGGAGGAAGGAATCCTCCGGGGAACTCGCGATCATCTGGGGTGAGTTGGGGCTACGGGACGAGCTTCAGCAGCTTGTTGGGAGAGCCGCTGCCGGGGCTGGTGACCACGTTCGAGGTCGCACCGGCCACCAGGGCCGAGGCCACCGCTGCGGGCGAGGCCGAGGTGTGGTTCGCCAGGTAGACCGCCGCGGCGCCCGCGACGTGTGGGGTCGCCATGGACGTACCGGAGATGGTGTTGGTGGCGGTGTCGCCGGTGTTCCATCCCGCGGTGATCGAGACGCCCGGCGCGAAGATGTCCAGCACGGAGCCGAAGTTGGAGAAGCTGGCCTTGGCGTCCGTGTTGCTGGTCGCGCCGACGGTGATCGCCGAGGCGACGCGGGCGGGGGAGTACGAGGAGGCGTTGGCGCCGGAGTTGCCGGCCGCGACCGCGTAGGTCACGCCGCTCGCGATGGAGTTCGCGACGGCCGTGTCCAGGGCGGTGGAGGCGCCGCCGCCGAGCGACATGTTGGCGACCGACGGGCCGCTGGCGTTCTCGGTGACCCACTCGATGCCGGCGACGACGCCCGCGGTGGTGCCGGAACCGGCGTTGTTGAGCACGCGCACCCCCACGATGTCCGCTTTCTTGGCGACGCCGTAGGTGGAGCCCGCGATGGTCGTGGCCACATGCGTGCCGTGACCGTTGCCGTCCTGCGCGGTCGTGTCGCCGTCCACGGCGTCGTAACCGTCCGCGGCCCGCCCGCTGATCTCGCCGTGCGTGATCCGTACGCCGGTGTCGATGACGTACACGGTCACACCGCTGCCCGCCGAGTCCGGGTAGGTGTACGTGGTCGACAGCGGCAGCGCGGACTGGTCGATGCGGTCCAGGCCCCAGGGGGCGTTGGACTGCGTGGTGTCGGCGAGTCGCACCCGCTGGTTCTGCTCGACCGAGGCCACGGACGGATCGGCGGCGAGTCTCTTGGCCTCGGCCGCCGTGAGCGTCGCCGTGTAGCCGTTGAGCGCGGTGTCGAAGGTCTTCTTCACCGTGCCGCCGTACTCGTTGATCAGTCCCTTGCCCTGAGTGGAAGCGGCCTTGAAGCCCGCGCTCTTCTTCAGCGTGACGATGTAGCTGCCCTTGATCGCGGTGGGGGAGTCCGCCGCGAGTACCCGGCCCTGGGCCGGGGCGGCCTGGGCGGGCAGCGCGGTGACCGCTGCCAGCAGGGCGGCGGTGGCGACGGTCGTGGTCGCGGCGATCCGGATCTTCTTGCTGCGCAGTTGTGCCATTACGAGGGAGTCCTCCTCTAGGCAGCGCGCGCCAGGGTGGGGGCGCACGTCTGTGGGGGGTGCGCGCGTGATCGCGCGCACAACCAGGAGCGTTGCGTTCCGCTACCGGCTGAGACACCAGCGTGATCCGAACCGCCGTGCAGCTCAAGGGAGTTGAGACTTTGTCATGTTTACGTCATGTGAAGGAAATGAAACGCAAGGTGATGTGCGGTGTGACTCCCAGTAAGTTCGGGAAAGTATTGGCATGGACACTTCCCGTCAACTGTGTGCGGTGGTACGCAAGTTGTGGCAGAGATCCTGCTATAGGGAGGTTCCATGAGACGTTCCCGACTTGCGGCATACGCCACCTCACTCCTCCTCGCCGCCGCTTCCGCCCTCACCGGGGCCACGGCGGCGCAGGCGTCCGAAAACGCCGCTGCGACCGGCTATGTGGCCCTCGGCGACTCCTACTCCTCCGGGGTCGGCGCGGGCAGCTACATCGGATCCAGCGGCGAATGCAAGCGCAGTACGAAGGCGTACCCGCACCTCTGGGCCGCCGCCAACTCACCCTCGTCGTTCCACTTCACGGCATGCTCGGGCGCTCGTACGGGTGATGTTGTGGCCGGTCAGCTGGGCCCGCTCGGATCCGGCACCGGTCTCGTCTCCATCACCATCGGAGGCAACGACGCCGGTTTCTCCGACGTCATGACGACCTGTGTGCTCCAGTCCGAGAGCGCCTGCGCCGCCCGCATCAACACGGCGAAGGCGTACGTCGACTCGACGCTGCCCGGCCGACTCGACTCCGTCTACTCGGCGATCAGCGCAAAGGCTCCGGCGGCCCATGTGGTCGTCCTGGGCTACCCCCGCTTCTACAAACTCAGCGGCAGCTGCGCGGCCGGCATGACCGAGGGCGAACGGTCCGCCATCAACAACGCCGCCGACTACCTGAACAGCGCCATCGCCAAGCGTGCCGCCGACCACGGCTTCACCTTCGGCGACGTCGTGCCCGCCTTCACCGGACACGAGATCTGCTCCGGCAGCCCCTGGCTGCACAGCGTCAACTGGCTGAACATCGGCGAGTCGTACCACCCGAAGGCGGCCGGACAGTCCGGCGGTTATCTGCCCGTGCTCAAGAGCGTGGCCTGACCGCCAAGTTGTGAGACGCGCCGCTTACGGCGTAGGGGAGGCCCCGTCCGTTGTCGGGGTCTCCGTCTCGCACGTCACCGAGAACGCCACCGAGTCGGACGTCGTATGCACGGGGCTACGGACCTCGACGCTCATCTCGTTCTCGTACGTACCGTCTTCGTTGTCCCCCGTCTCCACATGGTTGACCTGCTGGGACGTGTCGCCGTCGGAGAACGACAGCGTCTTCCAGCCCGGGTCCGAGGGTTCGCCGCTCTTCGTGACCCACCGGTAGTCGACCTCCGCCGGGGCGCGGCCCACCGTGATCGTCGCCGTGAACGTGGGCGCCTCTGCCTCCGGCGGCGGACAGGCGCCGCTGTACTGCGTGTTGTTGCCCGACAGCGACACCTCGACGGTCTGGGGAGGCGGAGAGCTCGTCCGGCCGCCGTCCGTCGAGCCACCGTTCGTGCCGTTCGTGCCCGAGGTCTCGCTGGTGGTCGTACCGCCGTCGTCCCCCCCTCCGCTCGTACCGCCGTTGTCACCGCCGCCGTTGGTGGAGCCGCCATCGCCGGTTCCGCCCGTGGCGCCACCGGTGGTGCTGCTGCTCTCTTCGCCCCCTCCGTTGTCGTTGAGCAGGGCGTACGTCAGTCCCGCGAAGGCGAGCGCGAGGGCGACCAGGCCCGCGATCAGGACGACCGTGGCGCGCCGCGGGTGTGCGGGCTCCGCGGTGGTGGTCGTGGAGGTCGGGGCACGGGACGGGACGGGAGCGGCGGGCGGGGTGTGCGGTGCGGGCGGGGTCGGCTGGGGGAGGGCCGCGACGGTCGGCGCGTAGGCGGCGGCTGCCGTGCGAGGCGTGCCATCCGCCGCGATGAGGCGCAGGTCCTCCTCGGCGGCTTCCCCCGAGAGCCGCTCGGCCGGATCCTTGCGCAACAGGCCCTCGATGACCGGGGCCAGCGGGCCCGCACGGCGCGGCGGCGGCAGCTCCTCGTCGACGACCGCGCGCAGGGTGCTGAGCGGGGTGTCCTGGCGGAACGGCGAGTTGCCCTCGACCGCCGCGTACAGCATCACGCCGAGCGACCACAGGTCCGACTCGGGACCCGGCGTGCGCCCCAGCGCCCGCTCCGGGGCGAGGAACTCCGGCGAGCCGATCACCTCGCCGGTCATGGTGAGCGCGGAGCTGCCCTCGACCATGGCGATGCCGAAGTCGGTGAGGATGATGCGGTCGTCGTTCGACATCAGTACGTTGCCGGGCTTCACGTCGCGGTGCAGCACCCCGGCCTCGTGCGCGGCGCGCAGGGCGGCCAGCACCTCGGCGCCGATGTGCGCGGTGCGCTGCGGCGACAGCGGACCCTCGGCGTCCAGGAGATCGTAGAGAGAGATGCCGCGGACCAGCTCCATCACGATCCAGGGGCGGCCCTCCTCCATGGCCACGTCGTACACCGTCACCACGTTCCGGTGCGCGACGCGGGCCGCGGCCCAGGCCTCGCGCTCCAGGCGCGCGTACATCCGCTCCACCTCGGGGGTGGGCAGCCCGGCCGGGGCGCGTACCTCCTTGACGGCGACCTCGCGGTGCAGCACCTCGTCACGGGCGCGCCAGACGGTCCCCATCCCGCCCTCGCCCAGCGGGGACAGCAGGCGGTAACGCCCCGCGATCACCCGTTCACTGCGTGCCTCATCCGACACGACGCCCCCATTCGCAAACGCACCATTCTGAACAAAAGTAGCTCAACCCAGTGCGGTTGCCGCCCCCTGGAGCACCAATCCAGCCCCAAGGGCCACGACGAGGCACGCGGAGCCGAGGGCGACGTTCCTGCGCACCAGCGCGGCCATCGGACCGCCGGTCCAGCGGGGGCCGTCGGCCAGCACGCGGCTGACCCTGCTGCCCAGCTTGACCACGGCGACCGCGGCCGCCGTCAGGGTCAGGGCGAGTCCGACGCCGTACGCGAGGACGAGCAGGAACCCGAACCAGGCCTTGCCGAGCGCGGCGGCCCCCACCAGGACGACGACAGCCGAAGGGCTCGGCACCAACCCGCCCGCGAAGCCGAGCAGGATCGTGCCGCGCAGGGTGGGCGCGATCTCGTGGGTGTGGGTGAAGCCGCCGTGGGTGTGCGTGTGGGTGTGGTTGGCGTGGGTGTGCTTGTGATCGTGGGTGTGGTCGTGACCGTGTGCGTGTTGGTGATCGTGTCGGTCTGCGTGCGAGTGGTGGTGTCCGGTCGTTCGGGGTTCGCTGTGCGCGGGGGCTTCCAGGAGCGCTGACGCATGGCCGTGCGCAGACGTGGTGTCCGCCTGGGCGTGTGCGAGCACGAGAGGTCGCTCGTGCCGCTCGGCGTGTTCGTGGGCGTCCCCGTGGTGATGGGCGTCGTCGTGCGCGTCCGTGTGGGGGTGGTCGTGCGGGCGCTCAGGTTCGTGATCGTGATCGTGGGTGTGGCCGTGTTCGTGCTCATGGTCGGGCACAGGAGGGTGCCCGTGCCCATGGGCCCGGTTCCGCCAGGCCTTTCGTACGAGCGTCAGGCCCGCCGCCGTCACCAGGACGCCGCTCGCGATACCCAGCCACGTCACCACCGAAGGAGCCGCTGCCGAGCCGGCCGTGACCAGCAGGCCCAGCGCGACCACGCCCAAGGTGTGGGTGACGGTCACCGACGCGGCCAGGGGCAGGACGTCGCGCAGGCCGGCCCGGCCGCCGCGTGCCGCGGCCGTCGCGGCCATCAGCGTCTTGCCGTGACCCGGCGCGAGCGCGTGCATGGCGCCCAGGCCCACCGCGATGACCAGGGCCAGCGCCGCGAAGCCCGTGCTCAGGTCGTGGCGGGCCACCAGGTCGTCCAGGGCGCGGGTGAACCGGTCGGCGCCGCGGGGCAGTACGGAGGAGGCGGGGGCGTCGGAGTTCTCCTCGGCGAGGGCGGGTCCGCCGGGGCGGGCCTTCAGGGACGCGGTCGCCGTGTCCTCCGGCGACTGCAGCAACTCCTCGGGGTAGCTGGTCAGTTCGCGGGACACGGACTTCGTGGGGACGTCCGAGGAGGTGAGGGTCATCCGGTCGCCGCGCGCGGTGACCTCACGCCAGCCGGGACCGTTGACGACGGAGGCGCGAAAGCCGACGGAGGCCTCTCCCGCCGGCAGCGGTGCCGTCCAACGGCACTCCACCCGGAGCGTGTCGAGCCCGGCCTGCCCGGGACGCACACGTACGCGGCTCTCGCCGACGTCCAGCGCGACCTCGCGCCCGGCCACGGTCACCCGGCTCTTCCCGGCCGCCGTCGCGCACCGCTCCCGGGCCCAGCTCTCCTTGCCCGCCTCCTTGATCCGGGGCTTGGCCTGGGTCGCCGGGATCTCCGCGAGGTCCTCCACGTGGTCGATCCGCAGCTTCTCGGGACCGATGACGAGTCCGTCGTACCGGTTGACGGTGAAGTTCCCGAGCGGGTGCGCGGCCGCGGTCCCCGTGGGGACGAGCAGCAGGGCGAGGGTGCCCATGAGAACGGCCACGCAGGCGGCGAACCGGCGACGGGGCAGCGAGTTCTTCAGGCTCTTGCGGCTCTTGAGGCCTGCGGCTGCGCTCACTTGGCACCGCCCAGCTCGTCCAGGGCCGTACGGGCCGCCTTCGCTCCCACCGGGGAGAAGCCCGGGTTGAGTTCCAGTGCCGACGACAGGCTGTCGCGGGCTTCCTTCTCGTTGCCGTTGGCGTGTTCGATCATGCCGCGGTGGTAGAGGAAGGTGGCGTCCCGGTAGCCGGTGGCCGTGGCGCGGCGGGCGTAGGGGAGGGCTTCCTCGTCGCGGCCGTTGACGTGCAGGGCCCAGGCTAGGGCGTCCGCGGTGTGCACGGTCTCGCGGCGGTCCCACTCCGCCTTCGCGGCGCGCAGGGCGGACTTGCGGTCGCCGTGGTCCGCCGCCGCGAGGGCCGTGTCGAGGTCGGCGTTGACGCCGTTCGCGCGGGCCAGCGCGGTCCACGCGTCGACCAGGGCGTACTGGTCGCGGGCCTTCGTCTTGTCGCCCTCGGCGCCGCGGGCCTCGTACAACTCGCCCAGCGCGACCAGCGGGCCGGGCAACGGGAAGCCGGCCACGACCTCCTCCATGCCGCGGATCGCCGCCGCCTGGTCGCCGCTCGCGGCCTGGGCGCGGGCGCGGCCCTCCAGAGCGGGGAGGTACGTGCTGTCGGCCCGCAGCGCCCGCGCGTAGTGCTTCAGCGCGGTCTCGTACTCGCCCTCACGCCAGGCGAGCTGGCCGAGCGAGGTCGCCACGTACGCCACGTCTCCGGGGGCGGTGGCACTGGTGAGCGCCTGCTCCAGGACGCGCCGCGCGGTGGGTACGTCGCCGCGCAGCTCGCGTACGTAGGCGTACCGGGTGAACACGGGGATGCCGGGGCGACGGGCGTCGGCCTCGTCGGAGGCCTTCGACGCCTCGTCGTAGCGGCCGAGTTCGACCAGGGCGTCGATCCGCGAGGACAACGCCCGCTCGTTGTACGGGTTCTGCTCCAGCGCGTCGTCCGAGTACCGCAGCGCCCCGGGGAAGTCGTGCCGCGCGGCGGCCAGCGCCGCCCGGCCCGCGAGCGCCGGGTCGTTGTCGGGCCGCAGCTTCAGCGAACGGTCCAGCGCGCGCTGCGCCTGCGGATACCGCGACGGGTCGCCGTTGGTGCGCGCCTGTTCGACGTACGCGACACCGAGCGTGGCCCACCCGCTGAAGTCCTTGGGCTGCGCCTTCAGATGCCCCTGAAGCGCGGAGATGCTGTCGTTCAGATTGCCCCCCGCCAACAACTCGGGCGCAGTCCCGGGCACGGAGGCCACGGCCCTCACCCCACCATCATCCCGGGACCCCATCACGACGGCTCCGGCGGTCATCGCAACGGCGAGGGCAACAGCACAAGCGGCCAGCCGCACCACCCGAGCCCTCCGCGATTCCGGCGCCGCCTCGGGGCGACCCGGGGCGGCGCCCGGTGTGGGCTCCTCCGTGGCTTGGGGAGTGTCCTCGCCCTCGGCGGGCGCGGAGGCATCGGTGGAAGCCGCCTGCTGGTCGGGCTCGGTGGCGCCGTCCTCGGTCTTGCGCGGGGACATGCCCTCTCCTCAATGTCCTGAAGGTGCGGTTGTACGGGGTGAAGGCGCGGCCCGCGCCGTGGGGGATGGTGGTTGCGGGCCGCGCCAGTTTGGGGGTGGCTAAGAAGTCCGGTGCGGTACCCGCGCCCCGAAGGAGGCCGCAGGCCCCTTCAGGGGCGCGGGGCTGTATCCGCTTTGCGGCTCCGCCGCGTGGGCGCGACCAGCCACAACGGACCCGCAGTTCCGAACCGCCCTTCCGCGGAGCGGCTAGTAGTAGCCGCTCATCCGCCGTCGGCTGCGCCACCACATGAGCCCCGTGCCGATCAGCAGGAAGCCGGCCGCGCCCGACACCGCCGACACGGCGATCAGCGTGGTGTCGTCCATGCCGCCGATGTTGCCGCTGCTCGTGCCCGCCGGCGTCAGCGCGTCGCCGAGCTGGTTGCGTACGTCGCCCTTGGTGCCGTCCGTACCCTTGGCCAGCGGACCGCGCGAACCCTCGGTCGGCAGAGCGACGTACGGGAAGGCCTTCTCGAAGTCCTTGTCGTTCTTGTCGACCGCGTCGCCCAAGTCGTTCTTGGCGCCGAGCAGTTCACCCTCGACGACCTGAAGCGAGGCGTCGATCACGTCGTCGGTGAGCCGACGCCCGTTGGGGAAGCCCGCGTTGTCGCCGTCCAGCACACCGAGCCGCTTCGGTTCGGCCGCCGGCTTGATCGAGGTGTTGAGCCGCAGCATCTCCGAAGGCCGTACGTGCGGCGGCTGGTTGAGGTCCGGAACACCCTTCAGGAAGACGTCCACGAGGTCGTTCCTGGGCTCGTCCGGCGCAGGGATCTTGTAGATCGCCTCGATGAGCTTCGGCAGCTCCGGTTCGGTCACGTTCTTGAGGAACTGCGCGTCGTCCCACGGAGCGGACGCGTTGAACGTGTCCTTGTCCTTGATCGGGTTGACGACCTCGTTCACCAGCGGGTTACCGAGCCGCGAGACCTGCCGGAAGTGCCCGTCCGCGCCCTTGCGGTTCGTGGTCGCCCAGATCCCGACGACCGGCTGCTTGGCCGACTCCTGGATGAACTCGTTCGGCAGCTGCAGGGCGATGGAGTTGACGTTGTATTCCTTGAGGGTGTCGTTGCCGACCTCCGACAGGTTCCCGCCGTACAGCAGGTCGAAGACCCGCAGGTCCGCGAAGAACGGGTCGTCCGCCTGACCCGCGAAGGTCTTGGCGTCGTACGACCCCAGCTCCTTGACCGCCTGGTCACGCAGCTTGGCGTAGTCCGGCATCGACGCCTTGCCGACGTTCGACGGCGCGACCGGCACATCGTCCGCGACGTACGTCCGCTTCACGGCCTTCTGGTCCTTCAGCTGCAGCAGCTGGAGGTCGTAGGTCTGCGTGATGTTCAGGTCGGGGTCGTCCAGGCTCTCGACCGGCCCCGTGTTGTACAGGAAGCTCTTGTCGTTCTTGACGTGCGTGTCGAACGTGTACCGGAACAGCAGATCGCCCTGCGCGTCCCCGTCCTTGTCGATGTGGATGTCGTACTGGGCGTCCTCCGCGAACGTGTAGAAGTTCGGTCCGCCCGCCGGCTCCTCGAACGGGATCACGTTCGCCACGATCGTCGTCGTGTCCGGGGTGTCGGGGCTCGCGAACGCGTACAGGTCCGTGTTGTCGAACTGCGGCGTCCCCGAGATCAGCGGGGCCTCCCGGTGGCTGGAGGCAGTCGCCTCTTCCGGTTCGAGCGCGGTCACGCCGGCGGCTGCTAGCCCCCCGGCAGCCAGCGCCCCACAGACGAGGGTCGTGAGGCTCCTGTGTCCCACGATCCTGCGGATGTTAGGTGTCATGCCGTCCGTCCTCTGTTACAAGCTGCGTTCCCGCGGTTCTGGCGAGAGGCGACGGACGGTGTGGTCCGCTCGGCCCTGGCGCTCGTTGCCGCGTGTTTTGTTGCCTGACACACGCCATTCGGTGCCGTCGGGCGGGCGGATTGGTTTGAGTTTCACCTGTGTTTTTCGACGAGTTGATCTGTGGACCCATCCGAACGGGTGCCCGCGCCGAATGCTTGACTGTCGGGACAGGCCGACACGCGGCCGGGAGAGGGGGTTACGGGTGCAGGCGGACGAACTTCTGGTGCTCGTGGCCAAAGGCGACCAGAAGGCTTTCGAGGATCTGTACGGACTGGTGTCCGGACCGGTCTTCGGTCTGGTGCGCCGCGTGGTGCGGGACCCGGCCCAGTCGGAGGAGGTGGCCCAGGAGGTGCTCCTCGAACTCTGGCGCTCCGCCGCCCGCTACGACCCCGGCCGAGGCAGCGCCCTCGCCTGGGTCCTCACCCTCGCGCACCGCCGCGCGGTCGACAGGGTCCGCAGCGCCCGCGCGGCCGGCGAACGCGAGATGCGTGAGGCCCAGCGTGCCAGCGGACCCGCCTTCGACCAGGTCGCCGAGGAGGTCGAGGCCGGTCTCGAACGCGAATGGGTACGCCGCTGCCTGGACCGGCTCACCGCACTGCAACGCCAGTCCGTCACTCTCGCCTACTACGACGGCTACACGTACCGTGAAGTGGCCGAGCGGCTCTCCTTGCCGCTCGGCACGGTCAAGACGCGCATGCGCGACGGACTCACGCGGCTGCGCGAATGCCTGGGAGGTGCCGTATGACCGTCCTCTTCAGGCGCAGCGAAATGCACTCGCTGGCCGCCCCGTACGCCCTCGACGCGCTGGAACCCCGCGAACACCAGCGTTTCGAGAAGCACCTGAAGCGCTGCGACAGCTGCGCCGCCGAGGTGCGCCTCCTGCGCGAGGACGCGGTCCGCCTCGCCTGGAACACGGCCGCCCCGGCCCCGGCCGCGATGCGCAACCGGGTCCTCATGGCCGTACGGACCACACCCCAGGAGGCCGCGCCGGGGCAGACCGCCCTGGGGCCGCAGCCGCACCCGCGCGCCGCACAGCAGCCGCTGCCCGGGATGCGTGCACAGCGGCCGCGCCCCTCGCGGCTGCACGGCCTGTTGTCCCCGCTCGCCGCCACCACTGCCGCGGCGGCGCTCGTCGTCGCCGCGCTGTTCGGCGTCCAGGCCTCCCGCACCCAGGACCAGCTCGACCAGGAGCGGACCCAGGCACGTGAGATCGCCAACATTCTCGCGGCGCCGGACGCCGCCGCGAGCGCCGGACAGGTCGCGAACGGCCAGAGCATCAACGTCGTCGCGTCCGCCTCGGAGCGCGCCGCCGTGGTCACACCCGCGGGCCTCGGCAGACCTACGAACGGAAGGGTTCACCAACTGTGGCTCATGCGACCAGAGGTCCAACCGCGCTCCCTGGGCCTGTTCGACGGCGACACGCCCTTGCTCGCCACCGACTTGAATCCGGACGCGACCTCACTCGCCGTCACCGTCGAGCCGCAGGGCGGCTCTCCACAGCCCACATCTGCCCCAGTTGTCCAACTCGCCCTGAATTCGGTTGGATTCGGAGAGTAATCGTCAGAGTAATCGTCAACGGCCTTACGAAGAAGGTGAATCCTGCGCCCGGGATACACGAGTGTCATGAGGGAGCGATAGGGTTAACCTGCCCGGGCCGGGTGCCCTCGTATGGGTGGGAGTGACATGGAACAGATAACAGTGCGTGGCAGGGCGCGAGTCCCTGCGATCACCTGCGGGAGCAGCGCGACCAGTTCGCGCCTCGACCGCCATCTCTCGGTGCTGGGTGGCCCCGCCATCCCGCAGGGAGAGACGACCGAGGCGACCTCACTGATGCGTGAGCTCACCGCACGTGATCACACACAGGAGCGCAACAGCAGGCGCGCACGAGTGCGGCGGGTCTCGCTCTTCGCCCCCCTGCGTCGACTGCGCCGATCCCTGTTCGGCGGCCGCTGATCAGCGACCCCGGTCACTGACCGGCAACCGACCCGAACACCTTCGCACCCGCTTCCCACCCGCGGTGCGAACGCATCACGCAGGCACAGGAGTTGACGCTCAGCGTCCGCCGGTCGCGTACCGGCGGACGGCGAGCGGCAGGAACACGGCGATCAGTACCGCGCACCAGGCCAGCGATCCCGCCACCGGATGCGCCACGGGCCAGGCGGCACCCTCCGGCACCGGCGCATTGCCGAACAGATCCCGCACCGCCGTCGTCACCGCACTGATGGGATTCCACTCGGCCGCCGTGCGCAGCCAGCCCGGCAGGTTGTCCGTCGGGATGTACGCATTGGACAGCAGCGGCAGGATGAAGGTCGCCCCGCCCAACTGCCCTGCTGCCTCCTCGCTCTGGGACGCGAGCCCGAGCAGGATCCCGATCCACGTCATCGCGAACCGGAAGAGCATCAGCAAGGCGACGGCCGCCACAGCCTCAGCCGCTGTCCCCTCGATCCGCCAGCCCACCGCGAGCCCGACCAGCAGCAGCGGCACCATCCCCGCAGTGGTCAGCACCAGATCGGACGCCGCCTGGCCGAGCGGCACCGCGGCCCGGCTCATCGGCAGCGTACGGAAGCGGTCCATCACGCCCCGGTGCGAGTCCCGGGCCGCCTCGAACATCCCCGTCATGATCCCGTTCGCCGCGGTCGCCACCAAAAGCCCCGGCACCAGGAATGAGCGGTACTCGGCGCCCGGCATGGCGAGCGCGCTGCCGAATACATAGCCGAAGAACAGCAGCATCGTGATCGGCATCGTCTGAGTGAGAAT
Source organism: Streptomyces flaveus (assembly GCF_014647675.1). Taxonomy (GTDB): domain Bacteria; phylum Actinomycetota; class Actinomycetes; order Streptomycetales; family Streptomycetaceae; genus Streptomyces; species Streptomyces flaveus. The sequence continues at coordinate 37,804 of NZ_BMPQ01000037.1, read as the reverse complement.
CAGCAGCCCGGGATTGTGCCGGACCCGCTGAAGCTGCCGGCCGAGCATGGCCGTCGTGTCGTACGCGAGGGCGCTCATGCCACCAGGTCCTTACGGTCGGTCGGGCTGTCGGTCAGTCGCAGGAACACGTCGTCGAGGCTCGGCGGACGCAGGCTCGCGTCGAGCAGCGGCACGCCCGCGGCGTCGAGTTCGCGTACCAGGCGGGGGAGTGTGAGCGTCGGATCGGTGGTGACGGAGCCGACGGCGTGCCGTTCGTGGTCGAAGTGTGGTTCGCCGCCGGTGAGCTGGTCGAGCACGACCGCCGCCTGGGGCATGGCGTCCGCGTGGGCGACGACGACTTCCGCGTACGAGCCGATGAGTGCTTTGAGCGTGGCCGGTGAGCCGCTGTGGGCGACCCTGCCCTCGTCCAGCAGTGCGATGTCGTCGGCCAGTTGATCGGCCTCCTCCAGGTACTGCGTGGTCAGCAGCACCGTCGTACCGTCCGCGGCGAGGTCACGTACCGCTTGCCAGATCTGGTTGCGGCTGGCGGGGTCGAGCCCGGTAGTCGGCTCGTCCAGGAAGAGCACCGCGGGCCGCGTGATCAGGCTTGCGGCCAGATCGAGGCGGCGCCGCATGCCGCCCGAGTAGGTGGACGCGAGCCGGCCCGCGGCTTCGGTGAGCTCGAAGCGGTCGAGGAGGTCGTCGGCGCGGGCGTGCGCCTTCGGGGCGCGGCGCAGCTTCGCGAAGAGCCGCAGGTTCTCCCGCCCCGTGAGGTCGCCGTCGACCGAGGCGAACTGGCCCGTCACACCGATGGCGCGACGGACCGCGTCCGGCTCCCGTACGAGGTCGTGCCCCGCGATCCGCGCGGACCCCGCGTCGGGCCGCAGCAGCGTGGTCAGGACCCGTACGGCCGTGGTCTTGCCCGCGCCGTTCGGTCCGAGCAACCCGCAGACCGTGCCCTCGGCGATCGCGAGGTCCAGCCCCCGGAGAGCGTGGACCTCCCCGAAACGCTTCTCGAGCCCTTCACTAAGTACAGCGTACGTAGAAGTCATGGGTCGACCATAGCGCATTACGTACGGTGTACGTAACTAGGATGGTCACGAGGTGATCGACCCATGGCAGGGCGCAAGGCCGTACCCGAAGTGATCTGGAACCGCCCCGAGCGCACGGGACGCGGTCCGCGTCCCGCGTACACCCGCGTGGACATCGCGGCCGCCGCGGTGCGGATCGCGGACGCGCAAGGGCTGGACGCGGTGTCGATGCGGCATGTGGCGGCCGAGTTGGGCTGCGGCACGATGTCGCTGTACAACTACGTGCCGCGCAAAGAGGACCTGCACGAGCTGATGATCGACGCCATCGGCGCCGAGCACGACTTCAAGGGGCCCTCGGGCGACTGGCGCGCCGACATGCTCCGGAACGCCCATGAGTCCCGCGTCCTCATGCACCGCCATCCCTGGGTGCCGCGTCTGATGTCGGGGGTCTACGGCTTCGGCCCCAACACCCTGCGCTATCTGGAGCACTGCATGGCCTGCCTCGAACCGCTCGACCTCCCGTACGGCACGAAGATGGAGATGGTCGCGTTGCTCAACGGCGTCGTGACGATGTACACCGCGAACGAGCTGGCCACCGCCGAGCGCACCCGCTCCATGCCCTGGTCCGAGGAGGAGGAGAACGCGGTCCGTATCGCCTACCTCGGCAGTCAGGTGGCCACCGGCGAGTACCCGCGGCTGGCCGCGGCGTTCATGGAGGACTCCGGGCCGATCGACCTGGAGGCGGTGTTCGATCGCGCGCTCGGCAGGGTCCTGGACGCGTTCGACCTCAAGCGCTGAACCCTGAGTGCTAGAGCAGTGCGAACTGCCCCTCAGGCCCCTCCTCGTGGTGGTCGAGGACCGAGGCGGGCCTGCGTGCCGCCGCCGGGACCGGGAGCACGCCCGCGCGGCCCAGCTCGGCCGCGGTGACCGGCGCTGTCATGGTCAACTCGGCCCGCTGAGGCGTCAGTTCCGCGAGCAGCGCCAACACCGTGATCAGCTCGAGCAGTTCGGAGGTCCAGGTCTGGGGCCACGTGGCAGGGCGGATCGCCTCCAGCGTGCCGGGCTCCGGGGGAGCGGTCCGGGTGGTGAACCACTGGTCCAGGACCCGGGCGCCTCCCACCTCGAAGTCCCAGGCGGCGGGCGGTACGGGGGAGATGCGGCCCTCGTCGAGGTGGAGGGTCTCCTCGTCGCGGTCGTAGTGGAGTTCGAGAGGGCGGGCGGGGAGCGGGGCGCGTACGTACGGGCGCCGCCCGCCGGGGAGTTTGGGACGGTCGCCGTCGCGGCGCATCAGCCTGAGCATGCGGTGGCCCAACTCGGTGCCGTATGCCCAGAGTTCGGGGGCGGCGGTGAGCGGGACGGCGCAACCGCCGGGGCCCGTCCGCGCCACCGCCACCGTCCAGGCGAGGACGTCGAGCGGGGCGGGGGAGTGGCCCAGGCGTTTGGCGAGGTGGTCCACGAGGCCGGGCGCGAGGTTCGGTTCGAGGCCGCCGGGGCGGCGGTACAGGGGGTGGATGCGGCCGGGGCGGGCCGCGGGGGCGTTCTTCGGCTGCCGCGGCTGCGGCGGGAGCACGGGCAGCGCGGACGCGACGAGCAGCGCGGGCCCCTCTGGCGCGGGCGCCTGCTCGACGGCGAACACCTGCCGCTCGTCCGCCACCCGCCACAGCTCCGGGCGGGCCGCGTCGATCAGCCGGTGGTCCGGTATCAGCCACTGCTCGTCGAACGGCCCGTGCAACACGCGTACGGGCTCCGCGCAGGGCCCCGACGCACGGGCCAGCCGACCCGTTCCACTGGACTGGCCCGGCAGTTGTGCCACCGCCGAGTGCAGGTTCCGCGCGCGCGTGACGCCGAACAAAGCCTCCCGGTCGGGCCCTTCGGCCTTCACAAAGGCGTCCCAACGCGCTTTCAGGGACGCCGCATCGGGCGCCGTCGGCCACCCCCGGCCCAGCCGAGGCGGTGCGACGGACCACGGCATGAGGTCCGCGAGCAGCGGAGCGTCGTGCGTCACGCTCGGCATGGTACGACGTGCCTCCGGCGGTTGAGCAGGTTGCCTACGGCGGTTGGGCGGGTGCGGGGTTCGTTGTGGCTGGTCGCGCCGTTCCCCGCGCCCCTGGGGTCCGTGCGTGAGTCGGGGTCGTGGGCCGGTGCGTCAGCCCGTCGCAGGCCGGGCATACGGCCCTGGCCTGGTACAAGGCCCTGGTCCTCCGAGACAGAACCTAAGCGACGGGCATACGACGCACCGGCCCACGCCCCCTCCCGCCGGAGGGAAGCTGCGGGCAGTTGAGGGTGCGGGCTTACCCAGGGCGCGGGGAGCCGCAGGCTTTTGCTTTTCAGGGGCGCGGGGAACTGCGCGACCAGCCACAACGAACCCGCAGCTTCAAACCGCACCCAGCGCGGAGCGCCTACGCATCGAGCGTGACCGTGAACGAGAAGCGGTCCCCCCGGTAATGGATGACCGCCACATCCAGCACCTGGCCGGATTCACCATGGGCGACACCCGTGTAACGCAGGATCGGGCTGAGCAGCGGCACCTCAAGCAGCCGAGCCGTCTCCGGATCGGCCAGCCGCGCCTCGACGGTGTCGGTGATGCGGCTGATCCGCATACCGACAACGTCCCGCAGCACCTTCGTCATCGGCCAGCGGGCCAGATCGTCCAGGTCGATGCGCTCGGCCAGTTCGGGCCGCACGTAGTTGCGGGCGTGGTTCGTCGGCTCACCGGTCTTCTCGTCGCTGCGCAGCCGGTGATACGTCGCCACCTCGGCCAACTCCGGGAAGTACTCGGCGAGTTCGGCCGACACGGGCGCCGTGCCGTGGCCGAGCAGCTGAGTCGTCATGCCCGACTGCTGGGCCACGATCGCGTCCACCGAACCCAGCAGCCGCACGGGCGCGCCCCGCCTGGCGCTCGGCTCGATGAACGTGCCGCGCCGGCGATGGCGGGTGATCAGGCCCTCGTCCTCCAGTTCCTTGAGCGCCTGCCGCATGGTCAGCACGCTCACCCCGTAGTGCCCCGCCAGTTGTTCCTCGGTGGGCAGGCGCAGTGGGTCCTCCGGCGAGCGCCCGAGTATCGAGGCGCGCAGGGACTGCGACACCTGATACCAGAGCGGCAGTTTGCGGTTCAGGACGATCGAGTCCGGGGCGAATGAGGTCACGAAGGTATCCGTACCGGTCAACGGGCGTTCAGTGCAACGGGCCGAAGTGACGTTCGAGGCCCTGCCACACATCGTCGTACGCGCGTTGCAGGTGTTCCGCTCGTGCCGCCTGTGCCGTGAGGGTCACCGGCCAGCGCGTCTCGAACATGAAGGCCAGGCCGTCGTCGACCTTCTGCGGACGCAGCTCGGCGGCGCTCGCGCGGTCGAAGGTCTCCCGGTCGGGCCCGTGCGCCGACATCATGTTGTGCAGCGAACCCCCGCCCGGAACAAAGCCTTCCGCCTTCGCGTCGTACGCGCCCTCGATGAGCCCCATGTACTCGCTCATCACGTTCCGGTGGAAGTACGGCGGCCGGAAGGTGTCCTCGCCGACCAGCCAGCGCGGCGCGAAGACGACGCAGTCGACGCTCGCGAGGCCCGGCGTGTCCGTCGGCGAGGTCAGGACCGTGAAGATCGACGGGTCCGGGTGGTCGTAGCTGATGGAGCCGAGCACATTGAAACGGCGCAGGTCGTAGACGTACGGCAGATGGGTGCCGTGCCAGGCGACGACATCGAGCGGCGAGTGGTCGTACGTCGCGGTCCACAGGTTCCCGCAGAACTTGTTCACCACCTCCACCGGGCCCTCGACGTCCTCGTACGCGGCGACGGGCGCCCGGAAGTCCCGTGCGTTGGCAAGGCCGTTGGCGCCGATCGGGCCGAGCTCGGGGAGCTGGAAGGGGGCTCCGTAGTTCTCGCACACATAGCCGCGTACGACGTCGTCAAGGAGCTCCACACGGAAGCGCACCCCACGCGGAATCAGCGCCACATGCCCGGGCTCCGCATGCAGCAGTCCGAACTCGGTGCGCAGCAGCAGCCCGCCGCGCTCCGGCACGATCAGCAGCTCGCCGTCGGCGTCGCTGAACACGCGCCGCATCGAGGAGTTGGCGTGATAGAGGTGCACGGCCGTGCCGGTGCGCTGCGTGGCGTCGCCGTTGCCGCCGAGGGTCCACAGGCCCCGTACGAAATCCGTGCCCGGCTCGGGCTCCGGCAGGGGGTTCCAGCGCAGCCGGTTCGGGTCGGGCGCCGTCTCCGTGAAGGGCGCCGTGCGGAGAGTGCCGTTGTCGGTGCGGGCGAAGGCCGGGTGGGCGGCGGACGGGCGGATCCGGTACAGCCACGAGCGGCGGTTGTACGCCCTCGGTTCCGTGAACGCCGAACCGCTCAGCTGCTCCGCGTACAGCCCGAGCGGTGCGCGCTGCGGCGAGTTGCGGCCGATCGGCAGCGCGCCCGGCACCGCCTCCGAACTGTGCTCATTGCCGAATCCCGAGAGGTACGTCAATGCCTCGGCGGTCTTCCGCGCGTCCCCGTTCATGGTCGCTCCCTTGCGCCCTCGCTCCTGATTCCTATGTAACACCGTAGGATTCAGGATTTCCCTTCGCAAGACGTGGGTGAGGCGAACGGCGCGATCACGCCGACCCCGCAGGTGAGCGGGCAAGGCGCAGACCGGCGTACTGGGGGGCGCGGTTCCCCGAACCTCGGCGGAAAGGCATGATGATGCCTGTGCCCCAAGCGACCTCGCTGCGCCGCGCTCCCGTTCAGCGCCGGAGCGCGGAACGACTGACCAGGATCCTCGACGCCTGCGCCGACCTCCTCGACGAGGTGGGCTACGACGCCCTCAGCACCCGAGCCGTCGCCGTGCGCGCCGGCGTCCCCATCGGCTCCGTGTACCGCTTCTTCGGCAACAAGCGCGCCATGGCCGACGCACTCGCCCAGCGCAACCTCGACCGCTATGCCGAGCGCGTCACCCACCGCCTCGAAGCGGCCGGCGGGGAGGGAGGCTGGCGCGCGGCCATGGACGCCGTGCTCGAGGAGTACCTCGTCATGAAGCGCACCGCGCCCGGCTTCGCCCTCGTCGACTTCGGCAACCAGATACCCGTAGGCACCCGCGACGCCGAACCCAACACCCGCGTCGCCGACCGCCTGACCGACATGCTCTCCGCCTACCTCGACCGCGAACCCGACGACGACCTCCGCCGCACCTTCCTGGTTGCCGTCGAGGCCGCCGACACCCTCGTCCAACTCGCCTTCCGTCTCGACCCGTCGGGCGACGAACGGATCATCGAGGAGACGCGGGAACTGCTGCGGTCGTACCTGGCGCGAGTGCTCGACTGAAGCGCGATCCGCAGCTGAAGGGCACGGGAGTGTCCGAAGCGACTCTCGCGGGACTCCCCAGATGACATACCGGTCGGTATGCTCGACGCCAGTTCGCGTGCCGACGTCGCCACCCCTCCGGAGGACCCGTGTCCACCACCACCGACTCCCGCACCGCCCTGCGCATCTGCCCCCTGTGCGAAGCCACCTGCGGCCTGACGCTCACCATCGAGGGCACCCGGGTGACCGGCGCCCGAGGTGACCGCGCCGACGTGTTCAGCCAGGGGTTCATCTGCCCGAAGGGCGCCTCCTTCGGAGCCGTGGACGCGGACCCCGACCGGCTGCGTACGCCTCTGGTGCGCAAGGACGGTGAACTGCGCGAGGCGACCTGGGACGAGGCGTTCGACGCGGTCGCGGCAGGGCTGCGGCCCATCGTCGAGACGTACGGACCGCACGCCCTCGGCGTCGTCCTGGGCAACCCGAACGTCCACACCATGGCCGGCGCCCTCTACCCGACCGTCCTGCTCGGCGCCCTCGGCACCCGCAGCATCTTCACCGCGTCCACGCTCGACCAGATGCCCAAGCACGTATCCAGCGGGCTCCTCTTCGGCGACGCGAACGCGATCCCCGTACCCGACCTCGACCGCACCGACCACCTCCTCCTGATCGGCGCCAACCCCCTGGAATCCAACGGAAGTCTGTGCACCGCACCCGACTTCCCCGGCAAGCTCAGGGCCCTCAAGGCACGCGGCGGCACCCTCACCGTGATCGACCCACGCCGCACCCGTACCGCCAAACTCGCCGACCGGCACGTCTCGATCCGCCCCGGCACCGATGCGCTGCTGCTCGCGGCCATGGCGTACGTCCTCTTCGAGGAGAAGCTCACCGATCTCGGCGAACTCGCCGAGCTGGTGCAGGGACTCGATGAAATCCCCGACGCGCTACGGGACTTCACCCCCGAAGCCGCCGCCGGGGCATGCGACGTGGACGCCGCTACGATCCGTACGCTCGCCCGCGAACTGGCCGCCGCGCCCACCGCCGCCGTCTACGGCCGCATCGGCAGCTGCACGGTCCCGCACGGCACTCTGGCCAGCTGGCTCGTCGACGTGCTGAACATCCTCACCGGCAACCTCGACCGGCCCGGCGGCGCCCTCTTCCCGCAGGCCGCCACCGACAAGACGCCCCGCCCCGCCGGACCCGGCCGCGGCTTCGCCCTCGGCCGCTGGCACAGCAGGGTCAGCCGCCACCCGGAAGCCAAGGGCGAACTGCCCATCGCGGCGCTCGCCGAGGAGATCGACACCGCCACCGCCGAGGGCGAACCCGTCCGCGCCCTCATCGCCATCGCCGCGAACCCCGTCCTGTCCGCGCCCGACGGCGACCGCCTCGACAAGGCCCTCGGCTCGCTCGACTTCATGGTCAGCGTCGACCCGTACCTGAACGAGACCTCACGCCACGCCCACGTCGTGCTGCCCCCGCCCCCGCCCTCGCAGAGCCCGCACCACGACTTCGCCTTCAACGCCCTCGCCGTACGCAACCAGGTCCGCTACACCCGCGCCGCCGTCCCCCTCGAACCCGGCCGCATGGCCGAGACCGAGATCCTCGCCCGGCTCGTCCTCGCCGCGACCGGCATGCACGGCGCCGATCCCTCCGCCGTGGACGCCATGGTCATCGACCAGACCCTCGGCAAGGCCGTCAAGGAACCGCACTCCCCGGTGCACGGCCGCGACCCCCACGAGCTCGCCGCCGCACTCACCGGCGACAACGGCCCCGAGCGACGGCTCGACATGATGCTGCGCCTCGGCCCGTACGGCGACGGATTCGGCGTACGACCGGAAGGGCTGAACCTGGACAAGCTGCTGGACCAGCCGCACGGCATCGACCTCGGCCCCCTCCAGCCGCGCCTGCCCCAGCCCCTCAAGACCCGCAGCGGACGCGTAGAGCTACTGCCGCAGCCGATCGCCGACGACCTGCCACGCCTCAGGGACGCTCTGCGCCGGCGCCCCGACGGCCTCGTCCTCGTCGGCCGCCGTCATCTGCGCTCCAACAACAGCTGGATGCACAACATCCCCGCCCTCACCGGCGGTACGAACCGCTGCACCGTCCACATCCATCCCGACGACGCCGCACGTCTCGGGATCGCGGACGGGGACGCCGTACGGATCAAGGGCGCCGGGGGAGAGGTGACGGCTCCGGCCGAGGTCACCGACGGCATCCGGCGCGGGGTCGTGAGCCTCCCGCACGGCTGGGGTCACGACCGGCCGGGCACCCGTATGAACCACGCCGCCGCCGAGCCCGGAGTCAACGTCAACCAGCTTCTCGACGGCTCTCTGCTCGACCCGCTGTCGGGCAATGCGGTCCTCAATGGCATACCCGTCGAGGTCGCGCCAACAGGGACAACGCCCTGACCAGTAGTTTTGCGCTTATTGCTCTCGCGTCAACATCTTGTTAACGCTTCCACGAGCGCCCTAACGTCGCCCCAACCGCCGGCCCTGGTGGCTGTTCAAGGGCGAACGTTAGGTATCCACTCATGCTGACCATCCTCGGCTTCGCCATGATCGCGACCTTCCTGGTCCTGATCATGATGAAGAAGATGTCGCCGATCGCGGCGCTCGTACTGATCCCGGCACTCTTCTGTGTGTTCGTCGGAAAGGGTGCCCATCTCGGCGACTACGTCATCGAGGGAGTGGGCCAACTCGCGCCCACCGCCGCGATGCTGATGTTCGCCATCGTGTACTTCGGCGTCATGATCGACGTCGGGCTCTTCGACCCGATCGTGCGGGGCATCCTGAAGTTCTGCAAGGCCGACCCCCTGCGCATCGTCGTCGGTACGGCCCTGCTCGCCGCGATCGTCTCGCTCGACGGCGACGGCTCGACCACCTTCATGATCACGGTCTCGGCGATGTACCCGCTCTACAAGCGCCTCAAGATGAGCCTGGTCGTGATGACCGGCGTCGCCGCCACCGCCAACGGCGTCATGAACACCCTGCCCTGGGGCGGCCCCACCGCCCGCGCCGCCACCGCGCTCAAGCTCGACGCCGGCGACATCTTCGTCCCGATGATCCCGGCCCTCGCCGTCGGCCTGCTCTTCGTCATCTTCCTCTCGTACGTACTCGGCCTCCGCGAGCGCAAGCGGCTCGGCGTGCTGAGCCTCGACGAGGTCCTGGAGACGGAGAAGGGCATCCTGGAGAAGGAGGAGCAGCCGGAGACGGAGACGGTGCTGGTCGGCGCCGGTGCCGGTTCCGCCGGCTCTGGTGACGGCAAGGGCCGTACGGGCAAGACCACCGGTGGCGCGGGCTCCGGAACGGACGCCTCCGAGGCCGCGGGCGACGACGAGGACGACGTACGACTCCAGGGCCTGGACCCCAACCGCCCGACGCTGCGCCCCAAGCTGTACTGGTTCAACGCGCTGCTCACGGTGGCCCTGCTCACCGCCATGATCATGGAATGGCTGCCGATCCCGGTCCTGTTCATCCTCGGCGCCGCGCTCGCGCTCACTGTCAACTTCCCGCACATGCCCGACCAGAAGGCCCGCCTCGGCGCCCACGCCGAGAACGTGCTCAACGTCTCCGGGATGGTCTTCGCCGCCGCCGTCTTCACCGGCGTCCTCCAGGGCACCGGCATGGTCGACTCCATGGCGAAGTGGCTCGTCGACGGCATCCCCGAGGGCATGGGCCCGCACATGGCGATCGTCACCGGCTTCCTGAGCCTGCCGCTCACGTACTTCATGTCGAACGACGGCTTCTACTTCGGAGTCCTGCCGGTCCTCGCCGAGGCCGGCGCCGCACACGGGGTCTCGCCGCTGGAGATCGCCCGCGCCTCGCTCGTCGGCCAGCCGCTGCACATGTCCAGCCCGCTCGTGCCCGCCGTATACGTCCTCGTGGGGATGGCGAAGGTGGAGTTCGGCGACCACACCAAGTTCGTGGTCAAGTGGGCTGCGCTCACTTCCCTCGTGGTACTCGGAGCGGGAATCCTGTTCGGAATCATCTGATCCCCTTCTTCCGACCCCCATCTCTTGGAGGACACCGTGAAGCCCGGTGGGAACCGCGGCTGGCTGCTCCGCCTCGTCATCGCCTTCAGCTTCGCGCAGGGGGCGGTGTCGATGGCCCGGCCCGCCGTCTCCTACCGGGCCCTCGCGCTGGGCGCGGACGAGCGTGCGATCGGTGTGATCGCGGGCGTGTACGCGCTGCTGCCGCTGTTCGTCGCCGTACCCCTGGGCCGCAGGACCGACCAGGGCCGGTGCGCGCCCCTGCTGCCCATCGGCGTCGTACTGATCGCGGGCGGCTGCGCCCTCAGCGGCATAGCGAACTCGCTGCTCGCGATGGCGGCGTGGAGCGGGGTGATGGGCCTCGGTCACCTCTGCTTCGTGATCGGCGCCCAGTCGATCGTGGCCCGCCAGTCCGCCCCGCACGAACAGGACCGCAACTTCGGCCACTTCACCATCGGCGCCTCCCTCGGACAGCTGGTCGGACCGATCGCCGCGGGCGCCCTGATCGGCGGCCCCGACATGGCGGGCACCAGCGCACTGGCGCTGCTCGTCGCGGGCGCGGGAGCCGCGGTCGCGTTCACCTCGCTGTGGCGTATCGAGCACCGTAGGCCGGGCAAGTCCCGTACGCCGCAAGGGGAACGCGTCCCCATACATCGCATCCTGCGCACCCGGGGCGTACCCGCGGGCATCTTCATCAGCCTCGCCGTCCTCTCGGCGACGGACATCCTCACCGCGTACCTTCCGGTGGTCGGCGAGCACCGCGGCATCCCGCCGTCCGTCATCGGCCTGCTGCTGAGCCTGCGCGCGGCGGCGACGATCGCCTGCCGCCTGGTGATCACACCGATGCTGCGCCTGCTCGGCCGAGCCGCCCTTCTCGCCACGACCTGTCTGCTGGGGGCCGTGCTGTGCGCGGGCATCGCGCTGCCGGTCCCGGTCTGGGCGCTTGCCCTGATCCTCGCGGCACTCGGCTTCTGCCTGGGCGTGGGCCAGCCCTTGTCCATGACGACGGTGGTCCAGGCGGCCCCCGAGGACGCCCGCTCCACAGCCCTCGCCCTGCGCCTGACCGGCAACCGCCTGGGCCAGGTCGCCGCACCGGCCGCGGCGGGCCTTGTGGCGGGAGTCGCGGGGGTGGCGGCGCCGTTCGTGATGCTCGGCGCGCTGCTGGTGATCGCGTCGGGGCTGGGGCTGCGGCAGGGGCGTACGGCTGCCGGGTCCGAACCGGAAGAGGAACGTGCCGGGCGTACGTCGTCCACACCGCACCCCGAGAGACGCTGATCCGGCGCACAGTGAGCGCGCTCCATGCGGAAGACGAATCTCCTCTTCCGCGTGGCCGACAACCGGCCTGTATCAATCCCTCCGCTGCTCTTCCCCAGCGCATACGCAGTCCGTTAGCTTCCGTGACTCTCACGACTTATCCGCGCAAGAGCACCGGAAGCCCCGGGAGCACCGCATGACACGCGCCATTTCTCTGAAGAGTGTCAGCAAGTCGTACCTGCGCGGCACTCGCGCGGTGGAGCAGTTGTCGCTCGACATCAGGCCCGGCGAGTTCCTCGTCCTGCTCGGCCCTTCGGGCTGCGGCAAGTCGACCGTGCTGAGAATGATCGCCGGACTGGAGGAGCCCACCGAGGGCGAGGTGTACCTCGACGGCGAGTACGCCACCGACCTGCAGCCCAGCGAGCGCAACATGGCCATGGTCTTCCAGAACTTCGCCCTGTACCCGACCATGACGAGCCGCGGGAACATCGGCTTCCCGCTGCGCCTGGAGGCCCGCGGGGAGGACCCCGCCCCGCGCGTGGACGCCACGGCCCGGATGCTCGGCATCCAGGACCTGCTGGGCCGCTATCCCGGCCAGCTGTCCGGCGGCGAACGCCAGCGGGTCGCCATGGGGCGTGCCATCGTCCGGAACCCGTCCGCCTTTCTGATGGACGAGCCGCTGTCCAACCTCGACGCCAAGCTCCGCAATCACCTGCGGGCCGAAATCTCCAGGATCACCAGGGAGCTGGGCGCCACCACGGTGTACGTCACCCACGACCAGGCCGAGGCGATGTCGCTCGGCGACCGGGTCGCGGTGCTGCGCGGTGGCATCCTCCAGCAGGTGGACACCCCGCGCAGGGTCTACGCGCTGCCCGTGAACGTCTTCGTCGCCGCGTTCATCGGCACCCCGCGGATCAACCTGCTGCGCGGCGTCGTCCGCGCGCCGCTCGACGGAGCGATGTCGATCAGCCTCGGCCGCCAGGCGCTGCGGCTGCCCGAACCCCTGTGCCTGGACCACCAGTTGCTGCGGGTCCAGCAGGGCCGCGAGGTCATCGTCGGCCTGCGCTCGGAAGCCGTACGCCTGGCCCCGCGCTCCGCGGCCGGACCCGGCGAGGTGCCGATCAGCGGCCTGGTGGAGCACGTCGAGTACCAGGGGCACGAGGTGCTGGTGCACTTCAACACCGGCTCGCAGCCCGCCGTCGTACCGGAACTGGAGGCGCCCCGCCCGCAACAGCCCGGGCGCCGCCGCAGGGAGAGTCCGGTGGGCGTGCTCGGCCGGCTGAGGGAACGCGCGGGCTCCCTGCGGGCCGGACCCGTGGTCACCCTGGACCGCGACCGCGACGCGTACGCGTCCGCCGAGGAGCGACTGCCCACCGACACAGGCGATCTGGTGGTGCGCACCACCCCCGACCATGACCTCCGTCACGGCATGCAGGTTCCCCTCCTGGTCGACATCGACCACCTCTTCGTCTTCGACCAGCACGGGGAGCGCATCTCCCCGGCCCCGGAGCACCTGCCGGACCTGGGGGAGTGAAAACGGTCGCCGCGGATCCCCACCGCGCCTGCGAGCCGATTCGGGTGTACTCCTGAGCACGTGAGGGCTCAGCCGCCCCTGGCGTATGAAAACTAACACCGCTAGTTTGGGCGGCGGACGACGGAACAGCCCGGGAGGAAGCCATGAAGGCCCACGACGGCATGTACATCGGCGGCGAGTGGCGCGACGCTGCCGGCACGGATACCGGCATCGCGGTGGTGAACCCCGCCGACGAGCAACTCATCGCCACGGTTCCCGCGGGCACCGCCGAGGACATCGATACCGCCGTACGCGCCGCCCGCGCCGCACTTCCCGGCTGGGCGGCGACCGAGCCCGCCGAACGCGGGGCCCGCCTGGCGGCCCTGCGGGACATCCTCGTCGCCCGCAAGGACGAGATCGCCGAAACCGTCACCGCCGAACTCGGTTCGCCGCTGCCGTTCTCGCAGAGGGTGCAGGTGGGGCTGCCGATCCTGGTGACGGGTTCGTACGCCGAACTGGCCGCCACGTACGCCTTCGAGGAGAAGGTGGGCAACTCGACCGTCTGCCTGGAGCCCGTCGGAGTGGTCGGCGCGATCACGCCGTGGAACTACCCGCTGCACCAGATCGTCAACAAGGTCGCCCCCGCGCTGGCCGCGGGCTGCACGATCGTCCTCAAGCCCGCGGAGGACACCCCGCTGACCGCCCAGCTCTTCGCCGAGGCGGTACACGAAGCGGGCGTACCGGCCGGCGTCTTCAACCTGGTCACCGGCCTCGGCCCGGTCGCGGGCCAGGCCCTCGCCGAACACCCCGGTGTGGACCTGGTCTCCTTCACCGGCTCCACGGCGGTCGGCAGGCAGATCGGCGCGACCGCGGGCGCGGCCGTGAAACGGGTCGCCCTCGAACTCGGCGGCAAGTCCGCCAACGTCATCCTGCCGAGCGCCGACCTCGCCAAGGCGGTCAACGTCGGCGTGGCCAACGTGATGTCCAACTCCGGCCAGACCTGCAGCGCCTGGACCCGCATGCTGGTGCACACCTCGCGATACGACGAGGCGGTCGAACTGGCCGCCGACGCCGCCGCGAAGTACGGCGACCGCATCGGCCCACTCGTCAACGCCAAGCAGCAGCAGCGCGTGCGCGGCTATATCGAGAAGGGCGTCGCGGAGGGCGCGCGGCTGGTCGCGGGCGGCCCCGAATCCCCACGCGAACAGGGCTACTTCGTCAGCCCCACCGTCTTCGCCGACGTGACTCCGGAGATGACGATCGCCCAGGAGGAGATCTTCGGACCCGTCCTGTCGATCCTCCGGTACGAGAACGAGGCGGACGCCCTGCGCATCGCCAACGGCACGGTGTACGGGCTCGCCGGCGCGGTATGGGCGGGCGACGAGACCGAGGCGGTCGCCTTCGCACGCCAACTGGACACCGGGCAGGTGGACATCAACGGCGGGCGCTTCAACCACCTTGCGCCGTTCGGCGGTTACAAGCAGTCGGGCGTGGGCCGGGAACTGGGCTCACACGGGCTCGCCGAGTACCTCCAGACCAAGTCCCTCCAGTTCTGAGGAGCGCCGACGTGGCTGACGTGGTTCGCGCTGCCGTACTGCCCGCCGTAGGTGCTCCGCTGGAGATCACCGAGATCGAGCTGCCGGAGCCCGGCCCCGGGCAGGTGCGGGTGCGCCTCGCCGCCGCCGGGGTCTGCCACTCCGACCTGTCACTGTCCGACGGCACCATGAGGGTGCCGGTACCCGCCGTGCTCGGTCACGAGGGCGCGGGCACGGTCGTCTCCGTCGGCGAGGAAGTCACGCATGTCGCGCCCGGCGACGACGTCGTGCTCAACTGGGCGCCTTCCTGCGGGAGTTGCCACGCCTGTTCGCTCGGCGAGGTGTGGCTGTGCGCGAATGCGCTGACGGGAGCGGGGGCCGTGTACGCCCGGCGCTCCTCCGACGGAACGGACCTGTATCCCGGTCTCAACGTCGCCGCGTTCGCCGAGGAGACCGTGGTGGCCGCCGGATGCGTGCTGCCCGCGCCGGCCGGGATTCCGCTCACCGACGCGGCCCTGCTCGGCTGCGCCGTGCTCACCGGGTACGGGGCCGTCCATCACTCGGCCCGCGTTCAACCGGGCGAGTCCGTCGCCGTGTTCGGGGCCGGCGGAGTCGGTCTCGCCGCGCTCCAGGCCGCGCGGGTCGCGGGCGCGTCGACGATCGTCGCGGTCGACGTGTCGCCCGCGAAGGAGTCCCTCGCACGCGAGGCCGGAGCGACGGAGTACCTCGTCGCCTCCGAGAACACGGCCCGTGAGATCCGCGCCCTCACCGGCAAACAGGGCGTCGACGTGGCCGTCGAGTGCGTGGGCCGCGCCGTCACGATCCGTACCGCCTGGGAATCCACCCGCCGCGGCGGCCGCACGACGGTCGTCGGCATCGGCGGCAAGGACCAGCAGGTCACCTTCAACGCCCTGGAGCTCTTCCACTGGGGCCGAACCCTGTCGGGCTGCGTATACGGCAACTCCGACCCGTCCCGCGACCTCCCGATCCTGGCCGACCACATCCGCGCGGGCCGCCTCGACCTGAGCACGCTGGTGACGGAACGGATCGCCCTGGAGGGGATCCCGGCGGCGTTCGACAACATGGTGGCGGGCAAGGGCGGACGGGCGTTGGTGGTGTTCTAAAGGCGAGGCGACCCACGGGACAACCCGTGCGTGCACGACCGTTGACCTCCATACCGTCCGGTCGGTACGTTCCCCCGAACGTCCCCGCACCCACCGGAGTGTGCACGCCATGGACACCGCACCTTCCGCGCTCCCCGGCGCGACCACCAGCCCAGACACCAGACACCGCCGCAAGGTGGCGACCGCCGCCGCCCTCGCCTCCGCCGTCGAGTGGTACGACTACTTCGTCTTCGGCATCGCCGCGGCCCTCGTCCTCGGAGACCTGTACTTCCCCGCAGGCAGCCCCTCCGCAGGAGTCCTCGCCTCGTTCGCCACCTTCGCCGTGGGCTTCCTCGCCCGTCCGCTCGGCGGAGTCATCGCGGGCCACCTCGGCGACAAACGAGGCCGCAAGCCCATGCTCGTACTGGCCCTGACCCTGATGGGCGTGGCCACGACGGGCATCGGCCTCCTCCCCACGTACGCGACGATCGGCATCGCCGCCCCCATACTCCTCGTCGTCCTGCGCGTGATGCAGGGCATCGCGGTCGGCGCCCAGTGGGGCGGCGCGATGCTCCTCGCCACGGAGTACGCCCCCGAAGGCAAGCGCGGCGTCTACGGCAGCGTCGTCCAACTCGGCGTCCCCATCGGTGTGGTGACCGCCAACTCCGTCTTCCTGCTCGCCGGCGCCCTCACCAGCGAGAGCGCGTTCGCCGCCTGGGGCTGGCGGGTGCCTTTCCTGGTCGGGCTGCTCGTCCTCGTACTCGCCTGGTACATCCACACCCGCGTCGAGGAGACCCCGGAGTTCCGTCAGGCCGAACAGGCGCTGGCCGAGAAGGAGAAGGGCGAGAAGAACTCCCCGCTGCGCACGATCCTGCGCGGCCATCTCGGCACGGTGCTCCTCGCGGGCGGCTCGTTCGCCGTGAACACCGCGACCTTCTACATCCTGATCACCGGCGTCCTCGACTACACCACCCGCGAACTCGACATGGAACGCAGCGCCGTCCTCACCGTCTCGCTCTGCGTCAGCCTCACCCAGCTCGTCCTGATCCCCGCCTCGGCCGCGCTCTCCGACCGCGTCGGACGCATCCGGATCTACGGGTTCGGCGCGGCCGGGATCGCACTGTGGGCCGTACCGATGTTCCTGCTGATCGACACAGGCTCGCTGCTGTGGCTGGCCGTCGGCACGTTCGTCGCCAGTTGCTTCCTCAGCATCATGTACGGGCCTCAAGCCGCCCTGTTCGCCGAGCTGTTCACGCCCGAGATGCGCTACACGGGCGCCTCGCTCGGCTACCAGATCGCGGCCGTGTTCGGCGGCGGACTCGCACCCTTCGTGATGGTGCTCCTGCTGGAGGCCACGGACACGTCGATGTCCGTGTCCGCCTACATCATCGGGCTCGCCGTGATCGCGCTCGTGTCCATCAAGGTCCTTGCGGACAGGGCACGTTCGGCCTCGGCCAAGTCAGAGGGCTCAGAGGGCTGAGTCCGGGGCCCGCTCGGGTCGTGGCTCCGGAACCGCTCCCGGGGCCGCGACCTCGGCGGTCCGTGGCCGGGACCGCGACACGGCGACGCCCGCCAGACACACCAGCCCGCCGACGAGAGTGATCCAGCCCGGCACCTCGTCGAGCGCCAGCCACGACATCAGCACCACCAGGGCGGGCACAGCGTAGGTCGTCGCGCCCATCTTCCCGGCCGTCGTACGGGCCAGCGCGAACGCCCAGGTCGTGAACGCGAGCGCGGTCGGGAAGACGCCCAGATACAGCATGTTGAGCGTCGCGGACAGCGGGGCGTCACCGGCCTCGGACACCAGCTGACCGGCGAACGGCAGACAGGCCACCGCACCGATCACACAGCCGTACGTCGTTACCTGGAGCGCGGAACCATGTCGCAGGGCCGGCTTCTGGGCGACGACCCCGCCCGCGTACGCCACTGCCGCGAGCAGACAGAGCAGGACGCCGAGTACGGACGCGCCGCCCTCGCCGGACATCGACAGACCGACGATCGCCGCGCCCACGAACGACACCGCCATCCCCGCCAGCAGCCGCGGCGGCAGTCCCTCCTTGAGCAACCATCCCGCGAGCAGGGCCATGACCAGCGGACCGACGTTCACCACCAGGGCTGCCGTGCCCGCGTCGACCTTCTGCTCACCCCAGTTGAGCACCACCATGTAGAGCCCGAACCAGAGCAGCCCGGAGACCACGATCCCGGGCCAGGCGGCACGCGGCGGCAACCCCTCCCCGCGTACGAGACAGATGACCCCGAGCACCAGCGCCCCGGCCAGCAGCCGCCCGAGCGCCAGCGCACCGGGCGAGTACGCCGATCCCGCACTGCGGATCGACACGAACGCGGACGCCCACAACACGACGGTCACCGCCGCCGCACCGGCGGCCAGTAGGTCCGTACGACGGGCGGACAGGGGAGACTTCATCACGCTCCAGAGGTTAGGTGGGTGGGGGAGGAAGGGCTCGCGAATTTCGGACGGGGTGCTGAGCGAACAAGGGGGAAGGTCAGTGGAGCGTCGTCGGCTCGATTCCCAGCAGCTCCGCGAAGACCCGCTCGCCCTTGTCCGTGACCTTCACGGCCCGCTCCGAGCCGATACGTACGCACCAGCCCGCGTCCAGCGCGTGCCGGCACAGGGCGGCGCCCGCGACGCCTGCGAGGTGCGGTCGGCGTTCGGTCCAGTCGAGGCAGGCGCGGGCGAGGGGCCGCCGACCGGTGCGTACGAGGGGAATGCCCTGCTCGTCGAACCAGGCCAGCCCGTCGTCCGTGAGCGCGAACCCCGTGTCCCGCCGCAGCAGTTGGAGCCCGGTCAGGGCGTCGGTGACCGCGATGCCCAGGCGCCCGGCGAGGTGGTCGTAGCAGGTGCGGCCACGCGCCATCGCGGAACCGGCACTGGACTCCCGCAAGCCGCGTGGCCGCTCGGTGCCCGGAGGTGTGATGTACGCGGCGAGATCCTCGACGAGCTGCGCGACCCGGGCGTCGGCCAGTCGTACGTACCGGTGCCGTCCCTGCCGTTCCTCGGCGAGCAGCCCGCCCGCGACGAGCTTGCCCAGATGTTCGCTGGCCGTCGACGCGGCGACGCCCGCGTGCCGCGCCAGCTCGCCGGCCGTCCAGGCCCGACCGTCGAACAGGGCCAGCAGGAAGGCGGCCCGTGTCTCGTCGGCGATCAGTCCGGCAAGCGCCGCGAGTCCCGGGGCCTGGGCGGTCCCGGACCGCGTGCGAGGCGTGTTCCTGGTGCTCATGGCCTCAGCATGCGATACGGACGGTTCGGTGGCCGCCGAACCGTGGCGTCGTCTCCGCGCGAGCGCGCTACACCGCTCGCGCCAGCTGCTCGTACTGCTGGGTCAGCCCGTCCAGCAGCGCCATGAGCCCCGTCTCGAAGGCCCGCTCGTCGATCTTCTCCTGCTGCTCGGCGAGGAGATGGGCCTGTCCGAGATGCGGGTAGTCGGCGGGGTCGTACGCGCTCTCGTCGTCCACGAAACCCCCGGCGAAGGAGCCGAGCGCGGAGCCCATGATGAAGTACCGCATCAGCGCGCCGATGGACGTGGCCTGCGCGGGCGGCCAGCCCGCGGCGACCATCGCACCGAAGACCGCGTCCGCCAGGCGGAGACCGGCCGGTCGGCGGCCGGGGCCGCGGGCGAGGACCGGCACGATGTTCGGGTGCTCGCGCAGGGCCGACCGATAGGAGACGGCCCAGTCGTGCAGCGCGGTGCGCCAGTCCCGGCCGTCCTCGAACATCGACAGATCGACCTGCGCGCTCACCGAGTCCGCGACCGCCTCCAGGATCTGGTCCTTCGTACGGAAGTGGTTGTAGAGCGAGGGCCCGCTCACTCCCAGTTCGGCGGCGAGCCGACGCGTGGAGACGGCCGCGAGACCCTCCGCGTCGACGAGCGCCCGCGCCGTCGCGACGATGCGGTCGGTGCTGAGGAGGGGCTTGCGCGGTCGGGCCATGGCGCACATGGTATGACTGCGCTCAGAAACCAGGAGTGCTCATCCCCAGGTGCATGCAGTAGTGATTCCACGGCTTCCTGAGTACGCGACTGAGTATCCGAGCGGATGTGGTGCCCGCCACTTTCGCCGATTCTCTTCCCCATGAGTGAGACACCTGTCAAGCAGCAGTCCACCGCGGCCTTCTACGGCCAGGCGGTCATCGCGTTCGCCATCGCCATGGCGGCCACGGCCATCGGCATCTTCAACCTGCAGGCCGACGCCTGGGTGCGTGGCTTCCTGGGGATCGCCGTCCTCTACCTCGTCACTTCGGCCTTCACGCTGGCCAAGGTGATCCGCGACCGGCAGGAGGCCGGGCAGATCGTCAGCCGGGTCGACCAGGCCCGGCTGGAGAAGCTGCTCGCGGAGCACGACCCCTTCGAGAAGCTTTGACCCTTCGAGAAGCTCTGAACCGCTTGCGGCTCCGGGGCCCTGAGCGGGCAGGCTAAGCGCTCGCTCAGGCCGCGAGGTATGGTGGTTCGTCCTGCCAGTGGAGAACTGACAGCGGAGAAGGGGCGGACAGCGATGAGTACGGCGGAGGAAACGGCCGGCGGCGAGATGCCGCCATGGGCCGAGGTCACCCCGGACGCGGCCCGGCGGCTGCTCGTCGCCGCGGTGGAGGCCTTCGCCGAGCGCGGGTACCACGCGACGACGACCCGCGACATCGCGGGCCGCGCAGGCATGAGCCCGGCCGCGCTCTACATCCACTACAAGACCAAGGAAGAGCTGCTCCACCGGATCAGCAGAATCGGCCACGAGAAGGCCGTCGAGATCCTGCGGACGGCAGCCCAGGGTGAGGGCAGCGCGACCGAACGGCTCGCGGACGCCGTGAGTTCCTTCGTGCGCTGGCACGCCGGGGGGCGCACCACCGCGCGAGTCGTGCAGTACGAACTGGACTCGCTCGGCCCGGCCGCCCGCGCCGAGATCATCGCGCTGCGCCGCCAGGTCGATGCCGAGGTACGCGGGATCATCGAGGACGGCGTGGCGAGCGGCGAGTTCGACGTACTCGACGTCCAGGGCACCACACTCGCCGTGCTCTCGCTGTGCATCGACGTCGCCCGCTGGTTCAACGTGAACGGCCCTCGGACGCCGGACGAGGTCGGCGCGCTGAACGCCGACCTCGTGCTGCGGATGGTGGGGGCGAGGAAGTAGCCCTGGGTCGTCGACGCCTTCGTACCGATCAGAAGTAGTGGCGCGACTCAGAAGTAGTAGCGCGACACCGACTCCGCCACGCACACCGGCTTGTCGCCGCCCTCGCGCTCCACGGTCACCGCGGCCGTGACCTGCACACCGCCGCCCGCCTCCGTGACCTCCTTGAGCACCGCCGTGGCGCGCAGTCGCGACCCCACCGGCACAGGCGCAGGAAACCGCACCTTGTTGCTGCCGTAGTTGACGCCCATCTTCATCCCCTCGACCCGCATGACCTGCGGCACGAGTGCGGGCAACAGCGACAATGTCAGATATCCGTGCGCGATGGTCGTCCCGAAGGGGCCCGTGGCCGCCTTCTCCGGGTCCACATGAATCCACTGGTGGTCACCCGTCGCGTCCGCGAACAGGTCGATCCGCTTCTGGTCGATCTCCAGCCAGTCGCTGTACCCCAGCTGCTCGCCCACCGCTGCCTTCAGCTCGTCGGCGGACGTGAAGATCCTCGGCTCTGCCATGCCCCTGGCCTCCCGCGTGGTCAATGTCTAAGCGACTGCTTAGCATGGTCGGGTACGGGGCCCATGTCAACGGACCGAGATGCTACGTACCGCAGTGTGACGAGGTGGGTAGGCTTGAAGGAATGCCCCAGATTCCAGAGAAGATCCATGAACTCACGGTCGGCCAGTTGTCGGCCCGCAGCGGCGCCGCCGTATCCGCCCTGCACTTCTACGAGTCCAAGGGCCTGATCAGCAGCCGCCGGACCACGGGCAACCAGCGCCGCTACGCGCGTGACGCACTGCGCCGGGTCGCTTTCGTGCGGGCTGCCCAGCGCGTCGGCATTCCGCTGGCCACGATCCGCGACGCGCTCGCCGAACTCCCCGAGGGGCGCACTCCGACGCGGGAGGACTGGGCCCACCTCTCGGAGGCCTGGCGCTCCGAACTCGACGAGCGCATCAAGCAGTTGAGCCGTCTGCGTGACCACCTCACCGACTGCATCGGTTGCGGCTGTCTCTCTCTGGAGAACTGCGTGCTGTCCAACCCGGACGATGTCTTCGGCGAGAAGCGGAGCGGTTCTCGACTCATGGTGGAACGCAAAGGCGCTCCGCTGGGGTGAGCAGGGCGCCTACCGGGTGGGTGGGTTCGGTTTGTTGGCGACTGCGGGCCGTCTGTGGCTGGTCGCGCCGTTCCCCGCGCCCCTGGGTGGGTGGTGGGTCGGGGTCGTGGGCCGGTGCGTCAGCCCGTCGCAGGGCGGGCATATGGCCCTTACCTGGTACACGGTGCGGGTTCTCCGAGACCGAAGCTAAGCGACGGGCATACGACGCACCGGCCCACGACCCCTCCCGCCGGAGGGGAGGGTGCGGGCACGTCGTGGCTGACGGCAAGACAGGATTTGCGCGACGGGCATTTGTCGCACGGGCCCACGCCCCCTCCCGCCGGAGGGCAAGTGCGAGTGGCTGGGGGTGCGGGCTCCCCTTCAGGGGGCTCGCCCGGGGCGCGGCTCATGCCGGTTGACGGAGGCGTGCTCCGGTAGCACGGTCCACTCGTGGATTTGTGTGAGGGGAGAGCCCATGAGTGTCGCCATCTGTTCCCTGATGTGGCAAGCCGCCCACTCGGGGCCACAGAGGATCACCTACGACCAGGACGGCTACCACTTGATGCGCTTTCCGTACGTGACCGGCGAGGAGCAGTACGACCCCTGGAACATGCACGACCCGGCGCACGGCGGGGACACCGCGTCGAAGTTCCCCGACCCGCGCTCGGCGCTGATCTGGCCCAGCCACGACGGCTGGGGCGTGCTGTCCGCGATGGTGTTCTGGCAGGCGGATGCCCGCGCTCACGAGTACCGGGCGCGCTTCGTCCGCGACCCGCTGAATGCCACGACGGGTTATGACTCGACGGCCACCACCGACATCCAGGCGACTCGTGGCGGCCAGTACCGCACCTACGTCTGGCAGATGTTCGTCCGTCCGGGGACGCCGCTCGGCCTGAAGATCTCGGCGCGCGGAACCGGTGACACGAAGATCGCCGTGCCGATGTTCCACGCCCAGTTCAAGCTCGCCATTCACACGGACGTCATGCAGCCGTAGGCGCCACTTGTCTCGGCTTCACTCGCCCTGACCATCACGTGCACGGGGGTGCGCCGCCGTGCAAGCCGCACCCCCGTCGTGCTTACGCCGACACCAACAACCGCCCCCGCCTGGTCTCCGCCAGGGCCTCGGGCGTCAGAACGGGACGCGGAACCACTATTCCGCAGTCCGTGCAGACCGGGCCCGAGGACGGTTCATGGGCCAGGTCGTACTTCCATGTGAGGCGGTCGCCCGAGCACACCGGGCAGACCGAGCCGGGTTCGCGCTCCAGGGCCGCGATGAGCCGGCGGAGGACTTCCGCCAGGGGCTCATGGGGATGGACCCGGGGGTCGTCGCACCACGCGACACCACAACCGCCCCAGGTCAGCCGGTGCCAGTCGTCGACACTGCCCGGCCTGCGCAGCCCGTCGTGCTTTTCCTTCCTGCGGCGCTCGGCGAACGCGTCCTCGTAGGCGAGCCACACCGAGCGCGCCTCTTCGAGTTCGTCGAGCGCGGCCACCAGCCGGGCCGGATCGGGGGAGCGGTCCTCGGGACCGAACCCGGCCCGGGAGCACAAATGGTCCCAGGTGGCCCGATGTCCGTAAGGGGCAAACCTTTCAAGGCACTTGCGCAGTGAATAGCGCCGCAGTGCCAGGTCGCACCTCGGATCGCGCACCTGTCTCGCCAGACTCCGGAAACCGGCCATCGCCCTGCACCTCCGTCACACCTGTACCTGTACTTCGGTCACTTCGGCGTCGTCGTACGAACGTTGCCGAATAGACGTATCGACAGCCGATTCGGCTCCATCCAATTTCCGATGACCGCCATCAACCCTCTGAGGAACGACATTTCAGCCGCACGCCGGGCTCCTTTCGGCCAATACTCCTCAGTCGCCCAGCCGTCGCGACGTCAAAAGGTGACTCCTGCTCATCTTCAACTTCTGGGCTACCGGCGGTAACCTCCAGCGCATCAATGTCGGGAGGAGCACTAATGCGACGGCGCACCCCACGCACCACCCCCCACGGCCTGAGAACTCCCCGCAGATTCGCGGGGTTCCTGAAGGCCGCATCAGTGTTCGTTCTCACTGTCGGCCTGCTGTCACCGCTGCAACAGTCGGCTGCCGCCGATCCGGAGCCGAAGGCGACCGACTACTGCGAGGGGCAGTGCGCGGACATCCTGCCGCCGGGTACCAACGGCAGTGCCACGCTCGCCGAGATCCTCGGCAATCAGCTGTTCGGTTCGCAGCCGGCGCACGCGGACGATCAACTCGGCCCGTACGACGCGCTGTCGTCCGGGTACCCGTCCCTGACCAACGACACCCTCAAGAATTTCTACGCCGACGCCTCCTTCGGCGTCGCCTCCGACCAGGTCGCCTCCGTCACCAAGCCCCGTGACGACGTGACGATCACGCGCGACAAGAAGTACGGCGTCCCCCACATCAAGGGCACCACGCGCTACGGCACCGAATTCGGCGCGGGCTACGCGGCCGGCCAGGACCGGATGTGGCTCATCGACCTGTTCCGGCACATCGGACGCGGCGAGTTGACCCCGTTCGCGGGCGGCGCGGAGTCCAACCAGGGCCTGGAGCAGCAGTTCTGGCCGCAGGCCCCGTACACGGAGGCCGACTTCCAGAAGCAGGTCGACTGGCTGCTCAACAACTCCGGAGAGCGCGGCAAGCAGGCCATGGAGGACGCGCAGGCCTATGTCGACGGCCTCAACGCCTACCGGGTGGCAGCGAAGAACGGCCGCTACTTCCCCGGCGAGTACGTCCTCACCGGCAAGATCGACTCGGTCACCAACGTGGGCGAGATCGAGCCCTTCAAGGTGACCGACATGATCGCGCTCGCCTCCGTCGTGGGCGCCCTCTTCGGCACCGGCGGCGGCGGAGAGGTCGAGTCCGCGATCTCCCTCCTCGAGGCCCAGCAGAAGTACGGCGTCGAGGAAGGCAGCAAGGTCTGGGAGTCGTTCCGCGGACGAAACGACCCCGAGACCGTACTGACCCTCCACGACGGCAGCAGCTTCCCGTACGGGAAGAAGCCCGAGGACCCGAAGGGCATGGCCCTTCCCGATCCGGGCTCCGTGGAGAAGGAGCAGCTGATCCACGACCGCACGGGCGCCGCCCGGTCGGGCGCGCAGAAGACCACGTCCTCGGTGAAGACGCCGAGCAAACTGAAGCCCCTGAAGGGCGCCTTCAACGAAGGAGTCCTCCCCGAGGACCTCTTCAGCGGCGGCGCGACCAAGAAGGGCATGTCCAACGCCCTGATGGTCTCCGGGAAGCACACGGCCAGCGGCCATCCGATCGCCGTCTTCGGCCCGCAGACCGGCTATTTCGCCCCGCAGTTGCTGATGATGCAGGAGCTCCAGGGCCCCGGCATCAGCGCACGCGGCGTCTCCTTCGCGGGCGTCGGCATGTACGTACAGCTCGGCCGCGGCCAGGACTACTCCTGGTCGGCCACCTCCTCACACCAGGACATCACCGACTCGTACGCCCTTCAGCTGTGCGAGCCGGGCGGCGGCACGCCCACCAAGCAGTCCACGTCGTACCTCTACCGCGGCGTCTGCACCCCCATGGAGAAGATGGAGAAGACCAACGCCTGGAAGCCGTCGGTCGCCGACTCCACAGCCGCCGGCTCCTACCGGATGCAGGTCTTCAGAACGAACTACGGCGTCGTCACGCACCGCGCGACCATCGACGGCAAGCCCTACGCGTACACCTCACTGCGCTCCACCTACCGTCACGAGGCCGACTCCGTCATCGGCTTCCAGATGATGAACGACCCCTCGTACGTGAAGGACGCGAAGTCCTTCCAGAAGGCGGCACAGAACATCTCGTACGCCTTCAACTGGTTCTACGCGGACTCCCGTGACACCGCCTACTACATGAGCGGCAGTCACCCGGTGCGCGCGAAGGACGTCGACGGATCCTTCCCGGTGAAGGCCGAGAAGGCGTACGAGTGGCGGGACTTCGACCCGGAGCACAACACGGCCGCGCTGGCGCCACCCGCCGAGCATCCGCAGTCGCTCAACCAGGGCTACTACGTCTCCTGGAACAACAAGCAGGTCAAGGACTTCAGTTCCGCCAACTTCAGCATGGGCGCGGTCCATCGTGGTGATCTCCTCGACGACCGGGTGAAGAAGCTCGTCGACAAGGGGGGTGTCACCAGGGCGTCCCTGACCAAGGCGATGGCCGAGGCCGCCGTCGTCGATCTGCGCGGCGAGCAGGTGCTGCCGGAACTCCTCAAGGTCCTGCGCAGCAAGCCGATCAGTGATCCGGCACAGGCCAAGGCGGTCGACCAGCTGGAGGCCTGGCTGAAGGCGGGTGCTCAGCGCAACCAGACGTCCGCGAACTCCAAGAAGTACGCGCACACGGACGCGATCCGGGTCATGGACGCATGGTGGCCACTGCTCGTCGAGGCCGAGTTCAAGCCGGGGCTCGGGCAGGAACTGTGGGACGCGCTGACCGCGCAGCTCACGGTCGACGAGTCACCGTCCGCCGGCCACGGCGCGACCGGCGCGCACGCGGGCTCGGCCTTCCAGTACGGCTGGTGGGGCTACGTCGACAAGGACCTCCGTACGGTCCTGGGTGACCCGGTGGAGGGCAGGCTGGGCCGCACGTACTGCGGCGACGGCGACCTCGACGCCTGCCGGACAGCTCTGCTGACGAGCCTGGGCCAGGCCGCGGCCAAGCCCGCGAACGAGGTCTATCCGGGCGACGACGTCTGCTCGGCCGGCGACCAGTGGTGCTCGGACGCCATCGTCCAGCGAGCGGTGGGTGGCATCAAGCACCGGCCGATCCAGTGGCAGAACCGGCCCACGTATCAGCAGGTGGTGGAGTTCCCGGGGCATCGGTAACAGCTCCCGGTAGCGGTTCCCTCCGGCGGTGGGGGCGGGGTTTCCTCGCTTCCACCGCCGCTTTGTGCGACTGCGGTGACTGATGGCTTCGGGGCCGTGTCCTACAGGGTGTTCCTTCCCTTCCCTCCCCACATACCGACCGGTTAGTCTGACCGTAGTGTCGCGTCGTGTCGAAGGAGACCGAGGGTGGAAGCCGTGCGGGATGCCGGGGTGGTCGTCACCGGAGCGGGGGGCGGGATCGGGGCCGCGTTGGCTCGTCGGTTCGCTGCCGCGGGGGCTCGGGTTGTCGTCAATGATCTGGACGGTGTGAAGGCCCGGGTTGTCGCCGAGGAGATCGGTGGTGTCGCGGTGCCGGGGGATGCCTCCGCGATCGTGGCCGAGGCTCGGGACGTGCTCGATGGCAGGGTCGATGTCTACTGCGCCAATGCGGGGCTCGCTTCGGGCGGTACGGAAGCGGCCGATGAGAAGGTCTGGGCGTTGGCCTGGGATGTGAACGTCATGGCGCACGTGCGGGCGGCGCATGAGCTGATTCCTGACTGGCTGGAGCGGGGCAGTGGCCGTTTCGTTTCGACGGTCTCGGCGGCGGGGCTGCTCACGATGGTCGGTGCCGCGCCCTACAGCGTCACCAAGCACGGTGCGTACGCCTTCGCCGAGTGGCTCTCACTTACGTACCGCCATCGTGGCGTGAAGGTGCACGCGATCTGCCCTCAGGGCGTACGGACGGACATGCTGGCCAACACGGGCAGTGCGGGCGACCTTGTGCTCCAGCCGACCGCGATCGAGCCCGAGGCGGTCGCGGACGCGCTCTTCGCGGGGATCGAGGAGGACCGGTTCCTGATCCTGCCGCATCCGGAGGTCGCCGGGTACTACCAGGCAAGGGCCACCGACCCGGACCGCTGGCTGACGAACATGAACCACATCCAGCAGAAGTGGGAGGCGGACGACCGGTGACGACTCGCCTGTACGCCGTCAAATCGGACCCCGGCGCGCTCGCCTCGCACCGCAGGGAGAGACTGGCCCCGTACACACCCGCGTGATCCTGCTCTGCTTGCCGAAAACAGACAGTGAGAAGATCCTCCGCGGGGACGCGCTCGGACAGTGCGGGCGGCAGGGACAACGGTCGGTGACTTTCGAAAGGCAGGTGGCGGCGGTGCCCAGGACGATGGAAGGGGACGGTACGCCCGTCCCGAGGCGGCTGCTGGCGGCAGCCACCAGACTCTTCGCCGAGCAGGGATACGACCGCACCTCGGTGCAGGAGATCGTCGAGGCGGCGGGCGTCACCAAGGGCGCGCTGTACCACTACTTCGGTTCCAAGGACGATCTGCTGCACGAGGTGTACGCGCGCGTGCTGCGCCTGCAGCAGGAACGGCTGGACGCTTTCGCGGGCGCCGACGCACCCGTCGAGGAGCGGCTGCGGGGGGCCGCTGCCGACGTGGTCGTCACAACGATCGAGAACCTCGACGACGCGGCGATCTTCTGGCGGTCCATGCACCACCTCAGCCCCGAGAAGAACAAGCAGGTGCGTGCCGAGCGCCGCAGCTACCACGAACGTTTCCGCGCCCTGATCGAGGAGGGCCAGGAATCGGGTGTCTTCTCCAAGGCGACGCCCGCCGACCTGGTGGTGGACTACCACTTCGGTTCCGTCCACCATCTGCCGACGTGGTACAGCCCCGACGGCCCGCTGAGCCCGCAGCAGGTGGCCGACCATCTCGCCGACCTGCTGCTGCGGGCTCTGCGCCCCTGAGGGAACTACAGATACTGCTTGATCTCCCGGCGCGCCAGCGACCGCTGGTGCACCTCGTCCGGACCGTCGGCGAGCTTCAACGTGCGGGCGCTCGTCCACAGTTCGGCCAGCGGGAAGTCCTGGCTGACGCCGCCCGCGCCGTGCAACTGGACGGCCTTGTCGAGGATGTCGACGACCGTCCGGGGAGTCGCGATCTTGATCGCCTGGATCTCGGTGTGCGCACCGCGATTGCCGACGGTGTCCATCATCCAGGCCGTCTTCAGGACCAGCAGCCGCAGCTGCTCGACGGCGACGCGCGCGTCCGCGATCCAGTTCTGCACGACGCCCTGCTGGGCGAGCGGCTTGCCGAAGGCGGTGCGTGAGACGGCCCGCCGGCACATCAGCTCGATGGCCCGTTCCGCCATGCCGATCAGCCGCATGCAGTGGTGGATACGGCCCGGACCGAGCCTCGCCTGGGCGATGGCGAAGCCGCCGCCCTCCTCGCCGATCAGATTGCTCACGGGGACCCGCGCCCGGTCGAAGACGACCTCCGCGTGGCCGCCGTGGGAGTGGTCCTCGTAGCCGTAGACCTGCATAGCGCGGCGGATCTCGACGCCCGGGGTGTCGCGGGGCACAAGGACCATGGACTGCTGACGGCGGATGTCGGCTCCGTCCGGGTCCGTCTTGCCCATCACGATGAAGATCCTGCAGTCCGGGTTCATCGCGCCGGAGATGTACCACTTGCGGCCGGTGATGACGTACTCGTCGCCCTCGCGCTCGATGCGAGTGGTGATGTTCGTGGCGTCGGACGAGGCCACCTCGGGTTCCGTCATCGCGAACGCCGAGCGGATCTCACCCGCGAGCAGCGGCTGAAGCCACTGCTTCTTCTGCTGCTCGTCGCCGAACTGCGTGAGCACCTCCATGTTGCCGGTGTCAGGCGCCGCGCAGTTCGTCGCCGTCGGCGCCAAGTGGGGGGAGCGGCCGGTGATTTCGGCCAGCGGCGCGTACTGGAGATTGGTCAGCCCGGCACCGTACTCGCTGTCCGGGAGGAAGAGGTTCCACAGCCCCTGCCGCCGCGCCTCGGCCTTCAACTCACCCACGACAGCGGGCGTATCCCACGGCGAGGCGAGCCGGGCGCGCTGCTCCTCGGCGACGGCTTCAGCCGGATAGACGTACTCGTCCATGAAGGCGAGGAGCTTGCCGCGCAGTTCCTCGGTGCGCGCGTCGAAAGCGAAGTCCATGGCTGGTCAGCCTTCCTGAAGTGTGGTCAGGCCGTTCTCGACGAACACGGGCACCAGCTCGCCGATGCGGTCGAAGCCCGCGCCGACCGTCTGGCCGAGCGTGTAGCGGTAGTGGATGCCTTCGAGGATCACGGCCAGCTTGAACCAGGCGAACGCCGTGTACCAGGCGACGGCGGACACGTCGCGCCCCGAGCGCGCGGCGTACCGCTCGATCAGCTCGGCGGGCTGAGGGTGCCCGGCGGCCGAAGCGGTGGTGGAAATGGGCGAGTTGGGCAGCGTCAGCGGGATGCTGTACATCACCAGCAGCCCCAGGTCGGTGAGCGGATCGCCGAGCGTCGACATCTCCCAGTCGAGGATGGCCGTGATCCGGTCACCCTCACCGATCAGTACGTTGTCGAGCCGGTAGTCGCCGTGCACGACCGTGGCCGTGGGGGAGTCCGGCAGCTCGCGCCCCAGCGCGGCGTGCAGTTCGTCGATCCCGGCCAGCTCCCGATTGCGGGAGGCGTCCAACTGCTTGCCCCAGCGCCGCAGTTGCCGGTCCAGGAAACCCTCAGGGCGCCCGAAGTCCGCGAGCCCCACCTCGGCGGGGTCCACCGCGTGCAGTTCGACCAGCGTGTCGACGAGGCTCAGCACCGCGTCGCGGGTGCGCTCCGGGCCGAGCGGGGCGAGCTGCTCGGCCGTCCGGTACGGCGTGCCCTCCACGAAGTCCATGACGTAGAACGGCGCGCCCAGCACCTCCTTGTCCTCGCACAGCAGCACCGGACGCGGCACCGGCACGGCTGTCGGATACAGCGCGCTGATCACCCGGTGCTCGCGCTTCATGTCGTGCGCGGTGGCCAGCACATGGCCCAGCGGAGGCCGCCGGACGACCCACTTCGCGCTGCCGTCCGTCACGGCGTACGTGAGATTCGACCGTCCGCCCTCGATCAGCCGGCCCGTCAGCGGGCCGTGGACCAGACCGGGCCGCTCGGCATCGAGCAGGCCGCGCAGTCGGTCAAGATCAAGACCTGGCGGGTGGTCTGGGCTCATCGTGTTCCTCCGTACGCCGGTGTATGGGGTTCTCATCATGATGCCGACCGGTCGGTATGTCGTCCAGTGCGGCGGCGAAACGTGATCGGTCTCTCGATCGCGCGGGGTCTGCTGTCGGCTACCCGGCCTGGGCGAATGTACGCGAACGGGCCCACTCCCCGGCTCTTCACAGGACGAGCGCCGCCGCGCAGACGGCCAGGGCCATGGTGTACCCGGCGGCGGCGGTCGCGTGCTTCGGGGTGAGCGCCGGGGGGCCGCCGCTGCCGACCGTCGTCAGGGTGCGGATGCGGTGATGGGCGACGGTGAGGAAGCCCAGCCAGAGTGCCGCGCACAGGGCGCAGGTGAGGACCCTTGCGGCCGTCGGACCGCTTTGGAGGGCGGTTCTGGCGGCCAGTACGGCGACGACGGTGCCGGCGAGGGTCGTACGTCGCCATGCCAGCCGCGTACGTTCCGGCTGCAGGCCGGGGTCACGGGAATCTCGGTCGGGTTCGGTCACGTCGCTGTCAGCCTTCCCAGCCGAAGAGTACGACCATGACCATCGCGACGGCGACGATCGCGATCACGATGCTCAGCAGGGCCGGAAAGCGGGACACGGGCAGGTCCTCGCCTCTGCGCATCGCCCGCTCGCACCGCACCCAGTGGTTCACCGCCCGCAACGAACACAGCACGCCGGCGCCCAGCAGCCCGAGCGCCAGCCCTACGCGCCAGCCCCACCGCAGATCCGGCAGAAACTGATCCACCGCGAAGCCTCCGCCGATCAGGGCGAGGGCGGTGCGCAGCCAGGCGAGGAACGTGCGCTCGTTGGCGAGCGAGAACCTGTAGTCGGGCGTCGCGCCGTCCTCCCTGATCCGCCCGGGGGCGAACCACAGGCGGACGTTCCGCACGAATTCGATCACGTTGGGACCCTATGCCTCCGGCGGTTGGGCGGGGACTACGGGGGTGATGGGTTCGGTTCGTGGGCGAGTGCGGGTGCGTTGTGGCTGGGGGAGTGGAGCCGCAGGCTTTCAGGGGCGCGGGGAACGGCGCGACCAGCCACGACGGACCGGTAGTCGACAACGAACAGTTGACGCGGTCACCGCGCGTGCCCAAAGATCTGACCGACCAGTAACAATGCCGAGGAGGACCTGCTCATGGCGTACGACGCAGATGTGATCGTGATCGGGGCAGGCCTCGCCGGCCTGGCGGCGACCGCGGAGCTCGTCGACGCGGGCCGCAAGGTGATCCTTCTCGACCAGGAGCCGGAGCAGTCGATCGGCGGTCAGGCGCACTGGTCGTTCGGCGGACTGTTCTTCGTGAACTCGCCGGAGCAGCGCCGTCTGCGGATCAAGGACAGCCATGCGCTGGCGCTCCAGGACTGGATGGGCACCGCCGCCTTCGACCGTTCCGAGGACCACTGGCCGCGGAAGTGGGCAGAGGCGTACGTCGACTTCGCGGCCGGTGAGAAGCGGTCCTGGCTGCACGGTCAGGGCGTGCGGTTCTTCCCGGTGGTGGGCTGGGCCGAGCGCGGTGGTTACGACGCGAACGGGCACGGCAACTCCGTACCGCGCTTCCACATCACCTGGGGCACCGGGCCCGGACTGGTCGCGCCCTTCGAGCGGCGGGTGCGGGAAGGGGTGGCGCGGGGGCTCGTACAGCTCAAGTTCCGGCACCGCGTCACCGGGCTTTCGCGCAGCGCGGGAACGGTGGACACGGTCACCGGGGAGATTCTCGACCCCTCGGACATCGAGCGTGGCCAGGAGAGCAGCCGTACGGTCACCGGTGCCTTCGAGCTGCGGGCCCAGGCGGTGATCGTCACCTCGGGCGGTATCGGCGGCAACCACGATCTCGTACGTGCCAACTGGCCTCAGAGCCTTGGCAGTCCGCCGGAGCGGATGATCTCCGGCGTGCCCGCGCACGTCGACGGCAAGATGCTCGCCATCGCCGAGGACGCGGGCGCGCGCCTCATCAACCGCGACCGCATGTGGCACTACACCGAGGGCATCCAGAACTGGAACCCCATCTGGAACAACCACGGCATCCGCATCCTGCCCGGACCGTCGTCGCTGTGGCTGGACGCGCGGGGCAAGCGACTGCCCGTGCCGCTCTTCCCGGGCTTCGACACGCTCGGCACGCTGGAGTACATCATGAAGAGCGGCTACGACTACACGTGGTTCGTGCTCAACCAGCGGATCATCGGCAAGGAGTTCGCGCTCTCGGGTTCGGAGCAGAACCCCGATCTGACCGGCAAGTCCGTCAGGGACGTCTTCGTACGTGCGCGGGCGGACGTGCCCGGTCCGGTGAAGGCCTTCATGGACAACGGAGTCGACTTCGTCGTCGAGAAGGACCTGGGCGCGCTCGTCCGCGGCATGAACGCGCTCACGAAGGAGCCGCTCGTCGAAGAGGCCGCCCTGCGCCGCGAGATCACCGCGCGCGACCGGGAGGTCGCGAACCCGTTCACCAAGGATCTCCAGGTCACGGCGATCCGTGGGGCCCGGAAGTTCCTCGGGGACAAGCTGATCCGTACGGCCTCCCCGCACCGCATCCTCGATCCCAAGGCCGGGCCGCTGATCGCCGTACGCCTGAACATCCTCACCCGCAAGACCCTCGGCGGCCTGGAGACGGACCTCTCCTCGCGGGTGCTGACGGAGGGCGGGGATCCGCTGCCCGGTGTGTACGCGGCGGGGGAGGCGGCCGGGTTCGGCGGCGGTGGAGTGCACGGATACCGGTCCCTGGAGGGCACGTTCCTCGGCGGCTGTCTGTTCTCGGGCCGCACGGCGGGCCGCGCGGCGGCGAAGTCGGTGAGCTGAGGGGGGAGTTGAGGGAGGAAGTTGAGGCCCGGAGTCCAACTCCGGGCCCTCGATGCCCGCTTCCGGAGGCGTTTGACACAAATAAGTAACCTGTCAGGCTTGACGTAAGCGTTGGGTGGAGGTTGGCTGTGCGTGATCAATCGCTGATGTGACAGCCGTGTGAGGAAGTCCAGCGGTGTCCCCACCACCCCTCGGCCGCGGGCGTAAGCGCGCGGCTCATGCCTTCGACGGTGCTCTTGGCGACACCGAACTCATCACAGCCCGGGCCGCGTTGGCGCAGGGCCGGTGGGCCGCCGTACGCGCGCTGCTCGTGGCGACCGGCGACGACTGGGACCGCCGAGGGCATCGCGTCACCGTGCTCGCGCAGGAGTCCAGTACGCAGGCCTGGGCCCGCGACTGGCTGCTCGCCGAACCCGAGTCCGCCGACGCCGCCGTGCTGCTCGCCGTCGCCTCCGTGCAACGCGCCCTGAACGGCAAGGAGAAGCCGGACCAGGCGCGCAAGGCCTGCCACAGCGCGGTGGCGCTCGCGCCCGCCGACCCCACGCCCTGGCTCGGCCTGCTGATGCTGGAGCGCACCCTGGGCAGCGACGAGGACGTGGTCCGGCTCTTCGACGAGGTACGCCATCGCCACCCCGACCACCACCATGCCCACCATCTGATGACCGCCCGGCTCGCCGAGCGCAGGCCGGAAGCGGGCCAGGATCCGCTGCACGAGGTGTACGACTTCGCCGGCTGGTCCGCCGAACAGGCGCCCGCCGACTCACCATTGGCGATCCTGCCGGTCGTCGCGCACGCCGAGCGCTATCGCGTGCTGGCCGCCGCCGGCTGGGAGCCGGCCGATCCGGTGGCCTCCGGGCACTGGGCCGGCCGCCGGGCCCGCCAGGTGATGAAGGCCGCCTTCGACTGGTGGCTGGAGTGGGAGCGCGACGACCATCCGCGCAGCTACGTGGACCTCAACTTCCTTGCCCACGCCAAGTTCTGCGAAGGCCGGGGCGCCGAGGCCGCCGCCCTGTTCCATCGCATCGGGCCGCACGTGACCCCGGCCCCGTGGGGATACCCCGACCGAGATCCGTACACCGCCTTCCGTGCCGCACGCGACAGCGTGCTCGGCGCGGCGTGAGACGCCATGACAAGCGACCAGTGAACGACCGCACATGACATCCGAGATACCCGAAAGGACAACCCCGCGATGACGACGGGCAGTTCGAAAACCTCGAGCACTCCGAGCGCGAGCAGACCGGCAGCCGACGGTGGCGGCATCAGCACCTTCAAGGGGCAGGAGCGCGCGCTGCGCGCCGACCGGCTCGGCACGGCGGGCCTGCTCCTGTCCGTGCTCGCGGCCACCGCCCCGCTCATGGTGGTCGCGGGTGTCATGCCCACGGCATTCGCGGTGATGGGCATCGTCGGCCAGCCGCTGCTCTTCGTCATCCTCGGCGTGGTGCTCGTCCTCTTCAGCGTCGGATACGCGGAGATGAGCCGCCACGTCCACAACGCCGGCGCCTTCTACGCGTACGTCGCCCGCGGCCTCGGCGGCACCGCGGGGGCGGGCGCCGCCCTCGTCGCACTCGCCGCCTACAGCGCGCTCCAGGTCGGCATTTACGGCATCTTCGGCTTCGAGGTGTCCGGGCTGTTCGCCACCTATCTCGAAGTCGAAGTCGCCTGGTGGATACCGGCGTTGGCAGCCGCGCTGGTCGTCGGCGTGCTCGGCTGGCTGAAGATCGACGTGAACGCGCTCGTGCTCGGCGTACTGCTGCTCATCGAGGTGGCGCTCGTCGTGATCTTCGACGTCGCGGCCGTCGCGGACCCCGCCGCGGAGGGCCTGTCGCTGCACGCCTTCAACCCGGACACGCTCACCGGGGCAGGCGTCGGCACGGCGCTGTGCTTCTGCATCGCGGCCTTCACCGGATTCGAGCAGGCGCCGGTGTACGCCGAGGAGACCAGCCGTCCGCAGATCCTGGTTCCTCGCGCGATGTTCCTCGCGATCGGCTTCGTCGCCGTCTTCTTCGCGTTCAGTTCCTGGGCGCTGACCGTCGCCGCCGGACCCTCCGGGATCGTGGGGGCCGCGCAGAAGCAGAGCGCCGGGCTGCTGTTCTTCCTCACCGAGCCGCGGCTCGGTGAGACGTTCACGGATGTCCTCCATGTCCTGTTCGTGACCGGCATGTTCGCGGCGTTGCTCAGCTTCCACAACGTCGTCGCGCGGTACGCCTTCGCCATGGGCCGGGAGGGGCTGCTGCCCGCCGCGTTCGGCCGGACGGCGGGCACGAGCGGTGCCCCCGGCACGGGCTCGCTCCTGCAGACCGTCGTCGCCGTGCTGGTCGTGGCCGGCTTCGCGGTGGCCGACGACAAGCCGACCGGTGACCCGACCGCGCCCGTGCTGCAGCTGTTCACCTGGTTCGGCAACATCGGAGCGCTCGGCGTCATCCTGCTCATGGCGACCGCCTCGCTCTCGGTCATCGTCTTCTTCGTCCGCCGTGGCGCGGCCGGTGCGCAGGCCTGGCGGCTGGCCGCGTCCGCGGTCGCGGGTGTCGCGCTCCTGGTCATCGCCTTCTACACCGTCACGGACTTCGACGTACTCGTGGGCGCGGGCCCCGGTTCCGTGCTGACCTGGGTGCTGCCGGGCATCATCCTGCTGGCCGCCGTCCTCGGCCTCCTCCAAGGCTTGCTGCTGCGCGTCCGCAACCCTGAGGCGCACGCGCGCATCGGGCTCGGGAACGAGGCGTTCCAGCTGGACAAGGCGGCGGAGTCCGGCACGGATTAGTGTTACGGATTACTGACGAGCACCCTTGGCCCCTGGCTTTCCGGGGGCCAAGGGTGCTCGAATCAGTGCGTGAACTCGGAACAGCCAGCGGCCTCGGAACCGGAGCCGGGCGGCACCCCCATAGGGCGGCGGCTCCTGCTCGGCACGCTCGGACTCGGCGCACTCGGCGTCGCCGCCGCGCCCGTGCTCCAGCGCGGCCTCGAGTCCTTCCTCGGCGGCGCCGCCGACAAGGACCCCACCGGACTGACCGGCCTCCTCCCCAACGGAGGCGGCTTCCGCTACTACTCGGTCACCTCGTCCGTCCCGAAGAAGGGCGAGGACGACTACCGCCTCACCATCGACGGCCTGGTGGACCGCCCCACCACGTACACGCTCTCCGAGCTGCGCGCCCTGCCGCAGACCCGGATGGTCCGTGACGTCCAGTGCGTCACCGGCTGGCGGGTGCCGGACACGCCCTTCGAAGGCGTACGGCTCTCCCAGCTGCTGGACGCCGCCGGGGTACGGTCCTCGGCCGGGGCCGTGCGCTTCACGTGCTTCGACGGTGCGTACTCGGAGAGCCTGACGCTGGCCCAGGCCCGCCGCGACGACGTCCTCGTCGCGCTCCGTATGCAGGACAAGGACCTGTCCCACTCCCACGGCGGCCCCGTCCGCCTCTACGTCGCCCCCATGTACTTCTACAAGTCCGCGAAGTGGCTCTCCGGCATCACCCTCACGTCGGACGTCCGTCCCGGCTACTGGGAGAAGCGCGGCTACGACGTGGACGCGTGGGTGGGTCGCTCGAACGGACGTGACGATGAAGCCACGTGAGACGACGTCGTCGGCGGCAGCGGCGTCGGCGGGTCCGGCACTGCCCGACGAACCCGGCGCCTCCGCCGCGTCCGCGCGGGTACGCCGGTTCAGCCGGGGCGAGCGGTGGGTGCATCGCGCGACGGCTGTGTTGATGGGGCTGTGCGTGGTGACCGCGGCCTGCCTGTACGTGCCCCAGCTGGCGGAACTGGTCGGTCGCCGTGCGCTGGTGGTCGTGGTGCACGAGTGGTCGGGGCTGCTGCTGCCGGTTCCGGTGCTGGTGGGTCTCGCGTCCCGCGCGTTCCGCGCGGACCTGCGGCTGCTGAACCGGTTCGGGCCGCATGACCGGGTGTGGCTGCGGGCGGCTCTGCGCCGTGACGCCCGGCCGGCCTCGCGTCCGGCCGGGAAGTTCAACGCGGGTCAGAAGACGTACGCGGCCTGGATCGCCGGGGCGACGCTGGTGATGCTCGGCACGGGGCTGTTGATGTGGTTCACGCACCTGACGCCGCTCGTCTGGCGTACCAGCGCGACGTTCGTCCACGACTGGTTGGCCCTGACGATCGGTATCGTCCTGGCCGGGCACATCGGGATGGCGCTGGCGGATCCGGAGGCGCGGCGGGGGATGCGGACGGGGGCGGTTGGCAGGGAGTGGGCGGAGCGGGAGCATTCGCTGTGGCGTCCGTAGTCGGGTGCGGGTGTGTGGGTGGCTGGTCGCGCAGTTCCCCGCGCCCCTGGGTGGGTGGGGGGTGCGGGGTCGTGGGCCGGT
>NZ_BMPQ01000036.1 GCF_014647675.1 Streptomyces flaveus | reverse complement strand
GCACCCCCCACCCACCCAAGGGGCGCGGGGAACTGCGCGACCAGCCACAACGAACCCGCAGATTCTTTACTGCGCCTCCCGCGGAGCGCCGCGCAGGGCAGCAACCCTCCGGTACAGCTCCACCGCCTCCGCCCCGCGCCCGAGCTGCTCCAGGCAGTGCGCCTCGTCATTGCGGCTGGCGAGCGCGTCGGGATGGTCGGCGCCAAGAACCTGCTCGCGGGCCGTGGCAACACGGCGGTACTCCGTGAGGGCGTCGGCCCAGCGGCCGAGCCAGCCGAGGCCGACGGCGACCTCGCGGCGGCTGACCAGGGTGTCCGGGTGATCGGCGCCGAGGACGCGCTCGCGGATGGCGCACACGTCGCGGGACTCGGCGAGGGCCTCTTCCCAGCGGCCGAGCCGTCCGAGGTTGACGCAGAGGCCGTGCCGGGCGCGCAGCGTCTCCGGGTGGGCGGGGCCGTGGACACGGGTGCGGTCGTCGACCAGGGCGCGGTACAGCGTCAGGGCCTGGGCGCTGCGGCCGAGCCGTCCGAGGCTGATGCCGACCTCGTAGCGCGCGGCGAGCGTGTCGGGGTGGTCGGGTCCGAGGGCCTGCGCACGGGCTTCGGCGACCTCCTGGTAGGTCTGGAGCGCTTCCGGCCAGCGGCCCAACTGGCCGAGTGCGTAAGCCACTTCGTACCGGGTGACGAGGGTGTCGGGATGGTTCGGGCCGAGCACTCGCGCGCGGGCCGCGGCCACGTCCAGGGCCATGCGGTACGAGTCCTCCAGGCGTCCGAGCCTGCTGAGGTTGAAGGCGAGGTTGTGGCGGCAGCGCAGGGTGTCGGGGTGGTCGGGGCCCATGGCGCGCTCCCGGGCGGCGAGCACCGTCGTGTACGCCTGGTGCGCCTCGAAGTGGCGGCCCAACTGCCCCAGTACGTACGCCATTTCCTGTCGCGCGGCCAGCGTGTCCGGGTGGTCGGGCCCGAGTACGCGCTCCCTGGACTCGGCCACGCGCGTGTACTCGCGCAGCGCGTCGGCGGGGCGGCCGGTGCGGCTGAGGATGAAGGCGACCTCGTACCGGCTGGCGAGGGTGTCGGGGTGGTCGGGCCCCAGCGCGTGCTCGCGTTCGGCGGCGACCGCGCGGTGCACCTCGCCCGCCTCCGCCCAGCGGCCGAGGCGCCCCAGGCTCAGGCCCGCGTTGTGCCGGCCGGTGAGGGTGCTGATCAACTCCGGTGATGGAGTGGGCCGTTCGGCCTGTACGGGCTCCTGGGTGAAGCGGGTGTCACTGCGGGCGATCCAGTCACCGGTCAGGCCCGCCGCGGCGTCCGGCGGTGTGGTCCGCAGGGCCGCGCCTGTCGCCTTGTGGCCGGTGGTCATGCCGCGGGTCCAGGAGGGCAGTCGCGGTTCGCCGGCGGCGACCGGCTCCGGCGCCTGAGGGCGCACGGGAGGAGAGGCCACGGTCGGCACGTACGCCGGTGTGGTGCGGGCCGCGCTGATGCGATGACTCAACTCGCGGGCGTTGTGCGGGCGTTGCTCGGGCTCCTTGGCCAGCAGGTGCAGGATGATCTCCTCGACGTACTCGGGGAGTTCGGCGCGGTGGCGGCGCGGCGGCTCGGGGGGTGTGTCCCGGTGGCCGACGAGTACGGCCCAGGCGTCGTCGAGGTCGAACGGCGGCGCTCCGGTGGCGATCTCGTACAGTACGCAGCCGAACGAGTAGAGGTCGCTGCGCTCGTCGACGGTCACGCCGCTGATCTGCTCCGGCGACATGTAGTGCGGGGTGCCCATCGCGATGCCCGTGCCGGTGAGGCGGGCCGTGAACCCGATGTCGTGGCCGAGGCGGGCTATGCCGAAGTCGCAGATCTTCACCGTGCCGTCGGTGAGGCGCATGATGTTCGCGGGCTTCAAATCGCGGTGCACGATGCCCTGTTGGTGGGTGTAGGCGAGAGCGGCGGACACCTGGTCGGCGATCTCCACGACGTCCGCGACCGGCAGCGGATGCTGCTTGTTGTCCTCCAGGAGCTGGCTGAGGTTGCGCCCGTCCAGCAGCTCCATGACGAGATAGAGCACGCCGTCGGACTCGCCGAAGTCGTGGACGACGGTCACCCCGCGGTGCTGGAGGGCGGCGGCCACGCGGGCCTCGCGCCGGAACCGCTCCCTCAGGACGCGGGTGAAGGACTGGTCATGATGGTGGCCCAATGGTTTGAGGCACTTGACGGCGACCTGTCTGCCCAGCGACTCGTCGCGCGCACGCCACACCTCGCCCATGCCGCCGCGACCGATCATGTCGAGCAATCGGTACCGGCCCTGGA
Organism: Streptomyces flaveus; assembly: GCF_014647675.1. GTDB lineage: Bacteria > Actinomycetota > Actinomycetes > Streptomycetales > Streptomycetaceae > Streptomyces > Streptomyces flaveus. The sequence goes on along the minus strand of NZ_BMPQ01000036.1, from coordinate 84,132 downwards.
TCAGCCTGGTCTCCCCCATTTCCTGCGACCGCCCCCGTCGTGTGTCTCCGCCCTCCCCTGGCCCGTCCAGTATGGCGAGCTATCGTCCGAGTTTGTACGGGGCCGGTCGGGAGCCGGGGCCGAGCCGTGACATGGCGCGGATAATGTGCTTGGGCGGGAGTTGCCAGCGCACACGTGCGGGAATCCTGCGCAGCATGATGCCGGTGAAGCGCAGTTGAAGGTTCACCGCCTCGTGCGAGGGTGCGGATCGTCCGTACAGCTCGTGGGCGAACGGCGGCAGTGAGGCATACGCCACCTCCGCCACGCCCCGCCACAGCAGTTCGCGCGCCGGGACGAGCAGCGCGGGCGTCGGCGGCCGACGCAGGAAGTCGTCGACGTCCCGTGCTTCGTCTCCGGCGGCCAGCTCGGGTCGTATCTTCTCGAAGTACGCGGCGAGTTGAGCCTGGTCGGCGGGTACGTCCTCGGGGTCGAGGCCCACCAGCCGGGCACTCTCGCGGTGTTCGCCGACATAGCGGTCGGCCTGCGCCTCCGTGAGGCGGATCCCGGAGCGGCGCGCGACATCGAGGTAGGAGTCGATCTCGGCGCAGTGCACCCAGAGCAGCAGCTCGGGTTCGTCGATCCGGTAGCGCTCGCCCGTGTCGGGGTCGGTCGCGGTGAGCATGGCGTGGATCTTGCGGACCCGGGCGCCTGCCTTCTCGGCCGCCTCGGTCGTGCCGTACGTCGTCGTCCCGACGAAGTTGGCCGTACGCATCAGCCGGCCCCAGGCGTCCTTGCGGAAGTCGGAGTTCTGCATGACGCCGCGCACCGCGCGCGGGTGCAGGGCCTGGAGGTAGAGCGCGCGGACTCCGGCGACCCACATCATCGGGTCGCTGTGCAGTTGCCAGGTCACCGAGTCGGGGCCGAAGAGTCCGGGGTCGCCCATGTGATCCACGTTCACGCTGCCAGTGTGACCAGACCATGGCGCTTTGGTACAGCGTCTGCGACAAGGAAGGCGCTGGGCCGGCCTGGGAGGGACGCGTCAAAAGTCTGCACGGCAAGCGGAGGAGCACTGGATCGCCTACGTAGGAAGTAGAAAAACTTCTGCAATAACGCGCACAGAGATGATCGCGTTTGACGAGTAGCGTCTAGCGCGTGCTGGCTGAGCGACGACGCCAACTGACCCCGCGAGCTCTGCGCTCGAGCTGAACGGCACAGGCGGACGCTTCCGACAGGGCTCAGGGCCTCGTTCTCACACCTCGGCCACCTCGACTCCGGCCGCCTGCAGTGCACTGCGAGTCGCCGGGTCCGTGGGCGCGTTGGTCACCACCAGGTCGAGGCTGCCGGGCCCGCACACCCGGGCCATACCGGTGCCGGGGAACTTTCCGGCGTCCGCCACCAGTACCACCTGTTCGCTGGCGGCGATCATGGCCCGCTTCACCGGTACCTGCACGGAGGTGGTGTCCAGGACCTGGCCGTCCGGGCGGATGCCGCTGGTGCCCAGGAACAGCCGGTCGGCGTGGATCTGCCGGAGATTGTCCTCGGTGAGGAAGCCGGCCAGCGAACGGTAGTCGCGCCGGACGGCTCCGCCGAGCATCACCAGTTGTACGCACGGATCGTCGGCCAGTTCCTCGTACACGGCGAGACTGCTGGTGATCACGGTGAGGTCGCGGCCCCGCAGTCGGCGCGCCAGCCGGTGCGTGGTGGTGCCGATGTCGAGCAGGAGGATCTCACCGTCGCTGACGAGGTCGGCGCACTTGTCCGCGAGGGTGTCCTTCGCCGCCGCCCGTACGGTTGCCACCTCCGTGAAGGGTTCGTCTCCGCCCTCGGTCGGCATCGCGCCTCCGTGGACCCGTCTCAGCAGGCCCTCGTCCTCCAGTTGTGCCAGGTCACGGCGGATCGTCGCCCGGCTCACGCCCAGCCTCTCGGCGAGGGCGACGACGGCGGTCGGGCCGTCCGAGCGCAGCGCTCGCAAGATCCATTCATGTCGGCGGTCGGGAACCATGGCGGTCACTCGATCCTCCAAGTTCAATCAAACTCACGCAGGATGGGGATTGAGTCTTGCCAGACCTGCGCACAAGGTGCAAGCTTCTGCGTACTTCGAGCAGATGTAATCACTGCACCAGTACTTCCTGAGCAAAAGGCAGCAGGCTGCCACTCGCCGTCGGCGGCTCCGGGGAGGGGAAGCACTCATGCCTCACGCCCTGCGACACCACAGCCCTGAGAGCCGGTCCCGGTTCCACGGCGGGACCTCGCCCGCCCGGAGCGGCTCGAACCGGCGCGCGCACGGGGCGCCCGCCGGCCCGACGCTCCTGGGCCCGGGCGGATCCCCGTCCCAGACACAGCACGGCCGGTACTCGGGTGAAACGCCCGCGGTCACCGATCACGTCGAACAGTAGGAGAACGAAAGTGGATCTGTCCCGTAGACGGTTCGTCCAGACGGCCCTGCTCGTCGCGGCGGGCGCCGGAGTCACCGCCGCGTGCGGCGGCTCGGACAGCGGCAGCGGTACGAAGGACGGCAAGGACCTGACCCTGTGGTACTGGGGCGGTGGCCTCAGCGACAAGGTCGTGGCAGACGCCAAGAAGCAGTTCACCGACGTGACGCTGAAGTCCTCGATCATCGGCGGCACCTTCAAGCAGAAGCTGCTCACCACGATGAACGGCCGCAGCTTCGTACCGGACATCACCGGGATCAAGGGCGAGGACATCGCCTCCTTCCTGCCCAACGCCGGCCGGTTCATCGACCTCAACACCCTGGGGGCGGACAAGATCGCCTCGGAGTACCTGGGCTGGAAGCTGAAGCAGGGACAGACCCAGGACGGCAAGCAGATCGGCTTCCCGATCGACATCGGTCCGACCGCGATGTACTACCGCGAGGACATGTTCGCGAAGGCCGGACTGCCCACGGATCCCGCCAAGGTGGCCGCGGAGATATCCACGTGGGAGGACTACTTCGCGATCGGCGCCGACATCCAGAAGGCGTACCCCAAGGCGTTTCTGCTCAACAACATGACTGCTGTCTTCGACATGTCCCTCGGTCAGGGCAGCAAGCGCATGATCGACGAGAACAACAAGTTCATCGGCGACCAGGAGCACGTCCGCAAGTGCTGGGACCTCGCTGTCCGCCTCTACGAATCCGGCGCCGACGCCAAGATCAACGACGAGAGCCTGAAGCCCGCCGTGGCCAACGGGACAGTGGCCACCCAGCTGGGTGCCGCCTGGATGGCCCTGGACGTCAAGGACATGGCTCCTAACACCTCGGGCAAATGGCGGGTCGCTCCCCTGCCCGGCGGCCCCTCCAACATGGGCGGCTCGTTCCTGGCCCTGCCCAAGGAGTGCCGCAACCCGGAAGTCGCCTTCGAGATCATCAAGTGGCTGCTCAGCCCGGAGAACCAGGGCCGCGGCTTCACGGACGCGGCGCTGTTCCCCTCGTCCCCGGCGGCCTACAAGCTGCCCGCCCTGACCGAAGGCGATCCGTTCTTCGGCGGGCAGAAGACGATCGAGGTGTTCGGCCCGGCCGCCGAGAAGGTTCCGGCCTTCTACGAGGCTCCGGCGAACGCGGCGGTGGCCGTGCCGTACTACAACGAGCTGACCAGCATCGAGTCGAAGGGCAAGAAGCCGGACGACGCGTGGAAGGACGCCGTCGAGCAGGCCAAGCAGATCGCCAAGCAGCAGGGCGTGAGCTGACGTGGCAGCACCCCCCACGGCCGGACCCGCCGCAGCGCCCGAGGTTCCTCAGAAGCACCGCCGGACCGCCCGGAGTACCGGACGGCCCGAGCGGCGCCGGGGGCTGCGGCGGCTTCTGTCCTTCTGGCCGCAGTACGCGGCGGTGTCGCCGTTCTTCCTGCTGTTCCTGACCTTCTTGTTCTTCCCGATGATCTATTCGCTGTACCTGGCGTTCCAGCGCTGGGACGGCATCGGCGAGATGACCTTCGTCGGGTTCGACCAGTTCCGCTTCCTGTTCGACGATCCCACCTTCTGGCTGGCGCTGCGGAACACCCTGGTGATCTGGGTGTTCGCCACGTTCCCCATGCTGTTCATGGCGCTGGTGCTGGCCACCCTGCTGAATTCCACGCGCCGCCTCACCAGCTTCTACCGCGTCGCCTACTTCGTACCGAACGTCACCTCTGTGGTCGCGGTCTCCATCTTCTTCTTCTCGGCCTTCAGCGACCGGTTCGGCGTCATCAATGCGGCATTGCAGGCGGTGAACGTGCCGTCGGTCCCCTGGCTGAACAACGAGTGGACGATCAAAGCGGTCATCGCGATGCTGATGACCTGGCAGTGGACCGGCTACAACATGATCATTTACCTGGCCGGTCTGCAGGCGATTCCCTCGGATGTCTACGAGGCGGCCAAGCTCGACGGCGCGGGGCCGGTGCGGACCTTCTTCTCCATCACCGTTCCGATGATGCGTCCGATCATTCTGTTCACGGTGATCATCTCGACGGTCAACGGTCTGCAGAGCTTCACCGAGCCCCAGGTCCTGTTCGGCAGCAACGCGGCCAACAATCCGAATTCCGGCGGCCCGGGACAGGCTGGACTGACCACACTTCTGTACTTCTACCACCAGGCTTTCGACAACAACAACTTCGGTTACGCAGCCGCGATCGTGTGGGCTTTCTTCCTGGTCATCCTGCTGTTCGTGGTCATCAACTGGCGTGTCGTACAAGGAAGGAGGAAGGTGTGAAGGCACTCCGTGTCCGCCGGCCCACGACCGTCAGAGGGCTGCTCCTCCATGTGATCCTGATGGCCGGGGTCCTGGTCTCGATGTTCCCGTTCTACTGGACCATCGTGATGGCGACCAACACGACGCAGGACATCACCAAATACCCGCCGAAGCTCACCTTCGGGTCCCATCTGTTCGACAACATCCAGCGGTTGCTGGACAGCATCGATTTCTTCGGAGCGATGTTCAACACGGTCATCGTGGCCGTGAGCACGACGGCGCTCGTCCTGCTCCTGGACTCCCTGGCGGCGTTCGCCTTCGCCAAATACGAATTCCCCGGCAGACGTGTGCTGTTCGCGATGCTGATGGGCATCTTCATGCTGCCGCTCCAGCTCGCGATCATTCCCCAGTACCTGATCATGGCGGAACTGGGTTGGCTGGGTTCTCTCAAGGCCGTCATTTTTCCGGCGACCGCGAACGCCTTCGGAATCTTCTGGATGCGTCAGTACATGATCGGCGCCATTCACGACGAACTCATCGACGCCGCCCGCATGGACGGCTGCGGCTTCTTCCGGCAGTACTGGCACGTGGGGTTGCCGGCCGTCCGGCCGGGGCTCGCCTTCCTCGGCATCTACACCTTCGTCGCCGCGTGGAACGACTACGTCTGGCCGCTCGTCGCCCTGGTCAACCCCGACAGGGTGACCCTGCAGGTCGCCCTCTCCCAGCTCAACGTCTCGCACGGCCGGCAGGACTACGCCATGGTGATGGCCGGCGTACTGCTCGCCGTACTGCCGCTGGTAGTGGTGTTCTCCCTGTTCGCCCGCAGCTTCATCGCCGACGCCACCAAGGGGGCGGTGCGCGAGTGAGGGACTGAGCCGCCAACTCCTCGATCGATGCGCAGGGCCACCTGGGCGCGGTGGAGGTCTCGACGACCCGTACACCCGGCGAGACCTCCACCGCGCCCTAGCCGCCGACCACCAACAGGCGGCGCACCCCGCGGCCCTGCGCACCTGTGGCCGTACCCAAGCCACGGCGCCGACCACGTGAAACACGTGGGAAACCGGCGTTTCCTAGACTCCGGCAGGTGCACCTGACAGTCCTTGACGCCCCCAACGAGTGGAGCCGGTTCGCCGAGGGCTCCATCGAACGCCGTATGTTGCTCGCCCTCGGCGACCGGCTCGGCACCAGGCTGCGTCCGAAGCCGCTCATGCTGCCCGACAGCAGCCGCGTCGAGGTCGAGGGGATCGACGACGCGGGCCGTGTGCTCGTTCAACTCGTCAGCAATCAGGGCGCGTACAAGCCCGCCTACCGCAACAAGGTCATGGCGGACATGTTCAAGCTGCTCTGGCTGCGGGACTCCGTACCGACCGCCGAGCGCGCGGTGCTCCTGATCACCGAGCTGGTCGTGCAGGCACTCGGCGGCTGGGTGGCGCGCGCGGCGGCGGACCTCGGCATCGAGATCTACGTCTTCGACGGCAACGCGGCCGTAACGCTGCAAGACCGAACGTAAGGCCCTCGAAACAAACAGGGGCGGCGGAGCGAAACACAAGGCTCCTACGGTCAAAGACACCTAAGCGGATTTCCGCGTGGCAGTCACCCGCACTCGCTACGCACGCTCTCCGACTTCCAGGACCGGGCCTTCGTGCTCGCTACATGGATGGGAGCGTGAAGGTGACTGGTACGCCAGCACTTGAACTGCGGTCGGTGCACCGGATCTACGGATTCGGGTCGTCCGCGACCAATGCCCTCGACGAGGTCCATCTGACGGTGCCGCCCGGCCGCTTCGTCAGCCTCATCGGCCCCAGCGGCTGCGGCAAGTCGACACTGCTGCGCCTTGTCGCCGGGCTTGAACAGCCCGACCACGGCGAGGTCCGTGTGCACGGCGTCCCGCCGGCGAAGGCGTGCGCCGCCAAGCTGATCGGCCTCGTGCCACAGAGCCCGGCGTTGCTGCCCTGGCTGTCCGTGCTGCGGAACGTCACTCTGCCGCAGAAGATCAACAAAGGTGCCGCCAGGCGCCGCGAGCGCATCGCCGGCTTCGCCGAGCGGGACGCCGCGCCGTCCGCCCCCGACATGCGGGAACTCCTCGTCAAGGCGGGTCTCGGTGAGGCCATGGACAAGCTTCCGGCGGAGCTGTCCGGCGGTATGCGGCAGCGTGCCGCGATCGTGCGCGCCTTCGGCCTGCGGCCCGACGTACTCGTCATGGACGAGCCGTTCTCGGCGCTCGACGAATTCACACGCGAGAGCCTGCAGGACCAACTGCTCGATCTCTGGGACGAGTTGAAGACGACGGTCCTGTTCGTCACCCACTCCGTGCCCGAGGCCGTCCGGCTCTCCGACACCGTGGTCGTCATGGCCCCGCACCCCGGCCGCATCGTGGACATCATCGACGTCGACCTGCCCCGGCCGCGCGGTGACCGTCTCTTCGGGGAGCGCCGCTTCCACGAGTACGAGGACCTGATCCGAGACCGGCTTCGCCGTGCCTGGCACGGCGAAGCCGCGTGAGTGGGGGCGCGAGGACATGACCGTAGCCGACGAACGCACCACCGCCCCGGCGACCGAGACGGAGCCGCCCGTCGAGCCGTCGCGCTTCAGCCTCGGCCACCCGAGGTCCCGGATCGCATGGATCCGCCCAGCCGCCTGGCTGCCCCTCCTGGTGATGCTGGCGATCCTCGCCGCTCTCTGGCAGTGGGGAGCCGAGGAACTGCCGTACCTGCTGCCACCGCTGCCGGACATCGGCAGCTCGCTCACCACACAGTTCGGCTACTACGTCGACAACGCCCTGGTCACCCTGGGCGAGGCGGTGGCCGGCCTCGCGATGGGGTTCGTCGCGGCGTTCGTCCTCGCGGTGCTGACCAGTGAACTCCCCCTCGTGCGCCGGGCGGTCATGCCGATCGCCGTCGTCCTCAACGTCACGCCGCTCGTGGCCATCGCACCGGCGCTGGTCGTGGCCTTCGGCTTCGGCCCGCTGCCCAAGCTCGTCATCGCCGGTCTGATCTGCTTCTTCCCGATCCTCATCAACACCGCGGCCGGTCTGCGGTCCGTGTCGCAGCAGGTGCTGCAGGTGTACCAGACGATGGACGCCGGCCGGTTCGAGCTGCTGTGGCACGTGCGCATCCCCAACGCGCTGCCGTACGTGTTCGCCGCGCTGCGCATCGTCTTCCCGCTGTCGATCGTCGGCGCCGTGGTGGCCGAGATGTCGGCGTCGGGATCGAGCGGCGGCCTCGGCACCGCGATCAGCGTGGCCTCCTCGATGAACCAGCTGCCGGTCGTATACGCCTCGATTCTCGTCCTCGCGGTGATGGGCGTGCTGCTGCTGCTCGTCGTGACGCTGGTCGAGCGCCGCGTGCTCCATTGGCACGACAGCGCGCACAACTGACGCGCCCTCATACCGACTTACCCGCACGTCGATCCACCCGTGGCCCGCGAGGGCGGAGCGCTCGACGCCGCATGCCCTCGTCCACGCCCCTCCCCGGCGCCCCTCGCCAGTCTGGAGTCACCCATGTCACCGACGTCACCCATGTCATCCACGTCCCCCAGGCAGTACCGCCTCATCAGATCCGGCCTCGCCTCCCTTGCCGCCGTCACGCTGACAGCCGGCCTCGCGGGATGCGGCTCGGACTCCGGCGACAGCACCTCGACGGGCTCGGAAGGCTCCGCGATCTCCGCCGACCGCTGCGCCGAGAACAAGGACGCCGGCAAGATCACCTACCTGTCGGGCTACCAGTACCAGTCGTCGGTGTCGATCCTCGAGTACATAGCCGCCGACAAGCTGGGCTACTTCAAGGACCTCTGCCTCGACGTCGACCTCAAGCCCGGCACCGGCGACACGGCACAGAACACCAAGCTGCTCGCCAGCGGACAGGCGACCGTGAGTCCCGTCTCCCAGCAGGACGTCATCCAGGCCCGGGCCAACGGGATCGACATCACGGGCATCTCCTCGTACTCGGACGCCGGCCTCGAGATCCTGATGACGAACAAGGACATCACCGACCTGACCCAGCTCGACGGCAAGGTCGTCGGCCACAAGGGCTTCGTACCCGCCGGGGTCAGAGCGATGCTGGTCAAGGCCGGAGTCGACTGGGACTCGCTCAAGCTGGTCAAGCAGGGCTACGACCCCTCCGTACTGCCCCGCAGGCAGGGCGGCCTCGAAGCGCTCACGGGGTTCGTCTCGAACGAGCCCAACCAGCTCAAGGCGGCCGGCAAGGACGTCACGGTGTGGAAGCCGGTCGACTACGGCGTCCCGAGCTCGCTCGGCGCGATGGCGGTGAACCCGGAATTCGCCAAGGCGAACCCGCACGCCGTCGAGGACATCCTGCGCGCCGCGCTGCACGCCTACGACTACTGCTCGGCCGACGACAAACACATCGCCGAGTGCGTCGGATACGCGGCCGAGCTGTCCGGACCGACGTACGACAAGAAACTGAACGCGACCATCTGGAAGACCGAGACGCAGGTCGCCAAGGACAACCCGACGTCCGGACAGCCGTTCGGCGCCATCGACCCCAAGAACGTCGCGGGGCTCGTCGACATGCTGCACCAGTTCGAGATCGTGCCCGACAGCGTGACCGCCGCCCGGGCCGAGGGATGGTTCGACACCTCCCCCGTGAGGAACGTCTACGCCGCCGACAAGCTTGTCTGGCCCGCTCCGTAGCCGCATCACGCCGGGACAAACAAGGCCCGCACGGCTCCCGGCCTCCTCACGTGGCAGCAGAAAACTCATGGAAAGGCCCACCAACGTGCCAGCGAAAGAGTACGGAATCTTCCTCCCCATCGGGAACGGCGGCTGGATGCTGTCCACGACCGCTCCCCATCCCGAGGCGACCTACGCGTGGAACAAGCGCGCGGCCGTGCACGCGGAGACCATCGGTCTCGACTTCGTCATGTCGATGGCGAAGTGGCGCGGCTTCGGCGGCAGCACCGACCACTGGGGCCGCTCGCTCGAGTCGATGACGATGATGGCGGCGCTCGCCGAGGCGACCAGCCGGGTCAAGATCTGGGCGACCCTGCACGCCAACGTCCACAACCCCGCCGTCGCGGCGAAGATGTTCGCCACCCTCCAGGACATCTCCGGCGGCCGCGCCGGCATGAACATCGTCAACGGCTCCTACGCGGGAGAGTTCGAGCAGTTCGGGGAGTGGGACCCCCAGCTCAGCCACGCGGACCGCTACGAGATGACGGAGCTGTGGACGGAGGCGGTCACCCGGCTGTGGACCGAGGATTCGGTCACCATGCGCACGCCGTACTTCGACCTCGTCGACTGCGAGTCCCGCCCGCATCCGGCCACCCGCCCGACCATCATCAACGCGGGCCGGTCGGAGGAAGCGCGCCGCTTCCAGGCCACGTACGCCGACGGAGCCTTCCTCGCCGCCGAAAGCCTCGACGAGATGCGGAAGCTCTCGGCGGACGTCCACGCGCGGGCGAAGGCGGGCAGCCGTGTCTGCAAGACCTATTCGATGCTCACCGTCGTCCAGGACGAGACCGACGAACTGGCCGCGAAGAAAGTGAAGGAGTGGGGCGCGGGTCTCGACCGCGAGGCGCTCGCCCACATGCGCCGCACCTGGGGCGTGCCCGAGGACCAGGCCCGCGCGTGGGCCGAGGGCGCGGGCGGTGAGGCCGCGTTCCAGACCCCGTACGTCGCAGGATCGGCGGGGACGGTCACCGACCACATCGAGTACATCGTGCGCGAGGCCGACCTCGACGGACTCATGCTGATCTTCCCGGAGTACGACGAGGACATGCTGCTGTTCGGCGAGACCGTACTGCCCGCTCTGCGCGAGCGTGACGAGGTGGCGGCCTGATGTCCGATCTGCGCGACAGACAACTCGCCCACCTCACGCGGCCCGACAGCAGACCCGTGCTCGTCGTGGTCGACGTACAACGGGACTTCGCCGATCCGGACCGCCTTGCCGAATACGGTCTGACGGAGGCAGCACTGTTGGCGCTCGATCAGGCGGTCACCCGCATCGGCGACCTCGTCGACGCCGCCCGTGCGACTGAAGTGCCCGTCGTCTGGGTCGAGTTGGGCAGTGACCCCGCTCGGCCGTGGCGGTCGAGCAACTGGCTGCGCGGAGGTGACTACGGCTCGCCCATGAGCCCGGACGAGCCGTGTGTCCTCGGTACGCCGGGGGCCGAGTGGTACCGCGTGCGGCCCGCCGAGGGCGAACCGCGCGTGGTCAAGCGCAGTTACAGCGGCTTCCTCGGCACCGATCTCGACGCACGGTTGCACGCGGCCGGCTGCGACTGGCTCACCGTCGTGGGCCTGACGAGCGAGTGCTGCGTCGACGCGACCGCCCAGGACGCCGTGCAGCTGGACTGGCCCGTCGTCGTCCCCCGGGACGCGACGGCCGCCTACGACCTCGACGTCAACGCCGCGGCCCTGGTCCAGCTGGGACTCAACGTGGCCGTGCTCAGCGACACCGACGAGGTCGTCGAACTGTGGAAGAAGGGCGTGCGGTGAACGGCATGCACATCGGCTTCGACCTCTCCTTCAGCCACACCGAAGGGGCATGGGCCCGGCAGGGCTCGTGGGTCGGGCAGGACTTCCCCGACGTACGCATGTACATGGAACTCGCGCGGACGGCCGAGCGGGCCGGCGTCGGCATGCTGTTCTTCGGCGACGGAAGCGGCATACCCAGCACCTGGCGCGGAAGCATCGAACCGGCCGTGGAATGGGGCATCCAGTGGCCGCGTCACGACATGTCGCCGGTCATCGCGGCCATGTCCACCGTGACCGAGAAGGTCGGCTTCGGTCTGACGTATTCGTCGACGTTCATGCATCCGTTCTACGTCGCCCGGCTGCTGAACTCGCTCGACCATGTGACGGGCGGGCGTATCGCCTTCAACGTGGTCGCCTCGACGCGTGGCGCGGACGCGGCGAACTACGGGTTCGCGGAGCTGATGGACCACGATCTGCGCTACGAGCGGATGGAGGAGTTCGTCGCGGTCTGCCGTGCGCTGTGGGACTCGGTGGCGCCCGACGCCATCGTGCGCGACCGGGCCACGGGCCGGTTCGCCGACCCCTCGAAGGTGCACCCGATCGATCACCATGGGCGCTTCTTCACCGTCAAGGGTCCACTCGCCTCCGTACCCAGTCCGCAGCACCACCCGCTCATCGTCCAGGCGGGCAACTCGCCCCGGGGCATTGCCGCTTCGGCCCGGTTGGCCGATCTCGTCTTCGGCTTCGGCGGCAACCTCATGGCCCAGCACCGCCACCGCAAACTGCTCGACGAGGCGCTCCTCGCCGAGGGGCGTGACCCGGCCGACGTGGGCATCCTCTGGGCCACGCAGGTCATCGTCGGCCGCACGACGGCCGAAGCGCGGGCACGCCGCGACGCGGTGCACGAGTTCTGGAACGAGGAGGCCGTCGCCACCTACCTGTCGCACAACGCCGGCTACGACCTCTCGACGCTGCCGCAGTCGTTCCGCCTGGCCGAGCTGCGCGACGAGATCGTGGCGGCCAACGCTAGCCCCGCGGGTCTCGTCGGCTCGCTCATCGCCGAGTTCGGTGAGGACCACACGATGAGCCGGAGCGAGTTCTTCGCGCACGGCCGCGGGAGGGCGACGGGGCTCGACCACAGCATCGTCGGCGACCCCGCCACCGTCGCCGACGCGCTGGAGGAGAACTTCGCCGCTACCGGATCCCGCGGCGGCTACATGTTCTCCAGCCCGCTGGCCATGCCCTCGGGCTTCGCCGAGATCAGCGAGCTGCTGCTGCCGGAGCTGCGCCGCCGCGGCGCGCTCGCGCCTGCCTACCCCGGCGCCACGCTGCGCGAGAACCTGGCGGTCTGAGATGACCGCAGGGACGAGCGAGCGACGCCAATGGCTCGCCCTCGGCAGCCTGTGCGCGGGGTTCTTCATGCTGCTGCTGGACAGCACGATCACCTCGGTCGCGCTGCCCGCACTGATTACCGGTCTGCACACCACCGAGACCCTCGCGATCTGGGTCAACAGCGGCTACCTCATCGCCTACGCCGTGCCCCTGATCATCGCGGGACGGCTGGGCGACCGCTACGGCCACCGGCGCGTCCATCTGATCGGACTCACGGCCTTCACCCTCGGGTCGCTGCTGTGCGCGCTGGCCCCCACCATCACGGCACTCATCGCCTGGCGGGTGGTCCAGGGCATCGGTGCCGCGCTGATGACACCGCAGTGCCTCACCATCATCAAGGCGCTGTTCCAGCCGTCGCGCCTCGCCGTCGCGCTCGGCACCTGGGGCGCGGTCGGCGGAGCCGCGGTGGCCGTCGGGCCGCTGCTCGGCGGCCTGCTCGTCGCCGTCGGCGGCTGGCCCGCGGTGTTCTGGGTCAACGTCCCGGTCGGCATCGCCGCGATGGTCGCCGTGGCCGCGTACGTACCCGCCCTCCCCCGCCAGAAGGCGGGCATCCCGGTGTGGGCGATCTGCGCGAACGCGACCGGCGTCGGCGCCCTCGTCCTCGGCGTCCAGGGCACGGACGCCGCGAGCGCGTACGTGCTGGACGTACCCCGGTGGCTGCTCGCCACCGTTGGGACACTGGTCGTCGTGGGCATCGTATGGCTGCAACGCCGGGATGGACAGCGGGCGTTGGTGCCGATCGCGTTGCTGCAGAGCCGCGGATTCGTCACCGCGTCCTGGGGTGCCGCCGCGGCGGCCTTCAGCGCCGGCTCGGCCATGATCCCCCTGATGCTCTACCTCCAGCAGGAGCGCGGTCTCGATCCCGGCGCGGCGGCCCTCACCCTCGTACCGATGGGCGTGCTGTGCCTGCTCGGCGCGCCCGTCTCGGCCCGGCTCAACAACGGAATCGGGCCCCGTGCGGTCGCCGTCATCGGCTCCCTCGCGCTCGTCCTGTCCATCGGAGCGTCGGCGGTGCTCGTCGCGACGGACGCGCCGATCTCCGTGCTGACCGCCGCCTTCGCGGTGTACGGAGTGGCCAACTCGTTCGTCTGGTCACCCCTGTCGATCGCGGCGGTGACCGCGGTCGCTCCGGACGAGGTCGGGGCGGCGTCCGGCACGTTCAACGCCATGAAGCAACTCGGTGCCGTGCTCGGCAGCGCGGCCTGTGCCGTTCTGCTGGCCGGATTCGGCTACGCGGCCACCCTCGGCGGACTCGCCGCCGTCGGACTGCTCTGCGTCCTGGCGTCCGTGTTCCTCCGAGTCGACCGTCCCGGGGCCGGATCTCCCGCGGCGTCCGCCGCCGCGCCCCAACTACCCACAGGAGTCACCTGATGAAGGCTGTCGCCGTCGTCGGAAACCCCAAGGCCGGCTCGCGCACCCGCGATGCCGCCGAACGCCTCGCGGCGGCCCTCGGGCTCGACTACGAGGTCGTGGAAGTCGTCGAACTCGGGGCCGGCCTGCTCGGCTGGGGCGACCCGGACGTCACCGCGGCCGTCGAGCGGGTGCGGTCCGCCGACATCGTGATCGCGGCATCGCCCACCTACAAGGGCACGTACACGGGCCTGCTCAAGGTCTTCCTCGACCAGTTCCCCACCGCGACCGGTCTCGCGGGCCAGGTGGCGCTGCCCCTCATGCTCGGTGCGGGCCCCGCGCACGCACTCGCCCCCGAACTCACCCTCAAACCAGTGCTCGTCGAACTCGGTGCGACCTGCCCCGCGCAGGGTCTCTACCAGCTCGACTCCACCTACACGACGGATGACTCACTCGCCCGCTGGGCCGAGCGGTGGAGTCGGATCGTGCTCGACGCCGCGAAGGCGAGGGCCGCACGATGACGACCATGGAAGGGGCAGCAATGGAAGGCTTCACCTCGGATCCCGACGAGATGAAGAGGGCGTTCTCCGGATTCCCCTCGGGAGTCGCAGCCCTCTCGGCGCGCGTCAGCGGCGACCCGACGGTCATGATCGTCTCGTCGTTCGCCGTCGGGGTGTCCTACAACCCACCCATGGTCTCCTTCGCCGCCCAGCACAGCTCGACGACCTGGCCGGTACTGTCTCGCGCGCAGACGATCGGGATCTCCGTCCTGGGCGAGGGGCACAGCGACAAGACCCGGCAACTCGCCTCCCGCAGCAAGGCGGGCCGGTTCGCCGACCTCGGCACGGTGGAAACGGCATCCGGCGCGATCTTCCTCGAAGGCGCGCCGGTCTGGCTGGAGTGCACCGTCGAGCACAGCTATCCGGCCGGCGATCACGACATCATCGTGCTGCGCGTGCTCGCCATGCTGTCCGACGACGACCGCAATCCGCTCGTCTGGCACCGTCAGACCCTCAAGATGCTGGGCAGCTGACAGGGTTTGAATCCTCCCCTCCCTGAAGGGGGAGGGGATTCCTGGCTCAGGCCGCCTCCTGGAGCAGCGCTCCGGGAGGTCTTGTGCCCTCGGCACCAGCCGGGTTGAGACCAGCCCGGACGAGCATCACGCGTGCGGAGTTCTTGTCCCGAGGGGACGCGGTTCCGCACACGGTGCAGGTGTAGGTGCGCTCACCCAGCGGCAGGCGGTGCTTGGCTCTCGCTCCGCAGTGCGCGCAGTCCATCGTGGTGTGCGCGGGGTGGACCAGGCGGATGTCCCGCCCGTGCTTGCGGCCCATCTCGATCAGGGCCTGCTTGGTGGCGCCGATGGCGGCGTCGGCGGCCTTCTTGGCCATGGTGGTCCTGGCCAGGAACTTCGGCTTGAAGTCCTCCACCGCGACGGCGTCGTGGTCGCGGACCACCTTCTTGGCCCGCTTGCGGCCGGTGTCCTCACGCTGCCGGGCGATCTTCGCGTAGGTCTTCGCCCGCCACTTCTTCGCCTCGCGGTACCCCTTCGACCCGGGCTGGCCTTTCTTCGGTTTGCGGCGGGCCATCATCCGGTCGTACCGGGTCAGCTTCGTCTGGGCCTTCCTGCCGTGCTCGGCGTGCGGCAGGTCGTGTGCGTCGGAGGTGGTGGTCGCGGTCTCCTTCACCCCCCAGTCCACGCCGAGTACGCGGCCGGTTTTTGGCAGCGGCTGGACCTGGGCGGGCACTACGAACGAGCAGTACCAGTGCCCCAGGCTGTCCTGGTACACGCGCACCGAGGACGGCTCGGCGGGCAGTTCCCGCGACCACACCACCGCCACCACACCACCGCCACGACGACGATGCCGCCCGCCAGGTGCAGCCTGCTGTCCTTCAACCGGAACCCGCGCTTGGTGTAGTTGAGGGTCGGCAGTGCCTCGCGCTTGGTCTTCCACTTCGGCATCCCCGCCCGGTGGTGCCGCGCAACCCCCTCACGGATGTCCTTGTGCGCCTTGGCGCGGGAGTGGCCGAAGTCCCGGATGATCTGCTGCTGGGGAACCGACGAGCCCTCGCGCAGCCACGGCGTACGGGCGCGGGCGCCGGTCAGCATCTTGTCGAGCTGCGCCGGGCCGCAGGTTTGCCTGTCGGTGTCCTCAGGACGGTTCTGGTTCCAGGCATGGACCTGCTTCGACTTGGCCACGCACTCGTTCCACACCCAGCGGCACCGGTCCCACTCCGCCGTCAGCAGCGCGAGGGCGGTGGACGACACGCGCAGCCGGAAGGTGTAGCGGGCCTGCCCGGCCTCCGCAGCCGCCGTCACCTGCGCTGTCTCGCCCCCTCACGGCCCCCGGCCGGGACACGGTGCCGTCCCGGACCCTGCGAAGGACCATATGTACGACGCCAGCACAAACGCACCCCGATCCCCCGGCCACCACCCCGACCAGCGATCACAGGCACACGTGTTCGCATCACCCGCGGCGATGCCGACAGCACTACAGGCGCTCCGCGTCGCGACACCCGGATGCGCTTCCTCCCCGGCGTGAACGGGCCGGGGCCTCCTCGCAAGAAACAGGTGAAAGCGACCTGGTCCAAGGTGTCATCGGGCAGCAGGTAGGCCCAGACCGCTCCCTGCTCCGGGGTGCCCGCGGTGGGCGCCGCCGCCGCGATCGGGGCGTACAGCTCCAGGTACGCCTTCTCCCCGGCCCGTTCCTGGACGCGCAGTCCACCGCCCTCGACTACCTGCTGTCCCTCGACACCGACCGGCTCCTCGCACCCTTGCGGCGCGAGGCCGGTCTGCCGCCGGTCGCCGAGTCCTACGGCAACTGGGAGAACTCGGGTCTCGACGGCCACACCGTCGGGCACGCGCTGTCGGGTGCCGCGCTCATGAGCGTGGTGACGGACGACCCCCGGCCGAAAGCCATGGTCGAGCATCTGGTTCAGGGCGTCGTCGAGTGCCAGGACGCCCTGGGCACCGGCTACGTCGGGGGCATCCCCGACGGCGTGCGGCTGTGGCAGCGGGTCGCCGCAGGGCAGGTGGAGCGGGACTCGTTCGAGCTCGGTGGTGCCTGGGTGCCGTGGTACAACCTGCACAAGCTCTTCACCGGCCTGCTGGACGCCCACCGGCACACCGGTTCGGACCTGGCCCTGACCGCCGTCCGGCGGCTGACCGACTGGTGGGACCAGTTGGCGGCGGGGACGGACGACGACACCCACGAAGCCATGCTCCGCACGGAGTTCGCTGGGATGTGCGAGGCGTTGGCGGACCTCGCCGACGTCACCGGCACGGACCGCTACGCCGCTCTGGCACGGCGCTTCCTCGACCAGTCCCTGCTCCTCCCGTTGCGGGAGCACCGCGACGTCCTCGACGGGATGCACGCCAACACCCAGATCGCCAAGGTCGTCGGATACCAGCGACTCGGCGAGGTCGGCGACGACCCCGGTCTGCGGGACGCCGCCCGGTTCTTCTGGCAGACCATGACCCGGCACCGGACGTTCTCCTTCGGCGGCAACTCCGTACGCGAGCACCTGCACCCCCGCGACGACTTCGCCTCCGCGCTCGTCGCCGGAGGGCCCCGAGACCTGCAACACCTACAACATGCTCAAGCTGAGCCGCGCGCTGTTCCTCGAAGAGCCGGACGCCGAGGTGCTCGATCACTACGAGCACGCGACGGTCAACCACATCCTGTCGTCCCTGCATCCCAAGGGCTGGTGTATTTCACACCGGTGCGACCGGGCCACTACCGCGTGGTCTCGACGCCCCAGAACTGCTTCTGGTGCTGCGTCGGCACCGGACTGGAGAACCACGCCAAGTACGGGGAGCTGGTGTACACCACCGAGGGCAGCGAACCTCTTCGTCAACCTCTTCATCGCTTCCCGGCTCAGCCTGCCCGAACAGAACCTGGTGCTGGAGCAGACCGGGACGGCCCCGTACGACGATGAGGTGAGACTCGTGGTGCGCGAGGCTCCCGCCGCCCCTGTGGCGATCCACATACGCGTGCCCGGCTGGCACGAGGGGGCGCCGCAGGTCCGTATCAACGGCGCACCGTCCGAGGATGGACCCGCCCCGCTCACGACGCGCCGCGGGGCAGGCGAACAGCCCCTGCCCTACGCGCGTCTGGAGCGGCAGTGGTCCGAAGGGGACACGGTCACCGTGCGCCTTCGCCCGCGCATCAGCGCCGAACTGCTCCCCGACGGCTCACCGTGGGTGTCGTTCCGCTTCGGGCCCACCGTCCTCGCGGCCGAGGCCGCCCGGAACGACCTGGCCGGGCTGTTCGCCGACGACTCCCGGATGGGTCACGTCGCCGGCGGCCCGCTGCGCCCCCTGGAGCACCTGCCCGTCGTACTCACCCCGAACCGGCTGGAGTTCGCCTTGGATCACGTGGATGCGCGACCGGGTGAGTCCGTCACCCTCGTCCCGTTCGCCGGCGTCCACGACTCCCGCTACCACCTCTACTTCCCCCTGGCGGAACCGGAACGCCTCCAGGAACGGCGGGCGGAGCTGCGCGCAGCCGACGAAGAGGCACTCGCGCTGCACGACCGCACCGTGGACGCCGTCGCCGCCGGCGAGCAACAGCCCGAAAGCGACCACCGGTTCGAGGGGTAGGACACGTGGTCGGGCCTCACCGACGGGCTGAGGTGGCGGGCCGCCACAGGATGGTGGTCCTACCGCCTGACAGACCCGGACGGCGCCGCCACCGGCCTGCAGGTGACCCACCTCTCGGACCGAAGTGCCGGACCGACCCGCGTGCTGATCGACGGCCATGTGCTGGACACGCTTACGCCCTTGTCGCATCCCGAGGGCTTGTCGCACCCCGAGGGCAAGGAAATCTCCCAGGTACTCCCGCTGGACGCGAACCGTCGTGCCGGGACCGCCGAGATTCGATTCGAAGCGGTCGGCTCCGCAACCACCCTCCGGCTGCGCGAAGTACGCCTGGTGCGCTGACGTGACCGCCGCCCGCCCGTCACTTCCGCGCTGTCGTCCCGAAGAGGAGGGGTTCGCTGGAGCGCAGGTGTTCCCTCAGCCACTGCTCGGTGTTGCTCACGTGGAGCAGTGCGGCGGCCTGGCTGAGGGCGGCGTCACGGGTGGACAGGGCATTGAAGATCGCCTCGTGCTCGGCCAGGGTGCGGCCCGCGGCTTTGTCGTCGACCAGACCGCGCCAGATGCGGGCGCGCAGGGTGCGGCCGGAGATGCCCTCCAGGAGGGCCAGGAGGCTGTCGTTGCCCGTGGCCGAGATGACGGCGCGGTGGAAGGCGGCGTCGTGGGCGTTGAGCTGTTCGACGTCGTCACGGGCCTCGCGCATGGCGTCCAGGTGCCGCTTCACTTCGGCCAGTTGGGCGTCGGAGATTCGGGTGGCGGCAAGGGCCGTGGCGATCGGTTCGAGGAGCCGCCGTACCTCCATCAGGTCCTGCAGGGCGACCGAGTCTCCCTGGAGCAGCTCCACCGCACCGCCGAGTCCCTCCAGCAGCAGGCTCGGCTGGAGGCTGGTCACATACGTGCCGTCGCCCCGCCGGACCTCCAGGACCCGTGCGACGGCCAGCGCCTTGACCGCTTCCCGGGCGAGGTTGCGGGACAGGCCCAGCTGCGCGGCCAGGTCCGGCTCCGGCGGGAGCTTCGAGCCCGGAGGCAGAGCACCGCTTCGGATCAGCTCACGGATGTCATCAATGGCCTTGTCCGTCAGAGACACCGCTCATCTCTCCCCCCATCGTGCCCCGTGGGCATGTCCGACCTGATCAGCCCCTGAGTGCGGAGATCGTCCCAGAGGCCGTCCGGGACTTGCTGATCATGGAGTTCCACGTTTCGTCCGACCTGTTCCGCGGTCCGCGTGCCGAGGGTGACGTTGATGATACTGGGGTGGGTCTGAGGGAAGGCGATCGCGGCGGCGGGCAGGGTGCTCCCGTGCGCCGCGCAGACCTCGGCGATCGCCCGGGCTCGGGCGACCAGAGTCGGGTGGGAACTGGCCAAGAAACGCCCGCAGACATGGCATGTCTGAGCGTGCGCAATACACATGAAAAGTCGGCAAGCAGTGCGAATAGCTCAGCCACACAGCGTTTTTCATCCCTGCACGCTGGTTGACATCCCATGGCGACATGACCGACGTTCATGCGTGGCCCTGCATTCCCCCTGTCCCCTTCCGCATCAGGGATGTGTCCATGTCGAGCTCGATCAACAGACGCCAGTTACTGGCCTCCGCAACCTGCGTGGCCACGGCGGCCGTTGCCGGAGGTGTGTTCAGTGCCGGTGTCGCCGAGGCGGCGCCCAGCAGGTACACGCCCGACTGGAACTCGGTCGACCAGCACCCGCCGGCTCCGGAGTGGTTCCAGGACGCGAAGTTCGGGATCTACTTCCACTGGGGCGTCTTCAGCGTCCCCGCCTTCGGCAACGAGTGGTACCCGCGCAACATGTACGAGAGCGGGAACAACGCCAACCAGCACCACATCGCGACCTACGGCCAGCCATCGGCGTGGCCGTACCACAACTTCATCAACGGAGCACGGGACCTGGCGGGCAACACCGTGGAGTTCGCCCCGAAGCTGAAGTCGGCCGGCGGGAAGTTCGACCCCGACGAGTGGGCGCAGCTGTTCGTCGACGCCGGCGCCAGGTTCGCCGGCCCGGTCGCCGAGCACCATGACGGCTTCTCCATGTGGGACAGCCAGGTCAACGAGTGGAACTCGGTGGACAAGGGCCCCGGTCTCGACCTGCTGCGGCTGTTCTCCACGGCCATCCGCGCCAAGGGCCTGAAGCTGCTGGTGGCCATGCACCACGCCTACAACTTCACCGGCTTCTACGAATTCGCCCCCGCCCAGACGGACAGCAGCCTCAAGAAGCTCTACGGGCAACTGGGTTCGGCCGCGGAGAACCAGCTCTGGTTCGACAAGCTCAAGGAGGTCATCGACCGCGCCCGGCCCGACATCCTGTGGCAGGACTTCAATCTGGACGCCGTCGACGAGCAACAGCGCCTGAACTTCCTGGCGTACTACTACAACCAGGCCAACAGCTGGGGCCGCGAGGTCGTCGCCACGTACAAGGACGGCATGAACGGCAAGGGCGAGGTCTTCGACTACGAACGCGGCGGCCCGGCCGACCTCACCACCCCGTACTGGCTGACCGACGACAGCATCTCCAGCAGCAGCTGGTGCTACACCCAGGGCATCGGCTACTACACCACTCAGCAGATGCTGCACTCGTTCCTCGACCGGGTCAGCAAGAACGGCAACATGCTGCTCAACATCGCACCGATGGCCGACGGCACCATCCCCCAGGCACAGAAGGACATCCTGCTCGCCATCGGCGACCACCTGAAGCGCTTCGGCGAGTCGGTGTACGCGACCCGCGCCTGGACCGCGTACGGCGAAGGCCCGACGAAGATGGGCGGCGGCTCGTTCACCACCCCGCACGCCGGCACGCCCCAGGACATCCGCTTCACCCGCAACAAGGCCGACAACGTCCTGTACGCCACCGTCCTGGGCTGGCCCGGCAGCTCGCTCACGATCAAGACCCTCAGCCCGGACCGGATCAACCTCTCGTCGCTGACCTCGGTGAAGCTCCTCGGTACCACCGCCGGCACCTACATCGACCTGCCCACGCCGGCCCAGAACGCCTCCGGCCTCACGATCACCCTGCCGTCCTCCGCGCCGTACAGCGCCAACGCCTACGTCCTGAAGCTCAACTTCTCCGGCACGATCCCCGGCCTGCGGCCGCTGGCCGGCGCCACCGCCTTCACGGACGTCAACTACACCGGCAAGGCCGCCGTCCTCACCGTCGGCGACCACACCGCGGCCGACCTGACCGCGGCCGGACCGGGCCCGGGCACCCTCTCCTCCCTCCGGCCGGCCCCCGGCTACCAGGTGATCGGCTACTCAGGAGACAACTTCACCGGCACCTCCTGGACCTTCACCGCCGACAACCCCGACCTCAGGGTCACCGGCAACAACGACCAGATCGCCTCGCTGAGGGTCCAGTTCAACCCGGCGACGTACTTCCGGATCACCAACGCCACCAACGGCCTCGCCCTGGACAGCGGCGGCGACGTCGCCTCCGGCTCCGACCTCAAGCAATGGACCTGGAACGGCAGCAACAATCTCCAGTGGCAGGCGGAGCAGGTCTCAGGCGGCTACTACAGGCTGGTCAACCGCACCAACGGCATGGTCGCCGACGGCTGGGGCGCCACCTCCAACGGCTCCGCCGCCCGGCAGGCCGCCTGGAACGGCGGCCCCAACCAGCAGTGGACCATCACCCACCGGGGCGGCGACCGCTACTCGATCGCCAACCGCACCACCGGCCTGGTCCTCGACGGCGGCGGCAACGTCGACTCGGGCTCCGTGACCAAGCAGTGGACCTACGGCAGCAGCGCCAACCTGCTGTGGACCTTCACGGCGCTGTAGGTCGAGGTCCAGAACGCCTCCACCGCAGACGGCGCCAAGGTCGTGCAGTTCACCGACTGGGGCAGGGCCGACCAGCAGCGGCAGCTGGCCCGCGCGACAGGAGTGCTCGCACAGGTGCACACCGCGGGGCGCGCAGGCGCCGGCCCCACTCGGCCCTGCACCCGGCGGTCAGGAACGCACCGGCCGGGGCGCCGTGGAGCAGTAGCGGACCTAGGCTGGAAGCTGCGGCTGGAAACCAGCCCTGACGGGCACAGCTGCCCGGACGGAGGCGTAGCGCGTGGACATGGCCGGCAAGCAGGATGCCCGCACTGCCGCGCTTGTGGTGGGCCCGGACGGCGTGGTGAGCGGCTGGAGCGAGAGCGGGCGGCTGCTGCTGGGCTGGACGGCGGAGGATGCCGTCGGGCGCCCCGTGACCGACCTGCTGGCCGCTCCCCCACCACCCGGCTTCCCCGAGAGCTACGGCAGCGGCCCCGACCACACGGAACTCATCCCCCTGCGCCACCGGGACGGTTCCACGGTGGACGCTTTGGTGTCGGCTCACCCGCTGTTCGGCGCCGACGGCCGGGCGCTGGGCCATGCGGTGACCGTCCACCTCTGGGAACGCCGCCCGGTGATCGCCGACCTGGCCTTCGAACAGTGCCCCTTCGCTCTGGGCGTCTACGACCCTGAGCTGCGGTTTCTGTGGATCAACGCCTCCTCGGGCCGGGTGATAGCGCACTCCGAGGAGCAAGTGCTCGGTAAGAAGTACCGCGAGCTGTTTCCGGAATTCGACCGCGAGCTGTTTCCCGAAAGGGACGACAAGCCCTACACCGACCAGCTAGCCGAGGTGGCCAGGACGGGCGAGCCCGCGCGTCTCATCACCGTCTTCCACCCACTCGGCAGCGACTACGCCAACGCCTGGGCCACCAGCATGTGGCCCGTCCGGGATGCCGAGGGCAGGGTCCGCGCGGTCGCCAACTGGGGATTCGACATGAGCGCCGAGTACTGGGCCCGGCAGCGCCTGCTCATCCTCAACGAGGCCAGCAGCGGGATCGGCCGGACGCTCGACGTGCTCGGCACCGCCCAGGAACTGGCCACGACCCCGGTTCCGGGATTCGCCGACCGTGTCACCGTCGACCTCTTCGACGAGGTGCTGCACGGAGAGGAACCGCCCCTTTCCCCCTCCTCCGCCTCCGCCTCCGCCTCCGGCGAGGCCATCACGCTCAGCCGCGCCGCCCAGCACAGCGCGAAGTGTGACACCGACCGGGCTCCCGTGCGCCCGATGCCGGTCAGTCACGCTCCCGGTTCGGTCGCCACCCGCTGCATGGCCACCGGCAGGTCCACGGTTCAGCTCGCAGCCGAACCCGGCCACGGCGGCGAATGGGCCTTCGGGCCCGGGCTCGCCGCCGACCCGGCCCACTGGCCGCCGGGCAACCCGTTGATCGACGAGTCCATCGCCGCGGATGGGCTGACCGGCCGGATCACCGTGCCGCTCCGGGCCCGCGGCGCGCTGCTCGGCGTCGTCGAGTTCTCCCGCAGCGACCGGCCCGAGGCCTTCACCGCCGACGACCTGATCCTCGCCGAGGAGCTGACCGCCAAGGCAGCCGTCGCCATCGACAACGCCCGCCGGTACTCGCGCGAGCGCACGACCGCGCTGACCCTGCAACGCAGTCTGCTGCTGCAGCAGTTGCCGAGCCAGGAGGCGCTCGAGGTGGCATCCCGCTACCTGCCCGCCGGGACCGGCGCGGAAGTGGGTGGTGACTGGTTCGACGTCATTCCGCTCTCCGGTGCCCGGGTCGCCCTGGTCGTCGGCGATGTGGTCGGTCACGGCCTGTACGCCTCGGCCAGCATGGGCCGGTTGCGCATGGCGGTCCGCACACTCGCCGACGTGGACCTGCCGCCGGACGAGTTGCTGACCCACCTGGACGACCTGGTCATCCACCTCGCCAGCGACCTCCAGCCCGCCGGCCGCTTCCAGCCGACCGGCGAGTTCGGGGCCACCTGCCTGTACACCGTCTACGACCCGGTCTCCCGCCGCTTCACACTGGCGAGCGCAGGTCATCCGCTGCCGCTGCTCATCTCCCCGGACGGCACCAGGACCCCGGCACCCGCACAGCCGGGACCACCGCTCGGTATCGGTGGGCTGCCTTTCGAGGCCACCGAACTCGAGCTGCCCGAGGGCAGTCTGCTCGCTCTCTACACCGACGGACTGGTGGAGAGCCGCGAGCGCGACGTCGACCAGGGGATCGCCGACCTGCTGCGGGTCCTGAACCATTCGGCCACCTCACTGGAGGGCCTCTGCGACACGGTGATGGACGCCATGCTTCCCGAACGCCGCACCGACGACGCCGCCCTGCTGCTCGCTCGCACTCACGCGCTGGATCCCCGGCATGTCGCCGACTGGGACGTCGTACCCGACCCCGCGCAGGTGCCGCGCGCCAGGAAGTTCACCCTCGACCAGCTGGAGGCCTGGGGCCTGGAGGAGGCGTCATTCGTCACCGAACTGGTTGTCAGTGAGCTGGTCACCAACGCCATCAGATACGGCGAGCCCCCGATCAGGCTGCGGCTGATTCGCGACGCCTCCCTGATCTGCGAGGTCTCCGACGCCAGCAACACCGCACCGCACCTACGCCGGGCGCGCGCCTTCGACGAGGGCGGCCGAGGCCTGCTGCTCGTCGCCCAGCTCACCCAGGGGTGGGGCACCCGGCACACCACCGACGGCAAGACGATCTGGTGCGCGCAGGCCCTCGCCGAGCCCGAGCCGCGATGAGATCCGAGCCCGGCGGGCCGTCGCCGGGTTCCCGGCAGAGCGGCGACGGCCTGCGCGTCAGTAAGGACGCCGAGCTCACGGCGCACACCTCTCGGAAACCGAGTGCGGAGCTGGCTCTGAAGCATGAGTATCGAAGCGCTTCAACGTGCCATTCTCCCTGATGGACCACCAATGAACCAGCAGAAGAAAGCATCTCGCGGTTGAGGCCCTTGTTTCACACGAAACTTGTCCGTTAACTTGCTTCTACAGGTGAAGCGCTTCGACAGCTGCCGCGGGAAGGCCGCCGCCATGAGTCATGAGTTGAACCGCAGAAGCTTCGTCAGCGCAACAGCCTCGGTCGCGTGAGCAGCCCCACCGCCCCCGCTGCCCTCCGGTCTGCGGGTCGGTGGCCCTGTGTCCGAAGCAGTTCGCCGAGCAACACGCACTCGACGGCCGCCACTGGCAGCTACTGCTCCACCTGCGGGACACCGCCGCCCGTGTCGACCTGCTCCACCCCTCGGTCAGCCGGGCCGTTTCCGCCCGGATGCCCGACACGGCCGAGCTGAGCCTGACCCTGCCCACCGCGCCGTCCGCCATCCGCCGTCCTGCTCCGCATCACCCCCACGGCCCACGGCGCTCCCTGAACCACCCCACGCCCGCATCACGAATCGACGAGAGGACCTATCGGGTGCCCCCTCTGCGCCAGCCGGACGGACGCTTCACCAACCCCGTGATCCCCGGCTTCCACCCCGACCCCAGCGTCTGCCGCGTCGGCGACGACTACTACCTGGCCTGCTCCAGCTTCGAGTACTTCCCCGGGGTGCCCCTCTTCCACAGTCGTGACCTGGTGCACTGGAGGCAGATCGGCAACGTCCTGGACCGGCCCGACCAACTGCGTCTGCCCGCCTCCATGTCGTCCTCCGGCGGGATCTACGCCCCCACCCTGCGCCACCACGACGACCGCTTCTGGCTGATCGTTACCAACTGCAGCGAGGGCGGCGGCAACCTGATCGTCACGGCCACCGACCCCGCCGGACCCTGGTCGGACCCCGTCTGGGCGCCGGGTGTCCCCGGCATCGATCCCGACCTGGTCTGGGACGAGGACGGCACCTGCTGGTGCACGGTCGCCGGGGTCTCGCAGGTCCGTATCGACCCGTCCACCGGGCAGACGTACGGCACACCGCACAGGCTCTGGTCCGGCGGACCCGGCGCCAAGGCCCCGGAGGCGCCGCACCTGTACCGGATCGGCGACTACTGGTACCTGCTCATCGCCGAGGGCGGCACCGAGCGCGGTCACGGTGTCTCGATCGCCCGCGGCCGTACGCCCCAAGGCCCGTTCGAGCCGTGCCCGGCCAACCCGATCCTCACCCATCGCGGCACCGACCACCCCGTCCAGAACACCGGGCACGCCGACCTGGTCCAAGGCCCCGACGGCTCCTGGTGGATGGTGCTGCTCGGCGTACGACCGGGCGGCGGCACCCCGGGCTGGCACGTGCTCGGCCGCGAAACGTTCCTGGCACCCGTGACCTGGGTGGACGACTGGCCGGTCGTCGGCGAGGTCGCCCTGGACCTGCCCGCACTCCCGTGGCCGCTCTCCCCCGGCCCTGTCGAGGAGCACCGGGACGACTTCGAGCTCGCCGAACTGCGACCGTCCTGGATCTCCCTGCGCGACCGGCCCGCCGAACACTGCACCACCAAGGAGCGCCCCGGATGGCTGACGCTCCGCGCGCGGAGCGGCTCCCTGGACGAGCCCGACGTGGTGTTCACCGGCCGACGCCAGCAGCATCTGTCGTGCCGTGCGCGCACTCTGGTCGATGCCGCGAAGGGAAGCGGTGGCCTCGCCGTCCGGCTCGACGAGCGGCACCACTACGCGATCGAGGTGTCCGCCGCGCGGGTGCGGGTGGTCGCGCGCGTCGGCTCCCTGCGCACGGTCGTGGCCGAACAGTCCGTGCCCGCCGGGCCGGTGGCCCTCGCCGTCACGACCACGGAACCGCCGTCTCCGCACGGACCGTGCACCGGACCCGACGTCGTCTCCCTCGGCGTCGAGCAGCCCGACGGCACGTTCACCGAGCTCGCGACCCTCGACGGCCGCTACCTGTCGACCGAGGTCGCCGGCGGCTTCACGGGCCGGGTCATCGGCATGTACGCCGCGGCAGGCACCGTCCACTTCGACTGGTTCGACTACGAGCCCCTCGACGGCTGAACCAGATCTCCTCGCCTGCTCCACCACGGATCGGATCACCCGCACGACCGACCGAAAGGGATGCGCATGAAGGACATACGGCACCTCGCGCAGCACCGCAGCCGGGGCCCAGGCCGCCTGGCCGCCCTGCTGCTGACGCTGGTCGTCATGTTGGGGCTGACCGGCGCCACCGCTCTGGCCGCGCCCGACGACACAAAGAAGGCGTCACCGTCGGCGGTCAGCGTTCCGGCTTCCGCCATGGAAGCCGTCGCGGCGATGCAGCCCAGCTGGAACCTGGGCAACACCCTGGACGCCATTCCCGACGAGGATTCCTGGGGCAACGGGCAGACCACCAAGGCGACGTTCGAGAAAATCGCCACGGACGGGTTCCGCAGCGTCCGCATCCCGGTGACCTGGAGCGACCACCAGTCCGCCACCGCGCCCTACACCATCGACGCCACCTACATGGCCCGCGTCAAGCAGCTCGTCAACTGGGCGCTGGACAGCGGCCTGTACGTCGTGCTCAACGTCCATCACGACTCGTGGATGTGGGTCGAGAAGATCACGAGCGACCACGACAACGTGATGGCGCGGTTCAACTCCACCTGGTCCCAGATCTCCACGACCTTCCGTGACGCGCCGCGCACTCTGGTCTTCGAGGGCATCAACGAGCCGAGCTTCGCCGGCGCCACAGATGCGCAGAAGTTCCAGTACCTGAGGGAGCTGCAGACCTCGTTCCACTCCGTGGTCCGCGCCTCGGGCGGCGCGAATGCGAACCGCCTGCTGAGCTTGACCACGCCGGCCGGCAGCCCCGACCAGGCCTTCATGGACGACCTGTACACCACGATCACCGCGCTGAACGACAGTCAGCTCGTGGCGCAGGTGCACTTCTACAGCTGGTACCCGTTCAGCGTGAACGTCGCGGGCGGCACCCACTACGACGCCACCGCGCAGAAGCACCTGGACGACACCTTCGCCAACATGCACAACACCTTCGTCGCCAAGGGCATCCCGCTCTACATCGGCGAGTACGGCCTGCTCGACTACCCCAATCACTTCCACCCCTCCCGCGTGGAACGGGGCGAGGCGCTGAAGTACTACGAGCACGCGGGCTACGGGGCACGCAAGTACGGCCTCACCACCGCCCTGTGGGACCCGTTCTCGTACCTGAACCGCGACACCCTCCAGTGGCGTGACCCGGCACTGTTCGCCGCGATCAAGTCGAGCTGGACCACCCGCTCGGGCACGGCCTCCTTCGACAAGGTCTTCGTGCCGAAGTCCAGCCCGGTCACCGCCAAGTCGCTCACCCTGAACCTCAACGGCACCACGTTCCGCGGGGTGTGGCAGGGCCAGTCCAAGTTGGTCGCGGGGCGGGACTACACGGTCTCCGGGAACAAGCTGACCTTCACCGCCAAGGCGCTGACCCGCCTGATCGGTGACCGCGCCTACGGCGTCAACTCGAAGCTCCAGGCCCGGTTCACGCGCGGGCTGCCTTGGGACATCGACATCGTCACCAACGACGTCCCGGTCCTGTCGGACGCCGCCGGCACCACCGACTCGTTCACCGTTCCCACCCGGTACCGGGGTAACGACCTGGCGACCATGCACGCCACGTACGCCGACGGCACCAACGCCGGCCCGACCGACTGGACGCCGTTCCAGGAGTTCAACAAGGCGTTCTCGCCCGACTATCCGAACGGCACGATCATCCTGACCCCCGAGTTCCTCGACTCGCTCCGCGACGGGGAGCCGGCGACGCTGGTCTTCCACTTCTACAGCGGCACCACCGTCACGTACCACGTCACGAAGTCCGGCAGCTCGGTCACCGGCACAGCCTCCTGACCGACCGGCCCCTCGCCCTGGTTGCCGCTCCCCGGCAGCCAGGGCACGCCTGTCCCCAGGCTCCCTCACTCCTCCTTCGGCGGAGCCGTGCTCTCCCGGACAGTGAGGGTGGTCGCGATCTCCAGTCCCACCTGCGGCACTTCCTCGCCGCGGCCGAGCACCAGAGCCGGCTCGGTGGCGGCCGCCGCCATCTCGGCCAGCGGCTGATGGACCGTGGTCAAGGGCGGATCCATCCAGGCCACGGCCGGTACGTCGTCGAAACCCACCACGCTG
The DNA here is from genome assembly GCF_014647675.1 of Streptomyces flaveus. Lineage (GTDB taxonomy): Bacteria > Actinomycetota > Actinomycetes > Streptomycetales > Streptomycetaceae > Streptomyces > Streptomyces flaveus. The sequence continues at coordinate 54,908 of NZ_BMPQ01000036.1, read as the reverse complement.
AGATCGTGCGGGATACGCAGGCGAAGCTCACGCGCGGCCTGGTAGACACCGTGCGTCTGCATGTCGTTGGCGGTGAACACGGTGGTGGGGCGGTCGGAGCGGGTGAGCGGCCCCCGCGCCGCGGCGTACCCGTGCTCGCGCGTGAGCTGGGTCTTCACCACCAGGCCGGGTTCCATAAGAGGGATCTTGTCCTCGTCATCGTGAGACTCCTCTTCTCAAGCCGCGGCTCTTCACACGCGGGTCCACTTCTGGTTGGCCTGGCCGTTGCAGGTCCACAGGACCAGCGGGGTTCCGTTGGCGGTGCCGGCGCCGTTGGCGTCGAGGCACAGCCCGGCGTGGACGTTGCGGATCGATCCGTCGGAGCCGACGGTCCATTTCTGGTTGTTCTGGCCGTTGCAGGGCCAGGTGATGACCCGGGTGCCGTTGGTGGTGCCCTGGTTGTAGGCGTCCAGGCACTTGTCGCCGAAGACGCGGATCTCGCCGCCGGCCCACGTGGTCCACAGCTGGTTGGCGGCCGTGTGGCAGTCCCACAGCAGAACCGTGGCCCCGGCGGCGGTGGAGGCGTTGTCCACGTCCACGCAGCGGCCGGAGGTATTGCCCCGCAGCCGCGAGGTGGTGGCGGCGAGCGGGCTGCCGCCGGTCATCCGGAAAACGGCGACTCCGTGCGCGGGGACGCTCGCCGAGATCTGCCCCGTCGTGCTCGACGTGCTGCCGGTCCACAGGTCGGTGAGGGTGAACGGCCCGCCGGACAGGCCGACTTGCGCGGCTGTGGTGTTGACCGTCGCTGTGCCCTCTCCCCGGTTGAACAGGCCCACCGCGACCGAGCCGTCCGACAGAGGCTTGGCGAACACCTCGGTGCCGCCGTCGTCGCGCACCCTGCGCCCGCCCGCACCCAGCGAGTCCTGGTTCACCGCCAGCAGACGCGGGTTGCGCAGGATGGCGCTCACGTCGGCGGACATGGTGCGGATGTCGTTGCCGGCCATGAGCGGGGCGCCCATCAGCGCCCACAGGGCGAAGTGGGAACGGGACTCGGTCAGTGACAGGCCGGGACGGCCGACGACCAGCATGTCGGGGTCGTTCCAGTGGCCCGGGCCCGACTGCGCGGCGAGCGGCGCGGTGACGTCCAGGACGTTGCCGACGCCCATCGGATAGCTGTTGGTGTTGCCGTTCTGCCAGATGTCGAGCAGGTCCTCGGTCGTCCGCCACAGGTCGGCGACCTCGCCCCAGTTGTACGTGGCGCCAGTGATGGCGTGGAAGCTGTTGGGGTTGATGCTGTAGACGATCGGCCGCCCGGTGGCACGCAGGGCGTCGCGCATGAGCGAGAACCGCGCGACCTGCTCGTCACGAGTACCGCTGGAGGAACACCAGTCGTACTTGAGGTAGTCGACGCCCCACGAGGCGAACGTGTTGGCATCCTGGACCTCGTGCCCCCTGCTGCCCGTCGCCCCGGGATAGGCGCCGGTCGTCTGCGCGCAGGTGCGCTCGCCCGGCACCTGGTAGATGCCGAACTTCAGGCCCTTGCTGTGGATGTAGTCCCCGAGGGCCTTCATCCCGCTCGGGAACTTGGCCGGATTGGCACGCAGGTTGCCTGCCGCGTTGCGCTGCGGATCGAACCAGCAGTCGTCGACCACGACGTACCGGTAGCCGGCGTCCCGCATACCGGAGGACACCATGGCGTCGGCGGCCTGGCGGACCTGCGCTTCGGTGATCCCGCACCCGAAGCTGTTCCAGCTGTTCCACCCGAGAGGTGGGGTGAGCGCCGGGCTGCCCGGCGCGGCCGAGGCGGTGGGCTGAGAGGAGGCCGTCACGGACGCGGTGATCGTCAGCACAGCGGTCGCGAGGAGACGGAGCAATCGTCCGCCTGATCGTCTGGACACCTGGGGCTCCTTTTCCGGTGGATCACGCAAGGGGGTCCGAAATTTCGGACGTCATTCGGAAACTGAGAGCCTCACGGATACTAGAGAGGCGAGCGGTCATGTCAACACGTCCGGCAAACCTGCCATGCCTTGCACGCCAAGGACTGGGGATTCGGCACATCCTGGCTCACCCGACTAACTGACCTGCACTGATTCGCACCTAAATAGGTTCGAATGTTTCGAGACATCCTACGAATCATGCGGGAGCCCTTGACGACACCTATCGTCCCTCTATCATCCAGGTTGCTCGACAGCTCGATTTGTATTCGATATTCCGAACACGCCAGAGCCGCTCCACTCGAACCCGGCAGGGTACTTCCGGGTTGCGCCACCACAACGGCCGAGCCGCAAGGAGCATGCCACCCATGTATATGTCATGGCCCCATCAATATCTTTCCCGTCGTCGCGCGCTGGCGGCCGCCACCGGCCTGGCCACCGGCGCGATCCTGCCTCTGGCCGCAGCCCAGGAGCCGGCCCGCGCAGCCGCCGCGGCGTACACGAACCCGGTGATCTGGCAGGACTTCGCGGACATCGACATCATCCGCGTCGGCGACACCTTCTACGCCTCGGCCTCGACGATGCACTATTCGCCGGGCGCGCCCGTCCTGCGGTCGTACGACCTGGTGAACTGGGAGATCGCCGGCCACTCGTTGCCCGTCCTCGACTTCGGCGCCAAGTACGACCTGAACGGTGCCCGTGGCTACGTCCGGGGCGTCTGGGCGTCGTCGCTGGCCTACCGTCCGAGCAACAGGACGTTCTACTGGCTGGGCCAGATCGACTTCACCCGGACCTACATCTACACCGCCACCGCCGTCGAGGGGCCGTGGAGCAGGCTGACGACGATCAGCACGCCCTACTACGACGCGGGTCTGCTCGTGGACAGCGACGACACCCTGTATGTGGCCTACGGGAACACCACCATCAGCGTGGCCCAGCTCTCGCCCGACGGCCGCAACCAGGTGCGCACGCAGCAGGTGTTCACCACACCGTCGAGTGTCGGCACCCTGGAGGGTGCCCGCTTCTACAAGATCAACGGGCAGTACTACATCTTCCTGACCCGCCCCGCGAACGGGCAGTACATCCTGAAGTCGTCGAGCGGCCCCTTCGGTCCCTACACGATGCGGCAGGTGCTCCTCGACCTGCGCGGGCCGATCCCCGGCGGTGGCGTCCCGCACCAGGGCGGACTGGTGCGGACGCAGAGCGGCGCCTGGTACTACATGGCCTTCGTCGACGCGTACCCCGGCGGCCGGATGCCCGCCCTGGCGCCGATCACCTGGACCTCGGACGGCTGGCCCGTCGTGCAACTCGTCAACGGCGCGTGGGGCACCTCGTATCCCAGCCCGGCCGTGCCCACCCCACCCCGCCAGGTCACCCCCATGACCGGCGTCGACGCCTTCGACGGCACGACCCTCAAACCGAGGTGGGAGTGGAACCACAACCCGGACAACACCAAGTGGTCGATCGACAACGGCCTGACACTGCGGACCGCGACCGTCACCAACGACCTGTACTGGGCCCGTAACACCCTCACTCACCGCATCCAGGGCCCCACCTCCACCGCCATGGTCCAGCTTGACCACTCCGCGATGCGCGACGGCGACCGGGCCGGACTCGCGCTGCTGCGTGACTCGTCCGCCTGGATCGGCGTCAAGCGCGACGGCGGCGCGACGCGGGTGGTGATGGTCAACGGGCTGACCATGGACGGCAATTGGAACACCACCGGCACCGGCACCGAGGTCGCGAGCGTGCCCGTCTCAGGCGGCCGCATCTGGCTGAGCGCGAGCGCGGACATCCGCCCCGGCGCGGCACGCCCAGGCACCTTCTCCTACAGCACCGACGGCACCACCTTCACCCGCCTCGGACCTGCCTTCTCCCTGGGCAACGACTGGCGGTTCTTCATGGGATACCGATTCGCCCTCTTCAACCACGCCACCCAGGCACTCGGCGGCGCGGTCCGCGTCACGCGGTTCGAGCTGTCCACACCCTGAACGATCGGAGGATCGCACACCCAACCCCCCACCCAACCGTACGAGGAGAACCATGAACCCGCTGAAACGACTCGGCCGTCGCCGAGCCTCGCTCTTAGGTCTGGCAGCCGTCATGGCCCTGGTGACGCCCGGCACCGCGAACGGCGCACCCGACGCGGCCAAGGCCGGCACGCTGGGCGCCCAAGCCGCCCAGTCCGGACGCTACTTCGGCACCGCCGTGGCCGCCGGACGGCTCAGCGACGGCACGTACACCTCGATCCTGGATCGCGAGTTCAACTCGGTCACGCCCGAGAACGAGATGAAGTGGGACGCGACCGAGCGATCCCGCGGGCAGTTCACCTTCGGCGCCGCCGACCAGATCGTGAACCGCGCGGCGGCCCGCGGTCAGCGCGTGCGCGGCCACACCCTTGTCTGGCACTCCCAGCTGCCCGGCTGGGTCAGCTCCATCAGGGACGCGAACACGCTGCGCGGCGTGATGAACAACCACATCACCACGGTGATGAACCGCTACAAGGGCCGGATCCACTCCTGGGACGTGGTCAACGAGGCCTTTGCCGACGGCGGCAGCGGCCAGCTCCGCGGCTCGGTCTTCCGGGACGTGCTGGGCAACGGCTTCCTCGAGCAGGCGTTCCGCACTGCCCGGACGGCCGACCCGGCGGCCAAGCTCTGCTACAACGACTACAACATCGAGGACTGGAACGCCGCGAAGACCCAGGGTGTCTACCGCATGGTGCGCGACTTCAAGGCGCGCGGCGTGCCCATCGACTGCGTCGGCCTCCAGGCCCACTTCGGCGCCGGCGGTCCGCCCGCCAGTTTCCAGACGACGCTGTCGAACTTCGCCGCCCTCGGTGTGGACGTCCAGATCACCGAGCTGGACATCGCGCAGGCGCCGCCGAACGCGTACGCGAACACGGTCAGGGCCTGCATGAACGTCGCGCGCTGCACCGGCATCACCGTCTGGGGCATCCGCGACAGCGACTCCTGGCGGGCGTCGGAGAACCCCCTGCTGTTCGACCGCGGCGGCAACAAGAAGCCGGCGTACAACGCGGTGCTGACGACGCTGGGCGGCACGCCCGCCGCCACCCAGAGCGCCCCCAACGCCGCCGCCCTGCCCGGTAGTTACTCGTGGAGCTCGAGCGGCCAGCTGATCTCACCGAAGCCGGACGCCACCCACAACATCGCCGGGATCAAGGACCCGACGGTCGTCCACCACAACGGCAAGTACCACGTGTTCGCCAGTACCGCGAGCTCCTCCGGATACAACCTGGCGTACCTGAACTTCAGTGACTGGTCCCAGGCCGGCTCGGCCACGCACCACTATCTGGACCGCAGCGCCATCGGGCAGGGGTACCGGGCCGCGCCGCAGGTGTTCTACTACGCGCCGCAACGCCTGTGGTACCTCGTGTACCAGACGGGCAACGCCTCGTACTCCACCAACCCCGACATCAGCAACCCGAACGGGTGGAGCGCTCCGCGCAACTTCTACTCGTCGATGCCGGACATCATCCGGCAGAACATCGGCAACGGCCACTGGGTCGACATGTGGGTGATCTGCGACAGCGCCAACTGCTACCTGTTCTCCTCCGACGACAACGGGCACCTCTACCGCTCCCAGACGACCGTCGGCCAGTTCCCGAACGGCTTCACCAACACCGTCATCGCGGCGCAGGACTCCAAGTACGCCCTGTTCGAGGCGAGCAATGTGTACAAGGTGCAGGGCAGTAATCAGTATCTGCTCCTGGTCGAGGCAATCGGATCGGACGGCCGACGCTACTTCCGCTCCTGGACCTCAGGCAGCCTGGCCGGCTCCTGGACGCCCCTCGCAGCATCCGAGAGCAATCCGTTCGCACGGGCCAACAACGTCACCTTCCCGTCAGGAGCCTGGACCAGGGACATCAGCCACGGCGAGATGATCCGTGCCGGCTACGACCAGACACTCACCATTCCCTCCTGTCGGCTCCAGTACCTCTACCAGGGCATGAACCCCAACGCGGGCGGCGACTACAACCTCCTCCCGTGGCGGCTCGGCCTGCTCACCCAGACCAACTCGACCTGCTGACCGACCGTACCGGTGGGGAACGCCTCCTGTGGGAGCGCTCCCCATGCTCACCGGCGACCTTCGGACGCACCCCCGTCAGAAAGCCGAGGTACCCGTCATGCGCCGCAGACTCCTCGCCCTGGTGGCAGCGCTCTCCTCACTGCCGCTGGCGCTCACCGCCGCACCGTCCGCCCACGCGGCCGACCCGACGACCATGACCAACGGGTTCTACGTGGACCCCGACTCCAGCGCGAAGCGGTGGGTCGCCGCCAACTCCGGCGACGGCCGGACACCCGCGATCAACGCCTCCATCGCCAACACACCGACGGCCCGCTGGTTCGGCTCCTGGAGCGGCACCATCGGCACGGCGACCGGCGCGTACGTGGGCGCCGCGGACGCCGGTGACAAGCTGCCCATCCTCGTCGCCTACAACATCTACAACCGCGACTACTGCGGCGGGCACTCCGCGGGCGGAGCCTCCTCGCCGTCCGCCTACGCGAACTGGATCGCCCAGTTCGCGGGCGGGATCGCGGGCCGCCCGGCCGTCATCGTCCTCGAACCGGACTCCCTCGGGGACTACGGCTGCATGACCCAGGCCCAGATCGACGAACGCGAGGGCATGCTCACCGGCGCGCTCGCCGAGTTCAACCGCCAGGCTCCCAACACCTGGGTCTATCTCGACGCCGGCAACCCGGCCTGGGCGAGCGCGGCGACCATGGCCCAACGCCTCCACGAAGCCGGCCTCCGACAGGCCCACGGTTTCTCGCTCAACGTCTCCAACTACCTGACCACGGCCGAGAACACCGCTTACGGCAACGCCGTCAACAGGGAACTCGGCGCCCGGTACGGCTACACCAAGCCGTTCGTCGTGGACACCAGCCGCAACGGCAACGGCTCCAACGGCCAGTGGTGCAACCCTTCAGGCCGCCGTATCGGAACCCCCACCCAGCTGGGCGGAGGCGCCGAGATGCTCTTGTGGATCAAGGTACCGGGCGAGTCCGACGGCAACTGCGGCGTGGGAAGCGGCTCCTCGGCCGGACAGTTCCTCCCGGAGGTCGCCTACAAGATGATCTACGGCTACTGATCCGGGGCCGCCCGCGATTCGCGGACTACAACGGGGGCCGTAACGAGGAGGGCTGCTCGAAGGACGCGAAGCTCACCTCGGCCATCGCCACCGCCTGCACGCAGGGCCTGCGCGGATGTGCGCATACGACGTCGAAGCCCTGGCCGGCACCGCAATTCGGTGGTGGGCGAGGCCTGGTAGCGACGCCGGGCCGGATCGTAGGAGGGGTCGTGTTGCCGTCCAGGGTCCACAGGTCCGACCAGTCCGAGATGCGGTGGGACCAGAAGGCCGGCTTCAGTGTTCGTTGAAGGTGTCGGAGTCGCTGTACGTGGCGGGCAGATGGTCGACGAAGCCGTGGAACACGGCCAGGGTGTGCCGGAGACCGACACCGGGCTCGTTGTCGACCTGCCGGCCTGTTCCCGGTGCCGCGGTGGCGGATGTCACCGGTCCCCCGCGGCAGACCCCGGTGCGGCGAGGACCCGGACGTCCCAGGCGCCGAGCCGCACGGGCGTACCGGCCGGGACCACGCCGCCGTCCAGGGCGTCGGTCAGGTCCACCGGGGCCTGGGCGGTGGCCGACTGCCAGCTCCAGTTGTGGACTACATGGACGCGCCGGCCGTCGGGGGCGGTGCCGGTGCCGGTGCCGGTGGCGACGGTGACCGAGTCCGGCAGGCCCTGCCAGCCGCTGCACGGCGAGGGCGCGAGCCACGCGGCGAGCGCGCGGGCCAGATCGCGGCCGGGCACGGTGCCCACGCACGTGACGCGGCCCGCGCCGTGGCGGCGGGTGGTGACGGCGGGCCAGCGCCCGAAGTGCGGGTGGTCGTACTCGGCCAGGACGTCGGCGTCCTCGACGACCAGGCCCTCCACCCAACGGGTGGCCACCGCGTCGGCGGGCAGCTGGAGCGGGCTGTCCGGTACGGTGCGCAGCGGCAGGTCGGCGTACAGGTTGCTGAACTCGTCGTACCGGACGCCCGCGGCCCGAACCAGTCGCGCCGGCGTCACCTCGTGGCGTGCCCGCGCCTCGTGGTCGCCGTAGCCAGTGCGGGGACCGAGGACGAGGTGGCCGCCCGCCTCCGCGTAGGCGCCGAGCCAGTCGAGCATCCCGTCGTCCGCCACGTACAGGGCGGGAGCGATGAGCACGGGGTGCAGCTCGGCCGCCGACTCCGGTGCCAGTCCTGGGTGTTCGCCGCGCGGGTCGTGCAACTGACGGGCGTGCAGGATCCGTACCTGGCGCCCGGCCTCGAACGCACCCCGGTAGAACGGCTCGAAGATGCCCTCGTACGCACCCGCGTCCGGTGCGATCCCGGCGACCAGGTCTCCGGCCCGCTCGAACTCGGCGCCCAGACGGGCGAGTTCGCGGTATGCGGGGCCCGGTCGTCCGCTGTGCGGGAGGATCCCGCCCCAGTACGTCTCGGCGCCGAAGTGCAGCGTGTGCCAGTGCCAGTACTCGATCATGCGGGCCCCGCGCGCGACCAGCGCCCACGCGGCCTGCCGCCACTGCCCGTCGAAGGCGGGCCGGTTGTCGGAAGTGCCGCCGATGGCCTGGGCGTTGGTCTCCGTGATCAGGAACGGCTCCTGGCGCGAGGAGTAGATCCGGTCGGCGCTGTGGTGCAGCGCCCACGCCCCGTACGCCATCCACTGCTGCGGCAGCTTCTCGCGCGGCGGCTCGGGCATCGTGAGGCTGTCCTGCATGTCGTAGTACGGGTTGCCCGCGGTGATGTCCAGGCTGTCGGTGAGCTCGTCGTCCTCCAGGCCCGGGGAGCCGTAGGCGAGGCACGTGGTGACGAACTGGCCGGGCCGCGCGTACTCGCGCACGATGCCGGCCTGCCAGGCGATGAACTCGGTGGTCTGGCGCGCCTGGAACGCCTGCCAGGCAAGGTCGTACTGCGGCTGCGCGTTGCCCTCCGGGGTCCACAGGTCGGCCCAGGTGGACAGCCGGTGCGACCAGTACACCAGCCCCCACTCGCGGTTGAGGGTCTCCACATCGCCGTAGCGCTGCCGCAGGTCGTCGACGAACCGCTGGAAGACACCGTGGTTGTGCGGCAGTCGCGGGCCGGGCTCGTTGTCCACCTGGAAGCCGATGACCGCGGGGTGGGCGGCATAGCGGGCCGCGATCGCACGGATCACCCGCTCCGCGTGGAAACGGAAGGCCGGGTGCGTGAAGTCGACCTCCTGCCGGGCGCCCCACGCGGCGCGGCGCCCGGTGGCGTCCTCGGCGGCGGTCTCCGGGTACTGCCGGGCCAGCCACGGCGGTACCGCGTAGGTGGGAGTGCCGAGGACGACGGAGATGCCGCGCTCGTGGGCGCCGTCGAGGACGGGTTGCAGCCAGTCGAGTTCGAACCGGCCGTTCTCCGGTTCCCAGGTGGACCAGACCGACTCGCCGACGCGGATGACGGTGAACTTCGCCTCCGCCATGAGATCGAGGTCGGTCTTGAGCCGCTCGTACGGCTGGTACTCGTGGTAGTAGGCGGCACCGAACAGGACGCGCGCGGGCAGATCAGTCATGCGAAGCCCTCAAGAGACGTATGGGTGTAGGTGGTGGAGAGCAGCGTCACCGCTGCGCCGTCACGCAGCGAGCCGAGGAACTTGCGAGTGAGGGTGTTGTTCTCGTAGCCGGGGGTACGGCGACAACGGCGCATCTGGTGGCTCATGGCAGCAGCAGCAGCCCCTCAGAGGATCGTCGAAGCGCTTCACCAACCTATGCCTCTTCTCGCTCGTGGGGTCACAACACCCGTACTGAGGCTCCGATGCGCGTGCCCATCGGAGCCTCAGCGCCGTCAGGCCAGGCCGAACCGCTCGGCGTGCACCTGCAGGTGGGGAACCTTCAGGCTGCGCAGGGCGCTGAGCACGGCCGAGGTCATCGCGGGCGGGCCACAGACGTACACGTCGCGTTCGGTTATGTCGGGAACCAGGGCACGGAGGCTCTCCGGCTCGAACGGCGGGCTGCCTTCCCCCGTGCGGCCGGTGAGCAGGTGCAGCCGTCCGCCGCGGTCCGCGACCAGAGTTCGTACCTCGTCGACCAGTACGGCGTCGTCCTCGCTGCGTACCCGGTAGAGCACGACGACGTCGCCTGCCGGTTCCTCCTCCAACAGGGCTCGAACCGGCGTGATCCCCACTCCTCCGGCGATCAGCAGCGCGCCGGGCCGCGTTCGATGCAACGAGGTGAACGCCCCGTACGGCCCCTCGACGAACGCGCGGCTCCCGACCGGGACATGGCGCAGGCCTGCGCTGGCGCTGCCGACCGCCTTGGCGGTCAGGCGCAACGTGCGGCCGTCGGGTGCCGCCGACAGTGAGAACGGATTGGCCTGCCACCAGTGGTTGTGCCCGGGGAACCGCCAGATGCAGAACTGGCCCGCCCTGGCCGGCAGCCTGTCGAGGTGGCGGCCGGTGATGTGCACCGACACCACGTCGTCCGACTCCGGCACCACCGCCGTGACCTCGAACCGGTGATAGGCGTTGCGCCACAGAGGCATCACGATCCGCCCCGTGACGAGGGCACCGAACGCGAAGAGCCACAGGGCCCACCAGTAGATCATCGCGGGCGCGGAGGAGCTGAAGGTCGTGGTCTCCTGCAACTGGTGGACGAACGCCAGCCCCAACGCCAGGTACAGCAGCAGGTGCACGCCGTGCCAGGTCTCGTACCGCAGCCGCCGCCTCACCTGTCGGGCGGAGACCGCGGCGACCACGACGACGATCGCCGCGGCCAGCATCCCGAGCAGGGAGGCCGGCACTCCGGCCAGCGCGAAGAACGTCTTCGTCATCGGCGCGTCATCGAGCCTCGCGTAGCCCAGCACCACCAGCACGGCGTGGGTGAGGAGGGTCCACAGCAGGGTGAAGCCGACCCACCGGTGCCACACCGTCAACCGGTCCATGCCGATACGGCGGTCGAGCCACGGCAGCCGGGCCACCAGCAGCAGCTGGAACAGCATCAGCACGGCGGCGTGCAGACCGAAGAACTTGGCGACCGTGAGCACCCCGTTCTTGCCGGTCCCGGCGGTGAGGAACAAGACCTCGACGATCACCAAGTTGACGATGACAAACGTCCACAGCGCCCACCGCGCCGCGACGACCGGAAGTATGGTGCCCCGTCGCACCTGTGTACTTGTCTCCCCCACCGTTTCCCCCTCTGTGCATGTGACGCACTGGCGCCCGGTACCCGAGAGGTCGCGGCGGACCCGAGCGTCCCGCTCCGATACGGCCCCTGGGCGGGGCAAGGATACGGAGCATGGCGAGAAGTTGACCCTGCTTGGCCTCAACTGTTCTTGTTTCGCGCCCGCAGGGGTGTGGACCGGCATCGGTTCCTGCAGCCGGTCCTGGCCCCTCGCCGGTCGCCGACATCCCTGTCGGCGTCGGGTCAGCTCGTCACGCGGAAGGTGGCGTCGCCGCGCCCTGTCGCCGTGGTGATCGGGTCGAGGCGGAGTTGGTAGGCGTAGTGGCGGATGTAGCGGTCGGGGTGGTTGTACGACTGGAACGACGACCAGCTTGCGTCGGCGAGTCCGGCGACCTTGCGGAAGGTGGCGTCCGCGGCGAACTGGGTGGTGCCGTCGTTGTAGGCCAGCTGGAAGTCGTATCCGGAGTGCCGCAGGAAGTAGCCGGGGAAGTTCACCGACTCGAAGGAGACGGTGCCGGAGCCTGCCAGGCCGGTCCGCAGCCGGAACTGGGAGTCGGCGGCGGGGCTGACGTTGGGGTCGATGCGCACGTCCATGTTGGCGTGCCGCACGTACCGGTCCTGGAAGTTGTACGACTGGAGCCGGTTGACCGTGGTGTTGGGCCAGCGGGCCTGTACGCGGCTCTCCTCGGCGGCCGTCAGGTTCAGGATCGAGCCGTGGCGCTTCTTGGTGCCGCCCAGGTTGTAGCTGCCCGACGCCGGGAGCTTGTAGGTGCCGGAGGCGGACGGGTTGGTCGTCGTGACCGGCATGTAACCGCGGCTCGTGGCGTACTGGTCGAGGTAGAGGGTCCACTCGTTGCGGTCGCGGAACTTCAGCCACATCGGACCCTCGACCTGGGAGCCGGTCAGTCCGATGCCGGAGAGGTTGCCGAGGTTGGTCCAGGTGCCGAGGATCGAGTTGCTGCCTTCGAGGGTGATCTGGCCGTCACCGGAAGCCCGTACGTAGCGGTAGTTGCCCACGCCGCTCGGCATCTCGACGATCTGGGTGTCGATGATTTCCTGGGTACCGGGGCGCTCGATGTAGACCTGCGGGGTGGTGATGGAGCGGAAGTCGCTGGTGCGGGCGTAGTAGATGCGGTGCTTCGTCGCGCCGTTGAGGGGCTTGTTCGTCGCCCAGTACAGGACGTAGTCGTTGGTGGCCGGGTTCCAGATCGCCTCCGGCGCCCACGCGTTGCGTCCGTCGGGAATCGCTCCGGCGACATTGAGCAGCCACGGCTGCGACCAGGTGACCAGGTCCGTCGACTCCCACACCACGAGGTTGCGGCTGCCGTTGTTGATGGAGTCCGACCATGACTGTCCGCAGTCGATGCACAGGTCGGTCGCGATGATCCAGTACTTGCTGCCGTCGGGGGAACGGACCAGTGCGGGGTCACGCACCCCACGCGTACCGACCGTGGAACGCAGGGCCATCCCTCCGCCGTTGAGATCACTCCAGTTCAGGCCGTCCGCGCTGTGTGAGAAGTAGATCTGCTGACCGGTCGCCCCCTCCCCGATGAAGTGCGTCATCAGATAGCCCGGATCGGCGGCGGCAGCCCGCTCCGGTGTGGTCAGGGCCTGGCCTGTGAAGAGCAGGCACACGGCGAGCAATATCGCCGACAGCCGGGCGCGAAGCGCGGACATGTCCATCTCCTGTCGTTCTGCGAATGCCACTATCGGGCGAAAAGGAGCGAAGCAGGCTCAACCAGGGGGCCAGTCTCAGTATTGGTGGGACAGGGTCGCCTGCCGCACGACGTGGAAGGGGTGGTCGGATCCGGGCACCGGCTTCCCGTCCGGTCAACATGAGTGTGCGACCTGTCGAACAGTGTTCGCGATGTCGGGCAGACGTTAAATGTGAGTAACAGGGTGCGTCAATACCTTCGGCATGTGGCAAGCCGTCCGGCTGCGCCCACCACAGAACTCCGGTACGCCCCAGCGAGAAATCGAAGGCAACCTTTTCGCTCTCTGCGGCCACTGAGCAGTGCACCATCGGCTCGATCTTCTGGACGGACAGGTATGAAGACAGCGAGGCAGGCCGCACGTCAGCGCAGGCAAAGACGCAGGCTTGTGCTGGGCACCACCTTGGCGGTGACCGCCGCGGGCGTTCTCGCCTACCTGGTCATGGGGCTCCCCGACCGCGAGGCGGAGGCAGGGAATGCCGCGGCCACATCAGTCGCCACCTCCAAGGTGAGAAGCACCCCCACGACGGGCACCTCGAGCGCGTCGCCGAGCCCTCCCGCGACCAGCACACCGAAACCGAAACGGACACCGAAGGCCGCTGAGAAGACCCGTGCAGCGAGCCCTTCGGCCAAAGCCACTCCGCGGCCCCCGCGAACGGCGCCCACCACGCCATCGTTGGCGGGACGGATTCGGCCCAACACTCCCTACACCGGGGTCGCCACCGCCTACGAGGCCGCGGACGGAAACGGTGCCTGCCTGTTCGGCCCGAGTCCCGACCTCATGATCGCGGCCATGAACGCCACGGACTACGAGACGTCCAGGGCATGCGGCGCGTACGTGCTCGTCCGCGCGGCCAACGGCAAGTCGATCACGGTACGGATCACCAACGTATGCCCCCTGCCCTGCGCACCCGGGCAACTCGACCTCAGCCAACAGGCCTTCGCCAAGCTCGCCGACCTCAAGGTCGGCCGGATACCGATCACCTGGAAGCTGCTGAGTCCCAGCACGTCCGACACGATCTCCATCAGATACAAGGACGGGTCCAGCCGTTATTGGTGCGGCATCCAGGCGATCGGCCACCGCAACCCGGTCGCGCGCCTGGAGGTCCGGGCCGGCGGCGGCTGGCGGCAGTTGCCCCGTACCGAATACAACTACTTCATCTCCGACAGCGGCAGCGGGTGCGGCGGCTCGATCAGAGTCACGGACATCTACGGAGAACGACTGACCATCAACGGGATCGCGATACGGCCGGACGTCGCGCAACCGACCGGTGTTCAGTTCGCCCGGCACTGACGACGGTTCCGGCAGCAGGCTCGGAGCGCCGCGTTGGCGGGCCGCGGAGCGCTCCGAGCGAGCCGGTCAGAACGGGCAGGTCAGAGCGGGCAGGTGTCCATCCAGCGCGTGACCAGGGAGGTGTTGTTCTTGTCGGCGTCACGTACGGGACCGCACAGGAACGGGCTGAAGCGGGTGTCGGCACGCAGCCAGAGACTGAGGAACGACACGATCCACTTGCCCTGCTTGGCCTTGTTGCCGGAGCCTGTCATCGGGCACAGATGGTCGCCCGGAACCTCGATGTAGAGCTTCTCGGCCCGGGACATGGAGTTGTACCAGGGCACCGCGTAGCTGTTGCCGTGAGCGACAGGGTCGCTTTGGCAGGTCAGGAAGAACGTGGGATCGGTGACCGCGGAGAAGTTCTGGTTCGGGTAGTACGGGGCCGTGGGCACGCCCGCCCGGAAGCGCGCGTCGTCCCGGAGGGCCGCCATCACGCCACCGCCGCCCATCGAGTGACCGACCGCGCCGAGCGTGCCGTTGAGCTTCCCGGATATCGGGTTGCCGGTGGCGTTGCCGAGCGCGAGCAGCTGGGTGCCGGCGGCGGTGATCTGGCGGCCACGTGATGCGGGATCGTCGGTGAGTGTGTTGGTGCCGACGTTGATGACGACGAAGCCCCAGGAGGCGAGGCGGGGTGCGAGCCACTGCAGGTTCTGCTGGGTGCCCTGATAGCCAGGCATCAGTACGACGCCCGGATACGAGCCACTGTTCCTGGGGTACGTGACCGTGCCGGAGCCGTACCCGGTTGGCCTGGGAACGGTGTAAGTGGCGGTGGTCAGCGGCCCGTTGGTGGCCTCCAGGGAGGCAGTCGTCGGGTCCGGGACGGCGGCGGCCGCCGGCGGGGCGGCGGCTGTCAGCAGAGTCAGCGCCAAGCCGATGGTGGTCACCAGGGCGATCAGTGCCGTCATGGCACGGGGTCGGGTCCGTAACTGCACGGTCGTGTTGGTCGAACGACGGGATGGATCCATTGATTTACCTCCGGATAGCGTGAGAGTGCGGTAACCGGACAGTGGAGTGCGCGAAGGGGTGCCGTGTGCGGCGGCTACCGGGACTGTTCGAAGAGCCAGTCGATGACCACGTCGTTCTCGTAGGTCTGGGCCCATGAGAGGTGTGGGTTCACCGGTGTCGTTCCGGGCGTGTAGCTCGTGAACAGTACGTGGCTGCGCGTGGCCCGGGCCTGCCGTAGGAGCGCCCGGGACCGGGCCTCGAACTGAGCCTTCGGCAGATCGTTGGCCCACTCCCCACGGCTGACCCGTGCGCCGGCGGTCTCCAGCGCGTTCATCAGTGTCCAGGTGCCGGGCTTGCCGAATCGGCCCTCCCGGTAGGGGACGACCGGGTCGTCGACGGAGTGGTCGGCCCAGATCGGGATGTGCGTGATCCTGTCCATGGTGGCCGGGTCGCCCCACCCGGCCGTGGGCAGGGCGGCCGCGAACACCTCGGGTCGCTTCGCCAGCAGACTGTAGATACCGCGCCCACCTGAGGACAGGCCGACGAGATAGAGCCGGGCTGTGTCCACGTTTCGGGAGTGCTCGCTCACGAAGGTGTCGATGAGTTCGATCAGAGCGGCCTGGACCTTGGCGTCGGTCCAGTCCGTGCCGTCCGGTCCGTCCATGGGACGGGGCAGGGGGATCTGCGGCGAGAGGACGAACGTGGGGTCGCGGCGCTGTCGTTCGGGTTTGGCGAACGTGACCGCGATCCGGTTGGAGGTGAGCTGGGTCATGTTGTTGTCGGCGACTTCGCCACCGCCGTGCAGGGTGACGACGAGTGGGTACCGCTTGCGCGTCTGCGGGTTCCGTACGAATCCCTCGGGCTGGTACAGCCGGAAGTCCAGTTCGAAACCTGCGGAGTCAGTGAAGGAACCGGCGGCGAAGTCGTCGACCACGGGAGTGATGACGTCGTCGTTCCGGCTCGCGAACGGACCGGCCTTGAGTACGGGTTCACCTCCCGGGGTGCGCACGTCCTCCACCTGTCTGACGGAGTACGCGCGGTCGAGAGGGAGGGGATCGGTGCTGCCCGCGGCCCGCGCGTTGGAGTCGTTCGGGTCGAGTTCGATGATCAGGCGGTCCCCCGGCCGTCCTGGGCGAGATCGGTCGTCCACCTCGGCGGTGGTGCTGGAGTAGACCCGGGTCACCGTGCGAGCCGCTGTCTGCCCGCCCACGGTGGCCTTCACCTGGAAGGCCGAGGGCGGGACCACCCCGCCGCGCAGGTCAAGGCGATACGAGTACTGGAGGGCGATGGCTGTCACCAGCCAGTTGTTCCTCGGAGTCACCTGCGTGACGAGGTCCGTTCGCAGGACCGGATTGCGCCCCGAAGTCGCTTGTCGTCCTTGAGAGTTGGCTGTCGTGGTGTCGGCGGCCGAGGCGGTTGCCGTGCTCACGGCCGGCGCCGCGACCGCACCTGCTGTGACTGCGAGTGCCGTACGTCTGGTGATGCGTCTCATGCGTCGTCCTCGTCTCGGTCGGTGGGGCACCCGGACCGGGTGCCTGGTGTGTGTGGAGGTGTTCGCCCTGCTACCAACTCCCGGAAGCGGGCGGCACGTTGGAGGTCTGAGCGGCATGTGCGGTGGCTGCCGGGAGCCCGCGGCCGGCGGGGACTCCGCTCAGGCCCGGGACACCGGTCACAGGGGGAACGCACCGGTCAGCAGGGCGCCGGCGGTCATGACCAGCGTGGTGGCGAAGGCCCAGCGGAAGATGAAGCGCTGGTGTTCGCCGAGCGACACACCGCTCATGCCGACCAGGATGAACGTGGACGCGGTGAGCGGACTGAGCGGGAACCCCGTGGTCATCTGGCCGAGAATGGCGGCCCTGGCGACCTCGGCCGGGTCCGTACCGAAGCCCTGCGCGGTCTCGGCGAGTACGGGCAGTACGCCGAAGTAGTAGGCGTCCGGAGTGAAGACCAGGCTCAGCGGCATGCCGGTGACGGCCACCGCGACGGGCAGGTGCGAGCCGAAGGAGTCGGGGACGACGGAGACGAGCGCCTCGGCCATCTCGTCGATCATTTTGGTGCCGGTGAGGATCCCGGTGAGGACGCCGGCCGCGAAGATCATCGTGGTGACGAGGACCACGCTCTTGGCGTGCTTGTCGAGCAGCGCCTGTTGCTGTTCCCAGGTGGGGTGGTTGACCAGCAGCGCGATCGCGAACCCGAGGACGAACAGCACCGGAAGCGGCATCACTTCCTGGATCAGGCAGACCACGAGGGTGATGGTGAGCAGGAGATTGAAGACGTTCAGCCAGGTCCGCCGGGTCCGCGGCAGCGGCGGGACCCGGACGGTGCCGGGCCCGTCCCCGGGAGCACGGAGGGCCTGACGCTCCCCGTCAGCCGTCGTGGGAGTGGCGTGCCGGCTCGACTCGGATTCCGTGGTCGCCGGGACCGTCGTCGAAGCGGCGGGTTCACGGTCGTCCCGCTCGTCCTCGCCCTCGCGCACGTCCGTGGCCGGACCCTGCGGGGACAGCGCGGCAAGACGGTTGCGCTCCCGGCGGCCGAGCAGGTAGGAGGCCAGCAGCACCCAGGCGACACCGAAGCCCATCGCGGGCAGCACGGGGTTGAAGACCTCGGAACTGTCCAGCTTCAGCGCCGCCATGGCGCGTACGGTCGGGCCACCCCAGGGGACCATGTTCATCACGCCCGCGCCCAGGCAGACCACTCCGGACAGCACCAGGGGGTTCATGCCGAGCCTCTTGTAGACCGGCAGCAGTGCGGAGACGGTGATGAGGAAGGTGGAAGCGCCGTCGCCGTCCAGGGCCACGCACAGGGTGAGGACGGCCGTGGCGACGGTGATCCGCAACGGGTCGCCCTGCGCCACTCGCAACAGACCGCGGATCAGGGGGTCGAAGAGCCCGGCGTCCACCATCAGGCTGAAGTACAGGACCGCGAAGGCGATCATGATGCCGGTGGGGGCCACCTTGGAAAGTCCATCGAGTATCAACTCGCCCAGATCGCCCGCGAATCCGCCGATGAGCGCCGCCAGCACCGGAAGCAGGATCAGAGCGACCAGTACCGAGGCGCGTTTGGTCATGGTGAGCAGCAGTAAGACGGCGATCGTGGCGAAGCCCAGGGCTGCCAGCATGGCGGCGCTCGCTTTCTCGGGGACGGCCCTCGGCGGGGCTGGGCGGGGGAGGCAGGCCGAGGTGTTACGCGAGAGTTTCGGAGCACCGGCGGATCGGTGTCCAGCATCAAACCGAGATCTGTCCATGCGTTAAGCGCATCAATTCAAGTGGGCGAGCCTTATGCTCGTCGGCCATGGAGGCCACCACCCTGCGTCAACTGGCGGCGTACGCGGCCGTCGCCCGGGCCGCGAGCTTCACCGCGGCCGCCGCGGAGATGCACGTGTCCCAGTCCTCGCTCAGCCGCGCGGTCGCGGATCTGGAGCGACAGCTCGGCGTGCAACTCCTCGAACGGGACACCCGTAACGTGCAGTTGACCGCGGCGGGCGTCGAGGCCCTGCGTGTCGCCGAGCAGATCGTCACCGCTCACCGGGCGGGCATGAAGGAGCTCGGGCGATACCTGCTCGGCGAGTCGGGAACGGTCGCCGTGGCCACCCTTCCCTCCGTCGCCGCGGTGCTCCTGCCGCAGGTGATCTCCGACTTCCGCGAGCGGCGGCCACAGGTGGCGGTACGACTCCTCGACGGCCTGGAGCGGTCGGTACTGGACCGGGTCCTGTCCGGCGACGCCGACTTCGCGATCACCACCGTCGGTAACCCGCCGGAGCAGTTGGAGCACCGCCCCCTGGTCAGGGACCGCTTCGTCGCGGTGCTGCCGGAAGGCCACCCGCTCGCGGACCGCCACGAGATCGCCTGGGACGACCTGGCTCGTCAGCCGTTCCTGGCCGTCGGGCGCGACTCGAGCGTGCGCCGGCTCACCGACGCGGCGTTCGCCCAGATCGACGCGCACGCGGTACCGGCGGCCGAGGCGGGCAGTATCGCGACCGTGGGCGGACTGGTGACCGCCGGCCTCGGGGTGTCGGCGATGCCCGCCCTCGTACTCCCGCTCATGGGTGCCGGCCCTGTCGTCTGCCGCCCTCTGGTGGACCCCGTGGTGGACCGGCGCCTGGACATCGCGCTGCGCGCACGGCGAACGCTCCCGACCGTGACGGAGCGGTTCCTGGAGACGCTCGAAGAGTTCCGCCTCCAGGGGCGTCCACTTCCGTCCGGGGTTTCGTGGGCTTGAGGCCGCGTACCGACCCTCCCTCATTCATGCGTTCTTCGCATGGATTGATGGCCTTCTGTTGCTCGACAGGCATTTCTCCGCTCCGGCAGTCTGAGGACAACGGCGACGGCCGCGCCGCACCAACGCGGACGACGCTGTCGGGACCCACGCGGAACGGCAGGGCAAAGGAGCGCATCGGTGTCGGACGACGAGCGGAACACCACCGGAAGCGGGCAGTTGCACGGGCTGAAAGTGGTCGAGTTCGCCCATGTGGTCGCCGGTCCGCTGGCGGGCTCGATGCTCGCCGACCAAGGGGCCGACGTCGTACACGTAGAACCCCCCGGCGCCGGAGACGCGGCCCGCGCCATGGGGCCCCAACGCGACGGTGTCCCCCTGTGGTTCAAGGTCGCCGGCCGCAACAAACGCTCGGTCACCCTCGATCTGCACCACGAGGCCGGCCGACTCGTCGCCCACCGGCTCGTCGCCTGGGCGGACGTCGTCATCGTCACCCTGCGCGCCGGACGCCTGCGCAGCTGGGGACTCGACTGGGACTCCGTGCACCGGATCAACCCCCGGGCCGTACTGCTGCAGATCTCCGGCTTCGGCGCCACCTCGTCACAGGCGGACGCCCCCGGCTTCGGCAAGGTGGGTGAGGCGCGCAGCGGAGTCGTCCACCTGACCGGCTTTCCCGACGGCCCGCCCGTGCACACCGGCTTCTCGCACGGCGACGCCGTGACCGGCCTGATGGGCGCCTACGCCGTCCTCGCCGCCCTCCACCGCCGCGACCACGACCCCGGGTTCGACGGCGAGTGGATCGACCTCGCTCTCTTCGAGTCCCTGTTCCGTCTGGTCGAGTGGCAGGTCATCGTCCACGACCAGTTGGGACGAGTACCCGAACGCTCCGGCAACCAGTTGGCGGTCGCCCCGGGGGCCGTGATCAACACCTACCGCTCCCGCGACGGCGAGTGGATCACGGTGACCTCCGCGACGCTGCGCTCGGTCCGCAACATCGCCCGCCTGCTGGGGCTCCCCGAGGAGGAGTTCGCCACGGCTCAGCAACAGTACGACCGGCGCGAACAGTTGGACGTGGGCCTGCGGAACTGGGTGGCGGAGCGTGCCACCGGAGAGTGCCTGGAGGAGTTCGCCCGTGCCGAAGTCGTGGCCTCACGGGTGTTCGACGCCGCGGACATCGCCGCCGACCCCGTGTACGCCGAACGCGAAGACATCGTCACCGTCGATGACCCCGATCTCGGCCCGGTACGTATGCAGGCGGTGATCCCGCACTTCCGGCAGCGCCCCGGGCGGGTCTGGCGGACGGGGCCCGCCCTCGGGCAGGACAACCACCTGGTCTACGGGCAGTGGCTCGGACTCAGCGCGGACGAACTGACCGACCTGGAGAAGAGCGATGTCATCTGAGGAGCCTTCGGACAAGCCTGCCGAGGTGGACGCGGGAGTGGTCGACCGGCCCCCGCTGCGCTCACTGCTCTTCGTCCCCGGCACCAGAACCGACTGGCTGCCCAAGGCCCGGGCGGCGGGCGCCGACGCGGCCATCCTCGACCTGGAAGACGCGGTGCCAACCGCGGACAAACTCACCGCCCGCGCGCAGGTGGCCGACGCCGTCGCACGGACCGCCGCCACGTCCGCCGAGCAGGCGGAACGGATGGCACTGTTCGTCCGTGTCAACCCGCTGGACAACTGGGCGGGGGCCGAGGAACTACGGGCGGTCGTACGGCCCGGACTCGCCGGTGTCGTCCTTCCCAAGGTCCGCTGCGTCCAGGACGTGAAGCTTGCCGACCGGCTGCTGGCCTGGTGCGAACAGGAACAGGGCCTGCCGCCGGGACACATCGCTCTGGTGCCCCTGCTGGAGACAGCGCGTGGCCTGCGCGAGGCCTACGACATCGCCCGAGCCGCCTCGCGCATCGCCTACTTGGGCGCTCTCACCGCCCCCGGCGGCGACGTGGAACGCGCCGTCGGCTACCGATGGAGCCCGGAGGGAACCGAAACGGCGGCACTGCGCTCCCGCGTTCTGCTGGACGCCAGGGCAGCCGGAGTGCCGTGCCCGGTCAGCGGATTGTGGACACGCATCACCGACCTGCCGGGGCTACGCGCCTTCGCCGAACAGAACCGCTCCCTCGGCTATGAGGGCATGATGGCGATCCATCCCTCCCATGTCCCCGTGATCAACGAGGTGTTCTCTCCCGGCTCCGCCGAGCTCGCCCGCTGCGCAGAGCTGATCGCGGCGGTCGAGGCGGCACAGGGAGAAGGGACGGGCGCCGTGACCTTCCAAGGTGAGATGGTCGACGAGGCCATGGCCCGTACGGCCCGCCTTGTGCTCGAACGACACGGGGCGCAGGTTCGCGTGACGCGTACGAGTTCCGCGTCGAGGCCGCGAGCCTGTGACGTTCAGCGTCCCCTGACGGACACTCACCCTCGCTCGGTCTGACCGCCGGCCGGCGGGTGTCGCCGGGGCCGACACCTTCGCTCGGCATGCACCGGGGGACGGACCAAGGGCCCGTCCCCCGGTGCGTTCAGCCGATCCCGACCGCTGCTGCGCCGACTGCTGTGACACTCCTGGGCCGGGTCGGCCGAGGGCGGGCGGATCTGTGTATCTCCTGTGAAGGTCGACAACCTCCCGACCATCGTCGGCAACTGAGGGGAGACACCGGCTCGATCTTCCAGAACGGATGAGCAATGAAGAAGCAGCAGGCCCCACAGCACCGCCGACGCAACCTTCGGCTGGCAGTGGGTACGCCGCTGGCGCTGGCAGCCGCGGGCGTTCTCGCCTACGGCGCGGTCTTCGGGACGTTCGGTGACGACGCCCGGCCCGAGGCGGCCGCGGCCCCGGTTCCCGGCAACGCGATGTCCGCCGTGGCCGCGATGCAGCCGGGCTGGAACCTCGGCAACAGTCTGGACGCCATCCCGGACGAGACCTCGTGGGGCCAGCCCCGCACCACCAAGGCCCTGCTGGACAAGGTCCGCTCCCAGGGCTTCAACAGCATCCGCGTCCCCGTGACCTGGACCGACCACCAGGGAGCGGCGCCGAACTACACCATCGATCCGGCGTACTTGAAGCGAGTCAAGCAAGTGGTCGACCAGGCGCTCGACAGCGGCTTCTACGTGATCATCGACATCCACCACGACTCCTGGCAGTGGGCCGACTCGATGTCCACCGACCACGACAAGGTGCTCGCCCGCTTCAACGCCACCTGGACCCAGATCGCCGCCACGTTCAAGAACGAGTCCGCCAAGCTGGTCTTCGAGAGCGTCAACGAGCCCCAGTTCGAGCAAGCCGATGCCGCGCAGAAGGCCGAACTGCTCAACGAACTCAACAAGTCGTTCCACAGCATCGTGCGCAAGTCGGGCGGCAACAACACCAAGCGCCTGCTCATGCTGCCCACCGAGGTCTGCACACCGGACCAGCGGCTGATGAACAACCTCGCTACCACGATCAAGTCGCTGCGCGACCCACGGCTGATCGCCACCGTGCACTACTACGGCTACTTCCCGTTCAGCGTGAACGTCGCCGGCACGACCCGCTTCGACGCCACGGTTCAGAAAGACCTGAGCCAGACCTTCAAGCGGATACATGACACCTTCGTCGCCAAGAACATCCCCGTCGTCATCGGCGAGTACGGTCTGCTCGGCTACGACCACGGCCCCGGCGCCGTGGAACGCGGCGAGATGCAGAAGTACTTCGAGGCGTTCGGCCACACCGCCCGCACCAACAAGGTCACCACCGTCCTGTGGGACAACGGCGCCTTCTTCGACCGCGACAAGCTGCGGTGGAAGGACGCCGGGATGTACGGCCAGATCAAGTCGAGCTGGACCACGCGCTCGGCAACCGCTTCCACGGACAACGTCTTCGTGCCGAAGTCCGGCCGCGTCAAGGACCGTACGCTCACCCTGAATCTGAACGGAGCCACCTTCAAGGGTCTTCAACGGTGCGGCGATTGGCTTAGGGATGCCGCGGAAAGCTGATTCCGGCTCGGGCGTAACCATATGGACTGCCCCTCGTTCTACCCGACATACACGCCGCGTGCTCGAAATGCGCGCGGTCCCCGCCACTGACATCGCGGTTCACCCGCGGTGATCGGTTCAGCGTCCGGCGGGGCGGCGATCCCAGGGTGTGCCCGAATCGAAAGATCCGGACACAGTCCAGACGTCGGCACCGCGTCACCGCCAGTGACGCCGCACACAGGCCCTACCCAAGGATCGGCCCGGACTCGTCCGCGCTCGTCACCGCTTCCACCCTCAGGGCCACGCGATGACCCAGGATCCTTAGGAGTTCCAGAGACGCTCTCAAGCACGGCACGACCAAGCTGGTCAGCGGCAAGGACTACATCCTTGTCGGCAACCGGCTGACCCTGAAGGCGGCCGCGCTCACCCGGCCCGTCCGGGAGGCTCCCGGGCGGGCACCGCGCTCAGCCGGCGGGGACGGCGCCGCGACGCGTTCACTGAACGCTCCAGCAACCGCCTCCTCCTCGCGGGGTGCGTCACCCTGGCCGCCATGGTGAGCAGCGTTCCGTGGCCCCTGGCCAGTTTCTCCGAGGTCGGCCGGACCATGACGCTGATCGACTTCGTGTGCAGCCTGGCCGACCTGCACAAACTCGTGGAGTCAAGCGGCACGCACGCACAGCTGACGGGTGAACTCCCGCCCACCGTGGGCACACCCGCCCAACGGGCTCTCTACCGCACGGTCCAGGAGGCGCTGACCAACGTCCGCAAGCACGCCCCCGGCGCCAACGCCTGCGTCGAGCTGTGGCAGGACGGCGACCACGTCGGAGTGACCGTCGCCAACACCCCGCCCACGCGTCCCTCGTTGTCCCTGCCCGGATCGCTGTGGAGGCGCCACGGCAAGCAGCGCCGTCACACCGCCGGGTGGGATCCCCGGCGGGGGCCGGGCTAGAGAGGCGTCGACGACGACGGCACGAAAGGTGCACCGTGTCCCGGCACGATCAGCGCCGGGCCGAGAGCCAGGACCTTCTCCCTGGCCGCCCGCAGTTGATCGCGGTCGGGCGCGAAGGGGTCGTCGGCCGGCCCCTCGGCGGTCCACCACAGATGGGTCAGGACCACCAGGCCCTCGTCCGCCGTCACCAGGGTGCTGACGTCCTCGGCGGTGTGGCCGGGGGTCGTCATGAGCGTGATCGACGAGGAGAGCCGGTATCCGTCGGCGTTCCGGTCCTCCCAGACGTCGTCCTGGTAGATGGCCATGTGGTCGTGGAAGCGGGCTTCGGGAAACAGGGCGGCGTTCAGCGTGTGGTCCGGGTGGTGGTGGCTGAAGATCACGTCGGTGACGTCCTCTGGGGCGAGGCCGTGGGGCGCCAGCGGGTCCAGGATGAGCCGGCGGTCCGCGACCATGCCGGGATCGACGACCGCGACGGTCGCATCGTCGACGAGCAGGGTGACGGTGCCGGCCACCCGCGTGTCGGCGTAGCCGGTGGTCAGGACGTGGAACGAGGCGGTCATGACGGGGCTCCTCCGGTGAGGCCTTGAGTGATGGGTGCGGGGCCGTGCGAGCCGGTCACCGGGGAAGGAGCGCCCGGAAGCCGGTGATCAGGGCGCGGAGACCGACGTCGAAGGCGAGTTCGGCGCGGCGGTGGTCGGCGGGGGTGTCGTCGAGTACGACGGTGAGGTGCGGGGCGGTTTCGCGGGTCACGTCGGAGACCATCACCGGCGGGGCCACGAGGTCGAGGGCGGAGCCGAGGATGAAGCTCTCCATCGCGGTGATCAGGGGCATGACCTGGCTCGCGGTGAAGCCGGCGGTCAGCAGGAGCTCGGCGACCTTCTCGTACATCGCGTGCATGAAGGGTTCGGCGAGCGGGGCGGTGGCGAGCAGGGGTACCGCCCCGGGGTGCGCGGCGAAGGCCGAGCGGTAGGAGCGGGCCCATTCATCGAGGGCCTGCTCCCATGGCTGTGACGAGTCCCAGGCTTCGGGGCCGGCCTCCAGGGCCAGCGCTTCCCGCATGAGCGAGATGATCTCGTCCCGGCCGGACACGTGGTGGTAGAGCGCGGAGGGGGCGACGCCGAGCTCCCTGGCCAGGGCGGGAATGGTGAGAACGCCCTGGTCGTCGGCGAGTCTCAGTGCTGCGGCGCCGATGCGTCGGCGGTCCAGCAGCGGGGTGCGCGGCCTTGGCACGAGGGCTCCTCTTCGTATGTCTGCCCGCTCGGCAGGCGGCACGGTCGCCTGCACGACGTCACCGGAACTTTACCGAACAACTTTCAGTAAAACTCTTCCCGGCTGTTCGAGCGACCCCTACATTACCGAAAACCGAATGACTTTCAGTTAAGTCGTCGTACGACGGGAGGGCGTCACCGCCATGCAGGCCGACATCGTGTTCACCGGAGGGACCGTCAGGACCGGGGTCGCCGAAGGCCCGGTTCTCGACGCACTCGCCGTCACGGGCGGCAGGATCAGTGCGCTCGGGCCGGAGGCGCTCGCCGCCCGGGGCAGGGGCACCACCGTCGTCGATCTACGAGGAGGCGCGCTACTGCCCTCGTTCGGCGACGGACACGTGCACCCGGTGATGGGCGGCTTGGGCCTGCTCGGAGCGCCCGTCCGCGAGTGCACCTCCGTGGACGGGATCGTGGAGGCCGTGCGGCACTGGGCCGACGAGCACCCGGAGGCAGAGTGGATCACCGGCGACGGCTTCGACGCCTGGCTCGCCCCCGGCGGCCGGTTCGACGCCCGCCGGCTGGACGAGGCCGTCCCCGACCGGCCCGTGGTGCTGCGCACGATGGATCACCACACGGCGTGGGTGAACACCGAGGCGCTGCGCCGGGCCGGGTTCACCGCCGCCACGCCCGACCCGGACGGCGGGGAGATCGTGCGCCGGGAAGGCTCCACCGAACCGCTGGGCACCCTTCGGGAGTTCGGTGCCGTGCTGCCCGTCCTCGACCTCGTACCCCAGCCGTCCCACGAAGCGCAGGTGGATGCACTGCGCGAGACCGCCGCCCGGTTCGCCGCCTCCGGCGTGACCTGGGTACAGGATGCCTGGGTCGAACCGCACCACGCCGATGTCTGGATCACAGCGGCGACCAGCGGCCCGGGGCTTCCCGTCCGTGCCGACCTCGGCTTCTTCCTGGGGCCTGAGCACTGGCGCGAGAACATCCTCCGCCTCGCTGCCGAACGTGAACGTGTGGAGGGTGCCGCCCCCGGGCTGCTCACCGCGCACACCGTGAAGTTCTTCGCCGACGGGGTCATCGAATCCGGTACGGCGGCCCTCCTCAAGCCATACAGCGACTGCCCGCACTCCCACGGCATCGCCAACTGGACTCCGGCGGAGCTGGCGGAGGCCGTCATCGCGGTCGACGTGCTCGGTTTCCAGCCGCACATCCACGCGCTCGGCGACGGCGGCGTCCGGGTCGCCCTGGACGCGATCGAGGCCGCGGTGCGCACCAACGGCACCTACGACCGCCGCCCGGTCATCGCCCACGCCCAGCTGATCGACCCCGCCGACCTCCCCCGCTTCGCCGAACTCGGGGTGATCGCCAATCTCCAGCCGCTGTGGGCCCAGCCCGACAGGCTGATGACCGAGCTCATCCTGCCGAAGATCGGCCCGGAACGCGGCGCGCGGCAGTACCAGATCGCCGCCCTGCTCGCCTCCGGCGCCCGCATCTCCTTCGGCAGCGACTGGCCGGTCACCGATCACGAACCACTGCGGGGCATCGCCACCGCCGTGACCCGCCAGACGCCCGAGGGAATCCCCGACGGCGGCTGGCTCCCCCAGGAGCGGATCGACACCGCGACCGCCCTGGCCGCCTACTCCGCCGGATGCGCCTACCAGGCGTTCGAGGAGAAGAAGTGGGGCGTCCTGCGCCCCGGTATGTGGGCCGACCTGGTGCATCTCGCCGCCGACCCGGTCGAGACCGCTCCACGCGATCTGGCAGACCTGCCCGTCCTGGGCACCTGGCTCGCCGGACGGCGCACATACGACTCCCACGTCCCCTCCCCCGTTCCTGCCGCAGGACGGTAGCCGAAAGGCACCGTCACGGCCGGACCGCGCACCAGGTCAGTAACCCACCCGTCGACCTCACGCATCACGCGGAGACCTCCATGACCGAGCCCGACACCTCCACCGCTCCCCAACAGCCTCCAACGGCCACCGGGCCGGAGCCGACCGGCCAGCTGCAGCGGGCCACGCTCGGCGTCACCGACATCGTCTTCTTCGTCGTGGCGGCCGCCGCCCCGCTCACCGTGATGGCGGGTATCGCCCCGCTCGCCATCCTCTTCGGCGGCATCGGCGCCCCGGTCGCCTATCTGACGGTCGGCGTCGTGCTGTGCCTGTTCGCGGTCGGTTTCACCGCCATGACGCCGCACATTCGCAACGCGGGCGCCTTCTACTCGTACATCGCCCGGGGCCTGGGCCGCCCTGCCGGACTGGGAGCGGCGCTGCTGGCGGTGTTCTCCTACAACGCCCTGCAGAT
The DNA here is from genome assembly GCF_014647675.1 of Streptomyces flaveus. Classification (GTDB taxonomy): domain Bacteria; phylum Actinomycetota; class Actinomycetes; order Streptomycetales; family Streptomycetaceae; genus Streptomyces; species Streptomyces flaveus. The sequence goes on along the minus strand of NZ_BMPQ01000036.1, from coordinate 27,182 downwards.
CGGCACCTATGGCGCCTTCGGCTTCTTCGCCGCCAGTACCGCGGACGGCCTCCTGGGCGTCGACCTGCCCTGGCCGGTCTACGCCTTCGCCGCGATCGGCGTGGTGTGGTTCCTCGGCTTCCGGTCGATCCACGTGGGCGCCAAGGTCCTCGCCGTCCTGCTGATCGCGGAGACCGCCATCCTGGTGCTGCTGGCCGGCGCGATCCTCGTCAAGGGCGGTGCGGACGGCCTGAGCCTGGCCTCCTTCGCCCCCTCCAACGTCTTCACCTCGCAGATGAGCGCACCGCTGGGCCTCGCCATCGCCGCCTTCATCGGCTTCGAGGCCACCGTCCTCTACCGCGAGGAGGCCCGCGATCCCGACCGCACCGTGCCCCGCGCCACCTACCTGGCCGTCGGCTTCCTCGGCCTCTTCTACACGTTCGTCGTCTGGGTCATCGTCCAGGCCTTCGGCGACGACAAAGCCGTCGGGACCGCGGCACAGAACCCCGCCGAGATGTTCTTCACCGCCATGACCCGCTACGTGGGCGACTGGGCCACCGACCTCCAGCGCGTCCTGATCGTCAGCAGCCTCCTGGCCTCCCTGCTCGCCTTCCACAACGCCATCACCCGCTACGGCTACGCACTTTCCGTCGAGGGTGCCGCCCCCGCCCGCCTGGGCCGCATCCACCCCCGGCACGGCTCGCCCTGGATCTCCGGCATCGCACAGACCGTGCTGGCGGCCGTCGTCACCGCCGTCTTCGCCGCGATCGGCGCGCACCCGTACAACGAGTTCCTGCTGTGGGTGAACACCCCCGGAGTGGTCGGCATCCTCGCGCTGCAGACGCTGGCCGCCTGCGCCGTGGTCGCCTTCTTCCGCCGCAACCCCGGTGCCGGCGGGGCGGGACGCCTGCGCACGGTCGTCGCACCCGCGACCGCCGCGCTCCTCCTGGCCGCGATCACAGTGCTGGTCTGCAACCGCCTCAATCTCTTCACCGGCGCCCCGCCCGCCGTCAACTGGACGCTCGTCGCGCTCACTCCGGTCGTCTTCGCGATCGGCGCGGTCCTCGCGATGCGGATCCGCCGCAAGCGGCCGGAGGTCTACGCGAAGCTCGCCACCACCGACGTCGAATCCGTGTGAACACGGGCAGGCCCCGTCGCGGGGCGGCAGATCACCGCGACGGGGCCGCAGCCGCACGCCGACTCTCGCCGCCACGTCCTGACTGCCCGCTCAGCCCTGTACGACGGACGCCTGCGCCCTGTCCGCCGCGAGCAGCGTCGCGAACCGCGCCAACCGGACTCCCTGGAAACGGGCGCAGTCCAGCGTGACCTCGTCCGGCGCCGTCGAGGGGAATCCCGCGGGCCACGACGTCCCGTAGGGGTTTCCACCGGCGGCGTAGACGATGTCGTCCGTGTAGCCGAGAGGGACGATGACCGCACCCCAGTGGTAGAAGACGTTGTTCAGCGACAGGATCGTCGACTCCTGGCCGCCGTGCTGCTCGGCCGAGGAGACGAACGTCGTCACCGGCTTGTCCGACAGCTTCCCCGCCTGCCAGAGACCTCCGGCAGTGTCGATGAACTGCTTCAGCTGCGCCGCCGGAGCGCCGTAACGCGTCGGTGTGCCGAAGGCGTAACCGTCGGCCCACTCCAGGTCGGCGAGTTCGGCAACCTCGACGGTCGATTCCGTCTCCTGCCGATGCGCTGCCCAGTCCGGATTCGCGGCTATCGCCTCGGCGGGGGCGAGTTCGGCGACCCTGCGGAGCCGTACGTCGGCGCCCGCGGCTTCAGCTCCTTCGGCCACTGCCTTCGCCAGCCGATGCACGGACCCCGTAGCACTGTAGTAGACGACCAACACGTGTGCTGACACGGAAAACCCCTTCCGAGGGATGTTGCTCGATCACGAAGTAGGCGCCTGGCGGCGGTTCACTTGTCGGGTGCGTACGAGAGGACGGCGGTGACCGTTTTCTCCTCGGTGTTCGCTTCGATACCGGCCCAGCCGAGTTCCCGCCCCTGACCGCTGAGCTTGGAACCGCCCCACGGCAGGCGGGGGTCGAGGGGCGCCCAGCCGTTGATCGCGACAGCCCCGGCCCTCACGCGGCGCGCGACCACATGCGCCCTGCTCACGTCGGACGTCCAGAGGGTGGCGGCCAGGGCGTAATCGCTGTCGTTGGCCATCGCGACCGCCTCGGACTCCGAGTCGAACGCGATGATCGCACCCACGGGCCCGAAGATCTCCCGCCGGGCGATCGTCATGGTGTTGTCCACGTCGGCGAACAGTGTCGGCTCGACGAAGAACCCTTTGCCGTCCGGTCGGCCGCCCCCGGCGATCAGGCGGGCGCCGTCGTCGATTCCTGCCGCGACGTACTGGGATACGCGCTCCAGCTGCCGTGCGTTGATCAACGCGCCCATCGTGGTGTCTTCGTCGAACGGGTCGCCGACCTTGATGTCGCGGGCACGCACCACCAGACGTTCGACGAATTCGTCGTACACGGAACGAGCGACCAGGATGCGGCTGCCCGCGGCACACACCTCGCCCTGGTTGGCGAAGATTCCGACTGCCACTCCCTGCGCGGCTTCGTCCAGATCGGCGTCCCCGAAGACGATCTGGGGGCTCTTGCCGCCGAGTTCCAGGGTCGTACGCCGAAATCCCTTCGCGGCCGCCACGGCCACCTTGTATCCCGTCTCGGGGCTTCCGGTGAACGAGATCTTGTCCACCCCCGGGTGTTCGATGAGCGCCTGGCCCGTCACGGCTCCGAGCCCCGGAAGCACGCTGAACGCCCCGGCCGGGAACCCTGCTTCCTCGATCAGAGACGCGAGGAGAAGAGAGGTGAGGGGCGCGTCCTCCGGAGGCTTCAGGACGACGGCGCACCCCGCGGCGAGCGCGGGCGCGATCTTCCACGATCCGATCATGGTCGGCGAGTTCCAGGGCGTGATGGCCGCGACGACTCCGACCGGCTCGCGCACGGTGTAGCTGTGCGTGGGCCGGCCCATGTAGGGGGACGTCGGGACGGAGCGGCCCTCCAGCTTGTCGGCCCAGCCGGCGAAGTACCGGAAGGCCCCGATCGCCTGGGGCAGGTCGATGGCCCGCGGCTCGAAGCCGGGCTTACCGATGTCCAGCGACTCCAGCGTCGCGAACTCCTCACTCCGGGCCTCGATGAGATCGGCCAGACGGTGCAGCAGGAGCGCCCTGGCGCTTCCGTCCGTTCTCCCCCACTCACCTTCGTCCAGAGCGGACCGGGCGTGGGATACGGCCTCGTCTACTTCCCGGGCCCCGGCGGCGGCCACGGTGGTGAGCCGTCGTTCGGTCACCGGGTCGATCACGTCGAAGGTGTCGATGCTCTGACCGCTGACCCAACGCCCGGCGACGTAGGGCTCCGTCGGAACCGTGCTGACCAGCTGTTCGGCTTCTGTGCGTGCTAGCATGAGTACGATTACCGTTCTCTGTGGACGATATTCGAAACCATAGGGATGAGGGTGACGCCGGGTCAAGGGGTCGGCGCCATACGACCGTTCTGACCGGCGTGACATGATGTGCGGCACGGTGAGGCAGGAGGCGAGAGAAGATCGTGGCGGCGACCGGCGGGGAAACGTCCCTGACTCTTGACCGCGGGCTGACGGTGTTGTCATTGCTCGCACGGAACGCCGACGGTCTCACGGCGGCGGAGCTCGCCGAGCAGCTGAGCATCGCCCGGGCGGCCGTCTACCGTCTTCTGCGCACGCTGGAGGCCCACAGCCTCGTCGCCCGTATCGGCACGCGATACATCCTCGGGTTCGGCGTGGCCGAACTGGCCGGGCAGCTCAAACCACGGCTGCAGGCCACCGTCCTGCCGATTCTGCGACGGCTCAGCGAACAGACCAACAGCACGGCGCTGTTGAGCGTCGCCGACGGCGACCAGGCCCTGATCCTGCTGACGGCGGAGCCGCCGAACTCCACGATGCACCTCGCCATGCGGGAAGGCGCCCGGCACGCCCTGACCATCGGCGCGGACGGCATCGCCATCCTCGCCGGCAGGCCGGAGAGCGACGAGGACACCGACGACGTCCGCGAGGCCCGTCGTCGCGGCTACGCCGTCAGCATAGGCTCGATCCAGGAAGGCGCGATCGGCATCGCGGCCCCCATCCGGGTCTCGGACTGGTCGACCGCGAGCCTCGGAGTGGTGCAACTCGGCCTCAAGCTCGTCGACGACCAGGTTCCCCGTCTGGTGACGGAGGCCGCCGGGACGGCCGCGACTCAGTTGGTCGGCGCGGCCGGCCCCGAAGCGGTCAGTCGATAGCGCCCCACGCCGGTACGTCACCCCGGCGGGACAGCCGGAAGCCCACGCCGGTGCTCCGCCGCGGGACAGCCGGAAAGCCGCACGCGTCTGGCGTTACGGTGCGGGCCCGGCAAGGTCACTCGCCGTGCCGGTCGCCGTCGCCCTGCTGCGGTGCGGAGTGACAGCTCTTCGCGCCGTGCCCGGCCGGCGGCGGCACGTCCAATGAGGGGTTGCGGTCGAAGAACCCGACCGGCTTCAGCGCGAACCCGACGTACTCGCACGGCATGATGGGCCAGTCCTCGGGCCGGGGCAGATGCGAGGTGCCGAAGGTGTGCCAGAGCACCACGTCCGTGTCGGCCAGATCGCGCTCCTGCTCGATCCACTGGCCGATCCCGTCCCCGGGGTGCTGGTTCGGGTAGTCGCCGGCCGCATGCAGTTCGTCCGGGCTGTACCGGGTCACCCACAGATGAGCCCGCGCGAACTCGGCGCGTCGTGCCAGATCGCTCTCGGGGGCGGCGAGCAGGGTCGGGCCGACGAAGGGGACCAGCTTGTAGGCGACGGGCTCGTCGAAGCGGTTGCGCACACCGGGATTAGTGATCTTCCAGGTGCGAGCGGTGAGCGGATCGCACATTCTGCGGCCGTCACGTTCGTTGGTGATCTCCGTGCGGCGGGCGACGATCGCGTTTCCGTACGGGTTGTCCGGCCCTATCGGGAGACCCACCGCGTCGACCTCCACGACCGTGTTGCGCGGCCCGTCGACTTCCATGTCCAGTCGCATGTTGAACAGGTGTTGGTGGTTCGGCGCGTCCAACTGGGGCGCCACGAGCGTTCCGTATGCGGGTTTCTCGCCGGGAGCCACGGCCCGTGTCTGGACGATTCCGGTCAGCTTGGCTTCGAACTGGATCGTCCCGTCGAGGTAGAAGTACCAGAAGAAGCCGTACTCATAGTTGCCGATCGTGTGGATCGACGACACGACGAGACGCCGGGAACGCCTGACCTCCGCCTGCTCTACGTAGCGGAAGTCCCAGTGCTTCCAGAGGATTCCGTAGTCCTCCTCATGGAGACAGATGGCGTTGGCGACGGTGTGCGGGGTGCCCGACTCGTCGGAGAGCACGGCGTCGAGGTACCGGATCTCCCCGAGGCAGTCGCATCCGAGACTGAGCGAACCGACTGTCTTTCCCAGGCTGTATTCGCCCGCGTCGAAGACGTTCCGGAAGTAGAAGTCGTCGCTGGTGTCGCCGTAGGGCACCACCATCTCGCTGATGCCGGCCCGGTGCACGATCGAGCGGCGATGCCCCTCGTCCAGGTAGGAGACATCGCTGATGACGAGGCCCTCCACCACGTCGATGTGGGCGTGCAGCCGCCATCGCTGCCACTCGATGACGTTGCCGGACACCGTGAAGGAGGGTCCTTCCGGCTGGGTGATCTCGATCGGGCGGAGGTCGTCGCGCAGCGGTCCCACGCTGCCCGGGTCGTAGTTCCCGCTCTCCGGCGGAAGCGGCAGCGGATCCCCTTCGGTGATGGCCACCACCGAACGGGTGTCGCAGTCGACGACGAAGACGAGGTTCCCTACGGGCCTGGCGTAGCCGTTGTCCTCGGTGAAGTGCCGGACGTACGCGGTCGAGCGGATCACACGTCGTCGCGCGTCCACACCCTCGATCGGCAGAGTGCCGGTCGACCAGGGGTCGAACTGAACCTGCGAGAGATCGTCGACACCGTGGCGTGCCAGTGCCTCCACGGCGGCCGGGTCGTTCTTGACGATCTCGTCGAGCGCCATCAACTCGTCGATCATGATGGGCGGTTGCATGCCCGGGAGGTGCTTGAAGGAGACCAGGCTGTCGTCGGTGAGATCGACCCGGGCCTCGAACATGGCACTGGCCTCGGGGTCGTAGACGACGAGGAAGGCCACGCGGGGGATCGGGCGCGAGGGGTCGTACGCCCGCACCTGCCCCTTGTCCGGGAGGTCCAGCCGCACCAGGGGGAATTTCATCGCCCCCCGCTGAGGGTGACTGGCACGCACCACACCGACGGCCTTTTCTATTTCCTCGGCGGTCAGCGGATCGTACGGGTGTGCCGTGGTGGTGGTCACTGCCTTTCCTCCTGATGGCATGGGCGATGAAGGGTGAGGTGAGTGGTGGTCCGGGTTGTCGTCACAGTGGGGTCACTTCACTGGTGTCTTCCGCCGTCTGGTCCGTCACGGGTTCTCCCGTACGGGACGACCGGCCAAGCGCGAACAAGGACCAGACCGCACCTAGTGCCACCCACACGAGCAAAGCCCAGGGAACGGTGTTGAGAGGGCTGGCCGCCTGGTAGACCGCGCCGAACACGGCGCCGGCGGCAACTGCTACACCGGTGCTTCCCGCGATGAGCAGTTTGGTGCGGCTGACGTGGTTCCAGAGGCCCTTCACACCCGCGGCACCGACGACGAGATACATGATCGCCATGCCTGTCCCGCCGAAGCCGGCCATCCAGCCGAACGCCGACGACCATCGCGGCTGCCCGGCCCCTTGGCCGAACATCCGGTCGCCCGCCACGTGCACACCGATGATGGCGACGCACGAAACGGCGCCCAGCAGCGCGGCGCCCCACACAGGGGTACGGAACCGGTAGTGCAGAACAGCCAGCTTCGACGGCAGCCGGCCACTGCGGGCCATCGAGAGCATTCCCCGAGTCGATGCGACGCCGATTCCGATCGCCACCGCGAGGATGTCGAGAATGATCAGGACCGCCAGGAAGTTTCCGAACGCGGCAGAGCCGAACTCCTCACCGTAGGAGAGCTTCTCCAGCGGGAAGACACTGTTCTTCCACTCCTCCGAGTCGAGGCCGAAACCCATGACCTGCGCGTAGGCCACCACCACGTAGTAGACCCCGACGATGCACAGCGAGAGCATGACCGCCCGCGGCACATGGCGTTTGGGATCCGAGGTCTCCTCGGCGAGGTTGGCCGCCGACTCGAACCCGATGAACATGTTGATGCCGTACAGCACGCCGAAGAGCAGATTCAGACCCCCCACGGCGAAGGGATTGAAGGGTTCGGCGGACCAGCTCTCGCCGTTCTGGCCGCCGCGGAAGATGATGACCAGCGAGAAAACGAGGACGACGACCATGGCGCCCAGGGCGAGTATGAGTTGCGCCCGGATCGAGACGTGAACGCCGACCACGAGAATCGTTGAGGTCACGGCGGCGTACATCAGGGACAGCGGCCACCACGGCACGTCCACGGACAGGGCGCTCTTGAGCCATGTCTGCGTGAGTCCGCCGAGGACGAGGTACGTCGAGGCTCCCAGAACCAACATGGCTCCGTAGTAGAGCCATCCGGCGATCACGCCGGTGCGAGGTCCTGCACTGTCACTCACGTATTCGTAGAGAGAGCCGCACAGATGGATGCGCTTCGCGTACTGGGCGATGATCCATCCCACGCCGCACATGCCGATACCGGCGATGACGATCGCGATCGGAGTGGCGACGCCAGCGCCGCGTCCCGTGGCCGACAGGCCCACGACCAGGGGCAGGAGGGCCGCGACCGAGAAGACCGGTCCCATGAAGCCGAGTGATTGAGTGAGGACGCCGATCAGGGACAGGCGGCCGTGGGCCAGGGTGGTGCGATCAGGGCTTGTCATCCCGATCAGCCTCCAGTTTCACCACTGTGCGATATTCGTACACGCTGCACGTTTGTTGAGAGCACATCGTGTTGTGGCTCGTGGCGGGTGTCAAGGCCCGGCGGACACAAAGGCGACCGCCCCCGCCGAAGTCCTTCGGCGGGGGCGGGGGTTGACCAGCGAGGAACGCGGGATGGGCGGCCCTAGCGCGGACCCAGCAAGAACGCTCGGGCCGCTCGCGCGGCGGAGACCACTTCCGGCGTGGCCTCGTCGACGCGGTCCTGCCGGTGCGAGACGAACATGACGCAGGCGTCCAGTACGTCTCCGTCGCGGGCCAGCGGAGCGGCGACCGCGTGGGCTCCGGGTTCCACCGCACCGTGGCTGGCGACCCAGCCCCTGCGGCGGGCCTCACGGACGGCGTCCGAGTCGTCGTCGGCGGGCGCCCGTCCGGCCCGGATCGCACACGGTGCGGCCCCCCGGTCCAGCGGCTGGCGAGAGCCCTTGCGGTAGGCGAGGTGGTAGTCGGCGTCCTGGGGAACGGCCGTGGCCACGGCGACGACACAGTCCGGTTCCGGGAAGAACAGGATCGCCGTACCGCCGTACCGGTCCGCGAGCTGTTGCAGCAGTGGCTGGATGAACTCGGCGAGGGTGGGCCGCGAAGTGCCCGCGAGCGTGTGCAGTTCTCCCCCGGGTACGTACGCGCCGTCCGCGCTCTTCGCCAGGAATCCCTCCGCGGCCAGCGTGCCCGCGAGGCGGTGCACGACCGTCCGGTGCAGCCCCGTCCGGGCGGCGATCTCGGCGACCGTCAGGCCACGGGGCTGGTGAGCGACGGCCCGTAGAACGGCCAGGCCTCTGACGAGCGTCTGCGACGGCGGCTGACTGGGGCGCTTCGCCTTCTCCTCGGGTCCGTCACCCGCGCCGCCCTCCGCGTCGTTCGCGGCCTCTGCCCGCACGCCGCCTACCGCCTTCCCTGTTGCGCTCACGCGTTCAGCGTATGGCACGGGCTTGTTGGATCCGGGGGTTGACGCCGGAGCCGTACCACGCCAATGCTGTGCACTATACGCACGGATGGTGCGCATAGTGCACGGAGGAATGTCCATGACCCACGCCACCACCGTCTGGCAGGCGAACCGGTCCGGCGGCCTGACCGGGGCCGAGGCCTTGATCGAGACCTCGCTCGCCGCCGGAGTGGACGTCTGCTTCGCCAACCCGGGGACCACGGAGATGCCCCTGGTCGCCGCCTTGGACTCGGTTCCCGGCACCCGCGCGGTGCTCGGGCTCTTCGAGGGTGTCTGCACCGGCGCGGCCGACGGCTACGCCCGGATCGCCGGCCGGCCGGCGATGACGCTGCTCCACCTGGGCCCCGGTTTCGCCAACGGCATCGCGAACCTGCACAACGCACGACGGGCCCACTCCCCCGTCTTCAACGTCGTCGGAGATCACGCCAGTTGGCATCTCGTTCATGACGCTCCCCTGACCTCGGACATCGTCTCGCTCGCGAGCCCCGTCTCCGGCTGGGTCGGCACCGCCGCCTCCGGCGCGGGCCTGGCCCAGCTCACCGCCCGCGCCGTCGTGGCCGCCACCGCCGCGCCCGGCTGCGGGGCCACGCTCATCGCCCCCGCCGACTTCCAGCAGGAAGTGCTCGAGGCCCCCGTGGACGTCGAGTTGCCCCATCCCCGGAGCAGGCCTGAAGTGGCGGCGGACGTCATCGACGCGATCGCCAAGCGGCTGCGTGCCGGCGAGCGGGCTGTCCTCCTGCTGGGCGGTGCGGCACTCGACGAGCGCGGCCAAAGGGCGGCGGCCCGGATCGCCTCCGCCACCGGGGCCGTCCTGTACGGCGAGACCTTCCCGGCCGCCGCCGAGCGCGGTGGCGGCCTTCCCGACCTGGACCGGCTCCCGTATTTCCCGGAGAAGGCGATCGAGGCCCTCGCCGGGGCTCAACTGGTCGTGCTGGCCGGTGCGTTGGAGCCAGTGTCGTACTTCGGCTACGAAGGGGTTCCCAGCCTGCTGGCTCCCTCCGGCACCGTGGAGGTACTAAGCACCCCGGAGGAGGACGGCGCACTCGCGCTCGAAGTCCTCGCGGACGCGCTCGGTGCTCCCGAACCGGCCCCACAGCCGCCCCGACCGGACGACGAAGGACTCCCGGACGGAGCGCTCACGCCGCAGTCGGTCGGTCGGATCGCCTCGGCGATGCTGCCCGAACACGCCATCGTCTCGGTCGAGGGCGGCACCTGCGGCTACCCCTTCTTCACCGCGTCGTCGCGCGCCGCCCGCCACACCACCCTCACCAACACCGGCGGAGCCATCGGCCAGGGCCTGCCCGCCGCCGCCGGCGCCGCGATCGCCGCACCCGGCCGCAAGGTCGTCGCTCTGCAGTCCGACGGAAGCGCGCAGTACACCATCCAGTCGCTGTGGACGATGGCCCGCGAGCAGCTGCCCGTCGTCACCCTCATCGCCTCCAACCGCGCCTACAACGTGCTGCGCACCGAGCTCGGCCGGCACGGACAGAGCCGTCCGGGCCCGGGCGCGACGGCGCTCACCAGCCTGGACGGCCCGGCCTTCGACTGGCCCGCGCTGGCCCGCGGCTACGGCGTGCCCGGCACACGGGTGGAGACGGGCGAGGCGCTTCGGCGCGAACTCGGCCGCGCGCTCGCCGCCGGCGGTCCTCAGCTCATCGAGATGGCCCTGTGAGAGGAGCCACCATGCACAGCGCAGCAGCCCCGGTCACCGGCGCGGCGGAAGCGGTCACTCGCTTCCTGGCCGAACCGCGGACCATGTTCATCGGCGGCCACTGGGTCGGGGCCCTGAGCGGCCGCTCGTTCGCGAGCGTCGACCCCGCCACCGGTACCGTGCTCACCGCCGTTCCCGACGGCGACGCCGCCGACATCGACCGGGCCGTCCAAGCGGCGCGCCGCGCCTTCGACGACGCCGGCTGGCGGCGGATGAGCCCGCTGGACCGGGGCGCGCTGCTCAACCGCATCGCCGACGTCATCGAGGCGCACGCCGAGGAACTGGCCCTGCTGGAGTCACACGACAACGGCAAGCCGGTCTCGGTGGCGCGGGCCGTGGACGTGGGCACCAGCGTGAAACTGTTCCGCTACTTCGCGGGCTGGCCGAGCAAGCTGGAAGGCAGCACGATCCCCGTCTCGCCGCGCGACGGGCTACGGGTGCTGAACTACACCACGCGGCAGCCGGTGGGCGTGGCCGGTCTGATCGTGCCGTGGAACTTCCCCGTGTCGATGGCCTGTTGGAAGCTCGCACCCGCACTGGCCACCGGCTGCACGGTCGTCCTCAAGCCGGCCGAGGAGACCCCGCTGTCCACGCTGCGGCTCGCCGAGCTGCTCCAGGAGGCGGGGGTGCCGGACGGTGTCGTCAACGTCGTCACCGGGCGCGGTGCCACGGCGGGCGCGGCCCTCGCCGCGCACGACGGAGTCGACAAGATCGCTTTCACCGGGTCCACCGAGACGGGCCGCGCCGTCGTCCGTGCCGCCGCCGGGAACCTGAAGAAGGTCTCCCTCGAACTCGGCGGCAAGTCCCCGAACATCGTGCTTCCCGACGCCGATCCGCAGGCCGTCGCCGAGGCCGCCGCCCAGGCCGTCTTCTTCAACCAGGGCCAGGTCTGTACGGCCGGCTCCCGGCTGTACGTGCACCGCAAGATCTTCGACGAGGTGCTGGACGCCGTCACGGAGCGCGCCCGCGGCATCGTCGTGGGGCCCGGCAGCGACCCGGCCACCGAGATGGGGCCGCTGGTCTCCGCGAGACACCACGAGAGGGTCACCGGGTTCATCGACGCCGGCCGGGAGCAGGGTGCCCGGCTGGCCGCGGGCGGCGGGCGGCCCGACCTCGGCGCGCCGTACGACGGCGGCTACTTCGTCCAGCCGACGGTGTTCGTGGCGCCCGACGACGGCCTGCGCATCGTCCAGGAAGAGATCTTCGGTCCCGTGCTGGCGGCGATGAGCTGGGACGACGTGGACGATCTGGTCGAGCGGGCCAATGACTCCCCCTTCGGGCTGTCGGCCGGCATCTGGACCTCCGACCTGGGCCACGCCCATCGCATCGCCGACGAACTGCAGGCGGGCACGGTGTGGATCAACTGCTACAACCTCACGGATCCCGCGTCGCCCTTCGGCGGGTTCAAGCAGTCCGGCTGGGGCCGGGAGATGGGGCGGACCGTGCTCGACCTCTACACCGAGGTCAAGAGCGTCTGGGTCAACCTCAGCTGACATCCGAAGGCCCTTGTCGCCGAAGGCCCTTGTCGCCGAAACACCCTGTCGTTGAAGCCCCTTGTCGCTGAAGCCCCTTATTGCCCATCACGTCTGTGGGAGACACGCATGCACCTGGAACTGGGCGGCAGGACCGCCATCGTCACCGGCGGCAGCCTGGGCATCGGCAAAGCCACCGCCCGCGAACTCGCCGCCGAGGGCGCGACCGTCGTCATCACGGCCCGTCGGCTGCCCCTGCTGGAACGCACCGCCAAGGAACTCGAGTCCGAGACCGGCGGCCGGGTCGTTCCCTACGCCTCGGACACCAACGACACCGAGTCCGTACGCGCCATGGTGCGGCGTGTGGCCGACGACCTCGGGCGGATCGACATCCTCGTCAACGGCGCGGCCGCCCCTTCCGGGCTGGTCCGCAACTCGGTCGAGGAAGCCGACCCCGAACTGCTGCTGGCCGACATCAACACCAAGGTCGTCGGCTACTTCCGCTGCGCGCAGGCCGTCACCCCGCACATGAAGGCGGGCGGCTACGGCCGCATCATCAACATCGGCGGACTGACCGGCCGTTCCAGCCACGCGCTCTCCGGCCTGCGCAACGTCGCGATCGTCCACATGACGAAGGCCCTCTCCGACCAGCTCGGCCCGTCCGGCATCACCGTCAACACCCTGCATCCCGGCGTGGTGGAGACCGAGCACATCCACGAGCTCTACGAGAAGGAGGCCGCCAAGCGCGGCATCACCGCGGCCGAGGTCGAGGCGGACTTCATCGCCCGCACACCGATCCGCCGGGTATTGGAGGCGGACGAGATCGCCCAGGCCGTCTGCTTCCTCGCCTCCCCCAGGGCCGCCGCGATCACCGGCGAGTCCGTGGGCATCGACGGCGGTCTCACGCGCGGCATCTTCCTCTAGCCCACGGCCACCACCCCCTCACCCCACGGCCGCCATCCCCTCACCCCACCCGTTCGTTCCGCAGTTCCGAAAGGAAACCCACGACATGGAAGGCACCATCCTGGTCGCCACCGCGGGCCAGGGCGTCCTGCGCTCCTCCGACGACGGCGCCACGTGGTCCCGTCTCGGACTCGGACAGGCCCTGGAGTTCGACGCCGTCGTCCGCTGCCTGGCCGTCCATCCCGAACAACCCGACGTCGTCTTCGCCGGCGCCGACGCGGGACTCGTGCGCAGCTCCGACGCCGGCGTCACCTGGCACCGTGTCGACTCGCCCATGAACGACCGGACCATCTGGTCGCTGGCGATCGACCCCACCCATCCGGACACGATGCTCGCCGGAACCGGCGCCCCTTCCCGGGCCGCCATGTTCCGCACCACGGACGGCGGGGCGACCTGGGACCAACTGCCCCCGGAAATCCCGGAGTTCTGCGCGGGCGTCAACCGTCCCAGGGTCCTGACCTGCGTCGTCGACCGCTACGAACCCAAGAACATGTGGTTCGGCATCGAGGAGGGCGGCCTGTGGCGCAGCGCTGACCGGGGCGACACCTGGGAGCGGATCGACGGCACCCCTGCCACCCTGCCCCACGGCGTCACCAACTCCGACATCCACTGTGTGGTCGTCCTGGAGGGCCCGCCGAAGACGATCGTCGTCGCCGTCGTCAACGCACTCTTCGTCAGCCAGGACGACGGCGCCAGCTGGACCCGTACCGACTCCCGCAAGACGTTCGGCATCTACTACACCCGGCTGGTCAAGCAGCTCCCCGGCACCGACGACCTGCTGCTCGGCATCGGCGACGGCACCCCCGGCACCACCACCAAGATCCTGCGCTCCGAGGACCTGGGGCACACCTGGCAGGACACCGCCCTGGACACGCCCGCCAACTCGACCGTCTGGGCCTTCGGCACCCACGCCGCCGATCCACAACTGGTCTTCGCGGGAACGAAGTACGGCCATCTCTTCCGCTCCATCGACTCCGGTCGCACCTGGCGCAAGGAGTGGCGCGAGTTCAGCGAGATCACGGACGTGACCTGGACTCCGGCAGTAGCACCCGCCACGGAAGGACACTGACCTTGGACCCCGACGAGCGCGTACTCGACCCGAACGAGGAGCCCACGCCGATCCCGGCCGACCCGCAGAACGCTCCGAAGCCGCGGGTACGCCGCACCCATCTGTCGCTGTTCGTCCGCGACCCGGAGGCCTCTGCCCAGTGGTACGAGGACGTCCTCGGCATGGAGGTCACCGCACGCGGCCCGCAGTGGGTGTTCCTGTCCTTCGGCAAGAAGCACCACGACATCGCCCTGATCCGCGCCGAGGAAGGAGCCGGCACGGGAGGTGTCGGCCTGCAGCACTACGGCCTTGAGGTGGAGGGCGACCTGGAGGAGTGGCGGCGGCTGTACGGGATGCTGCTGGCCAAGGGCGTACCCGTGGTGAAGACCACGGACCACAAGATCGGCTTCGGCCTCTATTTCACCGATCCGGACGGCAACCGCTTCGAGTTCTTCCACGAGACGGTCACCGACGACGAGGAGGGCAAACGCATCCTCGGCCTGTACGGCGCCCCCAGCGAGCCGGTGGAGATCGAGCCACTCCGCGGCTAGCCCCTGGCGTCCAGGTCTCGCCCCGCCTCTGCCCCACCCCCTTTTACCGTCCCGTCTCTTCACGGAGCTCTCCATGCCCGAGTCCCGTCTCCGTCCGGAACCCGAGGAAACACCCATGCCCCAGCCCAACTTCGCCGGTTACCACATCCGCAAGTGGTTCACCCAGACCGAGGACACCCTCGCCAACGAGACAGGCGTCCTCGCGGACGGCGAGCCCGTACGCAAGATCGTCATCGCGGCGGCGATCCACAATCCCTACGCCGGACGGTTCAGCCAGGACCTCGGCGACATCGTCACCGAATCGCCCAAGCTGGGTGAGGAGTTCGGCCGGCGGATCCAGGAGGCGGCCGGCGGCCTCGCGATCCAGAGCTACGGCAAGGCGTGCCTGGTCGGCACGGCAGGCGAGTACGAACACGGCAACGCCTTCCTCACCGCGGTCTTCGCGAACCCGGTGCGCGAGGCGGTCGGCGGCGGGAAGGCGTGGGTCCCCTCGACCGGCAAGCGAGGCGGGCCCGGTACCGAACTCGACGTTCCCCTGGCCCACAAGGACGCCCTCTACGTCCGCTCGCACTACGACACCATCACGGTGAACTTCTCCGACGCCCCGAACCCGGACGAGGTCGTCGTGGTGTTCGCGTTCGCCACGCGTGGCCGGCTGCACGCCCGGCTGGGCGGTATCAACGCCGACGAGGTGCAGGGCCAGGACGGGCTGCACTGAGATGGCCGCCGACACCACCGCAGTGGGGCAGGACCGCTTCATCACACTCAACGGCCTGCGCACGCACTATGTCGAGTGGGGCTACGAGGACCGGCCCGCGATCGTCATGCTGCACGGACTGCGCAGCTACGCCCGGACGTTCGAGCCGCTGGCACAACGGCTCGGCGACCGCTACCGCGTGCTGGCCCCGGATGCTCGTGGGCGAGGTGACAGCGACTGGGATCCGAAAGGCGAGTACTACACGGAGTCCTACGTAGCCGATCTGGAGCAGTTCGCCGACCGCCTCGGCCTGGACCGGTTCGTGCTGCTGGGTCATTCCATGGGCGGCACCACCACGTACGTCTACGCCGCGCGTCACCCCGAGCGGGTGGGCGCGGCGGTCGTCGAGGACATCGGGCCCGGCTCATCGCTGTCCGGCGAGGGAGCCAAGCGCATCAAACGCGAAGTGGCCAACACTCCCCCGGACTTCCCCAGCCAGGAGGCGGCCCGCGCGTACTGGCGCGACATCCGGCCGAACATCTCCGAAGACGCCCTCGACTCCAGGCTGCGGCACACCCTCGCCCCGGACGGAGAGGGACGGTGGCGCTGGAAGTTCGACCTGGCGGGCATCGCGGCAGCCCGCCTCGACCCTGATCCGGCCCGGCAGGTGGACCTGTGGCCGTACGTCGACGCCCTTCGGTGCCCGACCCTGATCGTCCGGGGCGGGGAGTCGGACTTCCTCCCCGCCGCCACCATGGCCGCGATGACGCAGCGCAACCCGCGCATCCACACGGTGGAGATCCCCGGGGCAGGCCACTACGTGCACGACGACGCCCCCGATCTCTTCCATCACCGCCTCACAAGATTCCTCAGGAGTTCGGAGGTTGTCCGATGACCGAACCCGTCGAACACCGCACCCAGGTCGCCGTCGTCGGCGCCGGGCCCGTCGGAGCGACGGTCGCGAACTACCTCGGCCTCTACGGGGTACGCACCCTGCTGATCGACCGCAGTGAGGACATCGTCGACTACCCGCGCGCGGTCGGCATGGACGACGAATGCCTGCGCAGTTTCCAGGGCATCGGGCTCGCCGACGAGATGCTGGCCGACATGATCCAGAACGTTCCGCTGAGGATGTTCGCCGCGAACGGTGTCTGTCTCGCCGACATCCGGCCGGAAACCAAGGAGTACGGCTGGCCCCGGCGCAACATCTTCATGCAGCAACTCGCGGAGCGCACGCTGCACGCCGGCCTCGAACGCTATCCCCACGTCCGGCCTCTGCTGGGGCACGAACTCATACGTGTGGAGCAGGACGGCACCGAAGCACGGCTCCACGTCACAGACCCCCAGGGCGAACGCGTACTCGTCCACGCCGAGTACGTGGTCGCCGCCGACGGCGGCCGCAGTACCGTACGCGAGCAACTCGGCATCCCGTTGAGCGGCGACACCCATCCCCGCAAGTGGGTGGTCATCGAGTGCGACAATGATCCGCTCGACGCCCCGTACACGGGACTGCACGGCGACCCGAAGCGCCCGTACGTCTGCCTGGACCTGCCCTACAACTACCGCCGCTGGGAGTTCATGCTGTTCCCCGGCGAGGACGCCGAGGCCATGCTCCGGCCCGAGAAGGTACGCGAACTCCTCACCCGGCACGTGCCCGATCCCACGGCGCTCAACATCATCCGAGCTCGCGTCTACACGCACCATTCGCGGGTCGCCGACCGCTTCGTGGACGGCCGGATCTGCCTCGTGGGCGACGCCGCCCACCTCATGCCCCCATGGGCAGGGCAGGGCATGAACACCGGCATACGGGACGCGACCAATGTCGCCTGGAAGCTGGCGGCGGTCGTCACCGGCCGCGCCCATCCGAGGATTCTCGCCACATACGACACCGAGCGGCGCGAGCACGCCAGGACGATGGTGAAACTGTCGGACGCCCTCGGCCGGTTCCTTTCACCGACGAGCCCCACGGTGGCCCGCGCGCGCGACACCCTGTTGCGCGGACTCACGGTGGCACCGTCAGTGCGCGACTGGGTCATACAGATGCGGTTCAAGCCCGTGCCCCGGTACAGCGAGGGCGTCATGCTGCACCGCCACGGGACCTTTCGGAAGAGTTCACCGGCGGGCCGGATGCTCATCCAGCCCAGGGTCGAGACCGCCGAAGGGCGGGTGCTGCCGCTCGACGAGACACTCGGCGAGTGGTTCGCCCTCATCGGCTACGGCACTGATCCGCTCGTACATCTGGATGCTGACTCCCGTGCCTTCTGGGACCGTATCGGCACTCGCTACATCACCGTCGTCGAATCCCGCTCCGGTCGGTCCCGTACCGAGCGGCGCACGTCGATGACCGACTCGGTGACGGTGGAGGACGTCGACGGCACGCTGCGGGACTGGTTCACCCAGCACCAGGGCAGCGTCGCCGTCGTCCGCCCCGACCGGTATCTCGCGGCCCTGACCGAACCCCGAGACCTGGCGACGGTGACCGGCGCCTTCGAACGACTGGTCGCGCCGTCACGGTCCACGGAGTTCAAGGACGCCTGGCGCTCGATGCCCGTCACGGAGGGAGAGGCGTCGTGATCATCGAGCAGCGCGACTACCTCCTCAGACCGGGCGCGACGGCACACTACGTCCGTACCGCCCCGCACGAGGGAGACCGAGGATGACGGCCGACGAAGTTCCCCCGAAGGCCGCGCAGGAGTACACCGACGCCATGGCCCGCGATCGCGGGTACGTCCTCGATTGTCACAAGGTGATGGCGCGGCTCACGCCGGGGCCTGTCCCGCATGGGACGACGCAGCCTTGTTGTGACCAGGATCGCTAGTTGGCATCAGGCAATCTTCGTGACCTGCACTGATGCCAAGTAGCTTCAACGACTGGAGGCTCGAATCAGAGAGATGGTTGGCACTTTGGCACAGCGCAGGGCCACGCCCGCTACGGAGCTCGAGGTCGACGTGGTGGCCCCAGGTGCGTTCGGTCACCTTCACGCGTCAAAGGGCGGAATCCGACGAGCGGGAGAGGTGGCCCGGATCACTCGGCGGCTCAGGCGGCTGCCAGTTTCCGGATGCGTGGGTGGTTCTCCAGTGCCCACCGCACGGTCTTCGGCGGGCGTCCGAGGAGGGTTTCCAGTTGGTCGGTGGTGCCGCGGTATCCGCCGCCGCCCATCAGCCGGGTCAGGGTCTTCAGGTGCTCCGCGGTGTGCGGGAACGCTGCCAGGGCACTGTCCACGTAGGTCTCGTTCCAGGTTTCGACGTCTTCGGGAACGTAGGTGACCTGGCGTCCCAGTGCGGCGGCGTAGTCCTGGGCGAACCCGTGCATGTCCTTCAGCTCCGGGCCGTTGAGGTCGTAGGACTTGGAGATGTGCGGCGCCGGGTCGGTGAGGATCTTCACGCACAGCTCCGCCACGTCGTAACTGGCGATGGGCGCGAGCCGATGGTGGCCGAAGGGCAGGCGCAGTTCACCGTTGCTCAGCGGGCCCAGCGCCAGCCAGGTCATCAGGGGGTTCTCGACGAACATGGCGGCCCGTATGTTGACGGTCGGGAGGCCGGACCAGTCCAGCACCTGCTCGGCGATCCAGTGGGCGCGTTGTTGCGGCGACCACTGCGTGACGAGTCCGCCGAGCCATGCACGCCGTTCTTCCTCCGGCGCGGTCATCTTCTCGAACGTCATGAACGACTGCTCGTACTCGGAGATGTTGACGAAGACCTCGATGTCGCTCTGGGCCCGTGCCGCCGCGGCCATCAGGCTGACGGCGTCGGTGTAGTACGGCGACAGGCTCATGCTGAAGTAGATGCGGCGGACGCCCTTCAGCGCGGCGATCACGTCGGCGATGTTGAGCAGGTCACCGACGGCAACCTCGGCCCCTGCCTGCCGGAGCGCGTGGGCGCGTTCATCGTCCTGGCGCACGAACGCGCGCACCGGGTGCCCTCGTTCGAGCAGCATGTCGACCATGGTGCGGCTCACGCCGCCGATTTCGCCGGCGGCACCGGTGATCAGGATGGGGTTGCTCTCTGGCATCAAGGTGTCCTCTGCCTGGTGGGGGGAGTCAGCTGTTGAGAAAGCCACGAGGCGGATGCCGCGTAGCGTCATCGGGACGCGGGGCCGTCGATGCGGGTGAGGAAGTCGAGGAGTGCGGCGTTGACCTCGGCGGGACGCTCCTGCTGTGTCCAGTGACCGCGACCCGGCAGCATCACCGGGCCGTGCAGGTGAGGCGCGACAGCGGTCAACGGATTCTCCGACCCGCCCTGGCCACGGAAAATCAGGAGTACCAGCTCTCCGGCCAGCCGTGCCAGCCGTGCAGCAGCAGGACCAGCGGTCCCTGCCCCTGCTCGGCGATGTGCAGCCGGATCACCGTTCACGTCGACGAAGCGGTGGGTGAGCGGACTTTCCACGCAGATCTCCTTGAAGTGCGTGAGTGCGTGCTACTACTTCGCCAGCTGGGCGTACATGGTTTCCAGGTCGGCGGACAGCTGGGACTTGACCCAGCGGGTGATGTCGTCGGCCAGCACCTCGTGCGCACCTGCCTCGATGCCGTCGAGTGCGGCCACGGCGATGTCGCGGGGGTCGGCCTTGGGTGCGTCGACGCCCGAGGTCATGTCGGTGTCCACGTAGGCCATGTGGAGCCCGGTCACCGCGATGCCGCGCGGCTGCAACTCCAGGCGCAGGGAGTTGGTCTGCGACCACAGGGCGGCCTTGGAGGCGCCGTAGGGCGTGCCGTCGGCCAGCCAGGACAGGGCGGAGTGGGCGTTGAGGATGTGACCCCCGCCGTTGCGCTCGATGATCGGCACGAAGGCCCGGGTGACCAGCAGCGGCCCGTAGAAGTTGGTCTCCAGATCCCGGCGCACGTCCTGCATCGGGGAGTTGAGGTACGAAGCGCGGACGGAGGCCCCGGCGTTGTTGATCAGGATGGTGACGTCCTGGGCCTGCTCGGCTGCGGCTGCCACGGATGCCGGGTCAGTGGCCTCGAGTGCCAGCGGAACCGCACCGGGGTGCGTCACCGAGCGCGGGTCACGGGCCGTGGCGTAAACCTTGCCGGCGCCGCGCGCGTAGAGCTCCTCGACCAGCATCTTGCCGATGCCCCGGCTGCCTCCGGTGACGAAGACGTTGGCGCCCTTGATTGCTGTCATGACTACCTCCACGAAGATGGAAACCGATCGGTTTTCACCACCGTAAACCGATCGGTTTCGTCATGCAAGTCGGTTGAGCGGCGGATGACTACGGCGCGCGGTGTCGAGGTGGAGTCGGGCGGAGCTCAGGTTTCGGGGGCCGGCTTCGCATCCATCGGCGGAGTCCGTACTCGCCCGGCGCAGGCCGGTGAAGCCGCGAGCCCGCCGACAGTGACGAAGAGCGTTTCGGTCGCCGAGCCTGCTCGAAGACGGGGCGCGTCAGCGCACGGCTGCCGCATCAAGCAGGAGAGCCACAGTGGGTGCGATGAGCCCGGCCAGATTGTCGGCCTGAATGCCCGCGCGGGCGTTGGCGCCGTCGAAGACCAGGATGAGCTGCCGGGCCAGCAGGTCGGGATCGCTCGCGCCACCCCGTTCGGCCTCGGAACGGAAAAAGGCCGTCAGATCCGCTTTGATCTGGTGGGCCACCCGGCTCGCGGGGTGGGCCTGATTCTTGAGCTCGATCTGCACGGCCAGGTACCGGCAGCCGCGGAACTCGGGGACACCCGCCTGCGACTCCACCCGCTCGAAGACATGCAGGATCCGCTCGCGGGGTGAGCGGCCGTCGTCCGCCGGCGGCAGGAGCCCGGCCACGAAGCCGGCGGCGCGCTCCTTCAGGCTCGCCGCCAGCAGTTCGTCCTTGCTCTCGAACAGCTGATACATGGAGCGCTTGGACACCCCCGCCGCCTTGCACAGCGCCTCGACGCCGATGCCGACACCGTCTCGGTAGGTGAGCGTGGCCGCTGCCTCCAGCAGCCGCTCTCTGGGACTTGGCTTCGCTTTGGTGGTCATACCGCGAGGTTAACCCGAATCGGACAAAATAGAAACCGATCGGTTTCCAGGGGGTGCCGGGGAGACGCCTGGCACCGTGCGGACGCCTGAAGGCCACTCAGAGGCTCGGCAACGGTCTTGGCGGGGACGCGGTGCAGCCCCTTCCGGGATCACCGGACGGACTCGGCGGACTGCGGGCGGTCACGTACCGCCGTGCCGCAGACTGGCACTGATCGCTTGACCACCCAGGGGATGGATTCCATGACTGACCGGCCTTTGACGCTGATGGCAGTGCACGCCCACCCGGACGACGAAGCCACGGGAACAGGGGGTGTCCTGGGGCGTTATGCGGCGGAGGGCATCCGCACAGTGCTCGTCACGTGCACCGACGGTAGCTGCGGTGACGGTCCGGGGGGCGCCAAGCCGGGCGACCCCGGGCATGATCCGGCTGCCGTTGCCGTGGTGCGTCGAGGCGAGCTCGAAGCGAGTTGTGACGTCCTGGGGGTCGGTCATCTTGAGCTGCTCGGGTACGCCGACTCCGGGATGATGGGTTGGCCGGCCAACACCGCGCCCGGATCGTTCTGGAGTACGCCCGTGGATGAGGCAGCCGCTCGGCTGGCCGAACTGATGCTGCGTTACCAGCCTGATGTCGTCGTGACCTACGACGAGAACGGGTTCTACGGCCACCCCGATCACATCCAGGCGAACCGGATCACGATGGCAGCGTTGTCGCTGACCGGGATGGCGTCGAAGGTGTACTGGACGACGGCGCCGCGCTCGATGATGACGCAGTTCGGTCAGATCATGCGCGAGTTCGGCATGGACTGGGAGGAGCCGGATCCGTCCGAGGCCGGAGAGGGGCCCGAAATCGGCCTGCCCGACGAGGAGATCACCACGTGGGTGGACACCACTGAGTTCGGCAGCCAGAAGTTCGACGCACTGGCCGCGCATGCCAGCCAGGGTGAGAACATCTTCTTCCTGCGGATGGGCAAGGAGAGGTTCACGCAGCTCATGGGCGTGGAGACGTTCGTCCGGGTCCACGACACCACCGGCGCGCCCCTGCCCGAGAACGACCTCTTCGCCGGCCTGCGCTGAGCTGTCGACGTCGACATGCGAGGCCGTGGACCAGGCGCCGGTGGCGAACTCCACGCAGTCCAGGCTCAGTTCGGCGGCCAGATGGAGTGTCTCGTCGAGTGTGAGCCGCCCGAAGCTCTCGCAGAGGAGGTCACACGAGCCTGACCGGTCCGGCGTCGATCGGCAGGCGGACCAGGAGGTAGGGCTTGCGGCGCAGGTCCTTGCCCTCGTGGAAGGGCGAAAGGCGGTTGAGCTGGTTGGCGATGGCGTACAGGTGCCGGTCCGAGGCGACGGACAGGGTGTCGATCCAGAGCAGGTCGCTGCCCTGGGCGAGGGTCCGATAGGTGCCGTTGGGGTTCCTGCGCCAGAGGGAGTTGTGTTCCAGGTCGCCGCCGTAGAGCCGCCCCTTGTCGTCGCTCTCCAGGCCGTCGGCCATCGGCTTGAACCCGAGGTCCTCAACCGTCGCCGCCACCTCGGCGTCCGTGGCGTCCGGGTCGGCGAGGGCGTCGGTGGACACGCTGTGCAGCCGGCGGCTGGACAGCGGGCAGTAGTACAGGCGCGTGCCGTCGGCGCTGAGAGCGATGCCGTCGGAGCCGGTCTCGTAGTGCGTGGGCTCGCCGCCCGCGGGGCGGACCATGAAGGGCTCGCCCTCGATGACCGGAAGGAACTGCCGGTCCGGGAGCGCCGAGGGGTGCCCGGCCAGCCGCCGCCAGGAGCGGCCGGTGGCGAGGTCGACCACGATCACGCCGTTCGAGCCGCCCGAGTCGGTGATGAACGCCATGCCCTCGGCGCCGCGCCGCAGGTCGAAGCGCACGTCGTTGGGGTAGCTGTTCGCCGGCACCACCTCGGGCGGGAAGAGAATCTTCCGTACGATCCGGTCGGTGCGCAGGTCGACGGCCACGAGCTTGGGACCGCCGTAGGAGGACCCGGCGAACAGCGGGCTTCCGGTGTCGAGGACCCACAGCCGGTCGGCCGCATCGACGACGACGCTCTGCACCGACTGGAAGTGCCCGGCCAGGTCGGAGGCGTCCTGGCGGTTCACCTCGGCGTCGGGGTAGGCCACCGGCTTGCCGCCCCGCAGTTCGGCGACGGTGAACGGGACATCGTCGCCCCAGCGGGGAAAGTTG
The DNA here is from genome assembly GCF_014647675.1 of Streptomyces flaveus. GTDB lineage: Bacteria > Actinomycetota > Actinomycetes > Streptomycetales > Streptomycetaceae > Streptomyces > Streptomyces flaveus. Next base: position 3,765 of record NZ_BMPQ01000036.1, on the reverse strand, counting down.
ACGAAGATGCGGCCGCGGCGCGAGACGGTGACACCTGTGGGCATCGCGCCCCAGAAGCGAGCAACTACCTCATAGTTTCTGGCTGTTGCACCGGAGACGGAGGCGGGTCCGGCGAGTTGGGTGGCGGCCAGCGACGCGGTGGTCGCCGTAAGGAACGTACGTCGTTTCATGAGAGCGTCTCCTGTCGGGTCAAGTCACTGGAGGGCGCGGCGAGTTGCCGCAGCACCTCGGCGCGTGGGGGGAATGGCCGGACACTGCCGTGGCTGGTGGAGGCCGCCACCAGGAGCGCTGTCCGCCGAGGACATCGCCTGCGGCTACCGCCAACTCCTGGAAGGGGAACGGGGTCAAACGGCCGGTGGACCTGGTGCTCTCAGTTCCGCCGGGCTGCCGGGCGGGTCTTCGCGACCATGCTGCGGTCCCCCGAGGAGACCATCGCGTGAATGGGTACGGTGCTGACGCTCATGAGCGTCGCAAGGCCCCGGCGGCCCTGCTGGCGAGCGAGCGCCGGACCCATGAGGTGCATCAAGGCGGTGAGAGCCGGCATCGGACGCCCGAAGAGCGTGATCTCCGTGATGCGTGCCTGGTCGTCGAGCCGCAGCATCTGCACCTCCTCGAACGACTGGGAACCCACCCGCGCCCGGTAGACCAGGGCGTACGTGTCGCCCTCGCCGGTCTGGGTGTGGTAGCGGACGTCCTTGACCGCCGCGAACGCCACGGTCAGGAAGTCGCGCAGCTGGTCAGATCCCTCGAAGCGGAACTGGTCGGTGAGCGGCGAGCTGAGCACGACGTCCGGGCTCAGGCACGCGACCGCGGCTTCGACATCACCGCGTTCCTCGGCGGAGCGCCAGCGCGCGATGGTAGTGGCGGCGGAGTGCAGGGTCTCGGACACGGGTCTCTCCCGGTATCAACGGCGCGAACGGGTTTGTGGGTGGCGGGATGCGCGGGTGGCGGGTGTCAGCCGGTGAGCTTGTTCATGCTGCGGATCTGCTTGTCCAGGACCCAGGCGGGAACAAAGCGGAGCATGCGTGCGCGCCCGGCCAGGGGTCCGGCGGCGTAGCGCAGTTTCGGCTTCGCGTCGGTCGCTGCCGTGACGATCGCCTTGGCGACCACGGCCGGGTCGTCGCCGCCCTTGATCGCCTCCGTCATCAGGCGGTCGAAGACGTGCCGCTGGTCGGCGTAGGTCTGCAGGGGCGTGTCGGGCTTGGCGCTGTTGGCCTCGAATCCGGTCCTGGTGTAGGCGGGTTCGACGAGCAGCGAGCGGACGCCGTACTGGCGGACCTCGTGGTCCAGGGACTGGGAGTAGCCCTCGATCGCATGCTTGGAGGCGCCGTAGACGGCCATGTAGGGCGCGGGCAAGAACCCCTGCACGGAGGAGAGGTTGATGATGCGCCCGCGTCCCTGAGCGCGCATGTGCGGCAGGACCGCCTGCACCATGCGCATGACCCCGAAGACGTTGATGTCGAAGACGCCCTGGGCCTGCGTGATGGAGGTTTCCTCGGCCGCACCGATCGAGCCGATGCCGGCGTTGTTGACCAGGACGTCGATCCGCCCGAACTTCTCGATCACCTGCTGGACCACGGCGGTGACCGACTTGTCACTGACCACGTCGAGGTCGAAGAACGTCACACCGCCCAGCGGGGCGACGCGTGAGGTGTCGCGGCCCGTGCCGGCCACCTCGAAACCCGCCGCGACCAGCGCGAGCGCAGCTTCCTTGCCGATGCCGGAGGACGCGCCCGTCACGAGGGCCACCGGTCGATTTGTCGTCATCATGCACTCCCGAACTCATCTTGGAAACCGATCGGTTTCTCTTGGCATCACTGTAAACCGATCGGTTTCCAATGCACAAGCTCAAGCGGGGAACTGATTCCGGGCCCGCGCCACGGCCGTCTTCAGGCTGAGCCGACCGGCGCCCGCCGACATGGCGGCACAGGCTGGATGAGCAGGCAGGACAGACGCGAGAGCGTCATCCCCGCGCCGCGATCGCCGAGTTCGCACTCAAGGGCCACCACGGCACCCCTGCCAAGGCGATCGCCAAGTGTGCCGGTGTCACGCAGCCGCACTTCTTCCGACTCATCTCGGGCAAGAAGGCGATCGTCGCTGCCTTGACGCGGAGCGACGTAGATGCAGGTATACGCCGTCACGGCAACCGCCGACGCACGGGGCGACGACCAGCTCGGCGAGCATCCGGCCCGGCTGGACGAGACCCCGGGAAACCACGCCCTGCCGCTGAGCGCCGGCGCCGACAAGACCACAACCTTCCCCGCACCCAGCTGCTCATCAATTCCCTTACGATCACCGGGTATCGCCCCGAGTACCGGGGAGCAAGGTCCAGCAGTGCGGTTGATGCCAGGCCTGACAGGCCGGCCGGCCGGGGTGCACACCAGGTGCAGTTTCAGGCCCCAGTAGAAGCGGGAGTGGGAGCGGCAGTAGCCGTAGTTGGCCCAGTCGGCCAGGTCGGAGCGGTTGACGGTCTCGCGGGAGCGGGCGCATTCCACGGGGGTGGAGTACCGACCCGGGCACGAACAACAGCCTGCCCACAGACCTTCACCGAACAGATAGAAGCACCCCCCACTCGTCACGCTCCGCCTTGGCGCGTCGTCCTGAGCATGCCGGAGGGCATCTAAGGGAGGAGTCTCACTGTGAGACGCTGCAGCTCGGGGGACAGCTCCGTGCCGTTCGGCGACGGCGGCATGTGCGCGTGCGGCGGCCAGGGACTTCACGGGCATCAGACCGAGGCGGCCGGCGAAACTCGGCCCGCGTCGACGAACGCGCGGTCATCCCGGTGATGGGTTACGACATCGAATTCGCCGCGTCCGCAGACGTACTGGCCCTCACTGCTCGCCACTGCTCGCTGAGACGAGCCGCGCCCGCGTACCTTCGTAGCAGGATCCGAGGTCTTCACCCACGATCAAGCGCTATGGCAGCGTCCTCGCCTCTGCTACCGAGGCTGACCGGAAGGCACGCAGAACATGAGCAGGCAACGCGACCGCTGGGCGGAACTGACAGGCGGACAAGCCGGAGAGAAGTACGCCCAGCGTTTCGCGCGGCTGGCCGAATCGGGCCATGACATCCACGGCGAGGCCGCCTTCTGCGCCGCACTGCTGAAGCCCCCCGCCCGGATCCTCGACGCCGGCTGCGGCACCGGCCGGGTCGCGATTCGGCTCGCCGAGCTGGGCTACCACTGCACCGGCGTGGACACCGACCTTTCCATGCTCGCTGTCGCCCGCGGTGACGCCCCCGGGCTGGATTGGCTCCACGGCGACCTGGCGCAGCTGGATGCCCTCGGCCTGAAGCCGGGCTTCGACCTGGTGGTTGCCGCCGGGAACGTCATCCCCTTGCTGGCCTCCGGCACCGAATCAGCCGTCGTACAGCAACTGGCTGCCGTCCTGCGTCCCGGCGGACTGCTGGTCACGGGCATGGGGCTGGACGCGGCACACCTGCCGCTGCCGGAACCTCCAGTGACTCTGACGGAGTTCGATCACTGGTGCGCCCAGGCCGGACTGACCCTGCGCCACCGCTACGCCACCTGGGGCGGCGATCCCTACTGTCAAGGCGGCGGCTATGCCGTCAGCGTGCACTCCCTCCCCACCAACTGAATCCGCGCCCCAGTCACCAGCACACGCTCTAGCTGCAGCTATGCGCTAAATCACCAGCATTGCAGGTCAGCGACTCAGCGCACCTTCGGTGCGCGCCGGGGGCGTGGTAAATGCCGTGACGCGCGCCGGAGGTGCTTCTGTCCGCCCTGACGTGGGCCGATGTCGGTCC
>NZ_BMPQ01000035.1 GCF_014647675.1 Streptomyces flaveus | reverse complement strand
CGTCCTGTTCACCGACAGCCCGTTCGTGCTCGCCCAGGCCGAACCCATGCACCGCGAACACGCCCAGGTCGAGCAGGTCTTCGCCGACCTCGAAGACTGCACGCTCGCCCACCTGCCCTCGGGCAAGTTCACCGCGAACTCCCCCAGAGGGGGTACCCCCAGCCTGGCTCACCCTGGCGGCCACCGCCTCACCCTCCACCTGCCCAGGCACTGGCGCTGGGAAGACGACTTCACCGACCTGTGGACCGCGACCGGCCAGCGCATGCTCACCTGAACCACGCGACCGCCCTGCCCGCCCACGACCCGAAAGACCTCGGAGATCCCGCACCGGACGGCCACCCGGCACCCACCGCTGCCCGCACCCCGAAGAAACACCCAGAACCCACCCGACACCCGTGATCAGAATTCACGCGGTGGATCGAGGCTCAGCACTGAACTGAACTGACTGGCGCGGTTCGTCATACTGCGCGCATGCACTTCGGGGTGGTCGTAGCGGTCCTTTACTGCGTGCAGTTCAGCCGGGAACTGGGCGAGAGCGAGGTCGAGCGCATTGCTCGCATGATCCTTGAGCAGCCGATTTACGACCTCACCACGGAGGAGCAGTACGCCTCGATCAAGGCGGCGCTCGCCGAGGACTCCTGGGAGCGGGACCTGTCCTGGCAGCCGCATGACGAGCCGTCCGTACGGGACTTCCTGCGGCGTCTGCTGGAACGACTGGACGCGCTGAGGCCGTGGCAGGAGCCGCCCTTCCGCTCCCTCGGGCTGGACCGCTGGGAGGAGTACAAACGCGGGACCCTTCTGGCTTACGTGCGGCTGGACTTCCTGCCGAAGGACCCGCTGCAGGTGCGCATGCGCCCTGTGCCCGGGGATGAGCACCAGCTGCGGGCGCTGGTGCTGCGTCTGAGGTCCGGGGACGAAGTCGCCCTGGTGGCACCGCCGTTCCCGGACGACGACGCGGTACTGATGGCGACGCTGCCGCACCGGCCCGCGGCGACGGTGATCGAGGCGTTCCTGACCCATACGGCATACCCGCGCGAGCGGGTGTCCCCGGCGGCCCGGCACTGGTGGGAGGGACGGAGCGGCGGAACGCTGCCGCCGGGGGTGCACCCGCTGCGGGACTGAACCGGCGAGCCGATCCAGCGGCGGGCCCGCACCAGGGGCGGCCGCCCCGCTCGGCTGCACGCCGGGCACATCAAGTGCAGGGAGCGTGGGCCACCTACGTAGCCGCACGCACGGCGGCGCTGTTCATCCGCGGCAGGGACTTCAGCCGGGCACGGGCGTCGTCCTCCGGCAGCAGGTGGGCGGTGCCGTGGTGCCAACGACCGTTGACGCGCACCCGTACCTTCGGGTCGGCCTTGATGTTGCGGATGTACTGCGACTTCTCGCCGTACTCGGAGAGCAGCCAGAACTCCTGGCCGACGCGGCGCCCGCCGAGCGGAGTGCGGCGGGGCAGTCCTGACGTCCGCCCGATGGTCTCCAGAAGAGTCGCCCCCCGGGGCTCACCCGGAGTGCCGGGAGAGCGCCTGGTCCAGCGAGAGGGCCGCGTTGATGAGGCCGAGGTGTGTGAACGCCTGCGGGAAGTTGCCGAGATAGCGCCCGGTGCCGTCCATCTCCTCGGCATGCAGCCCGACGTGGTTGGAGTAGCTCTGCGCCTTCTCGAAGAACAGCCGGGCTCGTTCCAGGTCCCCGCAGCGGGTCAGGCACTCGATAAACCAGTAGGAGCACATGCAGAACGTCCCCTCGGTGCCGGTCAGCCCGTCCGGCGCCCCCTCCTGGGTGCGGTATCGGTAGACCAGCGAGTCCTCGACGAGCTCGCGTTCGAGTTCCCGCAGTGTGGTCAGCCACCGGGGTTCCCGGGGGGAGAGAAATCCAACCAGTGGCATGAGCAGGCTGGATGCGTCCACCGTCGTGACCCCCCGGTGCTGGACGAACGCCTCCCGTTCCTTGTGCCAGAAACCGTCGTGGATGTCGGAATAGATCTCGTCCCGGGTTTCGCCCCAGCGCTCCAGAGGAGCCGGGAGCGAGCGTCGCCGGGCGATCCTGGCGGCCCGGTCGAGGGCGACCCAGCACATGAACCGGGAGTAGAGGAACTCCTGTTGGCCCCCGCGTACTTCCCAGATGCCGTCGTCCGGACGCCGCCAGTTGCCGGCCACCCAGTCGGCCGAATCCCGCAGGTGCTGCCACAGGTCGTGCGAAACGGGCTCGACATGCTCGTCGTAGAGGTTGACCAGGCGGAGGAACTCGCCATAGATGTCGAGTTGGAGCTGGTCGTACGCCCCGTTGCCGATGCGCACCGGTGCCGATCCCTGGTATCCGTGCAGGTGCTCCAGCACCCCCTCGTCAAGGTCGCGCCGGCCGTCGATGCCGTACATGATCTGCAGTCTTCCGTGCTCGTCCGCCTCCCGGTAGCGCTCCAGAACCCACTCGATGAACGCCCGGGGTTCCTCGGTGAATCCGAGCCGGAGGAACGTAGCGGCCGTCAGCGACGCATCCCGTATCCAGGTGTACCGGTAGTCCCAGTTGCGTTCGCCCCCGACGAGTTCCGGCAGCCCGAACGTGGCTGCGGCGGCGATCGACCCGTAGGTCTCCGAGGTGAGCAGCTTCAGTGCCAGCGCCGAACGGATGACGTCCTCCCGCCATCTGCCCTGGTAGGTGCAGCGACTCACCCAGTGCCGCCAGTACGCGACGGTGTGACGGAAGGCGTGTTTGACCCAGCCCGGTTTGGAGCTCGGCGACTTGTCGTTCGGAGAAGCGGCCTCGATCACGAAGTCCAGCTCTTCGTTGGGCAGCAGAGCGAACTCCGCGACCGCCTCCCCGCCTTCTATGCGCAACTCGATCGGGCTCTGCAGCCGAAGGGCCGTCCCGTCGGCATCTTTGGGGATGAAGAACACCGCCCCGTCCCGCTGCTCGGTCCGGTGCGGTGACCTCGCGTAGTCGAAGCGCGGCGCGCAGCGGAACCGGAAACCGAATCTGCCGCGCACTCCCTTCACCCTGCGGACGATGGCATGCGTGTGGCGTACATCCCCGACCGGCATGAAGTCGGTCACCTCACCGACTCCGTCGGCCGAGAGGAAGCGAGTGAGGAGGACATTGGTCTCCGGCAGGTAGATCTGCCTGAGCCGTGCGCCGTCCGCCGCCGGGCTGATCTGGAAGGTGCCGCCCTCGGTGTCATCGAGCATGGCCCCGAACACCGTGGGGGAGTCGAATCGCGGCAGGCACAGGAAGTCGATCGACCCGTCAGTCGCCACCATCGCAACGGTGTGCATGTCGCCGATCACACCGTAGTCCTCGATTGGCCTGTAGCCCATGTCGTCGTCTCCCTGTCGGGCGTGCGGGTACGGAAAAGGCCGAAGTGCTGTCCTCGGTGGGTCTACCTGTGGTGGGGACCCGGCCGGTGCGCCGACTCGGTGAGCGTGACGATGAGCACGGGGCGCACGACCCCCCGCAGCAGATGGCCGCCCAGGGTGGATCCGTCCGGACGTCCCAGCACCGCGTGGATGTGCACATTCGGGTCCTCGCCGTCACGGGTGATCTCCCCGGTGAGGCTGAGCACCTCGACCTGGTGCTCGGGTACGGGGATCTCGTCGAAGGTCTTCGTTTCGACGTTGAAATAGGCAAGCGTCGTCTGCTGGAAGCCTCCGATGGCCTGAAACGAAGCCTGCGTGATCTCCTCCTCGCGTGCGAATGCCGCAAGCTGCTCCACGACCTCCTCCCCGGGATCGAGCACCACGGAATAGCTGCGTTGCTCCGTGTCACCGACGGGCTGCGGCGCTTCGCCGAGGAGACGGGTGAGCATGGTCTTGCCTCCTTTTGTCCTGAGGCCGGCTGCTCCCTGGCTGCGGGGGCTCTGGGCAGGGCCGGCGTGCGCTTACCGCTACTCGCCCTTCCGGGGTGAGCCGTTGGAGGTGGCGGCCTCCGCGGCCCGGACCTGGGTCTCGATGAAGCCGTGCGCGTGGCGGGCCAGGTCCTCGGAGTCGGTCCAAAGGTCCCGCCAGATGCACAGCGCGTTGGACAGCTCGGGTTCGACCACGGCGGAGGAGAACGCCTCGAACGTGATCGGCCCGGCGTAGCCCACTAGGGCCAGCGCCCGGAAGAAGGCGGCGAAGTCCGTTCTGCCGGATCCGGGATAGCCGCGGTGGTTCTCCCCGATGTGCACGTACCCGAGCAGATCACCGCTGGTGAGGACGGGGCGGACCATGTCCGGCTCCTCAATGCTCATGTGGTAGGTGTCGAGGTGCACACAGACGTTGGGCCGGTCGATCTCCTTGATCAGTTCCACCGCCTGCACGGCGGTGTTGATCAAGTTGGTCTCGTACCGGTTGCAGATCTCGATGCCCAGACGGATACCGGCATCGGCAGCGCGTGACGCGACGCGCCGGAGTACCTCGACGCACTGCGCCCGTCCCTGGGGTGTGGCGGGGCTCGCATAGCGCCCGAGCTTGCTGTACACGGTGCCGGTCAGGTAGTCCCCGCCCAGGTGGCGGACCGTTTCGACGCCGTGGCTGAGGCGCCGCTCACCGGCTGCGACAGCATCCGGATCCTCGCTGGTGATGTCGGTCCCCTCGGTGAGGAACAGGTTTCCGGTCATCGCGAGTTCATGGTCATCGAGTGCGCGGCGGGTCTCCGCGGTGTCGACGTCCCAGGCGTCGAGCAGCGGAATCTCCAAACGGTCGTATCCACAAGCCCGGGTGTTGGCCGCGGTGCGCCTCGCGCTGTCCGCGTCCCAGGTGCCCGTCCATACCAACGCGTGTACTCCAAGGGTCTGGGGTCGCATGGCTCTCCCTTCCCGGTCGGCATGTCAAGGCCCGGTCGTCCGTGACCAGGTGATTCACAGCCCGGTGACTTTTCGCAGATACTCGCGCGCTTTCCTGGCGTATGTCAGAGGGTGCGCCTTCGCAGGGTCCTGCTCGGCCTCGACCACGAGCCAGCCCTCATATCCTGCGTCGGCGAGCGCGCCCAGAATGGGTTCGAAGTCGAGCATGCCGTCGCCGGGCACCGTGAAGATCCCGGCCAGGACCGCGTCATGGAAGCTCAGGTCTTCGCGGCGAGACCTTTCCAGAACCTCCGGGCGCAGGTCCTTGAGGTGGACGTGCTTGATGCGCGAGGCGTGTTCCCGGGCGAGTGCCAGAGGGTCGTCACCCGCCCAGCGCAGGTGGCCGGTGTCGAGCAGCAGGTGCACCAGCGCGGGGTCGGTGCCGGCGAGGAGGCGATCCACCTCTGCCCGGTTCTGCACCGCGGTGCCCATGTGGTGGTGATAGCACAGCCGCATGCCCTGTTCCGCCGCCATCCGGCCGAGCTCCTCGAGACCGGACAGAAGCGTCCGCCAAGAGGTCTCGTCCGGAACGGGCTTGTTGGAGAACAGGGCGACCGGCTGCTGGTGTACGGCGTGGCCGAGTTCCGCTACGACGATCTTGGTGCCACCCATGGCCTTGATGAAGGCCAACTGGCGCTGGAATTCGCTGATCGTCCGCTCCCGCATGCCCTTGGCCGTGAAGTACGTACTGACCCACGGTTCAGTGATGCGGAGGCCGCGCAGCTCAAGCGCGGCGCGCAGGGTCTCCGGATCGGTGGGGAACTTGTGACCGACGCTGCACCCCTGGAACCCCGCCAGCGCGATCTCACTGACGCACTGCTCGAAGGGGATGCTGTCTCCGATCGCCGGAAAGTCGTCGTTGGTCCAGCCGGTGGGCGTGATACCGAGGGATACCTTGTCGGGATCGAACATGATTTCTCCTCAGCGGGTACCCGAACGGTCGAGGATGTGCCGGGCCGACTTCAGCGCCATCGCGACACTGGTCAGCGTCGGGTTGCTCGCAGCCCCTCGCGGGATGACGTTGTTGCCACCGAGGTACAGGTTGTCCACACCCCACACCTTGGAGTCGGTGTCCACGACACTGGTCTCGGCGTTGTCGCCCATCCGCGTGGTCCCGGCGCTGTGCAGTGGAAGTCCGGGCTGCACGAACTGCGGTTCCGATCCCGGCAGGAACCCGCCCAGGGCGTTCGCCGCCCGCAGCATGTCGCGCATCATCGCATGCTGGTTGACGCGGTCCTCTTTGCCGAGCGTGAAGGTGAAAGTGGGCTGGGGCATGCCGAAGATGTCTTCGTGGGTGTCCGAGAAAGCCACCCGGTTGTCGTAGCTCGGCTCGACGACGCCGAACCAACGCAGGTCGACGATGAGCCGGCTGTCGACGTTGGGGGCCACATCACCGTAGTGGAAGGCGTCACGGTGGATCTGGCAGTGCCAGGGACGGCTCTCCGACAGCGGGATCCACACATTGGGTTCCGGATCGTCCGCAGGGATCGGAACCGGGTCCCGCGGGTAGCGCTTGCGGTGCTCGCGGACGGCCTCGGCGAAGCGGGAGTCGGACTCGATGCGGTCGACAAAGGACTGACGCAGCACGATCTGGCAGAAGGAGACCGGCTGCTCGGTCAGGTACCGACCCAGCGGCTCCGGGCGGATGTGCGAGGCGTACAGGAGCTGCGGGGTGAGGACGGCGCCACAGGCGACGACGAAGTTCTCCGCCTCGATGCGGAGCGTCCGCCACTGCCCAAGGTCCTGCACTTCGGCGTACTCCACCCTGCTGCCGTCCGGACTGCGCACCAGGCGCCGGCACAGGTGCTCCGCGAGAAGGCTGAACGTCCCGTCGTGCCGCCCGTCGGCGAGCGGCCCGAGCACGGTGTCCGCACCGGTCCAGTGGACGTACCGAGGGTTGTCGAGGCGCCGTTCAACGGCGAGCGGCAGGTTCTGCACGTTGTAGGGCTCAGGCAGGTCGGTGTACTCCGAGCGCAGCACGTCAGCCACAACCTGGTGCCGGACCGAGTGCTCGAACACATCGGTGCGTGTGTTGAGCAGCCGCTCACCCGCCTGGTAGAGGGAGTCCCATTCCGCGGGCGGGATGAGGTCGCTCCGCTCGATGCTCGGGTGGTGGCGGGGAGTCGCACACGTCCAGTGGGTCGCCATCCCGCCCACCGCGTAGGTCGCCGCCGCGGCGGTCAGATCCTTGGCGGGATCCTGCTCCGGGTTTTGGTTGTTCTGTACGAACCCCTCGTACTGGTTCAGGTCGACCTGGTAGGCGCTGGGGTCGAGGGTCACCACGGGAGCGTTGTTGGACGGTACCGACAGCAGATGCAGGTGACCGCGGATGACCGATGAGAAGAGATCCAGGTTGCGCTGGTACAGGAAGCTGTTCTTGAGGTGCTCACCGGGGCGCCCGGAGAGCCTCGCCCCGGCATCGATCATGCACACATGCTGGCCGCCTTCGACGAGTTCACGTGCGAACGAGGACCCTACGGGGCCGGATCCGATAACCAGTGTGTCCGCTTGGATGGCATTCTGGCTCACTGCGGTCACTCCTCGATCTCCTGGCCGTACTTGAGGCTGACGCGGTGCGCCCTGGCGATGTACTCCGGTGTGACGGCAGGTCCCGCCTGCCCTTCGACCACCGGTTCCCCTATTTCCTCGAAGAACTTCTCGAAGCCGGCCGGTGTGAACAGGAGGAGGATCTTGCTCTGCTCCTCTCCCGGGTTTCTGAACTGGTGCAGGACGCCCTGAGGGAAATGCACCAGGGAGCCGGCGCCGACCCTGACCATCTCGCCCTTGTCCAGCACAGCGAGTTCGCCTTCGAGTACGTAGACGGACTCGCTCTCCCTGTGGTGGATGTGGCGGGGGGTGCCACCCCCAGGGGGGACGAGCGTCTCGATGAGTGTCAGTCTGCCCTTGGTCTCCTCGGAGGCCAGTTTGATCGTGTCCACGTCGCCATAGACCCAGTAGCGTGGGCCGGCACCCGCCGGAATGTGCAGGGTCTTCAGCACTTGCTGGCCTTGTGTGCTCATGGCTGTCCCTTCGCGCCCGGTGACAAGTCAGGCCGATCTGGGTGGTGGGTTGCCCGCGGCCAAGAAGCCGTCCGCTCCTCCGGCACTTCCAAGGGGGCAACCACGGGGCCCCGGCAGGGAATGCGCTCCCGCCAGGCCATGCCCTGGGAGCCGCCGACAAACCGCGTTCAGGAAACGTGAGGAGAACAGGAGCGGCGCGGAAATAAGGGTAACTATCCAGCTTTTACCCCCTTTGTCCTGTGTAGCACGCCTATGTGGGATCGGCGACCGCGGAGGATGCCTCACAGAGCATCCGAGCGGGCCGGGCGAGGATGGAGCCCCCGGTGGAAGCCGTCCCTCGAGGCGAGCCGATCCGGTTCAAGACATACCGAGAACGGTTCATCGAAGGGTGCCGAGTGCCTGGATTTCCTGGATCACCGTCTGCATCGACTCCGGTGACGCGGACAACTCGCCCAAGAACGGATACGACAGCTCCAGGACGAGGAACAGGTTGGCGGCAACGAGGACACTCATCGCCCCGACCATCCCGTAGTGCAGCCTGGCGTCCTCCAGGCCGAAGATGACGGAGAACCCGAGCGTCAGTGCGCTGGCCAGCAGGATCACTGCCCAGAGAGAGCTTGTCGGGCCGGTTTCCTGGAGGGCGTGGAGCACACGTTCAGTGCGCAGGATGCTCACCTCCCTGAGATCCTCTTGGGACTCTTCGAGGAACGCCCGCTGTGTGTCGTTGCCCGGCTCCAGTTCCTCGTACGTGGTGTACAGCCCTTCAAGCGCGTGGTCGGCCTCGGCCGTGGTATGGCCTGTCGCGGCTGTGGGCCACTCGGCCACCACCGAGCGTGTGTACGCCAGGGCGCTCTGCCGAATCCGGCTGCGCGTGGTGTCATCGAACACATCAGCGTCCTTGGCCAGTTGGAGCACCATGGAGGCCTCGGTCTGCGTCGCGTAGGACTCCGTTTTGACCTCCTCCCAGAGGCTAAAGGCGATGAAGCTGATGACGAAGGCGTAGACGACGCCGACGACGGCGATCAGAAAGCCGGCGATGTCGTTGTGCTTGCCGTTCCGGAGGCTGGGGAAGTGGTGCCGGACACGCGACTGGACAAGCGCTGTCCCCCCGGTGACGACCACGACGAGCACGGTCAGCATCAACCAGGACGGTACGTTGGCCACGATCCATCGGTTCACGGCTCCACACTCCTGAGATCATTCGCGGTCCGCAGCCACGGATGCGTTGCCCGACGAACACGATGGAGTCCGAACACGAGCCGTTCCCCTTGCCGGACGGACGGAGTCGACGCACGCCGTGATGTCCGTCCCGGTCCGCAGGACCCGAGCGGTTCACTGGGTGGGAGTGCGGTGTTCGGCCCGGGTGTAGTGGCAGTCGAGGAAGCGGCAGGCATAGGTGTCGTCGTGCATGAGCTTGGCGCAAGCGACGGTGTGTCGCTTCCGACGGTAGAGGACGGCCGCTGCGAGCGCCCCCACAGGCGGTGCGATCAGGTATATCCACAGATGGGGCCAGGTGCGGGAGACGAGTGCCGGGCCGAGGCTGCGCGCCGGATTGAGGCTGGTCCCGGAGACCGGCGCGCAGGCGAAGATCAGCCACAGCACCAACAACCCGACGGCGGCCCCCGTGAACGGCATCAACAGCGGTCGGTCGACGAAGTTGAGGATCAACGTCACCAGCAGGAAAGTCATGGCGGCCTCAACCGCTGCCGCCGCCCATGTACCTCCGACACCCGGCTCGGTGACGCCCAAGTCGATGCTGGTGGCGTGCCGTCCCCAGGCCAGAAAAACCACTACCGCTCCGAGTGTGGCTCCTGCGACCTGCGCCGCGACATACCCGGCGGCACCGCGCCAGGTGATCTTGCCAAGCCGCAGAAACGCCAGGGTGACGGCCGGGTTGAGGTGTCCCCCGCTGATCCGCCCGACCGGCGAGTAGACGATCCCTGCGATCACGCAGCCGACGAGGGCACCGGTCAACAGTCGGCGCAGATCGGCGCTGGGAATCGCCGTGACCACCGGCGAACCGGACGCGAAGACCGCCACCAGCACGCTGAGCACGAGCCCGAGGAAGACCATGGTCCCCAGGAACTCGGCGGCGATTTCACGCCACGTGGGCATCAGAGATCCTTCGACTGCGGGCGGTGCGGCGTTCCGCCCCGTTGGCCGCCCATGCCTCTCTGCCTCCTGATCCGGGCACGGAACGGGACAGCACACAGATAGCGACTGATGTCGTGTCCAAGCTTCCTCCTGCACAGCTGAGCCGACACGGTGCGTGCATCTCCTGAGAACGCAACGTGTGTCGTCGGGCCGTGTGGCACCCGGGATCTCCGCGCGCTCGCCCACAGCGGACAATTCCGCCACTGATCCTTCTCTGTCTGCCGCCGGCCGGGCGTGAGGCGCGCCGAGTGAGCCGTGGGGTGCGGATGACGTCCGGCAGCGGTACATGCCCGGGACCCGGTCGCCGCGCTGCGACGCGCCACCCAACCGGAACTGGTCGTGGTCATCGCCTCCCAGCACGCGGAGTCGCTCTACCGCGAGTGGCGGCAGCGCGTGCGCTCCGGTCTGCGAAAGCTCCAGGACAGCTACGTGGAGCTGTACCGGTCGACGGAGCTGCTGCGCGTGTACTCACCCGTCCTGGTTCCTGGGCTGTTGCAGACCGAGGGATACGCGCGGGCCTTGCTGAGCAGCAACGCCCGCTTCCTCGGCGTTCCCGACGACGCGGCCGAAGCGGCGGCGGCGCGCCTGGAGCGCTCGCAGATCATCCACGAGCCAGGACATCGCTTCGTGATGCTCATCGAGGAGGCAGTGCTCTACTACCAGCTCGGCGACGCGGAGGCGATGGCCGCCCAGTTGGGCTACCTCCTCACGGCCGGAGCGCTCCCTGCGGTCTCCTTCGGCATCATCCCGACGTCAACGCGCGAACGGGTGCTGTGGCCACAGGAGACGTTCGACGTGCACGACGACACGCTCGTCTCCGTCGAGCTGATCTCCGCCGAGGTGAACGTCACCCAGCCCTCCGAAATCGCCCTGTACATCAAGGCGTTCGAGCAGCTCCGCAGCATGGCCGTGTACGGCGCCGAAGCGCGGGCGCTGATCGTCAAGGCCATCGACGCGCTCGGCTGAAGCAGCCCGACAGCGAGCCTGAGCTGTGGGTCATGCTGGGCAAGCTCGGCGGATCACGGCACCATGCTCCTAGTCATCGACCCGCTCGCCTCGATCGACGCCTGCCGCTGGCGGTCGCCCGCGAGGCGGCGGGCATCGCAGATGCCATCCCGCTCCATGCCGCACACATCCCGGGTGCGCCCCCTGTTGGGTAAACCCCCCTGAAAACAGGCCGGTTAGCCGGATGGAACGGCCGGAGCCGATCCGTGAGGCTCTTCCGGGTGATGAAAACCAAGCGAGCCAAGCGAAACGTCATACTGATCGCCGCAGCCGCCGCGATTCTCGGGCCCACCGTGCCCCTTACCGCGACGGCCTCAACTCCCGTCACCCCTAAGCCCCTTGAATGGGCGAAGTGCGAGGGGAGCGGGCTCGACCCCCGGCAGGAGTGCGCGACCGTCCACGTACCGATGGACTACTCCGACCCCGGCGGCAAGAAGATCGGCATCGCCGTCTCCCGTATCCCCAGCGAGAAGCCGACCGTACGCCGCGGGGCCTTACTGCTGATCGCCGGCGGCCCCGGCGGTGGCAGCCTCGACGAGATCTCCGGGAAGGGGCAGAAGCTGCCGCAAGAGGTACGGAACGCGTACGACCTGATCGGGTTCGATCCCCGGGGGGTCGGCCGCTCCGCCCCGGTCAGCTGCGGTCTCGATAGCGGTGACCTGGTCAGGTCCAAGTACTTTCCGTGGCCCGCCCCTGACGGGTCCGTCACCGAGAGCATGGTCACCGCCCGGCGGGTGGCCGACGCCTGCGAGCGTAACGGTGGCGAGCTGATGCGGCACATCAGCAGCGCCGACAACGCTCGCGACATCGACCGCATCCGAGCGGCGCTCGGTGAGCGGAAGCTGTCCGCGTGGGGTCTCTCGTACGGGTCGTATGTCGGCGCCGTCTACGGTCAGTTGTTCCCGCACCGCACCGACCGCTTCGTGCTGGACAGCAACCTGGACGGGAACGGCGATCGCGTCCATGGCCAGGTTGGCCGCGCCTTGTGGGCAGGGTTCGAGGCCGGCGTCGAGGACGTCTTCCCAGAGTTCGCCAAGTGGGCTTCGGCGCCCGGGGAATACCACCTTGCGGATACGGCGGCCGAGGTGCGACCGCTCTTCCTGCGGCTGGCCGCACGCCTCGACCGCGAGCCGATCCCGTGGCCGGGCGCCAACACGGCCGAGCTGAACGGCAATGTGCTGCGCCAGGCCATGGTGGACGCGTTCTACGACCCCGAGGGCTTCCCAGCTCTGGCTCAGTTGATCCTGGCCGCGCAGAAGGGCACGGTCCCGCCCGCGCCCGAGCCGCCCCCCGAGGCGCTCATGCAGAACGCCCTCGCCGTCACCCACGCCACCACCTGCAACGACAGCGAGTGGCCCGAGTCAAGTGCGCAGTATCAGAAGGAAGTTGACCAGAGTCGGGCAAAGTATCCGCTGACCGCGGGGATGCCGAGGAACGCGACGGCCTGCGCGGCCTGGCCCTATCCACTGAAGCAGGATCCGGTACGGATCACCGACCGGGGGCCGTCCACCATCCTGCTCGTGCAGAACAAGCGTGACCCGGCCGCCCCGCTGAGCGGCGCACGCAACCTCCGTGCCGCTCTCGGTAAGCGCGCCGTCATGGTGACCGTCGACTCCACCGGGCACGACGCCTATCTCGGCAACGGCAACGCGTGCGGAGACCGGACCGTCACCCGCTATCTGGCGACGGGCGAACGACCCGCCCGGGACACCTACTGCGGCGGGGCGAGCGGACGGACGCCTTGACAGCGCGTCTGTGCGCGGGGGTGATGCTGGTGGGGTGACCGAACCAGGCAGACGGGTACTGCTGCTGGGCGCGTCCGGGGTCGGAGTTGCGGCCGGGCTCGGGCCGTACCCGGGCGGATTTCTCCAGCGCCTCGGCGAGCATCTGGCGGCGCAACACGCGCGCGGTGTACGCCGAGACGTCCCCCTCGGCCTTCACGAAGGCGGCCACAGGGACAGGCCCCGGTCCGCGAAGCGGAACGCAGTCTGGCAGCAGGGCCGCCCTTCCTCGCTGTGCCCGGCGTGCGGCAACGGTGGCCGGGATCAGCTGGTGGTGTGCTCTGGGTCGGCGGCCTGCGCTTCGGCGAAGGTGCAGTAGTCGGTGGAGCGGTTGATCAGGGTGAAGTCCATGTCGCCGGCGGTGAACCGGCTGGTGTAGTAGTGCCCGGCAGCGGCCCGGGGGTTCAGGCCCGTGACGGAGATCCGGCATGCCCCTTCGTGCCGGGGGCTGCGGTGCTGGTGCTCCGCGCGGGGCGTGTTGTCGTACAGGAACCCGATCTCGGCAGTACCGGAGTTCTCGGGGGAGCCGATGGTGGCGTTGCTCGACCGGGAGGTGCTCTCCTTCGTGCGAAGCGTGGCGTGCAGGCTCCAGAAGGTCTGCTCGACCGTCATGTAGGTGATGATCGGGCCCCGGTTTCCTCCCTCGGGTATTCGGCTTTCCGGACTCGGGGACAGCACCACGCGCCAGGTGCCGGTGACCCAGGGTCGACCGGTGAAACGGTGAATGACGGGCCAGCGCCAGGCCCACTTGTCGAAGACAATGACGCCGTATCCGACAGCGGCCGGAATGTAGGCGAACAGGTACCGGAACTGCGACGGGTACAGGCCCCTCGTTGGGGGTGTCCGTGCTGCAGGAGTGGGGCGCCTCGAAGGGCGGGAAGCTGCTGTGGGCCGAGTGTGGGGAGGCGCGGTGAGCGGGGCGGTGCGGGCCGTGGGAAGTGACGTGCGATGTCCGCCTTGGGCGCACGGCGCCATACTTGGAGGTGGAGCGATGCCCGTATACCAGGAGCAGGTCATGAGCGCAGAGCGTGAGCACGGCTGGGCGGCGATGCCCCTTCCGGAGATCCGGACCGTGGACGACCTGCGCAGCGCGCTCAGCCGGTACGGGTTCCCGGGTGACCGGGAGCGCTTCGAGGAGGAACTGGCGGCAGCCATAGGAGCCTCCCTCACGGACGACTTGGAGCGCGCCGCGGCCGTGGTGAGGGCGTATCGCCACCGGGTCCGGATCAGGAACTCACCCGAGATCATGGCTGCCCTCGAGGACGCGCGTGCCGGAGGCGGCAGCGGATGAGCGAGATCCCGCTGGAGGAGGCCGAACCCGCCAAGAAGGCGTACGGCGACCTCACGGAGGGGGAGCGGGAAGTGGTCCGGGAGGCGCTCACGGTCATCGCACGGGAGCCGGCGGCGGGGCGCGAGATCCCCGGCTGGCGCCCGCCGTCCGTGGAGTACACCTACACGACACCTCTCGCCCACGACTCAGCCGAGGCGATCACCGTCGTGTACACGCACACTCCGGGTATGGGAGTGACGGTCGTCTACTACTTTCGCGATCCACAGGTCGTGGATCCGTAGGCCCGTGGATCACCAGCCCTTCCCTGCGGTGCCTGCCCCCTGGGCCGGCACCGCAACGCGTGCTCGGCGTGGCTGGGCCGCCTCTCGAACGCGCCGCGGGGCTAAATCAGGCGTCGAGGCGTTCCATGTAAGCCTCGGTCGGAGGAGCGGGGGTGGGACTCGTCATGCCCGCCGACCAGAATCCCGCGGTGCCGGGAATGGGTGTCACGTCGTTGAGGTACGGGGCTGTCGCCGTGCCGGCCGGGCCTCGTACGACGGTCCAGGCGTCGCCGTCCCGGTGCAGGTACGTGCTGCGGGTCTGGTCCCGGAAGTTCCAGCCCGAGATCCATGCGGCGCGGCCCTCTGCGTCGGCCGCGATTCCGGTCAACGACCCGACGGTGAAGCCCGGTTGCACCCGCGTCCAGGCCGTGCCGTCCCAGTGGGCCAGAACGGGGTTGCCGGGGCGTCCCGGTGGTCCGCCGATGCCGGCTTCGGTGCCCACCGCCCATACGTCGTCCGGACCGGCCGGATGCAGATCGCTGATGCTCAGACGGAGGCCTGTGATCGGGGGCAGGACGGTCCACGCTCCGTTCCAGCGGGCTACGAGTCCGGACCATCCGTCGCCGGTTGCCTGGGCCTGGTCGCCGCTCACCCAGACCTCGTCCGGCGAGCGCAGTACGACCCGGTACAGGTTCGCGCTCGTGGCAGGCAGTGGGTCCAGCCATTGCCATTGCCGCCCGTCCCCGTTGAGCAGGCCGGTGCTGCCGCCGCGGCTGCCGCTGACCCACACCCGCTGGTCGGGGCCGACCGCCACCGCGTCCATGCGGACGTCCGGCTCGCCCAGGCCCGGGAACTCGGCCTCGCGCCAGGTGGTTCCGTCCCAGCTCAGCAGCGGGCTCGTGCCCTCGTCGGCAGGCAGGCCCACGCTCCACGCCGAGGTGGCGTTGACAACGGCGATGTCGCTCAACCGCGTGTGGGTCAGATGCGACAGGTCGGTCTTCGACCAGGCGCTGCCGTCCCAGAGCATGGCCAGCCCTCGGCCCTGCGACGGCCCGGCGCGGCCCTCCTCGCCCACGGCCCAGGCCAGTTGGGGTCCGGTAGCGGCGATGCGGCGCAACTGCGCGGCAGGGGTACTGCCGGGCGCCGGCACGGCCTGCCAGCTTTGCGTACGGGGCGCCGGCGCGTCGGCCCGGACCGAGCTGCCCGGACCGAGCGTGAGCCCCGAAAGCGCGCCGATCGTTCCTGCCACAAATCGTCTGCGTCTCACTGCTGGGTCCTTCCGTGCGGGTAGGA
Organism: Streptomyces flaveus; assembly: GCF_014647675.1. GTDB lineage: Bacteria > Actinomycetota > Actinomycetes > Streptomycetales > Streptomycetaceae > Streptomyces > Streptomyces flaveus. Next base: position 73,895 of record NZ_BMPQ01000035.1, on the reverse strand, counting down.
GGGACCACCGTGAAACAGACAAGTCCAGAGGTCTAGGCGCGCAGGTGACAAAACCCGGTCCAACTGCCCGAGATTGAGCGGGAGTTCATTAGCGGCAGGGACTTCATTCGGGCAGGAGTGCGTCATCCATGGTTCGGGCTCGTCTTCAGAGTGCGGAGGAGGGCGCCGAAGGCGGTGGGGGTGGCCCAGAGGATGGCTTGGATGCCTCGAAGGGCGGGAAGCTGCTGTGGGCCGAGTGCGCTCCCTGACCCTCACGCGCGAAAATGTGACACTTCGACTGCCGAGTGTCACATTTTCGCGAAACACCCTCTGGGGGGAGATCTCTGAACGCGCCTCAGTCCTCCAGATCCACCCGCACGGTCAGCAGGTTCGTGCCGACCGCCCGTACTGCTGCGCTGTTCATCCGTGGCAGGGACCTGAGGCGGGCACGCGCGTCGTCCTCGGGCAGCAGGTGGGCCGTGCCGTGGTGCCAGCGGCCCTTGATGCGGACCCGGACTCTCGGGTTTGCCTGGATGTTCCGTACGTACTGCGACTTCTCGCCGTACTCGGAGACGATCCAGAACTCGTCCCCGACCCGGCTTCCGCCGAGCGGGGTTCGGCGCGGCTGCCCCGACTTTCGCCCTGTGGTCTCGAGGAGGGTCTGAAAGGGCAGCCGTCTGGACAGCGGGTTGGCGACCCACCGCTGGAGCGTCGTGACGGCGCGGAACTTGAGATCGTGGAAGCGCGACATGAGGCCCTGGTCCTTCTCGTCGGTGACCCGAGGAGTCTCTCAGGCGGGCCCTTACCGCCCCAAGAAGATCGGGTTCGTGAACGCCGCCAGTGCCCCCGGCAGCGGTGCCACCGCCGCCTCGTGCCGCAGTTCCGCCCGTACGTACGCTGCGTACTGAGCCGTCGTACGCCACTCGACCGTGCCGGAGCCCGAGACCGGCAGGACGGGGCTCGTGTGCAGGACGCCCTGGTCCGTGACGAAGCGGGCCGTGCAGCGGGGGGCGCCCGTGACCTCCAGGCGGACCGTGACCGGGTCGTCGCGGTCCACCTTCAAACGGCCGCCGATTCCCGCGTGTTCGCCCTTGGGGCCGTACGCGGTGAAGTCGAGCGACACCGACTTGGACTCGGCGATGTAGGAGCGGCCTGCCTTCAGGCCCTCCTGGATGGACTCGCGGGTGAGGTCGTCGGCGAGGACGACCGTCTGGGGGGTGCCGACGGGGTCGGGGTGGCGGTGGGCGTCGCTGTTGCCCATCGCCGGGATCCAGCCGCGGCCCTCGCGGACCGAGGCCACCAGCATGCCGTCCCAGTCGGCCAGGGAGACCTCGTCGTCGGGCCCGTACGGGCCGTTCCACACCTCGACCACGTCCGCCTCGCCGAAGCCGAACTTCCAGTTGCAGCCGATGCAGGTGGCGTGCGGGTGGGCGGGGACGACCAGGCCTCCGGAGCGGCGGATCTCGCGGGCGTACTTGCCGAAACGGTTGTCGCGGGCGCGGTAGCGCCAGTCGATGAACGTGCCGGGATCCGTGCCGAGCGCGACGACATGGCCGTTACGCGTCGTGACCTCCTCGCCCAGCAGGACCAGCAGGTCGTCGCCCGCCTCGTCGGCCCAATGGGCGTGCGCGGCATGGGTGTTGTGCTCGGAGGTGTTGATGAAGTCCAGGCCGGCCTCGCGGGCGAGGGCCGCGATCTCGGCGGGGGTGCGGCGGCCGTCGGAGTACCAGGAGTGCAGGTGGCAGTCGCCGCGATACCAGGCGCGACCGCGGCCCTTGGCACGCGTGGGCGGGTACTTCGGCTTCACGGCGGCGCCGGGTTCGCCGTAGGTGAGCGTGATGGTGATCTCGTACGGGAGTCCCTGCGGGGCCACGGTGTAGGGGCCGAGCGCGATGTACCAGGTGCCCTCGCGGACCGGGCCGGGGATGTAGCCGGGCGTGGCGTCGTCGGCGCGGATGAAGAACTCCGTGCGCGCTCCGCCCGACCAGCCGCGGAAGCCCTTGCCGCCCAGTTCCGTGCCGCGCTGGTCGAAGATGCCGATGTCGAGCGCGTTGCCCGCGGTGCCGGCCGGGACGGAGGGCTTCTCGTACGTGTACGCGACCTTGATCTCCCGTACGCCGTCCGGGACTTCGACGGGCAGGTACACGAAGTCGGGGGAGCCGGTGGGCAGGGTGCCGCGCACCGTCCTCGTCTCGTGGCCCGCTGCGGCGTCGGCAGCCTCGCTCGGGAAACTCACGCTTCCCAACGTAAGCGCGGCGGCGGCTCCCGTCACGAACAGGGCGCGTCTTGCGATGCCGTGGTCGTCCTCGCACATGCTGCTGCTCCCAAAGTGTCGGGTGTGACGGTTCGGGTGTGGCCCGGGTGCTGCGGGGGTGACACGTACCACCCTCGTATTCACCCGTGAACTCCCGTACAAGGGAAGGGAATCGGCACGTTTCGCGCAGCGGTCGGCGTGCGGGAGCGTTGCGTGGGGGCGCGGTGCGCTGGGTCGGTGCGTGTCGCCGGACCGGCCGGGGCGGCAATCTGCCGGATGACCTTGGAACCTCCCGGAAACCGAATGGTTGCGCACGCTCGTATGCTCGATTCATGACTGATCCGCAGCCTGAGCAGCAGTCCGGAGACCGTCCCACCGCGAACGCCATGCGACGCGCCCTCAAACGCGCCCGTGACGGTGTCGCGCTCGATGTCGGTGAGGCGGGCGTGCTGCTTCAGGCCCGGGGGGAGGATCTCGATGACCTTGTCGCCTCCGCCGCGCGGGTTCGGGACGCGGGGCTGGCGGAAGCGGGGCGGGCCGGGGTCATCACGTACTCGAAGAGCGTGTTCGTTCCGCTGACCCGGTTGTGCCGCGACAAGTGCCACTACTGCACCTTCGTCACCGTTCCCGGCAAGCTGCGGCGGGCCGGGCACGGGATGTTCATGTCGCCGGACGAGGTGCTCGACATCGCGCGGCGCGGGGCCGAACTGGGGTGCAAGGAAGCCCTGATCACCCTCGGCGACAAGCCCGAGGAGCGGTGGCCCGAGGCGCGGGAGTGGCTGGACGCGCACGGCTACGACGACACCATCGCGTACGTACGGGCCATTTCGATCCGCATCCTGGAGGAGACGGGGCTGCTGCCACACCTCAACCCCGGTGTCATGTCGTGGACCGACTTCCAGCGGCTCAAGCCCGTCGCGCCCAGCATGGGCATGATGCTGGAGACCACCGCCACTCGGCTGTGGTCCGAGCCGGGCGGCCCGCACTACGGCTCGCCCGACAAGGAACCGGCGGTGCGGCTGCGGGTGCTGGAGGATGCGGGGCGGTCGTCCGTGCCGTTCACCAGCGGGCTGCTGATCGGGATCGGGGAGACGTACGAGGAACGCGCCGAGTCGCTGTTCGCGCTGCGGAAGATCTCGCGGGCCTACCACGGCATCCAGGAGCTGATCATCCAGAACTTCCGCGCCAAGCCGGACACGGCGATGCGCGGGATGCCGGACGCCGAACTGGACGATCTCGTCGCCACGGTGGCCGTCGCGCGGCACATCATGGGTCCTTCCGCCTGTCTCCAGGCGCCGCCCAATCTCGTGGACTCCGAGTACGGGCGGCTCATCGGCGCCGGTATCGACGACTGGGGCGGCGTCTCACCGCTCACCATCGACCACGTCAACCCCGAGCGGCCCTGGCCGCAGATCGACCAACTCGCCGAGCAGTCCCGGCAGGCGGGCTTCGAGCTGCGTGAACGGCTGTGTGTGTACCCGGAGTTCGTGCAGCGCGGCGAGCCCTGGCTGGACCCGCGGCTGCTGCCGCACGTATGGGCCCTTGCCGACCCGGAGACCGGCCTGGCGAACCCCGACGCCGTCGTCGAGGGCCACCCGTGGCAGGAGCCGGACGAGGCGTTCACCTCCTCCGGCCGCACCGACCTGCACCGCACCATCGACACCGAGGGGCGTACGGGCGACCGCCGGAACGACTTCGACGAGGTGTACGGCGACTGGGAGGCGCTGCGGGAGGCGGCGGCGCCCGGGATGGTGCCGTCGCGGATCGACACCGATGTGCGGGCGGCGCTCGCGACAGCGGCCGACGACCCGACGCGCCTGACCGATGACGAGGCGCTGGCCCTGCTGCACGCCGACGGCCCGGCGCTGGACGCCCTCACCCGGATCGCGGACGACGTCCGCAAATCGGCGGTCGGCGACGACGTCACGTACATCGTGACGAGGAACATCAACTTCACCAACGTCTGCTACACCGGCTGCCGTTTCTGCGCCTTCGCCCAGCGCCGCACGGACGCCGACGCGTACACCCTCTCGATGGACCAGGTAGCAGACCGCGCCCAACAGGCCTGGGAAGTAGGGGCAGTCGAGGTCTGCATGCAGGGCGGTATCCACCCCGACCTGCCCGGCACCGCCTACTTCGACATCGCGCGCGCCGTGAAGGAACGCGTCCCCGGCATGCACGTACACGCCTTCTCCCCCATGGAGGTCGTCAACGGCGCGACGCGCACCGGGATGTCGATCCGCGAATGGCTGACCGCCGCCAAGGAGGCCGGCCTCGGCTCCATCCCCGGCACGGCCGCCGAGATCCTCGACGACGAGGTCCGCTGGGTCCTCACCAAGGGCAAGCTGCCCACGGCGACCTGGATCGAGGTCGTGACGACCGCGCACGAGCTGGGCATCCGCTCCTCGTCCACGATGATGTACGGGCATGTGGACCAGCCCCGCCACTGGCTCGGCCACTTCCGGACGCTGTCGCGGATCCAGCAACAGACGGGCGGTTTCACGGAGTTCGTGACGTTGCCGTTCATCCACACCAACGCGCCCGTGTACCTGGCGGGCATCGCGCGCCCCGGCCCGACCATGCGCGACAACCGCGCGGTGGTGGCGATGGCGAGGTTGTTGCTGCACCCCCACATCCCCAACATCCAGACCAGCTGGGTGAAGCTGGGCACGGAGGGCGCGGCCGAGATGCTCCGCTCCGGCGCCAACGATCTCGGCGGCACCCTCATGGAGGAGACCATCTCCCGTATGGCGGGCTCCAGTTACGGCTCGTACAAGTCCATCAAGGACCTGATCGCGGTGGCGGAGGCGGCGGGCCGTCCGGCGCGCCCGCGCACGACGCTGTACGGGGAGGTCCCGGAGGAACGGCAGCGGGCGGCGTCGGCTTCGGACGGGCATCTGCCGGAGCTGCTGCCGGTACTGGACTGAGACGTGGACTGAGCTGTCCCACCGAGCAGGGGGAGGAGGTGCGTGCCCGTGCCCATCGGACGAAGGCAGCCCCGACGACGGCTGTCCCCGTGGGTCTGGATCACGGCGCTGACCCTCGGCGCCGTCGTGGTGGTCGCCGCCCTGGCCGTACGCGCCGAACAGGCGGCGCAGCCGAAGCCGACGGCGTCCGCGAGCCCCTCCGCCTCGCCGAGCCCGTCCGCACCGGTGGCGGTACCGGACGGCTCGGGTACGGGGCGGCGCATCGTCTACTCCCTGGAGCAGCGCCGGGTGTGGCTGGTCGACTCCGGCAAGGACGCCCGCCGTACGTTCACGGTGTGGCCGGGATCGGTGAGCCCACTGCCGGGCACCTACACGGTCACGTTCCGCAATGCCTCCGCGACCGGCTACGACGGGGTGGCCATCGAGAACGTCGTCTACTTCGCCACCCGCTCCGGCGTCTCGATCGCCTTCTCCAACGCGGAGGACGGCTCGTCGCCGCCGCCCGCAACCGAGGTCGAAACGGGCGGAATCCGCACCCGTGCGGCGGACGGGGACGCGATCTGGGACTTCGGCACGACGGGGACGACGGTTTGGGTGGTTGAGTAGTCGTACGGCGCACTGCCCGATTCCGGAGTTACGCGCACCTCGCACCACCGCATGTTCCCGCCCAGAATTCGCAAACCGTTCCGGCCCTCAACCGACTGTTCCCGTTCGATTACAGTGCTGAGCTGTCAGCCGTACGGGACGGTAGCCGTGCGGAATGGGATCTTCAGGAGGCTTCGGTGGGTGCGACGTCCGGTGCCGTCTGGGGGCGGGTCGAGCAGCAGGACTTCCGCAGTCGGGTGCGGGGCACCCTGCTGGGCGCGGCCCTCGGTGATGCGCTGGGCTCGCCGGTCGGGGAGCTCTCGATGGAGGAGATCCGCGAGGCGTACGGCGCGGAGGGGGTCGTCGACCTGCCCTTCGGCTATGGCAGACGCGGCACCGTCACGCATCTGACCCAGCTCACCCTCTTCAGTCTCGACGGCCTCATCCGCGCCCAGGTCCGCCGGGACACGGGCGCCTGGCACCCGCCGACCGATCTGCACCGCGCGTACCTCAGATGGGCCGCCACGCAGCACGACTGGGGTCCCGACGAGCGCCGAAAGGAGGACGGCTGGCTGGCCCGCGAGGAGTGGCTGTACGCACGCCGCGACCCCGCCCGCGCCTGCCTGATCGGCTTCGCCGACGACATGATGGGCACCCTGGACGCACCCAAGAACCAGAAGGAGATGGGCCCCGAGGCCGCGGCCCGTTCCGCGCCCTTCGGGCTGCTCGTCGGCTGGGAGCCGCAACTGGTGATGCAGCTCGCCGTCGAGTGCGCGGCCCAGACCCACGGTCACCCCACCGCCTACCTGTCGGCGGGCGCGTACGCCCTGATCGTGCACGGACTCGCCCGCGGCGAGAGCCTCGACGCCGCCGTGCAGCGCTCGCTCCAGGTGCTCGCCGACTGGCCGGGGCAGCAGCCGGTGACCGACGCCCTGCAGTACGCGCTGGGTGCCGTACGGCAGGGCATGCCCACGCCGGCCCGGATCGACGAGCTGGCCGGGGAGGGCACGGCCGAGGGGCTGCTGTCGGTCGCCGTGTACTGCGCGCTGGTCGGCGAGGACACCCGGCACGGGCTGTGCCTCTCGGTGAACCACGGCGGCCCCTCGGGCGCCGCCGGAGCGCTCACCGGCGCCCTCCTCGGCGCCCTGCACGGCGAGACGGCCCTCCCGCCGGCCTGGCTCGCCGAACTGGAGGGCCGCCCCACGATGCTCGTCCTCGCCGACGACTTCGCGATGGAGATGACCCAGGGGCCCGCACTGCACGGACCGGCCGAGTCGTCGCCGGGGTGGCTGGCCCGGTATCCGCGGGCCTGAGGTGGTGGCGCGGGGCGTCCGCCCGTACACGAGCGGACGCCCCGACTGCCGTACGTACGAAGGTCAGTCCTTGACCGGCGCCCCCACCACGCCGTCCGCCGCCCCCGCCGGAGTCGGGATCGCCGCAGCCGCCGAACCCGGGCCGTCGTCATCGTTGTTGATCTTCGCGAGGACCGCGTCCCGCTCCGGGGTGTCCTCCGGCTTCACGTACCCGATGAGGATGTAGAGGACGAGCGAGACGGCGAGCGGGACCGAGACCTGGTACTGGAGCGGGACGCCGCCGTCGACGTTCCAGTGGATGGGGTAGTTGACCAGCCAGAACGTCACCAGTCCGACGCCCCAGCTGATCAGCGCGGCCGTCGGCCCGCTCTTGCGGAACCACGGCAGCAGGCCGAGCATCAGCGGGATCGCGATCGGGCCCATGAGCCCTGCGACCCACCTGATGACGACCGTGATGATGTCGCCGAAGAAGTCGGAGTTGACCTGCGTCGCGATGGCCATCGACAGACCGAGGAACAGCAGCGTGGCCCAGCGCGCGGCCAGCAGCCCGGTCCGGGTGTCCCACTGGCGTACCTTCCGCGAGACCGCGGGCATGATGTCGCGCGTGACGACGGCGGCGATCGCGTTGGCGTCCGACGAACACATCGCCATCGTGTGCGAGAAGAAGCCCACGATCACCAGGCCCAACAGGCCGTGCGGCAGCAGCTGTTCAGCCATCAGGGCGTACGAGTCCGCCGGCACGTCCGTCTGGATGATCAGCGGCGCGACCCACATCGGGAAGAACAGCACCAGCGGCCAGATCAGCCACAGAGCGGCGGACAGGGCGGCCGAACGCGTCGCGGACTTCGGGGAGTCCGTGGCCATGTAGCGCTGGGCCTGGTTCCACATGCCGCCGTTGTACTCGAAGGTCTTGATGAACAGGTACGCGATCAGGAAGACCATCATGTACGGCCCGGCCAGCGGCTCGGCGTGCCCGTCGAGCGCGGGCTCGTCCCACACGCTCCACAGCGTGCTGAAGCCGCTCAACTCGACCATGACGGCGATCAGCATCGCGATACCGGCGACGAACTGGATGATGAACTGCCCGAGTTCGGTCAGCGCGTCCGCCCACAGACCGCCGACCGTGCAGTAGACGGCCGTCACCGCACCGGTGATGAGGATGCCCGTGTTGAGCGAGACCCCGGTGAACACCGACAACAGGGTTGCGATCGCCGCCCACTTGGCGCCGACGTCCACGATCTTCAGCAGTACGCCGGACCAGGCGAGAGCCTGCTGGGTGGGCAGGTTGTAACGGTTCTTCAGATACTCCAGCGGGGAGGACACGTGCAGCCGTGCGCGCACGCGGTTGAGCCGGGGTGCGAAGAGTTTCGCGCCGATCGCGATACCGATGGCGATGGGGAAGGACCAGGTGACGTAGGAAGTGACGCCGTACGTATAGGCGATGGCCGCGTAGCCCGTGAACATCACCGCGCTGTAGCCGGACATGTGGTGCGAGATGCCGGACAGCCACCACGGCATCTTGCCGCCTGCGGTGAAGAAGTCGCTGACGTTGTCGACGCGTTTGTGGGACCAGACGCCGATCGCGACCATCACACCGAAGTAGCCGATCAGCACGGTCCAGTCGAGACCGTTCATATGCACCCTCCCGCGATCCGCCTTGTGAACTGCGCTGAACTGCAGTGACGTGCACGGCACTTCACCGGCGCAGGCCAAAGCGGCCGCGAAGTGCCCGCTCATCGTGGGTTCGGCGGGTATGCGGCGACAACTGCCCGGCAGGTCAAGAGGAAGCAAAAAAGTTCTGCTTGATGACCTGGATTCACATCCATGACCGGCTGTGCGGAGGCCGGTCGTGCGGCCTAACGCATCAATTCCCCCGCGTTCACCAGCAAGGACTGCCCGGTGATGGCGCGAGCCCGATCGGACGCCAGGAACACGGCGGCATCTGCCACGTCCCCGTCGGTGGCCAGCTCGGGCAGGGCCATGCGGCTCGTGAGGCGCTCCCGTACTTCTGCCTCCGGTACGCCCTCCGTATGCGCCGAGAACTGGACGTACGCCTCGACCGGCGGCCCCCACATCCAGCCCGGCAGCACGGTGTTGACCCGTATGCGATGCGGGCCCAACTCCCTTGCCAGGGAGTACATCGCGCTCGTCAGGGCGCCCTTCGAGGCCGCGTACGCCATCTGCCGCACCTGAGTGGGGGCGGCGACGGCCGACTGCGTCCCGATGAAGACCACGGACCCGCCGTGTTCCTTCAGCGCGGGCAGGCAGGCGCGGGTCATCCGCAGCGTGCCGAGCAGGTTCACGTCGATGACGGACTGCCAGGTGGCGAAGTCCGCGTCCGCGAGACCGCCGAAGTAACTGTCCCAGGCGGCGACATGGACGACGGCGTCGAGCCGCCCGAACCGCTCGGCCGCGAGCGCGGCAAGCGCCTCGCACTGGGCCTCGTCGGTGATGTCGGTCGGGCGGTGGGCGGTGTGCGTGCCGTCGGGGTCGATCTCCGCCGCGGCCTTGGCGAGATTCGCCTCCGTACGCGCCCCGAGCACGGCGTTGCCCCCGTCCCGTACGACGGCCGCCGCGACCTGGTGCCCGAGCCCGGCGCCGACTCCCGAGACGATCACGGTCCTGTCCGCGAGCAGTGACATGCCGAGGCCTCCCTGACTCTGGCGAACTATCTGACGGGGCGTCAGGGTATGGGCGTCCGCCGGAGGAAGGAAGAGGAAGGAAGGGGACGGCATGATGAGGTCCACGGTCTGCTCGGCCCACCCGGGACCGACGGTCAGCCGGCCGGCTCGACCCTCGCGGTGAAGCCGTCCTCCTGGTCAGCGATCGCGTCCATGTCTCCGTCGAACCGACCGATCCTCAGGATGCCGTCGTGGTAGCCCACGTCGCCGTAGTAGAAGACGAGGTCGCCCCCCGGAGCGTAGTAGCCGATGTCCCGCGGGCGAGGGTCCTCTCCCTCGGGCATGCCCTCCGTGGAAAGCTCCTCGGGCAGCGGCCCCGTCTTCTCCATGTTCTGGTGGTCGCTGAACTCCACGGTGACCGGGAGCTTTTCGATCAGGTCCCGAGCGGTGGCGTTGTCCCAGAGCCGGCCCGTGAGCACCGTGCCGCCGATGGTGACGCGGATCGGCGTCCCGTCGCTCGACGACTGGTCCGGGTTCGGCGAGGAGGAGTCCGCAGCGGAGGCCGACTCGCCGGACGACCCGGACGACCCGGACGACGAGGAACTCGTGGGCGCGGCGCTCGGTGAAGCCGTCCCTTCCGAATCGCTGCCGCAGGCTGCCACGCCGAACACGAAGGTCATGGCCAGCGAGAGCACCAAACCCCGATGCGCTCGACGCGGCTGCCCGGGTACGGAAGAACTGGTTCTGGTCATGTCGTCGAAGCCCGTACGCGACGCCCTCATCAGCTCACCGCGCCGGGGGCGACCGAGTGCCCGTCAGCCACCCAGGCCGCGAGAAGACGCAGCCGTTCCTGCGTGGGCGTGCCGGGTGGGGCGGTCCAGATGGTCAGATGCTGATCGGGGTCGGTGCTGCAGGTGAGGGTGTCCCATTCGACGGTGAGTTCGCCGACGACCGGATGGTTCAGCGTCTTGGCGCCGACCCGTCGGGCCGCCACGTGGTGCTCGGCCCACCACCGCCGGAAGTCCGCGTCCCGCTCCGACAACTCCTCGACCAGTGCGACGAGCGTCGGGGAGTCGGGGTCGCGGGCCACCTCCATGCGCAGTTGGGCAACAGCGAGCAGGGCCGCGCCCTCCCAGTCGGCGTAGAGCCCCCTCATACGGTCGGAGAAGATCATCTTCGCGTAGTTGCGGTCCTTCTCCGGAATCTGCCCGAAGTCCCCGACCAGGGCGGCGCCCATCTCGTTCCACGCCAGGACGTCCATCTGGCGCCCGAGGACCATGGCCGGGATGGAGCCGAGGTCGTCGAGCAGTCGCTGCAACTGCGCGTTGACGACCTGCACCTCGGGCCGGCGCAGGCGGCCGGTCTCCTTGCCCGCCAGCTGGAAGGCGTACTCCCGCTGGTCGTCATCGAGCTTCAGCACGCGGGCGAGGGACGCCAGCACGGGCTCGGACACGTCGATGCGTCCCTGTTCCAGCCGGGTGTAGTAGTCCGTACTGATCGCGGCCAGCAGGGCCACTTCCTCCCGGCGCAGACCGGGTACTCGGCGCGGCGCTCCCGAGTCGGGCAGCCCGACGGATCGGGGGGTCAGCTCGGCGCGCCGGGTCTTCAGGAATTCGCCCAGCTCATGGTGGGCTGCGCTGCCAGTCATGTCAGCCATTCTCCCAAGGATGGGGCCCCGTGGCCGGGGCGGATTGGGCGGATTCTGGGTGGCACGGAACTTCTTCCTGCGCTGCGCACCTACGGAGGTCCGCCGAGCAGGCGGGTACAGCGGTCGGTCACGGCTCCGCGAGAGCGCGGGGCCGGGCTTCGGCCGGAGTGGGCAGGGGAGCGGGCACCGGACGGTGAATCGGGCCTGTTCCTTGGGAGAGCGGCAGGCCGCTGCCGAGGTTGGCGGAGGCGATGATCTCCGCCGCGATGGAGACGGCCGTCTCCTCAGGCGTGTGAGCTCCGAGGTCGAGGCCGATCGGGGAGCACAGGCGGGCGATGTGCTCGTCGGACATGCCCGCCTCGCGCAGGAGGCGGAGACGCTGTTCGTGGGTGCGGCGCGATCCCATGGCCCCGACGTAACCGACGGGCAGGTCGAGGGCCAGCCGCAGCAGGGGGATGTCGAACTTGGCGTCGTGGGTGAGGACGCATACGGCGGTACGGGTGTCCACGGCCGTGTTCTCCAGGTAGCGGTGGGGCCAGTCGACGACGACCTCGTCCGCGTACGGGAAACGGGCCGCCGTGGCGAAGACGGGCCGGGCGTCGCACACGGTGACCCGGTAGCCCAGGAAGGCCCCGGCCCGGCTGAGAGCGGCGGCGAAGTCGACGGCGCCGAAGATCAGCATGCGGGGGCGGGGCGCGGCCACGTGGACGAGGACGGACAGCCGGTCCGGGCAGGTGTCGGCGTCTGAGCCCAGTTCGACGCGGGCGGTACGTCCCGAGCGGAGCAGGGCGCCCGCCTGTGCGGTCACCGCGCGGTCCGTCGGGCCTCCGTCCAGGGTCCCGTAGGAGGCGGTGCCGTCGGCGAGGACGCAGAGCATGCGGCCCACCAGGTCGTGCGGGCCGTCGATGACCTGCGCCACGGCGGTGGGCCTGTCGTGGACGATGTCGTCCAAGGCGGTGGCGAGATGGGGATCCGCGGCGGAATCGAAGCGCTGGACGAGGACGTCGAGTTCGCCGCCGCAGGTCAGGCCGACGGCGAAGGCGTCGTCGTCGGAGTAGCCGAACCAGGCCCGCTGAGGGGCGCCGCGGTCGCGCAGCACCTGCCGGCACAGCTCGTACACCGCGCCCTCGACACAGCCGCCGGAGATGCTGCCGACCGCGTTGCCGTCCTCGTCCACCGCGACCGACGTACCGACCGGCAGGGGTGCGCTTCCGGTGACGTCGACGACGGTGGCCAGGGCGAAGGGGCGTGCCTCGCGGCACCAGCGGTGCAGTGTGTCCGCGATGTTCAGCATGAGTCCTTCTCCGTGGTTCGCCGTGGGGGCGTGGGGCGGGTCGCCGCCGCGCCGTCGGGGAGTGGATGGGCGGCGGCGACCCTGGTGGGTCCGGCAGCCGGACGGGGGCCGACTACCGGACAGGCCGGTGGTGTGCTGGTGTCAGAGCAACGCCTCGGCCGTGATGGGCAGTTCGCGGACCCGCCGGCCGGTGGCGTTGAAGACCGCGTTGGCGAGCGCGGCCGCCACACCCACCTGGACGACCTCGCCGAGCCCCTTGACGCCGAGCTCGTTGCCGTCGTTGTCCTCGCCGTCCAGGTAGATCGCCCTGACCTCGGGGACATCGGCGTTGACGGGGACGAGGTAGTCGGCGAGGTTGGCGTTCACGATCCGGCCGTCGCGGTGGTCGGTGACCGTGTGCTCGAGCAGAGCCCCGCCGATACCGCCCACGATGCCGCCGATCGCCTGACTGTCCGCCAGCTTGGGGCTGATGATCCGCCCCGCGTCGTACACGCCGAGCATCCGCCGCACCCGCACAAGACCGAGCGTCGCATCCACGGCGACCTCGGCGAAGGCCGCGCCGTAGGCGTGGTAGGAGCGCCGCGCGGGAGTCGGCGGCCCGGCGTAGGAGCCACGTGCTTCCAGGTGGGAGCGGTCGTTGCGGGCCAGCAGCCGTTGGTACGTCTCACCGCGCGCCGGGTTGCCCTTCACATGCAGCCGACCGCCGCGCACCACCACATCGCCGGCGTCCACCCCGTACAGCGGCGAATCGCGGTCCTCGACGGCCAGCTTGACCGCCTGACGCCGCACCTTGTCGCAGGCGTCGACGACGGCGGAGCCGACGCTGGCCATGGTCGCCGAGCCGCCGTGCGGGCCGGTCTGCGGATACAGCGAGTCGCCGAGCCGGAAGGTCACCGTGCGCATGGTCAGCCCCAGCGCATCCGCGGCCACCTGAGTCTGGGAGGTGTAGGTGCCCGGCCCCATGTCACTGGTGGCCGTCTCGACCACAGCGGTGCCGTCGGCATCCAGACGGGCCCGGGCCTCCGCGGGAAAACGCCCGGGGTCGTACACGCTGGCGGCCATGCCCATGCCGATCAGCCAGTCGCCCTCGCGCCGCGAACGCGGCCGGGACGAACGCCGGTGCCAGCCGAACTCCCGGGCACCGACCGTGTAGCACTCGCGCAGCCGACGGGTGGAGAACGGCAGGTTGCTCGACTCGTCCTCGTCCGGTTCGTTGCGCCGCCGCAGCTCGATCGGGTCGATGCCGAGCTTGTGCGCGAGCTCGTCCATGGCCGACTCGATCGCGAACGACGCCGTGGCGAAGCCGGGACCGCGCATCCAGATCGGGGTGTTCACATCCAGCGGCACCTGCCGGTACGCCTGGCTGACGTTGGGCATGCTGTAGGTCATCTGCCCCGCGCCCATGATGGCCTCGGTGAACGTCTCGTACGAGGAGGTCTCGGCGTCGATGCCGTGGATGGCCGCGGTCAGCCGGCCGCGCCGGTCACTGCCGAGGCGCAGCCGGTACGCGTACGCCGGCCGGAAGCCGGTGCCGAAGTACATCTGCCGGCGGCTGAGCACCAGCTTGACCGGGCGCTTCGTCTCCCGCGCGGCCAGGGCGGCGACGGTGGTGTGCGGCCAGCAGCGCAGCCCGCTGCCGAAACCGCCGCCGACGAACGGGTTGATGACCCGCACCGCGTCCGCGGGCAGATCGAACACGGCGGCGAGCTCGTCGTGCGTGCCCATCACCCACTGGGTCTTGTCCCAGACGGTGAGCTTGTTGCCGTCCCAGCGGGCGAGGGTGGCGTGCGGCTCCATCGGGTTGTGATGGTTGCGCGCCAGCTGGTAGGTCAGGTCCAGGCGCACGGCAGCGTCGCGCAGGCCGGCTTGCGCGTCGCCGCGCGCGTAGTTCGTCGGCTCGCCCGGCTCGGCCTCGGCGAGGTCCGTCGAGGACTGCTCGGCGTCGTACTCGACCTGGACCAGACTCGCGCCGTGCTGGGCGGCCTCCAGGGTGGTGGCCACCACGACGGCGACCGGCTGGCCGTGGAAGAGGACCTTGTCGTCCTGGAACACCCGCAGCCGCCGGCCCCCCGGAGGATTGTTGGACCCGGGGTTGTCGCGGTACGGCAGCTTCGGCGCGTTGCGGTGGTGGATCACCCGCAGCACACCCGGGTGCTTCTCGGCGTCACCGGCATCGATGGAGGTGATACGGCCGCGCCCGATGCTCGCGTCGACGATCACGGCGTGCACGGCGCCTTTGATGTCGTGCTCGGCGGCGTACTTGGCCTGGCCGGTCACCTTCAGCCGTCCGTCCACCCGGGAGAGCGGTGCGCCGACGGCTGCCTGCGGCTGGGGGCTCATTTGCTGTCTCCTACGGTACGCAGCTGGCGTTCGACGGTGCGCTGGAGCAACTCGACCTTGAAGCGGTTGTGCTGGAGTGGCCGGGCTCCGCCGGCGGCGCGGCCGGCGGCCTCGGCCCACAGCCGGTCCGAGGGGCGTTCACCGACGAGAGCTTCTTCGACGGCAGGGAGCTTCCAGGGGACGGTGCCCACGCCTCCGGCGGCCACGTACGCGTTCCGGATCACCCCGCCGCGTACGTGCAGCGCGACGGCCGCGGAGGTCAGCGCGAACTCGTAGGACTGCCGGTCGCGCACCTTCAGATAGCCCGACTTCAGCGGACGCGGAAGGGCCGGAATTTCCACAGCGGTGATCAACTCGCCCCGGCGCAGGGCCTGTTCACGCTGAGGGGTGCTGCCCGGTCGCAGCAGGAAGTCGGCGAAGGGGACGTGGCGCTCCCCGTCCGGGCCCAGCAGATGCACCTGTGCTTCCAGCGCCGCGAAGGCTACAGCCACATCGGAGGGATGGGTGGCCACGCAGTCGTCGGAGGTGCCGAGGATGGCGTGCGTACGGTTGACGCCCTGCAGCGCGGCGCACCCCGAGCCGGGTTCGCGCTTGTTGCAGGCGGCGCTCACGTCACGGAAGTACGTGCACCTCGTGCGCTGCATGATGTTGCCGCCGATGGTCGCCATGTTCCGCAACTGCGCGGACGCGCTCAGCTCCAGCGCCTGGGATATGACGGGAAACAGAGTGCGCACCTTGGAGTGGACGGCGGTTTCGGCCATGCTCACCAGCGCGCCGATGCGCAAACCCCCGCGCTCGGTGACCCTGACTTCGCGCAGCGGCAGGTCGCTGATGTCGACCAGCGTCTCGGGGTGTTCGACGGTCTCGCGCATCAGGTCGACCAGCGTGGTGCCCCCGGCGATGTAACGGCCGCCGTTCCGGCCTGCGTTGACGGCCTCACGGGTGTTGGAGACCTTGGTGTAGGAGAAGGGATACATGGCGGCCGATCCTCACTTCCGGCCCGCGGTCTGTTCGACCGCGCGCACGATCTTCACGTAACAGCCGCAGCGGCAGATGTTGCCGCTCATGAACTCCCGGATCTCCTCGGCCGATCCGGTGTGACCCTCGTTGATGCAGCCGACGCCGGAGACGATCTGGCCGGGCGTGCAGTAGCCGCACTGGAAGGCGTCCTCGTCGATGAACGCCTGCTGCAGCGGGTGCAGTTCGTCGCCCTTCGCCAGCCCCTCGATGGTGGTGACCTCGGCACCTTCCAGCCGGACGGCCAGCGTCAGACAGGAGTTGACCCGGCGGCCGTCGACCAGCACGGTGCACGCACCACAGGCCCCGGCATTGCAGCCCTTCTTGGAGCCGGTCAGGTCCAGGTGCTCACGCAGCAGATCCAGCAGCGAGGTGCGGTTGTCCACCGTCACGGTCCGGCGGGTGCCGTTCACCGTCAGGGAGACGCGGCTGGAGGGTGCGGCCTCGCCGGCTTCCGCATCATCCGCATTGATGAAGTCCGACCCGGCGATGAAGCCGCCGGCGACGACGGCACCACCGACGGCAGTGGTCGTGGCGATGAAAGTGCGTCGGGTCGGCGCTGTCGGGGACCCGGTGGACTCGGTGGAGTCGGTGGGGGGCGGAACGTCTGGATCGGTGAACTCAGTGGAGGGCATACATACGCTTTCGGACTCGGCGGGCGGGGGCTCCTGGCCTGCGCAGCGGCAGGAACGGGGCGAATCCCGTGACGTCATCACCACAGGGCGCTGAGAAATTCGCATGTGCTGCGAGGCCCGCGGTTGGTCACGCCGGGCAGTCTTGCATCGTCGGCATCAGTTGTGGGAGGGAGAGTTTTCTCCCTGGATGTTCTTCTCTCAACGGGTATTCAGCTCCGTTTCCCGAGAGAGGAAAACCGCTGAACGCAAGCACGACAGTGTGGGCGGTGATCGGCGGACGGGAAAGATGCAGGATTCACGAATTTCGCGGCCGCTGACGCACGCGTCGGATTGTCGACGCCTGGTCCAACAGAAACGGTGAGAGGCGTCAGGGAGCGTCGGACGCACGTGCGGCCGGCTGAGCCGTCCAGGACGAGAGCAGACGCAGGTTGTCGTGCGATGCCGTACCGGGTTCGGCGGTCCAGATCACCAGTTGCTGCTCGGCGTCGGTGGTGGAGATGAAGCTGTCCCAGTCGAGGATGATCTCCCCGACGAGCGGATGCCGCAGGGTCTTTGTTCCCACGCTCAGCGCCGTGGCGTGCTCGGCACCCCACCATCGCCGGAAGCCGGCGTCAGCCACAGACAGTTCACCCACCAGTTCGACGAGCTGCGCGTCTCCAGGGCACTTGGCGCCCTCCATCCGCAACTGCGTGACGCAGGCATGGGCAACGCGCTCCCACTCCGGGTACAGCGCCCTCACGGCGGGCTCGGTGAAGAGGAGCCGGATGAAGTTCCGCTTCTTCCCCGGCATTTGGGAGAAGTCGGTGAACAGGGCGGCGGCCAACGGGTTCCAGGCGAGAATGTCCATGTACCGCCCCAGCACCAGTGCCGGGGTGAACGGGATGCCGTCCAGGAACCGTTGCACCTGTGGCTGGACCTTCTGCGCCGGCCGCCGGCAGACCTTGACCCCCACCTTGCCGGCCAGCGCGAACAGGTGATCCCGCTGTTCGTCGTTCAGATGCAGGACGCGGACGAGCGTCGCGAGCACGGCCGCCGACGGCCCTGCGCGCCCCTGCTCCAGGCGGGTGTAGTGAAGACTGCTGAGCCCGGCCAGCCGGGCGACCTCGTCCCGCCGCAGACCGGGCACTCTCCGTGGCGCGCCGGTCTCCGGCAGCCCGACCGTACGCGGACTCAACTCCGCTCGCCGGGCTTTGAGGAATTCACCCAGCTCCTTCAAATGTACGCTGCTTTCCATGCAAGTAACTGTCGCATGAAACCATCGCATTGTGAGGGGGTCGAATTTATCCCAGGAAACCTTTCCGCCCCGGTCATTCACGCCGCCTCGTGGGCCGCCGACGACTGTCAGCCGAGTGATCACTCGCTGAAGTGGCGATCCGCTGCCGACAGTTCACGGACGAGAGCAGCCTACTGCGGATGGCGCCGTCGCCACGGTGGGAAGGGGGGAGAGTTTTCTCCCTGGATGATGTGCTCCCAGGATGGAACCCTCCCCTTTGCGGGCACGCGCGACAGTGGCAAGCTCATTGGCGCGACCGGAGAACGGCTCTGGAGATCAGCTCCGGAGATCAGCTCCTGTCACCGGAAAACACTCCACCGATGAGTCGCCCCCAGCCCGCCGGTTTCTTTTCCGGACGCCATCGAAATGACGCCATCGAAAGGCATCATGCGCGCAACCATCATTCACGCCCCTGGCGACATCCGGGTCGAGGACGTCCCCGCACCCGGGATCGTCAACCCGACCGACGCGATCATCCGTACCGCAGTCACCTGTGTGTGCGGCTCGGACCTGTGGCCCTACCGCGGTCTGGAGCCCGTCGACGAGCCCCACCCGATGGGACACGAGTACGTCGGCTTCGTCGAGGAGGTCGGCAGCGAGGTCACCTCCGTCAAGCCGGGACAGTTCGTGGTCGGCTCCTTCGCCACCTCGGACAACACCTGTCCGAACTGCCAGGCGGGCTACCAGTCCAACTGCGCTCGCCGCGAGTTCATGAGCACCTGCCAGGCCGAGTACGTCCGTATCCCCAACGCGCACGGCACACTCGTCGCCACCCCCGATCTGCCCGCCGACGAGTTCGTGCCCAGCCTGCTCGCTGTGTCCGACGTGATGGGCACCGGCTGGTACGCCGCCGTCGCCGCCGAGGTGAAGCCCGGCTCCACCGCCGTGGTCGTCGGCGACGGAGCGGTCGGCCTGTGCGGCGTCATCGCGGCCAGGGAACTCGGCGCCGACCGCATCATCGCGATGAGCCGGCACGAGCCCCGGCAGAAGCTGGCCCTCGAGTTCGGCGCCACCGACATCGTCACCGAACGCGGCGAGGAAGGCATCGTCCGCGTCAAGGACCTCACCGGCGGCCTCGGCGCCGACTCCGTACTGGAATGCGTCGGCACCCCCGAAGCCATGCAGCAGGCCCTGCACTCCACCCGGCCCGGCGGCAACGTCGGCTTCGTCGGCGTCCCCCACGACGTGGCGATCGACGGCCAGGAACTGTTCTTCTCCCACGTCGGCCTGCGCGGCGGCCCCGCCCCGGTGCGCGCCTACCTCCCCGACCTCATCCAGCGGGTCCTCTCCGGCCGCATCAACCCCGGCAAGGTCTTCGACCTCACCCTCCCCCTGGAGCAGGTCGCCGAGGGCTACCAGGCAATGGACGAGCGCCGCGCCATCAAGACCCTCCTCACGCCCTGACCCGACCCGGGGGCTGGACCCCGTCGGCGTCCAGCCCCCGCCACTCACCCACCACACCCACTCACTCAAGGGCCCACCATGACCACGTTCGCCCTCGTAGGCGCCGGCCCCGGTCTCGGGCTGGCCACCGCCCGCCGCTTCGGAACCGCCGGGCACACCGTCGCCCTGATCTCCCGCAACGCCGAGAAGCTGGACGAACTGACTGCCGAACTCGCCCGCGACGGCATCCAGGCCCGCGGTTTCACCGCCGACGTGCTCGACATCGAGTCACTGAACGAGGCCCTGTACGCGGCCGCGGCCGCCCTGGGGACCATTGAGATCCTCCAGTACAGCCCCGTCCCCCGCGCCGACTTCATGAAACCGGTCCTCGGCACCGGCGCAGACGACCTCGACGCACCGCTGTCCTTCTCCGTCAAGGGCCCCGTCGCGGCCGTGAACGCCGTCCTGCCCGGTATGCGCAACCTCGGCCGCGGCACCCTGCTGTTCGTCAACGGCGCCAGCGCCGTACGCCCGAACCCCGCCGTGGCCGGCACCTCCATCGCCTTCGCCGCCGAGAGCGCCTACGCCCGCATGCTCCACGACGCCCTCGCCCCGGAGAACATCCACGCCGCGCAGCTGATCGTCCCGGGAGCCATCCGGCCCGACGCCGAACACAGCAGCCCCGACGCCCTGGCCCAGCGCCTGTACGACATCCACCACAAGCGCGACGCCTTCCGCCACTACGCCGAACCCCTCCCCGACTGAACCCCCTGCACATCCCCTCCCCTGGACGCCCGTGATCCTGGGCCGCCCTCCCGCCCAACTCCCGCCAGGACACCCCGACATGAACATCCGGCTCGCCATCGACGGCACCCCCGTCGACGCCACCCTGAACGACAGCGCGGCGGCCAGGGACTTCGCCGCCCAGCTTCCGCTCACCCTGAACCTCACCGACTTCCACCAGGCCGAGAAGATCGCCGACCTGCCTCGCCGACTGTCCACCTCCGGCGCCCCGGACGGGGCCGCCCCCCGCGCCGGCGACTTCGCCTACTACGCGCCGTGGGGCAACCTCGCCGTCTTCTACCGCGGCGGTTCCCACGCCACCGGCCTGATCATCATCGGCCACATGGCAGACAGCGGCATCAAGCAACTCTCCGGGGCCGACGAGGTCAACGTCACCATCGAAGAGGCCTCCCGGTAGCGGCAGTCGCCGCCGGGTTCACCGCAGCTCGTCCACGTAACGGTCCGTCCCGGGCACCGTGGGTATGAACGGTGCGACGAACTGCACGTCACCCAGCCCCGAAGCCGCCACTGCCGTGTCCAGGTCCGCGAAGTGGTCGAGCCAGTGGTCGCGGGGATCGTGCTGGAGGAACCACAACAGGGTCAGCCGGGTCCCGACCCCCTCGACCTGCTTGACATAGGTCATCCGGTCCAGGGGCAGCGGCGTCGGCGTGAAGACGGTCACCATGGCCGCGGGCGAGCCCGCCAGCCGTTTCGGAAGGTGGTCGTCGCGCAGCCACGCGAGCAGTTCGCCGCGGCTGCGG
Source organism: Streptomyces flaveus (assembly GCF_014647675.1). Lineage (GTDB taxonomy): Bacteria > Actinomycetota > Actinomycetes > Streptomycetales > Streptomycetaceae > Streptomyces > Streptomyces flaveus. Next base: position 53,082 of record NZ_BMPQ01000035.1, on the reverse strand, counting down.
GGGGAGTCGGCGTCGATGACCTGGACGACGAGCCCGGCGAAGGGGTGGTCGAGGGCGTGGATGTCACGCGGCCCGTGGTCGCCGTCGCGGTAGACGGTCACCGCGTGGTCCTGGAACGCGGTGAAGACGTGCGTACGGTCCTGGAAGACGCGGTGGTCGCGGTTGAGGCGTTTGTTGATGCCGACGGTCCATCGCATGTGGTCGTCGTAGCGGCCCGCGGTCATCCAGTAGGCGGATATGTAGCATCCTGCCGTCACCGGCTGCGCGACGGAGGAGGTCTGGGGGTAGCGCAGGAGTTGCAGGTCCCGCGTGGCGACCCAGCGACGTCCCGCGTACATCCACGGCATGGCCATCGCGCCGGCGATGTAGTGGTCGTCTTCGTACCATCGATTGTACTCGCGCTCCCGGCCGGGATGCGGCTCGACCATGGTGATGAGCGCGTGCCCGAGGTCGGCTCCGTAGGGGCCGACGGCGGCCAGTTCCGCATACACGTGGCTGCGGGTTTCGTCTGCGTGCGTCGCGTCTTCTGTCATGGGTCCGGTGTAGCTGATGGAGCGTCAGTTTGGGAGAGGCATCCCGTTCGACTTCGCCCGAAGTTCCGCGATCGGATGCCCCAGGCAAAAATGCAGCCCCCTCGGCTGGTGACGGCGTCCAGTCGAGAGGGCTCTTGCAGTGGTGCGTATGGAGTTGGTCCGGCCAGTGGTGGCCGAGGGTCAGGGACCCTCGGGTCTCACTGCTTGACCGATGTCACGAAGACACTCCACGCCGCGGCCGGGAAGGCCAGGGTCGGGCCCTCGGGGGCCTTGGAGTCGCGGACGGCGAGGGCCGAGGTGGTGGGTGACTTGACCTCGACGCACGCGCTGTTCGGGGAGGAGTACGAGGACTTCGTCCAGGTCTTCGTGGCGCCTTGCAGAATTGCCATGTTCGCTCCGATGGTGAATTGCTGGCCGAGGTCACCGGGCCATTGGGGCCACAGCGCGGTTCGCGCCAACTTTGTTGATCGAGTGGCGTGATCGACGCTACTCGCCAACTTCCTCGCCCGGAGGAGCCGTTCACTCGTCTGGGTGGAATATGCCATCCAGACCTTCCGCTAGGGCGCACCGAGGTCTACAATCTGCGCCCTTCAGTCCACGCGGTCTCCACGGGCGTACTGCTTCGCGATGTCGGCGATGATCTGACGCGACTGTTCGGGGTTGAGAGCCTGGGCCCGCAGATGCTCGTACATGAGGCTGTACTTCTGCACGTCCGGCGCCTTCTCCAGATACAGGTCGCTGGTGACACCCTCGATGTACACCACGCTCGAATCGGCCGCGTCGGCGAACTCCAGGATCGCGTACTGCCCGGCAAGACCGGAGTGCGCGCCGACGTCGAACGGCAGTATCTGCACGGTGATGTGGGGGAGTTGGGCCATCTCGTTGAGGTGTTCCAGCTGCTCGCGCATCACGTTGTTGTCGCCGACCACCCGGCGCAGCGAGGCCTCGTCCAGCACCACCCACAGGCGCAGCGGGTCCTTCTCGGCGTTGATGCGTTCCTGGCGCCGCAGCCGGACCTGGACGCGTTTCTCGATCTCGGCGTCCGAGGACTCGGGCGATCCGCCGCGGACGATGGCCTCGGCGTACGTGGGGGTCTGGAGCAGTCCGGTGACGATCTGGGGCTCGTAGACCCGCAGCGATTCGGCGTCCGTCTCCAGGCCGATGTAGACGCTGTACGGGATGTCTCCGAACGCGTGCCACCAGCCCTGCTGGCGCGAGGCCTTGGCCATTTCCATCAGGCCGTCGACCATTCTCTGGTCCTCGACCTCGTACACCCCGCACAGGTCACGGACGTCGCGCGGGCTGATGCTGCGCCGTCCGTTCTCCAGGCGGCTGATCTTCGACTGGGAGACGAGCAGGCGCTCGGCGACCTCTTCGGCGGTCATGCCCTTGAGCTCGCGGAGCCGGCGCAGCTCCTGGCCCAGCCGGCGTCGCCTGACGGTGGGATTGACATTGGACGCCACGGGACGTGCACCTCCGGCTGCGTGCGGCCTGTACTTTGCGTGTCTGCTGTTGAGCAGATTGCCACCAAGGCGCTTGCCGCGCTGGAAAACGGTGGATATGGGGGTGCGCTCCGCTGAAGAAGTCACCTGCGGGTCCGTTGTGGCTGGGCGCGCAGTTCCCCGCGCCCCTAGAAGGCCTGCGGCCTTCTTCGGGGCGCGGGTCGCGCCCACGCGGCGGAACCACAGGGCGCTCGTGTGCCGAGACATGGCCGCGCGGGGCGGCGGGCCGTGTCGTCGTCCGGACGTACGGCCTGCCGCCCCGCGCGGCTCAGCGGCTCCCGGACCGGGTCTTGGGGACTTGCGGTGCGGCGCTGACGGTGTGCGCGTGGTGCTCTGTAGTGCCCTGCAGTTGTTGTGTGGTGCCTTGTGCCGTGGACCAGTGGTTCAGTGGGCCACGGCGCGCGCCATGGATCCGCGGCGCGGTTGCATCGGAACACCCCGTGTGGGTTCCGATGCGGGCCTGACTCCGGCGGTGGCCTGACGGCCGGCCGTCGGGGCCGGGCTGCGGCGCGGCTGTGCGGCCACACCGTTCTGGACGTCCATCACGGCGTGCGCCACGAGTCCGCCCATGGGGTCGTGCCTGATCAGATCCCGGAGGCGGGAGCGCGAGGAGCGCCCTTCGTTCCCCGGGTAGAGGTGCTTGCCCAGGCCGACGGCGTGCGCCAGCGCGGCCAGTGCGGCGGTCCGCGGGTCCGGCGGTACGCCGGTGCGGATCGCACTGTCCAGCCGGGCCTTGATCTCCCGGCTGATCTCCGTGTCGGTCGCCTGATAGCGAGTCGTCGGGAGCACCCCGCACATCTGTCCCGCGACGGCATGGACCATGCCGCAGCGCTCCAGATGCGATAGGTACGTCTGGCGCAGCCCCAGTCGGGGCCCGCCGATCCAGTGGACGGCACGCACGGGAGCGCCACGCCTTCGCAGCAACTCCAACGCGCAGTCCAAAGTCGGATCTCCGGTCGGCCGTGGTACCACCACGGCGATACGATCCCCGTCTGGGGCTATCCGTCCGGCCAGCGCCAGCTCCACTAGCTGTGCTCCGGCCAGACCAAGGTCGAGCGACTGCGGCTGTGCGGTGGTACCCGTGGTCGGGTCCAGCGCCAGCAACAGAAGCTCCTCCGGAATCGTTCTGCGGCTCCTGCCCATCCATGCCTCCCCGCGTGGATGAATGACAGGGTGACCCCTCTCACAATGGTCTGTCGAGAGCGCGTGACCGGAATGTAGTGGAACCAGTAGGTATGTCGTTCTCGTCTACCGCAGAGGTTAAGCCCGCACACAGGACACTGGTGCATGGTTCGGACATCGGTTCCGGGCTTCTGTTGGCGGCTCTTCAAGGGTTCATGGTTCGGTTGGGCGCACGGTGAGTGGCGCATGGAGGAGGCATCGGTGGCGGGCGAGTCCCCCGACAGGTCGAAGCAGCACGAGTCGTCGGTAGAACCGACGTCGGGGAGCACGGCTCCGGTTCCGGGTCCTGCCTCCGGCTCCGGGGGTGGGTCCGACGCGCGTCCCGCGCCGAGTGCGGATCCGCGGCTCGCGGTGGCCCGCGAGGCGGTAGCGGCGGCGGTCCCGCCGCGCGAGCGACGGCAGGAGCGGGGGAGGGTGGACACGGCCACGGCGGTGTTCTCCACGCGCGGTGTCGCGGACGTCTCGGCTTCGGACGTGTCGGCTTCGGGCGCCTCGGGTACGGACGCTTCAGGTTCGGTTGCGTCGGATACGGCAAGGGCGGAGGGCTTGACTGCTGAGGGTTCCCCCGGGCGGGAGGACTCTGCGGCTGCTTCGGAAGCGGAGGACGCCGCGGAGTCCGGTGCGAACGGCTCCCAGTCGTCCCAGGGGGGTGACAGTCGGCTGCGGGACGCTGTGGCGGCTTGGGTCGCGGGGGCGGATGCCGGGGCTGAGGGTGCGGGCTCGGATTCGGGCTCGGGTGACCGTGAGTCGCGGGCAGAGGCGGAGAGTGACGGCGACGTCGAGGGTGACGAGAACGCGGCGCCTTCGGCCGACGGCGGTACGCCTCCGGAGGCGGAGGTCGACGCCGAGGAGGCGCGTACGGACTCCGAGGCAGGCCCGGACTCCGAGCCGGAGGATGCGGTCGCGGCGGAGGGCGCCTCCGGCACTGTGGAGGCGAAGGACGACCGGTCGGTGGGCGACGTCGAGGCCGAGGCCGCGGAGGATGCCGAGCGTTCGGAGGCGAAGCCGGAGGACGGCGCCGACGCGCGGTCGGACGCCGAGCCCTCGGGCGATGACGCCCCAGCGGGTAGCCGTGGCTCTGGTTCGGACGAGCCGGAGGCGGACGCCGCCTCCGGCGCCGACGGAGATGCCTCCGGCGAGGATGTGTCCGCTGACGCGGAGGACGACGCCCCTGCGGGCGGCTCCGGTGCCGAGCCCTCGGCCGAAGACGCCGTGGCCGGTGGCCGTAGCGACGATGTGGATGAGCCGAAGGCGGACGTGCCCCCCGGCGGCGGAGCCGCCTCGGCCGCCGCCCCGGGCACTGGCGCGGAGTCTGGCTCCAGCATCGTTGTGGATGGTGCCACCGCTGACGCGGAGGACGACCGCCCCGCGGATGGCCCCGACGCCGAGCCCTCGGCCGAAGACGCCCCGGCCCCTGGCCGTACCGCCGACGCGGACGAGCCGAAGGCGGACGCCACCCCCGGCGGCGAAGCCGCTCTCGCCTCCGGCGCCGACGCGGAGTCCGAATCCGAGAGCGGTCGGGACGGCGACGCGGAGTCCGGCTCCGCGACCGGCCCGGGCCCCGACGCGAAGCGTGACCCCCGTGTCAGCAGCGGAAACGTCCCGGCTGCTGATCGGGACGACGATGGCGGGCTCGAGCCCGAGCCCAGCTCAAGTGCTGGTGAGGACGAGCACAAGCGTCCCGTCGACCAGCCCACCGCCACCTTCAAGGTGCGGGCGCCCGCTGTTGATCAGCCCACCACCACGCTCAAGGTGGGCGATGCCAGGCCGGACGAGAAGCCCGCCGGCGCCGAGCCCGAGCCCGACGACAAGCCGGACGAGAAATCCGCCACCCCCGAGCGTGACTCCGAGCGCACCAGCAAGTTCGTGGCGCTCAAGCCGCTCGACGAACCGGCTCCTCCCAAGGAGAAGCCGACCGTTCCGCCCGCCGCCGAGACCGCTTCCATCCCGCAGGTCGGGCCGGAGCGGACCGCGCAGCAACCCCTGCCGCCCAAGCCGCCGATCGATCTGCTGGCGGAGCTGACGAACACGCCGCCGCCTCCGGAGACTCCGGTGCGGACGATCGTGCGGCGGGTCAAGATCTGGACGCCGCTGGCCATCCTGCTGGCCGTGGTGTTCGCGGTCGTGCAGGCGGTACGCCCCTTGCCGACGCCCACCCTCGCGCTGACGGCCGACGAGACGTACACCTTCGAGGGCGACAAGGTCACCCTGCCGTGGCCCGACGAGGGCCAGGGCTGGATGGACGTCAACGGCGTCGGTACGGTCGACAACTTCGGCAAGCAGCAGCCCGTCGCCATCGGCTCGGTCGCCAAGGCCATGGTCGCGTACGTGATCCTCAAGGACCACCCGCTGAAGCCCGGCGAGGAGGGCAAGAACATCCCCGTCGACGCGAAGGCCGAGACGGAGGGCGGTTACGACAAGGACGGCGAGTCCACGCTCAACACCATCAAGGCGGGCGACACCCTCACCCAGCGGCAGGCGCTCGCCGCCATCATGATCCCGTCCGCGAACAACGTGGCGCGGCTGCTGGCCCGTTGGGACTCGGGCGGCGACGAGGCCGCGTTCGTCAAGAAGATGAACGACGCCGCCGCGGACCTCGGGATGAAGAACACGAAGTACACCGACCCCTCCGGCCTGAAGGAGACCACCGTCTCCACCGCCGAGGACCAGGTGAAGCTCGGCAACGAGCTGGTCCGGATGAAGGCGCTGACGGACATCACCAAGCTGCCCGTATGGAAGGACCCCTCGGGCAAGAAGTGGCAGAACTACAACCGCCTCGTCCCGTACGACAACGCCATCGGCATCAAGACCGGCTCCACCACCAAGGCCGGCGGCAACCTGCTGTTCGCCGCCACCGAGGACGTGGACGGCGAGATCGTCACCGTCGTCGGCGCGATTCTCGGCCAGCACCAGCCGCCGATCATCGACACCGTCAACGCGGTCAGCAAGACCGCGATGATCGCCGCCCAGGACGCGCTGACCTCGTCGAAGATCCTGAAGAAGGGCGACGTCGTCGGGTACGTGGACGACGGGTTCGGCGGCCGGACGCGGGTCGTCGCCACGCAGGACGTCTCCGCGGTGGGCTGGGCCGGCAAGACCGTCGAGCTGACCTTGAGCGACGACGGTACGGAGATTCCGCACGAGGCGAAGGCGGGAACCAAGGTCGGTTCGCTGAGCGTCGGTGACGGCACGGGTGCCGCTGTCGAGGTCCCGGTCGCCCTTCAGTCGGGCGTCACCGAACCTGACTACGGCTCCAAGCTCACCCGCGTGAGCTGACGGCCGGACGGCCGGCAGGACAGACAGCAGGAGGGGCAGCAGGACGGGGCACTCGGGCCGGACAGTCAGCGTGCCCCACAGGTGAGTTGACGGCACGTACGTCGCAGTGACACAGCGCGACGTACGTGCCGTGAACCAGCCGTAAACCTGCCATAGACATCGCCAAACAGGCCGGATCCCGCAGACCGCGTCCCGCCCGGACGACCCGCGGCGGGGCGCGTGCTAGCGTCGCAAGGATCGGGGCAGCTCGACGGCCGCGGAGCCCGGCCGAGAGCGGAACAACGGGACACGGGGAGTGCCTTTCACGTGGCGACAGCGGAGCCGACGCACGCCGAAGACGCCGAGCCGAGCCGAGGAGGAGCCGGCCCGCGAATACGCGAGCGTGCGCGAGCGGCCGACGGCCCCGACGAGACCCACGGCGGCACCCCCGACGACAGCCGTGAAGCGCGCCAAGGACGCGAGTCCGACGTACCCCCCACGGCACCCACGCCCCCTACCCCCTTCGCCCGCTTCCTCCGGCACCCGGCCACCCTCGCCACCGCCCTCGCCGGTGTGCTGCACGTCGTCTGGTTCTTCACGTTCGCCAACAGCGGTGGCGATCTCGCGGCGCAGGACGCCTGGGCGGAGTTCGTCGGACGGCACCCGGACTCGGCGTACAACCTCGCCTGGTACGGGGGCATGCACCCCGTCTCGTACAGCGTCGTGTCCCCGTATCTGATGTCGGTGCTCGGAGTGCGGCCGACGATGATGATCGCGGGGACGGTCTCCGCGGGCCTGCTCACGCTGATCCTCATGCGCAGCAGGGCCGTACGGGAGCTGCGGTGGCCCGTGTTGATGGGAGTGTTCGCGCTCTTCTGCAACGCCGTGTCCGGCCGTGTGACCTTCGGTCTCGGCATGGTCTTCGCGCTGGGCGCGACCGCCGTCGTCTTCTGCTGGCCGTACCGCTGGCGTTACAAGCGCTGGGCCAAGGCCCTGTGCGCCGCCCCGCTCGCCGGGATCGCAACCGCGGCCTCGCCAGTGGCGGGGCTCTTCGTGGGGCTGGTCGCCGTGGCGCTGTTCCTGCAGAAGCGGCGCCCGGGAGCGTACGCGCTGGGCCTCGCCCCCGCCGTCGTCGTGGGCCTGTCCGCGTGGCTGTTCCCGTTCTCCGGTACGCAGCCGATGATGTTCGGGTCGGTCGTCCTGCCCTTCCTGTTCTCGGGCTTCGTCGTGTTCCTCGTGCCCAGGGAGTGGAAGACGGTCCGGATCACGGCCGGGGTGTACGGGCTCTCCGTGGTCCTCGTCTGGCTGATCAGCTCGCAGATCGGCTCCAACATCACGCGGCTCGCGATGCTGTTCGCGGGGGTCGTGCTGCTGGCGGCGCTGCCGTTCACGGTGCCGCGCTCGCGCAGGTGGTACGCGCTGGTCGTCGCCTCCGCGGGGTTCGTCGTGTGGGTCGGCTTCAAGGCGGTGGACGACACCGTCAACGCGACGCCCGCCGCGTCCTGGGCGCGTGAGCTCGCCCCCATCGTCGGCCGGCTCCAGGAGGTCGACGCCGAGAAGGGTCGCGTGGAGGTCGTACCGGCCCGCTCGCACCGCGAGGCGTCCGCGCTCGCGCCGTATGTGAACCTCGCCCGCGGCTGGAACCGGCAGGCCGACATGGAGCGCAACCCGCTCTTCTACGACGACACCCTGAACTCCGCCAACTACCACGAGTGGCTCCAGCGCTGGGCCGTCCACTACGTCGTGCTGCCCAAGGACGAGCCCGACGGGGACGGCGGCGAGCGCGAACGCGAGCTCGTGCAGCGCGGCCAGCCCTATCTGAAGCAGATCTGGGGCGACGCCAACTGGCAGCTCTTCAAGGTCACCGATCCCACGCCGCTCGCCGACCCGCCCGCCACCGTCGAGCGCGCCGGACAGGACGAGATGACGATCGACGTGAAGCAGGCGGGCCGGGTCCTGATCCGCGTCCCGTACTCGCCGTGGCTCGGCCTCGTCGACGCCGAGGGCAAGAGCGTCGAGCCGCCCCGGGAGACGGAGGAGTCCAAACGGCTCCGGGAGGTCGACGACGAGGCCCCGAAGACGTTCGAGAACGTCGCCGGCTGCCTGATGGCGGCGGAGGAGGACGCGAAGGGCGACGAGTGGACGGAGCTGGTGGCTCCGCGGCCTGGTACCTATCGCCTGGCGGCGCGGTACCAGCTGCCTCGGGGCACGGGGTGCCCCGAGGAGCTTCAGGAGGCGGTCAGGCCGGGCGCCACCGAGTGACGCCCGGAGTCACTTCACGTACGGATCAGGCGACGGCCTTCTCCACCGCGGAGATGACCTCCGCGGACTCCGGCTCCGTCTGAGGCGAGAAGCGGGCGAGGATCGTGCCGTCGCGGCCGAGGAGGAACTTCTCGAAGTTCCAGCGGATGTCGCCGCTGTGGCCCTCGGCGTCCTCGATCGGTACGAGGCGCTCGTACAGCGCGTGGCGCCCGTCCCCGTTCACCTCGACCTTCTCGGTCATCGGGAACGTCACGCCGTAGGTCGCGGAGCAGAACTCCGCGATCTCCTCGGAGGTGCCGGGCTCCTGGCCCATGAACTGGTTGCACGGCACCCCGAGCACGGTGAAGCCCTTGTCCGCGTACTGCTCGTGCAGCCGCTCGAGGCCCGCGTACTGCGGAGTGAGCCCGCACTTGGAGGCCACGTTCACGATGAGTACGGCTTTGCCCTTGTACTGCCCGAGGTCGGCGGAGCCGCCCTGCAGGGCATTGATGCCGATGTCGTACACAGATACGGAAGACGCGTCAGAAGAAGTCATGTTCGGATGCTAACCGGGATCGATAAGGTCCCCGGCGTGACCACCGTGAATGGGATCTACGAGACACTCGACGACCGCTTCCGCACCGGACGCTGCACGCTCGGGGACGCCCGGCTGGAGCGCCTGTACGACGACTGCCGCTGGGCGGAGGGCCCGCTGTACGTCCCCGCCTGGCGCCAGCTGATCTGGAGCGACATCCCCAACGACCGCCTCCTGCGCTGGGACGAGACGACGGGGGCGGTGGGGGTCTTCCGGCTTCCGGCGGGGAACAGCAACGGCAACACCCTTGACCGGGAAGGCCGGTTGATCACCTGCGAGCAGGGCAACCGGCGGGTGACGCGCACGGAGCACGACGGCCGGGTGACCGTCCTCGCCTCCCACTACGAGGGCCGGCGCCTCAACAGCCCCAACGACGCCGCCGTACGCTCCGACGGCTCGATCTACTTCTCCGACCCGGACTTCGGCATCCTCACCGACTACGAGGGCCACCGGGCGGAGTCCGAGATCGGCGCGTGCAACGTGTACCGGCTGGACCCGGTGACGGGGGAGGTCCGCCTCGTCGCGGACGGCTTCGAGGGCCCGAACGGCGTGATCTTCTCGCCCGACGAACGGCGCCTGTACGTCTCCGACTCCCGGGCCGCCCGCATCCACGTCCACGAGGTACGCGACGACGGCACCCTGTCGCCCGGCGAGGTCTTCGCCGAGGGCAAGGACGGCATCCACTTCGACAACATCCGCTTCGACGACGAGGGCCGCCTGTGGGCAGCCGCCCTCGACGACGGCGTCCACTGCTACGACCCCGACGGCACCCTCATCGGCCGCCTCCTGATCCCCGAGACGGTGTCCAACATCGCCTTCGGCGGCCCGAAGAACAACCGCATGTTCATCACGGCCACGACGTCCCTGTACTCGCTGGTGATGTCGGTGACGGGCGCTCCGCGGCTCTGACGGGACGTCGAAGCCGCGCGGGCTCACAGAGAACTAGGGCCCGCGGGCGGTGTAGAGGGCTGGATCACGACGGGGCGAGGCGGCGACGGAGGCCGGCTGTGAGCTGAGCGACCGCGTGGGTGTAGAGACCGGTCTGCAGGTCCTCGGAGGTGTTGCGGCGGGTGCGGAAGTGCAGGGAGGAGAAGAACCGCTCGTAGACCTCCCACGCGTCGCGGCGCGTCGCGAGGCTGTCCAGCGTCTCGTCGCAGGTGTCGGGGGCGTACCGCAGATAGCTCTCCAGCAACCGGCGGATCCTCGTACGGTCCAGCGGCAGGTACCACGGCGGAGCCGGTACGTAGCCACCGATGTACGCCAGGTCCTTTGCCGGGTCGCCGATTTCGACCCATTCCCAGTCCACGTAACGTGGCGTGCCGGCGTCGTCGACCAGGATGTTGGGCACCACGAGGTCGCCGTGGATGAGGGCGAACCGCTCCAGGCGCCGGAAGGCGGGTTCCGCCGCCGCCACGAAGGCTTCCACGCGGGGGAGCAGCCGGCTGACCTCCGGGTCGTCGACCACGTGCGGGAATGTCTCGCTCCACCAGGTGAGGCTGGTGGCGAACAGGTGGGTCAGTGACAGACACGTGGCTTGTTCCTCGACCGGTGCTCCGACGTCACCGCACCGGTCGAAGGCCCGCGCGTGGAGCCTGCTCATCTGACGGGCGTGGGCGGCCAGAAGACCGCCGTTCCACTCTGCGGGCCGGCGCACCCGGCCGGACACGTACCCGCACACCATGTAGGGAGACCCCAGAGGGTTGTTGCGTGCCTGTTCCAGCAGCACGGGCGAGGGGCCGATGCCGTCGGGAAGGTGGGGAAGAGCGGCGAACTCCTTGCTCATCGGCCTGGGCAGGTCCTCGGGAGCCCGGCGTGCGACCCGGACGACCAGGGGAGGACTTCCGTCGGCGTCGAGGCGCCAGGCCGTATAGCTCTCCCCCTGTCCCAGCCACCGGACCCTGGCATCCCGTGGTGAAGGTGTCGGCGTCTGCTCGGGCAGGCCCAAGCGTCCGGGCTCAGTCTGCGCCAGGTGCTCGATTCGAGCGGCCGTGTCGTGCGCGGACTGCTCGCGGCTCACTGCGTCGGCTTCCTCGTCGACCTCGGTTCCTCTCCCCCAGCCCGTCCGGCGCGCTCGGACACCATGCCGGCGTAGGACTCGAGGCTACCGAGGACCGGGGACCAGAAACAGGTACTCAACCTCGAAGACCAGCTTTGACGAGAACCTCCCCCGCAGGCGTCCTGGAGTAGAGCACCGACCGTCCCGCCCGCCGCCGTTGGACGAGCCCGGCGTCGAGCAGGACCTTCAGGTGGCGGCCGACGGAGCCGAGTGCGTGCCCCGTGACGGCCACCAACTGGCTCGTACTCAAAGGGGAGTCGAGCAGCGCGAGTACGCCGGCCCGTGCGGGTCCGAGGAGCCGGTTGAGGCTCTCGGGCGCGGCGGTCGGTTCCGCTCCGGCCAGCGCGCCCGAGCAGGGATACACGACCGCGTACCGGTGCGGCTCCTCCCAGGAGACCCAGCCGCGCCGCTGGGGCGTGACCGGTACGAAGAAGAGCTCGGCGCCGGAGATCTCGCGCGGCGGATACTCGTGCGGGTTGACCTGGAGCCGGTTCTCGCCCAGCCAGCGCATGCCCGGCCGCATCGCGTCGAGCGCGGCGGCCCAGCCGCCCTGGCTCAACTGGGCGGTACGGGCGACGACATCGGCTTCGAGTACGCGTCGCCGCCGGGGCCAGTAGGGGCGTACGGCTTCGGCCCAGACGTACTGGAGCAGGTCGGCGGCACGGGCCGGCAGGTCGTCGCGGTCCTGGAGGATGCGCGGCAGCGGGCCGCCGCCCAGGGCGACGACGAGGTGGGCTCGGGCGGCTTCGGGGGACGTGTCCCGTACGCGCGCGACTTCCGTGTCGAAGTCCTCCGGCTCTCCGGTCGGGGTCGGCGTGAGGAAGTCGGCGATCCACTCCTTCCCGAGACCGGCCCGGACGAGGGCGGCGGTGACGGGGTCGTCGGCCAACCGCCTTCTGTAGTCGGCGAGATGGGCATCGAGCCAGGACCGCTCGCCCGGGTGCGCGGCCGTCCCCGCGTGCAGCACCTTGAGACCGGCGAAGGTCTCGGCAAGCGGGGACAGCACGAAACGGCTCCCGGCGAGGGTGTCGGCGTTGACCTGCCACCAGCCCATGCCTGTCCGCCCGCCTCCGGTCTTTTTGGTTTCGCATCCACGCGAAACATTAACGGTCGGGCCGCGGTCGCTCCGAGACTCCGCTCATGCGCTCCTACCAATCCCTGTTCCGTACGCCGGAGTTCACGCCGCTGTTCCTGACCTCCCTGGTCAAAGGGGCCGCGCAGACGATGAGCGGACTGGCCCTGGGCACCTTGGTGTACGCGGCCACCGACTCGCCCCTGCTCTCGGCGCTGAGCATGTTCGGGCCGTCCCTGGCCCAGGTACTGGGCGCGACCACGCTCCTGTCGGCGGCCGACCGGTTGCCGCCCCGGGCGACGATCACGGGCATCGCCCTGGCATTCGCGGCGGGTACGGCGATCCTGGCGGCGCCCGTGTCCCTGTGGGCGATCTTCGCGCTGATCCTGCTGCTGGGCCTGGTGGCCTCGCTGGGCGGAGGAGTCAGCTGGGGTCTGCTGAACGAGATCCTGCCCAAGGACGGCTATCTGCTTGGCCGTTCGGTCTTCAACATGGCGAACGGGCTCACGCAGATCACCGGGTACGCAACCGGCGGCGTCCTCGTCACGCTCCTGTCCCCGCGCGGCACCCTGCTCACGGCCGCGGCGCTCTACCTCGCGGCGGCGATCACGGCCCGCCTCGGCCTGACCCGCCGCCCGCCCCGCGCGTCCGGCCGCCCCTCCGTGGCCGAGACCTGGCGTACGAACGCACGCCTGTGGTCGTACGCACCCCGCCGCAACGTCTACCTGCTCCTCTGGCTCCCCAACGGCCTGATCGTCGGCTGCGAGTCGCTGTACGTCCCGTACGCCCCCGACCACGCGGGCCTGCTCTTCGCCTGCGCGGCGCTGGGGATGTTCGTCGGGGATGTGACGGTGGGCCGCATCCTTCCGTCCCGGGTGCGGCCCCGGTTCGGCATCCCGCTGCTACTGCTGCTGGCTGCGCCGTACCTGCTGTTCGCTCTGCGGCCGGGGGTGCCGGTGGCGGCGGTCGTCGTAGCGGTGGCCTCCGTGGGCTTCGGCGCGAGCCTGGTCCAGCAGGAACAGTTGATGGCCCTCACCCCGCCCGAACTCAGCGGTCACGCCCTGGGATTGCACTCCGCCGGGATGCTCACGATGCAAGGGGTGAGTGCCGGGCTGGCGGGGGCGGTGGCTCAACTGACGTCGGCGGGGGCGGCGATGGTGGTGATGGCCGTCGCGTCGATCGCGGTGACGGTTGCGCTGTCGCTGTCAGTCGCGGGCGAGCGTGAGGAACGACGTCCAAGTGGCGGGGGTGACGGTGAAGAGCGGGCCGTCGGGGGTCTTGGAGTCGCGGATGTGGATGGCTGAAGGGTGGGTGGCTACCTCGACGCAGTCGCCGCCCTCGTCGCTGCTGTAGCTGGACTTCCGCCAGTCGTAGGCGACTTCGAGGCAGGCGCCGCCCTGATCGCTGCTGTAGCTCGACTTGAACCACTGACGTGCGGTGCTCATTGCTCTCGCTCTCCTAGCAGACGGTCCAACAGGCGCTTGGTCTCTTCAGGGTTGAGTGCCTGTGTCCGCAGCATGGCATACCTGCGCTCCAGGTAGGACACCTCATCGGGGTTCGCGATAAGCCTGCTCCCATGCGGGGCCTCGGTGTAGGCCAGCCGCTGGTAGTCGGGAGTCTCCAGCAGAATGAATGGCCCTGCGAGACCGGCATGGAACTGCCGGCCGACTGGCATGACTTGGAGTGTGATCCCCGGCAGTTCGGCCCACTCCCGGAGGCGCCGCAACTGCTCGTAGTAGACCTGATCGCCTCCCAGCCGGTCCATCAAGGTCACCTCGGAAAAGATGAAGCTGGCAGTCGGCGGATCCTCGCGGTGCAGGATCTTCTGACGCGCCATGCGTGCCGCGACACGCAACTCGATCTCATCCTCGCTCAGCGCCGGAACGTCGTTGCGGAGGACGGCACGGGCGTAGGCCTCGGTTTGGAGGAGGCCGGGCAGCACCTGGTTCTCGTACCACGAGAGCGCGATCGCCTCCCGCTCCAAGTCGATGAACTCCTCAGCCCACCGAGGAAACAGATCCACCTCCGGCATGTGCTCCAGCGCCGCGGCCAACACCCCCTTCGTGTCAAGGATCTTGTCCAGCAGCTCCGCGAAGTCCTCCTTCAGCGGCCGTCTGCCCTGCTCGATCGACGCGATCGTCTCCTCGTCCACCCGTGCCCGCTCGGCGAGCGTGCGTTGGGTGAAACCGGCCGCCCGCCTCAGCACAGCCAACTGCGCGCCGACCATCTTCATCGCCGAGGCGTTCTTGCGTGAACGCTTCCTGGAGTTCATGCAGGTCCAACTCCCCACCGCGGTACGTATGTTCACCGCGACAGGCCCGTACAAGAATTCCGTACGAGCCCACGCACTGCTCCATCATGGACACAGAGCGTGACACTCGTCCCGTGAACAACGAAAACTCACCCGCTCCCCGCGAACGCTTCTACCGGCGAGAACGCCAATCGATCCCGGCGGCAAGGGAGTTCACGAAGGCCGCGCTGAAGGACTGGGGCGTACCGGAAGCGACGTACGACGACGTCCTGCTGTGCGTCAGCGAAATCACCACCAATGCCCTCCTCCACGGCGTACCTCCAGGCCGGGGCTTCCGGCTCTGCCTCCTCCCGTGCGACGACGGAGCACTCCGTGTGGAGGTCCACGACAGCGGCGACGGGGAGCCGCGCGTCGTGCCGTCCGCGGGTGAGTCGGGGCGGGGCCTGCTGCTCGTGTCGGCGGTGGCGGACAAGTGGGGCGTGGCCGAGCGGGACCCGGGGAAGATCGTCTGGTGTGAGTTCGCGTTCGCCGTACGGGAGTTGGCTAACGCGCCACGAACTGCGTGAGGATCGCCTGGACTTCGTAGATGTCGACGCCCTTGGTGAAGGTCTTCTCGATCGGGGTGGGGGTGCCGGAGATCCAGATCTTCAGTTCGGCGTCGAGGTCGAAGTGGCCGGCGGTCTCGACGGAGAAGTGGGTGATGCTGCGGTACGGGACGGAGTGGTACTCCGTCTTCTTGCCGGTGATGCCCTGCTTGTCGATGAGGATGAGGCGGCGGTCGGTGAAGAGGATGGTGTCGCGGATCAGCAGGTAAGCGGCGTACACCTGCTCGTCCTGCCCGAGCAGTCGCGCGTAGTCGTGCTGGGCCTTCGCCGGGTCGACGGTGTGGGCGTTTCCGAACAGTGCCATGTGAAGTCTCCCCTGGATGGGCCGAGTTGCGCGCTTTTCTCACTGTAGGACCGACGGCCTGCCTCCGACGGTTGAGCGGGGCGCCTGCGGGGAGGGTGGGGAGCCGCCTCCGGGACCCGTCCCGGACTCCTCCGCTGATCCTGTGTGTCTGGCCGGCACGCGAGCGAGGGGAGTGCGGGACATGGATGCCATGTGGGCGGTCGCTGGTGTCATGGGGGTGCAGATGGTGGCCGTGCTGACGCTTCCCAGTGACGGGCAGGCCGGGCTGAAGGCGTTCCTGGCCGGCGTCTCCCTGCTCTTCGGTGAGGCGATTCTCGTCAGCGGCGTGGACGGCGAGATCCTTGTCGCTGCCATGGTGTTGCTCTCGGGAGGACTGTTGTTCCTCGCGGAGTTGGGGGCGCGTCGCGACAGTCCACTGGTCTCGCTGCTGTGGATGGTCACCGGAGGCAGCGGCATGGCCCTGATCACGTGGCGGCGCGACGATCTGGTCGAGTGGATGGAGACCAACCGAGCGCCGCTGGCCGTTGCCTGCCTGACCGTCGCGCTCCTCTTGGGCACGCAGGCGATGCGCCGCCGGCGGCTGCGGGAGACACGCTGACGCACACGGGGTCGCGTCCACAGACGTGGTGTACGGCGGACTGCCGAGGCCATCGCGGACAGGATCTGACCTAGATGCTCCCTATGGTCGTGCCATGACACAGACGCAGAAGATTCTTGTCACCGGCGCCACCGGAACCGTCGGCCGCCAGGTCGTCGCCGAACTGCTCGCCCGCGGCCACGCGGTCCGCGCCCTCACCCGGGATGCGGCAACGGCCACGCTCCCAGCCGGAGTCGAGGTCGTTCAGGGCGACCTGACCGAACCCGACAGCCTGATCCCGGCCCTTGAGGGCGTCACCGGCCTCCATCTGATCACCTTCGGCGGGCCCTACTTCGCCCCGTTGGAGACCGGTCCGCGGATCCTGGAGCTGGCCCGCGCGGCCGGCGTACGCCGGGTCACCGTGCTGCACGGCGGCGGGCCGTCCCTGCTGGAGGACGCCGTGCGGGCCGACGACAGTGTCGACTGGACCGTACTCATGCCGGTCGAGTTCATGGCCAACGCGCTCGAGTGGATGGACGGGATCGTGGCCTCGGGTGAAGTCCGTGAGCCGTTCGTCTCCCGGCTGAGCGCCATGGTCCACGAGGGCGACATCGGCGCCGTCGCCGCGGTCGCGCTCACCGAGGAGGGGCACGGGGGCCAGGAGTACGTGATCACCGGCCCTGAGCTGCTGACCGTCGGTGACAAGGTGGCGAAGCTTGCCGCAGTCTGTGGCCGGGAGATCGCCCTGGTCGAGCTGACCGAGGAGCAGGCCGTCGCCCAGTGGCGGGCGGCGGGCCACCCGGACGACGTGATCGGCTTCCTGATCGAGGCGTACGGGAACACCCCGGAGGTGGGCCGTACGGTCGTCGACACCGTCGAGAAGGTCACCGGCAGCCCGGCCCGCACCTTCGGACAGTGGGCTGCGGAGCACGCGGACGCCTTCACGGCAACCGACCCCGCAGCCACGGCATAGCCCCCCGCGTAGTTCGTGGGACGGAGCGTCATGTGACAAGCGAGTGCTGTCAACTCAGGGGCGAGGTGCTTTCTCGCCGTGCACGGTTGTGTATTCGGCTGCGAGCCAGGGTCCCAGGTGGTCGATGAGCATGCTGAGCACCGCCGGGTTTGCCGAGGGCGTGCGGCCGGTGGCCGCAGCGACGCGCATCTGCTCGACGCGGTCGGGGTAGTAGTGGCCGAATAGCTCGGCGGACTCGCTGAGGTCGCTCGTCCAGCCGCCCCAGCGAGGCATGATCAGCGTGAACCCTGTGCGGACGATGCGGCGGCCTACGACGCGGCTGAGGGTCTTGCGGTCGGCGTCCGTGGCGGCCTCTGCCGCTCGGGCGCGCCATCGCGGGAGCACCAGAGGGAGGTCGCCGTTCGTCTCGCGGGCGAGCAAGGATGTGGGGCGGTAGCGGGGAAGCTGTTCGGCGAGATCGTTGCCCAGCAGCGGGGTACACAGGCAGGCGACAAAAAAGCCGCCGTCATGG
Source organism: Streptomyces flaveus (assembly GCF_014647675.1). Lineage (GTDB taxonomy): Bacteria > Actinomycetota > Actinomycetes > Streptomycetales > Streptomycetaceae > Streptomyces > Streptomyces flaveus. Next base: position 35,425 of record NZ_BMPQ01000035.1, on the reverse strand, counting down.
CGTTCGAGTTCGCTGAGAAGGGCGCGTACGCCGGACAGGAGGATGCCGACGCCGTTGATTTGGGCACAGGAACGGTCGAGAGCAGCCTCGATCGTCTTGGCGTCCGCTCGGTCGGCCTCAGTGGGCTCGTCGCGGAGGGCGAGAAGCAGGTCGAGGTCGGAGACACCGGGGACGGCGGCGCCGCGGGGAATGCTGCCGTAGAGGTAGGCGCTGTGCAGTCGTGTGCTGCCGAACATCTCGGTGATCTGAGCGCGGGAGGCATCGACGACAGCCGCGAAAGCTTCTGGCACGCAGCTCAGCGCACCTTCACGCGCGATCGTCCCGTCCTGGTTCAGTCCTCTTCCGCTCATGGAATCACTGTGCCTCCCGGCTTCGTATGCCGCCGAGTGGTTTTCCACGGCGATTACAGCGCCCGGACGATCCATCCTGCGCGGCATCCTCGAGACTTGCCCCCTACTCAGGCATGACCAGCACCTTTCGCCAGGAGCATCCCGATGCTGCCCTGGCAAGTACCGCAGTGTTGTCGAGTTTTGGGCTCTGGCGCAGATCTTGGGGAGCGGTCGCGGTCGGTGAAGGACGCGTTCGATTCCTTGATGAGCGCCGGGATGCGCCGTGCGATCGTGGGCGGTGGATGGGCTTTCCGGCCGTGCATCGTCTATCTGGTGTCGTCGGGACTGCCCGCGAGGGATCCGCCTATCCAGAAGGGCAGTGCCTTTTGGTCTTTGCTCAGTGACCGTCGTATTGCGTTGACCAACTGCACCTGCGCTTGGGCGGGCGCTCTACTGGCCCGGGCGAACTCCTCCACGCTCAACGGATTGTGCAACGGGTCCCGTGCCGGGTCACGCGCCACCTGGTCCAGGAACGCGCCGATGGCCTTGCCGAAGTTGTCGATCTCCCCCGCGACGTCTGCGGGGGCGACCAGGCTGGCACGGGTCAGGGCTGCGCTCCACTCGCTCCAGTCGTAGTCCCAGCCTTGTCGGCCGGCATGGGCGCGGCTGATGGTCATCGTGAACTTGGCGTAGTGGCTGATCAGTTCCTCGTAGGCGATCAGTTGCTTGTCCCGCAGCCACTGACGGTCCTGGGCACGGTGTGTGACGATGCCCCCGACCAGGACCCCGATCGTGGCGGACAGCGCCCCGGTGGCCGTTGTCACCAGTGTGTCCAGCAGTGCCACCCGAGGCCCCGCATCCCCTGTCGCTCGAACGTCAGCGGCTCGAACCTACTGGTGACCAACCTCCGGTGACAATGCCCAACCTGCGCCGGCGCAGGCAGCCGTCGCGGCGGGTCACGCGAGCAGGATCATCTTCTACACAACCAACCCGGCGAGAGTGACCGCGTCATCACCTTCCGTTCAGCATTTCCTCCGTCCATTCGGGACCCCTCCCCGGCCGCCTGCGGGAGCATAGAGGGCCTGTAAAGGGGCAAGATGTCCTGGACATACGGCAGTTGGGGGAGTGGGTCGGTATGAGTGGGTCCGAAGAGCCGTCGGGTGTCGGTGGCAAGGGAGAGCCGTCGGGCAGCGGACCGGAGCCGGAGTCGACGCCGTCGCCTTCGTCGCCTCCGCCGTCCGCGCCGCCTCCACCGGACGTACCTCCGTCGCCGCCCGAGCCTGCGTCGTCCGCACCGGAAGCACCTCCGTTGCCGCCCGTGCCCCCGTCGTCGCCTCCACCCCCGCTGCCCGGCGGCCCGCCGACCGTCGGGCCGCCGGGGCCGCCGGCCTCCGAGTGGTTGACCTCCTACACGCCGCCGGCCGACGAGCCCGAGGACGCCGTGCCCCCGGACCCGTGGCGGGCCGCGGCGGCCGGGCTGTTCAACCTCTCCGGGCTCGGGCTCGGGTACGTGCTCCTGCGGCGCTGGCCGCTGGCCGCCCTGTGCTGGATCGCGACCGGCTGGCTGCTGGTGGCCGCGCTGCCCGCCGACCCGGACGGGGTGCCGGGCGGGGTGATATGGGCGTACGGCCTCGTACTGATGCTGGCCGCGGTCCACGGGGCGTGGCTGGGGCGCCGTACGCGGATGACGTTGCCGGTGCGGCCGATGGTCGCCGCCGGGCTCGGGCTCGTGCTGCTCGCGGTGCCGGCCGGTAGCGCGGTGGGGTACGAGGCGGCGCGGGAAGAGGCGTACCAGCAGATGCTGCTCGACCGGCTCGCCAAGACGGACCGGCTGGTCACCGCCGCCTCGCGGCAGGGCGGCTTCGCCGAGGCCAAGGCGGACTACGAGCGGGCGCTGAAGGCCTACCGTGCGCTCGGTGACGACCATCCCGGCAGCCGGGCGGCAGAGCGCATCCCCGACCGCCTCGACCGGTACTACGACACCGTCGCCGCGCCCTACCGCGAAAAGCAGTACTGCGAGGCCCTGGAACCGCTGCGGTATCTGTGGAAGCTGCCCGACACGATGGGCAAGCAGCGGCTCGGCTCCCTGACCGACTGGCCCGTCGAGCCCCTGCAGACCTCGCTCTACGAGTGCGGCATCACGAACCTCGGCGGCTCCGACGCGGCGACCGAAACGAAGGCGAACGGCGGCGAACTGACCGAACTCCTGCGTACGTTCCCCGACTCGGAGTCGGCCGCCAAGGTCGGACCGGCCGTCAGCGCGGAGATCGCGAACCAGTCCAAGGCCCTGAAGGGCAACGACCCCTGCCCGGCCAGCGAGGAGTTGCAGGCCATCAGCCGGACCATGGTCGACCTGCCCGCGGGCAGCCCCGGTGACGGGCTGCGCACGGACGCCGTCAAGGCGGTGGAGTCCGGCGCCTACGCCTGCGGGGTCGACGAGTTCGAGGACGACAAGTTCGGCGCGGCGGCCACCACGCTCAACGACTTCGCCGACACGTACAAGGACAACAAGAACGCCAAGCGTGCCCGGCAGATAGCCATCGCCGCGGAGATCGCCGAGGAACGGCCCGAGGCGGGCCGGAAACTGCCGCCGTCCCGTAGCCCGGGCGGCGCCAAGATGCCCCTGAAGATCAGCAACGACGCCCCGACCGCGGTCGAGTTCCTCTACACCGGCCCGGTCACCGGCCGCATCACCCTCACGGCCTGCGCCGGCTGCACCGAGTACTCCAGCGAGTCGCAGGCCGCGGACGCCGCCTGCTCGAACAGCGGCCTCTCCTACCCGACCGACTATCTCAACCTGCCCGCCGGCGACTACCACACCCTCATCAAGTACGCCGACGAAGACGCGGGGAATGTGAGGAACGAGGCCGACGGCATGAGCATCGACCCCGGCTACACGTACACCAACTGCACGTACATCGTGCGCCAGAGCAGCCTGCCGGGATACCCCGACATTCCCCTGCCGGACCTTCCGGAGATCGAGCCCTTCGAGCCGGCCGTCTGACGCACCTGACCGCCTGACGCACACTCACGGAAACCGTCCCAGCACCATCCTGACCGCCCCGTCCCGCTGATCCGGGAGCGGGGCGGTCACTTTTCTGGCGGTAACCGCCCGCCGGGTCAGGACCGTTGCCGGCAACGGTCCATACATCGGCCTGTCTCTGCCGTCACTTCACAGAACTCACACAACACAACACCGCAACTTTAAGTTTCAAGTCATACGCTCGCCAGCAAGCGAGTGGCCGAAACACGGCGGCATGCGTTACGGCTCTCGTTCCCCCCGCAAGGCACAGGAGAGTTGACGTGCGTGACCGCGACGTAGTGGTGATCGGCGGCGGCTATGCCGGCGTCCGTCTGGCGAAACGGTTGGACGGGCAGGCGCGCGTCACGCTGGTGGACCGCAAGGAGGTCTTCTTCCACCGCGTCGCCTCGCTGCGCGCCGGCGTGGATCCGGAGTGGACCGGGGCGCCCTTCATCCCGTACGACCGGCTGCTCACCAACGGCCGGATGGCCGTGGGCAAGGTGGTCCGCATCGACACCTCCGAACGGCAGGTGGCGCTCGCCACCGGTGAACGGCTGCCGTACGACGTGGTGGTGGTCGCCACCGGCGCCGACTACCCCGAACCGGCCCGTTTCACCGGCACCACCCCCGAAGAGGCGGCCAAGTCGTTCGCCGAACACCAGCAGAACATCGCCATCGCCGAGCACGCCCTCGTCGTCGGCGGCGGGCCCTCCGGCGTCGAACTCGCCGCCGAGATCAGGCTGGCCCGGCCGGACGCCCGGGTGACGCTCGCCCACTCCGGCCCTGCGTTGCTCCACTCCACGGGCAGCGCGCGGGCCGGGCGCAAGGCCCGCGCCTGGCTGGAGTCCCACGACGTGGAGATACGGCTCGACTCCTTCATGTCCCCCGGCAACGACTTCGGCACCTACCGCGACGCCCGCGGCAACATCATCGACGCCGACCTCTCCTTCTGGACCACGGGCACCACCCCCAACACGCTCTGGCTGCGCCTGGCCGGGCACGGCGACTGGCTGAACTCGGCCGGACAGGTCAAGGTCGACAAGGCGCTCCGGGTCGAGGGGTGGAAGGACGTGTTCGCGGTCGGTGACGTGAACAACATCAGCGAACTCAAACTCACCCCCGCCGCGCTCGCCCAGGCGGATCTCGCCGCCCACAACATCCGTACGTACCTTCAGAGTTCCGGCAAGCACCGCAAGGAGCCCCGCTTCTACCGGCCGATCCACCGCACGCCGCTGATCGTGCCCTTCGGCCCGGCGGGCGGGGTGACCATGCTGCCCGTACCGGGCGGCGAGACGGCGGTCCTCGGCGGCCGCACCAGCACCCTGGCCAAGGCGAAGAACCTCATGACTCCGTACATGCGACGGCAGTTGGGGTACACAGCGGCCTGAGCCACTGTCCGAAAGCGGCAGTACGACGCCCGGCCACGTCGTCACCTCCGGGCAATGCACCTGGCCATCAGCCAAGACGCGTGCGGCCGACGACCGGCAAGTGGTCGCTCCCGGTCGCGTCCAGGGTCGAGATCTCGGTCACCGCGACACCCCTGCCGAGCACATGGTCGATCCGCGCCACCGGCAGGGAGGCCGGCCAGCTGAACGCGAACCCCTTGGCGGGAGCGGAGAGTTGGGAGGTGAGCGGGTCGAGTCCGCGGTCCTGCACGGTGCCGTTGAGGTCGCCCACGACGAGGAGCCGGTCGGCCGGGTCGTCCGCGATCCGGGCCCCGAGCAGGGCCGCGCTCTCGTCGCGGGCCGCCGACGCCAGGCCGGTCGCGCCGAGGCGGATCGACGGCAGATGGACCACGTACACCGCGGTCTCTCCCTCGGGCGCGGCGACCGTGGCCCGCAGACCGCGCTGCCAGCTGTCCGGGAAGCCCGGGGGCCGGATGTCCACGGCTCGCACGTCCGACAGCGGGTACGCGGACCAGAGCGCGACCGTGCCATGGACCGCCCGGTGGGGGAGGGAGGCGCCCAGGACGTCCTCGTACGCGGCGCGCGCCTCGGGCGTCAGCTCCTGCACGGCCACGAGGTCACCGCGTGCGCCGAGCAGCGCCCGTGCGGTGCCGGAGGGGTCGGAGTTGTCGTCGGCCACATTGTGCTGGACGACGGTCAGGTCGTACGAGCCCGGCGACGAGCCGAACCACAGCCCACCGAACATCCAGAGCCAGGCAAGCGTGGGCGCCAGGCAGGCGAGCAGCCCCACCACCGACCGCTTGAGCAGAGCGACCCCGCCCAGCAGCGGCACGGCCACACCCAGCCACGGCAGAAACGTCTCCAGAAGGCTCCCGAGACGCCCGACCCGGTTGGGCACGGCGGAGTGCAGGACCAGCAGCCCGGTGACGCCGAGGGCACACGCGACGAGCCCGTACTCCCACCGCCGCCCGCTTCGCCGCTCTTGTGCGTCGCGCACCCCTCGTACGACCACATGCCCTCCTCGTTCGGCCGGAGGACGCGTATCGCCGCTGAGTGGTTCCTCTCAGGCCCATGCCTCGAGGAGGTCCTCAGGTGTGAAGGTGGAGATCCCTTCGGCGGTGCAGCCGCTGCGGGTGACGGCGAGCAGGGTGGTGTCGTCGTCGGCGCCGGGGAGTTGGGAGCGGTGGATGATGAGGCGGGAGAGGTCACGGTGGTCGAAGGGTTTGTTCTCCAGCCACTTGACCGATCCGGCAAAAGTGATCTTCTTGGCGATCGGGGAGCGGTCCGCACCGATGAGGTCGATCTCCGGGTCGTTGGTGCGGGTCCAGTATCCGCCGACGGCGTTGGTGCCTTCGGGCAGCCGGTCGTCGGCCAGGCGCCAGAGTGCTTCGCGGATGATGGGTTCGATGGCCCTGCCGCGCCAGGATGTCCAGCTGGTGCGGATGGAGTCGAGGACTCGGTCGCCACGGCCTCGTTCGACGGTGGGGATGCCGGGGCCGATGAAGGAGAGCCAAAATCGCAGGTAGGGGTCGTCGACGCGGTAGCGGGTCTCGCGGCTGGGTTTGGTGGACAGGGGAAGGTCGGCGGCGACCATGCGGCGGGTGGTCAGGAGCTCCAGGGAGCGTTTCACCGAGCCGGGGTTGAGGTCGCCGGCAGCCCGGCCGATCAGGGCGAAGGTGCGTTCACCGTGCCCGATGGCGCCGAGGACGGTACGGGCCTGTGCTTCGGTGGGGAACTCGGCAGCCAGGGTGCGCTCACCGCTGATGAGCAGGGCCGAGGTGGGCTTGCGCAGCGCGGAGGCGAGGTAGTCCCACAGTCCGGCGCCGTGCGGCCACTCTTCCAGGATCAGCGGGAGTCCGCCGGAAACGAGATAGGCGTCGAAGGCATCGGCGGGCGGCAGATCGAGCATGGCCCCGACTTCGGCCGGGTTGAGCGGGGGCACGACCATCTCGGTTCCGCGCTGATAGAAGGGCCGTCCGTAGGTGTTGAGCTGTTCCATCATCGCGATGTCGGAGCCGATGAGGACGAGCAGTACGGGCAGTTTGGACAGGGTCCGGTCGAAGATCTTCTGCAGGGTTCCTTCGAAGGCCGGGTCCTCGCGCACGAGATAAGGCATCTCGTCGAGGACGACGACGCTGGGCGCATCGGTCGGTAGCGCGGAGGCGAGGAGACTCAGGGCGGCGTCCCAGGTCTGCGGTGCGGTGAAGTCCGCGAAGCGGCCCGCGTCGGGGAGGCTGGAGGCGGCCACTTCTGCGACGAAGCCCGCCAGGTCCTCCTCCCGCGAGCCGCCGACGGCGGTGAAGAAGACGTGCGGCAGTTCGGCGCGTTCCAGGAACTCCTCCACCAGCCGGGACTTGCCGACGCGGCGACGCCCGCGGATCAGTACCGCCCGACCGGGACGCCCGCCGCGCCCGCCGGTCTTCACCGGATGCAGCATGTCGTCCAAGAGGCCGAGTTCTGTCCGGCGGCCGATGAATCCATTCATGACGAACTGCCTCGCACGGGTACCAGGAAAGTTTCTTTGATGAAACTTTCTTTCATGCAAGTCTAGCGAATCGGTTGGTGCTCGCACCGGGCGAGCGCTGGTGGCGTCAGTCGGGCAGCGATGCCGTACGAGCGGGCGTACGGGAACCGTGTGCCGCCGTGGGCCCGGTGTCGGCGTACGGGAAATCCGTGCCGCGACGGATCGATGTGCCCTTCGATGGAGCGAACCGGTTCGAAATCCAACCGGATCGGGAAGTCGGCACCGAGGAAAACCGGCCAGCAATACCCGCGACACAGGAACCTGCGGCGCGTCGACCCGCCGCCCGGAGTGAGTCAAGCCGCGAGATCCTGGTATTCGCAGGTGGCGGGCTACATGTGGAGCTGCTGGCGGGGGCAGGAGTCGACTCGGCGAGGTTTCCTGGCAGTTGCGGGAAGCGTGGAGAGGCATTGACACCTCCGTGGCTTGTACTTACTTTCACTTTGCGCGAACCGGTTCGACAATCGGTCGCCATCGGTATGAAGCCCTCAGCACCAGCGGCCGATCTCGCTCTCTCTTCCCGAGATCGTCGAACCGGTTCGAGCAGTTCGAGCAAGGAGTCCCGTGAACATTGGTGAGATCGCCAAGCGGGCCGGTGTCTCGCGCAGCACCGTGTCGTACGTGCTGAGCGGCAAACGGCCAGTGTCCGACGGCACCCGCCAGAAGATCCAGCGGGTCATCGACGAGCTGGGCTACCAGCCCAACGCGAGTGCGCGCGCCCTGGCCAACGGCCGGACCAACACCATCGGTCTGGTCTTCCCGCCGGCCGGTAACCACTACACCGGCATGCAGCTCGATTTCATCGGCAATGTCGTCGAGGCCGCCGCGGCCAAGGACTACGACGTGCTGCTCTCTCCGAGCGGTATGGACAGCGACCGCTCGTTCCAGCGGCTCCTGGGTGAGCGTCGGGTCGACGGCGCGATCCTGATGGAACTCCGGCTCCAGGACGACAGGTTCGACCACCTCGACTCGGTGGGCCTCCCCGCCGTCGCCATCGGCCGCACGGCACATCCGGAGAACGGCTGGTGGGTCGGCCTGGACCACACCGCTCTGGCGGAGGCCTGCGTCCACCATCTCGCGGACCTCGGGCACCGCACGATCGCCTTCGTCAACCGGCCCGAACAGCTCCTGCGAGCCGGGTACGAGTCCGCTCACCGCGGCCTCGAAGGTTTCACCAAGGCCGCGGCGGAGCGCGGAGTCACCAGCCGGACGTACTGCTGCGGAGATGACGCATCCTCCGGCCAGGCATGCCTGGAGCGGATCCTGCACGACGAGCCGGCCACCACGGCGCTGGTCACGCTGAACGAGGCCGCGCTTGGCGGCCTCTACCGGGGGCTGGCCCAAGCCGGCCGCCATGTGCCGCGCGACTTCTCCGTCACCGGGGTCGTCGCCGGCCGGTGGGCGGAGACGGTGACCCCGCAGCTCACGGCCGCGGACGTGCCCGCGGAACAGATGGGCCGCCTTGCCGTCGACCTACTGGTCGAGCGGCTCGACCACCCCGAAGCGCCGGCCCGGCACCACCTGCTCGCGCCGCCGATCTCACTGCGTGCCAGCACCGGGCCCGCCGGCACCGGGTGACCCGGCGACGTACGGGCTGAATCCGGCGCCGAGTCTTCGACATCATCCGGATCATGACCAAGGGTGGCCCGGCCGACTCGTCCACCACCTTCGCCACCTGGTCCTACCAGCTCGGCTTCGGCAACCTGCTCGTCGTCGCCGCCCTGGTCTTCGGCCTGGTGTACCGCCGTCAAGGACTGACCTCCTCCCCGGCCACCGCACACCTCTCCACGCCCACCGCTGAAGAAACGAGTAACCCCTCATGACCGCGGCCCGATCCGGACCGGCCTTCTCCATCCGTGACATCCCGTTCAGCACGTACGGATCCTGGTTCGACATCTCGCCCGTGGTGGCGGAGAAGACGTACGCCGAGGACCTCCACCTGGTCTCGCACCAGAACGGCATGCACGCGGTCCTGTGTTTCGTCCCTCTCGACACGGCGACGGGCGACCGGGCCGAGATCCGCGCGGAGGCGACACCGGGTCTGCTCAGCTGGACCGGTGCGGACGGGCACATCGAGCTCGCCTACGAGGCACCGGACACCGTACGCCTGCGCGGCGAGGGGCTGGACCTGCGCGTCGCCGCGGCGGCGAAGACCCTGACGCCGTTCAGCGGCAGCTACTTCTACCGCGACCCGGTGGACGGTGCGTACATGCTCACCTCGTACGAGACCGGGCGCCGCTACCGGATCACCGTGCTGTCCGGCGCCGTGGCCGACTCGTCCGGCACGGAGGCCCTCGGCAGCGGCGACCGCGGTGTCACCGTCACCGCGGACGCCGACGGGGCCGGCGGGGCCTGGGAGATCGCCGTCGAGGAGCTGGACTCGGCGCGGCGGTCCTTCACCTCCTCGGCGACGTTCGACCAGGTCGTGGCGACAGCGCAGCGCTCCTTCACCGAGTTCGCCGACGTGGTGGCGCCCTGGCGCTCGTCCGGCACCCCGGCCGCCGAACTCGCCGCCTACGTGGTGTGGTCCGCGACCGTGCGCCCGGCCGGCCTGGTCACCCGGCCCGCGGTGCTGATGTCCAAGCACTGGATGGACAAGGTCTGGAGCTGGGACCACTGCTTCAACGCCCTTGCCCTGGCCCCCGGTTCACCTGGCCTGGCCTGGGACCAGTTCTCGCTGCCTTTCGACCACCAGGACGACAGTGGGGCGCTGCCCGACTCGGTCACCCACTCCGAGGTCCTCTACAACTTCGTCAAACCGCCCATCCACGGCTGGGCCCTGGGCCATCTGCGCCGACGCCTCCCCGACCCCCTCGACCGGACGGAACTGGCCGAGACGTACGACAGGCTGAGCCGCTGGACCGACTTCTGGCTCACCGCCCGGCGAGCCCCCGGCGCCGCTCTGCCGCACTACCAGCACGGCAACGACAGCGGCTGGGACAACGCCACGACCTTCGACCCCCAGCGGGTGATCGTCACCGCCGACCTGGCCGCCTTCCTCATCCTCCAGCTACGTGAACTCGCCGCTCTGGCAACCGAGTTGGGGCGATCCGACGAGGCCCGGCAGCGGACGCGCACGGCTGAGGCGACCCAGGCCGCGATGCTCGACCAGCTCTGGACCGGTGACCGGTTCGTCGCCTGTGCAGTCCACAGCGGGGACACCTGGAGCACCTCCAGCCTGCTCGACCTGATGCCGATCGCGTTGGGCGAGCATCTGCCGGAGGAGGTCGGCAGCGTGCTGGCCGAACGTATCGAGGCACACCTGACCGCGTTCGGCCTGGCCACCGAACTGCCCACCTCACCGCACTACCTGCCCGACGGCTACTGGCGCGGCCCGATCTGGGCCCCCGCCACCGTCCTCGTCGAGGACGGCCTGCGCCGCGCCGGCCACGTACGCCTCGCGGACGAGATCAGCGCCCGCTTCCGTGCCCTGTGCGAGACCAACGGCTTCGCGGAGAACTTCGACGCCCTGACCGGGACGGGCCTGCGCGACCGCGCCTACACCTGGACCGCCAGCAGCTACCTCCTCCTCGCCGAGGCCCACGAACTCCGGCACACCGCACCCGCCGCGCCGACCGGCGGATGACAGAACCACCGGAACCGCCTGGGCACCCGCCCAGGCGGCACTCCCCGCCCCGTACTCAGGTCAGGTCAGGTCCAGCACCATGGCGCACAGGTCCGGCGCACCCTCGAACGGCACGCTCTCACCGACAGTCCGGTAGCCCCACCCCTCGTACAGGGCACGTACCTTGCCGTGAGCCTTGTGCACCAGCAGCGTGACCCGCTGTTCCGGCCGGCCGTCCAGCAGCGCGTCGTGGATCCGGCGGGACGCCCTCGTGCCACGCCACGGGGCCCGCACCATCAGCTCCGACAGGGCGAAGGTGCGCGCCCCGGTCTCCGCCGTGAAGGCTTCCGGCAACGCCGGGGTCACCTTCGCCCACCAGGTCGTGGCCGGGCTCAGGGGAGCGCCGTAGGCGTAGCCGACCGGTTGCCCCTGGTCGTAGGCGACGACGCAGGCGAAGCCGTCGCGGGCGGACCAGTGGTCGACGAATTTCGCGAAGGAGTCCCGCCCGGCGAGGGGGTCGTCGCTGCCCTCGTACACCTCGTCGTGGACGTCGAGGAGGAGTTCGCGGATCGCGGCCGCATCATCGTGGCCGTAGTGCTGCATGTCGAGTTCGGCGTGTGTCGTCACGGGCGTCCTCCCTGGTGCTGGGCTGCGGCGGTCACCCGCTCGAGGCGGGACGTGATGCGGCTGCTGACGACGCCGGATGCCGGGACACGCGAGACGGTCGCGGCGGCCCGCTCCATGTGGCCTTGCTCGAGCTGGAGTTCTGCGAGCAGCACCGTGTAGTAGGCCCGGTTGCGGGTGAACCGGCCGTCGAGGAGATCAAGAGTCTGCTCTGTCTGCTGCTCCGCACGGGCGTACTGGCCGGCGCTCTGGTGGGCAATCGCTCCAAGGACGGAGAGTTCCGCCGGGGTCAGGAACGCGAGCCGGCTCGCCGCCCCCACGGGATCGGCACGGTCGTACACGCGCCCGGCCGCAGCCAGTTGACGGCCCATGCCCGCCGGATCGTCCTCGCCCGCGAGCCCCCGCCGCGAGTCCCGTGGCTGACGGCAGGCGCAGTCGAACGCGCTGTCGCGGCCGGTGCAGCTTTGTTCGGGCGGTTCGGCTCACGCGGCTCGGGCGGTTCGGCTCACGCGGTGTCGTCCGGACGCGAGCGCTGCTCGTCATGCCAGCCGTCGATGGCGGCGATGCGGTCCAGCGCTGCTTGCTGCTCGTCGTCCGTCACGGCGCCGTACTCGTCTTCGAGGCGTTCGGTCAACTCGCGCAGTCGGTCCATGGCGTCCTGGCGAGCGGCGGCGGCGATGTAGGCGGACACCCCGCGCGTCACCCTTCGTCCGTCTGGTCCGACCTGGACAGCGCCTCGGTGATCAAGCGGGTGGCGAAGTCGTGGTCGCCGGTGATCCTGTTGATGTGCTCCGCGAGGAGGACGGCTGTGGCTTCCAGGGGATTCATCTCGGCGTCGGTCCAGGGTCCGTACTGTGCGCGCCACAAGTTGGGGCTGAGGCCGATGCCTGCGGCGATGAGCAGGCCGGCCATGGTGGGGATGACCTCGGGACGGAAGGTCTTGGGCATCATGCGCATCGTGGCCACGAGGGCGGACACCGAGTACTCGATGACGTCCTCGTCGGCGTCCTCGCAGGCCTTCCGCAGCCACTGCATGAACATGTAAATGAGCGTGCCCGTGCCGTCCAGCAGCTCATCGAGTCCCGTAGGGCCCAAGGTCGCGGCGAACTGGTCGACCATCTGCTGCTGTTCGGGGTCGGTTTCGGTCTTGCTGTCGTAGACGGCTTTGAGCCGTGAGTCGATCATCATGAGCGCTGCGCCAATATCGCCGACGGGAGCGTACTTGGGGTCACAGGGCGATGACACAGGACTCCTCCTCATTTACGACCGCAGAGGGTAGTGCGGCATGTCCGTACGGTAAACCGTCGACCGGCCGGCGGTCCGGCGAATCCCGATGGAGGACCTTGTGGTGGCTGCGCCACTCGACCTTCGATGGGGCTGTTCCGCCACCGTGCGGTCTCCTCCTCCACCACCCTGCTCTTCCTCGGCGGCATCTCCCTGTACGGGTCGATGATGCTGCTCCCCTTGTACTTCCAGCAGGTCCGCGGCCAGGACGCCCTCGGCGCCGGACTGCTGCTCATCCCGCAGGGCGTCGGCGCGCTCCTCGCACGTGGCCTGGCGGGCAGGTACACCGACCGCTTCGGCCCCCGCGGGGTCGCACTCGCCGCGTTCGCGTTCCTCGCCGCGGCCACCGTGCCGTTCGCCTTCGTCACCGCCGACACCAGCGAGATCCTGCTGACAGCCGCGCTCTTCGTCCGCGGCATCGCCCTGGGAGCCGCCATGATCGCGCCCATGGGCGCCGCCTACGTCGGCCTGCAGCACCACGAGATCCCCGACGCCAGCATCATCAGCCGCGTCACCCAGCAACTCGGCGGCTCCGTAGGCATCGCGATCCTCGCCGTCGTTCTCCAGCACGGCGTGGGCGACGCCCGCACCCCCGACGCCCTGATCCATGGCTTCGACCAGGCCTTCTGGTGGGCGGTGGCCTTCACCGCACTCGCCCTTCCCCTCTGCTTGCTCCTGCCCGGCCACACCCAGTCCACGAATCCCGCCCAGGACAAGGCAGTTACCTTGCCTGCTGTTCGACGGCCGGACGACGCCAAAGGCTGACCTTGAGCAGCAGTTCGCTCAGTTCTGTCGGCATGGTGATCATGCAGTCGTGCCCGGTCGGCAATTCCCATGTCCGTGCCGGCGAGCCATTGGGCTGCATCGCGGGGACGGGCCGCCGCACGATGCCTTCCGGCTCCACGCCGACGCAGTGGATGTGCGTACGCGGAATCAAGTTCACGGCCGGGTTGTCCAGTCGGACCGGTTGCTGCAGGCAGCGCACCGGCTGGTCGGAGAGCATCGCGCGCAGCCACGCGACGTCCGCCGGGTCGGTGACCCCGAACAGACCGAAGGGCGGAGGCATTTCGGGCAGCGGCGGAACGCGCCAGCCGCTGCCGGACCTCGCGGCCTCGTCGATCAGCTTCTGGGTCACAGGCTGGACGTCGACCGCGGTCTCGCCGTGCTCCGGGACCATCGCATCCAGGTACACCAGATGCGCGATCCGTTCCGGCACCTCGTTGGCCACGGACGAGATGACCAGCCCCGCGTAGCTATGACCCACGAGTACCACCTCGGTCAGGTCCTCCTCGCGAATCAGCTTGACGACGTCCTCGACGTGGGTGTCGAGCCCCACCTCGGGACCGAGCAGGTGCGCCTTGTCGCCGTAGCCGGTCAGCGACGGCGCGAACACGCGATGTCCGGCCGATTCCAGCAGCGGGACCACCCGCTCCCAGCACCGGCCGCTGTGCCAAGCACCGTGCACCAGCAGGAATGTGGACATGATCGGGAGGCTCTTCCTCGTCGGGGTCGCGGAGGCGCGGGAACGTACCGGTTCCTTTTCGTGCCTCGGTACTCTTTGAGAACCGCAGTCATCGTGATGCACCAGCCATGCCTCGAGCAATAAGGCACATTTCGGTGCCCCGGTTCCCTGGAGGTAACCATGAGCACGGCCGACAGCGAGTCGCGGCCGGCCCGGCAGGAGGACCCATGCCGGACCCGCGAAGTACTCGACATCGTCGGTGACAAATGGTCGCTACTGGTCGTGCGCAACCTCAGCCAGGGACCGCGCCGTTTCACCGAACTCAAGCGAGCCATCGACGGAATCAGCCAGCGCATGCTCACCGTCACCCTGCGCAGCCTGGAACGCGACGGAATCCTCACGCGGACCGTCCACAACGTCATGCCACCGCACGTCAGCTACGAACTCACTCCGATGGGCAAAACCCTCCGCCAAGCCACCGCCCCCCTCTTGGAGTGGAGCACCACGCACCTGGCCCACATCGACGCCGCCCGCGCCACATACGACGCCCGCCCCGACACGCCCCGCGCCTAGCCAAACCCTCACGGCACCCTCGCCCGGCGGCGGTCACCCACGCACGTACACCTGTGGCCCGCGCACGGGCGCGGGCCACAGGCAGTCTGTTTCCGTCAGGGCTCGTTCGTCAGCGGAGTCCGCGCGAGGCCAGCAGGCCGCAGACCTCCGTCATGCTCGCGCACTCGGCGGTGCCGGAGGCCAGTACGGCGCGGGTGCCGGGGATGCCCGCGATGCCGTAGACCGTGCTGCCCCCGCTCGTCGAGGTGAGTTCTGCCGGAAGTTCCTCGTCGGTCCAGGTGGTGCCGTCCCAGCGGGAGAGCAGCGTGTGGGCGCTGCCTTGGGGCGCCCAGCCTCCGACCCACACGCCTCCCGAGCCGTCCGAGCCCGCGGCGTTCACTTCGTCGACTCCGGGGGTGGGTATCTCCTGCCACTTGCGGCCGTCCCAGCGCGTGGAGATCAGCCCGCTCGGGACCCCTGGATCGTTGGTCTTGCCGAAGACATGGACCGTTCCGCGCCTGGTCGACACGACGTGGTTGGCCACCCAGCCGGAGCCGTACTCGAAGGGGACTGGGACGGTCTTCACCGTCCAGCGCCGGCCGTCGAAGTGGTAGAGCAGGGGCGTGGAGACACCGTCCGCCATGGTCTCGGCGCTGACCCATACGTCGTTGGGGCCGGTGCCGGTGATGTCAAAGGGCTGTACGGGCTTGCCGTCCGGTGCCTGGGGCAGTGCCGTACGACTCCACTTGCGGCCGTCCCAGTGCTCCAGCATCCCGGAGTACGCCTGGTCCGGGTCGGCGGGGTCCGCCGTCGGGTTCCAGTCCATGGTGGTCAGCCACACGGAGTCCGCGCGCACCGACTCCATGTCCAGGACGAAACGGATCCATCCCTCGCCGGGGCCCGGACGCGACACCGACTTCCAGCGGGTGCCGTTCCAGTGCTGCAGCACGATCGAGCCGGAGGCCTCGGGGAGCGCCGAGCCCTCGCGGAGCCGGTCCGCCAGGGTGTCCGGCAGCCGCTCCAGGAGCGTGTCCGGCAGCCGGTCGGCTGTGCGGCTCTCCGGCGTCCGGGCGGCTGAGGAGGCAGCGGCGACTTCGATGTCGGTGTACGTTCCGGCCGCCCAGACGTCGTCCGGCCCCGAGGCGGCCATTGCATCCAACGTCGCGGGCCTGCCACCGGTCCCCGCGAGCGGAACATCGCTCCACCGGGTGCCGTCCCAGTGCTTGGCCACCGGAGCCGTAGTCCAGGACTCGTCCGCCTTCCCGCCGACCGCCCACGCGTCGGTCCGGCCCGTCGCGGTGACGTCGTAGAAGCCGGTCGACTCCGCCGAGGACGGCGGTAATTCCAGTTTCCAGGGCGCCTTCGCGGGGGCGGCCTGCCGCTCGGCCGGCGTCGGCGCTGGTGCCTGCGCCTGCGCCTGCGCGGCATACGGTGTGAGCGCGATGGCACAGGCCGCGAGCGCGGTGGCCACGCGGGTGGCGGGTGACGCCAACCGTCGTACGGGTGTTGTCATCTTCTCCTGTGCTCCTACTGGATTCTGTGCTGCTGTTCCTGGAGGGTGTTCCGCCGGATCACACGCGCTCACTGCTGAGCGTTCTCCGGCACGGTGATCTGGCTCTCGCCCCAGCTCATCCGGGTCGTGGCCGTGTAGTTCACGGTCGTGCCAGCGTCGAGACCCGCCTTCTGGGCCTTGGCGGACGGTTCGACCAGTACGAGCTGCTCGGAGAGCATCGCGCCGGTGGACGGGTCCACGACCAGCCGCTCCGCCACGCTCCCCAGCGGTGTCCGTGACGTGCCGGGGAAGGTGAAACCAACACCCTTGCGCCCCAGCGGATCGCTGACACCCCCCAGCCCTCGAACGCCGGGCATTTCCGCCATCACCCGGTACGCGGCCGCCCGGACCGCGGGCTCCACCGGCATCGTGATGAGGTTGGCCGCTTGACGCAGCACGTACGCCGTGCGTCCCACGCCTGCGTCGGCTCCGCTGTCCTCTCCGTGCAGCTTCTCCAGCTGTCGGCGCAACTCGCCGCTGTCGGAGGGCAGTTCACGCAGGTCCTGGTACGAGACGTTGTGCGGGCCGAGGGCGTAGATCTTGTCGTCGGCGTCCGTCCGCATGACCGTCGGCGGCCGGGTTCCCATCGTGTACCCGAGCGTGCCGCCTTGCTCGTTCCCCGTGACCTCGGCTTCCAACGTGCCGGGTGAGCCGGCGGCCCGCCAGCGTGCCTCGTCCTCCTTGGTCCGGGGGGCGATCACGGCGTCCAGACCGGAGACCATCAGGCTCCGGGTTCCCGGGCGTACGCCCACCGACCACTGGGCGGTCGACGTGTCGCGCACGGCGAAGGGCTGCCCCTTGCCTCCCGCCGCGCCGACGACGTTCACGTCCTCCGAGCGCGTGGTGGTCTGCCAGTACGTTCCTTCGGCGGTCGACGTCTCGGCCTTCTTCGCCACACTGAGCAGTTCGAGGCGGCCGTCGACGGGGACGTCACCCTGGCCGTCCGGCGTCGACGAACCCGGCCCCGCAGCAGTGGAGGAGGACTGCGGGGGCGAGCCCGGACTCACACCGAAAGGATCCCGGTCGAGAGTGCTCACGACCACCGCGGAAGCTGCGACGGCTGTGAGGGCCGCTACGGTCCCGAGCGGCCGGATCCCGCCCCGGAGTCGCCCCGGCACCCGGAAGCGTGCCGCGCGGCTGTCCGTCGCTCCGGCCAGGATGCGTGCCAGGTCCTCGCGCTGCCGCAGGGAGTCCGCCAGCCTGGACGGGTCCAGTTCGTCGGGTCGGGCGCCCGCGAGCACCTTCATGACGTCGGGCCGCCCGGACCGTTCGTGGGTGGTCTTCATGTGAGTGCTCCTTTGCGATCAGTGCGGCGCGGGGCCTGTGCGAGTGGTGCGGAGTCCGTCCTCTGCTCCGTCTTCTGCGCGGATACCGGCTTCTGTACGGACACCGGTTCCGGTACGGGCGCCGCCTCCGCTGCAGGTGCCGTATCTGCCAGGTACGCCGGCTCCAGCGCCTTCTCCAGACGGCGGCGGGCCCGGTGCAGCCGGACGGTCAGCGTCGCGGTGGTGCAGCCCAGGACCCGTGCGGCCTGCTTGGTGCTCAGCCCGTGCCAGGCGATGAGCGTCAGCAGCTCCCGGTCGGCGTCGGAAAGGCTCGCCAGGGCCTGCAGCGCGGCTTCCCGCTCGGTCACGTCCGCCGCGACGTCGCCGACGTCGGTCCGGGCACCGCTGCTGATGCGCTGCGCCTCCGCGGCGGCGAGGGCGTACTGGCGGCTGTCCCTGCGACGCAGCTCGCGCACCAGGTTGCGAGCCACTCCCAGGAGCCAGGGCAGCGCAGGTTGCGAAATGTCCCGCACCCGCCGCCAGGCCACGGCGAATGTCTCGCTGGTGATGTCCTCCCCTACCTGCCGTCCCACCAGGCTCGTGGTGTAGGCGAGAACGCGCGGATAGCACTCCTCATAGATGTCCCGGAAACGTTGGGCATGTGTCACGCGCCGTCCCCTCATATCGGCTTTCTCGGTTCTCTCACCAAGCAATGCGCGCAGCGGCCCAGTTCTTACAGGGGGAGCCGAAATCCATGCGATGTGGCCCACATCACGCTTCGGTGTTCCGGCTTCTGTGGAGCGCCCCGGCAGGGGACCAGGCAGAAGGGAACGGGCGTGATCACGTCCCCACCGTCGTCCGCGACAGGAGCAGCGGCCGGGGGAGCGTTGGCTGAACTCGTAGCCACAGTGGGTGAGTTCGGCCTTTTCGTTTGCGCGGAAGCGGGACGGGCCGGGCAGCGGCCCGCCGATCCGGGCGTCAGCCGTGGTGCCGCCCCGTCAAGGAGACGAGTCCGTCCTCCAGGCTCTGACGGAACGCGGACCGCCGCTTCTCCGGTATGTCGAGCAGCAACCGGTCCTCCAGCTTCTGCACCGCCGGCGCGCACGCCGCCAGCAGTTCCTCCCCCTCCCGCGTCAGCCGAGCCTCCATGATCCGCCGGTTCCCCGGGGCATGGGCACGCTCGAGCAGCCCGCGCTCCTCCAGCGCGCGCACCATCTCGTGCATCGTCTGGGGTCTGACGAAGGAGCGACGGGCCAACTGGGCGGAGGAGAGCCCGCCTCGGTGCTGAAGCACGGTCAGGGCCGTGTACTGGAACGTCGTGAGCCCGTACGGCCGCAGGGCCTCGTCCATGAAGTGACGGATGGCCAGTTCGAGCTGCTTGACGAGATAGATCGTCAGCGGGCCCTTGTGGCCCTCGGGGTCCGGGTCGGGATCCGCACCCGGAGCCGGACCCGGACCCCGGTCGGCTGCCTCCGCCATCGTTCGCACCTCTTGGTCGGTCGTCGGGGAGGTCGGGCGAGGCCGTCGTCGAGGTCAGACGACCGGTGTCTTCACCCGATAGCCGACAGGTAGTAGTTCCAGGTCACGTCGGCGAGCCACGGTACCCCACAGCCCATGGGGCATCCACAGCGTCATCCCGATGGCGAGGGCGCCGAGCCCGATCAGGTACCAGGTGCCTCCGTTGTCCCCGAACCAGTCCTGCACCAGGAAGAACACGATCGCTCCGATGATCGGTCCCTCGAAGGTGCCGAGGCCGCCGATGACCACCATGAAGATCATGTACGCGGACCAGTGGACCCCGAAGATGGAGTCCGGCTGCACCCGCAGGGTGCTCGCGAGGGTGATTCCGCCGGCCGCGGCACCGCCCACCGCCGCCAGGACGAAGACCAGCCGTTTCGCCGAGGTGACCCGTACCCCGACGGACGCCGCGCCCACCGGGTCGTCGCGGATCGCCTCCAGCGAAGCCCCCAGCCTGCTGCGCAGCAGCACGAACACGGCAAGCAGCAGTGCACTCATCAGCGCCAGGGCGAGCCAGTACACCTGGGCCTGCCGCACCGCCGGATCGGTGGCCGACAGATCGGTGAGCGAGCGGCCGGAACCGCCGCCCAGCGAAGGCGTGTTCACCACGATCAGCCGGAAGAACTCCGCGATCGCCCACATGCCGATGGCGAACTGCCCACCGGTGAGCCGGAACGCGAGCAGCGAGGTGGGTACGGCGACGGCACCCGCGAGCAGGGCTGCCAGGACGACCGCGAGAAAGGGGCTGACGCCTCGGTCGACGAAGAGGAAGACTCCGTAGGCGCCGAGGCCGATGAAGCCCTGCTGGCCGACGGAGACCAGACCGGCGTAGCCCGCCAGGGCGTTCCACATGGCCGCGACGATGACGAGGACGAACAGGGTCGTCAGCTTCGCGGTCGCCTCCGGCGTGAAGACGAAGGGGGCGAACGCCAGGGCGAGCAGCAGGGCGGCCAGGGCACCGGACGCCGTACGGGAGACGGGGGTCCACCGGTGGATGGTGGCGGTGGCCAGGGTCATCGGTGATGCGGTGGTCACCGGTGATGCGGTGGTCATGTGCGGCTCCTTCTCATGCCGAGCAGTCCCTGCGGACGGAAGGCCAGGACCGCGAGGAACACCGCGTGTCCGGCGATGATGGAGAAGCGTGGATCCACCTGCGCGCCGACCGTCTGGGCGACGCCGAGGACCATGCCTCCGACGAGCGTCCCCCACAGCGAACCGAGCCCTCCGATCACGACGACCTCGAAGGCGAACAGCAGCTGGGTCGGTCCCATGGACGGGCTGAACGACGACCGCATCGCGAAGAACGCTCCCGCCAGACCGGCGGTGGCGACAGCGATGGCGGCGGCCCAGGCGTACACCCGGCGGCTGTCGATCCCGACCAGCTCGGCGGTGTCCGCGTCGGCGGCGGTGGCGCGGATCGCCCGGCCGATGCCCGTACGGGCGAGCAGCAGTTGCAGCCCGCCGAGCAGCGCGACCGCCACCACCACGGTCAGCACACCGAGATACGGGATGCTCACCGACGACCCGAGCTGGAGACCGGCCGTGGACAGCGAACCGATGTCCAGGGAGCGGGAGTCGGCGCTGAAGGTCTCCAGCAGTACGTTCTGCAGCACGATGGCGAGACCGAAGGTGGCCAGCATCGACGACATCTCGCCGGTGCGCAGCGCCCTGCTGAGGATGCCACGCTGCAACGCCACTCCGACCAGGCCCATCACGGGCAGGACCAGCAGTACCGCGAAGAACGGGCTGATGCCGACGGCGGCGGCCAGCACCGCGACGAGGAACGCGCCGAGGACCGCGAGGTCGCCGTGGCTCAGGTTGACGGTCCGCATGACGCCGAACATCAGGGAGAGGCCGCAGGCGAAGAGCGCGTAGACACCGCCGAGCATGACGCCCTGCACGATGGCGTTGATCCAGTTCATGCCGGCTCCTCCTGCACGGTTGCGGCCGTGGCGCGGTCCGGTGCCGCCGCCCGGCTGAGTCCGAAGTACGCCTCGACGACCTGTTCGCGGGTGACCGCGCCTGCGGGTTCGTCCAGGACGACGCGGCCTTCGAGCATGCACAGCACGCGCCGGGCCACCCCCAGGGCGCGGCCGAGGTCCTGCTCCACCAGCAGCACCGTCGTACCGCCGGAGAGGATCGTGCCGAGCGAGTCGTAGAGGGTGTCGACCATGACGGGCGCGAGGCCCAGCGAGACCTCGTCGAGCAGCAGCAGCCGGGGGTTGGTCATCAGCGCCCTGCCGATGGCCACGGCCTGCTGCTCGCCGCCCGAGAGGTTGCCTGCGCGCCGCTTCAGCAGCCCGTCGAGCAGTGGGAAGGCGGCCACGACGGCTGCCAGGTCCCACGGTCCGGGGCGGCGCACCCGGGACGCGACCAGCAGGTTCTCCTCCACGGTGAGGTCGGCGAAGAGCCGCCTCCCCTCCGGGACCAACGCGATCCCGGCCGCGACACGGTCGTGGGCGCGGCGGGCCGTCACATCCACACCGTCCAGGCCGATACGGCCCTCGGCCGGCTGGTGTGCTCCGGCGACGGCACGCATCAGGGTGGACTTTCCGGCACCGTTGGCCCCGACCACCGCCACGACCTCGCCCTCGTCCACGGCGAAGGAGACATCGCGGACGGCGCGCAGCAGACCGTGCCGTACTTCGAGATTCTCGACCGTCAGCAGACTCATGCCGCGCTCCCGAGGTAGGCCTCGACGACCCGGGGATCGGACATGACGGCGTCCGGTTCGCCCTCGGCCAGGACCCGGCCCTGCGCGAGACAGACCAGCCGGTCGATCACCCGCAGAAGCGCGTGGATGACGTGCTCGATCCAGACGATGGCGATGCCGTCGGCGCGCAACTGCTCGATGGTGGCGATCAGTTCGTCCGTCTCGGCGTCGGTGAGACCACCCGCGATCTCGTCAAGGAGCAGCACCTGCGGATCGGTCGCCAGCGCCCGCGCCATCTCCAGTCGCTTGCGCTCCAGCAGGGTGAGCGCGGCCGCGGGCCGGTTGGCCTGGCCGAGCATGCCGCAGCGCTCGAGTACGCCGAGCGCGTGCTGTTGCGCGGCCCGACGCCGGTGCGAACCGCCCTGCACCGACGCGACCAGCACGTTCTCGTAGGCTGTCATGCCGGTGAAGGGGCGCGGCACCTGATGGGAGCGCCCGATGCCGCTGCGACAACGGCGGTCGACCTTCCAGCGGGTCACGTCCTGACCCTGGAAGGTGACACTGCCCTCTGAGGGGGACTGGGCCCCGGAGAGGATGTCGAGCAGGGTCGTCTTTCCGGCGCCGTTCGGGCCGACGATGCCCAGGGCCTCGCCGGGGGCGAGGGTGATGTCGATGCCTTCGAGGACGACCAGGCTGCCGAAGCGGCGGTGAATGCCGTTCGCCGAGAGCACCGGCGGGGCCGGTG
This sequence comes from Streptomyces flaveus, assembly GCF_014647675.1. Taxonomy (GTDB): domain Bacteria; phylum Actinomycetota; class Actinomycetes; order Streptomycetales; family Streptomycetaceae; genus Streptomyces; species Streptomyces flaveus. The sequence goes on along the minus strand of NZ_BMPQ01000035.1, from coordinate 12,927 downwards.
CGGCCGCCGGTGCGGCCTCCCCTGTCTCCGCGGTCACCGGCTCAGCGGAGGGGCTCAAGTTCGCCTCCGAGCGGGATGGCGTTGAAGTTGCCGTTGTCGACGATGACCGGCTCGACGGCGAACTTGCTGCCCCCCGTGGCCTTGCGCCACTGCGCCATGACCAGCGGCTCCGTGGACACGTTCTTCACCGGCCCGGCCGTGAAGTCCAGCGGCCCGGCGACGGTGGTGAGCTTGGCCTCGCCGAGGGCGGCCGCCAATTCTTTGCGGTCCTTGGGGTCGGAGGTCGCCTTCAGAGCGTGGACCGCGACCTCGAAGAGCGCCATGTTGGACCCGATGACCTGGTTCCACTGCTTGCCCGTCGACTTCTCGTAGTCGTCGGCCAGTTGCCGGGCGGTCTGGTCGGTGAGGGTGGACGTGAACGGGAACTGCGGCGACCACCAGAAGCCGGCGCTGAGGCCGTGGCCGAGGGAGCCGAGCGCCTCGACCTGGGAGGGGAGGAGACCGGTCTTGGCGATGGACGCGATGCGCGGCCGATAGCCCTGCTGCCGGGCCTGCTTCCAGAAGGTGGCGAAGTCGGGCGGCAGCGGGAAGGTGTTGAAGATCTCCGCGTCCGCCTTCTTGAACGCCGCTATCTGCGCCGAGTAGTCGTTGGTCCCGTCCTCGTACGCCCCCGGGTCGACGATGGTGAACCCGCTCTTCTTCAGCTGCGGCCCGAGCCCCTGCCGGATCGCCTTGCCGTCGGGGTCGTTGGGCCACATGACGCCGACCCGCTTGTTGGTCTCCACCCCGCCCTTTGTCCACAGGGAGGTGTACGCGGTATGGATCTCCGCCACGCCTATGAAGAAGTGGTACGTGTACGTGAACGGCTTCTCGGGGGTGGCACCGCGGCCGAAGTACCAGGCCTCCCACGGCACGGCGGTCGACAGACACGGGATCTTGGCCGCCTCGCACGCGTCGGCGACGGGGTTGACCGTCTCCGGCGTGGAGGTGACGAGCATCAGGTCGATCTTCTCGCTGTTGATCAGATCGGCGGCGACCTGCGCGGCTGTCTGCGGATTCGACTGACTGTCGCGGTCGATGATCTCGACCGAGTACTTCTTGCCGCCGATCTTCAGCCCGTCCTTGAAGGTCGCGCGCAGCTTCTTCATCAGGAACGCGTTCGGCTCGCCGAAGCCCGCGGCCGGGCCCGTGCTGGGCGAGACATAGCCGATCCGGAGCACATCGTCGGTCTGCGCCGAGGACTCCTTGATGCCGCCGCAGGCGGTCAGCAGACCGCCTGCGGTGAACAGCCCGGCGGCTCCGGCCGTCCCCCGGATAATGGATCTTCGGGACAAATTGCCGTTCGCGGGTGTGCTCATGGGTGCGCTCATTGAATGCCTCCGGGCACGTCGAGGGAGCGGAACTGAGGGTGGTGAAGCTGCCGAGGAAGCCGGAACGGGCGGCTGAAGCCGCTGGGGGAAGCCGTAGCCGGCAGCAGAAAGCGGTGGCGGGTTCCTTCGCGTCCCGGTAGGGCCGGGCAGCATGCCCGATATCAGGAACCCTGATGATTGCCACGATGATGCACGCGTCGACTCCGGATGACAAGGGTGTTGCCGAGACATATCGGGTGCACTCTTCGGGTGCCACCCGCCCGGTGCCTCAGAGGGAGAGAAGTTGTCACGACGGCCTTGACGGGGCCCGCTTGGCAGGCGTAGTTGTTTATCAGGTTTCCTGACGTGTGAGCGGAGTGGACCGCGCTCGACGCATGCCTCGGTACCGCCGATTCCGCGCCCACGCCGGCGACCAGCACAAGCCGAATTCGGGGTGCGCAGCGCCCGCACTTCATCCGCGAAGACGGCGGCACGCCACCGAACCTGCCGCCCGAACTCGCCGATGTCGATCGCGGCCCGGAGTCCGTGCCGGATGGTGCTGATCAGGTGGGAGAAATATCAGAGCCTGGCGATCCGTCCGCTCACGCAAACGGCCCCGGGCGAGGAGTCCGGGGCCGAACAGAGCGCCTCCCTGGGGCCCCGGGGGGCGGCTTGACGCGTTGTGCCCCCGGCAGGGGACCAGGCAGATGGGAACGGGCGCGGGCCGTGGTCACCGGGAACACGGATCACCATCGAGTCCACTCCAGGGCTGTGAAGCGACTCGGCCGTCGGCCGCAGGTTCGAGTCCTGGGGCTGCCTCCAGTCCGCGGATGAACCGGGTGACGCTCTCAGGCAGGACATGCCGCCTCGGCCACGGATGCCTCAGAACCCGAACCCCCTACGGCGAAGCGACCGCCTGGTCGCACCTCGCCCACACCCCCGCCGCTTGACACCCCAACGGCATGGGTGTCCGACCTCCTGAATTGAGTTCTTCGTCAACAGACAACCCACACACCCCTTTCACCAATCTCACAGGTTGCTCACAGACTTGATCACGGCACTCGCAGACGAGGAACAGATGACCAGACAGCAGTACCGCAATCGCCTGCAGCGTTCGGCGTTAGCCGCAGGCGCCGCGCTCACCGTCGTCGTCGCCGGGGCGGGAGCCGCTCCCGGAGCCGGGGCGGCCGAGACGGGCAAGCCGAAGCTCAAGCTGATCGCCGCGTCGAACTCCGTGACGCTCGACCGCTGGGAGGATGACGGCGGGGTCTTCCTGGACCTCGGCACGTACGTCACGGTCGACGGCGCGCCGCTGGAGTTCAAGGTGACCCGGAAGTCGTACAAGGACCCCGTCGTCGCCCAGCAGATCATCCGCAACGGAACGAAGACGCAGACCAAGAAGCTGCCCGCCGGGCTGGTGAAGGACTTCTCCGGTCTGCCCGGCTTCCTGGAGGTGTCGGTCAAGAACGCGGCCGGCGAAGAGGTGTCGAAGGCCAAGCAGGCCTTCTGCCCGAACAACGCCTCCGGGCGGATCCGGCCGGACGCCCCGGCCACGTCGAAGTATCCGCAGAGCTGCCCCACCAACCCGTTCACGCTGGGCTCGGTGTGGGGCGTCGAGAAGGGCTGGGCGTCCAACACCACCGCTTGGGACTACGAGTCGATGGTGGACCTGCCGGCCGGCGAGTACACGGCAAACGTGTCGGTGGCCAAGAAGTACCGCGACCTGTTCGGGATCCCCGATGACCGGCCGACCGTCAAGGTGACGGTGCGTCAGAACAGTTCGGAAGATGGAGAAGGAGAGGGTGGAGCAGGAGCGGCCGCCTCGCGGTCCTCGGCCCACCACGGAGGGCACCAGACCGCCGGGCACGACGCGCACTCCGCCCACGACTATGGTCACCGCGGCGCCGACGAGCCCACCCCGCCCGCCCTGTCGCACGCGCTCGAGGACCGCGGCACGGCGCACCACCTGGGCGACGGCCCCGGACACACCGACGGCTCGCGCATCGCGCCCGCGCTGAAGCCCAACGCCGAGCGGCCCGCCGGCCGGGCGGGTGTCGCGGCGAACGTGCCCAAGCCGGACCTGCGTTCGCTGCCCGCCTGGGACATCGCCATCACCGACGGCGAGGACGGTGACGTACCGGGCAAGGACTACCTCGCCTTCAGCGCCAACGTCTGGAACGCCGGTCCCGCCCCGCTCGTAGTGGACGGCTTCCGCAGCCCCGGCAAGGAGCTGATGGACGCGTACCAGTACTTCTACGACGCCGACGGCAAGCAGGTCGGGTACGCGCCCACCGGCACCATGGAGTGGGACCCGCGGGACGGCCACGAGCACTGGCACTTCACTGACTTCGCGAGCTACCGGCTGCTGAGCGAGGACCAGACCAAGGAGGTCCGCAGCGGCAAGGAGGCGTTCTGCCTGGCCAACACCGACGCGATCGACTACACGGTGAAGAACGCCAACTGGCACCCGGAGAACACCGATCTGTCGACCGCCTGTGGTGGGGAGAACTCGATCTCGGTCCGTGAGGTCCTCGACGTCGGCTCCGGCGACACGTACACCCAGTACCGTCCCGGCCAGTCCTTCGACATCACCGACCTGCCGAACGGCACGTACTACATCCAGGTCATCGCCAACCCGGAGAAGCGCCTCCAGGAGACGAACACCGGCAACAACGTCGCGCTGCGCAAGGTCGTCCTGAGCGGTGAGCCGGGCGCCCGCTCGGTGACCGTGCCGCCGCACGATCTGATCGACGCCCCGTAGGAGACCGCGGTGCTCCTGGGGCCCGTCGCTTCGGCGCGGGCCTCAGGGCCACCGGCACCGCGTCCCGGTGGTTACCGCGGCCCTCGTGGTTTCAGCCCGTCAGTCCATTGGTGATGCGGTCCAGCATGAACGCCGACGATTCCCTGGCCCGTTCCTCCCACGCGAAGACGCAGGCCGTGGCGCATGCCTACCCCATCAGTTCGTCGAGGAGCATGGCGCTGACGCCGCCGTGGCCGTAGCCGGGTGGTCGTTCGTGTGCGATGCCCAGATCGCACCGTCCCACGAAGCCGCCGTCAGCCGGAGTCACCCGCATCGGCGGCGCGAGCGGGCTGCCGGTGACGGGACCGTACATCCGTACTCCGCCCGGGAACTCGTCCACCTCGGGTATCTCCGCCGGTTGGCGGCGGTGGCGGGTGCGGCCCGTCGAAACGGGAGGCTGGGGCATTGCCCCATCGTGCCGAGAGGCGCGGCACGTGGTCCACCCACGCCATGTCGGCCGTCGCGACGAGCGACTGACCGGCCACGGTTGCGGGGGTCACACCGGTGAACGCCACGACGTCCCGGTGCAGGTGCGACTGGTCGGCGTAGCCGCAGTCGGCCGCGACCCTGGCCGCCTCCTGGCCCCCGGCCAGGCGGGTGGCGGCCCAGTCGTAGCGGACGAGCTTCACGGCGCGCTTGGGCGGCAGGCCGAGCTGCGCGTGGAAGCGGGACCACAGGCGCTTGCGGCTCCAGCCCAGCTCGTCGGCCAGCTCCTCGACCCGCACTTGGCCGTGCTCGGCGACGATACGGTCCCAGGCCCAGGCCAGCTCCGGCTCGATGGCGGGCCCCGCGGCGGACAGCCGGGCGAGGAACGCTTCGACGAGCGCGAAGCGTTCCTCCCACGAGGCGGTCCCGGCCAGCTGCTCGCGCAGCCGGGCTGCCCGCCGCTCTCCCCACAGGTCGTCCAGGGCCACCACGGAGCTCTCCAGCTCAGCAGGGCCCACGCCAAGGACGGCGCGCGCGATAGCAGGGGACAAGCGCACCTGCATCCACTCGACGTTCGCGGCCCGCACCCGCGCCGCACCGCCGACGCCGAACCCGAGCCCGGTGACAATGCTGCCGCGGTGCTGCCGCCCCGTCGACTCGTCGATGCCGAGCGCCGCCTCGCCGCAGGCCAGCGCCAGCGTCAGCACGGGGTGCGGGTCGAGCCGGTGGTCGACCGGAGCCGGGCCGCGGTCGCGCAGCCCCGCCAGAACGACGCCGGGTACACGGCTGGGCCGGGCCGGGCGCGTGACCTGCCACACGGGGGCAGCGACGCGCTGGCGCACGGCAGTTGACATGCGTCCATGCTACGGCGCCCGCCCGGACGGAACATTTCTTCAATCCAGCGGGCCGTAGCCGCGGCGAAGGTGAGCGCATGACTTCCACCGGAACCACCGCGCCGCCACCACCGGGCGCGGCCCGTCTGTTGCGCCCGTACGCGGGTGGCTTCGCCGTCGTCGTCGTCCTGCAGGTCATCGGCGCTGTCGCCGGCCTGGCGCCGCTGCTCGCGGTCGTCGAGCTCGGCCGTACGCTGCTGGCGTCGGGGCCGGCCGACGACGGGCACGTGCGCAACGTCGTGCTCGCGGGCGCGGCAGGGCTGCTCGTACGGCTGCTGTTCACGGCCGCCTCGTCCGGCGTCGGACACCTCCTCGACACCCGGGTGCAGCTGTCGCTGCGTCGGCAACTCGCCGCGCGGCTCGGGCAGGTGCCGATCGGCTGGCTGGCGCGGCGGCGCAACGGGGAGCTGGCGAAGCTGGTGGGTGAGGACGTCAGCGCCGTGCACCCGATCATCGCCCACACGCCGGGCGAGCTGGTCTCCGCCTTCGTGGTGCCGCTGGTCTCGCTCGGCTACCTCCTCACCGTGGACTGGCGGCTGACGCTGATCACGCTGATCCCCGTGCTGCTGGCGGTCGCGCTGGTGCCGCTGATGATGACCCCTACGCGGCTGCGCGAGCAGAAGGAGTTCGACGCCGCGATGGGGCGGATCTCGGCGTCGGTGGTCGAGTTCGTGCAGGGCATCGCGGTGGTGAAGGCGTTCGGCGGGTCGGAGCGGGCGCACGGCAAGTTCCGTACCGCGGTGGGCGACTTCACCCGGAGCTTCTACCGGATGGTGCGCGGTCTTTCCGGGGTTGCCGCAGGGATGCAGGTGGCGCTGTCGCCGCCGTTCGTGCTGCTGGCGGTGCTGGTCGGCGGCACGTACCGGGTCACCGGGGGCGGGCTCGCCCCGGCGGACCTGCTGCCTTTCATGCTTCTCGGCCTCGGGCTGACCGCGCCCGTGGCCGCGCTCGGGCACGGCTTCGACGACCTGCAGGCCGCGCGGCGCGCCGTCGGCCGCATCCGGGACGTACTCGCCGAGCCGTCGCTGCCCGAGCCCGTACGGCCGGTGGCGCCCGAGGGACACCGGGTGGAGCTGCGTGACGTCCGCTTCGGGTACGAGGGTGCCGCGGCCGGGCGCGAGGTGCTGCGCGGTATCGACCTGGTGCTGGAGCCGGGGACGATCACGGCCGTGGTCGGGCCGTCCGGCAGCGGCAAGTCCACGCTGGTGCAGCTGCTGCCGCGGTTCTACGACCCGACGCACGGCTCCGTGCTCCTCGGCGGCGTCGACCTGCGTGAGGTGGGCAGCCAGGAGCTGTACCGGCGGGTGTCCTTCGTCTTCCAGGACGTCCGGCTGCTGCGCGCCTCGGTCGCGGACAACATCGCACTCGCCGTCCCGCACGCCGACCGCGACGCCGTCGTCCGCGCCGCCCGCCGGGCGAGCATCCACGACCGCATTCTCGAACTGCCCCGCGGCTACGACTCGGTGATCGGCGAGGACGCCCGCCTCTCCGGCGGCGAGGCGCAGCGCGTCTCGATCGCCCGCGCCCTGCTCGCAGACGCCCCCGTCCTGGTCCTCGACGAGGCCACCGCCTTCGCCGACCCGCAGACCGAGCAGGCGGTGCGCGAGGCGCTGGCACAGACGCGGGAGAAGCGGACGACGCTGGTCATCGCCCACCGCCTGGAGACGATCGCCGACGCCGACACCGTCGTGATGCTGCGCGACGGCGAGATCGTGGAGCGGGGCACGACCGCGGAACTCCTCACGCGGAACGGCGCATTCGCCGAATTCTGGAAGATCCACGCCGGTGCCGTGGAAGCCGGTGCCGTGGAAGGGGAAGAGGCCCGATGATCAGCACACTGCTGCGCGTGCTTGGCCACGAGTACGCCGGGCCGGTGCGCCGCACCGTTGCCCTGATGACGGCGACCGCCCTCGCCGAGGGACTGTCGTACGCCCTGCTGGTGCCCGTGCTGCGCGCGCTCTTCGGCAGCACACCCGAGGACGCCCGGCCCTGGCTGGCCGCCTTCGGCACGGCGGTCGCGATCTATGCGGTGCTGCGGTACATCAGCGACCGCTCCGGTTTCCGCGTGGGCACGACGATGCTGCACGGCATGTACGAGCGCCTCGGCGAACACCTCGCCCGGTTGCCCATCGGCTGGTATCAACCCGGCCGCACCGGCGAGGTGTCCGTCCTCGCCAGCCAGGGCGTGTTGCAGGCGATGAGCGTGATCGCGCACCTGCTGGCGCCGTTCATCTCCGCCTGTGTGACGCCGCTGACGATCGTCGCCGTGATGCTCGTCTTCAACTGGCAGTTGGGGCTTGCCGGCCTGGCTGCTGTGCCGTTGGTAGCCGCGGTCCAGCTGCGCACGGCCCGCGCGACGACGGCGACCGACACGGAGCGCGTGGCACGCGAACGCGCGGCCACCGGCCGCGTCATCGAGTACCTCCAGGCCCAGCCGGTGCTGCGCGCCGGCGGCCGCACCGGCGAGCGATTCGGTCTGCTGGACGACTCCCTGGAGGAACTGCGCCGCGCCTCGCGTCACTCCACCATGTCGGCGCTGCCGGGTGTGCTGGGTCTTGCGGTCACCGTGCAGGCGGTGTTCACCGCGCTGCTCGCACTCGGCGCGTACCTCGCCCTCGGCGGGGACATCGGCACGGCCGAGCTGCTCGCGGTCCTGGTGCTCGCCGCCCGCTGCGCCGACCCGCTGCTGTCCCTCGCCGAGATGAGTGGCGGCATCCGCGCCGCCCGCGCCGAACTCACCCGCCTCGACGACGTCCTCAACACCAAGCCGCTGCCGGAGCCTCGCGCGCCGCGCGAACCGGCCGGTCACGACGTCGCGTTCGACGGGGTCACCTTCCGGCACGGCGACCGCGCGGTCGCCGACGGGGTGACGCTGTCCGTACCCGAGGGCCGGCGGCTCGCCTTCGTCGGGCCGTCAGGCGCGGGCAAGACGACGCTGCTGCAGCTGCTCGCCCGCTTCTACGACGTCGACGCGGGCGCGGTGCGGATCGGCGGCGTGGACGTACGGGAGATGGACACCGCGGCGCTGATGGCGCGGATCGCCATCGTCTTCCAGGACGTCTACCTCTTCGACGGCACGATCGAGGAGAACGTGCGCCTCGGCCGCCCGGACGCCACCGACGCCGAGGTACTGGCCGCGGCCGCCGCGGCCCGTCTCGACGAGGTGATCGAGCGGATGCCCGGCGGCTGGTCGGCGGACGTGGGCGAGGGCGGGGCGCTGCTGTCGGGCGGCGAGCGGCAGCGCGTCTCCATCGCCCGCGCGCTGCTGAAGGACGCGCCGATCGTGCTGCTCGACGAGGTCACTTCGGCCCTGGACCCGGTGAACGAGGCGGCCGTGCACGCCGGCATCGAGGAGCTGATGGCGGGCCGGACCGTGGTGCTGGTGGCGCACCGCATGGGGACCGTGCGCCGGGCCGACCGCGTCGCCTTCCTGGACGCCGGGCGGGTGGTCGAACAGGGCAGCCACGAGGAGTTGCTGCGGCGCGCCGGCCGGTACGCCGCGTACTGGGACCTGTCCCGGGCCGGGGCGGCGCGGGACTGAGACACGGCCGTGCAGGTTGTCGCCCCGGCCGCGCAGGGCCTCGGTGGAGAAGACGACGGAACGGCCGACGAGGAAGTCCTCGGGATCCTTCAGCGGAGATCGGGCCACGGAGATCACCGGGCAGCGGAGTTTGTCGTGGTCGGCGTAGCGGCGGTGGCCGTTCTCGGTGTCCTCGACGACACCCAGGATCCGGCCGGAGAAGTGGTCGCACAGGGCATCGAGCGCAGGGGCGAAGCAGCCGCCGACGCCGAGGAGGACGACCTGGTGGTCGGCGGCGCGTTCTTCGAGGTGGCGCAGGGTCAGGTCGGGGTGGGCGAACAGGTCGTGGTGAGCTGTCGCAGGCGTAGCCGTCGCCTTCGACCCGGCATAGCGCCTGGCCGTGGACGGACTTGGGCTTGGGGCGCACCGCCCGCAGCTCGGCGACGGCACCCGCACCGCGTACGCACGCGGGCCGCTCGGGTAGCAGGTGGGTGCCGGATATGGCAGGCCGCTGCCCGAGCCCAGGCGGGGGAGCGGTGGCAGGAGCTCACGCAAACGGCCCCGGACAAGGAGTCCGAGGCCGAGTGGGAGCCCTCTCTGGGTAAGAAACCCCAGGTCAGAGTGGTAATGCGTTGTGCCCCCGGCAGGATTCGAACCTGCGACACCCGCTTTAGGAGGGCAACAGAGCCTGTAGCCAGTGGCTCCTACCTGCATCTTTCGTCTTCATGATGACACCTGGGGTGTCTGTGAGTGCAGGTTTCGCCTGTGGTTCACGGCTAAGAACACGGCTACCTGAGGGCATGCAGGAGGTGCCCGCATGGGCCCGCTCACACAGACAGGACGCACCACGCTCTCCATGTGATGCCTGCCTGGAACGAGCCGTCGCCGTAGTCCTGTCTTCTCGCCCAGAGGGTGCTGCCCGAACGTTGGATTGCCGCGTACGGCTGCCTCCGAAGAGACCAGTAACCCTGGTCCCACCGCCGCCAGGAGAGGCCCGTTCGATGGAGTCGCAGCGCCATCAGCTGCCCGCCGCCGTCTTCGGATCCGCCCCCATCGCGACCGGATCGCCGGGTACCAGTCAGCGTGTGATTCCCAACCCTGGGCTTTCCCGGTGGCGCTAGCCTCAGCACATGACCCACGGCCATGACGTCATGCCTCAACCCCCGCCAGCCGAGCCAGGAGTTCTCCGACTCCGTGTCGACCCCGCTGCCATGTTTGATGAAGTCAAGCTGCGGGCTACACCGGGTCTTGCTCGTGCGCTCCTAGCCCAGTTGGAAGAGCAGGGGGCGGATGCTAGTTACGCGGCAGAGTTCGGCATCGACCCCGGTCATCTGCTCATCGTTGCGTTGATGATGCGCGATAACGGCGCTTGGATGACCTTGCGGACCGCCATCGAAGCTGTTGCCAACCGCCACCAGGGCGCCCGAATTCGTATCGAGCTGGGCCCCAACACGGTTGAGATCGAGGGCAAGAGCACCCCCGAGATGGAGGCACTCCTTCGCCAGGCGCGCGAGATCTATGAAGCAGACGCTCAGCGAGCGCGCGAGAGTAGTAGCGGCGGCGATAGCGAGGATCAGGAGCAGTGATGGCCAGCCGAAGAGGATGCTTAAGAGGGTGTCTCACGTGGCGTGATGTCCGTGCGGCATGATGCCGTTCGTGGGTGCCGATCTGTCGAAGCGTCTGGTTCCTGATGAACTCTGGGAACTGGTCGCCCCGTTGCTGCCGTCGTTTGCTGCTCGTCCGCAGGGCGGAGGGACCGCGCCGTGTGATGAGCGGGCAGTGTTCACGGCGGTGGTGTACGTGCTGACCAGCGGATGCGCGTGGCGGCACCTGCCACCGACGTTCGGTACGTCGCCGGCGACGGCTCACCGTAGGTTCACGGTCTGGACCGAGGCCGGCCTGTGGCGTCGGCTGCACCGGGCCGTCCTGGACGAGCTCGGAGCCAGGGGCGAGGTCGACTGGACCTCGGCGATCATCGATGCGACCTCCGTCCGCGCTAAAAGGGGGGATCGCTGACCGGGCCGAACCCGGTCGATCGCGGCAAGAAGGGCAGCAAGCTGCACGTCCTGTCCGACGCCCAGGGCATCCCGCTGGCGGTCGCCGCTTCCGGTGCGAACCTGCACGACAGCCAGGCGTTCAAGCCGTTGATCCTCGGGATACCCGCCGTACGCTCCCGCCGTGGACCGCGCCGACGGCGCCCGGTCAAAGTCCGTGCGGACAAAAGGCGTACTTCTCCGCCGATCACCTCGCCTGGCTCCGCGAACGCGGCTTGGTCGCGCGGATCGCTCGACCAGGCATCGAGTCCGGCGAACGACTCGGCCGTCACCGCTGGAAGATCGAACGGTCCATCGCCTGGCTCTTCGGCTACCGCCGTCTCACCGTCCGATACGAACGAAAGGGCAGCCACTTCCTCGCTTTCCTCGGCCTGGCCGCGGCCCTCACCTGCTACAAGAAGCTCGCGAAACTCACCACATGAGACACCCTCTAAGCCTTCGTAGATGACGGTAACAGTGACGCCGGAACGGAGATCACCGTGTTTCACCGTCGACAGGTGAGCCGATCCCTTACCGGGTAGGAGGCAGGATCACCCCGGTTGGCAGTTGTGACCCGCTTACTGGAACACCGGATGGCGCTACACCCATCGCGCAGAGAAGTCGACGGTGCCTCCGGCGAACTGCGCGCGGTTGAACGAGATGGTGCCGCCGGAGAACTGCGCGTCGGCGAGATGGATGGTGCCTCCGCAGAACTGCGCATTGTCGAAGCGTGTGGTGCTGCCGGAGTGCCCTCCGGCGGGCTCGGCTGCGTCCCCAGCCCCGAACCGATTCAGATGTCGTTCATACCGCCGTTGATGTACCAGTCGCACTCCGCGAGGCCGTACAGCCAGGCGGTCTCCCAGTCGTTTGGATCGAACGCCGCGTGGCTGTCGGCCTCTTCCAAGATGGCGGCCCGCAGTCCCTCAGGGCCTGAGGAGGCAAGAGTGTCCGTGTCCCTCTGCCGACGGCTCGCCAGACGACGTGGCGTCTCGAATTTGAACTTGGGCCCCAGCTTGTTCTTGGTGAAGTGGTGGACCAGTCGCTGGGCTTTGACCTCTGGCCAGTCCGCCGGAGGAAGGACCGAGAACTCGGCTACTGCGCCGCCGGCGACCCTGTGGATCTCGGCGTATAGCCACCGGGCGGTTCCGAGATCGTCGAAGTAGGGGTGGAACGGTTCCATGGCAGGGTCGGTGGCGAAGGAGGTGCTCTTGCCCTGGTTGCAGGGCCCGCAGGCAGGTACCAGGTTCAGAGGCGTCAGAGCCAGGAGCGGAAAGGCGGCCTTCGGGGCGTGGTGGTCGAGCGTGGACGCCGGACCGGCTCCGCAGATGCTGCAGCCGTATGTCGCCGTGGCCTTGATCGCGTTGTAGAGCCTCCGTCCGCCCCCTCCGACGAGCGCTTTGTCGTATGTGGCACTGAGGCGGCCCTTATCCGTGTCGTGGGGCTGCGACTCGAACTCGGAGACCAGCAGGGCGAGCAGCTCACTTACTTCACCGGCCGCCCTGTATCGCTCCTCTTGCCCTATGAGCTCTGGAAGCCGGGCGATCAGGTCCGTCCATTCCTGTTTCGTCAGCCACGGCGTGCATGCTTTCATCACGTCCTCGACGGTGATCTCCGGCTTCAACGGCCATCGCATCAGCCTTCCTCCCGCGCCCGAGCGAACGTCATGGCGCGCAGCAGAGCCCGGGCTTCTGCTCCCAGGCCTGTAAATCGCCCGGTGATTTCCTCGTAGGTTCCGCCCCTTTCAACCTCTGCAGCGATCGCCGCGTGAAAGCCTGTTGAAGAGACCTCCAGGCCGAACACGTCGTAGGTCAGCTCACCGACGTTCTCCCGGGCTCGTCGATGAACTAATGGTGCGTGTCGCGTCAACTGTTCTTTGACGTCGCGTTCATGACGTATCTGGCGAGTT
>NZ_BMPQ01000034.1:22814-89960 GCF_014647675.1 Streptomyces flaveus | reverse complement strand
CAAGGGCATGCGCGCGCTCGTGGAGCGCGACGAGCCGCGGCTCGGGCAGGCCTGCCGGCGTGCGGACCGGCGGCCGCCCGCCCCGCAGGCGCGAAACCTGCCGAGCCAACCGCTCCGCGGCCACGTCAAGCTCGCCGGACGGCGAGAGGCCGCGCAGCTCATCCGTCACCGCCAGCAACGCCGCGAGATGACCGGCGAGCTGGATGTCCAGCTCTTCCTCCCGCGACCGGTGCGGAAAGTCGGCGCTGCCGACCGGCGTGTGGACCGACTTGGTGCGGATCGGTTCGTACATGGGGACGGCCTCCTGCTGCTCTGACAGGAAGCCATCCTAGCTTGGATTCTGTCTAAAGTTGAGCCGGTTCGCAGAAGAGGACCAGAGGGTTACGCAGCGTCACGGCTGGCTGTAGCCGTCCAGGAAGTTCCCGATCCGCGTCACCGCGTCCGTCAGATCCCGCTCCGTGGGCAGCGTGACGACGCGGAAGTGGTCGGCTTCCGGCCAGTTGAATCCGGAACCCTGCACCACCATGATCTTCTCGGCCCGCAGCAGATCGAGCACCATCTGCCGGTCGTCCTTGATCTTGAACACCTTCGGATCGAGCCGCGGGAAGAGGTACAGCGCCCCCTTCGGCTTCACGCACGTCACGCCCGGAATCTGCGTGAGCAGCTCGTGTGCCACATCCCGCTGCTCCCGCAGTCGCCCGCCGGGCAGCACCAGGTCGTTGATGGTCTGCCGGCCGCTCAGCGCGGCGACCACACCGTGCTGACCGGGCATGTTCGCGCACAGCCGCATGTTCGCCAGGATCGTCAGGCCTTCGATGTACGAGTCGGCGTGCGCCCGCGGCCCGGAGATCGACATCCACCCCACCCGGTACCCCGCCACGCGGTACGCCTTCGACATCCCGTTGAAGGTGAGCGTCAGCAGATCCGGGGCGATCTTGGCGGTCGCGGTGTGCGTGGCGTCGTCGTACAGGATCTTGTCGTAGATCTCGTCGGAGCAGACGAGCAGATTGTGCCGGCGCGCGATGTCCGTAAGGCCGCGCAACATCGCCTCGTCGTACACCGCTCCCGTCGGGTTGTTCGGGTTGATGATCACGAGCGCCTTGGTCCGGTCGGTGACCTTGCGCTCGATGTCGGCGAGGTCCGGCATCCAGTCGGACTGCTCGTCACAGCGGTAGTGCACGGCCGTACCGCCGGACAGGGACACCGCGGCCGTCCACAGCGGGTAGTCGGGTGCCGGTACGAGGACCTCGTCGCCGTCGTCGAGCAGGCCCTGCATCGCCATCACGATCAGCTCGGAGACGCCGTTGCCGATGAAGACGTGCTCGACGTCCGTCTCGATGCCGAGGGTCTGGTTGTGCATGACGACTGCGCGGCGCGCGGCCAGCAGGCCCTTCGCGTCGCCGTAGCCGTGCGCCGAGGAGACGTTGCGGAGGATGTCCTCCAGGATCTCGGGCGGGCACTCGAAGCCGAATGCCGCCGGGTTCCCGGTGTTCAGCTTCAGGATGCGGTGACCTGCCGCTTCCAGGCGCATCGCCTCCTCGAGAACCGGGCCCCGGATCTCGTAACAGACGTTTGCGAGCTTGGTCGACTGGATCACCTGCATGTCCGCGAGCTTACGGCCGCGTAACGCTTCGTGGGGCGTGTTTTCCACCACGCGAGACGTGGTGCTTTGGGTGTATATCTTCCTCAGTTACACCACAGGCCCCTCTTTTCTCTACAATCCCCCATCATGTTCCGGACACAGAGCGCGGCAGAAGTACGCACGACGCCTATGCCGCGAATAAGTCAGCCGGTGCGTACGACATGAACGACGCATACCGGGAGAACGTCGAAGGCCAAGGCGCGCCGCCTGTGTACCACCCGTACGGCGACACGGCTCCGCCGTACGACGAGTACGCGGACCCGGCGGTCGCGCACGGGTGGCAGAACGCGTACGACAACACGCTCCGCATCGAGCCCACGAAGGACGTGGAGGATGCGGGGGATGCGGATCTCCCCGATGACGTAGGGCGTCACGAGCGGCTGATGCGTCGCCGCCGGGTCCGGATGAAGAGGCGCGTAGCCGTGGCCGCCGGTGTGGCCGGCATCGGGATCTTCGCCGTCGTGATCTCCGGACTCTTCGGTTCCGAGTCCTCCGAGAAGGAGGACCAGGAGGCGCCGAAGGCCCAGCAGTCCTCCTCGGCCACGGACGAACCGGGCTCGACCGCCCCGTTGGCCGACGACCCGTCAGGGGCGACATCCAAGGCCTCGGACGGGTCGTCGTCCGAGGCGCCGGACAAGGTCTCGGTGAGCCCTTCACCGAGCGACTCCCGTTCCGCTGGATCCGGTGATGCCGGCGGACCCATCACAGGGACACCCTCGATTACGGCCACCGCCCCAACGGGCGAGCCGGAAAAGGGGAATGGCAACCCCGGTCGGGGGCAGGGAGCCACCAAGCGCCCCAAGTAGCGGCAACCGCCAGGCCGTACGGCGTGAACCAACCCCAACCGGCGGCCTGATACAACTCCTTGCTCACACGCCCCTTTACGATCACAATGCGCATGACAATGCAGTGGGCGACCGGAAATTCTCCGGTCGCCCAAGTCGTAAGAGGGGACCCCCACATGAGAAAACCTCTCGTCGCCGCGCTCAGCGCCCTGGCGCTCGCCGGGCTCGGCGCGGTACCCGCCGGTGCGGCAACCGGCGCCGCGACCGAGCCCACGGCATCGGCCTCGACCGCGGGCAAGGGCGTGGACACGGACACGCTCACATCGGTGGCCCATGACGCGGTCACGTCCACCACGGCGAACCTGTCCCGGGTCACCGCGCCGAAGGCCCAGGCCGTGGACTTCGCCGGCACGGTCTCGCTCAGCAACTGTTCCGGCTCCGTCGTGCGCATGCCCGACTCGGAGGCGGACGACCCCGCCCTGGTGATGTCCAACGGCCACTGCCTGGAGGCCGGCTTCCCGGAGCCCGGCGAGGTCATCGTCGACCAGCCGTCCAGCCGCACCTTCGGGCTGCTCAACTCGGCTGGTACGCGCGTAGCGACGCTCCGGGCCGACAAGATCGCGTACGCCACGATGACGGACACCGACGTCTCGCTGTACCAGCTGACCAGCACGTACCAGCAGATACAGGACTCGTACGACATCCAGGCCCTGGAGCTCAACTCCGCGCGCCCCACCGCCGGAACTGCCATCAGCGTCGTCTCCGGCTACTGGAAGCGGATCTACAACTGCAGCGTCGACGGCTTCGCGTACCGCCTGCGTGAGGGCGCCTGGACCTGGAAGGACTCGGTCCGCTACACCTCCGCCTGCGACACCATCGGCGGTACGTCCGGTTCGCCCGTGGTCGACGACGCCACCGGCAAGGTCGTCGCCGTCAACAACACCGGCAACGAGGACGGCGCCCGCTGCACCGACAACAACCCCTGTGAGGTCGACGAGAGCGGCAACATCACCGTCCGCGAGGGCATCAACTACGGGCAGCAGACGTACCAGATCGTCCCCTGCGTCGGGCTCGACAACAAGATCGACCTGAGCCGCCCCGGGTGCACCCTGCCCAAGCCGTAGCTTCTGGAAGGCGGGCGGTCATGTGGCAGTACGGCGGACCGCCCGCCCCGCCAGTACGTCAGTGCGCCGGCCGTCCTCGATGGCGAAACGGCCGTCGACCAGGACGTACGGAATGCCGACGGGGAGCGTGCGCGGCTCCTCGAACGTCGCGCCCGCGGCGACCGTGGCCGGGTCGAAGAGGACCAGGTCGGCCCGGTACCCCTCACGCACCAGGCCGCGGTCCGGCAGCCTCAGCCGGGCCGCCGGGCGCGAGGTGAGATGCGCGACGCACTCCTCCAGGCCGAGGACGCCCAACTCCCGTACGTACCGGCCGAGGTACTGCGGAAACGTCCCGTACGCGCGCGGATGCGGCTTGTCGCCCTGGAGGATGCCGTCCGAGCCGCCGGTGTGGACGGGATGGCGCATGATCTGCCGGACGTTCTCCTCGTGGCCGACGTGCATCAGGATCGTGGAGCCGAGCCCGTCGTCGAGGAGCAGGCGGCGGGCGGTCGTCCAGGGCGTCTCGCCGCGCTCGTCGGCCGACTGCTGGACCGTACGGCCGACATGGTCCCCCAAGGCCGGGTTCGTCACGCCCGAGATCTCGATGGTGTCCCACTCGATGGGGACGCCATGGCAGCCGTCCGCGCCCACGACCTCCATGTGGTGGCGGATCCGTTCGGCGGTGTCCTCGTCCTTCAGCCGGGCGAGGGTCGACTCCGGGCCGCCCTCGTTCGCCCAACTGGGCAGCATCGCCGCGAGAGTTGTACTGCCGGGGGTGTAGGGGTACGTGTCGAGGCTGATGTCCGCCCCCGAGGCGAGTGCCTCGTCGAGGAGCGCCAGCAGCTCCGGGGCCTTCCCCTTGTTCACGCCGAAGTTCATGGTGGCGTGGGCGAGATGGAGGGAGCAGTTCGCGGTGCGCGTCAGCTCCACCATCTCCTTGTACGCGTCCAGGGCGCCCGCTCCGTACGAGCGGTGGTGCGGGCAGTAGTAGCCGCCGTACTCGGCCACCACCCGGCACAGTTCGGTGAGTTCGGCGTCTTTGGCGTACATGCCGGGGGTGTACGTCAGCCCGGACGACAGTCCGACCGCGCCCTCGCGCAGCCCTTCGGCAACCAACTGCCGCATCCTGTCCAGCTCTTGGGGCGTAGCCTCGCGGTCGTCCCAGCCGACGGCCAGCATGCGGACGGTGCCCTGGGGGATGAGGTACGCCGCGTTCACCGCGATGCCCTCGCCGCCGAAGCCGTGGTCCAGGCGGCCCAGATACTCGCCCACGGAACGCCAGGTGAAGTCGATGTCGTCGCCGTGTCCGTTCCAGCCGGTGATCGCGCGGCGCACCTCGGCGAGCGTACGGTCGTCGACCGGTGCGTACGACAGCCCGTCCTGGCCGATGACTTCGAGGGTCACCCCCTGCGCGACCTTCGCACTGTGGTCCGGGTCCCGGAGCAGGGCGAGGTCGCTGTGGGCGTGCATGTCGACGAAGCCGGGGGAGAGGACGAGGCCTTCGGCGTCCAACTCCCGCATGGCCATGGGGCGTTGACAACCCGCCGCAGCCGCCTCCTGCACGATCGAGACGATCCTGCCCCCGTCCACGACCACATCGGCGCGGTACGAGGGCGCGCCGGAGCCGTCGACGACGTCCGCGTCCCGGATGACGAGGTTCTCCACGCGAGCCTCCTAGAAGTACGTGCGGATGTAGTCGACGACCGTGCCGTCCGCCTCCGCCAGCGGGATCAGCTGCCACTTGTCGAAGGACGTGCAGGGGTGGGACAGGCCCAGACCGACCCAGTCGCCCACGCGCAGGTCCACTTCCGGCGTCGTACGGAGCCAGCCGTGCTGGTCGGAGAGTCCGGTGACCGTGATGCCGGTTGCCGGACGCTCCTCGGCGCCGGAGCGGACCACCTGGGCGAAGGGGAGGTCCAGGTCGTACGCCGCGTCCCGCTTGCCCGCGTTGACGAAGGCCTGCTCGGGGGAGGGACGGGAGACGACCTGCGCCCAGAGGCGGAAGGCGGGGTGGAGGGCGCCCTCCTCGGGCACGCGGTTGAAGGGGGTGATCCGGCGGTAGTGGCCGTCGTCGTGCGAGACGTACGCGCCGGAGCGCAGCAACTTCAGTACGGGGAGGGAGAGTTCGGGGATCCCGGCGAAGACGTCGGCCACCGCGTCGAACCAGGCGCTGCCGCCCGCGCTGACCACGATCTCGTCCAGGCCCACTCCGGCGAAGCGGCCCGCCTTGTCGAAGTCGGCGGCGAGTGCGGTGAGGCGGCGGAGCCACGCGTGTACGCGCTCCGGGTTCGCGTCCGGCACCTCGCCCTCGTAACCCGCCACGCCCACAAGGCGCAGCGTGTCCGCCGCGGCCACCGCGTCCGCGACCGCCGCGCACTCCGCCTCCGTACGGACGCCGGTGCGGGCGCCGTCGCCCGCGGCCAGCTCGACGACGACGTCCACGGGGCGGGTGGGTCCGCTTCGGGAGCGTGCGGATTCGCTTCGGGGTGCGCGCAGCGCGGCGTCCATCAGCTCGACGCCGCGCACGGAGTCGACGTAGCAGATGAAGCGGAAGGCGGGGTCGGCGGCGAGCTGCGAGGCGACCCACTTCAGCGCGGGCTGGTCCACCAACTCGTTGGCCAGGAAGACGCGTTGGGTGCCGAAGGCGCGGGCCACCCGCACCTGGTGCGGTACGGCGAGGGTGATGCCCCACGCCCCGTACTCGATCTGGCGGTGGAAGAGCTGGGGTGCCATCGAGGTCTTGCCGTGCGGGGCGAAGGCGAGGCCGTGGCGGGTCGCGTACGTCTCCATGAGCTGGAGGTTGTGTTCCAGGCGCTCGGCGGAGAGGGCGAGGACGGGGGTGGTGAAGCCGGCGGTGAAGAGGTTGCGGCGCTGGGCGGTCAGCTCGCCGACCGTCAGGCCGTCGGCGTCGGGAGGGAGGCCCTTGAAGCGGTGGTCGACGCGTTCCTCGGCGAGCGCGGCGAGATGTTCTGCACTTTCTGCACGCGCTGCGGCGGTGTCGGCGGCTGACTCGGCGGCCATGGAGCCTCCCTGTTCCTGAGGTGTTGCGCTGTACGCAACGCTCATTGCGCATGGCGCTCACTGCTGTCTAACATCTCGCCCAACGCCGGGTCAACGGAGCCGCTGCGACCCGCGAACCGACGAGGAGCCTCCGCCATCGTTACCCGCACCGGACCCGCTCGTCCCGAAGCCGCCGAGGACACCGTGGATCCCGTGGACGTCGTCACGCTCGGCGAGTCCATGGTCACGTTCCTGCCCTCCCGGCCGGGGCGTCTCGCCGACGTGCCGTCCTTCGACCGGGGCATCGGCGGTGCGGAGTCCAACGTGGCGTGTGGGTTGGCTGCCGCCGGGCACTCCGTGAAATGGGTCAGCCGGGTGGGCGCCGACGGCTTCGGCGACCACCTGGTGGAGACGATCGCGTCGTACGGCGTCGACACCTCCGCCGTACGACGCGATCCGGTGCGCCCCACTGGCATCTACTTCCGTACGGCGGGAGAGCGGGCCACCGACGCCCACGAGGTGGCGTACTACCGGACGGGCTCCGCTGCCTCCACGATGGCGACGGACACGGTGGATCTGGACGTGCTCCGCTCGGGCCGCGTCCTCCACCTCTCCGGGATCACGGCCGCCCTGTCCGGCGACTGCCTCGGCCTGTTGCGCGAGCTGACCGCGCGCCGACCGGGACGCCCCCTGGTCTCCTTCGACGTCAACCACAGGCCGGGCCTGTGGCGTGACACGGAAGGGCCGCGCGTCCTGCTGGACCTGGCGCGCGCCGCCGACATCGTGTTCGTCGGGGACGACGAGGCACGGGACGCGTGGGGGCTGCACGGGGCCGCGGCAGTCCGGGAGGCGCTGCCCGAACCGGCCCTGCTGGTCGTCAAGCAGGGCGAGAGAGGAGCGACCGTCTTCGACAAGAACACCGGCGGCATGGGCGAGGACGCCGCGGACACCGCCACCTTCGTAGGGGCCCTCCACGTCGACGTCATCGCCCACGTAGGCGCCGGCGACGCCTTCGCCGCCGGATTCCTGTCCGCGACCCTTCGCGGGCTCCCCGTGCGGGACCGCATCCGGCACGGTCATCTCATGGCCGCCGCCGCGCTCACCGTGCCCGGCGATCTCGCGGCGCCTCCCGCCCGCGAGCACGCCGACCGGCTGGTCGCGCTGGACGACGGAGCGTGGGGGACACTTCGACTCGGACCCGGGTGGACGCGGGCCAACGAGGAGGTACGTACCGCATGAGCCAGACCGTCGATCGCGCCCTGAGCATCCTGCCGCTCCTCGCCGAGGGCCCCGCCGACCTCGGCCAGGTCGCCGAACGGCTCGGCGTCCACAAGTCCACCGCGCTCCGCCTCCTGCGCACCCTCCACGAGCACGGCCTCGTCTACCGCCAGTCCGACCAGCGCTACCGCCTCGGCGCCCGCCTCTTCGCCCTCGCGCAGGAGGCGGTGGAGAACCTGGACATCCGCGAGATCGCCCACCCCCACCTCGTACGCCTCAACGAACAGTGCGGCCACACGATCCACCTCGCCGTGTACGAGGAGGGCGAGGTCCTCTACATCGACAAAGTCGAGAGCCGCTACCCGGTGCGCATGTACTCCCGTATCGGCAAGCCCGTCGCGATCACCGTCGCCGCCGTCGCCAAGCTGCTCCTCGCCGACCTTCCCGAGTCCGAGCGCCGAGTCCTCGCGGAGAAGCTCGACTACCCGATGTACACGGCCCGTTCGATCCCCAACGCCCCCGCTTTCCTCAAGGAGTTGGCGACCGTACGCGAACAGGGCTGGGCCACCGACCTAGGCGGCCACGAGGAGTCCATCAACTGCGTCGGAGCCCCCATCCGCGGCACCGACGGCCGCGTCGTCGCCGCCATGTCGGTCTCCGCCCCGAACGTCGTCGTCACCGCCGACGAACTCCTTACGCTGCTCCCGCTGGTCCGCCGCACGGCGGACGCCATCACCCGGGAGTACTCAGGCAGCAACGTCCCAGTCAGTACTCCAGCCAACACCCCAGCCGAGGAAGGAAGTTCATGACCGAGAAGACCGAGAAGGTCGCGCTCACGCCCAAGACCCACACCACCCCGCCCGCCAAGTTCTCGCACGGAGTCAAGAAGGGCAACATCCTCCAGGTCGCCGGCCAGGTCGGCTTCCTGCCCGCCGTGGAGGGGCAGCCACCCACGCCCGCCGGCCCGACCCTGCGCGAACAGACCCTCCAGACCCTCGCCAACGTCAAGTCGGTCCTCGAGGAGGGCGGCGCGACCTGGGACGACGCGTTGATGATCCGCGTCTACCTGACGGACGTCGACCACTTCGGTGAGTTCAACGGGATTTACGACCAGTACTTCGAGGAGCAGGGCCTCACCGCGCCGCCGTCAGCCCGCACGACGGTTTACGTGGGCCTGCCGGCGGGTCTCTTGATCGAGATCGACGCGCTGGCAGTACTGGACAGCTGAGGCCGCTTCCCCGCGCCCTCAAGGGGGCGCGGGGCCGCAGTGGTGCCGAGCGTGTTCGTACAGCGGCCGCCCGGACCTTGGCATCACTCAGGTGACGAGTGACGCCCCGGCCCCCCACGCCACAGCTTCATCGGCCATACTGCCCACCGTGGAGCAGCGCATAGGACCCAGCATCCAGCCCCTGCAAGGCGCGGCAGCCGACCCGGCGTTCGTCCCCGGCATCACGGGCCCGCGCCCTGCCGATCCCAAGGACCCGAAGGACGCCAAGGACCCGGTCGAGGAGACCGCGGCAGCCGAAGAGGCCGCCTCCGAGGAGACGGAGACGGCCGCCGAGCACGCGGCCGACGCCTTCGACAAGGACGTCCCGGCAAAGTCCGACGAGGCGGATCCTTCGGACGAGGCGAAGGAGACCGCCGAGTCGGAGTCGGAGGAGCCGGAGGAGGCAGCCGAGGCGGAGTCGGACGACTCGGAGGAGCCCTCCGCCGACGGCCCCGTCTTCGAGGCCTCCGACTACCGCGCGAAGATCACCGCCGACCACCGAGGCGTACGACTGCGCCTGGACGACCACGAGGCCGAGTTCCGCTGGGACGAGATCGGCGCGGTCGAGTCGGAGACCTCGCGCTTCGGCCGCTGGTACACCATCACGGTGCACACCCCCGAACGCCGCTGGTACCCGGTCGAACTCCGCATCCCGTCCCGCGCCAAGGTCAAGGAGTGGGAGACGGAGCTGGACGAGGTCCTGGACGCGTACTTCCAGGAGTGACCGCGTACTTCATGAGTGCATGAGTGAGGGTGCGCCCCGGGCCGAGCCGGGGCGCACTCTCACGCACAACACCAGCCCGTCAGCAGTACTGCTCCTCCTTGCCTATGGACCGGTACATGCAGTCCGCGTTCTCCAGCAGTTGGAGCACCGCGTCCCGGTTGCGGGACGTCTCGCGCTCGATGACCTCGTCGGGCGGGTAGAAACCGCCGCCCGACGCGGACCCCGGGTACATCTCGAAGGTGTAGCCGAAGATCTTCTGGTCGCCCCACAGCCAGTCGTCGATCGAGCCGTCCGTGATGTAGAGATCGCTGGACTGCTCGGCCGTGTAGCCGTTGCTGGCGGCCATCTTCCCGCCGACCGTGGCGAAGGCGTTGCGGTCGTCGGCCGTCATGCCGGTGGTCGTGTCCGAGTTCGTGTAGCCGAAGGGCCACAGCACGAGCTCGCTGTACGTGTGGAAGTCGACGCCCGCCTTGATCTGCTGCGTACCGCCGACGACCCGGCTGCGTACGAAGTCGGCGACGACCTTCACCTCGGGCGCGGACTCGGCGGCCGGACCCCGGTAGGTGTCGGAGGACGTCGAACCGGACGAACCGCCGCAGCAACCCCAGCGATAGGCCCAGTTGCGGTTCAGGTCCGTACCGACGTACGAGGAACCGCTGTTGGGCTGCCGGTTCTTGCGCCAGGAGCGGTACTGCCCGGTCGCGATGTCGTACTCGCCGCCGTCCGGGTTGAGGTCGGGGAGTATCCAGATCTCGCGGCTGTTGACCATGTTCGTGATGCGCTGATCGGAGCCGTATCCGGCGCCCAGTTCGCGTATCAGGTAGAGCGCCATCTCGACGGTGAGGTGCTCGCGTGCATGCTGGTGGTGGGTCATCAGGACTTCGGGTTCGGACTCGTCGGTCGCGACGTTGTCGCTGATCTTGATGGCGACGATGTCCCGGCCCTGGTACGACTTCCCGATCACGCGCCTGCTCATGATGTTCGGGTACGCCGAGAGCCGCTGGCTGATCTCCGTGTTCATCTCGGCGTAGTTGTGATAGCGCGAGTCGGCGGAGGGGAAGTCGAGGGGCCGTACGTCCTCCTCGCCGCGCGACCGGTCGGGTGCGGCGCCCATCGGCGTGACCTCGTAGCCGAGTTGCCGCAGCTTCTTGACCTGGTCCGCGCGGCCGGAGATGAACACGGTGTGGTCGTCGGAGTCGTCCACCGTCACGCCGGACTTCTGAAGTGCCGTACGGGACTTGGAGTCCGAGTGCATGTGGACCTCGTACTGGCGGATCTCGCGATCGGCCTCGGACGCGGCCACCGGGGCCGTGCCGGGCGCTCCGGACACGCTGGTCGTCGTGGCGGTGATGGGCGCCGCGAGGGCGAGCGCGAGGAGGGTGCCGAGGAAGGCGGTGCGTCTGCCTCTGGTGCGTAGTCGCATTGAGTCTCCTAGGTTCTCCAGGACTTCCGGGGTCTCCGGAATGTGGGGGTTGGAGCGGGGGGTGGTTCAAGCGACGTCTGTGCGGGTGTGGCGCTCATCGTGAAGGTATGGCATGACCGGGTCAAGACCAGGCGGAGGTCGAACGCGCATACACGCACGCCCCCTTGTGTCATCGCCCGCTTTGCGCTTTCTTGATCGGCATGGCGGACACCACGGGAAACACCGGCAAGACGGCGGGAAACTCAGGGGAAGCGGCGTCGGGCGAGGCCAACTCCAGCCCCCGTAAATCCAGTTGGAAATACATCGGCCCCGGCATCGTGGTCGCCGCCACCGGCGTCGGCGCGGGCGACCTCGTCGCGACCCTCATCGCAGGCTCGAACTTCGGCTACACCCTCCTGTGGGCCGCCATCCTCGGCTGCCTCGTCAAGATCTCCCTGGCCGAGGCGGCGGGCCGCTGGCATCTGTCCACCGGTCGCACCCTGTTCGACGGCTGGGAGAGCCTCGGCCGCTGGACGACGTGGTTCTTCGTCGTGTACGTCGTGATCTGGGGCTTCGTCTATGGCGCCGCGGCCATGTCATCCTCGGGCCTGCCCCTCCAGGCGCTCTTCCCGGACGTCATGGACCTCAAGTGGTGGGCCATCCTCACCGGCTTGGTCGGCCTGGTCTTCGTCTGGTTCAACAAGTACGCCGTCTTCGAGAAGGTCATGACGGTGCTGGTCGGCGTCATGTTCGTGGTGACGGTGTACCTGGCGATCCGCGTCACCCCGAACCTCGGCGACGCCTTCGCGGGCCTGCTCCCCGTCCTCCCCGACGAGAAGGACTCCATCCTCAACACCCTCGGTCTGGTCGGCGGCGTCGGCGGCACCATCACCCTTGCCGCGTACGGCTACTGGGTCAACGCGAAGGGCTGGACGAACACCGGCTGGATGAAGGTGATGCGCCTCGACAACCGCGTCGCGTACGCCACGACCGGCATCTTCGTCATCTCCATGCTCTTCGTCGGCGCGGAACTCCTCCACGCCTCGAATGTCGCCATCGCGAGCGGCGACAAGGGCCTCATCCAGCTCGGCGACATCCTGGAGGACGAGTACGGCACGGCGACGTCGAAGTTCTTCCTCATCGGCTTCTTCGCCACGTCGTTCACCTCGTTGATCGGCGTCTGGCACGGCGTCAGCCTGATGTTCGCGGACTTCGTGGAGCGCTACCGGGCGCGCCGTGCGGTGACGGGCGATGCGGTGGCGTCCGGGGCCGGGTCCGGGTCCGGCTCGGGCGAGGAGGTGGCGTCCGGCGCCCGCGAGAAGTCGTGGCCGTTCCGCGCGTACCTGCTGTGGCTGACGTTCCCGCCGATGATCCTGCTGTTCGAGGGCCAGCCCTTCCGCCTGATCATCCTGTACGGAGTCCTCGGCGCGGCCTTCCTCCCCTTCCTCGCCCTCACCCTGGTCTGGCTCCTCAACTCCTCCCGCACACCGAGGGAATGGCGCAACGGCCCGCTCAGCAACGCCATGCTGGTGATCGCGGGCCTGCTCTTCATCGTCCTGTGCGTGAAGCAGATCTGGGACCAGCCTTGGTCGGAGTTCTTCTGACGCGCTC
This sequence comes from Streptomyces flaveus, assembly GCF_014647675.1. Lineage (GTDB taxonomy): Bacteria > Actinomycetota > Actinomycetes > Streptomycetales > Streptomycetaceae > Streptomyces > Streptomyces flaveus. Next base: position 77,208 of record NZ_BMPQ01000034.1, on the reverse strand, counting down.
ATCAGGCGCGGGGTGCTTACCCGAGCTGTAGCCACTTCGGACTCGTGGCGATCTCCCTGAGCTGCTGCATGGTGAGCGCGGGTGTCTCGCGGGTCGGGTCGTCGCGCTGTGAGCCGGAGTTGAAGGCACTGACGACCACGCGCCGGCCATCAGGCCTGATGGTGTCGACGGTCCACATGACGACGCCCGCGACACCCTTCTCGCCCGGACCCTGGCTCGTGGCGACCTTTGTGCCATCGGGCAGGATCTCCGCGTCGGGCCCAAAGAGCTGGTCCTCGACATCCGACATATCGGGCTGCACGTTGATCTGAACCAGGCTCTCTCCCTTGCCGTCGTCGACCACGACGTACGCGTAATCGTTGGCCTGACCGCCATACGAGACGACGTCGACGTTCTTGGGGAGCAGAGAGGTGAGCGTCTGCCCGATCGAGGAACCGTCGGCACCCGGAGGGGTGCTCGGGGTGGTCTCCGGTGGCTCGGCGCCGGAGGTCTTGCCATCGTTCTCGGCGGGAGGGGGCGGGGGCAGGGTCGGGGTCGGGCTGGTGGCGGCCACGGACGGCCGCCCGTCGCTCTCGGCGGGAGGGGGCGAGGTCGGGGTCGGCCTGCTGGCGGCCACGGACTGCTGCCCGTCGCCCGCGCCGCCCCAGGGCACGAGCAGCGTCCCGCCCACCCCCACGAGGACGACAGCGGCCACGCCTCCCACGACGGCGGCCCGGCGCCGCAGCAGGAGCCTGCGACCGCGTACCGCTCCGGCGGCGACGAGGCCACTCCGGTCGGTCTCGAAGGAGTCGCCGGCCTGGCGCATGGCGAGGCCGAGCCGGTCCTCGAAAAGGTCGGTGTCGACGTCGCGGCTCTCGTGATCTTCAGCGGGCATGGCAAACCACCGTCTCTGCAAGGTCGTTGAAAGTCATTGGAAGTCGTTGGAATGGGAATCGCGCTGGGTCGCGGTGGCCGTTCAGCGGGCCGCGTACTCGCTGAGGCCGTCGCCGAGGAGCACCCGCAGCCGGCCGAGGGCCCGTACGCAGCGGGTGCGTACGGCGGCCGAGCTGACGTTCATCGCGTCGGCGGTCTCCTCGATGCTGCGGTCCTCCCAGTACCGCAGGACGACCACGGCCCGGTCCTTGGCGGACAGCCTCCCCAGCGCCTCCACGAGGGTCAGCCGCAGCGACGTGTCGTCGGCGGCGCTGTGCGGATCGGCCAGGTCGGGAAGGACGTCCGTGGCACGTTCGGTACTGCTGCGCCGCCGCTGGTGGGCGAGGAACGTACGGGTGAGGACGGTCTGCGCGTACCCCGCGGGATTACCGACGCGCGACACCCGCCGCCAGTTGACGTACAGCCGCCCGAGGGTCTCCTGCACGAGATCCTCGGCGAGATGGGTGTCGCCGCCGGTGAGCAGACAGGCCGACCGATACAAATGCCCGGCACGCGCCGCAGCGAACTCGGCGTAGCCGTCCTCGCCCCTCTGTCTCATGCCTACGTCCCCCGTGATCCTCGGCGATCCCCCGAAACCGTCCTCACCTCATTGATGCGGTGGACCCCGGGAAATGTTTCACCGTTTCTGAACGGGCCGTGGGTGCGGGCCGTCATTCGCATCCTGCCCGGTGCACTGCACAGCAAGGGCCCCTCGAGATCGTCCCGAGGGGCCCTGCCGTTGCTTCTTACCGCTTACCGCTTACCGCTTACCGCATCACTTGGCGGGCTTGTAGAAGGTGTAGATGGCGGAGTAGGGGACGCTGACCTGGTCGGTGCCCGTGCAGGCGGTGGTGGGGGCGACGCCGCCCTGGGTGCTGAGGCGCTGGATGTAGGAAACGCCGGCGAAGACCCCGGTGCCGCGCGTGGCGGTGGACTGCAGGAGGAGTTCGGGGATGGTGCCGGGTTTGGGGGAGGTGGCGAGGGCGGCGGCGTTGACCGCGCTGCCGTCTACCGTGGACACCCAGACGGGACCGCGGGAGTGGAGGGCGACGGGGCGGTGGGATTTGTCGTTCTTGGCCGAGAGGGTGGCGGCGGGTTCCAGCAGCTTCCAGGCGCCGTCGGTGCAGGTGTAGACCTGGACGCCCTTGGCGGAGAAGACACCGGTGAGCCGGTTGCCATCAGGGACCTTCAGTGAGTCGGGGGCCTTCGGCGTGGTGGGGGCGGCGGTATCGGCGTCGGCGGGCTTCGAGGTCGTGGCCTGGCCGATCGTCGCGCTGAAGAGCGTGCCGGCGGTCACGGCGGCGAGAGCTGTGGTGGTGAGGACGAGACGTCTGGCGAGCTTCATCAGGTGTGTCTCCAGAAAGGTGTTTCTGAACGAGTTCCTGGCTGTGGGGGCGGATGCCGTGCAGGTCCCGAGTGCCGGGACGGCATGGTCCGGCAAAGCATCCGGGGCTCGGTAAATGATCTTGAACCCTCAATCACGCACCATACCGTGGGGCCCGCCGACGAGAACGGGTGGGGGCACTCGCCCTGATGGCTGGGTCGCTGAACGACCGTTCCGTAGCCAGATGGTGATCCTGCGTCAGGTCTCGTCCTGCTCCCGACGGCGGAACGGGTCGTCGTAAACCCGGCTGCCTTCGATACGGGCCGCCGCCTTCGGTACGGGCCTTGGCGGGCCGTCAGAGCAGGTGATCCACTTTGCCCGCCTTGATGTCGCGGATGAGAGTGGCCCACGTGGGCCGGGCGTCACCGTGCTCTCATCCTCAGGTGGATCGCCTCCGCCTCGCGCTTCAGGGAAAGGGCCGCGGTGTACCCGTGCGTCTGCTGTACCGCCCTGGCGAGCTGGTGCAGAGCCTGAACCCGGCCCATGCGATGCCCGGTGGCACGGTGAACTTCCACTGCGCGCCGGGCGTGTTCGGCGGCCTGGGACGGCGCACCGCCGACGAGAGCGATGCCGGCGAGGACGGTGAGAGCCTGGCCTTCCAAGAGCCGATATCCGGTGCGGCGGCTCGTGTGGAGAGCGCGGTGGGCCAGTTCCGTGGCCGATGGTCCGCAGCCGGTGCGGTGGTGAGTGTCCGCCAGTCCGACGAGGCTCTCGACCGCCGCGTGGCAGTGGTCCTGACCGGTTTCCCGCAGGATCCGCAGCGCCTGCTCGTAGTGGCTGAGAGCCCTGTCGTGGTCGGCGAGCCGGAGATGGGCGCTCGCCAAGGCGTTCAGGGCATCCACCTCATGCCGTGTGTGGTCGTTCTCCCGGGCGAGAGCGAGCGCGGTCCGTGCGGTGTCGAGGGACCGACGGGGGCGGTCCAGGTCACCCTGGAGCCGGGCCAGGACGCACAGCGTGTAGCTCTCGGTGTCCCGGTCACCGAGTTCCCGGTGCAGGTGCAGAGCCCGTAGCAAGCCGTCCTCTGCCTCGGCGAGGTGTCCCTGCAGGCAGATCGCCTCGGCGAGATTGGCCACGTCGATGGCCGCGTTCACGGCGGAGCCGATCTTCTCGTCGAGGACGAGGGCCTGTCTGTGGTACTCCGCGGACCGGTCCAGCTGTCCGAGTTCCCGGCACAGGACGCCGAGGTTCCCCAGGATGGCGGCCTGTCCGGCGACCCGGCCGGTCTCGACGTTGATCACCAGGGCTCGGGTGAGGTGATCGGTCGCCTGGAGGGGACGGCCCTGTTCCCAGTGCACGCCGGCGAGGTTGCTGAGAACGGCTGCCTGCCCGTCCCGCCATCCCACGCTCTGGGTGCAGGCCAGCGCACCTGTGTAGTGCTCCAGCGCACTGCCGAACCGGCCTTGTCGCATACAGGCGTCCCCGAGACTGAGCCGGGCCGCGCCCTCGGCCCATGCATTGCCGTCGGCCCGTGCGGCAGCCAGGCCGGCCTGTGCCACCGCCAGCCAGTCGGAAGCGTGGGAGCCGAGCCAGAAGAAGCCGCGCAGCCTGTCGGCGAGCAGCCACGCGGTCTTCCGGGAGCCATGCCGGGCGGCGTCCTCGATGACCGAACGCATGTTGGGCTGTTCGGCGTTGAGCCAGCCCAGAGCCGCGGACTCGTCGTTCAGCACGGTGGCGACCTGCTGCGGTACGGACTCGGTGCTCCCCGCCGCACCTACGGCATCGGCCGGCAGGCGCAGTTTGTCCGGATAAAGCAACTGTGAGGCGGCGGTCACCGTGGCGAGGTAGTACCTGTGAAGGCGGCTCGTCGCTTCGGCACGGTCGGCCGGGCTCTCCTCCTCGGCACATTCGGTGCCGTACAGGCGCACCAGGTCGTGGAACGAGTACCGGCCGGGCGACTGCTGGTGCACGAGGCTCGCCGCCGTCAGCCGGGCCAGCACCTCGTGGGCCTGCCGCGGCGTCACGCCCGCGAGGGCGGCGGCCGCGTCGACGGTCACGTCCGGGGTGGGGGCGGACGCGGTCAGCCGGAACATCCGCCGGGCCTCCGGCGGCAGAGCACGGTACGAGTGGTCGAAGGCCGTACGTACGGCGGACTGCGCGTCGCCGTCCACAGCCAGCGATCCGAGCCGGTCGGTGTCTTTCAGCTCGGCCGCGTATCGAGCCAGACCGAGGTTGTCCCTGCCCGCCACATCAGAGGCCGCGATCCGCAGGGCGAGGGGCAGTCTGCCGCACCACTCGACAAGCCACGCCGCGGCCTCCGCGTCGGACCGGGCACGCTCCTCGCCCAGCATCTGGGCCAGCAGGTCGTGGGCCTCCGCGTCGGTCAGCACATCCAGGACGAGCGACCGGGCGCCGTCACGCGCCACCAGACCGCTCAACCGGTCGCGGCTGGTGACCACCGCCAGGCAGCCGGGAGCCGCGGGCCGCAGCGGCCGTACCTGGTCCGCACTGGCCGCGTTGTCGAGGAGGACCAGCATGCGCTTGCCTGCCAGCAGGGAGCGGTACAGCGCCGCGGCCTCCTCCTGCTCGGCCGGCACCTGTTCCGTCGGCACGCCCAGTGCGCGCAGGAACCGGCCCAGGACGTCGACCGGTCGCAACGGTGCGGTGGGCCCGAAGCCGCTGAGGTCGACGTACAACTGCCCGTCCGGAAACCGGTCGCGCATGCCGTGGGCCCAGTGCACGGCCAGGGCCGTCTTGCCCACACCGGCCGTACCGGACATCACCGTGATCACGCCCGTGGCCCCCGCTGCCTCGTCGTCCTGTGGAGGAAGCAGCGCATCGAGCTGTTTGAGATGGCCCTCCCGGCCGATGAACCCCAGGACTCCGGCGGGGAGTTGCCGTGGGACGGCCTGGGCCGGAACCGCGCCGGTGTCCGCCGGTCCGCCGGTGTCCGGCGGCGCACCGGCGACGACCGGTGTCGTGGGGTGCTCCGGTGTCCGGGGCCCGTCGGTGTCTCCTGCCGGCCGGGTGTCTCCGGTCGGCCGATGCGGGGTGGCCTGATGGCCGCGCAGGACTTCCTGGTGGACCTGCTGTACCTCAGGCCCGGGGTCGGTGCCGAGTTCCTCGGCCAACCGCTCCCGCAATCCGGCGTAGCAGGCCAGCGCCTCCGAGCCGCGGCCGACCGCCTGCAGAGCCCGCATCAGCGCGGTCACCAGGGGCTCGACCAGCGGGTGTTCGGCCACCAGATCGGGCAGCCGGTCGAGCACCAGGGCCGGGCTGCCCGACCGGGTCGTCGCGTTCGCCCAGTCCACGAAAGTGTCTATGCGCCGCTGCGTCCAGCTCTCGCGGGTGCGCGCCGCCCACGGGCCGGGGACTCCCGCCAGTGGTTCGCCACGCCACAGCCCGAGAGCCTGGAACAGCAGCGCGGCTCGCGCCACGTCGGTGAGGGCGGGGTCGCGCGCCTGCTCGGACAACTGCCGGTAGTGGTGCAGGTCGACTCGGTCCGGCGCGACCTGCAGCAGATAGCCACCAGCCAGGCGCAGCAACTGCGGCGGCGTGCCGTCGTCCTCCTCGCCGGGGTCCACAGTGGTGGCCGCATCGGCCAGGACACGGCGAAGACGGCTGACGTGCGAGTAGAGCGAGGCGCGGGCCTCCATCGGCGGATCCTCGCCCCAGACCCGGTGGATCAGCGTCTCGGCGGAAACCGGGCGGTCGGCCTCAGCCGCGAGGACGGCGAAGAAGGCCCGCCGCAAAGGTGGCCCGAGCTGCACCGCCTGGCCTGCCACCCGCAGTTCCACCGGGCCCAGCAGCCGTAACTCCACCATGGCATCTGTCCGTTCAAGGCCCGCCGACATCGAGCAAGGTCATCACAGCAGGTCCATACAACCGCGACAAGACATCGACAAGGTTTTCACACAGGGCCTCCGTCCACGATGTGTGACGTGCGAAGCGCGCAGGCGATCGAGGGGCCCGCCCGCGAAGCGGTGTGCCGGCAAGCCGTGAGATCAGGAAAAACGACCACCACGGCGAAGCTCCGCAGCACGCAAATGACTCAGAAGGGGAAACCAATGTCTGTACGCCCGATGTCGACATCCCGGAGGAAGGCCGTCGGCGTCTCCGGACTGGCAGTGGCCGCGACGCTCATGGGGGCGGCGGTCGCGCCGGCTCCGGCCGCCGCCGACGACGGCGACCGCACCAAGACCGTCGCCTGCGAGTCGTTGCACGTGGACGACAGGAACGGAAACGTCCACGCCAAGACGCGGAACTGCACGGTGACCTGGGGAAAGAACATCATTGACGGCGCCTACTGGCAGACGGTGAAGTTCCAGTTGCTCGATTCCAGTACGGACGGAGTGTGCGGCTACGCGAATGTCATCGCGTCCGACACCGGGAACAGCAAGCGGGTCAAGGAGTGCGACGGCGTCTGGACGACGAGGACCGCGAGCTTCAGCGGCCGGAGCTCGAACATCTTCATCAGGGTCGCTTACGGCGACAATTCCACGTACGGCAACATCAGCACGAATGTCCCGCGTCCGTCCGGATTCTGAGGGATCGTACGCCCGGGCGGTGCCGCTGCCGTCCTGACGACCTCGCCGGCCATTGCGGCTCCGTCGTCGAGTGCCGCCGGCGGGGGCTGGGGGAGGGGAGTCGGCGCGGGGGGCCGACTCCCCGCGCCGCTGTGTGGCCTGCGCCCCGCCGCGCGGCTGCGATCGTGTGCCAACCCGCAACTCCGTCCGCAGTCGCGGTTCCCTCTCGAAGTCACCAGGACCGCAGGGCAGTTAGACTTTCGCCCATGACGTACTTCTTCCACCTCCGCTAGGCACCGTCGGCGAAGCGAGGATCCCCCCGTCGCCGACGAGGCGGGGCAGCGGAGCGCTGCCCCGAGTGCTGACGTGGAAGAAGAACAACACCATGCACACGCCCCTCGTGGCGCGCTGCCTCCGCGGCCTGGAGGCCGTGGTCGCCTCCGAGGTACTGGGGTCCGGACTCGGCGCCGTCACCGATCTACGCCACCGCGAAGTCCATTTCCGCTCGCACCGGTTCACGCCGCCGCTGCGCACCGCGGACGACGTGTTCCTGCTGGCCGCCCAGTGCCCCGACATCGGAACAACGCGACAGCGCCTGCACGAACTCACCGAACTCGTCCATCTCGCCGACACCGACCACCTCCTGTCCCTCCGCCACAGCTCTCTCCGTCACAGCGCGGCGACGTCGGCCCGGGGGATCACCGGCATCGACGTCTCGGCCTCCTTCCTCGGCCGGCGCACGTTCACCCGGTACGACGCCGAGGACGTCGTCGGCCAGGCCCTGGCGCGACGGCTCGGCGTCCCCTACCACTCCCGGCGTACGGGGACCGCGCCCCCGCCGGGCAGCTGCGGCTGGCGGCTGACCCTGGACGGCACGCGGGCCACGCTCATGCTGCGGCTCGACGACCGACCGCTGCACCGCCGCGCGTACAAGCAGCGCACCATCCCGGGCACCCTGCACCCGCCGCTCGCCGCCGCCATGGCCACGCTGGCCGACATCCGCCCCGGCCACGCAGTCCTCGACCCGTGCTGCGGCGCCGGCACCCTGCTGATCGAGGCGGCACTCGCCCAACCCGACGCCCGCTTCCACGGCTTCGACCTGTCCGCGGACGCGGTCACCGCGGCCCGCGCCAACGCCGGTGAACTGCCCGTCGCCATCCGCCGTTCCGACGCCGGCCGCCTCCCCCTCCCCGACGACTCCGTCGACCGCGTCCTGTGCAACCCACCCTGGGGCACCCAGGCCCACGCCCGCGGCCTGCTCGCCACCGCCCCTTCCCGCTGGTGGACGGAACTACGCCGCGTCCTCGCCCCCGAGGGCACAGCCGTCCTCCTCCTCCCCGACCGCGAAGACCTGACCACCGCCATCCGGCACCGCTTCACTCCCGTACGCGTACAACGCCTCCGCCTGTCCGGGGCCCAGCCCTTCCTCGTGCACCTGGCTCTGGCGGGTCCTCAGCGCTCGAGAGGATGCAAGCAGAGGGTGGTCGCTTGATCCTCGCTGTACTCCGGGCCGGCGAGAAAGTCCCCGGTGGGGCACCCCGCTTCCGGCGGTTCTGTGACACGGAACTGTGCGTCGGACGAGCCGCAGGACACGGTCTTCAGGTCCTGGTCGCTCCAGGAGCCGTCGTTGCGGGCGCACGATCCGACCGTGAGCGGTTCCGGCCGGCCGTCCCCCGCGACCAGGCCGATGACGAACAGCACAGGAACGGCCACCAGCGCCACCGCCACCACTGCCAGCGGCACGGTGACGATCAGCCCCGCCGGACGCTTCATCACCGGCTTGCCTGGGTCAAGCGGCGGCCGCCAACCCGGAACCCGGGGTTGGGGTATGCGGCGCACGGTGGACAGGGCGCCGAGGTTCATCAGCAAGGTGATGGGCGTGATGATGGCGGACAGCGGGCCCCACCAGCCCTGCAGCAGAGTGTCCGCCTGCATCTGCCGGAAGACGGCCAGCCCGCAGGTCCGGCAGAACGCACCCTTGCGCCGTAGGAAGCGCATGATCACGATGATGCCCTGGTGGCCGCGAACCGTTACGGGTGCCGAGGGCCCAGCCCCGCACACCTCGCACCCGAGGGCGGGGGGTCCGCCCATGGGGGCCGCCCCGGCGTACGGCTGCGGCGGATACGGAGACGCCGGGTACGGCGCGGGGGGCTGGTGAGGAAACGCGGGCCCGCCCTGAGCCGAGTACGGTCCCCGGGGAAACTGTGAAGGGGATGCGGGCGGCGGTGTGCTCATCAATATCTCCGTAAGGTGATCCAGCGGAACCGACGAAGCACCTTAGCCATTCGAGGTCGGGCTCCGGTCCACACGCCCAGCCCGGCGCACCAACTCGCTCGCCGCCAGGATCGCGACGGCCACGGCGTGCCCCCAGCGCGAGCCACCGCGGTCTCAGAGGAGGTGGTCGGCCTTGCCCGCCTTGATGTCGCGGATGAGGGTGCGGAGGGCTTCGCGGGTGTCGGTGAGGTAGGTGTCTTCGGCGCCGGCTATGGCGATGTAGGCGTTGTCCTGGTCGTCGATGCCGAGGCGGAAGCATGAGTTTCCCTCACCGCAGAAGGGTTCTTCCCAGGTGATGTGATCCATCGGGCTTCTCCTCAAAGGCTGTTGGCGATGTCGCGGATGTAGTCGCGTGACGCCTTCGGCGACAGAGCGATGCGTTCCATCCAGTCCAAGTGGGCACGGTACTTCGCCAATTGTGTGTCCGCGTGCAGGAAGTCGGGCCCGTGCGAGTTGTCGATCTGCACCGTGTCGAGCTTCGGCACCGGCCCTTCCGCGTACAGCACGGTCTGCCCCGCGCCGGGGAACGCCCCCGCCTCGAACGGGATGACCAGCAGCGTGATGTTGGGCTGCTCGGACTTCTTCAGCAGATGGTCGAGCTGGGCCCGAGCCACCTCCTGCCCACCGAACCTCATCCTGAGCGCGGCCTCGTGCACGATGGCGACGAACTCGGGCGGATTGTCGCCGTCCAGTACGTGCTGGCGCTCCACGCGGTGAGCCAGGCGCAGGGCGACCTCATGCTCGGGCAGTTGCGGGATGACGACCCGGAAGATGGCGAACGCGTGGTCGGAGGTCTGGAGAAGACCCGGGATGTGCATGGAGTACGCGGCCCGCATGCGGACGGCGTGCGCCTCCAACTCAGCGATGTCCAGCAGCCCTTGGGGGAGCGACCCGCGGTACTTGTCCCACCAGCCCCGTTGGCCGGGCTGAGCCATCTCGGCCAGTGCCTCGACGTACCGTTCGTCCCGGCAGTCGCAGTTGCAGGCGAGGGTGCGCAGCCGTTCCGGGCTGATTGCGCGTACGCCGGACTCGATGTGGGAGATCTTGCCTCGGTCCACACCGAGCAGCCCGGCTGCGTACTCCGCGGAGATCCCCGCTGAGGTGCGCATCCGGCGTACCTCGGCTCCCAGCCGCTTCTGACGCTCCGTGGGCGACGTCCTCGCTGCCATGCCGTTCCTTCCGCGCGCGGTCGTGTGCAGTCTGCCGCTTACGCGTGCGACTGAGACACGAACGGGCGTAACTTTCACCATGCGGGGCCAAATTAGCCCCCCACTCCAGTACATTCAGTAACGCACAGGCTACTCACAGCAGTTGGAAGTGCCTCGCGGACGCATGCCCGCGACAGGCCACCGACTGTCGCCATACCGCCCTTCACCTCACCTCATCTCCCCTCACCCGGAACGGAGTTCCCGCATGCCCGAAGTCACCCCGTCCCCAGCCCTCATCCCCGCCCCCACCTGGGAATGCCACCTCCACTTGACCAACAACCCCCGAGCCCCACGCATCGCCCGCCGCACGATCCGCACGGCCCTCCTCGACTACAACTACTCCCTCGAACTGGCCGACACGGCAGAGCTGTTGACCTCGGAGCTGGTCTCGAACTCGGTGAAGCACTCCGACGGCCCGGTAGCCGTCAGACTCCGCACCCGCGCCGGAGTCGTACGCATCGGAGTCATGGACGACCACCCGGAACTCCCCGCCCCACTGTCCTGCACCCCCGACGAGGACTTCGGCCGGGGCCTGTACCTGGTGGAAGCCTTGGCGGACTCCTGGGGCCGCTACCCGCTCCCCAACCGCTCCCGAACGCCCGGCTGGAAGGTGGTGTGGTTCGAACTGGCCGCTGACCGCGAATGAGAGCGCGTGGTGAGGGCGGAGTCGAGCAGCCGGAGGCTCCGCGTCCACGCACGAGCTGTATGGCGGCTACCCACCAGGAGGTAGTTCCGCAAATGTGACACTCGGTCCCCTCAGTGTCACATTTCCGTGCGCACACCCCTCCCTCCCCTGGACTGGCCTCGCCAGGACACCCTCCGTCTCATCACCCGGAAGCCCGGCGGTTGCTCGCGTATGCGGGCCGTATTGCCGCCGGGCTCGGGTCCAGGCGGGGGCAACCCGCCAGGGAACTGTCAGGGCAGCGCGTGCACGTGCGGCCCCACCGCGTTCGACCACGCATTGCCCGCCACTGCATCCCAGTTCGTTGACCACGTCATCGCGCCACGCAGGTCGGGATACGTCCGCGGTGGCTTGAAGGAGCCGCAGTTCGTGCCCTTGGTCAGGCAGTCCAGGGCGTTGTTCACCACGGACGGTGGGACGTAGCCACTGCCCGCGCCGCTGGGGGAGGCCGGGAGGCCCAGGCCCACCTGGGACGGGGACAGCCCGCCCTCCAACTGGACGCAGGCCAGGGCTGTCAGGAAGTCCACGGACCCCTGGCTGTACACCTTGCCGTCGCAGCCCAGCATCGAACCGCTGTTGTAGTACTGCATGTTGACGACCGTGAGGATGTCCTTGATGTTCAGGGCCGTCTGGAAGTAGCCATTCGACGTCGACTGCATGTCGATGGTCTGCGGCGCCATCGTGATGACCAGCGACGAACCCGCCTTCGAGGACAGGGAGCGGAGCGCCTGCGTCATGTACGTCGCGTTGAGGCCGTTCTCCAGATCGATGTCGACGCCGTCGAAGCCGTACTCCTGCATCAGCGAGTGGACCGAGTTCGCGAAGTTCGTGGCGGATGCGGAGTCGCTGACTGAGACGGTGCCGCGTTCGCCCCCGACCGAGACGATCACCTTCTTGCCCTCGGCCTGCTTGGCCTTGATGTCCGCCTTGAACTGGTCGATCGTGTAGCCGCCGAGCCCGGCCGAGTCGAGGTTGAAGGTCACGGCGCCCGGCGTCGAGGTGGCGTCCGCGAAGGCGACCGCGATGATGTCGTACTGGGCTTGAACGTCGGAGAGCTTCTGGACTGTCGCGCCGTTATTGAAGTTCTGCCAGTAGCCGGTCACGGCGTGCTTGGGCAGGGCGGCGGCATCTCGCTCCGCCGCCGGCGCCTGGGCGGCCAGGGCAGCGAAGGTGAGAACGGATCCGGTCAGCAGGGCGGCCAGGGCTCGCGCCCACCGCCGTCGTCTGGATCCGGTCGATCCGGGCATGCCTGGTACGCGGTTCATTTCGGCCTCCGGTGGGGGGAGTTGAGTGGGGAACGGTGGCCACCGCTGGCCGTACAAGCTGGTCCAGACCAATAGACTTGTCAAGACCTCTCGCTCGACCTCTCTGGTTCGACCGAAGCCGCCATACGAGCCGACCTTGGCTCCGTACGCGCCAACCCCCAGCTCCGCACGCGCCAACCTCAGCTGCGTACGCGCCGTACCTCAAACCCCGTACGCCCCAGGGGGCCTGCCGCTACCCCTCCGTACCCGCTCCCCAACCACCGGCTGGAAGGTGGTGTGGTTCGAACCGGCCACCCGAACTGGCCACCGCCCCCATGGACCTGCCCTACTTGAACGGGATGTTGAGCCACGGACTCCCGGGCTCGGACCTCAGAATCCGATGAGCCGAGACCATGTCCTCGTACCATTCCCCGAACTCCTCGTCGTCGAAGTGGAGACAGCGCCCGAGGATGTAGCCGGCGGAGAAGTCTTGCCAGGAGCGGTAGGAGCGAGCTGCGGCCCGGCCCGCCTCGATGACCGCGGACTCGGCTTCCTTCAGGCCGCAGTAGCGGGCGCCGAGACCCCACCGGGCCATGCCCGAAGCCCGCCCCAGATCCCAGGCGTCAACAGAGGTGACATGCCGGTTCTCGTCGAGGATGCCGTCGGCCCGGAAGCGCGCCTCGTAGCGGGTGATCCTGCCGATGAGATGCTGCACGCCCTTGATGCGAGCCTCGGTCTCCGCCTCTGGGCGAGGGTCGGCCTTGGTGACACCGTCTGGGATGATCACGGTCTCGCCGGAATCACGGTGGCGCAGGACTTTGGCGGCCGCATCCCGCCAGTAGGAGGTGTCTATATAGCCTCCGAAGTCACGGGCGATGGCACGGCGCAGGCTGAGTGCGAACTCCCATACCGGGTTGGCGCCATCGAGTGCCAGAAGAGTGCGCTGCTGGTACTGCCATTCCGCAGAGTTGGTGACGCCCCACGATTGTCGAAGTGACTTGCGCTCATTGCGATAGCCCTGGCCGTGATAAGCCATGGCATTCCAGGGGAAACCGTCCCGGACGAAAAGCAGGGCGCCGCAGGCCAGACCGTGAGCCACGGGGCCTTGCAGAGGGCCGCCGACGCGGAGGGTAAGCAGGCCCGGCGTGTACGAGAGAACCCTCACCCGCTCCGAATGCTGAGTCCAAGCCGCGGAGTGCGGGGGCGCCGAGGGTAGGAACGCCTCGCACGGACTACCGGGGTTGACCACGATCACCGGAGGATCGGTGGGCCGCCATTGGCGGGCGAGCCAGTCGAGGCTGTTCCACTCGAACACCCGGTGCGGCTCCGGAGCGGGAAGCATCCCCTCGGTGTACACCGTCCAGACCGGGCCTCCGGTCCGAGCATCATGGCTGAACACGGGATAGATGCCGCTCGGCACGGCATCTGCCTTGTCCCGCTGTATCTCGAAATACACCCGATTCCGCGCGAGCGTATCGAAGTACGCCGGCCAGTCACCCCGCCCCTTGGCCTCGAAGAGCGCCTGCTCGATCTCAGTTGGCGGGATCCACGGAGGCGATGCGGGAGGTCCAAAATTGGGAGGTGGAGGACCGAACGACATGCGGTTTTCTATCCTTTACGGAGAGGCTGACTCAAATGAAAAGCAAGGTGGTCGACTCTTTATGTCGTGACGGCCGCGTCTCTGCGTCCCTCAACCTCCCGAAGGTGACGAGTCGCACAAGTAGGTAAACGTGCGTGGCCTTTCAGCAGGAAATAAATTTTCTACGCGCGGGAAACTTGATTCTTCAGTTCCGTGTAGCTGTCTGGGCTGCATAGAAGTACCACGTGAAGGGGTGCTTTATCCCTCGGGTACTGGGGCTTTGCTGCCCAGTACTTGACGGAGTCCGAGAGGATCCGGAAGAAGATATCGCGTTCTTCGGGGTTCTCGGAGAGAATGAAATCGGCGTTGTCGACGGTCAGTAGATACCGTGTAGCCTCCAGCCAGCCGAGATCTTTCAGGCAGTCCCGCAGCGCATTCCAGTTCCAGCCGAAATAGTCCGGCAGGCGGAGAGTTTCGTAGAACTGGGTGAACACTCCATCCGTGTCCTTCATCTCCCGCCCACGCATCCTGGCTGAGTAGATCGTTCCACTCGGCGGAAGTGCTTGCACGGCCGAAACTGTTGAATCGGTGGGGATTACTTGAATCCAAGGTGCCTTGTCGGCCCACCAGAGTTCGCTCGTCATTCCATCTCCAGGATAATTTGGGCTACCCGTCCGCCCTGATCTTCCGCCGGGTCTGTTCTGGAAGTGGATAGTGCCGCTCGGTGGGGATTTTCCGGACTGCCTCCGCAGTATTTCCGGCACGAATATCGGAGTGGATGGATCGGGAAAGCTCGGTAACGTCTGTGATGCCGATGATCCAGTCGTGCACGTAGAGTTCTACGGCCTCTCCGGAGAGGCCGATCTGGATCGCTCGCGTGGGCAGCGGATCGAGGGAAAGTGACCGTTCCGGGTCCCATTGGATCCGCACAGGACTTTCCTTGACCTCCTGCCGCCAGGAACCCTCGTCCGGGTGCACCCAACGATCGAAGTGGCTCAGTGCCGAGTGAGCCAGCGCCCATTCGAAGCCTGCACGGGAGATCTCGACGGCGAGCACATGCTCTTGGTTCTGCTTGGTCGCCCACCCTGACCGGTACATCATCCACAAGAAGGAAGGCTTGATCCAGGTCATCCGCTCTTTCTTGAACGGCGCTACGAAGGTCCCCGCTTGCGCGGCCCGCTCCGCGATCTCCCTGGGATATGCCTGGTACACCGTGATGCTGGAATCTCCGAAGCTGGCCTTCACCAATCGCTTCGGCTCCTCCGCCTCGATCGGAAGCCTATTTTTCTGTCCATTTGACTCTTCGTGCGTCATGTTCCCTGCTCTTCGGGGATTGGTGGCTAGCTAAATTGCCCGGGGTGAAGCGTAGCCAAAAAGTCGTTGCGTAAGTGCTCACAGAGAACGCAACTCGCGAGCTACTTGAATGTCACTATCAAGTGCGCTGAATCGAGCGGGGTTTCTGCTGGCGTCGAGAACGACGACATGCAGACGATCGCCTACACGGGGCGGCGGCATCTCGGCGTTCCACCAGGATGGGTGCTTCACCTGATCGATAAAACCGACTTCACCATTTGACTCGACTTGTGCACCCCACGGGGAAACTGCTGTCACCGTGACATCGAGTTCCTGATGATTCAGGAACGGCATTGGTTCACTCGTCATCCGCGTCGAATTCTATTCCTTGTAGCAAGCTGACTGCCTGCCGGGCTGTTTCGCGCAAATCGAGCCATTCCTGCGAATCCCGAACCGCATCCTCGGTCCATTTGTCTTCAGGGGTTTGAGTCATCCCCTCAAGCGACTGGTCTATAAATTTAATGGCTCCGCTGAGAGCCTCCGGGAGTAAGCCTTCCTCGATCAATCTGGAAACGGGGCGATAAGAGTCATCAAATTCCAAGGCTAGTTCGTCCACCCCGACGCCCAAGCGGCGTGTGTAGTCAATCTGTCGTTCCGCTTCCCATGAGAGGCGCTCCAACGCTTGTTCAAGCTGACGGACGGCGATCATGCCTTGTCTTCAGTGTGGTTGAGAACTGCTGTGCAATATTCTGTCACCTTACAGAAATTTCAGGTGCTCACTCATCGCCTTTCGGGTAGATTTTGGTGTCGATCGGTCTTCTGGGTCGTCCATACCAAGCAGCGGCAGATCGAAAATGAGTGTGTCGATTTTTCGAGTGATGCTGCTTTCATTCCATCGATCGATGGCTTGAAGCGCGCGAGACACTGCATAGTGCGCCGGGCTTTCCGTGCGCAACTCGGGAATCACTTCAAGCGTGCCGGACGATGTTCGCCGCATGGGTAGCGACGGAGGAACCACGATCATCGGTGGCATTCCGTCGTTGCGGAGATTATCTAGAATTTGAGCGATGTCGTGACGTGGAGCACCACCGTACCGCTCGAGTGCATAGATGCCGGACATGCAGATGGCGTCGGCCTGGATTGCTCGCGGCAGGCTGCGAACATATTCGATTCTTTCGCTCGCAGGGATTACAGACCTCCAAGCCTCCAGTGAATCCTCACGAGCGGACGTGATATAGAGGTGCATTATTCCACTCACGGTATCGGCATGTAAGGGAGTATGCGAACTCGTCCTATCTGTGCTATTTCGTCATTCGAAAGCGCCATGGGGGTGTCCACCTTTCCTCCCGCGTCTGCGAGATGTTGGATGTAGCTCTCCGGACGGATCGCCCCTTCCTGAATCACTCCTCGCGTTAGAGTGTAGGGGCTTCCGTCTCCGAACGTGTGAAACGCTTGACGAGCATACGCGGCAGCTCCTTCGGGGGAGGTGGAGAAGTATTTTACTTCCGCTCCGCCAAGATTGCGATACCTGCGATTGCCCGCACCGAGCACATCTTCCAATTCGTTGTCCATGACTGCGCGATATACGTAAATTTCGCCTGGCTTGAGTTTCCTCTCGGCGGCTGCCTCTTCTTCGGGGCATATGTCTGGTGCCAGCCCCAGTGGATCGATCCAGGCATGTGGATTGTGAACGTAGGAAGCCGGGTTGGGCGCGGGGCTGAGACCGAGGGGGTCGGACGTCAGATAGCGAGCAGTTTCCGGGTCGTAGTGGCGGAAGTAGTTGTAGTGCAGGCCCGTTTCCGGGTCGAAGTATTGGCCCGGGAAGCGGAGTGGGGTGTAGGCGGTGCTGTCCCTCGCCCAGGCCGTGGTGCCCCACAAGGTGCTGCGCGTCCGCCAAGCGATCTCGCCTTGCTCGTCCACGAGTTCGCTCGGAGTGCCGACGAGGTCCGTGACGATCGCGAAGAAGCGGGAGTCGATTTCCTCCTGGGGGGCCTCCGCCGCCGCTATGCGTTCCGTCTGGGCGATGGGGCGTAGGCCCTGGTGGTCCCAGGTCAGGGTGACCGGGTTCGGCAACTCCCCGGAAGTTGTTGTCTGTTCGCAGAGTGTTGTGCCGTCCCACGTGAAGTCGATACGTTCCGCGATCGATTCGCCGTCGGGTGCCAGGCGGAGTTTTGCTGTGCGGCGGCCCAGGGGGTCGTATGTGTAGCGCCAGCGCGTGCCGTCCGGTGTGGTCACCGATGTGAGGCGGTCCTCGGCGTCCCATTCGTAGCGCCAGGTGTCCGGCTTGCGGGACAGGCGGGTCTTCTGGCGGAGCACGATGCGGCCCAGCGCGTCGTGTTCGTAGCGGACGTTGCCGGCGCGGGTGATGCGGGTGCCCTCGTACGTACGCGGGCCCGTCGCCTCCTGGCCCGGGTGGTCCGACGGCCAGGCGGCGGAGGTCTGGTTGCCCGCCTCGTCGTATGCGTACGTTTCCGTCCAGCCCGCCGCGTGGACCGCCGTCACCCGGCCCGCCGCGTCCAGGTCGAAGCGACGCGAGCCGGCCAACCGGTCGTCTACGCCGATGAGGTTGCCGTCCGGGCGGTACGTGTACGCCCGGTGCTGCACCGACCGGCCCCCGGTACCGGTCACCGACTGCTCAGTCAGGCGGCCCAGAGGGTCAAAGGTGTGCTCCAGGGTGACCGTCTCGCCGATTCGGCGGGACAGTTCGCGGCCCGCCGTGTCGTACGTGAAGTCGATGCTTCGGCCTGCGGCCACCATCCCGGTGCGGCGCCCGGTCGCGTCGTACGACCACGTCGTCGTCGCGCCAGTCGGCGTCGTACGGCTCGTCCGGCGCCCCAACTCGTCGTACGTGTACGTCAGTTCGCGGCCGTCGACCGTCTCCGAGCGCACGCGCCCGAAGCGGTCCCGCAGCAGCGTCAGCGTGGCGTCGGGGCCCGTCGCCTGGGCGAGCTGGTCCGTCATGTCGTATGCGTACGTCGTGACGGAACCGGCCGCGTCCTTGCGTAGCACCTGGCCGAGCTCGTTGCGCTCGAAGGCCACCGTCTGGCCCAGGGTGTTCGTGCGGGACGTGAGACGGCCCGCCGCGTCATGCGAGTACGTGAGCGTGCGGTCGTCGAAGTCCGTCTCCGTGACCAGGCGGCCCGCCGGGTCGTACGCGTAATCCCACGTCAGGCCCTGCGGGTTGGTCACCCGAGTCAGCCGTAGCGCCGTGTCGTGGGCGAATTCGTAGCGCACACCGTCCGGGCCTGTGCGCGCCGACAGCAGGTCGAAGTGCGTGTACTCGAAGCGCGAGACTCCGCCCATCGCGTCCGTGTGGCTGGTGCAGTTGCCCTCGCCGTCGTACGTCCACGACTCGGACGTCCCATCGGCAGCCGTACGGCGGGTCAGCTGGCCCTCGACCGTCCACTCCAGGCGGGTTGTCGCGCCCAGAGCGTCGGTGATCGCGACCGGCCTGCCGAACGCGTCCCGCTCGTATCGCGTGACCGCGCCCAGCGGATCCGTGATCTCGACCGGCAGCCCGGCCCTGTCGCAGCGCACCGCCGTCGTCTGCCCGAGCGGGTCGGTCACGGCGGTGAGGTGACCGGCCTCGTCGTACGTGAAGTGCGTGGTTTGGTCGGAGGAAGCCGTCACTGACGTGCGGTTGCCGCGGTCGTCGTACGTCTGGCGTACGACCGTGCCGTCCGGGTTCACCACCCGTACCGGCAGCCCGAGTTCGTTGTACTCGGCCCTCGCCTCGCGGCCGTCCGGGCGTACCACCGCCGTCAGGTTGCCGGCCTCGTCGTAGCGGAACGACGTCGTGTGGCCGAGCGGGTCCGTCTGGGAGAGGAGGCGGTTGTAGCGGTCCCGTTCGTGGCGGGTGACCGCGCCCAGAGGGTCGATGTCGGCGACGACCTGCCAGGTGTCGTTGACCAGGAAGCGGCGGGTGTGGCCCTCGCCGGTCGTAGTGGTCGTCATGCGCAGGCCGGTCTCCGGGTCCGTCCCGTCGTAGTCGACGCGCAGGTTCATGTGGCCGTGCGTGCCGCCCTCGGCGACGCAACGGTCCTGGTCGTCGTACTCGTACCGGTACGAACGGTCGTTGGTGTCCGTCCACGACGTGACGCGACCCGCCTCGTCGTACGTGAAACGGAGCGGCAGGCCGGAGGAATTGGCGACCTCGGTCAGATCGCCCGCTTCCGAATAGCCGTAGCGCATCAACTCCTGTTCCACGCCCGCCAGATGCAGCGCCGTGACCCTGTCCGCCTCCGTGGAGATGCGCACGTGGTAGCCGCCGCTCGACACGATCGCGAGCGGAGTGCCCTCGGCGTCGTGCTCGAAGGTGATCCAGTTGCCGTTGCGGTCGTCGATCTGCTCCAGGACGGCCAGGTCGTCGCCGCGGTCGGCGAAGTGCCAGACCCGTCGCGTCTGCGGGTCGGTGATCGTGTAGCCGCCGTCCTCGCGATCGAGCGGCCAACGGGGACCGTGGCTGGGCAGCGTCGGCAGGCCGGGCGCCGGGTGCGGGTAGGGGAGGAGGAGACCGTCCTCCGTGACGAAGACGACGCCCTCGGAGTCGATCTCCAGGCGTTGGTCGACCGTGGACGACCACGACGGACCGAACCAGCGGCCCAGCCGGTAGCCGGACTCCACCCGCCGTTTGAACACCAGAGGCAGGGCGCCCGGCAGGGTCACGTCCGTCTGCGGCAGGTACATCTTGCCGGTGGCGAGGTCGATCGGGTCCGTGTCGGTGTTGACCCGGGAGTCTTCGGTCTGGGAGCCCTTCGCCGGATCGTCCCCGACGGCGTCCCGCGCCGTGTTCCTCGCCCCCGACCCCGCCGCCCCTTCCGGCGCTCCCTTGGCCGCGCCCCGCGCCACCCCGCGCAACGCCCCCGCCCCCTTGGTGCCGAAGAGTTCGGGAACGATACGGCCGCCGCCCTCGGACGGGTCCTTCTTGAAGCCCTCCCACGCGGCCCTCAGTGCCCGCTCCGGCCGGGCGACGGTCGAGGTGAGCCCGGAGAGCGTCATGCTGAGGTTCTGCAGGTACTCGGCGGGGTGGGTGAGGCTGTACGCGTCCACCGCGTCGTCGGAGGCCTTCCTGCCCTTCCTTTGGAGTGCTCTCCTTCCTTCGCAGGCTCGGGAAGGAGATTCCCGCCTACCTTGCGGTGGCGAGCTTGACGCGGCGAGCGCGCCTGACGACTGCCCTCCCGGCAGCCGGGATCGCCACATGGCCGATCCGGTACAGATGCAAGATGTTCTGGGCCGCGTTGTGATCGGCGTTGCCCGACCAGCCGCAGTCCGGGTTCTTGCACACGAACACGGCCTGGGACTCCCGGCTGCCCGGCGTGGTGCGGCCGCAGGCCGAGCAGCGCCGGGAGGTGCCGGGCGCGGGGACCTTGACCAGGGCGCCGCCGTGCCGGGCGGTCTTGTACGCCAGCATGGTGACCGTGCGACCCCACGCCTCGGCAGCGATGGAGCGGTTCAGCCCGGCCTTCTGCGCGACGTTCCTCCCCGGCACCTCGGCGGTGCCGCGAGCCGACGCGACCATGTTCGTGACGGTGAGTGCTTCGACCACCACCGTGCCGTAGGTGCGGGCGATGGTGGTGGTCGTCCGGTGCTGCCAGTCCGCTGCCCGTCGCTTGGCTTTCGCTCGGAGCTGGGCGATCTGGTCATAGGTGCGGCGCAGGCGGCGTGAAGTACGCTCGCCCGACTTGCGGTGCGCCTTGCGCCGGGCGGCGCGCTGTTCCAGGCGCAGGAGCTTGGCCTGTTCCTGCTCGGTCAGCCACGGGCCGTGCTCGTAGGTGGTCCCGTCGGAGAGGGCGAGAGGCACGGTGACGCCCACGTCGATCCCGGCCTCCGGGCCGGGGTGCGGCTCGGGCTCGGCTTCCAGGGTCGTCACGCGGAGGGCGATGTGCCAGCCGAGCGCGTCCCTGACCAGTCGAGCGCCGGTGATTCGGTTCCCGGTGTCGGCGTGCTTGCCGACGGGGAGGTCTTTGGTCCAGCGGAACTTCACCCGGCCGATCTTGGGCAGGTTGACCATGCCCCAGCGGCGGTGCACCCGCGTGATGTGCAAGTCCCGGCCCTGCGGGACGTCCACCGACATGACCGACCGGAAGCGTGCCTTGAACTTCGGGGCAGCCGCCCGGCCCTCCCAGCAGTTCTTCCAGGCCTGGACGTACGTCTTCAGCACCGCCTGGGCGGCCTGTGCGGGCAGCACGGTGAGGAAATCGAGGTCCTGGCGGGCCTGGCGGATCGCGGTGTCCGCGTGGGCCAGGGTCCGCTGGTCCTTGGGCATCATCTGCCACCAGGCGTGCAGCAGGTTCCACAGGGTGCGGGCCGCGTGCGCCTGGGCGTCGGCCTTCGACACCTCGGTGGGCGACAGCGCAAGCCGGGCACGGTGCCCGAACTGCCGCGTGACCAAGGTGCCTTGACTCATCAGACGCCCCCTCATTCGACTGTTCGCCCGACACTCACAAGAACGAGCGAGGCCCTCAAAGGTCACCCGACTGGCCCCGGTGACATGACAGCCCGCCACCGACCACCCGACGTGGCAACCCCCAGTCCGCCCAAGGTCCAGCTCTCCGAGACGGACACCTCCCTCCAGGGCGTCACCGCCCGGCTGCTTCTGGTCCGGCTCGTACCTCGCCGGATCGTGCTGCAGGGCGCCGCTAGCCGTGGTCAAGCAGTACATCGCGCGGCAGCAGCCTCGTGGGCTGAGGTCAACAGTGCGGACCCATGCGCACATGCGGGTCAAACAGTGCTGGGATGCGCTTCACCTCCCCCGCACCGGTGGAAACAGCGCCCCCTCGCCCTCACTCCCGACATCCAGCGCAACCCCGCACGGCACCGGCATCGCGGGAATCGCCGCATCCAGCAACCGGGCGCCCAGGACACGCTCGTACGCCCACTCCCGTGCCCCTTCACCCCGTGCGATGGCGAATCGGGCAAGCGCCGCTTCGTCCGAGAAGGCGTAGATCCACCGGATACCGCCGAACTCCGCGGTCAGCGGGGAGCCGTCCTCCCCGAGCGGCAACAGCACGGCCGTACGCCGGAACTCGCCGAGCAGGGCGGCGACTTCGCGTCGACGGAGGCTTGCCTGGTCCGAGTGGTGAGCGGCGCCCGTACCAGGTGATGAGCCCTGCTCCACCAAGGGGGAGGGCGGGGGAGGCGGCGGGCTCGACGGCTCCTGTGCCGGATGTGCAGGATGTGCCGGATGCACCGGAGCATCGCCCGCGTTCGTGCTCCCGTCGGCGTCCTCTATGTAGTCCCAGATCCGGGATCTACGTATATGTCCCGCCGCCGCGCTGTCTCCCCCGTGATCAGACGTGAGTGCGATCATGGCATTGCCTCATTACCGAACGCAACGCCGTCAACGATCAAGTGGCGAACTCAACCTGCCCGCTAAATCCCCGAGTTGGGGCATATGCGTCTCACGCTGTGTCGATCACGACTGCACCTTCGGTGAGTTGATCTCGGAGATTCGGTGTTGATTGGGCCATGCCGTGGATATGGTTCTGCTGCAAGACGACGTCACAGGGGCGATCTGAGGCGGTGGTCGACCACCCCGCCGCAGTGGACGGGGTGGTGTGCAGCGTGCCGACCGCGATAGCAGTCACCAGTTCCGATCTGGTGCTCCCAACGCACGACCGGCAGACGCCGCCCGCCGCCGTCCAGCCCCTCGACAGCCTCGAGAGCTCCCTCACCGGGATGCACACGCTCATCGAGCAGCATGGCTACGTGATCGCGTTATACCCGGCGTCCGCCTCCACCGACGTCATCCGGCGGCTGCACGCCGTGCGTTCCGTACTCGAGAGCGACCGCATCGCCGTCCTCGGCATCGATCTGCCGCCGCTCGGCCTCGCCCTCCTCGCCCAGCAGCTCCGCCAGCTCTCCGCCTGCGACTTCAGCCCGGGTGTGCTCGCCTCCTCCGCACGGCTGCTCGCCCATTACATCTACGCCGGCGCCCTGCTCGGCTCCGTCGCCAAGCTCGACCGGATCCCGGTGTCCCTGAAGTCCCACGCCAAGTCGTGGGTGCCGGGCGCCCAGTTCGCCGTACTGGCCAATCCGCGGCCCCAGCTCATACGGCTCGGACAAACGGAAGAGAAGCTGACCGGGCCCGAGTTCGGCACGCGGATGCTCATCGCGCCCGGGCAGCTGCCCGGCGACTGGATCACCACGACGCTCGCGCCCGCCTGGCGCGTACAGGGCGTCGCCACCGTGCCGCTGCCCGCCGAGTCGGTGCGCTGGTGGGCCACGGGGAAGGTCGCCGAGTTCGCCGCGGGACTGCACGACGTGTCCGTGCTCTACCAACTGGTCTCGTCCGTACGGCGCGAGGAGTGCCACTGGTGTGGCCTTGAGCTCATCGGCGACCGATGCGGTTTCTGTGCGGCACCTTTGCTCCCGCCGCCGGAGCTTCCGACCGCCGCCGTACGGGCAGTTTCTTCTGTACACGCCTTGCCACGAGGCACTACGTAAGTCACGTACGTACATCTGAACAGCCAGAGCCACCGCACCACGAACAGAACCTGAGCACCAGGCACGACCGCTCGACCCCCCGCTGTCCCCGCCCCCGATAGAGGTTGCCCGCGTCATGAACTCACGCCAGCGCCGCGGCGTCATCCTGCTGGTCCTCTCGGTCCTGTGCGCCGTGGGCGCCTTCGCCGGAGTGCTCTCGGTGATCCGCGACGTGAACTCGAAAGTCGGCCCAGAGGTCGCGGCGTACCGCCTGAAGAGCGATGTCGCGCCCTACCGGGAGCTGTCGGCCGACCAGTTCGAGAAGGTCTCGATGCCCGAGCGGTGGCTGTCCTCGACCGCCGTCACCGATCTCTCCGAGATCCGCGGCAAGATCGCGGTCACCCGGCTCGAGAAGGGCTCCCTGCTCCAGCAGGACATGATCGTGGACCGGCCCGAGCTCGAGGCGGGCCAGCAGGAGATCGCGATCATGATCGACGCGGCGACCGGTGTCGCGGGCAAGATCAACCCGGGTGCGCGGGTCAACATCTACGCCACCTTCGAGGCCGAGAACGACAACGGCAAGGACCAGTCGAAGGTCATCGTCGAGAACGCCAGGGTCATCGACGTCGGCAAACTCACCGCCCTCGACCCCTCCCAGAACAGCGACGACCGCCGCCGTACCGCGACCGAGGCCGTCCCGATCACCTTCGCCCTCACCACCGCCGACACCCAACGCGTCGCCTACGCCGAGTCGTTCGCGACCCACGTACGCCTCGCCCTGGTCGCCGGCGGCTCCGACACCGCCGTCGCGCCTGACGACCGCTCGTACACCCTCGACGAGGACAAGTAGGAGGCCGTGATGCGCTCAGCCCCCACGAAGGCGTCCCCGCAGGGGTCCACGAAGGTGTGCCGATGACCATCCGCATCCTGCCCGCAGTCGGCGACATCGACTCGGCCCGCGCCCTCTCCACGCTGCTGAGCCAGCTCCCCGACGCCGAACCCGCCGCGCCGGTCCCGGACACCACAGCGCTCCTGGACACCCTGGCGCGGCTCGCGGCGGAGTCCCTGGACGAGTTGCCCGAGGTCGTCCTCGTTCATGAGCGGATAGGTCCGATGCCCGCGCTGGACGCCGTCCGCGACGTGGTGATGCGGTTCCCGGCGGTCGGGGTCGTGCTCATCACCGCCGACGCCAGTACGGGCGTACTGACCGCGGCGATGGACTCCGGCGCCCGCGGCATCATCGGCCTGCCCCTCGGCTACGACGCCCTCGCCGAACGCGTCCAGGCCGCCGCCGCCTGGTCACTCGGCATGCGGCGCCATCTCGGCAGCGGTACGCCGGAGCTGTACTCGGGGCCAGGCGGCACCGTCGTCACGGTGACCGGGGCGAAGGGCGGGGTGGGCGCGACGGTCACGGCCGTCCAACTCGCCCTCGCGGCAAGGGCATCGGGCCGTACGGTCGCACTGCTGGACTTCGATCTCCAGTCGGGCGACGTGGCCTCGTACCTGGACGTGCAGTTCCGCCGCTCGGTCGCCGACCTCGCCGGGATCAGCGACATCAACCCGCGGGTCCTCCAGGACGCCGTCTACACCCACGACACCGGGCTCGGGCTGCTGCTGGCCCCGGCGGAGGGCGAGCGCGGCGAGGAGGTCACCGACCGGGCGGCCCGCCAGGTCCTGCAGGCGCTGCGTACCCGTTACGAGGTCGTGGTCGTCGACTGCGGCGCCCAGATGAACTCCGCGACCGCTGCCGCCGTCGAACTCGCCGACCAGGCCCTCCTCCTCGTCACCCCGGACGTCGTCGCCGTCCGCGCCGCCAAACGCATGGTCCGCCTGTGGGACCGCCTCCAGATCCGCAAGGCCGAGGAGACCCTGACGGTCGTCAACCGCGCCTCACGCGGTACGGAGATCCAGCCGTCCCTCGTCGAACGCGTCACCGGCACGAAGGTGGCCCACGTCGCGGTACCGGCCGCCTTCAAGGAACTCCAGTCCGTGGTCGACGCGGGCCGCATGCAGGACCTGGACGCCCGCTCGACCGTGAAGCAGGCGCTGTGGGCCCTGGCGGGCGAGCTGGGCCTGGTGGCCGTAAAGGAAGGGGGCGGCGGCAAGCGCCGCAAGCCCTCCGGCGACCGAGGCGCGCTGGCGCTGCGCCGTAAGGGCGGCGACCGGGGTGCGGTGACGCTGGAGTTCGCCGGGATGTTCCCGCTGCTGCTGGTCGTGATGACGATCTTGTGGCAGTGCGTGTTGTACGGCTACACGTACTCGCTTGCCGGGAACGCGGCGGATGAGGCGGCGCGGGCGGCTACGGCGGCCGCCGCTTCTGGGGCGGGGGCGGGGGCTGCCTGTCAGGACGCGGGCAAGGAGCACCTGCCTAACGCCTGGCAGGACGCGGCCATCGAATGCGGTGGCGACGGGACGGTCATGAGGGCCACCGTCACCGCCCAAGTCCCGCTCTTCTTCCCGGGCTTCGACGCGGACTGGACGGTCCAGGGCGAGGCGGGCGCCGCGCTGGAGGGGGAGGACGACGGATGAACGTACTCCGGAAACTGCGCAGGCGGGCCAGGGGCGACCGTGGCGTCTCCATGCTGGAGTTCGCCGGTTTCCTGCCCGTCCTGCTGCTCGTCGGGATGGCCGCCATCCAGCTGGGCCTCGTCGGATACGCCGCCAACCAGGCCGGATCCGGCGCCCGTGCCGCCGCGCGGGTCGCCTCACAGGGCGAGGCGGGGGAGGCGGCGGGGTACGCCGCGATGAGCGACTGGCTCGACGCGAACGTATCCGCTCCGGGAGGAGGGGGAGACACGACCACCGCGACCGTGACCGTGCAGGTCCCGCTGCTCATCCCGTTCGTGGGGGAGGGCTGGCAGGTGGAGAAGAAGGCCACGATGCCGAACGACGATGACGACTAGGCGAAGTCCGGTGCTGTACCGCGCCCGTTGGGGGCCGCAGGCCTCCAAGGGGCGCGGGGAACTGCGCGACCAGCCACAACGAACCCGCAGCTTAGAACCGCAAAACCCAGCGGAGCGCTTGGTGCCGAACGACCGCAAGACGAACGACCCGCCCTTGGAAGGGAGTTGAAGACATGAGCCTCAAGGCCCGTATCGCCGCCCCCGAAGAGGGCGGAGCCGGCCGCGAGGACGGCCACCTCGTCGCCGTCTACCGTGCCAAGCTGCTCGAAGAGATCGACCTGGCCGAGATGTCCAGCCTCGCGGCGGCCGAGCGACGCCTGCGCCTTGAGCGGGTACTCGGGCACATCATCAGCCGCGAGGGCCCGGTCCTCTCCTCCTCCGAGCGCTCCCAGCTGATCCGCCGGGTCGTGGACGAGGCGCTCGGCCTGGGCGTACTGGAACCCCTGCTCGCCGACGCGTCCATCACCGAGATCATGGTCAACGGACCCGACTCCATCTTCGTGGAGCGGGCGGGCCGCGTGGAACAGCTGCCCCTGCGCTTCGCCTCCAACGAGCAGCTCATGCAGACCATCGAGCGCATCGTCTCCACGGTCAACAGGCGCGTGGACGAGTCGAACCCCATGGTCGACGCCCGCCTCCCCACCGGCGAACGCGTCAACGTCATCATCCCGCCGCTCGCCCTCACCGGCCCCACCCTCACGATCCGCCGCTTCCCCCGCGCCTACACGCTCCCGGAGCTGATCGGCCTCGGCTCGCTCGACGAGCAGATGCTGATGCTGCTCGCGGCGTTCGTCCGGGCCCGCTTCAACGTCATCGTCAGCGGCGGTACGGGCACCGGCAAGACCACCCTCCTCAACGCCCTCTCCGGCCTGATCCCGGCCCACGAGCGCATCATCACCATCGAGGACTCCGCCGAACTCCAGCTCCAGCAGGAGCACGTGATCCGCCTCGAATCCCGCCCCCCGAACGTCGAGGGCAAGGGCCAGATCACCATCCGTGACCTCGTCCGCAACTCCCTCCGTATGCGCCCCGACCGCATCATCGTCGGCGAGGTACGAGGCGGTGAGACCCTCGACATGCTCCAGGCCATGTCGACCGGCCACGACGGTTCGCTGGCCACCGTGCACGCGAACACCGCCGAGGACGCCCTCATGCGCCTCCAGACCCTCGGCTCGATGTCCGAGGTCCAGATCCCCTTCGAGGCCCTGAAGGACCAGATCAACTCGGCCGTGGACGTGGTCGTCCAGCTCACCCGCCACGCGGACGGCTCCCGCAAGCTCTCCGAGATCGCCCTGCTGGTCTCGCACGGCCGCGAACAGTTCAGCATCGCCCCCGTCACCCGTTTCGTGCCGCGCCCCACCGGCCCCGACCGCGTCGTCCACGGCCACTTCGAGCATCTGCCGCTGCCGCGCCCGGTCGCCGAGAAGCTGTACGTCGCGGGCGAGCCGCTGCCTCCCGCCTTCCGCGTGGCCGAGGCCATCGACGTACTCCAGACGAGGCAGGCCATCGGATGACCCCCACCATCAGGACCGACAAGACAGACAAGACTGAGAGGAGCGAGCCATGAACAACCCCGCCCTGCTCGCCCTCGGCGCCACCGTCCTGTGCGGCACACTCGCCGTCGCGGGCGTGCACACGTACGCGTCCGGCCGCGCCCAGCGCCAGGCCCTCGTCGACCGCCTCTCCGGCGGCCCCCTCCGCAGCGCCGCAGGGCGGGCCCGCCGTTTCGCGGCCGTCGACCGCCGCCTTCGCCATACCCGACTGGGCCGCACCATCCACCTGCGGCTCTCGGCCACGGGACTCGACCTCACGGCGGGCGAGTTCTTCACGTACGTCACTGCCGTCGTCGTAGCGCTCTGGCTGATCGCAGCCGCCGCCCTGGCCCCCTTCTTCGGCCCCATCGCGGCAGCGATCGGCGTCTGGGGCTCCGCGATCTTCCTCAACTGGCAGCGCCAGAAGCGCATCGAGGCCTTCATCAACCAACTCCCCGACGTGGCCCGCCTCCTGGCCAACGCCTCCGCCGCCGGCCTCGCCCTGCGTACGGCCCTGGCGATGGCCGCCGAGGAACTGGAGGCCCCGGCCGGCGAGGAACTGGCCCGCGTCGCCGACCAGTTGAGCCTCGGCCGCTCGATCGACGACACCCTCGGCGAACTCGCCGAACGCCTCCCCTCCCGCGAACTCGTCGTCCTCGTCACGACGCTGGTCCTCTCCAACAAGGCGGGCGGCTCGGTCGTCAACTCCCTGCGGAACCTCACCCAGACCCTGGAGGACCGCAAGGAGACCCGCCGTGAGGTCCGCACGATGCTCTCCGAGGTCAACGCGACCGCCTTCACGGTCCCCCTCCTCGGCCTCGGCTCCCTCCTCCTGATCAACTCCTCGAACGAGGGCGCCCTGGCCCGAGTGACCGGCTCCCCGGTCGGCCAGATCCTGGTGTTGATCGCCATGGGCCTCTACACGGTCGGCTTCTTCGTCATCCGCAAACTCGGCAAGATCGAAGTGTGAGGGGGAGTTACGTTGCTGGCCTTGCTCCTCGCTCTCTTGTCGGGCCTCGCCGTCGCGGGCCTCCTCTTCGGCATCCGTATGATCCGCGCGGAAGCCAAGCTCCCCGGCGACCTGGCCCTCGCCCTGGAGGTCGGGTCCACCCGTGTCTCGAAGGCCGACTCCGCCGTCGACCGCCTCGGCATGCGCTTCGCGCCCCTGGTGCTGAGCCTGATGGGCCCGCGCCGCGTCGACGCCAAGCGCCGCCGCATCGACATGGCGGGCAACCCCGGCGGTCTGACCCTGAACCGTTACGCGGCCCGCCGGGCGGTGTACGGCATCTTCGGCGTCGTACTCGGACTGGTCTTCTACACCAACGGACAGCTCCTGTTTGCTGCCCTGACCCTGGCCTTCGGCCTGCTGGCCGCCGACGCCCTCATCTGGCAGGCCATCCGCGACCGCAAGGAGGTCATCGACCGCACCCTCCCCGACTTCCTCGACGTCCTCGCGGTCGTGGTCTCGGCGGGCCTCGGCTTCCGCCAGGCCCTGGACCGGGTGGCGGACCACTACGAGGGCCCGTGGGCGGACGAGTTGAGGATCACGCTCCGCCAGATGGACATGGGCGTAAGCCGCCGCCAGGCCTTCGACGAACTCCGCAAGCGCAACTCGTCCGAGCAGGTGGCCCAGTTCGTCTCGGCCCTGCAGCAGGGCGAGGAACTGGGCTCCCCGATCGCGGACACCCTGATCCAACTGGCCACGGACATGAGGCGAACAGACGCCCAGAACTCCCGCCGCAGGGCCGCGAAAACGATCCCCAAGGCGACGATGGTCACGCTGGTCTTCATGCTCCCGGCGACGATGATCCTGATCGCGACGGGGATGTTCCTGGGCTCGGGGACGAACTTCGGCTCGATTTTGGGACGTTGAGATGGCGAGGCTTTGGAAGCAGGGTCGGGCTGGAGCGCCCCTTCAGGGGCGCGGGGAACTGCGCGACAAGCCACAACGGACCCGCACCGTCCAAACTGCCAAGCGAGCCGCAGGCTACTTCGCCGACGACGCGGCAGCGCCCGGCAGCGTACGTCTCCAGCTCAACGCCCTACAGGCCCTGTGCCGCCAGGCCTTCGCCGTCCGCCTGACACTGATCGCAATCGGCGCCCCCTTCGCGATGGCCAACGCGACACACGGCCCACCCCGCTACGGAGTACTCGCCGCAGCCGTCCTCGGCGTTATGGGCTCGTACGCCATGCTCAGGGACTGGGACCGCTTCGCCCCCCGCCTCCTCGCCCACCCCACCCTCATGGCGGTGGACCTGATCTTCGGCGCGATCCTCCTGCTGACCGCGTCCCCGGCCTCCCCCCTCGCGTACGCGGCCGTCTGCACCCCCCTCCTCTCCGGCCTGCTGTACGGCTGGCGCGGCTCCGGCATCTTCACCGGACTCCAACTCGTCGTCCTGCTCACGGTGTTCAGGGCCTGGGAACACCGCCCCGGCACCGGCGCCAGCACCCTCCTCATCGCCGGCTTCTGCATCGCGGCCGGCATCATCGGCGTAACCCTGCGCAACCTGATGTTCCACTTCGGCACGGCCAGCCAGGCCCTCGCGGAGGCCAACTCGCGGCTCGCGGTGGCGGAGGCCGTCGAGTCCGAACGGGCGCGCCTGGCCCGCGAGATGCACGACTCGGTGGCCAAGACCCTGCACGGCCTGGCCCTGGCGGCCGAGGCACTCGCGGTCTCCGCCGACCACGACACGGACCCGCGTGCGCTGAAGGACCAGGCGACGGCGGTGGCGGGGGCGGCCCGCCGGGCGGCGGCGGAGTCCAGGGATCTGCTCACGGACCTGCGCCACCACACAGCCCTGTCGAGCCCACCCACAGACCTGGGAACGGAACTGACGGCAAGGGTCGACGACTTCGAATCCCGTACGGGCATCAGGGCGACCCTCGCCTACCGGGCAGCCCCCACCCTCGTACTCCCTCCCGCAGCCCCCCACCAACTCCTGGCCATCCTCTCGGAGGCCCTGGAGAACACGCACCGGCACGCGACGGACGCGACGGGGGTGGAGGTAACCCTCGAAGTCGAAGCCGCCGCCGACGCCTCGACACTGCACCTGACCGTACGAGACGACGGAACCGGCACGTCCGTATCCCTGGACGACGTACAACACCTGGCGAAATCCGGCCACTTCGGTTTGCTGGGAATGCTGGAGCGCGCGACGTCGATCGGCGCGGCCATTGAGCTGCGCCGCGGCGAGCACGGAGGCACGGAGGTCAAGGTGGACCTCCCCCTGACAACCTCGGGCACCCTGCTGCCCGCACCCCCCTCACACACTCCCCAAGAGGAGGCCGCACATGCCTGACCAGGCACTTCCCGGCCCGCCCTTACGTGTGCTCGTGGCCGACGACAACCCGGTCGTACGGGCGGGCCTCGCGGCCCTGCTCGACGCCCACCCGGACATCCGGGTCGTCGCGCAGGCGGCGAACGGAGCGGAGGCGGAAGCGTTCGCTTGTCGCGACCGCCCCGACGTGGTCCTGCTGGACGTACGCATGCCCGGCACCGACGGCCTCACCGCGCTGCCCTCGCTGGCGCGCCTGGCGCCGGTGATGATGCTGACGTACAGCCGTGAACCTGAGGTGGTGGCGGAGGCATTGCGCCTGGGTGCGGTGGGTTATCTGGTCCACGGCGAGTTCACGGCGGAGGAACTGATCACGGCGGTACGGGACTTGAGGGAGCGCAGGCCTACGTTCACGGCGTCCGCTGCGGCTGTCGTTTCGGACGCGGCTGTCTCGAATTCGGCGGTCCCCGAATCCGCCTCGGAATCTGTCTCGGAATCGCTCAGCGTTTCGTACGAACCGAACGAATTCCCTTCGCACGTGCAACCAGTTGTGGCACAGTCGTCCAAGGCCCGACTCGCCTACGCGGCGGGGCTCCACGGCCGCGACGACAACGGACGGGATTTCGGACTGAGTTCACGGGAGGCGGAGGTCATGGATCTCATCGCGGCCGGCATGAACAACCGCCAGATCGCCGCCACCTGCTTCATCAGCGAGAAGACCGTCAAGAACCACATCAACCGCATCTTCGCAAAACTGCACAGTTCTTCGCGCAGCGAAGCGATCGCGCACTGGCTGGGTACGGCTCACGGGGGGTGGAACCGATGACTCCGATGTCGGGAAGTTGGGTCTCTGGGCCCACTCGGAGTGGGCGGGGTGTCACGTACGGTGCGCGGGACGGTAGTGGTGTTGTTGGGTGGGAGGACAGCGGCCATGGTGGCGAAGGTGTCGATGCACGGCGTCAGGCGCGGGCTCGGGACGTGGAGGCGGACCGTTGTCTCCCGGATGCGGGGGAGCGAGCGGGATCGCGGGGCGGGGTTCGTGGAGTATGCGGGGCTGATGATCCTGATCGCCGGGATTTTCACGCTGATCGACGGTCTGGGCTTGGACGGGTTGATCTCGGGAGCGATCCTGGAAGCGGTGACCAACGTCGTCGGAGGCTGACAGCCCGACGACACTTCGGCGACCGAGGGCAGACTCTCCCGATCTACATCTGGCTGACGGGGATTCTGCTCTTCGCTGCGTTCGCCCTCTTTGCGTTCGCCCAGGCAGCGTCCGCGCGGAATGGAGCTCAATCCGCGGCGGACGCTGCTGCGTTGGCGGCTGCGCAGGCGGATCGGGACGAGCTGATGGAGGAGCTGGAAGGCGCCATCGGGGTGGACGACAACTGGCTGGACTGGCTCGACCCGAATGAGGCCACGGGCACCGGTGCCACCGCCGCGGCTCAACAGCTGGCCGCCGCGAATGACTCGGCCCTCCAGGGCGATGCCCAGCCCACGGAGGTGAACGGCTTCCCCGGATACGAGGTGGAGATCCAGACGAACTACACGGTCGGGGACTCGATCATTCCGGGCACGGAGGCGCAGGAGGCGACGGCCCAGGCCACGGCCGTCATCGAACCGCGCTGTGACTTCGATGTGCCCGACGACCCCCTGGACCTCGTACAGCTCGACTGCGGTGGCCAAATCATCGAGATCGACCCCGAAGATTTTGTTTTGGGCGACCTTCCCGACGCGTCCGTGCTGTTCTCTGTGTATCTGGTTGAGTGAAAGGAAGCCGGACCGATGAATCTTCGGCACACCATGAAGGGCCGCACGGTACTGACCGCGGTGGCGATCACGACTGGGCTGGTCCTCACGGTGGCCGGTTGCGGCGGGGGAGACGGCGGTGACGAGCCGGACAAGAACGCGTCGTCCTCGTCGCCTGCGAAGAGCGAAGGAAGCGACGACAAGCAGGAGTCCCAAGCGCCTCCCGCTTCACAGACATTGGCCGAGGTTAAGGGAGGCGGCCTGACCTTGGCTGTCACCTCGGCCACCCGTGATGAGGGCGGCTTCGTCACCGTCGAAGGAACGGTGACGAACGGCAGTGGCAAGCCATGGGTGGCCGCGGACTGGCGGGGCGACGAGAGCGAACTGGTCAAGAACGGCGGGTCCATCGCCGGCGCGAGTCTGGTCGACCAGGCGGGCAAGAAGAAGTACCTCGTCCTTCGCGACACTGAGGGGCGCTGCCTGTGCACCAGGTTCACCGGCGGCGTGGGGTCGGGCGACACCACGGAGTGGTTCGCTCAGTTCCCCGCCCCGCCGGAAGGCACAGCCAAGGTCGACTTCCAGGTCGGTGCCATGCCCCCCGCCTCCGTCGAACTCTCCGAGGGCGAGTAACCATGCCCCTCCCCTCACCCCTCCGAACCACGGCGATCGCCGCCACAGCCCTCACCGCCCTCGTCTTCATGACCCCCCTCACCCCCGTGTACGCCGACGAAGGCGACCCCAGCGAACCCCCGGGCAGCGTCACCACCTCCCAACCACCGGAGGTGGACGCCAACAGCCCCGGCCTGAGGCTCGCCGACGGCGCGACGCTCGCGCCCGCGCGGGTGCTGGACATCAAGTCGGTGGTCGAGGACCTAGGGGGCGAGGAACGCCGCGAGGACACGAACGAGGACGTGACGTTCGCGCTGCAGGCGGAGGTGCTGTTCCCCAAGGACAGCTCGAAACTGAACCCCGACGCCCGGTCACGTATCCAGGCGATCGCGGAGGAGATCAAGGCCCAGAACGCCACGAAGGTCCGCGTCTTCGGCTTCACCGACAACCTCGGCTCGTACGCCCACGGCGTGACCCTCTCCAAGAACCGCGCCGAGGTGGTCCACGACGAACTGGCAGCCGCCGGCCTAGGCCCCGACGTCACCTTCGAGGTACGCGGCTACAGCGAGGACTACCCCATCGCCGACAACACCTCAGAACAGGGCCGCCGCAAAAACCGCCGAGTCGAGGTGACGTTCCCGAAGGGCGACTGAGTCGAGCTGAAGGGGATCCGCGACATCGGCTGATCGGCAGCCACCCGCCTCGAGTATGTTGGTGGCGACATATGGCCTGGTGAGGTGGATGCACTCTTCACTATCGAGGTTGAGCCCGAAGTGCGGGACTGGCTGGAGTCACTGCCGGCCAAGCACTTCCTCAAGATCGACGAGTATGTCGGGCTGCTCGCGGAACACGCCGCCGCGCTCGGCGAGCCATACGCCCGCTACCTTGGCGACGGAGTCCGAGAGCTGCGCCCAACCCTCGACGGTGCTGCCATACGCATCACGTACTGGCTCACACCGGACCGTACCGCCGTCCTGCTGACCGTCTTCCGCAAGACGAGAATGCGGGAGGACGCCGAGGTCGGGCGCGCCAAATTCGCGCAGAAGATCTGCGAGGCCGAACATGGTCCGGCCCACGAGGAGTTCATCCGTATCACCGAGGAAGGAGAGGTGGAGCAATGAGCCACAGTCGCTGGAAGACCCTGCGCGAGCGCAAGCTCGCCGAGGGCTTCACCGAGCCGGAAGACGTGGCAGAGGCCCGTCGCGAGATCCGGCTGTCCATGGCCCTGGCCCAGGCCGTGTACGACCGCCGCACCGAACTCGGGCTCACCCAGTCCGAACTTGCGGCCCGCGCGGGCCTGACGCAGGCCAAGATCTCCCGCATCGAAGGCTCCGACACCGTCCCGACGCTGCCGCTACTCGCCAAGCTCGCCACAGCCCTGGACGCCACCCTGAACATCGCCCTCGACAACGACGACACCCAAGTGACCTTCACAGCGCATCGCATCGACGCAGCCTGAGGGCCGCCGCGTGGAGGTGACGTTCCCGAAGGGGCCGGGGTGAGGTTCGGGCGAGAGCTGGTTCCAGCGAGAGCGAGTTGGTGACGTTGCCGTGGGGGCCGCCCGCTTCTTGGCCGGTGTCGTGCTTCCGCGGCCCGAGTAAAGGGCGCTTCGCTCCGCGCCTTCACCGCGGCGACGAGGCCCGCGGGCAAGGACACGCGGACCCTGACCTTCCGGGCCGGACCCTCGCCCTTGCCGCCCTGTTCAGTGACGTCCATGTCCCCAACCCACCATGGAAGTTGTTGGGGCTGGGCCGGTTCGGCTCGGCATCACCGGATTGGGGCGGTGGACGGCGTGGAGCGGTCACCATGCCCGGGCGTCGGCTTTCGGGCGCCTGGCCGACGCCCGGGCATGGTGTGAGGCCGCCCGACGGCTACTGCGTCCGGCAGCGCGGGCATCCACACGGCGGGTATGCCGACGTACGCGGTACCGGGTCGGTGCGACCACCGGCCAGGACCTCGACCTCGCTGCCGTGTTCGGTCACGGCGCCCTCCGCGTTGACCTTGTAGACGCGCAAGGTGAGGCGGGAGCGGCGGGGAGTGGTGTCGAGGAGTTCGTACACGTCCGTGAGGGGCGGGTAGTGGTCGGCGCAGTCCTGGCACGCGTAGACGTTGAAGCCTGGGCCTGTCGCGGCGTGCACTTCATGGACCAGGACCGGGTCGTCCGTGGTGCGGTGGCAGCGGGCGCACATCCGCACGGCGGGGCGGGTCATCGGGTCGTCACCGGTACGCGGACGCCGTGGATGTGGTGCGGGCCGACGTCGATGCCCAGGGTTGCCAAGTACAGGGCGCGGCGGCGTTCGCGCTGGAGGCGGTGTTCGGCGAGGTCCAGGACGTAGGGGCGTACGAGGCGGGACGTACTGCCGTCGAGGAGTCCGGCGAACCGGGGCGGCGGGACCGGAATGAACCGCAGCGGCGGGAGCGCGCCGAGGCGATGACGGCCTCGGGGGTGGGGGGTGCAGATGCTCAGCATCCAGGCCAGGAATCGGAGAGTAAGGTCCAGCATGTCGGCGCTCCTTCGAAGCGTTCGGCCAAGCCCCGGGACGGCCGCAATCCGTCGCCGGGGTCTTCCATGTACTGAGGCACAACTTAGCTCGACTTGTATCGCTACGTATAGAGACGTATCTCAATGACAGAGACCTTATCTGTACGAGTAGCTTCCTGATCATGAACTTCCAGCCGGACGCTGAAATCGATCACGAGGGACCGGTTACGCCCTACCAGCAGCTGGCGGGCATCCTGCGTGCCCGTATCAAGCGGGGGGACTGGCAGCCCAACAGGGCTATCTCCAGTGAGACCCAGCTCGTGCAGCAGTACGGGCTCGCGCGTACGACTGTCCGGCGCGCGATCGCGGTGCTTGTCGAGGAGGGGTTGGTCTTCACCGTTCCGCAGCGAGGGACGTACGTTGCTCCGCAGCCGGAGGGCTCCGACGGCGAGTGACCCGCAGGCCCGATAGTGGCGGCACTCGGGGTCGCCGATCGGCCCGGATCACTCGTCTCGTGTGTCGGGAAGCGGTGTGGTCGCCGCCACATACCGCTCATCCACCAGCTGATGAAAGCGGCGAGCCCGCCGCGTGCTCGCCGCGTCCCGCCGCGCCATGCGGGACGCCGTCCAGAACCTACGAGCCGGAACCGTAGAGAAGATGCTGTCGGCGCCCTGCCGCAAGTGCCCCTCGCTCAGCGCACCAAGCTCGAACATCATCTCCCAGTGGGAGACCACCAGGTTCAGGTAGAGATGCTGGCGCCGGGCCTCCTCGGAGGCGTTCCCGTCCAGCCTGCCCCAGCACGCCATCAGGGACGGGTCCGTCATCGCCATCCGCATCAGTTCGGTGTGGGCGGTGCGCATGCCCTGTTCGCGGTTGGCCTTGCTTTCGCGGGCCTGGAAGACGAGCGACGCGCCCACACCCGCGAGCGCGAGTCCGGCGATCAACGCCGAGACCGCCCCGTACGCCTGGGCCACATTGCCGACGCGCTGCCAGTCGCTGTCGGAGCCGTCGGGGCCGTAGGCGCGTAGGGCAAAGGGGGAGAGGAGGACGAGGGTGGCGGAGGCGGCTATCGCCAGGACCGAGAGGGCGATACGGACGACGGGGGTGCTCAGCGCGCGACGGCGTCCGTTCGCGGGGCGGTCGGGGGCGCCGGAGTCACTGCTCATGGCGCGCCTCCCTGCCGGCTCGGGCGGCCAGCAGCGGTGCGGTCACCCGGTCGTGGAAGGAGAGCAGCTCCTCACCGTCGGCGAGGAGCTGCTCGATGTCCCGGCGGCAGGCTCCGATCAGTTCGCGACCGGTGTGGCGTACCGCGCCGTCGAGGTCTCCCTCAGGCGTGTACCGCAACTCGTACAGAGCGGTCGTCCCGAGGACGACGAGTTCCGGCATATGCGCTGGGGGGTGTTGGAGGCCGGGCAGGCCGTCCTCGGCCTGTCCGCCGACGAACCTGCCGTCGGGGGCGGGGTCGGCCGGCTTGCTGCCGCTCCGGTCGATATCGATCTCAGGCTGTTCGACGTAGGCCTGTCGGTACGCGCGACTCCCCGACCTTGCTCCATCACGTGTACGCGGATCTCCTCACCCAGTTCGGCCCGTAGCCGCAGGATGCTCATCTCCCACAACAGGTAGTCCGAGGGCGGGAGTTCGACGAACCGCACCCGGCGCAGTCGGGCGCCGCGGGCATGGGCCTGCTCGTACTGGCGTGCCAGCGCGGGGCGTTCCGACTCGGCCAGACTCAAGGCTTCGGCCCAGTCGCCGCGTTGGGCTGCCTCCCAGGGGGCGTAACCCGGCTCGCGGAAGTCCTGGCGGACCTCCAGTTTGTCGATGAGCGGGCTGTGCGGGTACTCCTCGCGGAAGTGCGCGAGGTAGGCGTCGCGGGACAGGGGCGTACCGCGACCCGCCAGTGCGTGGATGCCCGGGAAGCGTGCGGGCTCGGACTCGGACTCGGATTCGGGTGGTACTTCAGGCGTCGGTGGTACGTCAGGCATCGGGGATGTCCCGCTTCGCTGAGAGGAGGGTGGTGCGCGGCACGATGATGATGCGCTCGTCGGGGGCTACGGATACTCCGTCGGGCAAGCGATCTCCGAACGCGCTGGTCGCCTCGCGGCCTATCATCGCGATGTCTCCGTTGCTCAACTCCCATATGTCCGGGCAGCTTTCGGTGGCGCTGGTCAGTCCGAGTTCCTGCGGGGACTGCCCCAGCCGCCGGGCGAACCCGGCCCCGAAGTCGGCTTCCCACGGGCGCTGTTGTGCCGGTCGTCCTGTTCCCATCGTTCTCATCTCCATCTCCCTTGCAGGGCACGAGAGTTGATCATGCGGGCGTGCGTGACGCTAACAAGCGGGGGTGGGGGCGGCAACGGGACGATTGCGCCACGTGGGCACGACGTAAAAGCAGTTGTTCGTGCCGGGACCTCGGGTTAGGAAGGGCACATGACTGCTCTCGGTGCCGTGTTCCGTCCCCAACTGCCGCCCGAAAAGCTGCGAGAGGTGGTTCGTACCGCCGATGCGGCGGGGCTCGAAGAGCTGTGGCTGTGGGAGGACTGCTTCCTGGAGGGCGGGGTCTCCACCGCGTCCGCCGCGCTCGCCTGGACCGAGCGGCTGCGGGTCGGGATCGGGCTGCTGCCCGTGCCCCTGCGGAACGTCGCCCTCACCGCCATGGAGACCGCCACCCTCGACCGCCTGTTCCCCGGCCGCTTCACGCTGACCGTCGGGCACGGGGTGCAGGACTGGATGGGACAGGTCGGGGCGCGGGCCGAATCGCCGGTCACGTTGCTGCGCGAGTACCTCGACGCGCTACGGGCCCTGTTGCGCGGCGAGCGCGTCACCACCGACGGGCGGTACGTGAAGCTGGACGATGTCGCCCTCGACTGGCCCCCGCCCGCCGCGCCCGCGGTCCTGGCCGGAGTCACCGGCCCCCGTTCGCTGCGCCTTTCCGGTGAGGCGGCCGACGGTACGCTGCTCACCGCCTCCACCCCGCCCGACGGTGTACGGAAGGCTCGCCAACTCATCGACGAGGGGCGGAAGTCGGCCACCCGCACCGACCCCCATCGCATCGTCGTCTACCTCCTCACCGCCACCGGACCGGACGCCGCCGCCCG
Organism: Streptomyces flaveus; assembly: GCF_014647675.1. Lineage (GTDB taxonomy): Bacteria > Actinomycetota > Actinomycetes > Streptomycetales > Streptomycetaceae > Streptomyces > Streptomyces flaveus. Next base: position 38,106 of record NZ_BMPQ01000034.1, on the reverse strand, counting down.
TCTCAAGGCTGAACAAATCGCCGAGGGCGAGGACAAGATCCCCGGCCTCGGAGCCGCCGGCGACGCCGACACGGTCGCCAAGGCCGTACAACGCCTGGCCGACGCCGGAGCCGACACCGTGATCCTCCAGCCCACAGCCGACGAACCGGACCCCGAAGGCTTCGTCCGCTTCGCGGCGGAGGAGGTACGGCCACTCGTTCCGTAGGAACCAAAGCGCTTCGCTGGAAGAAGAGTGTTTAACCTGCGGGCCGGTGGGGGCTGGTCGCGCAGTTCCCCGCGCCCCTATCGGGGCCTGCGGCCCCTCTAGCGGGCGCGGTACCGCACCGGACTTCACAAGGCCGCCCAGGGCAGCCGTAGCCCGGAGAAATCCAGTCGCGGTCCCGCACGACCGGCTGCCACGATCGGCTCCATGAGCCAGTCACCCACCACCTTCGAAGACCTCGTCGCCGAAGCCGAAGCCGCCCCCACCGAGGGCTGGGACTTCTCCTGGTTCGAGGGGCGGGCCACCGAGGCGCGCCCGTCGTGGGGCTACGCGCGGGCCATGGGGGAGCGGCTGGCGAAGGCCGAAGCCGCGCTCGACATCCAGACCGGCGGGGGTGAAGTCCTCAACACTGCGGACCGGCTCCCGCCCCTCACCGTCGCCACCGAGGGCTGGCCACCGAACGTCGCCAAGGCCACCGCCCTCCTCCGCCCGCGCGGCGCGGTTGTCGTCGCGTCACCGGAGGACGCCCCGCTGCCGTTCGCGGACGAGGCGTTCGACCTGGTCGTGAGTCGGCACCCGGTGCAGGCGCACTGGACCGAGATCGCCCGCGTCCTCAGGCCCGGCGGCACGTACTTCGCCCAGCACGTGGGTCCCAGCAGCGCGTACGAGGTCGTCGAGTACTTCCTCGGCCCCCAGTCGGAGGCTGCCCGCAACGCCCGCCACCCCGACCACGAACGCGCCGGGGCCGAGGCAGCCGGGCTCGAGATCGTCGACCTGCGGGCGGAACGGCTGCGGATGGAGTTCTACGACATCGGCGCGGTCGTGCACTTCCTGCGCAAGGTGGTGTGGATGGTCCCCGGCTTCACCGTCGACCAGTACCGGGACCGACTGCGTGAGCTGCACGAACGGATCGAGGCGGAGGGCCCGTTCGTGGCCCACAGCGCCCGCCACCTCATCGAGGCCCGCAAACCGTGAACCGGGGGCTCAGGCCTCGTCCCGCAAGCCCAGCCGTAGGTGCTCCACGTGATGCAGCGCCTGCTCCAGCAGCTCCGCGACATGGTTGTCGTACAGCGCGTACACGATCGACCGCCCGCGCCGCTCACCCGTGACGAGCCCGAGGTTCCGCAGCAGCCGGAGCTGATGCGAACAGGCCGACTGCTCGAGCCCCGCCGCCTCCGCGAGCTCACCGACCGCGCACGGCCCCTCCTGCAGGCGGGCCAGTATGCGCAGCCGCGAGGGCGTGGCCAGGGCCTGGAGCGTGGCGGCGACGTCCACGGCGCCGACGGCGTCCAGACGTTCGCGGGTGCTCTTCTCATCGACTCCGTGGCCCATGACGCCATGGTATCGACGCGGCCGGATCGGTAGCCGTCATCGGTAGCCATCAGAAGTCCCGTACGGTGACCCGCACTCCGGGCCGCAGGCCCCACCGCTCCATCGCGCCGGCCTCCGCCTCCAGTACATGCCGGGCCCGGAACCTGGGCAGCCCGACCCGGCCCGGACGCATCGTCCGCACCGCCAGGACCCGTAACGTCCGGTCCAGGTAGGCCACGTCGATCGCGAACCGCATCCTCACCGTGTGCACCGCGCTCGCCGGAGTCAGGAGCAGCGCGCCCTCGATCCCGTCTCGCCCGAGCAGCCCGCGGCGCCTGGCCCGGGCCGACTCGGCGAGCTCCAGCGGGATGGGCTCCGGTGTCTCCGGGGTGGTGAGGGTGGCCATGGCTGCGAAGTTAGCGACGGCGTCAAGCGGGCGTGGGCGGTTGGTTCACTCTTGTGGAGTACGCCGGGAACATGCCACCGAAGGTCCCACAAGCAGTCAGAAACCGCTGAATTCCTCCTCATCCTCGTTGTTCTCCTTGGATTCCGTTGTGATTCGGCCATGATCAGCACCGGAATCAACGTCTCCGCATCCACCCCGGCGTTGCCGGACAGTTTCGGAGAGTAGTTATTTCACGCCGATGCACGCAGCAGCACTTACGAAGGGTTATGGTGGAAACCCCCCCTCGGGCCGGTCCGTATCCCCCCCACGGACCGGCCCGTTTTTTGTGCGCTCCTGGGGGGCGGGTGTTTTCGCCCCCGCCGCCCTTACCCTCCCCCACTCTCGGCTTCGCTCGAGCGGGGGGACCCCCATCATCCCGGGGCTGGCCCCGGACCCCGCCAGGGGCTCTGCCCCTGGACCCCGCTGGGGGCGCAGCCCCCAGACCCCGCATCGGCCTGAACGGCCTCGTCCTCAAGCGCCGGACGGGCTGGTTGATGCGGGCCTGCGCTGACAAAGTTCGGCCACGGAAAATCAGCCCCTCCGGCGTTTGAGGAGCGGGGGTCCGGGGGCTGGCCCTCGAAACGGGGTCCGGGGCGGAGCCCCGAGTGGGTCCAGGGGCGGAGCCCCTGGCTGGGCTCTGGGGCGCAGCCCTCAGCGGGGCCCCGGGGCCTGACCCCGGGATGGGACGGGTAGGGGCGGCGGCGAAAAACCACCCCCGCCCCCGCACAGCCCTTGCACCCAAGGAGCCCCCGGCCCCCCACAGCGGTAGGGTGTCGCCCTCGGGGGATCGCCATCTGCACGGAGGGGCTGACTAATAACGTGAACCTGCGCGACAACCTGCGCCGCTTGCTGCTCAGGGTCTACGCACGCAGGGTGGAGGTCCACCTCGACCACGACCAGGTGCCCAAGCACATCGGGGTCATCATGGACGGCAACCGGCGCTGGGCGAAGGCGGCCGGGAGCACCACGGCCCAGGGGCACCGTGCGGGCGCGGACAAGATCGAGGAGTTCCTCGGCTGGTGTTCCGAGACCGATGTCGAGCGTGTCACCCTCTGGCTGCTGTCCACGGACAACTTCGACCGGCCGCAGGAAGAGCTGGTCCCGCTGTTCGGGATCATCGAGAACGTCGTCCGCACCCTCGCCGCCGACGGCCGCTGGCGCGTCCACCACGTCGGTACGCCGGACCTCCTGCCCTCGCATGTGCAGACCGCCCTCAAGGAGGCCGAGCAGTCCACGGCCCATGTCGAGGGGATAGTGGTGAACGTCGCCATCGGCTACGGCGGCCGTCAGGAGATCGCCGACGCCGTCCGCTCGATGCTTCTTGACCACGCGGACAAGGGCACCTCCATGGAGCAGCTCGCCGAGAGCGTCGACGTCGACATGATCGGCAAGCACCTCTACACCAGCGACCAGCCCGACCCCGACCTGGTGATCCGTACCAGTGGCGAACAGCGGCTGTCCGGATTCATGCTCTGGCAGACCGCGCACTCCGAGTACTACTTCTGCGAGGTCTTCTGGCCGGCCTTCCGCAAGGTCGACTTCCTGCGCGCCCTGCGTGACTACGCGGCGCGACACCGCCGCTACGGAGGCTAGGCTCCCTTTTTTTGGGCTCGGTTCGCCTCCGGGGCGCTGCAGCCGGTGTCGAGGGCACGACCGTGCTCGACCCTCCTTCGTCGGGCACTCCGCGCGGTCGTGCCCTCGACACCGACGCGCCCCTTCGGCTCACTCGCCGGGTGAGTTCTCGCTCATCAGCGGCGTACTCAGTGACGTATGTCATCTGGAGTTAACGCGCTCGCCGTCACATGCCGTGGCATGGCCGCGCCTCATCCAGGGCATAAGCCCTCCAGGTCGACACCCGAACCACGGGTGTCGTATCTCAGCGGACGGCACGGGGCCGTCCGCCCGGGAGGCCCTTTGCACCAGCCCGACCGTGCGGTCAGTACGGACGAAGCGGAGGGCCGGTTCTCGGCCCGTGCATCGGTGCCCGAGACCGGTCCAGATTTCCTCCGTCGCTCCCCGACCTCATCCGAGGGGGTACGTCCTTCCGTGGTGACCAGCACAAAGCGCCGTATGCCAGACCGGCGCACCTATGTTCTCGACACCAGCGTCCTGCTGGCCGACCCGCACGCCCTGAACCGCTTCGACGAGCATGAAGTCGTGCTTCCGATCGTGGTGGTCACGGAATTGGAGGCCAAGCGGCACCATCCCGAACTCGGTTACTTCGCCCGGCAGGCCCTGCGCCTGCTCGACGACTACCGGGTGAAGTACGGCCGTCTCGATGCCCCCATCCCCACAGGGGAGATGGGCGGGACCGTACGTGTCGAGCTCAATCACTCGGACCCCAGCGTGCTGCCCAGCGGCTACCGCCTGGGGGACAACGACTCCCGCATCCTCGCGGTCGCCCGCAATCTGCAGGCCGAGGGGTTCGATGTCACGGTGGTGTCGAAGGACCTGCCGCTGAGGATCAAAGCCTCGTCCGTGGGGCTCCTCGCCGAGGAGTACCGCGCGGAGCTCGCCATCACGGGCTCCTCCGGCTGGACCGGAATGTCCGAACTGACGCTCGCCGGCGAGCAGGTGGACCTCCTCTTCGACCAGGAGAGCCTGTACGTCCCCGAGGCGTCCGGGTACCCGGTGCACACGGGTCTGACGATCCAGTCCGAGCGCGGCAAGGCCCTGGGGCGCGTGACGCCCGAGGGCAACGTCCGTCTCGTACGCGGCGACCGGGAGGCCTTCGGCATCAAGGGGCGCAGCGCGGAGCAGCGTATAGCGCTGGATCTGCTGCTCGACCAGGACGTCGGGATCGTGTCGATGGGCGGCCGGGCCGGCACCGGCAAGTCGGCGCTGGCGCTGTGCGCGGGACTGGAGGCCGTGCTCGAACGCCGTCAGCACCAGAAGGTGATGGTCTTCCGGCCGTTGTACGCGGTGGGCGGGCAGGAGCTGGGTTATCTGCCGGGCTCCGAGTCCGAGAAGATGAGCCCCTGGGCGCAGGCGGTCTTCGACACACTGTCGGCGGTCACCTCGCGTGAGGTCATCGAAGAGGTCACCGCGCGCGGCATGCTGGAGGTCCTTCCGCTCACGCACATCCGCGGCCGTTCTCTCCACGACGCGTTCGTGATCGTGGACGAGGCCCAATCCCTGGAACGGAACGTCCTGTTGACCGTTCTGTCCCGAATCGGCGCGAATTCACGGGTCGTTCTGACCCATGACGTGGCCCAGCGGGACAATCTCAGGGTCGGCCGGTACGACGGAGTCGTGGCCGTCATCGAGAAGCTGAAGGGTCATCCGCTCTTCGCGCACGTGACGCTCACCCGGTCCGAGAGGTCCCAGATTGCGGCACTGGTGACGGAAATGCTGGAGGACGGGCAGGTCTGACCGAAGTGCTCAACTTCATAGCGGTTGCGCGCTAGTTGGCGCCGTCCAGCAAAGGCAGTGAGCCTAGCTGGGCGGCGCCTCGGCGTGTGCCGCTTTCCGAAATCTCCTGGGCCAAACAAGGTGTGAGCTTTCACACGCGGCACAGAATTGCCTCCCACCATCGGGTTACGGCAGAGTCTCACTCCTGTCAGGCCCCGCATACGACACACCGGTACCCCCAGCGGTACGGCACCACAGCAGGACCCCCAGAACTCCATACAGTCGTCGTATGCCGCCCGAGTACCTCGCGGCGCTCCCCGCAAGGGAGTTGTCCACCGGGCCCGTGCCTCCCGTGACCCCGCAGTTGGGAGGCCAGTGTCAGGGGCACGATTGCGTCTGCCAGGGTCACCACGGCGGGCGATGCTGGAAGGAAACCGTGTGAGCCGGATCTCGGTCCGGGGATTCGCAGTGGCCTCGGCCACCGCGGTCACCACTGTCGGCTGTGTCGTCGGTGTTGCCTCGGGTAGTACCGTGCAGACCCCGTCCGAGGACGCCGAGGCGCTCGTCGGCGACTCGACGCTCCTCGCGGACCTCCCCGCGGGCCAGCAGGCCCAGGTGCAGACCGCGTCCCTGACACAGCAGGCGGACTCTCAGGCCATCGCGGCGGACACCACCGCCAAGAAGGACGCCGAGGCAGCCGCGCGCAAGAAGGCCGCCGAGAACGCGGTGGCCAAGCAGAAGGCCGCCGAGAAGGCCGAGCAGGAGGCGAAGGAGCGCGAGAAGGCCAGGCAGGAAGCTGCCAGCCGTTCCGCGACGCGTGACCCGTCCAGCTTCGCGCCCCAGGCCTCGTACTCCGTCGCGGACATCCAAGCGATGGCGCGGCAGATTGTCCCCGCGGGTCAGTTCCAGTGCTTCAGCGCCATCGTCGACCATGAGTCCGACTGGAACTACCGGGCCGACAACCCCACCTCCGACGCCTATGGCCTCATGCAGGCGCTGCCGGGTTCCAAGATGTCCTCGGCCGGCGCCGACTGGGCGACCAATCCGGCCACCCAGATCAAGTGGGGTCTCAACTACATGGAAGGCCGGTACGGCAGCCCGTGCGGGGCCTGGGAATTCTGGCAGGCCAACAACTGGTACTGACCCGCTCGCCGCTCAACCTCGCGGAGCCCCTCACCGTCCTTCGGTGAGGGGCTTTCCGCATGTACGGTCGGACGCGACAACTCCAGGGGGGAGTGGTGGGTGGCTTAGGGGGAAGAGGGCGGATCATGTCGCGAGTGCCAGGGTGGCTCGGCCGGGTCGGTGCCGGGTTCACCCGCATGGGAGAGCGGTTGGAGGAGCGGCGTCGCGCCGAGGCCGAGAAGGACGTCCAGGAGGACTCCGGGCCGGCCGCTCCCGATCACGTGCCGCCCCCGCCTCCGTACGCCCCTGCCGTCGCTCCTCCCCGCCCCGATCCCGCCGCGGCCGTGCCGTGGGGGATGCGGGTCGCCGCCGAGGCCGGCTGGCGGCTGCTCGTTCTCGCGGGCACCCTCTGGGTGCTGATGCGGATCATCAGCGCCGTACAGCTCGTCGTCCTCGCCTTCGTGGCCGCGCTGCTCATCACCGCGCTGCTCCAGCCCACGGTGGCCCGTCTGCAGCGGTACGGGGTTCCGCGCGGGCTCGCCACCGCGCTCACCGCGGTCCTCGGCTTCGTCATCATCGGGCTCATCGGATGGTTCGTGACCTGGCAGGTCATGGAGAACATCGACAACCTCTCCGACGAGATCCAGGACGGCATCGACGAGCTGCGCCGCTGGCTGCTCAACAGCCCGTTCCATGTCACCGAGGACCAGATCAACGACATCGCCAAGAACCTGCGTGAGGCGATCAGCGCGAACACCGACGAGATCACCTCGGCGGGCCTGGAGGGCGTCACGGTCATCGTGGAGGCGCTGACCGGCATCCTCCTGACGATGTTCTCGACGCTGTTCCTCCTCTACGACGGCAAGCGCATCTGGCAGTGGTCGCTCAAGCTCGTCCCGGCCGCCGCCCGTCCCGGCGTCGCGGGCGCGGGCCCGCGCGCATGGCGGACGCTCACCGCCTACGTCCGCGGCACGGTGCTGGTGGCCCTGATCGACGCCGTGTTCATCGGCCTCGGCATCTTCTTCCTCGATGTCCCGATGGCCGTTCCGCTCGCCGTGTTCATCTTCCTGTTCTCCTTCATCCCGCTCGTGGGCGCGGTCGTGTCGGGTGCCCTTGCGGTGGTGGTCGCGCTGGTGACGCAGGGCGTCTTCACCGGGGTCATGACCCTGGCCGTCGTCCTGGCGGTCCAGCAGATCGAGGGCCACATCCTCCAGCCCTTCATCCTGGGCCGCGCGGTCCGCGTCCATCCCCTCGCGGTGGTGCTGGCCGTCGCGGCGGGCGGCCTGGTCGCGGGGATCGGCGGCGCGGTGGTGGCGGTGCCGCTGGTCGCCGTGACGAACACGGTGGTCGGCTATCTGCGCGCGCACTCCCGCGATGCTTCTCTACGGCACTCTCCGGCGCCGCACGGTGCCACGTCGACGGACGCGGCACCGGGGGCGGGTCGGCCGCCGGCTCCGGCTGCGGCTCCAGCTCCGGTGGAGGCGCCGCCTTCGGAGACGCCGCGAGCGGAGTAGCTTCCGAAGCTACTCCGCTAAGCGACCTTGGTTGAGTCCGGTGCGGTACCGCACCCCATTTGAGGGCCGCAGGCCCGAAAGGGGCGCGGGGAACTGCGCGACCAGCCCCCACCGGCCCGCGGTTTCATTACTACGCACCCAGCGGAGCGCTTAGTACCGCCTCCGCGTCCAGCGTGACCGCCACCGCCTGGATCACTGCCGCGATCTTGAACGCCTCCTGGATCGTCCCGCGGTCGACTCCCGCCCTGCGGAGCGCCCGCTCGTGGGAGTCGAGGCAGTCGCCGCAGCCGTTGACGGCGGACACGGCGAGGCACCAGAACTCGTGGTCCGTCCTGTCGACACCTGGGTGGCCGAGGACGTTCGTACGGAGACCGGCCCGCAGGTTCTTGTACTCCGGGTCGGAGAGCAGATGCCGTGTGCGGTGGAAGACGTTGGTCATCGCCATGGTCGCGGCGGCGGACTTGGCGGCCGTGTACGCCTCGGGAGAGAGCTTCGCTGTGGCGTCCTCGGCCAGCTCACGCAGCACACGGGGCGAGCGCGAGGCGATCGCGCAGGCCAGCACCGTGCCCCACAGCCGCTGCTGGGGCAGCTCGCTGTCGTCGATCACGGATTCGAGGTTCCGCCGCAGATCCTTGGCGTAGTCGGGGATCGCGGACTTCAGCGCGTCGAGAGCCATGCGGCACATTTTCCCTGTGGGCCGGAGGGGCTGATTTTCAGCCCCTCCGGCGTTTGAGGAGCGGGGGTCATAGGGGGCGGAGCCCCCTATATTCACTCCGTGCGCAACCCCTCCGGCCGCATCAGCCGCAGCAGGGGCGGCAGGCTGAGGACGGTCACCACGAGGACGACTCCCGCGCCGATGCCCGTCATCGCCAGCAGGCTCGACCAGTCGACACGTACCGGGACGCTCGACATCTTCAGCAGGACCGCACCGAGGGTCAGGCCCACCGCCGAGGCGAGGGCCAGGCCGAGTGCGATCGGGATCGCCGTCTGCCACAGCACCGACAGGCTCAGCGTCCTGCGCCGGGTGCCGAAGGCGACCAGCGCGGAGAGGAGCCTCTTGCGCTCGCGCAGCTGCTCCAGCTGGGAGACGAGCAGGCTCGCGCCGATGAGGAGCAGGACGCAGGCCGCGCCGACGAACAGTCCCGTACGGATGGACGCGAAGCGCGGGGACTGCTCGGTCGCGGTCATGGTCGTGGAGTCCGCGAGCGGGTCGAGTCGTGTCGCTGTGTTCCGTACGTACTCGCCGGCGTCCGGCACCGACGAGTCGAGTCCGACGTAGACCCCGACGGTGAGGGCCGGCGTGGCCTTCGCGGGCAGGGCGCCCGGTGTGGCCAGGATGCCCTCGCGCGCCCAGCCCGTCGGGTCCTTGCCCATCGTGGCCTGCTTGATGCCCTGGGGCATCGTCCAGACGACCTCCTTGCCCCGTGAATCGGTGTAGGACGGGTCGATGTAGAGCTTCCGGCCGGGCTTGCCCAGCTTCGGCGTGGTCGTGTCGTACTCGGCGTTCTGGACGGTGAAGAGGTCGCCGTCGCGGCACGAGGGCAGCTTGGCCACCTCGCGCAGGGCCGCGCAGTCGCCGACGGTCAGGTTCGCGGCGTTCACGGGGTCCTTCCGCCGGTCGGACACCGCACCGTCGGACAGGGTGAGCGTGTGCCGTACGCCCTTGGTCTGCTTCAGCTGCTGGTCGGCCTCTGCCGGTGGGACCTCGCTTCGCAGGCGAACCGTCATCTGGGCGCGCGAGAGGTCCTGACCCGTGTTCTCCGTGTAGTCGCCCTCGACGCCGGCGAACAGCATCTGCAGGGCGATCGCCCCGGCCACCGCCACCGCGATGCCGTTGACCATCCGGGCCGCCGTGCCGCTGCTCAACTGGAGGCGGCGTACGGCCAGTTGCCAAGCAACGCCGCCGGAGCCGAGGCGCCCGACGACCGCTTCCACGATCCAGGGCAGCAGCGCGGTGATGCCGACCAGCAGCAGGATGACCCCGGCGGTCACCATGTACTGGTTGAACTCGCCGTTGTCCCGGCCCTGCCCGATCATCGGGTACAGCAGCCCGAGTCCGGCCAGCGGCAGCAGCAGCCGCCACCACAGCCGGCGCCGCGGCGGCTTGGCGGTGCGCACCACGCCGAGCGGCTCGATGACGACCCCGCGCAGTGCGAGCAGTGTCACTCCCACCGCGGCCGTCGGGACCGCGATCGCGACCAGCAGGGCGAGGGTGGGCGTCGGGTTCAGGTAGCTCGGGAAGACGCTGACGTGGAGGAGCTCGGCCGAGCCCGCGATCTGACGTCCGATCAGGAAGAATCCGGCTCCGAGGACCAGGCCGAGCACCGCGCCCGCGAGCGCCTCGCCGGCGGCGATCCGCCGGGTCATCCGGCTGTCGGAGCCCACCAGCCTGAGGGCCGCGAGCCGCCGGTCGCGCCGCTCGCCGCCGAACCGTACGGCCGCGGCGACGAACACGGCGACCGGCATCAGCAGCACCACGAAGACCACGAGGATCAGCAGCAGAAGGACGGGGTCCGTCCTCTCCGCCGGCTCGTCGGCCTCATGTGGCCCGAACCGGTCGATGCGAGCCACCCGGTTACCGCTGCCCGGGTCGGTGAGTTCGTCCGAGCCCCGGTAGAAGGCGAGTTCGGCCGAGCCGATCAGCCCGCTCTCGCCGATCGTGCCGGCGATCCGCTGCGGCAGCCGCTCCCGCAGCAGCTTTCCGGAGTCGGACTCCAGAAGCTCCTTCAGCGCGGGGGAGACCACCATCTCGCCCACCGCCGGGAACTTCTCGACGCCGGGCGGCAGCGGAGCCCGCGATCCTTCCGGCTTCAGCTCACGTCCCCGGACGTCCTTGTCCCGGAAGCCCGTATCCGTGTGTGCGATCAGGAGCGAGCGGTCCGATTCGGGCACGTGGGTGTTGGTGTCGCCGTAGTGCAGGTCGCTGCGGGCCTCCTCCCGGTCCTGCCGCACCGCCAGCGCGTTCGGGATCGCGGTGGTCAGCAGCAGCAGCGCCACACCGAGCCCGACGCCGGTTGCGGTCAGCAGGGCCCGGACCCACCCCTCACGTCCGCCGGCGAATGCGAACCTGAGTCCCAGGCCCAGGTCACGGGCCCACCCCCGCAGGTTCATACGACGCGCTCCATGTCCCGCGACTTCCCGTCCCGTACGACGATCTCGCGGTCCGAGTACGCGGCGACCCGCGCCTCGTGCGTGACGAGGACGATGGCGGCGTTGGCGGACCGGGCGGCGTCCGTGAGCAGGTCCATCACGCGCTCGCCGTTGAGGGAGTCGAGCGCGCCGGTGGGCTCGTCGGCGAACAGGACGCGCGGGCTGGTGACCAGCGAGCGGGCGACGGCGACGCGCTGGCCCTGGCCGCCGGAGACCTCGCCGGGCCGCTTGCCCTTGAGGTCGTCGACCTCCAGGCGCTCCATCCACTGCAGGGCGGTGCGCTCGGCCGACTTGCGGTTGCTGCCGTTCAGGCGCAGCGGCAGGGCAACGTTCTCCACGCAGGTCAACTCCGGGACGAGCTGGCCGAACTGGAAGACGAAGCCGAACTCCGAGCGCCGGAGCGCGCTGCGCTGGGTGTCGTTCATCGTCGCCATCTCACGGCCGTCGTACGTGATCGAGCCCGAGTCGGGCGTCACGATGCCGGCGAGACAGTGCAGCAGGGTCGACTTGCCGGAGCCGGACGGGCCCATCACCGCGACGATCTCGCCGGGGTGGATGGAGAACTCCGCGCCGTCGAGCGCGGTGGTCGGACCGTACGTCTTCCGCAGGTCGACGGCGGCGAGCAGGGAACCCTCGGGGGTCATCGGATCACCGCCTCGGCGAGCTTTTCGAGGCGGGCGGCGGTGAGTTCCAGCCACCGCAGGTCGGCCTCGAGGTGGAAGAGGGCGTGGTCGCAGATCAGCTGGTCGGCGAGATCGCCCTTGCGCTTGCGGTCGGTGAGGATCCGCATCATGCGCAGATGCTCGGAGCGCTGCGCGTCTAGGATCTCGGCCGCGTTCCGGTGCGTGAGCAGCGCGAGGACGACCTTGGTGTAGAGGGTCGACTGGAGGTACGGCTCCGGCTTCTCCGGCGTCGCGAGCCACCGCTGGACGTCGGTGACGCCCGCCTCGGTGATCGCGTACCGCTTCCGCTCGGGGCCGCCGCCCGCCTCTACGCCGTCGACCTCCACGAGGCCGTTCTTCAACAGCCGCGACATCGTCGAATAGACCTGGCCGTAGTGCAGCGGCCGGTCGTGACCGAACTTCTCGTCGAAGGCCCGCTTCAGGTCGTAACCGTGACGCGGTCCCGACTCCAGGAGCCCCAGAAGGGTGTGACCGATGGACATGCGGAGCACTCTACACGCCGCGTATACACGCCGTGTATACGCGGTGTGTAGAGGCGGCGGCAGGGCGTACGGGAGCGCAGGTCGAGGCCGATTGTCACGGTTCTGCTACGCGGGTCGGGGGCGGGGTGGGGGTGCCTACTCCTCGGGTTCCTCGGCGGCGGGCGGGCGTCCTCTGCGGGCGATCGGGCGGCGGCGCCGAGGTGATCGTCAGCGGCGGATGCGCGGGTCCGGTGCCGCCTGAGCTGCCGTGAGGACGGCGGTCACGTCCAGGGTGACCTCGGCGCCGATCGACTCGGGGAGCGCGACGTGCGCTCCTCGGGCGTGGACCCGGTGCGAGTCGTACCCGTCCTCCACGAGGTCGGTCAGTACATGCAGGCGGTCGTGCTTGCGGTCGACGATCACGTAGACCGGGACCTTCGCGTTGCCGTACGCCTTGACCTTCGTCCGTGAGCATCATCGTGGGCCGGGAGAGCCCGTACTGTCGGGCGTCAGACGGTTCACACATACGGGTGCAGGGCAACCTTCTGCCCCTCTCGGCCGTCGGTTCCTAGGGACGGGTGCTGATTGTCACGTCCGGAAAAGACGGGATCGGCCGTCCTATGTCGCAACGCGTGGTGTTAGTTTGCTGAGCTGACTTGAATGGCGAACCTGTGTGACGCGTGAGTTGAACGGACACTGAAGGCGAAGCGGAGCGGATCGGACCCATGGGAAGAGCGGAAGAGAGACGGGCGCGGCAGGGCGGTGGCCGCCGCCGAGCTGCCCCGAAGAGCTCCGCCGAGCGGAGCGGCATACGCCGGTTCTTCACCTGGAAGAAGGTCCTGGGCTCGTTCTTCGGCCTCTGCCTGCTGGGTATGGCTGCCTTCGTCGTGATGTACCTGATGATCGACGTCCCCAAGGGCAGCGAGGCAGTGGCGGCGGCCCAGCAGCAGAGCAACGTCTACCAGTACAGCGACGGCAAGATCATGGCCCGTACGGGCAAGGTCAACCGAGAGATCGTGGAGCTCGCCGAGGTCCCCAAGCCCGTCCAGAAGGCCTTCGTCGCCGCCGAGAACAAGTCCTTCTACAACGACGCCGGCGTCGACTTCAAGGGCACCGCCCGCGGTCTCTTCAACACCCTCTCAGGCAAGGGCAAGCAGGGTGGTTCGACGATCACCCAGCAGTACGTCAAGAACTACTACCTCGAGCAGGACCAGACCATCACCCGCAAGCTCGAGGAACTGGTCATCTCGCTGAAGGTGGACCGCACGACGTCCAAGGACGACATCCTCGCGGGCTACATGAACACCAGCTACTACGGCCGCGCCGCGTACGGCATCCAGGCCGCGGCCCAGGCGTACTACCGCGTCGACGCAAGCAAACTGACGGTGGAACAGGGCGCCTATCTCGCCGCGGTGTTGCAGGCCCCGAGCCAGTACGACTGGGCGGTCGCGACGGACACCGGCAGGGAACTCGTCAAGCAGCGCTGGGAGTACGTACTGAACAACATGGTCGAGGAGAACTGGCTCGACCCCGCCGAGCGCGACGGCATGAAGTTCCCCGAGCCCAAGGACCCGAAGGGCGCGCCGGGCCTGGAGGGGCAGAACGGCTATCTGTGGGACGCGGCCAACAGTGCGCTGCAGAAGCAGCTCGTCGCCCAGGGCAAGGCCGCCGACGCGGACGAGGCCGAGAAGATGGTCACTGCGGGCGGCTGGACCATCACGCTGAACATCGACAAGAAGAAGCAGGCGCAGCTCGAGAAGGCCGTCAAGACGCAGCTCACCAGCAAGCTGGACGCCAAGAAGCGCAAGGTCGACGCCGACGTCCAGGCCGGAGCCGTCTCCGTCGACCCGAAGACCGGCAGGGTCGTCGCGATGTACGGCGGCGTCGACTACTTCAAGCACTACACGAACAACGCGACCCGCACCGACTACCAGCCCGCCTCCACCTTCAAGCCGGTGATCCTCGCCGCAGCCGTGGACAAGGAAGCGGAGACGCAGGACGGCACGCCGATCACGGCGGACACCATCTACGACGGCACCAGCAAACGCCCCGTCACGGACAACGGCAAGAAGGTCGGATTCTCACCGCCGAACGAGGACGACGTCGACTACGGCGACGTCACCGTGCAGACGGCGATGAACAAGTCCATCAACTCCGTCTTCGCGCAGATGGGCGTCGACGTCGGCATGGAACAGGTCATGAAGACCGCGGGCGATCTCGGCATGGACACCGCGGACCTGCAGGCCGTGCCCGCGCAGACCCTCGGTTCGATGGGTGCCAGCCCGATGGAGATGGCCGGGGTGTACGCGACCCTCGCCAACCACGGCGAGAAGGTCACCCCGTCCATGATCAAGTCGGTCGAACACAAGGACCACACGGTCAAGATCCCGGACGCGATCGGCGACTCGGTCATCAGCCGCGAGGCCGCCGACACGGTCAGCTCGGTACTCACCGGCGTGGTCGACGACGGTACGGCCCGGACCTCGGTGCGCGACAACCCGGCCCGCGACGGCCAGCAGGTCGCGGGCAAGACCGGTACGTCCGACAAGAACAGGTCGGCCTGGTTCACCGGCTACACACCGAACCTGGTCACCTCGGTCGGCATGTTCGGCGAGGACGACAAGCCCCCGCACGCGCAGGTCACGCTGCAGGGCGCCACCGGCCTTCTGCCGGGCAAGGGCCGGGTCGCCGGCGGTAGTTACCCCGCTCAGATCTGGGCCGCGTACACCTTCAACGCGATGGGCGACGTCAGCAAGTTCGACCTGGAGACCAAGCAGGGCTCGGGCGTTCAACCGACGTTCACCCCGCCGCCGCCGGAGCCGACGGAGGAGCCGACGACGCCGGAGCCCACGACGGAGCCCCCGCCCCAGGAGGAGCCGACGACGGAGAAGCCGCCGGAGGAGCCCACGGACGAGCCGACGGAGCCCACAGAGGAGCCGACGCCGGAGGAGCCCACGGACGAGCCGACGGCGGACCCGATCGAGCCACCAGAGGGCGGGGACGGCGGCGGCGACGGCGACGCGGGCCCGGTGGACCCGCAGCAGTGAGACAGA
>NZ_BMPQ01000034.1:0-22768 GCF_014647675.1 Streptomyces flaveus | reverse complement strand
CGGGCTTCTGCTTGTCCTCGGTTTTATCCCCGGTTCAGCTCGAACCAGACGACCTTGCCTGTACTGAGCCGGGTCGCGCCCCACCGCCTGGCCAGCTTGTTCACCAGGTACAGCCCGCGCCCGCCCTCGTCCGTGGCGCGCGCCTGGCGCAGCCGCGGCAGCTGCGGTACGTCGTCGCCGACCTCGCAGCGCAGTACGTCCGTGCGCAGCAGGCGCAGCGAGACGGGCCGTGAGGCGTAGCGCACGGCGTTGGTGACGACCTCGCTGACGAGCAGCTCCACGGAGTCGCTCATGTCCTCCATGCCCCAGCGGGACAGCGCGCGCCGTGCGAGGCGCCTGGCCTTGCCCGGTGCCGTCTCCTCGGGATCCAGGTGCCAGACCGCGACATCGCTGGGCGCGATGCCGTCGAAGCGGGCGGCGAGCAGCGCGATGTCGTCGTCCCGGTCGCCCGGGCCGAGCATGTCGAGCACCTCGTCGCACAGCGCCTCGAGCGGCGGCGAATGGTCCGCACCGGTCAACTGGGCGGTGGCGGCGAGCTTTTCCCGCAGCTGCTCTATCCCGGTCCACACATCACGCAGCCGGGACTCCACAAGACCGTCGGTGTAGAGCAGCAGCGTGGCCCCGGCGGGCGCGTCCAGCTCGACCGCCTCGAAATCCACACCTCCTACGCCGATGGGGGCGCCCGGCGGCACCCGCAGCACCTCGGCCCGGCCGCCCAGGTGCAGCAGGACCGGCGGAGGATGGCCGGCGTTGGCGATGGTGATCCGGTGCGCGACCGGGTCGTACACGGCGTACAGGCAGGTCGCCATGCGGTCCGTGCCCAGCCGCTGGGCCTGCTCGTCGAGGTGGTGCAGTACCTCCTGCGGCGGCAGGTCGAGACCGGCGAGGGTCTGCGCGGTCGTGCGCAGCTGGCCCATGATGGCCGCCGAGGTCATGGAGTGGCCCATCACGTCACCGACGACGAGGGCGACCCGGCTGCCGGGCAGCGGAATCGCGTCGTACCAGTCGCCGCCGACCCGGGCCGTCTCGGCTGCCGGGAGGTAGCGCGAGGCGAGCCGCACACCCGTCGGACGCGGCAGCGTCTCGGGCAGCATCGTGCGCTGCAACTCGTCGGCGATGTACGCCTCGCGGCCGTACAGCACCGCCTTGTCGATGCCGAGTGCGCTGTGCGTGGCCAGCTGGGCCGCGACCAGGAGATCGTCGGCCTCGAAGGCCGGCCGGTCGGGGCGGCGCAGGAAGAGTGCCGCGCCGATCACACGCCTGCGGCCGCGCAGCGGGGCGAGGATCGCGCGCTGGCCGCCCGGCACCGTCAGCTCCTCGCCGATCAGCTCGGGCAGCGCGGCGCGGGCGGCGGGCGCGTCCGCGAAGACGGGCCGTACGCCGCGCAGCACCTCGGCGAGGGCGCCACCGGGCCGCACCTCGCACAGCTCGGAGGTCGCCCCGAGGTCGGGCTCGGACTGGAGCGCGGGCAGCAGGAAGCCCTCGGTCTCCCGGTCCTCCGGGATCCGGTCCGTACGCCGCAGCCGCAGTACGACGGGCCCGGTGGGCCGCTCGTCGCCGACCGGCAGCGGATCGCGCAGATAGACGAGGATCGCGTCCGAGTAGGTCGGCACGGTGGCCCGGCACAGGCCCATCACGATCTCGTCGAGGTCTATACCGCGGGCGATCCGCCTCGTCGCGGCCCCCACGAAACGCAGCCGGTCGCCGTCACGCCGCATGGGCATGGGCGTACCGGGCGCCGGGCCCTGCCCCTTACGGCGGTCCGGACCGGCGGGCGCCTGCGTATTCGGCTGCGCCGGAATGGACTCCGGCACCGGGCGCGGCCGGTGCGGATCCGGTTCGGTGGCCGACGGCTGGGAGTGCTCGGGACCGGCGGGCGCGGGCGTCCCGGCCGGGCCGTGACCGTCGGAGGGAGCGGGTGTGCCGTGGCTGCCCGCGGGCGTACCGGTGGCGGCACAGCGGGCTTCGGAGGGTGCGGGGGAGCCCAGGGGGCCCTGCGCCGGTAGAGCCGGAGAGCCCTGGAGCGGCGGCTCCGGGGTATGCAGCAGCGCCCCGCGGGGGTCCGCGGGGGCGGTGGGCCCGGCAGCTCCTGGCTGGTGGCCCTCGTGGGAGTTGGAGTGCTCCGTCACGCGTGTCGAATCCATCCGTCCGGGGCTGCGCGCCATGCGTGCGGTTCGTCCCGCAGGAATGCCGATACCCGGATTACGTGTCCCAGGAACGGAATTCCCGCGTGCTCAGACAGCCTCTCAGAGCCGGGCCCGGCCGGCGACGCCGACAGGGACAGCCCGTCCGGCCGCTTCCCAGCCGTACGACCGTACCCCTCGTACCCCTCGCTCACGTCCTGCCGCCCCTCGGTGACGTTTGGTCAAGCCCAGCGCATGCCGCAGGAGTTGTTGCTGCTGTGCAGCTGTTGCGGAGGACGATCCTACGGTTGTACCACGGGGGCGCAACAAGGGTCTCATGTGGACACGTGGGTGGGCGTACGGTCCCAGTCTTCCGGCAAGGACGGTACGGACCAGGCCGGATCCGGGCGCCAGTGCTGCCAGCCGTCCGAGAACGGCGGGCCCCAGGCGCGGATCACCTCCACCGCGGACCGTCCCGCCTCCCGTACGTCTTCGGCCAGTCGCCGATCCATCAGACCGTCCCGCTGAGCCTGCGCGAACTCGTCCTCGTCGCGCCAGCCCCAGGTCCGGTCCGGATACACGCTGATGTCCAGGAAGTGGTCCTCGGAGTCGACCCCACCCGCCCATCTGACCAGCGGTTCCTCCAAATTCACGTACCAGTTCTTGAACCGCCAGCCGGGCTCCCAGAACAGCCACACCGACCACGGCTCGCCGGGCCGCGCCAGCTTCAGCACACCCGTGCCGAACCAGCGGTCGAGCTGTACGGTCCGCGGCCTGGTGTAGCGGGACTCCAGCGGCTCCACATGGACGGGCGTACCGTCGGCGATCACCGGTTTCACGCACTGGGTGCCGGGCGCCATCCATACGGCGAGCAGCTCGGCGTCGTCCCGTACGACGGTCACGGGACGGCAGATGTGGACGCGCGTGCCGCCGTTCTCCCGGTACCGCCACAGGATCTGGCTCCCGGGGGTCCAGAACGCCGCCGTTCCGCCCGTCTGCACGTCTGCCACCGCTCCACCCTCTGCCATGGCCGGATTTTAGGTGCCCAGGGCATACGACGCTGCGGCGCGCGTCACGGTTCGCGTGCCGCGCGTCAGGACGTTACGGGCGTGTCATCCCCAGGACATCCAGCGCCTCGTCCAGCTGCTGAAGGGTGAGATCGCCGCGGTCGACGTACCCGGACTCCAGGACGACCTGGCGGATCGTCTTCCGCTCGGAGAGGGACTTTTTGGCCACCTTCGCGGCCTCCTCGTAGCCGATGTACTTGTTGAGCGGCGTCACCACGGACGGCGACGACTCGGCGTACTCACGAGCACGCTCGCGGTTCGCGGTGATCCCGTCGACGGTCCGGTCGGCGAGCAGCCGGGAGACGTTCGCGAGGAGGCGTACGGACTCCAGGACGTTCTTCGCGATGACCGGAAGCATCACGTTCAGCTCGAAGTTCCCGGCCGCGCCCGCCGCGGCGACGGTGGCGTCGTTTCCGGTCACTTGCGCGGCGACCATCAGCACCGCCTCGGGAATGACCGGATTCACCTTGCCCGGCATGATCGACGAGCCCGGCTGGAGGTCGGGGAGAGCGATCTCGGCGAGCCCGGTACGCGGCCCGGAGGCCATCCACCGCAGATCGTTCGCGATCTTGGTCAGCCCGACCGCGATCGTCCGCAGCTGCCCGCTCGTCTCGACGATCCCGTCCCGCGCCCCCTGCGCCTCGAAGTGGTTGCGTGCCTCGGTGAGCGGCAGCCCCGTCGTCCGCGCCACCTCGGCGATCACGGCGGCGGAGAATCCGGGCGGGGTGTTGATGCCGGTGCCGACGGCCGTCCCGCCCAGGGGCAGTTCGGCGAGCCGGGGGAGCGAGGCGCTGAGCCGCTCGATCCCGTACCGGACCTGGGCCGCGTACCCGCCGAACTCCTGGCCGAGGGTGACCGGGGTGGCGTCCATGAGGTGCGTACGCCCCGACTTCACGACGTCGGCGAACTCCTCGGCCTTCCGCTCCAGGGACGCCGCCAGGTGCTCCAGGGCGGGGACGAGGTCGCGGGTGACGGCGGCGGTGGCCGCGATGTGGATGGAGGAGGGGAAGACGTCGTTCGACGACTGCGACGCGTTCACATGGTCATTGGGGTGTACGTCCCTGCCGAGCCGTTCCGTCGCGAGGGTGGCGAGGACCTCGTTCGTGTTCATGTTGGACGAGGTGCCGGAACCCGTCTGGAAGACGTCCACAGGGAACTGCGCGTCCCAGCGCCCCTCGGCGACCTCGCCGGCCGCGTCCTGGATGGCCTCCGCGATGTCCTTCTCGAGCACGCCGAGATCGGCGTTCACCTTGGCGGCGGCTGCCTTGATCCGGGCGAGGGCTTCGATGTGCGCGCGCTCGATGTGCTGGCCGGAG
Source organism: Streptomyces flaveus (assembly GCF_014647675.1). Taxonomy (GTDB): domain Bacteria; phylum Actinomycetota; class Actinomycetes; order Streptomycetales; family Streptomycetaceae; genus Streptomyces; species Streptomyces flaveus. Next base: position 18,262 of record NZ_BMPQ01000034.1, on the reverse strand, counting down.
ATGGGGAAGTTCTCGACGGCGCGCTGAGTCTGGGCTCGCCACTTGGCGTCCGCGGGGACGCGGACTTCGCCCATGGAGTCGTGCTCGATGCGGTAGTCGGTCATGGGGGGTATAGCGCCCCCGCCGCCCCTGCCCATTCCCGTCCCTGGGGCTCTGCCCCTGGACCCCGCTGGGGCTGCGCCCCAGACCCCCATCGGCCTGAACGGCCTCGTCCTCAAGCGCCGGACGGGCTGATTGTGCCTGGGGGCGGCTGCAAAGTGTTCCCTGGGCAAGGTTCCGCTTGGGCAGCGGAAGCTCAGCTGCGGAAATCAGCCCAGGTCGGCGCAAAAGCGGAAATCAGCCCAGGTCCGCGGAAAATCAGCCCCTCCGGCGTTTGAGGAGCGGGGGTCCGGGGGCTGGCCCCCGAAACGGGGTCCGGGGCGGAGCCCCGAGCGGGTCCAGGGGCAGCGCCCCTGGCGGGGTTCGGGGCTGGCCCCGGGATGGGACGGGTAGGGGCGGCGGGGGCGAAAAAACCTAGCCCAGCCCCGGACCCCGCACCGGAATCGACGTGAACGTAGGAGCCGGCGCCGGATCCTGGAAGAAGTCGTTGCCCTTGTCGTCTACGACGATGAACGCCGGGAAGTCCTCGACCTCGATCTTCCAGACGGCCTCCATGCCGAGCTCCTCGTACTCGACGACCTCGACCTTCTTGATGCAGTCCTGGGCGAGGCGGGCGGCCGGGCCGCCGATGGAGCCGAGGTAGAAGCCCCCGTGGGCGTCACACGCGTTGGTGACCTGCTGCGAACGGTTCCCCTTCGCCAGCATCACCTTGGAGCCGCCCGCCGCCTGGAACTGCTCGACGTAGGAGTCCATGCGGCCGGCGGTGGTCGGGCCGAAGGATCCGGACGCGTAACCCTCGGGCGTCTTCGCAGGGCCCGCGTAGTACACCGGGTGGTCCTTCAGGTACTGCGGCATCTCCTCGCCCGCGTCAAGCCGCTCCTTGATCTTGGCGTGCGCGATGTCCCGGGCCACGACGAGCGGGCCGGTGAGCGAGAGCCGGGTCTTCACCGGGTACTTGGTGAGCTCGGCGAGGATGTCGTCCATCGGCTGGTTGAGGTCGATCTTCACGACGTCCCCGTCGGACTCCAGGTGCTCGTCCGTCGTCTCCGGCAGGAACCGCGCCGGGTCCGTCTCCAGCTGCTCCAGGAAGACGCCCTCCGCCGTGATCTTCGCGGTCGCCTGACGGTCGGCCGAACAGGAGACGGCGATCGCCACCGGACAGGACGCACCGTGCCGGGGGAGTCGGACCACGCGTACGTCATGGCAGAAGTACTTGCCGCCGAACTGCGCCCCGATCCCGATCCGCTGCGTCAGCTCGAAGACCTTCTGCTCCAGCTCCTTGTCCCGGAAGCCGTGGCCGAGCGGCGAGCCCTCCGCCGGGATCTCGTCCAGGTAGTGCGCGGAGGCGTACTTCGCGGTCTTCAGGGCGTACTCGGCGCTCGTACCGCCGACGACGATGGCGAGGTGGTACGGCGGGCAGGCGGCCGTACCCAGCGAACGGATCTTCTCCTCCAGGAACTTCATCATGGAGGCCTCGTTCAGGACGGCCTTCGTCTCCTGGTACAGGAACGACTTGTTGGCCGAGCCGCCGCCCTTCGCCATGAACAGGAACTTGTAGGCGCCGCCGTCCGTCGCGTACAGCTCGATCTGGGCCGGGAGGTTGGAGCCGGTGTTCTTCTCGTCCCACATCGTGAGAGGGGCCATCTGCGAGTAGCGCAGGTTCAGGTTCAGGTACGCGTCGTAGATGCCGCGGGACAGGGCCGCCTCGTCGCCGCCGTCCGTGAGCACGTTCTGTCCGCGCTTGCCCATGACGATCGCCGTGCCGGTGTCCTGGCACATCGGCAGCACGCCCGCGGCGGCGATGTTCGCGTTCTTCAGCAGGTCCAGCGCCACGAACTTGTCGTTGCTCGACGCCTCGGGGTCGTCGATGATCCGGCGCAACTGGGCCAGGTGGGCCGGGCGCAGGTAGTGCTGGATGTCGTGGATGGCCTCCTCGGCGAGCTTGCGCAGTGCCTGAGGCTCGACCTTGAGGAATGTGCGCCCGTCGGCCTCGAAGGTGGAGACACCTTCCGAGGTCACCAGCCGGTACGGGGTGGTGTCCTCCCCCTGGGGGAGCAGATCGGTGTAGACGAACTCAGGCATGTCGCCCATTCCTCACTAGTCAAAGGCAGCGGCTGGCCTCCGTCGGCAGCGCCCACCAGCGTAGGACGCGGTCGAAGGGCGGGGCTGGTGAGGTAAGGCTCAGTTGGAGTGCCGGACTGACCTTCGGTGGTTTTCCGGACGGTTTTCCACAGGACGCTTCAGGGGGTAGTCGCGATCTATCGCGTTTGGGTACGCTGCTGTCGTGGACCTTCAAAAGAGCCCCGCAGCCAACGAGAAGACGCCCGAGCGGCAGCCCTCGGCGCCGACCGAGCTGCGCGCCTCCGACGCCGACCGTGACCGGACCGCCGACATCCTGCGCGAAGCCCTCGCCGAGGGGCGTCTCACCGCGGAGGAGCACTCCGAGCGGGTCGAGGAGGTCTTCCGCGCCAAGACCGTCGGCGAACTCGAACCGCTCGTCCGGGATCTCCCGGGTGAGCACCGCGGGAGCGCGACGCGGGCGTACCAGCCGGCGCCGAACCATCCCACCCCGGGAGCGGTGCCCCCGGTCGCCGACGAGAACGTGGTGGCGGTCCTGAGCTCCGCGACCCGCAAGGGCCGTTGGCGAATAGGCCGCCGCACGCACGTGTACGCCATCTTCGGCAGCGTCGAGATAGACCTCAGCGAGGCGATCTTCGAGCACCGGCAGGTCGTCATCAAGGCCATCTCGGTCTTCGGCAGCGTGGAGATCCGCGTCCCGGAGAACGTCTCGCTGCGGGGCAACGGTGGCGGTGTGCTCGGCAGTATCGAGGTGCGCACGCTGGATTCGGGCGAGCAGGACGCACCCGTGGTCTATGTGGACGGACTGGCCATATTGGGAAGCATTGAGGCAAAACCCAAGCGCGGCAAGGTGGTTGAGGATCTTCTCGACCGGCTCGGTGACCGGGTGAACGACAAGTTGCGCAAACACCTGGGCCATTGACGGTCGCGAATTCGGCGGCGATTCAACGGCGTTTTGGCGGCGCCTCGACGGCAAGCGGAGCGATCTGATCCGCTCGCACCCGCTCGGACCTGCGAAGAACTCCCGTGCTTCGGAACTCAGTGCATAGGCGCGCGCACAGCGGGTAGGCCTTGTCGCATCGTCGCTCGCTCGCGAAGCCGTCGTCAGGAGTAGACCGTGCTGCATCCGCCGCATCAGTCCCTGCAGGTCGCTGCCGTTCCGCCCCAGGGGGTTCCGGTGCGTGAGAGGGACCAGGACGCCCCGTGGCATACGGAGGCCGTGTGCCGCCGCGACGAGGCCGGGCTGTTCTTCGCACCCTCAAAAGAGCCCACAGCGGCCCGGCTGTCCCGCGAGGATGCGGCAAAGCGGGTCTGCGCACGCTGCCCGGTGATGGTCCAGTGCCGCGAACACGCGCTGGTGCAACCCGAGCCGTACGGAGTCTGGGGCGGCCTCACCGCCGCCGAGCGCCGCGTGGTCCTGGCCCGACGCCGCCGCCGCGACCTCGAACTGAAGAAGGCGGCTCGCTCCACGGCGGGACAGATAGCGGCGGCTGGCTAGTCGAGATGTGAACGGGGCGCCCCTCCGCACAAGGGGCGCCCCGTTCACGTACGTACGCCGTTCACGTACGTACGACTGCTGCTTCTGGCTTCTACTTTGCTTCTACTTCGCCTTGTCGAAGTCGATGGTGCTGTAGGCACGCAGCTTGCTCAGCCGGTGCTCGGAGGTGATCTGGCGGACCGTGCCGGACTTGGAGCGCATGACGATCGACTCGGTCGTCGCCGTCTCGGCGCGGTAGCGCACGCCGCGCAGCAGCTCGCCGTCGGTGATGCCGGTCGCGACGAAGAAGACGTTCTCGCCGGAGACCAGGTCGTCGGTGAACAGGACGCGGTCGAGATCGTGGCCCGCGTCGACGGCCCGCTGCTTCTCCTCGTCGTCCTTGGGCCAGAGCTTGCCCTGGATGGTGCCGCCCAGGCACTTGACCGCGCAGGCCGAGATGATGCCCTCCGGCGTGCCGCCGATGCCCAGCAGCAGATCGATGCCGGTGCCTTCGCGCAGGGCGAGGATCGAGCCCGCGACATCGCCGTCGGAGATCAGCTTGATGCGCGCGCCGGTCTCCCGGATCTCCTTGATGATGCCCTCGTGCCGCGGCCGGTCGAGGATGACGACGGTGACGTCCTCGGGCGTGGACCGCTTGGCCTTGGCGACCCGGCGGATGTTCACGGACACCGGGGCGTTGATGTCGACGAAGTCGGCGGCCTCGGGGCCGGTGACCAGCTTGTCCATGTAGAAGACGGCGGACGGGTCGAACATGGTGCCGCGGTCGGCGGCGGCCAGCACGGCGATCGCGTTCGTCATGCCCTTCGCGGTCAGCGTGGTGCCGTCGATCGGGTCGACGGCGATATCGCACTCGGGGCCAGTCCCGTCGCCGACGCGCTCCCCGTTGAACAGCATCGGGGCCTCGTCCTTCTCACCCTCCCCGATGACGACGACGCCGTTCATCGAGACGGTGGAGACGAGGGTGCGCATGGCGCGTACGGCGGCTCCGTCGGCGCCGTTCTTGTCGCCGCGGCCGACCCAACGGCCCGCGGCCATCGCGGCGGCTTCGGTGACCCGGACGAGTTCCAGGGCGAGGTTGCGGTCGGGGGCCTCGGACGGGACCTCGAGCTCGGACGGCAGGTGATGATGGTTCTCGGTCATCGGAGCGCACCTTTCTGATACGACGACGGCCGGATGAGGGTGTGGCTGACTCTATCCTCAGTCCGACAAAATGAGCAGGGGCCCCCACGGATGAGCAGACCAGTACACCTGCGACGATGAAGGGCGTGGCAGGTATGAAAGGCAAACAGACGGTCCGGGACATGGTGCTCTCCCTGGGCCTGATCGGAATCGTCGCGGGAGTCATCTACGTCTTCATTCCCCATGACGACTCCGAGCCCCCGCTCAAGCAGGTGGATTACCGCGTGGAGCTCCTCACAGCACGCCGCGCGGCCACCTATCCGGTGGCGGCCCCCGAGGGCCTGTCCAAGGAGTGGAAGGCGACATCGGTGCGGTTCGAGGGCGACAACTTCGACGCCTGGCACCTCGGCTTCCATGATCCCGACGGTGACTACGTGGCGGTCGAGCAGTCCACTCAGAAGCCCTCGACGTTCATTGACGAGGCCGGCCAGGGCGCCGAGGAGACGGACGTCACCGAGCGCATCGGCGAGCAGACCTGGACTCGGTACGAGGGCCCGAAGTACGACGCCCTCGTCCTGCGGGAGGAAGGCTCCACGACGGTGGTGACGGGCACGGCGTCGTTCGGAAAGCTGACGAAGATGGCCGAGGCCCTGAAGATGTCCTGAGAGGGCCGAAGGTGTCCTGAGGCGTTGAAGACGTCCTGAGGGCTTACTCGGAGTCGTCCGCCGCATCGTCGGCCGAGGACTCCGCCTCCTCTTCGGCCAGCGCCGCGTCCAACCGCTTGCGCGCCCCGTCCAGCCAGCGCCGGCACACCTTGGCGAGTTCCTCGCCGCGCTCCCAGAGGGCCAGGGACTCCTCGAGGGTCGTGCCGCCCGCCTCCAGGCGGCGTACGACCTCGATCAGCTCGTCCCGCGCCTGCTCGTACCCGAGCGTCTCGTCCACTTTGCTGGTCATGCGCCCACCCTATGCATCCACTCGAACCGTGAACTCACCCTCGGCGACCCGCGCCCGCAGCGGCTCCTCGGCCGTCACCTCGTCCGGTGCCCGGACCACGTGGCCGTCGGACTTCTGCAGGACCGCATAGCCGCGCCGGAGGGTCGCGGCGGGGGAGAGGCCCACCACGCGCGCGTGCGTGTGCGACAGCTCCGAATCGGCACGGTCGAGGAGGTGTCCGAGGCAGCGCCGGGCGCGGTCGAGCAGCGCGTCGATCTGGGCCTCGCGCTCCTCGATCATGCGGTGCGGAACCTCTATCGAGGGCCGGGCCAGCGCGTGCGCGAGGCCGCGCTCCTCCCGCTCGATGAGGGACAGGACGCTGCGCCGCGCCCGGTCCCGCAGGAACTGGACCCGCTCGTACTCCTCGCCCACGTCCGGCACGACCTTCTTGGCCGCGTCCGTGGGCGTGGACGCGCGCAGATCGGCCGCGTAGTCGAGCAGCGGGTTGTCCGGCTCGTGCCCGATCGCCGAGACCACGGGCGTACGGCAGGACACGACGGCCCGTACGAGCTGCTCGTCCGAGAACGGCAGCAGGTCCTCCACGCTGCCGCCGCCGCGCGCCACGATGATCACGTCCACGTCGTCGAGCGCGTCCAGCTCCTTGACGGCCTGGATGACCTGCGGCACCGCGTGCACGCCCTGCACGGCGACGTTGCGCACCTCGAAGCGGACGGCGGGCCAGCGGCGCCGGGCGTTCTCGAGTACGTCCCGCTCGGCGGCTGAGGCCCGCCCGCAGACGAGGCCGATGAGCTGGGGGAGAAAGGGCAGCGCCTTCTTGCGCTCGGCAGCGAACAGGCCCTCACTGGCGAGGGCCTTCTTCAACTGCTCCAGGCGGGCGAGCAGTTCGCCCACGCCCACCGGCTTTATCTCGGCGGCCCGGAGGGAGAGCTGGCCCCTGGGCGCGTACCACTCCGGCTTCGCGTGGACCACCACGCGCGCGCCCTCGCTCACCACGTCGGCCACCGCGTCGAACACCTGCCGGTAGCAGGTGACGCTCACGGAGATGTCGTACGACGGATCGCGCAACGTCATGAAGACGACGCCCGCGCCCGGCCGCCGCGACAACTGGGTGATCTGCCCCTCGACCCACACGGCACCGAGCCGGTCGATCCACCCCCCGATGAGCCGCGACACCTCACCGACGGGCAGCGGGGCGTCCGCGGACGTGTTCGCAGCCATGCGCCCGAGAGTATCGGCCGGGTCCGACAATGCGGGTGCCTCCGGCGGTTGGGGCGGGGCGCCTGTGGGTTCGTCGGGGGTCGGGGCCGCGACGGGGGTGCCCGTCCTCGGACCGGCGCGCGAGCTGTCGGCTGGTAGAAGTTGCTCGGGTTGGCGCGCCGGCCGTTGCGGGCGGACGCCCCCGCCCCGTCCCCTTCCCGCCGTGGGCGGCCGCGGGTTCATGGGGGCGCGCCTCCATGCCCGGGGGCCGGGTCGGGACGGCGACCGTGCGCCCCCGCCGGGCTGTCCACAGGGGATCTTCGGCCTGCGGGACGCGGCCTTACGATGGTTGGCATGACTGCTTCGACTGGCCGCCGTGTCCTGCTTGCCGCCCCCCGAGGCTACTGCGCGGGTGTGGACCGCGCCGTGATCGCCGTCGAGAAGGCCCTCGAGCAGTACGGGGCCCCGATCTATGTCCGCCACGAGATCGTCCACAACAAGTACGTCGTGCAGACCCTGGAAAAGAAGGGTGCGATTTTCGTCGAGCAGACGGCGGAGGTCCCCGAGGGGGCGATCGTCATGTTCTCGGCGCACGGCGTCGCGCCCGTCGTCCACGACGAGGCCGCCCAGGGCAAGCTCGCCACCATCGACGCGACCTGCCCGCTGGTCACCAAGGTCCACAAGGAAGCCGTCCGGTTCGCCCAGGACGACTTCGACATCCTCCTGATCGGTCACGAGGGCCACGAGGAGGTCATCGGTACGTCCGGTGAGGCGCCCGACCACATCACGCTCGTCGACGGCCCCGAGGATGTCGCCAACGTCGAGGTCCGCGACCCCTCCAAGGTCGTCTGGCTCTCCCAGACCACCCTCTCCGTGGACGAGACGATGGAGACGGTCGACGCCCTCAAGGAGAAGTTCCCGCAGCTCATCGCCCCGCCCAGCGACGACATCTGCTACGCCACGCAGAACCGTCAGCTCGCCGTGAAGCAGATGGGCGCCGATTCCGACCTGGTCATCGTGGTCGGCTCGCGCAACTCCTCCAACTCCAAGCGGCTCGTGGAGGTCGCCAAGCTCGCGGGCGCGAGTGAGGCGTACCTCGTGGACTTCGCGGACGAGATCGACGAGGCCTGGCTGGAGGGCGTCACGACGGTCGGTGTGACCTCGGGCGCGTCCGTGCCGGAGGTGCTGGTGGAGCAGGTCCTGGAGTTCCTCTCCACCCGCGGTTTCGAGGACGTCGAGATCGTCAAGGCCGCCGAGGAGTCCATCACCTTCTCGCTCCCCAAGGAACTGCGCCGCGATCTGCGCGCGGAGGCGGCGGCACTGGTCGCGGAGCGCACGGCCGAAAAGTAGCCGGAAGGCAAGGCCGAGAAGTGACTCTCAGTCGTACGTCGTAACGTGGGCCCATGCAGATCTTCGGCGTGGACATCGGTGGATCAGGGATCAAGGGCGCTCCCGTGGACCTGGACCGGGGAGGCCTGGCGCACGAGCGCCACAAGGTGCTCACCCCGCACCCCTCGACCCCCGACGCGGTGGCCGACGGTGTGAAGGAGGTCGTCGGCCACTTCGGCTGGACGGGCCCGGTCGGGGTGACGTTCCCGGGTGTGGTCACCGGCGGCTCCACCATCCGTACGGCCGCAAATGTGGACAAGAAATGGATAGACGTCGACGCGCGTGTGCTGCTCAGCGAGCGCCTCGGCGGCCTCCCGGTGACGATCCTGAACGACGCGGACGCGGCGGGCGTGGCCGAGATGCGTTTCGGCGCGGGGCGCGACCGTCAGGGCACGGTCATCGTCCTCACCTTCGGTACGGGCATAGGCAGCGCCCTCTTCGTCGACGGCGTCCTCGTGCCGAACACGGAGCTGGGCCACCTCGAACTGCACGGCCACGACGCCGAGAAGCACGCCTCCACCAAGGCCAAGGACGACCACGAGCTGAGCTGGGAGCACTGGGCCCGGCGCGTCCAGAAGTATCTCGCGCATGTGGAGATGCTCTTCTCACCCGAGCTCTTCATCGTCGGGGGCGGGGTCAGCCGCAAGTCCCACAAGTTCCTGCCGCTGATCGAGGGCATCAAGGCGGAGATCGTCCCGGCGCAGCTGCAGAACAACGCGGGGATCGTGGGGGCGGCCATGCGGGCGGCGAAGGCGGGGTAGCGGCGGCTGCCCCTCCGTCCCGTACGACGGCTCGTACGGCTGTGGAGTGTCTCGTACGAATGTGGGGGCGGGCCGGGCTGCAGGAGACGGGTCGCGTCGGGCCGTTCTCAGACCGGGCGACGTCGCGGCTGAGCCTGTGCCCTGGCCCGAGCCGCGGGCTTCTGCTGCGCCGGAGGCCTTGGCGGCTGGGCCGCCGCCCGGAGCTGTGCCGCCCGCCGGTTCATGAGGCGGAGCTTGCGGACGGTCACGATGAGGCCGGCGATCAGCGTGCCGCCGTACAGCCAGCCCGCGTGCATCGCGAGGGCGGTGAACAGCCCCATCAGCCCGTCCCCGAACCCTCCGTCGCTGCCGGCGATGGGCAGCAGTCCGAAGGCGAACGCGATGGGTACGGCGATCGGCGCGGTGACGAGGTCGGCCCGGCGCACCCAGATCGCGGTCAGCGCGCAGACCGACAGGAACAGCATCCCGTAGACGGCGAGGGACGCCCCGAAGAGCAGCCGGTCGAGACAGGCGAGCGTGAACATCGACGCGATGCAGAACAGACCGCTGCCGAGCCCGGTGAGCCGCGGGTTCGGCATCCTGTGTACCGCGAGCACCAGCGAGGACACGGGCAGCGGGCTCCGGGGCAGACCGGGCCGGCCCTGCTGGGGCGTACGGGCTCCGCCGCGCGCGGCCTGCGGGGGAACGGGCGGGTCGCTGCGCGGTCGCGACGGAGGCCGGGGCTGGGACCTGGGCTGAGAGGGGCGCGTCCTGTGTTGCTCCACCGGTCCAACTTAGGTCGGTTTATGTGTGGAATGGCTTCCCGGACACGCGCTTTGATCGACCTTGGCCAAGCGTTCGATACGTCGCCGGTCCGGGGCGCCGCACGCCGTAGACTGGTGGATCGGTCCGCCCGGGTCTCCACCAACCTCATGTACGGGAAGTCGCAACGTGTCGCTCACGATCGGAATCGTCGGTCTGCCGAATGTCGGCAAGTCGACCCTGTTCAACGCCCTGACCAAGAACGACGTGCTGGCGGCCAACTACCCGTTCGCCACGATCGAGCCGAACGTCGGCGTGGTCGGCGTCCCCGACGCCCGGCTGACGAAGCTGGCCGAGATCTTCGGTTCGCAGAAGATCCTCCCCGCCACCGTCGACTTCGTCGACATCGCGGGCATCGTGCGCGGCGCGAGCGAGGGCGAGGGGCTGGGCAACAAGTTCCTGGCCAACATCCGCGAGTCCGACGCGATCTGCCAGGTCATCCGTGCCTTCAAGGACGAGGACGTCGTACACGTCGACGGCAGGATCTCGCCGAAGGACGACATCGAGACGATCAACACCGAGCTGATCCTCGCGGACCTGCAGACCATCGAGAAGGTCCTGCCGCGCCTCCAGAAGGAGTCACGGATCAAGAAGGACGTCGGGCCGAAGGTGGCCGCGGTCGAGGCGGCCAAGGAGATCCTGAACGCCGGACAGACCCTGTTCGCCGCGGGCATCAAGCAGGACTCGGAGCAGGAGGCCCTCCTCCACGACCTGCACCTGCTCACCGTCAAGCCGTTCCTGTACGTCTTCAATGTCGACGAGGACGAACTGACCGACGAGGCCTTCAAGGCCGAGCAGCGCGCCCTGGTCGCCCCCGGCGAGGCGATCTTCCTGAACGCCAAGCTGGAGGCGGACCTCGCCGAACTCGACGACGAGGACGCCCTGGAGCTCCTCCAGTCCGTCGGCGCCGAAGAACCCGGCCTCGCCACACTCGCCCGAGTCGGCTTCAACACCCTCGGCCTCCAGACCTACCTCACGGCCGGCCCCAAGGAATCCCGCGCCTGGACCATCAAGAAGGGCGCCACGGCGCCCGAGGCCGCCGGAGTCATCCACACCGACTTCCAGAAGGGCTTCATCAAGGCCGAGATCATCTCCTTCGAGGACCTGGTGGAGACGGGTTCGGTCGTCGAAGCGCGCGCCAAGGGGAAGGCGCGTATGGAGGGCAAGGATTATGTGATGCGGGACGGGGACGTGGTGGAGTTCCGCTTCAACGTTTAGTTTCGCGTCGAACTTGCCCTCTGACCTGCGTTTGTGCAGGTCAGAGGGCGATTCGCTGCCCGGATCCGCGCGTTGCGGCGGAACGTTCAAGGCCTGGGTTCGCGAGATGCGCCGCAGTGTTTGTGCAGGTCAGGGCGTTTCCGTCCGGTGGTTGAATCTGGGTGGGGTTTCCGGTTGCTGGATTTTTGCTGGTTCTGTCGGCGTGGCTGGAGGGCCTGGAGGAGCCGGGTGAGCGCGGTGTAGAGGGCGGTCGCGGGGCGACCATGGCGATAGCGAGGGTCTTGGCGCCGATGAGGGTGGACTGTCGGTGTCCGGCGAAGACGAGCAACCGGTCGCGCGCAGCTTGAAGTCCAGCACCTCACCTGCGGCAAGTGTGTCCATCACCAGATACCAGACGGGCACGAACAGTACGAGCAGTAGACCGGCGAGCCGGTTGCGGGTCTGCTCGCGCACCGAGAAGGCGAGGTGGAGGAGTTCGCGCCGGTTCGTGTCCTTCGGTACCCAGGTGCCGCCTCGGGCTTCCTCCAGGGGGCTTCGCATCCTCAAGCGATCGCCCATGAGGGGCACACCACACAGGGTCGGGAGCTCCCCCGCGCTCCCGACCCGCCCCGTCCCCCCGTGGCCCGTCCCCGTTGTAGATGGGCGCCGCATGCGTTCCCCCGTTTTGGACCGCACGCGGCGCCCATCTACTTTGTTTTACGGGCGCTCCCTCAGTATGCCGACACGCCTTCAGCTCGTCAATCAGACTTTACGCACTCGCGCCGCTATCCTCCTCCGTAAACTTCGGTGCACAGTGAAGGCGCGCAGTGAAGGTGTGGCCGCGATGAGCGACCAGTGATGTCGACGGTGTCAGCGGCAAGGGGTGATCGGGTGGAGAGCCGGAGTCCGGCGAGCGGGCGCACCATCGCCCAGAAGCTCGACCACCTGATTGGCACGGTCCATCCCGCCGACCGGGGCCCGCTCAGCTACATGGAGATCGCCGAGGGGATCCGCACGAAGGCCGGGCCGGACGGGCCGACGGTGTCGCATGCCACGATCCAGAAGATCCGCAAGGGCGAGATCGTCGATCCGAAGGTCAGCACCCTCACCGTGATCGCGGGCTACTTCGGCGTCCCCGTGACCTACTTCTTCGACGACACGGTGGCCGATCGGGTCGACGCCAAGCTCGCCCGGATCAAGGAACGGGTAGAGCTGACCCGGGCTCAGCGGGAGCTGGTGAAGATCCTGGAGGACAGTGACGTACGGGATGTCGCGCTGCGCATGAACGGCCTGTCGGCCGGCAGCATCCAGGCGATCCGCGGAGTCATCGATCAGGCACGCAGGCTGGAGGGGCTGCCAGAGCCGCCGCCCGGCCGCGCGCGGGACGCGAAGTCCTGAGGGCCTGGGACCCGGGACCTGGACTCCTGGCGCACGAGGGACGCGAGGTCCTGAGCGCCCGGCACACTCCGTGCTGAGGTGCGAGCCGCCCGCGGCCGGAATACACCGGTGCGCGGGGCGGTCGCCTCGGCGTGACTTGAGCGTGCGCACACCATCACTTAGGCTCGCGCGGACATCTGTTCGCTCCGTTTAGCGGACAACGCTTCGGCGGAATGTCATGGACACCCGGGACGTCCGGCCAGCCAAGATCTGCTCGGCCAGCGAGGACCGCATGTACATCACGCGCCGCCGCGCCCGCTGCGAGGCCGCCGCCGACGTGGTCGCCATCCCGCGCCCCTTCGACCTCGACGCCCTGTGCGAGGGCATCGCCGCCCAGCGCGGCCGTCCGTTGCGCCTGGTCGCCCTGGAGGGCGCCCCGGACAGCAGCATGCCCTGCGGGGTCTTGGTGGCCACCGAGAGCGCTGACCTCATCTTCTACGAGCCGGCGACCAGCGCCCTGCACAAGCTCCAGATCGTGCTGCACGAGCTCGCCCACCTGCTCCTCGGCCATGGCGGGCCGGACTCCGAACGGCCCGCGTACGCCACCCGGTTGCTGCCGGGCGCCAAGGACGGCCAGGACGACGGGGGCGCCGACGAGGACGAGGACGACGATCTCGGGATCGACCTGGACCAGGTGCTGCACATCCTCGGGCGCACCAGCTACAGCGACAACGAGGAGAAGGACGCCGAACTTCTCGCGACGATTCTCAGCCACCGCATCCTCGATCGCGAAGCCACCACGAACCCCGTGTTGGAACGGCTCGGCGACGCCCTCGGCCACCCCATCCGCACCTCCTCGGACACTCCCCGGGACCACAGATCGTGAGGGCGCGCATATGACCACCGTGGTTCTGGTCCTGCTGTGGACGGTCGCCGTCTGGCGTGCCCCCTCGGCCGTACGGTCGTCGAAACAGCGCACCCTGTGGGTCGCCTTCGCCGCGCTGACGCTCGCCATGACCCTGCGCACCCCGGCCGTCATGCACGCCATCGACGGCGGCACCGGCATCAACAACCTGTCGACCCTGTTCAAGCAGTACCTGGGCATCACGGCGGCGGGCGCCGTCCTGGAGTTCGTCTACGTCATATCCCGGCCCTACAGCCGCACCGGAGTACGGCGCCGGATGGCCGCCGCCGGGGCGACCATGGCCGTGCTGACCATCCTGTTCGCCCTCGTACCGCGCCGGACCGAGGCCGAGGACTTCTTCGACCGCGCCGCCGGGTCCGTCCCGGCCACCGCCTACCTGCTCGTCTGGTTCGCCTATCTGGGCACCGCGATGGCCATGGCCACCTGGCTCTTCTGGGGCTCCAGCCGGCACGCGGGCGCGGGCTGGCTGCGCACCGGCCTGCGGCTGCTCGGCGCGGGCACGGCGGCAGGGGTGGCGTACGCGCTGGCTCGCGCCGTCTACCTCGTACTGCGCCTCACCGAGGTGACCGGACCCGGCAGCGACGCGGACGCGAGCGCGGTCACGGACGCGATGAAGCAGGCCGCCATCGGCCTGATCCTCGTCGGCAGCTCCGTCCCGGCCGTCGGAGTGGCCTGGCGGGCGGCTCGGCACTGGCGGTACCTGCGCGCGCTGCGCCCCCTGTGGCAGGACCTGACCGAGGCCGTCCCCGAGGTCGTGCTGGGCGAAGAGCTGCGCCGCCGGGAGCTGCGGATGCGGCTGCACCGCCAGGTCGTCGAGATCCGCGATGCGATCCTCGCTCTCCAGCCGTACGTCTCGGCTGCCCAGCGGGACGCCGCCGACGACGCCGTGCCCGCTGCCCGGCGGGACCTCGCGGAGGCCTGCTGGATCGAGACCGCCCGCCACGCCAAGCTCGCCGACCGGGCCCCCGACGACGCCGTCCAGCGCCGCGCCTTCGGCTCCGCGGGCGACGACGCCAACCTCGATCTCGAAGCCGAGGCCCAGTGGCTGGAGCGGATCGAGGTGGCCCGGGCTGGCGACACCGTACGGGACTTCGTCCGTGCCCACAGCGCGTCCGGACACAGCGCGTCCGACAGCGATCTCGCCTCCCAGCAGAAAGCCCCCCAGTGACCAGCACACCAGCGACCAGCACCGAACCCGGTTCCGCCGCACCGCCGGAGTCCCGCGCCGCCCGGCTCGTCACCGACCACTTCGAGCCGAAGAACTGGATCATCGCCGTCACCCTGCTCGTCGGCTGGCACACCGACGGACTGGCCGGGGTCGGCTGGGGGCTGTTCGGCGCGCTGTTCGCGGCCGTCATCCCGGTGCTCTTCATCAAGCTCGGTATCCGGCGCGGCACTTGGGCCGACCGTCACCTCGGCAAGCGGCAGCAGCGGCTCGTGGTCATGGTCTTCATCATCTGCTCGGTCTCCACCGGTACCCTGCTGATGAGCGCCCTGGACGCTCCCTCGGCCATGATCGCGCTCATCGCGGCGATGGTCAGCACACTGGTCGTCCTCATTGCCATCACCTTCACCTGGAAGATCTCCGTCCACGCCGCCGTCTCCTCCGGCAGCATCGCCATCCTCGCCCTCGACTACGGCCCTTGGCTGCTGGCCGTCTACCCTCTGGTCGCCCTGGTCGGCTGGTCCCGCATCGCACTGCGCGACCACACCCCGGCCCAGGTCGTGGCGGGAGCGGTACTGGGCGGGGTGGTGGCGGGGGTGACGTTCGGGCTGTTGAGGTGACGGGGAGTATCACGGGGGGCGAAGCCGATGTCCTCACCGCGACCGCGGCCCTCGGCTGGGGCCTCGAAGCGTGACTGCGCAATCCGAACAGCGGGGGCGGCTCCACGGTCACCGTCTGCGCTGCTCCGGAAGGCCGAGACGGCGGCGCAGTTCGACCGGGTCGGGGAGGGCGCGGATGTCGTTGCCCTCTTCTTCGGCTCGCAGGCGGCGGTACTCGCAGTCGTCCAGCATCGCCAGGATGCGTTCCCTGGCCGCTCCGCCTGCTGCCACGGGGTGCCGTCCGGCAGCAGTCGGGCGATGAGCAGGTCCAGGCGGCGACAGGCTCAGGGACAGCTTTGATTGGTGTGACGGTTGCTGGATCTCTGCTGGTTCGGTCGGTATGGCTGGAAGGCCAGGAGGGGCCGGGTTGGCGGCGGCTTGGAGCCCCGCCGCCGTTGCCCAGGCCGGTCTGGCGGGTGCTCAGGTTCTGGCGGCGCCGGCATGCGTGGGGCCTCTGGGGGTGCCGCTGCTGGTTCGGCCGAGCACCGTGCTGCGCCGGCACCGCGACTTCACCGCGCGTCGGACGCCGCCGCCTCCCGTCCCAAGCGCCCGGGACGGCCGCCGGCGGTGCACTCAGTCCGGTGCCCTGGTGCTGCGCACGGCGCGGGAGAACCCCAGCTGGGAATATGCCCTACTGGCCTGCGACTTCTTCGAGACAGTCACCCTGTCCGGGGCGCGGCTGTATGTGTTGGCGGTGATCGAGCACACCGGTCGGCGGATCCGGGCATTGGGTGCCACCGGACATCCGACCGCATCCCAGCGACGGATGCGGGAAGCCGGTCACACAAGACCTCATACACCCCGCAGGTATGCTCCCGCGCGCGCAGCAGTTGCGGCCGCCTCGGCGGCCCGGTCTGCGGCGGCTTCGTCGATGCTCTCGCCGCTGGTCAGCAGGCGGTAGTAGAGGGGGGCGGAGACAGCACGGATCACCTCGTGGACATCGGTGTCCTCAGGCACCTCGCCCCGGTCGATGGCCTGCTGGACGCAGGGTGCCCACTCCTTGACGCGGATGTCGTAGAAGCGGTGCAGAGCCTCGGCCGTCTTCGCATCGCAGGTGGCGGCCGCGATCACTGCCTTGAACAGGGCTCCCTGCCGCGGGTCGGCCAAGGTGCGCTGCACGAGCCGGGCGTTGGCCTTGAGATCACCGAACAGCGAGCCGGTCTCGGTACGTGGCAGTGACTGCTCGGCCATGTCCAGCAGCAAGTCGGCCACCAGGCGGGTCACGGTTCCCCAGCGGCGGTAGACGGTGGTCTTGCCCACCTCGGCACGGCGCGCGATGTCGGCGAGGTCCAGGGGGGCAAAGCCGTGCTCCGCCAAGGCGTCACCAGTCGCCTGCAGGACCGCAGCCCGCACCCGCGCCGTGCGCCCTCCGGGACGGACAGTTCCCGAATCCGCACCCTCAAACCTCATAACGGGACTCCAGTTTCGTTAACGGCTTACGCCTGCTAAGTTGAGGGACACACTAACGGAACTCCAGAACCATTAGCCGGGTCGGGCAACCAGAGAGGAACAGCCATGGAATACAGGCGACTGGGGGCATCCGGCCTCAAGGTCCCCGCACTGAGCCTCGGCGCGGGCACCTTCGGCGGCCGAGGACCGCTGTTCGGTGCCTGGGGCAACACCGATGCGCAAGAAGCACGCCGCCTCGTGGACATCTGCGTCGACGCCGGGATCACGATGTTCGACACCGCCGACGTCTACTCCAGCGGCGCCTCCGAGGAGGTGCTGGGCGAAGCGATCAAAGGCCGCAGGGACCAGGTGATCGTGTCCACCAAGACCAGCCTGCCGATGGGCGACGGCCCAGGAGAGGCGGGCTCCTCCCGTTCGCGTCTGATCACCGCATGCGAGGACGCCCTGCGCCGGCTGGGCACCGACTACATCGACCTGTTCCAGCTGCACGCCTTTGACGCCGGCACACCGCTCGAGGAAGTCCTGTCCACACTCGACACTCTCGTACGAGCAGGAAAGGTCCGCTACCTCGGCATCTCCAACTTCTCCGGGTGGCAGGCGATGAAGTCCCTTGCGGTCGCGGAGAGGTACGGCCACCCGCGCTATGTCGCACATCAGGTCTACTACTCCCTCGTCGGCCGCGACTACGAATGGGAGCTGATGCCCCTCGGGCTGGATCAGGGCCTCGGAGCCGTCGTCTGGAGCCCTCTCGGCTGGGGACGGCTCACCGGGAAAGTCCGCCGCGACCAGCCGCTACCGGCCAATAGCCGACTGCACCACACCGCGGACTACGGCCCGCCGGTCGAGGACGAACACCTCTACCGCGTGGTCGACGCCCTCGACGAGATCGCGCAGGAGACCGGCAGAACCATTCCGCAAATCGCCATCAACTGGCTGCTGCAGCGTCCGACCGTCTCCTCCGTCATCATCGGCGCCCGCAACGAGCAGCAGCTTCGCCAGAACCTCGGCGCCGTCGGCTGGACGCTCACGCCCGGCCAGATGGCGAAACTCGATGCGGTGAGCGGCAAGACGGCGCCCTACCCGTACTTTCCCTACCAGCGCCAGGAAGGCTTCGCCCGTCTCAACCCAGCAGTTGTCGGGCCTCCGCCTGCTGTATGACATCGGCATCAAGTAGCTGGACTGCAGCCGCGCCTCCATGTCCGCCAACTCGGCGCCCAGCTGGACCACGGACAGTGGCCACGAGACCTCACACCGAGGAATGCGCGACAGCCGATTGCGCGAGGCCGCCGGTTTCAGGGAAGGACCAGTGGGTTCAGGGGACATGCTGCGCCAGCTTCGAGAAGCTGGTGCGCGGAGTCCCGTAGCAGGTGACGGCGGTGGAGAAATCCGGTCGACAGGCGAGTGCGCGACGCACTGTGATGGCCCCGACTGCCCGCCGCACGGAGTGGGCCGACTCCAGGAGCTGCTCTTGGCAACCGAGAGGAATCCGGACGCCCGCCCCGCAATCGACGCCACGTTGGCCAGGCGTCTGGTCGATACGCAGTTCCCGCAGTGGGCCGGGCTCTCTCTGCAGCTGCTCGACCCGGCCGGCTCGGACCATGTGATCCACCGGCTGGGGGAGGAGCTGTCTGT
>NZ_BMPQ01000033.1 GCF_014647675.1 Streptomyces flaveus | reverse complement strand
CCCGAGGCACCACCGCGCGCCGGGACGCGCAGGTGCGGCACGCCTGCTCCGCACTGATCCGGCAGGCGAAGACCACCGGGGCGAGTGCGCTGGTGATCGAGGACCTCGGCTTTGACACCGGCCGCGAGCGGTGCGGCTGGATGGGCAGATCCGGCCGGGCGTTCCGCAGCACGGTGGCCGGGATGCCGACCGCGAAGTTCGCCGCCCGTCTGGTGGCGATGGCACACCGGGCGGGCCTGGCGGTGATCGTGGTCGATCCGGCGTATTCGAGCCGCTGGGGCGCCGCCTACTGGCGCGCCACCACCGGCACAACAACACATCAGACGTCCCGGCACGACGCTGCGGCGATCGTGATCGGGAGGCGTGGCCAGGGCCTGGGCGCGCGACGCAGGGCAGAGAAGACCGTACCCCTCAGGAAGAAGGAAGCCGCCCCAGCCGGTAACGGCGAACCGTGTGCGACGACACGCGGCCGGGCCGGTACGGAAGACCATCGCCCCCACATCGCGCACACACCCACCCGGCCCCACCACGCACCCAGGGTCCGCGCCTGCCCCGAGGACCGTGCACGCGATGCACGCCGCCGACGAAAACAGGCAACGGCCCAGCCCGCCGAAGACCGTTCGCGGCGGGCCACTGACAGGCAGTCCTGGACGCAGGACTGCCTATGGCTCAGTGAATAGGAACGGTGAACAGGGTGTAGGTGCGTGGAAGTTCCATTGCTGACGCCTCCAAGGCGCGATGCGGCTGAGTGCTGAACGTGGGATCTCGGAAGCGTCGTCGACGCGGGCGCCGGTCGCGGTGGCTCTGCCGCCCCCATGGGAACGGGCTCGTCCGGTACGGCCCGTGGATCCGGCGGTGCACTTCCGCGACGGCGAACGTCCCCCCGCGTCTGCACGCCATCATTCACGAGGCGGCCCTGCACATGGTGATCGGCGGCCCTCATGTCATGCGCGACCAACTGGCACACCTGATCCGCGCCGCCGCCCACGAACACGTGACGGTCCAGGTCCTCCCGTTCGACCGGGCCCATCACACCTGGGTCAGTGCCCCGTTCCTGTTCCTCAGCCCAGGTGTGCCAGGCTTGGAGACCGTGTTCATCGAGCACCCTGCCGCAGCACTCAGCCTCCACGAAGCCCAGGACCTGGCCCACTACCGTGCGACCGTCGCCACCCTGGCGCGCAACGCACTCCCGGCGATCGTCCCCACGGCCTCACCCGACCGTCATGAAGAACGCGACTCCTGGGGCCTCATCCAGCACGTGCTGTACACCCATCGAGGAGCACCCCAATGACCGAACTCACCTGGCAGAAGTCGTCGTTCAGCGAAGCCGGGGGCGCCAACTGCCTCTACGTCGCCACCACCCCCACCGGCACCGTCCACCTCCGAGAGAGCGACACCCCGGACGCCGTCCTCACCACCACCCCCACCACCCTGGCCACCCTCATACGAACGCTCGCCCGAACCCCACACGTTCGGGTGACATGAAACGGTTCGCCCCCGCGTAACGATCACCGTGCGCGAGCCTCGCCTCATGCACGAGAACGTCGAGGCCCTGCCCTCCTGGGACAAAATGGCCCGCACCCGGCCGGAGCCGATTGTCCAACAGCCTGTTGGACAATTGCCGCGTGGCCACATCACGGCCCTGCGTCGCCGGACCGTTCGGCCCCCGCCGCACTGCCCCCCGCCGTCACCCCCGCCACCTGCTCCGCCACCGCCCCGATCTTCGCCAGCCGGGCCAACGTGGGCCTCGACAGAACCTCCCCTATGTCATGCAGGGCCACGATCAGCTCGTCGACCCCGTCCAAGGGCGCGTCCTTGCCCGCGTACAGGAGGATCCCCCTGTACTCCTCGGGCGAGATGGTCCGGCCCGGCAGTTCGATCTGCTCCGCTTCCGCGAGGAACAGCGCGGGGACCGAGGTGTCCAGGGCCAGGGCGATGGCGGTCAGTTCGGCTGCCGTGAAGGCGCGGCGGCCCCGTTCGGCCTGGTGGACGGCCTGGCGGCTCCAGGGGCGGTCGAGGTACTGGCCCATCGCCTCGCCCAGTTCCGTCAACGAGAGCCGTCGCGCCTCCCTGAAGCGCGCGATCTGCTTTCCGATGGCCTCTTCGACCCGCACCCGTGCTCCTCGCGTCATCCCCCACAATCCGCTACGTCACTCTTCATGATGACAGCGAAAGTCCACCGTTGACAAGCCTCATCGGCCGCCCTACCGTAGTTCCACACAACTCGCTGTCACTCCACGGAATGACAGTGCGATGACGGCACAGTGCCGACTCAAGACGACCCAACGCCGACACAGGAGACCGACGTGCGCGACTTACACCTGAACTCCATCCCCGCCGGCAGCAACTGCGCCGTCCTTCAGGTCGCCGGCGAGATCGACGTCTACACGGCTCCGACGCTGCGCGAAGGCATCATCGACCTCCTCGACAAGGACGTCGTCCACGTCATCACGGACATGCGGAACGTGGATTTCCTGGACTCCACCGGCCTGGGCGCCCTCGTCGGCAGCCTCAAGCGGCTGCGCACCCGCGAGGGTTCGCTCAGACTCGTGATCGACAGCGACCGTATCCACCGCATCTTCCGGATCACCGGACTCGACCGCGTCTTCTCCATCCACCTCTCGCTCCAGGAGGCGATCACTGCCGACGGACACTGGCGAGCGGCCGTAGAAGGCGGCGGCCACAGCATCGAAGAGTGGTGCCATCGGCACGAGTTGCTCCCGGACCAGCCCGGACAAGCCCCGGACTAACCTCCCAGCGGCAACGCCCCGAACACATGCCCCCGCCAAACCCCTCGCGACCCCTCCTCCGGATACGCCGCCACAGCCGGACTCGTATCGAAGAGCTGGACGAGCCGTCGTTCCAGGTCGTACGCGGGCCAGCCGGGGCCATCACCGGACGCGAAGCCCGTCCATGCGGAGCGGAAGTGGGCGGACAGCTCCTCCGCCTCCGCAGGCGGCGTCTCGCCGAACAGCATCGCGGGCAGGCCCCCGTCCAAGTTGCCGAACACCAGCGGCACATCGAGCCCATGGCAGGCGCCGAGCCCTCCGCCCATACCCGGCGCGGCCCACGTCAGCTCGTAGAAGTGCGCGCTCCCGCCCGCCTCGACCTGCGCCTCGGCCAGCCGCAGCGACGGCATACGGAACAGCCAGTCGGAGTTGACGAGTTCGTACAGTTCCTCGGGGCCGGCGTCCGGGAAGGCGGCGCGGTACGCCTTCTCCCCACCGGGAGCGAACGCCTCCAGCGCCACAGTCGCCTGAGCCTCCGTCACCTCGCCGATCATCCCGCCGAGCGCCATGAAGAGGCGGTACTCGTCACGCGTGTGCCCGACGACGAGCTCGATCTCCCGCCCGGCCCCGTCGGCCAGCGCCTGCCACGGATCGACCGGCAGAACATCTCCGTCGACGACCGGCGCGAGCGGAACCGACGTAAGCGCGACCGGCCCCCACCGCTCCACGGACCGGCGCATGGAAGCACTCACCGCATCCCCCGCCGCGGGCAGCCGACTCGGCGCCACCGAGCCCAAATCGGCCACCGTCGGCCGCAGCCCCAGCTCGTCGGCGAAAGCACCGGCGAAATCGGCCGCGAGCTCGGCCGAGAAGAACGTACCGGGCACGCTCTGCGCGACAGCCCGCCGAAAGAGCCCGGCCGCGCGCGGCATCGCCAGCAGCGCGGCCACCGATCCGGCCCCCGCCGACTCGCCGAACACCGTCACCCGGTCCGGATCGCCGCCGAAGGCCCGGATGTTCTCGCGCACCCACTCCAGCGCGGCAACCTGGTCGAGCAGCCCCCGGTTGGCCGGCGCCCCTTCTATGAGCCCGAATCCCTCGATCCCCACCCGGTAGTTGAGCGTCACCACGACCACGCCCTCGCGGGCCAGCCGCGCGCCGTCGTACTCGGGCAGACTGGCCATCCCGATGCTGTACGCACCCCCGTACAGCCACACCATCACCGGCAGCCCGGCGCCCGAACCCGGGTCGGGCGTCCACACGTTGAGCGTCAGCCAGTCGTCACCCGCGTCCTGGGACAGCGCGTCCATCCCGAACGCCGACGACTGCGGAGGCGGCGGCCCGTACGCCACAGCCTTCCGTACGCCGTCCCAACCCCGAACGGCCCGTGGCGCCCCGAACCGCAGCTCACCGACCGGCGGCTGAGCGAAGGGAATCCCGCGGAACACCGCAAGCCCCGACTCCCCTTCCCCTCGCAACACCCCTGCTGTCGTACGGACTTCGGGTTCGTCTGCACTCATCGTGACTCCCTCTGAAGGCAGGTCGGACACCGCGGATCCTCCCGCGACCCGGCCCCCGGAGCCAATGGGTTTACCGGCTACGCTGATCACCCACCCGCCATGCCCTCGGGGGAGAGACATGGAACCAGCGTCCATAGGCGTCCGGTTGGCGTCGAGCGTGATCAGCCCGCTCGTCAGAAAGCTGTTCGTGACGGAGGGTCCGGGAGCGGGCCTGGTCGACAAGCCCGTACGCATATCGGCGTACGTCTCCTTCACCGGCGAGAAACGGTCCCTGACCGAGAAGGACGTCACCAAACTCGCCGCCGAGCTGGTCCGACGGGCCCTGAAGAGCGGCGAACGCCCCTTCCCCGCCGACGAGGAGCAGGCCGTGGTCCACGCCCTGGCCGGCACCCTCCACGCCCTCGGCGACCTCGCCATGACGGACGTACAGGCGGTGGAGCTCGGCCACTCGGGTCTCGCTCTCCACCTGCGCCAGGCCGCCGGGAACCCCGACCGTGACCTCGCCTTCGACTCGGCGCTCTTCTACGAGCGGCTCCTCGACACGGCCTGTCTGCACATCCTGCACTTCTTCACACAGCGGTCGGCCTTCGTACCCCGCACACTCGTCGAGCAGACCCGCCGCCAGGCCGAACTCCTGGCGAAGATGGACGAGTTGATCGCCCGAAACCCGCTTCCCAGCAGCGTGGACGAGACCTTCGAACGGCGCTACCTCTCATACGTAGCGACCAGACACAGTCAACTCACCATCTACGGCATCGACTTGGCCAACTCGCCCGACCGCTGGCCCCTGGACGCCGCCTACCTCACCCTCCAGGCCCTGCGCCCCACCGACGACCAGGAGCCGGAGGGCGGCGGCTACATCGCCTCGCCCGGCAGCCCGCTTCCCGCCGAAGAGGCCTTCGCCGACCACGGCCTGGTCCTGCTGCGCGGCGTGGCGGGCTCGGGCAAGACGACGCTGGTGCAGTGGCTCGCCGTGACGGCGGCGCGGGGTGAGCGCGGGGACCGCGTCCCCTTCGTACTGCCGCTGCGTACGCTCGTCCGCCGCGCCGACGGACTGCCCGCGCCCGCCGACTTCCTGGCCGCCGCCCGCGTCCCCATCCACGGCGCGGCCCCGGACGGCTGGCCGGACCGGGTGCTGACGGCGGGCCGCGGACTGCTGCTCGTCGACGGCCTCGACGAGATCCCGGAGCCCGACCGCGAACGCACCCGCCGCTGGCTGCGCGACCTGATCGACGCCTACCCGGGCAACCAATGGCTGGTCACCTCGCGCCCCTCAGCCGTACGCGAGGACTGGCTCGCCGCGGACGGCTTCACCGAACTGGCCCTCTCTCCGATGAGCCCCACCGACGTGGCCGCGTTCATCGAACGCTGGCACACGGCGGCCCGCATCGACGCCCCGGACCCGGAACGCCTCACCGCGTACGAGACCTCGCTCATCGAGGCCGTACGCACCAAGCCGGACCTGGGCCGACTCGCCACCAACCCCCTGATGTGCGGCCTCATCTGCGCCCTGCACCGCGACCGGCGCGGCTATCTTCCGCACGAACGGCAGGAGTTGTACGACGCCGCCCTCTCCATGCTCCTCGCGCGTCGCGACCAGGAACGCGACATGCTCCCCCAGGATCCGCGCGACGGCATCCAGCTCACCGAACTCCCCCAGATCCAGCTCCTTCAGCGCCTTGCCTACTGGCTGATCCGCAACAACCGGCTGGAGATGGACCGCGAACGCGCCGAACGCATCATCGCCGACGCCCTGCCGTCCCTGCCGGCCGTCGCAAGCCAGGGGGACGCCTCCGCGATCTACCGCTATCTCCTCATACGCAGCGGACTACTGCGCGAACCCGCCATGGGCACCGTCGAGTTCGTCCACCGCACCTTCCAGGACTACCTCGGCGCGAAGACCGCGGTGGAGGACGGCGACTTCGGGCTGCTGGTCCGGAACGCGCCCGACTCCCAGTGGTCGGACGTGATCCGTATGGCCGTGGCCCATGCTCGGCCTCGCGAACGGGCCGCGTTTCTGAGCGACTTGCTCGACTCAGCCTCGGCCGACCACATCGGCGGCGGTGCCCGTGACCGCATCCGGCTGGTCGCCCTCGCCTGCCTCGAACACGCCACGGAGCTCGACCCGACGGTCCGGGCCGCCGTGGAGGAACAGGCGGCCACGCTGCTTCCGCCGCGTTCTACGGAGGAGGCCCGGGAGCTGGCCTCGGTGGGTCCGCTCGTCCTGGAGCTGCTGCCCGGCCCGGAGGGCCTGTCCGACGCGGAGGCCAGGGCGGTGGTGGTCACCGCCTCGCTCATCGGCACGGACGCGGCCGTCCCGGTGCTGGCCCGCTTCCGCACGCACGCGTCCCTGTCCGTGCGCGCCCAACTCTCCTGGACCTGGCAGCGGTTCGACACCGAGCAGTACGCGACCGACGTCATCGCCCACCTGCTGCCGGACGAGCTCTTCTTCGTCGTCCACTCGACCGCCCAACTGCGCGCCCTGTACTCGCTCGGCGGTCGACCCCAAGTACAGGTCATGGGGGACATCGAGCCGGCGGAACTGAGTTCCTGGCTCGTGCCGGACGAAACCCGCCAGCTCGCCCTGCGGCGCAACCAGAAGCTGCGTGACCTGAGCTTCGTTTCGCGGCTGAGCAGGCTCGATTATCTGGACATTAGCGAGAGTCGGTACGTGGACGACCTGGCACCATTGGCCGAGCTGCCGCTGAAATGGCTGTCTTTGGACCTTATGGCGAGCTTGGAGAGGCCGGGTGCGCTGGCCGCGCTTTCGGCTTCGGCCACCCTGCGCGAGTTCGACACCGGCGTTCCCCTTCACGGTGATTCCGTCGATGCCGCACTCCCCGAGCTACCGCTCACGTATCTGCGATTCACCAAGAATGCCCTCAAGTTCACCGGACTGCGCGGACTGCGTCATATGCGCTCGGTGAAGACGCTGAGTCTGGGACGCCTCTTCGAACCGCTCGCCCCCGAGGACTACGAAGAGGTCGCACTGCTCCCGGAGCTGACGGAATTGCGCCTCAACTGGACCGCGGTCCCGTGGACCCGGGGACCTGTTCTGCCAGGCATTAGGCACCTTCACTTCAACAATTTCACCGGAAACGAAGATCTCTCGGCGGTACCGGCTTTCTTTCCAGGGTTGGAGTCGGTCTCATTCCGCCTCGCCCCGGAGGCGACCGAAGTCCCGGAACGCGTCCTCGCGCTTCTGCCCGGCACACACACCGTCCGGAAAGACCACATCGTGCTGTAGCCCTGCCCACGGCACAGCCGAGCACCGACCTCTAGCCCAACTCCACTTGGGCACCCTACAGTTACCAGCCGGTAAGGCCTTGGCCTCCCTGTGGCCTCACACGCCCGTGACGATGCAGCGCGACCCATGTCCCGCAGTACTTCCCGTAGTACTTCGCGCAGCGCTCCACGCGGTGCTCCAACGCGACTCAGACGCGAGAGGAACCCCCCATGACAGGAAGAACCTGGAAGCGCCTCATCGGCGTGACCGCCGCCGCCACGGCCGTCACGGCGGCCCTGATGACCCCGGCCGCCACCGCGAGCCCGGCAGCAGCCCCCGCCGCGGCACCGGCCGTGGCCACCACCACGGCCGCCGCAGCGGCCGACGTCGACTACGACACCTGGCAGAAGGACTGCCGGGCGGTCATGGACGAGGCACTCCCGTACCTCAAGCAGCGCATCGCCGACGCCGCCGCGGGCGAGAAGCAGGCGATCGTCTTCGACATCGACAACACCACGCTGGAGACCGACTTCGGCTTCAGCTACCCGTCCCCGGCCAACGCGCCCGTCCTCGAAGTCGCCGAATACGCCCAGGACCACGGCGTCGCCCTGTTCTTCGTCACCGCGCGCCCGGACATCATCGCCTCCGCGACCGACTACAACCTCAAGCACGCCGGCTACAAGGTGTCCGGGCTCTATGTCCGCAACTTCGGCGATCTCTTCAGGGACAAGGCCGAGTACAAGACCGCCAAACGCGTGGAGATCGAGGCCAAGGGCTACACGATCATCGCGAACATAGGCAACACCCCCACCGACCTCTCCGGCGGCCACGCGGAGAAGACGTACAAACTGCCGGACTACGACGGCCAGCTGTCGTGAGCCACCCGTAGCCCCCTGTCGGGCACGCGAAGGGGGCCGGTGCTGAAAAGCACCGGCCCCCTTCGCGATTCTCTGCGGCTCGACCCCGGAGGGTCAGGCCTCCTTGCTCAGGTTGGGACCAGCCCCACCAGCGGCCTGCTCGATCGGCGGGACGTCCGGCAGCGCAGCCTTCTCCTCGCCGCGGAAGGTGAAGGTCTTGGTCTCGCCCTCGCCCTCCGTGTCGACGACCACGATGTGGCCGGGACGCAGCTCGCCGAAGAGGATCTTCTCCGACAGGCTGTCCTCGACCTCACGCTGGATCGTGCGACGCAGCGGACGCGCGCCGAGCACGGGGTCGTAACCCTTCTTGGCCAGCAGCTCCTTCGCGGACTGGGAGAGCTCGATGCCCATGTCCCGGTCCTTGAGGCGCTCGTCCACCTTGCCGATCATCAGGTCGACGATCCGCAGGATGTCCTCCTGGGTCAGCTGCGGGAAGACGACGACATCGTCGACGCGGTTGAGGAACTCGGGCCGGAAGTGCTGCTTCAGCTCGTCCGAGACCTTGTTCTTCATGCGCTCGTAGTTGGACTTCTTGTCGCCCGAGGCCGCGAAGCCCAGGTTGAAGCCCTTGGAGATGTCCCGCGTGCCGAGGTTGGTCGTCATGATGATGACCGTGTTCTTGAAGTCCACGACCCGGCCCTGGGAGTCGGTCAGACGACCGTCCTCCAGGATCTGCAGCAGCGAGTTGAAGATGTCCGGGTGGGCCTTCTCGACCTCGTCGAACAGGACGACCGAGAACGGCTTGCGGCGGACCTTCTCCGTGAGCTGACCGCCCTCTTCGTAGCCCACGTAGCCGGGGGGCGAACCGAAGAGACGCGAGACCGTGTGCTTCTCGCTGAACTCCGACATGTCGAGGGAGATCAGCGCGTCCTCGTCACCGAAGAGGAACTCGGCGAGCGCCTTGGACAGCTCGGTCTTACCGACACCGGACGGACCGGCGAAGATGAACGAACCACCGGGACGCTTCGGGTCCTTCAGACCGGCACGCGTACGACGGATCGCCTTCGACAGCGCCTTGACGGCGTCGACCTGGCCGATGACCCGCTTGTGGAGCTCGTCCTCCATGCGGAGCAGTCGGCTGGACTCCTCCTCGGTCAGCTTGAAGACCGGGATGCCGGTGGCCGTGGCGAGGACCTCGGCGATCAGCTCGCCGTCGACCTCGGCGACGACGTCCATGTCGCCGGCCTTCCACTCCTTCTCCCGCTTGGCCTTGGCGGCCAGGAGCTGCTTCTCCTTGTCGCGGAGAGAGGCGGCCTTCTCGAAGTCCTGCGAGTCGATCGCGGACTCCTTGTCGCGGCGCACGCCGGCGATCTTCTCGTCGAACTCGCGGAGGTCCGGCGGCGCGGTCATCCGGCGGATACGCATCCGGGAACCGGCCTCGTCGATCAGGTCGATCGCCTTGTCCGGCAGGAAGCGGTCCGAGATGTACCGGTCGGCCAGCGTCGCGGCCTGGACGAGGGCCTCGTCGGTGATCGAGACGCGGTGGTGCGCCTCGTACCGGTCGCGCAGGCCCTTGAGGATCTCGATGGTGTGCGGCAGCGACGGCTCCGCGACCTGGATGGGCTGGAAGCGGCGCTCGAGCGCGGCGTCCTTCTCCAGGTGCTTGCGGTACTCGTCGAGCGTGGTGGCACCGATGGTCTGGAGCTCACCGCGGGCCAGCATCGGCTTCAGGATCGAAGCGGCGTCGATGGCGCCCTCGGCGGCACCCGCACCGACCAGCGTGTGCAGCTCGTCGATGAACAGGATGATGTCGCCGCGGGTGCGGATCTCCTTGAGCACCTTCTTCAGGCGCTCCTCGAAGTCACCGCGGTAGCGGGAGCCGGCGACCAGCGCGCCCAGGTCGAGGGTGTAGAGGTGCTTGTCCTTGAGGGTCTCGGGCACCTCGCCCTTGACGATGGCCTGTGCCAGGCCCTCGACGACGGCGGTCTTGCCGACGCCGGGCTCGCCGATGAGCACGGGGTTGTTCTTCGTACGACGGGACAGCACCTGCATGACCCGCTCGATCTCCTTCTCGCGCCCGATGACCGGGTCGAGCTTGGACTCACGAGCGGCCTGGGTGAGGTTCCGGCCGAACTGGTCGAGGACCAGGGACGTCGAGGGGGTGCCCTCGGCAGGCCCACCAGCGGCGGCGGTCTCCTTGCCCTGGTAGCCGGAGAGCAGCTGGATGACCTGCTGCCGCACCCGGTTGAGATCTGCGCCCAGCTTGACCAGGACCTGGGCGGCGACGCCCTCGCCCTCACGGATCAGGCCGAGCAGGATGTGCTCCGTGCCGATGTAGTTGTGGCCCAGCTGAAGGGCCTCGCGGAGCGACAGCTCCAGGACCTTCTTGGCACGGGGGGTGAAGGGGATGTGCCCGGACGGGGCCTGCTGCCCCTGCCCGATGATCTCCTCCACCTGCTGGCGGACCGCCTCGAGCGAAATCCCGAGGCTCTCCAGGGCCTTAGCGGCGACACCCTCACCCTCGTGGATCAGGCCCAGGAGGATGTGCTCGGTGCCGATGTAGTTGTGGTTGAGCATCCGGGCTTCTTCCTGAGCCAGGACGACAACCCGCCGCGCGCGGTCGGTGAACCTCTCGAACATCGTTAATCGCTCCTCAGAGCGGTCAGGCAGTAAGGGGACGCTCCCCTCCCTGTCCTTCCGCAGCTTAGTCCCGCAAGCGGGGACCGCTCATTCCATCTGCCGACACCCGTCCCTGGCCTCCCAATCGCCGAACGCCGACATCTGCTCCAACTCAAGCGTGCGAGACGATGTTCCCGCAGGCCAGGCAGATACCCTCACCACCTGTACGCCGATGGCGAACGTGAGATGCCCGAGCCTTGCGTGTCGCCCCTTCCCACTAGGGATGTCTTACCCGTACGTACTGACAGTCCATGCCGCGCGCACCCATTCCCTCCGCTATGGGCGAACATCCTTGCGCCGCCGAGCGCTTCCACACGCCCCCGTTTTGGACACACAGTGCGCACGCACGAACACCTGGCGTAACTCGAAGCCCGTTTTGGCGGTTGCTCCTGGCATGGTCCCCACCATTCCCCTCCCTCGCAGGCCACTGGACACCGACGATCAGATGCGCCATTGGTACGAGAACGAACTGGGCTGGGCGACAGTGCCCGGACCTCCCGTCGAGCTGCTGACGGGCCTGCGCTTCGACGTCCTGGAGGTGCCCGCGGAAGCGGGTTACGCGGCGCTGCGGCATCTGAGGCCGGGTTCTCCGGTGGCCGTGCGGGCGGACCGGATGCGGCTGCTGGTGGCCGCGGGAAGCGCGGACGAGCTGCCGGGGCTGCTCGACTGGCTGGAGTGGGGATCTCTCGCGCTGGACATCAGGGCGATCGGCGCGGGCGGGCGCATCGAGGCGCCGCTGCCGCGAAATACACGGAGCACGCGAACCAGCACGATGGACGGCTCGCAGGGGGCCGCCGTCTGGCTGCGGCCCCCAGAGCCGGACTGCGAGGTGGAGCCTGCGTTGCCGACACTGTCGGCGCTCGGCGGGGGCGGTGGGGGCGCCCCCGATCTCGTACGACTCGTGGACACGATGGCAACGCAGTGCCACCGGATCCGCCTGCGGCAAGGTCGCTCTCAGGCGTTGGCCTTCTCGTAAGCCTCGCGAATGGACGCCGGAACACGGCCGCGGTCATTGACCTCGTAACCGTTCTCCTTCGCCCAGGCGCGGATCTGCGCGGTGTCCTGACTCCCACCGGAAGTGACGCGCGCCTTGCCACGCCCCCCGGAGGCACGGCCTCCGGTACGACGGCCGCTCTTCACGAAGGGCTCGAGAAGGCCACGGAGCTTGTCCGCATTGGCAGTCGTGAGATCGATCTCGTACGTCTTGCCGTCCAGCGCGAACGTCACGGTCTCGTCCGCCTCGCCACCGTCGAGGTCGTCGACAAGAAGGACCTGAACCTTCTGTGCCACCGGATTTCCTTTCATCGATAACTTCAGGGCCGAGGGTCCGCGGCGGATGCCGCTGTTTCATGCCCCCTGTTATATGCACTACTGCAGTACGTCCGAAAGCAAACCGCTTTTGCTGGAAAAACACAAACCCCTGGGAGAGACCGGGAGAGACCGACCCGACCTGAGAAGACCGAAAACGTGCGCGTTTCGGACATAGAACCCTCGGGCAAGGGGTGCCGGGCGTATTCCTTCGCCGACGATCACAGATGCAGAAGCATCCGGCTGTTGCCCAAGGTGTTCGGTTTCACTCGTTCGAGACCGAGGAACTCTGCCACACCCTCGTCATAGGAACGCAGTAGCTCGGCGTAGACCTCGGGGTCGACGAGTGTCTCACCGATCTCCACGAAGCCGTGCTTCGCGAAGAAGTCGGCTTCGAAGGTCAGGCAGAATACCCGGCGAACACCGAGCCAGCGGGCGGTTTCCAGCAACTTCCCCAGCAACTGATGGCCGACGCCGGCGCCCTTGAGCGCGGGATCCACCGCGAGAGTACGGACTTCCGCGAGGTCTTCCCACATCACGTGCAGTGCGCCGCAGCCGACCACCTCGGACCTTGGGCCGGCATCACTCGACCCGGCATCACTTGAGACGGCATCCCGTTCCGCGACCCAGAACTCCTGGATGTCCTCGTAAAGCGTCACCGTCGCTTTGTCGAGCAGGATGCCGCCGCGGACGTACGCGTCAAGGAGGCGGCGTACCGCGGGGACATCGCTGGTCCTGGCGCGGCGGACGGTGAGGGCTTTACCGGTGGTGACTTCGGGCTGCTCTGCTGGCATGACCGGACGTTATCGCCCGGTGTCGCCCTTGGTGGCGGCGGGGTTCTCACCCGTGGTGTTCTGGCCGGTCGCCGTTTCGCCCGAGGAGGTTTCGCGGGCCACGCTTTCGCCGGTCGCCGTTTCGCCCGTCGCGGTTTCGGGGCCTTCCACGATGCGGAGGGCGTCGCGCAGTGCCGCCCGCTGTTCCGGGGACATCATGCCGAAGAAGGCGACGAGCGCGGCGGCCTGGTTGTCGCTCTGTGACCAGGCTTCGTTCATCAGGGCTGCCGCGTAGGCGGCGCGGGTGGAGACCGCCTCATATCGATAGGCCCGGCCTTCCGCTTCGCGACGCACCCAGCCCTTCTGATGGAGATTGTCCAAAACGGTCATCACCGTGGTGTACGCGATGGACCGTTCCTGCTGAAGATCTTCCAGAACTTCTCGAACGGTCACCGGGCGGTTCCACTTCCACACCCGCGACATGACCGCGTCTTCGAGTTCTCCCAAGGGGCGAGGCACGCTTAGCACCCTAGTGGGATATTTCAGTCACGGCATGGCGAACGTAGCTTTGATGAGCATTTGGCCACAAAAGTGGCGTACGAGTTCAGGCGCCGGTGGTGCGATCGCGTTCGCCGGAGGCCTGGCGGGTGTTCTCGGCGCGCGCGAGGGCGGCGTCGACGACCGCGTCCTCCTTGGCCTTGTTGGCACCGCCCTGGGTCTTCACGATCGTCACGATCAGACCGGTGAAGAACACAGCCATCACTACGGGGGGCAGAAGCGCGGAGACGTAGTCCATGCCTTTCAGAGTAGCCACGGTGTCGGGACGGGCCGATCGGGGGCCGTGGCCTACACGGCCGTGAGCTGCTGTGGGGGCTTGGCCGGTGGGGTGGGTGGCTTGCGCCTGGGCGGGAAGACCTCGCCCGGGGTGGGGATGGGACGGTTCGGGTGCGCGGGTTTGGGGGCGCGCTGCGGCTCGGTCTTCGGCTTCGGCTGGGGGGCGGGCTTTCCCGCCGGCTTCTTTTCGGGGTCCTCGGCTCCTGCACGCGTGCGCGTGCGGACGTTTGCGGCGAGGCCGCCGGGGAGGGCCGTCAGGTTGGGGCGCCGTGCCGCTCGGTTTCCGCGGGCCAGGAGGGTGGCCGCCACGGGGTTGCCGCGCAGGGCGCGCAGAGCGGAGAGGTCGGCGGGCTCCGGGCGGTACCCGGCACTGAGCGCCTCTTCCAGGAGCGTCAGGTACCTGGCTGCGGCGCCGGGCAGCGCCGCGCGATACCGGGCAAGGTCGGCCAGCAGAAAGGCGCGCAGCCGGGCGCCCTCGCGGGCCGCCTCGTCGACGGACTCGGCCAGGCGGAGACAGTCCTGGACCTCCTCGGCCGAAACGGGGGTGGGGTGAAGGGCGAGGGCGAGCGCACGGCGGAGCACACACAGCTCCTCCGCGCCGAACGCCATGCCGCCGCGGGATCCGTAAGGCGTGGGCATGCGGCGACGATACGCGCTAATCAGACAAAATGGGGTAGAACGCCTCCGGCGGTTGGGCCGGTTGAGTTCGCGGTTTGGTGCGGGTTCGTTGTGGCTGGTCGCGCCCACGCGGCGGAGCCGCAAATCGATACAGCCCCGCGCCCCTAAAAAGCCTGCGGCTTCCCGCGCCCCGAGGAGCCTGGGCCCCGCACAAGCCCGGGCCTGGGAAAGTCCGCACCCCCTCCCACCCAAGGGGCGCGGGGAACTGCGCGACCAGCCACACTCAACCTGCAGCCGACAACGAACCCAACCGCCCAACCGCCGGAGGCAAGCGTCACGTCCGCGAGACGTTCCGCTCATACACCAGCCGTAGCCCGATCAACGTGAGCCAGGGCTCATGCTCGTCGATGACCGAGGATTCGCCCAGAACCATCGGCGCGAGCCCACCCGTCGCGATGACCGTGACGTCATCCGGGTCGTCGGCCAGTTCGCGGGCCACCCGGTTCACGACGCCGTCGACCTGGCCGGCGAAACCGTAGATGATGCCCGACTGCATGGCCTCGACGGTGTTCTTGCCGATCACGCTGCGCGGCCGGGCCACCTCGATCTTGCGGAGCTGGGCGCCCCGGACGCCGAGTGCCTCGACCGAGATCTCGATGCCGGGGGCGATCACACCGCCCACGTACTCCCCGCGCGCACTGACGGCGTCGAAGGTCGTCGCCGTACCGAAGTCGACGACGATCGCGGGGCCGCCGTAGAGCTCGACGGCGGCGACCGCGTTGATGATGCGGTCCGCGCCGACCTCCTTGGGGTTGTCCATCAGGATCGGTACGCCCGTCTTGACGCCGGGCTCGACCAGGATGGCGGGGACGTCGCCGTAGTAGCGGCGGGTCACCTCGCGCAGCTCGTGCAGGACGGAGGGGACTGTGGCGCAGATGGCGATGCCGTCGATGCCGTCGCCCAGTTCGTCGCCGAGCAGCGGGTGCATGCCCATGAGGCCCTGCAACAGCACCGCCAGCTCGTCGGCCGTGCGGCGCGCGTCCGTCGAGATGCGCCAGTGCTCGACGATGTCGTCGCCGTCGAAGAGGCCGAGGACGGTGTGGGTGTTGCCCACGTCGATGGTCAGCAGCATGGCCCGTACCTACTCCGCCGCTCGCAGGTCGAGGCCGATGTCGAGGATCGGCGAGGAGTGGGTGAGGGCGCCCACGGCGAGGTAGTCGACGCCGGTGCGCGCGTACGCCGCCGCGTTGTCCAGGGTGAGGCGGCCCGAGGCTTCCAGGTACGCGCGGCCGTCGACGAGGGCCACGGCCTCCTCGCACTGGCTGGGCGTGAAGTTGTCCAGGAGGATCAGGTCGGCGCCCGCGTCCAGGACCTCGCGGAGCTGGTCCAGGGTGTCGACCTCGACCTCGATCGGTACGTCCGGGAAGGTCTCGCGTACGGCCTTGAAGGCCTGGGCGACGCCGCCCGCGGCGACCACGTGGTTGTCCTTGACCAGGGCCGCGTCCGAGAGGGACATGCGGTGGTTGACGCCACCGCCGCAGCGCACCGCGAACTTCTCCAGGGAGCGCAGTCCGGGCGTGGTCTTACGGGTGTCGCGTACGCGTGCCTTCGTGCCCTGAAGAACGTCCGCCCACGCGCGCGTGGCGGTCGCGATGCCGGAGAGGCGGCACAGGAGGTTCAGGGCGCTGCGTTCGGCCGTCAGGAGGTCGCGGGTGCGGCTGGTGATGCTCAGGAGCTTCTGGCCTGCCGCCACGCGGTCGCCGTCGTCGACGTGGCGCTCGACCTCGAACTCGTCCGTGCAGACCACCGAGACGACCGCCTCGGCGATCCTCAGGCCCGCCACGACGCCCGCTTCACGGGCTGTGAAGTCGGCGGTGGAGACGTCCTCTTCGGGGATGGTCGCGACCGTGGTGACGTCCACGCCGTGGTCGAGGTCCTCCTCGATGGCGAGGTGCGCGATGTCCTCCACCTCGACGGGGTCGAGTCCGGCGTCGGCGAGGAGTGCCGCGAGGGCCGGGTCGAGGCCGCACTCCAGGGGGTCGAGGTCGTAGTCCTCTTCGGCACCTGCGGCACCGCAGCCGCAGCCGTCGCCACAGCCACCGCTGGAGAGGAGGGGAAGATCGGGGGTGCTGCTCACTGCTGTCACTGCTCCTGAGGGCTGGGTGCCGGGCGGGGCTGCCGGGTCGGGGGGAAGTCTGGTGTGTCGGTGGTGTGTACGGCGAGGGTTCGGTCCGGATTCAGCCGTACGACGATGTGGCGGGACCAGTCGGTGTCGTCGCGGTCGGCGTGGTCCTCGCGCCAGTGGCAGCCGCGGGTCTCCTCGCGCAGACGGGCGGCGGCGACCAGGACGCGGGCCACGCACAGGAGGTTGGTGGACTCCCAGGTGTCGACGCCGGGCTCGGCCGTCTTGCCGTTCTCGGCGAGCGCGTCGCGGGCGTCGGAGTGCAGCTGCTCGAGGCGGCCGGCCGCCCGCTCCAGGGACTCGGCGGACCGCAGCACACCGGCGCCGTCGCTCATGACCCGCTGGATCGCGAACCGCGCCTCGGAGTCGAGGAGCGGGTGGACGGGCTGCTCCGGGTAGGCGACCGGCGCGGGCACGCGCGCGTAGAGGCGGTTTTCCTCGCGGCGCGTGGCGATGTCGGCGGCGATGCGCTCGGCGTAGACCAGGCCCTCCAGGAGGGAGTTGGAGGCGAGCCGGTTGGCGCCGTGTACACCGGTGCAGGCGACCTCACCGCACGCGTACAGGCCGGGGACCGTCGTACGGCCCTGAGAATCCGTACGGACGCCTCCGGAGGCGTAGTGGGCGGCCGGGGCGACCGGGACGGGCTCGGTGACCGGGTCGATGCCGTGGGCGCGGCAGGCGGCGAGGATCGTGGGGAAGCGGTGCTCCCACATGGCGGCGCCGAAGTGCCGCGCGTCCAGGTACATGTGCTCGGCGCCCTGCTCCTGCATGCGGCGCATGATGCCCTTGGCGACGATGTCGCGGGGCGCCAGCTCGGCCAGTTCGTGCTGCCCCTGCATGAAGCGCACGCCGTCCGCGTCGACGAGGTGGGCCCCCTCGCCCCGTACCGCCTCGGAGACCAGCGGCTGCTGGCCCTCGGCGTCCGGGCCGAGGAACAGCACGGTCGGGTGGAACTGCACGAACTCCAGGTCGCTGACCTCGGCCCCGGCGCGCAGGGCGAGCGCGACGCCGTCTCCGGTGGACACGGACGGGTTGGTGGTCGCCGAGAAGACCTGGCCCATGCCGCCGGTGGCGAGGACCACGGCGGGCGCGTGAACGGCTCCCACGCCGTCGTGCTGGCCCTCGCCCATGACGTGCAGCGTGACGCCCGCTGTGCGGCCGTCGGCGTCCGTCAGCACGTCCAGGACCAGGGCGTTCTCGATCGTACGCAACCCACGCGCGCGTACCGCCTCGACGAGGGCCCGGGAGATCTCGGCGCCGGTCGCGTCGCCGCCCGCGTGGGCGATACGGCGGCGGTGGTGGCCGCCCTCGCGGGTGAGCTCCAGGTCGCCCTGCTCGGACTCGTCGAAGTGCGCGCCGGTCGCGATGAGGCGGCGTACGGCGTCGGGCCCCTCGGTGACGAGGAGGCGTACGGCCTGCTCGTCGCACAGGCCCGCGCCCGCCACCAGCGTGTCGTCGAGGTGCTGCTCGGGGGTGTCGCCCTCACCGAGGGCCGCGGCTATGCCGCCCTGCGCCCAGCGTGTGGAGCCGTCGTCGAGCATGGCCTTGGTGACGACGACGGTCCGCAGGCCCGCGGCGTCGCAGCGCAGGGCCGCGGTGAGTCCGGCGACTCCGGAGCCGACGACCACGACGTCGGCTGCGATGAACCAGCCGGGGGCGGGCGCGTGCAGACGTATGCCTGTGCTGGTCACGGGGCGGCTCCGAAGGTCAGCGGAATGTTGTCGATCAACCGGGTCGTCCCGACCCGGGCGGCGACGGCGAGGACCGCCTCGCCGGTGTGGTCGTCCGGGATCTCGGTGAAGTCGGACGGGTCGAC
Organism: Streptomyces flaveus; assembly: GCF_014647675.1. GTDB lineage: Bacteria > Actinomycetota > Actinomycetes > Streptomycetales > Streptomycetaceae > Streptomyces > Streptomyces flaveus. The sequence goes on along the minus strand of NZ_BMPQ01000033.1, from coordinate 80,603 downwards.
CAGCGCCAAGTAGTCCAGGGCGAGCGGGGGTTGCATACGGGCGGCGTCGTCGAGGACGAGGCGGGCGGCGGCCCGGACCGCGGCGGGGCCGCCCGGCACCGCTTTGGCGACGGCGTGCGCGTCGGCCGCCGCGCGGGACTCACCGATGGCGCTGAGGGCCTCGGCACGCGCGCGCGTGGCGGGCACTTCACGGGCACGCGCGCGCAGGGCCTCCTGTGCGGCGTGCCGGTCGCTGCCCGCGAACAGGGCCTGGGAGAGGGCGAGCGCGGTGCGGCGCTCGGCGGCCGAGAGGTAGCGGTTGCGGCTGGACAGGGCGAGGCCGTCCTCCTCGCGCACCGTCGGTACGCCGACGATCTCGACCCCGAAGTTCAGGTCGCGCACCATGCGGCGGATCAGGGCGAGTTGCTGGGCGTCCTTCTGCCCGTACAGCGCCACATCGGGCCGGGTGAGGTGCAGCAGCTTGGCGACGACGGTGAGCATGCCGTCGAAGTGTCCGGGCCGCGAGGCGCCTTCAAGGCGCTCGCCCATGGGGCCCGCACTGATACGGACCTGGGGTTCGCCGCCCGGATAGACCTCGTCCGCGAAGGGGGCGAACACGACGTCCGCGCCCGCCTGTTCGGCGAGCTTGACGTCGGCGTCCAGGGTGCGCGGGTAGCGGTCGAGGTCCTCGCCCGCGCCGAACTGGAGGGGGTTCACAAAGACCGTGACGACGACCTCTCCGTCGCCGCCCGCGGTCTCGCGGGCGGTGCGGATCAGCGTCGCGTGGCCCTCGTGCAGGGCGCCCATGGTCATCACGACGGCGCGGCGGCCGGTGCGCACGCGCGCGTGGAGCTCGTCAGCGGTGCGCAGCAGGGCGATGGTCATCGGGCGTCCCCCTCGGTGCCGTCGGTCCCGTCTGCCGGTACTCCGTCTGCCAGTACCCCGAGAAGGTCCTGTGCGAGCTCCGGCTTGAGAAGTCCGTGGGCGAGGGCCCGGTCGGCGGTCGCGCGGGCCATCGCCAGATAGCCGGCGACGGTCTGCGGGGCGTGCTTGCGCAACTCCGTGACGTGCGCGGCGACCGTGCCCGCGTCACCGCGCGCGACGGGTCCTGTGAGGGCCGCGTCGCCCGACCTGAGGGCGTTGTCCAGAGCGGCACCGAGCAGCGGGCCCAGCATCCGGTCGGGGGCCTCGACTCCCGCCGTACGCAACAGTTCCATGGACTCGGCGACCAGGGTCACCAGGTGGTTGGCGCCGAGGGCGAGGGCCGCGTGGTAGAGGGGACGGGCGGCCTCGGCGATCCACTCGGGCTCGCCGCCCATCTCGATGACCAGTGCCTCGGCGGCCAGCCGCAGCTCCTCGGGCGCGGTGACCCCGAAGGAGCACCCCGCCAGCCGCTGTACGTCCACAGGAGTGCCGGTGAACGTCATCGCGGGATGCAGCGCCAGCGGCAGCGCACCGGCCCGCAGCGCGGGGTCCAGGACCTTCGCGCCGTATCGCCCGGAGGTGTGCACGAGCAGTTGCCCGGGCCGCACCGCCCCCGTCTCGGCCAGCCCCTCCACCAGCCCTGGCAGGGCGTCGTCCGGGACCGTCAGGAGCACCAGGTCGGCACGCTCCATGACCTGCGCGGGCGTCACCAGCGGCACGTCGGGCAGCAGTTGCGCCGCACGTCGTACGGAGGCGTCGGAGACTCCGGAGACGGCCACCGGCCGATGCCCGGCGAGCTGGAGCGACGCGGCAAGAGCGGGCCCCACGCGGCCGGCACCGACGACGCCGATGGTGAGCCGCGCGGGGCGATCTTTGGGGTCTGGTTGTGGGACTGTACTCACTCGACGGCGGCCTTCCGTTCCAGTCCGCTCGGGGTACCGGACGATTTCTCGTCATGTTAACGCGATCGGTTCCGGCGCCGTTTTGTTGTCCACAGGCTGTGGGAAATTGCGGGAAATTCGCATGCCGGGCCGACACCGGGCCCGGCATGATCCAGGAATGAGTGATTCGGCGCAGCAGGACGAGGATCAGTCGGCCGAGCAGGGTGAGGAACACTCCCCGGAGCAGAAGCGGGCGCGGCGCTGGGCCGCCGCCCGAGGGGCCGAACGGACACTGTGGCGGCCCGGTTTCCACTTCACGGTCGGCGAGCGGCTGGAGCGGCTGACCGACGTGGCAGCCCAGGTGTACGACCTGGACCAGCCGGTGGACATGTACGGCGACGGGATCGTCGAGACCGTGGAGAAGCGGGTCGCGGGCCTCCTCGGCAAGGAGGCCGCCGCCTTCTTCCCCTCGGGCACGATGGCCCAGCAGGTCGCCCTGCGCTGCTGGGCGGGCCGTACGGGGAACACGACCGTGGCGATGCATCCGCTCTCCCACCCCGAGTTGTACGAACGGCATGCGTTCAGCACGGTCAGCGACCTGCGGATCATCCATCCGACGCATGAGCCACGGCTGCCGTCCGCCGCAGAGATACGCGACCTGGAGGAGCCCTTCGGGGCGCTGCTGCTCGAACTGCCCCTGGTGGGGGCCGGTTTCGTCCTGCCCACCTGGGAGGAGCTCTCCGAGGTGGCGGAAGCGGCGCGTGAACGGGACGCCGTGGTGCACTTCGACGGAGCCCGCCTGTGGGAGTGCACCAAGCACTTCGGCCGCCCCCTGGACGAGATCGCGGGTCTCGCGGACAGCGTCTACGTGTCGTTCTACAAGTCGCTCGACGGAATCGGCGGCGCCGCCCTCGCGGGCCCGAAGACGCTGATCGAGGAGGCGAAGGCCTGGCGGCACCGGTACGGCGGGCAGATCCTCCAGCAGTTCCCGACGGCCCTGTCCGTGCTGATCGGCCTGGACAGGGAGCTGCCCCGGCTGCCGGAATACGTGGCCCACGCGCGCGTGGTCGCCGCGGCGCTGCGCGAGGGCTTCGCCGCGGCCGGGGTCCCCTGGGTGCGCGTCCACCCGGAGGAGCCGCACACGCACCAGTTCCAGCTCTGGCTGCCGTACGAGGCCGACGCCCTGACCGACGCGGGGATGCTTCAGGCCGAGGAGACGAAGACCTCGTTGTTCCCGCTGCGCTGGTCACGGGGTGGACCGGGCCTGGCCTACACGGAGGTCACGGTGGCCGGGCCGGGGCTGGAGTGGACGGCGGAGGACGTCAGGACGGCCGTAGCCGACTTCGTGGCGCGGCTGCCCGGCTGACGAGCCCGCTCAGCCCTGCCCGCCCGCCCGTACAAGCCCCGTCTCGTACGCCAGAACCACCACCTGCACCCGGTCCCGCAGCCCCAGCTTGGTGAGGATGCGCCCCACGTGCGTCTTGACCGTCGCCTCCGAGAGGACGAGCCGGGCCGCGATCTCGCCGTTCGACAGGCCCTGCGCGACCAGGATCATCACCTCGCGCTCGCGGTCGGTGAGCCGTTCCAGCCCCTGGTGCTGGGGCTCCTTGCCGGCGCTCGGCAGCATCGGCGCGAACCGGTCGAGGAGACGGCGGGTCGTGGACGGTGCGACCACCGCGTCACCGCTGTGCACGGAGCGGATGGCGGCGAGGAGTTCGCCGGGCGGCACGTCCTTGAGCATGAAACCGGAGGCGCCCGCCTTCAGCCCGGAGAAGGCGTACTCGTCGAGGTCGAAGGTGGTCAGGATCAGTACCTTCGGCGGGTCGGGCTCCGAGCAGATACGGCGGGTCGCCTCGACGCCGTCCAGCTTCGGCATGCGTACGTCCATGAGGACCACGTCGACGTCGGTCGAGCGCAGCACCTGGAGGGCCTCGACACCGTCGCCCGCTTCCGCGACGACCTCCATGTCCGGCTGGGCGGCGAGCACCATCCGGAATCCGGTGCGCAACAGCACCTGGTCGTCGACGAGCATCACGCGGATCGGCATTCCTGGGTCCTCCGGTCGGATCATGGGCGGGCTGTGCGGGGTGGTCGGTGCGTGGGCGATCGGTCGACGGATGGAGCGTGCACGTGTCAGTTGGCGGGCTTCAGCGGGAGCAGTGCGCTGATCCGGAAGCCGCCGCCCGGGCGCGGCCCCGCGTCCAGGGTGCCGCCGACCATACCGACACGCTCACGCATACCGATCAGACCGTGTCCCCGGCCGTCGGCGCCACCGTCCTCGTACAACTCGTGCGGGGCGCCCTTCCCGTCGTCCTCGACAAGCAGCCCCAGGCCGTCGTCGAAGTAGACCAGGCGCACGCTCGCGCCCGCGTTCGGCCCCCCGTGCTTACGCGTGTTGGTGAGCGCCTCCTGCACGATGCGGTACGCGGTGAGCTCGACGCCGCTCGGCAGCGGTCGCGGGGTGCCCTCGATCTTGTAGTCGACGGGGAGACCGGCCGTACGGACCTCTTCGATGAGGTCGTCGAGTTGGTCGACGTCGGGCTGGGGGACGTACTCGCCGCTCTCCTGGTGCTCGCCGGTGCGCAGCACGCCGAGCAGCCGGCGCATCTCGGCGAGGGCCTGACGGCCTGTTCCGGAGATGGTCTCCAGGGCCTTCTTGGCCTGGTCGGGGGCGGTGTCCAGGACGTACGCGGCACCGTCCGCCTGCACCACCATCACCGACACGTTGTGCGCGACCACGTCGTGCAGCTCGCGGGCGATCCGGGCCCGCTCGGCGGCGACCGCGACCTTGGACTGCGCCTCACGCTCCCGCTCCAGCCGGGCGGCGCGCTCCTCCAGCTGAGAGAGGTAGGCGCGGCGGGTGCGGACCGAGTCGCCGAGGACCCAGGCGAGCGCGAAGGGAACTGTCTGGAAGGTCACTATGGCGATGCTGCTCCCGACGCCCTGCTCCGACGTCCAGCGCAGTTGTGCCAGGGGGGCGGCGCACAGGCCTGCGGTCAACGCGATCCGGGAGGACCAGCGGGCGCCGTCCGCCGCGACCGTGTAGATGATCACCAGGAAGGCGAAGTTGGCGGGCAGCGTCCCGACATCCGCGATCAGCTGCGCCAGGCCGACCACCATCGCCAGGATCAGCATCTTCTCCGGCATACGGCGGCGCAGCGCGACCACCAGGCTCAGCAGGATCATGACCGGAACCGTGACGGCCGGGAGATCGGCCCCCCGGGCCTCCTCCGTGATCGATCCGCCCAGCACCGAAATCCCGAGCAGGAGGACGGCCCAGAAGCTGTCGACCCACGTCGGGTGTATGCGGAGGAGTTCATAGAGGCGCTGCACGTAACCCAGCGTAGGGAAGGGTGCAGTGTGCAGGGGTCAACCGGAGGGCCGATCCGCGACCACCGTACGTACTCCCCAAGGTGGAGACCTGCTGATTCCCGGCGCTTAGCCTGGCCCCGTGGGACAAGCCGTGAGACAAGACGCACACGAGGCGGCGGGTGGCCGGCGCGGGTGGCGGCAGGCCGCCGAGGAAGCCCTGTACGGGCCTTCCGGGTTCTATCGCCGTCCCGAGGGGCCCGCGGGTCATTTCCGTACCTCGGTGCACGCCTCGCCGCTGTTCGCGGGGGCTGTGGCCCGGCTCCTGTGCCGGGTCGACGAGGCGCTCGGCCGGCCCGCCGAGCTGGCTTTCGTCGACATGGGCGCTGGCCGCGGCGAGCTGGTGACCGGCGTCCTGGAGGCGCTGCCCACCGAAGTGGCCTCCCGCGCGCGCGGGTACGCCGTCGAACGCGCCGACCGGCCCACCGCCCTCGATCACCGGATCGAGTGGCGCGCGGAGCCTCCGGCGGGGGTCACGGGGCTGCTGTTCGCGAACGAGTGGCTGGACAACGTGCCCCTGGACGTGGCCGAGGCGGACGCCGACGGAGTACCGAGGCTGGTCCTCGTACGGGAGGACGGCACCGAATCCCTCGGGGAGCCGCTCTCCGGAGCGGAAGCGGAATGGCTGGCGCGGTGGTGGCCGCTCCCTGAAGGTCAGCGTCCCGAAGCAAATGAAGCAAGCGGCGAAACAAATCAGCATCCCGAAGGGCTGCGTGCCGAAATCGGCCTCCCCAGGGATGCCGCCTGGGCATCCGCCGTGACCACCCTCGCCCGGGGTCTCGCCGTGGCCGTCGACTACGCCCACCACGCGGACGCGCGCCCACCCTTCGGAACGCTCACCGGCTTCCGTGAGGGCCGCGAGACGGCGCCCGTGCCGGACGGCTCCTGCGACATCACCGCGCACGTGGCCCTGGACGCGTGCGCACTGCCCGGAGCCCGGCTGCTGACCCAGCGGGACGCCCTGCGCGCCCTGGGCGTGAGCGGCGGCCGTCCGCCGTTATCGCTGGCCTCCACGAACCCGACGGCGTACGTACGGGCCCTCGCCGGCGCGGGCGAGGCCGCCGAGCTCACCGCTCCCGGCGGGCTCGGCGACTTCGGCTGGCTCGTGCAGCCGGTTGGAATTCCGAACCCACTGCCCGAGCCGATGCCCGATCCGCCGCCCGGCGAAAACAGCCCTCTACGGAGAGCGCAAAGGGCACAGAGAGCCGGGGAAGCCCTACTTGTCGATGTCCCCGACCACGAAGAACAGTGACCCCAAGATCGCCACCATGTCCGCGACCAGCGTGCCCGGCAGCAGCTCGGTGAGCGCCTGGATGTTGTTGTACGAGGCCGAGCGCAGCTTCAGCCGGTACGGGGTCTTGTCGCCCTTGCTGACGAGGTAGTAGCCGTTGATGCCGAGCGGGTTCTCGGTCCAGGCGTACGTGTGGCCCTCCGGGGCCTTGAGCACCTTCGGGAGCCGCTGGTTGATCGGCCCGGGCGGCAGCGACGCGAGCCGGTCCAGGCAGGCGTCTGCGAGGTCCAGGGAGTTGTGGGTCTGCTCCAGGAGGACCTCGAAGCGGGCGAGACAGTCGCCCTCCTGCCGGGTGACCACCTTCAGGACGTCGCCCAGTTCCCCGTACGCCAGGTACGGCTCGTCGCGGCGCAGGTCGAAGTCGACGCCGGAGGCGCGGGCGAGGGGACCGCTCACTCCGTAGGCGTGCACCGTCTCCGGGGACATCCGGCCCACGTCGCGCGTACGCCCGCGGAAGATCTCGTTGCCGAGCACCAGGTTGTCGTACACGTCCATGCGCGAGCGGACGTCCGCGACGGCCGCACGCGCGCGTGCGGTCCATCCGGCGGGGAGGTCCTCCTTGAGGCCGCCGACGCGGTTGAACATGTAGTGCATGCGCCCGCCGGAGATCTCCTCCATGACGGCCTGGAGCTCCTCGCGCTCCCTGAAGGCATAGAACACCGGAGTGATTCCGCCCAGCTCGAGCGGGTACGAACCCAGGAACATCAGATGGTTGAGGACACGGTTCAGCTCCGCGAGGAGCGTGCGCATCCACACCGCGCGGGCGGGGACCTCCATGCCGAGCATGCGTTCCACGGCGAGGACGACACCCAGCTCGTTCGAGAAGGCGGAGAGCCAGTCGTGGCGGTTGGCGAGCACGATGATCTGGCGGTAGTCGCGCGCCTCGAAGAGCTTCTCCGCGCCGCGGTGCATATAGCCGATGACCGGCTCCGCGTGCTGGATCCGCTCGCCGTCCAGCACGAGCCTGAGGCGCAGTACACCGTGGGTGGACGGGTGCTGGGGGCCGATGTTGAGCACCATGTCGGTGCTCTCCGCGGCGCCGCCGATGCCGACCGTGGTCTCCGACGTAGGAGTCATGGGAACAGTGTCTCGTACGTACGCTTGCGGCATGGAGACGGGGAGTACGGGGATCATGGGCGCCACCGGGAACACCGAGTCCGAGCCCGAGCCGGTGTGGACCGGCCTGCCGCCGGGACTGCTGCGAATGCGCCGGCTGCTGCTCGGCGTCTGGCTGGTGCCGCTGACGCTCGGTACGGGGCTGCCGCTCGGTCTGCTCGCCGGGCCCGGCTGGGCGGCGTTCGCGCTGCTGCCGCTGGCGCTGCTGCTGTGGGGCTGGCCGATGCTGGGGCGCAACTGGGAGTCCTGGCGGTACGCGGAGCGCGCGGACGACCTGCTGATCAGCCGGGGTGTGCTGTGGCGTGAGGAGACGGTCGTGCCGTACGGGCGCATGCAGCTGGTCGAGGTGAACTCGGGTCCCGTCGAGCGGCACTTCGGGCTGGCGAGCGTGCAGTTGCACACGGCCGCCGCGGCGACGGACGCGCGCATTCCGGGCCTCGACCCGGCGGAGGCGGAACGGCTGCGGGACCGGCTCACGGAGCTGGGCGAGGCCAGATCGGCGGGGTTGTGACGACTTCCGACGTCGAGCGCGACATACGCCAGGTGAAGCCCGTGACGGAGCGGCGGTTGCATCCCGTGACGCCGCTGCGCCGCGCCTGGGCGCCGATCGCCGTGATCGCCGGCTGGGCGGTGCACGACCCCGACCAGACACAGCGGCAGCTGACCCGGCTGACGACCTCCACCCTGCTGATCGCGATCGCCATCGTCATTCCGGCCGCCGCCCTGTACGGCTTTCTGACCTGGTGGTTCACCCACTTCGCGGTGACCGACACCGAACTGCGCATCCGTACCGGCCTGTTGTTCCGGCGCAGCGCGCACATCCGGCTCGACCGGCTCCAGGCCGTCGACGTCACCCAGCCGCTGCTGGCCCGCGTCGCGGGCGTCTCCAAACTCAAACTCGACGTCATAGGGACCGACAAGAAGGACGAACTCGCCTTCCTGGGCGAGGACGAGGCCCGTGCGCTACGGGCCGAACTCCTCGCCCGCGCCGCCGGTTTCGCCCCCGAGACGGCGCACGAGGTGGGCGAGGCGCCGGTCCGGCAACTGCTGCATGTACCGGCCCGGGTCCTCGCCGTGTCCCTGGTGCTGACGGGCGCCACCTGGGGTTCGCTGGCCGGCGCGCTCGTCGTACCGCCGCTGGTGTGGTGGGCCTCGCACAGTGTGTGGACGGTCCTCGCGGTCGCGCTGCCGCTGCTCGGCGCGGCGGGCGCGAGCAGCGTGGGGCGCTTCGTCGGCGAGTACGACTGGACCGTGGGCGACTCCCCGGACGGGCTCCGTATCGACCACGGACTGCTCGACCGTACGCACGAGACGGTGCCGCCCGGGCGCGTACAGACCGTCCGCATCGTCGAACCGCTGCTGTGGCGGCGGCGCGGGTGGGTCCGGGTCGAGCTGGACGTGGCGGGTTCGTCCAACTCCGTGCTCGTACCGGTCGCTCCGCGCGAGGTCGCAGAGTCGGTGATCGCGCGGGTGCTGCCGGGGGTGACGGTGCCGGGCTCGCTGTCTCGCCCGCCGCGGCGGGCGGGCTGGTGCATGCCGTTGTGGTGGCGGGGTTACGGGCTCGCCGTCACCGACGCCGTCTTCGCGTCCCGGCACGGGCTGCTGCGCCGCAGCCTCGCGCTCGTGCCGCACGGCAAGGTGCAGAGCGTGCGCCTGGAACAGGGGCCGTGGATGCGCTTCAAGGGGCTGTCCCACATCCACATAGACACCGGCGCCAACAAGACGGTGAGCGCCCGGCTGCGGGACGCCTCTCAGGCAGCGGAGTTGCTGTACGGGCAGGCGGACCGGTCGCGGACGGGGCGGCGGGAGGCTCGGCCGGATCGGTGGATGGCCGGAAGTTGAGCGGTGATGGCCCGAGTCGGGCCGGTGGACGGCTGAGGGCAGTGGCGTGTTGCGTTGCCACTGCCCTCATGAGCTGTTGCCGCTGACGCTCAGGAAACCGCGCTCCTGAGGTTCAGGAAACCGCGCTCCGCAGTTCCGCCACGTCGATCTGCTCCGTCTCGTCGTGCGCGGTCAGGTCGATGACCTGCTGACCGACGCCGCGGGACTCCTCGTCCGCCGGCTTGAACTGCGCCTCGGACTCGGCCTTGTGGAGAGCGAGCGCCTCCTGGCCCACCACGTCGGCGAGATCCTCGTTCTGTACGGCCTCCAGGGCGGCCTCGGACGCCTCCTGCTGCGTACCGAAGAAGTCGAAACCGCCCTCTACGGAGGGCCGCCGTACGGGAGGAGCCGGAGCGACCGCCACGGCCTTGGGCACGGTGAAGTGCCCGGAACCGAGCGCGGGCTTGAGGGCGGGCTTCAGAGCGGCCGCGGTGGTGTCGGACCCGGCGGGCGTCGGTGCGGTCGCGGCGGCCGTGCGCTCATGCCCGCCGACCGCCTCGGGCTTCCCCTGCGTCGCCTCGCCCTCCGTCCCGGCCTCGCCCGTCGCGGGTGCCTTCTTGCGAGCGCCGCCCTTCGGTGAACCGCCCGGCGTGGGCCCGCCCTTACCGGGACCGCCCGCCGGAGGCGCACCCTTGGGCGCACCGGACTTCACGGGGGCACCCTTGGCCGAACCACCCTTCGCGGGGCTGTCCTTCGGCGACTTGCCGGGGCCGGGCTCGTCCGTCGCCGCCGAACTGCTCTCCGTAGAGCCGCTCTTGGGGGACTCGCTCTCTACGGGCGCGTCCTGAGGCTCGTCCTTAGCCGAACCGCTCTCCGCAGAGCCGTCCACCGCGGACGAACCGCTCGCGTCCTCCGAAACGTCCTCGGCCGAACCGTCCTTGGTCGAACCGTCCTCCGCGACCTCGTCCTTCGACGCCCCGTCCGTCCAGGGCGCGCCCTCGGCCACGTGAGCGGCAGCCGCCTGGGCCAGCCGGTCCAACGCCGCGTTGGCCTTCGCGTAGAGCACCGCGGCCGCGGCACGGGCGGCCGGAGCCGGCTCCTCGATCACCTCGGCCACCGGGTCCGCCGAAGCCGCCGCGGGCAGGGCGGCACGAGCCGGAGTCGTCGCCTCTATGGCGAGGCGACGGCGGCTCTCCAGGACGCTGGCCCGCTCCGTCTCCGCCGTGGCGTACCGCCGCAGCAGGGCGGCGTGTTCGTTGCGCAGGCCCTGGAGCTCCGCCCGCTTCTCGCGGAGCCGGTGCTCCAGCTTGGTACGCAGTTCGCGCGACTCGTCGAGGTCGGTCTCGAGCTCGGCGACGCGCTCCTCGTGGCGCCACTCGTCGCTCGCACGCGCGCGCGTGAGGTCCGCGACGCGCTTGCCCGCGGACACGTCCCAGTGGCGCATGACGACCGCGCCCACGACAGCCGTCGCCGCGGCGCCCGCGGCCAGCCCGCGGAGCACCCACGCGTCCGAGAACAACCAGGGCCCGGCGGCACAGACGAGCGAGACGCCTGCGATCGCCGAGGGGGGCAGCAGCCGGTGCAGAGGTGGGGAATGACGGTGACGTCCACGTGGCATGGCCAGAAACTTACCGCGCGTAGGCGAATCTTGGAGCCCCGCCCCGTAAAAACCCAGCCACTCCCGAGGAATGACACCACCTCACCACTCGGCGGTCACGCCAAACAGTCACTCCGGTGACAACAGCACCGCGCAGAGGACCGCGTATGCGCCCGCTGCACCCGCACTCTTGAGACGCGCTTTTGACACGCTTTTCCAGAACCGGATGAACCAGGTCCCTCCCGACACCGTCCTAGAGGGCGCAATGTCGCCGGATGCCGTAAATGGCACTGGTTTCGAAGTCTCTCGCAGAAGTACGGGATGCGATGTCTGTCACGGTTGAAGGGGAAACATCGGCCAAGGCTCCGGACCACCGGAGGGGCCGACTGCGGCGCGTACTGAGCGGTCCACGCCCTGAGACCGTCCCCGCCCTGGTCGCCAGGGCCTGCACCCTCGTGGGGTTCCTGGACATCGCCGCGGGCGTCTTCCCGAGCTTCAGGCACAGCCGTGTGCACACGCTCGCCGAGGTGCTGCCCGGCGCGCTGGGCCCGTTCGCCGCCGCCCTGGCGCTCAGCGCTGGCGTCCTGCTGCTGCTCCTGGCCCACGGTCTGCGCCGCCGCAAGCGCCGGGCCTGGCGGGCCGCCGTGTTCCTCCTGCCGGCCGGTGCCCTCGCGCAGCTGACCTACCGGCACTCCCTCATCGGCGTCCTCGTCTCCCTGGCGCTGCTGGCTCCCCTGCTGCGGCATCGCGGCGAGTTCACGGCGCTGCCCGACCCCCGCAGCCGCTGGCGCGCGCTCACCAACTTCGTTCTCATGGGCGCCGGTTCACTCCTCCTCGGCCTGGTCGTCGTCAGCGCCCACCCGGACCGGATGCTCGGCTACCCGAGCCTGGCGGACCGCATCACCCATGTCGTGTACGGCCTGTTCGGCTTCGAGGGCCCGGTCGGCTACCAGGGCGACACGTCCTGGACGGTGGCCTTCTCACTCGGCGCGCTCGGCCTGTTGACCGCCCTCACCACCATCTACCTGGCATTGCGCCCCGAACACCCCGCCGCACGCCTCACCGAGGACGACGAGGCGCGACTGCGGTCACTCCTGGAGAAGCACGGCGGCCGTGACTCGCTCGGCCACTTCGCGCTGCGCCGCGACAAGGCGGTCGTCTTCTCGCCCAGCGGCAAGGCGGCGGTGACGTACCGCGTCGTCTCCGGGGTGATGCTCGCCAGCGGCGACCCGATCGGCGACGTCGAGGCCTGGCCCGGCGCGATCGAGCGCTTCATGGACGTGGCGAAAACCCACTCCTGGACGCCCGCCGTCATGGGCTGCTCCGAGACGGGCGGCGAGGTCTGGACACGGGAAACCGGCCTCGACGCCCTCGAATTGGGCGACGAGGCGGTGGTGGACGTCGCGGATTTCTCCCTGGCCGGGCGCCCGATGCGAAACGTGCGCCAGATGGTGAAACGCATCGAGCGGGCCGGTTACGAGACCCGGGTACGGCGCGTCCGTGACCTGGGCGAGGGCGAACTGGACCGGATACGCCGCGCCGCTCAGGACTGGCGCGGCACGGACACCGAGCGCGGCTTCTCCATGGCACTGGGCCGCGTCGGCGACCCGGCCGACGGGGACTGTCTGCTCGCCACCGCCCACAAGGCCGACGCCGAACCGGGGCCGTACGGCGATCTGAAGGCCGTACTCCACTTCGTCCCGTGGGGCACCGACGGCGTCTCCCTCGACCTGATGCGCCGCGACCGCGCGGCCGATCCCGGCATGAACGAGCTCCTCATCGTGGCCGCGCTCCAGGCGGCGCCGCGCCTGGGGGTGCGGCGGGTCTCGCTCAACTTCGCGATGTTCCGCGCGGCCCTGGCCCGCGGCGAGAAGATCGGCGCGGGCCCGGTCCTGCGCGCCTGGCGCGGACTGCTGGTGTTCCTCTCCCGCTGGTACCAGATCGAGTCGCTGTACAGGTTCAACGCGAAGTTCCGCCCCCGCTGGGAGCCCCGCTTCGTCGTCTACGGCTCCTCCCGCGACCTGCCGCGCCTCGGCCTTGCGGCCCTGCGGGCGGAGGGTTTCGTGGACCTCCCCCTGCCGCGGGCCCTGCGCCGCAGGACGCCCCCGCCGTGCACACACCGGCTGCCGGAAACCCGCCTGCCGGAACACGGCGTAAGAGCGGTCTAGAGCAGGCCTGAGCGAGGTCCCACTCCCCCCAAGCCCCGGGACCTCGCTCAGGCCACCACTCCCATGGACGAACCCAGCCCTCAACGCGGAGGCCTACGCTGGGCATATGAGCAAGAACAGCGGGCGAGGCCAAGTGTCCGGGCTCCCGGCATGGGACCGGTGCGCCGTCATGGGAGTCGTGAACGTCACCCCCGACTCCTTCTCGGACGGCGGCCGGTGGTTCGACACGACGGCAGCCGTCAAGCACGGCCTCGACCTGGTCGCGGAGGGCGCCGACCTCGTCGACGTGGGCGGCGAGTCCACCCGCCCCGGCGCCACCCGCGTCGACGAGGCCGAGGAACTCAAGCGCGTCATCCCGGTCGTCCGCGGCCTCGCCTCCGAAGGCGTCACCATCTCCGTCGACACCATGCGCTCCTCCGTCGCCGAACGGGCCCTCGCGGCGGGCGCCGCACTTGTCAACGACGTCAGCGGCGGCCTCGCCGACCCCGCGATGATCCCGGTCGTCGCGGACGCCGGCGCGCCCTTCGTGGTCATGCACTGGCGTGGCTTCCTGGAGGGCGGAAACATCCAGGGGAGGTACGAGGACGTCGTCTCCGAAGTCGTCGACGAGCTCCGCGCGCGCGTGGGGGCCGTTCTCGAGGGAGGCATCGCCGCGGACCGCATCGTCGTCGACCCGGGCCTCGGCTTCTCCAAGCAGGCCGAGCACGACCTGACCCTTCTCGCCCACCTCGACCGCCTCCTGGACATCGGCCACCCCGTACTGGTCGCCGCGTCCCGCAAGCGGTTCCTCGGCCGCGTACTGGCGGGCCCGGAAGGCGCCCCGCCGCCCGCCAGGGAACGCGACGCCGCCACCGCCGCCGTCTCCGCGCTCGCCGCCCACCAGGGCGCGTGGGCGGTCCGCGTCCACGAGGTGCGGGCCACCGCCGACGCGGTCCGGGTCGCCCAGGCCGTGGAAGGCGCCCGGGCGGCAGAGGGAGCCCAGTGAGCACACCCCGCACCGACGTCGAAGAGGTCGCCCGCGTCAACACCGCCTTCTACGAAGCGATGGAACGCGGCGACTTCGAAGAGCTGTCGACGCTCTGGCTGGCCCCCATGGACATCGACGGAGCCGAACACACCACGGACACGGACCCCGAGGACCCCGACGAAACCGCCGACCAGGGCGCCGAGGTCTCCTGCGTCCACCCCGGCTGGCCCGTACTGACCGGCCGCGGCGAGGTGCTCCGCTCGTACGCGCTGATCATGGCGAACACCGAGTACATCCAGTTCTTCCTGACGGACGTGCACGTGTCCGTCATCTCCGACACCGCCCTGGTGACCTGCACCGAGAACATCCTCAGCGGCGGCCCGTCCCCGGAGGACAGCGACGAACTGGGACCGCTCGTGGGCCAGCTCGTCGTCGCCACGAATGTGTTCCGCCGCACATCCGACGGCTGGAAGCTCTGGTCGCACCACGCCTCTCCCGTACTGGCCGAATCCGGCGAGGAAGAGACCGACGACTCCCCTTCCTGAGTGGGTAGGGGACACGTAGTGGTTGGGATCGCGGGCCCCTGGGTATGCGCGGCTACCAGCCCGTGAGCCGCCGTGTCCCCACAGAAGAACAGTCGATGAACCCTCCTGGCATGCGCCCGACGCCGAGTCCCCGTGACCGGGCGTTGTCAGTGTTCGCAGGTAGATTCGACTGTGGCTGGTGGGCCGACCGCACATGGCGGTGACCGCCGTTACCGACGACTGCAGGAGTGATTCGCGTGGATCGTGTCGCGCTGCGCGGCCTCAAGGCCCGCGGGCACCACGGTGTCTTCCCCAAGGAACGCGTGGAGGGCCAGACCTTCATCGTGGACCTCTCGCTGGGCCTGGACACCCGGCCGGCCGCGGCCGACGACGACCTGGCGAAGACCGTGCACTACGGCATCGTGGCCCAGGAGGTCGTGGCCGTCGTCGAGGGCGAGCCCGTCGATCTCATCGAGACGCTCGCCGAGCGCATCGCCCGCACGTGCCTGAAACACGACGCGGTCCAGGAGGTCGAAGTCTGCGTCCACAAGCCGGACGCGCCGATCACCGTCCCCTTCGACGACGTGACCGTCACCATCACCCGGAGCCGAGTATGACTGCCTCGTTGACCGAGGGTCAGAGCGACCCGACCGTACAGCCGGTGCCCGCCTCCGTCGTGGAACGCGTGGACGCCGCCGACACCACCCTGCACAACCCGGAACGTGCCGTGCTCTCCCTCGGCTCGAACCTCGGCAACCGCCTGGAGACCCTCCAGGGCGCCGTCGACGCCCTGGAGGACACGCCCGGCGTACGCGTCAAGGCGGTCTCTCCGGTGTACGAGACGGAGCCCTGGGGCGTGGAACCGGACAGCCAGCCGACGTACTTCAACGCGGTCGTCGTCCTGCGCACGACGCTCCCCCCGTCCTCCCTGCTGGAGCGGGCGCACGCGGTCGAGGAGGCCTTCCATCGCGTACGGGACGAGCGCTGGGGGCCCCGCACGATCGACGTGGACATCGTCGCGTACGCCGACCTGGTCTCCGACGACCCGGAACTGACCCTCCCCCACCCGCGCGCGCACGAGCGGGCCTTCGTCCTCGCTCCCTGGCACGACGTGGAGCCGGACGCCCAGCTCCCGGGTGTCGGCCCGGTGGCCGGGCTCCTGGCCGCCGTCCCCCGCGAAGGGGTCGCGCCCCGCGCCGACCTGGAACTACAGCTGCCCGACTAGTCGTTAAGGTCTACCGGACCATCTCCGGTTGCGACGAAGGGGCATCGTGAAAGAGCTGCGCATCAGGACACTGGCCGGCGTGTTCGTGGTCGCCGGCGTGCTGTCCTGGGCGGGCGCCCGCTTGTGGAACGCGGTGGGCACGCTGCCCCGGGTCCCCCTCGCCGCCCCCATCGTCCTGGCCCTGATCGCCGTGGTCCTCCTGGCCACGGCGCTCTCTCTCCGAGCCCGCCTCAAGGCCCAGCGCGAGCGCCGCCCCGGCGCCACGGGGGTCGACCCGCTGCTGGCGGCCCGAGCGGTGGTCTTCGGCCAGGCCAGCGCCCTGGTGGCCGCCCTCGTCGCCGGCATGTACGGCGGCACGGGCGCCTTCCTCCTGGAGTCCCTGGACGTCCCGGCCCGCCGCGACCAGGCCATCTACGCCGGCTTCTCGGTCCTGGCAGGCATCGCCGTCATAGCGGCGGCCTTCTTCCTGGAACGAGTCTGCAAACTCCCGGAGGACGACGAAACGAACGGCAACGCAGCCCCGGCGGCATAGGGCCGCGCCCCTAAGGAGGCCGCGGGGCGCGACCCGCGCCCGCTTGAGGGGCCGCAGGCCCCGATAGGGGCGCGGGGAACTGCGCGACCAGCCACAACGAACCCGCAGCCCCATACGAACAACAACCAGGCAGACGAAACGGCCCCCGCCCCAAGCGGAGCGCTACCGCGCCAAGATGAGGCTCATCGCCTCGGCACGCGTCGTCGCATCCCGCAACTGCCCGCGCACAGCGGACGTCGTCGTCTTGGCGCCCGGCTTGCGTATACCGCGCACCGACATGCACATGTGCTCGGCCTCGATCACGACAATCGCCCCCCGCGCCTCAAGAATCCGCATCAGCGAATCGGCGATCTGCGTGGTGAGTCGTTCCTGCACCTGCGGTCGCCGCGCGAACACCTCGACGAGCCGCGCCAGCTTCGACAGACCGGTGATCTTCCCGGTCTCGGCCGGGATGTACCCCACATGCGCCACACCGTGAAACGGCAGCAGATGATGCTCACACAGGCTCACGATCTCGATGTCCTTCACCAGGACCATCTCGTCGTGCCCCAGGTCGAACGTCGTCGTCAGCACATCCTCGGGCTCCTGCCACAACCCGGCCAGCAGCTCCCGATACGCCCGAGCCACCCGCCCCGGCGTCTCCCGCAGCCCCTCCCGGTCCGGATCCTCGCCGACCGCGATCAGCAGCTCTCGTACGGCGTTCTCGGCGCGCTTCTCGTCGAACTCGCCGATCACACCCTCGACGTCCAGCCTCACGGGGTCGATCATCTGGTGCCTCGTTCCTGTGCCTTCGACGCGTACGGATCACGCGCTTCATGTCCGCGCATACGAATATGCCGCGCCCCCCAGGCTAGACCAGGGGGGCGCGGCATCCGTTCCGGGCCGATCGAGGCGGCCGGGACTGGGTGGTTCAGCTCTCGGGACGCTCCTCCGGAGTCGGCTCGGCCACCGGAAGCGCCGCCTCGGCGGCAGGGTTCGACTTCGCGGTGATCGCCGGCGCCGCGCCGTTCGTCCCGCTCGTCAGCGACAGCTCCTTGGGGGAGAGCACCGGCGGGCGGGTGGACGGAGTGCGCCTGGCGGAGCCGGTCCACGCGGGGCGGGCCGGACGCTTGACGATCGGGGCGAAGATCTCGGCGATCTGCTCCTTGTTCAACGTCTCCTTCTCGAGCAGCGCGAGGACCAGGTTGTCCAGGACGTCGCGGTTCTCGACCAGGATCTCCCAGGCCTCGTTGTGCGCGGTCTCGATGAGCTTCTTGACCTCTTCGTCGACGAGCGCGGCGACCTCTTCCGAGTAGTCGCGCGGGTGACCCATCTCACGGCCGAGGAACGGCTCGGTGTTGTCACCGCCGAACTTGATCGCACCGAGGCGCTCGGTCATGCCGTACTGCGTGACCATCGCGCGGGCCGTTGCGGTGGCCTTCTCGATGTCGTTCGCAGCGCCCGTGGTCGGGTCGTGGAAGACGAGCTCCTCGGCCGCGCGCCCGCCCAGCATGTATGCCAGCTGGTCGAGCATCTCGTTGCGGGTCGTGGAGTACTTGTCCTCGTCCGGCAGGACCATCGTGTAGCCGAGAGCACGGCCTCTGGAGAGAATCGTGATCTTGTGGACCGGATCGGAGTTCGGTGAGGCCGCCGCGACCAGGGCGTGACCGCCCTCGTGGTACGCGGTGATCTTCTTCTCCTTGTCCGACATGATCCGGGTCCGCTTCTGCGGGCCCGCGACCACACGGTCGATCGCCTCGTCCAGCATGTGGTTGTCGATCAGCTTCTGGTTGCCACGCGCGGTGAGCAGCGCCGCTTCGTTCAGCACGTTCGACAGGTCGGCGCCGGTGAAGCCCGGCGTACGACGCGCCACTGCGGACAGGTCGACGTCCGGGGCGACCGGCTTGCCCTTCTGGTGGACCTTGAGGATCTCCAGACGGCCCTGCATGTCGGGGCGGTCGACCGCGATCTGGCGGTCGAAGCGGCCGGGGCGCAGGAGAGCCGGGTCGAGGATGTCGGGCCGGTTCGTGGCGGCGATGAGAATCACGCCGCCCTTCACGTCGAAGCCGTCCATCTCGACGAGCAGCTGGTTCAGCGTCTGCTCGCGCTCGTCGTGACCGCCGCCCATACCGGCACCGCGGTGCCGGCCGACGGCGTCGATCTCGTCGACGAAGACGATCGCCGGAGCGTTCGCCTTGGCCTGCTCGAACAGGTCACGGACCCGGGAGGCACCGACACCGACGAACATCTCGACGAAGTCGGAACCGGAGATCGAGTAGAAGGGGACGCCCGCCTCGCCCGCGACAGCACGCGCGAGCAGCGTCTTACCCGTACCGGGCGGGCCGTACAGCAGTACGCCCTTGGGGATCTTCGCCCCGACGGCCTGGAACTTCGCCGGCTCCTGGAGGAACTCCTTGATCTCGTGGAGCTCCTCGACGGCCTCGTCCGAGCCCGCGACGTCCGAGAACGTCGTCTTCGGGGTGTCCTTGGTGATGAGCTTGGCCTTGGACTTCCCGAAGTTCATGACTCGGGAGCCGCCGCCCTGCATCTGGTTCATCAGGAACAGGAAGATGACCACGATGAGGACGAAGGGGAGCAGGCTGATCAGAAGCCCGACGAACGGGTTCTGCTTCGACGGCGACACTGTGTAGCCGTCGGGGATCTGCTTGTCCTCGTACTTGGTCTGCAGTGTGTTGGCGAGGTTCACACCCTGGTCGCCGATGTAGCTCGCCTGGATCTTCGAGCTGCCCTCGACCTTTTCGCCGTCCTTGAGCTCGACCTTGATGATCTGCTCGTCGCCGGTGGTCAGCTTGGCCGACTCGATCTTGTTGTCATTGATCGCCTGGACGACCTGGCCGGTGTCCACTGTCTTGTGGCCGCCGGACGAGCCGACGACCTGCATCAACACGACCACGGCAAGGACGGCCAGCACGATCCACATGACCGGCCCACGGAAGTATCGCTTCACGTCCATCCATACGGAGCGGTGCCGCCCCGTCCCTCCTGCCATAGTGAGTTTGATAAGACTGTTCTTCGGACGGTACCTCAGCATTGTCACCCGAAGCCGCACGGTCCGGCTGACAAACCCGTCTACGCATGCTCCAACGGCGCGGAACCCGCAAGGGTTCCCGGACCGTCCTCCACTGCTGCGTGGGCTTCGCCACTGTCTACGAGAGTGCCTCAGCCACCGTAGACATGGGGAGCGAGCGTACCGACGAACGGCAGGTTCCGGTACTTCTCGGCGTAGTCGAGGCCGTAGCCCACGACAAACTCGTTCGGGATGTCGAAGCCGACCCACTCCACGTCGATCGCGACCTTGGCGGCCTCCGGCTTGCGCAGCAGCGTGCACACCTTGAGCGACGCGGGCTCGCGCGAGCCGAGGTTGGAGATCAGCCAGGACAGCGTCAGACCGGAGTCGATGATGTCCTCGACGATGAGGACGTGCTTGCCCTTGATGTCGGTGTCGAGGTCCTTGAGGATCCGCACGACGCCGGAGGACTGCGTACCCGCGCCGTACGAGGACACGGCCATCCAGTCCATGGTGACGGGGGTGGTGAGGGCGCGCGCCAGGTCCGCCATGACCATCACGGCGCCCTTGAGGACTCCGACGATCAGCAGGTCCTTGCCCGCGTACTCCGCGTCGATCTTCGCGGCCAGTTCGACCAGCTTGGCGTCGATCTCTTCCTTGGTGATGAGCACCGACTTGAGGTCGGTGCCCATGTCTTTCGCGTCCACCCGCATCACTTTCGGTCGTCCCGCATGTATGGCGGCCACTCGGGCCGCCCACGACCCGCACAAGGGGCCGGCGGAAGACCCGGATTCAGCCTTGCCGAATCACCAGTCTGCCACCCTGCCGCTGGACGACGACTTTGCCCGGCAGGTTGATGGCCCTCTGACCGCGCCAGCCGGTGATCAGCCGGTCGATCTCTTCGATGTGCCGGGCGAACAGTGAACCGGCGGGCGCCCCGGCCTCGATGGCGGCACGGCGCAGGATACGGCGGCGCACGGCGGGCGGCAGGGCGTACAGCTTGGCGCACTCCAGGAGGCCGGCGGTGTCCCGCACGGAGGCCTCGGCCTGGCGGGCCCAGGCGTCGAGAGCGTCGGCGTCGTCGCGGGACAGCTGTGCCGTACGGGCGAGGGCTTCGACGACGCCCTTGCCGAGGGCCTTCTCCAGGGCGGGCAGCCCTTCTTGGCGCAGGCGTGATCTCGTATAGGCCGGGTCGGAGTTGTGGGGGTCCTCCCAGACGGGGAGCGACTGGACCATGCAGGCCTTGCGGGCGGTCTGCCGGTCGAGGTGCAGGAAGGGGCGGCGGTAGCGGCGGGTGGCTCCCGGCCCTCCGGAGACCGCGGCCATGCCGGACAGCGAGCGGATGCCGGAGCCGCGGGCGAGGCCGAGCAGTACGGTCTCGGCCTGGTCGTCGCGGGTGTGGCCGAGCAGGACCGCCGTGGCGCCGTGGCGCTCGGCGGCGGCGTCCAGGGCGGCGTACCGCGCGTCGCGGGCGGCGGCCTCGGGGCCGCCGTTACGGCCGACAGAGACGCCGATGGACTCGGCCGGGCCCAGGCCGAGTTCGGTGAGTCGTACGACGACTTCCTGGGCGCGCAGGTCGGAGCCGGGTTGCAGACCGTGGTCGACGGTGATGCCACCGGCGCGGATGCCGAGTTTGGGGGCTTCGAAGGCGAGCGCGGAGGCGAGCGCCATGGAGTCGGCGCCGCCGGAGCACGCCACGAGCACGAGCGGCGGGGGCGACTGCTCGTGCGCGATGTCGGCGTGCGTGGGATCGGGGTGCGCGGTGTCGGGATGGGTGGGCGTGTGGTCGGTGAGGATGTCGTGGAGGACGCGGCGGACCGCCAGGCGTATCGCCGCGACCGCTGGATGGGGACCCATGTCCGGTTCCCTTCATGAAATTGTCGGGGGTGAGCCCGAGCTTCGGTCACGCAGAGTGCCTAGATGGTGACAGAAACGGGCCGTTCCCCGAGCATTGCACGCCTACCCATGCCCCACGGTCCCTCGGACGGGTGATAGCGGGGGCGCTCACCTGTCCTCGGCCGGATTCAGTTCACGACTCTGCCTTACGGTGCACCCGCGCAACCCAGTCCGCCGGTTTGGAGATCTCCGACTTGGTGGGGAGCGTGTTCGGCGAGGTCCACACGCGGTTGAACCCCTCCATGCCGACCTGGTCCACGACCGCCCGTACGAAACGCTCCCCGTCCCGGTACTGGCGCAGCTTGGCGTCCAGGCCGAGCAGCTTGCGCAGCGCCAGGTCGAGGCGGGAGGCCCCGCGCTGGCGGCGCTGCTGGAACTTCTCGCGGATCTCGGCGACGGACGGGACCACGGCGGGGCCCACGCCGTCCATCACGAAGTCCGCGTGGCCCTCCAGGAGGGACATCACGGCGGTCAGCCGGCCGAGGATCTCCCGCTGGGCGGGCGTCTGGACGATCTCGACGATGGACCGTCCACCGTCGTCGCCCTCCTCGCCTTCGGGACGGCTGCCGGCGAGCGTCTGCGCGGCCTCCCGGATGCGCTCGAGGACTGTCATGGGGTCGACCTCGGTCTCCTCCAGGAAAGACTGGATTTCGCCCTCGAGGTGGTCGCGCAGCCAGGGCACGGCCGTGAACTGCGTCCGGTGCGTCTCCTCGTGCAGGCAGACCCAGAGCCTGAAGTCGTGGGGCTGTACGTCCAGTTCGCGCTCCACATGCACGATGTTCGGGGCGACCAGGAGCAGCCTGCCGCCGCCGTTCTCGCCCGCCGGGAGTTCGCGGGTCGCCGGGGCGAAGGTCTCGTACTGGCCGAGCACCCTGGAGGCCAGGAACGACAGGAGCATGCCCAGCTCGACGCCGGTGACCTTGCCGCCGACGGCGCCGAGGACGGCTCCGCCGGGGGTGCTGCCGCGACGTTCCTGCATCTTGTCGAGGAGCGGTTTGAGGATCTCCCGGAACCCGGCGACGTTCGCCCGGATCCAGCCCGGGCGGTCGACGACGAGGATGGGGGTGTCACGCAGGTCCTCGCTGCCCATCTGCGTGTACTCGCGTACGTGCTGTTCCGACGCCTTCGCATGTCGGCGCAGCTCCGCGACGACGGCCCTGGCCTCGTCGCGACTCACCTCTGGGCCCGGCCTTACGAGCCGGGTCGCGGTCGCCACCGCGAGATTCCAGTCGACCATCTCGGCACCACCGATGCTCGTCATGCCCTCAACCGTACGTGAGCGCTGCCGCTGGGTGCAGGGTGTGGGGTTCGTGGGGGTTCTTGGTTGTAGCTCGGCTGCGGGTGCGTTGTGGCTGAGCGCGCCCACGCGGCGGAGCCGCATATGTCACAGCCCCGCGCCCCTGAAAGGAGGGCCTGCGGCCCCCTTTCAAAAGCGCAGCCACAGCCGCCTCCTCAGGAGCCGCAGCCGCAGTTCGCCAGCGCCGACGCCGCGCCGTCCAGCGTCTTCTGTGTTGCTGCCGGATCCGCCGGGCGGTCCGAAGACGTCAGGAAAGCGAAGGCCAGTAGGCGGCCCTCTGTGTCCACCACCGTGCCTGCCAGGGTGTGTACGCCCGTCAGCGTGCCTGTCTTCGCTCGTACGACTCCCGTGCCGGGCTGGTCCGTGTAGCGGTTGCGGAGGGTTCCGGTGAAGCCTGCTACGGGGAGGCCGGTCAGGGCGGGGCGGAGTTCGGGGTGGTCGGGGGCGCCTGCCTTGGCCAGGAGGGCGGTGAGCAGGTCCGCGGTGAGTCGGTCGGCTCGGTCCAGGCCGCTGCCGTCCGCGAACCGGGCGCCTTCCATGGGCAGTCCGAGCTTCTTCAGCTGCGTACGGATCGCCGTGGAGCCGCCTTCGAAGCTGGCCTGTTCGCCGGAGGCGAGTGCGGTCTGGCGGGCCAGGGCCTCGGCGATGTCGTTGTCGCTGTTGGTCAGCATCCGCTCGACCAGGGCGGACAGGGGCGGGGACTCGACCTTCGCGAGAGGCTCCGCGCGGCCCGTCGCCTTGGAGGGGCCGGGGGACTTGGTCTTGATGCCACGGTCGTTCAGGAGGGCCGCGAACTGCCGGGCCGCGTCCGCCGCCGGGTCCGTGCTGCGGTCCGCAGGGCCGGAGGACGAGTCGTTGAGGCGTCCCTCGTCGGTCATCAGGGCGGTGACCGGTGCGAGGTTGACGTTGCGACCGATGGGGTGCAGCGCTGGGCCGTCGTACAGCGTGGTGTCGTACGAGAGCGTCACCACGTCCAGCTTGCGGGCCTTGAGGGCCCGGGCGGTCTCGTCGGCGAGCGTACGCAGGCTGGCGTTGCCCTTCGTTTCCTCGCGGGCGGTCAGCGTGGGGTCGCCGCCGCCGACGAGGACGAGTTTCTTGGTGCCGGGATCGAGGACCGTGCGGGTCGCGATGCGGTGGTCGGCGCCCGCCGCGGAGAGCGCCGCGACGGCGGTGGCGATCTTCGTGGTGGAGGCGGGCGTCAGCGCCTCGCCCGCGGCCCTGCCGTACAGCCGCTTGCCGGTGGCCACGTCGACG
Source organism: Streptomyces flaveus (assembly GCF_014647675.1). GTDB lineage: Bacteria > Actinomycetota > Actinomycetes > Streptomycetales > Streptomycetaceae > Streptomyces > Streptomyces flaveus. The sequence continues at coordinate 56,755 of NZ_BMPQ01000033.1, read as the reverse complement.
ACCGCGGCCGTACGTTCCGAACCCAGCGAGGGGTCGTCGAGCAGTGGGCCGAGGACATCGGCGAGGGCCTTCTCGGTGGGCGAGGAAACGGTGCCGGTCGTGCGCCCGAGGCCGGCGAGTACGGAGGGGGCGCTGGGTGCGGGGCGCGGCGCCTTCTCGGACGTACCGGATTCAGGGCCGGATCCAGGGCCGTGATCTGCGCCACCTACCCCCTCCCGCGATGCCGCCCAGTCCCGCTCGGCCGTACGCTGACCGCTGGAGTCCCAAGGGCCGGCCGCGGTCACCACGGTGGCCGCCAGTGCGAGGCCGAGGAGAGCGGCGCCCGCCGTGAACTGCACGGTGGTCAGCCGCGCGATCCGCGGCCGCACAGCCCCCAAGGACCGTACGAGCCACGGCCTGACGGCTTCCACGGCCCGTACGAGCCCCGGCCTCACGGCTCGCGCGATCCGCTCCACATGCGGTCGCGCGGCCCGCCAAGCCTTCAGCTCCGGCACGGACACCAACCCCTTTCGCGATCACACACCTGCGTGAGGGACACTTAACCACCAGACGTATGTGTTGATCATGGAGGAGCCACCGGTGGAGTTCGACGTCACGATCGAGATTCCGAAGGGTTCGCGGAACAAGTACGAGGTGGACCACGAGACCGGTCGGATCCGCCTGGACCGTCGACTCTTCACCTCGACCAGCTACCCGGCCGACTACGGCTTCGTCGAGAACACCCTCGGCGAGGACGGCGACCCGCTGGACGCCCTCGTCATCCTGGACGAGCCGACCTTCCCCGGCTGCCTCATCCAGTGCCGCACGATCGGCATGTTCCGCATGACGGACGAGGCCGGCGGCGACGACAAGCTGCTGTGCGTCCCGGCGCACGACCCGCGCGTGGAGCACCTGCGGGACATCCACCATGTGTCGGAGTTCGACCGTCTGGAGATCCAGCACTTCTTCGAGGTCTACAAGGACCTGGAGCCCGGCAAGTCCGTCGAGGGCGCCAACTGGGTGGGCCGCACGGACGCCGAGGCCGAGATCGAGCGCTCCTACAAGCGCTTCAAGGAGACCGGCGGCCACTGAGGCCGAATGATCGACCGGCGGGCCGCGTGACCCGATGGGTGACGCGGCCCGTTCGTGTGTTCTTGCGCTGAGGCGTTCTTGCGCAGAGGCGTACATCCGAGATACGGCGTACGGGGGAGCACGTACGGGAACGGACGTAGGAGAAGTGGGGCGGGAGCTGGTGGCTGAGCCGGACGCGGAGGACCGTAAGCCGCAGTCGGACGAGGCGAGGAGCGCGTTCGCGCCGCCGAGCGGGGTGGCAGCGGCGTTCGAGGACGAGTCGCATACGACGTCGGAGTTCGCGATCCCTGAAGGGCTCGCGCCGCCCGAGCCGCCGTCCGCCGAGCGGGAGGGCTCGGCGTTCAACGCCCCGCGTACGTACCGGGCCCCCGCCTTCACCCCGCCGACCGGCATCCCCGTGGTCAGGCTGACCAAGGAGGTGCCCTGGCAGGACCGAATGCGCACGATGCTGCGTATGCCGGTGTCCGACCGGCCCGTCGCCGAGCCCGCCCAGCGCACGGAGGAGGACGACGGCCCGGCCGTCCCGCGGGTGCTCGACCTGACGCTGCGTATCGGCGAACTGCTGCTCGCGGGCGGCGAGGGCGCCGAGGACGTGGAGGCGGCGATGCTCGCCGTCTGCCGTTCGTACGGCCTGGACCGCTGTGAGCCGAACGTCACCTTCACCTTGCTGTCCATGTCGTACCAGCCGTCCCTGGTGGACGACCCGATCACGGCCTCGCGGACGGTACGCCGCCGGGCCACCGACTACACGCGGCTCGCGGCCGTGTACCGCCTCGTCGACGACATCAGTGACGACGAGACCGAGGTCTCCCTGGAGGAGGCCTACCGGCGGCTCGCGGAGATACGACGCAACCGGCACCCCTATCCCGGCTGGGTACTGACCGGTGCCGCCGGGCTGCTCGCGGGCGCGGCCTCCGTGCTCGTCGGCGGTGACGCCATCGTGTTCGTCGCCGCCGCGCTCGGCGCGATGCTCGGCGACCGGCTGGCGTGGCTGTGCGCGGGGCGCGGGCTGCCCGAGTTCTACCAGTTCACGGTGGCCGCGATGCCTCCGGCCGCGATCGGCATCGCGCTGACACTGGCGAACGTCGACGTGGCGTCGTCCGCGGTGGTCACCGGTGGGCTCTTCGCGCTGCTGCCCGGGCGGGCGCTGGTCGCGGGCGTCCAGGACGGGCTGACCGGCTTCTACATCACCGCCGCCGCGCGCCTGCTGGAGGTCATGTACTTCTACGTGGGCATCGTCACCGGGGTTCTGCTGGCGCTGTACTTCGGAGTGAAGCTGGGCGCGGAGCTGGATCCGGATATCGCCGTGAGCAGCTCCCAGCAGCCCGTGGTGGCGATCGTCGCCTCGATGCTGCTGGCGCTGGCCTTCGCCGTACTGCTCCAGCAGGAACGATCCACCGTCCTGATGGTGACCCTCAACGGTGGGGTGGCCTGGTCGGTGTACGGCGCGATGCACTACCCGGGCGGGCTCTCGCCGGTCGCCTCCACGGCTGTCGCGGCGGGCGTGGTGGGCCTGTTCGGACAGTTGCTGTCCCGCTTCCGGTTCGCCTCCGCCCTGCCGTACACGACGGCGGCGATCGGGCCGCTGCTGCCCGGTTCGGCGACGTACTTCGGGCTGCTGTCCATCGCCCAGAACGACGTCGACGCCGGCCTTGTCAACCTGTCCAAGGCCGCCGCTCTCGCGATGGCCATCGCGATCGGTGTGAACCTCGGCTCGGAGATCTCCCGGCTGTTCATGCGGCTGCCGGGGGTTTCGACGGAGGGGCGGCGTGCGGCCAAGCGGACACGTGGTTTCTGAGGGCGCCTTATAGCTCGGGGCTACTGGTTCGCTGGCGGCTGCGGGTTGTTTGTGGCTGGTCGCGCCGTTCCCCGCGCCCCTTGGGGGCCTCCGGCCCCCTCGGGGTCGCGGGACTGCCCAGGCCCGCTCAGCCTTGCGGGTAGTCCTGGCCCTGGCCGTACGGGTAGCCGCCCTGGCCGCCCTGCGGGTATTGCTGGCCCTGCGGGTACTGGGCGGCGTAGGGCGGCTGGCCCTGCTGCTGTCCGTAACCCTGGTCCGAGCCGTACGGGGGCTGCTGTTGCGGTTGCTGCTGCGGGTAGCCCTGGCCGCCCTGGTGGCCGTATCCCTGGTCCTGGCGGCCCTGGTGGCCGTATGCGCCCTGGTCCTGGCCCTGGTGGCCGTACGTCTGGTCCTGGTGGGCCGGTGGCACGGCGCGCAGCTGGGTCGTCGCGTCGTCCATGGCGGGCGGTGCCTCCGGAGCCTGTTGCGGGCTCTTCTTCGACTTGCCGCGGGCTTTCAGGATCTCGATGATGATCGGCAGCACGGAGAGGAAGACGATCAGGATGAGGATCGCCTCGATGTTCTTCTTCACGAAGTCGATCTGGCCCAGCCAATGGCCGAGCAGCGTGACGCCCGCGCCCCAGAGGATGCCGCCGAGGATGTTGAACGTGAGGAACGAGCGGTACCGCATGCCGCTGACGCCCGCGATGATCGGCGTGAACGTCCGCACGATGGGCACGAAGCGGGCCAGCACAAGGGACTTGGGCCCGTACTTCTCGAAGAAGTCGTGGGCCTTGACCACGTTCTCCTGTTTGAAGAGGCGGGAGTCCGGGCGCTTGAACAGCGCGGGCCCCACTTTCTTGCCGAACATGTAGCCCGCCTGGTCGCCGAGGATCGCGGCGATACAGATCAGGATGACGGCCGCCCACAGCGGGAAGTCCAGCGTGCCCTCGGCGATCAGCAGCCCCGCCGTGAACAGCAGCGAGTCACCCGGCAGGAAGAAGCCGATGAGCAGGCCGGACTCGGCGAAGACGATGACCAGCAGTCCCCAGATGCCGAATGTGTCGAGCAGGTAGTCCGGATCCAACCAGCTTGGTCCAAGGGCAAGCGTCATGGTTCCGGGCTCCTGAGGGTGAAGTGAGGCGCAGACGATCGTCTTTTCTGCTTCGGACAACCAAAGCTATCAACGCCGAGTGACGCCTCCAGGTTCCATGGCCTCCTTGTGCGCCCCCTGTACACCGATGAGAGCCACCCTGTGAGTAACTCATCACCTCCAGTCGCTATGCAACCTTTACCCGGTTATGACACCCCTGTGATCCATCATGGAAGCCCGACCTGACCGACCGGAGGCACCATGCCGCTCCACACTGGCCCCGAGAAGCCCGACGAGCGCCCCCGGGCCGCCAACCCCTTCTACGGCGAGGCCAATCCGGTCGGAGGCATGACCGAGGCTCCACCCCAGCACCGGCTGCCGGACGGGCCGCTGCCACCGGCCACGGCCTATCAGCTCGTCCACGACGAGCTGATGCTGGACGGGAACTCTCGCCTCAACCTCGCCACCTTCGTCACCACCTGGATGGAACCGCAGGCCGACGTGCTGATGGCGGAGTGCCGGGACAAGAACATGATCGACAAGGACGAGTATCCGCGAACGGCAGAGCTGGAGCGGCGGTGCGTGGCGATGCTCGCCGACCTGTGGAACGCGCCGGATCCGTCCGCCGCCGTGGGCTGCTCGACGACCGGGTCGAGCGAGGCATGCATGCTCGCGGGCATGGCGCTCAAGCGCCGCTGGGCCAAGAAGAATGCCGACCGGTATCCCGGAGCTCGCCCGAACCTCGTCATGGGCGTCAACGTCCAGGTCTGCTGGGAGAAGTTCTGCACCTTCTGGGAGGTCGAGGCGCGCCAAGTGCCCATGGAGGGCGACCGGTTCCACCTCGATCCGCAGGCGGCTGCCGAGTTGTGCGACGAGAACACCATCGGTGTCGTCGGCATCCTGGGGTCCACCTTCGACGGGTCGTACGAGCCGATCGCCGAACTCTGCACCGCCCTGGACGAGTTGCAGGAGCGAACAGGTCTCGACATTCCCGTCCATGTCGACGGGGCGTCCGGAGCGATGGTCGCTCCCTTCCTCGACGCGGACCTGCTCTGGGACTTCCGGCTGCCGCGCGTGGCCTCCATCAACACCTCGGGGCACAAGTACGGGCTCGTGTACCCCGGTGTCGGCTGGGCCCTGTGGCGGTCCGCCGCCGAGCTGCCCGAGGAACTGGTCTTCAGGGTGAACTACCTCGGCGGCGACATGCCCACCTTCGCACTCAACTTCTCCCGGCCGGGCGCCCAGGTCGTCGCGCAGTACTACACGTTCCTGCGGCTGGGCCGCGAGGGCTTCCGGGCGGTCCAGCAGGCGACGCGGGACGTGGCCATGGGGCTCGCCGACCGCGTCGAGGGGCTGGGAGACTTCCGACTCCTCACTCGTGGCGACCAGTTGCCGGTCTTCGCCTTCACGACAGCAACCGATGTGACGGCGTACGACGTCTTCGACGTGTCCCGGAGGATGCGCGAGCGAGGCTGGCTCGTCCCCGCGTACACCTTCCCGGCGAACCGCGAGGACCTCTCCGCGCTGCGCGTCGTGTGCCGCAACGGCTTCTCGTCCGACCTCGCCGAACTGTTCATCGAGGACCTGGGGCGCCTGCTGCCCGAGCTTCGCCGCCAGCCGAATCCGCTGACGCACGACACGGAGGCGGCGACCGGGTTCCATCACTGAGCCGCGGCTACTTGCTCAGCGCCCCGAACCTCCGCACCGCCAGCGGGAAGAAGACCGTCAGCAGGGCGAGCGGCCAGATGATCGCCGCCCAGACGTGGCCGGGCTCGCCGCCGGGGCTGCCGAGCAGGTCCCGTACCGCTGTTGCCGTGTGTGACATCGGGTTCCACTCGACCACCGTGCCCAGCCAGTCCGGCATGGACTTCGGGACCGCGAACGCGTTGGACAGGAAGCCGACCGGCCAGACCAGGATCTGCACGGCCTGTACCAGCTCCGGCTTTCCGGCCACCATCGCCAGCTGGATGCCGATCCACAGCATCGCGAACCGGAACAGCAGCAGCAGCCCCACGGCCCCCAGGAAGGACCCGAACGTGCCGTGCGCCCGCCAGCCGAGCGCATACGCGACGCCGATCAGCACGGCCAGACCCACCGCCGACTGGAGCATGTCGGCGGCCGAACGACCCACCAGGACCGCCCCATTGGTCATCGGCATCGACCGGAAGCGGTCGATCACCCCCTTGTTGAGGTCCTGGGTGACGGCGATCATCGTGGCCTCCAGACCGAAGGCCATGGTCAGCGCCAGCATCCCGGGCACCAGGAAGTCGATGTAGTCGCCCTCGACGCCCCGTCCGCCGCCGACCAGATAGCCGAACATCACCAGCAGCATCACGGGGAACACGAGCCCGACGACCATCTGCACCGGCTGCCGCGCCCAGTGGGCGAGTTCGCGCCGGGTCATGGTCCAGCAGTCGGTGAGGACGTACGCCCACCCACCGTCATGGCTCGTCTCGTACGTCGCCACGCGGCTCTCTTCGTACGTCGTACTCACACGGCCTCCTTCACAGCGTGATCGCGGTGGTCGTCTCCTGTGGATCCCGTGGGGTCGCCTCCCGTGAGGTGCAGGAACACCTCGTCCAGCGTCGGCCGCCGCAGGGCGATGTCCTCCGCCTCGATCCCGGCCTCCTCCAGGGCGCGTACGGCCCCGGCGAGCGCCGCCATGCGGTCGGTGACCGGGGCGCTGAGGAGGCGGCGGTCGGCGTCCACGGAGATGTCGTCCTTGTCGAACGGCAACAGGGCTACGGCGGCACCCAGTTGGCCGCCGTCCCGCAGGACCACGTCGATCCGGTCGCCGCCCGTCTTCGTCTTCAGTTCGTCCGCCGTGCCGTCCGCGATGACCCGGCCCCGGTCGACGACCGAGATGTGGTCGGCGAGCTGGTCGGCCTCTTCCAGGTACTGCGTGGTGAGCAGTACGGTCGTGCCGCCGCCGACCAGGGAGCGCACCGCGCCCCACACCTCGGCGCGGCCACGCGGGTCGAGCCCTGTGGTCGGTTCGTCCAGGAAGAGCACCTCCGGCTCGGTGATGAGGGAGGCTGCGAGGTCCAGTCGGCGCCGCATGCCGCCGCTGTACTGCTTCACCGCCTTGCGGCCCGTGTCCGCGAGACCGAAGCGCTCCAGGAGCTCGTCGGCCCGCACGCGCGCGTGGCGGGCGCCCAGGTGGTAGAGGCGCCCGAACATCTCCAGGTTCTGCCGTCCGCCGAGTTCCTCGTCGAGCGCGGCGTGCTGGCCGAGCAGGCCGATGCGTCGCCGCACCCGGCCGGCCTCCCGCACGACGTCGTACCCGGCGACCTCCGCGCGCCCCTCGTCCGGCCGCAGCAGCGTGGTCAGCACGCGTACCGCGGTGGTCTTGCCGGCGCCGTTCGGCCCGAGCAGACCGTGCACGGTGCCGCTCCGCACCGCCAGATCCAGCCCGTTCAGGGCCGCCTTGTCCCCGTATCTCTTCCGTACGCCCTCGACGACGATCGCGTCGGTCATCCGGCTCCCTCCGGTACAGCTTAGTCAAACTTGACTAGTAGCTTGCCCGTGAAGGGTATGCCCACCGAGTCAATTAGTCAAACTTGATTAACCCCAGCCGACCGAGCGCGCTCGACCCCACACGCCCGACTCGCCGACTCAGCGCGCGTCCCCCGCATGCCGCTCCCCCGTCGCGTACGGATTCTCCTGGCCCTCCGCGAGCACCCCCACGAACGGTTCCCCCTCGCCCGCGAAGGTGTACGCCCCGCCTCGGATCCGCTCGATCAGGCCGCGGGTCCACTCGGCGCCCGTGTCGGCCGAGTGGACCCAGAAGTTCATGATCTCGCCGATGTGGCCGAGCTGTTCGGGGCCGTCCTCGGGCGTGTAGTACTCGGTGACGGCTTTGCGCCACTCCTCTATGGCGAGCACTCGCTCCTCGAGGAGTTCGAGGACCTCCTCACGGTCCAGGTCGACCATGAAGCCGAGCGCGGCCGAGAGCACGTCCGGCCTCTGGTCGTACGCGGTCAGGGATCCGCGAAGCAGCGTGAGGAACTCCTCGGTGCCCTTCTCCGTGATCTCGTACTCGGTGCGCGGCGGGCCGCCGGCCGTGGAGGGCGCGATCTCGTGCGCGTGCAGCAGGCCTTGCTTCGCCATCTGCTTGAGCGCGTGGTAGATCGAGCCCGGCTTGGCGTTGGACCACTCGTGCGCGCCCCAGTACTCCAGGTCGTTGCGCACCTGGTAGCCGTGGGCCCGGCCGTGCTGACGGACGGCACCGAGAACGAGAAGACGGATCGCTGACATGGGGCCAGCGTAGAACCGCACGGGTCAGCCCCAGCTCGTGCCCTGCTCCAGAGCGACGAGCTCGAAGGCCGTCTTCCCGTCCAGGGACTCGCGGATGATGTCGGCGTGACCGGCATGCCGGGCCGTCTCGCGGATCAGGTGCAGGCACAGCCAGCGCATGGAGAGCCATTCATCCTTCGGATTCCAGGACGTCTTCGGCAGCAAGAAGGTGTCGTCGAGGCTGGGCACCGACCGGATGAACGCTTCCGTCTCGGCCGCGACCTTCTCCCAGTACGCGAGCTGCGACTCAAGCGTCTCGTCACCCGCGAGCCGGAAACACTCGTGCCAGTTCGACTCGTCCCGGTGGACCGCGGGGGCCTCCCGCCTGGCCCGCGCGATCCACCCCTGCTCGATCTCGGCAACATGCTTGACCAGCCCCGCGAGCGACAACTCACTGACACTGGGCCGCGAAGCCGCCTGCTCCTCCGTCAACCCGAGCACCGCCCGCCGGATGCCTCCGCGCTGCTCCTCCAGAAAGGAGAGCAGCGCCCCACGCTCATCACCGTGCGCCTCAGGGGAAACGTGAGCAACCATGACCGGCCGCCTTTCGTCGGTATGCCTCTGGTCTGACACCGACGAAGCTATGGGCCATATAGGTCAGATTCTGTCCGCAAGGCCCGACGAATTTCACATGGCCTCGACAGCCCTGACGGCCAGATCACATGGGCGCACGGCCAATCTGCTCGCTCCTCCCCGCCGCTTCGAGCAGGGCGCGGCGGGCATCGCCATGCGGTACGGGGGGCTCGGTGCGACCGAGAGCGCGGTCACGCTCCAGACGGGCGAGAGCCAGCGCGTCCTCGAGGTCCTCCAGCGCAGCAGTCATGCACCCAGTGTGCACCTGGGTGCATGACTGTCGATCATCGAAGCCGGGCCTCAGAACGGAAAGAAGCTCCGCCCATGCTGCACAGAGATCCACTTCTGCGTCGTGAACGCCTCGACCGTCGCCTCGCCGTTCAGGCGGCCGATGCCGGAGGACTTCTCGCCGCCGAAGGCGACCAGCGGCTCGTCGTGGACCGTGCCGTCGTTCACGTGGAACATGCCTGTGTCGATCTGCTTGGCGAAGGAGACGCCGCGCTCGATGTTGGCGGTGTGCACGGCGCCGCTCAGGCCGTACGGGGTGTCGTTGACGAGGCGTACAGCCTCCTCCTCGCCGTCGAACGGGATGAGGAGCGCGACCGGGCCGAAGACCTCCTGCTGGAGGATCGCCGCGTCGGCGGGCAGGCCCGTCAGGACGCTCGGCTCGACGAGGTTGTCGGTGGTGGAGCCGTGCACGAGCGCGGTGGCGCCCTCGGCGATCGCCTGGTCGACGGCGCCCGAAATGGCGTCCGCCTGCGAGGAGTTGATGACCGGGCCGATGACTGTCTGCGGGTCGCGCGGGTCGCCCGCCTTCAGGGTCTTCACCTTGGCGACGAACTTCTCGGTGAACTCCGCCTCGATCGAGCGGTCCACCAGCACACGGTTGGCGGCCATGCAGACCTGGCCCTGGTGCACGTACCGGCTGAAGACGGCCGCGTCGACCGCGTAGTCGATGTCGGCGTCGTCGAGAACCACCAGCGCGCTGTTGCCGCCGAGTTCGAGGACGGCGCGCTTGAACTGCGAGGCGCAGACCGTGGCGACGTGGCGGCCCACCTTGTCGGAGCCGGTGAAGGAGATGACCTTGGGGATCGGGTGCTCGATGAATGCGTCGCCGATCTCCGCGATGTCGGTGATCACGACGTTCAGCAGGCCGGCCGGCAGCCCCGCGTCCTCGAAGATCTTCGCGACCAGGGAACCACCGCAGATCGGGGTGTTCTGGTGCGGCTTGAGGACCACGGCGTTGCCCAGCGCCAGGGCGGGCGCCACGGACTTCAGCGACAGCAGGAAGGGGAAGTTGAAGGGGCTGATCACACCGACGACGCCGACCGGAACGCGGTAGACGCGGTTCTCCTTGCCGTCGACCGGCGACGGAATGATCCGGCCCTCGGGACGCAGCGCCACATGGATCGCCTCGCGCAGGAACTCCTTGGCGAGGTGGAGTTCGAAGCCCGCCTTCAGATGCGTACCGCCGAGCTCGGCGATGATCGTCTCGGCGATCTCCTGCTCGCGGTCCTCGATGATCCGCAGGGCCTTCTCGAACACCCCGCGCCGCGCGTACGCGTTGGTCGCCGCCCACTCCTTCTGGACACGGGCGGCGGCCTTGTAGGCCTGATCCACCTCGTCGACCGTGGCTATGGTGATCGACGCCAGCTTCTCACCGTCGTACGGGTTGAAGTCGATGATGTCCCAGGACCCCGTCCCCGGACGCCACTCTCCGTCGATGTACTGCTGAGCCAGGTCCGTGAAGTAGGACGACATGTGACCCTCATATCCCTTACTGCCGGGGCGGGTCCCGCCCATGGCAGGCACCCGCAGAAACCCGATCCGTGTCAAGGTCTGATCACGCGTCATCGTACTTGTGTTTCAAAGGACTTGAAGGGACTTGGAAAACCCTCCGGGGAGAAGCTGGAGAACCTGTGAAGGCTTTCAGGACAGTTGCAGCAGACCCCGCAGCACGTCCCGGCTCTCGTTCGGCCCCGGGCTGTCGTCCTGGAGCTGCTGCATCGCCTTCCCGTACTGCGTGACGTCCTCCTGCTTGTCCAGATACAGCGCGCTGGTGAGCTGCTCCAGATAGACCACGTCGGACAGATCGGACTCGGGGAAGGTGAGCACCGTGAAGGCGCCGCTCTCGCCGGCGTGTCCGCCGAAGCTGAACGGCATGACCTGAAGCCGTACGTTCGGCCGCTCGGACACCTTGATCAGATGCTGGAGCTGTCCCCGCATCACTTCCCGGTCGCCGTACGGACGTCGCAGTGCCGCTTCGTCGAGTACGACATGGAAGTCCGGGGCGTTGTCGGACAGCAGGTACTTCTGGCGCTCCATGCGCAGCGCCACGCGCTTGTCGATGTCGGCCACGCTCGCGTTCTTCATGCCGCGCTCGACGACCGCGTGCGCGTACTCCTCGGTCTGCAGCAGGCCGTGCACGAACTGCACTTCGTACGACCGGATCAGGGACGCGGCGCCCTCCAGGCCGACGTAGGTCGGGAACCAGGTGGGCAGCACGTCCGAGTAGCTGTGCCACCAGCCCGCGACGTTGGCCTCCTTGGCGAGGGAGAGCAGTGAGTTGCGCTCCGTCTCGTCGGTGATGCCGTACAGCGTCAGCAGATCCTCGACGTCACGCGTTTTGAAGCTCACCCTCCCCAATTCCATGCGGCTGATCTTCGACTCGGAGGCCCGGATCGAGTATCCGGCTGCCTCTCGCGTGATCCCCCGCGACTCCCGCAGTCGCCTGAGTTGCGAGCCGAGCAGCATACGTCGTACCACCGATCCCGACTCTTGCGCACTCACGTTCGTCAGCCTCCCCAACTGTCTTCAGGGGCCGCAGTCTGCCACTAAAACACTCCACGGTGTACTCGTTCGGTTACACAAACGGCAAGACCTCCAGGGCAGTTGCACAGGAAATTGCAAGGAGAAGACCAGCCAGAGAGAGGTCGGAGGGAAGCCAGGGGTAAGAAAACTGCAAGAAGTTGGCGGAAAAAATGAGCAAGAAGTGGTACGTCAAGGTCCAATTCAGGCACGTGCACGTGCATCTGCCCTTGCATCTGCCGAAAGCATTCGGAACCATGGTCTCGCGCCACCGCTGCATCGCAACGACCGCGAATCCCGGGAGTGCCTCGCATGGGGACGAATGGATCGACCATGCTCGAGCCGTTACGGCAGGGGCTTCCGCCACTGGATCCCGCGGCCGTGTCCAACGCCGCTTCTTGTGCTCTGCCCGCCCGCTACGAAGCGGTGCGCGACGCACGGAAGTTCACGCGCGGAACTCTGGACGAGTGGGACATAGGCGACCGCTTCGACGACGTGTGCCTGGTCGTCTCCGAACTCGTCACCAACGCGCTGCGGCATGCGCTGCCCGCGGACACCCCACGCGGGTCCGAGTTCGGTCCGCCCGTGCGGCTGCACTTGATGCACTGGACCGGGAGACTCGTGTGCGCCGTGCGCGATCCCAGTCACGACAGTCCGGTGGCGCGCGACTCGGACGACTTCTCGGCGGAGTCGGGACGCGGCCTGTTCCTGGTGGACTCGTTCGCCGACAGCTGGGGGTGGCACCCGCTCGCGGGCACGCTCAACGGCAAGGTCGTGTGGGCGCTGTTCCGGCTCCAGTCGGCCGGCTGAGGAACCGCGGCGCTTTTTCGCGCCGCGGTTCTACGCGCGTTACGGTGCGCAAGAGGGCGATCGCCCTCAGTTGCCCACCAGGTGGTCGAACTCGCCGTCCTTGATGCCCAGGAGCATGGCCTCGATCTCGGCGCGCGTGTAGACGAGCGCGGGCCCGTCCGGGAAGCGCGAGTTGCGCACCGCCACCTCGCCTCCGGGCAGCCGGGCGAACTCCACACAGGAGCCCTGGGAATTGCTGTGCCTGCTCTTCTGCCAGGCCGCCCCATTCAGCTCCGTGGCAGCCATGCCGTTGTACACGTCGTGGTCCACAGGTCGCTCCCCAGTGGCGCAGTTGGCGTTTTGGTGCCAGTGATGCGGTGGTCAACTGACCCGGATCATAGCCCTCTTCATGTGCGGATGCATGGGCAGATGCACGTGCACGCGCGGTGGTCCTGCGGTTACAGCACTCACTCGCGCCTCACACGTTGACAGCTGTCCCAGCGCCTGCCCCGGAGATCGCATCGCATGCGGCCTCCGGCCCCGTGCCGGTCGAACCCCTCGTACGTAGGAACAGACGTATCCCGCACGGTTTGTGTTCCATTGAACGGCCGCCGAACTGACTGCCCGTCAACGACAGCGGCCCTCCACCGACGGCATGAACACCGCTGGTGGAGGGCCGATGGGGTGGCGCGTGGCTACCGTGACGCGTACGGCAACAGTGCCATCTCCCGTGCGTTCTTGATCGCGCGGGCCAGCCGCCGCTGCTGCTGGGAAGAAACCCGGGTGACGCGGCGGCTGCGGATCTTGCCCCGGTCCGAGATGAACTTCCGTAGCAGGTCGGTGTCCTTGTAGTCGATGTACGTGATCCCGGCCACGTCCAGGGGGTTGGGGCGGGACTTCTGGGGCTTGCGTTCGGGCTTGCGGGGCATGGGTCAGATCTCCAGGAGGGTGTCGAAGGCGGGCGGGAGCTGTTTCCAGGCGGTGCGGCCCGCCGCGTACTCCGCGTCGGTCAACAGGCAGGATTCGAGGAGCCGTTCAAGGCCGTCGCGGTCCAGCCCCGGAGACGTGAAGACCAGGTGCTGGCAGCAGTCGCCGTGCTCCGGGTCCCAGTCGAGGGCCGCCGCGGCGCGGCGTACCGGCGGCACCATCTCCCAGGCCGCGTCCGGCAGGGAGGCCAGCCAGGGGCCCGCGTTCTCGACGCACAGGGCGCCCCCGGCCGCGTCCCAGTGCAGCAGCGTGTCGGGCCGGTCGGCGAGCCAGAACCGGCCGCGGCTACGGGCCGCGGCGCAGGTCACGTCCTCCAGCGCCGCGTACAGCCGCTCCGGGTGGAAGGGACGCCGACGGTGCCATACGAGGGTGGAGACGCCGCACTCGTCCGCCTCGGCCGGCAGCAGTGCACAGGCCGGGTGCTGGGCGGCAGCGGCGGCTTCCACGTCGAAGCCGGCCAGTGCGGCACCCGCCAAGTCACCGTGGCCGAGCGGGACTTGGCGGGCGGTCGGATGGAGTTGCGCCAGCAGCGCCCGGTCCTCGTCGTCGGCCTCGTCGGACTCGGCGACGGCGAGCACGGGCGCGTACTCCAGCTGACGCGCGAACGTGTCGGCGATGGTGCGCTGGTCGGTGGCGGCAGCGGCGAGGCCCGCCTCCGCGAGGTCGTCGCCGTTGCCGAGATACGGCAGCACCAGCGCGGGGTCGACCGCCGTGATCACGCAGGTCAGCCGGAGCCCGGCGCCCGCGACCACCTCGGCCATCGCCTTGGGCTCGACCGACTCCCACAGCTCCACGACCGCGAGCCGCGTCGTCCCGTCCTCCGCGAGCCGCTCCAACTCCGGCACCAGGTCCTCGCGCAGCGCACAGCACGCACAGTCGTTGACGAGCGGCGCCTCACCGGTCGACACCGGGCCGCCGCTGTCGCGGATCGTGCGAACGACCGTGCCCTGCACGGCCGTCGCGAGGTCATGGTGCAGCGCGACGGCCCCCGGTACGTCCGTGAGCAGCCGGTCGACGGCCGCTCTGCGGGCATCGGCGTGCAGTCCGCCGACGATGGCGACGGACAGCATCAGCCGGCCTCGCGCTTGCCGTACCGCTTCTCGAAGCGCTCCACACGGCCCGCCGTGTCCAGCACGCGGGCCGTCCCCGTATAGAAGGGATGGCTCACGTTCGAGATCTCGACGTCGACGACCGGGTAGGTGTTGCCGTCCTCCCACTCGATCGTCTTCTCGCTCGTCATGGTCGAGCGGGTCAGAAAGGCGTAGTCGGCGGCACGGTCGCGGAAGACGACAGGGCCGTACGCCGGGTGGGTCCCCTCACGCATCGGGATCAGCGCTCCTCTCGGAAGTCGACGTGGCGGCCCACGGCGGGGTCGTACTTGCGCAGGGTCAGCCGGTCGGGGTCGTTACGCCGGTTCTTGCGCGTGACGTACGTGTAGCCGGTCCCGGCCGTGGACCGGAGCTTGATGACTGGACGGAGTTCGTTGCGTGCCATGCGACTAGTATATGAAAACGGATCCCGTTTCCAATAACGCGAGTCAGCGAGAAACCAGAGAGGTACGTCACCATGTCCGCCCACTGCATGCTGACCGGAGCCCAACCACGCTTCGGCAACACCATTTCCCACTCCCATCGGCGTACGTCCCGCCGCTTCGACCCCAACATCCAGAGCAAGCGCTACTGGCTGCCGAGCGAGGGCAGGCACGTACGGCTGAAGCTCAGCACGAAGGGGATCAAGACCGTCGACACGATCGGCGTCGAGGCGGCCGTGGCCAGGATTCGTGCCCGTGGGGTGAAGGTCTGATGGCAAAGAAGAGCAAGATCGCGAAGAACGAGAAGCGCCAGGAGATCGTCGCGCGGTACGCGGCCCGCCGTGCCGAGCTGAAGGAGATCATCCGCCGGCCGTCCTCCTCGGAGGCCGAAAAGCTCGCCGCCCGGGAGGAACTGCGCAGGCAGCCGCGCGACGCCAGCGCCACGCGCGTACGCAACCGGGACAGTGTGGACGGACGGCCGCGCGGGTACCTGCGCACCTTCGGGCTCTCGCGGGTGAATCTGCGCAAGCAGGCGCACGCGGGTTTTCTGCCCGGTGTGCGCAAATCGTCCTGGTAGACGGGCCTGCTGTACGCACTGGTAGCTTGCGGTCGACCAGCTTCTTCTGGCCCGACCCTTGGGGGCTTCAGTGACTTCGGCGACCTTCTCGCGCAGGCAGGCGCGGTTCGCGTCCGTGGCGGCGGGGCTGGCTGCCGCGCTCGTCCTGACCGGGTGCAGCGGCAGCGAGGACGGGGGTGGGGACGAGGCCTCGTCGCCTCAGCCGAGCGCTGTGGCGAGCTCGGCTGACGCCGACGGAGGCTCCGGTGGGGGTGCGGCCGGGGCCGACGGGGTGGAAGGCAGCTGGGTCACCACGAAGAACGGCAAGCTCGTCGCGTTGATGTTCGACGGTGCGAAGGTCGCGCTGTTCTCGACGGCCGGGTCCTGGTGCAGCGGGACCGCCGGGGAGACGTCGGGCACCCAGAAGATCACCCTGAAGTGCAACGACGGCAGCAAGGACCGGGCCGAGGGCGTGATCGACTCCGTCAACTCCTCGACCATGAAGGTCACATGGGAGGGGTCCGGCGAGGAGACGTACACGCGGTCGGAGGACGGGAAGTGGCCTGAGGGGTTGCCGACGGCCGGCTTGGGCTCCTGAGCCCGGGCCTTCTTCTTCCGGGCCTGCCTTCTTCCGGGTCTGCTTCCGATGTCGCTGACGGTCCGTGGAATCCGATCCTTCGGGTTCCACGGGCCGTTCGGTTTTCCGGGTGCGGTCAGGGGAGTTGCTGGTGCGGTTCGACCTGGGCCCGGTCCGCCGCCTCGGCGCCCTGGGTCCAGCCCGCCGCGTCGTTGACTCCGCGCACGCGGGTCATGGTCGTCTCCGGGAACATGCGGTCCGTTCGGTCGCTGACCGCGGCCTCGCGGGTGGCGAGGACCGGAAGGAGGTCCTCGGTCACCTGGGTCTCGGTGGCGGACGTCAGGCGGGTGGCGATGCGGTGGGCGTACGCCGCGAGGAACGACTGGCGGAAGGTCTTCGTACGGCGGCGGCCGGACGCGCGGGCGGCTGCCTCCGCCTTCGTCATCGCGGCGGTGGCCTGCACGAGCAGTGAGGTGTGGAGGAGTTCGACCGCCTCCAGATCCGGCTCGAAGCCGACCACCGTGGAGAAGCCGAGGGGTTCGTTCCATACGGCGCGGCAGCGGTTCGCGGCGGCGACCGCGTCGAGGAGGGTGGCCTTGGCCGTCTCGTACGGCGGGTCGATCCCTATCCGGCACGCGCCGGGCGCGTCCGCGGCGGGCGTACGCGCCGCGAGCAGGGCCTCGTCGATGCTGTGCCGCGCCATCAGCTCCTGCGCCTTGCCGGTGAGCGCCTCGGCCTCCTCCGGGAAGCCGGTCGCCTCCGCCTTGGCGAGCAGGGCGCGGATACGGGGGAGCATGCGGGACTCGGGCGTTTTGTGGGGCGCCTTGTGGGGTGGCTTTGCGATCGGGTCGTCGAGCGGTTCGAGGGGTGGCAGGCGGAGGAGCAGCCGGTAGAGCTCCAGTGCGGCGGTCGCGTACGAGAAGCGGTCAGTACGTTCTGTTCGTACGGTGCTGGGGTCCAGGTCTTCGAGTTGGGCCGCCCATCGGCGTCCGCGTGGCTGCTTGTGGCGGGCCTCCGCACCGAGGATCAGGCCCGACACCAGGCGTACGTGTGTCTCGTCCAGCTCGCGTCGCACGATCCGTACGACGTCTGCGGGCTGCCAGCCGCGCCGCCAAGCTGTGGTGATGAACTCCTCGCCGCGCAGGGTGAGTTCGGCGTCGGCCGAGGGGTCGGCGGCGAGCAGGGATGCGGCCGTGTCGAGGGTCGTGTCGGTGTCGGCGTAGAGGGCGGTTTTGAAGGCGCGGTCCACGGTGCCGGGTGTACTCGTACTCACGTGTTCGATCGTGTCACGGCTCTTCGGGGTGGAGGGCGCCTCGCAGGAGCAGCGCGTGTACGAGGTGGTCGCGGGTCGTCGGCCGGTAGCGCCAGGTCAGGGGCCAGGTGAGGCCGCCCAGGGCGGGGACCGGGATGTACGAGACGCGGTTCGGGCCTGCGGTGAGACGGGTGACGCCGTCGGGCCAGGAGCGGTAGGAGGTGCTGCCGATTGGCACCAGGAAGTAGACGGCGCGTCTGCCGTTGGCCTCCTCGACCACTGGGCCGGGGGTGCCGCCCGTCATCCGCGCGAGGCGGTCGGCGAGGGCTCGGCCTTCGTCGCCGTCCACGCGTACGGCGTCGAACTGGACGCCTGCTTTGCGGAGTTGGATGCCGCGGGTGGGGATCCAGTCGGGGACTTCGGGGTTGAGTGGGGGTTCGTCGAGGTTTGACTCGTCACTTTGCGTATTCATGCGGACAGTTTGCGTAGGCGCGGCTAGCGTTTTCATGACTTTGCGTTGCCGGTCGGGAGCGAGTCGTGGTGAGTCGGTACCGGTTGGGTTCGGTTGAGTGCGGAGGTGACCGCGATGGCGCGGGCGGAGAACAAGACGGAAGCGGGCGGTACGGCGCGCATGGTGGCCGCCCTGGCGAAGGCGTTGCGCGAGCAACAGGGGCTTTCGCAGGAGCAGTTGGGGAAGCTGATCGGGTACACGGCGGCGGCGATCAGCGCGATGGAGACGTGCGCGCAGCCCGCGAGTGATCAGATGCTCGTCAAGCTGGAGGAGGTGCTCGGGGGCGGGTTGGGGGTGTTCGAGAAGGCACGGGCGTTGATGCGGTTGGAGAAGTACCCGGCGCAGTTCAAGAACTTCGCGCTGATGGAGGCGGAAGCAGTGACGCTGTGCGCGTACGAGTCCTACGTGGTCAACGGGCTCTTTCAGACAGAGGGGTACGCACGGTCCCTGATCGGTGGCGGTTTTCCGAGGCTCACCGAGGACAAGGTGGAGGAGCTGGTCGAGGCACGTATGGCACGCAAGGCGCTCTTCGACCGCGACCCGACCGCGATGATCGAGTTGCTCCTCGACGAGTCGGTGCTGAAGCGGCCGTTCGGCCCCTGGGATGTGCATCGCGAGCAGCTGCACTCGCTCACAGAGGACGCCGAGCGGGACAATGTCAGCATCCAAGTGATGCCTCTGGAGCGCGGCTTGCGGGGCAGTCATGCGGGTGCCCGTGGCGACATGATCCAGGTGGAGACCAAGGAGCACCACCACGTGGTCTACATGGAGATCGAGGACGAGAGCATCCTGGTCAGCGATCTCGCCAAGGTCGCCCAACTCTCGCACCGCTATGCGAAGATCCGCTCACAGGCTCTGAGCCCGGACGACTCCCTGAGCCTCATCCAGCGGTTGGCAGGAGAAGAGCGTCAATGAACAGCACACCGCAGTGGTTCAAGTCGAGCTACAGCAATGACAGCGGCGGCGCTTGCCTCGAAGTCGCGTACGACTGGCGCAAGTCGACGCACAGCGACGGCGGCGGCGGGAACTGCGTCGAGGTCGCCACCTGCCCCCACGCCACCACCGTCCACATCCGCGACTCCAAGAACCCGGGCGGGCCCACTCTCTCCATGACCGCCGGTTCCTGGACCACCCTCCTCACCACCTTGCGCGCGAAAATGTGACACTCGCACCCCCATGTGTCACATTTTCGTGCGCACCCCCTCCCCCTCCGGGTGAGCCGCAGCCAGTCCGGGCGCGGGCCCGCCACCGTCACGGCAGGCTGCCCACATGAGCATCCACGCGCCGCCGGGAATGGGCACCGTCTACCGAGCCGTGCTCGCCACGCTGGCCGAGCACGGGCCGCGCCGTCCGCCCATCGCGGAGATCGCGCGCCGGGCCGCCACCAGCCGCCAGTACCTCTACCGGAACTGGCCGGACTTCCAGGTCCTCATCCAGAAAGCATGCAAAGCGGAGCTGGACCGTCTGCTGGATGTGGCGAGCTGCACCGGCGGCACGCTGCCGCAGCCCTGCCGCTTGCCGGCGCAACTCGTGCGCGCGGCCCGGCTGCTGCGCGAGCACCCCGTAACCCGCGCGACCGCCCGTACCAGCCCTGATCTCCTCCTCACCGCCTTGACGAGACCGACCACTGCACTGCACACACGAGCCCTGTACTGGGTGCAAGCAGGCCTCTGCATATCGCAACCCAGCGCGGATCACTCGACCACGGCCCGCACCCTGTTCACCGTGACGGCACCGTTCGCCCTCGTACCGCCCCCATGGGACGACCCTTCCGACCGGGAACTCCTCAACACCCGCCTGAGTACAGCCCTGCACGCTTGTCTGGGTCTCACCCCGGCCTGCTCGGACTGTTCCCACAAGGCCGAGCGGATCCCGTACACGCTTGGATACGCTGAGTAGCGCATGGCCTGCTTCGCAAGAAAGGCGCATCATGACGGTGATGCTGGAACGACCGACGATAAGCGGCACGGAGCCCCCCAGCTTCGAGGGCATGCTGGACGCCCTCGACGAGCTGCACGTGCCCGACGGCTACAAGGCCGAGATCATCAAGGGGAACATCGTCTTGTCGCCGTGGTCGAAGGGGTACTACCTCGACGTGATGGATCTGATCTGCGATCAGCTGCGTCCTCACCTGCCCGACGGGCATCGGATCAGCTCGTCGCCTGCGCTGTTCGTGTTCCCCGGAATCGAGCGCGCGTACGGCCCTGACATCCATGTGGCTCACCGGAAGGCCCGCCGGACCGAGAGCAACAAACTGGACGGGGAGGCCCTCTCCTTGGTCGCCGAACTGACCTCGCCCTCCACCCGAGACGACGACCTGACCGACAAGGTCGAGACCTACGGGAAGGCAGGCGTCCCTGTCTACCTGATCCTTGACATGCAGGAGAAGCAGGCCACCGTCCTGTGGGCGCCGTCCGCCAAGGGGTACGAGGGCCGCTTCACCAAGGACTTCGGCGAGAAGATCCACATCCCCGCACCGTTCGACTGCACACTCGACACGGACTTCGAGGCTCTGCTGGAGGCAGAGGAGAGCTGACCCGTGACCGCGTGAGGGGCGCCCGGTCGGGCGCCCCTCTTTTCGGTCCGCACCAGATGAACGAGTTGATCTCGCCGCAGCCGCCGGGTCGCCGGGGCCTCGGAGGTGGCGTCAACTCAAGGTTGACACCCTATTGCTGTCAACCTACGGTTGACGCATGACCGAGAACTCACCCGCCACCGCATCCGTACGTCTCGACGACCTCATCGAAGCCATCAAGAAGGTCCACACCGACGCGCTGGACCAGCTCCAGGACGCGGTGATCGCCGCGGACCACCTCGGCGACGTGGCCGATCACCTGATCGGGCACTTCGTGGACCAGGCCCGGCGTTCGGGCGCGTCCTGGACGGACATCGGCAAGAGCATGGGGGTCACCCGGCAGGCCGCCCAGAAGCGGTTCGTGCCGAAGGCCGAGTCGGACCTCGACCCCAGCCAGGGCTTCAGCCGCTACACGCCACGGGCCAGGAACGTGGTGGTCGTCTCCCAGGAGGAAGCCAGGACCGCGGGCAACGACCAGATCCGCACCGAGCACCTGGTCCTCGGCCTGATCGCCGAACCGGACGGCCTCGGGGCGAAGGCGATCACCGCGCAGGGCGTCACCCTGGACGCCGTGCGCGAGGCCGCGACCGCCGCCCTTCCGCCGCGCGCCGAGAGCATCCCCGCACTCATCCCCTTCGACGGCAGCGCCAAGAAAGTCCTCGAACTGACCTTCCGCGAGGCCCTGCGCCTCGGCCACAACTACATCGGCACGGAGCACATCCTGCTCGCACTGCTGGAGCACGAGGCCGGCACGGGCCTGCTCAGCGGGCTCGGCGTCGACAAGGCTGCGGTCGAGGCGAACATCGCGAAGGCGCTGGAGAAGATCCGCCAGTCCCTCCAGGAGGAATGACCGGCCGCGACAGGGGAAATGACCGACCGCGACCTGTGCCCGGCGCTGAATACGGCCCTGAACTTGCAGGTCAGGGCCATTGTCAGACCCTCCTGCGAGACTCGCAGTCATGACCGACCGGTGGGCTCTCGCGCCGACCGAGGACGGCGGCGCGGAGCTCGCCCCCCTCGGCCCCGACGGGGTGTCCGCCGGACCGCTCCTCAGGGAGCCGGACCTCGCGGAGTCCGTACGGTCCCGGCCGGACGTCACGCGCTGGGTGTGGCGGTCGACGGCCGAGGTCTATCCCCGGCTGCACGACGCGGGTGTCCGCGTGGAGCGGTGTTACGACATGGAGGCCGCCGAGACCCTCCTCCTCGGCCACGAGGGACGCCTCGGCGAGCCCCGCTCGGCGGCCGCCGCCCTGGCCAGGCTGCGCGGCGGCCCCGTACCGCCGGACCCACCGCAGCGTTCCGCCGAGCCGGGCTCGCAGTCCTCCCTGTTCGAGCCGCGTCCCGTGCACGTACCGCTGGAACAGCTCATAGAGGTGTATGAGCACCAGCAGCGAAGACACGACGCGACCGCGCACCCCGAGCGGATGCGGCTGCTGACGGCCGCCGAGTCGGCGGGCATGCTCGTGGCGACCGGGATGAACGCGTCCGGGCTGCCCTGGCGTGCGGACGTACACCGCGAGGTCCTGCACGAGCTGCTGGGCGAGCGGTACGCGGGCGGGGGCGAGCCACGGCGCCTTGCCGAGCTGACGGACGAGGTGTCGGCCGCGTTCGGGCGCCGGGTGCGGCCCGATCTGCCCGCGGACGTCGTCAAGGCCTTCGCGCAGGCCGGGATCAAGGTCAAGTCCACACGCCGCTGGGAGATCGAGACGGTCGACCATCCGGCCGTGAAACCGCTCGTCGAGTACAAGAAGCTGTACCGGATCTGGGTGGCGCACGGCTGGTCGTGGCTGCAGGACTGGGTGCGGGACGGGCGGTTCCGGCCGGAGTACCTGCCGGGCGGGACGGTCACCGGGCGCTGGGTGACCAATGGCGGCGGCGCGCTGCAGATCCCCAAGGTGATCCGTCGCGCCGTGATCGCCGACCCGGGCTGGCGGCTCGTCGTGGCGGACGCCGACCAGATGGAGCCGCGCGTGCTGGCCGCGATCTCGCGCGACCCGGGCCTGATGGAGGTCGCGGGGCGGGAGACCGACCTCTACCAGTCCGTCTCCGACCGCGCCTTCGCCGGCAACCGCGACCAGGCGAAGCTCGCGGTGCTCGGCGCGGTGTACGGGCAGACGTCCGGGGACGGCCTCAAGAACCTCGCCGCGCTGCGCCGCCGCTTCCCCAAAGCGGTCGCGTACGTCGACGACGCGGCGCGGGCGGGCGAGGAGGGACGGCTCGTGCGTACGTGGCTGGGGCGGACGTGCCCTCCGGCGGTGGGCGCCGCGGACTCGGCCGAGGAGGCGGGGATTCCGCAGGACGAGCCGGCTGTCGAGGCCGCCGACGCCGACGAGTGGGTGCCGGGTTACGCCTCCACCAACTCCCGCGCCCGTGGCCGCTTCGCCCGTAACTTCGTCGTCCAGGGCAGCGCCGCCGACTGGACCCTGCTCGTCCTCGCCGCCCTCCGCCGCGCCTGCCGGGACATGGCCGCCGAGCTGGTCTTCTTCCAGCACGACGAGGTGATCGTGCACTGTCCGGCCGAGGAGGCGGACGCGGTGGTCACGGCGGTACGGGAGGCGGCGGACCTGGCGGGCAGGCTGACGTTCGGCGAGACGCCGGTGCGGTTTCCGTTCACGACGGCGGTGGTCGAGTGCTACGCCGACGCCAAGTAAGCGCTCCGCTGGAAGTGCAGTGATTCGACTGCGGGCCGGTGGGGGCTGGTCGCGCCCACGCGGCGGAGCCGCAGATTGACACAGCCCCGCGCCCCTAAGAGGCCTGCGGCCTTCCTAGGGGCGCGATACCGCACCGGACCTCAGATGACCGGCGGTCGCCCCAGTCGTGCGAGATGCCACACGGTTCGCCAGCGCATCGGCCGCCGTTCGCCGCCCGGCTCCCGCAGGCCCTCCACGAAGCCGCCGAACCAGGCGCGCAGGCCGCCGACGGAGCGCGTACGCAGGAGGGTCAGCGCGATCCAGACGCCCAGGTGGACGGGGATGAGCGGGAGGGGCAGCCGGCGCCTGGTCAGCCAGACGCGGTTGCGGGCGGTGACCCGGTGGTAGATGGCGTGCCGGGCGGGGGAGGTCTTGGGGTGCTGGAGGAGCAGTTCCGGTACGTACCGGATGGTCCAGCCGGCGTCGGCGGCCCGCCACGCCAGGTCGGTCTCCTCGTGCGCGAAGAAGAACTCCGCGGGCCAGTCGCCGATCTCCGCGAGCATCTTCATGGAGAGGGCGTGCGCGCCCCCGAGGAAGCCGGTCACGAGTCCGCCGCGCAGCGGGTCCTTGGCGCCGAGCCGGGGCACATGGCGCCGCTGGGTCTCGCCGTGCTCGTCGGCGATGCGGAAGGCCACGATGCCCAGGCGCGGATCGGCGGCGTACAAGTCCCGTACTTTGCTGAGGACATCGGTGTCGACGAGCAGTCCGTCGTCGTCCAGCTCGACGACGACGTCCACGTCGCCGAACTCCCGCAGCTGCCGCAGCGCGACGTTCCGGCCGCCCGGGCAGCCGAGGTTCTCGTCGAGCTCGATGGTGGTGACCTCGCAGGGAAGTCCGGTGAACTCGGGAAGGGGGCAGCCGTTCCCCACGACCACGACTCTTGCCGGCGGGAGGTCCTGCTTGGCCACCGAGACCAGCAGCGCTTCGACCTCCGCGGGTCGATTCCCCATGGTCACCACGGCAACGGCGATCCGCGGTTCGACCGACACGATGCCCACCTCACTCCCTCGACAACGGGGACGATGCTAGCCGTTAATGCTAAGGAGGCCCTAAGTACACCCTGAGTTGAAGCTTGTGTCGGTGAACAAGAACCTCGGGGTCCCTTTCCTCGTACGTACGCCGACGAGGATGCGCTCACGGCGGGCGGTCTTCGTACGGTCTTCGGCGCATTCGTTCTACACGCGGGTCCGACTTGTCCGTTCAGTCCTGAGCGCGCACGCTGAGGACTGACAAGGACAGTACCGATATGTCTGACATGACTGGCGCGATCGAGCGAAGCGCCACGATTGAGTGAAGCGCGAAGTGAGCGACGATGGACACCGCCACAGCCACCATCAGCCCACAGGGCATCGTCACGGGCTGGAGCGAAGGAGCTCGCCGACTGCTGGGTTACAGCGCGCCTGAGATCGTGGGGCGCACCGCGGTCGATCTGCTCGCCACGGTGGGACTCTCCGGCGCCACCGGTTACGCCCTGGCCAGTTCGCGGGAGTGGAGCGGCACGGCGGCCCTCCGCCATCAGGACGGTCACCGCCTCGATCTCACCGTGCACTCCGCCCCCTCTCTGGACCGGAACGGCAAGACGCAGTCGTTCCTCGTGACCGCCACCACGGACGCGCCCGAGTCGGCGTACCACCACGAGGTGGTGGAGTGGGCGTTCACCCAGTCCTCGATCGCCATGTCCGCCCTCACCAAGGATTCGCACGGGTGGCACGTCGCCGCGTCGGGGCAGCACACCGACGAGTACCCGAACGAGGGGAACGAGGCATTTCTGCGGTCCGTCGACCGGGTCGTCGAGCAGGCGACACCGACGCGTTACGAGGGCTGTACGCCTGCACCGTCCGCCCTCCGTCAGCATGCCTGGGTCACCGAGATGTGGCCCGTCCGGGATCCCGCCACCGGCCGGGTGTGCGGGGTCGGCACCGCCACGTTCGACAGCAGCGAGCAGCACTGGGCGCGGCAGCGGCTGGCCCTGCTGAACGAGGCGGGCACCAGTATCGGCACCACCCTGGATGTGACCCGTACCGCCCAGGAACTCGCCGATCTGGTCGTGCCCCGGCTCGCCGACTTCATCAGCGTGGACCTGCTCGAATCCGTGACCCGCGGGGAGGAACCGGTCGCGGGACCGGTCGACGTGGACGTGGTGCTGCGGCGGATCGCGCACGCGTCCGGCTCCGAGGAGTCGCCCGAGGCGGCGGTCGGCCTCGGCGAGGCCGACACCTACCCCTCGTTCTCGCCTCCGGCGCGCTGTCTGGCCACCGGGCGGGCGGTGCTCAGCGGGGCGGACGATCCCGACTTCGTGCGGTGGATCGGGCAGAGCGAGGCCAGGAGCGCGAGCGTACGCGGGCAGGGTCTCCACTCGATCATGGCGGTTCCGCTGCGGGCCCGCGGGATCACGCTCGGGGTGGCCGTCTTCGCCCGGGGCCGGTCCTCGGAGCCCTTCGCCCAGGACGATCTGGTCCTCGCCGAGGAGCTGGCGGGACGGGCGGCCGTCGGCGTGGACAACGCGCGCCGTTACACCCGCGAGCGCACCAACGCGCTCACGCTGCAACGCAGCCTCCTGCCGCGCGAGTTCCCCGAGCAGGCGGCCGTCGAGGTCGCGTTCCGTTATCTGCCAGCCGGTTCGGGGGCCGGGGTGGGCGGCGACTGGTTCGACGTGGTGCCGCTTTCCGGTACGCGGGTCGCGCTGGTCGTCGGGGACGTGGTCGGCCATGGGCTGCACGCCTCGGCGACGATGGGGCGGCTGCGTACGGCCGTACGTACGCTCGCGGATGTCGATCTGCCGCCGGACGAGCTCCTCACCCATCTCGACGACCTGGTCACCCATCTCGCCTCGGACTACGACGAGCCCCTCTCCGCGGACCTGCCGGACCCCGGCGACTTCGGTGAGATCGGCGCCACCTGTCTGTACGCCGTCTACGATCCGGTCTCGCGCATGTGCACCCTCGCCAGCGCCGGCCATCCGCCGCCCGCCGTGCTGCTGCCCGACGGTACGGTCACCCTGGTCGAGCTCTCGCCCGGGCCGCTGCTGGGGGTGGGCGGGCTGCCCTTCGAGTCCACCGAGATCGAACTGCCCGAGGGTTCCCTGCTCGCCTTCTACACCGACGGACTCGTCGAGGCCCGCGACCATGACGTCGGTGCCGGTCTCGACCGGCTGTGCCAGGCCCTCGCCTCCCCCGTGCCCTCGCTCGACGTCACCTGCGACGCCATCCTCAAGGCGCTGCTGCCCGACAGCCGAGCCGACGACGTGGCCCTGCTTCTCGCGCGCACCCGCGCGCTGCACGCCGACCAGGTCGCCGCCTGGGCCCTGCCGTCCGACCCCGCGATCGTCGCCGCCGCCCGCGCCCAGACCTCCCGCCAACTGGCGACCTGGGGGCTGGAAGAGGCGGCGTTCATCACCGAGCTGGTGGTGAGCGAGCTGGTCACCAACGCCATCCGGTACGGAGCGGTCCCCATAGGCCTGCGCCTGATCCGCGACCGCGCCCTCATCTGCGAGGTCTCCGACGCCAGCAGTACGGCTCCCCATCTGCGCCGCGCCCGCATCTTCGACGAGGGCGGCCGAGGCCTGCACATGGTCGCCCAGCTCACCCAGGGCTGGGGCACCCGCCAGACCTCCACGGGCAAAACCATCTGGGCCGAACAACCCCTCCCGGCCAGCTGAAGATGAGCGGGCGAAGGGGCGAGCCGGCCCCCGGGGGTGACGAAGCCGGCTCGGGCCCCGGCAGTGGTCGTACCCACACCCTCGGACTGCTCTATCCGCCCGCCGGGCGGGACCGGCGGTACACCGGGATGCAGCTCGGCTTCATCGGCGGGGTGGCCGAGGCCGCCACGAAGTTTGGGTACGACCTGTTGCTCTCGCCCTGCGAGTCCGAGAACGAATCCTCGTTCCTGCGCTTCATCGTGGGCGGGCTCACGGCGGGGAGCATCAAGGGCTGAGGGGAGCGTCAAGGGCCGGGAGTTTGGGGAGAGTTGGCTCAGAGGCCGGGCTCCGGGACCGGTCCCGGAGGTCCTGTACGACGCTGATGGGGCCGTAAGGGCTCGGAGAGGGGTGAGTGAGCGCGATGCGGCTGTGGTCCGCCTCCTTGCTGCTGCGTCTGGATCTCGGGGAGCGGTCCCGGCTGGGCTCCTGGTCCCTGGAGACCGTGCTGCGCGCGGCGGACTCCGGCAAGCCGGCGGCCATACGCACCCTTGGACGGGCCATCAGTTCCAAGGGATACGAAGCCGTCTGGTCGGCCTGGCTGCGGCCGTCGGAGTCGGTGACCGGAACGCCGCCCCGACGCTGGGACTCCACCGTCCTGACGGAGTTGGGGGCCGATGTCCCGGAGATTCCCGGCTGGGTCGTCAACTTGGCATGGAAGACCTGGCTGAATGAGGCGGACGCCGCGCTGTGGTCCCTGCTGGAGCAATGGAAACTCCCCGCCAGGGCCGGGGCCGGTTACAGCACGCGGGTGCTCAGCCGGCTGGCACTCGGCGACGACGAGGTGTCGGTGGACGCGCGTCTGCTGGTCGACACCGCCCTGCGCTTCGACCACCCAATCGGCGAGACGGCCCGTAACCGCCTGTTCGCGCAAGACGGTCCGGAGACCGTCGACCTGTACTGCGCGGCGGCCGTGGACTCGCGCGAGGCGACGGCGTTCTGCATCGCGCACCATCTCGCCCCGGTCGACGAGGTCAAGCGCGTCGTGTTCTTCGTACGCACCGGACAGCAGGAGCAGTACGAGGCGCAGGACCCCGACGGCACACTCCTCGGCCTCGCCTACCGCGGCGCGTCGGCGGAGGAACGGGCGGAGTTGCGGCGCGCGATGACCGCCCTCAGCGGTATCGACACGCTCCGGGTGCTGGCCGGGCAGCGTTCCGAGCGGCAGGACTTCGTCACCCTCAGTGCGAGTGAACGGCGTTATCTCGTACGGGAGTTGAGGCAACGGGGCGACTGGGACCGGCTGTGGCGACTGGTCCCGCTGATGACCTTGCCCGAGGCCGTCGCCACGACACAGGCATTCGGCAGATGGCGGCCGTCCGCAGCGGAGGACGGCGAGTTGTTCGAGGCGCTGCGGACCGCGAACCCGGCGGTCGTCGACGACGGGCTGAGTGCCGTGTCCTCCATGCCTGCGCGCATCGAGCCCATTCCGGTCACGCTCGGCGGTCCCAACACGGAGTTCGCTGTGCATGATCTCGACTTCTCCTCGGACGGGAGACAACTCGCCTTCATCGGGGGCTTTGAGGCAGGAGTCGTGGACGTCCGCAGCAAGGAGGTCTCGCAGCTGCACTCCGAATTCCCGCATCGCCTGACCCACGTGGCGCATGTGGGTCGGGACACCGTCGTCGTCGCCGAGGACTATTCGAGGTCGGCCGGGCCCGCGAACGGGAAGAAGCTCTACCACGTCGATCACCACGGTGTGCGGGCGCTCGATTTCCGGGCCAACCGTTACTGCGGGCTGGAGCGCATCGTCGGGGAACGGGCGTTCATGGTGGGTACGCAGTGGCGGTCCGGCACGAACGTGGAGTTCGAGGTGTGCGTCGGCGAGGGCGACGGGCCGTTCGCCGAGAGCGGTCTGCCTCGCAGGCTGTACGGAGCCCATCCGTGGGTCACCGCTGTGCACCCCGACGGCCGGACGATCGCGGCCCTCGGTCCGGACGACGTCGTGGTCACCGACCTCGCCGACGGGAGGGTCAACAGGCTCGACTACGGCCGCCACGGCTCCGCAAGAAGGACTCGCGGCTGGGAGAACGCCGCCTTCTCGCCGTCCGCCCTTGTCCGTATCTCTCTCACCGGCGCTCTGAGCGTGTGGCACGACCCGCTCACCACGAGGCAGACACCGGCCACAGTCCAGGTCTGGGCCGGGGCCCAGGCCCTGCCCTGGTCCGACGACCGGCTCGCGACCGGCCTCGCCTGGTCGCCCTCCCTGCACCGGTTCCTGACGGTCAACGACGGGCACCTGGAGATCCTCGCCGTGCCGCCGACCGCCGACACTCCCATGCCCCGCGAGTTCATACACGAGCGGATCGAACTCGTCGGCGCCGATCGTGTACGCCCCTGTGTACGCCTGTCCCCCAAGGGCAACGTCCTCGCCGTGGCGGGCGAGGGCACCACCGTCAACCTGTACGACCTCACGCCCCAGGACTGGGTCCCCTCCAGGACCATGGGTTCCCTGCGACGCCACGACCTGGCGGAGGTGACCAGGCTCCAGCAGTACCCGGACCTCGGCCACACGGCCCGACAGGCACTGGATCTGCTGTCGGCCTGCCTGGTCCACCGCTTCCAGCACGACATCGGCATCGGGGACGAGGCGGATACGGCCGTACTGTTCGACCACGACATCGCGCTCGGCGGGGACGGATACCTTTCCCTCGGCGGGGACGGGACGGAGTGAGGCCGATGCGGGTACGGATCGCCGTGCTGGTGGGGCGAGCGTCCAGGTGGCGCCTCAGGTCTCTGGTGACGGTGCTGCGCGCGGCCGACTCCGGTGCGCCGACGGCTGTACGCGCTGTCGCTGACGCCCTCGACTCCCTCGGCCCTGAGACGGTTTGGCGGGCCTGGGCGGAGCCGCCGGTGTCCGGGCCGAACCGGCGGCGGTGGGACTCCCCGCTCGTGGCGGAGCTGCCGACTGGCTCAACACCGGTTCCCGACATCCTCGTTGACGCTGCTTGGCACGACTGGCTCGACGACCACGAGGCCGGGTTGTGGTCACTGCTGCGGCGTTGGAACCGCTCCGCAACGACCACCGAGAGCCAGAAGGTGCGCGTCCTCAGCCGTCTCGCGCTCGGCGACGAAAGCGTGGCTGTCGAGGCCCAGTTGCTCGTCGATGCCGCCACCCGCTTCGGCCACCCTCTCGGTGAACGGGCCCGAGTCCGGTTCCTGGCACTGAGCGATCCCGAGGTCATCGACCTGTACTGCACGGCGGCGCTCAACTCGCCCGAGGCGGCGGCGTTCTGCGCCGAGCACCACCTCGCCCCCACGGACGAGGTACAGCGCGCCGTCTTCTTCGTACGGACCGGTCAGCACGAGCAGTACCGGGCACTGGATCCTGAGGGGGCGCTGCTGGCGCTCGGGTATCGGGGCGCCTCCGCCGAGGAGCGCTCGGCGTTGCGGGAGGCGATGACCGCATTCGGCGGCATCGACGCGCTGCGGGTGCTGGCGGGGCAGCGTTCCGCGCAGGGCGACTTCGCGTCGCTCACCGAGCAGGAACGCGCGTACTTGGTACGGCAGTTGAAAGAGCAGCGGGACTGGGACCGATTGTGGTCGTTCACCCTGCTGATGCCGCTGGCGGAAGCTGTCCGTACGGTTCGCGCTTTCGAGGGCTGGCGCCCCGCCGGAGAGGAGGACCGCGACGCGTTCGAGGCACTGCGCGCCGCGGATCCACAGGCTGTGGACGGCTCCGTGAGCATCCTGTCGGGAGCGGCCGAGTCTTCGCCCGCCCCGCACACCCGGATCAGGCTCGCCGACCTCGACGAGCGGCTCGCTGGTATCACCGACCTCGATTTCTCGCCGGACGGTACCCAACTCGCCTTCGTGGGCGACGGACCCCCTGCCGAGGAACCGATCCTCGCCCGGGCGGGGATCGTGGACCTTGGCAGCGGAACGCTGTCGCGGCTGCATTGCGACTTCACAGATCCGCTGGACCGAGTCGCGCATCTGGGCTCCGGAACCATGGTCGTCGCGGAGGCCGATCCGTACTACATGGATTACCGCGCGGAGGGGGGAAATCACCGCAGGCCGAAGATCCACCATGTGGACGGCAGCGGCGTACGGGCACTCGACCCGGGAGTCGACGAAATCACGGGCCTGAAGCGCATTGCCGGAGACCGTGCCTTCGCTGTGTCCGCACTGCTCAGCAAGGCGGATCTTTCCGATCATCCGGTGTTGTTCATCGGCGGGCCCCATGGTGACCTCGCCGCCAGCGGAGTACTGAACGGCCTGGGCGAAGACTTCGAACCGCTGATCGCCGCGGTGGATCCCGACGGTCGGCTCATCGCCATAGTCGACGTCTTTGAAGCTGCCGTGGTCGCCGACCTCGGCAGCTTCGTGGTGAACAAGCTCGACGACGGCTCGGGAACACTGGAGAACATCCCCGTCGCCCTGTCGCCGTCCACCCTCGTCAGCTGCACCAATACGGGCGAACTGAAAGTGTGGCACGAGCCGCTCACCTCCGCCGAACCCTCGATGACCATCCCCGCCTGGTCACCTTCGGTCGATCTGACGGCCCTCGCCTGGTCGCCCGCGCTGAACCGGTTCGTCGCGGTCGACCTCACCTACGAGCTGCACCTGGAACTCCTTGATGTGCCGCCGACCCGCGACGCTCCCGTGCCCGACGCGCTCATATCCGAGCGAATAGCGCTCAACGACAACGTAAGCATGACCCTCATCACGCGGCTGTCGCCGAGGGGCGATGTGCTGGCCGTGGGAAGTGCGGACGGCACGATCGACCTTTACGTCCTGACCACTCTCACCCTGCGCCCGTTCATCGCCCGGCCCATGGGCCTGATGACCCATCAAGAACTGGCCCAAGTGGTCGAGGCGCAGAAGCAGCCCCTGCTCGACGAGGCGTCCCACACGACGCTGACGCTGCTACGGGCCTGTCTGGAGCACCGGTTCCGGCACGACGTGGGTATCGGGGAGGCGGCGGGTACGGCGGTCGCGGGGGGCTTCGAGATCGAGTTGGGCGAGCTTCAGGAACGTAAGGGAGACGCAGACGCATGACCACCCGTATAGGCATCGACTTCGGCACCGCCAACACCGTCGTGGCGGGCTGGGACCACGAGGCGGGCCGCGGCGTCCCCATCCCGTTGCCCGGTGTCGACGTGCTGCGCGAGGCCGGGCCGGGCCCCACCCAGCGGGTCGTGCCCTCGCTCATCGCCTACTTCGACGACGGCGGTACGCGGCGCCTGGGCGCGCAGGTCACTCCGGATCTGTACGAGGCGGCCGGGGTCACCGTCTTCGCCTCCACGAAGATCAATGTCGCGGGGCACGTCTATGACGCGGCCCGCCCGGTCGGCGATCGCAAGATCACCGGGCGGGAGGCGGCCACGCAGTTCCTGAGCGACATCATGGCTCTGGCCCTGCTCACCGTGGAGGACGACGACCTGGAGATCGTGGCCACCGCGCCCGTCGAGTCCTTCGACGGCTACCGCGACTGGCTGGTGCGGGAGGTACGCGAAGGGCTGCCCACCGCCCGGCTGCGGGTGGTCGACGAGGCCACCGCCGCCGCCGTCGGCTACAGCGCCCGGCTCAACCCCGGAGACGCCTTCGCGGTGTTCGACTTCGGCGCGGGCACTCTCGACATCTCGGTCGTACGCGTACAGGAGCCCGACGCGGCGGGGTCCGGCGCCGGCGTACGCACCCTCGCCAAGAAGGGCCTGGACCTGGGCGGCAACACCATCGACGCGCTCCTCGCCGAGCACGCCATGGCCCAGCTGTCCCTGCCGCAGGGCGACCAGATCGGTCGCAACCAGGTGTTCCGCCGCCTCCTGGCCTCCGCCGAGCAGGCCAAACGTGCCCTGGCCACCGCCGAGCACGCCACCATCACGGCGCGCGCCGCACGCACCGACACGGAGCACCAAGTCACCGTCACCCGCGGCGAGTTCGACGCGTTGCTGCGCGACAAGGGCGTGCTGCGCCGGGTGAACCAGGCGCTGCGCTCATGCCTGGACGCCGCCTCGTCCCGCGGTTACGGCATCGACGACATCCGGCAGGTGTTCCTGGTGGGCGGCAGCTGCCTCATCCCCGCCGTGCAGGATGTGGTGCATCTGCACTTCGACCCCGAAGTCGTACGTCTCGACCGCCCGTTGGAGGCGGTGGCGGCGGGCGCGGCCGGTATCGCGGGCGGCAGCGAACTGTACGACCACATCCAGCACGACTACGCCATCCGGCACGTCAACCGCGACACCGGCGCCTACGAGTTCGAGGTCCTGGTGGAGGCGGGCACCGCCTATCCCACCGAGGACCCGGTGAAAACCCTCACGGTCAAGGCGGTGCACGAGGGCCAGCGCCGCCTGGGCCTGGCCGTCTACGAACTAGCCCACGCCACCTACCGCGACGCCGGCGCCGACCTGGAGATCACCTTCGACGCGGGCGGCGGCGCCCGCACCGTGGCGGTCACCCCTCAGCAACGCCAGCAGCGCTCCATGCTCTGGCTCAACGAGGACAGCCCCACGTTCCTGGAGGCCAACCCTCCGGCCACCGCGGGCGAGGACCGCTTCCGCCTCGAGTTCCGCATCGACACCCACAAGCGGCTGACGGTGACGGCGTACGACTTGCGACGCCACACCGTGGTCCTGGACCGGCAGCCGGTGATCCGGCTGGCTTGACCGCAGCAGGACCCGGACTTCCTACCCTTGGTAGGATCTGAACCATGAGTGGTAGTAAGAAGTATTCCATCAGCCTTCCTGAAGACCTCGCGGAAACCGTACGCACCCATGTGGGCCCTGGCGGCTTCTCCGCCTACGTGGCCGAGGCGCTGGAGCAGCGTGTGGCCATGGACAAGCTTCGTGAGATCGTCGCCGACTTCGAGACCGACAACGACCCGTTGTCCCGGGCAGAGATCGACGCGGCCCGCGCCGTACTGCGCCACGACCAGCGCGACTCGGACGGTGCCGCAGCCTGATGCCCGGCACGCTCCTGCTGGACAGCGAGGGCCTGTCCAAGCTCTACCTCAAGGACCGCACTGTCCTGGCCCTCGTCCAGGCAGCCTCAGAAGAAGGCATCCGGGTGGCCACGACCGCCATGACCACCCTCGAGGCGCACTACGAACGCATCCACCCCGCCCGCATCCGGTGGGTACTCTCCCGTATCGACGTCCATGACGTCACCAAGAACGTCACCGACCAAGCCGCAGCACTCTTGCGCGGCCACCGGCTCAGCGGCCACAAGTACGCCATCGACGCAGTCCTCGCCGCCATCGCACGCTCCGCACCAGGACCAGTCACCGTCCTCACCTCTGACCCCGAAGACATCAACCTGCTCTGCGGACCGGGCGTCGAGATCATCAAGGTCTGACAACACGGCACGATCCAGGTGGGCCGATCAGCGGGAGTCAGACCGGGGTCGCCCGCGCCGGCGGACAGCAGCCGGCGTCGGGCGCATCAGGGCTGATCAGGCCCGCGTCGGGCCCGCCGTCGGTCAGGCCCGCAACGGGTTGGAGCGTGCCGCCGCCAGCAAGTACCAGGCGGTCGCCCCCGTGTGCCGGTACGGGTAGTAGCCGAAGCCGAAACCCGTGTCGAGCGGGCTGCTCGCCGAGACGACCCCGGCCCGCGCGGGAAGCGCCCCGCCGCCGACGGTCTGGCCGGCGCCGAGCAGGTCCTGGGCCCGCTCGATGGAGGCGATCAGTCGGCCGGCGCGCGCCTCGTCACCACAGCCGTGCCGGTCCCGCAGGGCGAGCGCGAGATGGGCCGTTCCCTCGAACCACACGCCGTTACGGTCGGGCTTGGGCTGGAACTCGGCGATCGGGGCGTCCTCGTCCGCCAGGAGACTGGCGGAACTGAAGGTGACTCCCTCGTACGTCTGGCCCGCGGACACCGTGCTGTTGGGCCGGTCGGCGTGGTCGAGGACGGCCAGCTCGGCCGCGGCCCAGTCCACCGACCGGGAGTACGAGCGCGAGTCGAGCGCGAGGTGGGTCCAGGTCTGGGTGTCCGCCGGGATCGGGGACTTGTTGACTGTCACACCGTCGTTGGTGCCGGTGTAGAAGAAGCCACCGGACGGCTCCCACATCTTCCTGACGAAGGCCTCGGCACGCGCGCGCCGCTCCAGCCACACCCGGTCGCCGGTGAGCCGGGCGAGCCGTCCGAAGAGGCAGACCAGGTCGGTGTTGTGCTCGGTCGAGGTGAACGGCAGTTTCTCGTTCGCCCCGTCGACCCCGAACTTGTAGCCGCCGAGGGGTTCGTCGGTACGGCCGGTCCGCTCGATCCACGTACCGATCCGCACGGCACCGTCGAGGAAGCGACGGGCCCCGGTCCGGCGGGCCAGTGCGCTCAGCGCGATACCCGCCCAGGCCATGTCACCCACGGCCGTACCCGTGAACCCGAACTGGGTGCCGACGTTGGCGGTGCCGTCCGCCCGTACGAAGCCGTCCGGCTGCGGCGAACCGTCGAAGAAGGTGTACGGCCCGACGTTGTAGGCCTGGCGCAGCCTGCCGTCGTCGTACGCCGGGTCGTGGGCCTGGGCATAGAGCAGCGCGTCACCGAGCGCCCCGGCTCTGGCCCGGCCGTCGGCGGTACGCGCCGCGAGGTGGGCCAGGATCGCGAGGGCGTTGTCGTAGGTGAACGCGGTGCTGAACAGGCCCGCCTGGTCGGTGTAGCTCTGGGTCAGGCGGATGCTGCCGTGCTCGGGATAGGCGTCCATGGCGGCGGCGAGAAAGGCGTACCCCCGGCGCTGGGCGGAACTCCCGGCGCCGGCTGCGGATCCGGCCGCGTGGGCCGCGCCGGAGCCGACCGCCGCGGTGAGCACCGCGGCGCCGACACCGAGGCCGGTCCCGATGAGCGTACGGCGGCTGGGCCCTGGGCCTTGTCTGCCGGTCATGGGTCTCCCTTGCGGAGTGTGAGAGCGCTCTCATGAGTGCGGGCTCATTGTGCTGGTACGCCTGGGACAGGTCAACGCACTTGGCATGCACGCTGGTTGGCGAGGGCGAAGGGGATGGGACAGAGGAGGGAAACGCGGAGGGCTCCCCCCCCACCGGCGTTGCCGTGACCGCCCTGACGTCGGACCCCCAGGACCTGGTCATGCTGTGCGGCCCCGGCGTCCACGTCATCAAGATCTGATGCAGTGGGACCCTGAACCCTGGGCCGACCACGGTCTCTGGCTCCCCAACGCCTGGAGGCCATAGAGCCCCGGCAGTCCGCTCTCACCAGTCGAACTCGTCGTCATAGCAGGAGAAGCGGGCGGTGTGGCAGGCATCGCAGTGTGTGTACCAGGGGGCGCACGGTTTGTCGCAGGAGACGCAACTGCCATACGTCGCCAGTGGCCGGGAAGCGGCCACCAACTGGTTGATGCGTTCGGCGGCCGTCTGCTCACAGGCCACCACCTCCTCCGCGCTCAGGCCGCCGCATTCACGGCCGAAGGCCAGGACGGCAGTACCCACGTCTCGCATGGTCGCGGCGTACTCCTCGGCTTGGGGCAAGGCCATGCGTTCGATGCGGGCGCGCGGGCGGATCAGGTGGTGCAGGGCCGCGCCGTGCAGGACCGCCTGGCAGACGGCCGGGTAGGCCGGACGGTCCGCGTCGATGGGCAGGGTGATCAGACGCCAGACGGTGTGGCCGTCGCGCGGCCAGCGAGCGTCGATGTCCAGGGGTGCCCCGGCGGTCTGGCGTGCCGTCTGCAGCTTGGCGAGGATCTCGGCCGTGGGCATCGGACTCAGCCATGAGCGCTCCTGGGCGGCCTTACGGGCGGCAGCGGTCCAGCCGGCCAGCGCGTGCGGGATCTCTCCGGGCTCCGGTCGTCCGAGGTCGGTCCAGGTGGGGCGTAGCCGGGCCGTCGTGACGCGCAGGTCACCGGGCCGCGCTCCATTGGCTGCCTGGACGGCCCGGTCCAGAAGCCGGGCGCCAGCAGTGAGGCCGGGCAATCGGCTGCGGTAGGCACCCACGAGCCCTTCCCCCGCGTCATGGCCCCGCCGGCCGGCCCGGCCGGCGATCTGGGCGGCCTCCCAGATGAGCAACTCCCGGCGGGATCTGCCGTCGTACTTGCCCGTTTCGGCGAACGCCACGGTACGCAGCGGAAGGTTGACCCCGTGACCGATCACATCCGTGGTGACGATCACGTCGACCTCGCCCGCGGACAGGCGCCGGATCTGCTCGCGACGGGCCGCGGGTGGCATCGCGCCGTAGAGGACCGTCGCTGACCGGCCCGCCTCAAGCAGTTCACGGTGCAGAGCGAGAACGGCTTTGCGGGAGAAGGCCACCACCGCGCTGGCCGGCGGGAGGGTCGCGGCCTGGAATTCCCGCATACGGCTGAGCGTGCCGTGCCGGGTGTGGCGGACCACCGTGATGTCCGCGCCGGGGGCGAAGAGTTTGCGCAGCAGGTCTTCGGCTTCCGGTGCCGCACAGACATGCACGTCGGTGTGGGCCCCGCTCAGTAGCAGACGAGTCCAGGCGTGGCCGCGGTCTTCGTCGGCCAGCCAGTGTGCTTCGTCGACGACCAGGAAATCGCCGGCGGTGGGCGCCACTTCGGCCGTGCAGCACAGCACCGGCGCGTCCGTGTTGAGGCGTTCCTCGCCCGTGTGGAGACCGACCCGCTCCGCACCGAGCCGGGTGCGCAGCCGTTCGTAGACCTCGAAGGCGAGCATGCGCAGCGGCGCCGCGTAGACGCCGGTCCGCCCGGCCTCGGCGCGGGCGGCCAGCAGGGCGATGGCGTCGTGTGTCTTGCCGGAGTTGGTGGGGCCCAGGTGGAAGGTGACCCTGGGGTCGGCTGTCCGTTCCGGGACGTGGGCGCGGGCACGCGCGGCGGCTGCGTGCTCGCGCCCCTCTCGCAGCCGCTTGGCGGCCTGTTCTGCTTCCCGGGCCGCCTGCCGCTCGCCCTTCCGGCGCTGCGCGTCCCGCTGTTTACGCACCGCCGCGACCCGCGCCGGGGCAGGCACCGTGGCCAGGTCATCAGCCACGCTCTGCTCGATGAGATCCACCGGGACGCCGCGGTCGCGGTACTCGTCCGGGATCTTCTCCACAGCGCAACCGAGTCGCTCCGCCGCCTCGGACGGGGCGACCAGCTCGGGCGCCGGGCGGCTGCGCCGGGCCCTGCGCAGCGCAGCCTTGAACTGCCGGACAGCCTCTGCCTGCTCCTCGGAAGTGACGGGATCCGCGTGCGAGCCCAGCACTTCGGTCAGTCCCTCCTCCGCGGCACGCCTTGCGAGATGGACGGCCTCGGCCTGGCTGAGCTGCCCACGGTCGAGGGGCGGCTGTGCGGAATCCAACCAGTACGACCACGCGGCGGCTTTCGTCCAGGGGTCACGCAGCATCAGCAGCGCCTGGGTACGAAGCCGCGAGCGGTGGCCCTCGGCCCGGCGGTCGGCGCCGGAGGCCAGTTCGGCCAGGCAGGGGCCGGGCAGCCGGGCCCCGAGCAGCTCGGGACGGCGCTCGGGCAACCGGCGGGCGTCAGCGGCCGAGTACTGCCAGACCTCGGCGTGATAGCGGTTGGTGTACGACCGGACCGGCCGGATGGCCCCGGCGCGCGCCAACTGGTCGAAGCGGTGCCTGCTGATCCCCGCGAGCCCGGCAGCCTCCGTCGCGTGCACCAGGCGGGTGAGCTCCGCGAGTTCACCCAGGTCCGTGCGCCATCGGACGACCTCGCCTGCTCTGACGTACAGCTCGCCCCCGCTCCAGCACGTACGGATCACGCCGTGCTCGATGCCCAGAGCGAACTCCTCCCGCCTGAGGCCGAGTTCCCTGCGTGCCGCTTCGAGCGTGAGGCGCTGTGCTGTCGTACCGGCCATGATGTCCCTCCCCCGTGATCACCGTGCTCCCCACTGTGACACCTGGGTCTGACAATCGGTGACCGCTCCGTCACTGGAGGCGAGCTGGGCCCGGGAACAACCAGGTCACCCGGCGCCGCGGGCCCAGCCCGTGTGCCCCCGCTCACCGGCGTCGCTTGCGGCGCTCCTTGCCCGCGGTGCGGCGGCCGTTGCGGGCGCGGCGCCCCGATGCGGCCCGTGCCCGGGCGGCCAGTTGCCTGGGCGTCGAGGGGCTCAGCGGGTGGGAGGGACAAACTCGGGCTGGTCGAGCAGGCGCAGCCAGCTTCCGTCGGGCGGGCGCCGGGCGACTTGTGCCCGGGCGCCGGCCCCGTCCTTCGGCGGGGTCGAGGTGAGGGCGATGTCGCCGCTGACCAGCGTCGGCAGCGGTTGTTCCGGCTCGAAGCGGGGACGGTTGGCCAGCAGACCCGCGTTGTGCAGCGGGTCGATCACTGCGCGGACGGCCGGCTTCGGGTAGCGGGCGAGGGCGGACCTGTCGATGAGGAAGCGGTCGCTCATGCGGCCTGATGCGGATTGTCAGCCGCCTCGACCGGGCCGGTCAGGTCGGGCAACCCGCCCTCCGCGAGCCAGCCCAGGAACGACGCACGCTTCCGCCGCTTGATCGCGTCCTCCAAGGCCGCGTTCACCGTCGCGGCTTTGGTCGTGGTGCCGAAGATCTCAGCCGCCTCGGCGAGCATTTCATCGTCGATGTCGATGACGGTTCGCGTCATGCGTCCTCCTTGGTCCGGGCGTCCGACAAGACCACTCGCGATATCAAAATAACTTGGCGGTGATATCGATTACCGCGGGCGGGCTGCATCCTCCCGGCCTGCGACAGTCAGGGTTCCTGTACGGGGAACCTCGGGCAATAGCCCTCCTCTGCCAGCCAGGCGCGGGCCCGGCCGCGCTGTCGCTCATCGCAGAACCGGTGGTACCGGCGCCAGGAGCGCTCGTCGCGGGCGAGGACGTCCTTGAAGCGCCGGAAGGCGCCCCGCCCGCTGATGGCGATCCGCAGCCGGTCGGCGAGGGCGGCGTCGCCGAGCCCGTCGATGAACAGCTCCATGTCCCGGTAGCCGGCCTGGGAGCCCCGAGACGGCACATGTAGCCATCGCTCGGGATCGTCCGCCTCTTCAGCCTCGGGGCCGAGCTCCAGCTCGTCGGTGAACGCCGGCCAGCACTCCCCGGTGGACAGATCGAGCCGACCGCCGGACTCAGCAGGATCGCCCTCCAGCAGCATGGCGAGCATCTCCAAATCGACCGCCAGCGGGCGCAGGAGCGGGATGGCCGCTTCTCCCGTGGCCGAGCGCAACCGGTCCGCCAGCTCCTCATCACCCCGGAAGCCGCGCTCCTGGAGTGCGCCGAGAAACGAGGCCGCCGTCTCCGCAGCCCCCGGCACCCCCCTCGCCGCAGCCCCGGCCACACCATCGCCGGCCAGCTGCAACACCTCACGCTCGGGTCCACGGCGCAACGCGGCAAGCAGTGCCGCCCCGTCCTGGGCGTAGAGCGAGCCGCGTACGGCCATCAGCGCGTCCTCGCCCCACTCCTCAGCCACGACCCCGACGGTAGCGCGCCACCGAGGACGTACGAAGCCGGGCCACGTCCGTTCCCACCGTGCCGGTGCAGGGCACACCCGGCGCCGCAGGCCCGGGCGGTGTGGCCCGGTCAGCTGCGCCGCGGGCCCACCCCGTGTGTCCCGCTCACCGGCGTCGCTTGCGGCGCTTCTTGCCCGCGGTGCGCCGGGCGTTGCGGGCGCGGCGCCCTGATGCGACCCGTGCCCGGGCCGCCAGCCGCCTGAGCTCTTCGAGCCCGGCCCGGTCCGGGTGCGCGGAGTCCAGTGCTGCGGCAATCGCGTCCCTGGCCTCGAAGCCCTGGGCGCGCAGCGTCTCCTCGGCGCCGTCCCGGCCGCCCGCCAGCTCCACGAGCTGGAGCAGGCTCTCAGCGAGCACGAGCAGATGCTCGGCGTCGGTCATGTCCTCGGGGGACAGCAGCTCCTGGTGCGCCAATGTGCTCAGTACGAGCGGCGCCAGCTGGGCATCGCCACGCAGCCCGCGCAGCAGCCGCTCGCCCTCGCCGTCCGGCAGAGACGTCAGCAGCACGGTGAGCATCGCCTGTGCACGCACACGGAA
Organism: Streptomyces flaveus; assembly: GCF_014647675.1. Taxonomy (GTDB): domain Bacteria; phylum Actinomycetota; class Actinomycetes; order Streptomycetales; family Streptomycetaceae; genus Streptomyces; species Streptomyces flaveus. The sequence goes on along the minus strand of NZ_BMPQ01000033.1, from coordinate 16,121 downwards.
GGGCATGGACCGTACGGCTTCGACGAGTTGCCGCAGTGCGGCATCCCGCTCGCCGTCGCCGTGGGCCGCGAGCCAGCCGGCCAGCTCCGCGTGGGCGGCATCCGGGTCGTAGTCGTCGGCCAGCACGCCCAGCAGGCCGGCCGCCGGGGCCTGGGCCAGCTCGCCGATCAGCGGTGCGTCCCGGCCGACCGCCAGCAGTCGCTGCCGTACGGCCCGGGTGCCCAGCTCGGTGAGACGGAGCAGCTCGACCGGTCCGGCAGTCAGTTCCTCACGCTGGGCGCGGGCACGCTCCTGCGCCACCGGGTCCGCTGCCGTCCCCGCGACCCCCAGGAGCTCCGCAAGCTCCGGCGGCATGTCCGCGGGCAGCTCGGGCCCGGAGTCGGAGAGGTCGACCTCGAGGAACACCGGATCGGCCATCCCCCGGTCACGCTCGATCGCACCCAGGTCCACCAGCGCGTCGAGCACCGTGCGCAGGTCCCGGTCCGCGTGCTCGAACCACATCCGATGCTGGAAGTCCGACCCGCCGTCCAGTTGGGAGCCTGCCCGGTAGCCCAGGTGTACGGAGTCACGCAGCCGCGGCCAGGGCATCGGGTACGGCAGGCTGTAGAGGGTGTTCAGCACGTCCTCCAGCATGTCCTCGTACACATCGAACAGCATCGACTCCATATGCCAGCCGCTGCGCGCCCCGATCAGGGCCTGCCGCAGCTCGAAGCACGCGTCGAAGGCGCGCAGCCACAGCTGAAGCGGATCGGCCAGCACCGGCCGGGCCTTGGCCACCGCGTACAGCCGCCCCTTGGCCACCCGGACCAGCCGCGCCTTCTTCGCCCACTCCACCAGCAGCCCCAGCCGCGGCAGGTCCGCCGAGGAGCGCACCCCCTCGACCTTGTCGCCGGTGCCCAGCATGTCCACCAGCTCGCGGGCATCGGCCATGCGCAGCCGTCCCGCCGCCGTCACCGTACGGCCGTCGCGCCCCGCCCACTCGGCGAGCCCGCGCAACTGCGCCACGATCGCCGACGCCTCGGCCTGTCGGCGCAGTTCGCCGTCCGGGGGAAGCACCACGGGCAGTTGCGGCTCGGCGCGAGCCGCGTCGGACAGCAGGCGGCCGGTCAGCCGCCGTTCCATGATCGCGTCGAGGGCGTCCTCGTCGTAGGCGACCTCCTCGCGCTGCGCCCGCTCCGCGAACCGCTGCAACGCCGCCTCGTCCAGGACGTCCACGCCCTGCTCGGCAGCCGTCGTCATCCAGAACTTCGCCAGACCCCAGCGGCTACGGTCCGCCATCGCCGCCCCGTACTGCTCGGCCGCCGTGTCGACCGCCGCGAGGGAGTCCTCAAGTGCGGGGCCGCGCGGGTCCGCCAGCTGCGCGGCGTGCAGATAGCGCAGCAGCGTACGCAACGTGCCCGGGGCGTCGCCGCGTTCCTCCCCGGGGAGTTCGGTGATCGTCTGCGGCAGCCAGTGCAGCAGCAGTTCGTCCACATGCCGCGGCTCCCACAGCCCCAGTCGGCCGTCGATGGTGGCCCGGTGCCGGTACTCCAGCGCCGCCTCGGCCAGGAACCCGTCGACCGGCAGCCCTTGCTCCCCGGCCCGCCGCACCAGCCGGTCGACCAACAGCCCGCACGCCGCCTCGAACTCGTCCTCGGCCCCGGCTTCGAACCGCATCCGCATGAACCCGCCCAACGTGTCCGCAGCACTTCTTGCCACACCACGCTATCGCCGAGCCGCGACGTGCACGGCAGTTGAGGAGGAGCACCCGGCCACTCCATGAACAGCACGCATGAGCAGCACGTTGACCGACTCCGGCGGCACTCATGCCTTCGCCGACAACGCAGAGTCCCCGTCAGCGAACTGACGGGGACTCATGAACGATCGAACGATCGAGGTCAATCGCCGAATTCATCCGATACGCGCCCAGGGGTCAGGGCCCCGATGTAATGGGCGGGAAGATGGTCCTCCAGTGAGTACACGACTGGAAGAGCCCGCAGGATCTGGGATTTCCGTGCGGCCAGCGTCGTCGCGCCCAGCGCGAATCCGAGGAAGCTCGACATCTGTGACGTGTACGTATCCGTTTCGCGCCATGCCCCTGTCTGCGGCTGGTACGAGGATCCCAGGTATCTCAACCAGCCGGACACGCTCTGCTGAAGGTGCGAGATCCGGTACCGGTACTCGCGCCCGAAGTGCTCGTACGGCCCCGCTGTCACCGGCGGGAAATGCGGAACGACATCGTCGCCGTGAACGTACCGGATGATCTTCCTGCTGAATTCCCGGTCATTCTCGCAGGCTCTGGCGAGACTCGGATCGCCGATCATCGGCTGACCGAACGTGTATACCCCTTTGAGGAGTTCGGCGACAGCCGCGTATTTCTTCTCGTGCCGCAGCATCACCGCCAGCATCGAGGCCATGGCCCCTCCGAGACTGTGCCCGGTGATGTACAGCGCCTCGAGCTTCCCCGGCATCCTGTCGGATTCACCCTCCACTTCGCCCTCCACCGGTTTACGCACCGATCGCCCCGCCACGGCGCGCCGCAACGCCTCCATGACCTCGTGGCGCGTTGCCCGGACATTGCGGTAGAAGCCGGCGTGCACGCTGGCACAGGGATCTTCGAACTGGTAGTTGATCCTCTCCGGTTCCACGTCGACGTCGGTCAGCCCATTGGCCAGATTCGTCGGTTCGGTGCCTCTGTAGCAGAGGATGACCACCTTCCCGTCGCCGCTCTGGATCAGAAATGCCCTGGAGCAGATGAACATGGCGTCGACGGTTGCCGAGATCAGGCGGCAGTGGTTCTTCTCGAGCCCCAGTCTCGCCATGATCATCGAGACGGTTTCCGCCCCCGAATACGCGTAGCCGGAACAGACGGCCATGACATGGGCGGCTACCGGATCTGGATGCTCCTCGATACCCGCCAGATGCGTCGACAGGCCTTTGTGGACCGGGAAGCCGTCGGTCTCCCAGTACGCGGCGCTCTCTTCGTCGGCTTCCGGGAGCTGGGAGTACCGCGCCCCGTCCGGCTGATTGAACGGCCGGAGCTGCCGGTACGACGGAGCCCGAGTGTCGACGGTCCACAGCCCGCCGGTTTCCAGTACGGATCGCATCATCTGCGCGTCATGCCCATCGGGGGACAGCACGTCGGTCGCTGTCGGGGGACTCTGCGTCAAGGTGCCCACCTCTTGGGTCGGGGGAATTCGGGAAACGGCTGATGTGTCGGCACTTCTCGCGGGCCGGGTCCTTGGGACCCCTTGCGGCGAGGAGCGGAATCAGTACCGGGCATACGTCGGTCTACGCTTTCCGTGTGCGGGCGGCCCCGAATCCCGGATTCGCAGGCGACCACCCATTTGGCCTCATCGGCCACCCATAGAGCCCCGCCCATGAGGCGCCATCCGTAAGACGCCTCATAAGGCCTGTACAAATGTCCTCGTATTGCACGCGGCCATCCCTGCGATGAAGCTCGGACAGGGCGGAGCCCATGACGAAAGGAAGCTGGTACGAATGCGCCGAAGCTACGACGCACTTGTGATCGGCACCGGTTTCGGCGGCGCGGTCTCCGCCTGCCGACTGGCTCAGGCGGGCCTGCGGGTCGGTGTTCTGGAGCGCGGGCGGCGCTACCCGCTGGGGGGCTTCCCCCGGGATTGGGACAACCCGCTGAACGGCTGGCTGTGGTCGAAGGACCAGGGGCTTTTCGACGTACGGCCCTTCAGTGAGATGACCGTGGTCCAGGGCGCGTCCTACGGCGGCGGCTCCCACCTGTACGCCAATGTCCACCTCCGAGTGCCCGAGGACGGGTTCGAGCGGGGCTGGCCCAGCGGTTACGGCCGCGCCGCGCTCGATCCGTACTACGACCTCGTCGCCTGGATGCTGGACCTCACGCCGGTCAGCGAGCGGCAGCCGCTCGGGTTGCCGCCGAAGACGATGGCGATGCGGGAGGCGGCGCGGGCGATGGGTCGCGAGGGACAGTTCGCGCTGCTCCCGCTCGCGGTGGACTTCGGGGAACCGGAGGTCATGCGGCCCAACAAGTTCGGCGTGCCCCAGTCGGGCTGCCGTCACTGCGGTGAGTGCGACATCGGCTGCAACTTCCAGGCGAAGAACACCCTGGATCTCAACTACCTGGCTGTCGCGGAGCATCACGGCGCCGAGGTGGGTACGCGCTGCGAGGTGACCCGGATCGAACCGCTGTCCGGCGTCACCGGCTACCGGCTCACGTACACCGATCACACGACCGGGGTCAGTCAGACGGTCAGCGCGCCGGTCGTGATTCTGGCGGCGGGCGCGGTGAACAGTACGGAGCTGCTGCTGCGCTGTCGTGACGAGTACGGGACGCTGCCGGAGCTGTCCGAGCGGCTCGGCCACCGCTATTCGGGCAACGGCGACTACCTCGGGTTCGCCTTCGGCACCGACAAGGCCCTGGAGCCGTCCCGGGGGCCGGTGATCACCTCGGGCATCGTGCACGACCGTGGCACCGGCAGCGGCCGCCGCTGGTTCGTCTTCCAGGAGGGCGCCTTCCCACGCGAGATCGCCGGACTGATCCGACTCCTCGACGAGGGCGATCCGCGCTTCGCCGGTCTGCTGCGCTCACAGGACGAGGCGTTGGCGGCGATCCGCAGCGCCGGGCGGGAGCGGATCGGCACCCGGCCGGAGCGTACGGACGGTATGGACGTTCCGGATGAACACACCGCGGTGTTCCTGGCGATGGGCCGGGACACCGCCGACGGCCGGATCTCGCTGCTCCCGGTCAGCCGCGAGCTGCGGATCTCGTGGAACCTCGGCGACAACCTCGGGCTCTACGAGACCGAGGAACGGTTCTGCGCCGATGTCGCCGCGGCGCTGGGCGGCCGGTCCGGAACCAATCCGCTGTGGCGGTCGCTTCACATTCCGGTCTCGGTCCACAACCTGGGCGGCTGTGTGATGGCCGACGACCCGGCGGACGGAGTCACCGACGCCGGGGGCGAGGTGTTCGGTTACCCGAACCTGTTCGTGCTGGACGGCGGCTGCCTGCCGGAGGCGACGGGTGTCAATCCGTCCTTCACCATCGCGGCGGTGGCCGAGCGGAACATCGAGGCGGCCATCCGCCGGATCACCGACCGGGCCGAGTGGCGGGCGCCCGAGCGGGAGTTCGCCGTGCCCGTGCCCGATCCGCTGGACGAGGTGCGGATCCCGGTGGGCGGCACCCCGGCGCCGAGCGCCCCGGGAACCGGGCTGACGTTCACCGAGACCATGCACGGCACCGTGCGAGGCGGTGCACCGCGCGAGGAGGCGGCGCCCGCCCGGTTCCGGGTGACGGTGACCGCCCCGGTACTGGCCGACACCCTCGACGACCCGGCCCACCCGATGGCCGCGACGGGCACGGTGCACGTCCGGGGAGTCACCGGGCCGCAGGGAGCGAAGGTGTCCGGCGGGGTGGTGAACCTGCTGACCGCCTCAGACGCTCCGGCGGCCCGGCGGATGCTGTACACGCTGCCCTTCTTCGGGGCGGACGGGCAGCCGTATCTGCTGGACGGCGTCAAGGACGTGCGGGACCACGGGCGGATCGACGTCTGGGATGACATCTGGGACGCGACCACGACACTGCACACGACGGTCCGCCACGGCCACACACCCGACGGCGCGGCACTGTCCTCCGGAGTGCTGCGGCTCGACGCTCTGGACTTCCTGCGGCAGCTGACGACCGTACGGATCACGGGGACCCGGAATCCGGTGCGCCAGGCCGAAGCCCTGGCCCGGTTCGGGATCTTCTTCGCCGGGTCGGTGTGGGACGTCTTCGTACGCCCCCGCATTCCGCACGTTCCCATTCCGTGCGTTCCGTCGACCGGCCCTCTTTCCCGTCTTCCCCGTCTCTTCCGCACCGAAGGAGCGTCCGATGACCGATAAGGCGCCTGAGACCGCACCCCCACGTGCCACCAAGCGGTCCCTGATCCTCGCCGGCGGCGGGATCAAAGTGGCGTTCCAGGCGGGCGTGCTGCAGGTGTGGCTCGACGAGGCGGGACTGGTCTTCGACCATGTCGACGGCGCGAGCGGCGGCACGTTCAACCTCGCGATGATGTGCCAGGGCATGTCCGGGACCGAGATCGCCGACGCCTGGCGCCGGACCGAGCCGAAGGCCGGGGTGTCGGTCAACGTCCGCCAGCTGGCGCGGCTGGCCTATGCCGAGTCACTGTTCACCCTCGACGCGTACCGCAGAAACGTCTTCCCGATGTGGGGGCTGGACTGGCGGAAGATCCGGTCATCGGCCCTCGACGCGACCTTCAACGTCTACAACGTGACCCGCCAGGAGCTTGAGGTACTGCCCCCCGCCCGGATGTCCGAGGACTTCCTGGCGGCGTGCGTGTCGCTGCCGATGTGGTTCCCGCCGGTACGGATCGACGGCGACACCTACATCGACCCGGTGTACGTGACCGACGCGAACCTGGAGGAGGCGATCGACCGCGGCGCCGACGAGATCTGGGTGATCTGGACGGTGAGCGAACGGGGCGAGTGGCGTCCCGGCTTCGTGGCCGAGTACTTCCAGATCATCGAGGCGGCGGCCAACGGCACTTTCCGCCGCGTGGTGGACCGCGTCGAGCGGAACAACGCCGCCGTCGCGGCAGGCCTGCCGGGCGAGTTCGGCCGGCACATCGAACTGCACGTTCTGCGTGCGGAAGTACCGCTCCACTACCTGATCAACTTCAGCGGTGACCGGCAGCACGAGGCGGTCGACCGCGGGGTCGAGACCGCTCGTTCGTGGTGCGCGGAGCGGAAGATCCCGCTGGCCGACCCTCTCCCCCAGCCGCTCCTCGAGACCCCGGTGTCGCTGCGGTTCAGCGAGGACATGCGCGGCGGGGTCACCCTCGGGGTGGGCGAGGAGTCCGTACACCTCTCGGTGCACCTCACGATCGCCACCGACAACGTCGAACGCTTCGCCGGCGACCCGCGGCACACCGCGTCGGTCACCGGGCAGGTGCGCTGCCCGGCCTTCGGCGGCGTACGGGAACTGACCGGCGGGACCTTCCAGTTGCTCGTCGACGACGGCGATCCCACACGCAAGGAGATGCGCTACCGGCTGCACTTCACCGACGACCAGGACAAGCCGCTCACCCTCGTCGGAGTGAAGACCGTCGACAGCGGCAACCCGCTGCGGATGTGGAGCGAGACCACCACCCTTCACACACGGGTACTGCGCGGACATGTACCGGAGGGCGAGGAGGCCATCGGCGAGGTGACGGCAGAGGGAGTGCTCCGGCTGGGCGTACCGGACTTCCTGAGGGAACTCACCACCTTCCGGGTGGAGGGCCCCTCCCCCGCCGCCCGCGCCGCGGGGCTGGCCAGGTTCGGCATGCTGTTCCTCGGCAAACTGTGGGATGTGTACGCCCGCCCGGTCCTCCACCCCGGCCCGGTCTGACGCTCCGCCATGAGCGCTTCAGGAGTTCTCTAGGGGCGGAGAGTGGTGCGCCGGCCGAGGATCGCAAAAGTGCAGCTCAACAGCGCTAGGGGACTGGCCATGGCGTTGCTGGAGTTCTCCGACCGGCTACCGCAGTGTTTAAGTCGTCGGTCGTAGCCCTCTGAAGTTCTGCCAGGTCCCCGCCCTGCAATCGACCGACTTGGTGCCCCGATGATCGTCTCAGGGCCAGATCCAGAGCGACTATTAGGTCATACGTTCGCCCAGGCTCTGGCTTGGGAAAACGTCCGCGAAATCGAGCTGGCCAGGACACTCCCGCTTAGCTGCGTCGGCCGTGATCACGGCGGTGGTCAGTGCGGTGACGTCGTTGGCGCAGAACGCGGCCACCGGTCAGGACCGGTGGCCGGGTCCGCTCGACCAGGTTCTGCGACACGCGTGGATCGTCCTGGGCGTGGGTCTGGCGCTAGCCCTGCTGCTGGCCTTGTATGCGCTGTTCCACGAGGTCAAGTCTTCGCCGACGGCCGAGGACCCACCACCGCCAGCGGCTCCGGAGATGCCGCGGTGGGTAGTCAACCGTGCACAGGTCCGGCAGGTGGCGGCTGAGCTGGGCCGTCGACGGCGGTTGCGGTCGGTGGGGATCACCGCTGCGGCCGGACTGCACGGTGCGGGGGGGCTTCGGGAAGACCACGCTCGCGGCGATGGTCTGGGCCGAAGAGGACCCCGGCCGTGTGACGGCCGGGGTCCCTCTGCCTCGTGCAGGTGTCGGCTCAGCCGCAGCAGTCGCAGCCGGGGCGGCAGCCGCAGGCGTCTGTCTCCCCGCCGGCGGCCGGAACCGCCGCGGTGGGTCGGTGTCCGGACCCGGTCAGGAGTTCCGGTTCCACCTCTTCTTCCGCGATGTTCTGGACTCAGGTCCAGGCGTCGACCGAGAAGCTGCCGCCCGCGGAGCCCCGGACAACTGTGGCGGTCAGTTCCCTCACGCGGTCGGCGGGTACCGGAACGCCCGGGGTCTGGAAGATCCATTCCATCGTCTTGTCCAAGCTCACGTCCTTGGGCACTTCCCCGTAGTAGGGCTTGCCGTAGACGGGCGTGCCCGGTTCGCTGCGCCAGCTGTCGGCGAGCGTGCCGATGTCCACCGCGTCGTAGCCGAGGATGTCGAGCAACTCCACGACCTCCGCCTTGGCGGCGGCATCGTCGCCGGCGATCGGCATGGCACTGCGGTCCGGCGCACCCGAGGGGCGGGCAAGGCTGAGCAGCTGGCTGGAGACGATGTTGCTGGCCGCCTTGACCACACGGGAGTCGGCCAGGTGGCGCTGTACCAGCTCGCTGCTCGTCAGCTCGTTCGCGTCCAGCTCGGCGATGCGGCCGTCGCGCTCCGGGTAATAGTTCAGCGTGTCGATCACGATCTTGCCCGCCAGCGGCTCTGCCGGGATCTTCTCGTAGGCGCCCAGCGGGATGGACACCACCACCAGGTCCCCGGCCTCGGCGGCCTCGGCGGGAGTGGCCGCCCGGGCGTGGGGGCCGAGTTCGGCGACGAGATCGGCGAGGGACTCGGGGCCGCGGGAGTTGCTCAGGACGACGTCCAGGCCTGCGGCGACAGCAAGGCGGGCCAAGATGCCGCCGACGTTGCCACTGCCGATGAAGCCGAGTGTCTTGCTCATGGTGCTCTGTTCTCCAATGGGATGAGGAAACGCCGGACCGGCCACAGCCACGAACCGTAACCGGACCGGCTGGTCATGTTAACTACCGTACCACCTAACCGGACCGCTCGGTCATGTTGCGTAGAGTGGACCCATGAGCACTGAAGAAGAAGCCGTTGCAGCGCCGCCCGCGCGACGGATGAGAGCCGACGCGGTGCGGACGCGCAAGGCGCTGTTGAAGGCTGCCGCGGAGGTGTTCGCCGAGCACGGCGCGGAAGCGTCCACTGCGCAGATCGCGGCACGGGCGGGTATCGGAAAGGGAACCGTCTTCCGGCATTTCCCCACCAAGGAGGACCTGTTCGCCGCGATCATCAGCGAGGAAATCGACGGGCTGGTGACAGTGGGCCGCCGGCAGGCCGAGCAGGCCGACGCCGACACCGCCCTGCTGCAGTTCATGAGCGCGGGCGTCGATCTCTACGCAAACAACCGGGCGCTCGCGGAGGCACTCCGCATGGTGTCGGATGTTCGGCACCCGGAGATACAGGCCGGACAGGAGCAGCTGATCGCAACAGCCGAGTCACTGGCGCGGCGGGCGCAACGCGACGGCTCACTCCGTGCGGACCTGAACGGGCAGGACGTGATGCTGCTGATCTGCGGCGTGTACTACACCGCCGCACCCTTGCTGGCTGCCGATCCGTCGGCCTGGCGGCGCTACCTGCGGCTCACCTTCGACGGCATGTGCGCCACCGGCACCGGGCCCCTACCCCCGGCACTCGTCCACAACTCCTTGCTGCCGACGGTCCGGTAGGGCCGACCGGCATGCGCCAGAAGGTCACCGACGCGCGGCTGCCGACACAACCGAATCCGGCTCCTACAGGCCTCCGCGCTGCGGTCTTCGGTCGGCACCCCCGACCGACGCTCCAGCTCGGGCCTCGTGGATCGGGACCTGATCGCGTTGCGGCGGACGAAGGCCACCAGCTGGGATTCGCGGTGCAGATGTGCACCGTGCGGTATGTCGGCCGGTTCCTGGTGGACGATCCGCTGGACGTGCCGTGGTCGGTGGTCGAGCACTTGGCCGCGCAGTTGGGGATCGAGGACCCGTCGTGCGTGAAGCGGTACACCGAGCGGCTGAAGACGGCGTACGAGCACGCAGGGGAAGATCCGGAACGCCTACGGCTACCACCCCTTCGAGGATGCCGAGGGGGGGCCGGAAGTTCCGGACGTTCCTCCGCGGCCGGTCGTGGACAGGCGCCGAGGGGCCGGTGTCGCTGTTCAACCAGGCGGTGGGGTGGCTGCGGCGCAACCGGGTACTGCTGCCGGGTGTCTCGGTGCTGGCCAAGCAGGTCGCCGCGGTGCGGTCGCGGAGAAGCGGCTGTACGCCACGGTCGCGGGTGCCGCACGGCGGGCGGACGCGTCGTTGCCGGCGGATCTGGTGGCGCTGCTCGGGGTACCGCAGGGGCGCAAGCTCTCGGAGCTGGAGCGGCTGCGCCGGCCGCCGATACGCACGACGGGCACGGGCTTGGCGAAGGCCCTGGAGCGGGTGGACCAGACACTCCCGGGTCCGCAGCTCCTTCTTGCGCACGATCTCCATGGTGGCCGGCTGGGGAGGATCGTCGGTCCATGGATATGTGATCCTCTCCCGCCCCCGCCGATACACCCCCATAGTCGAGAGTGCCGGGCGCGCCCGGCCCCTGCGGCGAGGGAGGGAATCGCCGAGGTCAACGGCGCCTACGACCAGGTGCTGGCCATGCTGAGCGGCGCCAAGGCCTGATCCAGCAACGCACAAAATGGAGAGCCGAACGTGAAACCCACGAATGAGGACACTGTCGAAATCAGCAGGGCCCTGGCGCTGTGGGCGCACATCATGGACGACCACGAACTGGACCGTCTCGGCGAATGCCTCACCGAGGACGCGGTGTGGGACGGCAGCGTCTTCGGCGGCGACCCGGTCGTCGGGCTGGACGCGATCGCGGCCTTCATGAACGCCCCCGGACACGCGAAAGCCCACCACACGACGAACATCGTCGTGTCGGAAGGCCCGGGCGACGAGGCGCGGGCCCGATCCAAAGGTCTGAGCCTGCTGGAGGGCGGCACTGTCGCCAGCGTCGTCTACGCCGACGACCTGCGACGCACCGATGACGGCTGGCGCATTTCCCGGCGGGTCATCCATCTCACGTGGCCACATCGCTTCTAGGGGTGCTTTCAATAAGCCGGGTGCTTGCGGGCGAGTGTCATGCAGTGGGCGAGTTGCAGGAAGACGTCGTGCATGTCGTCGCGTACTCCCCACCGGCTCCGCAGGCGGCGAGGGCCATGGAGCCAGGGGATGGCGGACTCGGCGTCCCAGCGGACCTTGCCCAGGCCCGAGCCGTGCGGCCGGCTCCGTCGAGCGATCTTCCATGTGATGCCGCGCTCGCGCAGTCGGCGGCGATAGAGGTCGTAGTCGTAGCCGCGGTCGGCATACAGCACCCGGGGTGTGCGCCGGGGCGGCCCCGCTTGCCCCGCACCGGCCCAAGGCTGTCGATCAGCGGCAGAAGCCGGGGGACATCGTGGCAGTGACCGCCGGTCAGCGACACCCACAGCGGAGTGCCGCGGGCATCGGTCAGCACGTGATGCTTCGAGCCCGGCCGCCCGCGGTCAACCGGCTCGGACCGACTTTCGGGCTGCGTCGCCCCGCTTGGCCTGCACATGAGAGGCGTCGATGGTGGCGCGGGAGAAGTCGAGACGGTCCGCCGCCCGCAACCCGTCCAGCAGCACCCGCTGGAGCTCCTCCCACACCCCGGCCTCCTGCCGCTCGGCCAGCCGCCGCCAGCAGGTAGGACCGGAACCGAACCCCAACTCCTGCGGCAGGAACTCCCACTGGACACCTGTGTACAGGCTGGACACCTGTGTACAGGACGAACAGCACACCCTGGAGCGTCCTGCGGTCATCGATCCGCTTACGCCCCGGGTACCGGAACCGCCGCTCATGCTTCGGCAACAGCGGCTCGATCACCACCCACAACCCGTCACTGACCTCCCACGGCTTCCGCCGCGCCATGGTCACACCCCACAGAAAACACGGGACACGGGATTACGTACATCTCCACCGTGCCACAACACGATCTTTCTGAAGGACCCCTAAAAAAGGACGTAACACCGCCATGAACGCTTTCACCACCGCCGCAGCCGTCGAGTCGGAGGAGCCGCTCAGCCCCGGCTACGACACGGCGACCAAGGACGACGCCGAGTTCAACAAGCACTTCCGGCACGGCTTCACCACCATCGACGACGTACAGATGCACTACGTCATCGGAGGCGACGGCCCGCAGGTCCTGGTGCTGCTGCACGGCTGGCCGCAGAGCTGGTACGAGTACCGCCCGATCATGCCCTCGCTGCTGCCCGGCCGCACCGTCATCGCCATCGACCTGCCGGGCCTGGGCGACTCGACCGGAAACCCGCCCTCCATGACCAAGACGGTCCTGGCCACCTACGTCCACAAGCTGCTCAACCACCTCGGCCACCACGAGAACGTACACGTCGTCGCCCACGACCACGGCCTCAACGTCGCCTACCCACTGGCCGCCCAGCACCGCGACCAGGTGGCGGGCCTGTTCCTCATAGACGCCGCCCTCGTCGGCAAGAACCTGAAGTTCGCCACCCTCGCATCGGTATCTTGGCACTTCTCCTTCTTCATGCAGAATCCGCTCGCCGAGGAACTGGTCACCGGCCGGGTCGAAACCTTCCTCACCCGCTTCTTCCAGAGTATGAAGACCGCCGGCGAGAACGTCTCCGACGACGAACTCGCCGAGTTCGTCCGGGTGTTCTCCCGCCCCCAGGTCCTGCACGCCGGCTTCGGGCTCTACCGGACCCTGACCCAGGACGAGGCCGACAACACCAAACTCCAGGACACCCCGCTGACCATCCCGGTCCACATGATCACCCAGGCCGCCCTCGCCGACCTGTTCCTGCCGACCATCCAGGGCGCCGCCCCCCAGGCCACCTCCGCCGTCGTCCCCGGCGCCGGACACTTCCTCGTCCACGAAGCACCCGACCGCGTCCTGGCCGAGATCAACGCCTTCTACCCCACCTCCACCCCCACCCCCTGACCAAAAAGCCGAACCACGGTTCGAACATGGCAGGTTCGGGTCGGCGGCCGCCGTGGCGGGGCCGATCTTTCCGGAGGAGAGCGCCAGGACGTGCAGGGTGCGGACGTTGGCGCCGGGGACCTTCTCGGCCGCCGCGATCAGCTGCGGTGCGCTCCAGCGCAGCTTCGTGCCGTACGCCGACGCATCGGGGGCGACGTCCAGGCGGCCGGTGTCCGCGTCGAACGCCACGGCCTGGACGTGACTGGCGAGCTCGGGCGCGGCTGCGGCGAGGACGCTGCCGGCGGCGGCCGGTACGTGTCGTGCGCAGCTGCGCAGCACGTGGACCTGCTCCTCCGGTGCGAGGCCGACCTCGGTGATGGCGCCCAGTGCGGAGCGGATGCTCTCCAGAGCCGCCGGTGACTGCGTGGGGCGGGTGCAGACCAGCTGAAACGCCTTGGGGTGCTGCTTGGCGGCTGTGCGGAAGGCGACGGCGTGCGCCCGGATGCGGTCCTGCCAGGTGCCGGTGTCCGCTCCGGAGAAGTCGATCCGGGCGAGCAGCATCTCGGCCACGCCGTCCAGGAGGGCGTCCTTGTTCGGGACGAGGGCATCTGGTCGCTGCTACGGCGCGGCCCGCTGGCCAATGTCGCCTTCACCGACGACGACCACCTCGAACGCACCCTCCGCCGGGGCCTGCGCCACATCCAGCACCGCCCCGACCTCATCGACGGCTGCCTCAGCGGCACCAGACTCACCCTCACCCGCCATCCGACAACAAACCGAAGAGATCAGTAACAGGATTCCATCCTGTGCATACGGCTTCGAAGGCCCTGGCTCCTGAGCGTTCCAGGAGCTCAGGACTCCGTGGCGCTTGCCCGCGAATAGTCCACGCCGGGAGCGACGCTGCCGCGAGTGCCCGCCGCGTGGCGAAGACCCTTCCGAGGACTCCGGTCAGGCGTGCTCCGCCGTGCGCTCGATCCGGTCGAGGAGTCGGTGGTGTCGGGCTGCGTGGGCGAAGTCGGGCACCTCGGAGCCGCCCTCCGTCAGGTCGCGCTGGATCTGGGCGTAGGCGGCGCCGACGTTGTATGCGGGGGTGCCGCGCAGCCCTTGGAGCGCGGGGTCGAAGTACCGCTCGGGTACGGTGAGGCGGCTGAGCTCGGCGTCGGATCCGTGCGCCCCGGCGATGCTGAACTCGCCCACCTGGAGGTGTCCGGTGTCGCCGGTGATGACCAGGTCCCCGTCCGTTCCGTTGATCTCCCAGTGGAAGTTGGTGCCCCGGGACTGGCCGCCCCGGTAGTGCACGGAGGCCACCGCGCCGGAGGAGAGCCCGCCGCCGAACACCACCTGGTCGGCGACGTTCGGCCGGAAGACCCGGCTGGTCTGCGGGTCCCTGACTTCTCGGTGGCGAGTGGCGGTGACAGTGGTGACCTTCCCGACATCGCCGAGCACCATGGTCAGTGCGTCCAGGGTGTGCCCGAACGGGATGGTCAGCATGGTTGCGCCGTTGGCGCGGTCCAGTAGGTAGGCACCGTCCTCGGAGAAGACCGCTCCCCAACTCCCGCCGGACGCTACCAGGCTGGTCGAGAGCACCTCGCCGACGTATCCGTCGGCGACCAGGTCGCGCAGATAGCGCACAAGGGGGGCGGACCGTGCCTGCAGCCCGGTGAAGGTGCGCAGTTTGCGTTCGGCAGCGGCGGTCGCCAGCTCCTCGGCCTCCGCGGTGCCGTTGCCCAGCGGCCACTCGGAGAGCACCATCTTCCCTGCGGCCAGGGCGGATTGGATGATCTCCCGATGGTGCGGCACCTTCACGGTGACCACCACCAGGTCGACCCCGTCGGCCGCCGCCAGCTCTCCGGCCGTCCCGAAAAACTGCGCGACTCCGTACTTCTCCGAAGCCTGCCGCGCGGACTCGGCGCTGCTCGCCGAAAGTGCGCGCAGTTCGAAGCCGTCCAGCTGTTGCAGCGCGGGAAGGTGGGCCTGAGAAGCCCAGCCGCGCCTGGCGGAAAGACCGACGATGCCCACGCCAATGGGCGTCTGGTGGGGGGATGACATGGTGAGACTCCTACACAGAGCGGCCCCGTCCCTGCTCACATGCAAATTGCGCGGTTCAGGCGGACAAGGTATTCCGCGTCTGGTTGCACGCCTGCCCCGAAGCGTTCCTGGACCACGGCGAACCCGAGGTCGCGCCGCTTCGGTGATCGCGCCGGGTCCGCCGCCGCCAGTGCGTCCGGCAGCTCCTGCCGGGTGAGATCCGTGCAGTAGGCGGGCGTGCCGGGCTGCTGCCGCCAGGATTCCGCGAGCGGCCCCGCATCAAAGGCGTCGAACCCGGTGTCCTCGACGAGTGCGATGGCCAGGTCACGCTCTCGCGGACTGTCGGCCGCGACGGGGAGCGAGATGCGGTCCGCGCTTCCGGCCGGCTTGTTCCTGTACGCGAACGACTCGGCTCCGATCGAGTTCCATGCCTTGACGATGGGCCGGCCCAGCTGCTGGGCAGCCCACACGCTCTCCGCCTGGCCGGCCTCGATCGCCGCGATTCCGTTGTCCCGATGCGGGATGTAGTTCGACGTGTCGATGACCACCGTGTCAGCCGGCACGTTGGCGATCAGCGGTGCGACCTGCGAAATGCGGTCGAAGGGGATGGAGAGGATCACGGCGTCGACGTCCACTACGGCTTCCGCCGCGGTCACCGCGCGTCCGCCCGAGGCCAGCACGTCCGCCTCGATCGTCTCCGGGCCGCGCGAATTGGCCACCTTCACCTCATGCCCGGCCGCGCTCAACCGCCTGGTCAACGTCTTGCCGATGTTCCCGGTGCCGAGAATGCCGATCTTAATGGTGAACTCCTTGTCCGGAACGGAACCCAGGTGTCGGTGACCGAGGTTCCGGGGCTTGGTCCCTGCGGCGGACCGGGACTGCGGCCGACCGCGGACACGGTGGTGTAGGTGAGTGATGGCGGCCGTGCCGAAGTGAGCCCCGCTCTTCGTGTTCGTCTTGTGTTTTCGCGGGCTGTCGGCGCTGCCGCTCTCGTGTCGTTGCGTGGACGAGAGCCGTGTCGGGTGTCTCAGC
>NZ_BMPQ01000032.1:99804-100223 GCF_014647675.1 Streptomyces flaveus | reverse complement strand
TGTCGGACCAGCTGGACACGGCCATCGAGCAGAACGGGAAGGGCGACCTGACCGCCCTCATCACCGGCAGCGACACCTGGACCGTGGAGCGTCCCTCATGACCTTCGTCATCGCCCAGCCCTGCGTCGACACCAAGGACAAGGCCTGCATCGACGAATGCCCCGTCGACTGCATCTACGAAGGCCCCCGCAAGATGTACATCAACCCCGACGAATGCGTCGACTGCGGCGCCTGCGAGCCCGTCTGCCCCGTCGAAGCCATCTTCTACGAGGACGCTCTGCCCGCGGAGTGGTCGGAGTACCGGACCGCCGACCAGGAGGTCTTCATTCCGCTGGGTGCCCCGGGCGGCGCGAGCAGTGTCCCGCCGCTGGCCGCGGACCACCCCGTGGTGGCCGCGGCACCGGTGAGCGAACCGGGCT
>NZ_BMPQ01000032.1:95718-99759 GCF_014647675.1 Streptomyces flaveus | reverse complement strand
CTCGGCGTTCCGGGGAAAGCGGAGGCCCGCGCTTCTCCCGTGGGGCTTCCCTGGTTCTTCAGCGGCACCGGAGACCGTCGGGAGAGGAGACAGGCACCGCCTTCTCCGCTCCACGCACGGCAAGACCGTCCGGACTCCGTCGCAGAGGACCTTCATGAATCTCTTCTCCTCTTCCTTCACCGGCCCGTGGTCCGCCCATCAGGCAAGTCCGCTCACGGAGGGCGGGCCGCTGCCGGCTGCCACCCCGGCGGGCACCCTCATCGGACCGCACCACCTCGTCCACCGTCCCGACACCCCGGAGGGTTTCCTGCTCGCCGCGACCCCACCGGGCCGTCACCGCTTCGGTTTCTCCTCCCAACTCCCCGAGCGGCACCCGCTGTTCTCCGACTCGACCGCTCCGTTCCATGACCTGCTGTACCCGATGGAGTCTCTGCGGCAGATGGCGGTGTTCGCGGCGGGCCGCTACTTCCGCGTCCCGGAGAACCGGCGGATCCTGCTGGCGGGTTGCGGCATGGCCGTCACCTCGCTCACGCCGTGGCAGCGCACCGCCCGTACCGCCCAGCTCACCCTGGACCTCGAACTGACGCCGACCGACGTGGTCAAGGGGGTTCCGCGGGCCATGGACTGCCAGGCGTCCATCGGCATCGACGGCGAGAAGTGCGGGACGGTCGAGGCCCGTCTGGTGTTCGTGATGCCCGGCGTCTACCGCAACCACCGGGCGCACAGCCGCCGGGAGAGCGAGCGGACGGCGGACGGCAACAGCGGGCTGCCCGCGGGGCACGGTGCCCCCGGGCCCGAACTCGTCGGCAGGCGCACCGTCCGCAACGTACTCATCGGACTGCCGTTGGAGGAGGACGAGGAGTCGCTGGACTTCCCGGTCAACATCCCGGCGGCTCGCGAGGTGCTGCCCGACTCGGGGTCCGAGGTGCCGGCCGTCCTGTTCCTGGAAGCGTCCCGGCAGGCCGCTCTGTTCAGCGTGGGCGAGCTGTACGGGCTGGCGCCGGGGCATGCCGTGCTGACGGACTGGCAGGCGGCGTTCCGCGGGTTCGCGGAGCCGGGGCTGCCGATGCGCTGCTCGGTACGGTCGCGTTCCGCGAGCGCGCCCGGCGAGGTGCACCGCGACGCCTCGGGGTGGCCGACGGCCGAGCTCGGACTCACCTTCACCCAGGGCAGCCGGGTCGTGGCGGATGTGACGACCTCCGTCCTCCAGATCTGCTGAGAGACCTTCCGGGCGGTCCCGTACCGGCCGGCACGGCAAAAGGAGCAACGATGCGCTTTCGGGTACTGGGACCGGTGCGGATGACACCCCGCACGCCGACCGCCGCCAAACCTCGGGTGGTGCTGGCCACGCTGCTGGTGCAGGCCAACAGCGTCATCTCCACGCACAGCCTGATCGACGAACTCTGGGGGATGGAACCGCCGCGCACCGCGGCCACGACGCTTCAGGTGTACGTGTCGCAGCTGCGCAAGGTGATCCTGGAGGGTACGGAGCACGGCGTGGACGGCGGCGCCGACGGGACCGGGCAGCTGCTGCTGACCCAGCCGCCCGGCTATCTCGTCCGGGTCGGTCCGGACGACCTCGATCTCACCGTCTTCGAGTCGCTGCGGGCGCGCGGCCGCGCCGCCTACGACGAGCGCGACTACGCCGCCGCCTCCCGGCTCCTCGCCGAGTCGCTGGCGCTGTGGACAGGACCGGCGCTGTCCGGCATCCCGCACGGTCCGTCGCTGCAGACGACCGCCATACGGCTGGACGAGCTGCGCTCGGAGGTGCTGGAGCAGCGGATCGGTGCCGATCTGAAGCTGGGACGCCATCAGGAGCTGATCGGTGAACTCATGGCGCTGGCCCACGAGTTCCCCATGCGCGAGACGCTGCACGGGCTGCTGATGGTGGCGCTGTACCGGTCCGGCCGGCAGTCGGACGCCGTGCAGGCCTACCACCGCGTACGGCGCACCCTGGTGGACGAACTGGGCGTGGAGCCCGACGCCTCGCTCAAACGCATCCTGGCCCGGGTGCTCGCCTCCGATCCGGCGCTCGCCTGGAACCCCGGCAGGGTGCCCGCGAACCGACCCGCCTCCGGTGCCGCACCCGCCGCCGGCTCCACGCCCGCCGCCGCCCCGGCCGCGGAGCCGTCCGGACCGTTGCTGTGGCTGCCGCCGACGCTCACCGACTTCACCGGCCGCGACGAGGAACTGGCCCGCTACGAGGAGGTGCTCGGCGAGCCCGGCGGGCCGAACCCGCGCACCGTGGCCGTCTCGGGCCGACCCGGCGTCGGCAAGACGGCGCTGGCGGTCCAACTGGCCCACCGCGCAACGGGTTTCCCCGCCGGGCGGATCCTGCTGGCCATGCGAGACTCCACGGGGCGCGCGCTGTCGCCGCACGCCGCGATGTCCGCGCTGCTGCGCCGGCTGCTGCGGCCCGGCCCGGACGTGCTTCCCGCGGACCCGGACGAGCTGGCGGACGCGCTGCACCACGCCACGCGGGCCCGCGACCTGCTGCTCGTCCTGGACGACGTGGTGTCGGAGGCGCAGGTACGACCGCTGCTGGCGGCCGTACCGGACGCGGCGGTCGTGCTCACCAGCCGCCGTCCGCTCGGGGCGCTGGAGCACGCACGGCATCTGGTGCTCGACGTGCTGAGCCCGCGAGAGGCCGAGTCGCTGCTGCTGGCCACCGGCGGGTCCCGGATGGCCGAGGACCCGGCCGCGGTGGCGGAGATCGCCCGGCTGTGCGGTCGGCTGCCGCTCGCGCTGCGGGTGGCGGCGGGCGGCATCGCGGTCCGCCCGCACTGGACGGCGGCCGGGCTCGCGCGCCGGCTGGCCGACGAGCGGACCCGCCTCGGTGCGCTGTCGCTCGGCGACCTCGACGTGCGCAGCGGGCTGCTGGCGGCCTACCACGAGGTCTCGGAGGCGGAGCGGCACGCGTTCCGGACCCTGGGGCTCGCTCCCCTGCCCGACTTCCCGCTGTGGACCGCGCAGTCCCTGCTCGGCATGGCGGCGGACACCGCGGAGGACCGGCTGGAGGGGCTGGTGCGGGCGCATCTGCTGGAGGTGCGGCCGTCGGCCGCCGGACCGGAGGCGGTGCGGTACGGCTACCACACGCTGCTGCGTTCGCTGGCCCTGGACATGCTGACCCAGGTGGACGGCGAGGAGGCCGCCGCCGAGGCGACCGCGCGGCTGGGCCGGGCCTGCCTGGTGCGGGCGCGGGCGGCCGACGCGCGACTGACGCCGGGGCGGGACCGGCTGGCCGGGGTGCTGGAGCCGGACGCTCAGGCACTGGACGCCGGGGATCCCGCCGTGGCCGTACCGCTGCGGTGGTTCCAGGCGGAGGCCGCCGGGCTGCTGGAGGTGCTGCGCCGGCTGCATGAGAGCGGACTGTGGAACCTCGCCTGCGCGCTGGCCTCGGCGATGAGCGGCTACTACGAGGCGTGCGCCCAGTGGGACGACTGGGAGGCGAGCCACGAGCTGGCGCTGGACGCGGCGCGGCGGGCGGAGAACACGTCGGCGGAGGCGGCGTTGCTGCGCTCGCTGGGCGATCTCGCCTGGCAGCGGCGGCACAACGGGCGGGCGGTCGACTGCCATCGGCATGCGGCGCGGCTGTTCCTGCTGGTCGACGACCGGGTCGGGGCGGCACGGTGTCTCACCGGGGAGGCCGATGTCCTGCTCGGGACCGGGGAGGCCGAGCGGGCCGGATCCCTGTACGCGCGGGCGCTCGCCGTGGCGGACGCGGAGGGTGACACGCGCGGGTGCGCGGAGGCGCGGCGAGGGCTGGCGCTGGTGGCGGTCGTGGGAGGCCGGCCGGCCGACGGGCTGGCGGAACTCGCCGCGTGCGAGGCCGCGGCGCGTTCCCTGGGGGACGGACGGTGGCGGGGGTATGCACAGCGTACGGCCGAGCTGGTCCACCGGGACCTCCGCCGCGACGC
This sequence comes from Streptomyces flaveus, assembly GCF_014647675.1. Taxonomy (GTDB): domain Bacteria; phylum Actinomycetota; class Actinomycetes; order Streptomycetales; family Streptomycetaceae; genus Streptomyces; species Streptomyces flaveus. The sequence continues at coordinate 95,842 of NZ_BMPQ01000032.1, read as the reverse complement.
GGAGTCCGCCGACGCCCGCCCGCCCCACCTCGAAGTGCGGCCGGGCGTATGGCTGTTGGACGACTCACCGGGGCTCGCGGCGGATGCGGCGTGACGGTCCGCCGGACAGCGGTCGCGCCGCCGG
>NZ_BMPQ01000032.1:74259-95668 GCF_014647675.1 Streptomyces flaveus | reverse complement strand
CCGCTCGGGCCGCTCAGGCGGGCCTCAGTGTCCGCGGTGCCGGCAGTGTCTCGTCCGGGCGGGGGCGCGGGGCCGGGCGGCGGTTGCGGAGCATCGCCCGCCATTCCTCGGGGCTGAAGCTCGCCGGGCGGGTGGTCTCGATGAAGTCCCGGATGACCGTGAGGAAGCGGTCGGGGTCCGTACGGAACGGGAAGTGACCGGCGTCCTCGAAGATCTCCAGGCGGCTGCCCGGCATCGACACATGACCGAAGCCGGCGTGCAGTGCGGGCACGACCTGGTCACGGCCGCCCCACACCAGCATCGTCGGCATCCCCTGGGCGAGGTAGGTGCGGTCCATCATCGTGCCCACCTGTCCCCGCCAGTCGACGACCGCCCGCAGCGTGCGCACGAACGCGTTGCGCGAGGTCGCGTCGGGCAGTGCCTCCAGCACCCTCAGCAGGTCGGGCGCGTCCACGCCCAGGTCCGTCCGCAGCCACTGCAGGACCTTCACCGCGGCGCCCCACTGCCAGCGCACGGTGGGCAGTTGGAGGGCCTGGAGCAGGAGCGACGCGCCGGGCAGCGTCGCCGCCCGCAGCAGGGGCGTGACCTGGCGGCCGATTCCCCCGGTGCCGACCAGCACCAGTCGCTCGCACCGGTCGGGGAACTGGTACGCGAACTGCATCGCGACCGCTCCGCCGAGCGAGTGGCCGACGATGGTGGCCCGCTCGATACCGAGGACGCTGAGCAGGTCACGCATGCCGTTGGCGTACGCGGCGAGCGAGTAGTCGGCGCGGGGCTTGTCGGAGCGGCCGTGCCCGAGCAGGTCGGGGGCGATGACCCGGTGGTACTTGGCCAGCCCGGGCATGACGTCGCGCCAGGTGTCGGAGGAGTCCCCGATGCCGTGGATGAGCAGGACGGCGTCGCCCTTGCCTGCCATCCGGAAGGCTCTGCGGTGGCCGTGCACCGTGCGGTGCCGGAGCCGGATGCTCCCGGCGGCCGTTCGGGAACCTGGAACGTGCTGTGTGGCCACGTGGGTCATGCCTCCTCGCGCCGCCCCGGGCGGCGAGTGCGGCCCGGCCGGCCGTCGGTGTCGAACGGTGCCGGGGCGGGCGGGAAACGGGTGGGTGTCAGATCGCTCTCGATCACGCCGAGCGAGGCGAGACTCTGCCAGGGGCGCACCGTCGTGGCCGCTCGGGTCCTGGTGGTGGGTTGGTCGGTCATGGCTGTCTCTCCTCGCTGCGAGGGATCGGTGGGTGTAGGCGGTGTCCTCTTTTTGCCGGTGCTTTTGCGGGTGTTGTCTGCGGGTGTTGTCTGGGTGTCCTAGTCGCGGGTGACGCCGGCCGTCGGGGCGGGCGTCCGCTCCGCCGGCCCGGCGGGCGCGGCCGGGCCGCCCCTGAAGCGGGTGAGCAGCAGCTGCGAGAACAGCCAGCGCCGCATCGCGCCGAGGTGGCCCGGTGAGCCGTGCACGTCGTCGAACGTCTTGACGCGCAGGTCGGGCAGCGCACCCAGCAGGCGCTGTTCGCCGGCCGGGATGATCTCGTCGCGGGCGCTGGCGACGTACCGGACGGGGATCCGTACCCGGCGCAGCCGTTCCGTGTCGAGCGCGTACTCGGGCAGCGCCGTCCGCAGGGCCGCCCGGTCGGCCGCGCCGGTGAGCCGGCACAGGGTGTCGGCGGTGATGCCGGGCACCCGCGGCCACCAGTCCGCGTCGGTGAAGAAGGCGCCGACGGGGGCGCCCACAGTGAGCACCCGGCGGATGCGCGGGTCCTCGGCCGCGGCGTTCAGCGCGAGGTGGCCGCTGAAGCTGAGGGCGAGCAGGGAGGTGTCGGACACGGTCGCCTGGCCGGCCAGCCGGTCCAGCAGTCCGGGCAGCATCCGCCAGGAGTCCGGCCGGTAGGTGAGGGTGTTCTCGCCGACGCCCGGGAACTCCGTGACCACGGCGGCGAATCCGAGGCGTCTCAGCAGCGGCAGCACCGGCGCCCATTGCTCCTTGACGCTGACGATGCCGCCCATGACGACGATCAGGGGGCGGGGGCGGAGGGCGTCGAGTCCCGTCGCCCAGCAGGCCATCGTGCCGTCGGCGAGCGGGAGTTCGAGTCGCTCGATGTCCCCTCGGCGGCACCGCCAGGTGTCGAAGGACGACACCAGGAGCCGGCCGGCGGTCTGCCGTACCGGGTCGCCGTGGTGGGGGAAGCGGGCCAGCGCGAAGTGGGCGCAGGCGTCCAGGTGGCGGTCGCAGGACGCGGCGGTGCGGCCCGCGCGAGTCCAGGTCGCGGCCCAGGAGTCCGGGTCGCCTTCGGTGTCGTTGGTGATCTGCTGAAGGATCCGGACGGCCTGGCGCGGTGCCATGCCCTGTCCCCTGGCGTGCAGGAGGGCGAATTCCTTGAGTTCGGCCAGCTGGTGTTCTGCCGGATGGGCCATGGTGACTCCCCGCTGTGTGCGTTCAGTGTCCGGACCGCCGCTTGCGGGCCGGTTGTACGGCCGGTCCCTCCGAAGGCGTCCGCCCGGGTCCGGAGCCGCTCACCACCAGTCGTCGCCGCCGCTGCGGCCGGTCTCCTCGGCGCCGAGCGCCTCGGCGAGGGCGTCGACGATGCCGTCGTCGAGCATCGTGTGCGCCTGGGTGTCGGTGGTGACGCCGAAGCCGGAGTCGCCCACGGCCACGCTGACCGTGTACCGGCCGAGCAGCGAGTGCGTACGGAAGGACCACTCACTGCCGGTGCCCGGTGTCCCGTCCGGGCGCCGTACCTCGGTGGGAGTGCCGTCGGTCTCGAAACCGAAGTCGGTGAAGCGGAACTGCATGCCGAGTCCGATGGCCTTGCTGTACGCCTCCTTCAGCGTCCACAGCCGCACCAGCGTGGGGTCCCGCTCCTCGGGCGGCATGGCCTCGACCAGCTCCACCTCGCGCGGGGTGCACACGTGTCGGCCGAGGCCCGCCCCGTACAGCCGGCGGTCGGCGCGCTCGGCGTCCACGCCGATCACCGCGCCGGTGGCCAGGCCCACCAGGAGCAGGTCCTCGGTGTGGCTGAGGCTGATCTGCACACCGTCGTAGCCGTGCAGGTACGGCCGTCCCGACGGCGTGTAGCCGAGTTCGACCGACTGGGGCGGCACGTGCAGGGCCGCCCCGGCGGCGAACTTCAGCAGCACCCGGGACGAGGCGAAGCGGGTGCGCACCTCCGGGTGGGTCAGGTCCAGGTAGCGGGCCCAGTCCCGGCCGAGCAGGGCGCGCAGCCGGGGTCCGCCGGCCCGTTCCGGGCGCCAGTCGTCCAGTTGGGCGTAGAGGACGGCGCTGGCGTGGGTGGCGAGATCACGTCGGACTCTGTTCCAGTCCCCGCGCGGTCCGGTGATCATGATCGGCTCCCCGAAGGTCCGGCCCGGGGACACCTTCCCTGGAGCCGTCATCGAAGTCCTCCATGCTGTGTCGGAGATCGCTGAGCACATCCGCGGCGGTGGCCCCGTCGATCACTCGGTGGTCGAAGGTCAGCCCGAGCCGCATGACCGGTGCGGGCTCGATCCGGCCGTCGCGGACCACCGGCCGGTCGAGGATGCGGCCCGCGCACAGGGTGACCGCCGTGCCGCCCGCGGAGTGGAAGCCGTCGACGTCGCTGTGGCCCAGGGAGCTGACCGAGACGGTGCCGAAGACCGCGGGGCGCCGGCACGGATCGCGCAGCACGGCGGCGAAGGCCGCGCGGCCGAGCGGGACGGGCAGCCGACCGAGCATACGGACGCCCTTGAACTCCGGGAGCTGTGCTGCCTCCTGGCCCCGGTAGCGGTCGACGTTCCGCTGGATCTCGGCGAGCGAGGCGTCCTCCAGGCCGGGCAGCAGCGCGGAGAGCACGGTGCGTTCGCCGTCCACGGTGCGGTCGAGGGCGAGCTTCGCGGTGACCGAGCCGAACCGCATCACCCGCGGGCGGCGCAGCGGGGACGGCCAGCCGGGCGCCATGACCGCGTTGGCGGCCGGGTGCCGGGCGAGGGCGCGTCCGGTGGCGTGGAGCAGGTAGCTCACCACGGAGTAGCGGGTGCCCTGCACCCGGGCGGCGGCCCGGTGCGCCTGGACGCGGGTCATGTCGACCTCGGTGTCCAGGTGCACGGGCCGCTGGCTCGCCGCCCACTCCAGGAAGTACAGGGTGTGGCGGCGGCGGCGTTCGACGTGCGGGCCGGGGGCGCTGTTCACGCGGGGACCGCCAGTTCGTAGATCTCCTTCAGGCTGCGGGCCTCCAGGACCCGGCCGACCGGCACGGGCCGACCGGTGGCCTGCTCCAGGGCGGTGACGAGTTTCAACAGGTGGAGCGAGTCCCACTCGGGGAGTTCGTCGAAGTCCACGCCGACCTGGTCGTCGGCCAGCGGCAGGCCCAGTTCGTCACGGACGGTGCCGACGAAGTCGGCCAGGCTGTAGGCGGGTTGGGTGGTCATATCCTCTCCAGGGCGAAGCCGGCCTTGATCCACTTGCTGGACTCGATGGCGACGGCCAGCGCTTTCTGACCGTCCGTCATCTTCTCCAGCAGTCGTTCGATCTGCAGGAACGGGAGGGCGTTGCCGTTGTTCCCGGTGTCGGCGACGCAGGAGATCTCGGTGGCGGTCGGTACGTCGAGCTGTTCGGTGATCTTGCGGGTCATCCGGCCGGACAGCTGCGGCGGCAGCAGGTAGTCGAGGTCGTCGGCGTCCCAGTCGAGCTCGCCGAGGAGTTCCCAGAGGATCTCCACCGCCATCACCGGGACCTGTTCCTCGATGGCCTTGTAGTCCTCGGTGAGGGCTTGGCGGTCGTCGTGGCGGTCGGCCAGGCCGAACCACTCGATCACCTGGCCGGGCTTACGGCCGAGACCGGTGAACCGGTTCAGCACGTGCCGCAGCGCCACCCGCTCACCGCTCGGCTCGTCGGTGAGCACCGCCGCGCCCGCCCCGTCGCCGAACAGCACGAAGTTGACCAGGTCGCTGGGGGCCGCCTTGGTCAGGTCCCGCTTGATGTCGAGGTGCTTGCTGCACACGTCGCCGCCGATGACCAGGCCGGTGCGGTACTCCCCCGACGCGATCAGTGTGCGCCCCAGGCTGAGCGCCTGCACCGCGCCCGCGCAGCCGGACTGGAGCTGGAACGTGGGCACCTGGTCGAGGCCGAGCTGGTCGACGACGTTGTTCACGGTGGCCGGCATCAGGGTGTCCGGGGTGGCGGTGCCCAGGACCACGAACTCGATGTCCTCCGGGGCGACTTGAGCGGCGCGCACCGCACGGTCGGCGGCCTGGGCGCACAGGTCGGCCAGCGACCAGCGCACCTCGCCGGTCGTGAGGTCACGGGCGAAGTGCCGGGTGCGGGTGCCGATGAAGACCTCGATCCACTCCTCGTTGGCGCCGAGCACCCGGGCCAGCTCGGCGTTGTCGACCGGGTCGCCGGGCAGCGCGGTGCCGACGGACGACAGGTACACCTGCGGGTTGCCGTTCATGCGGTCCTCTCCTCGGTGGCGGGCCGGGTGGCGCAGTGCTCCCGCAGGAAGTCCACGAGGTCGCCCACCGAGGCGAGCCGGGGCAACAGGTCCTGCACCGTCAGGGCCGCGAGGGCGGGTAGCCGCTCCTCGATCCGGTTCTTGAGCTCCATGACCATCACGGAGTCGAAGCCCAGGTCCTCGTAGAGGCGCAGATACGGGCCGAGTTCGTCGGTCCCGTAGCCGCCGACCTGGCCGATGGCCTCCAGCACGGCCTCGGAGACCGGGTCGGTGGGCGCCGGGCGCTCCAGGGTGAGCACTCCGGTGGCAGCCGGTCCGGCCGTCTTCTCGGCGGGCCGCGCGGTCTTCGTCGTCTTCCCGGTCTTCGCGGTCTTCTCGGGGGTCTTCTCCGCGGCGGGCCGCGGCAGTTCCGGAACGGGCGCGTCGTGGCGGGCGCGCACGGGGCCGCCACGGGCCCAGTAGCGGTGCTCGTCGCTGAAGACATACGGCATCATCCGGTACGGCGTCCGCTCCCGCTCCTCGTACGCGGCCTCCCACCTCGGTGTCAGACCGCCCCGGTACAGCTCGGCGAGCCCGTCCGCCAGGTCCCGGCCGGTGGAGTCCGCGCCGCGCACCGGCGCCACGGCGGCCGGCCGGGCGCCCGACGCGGGCGGCGGGAGCTTGCGGATCATCGAGGAGAGCACCGGGGACGGGCCGACCTCGACGGTGTGGGTGGGACCCGCGGCGAGCAGCTGCGCGGCCGCGTCCGCGAAGAGCACCGGCCGACGCACGTGCGCCACCCAGTAGTCGGCGTCCATCGGCTCGTCGTCCAGGACCCTGCCGTACAGCGTGGAGTACAGCGGGAGCCGGGGGACGCCTCCGACGTCGCGGGCGACCTCGGCGAACTTCTCCAGCATCGGTTCCATGAGGTACGAGTGGAAGGCGTGCGACACGCGCAGCATCCGGGTGCGGATCCGGTCGCGGTCGAGTTCCTTGTCGATGCGCTGCAACGCCATCAGATCGCCGGACAGCACGGTGGCGCGCGGCCCGTTGACGACGGCGATGCCGACCTCGGGCTCCTCGGCGAGGCGTTCCGCCAGCTCCTCGCGGCCCGCGAGAACGGCCAGCATGCCGCCGCCGTCGGGCAGTTGCTGCATCAGCTCGCCCCGGGCCGCGATCAGCCGGGCCGCGTCGTCGAGCGGGAACACGCCGGCCAGGCAGGCCGCGGCGTACTCGCCGACGCTGTGGCCGAGCAACAGGTCCGGTTCGACGCCGAGTTCGCCGAGGGTGCGGCCCAGGGCCCAGCCGACGGCGAACAGCGCGGGCTGCGCCCAGCGGGTGAGATGCACCTCCTCGTCGCCGGTCAGGATGAGGTCGCGCACCGAGCGCCCGGTGTGCGGGAGCAGGGCGTCATCGGCCTCGTCGAGGAAGCGGCGGTACAGCGGCGACTCCTGGTACAGGCCGGCCGTCATGCGCGGGTACTGGGAGCCCTGGCCGGTGAACAGGAACGCGGTGCGCGCGGTGCCGCCCACACCGGTGAGCCGGGCGAGCAGGTCGGGGTCGGCCGCGGCCGCCCGCAGCCGCCCAACGAGCGTGTCAGTGTCGGGGGCGGACACCGCGAAGCGGTAGCGGTGCCCAGTCTTGACCCGGTGGGAGGTCCAGCCGACGGCGCCGGCGGGCGCCCGGCGAGCGGCCAGCGCGTCGGCCTGGGCGTTCAGGTTGCGGCGCAGCGCCTCCGGGGCGGGCGCGGTCAGGGTGAAGAGCGCGGTGCCGATGCCGGTGGGCCCGTCCGCGGACTCCCGCGCCGGGCGCGCCGCCTCCGGTGGGGCGGACTCCAGGACGGCATGCGCGTTGGTGCCGCCCATGCCGAAGCTGCTGAGCCCGGCCAGGGCGGTGCCGCGTGGCAGCCGCAGCGGGGCCTTGAGCAGCCTCAGCCCCTTCTTGCGCAGGGCGAGCCGCTCGTTCTCCTTCACCGCGAAACGGCTGGCGGGCACAGTGCGGTGGTCCAGCGCCAGGGCCACCTTGATGAGTCCGGCGATCCCGGCCGCGCCCTCGGTGTGGCCGAGGTTGCCCTTGACCGAGCCGAGCGCCATCGGCCTGCCCGACCGCCCGGCGTGGTGGTGGCCCAGGGCGGCGACCTCCATCATGTCGCCGAGCGCGGTGCCGGTGCCGTGTCCCTCGGTGAAGGCGATGTCGGCCGGGTCGACGCCGGCGCGCCGGTAGGCGGCCCCGATGACGTCCTGCTGGGCCCAGCGGTTGGGGGCGGTGAGGCCGTTGCTGCGGCCGTCCTGGTTGACGGCGGTGCCCCGGATCACGGCGTACACCTGCTGGCCGTCGGCGAGCGCGTCCTCGAGCCGGCGCAGTACGACGGCCCCGACGCCTTCGCCCCGTCCGATGCCGTCGGCCTGGGCGCTGTACGGTTTGCAGCGGCCGTCGGGCGCGGACAGTCCGGCCTGTGTGTAGAAGATCGACAGGGCCGGGGTCACGGCGACGTTGACGCCCGCCGCGATGGCGTAGTCGCACTCCCCGGACAGCAGGGCGTTGCCCGCCAGGTGGACGGCGACCAGGGACGACGAGCAGGCGGTGTCGACCGCGAGGCTCGGTCCCTTGAGGTCGAGGTGGTAGGAGATCCGGTTGGCCGTCATGCAGTAGCCGTTGCCGGAGCCGGCCTGGGCCGTGACGTGGTCGTAGTCGGTGAGGTGCAGCTGGGCCCACTCGTTGCCCATGATCCCGACGAACACGCCGGTCGCGCTGCCGGCGAGTTCGTGCGGGGCGAGTCCGGCGTCCTCGACGGCCCGCCAGGAGCACTGCAGCAGCAGGCGCTGCTGCGGGTCCATGGCGGCGGCCTCGCGGGGCGAGATGGTGAAGAACTCGTTGTCGAAGGCGTCGGGGTCGTCGATGAAGCCGCCCTGGGTGGTGTTGGCGCGTCCCTCGGCCGGGGTCGGCGAGTGGAACTCCCGGGCGGCCCACCGTTGTTCGGGGACCGTGCCGATCCCGTCTCCGGAACGCATCAGCAGGTCCCAGTAGGCGCCCGTGTCGGGAGCCCCCGGGAACGTGCAGTCGATGCCGACGATGGCGATCCGGTCCATCAGCCCGCCGCCTCGGATTCCAGGCTCTCCGCCAGGTGGGCGGCGAGTGCCCGGACGTTCGGGTAGTCCCAGGCGACCGTGGGTTCGAGGATGAGGTCGAAGTCCTCCTCGATGTCGCCGCACAGGCTGAGCGCGGCGACCGAGTCGAACCCGTACTCGGCGAGCGGCACGGCCGGGTCGATCTCCGTCGGCCGGCGCTTGAGGTAGAGGGCGATCCGGTCGGACAGCCACGCGGTCAGCTCGGGGGTGGTACGTCCGGTGGTGGGAACGGACATGTTGCGCTCCTCTAAGAGGTCATCGGTTCTTCTGGCGCCATCAGCGGATCAGCCGGCCAGCGGGGCGTTGTACAGGTCGTAGCTGCGGTTCTCGTGGAATCGGGCCAGCACCTCGTCGTGCAGCCGGTTCTCGCAGGAGGCGGGCAGGTCGGGCAGGGAGTGGCCGAGCCGCCGGCCGAGCCGGTGCAGGGCGGCGGCCAGCCACGCCGGGTCGGCGAGGAAGGTGTCGGAGCCGCCCTGGGCCTGCTGCCAGACGCCGATCACCGAGGCGGCGGCAAGCAGCACCGCGTACCGGTCGGCGAGGGCGAAGGTGGCCGGGCTGGCCAGGGCGGTGCGGTCCTGGGGCGCGAGGCCGAGACTCTGTTCCTGGATCTGCCGCAGTTCGTCCATGAGGCGCAGTGCGGCACCGTGCGCCGCCCGCTCCTCCGGGCTGCCGCTGGGCAGTTCGTCGACGGCCGCGACCAGCGAGGCGCTCAGCCCGTCGCGGCCACTGGCCAGCGAGAGCCGCTCGAACGGGATGTCCGGCAGGTCCTCGTGCGGCCGGAACACCGAACCGGGCGCCGGGTCGTCGCTGAACCAGGAGCGGCGTGCCAGCCGGGACAGCTGCGGGATGATCGTGGCCTGGCAGGCGGCCGAGCCGGCGTGGCCGAGGCTGAGCACCGGCAGGTCGCGCACGTGCTTCTGGAAGATCCCGAACTCGCCCTCGCGGACGTAGAACCGGGCGCCGAGCACGATCGACAGGTCGTACATGGCGTCGGTGAGCATCTTCGGCACCAGGTACTTGACCGCGGCGGCGTAGACGCTGGTCTCCTCGGGCAGCACGTGGACGGCGCGGGTCGCGGCCAGCGAGAGGCTGTCGCAGATCAGCAGGTCGAGGAAGGTGGTCGCCAGGGTCGCCTTCGCGTGCGGGATGTCCATGACGGACTTGCGGTACAGCTGTCGGCCCAGCGCGAAGCCGGTGACGGTGCGCAGCGCGGTGTCGGTGGCGCCGAGGGCCATGCCGGGGATGGCGCTGCGGGTGATCTGGAAGGCGCGCAGGGCGAGTTCGACGCCCTTGCCCTCCTCGCCGACGCGTGCGGCGGCGGGCACGGGGCAGTCGGTGAACTCCAGGCCCGACAGGTGGCAGCCGCGTACGCCGACCGCGTCGTAGCGTGGCAGGACGCGGTAGCGGTCTTGGTCGAGTCCGGCACGATCGGCCAGCACCACGGAGTGGCTGCGGCTGCCGGGGGCCGGGCTGGTGCGGCTGAACAGCACCCAGGCGGCGGCCCGGTCGGCGTTGTTGATGACCTGCTTGGTGCCGTTCAGCAGGTAGCCGCCGTCCGCCGGGCGGGCCTGGAACTCGTTGCGCACGAAGTCGTTGCCGTGCGCGAGTTCGTGGTAGGCGACGGACACCTTCCGACCGTCCAGGAGCAGTTCGGCCAGCCGCCGCCGCTGTTCCTCGGTGCCCGAGCTCCAGACGTTGACGGCGGCCATGAAGGAGGTGACGCCGTAGCCGAGGCCGAGCGCGATGTCGCGGCGGAAGACCTGCCGCATCACCCGCACCAGGGTGTCGATGCGCTCCAGCCGGCCGCCGAGCCGGTGGGGCACGAAGTCCGCGTTGAGCACCAGGTCGTCCAGCGCCTGCTCGCCGTGCTCGGACAGCTCCGCGCGCTCGTCGGCCTCCAGCAGCCTGGCGTACGAGACCTCGCCGCGCTCGTCGGTGGGGTCGCCCAGCCGTGTCTCCAGCTCGGCGATCCGGGCGACGACCCGGTCCTCCTGGCCGCCGGGCGGGTACGGACCCGGTCCGGCGGACACTTCGTGCGGCCCGGTGGCCGCGCTACCGATCAGCATGGCGTCCTCTCAGTTCCTGACGTTGGTCGCGTCGGCCGCCGGCCGGTGGGGCGCTCCCGGCAGCCGGTAGGGGTGCAGCGAAAAGAGTTCGCCGGAGCGCCGGGTGGTGATCAGGTGGTCGACCAGCGCCTCGTACGCCTCGCCGTCCCCGGTGTCCGGCTCGCCCAACCGGTCGAGGATCCGGTCGAGGGCGGCGCGCAGCCACAGCCCGTCCTGCCACAGGGGTGCGGCGCGGGTGCCGGTGAACAGGTGCGCGCTGTGCGTCCACAGGCCGAGGCAGACCGCCGCGGTGTGGCACAGGGTGTAGCGGCGGGCGGTCTCGAACGCCGCGGGCGGCACATCGCCGACCAGGCCCTGCCGCTCCTCCATCTCGGTGTGCACGCGGTCGGTGACGGCGACGATCCGCCGGGCCGCCTCGGCGGCCGGGATCAACGCGGGACGCTCCCGGGCCAGCTCGGTCAGCCGGGCGACCGACTCGCCGAGCCCGGCCAGGACGCCGCTGCCGTGCCGCGCCACCAGGGAGAGGCTGCCCGGCCGGAGCGGCGGCAACGGCAAGGACAGGTCGTACGCCGTCCGCGCGCCGACCGTGTCGCCGGTGCCACGCCGCCTGCCGCGGACGAGCGAACGGAACTGGTTGACCAGGGAGTTGAGGTTGACCAGCGTGTTCCCGTCGAACAGGCCGACGATCCGGTGGTCGCGCTCGACCTTCTGGAACATGCCGCCCTCGTAGACGCCCTTGAGGAAGGCGCGGGCGCCCAGCAGCCGGGTCAGCCGGGCGAGGACGTCCTCAGTGCCGCTGGGCAGCGTGTACTTGGTGACCGCCGCGGTGACGCTCATCTCGTCGGTCTGGGTGTGCACCAGGCGGGAGGCGACCGTCGCCAGCGCCTCGTGCAGCAGTACGTCGGCCGCGGCGGTACCCAGGGTCCGGCGCGCCTGCGGCAGGTCGCCGAGCAGCCTGCCGTACAGCTCGCGCTGCCGGGTGAAGTCGGCGGCGAGCCTGAGGCCCTGGTCCGCGGCGCCCAGGGAAAGCGCGGCGCACAGGGTGCGGGTCAGCTGCAGGGCCTTGAGGACGACCTCCAAGCCACCGCCCTCCGTGCCGACCAGCGCGGAGCGGTCGACGCGCGCCCGGTCGAAGGCGATGCCGGAGATGTCGGCGCCGCGGATGCCGTGCGTGTGCACCTTGGGCAGGTGGCGGTACATGTCCTTGTCCAGCTCGCGCTTGTCGACGAGCAGGACGCTGAAGCCGCGCGGGCCGCCGGCCGGGTCGGTGCGGGTGAGCAGGGACAGCAGGCTTCCCCGGGTGGCGTTGTTGATCAGCCATTTCTCGCCGCTGACCAGCCAGCCTCCCGCGCCGTCGGTGCCCTGCACCTCGCCGGCGAGCAGGTCGCTGCCGTGGGCGCGTTCGGTCAGGCCGAGGGAGACGGGGACCCCGGCCCGGATGTCGGCGCCGAGGCGCGTGGCCTGCTCCGGGGTGCCCGCCACCCAGACGCAGACGCCGCCGAGGTAGGTCTTGCCGTGCCCGATCGCGACGGTCAGGTCGCGGCGGGCGACGACGCGCATGAGCTGGATCAGCCGCTCGTAGTCGGTCAGGCGGCCGCCGTGCTCCACGGGCACGTAGTGGGCGGGCAGTCCCCAGTCGTCGAGACGGCGGCAGATCTCGGCGGGGAACTCCTCCTTCTCGTCGAGTTCCAGGCAGCGCGCGTGCGAGAACCAGCCGCTCGGATGGTCGGGATCGCCGAGGAACGCGTCCAGTTCCTCGGCGCTCCGGTATGCCGGCTCCCGCATGTCAGACCCCTGCCTGGGCCAGCGAGGAGCCGGTGGCGTCGGCGACGGTCCCACGGACCGCCGGTTCGAGCACCTCGTACAGCGGGGTGAGCGCGCCCTGTAGGAACAGCTTGCGCATCAGGGTGCGCTGGATCTTGCCGCTGGTGGTCTTGCGGACGGTGCCGGGCCGCACCAGGATCACGTTGCCGGCCGGCATGTTGAGCTCCTGGCCGAGCATCCGCTGGACGCCGGTGGCGACGCTGCGCAGGTCGGTGCCGACCGCGCTGACCCGCACCTCCTGTACGACGACCACGTGCTCCCGGTCGGTCTCCACGGTGAACACCGCGCCGGAGCCGACGCCCAGTGCCTTGTCCGTGGACTGCACGGCCCGCTCGACGTCCTGCGGGTAGAGGTTGCGGCCGGCGAAGATGATCAGCTCCTTGAGGCGGCCGGTGACGTAGAGCTCGCCGTCCTCCAGGGCACCGAGGTCGCCGGTGCGCAGCCAGCCGCCCGCGTCCTCGCGGCCGCGGCCGTCGGTGATGTGCGCGTCGAAGATCTCGGTGTTGGTCAGCGGCCGCTTCCAGTAGCCGCTCGCGACGCTGTCGCCCTTGACCCAGATCTCGCCGACCGAGCCCTCGGGGCGCTCCTGGCGGGTGTCGGGGTCGACGATCTTGACGGTGAAGTCGTGGATGACACCACTGCCGACCAGCGTGCGCCTGGGGCCGTCGTCCTGGGGATCGCCGAACGTGCCCTGCTCCAGGGCGACGGGGTCGACGGTGCGCTGCGCGGGGCGCCGGCCGAGCGGAGTGCCGGAGACCAGCAGCGTCGTCTCCGCCATGCCGTAGCAGGGGAAGAACGACTCGGGCCGGAAGCCGGCCTCCGCGAAGCGTTCGGTGAACGCCCTGACGGTCTCGGCCCGCACGGGCTCGGCCCCGTTGGCGGCGGCCCCCCAGGTGGACAGGTCGAGTTCGGCGATCTGCTCGTCGGTGACCCGGCGCACGCACAGGTCGTACGCGAAGTTGGGACCGCCGCCGATGGTGGCGCCGTAGTCGCCGAAGGTCTTCAGCCAGCGGTGCGGGCGGCGCAGGAAGGACACCGGGGAGAGCAGCACCGCGGAGCCGCCGATGTAGAGCGGGTGCAGAACATGCCCGATGAGCCCCATGTCGTGGTAGAAGGGCAGCCAGCCGCTGAACCGGGTGTTCGAGTCGGTGCCGGCCGCGTGCTGGATGGCGGCCTCGTTGGCCAGCAGGTTGCGGTGCGAGACCATGACGCCCTTGGGGTCGCTGGTCGAGCCGGAGGTGTACTGCAGGAAGGCGAGGTGCTCCGGGCTCAGGTCCGGCACGGTGTACGCACCGGGGTCGCCGTAGTCCGCGCCGTCGGTGGCGAGGCAGAGCACGTCGGTCATGCCCTCCGAGGCCAGCCAGGCCGAGATCTCCGGGGCGTTGGTGGAGTCGGTGAGCACCGCCCGGACCTCGGCGTCGCGCAGGATGCCGGAGACCCGGGTGAAGTGCTGGCCCTGCTCGGTGGGCAGCGGGGCGGGTACGGCGACGGCGCCGGCGTACAGGCAGCCGGTGAACGCCTTGATGAAGTCGGTGCCCGACGGGTACAGCAGCAGGACCTGTCCGCCGGCGACGCCATGGGCCTGGAGCCAGGAGGCGATGCGGCGGGCGTCCTGGTCGAGCCCGGCGTACGACAGGTGCTCCGGGACCGACCCGTTGGCATCGTCCGGCAGGAAGATGAAGGCGTCCTCGGTACCGAGCTCGGCGGCCCGGTCCAGGACCAGTTCCGTAAAGGTTCGGAAGCTTGTCAACGTCTTTGCCTGACCTCTCCGAGATCCGCAGGCTTGGCGCCGGCGAGGGCTTGCTGGGACATGGCTTGCTGGGACACCGTCGATCCTGGTTCGCCCCGCTAAGGCCTCGCTTGCGCTGCCCCGTGCCTGCCGGGTCGCCGCCGAGAAGGCCCCGGACATGGGCCTGCCGTCCGCGACGGGGGAATCGCGGACGGCAGGCGCTGGGGGGTGGCTCGATGGGGACGCTAGGCGGGGAAGGTCGCGTCGAGCGTCACATGGCCCGGGACCGGCGGGAGTTCGACGAGGGAGTGGCGGAAGTCGAGGGCCCCGTCGGCGGTTTCGCCGACCGTTTCGAAGCCAAGGGACGGGTAGAACTCCCGCATCTTGTGGTTCTTCGCGGTCGGGCGGTACGACGCGAAGGCGGCCGGTGCTCCGGTGTCGCGGGCGTGGGCGAGCAGCGCGCCGAGTGCCGCCTGTTCGATGCCGCGGGCGAAGACCCGGCAGCTGAGCAGGACGTTGTCGATGCGCAGGCCGTCGTCGTCCCGCTCGGCGAACACCGCGCCGACGACGCCGTTGTCGCCGAAGCGGTCCCGGGACCGCACCGCGAGCACCAGGTGCCGCGGCGAGTCCAGCAGCCGGCGTACGTCGGCGGGCTGCAGCCGGCGGGTGGTGAGGTTGAACTGGTTGGTGCGCAGGGTGATCTGGGAGATCCGGGCGACGTCCGGCTCGGTCACCGGGGCGACGGCGACCCGTACGTCCAGGGCCTGGAGGTACTCCTCCATCGTGTCCGCGGAGTCCAGCAGTTCCCGGCGTCCGGCGTCGGCCCGGTACTGTCCGGCCCGCTGCCGGTCGGCCTCGGTGAGTTCGCGGGTGTCGAACCAGCCGTCGGCCAGCAGCCGGTCGATGTGCAGCGCGGGTTCCTCGTCGAGGCGGACCACGGCGGCCTCCGGCACACTGCTCGCGACCAGGCCGCACTCGAAGGGCGAGTCGTCGGCGAAGACCAGGCTGTCGGTGCCGAGGTTGAGCCGGGCGGCGATCTCGCGCAGGTTTCCGTCCTTGGGCCGCCAGTTGGCGGTGATCGCGACGAAGTCGTCCGGCCGCAGCACCATGTCGGGGTGGTCCGCCAGTACCCGCTCCACCGGCTCCTGGTCGTTCTTGCTGCACACGGCGAGCAGTACGCCCTGCGAGCCGAGCTGTTTGACCAAGCGCTGGAAGGCGCCGAAGGCCTCGCCCCGGTAGGTGCCGGACACCGCGATGCCGTCCGGGCCGTCGTCGCCGAGGATGCCGTCCCAGAGGGTGTTGTCGAGGTCGACGACGAGCACCTTCTTGGTGCGGCCGTGAACGGCCCGGGCCAGGTGGGCGACCTCGCGGGCGTACCGGCCGAGCAGTTCACCGCCGAGGTGTTCCTTGGTGTAGACGGCGAGCCGGCTGTCGCGGACCGGTCCGGACTCGGCGGCCAGGGGTTCCAGGTCGACGACGTGCACCCGCGGGTGGGCGAGTGCGAGGCGCAGCAGGCCGTTGTTGAACTCCCGCCACAGCACGGACAGTTCGGTCCGTGAGCGGTGGTCCACGAGTTGCCGCAGCTGGCTGGTGAGCAGGGGCAGGGTGTTGAGGACGAGGGTGCCCGAGCCCTCGCGGACGTACGTCTCGACGAGGCGCTCGATCAGCTTCAGCTTGGCCGACGCCGCTTCGGCCGCGTCCGACGCCCGCCAGGGCAGCGGCAGTTCATCGAACACGATCTGTGCGTCGAGCAGGACGAGGGACAGGTCGGTGTTCTTCGCGTACAGCGGCCCGTCGGTGTCCTGCAGGTCGCGCCGCCAGGCGTCGTGGTCGCCGAGCACGGCACGCAACGGGATGCCGTGCCGGGCCAGTTCGGCGGTGAGGGGTCCGGTGAGGGCGTCCAGGGTTCCGTGGCCGGAGACGGTGACGGTCAGCGGTACGGCGTCGGGGTGCAGGGCGTGGATCCGGTCGGGGTCGACGCGGGCGAGCAGCCTGCCGGTGCGGGCCAGGTCGCCGGGGGCGGCAGGCCCGTGGGCGAGCCCGGCGAGCAGTGCGGGCACCGCCGGGAACTCCTCGGCGAGGTGTCCCGCCGAGTGCAGGTTACGGATGCGGTCCAGCGCCTCGACCCGGTCGGTCGGCCCGGGCCCGGTCGTCAGGGGTACGCTCACGGGCTCTTCCTCACTTCGCTGCCTCGCTTGTCGGACGGCTTGTCTTCCTTGCCGGAACGGATGCGCGCGGACCGCTCACGGGTCTCGGTGTCTCACGTCGCCGCGGCCACGCGGTCCGCGCGCCGGTTCCCATGCAGGCGGGCCAGGGTGCGGCGGCGCAGCCAGGGGCCGGCCAGGCGATACAGCAGGCGGACGGGGCCCGGCAGCCGCCCCAGGAACTCGTCCCGGCGGTCGGCTCCGGCGGCCTCGCCCAGGGCGGCGAGCATGTACAGGCGGTGCGCCTTGGGCACGGCGGCCCGGCCGCGCTCGCTGAGCACCGCCCACTCCGCGGCGGTGAACCGGCCCGGCACCAGCGGCAGGATGTGCTCCTCCTCGTCGCCGAGGTGCGCGTCGAGGGCGGGCAGCAGTGCGGCGCAGGCGTCGGCGACCGTGTCCCGCAGCACGGGGTCGGCGGTGTCGCGCCAGCCGGGCAGCGCGGACTCCAGCCGGCCGAGCGCCTCGGCGATCCGCTCGTGCTGTGCCTCCATGCGGGCCACCAGTGCGGAGTCGACGGCCGGGTCCGTGGCCAGGCGCGGCCAGACCAGCTCGTCCTCGGCGAGGTGATGCTCCGTCAGCATCACACCGAGCGCGGCGAGATGGTCGGCGGCCACGCCGCTGCGCGCGGTGTCACCCGCGGCGACCCCGCGGACCAGCGGGACCGCAGCCGCGTACTCCTGTGTGAAGAGGCGGTGCACCACCACCATCTCGCCGGTGTCCGGCACACCCCGTCCGTTCCTGGCCGACATCCGTCTCACCCTGGCCTTCGTGATCGGTACGTTGCGACCGGATCCTGTCCGGCCGCTCTTAAGCGGCTCTTGTGCCGGGTCCGGCACTCCCCCGGAGCCCGGTCGGGCCGGTGGCGCCGCGCACCACAAGCGGTCCTTTAGCCGGGCCTTCGAAGCTCGGCGGCGACCATCACTTCCGTGGAGAGGCAGGGCGATGGCAACGGCTGTTCACGCACAGGTCTGTGTGGTGGGAGGGGGGCCGGCGGGCCTCACCCTCGCGCTGGAACTGGCCCGGAGGTCCGTTTCCGTCGTCGTGGTCGAGCAGAGCGCCCGGTTCGACCGGTCGTTCCGCGGCGAGTCCATCTCGCCGGACTCGGTCTGGCTGCTGGAGCGGATGGGCATCCTGCAGGGGTTGCGCGAGCAGACCCTGGAGACCCACCGGCTGGAGATCAGCGACCAGGGCAGAACCGTGCTCAGGGCGGACTTCTCGCAGTACGACCAGCCCTGCCCCTACCCCATGGAGCTGCCGCAGCCGCCCCTGCTGGAGGCCCTGGCGAAGGAGGGCGGCACGCTGCCCGGATTCCGGCTGCTGCGCCGGTCCGCCGCGGTGGCGCTGCTGCGTGACGGCGCGAGGGTGACCGGTGTGCGCTGCAAGGGACCCGACGGCGAGTTCGAGATCAGTGCCGCGCTGACGGTGGGCGCGGACGGACGGTTCAGCAAGATCCGGGAGATGTCCGGGCTGTCGTACGAACGGAAGCCGCTGGAGCGGGACTTCGTCTGGTTCAAGGTGCCGCGGCCGCCCGTCTGGGACGGCCACACCTACCGGGTGCGCATCCGGGGTGCCCGGCACGGTCTGTTCATCCCGACCGTGCCCGACCTGGTGCGGGTCGGCTTCAACATCCCCAAGGGCGGCCTCAAGGAGCTGCGGGCGCAGGGTGTGGCCGCCCTGCACGCCCGGATGGACGAGCTGGCTCCCGAGATCTCGGCGGAGGTGCGGGCCTCGGTCACCAAGTGGTCGGACACCTCGATGCTGGACATCTTCACCACCGTGGTGCCCCGCTGGTCGCGGCCCGGTCTGGTGCTCGTCGGCGACGCCGCCCACACGCTGACGCCGGTGCTCGGCCAGGGCGTGAACCACGCGATCACCGATGCCGCGGTGCTCGCCCGGCTGGTGTCGGCGGCCCTCGCCGGCGGCAACGGCACCGCCGGGCTGAGCGGTGCGACCCAGCGCTACCAGCGGGAGCGGGAGGCCTCGGTGGCGCGAGCCCGCGCCCTGCAGCTGCGCCAGGAGCGGGCGTTCGCGCTCTCCGGCCCGGTCCCCGTGCGGCTGCGCCGGGCCGTGTACCGCCTCGTCGACTCCAGCGGCCCGCTCAAGCGCCGGCTCCTGTCCGGCATCTACTACCCGTTGCAGGAGGCGGACCGTGTCCGCCCGTTCGACGTCGCGCCGGTGCCGACGGTGCCGGCCGAGGCCTGAGCCCTCGGGCCCGGCCGCCCGAACCCGGTCGCCCGTGGCCGGCTCGGTCCCCGCGTCACCGCCCTGCCCATCCCGTTGTTCCGGCACTCTCACGCAGAACAGGACGCCCACATGACCTTGAGCCCCGAAGCGCCCCAGGACGCGAGGACGGACGAGCACGACGAGGTGCTCGGCTATCCCTTCGAGCAGGCCCCCGGGCTGCAGCAGTGCCCGATGTACGCCCACCTCCGCGAGACGGACCCGGTCGCCAAGGTCCGGATGCCCAGCGGCGACCAGGCCTTCCTGCTCACCCAGTACGAGGACGTGCGCACCGCCCTGTCGGACACGCGCTTCAGCCGGGCGGCCACCCTGGAGCCGGGAGCGCCCCGGCTCGCGGCGGCCCCGCAGAACTTCAAGAGCCTGCTGAACATGGACCCGCCCGAGCACACCCGGGTGCGCAAGCTGGTCTCGCGGGAGTTCACCGCCCGCCGGGTGGCCTCGCTGCGCCCGCGGATCCAGGAGCACACGGACGCCCTGCTGGACGCCATGGCGGAACTGGAGCCGCCGGTCGACCTGGTGCCGGCGCTGGCGTTCCAGCTTCCGGTGACGGTGATCTGCGAGCTGCTCGGCGTGCCGTTCGAGGACCGCGAGGAGTTCGCCGCCTGGTCGCGAGTGTTCCTGGCCACCACCTCCGTGACGAAGGAGGAGATGCTGGCCTCGCAGATCGCGCTGCGCGACTATCTCGCGGCACTGGTCGCGGCCAAGCGGGAGAACCCGGGCGAGGACCTGCTGTCGGCGCTGGTCTCCATCCACGACGAGGACGACGACCGGCTGCAGGAGGAGGAACTGATCTTCCTCGGTATCAGCCTGCTGGTGGCCGGTCACGAGACGACGGTCAACCAGATCGCCAACAGCGTGGTCGCGCTGCTCACCCACCCCGCGCAGCTGGAACGGCTGCGCAAGGAGCCGGAGCTGATCAACCACGCGGTGGAGGAGCTGCTGCGGCTGCACCCGCCGGGGAACGAGGCGCTGCTGCGCATCACCCGGGAGGACGTCGAAGTGAACGGTGTGACGATCCCCAAGGGCAGCGCGGTCCTGCCGAGCCTCAGCTCCGCCAACCGCGACCGGCGCCAGTTCGCCGACCCCGACGAGATCGACTTCGACCGCCCGGCCAACCCGCACTTCGCGTTCAGCCACGGTGCCCACTACTGCATCGGCTCCGGCCTGGCCCGCGCCGAACTCCAGATCGCCATCGGCTCGTTGATCCAGCGCTTCCCGACGCTGCGGCTGGCCGTGCCCGCGGAGGAGCTGCGCCGGCCGGAGGGCATGCTGGTGCACGGCATCAGCTCGCTTCCGGTGGCCTGGTGAGCCCGATCGCAGGAGCGGCCTGACCTGGCGTCCAACTCGCCTTGCGAGCGGACCTCATCGGGGCCCGCGGCACCCGTGCCGCGGGCCCCGAGCCGTGCCGTCCCGCGCGCAGTCATCGCGCCATCGCCTCGACGCGCTTCTTCAGCGCCTCGTTCATCGCGTGGAACTGCGGCAGCGTCTCGTTCCTCAACTGGCTCTCGGCGAAGGGAACGAGGGTTCCGGTGAAGTCCTCGCTCTGGGTGAGCCGTACGGTCCTCGGGCCGGTGCGCTCGATCAGGAAGCGGTGTTCGGCGTCCACGAGCCAGCCGGGGCCCACCTTGCCCAGCCAGCGCAGCTCCTTGCCGGGGCTGGCGACCAGCACATCGGGGGTGAAGGTGGAGGTGCCGCCGCCCTGCTCCATCCGGTTGCGCAGCGTCGCCCCCGGCCGCAGCCGGCCGTCGTCGGAGGTGACCTCGGCGCGGGTCACGAAGGGGTTCCACTGCGGGTAGGCCGAGAAGTCGGTCAGTACGTCCCAGACCTGCTCCGGCGCGGCCTGGATCTCCACGGACGCGGTCAGCCGTACCGGGTGGGTGTGGGTCCACCAGGCGTAGCCGCCGAGCGCGACGGCCAATCCGGACAGCGACAGCAGGAGCCAATTCCGGCGTCGGCGCGGGGACTTGGCGGCGGACGCCGAAGCGGACTGGGGGAGCGTCTGTGTGGATGTCATGGTCAGGTCCTCTCTGGACGGGGGTCCGGGCGGGGCGTGGCGGCGGCGCCGACGAGCACCTGGTCCACTAGTTCCTCGACGTACTCGGCGCCGATCGGCTCCCCGGTGACGAGGAGCCGGTAGTAGAGGGCTCCGGCCAGTTGGTCGAAGACCAGCTCGGACGAGCAGCCCGTGCGCAGTTCGCCGCGCTCGCGGGCGCGGTCGAGCAGGGCCAGCGGGAGGGCGTTGCGCCGGGCGAACAGCGCCCGTACGGCGTCGCCCACATCCGGGTGCCGGGCGGCCGCGGCGACCAACTCGGCGACCACTCCGGCCGAGCGGTCCCCCGGTGCGCCGGGCCGGCCGACCGCCCGCATCCCGTTGAGCCCGGTGGCGACGGCGGTGAGGTAGACGACGAGATCGCGCCTGAGGTCCCCGGTGTCGGCGACCGGCACCTCGTCCTGGATTCTGGCGACCAGGGCGACGAGCAGATGGTCCTTGGTGGGCCAGCGCCGGTAGAGCGTGGTCTTGGCGACCTGGGCGCGGGCTGCCACCTCGTCCATGGCGAACCGGTCATAGCCCCGCTCGAACAGCAGTTTGCGCGCCGCCTCCAGAATCCGTCCGTCGGCGTCCTCGTTGCGCGGACGCCCTCTGCGTGCGGCGGGAGCTGTCACGGGTTCGCTCCTTCTCGGCATCGCGCTCGCCACCATTTCGCTACGGCCGTATCGTTATTTGGCTTGCCCAGAGTAGGGAGCGCGCCGGCCTTTTCGCAACTGCAGTAGCGTAAATGGCCGGATCGGTACGGGTGTCATGGGTGCGCACGCGCACACGGCCCGG
>NZ_BMPQ01000032.1:8184-74192 GCF_014647675.1 Streptomyces flaveus | reverse complement strand
ACTCCTGGTCAGGGCGTGCTGACCGCGGGGCGCTGCTGCGGCTCGGCGGCCGGCGGAGCGGCGGCCTCGGCCTCTGGGGGCTCCATACGATCCAGCCGCAGTCTGGTGTGCAGCCGGCGCAACGGGCCGGGGGCCCACCAGTTGGCGCCACCGAGCAGTGCCATCAGGGACGGCACCAGCAGCGCGCGGACGAGAGTCGCGTCGACGAACACGGCGAACGCGGTGCCGAGGCCCAGCTCCTGGACGAAGACCAGCCGGGACAGCGCGAGGGCGCCCACCGCGAGGCAGAACAGGGCCGCCGCGGAGGTGACGACGGGCCCGGTCCTGGCCAGTCCGTCGGCGACCGCCTCGCGGTCGTCCAGGCCCGCGGCCCTGCCCTCCTTGATCCGGCCGAGGAGGAAGACGTTGTAGTCCGTGGACAGACCGAAGGCGAGGGCGAAGACGAGGACCGGGGTGGTCGCCTCGATGCCGTTCTGGGCGGTGAAGCCGAGGTTGCCGTACTGGAAGACCCAGACCAGGAACCCGAGGGCGGCGCCGGTGGACAGCGTGTTCATCAGCAGCGCCTTGAACGGCAGCAGCACCGAGCCGGAGAAGGCGAACAGCAGGAGCAGGGTGACCACGGCGAGGACGGTGGCGGCGAGCGGGATCTTGTCGCCGATGCCGGCCTTCTGGGCGAGGAAGTCCGCGGTCACACCGGTGTGGCGGACGGGGAAGGGCGCCGCGAGGTCCTGTACGTCGGCCGCCGCGCCCTTGGCCGCGGTGCCGAGCGGGGCGCCGCTCAGCACGGCGTCGACCTCCCAGTGCCGGTCGTCGAGGCGGAAGGGCGTGCCGACGGACTCCACGCCCTCGACGGCGCCGACCTTCTCGGCGTACGCCGTGAGCTCGGCGCCGCCGGCCGGGGTGTCCAGGACGATCTGCAGCGGCGAGGCGGGCGGTTCGGCGAAGTCCTGCTCCAGGGCCCGGGAGACCTGGCCCGCGCTGGTCGAGGCGGGCAGCGTCGAGGGGTCGGCGCCGGTGAACTTCAGGTCGGCCGCCGGCGCGGCGACCAGCAGCAGCACAGCCGTCGCGGCCACCGCGATCACGGCGGGCCGGCGCATCACCGCGGACGCGACGCGGTGCCAGCGGTCGCCGGCCGCCTGGTGCGCCGTACTGTCGCGCTGCCAGCGGCGCGGCGCCAGGGAGTTGACCCGGCGGCCGAGGACGGCCAGCAGCGCGGGCAGCCCGATCAGGGCGAACAGGGCCGCCGAGACGACGGTGATGACCCCTGCGAGGCCCATGGACCGGAGATAGGGGTGCGGGAAGACGATGATCGCCGCCAGTGCCGCGGCCACCGTCAGCGAGCTGAAGAACACGGTGCGGCCGGCGCTCGCCACCGTGCGCCGGACCGCCTCGCGGCCGGGTCCGTGGACGGCGAGTTCCTCCCGGTAGCGGGAGACCATCAGCAGCCCGAAATCGACCGACAGGCCAAGCCCCAGGGCGAAGGCGAGGTTGAGGGCGCCCGTGGAGACGTTCATGAACTCCGTGGCGAGTCGCAGCCCGGCCAGGGTGAGCAGCAGCGAGACCACCGCGCCGAGCAGCGGCACCAGGGCCGCCACCACGCCCCGGAACACCAGGAAGAGCAGGATGAGGATGAACGGCAGCGCCAGGGTCTCCGCCTTGGCCAGGTCCACGTTGGAGACCTCGGCGACCTGGACGTGCCCCGGTGTCGCGCCGCCGAGCCAGGTACGGCCCTTCAGCGCCGCGTTGCCCTCGATCGCCTCCTGCATCTCCTTCTCGGCGTCGACGGTGGCCTTCTCCTTCATGGGCCCGACCGTGCCGAGGATCACCGTGCTGCGGGCATCCTCGGAGACCAGCGTCGGATTCGAGGCCGAGGCGTAGTCGACGACCTGCTCGACCTCGGGCCGCTCGCGCAGCAGGGCGACCGCCGCGGCCACCGGGGCGGGCGGCGCGGCCTTCGGGTCGATCGGGGCGTCGGTGCGGACGAGGATCGCGTACCCCTGCTGGGCGTCGACTCCCGTGGCCTGCTGGATGATGCGGCGGGCCGCGACGTTGGCGCCGCCGGGATCGTCGTAGTCGGACAGCCCGTTGGTGAGCCGGCTGTCGACCGTGCCGCCGAACACGGCGGCCAGGACCGCCGCGAGGGCGGCCAGTAACAGGCTGATGCGCCGCCGCTCATGCAGGGCGGCGCCCAGGGCAGAGAACATGGATCGTCACCTTCCGTCGGTACGACGAGGGTCGCGGCGGACGCTTTAGCCCCGCTGAAGTGGACTCCTTCGGTCGAGCTGACGGGACGCGCTCGGCGCCGCGCGCTTTAGCCCTGCTGAAGGCCATGGCCGCAGACTCGGGCACGACTGCGCCGGCCGGTCCGGGCGGTCGGCCAACGCGGCGACGGGAGACCGAAGTTGATCGACAACATGTTCGTGATTGACGCCACCGTGCACCCGTACAACGTGGCGGACGCCAATCTGCGCAAGGACGGCGAGTTCCCGAACCTGCACGCCTTCGCGCTGCGCGAGATGCTCTGGGGCATGCACGAGCGGTTCGCCACCGAGGGTTCCCGGATCCCGCGTGAGGTGTTCTGCACCGACTGGCCGCCGGAGCTCCTCGCCTGGACCCTGTTCACCGAGTCCGACGTCGACATGGCGGTCAACCACCGGCTGCGCATCGACGCCGTCTTCGAGGACGGTCTGTGCAACGGCGAGAAGAACCAGGTACTCGCCGAGAAGTGGCCGCGGCGGATCGTCCCGTATGCCGGCATCAACCCCGCGCTGGGCATCGAGTCCTGTCTGCGCGACCTGCGCGAGCAGGTGGCCCGGGTGCCGGGCACGATCGGCATCAAGATGTACCCCAACGCCGGTTCGCCCGACCTCAGTTGGCGCCTGGACGATCCCGAGTTCAACCCGCTGTTCGAGCTCGCGAAGGAGCTCGGCATAAAGATCATCGCGCTGCACAAGATCGTGCCCAACGGCCTGGTGCCGCTGGGTCCGTTCGGCATCGACGACCTCGAGACGGTCGCCATCCGCCACATCGACCTCTCCTTCGAGATCGTGCACGCCGGGCTCCCCCCGTTCGTGGAGGAGGTCGCCATGGCGCTGATGCGACTGCCCAACGTCTACGCGAACCTGGAGATCACCTCCGCCATCCTGGCGCACGGCATGGGGTACGTGGAGGAGGCACTGGCCCAGCTGATCTCGCTCGGCGGCGCGGAGAAGATCATCTACGCCTCCGGTGCTCTGCACTTCCACCCGCAGCCGGTGCTGGAGAAGATGGCCCGGCTCACCTTCTCCGACCGGATCCTGGAGCGCTACGGCCTCGAGCAGATCACCCGGGAGCAGCGCGCCGCCTTCCTCGCCGGCAACTACGCGCGCATCGCCGGCATCGACCTGGCCGCGGCCGCCGAAGCCGTCAAGGACGACGAGTTCACCCGCGCCCGCACCGAGTACGGCGGCAACCGGCCGATGTGGTCGTACTGGCGCGAGTCGCAGCCCGAGCTGTGGGCGGCGGCGGGCGGGGTGGCGGCATGAGCGGCGCGCGGCCCCTGCCAGAGGGGGTGCGGACGGCGCTGGGCGAGGTGTACGACCCCTGCAGCCAGTCCTGGCAGCGCCCGATGAGCCTCGTCGACCTCGGCCTCGTACGGGAGGTGACGGTGGGCGACGACGGCCGGGCCACCGTCCGGATCAGCCTGACCGCCCCGTTCTGCATGGCGGTGCCGGTCATCATGCAGTCCGTCGAGGCGAAGGTGGGCGCGGTCGAGGGCGTCACGGGCGTGACCGTCGAACTGGACGGCGCCACCCTCTGGAGCCCGGACCTGATGACCGACAAGGGCCGCGACCTGCTGTCCACGGCCCGCACGGAGGACCGCCGCACCCTCCCACTGGCCGCGACGGACGCCCCCTAGGGCAACCACCACCGCGGCCCCACCGGCCGGTCGGGCACTCCCTGAGGGAACGAGGGGTGGGAGTGCCCGGCCGTCGCCATGTGGGCGGGTTCCGGCGGCGCAACGCCGGGCCGGGGCCGCTCCCGGGGTGACGTGCCGGGGCTCCCGCGGCAAACGCGGCGGCCGTCCGGTGGAGGGCGACCCCAACGGGATGCGGCCGCCCTACGGCACGAGCGGCGATCTCGCCTGTACGGCCGGTCCGACGAGCCTGACGGCATGGGCTGCGGCTTACGGCACCGTTGCCGGGAGCGTCATGGCGCACGGCCAGGGCCCGGGGCCGTCGCAGCCGCTCCGCCCCCGGAAGCCGCGACTACAACCCCGCCGCCCGGCCCCCGCCCCGACGCAAGTGAACGACGTCGAGAACTCCATGCCCAGAGCGACCGCCCCGCGGCCCGCGCGGCAGCCCCGTACGGCGTGCGGCCGTTCCCACGGCACGCAGTGCCCGGGCCCGCAGCCGTCGCGGCCGCCCCCGCTCCCCGGAAGCCGCGACTACAACCCTGCCCCCACCGCCGTCGCCGTCGCCGGAACGCCCGGCTCGCGGCCGCCCCGGCGCATGTGGGCGAAGTCGAGGACCTGGTCGGTGAGGATGTCGAGGCGGCGGGTGGTGCGGGGGTCGTGACAGGTGTCGTCGGGGGTGAACTCCGTGCCGGCCTGGACGACCACGCCCATCGGGACCGTCCAGCCGCGCAGCGCCTGCGCGGAGGTGCGCAGGGCGGAGAGCGCGGCGGCGCCGGCCACCTCGTTCCAGGCCACGGTGAGGCAGCCGACCGAGCGTCCGTCCAGGTAGCCGTCGGCCGCCAGGGCCTCGGTGTGGTCCAGGGCGTTCTTCAGCAGCCCGGACATGCCGCCGTGGTAGGTCGGGCTGGCCAGCACGACGCCGTCCGCGCCGTGCAGCGCGGCGAGCAGGTGGCGCTCGCCGACGGTGCGGGCGCCCGAGTCCGGGTCGTACGGGGGCAGGATCAGCTCGGGACCGCGGACCACGGTGACCTCGGCGCCCGCCCGGCGGGCCCGGGCCGCGCAGTACTTCAGGGCGGCCTCGGAGACCGAGCCGGAACGCAACGAGCCGCCGACGGCGGCGATGCGGATCGGACGCATGACAACTCCGTTATCGTCGAGGGGATTTGCCCCGGTCCACGAACCCGCGGCCCGGTCACAGCCGCGCGGCCGCCGCATCGGCCGCCCGTGCCCCGCTGAGCACGCAGGCGTCGGCGAGCAGCCCCCGCGGGCCCACCCAGTCCCCGGCGACGAAGACACCCGGGTGGTCGTCCAGACGGACTCCGGGACGGCCGGCGAGACCTCCGGTGCGGGCCTCGGGCACCGCCGTCATCGTGGTGATCCGGGGCAGGAAGCGTTCGTGGACGAGTACCTCGCGCCAGCCCGGCTGGCACAGGTCGAGCAGTTCGTGGAGCCGTTTGCGGACCTCGGTCGCGCCGAGGCCGCCGCCGTCGTCGTAGCGGGCCAGGTGGAGGACCGCACCGCCGTCCGGGGCAAGCCGGGCGGTGCGCGAGAAGACGGACAGGTACAGCGGCTCGTCGACGCCGAAGACGAGCGTGCGGCGCGGGTCGGGCAGTCGGCTGAGGGCCACGTCGAGGCAGGCCGTGTGCAGTGAGTTGCCGCCGTCCCCGGTGTCGGGCTGCCCGGCCGGGTCCAGCAACCGGCCCGCCGAGCGCCGCGACAATCCCGCCAGCACCACCGACCGGGCCCGGATGCCCTGCCCGTCGGCGGTGGTGACCCTCGGCCGGGCCCCGCCCTCGACCGCCGTGACCCGGCTGCCGGTGCGCAGCGCCACGCCCAGGGCGCGGGCGCGGGCCAGCAGGGCGTCGACGACCGTGCGCCAGCCGCCGTCGACATATCCCACGCCGCGCCGCACCTCGGCGAAGTGCGCGGCCAGCGCGTTCGCGTCGATCATCTCGGGGCGGCCGGTGTAGGAGCTGATGCGCAGTACGGCGAAGGCGGCCTCGCGGGCCCGTTCGGTGGGCAGCCGGTCGGCGAGCCACTGCGCGGCGTTGGTGCCGGCCAGTGACCGGTGGCCGCGGGACAGGGCCAACAGGCGTGCCACGGCGAGCCGTTCGCGCGGCGACAGCAGCCTGGTGCGCAGCAACGGGCCGGGGGCCGCGTACCCGGGGTGCAGGGCGCCGTCGCGCAGGGCGAGGGCGGTCGAGAGGTCGGGTTCGCGGGCCGGGACGCGGATGCCGAGGGCGCCCAGTTCGGCCCGGGTGGTGTGGTAGAGGGCGCGCGGTCCGAGGCCCAGGCGGTAGCCCTGGTGGTCCGTAGTGCGGGCCCGGCCACCCGGCTCGCCGCCCGATTCGAGCAGCAGGACCCGACCGGGCCCGGTGGCCCGGGCCAGCCGGACGGCCGTGACGAGGCCGGTGAGACCGGCCCCGACGACCACGGCGTCGGTCGGCTCGTCGGCCCGCCCGGTCATGCCGCGCCGGCCCCGGGCAGGATGAACGGGAAGCCGTGCGAGTCGAGTTCAAGCGCCGCGTCGGTGACCGCGGTGACCAGCGCGTCCAGGTCCTCGGGGCTGTGCGCGCCGCCGGTGAACAGCATCGGCAGGCTGAGGGTGTAGAAGCCGCGGCGGCGCAGCATGAGGGTCAGCAGGAAGAAGGCGATCGGATTGACCGCGCCCGCGAACGAGCGGTAGTCGTCGTAGCTCTCCTGCTCCAGGAAGCCGAAGGAGCCGATGAAGTCGCCGAATCCGACGAGCCTCAGCGGGATGCCGGTCCCGGTCCGGAAGGCGGCGAGGCGTTCCTGGACGCCGGCGACCTTGGCCCGGGTCTCGGTGTAGTAGGTGTCGCGCCGCTCGTGCAGCAGCCGCAGGCTCGCGTACGAGGCGCACAGCGCGAGGTGGTTGCCGGCGTGGGTGGTCTGTACGCAGGTCTTGTGGCCGATGTCGGTCAGCGCCAGGCCGGAGGTCTGGGTGTGGTCGAGCAGCGCGGCCTTCCCGCCCACCGCGGACAGCGGGATGCCGAGGCCGCTGATGACCTTGCCGTAGCAGTACAGGTCGGCCTCGATGCCGAAGTACTCGGCGGCGCCGCCGGGGCCGTAGCGGAAGCCGGTGAGCACCTCGTCGAGGATGAACGGCACGCGCAGCGTCCGGCAGCGCTCGGAGACGGCCTTCAGGAGCGGGACGGTGTGCTCGGCGAACGGGAAGGACGACGAGACGGCCTCGGTCAGGACGCAGGCCAGCTCGTCCTTGTGACGTTCGATCAGTTCCAGGGCGCGTACGGGGTCGTTGGGGAGCACAAGCAGGTCGCGCGGGTCGGCGGTCGGGACACCGGTGAGCGCGGACTGCCGTTCGATGCCGCCGTCGGGGGCGCTGCCGGGGAAGGGGGTCGTGGGGTGGCCGTGGTACCAGAAGGCGGTGTTGTGCATGCCGAGGTCGTGCACGCCGTGCAGGGAGCCCTCGAACTTGGCGACCATCCGGCGGCCGGTGTGTGCCCGGGCGAGCCTGATGGCGGCGGCGGTGGCGTCGGTGCCGGAGTTGAGGAACGCGAACTTCTCGCAGTGCGGGACGAACTCCCCGAGCAGATTGACGAGTTGGGCCTCGACCGGGGTGCAGTAGCCGTTGCCGGTGGTGGTGGCGAGCTGCTCGCGGACGAACTCCACGACCGGTTCGGGGCTGTGTCCGTGCAGCGCCTGCGCGCCGAAGCCGAGGTGGCAGTCGGTGTACGTGTTGCCGTCGACGTCGAGAATGCGGCTGCCGTGCGCCTCGGTCACCATCAGCGGGAACTGGGGCGAGTGGAAGGGCCAGAAGACGTGCGAGGCGGCGTCGCGGGCGCGCAGCCGCTCGGTGGCGGCGGCCGAGCCCTTCTGACGCTCGGCGAGCTCGGTGAACAGGTCGATGAGCCACTGCTGGGACAGCAGATCGGCGACCAGTGACTCAATGGGCGCCGCGGGAGCGGCAGTTGTCGTCATCGTCAGCTCCAAGGAGGCGGAAAGACCGGGTCACACAGGCACTCAGCGCGGCTTGGTCGCGCGGAGTACGCCGTAGCGCATCACGTCGCGTTCGTACGCCTGCTTCATCAGCGGTACGGAGTTGAGGAAGCGGAAGATGTCCATGCCCTTGGCGCGGACCAGCCGCCAGATGACGGAGGGGTCGCGGACCACCGGCTTGACGATGTCGGTGGACAGCTTCCAGGTGTCCCACACGCGGGGTGACCAGTCGGCGGTGCGGATGTCGGTGAGGCCGAGGCCGGCCGCCAGGTCGCGGTAGGCGTCGAGGGGCAGGACGTGGGAGACCACGAAGTCGCGGTAGATGCGGTGCAGCAGCCGGGTCTCGTCGGGAGCGAGGCGGTCGTCGCGGGCGCACCAGGTGGCGGCCAGGAGGGTGCCGCCCGGCTTGAGCACCCGTCGGCACTCGGCGAGGAACGCCTGCTTGTCCGGCATCAGTTCGCAGCTCTCCAGCGCCCAGACCACGTCGAAGGTGTCGTCCGGGTAGTCGGTGTGCATGGCGTCGACCAGCCGGAACCGGGTGCGGTCGGTGACCTTGGCCTCCGCGGCCTTGGCCTCGGCGCGGGAGATCTGCTCGGCGCTGATGGTGATGCCGTCCACCGTGCAGCCGAGCGCTCCGGCGAGGTGGACGGCGGAGGCGCCGATGCCGCAGCCGGCGTCGAGGACACGGGCGCCCTCGGGCACCGGACCGAAGGCGATCAGCTCCTCGACCAGCCGCACCTGGGCGGCATGCCGGCCGGGGTCGGGCTCGCCCTCGGCCCAGTACCCGTGGTGGATGTGCTCGCCCCACAAGTCCTCGTACAGGTCGATCAGTCCGTCGTAGTGGTCCTTGATCGCCGCGGTGAGGTCCGGGGTGGACCAGCGCGGTTCGAGTGCACTCGTCGTCATGGCGGGATGTCCCATCGGGATCGTCGGGGTCAGGGATTCAGAAGCGGACGAGCGCCGACTCCATGGTCAGCCCGGGCCCGAACGCCATGAGCACGGCGTGCTCGCCGGGCGCGGGCCGGGCCTCGCGCAGGATCCGGTCGAGGATCAGCAGGATGGTGGCGGAGGAGCAGTTGCCGTGCTCGGCGAGCACGGCCCGGGACGGGGCGAGCTGGTCGGGCGTGAGGTCGAGCTTCTCGCCGACGAAGTCGATGATCTTCGGGCCGCCGGGGTGGACGCCCCAGTGCCCTATGTCGCCGACGTCGAGGCCGTGCGGGGCGAGCAGCCGTTTGACGAACGGCTCGATGCTCTCGGCCAGGTAGAACGGAACGTACGGCGAGAGCGTCATCCGGAACGCGTCGTCCTCGATGTGCCAGCTCATCGCGTGGGTGGTCTCGGGGTGGGTCTCGGTGTGGGTGCCGAGGAACACCGGCCCGGGTCCGCCGTCGTCGGCGCCCAGCAGCGTCATGGCGCCGGCGTCCCCGAACAGCGCGTTGACGACGGCCTGTTCGGCCGTGTACTCGGGGCGCAGATGGACGGAGCAGACCTCGGCCGATCCGGCCAGGGCCAGTTCGCCGGGGCGTGCGGCGAGGGCGTCGAAGGCGGCCTTGAGGACGTTGAACGCGGCATTGCAGCCCATGTGCCCGATGAAGGTGCGCCTGAGGTCCTGGCGCAGGCCGAACTCCTTCGCGAGCAGGATGTCGGGGGTGGGGCCCGCGTATCCGGTGCAGCTGGCGAACACGAACGTGCCGATGTGTTCGCGGAGTTCGGCCGCGTCGAGCACCCCGCCGACCGTCCGGCGGCTCATGGCGAGGACGTTCTCCTCCCATGCGGCCATGCGCGGCTTGATGGGCGGAAAGCCGTCGGCGTAGGCGGTGCGAGGGTCCCAGGCCATGTGCCGCCGGGACACCCCGGATCCGCGGAAGATCTCCTCGGCCTGGGGCACGTCCTGGAACACCGCGCGGTAGTACTCGTCGAAGGCGCTCTGCTGGGGTACGACGGTGTCGGGCGCGGCGGTGCGCAGCGCCAGCAGCTTCGCCACTCCGCGGGCCGTTGTGCTGCCGGCGGCGGGGGCCTCGGTCAGGGTCGCCCGGGAGTCGGTCATCCCGTCGCCCCCGACTCGACGCGCTCCTTGATGGCGGCGAGGAAGCCCTCGGTGACCTGGTCGCTCTGCTGCCGGGCGAAGGGTTCGACGAGCGGCAGGACGACGGGCGCGATGTCGACGTCGGCCTCCGAGCGGGTGTCGATCTCCAGGTAGGTGGTGCCGGTCTCGTTGCCCGGGGCGGTGCGGAACTCGCCCCAGGAGCGGAAGTTGTGCTCACCGACCGGTTCCCAGCGGATCCGGGCCGGATCGGTCGCGTCGAAGCGGGTGCGGTGGTCGGGGGTGTGGCTGACGGCGCCGTTGGAGATGGTGGCCAGCACGTAGTGGTAGACGTCGTTGCCCTCGGCGGTGAGGCTTTCCACGCCGGGCATCAGCAGGCCGCAGCCCACCACGTCGAGCAACAGCGCGCGGACGGCGGCCGGTTCGGCCTTCACTTCGGTGCCGGCCACGCTGGCGGAGCGTATGGAGACCATGGCTGTCCTGTTCTTCACGGAGTGCACGAGGTGCTTCGTTTGACGGCGTGGCCGATGTAGCTGGCCGAGAGGTCGCCGGTGAGGGTGAACTCGCCCAGGCGGCGGTGGCGCAGCAGCCCGGGCAGCAGCGCCGGCAGGGGGCGGGCGGGGCCCAGGCCGTGGGTGTCTTCCAGGAGCAGCCCGGCGTCGTGGAGCAGGCCGCGCAGCTCGGTCGGACGGATGAACATCTTCCAGTTGTGCGTGCCCGGTTTGATGATGCCGAGCAGCTTCTCGGCGACCAGGATGAGCAGCAGGTAGCTGCGGACCGTCCGGTTGACAGTGTCGAAGAGGAGCACGCCGCCGGGGGCGAGCAGCCGGTCGATCTCGGCCAGCGCGGTGGGCAAGTCGTGGAAGTGCTCCAGCACGTCGGAGGCGACGACCGCCTCGGCGCAGCCGTCCGGCAGTCCGGTGCCGTAGGCGGAGCCGACCAGGTAGGTGACGTCGACGCCGGAGGCGGCCGCGTGCCGCCGGGCGGCGGCGACGGTGCCGGCGGACAGGTCGATGCCGGTGACCCGGTAGCCGCGGGCGGCAAGGTTCTCGGCGACGAGGCCGCCGCCGCAGCCCAGGTCGACGACGCGGACGGTGCCGGCGGGGCGATCGGGGTAACGGGCCTTGAGGACGCGGTCGAAGTAGCCGGTGCGGGCCGGGTTCATCTCGTGCAGGGCGCGCAGCGGGCCCTCGGTGTTCCACCAGTCGTCGCCGACCTTGTTGTAGTACTCGTTGTCGATCGGCACCTGGCCGGGGTCCAGCGCGCCGGTGCGGCCGGACGCGGTCGTCGAGGATGCTGAGGTCGCCATCACACCCACCTCGGGGTCTCGACCGGGCTGATGCCCAGGGTCGCCTTGCCGATGAACTCCCGGGCCATGTCGTTGGTGAAGGGCAGCAGCGGGCCCGCCTTGACGTCCCGCCAGATCTGGCCGATGCGGGAACCCTCCCGGATGCCGGAGCCGCCGATGACCTCGAAGGCGGTGGCGACGACGTGCTCCGCCTCGTTGGTGATGTAGTACTTCGGTACGCAGGTGTCGGCGACGAACGCGGGCAGGTCCTCGCCCGGGTCCACGTGCCGGGTGGCGTACTCGGTCAGCAGGGCGTCCATGGTGGCCAGCGAGGACCGCATGCGGGCGACCGCGAACTGGATACCGGGCAGCCGCGCGAGATCGGCGACAGCAGTCGTGGACCGGCCCCGGGTGCGCTCGACCGCCAGCTCGTACGCCCGCTCGGCGAGCCCGAGGAACACGGCCGCGAAGCAGTAATGGCCCCACTGTTGACGGGCCATCACGAACAGCGGGGTCAGTCCGTCGGGGAAGACGGAGTCGTCGGCCTCGACGCGCAGGGAATCCAGCTTCAGCGAGTGGGAGCCGGTCATCGGCAGGGCGAAGCCGCTCCAGCGGGACGCGACCTCGATCCCGGCCCCCGCCTCCGGCTTCTCGACGAAGAAGGCGGCGAGGTTGAAGGGCGGTTCGAGGTGGTCGTCGTCGAGACCGGCGGTGACCACCAGGTGGGTGGCGGCGTCGTAGCCGGTGGCGAAGTGCTTGAGCCCGTCCAGGACGAAGCCGTCCGGGACGCGGCGGGCGGTCGTGGAGGGCCGTACCCAGTTGCCGCCGGAGCCCTCGTCGGTGAACGGCCCGACGATGAACGCCCCGTCGCGCACCGCACCGAACATCCGCTCGCGCACGGCCACGCTGAGGTCACTGCGCATCGAGCCGGTCAGGACGGCGTGGATGGCGAGGGTGAACGCGGTGGAGCCGCAGCCGCCGGCGATGATACGCAGCAGGCGGGTGTTCTCCTCCAGGGTGGCCTCGAAACCGCCCATATCGCGGGGTACGTTGACGGCGGTGATCCCGGAGTCGACCAGGTCGCGGATGTTCTGGGCGACGAACTCCCCGGCGTCGTAGGCCTCTTGGGACCGCGCCTCGAAGCGCCGCGCGAGATCGCGGGCGGTGTCCTGCAACTCGGTCCAGCGGGCCGCTCGTTCGCGCCCCTGGTCCGGCTCCTTTCCCTGTACTGCTTCTTCCTGTACCGCTTCTTCATGTACTGCGGTGGCCATGGTGCTCAGCCCTCCCAGCGGGGTTCGGCGAAGACCGGCACTCCGAGCGCGTGCTTGCCCGCCCACTCGGCGGTCACGTCGGGGTTCGGCGGGACGAGCAGCCCGGCCACCACGTCCCGGTAGGCGCGCTGCAGCGGATGCCCGGACAGCAGGGCGGAGCCGCCCTGGACCTGCATCGCGAGCCCGACCACCTCGTGGGCGAGGCGGCACACACTGTTCTTCATCACGCTCATCTCGATGTAGTGGCCGAGCGGATCCTCGGCGATCGCGGTGTCGTGGTCGGCGCGTACGGCCTGGTACAGGTGGGCCTCGGCGGCCGCGAGCCGGGTCCTCATCTCGGCCACCCGGAACTGCACGCCGGGCAGGTGGGCCACGGTCCGGTCCAGCACGTGCAGAGTGCGGCCGCGCTGCTCGCGTACGACCTGTTCCAGGGCACCGCGGGCGATGCCGAGGAAGACGGAGGCGAAGCTGCACCAGGCCCAGTGGACGCCCTGCATGAACATCAGCGGGAGGGCGCCCGGCCGGCCGACCATGTCCTCTGCGGGGACGAACAGGTCGTCGAGGAGCAGCGAGTGACTGCCGGTGGCGCGCATGCCGGCCGCGTCCCACTCGGCGGTGACGGTGACGCCGCGCTCCGGCTTGAGGACGAGGAAGCCGACCGGCTCGGGCAGTCCGCGGTCGTCGGTGCGGGCGGCGGACAGGAACAGCAGGTCCGCGGCCGGATACCCGGTGAAGAAGCCCTTGCGGCCGTTGAGCACGTACCCGCCCTCG
The DNA here is from genome assembly GCF_014647675.1 of Streptomyces flaveus. Taxonomy (GTDB): domain Bacteria; phylum Actinomycetota; class Actinomycetes; order Streptomycetales; family Streptomycetaceae; genus Streptomyces; species Streptomyces flaveus. The sequence continues at coordinate 60,945 of NZ_BMPQ01000032.1, read as the reverse complement.
ACGGGTTCGGCCTTGGTGGTCGGGTGCCACCAGTTGCCGCCCACGCCGGGTTCGCTGAAGCCGCCCGCGATGACCGAGCCGCGGTGGGCGATGGCGTCGTAGGCACGCTCGGCTGCGTCGCCGCCGATGCCGGCGATCATGGCGATGCCGTGGACGTGCATGTTGACGGCGAAGGCGGTGCTCGCGCAGCCGGTGGCGAGCGTCTCCTGCGCCCGGCACAGCTCCTCCAGGCCCGCTCCCCCGCCGCCGTGCTCGCGCGGCACGGTCATCGCGGTGTAGCCGGAGTCCACGAGTTCACGGATGTTCTCGTGCGGGAAGCTGCCGGCCGTGTCGTGCTCGGCGGCCCGGCCGGCGAACCGCTCGGCCAGCTCGGCGGCCAGCGCGACGAAGTCCGTGCGCGCGGGCGCGTCCTGGGTGAGGGTCATCGTGTGCTCCCCGCCACCAGGGGCCGTTCCTCGGGCACTGCCAGGGCGAGGTAGCGGACGAGGCTGCCGACGGTGTCGCCCTCGGCGCGGGTCGCCATGGCAAGCCAGTCCGCGATCTCGACCTCTCCGTACACCTCCCGGACGCGCTCGAAGAGTTCGGCCAGCTCCACCGAGTCCAGGCCGAGGTCGCCGGTGAGCCGCGAGCGCTCGGTGACCTGCCGGCCCGCGGTCTCGGGGCGTACGGCGACGAGTTGCTCGATCAGGGTCGTCATGAAGGCTTGCGTCCGGTCGTCCTGCACATCCACTCCTGGAAGCCGTTGGGAAACCGCTGCCTACGGGTGCGGCGCCTTCGGCCATGCTGGCGGCGGGGGCTGTAGCGGCGGTTGCGCGAAGGCCTGCGGCGCCGGAGCGAGGGTGCGGATGCGGCGCGGGGGGTGCGGATGCGGCGCGGAGTCGGCGGGTGTTCGGCCAGCGCGGTCGAGGGGCGAGGCAGCGAGCAGGGCGGGCAGGGGCCGGGGCCCGTCGTCGGGCTCCCGCCATCCGCCCGGAAGAGGGCGGGGCCCGGCCGGTTGCCAAGTTCCGGCGCGGGGACGGTCATATGCCACGCTCCATCCGCCCCGGAGGAGGGCGCCCGGCCGGTTGCCGAGGCCCGGCACGGAGTCGGCGTGTACCACATTCCAACCGCCCCGAAGAGGGCGGGCCCCGGCCGGATGCCCAGGCCCGGCACGGGGGCGGCCGCGCGGCTCCTGGCCCGGGACGCGCGGACGGGCGGGGCGCGCCCGTGTCAACGGTCTGCGTCCCGCCCGTTCCGATGGATCGTCAGGCGGCTGCCTGGGTGGCCCGGCACCGCTCGATCAGTGCCCACAGCGTGGCCGGTGTGTCGAAGACACCGGGGAGCAGGTCCTCGTCGGGGATGCTGATGCCGTACGTGTTCTCCACGCGGATCAGCACCTCGACCATCGCGAGGGAGTCGAGGCCGACCGACTTCAGGCCGGCGTCCGGCTGGACGGCGTCCTGTTCGGCGAGCCTCGGCAGCACCTCCTTCAGCAGACTCTCGTACGACTCGTCCCACCGCTCACTCATGTCAGCTCCTCGCTGCCGTACCTGTCGTACCTGCCGTTGCTTCCGTGACTGCCGTCACCGCACTGTGTTCGCCGGCCGCCGGAACCTGGTGGCGGTGCAGGGCCAGGCGGGTGGCGGAGACCACCTCCCCGCCGTCGACCAGGACCTCGGCCGGGGCACGGTGGCCGAGGAAGCCGAGCAGGCTGGCCGTGAGGCCGTACGCGCCGACATTGGGGAAGGCGAGCACGGTGCCTGGCCGCAGCCCGGGGATCTCGACGGCCCGGCCCAGCAGGTCGGCCGGGGTGCACAGCGGCCCGGCCAGCGTCACACGCTGCGGTTCGCCCTCGCCCCCGCCCAACGGCCTGGCCTTCATCGGCAGCAGGCGGCCGAGGCCGGACAGCCCGCCGAGGTGGTTCACGCCGGCGTCCAGCACCGCGAACCGCGTGCCCTTGCTGTCCTTCACATCGGTGACCGTCGTCAGCAACGTGCCGCTGTCGCCGACGAGATGGCGCCCGGACTCGAAGGCGACCACCGGCGCCCCGGTCCGCCAGCCGGGCAGCGAGGCGTCCAGCGCCTCGGTGACGGCGGCCCGCAGCCCGGGATAGCGGGGCCGTTCGCCGGGCACCGCGTACGGCGCCGCGAAGCCGCCGCCGAGGTCCACCAGGCGCAGGTCGAGACCGAGTTCGTCGCGCAGTTCGGCGGCGGTGCGGATGCTCTGGACGATCTCGGCGACCAGGCCCGCCTCATCGCGCGCGTTGGTCAGCGGGAAGAAGTGCAAGCCCGCCACCCGGGTGCCGGGCACCCGCAGCCGCGCGGGCGCGGAGAGCAGCACGTCGAGGTCGAAGCCGAACTGCGAGGCGCTGCCCGTCATCCGCAGTCCGGCGTCGCCCGGCGCGCCGGCCGCGTTGATCCGCAGCACGCAGTCCGCGGTCACTCGGTGCGCGACGCCCGCCGCGCCGATCCGCTCCAGGTCGCCGAACGACTCGACGGAGAAGGCCCGTACGCCCTGCGCCACCGCCTCGTCCAGCTCCCCCGGCGTCTTGCCGGGCCCCGAGTACAGCAGCTCTCCCGCCACGCAGCCCGCCTCCAGCGCGGCGGTCAGCTCGCCCCGCGAGGTGATCTCGGCGCGTGCGCCCGCCCGCACCAGCTCGGCGACCAGGCCGGGGTGCGGATTGGCCTTGAGCGAGTAGTAGATGCGGGCGCCCTCGGGCAGGGCGGCGGCGAGGTCCCCGTACGCCTGCCGGACACGGCCCAGGTCATGGACGTACAAGGGACTGCCGTACGTGGCGAGCAGCCGCTCGAAGTGTTCGTCGGCTCGCCGCTCGACGTGCTCCTCAGCTGCGTCAGCTGCCACCGTCGGCCTCCTCCAGCATGGCCCTGAGGCGCTTGCGGTCGGTCTTGCCGTTGGCGGTCAGCGGCAGTGCTGGCAGCACCTGGCACTCATCCGGCACCTTGGCCGCCTCCAGGCGCTCGGCCAGCCGGGCCAGCACCTGCTCGGCCGACGGATCGCCGACCGTGAACAGCACCATGTCCCGCCCGCCTTCGGGCACGAGCAGCGCGGCCTCCCGCACACCCTCGACGTCCAGGGCGGCGGCCTCGATCTCAATGGCGCTCATGCGCAGCCCGCGTCGCTTGAACAGGTCGTCGCGGCGGCCCTGGAAGTAGAGGTGGCCGTCCTTGTCGAGCCAGCCGTAGTCGCCGGTATGCAGGGTGACCCGGCCGTCCGGGCCGGTGCGGAAGCGCAGGGCGGTGGGCTCGGGGGCGCGCCAGTACCCGGCCATGACGTGCGGTCCGCGGACGGCGATCTCGCCGATCTCCGTCGGCGGCAGCGGCCTGCCGTCGTCGTCGAGCACCAGGATCTCGGTGCCCGGCAGCGCGGGGCCGACCGAGCCGGGCCTGGCGAGGTCGCCGTCCGGCTCCAGGATGGTCATCCGCTTGCACTCGGTGGTACCGAACATGGGCGCCACCCGCGCGCCCGGGAAGCGTTCCCGCAGCTGGGCGATGAGCGGGGCGTTGAGGGCGGCGCCGGTGTTGGTGAACAGGCGCACCTTCGTAGGCCGCCCGTCCCGGGCCGTGAGCCGGACCAGGAGCTCGCCGAGCGAGGGCACCAGCGGCACCACGGTGGCGCCGTGGTCGCGGGCGTAGCCGAGCAGCCGGGCGTGTTCGTCGGCGTCGGAGAGCAGCAGTTCGGCTCCGGCCAGCGCGCACAGCAGGGCCTGGTAGAGGCCGTAGTCGAAGGAGAGCGGCACCGCGGTGAGGACCACGTCGTCCTGCCGGTAGCGCAGGCGGGTCTCGATCGCGCGGGCGGCGAAGGCGACCGGGGCGTGCGGGCAGGCCACCGCCTTGGGGGCGGAGGTGCTGCCGGAGGTGTAGATGAGCAGGGCGAGCCGGTCGGCGGGGACCGGGCGGGCCGGGCCCACGGGAGTGTCGGCCGGGGTGAAGTCGAAGTCGTCGACGGTCAGGACGGCCGTGTCGGCGGGCCAGGGCACGCCGTCGGCGGCGGTGGCCTCGGCCGGGGTGGTCACGATCAGGGCGGGTTCGGCGTCGGCGAGTACGGACGTGAGGTGGTAGGCCTTCATGGCGGGGCTGACCGGCACGAAGGTGGCGCCGTGCCGCCAGGTGCCGTAGAGCAGCGCGAGGAACTCGCAGGCGCTGCCGGTCCGGGCGAGCACCCGGTCGCCCGGCCGGATCCCGAGGGCGGCCAGGCGCTGTTCGACAGCGCGGGCGGCCGCGTCGAGGTGGCCGTAGCTCCAGGCCTTGTCGCGGTCGCGGACGGCAGGCGCCGCCGGCCACAGGGCGGCGGCCCGGCCGAGGAAGACCTCGGCCGCGTTCTCGACGGCGCTGTCGACGAAGGTGGCGGTGGACAGCGCGGGGCTGGTGGGGGTGGCGAAAGTGGTCACGACGTCTCCGGGGGTTCGGTTCCGTAGTGCGGCTCCTCGGTGATCTCGACGACGGCGCAGGTGCAGGTGAAGCCGGAGCCGCCGCCGACGAGCAGCACCTTGTCCCCGGCGTGCACCGCGCCGCTCGTCACGAGGTGGTCGAGGCCGGCCGCCTGGTCGCCGGCCCCGAGGTGGCCGGCCTGTCGGGCGAAGTCCCAGCTGGACTTGGCGAGCGGGATGCCGAACAGCGTCTCGACCTGCCAGTCCATGCGGCTGCGCCCGCTGGCGGGCACGACCACGCGGGCGACGGACTCCATGTCGGTGTCCGCGTCCGCCAGCGCCCGGGCCACGGCCCGCTTCACGACGCCGGCCAGCCGCTCGGTCGCGCTGCGCAGCCGGCGCGGGTCCTTGGCGTAGTGGCCGAGGCGGCCCGCCAGGTCCAGGGGTTCGGCCGTCGGGCCCGGCTGGAAGCCCGTGCCCCGGACCACGGCCTCCAGGGAGTTGTCCGCCTCGGTGGCGGTGGACAGCAGCCGGGCGAAGCCGCCGCGGCGGGACAGCAGCAGCGCCGTGCCGCCGTCGGCGTAGACGAAGCCGGGCTCGCTGCTCCAGCGGTGGATCATCGGTGCGCCGAACCGGTCGGCGGAGGTGACGACGGCGGCCGCGGTGGGCGGCCCGGACGCCAGGTGCCGGGCCGCGAGTTCCAGGGCGGCGAGGCCCGCGTTGCACTCCTGCCGCAGGCCGAACGACGGGACGTCGTGGCTCACGGCATGACCGGCGACGTAGGAGGCAGCCGGCCACATCTCCACGCCCTGGAACCAGATGCAGGTGTGCACCAGCAGTTCCACGTCACCGGCGTCGAGTCCGGAGCGCTTGAGCGCGGTGGTGGCCGCCTGGACGGCCATGTCCGGCGGGGCGCTGTCCTCGCTCGCGACCCGCACCGAGACCAGGTCGTCGGCGGCGCACTGCTCCGGGTCGTAATGGCCGTCCTCCACCGCTGACTGCGCGGTGACGGGCTCGGGGAGCCAGACCCCCGTACCCGCCACGTGTACGCCTTCCCAGCGCATAGATCTCCCATCGTCGCCTCGTCGATGCCGCCATCCGCCGGTACGAGTACGCATGCGTGACCGCACCCGGGATGCGCCTGCCGGGCATGCTCCGGATCCGGGCTTTGGCGCGGCTAAATCCCCTGGAATGGGGCCGGAGGTACGGGATCGGACGGCGGCCGCGCAAGCGGGACTTCAGCGTCCGCCGCCACGCTGCTGCCGGGCGCGCGCCCCGTGCCGCCCTCTCGGGAGCGCGACGGAAGGACCGCGATGCAGGAGACGTACGAGACCCGGGCGCCGGAGCCCGGCGCGGACAAGCCGGATCCGCGGCGCTGGTGGGTGCTCGGGGTGCTGTCCCTCGCCCTCTTCGTGATCATCCTCAACAACGGTCTGCTCAACGTCGCCCTGCCCAGCGTGATGCGGGACCTGGACGCGGGCATCGGCATGACCCAGTGGATCGTCGACGGCTACGCGCTGGTCTTCGCGGCCTGCCTGCTCACCGCCGGCACCCTGTCCGACCGCTACGGCCGCAAGCGGGCCACCCTGCTCGGCATGGCCCTGTTCGGGGCCGGCAGTCTGGTCGCCCTCGCCGCACAGGGCGCCGGTCAGCTGATCGCGGCCCGGGCCGTGATGGGAGTGGCCGCGGCGCTGGTCATGCCGGGCACCCTGTCGATCCTGGTGGACGTGTTCCCGGAGCGGGAGCGGCCCCGGGCGATCGCCGTGTGGGGCAGCACCTCCGCTCTGGGGGTGGCCGCGGGTCCGGTGCTCGGCGGCGCGCTCGCCGCCCACTTCTGGTGGGGCTCGGTGTTCCTGGTGAACCTGCTGCCGGTGATCGCAGTGCTGGTCGCGGGTGTCGTCCTGCTGCCGGAGTCGGCGGCGCCGGTGCCGCGCCCGGCGGACCCGGTGGGCGCCGTCCTGGGCGCGGCCGCCATGGTGGGGCTGGTGTACGGCGCCATCCACGCCTCGGGCGAGGGGTGGACGTCGGCGCCGGTGCTCGGCGCGTTCGCCGCGGCGCTCCTCGCGGGCGGCGCGTTCGCCGCGTGGGAGCGGCGGCACCCGAGTCCGATGGTGGACTTCGCACTGCTGTGCCGACCGGTCTTCCTCGGCGCGAGTGCGGGGAACATGCTGCTGTTCAGCGGGCTGGCGGGCACGCTGTTCGTGCTGACCCAGTACCTTCAATTCGGTCTCGGCTACGGCCCGTTGCGGGCAGGACTCGCGATCGCCCCCATCGCGGTCGCGGTCGGGCTCGGCTCCGCCGTCTCGCCGTGGCTGGCCCGGCGCACCGGACCGCGCGGCGGAGTGACGACGGGCCTCGCAGTGGCCGCCGCGGGCATGCTGACGCTCGCCGCGGCCGACACCTACCCGGGCATCCTGACCGGGCTGACCCTCATGGGCATCGGCGTCGGCGTGGCGCTGTCCCCGGCGACGGACACCGTGCTGGGGCTGGTCCCGGCGGAGCGCTCGGGCAACGCCGCCGCCCTCAACGACACCATGCAGGAGCTGGGCAACGCCGTGGGCGTGGCCGTCGTGGGCACCGTGCTGGCCCGGGGGGCCGACGGACCGCACGGCGGCGGTCCGTCCGGCTTCGAGAGTGCCGCCACCGGGTTCGGCACCGCGGCGGCGATTGTCGCCGCGGGCGCGGTGTTGGCCTGCGTGCTGCTGCCGGGGCCGACGCGACCGGGTCGCGGAACTCCGGTTCGCGAGGGCCCCCGGACGGGCAAGGATGCGCCGGGGGATCCTGCGCACCGGACCGCCGACCGACCCGCCGTGCACCGCTCCTGACCGACCGCACCGATCGTGCTCCGTGCTCCGTGCTCCGTGCTCCGTGCTCCGTGCTCCGTCGCAAGCCTGTCACCAAGACCTGTCGCCGACGCCTGATACCAAGACCTGACTCCGATACCCGTCTCCCCTGCTGATTTCCCTACCCGACTCCACTACCTCTGGGTGGCCACCATGCCTGTCGCCTCACGTTCGTTACTCGGCCGCGTCTTCTACAGCGGTCCTCCGCTCACCGAACTCCAGCAGCACTACGCCAAGGGCGGTCTCATCGACGACCGGGCGCCCGTCGCCGCCTCCAGCCGGGTACGGATCGAGGCGCCTCCGGCGACCGTGTGGCGGCTGCTGCACGACCTGCCGAGCTGGCCTTCGTGGGTGCCGGGGGTCGCCGCCGTACGGCAGGGTCCGGGCGGCACCGTGCCGGACGAGTGGTTCCGCTGGAAGCTCAACGGGATGTCCATCAAGTCGACGCTGGCCGTGGTCGATCCGCGGCGGGAGCTGTGCTGGACAGGAGTCCTGGCCGGCACCCGGGCGGTGCACCGCTTCCGGCTCACCCCCCTCAACGAGGGCCGCGCCACCGAGGTCCTGTCCGAGGAGTCCATCGGCGGCCCGCTCATCGCCCTCTACTTCCCCAGCGACAAGCTGCGCACGGTCCTGCGGAACTGGCTGGGGGCCCTCAAGTCCACCGCAGAGGCGGAGGTGTCCCGGTGAGTTCCACGACGCAGGCGCTCGCCAACAACGACGCCATGCTCGCCGTCCGCTTCCTGCTCGAAGTGGTCTCGCTGGTCTGCTTCGGCATCTGGGCCTGGCGCACCGTGCCGTCGCCGTGGCGCTGGCTGGCGGTGGTCGTGCTGCCGGTGGCCGTCGGCTGGGCGTGGGGCTCCTTCACCGTGCCGGACGACCCGTCGCGCTCGGGCGAGAGCGACATCCACACGCCCGGCCCGATGCGTCTGCTTCTCGAACTCGCCGTGTTCTTCGGCGCGGTGGCGGCTCTCCACCTCGCGAGCCTGCGCCGCGCGGCCCGCTGGCTGCTGGTGGTCATGGTCGCCTACCAGATCCTCGCCTACGACCGCATCGGCTGGCTGCTCAGCCACTGAGAGCCACGCACGTACGACGACGAGGGCGCCCTGCTCACCCAGCAGGGCGCCCTCTTGTTGCTCGTGTTTGGCCTTGTTGCTCGTGTCCGGCAGTCCAGCCGTCCGGCTCAGACGGCCGCCGGCGCGGAGCCGACCAGTTCGCCCACCTCCGGCTCGACGACGGCGTACAGCGTCTCGAAGCCCGACGACAAGAACAGCCGCCGCATCAGGGTGCGCTGGATCTTGCCGCTGGTGGTGCGGCGTACGGTCCCGGGCGCGACCAGGATGATGTTGCCCGCCGGCACCCCGAACTCGGCGGTGACCACAGCCTGGACGCGCTCGACCAGTTCCCGCCCACGCTCCTCGTCACCGCTGTCCGGCCCCGTGATCTCCTGGACGACGACCAGCCGTTCCCGCCCGCCGCGGGCCGACTGCACCGCGAAAGCGGCTCCCGTGCCGAGGGCCGGATCGGCGGAACGGACGGCGGACTCCACGTCGTGCGGGTAGATGTTGCGGCCGTTGACCAGGATCATCTCCTTGAGCCTGCCGCTCACGTACAGGTGTCCGTCGGCGAGCGCGCCGAGGTCGCCGGTGCGCAGCCAGCCGCCGGGCGCTCCCCCGTCGCCGCCGTTGCCGTCGTCGTCGCCGTCGGTGAGCCGGGCCCCGAAGGTCTCCACGGTGGCGTCCGGGCGGGCCCAGTAACCGTCGGCCACGCTCGGCCCGCGCAGCCAGATTTCCCCGACCCGCCCCGGAGCCAGGCTCCGTGCCGTGTCCGGGTCGACGATCCGCACCTCGAAGTCCTCGGCGTGCACCACGCCGCTGCTCACCAGCCTCCGATGCGGATTTCCCGGTTCGGGTGCGGCGAGTTCGCCGGCCTCCAGGGCGGCCGTGCCCACGGTGCGGGTAGCGGGGCGGCCGCCGCGCGGGGTGCCCGCCACCAACAGCGTGGTCTCGGCCATGCCGTAGCAGGGGAAGAAGGCCTCGGGCCGGAAGCCCGCCGGTGCGAAACGCCGGGTGAAGGCCTCGATGGTGTCAGCGCGCACGGGCTCCGCCCCGTTGCAGGCCCGCTCCCAGCCGGAGAGGTCGAGCCGGGCGAGGTCGGCGTCCTTCACCCGGCGTACGCACATGTCGTACGCGAAGTTGGGGCCGCCGCCGATCGTGACGCCGTGCTCGCCGATCATCTCCAGCCAGCCGGCCGGGCGGCGCAGGAAGGCGCCCGGGTCCATCAACGCGGCCCGGGCACCCAACCACAGCGGCTGCAGGACGTGCCCGATGAGCCCCATGTCGTGATAGAGCGGCAGCCAGCTCCCGAAGCAGGACTCGGGTGTCGACTCCAGGGCGCGCTGGATGGCCGCCTCGTTGGCCATCAGGTTCCGGTGGGAGATCATCACACCCTTGGGTGCGCTGGTCGAGCCCGAGGTGTACTGCAGGAAGGCCAGGTCGTCGGGGCGCAGCGCCGGTTCGTGCCACTGCGCCGCGTCACCGACCGGGCCGGCGTCGGTAGCGATGCACGGCACCTGGTGCGGGCCCCTGCCGACCAGCCGGGTGCGCAGGGTGTCGGCGTGGGCGGCGGTGGTCAGGACTGCGCCGATCCGCGCGTCCGCGGCGATGCGGGACAGCCGCTCGAAGTGCCGTTCGCGGTCGGACGGCAGCGGGGCAGGGACGGCCACGGCGCCCGCGTACAGACAGCCGACGAAGGCCGTCACGAAGGACAGGTCGGAGGGGTGGAGCAACAGCACCTGCCGGCCGGCCAGGCCGCGGTGCTGCAGCCAGGAGGCGATGTCCCTGGCCTTGCGGTCCAGTTCGGCGTAGGTGAGCCGGTCGGTGCCGGCAGCGCGGACGAAGGCGAACGCCTCCGCCTCGCCGCGCTCGCCGACCCGCGCCAGCATCCATTCGGTGTACGTCTTCTGACGCTGCATCAGTGCATCTCCTGGGGCGGGTGGGTCAGGCGGACAGGGCACCGGCGAAGACCGGGGCGTGGGCGTACCGGCGGACCAGGGAGGCGAGTTCGTGCAGGAACGTGTCCTCGTGGGCCCGCATGAAGAAGTGCCCGCCGGGCATCACCCGCACCTCGCAGCCGCGTCCGGCATGCCGTCGCCAGGCCACCACCTCCGGCACCGACACCAGCCGGTCACGGGCGCCGATGAACAGGTGCAGCGGCACTCGCACGGACTCGGCGTCGGACGCGAAGGAGGAGGTGCACAGCAGCAGGTCGTCGCGGGCGACGGGCAGCAGCGCGGCGAGGAAGTCGGGGTGCTCCAGGATGACCCGCGGGATGCCGCCCAACTTGGCGAGTCCGGCCACCAGTTCCTCGTCGCTGGCGCCCGGGTCGGCGATCTTCGGCGCGGGCAGATGGGGTGCCCGGTACGAACTCAGCGCCAGGGCGAGCGGCAGCGGGGCGCCGCGCTGCTGGCGGCGGCAGGTGAGGGCGTAGGCGATCAGGGCGCCCATGCTGTGCCCGTAGAACACATGCGGGTGCTCCAGCTCCTCGTCGAGCTGCTCGTCCAGATCGGCGACCAGGGCCCGCAGGTCCCGGAAGCGGGGCTCGTTCATCCGGCCCTCGCGGCCGGGCAGGTGGACGGGCATCACACGGGCCCCGGCGCCGTGCACGTCGAGGCTGCGCTGCCAGCGCCGGTACGCGGACGCGCCGCCGCCCGCGTACGGGAAGCAGAACAGCCGCAGTCCGGTGCCGGCGTCGTCGTCCATGCCGGTCAGGGAAGTCTGGGACAGGTAACGCGTCATTCCGTTCCGCCTCGGGGCTCGTCCGATGTCGGGACGCCCGCCGGGGCCGGCCCGCACAGCGTGGCCGCCGGCGGCCGGCCGGCGGGCGGCGGACGTCCGGGTCCTGGGTGCGGTGAGCCGAAGGGGGCCGGTTGCGGCGCTCCCGGAGGCGAACCGGGTCACACGGACTCGGGCGGATCACCTGCCCGACCGGCCGGACACCTCGACGCACGGTTGAGCAGGCCCCGGCAGGCATGCCACGAGGATGCGGACGACCGCTAAAAAACAGCCAAACCGGCGGCCGGCGAGTCCAGCGCGGGGTCGTCGCGGAGGATGGCGTGATGCAGTCGCTGGAGCCGGTGCGAGGGCTCGATGCCGAGCTCGCTCACCAGCGCGGCGCGCAGCCGCCGGAAGGCCTCCAGGGCCTCGTCGGAGCGGCCGCAGCGGTGCAGGGACACGATCAGCAGGGCGTGCAGGCTCTCCTGGAGCGGGTGACGGCTCGTCATGGCACTGAGCTCGCCGAGGAGTTCGGCCTGCCGGCCGAGCAGCAGGTAGGCGCTGATGCGGTGCTCCAGGGCGGCGCGGCGCACCTCGTCAAGGCGGCGCACCTCGGTCCGCAGCACCGGCCCGGTCCGTACGTCGGCGAGGGCGGGGCCGCGCCACACGTCCACGGCGCGGTCCAACAGCGCCGCCGCCTCGGCGGCCTCCTGCCGAGCCAGGGCCCGCTGCCCGTCCACCGTGAGCCGTTCGAAGGCGCGGGCGTCGGTCTCCGCGCCCGGCAGGTTCAGGACATAGCCGGTGTGCGTACGGCTCAGCAGTTCCTTGGGGCCCGGCCCGTCGGCCGGGTCGAGCACGGCGGCCAGGGCACGCCGCAACTGCTTCACGTACGTCTGCACCACACCCGTGGGCTGGCCGGGAGGCGTGCCGTCCCACAGTTCCCGGACGATGGCGTCCAGCGACACGTGCCGGCCGAGGTTGACCGCCAGCAGTGCGAGCACCTGTCGCGGCTTGGCCGCACTGGGCACGAGGGACCTGCCGTGCATCGTCACCACGAGCGGCCCGAGAAAGCCGACCTCCATCTCCGTTGCTCCTTCCACGCCGTGCAGACCTTCTTCTGTCTCCATGGCGAAGGTCGCATACGCGCCAATCCCACCGACAGGGACAGGCGCATGTGACGGGTGTGAATCGGCGGGGGTACGGCATATGAGATCTTCATGTCGCCCAGCTGGGAGCAGGTGAGAGTGGCCGCTGCGGCACGCCGCTTTGGCCACGAGGAATCACCACGCTCTGGCCACTGTTGTCGGGCACAGCAGGCACCGCAGAAAGCCCCGAGGAGGCCGAACGTGTACGGCGACTCAGCAACGGTCCGCAAGATCCTCACCGAGCTCGGTGACACCTGGGCGGTCGTCGGGCTGTCGACGAACGAGCGCCGGGCGGCCTACGGAGTCGCCGGCGTCCTCAAGCGCTACGGCAAGCGCATCGTCCCGGTGCATCCGAAGGCGGAGACGGTCCATGGGGAGAAGGGGTACGCGTCGCTGTCGGAGATCCCCTTCGACGTGGCGACAGTGCTGTGAGGTGTTGATCCAACGCCTACCAGAAGGCGCGGGTCGACGCGCCCTTCCACTCGCAGCGGAGGCAGTGCCCCGGCCGGAGGAACCGGAGTCCCCTCCGCGTCTGCCAAAAGGTCCATGATCTCTTCCCACAGTCCTGATGCCGCCCAGCGCTGATACCGCGACTGGTAGCCAGTCGATGGCCACGGGTGCCCAGTACGGGCCTTGTGCAGGATCGCCTCCATCACTTCACGATCAGAGAGACAATCCTTGCGTTGCCGTTTGCGGGCGGCGGTCAGAACTGGCTCGATCTTCGCCCACTCCTTGTCGGTGAGAACAGGTACGGGTCGCCCTCGCTGCCGGAACCACCGAGTCAGCGAGCAGTCCGCCTTGCGTACTTTCGGCACCGGTCCCGTAACCATGACTCGGACATCCATCAAATCGAGCACCTCGCGCTGCTGCTCCGGCGGCATGTTGTGCAGGCGGTCCCGAGCCAGTTGTGCCAGAGCTTCGAGGTCCTGGATGCGCTGACTGGCCTCTTCGGCTTCGACTTGCCACGCGAGCACCTCGGATTTCATCTTGACCAGCTGCTCCCGCTCCTCATTCAGGGTCCGGGCCGCCTTTTCGATGGCATTCGCAGGATTCTCCTGCTTCGCCGCAACGACCATCACCGCCGCGATGGCAGCATCCTGAGCCTCGATCTGCCGGTCCAGCTCAGCAATGCGCTGTTCGAAGTTGATCTTCCCGCCGCTGGCCAACCCAGCCCAATCCTCGGCCAAAGCGCAGAGGCGGTCTCGGTCTCCCAGCAAAGTGCAGACTTCCATCCAGATCCGCTGCTCCAGCGAGTCCGCGTGAATGCGGGAACAAGAACAGATCGGCGCCTTGGCATACTTCTCCGTCTTGCCACTGCAGCGGTAGACACGTCCCGACGGATCTTTGCAGCGCACGCCGGTGTAGCGGCCACCACACTGACCTTTGACACGGCCCGACAGCGGATACAGCTGTCGCTGTTCCTTGACCCGGTTCCCCCGCCTGTTGCGTGCCATGGCCACCCGTAGGCGGCCGTGGACGGCAGCCCGGCCACCGTCTGGTCGCCCGCCGCCGAATGCGCCTTTCTCACCGTCGATCTCGGGCGGGGCGGTGCGCGTCGGGACGGTCCGACCGGAGTGGCGGACGCGGCCGCAGGCGTACCGGGTCGAGGTCTCGACGGACGGCCGGACGTGGCACGCGGTGGACGGGAGCGCCGTCCACCTCGTGCGGGTGAATGTGCGCGGGCAGGGAGCCCTGGCGGAACTGGACGTACGTACCCGAGAGGCGAGGGTCCGGCTTGACAACTCGGTTCCGTGTGACGCTCGTTGCCCTACCGTGGGCCCATGGCGCAGCATCACCACAGCGACGGCCCGTGGCGGGTGAGGGTGGACGACGAGGACGGCACGCCCTGCGGCGCCGGTGTGCTGCTCGACGACCGGCATGTGCTCACCTGCGCGCACGTCGTCCGGTACGCCGGGGCGGGCCCCGAGGGCGCCGAAGGCGCCGCGGGCCGGGTGCGGATCAGCAGCGTGGCGTGTCGTCCGGAGTGGACCCGCACCGCCCGGGTCGCGCCCGGGACCTGGGTGCACGAGGACGGCACCCAGCGCGGCGACGTGGCGCTGCTCGAGCTCGACGAGCCCGCCGGGTGCGGCACCCGCACCACACTGTGGAAGGTGCCCATCTCCGGCGGCACGGTGCGCGTGTACGGCTTTCCGCGGGCCGAACTGTTCCGGGGCATGGGCGCCGACGCGCGGCTCGCCGGGTCCGGGGGGCGGCAGGGCGAGTGGGGACTGCTGAAGCGGGAGCGCCTGGGCGATCCGTGGATCGAGCGGGGGTATTCGGGCGCCGGAGTGATGGCACTCGGCGGCGAGTTCGACGGACATGTCATCGGCATCGTCGTGGCCGACTTCGTCGACGGCGACGCCAAGGCCGCCTGGATGCTGCCGACCGAGACGGTGCTGACGTATCTGCCCCGGATCGCGGAGCTGGGGTTCACCGAGGGCGACCCGGCCGACCGGCTGGGCCACGCCCGCAACGAACCGGCCGAGGACGTGCTCGGCGACCCGCTGCGGCTCGCCCTGACGCAGGAGCTGACCCGGCTGCTCGACAGCGACTGGTCGGGCACCGTCGTCGTCGGCACCGGCGGCACGACCGCGGTGGGCGACTCCTGGCTCGTCCGCCTCGTCCGTACGGCCGACCCGGCGGCCCGCGCCATCGTCTCCGACGCCGAACTCACCGACGCGCCCGGCGACACGGTCCTCGGGCTGGGCGCCATCGACGCGGCCTACGACGCGCGCGGCAGGTCGGTCGCCGACGTGTGCGGCTATCTCGCGCGCCGGTTCGGACTGCCGGGCGGGGACGCCCGTGCGGTGGCGTGGCAGCTGCTGCGCCGCAGACCACCGGCGTGTGTGGTGATCGGCGGTGTCGACCGGGCCCAGGACCCACAGATCCTCGTACGGGATCTGCTGGAGCCGCTGGCCGAGCGGGCCCGGTCGCGGGGTCTGCGGCTCGTCCTCGGCTTCGAGGGCGTGCCCCCGGCAGGTCTCGCCCGTGACGTGTCCCTGGACCCGGAGCCGATCGGGGGATCCGCCGTCGGGGGCGTGAGCGCCGGCGTCGTCCAACAGGTCGTCGGCCGGCTCGCCGCCGAGGAGGACGCCGCGGCGGCACTGGAACAGGAGTGGGGGGTACGGTTCTTCGCCGCGCCACGGCTGCCGCAGCGCGCGGCGCCCCGCCTGCGGGTCCGGCTGGCCGTCGCCCGAGTGACGGAGCCCAGCCCGGAGCTCACCGCCGTCCATGACCAGGCCGTCGCGGCACGCACCGCCGTGGCCGCCTTCCACCGCGATCTGCGCAGGCTGATCGGGACTCACCGGGACCTCTCCTCGACCCTGGAACTGCACCGCGTCCGGGCCGCCCGGTACTTCGGCGACGAGGACCGCCACCTGGCGGAGTTCCACGCCCCGGCCGCCCGCGCGCTGCACATCGTGCCGATCGACCTCGCGGCGGCACGCCGGTCGGTCGGCCGGTACGTCGACGAGGTCAACCGCCGTATCGAGGAGGGCTGACACCGTGCCGCTGTGCAACCACCCGGACTGTGGCCGTGGCGAGATCGACGAACAGGGCTTCTGCGACGCGTGCGACCGGCAGCCACTGGCGCGGGACGACGCCGACGCGGCCGTCCCCGTCCCGGAGCCGGCCCAGGGTGCGGGCGTCGGCGTGGCGCATGTGCGGCCGGACCCCTGGTACGGCCTCGGCCTGGTCGACTCCGACCCCGGTCCCGACGCCCCGGACCTGCCGCCGCCGTCCGCGGACCCCGTCCCGGAGGAGCACCGGTTCTGCGCCGCCCCTTACTGCGGGGAGCCGGTGGGGCGCGGTCGCGACGGTGAACCGGGCCGGACGAAGGGCTTCTGCGCGAGCTGCGGCACCTCTTTCGACTTCGGCCGTCCGCAGGGCCTCACCATCGCCGGCCGCTACGCCGTCGAACGCGTCCTCGGCTCGGGAGCGTACGGCACGGCCTACCTCGCCCACGACCGCAACCTCGCCACCCATGTCGTCCTCAAGTCCCTGAACAGGTCGGTCGCCCGGACCGCCCTGCACGAACGGGACGTACTGGTCGGGCTCCGGCACGACAGCATCGTCCGCATGCTGGGCTTCGAGGACGAGGGGCCGCACCTCGTCCTGGAGTACGTCCCGGGCACACCGCTGACGGCGGGCGACGACGACCGGCTGGAGACCCTGCTCGCCCACGGCGTCCGCATCCTCCAGGCGCTCGACTATCTGCACGCCCGGGGGTTGCTGCACTGCGACGTCAAACCCCTGAACATCATGCGGTTCAGGGAGCAGAGCCCGGCGGGGGCGGTGGACCGGGTGCGGCTGATCGACTTCGGCGCGGTGCGCCGCGAGCGGGATGAGGGGCCGATTGTGGCGTACACCCGGGCGTACGCACCCCCGGAGGGCGATCCGGAGCATCGGCGCCCGACCCCGGGCTTCGACCTGCACTGCCTGGGCATGACCCTGCGTGAGGTGTGCCGCGCCCGCTGGACGGACCGTTCGGCGCCGGGCGTCGACTCGCTCCATCTGCTGCTGGAACGCGCCACGGACACCGAGCGGCCGTGGCGGCGGTTCGTGTCCGCGCGGCAGTTCGCGGAGCAGCTCAGCGGCGTCATCCGGCAGATCGTGGCGGCGCCGCCGACGCATCTTCAGGTGGCCCGCCCCTCCGCGCTGTTCGGCTCGATGCCCGAGTCGCTGCACGGCGGTCTCGGGGCGGCCCGGCCGCTCGCCCACTGGGTCGAGGCGCAGCTCGGTGAGGACGCGGCGCTGATCATGCACGCCCCGTTCGCCTCACCCGAGCCCGGCGACGCCGCCACCGCGCTCCCGGCCCCGCTGTCCGACCCCGACGCCCCGGACATGGCGGACTGGACCCGGCGCGCCCTGGCCGAGAGCCGTAGCGCCCTGCACCGCAGGGCCCCGGATCACGCGGAGCGGGCGCTCGCGGCGGCGGGGCTGGAAGAGTGGCACTGGTTGCACGCCTGGTACTCCGGCCTGATCGCGCTGGCCCGCGAGGACGCGGGGTCGGCCGCCGCGGCCTTCACCACCGTACGCAGGGCCGTCCCCGGCGAGTTGATACCGCAACTCGCCCTCGGCCTGTGCGCCGAGCTGCAACGGGACCTCGCCACCGCCCGCTCGCACTACGGCGCGGTCTTCGACACGACCCCCGCGCTCGGCGCGGCCGGCTTCGGCCTGGCCCGGGTCCATCTGCTGTCCGGCGAGCGCACGAAGGCGGTGGACACCGCGGAGCGGCTGGCGCAGGAGTTCCGCTACGAACGCGAGGCACAGGCGGCGGCCGTGCGCCTCAGCGTCATGACCCTGGACGGGCCGGCCCACCCGATACCGACCCACGACGACCTGGAACGCGCCGAGGCGAGACTGAGGAGCCTCGACGTGGACCAGGCGGCGGAGGCGGCGCTGCGCGCCGAGATCCGGTACGCCCACTTCCTGCACCACCGCGACCGTGAGCGGCTCTCCGACGCGATCCGGGAACTCGGCCCGCACGCGCCCACCGAGCGTGAGTACGTCGCACTGGTGGACCTCGCCAACCGGCTGCGTCCCCCACTCCGGTGGAGATGGGCGGGACCACGGAGAAGATCCGGTCATTGGCGTTTCGGAGGAACACCCAGCACGCTAAGCTCCTGATACGCCGAGTGAGGGACTTATCTACACTCCGTCACAACAACGCAGCGACGCGATCGGGGGATTGCGGGTGGGGGACAGCTCGCCTCTGGGGCTCGACTTCGTCCTGGAAGTGGACGCACTCTCGGAACTGGCCCACGACGATCGGCGCGCGGACGCCCTCGTCACCGTCACGGCACGCTCCGCCGGGCAGGAGTCCGCGCAGACGCCGGGCGCCGAAGTCCTCATCATGGACCGGTCGTTGTCGATGTACGGCCGCAAGCTGGACGAGGCGAAGCGGGCAATGTGCGCGGCCATCGACACCCTGCACGACGGCACGTATCTGGGCATCGTCGCGGGCCACCACGAGGCCGAGGTGATCTTCCCGGCCGACGGCGGCCTGGCCCGCGTCACCGCCCTGACGCGGGAGGACGCCAAGCTGCGGGTCTTCGGCCAACTCGCCGAGGGCGGCACGGCGATGGGCCAGTGGCTGAAGTGCGCCCGGGACCTCTTCGCGTCGTCGGACTCCCCCGGCACCGTACGCCACGCCGTCCTGTACACCGACGGCAAGGACGAGCACGAGAGCCCGCAGGAACTCGAGGAGATCCTCACCGCCTGCACCGACCGGTTCGTCTGTGACGCCCGCGGGTTGGGCGACGACTGGCACTACGCCGAGCTGCTGCGCATCACCGAGGCCCTGCACGGCACCGCCGAGGCGGTCCTCACCATCTCCGACCTCACCGAGGACTTCACCCGTCTCATGCACCAGGCGCAGCGCATCGTCGTGCCCCGTGTCTACCTGAGCCTGCGCCTGAACGACCGTTTCCAGCTGGCGTCCGTACGCCAGACGCGCCCGGTCGAGGCGGAACTGACGCCGCGCCGGCGGGACGAGCGCGAGCTGTATGTCCCGCTGGGCGCCTGGTCCCCGCAGACCCGGCAGTATCAGGTCTCCCTCGAGTTCGACCCGCACACCCTCACCCTCGACGAGAAGCTGCGCGCCGCCCGCATCACCCTGCATGCCGAACTCCCCGACGGCACACGCCGGCCGTGCTCCGAGACGGCGGCCATGGTCGTCCGGCGCCTGGCGACGCCCGGCATCGGCATCCCCCGCTCGGCCGAACTCACCCGGGTCGAGGACGAACGCGAGCTCGGCATGGCGATGCGGGCCTGCGCCGACGCCCACCAGGGCGGCGACCTCCCCCGCGCCGACCACGAACTGCGCCTGGCGATCCGCCGCGCGGAGAAGCTCCAGGACCTCGCACGCCTGCGGCTGCTCCGCGCGGTGGCGACCACCGGCCCCGACAACGTGCTACAGGTGCGGCGCGACGTCTCACGGGCGGAGATCCAGAAGATCGGCGTCGACTCGACGAAGACGGTGGCGCCACCCGTGGACGCGGCCGAACTCCCCGTCAGCGACGCCCCGTCGGGGCCACGGGTCTGCCCCGAGTGCGATACACCAGCGGTGTCGCCCTCGGCGAACTTCTGCGAGGAGTGCCGGTACCGATTCGGGGACCCGGCTGTGGACGGTGGTCCGGTGGACGCCCGGTGAGCGGGGCGCGCGGGCTCTCCCGGGCACGGCTCCGGGCGGCTCATCCGGTCGTGGTGTTGCGGTGGCTCAGGGCGGGCGTGCTGGCGATGGTGGCCATGACGGCGCTGCTGTACGTGATGGTGTCGACGCAGGCCGGAGACCAGGTGACCGCGGGCGAGAGCACGGACCGGGCCCTACAGGACATCGCTGAAGCGCAAGACCAGGCCGTCCAGGCGGACAAGGCGCTCAAGTACGTCTCCGAGACGGACGCGGCGCATCTGATCGGCACCGGTGCGGGATTCACCAACGCCACCGCCCGGGTGAGCAGCCTGCTCACCTCGGCGACCGAGGGCAACGCCGCGGGAAAGCGGGGGCTGAACCACATCCAGTTCGTGCAGGGTCAGTTGACGACCTGTGTGCAACGGGCCAACACGGCGGTGCGCGACAGGTCCAGTATGGACACAGCGCGCGATGAGCTGACGCGCGGACGGCAGAAGGGCAGTGACGACAAGGCCGTGGCGTTCACGGGCGGTCTGAGGGCGTCCCTCGTCGATCTGGAAGCCCTCCAGAAGGAGGCCGTCGACGAGCAGCGCGCGTCACGCTGGCTGAACCCGGCCCTCTTCTGGCCCCTGCTCATCGGGCCGGCGGTCGTCATGCTGGCCCTCGTCGGGACGACCTGCCGTATCGTCGCCCGGCACTACCGGCAGTACCCCAGCCCGGCCCTCGCCCTCGCCTGGCTGGCCACCGCGGCGGTCGGCATCGCCACCGGCTTCCTGTGCTCGCGCGACCGGTCCGGCAGGGCCGATCCGCCGGCGCCGGACGAGGCCATGGCGATCATGCTGCCCCTGCTGGCGGCGGCCGGTGCGCTCGCCTACCTCGCCTATCGCCCCCGGCTCGCCGAATACAGGTTCCCGCGCTCATGAGAATGCCGACGATCCCGCTCATCCGCTGCCTCCTGGCCCTCGCTCTGCTCCTGGGCGCGGTCGGGTGCGGTGAGTCGAAGCAGCGGGTGACGATCATGGTTCCCTGGTCCGACGACGAGTTCCGCGCGTTCGACTCGGTCGTCCGGGCCTTCGAGGACGAGCACGACGGGCGCATCGAGGTCGACGTACAGGTCACCCGTGATCTGACCCAGCAGCTCGACGCCGCGGTGGTCGCGGACGCTCCGCCCGATCTGGCGGTGCTGCCGAGCATCGCCGCCCTACACAAGTACGCGGGGGAAAAGCTCAGTTCCCTGGAAGAAATGGACACGAGCTCGTTCGTGCAGCCGTTCCGCGGGCTGGGCATGGAGGGCGGGAAGGTCTACGCGGTCCCCGTCAAGGCCGACGTCAAGAGCCTCGTCTGGCACGGCCCCGACGTCACCGGGCCACTGCCCCGCAGCTGGCCCGCGTTCCGCGACCGCACCGAGCGCTGGTGTCTGGGGCTGGAGTCCGGGCCCGTGTCCGGCTGGCCCGGCGCCGACTGGATCGCGGACATCCTGCTGGCCCAAGAGGGCGTGGCCACGTACAAGAAATGGCTCTCGGGCGGCGCGGACTGGGATTCGAAGCCGATGGTGCAGGCCTGGACCACCTGGCGTGACCTCGTGGAGAAGAGAGGTCTCGACGGCGCCTCGACACGCGAGTTCCGCGCGGCCACCGCCGGAATGACGAAGCCGTCCGCCACGTGTTCGCTGAGCCACGGCGCCCTGTCCGCGACGGCCTTCGAGCAGCGCGATGTGAAGGACGGGAAGTACCGGTTCGAGGCGCCGACCCCCAAGCTGCTCCAGGTCTCCGCGGACTACATCGGCAAGTTCACGAAGGAGGACGACCCGGACAACGCGAGCGCCGACGAGCTGATCGCGTACCTCGCGAGCCCCGAGGGCCAGCGGGCCTGGGTCAACGCGCCCACCAGCTACGCGCTGTCCGCCCACGAGGCGGTGACGCGCTACGACAACAGCACCACACAGCGGGACTTGGCGAGCTTGCTCCGCTCGGACGCGACCCTCTGCTTCAGCGCCGCCGACGCGATGGATCCCGATGTGTCGGCCGCCTTCTATCGAGCCGTCCTGGACTACGCGAGGGGCACGGAAAGGGACCCGACCCGACTGCTGCGCGACCTCGACAACGTCCGGACCACGCCCCCCCGCACCCTCACCGACGACCTCTGCGCCACCCGTACCTGACCCGAACCCCCGTTTTTCCCAAGGAGTCCCCATGGCGGACGCAGTCCAGTTCACCCTCTCCGACGGCACCGTCGTCCTCGTCGCCCCGCCCACCCGCGCGGGTACGGGGGCCGTGGGCCTCGGCACCCGTCTGGAGAGTGCGGCGACCTCATTGCGCGACGCGCTCGCACCGGTCACCGCCGCCGCCTCCGACGTTATCGGCGGCTTCCGTTCCCTGGCCCAACGCCCCGACGAGGTCGAGGTCACCTTCGGAGTCGTCCTGGACGCCAAACTGGGCGCCGTACTGGCTAGCGCCAACGCCACCGCCCACCTGGACGTCACCCTCCGTTGGAAGGATGGGGGCACGCTGCCCCCAGGGGCGGGGGCGGCGGGGCCCTGAGACGGGCGGCCCGGCCAGCTGGGCCATGCAGGCTGCCGACCATCGGGACTTCACCAGCCAGGACCTCGTCATCCTGCTCAACCCATCGACCGACAGAGGCCACAGCGCGCGGCGCTCGCCGCGTCTGCACCGCCCTGAAGGGCAAACGCCCTCCGGTGAATGGGTGAATGGGTGAATGGGTGAATGTAGGAGGCGTACCCGGCCACCACCAACGCACAGCCACGCCTCACCCACAGCTCAAACCGGACACCGCTGCCGACGGCCTCCGACAATGCATCCGGAGACTCCGCGCGCTCCTCTGCCCCGGGCGCTCACCGGGAACCGCCCCGACGACAACGGCGCCGCTGCCGTGACACCACCACCGTCCCGGAAAGCACCAGCTCACGGCTGACGTCGGACCGTACAGATGCTGTCGATGCCCCGTCAGGGGCTCGAATCTGCGATCACGCCCGAAGCCCTACCGCTTCAGCTGTACAACCATCTGGATCACCAGCGCCCCCAACGGTTTTGCCTGTTCCCATGCTCCGTGTCCCCCGCCGGAGATTCCTATCTGCGCGAGAGCGCCCGTAAAGGCTTGGAGCACTCACCGGCCCACTCCCGGGGTGACCGGAACGAGCCGAGATCGCCCCTCCACCGTCACGGTGGCAGAAATCCGCAGATCAGCGCCATCGGCACGACCAGCCATGTTCTGTGGTTCCCGCCGGGTGTCCTCGCTCAGGACTCGAACCTGCGGCCAAGCCTCGCCATCGCCCGATCCCGGTCCCGCCCGCGCCCACCGACAGCCAGCCGCCAGGCTGGCTGCACCGCGCGCCACGTGGCCGCCCCGCCCGGCGAACACCGCCACCCGGCCCGTCGGGCCGGGGTTCGACGTTCTGGCGTTACGTCACGACACGGGTTCAACCGCCGCCCGCCGAGCTCGGGATGCACCGCGATCCAGCACCCCTTCAACTGACACACCATCAGAAATATCCAGCACCGATCCAGCACGGGAAACGCAGCGGGGCCGGACCGCAAACGGCCCGACCCCCCTTGACCTGCATGTTTGCCAGATCGAAAACGATCTACTAACGCAGGCACTAAACGTTGAAGCGGAACTCCACCACGTGCGCCGACACTCTCTACCTTCCAAAGGCTGTCAACGGCCATCTTTGCCACGGCCGCCGTCACAAAGGCGCGTCCGTCCGGCACTCCCAATTCAGAAGCACCGTTGCCCACATCACGAGCACCGCGCCGTGACTAACCGGGACTTCCCACCTGGTCGCGGCATGGTGAAGAGGCACGTCGGGGCCGGCGAGGATGCCGCGGCTGACGGGCCGTTTGAGCGTCGTGCGCGGACTCTCGGTTTGCCGGGCTCGGTGCGGCTGGGGTTACTCCAACGGCACCACCAGTCGGCGCCGTTGCGGCCCTCGCTCCGGGGTGATTGCGATGACGGGAGCATCGGCCCGCTCACTGTCGGGCAGCGAATAGGCGATGTCAGGCCAGTCGTTCGAATCGGCACTGGCCGCCAGGGCCCGGTAGTACACCCTGTCTGCCTTGGCCAGGTAGCTCCAGCAGTATTCGGGGAGCCGGATCACGACTTCGGGACCGACCGCCTCGACCAGCCCCTCCTCCCAACTCCCGTAGCTGTTCTCACTCGTGCGCCCATCCCTGGTGGGCGCGAACAGAACCGGATCGGTGACCACATCGATGGCAACCCAGCGGTTGGCACCGGGCCGGATCACGAACGCCGGTGGGGTGTCGGCGGCTGCTCGGGTCGGTGCGAGCACCGACGGCGCCCGCCGGTCAGTGACCTCCCTGCGCGAGCGGCGGGCGTCCCGCCTGCGGCGCGCAGCGACCCACTGGTCGAACTCGGCCTCGCCCATAACCGCTCCCTCGTACACCCACGATGCCGGCTCGCCGCGCAGGTCTACGTGGACCGTGGTCGGTCCGAGCCCGATGCCGATGTCACCGCCGGCCACTTCCAGGGCCAGCTCCGCAGCTTGTAGCGGAGTCAGGCCGCTGACCTTCAGGTCCGCTGCCCGCCCGGCCATGTGCTGGCTGCGGTTGGCTCCCTCGACCGAGGCGTTGTACGTGGGTGGTCGGTAGGAGGAGGCCAGCGTGACGGCCGCGCCGACACGCTCGCGCATTGCCTGGAGGGTGTTGACGAGTTCGACGGATACCCGTGCGTAGCGGAACTGGTCGGCGGCGTTGCCGACGAACTCTCCGAGGGTGAAGTTGGGCGACAGCTTCTCGTCCAGGCGCCCGGTGGTATCGATCAGCGGGACCACGCCACCGCCGGTCGGATCGGCGTAATCCTCGCCGGCGGTGTCTTCGCCGACCACGGCGAATCGGGCGCCCGACGGGTAAACCGCCTCGCGCACAACCGGGTTGCCGCCACGGCCGCTCGGGCCGCCCGTCACGGTGATGAATGGGGCGCCGGCCGCGGAATCGTCGGGGGTGGTGATCTGGAAGTTGGACAGATCGTTCGCCGAGCGGCCGGACATGGCCCGGTAGTGGAGCCGCTGCCCTTTGCTGAGCCGCCGCCACACGGCTTCCGGCAGTCGGTACGGCGTTCTGGTGAGGAGGCCATCTGCCTGGTAGGAGCTGAAGAAGTTGTCGGCGTTCCGGCGGCCACCATTGCCGGGCTCGTCGAACAGGGCAGGGTCGGTTGCCACCTCGACCGCGTAGACACCATTGCCGGCCAGGTCGATGTCGAACACCGGCGGTGGACCCGCCGCGCTTGCCTGACCACCGACCGGACTGATCGACAAGCGCCTCCCGCTGTCTGTACCCGTACCGCGTACACGCCCCAGGGCCTCGGCCACGGCGGCGTCGGCATCCAGTCGGCCGCAGCCGAAATCCACGCTGTGCCCGTTCACGTCATAGAAGGATGGGTCGCCGATCTTCTCCGCCGTCGAACGCAGGATGTCTCGGACCTCCGCCGCGGCCAGGTCGGGATTGGCGTCCAGGATGAGCGCGGCCGCCCCGGCGACCAGCGGTGTCGCCGACGAGGTGCCGCCGAAGTCGGTCCGGTAGTCGCCGGGGTCCTCCCCGGCCGTGCCGCTGCGGTCGGTGGTGGTGATGTCCTTGATGCCCCCGCTGGACGGAGCGCAGAGATCCACCTCGGTGCCGAAGTCGCTGTAGGGAGCAATGGTGTCGCTGTCCGTCGATGCGGCCACCGCGATCGTGTATGGGCTGGCCGCATACCCGTCCGTGGACATGTCCTCGGCCTCGTTGCCTGCCGCGAAGAAGATCGGCACGCCTTTTTTATCCCGCTTGTCCGTGCTCACCTCGCGCAGCGCCTGCACAACCACATCGGGCGGGAAGTACGGCTGGTCAGGGCCCCAGGAGCAGCTGATCACGTCCGCCCGGCCGCCGGCCCAGAGGAACATTATTGCCTCGTCGATCGCGCTCATGGCGAAGTTGAGGCGCACCGCGAGCAGGCTGGCCGCGGGGGCCGAGCCTGACAGCCGCGCGCCGCGAGCCACGGCCACGCCGGCGCACGAGGTGCCGTGGGTGTCCTCGGGTGTCTTGGGCCGTGCGTCCGTTGAGTTCTCCTCGAAGTCGCGCTGGCCGACGACCTTGCCGATGCTGTTGAACTCGATGTGGTCCACGTCCACGCCGTCGTCGATCACCGCGATGGTTACGCCGTGCCCCTGGAAGCCGTGGTTGCGCCATGCGTCTCGCACCTTGGCCAGGTCCAGGTGCCATAGGTCGAGAGTATGGGCGGCCATACCTTCGCGGCTCTCCCGCTCTGCCAGGGCCGTCGCCCGCGGACCGACCTCGTGGACGATATCGGGGGAGGCCCAGGCCGCACCCTCCTCATCCACCATGCGCAGAGCGAGGGACAGGGTTCCGTAGGGCCCGTCGGTGGCGGCCGCCTCCAGCAGATAGCTGCCCGGTCCGGGAGAGCCGACGCCCAGGACTCCGGCCCGCAGGCGCCTGGCTCGCCGCTCGACCTCGTCGGCCCCGGGGTCGGGGTCGTAATGGGCGGCGACCCGGAGGGTGTGGAAGACGACCTGCGAGAGGTCCTCGCGCAGCCGGTAGACCGGGGAGGCGAATTCCACGTCGTCGTCGACGGCCAGTTCCTGGAACCGGTCCGGCACGACCGTGATCAGCTCTACTCCCAGGTGGTCGAACGACACCAGGGGTTTTGAGCCGATCAATGCCTCGGACCGCCGTACCCGCTGTTCCCTGCGACGATCGGGATTCCAGCGCACGGCTGCCACCCCCGGGATGGCCCGCAACTCGATGAACCGGTCGCCGGATCGGTATCCGGACGGCATGTCGGCGGCCATGGCTGCTCCTTCTTGCTAGGCCGTGGTCTCCCCGACCGCGATGACCGAGGAGGCGTTGAGGTTGTGGTCCCGCCAGTCGGCGTCCGGGGCGGCTCCGGCTTGCGGGCGCACCCGCCAGCGCAGGACGGTGGGGACGACCGCGCCAGTGAGCGGAAGCGTGAAGGTGACCTGGGCGGCGGGGCTCTTGTCGGTGAGCGTCACTGCGGCCGTCTCGCCAGTGCCCGGGAGGGTCAGCTCCACGTCGATCGAGGCCCGGCCGCCATCGGCCAGACGGGTCGTCAGGATCACCAGGATCTCGGCGGCGACATCCTCGATCACAACGCGGGCCTCTTCGACGGTGGCGGGCGCGTCGCCGATGGGTTCGGATGCGGCCACCAGCCAGGGCGCGTCGGCGGAGCCGCTCACCAGGGCCTCGCCCAGAGCGTCGACCACTCGCTGGACGGGGACGGCGATCTCACCCGTCTCGTTGTGCAGTGCGTGGACGAGGACCGGCTGGGCCAGCCTGTTGCGCAGCCGGTAACCGGAGGCGGTGGGGGCGATGTCGACCGGGCCGTCCGGCCACGGCCCTCTGATCCGGCGCAGATCGATGACCAGGTCCGATCGCAGCGAGGTCCGGTCGGCCAGGGTGACCACGAGCGCGCCCTGGATGCCACTGCGTTCGAGTAGCGAGCGCATCACCAGCCAGTCCGGAACTCTGAGGTCGGCCGAGACTCGGATACGGCCGTCGTGGCAAGCGAGCGAGACCATGGCCGAGCCGGCCGGCAGCCCGAGCCAGTGGAACGAGGGTGTCCCGTCAACAAGGCTGGTCGCCCAGTCCAGTACAGGGGTGGCACCACCGCACAGCCGACGCGCGCCAGCCCCCGCCCGGAGCAGGTCTGCCTCGTCCACCTCGGGCTGGAGCATGGCGTCGAACACGATACGCACGTCGGCCGGGTCGGGATCGAGCGCCGCGTGCAGGATCACAGCCGGGTCGTGGGGCTGCTCCGGACGCCGACTCAGCACATAGCGGTCCGGCACCAGCACAAAGCGGTCGGGCTGGGCGAGCTGTCTGAAGACCCGCAGCCCGGGTCGGCGCAGTTCGGGTACCTCGGCCAGCAAACGCTGGTCGACTGCGCCGATCCCGAAGGCGTCCGTGCACCCGACTGACCTGGTCGAGCCATCGGCCAGTTCTTCGACGAAGCGGTCGGGGAAGCGATCGCAGGGCATCGAGATGTCGACGGCATGGACCTGGGGCACGGTGCGACGGACCCTGAATGGGGTCGGACGGAGCTGGACCAGCTTGAGGCTTGGCACTACGACGATGCCTGCCAGTTCGGCCCGCTGGGGGACCGCGATGCGCCAGCCGTGGTCCGAGCGCAGCGTCACCCGCGCCCCCGGAGCGGCTTGGTCGAGCTTCACCGCCGACCGCAGCACGAGTGTGGATGGCTGCTCGACGCGGTCGTCGGGCGCGTCCCAGCCGACTACCAGGTGGGCCACCCGGCAGGTGATCGGCTCACCTCTTGCCAGCGTGGCGTACGCGAGCCGGGTCCACTGATCCGCCAGGGTCACCCGCACCACTAATTGGTCGTCGGCCGCCCTTGTGACAGTACCGGTGAGGAGACGCCGTCCGGTCTGGCCGGTATCGGTGTCGGTGAAGGGCAGTTCGACGGTGGCCTCGGCCCCGTCCAGTGGGACGGGCCGGAACGTCGTGCCGCCTGCGGCTGCCCGAGCGTCGCGCACGGCCGCGGGCTCTCCGAGCGCCAGGGGTACCACCAGTTCACCGGTCAGGGCCGAACGGCCGGATGGTCCGAGGCCGGCCTGGTGAAAGCGGAGTTGCAGATCGTCGGTCCGCGGCGGCCCCGACTCGGCACCGACGACGCGTAACTCGGGGACGTACCAGCGCACATCGGCGTCACGCTGGTCGGGCCACGAGCCGTTGCCCGGGGTGTCCAGGACCGGGCCCGGCTCGGTCTGGACCAGCGGCCGCACCACGGCGCGGCCAAGCCCGATCGGCAGAGGCCGGCCGCCAAGGCGCAGTGCTTCCCTGACGACAGCCGGGTCGGCCTGCTGCACTCCGAGGCCGACGGCCGGACTGGCGCTGAGCCCTGCCGCCTTGACCTGCCTCTCCAGTCGTGTGGGATCGGCCTGTCGGCGGCGTGCACCGGGACTGCGCTCGGCGATCACTTGAAATCCGCCGCCGGGAGCCTCGACCACGAGCGAGACGACGTCGGCGGTCCGCGGTGGCTCCGGATGCGCCTGCCATGTCTCGGCCAGGGCCGTGTCCAGGCGGAGCTCGGCCCGCTGGGCGATCGATACGGTCGAGGCGGTGTCGAGAGGCCACCCGATCGGGGGTCCGGCCGACAGCCGCCATGTGTCCGCTTCCTCGGGAATCCGATCGGCGATGGCGACCAGCATCGGAGCGACCAGTTCCGCGGCGGCCCGTATCAGGCCGTCGTCCTCCACCGCTTCGCCGCTCAGCTCGATACCGCCTCGCCGGTACAGGGCGGCGAGCGCCCTGGTCAGCTGATCGCGTCCGAAGCGGCGGTCGGGACCGGCCAGGGCGCGCAGCTCCTCATGGACGTCGGCCCAGCTTCCGGCCACCTGGACCTTCACGGTCTCGTAGCCGAGGGCGTATCCGACCACGGCGGACAGGGTCAGACCGGTCGGCCCGCCAGCCAGCGCGCGCAGGGCCAGCCGGGTCGCCTCGGCACCCAGGGTGGCCTCGAGGTTCCCGGCCAGGCGCTGGTCCAAGCCGGCCTCCGCGAGTGGTGGTTCCCCCTGGGCGTCGTGATCGGCCAACTCGACCCGGCCGTCGAGCGGGACTAGGGCCTCCACCTGCTCCCCGAGAGCCTCGCGCAGTCCGCTGAGCTCCTCGGGTCGCAGGTCGGCACGTACGTCGAGCCGGAGCAGGGCCCGGTCGACCAGGCCTGCGATGTCGGTTTCCTCCGGTCGGGGGCGGCGCCGAAGGACGACGATGAGCCCGGCCGGGACGGGGCGCCCCGGGTCGAGGCGGACGCCGTCGAAAACGGCGCGGGTGGGCGCACCGGCCTGTGAGGGGAGCACCAGGCGCGCCCGGCCACGGCCGTCCGCCAGTGGCACCGATCGTGTCTCGTGCGTTCCGCGGTGGCCGGCACCACGATCACCGGTGGTCAGCATCGTCCCGCCTTCCGGGAGGTCAGAGTTTGTAGCCGGACACCGGTGGCGTGGCGCGCGGTGCTCGCCTGGCCTCCCTGACCGGGCGGCTGACCGGCCAGGTACTGCTGCCGTCGGTCCCGGTCGGTATCCGGCCGTTGCCGTTACCGTTGCTGCCGACCGTCCCTGTTCCTGCCCCGGCACCGGCCGGAGCCTCGCCGTCCTGGGCCGGGAGACCGTCGTCCACCGCTGTCTCAGCCGGATCGAGGCCGGCCCGCAGCGCTCGCGCTTCCCTCTTGGTGAGACTGCGGCGGGTCACGCCCTCGCCATCCGGATCCGGGATGGTGACCGTGAGCACGTCGCCACCGACGGCAGTGAGCCAGGGCCCGGTCCAGTCCTGGCCGCCAGGCTTGCCGAGCGGGGCCAGGACCATGCAGCGCACGCGGTAGTCGAAGCGGGGCTGGTAGTCGGGCTGGCCGGTGTAAATACGCAGTCGGCGCGGCTCTGACTGGTCGTTCTCGTTCCACATGAACCGCTGCGTCGGCCGGTCGGCCCCTCGGATGGTTTTGCCGTGCGGCCGGATCTCGACCTCGACGCGCTCGTTCGAAGCGCTCAGGTACGCCCCGAGGAAGAGCGTGACGTCCAGCATCCCGTCGTTGGAGCGCACGTCGACCGCCATCTCGGAGGTGGGCGTGCCCCCTTGCGGGTCGAGCCTCATCTGGTCGGTCTCGACGATCGTGCGGTTGTTCAGGTTGCGCCCGGTGGCCGAGGACTGGTCGAAGAAGACACTGCGGCGCAGGTAGGTGACGTCCGGCTGCCAATCGGCGGGCGGGGCCTTGGCCTCGCCCGGACGGAGCTGGACCCACTCGGGTATCCAGTTCTGCTCCGGCCCGCCGCCACGCGTGAACTCGGTGCCCTTCCACGCCAACGTGGTCTCGGTGCTGGGGTACCCGAACTCGACGACCATACGGGCGGCAGGGTCCTCCTCGCCGAAGACGGGACGCACGATGCGGCGCAGCTTGGTGCCGAGGTTGCCGAGGATCACCCGCTGGAAGTATTTGGACTCCTCGTCCGGACTGGCCTTGATCCGCCTGCGCAGGCCCTCGAGCTGGCTGGAGATGGTGTCCGGGTAGTTGTACTTGAAGATCCGCTCCTCCTCGTAGCGAAGGTCGAGGTCGATCTGTTTGCGGACCAGTTTGAAGGCGAGCCCGACGCTCCACGGGCCGGGACGGCTCTGGGCCTCGGCGGCCTTCTCGTCGGGCGCGGCCGGTTCGAAGATCGTCTTTTTTGCTGCTTCCAGGAACTGATTGACAATCAGGTCCTTGTCCTCCTCCATCTGCTTCTGGATTTCGGCCGCGTTGGGCACCGTCGTATCCACGACGACCCGAACCGTGAGCGCGCCACTGCGTCGCAGGTTCTCCACCTCCGCCGAGATCTCGGCGGAGAAGAACAGGTAGCTGCCCTTGGCCTGGCCGCTGAAGTGTTCGTAGACCTGGCGCCAGTTGCCGTGGATGGAGATGGTCGCCGCGGGTGTGGCCATCGGGATCAGGAGGTGCTGGCTGACCGTGAACGGCGTCGCCCCGCCGTGCAGGGCAGTCCATACCAGTTCGGACGGGATCATCCCGAGCAGACCGCCGTACGCGTTCTCACCGCCGGTGGTCGAGCCGGCGCCCTGCCCGTCGAGCTGTACATGCCAGGCGCCGAGCTCACGTTCGCGGCTGCGGAGGTCCCGGCCGTGGCGGATCCCACGCCGGGTGATCAGTTCCCGCTCCCCGCGGGGCGCGGCTCCGCCGCCTGCGCCGTCGTCCGGCCGGAGCGGGCTTGCGTCAGGGGCCAGACTCGAGATCGTGGTCCTGTTCTCGTTGATCGGAACCATGGTGATGTCGGGCCGCCGGTTCTGGTTCGACCAACGCCACAGTGGGTCGTTGTTGCCCCTGATGCGCTCGTGCAGCTGGGCCTCGGCCTGCTGCATCACGGCTGGAGGGGGCTGGCTGGTGGTGGTGAAGGCGAGCAGGCCGCCGACGGTCTCCAGCTCGGTCTCGACCCCGACGTTGGCGTCCTCGGTCAGTACCCCGGCGAAGTGGACGTGGCTGAACTTGTAGTCGCCGGTGTCCGGGAACTGCGCCAGGCGGAGTTGCTGGGGCGCCCAGTAGTACTTCGGCGCCTGGCCCGCGTTCTCCAGTTCGGTCTGCATGATGTCCGGGTAGAACCGGATCGCCCAGCCCTCTCCGCTGGAATTGTCCGGGATCACATATTCCTGGAACCCGCCGTGACGGGCCGGACCCCCCTGCCCCACCATGTCGTGCTCCTCTCCTCGCTGGCCGTCGTTCGTCGTGACTTGTCGCCCGACCGGGAGCCGCCGATGGCCGGCTGAACCGACCTGCGACCGTGCCCCGGACGGAGCCCTCTCTGCCTCCTGGTGACGACGGGAAGGGGACCGGAGGAACGACGTGGTGACGTCGATCCCGATCCTGATGTGACGATCCCGCTCACCGCGGATCCCCAGGGGACCGCGAGTCGCCGGGATGCCGCTTCCGGGAACTCCCTATATCCGCTCCTCCGCGACCGGCGTGCCCCCGGTTCCTGCCCGGCCCCGACAGGGTCACCGAGCGGCGCGATCTTCCAGCATGGCGTGACGGTCCACCAGGGCGAGGAACCTGTTTCCGTGGTCCACAAGTGGGACGAAACGTCCCGGTATACCGAGGACCGCATTCGGCTCGGCCTCCTCGACGGCGCGCACGGTCACCCGGTGGTGCCCGAGCGAGCCGCGCAGGGTGCTGCCCAGCAGTCGCGCATCCACCCACTGTGCGTGCTCTGTGTGCTGCCCGATTTGTGTCCAGTCCGGATGACCGGCGTGTACCGCAGCTTCCGTCGGCGCGACAAGCTGCCTCACAGTGCCCTGCATGAGGCGGTTCGCCGCAGAGGCGTCCAAGGCCCTCGTTCCGTAGCCGTCCTGGCTCCGGATCTCCTCCCATGCCTTCGCGAGCCCGGACTCCAGCCAGGGATACTCCCAGGTGAAGGCACGGCGCAGGTCAGCGGGTGACGTGATCCCGACGAGCCGGTCCGCGCCGTCATTTCCCGACCAGCCCGTGAAAACCAAGCATTCCGTGTGCTTGAGTTCCTCCAGCACGACGGCAAACACGAGTAGCCGAGAAGTCAGCCACTGCCGCCCGTCCTCCAGATTGACGACGGCATAGGTCGCAGCACCCGGTTCTCTCAGCATGACGTCGAAGGCGTGGGACCCGGACTCGGGCACGACTCGGCCACGCAGCTCTCCGATGGCTTCCGCGGGCACGGCGGCGTCGGGCAGCGAGGCGAGGGAGAGTTGAAAGTCAATACCCGCGACCGAGCCCGCAAGACCCTGCAACCGGGGAAGCAGTACTGCCAGGAGCAGCAGCACTGCGGCCGCCACGACCAGTGTCACCGAAAGAGCTCCACGGTCCCGATGCGCCCAGACGCCCAGCACGAACAATGCAAGCCCGACCGAGCCGAGCAGCAACCGCTCGACCGGCATCGAAGCCACCGGCACTCCGCCGGATACCGGCCCGCCGCCGCTCATCGAGCCCCCCGCAGATGTTCCAGCACCAGCCGCGTCTTCGCCGTCTGCTCCGTATCGGATTCCAAGCCGAGCCTCCGCACGAGCGCCTCAAGTCCCGCCTGCGCGATCTCGGCCTCATCGGGTGCCGCCCGCAGCGACAGCTCCAGGAATTCGAGCGAGCCGCCATCAGCATCAGTTCCCCGTACGGTCCACCGCTCGGCGGTCAGGCCACGCAGACGGCACCGCGCATCCCGCCAGCGTGTCGCCTGGACCGGGCCGAGCACTTGCAGTGCCCTGAAGTCGACAGGGATGTCCGCACAGTCGACGAGGAATTCCTGTTGAGCCGGAGAGAACAGTTCCTGCATCAGCCCGCCGCCGTCCGGAGGCAGATCAACACCTCGATCCAGCTCGGTCACCAGTGATGCGGCCAGCACCCGTTCCTCGCCCACCCAATCCGCCTCCAGCCGCAACTCGTCCCTGCCGCCAACACGAAAAGCAAGCCACCGTTCTGTCAGGCGTGATCGCCGGCAGGGCCTGAGCTTCACCGTGGAGTCACCACGACGGTCCTCCCGGGTACGCAACCGGAGGATCACGCCGCTCTCCAGCAGCGGTAGCTCGCCGGGTACCAGCGCGCCCTCGGGCAGTTCGCAGAAGTGGACGCGGCAGCGTTCGCCGTCCGAGCACAGCCCAATGGAACGTACTGCCTGACCGACGGCGCGGCCGCCCAGGCTGATCTTGACCTGAACCGCGTCCAGGCGGGCCGATGGCCCCGCACCGCGGTGACCTGACGGACGGTGGCGCTGCGCCCTCTCGAGCGAGCGGTGTGGATCTCCTTCGCCGGACATGACGTCTCTCCTCCGCCACGGCAGGCCACATGCTGCTCGCCGATCCAGTCGAGCACCGCGCCAGCCCCTCGCGCTTCCGGGAATACCCTCCGAGCACTGCCCTCGATCTGGGCAAAAGGTGGCACAGTCGGGCAGCATGAGGGGCGCGCCAGGCAGCATGGCGGCCGCTGTCATCCAGCATCGGGGGACTATGGACGGCACTGATCCACCTACACAGCCGACCGCGGCCCCCGTGGCAGCACCATGGCTGCGGCCGTCTCCCGGCATCGTCGGGCGCGAGCGCGAGAAGCGACTGCTGGCGAGTCTGAGCGGTGCCGCGCCGGACCGCGGCGCCGCGCTGATGCTCTGGGGTGAGCCCGGAGTCGGCAAGACCTCGTTACTCGACGATTCCGCCCACCACACCGACTGCCGGGTCCTGCGTATACAGGGGGCCGAATCCGAGGCGATCCTGCCATACGCGGCGCTGGCAGACCTGCTGCTGCCGATCCAGCAGTATTTCGCGGAGATCCCCAAGGTACAGCGAGAGGCGCTGGAGGCATGTCTGGCACTGTCCGGGAAACCGTCCGTGAGCCCGTACCCGGCGTGCATCGGCGCATTGAATGTGCTGTCTGCGGCCGGCCAGGAGCGACCGACCCTGCTCCTGGCGGACGACCTGCACTGGATGGATCCCTCGTCACAACAAGCACTGCTCTTCGTCGCACGGCGACTGTCGTCCGAGCGGCTCGCGATCGTGCTGACCTTGCGTGAGGAGCACAGAGAACTCGGCGCCCGAAGCGGACTGCCCATGGTGGAGGTACCCCCGCTGTCCAGGGCCGAGTGCGCGGAACTGCTCGCCGTGCGGAACCTCGATGTCGCCCCCTCGGTGTGCGACCGCCTCGTAGAGATCAGCGGCGGCAACCCGCTGGCCCTTCTGGAAGCCGCTTCAGGGCTGTCCACCGCGCAATTGCGCGGTGGACAGCCCATGCCGCACTTACCCTCCCTGGGCTGCGAGCTGGAACGTGCCTGGTCACTCCGCATCGGCCTGCTGTCGGCCGAGACCCGGAAGGCGCTCACGCTGCTGGCGGCAAGTCATTCCTCCACGGCGGGGGCGCTGCAACCCGCGCTGGCCATCCAGGGCCTGCCACTCGCCGCGCTCTCCCCCGCCGAGCAGGCCGGGTTGGTGATCCAGACGGTGGACGGGCTGGAGTTCTGCCACCCGGTACTCAGGGCGGTCGCTCTGCGGCAAGCGCCGCTGGAACAGCGGCTGGGCGCCTTCCGGGCGCTCGCCGAAGCCAGTTCCGGGACATTGCGAGCCTGGTACATGGCGGCGGCGAGTACAGGGCCTGACGAGGAAGCGGTACGAGCTCTGGTCGAGGCCGCGACCGAGGCTCGGCACCGCAGCGCGTTCGGCGAATCGGCCGTGGCCTGGCGCCGGGCGGCCGAACTGACGTCCCAGCCGGATCTGCGCGCCGAACGGCTTCATCAGGCGGCGGCCGACGCATTCATCGGCGGCGCCTCGTTCCGGATGGCGTGGTGCGATGAGGCCCTGCACCTCACGGAAGATCTTCGTACCCGATCGGACATCGAACTGCTCCGCGGGCGTGTCCATATTTGGCAGGGCGAGCCGTCCGAGGCACACCGACTTCTGGTGGAGGCCGCGGAACTGATCCGCGGCAAAGACCCGGCCCGGGCGTCCGTGCTGCTGGCCGAAGCCGCCTCAGCCGCCGTCATGGCAGCCCGGATCGGAGCTGCGGCCGAGGCTGCCGAGGAAGCCGCCGCCCTGGTCGGCGCACCTGGCGACTGGATAAGCACAGTGATCCTCGGATTGGTACGGATCATGCAGGGCAGCGTCTCGGAGGGGAAGTCCCTGCTCCGGGCGGCGGCCCCTGCGCTGGCCTCCGCCGACCCGATCCGACATCAGCAACTCCTCATCCTCTCGGCCCAGGCGTGGAACACGGCTGAGGACCGCCGCGAAGGGGCACGCCTGCTGGATGTCGTCATCAAGGCCGCCGCCCAGCACAGCGCCCCGGCCGCGCTGGCTCCCGCGCTGGCGATGCGGAGCGAGCTAGAGACCTGGGCGGGTCGCTGGTCCGCGGCGTACGCCGACGCCGAGGAGTCCCTTCGGTGGAGCGAGGAACTGCGCCAGATCTCCTGCATCGGATACAGCCTCGCCTGTCTGGCCCGTCTGGACGCCGTCCGCGGCCAACTGGCCGACTGCGAGGAGCGGGTGGACCGCGCTCGCGCCGAAGCCGGGTCACACCATATCGGCTGTCTGGAAACGTACCTGACCAGCGCGCTCGGACTCGCGGCACTGACCCGCGGCGACCACGCCATGGCCGTCGAGCAGCTCGAGAAAGCATTCGACGAGACGCACCGCGCGGAACTCGGCAACCCCATCGTGGTTCCGTTCGCCGCCGATCTCGCAGAGGCCCAGATCCGGACCGGTAACATCTCGCGCGCTGTCGAGGTGGTCTCCTGGCTGGAGGAACGCGCACGGGGTACGGGGCTCGCCTGGCCGGTGGCAACCAGCGCACGCTGCCGCGGACTGCTGGCCCAAACCGCGGAGGAGGCCGAGACCCATTTCAAGGCCGCGGTGTGCACCCATGAGCTGACAGATGTGCCGTTCGAGCATGCCCGCACACTGCTCTGCCGCGGCGAGGTGCTACGCCGGTTCCGGCAGCCGACAGCAGCCCGGGAACCCCTCCTCGCGGCCCTGAAGATGTTCGAGTCGCTGGGCGCCGGCCCCTGGGTCAGGCGTGCCTCGGTCGAGTTGGCCGCGGCGGGGATGCTTCCCGGCAACCGCCGCGTACCATCCGGGCCCAGGCTGGTCGACCGACTCACATCACAGGAACTGCAGGTCGCCCGCGCCGTCGCGCGCGGGCTGAGCAATACGGAGGCTGCCGTTTCGCTTTTCGTGTCCCGTAAGACCGTCGAGGCCCACCTCACCCGCGTGTACCGGAAGCTCAGCGTACGGTCACGCACCGAGCTGACCCGTGCCCTCACCGAGGCAGGTCTGGCGAACTAGGCACTGTGCCGAGTTGAGATCACGAATCCGGTCGTTCTGCTGTCTCGGATGAGTCCGCCCGCAATACTGTCGCGCGGCGGCGAGGTCGGTGGCCCAGTCGTCGGCCTGCGTACAGCGCGGCCGTGGCTTCTCCTCCTCGGCCGCGGGCTCGATCCCGAGGACGTTCTCGCATATCCGCTAAGACCGCACACGAACCACGGGAGAAGGAGCGGGGATGACAGGCAGCACGGCGCCCGGAGGCCGCAGGGGCGGACCGGTCGGTCGCTCGGGAACGACCGTTCCGGTGCGTCGGAACTCGCTCGGGCTGACGCCTCGGATCCGTTTGAACGCCGCGCTGAATGCGAACGCGTCGGTGTAGCCCACGATGCGGGCGATCTCGGCGACGGTCGCCGCCTCGCGCTCGGCCAGCAGGTCCGCCGCGAGCGTCATGCGCCAGCGGGTGAGGTAGGTCAGCGGCGGTTCGCCGACCAGGTCGGCGAACCGCTTCGCCAGGGTGGAACGCGACACCCCGGTCCGGTCGGCCAGCGCGGCGACCGTCCAGGGTGCCGCCGGTTCGGCGTGCAGCAGGCGCAGCGCGTCGCCGACCACCGGGTCCCGCTGAGCGGCGTACCAGGCCGGGGGCTCGCCGCCGGGCCGGTCGAAGTACTCGCGTACCGCGCAGACCAGCAGCCAGTCCAGCAGCCGGTCCAGGACCACCTGCTGGCCCGGGGTGTCGGCGGCGACCGTGGCGGCGAGGTGGTCGAGTACGGGGACGGCCCCGCCGCCGGAAGCCACGCGCAGCACGACGGGCAGCGCGTCCAGCAGCCTGCGGCTGATCTCGCCGCGCACCGGGTAGGCGCCGACGATCAGCGTCGTCGCGCCGTCACCGGAGTCGCAGCTGGTGTCGTTCCAGCCGAGCCGGTGCCGGGTCCCGCCCTGCTCGGGCGTCGCGCAGAACTCGCCGCACGCGACCGGTTCGGCCCGCGTGCCGACCTCGTCGACGAAGGTGAACGGTGCGGGGCCCCGCACGATGACCGTCTCGCCGGCGCGGAGCTGTTCGGGCGGGCGATGCTCCGGCACGATCCAGCCCGCCCCGCCGAGGACGGTGCACAACGTCAGCGGCGGGCCGTCCACGAAGTGCAGCGCCCAGGGCGGGGACAGGGTCGAGCTGCCGAACAACGAGCCCTGGGCCCGCATCCCGCGGAAGAGGTCACCGAACGCGTCCACCCCGCCGAGGTTAGACGCCGAGTTGGACGATGACAAAGGCGATTCGGCTTCTCACCCATGGATTCGTCCGAGCAGCTGCCGTTGAATCGCTGCCATGAGCAACGCTGCCAGCAGCAACGACACCACCCTCATCCTCGGCGCCACAGGCAAGACCGGCCGACGGGTCGCCGCCCGGTTGCGGCTGCGCGGTACGCCGGTGCGTGCCGCCTCCCGATCGAGCCCGACCCGCTTCGACTGGTCCGCCCCCGACGGCTGGGATGCGGCCCTGCGGGGCATCACCGCCGCCTACGTGGTACCCCCGCCCGTGCCGGGCCCGGTGCACGAGTTCGTGGCGCGGGCCGAGGCCGCCGGAGTGCGGCGCCTTGTCCTGCTCTCCGGGCGCGGCGCCGACACCTGGGGCGACTCCACGTTCGGTCTTGACATGCGCTCGGCCGAGGACGCCGTACGCGGCTCGGCGCTGGAGTGGACCGTCCTGCGGGCGTCGAACTTCAACCAGAACTTCGACGAGGACCTCTTCCACGCCCCGCTGGTCGCCGGCGGGCTGGCGCTCCCGGCCGGTGCGGTCCCCGAACCGTTCATCGACATAGACGACGTCGCCGATGCCGCGGCCGCGGTGCTGGCCGAGCCCGGCCGGCACGCCGGGCGGATCTACGAGCTGACCGGGCCGCGCGCCCTGACCTTCGCCGAGGCCGTCGAGCTGATCTCCCGGGCGTCCGGGCTGCCCATCACCTACAAGCAGGTTTCCCCCGCCGAGTACACCGCGGCGCTGGTCGAGGAGGGCTGGGGCGAGGACGACGCCCACCACGTCGCCGAGATGTTCGTTTTGATGGAGCGCGGGGTGATCGCCGAAACGACGGACGGTGTCGCCACCGTGCTGGGGCGCGCGCCCCGGACCTTCGAGGACTACGTCGTGCGGGCCGCGGCAGCGGGAGCCTGGCGGCCATGAGCCTCCACCGTCACCGTCCCCGTCTCCATCCCCGTCATCATCTTCTGAAAGGGCCACGATGAGCACCGCCACCAGCCTGCTGACCGCCGAGGACCTCGAGTTCCTCGGACGCCCCCTGCACGGGTTCCTGTCCGTGGCCGGGGGAACGCAGCCGCCACAGCCACGGCCCGTGTGGTTCGAGGCCACCGCGGAGGGGACGATCCAGTTGATCACGGAGCCGGACTCGCTGAAGGTGCGGCGCCTGCGCCGCGACCCCCGCGCCTCGATCGTTGTCGCGGCACCGGTCGATGAGCGCGAACGCTGGGTGTCCGTCGCCGGCCGCGCCACGGTGGAGGCCGACGGAGCACACGACCTGTGCTCCCGCCTCGCCGCCCGCTACTGGGACCTCGACGACCGGACCCGGGCCGGCGACCTCGCCACGATGCTGGCCGCCGACCTGTCCCGTGTCGTCATCCACCCGGAGACCGTGCACCGCTACGCGTACTGACCTCCGCCGCGACCGCCTGCCGTCGACATCGACCTGCCCAAGGCGTCCTTCCAGACACAGCGCCGCGCCGCTCGGGAGGCACTGGAAGCCGATCTGCCGGGGCCCGGAGAACTGCGCTGAGCGCGCTCTGCATTCGCCATACCTCCCACCATCTCCCCGGCGCACCGGCTTTCCGTCATGCCAGCCGAACTCATGAAACGCATCACCCCGGGGCGGTACTCTTTCTCGCCACGCTCGCGGATTTGGCAGCCGCCGGGGTCGTCCCCGGCTGGAGCGGTACCAGCCGGGACCGTCCCTCCACCATCACGGTCGCACAAATACGCAGGTCAGCGCCGTGGAAACGACCAGCTATGTTTTGTGGCTCCCGCCGGGGGCGCTCCGCAGAAGGTTGGCGGCGGCGTCTTCCTCTCCGCTGCCATTCCTTCCTCCTCGCTCGTTCGGAGTGTCGTCCCGCCCGGTCGGCCGGGCAGGACCTCCGCCATGTCGGCGATATCACCAATGCTGCCGCTGGTCAGGGTCACGCGGCAGGTGGCCAGTTCCGTTTTGTGGTCGTAGTGGATCTCCAGCCGGAGTGTCTCGAACAGGCGGCGCGACAGCGCGTCCGGCAGGGCGGTCAGATCGACCGCGGTGACCGGCAGACCGGTGAGGAGGTCCGGATTCGGGGTCTCTTGGATCTCGGTCTCCAGCCGCGACAGCTGCCGCTCGAGATCCATCTGCTGGCCGTGGAGCTCGGCTCGGCGCTCGTTGAGGTCCCGGATGAAGTTGCGGTCGGGGTTGTCGACGAGTTCCAGGCTGTGGAGGAGCCGCTTGCTTTTGGTCTCCGCCTCGGCGATGGCTCTGCGGAGAGACGCCGCACGTGCTTCGCGTTCGCGCTCCGCACCGGCGTCCATCTGGTCCATGGTCTCGGTCAGCAGTTCTCGCCGGTACACGCCGAAAACCCGGTCGGACAGGAAGTCACCGAGCCCTTCGAGCATGCCGGCTTCCGGCACCCAGACGCTCGCCGGGTGATCCGCAGCTCGGTACGGCTTCTTCGGCGCACAGACGTAGTAGTTGATCCCCTTGCTGGGCTTGCCGTAGAAGCGGCGCTCGCATTGCGCGCAGAAGATGAAGCTGCGCAGCCGGTAGGTCCGCTGTGCCTGCGGGTGCCTGCTTGTCCCGGCGGCGCTGCGGGAGCGTTCGCGGTGCTCGGCGACCTGCTGGGCTTGTACGAACGTCTCCAGGTCCACCAGCGCCTCATGAGTGGGCTCGATGGACCACACCCACTCCTCCACCGGGTTGGGCCGGTTACGGCCGGCGCCCTTGCGGGCCCGTCGGTTCCAGACCATGTGCCCGGTGTGCTTCGGGTTGGTGAGCACGTCCCGGGCGCTCGAGTAGGTCCAGTGGCCGACCGCGGTGTCGGCCAGGATGGGTGACGGGGGTGGGTTGAGCGTCAGGTCCGCGTTCAGCCGGTCGGCGATCGCCTGGTAGCTGAGGCGCTCCACGATGCGCCAGTGGAACATCTTCCGGACCACCGGGCCCTCGACCGGGTGGACCTCCAACAGGGTCTTCTTGACTCCCTTGGCCCGCTTCGCGGGCACCGGATGCGGTACCGGTCTGGCCTGGTAGCCGTAGCACGGCTTGCCTATGTTGTAGCCCTGCTCGGTGTGCATCTCGAAGCCCGACCAGGACTTCTCCAGCATCTCGGTGACGTACCACTCGGCTACGCCCTGCTTCATCCGACGGGTGAGGACCTGGGTGGCGGCCTTGGCCTTGCGAGGGCTTACGTCGAGCCGGATCGGCTCGTCCGCGGCGAGCAGGGGCACGCCGGCCTGCTCCAGCTGGTATTCAATTCTGGTGCTGAAGTAAGTGGTTCGTGCGATCCGGTCGATCGCCTCACAGATCACCGCGTCGAACCGCCGATCCGGTCGCTGCGCTTCCTCCAGGAGGTCCTGGATGCTGCCGTCCCGTGGGATGGGGATCTGGAACTTCTCGTGCGCGGTGCCGTGGCCGCGGGCGTCCAGGGCCAGGCGGCCGGATTCCACGTCGTAGAAGTGGGCGACGATCGCGGTGTT
Organism: Streptomyces flaveus; assembly: GCF_014647675.1. Lineage (GTDB taxonomy): Bacteria > Actinomycetota > Actinomycetes > Streptomycetales > Streptomycetaceae > Streptomyces > Streptomyces flaveus. Next base: position 19,684 of record NZ_BMPQ01000032.1, on the reverse strand, counting down.
CTCGGGCAGGGCGGCCCGGCTGTTGCGCAGCTGCCGTGGCAGGGAGAGCGTCGGATCCTGCAGGTCGCGCGTGGAGGTCCGGCCCAGCCACGCGACCCGAATCAGCGGGGATCCCGTCCCGCTTGCCGGTCCTCCTCTTCTGGTGCTGGAGCCCCGCTCGATCCAGGCTCGGATCGCCTCTGGGCCACCCATTCCACAACCTCCCGTATCACCTGTGCTTGCTCGCGGCGCAGCCGAACTCCCTCCGGGCCTTCCAGGATCTGGATCTCGAAGACCATCCGGGGCGGCTCGCGCGGGACGAACCGTCCGCCCGTCGATCGGTCGCTGCGCTTGGGTGAGGCCTCAGCCATGGCATCGGGCCCTGTCGCGCCATTCCTCTGCGCCGCATTGCCGCACCGAGGCAAGAGCAGGGGGCACAGATTCGCGTACGGCGGGGGCTGGGGCCGCGGTCGAACGGCCAGGCATGGCCACCAGTCGTCGTGCATCAGCCCAAAGGCCGAGCCGACGCAGCGGAAATCCCAGTGTAACGCTCAGCAACCATTGGCAGGAAGGGAGTTGAGCGCGCAGATGGAAGACACGTGCACTGATCACTGCGCTTCCCCCCGCTCCCGGCAGCCGGCGGATGAACAGGAACAGACCGCTATGTGACTGGTCAGACACTGCACCCGACGCGATCTGGTCGAGTCGATGCAGACCCATACGGTAGGGCGCACTCACCAAATGGTTCGGGAGATCGATCAGTTCGCCGCGGCAGCGATGACTATGCGTGACGTCGGCGATGATCCCGGTGGTCCTGGATAATCCGGCTTGAGAACTGCGGTCGACCCATTTGGCAGATCGGCCGGAGTCCGTTGGGTACGAGGGAGTCCGGTGAACGACTGGATCCGGCGGCTTCGGACTCGAAGGCGACTTCGCCAGTCCGGGTACGGACTCACGCTCGATCGGTTGCTCGACAAGGGGAGCAGAGCAGGGGTGCACGGAGGCGACCATGCGCCCCTCCACAGTCCTGCCGAGTCGCAAGGCAGACCGGGCAGTCTGCAACGGGGCGACGAGACCGGCCTTGCGAGACTGAACCGGTGATGGGGCCGACACGAGAACGCGTTGGCGCGGGTAGCCATAACGCGTTGCGCCGTCGGGAACGGCGTCCGTTAGCCAAGCCACGGCTTCCTGATTGTCCGGCCTGTTGGCCCGCGGCATGTCGATGTCCTCTCGCGCGGAGTTGCCCTGGTGCTATAAAAGACCGGAAATCACGCGCCTTTTGGACACGGCCCCACGTCATCTTGGAGGTCTCTTGAGCTACGGTCGGCCACCACGCCAATGACGGCCTTCTGAACCCACGCCTAAATCATGACTAAAGAGGCTGTTCTGGCATCATCTTGTGGCCGAACTGGAAAAGACCCGCCGTGCCCTCACCCGCAGGCCCTGGGTCTTCGCCACCGCTCCGCGTGACCTTCGCGAGGCACCCGCACTCGGCGCTGAGGCAAACAGGACCAGCGGAGTCAGCACGAGCGGGGCTGCTCACTCCTCCAGGACGGTCTCCAGAACTCCACTGCGGAGGCTTCGGGTTGACTACGCAGAGATAGCCGCTGTCTTGCCTCACAGAGGCATCACGGGAGCCACTCAATGCCAGTGGCCGCCAGCCGAACTGCCCAAGACCAAGCCACCCGACAGAGTCCAAAAGAGCCTCGCAGGGCGGCCTTCTCAAGTGCGGGAGACCCAGACGATCCTCACGCTGAGTCGCCCGGAGACGCGCCAAATACGCAGCCACTTCATCATCCTCGCGAGCCAACATCACCTCGCCGGACACAATTTGCCTGTTCACATCCCTAGGGATACTTAGTTGCAGGCGGCTCAGGAAGACGGCATGACGCCATGGACCTGCAACAAGGCTACCCGTCTAGGGGGAAGACGAATTGGTAGACGAATAGGTAGATGAATTGGGCGGGGTATTGGAAGAGGCCTCAGCGAGGGCGCAAAAACCGTCGCGTCATACACAGCGCCCACCCCGCGACAGGTCGCCTACCTCACCTTGGGCCCCAGCAGCTCCAGCGCTTCCTCCCAGCGGAAGCGGTCTGCGCCGCCGCCGGCCTTGGGGCGGTGGGGCTCGTAGCTGCCGATCAACACGCCCATCCCGCGCAGCCGCTCCAGGCTCTCCTGATAGGCGGGGTGGGCGGCCTGTGCTGTATTCAAGTACGGCAGAACGGCGATGGGGATGCCCATGCCGTACGCCTCGCACAGGATGCCCAGGGCAAGGGTGTCGGAGATCCCGGCGGCCCATTTGTTGATCGTGTTGAAGGTGGCCGGCGCGACCGCGACCGCGTCCGCGGGCGGGAGCGGGCGGGCGTCGCCGGGTGCCCGCCAGGCCGAGCGGATCGGATAGCCGGTCTGCGCCTCGACCGCCTCCGTGTCGAGGAATCCGAGCCCCTGCGGCGTGGCGATCACGCCGACGTCCCAGTGCCGCTCCTGCGCGGCCGTGATCAGCTTGCCGACGTCCCCGGCAATGCCGCACGCGCACACGACGACGTACAGGAAGGGCTTCTTGGTCGGCTCGGTCACGCGGAAACCCCCAGTTGGCGGCTGAAGTGGTGGAGTTCGGGCAAGGCTCGGTGGCGGTCGCGGGCTGCCATGTCGGCGACGAGGTCGCGTACCGCGGGGCGTCGTACGTCTTGGGCTGCGCAGCTCTCGGCGATGCGCAGGGCCTGGTAGCCGTCGGCGAGGCGGCCCTGCTGGCTGTACGCGCGGGCAGCCTCCACCCATAGAGCAGCTCGGCGTTCGGGAACGGGGATGTGCCGACGCATCAGCGGACGGGCGGCGGCCAGGGCGACGCCCGCGTCGCCGAAGGCAACCGAGGCACTCACCTCGTGCAGGGCGACGTTCGTGGGGCTGAAGTTGGCCCAGGAGTCGGGGCGGTCGAGGGTGACATAGCGCGCGACGTCCTTGGCCTCGGTGAGGAACTCCTGGGTAGCGGCGCGGTCACCTCCGCTGCTGGTCGCGGTGACGCCACGCAGCAGCAACAGGCCCACGGCCGCAAGGTACTTCGGACAGCGTTGGTCGTACGTCCCGGTGAGCTGGTCGGCGGTGTGCCGGACGAGCGTGACGGCCTGTGCGGTGTGCTTCTCCCGGGCCAGGACGTGGGCGTGGACGCGGACGCTGGAGGCCAGCACCACGGGGTCGCCCGAACGCTCGGCCTCGGCCATCGCGGCCGACCGCGAGCCAGGCGTTGCCCTGATCGTTCTGTTTGAGCAGCAGGCTGGTCGAGGTCTGGTACGCGGTGGCCAGGAGAGCTGACAGGGCGTCTGAATCCCGTGCGTCGGCAGCGGCCTGCCTGCCGCAAGTCGGCGATCAGGCCCGGCAGAGTGCGCTCCAGTTCGGTGTAGTCACAGGTGTAGAAGAGCCGGCGTGCCGTGGCGAGGCGCTCGCGCAGATCTGCGGGGCCCAGCGACCTGCCCGAGGCGGCCGGGCTCGGTCCGGGCAGGAGGGCCCGGACCAGGTCGTCGTGCGCCGCGGCGGGGTGGCCGGGACCGCGAGCGCGGCGATGCTCGCGGCAAGGAAGGTACGGCGGTGCATGTCCTCTGTCTCGAGGTCAGCGGCGGAGACGTCCGGGGCGGTGGCGAGGCCGAACTGGTGGGGTGGGATGTTCAACTCCTGGGCGACGGCGCGCAGGACGCGGATGTCCTCCGTACCCCGTCCGCCCTCCAGGCGGCTCACCTTCGACTGGTGGTAGCCCAGTGCGGCGGCGACGTCTGCCTGCGAACGTCGCTGGAACACGCGCGCCTGACGGATCACCTCACCGATCCGTCTCGCTTCGCTCTGTGCCTCGGCCATCTGTGCCACGGCCCCTTCCGCCGTCGCCGATCCTGCCTGCTCAACCGAGCGTAGGTCAGTCGTACTTCGCGGTGATGCAGCTCCTGCATAAGCGATGCAGTACTCGCAGCCGGGATTACCACGGTCCGCGACCAACTGGTTGCTTGTAGTGGCCGCACCCAATCTCCAGGAGGCCGCTCATGGCAGCGCCCCAGCTCATCCTCTCCGTACCCGGCACACCCGCCGCAGCCACCGCTGCCCGGCACGAGGTCATGGATGCGATACGAGGCTGGGGCGCGAGCTTCGACGCGGAAGCGCTGGACACCGTGGAGCTGGTGGTGAGCGAGTTGATCACCAACGCGGTACGTCATGCCGCGACCGGACCCAGCTCTGTGACCGTCCGCCTCCACGACGCCGTCCTGCTCATCGAGGTCTGCGACTCCAGCCCGGTGCTTCCCCAGCCTGGCCTACCGGGCGCGGGCGCGGAGAGCGGCAGGGGCCTGTTCCTCGTCTCCGCGCTGGCTGACTGGTACGGCGTCGAGCCGACGCCGTGTGGCAAGCGGTCCTGGGCCGAGATCACGGTGATCGATGCGGCCGCCGCCCTGGTCCTTCCCGCACGCCTTTCCCTGCAGAGGAGCTGACCGTGACAACGATCCGGAATCCCGCCGTGGCCGCCGAGGTGATCGCCGTACAGCCCGGACCACCGCTCACCGGCACCGTGAGCGTTGACGGCTCCAAGAACGCCGCCCTGCCCATGCTGGCCTCCGCGGCCGCCCTACGCCGACCGGTACGGCTGCGCAGCCTCCCCGCCAGCACTGACGTACAGGTCATGCTCGCCCTGCTGCAGCACGCAGGCTGGCACGTGGCGCAGCCGGTCGGCGAGCCGCAGTCCGCGGTACTGAGACCCTCCCCGCCAGCTCCGAAGCCGTGATCCACATCGCCTAGATCGACAACCTCGCCAAGCGCATAACGGACGAGACCACACCCACCTGGCGAGACACCTACTAGGGCATACGGGGTGATCTACCTAAATCAAACGCCCTCTGAGTGCCCCTCGAACGGCTCAGCGGTGCTGCGCCATAGGAGGCGAGGGCGGATGAGCGATGTGACTGTGGTGGAAGGCATGGCGTGCACACGGAGACGAGGAGGCGCGATGTCGGAGGGATTGGCCGAGAGCGGCATGCCGTGCGCTGCCACGGGGGGTGGCGCGGAAGGGCCGTCGGACGGGTCCCCATGCGACTTCGAGCAGCTGAGCGCCGTCGCCGACGCCGTCCTGTATGAGGGCTACCTCCTCTATCCCTACCGTCGGTCTTCGGCCAAGAACCGCGTCCGGTGGCAGTTCGGGGTGCTTTTCCCCCGGGATTGGGTTGAGTCGGAGGGCCCCGTCGTCCCGGGTGTGTCCGGCTCCGCCGACTCCTGGTACCAGCAGACCGAGTGCCTGCTGCGAATCCGCCGGCCCGGCGCGTCCGTACGAGTGCGACTTCGGTACCTGCAGATGCAGCGCAAGCAGGTGCAGGAAACCGGCCGGGACGGTGGCCACAGCACCGTCGAGTCGTTGCGGACCGACAACGGCACGGCTCATCTGACCTTCGACGAGGCAGTGCCGCGCGAAGTCGATGTCGCGGTCTGCCTGGACGACCTATTTCAGGGTGAACGCACCGTTCCGGTGGGAGCGGCGGCCGGGGTGGACATCGAGCCACTGCCGGGTCACGCCGGTCGGGTGGTGCGGCGCCGGGAGGAGCTTCGGGCGAGCACCACTGTCACCGCCGAGCAGCTCTCGCCTGACCTCTGCCGACTCCGGGTACGCACCACGAACACGGGATCTGTGCCGGATTCGAGGACCCCACGCGACGAGGCGCTGCGCCGTGCGCTCATCGCCACCCATACCCTCGTCAGCGGTGAAGGCGTGGAGTTCGTCTCGCTGATCGATCCGCCCACGTACCTGGCTACACATGTGGGCAGGTGCCGGAACGAATTCACCTTCCCCGTCCTCGGCGGTGGACCCCCCACCGCCCCAGCCCACTCCCGCAGCCCGCAGGGCGGCGGCACCGGACACGTTCTGCTGTCCTCACCGATCATCCTGCCCGACCACCCGCAGGTGGCTCCGGAGAGCCCGGGGGATCTGCACGACGCAGCGGAGATCGACGAGATCCTCACTCTGCGCACGATGCTGCTGACCGACGAGGAGAAGCGCGAGGCACGCGCCACCGACCTGCGGGCCGCCGCGATCCTCGACCGGGTCGAGACCATGCCCCCGGAGGTCTTCGCACGGCTGCACGGTGCCGTCCGCTCCCTGGCACCGGTCACCCCCGCCACAGCCGCTCCCGCTCCCGAGCGACCCGCATGGTGGCAGGAGGGCGCCGACGACGGTTTCTCCCCGTCCACCGACACGGTCCTCGTCGACGGCGTGCTCCTCGGCGGTGGCAGCCGCGTCCGGCTTCGACCACGGGGACGGGGCGCCGACGCCCAGGACATGTTCCTGGCCGGCCGGACCGCCGAGGTGGCCGCCGTTTTCCACGACGTCGACGGCAGCGTGCACCTCGCCGTCACCCTCGACGACGATCCTGCGTCCGAACTGCACACCTGGTACGGCCGCTTCCACTACTTCCGGCCCGACGAGCTCGAACCGCTCGAGCCCGCCGAATTCCCGGACGAGCGGGCGTCACCGGCTCCCGCCGCACCCCCGGCGCAGCACACGACCGACTCCGAGACCCCCTGCAGCGGAGGCCGATGACATGACAACCGACAGCAGTACCGCAGAAGTCAGCAAGGAACCCAGTCGCGCCGAGGAGCGGCAGGGTATCGACGAGATCCACATCCTCTGGATCTCCGAGGGCATGAGCTGCGACGGCGACACCGTCTCTCTCACTGCCGCCGGCCAGCCCTCCATCGAGGATCTGGTGCTCGGTTTGATCCCGGGCCTGCCGAAGGTGAACCTGGTCAACAAGGTGCTCTCACCGAGCCTGGGCGGCGAGGACTTCCTCGCTCCTTACCGGGCGGCGGTGCGCGGCGAGCTGGCGACCCCGTTCATCCTCGTCATCGAGGGCTCGATCCCCAACCAGAACATCATCGAGGGCGACGGCTACTGGACATCCTTCGGCAATGACCCGGAGACCGGTGAACCGCAGACCCTGAACTGGTGGATCGACCAACTGGCCCCCAAGGCCTGGGCGGTGGTGGCCGCCGGCACCTGCGCCACTTTCGGCGGCATCCACGCCATGGCCGGCAACCCGACCGGCTGCATGGGCCTCGCCGACTACCTGGGCTGGGACTACACCTCCCAGGGCGGGCTGCCGGTCGTCAACGTGCCCGGCTGCCCGATCCAGCCCGAGAACTTCATGGAGACCCTGATCTGGGTTCTCTACCACGCGGCCGGTTCCGCACCTCCGCCACCGCTGGACCACATGCTGCGCCCGCAGTGGCTGTTCGGGAAGACGGTGCACGAGGGCTGCGACCGCGGCTCGTACTACGAGCAGGCCAGCTTCGCCAAGGACTACAACTCGCCCAAGTGCCTGGTCAAGACGGGTTGTTGGGGTCCTGTCGTCAACTGCAACGTGCCCAAGCGCGGCTGGATGGCCGGCATCGGCGGCTGCCCGAACGTCGGCGGTATCTGCATCGGGTGCACGATGCCCGGCTTCCCTGACGCGTTCATGCCGTTCATGGACGAGCCTCCCGGCGGCACGCTGTCCTCGCTGGCCATCAAGCCGTACGGGGCCGTCGTCCGCCGCCTTCGCGGCATGACGAACGAGCTGGTCAACCACGAGCCCAAGTGGCGCCACAACAAACGGAAGCTGACCAGCGGCTACGACCCGCGCTGGCGGCCCTGATGCCGCGCGTCACCCATCCCAATACCCACCCACGGAACACCGACAGCGAGGGGCAGTACCGCAGATGACCACAACCGAGGCCCGGCCCACGGGGCGCAAGCCGCCAGAGCTCGTGGACATGTCCTGGGATCCGATCACCCGGATCATCGGGAACCTGGGCATCTACACGAAGATCGACTTCGCCAACCGGGAAGTCGTGGAATGCCACAGCACCTCGTCGCTGTTCCGCGGCTACTCGGTGTTCATGAAGGGCAAGGATCCGCGTGACGCGGGCTTCATCACGTCCCGGATCTGCGGCATCTGCGGCGACAACCACACGACCTGTTCCGACTACGCCCAGCAGATGGCCTACGGCGTCAAGCCTCCCCCGCTGGCCGACTACATCGTCAACCTCGGCGAAGCAGCCGAGTACATGTTCGACCACACGATCTTCCAGGACAACCTGGTGTTCGTGGACTTCTGCGAGGCGATGGTCAAGGCCACCAACCCCGGTGTACTGGCCCGCGCCGAACGCACCGAAGCTCCCCACGGGGACATTCACGGCTACCGGACGATCGCCGACATCATGCGGGCCTTCAACCCCTTCGAGGGCGAGGTCTACAAGGAGGCCCTGAAGGTCAGCCGGGTCACCCGCGAGATGTTCTGCCTGATGGAGGGGCGGCACGTCCACCCGTCGACGTTGTACCCCGGCGGCGTCGGCACGATGCCGCAGCCGACCACCTTCACCGACTACCTCAGCCGGCTCATGCGGGTCATCGACTTCGTCAAGAAGGCCGTCGCCATGAACGACGACGTCTTCGACTTCTTCTACGAGGCGCTGCCCGGCTACGAGGAGGTCGGCCGCCGCCGCATCCTGCTGGGCTGCTGGGGAGCCTTCCAGGACCCCACGTCCGTCGACTACCGCTACGAGACGATGAACAACTGGGGCAAGGACATGTATGTCACCCCGGGCATCATCGTCGACGGCGAGCTGGTCACCAACAACCTCGTCGACATCAACCTCGGCCTGCGGATCCTGCTCGGCAGCTCGTACTACGAAGACTGGGTCAACGAACAGCCCTTCGTCACCCACGACCCGCTCGGCAACCCCGTCGACATGCGCCACCCGTGGAACCAGACGACCGTCCCGGTGCCGCAGAAGCGCAACTTCGACGAAAAGTACAGCTGGGTGATGAGTCCGCGCTGGTACGACAAGAAAACGGATCAGCACCTCGCCCTCGACACCGGCGGCGGCCCGCTCGCCCGGCTCTGGTCGACCGCCCTGAACGGACTGGTCGACACCCCGTACGTCAAGGCCACCGGCCACAGCGTGCGCATCTCGCTGCCCAAGGGCGAGTCTCTGCCGGAGACGACCCTGGAGTGGCGCATCCCGCAGTGGAGCAACACCCTCGAACGCGACCGCGCACGGCCGTACTTCATCGCCTACGCGGCCGCCATGGCCCTGCAGTTCGTGGAAGAGGCCATGGGGCTCGTGCGGGCCGGCGAGACCAAGGTGTTCGAGAACTACGAGGTGCCCGACGAGGCGATCGGCTGCGGCTTCCACGAGGCCGTACGCGGTGTCCTCTCCCACCACCTGGTGATCAAGGACAAGAAGATCGCCAACTACCACCCGTACCCGCCCACCCCATGGAACGCCAGCCCCCGCGACATGTACGGCACGCCCGGCCCGTACGAGGACGCCGTCCAGGGTCAGCCCATCTTCGAGGAGAACGGCCCCGACGACTTCAAGGGCGTCGACATCATGCGCACGGTCCGCAGCTTCGACCCCTGCCTGCCGTGCGGCGTGCACATGTACGTCGGCAAGGGCAAGACGCTGACCACCCTGCACTCGCCGACGTACGGGGCGAACCATGGCTGAGGCCGGCACCGCGCGGCTGGCGGACCCGGACGTGGAGGCCCGGCTGGCCCGGCTCGACGACCTGCTGGAAGGGCTCCAGTCCACGCCCGGCCCCACCACGCGCTCCGCCACCGAGGCGGTCGTCCTCCTGACCGAGGTCTACGGCGAGGCGCTGGCCCGGATCCTGGACCAGGCGGACGGGCAGCTGGCCGAGCGCCTGGCCGACGACGAGTTGCTCGGGCACCTGATGGTGCTGCACGACATCCACCCCGAGCCGGCCGAGCGCCGGGCGGCCCGCGCGGTCGAGCGGCTGCGGCCCGCCGTACGCGAACGCGGCGGTGACGTCGAGTGGGCCGGTGTGGAGGGGCAGGTGGGCCGGGTGCGCCTGAAGTCGGGCGGCGGGTGCGGCTCCGGATGCGGCAGCGGGGCGACCGAGGTCACCGACGCGGTCCACGAGGCGGTACTCGCCGCCGCTCCGGAACTGACGGCGGTGGAATCGCTGCCGACCTCCTCCGACCGGCAGGCGGCTCCGGCGTTCGTACCGCTGGCCACGCTGACGCACCGAGGCGCCCGGTGATCACGGACGGAGCGCTGGCCCGCCTCGTCCGTGCCTCGGCCGACCGCACGGCAGCGGCCGAGTCGGAGGTGTGCGACCTGTGCGCCGCGCCGGTGCCCGACGAACACGCCCACCTGTACGACACCGGGCAGCAGGAGGTGCGCTGCGTCTGCCGTCCCTGCTCGGTGCTGTTCGCACAGGGCGGGGCGGGCGACGGCCACTACCGGCTCGTACCCCGGCGCCGAGTCCGGCTTCCCCGAGTCGACACAGAAGTCCTGGGCGTACCCGTCGGCCTGGTCTTCTTCGTGCCCCGGGCAGACGGCACGGTCACCGCCGAGGGCCCGAGTCCGGCCGGGGCCATGCGGTGGGAGGTGGACGCGGCGGCATGGCAGCAGCTGGCCGCCACGTGTCCGCAGCTCGCCGACGTGGAACCCGAGGTGGAGGCACTGCTGGTGAACACCGTCCACGGCCTCGACCACCACTGGATCGTGCCGATCGACGACTGCTACCGGATGATCGCGGTCGTACGCCGGGAGTGGCGGGGCCTGTCCGGAGGCGGCCGGATCTGGCCGGCCGTCGAGCGGTTCTTCGAGGACCTCACCGAACGGCCATGAGCACGCACTCCGCAGGTCGGAGGCGAGGAAGGAGATCATCCCGTGGGCAGCATCAGAGTGGGCAGGCCCCAGGCGAAGCCCGACACGCCCCGGCACGTCGCCGGCATGCACCAGGGCAACAAGGGGCGCTACGAGGACCAGACCGGTCACCACGAGGACGGCACCGCCGACGCGCGGCGCTCCACCGGGATCCACTGGAAGCGGCATGACGCGCTCGCGGACACCATGCCGAACATCTCGCCGGGATGAGCGGGACGAGAAACAGCAGGGAGTCGCCGAAGATGAAAGTCCAACGAGCACGAAGGCCGGCTGCCCCGGGCAGGCGAGCCAGGATGACCGGACAGCGGGTGCTGAAAACCGAGGCCGTCGTGGCGGGCGGTCTCGTGGTGGCGCTGCTCTTGCGAGAGCTACCCAGCCTGAGGCGGGAGGCGCGGATCTGGCGGATGGCCGGCGGTTTTCGCGCCGGCCACCGGTACCCGTGAGCAGGCCGTGCACGAACTGTCGATCGCGACCGCGATCATCGAGCGGGCCGACGAGCTGGCCCGGGCCGACGGGACGGATGCCGTCGCGGCGGTGACCGTCCGGGTCGGCGAACTGGCGGGCGTCGTCCCCGACGCCCTCAATTTCGCCTTCGAGGTGGCCCGCGACGGCACCGCCCTCGCCGACGCACGGCTCGTGGTCGAGCAGGTCCCCGCGCAGGCATGGTGCGACCCGTGCGCCGAGGAGTTCCCGGTGGGCATGCCGCCGTTCTTCTGGTGCCCGCGCTGTGACCAGCCCTCCACCGAGCTGCGCAGCGGCCGGGAACTTCAGATCACCGGGATCGAGCCGTTACCGGTCCCGACCTAGCGCGAGTGGGCCCCGC
>NZ_BMPQ01000032.1:0-8171 GCF_014647675.1 Streptomyces flaveus | reverse complement strand
CGCGTCCGGATCAGCAGATACGCGGCAACTGCTCGCCCAGCGGCAGGTCCACCACCCGCGTGCCGCCGAGGCCGGTGCAGACCACGACCATGCCGGGGTGCTCGGCGACGCATTCGCCGATGAGGGTGGCTCCGCCGCCCTGCGGGTGGGCACGCATCGCCGCGAGGACCTCTTCCGCCGCCGACGGGGGCACGAAGGCGACCAGCCGCCCCTCGTTGGCGACGTAGAGGGGGTCGAGTCCCAGGAAGCCGCAGGCGTTCGCCACCGCGTCCGGCACCGGGATGGCCCGCTCCCGCAGCCGGACACCGGTTCCGGAAGCGCGGGCGATCTCGTTGAGGGACGCGGCGAGCCCGCCCCTGGTGGGGTCTCGCAACACGTGGATGTCCGGGGTGACGGCCAGCACGGCCGCCACCAGGTCTGCCAGCGGCGCGGTGTCACTGGCGACCTCGACGCCGAACTCCAGCCCCTCGCGGACGCTCATGATCGCCACCCCGTGGAGGCCGATCGGACCGCTGACGATGACGGCGTCACCGGGCCGCGCCCGCTGGGGGCGGATGTCCACCCCGTCGGGGACGAGCCCCACACCGGCGGTGGTGACGTACACACCGTCGCCGTGCCCGGACTCCACCACCTTGGTGTCCCCCGTGGCGATGGTGACCTGGGCTGCCTCGGCCGCCGCACCCATGGCGCGCGCGATCCGTTCGACGACCGTCAGTTCCACGCCCTCTTCCAGGACGAAGGCGGCGGAGAGGTACGCCGGCCTGGCACCGCTCATCGCCAGGTCGTTCACGGTGCCGTTGACCGCCAGGTCACCCAGGCTGCCGCCGGGGAAGAACAGCGGTCTGACCACGTAGGAGTCGGTGGAGAAGGCCAGCCGCGCCCCGCCCAGTTCGAGGACGGCGGAGTCGGCGAGCCCGGTGAGGATGGCGTTGCCGTAGGCGGGGGCGAAGATCTGCTCCATCAGCTCCGCCGACAGCGCTCCACCGCCGCCGTGCCCCATCACCACGACCGGCTGGTCGCGCAGGGGGGCGGGACAGGTCCAGTTGGCCGGGTCGACCGTGTCGGCGAGTTGTTCAGGCAACGGGGTTCATCTCCTCCCGCACGGCCCGGTCGGCCTGCGGTGTCGGGGCGTTCATCCGGCGGTACAGGTAGTAGGCCGCGCAGGCGCCCTCGCTGGAGACCATGGTGGCGCCGAGCGGCGTGCGCGGGGTGCAGGTGGTGCCGAACGCGGCGCACTCGGTCGGTTTGATCAGCCCCTGGAGCACCTCGCCGCTGCGGCACTCGGCGGGCTCCTCGGTACGGATTCCGGTGACGTCGAAGCGGTGCTCGGCGTCGTACGCGCGGAAGGCGTCGGTCAGCCGCCAGCCACTGGCGGGGATGGGCCCGATGCCGCGCCAGTTCCGGTCGGTGACCTCGAACACCTCCTCGATCATGCGGACGGCGGCCGGATTGCCGTCCTCGCGCACGGCGCGTGCGTACGCGTTCTCCACCCGGTGCTCACCGCGCTCCAGTTGTCGGACTGCCAGGCGGATGCCCTCGAGGATGTCCAGGGGTTCGAAGCCGGTCACCACCAGCGGTACGCCGAACCGCTCGGCGAGCCGCGGGTACTCGGCCGTGCCCATCACGCTGCACACGTGCCCGGCGGCCAGGAAGCCCTGCACCCGGCATGTGGGGGCCGTCATGATGGCCTCGATGGCCGGGGGCACCCGCACGTGCGACACCAGGAGGCTGAAGTTGGTCAGGCCCAGGCGGCGTGCCTGGTGCACGGCCATCGCGTTGGCGGGGGCCGTGGTCTCGAAGCCGATGGCGAAGAAGACCACCTGCCGGTCCGGGTTGCGGCGAGCCAGTTCCAGGGCGTCGAGCGGCGAGTAGACCACGCGTACGTTGCCGCCCTCGCCCTTGACCCGGAACAGGTCGCGGTCACTGCCCGGTACCCGGAGCATGTCCCCGAAGGAGCAGAAGATCACGCCGGGGCGCGAGGCGATCTCCAGCGCCTTGTCGATGACCTCCAGCGGTGTGACGCACACGGGGCAGCCGGGTCCGTGGATCAACTCCACCTGCTCAGGCAGCAGTTGGTCGATGCCATGCCGGATGATCGAGTGGGTCTGCCCTCCGCACACCTCCATCAGGGCCCACGGCCGGGTGGCGGTGGCACGGATCTCGTCCAGCAGGCGCCGGGCCAGATCGGGGTCGTTGAACTCGTCGAGGTACTTCACTGGGTTCCCGCTTCCTTTGCCGCCTGCTCCCAGGCGTCGCCGAACTCCTCCTCCAGCAGCCCCAGTTCCTCGAAGAGCTGCAGAGAGGCCAGAGCCGATTCCTCGTCCAGGCGCTGGAGCGCGAACCCGACGTGCACGATGACGTACTCACCCACCCGCACGTCGCGCACGTACTCCAGACACGCCTGCTTCTGCACACCGCCGAAGTCGACCAGCCCGGTGAGCGGGTCGGTACTGTCGTCGATGGCCACGACCTTGCCGGGCACTGCCAGACACATGGGTCACTCCTCTTGTCGTTCGTGCGCCGCGACCACCAGCTGTCCCAGGGCCAGACCGCCGTCGTTCGGGGGGACTTCGCCGTGGCGCAGGACGGCGAAACCCTTGTCGGCCAGCAGCGCCGTGCACTCTTCCTCCAGCAGCGCGTTGGCGAAGACGCCGCCACTGAGGGCGACGGTGGTCAGTCCGGTGGCCTGGCGCGCACGCCGGCACAGCTCCGCGACGGCCCGCGCCACGCCTCGGTGGAAGCGCGCGGCGAGCACGGGGACCGGGGTGCCCCGCCGCAGATCGGCGATCAGCGCCGTGAGCACGGGTGCCGGGTCGAATCCGCCGGCAGCGATGCCGAAGGCGTACGCCGAGGTGTCGGCGTCCCAGGCCGATGTGGCCGCGGCTTCCAGTTCGAGGGCGGCCTGGGCCTCGTATCCCGCGCGGTGGCACAGGCCCACGAGGGACGACACGGCGTCGAAGAGCCGGCCCATGCTGGAGGTCGCCACACAGGCCACGCTCCGGGTCAACTGCCGCTCAAGGACAGCCAGTTCGTCGCGGGTGCAGGCGGCGACGCACGGCAGGTCCGTGTCCCACCGCACGCCCGCGGCCCATAGCCGGGCCAGTGCCAGGCGGCACGGGTTGGCCACTCCCGCGTCTCCACCGGGCAGCGGGGCGGAGGTCAGATGGGCGAAGCGCCGGTAGCCCGCGTAGTCGGCGAGCAGGATCTCGCCGCCCCACACGGTGCCGTCGTCGCCGTAACCGGTGCCGTCGAACGCGACGCCGATCACGGGCGTGGTGCCGTCGAGGCCGTGCTCGGCCATCGCCGAGGCGATGTGCGCGTGATGGTGCTGGACGAACACGGGGGTGCGCCGGGGCAGGTGGGCGGCTCGCCGACGAGCCCACTGGACCGAGTGGTATCCCGGGTGCCGGTCGGCGGCGACGAGCTCAGGGCTGACGCCGGTCAGACGCCGTATGTGCGACTCCGCCCGCCGGGCCGCTTCCAGGGTGGTCAGGTCACCCATGTCGCCGATGTGCGGACCGAACCAGGCCTGGTCGTTCTCGCCGATGCACAGCGCGTTCTTCAGGTCGCCGCCCACGGCTACCGTGGGCCGCACCGTGACCGGCAGGCGCAGCGGACGGGGTACGTACCCTCGGGACCGGCGCAGCACCTGCTCGGTACCGTCGCGGCGCACGCGCAGCAGGGAGTCGTCGCACGGCGAGGCGATGGCCCGGTCGTGGGCGAGCCAGGAGTCGGCCAGCCCGGACAGCCGGGTCAGTGCCTCGTCGTCGTCGGTGACGATCGGTTCCCCCGAGCGGTTGCCGCTTGTCATGACCAGCACACGCGGACCTGGCGGATCGCCGGGCAGCCCGAACAGCAGGGTGTGCACGGGGGCGTAGGGCAGCATGACCCCGAGGTGCGGGCTGCCGGGGCAGACGCCGGGCGCGAGGACCTCCTGTTGCGCGCGTCGGCGCAGCAGGACGATGGGACGCCGGGGGCTGGTGAGAGTGGCCTGCTCGGCTGCGGAGAGCGTGGCGATCCGCCGCACGGCGTCGAGATCCGCGCACATCACCGCGAACGGTTTGCCGCCACGCGCCTTGCGGGTGCGCAGCGTGTCGACGGCAGAAGCGTCGGTGGCGTCGCAGGCCAAGTGGTAGCCGCCGAGGCCCTTGACGGCGACGATCCGTCCGGCGGCCAGCAGAGCCCGTGCCGCCGCCAGGGCGTCCGTGCCCCGCGCAGGGCGGATCCCGCTACCGGGAACGGGCACCAGGTACAGCCGGGGACCACAGTCGGGGCAGGCCACGGGCTGGGCGTGGAAGCGGCGGTCGCCGACGTCGCCGTACTCCCGGGCACAGGCCGGACACAACGGGAAGCCAGTCATCGTCGTGACCGCACGGTCGTACGGCATCCCCGTGGCGATGGTGAAGCGGGGCCCGCAGTGGGTGCAGGTGACGAACGGGTGCCGGTGGCGGCGGTCGGCCGGATCGGTCAGCTCCCGCAGGCAGTCGGCGCAGGTCGCCGTGTCGGGTGGAAGCAGTGTGCGGCCCGCAGACGGCTCGGTGGAACGGATCTGGAAGGCGTCGTCGGCACCGGTGGCGGGCAGATCCTCGACCCCGACGCCGGTGACGGCGGCCAGCGGTGGAGGCTCGGTGCACAGCCGGTCGCAGAAGCGAGCGACGCCGTCGGGCGGGCCCTCCACCTCGATGAGCACACCGCTCGCCGTGTTGCTCACGAACCCCGCCAACGCGAGGTCGGTGGCCAGACGGTGCACGTACGGGCGGAATCCGACGCCCTGCACCGTGCCGCGCACGGTGACGCGGCGGCGCACCGCCTGCGTGGGGGGCGCCGTCACGAGACGCGGCGGCCGGCCACGAGGCCGGATGCGCCTTGGGCGTCCTCTCCCGCGGGCTCATGGATGTGGCCGTGCGGGTGGGGTGCCAGGGGAGGCCGGTGGACGGGGCCTTGGTCCCGCGCGGCGAGCACCCGCTCCAGGAGGGTGTCGATGCCGTCGCCGTCGCGGGCGCAAGACCGCACCACCTCCACTCCGGGGTTGACCCGCTGCACATGGGCGTCGAAGGCTGCCGCGTCGAAAGCGGCGGGCTCGGCCAGATCGGTCTTGGTGAGCACCACCAGATGGGCGGAGCCGAACGCGGTGGGGTACTTCAGCGGTTTGTCCTCCCCCTCCGTCACCGCCATGCACACGATCCGCAGGCTCTCGCCGAGGTCGTAGGCCGCGGGGCAGACAAGGTTGCCGACGTTCTCGACGAACAGCAGCGCGGTGGCGTCCGGCAGCCAGCTCTCCACGTGGGCGCGGAGCTGCCGGGCTTCCAGATGGCACAGCCCGTCGGTCAGCAGCTGTTTCACCGGTGCCCCCGAGCGGGCGAGCCGATGGGCGTCGTTCTCGGTGGCCAGGTCGGCGGTGAGAGCGGCCACCGGGATGCGCCGCTCCACCGCCCGGGCCAGCACCTGTCCGAGCAGTTCCGTCTTGCCGCTGCCCGGGCTGGACAGGAGGTTGACCACGATCACTCCGCGCCCGGCCAGTTCTTCACGCAGGCGCGCGGCCAGGCCGTCGTTCTTCGCCAGGACGGCCTGAGTGACCTCGTCCACGGACTCGCACATGGGCGCTGCTCCTCGCGGTCGGTAGGGGGAGGGACCGGGGCTCCGGTCCGCTACCGATCCTCGGTGCCGTCGCCGACGGGGAGTGGGAGCCCGGCCGGGGGCGGGTCGGCTGATTCGTCCGGGCGGCTCAACGTTGCCGCAGGGTCGGCGAGCAGCACGGGGACCATGGTGTGCAGGGCCGTGACGGCCCGCTCGACCGCATCGCGCACCGGTGCGCTGATGCCCGGGGCGATGTCCTCGTCGCCGCGGGGCCGCACCTCGGGCTCGCAGGCGAGTACGAGGACGCGCGGGAGCGGCTCGTCGCCGAGGTGAGCGGCCAGGGCCAGGACCTTCGCCGGGTCCATGCCGTGCGCCTCGGGTGGGGCGGCGCCCGTGGTGCGGTCGGGGAGGTCCGGCTCGATCAGCGACAGGGTGCCCGGCCGGTGACCCCGCGCGGCCGCGTCGACCAGGACGGCCGTGTCGTAGCCGTCGAGCAGTTCGTACGCGAGATCCATACCGCGGATGCCGAAGTCCCGTACCCGCACCCCGGACGGCAGCGGTCGCTGGTCCAGGGCGCGGATCACCTCGGGGCCGAAGGCGTCGTCCGCGAGAAAGATGTTGCCGACGCCCGCCACCAGCAGACGCGTACCGGTCCGCGTCACCGGACGCCCCCGGCGACCTGTTCGACGGCCGTTGACAGGGGCCGTGCGGAGCCGTTCGGCAGCTTCCGGACGAAGGCCGAACGCAGGGCGTGGTACGGGGCGTGCGGATCGAAGAAGATGGCGCGCATGCGGGCGAGTTCGGCCCGCCGGTACTCGGCGAGCGGTCGCCGCGCCTCGTCCGCCTGACGTGCCACGGCCTTCACGGCGATCCGTCGCCCGAGGTCCGGGGCGGCCGCGAGTGCGGCTGACATGTGCTCGACCTCGGCGGCGAACTCCCGCACCGGGGCCGGCACCAGACGGTCCACCAGTCCGATGCGCGCGGCGGTCGCGGCGCTTACCGGCAACGCCTCGGTCGTCAGCCGCTGCGCAGTCTCGGATCCGACGCGACGCGGCAGCGTGTACGTCCAGTACTCCGACCCGTACAGGCCCATGCGCCGGTAGTGCGGGTTGAGGACGGCGCCCGTGCGGCACCAGACCTCGTCGGCGGCCAGGGCGAGCATGACGCCGCCGGCCGCGGCGTTGCCGCCGAGCGCCGCGACCACCAGGCGGTCGGTGGTGCGCAGCACCGCCTCGACCAGGTCGTCCATGGCGTTGAGGTTGGTCCAGGACTCGCCTGCGGGGTCGGTCGACGCCTCGATGACGTTCAAATGGATACCGTTCGAGAAGAAGTCGCGGGATCCGCCCAGCACCAGCACAGAGGTGGGGCGGGTGAGCGCGTACCGGTAGGCGGCGAGCAGCCTGCGGCAGTGGTCGGTACTCATCGCCCCGCCGGGGAACGAAAAGGTCAGAAATCCGATGTCGCCGTGCTGGCGGTACCGGATGTCAGTCCAGGTGTTCCGGCCCGAGGGCAGTTCGAGAGGGGCAGTGACCTCCGGCAGCCACACCGGACGGTCGCCGGACCGAGGCGGATACCCGCTCTCCGCGCCCGTCGTGGCGCCGGGCGGAGCCGGGAGGGAGGCGAGCACGGAGGCCGCCGGGCGGCGGAACGGCGCCGGGTCGCCAGAACTCTTGCGGGGGCGCAGTTCCAGGATCCACACCGCGCCGTCCCGAGTGGCCCGGCAGACCGCCCCGGACCGCGTCGCGAGCAGGTCCCCGGGGCGTCCACGGAGTCGGTCCTCGGCAGCGCCGCCGTGCAGGAACACCTCCCGGCCGAGGAGTTCGTCCAAGACCCCCGGCTGCGAGTCAGCCCCGCGGAGCGAACGCAACACCGTCTCGGTGCTGTCGTTCTCCCAGTCGATCCTTCGCCGCTCCTGGCGGAAGAAGTCCCGCCACACCACGCGGATCGCGGGATCGCTCTGCGGCTGCGGTTTGAACGATCCGTCGGCGTACCGCTGTACGGCCAGCAGGACGGCGGCCGCGGCGGCGTCGGAGACCTCGCCCCGGTACAGGTCGCTCTTGCCGACCGGCGGCACCGGGAAGGACTCGGCAGCCCACACGTCGCCTGCGTCCATAGCCGCCTCGGCCTGGAGCACCGTCGCTCCCCAGTGGGATGCCTCCTCGGCGATCGCCCAGTCCAAGGCGGACGGGCCGCGGTCGCCGGGTGGCCCCGGGTGCACGATGAGGCAGGTGTGCTCCCGCCACACGTCGTCCGGCAGCGCAGTCTTCAGCATCGGAGCGATGATCAGCTGCGGGCGAGCCTCGCGTACTGCGGCCCGGACAGCTTCGGCGCCCTGCGAGGCAAGAACGACGTCCACCCGGTGCCCTTGGTCCGACAGTTCCGCGAACACACGCTGGGACAGGCTGTTGAACGCGCTGGCGACGAGCAAGATGTCCATGACGCGGCATGTTCGCCGGTCCAGGGAAGGTGGAGAAGGACCACGGCGGCGTTTCGTCAACCTCCGTCAGGTTGCTTCCTCAATCCGGATCGCATTCCTCAGGCTTTAGAGGTCCTAACAGAAGCTGTTGATCATGTGACTTTCGGCTTGGGTGGTC
>NZ_BMPQ01000031.1:64249-103797 GCF_014647675.1 Streptomyces flaveus | reverse complement strand
CAGAAGCACCTCCGGCGCGCGCCACGGCATTTACCACGCCCCCGGCGCGCACCGAAGGTGCGCTGAGTCGCTGACCTGCGATTTTGTGGCCAGGGTAGAGGGCTCGACCTGTTTCTCTCCGTACGGCGGTTCGAGCGGACGGCGTCCCTCGCGACCTTCCTGACCTGCGCATTCATGGGGGAGGCGCTGCATCGGAGGACGCCGTCAAGGTCTCGTCCGGAGATTCTCGATGCTCGCATGACGCTCGAAGCGGGAATCTCAACCTGCCGGACCTCTCCGGCCCGGGCCGCGCGGACCGGTTCCATCGGCACGGGCAGGAACTCCGGTACGTGTGTTCTGCTTCTCCTCCACAGCGGCGGTGCGAGTTGCCATCTCGGCCTCACGCTTCTTGGAGCCGAGAGCGCGGCCCGTACGGGCCGCAGCAGCCAGACCGAGCTGCGGGCCGCGCGGATCTCGTCTTCGCACATGCTGTAGAAGGTCAGTTCGTCGTCGATGCCCGTCACCTCGACGTGCCGGGTCAGGACGTCGGCGAGCGCGTTCCCGAACACGCGGAGCTCGCGCTCGTTCTCGTGCGGCGGAGTGATCAGGTGGCTCGCTCGCAGCCGCCGTACTCCGGGAGTGCCTACCAACGAGGCGAGGTGGGTGAAGGACCTGGCGTCCTTTGCGGCCCGGATTCGCTCCCAGCTGTCGATGACGTAGAGCCGGGTCTGGACATGAGTGGCCCTTGGCGATCAGTGCCCTGGCCGGCCACCAGCCGCTGCGACGACCGGTCAGGTCCGGGCTGGCCAGCTCGTGCAGCCCGTCGGTGTCGACGATGACGATCTCGGGAGCGTCAAGAGGTCTCGGTGCCGCGGCTGTTTGCCGCCCTGCGGCATTCTTCCGCAGGTGAGCGAGTTGGCTAGTCGCATTACCACCGGACCGAAGCGGTGCTGCTCCGTCAGGGTGACGCAGGCTAACCTGATGCTGTTCCCACGCTATGACCGCTTCCGCCGACCAGTTGCCCTCGGACGTTAGGAGCCCTCGGCTGTGCCACCCACTTTGTATCGCGACACTGGTTACACGCTCCGGCACCTGATCGAGAACATCGAAGGCGGTCGTATCGGATTGCCAGACATTCAACGCCCGTTCGTCTGGTCTGCGGCGAAGACCCGCGATCTCTTCGACTCGATGTATCGAGGCTACCCGATCGGCACCCTGATGTTCTGGGAGACCGGCGCTGAGGTGGGGACGCGGCAGATCGGAACGGAAGCCGGTGATCGGGCACCTCAGCTGTTGGTCGTTGACGGGCAGCAGCGGCTCACCGCCCTGTTCGCTGTCCTCACCGGACGCAAGATCGTCACTAAGTCTTTCGACGAGATCAACGTTCGCATCGCGTTCCAACCGGAGGACCAGGCGTTTGAGGTCACGGACGCGGCGATCGAGCGTGACGCCCACTTTATTCCGGACATCACAGCGCTCTGGGCCCAAGGTGGTTACAAGCCCACCGTCCGGCAGTTCTTCCAACGGCTCGAACAGGCCAGCGGCCAGCCCTTGTCGGACGCTGCCAAGGATGAGCTCGAAGAACGCGTAGACAGGGTCCGGGACCTGCACGAGTTCCGCTTCCAGGTTGTGGAGCTGGGTGCTTCGGCCAACGAGGAGCAGGTCGCCGACATCTTCGTGCGCATCAACTCCGAAGGCGTGAAGCTCAACCAGTCCGACTTCATCCTCACCCTGATGTCAGTGCATTGGGAGAAGGGCCGCCGCCAGCTGGAAGACTTCAGCCGCAGCGCGGTGGTCGCAGGACTCCCCGGTCCGAGCCCTCGAAACGCCTTTCTGGACCCCCGCCCGGACCAACTGCTGCGCGTAGCCGTCGCTGTCGCCTTCCGGCGCGCCCGGCTGCAGCACGTCTATAGCGTCCTACGGGGAAAGGACCTTGAAACCGGCAAGGTCACCGCCGCTCGACGGCAGGAGCAGTTCGACCGGCTCGCCCAAGCACACACGAAGGTCCTGGACCTGACCAGCTGGCACGAGTTCTTCCAGTGCGTCACGGCGGCCGGCTTCCGCAGTCGCAAGATGATCACCTCCGACAACGCCCTGCTGTACAGCTACACGATCTGGCTGATCGGACGCCACGACTTCGGACTGACGATCGATGAACTCCGTCCCGTGATCGGACGGTGGTTCTTCATGGCGCACACCACCGGTCGGTACTCCAACTCGCCGGAGTCACAGATGGAGTTTGACCTGGGACGGATCGGCAGTCTGCCGCCAGGTGACGGCCGAGCCTTCACCGCGGAACTCGACCGGATCATCGCAGCAAACTTCACCGGCGACTACTGGGACATCTCACTGCCGAACCGGCTGGACACATCCTCGTCGCGTTCACCGGTACTGTTCGCCTACCAGGCGGCGCTCAACATCCTCGACGCCGAAATGCTCTTCGGCGACCAACGAATCCGTGATCTGCTGGACCCCTCAGTCCAACCCGCCAAGGCTGTCGACCGGGACAACCTGTTCCACCGCAAGGCGCTCGCCGGACTGGGTATCACCGACCGGCGCCAAGTCAATGCCATCGCCAACATGGCCTACGTGACATGGCCGGCAGATGAGCTGTCCAACACCGACGCACCACATGACTACTGGCCGAGAATCACGGACGCGATGGACCCGGAGATGCTCGAGCGGCAGGTACGGTGGCACGCGCTCCCGGTCGGCTGGGAACAGCTCGACTATTTGACCTTCCTGGAACGGCGGCGCCAGCTAATCGCCAAGGTCGTGCGGGAAGCGTTCGAAACCCTCACAGGGGAACGCCCTGCGTACGTCCCAACCACCCCGGCCGACATGATCGCCGCTGGCGAGTCCCAGGGCACCGAGTTCAAGGCCAGCGCCCGCTGGAATGTGCACACCCGGCAGGCCGACAAGTCCCTACGGCACAACATCGTCAAGGCCGTCTGTGGCTTCCTGAACGGCGAGGGCGGAAACCTGTTCATCGGTGTCGCCGACGACGGAACCGTCCTCGGCATCGAGAACGACCTCACCACTCTGGAGTCGCAGGCCAGCGTCGACGGGTATGAGCTCTTCGTACGCCAACTCCTCGACAGCAGCCTGTCGACACCGACAGCGACCACCGTCCGCGTACGCTTCCCCGAGATTTCTGGCAATGTCGTCTGTCAGATCAGCGTTGCCGCGGCAGGTAAACCGGTGTTCGCCAAGCCCGCCAAGGGCGGCAACGGCGCCACCGACTTCTGGGTCCGGGTCGGCAACGCCACGAAGCAACTCCACGGCGATGACCTCCTGCGCTACCAGGAGGAACACTGGGGATGAGCGTCCCTATGGCCAGCCCTCCGACCAGAGGGGAATGACCTCGGGCCTATTCCTGGTGTAGACCACGGTCCGGTTGCTGCAGAGAGCCTTGGGAGTCGCACTCACCAGACGGCTTGGCGACCTGCACATTTGGGCACATCGACGGATGGCGCCGGTGGAGTCCGGTCGGCCCTCTCGGCCTCCTCGTCGACCGGCTTGAACACGCAATGGGCCGCGCACCGCGGGAGCGGTCGCCAAGGAGCAAGCGCAGGCCGTCGGCCGTGACGCTCGTTTGACGCTCTGGACGCCGACAAGCCGGGGCGAGAATCGATGGGATTGCTGTGACCTGCGCTTTTCCATAACCAGCACAGACCGACGTCATACCGATGACGCATAATGTGGAGTGCGTGGCGATTTTGGAGCCTGCCGTGAAGGGCTCTTGAGCTGCGGTTTTGGGCGCGCGCGTTAGGTGCGGTGTGGGCGTTGCGGGCGATATCTTGATATTGAATTGACGCTCGTTTACGCTCATTTGGCGCTCGTTCTGATGGGATATCAGGTGTAGCTCCACGCCTGTCAGAACCCTCGTTACGGTTCACCAGGGCGACGGTCGAGCAGGAGCGCTCCGTCATTGGGCGTGGCAGGACTTCGGTCGGCCTCAGCGACCTCTACTTGTTGTCACTGCCCTCGATGCTCGGCTGTATCTGAAGGGCTGGAGCCTCTACGGCCCCGCAGCACAGACTGGACTCCCGGCGAGCAGCGATCTGCAGGAATTGCGGGGCTCGGTAGTCGGCGGGACGCTGGACAAGTCAGCCTTGCGGCATCCGATGAGCCGACGCCCGCGAAATCCCGGGCTCAGAGACAACTTGGTGAAGTCCCGGTCCAAGCAGCGGGTGATCGAGGTGACAGCCGTGGAAGGCCGAAGCCGGGGGCAAGAAATCTGCTCCTCTCGAGGAGATCACCATGGACAGTGCGACCTTGGATGCGATGCAGACCTCTCTGCGGGGGCCGGTCATAGGCCCGCAGGATCCCGAATATCTCGAGGCCCGCAGCATCTACAACGCAATGATCGACAAGCGTCCCGCCGCCATCGTGCGGTGCGCGGACGCCGCGGATGTCATGGATGCGGTCAACTTCATCCGCGACAACAGCCTGGAACTCGCCGTTCGGGGTGGCGGGCACAGTGGTCCCGGCCTGTGCCTCGTGGAGGACGGCGTCACCGTCGACCTGTCGCCGATGCGCTGGGTACGGGTCGACCCCGCCGAGAGGACCGCCCAGGTGGGCGGCGGCAGCCAGCTCCGCGATCTCGACCACGCCACCCACGGCTTCGGGCTCGCCACCCCCACCGGCATCGTGTCGATGACGGGCGTGGGGGGCCTGACCCTCGGCGGTGGCCATGGATACCTCACCCGCAAGTACGGCCTGACGGTGGACAACCTGCTGGCCGCGGACGTCGTGCTGGCCGACGGCAGCTTCGTCACCGCGAGCGAGACCGAGCACCCGGACCTGTTCTGGGCCCTGCGCGGTGGCGGCGGCAACTTCGGCATCGTGACCTCGTTCACCTACCGCCTGCACCCGGTGGACACCGTCGGGGTCGGCATTACCGTGTGGCCGGTCGACCACACACGCGAGGTGCTCACGTGGTACCGCGACTTCCTCCCGCAGGCCCCGGAGGACATCTACGGCTTCTTCACGCTGTTCACCATCCCGCCCGGCCCACCCTTCCCCGAAGAGATCCACGGCCGGAAGATGTGCGGCATCATGTGGTGTCACACCGGTGACCCGGACCGCACCGAGGACGCCCTCGCGGTGGTGAACGAGCCCGCCCCGCCCGCCTTCCACTTCACGGCACCGATGCCCTATCCCGCGTTGCAGAGCCTGTTCGACGAGCTGATCCCCACCGGGTACCAGTGGTACTGGCGCGGCGACTTCTTCGACCGTATCCCGGACGCCGCCGTGGACGTGCACCTCAAGTACGGCGAGAACCTCCCCACCCCGCTGTCGCTGATGCACCTCTACCCGGTCGACGCGGCCGCCCACCGCGTGGGCCGGGAAGACACCGCGTGGAGCTACCGGGACGCCGTGTGGTCCGGCGTCTTCGCCGGCGTCGACCCCGACCCGGCCAACGCCGAGACCATCAAGCAATGGTGTGTCGACTACTGGGAGGAGACGCACCCCCACTCCATGGGCGGCTCGTACGTGAACTTCATGGGGCAGGGCGAGGACCAGGAGCGGGTCCGGGCCACCTACCGCGACCACTACGACCGGCTCGCGCAGGTCAAGCGGACGTACGACCCGGACAACCTCTTCCACGCCAACCAGAACATCAAGCCCGCTCAGCAGCACTGACTGCCGGACCTTGCCGTCCGCGTCCACGGTGCTTCGGGGTGCCGCGGCTTCTGCGCACCGCTGGTGGACGCCCTGCGTGAGTATCCCGAACAGGTCAACCTGGCAGAGACCGTGCAGTTCGGGATGGCTGAAGCGTTCTGGCTTTTGACCGGTCAAGGAGTTCTCGGACTGGTCGCCTTCGGCACGGTGACAACAAGGGCACCTACTTAGCGGCTCGTTACAAACGGCTGACCACCCCTAGTAGCCCTATGGAACCCTCGTCGCCGTCGAGCACTCCCACCTCGCGGCACCCTCTCGCGGAGTCCGGCTCACGAGAAGTTTCCGAATATCGAGATCTGTCCGCGTCCCGGCACCGAATCAAGAGCATGGGTGGTTTTGGCGACAGCCCGCGTCGTTCGCACTCGGTATCCGTCCGAAACCGGTGTCCAACGCAAGTCGGTCAGTGCCGGCCGGCGCTTCCTCGGAAGCTTCCCGGGAGCTGACATGGTGGACAAGCCGGTGGAGACGCTGCCCTCCGTTCCGGAGGAATCCATGGTCCTCCTGGACGGGTACGGTGAACCGGCCGCAATCGAGAAGACCCTCGCCGCGATTCTGGCCGCGGTCGTGCGGACCGAGCAGGTGCCGGTCGACGGTCACTTCTTCAACGAACTGGGCGCCGACTCGCTGGTGATGGCGCACTTCTGCGCGCGGGTCAGGAAGCGTGCGGATCTGCCGTCGGTGTCGATGAAGGACGTCTATCGGCACCCGACGATCAGGAGCTTGGCGACGGCGCTCGCGGATGCCCCGCCCGCTCCCCGGGCGGAGTCGGCGGCCGTGGCCCCGGCACCGGCCCCGGCACCAGAGCCGTTTCCGGTGTCGGCCCCGGCCTCGGTGCCGGCTCAGCCCCCGGCGGGCATGCCGCAGTACGTCCTGTGCGGCGCGCTGCAGTTCCTGGCCTTCCTCGGGTACGCCTACCTCATCGCCTTCGGCGCCGCCCGGGGCTACGAGTGGATCTCCGCCGGATCGGGTGTGCTCGACGTGTACCTGCGGTCGGTCCTGTTCGGCGGTGCGGCCTTTCTGGGCCTGTGTGTCCTTCCCGTCCTCGTGAAGTGGATGCTCGTCGGCCGGTGGAAGCCTCAGCAGATCCGTGTCTGGAGTCTTGCGTACGTCCGCTTCTGGGTCGTCAAGACGCTGGTCCGGTCGGATCCGCTGGTGTTGTTCAGCGGCTCGCCGCTCTACCTGCTCTACCTCAGGGCACTGGGCGCGAAGGTCGGGCGTGGCGCCGTGGTCCTCTCCCGGAGCGTGCCGGTGTGCACCGATCTGCTCGCCATCGGCGACAGCGCGGTCGTCCGGAAGGACTCGTCCTTCGCCTGTTACCGGGCCCACGCCGGACTGATCCAGACGGGCCCGGTCACCCTCGGCAGGAACGTGCTGGTCAGCGAGGCCACGGTGCTCGACATCGACACGTCGCTGGGCGACGGGGCCCAGCTCGGCCATGCCTCCTCGCTGCACCGTGGGCAGGCGGTGCCCGACGGCGAGCACTGGCACGGGTCTCCGGCACAGCGGACCGACGTGGACTACCAAGTGGTGGGGGCGGCCCGCTGCGGTGCGGTGCGCAGGGCGGCCCACAGCGTTCTGCAGCTGCTGATCGCACTGAGCCTGTACATGCCGTTGGCGGTCGGCGGCGTGGCCGCGCTGCTCGTCGAGGTCCCGCAGCTCAGCTCGGCTCTGGAGCCGGGGCCCGCGGTCTTCGCCGACTGGGCGTATTACCGCGACGCCCTGGTGTTCTCCTTCGTGCTCGTCTTCGGCGCCGTTCCCGCCGGTCTCCTCGTCCTGACCACCGTTCCCCGTCTGCTCGGCCTGACCCTCAGGCCGGGCAGGGTCTACTGTCTGTACGGCTTTCACGACGGGGTGCACCGGACGATCGCGCTCTTGACCAACTGGAAGCTCCCGAAGCGCCTGTTCGGGGACAGCTCCTGCATCGTCCACTACCTGCGGTGGCTCGGGTACGACCTCTCCCGGGTCGAGCAGACCGGGTCGAACTTCGGCACGGAGGTGAAGCACGAGACGCCGTTGCTGAGCTCCGTCGGGCGCGGGACGATGGTCGCCGACGGCCTGTCGATCATGAACGCCGACTTCTCCAGTACCGCGTTCCGCGTGTCCCGGGTGTCGATCGGGCCGCGCAACTTCCTGGGGAACAGGGTCGCGTACCCCACGCAGGGCAGGACCGGCGACAACTGCCTTCTCGCGACGAAGGTGATGGTGCCCGTCGACGGGGAGGTCCGCGAGGGCGTCGGGCTGCTGGGCTCGCCCAGCTTCGAGATTCCCCGTTCGGTCCTGCGGGACAGCAGGTTCGACCGGTTCAAGAGCCGGGAGGAGCTGCGGCGCGGCCTTGCCGCCAAGAACAGGCACAACGCCGCCACCATGGGGTGGTACCTGCTGACGCGTTGGATCTACGCCTTCGCTCTCGCCCTGCTCGCCTCAGGAGCCGCGGAGCTGTACGGGCAGTTCGGAGTGTCGGCGATCGCGCTGGCCGACGTCCTTGTCGTGGTGTTCACCATCGCCTACTTCGTGCTGGTCGAACGCGTCGTCACAGCGTTCCGTCCCCTGAGGCCGCTGTTCTGCTCGATCTACACCCCGGACTTCTGGCGGCGTGAGCGCTACTGGAAGGTGCCGTCGGAGACGTACCTGAAGATCTTCAACGGCACCCCGTTCAAGAACGTGATCTGGCGGCTGCTGGGGGTGCGGCTCGGCCGCATGGTCTTCGACGACGGCTGCTATCTGACGGAACGGGCCATGGCTGCCATCGGGGACGGCTGCACGCTCAACTCGGGAAGTGTCGTCCAGTGCCACTCGCAGGAGGACGGCGCCTTCAAGTCCGACCGGAGCATGATCGGCTCCGGCTGCACCCTCGGTGTCGGCGCTTTCGTCCACTACGGCGTGACGGTGGGCGACGGTGCGGTACTCGCCCCTGACTCCTTCCTGATGAAGGGAGAGGTAGTCCCGCAGGAGGCGTCGTGGGGCGGGAATCCGGCAAGGCCGCTCCGCTCGCACAGCGAGGATGAGGGGAGCCAGGCCCCATGGCGTCCATGACCACACTTGCGGAGGCCGGCCGGGAGTTCTGGCGGGGCGTGCTCACCGCCGGTGGGGTCACCACGGTCCCTCGGTGGACCCTCGACCCGGTGACCCGCATCGCCGAGCACGAGGCGACGCTTCCCGAGGATCTGGTGGACGGGTTGAGCCGCCTGGCGGACGATCTGGCGGTACCCCTCCGCTCGGTGCTGCTGGCCGCGCACGCCAAGGTGCTCGCCGCTCTGTCCGGCGAGCACGAGGTCACGATCGGTTACGTCGCCGTGCGGGGCGGCCGGCCGCTTCCCTGCCGGCTGACCACCGAACCCGACTCGTGGCGGACGCTGGTGCTCCACACCCACCGGGCCGAGTCGGAACTGCTGCTGCACAAGGACTTCCCCGTCGACGGTCTCAGGCATGCGCTGGGCCTGCCCGGACCGTCGACCGAGGCCGTGTTCGATCCGACCGGCGACGGAGGCGAGCTTGCCGAGAACGCCGTGCTGCGGGTGGAAATCCCGCGACGGGGCGATCGGCGAACGCTGCGGCTGCGGTACCGGACCGACGCGCTCGACGCGGACTGCGCCGCGAGGATCGTGGGTTACCACCTCACCGCGCTCACGCTGATCGCCGCCGATCCGGACGCCGTGCACGGCCGGCAGAGCCTGCTCTCCGCCGAGGAGCGCCGCTTCCAGCTCGAAGGACTCGCCGGACCCCGCCGGGAGCTCCCCGACCACCGCTTCCACGAACTGTTCGAACAACGCGTCAGGGTGCACCCGGACGCCGTCGCGGCCGTACGCGGCGACCAGCGGTGGACCTACCGGGAACTCAACGCGCGGGCCAACCGGCTGGGGCGGGCCCTGCTGGCGCGAGGGCTCGGCCGCGAAGGCGTCGTCGCGGTGGTGACCGAGCGGAACCTGGACTGGGCGGCCGCCGTCCTCGCGGTCTTCAAAGCCGGTGGGGTGTACCTGCCCATCGAGCCGCACTTCCCGGCCGACCGCATCGCGACCATGCTCTCCCGTGCCGGGTGCCGGCTCGTGCTGACCGAGCCGGGCAGCACCACGATGCTCGACCGGGCCCTCGACGCGCTGCCCGCGGTCCGGGCGCTCTCCGTCGACGCGGCCTACGCGGAGGGCCACCCGGACTCCGACCTCGGCGTCGGCGTCGCACCGGACCAGCTCGCCTACATCTACTTCACCTCCGGCTCCACCGGCGAGCCCAAGGGAGCCATGTGCGAGCACGCGGGCATGCTCAACCATCTCCGCGCCAAGATCGACGACCTGGGGATCGGCGAGGGACAAGTGGTCGCCCAGACCGCGCCTCAGTGCTTCGACATCTCGCTGTGGCAACTGGCTTCCGCGCTCCTGGTCGGCGGGCGGACCCTGCTCGTGGAACAGGACGCGATCCTGGACGTCCCGCGGTTCGTCGACACGATCGCCCGCGGCGGGGTCAGCGTGCTCCAGGCCGTGCCGTCGTACCTCGACGCCGTCGTGTCCTACCTGGAGCGGCATCCGCGCGAGCTGACGGACCTGCGATGCGTGTCGGTCACCGGGGAGGCGCTGAAGAAGGAGCTCGTACAGCGCTGGTTCGCGGCCCAGCCCGGCATCAGGCTGGTCAACGCGTACGGGCTGACCGAGACATCGGACGACACCAACCACGAGGTGATGGACCGGGCGCCGGACACCGAACGGGTTCCGCTCGGTCGCCCTGTCAACAACGTGCACGTCTACGTCGTCGACGAGCACCTGTCACCGGTGCCGCTCGGCGCCCCAGGTGCGATCGTCTTCTCCGGGGTCTGCGTCGGCCGCGGCTACGTCAACGACCCCGAGCGCACACGGCAGGCCTTCATGGCGGATCCGCACCATGCGGGCCGACGGCTCTACCGGGGCGGCGACTACGGCCGCTGGGTGCCCGGGGGCAAGCTGGAGTTCCTCGGCCGCCAGGACACCCAGGTCAAGATCCGCGGTTTCCGGATCGAGATCG
Organism: Streptomyces flaveus; assembly: GCF_014647675.1. Taxonomy (GTDB): domain Bacteria; phylum Actinomycetota; class Actinomycetes; order Streptomycetales; family Streptomycetaceae; genus Streptomyces; species Streptomyces flaveus. The sequence goes on along the minus strand of NZ_BMPQ01000031.1, from coordinate 93,141 downwards.
GCGAGGTCGAGAGCGTCATGCTGCGGGCACCCGGGGTCCGCGACAGTGCGGTGGTGGCCGTCGAGGGGGCCGGGCAGGGCGGGCGTCTGGTGGCTTTCTACTCCGGTCAGAGCCCGCTGGAGGACGGCATCCTCAAGGACTGGCTGGGCCAGTCGCTGCCCGTGTACATGGTCCCTTCGGAGTTTCGCTGGCAGGAGAGCCTGCCCGTGACCGCCAACGGCAAGGTCGACAGGAAAGCGCTGACCGCACTCGCCGCCGTGGTACGGGACGTCGGATCAGGCGGCACCCAGCTCGACACGGTCGAGGAGGACCGCGACGCGCCCCGCACGCCGACCGAGCGGCGGCTGGCCACCTTGTGGGCCCAGGTGCTCGACGTCCCGGAGTGCACGATCCGGTGGCCCGACCACTTCTTCGACCGTGGCGGAACCTCTCTCGCGGCGGTGCGGCTCGCGATCGCCCTGGACCGTGCCGTGGACATCGCGGACATCACGCGCCACCCCGTCCTGGCCGACCTGGCCCGCATGGTCGACGACAGGTCCAAGCCACCGCAGCCCGAGCTGCTGCGGCCTCTCTCGGAACCGGATGGCGCCCGGGCGGACGCCTCGGTGTGCTTCCTGCGGTCCCCACTCCCTCAACACCGGTCCCACCGGGACGGTGCAGGCGATGCTGCGCGTCGCCGGCCCGCCGGCTTCCTCCTGGACCGCAACCGAAAGGAGACCGAGATGCCGTCCTCGCTCCCCCTGTCGATGCTCAGCGTCGACCTGCAGCCCGGCAAACCCCCGATCCTGCATGTCGGCTCCACCGGCGACGCGGCGAGCTGGGCGGCCGAGCACCGGGACGCGCTGCGCGCCGCCGTCGCCGAGCACGGCGCGGTCTTGGTCCGCGGCCTCGGGCTGAGCGACCCGGCCGAGACCGAGGCCGTCTTCCGGCGGCTGGCCGGCCCTCTGATGACCGAGAAGGAGGCCTTCGCGTCCCGGCGGAGCTACTCCGACGGCGTGTACTCCTCGTCGAAGTGGCCGCCGAACCAGCCGATGTGCATGCACCACGAACTCAGCTACACCCTGGAATTCCCCGGCCTGATGCTGTTCGCCTGCCTCACTGCTCCCGCCGCCGGCGGAGCGACCGCGCTGGCCGACGCACCGACCGTGCTGCACGCGCTGCCCACCGATCTCGTCGAGCGGTTCCTGAGAGAGGGCTGGCTGCTCACCCGCACCTACAACGAGGAGATCGGGGCGTCCTTGGCCGACGCCTTCGGCAGTGAGGACCGCGGGGCGGTCGAGAGCTACTGCCGCGCGGCCGCGATCGAGTTCGAGTGGCAGCCCGACGGCGGACTGCGGACCTGGCAGCGCCGCAGCGCCGTGGTGCGACACCCGGTCACCGGCCGGCGCTGCTGGTTCAACCAGATCGCGTTTCTCAACGAGTGGACCCTGGCCCCCGAGATACGTGAGTACCTGGTGGACATCTACGGCGCCGACGGGCTGCCGTTCAACACCCGCTACGGGGACGGCGCACCGATCGGTGAGGACACCGTGCAGCTGCTGAACGACGTCTACCAGTCCCACACCGTGCGCGAGCCGTGGCAGGCCGGCGACATGATGCTCGTCGACAACGTCCGCACCGCCCACAGCAGGGAGCCGTACGAGGGGCCGCGCGAGGTGCTCGTCGCGATGACGGACGCGGTGCGCCTGGCCGACTGCTCGCCGACCGTGGAGGTGATCACCGAATGACCATCACCCGTTCCACCGCATGGGAGTCCGAACCGTCCGAGCCGGTCACCGTGCCGCCGTTCGCGGTCGTGTCCGGCGGCCAGGTCCAGCAAGCGCTGCAGGGGCGCGAGAAGCAGATCGTGGAGTTGGTCGAGGACACCTACCGGCTGCACAGCGCCGGTCATTCGGTGAACCCGCCGTCCCACTTCCTGCGCTTCCCCGACCGCCCGTCGTCCCGGATCATCGCCCTGCCCGCCTCGATCGGCGGGGAGGCAGGGGTGGACGGCCTGAAGTGGATCTCCAGCTTCCCGCAGAACGTGGAGGCAGGCATCCCGAGGGCCTCGGCGGTGCTCATCCTCAACGACCGCCACACCGGCTACCCGTTCGCCTGCATGGAAGCCTCGATCATCAGCGCCACGAGGACGGCCGCGTCGGCGGCACTGGCAGCGGACCGGCTCAGCCGCGGCCGACGGCGCCCGACGCGCGTCGGGTTCTTCGGCACGGGCCTGATCGCCCGCTACATCCACACCTTCCTGACCGGTACCGGCTGGTCGTTCGACGCCATCGGCGTGCACGACGTGTCCGCCGACAGCGCGGCCGGTTTCCGCTGCTACCTGGAGCAGTCGGGCGCCCCCGGCTGGATCGTCGTGCACGACAGCCCCGAGCAGCTGATCCGCATGAGCGACCTGGTGGTCTTCGCCACCGTCGCCGGTCGGCCGCACGTCCGCGATCCGTCGTGGTTCGCACACCGTCCGCTCGTGCTGCACGTGTCGCTGCGCGACCTGGCTCCGGAGGTCGTGCTCGCCTCGGACAACATCGTCGACGACGTCGAGCACTGTCTGAGGGCGGACACCTCCGTTCACCTGGCCGAACAGCTCACGGGCAACCGCGACTTCCTGACGGGGACGCTGGCGGACGTGATGGCCGGGCGCGTAACGCTGTCGGGAGACCGGACGGTGGTGTTCTCGCCCTTCGGCCTCGGGGTGCTCGACCTGGCAGTCGGCAAGTACGTCTACGACGAGGTGGCCGGCTCCGGAGAGCTGCACGTCGTCGACGGCTTCTTTCATGAGCTGCGTAGGTACGGATGAAGCACATCCGGCCCGGGCCGCTCTTCGATCCGCGGAGGCCATCGTGTCAGTCATATCCGCTCCCTACACCTTCAACGAGGAGGATCTCTACGTCGACCTCCAGTCGATAACGGGGCGCAGGCTCTTCCTGAAGTGCGAGGGCTTCAACTTCGCCGGCTCGATCAAGCTGAAGCCCGCGACCGAGATGGTGGAGGCCGCCGAGCAGGCGGGGGTCCTGACGCCGGAGTCGGTCCTGGTCGAGTCCTCGTCCGGAAACATGGGCGTAGCACTCAGCATGATCGCGGCGAGTAAGGGCTACCAGTTCCTGTGCGTGACGGACTCCCGTTGCAATCTGCCGACCAGGTTGCTGATGGAGGCCTTGGGCGCCCATGTGCACGTCGTCACCGAGCCGAGCACCGACGGCGGCCTCCTCCGTGCGCGGATCGACTGCGTCCGTACGCTGTGCGCCCTGGACGACCGGTGCGTGTGGCTCAGCCAGTACACCAACCCGGGCAACTGGAAGGCGCACTACCTCAGGACGGCACCGGCGATAGCCCGCTCGTTCCCAGGACTGGACGTGCTGTTCGTCGGGGCCGGCACCACCGGGACACTGATGGGCTGCGCGCGCTACTTCCGGGAGTGGCACCGGCCGGTCCGGATCGTCGCGGTGGACAGCGTCGGCTCGGTGACCTTCGGCGGTGCTCTGGGACGCCGGCTGCTTCCCGGTCTGGGCATGAGCATGTGCCCTCCGTTGCTCGACGAATCCTTCGTCGACGAGGCGGTGCACGTCGAGGAGGCGGACAGCATCCGCGCCTGCCACCGCCTGGCCCGACGCGGCTTCCTGTTCGGCGGCTCCACCGGCACCGTAGTCAGCGGCGCGATGGGCTGGCTGGCTCTGCATGACACGCGTGGCCTGACTGCGGTGGCCATCGCCCCGGACCTCGGCGAGCGTTACCTCGATACCGTCTACCAGGCCAACTGGGTACGGGCCCTCTACGGCGAGGGCGTGCTCGATCCCGACAGGCCAGTCGCCGCCGGCTCCCGGGCCGCCCGCTCCGCACCACCGGTGCCCGCGCCGGGCCCCCGGGTGCGCCACCGGCGTCAGGAGGACGAAACCTGGGCCGGTGACACCACGACCGCAGGCCTGAGCCGGCCGTCACCGGGCTCCTGGACAGCCGAATCCGCCCCACTGCGGGATGCGGACGGCGGCCGGGCCTCGGACACTGTGGGGGAGGGCGGGTGAACCAGTAGGGCGGATCGGGGCAGACGGGGAGGCGGGCAGGCGGGAGAGGGTGTGGCGAAGCGGCAGGCCCCCGGGGCCCGGCACATCGGTACATCCGAGACGGATCGACTGTTGGTGTCCGTCGCTGCCGGCAGTCAGGACGCCTTCACCCGGTTGTACGACGCGACCGTCGGCCCGATCTACGGAATCGCGTGCAGGGTCCTGCAGGACCCTGCACGCGCCGAGGAGGTCGCCCAGGAGGTCATGCTGGAGGTCTGGCAGAGTGCCCCCCGCTACCGGCCCGAGAGCGGGCACGCCATGACCTGGATGATGACCATCGCCCACCATCGCGCCGTGGACAGCGTCCGCACTGCGCGGAGGTCCGCTGAACGCGAGCGCGCCGTCTCCCAGCACGAGTCGACTCCCGCTTTCGACGACGTCGTGGAGACGGTGGAGATGCTCGGGGAATACGAACAAGTCCGCTCCTGCCTGAAGGAGCTCACCGCCGATCTGCAGCAGCCGGTACTGCTCGCTTACTACCGGGGCCTGACCCATACCGAGATCGCTTCGGCGCTGTCCCTGCCGCTCGGTACCGTCAAGAGCCGCCTGCGCAGGGCACTGACCCGCCTGCGGCACTGCCTGGGAGCTCCGTCGTGAGCACAGCCGACCCGCACGACCTCGCCGGTGCCTATGCGGCGGACGCCCTCACCCGGGAGGAGCGGGAGGTGTTCCTGCGACACGTCGCCGACTGCCCCGACTGTGCCCACGAGACCGCCCGCCAGCAGGAGGCCGCGGCCTGGCTCGCCCTCGCGGCGGCCCGCACCCCGCCGCCGAGTCTGAAAGAACGTGTCCTCGCCGAGGTGGCCCGGACTCCGCAGTTCCCACCGGCGCTCCCCGGCCAGGCGGACGAGCGCCTCAGCCGGCGATCCCCGCCACGTCTGCTGCGTCTCGCGCTGGCCGCCAGTCTGACCGCGGCCGCCGCGCTCGGCGGCCTCGCGGCCTGGCAGCACCAGGAGGTGCGGGAGACACGCCAGGAAGCCGAGAGCCACGCCGCCGACCTCGCTCGGCTCCTTGCGGCTCCCGACACCACTCTCGTCAAAAAGGGCATGGCCTACGGCGGCTCGGGCACCGTCGTGGTCTCACGCCACCTGAACCAGGCCGCCTACTTCTGCCAGGACCTCGCTCCCCTGCCCTCCGACAGGACCTATCAGTTGTGGTACGCCGCCCCCGAGGACGAAGTCCGCCCCGCCGGGCTCCTCCCCGCCAAAGCCGGCTTCCAGACCGTGTCCCTCCCCCCGCCCGATACCGCCGCCTCACTTGCCGTCACCGTCGAACCGAGCACAGGCTCCTCCAAACCCACCACCGATCCGCTCACCACATGGCCTCTCCCCACTTCCTGATCGTGTTTCCGACGGCGGTTTGCCGTGACCGCATTGTCGCGACCGCATTGTTGGTTAGGGTGACAAAATCAGACACAACGGGGGCTCGTCGGTGGGGAGTTGGGGTCGGTAGAAGCACGTACATCTGACGGTCCCGGCCATGTCGACGGGCCCTTGGGGCAGGGTGGGAGTCGGCTGGTGGGGCACGGTGTGCGGCGGGTAGTGCACGCGCTCATCGGCCCGGGCGGCGGTGGCCGCGACAATGGTCGACCGGACACGGTGAGCGTGTGACCGGCCGGCCGGCGCCCGCGGTGCTGCCTGCATCGCTGCGCGTGTGGCTCGGGCTGATCACGGTCCTCGCCGCGTTGGTGGTCGTCGTGCTCGGGGTCCTGTACGCCGGTCACGGCGAGTCCGGCAGGGTGGACAGGTGGATCATCCAGCCGACGGCGGACAGTGTGCGGCCGCCGTGGCGGAACGTCGCTCTGGCCACGGACTTCCTGGGAGAGCCCGTCGGAGCCGCGATGCTGGTCGTGGCCGCCGTGACGGGCTGCCTGCTGCTTCGGTGGCCTCGCGCGGCGGTGCTCGTCGTTGTCGGCGTCGGCATGACCGTGGGGACGGCGAGGCTGCTCAAGCCCCTGGTGGGACGCACCATCCACGGCGACGGCAACCTGTCCTATCCGAGCGGGCACACCGCCTTTCTCACCGCGCTCGCCCTCGTGGTGGCGCTGCTCGCGACCGGCCGGCTCGGCCTCGGCAGGACGGCCGGCACGCTACTCGTGCTCGCCGCGGCGCTGGTTGCCGGCGCCGCGATGGGGTGGGCGCAGGTCGCCCTGGGCGCGCACTACCCGACCGACGTCCTCGGTGGCTGGTGCACCGCGCTGGCGGTGGTACCGACGACCGCGTGGCTGGTCGACCGGATGGCCGACCGGCTGGCCGATCGGGCGGCTGGTCGGCCAGCCGGTCGGCGGGAGCGTCGCTGACGGCACGTCACGCCAAGCGGCGGAACACAGGCTTCACCGGCCGCCCGGCCAGCCAGGGGGTGGGGTCGGCGGCGTCCAGCGCCTTCCGGTACACCGCACATGCCTGGGCCACCACGTCGACGGTGCGGTCGATGTCGGCGTCGTCGAGCGCGCTGCTCACCACGAACGACGGGGCCAGCACCCCGCCCGCGAGGAGTCGGCGCAGGAACAGAGTGCGGTACTGCTGCGACGGCTGCCCGTTCTCGTCGAGGGTGGCGAAGACCAGGTTGCTGGCCCGGCCCCGGACGACGATGTGGTCGCCGACGCCCATGCCGGCCGCCGCGTCGCGGACACCGGCGGCCAACCGCTCGCCGAGGGCGTGCAGCCGCGCGGTGACGCCCTCCTCGACGTAGGTGGTGAGCACGGCCATCGCGGCTGCCAGGGAGTGCGTTTCCGCACCGTGCGTGGTGGACAGCAGGAACACCCGGTCGCCGGAGTGGCGCAGCCCGCCCCGCTCCATCAGCTCGCGGCGCCCGGCCAGCGCGGAGACGGCGAATCCGTTGCCCAGTGCCTTGCCGAACGTGGAGAGGTCGGGGACGACGCCGTACAGGCCCTGAGCGCCCGCCTCGGACCAGCGGAAGCCTGTGATCATCTCATCGAAGATCAGTACGCAGCCGTGCCGGTCGGCCAGCTCGCGCAGGCCGGCGAGGTACCCGGGCGGCGGCTCGGTGTGGCCGGCGGGTTCGAGGATCAGGCAGGCGACCTCGTTCGGGTAGCGGTTGAGCAGCTCCTCCGTGGCGGTCAAGTCCCCGTATGGGAACGCCACGGTGAGGTCGGTGGTCGCCTCCGGAATGCCCGCGGACATCGGCGTGGTGCCGATGAACCAGTCGTCGACGGAGAAGAACGGATGGTCGCCGCAGACGGCCACCCGTGGGCGCCCGGTGACGGCGCGGGCGAGGCGCACCGCGGCGGTGGTGGCGTCGGAGCCGTTCTTCGCGAACTTCACCATGTCGGCGGTCGGCACGGTGGCCAGGAAGCGTTCCGCGGCCTCGACCTCCACGATGGACGGCCGTACGAAGTTGCTGCCGCGGTCGAGTTCCCGCCGCACCGCCTCGAGCACGCGTGGGTGGGCGTGGCCGAGGCTGACCGACCGCAGGCCGGAGCCGTACTCGATGTAGCGGTTCCCGTCGATGTCCCACACGTGGGCACCGCGGCCGTGGCTGATGACCGGAGCCAGGTTCTCGGGGTACTGGTCGTCGCCCTTGGCGTAGGTGTGCGCGCCCCCGGGGATCATGGCGTGCAGCCGCTCGTTCGCCGTCCGCGACCGGGGCAGAAGGAACTCCTCGGTCTCTTCGGTGTGTTCGGTGTCCACGCCGTCCCTCACTTCTCTCTTTGCTTCAGGACCTCGGCGAGGCTCGGCGCCTCCCGGTCCCGCTGGGACATCGATGTGACCGGCAGCGGCCAGGGAATGGCGAGCTCCGGGTCGTCGAAGGCGATCGTCACGTCCTCGGCCGGATCGTGCGGGCGGTCGATCCGGTACGAGGTGTCGGCGGTTTCGGTCAGCGCCTGGAAGCCGTGCGCGCACCCCGCCGGGATGTACAGGGTCACCTGCGTCTCGTCGGACAGCTCGAAGAAGGCCCGGCCCAGGTAGGTCGGCGAGTCCGGCCGCAGGTCCACGACGACGTCGAAGATCCTCCCGTACGAGCACCGCACCAGCTTGGCCTCGCCGGCGCCGGAACGCAGGTGCAGGCCGCGCAGCACGCCCCGGACCGAGCGGGACAGGCTGTCCTGGACGAAGGCATCCGGGTCGAGGCCCACCGAGCGGACCACGTCGGCGTCGAAGGTGCGGCAGAAGAAGCCGCGCTCGTCGGCGTACGGCGTCGGTTCGAACAGGTACGCGCCTGCGATCTCCGGGACTTCGGTCGCTTTCATGGAGTCTCCTGCCGAGCGTGGGCGTGCGCGTGGGTGTGGTCGGTCGCCGGGAACAGGGCCGCGGTCAAGGCGGTGAACTGGTCCTCGAGTTGCTGGGCGGTGGCCAGGTTCCGCTCGGTGAGGGTCCGACGCAGCTCCGCCGATCGCTTCTCCAGCGTCCGGAACTGTTCGAGCAGCCGGTCGGCGTCGACCTCGCGGGCCGGGTGGCAGTACGCGGCAAGGCCCATCCGATCCATGAGCGCGTCGCTCTTCGCCGCATAGCTGAGTGCGAGCGTCGGCGTGCCGGCCTTCAGCGCACAGATCAGGTTGTGGTAGCGGGTCGCCACCACGGTGTCGGCAGCCGCCGTCTCCTTCATCAGGTCGGCCAGCGAGGTCGCCTCGGCGGCGGTGACCAGCGGCGAGTCCACCGCGTCGAGGATCGCGGCGACCACCGGCGCATCGCACTCGTCGCCGGTGAGCAGCCGGACCGGCCTGCCGTCCTCGACCAGCGCGCGGACGAACCGGGTCGTCCCGTCGAGGTAGCGCCGGTGGATCTCCTCGGCCCGGGCGCGGTCGTCGTTGCCGCCGTGGAAGTCCATGACGCCGACGCATACTTGGCCCGGCGGGCCCGAAGGCGCGCTCGCCGGGGGCATCGGCAGGGCGAAGGCGAGGTCCGGGTAGACCTCGTCGCGCGCGGTGTCCACGCCCATCGTCCGCATCGCGTCGCGGGACAGGGCGTCCCGGTACGAGCGGTACGTGGCCAGCCGCGCCGACCAGCGCACCAGGGCCCGGGTCGGCCGGTTGCCGATCGGGGCGGCGCCGACACCGACCAGCGCGACCCGGGTGCCGAACAGCCGACCGGATGCGCAGAGCAGGAACAGCGAGTACGGGAAGCCCCACGGCCGCAGCGGCAGCGTGGCCTCCAGGACGCCCATGCCCGGCACGATCACCACGTCGTGCCGGCGCACCCAGGCAGCGGTGCGGACGGCATCGACGAGTTTGCCCAGACCCTTCGCCGCGATCGCGCCCGCACGCGACGCGGTCCGGTACTCCCCGCGGTACCAGTGCAGCCGCGTCGCGGGGATCCGGTACCGGGTCGCGACGACCTCGGGTCCGCCGCACAGCGCGTCCACGACCGCCTCCGGGTGCTCGGCGCGGAGGTAGCCGAGGACGGCCTCGAGCGACCCGTCGTTGCCGAGGTTGCCGGAGCCGAGCAGGCCGAACACCCCGACGCGCACCGGAGTTTCGTGTCCGGACGTCATGCCCGCCTCCCCTCACGGCCGGCGACGAGAGCGTCGACGGAGACAGTGAGCCCGCCCGGGTCGACCGGGGCGCGGTCCTCGACCCGCTCGCCGGCGCCAGGGCGGACCCGGCTGGTCATCCACGCGGCCAGGTGGCGGTAGCACGCGCGCCGGTCGGCCGGGGACAACGGAGCCCGCCGGATCGCCGTGACGAAGCCCCAGACGTACTCGGCGAGCAGCCGGGGCGTCGGGTGCAGCGGGCCGGCCCGGCGCGGGTCCAGGTTGACGCACCGGGAGCGCTTGGAAGGGTTCGCCCGCTCGGCGCGGGTGGGGTGGTCGCGCCGGAAGTACAGCAGCTCCGGCACCTGGTGGAAGGGCCCGTGCAGGGTGATCTCGGCGACGAACGTGCGGTCCGCGTGGTGGTAGCTGTCGTGCGGCTTCACCCGGCGCAGCACGTCGGCTCGCATCACCCCGTAGAAGTCGTCGCCACCGGGCTCGAACAGCAGGCTGCGGAAGCGCTCCGGCGCGTGCGGCGAGTCGGTGGCCAGCCCGTACTCGTACGGGACCTTCACCTGGCCGTCGCCGTCGATGACCGCCTGGCCGCTGTGCGCGAGGACCATGTCCGGCCGCTCGTCCAGCGCCTCCACGCAGCGCCGCAGCAGGTCCCGGGCGTACAGGTCGTCGTGCGAGGCCCACTTGAACAGCTCGCCTCGACACTCGGTGAACACGTAGTTGTGGTTCGGTGCGGCGCCGATGTTCCGGAGCAGCCGGAGGTACCGGATACGCGAGTCCTTCGCGGCGTACCGGCGGCAGATGTCCTGGGTTCCGTCGGTCGAGGCGTTGTCGGAGATGACCAGCTCGAAGTCCTCGTAGGTCTGGCCGAGCAGGGCGTCGAGCGCCTCGGCAAGGTACTCCTCGCCGTTGTACACGGGCAGGCCGATGCTCAGCCTGGGTTGCGCGGTCATGAGGTCCTCACTTCGGGAATGGGGTTGCGATGGCGCTCGCGCAGGGCGGTCCGCAGCTGCAGCCACCACACGGCCGAGCTGCACACGGTCGCGGCGGCGACGCCCCAGGCCGAGCCGGACGTGCCGGCCACGGCGGCCCCGCCGAGCCCGCCGCCGATGTAGCAGGCGGAGGCGAACAGTTGGCTGCGCAGGCTGCGCCGGGCCGCGCCGAGTGCGCGCAGTCCGGCGGCCGCGCCGGTGCCGAGGCCCGCGCCCGCGACGCCGAGCGTGGCCGGCACGATGAGCGCCGAGGCAGAGCTCCAGACGTCGCCGAGCACGAGCTCGCCGAGCCGGTCCGGCACCAGCAGCAGCGCCACGCCCCAGAGCAGCGCGGCGACGGCCTGCCCGGCGCCGAGCACGAGGCAGAACTTGGCCAGGCGGTGCGGGGCCCGCCGCAGCACCCGTGCCGCCTCCGCGACGGTGACCAGCGACAGGCCCATCAGCACGGCGAGGAACGGGCCGAGCAGCAGTTCGGCGCCGCGGATGGCACCCACCGCGCCGATGCCGACGATCGCGCCGAGCCCGTACGCCCGCAGCTGGCTCGCGCCGCTGACGCCGACGTTCTCGACCAGGTACCGATAGCTGAGATCGCGCTGCTCGCGAAGCCACCCGCGCGCCCCGGTGACCCGGGGTCGGATGCCGGACTGGAGGCAGCCGTACAGCGCGGCCACCGCGGCGGAGGCGCCCCAGGCGAGCACGAAAGCGGCCACGCTGCCCACGCGGGCCGCCACCACCATGGCCGGGACGAGCGCGACGCCCCACACGACGTCGTTGACGAACGCCTTCCGCCCGATGCCGGCGGCGAAGAACGAGTACCGCCAGGCGTCCTGGAGCAGCAGCCCCGGCAGCATGACGCCGAGACAGGCGAACGCGGGCCCCACGCGGCCGCCGAGAGCAAGACCTGCCACCAGACACGCCGCACCGACGACGACACCGACGCCGAGAGCGGTACCCGACGACCGGGCCACCGCCCCGCGCCAGGACGCGTCCGACACACCGCTGAAGCGCACCACGAACGGGTCGGTGGCCAGACCGCGGGAGACGCTGAGCACCACGCCGTAGGTCACCCAGGCCAGGCTGAACACGCCGAACGCGGTCACGCCCAGCGAACGCGCCACATAGATCCCCACCGCGAAGTTGGTCATGCTGGAGGCCGCCTGGTCGGCAAGACCCCAGGACAGCCGGCCGACGAGGGCCCGCCGGGCGGACCCGGCCGGTCTCGTCGTCTTCTCCCTCTCGGTGGTCATCGGCGTCACGCCTTGATCAGCCCGGCGCCGTGCAGTGCGTCGGCCGCGGCGGCGACGGCGTCGAACGGCAGCCCGGACCGCTCGGCGACGTCCAGCAGGCTGTGCTCGCCGTCGGAGAGGTTGAGCACCCAGAGCATGGCCATCTGGGCCTGCTTGGTGTCGCTGCGGCCGCCGAGCGCGTCGTACAACCCGCGCCGGCCCAGCTGTGGTTCGCCGTAGGGGCTGAGGTTGAGGTATCGCCGGTTGCGGTCGAGGACGGCGAACGCCTCGCGGCAGACGGCGAGCGTGTCCGCCATCGCCTCCGGGGAGACGAAGTCCAGGTTGTCCGCCGAGGTGTGGTACTCGGGGTAGCCGGCGTACGGGGTCCGGCTGAGCGAGCCCACGCCGAGATTGAACCCGGGCGAGCAGAACTGCCGCTCGTCGTAGCCGTACGGAGTGAACTCGTTGACGTGGTGCGGGCGTTCGGATGCGGCCAGCACGTGCCGCATCACCCGGTCGATCTCCGCGTCGCCGCGCCTGCTCTGCTTGTACGTCAGTTGGCCCGGGTCGCCTGCGCAGGCCAGCACCAGGCCGTGCTTGACCCGTTCCACCCGCTCCGCGTTGCGTGCCAGCCAGGTGATAGCCCCGATGGTGCCGGGCGCGAAGATGAACCGGTAGGTGTAGTACGGCGTTTGCCGGGCCAGTGCCCGGGCCAGGAACGTCGCCACCGCGATGCCGGCCAGGTTGTCGTTGGCCAGCGACGGGTGGCAGACGTGGCAGGAGACGATCACCTCGTCGGGGACCTGCCCGGGGACCACGTGCTCGGCGTAGGTGAGATGGCCGTCGGCGAGGGTGGAGTCGATACGGACCTCGTAGTCGCCGTCCGGCATCGTGTCCAGGGTCTCCTGGGCCAGGCAGAATCCCCATTCCGGCTTGTAGTAACTCGTGCGGTACGGGACCCAGTTCGGGTGGTCCGGCAGGGTGTGCAGGTGTTCGCGCAGCTCGGCCAGCGGCATGGTCGCCGACACCGGCACGCTGTAGCCGAGCACGTGCAGGCTGGACGCGGCGAAGTCGACGACCCGGTTGCCGGAGGTGTCGGCGACGTACGCGTCCCGGATGTTCCACTCCTGCGGCACCGTCCAGTCGAGCACCTGAGTCCCGGTCGGCACCTCGTGCACCTGCAGCGGGACGTACTCGCCGACGATCTCCAGGGTGGCGCGCACACCGTCGCCCGTGATGCTCCGGCACAGCGGGTACAGCCGCTCCACCAGCGCGTGCATCTCCTCGCCGGGCGTGGCCATCGGCTGTTCGCCGGCCGCCGTCATCGGCGCCGCCGCAGGGTGTCGTCGACGGTGCCGGCGTCGGACGCCGCGCGCAGCACGGCAAGGCGGGTGAAGCGTCGCTCGAAGTCCTCCCGCGTCAGCCCGTGTTTCCGGTAGGCGTCGGCGAGTTCGAGCGCGCCCTGCTTCACGGTCCACTCGCAGTCGAAGCCGGGTACCGCGGTGCGGAACCGGGAGAAGTCCACCCGGTACGACCGCGGATCGGCACCGTTCTCCCCGGTGGTCACCACCTGCGAGCCGGGTACCGCTTCGGCGACCTGCTCGGCGATCTCGGCGACCGTGACGTTGTTGATCTCGCTGCCGATGTTGAACGCCCGGTCGTGCACCGCTTCCCGTGGCGCGGTCAGCGCGGCCGCGAAGGCCCGTGCGATGTCGGCGGCGTGCGCCAGCGGGCGCCAGGGGGTGCCGTCGGAGAGCACCCGCACCTCGCCGGACAGGAGCGCGTGGCCCACCAGGTTGTTCAGCACGATGTCGGCGCGCAGCCGGGGCGAGTAGCCGAAGGCGGTGGCGTTGCGCATGAACACCGGGCTGAAGTCGCCGTCGGCCAGCGCGTGCAGGTCGTCCTCCACCCGCACCTTGGACTCCGCGTACGGCGTCACCGGGCGCAGTGGAGCCTCCTCGCCCACCAGGCCGTCACCGCCGGCGGCGCCGTAGACCGAGCAGGTCGACGCGTACAGGAAGCGCCGCACTCCGGCGTCGCGGGCCAGCCGGGCAAGGCGTACGGACGCGTGGTGGTTGATGTCGTAGGTGAGGTCCGGCGCCAGCGATCCCAGCGGGTCGTTGGACAGCGCGGCCAGGTGGATCACGGCGTCCACCCCGGCCACGTGTTCGGCCGTGACGTCGCGCAGATCCACTTGATGCCCGGGCGGGTCCGCGGGTGGCGGGCCGAGGACGCAGTCGGCGAAGAGGCCGGCGTCGAGGCCGACGACCTCGTGCCCGGCGGCCGCGAGGACCGGGGCCATCACGGTGCCCAGGTAGCCCTGGTGTCCGGTCAGCAGTACGCGCAAGGTTCAGTCCCCCAGATCGAGCGTGAGTTTGGTGACGGCGAACGCCTCGGCGTAGCGCGCGTGGCATTCGATGCCGCGGATCCGCGCAAGGCCGAGGAAGGCCTCCCGGTCGTACCAGGGCCGGTGCCGCTGCGAGGGGTAGTGCTCCTGCAGCAGGCGCACCTTCTGTTCGGCGATCTCCGGCGACAGCGGCTGGTACGCCGCCATACGGCCGAGATCGCCGTCCCACTTGACGATCTCGTAGCCGAGCACGAGGTGGTCGCGGAACGCGGTGGTGACCAGCTTCGCCAGGCCGCGGTGATCCTGGTGCGCGTCCTCGGTGCGCGGGGCCAGTACGAGATCCGGCTCGGCCTGCTCGCGCAGTTCCTCGACCGCGGCCTTGGCCTCGTCCCAGTGCGCGGGCAGCCGGCCGTCCGGCAGCTTGTGCACGGTCAGCCGCAGGTCGGCGCCAGGGCAGAAGGCGGCGAGCGCGGCCTGCTCCTCCTGCTCCCGCTCGCTGCCACCGCCGGAGAGCACAAGCGCGTCGACGCGGGTACCCGGATGTGCGAGGCACATCGTCAGCAGCGTGCCGCCGGCGCCGATGGCGATGTCGTCGCAGTGCGCGCCCACCGCGACGATCCGGTCCAGGCGCCCGGCCCCCAGCCGGATCACGCTCTCGCTCCGGAGACGTTGCTGCTGCCGGTCGCACCCTGGAGACCAGCCCCCGCGCCGCCCCGTTCCCACACGGCCCACGGGCGGTCGCCCCGGGCGTAGGCGTCGTCGAGCGCGGCCCGCTCCTTCACGGTGTCGGTCGGCTTCCAGAAGCCACGGTGCTGGTGCGCCACCAGCCGGCCGCGCTTGGCCAGTTGGGCGCATCCGTCGGCGACCAGGTCCCCGTTCTCCGGTATGTGGTCGAAGACCTCCTGGCGGAGGACGAAGTAGCCGCCGTTCTCCCACAGCGGCATGTCGCTCACCGCGGTGATGCCCCCCACCAGGCCGTCCTCGCCCAGGTCCACACAGTGGAACGAGGACTGCGGCGGCACCACCATCATCGACGCACCGGCGTCGCGCCGGGCGAACCGGTCGATCATCTCCGGCAGCGGGGCGTCGGTGAGCACGTCGGCGTAGTTGGCGAGGAACATCTCGTCGCCGTCCAGGTGGTGCCGCACCCGGCGCAGCCGCTCCCCGATCGGCGACTCGATGCCGGTCTGCGCGAACGTGATGGTCCAGTCGGCGATGTCGGTGGACAGCAGCTCGGTCCGCCCGCCCCGCAGCACGAAGTCGTTGGACACCGTCTCCTCGTAGTTGAGGAAGAAGTCCTTGATGTGGTGAGCCCCGTACCCGAGGCACAGGATGAACTCCGTGTGCCCGTAGTGCGCGTAGTAGCGCATGACGTGCCAGATCAGCGGCCGCGGGCCGACCATCGCCATCGGCTTGGGAACGTCGTCGGAGGTTCCGTTGCGCATCCGCATCCCGTAACCGCCGCAGAACAGAACGACCTTCATGCTGTGCCCTTTCAAGACGCGACCTCGACAATGCTCAGTTCCGGGATGGGAAAGACCAGCCGACCGCCCCAGTCGTGCACGAAGGACAGCTGCTCGACCAGCTCGGCCCGCAGGTTCCACGGGAGGACGAGGATGTAGTCCGGTTTGTCGGCGGCGATCTGCTCGGGCGGCAGGATCGGGATGCGGGTGCCCGGCGTGAACCTGCCGTGCTTGTAGGGGTTACGGTCGACCGTGTACGGGAGCAGGTCGGGCCGGATGCCGCAGTGGTTGAGCAGGGTGTTGCCCTTGCCCGGGGCGCCGTAGCCGACGACCGTCTCGCCGCGCTCGGCCGCCTCGATGAGGAACCGCAGCAGATCCCGGCGCACCTTGGCCACCCGGGCGGAGAACTCGGTGTATCCGGACAGCTCCTGCAGCCCGGCGGCCTTCTCCCGGTCCAGCACGTCGGCCACCCGCCGGGTAGGCTCGCCGGCCACCTCGGCCGGCCGGGCCCACAGCCGGATGGAGCCGCCGTGCGTGGGCAGCAACTCGACGTCCACGAGCGTGAGTCCGCCGCTCGCAAGGGCTCGGGTCGCGGACGCGACCGTGTAGTACTGGAAGTGCTCGTGGTAGATCGTGTCGTACTGGTTCTCCTCGATCAGGGTCAGCAGGTGCTGCACCTCGATGGAGACCCAGCCGTCGTCGGCGACCAGGGCGCGCAGCCCCCGGGTGAACCCGACCACGTCGGGGATGTGCGCGTACACGTTGTTGGCCACGACCAGGTCCGCCGGGCCGTGCTCGGCGCGGACGGCCGAGCCGGTGTCCGGGCTCAGGAACTCCGTGAGCGTGGGCACACCCGCGTCCCGCGCCGCGGCGCCGACGTTCACCGACGGCTCGATGCCGAGGCAGCGGATTCCGCGGTCCACCACGTGCTTCAGCAGGTATCCGTCGTTGCTCGCGACCTCGACCACGAAGGCGTCGGGGCCGAGCCCCACCCGCTGTACGGCGTCGGCGACGAACGTACGCGCGTGCTCCACCCAGGAGGTCGAGTACGAGGAGAAGTACGCGTACTCCTTGAACGTCTCCTCCGGCGTGATCAGCGGCGGGATCTGCGCCAGCCAGCAGTCGGTGCAGACCCGCAGGTGCAACGGATACGCCGGTTCCGGCAGGTCCAGTTGGTCCGCGGCGAGAAAGCTCTCGCACGGCGGGGTCGCCCCCAGGTCGACGACGCTCGCCGGCGTCGCCGAGCCGCACAGTCGGCAACGTGTCATCTACTGCCCCCCATTGATTCCCTCCCTACGGGCGGTGGGTTGTCCCCGCCGCCGGACCGACCCGCGATCGCGGTGCGGTACCCCTCCACCAGGCGCTCAAGGCCGACGGCCGGGCTGAAACCCTGCTCGTAACTGCGCCGGGCCGCCTGGCCCATCTCCTGGTTGCGGGCCGGCTCGGTCGCGATCCGGCGTATGCAGGACGCGAGCGAGGCGGGCTCGCCCGGCCGGTGCAGCAGCCCGGTCACCCCGTCCTCGACGAGTTCGACGAAGGCGCCGTGGCCGGCGGCGACGACCGGGACCCCCGCCGCCATCGCCTCCACGACCACCAGGCCGAACGCCTCCAGCCACGTCGAGGGAGCCACCACGGCGACCGACCGCGCGACGGCCTTCCGGCTTTCCGCCGTGTCATACAGGCCGACGTAGCGCACGTCGTCCCGGCCCGCCGCCCAGGCGGTCACCTCTTGCTCCAGTGGCCCCGCGCCGGCGATCACGAGCGGCACGCCCACACCGCCGCTCGCTGCGATCTCGTCCCACGCGGCCATGAGCAGCCGCACGCCCTTGACCTCCGCGAGTCGGCCGAGATAGAGCAGATGCTCGCCGTCGCCCGCTCGGCAGACGCCCGGCTCCGGCACGAAGTTGTGCTTCACCGTCAGCCGTTCGGCCGGCATGCCGGCCCGCACCAGGACGTCGCGCTGCGTCGCGGAGAGGCAGAAGAACCGCTCCACTCCGGACCACCACCGCCGCCGATTGACCGACAGGCTGACCGCGAGCGGCACCGTCGCAAGGCGGGAGCTCCGGTAGCAGCCGTGCCGGACGGCGGGCAGTGGCGTCGACCCGACGCACTCGGTGCACGGCCGGCCGTCCCGTTGCAGCGTGCCGGGTGGGCAGACCTGGGTGTAGTTGTGCAGCGTGGCGACGGCGGGCACGCCGGCGTCGGCGCAGGCGGCAAGCACCGCGGGCGACAGGAGCGGGAAGACGTTGTGGACGTGCACCACGTCCGGTCGCTCGGCGCGAAGCCGGGCGCCGAGCTCCGCGCGGACCGCCGGGTTCCACGGCACAAGGAGCGGCACCGCGGCCTTGGCAAGGAGGGACCGGGTGGCGATGTCGTCGCTGCGCCGCTCGAACACCTTGACCCGGTGGCCGGCCGCGCGCAGCAGCGCCACCTCCTGGTCGACGACCTTGTTCTCCCCGCTCGGCTGCGCCGAGGCGTAGCGGTTGTGCACCACGAGGACGTGCATGCTCAGGTCACCTCCGATCTTTGGGCCCATCGCGGGATGCGTCGTCGAGGTACTGCGGGCGTCGAGAGGCGAGGGACTTCGGGTGTCGAGAGGGGAGGGACTTCGGGTGTCGAGAGGGGAGTGGCCGCGGCAGGTGCCGCAAGGAGCGAGGCGGCCAGGGCCAGATGCAGCAGATACGGCGAGGCGTCGCCGAGCCCGGCCTCGGTGTACGACGCGATCGCGCAGTAGCTGATCAGGAAGATCGCGCAGGCCCTCTGCAGCGACGGTGGCCGCAGCAACGCGACGCCGGACAGGACGATGATGATCGCCGCCACCAGGGCGACGCCGATCAGACCCTGTTCGTGGTAAACGGCCAGCCAGCTGTTGTCGATCGGCAGCCCGCCGAACGACTTGTCGCCCAGGCCCACGCCGAACAACTTCTCCGCGGTCGTCCGGGGCGCTGCCAGCAGGGCATCCCAGACCTTGGCCCGGCCGGTGAGGCTGGTGAGGTACTCCTGGCTCTGTCCGCGCAGGAACCACGCCCGTAACGCGGAGGAGAACCCCACCACGGCCACCGCGGCGCACAGCACCGCCCAGGTGAAGAACCGGCGGGCGGCGGCACTGGTCAGGATGAGCGAGCCGATCGCCAACACCAACCCTATGAGCAGGCCGAGCGTGGCCGTCCGGGTATGGGTCAACGCGAGCAGGACGAGTGAGGGCACGATGACCACCGCCGCGCTGGCCCTGTCGGTCCGGCGGCCCAGTACGAGCAGCACGGTGAGCCCGATGATCACCGCGGCGTACTGTCCGATCTGCGGCGGGGTGAGCGGCCACAACGCGCCGACAAGGCGTCCGCCGTAGAGCTCGGGCATGGCCGCGCCCGGTGAGATGACCAGGCCGGCGGCCACTGACCCGAGCACCGCGAAGTACATCCGGATGTGGTGCCGGACGAACGTCAGGCCGCCGTCCCACCAGCGGCTGAGGAGCCACAGCGTGCCGATGAAGAGAGCCAGCCGGGCGCAGCGGAACAGAGCGCCGAACCCGGACTCCAGTTGCAGGCTGGAGATCATGCTCGGCACCAGCAGCAGGGTGAGCAGGAGTACGAAGGCGCTGGCTCGGATGCGCAGCCGGAGATTGACGGCGAGCGCCAGCGTGAACGCGGCGAGCAGCGCGCCCATGGTGATCATCTGGATGAGGGAGCGGGGCAGCGGGACGATGGTCTTCGCCCCGGTGGAGCCGAGCGTGTTGAGGATCAGCAACCCCCAGACGACGCCGACGATCTTCGGTGTGCCGGCAGGACGCGGTTCGGCGCCGGACCGCGTGCCCGCCGTGTCCGGTCCGCCCGGCAGCCCACCGCGCCGCAGGTCCCCGCCCATCTCAACCACCGGCCCGTGGGGCGAGGGTGCTGCCCGCGTCCTGCTGATAGGTCTTGCCCTGCCACTGTCCGAAGCCGAGCACCCGGCTCGGGTCGTGGGCGACGAATTTCCATGGTCCGAGGTAGACGTTGTCGTACCAGCGGTTGTGCTGCTTGCGGGTGATCGCCTCGGCCACCCGCTCGCCCTTGTACGGTGACCAGTCCGGATAGGTGCCGTAGTTGGACAGCACCGCCATTCGGTCGCACTTCACCGTGCACTTGACGACGGACTTGTCCAGCACGAAGCGGTTGTCGTGGATGTCCACCCGCTGGGTCTTCCACCGGCAGTCGGCGTAGAGCGGTGGCTTGGCGATCGCCGGCTGCGCGCAGCGGTCGGAGTCCCGCACCAGCAAGGTGCAGTCACCGGACGAGGTGTTGGCCGGGCTGTTGCAGAACCGGTCGGCGTTCTCCCACAGGGTGATCCCGGACCAGTTGTTCTCCAGCACGTTCCGGTAGACCTCGACCTTGTCGGTGCGGGCTTTGATCCGTGGTTCGCCGCCGGACTCGGACAGGTAGACGGTCGCGAACGGGAAGTTGTCGCCGCGGGCGGCTTCCCTGCGGCCCTCGACCCAGTTGTTCTTCCGGATCTTGTTGTTCCGGATGACCGCGTTGTAGCTGGTCTCGTAGATCAGCGCGGCACCGTCGTTGGCCTCGATCACGTTGTTCTCGATGCGGAAGTCGTTGTTGTTGGTGTCCGCCCACAACCCTGTTCCGCGGTTGTCGTGCACCCAGTTGCCGCGTACGTCGGCGCCGTCGACGGCCCAGAACTTGATGCCTCCGGTGCAGCCGCATCCCTCCCGCCGCCGCTCCCAGTCGCCGGTGTTGTTGCCCACGATCTCGTTGCCCTCGACCACCAGGCCGCGGATGGAGTCGCCGGCCTTGTACGCGTTCATGCCGTACTGACCGTTGTCGCGCAGGCAGCTGGCGCGGACCTGCTGGCGGGCACCGGCCATCAGCCCGGCGGCGGAGTTGTACTGGATCGTCGCGTGCTCGATCACCCACCCGTCGGCCGAGTCATGGTTGACCACGCCCTCGTCGTGCGGCGCCACGAAACGCTGCACGGTCAGATAGCGGATCGTGACGTTGCGGGCACTGCCGCCGAACGCGTACTGGTTGGTCTTCCGGCCGTCGAGCACCGCGCCCGGCGCGCCGAGGTAGCGGTTCCCCTCCTTGGGGATGACCTGGGCATAGCGGTCCGGGTCGAGCCTGTGCTTGCCCGGTCGAAGCCAGAACGTGGTCTTCGGGGGGCTGCTCTTGGTCTTCGCAGCCAGGTCACCGACCACCGCGGGGTCGACCGTCACCGCGCCCGCCGGCGCCTTCGCGGGCCCGGCCGCGGGCTTGGCGCACACCCGGGCCGCGGACGTGGACGGCGCAGCGGTCGGCTTCGGCCGCGCGTCCGGCGTGCTCTCACAGCCGGTCGCCGCCAGCAGGGCCAGCGCCACCGGTACCACCGGCAACGCCCGGTGCCGCCACTTGATCCCCACGCGTCCCCCTAGCCCTGGAACCTGAGTACGGTGATGAACCCCTCCGCGCCTTCGGCGAAGCCCGTGCCGACCAGCGTCGTGGCGGGTTCCTTGCGCCCGAAGCCGGGGGAGTACCAGCCCAGCGGCGGGTCACTCTCGCCGCGATGCGCCCGCCAGTGCAGCTCCCCGGGCAGGTCGAGCACCGCGGAGCGCCCCTCGCCGTCCCGGATCCAGGTGAGCTGTGCCCGGTTCCCCACCAGGTCCGCGGCGATCGCCGGGCCGAGGTGGAACGCCAGGCGCACGGCCCGGCGCGGGCCGTGTTGGCCGCGGACCTCGTCGACCACCCTCAGCTCCTGGCTCGCGGCCGTCAGCTCCACCCGGCGGCGGTGCACGGAGCCCTGGTAGCCGTCGTGCTCGGCGCACCAGCGGGCCGTCCCCCCGTCGGAGGTGCCGGATGTGTCCACGGCCAGGACGCGGCTCTTGGCATGCCGGGTCCACAGGAACGGGCCGCCGGAGACGGACTGGTCACCGCCGTCCAGCTGCAGGGTGTTGTGGCCGAGGGTCGAGCGGAAGTACTGCCGCCACTCGGGCTGCCCGTGGTAGCAGAACGTCCCCGGGTCGGCGAGCACGTCGACCCCGTCGTGCCGGACCTCCACGGACAGCGCGTCCGCGTGGGCATGCGCGGCGATGGACAGGAAGCCGTGCGGACCACCGTCGCAGCGGCACCAGATCTCCTCCGGACCGCACAGGATGGTGAGCCCCGCGTCGGCGAAGTGGGCCGGTCGGCTCGCCGGGCGGGTCACGGCCGGTGCGATTCCCTTTTTCGAGTACGGCCGGATGAGCGCGGCCAGCAGCGGGGTGCGTACGTCGGTGCCGGTCACCGCCGGCCACCAGGTGAGTCGGCCGAACACGGCGTCCCCGGTGGCCAGCAGCGAGGCCCAGCGGTCGGTGCCCGCGCCGTCCAGGACCAGACCGTGACCGTCGTCCGCGTCTCCCTGGCGCGGCGGCCGTAGCCGGCTGTCCACGACGGCCGCGAGTGCGTCGGTCATCCGCAGCAGCACCAGCCGGACGGACGCGGGGACCGGCACGTCGGCGGCATCCGCCTCGGCCACCGCGGCCAGGCCGAGTTCCAGCACAAGTCCGTGATACTCGGTGGCCAGCTCGCGGTTGAGGCCGGAGGGGAAGGTGTTGCTTCGCAGGTGCCGCTCAAGGGACCGCAGTGCGTCGGCCCGCCATCGCGCCGAGGAGGGGAACCACCCGAACGCGCAGGCCGCTGCGAACTGCCCGGCGGCCTCGGCGATGACGTGGTTGTTCGCCGAAGACCCCCGGCTGGGGAAGGCGGCCAGCCAGCGCTGGTGGTGCCAGATCTGGTTCAGTGCCACCGGGTTGTCCTCGAAAAGACCGGCCACGCCCGGCCAGCCGTCGAGCAGCCG
Source organism: Streptomyces flaveus (assembly GCF_014647675.1). Taxonomy (GTDB): domain Bacteria; phylum Actinomycetota; class Actinomycetes; order Streptomycetales; family Streptomycetaceae; genus Streptomyces; species Streptomyces flaveus. The sequence continues at coordinate 70,821 of NZ_BMPQ01000031.1, read as the reverse complement.
GCGGACCCACACCCAGGACAGCAGCCGGATGCCCAACTCGATGCCGCTGATCCAGTGCACGCCGCGCAGCGGCGCGTTGGCCGCCCACCACGACCGCAGGTGCTCGGCCACTCGCTCGGCGTACCGCTCGTCCCCGGTGATCGCGTAGGCGGCGGCGAGCTGGGTGAGGTACTGATGCCGGGACAGTTCCCAGATCTGCTTGATGTCCCCGACCGCGTCCTCGTTCCGGTACGGCACGTCGAAGGCGTAGCCCCACGGAGCCCGGCGCCCGGTCTTAGGGTCGCACCACCAGTCCGGGTCGACCAGGTCGTCGCGGACCACCCCGAAATACTCGGCGTGGCCGTACATCAGCCGGTCCGCCTCGGCGATGAGACGTTTCGCGGCGTCCGGAGGTACTGCGGCGATCGTCCCGGCGGGCAGTACCGCGGTGAACCGGGCGCCGGTCACGCTCGGGCAGTCCGGCCGCGCCGACCGCCACAGCCGCCTGCGCACCGCGTCGCCCGCCCGGCCGCCGACCTCCCGCGGTCCCATCCGGGACAGCCGCCGCAGGTACCAGCCCGCGCTCATCGTCATCGCGCCCCCGCCAACGTCACCGGCGCACCACCGGCCAGGCCGGTCTGCACGGCGAGGGTGGCCGCCGTGGTGGCGACCAGCGACTCCAGCGGCACCGGCATCGGCCCGCCGGTCCGTACGGCCTTGATGAACGCGGCCAGTTCGGCGTTCTGGCCCTTGTCCCGGGCCTTGGGAAGGCGCGAACTGACCCACTTCTTGCGGCCGTACACCGAGGCCCGTACGAAGTCGTCGAGCCGCAGCACCTTGCCGTCCGCGACCAGGTCCAGCGTCTCCTTGGGGAAGCCGGGCGCGCCGGTCGTGACGTAGCTGATGGTGGCGGTGGACCCGTCCGGGTAGCGCAGCACGACCTGAAGGTCCTCGTTGCCGGACGGGGCGACCGCGTACACCGAGACCGGGTCGGCCTCGAGCAGCCAGCTCGCCGTGTCGATGAAGTGCCCGCCCTCGCCGGCGAACCGCGAGCCCTCGGTGCCCTGTTGGAGGTACCAGCTGCCGTGCTGAAGCCGGCCCGCGTTGACCAGGTAGCGCAGGCTCGCCGGACCGGTCCGGGCGCCGAACCGCTTTCTGGCCTCCTGCAGCAGCGGCGCGAACCGGCGGTTGAAGCCCACCTGCAGCCGGTCGTTGCCGGACTCCTCCACCGCCGCGAGTACGCCGGCCAGCTCGTCCTCGGTGAGGGCCAGGGGCTTCTCCACGAACACCGTCTTGCCGGCCAGCAGCGCCTTTCGGGTCAGTTCGGCGTGCGAGCTGTGCCGGGTGACCACGAACACCGCGTCGATGGACTTGTCGCCGAGCACGGCGTCGAGATCGGTGGTCGCCTCGGCGAAGCCGAACTTCCGCTGCGCGTTGGCCGCGGACAGCGCCGTCGTGGTGACGACTGTCGACAACTCGACGCCGTCGCGCTGGGTCAGGTGCGGCAGCAGCATCGACGTCGCGTAGTTGCCCGCGCCGACGAACGCAAGGCGTACCGGCGCCTTGGCGGCGCGGGCCGGCGTGGACACTGAGCCGCTGGGTCGCTTCACCGCGGGCACGGCCACCGCCGGGGCCCCCGCTTCCCCCGCTTCCGCTGTGTGTTCAACGGGGCCGGGGTACCGGAACAGCACGGCCACGGCCTTCAGGTCGCCGTCCTTCAGGCTCTGGTACGTCTCGACGGCGTCATCGAAATCGGCGACGTGGGAGACCAAGGGCTCCACGTCGACGCTGCCGCGGGCGAGGAGATCGAGGAAGCACGCCAGGTTGCGGCGCTCGGTCCAGCGCACGTAGCCGATCGGGTAGTCCCGGCCCTCCAGTTCGTACTCCGGGTCGTAGCGCCCGGGGCCGTAACTGCGGGAGAACCGGACGTCGAGCTCTTTCTCGTAGTACGCGTTCCACGGCAGGTCCAGGCGGCACTTGCCGATGTCGACGACCCGGCCGCGGTCCCGGCAGAGCCGGGCGGCCAGCTCGACGGGCTGGTTGCTGCCGCCGCCGGCGGCCAGGTACACCTGGTCCACGCCGTGACCGTCGGTGAGCTCGGCGACGGTGGCTTCCACGGCCGCGGACGCGGGATCGCCGCAGGCCGCGGCGCCCAGCCGCTCGGCCAGCTCGCAGCGCACCGGGTCGGGGTCGACGCCGACGACGCGGACTCCCGAGGCGGCAAGGAGCTGTACCACCAGCTGCCCGATCAGCCCGAGGCCGATGACCAGTGCCACTTCGCCGAGCTGTGACTCGCCTTGGCGGACGCCCTGCATCGCGATCGACCCGACGGTGCCGAAGGCCGCGTGCCGCGGCGCGAGGCCGTCCGGCACCGGGGCGTAGAGGTTCTTCGGCACCCAGTTCAGCTCGGCGTGCAACGCGTGCTCGTTGCCGGCGCAGGCCACGAGGTCGCCGACCTTCACGTCGTCGATCCCGGCGCCGACCTGCTCGACCACCCCGCACAGCGAGTAGCCAAGCGGCGTGTAGGAGTCCAGCTTGCCCATCACCTTGCGGTAGGTGGCGGGCACCCCGTTGGTGGCCACGCTCTGCATGACCTTGGCCACCTGGTCAGGGCGGGAGCGGGCCTTGCCCACCATCGACATGCCGGCCTCGGACACCTTCATGAGCTCGGTCCCGGTGGATATCAGCGAGTAGGCGCTGCGGACCAGCACACCGCCCGGCTTGCACCCCGGCACCGGCACGTCGAGCACCGCCAGCTCGCCGCTCTTGTAGTTCTGCACAACCTGTTTCACCCGAACTCCTCTGATTCCTAAGCCGTTAACCGAGTGCTCTGACCGGACCCAGAGCCGGACCCAGAGGTCGCGCCGCGATACCAGTACTCGAGGGTCAGCACATGCCACAGATGCTTGGAGAAGTCCCGCTGCCCGGCGGCGTCCTCGGCGACCATCCGCGCCAGCGCGTCGCGGCGCAGGAGCCCGGAGCGGACGAGCTCGCCGTCGTTGACCACCTCGCGCACCAGCGGTGCCAGATCCCGGCTCATCCAGGCGCGCAGCGGGGCGCTGAACAGGCCCTTGGGCCGGTACACGATCTCCCGGGGCAGGATCGAGCCGGCCGCCTCCTTGAGGACGGCCTTGCCCTGTCGTCCGACGATCTTGCGATCGCCGGGCACGGCGAACGCCGCCTTGACCACCTCGACGTCCACGTACGGCACCCGCACCTCGGTCGACGCGGCCATGCTCGACCGGTCCGTGTAGGCGAGGTTCAGGCCCGGCAGGAACATCCGGGCGTCGCCCAGGCACATGCGGTTGACGAAGTCGTCGAGATCGTTGTCCTGGTAGATGTCCGCGTGCTCGGTCAGCACGTCGTCGACCGTCCCGGCCAGGTCCGGATCGACCAGGGCGAGCAGCTCGTCCTGGTCGTACATGGTGTAGCTGCGCCGGAACGCGGTCTCCTCCGGCAGATCGGCGAAGGAGAGGAACCGCTTCGCGAAGCGCACCGACCGGTACCCCCGGCGGGCCGTGGCGACCGGCAGCCGGTCCACGGCCCTGGACACCCCGCGCCGCAGGGGCCGCGGGACGCGCTGGTAGCGCAGCGCGAGCAGGTTGGCCAGGTGTTTGCGGTACCCGGCGAACAGCTCGTCGGCACCCATCCCCGAGAGCATCACCTTGACCCCGGCCTCCCGGGCGGCCGAGCAGATCAGGAACGTGTTGATCGCGGCGGGGTCACCGATCGGCTCGTCCAGGTGGTGGGTCATCTGCGGCAGCAGGTCGAGCACATTCGGAGCGATCTCGATCTCATGCAGGTCGACGCCGAACCGCTCGGCCACCTGCCGGGCGTAGCGCAGGTCGTCCGGCATCGCCTCGAACTTGGCGTCCTCGGCGCGGAACCCGATCGTGTAAGCGGAGATCCCGGGTCGGTCGCGGGCCGCAAGGGCGGTCAGGTAGCTGGAGTCGAGGCCGCCGGAGAGGAAGGTCGCCACGGGTACGTCGGAGAGCAGGTGCCGCCGAGTCGACTCCTCGACGATGGCACCTATGTCCGGCTGCTCGCCGGCCTGCGCCCGCTCCCGGCCCTCCGCGGCGACGTCCTTCAGGTGCCAGTACCGGCCGCGCTCGACCCGGCCGTCGGGCCGGCACCGCAGCCAGCTCCCCGGCGGCAGCTTCTCCGCTTCGCGGAAGGCGCAGCGTGAGTCCGGCACCCAGTAGTACAGCAGCGAGGCCACCAGCGCCGCATGGTCCACCTCCAGCGATCCACCGGTCGCGGCGGCGAGCGCCTTGAGCTCGGAGGCGAACACCAGGCCCCCGCCGCGCCGGAGCAGAAACAGCGGCTTGATGCCCAACTGGTCGCGGGCAAGCACCAGTTCACCGGTTCGCTCGTCGAAGATCCCGAACGCGAACATGCCGCGCAGCCGGGGCAGGCAGTCCGTACCCCAGCGCCGCCAGGCCTCGAGCAGCACCTCGGTGTCGGAGGTACCGCGGAAGCGCACCCCGGCGGCTGCCAGCTCGGCACGCAGCTCGGGCGCGTTGTACAGCTCGCCGTTGTACGTAAGGGCGAGGCCGCCCGAGACCATCGGCTGGGCGCCGGTGTCGGACAGGTCGATGATGGCCAGCCGGCGGTGCCCGAGCTGTACTTCGCCGTCACCGACGGGGTGGCCGTACCGGCCCGCCCCGTCCGGACCGCGGTGGGCGAGGGTATCGGTGAGCCGGTCGGTCACGACCTTGCCGTCCGGCCATCGGTACGTGCCTGCGATGCCACACATGTCCTACCGCGCCTCCTGGTCGTTGTCCGGGCCCTGTGAGGCCCGCACCGGCAGCCGCTCCGTCCGCAGCCGGCCCTCCCCCACTGCCTGAACGGCGTGGGAGGTACCCCCACCGTTCTGCCGGGCCGGCCGCTCGTTCTGGCCGCGCAGCGCGGTGCCCAGCCCGTCCCACAGCGTGCCGTCGGTCCGGTCACGCGGATCGGGGTCGATCAGCACCACACCGATCACCGGAATGCGCTGGTCCGCGAGCTGTCGCGCCACGGTGTGCAGCCATGCGGCGTTGCCGTGCCCGGCACGCACGACCAGCACGGTCTGGGTGCCGAGGTACTGGAGGTCGGTCCAAGCCGTGCCGGGCGCCACCGAGCCGACGCCGATCCGGCGCTCCTGATGCGACACGGCCGCGGCACGCTCGCCGCTGACCACGGTGGGGTCTCCTGGCTTCTGGCGGCGCTTTGCGAGCTGCGGGCCGGGCAGACCATCGATGATCACCACTGGCCCCTCCGCCACCAGTGCCCTGGCGAGGTTCAGGGCGATCACGCTCGTGCTGCGCGCACAGCCCAGTTCCAGCAGCGACACCGGTTCCGCGGAGCCGCGCACGGTGCGGGCAAGGCTCGCAGTGAGCCGTTCGCGTGCCGCCCGGGTCCGTCGGCGCTGCCACAGCCTGCCCGACCGGCGGGGCAGCTCCGCGATGACCGAGGCGCCCAGGTTCGCCGCGATGTCCCGGCGCAGCACGGGGCGGTCCGCCACCACCGCGCCGACCGCGGCCAGCGCGAGCCCGAGGACGAGCCCGAGGACGAGTCCGATCGCGGCGTTGGTGGCGGCGGCCCTGGGCAGGGAGTGCTGGACCGCGCGCGGGGCGTCCACGATCTGCGTGCCGGCGATGATCTTGGGCGTGCCGGTGCGCGCCTCCGCTGCGCGCTGGTCGAAGTCGGCGATCCGTGAGTTGAGTTCGGCCCGGCGGGCGAAGAGCGACTCGATGCTCGCCGACGCTTTCGGGTCGCTCTCCGGCGATCGGTCTCCGACCTCCTCGTTGACCTGGGCGAGCTCGTCCCGCATGCGGTCACGCTGGTCGAGCAGGGCCTTGGCCTCGGCCTTCGCGGTCTCTCGCATCCGCCGCACATGGTCCGCGACGAACGCATCGGCCAGTGCCTTGGCCCGGGCCACCGCTTCCGCGTCGCTGTCACCCGTCACATCGATCTGCAGCAGGTTGTTGGTCAAGCCGGTACCCCGGTAGTCCTCCATGAAGTCCTCGGGTTTTTCCGGGGACTTGAGGGACTTCAGGGCCTTGTCGGCGATCCGCGTGGTCCCCAGCAGTGCGACGTCGGTGCGGATCAGCGTTCCGGTGTCGTTCGGCTGGTCCTCCTTGTGCGTGACCAGCACCTTGGTCACCGCGGTCGGCCGCGGCGGCAGCAGGACCGCCACCGCCACGCCGACCAGCAGTCCCAGGAGCGCCATGGAGCTCCAGAGGCGACGGCGCCTGCGCACCGACACCACCAGCGCCTGCAGGTCGAAGAGTGGAGTGGCTGCCGACGACTCCGAAGTCGTGCTCGTCGTCACACTGAACCTCCCGTCGCGTGGCCGCGAACCGCGAGCGCCGGGGTGGCGTTGTCCGGAGGATCGTCGGCAGACCGCGTGGGACGGGCCCGGACCGGGCCGGCGACGACGACGCCGACGACCTTGTGCCCGCCGTCCGCACACGCCTCGGCGACGCCGGCGAGCTCCTCCGTGGTCCAGCTGCCCGCGCTGAGGACGACCAGGGCACCGGACTCGGCGCCGCGGTCCGGCACTGTCGGCCGGTCCACCGAAACCTCCACCACCCGCAGCAGCGGATCGCCCT
>NZ_BMPQ01000031.1:0-64235 GCF_014647675.1 Streptomyces flaveus | reverse complement strand
ACGACCGCCAACAGCCGCCGGGAGGCCGGTAGTTGGTCCCGGAGGCGAGCGCACACCCGCCGGTAGCGGATCCGCCGGTCGGCCTCGTCGCCGGACCTCTGCGGGGTCGGTACGTCCCACCGGGTGTCGACGCCGAGCATCCGGCGGAGCCGGGCCCTCGGGCCACGGACTTCCGGCCGGTGCGTGCCCTGTTCACCAGGAACGTCGACGGTACCGAGGAGCGTCGAGCCCAGCGCCGCGGCGATCTCCGGTTCGGTGCGCAGTCGGCGATTCATCCGTGCGGCAGTGAGATGGCCGATGACCGCGAGCAGGAAGAACAGCAGTGCCCCGGCGACGATGAGCTGCATCCTCGTCGGCGGCGCCTCGCCGGCCGGCCGGGCCGCCGGACCCATGACGACCATGCCGGCCATGTTGGTCGCCGGGTCGGACTCGGCCAGCGTCTGCATGGCCTCCTCCAGCGAGGTGCGCAGCTTCTCCAGCGAGGTGCGGGCCTGCACGCCCTCCACGGTCTTGCCCGGATCGGCCGCTTTGGCCAGGTCGGTGATGCGCCCGTTGGTCTTCTCCACCTCCTGCCGCAGCGTCTCGAGCCCCGTAGTCGCTTCGAAGTCGGTGCCGCCGACTGCGATCCGCGCGGCGAATGTGACGAATTCCTTGGCCATCCGGTCGGCGAGCTGCTGTGCGCGCTCCGGGGTGTCGGCCGTACCCGAGATCTTGACGATGTTCCCGTCGGCGGCCTTGGCGCTCACCTGATCCCGCAGCTCGGCGCCGCTGACGCCCGGCCAGCCGAGCTTGGCGGCCGCGCGGTCGACCACCGTCGAACTGCTCGCGATATCCACCTGAGTCAGCAGCTCGCGCTCTTCCCACTGCCCCGGCAGCAGAACCGATGCCGACGTCGTGTACCGCGGCGGGAACACCACCGAGGCGCCGTAGCCGACGAGCGCGCCCACCACGGCGAGGACGGCGAGAAGCCGCCGGCGCCGACGGAGAATCCGCCCGATCGTGACCAGACGTATCGTGTCATCGCTCAACTGCGCTGCCTCTTCCCTGTGCGGACCTGGTCGCTCGCCGACACCGGAGTGCGGTCACGGCAGGCAGCGGCGTAGGCGGCGAGCAGCGACGCCTGCGAGTTCCGCCAGGAAAGCTGCCCGCTGATCCGCTCCTGGCCGATCTTGCCCATCCGGGCCCGCTTCTCCGGATCGTCAAGGAGCAGCGCGATGAGCCCCGCGAATTCGGCCTCGTCGTTGGCGGGCGCGTAGACGGCGGCGTCACCGGCGGAGACGCGCGCCTCCTTCAGGTCGAACGAGACGATCGGCCGGCCCATCGCCATGTACTCCAGGACCTTGTTCATGGTCGACACGTCGTTGAGCGGATTGCGCGGGTCGGGGGAGAGGCACACGTCCGCGGTGGACAGGTAGCGCACCAGGTCGGCGTCCGGGATGCGCCCGGTGAACTGCACCTGCTCCGAGAGCCCGAGCCGCCGGGACAGTTCCACCATCGCGTCGAAGGCGTCGCCGGAGCCGACGAACACCGCATGCCAGTCGGTCCGCCCCATCTCGTCGCGCAGCTTCGCGAGGGCCCGCAGGGCGTAGTCGACGCCGTCCTGAGGGCCCATGACGCCGAGGTAGCACAGCAGATGAGGCTTGCCGCGCTTCAACTCCGGCTCGGGCGGCACCGGTTGGAACCGGTCGATCTGGGGCGCGCTGCGCACCACGAAAACGTCCTCAGGGCGTCGGCCGCCACGGCGCATCGCGACGTCCCGGTAGCTCTCGTTCGTGGCGAGGACGACGTCCGCGGCCCGGTAGGTCCGCCGTTCCAGCGCGCACACCGCGCGGTAGAGCAGATCCTCGCCGCGGTCGAACCGGGAGAGGTACAGCTCGGGTACCAGGTCGTGCTGGTCGAAGACGAACCGCGCGCCGCCCCGCTTCAGCCACAGTGCCGGCAGGAACAGCAGGTCGGGCGGGTTGCAGGCGTGGACCACGTCGACCGGGCCGACCTTGCGGGCCAGCCGGGCCGTGTGCCACAGCGCCGATCCGTACTCCCGCAGGTAGCCGGCCGGTCCTCCGGTGGCCGCACGCAACGGGTAGCGGTGGATCCGCACCCCGTCGATCTCCGCCTCCAGCTCCGTGTCCCGTTTCTCCCCCCGGGGACAGATGACGTGCACTTCCCAGCCCGCGTCGCGCAGCGTCGTGCACTCCTGCCACACCCGCCGGTCGAACGGCACCGACAGGTTCTCCACCAGGATCAGCGCGCGCCGGTCCGGCCGGTCGCCGCCGGCTCTGTCATCGAACGATGTGTCACCAAGCAAGGCCCACGTACCCCGGTTCGGCCCGGCGCGCTTCGGCGTCGGGAAGGTGGATGAGGTCGACGATCATCGGTCCTTCGCCATGGGGCAGCGCCGACAGCACGGCCGGATCCCTGGTCCCGACCAGGCACACCTCGGCGTGCTCGAGCACCTCGTCGACGGAATCCGCGAGCAGCTGCGCGAGGTGCGGCAACCGGCTCTCGATGTACTCGCGGTTCGCGCCCATCAGCCGGGAGAGGCTCACGTTGGCGTCGTGGATCCGCAGGTCGTACCCCTTGCCGAAGAGTCTCTCCGCCAGCTCGACGAGCGGGCTCTCGCGGAGGTCGTCGGTGCCGGGTTTGAAGGACAGCCCGAACATGCCTATTCGGCGCTTGCCGGTGCGCTCGACCAGCTCCACCGCGCGCTGCAGATGCGCGGAGTTGGAGGGCAGCACGTGGGCGAGGATGGGCACCGAGATGTCCGCTCGCTGCGCCGCGTGGACCAGGCTGCGCAGGTCCTTGGGCAGGCAGGAGCCACCGAAGGCGAAGCCGGGCCGCAGGTAGGCGGGGCTGATGTTCAGCTTGCGGTCGGCCAGGAACACGTCCATCACCTGGTGCGAGTCCACCCCGAGCGCCTGGCACACCGCGCCCAGCTCGTTCGCGAAGCCGATCTTGAGGCCGTGGAACGCGTTGTCCGCGTATTTGATCGCCTCGGCCGTAGGGACCGGCACCCGGAACACTTCGCCGGGCAGGCCGTCGTACAGTGCCATCACCGTGTCGCCGCTTGCCGGGTCGAGCTCGCCGATGACGGTCTTGGGCGGGTCGAAGAAGTCCCGCACGCTCGTGCCCTCGCGCAGGAACTCCGGGTTGACCGCGACCCCGATGTCCACCCCGGCCGTGCCGCCGACGTACTTCTCCAGGATCGGTACCAGCAGGTTCAGACAGGTGCCCGGGAGCATGGTGCTGCGGAACACGACGGTGTGCCGCCCGCCCCGCTCGGCCAGCGCGGCGCCGATCTGCTCGGTGACCCGCTCCAGATACGTGGTGCACAGGCTGCCGTTGGGCTCCGACGGCGTGCCCACGCAGACCAGCGACACCTCGCTGTCCATGATCGCCTCGCGGACGTCGTCGGTGGCGCGTAATGCTCCGGTCCGTACGACCTCGGCGATGAGCTCGCCGATCCGCTCCTCGACCACCGGGGCCTTGCCGTCGTTGACCAGGTCGACCTTCACCTGGTTCACGTCCACCCCGATGACCTCGTGCCCCATGCCGGCCAGGCACGCGGCCGACACACAGCCCACGTAGCCGAGCCCGAAAACGCTGACCTTCATGACCCGTCCCTCCCCCCAGGCAGGCCCTTGCGGCCTGCGGTCCGCGCGCGGGCGGGACCGTTGAGTCGCAGCCCCCCCGCGCATCAATAGGCCCCCTGGCCATGGAGCACCGCACGCAGCGTCTTCCACAAGATCACTGCGTCCAGGGCGAGCGACCAGTCCTCCACGTACCGCAGGTCGAGGCGGACCGCCTCCTCCCACGGCAGGTCGCTGCGTCCGCTGATCTGCCACAGGCCGGTGAGCCCGGGCTTGACCAGCAGTCGCCGCCGGATGTCCGGGCCGTACGCGGCGGACTCCTCCGGCAACGGAGGTCGCGGACCGACGAGCGACATCGATCCGGTGAGCACGTTGAAAAGCTGCGGGATCTCGTCGATCGAGTACCGGCGCAGCACCGCTCCCACCCGGGTCACCCGCGGATCCCGGCGGAGCTTGAACAGCAGCCCTGCACCCTCGTTGTGGTCGGCCAGTTCGGCACGTGCCCCGTGAGCACCGGCGACCATGGTGCGGAACTTGAAAATGGTGAACTCGCGGCCGTCCTTGCCGACCCTGCGCTGGCGGTAGAGCGCCCCACCCCGACTGTCCACCGTCACGAGCAGCGCGACGAACACCATCAGCGGCGCGAACAGCATCAGCAGGATCGCTGCGGCCATCCGGTCGACGACCCCTTTGATCGCCCGGCGCCCACCGGTGAAGGCCGGCATGCTGACCCGCAGCAGCGGGATCCCGAGCACCGCGTCGACGTGCAGCCGCGGGCCGGCCACCTCCATCAGCACGGGGGCCACGACCATCTCGGCATCGCTGCCTTCGAGGTTCCAGGCCAGCCGCTGCAGCCGGTCCGGTGACCAGTGCGGGTCCGGTGTGACCGCGACGACACGGTAGCCGTCGTGGCGGACGTGCTTGGCGACGTCCTCCAGCCGGCCGACGACCGGCACTCCGTCCAGTTGGTCACCGTCGAGCCCGAGACCGTCCGTCGTGCACACCCCGTCCACCCGCCAGCCGAGGTGCGGGAACTTGCGGGTGCGGTTGATCAGGTCGCGTACGGTGGCGGGGCTCCCGGCAGCGAGCACCGGTCTCAGGCACCGTCCTTCCTTCCGCTGTCTGTGCAGCCGAAGGCGGAGCAGATACCGCGCGGTCATGGTGACGAGCGCGATCGCGGGGATCGCGACGAAGATCCAGAGTTTGATGTTGCGCGAGGTGAGGGCGATCCCGCCGAGTGCCAGTACGACGGTCGCCGTGAACAGCGAGCGTCCGAGCCGGCGGAATTCCTCGGCGCCCTGGCCGAGCACGGCCGGAGCCCACGCCCGGCTCACCGCAAGCGCTCCCAGCACCAGCAGTTCGGTGCCGAATGCGAGAATTCCCCACTTCTCGTGCCAGTTGGCCGCGTCCCGGGCCCCGAAGAAGTTGCCGATCGCAGCCACCACGAAGGCAGTGGTCACGGTATCGCTGGTGATCACGGTACGGCGGTAGCGCTGTTCCCAGTCGATCGTGGGCTGGCTGATCGCCCCATTCGGCAGACGCCCGCGCGCCGCCGGAAAAGGGCCGACTAATCCCCCCTGCCGCACAGAACCCCCCAGGTCCCCAGTGGTACGACGTGGTCGCCAAACACTGTTCCTCCCCCCGGGAGGCCCCCGCCCCCCGCGCAGTCCCTCCTCTCGGGGGCCCCGCCCCCGGCGCCGCGCTGTTCCTCCCCCGGGGGGCTCCCACCCCCCGCGCATGACATCCCGGCTACTTCAGGGCTACTTGAACAACCCGCCCTGACGGCAGTGGACTCGCATGTCCTGCCGGACTCTCGAGGCGTGCGGGAACCCGTCGAAACCTCGGGTGCTCCCCACACCCAAAGCCCCCTCCCGGGCTCCAAGAACTGGACCTAAAGATCATTATTGGTCCGCCCCGTGTCCGATCATCTGAAGCACGGTCAATCTAGACCATCGCGGCCAGTATGGAGAGAGGGTGTGTGCAATTTGTGCTCAAGCTTTGAAGGTGGATCCACCGACCGGTGACCGTCTACGGGTGTGCCTTGACGCCACCGCGCGCTCCATCAGCTCGCCCGGTCCCCGGGCGCGGCTTCTGCGCGGTAGTGATCGGCGGGCCGCAGCGAGCCTTCTGCGGCGCCCGGTCCGGCAACAACTTCCCGCTGACGCATCATGTGGAGTGCGTGGCGGTGCTGGGGCCGGTGGGGAAGGGCTCCTGAGCTGCGGTTTTGGGCGTCCGCGTCAGGTGCGGTGTGGGCGTTACGGGCGATCTCCTGACGGCGACAGATACAGAGAGGCAGCGACCGCCATGGGACTTGTGACCTTGGGCCTGCCCACACCGGGACAGTTGCGCGGCCGCTGGGCAGCGTTCGCGGCGGTCTGCGCCGCCGGGAGGCGGGGAGGCACGTGCCACGCCGACGGCTCCGTGTGGCACTTCGACGACAGCGGCGGCAACTGGCTGGATCTGCATCACCTCGGTGCGGGCCGCGCCGTCCTGGTCGGTCACGACCATGAGTATTCGCAGACGTACTACGGCGCCGCTGCCGAGTACTTCGATGAGGAAGAGACCGACCTGCTTGCCGACGCGCCGGACTGGTGGCAGCCCGTGGTGCAGCGGACCTTGGACACGGGCCTTTACGTGGGCTTCGTCTACGGCTTCGACGCCGACGGCTGGAGGCGCGCCGAGTGCGGCCTCGACGACGGGTTCCACAGCGTGGGCCTGCCCGCCCTGACCGTGGAGAGAACCCACGAGCGCATCGTCGGGTTCACCCGGACCGCCCCGAGGCTCGACGGTACGGCCGCTCCCCAGGACGCCATCGACGCGCTGATCGCCGCGGACGCCGACATCACGGAAGAACACGTGGCTGCGGTCATCGGCAAGGGCGGCCCGGACGCCGCGGCGGGCGCGGCCGCGGGCAGGAAGTTCCTGACGGCCTGATCCGAGGGCGCCGAGGCATTCCCGGCTGCGGTGATGACCCGGTCTTCGTCAGTGCCAGTCCCGGGCGTCGTACACGTACACCACCAGGGCATGGCCATCGAGGCGCGAGGCGGTGCGAGCGAGCGCCGGCAACTCGCCCCGGCGCTCGTCGACACAGGCCCGCCCGTGGAGGTACCGGTCGGTGCCTGGACGTCCCTGTTCGGCGTGCCCGTCGGTGTCGCCCTGCTCCGGTCGGGAAAGCGGAGGCCGAAGTCTCCCCGGCCGGACGGTCCTTCCGGCACCCGCCTCCCGTCCGGTGGGGCGACCGCGTCGGAGGAGGCCCGGTGAGCCGGCGTTTCGCGGCGCTCGCCGACGCGGCCCGGGGCGACGCGGCCCGGCTCCCGCTGCTCCTCGGCGGGGTGCTCGGCGTCGTCGCCGCCCGCGCGGGGCTCGGCTACTGGCAGCGGCGTACCGCCACCCGTGCAGGGGCGCGGGTCCGGGTGCGGCTGCGGGACGAACTCCTCGCCCAACTCGGGCGGTTGGGACCCGCGCATCTGACGACCGCGCGTGCAGGAGCCGTCCGCACCCCCTCGTCGACGGAGTCGAGGGCGTCGACGCCTACGTCTCCCGCTACCTGCCGCAACTCCTCATCACCCTCACCGTGCCGCCCCTGCTGCTCGCCGCCCTGGCCGCCGTGGAACCGGTCGCCCTCCTCGGCCTCGTACCCGCCCTGCTGCTCGGCCTGTTCGGGCCGCGCGCCTGGGACCGGCTCCTCGCCAAGCGCGGCAAGGAACACTGGGACATGTACGAGGGACTGGGCGCCGACTACCTCGAAGCGCTGCAGGGCATGCCCGCGCTGCGGGCCGCGGGCGCCGTGGGACGCACCCGCGAGCGGCTGGAGGAACGCTCGGCGGCGCTGCACCGGGCCACCGTCGCCAAGCTCCGTGTGTCGCTGGTCGACACCGGACTCACCGACCTGGCCATCCAGGGCGGCACCGTGGCCGCCGCGCTGCTCGCCTGCTGGTCGGCCGTCACCGGATCGACCACGCCGACCGGCACCTATCCGGTGCTGCTCCTGGCCTCCGAGTGCTTCAGGCCCGTACGCGACCTGTCCCGCGAGTGGCACGCCGGGTACCTGGGAGTGTCGGCTGCGGACGGACTCGCGGCGCTGAGCACCGCCGAACCCCAGGTCCCCGACACCGGAACGGCACGAGCGCACTGGCCGGATCCGCCCCAAGTACGTTTCGAACAGGTGGAGTTCAGCTACGACGGTGCTGAGGCACCCGCCCTTCGCGAGGTCACCTTCACCGCCGAGGCCGGGCGCACCACCGCCATCGTCGGCCCTTCCGGCGCCGGCAAGTCCACCCTGCTCGCCCTGCTCCTGCGGCACCGCGACCCGCAGCAGGGCCGGATCACCGTTGACGGCCACGACGTGGCCGCGTACGCGCTCGACTCACTGCGACAGGGCATCGCCATCGTCTCCCAGGAGACCTACCTCTTCCACGGCACCCTCGCCGAGAACCTGCGCCTCGCCGCACCCGACGCGGACGACGAACTCCTCGCCGAAACCACCCGGTTGTGCGGCGTCGACGGCGCGCTCAACCGCGTACTGACCGTCACGCCTTCCTGAAGCTCCCTGCTGGTGGGTCAGCGCACCCGCCGCTCCTCGAGCGGTGCGGCCCGCAGCCGTGCGGCGGCATCGCTCGGCAGATGGGGCTTATGGCCCACGAGCCGGGCGGAGTTGGCGACCACGGCGATGCTGCTGGTGTTGTGGAGCAGGGCGGCCAGTACGGGGTTGATGGAGCCGCCGGCGCCCGCGATGAGGCCGACGAGGTTCACGCCGATGGACAGGGTGTAGTTCTGCCGTACGACGCGCAGGGTGTGCCGGCTGAGTTCCACGACGGCGGCGACGTTGCGCAGGTCGTTTCCGGCCAGGGCGATGTCGGCGGTTTCCAGCGCGACATGGGAGGAGTGGGCGCCCATGACGATGCCGACGTCGGCGAGCGCCAGTGCGGGGGCGTCGTTGGTGCCGTCGCCGACCATCGCCACGCTGTGCCCCTCCGCCTGGAGGTCGCGGATCAGCTGGAGCTTGGCCTCGGGCAGCGCGTGGGCGTGCACCTCCGTGATGCCGAGGGTGTCGGCGACGGCCTGGGCGGTCTCGGGTGCGTCGCCGGTCAGCAGGATGATGCGGGTCACTCCAAGGTCGGTCAGCTGGCGGACGACGGTGTCGGCTCCGCCGCGTACCGCGTCGGACAGGCCGAGCATGCCGATCAGCTTCTCGTCGTGGGCGAGGCAGATGACAGTCTCGCCTCCGGCGCGCAGCCGGCTGGTCCATGCCTCGGCCACCTCGGAGAGTTCCAGGCCATGGCGGCGCAGCAGGGCGGGGCTGCCCACCAGCAGGCGGGTGCCGTCGAGTTCGGCGCGTACGCCCATGCCGAGGACGACCTCGCAGGCCTGGTGGATCGGGATGTGCAGGTGCTGTTCCTCGGTACGCCGGACGATGGCCTCGGCGAGCGGGTGCCGTGCGTGCAGCTCGCCGGAGGCGGCCAGGCTCAGTATCTGGTCGGTGGTGAACGCCTCGTCGAGCTGCACCACGCTGGTGACCAGGGGGCGGCCGAGGGTGAGGGTGCCGGTCTTGTCGAAGACCACGGCCGTGACGCGGCCGATCCCTTCCAGGTGGGTGCCGCCCTTGATGAGGGTGCCCCGGCGGGCGCCGTTGCCGATGGCCGCGCTGATCGCGGTCGGGGTGGCCAGGCCCGCGGCGCACGGGCAGGCGATCAGCAGCATGGTCATCGCCCGCCGGGCGTCCCGGGTCAGCACGTACGTGATCCCGGCGAGGGCGAACGAGACGGGCACGAAGCGGCGCGTGAAGGCGGCGGCGACGGTCTGGATCGGGGCCCGGTCTGCCTGCGCCTCCTCGACCCGGCTGATGATCCGCCCGACGACCGTGTCCTGTCCGACCGAGGTGGCCCGTACGGTCAGGGAGCCGGTGGAGACGAGGGTGCCCGCGTAGACCTCGGTGCCGGGCTGCACGTACACCGGGAGCGCCTCGCCGGTGATCGCCGCTTGGTCCACCAGCGCCTCGCCGGACTCGGTGATGCCGTCGACGGGGATGCGGTGGTGTTCGTAGACCGCGACCACGTCCCCGGTCCTGACGTCCGCGAGATCGATCTCCACCTCCACGCCGTCGCGGACCAGCCAGACGCGCTCCTCGCCGATGGAGAGGAGTTCCTCGATGGCGCGCCGGGTCCGCCGCAGGGTGATGGCCTGCAGGAACTCGCCGATGTTGAGCAGCCACAGCACCATCAGCGCGACCACGTTCTCGCGCAGGACGAGTGAGATGACGGTCGCCGTGGTCACCAGCAGATCGGTGCCCACATGGCGTCTGCCGCCGAGGGTGCGTGCGGCGCCGCGGAAGAACGGCAGCCCGGTGAAGACGGTGACCGCACCGAGGAAGCCGGCCGAGCCCGCCGGGGTCCACGGGGACCGGCCGAGCAGTCGCCGCAGTCCCAGCAGGGCGAGCACCGCACCGCCGACCACCAGCCGCGCGACCTCCCCCGTGGAGGAGTCGGGCACGGAACGGCTGGCTCTGGCGGGCACCCCCGGCGGCGGCGCCTCGGCGAGGGCGGCGACCAGCCGGTCCACGTCGACCAGGTCGGACTGGACCCAGACGATCACGGCGCCGGTCCGCGGGAAGATCCGCAGCGCCCGGAAACCCGGCAGATCGGCGAACCGCTCATCGACGAGTCCGGCGCAGCCCGGCCGCGCCCGCAGCCAGGGAACCATCAGCCGTACGCGGCCCGCGGCGGCGGACCGCACCACCACCCCGGAGCCGGGGCCGGGGCCGGAGGCCGGACCGGGAACAGCGACGTCGCCGGGTGCGGATCGCGGGCTCGTGCCGGACATGGCGACCATCTCTCAGATGCCCACTCGGTGCTCGTGCTCAGTGCTCGTGGTCGTGTTCCTCGACACCGACCGCCGAGGGCGGCGGCGCCTCCTCACCCAGCTGCTCCCTGGCCTCCGCCAGCAGGTCTCCGGCCTTCAGACGGGCCTCCTCGGCAGCCTCCCCGAGCCGCCGCCCCGTCGTGATGCCACCGGCGATTCCGCTGACCAGAAGCCTGCGGGCCGCGGGTTTCGCCTTGGGCGCGACCCTGGCGGCTCCTCGCAGAACCAGGACCCCGGCGGTTCCGGACAAGGCGTAGTGCGTGATGCGGCCCAGGGCCGCACCTGTGAGAGCGGCGGGATGCATCATGGTCTCCTTCCGCGGAGCGGGTTCGACCGTCTTCGATGCGGTATGTCCATTCTCGTCCCATGGTGGACATCGCGCATCAGCCGTATCGGTGTCGACGCCAGATTCCACAGGTAGAGCCGGAGTCCCTGGGGGCTACCCCGGCGCGAGGCCCGCCCGGGGCTCGCGAGAAGGTGGGGACCATCGGTGTCTCACCCCCCAACTTCCAAGGACACGACCGAAAATGACGAACCGTCCGACGCGCGGAAATCCATCCCGCAGGACTCTGCTCGGCGGGACCTTGCTGAGCGGCGTCGCGCTGGCCGCAGGAGCGACCGGGACCGCACAGGCTGCGTCCGCCGGAGGCCGCACCTCCCACACCGGCCGGGCAACGCTCCCCGAGCAGTACACCGCGATACCCGTCGCCCCCGGCGGTGGCCCCACCCCCACCGACCGTGTACACGTCCTCAAGATCGGTCCCCGGAACGCCGCCACCGTGCTGGTGCTGGTGCCGGGAATGTTCGGGGCCGCCAATGATTTCCGGCTCATGGCGAGAGACCTGGTCGCGGCCGTGCCCGGGATACAGGTGTGGGCATTCGACCGCAGGGAGGAGAACCTGACCGACCGGACCGGGTTCGGCCGCTCCGACCCCGCTTCCTACTACCTCGATGGCCACTACCGCTCCCAGGACCCGGCCGCTTCCGCCTTCGCCGCCAAGTGGGGACTGGCACTCACCCTCGACGACCTCCGTACGGTCGTGCTCGCCGCCCGGGCCGGCGGGAGCCGGCGCGTGGTGCTGGGCGGTCACTCCTGGGGCGCCACCAGTGCACTGGCGTACGCCGCCTGGGACTTCGCGGGGCACCCCGGGTTCCGCGATCTGGCCGGCCTCGCAGTGATCGACGGCGGGGTGCTCGGGGCATTCGACGGGACCGGTACGCCCGTGCAGGACTCGCCGGAAGAGGTCCGGCAGCGACTCGCGGCGATCGACGGCGGGGCTGTCTTCGACATGACCCTGACCGGGGTCGGGCTGGGCGGCCGGGCCGAGAGCACTCAGATCTGGTACCAGCTCGCCGGATGGTACGCCCAGCAGAATCCGGGCGCCCGCTCCGTGCTCCAGCCCCGCCTGCCGGACGCCCTGCGGCCCTCGTTCCCGGTCAGCAACGCGGCCCTGCTCGGCCTCCTCGTCGACGCCGGGTTCGGCTGGCCCAACGACATCACCGTCCACTCGGGGCACTTCGCCGAGAGCGCGGACAGCGAGGGCGTACGTGGCTGGGTGGATGCGGGGATCACGCCGATCTCGCGCGTCGCCGAGGCGTACGCCGGTCCGGTACCGGGCGTCTGGGAGTGGTACTGGCCCGCCCGGCTGTCCGTGGACCTCGACGTCGCCGACGTCTACGCCGACACCGACCTCACCCGCTCCCTGGGCCTGCGCCTGCACCACGGCACCGGGATCGACGTACCGCTCTACGCCTTCGGTACCAGCTACTCCAAGGGCACGGTCCTGGAGGCGGCCCGCAAGGTCGCGACCGACTCCAGAGTGCCGTACGGACTCTACGAATTGGACAACGGCATGAATCACCTGGACCCGCTGTTCGCCGCGCCAGCTCACAACACGGCGACGCACACACTTGCGGGGTTCCTGCACAAAGTGCTCGCCACGACCCGCTGAGGCCTGACCGCTCACACCACCGTGCCCCGCACCCGGGCCCAACTCCGATGCGGGGCACAGTCGTTCATCTGGCCCTGTCCCGCCGCGCCTGCCGAGCGGTCGACGAAGGTGGCGCTCGACAGGTCACAGGAACAGGCCGCTTATCGCTTCTCGCAGGGCTTCGGCGACAGCGAGGACATCAGCGGCGGAGCCGATGGCGGCGAGCAGACCGCCCAGGGCCACGTTCAGCATCGGCTGCTGGGGTTGCCCCGTGTTCAGCTGTCCGTCGATCAGGGTGACTGCCGCCTGGCACTGGTCGATGTCGTCGACCTCGCCCGCATGATCCCTCAGCGCCGTGCGCAGCGCGTCGAGTCGCGCCTTGGCGGCCTCGAGCTTCAGATCCCCTTCGGGGATGTCCGCGGACACCAGGTTCTGCTCCAGGTCGCCCCCCGACGCCCCGGAGATGACATGGTTGCCGCTGCCGCTCACTTCGGTGCGGTTGCTCACCGGGTCCTGCCGTTGTCCTCGTCGCAGTGCCATGCTCACCCCTTGGTGTTCGGTTTGGCCGGCGCCTTCTCCGCTCCGGTCTGAGTGCTGCCCTTGCCTGCCGAGGCCGTCATCACTGTGTTGTTGTTGCCGATGGTGATCGTCTGGTTGATGACGCTCGACAGCTGCTTGTCGAACTCGCCGAGATCAGCCCCGTGCTCGTGGAGGAACACCCGCACCCTGGCGAACATCCAGGTCTGGAGGATCGAGACATGACGCAGCACGTCCTCCCACTGGTGCATGTCCTCGACGCTCGTCCGGGAGCAGTATTCGCGCAGGCTGACGGGATTCCCTTTGTCCTCGTCGTCGACCGCCATGGTCAGCGCCCAGTCATCGGTCTTCGCCGGCCGTAGGTTGTGCCGCACCACCTGGTACGCCCGGTGGGCCAGGTCCACCGCATCACCCACCGCATGCAGCGGGACCAGCGCCAGATCACCGGCGAGTTCCCAGCCCCCACGCGCTCCGACGGCCGTCTCTTTGAGAAGAGGCGTCATGATGTGAGGTCGGGTGACGAAATGCAGGGTGCGGCCCTCGAGTGCCGCATGGGCGAAGACCGTGACTACGATGTCCCCGTCCCAGCCGACCACCTGCGCCGCGAGATAGCGGCGCGCCACCACGCCGGACGGTGCGCCTCGCGCGCCACGGACCATCTCGTCCGCTTCCGGCCATGTCGCCGCCTCAGCAGCGGGCATCTCCTTCCACCGCAACTCCGGAACGCCGAGCATCTCCGAGACATCGCAGTTGGGGAGGGAGTGGGTTTCGATGAGGACTTCGCGCAACCGCTCGAGTTCGTCCCGGACCTGGTCCATCAGCTCGTCCGCTTCGAAGTCCCTCAGCCCGTCCAGTTCGTCGTGATTCTGCTTCCGGCCGTCGTCCTCGTCGCTTCCGCCGGCTGCCTTGAGTTGAATGCGCGACGATGCCTTCTGCATGATCAAAAGGCCCGCACCGACGAACCGGTCCTGCTTCTGATACCTCTGGTAGGCGATGGACTGCCAGGTCTCCGTCACCTTGATCGTTTTGATCTTCCTGGCGGCCAGCGGAGCGGCATATGGCCTGTCGCCGATCCTCTTGCGCCCTTCCCGGACCGCGAGGACGTATCCCCAGGCCACCCACCGGTCCAGTGCGTAGACGGCGGTGACGGCCAACGCCAGCAGCAGGGCCGCCCGTTCGCCCTGCCTCACTGCCTGGCGGAGCAACGGCGCATGGGTGCCCACCAGTTGATAAACCCCGACGACCGCGAGCCCGAGCAGCCCGAACGAGACGATCGACGTGGTCCCCCACCTCAGGATCCACCGCACCTTGCCGCCCCTGAGCGCCATGTGCAGCAGCGCCACCGCGGCGATGGCCGCCGCACCGAACGGATACCGAAGGCACGTCACGGCGACCACGGCGACCAGCACGGCGGCACGCAAGCGCCACTGCCTTCGCGCCGCGACACAGTGGCTGAGTACGGGCGCGAGCTCGAACCCGTACGAGGGCACCGGCCGCTTGTCCGCGAACAGCACCTCGCGCAGGGCCCAGCGCGCCAGTTGTTCACCCGCGAACGAACCGAGCTGCGGAATGGCCCGATTCCGCCGACGAAGCACACGGTCCTGCTGGCGACCCAGGAGCGCTTTCAGCTGCTTCAGCCGGTGCGGCCGGTCATGGACGGATGCGGCGATCTGGCGCGTGGCGGCGGTATGGGGGATCGGATCGCGCTCGGCATACGTCCTGCTCCACGCCGCCGGCTTCTCGAGCGGCACCACGGGGATGAGCTCCACCGGCTTCGCATCGGAACGGGATCCCGGGCGCAGTCTTCGCCCGTTCCGCGCACTCTTCCAAGACGGCAAAGCCATGCGCTCTCCCCCACCCGACCGGCCGACGCAGGGGAGCATCTTCCAGCCAGGTGACGGCGCACACCAGACCCCAATCGCGACATTGGGTATAGGTCGGACAGCATCAGGAAATTGGCTGAAACAGAGCACTCTGTCATTCACGGCTCAGGCGATCGGGGACAAAGATCCACTTCAGTACGGACGGGCTTGCCAGGGGTCCGCCGTCCAGGACCTGGCAGCTGCTGTGGCCGCGAAGGGAGGGAGGCTGTTGCGTAGAGTTGTGACACTTTCCCGCTAAGTGTCACAACTCTGCGCAACAGCCTCCCCTTCCCCCGCAGCTCATTACGGAGCATCAGACTCCGCGTTTACGGTGCCGTCGTCGCAGTTCTTGCAGCCTTGCGTGAGCCGTGTCATCTCGCCGCGTCGGCAGGGTTGCATGTGCCGGACGAGGTACTTGTGAGGTGACCCCCGGAGTGTGGACACAGGGGTTCATGCGGCGAGTGAGAGTTTAGCTGTCCTGTGGTGCTGCTGTTCGAACTCCATCGGGGAGAGGTAGGACAGTGCACTGTGCCGGCGTCGGGCGTTGTAGTAGGTGAGCCACGCGAAAATCTCCAGCCTGGCCTGGCTCATCGTCGGGAACAGCTTCGTGTGCATCGTCTCCCTCTTCAGGCCCTGCCAGAAACTCTCGGCCAGGGCGTTGTCATAGCTCGAGCCGACCTTGCCCATGCTCCTGCGGACGCCGTACCGGTCGCAGACCTGGGCGAACGCGGTCGAGGTGTACTGCGATCCGCGGTCCGCATGGAAGATCACTCCGGTGACGTTGCCGCCGCGGGTCGCGACCGCAGCCTGGAGCGCGTCGATGACGAGTTCGGCGCGCATGTGTGGGGCCATGGACCAGCCGAGCACCCGGCGGGATCGGATGTCCAGGACGCAGGCGAGGTAGAGCCACGTAGCGCCGACCTGCACGTATGTGATGTCTCCGCACCACTTCTCGTCCAGGGCGCGGGCGGTGAAGTCCCGCTGGAGCAAGTCCGGCGCCGGTGGCGAGAGCCGGTCTGGGATCGTGGTGCGTCTCTTCCGCCGCAGGTGGCGGCCGACGATGTGGTGTTTACGCATCAGCCTGGCGACCCGCTTGCGGTTGACCGTGTGGCCGAAGCCACGCAGTTCGGCATGGATCCGCAACGCGCCGTAGTTCCCACGGTGTTCGGCATGGATCTCGCGGATCTCCTCGACCAGGGCGTCCTCCTCGGCCTGGCGGGCAGCCCGAGCTTTCGTACCGGCGATCCACCGGTAGTAGCCCGAGCGGGAGACTTCCAGTACCTGGCATATTCGCTTGATGCCGAACCTCTCGGCATGGGCGGAGATGAAGTCCCAAGCGGCGGTCTTCACTTCATCTCCCGGGCGAAATACGCCGCTGCCCGGCGCAGGATCTCCCGCTCGAGCTGCCATTCCTTCTCCGCCTTGGCCAGCCGGGCGTTCTCAGCCCGCAACCGGACCAGCTCGTCCGCGGCATCCGCCGGCACGCCGGCCGCCGCTGGACGGCCGTCGGCGTCACGCACCCAGGTCCGCAGCGTCTCGGGGTTGACGTTCAGATCGGCCGCGACGTCCCTGAACGTCCGTCTGCCGGCCGAAGCCCGCCACAACGCGATCGCGTCGGACCGGAACTCCGGACTGTACTTCGAGGGCCGTGCCATGTGGATCTACACCTTCCTGGACCATCAAGATCCATTGTCAGGCGTGTCCACACCACAGGAGTCACCTCAGACGAGGCCACGACCGGAGTCGGCTACCCGAGCGTGAGCATCGCCTCGGCGACCTCGCCGGCCGCCGCATCGGGGATCGCAGCGGCGGCCTCCTCGAGGACGAGCAGCCGCGCCCCGGGGATCTCGCGCGCGATCGCCTCGCCGTTGCCGACGGGGAAGAACCGGTCGCGGCGGCCGTGGACGACGAGCGTGGGCATCTTGATCTCGGGCAGGCGCTCGCGCCAGCGGGGTTTGCAGTCGAGCCTGGAAAACACCATGCCCATCTGGTTGGCCATCTGGACCGGGGGTGCGGTGCCGGGCGTGCGGTCCCAGATGCGCGCGGCGATCGCGCGCGCGGCGACGGGGTCGTCGCCGAGGATCTCCGCGCCGGCGGCGGCGAACTCCGCCACCGCCTCGCGGTCGGTCCAGTCGGGCATCGGATGCGCGAACAGCCGGCTCATCGTCGCCTGGTCATGGTCGGGGAGGTCGTCGTCGGGCGGGCCGGGCGCAACCGCGCGGGTGCCGGCCAGGGTGAGCGCCGAGAACGCGCCCGGATGGTCGAGCGCGGCCACCTGGGCGACCATCCCGCCGACGCCGATCCCCGCGAGGTGCGCGGGCCCGCCGCCGAGCGCGTCAGCAAGGGCCGCCGCGTCGGCGGCGAGGTCGCGCAGGGTGTAGGCGGGCGCCTCCGGGTCCGCCGTCGTCGACTCTCCGCTGTCGCGCAGGTCGTAGCGCACCACGCGGCGCCCGCCGGCGGCGAGGTGCTCGCACAGCGCGTCGGGCCAGGAGAGCATCGTGGTCCCGCCCGCGAGCAGGACGAGTGGCGCGTCGTCGTCACCGAACGACTCGATGCCCAGGGCGATCTCATTGACGTTGACGGTGGTCATCGGGTCACCTCTGGACGTCGTAGGTCAGGTGCGTCGCGGTCGATGTCGAGGTCACGCTCCGCTGCGCCAGCATGCGCGGCGCTCCGCCGGTGAACAGTGGCGTCCCGGCACCCAGCACGACGGGCGCGAGGTGCAGCGTCAGCGCGTCGACCAGCCCGGCGTCGAGCGCCGAGCCGATCGTGGCGCCGCCGCCCATGAGGACGACGTCGAGGTCCTTGCCGCTGTCCGACGACGCCGCCTCGGCGCGCTCGCGCGCGGCGGTGACGGCGTCGGGCAGACCGGTGGTGACGAACGTCCAGTCCAGGTCGGTGAGCCGCACCGACTCCGGCGGCGAGCTCGTCACGACGACGAACGCGGGCTTGCCGACCTCGCCGGCGCCGTAGCCGGTCTTGTCGTCCCAGCCGTTCGGCCCGTCGACCACGTCGAAGAGGTGGCGGCCGAGGACGACGGCGCCCGAGTGGGCGGTCGCCTCGCGCAGGACCCGGCGGTCGTCGGGGTCGTCGGAGAATGCCCAGGTGTGCAGGGCTTCACCGCCGGTGCCCAGACCGTTGTCCGGGCCGGGGTCGGGCCCGGTGACGAAGCCGTCGAGGGAGACCGAGATGTCAGCGATGATTCGAGTCATGCCAGGGCAGACTCGGTCCGCTGCCCGAACTCATCGCTCACGCATGAAGCGTGTGCCGGAAGTGAAGTGGACGCGGGCCGTCCTTCTGGCGTAGTCGTCACGGAAACGCAGTCACAACCCTCCAGTTGGCCATTCTGAGTGTCCTGGTCGGCCAAGGAGGCCAACCGCGGTGAGCTGCCCGGCTCAGCCCTCCGGTGGGAGAGGAGTTGGGGTTGTCGGGTGCGCGTTGCGTCGCCAGAAAGTGGGGCGCCACCAGTACAGGGCCGCTGGGTCATCGGGCCACTCGCCACTACTGGCCGGCTCTTCGAAGGAGTCCCGAGACGGGTCGATCGGACGCCACCCGGGATCCAGCGGCTCGTCGTGAGCCGGAGGCCGCACGTTCTTCAGGAAGCGCTCCTCCATGGCGCCGAAGCGCCGATAGTTCCGTTGCGCGTCCACCAAGCACACTGCATTGGCTCCAAAACTCCACGGCCACCGCAGCTGCACTAGATCGTCCTCCCAGTTGCACACGAAGCAGATCTCATAGCGTCTCGGGAACTCTGTGTGTGCCTGAGTAACTCAGGCTTTTCGGGCGCGGCGTGGCCGTGTGCCGCCATGGTGGGGTCCGAACCTCGGGGTGAGGGGGTGGACCTCGGTGGCGTGCACGTGGTGGAAGCCGGTCCGCCCGGCGGCGCTGCTGCGCCGCCGACAGGTTCCGCGGGAGAGCCGCCCCAGCCACGCCGGAGGAGGCTCCGGCCGGTTGTCAGGGGCGGGTATTCCATGACCTGGCACCGGCCCGAGTGCTGCTGGTGTCTGGGTGTCATGCCCCGCCGGACGCTGGACCGCCCCGGTGGGGGTGGTGGCGGGGGCCGTACGCACGTCGGGCATACGGCGGGAAGTCTGCGACCGGCGGTTCGGGGAGGGCCGGGCCGGAGTGGGCCGGGATTTGCCGGGGTGGCCTTCGGCCCGGCCGACTGGGGCGATGCGGCCCCTTGTTGGCGGACGCGGCGCAGCCGGCGGGTGGTCTTCCTCGGCCGGCGCACGCAGGTGACGGTGCCCTCCACGGTGGTGCGGATGGTCCGGGCGCCGGTGGCCCGCTCGGTGGCGGTGTGGGCCTGGGCAAGCAGGCCGCGGGAGACGATCCGGCGGGCGGCGGCCTGGTCGCGGTCCAGCGACAAGTGGCAGCCGGGGCAGTGCGCCCAGGCCCAGCCACGCTCGGAAAGCCGGTCCGGGGCCGGGTGGTGGCCCAGCGGGCCCAGGCAGCCGGGACAGCGGGCGGAGGTGCCCCGCGCGGGAACGGTGACCACCGCGATGCCCGCCTTGGCGGCCAGGTGCCGGACTGCCTCGACGACACTGCCGCGGACCTGCCCGGACAGCCTCGCGTTGCCTTGGCGTTTGCCGCGGGCCTCCAGGGTAGCCAGGTCCTCCAGGTAGATGACGCTGGCGCCGAGCGCGAGGGTCTGGTCGACGGCCCAGCGGGCCGCCGACCAAGCCAGTGCCTGGTTCAGACGGCGGATGCGGGCACACACCCGCTCATGCTCGACCTCCAGCACCGCAGCCTTGCTCAGAAGTTCGTCCCAGGCCAGGTGCGGGGCACCGAGTCCGTCCGCCAGCGCCCGGTAGTGGTCGCGTCGGGCGGCGAGGTGTTCGCGGTGGCCGCGCAGCCGGTGCAGTTTCGCGCTGATGGCGGTGGCGTCGAAGAGCAGCGGGCGGCCGTCGGTGACCACCCGCGCCGCCTTGGCTTGTCCGGTCAGTCGGCCGACCGTGCCGGTGAGCAGGGTGTTGATGCCCCAGTCGAAGCCGACCGCCACGGTGTGCCCGGCGGCCGGGACGGCGGAGAGTGGCCGGGAGTGCGGCAGGTCCACGGCGATCCGCCCGCCTGCGGTGGGGCGCAGGGTCGGGGTGTGCAGCACCGCCTCCGGGCCGACGGTGGCGGGCAGCCGCAGGTCGAGCACGTGCCAGGCCCAGTCCCGGCCCGAGGCGGGGGCCGGGCACAGCGGGAGCTTCACCCGCAGCCGGGCCAGCCCCGCGTCCATCCGCTGCAGGGTGACCTGCTGGCGGTCCATCGCGGCCAGCAGCACCTGCCCGGCGATCTCGGGCGGCTCCTCCAGCTCATACAAACCGGCGGGCAGCTTCCCGTGCTCGGCCAGATACGCGCGCACCTGCCGGGTGCGGTTGCGGATCTCCGCCCCGCTGACCCCGGGCGGCAGCAGCGCCCGCAGCGCGGCCCACTCCGCCCCGGTACGCCGGTGGGGGTCGGCGGGCCAGGTGGCCAGCACGGCCGCCAGCAGGGTGCGCCGGTGCAGGGCCAGGCGCAGGGTGCGCGCCGCGTACTCCTCCGCCGCCCGGCGCACCCGGTCCGAGACGTACGCCCCCGCGGCCGGTGCGGCGGCCTTGGCCCAGCCCAGGCGGCGCAGCGCCATCCACCCCTTGGACGGCAGCTTCTCACCGTGCTCGTCGACCCCGGCGGCCAGCACCTCCAGCGAGGCCTCGTCCCACCGGGAAGCCACCAAAGCGGAGGTCAGCTCCCGGCTCAACTCGGCGAGAAACCCCACCCGCTCGTACAGCACCGCTTGGCCGACCCGCTCGCCGCTGCCCTCCACCACGCCACCGAAGGCGGTACACGGCGCCGTCGCCATCAACCGGCCCACACCCGCCACCCCCTGCCGCACCGCCTCGAACAGCCCCGGACCGGGCACATCCCTGCACCCGATCGGCCTAACGAGCGACCCCCGCACAAAGACACGCACCCGGCCGACACCGCCCGAATCGCACAGGAAAACTCAGCAAAACCGCCAACTGTTCAGGACCCTACGAGACGTCCCGATCAAGCAGGTCGACGGTGATATGCAGGGGCGATGCGGCGCGTAGGTGTCCGTGACGTTCCGGTCTCCGTTGCCAGTCTCGTGACTGACACAATCAGGGAGATCCGCATCGCTCTTGAGCTCCGGTGAGAGGACTGTCATGACACTTTCAGCCGAGGATCGATGCGCCATCGCCGAGCTGATCTCGATGCACGGTCACCTGTTCGACGGCGGAGAGTTGGACAGGCTCGACGAGTTGTTCACCGCCGATGTCGTCTACGACGTCACAGACTTCGGACAGGAGCCGTTGACGGGAGTGGCGGCCGTTCGAGAGGCCGCCCTCGCGTTGGGCGAGTCGAATCCTGTTGGCCATCACGTCACGAACATCGTCCTCACTGAGATTGTTGACGGCCAGGTGCACGCTCGTTCCAAGGGAATCGGCATCAACGCAGACGGCACGACCGGAAGCGTGACCTACGAAGACACCATCACGCGTGGTGACCAGGGTTGGCGCATCAGCTATCGCAAGGTCCTCGCGCGACGGGCGCCTCTGGGCGGCAAGTAAAGCTGTTCTTTATCCGGGTGCCGCGTCTGTAACCGCGCAGCCAGCCAGTCGCCATCGACGGTGATACCGCAGCAGCCTGACCATGGGCTGGGCCGGTGGGCGCTGGCGGGGCGGCCGGGAAGGCCGGCTCGACCTCCAGGTGCTCGGTGGGCAGCCGGACGGCGCGCTGGAACCAGCGGCCTCATTTGGTGTCGCTGAGTGGGTGGCGCTGAAGCGCTGGGTGAACACACGTACGGTGACGGGGTGTTGACGGGTGGCCGGTCGTGTCATGCGCCCAATGCGGCGGTCCGGAGGGGCACTTCACCAGGTCCGGCCCGCGTACGCTGCGCGAGCGTACGCGATTACGGACTGGACGGTATTCGTGACGTCCCGTAACCATGGGCGGGTTGAGTGTGTGCGGCGGGGTGGGTGCGCGGGAGGTGGCCAAGGGTGACCGATGACACGGTCGGTACGGATGTCGGCGGAGCGGACGCGGACGGTACGTCGGCGGAGGCGACGGTCGGAGTCCCGGCCACCTTCCGGAGTGAGCCGGAGTCCTCGGACAGTCTGCGGACGTTCGGTGCGGTGCTCCAGGCCCTGCGTGAGCATGCGGGGCTGAGCAGGCAGGAGTTCGCTGAGCTGGTGCGGTTCTCCAAGCACACGGTGGCGTCGGTGGAGTTGGGGCGTCGGATGCCGGACCCGGCGCTCGTGGAACGGTCGGAGGAGGCGACGGGCAACACCGGGGCGCTGCGGAAGTCGGTACGGCATCTGGCGCGGCAGCCGGGGTTGGCGGCTTGGTTCCGGACGTGGGCTCGCCTGGAGGCGACGGCGATCACTCTGTATACGTACGAGTGCCGCATGATCCCAGGGTTGCTTCAGACGGAGGCGTACGCGCGGGCAATGTCCGCCGACCAGTTGCCGCCGTTGGACGACGCGCAAATCGAGGAACGGTGGGCTGCCCGGACGGAGCGACAGCGGCTACTGACGGAGCGGCCGAACACCACCTTCGGCTTCATTCTGGAAGAGCAGCTGTTTGTACGGCGGACAGGCGGCGCGGAGGTCACGCGGGAACTCATCGACCACGTACTGGAGATCGGCCAGCTGCGGAACGTCGAGATCCAGATCATGCCTCTGGTGCAGGAGTCACACGCTGGGCTACACGGCCCCGTGCAACTGCTGGAAACCCCCGAGAACAAGTGGTTCGCCTACACCGAGGCCCCGGAGAGCGGCCAGTTGATCTCGGACTCGAAAGTGGTCAGCGTGCTTCAGAGGCGGTATGCCAGGATGCGTTCACAGGCTCTTACCATCCAGGACTCCATGAGCCTGTTGCAGCGGATGCGAGGAGACCTATGAGCACGTCCGACCTGGCCTGGTTCAAGAGCAGCTACAGCAGCAGCGCTTCCGGCGACTGCGTAGAGGTCGCCACCTGCCCCGACTCGGTCCACGTCCGCGACTCCAAGGACAAGCAGGGCCCGCAACTCGCCCTCTCTCCCGCCACCTGGACCGACTTCGTCTCGTACGCCACCCAGACCTGACCGTTCACAACACCGTGCCCCGCACCCGGCCCCAACTCCGGTGCGGGGCACAGTCGTTCACTTGGCGCCAGGCCGCCTCGGAACAGGGCGGCCAGCGCGCTCCAGCGGTCCCCGGCTGCGGTGGGTCTCGGCGCCGGGTCGTTGGGCGAGGCAGTAGCGTCGTGGATGTCGTCAGGGCGCCACTCGGTGGTGGAGCCCAGCAGGAGCGGCGACCATGCAGCCAGGACTACCCAGGGAGTACACATGGCGAAGATCCTTTTCGTGATGACCGGCGCCGACCAGTGGACGCTGGCCGACGGCAGCACGCATCCCACCGGTTTCTGGGCCGAGGAGGCCACCGTCCCCTACGAGACGTTCAAGGCGGCCGGCCACGAGATCACCGTGGCCACGCCCGGCGGTGTCGTCCCGCCCGTCGACCTCGCCAGCCTGAGCCCCGAGGCCAACGGGGGCGCGGAGAACGCCGCGAAGGTCCGGGGCGTGGTGGAGGGCGCCGTCGAGTTCCACAGTCCTCTCGTGCTGGCCGATGTACGCCTCGACGACTTCGACGCGGTGTACGTCCCCGGCGGTCACGGTCCGATGGAGGACCTGGCGGTCGACGCAGACTCCGGCCGCCTCCTCGCCCGGGCGGTGGAGCGCGGACTGCCCGTCGGCGTCGTGTGCCACGGCCCGGCCGCCTTGCTCGCGGCCGTCAAGGCGGACGGCACCAACGCCTACGCCGGTTACCGCATCACCGCCTTCACCAACACCGAGGAGCGGCTGGCCGGCAACGCCGAGGGTGCCAAGTGGCTGCTCCAGGACCGGCTGACCGAGGCCGGCATAAAGGTGGAGACCGGCGAGCCGTGGGCGCCGCACGTCGAGGTCGACCGCAACGTCGTCACCGGCCAGAACCCTGCCTCCTCCGGCCCGCTCGCGGCCGAACTGCTCAAGAAGCTCGGCTGAATCCCGGCTGAATCCCGACACGGGGGCAAGACCAACGCACCGCACGGACAGGGAAGTTGACGTCATGACCGAGAAGCTCACCGTGAGCGTCCTGGGCGCCGGCATCATGGGCGCCGCGATGGCCCGTAACCTCGCCAAGGCCGGGCACACCGTCCGCGTCTGGAACCGCACCCGCGCCAAGGCCGAGCCCCTCGCGGCCGACGGGGTGCATGTCGCCGGTACTCCCGCCGAGGCGGTGACCGGCGCCGATGTCGTCCTGACCATGCTGTACGACGGTCCGGCCGCCCTGGAGGTCATGCGCGAGGCCGCGCCCGCACTGCGCCCCGGCACGGCCTGGGTGCAGTCCACCACTGCCGGGATCGAGGGCGTCGGCGAGCTGGCCGGCTTCGCCCGCGCACACGAGCTGGTCTTCTACGACGCGCCCGTGCTGGGCACCCGGCAGCCCGCCGAGGCCGGCCAACTGCTGGTCCTGGCGGCGGGCCCGGTCGAGGGCCGGGAGACGGTGGCTCCCGTGTTCGACGCGGTCGGCGCCCGTACGGTGTGGACCGGCGAGGACGGCGCGGCCGGCAGCGCGACCCGGCTGAAGCTTGTCGCCAACAGCTGGGTGCTGGCGGCCACCGCGGCGACCGGTGAGGTTCTGGCACTGTCCAAGGCGCTGGGTGTGGACCCGCAGAGCTTCTTCGACGCGATCGCCGGTGGCCCGCTCGACATGGGCTACCTGCGAGCCAAGGCCGGACTCATCCTGGACGACCGGCTTTCTCCGGCCCAGTTCGCGGTGGCCACCGCCGCCAAGGACGCCCGTCTGATCGTCGAGGCGGGCGAGCAGCACGGCGTACGCCTCGACGTGGCCGCCGCGAGCGCCGCCCGCATGCAGCGCGCCGTCGCCCAGGGCCACGGCGACGAGGACATGGCCGCCGCGTACTTCGCCAGCTTCGACCCCGACTTCGCCCCCGACGAGGACGCGTCCGCCTGAGCCGCGCACGACGGACGGGACGAGCGCCCACGTAAACGCTCAGAACCCCGTCAAGCCGCCACCGGAAACCCCGCCGTCCGGAACACCTTCCGCTCCGCGTCCACGGCGAACACCTCGCAGTCCTCGCGCGCGGCGGCCCAGACGATGCCCTCCGGGCCCATCGCGAAGGCCGCCGTCGCCGTGGCGTCCGCCTCCGTCAGGGACGGGGACACGACCGTCACGCTGAGCAGGCCCGTGGCCGGGCGGCCGGTGCGGCCGTCGATGATGTGGTCGCCCCGTTCGTAGCGTGCGGAGGTCGCCACGGCGCCGTCCGTCACGTCCAGGACCGTGCACAGCTTGTCGGCCTGTTCGGGGTGCCGTACGCCCACCCGCCAAGGACCGCCGGTCGCGACCACGTCGCCGCCGGCGTTCAGGCAGAACCGGGACGCCCCGGTCGCCGTCAGCAGGTCCGCCGCCCGCTGCACCGCCCAGCCCTTCACCATGGCGCACGGATCGAGGCCGCGACCGGGCAGCCGTACGTCGAAGGCGCCCCCGGTCGCGACCCGGTACCGCTCGCACAGGTCGAGGATCTCCGCCAACTCCGGGCTGACTTCGTCGAGTTCGAGCTCACCCCGGTCGAGGCGCGACACCTCGCTGCCGGGCTTGAACGGGCTGAACCGTTCGTCGACCTCGCGCAGCCAGTCGAAGGCCCGGTCCGCGGCCTCGGCGGCGTCCCCTTCCCTCTCGTCCATCCGTACGGAGATCGGGAATCCCATGATGTGCTCGACCCGGCGCACCCTCGGCCCCTCAGCCCTTCGCGTCGATGGCGGCCTGGAGGGACTTGACGTATCCCTCGCTGGTGATCGTGGCGCCGGACACCGCGTCGATGTCGGCGCTCTGCGCCTCGAGCGTCGCCTCGATCAGCTTCGGCACGGCGGCCTCGGTCTGCGGGTGGTTCGGCTGCTGCAGCATCCGTACGGAGCTGATCTCGTCGCCGGTGAAGGTGACCTCCACCTGCACGGGGCCCTTCTCGGTGTTGAGGGTCGACCCCGCGACGACCAGGTTCGAGGTCCCCGCGTCGGACGATCCCGAGTCCGAAGAGCCCGATCCCGACGAGCCCGACGAGGGAGCCGCGGAAGGCGTCGAAGCCGGCGCGGCGACCTCGGTGCTCGACGACGAGGTTTCGGCCGACGGTGCGTAGCGCCAGACCGGGATCAGGGCCGCGACGCTCAGGGCAAGGACAGGTAGTGCTCGCTTCATGGTGTCCCCCTCATCCGGCCAGGCTGAAGCGTTCGAAATGGATCTGCTGCTTGGGCACGTCCAGATCGCGCAGGGTGCGCAGGACGGCGCCGGTCATGCCGGGCGGGCCGCAGACGTAGACGTCCCGGTCGGTGATGTCGGGGACGAGCCGGCTCAGTTCGGCCGGCGCCAGCTTGTCCGGGGCGGCCGGGCCGGTGACCAGGAACAGGTGGGCGCCCTTGGCGTGGGCCAGTTCGCGCAGCTCGTCGTAGAGCACGGCGTCCTGGTCGGTGGCCACCCGGTAGATGACGGCGGCGTGGCCGTGCAGGTCCTCCAGCAGGGCGCGGATCGGGGTGACGCCGACGCCGCCCGCGATGAGCAGGGCGTCAGGCCGGGTCCGGTGCATCGTGGTGAAGGCGCCGTACGGGCCCTCGGCGAACACCCGCGTGCCGACCTTCAGGTGCCGCAGCGCGGCCGTGCCGTCGCCGGCCGTCTTCGCGGTCAGCCTGAGGCTCCGGCCGTCCGGGGCGGCGGACAGCGAGAAGGGGTTGGCCTGCCACCAGCGGCCCTTGGTCATGAACCGCCACAGGAAGAACTGGCCGGCCCGCGCGGGCAGCCGGTCCAGATCGCGGCCGGTGATGTAGATCGACACGACGTTGTCGGACTCGGGGACGACGGCCGAGACACGCAGCTGGTGCCGCAGGTTGCGCCACAGCGGCAGCACGAGCCGGCCCACGAAGACCGAGCCGAGCGCCACTCCCCACATCGCGTACCAGTACGTCTTGGCCGTCGAGTTCGTGGTGAAGGTCGTGCCCACCGCGACCTGGTGCGTGAACGCCAGCACCACCGCGACGTATGTGTACAGGTGGATGAAGTGCCAGGTCTCGTACGCCAGCCGACGCCGGGCCCAGCGCGCCGAGACCGCGCCGACGACCATGATCAGCACCAGGGCGACGATCGCGCGCAGCACACCCTCGACGGTCTCGGCGAGGTCCACGAGCTGGCTGACGGGGTCCATCGACGAGAACTCGGCGTAGCCGAAGGTGATGAACACGCCGTGCCCCAGCAGCGACCACAGCAGACCGAAACCGACCCAGCGGTGCCAGGAGGTCATCCGGTCCATGCCGATCCGGTGGTCGAGCCACGGCAGCCGGGCGACGAGCAGCAGCTGGAAGGCCATGAGAAGGGCGGCGTACAGGCCGGTCAGTCGCCCCAGCAGGAGGAGGGCGTTCGAGTCGAGACCGGACTGGAAGAAGAAGACGGTCACCACCGCGACGTTCGCGGCCAGCAGGGTGTACAGGCCGGTGCGGGCCACCACCTTGGGGCGTATCGCCGGTGTGGGGGGTCTGACGTGTTGGACAGTCGTCACGGGACGGCAACTCCTCGATCAATGATCCGGGGATACCGAGCCTGCCTGGTGGGAGCTGTCGTTTAGCTGTCTGTCAACTTTCAAGTTTTTATCGATGTGGGTTCGGAGGGCGGACGGCTGTGGGCGCCGAGCGATACGTGCAGCACTATGAGCGGGTGGAAAAAGTACGTCTTCTCGTGGTGGACGACGATCCGCCCATCGCCGACCTGGTCGCCACCGTCGCCCGCTATGAGGGCTGGGACGCGGTGACCGCGTACTCCGGCGAGGAGGCGCTGCGCCAGGCCGCCGAGTTCCATCCCGACATCGTGGTGCTCGACCTGATGCTCCCCGACCTGGACGGATTCGGTGTCCTCGACCGGCTGCGGCTGTCCGGGACGATGGTGCCCGTCGTGTTCCTCACCGCCCGCGACGGCGTCGCCGACCGGATCGCGGGCCTCACCCGGGGCGGCGACGACTACCTGGTCAAACCGTTCGCGGTGGAGGAGCTCATGGCCCGGCTGCGCACCGTGCTGCGCCGCAGCGCGGGACCCGGCTTCCAGCGGTCCGTGCTCCAGGTCGCCGACCTGACGATGGACGAGGACACCCGCGAGGTGCGCCGCGCCGAGAAGCTGCTCACGCTCACCCCGACCGAGTACGAGGTGCTGCGCTACCTGATGCGCAAGTCACCGACCGTGCTGACCAAGGCGCAGATACTCGACCACGTCTGGGAGTACGGCTTCGGAGGCCGCTCCAACGTCGTGGAGCTGGTCATCAGCCGCCTGCGCCGCAAGCTCGACGAGCCCGACGACGGCAGAGCACCGCTGATCCACACCGTGCGGGGCGTCGGGTACGTGGTGCGGCAGGTCGCCGAGTGATCGGCCGGCTGCGGCGGACCTATCGCAGAATGCGCCTGGGCACCCGGCTCGCGCTGGGCATGGGGGTGCTGTCCCTGATGGTGTTCGCGGTCGTCGGTACGGGGCTGACGACGTACATGCGGGACTACCTGTCGGAGCAGCTCGACACACAGCTGGCGCAGGGGCAGATCGCCCAGTCCAAGAACATCGAGGAACACGGCACGCTCACGGGAAAGAAGTACTACAGCTGGTTCTACGCCGTGTACGACGTGTCAGGCGGCAAGCCCGTGCTCCGCAAGCCCGAGGACCCCGCAGACCTGCCGAAGGACGTCGACAGCTTCACCGCCGTGGCCCGGGCGCAGATGACCTCGGACACGGAGGTCCTGCGCACCGACGATCTCAAGGGCAAAGGCAGCTACCGGCTGCGCGCGTGCGAGTTCGAGCCCGGCGTCATCCTGGTCAGCGCCGCGCCCATGGACGGCATCGACGACACGGTGGGCCGGCTGGTCGCGATCCAGGCCGTCGCCTTCGGTGTCGCGCTGCTCGCCCTCGTGCTGTCCGGCCGGGGGATGCTGCGGCGCGGTCTGAAGCCGCTGAGCGACATGGCGCACACCGCCCGCGGCATCACCTCGCACGACCTGACGGACTCGGCACGCCTGCCGGTGCGCCACGACGGGCGCAGCGGCGGCCCCGAGGTCGAGGAGCTGCGTACCGCCTTCAACACCATGCTGGAACACATCGACGACTCGCTCGCCGTCCGCACGCAGGCCGAACAGCGGCTGCGTCGCTTCGTCGCCGACGCCTCGCACGAGCTGCGTACACCCCTGATGTCGGTACGCGGCTACGCCGACCTGTTCCAGTACGCGGCCGCCAACGCCCCCGAGGAGCGCGACAAGCACCTGGCCCGGCTGCGTGCCGAGGCCGCCCGGATGGGCATCCTGCTGGACGACCTGCTGCTGCTCGCCCGCCTGGACGCCGCCGATGTGGAGGCACCGCTGCGGCTGGAGGAGATGGACCTGGTGGAGCTGGTGCACCAGGCGGCCGACGCCTTCCGCGCGGGCCGAAGCGATCACCCGCTGACCGTCGCGCTCCCTCCCGACCCGGTACGGCTGCGCCTCGACCCCCTGCGCCTGAGGCAGGTGCTGGACAACCTGCTCTCCAACGCCGCCGTGCACACCCCGGCCGGTACGAAGGTGTCGGTGGAGGTGTGCGTCGAGTCCGGCATGGCGCTGGTACAGATCAACGACGCAGGACCCGGCATCCCGGCCGCCGACCAGCACCGCGTCTTCGACCGCTTCTACCGCGTCGACAAGGCCCGCAGCCGCGACCGGGGCGGCAGTGGCCTGGGCCTCGCGGTCGCGCACTCACTGGCCCGCGCCCACGGCGGCACCCTCGAACTGACCAGCAGCCCGGGCTCGACGACCTTCACGATCAGGCTGCCGCTCGGCCGGACGGCCTGAGCCACGATCGTCCCGGGCGTCGAGTTCCTTCCGAAGGAACCCGGCGCCCTCCGTCTTTCACGGCCCTGAGCTTCCTGTGCGCCCGCACTATGGTGAACGAAATCGTTGACAATCTTGTTCGCCTACATTTACGGTCGACAGGCACCCACTCAGGGAGAGCAGATGGCGAACCAGGCCAAACCGAGCACCGGAGAGCAGGCCAAGCAGCACGCGCTGGCGCAGCTGCGGCAGGCGATCCTGGGCGGCGAGATGTCACCGGCCCAGCGGCTGGTGGAGAACGAACTCGCCGAGCAGTTCGGTGTGACACGGGCCAGTGTGCGCGCGGCACTGATCGATCTGGCGGGCGAGGGACTGGTCGAACGGATCCCCAACCGCGGCTCACGGGTGCGGGTGGTCACGGTCGAGGAAGCGGTCGCCATCACCGAGTGCCGCATGGTCCTCGAAGGGCTGTGCGCGGCCAAGGCGGCCGTCGAGGCCACCGACGACCAGCTGACCGAACTGGCCGAGATCGGCACGGCGATGGGCAAGGCCGTCGCCGACGGCGAGCCCATGACCTACTCCGGGCTCAACCAGGAACTGCACGCCAAGATCCGGCAGTTCTCCGGCCAGCAGGTGGCCGTGGAACTGCTGGAACGGCTCAACGCGCAACTGGTGCGCCACCGTTTCCAGCTCTCGCTGCGACCCGGACGGCCCCAGCAGTCCGTGAACGAACACCTGGCCATGATCGAGGCGATCAGGGCCCGGGACCCCCAGGCGGCCGACGCGGCCGCCCGCGCCCACCTCGCGAGCGTGATCGACGCCTTGCGCGAATAGACGCTCCGGGAATGGGTCAACTGACCTATCCAGCAAGGAGATTCAAAGCCATGACGCACGACGACAAGGCGCCCGCACCCCCACGCTCGACCCTCGTCATCACCGCGCACGCCGGGGACTTCGTATGGCGGGCCGGTGGAGCCATCGCCCTGGCCGCCTCCCGCGGCGAGCGGGTGACCATCGCGTGTCTGACCTACGGCGAGCGCGGCGAGTCCGCGAAGGCGTGGCGCCAGGGGAAAACGCTGGAGGAGATCAAGGGGATACGCCGCGAGGAGGCCGAGAAGGCCGCGGCCACCCTCGGCGCGGAGGTCGTCTTCTTCGACGCCGGCGACTATCCCCTGCTCGCCACTCCCGAGCTGACCGACCGACTCGTGGGCGCCTACCGCAAGACCCAGCCCGACGTCGTACTCACCCATCCCCTGGACGACCCGTACAACGGCGACCACCCGGCAGCCGCCCGTATGGCCCTGGACGCCCGCGTCCTCGCCCAGGCCATCGGCTACCCCGCCGAGGGCGAGGTCATCGGTGCCCCGCCGGTGTTCTTCTTCGAGCCGCACCAGCCCGAGATGTGTGGCTTCAAGCCCGAGGTCCTCCTCGACATCACCGAGGTGTGGGAGACCAAGCGCCGGGCCATGGAGTGCCTGGCCGCGCAGCAGCACCTGTGGGACTACTACACCGACCTCGCCGTCCGCCGCGGCGTCCAGCTCAAGCGCAACGCAGGCCCCAACCTCGGCCTGCCGCACACCACTTACGCCGAGGCCTACATGCGCCCCTACCCGCAGATCACCGCGGAGCTGGCATGAGCGGCGTGATCGTCACCAACCCTCCCAAGGCCTCCGAGAAGGACGTGGACGCTCTGTCCGCGTACGGCGTGGCCACCGTCCACGAAGCCCTCGGCCGCACCGGCCTCCTCGGCCCGCACCTGCGCCCCGTCCAGCAGGACGTACGTATCGCCGGCACCGCCGTCACCGTCCTGAGCTGGCCCGGCGACAACCTCATGATCCACGCGGCGGTCGAGCAGTGCGGCGAGGGCGACCTCCTCGTCGTCACCACCACCTCGCCCTCCACGGACGGCATGTTCGGCGAACTGTTCGCCACCGCGCTCCAAAGGCGCGGCGTACGCGGCCTGGTGATCAACGCGGGCATCCGCGACACCTCCGAACTGCGCGAGATGCGCTTCCCCGCCTGGTCCGCCGCCGTGTCCGCCCAGGGCACCGTGAAGGCGACCGGCGGCTCGGTCAATGTGCCGGTCGTCATCGGCGGGCAGGTCATCCGGCCCGGCGACGTGATCCTCGCCGACGACGACGGCGTGATGTGCGTGCCCCGCGAACGAGCCGCCGAGGCTGTCGAGGCGTCCGCCGCCCGTACGGCCAAGGAGGAGGCCTCCCGCGCCGCCTTCGCCGGGGGCCAACTCGGCCTGGACCACTACGGGTTGAGGGAGACCCTCGTACGCCTGGGGGTGCGGTACCGCTCGTACGAGGACCACGCCCGCGACGAGGCGGGATTGTGAACGGTGGCCCCGAGGAGGTGCGCTGCATGCTGATGCGCGGCGGCACCTCCAAGGGCGCCTACTTCCTGGCCGCGGACCTGCCGGCCCAACCCGCCGTACGTGACGACCTGTTGCTGCGCATCATGGGCAGCCCCGATCCGCGCCAGATCGACGGGCTCGGCGGGGCCCACCCCCTGACCAGCAAGGTGGCCGTGGTGTCGGCCTCGGCCGGTCCCGAGGCGGACGTCGACTATCTGTTCCTCCAAGTCGGCGTCGAGAGGGGCGAGGTGTCCGATCGTCAGAACTGCGGCAACCTGCTCGTCGGCGTCGGCCCCTTCGCCGTCGAGCGCGGCCTCGTCGCCCCGACGGACGGCGAGACCTCCGTACGGATCCGCATGCTCAACACCGGGGACCTCGCCACCGCGACCTTCCCCACCCCGGGTGGACGGGTCGACTACACCGGCTCCGCCGAGATCTCCGGCGTGCCGGGAACCGCCGCGCCCGTGGTCATCGAGTTCCCGCCGGGCGGCAGCCCGTTGCTGCCCACCGGGAACGTCCTCGACACCGTCGCCGGTACCCCGGTGACCTGCGTGGACAACGGGATGCCGACCGTACTGATCGCCGCCTCCGCCCTGAAGATCACCGGTTACGAGGCCCCTGAGCACATGGAGAAGGACCCGGCCCTCGCCGACCGGCTCCGTGAAATCCGCCTGGCGGCGGGCCCGTTGATGGGCCTCGGCGAGGTCGAGGGCACCACCGTGCCCAAGCTCAGCCTGCTGGCCCCGCCCGCGCACGGCGGCGCGGTGATGACCCGCACCTTCATCCCGGTCCGCTGCCACACCTCCATCGGCGTCCTGTCCGCCGCGAGCGTCGCCGCCGGGCTGCGGATCGAGGGCGGCATCGGCCAGGACGTGGCCGAACTCCCGGCAGCGGGGGAGCGGTTGCGCATCGAGCACCCCACCGGGTTCCTGGACAT
The DNA here is from genome assembly GCF_014647675.1 of Streptomyces flaveus. Taxonomy (GTDB): domain Bacteria; phylum Actinomycetota; class Actinomycetes; order Streptomycetales; family Streptomycetaceae; genus Streptomyces; species Streptomyces flaveus. Next base: position 31,316 of record NZ_BMPQ01000031.1, on the reverse strand, counting down.
CGAGGCCGGCGTCGACACCGGAGGCAGCGACCCCCTGGCCCGCCGCACGGCCGTCGTACGCACCGCCCGGAAGATCTTCGACGGCACCGTCTTCGCCCGGCCCGCCTCCACACTCGACCCAAGGAGCCCTCGATGACCCCTCCCCTCGGGGACATCGCCCATCTCGGGCATGTCGAACTGCTCACCCCGCACCTGGACCGCAGCCTCGCGTTCTTCACCGACTACCTGGGCCTGACGGTCAACGGCGAACGCGGCGACTCCGTCTACCTGCGCACCTGGGACGACTACGAGCACCACAGTCTGGTCCTCACCGCGCACGAGACCTCCGGCATCCGCCGCACCGCGCTGCGCGCCTCCAGCGAGGAGGCCCTGCAGCGCAGGGTCAAGGAGCTGGCGTCCGCGGGCCACGAGGGTCGCTGGACCGAGGACGAGCCCGGCCTCGGCCCGCTCTATGTCACCACCGACCCGGACGGCCACGAGGTCGCCCTGTACTGGGAGTCCGAGTGGTACCGGGCCCCGGAGGAGCTCAAGCCGGGCCTGAAGAACCAGCCCCAGGCCAAGCCGGGCCACGGCGTGGCCGTACGCCGCCTCGACCACGTCAACTACCTCGCCGCCGACGTCGCCGCCAACGCCGACTTCCAGCAACACGTCCTCGGCGCCCGCCCGACCGAGCAGATCCGGCTCGACAGCGGCAGGATCGCCGCGAAGTGGCTGACGTTCACCGACAAGTCGTACGACGTCGTCTACACCGAGGACTGGACCGGCTCCCGCGGCCGACTGCACCACATCGCGTTCGCCACCGACACCCGCGAGGACATCCTGCGCGCCGCCGATCTCGCCCTGGACACGGGCGTGTTCATCGAGACGGGCCCGCACAAGCACGCCATCCAGCAGACGTTCTTCCTGTACGTCTACGAGCCGGGCGGCAACCGCATCGAACTGTGCAACCCGCTCACCCGCCTCGTCCTGGCCCCCGACTGGCCCCTGATCACCTGGACCGAGGAAGAGCGGAAGAAGGGCCAGGCCTGGGGCCTGAAGACCATCGAGTCCTTCCATACGCACGGCACGCCACCGGTCGGCTGACGACGCGATCGGCAGCTCAACTCGCTGCCCCTGCCTACGCGTTGACGGCCCGCCGCACATGGTCCGCGATCAGCGCGTAGACCGGCCGGGCGGCCTTGGTGCCCTTGAGGTCGTAGCCGTGGTCGGCCTTGAGCACGACGTGGTGCTCGGCCAGCGCCCTGGCCTTGTACAGCCGCCCGGCGTACCGCTCGCTCTCGGCTCGGAGGAGGTCGTACTCCGCGGTGATGACGAGCGCCGGGGCGATACCCGTGAGGTCCGCGGTGTCCGCCGGGTTGGCCGGAGAGACCAGTCGGTCGGTGCGCTGGGCCGGGTCCGGCACGTACGCGCTGTCGAAGACCGCGGCCATCCACGGGCGCAACACCGGCTTGGGGATGTGGGCCTTCTTGTCCTTGGCGCTCGTCGCGAGGTCGAGCGGCGGATAGTGCAGGACCTGGAGCGCGATCGCGGGGCCGCCCGTCCCCAGGGCCTGACGCGCCACCGCCGCCGCGAGACCGCCGCCGGCGCTCTGTCCGCCCACGGTGAGACGGCTGCCGTCCCAGCCGTGCTCGGCGCCGTGCTCGGCCACCCAGCGGACGACCTCGTACGCCTGCTTCGGCGGGGCGGGGAACGGGTGCTGCGGGGCGACGACGTAGTCCACGTTGATCACGACCACGCCCGCCTCCGCGGCGAGGAAACGGCACAGTGCGTCGTCCATCTCCGCGCCCCGCAGCACGTACCCACCGCCGTGGAAGTTGACGTGGACCGGCGGGAGTACCCCATCCTCGGATTTGGGCATGTACACCTCGACCGGGGCCGGAGCTATGGACGTCGGTACCGTCAACTCGCGGACGTCGCGCGGAAACTCGGGAAGCCGCTCGCGCCACGAGGCCGCGGAACCGCGCCCACTGGCTCGTCGGCTCGCGAGCCCGAGCATGCGCTGCATGGTCTTCGCGGCGAAGGAGGCCACTGCGGGCCTGGCCAAGAGGGACATACGGCTCCGTTCGGGGCTGTTCATTGTTGAGGTCAATCATCAGGATTCCTGGCGATTGACTGATGGGGGCGATGGTAGCGAACGGTCGCACGTACGGGCAGGGGTGCGGGGCTGGGAAATGGCTCCCATCGTGGGCGCGACCAGCCGCAAGCTGCCCGCGGTGGCCGTACGGTGCTGCCCGGGCGCACCCCGCCGGGGACCGGTCCCGTATTCCTGCGGGCACACTGGCGCCGGGGTGCGCGGCGGAGGGGGGCGCGCACCCCACCCGACCCACTCCCCGACACCGAGAAGACAGATGGAGGCCACCATGGATCAGCTCGCGAGTCTGGCTCGCGGTGTCACCGAGGCCAGTCCAGGCACCCTGCACGCGCGCTCACTGACCGGCGGCATCAGGGTCCCGCCACGACCGGGCCTGACGATCTGCTTCGGCCGCGGCGAGGAACCGGACGTGGACCTGGCGGTGGGCGAGGACGACCTGCGGGTCAGCCGCAGGCACGGCGAACTCACGTACCAGGCAAGCCAGTGGTGGCTGCGCAACACCGGACAGCAACTCGTCCGCCTGCCGCACGGCCGCCTGATGCACACCACCACCGAGCCCATCCCGCTCGCGCCCGGCTACACCCCGCTGTTCGTCAAGGGCTCGGGCTACCGGGAACACCTGGTCGAGCTGTACGTGACGGGGCACGACGCCCCCGGCCTCGTACCGCGCCGCCAGGCGAGCACCCTGAAGCCGCACCTCTGGCCGCTCGCCGAGGACGAACGGCTGCTGCTGGTCGTGATCGGCCAGCACTACCTCCTGTACGAGGACGGCCCGCGCCCTCTGTCCTACCGGAAGGCCGCCGCCCTGCTGGAGTGTCTGCGCCCGGACGACAACTGGACCGAGCGCCGTATCGAGCACAAGATCACGGAGGTCCGCAAGCGCCTCCACAGCGGCGGCTTCCCCTACCCGCTGATCCACGACAAGGAGTCCGGAGCGCCCACGGACAACAACCTCCTGCACAACCTCCTCAGGGGCCTGGTCGAATCAACCACCCTCGTCCCGCCGGACCTGGAGATGATCGACTAGCACCTGCCGGTCTTGAGTCAGAGAATTCCTTGCAGATGCGAGGTGTTGCGGCTTAATCTTGCGCACATGCAGTCCTACAGCATCGGGCAGGCGGCCCGGCTCCTCGGTGTCAGTGCCGACACCGCGCGCCGCTGGGCGGACGCCGGCCGCGTCGCGACGCACCGCGACGAAGGCGGCCGTCGCCTCATCGACGGGCGTGATCTGGCCGCCTTCTCCGTCGAGATCGCGCAGAGCGCACAGAGCGGCACCGGCGAGGAGGAGCACCCGTACACCTCGGCGCGCAACGCGTTCCCCGGCATCGTCACCGCCGTGAAGCTGGGCGACGTCGCGGCCCAGGTCGAGATTCAGGCGGGCCCGCACCGCCTGGTCTCCCTGCTGACCCGGGAGGCCGTCGAGGAGCTGGGCCTGGAGGTCGGTATGCAGGCCACCGCCCGCGTGAAGTCGACCAATGTGCACATCGACCGTGCCTGACCACCCGCAGGGCATGGTCCCCGGCACCTCCCCTCGCCCTCGCAAGGAGCCCCACGGCATGTCCATCCTCCGTACGGGGCGCCGCGCCGGCGCCGTACTCACCGCCGTCGCCCTGCTCGGCTCGCTCGCCGCCTGCGGCGATGACAACACCGAGCAGACCGGCGGGAGTTCGGACACGGCGAACCTCACCGTCCTGGCCGCCTCCTCCCTGACCGACGCCTTCAGGACCGCGGGCGCCTCGTACGAGAAGGACCACCCCGGTACGAAGGTGACCTTCTCCTTCGCCGGATCCCAGGAACTGGCCGCGCAGGTGAGGCAGGGCGCCCCCGCCGACGTACTCGTCACCGCCGACACGAAGACGATGGACGGGCTGCGGGCCGACACCGGCACCGCGACCGTCATCGCCAGGAACCGACTGGTCATCGCCGTCGGCGCGGGAAACCCGAAGCAGATCGAGGGCCTTGAGGACCTCGCCGACAGCAGGACGAAGGTCGTACTCGCGGCTCCCGAGGTGCCGGTCGGCCGCTACAGCAGGCAGGTCCTCGCCGACCGGAACATCACCGTGAAACCGGTCTCCGACGAGCCCAACGTCCGCGCGGTGCTCAGCAAGGTCGAACTCGGCGAGGCGGACGCGGGCATCGTCTACAAGACCGACGCGGCCACGGCGACCGACAAGACCGACGCGATCACCATCCCCGCCGACCAGAACGCCATCGCCTCCTACCCCGCCGCCACCCTGAAGGAGTCACAGCACTCCACGGCGGCCACGGCCTTCGTGAAGTGGCTGTCCTCGCCCCAGGCCCAGCAGATCCTCCGCGGCGCGGGCTTCGAGAAGCCGTGACCATGAGCCGCGCCGGGACCACCCGTTCCTCCCGTGCGCCCCTCACCCTCGCCCTCCCCGCTCTGCTCGCCATCGCCTTCCTGCTCCTCCCGCTGGCCGGCGTCCTCGCCCGCACCGACTGGGGCGACCTGGGCGAGCACCTGACCAGCCCGGGCACCAGCGAGGCGCTGAAGCTCTCCCTGGTCGTCTCCTTCTGGTCGCTCGGTCTGTCGCTCGTGCTCGGCGTTCCGCTGGCCTGGCTGCTGGCGCGCGTACCGTTCCCCGGCAAGGCCCTCGTCCGCTCGCTCGTCCTGCTGCCGATGGTGCTGCCGCCCACCGTCGGCGGCGTCGCGCTGCTGCTCGCCTTCGGCCGGCGCGGGCTGCTCGGGCCCTGGCTGGAGGACGTCTTCGGGATCACGCTGCCGTTCCACACCTCGGGCGCGGTCGTCGCCGCCACGTTCGTCTCGATGCCCTTCCTGGTGATCAGCCTCGAAGGGGCGATCGCCGGACTCCGGCCGCGTTACGAGGAGACCGCCGCCTCCCTGGGCGCCTCGCCGCTACGGGTCTTCCGCACCGTGACGCTGCCCATGGTGGCCCCCGGCCTGGTCGCCGGAGCCGCGCTGACCTGGGCCCGCGCCCTCGGCGAGTTCGGCGCCACCATCACCTTCGCGGGCAACCTTCCGGGCACGACGCAGACCCTGCCCCTCCAGGTGTACCTGCTGCTCCAGGAGAACCCGCAGGCCGCGACCTCCGTCTCGCTGCTGCTGCTCGCCATCGCCATGGCGGTCCTCGTCGCCCTGCGCGGCCGCTTCACGGGTACGCCGGGCAGCGCTCGCCCGTATCCGCCCAAGCCGCCCGCGGACGAGGGGAGTTCACCCGCGGACGCCCCTGCTGTGTACAAGGATCCCGCCCCGGCGGACAGGGAACGCTGGTCGCTGCACGCCGAGGTCACCGGCTTCACCCAGCTCGCCCTGGACGCGGCCCCCGGCACCACCATCGCCGTCGTCGGCCCCAACGGCGCGGGCAAGACCACCCTGCTGCGGGCCCTGCTCGGCCTGACCCCGCGCGCCCACGCTGTACTGCGCCTCGGCGACACCGACGTCACCCCGCTGCCCCCACACCGCAGAGCAGTCGCCTGGGTCCCCCAGGACGGCGCGCTCTTCCCGCACCTGACCGCACTCGCCAACACGGCGTACGGACCGCGCGCCCACGGCGTACCGTGCACCGAGGCCCGCCACGTCGCGCAGGACTGGCTCGACCGGCTCGCGGTGGGCCACCTCGCGCACCGTAAACCCGCCCAGCTCTCCGGTGGCCAGGCCCAACGCGTCGCCCTGGCAAGGGCATTGGCCGTACGTCCCCGACTCCTGCTCCTCGACGAACCGCTCGCCGCCCTCGACCAGACCACCCGCGCCCAGGTACGGCACACCCTGCGCCGTCACCTCGAAGGTTTCGGCGGAGTCTGCCTGATCGTCACCCACGACCCGGTCGAGGCGGTGTCGCTGGCCGACCGCGTACTCGTGCTCGACGAGGGCCGCGCCGTCCAGGACGCCGCGCCCGCCGAGGTCACCCGCCATCCGCGCTCACCGTGGGTGGCCCGCATGCTCGGCCGCAACGCCTGGCCCGGCACGGCGACCGCCGACGGGCTCGAACTCGCCGACGGCGGAGGGCGGTTGGTGATCGCGGACCCGCTGCCGACGGGCACGGAAGCGCTCGCGATCATCGCCCCCGAAGCGGTCGCCGTCCACCGGGAGCGGCCCAGCGGCAGCCCCCGCAACGTCTGGCCCGGCACCGTCCGCGAGATCACCGCCACCGGCAGCAGACTGCGCGTCCTCATCACCTCCGACCGGGCACCGGACGTGGTCGCGGAGATCACCCCCCAGGCGGCCACCGAACTCGGCCTCGCGGACGGAGCGTCCGTATGGACGAGCATCAAGGCGACGGAGACGACGGTCGTACGCCTCTGATTCCGTCGTGCCCGCGGCAGAGCTCTGTGGCCTGTCGCCGACGTGATGTGACGTGATGTGCGGCACGACCGCCTCGCGGACCGTGTCATTGTTGGGCCGAACGGGTGAGCATGCGCAAGAATTGGCCGGTGCAGGAAATCAGTGCGAAACAGGTCGGGGGGAGCCGGTGAACGGCTACGACGTCACCGATGAACAGTGGGAAGGGCTCGCCCAGGTCGTCCCGCTGCGAGGCCGCGACGCCTGGCCCTCGGCGGTCGACCACCGGTCGATTCCCGACGCGGACACCGAGCCGCGCCGCCGTTTCGTCGTGCTCCGGGTCAATATCTTCGGGGACGCGCGCGAGGTTGCCGAGACGCTGATGGCCGGTATCCCGGTCCTCCTCGATCTCACCAGCGCCGAACCGGACGTCGCCAAGCGCGTACTGGACTTCAGTACGGGCGTGGTCTTCGGCCTGGCGAGCGGCATGCACCGCGTCGAGCGGAACGTGTTCCTGCTCACGCCGCCGGGCACCGAAGTGGCCGGGCTGATGGAGGGGGCGGGAGTCCCCGGAGCCTGACGATCACCTGCTTGACCTGCTGATCCCTCGATCGTAGGAAGGTCCGCCGGGCGGAACGGTTCGGCAGGCCGACGGAAGCCTACGGTCCGGACATGACCGTGCCATTCCTGAGCGCCGCCGCGGACGCTGTACCTGCCGAAGAAGCTGCTTGCGGCGGGCCGCCCGGCCCGGACCGGCGGCCGAGCGTCACCGCACTCCGCCTTTCGGCCTTCGCCGGGCACCGGCGCGCGGAGTTCCCGCTCGGCCCGCTGACGCTCCTCGCGGGGCCCAGCGGCAGTGGCAAGACCAGTGCGCTGCGGGCGTACGAGGCACTGGCGCGACTGGGTGGTGGGGCGTCGCTGGGCGAGGTGTTCCCGGATCCCGGCGCCTGCGTTCCCGAGCGGGCCCGGCCCGATGCCGGGCGGCGACGCGGGTTCCGTATCGGCTGCACGGTGGACGGCCCCGCAGGAGTCGTACGACTCGACCTCGCCGTGCAGGCCGAGCCCGAACTCCGCATCGTGGGCGAGCGGTTGACGACCGGCGGAGTGACCCTGCTGGAGACGGCCCTGCGTGACCCGAGCCGCCCCACCGTGCAGGCGGCCTGGTACACGGCGGGCTCGTCCTCCGTGACCCGGGCCCCGCTCCCCGACGACCGGCTCGGCACCGCGCTGCTGCCGCTGCGCGTGGCCGGCAAGACGGACGGCCAGCGCCAAGTCCTCGCCGCCGCCGAGCAGATGGTGGTCGCCCTGCGCTCCGTCTTCGCCTGCGACCCGGTGCCCCGGCACATGCGCGCGCCCGTACCGCTCGGCGCGGGACGGCTGCTGCCCGGCTGCGCCAACCTCGCCGAGGTGCTGTGGCGTACGCGGTCGGAGTGCGGGAGGCGGCACGGGCTGCTGGTCGCGGCGGTGCGGGACGGGTGTGCGGGGCGGGTCGTGGACGTACTGGCCGAGCAGGTTTCGTCCGACGCCGGGCAGGGATCGGTACCGAAGGCTCGGGCGGGCCAGACGGTCCAGGCCGTCCGGGCAGTCCGGGCGGCACCGGCAGTCCGAGCGGTACTGGACCGGGGCGACGGGCTGCGGACGCCTCTCGGACTGCTGGGGGACGGGGAGTTGAGGTACCTGGCCCTCGCCCTGGTGCTGCTCACCGGGCCGGGTGTGCTGGAGGTCGACACGGCGGGGGAGGTGCCCGAGGCGCTCCAGACGCTCACGGTGCTGGCCGACGGGTTCGACCGCGATCTGGACGGGCGCCAGCGGGACCAGCTCGTACGGCTGGCGGCGCGGATGTGCGAGCGCGGGCACATCCGGCTGGTGGGGGCCGTGAGCGACGCCTCCTGGGCCTCGGGAGTGGACGGGGTCACGGTGGTACACCTGGAGCCGTGACAGAACTTGATGTGGCCCAGCTCCAGCGCAGACTGGCCGAGTTCGCGGCGGCGCGGAACTGGCAGCAGTACCACACCCCGAAGAACCTGGTCGCCGCGCTCAGCGTCGAGGCCTCCGAACTAGTGGAGATCTTCCAGTGGTTGACGCCGGAGCAGTCGGCCCGGGTGATGTCCGACCCGAAGAAGGCGTTCCGCGTGACGGACGAAGTCGCGGACGTCCTGTCGTACTTGCTCCAGCTGTGCGAGGTGCTCGACATCGATCCCCTCGCGGCACTGTCCGCGAAGATCGACCGGAATGAGGAGAGATTTCCGGCGGAGGGGACGTGACGCGACGCGCATTGTCACTCTCCGGAGTCATCGAGTTGTCCACATCTGATTTATTGTCCACAGATTTCCGGCTTCCTCTGGCTTTTCGTCACGAGGCCCTTCACTCTGGGTAGTGGAAGGCGGAGTTCGGGCAGGCGTGTGAAGAACGCGTCGGGACAGACGAGGACAGCGCATGGACGCGGTGCGGCTCATCGGTGCGAGCAGACGGGCCCTGATGGGAAGTGAGGACGCGGGGGGCATCATGGCGGAGGCCTGCCAGGCACAGGCCCTCGCCCAGGCGATAGGCAGTCGCCTCGCCATGTCCGGCCCTCCCGAATTACGAGGCGAGGCAGTGGGGTTGACCGAACTGGCGAGCAGAGGCTGCAGCGTCCTGGACGTGCCCCTGCCGAGAGCCGGCACCCTGCGCGCCGCACAACTCACGGAACTCGGCGACGCCCGCCAAGCGCTCGTCGACCTCAGCGGCCTCTTGGGCGAGGTGGGCATCGCCCTCGTGAGTATCGCCTCGGCGGCGGATGAGGCCATGTACTGGCAGTGCATGGAAGCGATCGACGCGGCGGACGAGTCCCGCGACAGGGTGTTGGAGATGCTGCGGCGGCTGGCGGTGCGGGATGAGGCTGAGCGGGAGCGGGGGTCTGCGGCGTAGGGGGCTGGTGGGCGCGGGCCCCAAACCGCGTCGCTGATCGTGCCCTCGTAACGGTTGACCGTGCACGGCGAACCCTGGGGCGGGACGAACCCGTCCCTGCCCACAACGCAGATGATCTCGACCGCGGGCGGTCAGTAGTTCTCCCACTCGTCCAGTACGTACTCCAGCACGGCCGGGTCCATCAGCGTGCTCGGCCGTACGTCCTGGCGGCGGCGGTCCACGGGGAACACCGCGGCGGCCTTCAGGACTGCCTCGTCCAGGTAGCGCAGTTGCGGGGCGTCCGATGCCAGCCGCAGAGGTGGGGACGTGCCGCCGCCCGGGGTGGCCAGGACGTAGCCCCAGTTGCCGAAGCTCGGTACGTCGACCTGGAACTGGTTGGTCGCGTAGCCCGCCGTCTCGATCGTCTTCGCGATCGACCAGTACGTCTTCGGTGCGAAGAACGGCGACCCGCTCTGCACCATCACCCTGCTCTGCGGCGTCAGGACCTGGCCGAGCAGGTGGTAGAACTCCACCGAGTACAGCTTGGCCAGCGCCGCCGTGTCCGGGTCGGGGAAGTCGATGACGACCGCGTCGTAGTGCTGGCGGGCGCCGCGCAGCCAGTTGAAGGCGTCGGCGTTGACGACCTTGACCCTCGGGTCGTCCAGCGCCTTGTCGTTGAGGTCGCGCAGGGGCTTTAAGGCGCGTGCGAGGCGGGTCATCGCCGGGTCCAGTTCCACGAGCGTGACGTGCTGGACGTCGTCGTAGCGCAGCACCTCGCGCAGGGCGAGCCCGTCGCCGCCGCCCATGATCAGCACGTTGGCGCGGGAGCCGGAGAGGGTGGGGTGGACGAGGGACTCGTGGTAGCGGTACTCGTCGACGGAGCTGAACTGGAGGTCGCCGTTGAGGAAGAGGCGGACGTCCGGTTCGCCGGTGAAGGCGGTGGAGCGGGTGACGACGATCTCCTGGTACGGCGTCGTCTCCGCGTGGACGATCGGGTCCCGGTACATCTGCTGACGCGCCGTCACCTCCAGGTCGTCCGCGAACGTGTACGTCGTACCGAGCACCGCCAGGACCGCCGTGACCCCGGCCAGCAGGGCGCCTCGCACCCAGCGCCGCATCTGCCGGCGGAAGATGAACACCACCACGATGACCCCGGCCACCGCGTTGACCGCGCCGACCACCAGCGTGCCCTTCAGCTGGCCGAACGTCGGCAGGAGCCACAGCGGGAAGCCCAGGCCGCCGACCAGCGCGCCGATGTAGTCGACGGCGAACATGTCGGCGACCGCGCTGCCCGCCTCCTGCCGCCGGATCCGCTGGAGCAGGGTCATCAGCAGCGGGATCTCGGCGCCGATCAGCATGCCGACGGCCACCGCGACCACGATCATCGCCGGGGTGTACAGCTGGAGCCAGGCGAACGCCGCGTACAGCACCAGCACCGACAGTCCGCCGACCAGCGCCAGCACGCCCTCCACGAGCGCGAACGCGCCCACCGCGCGGCGGCGCAGGGGTTTGGCGGCGAGGGAGCCGAGGCCCATGGCGCACACCATCACGGAGATCACCACGGAGGTCTGGAGCACCGAGTTGCCGATGAGGTAGCTGCCCAGTGCGGTCAGGGCCAGCTCGTAGACGAGGCCGCAGGCCGCGCAGAGGAAGACGGCGAACAGCAGCAGGAAGCGAGCCCCCCGGGTGTGCCGGACGACCGCGGCGCGGGAGGGCGCCGCGGTGCTGTCGTGGCCTTGCGCGGTGGTGCCGCTCATCGAGGGGCGCCGCTACGAGATCGCCGCGCCGACCATGAACCCGGTGCCCAGGTACATGCCGGCCTGGACCCAGGCGGCGGGGTGCGGACGGTCGCCCTGGTCGTCGAGGACGACCGCGCCCATCTGGCCCGGCGTGAGAACGCCGATCACGATGCCGACGACGGTCATCACCAGCACCCCGGCCAGGCCGTACAGCAGCGTGCTGACCAGGCCGTAGCCGAGGCCCTGCTCGGACTCGCTCGCCTCGATGGCCTTCATGATGACCAGGCCCACGGCCACGGACTGACTGCCCAGCAGGACGGCCGCGCCACGATTCCGGTCGGTCCACACCACGTGGTACAGCTTGCCCGGCGTGACGAGGTCGAGGGCGATGAAGCCGACGGCCATCACGACGAGGCCCACGACTCCGTAGAGCAGGGACTGGCCGGTCGACTCGAAGATCTCGGTCACTGCGTTGCCTTTCTTGGGGGCGGGGTCGGGGCGTGATCAGGTGCTGTGCGGGAGGAACGCCGAATGCGTCGGGGCCTGGTCCGGCCGGTCATCGGGCGTTACTTGCCCTCGCCGGGGCCGCCGCCGCGGAAGCTCGCGCTGTCCGGGTCCGGCCAGTGGATGAGGTGCCGCTTGTGGCGGCGGTACCCGTCGCGGTAGTCCTCGATCTCGATCAGGCTGCCGCTCCGGTGCGGCGAGACGGTGACCAGGTCGTCGCCGTAGCGCAGGAACTCCATGCTGTCGCCGGAGGTACGGTCCTCTGCCGCCCGCTCGGTGTGGACCGCCTGGGCGACCTCGCTCGGGGTGCTGTTCGGGTCGCGCCAGTCCGCCCCGGTCTCGGTGTACGTCTTCCTGATCCACTCGCGCGGGACCGCGTCGTCGTCCCCGTCGCTGGAGCAGGCGGTGAGCAGGGTCGCGGCCAGCGCGGCCGCCACCGCTGCGCGGACGAGTCGGGCGCTGTTCATCGGGCCTCCAGCCGGCTGTACGTCGATACGATCTGGCCGTTCTGCGGATACGTGTGCCAGGTGCGCCAGACGAGCCCGGCGCCGTACGGTCCCTCGACCGTCTCGACGACCACCGCGGTGACCGCCTCCGGCGAACCGGGAAAGACTCCGCACAGGCTGTGCTCGGCGTCGGTGGCCCGGCCGAGGACCTGTGCCACCTCGGCACTGAACTCTTCGGGAGTCAGTTGGCGAGTGGTGGCGCCGAAATCGTAGCCCCAGCCCGGCAGTTGACGGGTGCAGGTCTCGGGCAGACCCCTCACCGCGCCCTGCAGACAGGCCACCGTCTCCCGCACGGGACCGGCGAACACCTGGTGCGAGGCCCCGAGCAGCCGCAGCCGCACATCCAGCCCGCCGAGCAACACCACACGCTCTGCCAGCGCCGGACGCTCCGTCAGGTCCAGCGAGAAGCAGAGTTGATCCGCATCCGTGTCCAGATAGGGGGCGTCCAGGGAAACGGCGTACACACGGCCCCCCGGTCGTTTCATGCCATGATCAGCGCCCGAGTATGGCACATGGGTTAGTGGGGCTTGAGGGATGGGCCGTCACTTTCGCGACGCGGGCAACTGGACGTGTTGCATTCCGAGACCGTCGATGTGGTGCGCGTCACTTTCTGGGCGCTTCGGGTCGGGCATGCGCGATCATGATCAGAATGGACGCTCGTTTCCTTGGCATCTCTGAGCTGGTCGAAGCCCCGTCCGTGGCGGTCGTGGTCGACGTCATGCGTGCTTTCACCGTGGCCGCCTGGGCCTTTGCCCAGGGCGCGGAAAAGATCGTTCTTGCTGAGTCGCTGGACGAAGCCCTGGCGCTCAAGGCCCGTCACCCGGATTGGGGGGCGCTCAAAGACGGTCCGCCCGCGCCCGGGTTCGACCTGGTCAACTCGCCGGGCCTGCTGCGGTCTGTCGACCTTGGCGGACGGACCGTTGTGCAGAAGACCACGGCAGGGACGGTCGGCGCCCTCGCGGTCAAGGAGGCGTCGCTGGTGCTGTGCGCCGGCTTCGTGGTGGCGGAGGCAACGGCTCGGCTCTTGCGGACGCGCAAGAGTGCCAGCATCACGTTCGTGGTCACTGGCGACGATGGGCAGGCCGATGAAGATCTGGCGTGTGCCCAATACATCGCGCGGAGAGCCACCGAGGCCGGGACGGACGCTGCTGAGTTCGTCCGCCGCGCTGCCGAGTCGCGCGCCGCCGCCGAGCTGGCGGAGGGTGTGCGTCAAGGAGTCCACCCTGATGACGTCGCACTCTGTCTTGAGGTCGACCGGTTCCCCTTTGCCATGGCGGCGACCTTGGAAGACTCGCTCATGGTCCTGCGCCCGTGCGCCATGGCTTCGCTGGCCGACGACGCTCCGAACTGAAAGGTGCAGAGCGGCAGTCTTTGGAGCATCGCCTTCCGGAGGACGCGGAGGAACGGTGGAACCCGTGGCGTGGGCCGGTGTTCGACCGTGCAGGATGGAGGCATGGATCTTCGAATCTTCACCGAGCCCCAGCAAGGGGCCGGCTACGACACCCTGCTCGCCGTGGCCAAGGCCACCGAAGACCTCGGCTTTGACGCCTTTTTCCGCTCCGACCACTACTTGCGCATGGGGTCCGGGGACGGCCTCCCGGGTCCCACGGACGCCTGGATCACCCTCGCCGGGCTCGCCCGCGAGACGAAGCGCATACGCCTCGGCACTCTGATGACGGCCGGTACCTTCCGGCTGCCCGGCGTTCTGGCGATCCAGGTCGCCGGGGTCGACCAGATGTCCGGTGGCCGGGTCGAACTGGGCCTGGGCGCGGGCTGGTTCGAGGAGGAGCACAAGGCGTACGGCATACCGTTCCCGAAGGAGAAGTTCGCTCGCCTGGAAGAACAGCTGGCGATCGTCACGGGCCTGTGGGCGACGGAGGCCGGCCAGACCTTCAGCCACCACGGCACGTACTACGACCTGACCGACTCGCCCGCGCTGCCCAAGCCCGCACAGGCCAAGGTCCCGGTCCTCATCGGCGGCCACGGCGCGAGCCGTACGCCGCGCCTCGCCGCCCAGTACGCCGACGAGTTCAACATGCCGTTCGCGTCGATCGAGGACACCGAGCGCCAGTTCGGCCGCGTACGGGCGGCCGCGGAAGAGGCGGGGCGTAAGGGCGACGACCTCGTCTACTCCAACGCCCTCGTCGTCTGCGCCGGCAAGGACGACGCGGAGGTCGCCCGCCGCGCCGCCGCGATCGGCCGCGAGGTGGACGACCTGAAGACCAACGGCCTGGCCGGCTCCCCGGCCGAGATCGTCGACAAGATCGGCCGCTACGCGCAGATCGGCTCCCAGCGCGTCTACCTCCAGATCCTCGACCTCCACGACCTGGACCACCTCGACCTGATCTCCGCCCAGGTGCAGTCCCAGCTCCGGTAACCGACGACCACCGCAAGCTCGTCCCGGTCTCCGGGCCTCCGGGTCTCCCGGTGTCCGGGGTATCCCGCTCCTGGTCGGCGGACGCCTGCCGACCGGGAGTGGGGCGGACCTGGTCACGGCTCAGCGGTCGTCGAGCAGTCCGGCGTCGTGGGCCAGGACGGCGGCCTGTACGCGGTTGGCGCAGCCCGTGCGGGTCAGGATCCGGCTGATGTGCGCCTTGACCGTGCCGGCGCTCAGATACAGCTGGTCGGCGATCTCCGCGTTCGACAGGCCCGTGCCGAGCAGCCGCAGGACCTCCCGTTCGGCCGGCGTCAGTTCCTCCGTCCTGCGCAGGGCGGCCTCGGTGTCACGGCCGGACTGCACATGACGGTCCAGCAGTTGGCGGGTGATGCGGGGCGCCAGCACCGGTTCGCCCTTCGCGGCGAGCTGCACGGCACGGATCAGTTCGGAGGGGCCGGTGTCCTTGAGGAGATAGCCGCTCGCCCCGGCCCGCAGGGCGCGCGTCACGCTCGCCTCCTCGCCGAACGCCGTCAGCATCACGACGTACGTACGGGGCGAGATGCGGGCGATGTCCTCGGCGGCCGCGATTCCGTCCCTGGTCGGCATCTGGATGTCGAGCAGGGCGACATCGATGTCCTGGGAGCGGCAGGCCGCGGCGGCTTCGAGACCGTCGCCCGCCTCGGCCACGACCTCGATGTCCTCGGCGTTCTCCAGGATCAGCCGGATTCCGACGCGCATCAGGGCCTCGTCGTCGGCGATGAGGACTCGGATCATCAGCTCATCTTAGGGCCGCCGTGATCAGCAGTACGACGAGGAAACCCGCCGTCGGCAGCACCACGAGCGCCGCCGCGCAGCCCGCTCCGAGGACACGCGGCCAGGTCAGCACCTCGGCCGACATCGGGGCGCGGGACCCTTCCCGCTCGGTGGTGCGGGAAGGAGGGAAGGGGGCATGAGGGGGCGGCACCGCGGCAGCCTGCGAAGGAGTGGGCAGGGGCCTGTTCGTCCGGGACGGCAGCCACGCCGCCACGCGGAAGCCGCCGTCCGTCAGGGGGCCCGCCGCGAAGGTGCCGCCGAGCAACGAGATCCGCTCCTGAAGACCGGCCAAACCGCTGTGAGTTCCTCCGTGGGAGCGGCGGGCGACGAGCGGCACCGCGTTGGTGACGGACACCTCGATCCCATCGGCCGTGGCCCTGACCTCCACCCTGGTGGGCGCGCCGGACGCGTGTTTCAGCACGTTCGTCAGACCTTCGCGGACCACCCGGTGGATCGCCTGCCGGGTACGGGCCTCGACCTCGACCGTGTCGGGAACCGACCAGTCCAACTCGATCCGGCCGCCGTCCGCCTGCTGTGACTGGGTCACCAGAGCGGTGATGTCCTCACGCGTCCCGCGGTCGCTCCCGGTCTCGTCCGCCAGGTCCGTGTGCCGCAGGACACCGAGGATCTCGCGCAGCTCCTCCATGGCAGTGCCCGCGGTCGTGCGCAGCAGTTCCGCCTGTCCCGCGAGGGGAGGTGCCTGCCGCGCGGCGGCCATTTCCAGCGCCCCCGCGTGCACCGAGATCAGGCTCAGCCGGTGGCCCAGCAGATCGTGCATCTCGCCCGCGATCCGGGTCCGTTCCTCCATCCGGGCCGCCGCGTCGGTCAGCGTACGGGTCTGTTCCAGATAGGTGTTGCGCTCCCGCAGCAGGTCGACCAGGGGCCGGCGCCGGCCCAGCAGGGTGCCGGCCAGGGCCGGGAGTAGCAGGAGGAGCACCGCGGAGATCGCGTTCTCGGCCAGTTTCGTCGGCAGGGTCTCCCACCGGAACAGGTCCAGGGCAACGGTCAGGACACCGGTCGCGGCGCAGGCCGCACCGACGACCCGCCAGGCCCGCCGAGGTGGTGCGATACGACGGGTGGCGGACAGCACGACGATCGGCGCCACCGGCAGCATCCACACGTTGACACCCAGGAGCAGCGGAGAGGTGCACAGGACCGCGGCGACCGGCCGACCGCGCCGCGCCGCCATGAGCAGCGTCGCCCACAGCGCCTCAAGGACCGCGAGAACCGGCCGTTCCGGACGCACCAGCAGCAGCGGGATCAGTCCGAAGGCCGCCGTGAGGGCGCACACGAGGATCTCCGCGCGGACCGTACGGCGTGGTACGGCGCGTATCGCGGTCAGGGTCTCGGCCGCCTCGCGACGCAGCCGCCGTGCCGCAGCACGCGGTCCGCGCCCCGGAGGCCCGGCCACCTGCCGTTCGTCTTCCGTCACTTGACTCATACTCACCTCTGCCCCGGCACCACGGATCCGCCGGAGGGAACGGTAGCCGCGGCAGGGACGGCCGCTGCCCGGCGGCGCCCTGATGTCACGCGCCCGACCGCGGACCCAGCTCCGCCCGCAACGCGGCGATGTCCACGTGCTCGGCGGCCAGCAGCCGTCCGACCGTGCGGCCCTCGTCGCCCGCCTCCGCGTCCACCGCGGGTGCTTCGAGCAGCGCGGCCAGCAGGTGGGCCGTACCGACCGTGGGCGAACCCTGCTCGGCGGCGATGAGCTGCGCGGCCGCCTTGGCCTGCTGGGCGGAGTCGGAGAGACGTGTGTGGGCGCCCGAGTCGACCACTGTGCTGATGGTCGCCGAACGGGCCAGGGACCCGTGCCGTACGCCGTGCCGGCGCAACAGTTCGGCGGCCGTGCTGACGGATGCCAGATCCTCGGGCAGTGACCGTCCGGCAACGGCCAGGGCCCGGTCCAGGGCCAGGATTCCCAGCAGGAGGTCCACGGGCTCCGTCTCGCCGCGCCCGTAGCGTGCCGCTTGCCGTGCGGCCTCGCCGGTCACCGCGAACATCACCGGTGAGCCGTAGACGGACGCCCCTGAGGTCCACGACGTTATCGCGCGGGACAGGCGGTTGCCGCTCTTGCCCAGCGTGCCGGCCCGGCGGAGAAGCAGGACGCCACGCGATTCCGGTCCCTCGGTCTCCGCCGAGGCCCTCGCGTCCAGTGCGTCGAGTGCCGTGGCCGCGGCGGCCAGGTCCAGCCTCTCCACGACCAGTGCCTCCCGGGCCCGGCTCGCCGGCAGGTTCAGCAGGGCCCGCGCCACGTGCCGGCAGCGCACCGCGACCGTCCCTTCGGTGCGGGCCGACCTGAGCGCGAGCAGCAGGCACATCCGCGTCGCGTCGGTCATCACGGGCAGAGGCCGGCCGCTCTCCCCGGCCGGTCCCTTCGTCTTGTGCGAGCCACGTGATGCGCCGGTCTCGAGCCCGAGGCGCCACTGTGCCTCGCGCCAGGTGGCGGTGACCTCGGCCTCGTCCTCGTCGGTGGCCTCGACCGGTGTGCCGCCGTCCCCGTCGTCGTTCGCCCAACCCGCTCCACCGCTCCCGGCCCGGCCCGAGACCAGGCCGCTGAGCGAGCCGGCCTTCCGTATCCCGGGGGCGATCGCCGAACCGGCCTCCGTCTCCCCCATCACGAGTGCGGACAGCAGGTGTTCGGTGCCCACAGCCGGTGACTCGAGCTTGACGGCCTCGCGCAGTGCCTTTACGAGCAGATCCATGACGTCGAGCTCGAACTCCGTGGGCGCTCCGGCCAGTACGGCCATGGCCGTGGCGTCGGCGTGTGCTCCGGTCGTCGGTCGCTGGTGCATTGAACGTTCCCCTCGGGCTGTGGTGGCCGGACGAGACCGACGCTAGACGGACACCGCACGCCGTCGCGTCGGCCGACCGGCCAAGGGCCCGGGCCGATCGGCCAGACGTCCAGTCCGATCGGCCCGGAAGGGCCCGGAAGCCGTCCGCGTACGGCGCGGAAGCCCTGCTCGTACGGCCCGGAAACCGTCCGCGTGCAGTCCGAGAGCCGCTCACCTGCCGTACGCGGAAGACGGAAAATGCCTGACTTCTCCGGAGAGGTTCGCTGTACGTTGTGCACGGTGCCGGACGGCGGCGCCCCCGATTTCCGCAGTTCAGAAGCGGTTCTGAAAGACGTTTCGAGGCAGACCACCGTGTTCCTGACGATCAGTACCAACGGCACCCCAGAGCGCCCGGCGACCGACCTCGGTTTCCTGCTGCACAAGCACCCCGACAAGGCGCAGGCGTTCTCCACCTCCTACGGCAAGGCGCACGTCCTCTACCCCGAGGCGAGCCCCGAGCGCTGCACGGCCGCGCTGCTGCTGGAGGTCGACGCGGTGGCGCTGGTGCGGCGCGGCAAGGGCAAGGGGCGTGGGGGAGCGCCGGACGCCGCGCTCGCGCAGTACGTCAACGACCGGCCGTACGCCGCCTCGTCACTGCTCGCCGTGGCGCTGAGCAGCGTGTTCTCCAGCGCGATGAAGGGAACGTGCCACGCCAGGCCCGAACTCCCGGAGCAGGCAAGGCCGTTGCGCATCGAAGTGCCCGCACTGCCCGCCCGAGGCGGCGCCGAGCTCGTCCGCAATCTCTTCGAACCGCTCGGCTGGACGGTGACGGCGGAACCCGTCGCGCTGGACGCCGAGTTCCCGGAGTGGGGCGAGTCCCGCTACGTAAGCCTCGTACTCGAAGGCGAACTGCGGCTGGCCGAAGCCCTGCGGCACCTGTACGTCCTCCTCCCCGTCCTCGACGACGCCAAGCACTACTGGGTCGCGACCGACGAGGTCGACAAGCTGCTGCGGGCCGGCGAGGGCTGGCTGCCGGAGCACCCGGAGCACAAGCTGATCACCAGCCGCTATCTGTCCCGCCGTTGGTCGCTGACGCGGCAGGCCATGGAGCGACTGGAACTCGTCCGGCTGGCGGAGGCGGACGACAGCGACGTCGAGGAGATCGACAACGCCATCGACGAGACGCAGGACACGGACGAGAAGCCGGTACCGCTCGCCGTGCGGCGGCGGGACGCGATCGTCGAGGCGCTGCGGGCCGCCGGGGCCGGGCGGGTGCTCGATCTCGGCTGCGGACAGGGCCAGTTGGTGCAGGAGCTGCTGAAGGACATCCGGTTCACCGAGATCGTCGGTGTCGATGTGTCGATGCGCGCGCTCACCATCGCCTCGCGGCGGCTCAAGCTGGAGCGGATGGGGGAGCGGCGGGCCGAGCGGGTGAAGCTCATGCAGGGCTCGCTCGCGTACACCGACACTCGGCTCAAGGGGTACGACGCCGCCGTGCTCAGCGAGGTCATCGAGCACGTCGACCTGCCGCGGCTGTCCGCCCTGGAGTACGCCGTGTTCGGCTCCGCCCGCCCGAGGACCGTCCTCGTGACGACGCCGAACGTCGAGTACAACGTCCGCTGGGAGACCCTCCCGGCCGGACATGTCCGGCACGGCGACCACCGCTTCGAGTGGACGCGCGAGGAGTTCCGTACCTGGGCGCGGGCGGTGGCCGAACGGCACGGATACGACGTGGAGTTCGTGCCCGTCGGACCAGAGGACCCCGAGGTGGGTCCGCCGACTCAGATGGCCGTCTTCACGATATTCACGACGAAAGCAGCGAAGGAGGAGAAGGCCGCATGACCAGCAATGACACCAAGGGTCGTACTCTGCCCGTCACCGACCTCTCCCTCGTCGTGCTCATCGGCGCCTCCGGCTCGGGCAAGTCCACCTTCGCCCGCCGGCACTTCAAGCCGACCGAGGTGATCTCGTCCGACTTCTGCCGCGGCCTCGTCGCCGACGACGAGAACGACCAGAGCGCCAGCGGGGACGCCTTCGACGTACTCCACTACATCGCGGGCAAGCGGCTCGCGGCGGGCCGGCGCACCGTGGTCGACGCGACCAGCGTGCAGCAGGAGAGCCGCAAGCAGCTGGTCGAACTGGCCAAGAAGTACGACGTGTTGCCCATCGCGATCGTGCTCGACGTACCGGAGGAGGTGTGCGCCGAGCGCAACGCCGCGCGCGAGGACCGGGCCGGCATGCCACGTCGCGTCATCCAGCGGCACATCCGCGAACTGCGGCGCTCCCTGCGGCACTTGGAGCGCGAGGGCTTCCGCAAGGTGCACATCCTGCGCGGAGTGGAGGAGATCGAGAGCGCGGAGATCCGCACCGAGAAGCGGTTCAACGACCTGACCCACCTCACCGGCCCGTTCGACATCATCGGCGACATCCACGGCTGCGGCTCCGAACTGGAGTTGCTGCTCGGCAAGTTGGGCTACGTGGACGGAGTCCACCCCGAGGGCCGTACGGCCGTGTTCGTCGGCGACCTCGTCGACCGCGGCCCCGACTCCCCGGGCGTGCTGCGCCGTGTGATGTCCATGGTCGCGTCGGGCGACGCGCTGTGCGTGCCCGGCAACCACGAGAACAAGTACGGGCGTCACCTCAAGGGCCGCAAGGTCCAGCACACGCACGGGCTCGCCGAGACGATCGAGCAGATGGAGGGGCAGAGCGAGGAGTTCAAGAAGCAGGTACGGGAGTTCATCGACGGGCTCGTCAGCCACTACGTGCTCGACGGCGGTCGGCTCGTCGTCTGCCACGCCGGTCTGCCCGAGAAGTACCACGGCCGTACGTCGGGCAGGGTGCGCTCGCACGCGCTGTACGGCGACACCACCGGCGAGACGGACGAGTTCGGGCTGCCGGTGCGCTACCCGTGGGCGGAGGAGTACCGGGGCCGCGCGGCGGTCGTGTACGGCCACACTCCCGTGCCCACCGCGACCTGGCTGAACAACACCATCTGCCTGGACACCGGCGCCGTCTTCGGCGGCAAGCTGACCGCACTGCGCTGGCCGGAGCGCGAGCTCGTCGACGTACCGGCCGAGCGGGTCTGGTACGAGCCGACGAAGCCGCTGCGGACCGAGGCACCCGGCGGTCACGACGGGCGGCCGCTGGACCTCGCGGACGTGCACGGGCGTCGGGTCGTGGAGACCCGCCACGCGGGCCGGGTGTCGGTCCGCGAGGAGAACGCGGCGGCGGCCCTCGAGGTCATGAGCCGTTTCGCCGTGGACCCGCGGCTGCTGCCGTACCTGCCGCCGACGATGGCGCCGACGGCGACCTCGCGTGTGGAGGGCTACTTGGAGCACCCGGCCGAGGCCTTCGCCCAGTACGCGGCGGACGGTGTCGCGCGGGTCGTGTGCGAGGAGAAGCACATGGGCTCGCGGGCGGTGGCGCTGGTGTGCCGGGACGCGGATGCGGCGCGTGAGCGCTTCGGGGTGGACGGGCCGACCGGCTCGCTCTACACCCGCACCGGGCGCCCCTTCTTCGATGACCCCGCGGTCACCGAGGAGATCCTCGGGCGGGTGCGCAGCGCCGTCACCGAGGCCGGGCTGTGGGAGGAGCTGGCCACCGACTGGGTGCTGCTGGACGCGGAGTTGATGCCGTGGTCGCTCAAGGCGTCCGGGCTGCTGCGTAGTCAGTACGCCGCTGTCGGGGCCGCTTCCGGGGCCGTGTTCCCGGGTGCGGTCGCCGCGCTCGAAGGGGCGGCGGCGCGGGGTGTCGACGTACAGGACCTGCTGGTGAAGCAGCGGGAACGGGCCGCGGACGCCGCCGCGTTCACCGAGGCGTACCGGCGGTACTGCTGGACCACGTCCGGTCTGGAAGGTGTGCGGCTCGCGCCCTTCCAGATCCTCGCCGTGCAGGGGCGGAGCCTGGCCGCGCTGCCGCACGACGAACAGCTCGCGCTGATCGACCGCTTCGTGTCGAGCGACGCGTCCGGGCTGCTGCAGACCACGCGACGGCTGTTCGTCGACACGGCTGACCCGGACTCGGTGCGGGCCGGTGTCGACTGGTGGCTGGAGATGACAGGGCGCGGCGGCGAGGGCATGGTCGTCAAGCCGGTGAATGCCGTGGTGCGGTGGGGGTCCCCCCGCTCGAGCGAAGCCGAGAGTGGGGGAGGTGAGGGTCGGCTGGTCCAGCCCGGCATCAAGTGCCGGGGCCGCGAGTACCTCCGGGTCATCTACGGCCCGGAGTACACGCGCCCGGAGAACCTCGACCGCCTCCGGGGCCGCTTCCTCAACCACAAGCGCTCGCTGGCGATCCGTGAGTACGCGCTGGGTCTGGAGGCCCTGGACCGCCTGGCGGAGGGCGAGCCGCTGTGGCGGGTGCACGAGGCGGTGTTCGGGGTGCTGGCGCTGGAGTCGGAGCCGGTGGACCCGCGGCTGTGACGGTCAGGTCAGCAGACCAGCCGCAGCCGCTCCCGGCGCACGCCCACCCGGACCGTCTGCCCCCAGGTCAGCTCGACCGCGTCCGTCTCCATCCCGTCCCCGAAGGCGACCAGCCGCTCGGACTCGACGGTGAGGCGGAGACTGGTCGCGGCGGCGAGTTCCCCGGCCACCAGTGACGTACCGGTGGCCGGGGACGGCCAGGCCTCCCGCACGAACCACAGCAGCCGTTCCTCGGTGGGGTCGGGCAACCGCAGCCGCGTGCCCCGTTCCTGCCACACGGACCGGATCCATCCGGTCGCCCCGGTCCCGGTGCCGACGATCACCCCGGAGGAGGCCTGGGCCTCGACGACACCCCCGTCGTCCTCGAGGCCCAGGCGGTATCGGGCCGTCTGGTGGCCGGCGGCACCCAGGTAGATCTCGTTCAGCGCCACGAGCCGCTGTGTGTCGTCGGCGACGGCCTCGACCATGGTGAGTTCGTCGAAGTCGCTCCTTCCGGATTGCGTGAACGCGAACAACTTGCCCGCGTCCTCGGGGCGATGGCGCACCAGGACGCCCGGATTGCGGCGGGGGTCGGTGTCGATGCCGACCACCGGCTGCCCGGCGAGGTACTTGGCGACGTTCGCCACCAGCCCGTCCTGTCCGACCACGACCACGACGTCCTCGGGGGCGAACAGGAAGCGGTCCAGGTCGGTTCGTTCCACGCGGGTCTGACGCCAGGTCAGGGGGATGGCCGAGGTCACCTCCGTCAGCGCCTGTCGCGTCCGGCGGTGGCGTTCGGCGATCTCCTGGATGTCCCGGCCACGGGAGGAGAGGAAGAACGCGGCCTGGCCGTGCGTGCCGTGCCGGGCCACCAACTCCTCGTACTCCGTGACGCGGTGGACGAGGACGATCCGGGGAGCGAGGCTCACGCCCGCTCCTGCGTACCGAGCCTGGCGAGCAAGCCCGTCAGCACGTCCGGCGACACCGTCACGCTGTCGATCCGCGGCAGGTTCTCCGCCAGTCGTGTCCCGGTGAGGGCGTGCAGCGTCGTCACGTCCACCTCCGCGTGCACCCGCAGCCAGGCCGCCTGTGCCTGCGCCCGTGCCTCACCGACCTCGCGCGCTCCCTCGGCCTCGGCCCGGGCCAGCCGTACGGACCGGGTGGCCTCCGCCTCGGCCCTGACCGCGTCGGCCGCCGCATGCTCCTCGGCTTCGCGCCGTGCGTTCGTCCCTCGCTGGTCCACCAACTGCTCCTCGCGGCGGGCGAGTTCGATCTGGCTGTCCAGTTCGTTCTCGGCGATCGCGCGCTCCCGCTCGACGGCCACCGCCCGCCGCTCGTAGGTCGCCCGGTCCGCCTCCTGCTGGATCTGCTCGCGGGCCGGCGTGCGCAGCGCTCGCTCCACCTCCGGTTCCGGGCGCAGCGCGATGACGCGTACGGCGACCACCTCGATGCCGGTCGCCGGGAGCCGGGGCTCCCCGCCCAGGCCCGCCGCGATCCGCTCCCGCACCGCCGTCACTCCGTCGACCAGCGCCGCCGACAGCGGCGTACGGGCCAGCACGTCCAGCGCGTGCTGCTGCGCCGTCTCCGTAAGGAGCGTCCCCAACTGCTCCAGCGGTGTGCCCCGCCACGCGCCGGTGTCCGGGTCGATGGAGAAGTCCAGGCGCGCGGCGGCCATCGCCGGGTCGCTGATCCGGTAGGTGACGGTCGCCTGGACGGCCACGTCCTGGAAGTCGGACGTACGGGCATGGAAGGTCATCGCCAACTCCCGGTCGTCGACCGGGACTTCGGAGAGCGCGGCGGTCAGCGCCCGGAACCAGAAGCTGAGCCCGGGGCCGTCGTGCAGCAGTTTTCCGCCGCGGTGATGGCGGATGTGCGCCGTGGGTGCGCCGCGCAGATGGCGCCAGCCGAGGCGCCGGGTGATGTCGGCCATGAAGCCCCCTCTTTTCGTCATGGAGACGGTAACCAGGAATCACGCTTGTCGTCAAGGTGACGAAAAAGGAAGAGGGTAAGCGGTGGGGTGAACACGGCCCCCGGTGGTCAAGATGGAGGCATGGGATTCCAAGTCGACTCCGAGGCCGGGCGGCTCCGCCGCGTCATCCTGCACCGGCCTGATCTTGAGCTCAAAAGGCTCACCCCCAGTAACAAGGACGCCCTGCTCTTCGACGACGTGCTGTGGGTGCGCCGGGCGCGAGCGGAGCACGACGGGTTCGCGGACGTGCTGCGTGACCGTGGGGTCACCGTCCATCTTTTCGGCGACCTGCTCACCGATGTGCTGGGGCTCCCGGCCGCCCGGGAGCTCGTACTGGACCGGGTCTTCGACGAGAAGGAGTACGGGCCGCTCGCCACGGACCACATCCGGGAGGCCTTCGACGCCATGCCGGCGGGCGAGCTGGCCGAGGCCCTGGTCGGCGGCATGACCAAGCGGGAGTTCCTGGACGCGCACGCGGAGCCGACGTCCGTGCGCTTCCACGTCATGGAGCTCGACGACTTCCTGCTCCGCCCGCTGCCCAACCATCTGTTCACCCGGGACACCTCCGCCTGGATATACGACGGGGTCTCCATCAACGCCATGCGCTGGCCCGCCCGCCAGCGCGAGACCGTGCACTTCGAGGCGATCTACCGGCATCACCCGCTGTTCGCGAAGGAGGCCTTCAACATCTGGTCGGAAGGGCAGGCGGACTACCCCTCCACCATCGAGGGCGGCGACGTGCTGGTCATCGGCAACGGCGCCGTGCTCATCGGCATGAGCGAGCGGACGACACCGCAGGCCGTGGAGATGCTCGCGCACAAGCTGTTCGCCGCCGGGTCGGCGACCACGATCGTGGCGCTCGACATGCCCAAGAGACGGGCTTTGATGCACCTCGACACGGTGATGACGATGGTCGACGGCGACATCTTCACGCAGTACGCGGGACTCGGCATGCTCCGCTCGTACACCATCGAACCGGGCGTGGACGACAAGGAGCTCAAGGTCACCGACCACCCGCCGGAGCACATGCACCGCGCGATCGCCGCGGCCCTCGGGCTGAGCGAGATCCGCGTACTGACCGCCACGCAGGACGTGCACGCGGCCGAGCGCGAACAGTGGGACGACGGCTGCAACGTCCTCGCGGTCGAGCCGGGTGTCGTGGTCGCCTACGAGCGGAACTCGACCACGAACACCCATCTGCGCAAGCAGGGTATTGAGGTGATCGAGATCCCGGGGAGCGAACTGGGGAGAGGGCGGGGCGGCCCACGCTGTATGAGCTGTCCGGTGCAGAGGGACTCCGTCGGTTGAGCGGAATGGGGAACTGCGGGCCGTCTGTGGCTGGTCGCGCAGTTCCCCGCGCCCCTAAGGGGGTGCATCCACACCGTGTCGCATAGAAATGCGAAGTCTCGTATAGACTTCCGGCTATCTGAGTCCCCGCATGTCTGGAGCGCCCCATGGCGACAGTCCCGACCGCCCTCGCCGGCCGCCACTTCCTGAAGGAGCTGGACTTCACGGCGCAGGAGTTCCGCGGTCTGATCGAGCTTGCCGCCGAGCTGAAGGCCGCCAAGAAGGCCGGGACCGAGACCCAGTACCTGCGCGGGAAGAACCTCGCGTTGATCTTCGAGAAGACCTCGACGCGCACCCGCTGCGCGTTCGAGGTCGCGGCCGCGGATCAGGGGGTGGCGACCACGTATCTCGATCCGTCCGGCTCCCAGATAGGGCACAAGGAGTCCGTGAAGGACACCGCGCGGGTGCTCGGCCGGATGTACGACGCGATCCAGTACCGCGGCGACAGTCAGGCGAACGTCGAGGAGCTGGCCGCGTACGCCGGCGTGCCCGTCTACAACGGCCTCACCGACGCCTGGCACCCCACGCAGATGCTCGCCGACGTGCTCACGATGACCGAGCACACGGACCGGCCCCTGGACGAGATCGCCTTCGCGTACCTGGGCGACGCCCGCTTCAACATGGGCAACTCGTACCTGATCACGGGCGCGCTCCTCGGGATGGACGTCCGCATCGTGGCCCCGCAGGCCTACTGGCCCGCCAAGGAGGTCATCGCCGAGGCGCTCAGGATCAGTGAGACCAGTGGCGCCCGTATCACCTTCACCGAGACCGTCGCCGAGGGCGTCGCGGACGTCGACTTCATCGCCACCGACGTCTGGGTGTCCATGGGGGAGCCCAAGGAGGTCTGGGACGAGCGGATCGCCGCCCTCGGTCCGTACGCGGTGACGATGGACGTCCTGCGTGCCACCGGCAACGCGGACGTCAAGTTCCTGCACTGCCTGCCCGCCTTCCACGACCTGGGTACGAAGGTCGGGCGCGAGATCCACGAGCGGCATGGCCTGGACTCCCTCGAGGTCACCGACGAGGTCTTCGAGTCGGCGCACTCGGTCGTCTTCGACGAGGCGGAGAACCGGCTGCACACGATCAAGGCGGTCCTGGTGGCGACGCTCGCCTGAGCCCTACGTCATCACTCGATCACTCGCTGGGTCTGCGCTGCTGTGGCACCGCAGGCAGCCTGAACCAGACCGCCTTGCCGGACTCGGTCGCCCGGTGCCCGCAGGACGAGCTGAGGGCGCGGATCAGCAGCAGGCCGCGGCCGTGCTCCTGCCAGGGGTCCGGGTTGTTGTCCGGGCCGGGGCGGGTGAGGCTGCCGGGCGGGGACGGGTCGGGATCGTGCACCTCGACCTGGCAGCCGGTCGGCAGCAGCTGCACGACCAGCTCTATGGGGTCCTCCCCCTTGGTGTGCTCCACGGCGTTGGCCACTAGTTCGGCGGTGAGCAGCTCGGCCGTGTCGCAGTCGGCGGGGTGCTCGATCTCGGCCAGGGCGGTACGGACCAGTGCGCGGGCGACGGGCACGGCGGCGGCGGAGTGCGGCAGCGCGACGCGCCAGGAGGCTGGGGCTGAGGGCTCGTGCAAGGCGGGTCCGTTCATGGAGCAGGTACTCCTGCTTTCAACAATAAGAAGGATACTGCGATGTCGGGCCGAATGCCCGGCGGGGCCTTTCTGTTCGTTTTGTTCTTCTGTCGTGCTGCATGGGCTGTACGGGCTGTACGGGCTGTACCCAGGTCAACGGTCCGGCTCGCGCCGGAACTCCCGCCGTTACGGCGCTGTCGCGCACCCGTGACTCCGTGACTGCTGTGTCGAGGTCACGTCTCGTGGCGATAGTGGCGTATCAAAGCTCACGTATCGCACTTCATGCCGGTTCATGTGGCGAAGCTCGCATACTGACGTCGCGTCGCCTCGGTCTTATCGCGCACTCCTGACGACAGTCAAAGATGAGTGATAGATTCATGGGTAGCGCCCGGCAGTGCCGCCCGCCGCCCCTCCCGAGGAGGCCGCACCTCATGAGTCCCTTCACCGGCTCCGCGACCCGCACGCCCGACTGGCAGCACCTGCGCTGCGAATACGTCGACGGGGTCGCCACCGTCACCCTGGCCCGCCCCGAGAAGCTGAACGCCCTCACCTTCGGTGCCTACGCCGATCTGCGCGACCTGCTCGCCGAGCTGTCCCGCGAGAAGTCCGTACGCGCCCTTGTGCTGGCCGGCGAGGGCCGTGGCTTCTGCTCCGGCGGTGACGTCGACGAGATCATCGGGGCCACGCTGTCGATGGACACGTCCCAGCTGCTCGACTTCAACCGCATGACCGGGCAGGTCGTCCGGGCCGTACGCGAATGCCCCTTCCCCGTGATCGCGGCGGTGCACGGCGTCGCGGCCGGCGCGGGCGCGGTCCTCGCCCTGGCCGCGGACTTCCGGGTGGCCGACCCGAGCGCCCGCTTCGCCTTCCTCTTCACCCGCGTCGGCCTGTCCGGCGGCGACATGGGCGCCGCCTATCTGCTGCCCCGCGTCGTCGGTCTCGGCCACGCGACCCGCCTGCTGATGCTGGGCGAGCCGGTACGCGCACCCGAAGCCGAGCGCATCGGCCTCATCAGCGAACTGACCGAGGAAGGCCACGCCGACGAGGCCGCCCAGGCCCTGGCCCACCGCCTCGCCCAGGGCCCCGCCCTCGCATACGCCCAGACGAAGGCCCTCCTCACCGCCGAACTGGACATGCCCCTGTCCGCCTCGGTGGAGCTGGACGCCTCGACCCAGGCCCTGCTGATGAACGGCGAGGACTATGCCGAGTTCCACGCGGCGTTCACGGAGAAACGGCCCCCGAAGTGGCGGGGGCGGTGACCGTGAGCGCGATGCGGGTGGCGGTGATCGGCGGTGGCCCCGGTGGGCTCTACGCCGCCGCCCTCCTCAAGCGGCTCGATCCTGCCCGTGACATCACCGTCTGGGAGCGCAACGCCCCCGACGACACCTTCGGCTTCGGCGTCGTGCTCTCCGACGAGACGCTCGGGGGCATCGAGCACGCCGACCCCATCGTGTACGAGGCGTTGCGGGACGAGTTCGTGCGGTGGGACGACATCGACATCGTCCACCGGAACACCCGCCACACCTCCGGAGGGCATGGCTTCGCGGCGCTCGGGCGGCGCAGGCTGCTGGAGATCCTGCACGAGCGGTGCCGTTCGCTCGGTGTCGAGCTGCACTTTCGTACGCAGGCGCCGGACGTGGCGCGGCTTTCGGAGTCGTACGACCTCGTGGTCGCGGCGGACGGAGTGCACAGCACCACGCGCGAGGCGTACGCGCAGGTGTTCCGGCCGCGGGTGGCCACCCACCGGTGCCGCTACATCTGGCTCGCCGCCGACTTCCCGTTCGAGGCGTTCCGCTTCGAGATCGCGGAGACCGAGCACGGGGTGATGCAGCTGCACGGATACCCCTATGCGGCCGACGCCTCGACCGTCATCGTCGAGATGCGCGAAGAGGTGTGGGAGGCGGCCGGGTTCGCGGAGGCGGACGTCGAGGAGTCCGTCGAACGGTGCGCCAAGATCTTCGCGGACGCGCTCGGCGGACGGGCGCTCAGATCCAACAAGTCGGCGTGGACGGCGTTCCGTACCGTCGTCAACGAGCGCTGGTCCCACCAGAACGTGGTCCTGCTCGGCGATGCCGCACACACCGCGCACTTCTCCATCGGCTCCGGTACGAAGCTCGCCGTCGAGGACGCGCTCGCCCTTGCCGCCTGCCTGGAGGAACAGCCCTCGCTCGACGCCGCGTTGA
This sequence comes from Streptomyces flaveus, assembly GCF_014647675.1. Lineage (GTDB taxonomy): Bacteria > Actinomycetota > Actinomycetes > Streptomycetales > Streptomycetaceae > Streptomyces > Streptomyces flaveus. The sequence goes on along the minus strand of NZ_BMPQ01000031.1, from coordinate 1,899 downwards.
CCGCGTACGAGGAGGAACGGCGCCCGGTCGTCGCCTCCACGCAGCGGGCGGCACGCGCCAGCCTGGAGTGGTTCGAGAACCTGGGGCTCTATCTCGACCAGCCCGCCCGGCAGTTCGCGTTCAACCTGCTCACCCGCAGCCGCCGGGTCACGCACGACAACCTCCGGCTGCGCGACGCGCGTTTCACCGAGAGCGTGGAGCGCGAGTTCGGCTGCCTGCCCGGTACGCCGCCGATGTTCACGCCGTTCCGGCTGCGCGGACTGACCCTGCGCAACCGGGTCGTGGTCTCACCGATGGACATGTACTCGGCCGTGGACGGCGTACCCGGCGACTTCCACCTCGTCCACCTGGGCGCGCGGGCGCTCGGCGGCGCCGGGCTGGTGATGACGGAGATGGTGTGTGTGAGCCCGGAGGGCCGGATCACGCCGGGCTGCGCCGGCCTCTACACCTCCCGACAGGGCGATTCCTGGCGGCGGATCACCGACTTCGTGCACGCACAGGCACCGGGTGCGGCGATCGGCGTACAGCTCGGCCACTCGGGCCGCAAGGGCTCCACCAAGCTGATGTGGGAGGGCATCGACGAACCACTGGAGGAGGGCAACTGGCCGCTCGTGGCCGCGTCCCCGCTTCCGTACAGGCCGGAGAACCAGACGCCGAGCGAGCTGACCCAGACTCAAATGGCCGATGTACGCGAGCAGTTCACGTCAGCCGCCCGATGTGCCGCCCACTGCGGCTTCGACCTGCTCGAACTCCACTGCGCCCACGGCTACTTGCTCTCCGGCTTCCTCTCCCCGCTGACCAACCGCCGCACGGACGCCTACGGCGGTTCTCTGAAGAACCGTTTGCGCTTCCCGCTGGAAGTCTTCGACGCCGTACGTGCCGTATGGCCCGAGGACCGCCCGATGACCGTACGCATCTCGGCCACCGACTGGGCCGACGGCGGCACCACCGCGGACGACGCCGTCACCATCGCCCGCGCCTTCGCCGCACACGGCGCCGACGCGATCGACGTCTCGACGGGCCAGGTGGTCGCGGAGGAGCAGCCGGAGTACGGCCGCTCCTACCAGACCCCGTACGCGGACCGGATCCGCAACGAGACGGGGATCCCGGTGATCGCAGTGGGCGCCATCTCCTCCTGGGACGACGTCAACTCCCTGATCCTGGCGGGGCGTACGGACCTGTGCGCCCTGGCCCGCCCCCACCTGTACGACCCGCACTGGACGCTGCACGCTGCGTCTGAGCAGGGCTACACGGGGGCGGGCGTCAGCTGGCCCGGGCCGTACCGGGCGGGCAGCCGGCGCCCGCAGACGGGGCGCACGGATGCGCCGAAGCCGCGGCTTACGTTGGGGAGTTGAGCTCCCCCAACATGCGCCTTCGGGGGTGGGGGGCGAATTCGTCGGCGAGTGCGGGTTGGTTGTGGCTGGTCGCTCCCCCACTCTCGAATTCTCCCCCAGTGCCTTAAGGGCCTGGGGGGACCCCCAGAGCGGGGGGACCCCCAGAGCGGGGGGACCCCCATCGCGGCGGAGCCGCAAATCGATACAGCCCCGCGCCCCTGAAGGAAGGCCTGCGGCCTTCTTCAGGGGCGCGGAGCTTAGAAGTACCCCTCGCGCTTGCGGTCTTCCATCGCGGCCTCGGACAGCTTGTCGTCCGCGCGGGTCGCGCCCCGCTCGGTGAACCGGGAGGCGGCGATCTCGGCGATCACCGCGTCCAGCGTGGTGGCGTCGGAGTCCACGGCACCGGTGCAGGACATGTCGCCCACCGTGCGGTAGCGCACCAGGCGCTTCTCGACGCTCTCGCCGTCCTTGGGGCCGCCCCAGTCACCGGCGGTCAGCCACATGCCACCGCGCTGGAACACCTCGCGCTGGTGGGCGAAGTAGATCTGCGGGAGTTCGATCTTCT
>NZ_BMPQ01000030.1 GCF_014647675.1 Streptomyces flaveus | reverse complement strand
CGGGCCTGCGTGATCGGCAGCCCGGAGTCGTACGACTCGAAGGCGGCGAGCCGGTAATGACGGGCCTCGACGGCGTCGGCGATCCGGTACAGGACACCCGCGCGCGCCCGGTTGGACAGCCCGGCCCACTCGGGAAACGCTGACCTGGCGGCGGAAACCGCCTGATCGACGTCGGCCGCACCGCCTGCCGCAGCCCTGGCGTAGGCCGTGTTGGACACCGGATCGGCCACGGGGAACGTCCGCCCGTCGGTGCTGTCGACCGGTTCTCCGCCGATCCAGTGCCGAATGACGGTCGGCAGGTTCTCGATGGTCGTCGTCATGGTCATGCTCCGATCGGTGCGGTGAGGTCGCCGCCCTCGGCGAGCAGCCCCCGAATGCGGGAAAGGCCCGCCTCGGTCGGGGTGATCAGCGGCGGACGGACGTGGGCGGAGGCGAGGCGCCCCTGCTGGGCGAGGACCCACTTGGCGGGGGCCGGGTTGGTCTCGACGAACAGCAGGTCGACCAGCGGGTGCAGCCGGTAGTGCAGATCGCGGGCCCCGTCGAAGTCGCCCGCTTCCCACAGCTCGTACATCCGAGCCACCGCGCCGGGCGCGAGATTCGCGACCGCGCTCACGAACCCGGCTCCGCCCAGCGCCAGCAGCGGCAGGCACAGCAGCTCGATGCCCGACCACACCAGCAGCGAGCGGCCGCAGGCGTGCAGTACACGGGAGAAGTGCTCGAAGTCCTTCGTCGTCTCCTTCACCCCGACGAAGTTGTCGAAGTCGGTGAACAGCCGCTTCACCGTCTCCGGTGCGATGTCCACCGCCGTGCGCGAGGGCACGTTGTAGGCGACGATTGGCAGGTCCGGGAACTCCCTCGCCACCGTCGCGTACCACTGATACAGCGCCTCCTGCGTGGGCCGCGCGTAGTAGGGCGTGATGACGAGCGCGGCGTCGGCGCCCAACTCCTGTGCTGCTGCGGTCATTTCGAGGGTCTCGTCGAGCTTTGCCGAGCCGGTCCCGGGCAGGAACGGGACGCGGTCGCCGATCTCCTCGACCGCCGTACGCATCCCCGCGATCCGCTCGGCGGCACTCTGCGCGCTCGGCTCCCCCGTCGAACCGCCCAGCGAGATGCCGTGCGAACCGGACTCCAGCTGGAAGCGGATCAGCCCGGCCAGACTGTCGTGGTCGACGGCTCCTTCGGCCGTGAAGGGGGTGACGACCGGGGCGATGGAGCCGCGGATCGTGGACGGGTCGCTGCGGAACTTCACTGTGTCTCTCCCTTGCACCAGGTCTCGTACGCATCCCGCCAGGCCGGGCCCAGCGGATACAGGCCGTCGACGCTCGCCCCGGCCCGCACCTGCTCGGTGATGAACCGCTCCTGCCGCTCCTGCTCCCGGCAGTCGACGATCAACTCCGCGGCGAGATCAGGGGGTACGACGACCACACCGTCGTCGTCGCCCACGATCAGATCGCCGGGCTGCACCAGGGCCCCGCCGCAGGCGACCGGCACGCCGGTGTCCCAGGGGACGTGGCGGCGGCCGAGCACCGACGGGTGCGCACCGCCGTGGAACACCGGCAGCCCCAGTGCGGCGACGGCCGCGCTGTCCCGCAGTCCTCCGTCGGTCACAACCCCGGCCGCACCGCGCTGCTGCGCGCGCAGAGCGAGGATGTCGCCCAGGGTTCCGGCGGAGGTGTCCCGCCGGGCGTCCATCACCAGCACATGGCCGGGTCGCAGCTGCTCGATCGCCCGCTTCTGGGCGTTCATGCCGGTGCCGTACCGCTCGAACAGGTCCTCGCGCAGCGGCAGATAGCGCAGCGTGTGCGCGACGCCCACCATGGTGGCCGCGGGGCTGAGGGGTCGTACGCCGTCGACCGACATGTGCGGCAGACCGTGCCGTCGTAGCTGCGCGCTGATCGTCGCCACGGCCACCGAGCGGAGGCCGCGGGCGAGGCTTTCGTCGAGAAACGGGCCGGGTACGTACGCGGATCCGTACGCCGACTCCTCCTCGGCCCGGTCCACCTTGGGCTGTGCGCCCCACGGTTCGAGGTCGTGGTCGGCGGAGGCGATCGGGCTGCGCAGCACTCCGGTGCTCAACCGGCCGTCGCCGACCTCGACTTCGACCACGTCCCCCGGCTCGGCCACCGAGGCGCCGGCCGGTGTGCCGGTGAGGATCACGTCGCCGGGTTCCAGGGTGACCAGCCTGGACAGATCCGCGACCAACTCCCCGAACGGGAACAGCAGGGTGTCGGTCGTGTCGTCCTGCACCAGCTCGCCGTTCACCCAGGTCCGCAACCGCAGCCCGGCAGGCTCCAGTTGGCGGGCGTCCAGCAACCGCGGGCCGACCGGCGTGAACCCGTCCGCGCCCTTGGAACGGAGGTTGGAACCGCGGTCGGCGTACCGCAGGTCGTACACGCCCGCGTCATTGGCGGCCGTCACCCAGCGGACGTACGACCAACCGTCCTCCGGCGCCACGCGCTGCGCGCGGGAGCCGATGACGAGCGCGATCTCGCCCTCGAAACCCATGAGTTGGCAGCCGCGCGGCCGGATGATCGCTTCTTCGGTGCCGGCCAGCGACGACGGTGGCTTGAGGAAGTAGGAGGGGTGGGCGGGGGTCCGTCCGCGCTCCTTGGCCCGGCTGCGGAAGTTGAGGTGGACAGCGATGATCTTCGATGGGGGGTTCCCCAAGGGATGTGGCAACGGGGCTCCTTCAGCTGCCGGGCGTCTCGCCGAGGCCTCGGGCGCGCTCGCGGGTCGATCCATCGGCCGATGACGGCCGTTCGCAGCGAGCATGCGCCGTGACGCAGCCCGCAACAATGTCGGCACCTACACTCACGAAGGCTCAGTGATGTAGATTCCGACACCCCTTGGATGCCTGAACAGGAGGGTCGGCATGACCGCGATACGCCTCGATCAGCTCGTCGAGGCCCTACAGGGCGGCGTCATCAGCGTGCTGTCCGAAGGCGATGCAGGCGCAGGCAGTGCGGGCGAACAGCCGGTCATCGGCGTCGAGTTGCTGGACTGCCCGGAGGCACTCGGGACCACCGCACCCGGACATCTGCTGCTCGGTGTCGGTCTGGACATCGGGGACCGTACGGCACTGGCCGCGGCCCTTCGGACGGCGGCGGACAACTCCTGCGCACTCGCCGTCAAGTGCACCGCTCCTGCACTCCCGGACGTGGTGGCGCAGGTCCGCGAGGCGGGAGTTCCCGTCCTGGCCGTCGAGCCGCAGGTGCCGTGGACGCGTGTCCAGCGCCTGGTCACGACCATCCTGGCCGCGCGCGCGGCGGGTACCGAATCCGGCGGTGGGACGACGGGCGGCGATCTGTTCTCCCTGGCCAACGCGGTCGCCGGAATCGTCGGCGGGGCTGTCGCGATCATGGATACGCAGCAGGTCGTGGTCGCCTACTCGAACCTGTCCGACCAGCCCATCGACGAGACCCGGCGACGCGGGATCCTGGGCAGGCGGGTGCCCGAGGACGCGCTCGCCGATCACCTGGACCGTGCGGTGTGGGTGAGCGACGCGGTCGTACGCCGGCACCGGCCCGGGGATCTGCCGCGCATGGCCGTGGTCATCAGGGCGGGCGAGGACGTGCTCGGTTCCCTGTGGGTGGCGTTCTCCGACGAGACCGCGGTCACCGACTGCGGGCCGGCCCTGCAGGAGGCGGCCCGGGTGGCAGCGCTGCACATGCTGGCGCTGCGCCGCCAGGTCGACGCGGAGCAGGAGAGGCGTGACCGCGCCCTGCGTTCCACGCTGGAAGGGCAGCCGGAACAGGGCGACCCGCACGGCGGCGTCCGCCTTCCCGCCGTACTGGTCGGGCTGGCCGAGACCGTACGGGAGACGAACGGCGAGGAGTCGTCGGAGGCCGGCCTCGCGGCCCGGCACCGCGCCGCTGCGATGCGGATGCTGGACCTGGCTGTCCTCGACGGCCGCTCCCTCGGTTACGAACCGGCGGCGGCCCTGCTCGGAAACCGCGTCTACGTGCTGCTGCCGGCCGCCGGTTCCGGCTCCGTGTCCACCAGTGTCCTGCTGGACCACCTCCTGGACCGGGCCGGACACAGCCTGCACAGGTCGTTCACCGCGGTCCACTCCCCCACCGTCGGGACGCTTCCCGCTCTCCTCTCCGACCGCCGCGACATCGACGCCGCGCTCGATCATCTCGGGGAGCAGCGCGCGGACCCGGGCGCGTACCGTACCGAGGACCTGCGGCCGGAGCTGGTGCTGCGGCGGCTCGTCGGGGCCGTACGCGACGAGCCCGAACTGCGCACCGGCATCGCGGAGCGCCTACGGGCACACGACGCCGAGCACGCCACCGACTACGCGGCCACGCTCCTCACGTATCTGCGGCACTTCGGCGATGTCGCCGCCGCCAGCGGCGAGTTGCACATCCACCAGAACACGCTACGGCTACGGCTGCGCCGGGCCGAGCAGCTCTTCGGCATGACGCTCACCGATCCGACGCGGCGCCTTCTGCTGACGCTGGAACTGACCGCCCTCGCGGGCCTGTCACAGCCGCCGACGGCGGAATGACGTAACGAGTGTCGTTCCTCTCACGACGGCACCCGCATCCGCCAACTGCCCAGCCATTATGTCGAATCGGACACTGTACGGCGGCTTTCGATGGCGACCTCGACATTGGCTCCCCAGTAGTCGGGCACCCATGCTCCTGCACACCGAGGGGCGCCGCCACGTACGTACCGGCGATGCCCATGGAGCGACCAAGGAGCACGGCAGTGACCGTTCTGGACACCCCGACGAGCACGGCGAAACCGGCGCGCATGAGCGATGCGGAGTGGCGAGCGCGGCTCGAACTGGCCGCGTGCTACCGGATCTTCGATCACCTCGGCTGGGTCGAGATGATCTTCAACCACATCACCGTGCGCGTGCCCGGCGAGGACGGGCATCTCCTGATCAACCCGTTCGGCCTGATGTACAACGAGGTGACCGCCTCGAACCTGGTGAAGATCGATCTCGACGGCAACGTCCTGTCCGACTCGGACTGGCCGGTCAACGAAGCAGGGCTGCTGATTCATTCGGTGATCCACGCCAACCGGCCCGACGCGCACTGCATCATGCACACCCACACCACCGCCGGCACCGGAGTCGCCTGCCTGCGCGGCGGGCTGGACCCGGACAACTTCTACGCCGCCCAACTGCACGACATGGTCGCGTACCACGACTTCGAGGGCATCACCGTCGACCCCGAGGAGAAACCACGCCTGGTGGCCAACCTCGGTAACCACGACCTGATGATCCTGCGCAACCACGGCCTGCTGGCGCTGGGGCCGACCCTGCCCGCGGCGTTCGCCTCCCTTTGGACCCTGCAACGGGCCTGCGAGATCCAGCTCGCCGCCCAGTCGTCGGGGCAGCCGCTGACCCCGGTGACCCTGGAGGCTGCGGTGCGCTCGACCAAGGAGTCCTTCCAGTTGGGCGACCGCACCCAGGCGGGCAGGACCTTGTTCGACGCGCTGCGCCGCAGGATCGACCGCATCGCCCCCGACTACGCCGTCTGACACCGCCACACGTCCGCACCCCCGTCCCCTCCCCGGGCCAACGACGCCCCGACGACGATCGGACTCCCCATGTCCCCATCCGCTCAGACATCCGGCAGCCAGAGTCAGCACCGCACCGTCGCGCTCGCCGCCATGGCGGGCACCACCATCGAGTGGTACGACTTCTTCATCTACGCCCTGTGCACCGGACTGGTCTTCAACAGCCTGTTCTTCGACGGGCTCGGCGAGAACTCACTGATCATCTCCTTCGCGACCATCGGCATCAGCTTCTTCTTCCGGCCGGTGGGAGCCGCACTCGCCGGCCACCTCGGTGACCGCATCGGCCGCCGCGCCATGCTGATTGCCACCCTGTTGCTCATGGGCGTCGCGACCACCCTCATCGGTCTCGTGCCGTCGTCCAGTTCCATCGGTACGAGCGCTCCGGTCATCCTCGTACTCCTGCGGATCCTTCAGGGGCTGTCCGCCGGCGGCGAGTGGGGCGGCGCCGCGCTGATCTCCGTGGAACACGCGCCCGCGGCGCAGCGCGGAAGGTTCGGGGCCTACCCCCAGCTCGGAGCCCCGCTGGGCCTGCTCCTGGCCAACGGCGCCCTGGCCGCCGTCACCGCCCTCACCACGGACGACCAGTTCCTCGCCTGGGGCTGGCGCATCCCGTTCCTGGCGAGCGTCGTCCTCGTCGCCGCCGGTTTCGTCATCCGGCGCAAGGTGGAGGAGAGCCCCGTATACCGGGAGTTGAAGGAGTCCGGGAGCCGGTCGCGCGCCCCGCTCGCCGTGCTGTTCAAGGACCACTGGCCGCTTGTCGTGGCCGGTGCCCTGCTGTTCGCCGCCAACAACGCCGTCGGCTATATGACCACGGGCGGCTACGTCCAGAGCTATTCGGTGAACCATCTCGGCATGGACCCGACGACGATCCTGATCGGCGTGATGGTCGCCGCGGTGGGCTGGCTGGTCAGCACCATGGTGGGCGGCCGGTTGTCCGACCGGTTCGGGCGCCTGCGCGTCTACCGGATCGGCTTCCTCATTCAACTCGCCTGGATGTTCCCGTTCTTCGCACTGCTCAACACGGCGAACATCGGACTCGTCGTCGTGGCGCTCGTCCTCTACAGCTTCGGCCTCGGACTCACCTACGGGCCACAGGCCGCCCTGTTCGCGGAGCTGTACCCCACTGCCGTCCGGTACAGCGGTGCGGCACTGTCGTACGCCATCGGAGCCGTCCTCGGCGGCGCCTTCGCCCCGATGATCGCCGAAGCCCTGCAGTCGAGCACCGGCACCGTGTACTCCGTCGGCGTCTACCTCGTGGGGGTCACGGCGGTCGGACTGGCCGTCACCTTCGTCCTGAAGGAACGCCTGGGTGTGCCGCTCGGCGACGCAGGGGCCGACGAGAAGGACGAGCAGGCGGCACTGACCACCTCGAGTAACCCCTGACCGGCGAAGAAGCCCCCCCACAAAGCCTGCCGCTCCCCGTCCCCACCCATCCCCTCACATCAAGGAGCCACCCCCCCATGAACGAGCCGCACACCGACGCAACCCGCCCGGCACTCACTCGCCGCCGCTTCTGGCAGCTCGGCGCCGCCACGGCGGTCACGGCCGGCGCGGCGGCGCTGCTCGCGGACCGCGCCGACGGGGCCCCGGCGGCCCCGGGCGACACCGCGCAGGACTACTTCGACCGGGCTGCCGAACTCGCCGGTGACAACCCGGTCTTCAAGAGCATCGTCAACGCGCTCACCGCCGGCTACACCCCTCCGCGACCCGCCGCTCCCACACCGCTGCGGATCTTCGACAACGTCGGGGTGGTGAGCGTCGGTTTTGTGTCCGCCACGGCGATCCTCACCTCACGCGGGATCATCCTCATCGACGCCCTGAACAATCCGGACGAGGCCGAGCAGATCCTTGTCCCGGGGTTGCGCGAGCTGGGAGCGGACCCGTCGACGATCAAGTACGTCGTGGTCACCCACGCCCACGGCGACCACTTCGGCGGCGCACAGTATCTGGCCGACACGTACGGCACGCGCGTCATGATGGCCCCGGCCGACTGGGACCTCCTCGCCTCCACCGCCCCGGCCAACGCACCCACCCGTGACCTGGACATCGCCGACGGCCAGAAGCTGACCCTGGGAGACACCACGCTCACGCTCCACCACACGCCGGGCCACACACCCGGCAGCGTCTCGCCGTTCTTCCCGGCCCGGTGGCAGGGCCGCACGCACACCGCGATGACCTGGGGAGGGACCAACCCGCCCACAACCACCGCGAGCAAGGAGACCTACCTCTCCTCCATCCTCACCTTCGCCTCCCGGATGCGGCGGGCCGGCGTCGACGTCGAACTGAGCAACCACGCATTCGCCGACTACGGCCTGGAGCGCATGGAAGAGCTGCGCGCCGCGCCCGACGGTCGCGACAACCCCTTCGTCATCGGCGCCTCCGGGGCACAGCGCTTCATGAAGGTCATGGAGAACATGCTGCGGGGCCGTATCGCCCAGGACCAGGAGGCGGCCACCACCGCGTCGACGACGACGGCAGCCGCGAGTGTGCATACCGCGGGTTGCTGCTGACGACCCCTGGCGCCCTCGGAACCGCCATTACGAGCAGGAAGAAGTTCAGCGACTTCTCTTGACGTGTGCCCTGCAACTGCGTAGACATGACCGCGCGGTCATGCAGTTGACCTCGTTCGATGCAGGCATACGGCTATGAGGAGACGTGATGGCACCAGGGGTGGGACGCACCTCGGACTCGCCTGCGCCGCGCAGCGCGGACGTGGCCCGTGTGGCCGGAGTCTCGCGCAAAACGGTTTCACGGGTCCTCAACAACGAGCCGTACGTCTCCGACGATGCCCGCCAACGCGTCCTCGCAGCCGCCGGCGAACTGGGCTACCGGCTGAACCACGCGGCCCGTGCACTGGCTTCCGGGCGTACCCGCTCCATCGGGGTGGTCGCTCTGGGTACGGCCGGATACGGAACCGCCTCGCTCCTTGTGCGCATCGAGCACGCCGTGCGGGACGCGGGGTACACACTGCGCGTGGTCAACACGCCGGACGGCGACCCGGAAGGGATCGCCGGCGCGGTGGAGTCACTCATCGAGCAGGGCGTGGACGGAGTCGTCGTCTCCGAGCCCGTCGTGGAAGGAGAAGTCCCCGTCCACGCCGACGTACCGGTCCTCTTCCTGGGGGCACCGCCGGCCTTCGACGCCGCCCGCACGCTGACCGTGGGCGTGGCCGCCCACCAGCTGGCGCGGGTTGCCACCGAACACCTGCTGGACCTGGGACACGTGACCGTCCATCACCTCTCCGGACCGCTGCGGTGGTATGCCTCCAAGGACCGCCTGGAAGGATGGCGGGCCGCACTGGCGGCACGGGACGCATCCGAACCACCTGTCGTCGAGGGTGACTGGTCACCCGCCTCCGGGTACGCGGCGGGCCGCGAGCTGGCCTCGGACCCCTCCGTGACCGCCGTGTTCGCGGCGGGTGACGAGATGGCCATCGGCCTCATCCACGCCCTGCGGGAAGCCGGGCGCCGTGTGCCGGAGGACGTCAGTGTGGTCGGGTTCGACGGCACTCCGGTCTTCGCCTACGTCACGCCTCCCCTGACCACCGTGCGTCAGCCCTTCGACGCCGCGGCACGGGAAGGAATCAGGCGGCTCGTGCACGCCATCGAGAAGCCGGACACCGACCTGCCGCCGGCGAGCGACCCACCGGTCGAACTCGTCGTCCGTGGCTCGACCGCGCCCCCGCCGCTCCACCAGGGCTAAGCGGTCTCAGGGAAGTGGCCGGTCTGCGGTACCGGCGCTGGTACCGCAGACCGGGGTGCTGCTCAGTGCAGCCGGGCGGTCAGGTGGTACCGGCCGGACGGGATCCGGTACGAGGCCACCCCGTCCGCGTGACCGAGGAAGCGCGCCCCCTCCACTCGCGCCAAGGGCGTGCGTCCCTCGCGGACGGCGTCGGCGGCGCCGGCCAGTCGCCGGTGAGGGGCCCCTGTCCGGCGTAGGTGTCGCCGGTCTGCTGCCGGATCCAGTCCAGGTAGCGGGTCATCGCGGGCCAGTTGCCCCTGACGACGGTCGCGTCACCGGTCATCTGCCACACGGTCCACGGCACGATGACACCGGCCCCTACCGACACGGCGCCGGCCGTCGCGGCGAGCACGGTTCGGCGACGTAATGCCGGTCCGTGTCGGCGGGGTGGAATTCCCTCGCCGACATCGCGGTCGGCATCGTCTGCACTGCGCCCTTCATGGCTCACACCTTGTCCCTTTCGGTTTTCCCGGAACCGGTCAGCGGGTCGCGGCCGGCGAACGTGTGCTTCCCCGAGCCGACGACGTGGGTGGCACGGTCGTCCGTGGGCAGCCGGACCTCCGCCGTGGTGTTCGGCGGGAGCTCCACGTCGAGCCGGAACCTGCCGTTCTCACGTATCCACTGCGCGGACACCACGCCGTACGGCGTGCGGTAGCTGCCCTCGGCGTGGGTGAGTCCGCCGACCGGGCGAGGGTCGATCACCAGCTCGCGGTAGCCGGCCTTGCCGCGCGCCTGGCGGATGCCCACCAGGCCGCTGTGGAACCACTCCTCGATCTGCAACAGGATCATGTGGTTCTTGGAGTTGCCCATGCCCCACTCTTCGGGAACGGTCGTCAGGCCGCCGGGGTTGGCGGTGGTGGGTGCCATGAAGTAGCCGTAGCTCGGGCGGGTGTCCTCCCGGAGGACGTCCCACAGGACGTCGTCGCGGCCGCCTTCGTGCAGGGCTCTGACGATCGGGGCAAGACCGAGGGTGCCGCCGCTGAGATGCGGCCCGCCCCCGAACGGCCGGTGGGCATGGACCAGTTCCACCAGCGCGTCGAGGACCTTCCCGCGTTCCCCCTCCGGCACGAGCCCTTCGTCCAGGGCGAGCGCCTGCGCGGCCTGCGTCGCCCCCGCACCGCCCTGGTCGCCCTCGGCGGTGTACCGGCCGAGCGCCGCGTTGTAGAAGGCGTCGTTGAACGCGTCCTTGATATTGGCCGCGAGGCTGCGGTACTCGGCCGCGTCGGCATCGCGCCCGATCAGCGTTGCCATCCGGGCCATCCGGTCGGCGATCTGGTGGTAGCCCCAGGTTCCGGTGATGCGGCCCGAGGTGTTCTCACTGGCGATCCAGTCGGCCAAGGCCGCGTCCACGATGTGGAGGTCCGCGCCTGTGCCGGCCTTCTTGGTCCTGATGTAGTGCAGGAAGGCCTGCATCTGCGCGTAGTAGCGGCTCATTGTCCGGGTGTCGCCATACGTCTCGTACGCCAGCCAGGGCACGAGGATGATGCCGTTGCCCCAGTTGATCTCGTCGCCGAACCGGCCGGTGTAGCCCCAGTCGTAGACCGGGGCCTTGAGCGCCACGTTGCCGATGTTGTCGCCGGCCCTGGACTGGCCCTCGGCCAGGTGGCGCTGCATGGTGCGCAGGTAGGCCGCGTAACCGAAGGTGCGGTGGAGGGATCCGAAGGGCTGCGCGTAGTCGGCCGGGTAGGCGAGTTTTTCGCGGCCGGGACAGTCCGTGAAGGTGGACATGGTGTTGCTCATGATCGAGTAACGGGCCATGCGGTGAATGCGGTTGATCCGGTCGTCGGAGGTCCGCACGGAGCCGGCGGCCGGCACGTCCGCGTGGATCTGCAGGCCGGTCACCGTGTCCCGGGTCGGTACGTAGCCCTCGGGCAGGCCGGTCACCTGCAGCCACTGCATGCCGAAGTAGTGGAACTGCGGGTGCCGCCGCTCGCCTCGCTTGTCGCCGTACGTCGTGTAGGCGGCGAACACGTGGGTGCCGCGCGCTGCGCCGCCACCCATGATCGACACCTGGTTGACGGTGCCGTCGGCGTTCAGCGACTCGGCGGGGTACAGCTTGACGGTGGTGCCGGACGGGAGCGAGCCGTCGAGTTCGAGCAGCGGCCAGCCGGCGAAGTTCTGCCCGAAGTCGAAGACCCACACGCCGGGTTGAGGCTGGGTGACACTGACCGGACGCAGTTTGTCGACGACCTTGAGCGGCTCGGCCACCCGCCAGACCAGTTCGGTGGTCAGGTTGGGCGGCGGGGCGATCGCGGCGTCGATCCAGCCCACGGCCGTGCCGTCGCGCCGCCTCGCCGACTCACCCAGGTCCGCGCCAGGGGCGGTCCAGGCGGGCTGCTCGCGCCGGGCGTCGTAGTCGGAGCCGGAGTACCAGTTGGCTGTGACGGTCGGGCCGAGAGCCGTCTTCCACGAGCGGTCGCTGACGACGGTCTCGACCGTCCCGTCGGCCTTCGTGAGTTCCAGGCGGGCGATCAGACGTGGGGGGACGGCGGCGCCCGCGCTCGGGTCGGTGCTCGCGAGGGAGTTGCCGGAGCCGGTGACGGCGGCACCGCTCTCGTGCCCGGAGGTGAGGCCGGGTTCGAAGGTGATACCGGTGCCGTCGGCGCCGGCGGTGCCGATCGCGGTGATGGTGCGTGACTCCAGGCGCTCGCCGCCGTCGCCGGTGTCGATGTTGACGGTGCCGCCGACGTGGTAGTTGGCCACACTGTTCACCTTGATCGTGGTGGCGTCCCGGGCTGCGGGCGCGACGAGGTTGCCGCTGCCCTTGAACTGGCTCTGCCACCAGCTGTAGGGGGCGGTGCGGCCGGTCCCGGGATTCGTGACGGACCGGGTCACCAACGCCGTGCCGTGGCCCAGTTCGACGCCCAGGGTGTTGTCGCCGAGGCGGACGAGGTGGGTGACGTCGTAGACCCGGTATTCGGTGGAGAGCTGGTAGTTGGAGTTGCCCGGCGCGAGCACCTCGTCGGTGACGGGTTTGTCGTTGAGCCGGGCGACGTGCAGTCCGGTGCCGGACAGGTACAGCCTCGCCCTGACGACCTTTCCCCGGCGCTCGTTCACCCGGAAGGTGCGGGCGAACACGGGCAGTGGCTGGTCGACGGTGCGGCCCGGGTACTCGATCCACCGGGCCTTGCCCCAGTCGGAGCGCTTGAGGAGCCCCATCTCCCATGAGGCGGGGCGGCTCCACGATGTCGCGTCGCCGTCGGTGCTCCACGCCCGCACCTGCCAGACCACCCGGTCGCGCGAGGCCAGTACGGGACCGTGCCATGCGACATCGGTCTGGGCCGAGGAGCGGACCTTGCCGCTGTCCCACAGCAGACGGCCCCTGTCGAGATCCTGCTCAGCGCGCGCCGCGCGGATCTGGTAGGCGGCCTGAGCCCATGCCGCGTCGGCGCCCACCACCCGCCAACTCAGTCGCGGGGCGGGGTCGTCGACGCCGAGCGGGTTGTCCTCGCGGCCGTCGACGGCGAGACCGGTGACCTTCGGCCCGTGTCTGTCGCCGTCCTCGTCGGCGTGGGCCTCCTGCGTGGGGAGGCCGGGGACGGTGGGCAGCGCCAGCCCTGTCGCGGAGACGGCCATGGTGCCGACCACCTGTCTACGGCTCACCGATCCGCCCGATATGCCGGACATGCCAAACCTCCGTTGATTCGATGCCCCCTGCGGGAATCCGAACGTTCGCTCACGTGCCGGACAGCTCCGTGGTCAGCTCCCGGCCTTGTAATCGGCGTCCATTTCCTTGAGGAGCTCTTCGGGCGTGGACTGGTCGCTGAAGATCTCCTGGAGTCCGCTGAGCATGGTCTGCTGCACCTTGGCGTTGGGCCAGAGCTGGTCCATGAACGGCACCGTGCGGCCCGCCCTGATGAACGTGGACAGTTCGGCCAGCGACGGGTCCACCGCATAGCCCGTGTCGGGCAGGGAGGGCAGACCGCCCTGCTTCTTGACAAACAGGTTCATGCCCTCGGGAGACATCACGAAGTTCACGAACTTCAGCGCGAGGTCCTCGTTCTTCGCCTTGGCGTTCACTCCGTAGCCCGCACCCGCCGCAGCCGGCACGATCGTCGCTGACGGATCGTCAGTGGCCGGCAGCGCCTTGAACGTGAACGTGCCCTGCGGGTTCTTCTGCTTGAGGAGGGCGATCACCCAGTTGCCCTGGATGATGCCGAGCGTCCTGCCGGTGGCGGCGAGGCCTTGGCTGGCTTCGTAGTTGGTGCCCAGCGGGTTCTTCTGGAAGCAGCCGGTCTTCTCCATCGTCAGGTACTTGTCCAGGGCGGTGGTCCACTGCGACTGGGCGAAGGTGGCCTGGCCGGTCTGCATCTTCTTGTCGAAGTCGCGGTCGTCGCCGTAGACGGTCGTGGCGACCAGCGCGTACTGGACGAGCTGGGTCACCCAGTTGTCCTGGTTGCCCAGCGCGAAGGCGGGAGTTCCCTTGTCGGCCGCGGCCCGGCAGAAGGCCAGCAGATCCTTCCAGGTGTCCGGGGGCGTGAGTCCGGCCTTCTCCAGGGCTTGTTGGTTGTAGACGGCGCCGATGCCGTTCTGCCCGAAGATCGCGTTGTACGTCTTCCCCTCGTACTGGGCGACGCTCTTGATCGCGTCCGGCAGCTCGGCGGCCCAGGGTTGGTCCGAGAGGTCACGCAGGTAGCCCGGCTTGGCCAGGACGTACGTGGCGCCGGGGTTTCCGTTGCCCGGCCAGACCGACATCACATCGGGTGCCGTGCCCGAGGACAGCTGGGTCCGGATCTGCTGCTGGTACTGGTCGGCGCCGCTGGTGGTGTAGCGGACCTTGACGCCCGGGTTGGCCTTCTCGAAGGCTTTCACGACGTCCTCGACGGATCCCTGGTCGACCGAGGCGAGCGTCAGGGTCTTGGAACCACCACCTCCGCCGGAGTCGCCGGCCTTGGTGCCGCCGCTACAGGCGGCAAGGAGGGCAGCGGCTGTCACGACGGCCGACAGGACCGTCGGTATGCGTGTCTTCATGATGTCTCCCTCGAAGAAGAGGCCACGGCCGTGGTGGACGGGTGGGACTCGCGCGTCATCCCTTCAGCCCTCCCGCGAAACCGTTGATGATGCTGCGCTGCAGCACGAAGTAGACGAGCAGGACGGGCAGGATGCTGATCACCAGTGCGGCGAAGATGAGGTTCCAGTCGGTGACGTACTGGCCGACGAAGCCGGCGATCGCGACCGGCATGGTCTGCTGGGCGCTGCCGCTCAGGTACAGCAGCGGGGTGAAGAAGTCGTTCCAGACGGCGACCGTGTTGAGTACCAGGGCCGTTACCGTGACCGGTTTGAGCATCGGCAGCACCACGTACCGGAAGCCCTGCAGGGGTGTGCAGCCGTCGATCAGTGCCGCGTCCTCGAAGTCACGGGGCAGGGCTCGCAGGAAGCCGACGTAGAGGAAGACGGTGAAGGGCACCTGCAGGCCGGAGTAGAAGAGGACCAGGGCCCAAGGGGTGCCGAGCAGACCGAGGTCCCGCATGGTCTGGTAGAGCGGCAGCGAGGCGAGTTGGAAGGGCAGTACCAGGCCCAGGAGGACCAGCAGATACGTGCCGCGTGACCAGCGCGCCGTGACGCGGGCCAGCGGATACGCGGCGAGCGAGGAAACGGCCAGCACGATGGTCACGCTGCAGACCGTCACCAGCACGCTGTTGGCCAGCGCACCGCCGAGCGCGCCTTGCTGCCAGGCCTGCGTGAAGTTGTCCAGGGTCGGCGAGGTGGTCGGCTCGATGGGCGAGGACGTGTCCGACGCCGGTCGCACCGCCAAGTTGACCAGGACGTACACGGGGAAGCCCACGAAGAGGGCGGCGGCGATCATCGTCAGTTCCAGCGCGAGGGTGCGCGGGCGGTAGCGGTTCATGACGCGGCCCTCTCGTTGCGGGACAGCACCAGGTACTGACCCGTGGAGGCGACCGCCACGATGATCGTGAGGACCACCGCGAGCGCGATGCTGTAGCCGAACTCGCCGAGCGTGAAGGCGTCCTTGTAGATCAGCGTGGAGATGGTGTCGGTGGCGTGTCCCGGTCCCCCGCCCGTCAACGCGTATACCTGGTCGAAGAGTTTGATCCCGCCGATGATCGACAGCATCAGGTTGATGGTGAACGCCGGAGCCAGCAGCGGACGGGTCACCGACCAGAAGCGCCGTACGGGACCCGCCCCGTCGATCTCCGCGGCCTCATGGATCTCCTTGGGCACCGACTGGAGCCCGGCCAGGAAGATGACCATCGAGTAGCCCGCGTACTGCCAGACGATCACTCCGACCACCGCCCACAGCGCGAGCTGCGGATCGCCCAGCCAGTCCTGCCGCGAGCCGTCGAGGCCGACCACGCCCAGCAGGCTGTTGGCCCCGCCGTCGGGGCCGAGCAGGTTGCGCCAGAGGTAGGCGGTGACGATCGGGGTGATCACGGCCGGAGCGAACAGGAAGACCCTGAGCACGTTCCGGGACTTGATGGCCGTGTTGACCCCGAGGGCCAGCAACAGGCCCAGCCCGTTCTGGAGGACCGTGATCGACACGGCGATCAGCAGCGTGTGCCAGATGGCCTGCATCGCGTCGGCGTCGCTGAACATGTCGGCGAAGTTGCCCAGCCCGACGAAGGAGAAGTTGGGGTCCAGGCCGTCCCAGTCGGTGAAGGCGTAGTACACGCCACGAGCACTCGGCACCAGGACGACGAAGACGAAGAGCAGCAGTGCGGGCAGCACGAACCACCAGGGGGGCGCGGTGCGCGGTCGGCGGGCGTGCGCTGCCGGCGCCGCGTGCGGGAAGTGGTCGTGGTCCGGAAGTTGCTCGTTCGGGGCAAGGGTCACAAGCGGGCTTCCTCCTTGAAACGTTTCAAACAGGTGGTGAGATCAGGGCTCCGGTCGACTGGGCACCGTGGGGCATCTGCCGGCTCGACGTCTTGGGGATATGGCCCGAAACCCAGTAAGGGCGTCCAGGGTGCGGTCCAGTGGGTAACGTTTTCCAAAGGGTGCTGCCAGACCCTAGAGAGCGCCCCGCGTGACGTCAAGATGCCGCGCAAGCTGCGCAACTGTTACGGCGGCGACACGTTCCACGGCACTCGACGACCCGCTGGGATGCGGCTCAAGGCTCACGACTGCGCCTCACTGAGCTGCAGCTCCGCCGTACACTCTGCGGCAACGTTCCCCACTTCGCCGGAGGGCACCGGGATGGAGCCGCCAGCACCACCTCGCCGCGTCACGATCGTCGACGTGGCACGTCACGCCCAGGTGTCCACCACCGCTGTCTCCAAGGTGCTGCGCAACGCCTACGGAGCCAGTCCCGAGATGCGCGCGAAGGTGCGCCGGTCGATCGACGAGCTCGGCTACCGGCCGCACGCGGGGGCCAGGGGCCTGCGCGGGCAGACGTACACCATCGGCGTGATGCTGCCCGACATCCGCAACCCCTTCTTCCCGGAGATCCTCGACGGGATCACCGGCCGGCTCGCGGACACGGACTACCAGGTCTTTCTGGGGCCTGGCGGCTGCAACGACGAGAAGGCGGAGGCACGCGTCACGGAGGCCATGATCGACCGTGGGATGGACGGCATCATCCTGATCGCCCCGGTGTCACCGCGCGCCCATATCGAACACGTCGCCTCCGTCGTACCGACCGTGGTCGTCGGCCGCCACGGGCATTCCCCGGTGTACGACACCGTGACGGACGACGACGTGACGGGCGCGTCGTTGGTCGTCGGTCACCTCGCCGACCTCGGCCACCGCCGGATCGCCCACATCGAGCACCACGAAACCGACCCGACGCGCATCGCGGAGATGCCCAACGCCCAGCGCGCCGACGGATACCGGCAGGCCATGCGGTCCTTCGGCCTCGCGGAGGAGATCGACATCGTCTCCACCACCTACACCCAGCAGGGCGGGTACGACGGTGCCAAGGAACTGCTCGCGCGCCGCCGCCCGCCCACGGCTGTCTTCGCCGGTGCGGACATCGTCGCCATGGGTGTGCTGGAGGCGCTCACCGAAGCCGGGGTGTCCGTTCCCGGTGACATCTCGGTGGCCGGCTACGACAACACGACGTTCGCCTCCTTCGGTCCGATTTCACTCACCAGCGTCGACCAGGCGGGCCACGAGATCGGCGAGAACGCCGCCCGCCTCCTCCTGGAGCGGATCGCCGACCGTCACAAGGCGCCGGTCCAGATCAAGCTCTCCCCCACACTGGTGCCGCGCCGGACCACCGCTCCTCCCCTGGAATAGAAACCATTCCGGAGTCCGGCAGCCTCCAGGGGACCTGATGTCGGCGTACGAGCTGAAGCGCAGAGCCGCGTACGGATGAACCGTTGTCGGTATGGAGCCCGGCCATTGCCGGCAGAGACCGGCTGCCTAACCGGTGGCAGGCTCAGCGAACTGGTTGGTGTCGAAGAGCTCGTTGATGTGTCCGCCGAGCTCGGACCAGTGGTGTCCGGAGAGTTCGGCGGCCGCGCGGGCGTCGCCGCCTGCGCAGACGTCGATGAGTTGGTCGTGGTGTTCGATGGTGTTGCGGCCGCCGAGCAGGGTGGAGAACTTGCGGTAGAGGATGCGGTGGATCTGCGGGTGCAGTTGCTCGACGATCCGGCTGAGTACGGGGTTGTCCGCGGCCGCGATGGGGACGGCGTGGAAGCGGTCGTCGGCGGCGAGCGCTGCGGTGGTGTCGTTGGCGGCGACGGCCCGTTCGAAGTCGTGATTGGCCTCGCGCATGTGCTGGAGGTCCTGCTCGGTCATGACCGGCACGGCTGTCTCGATGGCTAGTTGGTCGAGGGAGCGCAGGACGGCGAGGGTCTTTTCGACGTCGCGGCGGTTGAGGGTGGTGATGCGGGTGTAGACGCCGGGTTTGGCCTCGACCAGGCCGATGTCGGCGAGCCGGGCGAGCGCCTCGCGTACCGGGGTACGGCTGAGACCGAGGCGCTCGGCGAGCTCGCCGTCCCTGACCTTCTCGCCGGGGACGAGCTCTCCGCGCACGATGGAGTCGCGCAGCCGGTGGAAGACCTCGTCACTGAGGAGGCGGCGGGAGACAGGGCTGTCGAGTGACATATTGCGTACAGTACATCGCTCTTCCTCGCCCTATCCGGCTGCGCGATCGGTTCTGGCCCGGCGGACCAGGGCCTGGGCCAGGACGAGAGCCGGGTCGATGAGGGGGACGTCGACGGCGTCGGCGGGCAGCCCGAGGGGGATTTCGGTGCAGCCGGCGATCACCGCCTGCGCACCCTGTTCTGTCAGGCGCTGTGCGGCGCATGCCAGGAGCGCGGTCGTGGTGTCATCACGGATGCCCGCTTTCACCGCGTGGATGGCGGCCATGACCTCGCGGTCCTGGCTGGCGGCATCGGGCAGGACGAGACGGATACCGGAGCGGTCCAGCCACTCCTGGTACAGGCCGGCCCGGACGGTGCCGCTGGTGGCGAGCAGTCCGGCGGTGTGGACGCGGGGGCTCAACGTGGTGAGGTGCAGGGCGACTTCGCCGATCATGTGGACGATGGGCAGGCCCACGTGGTGGGCGATGCGCGGGACGAAGGCGTGCGCGGTGTTGCACGGGATGGCGATGACCGTGGCGCCCGCCTCACGCAGGACGCGACTGCCGTTGAGGAGCCAGGGAGTGGGGTCGGGGCCGTCGCCGAGCAGGGCCTCGGTGCGGTCGGGAGTGGTGGGGTCGGACCAGATGACCGTCCGGAGGTGGTCCTGGTCGCTGGAACCGGGAGTGGTCGCGACGAGCTTGGCGTAGAAGTCGGCGGTGGCGGCCGGGCCCATGCCGCCGAGGATGCCGATGATCTCCGCGGTGGCCGTGCGGGTGGTGGTCACTGTGCGGGTTCCTTCTGGAGGGCTGTGGCCTCGGGCTCGGCCGGGGTACGGGAGATTTCGCGGGTGCCGCGTTTGGCTTCGCGCCTGCTCTCGGAGCTGTCGACGACGGCGGCTGCAAGGGAGTTGCCGATGACGTTCACGCCGGTGCGGGCCATGTCGACGATGAAGTCCACTCCGAGGAGCAGTGCGACGCCTTCGGCGGGCAGGCCGACGGAGTTGCCGGCGGCGATGAGGACGACGATGGAGGCGGAGGCGACGCCGGCCATGCCCTTGGAGAGGATCACCAGCACGCCGACCATGAGCAGCAGTGCGGGCAGGGACGTGTCCGCGCCGTACGCGTTGGCGAGGAAGACCAGGGCGGCGGCCTGGTAGAGGACGGAACCGTCGGTGTTGAAGGAGTAGCCGAGCGGGACGACGAACGAGGTCGTGGACCGGCTGAGGCCGAACGCTTCGAGCTTGCCCATCAGCGGGGCCAGGACGGACTCGGAGCTGCGGGTGACGAAGGCGATCCCGGCCAGCCCGGCGATCGACTTCAGCAGGTCGACGTAGCGGATGCGGTAGATCGCGGCGATGAGCGGGAAGAGCACGCCGATGACGATGGCCAGGCCCGCGTAGACGACGGCGATGAAGCCGATCAGGCTGCGCAGGTTGCCGAAGCCGTAGTGGGCGACGTCGTAGGAGATGAAGCCGAGCACGCCCAGCGGCGCGATGCGGATGACGTAGCCGACGACCTTGAACATCACCGCGGCGACGGACTCCAGCACCGAAGCGAAGGGCTCGGATTTCTCTCCGATCGCGGCCATCGCCACGCCCACGAGGAGGGCGAAGACGATCGCGCCGAGCAGGTTGCCCTCGCCGAACGCGGCGAAGATGTTCTTCGGCACGGCGTGCAGGACCAGCTCGTGGAAGTCGATGCCCTGGCTCATGCCGTCCAGGCCCTTGGCGTCGGCCCTCTCGACGGGGGCGCCCTTGCCGATGCCCGTGAACTTGGCCAGGCCCACCGCGATCAGCAGGATGACGGTGGTGACGAGCTCGAAGTAGAGGATCGCCTTGCCGGCGATACGGCCGACCTTCTTGACCGACTCCATGCGGGCGATGCCCAGCACGATGAGCGGGAAGACCAGGGGCAGGACGACGACCTGCACCAGGTTCAGGAACACCTCCCCGAGGATCTTCATCTGCTCGCCCGCGGACGGGGCGAGGGATCCGATGAGGGCTCCGAGACCGACGGCGATGATCGACTGGGCTCCGATCGGCATCCGGAGACATCGCCGCCAGAACCCTGAGGGCCGGGTTGGTGGGGTGTCTGTGCTGGTGGGGTGGGGCTGCGCGGTGCTCATGAGACCTCCTGCCATATGCAATATATTGCGTTCTGCATGTTGGTCGGTAACACTGGAGCCGGAGGTGGCGGCCTGTCAAGGGGTCCCGCGTCGACATACCGGCTCACGTTCGGCGGCAGCGACGAGGAGCATCAGATGGCGCAGGGCGCACACATCGAGCGCGACCCGGCGGGAGGCAAGGAGATCATCGCCAACCGGGCCCTGGAGATCCTCGGCCACCCGCTGCGCCCCCGGCATCACCGCCAACCGCGAGCACCTCCACGACACCGCCCACCGCCCCGTCGGACTGTCGAAGTCCAGGTCAGCAGGCAGCCGCTCCTTCCGAACGCCGGCGCAGGGCAGGCCGATCCCATCAATCGGATTGGCCTATCCATTTTTATGTTACGGTGGCGACAGTGAACCGGAAGGGCCTATCCGATTCAAAAAGTGGATAGAACTATCCGACTTTCGCTGCCATGAGTCTTCCGAGAAAGGACTTGCTGTGACCAGCATCGCCATCGTCGGAGCCGGGCCCCAGATGGGCCTGGCCATCGCCCGCACCTTCGGCTCCCAGGGCTTCGACGTCGCCCTGATCGCCCGTAACCGCGACAAGCTCGACGACCTCGTCGGCAAGCTCGGCGCCGAGGGCATCACCGCCGCCGCGTTCCCCGCAGACGTACTCGACCGCAGCGCGCTCACCCAGGCACTCAAGGACACCGCCGCACACTTCGGCGGGATCGACGTCCTGGAGTACTCCCCGGTGGGGACGTTCGGCGTCACCACGCTGACCGCTCCGGCCACCACCGAACCGTCCGATGTGGAGTTCGAGATGAACTTCCAGCTCTACGGGGCCATCGCCGCCACCCGGGCGGTGTTGCCGGCGATGCGCGAGGCCGGCGCAGGCACCCTGCTCTACACCACCGGTGCCGGCTCGATCTGGCCCGACCCGCGGGTCGCCAACGTCAACGCCGCCGCCGCGGCGCTGCGCAACTGGGTGATGAACCTGCACAAGGAGCTGGCCGACGCCGGTACCGGCATCCAGGCCGCCCACGTCGGCATCGACTCCTCGATCGGCGTCTCCGTCATTCCCGGCGTGGAGGCGGCCCGGCCCGAGCAGATCACCCCTCTGTACTGGGAGCTGCACACCACCAAGCGCGACGAGGCCGAGCTCGTCTTCAAGCTCGACGACGACGGCTTCCCCCGCGACTGACAGCACACCGAGCCGTACCCGCCCCTCATCGAACCCTGATCGCGCCGCGGTGTTCCGGTCCGCGGCGCGATCGAGGAGGAGGGTTCAGTTCTGCCGGACATTGCCGACGGCACCACGACCACCGACCCGTCCTACGTCGACCCGGCACTGATCAACCCTCGCGCGGTACGTCGTCCGCGTTCAAGGACTTTCTGGCCCGCACGCGCGACGAGGAGGAACTCGTTGATGACCGCAATGCGGATCGTTGCCTCGTAATACTGCTGTTGTGCCGCGTCTCGGCACGGTGATCCGGCCCTGAGGTCAGCTGCTCTTGCCCGGCGGCGGTGTGGTGGTGCCCTGGCCGGCGCGGAGCATGGCCTTGTAGAGGGGTTCGTGCCCGGGTGAGGCGGGCAGGGGGCCGCGGGCGGGAGCCTCCAAGGACTGGATCACCAAGGCGACGACGCGTCGCCAGGCATCCGGGGCGGCGTCGCCGCAGGCGTTGACGACGCCGGCGTTGGCCATGTGGATCAGCACCAGGTCCGAGGGGTCGAAGTCCTCGCGCAGGCGGCCGGTGGCCTTGGCGCGGTCGATGAGGCGCAGCATGGCCTGGTAGGCCTCGCTGCGGCGGGCCTCCAGGACCTTGGCGGTGGGGAAGGTCATGGTCAGGACGTCGGCGAAGCCGCTGTCGGCAGCCTGCATCGCGCAGGCGGCCTCGATGTAACCGACGAAACCGTTCCAGGGGTCGGGGTCTTCCAGGGCGACGGTGACCGCGTCGGCGTAGGCGCCCATGCGGTCGGAGAAGACCGCGTCGACCAGCTCCTCCTTCGTGGGGAAGCGGCGGAACATGGTGGCGATGCCCACGCCCGCCTCGCGGGCCACGGAGGCCATCGAGGCGCTCAGGCCGTCGCGCGCGAACACCGTACGCGCGGCGGCGATGATCCGCTCCCGGTTGCGCTCGGCATCGCTGCGCAGCGGCTGAGCGGCGGGGCCGTCGGGATGGTGGGCGTCAGGAGTCATGCCGACCAGTCTAGCAATCGGATTGACCTATCCATTTTTGTTGCCGCGCTGGCCGAAGCCGCGCGCGAGCCCCACGACCGGGTCCTGCGCGAGCTCATCGGCGAACTGTCCACGCTCAGCCCCGAGTTCCGCACCAGGTGGGCCAGGCACGACGTCCGCATCCGCCACGAGGGCGTCAAGCGGCTGCAGCACCCCGAGGTCGGCCGCCTGGAGCTGACCTTCCGCGCTCTGGACCTGCCAGTGTCCAACCGGGCGGTGCACGAACTGACCTTCTACACCGCCGAGCCGGGCACCGCCGACGAAGACCGGCTCAAGCTCCTCACCAGCTGGGCAGCAACACAGCCCCCGGCCACAGAGCCCACCCGGCACAAGAGTCGCTGACCGCCTGCATCCGGCCACCAGCCACCAGCCACCGGCAGAAGCCCGCCTCGCTCTCACCGCGCCGTCCCTCCGACCGGATGAGCGTTCCGTACGTTCCAGGACGCGTGGGCCTACAGGCTCTGGTCCCCGAAGGGAAGCGCGTCCAAGTCTCCGTCGAAGTCCCCTGTGTCCAGGAACGTCAGGTCCAGGGAAGGGAGCGGCGGTTCTTTGTGGCTGTCGGGGCCGAGCAGGGCCTGTTCGGTCCAGATGCACTTCCCTGTCGGCGTGTAGCGCGTGCCCCAGCGTTGGGAGAGCGCCGTGACCAGTTGCAGGCCGCGGCCTCCCTCGTCGGTTTCCGTCGCGCGGCGGATGCGGGGCATCGTCAGGCTGCCGTCGAAGACCTCGCAGATCAGCTCGGCGCCGTGCAGCAGGCGCAGGCGGACCGGGCCCTTGGCGTGGCGTACGACGTTGCCCACGAGTTCGCTGGCCAGGAGTTCCGTGGTGGGCGTCAGGCCGTCAAGGCCCCAGGCGGAGAGCTGCTCGCGGACGTGGCGGCGGGCCTGGCCGGCCGCTTTCGGGTCGTCGGGGAGTGGCCAGGAGGCGATCTTGTCGCCGGTCAGGGCGTGGAGGCGGGCGATGAGGAACGCCGCGTCGTCGGCCGCCTGGTGCTCGGTGGGGAGCAGACCCTCCGTCAGGGTGTCGCAGAGGCGCTCCAGGTCCGCGTCGGTGCCGTCCTCGTGGGCGGTGTGCAGGAGTCGGGCCAGTTCCGCCATGCCCTCGTCGATCTCCCGCTTCGCCGACTCGACCAGGCCGTCGGTGTAGAGGACGAGCAGGCTTCCCTCGGGGACGGTCAACTCGACCGTCTCGAACGGCGGTTCCGCCGCGCCAAGGGGCGGGTCGGCGGCCAGCTCCGGGAAGTGCACGGTGCCGTCGGGGCTGACGAGGGCGGGCGGCGGGTGCCCGGCGCGGGCTATGGAGCAGACCCGGGTGGTGGAGTCGTAGAGCGCGTACAGGCAGGTGACGTACGACTCCTCGCCCATGCCGCCGACGATGTCGTTGAGGTGGCTCATGATCTCGTCGGGGGGCAGTTCGAGGTCGGCCAGGGTGTGGACGGCGGTGCGCAGCCGGCCCATCGTGGCCGCCTCGGGCAGGCCGTGGCCCATGACGTCGCCTACGACGAGGGCGACCTGTCCGCCGGAGAGCGGGATGATGTCGTACCAGTCGCCGCCCACGTCCATGCCCTGTCCGGCGGGGAGGTAGCGGGCGGCGGCCGTGCACGCGGGCAGGTCGGGCAGGCCCCGGGGAAGCAGACTGCGCTGGAGTTCGCGGGACCGGCCGTGCTCGGCGTCGTAGAGCCGGGCCCTTTCCAGGGCCTGCGCGACGAGGGCGGTGATCGTGGTCAGCAGGGTGCGCTCCTCGTCGGTGAGGCGGCGCGGACGGTCGAAGGCCACGACGCACACCCCGAACGTGTGGCCGGAGGCGGTCAGCGGCAGAAACGCCCAGGCCTGTTTGCCGGCGTGGCCGGGCAGGTCGGCCCGTCCGGGGTAGCGCGTGGCGAATTCCTGCGGGGAGGACAGGAACAGCGGCGTGCCGGCCAGGATCGCGTCCCAGAGCGGGTTGGGCTGGATCGGCTCGCGGCTGTCGAGCCGGTCGAGGAAGTCTTCCGGGTAGCCGACGGACCCGACGTTGCACAGCCGGTCGCCCTCGCGCACCTGCACCACAAGGCTGGTGGCGGCGAACGGCGGCAGCACCCGCCGGGCGACCGCGTCCACCACGTCCTGTGAGGTCGTCGCCTTGGCGAGTGCCGTGGTCAGCTCCGTGATCCGGGCCGCTCGTTCGGACACGGCGCGTTCGGCCACCCGGTGCTCCTCCGCGAGGCGCCGCTTCTCGGTGACGTCGGTGAAGTAGAGGGTGCGGCCGTCGGGTCCCGGGACCAGCCGCAGGTGGTAGCGGCGCCCGCTGTCCGGCACGTGTACGTCGAAGCCGGCGGGCCTCTCCTCGGCCGCGGCCCGTCGGCAGCGGCTCTCCAGTCCGGGGACCTGCCGGGCGGAGGGCAGGTCCCACAGGATGCGGCCGAACAACTCCTCCTCGGAGAAGCCGAGCATGCGTTCCGCCTCCAGGTTGGCGAAGGTGATCCGCCATGCGTCGTCCACCGCCAGGAAGCCGTCGCTCATGTGGCGCAGGGCTCGGCTGAGGGCGTCACGGGCGGTGCGGGGCTCGTTGCTGTCCCAGCCCACGCCGATCATCCGGTGGGCTTCGCCCTGTTCGTCGTACGTCGCCCTGCCGCGGGCCTGGGTCCAGCCCCAGGTTCCGTCCAGTTTGCGCACCCGGTACTCGGCCTCGTACACGCCGTGCTCCCGTATCGCCCCCTGCGCCGCCGCCAGCGTCGGCGCCAGGTCGTCGGGGTGGACGATCCTCATCCAGTTCTCGATCTTGCCGGTGAAGTCCTCGGGCCTGGTGCCGTAGAGCTCGAGGGCCGCCTCGTCCCAGATCAGGTCGCCGGTCTGGATGTTCCAGTCCCACGAGCCGACGCTGACCTCCTTCATCGCCTGCCGCAGGCGCTCTCCGCTCAGCTCCGTCTGGGAGGGCCCGGACGGCGGCGGCGCCTGCACCATGCGCTCCTCGGTCCAGGCGATCACGGCCCGCAGGAAGTCCCACTGCTCCGGGGTGGGCTCGCCCCCGTCGCCCATCAGGAGGGTGAGCGCGCCGATGCTGCGGTCCCCGCTGAACACCGGTAGGGCGGCCAGGCCGGTGCCGGGCCACGTGACGTCCGCCGCTTCCGCCGGAAGTCCGGCGGGATCGGGGCGGCCGGCCGGGTCGGCGAGCCCGTCGGATTCCAGCGGCACCCATACGCCACTGCCCTGGTGCAGGGCACGGGCCGGGGCCAGCGGGCCCTCCTGGTCGAGGATCTCCCAGGGGCGGGTGAGGGCGGGAGGGAGACCGGCCGCCGACACCAGGCGCAGCGCGGACATGGGGCCACGAAGATGAACCGTTCCGCCCAGGGCGCCCAACTCGCCCACCGCATGCTGGAGTGCGAGCCGGAAGAGTTCACTTTCCGTGACACCGGGGACAACCGTGCTCAGCAAAGCCAGCCGTGCGTTCATGCCGCGGACCTTATCGTTCTCATCTCGGTCAAAACCACGCTTCGCAGGATTCTCACGCTCATCCCCGGGCGGCGCCACAGGGTATCAACAGCGGTGAAGGTGAAGGGAGTTGGCTGAGCACATCGTCAACTCCCCGCCGTGTAACGGGAGTAACGCTCAAGCCCTGTGTAACAGGCTTCCCCACGGGCAGCCTGGCGGCATGGATATCGGCGTCTTCATCCCCATCGGCAACAACGGCTGGCTCATATCGAAGAGCTCCCCGCAATACATGCCCACCTTCGAACTGAACAAGGCCATCGTGCAGAAGGCCGAGGAGCACGGGCTCGACTTCGCACTGTCGATGATCAAGCTCAAGGGGTTCGGCGGCGAGACCGAGTTCTGGGACCACTGCCTCGAGTCGTTCACGCTGATGGCAGGCCTGGCCGCCGTGACGGAGCGCATCAAACTGTACGCCTCGACACCGATCCTCGTCCTGCCGCCGGCGATCGTCGCGCGCATGGCCGTGACGGTCGACTCGATCGCCCCCGGCCGGTTCGGCGTCAACATCGTCACCGGCTGGGCGCCGGGCGAGTACTCCCAGATGGGCCTGTGGCCCGGGGACGAACACTTCGGCAACCGCTATGCCCGGGCCGTCGAGTACGTCACCGTGATGAAGGAGCTGTGGAGCGAGGGCGTCAGCAACTTCAAGGGCGAGTTCTACGAGATGGACGACTGCGTGCTGTCACCGCGGCCGGCGAACGGGCACATTGACATCGTTGCCGCGGGCCAGAGCAACACCGGAATGAAGTTCGCCGCCGAGCACGCCGAGTACAACTTCGTCCTGGGCAGCGGTGTGAACACCCCGCTCGCGCTCTCGGACACCACGGCCACGCTCGTGGACGCGGCGCGGGAGACCGGCCGCGACGTCGGAGCGATGTCGCTGTTCATGGTCATCGCGGACGAGACCGACGAGGCCGCCCAGGCGAAGTGGCAGGACTACCACGACAACGCCGACCGTGCGGCGCTGGCGTACATGGCGGGGGAATCGGCCACGGACAAGACCGCCGACGACTCCTCGACCGCCCGCACCATCTCGCTGCCCGAGGGCGCCGTGAACTTCAACATGGGCACGCTCGTCGGCTCGTACGAGACCGTCGCGAAGATGCTCGACGAGGTCGCCGGGGTCTCCGGAACCAAGGGGATCATGCTGGTGTTCGACGACTTCCTCGAAGGCATCGAGAACTTCGGTACCCGCATCCAGCCGCTGATGCGGTCCCGGTCGTGAAGTCCCGCTCATGACCTGGCGGAGCCCGCCCCGCCTGCCGTTCAGCCCCGCTGGTGACCGAAGCGAGCACCTTTCAGGGTGAGGCCGTGCACGGCGGGGTCCACGCGGCGCTGGGGGTGAGTGCGCACCGGGGCGGGCTCGATCACCGCCGGGGGCTCATCCGCCTCCGCCATCCGGCGCAGCAGCCGTTCGCGCAGGTCGTCGGCGAGGTCCCGATGGGAGGCCAGGCCGACGAGGTTGTCCAGCTCGTAGGGGTCGTGGGCCAGGTCGTACAGGGCGGTCTCGATGTAGCGGTCCGCCGACGGCCGGCGCCATGGGTCGGTGTCGGGCGCGCTGACGTGGTACTTCCAGCGGGAGGTGCGGATCGCCCTGCCGCACTCGGCCTCGCTGATCTGGATGTACGCCTCGTCCGGCCACTCGGCCCCGGGATCGCGGACCATGGGCAGGAAGGACCGCCCCTGCATGTCGTCGGGCACGCCGATCCCCGCGGCGTCCAGCAGTGTCGGGGCAAGGTCCATGGTGCTGACCGGGGTGTCGATCGCCCGGCCGCCGTCGAAGCCGGGTCCGCGCACGGCGAGCGGCACCCGCACGGAGCTGTCGTGGCAGGAGCGCTTGTACTCGTCGTTGCGCGTCTTGAAGTGGTTGCCGTGGTCGGAGGTGAACGCGACGATCGTGTCGTCGAGGAGGTCCATGCTGCGCAGCGCGTCCAGCAGTCGGCCGAGCCCCTCGTCGACGCGGCGGATCTGCCCGAGGTAGCCGCCGATGTGGCGGTGCGCCGAGCCGCCGGAGGCCGACAGGGCGGCGAGGTCGGGCGGCATCCAGCGGCCCTGGTAGCGCTGCGCGTAGCCGTCCGGCGCCGGGTAGCTGTCCACCTCGTTCTGGTGGTGCGGCTCGATGAGGGAGCAGAAGAGGTAGAACGGCTCGGCGTGATGGTCGGCGGCGTAGCGTACAGCCGCGTCTAACAGGGCGTCGGAGCGGTAGCCGGGCAGGAGAACCGGCCTGCCGCCCTCGTCGTACATGACCGTCCTGTACGCGTCGGAGGTGAACTCCAGGGTGTTGGAGCCCAGCCAGGAGCCGTAGCCGCCGCGCTCCTCGGGCGGTACGGGGTCACTGCCCGCCAGGTGCCATTTGCCGAGATAGCCGGTGGCGTAGCCGGCCGCGCCGAAGTGATGGGCGAGGGTGCGGCTGTGCTCGGGCAGGGGGATGCCGTTGCGGAAGCAGCCGGTGGTCGTCGGGTACTGCCCGGTCTGGAGGGCCGCCCGCGCCGGGGCGCACACCGGCTGCGGGGTGATCGCCTGCACGGCGTGCGTACCGGTGCGCGCCATGCTGTCGAAGTTGGGCGTCAGGCCGAGCGGGTTGCCGTGCGCCCCCGTGGTGTCCCAGCGCTGTTGGTCGGTGAAGACGACGATGACGTTCGGGGGCCGTTCCGGCATGGCGCTCCTTCGGTTCGCATAGCTGGTCACGACCGTCTCAGATCGAGCCGCGGCGGATGAACGTCCAGGGCAGCACCAGCTCGCGCCCCTCCGGCGGTCCGCCGCCAGCCTGTCGAACAGCAGCCCGACCATCTCGGTGAAGTCCAGGTGCGGCTGCCCGACCGTGCTCAGGGCGGGTCTGGTGATCAGCCCCTCCTTCAGGTTCCCGACGCCGAGCACGGCGACGTCATGGGGCACGGACAGGCCCGGACGAGCACGCAGACGCCGAAAATGATGCGGTGCTGCCCCTCGTCATCAGCGAGTATCCGCCAAGCGTGACCGACACGAGCGGTGAAGTTCACGGCGGCCGTTGGCTTCAGCCGGTTCCTGATGTGATTGACGATACGTCAGTTACCAGTGTTGAAGTGCGGATTCCCAGAGGGGGACGGTAACTCGGCGGCCGAGTAAGGGATATGGCCAGTCCTGGCCGCCAATTCGTCGAATTTATCGGGACTTGGCTTGACATGGCGGCGCCCCGGCAGTCTGCTGCACAGGAGTCGGGGGGTGTGCATATGCTCCGGATCTTGGTGATCGCCGAGGTCCGACTGTATCGGGACGGTCTTGCGCAGATACTTGCCGCGCATGCCGATATCGAGGTCGTCGGAAATCTGCGGCACTGGAAGGACGCCGTTCCGCTGCTTGCCGTGGCGCGTCCGGACATCGTGCTGCTCGAGGCAGCACCCGCCGAGAAGGTCGCCGCAGTGCAGCAGCTCACCCAGGGGCCGGGCACGGTGCAGGTGATCGCCCTTTCCATCGCTGACCACGACGATGTCGTCTCCTGGGCAGAAGCGGGGATTTCCGGGTTCGTCACCCGGGACGATTCCCTCTCCGATCTCTTCGCCATCGTCCGGAGCGTGACCCGGAACGAGATGCCCTGCTCACCGCGGGTCGCCTCGGCACTGCTTCGCCGGGTCGGCGCACTCGCGACGCATCGCGCCGGGCCCGATGTTCGGCTCACCGTACGGGAGTTGGAGGTGCTCGGACTGATCGAGCGCGGACTGTCCAACAAAGAAGTGGGCCGGGCGCTCTGCATCCAGCTGGCGACGGTGAAGAACCATGTGCACAACATCCTGGAGAAGCTGCAGGTGACCCGGCGGGCGGATGCCGTGGCTGTGGCGCGGGGACTTACCGGGCCGCATCCTGGACTCCGCCCCGCACCCTCGGCCGGCTCGGGCCTGCCGGAGCGCCGGTCCAGCCCGAGCCTGCAGTGAACGAGGGCCTGTCGGCCGCGCTCGGCCGGCTCGATGTGCTGCTCGCCGCCGCCATCGACCTGGCTGAGCAGGCCTATGGCACCACCGCGGCGTCCGATCCCTTCCGCGGTCTGCACATCGACCTCGCAGAGGTCGAGAGGCTGCTCGCCCGCCCGCCGGGGCAGCCGCTGCTCACCGTGGACGCCGACGCCCATCCCCGCCCCGGCTTCACCGGCACCCGGATGGGAAGCCTTCAGGAGCGGTTCGGACTGTCCGGCTTCGATCTCGATGTCGTGGTCATTGCGCTCGCACCCGAACTCGACCTGCGTTACGAGCGGTTGTACGCATATCTCCAGGACGACGCCACCAAGCGGCGGCCCACCGTCGACCTCGTACTCAATCTGCTCTGCTCGACCCCCGAGGAGAAGGTCCGCCGCCGGGACCGCCTCACGGGAGACGCCCCGCTGCTGCGGAACAAAGTGGTGCGGCTGATTCCGGACACCGGTGCGGAGGCGCACGGAACGCCACTACTGGCGCACACCGTGGCACTCGACGCGCAGATCGTGACCTTCCTGACCGGGGGCGCCGGCCCGGATTCCCGGCTGGCCGAGTTCACCTCACTGCTTGACCCCACCGCGTTCCAGAATGAGTTGGCGCCCGAACTGCGACAGCTGACCGAGGCATTGACCGAGGCGGCGGGAAAGCAGGTCCCCCTGCGGGTGCACCTTCAGGGGCTGCCGGGCTCGGGGCACCGCCAGGTCGCCGAGCTGGCCGCTCTGGGGGCCGGCCGTCCGCTGCTCGCGGCGGATCTGACTCTCACCGGCCAATTCCCCGAAGATCTGGCCCGACTGCTGTTCCAGGAGGCCGAGTTCAGGGACGCGGTTTGCTTCGTCGGCGGCGTCGACACCCTGCTCACCGCGGCCCGCACCGCCGAACTCTATGGCTTCGTACGCCACCTCACCCACTCGCATGCCACGGTCGTCCTGGCGGGCGCCGAGCCCTGGCCCGCACTTCAGGGCGTGGACGGCGAGCCACCGGCCGCGGTGATCAGCGCTCTCTGCCCGCTGCCCGACGCACCCCGGCGCCGCACGCTCTGGCGCACGGAACTCGACCGCAATGGCCTGGAGTTGCCGGACGGCGAACTGGGTCTGCTCGCCGACCGGTTCCGCCTCACTCCGTGGCAGATCACCGAGGCCGCGACGCTGGCCGGCCAACTCCCCCGCCGGGCCGACGCCACCGCCCTGGAGGCCCTCTTCGCGGTCGCCCGCGCCCGCTCGGCCCACCAGCTCGGCCCGCTCGCCGACAAGATCGAGCCGGTCCACCGGTGGGGCGACATAGTGCTGCCCCCGGACGCCCTCGACCAGCTGCGGGAACTCTGCGACCGGGTCGCCCGGCGTGAACTCGTGCTGTCCGACTGGGGTTTCGGAGCCAGACTCTCGCTGGGCCGGGGCGTCAGTGCGCTCTTCGCGGGCCCGCCGGGCACGGGCAAGACCATGGCCGCCGAGATCGTCGCCCGCGAACTCGGCATCGACCTCTATCGGATCGACCTCTCCGGCATCGTCAGCAAATGGATCGGCGAGACCGAGAAGAACCTCGACCGCATCTTCCGTACCGCCGAGAACGCCAACGCGGCACTCCTCTTCGACGAGGCCGACGCACTCTTCGGCAAGCGCTCCGAGGTCAGGGACGCCCACGACCGGTACGCCAACATCGAAGTGTCGTATCTCCTGCAGAAGATGGAGACGTACGAGGGCCTGGCCATCCTCGCCACCAACCGCATCGAGAACCTTGATGAGGCGTTTCTGCGCCGGCTGGGGTTCGTCGTGCGCTTTCCGTTCCCCGACACGCTCCAGCGCCACCGCATCTGGGAACGCGTCTTCCCCGCGGGCGTTCCGCTGGCCGAGGAGCTCGACCACAGCGCCTTCGCGCACCGGTTCATGCTCAGCGGGGCGGAGATCAAGAACGTCGCCCTCGGCGCGGCCTACCTGGCGGCCGCGCGGGGCTCTGCGGTGACGAGCGCGCTGGTGCTGCATGCGGTGCGCCGTGAGTACGAGAAGGCGGGGCGGGTCTTCGTCGGGGACCTGGAGGGTGATGCGGGGTGAGGACTCATGGGCGTACGACATCCAAGGACAGCGAACGCACCACCACGCACCCGGCGCCGTCGCGTACCCAGCCTCCCAGCGTGCGGGCCTCGCTGCCTGCAACCCAACGCGCCTACGGCAACCGCGCCGTGGGGGCGCTCCTGGGCCAACCCTTGGAGCCCGGGCTCCGCTCGCGGCTCGAATCCAGACTCGGCGCCGACTTCACCGACGTACGCCTGCATGTCGATGCCAGGTCACCGCGGGAGCTGGGCGCTCCAGCGGTCACCCAGGGCGAGCACATCTACCTGGCACAGGGCGAGCACCGCCCGGACAGCGCGGCCGGGGCTCGGCTGCTGACGCACGAGCTGGCACATGTGGTGCAGCAGCGGGGGCCTGCTGGGACTCCCTTGGCCGCGGGCCGGGCGGAGGCCGAGGCGGATGCGACGGTCGCGGGCGGAGCCACCCCGACACCGGGCAGCGCGCCGGCGGGGGCGGTGCAGCCGGCGCCGCCGGTGCTCGGCCGGTTGCGCTATCCCGATCTGCCCTGGGACAGGGACCGCGCCAAGGCTCTCTCGATGCTCAGTCCGGACCAGCGGGGCCTCGTCGAGGGGGAGGAACGCGAGATAGCGGGGCTCAACAGGGAACAGGAACTGCGCCGCGCGGCTGAACTCCAGGGTGTGCCTGGGGAGCTCGCCGAGGAGGAGGCGGCGCCGACGGATCCTTCCCTGCTCGAACGGGCCTCGGGGTACGCGGCCTGGGCCGGCTCGACGATCACGGGGCACAGCAACTACACCTTGGTCCGGGATCGGGTCCCGAACCAGGAGGGGGCAGAACTCGCCCACGCCATCTGCGAACACACCCGTAGTCACGGAGAGATCGCGGACGCGCTCGAAGGCTCGGACAATCCCGAACGGGTGGCGGCGGCCATCATGCGATCCCCCATGCTCTCCTCATCACTCCCCCTGAAGCAGCTGGCCGGCACTCCCGACGGGCGCCGCCTGCTCGATCTTCTGCACAGACACCTCACCGCGGGCATGACAGGGCCGGTCGGCGGCCTGTTCCGTGGCGCACTCCCCATTCCCCTCCTGGACGACTCGGACCAGCTGATGAAGGGGGCGGCCCGCGTCATGCAGGCGCGGCTGTCCGCGACGCCGGTCGAGCGATGGGCCGAGGCCGCCGCCCACCCGGAGAAGGTCCCTTTCCTCCCCTTCCAGATGCAGAACTTCAACAAGTCCCCGCAGTCTCCCCTGGAGGCATGGTTCATCCCCGGGGGCAAGCTGCGGGTGCGGCTGCGCAGCACGACCGTGACCGACTATCCCGAGGAGTGGCAGGGACTCAAGAGGTTCAACGCCGTGACGGTCGACCTCGACCCCGACGAGATCATCGCCGTGCGCCGCTACGACCAGGGGGGCCGCCTACAGCCCATGCCGGCCCGGGGTCTGCTCCAGTTGCACCAGGAGTTCCTGCAGAACGCCACGAGGAAGGTGCAGCTTACGGGCAGCATCGGCACGGGCATCGCGGGCGGAGCCGCCGGCGCGACGACGAAGCTCGGCAAGGCCCTGCTGTGGGGAGACCGGGCATCGCTCGCCCTCGCGGCGGCCGCACCGCTCGTCGACGAGAACCGCGACTGGCTGAAGGAGAACAAATTCGAGGGCGTCCTCGACACCTTCGACTTCCTGAACGCGGCGAGCCAGTGGTACGGCCTCGGGCGCATGGCCATGGCAGCACCGGAGCTCCTGTACTCGCTGCACAGGCGGCGTACGGAGTTCAGGAAACGGCGGCAGGAGCTGGGCGAGTCGGTGCCACGCGAGCGGGAGGCCGTGCTTGACGCGATCGAGCGGCAGCTCGCGGCGATTCCGGAGCCCAAGCCCGGGCCGGATCCGGTACGCCGGGCATCGGCGGACGAGAGTCCCGGCCCTCTGGCGCGAACGGATCAGCTACTGGTCACCTCCAAGTCGAGCCAGGAGATGGAACGGGCGGTGTCCGCCTACAGACGGAGCCAGGGCCTGGACATGGCGCGGAGGCTGTCCGCCTTCGAGCAGAGCCATGAGCCCCCACCCCTGTCGACCACCCCGCAGCGGAATCTGGACTTCGAACGGGAGGGCTTCACCGTGCAGGGGTCTGGGCCCCGGCGATCCGGAAGCCGTGGATCCGGAGGCCGTGCGGCCGGTCCAGGAATGACCGCAGCTGCCTCAGGAAGCGTCAATACGCCTCCCATCTGGACGTCTCTGCTCCCCGAAACCCAAACCCCGCCCCGTCCTGCCCACGACACCACCCCGTCCGGCTGGACGACCGGGAACGGCGCCGAACCGCAGTCCACTTTCCAGGCCTACGCGCCGGATCCGATACCCAGCGTCGGCTCCAAGAGGCGGTCCGCCGACGCTCCGGCCGCCACGACCGCGCCGGAACCAGCCACGGCGCCCCGCGCTGCGACCGGTTCCGAACCGACCCAGCAGGCCCGGCCGTCAGGTGACGCCCTCGACGACCCGACCCCCCTGCGCCTCCCCGGCGAGCGGTCCAGGGAGCAGTCCGGGGGCCTGACAGCTCCAGGGGCTCCGTCCTCCGGCCCGATGACCGCCCCCCGAGCCGAGGGCGGCGGGCCACGGTACTTCCCGCCCGCACGCACGACGCCGCCCCCGGTCGCCGAGCCCGAGGAGGAGCGAACGCCGCTCGAACTCGCCAAGAAGGTCCCCCTCCTCAAGGTCCGTCGCGGCGTCTTCCGCATGACGCCCGAGCTCCGCGCGCTCTTCCGCGACCTCCCCATCTATCTGGATCCGGTGAAGAACGAGTGGATGGACAGCCCAGGGGTCCTGCAACCCGACCACTTCGTACCGGTGACGTACATACTCAACGAGATCATTGGCCCCCAGCGGATCAATCTGCTGACCAACGAGCAGATCAGCGCACTGCTCACCTACGAGGGAAACATCGCGGCGTTCCCAGCCCCCCAGAACTACTCGAAGCAGGGCCTTCTTCCCTCCCAGTGGCGCAAGTTCAGGGACGAGGACATCGACCCGGCATGGTCTGAGCAGGCCTACCGCTTCGAGCAGGAGATCATCGCTGAGCTGACACACAAGATGAACGACTACATCATCGCCAACCAGGCCGCTGCGGCGAAGCCCAAGAAGAAGAAGACCTCCGCTCCCGGGGATCCACACCCACCCTGAATCCAAAGTAGCCCCCAAGGCCCATACCGAACTCCCCCGCCCCGGACCAGACTCGGGACTCCGCTGCGGAGGGAACCGACGTGGCCGACATCAGGGTCGTGCTGATCGACATGCCGCAGCTGCTGCGGCAGATTCTCCAGGACGTCATCGACGCCAGTCCCGGGATGACCGTGGTCAGGGCGCATCCGCGCCGGGTGCCGTTGGTCGAGGCTGTCGACCGGGATGCCGCTCAGGTCGTGGTGTTCGGGCAGGAGTCCCTGCAACTGGCCCCCGAATGCCGGGAGTTGCTAGAGCAGCGGCCGCGGGTACAGGTGCTCGCGGTCTCCAGGGACGGGGTGCGGACCACGTTGTACGGGCTGCGGCCGCACCGGGAGTTGCTCGGTGAGCTGGAGCCGGAGCAGCTGGCCGATGCCATTCGTGGTGTGGCCGCGCGGGCGGAGTGGTGAATGCGATGGAGACGGAGACCGATGTCGCGCTGCGGGAGCTGTTCACGGAACGGATGACCTCGCTGGGAGCCGGTGGGCCCGGCGGAGTCGCACCGGAACAGCTCGGTTTCGGGCCGCCGGACATCGACTGGGCCCGTGACATCACCCCGCTGGCGCCCAAACTGGCGCTCAATGTCTATCTCGTCGATGTGCGTGAGAACCGGGCACTGCGGTCCAACGAGCGGGTGAGCTCCGTACAGGCAGGCCGGACGGTCCGGCGGCAGGCCCCGGCGCGGGTCGACTGGCACTATCTGATCTCGGCCTGGAGTGCGTCGTCCGACCGCAGGACCGCCACCCAGGCCGAGCACACGGTGCTCAGCGAAGCTGTGTCCGTGCTGATTCAGGCACAGGTGCTGACCACGGCGGACGGCGAGTTGCCGATCGAGGTGGCGCCGCCGGGCGGTTTCCCCGAACTCGCCGACTTCTGGGGCTCGATGGGGGAAGGGCACCGCTGGCGTCCGGTGATCCTGCTGATCGTGACCACCGCGGTGGCGCGGGCGGCCGAGGCCGTCGCGCCGGAGGTGACGACACGGTTCACCGAGTACCGGGTCGCCGGCGAGCCCGGCAGCGCGGAGACCCGGATCCAGATCGCGGGGGTCGTACGGGACACGGGGCTCGCCCCGCCGGTTCCCGTCGCCGGCGCCTGGGTGCAGCTGGAGACCGTGGGCCTCGCCCCGATGGCGGCGACCCGGACCAACGGACGCGGGGAGTTCACCTTCCTCGATGTGGCGCCCGGCACCTACCGGTTGCGGCTGCGGGCCCCGCACCACGACGAGCCGCCGGCGACCACCCCGATCACCGTGCCCTCGCCGACCGGACGCTACGACCTCGCCCTGCCCTGATGCGGGCCGGACGGAACCAGGAGTGATGCAGCATGACCCAGGCCGGCTATCCGGGCGTCTACATCGAGGAGTTCACGCCCGGCAGCCCCATCGCGGGCATCAGCACCAGCACGGTCGCCTTCCTCGGCACCGCGAAACGCGGCCCGTCGAACCGGCCGACCCGGATCAACAGCTGGGACGCCTTCAAGGCGGAGTTCGGCGACTTCCTGGCCGAGCGGCCGGCCGGGTATCTCGCCCCTGCGGTCTACGGGTTCTTCCTCAACGGCGGCCAGGACTGCTTCATTCTGCGGGCCTCTACGGCGGGGTACTCCTCCCTCGAGCTGCAGGGGCAAGGCGCGAAGAGCGAGCCGGTGCTGGACATCGAAGCCGTCGAGGAAGGCGTGGGGGGCGACGCGATCGAGGTGGAGGTACGCCACTCCAGCCTGCTCGCCGATGTGTTGGCGGGAGCGGGCCCGGACCTGGCTGTGCACCATGTTGCAAGGAAGGTCAGCGCAGTGGGACTGCCGGTGGTGGCCGCCGACCGAGCGACAATCCCCGTTGTGAACAACGCCGGTTTCCTGGTGGGAGAACAGGTCTGGCTGGACGACTCAGAAGACCCACACGTCGCGCCCCGCCACGAGAGCACCGTGGCGGGCACGCCCGACAACGACAAAGTGGTGCTGGCCGACCCCGTGCTCGGCGCGGCAACCTACGCCAATGGCACGCTGCGCTCCGTCGATCTGCCACCGGGCCGACGTGACCTACTGGTCGAGCTACCCGACGACGTACGCCTCGACCGCGCCCTACCGCGCGGCGCCACGGTGACCATCAGTAAGGGCCCCGCGAATCCGGACTACCGCACCGTCGAGTCGACCACCACGCACAGCGGCTGGGGCAGCATCACCCTGGACCGAGGTCTGTCGCGCAAATTCGTGACGACCGGCGCCCCACCCCGAGTCGCCTCCCTGGAGTTCGATCTGATCGTGCGCAAGGGGGGCCTGCCGGTGACGTACGACCATCTCTCGATGAACCCCGAGCACCCCAACTACTCCGAAAGTGCCGTCACTTCCAACCTCATCACCGTCCGGGAACACGTACCCCCGCCGGAGGCGCCTGCCGACGATCCCCGTCCGAAGCAGGTCCAGGTTTGGACGCGCCTGATCGACGGCAAGGACGACGACCGCCCGGTCGCCTGGTCGGACCTGACGAACGACCCCACGGACGAGCTGACCCGCCTCGACCCCTACGGCGAGATCGACATCGTCTGCATCCCCGGCGCCACCAGCCGAGAAGCCCAAGCGGCGCTCGTCACGTACTGCGAGCAGAAGAAGGACCGGGTGGCGATCCTGGACTCCGCCCCGATCCCGCGGGGGGACTCGACGAACAACGAAGTGATCGCCCAGGCCAACGGGGTGCACGGCGAGAACCTGGGTTTCGGCGCCCTGTACTACCCGTGGATCCGGGCCCGCAACCCGCTGACCCGGCGCCTCGAACTCTGGCCCCCGTCGGGCCATGTGGCCGGCGTCTACGCCCGTACGGACGCGACAGACGGCGTACACACCGCCCCAGCCAATGCCACGCTAAACGGCGCCCTCGGCCTGGAGCGGCTGCTCAGCAACGCCCAGCAGGCGCCGTTGAACGGGGCGGGCGTCAATGTGCTGCGCGTCTTCCCGGGCCAGGCGACCCCTCTGGTGTGGGGCGCGCGGACCACCGCCGACTCCAAGAGGAACGCGAACTGGCAGTACGTGAACATCCGCCGGCTCTTCATCTATCTGGAGAAGTCCATCGAGGAGAGCATCCAGTGGGCCGTCTTCCAGCCCAACAACCTCGCTCTCTGGCAGGAGTTACGCCGCACCATCGGCGACTTCCTCACCAAGGCATGGCGGGACGGCGCGCTCTTCGGTGCCACCGCCAGAGACGCCTTCTACGTCCGCATCGACGAGGTGCTCAACCCGGAGAGCGAGCGCGCGCTCGGCCGACTCGTGATCGAGATCGGCGTGAAGCCCACGTATCCCGCGGAGTTCATCGTCATCCGGATCGGTATCTGGCAGGGCGGCTCGGAGATCTCCGAGAGCCAGTAGCAGCCGCAGACAGCAGTCGCAGACCAAGGAGGCCGCCATGGCGCCGACCGCACAGCGGGTGGATCCGCTCACCAGCTTCAACTTTCTCGTCACCATGAACGGCCTGACCCGGGCGGCGTTCCAGGAGTGCACCGGCTTCAGCTCCTCGATCGATCTGATCGAGCACCGCGAGGGCGGGGCGCCGTATCCGGCGAAGCTGGCCGGACTGACCAAGTACGGCAATGTGGTGCTGCGCCGCGGGATCACCGACGACCTCGAGCTGTACGAGTGGCATCTGGCCGCGGTCAACGGCGACATCCAGCGCCGCAACGGCTCCATCGTGCTCCTGGACCGCAAGGGCGAGGAGAAGGCCCGCTGGAACTTCTTCGACGCCTGGCCGCAGCGCTGGGAGGGACCGGCGCTCAACTCCGAGAACAGTGACATCGCCATCGAGACCTTTGAGCTGGCGGTCGAGCGGCTGGAGCGGGCGTGATGATGCTGCAGACCGAGCGCGAGTTCACGCTTCCCCGCGGCTATCTGGACGAGGAGGGCACCCTGCACCGCGAGGGTGTGATGCGCCTGGCCACCGCGGCGGACGAGATCCTGCCCCTCAAGGAGAGTACGGTCCAGAAGAACCCGGCGTATCTGACGGTGATCGTGCTCTCCCGGGTCGTGACCCGGCTCGGCACGGTCAAGCTGATCACTCCGCCGCTGATCGAACGGCTCTTCGCCGCTGACGTGGCCTTTCTGCAGGACCTCTACAACGAGCTCAACGGTGACGACTCGGCCGCCCTGGCCGTCGAATGCCCGAGCTGCAGGCACCGATTCGAGGTGGGGCGTACGGCGGCGGGCAGATCGTAGGTCACCCTCTCGCGGAGCTGTACGAGGAGGTGGCCTTCGTCGCCTACCACTTCCACTGGAGTCTGGAGGACATCATGGCCCTCGAACATGCCGAGCGGCGGCGCTGGGTGTCCGGGATCTCCCGCATCAACCAGCGGATGAACGAGGCGACGACCCATGAATGAGGGGATGTTGGGCCTGAGGACCAGGACGGTGAGCTGCGTGGGCAGTGGCTGGTCCGGGCGAATCAACGGCTTCCGGTGCGCTGTACGGACACTGCGTCCGGCAACGGGCCACGGCATGGCCCGCCGCCTGGT
This sequence comes from Streptomyces flaveus, assembly GCF_014647675.1. GTDB lineage: Bacteria > Actinomycetota > Actinomycetes > Streptomycetales > Streptomycetaceae > Streptomyces > Streptomyces flaveus. The sequence continues at coordinate 65,203 of NZ_BMPQ01000030.1, read as the reverse complement.
GCGCTGGCGCCCGGTCCTCGGCACGGGCAGCGTCATCGCCCTGCACCCGGCCGCGACAGCATTCGTCTTCCGACACCTCGGAGAGCAGCGCCGGCAGTCGACGGGCGCGCGCATCCTCGTACAAAACCGGCATCAAACAACGCTATTTGTACGGCAGTTGGTGACACGAACGGTGATCCACGGGCAGCCACCCGGCCCGACCCCGGAGGAACAGCGGCAACCCGCGCGACTGATCCGGGCCGGGACGCCACCCCCCGCCCCTCGCCCGCCGCATCCACCCTCGCCGCCCACGCTCCGAGCCTCGCTCACCGTCAGGCACATTCGGTTGTACGTCCACGAGCGCATCCACCAGCCGCACCTGACACGGGAGCCCAGGCCGGCCCCTAACAGGACACCCAACCGACCCAGCTCCCCGGCGCCTGAAGCGATCAGCCTCCCGCACCGCACCCGACGCCCCCCACTCGTAGTCCGCACGACCGCCAACCCCACCGGCCCACCGGTCCCGCACCCGGGCGCCGTACGGCATCCAGATCCGCGCCCGCCACAGCCCGCTCCACCGGCCGTCGGGGACCCCGCTCCCCCACCCACCCCCGACCTCGACCGCCTCACCGACCAGGTGCTGAGCCGCATCGAGCGCCGCGCCATCGCCCAGCGCGAGCGCTTCGGGAGGAGCTGAGATGGCACTCGAGCACGCGAAGATCACCCGTATCGGTGCCGACGACGGCATCGAGGTTCTCTTCAATCCGAGCGAGTACCGGATCGGCAAGGCCAACAACTTCGCGCAGGCCGCGGTACCCGGACTCGGCGCCCCCTTGCTGCAGTTCGTCAGCGGCAATCTGCGCACCCTGGAGATGGAGCTGTTCTTCGACACCTACGAGGCCCATCGCCATGCGGGGACGCAGATCAATCCACCGCTCAGCGATGTCCGCGTACTGACCCGCCCGGTGGTCGACCTGATGGCGATCGATCCAGAGACCCATGCGCCGCCGGTGATCCTCTTCGCCTGGGGTGATCTCACCTTCACCGGTGTGCTGGCCCAGGTACAGCAGCGGTTCACGATGTTCCTGGAGTCCGGGGTGCCGGTCCGGGCGCAGCTGGAAATCACCATCAATGAGTGGACCAGTGAGCTGACGGAGGCCAAGGAGGTCAAGCGGCAGACCGCCGACTACAGCCGGCGCCACGAGGTGGGCAGCGGTGAGACCCTGGCCGCCGTCGCCCGCCGGTTCTACGGCGATCCGGCCAAGTGGCGCCCGATCGCGCTGGCCAATGGGGTCATCGCACCGCGGCGGCTTCCGGTCGGGACGGTGTTGACCGTGCCTCGACTGCCGTACCGCGATCCGGTCACCGGCGAGGTGTACTCATGACCGCCCCAGCCGCGGCCCCGGGCGACACCCACTACGTGCCGGACTTCGAACTGGCCCTGGACGGGCAGCCGGTCCCGGCGGAGCTACGGGCGCGGATCATGGGCGTACGTTTCGAGGAGGCCCTCGAGGGCGCCAACCGGGTGGAGATCGAGTTCGCCGATCCGGATCTCGGGATCCTCGATCGGCCGCTGCTCGATCTCGACACCTCGCTCCAACTCGCCCTGGGATATCGGCCGTCGGGGATCCACCGGGTCTTCTCCGGAACCGTCACGGGCCTGGAGACGACCCTGCCGGCGACCGGCATGCCGGTGCTCCTGGTCAGTGGGCACGACGCCACCAGCCGGCTCAGCGAAGGCACCAAGGAGCGCGGCTTCCCCTTCTATCTGACCGATGCGGTGATCGCCTCGATCGTCGCCGCCGAGAACGGGCTGATCGCGCTGCCCGATGTCGCCGCATCGATCGCCACCGGGCTCGGGGCTGCCTTCAGCAAGCGGCCTCGCTTCCAGCACAAGCAGAGCGACTACGCGTTTCTGCGCCGGATCGCCACCGAGTACGGCTTCGACATGTGGGTCGACGGGGCCTTTCTCAATTTCCGGCTTTCGCTGCCCCGGCTGCCCGTTCCGGAGATCGAGCTGCGCTGGGGCGAGTCGCTGCTCGAGTTCGCGCCGCGGATCACCAGCATCGGGCAAGTCGTGCGGGTGCGGGCCCGGGTGTGGGTGGAGTCGCTCAAGACCCAGCTGTCCGTGGAGGTGGACTGGGACGGGGAGCGGATCAGGACTCGGGTGCGGCCCGCGGTCCTCGGTGAGCAGAGCGAGGAGCTGCAGGCGAGCATCGGGATACCGGACATTCCGCTGGAGAGCCCCGTCGACGCCATCAAGTTCGCCGTCGCCGAGCTGCGCCGCAAGCTCAACAACCGGGTGACGGCGAAAGGCAGCGCCCTGGGCGACCCCCGGTTCCGGGTGGGCCGCACGCTCTCCATCGCCTCGGTCGGCAACCGCTTCAGCGGAGCCACCTACCGGCTCACCTCAGTGGTGCACACCCTTGACACCAACGGCTATCGCACGGCGTTCCAAGTGCGCCGGGAGGTCATCTGATGCCCGAACTGGATCTCATGGGACTGCTGCAGGGCCAATACCGGACCTATGCCAGCGACCTGGACGCGACCGCCCAGCCGGTTCTCGGCGTCACCATCGGCGTGGTCACCGCGGTCGACGACGAGCAGCACCTCGGCCGCGTCAAGGTCCAGCTGCCACTGCTTTCGGAGCGGGTGGAGTCGGCCTGGGCGCAGATCGCCGTGCCGTGGGCCGGGCAGCGGCGCGGCAGCTACCTGCTGCCGGAGGTGAATGACGAGGTCCTGGTCGCCTTCCGGCACGGAGACACGGCGTATCCCGTCGTGGTCGGCTTCCTGTGGAACCCCAAGGATCCGCCGCCGCAGGCCTCGCCGGAACGGAACATCCGCGAACTGCGCAGCAAGACGGGCCACTTGGTGCGGTTCGACGACACCGACGGCCAGGAGAAACTGACCGTGGCGAGCCACGGCGGCCTGGAGATCACCCTGGACGACGCCACCAAGCAGGTCACCATCGCCGCGGGCGGCCCCTCGCCCCGGGCCCGGGTGGTCATCGAGACCGACGGCCAGCGGATCTCGATCACTTCACCGCAGGGCAATATCTCCCTCCAGGCGCCCATGGGCGAGGTCTCCATCGAGGGCGCGAGCATCAAACTGCAGGCCACCTCGGGCGTCACCATCTCCGGCAACCCCGTTCACCTCAATCCGCCGGTGTCGGCCCTGCCGTCCGTCTCGACGGGGGTGGGCTGATGCCCGCCGCGGCCCGCATCGGTGACCCGACGACGCACGGCGGTGCCCTCGTGCCACCGCCGCGTGCGGTCGGCGTGTTCGTCGAGGGGCTGCCTGCCGCGGTCGCCGGTGATCTCCATGCCTGCCCCATAACCCCTTCGCACCCGGCCAGTTCACCCCTGATCGCGGGCAGTACGAGCGTGCTGGTCGGTGGACTCCCCGCGGCCCGCGCCCTGGTGGACACCACCGGGTGCGGGGCCGCGGTCATGCAGGGCGCCGCACGAACGCTGATCGGCGGGTGAGGTGAGCCGATGGACACCGGATTCCTGGGCCGCGGTTGGTCCTTCCCGCTCGCCCCCGGCACGGATGGCGATGTGGCGATGGCGGCCGCCGAGGAGGACGTACGGCAGGCGATCCTGCTGATCCTGCAGACCGAGCCGGGTGAGCGGTTGATGCGCCCCGACTTCGGTTCCGGGCTGCGCTCGCTTGTCTTCTCGAAGATCGACACCGGCACTCTCGCGCTCGTCCGGCACCGGGTGGAGATGGCGCTGACCGCGTGGGAACCTCGGATCGATCTGCGGCAGGTGGCCGTGACCAGCGAGGAGCCGGGCGCGCTGCTGATCCGGATCGACTATCGGATCCGTACCACCAACGTCTTCTACAACCTCGTCTTCCCGTACTACCTGAGGGAGGGCACCCCATGAGCGGCCCGGGATCCGGTACAAACGGCGCTCGCCCCGCCGCGGCCGCAGAGGCCCTGGCGGGACTCCTGCGGCGCAGTCCCGGCTACCTGCCGGGCTGGCGGCCCGAGCCGGGCACACCGGGCCATGCGCTGCTCGAAGTGCTCGCCCAGTTCGCGGGCCTGGTCGACGAAGGGCTCGGGCAGATCCCGGACAAGTACCTCCTCGCCTTCCTCGACGCCACCGGCACCACCCTGCTGCCGCCCGCGCCGGCCCGTGCGCCGCTCGTCTTCACGCTCGCCGAGGACGCGCCGACGGATGTGGCGCTGCCTGCGGACTCAGAGGTCGCCGCCGTGGTGCCGCCGTCGCTGCCGGGCTCGCTGGGGGCCCCGGGACCTGAGGCGACCACTGGGGTGCCGCCCATCTTCGCGACCGAGCAGACTGTGTCACTGGTCCGGGCCCGGCTCGCCTCGGTGTACAGCCTCACCCCGGGCGCCGACGAATACGCCGAGCACGGCGCCCAACTCACCGACGGCTTCGTGCTGTTCGATGACACCCGGCTCCTGCCCCACCATCTCTATCTCGGCCACGCCACCCTCTTCGAGCTGCGCGGCGCGGCCGACATCACGCTCCAGGTGGGCGTCGCCCGCCAGGGCACCCCGCAGGAGTCGGCTGCGGCCGTGGAGCTGTGCTGGGAGTATCTGACGGCGGCCGGCTGGCAGTCCTTCGAGCCGGTGGTGGACCAGACCCACGGCCTGCTCAACGACGGCGCGGTGCTGCTGCGCAAGGTCTGTGGCGCCCCGCTGGTCAGGGGTGTGGTCAATGGGGTGGAGAGCTACTGGATCCGGGCCCGTGCGATACGTCCGCTGCCGCTGCCCGGGACGACCGGCGACGCTCCGCTGCCGCGCATCGACGCCCTGCGGGCCCGGGTCACCCTGACCAAGGCGGGGCTGCCGCTCGACGCCGCGGTCAACGACGGCGTACTCCTCGACACCAGCAAGGACTTCCGGCCGCTCGGCCCCGAGCCGGTGGTGGGGAGTTCACTGCTGATCGCCTGCGACGAGGCGTTCAAGCGGGAAGGCGCCCGGATCGGCCTCTCGGTCGAGCCCTCCACGGCCAACCGGGCCGCCGCGGTCGCCGAGCGCAGCCTGGTGTGGGAGTACAGCACCGGTGACGGCGGCTGGACGCGCTTTCTGCAGGGCAGCGCCGAGCAGTTCGAGCAGGGCGACGCGCACCGGGTCGAGTTCGGCCGCCCCGTCGAGTGGCGCTCCCAAGTCGTCGACGGGCAGGACCACTTCTGGCTGCGCATCCGACTGACCGCGGGCGACTACGGCCGCACCGAGGTAACCGGCGGCGTACTGCGGCGGCCCGATCCGCCCGTCCTGGCCCGGATGACGGTCTCGTACTCCTACGACACCGGACCGACGCGGCTCGATCAGGTCCTGACCCTCAACCGCTTCGACTTCGCCGACCGGACCGGCGCCGTCCGCTGGGGGCGCGAGTCCTTCCAGCCACTGCAGCCGGTCCCGGACCGAGTGCCGACCGTGTACTTCGGCTTCGACGCGCCGCTGCCGGTGGGGCTCGTCAGTCTGTACGTCCACGCAGGCACCGGTGACGACGCGGGCGCCGCGGCCGGCGCTTCGCCGTTCACCTGGGAGTACCGGTCGGCCGACGGCTGGGCGGAGCTGCCGGTTCTCGACGGGACGGGGGGTTTCCGGCGCAGCGGGATGATCCAGTTCGTGGGGCAGTCCGACATGCGGGTGGCGCCGGGGCCCGGGCGGCCGCTGTTCTGGGTGCGGGCCCGCTTCAAGGCCGCCGAGTCCGTGCTGGAGCCGCTGCCCGTCGCGGGGCTGTATCTCAACGCCGTGCACGCGACCCATCGCGGAACGGTGCGCCGCGAGATCGTGGGGCGCTCCGACGGGTCGGCCGGGCAGAGCTATGCGCTGCGCAGTCCGCTGGTGCTCGCGGAAGAGTCGGTGGAGGTGCAGGAGTGGCGGGGGACGGGATCCGCTTGGACGGGCCTCGTCCAGCAACTCCCGCCCGACACACTCCGTTTCGACCGCGACGGCAACGACCGGGTGACGGCGGTGTGGGTGCGCTGGCAGGAGCGACCGCAGCTGTACGGATCGGGTCCCGGCGACCGGCACTACACGCTGGAGCGGACCACGGGGCTGCTGCGGTTCGGCGACGGCAGGGCAGGGGCGATGCCGCCTCCCGGGGCGGTGGTGACGGCGAGCTACCGCTTCGGCGGCGGACCCGAGGGGAATGTGCCGGCGGGCACCATCACTCAGCTGCACAGTGCGGTCCCCTATGTGCAGTCGGTCGGCAATCCGGTGGCCGCGAGCGGCGGGGCCGCTGCCGAGGACACAGCGCCAACTGCCATACCGGAGGCAGGAGTTCGGGCTCGGGGGTCACAGCGACTACGCCACCGCGACCGTGCCCTGTGTGCCGTCGACTACGAGTGGCTGGCCAAGGAAGCCTCCCCGGAGGTGGCCCTTGCGCGCTGCCGGGGCACGACCGGCGCCGTGCAAGTCACGGTCGTCCCCTGGGGTTCGGAACCGCAGCCGCGTCCCGGCGCGAAACTGCTGCGCCGCGTCCAGCAACAGCTGGCCCGCCGGGCGCCCGCCGCGATCGCCCCAGGCATCGGCGTCGTCGGGCCGCGCTATCAACCGGTCTCGGTGGCGGTCGAGTTCACGGTGTCCGGGGCGGACGGTGCCGCCGCGGTGGAGGAGCGGCTGCGGGCGGCGCTCGACCGATTTCTGCATCCGTTGTACGGCGGTCCAGGCGGGGCGGGCTGGGCCTTCGGCGAACCGGTGCCGCTCTCCAATGTCGCGGTCGTCGTCGAGTCGACCCCCGGCGTGGACTTCGCGACGGCGCTGCAGCTCAGTACCGACGGCTGCGTGCACGGGGAGTCCGCACCCATACCCCCCGACCATCTCCCTTCCGCAGGGCGGCACTTGCTCAAGCCGCGGATCCGGGAGTGACGCCATGCCGCTACCGCTTCCGAAGCTCGACTCCCGCACCTGGCAGGAGCTGACCACCGAGGCGCGCGAGCTCATCGCGCACCGCGCACCGGGCTGGACCGACCACAACGCCCACGATCCCGGCATCACCCTGATGGAACTCTTCGCCTGGCTAACCGAGTTGGAGCTCTTCCAGCTCGACCGGGTGCCGCCCGCGGCGCTGCGCGGCTTTCTGCGTCTGGCCGGGGTGGAGCCGCGGCCCGCGGGGGTGGCGACCACGGTGGTGGCGCTGCGCCGGGCGCCGGGGAATGCGGGGGCGGTGGTGCTTCCGGCCGGGCTCCAGGTGTGCGACACAGAGCGGGTGACGGTTTTCGAGAGCGTACGACGGTTGAGTGTCTCACCTGCCTGGTTGGAGCTTTCTGGGGCCGAAGGGACCTCGCGGGGGCGGCTGTTGGCGGAGGCCGGCGAGGAAGACGGGGGACGGCCCCTCGACGTCACGGGCGCCAACCTCGCCGAGGGCCAGTCGCTGTGGCCGTTCGGTGAGCGGCCTCGGGTCGGGAACGCGCTGCGGCTCGGGTTCACGGAGCTCCCGGCCGGCCCCGGTGACGAGCTGAGCCTTCAGGTGTGGACTCCGGAGTGGGAGACGGATCGGGGTACGGGAGGGCGGGCGCACTACTGGGCCCGGACGGTGTGGGAGTACCTGGACGGTGGCAACTGGGCCCCGCTGCTGACCCGTTGGGACGGCACCCGGGCGCTGACGCACACCGGACGGGTCGTACTCCGCGGCCCGACCCGCTTCCCCTCGGACCCGGCCGACGGCCGCCACTGGATCCGCTGCCGGCTCGCTTCCGGCGGCTACGAATGCCCGCCCCGGCTGCTCGCCGTCGCTGTGAACGCCGTCGAGGTGCACCACGCGGAGACCGTCAGCGGGCCCGAGCTGCTCGGTGTGGGGCGGGGCGCGGCGGGCGAGCGGTTCGAGCTCGGCGCCCGACCCGTCGTCGCGGGCAGCACCAGGATCCAGGTGGCCGGCGACGACAGCTGGCGGGAGGTCACCGAGTGGGACCGCACCGGCAGCCACGACCGGCACTACCTGCTCGACCCCGTCGAGGGCGTCATCACCTTCGGCGACGGACGGGTGGGCCGGGTTCCTGCGGCAGGCTCCCGGATCACCGCGATGCGCTTCCAGGCGGGAGGCGGCGCCGCGGGCAACATTCCTGCCGGGCAGCTGACTCGCCTGGTCGACGTGGGCGCTTTGGAATCCGTCGTGCAGCCGCTCCCGGCCGTCGGCGGCGGTCCCGCCGAAGAGCTGTCCCGGGCGCATGGCCGACTGCTCGAACTGCTGGCCCGGCCCGAGCGCGGGGTCACCGCCGCCGACCTTGAGGCGCTCGCACTGCGCACCCCGGAGGTTCCGGTCGGGCGCGCCCATGCCGTGCCGGGACACCATCCGGCTTACGGATGTCTGCCCGCGGCCGGAGCGGTGACCGTGGTCGTGCTGCCGCGCTGCGGCGAGCCGCCGACCCCAAGTCCCGGCTTCCTCAAGGCAGTGCGCCTCTTCCTGGAGCCGCGCCGGCCGCTCTGCACGGAGCTGCGCGTGGTCGGACCTACGTATGTGCCGGTCACCGTGAGGGCGACGCTGCACCCGGACCGGACCACCCCACCGGACCTCGCCTCGCTTGCCCGCGACGCCCTCGACGCCTACTTCGACCCGCTCACCGGCGGGCCCGACGGCTCGGGTCGGCCCTTTGGGCGTGACGTCCTGGAGAGCGAAGTGATGGCGCTCCTGGACGCGCTGCCCGGGGTCCGTTTCGTCGACGGGCTCGGCATCTCGGGACCCGACGACACCGGCCCCAGATGCGGCAATCTGCCGCTCTGCGCCACGGAACTGGCCCTGTCCGGCCCTCATTCGATCACTCTTGCGGAGGTGGCGCGATGACCACAGTGGAGCGCCTGCACTACTACAACGGCCAGCGGCTCGACGCCGCCGACCTCGGCCTCGAACAGCACTACCACCTGGCGATGCGGCGTCTGCTCAACCGGGGGCTCTTCACCCCGGGCGTGGTGGACGGCCTGGAAGTGGACCAGCCCGCACCGGCCGACACCACCCATGTCCTGGTGGCGCCGGGGCTCGCCCTCGACGCGCTGGGCCGCGAACTGGTTGTACCGGAGGCCTCGTTGGAGGACCGCGCCCTTGCCGTCCCGGCGCAGCCGCCGGTGAAACAGGGCGGCTACTTCCTCGTCCTGCGCTACACCGAGGAGTTCCTCCCCGCCGCCGACGATCCCTGCGCCCGCCCTGCCGCGCCGCAGTCCGCCCGGGTCAGGGAGCGGGCCGAGTTCGTCTGGACCGAGGACTATCCCGCGCAGGACCTGGCCTCGGCGGACAAGGACGGCACCGACAGTGCGGTCGTACTCGCCTATGTGACGCTGGACGACCAGTGCCGGGTCACGTCGATCGAGACGGGGATACGGCAGTATGCGCGCCCTACGCACACCACGCAGGTGACGGGGTTCGCGCTGGAGGGCGAGAAGGACATCGCGCCCGGCAACTCCAAGGTGCTGCACTTCGAGATCCGCGGCGGGGCGCCCAACGCCGTCGTCCTCTATCTGTGGGGCGGAAAGTTCTCCGACCTGTACTACACGCAGCTGGGAGGGCACCAGCACACGCTCACGCAGGGCAATATCCCGCTCTCGCCGGAGACCATCAAGCTCGTCGATCACAGGCACCGGCTCACCGACCACACTCACCGGCCCGAAGGGTCGACTCCGGCCACGGAAGATACTGATCTGACCCATGGCCACGGGCTCTTGACGGAACTTGAAGGCCTGGGCGGCACGTTCGGTAGGACACCCATCCCTCTTGCAGAGATTCCAACCAGAGAGAGGAGGTGGGATCAACTCGAATATCACCGGCAGTCGCGGCACGAAAACGGCCAGAAGGACCTCATGGCGCCCTGGATCGAACCGGTCAAACAGAAGCCACTGGGTGGGCCAGTGAAGGCGGACGGCAGCGCCGTCCCGGCCGAGACGGAAGGGATGAGTCAGAGCCTCGCCGACGCTGTCCACTCCCACACGCTCACCGCCGACCTCAATGTCAGCAGCACGGGAAGCCCCAACCGCCAAGCGGCCTCAGAACCTGCGTACGCATTCCTGTCCGACCTGAAGATCAAGATCGACACGAAGCCCGTCACAGACAAGGTGCTGCGCTTCCTGAGGTGGCCGCAGCTGGGCGACGGCGGCTCACAGAGTGACCTGGTTCTCAAGGGCACTGAAGCGCTCGATCTGATCGACATCGCCAACTCGGCCGGCCTGCCCATGGACGCCGGCCCCCACACCCTGGAGTTCTACGTAGATAACGACAGCGGCGGCAAGCTCCTCTACAACCTCTACGTCGAGTGACGGCACCCATGACCCTGCAGCAGCCCACCACCCTCCATGCCCTCCTGGCCGGGAACGGCACCTGGCCCGACTGCCGCCTCGACGGCCTGGAGATCCGCGCCGACGGCCGGATCGAGCTGCTGCGGGTCCCCGGCGTCGTACCCCCGTCGCTATCCGAACCGGAACCACAACCAGCCGAACCCTCCGGTCTGGCCCTGGACTCCCACTGCGGCCTCTACCTCGCGGACGCAGCCGAACACCGCCTGATCCGGATCGCACTCGACTGCGGCGACCGTCTCGAACTGACCGCACATCCGGCACTCGGCACACCCGCCGGCCTCTGCATCGGACCACACGGCCAGCTCTTCGTCGCCGACCCCGAGCGCGGCCAAGTAGCCTTACTCTCCCCCGAGTTGTCCCCGCGCGCGCTATGGACCGAGGGCCTGCGGCGACCGGTCGCCGTCGCCCCCGACGGCGAACTGGGCCTCTTCGTCCTCGACACCGAGCCCCGGCAGCTCCTGCGCCTCGGCCCCGGAGGCGAACCGGACACCGCCTTCACCCGACGCCTCGCGCAGTCACCCGCCGACCCCCGCTGCATCGCCGCCTCCGACGGCACCCTCTACGTAGGCGACTGGACCACCCGCTCAGTACTCCGCTTCGACCGCACAGGCACCGCATCCAGCCCGCCCCTCGCCGAGGGCACCGTCCCACAGGCCCTCGCCATCTCCCGCGACCGGCTGTACGTCGCCGACCGCACCCGCGGCGAGATCCTGATCGTGGCCCTGGACGACGGCTGCCCCCTCGGCACCGTGGCCGGCTTCCGCGGCCCGGTGTCGGCGCTCGCCGCCGCCCCCGACGGCACCCTCCACATCAAGACCGGCACCGACGACCACCACCTCACCGCCCACCCCGCCACCGGACGCCCGGCCCACGGCACCCTGCACGCGGGCCCCTTCGACGCGGGCGAGGAAGGGAGCTGGTCCAGGGCGGCCGCCACGGCCGAAGTCCCGGACGGAACAGACCTGTTCCTCGCCTCCTCCCTCGCCGAAGCGCCCGACGCCGCCCCGCCCTGGACCCCGGCGGCCGCCCACGACGTACTCCTGGACGGCGGCCGGTACTTATGGCTCCAGGTCCAACTGACCCGCACCGCGCAGGCCCCCGCCACCGCCTCCCCCACCCTCCTCGACGTACGCGCCGAATCCTCCGCGGACGACTACCTGGACCACCTCCCCCAGGTCTACGCAGAGCAGCCGGGCTCCGAGTTCCTGCGCCGTCTCCTGGGACTGGCCAAGTCCGTGCTCGGCGACCGCGAGGACGCCATCGGGCTGCTCCCGCGCGACTTCGACGCCACCACCGCACCCGCCGAGCTGCTCCCGGTCCTGGCCCAGTGGCTGGCCTTCGAGATCCCGCAAGGCCTCGCCGAAGCGGACCCGGACGCACTGCGGGCGCTGCTCGCCGAAGTGCCCGAACTGCACCGCACCCGCGGCACCCCGCACGGAGTCGCGAGGGCCGTGGAACTGCATACGGGCGTACGTCCCCTGCTGTTCGAGGACTTCCGGGCGCGCGGCATCTGGGTGCTCGACGGGCCCTCGCCCCTCGGCACCGACACGGTGCTGCCCGCCCTGTCGCCCGACGGGACCGCCCCCGGGGCCTGGTCCGTCGGGGCCGGCGCCCCGGAGGAGGACGGGGTGCGGGGGCAGTACCTCTTCGACGACACCGCGCACCGCTTCACCGCGGTGGTCGCCGGACACGGCCTCGACGAGTGCGGGCGCCGCCGGGTCGGCGAGGTGCTCGACGCCGAGAAGCCCGCCCACACCGCCGCCCATCTCTGCTTCGTGACGGCCCGCTTCCGGGTCGGAGTGCAGGCCAGGACCGGGCTGGACACGATCGTCGCCGGACCGCCGCCCGAAGGCCTCGCTCTTGCCCCGTGACACCCCGCAGAGATTCACAGTGATTCACAGGAAGAGACCGCCGATGAGCCCGACCCTTCGCAACGACCGGCAGCTGAGCGAGCTCAGCACGCCCCAGCGCAACCGCTACTTCTACGGCAAGCTGATGGACGTACTCCACTTCGACCTGGAGCAGGAGTACCTCATCGCCGAACAGCGGCGCAGCAACCGGCTGTTGCTCGGTCCAGGGGTCGTCTGCGGATTACAGGTCGAGGTCATACGCAGTGGCGGGGAGCGCGGGCTGCGGGTCGGTCCCGGCCTGGCGATCGACGGCTGGGGGCGGCGCATTCTGGTCCCCGACGAGGTCGAACTGCTGCCGCTGCGGCTCACCGACGAGGACGGGGTGCCCGTGCCGGACGACGACACCCCGCTCCCCCGTCAGCTGGTCCTGAGCCTGTGCTACCGCGAGTGCCGCACCGGGTTCGAGCCCGCGCTGGTGCCGGACCCGCTCTGCGACGGCCCGCGGCACAGCGAGGCGGGCCGCTGGGTGGAGACGTACGCCCTGCATGTGCACGAGGGCACCGCCGATGACGTCGTACGTGAATGCACCTCGGATCTCGGGGAGTTGCTGCGCGAGGGCCGGATTCAGGAGGCGCTGTGCCTGCTGGCCGCCGACTGCCCGGACCCGCCGACCGACCCCTGTGTCGTCCTGGCCAATATCGCGGTCGGCCCACGGGGCGCCCTGAAGATAGCCCCGTGCCTGCCGCGTCCGGTGGTGCCGACCAACCGCATGCTGCTGCAGCTCCTGATCTGTCTGAACGAGCGGATCGAGGAGTGCTGTCGGCACGACACGGTGCTGCTGAAGGTCGGCGCCGTACGGCTGCTGATGGGCAACGGGCCCGATGTCGTACTCGACTCGCCGGACGAGCGCCGGGTGATTCTCCGCGGCAGTGAACCGCTCGGTTTCGAGGCGGAGTTCACCGGCGCACCCGTCGACCAGGCGAGCATCGCCATGGGCGGCTCGGTCGAGGTGCTGCGTGACGGTACGCCGGTCGCGCTCCCCGTCGAATGGCCGGCGCCGCAGCGGCTGCGCTGTGCCGTGCGCAATGCGCTGGAGCCCGGCGCGTACACCGTCACCCTGCGCGGCGAGCGGCCGGCGATCATGTCTGTCGGACAGTCCCCGGACGACGCCGAGCCGCTGGACGGGGAGGCGGGCCGGCAGTGGCCGAGCGGGGACGGCAGGCCCGGCGGCAACTTCCACTTCTCATTCCAGGTCGACCGCTGAGAGACCACTAGCAGGAGGAGGTTCCGCGGTGAGCATCACCATGGGTGATCCCGCCCGTTCCGACACCGGTGTGCCGGAGCGCATGCGTTTCTATCCGAAGCAGCTGATCCATGCCGCCGATCTCAACGACGAGCAGGCGTACCACCGGCAGAAACTGCGCGAGCACAACCGCTTCCTGCACGGCTGGGGCGTGGTCTGTGGCTGCGACGTGCGGGCCGTGCCCAGCGACGAGCATCCATGGCGGGTGCGGATCGGGCCTGGATATCTCCTCACCCCACAGGGTGATGCGGTGTCGATCCGCGCCGACGTCACGTTCAACCTCGCGAACTGTCTGTTGGCGAGCGCCGATCCCTGTGCGTTCGCCCGGCCATGTCCGCCGGTCAGTCGCCGTACTCTCGCCGACGACACCGTTTACCTCGCCATCCGCTACACCGAGTGCGAGACACGGCCCGTCCACACGGCACCCACAGGCTGCTCCTGTTCCGGAGCGGCCTGCCAATACACGCGTATCCGGGACGCCTACGAGATCTGCTGTCTTTCGGCACTCCCCAAGACCCACGCGCCTGTACGCCCGGACTGCGACGAGATATTCAAAGCCGGGATCACCGAGTGCCCAAGCTGCCCGGACGACCCCTGGGTGGTGCTTGCCACCGTCAGAGTGCCACGATCACCGCGCACCCCGATCGACGAAGTCGATCCGTTGAGCCACCGCCGGTCGTTGCACAGCACGGCACTCCTGAAGGACATGGTGTCCTGCCTGAGCGAAGGAGGGTGATGTCGTGCACCCGGCGGGCCCCTTCAGTCGGCACCCTCACCTTCTACGGACAGCCACGGGCCACGGCTGACCAGATCTCCCCCATCTACTGGGAGTTGCACACCACCCACCGAGACCAGGCCAAGCGGATCTTCAAGGGTTGACGCCACACCTGCTGACCAACAGTCCCACCGGCGAAAACCGACCCCTACCCAGCAGCGAAGCCCTGTTGTCTCAGGGCTCGCTTTCAGACCGTCAGACGTTGAGCGCGTCGATCAGTGCCTTGGTCACGTCCTCCGTCGTGGCCGTGCCGCCGACGTCGCGGGTGAGGATACCCGCGGCGGTCGTGGCCTCGATCGCCTTGTCCAGCCTGGCGGCCTGGTCGGGCAGGCCGAAGTGCTCCAGCATCAGCGCCGCGCTGCCGACCGCGCCGATCGGATTCGCCAGGCCCTGGCCCGCGATGTCCGGCGCGGAGCCGTGGACCGGCTCGAACATGCTGGGGAAGCGGCGCTCGGGGTTGAGGTTGGCGCTCGCCGCCAGGCCCAGGCTGCCGGCCAGGGCGCTGCCGAGGTCGGAAAGGATGTCGGCGTTGAGGTTGGAGGCGACGACGACCGACAGGTCCTCGGGGTGCAGGACGAACTTGGCGGACATCGCGTCCACGAGCACGCTCTCAGTCTCGACGTCCGGGTAGTCGGCGGCGACGCGCTTGAAGACGTCGTCCCACAGGACCATGCCGTACTGCTGGGCGTTGCTCTTGGTCACGGACGAGACCTTGCGGCGGCTCCGGGTCCGGGCCAGGTCGAAGGCGAACCGCATGATCCTCTCGCAGCCGACCTCGGTGAACAGGGCCGACTGGACGGCGACTTCACCGCCGGGTCCGCGGCCGGAGAGGTTACGGCCGCCGAGGCCCGCGTACTCGCCCTCGCTGTTCTCGCGGACGACCACCCAGTCCAGCTCGGTGTCGTCGGCCTTGCGCAGCGGGCTCTGGACGCCGGGCAGGAAGTGCACGGGGCGGATGTTGGCCCACTGGTCGAAGTTCTGGCAGATCTTCAGGCGCAGGCCCCACAGGCTGACGTGGTCGGGGACGGTCGGCCAGCCGACGGCACCGAAGTAGATCGCGTCGAAGTCCTTGAGCTGCTCCAGGCCGTCGTCGTCGATCATCTTGCCGGTGCGCTCGTAGAACTCACAGCCCCAGGGGAACTCCTCCCAGGCGAAGGCGAAGGGGGCCGCGGAACCCTTGGAGATCTCGGCCAGGGCGTCCAGGACGGCTCGCCCCGCGGCGACGACCTCCTTGCCCACCCCGTCGGCGGGGATGGCGGCGATGCGGAACGTGCGGGGTGCGGCTGTCATGGGTGCCTCCGGCTCGCTGTCGTGCGGTCGGATTCGAGTCAACACACCGACGTCACGGCGCGTCCAAGACCTGCTTTCGATACGACGTATAGGCGTGGCCGATCGGTCCTGCGTCAGGCGGCGTGTGCCCGCCGCTGCGCCAGCGACCCGGTGAGAGCGAGGAACTCCCGCGCCGCCGGCGTGAGGTGGGCGGGCAGGCTCACCATCGCCACATGGAGATGGGCGGTCGGCTCGATGGGTGCGACCGCCGCGCCGCAGCGGCGGGCCAGCCGGGTCCAGGAGGAGGGCAGGACCGCGACTCCCACCCCGGTGAGGACCAGCGGCAGGATCGACGTGCGGTGGTCGACGACCGTCACGATCTCCGTTCCGGTGCCGCCCTCCGTGATGTCGTCCACGATGCTGCGCATCAGGCTGCCGGTGCGGGACGCGATGAGCTTCTGGCCGGCCAGGTCCTCGGGCCGGATCGTGACGTCGTCCTCGATCGCCCCGCCGGGTGCGGCGACGACCACGAACGGCTGGTCCTCGACGTGCAGGACGTCAAGGCCGGACGGGTGCACGGGGGCGGCGCCGCCCAGCAGGCCCAGTTCGCAGGTGCCGCTGCGGACCAGGGATATGACCTCGTCCGGGGTGAAGGCGGCCTGGGTGCTCACCGTCACGGACGGATGCAGCTCGGCGAAGCGGTGGATGAGCGTGGTGAGCGGTTCGATGCCGGGCGAGGGCATGGTGGCGACCTCGACGGTGCCGCCGTGCAGCCCGGCGAGGGCGGCCGCTGTGTCCCGTACGGCGGCCAGGTCCCGCAGCACGCGCCGGCTCGGCTCCAGCAGTTCCGCACCGGCTTCGCTCAGTACGACGCCCCGCCCCACCCGGTGGAAGAGGGCCACCCCGAGATCGGCCTCCAGGTTCGCCATCGCCTGGGACAGCGACGGCTGGGCTACGTGGAGGGCGGCGGCGGCCTTGCTGAAACCACCGTGCTCCACGATGGCGAGGAAGTACTCCAACTGCCGGGCGTCCACGGCGTCTCCCCGCTCTGTGCTGGTACGACGGGCGGAGCGAGCTTATCTGCCGGCTTCCGTTCTTCCGCGTCCGATCCAGCGGTCGGCGAGGGTCCGCCCGCACTGGGCGCCTTGCGGCCGCCCGGCAGGAGCCGAGTCCGCAGACGGCCGCTGCTTCGATGAGGACGGTACGGCCGTGCACCGCCACCGAGGCCGTGACGGGCTGCCCGGTCGGCCCGGTCACCGTGACCTTCTCGGACCGGAATCGGCCCGCGCAGGCGGCGGCCACGCTGCCCTCGCCCCCGTCCCCCGGCGCGAGCCGTCGGACCTGCGCGTGCGGGGCGGCTTCCAGCAGCCCGTGCTCCAGCGCGCGGGCGACCTCGTCGGCGCTGAGGGAGCCCTTGAACTTGTCCGGAGCGACCAGGACGGACACCATCAGGACGCCACCTCGGCACTGGGAGCCACCGTCGGCCGGCCCTTCGCCACTTCCGGCTCCGCTTCCGTCTCGGGGGCCACCGGCGGTTCCACCGCCCTGCCCGCCAGTACCTCGCGTGCCCGCGCCAGATCCAGGGTGTTCTCCCACCGGGCGATGAAGAGGGTGGCGACGGCGTTGCCGGAGAAGTTCACCATGGCCCGGCACTCGGACATGAACTTGTCGATGCCGAAGACGAGCATGATGCCCGCGGCGGGAACGGTACCGACCGTCGACAGGGTCGCGGTGAGCGCGATGAAACCGCCGCCCGCGACACCCGCGGCGCCCTTGGAGGTCAGCAACATGACCGCGAGCAGCCCGAGTTGCTGGGTGGCGGACAACGGGGTGTCGGTGGCCTGGGCGATGTACAGCGTCGCGAGGGAGAGGTAGATCGCCGCGCCGTCGAGGTTGAAGCTGTAGCCCGTGGGCACGACCAGGCCGACCGTGGACCTCTCGACTCCCATGTGCTGGAGCTTGCGCATCAGCCCGGGCAGCGCGGGCTCGGCGGTGGACGTGCCCAGGATCAGGAAGTACTCCTCCTTGAAGTAGCGGAAGAGCTGGAAGATGTTCAGCTTCACGTACGCGGCCAGCACACCGCCGAGCACCACCACGACGAACAGGGCGGAGGTGACATAGAAGAGCAGGATCAGTGAACCCAGGCTGGTCAGTGT
Organism: Streptomyces flaveus; assembly: GCF_014647675.1. Lineage (GTDB taxonomy): Bacteria > Actinomycetota > Actinomycetes > Streptomycetales > Streptomycetaceae > Streptomyces > Streptomyces flaveus. The sequence continues at coordinate 47,613 of NZ_BMPQ01000030.1, read as the reverse complement.
GGACAGGCCGAACTTCCCGATCGCGTACGCCATCGCGCCGAAGGCACCCAGCGGCGCGACCTTCATGACGTACGACAGCACCTTGAAGACGACCTCGGTCAGCCGGTGCACACCCGCGATGACCGGCTCACCCGACTTCCCCACCGCCTTCAGCGCGACGCCGAAGATCACCGCCAGGAAGATCACCTGGAGGATGTCTCCCTCGACGAACGGGCCGAAGAAGCTGTTCGGCACGATGTGGGTGAGAAACTCCCACCACTGCTGGTGCTCGCCCTTCTCGATGTACTCGCCCGCGTCGCCGGAGGTGTCCAGGGTCGACGGGTCGGCGTGCACGCCGTCACCGAGCCGGAAGATGTTGATCGCCACCAGGCCCGCCGCCATGGCGACGATCGTGCCGACCTGGAAGTAGGCCAGCGCCTTGATCCCGGTGAGCCCGACCCTCTTCAGGTCCGCGACGCCCGCTATGCCTCCGATGATGGTCAGGAACACGATCGGGCCGATCAGCATCTTCATCGCGGTGATGAACGTCGTGCCGATCGGCTCCATGTCGGTGGCGAGATCCGGCCACCGCCAGCCCAGCACGATGCCGATCACGATCGCCACGAGGACCTGGACGTACAACTGCCGGTACCACGGTTTCGCCGCGATGCGCGCGGCCTGTGCGGCTCGCTCGTTGTCCGGGGTTTGCGTCATTGCAGCCTCCCTGATCGCGCTGATCGCGCGACCGAGCCCGATCGGCACGCGCCAGCTTGGGCCACAGTGAACCGGGCCACACATCAGGGGGTCCACGACCAAAAATCGATGCCCCGTATAGGCCGGGCCTATCAATACCGGCGCAGCCTGCGGGCCCTACTGCGGGGGTGAAGGGGCCTGCGCATGACGAAGTGGACGTCCTTCTGTCGGGTCGCCTCCCTGGGTCACGCCGTCACACCGGCGAGAGGGCCGGGCGACTGACAGTCGGCCTCGGCCCAGAAGACCGGGCCGTGCGCGCGGACGTAGAACGCGTCGTCGTCACTGGTGCCACCGGCCCCGGTGACGTACGTGTCGCCAGACATCCGGGGCGGCGTCGCTGCAGGCGCTGACGACGCCGGCGTTGACAGCCATCAACAGGTCGAGTTTGGAGGCGTACAGCATGTCGTAGTCGTGCTCGTCGTGGTCGAACAGCGGGAACGTGATCGTGGACGAGCCGCGTCCGGCGACCAGTTCGATGCGTCCGGGAGCCAGCGACGCGGCGGTGGCGAGCTGCTGGAACACCCGGATCGGGTCGTCGGTCGACAGGACGGTGACCGCGGTGCTGAGCTTGATCCGGTGTGTGGAGGCCGCGGCGGCGTTGACCACGGAGGTCGGCGAGGACAGCGGCATCGCCCGCATGTGGTGCTCGCCCACCCCGAAGTAGTCCAGCCCGACCTCGTCGGCGAGCTTGATGGCCTCCAGTACGTCGCGCAGGGCCTGGGCGGTGGGGCCGCGGCTGCCGTCGGACAAGCGCGGGGTGTTGCCGAAGGAGTAGACGCCGAGTTCGAAGGTCATGGCGGGGTCCTGGCTCAGTTGCTGATGGCGGGCATGGCCCGCCGGTAGCGGGTGTCGGTGAGCTGGGAGACGAGGAAAGCGGCGATGTCGGCGCGGCTCATGGCGGAGGCGACCTTGTCGTGGCCGAGGAACCCGGAACGGATGCGGCCGGTGGCGGGCTTGTTCGTCGGGTTGGTGATGCGGGCGATGGTGTAGTCGAGACCGGAGTCGGTGACGGCCTCGGTCATGCCCTTCAGCTCGGCCAGCGCGTTGGGGATCGTCAGCCCGGCCATGAGGGGCAGCACCTTGTGCTTCCAGTGCGGCTTGTCCTGCGGATCGGCCAGGGAGGGTGTGGCCAGGCCGATGAACCGGTCCACCTTCTGCGCATCCATGGCCTGCACGATGGTGCGGGTTCCGTCGGTCACCGGGGTGCCGGTCGCGGACCGTTTCAGGGAGGGGCCGAGCGCGCTGATCACCGCGTCCGCGCCACTGACGGCCTGCTCGACGGCATCACGGTCGGACAACTGCCCGGTGACGACGATGAGTTGGGAGTGGGTGAGGGCGAGCTTGGCGGGGGTGCGGACCAGGGCGGTGACCTGGTGGCCGTCGTCCAGAAGCTGTTGGACGACCAGGCCGCCGATGGCACCGGTCGCGCCGAAGACGGTGACACGCATCAGGGGTGGTTCCTCGCGGTGGCGGTCAGAAGGACGGGGTCAGAAGCTGTACGGGCCGAAGCGGCCCCAGGCCACCAGGGTGGCCAGGATCAGCAGGACGGCATTGAAGGCGATCGCGCCGGGTTCCTTGCGGCGGGCGTGGGTGATCGCGGCCAGCACCATCACCACGGCCAGGCCGGTCGCGGCCAGCGGGGTCAGCACGGGGGCGATGTCAGTCGCAGCGGGAAGGATCAGCCCGAGGGCGGCGGCGAACTCCACGATGCCGATGAAGCGGACGGTGCCCTGGGAGAAGTCGGCCGTCCAGGGCAGCCGGCCGGCCAGCTTGTCCTTGGGCTGGGTGGACTTCATGACGCCGGCCATGGCGAACATGGCGGCCAGCACGGCCTGCACGATCCACAAGAAGACGTTCACGTACGGATTCCTTCGGGGAGGGACGGGACGGGGAGGGAGCGGATGCCCCTCCCCAGGAGCGGAGTGAGCCGGCCGGTCAGGCGGTGAAGACGGCCTCGGAGCGGTCACGGTTTTCGTGCAGGTCCCAGTACAGGGGAGCGATCTCCTCGGACGTGGCCGTCGGGAAGCCCTCGCCGATCCACACGCCGATCGCCACGTGGGCGGCGTGCACACCGCTGCCGGCCAGTTCCTTGTCCAGGTTGATCACCCAGTTGCGCAGAGCTGCCGCGGGGGCGTTGACGTTGCCGAGCATGGGGATGGGATCCACCGAACCGCCGCCGGTGGTGAACAGCAGGGTGCCGGCGCCCGCCTCGCGCATCGCGGGCAGCACCGCCTGGGCCGCCGTGATGGCGCCGTAGAAGATGTACTCGATCTGCGGCTGCAGATTGTCCACCGTGGCCTCCGAGGGGGCGGCCATGGTGAGGCCGGGCACCGGGGAGTGCGGGGCCGGGGAGTACTCCAGTACGTCGATGCCGCCGAAGCGGGCCTTCACGGCGTCCAGGGCGGCGGTCAGGGAGGGCCGGTCCAGGACGTCGGCGGTGAACGCCTCGGCGGTGATGCCTTCCTGGCCGAGCTGTCCGACCAGCGTCTGGAGCTTCTCCTTGGTGCGGGAGATCAGGGCGACGTCGAAGCCGCGGCTGCCGAAGGTGCGGGCGATGGCCAGGCCCATGCCGGGGCCGGCGCCGATGATGGCAATGGTGGGCACGATCAGGTCTCTTTCCGTGAAGCGACGGATGTCAGGAGCAGGAGACGGCGATCTTGCCTGGGGTGCCGGCGCCGAAGGCGGCGAACGCCTCGGGTGCCTGCTCCAGCGGGTAGGTGGCGGTGACCGGCACGCGCAGTGCGCCGGAGGCGACCTGCTCGGCCAGGGAGGTCAGGATCCTGGGATCGGGGTTGGCCATGATCGTGTGAATGGTGACGTCCTGCCCCTTGACGGCGTCCTGGGTCAAGCCGGTGGTAGAGGCGAGCTGACCGCCCGGCCGCAGCAGAGCGGCCAGCTGGGCACCGTCGCCCGCCAGGTGCAGCACCGCGTCCACCCCCTCCGGGGCGATCGCGCGGACCTGCCCCTCCAGGTCACCGGTGAAGTCGACCACGTGGACCTCCGCGCCGGTCAGGCCGGTGACGAAGTCGGTCTGCGCGCCGGGGCGGGCGGTCGCGATCACCTTCGCGCCACGGGCGGCGGCGAGCTGCACCGCCAGCGAACCCACCCCGCCGGAGGCCCCGGAGATCAGCAGCGTCTCGTCCTCGCCCAGGGCCACCGCGTCCAGGCTCACCAGGGCAGTGGCCCCGGCCACGCCCAGCGCGCCCGCGTCCCCCACCTTCAGGCCCGCGGGGATGCGGGCGGCTCCGTGTCCGGCGGGCACGGTGACGTACTGGGCCAGCGATCCGGCGCCCAGGTACGGCTTCAGTACGACGCCGAAGACCGCGTCGCCGACCGCGAAGCCTTCCACGCCCTCGCCGAGCGCCTCGACGGTGCCCGCGAAATCCTGGCCGAGGACCAGCGGGTACCGGTGCTCCATAAACGCTTGCGTGTAGCCGGCGGCGGTGGCGAGGTCGATGCCGTTCAGCGAGGCGGCGGCCACCTTGACCAGCAATTCCCCGGCCTCCGGGCGGGGAGTGTCCACCTCGGCCACGGCCGGGGCCGAGGGGACGGATTCGAGCGTGATAGCGCGCATGACAACATCCTCCGATTAAGTGGACCGGGCGGCCCATTTTTACTGTCGCCCACCGTACAACAGAAGCGGTCCGACCGTTCCACTTGGGTAGAGTGGGCGCATGACCTCCCCGCCTTCCGACCAGACGCCGGGTCAGCAGCCCGGCACGGGACTGCGCGCCGACGCCGAGCGCAACCGCTGCCGCATCCTGGCCGCCGCCCGCCGCCTCTACGCCGCTGAAGGACTCGGCGTCTCCATGGCCTCCGTCGCCCGCGAGGCAGGCGTCGGCAAAGCCACCCTCTCCCGCCGCTTCCCCGCCAAGGACGACCTGGTCGCCGCCGTCTTCGCCGAACGCATGGACGCCTACGCCGCCGCCGTCACCATCGCCCTGGACGACCCGGACCCCTGGCACGGCTTCACCGGCTACCTCCACGCCGTCTGCGCCATGCAGGCCGCCGACCGCGGCTTCGCCGACGTCCTGACCATGACCTTCCCCGCCGCCAAGGCGCTGGAGGCCCGTCGCGCCGAGGCGTACGACCGGTTGCTCGAACTCATCACCCGCGCCAAGAACACCGGGCACCTGCGCGACGACTTCACCCACCAGGACGTCGTCATCCTGCTCATGGCCAACGCCGGCGTCGTCACCGCCACCGGCGACGCCGCACCCGACACCTGGCGCCGCCTCGTCGGCCACATGCTCCGCTCCTACGCCGCACCCGACGCACCGATCCCCGCGCTGCCCGAAGCCCCGAGGCCCGCCGCTCTCTACCGCGCCATGGTCCGCCTCTCACGAACCGGCCCGGGCACCGCCTAGGCCGGCGGCCTCGGCTCGCAGTACGCGTTCGCGTCACGGCGGGCGTCTGTCGACAACGGGGGATCAGGCGGATTCCCGGACGTGGACCCGAAGCGGATCCCGGATGGGGTCGGCGGGGGCGTCCTTCCCGTCCAGGGTGTCGACGATACGGCGAGCCAAACCCCGCGCGATGGCGTCGGTGTCGCGGACGACCGAGGTCAGCGGCGGCTGGGCCAGAGCCGCGCCCGGGATGTCGTCGACGCCGATCACGGCGAGGTCCTGTGGGGCGCGCAGCCCGAGGGACCGCAGGGCGGCCAGCACGGCCATCGCGACGTCGTCGTTGAACGCGCAGATGCCGGTGACCGGTGGGTCGGCGGCGAGCCATGTCTTCACGGCTTCGGCGGCACCACTCTGCTCCAGAGGCACGGTTCGGGCATCCGGCTCCGGAAGGCCGAGTTCGGCGCAGACCTCGCGGACCCCGTCCAGGCGCGACCGGGCCAGGGCGCCGAGTCTCGTCAGATCCGGAGAGGCGTAACCGAGCCGGCGGTGCTTGCCGACGAGGTGGCGGGCCTGCACGGCGCCGATCGGTTCCTCGGACACCAGGGGCGGCCGAGGCTCTCCCCGCACCGAGCCGTGCAGCGCCATGACGACCTGGATGCCCACCGCCCGCATGGCGTCGGCCTCGGACTCGGGGAACTCCTCCAGGGCCAGCACCGCCGCGGGCGTCACCGCCTTCCAGATCTCCCGCAACGGTCGGGCGGGGGGAGCCGACGAGTGCACCAGGAAGGTGAGCTCGTGTTCGGCGAAGGCACTGGTCAGCTGCTGGATGAGGCGTCCCAGGACGTGCTCGATCGGCCAGTTGGGCAGCAGGCCGAGCACGATGTCCGAACGCCCCGTCCGCAGCGTGCGCGCCGCGGCCGACGGCGAATAGCCGAGCCGGGCGGCCGCCTCCCACACCCGACGGCGCGTCGCGTCGGCGATCTTCTGGTGCGGGGTGTCGTTGAGGACATAGCTCACCGTCGCGCGCGAGACTCCGGCCTCTCGCGCGACGTCCGCGCTGGTCACCCGCCTGCCGCTGGACGTCCCGGTCATGCACCCCACCCTCTGACAGACCTCTTGTCAAAGCCCACGACTGCGGGCTAGCTTACGCACTCAGTCAACCTACACGTTTAAGTGGCGCGATTCAGTAACTCTCTGTTCAGCAACTCTCTGTTTCGAGAGCCGCGGGCGCCGGCCGGGCGCCGCCTTCTCAGGTCCCCCACCCTCCCCCTCCCCGGTACTCAACGAAGAGGACCCATGCCTGACCTGAAAACCACCACCAGCAGCCCCTGGAAGACCGCGGCCCTCGCCGGCATGCCCTCCTACCTGGACGCCGCGGCCCTGGTGACGTCGGGAATCGCGATCGGCGGTCACTACGCCGCCCCGCAGACGACCGGAAAGGCCACTCTGTGATCCGCTCGCACGACCTCCAGCACAACGGCCTGACGCTGCGCTCCACGCTGCACATCCCCGACGGGCCGGCCGGAATCCGCCACCCGACCGCGGTGTTCGTCCACGGCTTCAGCTCCAACCGGCTCGAACTGCCGAACTTCGTCGCCATGTCCCGGCTGCTGGAGGCTCACGGCATCGCCTCGGTCCGGTTCGACCTCTCGGGCCATGGCGAGAGCGACGGCGACTTCTTCGACGTGACCATCACCGGGGAGATCGCCGAGACCCGCGCGGTCCTCCAGGCGGTCCGGACCCTCGACTTCGCCGACCCCGACCGTATCGGCCTGGTCGGTATGAGCATGGGGGGTGTGGTCGCCGGCATCGTGGCCGCCGAGGAGCCCGGAATCGCCGCGCTGTGCCTGTGGTCCCCGGCGGCGGTCGCCCCCTTCGAGATCGGCGGCGGCTCTCTCAAGGGCCGCCGCCTCGCACCGGAGATCGCGGAGAAGGGCTACTTCGACGCCGACGGGCACCGGGTGAGCCCCGCTCTCGTCGAGGACATCGCCGGCCTCGACGTCTACGGGCGGTCGAGCAGTTACGCGGGCCCGGTCCACATCCTGCACGGCGACAAGGACGACGTCGCTCCCCTCGAGTACGTACGGCGCTACCTCGACCACTACGACGGCAACGCACACCTCGAGATCGTCGAGGGCGCGGACCACGCCTGGGGAACCGTCCCCCACCGCACCACGCTGCACCAGTCCACGCTTCGATTCCTCCGGAGGCACCTCCAGCGATGAACACATCGAACCTTCCGGAACTCCACACGACGGACACCGCGACCTCGGTCACCGGCCTGCGCACCGCGGACGACTCCGGTCTCGTGGCCACCTCGTACCCCGAGCCGCGCCTGTCGTGGTCGCTGACCGGCGAACGGCCGGGCATCCTCCAGCACGCCTACGAGATCCAGGTGTCGACCGACCCGTCCTTCACCGACACCGCGTCCAGCGGAGAAGTCGAGTCCGACACGGTGACCGGTCACCCATGGCCGGCGCAACCGCTGAGCAGTCGCGAGGTCCGGTACTGGCGTGTCCGTGTCCGCACCGACCTCGGGTGGACGGATTGGAGTGACGCCGCCCGTGTGGAGACCGCGCTGCTCGACGACGTGGACTGGGCGGCCCGCCCCGTCCACGTGCCCAGTGACCGGGGCCGTACCTCCCCCGGCCCCGTGCCGTTGCTCCGCCGGGAGTTCCACCTCCCGGCGGAGCCGGTGTCCGCGCGCCTGTATGTGACCTCGCTCGGCGTGCACCGCACCACGGTCAACGGCAGGCCCGTATCCGACGACCTGCTGGAACCGGGCTGGACCAGCTACCCCAACCGGCTGCTCTACGCCACCTACGACGTCACCGGCCTGCTCCGCCCCGGCACGAACGCCCTCTCCGCCGCGATCGGCGACGGCTGGTACCGCGGCCACCTCACCTGGCACAAGAATCGCAACGTCTACGGCGACACAACGGCCCTGCTCGCCCAACTCGAAATCGGCCTGGCCGACGGGACCAGGGTCACCGTCACCACCGACGGCCGCTGGAAGGGCGGTTACGGCGACCTGCTGGCGGCGGACCTGTACGACGGCTGCGAACGCGACCTCCGCCACGAACCCGACGGCTGGCAACTGCCGGGCTTCGTCGACAACGACTGGGAACCGGTCGCCACCATCCCCCTGCCCACAGGGCTGACGCAGCGGGCCCACCCACCCGTGCGCGTCGTCCAGGTCATCCGGCCCGGGCAGCAGACCTTGCCCGATGGCACCATCGCCGTCGACGCGGGCGAGAACCTGACCGGCTGGCTGAGGCTGCGCGTCGACGGCCCGGCGGGAAGCACGGTGACCGTCCGACACGCCGAGGTCCTCGACGGCGACGGTCGCCTGCTGACGAGCATCCTGCGTGGCGCCCGCGCCACCGACCAGTACACCTTGGCCGGCAACACGGCCGAACTGAAGCCGGAGTTCACCTTCCACGGCTTCCGTCACGCCGAGATCGTCACCTCCCCGGGCGTCACCATCGAGGCGGTGGAGGTCGACGTCGTGGCCAGCGACCTGCGCCGCATCGGCGAGTTCCGCTGCTCCGACGAGCGTGTGAACACGCTGTACGACAACGTCGTACGCTCCCAGCGCGGCAACTTCCTCGCCGTGCCCACGGACTGCCCGCAACGCGACGAACGGCTCGGCTGGACCGGCGACATCATGGCCTTCGCCCCGACGGCGTGCGCCACGTTCGACAGCCGGACCTTCCTCGACAGCTGGCTCACCGATCTGCGCATCGAGCAACGACCGGACGGCGCGGTCCCGTTGGTGATTCCGGATGTGCCGCTCGGCGAACTGCCGCCGACCGAGCTGCCGTTCGCCGGCAGCGCCGCGGGCTGGGGCGACGCGGCCACCGTCGTACCGGCCGCCCTCTTCGACGCCTACGGCGAGCGCAGTCTGCTGGGCCGCCACTACGCGACGATGCGTGCGTGGGTCGAGTTCACCGTCGCTCACCTGGACGAGGACGGGACCTGGAGCGGCAACGCGCAACTCGGTGACTGGCTCGACCCGACCGCGCCACCGGAGCACCCAGAGCGGGCCACCACCGACTCCGCCTATGTCGCCACCGCCTTTGTCGCGCACAGCGCCCGCCTGCTCGCCGACGCGGCCCAGGACCTGGGGCACGTCGAGGCCGCCGAACGGTACGCGGCCCTGCACCGGCGTACCGCCGAGGCCGCCTGGCGGAAGTGGGGCGAGCACGCCCGCACCACCCAGACCGGATGTGCGCTCGCCCTCCAGTTCGGCATCGCGCCCGCCGCCAAGCGTGCCGTGGTGGGCGAAACCCTCGCCGCCCTGGTGCGCGCCAACGACGGACGCATCGCCACCGGCTTCCTCGGCACGCCCTTCGTGCTGCCCGCCCTCACCAGCACCGGCCACACGGCGGAGGCGTACCAACTCCTGCTCAACACCGAGTGTCCGGGCTGGCTCTACCAGGTCGCCCGCGGTGCCACGACCATGTGGGAGCGGTGGGACGCCATCCGTCCCGACGGCACCATCGACGTCGAGAAGGCGGGCACGATGCTGTCGTTCAACCACTATGCGTATGGGGCGGTCGCGACCTGGCTCTACCGGACCGTGGCCGGTCTCCGCCCCCTCGACCCCGGCTATCGCACGCTGGAGCTCGCCCCGCGTCCCGGAGGCACGCTCACCTCCGCCGAGGCGTCGATCGCCACCCCGTACGGCACCGCATCCGTCGCCTGGTCGATCAGTGACGACGCCCTCACGGTGGAGGCCGTTCTGCCGCCCGGCACCACAGGACGGTTCAGCACACCCGAGGGCTGGCGCTCCACGGAGGCCGTCGAGCGACTCGGATCCGGCAGCCATCTCCTGTCCCTGCATCGGGTCACCACTTCCTGACCGTCACCCACCCCGAGGATCCGCACCATGGCGACCCATCACGATCACGGCACAGCAGAGCTGGGCCTCGACGAGAAGGCCGCGCTGGAGTGGTGATGACGGCGTGCGGGTCGGTCGCTTCCGGCCCGTCCAGCATTTCGGCCCGGCCGGGGGCACCTCCTGCGAGGGCGTGCCCGCGGGTACGCCGAAGCCGCGCGGCGGCCGACAGCGGGCGGATCGCCGGCGATGTCCGCGGCGGGCCTCGGCCATGACGGCTCAGGCCGTCACGCCGACTCGCGGACCTCGAGCCGGATGCGTGGCTCCACCTGGTTGCTGGTGGCCGGTGCGCCGTCGAGCGCGGCCCTCACCGAGTTCGCGTACAGCTCGGCGATACCGGGGAGGTCCTGGACGACGCTGGTCAGGGGTGGGGAGGACACCGCTGCGGCAGGGCTGTCGTCGACGCCGATCACCGCCATGTCCCGGGGGGCTTCGAGGCCGAGGCGGCGCAGACCGGCCAGCACGCTCATGGCCACGTCGTCGTTGAACGCGCAGATGCCGGTCACTTGGGGGTCGGCGGCGAGCCAGGACCGGACGGCGTCGGCGGCAGCGTCCGCTGTCAGCGGGACGGTCCGGACGTCGGGTTCGGGCAGTCCCAGCTCGGCACAGGCTTTGCGGACGCCGTCGGCGCGCGGCCCGGCGAAGACGGCGACCCGCTCGTCGTCGGGGTACGCGTATCCCAGTCGCCGGTGGGAGGCGGCCAGATGGCGGGCCTGTGCGGCACCGATCGCGTTCGCACTGGTGATGTTCTCGTCCGATCCGGGGCCCTTGTCGTCGTACAGGGCGACGATCACCTCGATGCCCGCGGCCCGCATCGCCGTCGCATCGGAGTCGGAGAACGGTTCGAAGGACAGCACGGCGGCCGGCGTGATGGCCTTCCAGATCTCGCTCAGCGAGCGAGCGCCCCGGATGCCGGAATGGACGACGAAGGTGAGATTGCGATTCGCGAACGCAAGCGTGAGCTCCTGGACGAGTTGCCCGGCCGCGTAGCCGAGGGGCCAGTCGGGCAGCAGGCCGAGCACCACGTCGGAACGCCCGTATCGGAGGGTTCGCGCCGCGGCCGACGGGGCGTAGCCGAGCTTTTCGGCCGCTGTCAGCACCCGCCGCCGTGTCGCTTCGGTGATCTTCTGATGCTGCGTGTTGTTGAGCACGAAGCTCACCGTGGCCCGCGAGACTCCGGCCTCACGAGCCACGTCCGCACTCGTCACTCTCCCGCTTCGCGGTGCCATCGACGACCACCTTCCACGAACCTCTTGCGCAACGCAGGAGACACAGTTAATTTACGGACACCCACTCACTATAACGTGTTAGCGACACGTTATAGCTACTCCAAGTAGCCACGATGTCAGGTTGCGCGATGGGACACCGACTCGTCCGATCGCCGACATTGAAGCAGACGGCCTGCGGGCCCCACGGGACGGAGTGATCCCCTTCAGCGGCTTCTTCCGCTGAGCCCTTCCTGAAAACTCGCAAATCCCCCCAGATCGTCCGCCTCGGTGGCCCTTCGCGAGCCGTGTGCCCCGCTCCTCCCTCGATTTTTCCGGCCCCTCAAATCGGAGACCCTCAATGAAGAGAAGAACCGCACTCCAGGCCTCGATCGGCGTCGTGGCATCGCTCGCGCTCACCGCCTGCGGCGGAGGAGAGACCAGCGGCGGCAACGCCGGCCCGGCGAACCTGACCATCGCCCTGTCCTCGGCGCCCAACAGCCTGGACCCCGCCCAGATCGCCGTCGGGCCCTTCCTCAACTACATGGATCCCGCCTACGCGACGCTGCTGACCCGCAAGGCCGACGGCACCCTGGGGGCCGGGCTGGCCGACAAGTGGGGCTACGTCGGCAAGAAGAACACCAAGTTCGAGCTCCACCTGCGCAAGGGCGTGAAGTTCGCCGACGGCACGCCGATCACCGCCACCGACGTGGTCAACTCGATCAAGTACTTCCAGAAGGGCAGCGGACCCGGAGGTGCCTGGTTCCGTCCCCTGACCTTCTCCACGCCGGACACTTCGACCGTGGTGATCAGCAGCCCGACGCCGAACCCGGACATGGGGGCGCTGTTCACCCCTGCGTTCCTGGGCGGCGCCATCATCAGCCCGGCGGGGCTGAAGGACCCGAAGAAGCTGGCCTCCGCGACCTTCGGCGCCGGGCCGTACGTGTACAGCGCCCAGCAGTCGGTCTCCGGTGACCACTACGTCTACGTGCCGAACAAGAACTTCTACGACAAGTCCGCCGTCCACTTCAAGAAGATCACCGTCCGGGTGATGCCGAACGCCAACTCGCAGGCGCAGGCCCTGAAGTCCGGGCAGATCGACCTCATGTTCGGCACTCCGGACGTGGCGCCGACGCTCGCCGGCGACAAGTCGATCACCACGGTCAAGAAGCCCACCACCTGGGCGGGCCTGTTCCTCCTGGACCGTGAGGGCACCGTCGTCAAGGGACTGGGCGATGAGCGGGTCCGGCAGGCGCTGAACCACGCCATCGACCGTGCCGCGATCACGAAGGCGGTCTACGGCGACTTCGCCGCACCGGTCTCTCAGCCGGCGATGCCCGGTTACGACGGCTACAGCCCCGCGGCCGAGAAGATGTATCCCTACGACCCGGCCAAGGCCAAGAAGTTGCTGAAGGCGGCGGGATACGAGAAGGGGCTGACCATCCCGGTGAACTACGGGTCGTTCGACCCCTCGACGACCAAGATGGTCCAGGCCGTGCAGGACCAGCTCGGCAAGGTGGGTGTGACCCTCAAGTTGAAGGCCGCCGCGAACTTCGGTGGCTGGATCAACGACCTGCTGTCGAAGAAGTACGCGGCCACCGTGCTCTCGCCGGGCTCGGGTGGCGACACCAACTTCTACGCACAGCAGGCGCCGTTCACCAAGACGGGCCTCATGAACCTCTTCGGCGCGACCGACCCGGACTTCGATGCCGCGTACGCCAAGCTCGCCAAGTCGGACGCGAAGTCCAGCGGCGCGGCGGCGAAGGATCTCACCGATGTGATCGTGCGGAAGGCGCTCGCGCTGCCGGTGTCCGGTACCGACACGATCGTCATGCACAACAGCAAGCTGCGCGGGGTGCAGTTCCCGGAGGGCGGCGCTCAGCTGACCTCGAACACCATGTGGACCACCCGCTGACGAGGACCCTGATGTTTCCCATCATTTTCCGCAGGCTGGCGCTGGCCGTCCCGCTCCTGGTGATCGTCTCGGCGATCACCTCGCTCCTGGAGTCGTTCGTGCCGGGTGACCCGGCACGAACGATCCTGGGTATCAACGCGACGCAGGAGCAGTACGACGCGCTGAGGGCCACGCTCCATCTCGACAAGCCGTTCGCCGAGCAGTACTGGCTGTATCTGCGCGACATCCTGCACGGCGACTTCGGCAGCTCGCTGTTCAGCGGCGAATCCGTGCTGGCACTGATCGGACAACGACTGCCGGTCACGCTGATCCTGGTGATCGGGGCCACCGTGCTGTCGACCCTGGTCGGCGTCCTGCTCGGGGTGTACAGCGCGACGCGTGGCCGGGTCAGCCGCCGGCTGTTCGACATCGTGTCCCTGCTGGGCAGTGCCCTGCCCAACTTCTGGCTCGCGCTGATGCTCGTATCCCTGTTCGCCATCAGGTTCCCGATCTTCCCGGCCACCGGGTACACCCCGTTCGCCCAGTCACCGGGGCAATGGGCGGCCGGCCTCGTGCTGCCCGTGATCGCTCTCTCGATCGGGGGTGTCGCCCTGATCTCCAAGATCACCCGCGACGCGATGCTGTCCACCCTGGGCCTCGACTACATCAGAACGTTGCGAGCCTCCGGCGTCCGGCCCGCATCCATCGTCTGGAAGCACGCCCTGCGCAGTTGCGGGCTGCCGGTGGCGACCGCGATCGGCATCACGATGATCGCGTACATCCCCGGCACGATTCTCGTCGAGAACATCTTCACCCTGCCCGGGCTCGGGACGACGGTTGTCGACGCGACCAACCAGCACGATCTGCCGGTCGTGCAGGGCGTTGCCATCACCTTCACGATGCTGGTGATCGCGATCAACCTTCTCGTCGATGTTCTCTACAGCCTCCTGAACCCGAAGGTGCGTGTGGCATGACCGCTGCAGATCCGCCCGTGAGCGTGTCATCGCGGAAGTGGACCAACCCCTTCGCCGGTATCTGGCGCCGTCCTCTCACCGCGGCAGCGCTCGCCGTGGTCCTGACTGTCACCGTCGCCGTGATCCTCGCCCCCCTTCTGGCACCGCACCCGCCGTTGGCGCAGGACCTGCTCCACGCGCGCGGCGGTCCGTCGGCAAGCCACCCGCTGGGCACCGACGAGCTCGGCCGCGACGTGCTGAGCCGGTTGCTCTACGGCGGGCGGCCGGCCCTGCTGGGGGTGGGTGTCGCCGTGAGCGTCTACATCGTCCTGGGCATGTCACTCGGCATCCTCGCCGGCTATCTACGGGGCTGGACCGACCGGGTCATCGTGGGCCTGATGGACGTCATGCTCTCGGTTCCCGCGGTCATCATCATGCTCGCCGTCCTGGCGATCTTCAGCCAGAGCAACGTCGCCGCCATGCTCACACTCGGCTTCCTGTCCGCCGCGGGCCTGGCACGGATCATCCGCAGCTCGTGCATCGCACTGCGGGAGGAACTGTTCGTGGACGCCGCCAGGGTGTCCGGGCTCAGCGCCGCGAGGATCATGGCACGGCACATCTTCCCCGGCCTGGTGGGGCTGTTGCTCGTCCAGATGTGCCTCTTCTCGGGCATCGCCCTCATGGTGCAGACCGGCCTCGGCTTCCTCGGCCTGGCCACCCCGCCGCCCGCCCCCAGCTGGGGCGGCATGGTCGGGGAGGCCTCGCAGGTCATGGAGCAGAGCCCCTCCCTGCTGCTCATCTCCGGCGGCCTGATCGGCCTGATGTCCGTCGCCTTCGGGCTGCTCGGCGACGGGCTTCGCGACCTCACTCAGGACCGGAGACAAGGGACCGGCAGCCGGTCCCAGCGACCGGTCCCCGTGGCGGTCGCCAAGGACACCGCCGAAGCGTCGGACACACCCCCGGACGCGGGTGTGCTCGCCGTGCGCGACTACTCGATCGCCTTCGCCACTCCCCAAGGCCCGCGCACCGTCGTCGACTCCGTCAGCTTCACGGTGAACACCGGTGAGATCTTCGGTCTCGTGGGCGAATCCGGCAGCGGCAAGACGGTGACAGGCCTGTCCCTGCTCGGGCTGCTCGCTCCCAACGGGACGGTGACGGGTGGCTCGGCCTGGCTGGCCGGCAGACGGATCAGCGGCCTGCCGGAGCGGGACCTGCAGCGCATCCGCGGCAGCGAGATAGCCCTGGTGTCACAGGAACCCATGGTGGCACTCGACCCGAACTTCACCATCGGCTCCCAACTGTCCGAGGTCGTCCGGCGTACCGGTGCCGTGTCGGGCGGGAAGGACGCCGTCGGACAACGAGTCCGCGAGCTGCTGAGCAGCGTCCACCTGCGTGACCCGGACGACATCGCGCGCCGGCACCCGCACGAGCTGTCCGGCGGCATGCTCCAGCGGGTCGCCATCGCCATGGCGCTGGCCGGGTCACCGAAGGTGCTGATCGCCGACGAACCCACCACGGCACTGGACGTCACGGTGCAGGCGGGAATCCTGGACCTGCTGCGGTCGCTGCGCGACGAACGCGGCATGGCGATCATCCTGATCACCCACGACCTGGGCGTGGTGGCCGACAGCTGCGACCGGGCGATCGTGATGGAGCAGGGCCGGATCGTGGAAGAGGGCTCGGTCGAGGACATCTTCTACCGGCCGCAGCACCCGTACACGAAGAAGCTCATCGAGAGCACACCCAGCATCGCCCGTACCGAAGGGAGGGTCGCGTGACCGGCACACCCGTACTCCAGCTTGACGGCCTTGCGGTCCGCTACCCGTCCCGTGGCTTCCGCAAGCCCCCGACCACGGTCATCGAGGACGTGTCGTTCGAGGTCGGGCGCGCCGAGACGGTCGCGCTCGTGGGCGAGTCCGGCTCGGGCAAGACCACCATCGGCAGGGCGGTGCTGGGACTGACGCCGGTCAGCGGCGGGCGCGTGCTGCTCGACGGGCGGGACATCACCCGTCTCACCGGCCGTGCCCGCCGCGCACTGGCCCCCGACCTCCAGGCGATCTTCCAGAATCCGTACGGGTCGCTCAACCCGGCGCTGCCCGTGGGCCGGACGCTGGCCGAGCCCCTGCTCGCCGACTCGACCCGCTCACCTCGCGAAGTCCGCGCTCACATCACCGATCTGCTGCGCCGCGTCGGCCTGCCGGAGGACGCAGCCGACCGCTATCCGGCCCAGTTCAGCGGAGGTCAGCGCCAGCGCATCGCCATCGCCCGGGCGGTCGCCCGGCAACCCAAGATCATCATCTGCGACGAGCCGACCAGCGCCCTCGACGTCACCACCCAGGCCGCCGCTCTCGACCTGCTCGCCGAACTCCAGCAATCGCTGGGATGCGCGTACCTGTTCATCACCCACGACCTCGCCGTCGTCAAGGAGTTCGCGGCACGCACCCTGGTGCTGCAACACGGACACATCGTCGAAGAGGGACGCAGCACCGACGTATGCGACCAGCCACAACACGAGTACACCCAGCGCCTGGTGGCAGCCGCCCCCGTCCCGGACCCCGTCCTGCAACGCACCCGCCGGCAGAAGCGACTTGAGCTGCATGCGACCTCATGAGCTCGCCCGCGACGGCGTCATGACGCCGGCCGAAGCCCACGCACAGGAGACCGCAGCGATGAGCAACCCCCCTGCCGAAGGCCGGATCGTGTTCCCCAGGGACTTCGTGTTCGGTACGGCCACCAGTGCCTTCCAGATCGAGGGCGCCTGGGACGAGGACGGGAAAGGTCCCTCGATCTGGGACACCTTCGGACATACGCCGGGCAAGGTGCACCTGGACATCCCGGGCGACGTCACGGTCGACCACTACCACCGGTTCCGCGAGGACGTCGCCCTGATGCGCGACCTCGGCGTCGACTCGTACCGGTTCTCGCTGAGCTGGCCCCGGCTGCTCCCCGAAGGAACCGGTGCCGTGAACCGCACCGGCATCGACTTCTACCACCGCCTCCTCGACGAACTGGACACGGCCGGGATCTCCCCCAATGTCACGCTGTACCACTGGGACCTGCCCCAGGCTCTGGAGGACCGCGGCGGCTGGGCCAACCGTGACGTCGCCAAATGGTTCCGTGACTACGCCGCCCTGGCGTTCGAGGAGTTCGGCGACCGGGTGCCCCGCTGGGCGACGCTCAACGAACCCATCGCGATCTGGGTGGGGTACGGCATGGGTATGTTCGCGCCCGGCCACGAGGACGCACGGCTGGGCAAGCAGGCCATGCACAACGCGCTGCTCGCGCACGGTGAGGCGGTCCGTGCCTTCAGGGAACTCGGCACACCTGGATCCGAGATCGGAATCGTGGTGGACATCTGGAAGCAGCACCCCGCCACCGACGACCCCGCCGACGCCGCCTTCGCGGCGCGGAACGAGGACGACTCCTTCCGGTTCTTCCTCGATCCGCTCCTGAAGAAGGAGTACAGCGAGCGCAACGTCGAACGCCTCACCCGCGAGGGCACCATGCCCGAGATCCGCGACGGCGACCTGGAGCTGATCGCCTCGCCGGTCGACTTCCTCGGTCTGAACGTGTACTCCAGAGTCGTCGCCGGCGCCAAGGACGAGGGCACGAAGTGGTGGGAGGTCAATCGCGAGACGCACCCGGGCGGGAACTTCCTCGACAACGGCATGGAGTTCTACCCGAAGGCCGTCTACGACGCCATCGGCCTGGTCCACGACGAATACGGCTGGACGGGACCGGTGTACATCACCGAGAACGGCACGGTCGACGTCGAAGGAGCCGACCCGTTCGACGACCAGGAGCGCATCAGCTACGTACGCGGCTTCCTGGAGTGGATCGCACGCGCCATCGACGAGGGCGCCGACGTACGCGGCTACTACCTCTGGTCGCTCCTCGACAACTACGAGTGGTCCGCAGGCTTCAGCAAGCGCTTCGGCATCGTCCACGTCGACCCCGACACCCTCGAACGCAAACCCAAGGCCTCCTTCGAGTGGTACCGCGACGTCATCGCGCGCCGCGAACTGGACGTCTGAGCTGCCTCGCTGAAGGCTGAAGAACGCAGAGGAGTTCCCTTGCCCACCCCCGTACGCATCGGACTGATCGGCTACGGCTTCGGCGGCCGTGTCTTCCACGCCCCGCTGCTCGCTGCCGCCCCGGAATACGAGTTCCTGGGCGTGGTCACCAATTCCCCGGAGCGCCGAGCCCAGGTCGCCCAGGACATGGGCCGGCCGGCCTTCGGCTCACTGGAGGACCTGGCCCGCGCCGGCGCCGAGGCGGTCGTCGTCTCCACTCCCGCGGCCACGCACGTGACTTTGGTGCGGCGGGCGCTGGAACTGGGCCTGGCTGTCGTCTGCGACAAGCCGTTCGCACTCGACGCGGCCTCGGCACGTGCGACCGTCGAGTTCGCGGAGAAGCAGGGCGGTCCGCTGACGGTGTATCAGAACCGCAGGTGGGACTCCGACTTCCTCACCTTGCGGACGCTGCTCGACAGCGGCGGAATCGGGACCGTGCTCCGCTACGAGTCCCGGTTCGAGGTCTTCCGGCCCGAGGCAGGTGCTCCTGCCGCGGGCGGTGGCACCCTTCTCGACTTCGGCAGCCACCTGGTCGACCAGGCCCTGGTGCTGTCCGGCCCGGTGGAGCGGGTGTACGCGGAGATGCACCACCGCGAGGACGAGGACGGACTCGACGACGACGTCTTCGTGGCCCTGACCCACCGCAACGGGGTGCAGTCCCACCTGTGGGGCAGTGGACGGCAGGGTGCGCCAGGACCCAGCCTGCGCGTGACCGGGACCACGGGCACCTTCGTCGTCGACCACAGGGACAGCCAGGACCGCGCGCTGATGACCGGTGCGACCCCGCAGTCCGAGGGCGACAGCTGGGGTGCCGTGCCCGAACACCTCTGGGGCCGGGTGCGGCGCGGAGACACCGCCGAGCCCGTCATCTCGAGCCGCGGCAGGTGGGACCTGTTCTATACAGCCTTCGCCGCCGCGGTCCACGGTGAGGGACCTGTTCCCGTCGACCCCTGGGACGCGGTGGCCACCGCCACCGTCCTGGACGCCGCGCGGTCCAGCGCCCGCAACGGCCGGGTGGTGCGCCTGCCCTGACAGCTCGACCGCAGAGTGCCGCTGACGGCGGCCCCCCTCACCGCGATGCCCGTGGCGTCCTCGCGCACATCAGTGCCGGACCCGCCAGGAGCAGGCCGCCGTTCCTCCGACTGGTACGGGAACGCTCAGCACCGCGCCGGAGGCTGCGGTCGGGTTCTTCACCCCGTGCCGGGCCGTGGTGATGAACAGGCGGTTGTCGCTGGGGTGCAGACACACCGACGTGGGGTGGGGGGGCGGGCACGGTCAGGGTCTGGAGCAGGCGTCCGTCCGGGTGGTACCGGCGCACCGCACCGGCGCCCCACATCGCGACCCAGAGACAGCCCTCGTCGTCGACGGTCATTCCGTCGGGGCTTCCTTCGCCGTCCCCCAGTCGGGCGAAAGTCTCCGGGCCGCCGGAGAGATCGCCCGAAAGCGGGTCGATTCGGCACCGGAGGATGGTTCCCACGGCTGTGTCGGCGAGGTACATGGTCGTGCCGTCGGTGGTGAACGCCGGGCCGTTGGCGATGGTCAGGCCGTCGAGGACGCGTACCACCGCGCCGTCGGGGTCCGTTCGGTAGAGGGAGCCCTCGCCGGGGGTGGCGTCGTAGGCCATGCTGCCGGCCCAGAAGCGGCCGGCGGGGTCGGCGACTCCGTCGTTCATGCGGCTGGGGAGCGGGGTGCGGTCCTCGGGGCGGTCCAGCCATTCCAGTGTGCCGTCGGCCGAGAGCAGCGCGATCCCCGTGCCCGCGGCGGCGATCCATGTGTCCGGCCGGTCGCTCACCGGCGCGACAGCCCCCAACGGCACAGCCAGTCCGGCGAGTTGGACCGGCCCGGTACCGTCGCGCAGTTCGAAGAGGCGGCCGCTGAGGATGTCGACGTACACATACCGGCCTTCGAACCAGCGGCCGCCCTCGGCGAGTTCGTACCCTCCGTCCACGACGACCGCCGTCGGCACTGCCGTTGATGTCATGTTCCGTCTCCTGGGTCAGCGGATGGTCGTGCCGTCGGGCTGGTCGAACAGGCCGAGTTCGTCCTGCGTCGGCAGGCCCTCCCAATCGCCCCGGGTGGCGACGGCGAAGGCCGCGGTGGTGACGGCTCGGTGCAGACGGGCCGGGATGTCCGCGCCCCCCAGGAGTCCGGACAGGTATCCGGCCACGAAGGCGTCGCCCGCGCCGACCAGGTCGACGGCGTCGACCTGTCGAGCGGCGCAGTCGGTCGCCCCGTCGGCGGTGAAGGCCGTCGCGCCGCGTGCGCCACGTTTGACGACCACCTCGTTGACGCCTGCGGCCAAGAGGCTGTGCACGGCCTTGGACTCGTCCGCGTCGGGCCGTTCCTGCACCAGCGGCAGCTCGTCCTCGGAGGCGATGAGCAGGCCTGTGTGGGCCAGCAGTGGTCGCAGGACCGTGCGGGCGCGGTCGGAAGTCCACAGCCGGGAGCGGTGGTTGACGTCGAGGCAGACGGTGATGCCGGCCTCGCGAGCGGTCGTGGCGGCGGCCAGGGTGGCCTCGGCCGCCGACGGACCGAGCGCCGGGGTGATGCCGGTCAGATGCAGGATGCGGGTTCCGGGGTCGAGCGCGGGCAGTACGTCGGCCGGTGAGACGGCCGAACCCGCCGAACCGGCGCGGTAGTAACTGACCCGGGTCAGCGTGCCCAGGCGGGGTTCGGTCAGCAGCAGTCCCGTGGGCCGGCCGGTGTCGTCGGTGACCGCGTAGGAGGTGTCGACGCCCTCGGCCCGCAGCGTGCGCAGTACCAGCGCGCCGAGTTCGTCCGCACCGACCCTGCCGGCCCAGCGCACCCGGTGCCCGAGCCGGGCGAGGCCGATCGCGACGTTGGACTCGGCTCCCGCCACGGACAGGCCGAGACTGCCGCCGAGCCGCAGCGCGCCGTGGGCCCGGAGCGCCGCCATCGTCTCGCCGAAGGTCACCACCTCGGGCGAAGCCGGTGCCGTCACGGCGTCTCCCCTGCGGCTACCTTACGGAACTCGGCCGCGCGGGCGCGGAGTTGGTCCAGGTCGCCGCCGTCGGCCGCGTCCCCGACGAGGGGTGAGCCGACGCCGACGGCGAGGGCTCCACGGTCCAGGTAGTCGCGGGCGGCCTGTGCGTCCACTCCGCCGACGGGTACGAAGGGCACGTCGGGGAACGGGTCGCGCAGGGCCCGCAGATAGCCGGGTCCGCCGAGGGAGCCGGGGAAGAGTTTGATCGCGTCGGCGCCCCGTGCGAGGGCGAGTTCGATCTCGCTCGGTGTCAGGGCGCCCATCAGCACGGGTACGCCGTAGGGCTCCAGTCCGTCGACCAGTGCGGGGGTGACGAGGTAGGAGGCGCCGGCGTCCACGGCGCGGGCGGCGTCCGCGGCCGAGCGCACGGTTCCGGCGCCGAGGAGTGCGTCGGGGCCGAGTTCGGTGCGTGCCTGCCGGATGACGGTCAGGGCGTCGACGGTGGTCAGCGAGACCTCGACGGCCGCGATGCCCTCCTCGGCAAGGGTGCGTACGGTGCGCAGTGCCGCGGCGGGGTCCTTGCCGCGCACGATCGCCAACAGGCGGTGGGCTCGGAGTGATTCCACCAGGTTCATGGGAGCGGGCTCTCCTTGGGCGTGGGGTGCGAGGGCCTGACGGTGACTCACCATTCGGTGAACGCCCCGTCGAAGCCGCGCCATACGGGGTTGCGCCAGCGGTGTCCGGTCTCGGCGGCGTGGCGTACGGCCTTCTCGTCGATCTCGACGCCGAGACCCGGTCGGGAGGAGGCGACGGCGTATCCGTCCTGGAATCGGAAGGGTTCGGGGTCCATCACGTACTCCAGCAGGTCGGCCTGCTGGTTGTAGTGGATGCCCATGCTCTGTTCCTGGATGAGGAAGTTCGGCACGGAGAAGGCGATCTGCAGGCTGGCGGCCAGGGCGATCGGGCCGAGCGGGCAGTGGGGGGCCATGGCGACGTCGTACGTCTCGGCCATGGCCGCGATGCGGCGGACCTCGGAGATGCCGCCTGCGTGCGACAGGTCGGGCTGGGCGACGGCGATGCCGCTGGCCAGTACCTCGCGGAAGTCCCAGCGGGAGTAGAGGCGTTCGCCGGTGGCGAGGGGAATGTTCGTGGACTCCACGAGGCTGCGCAGGTTGCCCGAGTGTTCCGGCGCGACGGGCTCCTCGACGAACAGCGGGTGCAGCGGTTCCAGCAGGGGCAGCAGACGGCGCGACATGGCGGTGGAGGCCCGGCCGTGGAAGTCGACGGCGATGTCCCGCTCGTCACCGAGCACTTCGCGGACGGCCGCGACGCGTGCGACGACCTCGGCGGTGCGTGCCGGGGTGTCGATCGGGGCGAGTTCGGCCGAGGCGTTCATCTTCACCGCGGTGAAGCCCGCCTTCATCTGTTCCTCGGCCAGCTCCGCCACGTCGCTCGGCCGGTCCCCGCCGATCCAGGCGTACATCCGCACGCGGTCGCGTACCGGGCCGCCGAGGAGGCGGTGCACCGGGACGCCGTAGGTCTTGCCTGCGATGTCCCACAGTGCCTGGTCGATGCCGGCGACGGCGCTGGAGAGGATGGGGCCGCCACGGTAGAAGCCGCCCTTGGTGAGTACCTGCCAGTGGTCCTCGATGCGCAGCGGGTCCCGGCCGACGAGGTAGTCGGCCAGCTCGTGGACCGCGGCGCGTACGGTCTCGGCGCGGCCCTCGACGACGGGCTCGCCCCAGCCGGTGACGCCCTCGTCGGTGGCGATGCGCAGGAACAGCCAGCGCGGGGCCACCAGGAATGTCTCAAGTCCGGTTATTTTCAAGGGGCTTCCTTCGGCAGCGTGTCGGTCGCGACTTCGTCCCCGTCTCCCTCGTCATCCCCCGCCCGTACGGCCGCCAGGTCCTCGGAGGCCTGCGCCAGGAGCGACTCGACAGCGGCCACGGCGGCGTCCGGATCACCCGCTTCGACCGCGTCCAGCAGTTCCTGGTGCACGGGTATGGAGTCGGAGAAGTGCCGGGCGCCGTGCACGATCCGGTCGCGAACGCGCAGACCGGCCTCGATGACGACCTCCATGCGGCTCAGCAGTTCGTTGTGGGCGGCGTCCAGCAGGGCGCGGTGGAAGGCCAGGTCCGCCTCGACCATCGCGTCGGCGTCCGTCCCCGCCGCCGCCATCGCCTCGAGCGCGTGGCGCATCGCGTCCAGGTCGGACGCGGTGCGGCGGGTCGCGGCCAGCCGGGCGCCGGCGGGCTCGACTATCGCGCGGACCTCGGCGAGATCTTCCAGGAAGGCGTCGGTGGGAGCGCTGCTGCCCTGCCAGCGCAGCAGATCGCTGTCGAGCAGGTTCCAGTCGGCGCGGGGCCGGATGGTCGTACCGCGCTTCTGCTTCGACTCGAGCAGGCCCTTGGACGCCAGCACCCGCATCGCCTCGCGCACCACGGTCTTGCTGACACCGAGCTCCGTCTCGAACTTGATCGGGTCCACCACGGAGCCCGGGGGGTAGTCGCCGCGGATGATGCGCCGGCCCAGCTCCTCCACCGCCTGGCCGTGCAGCCCCCTACCGGGATGGGTCACCACGTTCTCCGTTTCCGCTCTGGTCCTGTTCGCGGAGGCCGCGCACGGCCCACCGCACGATGAGCGCCGCTCACGAGGACTCCTTCATGACGCTCCATCCTCCATCGACCACCAGGCTGGCTCCGGTCACATAGGAGGCGTCCGCCGATGCGAGGAAGGCTACGGCGGCGGCCACCTCCTCCGGCTGCCCGAACCGCTTGGCCGCCGTGGCCGCCACGCTGCGCGCCCGGTCGGGCTCCGGGATCCCCTCCCACGCGGCGGTGAGGATGGGACCGGGCAGCACCGTGTTGACCCGGATGTCCGGCCCGTACTCGACGGCCAACTGCCGCCCCAGCGCGCACAGCGCACCCTTCGCCGCGGCGTAGGCGGCATGGCCCGGCAGGCCGATGACCGCGTGCACCGAGGAGGTGAGCACGACGGACCCCGAGGCCTCGCGCAGCATGGCCGCGAACGTCTTCATCGCCCGCCAGGCCGGCTTGAGCAGCACGGCCATCTGGCCGTCCCACTCGGCCTCGCTCAGCTCGTGGGCGGGCTTGTTCAGCTGAGCGAAGGCGTTGCTGTGCAGCACGTCCAGCCGCCCGTGACGCTCGTGGACGTGGTGGGCCAGGTTCTCCCAGTCGGCGGCCGAGGTCACGTCGCAACGTACGTACTCCGCGCGCCCTCCGCTGCCCTCGATGTCTGCGGCGAGCGCCTTGCCCGCGGTGTCGTCCACGTCCGTGACCACGACGGTCGCGCCCTCGGCCGCGAGTCTGCGAGCCGTGGCCGCGCCGATTCCGTGTGCGGCGCCGGTGATCACCGCCACCCGCTCCGCCATCCTGTGGCACTCCGTCATCGCGTGTGTCTCCCCTCTGCCGACTGCACCACCATAGCTGTTTCAATTAATTATGAATATATCTTGACGAGGTGGCGGCGACGCTCCGAGACTGACCGGCACACAACAGGCAGCTGCGGTAGCGGCCGACGCCCGGCGGCGCCTGCGCCCGGCCGACATCGCCTGCGACGTCGCACCCTCCGACCGCGACCTGTCCGGCCACCGCCGACCGCGTCACGCCACCGGCAGCCGGAGCAGCCGTACCGATCGAGCCGTGGACAACCGATCGAACCGCACGCAAAAGGACACAAGGGACGTACATGAATACCTCACCACCCTCGCGGAGGTCTGTGCTCCGGTGGGGCGCGGGGGCGGCAGCGGCGCTCACCGGCGCCCCCGCCCTGACCGCCTGCGGTCAGACCGTCGGAGCCGCCCGCACGACCCGGCAGGAACCCACCCGCCCTGGCCAGAAGGTACGACTCGTCTTCTGGACGTGGGTGCCGATGCAGAAGACGGTCGATCTGTGGAACCGGACGCATCCCGACATCCACGTCGAGTTGCAGAACATCCCCGCCAACGTCCAGGGCGGCTACCAGAAGATGCACGCCTCGCTGACGGCCGGGAACCCGCCGGACCTGGCGCAGGTCGAGTATCACGAGCTTCCCGGCTTCATGCTGGTCAACGGCCTGACGGACCTGAGCGCGTACGGTGCCGACGAGCTGCGTGACAGCTATGTGCCGTGGCAGTGGAATCAGGGCGTCTTCGGTGGGCGGGTCCGTACGATCCCGCAGGCGTCGGGCCCGATGGGGCTCTTCTACCGCAAGGACCTCTTCGAGAAGTGGGGCATCGAAACGCCCGCCACGTGGGCCGAGTTCGAGCAGGCCGCCCGCGTGGTCAAGGCCCGCGGCGGCGGCGCCCGGCTGTGCACGTTCGCGCCCAACCAGCCACCCTGGTTCGCCGCGATGTGCTGGCAGCGTGGCGCGCGGTGGATACGTACCCAGGGCGACACCTGGGTCGTCGCCATGGACGACGACTTCTCGCGTGAGGTGGCCGACTACTGGGCGAAGATGGTCCGCGACGACCTCGTGTTCATCGGGCCCGACATGTCCAGCGCCTGGTACCGGCAGGTCCAGACCGGACAGATCGCCGCCTGGGTCGGGCCGCAGTGGGGCGATGCCCTGCTGCGCGGCAACGCACCGGGCACCAAGGGGAAGTGGCGGGTCGCTCCCCTGCCGCAGTGGACTCGGGGAGAGAACGCCTCCGCCAACTGGGGCGGATCGTCCACCGCCGTCCTCCAGGGCAGTCGCCACCCGCGTGAGGCGCTGCAGTTCGCGCACTGGGTCAACACCGACCCCAAGGCCGTCGACCTCAACATCTCGGTCGGCTACGGCTGGCCCGCCGCCACCGGCATCTTCCGCGGCTCGGCACTCGACAAGCCCGACCCGTTCTTCGGCGGACAGCGGTACAACGACGTGTTCACCGCGTCCGACCGGGCCATCGACACCTCCTGGAAGTGGTCCCCCACCACGGACGCCGACTTCGCCCAGCTCGGGGACGCCTTCGGCGCCGCCATGGCCGGGGACGGCACGCTCGCCTCCTCGCTGGCCGACGCCCAGAAAAGCACCGTGGACAACCTGCTGGCCAAGGGCCTCAAGGCGAGGAGCGCGTGATGAGCACCGCGATCAGCCGGACGAAGAACCGGACGGAGAAGCCGACACCGGGCGGCCGGCGGTCCGCCCGCCCGGACCGGGCGGCCTGGGGATTCGTCCTCCCCTTCGTCGCCCTCTTCCTGTTCACCTTCGTCCTTCCGCTCGGCTACGCCGTCTACCAGAGCCTGCTCAAGCCGGTCCGCTCCGGTTCGCTGGGCCTGGGTCCGGCCACCGTCGGCTTCGCCGGTCTGGACAACTACTCCCTCGCCCTGCAGCAGTCGGCCTTCCTGGAGAGCTTCGCGCGGGTGCTGCTCTTCGGCATCGTGCAGATCCCGGTGATGCTGCTGCTGGCCACCGCGCTGGCACTGGCACTCGACACGCTCTCCCACCGCTGGGCGGGCGTCCTGCGCGCCGCCTACTTCCTGCCGTACGGCGTCCCCGGCGTCATCGCCTCGATCCTGTGGGGCTTCCTGTACGTGCCGGGCGTGAGCCCGATCGTCGACCTGCTCGGCAGGATCGGGCTCGCACCCGACTTCCTCGGCTACGACAGCGTGCTGTGGTCCATCGCCAACATCGTGATCTGGGAGTTCGCCGGCTACAACATGCTGGTGATCGTCGCCCAGCTCAAGGCGATCCCGCAGGAGCTCCACGAGGCCGCGCGCATCGACGGAGCCAGTGCCTGGCAGACGGCGCTCCGGATCAAGCTCCCGCTGGCCCGGCCCGCCCTCGTCCTCACCGGTGTCTTCTCCATCATCGGCACGCTGCAACTGTTCGCCGAGCCACTGGTCATCAAGCCGCTGACCTCGACGGTCACCAGTTCGTACACACCGAATCTGAGCGCCTACAACGAGGCGTTCGCCAACAACAACATCTACCTCGCCGCGGCCGAGTCGGTGATCCTCGCCCTCGTCGCGAGCGTGCTGTCCTTCGGCTTCCTCAGCCTGGTGAACCGCAGGAAAGGAAGGGATGCACGGTGAGCGTGTCCACACCCCCCGTCAAGAAGCCGACGGGCGCCTCCGCCCGGACTCCACGGGCCGCCGGAGAACGCCGTGACGGCAGGCCGCGCCGTGGCGTGGAGCCCTCGCGGATCCTGCTCGTCGCACTGCTGACCGTCGCGGCGCTCTACTTCCTGCTGCCCGTCTACTGGCTGCTGGTGGCCTCCACCAAGAGCAGCGCCGACCTCTTCGGCAGCTTCGGACTGTGGTTCTCCGACCCTCAGTGGCTGCACAACCTGTCGCAGGTCTTCTCCTACGACGACGGCGTGTTCTGGAACTGGACCTGGAACAGCCTCCTGTACGCGGGTATCGGCGGCGCGCTGGCGACCCTGCTCGCGTGCGCCGCCGGGTACGCCCTCGCCGTGTACCGCTTCCGCGGGCGCGAGACGGTCTTCAAGGCCGTGCTCGCCGGTGTGCTGCTGCCCAGCACCGCACTCGCGCTCCCCTTGTACCTGCTGTTCAGCGAGGTGGGCCTGGCCAACACCTATTGGGCCGTACTGATCCCCAGCATGGTCAGCCCGTTCGGGGTGTACCTGTGCCGCATCTACGCCGAGGCCGCGGTGCCCGTCGAGATGCTGGAGGCGGCCCGCGTCGACGGCGCCGGCGAGTGGCGGATCTTCGGCACCCTCGTGCTGCGCACGATGACGCCCGCGCTGGTGACCGTCTTCCTCTTCCAGTTCGTCGGCATCTGGAACAACTACTTCCTGCCGCTGGTCATGCTCTCCGACGACCGGAAGTACCCGATCACCCTGGGCCTGACGACCTGGCAGTCGGCGGCCGACCGCACTCCCGAGCTCTACCAGCTCACGATCGGCGGAGCGTTCCTCTCGATCCTCCCGCTGGCCGCGGCGATGCTCGTCCTGCAGCGCTTCTGGCGTTCCGGTCTGACGCAGGGCAGCGTCAAGGGCTGAGAGCTGAAAGAGGGGGAGGGGCAGACTGCCCCTCCCCCTTCGTCATCACCTGCCCCTGGGATTGACGGCCTTCCGGAACACGTCGTAGACGAGCTTGGGTCGCTCCTCCGCGAAGGTGAGCAGGCCCATGACGGAAATGCCGTTGTAGGCCTGGTTGTACCCGGCGCGCTGCTTGTAGTCCTTGAGGACCCAGTAGGTGAAACCGGCGACGAACTCGCTGCGCGCGGCCACCTGCGTCCAGTGGGCGGTGAAGCGGGCCGCCTGCCACTCCTCCGTACCCTCCGTGGTGTCGGGGCCGTGATCGCCCGCCAGGGACCAGGTGCCGTTCTCGGTGATCAGGATCGGCTTGTCGGGATACTTCTCGTGCACCGCGTCCAGCGTGGGGCCGAGGTCGGAGTCCTTGCCGTAGAAGTAGCCGAAGTACTCGTTGAACCCGATCACGTCGGCGAGGTCGAAGGCGGGGTCGTTGCTGGTGCTGGAGGCCCAGGTCACGGGGCGGGCGGTGAGGTCGACCGCCTTCACGGCCGCCTTGAGGTCGGCGAGCCAGGCCCGGTAGACCGGAGCGCCGTCGGCGTCGATCTCCGACTCGTTCTGCAGCCCCCAGAGGATCACCGAAGGGTGGTTGTGCTGGTTCCACGCCATCGTCAGGGCCTGTGCGCGGGCGAGGCCGTAGCGCTCGGTCTGCAGTTTTTCCTGGGCGGTGTTGAGCCACATGGTGTCGATGTCGTCCATCACCATGACGCCGTGCTCGTCCGCCCAGTCGTAGACGTACGGGTGGCGGTTGTAGACGCAGTTGCGGATGAGGTTGACGCCCAGTTCCGTGATGTGGCCCAGTTCCCGGTCGTACTCGGCCGGCGTCATCGCCCTGCCGTGCGCGGCCGTCTCCTCGTGCCAGTTGAGGCCCTTGAGGAACAGAGGCTTGTCGTTCAACCGCAACTGAGCGTCGCCGACGGTCAGTTCACGTACGCCGTACACGGTGGACAGGGTGTCCACCCGCGGGCTCGAGGGCCTCCCGGTGGTCAGGGTGGCGCGGGCGGTGAGCGTGTGCGGCGAGGCCGGGCTCCATCGGGGGGCGTGGGGTACGGGGACCGATACGCGTACGACGCCTGCCGATCGGGCCGCGATCCGGGCCGCGACCACGGTGGACCGACCGCCGCTCCCCCGGCCGGGATCCAGCGTGAGCCGGCCGTCGAAGTCGGAGGTCCCGTGGTTCTCGACGACCGCGCGTGCCTCAAGGCGCCCGTTCGCGCCGGACACGAGCAGTTTGGCGATGGTGACCTGCGGGACCGCCTCGATCCAGGCCGACCGGGTCAGGCCCGCGTAGGGCCAGTAGTCGACGGGCTTGTACGGGATCTCGTGGTCGTCGGTGACCGGCTGCGGAGTAGCGGCCGTGTAGTCGGTGTAGCTCGCCCGGCGGAAGACCCGCACGGCGAGCGTCTGGCGCGCGCCCGGCCGGAGAGCCCCCGCCAGCGGAAGCGCGAAGGGGGAGTTGGCGCCTTCGTGCTTACCGAGATGCACGCCGTCGAGCCAGACCTCGGCGCTGTAGCCGACGGCCAGGAATGCGATGCGTACGTGCCGGGCGCGCCAGGACGCGGGTACGTCGACGGTGGTGCGGTACCAGGCGTAGCCGTCGCTGAACGCGGTGCCCTTGCCGAAGGGAGTGGCCTCCGAGCCGAACCCGGGAGTGTTCAGCAGGTCCCAGGCCGCCGGGACGTCGATGAGGCCCCACGCCTTGTCGTCGAGGTCCGGGGACTGCCAGCCCTGACCTCGCCCCTGATCGGCGGGATCGAAGCGGAAGCGCCACTTCCTGTCCAGGGACAGGTACTCACGGGTGGGCTCATGGGTGCACCAGCCGTCGAAGGCGGGGAGCACCGCCCCGTACTGGAAGACGACGTTGGTGCCACCGACATCACGCACATGGGTGCCGGAGGGCTCGGTGGCCGGGTGGGTGTCGAGCACCGGGCCGTCCGCGGCGACCGCCGCCGTACCGTCCGCGGCTCGCGCCGTCTCCGGCCAGGCGGGCAGGGCGACGAGGCCGACGGCGCCGAGTGCCGTGACGACGGTGCGCCGGGACGGATGGATGGATTGGGTCATGGTGGGCGGCTCCTCGATGCACGTCCGTGTTCGTCCGCCCCACAGCCTGGACAACCCCGCCACCCTCGTCAAGGATTATTCATAAATAATGAATTGAGCTAGCGTGGTGCCGTCGAACCGCCGACGGCGTCCTACCGCACACGAACGACGGGTGACCTCATGACCGCACAGCCGCAAGCCACCACGCGCGAGACCATGGGCCGACTCGCCATCACCCTGTGGGACTTCAGCTGGTACACACAGGCAGGACCCGGCGAGCCGTTCGCCGACCTCGACCGCGCCTTCGCCGAGGCGGTGGAGCGGGGCTTCAACACCGTGCGTATCTGCGCCATGCCCTTCCTGCTGTTCTCCGGACGCGTCCACGCCCCGGAGTCCATCCAGGTCCGCGGCCTGGGCGAGCAGTTCGGACAACGCACCCGCTGGTACGACGTCCGCGGCGGCTACCCGCTGGACGGCCGCCGACGGCTCGTCGAGCCCTTCGAGGCCGCCGCCCGCCATGACTGCAAGGTGATCGTGTCCTCGTGGGAGTACCAGCAGTCCCCCAGCTTCGCCGACACCGACACCTGGCACCGCGCCCTGGCCGAAGTCCCGGGCCCGGACCGCGCCGAGGCGGTGGCCGAAGCGCTCGCCGAACTGCTGGACTTCCTCACCGAGCGCGGACTGGCCGACCGCGTCGCCTACGTCGAAGTGCACAACGAGGTCGACAACTGCTCCCTGGTACCGGGCGACGGCGCCGGCACCCACTACGCCCGGCTGCGCGGCCCCCTCGAACGCGCCGTGAAGCTGCTGCGGGCACGCCACCCCGGCATCCCCGTCACCTACTCGCTCGGTGAGCCCTGGCCGAACGAGCTCGACGACCTGCCGGACCAGGCGCAGGTCGCACACTTCCACTTCTACGTCTACGGCGTGCTCGGCGCGCTGTACGAGGCGGTCGGGCTCGGGCACGGCACCGAAGCGGCGCCCGCGACGGCCACCTGGCCCACCCCCGAACTGGCCGCCATGCTGCGCCCCGACGCGCCCGCCTTCGCCGACTACCAGCCGGACGAACCCTGGCGGCTGGCCGCCACCGGGATACCGCGCGAACTGTTCTACGCGCACGACTGGGTGGACCCCGACCGCTGGGACCTGTGGCTCTACGAGAACTATCCGGCGCACCGGCAGGCCATGCGGGAGACGCTGGCCGAGTGGGTCGACTCCGTCGCCGACTTCGCCCGTCGCCGCGGCATCCCCGCCGTCCTCGGTGAAGGCGTGGTGGGCTACACCCCTCTCCTGACGCGCTTCGAGGAGGACGCCGTCGGCAAGGACATCGCGGAGTTCGTCGTCGACCGCTGCCTCGCCGCGGGTTTCCAAGGCGTCGTCCTGACGTCCAACGCGGCCCCGCACCACCCCATGTGGCACACCGACCGGGACTGGATGCGGCGGGTCAACTCCCGTATCACCGCGGCCTGAACCCTCGAAGATCGGAAACGCCCCACACGAAAAGGGCCCTCACAGGCTCTCGCCTGCGAAGACCCTTCACGCCGTCGAGACGACAGGATTTGAACCTGCGACCCCTTGACCCCCAGAAATGCGGGTCACCTACATCATCGGCACATAACAGACGCCATCCGGGCGTGTGTTGTGCGTCGACAGCCCTCCCCGTGCACCATCGCGCACACCGTGTGGTCCCCGACCGGTCCCCGAGCCGCTTCAGAAGCGCGCCTTACACCGGCCGCCGGTGGCGCCCGACACCACGCGCCACCTCCACAGAGAACACCCCTTTCCGGAACGCCTGCGCAGTCGACAAAGACCAGCCGCCTCCTGAGTCGCCGGGTACATGGATGCGGATCGCCCCTGTGCGGTGCGTCGTCAGTCCGCCCTCACTGGATGCGTAAGGTTCGCTCCGGTCGCCGGGTCGAACACGTGGGCCTTGGCCATGTCGACCTGCAGCTCCACGGGTTCGCCCTCGCGGGCACGCGTGGCGGCGTCCAGGCGGGCCACGATTTGCTGCGCGGCCTGGGCGCCGGTGTCACGCAGTCCCGAGTCCGTGGCAAGCTCCTCCAGTTCAGTTGTCGTCGCGGGCCCGCCCTCCGCGGTGAAGTAGACGTACACATCGGAGCCCAGCGACTCCAGTACCTCCACGGTGGCGGCGAAGGCCGGGCCCGTCCGGTCCCGGTCGTGCGCCAGGGCCACGTCCTCGAATGCCTCCGGCCGCAGCCCGATGATGACCTCGCGGGGCGCCTTCTGCCGTTCCAGTGCCTGCCTCATACGGTCGTCGAGGGGCAGATCGCCGACGGGAGAGCGCAGGACGCCGGCCTCCAGGGCGGCGTTCAGGAAGTTCATCGCCGGGGAGCCGATGAAGCCCGCGACGAAGATGTTGCGCGGGGAGTCGTACAGCTCGGCGGGTGCGCCGATCTGCTGGACCAGGCCCTGCCGCATGACCACGACCCGGTCGCCGAGCGTCATCGCCTCGGTCTGGTCGTGGGTGACGTACACGGTGGTCGTGCCGAGACTCCGCTGCAGCCGGGAGATCTGGGTGCGCATCTGTACCCGGAGTTTGGCGTCCAGGTTGGACAGCGGCTCGTCCATCAGGAACGCCTTGGGGTCACGGACGATCGCCCGCCCCATGGCCACCCGCTGGCGCTGGCCGCCCGAGAGGTTGGCGGGCTTGCGGTCCAGGTGCCCGGTCAGATCAAGGATCTGGGCGGCTTCCTCCACCTTGGCGTTGATGGTGGCCTTGTCCACCTTGGCCAGGCGCAGCGGGAAGCCCATGTTCTCCCGGACGTTCATGTGCGGGTACAGGGCGTAGCTCTGGAACACCATGGCGACGTCGCGTTCCTTGGGAGCGAGGTCGTTGACGACTCGGTCTCCGATGCGCAGGGTGCCCTCTGTGATGTCCTCAAGTCCGGCGATCATGTTCAGGGTGGTGGACTTGCCGCATCCGGACGGACCGACCAGGATCACGAACTCGCCGTCGGCGATGTCGAGGTCCACGTCCTTCACGGCGAGGGCCCCGTCGGGAAAACGCTTGGTGACTCCCTCAAGGATGATCTCGGCCATGGGTGGTGCCTCCTTGCCTTCATGCCTTCCGGGTCGGCCCGTTCACCCCTTGACTGCCCCGGAGGTCAGTCCGGCGACGATCCGCCGCTGGAAGAACAGGACGAAAACGATGATCGGGATGGTGATGACCACAGCGGCGGCGGCGATCGACCCGGTGGGCTGCTGGAACTGCGAGCTCCCGGTGAAGAACGCGATCGCGGCGGGCACGGTGCGCGCGGACTCGGTGGACGTCAGCGAGATCGCGAACAGGAAGTCGTTCCAGCAGAAGATGAACACGAGAATGGCGGTGGTGAACACGCCCGGCGCGGCCAGCGGCACGATGACCATCCGGAAGGCCTGTGCGGGCGTCGCCCCGTCGACCTTGGCGGCCTTCTCCAGATCCCAGGGGATCTCCCGGAAGAACGCCGACAGGGTGTAGATCGCCAGCGGCAGGGAGAAGGTCATGTACGGGATGATCAGCCCGACCCAGGTGTCGAAGATCCCCACGATCCGCTCGATGTTGAACAGCGGTGACACCAGGGAGATCGGGGGGAACATGGCGATCAGCAGTGACATGCCGATGAGCACCCGCTTGCCGGGGAAGCGCAGCCTGGCCACCGCGTAGGCGGCCATGGTGCCCAGCGCGACCGCGATCACCGTGGCGATCAGGGCGATACCGATCGAGTTGATCAGTGCGCGGGTGAACTCGGAGGTGTCGAAGATGCCCCGGTAGTTCTCCAGGGTCCAGTCCCTGGGGATGTAGTTGCCGTCCGTGAGGGTGCTGGGATCCTTGAACGACAGCGCGGCGATCCACCACACCGGGAACAGGGCGTACAGCACCACCACCACGTTCATGACGCCCCATCGGGCGGCATGTGTCTTTCCTACCGCGGCCATCAGCGCTTCACCTCCGCGCCCGGTGCAGCGGCGCCGAACAGTTTGACGAAGGTGAAGGCGATGATCGCGACGCAGATGAAGATCAGCACCGAGATCGCCGACCCGATGCCCAGGTTCAGCGCGGTGAACAGGTTGTCGTAGCCGAGGATCGACAAGGAGCCCGTGTCCTGGGCGCCGGCGGTCAGGATGTAGATGTTGTCAAAGATCCGGAACGCGTCCAGGGTGCGGAAGAGCAGTGCCACCAGGATGGCCGGTTTCATCAGCGGCAGCATGATCTTGGTGAAGCGCTGCCAGGCGGTGGCACCGTCCACCATGGCCGCCTTCAGGGTCTCCTCGGGGACCAGCGCGAGGCCCGCGAGCAGCAGCAGGGCCATGAACGGCGTCGTCTTCCACACCTCGGCGAGGATGATCAGCCACAGGGCGGGCCACTGCTCGGTCAGGGGGGCCTCTCCGCTGGGCAACAGCTCGGCGAGGTAGCCGAGCTCCGGGGTCCAGGCGTACTGCCAGGAGAAGGCGGCGACGACGGTGACGATCCCGTACGGAACGAGGACTGAGGTGCGTACGGTGCCGCGCCAGAAGATCGTGCGGTGCATCACCAGGGCGAGCCCCATGCCGAGGACCAGTTCGATCGCCACGGACACGGCGGTGACGAAAAGCGTGACCCAGAAGGCGTCCCACCAGAACGGGGATGACAGCACCGCTCCGTAGTTGCTCAGGCCCACGAACTCCGCCTGTCCGGGGAAGCGCAGGTCGTACCGCTGGAGGGACAGATAGACGGCGTACCCGATGGGGTAGGCGGTCACGGCGATCATGACGACGACGGCGGGCGCGCAGAGCAGCCAGCCGAGCCGCCGCTCCTGCCTGGCGCCCGCCGAGAGTGCCGCCCGGTCCGGATCTGCCTGCTGCGTCTCCGCCTCGGGGGGCGGCGGAGCTCCGGCCGGTTGCGCCCGCGTGCTCATCTCGGGCCGTCCGAGGACGAGGCCCGCGCACCTCGGCGCCGGCTGACGGAGTGGTGCGGGAGGAGGTGGTTCACGGGATCACACCCTCGGATCGCAGGGCAGCGTCGATCTGCTCCCTGATGGTGTCGATGGAGCTCTCCGGTTTGATCCCGGACGGCGGAGACAGCGTGTGGGAGACCGCGATCGACACGTTCTGGTAGGCCGGAGTGAGCGGGCGCACGCTCGCCGACTCCAGGGCGGCCAGCACTTCCCTGGAGAAGGGGTACTCCTTCATGAACGCGGGCTCGTCGTAGAGGGCGCGCAGGGTGGGCGGCAGGCCGCCCTCGAGGGCGGCGGTGAGCTGGTTCTCCCGGTTGCGCAGGCACAGGGCCGCTTCGAAGGCCAGGTCGGGGTGGCGCGAGTAGGCGCTCACGGCCAGATCGATGCCGCCGATGGTGGGTCGTGCCGGGCGGTTCGCGTCGACCCGGGGGTACGGCGCCCAGCGGAAGTTCTTGAACAGTGCGGGGTTGTTCGCCTTCATCGACGGATAGACGAACGGGTAGTTGAGCTCGAACGCCGCCACCCCCGACTCCATGGCGAGGCGGTTCTGGTCCTCCATCTGGTTGGGCAGGGAGGGGTCCGCGGCCGGGGACTTCGCCAGATCACGCATGATCCCGGCGGCCCGCGCGGCAGGAGGACCGAGGGAGGGCTCGGTCGCGCTCGCGTTGAGGATGGAGCCGCCCGCACTGTTGATCAGCGTGTTGAACCAGACGGTCAGGCCCTCGTACTGGGCGCCCTGGATCTCCACGAAGTGCGGTTTGCCCTGCCGGGCGAGGGCGCCGGCCATGTCCAGCATCTCGGCCCAGGTCCTGGGTGGGGTGGGCACCAGGTCCTTGCGATACCACAGCAGTTGGGTGTTGGTGTTGTACGGGACTGCGTACAGCTTGCCCTTCCAGGTCGAGGTCTGCAGCGGTACGCGCAGCGTGCCCTCGACAGCCTGCTGCTTCGCCGCCCCCGTCCATTCCCGGATCCAGCGCGCCTCGGCGAACTCCGCCGCCCAGGTGACGTCCAGGCCCAGGATGTCGAGCGAGTCGTCCTCGGCAGCGAGTCTGCGTACGAGCTGCTGGCGCTGGCCGTCCGCGGCACGCGGAAGCTTGTTGTAGCTGATCCTGTAGCGGCCGCCCGATGCCTGGGTGCACCGGTCGGCCGCCTTCTGCAGCGCACCGGAGTCGTCGGGGAAGTTGTACCAGTTGAGGATGGGTCTGTCGGAGCCCTCGTCACTGCCGCAAGCGGCGAGCACCGACGCCAGCAACGGCAGTACAGCGAACGCCCGCAGCCATCGCGTCCCTCTGGGACGTCCCTTCTGGCCCGAAACGGGCCGGCAGCCGCACCTCGCGTGCACGCGCTCCACACCTCGCTTCCGGACGGTGGCACGGGACTCGGACCTCGCAGCGCTTCCCTCCCGGCGAACACTAAAGACCATATAAGGCAAGATCAAGAACATATCGTACTTAATCACCCAATGCGGCCCCACTACTGGGGCCGACTCGGCGAACCTGCGGGCAGGGAAGGGGGACGATTACTCCGGTTGAACTCGTGGAGTCCGCGCGCCCGTGACGGTTCTTGATCGTTGCGGTACGGCGTCGTCATGCGGTACGCGCATGGGGGCGGGCTGACGCCCAGGGAGCAGGAGAAGCGGCAGAGGGTGCGTCTGGAGGCGGCTGAGCGGTTCGCTCGTGGGGGAGAAGACCGAGGCCGTTGCGAGGGAGCTGCGGGTGACGGCGCGGTCGGTGCGGCGCTGGCGGCGGGCGTGGGAGCAGGGCGGTGCCGATGCGTTGCGTTCGGCGGGGCCGGCGTCGGTGGAGCGGCTGAGTCCTGCGCAGTGGGGGCGGCTGGAGCGGGAGTTACGGCGCGGTCCGCTCGCGCACGGCTTCGGCCACGGGTTCCAGGGCTGGACGCTGAAGCGGGTCAAGCTGTTGATCGGTCGGATGTTCCACGTCGGCTACACGATCCGGGGCGTGTGGAAGTCCCCGGAGGGGGCAACCCCCAGCTGCGTCGGCACAGCTGGTCCGCCCAGGTTCCCGTGCGGCGGGCCTTGGAGCGCGACGGGGAGGCGATCGAGGTTTGGAAGGCCGAGGTGTGGCCGCAGGTAAAAGAACCGCGACCCACCTGGGCGCCCACATCTGCTTCGAGGACGAGACGGGCCAGGGGCTGAGGCCACCGAAGGGACGCACCTGGCGCCGCATGGGCAGCGGCCGGTGGTGCGGGTGCGCGGCCGCAACCGCGGTCGGGTCAACATCGCCGGAGTGGTCTGCTACCGGGCCGGACACCGGCCCCGGTTCTTCTTCAAGCTGCACATCTGGCACGGGCGCCGGGGCAAGCCGAAGGCGTTCTCCTGGCGCCAGTACCGCGATCTGATCGTCATGACTCACCTGCAGCTCGGCACCCCGGTGGTGTGGTGCTGGGACAATCTGAACGTGCACCTGGTCAGGGAGCTGGCGGACTTCGCCGAGGAGCACAAGGACTGGTTACGCATCTGCCAGATGCCCTCCTACGCTCCGGAGTTGAACCCGGCAGAGGGGATCTGGTCGCTCCTGAAGCGGCACCTGGCCGACTTCGCCGCGGCCGACCTCGCCCACCTGACCCGCGTGATCAAACGGAAGCTGAAGAAGATCCAGTACCGGCCCCACCTGATCGACGGTTGCCTGCCGCCCACCGGCCTGACCATGGACTACGACGCGATCAGATCATCGGACTCCACGGTTCAACCTGAGTAACCGACGAGTCAGGGCAGGAAATCCGCAAGCTCAGCCCGCGTCTGCGCGGAGAGACGGTCGGGGTCCAGCTCACCGAGGGTGATCCGCAGGGTCTCCGGCCTCATCAAGGGAACCGCGGCGGTGAGGAGTTCCTCACCGCCATAGAGAGGTTCCACCAGCTGGAAGTACACGGCGGCACTGACGGATTCGGTGGAGTTCAGGAGGAGGGTCTCCGTGAATTCGGCACAGCGACTGAGCAGTCCGGCGTCCTGTTCTCTCGCCTGGAGCGCCGGGCGGACCACGCCCCAGAAGACGACCTCGCGCAGGAAGTCATAGAGGTCGAACCACTCCACGTTCCCGGTCACGGCCCGTTCGGCGGGAAGTCCCGACATTTTCTCGATGCCGGCCCGGGACTCCGGGACCATGCGCAGCAATAGTCCGGGAATCTGACGCCTACCGATTTTCGGCATGGCACACCTCACCTTGCTCACTCACTCGCACCAGGTACTCATCCATCCACCAGGGTCACTTTGCGTAACCGCACCTCGGGTACGCACACGGCCTGTACTGCCAGGTCGGCTCCATCGGTGCGGCGTCGCGCCCTGGCCGGTACGTCTCCCGCGGTCCCCAGGTCCACCCACCATCCCAGGAGACCCGCAGCGTGACGTAGGGAGTCACCCCCGGCGCCCGTGCCAGATGCAGCTTGAAGAAGAACCGGGGCCGGTTTCTCCTGCTCCCTGGGCGTCAGCCCGCTCCCATGCGCGTACCGCATGGCGACGCCGTACCGCAACGATCAAGAACCGTCACGGGCGCGCGGACTCCACGAGTTCAACCTGAGTATGCGCCGGCCACCTCAGTATGAAATGGCGCTGCTACGAGCTTGTGCACGGCTGGCGGTGAGACGGCGAGGTAGTCTTCACGTCTTCGCCGAGTCCCTCCAGGCAATCGACCACGGCATCAAGTTACGGCGTTCCGGTAATCGCCGAATGGGCGTTGAGACTGGCCTCCGCATGGTTCAGGGTCATGCCCCCTGTGGTGGTGTAGCCGGTCAGCCCTCGAGCCGACAGGGGAGGGTGGGGGTGTCGGTGGTGGGGGCGTCGCGGTAGACGACGTCGGTCCGGCGCTTGATCTCTCGGCGACTCGCTGGCGCTACCCGGTATGACGCCATCTGCCATCATCGGGCCCCCGGCGTGATTTCGACGCGTATGTCGTCGGTTTCTCGGATTACATAAGTCGAGTCAGTGTCATGCTGCCAGCCCACAGCGACGGCCTGATAGCGCCCGCCGCGCTCGATGATGAGCCTCAGCCCCGTATACCGGTAGCGGTAGTGCACCTGCTCTCCGAGATCTTTCACCTGCAGTCCGCGGCCGGTCATGCTCAGTCGGTCGGTGCTGAAGACGACGATCGCCGTCCTGCTGACCAAATGATCTGCGCTGCGCTCAGCATCGCGCAGACCCGACTGATGCGCAGCCAGCGCGACAGCCCAGAGCAGGCACAGGCATGCTGCCGTGAGCGGTGCGCCCCGTGCACGGATGCCGCTTGGGCAGCGGCCGTTGTTCGCAGCGGGCGACTGCCCCAAAAGGATGCCGGTGGCCAAGAGAACGGGCACCAGCCATTGGTACGGCTGAATTCGGCCCCAACTGAACAACATGATGACGGCCACGCACAGCACGAGCAGATGGAAACGGGCCGCCCGCCGTACGACTCGTCGGCACTGGCCAATCAAGGTGGGTGGCAGAAGAGGCAGAACTGACCGGCTGAGCAATTGCGGGTCACGCAGCACGACCACAGTCACCACAGCGGTCAACACCACGGGAGCGGTCACCAGCCGCAGGCTACGCATGACGAACTCCGGGAAGCTCAGGCCCAGAGCCAGCACATCGATGCGGAAATACTCGAAGAACGCCCGGGTATGCACCGCGCCGGCATAGAACAACAGCGCCGCAGCGAGCGACAAGAGCGTCGCCCAATCGGCGGTGTAACCGGCCGCCGGATGCTGAGCATTGGGCGGCTCTGTGCTGCGAGGGGCGGAATCGCGCCGCAAGATCCGCCTGAGACGTCGCCGGGCACCGGCACGCCGCAGACGTCGTTCGCCCTCCGGCGTGGACGCTCGGGCGCGGGGAGCGGGAAAGGAGCGAGCGTTGCTCATGATGTCGGCGTCAGAGTTGACTGTGTCTCAGGTGGTGCCATGGATGTGGAACTACACGGACGCGGGCGGCTGCTGGAGGAAGGGCCCTGAGACTCGGATGCGGTCTGACAGTTGGTCTCAGGGCCCGGCCTCGACGCTGATGGTTCTGGGTCTGGCACCAGCACGGGGGTGGGTTTCGGGCTCGGAACCCGCGTCGGCTCGGGTACGGGTTCGACGGGGTCTCCGCCGAGAGGCGGTGGCGTGCTCGGCTCACCTGTCGGCTTCGAAGGCGTCCCCGTCGGAGCGGCGCTGTTCAGGGGCGTGCTCGAGGCGCTGTGCCTGCCGTGCCTGGTGCGTCCGCCCGGCGGGGCACTGGGACTGGTGGTGGGTGAGTCAGTCGGCGGTGCACCCAGAGGAGCACGGGGCGCGTCCAGACCAGACTCATGAGCGGACGTGGAAGAGCAGCCTGCAGACGAGCCGACCGAGGCGGCCACCACTAACACAAGGCACCCCAGCCTCAGATGCCGAGAACGCATGCGCCCCATCTACCGTTGCACCGGCCCTTTCAGACGTTACTTGTGGTGCGCCACTACACAATGTGACCAAGCTCAGGGCCCAGAAGTCTGCCGCAGATACTGGCATCCGCACAGGCATAGATCATTAATGATGATCTCTGGCGCTGACTGTTCTTGGGTGTGCGATCCAGGCGGAACTCCGGCAGGCGCTGGCCGAATTGGGGCTCAAGTTCAGCCACGCCCATGTGCTGGGACTGCTGGCCGAACGCGAGCGCCTGAGCCAGCAGGCGTTGCTGGAGGAACTGAAAGTCGACCCCAGTGTGCTGGTCACGGTACGCAACGGCCTCGAGAACAACGGGCTGGTGGCCCGCCGTCGCGATCCCGCCGACCGACGCCGCCATGTCGTCGAGATCTCCGACCGCGGGACCGCACTGGTCGTCCGGGCCGACCGCGCCGTAGGCGCCGCCGAGGCGAAGCTGTTCGCCGGCCTCGAGGAGCAGGAGCTGACGGAGCTGCGGCGACTGCTGCACCGGATCAAGACCGGGGATGCCGGCGCCTGTGAGGAGTGATGCCCTCGGGGGACCGACGCGGATGTGAGACCGACGATGGCCTGTGACGGATCGCAGACCGTGAGGATGGACCTGCACCGCAGCCGCTCGTGTGCTGGTGCGATGTCCGGTGGGGTAGGTGTTGGTGTCCGGCTCGGCCTCGACCCGCACCCCGGTCCTGGCCCGCGTCGCAGCGATGGTCCTGACGACCACTTCTCGACCGG
This sequence comes from Streptomyces flaveus, assembly GCF_014647675.1. Taxonomy (GTDB): domain Bacteria; phylum Actinomycetota; class Actinomycetes; order Streptomycetales; family Streptomycetaceae; genus Streptomyces; species Streptomyces flaveus. Next base: position 6,505 of record NZ_BMPQ01000030.1, on the reverse strand, counting down.
TGATATCAGCGCCGGCAGCACCTGGGAGTGCGCGCACAACTGGTCATCCTCGCCTGCGAGGACCGACTCCTGCTCCCATGTGAGCAACTGCGGCTCATCGGTTCCGGGACGCAGGAGTGGACTGTCGTCGTCAGCACTCTCCTGGGCTGGGCGACGCCACCGGCCTTCTGGACCTCGCCGGCACCGCGCCGACAGGCCGCCATCGACGAGCAGGCGGACGCCGTTGAAGTAGGCCGCCGCGTCACCGGCCAGGAACACAGCCGCATGCCCCGGCGCCGCACCGGCTCGGCGGCGACGAGCGGCCAAGCGGGCCAGGACCGCGGACGGCTCCCGTGATCCCACCAACAGCAGAATGAGCGAAGTCTGGCGCCCCTCACTACAGACAGAGCGAGGGACAATGCCACGACGCCTCCTACACCTGTCGAAACCGCCGGGTAGCTATTAGTGATCAGCCGAGCCGGTAAGAACATCTCAGCACTGGGTTCAGGCGTCGTAGATGTAGAAGCCGCGTCCGTTCTTGCGGCCGAGGTGGCCGGCGGCGACCATGCGGCGCAGCAGGGCGGGGGGTGCGTACAGGGGCTCCTTGAACTCCTCATACATGGACTCGGCCACCGCCTGGGCGGTGTCGAGGCCGATCAGGTCGAGCAGGCGGAGCGGGCCCATGGGATGGGCGCAGCCGAGTTCCATGCCCTGGTCGATGTCGTCGGGGCGTGCGGCACCGGACTCCACCATGCGGACCGCGCTGAGCAGGTAGGGCACGAGGAGCGCATTGACGACGAAGCCGGAGCGGTCGGGCGCCTGGATTGCCTGCTTGCCCAGCAGCTCGGCGAAGTCACGGGTGCGCTGCACGGTGGCGGGCGAGGTGATGAGCGCGGGGATGACCTCGACCAGCCGCTGCACGGGGACAGGATTGAAGAAGTGCATGCCGATGACCCGACCGGGTCGCTCGGTGGCGACGGCGAGGTCGACGATGGGGATGGAGGACGTGTTGGTCGCCAGGACGGCCTCGGAGTCCTCAACCGCCTTGTCCAGGGCGCGCAGCACGTCGGTCTTGATGTCGCGGTTCTCGGCGACGGCCTCGACGACGAACTGGCGGTCGGCCATCTCGCTGAGATCGTGGGTGAAGGAGATCCTGGCCAGGGCCTGGTCCCGCTGCTCCTCGGTGAGCTTGCCGCGCCGCACGCCTCGGTCGAGGGAGGCGGTGATACGGCGGCGGCCTGCCGCTACGGCGTCGGGTGTGGCTTCGGCGACGCGGACGCCGAGGCCGTGGCGGGCGGCGACTTCGGCGATGCCGGAGCCCATGAGGCCACAGCCCACGACGCCGAGACGGGTGATGGGTTCCACTTGAAGTCCTATCTGTACGGGAAGGCGCGCATGGCTGCCGGTGGGTGAGGTCAGACGTTGCGGCGGTACTGGCCGCCGACTTCGAAGAAGGCGTCGGTGATCTGCTGGAGCGAGCAGACGCGGGCGGCGTCCATGAGTACGGCGAAGACGTTGCGGCCCTCCATCGCCGCTTCCCTGAGGGCGGCGAGGGCGGTGTGCGCCTCGTCCCGGTGGCCGGTCTGGTAGGTGCGTACGCGCCCCAGCTGGGACTGCTTCTCCTGCTCGGTGGCGCGGGCGAGTTCGATGGGGCCGGGTTCGGTGGTGTCGGCGTGCGGGTTGCGGAAGGTGTTGACGCCGATGAGGGGCAGCGTTCCGTCGTGCTTGCGCTGCTCGTAGAGCATCGACTCGTCCTGGATGCGGCCGCGCTGGTACCCGGTCTCCATGGCGCCGAGCACACCACCGCGCTCGCTGATCCGCTCGAACTCCTGGAGGACGGCCTCTTCGACGAGGTCGGTGAGTTCGTCGATGATGAACGACCCCTGCAGGGGGTTCTCGTTCATTGCCAGGCCCCACTCCCGGTTGATGATCAGCTGGATGGCCAGGGCTCGGCGGACGGAGTCCTCGGTGGGAGTGGTGACAGCCTCGTCGTAGGCGTTGGTGTGCAGGCTGTTGCAGTTGTCGTAGATGGCGATGAGGGCTTGCAGGGTGGTGCGGATGTCGTTGAAGTCCATCTCCTGGGCGTGCAGGGAGCGTCCGGAGGTCTGCACGTGGTACTTCAGTTTCTGGCTGCGCTCATTCGCCCCGTAGCGGTCCCGCATCGCGATGGCCCAGATGCGGCGGGCGACCCGGCCGAGGACGGAGTACTCGGGGTCCATGCCGTTGGAGAAGAAGAACGACAGGTTGGGCGCGAAGTCGTCTATGCCCATGCCCCGGGCGAGGTAGGCCTCCACGTAGGTGAAGCCATTGGCGAGGGTGAAGGCGAGCTGGCTGATGGGGTTCGCGCCGGCCTCGGCGATGTGGTAGCCGGAGATGGATACCGAGTAGAAGTTGCGGACCTTCTGGGCGATGAACCACTCCTGGATGTCGGCCATCATTCGCAAGGAGAACTCGGTGGAGAACAGGCAGGTGTTCTGGCCCTGGTCCTCCTTGAGGATGTCGGCCTGCACCGTGCCGCGGACGTTGGCCAGCGCGTGCGCCCGCAGCTCCGCCGCCTCCTCGGGCGACGGGTCACGGCCCTCGGCGGCCCGGAACTTCTCGAGCTGCTGGTCCATCGCGGTGTTGAGGAAGAACGCCAGGATCGTCGGCGCGGGCCCGTTGATCGTCATCGACACCGAGGTGGTGGGCGCGACCAGGTCGAAGCCGTCGTAGAGCGCCTTCATGTCCTCCAGGGTGGCCACCGACACGCCGGAGGTGCCGACCTTGCCGTAGATGTCGGGGCGTTCGTCCGGGTCGCGGCCGTAGAGGGTGACGGAGTCGAAGGCCGTGGACAGCCGGGTGGCGGGCTGCCCCTGGGAGAGCAGCTTGAAACGCCGGTTGGTGCGGAACGGGTCGCCCTCCCCCGCGAACATCCGCGCCGGGTCCTCGCCGTCCCGCTTGAAGGGGAACACTCCGGCGGTGAAAGGGAAGTGGCCCGGCAGATTCTCACGGCGCCAGAACCGGACCAGCTCTCCGTGGTCGGTGAAGCGGGGCAGGGCGACCCGCGGGATGCGGTTCCCGGAGAGGGACTCGCGGGTCAGCTTGGTGCGGATCTCCTTGTCCCGGACCTTCACCACCTGCTCGTCGCCGGAATAGGAGGCCACGATCGCAGGCCACTTCTGGATCTGCTCACCGACCCCGTGCGGGAGCTGCCTGCGGGCGTCGTCGAGCAACGACTCGACGTTCTGGGCGTCGGAGCCGGCCTCGGCGAGTTCGTCCCGTACGGCTTCCAGACGCTGCACACGCCGGGCCGCCTCGGAGAGCTGGTCGGTGTCGGTGTGGTAGTCGCGGACGGTGTCGGTGATCTCGGCGAGATAGCGCACCCGGTCCGCCGGGACGACCTGGCGGATGCCGGAGGAGTGGCGTACGTCGACGGGCGCCAGCGCGCCCTCGGACAGCTGGAGCACCTGCTCGGCGAGGGACGACTTCAGGTGCTGGTAGAGGGCGGTGACACCGTCGTCGTTGAAGGTGGCCGCCGAGGTGCCGTACACCGGCATGTCCTCGGGCCGCTTGTCGAACGCCTCACGATTACGGACCAGTTGGCGGGCCACATCGCGCATGGCGTCCTTGGCACCGCGCCGCTCGAACTTGTTGATCGCCACCACATCGGCGAAGTCGAGCATGTCGATCTTCTCCAGCTGCGAGGCGGCACCGAACTCCGGCGTCATCACGTACAGCGACGTGTCGACGAACGGCACGATCGCCGCGTCGCCCTGCCCGATACCCGGCGTCTCCACGATCACCAGGTCGAACCCGGCGGCCTTCACGACGTCGATCACGTCGGACAGGTGCTCGGGGAGCTCGCGGCTGCCACGGGTGGCCAGGCTGCGGAAGAACACCCGGTTGCCGTCGAGGGAGTTCATCCGGATCCGGTCACCGAGCAGCGCGCCACCGCCCCTGCGCCGGGTCGGGTCGACCGCGATCACCGCGATCCGCAACTTGTCCTGCTGGTCCACCCGCAAACGGCGCACCAACTCGTCGGTGAGGGACGACTTTCCAGAACCGCCGGTACCGGTGATGCCCAGCACCGGCACGGGCCGCGTCGCCGCCGAGGTACGCAGCCGCTCCATGAAGTCCGGCGCCAGCTTGCCCAGTTCGGCACCGGTGATGGCGCGGGCGACGGCGAACCGGTCGCCCGCGAGGACAGCAGAGGCATCCGCCGGCTTGCCGTCCCACAGGTCGAAGTCGCAGTCCTTCACCACCGAGTTGACCATCCCGGCCAGGCCCAACCGCTGACCGTCCTCCGGGGAGAAGATCGTCACGCCACTCCCCCGCAGCCGGGCGATCTCCTCGGGCACGATGACACCGCCCCCGCCGCCGACGACGCGGACGTGGTCCGCGCCCTGCGCACGCAGCGACTCGACCAGGTACTCGAAGTACTCCACGTGCCCGCCCTGGTACGACGACACGGCCACGCCGTGCGCGTCCTCCTCCAGTGTCGCGTCCACGACCTCCTGCACCGACCGGTTGTGCCCCAGATGGATCACCTCGGCACCCTGGGACTGAAATATCCGCCGCATGATGTTGATCGACGCGTCATGCCCGTCGAACAGGGCCGAAGCGGTGACCAGGCGAACGGGGTGCACGGGGCGATGCAGTTCAGGCATGGGGGCCTTCCCGGACAGGGCAGGGGGACGGTGACCCCAGAGATACTAGGACGTCCTAGTAAATGACAAGAGGTGATCGCGGTGTGACATATCCCGCGTGGACAATGGTGCGGGGGCCCTGTGCGGCGAGACGTACCTCCAGCACGGCTGCCGCCTGAGCGCCCCGCCATGCGGTTGCGATGGAAAGCGCGTGGCCGTGCGCTTGCCGACCACCAGGATTGGGTGAATGCCCGCACACGGGTCAACGCGAGTGGAGGCACTGCCGATGGCGCCCTTCCCGTCGGGAAGTGCCACCTTCAGGCGCATGTCGTTCATCGGACCCGACAGCGACGCGTTGGACAGGCCGCTCGAGCCGAGCGTGACCTCGTAGCCGTACTCGTAAACCGGGACCGTCGGTCGGACCCGGCCGCAACGCGTTCGCGCCTGCGAGGGTCTGAACCGTCTCACCGGGAGCGGCGGAGGCCGCGTGAACACCGCTGCGGCGGCGATAGTGGGAGGGCATGGCGGGAATCACCGTGAACCCAGAGTGATATGACAGATCAACTATTGATGCGTCAATCACCCACTCAACGCCCCACCCGGGGCGGCGGGCCGGTGCGTTACGACATCAGGGACGATCCGCCTCCAGCCGACCCAGGATGCGCTCACAAAGCACGGTGAGCATGTCGAGTTCTTCGGGGCTGAGGGGGTCGATGACCAGCCGGCGCACGGTGGCAACGTGCCGGGGGGCGGCCGTCTCGATGGCCGCACAGCCACCAGGGGTGACGACCACGTGGGCGCCCCGCCCACCCTTGGGGCACTCCTCCCGGGTCACCAGGCCGCGTTTGGCCATGCGGCGAAGATGGTGGGACATACGGCTCCACTCCCACTGCACCGTGCTGGCCAGGTCCTGGAAGTGCAGCCCGTCGGGTCCGTCAGTGAGGGCCACAAGGACGACGTAGTCCGTGATGGACAGGTTCCCGCAGTCCTGCAATGCACGCGCCAATACACCAGGGAGCCCCTGATGGACGCCGACGACGGCGCGCCAGGCGCGCTGTCCGGGTGGAGTGAGCCAGCGTGTTTTTACCTTCACGCAAACCAACTTTAACCGGTAGTTGACGCATCATCAATGATGCGTAATAGTTGAAACATCAACCGAACGCGGCGCACCAAGTACCAAGTACCTACGCGTTCGACGCACTGGAGGAGATCCCGTGAGCGAGTCCCCGAAGACCGGTCTGGACGACCTGCTGACCCCCGAGGAGAGCGTCCTGGTGCTGATCGACCACCAGCCGTTCCAGTTCGCCAACCTGCACAGCCACGAGCCGACGATGATCGTCAACAACGTCGTCGGGCTGGCCAAGACCGCCAAGGCATACGGCGTCCCGACGATCCTGACCACCGTCATGGAAGAGCGCGGCGGCCTCATCATCCAGGGCCTCCAGGATGTCTTCCCCGACCAGAAGCCGATCAACAGAACGACCCTCAACTCCTGGGAGGACCAGCGCGTGGTGGACGCCGTCAAGGCGACCGGGCGCAAGAAGCTGATCATCGCCGGCCTGTACACCGAAATCTGCGTGGCCTTCCCCGCCCTGCAGGCGGCCGGCGAGGGCTACGACGTCTACGTCGTCACCGACGCCTCCGGGGGCGTGTCGGCCGAGGCCCACGACATGGCCGTACGCCGCATGGTCCAGGCAGGCATCACCCCGATCACATGGATGGCCGTCCTCGCCGAGTTGCAGCGCGACTGGGCCCGCACGGACCTCGTCGCGCCCGAAGACCTGGCGACCCTCATGGGGTACTCCGGCGGCACCGGTGTGGCGTTCGCCTGGGAGATGCAACTCCTCAACACTGAACCGCTCCGGGTCTGATGGAGGCTCGATTCCCTGAGAGGATCGAGT
>NZ_BMPQ01000029.1 GCF_014647675.1 Streptomyces flaveus | reverse complement strand
ACGCCCCATACCACGTCAACGAGCCCAAGCCCCGGAAGCAACACGTAGATTTCCGACGGCCCCAGGTCAGAGCCACCTAGACCGCGCGATCACCTTCCCTAGTAGGGGCTATTGAGCGGCTACGCTAGGCGCGCGATGCCAGGGCAGCGTCTCCCGGGGGGCGAGCCGCAAGGTGGCGACAGAGCTTTGGGGGCGGAGTGCAGCCGGACAGCGGACTAGATATTGGTCTCAGCCCGAGGGAAGCGGCCGCCCTCCTGCTGGACAAGATTCGTCAGGGCAACGGCTACGCCCGCGGCAAGAAAGAGCGGTTCGGTCGAAGCGCCTCCGTCACCAAGGTGGCGACGCTTGTACTGTCCGCTGCGTCCACCGTCATCCTGGGCCTGCAGAATCTCAACGCGTGGGCTGGTCTGGCCTTGGCGTGTATGGCGCTGGTGACGTTGCTAGGAGCCGTCGAGCCGTTCTTCAATTGGCGCTCCCGGTGGGTTCTGATGGAGGAAGCGCAGTACCGGTTCCAGCGGCTTGCCGATGACCTCGAATACCTCGTGGCATCGACGGCCGCCGACGAGCTCACGTTCGATCAGCTGGACGAGATCTTCGGTCGGTATCAGGCGATCTGGGACGACCTAAGCCGCACCTGGCTGGAGCATCGTCGGGAACCCGCGCCATCGACCAATGCCTAGCGGTGCGCGCATCTCCAGGCTGCGACCCGGTCAAACTCACGTGGCAAACGATCAAGATCACCGAGTACCGTGCCGCGCATGACCGCGTCTCCTGACCACGTCAGCAGTAGAGAAGACCCTGCGTCCTTCGTCCGCGCCCTACACCACAGTCAAGTCGAAGAGGGCCGGTCCTGGGAGAACCAGGACCTCGCTGCGTTCCTGGAGGCCCTGGTTGCATGGATCGACGACGCGGACGGCTGGTACAGCAATGCCGGCCACGAGTTGCCCGCCAACGGTGACTGGCGTTTCTTTGCTCGGGCCCTACGGGCGGCGACCGTGTACGAGTAGAACTCACGCGCTTGGTCAGCGTCCGGCGAGGCACCAGAGGGACGTGCCAGATGCGTGCCAGATCTCGCGGAGAACCACGGGGAACAGCGGGGAACAAGTCGGCAACGCCCCGGGCTCCGTTCCAGGTCTGTTGCAGGTCAGGACAGTTACCGCCTCCCGAGAACCCAAGCTTCCCAAGCTGAGAGCGCGAGTTCGATTCTCGTCACCCGCTCCAGAGAGAAATCCCCAGGTCGAGCACCCGGGGGTTCTTTGTTGTCTAGACCGGTGCGAAGGGCGCGCACAACCGCACCATTAGCTCTCGTCAGCCTCCTCGTTGTGGTGCGCGGGTCGGCGTGGAGGGTCGTCGTTGTGGTGCTTCGCACGCTGCGCGCGCAAGGTCGTCGAGACCGGCGGCGACCTCCCGTTGCCGTTCGTCGTCGGAGTGCTGATAGATCAGTGCGGACTTCTCGCACCGATGAGAGCGAGGCCGCCGGCTGATCTCCGGCCAGCTCTTGCGGCCCTCGGTCCACACCATCCGGCACTGGCTTGGCCGCCACTCGCCTCAATGCCCGCCGCCCTGTGGAGAACCGTCCTGATCTACGAGTTATGGCGTCGGCTCTACCAGACCCGCGCCCTGGCCAGTCATTGCCGACGCCGCGGAGACCCGCTCCCGGACCTCCTCCGACTCTGGTCCCACCACCGGCCGGTCCCGCCCGAAGCGGAAATCACCATGTTGTCGACTCCGTGACCGTTGGCACTGCGAATCACCCGTCCGTGTCGTCGTCACCGCTCCGCCCGGCCTCCGGTTCCCTGGTGAGCCGGGTCGCAAGGTGGTAGGCGACGGTGACGTCCTGGTATTCCTGACCGGGGATGACCGGGTCCGGTAGGTGGGTCCGGTCGCTGTGGCTCGTCGACTCTCGCTTCCTGGTGCCGGGGAAGCGAACGACTGTCTGGGGTTCCTGCGTGAAGCGGAGCCGTTCGGCGTGGACCGTCGACCGGAACAAGATGTCCCCCACTGGGCTCCCGGCTCCCGCCCCTCGCGTTCAGGGCGGCTCCTCCGGCTCCCTGGCGGTACGTAGGCGACTGGATCTTGGCGGCAGCTTCCCGTCCTCTCCGCGCACCCGGCGCGTGCGGGTGCCGCCTTGACTCCGGCCGGCCCGGCCCCGCTCTCCCTCCGCGCCCTTGCGCGCCGCACGCGGCTCGGCCGGCTCGGTCCGTTCAGCGGTGGCGTTCGCCGTCTCAGCAGCGTCCGCAACGGCGTGGCCGCCGCCCTGTACCGTGTCGCCTGCCGCTTCCGTCACACCCGCGGCCTGTCCGGCCACGCTCCCGGCGGTGCTGCCCACCGCCTCGCCGGCGCTTCCGACGGTCCGGCTCGTCTCATGGCCGACATCCTCCACCGCGCGCCCGGCACCACCGCCCACGTCCTGAACGGCCCTCCCGGCTCCCTGACCGACATCCTGCGCCACGGAGCCGACGCCCCGGCCCACGTCCTGGACAGCAGTACTGGCGCCCTGCCCCACGTCCTGAACGGCCCTCCCGGCTCCCTGACCGACCTCCTGGACGGCCCTTCCGGCACCCGTACCCAGCTCCCCCACGGCCTGACGGGCTCCGCCGCCGACATCTTGTACGGCGGACCCGATTCCACGCGCCAGCTCGTGCAGGATCTCCGGGTTGCGGTCGAGAGTGGTGAGCACTCGGTCGATGATCTTCGCGACGTGGTGGAGACGCACCTTGAGCTGGGCCTGTGCCTCGACACCCGAGATGCCCAGGTGCACCCGGCCGAGCGAGACATCGGCGCCCACATTCAGTTTGAGCAGATCCAGCACCTCGGCCTGCAGCGAGACATGAGCCCGCAGATCCTCGACGTCCAGGTCGATCTCGTCGACCTTCAGGATCGGAACGTCGAGGAAGACGTCAGGGCTCGCACCGGCTGCGTCCTCCTCGTCGTAGGACGCCGGCTCCTCTTCGAACGATGCCGACTCCTCGTCGTAAGCCTCGGGATTGGCGTGCTCGTCACTGTCCTCGGCGTCGAGTTCGTCACCGTGTTCGTCGTCGTAGTCCTCGACGGAGCCCTCGTCGTTCTCGGCGTTGCCACGCATCGCCACGCCTCCGCGGTTTTGGCGTATGTTTCGACCATTTTCATCCATTGTGGTCATTGATGCGCGGTAGGTACCGTCCGCCCAAGCGAGGGCGATGGCCGCCAGGCGTGCTTGGATGGGTTCGTCTGACTCAGCAGAGTTGGGCTGACGCGCAGGTCAGATGGGTTAAAGGACTGGGCTGGCAGGCACGCGGAGCGGCAAACGGGCGCTCCGAACGAGACGTGATGATTTCGCCGGACAGCTGACCGGACAGGACGCGGAGTCCCGGCAGCGCAGGCGCACCACATCGCCACGTTGAGCGTCGGCACGAAGGTCCTCGCCAACCGGTGTCCGGCGAACCCTCCCTCGACTGGAACATCCTCACCGTCGGCACTGAGGCTGTGGGGACAGACCGCGTGCCAGATCGCGCGGGGAACCACGGGAAGCGCAGTCAGAGGGTGTGCTCTACAGCGCCTTCCACGCGCCCGACCATGGCCGAGGGCAACTCACGAGCCCGGGGAGGAGAGAGCACGGCGGAAAGGGAGGCGGCAATCCGCGCTGTGGCGCGCCGCGCTGTCCACGTGCACTGGGTACGGGAGCGGCCTGACAAGCCGACCTGGCGGGACCGGCTTCACTCCCAGGTCCGCGACCAGGGAACCCGTGATGGCCGCCCGTCTCAGTTTCCGTCTCATTCAGCGCCGTTCGCGGCCGTTCAGACGAGACCGGAGGCTTCAGCCGTTCAGACGACCGGCCGCCCGTGAACGCAGGTGAACGGCCCCGTCCGAAGCCCTCGGGGCCACCACCACAGTTGGAAATCGTGTTGGTGTGAGAGCGGAACGGGTACTGCGCCCCTTCGGCGATACGTGATCAGCTTGGGGTGTGGAGACCATCATCGCCAGTGCCATAGCCGTTCTGGGGACCCTGCTCGGCTCGGGGCTCACCCTGGCGTTTCAGCACCGCACCACCGACAAGGGGCATCAGTTCACGCGCCATGAGAGGCTCCGCCAGGAGCGACTCGATGCTTACTCCGCCTACGCCGGCGCACTCATCAACTACCGCCGCTGCCTGGTACATCTCTGGTTCTGCGAACACGAACAACCACCACACGAGGACCCCGGCGTGGTGCGAGTCCGCGCATACGACCTGCGCTCCAGCGCCCAAGAAGCTCTCTTCCGGGTGCAGATGCTCACCGATGACGAAGCCTTGAGCGAGGCGGCAGAAGCTGTACTTGCGGACGTAACAGCCCTGCCCAAGACGGACAGCAGAACCGAACTGGACCGGCGCAGGGTGAAGACCCGCGACGACATCAGTCGACTGGTCAGAGCGTCCAAGCGCCATCTCTGATGCGCCTGCCAACGCGCCTGCACGTACGGTCAGTCCGTCAGAGCCGGGCGCCGGGCGGGCCGCACCACAAGCGCACCAGATGAGGCGGGGAACAGCGGGGAATCACGGTGAAAGCGGCCCAGCCTGAGGAGGCGGCAACCGGGGCGTTCCTTGAGGTCATTGCCCGGAAAGCATCGAATGATCGCAGCTTCCCAAGCTGAGAGCGCGAGTTCGATTCTCGTCACCCGCTCCAATGAAGACCCCAGGTCACTGACCTGGGGTCTTCATTGGAGCGGGTGACGCAAACGCGCCACATTCGCGCGCATGCCCACGTCAGTCATGTCCATGCCTTCCGCGTCGAGGGGTACTCCCTTAGGCTCCTCCGCCGGACCACAGGCGTTACCGACGGTAGGGGAGACCGGTCATGGGGCGAACGGGCAGCACTCGACGCACCTTTGTGGTGGGGGCCGCGGCCGCAGGCGGGGCTGTGGCGCTGGGCACCGGCACGGCGGCTTCAGCGGCACCGGCGCAGGGACGGCAGCAGGCCGTCGCCGTGCTCGGCGGTGGCGTCGCCGGGCTGACCGCGGCGCATGAACTCGCCGAGCGGGGCTTCGCGGTGACCGTCTACGAGCGCCGGGCGCTCGGCGGCAAGGCCCGCTCCATGGACGTACCGGACAGCGCGAAGGGAAGCCGCAAGCCACTGCCCGCGGAGCACGGGTTCCGCTTCATCCCGGGGATCTACCACAACCTCCCCGACACGATGCGGCGCATCCCCTTTCCCGGGAACGCAGGCGGCGTCTGGGACAACCTGATCGCACCCAAGGAGATGATGTTCGCGCGGAACAACGGCCGCGAGGATCTGCGGATACCCATCCCCGGGGAGAAGGAGCCCGCCGAGCTCACCCTCGACGACATCAGACGCGCCCTCACCGGCCTCCTGGAGACGGGATTCAATCTTCCTCTCCATGAGATCGCGTACTTCGTGAACCGCGCCGTCGTCTTCCTGACCAGTTGCGACGCGCGCCGCAACTCCACCTGGGAAGCCACCCCTTGGTGGACTTTCGTACGCGCCGGGCAGATGTCGAAGGAGTACCAGCGCATCCTCGCGGTCGGCGTCACCCGCAACATCGTCGCCACCAAGGCTGAGGAGGCCAGCACCCGCACGGTCGGCACCCTCGGCGAGGCCTTCGTTTTCAACGCGCTCGGCCGGGGTGCGGACGGCCCACCCGACCGGATCCTCAACGCACCCACCAATGAGGCCTGGATCGACCCCTGGGTGGCTCATCTCACTTCCCTGGGCGTGGAGTTCCGTATCGGCTGGACCGTGCACGAGGTGAGGCTGGGCGGAGACGGGCGGGTCTCCGAGGCCGTCATCGAGGATACGGACGGCGTCCTTCGCTCCATAACTGCCGATCACTATGTCTCCGCCATGCCGGTGGAGCACGCGCGGCGCACCTGGAGTGCCGGACTACGCGCTGCCGACCCACAGTTGGCACGCTGCGACAAGCTGCAGACGGACTGGATGACGGGCCTTCAGTTCTATCTGACCGAGACGCCGCCCGTGGTACAGGGCCACTTCAACTGCATCGACTCGCCATGGTCGCTGACCGCGATCGCCCAGGCCCGGCACTGGCCAGGGCGTGACTTCGCCGCCGACTACGGCGACGGCGTGGCCAAGGAGTGTCTGTCGGTGGATATCTCCGAGTGGGACAAGCCCGGCGTCCTGTACGGCAAAACGGCTAAACAGTGCACCCGCGAGGAGGTCGCACGCGAGGTGTGGGCACAGCTCAAGGACGCACTCAACGACACCGGCAAGACAGTGCTGCGCGACAGCACGCTGCACTCGTGGTTCCTGGACCCCGGAGTGGACGGGATCGGCACCCCGCACCCGACCAACCAGGACGAGCTGCTGATCCACCCCGTGGGCACGCTGCACAACCGCCCTTCGGCCAGGACCACGGTCCCGAACTTCTTCCTGTCCGGGGATTACGTCGCCGTGGACATCGACCTCGCCACCATGGAGGGCGCGAACGCCTCGGCCCGTCAGGCGGTCAATGCCCTTCTGGATCAAGCAGGTTCGAGTGCGCCGCGCTGCACGGTCACCCCGCTGTTCCGGCCGCCGGAGCTCGAGAGCCTCAAGCGCCACGACCACTTCCGCTTCAAGGCCGGCCTGCCGAACGCGTTCGACCTGGGGTGATCCAGTCGGGAGCGGTCGCTCGACCTGATCAGCCATGACGCCGGCGAGGGCACCCTTCTCGTCGCCCTCCCAGCTGCCAGCCGGGGAGCACTCACTCTGGAAAGCCGGGGCTCTGATCACCTACGGACAGCGGCCTGCTCGCCCAGCAGCCCCAGGTGCGCGTCGGCACAGCGGAACGCGCGCACCGGGCGGCCGCACCACAAGCGCACCAGATCAGGCGGGGAACAGCGGGGAATGGCGGTGAAAGCGGTCCGGCCTGAGGAGGCGGCAGCCAGGGCGTTCCCCCAGTTCATTGCCCGGACAGGCCTCGAATGATCGCAGCTTCCCAAGCTGAGGGCCCCGGGAACTGTCATAGCGGACGGCCGTCGGGACTTGCTCTGGTCGACGACATGCCCTGACGCCGTTCGGCGTTGGAGGCCTCCTCGTGGACCTCACGGACGACGGCACGACGACCTCGGCTGACCTCGATCAATCCGTCCTTCTTCAGCTGGGTGAAGGCCCGGTGCGCGGTGCCGACCGAGACGCCGTGGGCCTGGGCGATGTCGCCGACGGTGGGGACGTCCTCGCCGGGGAGCATCGTGCCGTCCTTGATGGCACCTGCGAGCTCTTGGGCGATCGCCTCCCAGGGAGCGAGTTCGCGAGGTGGGGCTGCCTCCACCTTGGTGGTCCTGCCGATGGGACCTACCTCCGTGTCCGGGCGGGCCTGGACGGCTGCCTCGCACTGGCCGCACAGGGCTTCGGCCCCGTCGTCGGTGACGACGAGCATCGCCCACAGCGACTCGTTTCCGCACCCGCAGACCAGGCGCAGCCCGTTGATGACGGTTGTGACCGGCTGCTCGGCGAGCAGTCCTTCTGGTACCGGGAGTTGCTTGGCGAAAGCGGTGACGGCCTGGCGGTCGGAGGTGGCTAGGAAGGCCGCGTAGTACTTCAGCGTGGTCGCGCCTCCGCCGCCGTGGCCGACGCGGCCGGCGACGGTTCGTACGTCGGCACCGGCGCCCAAGAGCTCGGTCACGTTGTACGCACGCAGGTCCTTCAGGCGGTGAGTGTGGATCTTCAGCTTCTCCGCGAGGCGGCGGTATCGCTGGCTGACGCTCGACGGCACGAGCGGGGCGGAGCTGTCGGCTTCGCCGGAGAACACGAAGGCACCGCGCGCGAGTTCACCGCCGAGCGCCTTGCAGCGTTCTTCAGCACGGGCTCGGTGGGCGACTAGAACTGAACGTGTGATCACGTCGATGGCCTGTTTGCGGCGCTGATGGGTCTTGGTGTCCTTGATTCGGCGGCCGTTGTTGGAGTGCTTCACGAAGAGCTCGAGCCGGTCGAGATTGATGTCCGACCAGCGCAACGCGCACATCTCGCCCCGGCGCGAGCCGGTCACCATCGTCATGAACAGGAACGTCCCCCAGTCCAGGTTCCGCTGCCAGGCCGCGTTGAGAACGAGGACCGCCTCTTCGGGAGTCGGTGGGTCGGGGTTCGGCTTGGGCTGGGAGGGAGGCTCGGCGAGGGCTGCGACGTTCGACGTCACGTAGCCCCAGCGCAGGCCGCGGTCGAGAGCGGGCCGCAGGATGAAGTGAATCTTCCGGATGGAGTTCGGTTCGAGGATCTGGCAGACGTGCTTCTGCTTGGTCTTCGGGTCGGTCTTGCCGTTGCGTCGGCCCTCGCACTGCTCGCGGCACTTCCGCAGCCGGGAGTAGAACAGCTCGAGCATCTCGGCGGTCAGCTTGCCGGTCTTAAGGTCGCCGAAGGTCGGCTTGAGGTAGTTGCGGATGATGCCCTCGGCCCGCTCGTACGACGTCTCGTCGAGCTCGGCGACGCCGAGCCAGCGGTCGAGGAGGAATGACATGGTCACCTGCGTCTTGGGGTGGCGCTTCTCGTCGACCTGGTGGAGGAGCCTCGTGCGCGCCTTCTCAGCCTCGGGCTCTGTCTCGGCCTGCTCGTGGAGGTAGATGTCCTTCTTCGTGAGCGGGTCACGCCCGGCGTAGACCCGGACCTGAAAGCCGGCCCCGTTGGGTCGGATGCTGCCGCGCTGACGTCGCTTGGGTGTCTTGGTCGCCATGGTTCTGGAACCTATTCATGGTTAATGCCATGGCTACGACGAACAGCGCGCCTACCCCTCAGAGGTAAACGCGCTGGTCAGACACTGTGCCCCCGGCAGGATTCGAACCTGCGACACCCGCTTTAGGAGAAAGCCAAGATCGCCTTTGAGGCTGTTGGGAGGGGAGTTGGCTGACCAGGCAGTAAGCCGGGCGCGTGGGTGAGGGGGCGTCAATATGGGCTCTGACCTGCGCGGATCCTGTCCCATCGAGTCCCGAACACTCCTGGGCACTGCCGAGGTGTCCCACGCACTACGTCCCCGTTGTGTCCCCGTCAGATGGGGCACGTCCCCGTTCTGTCCCCGTCGCGTCCCCGGTGGAGCGATACGGAGACTGTCGGTGTCCTGCGGCGATTTGAGGCACTGGCAGAGGGGCGGATCCCGTTCTGGTGAGCACCGCTCGACCTTCGCGGACGGGTTCGCTTTCTCGACTGCGCGGAGGTCGCCGACCCACAACCCCCGGTGGACGCACCTGACTTGGTGGCCAGGTGTGCCACTGCGCTGATGTCAGTGGCGCGTGGCACGATCCGCGGCATGACGAGTGAATCGACTGAGCGGGGCCGTGGTCTGGATCTCCTCCGGTATCACGACTTCCCCATCTACACGTTGACCTTCGCGCGGGAGCTGACGCCGGCCGAACTGCTGACGCGTATGGGGGTCATTCCCGAGACGGTGGCGATGCGCGATCTCCACGACATGTCGGACGACTTCGGGGAGGACATATTCGACGATGACGAGCCGGTGGTCAGCGCGGCAACGACGGGTGCGTGGACATGGGCCTGGGAGGAGGGAGGGATGCACGGACTGGACGAGCGGGTTCAGCGCAGCGTGTCCGTCGGGACTGAAGCGGTGGCGCTGCACCACAACGAGAAGCCGATGGACGTGTTCGCGTACACCGTCGACGGGGACTTGGTCTCGTACGTCAACACCCTGATGCCGATCGCTCTCGAGGGCAGCGATCCCGAGCGGCTGGGGGAGCAGATGCGGGCCGCGGGTCTAGTGCCTGGCGAATCGGCAGAGTTGTACGGCGTGCTGACGCTCGTGGAGAACGCCTTCGGGATCCGGCTCAGCGGGAAGCAGCTGATCGGTGAGCCTCGGCTCAGCGGGCAGCTTCGTCCTCTGTCTGACTGGCCGGTGTGATCGCGGTCGATGGCAAGCCGATGGGTGGTCCGGGACGTGAGTCTGTGCCGCCCACGACCGGGGCCAGAGTGCCCTGCGCCTGTTCGCGGTCACCGCGTTGGCGACGGTCGCCGTGACTGCCGTCGATGGGGCGAGTGGCGCCTGTCTGGTACATCCAGGTTTGCGAACGTCTTGCTGTCGCATAGATCCGGCCAATCTTTCGCGTGCTCGGCGTAGCCGGAGCCGTCCCAGAGGGAGCGCAGGAGCCCCTGCCCCGTAGGGGAGCCGCGTGAGGTGGAGCCTATGACGTGACGCTGTCGTTCAGTTGTCTCCTGGCTCTACGACTCCATCCATTTCCAGGTGATCTTCGTCGGGATGGCGGAGGGGCCGTACTCGTTCTGCGTCATCCGCTTGTCGCAGATCTTCAGGGAGAAGCTGCGCTCGCCGAAGGGGGCGATGCCCGCGGAGAAGTTCGTCGCAGGAAGGGCTACCTCCGCTTCCTGCGAGTCCTCGCCCTTGCTGTGGAGAGTGATCGTGTCCACCGCCGTGTCCGAACGGTTGGCGATGGTCACGTCGAGCTTGGCGCAGGACGCGCTGTACTCGATGTCGTTTTGCCAGTCGGAGATCTCCACAGTGCCCTGAGGAACGCGCGCTTTGGGAGGTGCTGCAGTGGTGAATGTGGGGCTAGCTGCCGCTTCGGCGGCTTTCGGAGTGGCGGTTGGGGTAGCGGTGACGGTGGCAGTTGTGGTGACCGTCACGGTGAGTGCGCTCTGGGTCTGGGATGTCGGAGCCGCCACGCTGGTCGACGTGGAATCGGAGGAGTCAGCGAGACCGACGATCAAGATGGCGGCGGAGATCGGGAGCGAGAGGCCGAGGCCGAATATCAGGGCGCTTCGCGTGCTCAGTGACGGCATAGATGGGTTCGCTCTCATTCCGACCGAGAAGGGCGCTGGACATTAGCACGCGCTGATCGTGGCGGGTCATGAGGCGATCGGGCTTGAGGAGGTGAGCGAGACGTATCCGCGACAGCCGCAATACTCGTAACACCGTGAGTCCTCGGGGGCGGCGGGCGGGACGCTTTGGTGGACTCCGCGTGCGTGGCCGCAGCCCGAGCGGGCGCAGGGTGGGTAGTGCTGGTTGTCGTGGCGGTAGGCGGAGAGGCCGACCTGGTGGATCGTCTTGCCGGTGCCGAGGGTGGGTTCGGTGTCGGTGTAGCAGCCGCCCCAGCCGCGGTCGTGGGTGAAGTGGAAGGTGCCGGCGAAGTCGAGTGCGCCGCAGCGTCCGCAGCGGTACTGGGGGCAGCCGTGCTCGTCGGGTGGGATGGGCTCGCCGGTGGAGCAGTCGATCTTCAGGGATTCGCGGTAGGCGGCGTCGCGGGCGGCTTGGGCGGTGCGTTCTGCTTCGCGGGCGGAGTTGCGGTTGAGGGCGGCTTGCTTCTCGCCGAAGAGATCCAGTTGTGTCATGGCAATTCTCTGTGTACTTAGCATGTGGCGGGTGCGGGGTGGGCTTGTGATGCGTCGTCCCGCACCCGGGGTGTTGATCAGTTACTTGTGACAGATCCGGTGGGCTGCGGCTTTCAGCTACGGTGCGGTGTCCATCGGGTTGGCGCGCCGTGGCCGGGCGGTGGTTGCGTTCTTCTTCGTCGGCTCGGTCTTCTTCACTGGCGTCGTCTTCCTCTTCTGGCCCTTTGCGGGTGGCTTCGAGGCGTCGGTGTCTTTCGCCGAAGTGGTGGGCGCGGTGGCTTTCTTGGTCGAGGTGGGACGCGAGGGTTTCTTGGGGAAGGCGCGCAGCGGCGGGAGCTTGCCGTCGAACGCCGGCAGGAGCCGGGTGCGGATATTTCGTGCGGTGGTTGCGGCGGGTGAGTTGTTGGTGAAGCAGACGCCGACGTTGTAGCGGATGCCGTCGGTCAGGTGCTTGAGGCTGTCGGTGTACGACGCGGCGTCGCCCTCGTCCTTGAACTCGCGGGGCGGTACGGCGAGGGCCCAGGTCTGGACTGCCTCGCCTCGCCAGAGGCGTTTGATGCCGATGCGGCGGCCGTCGGGGTGGGTGAGGAACGCGGTCCGGTCCGGGTGGGGTTCGCTGTCGGTGTCGACGGTCCAGCCGTCGCCGAGTCCCGTTGCGGTGGCGGTGACGAACTCGGCGAAGTCCGCGGGGATGACGCGCTGTTTCTTCGGGGCGCCGGATTCGTTCGGCGCGGTCGGCTTTGCTGGGCTCATGAGGCGCCCTTTTCGTTCGTGTCGCGGCAGGGAGCCGGGCTGGCCTTGGCGCAGATCTCCTGGGCTTCGGCCAGAGCGCTATCAGGCAAGGAGACGAGATGGTCGGTGGAGGTCACGCTCGCGAAAACCACCGGGCCGTGGAGGTCTTCGACGGGTCCTCCCAGGGAGTGGGAGAGCAGGCTGGCGTAGAGGTTCGGCTGGTGTCGGTCGCGGTTCTTGCCGCCGATGAGCACGATGGCGCCGTCCGGATGGTCGAGTCTGCGGATGACGGCGGGGGCGTCGAGGAGCGCTCGGCTGACGGTGCGGGCCTGGTCGCGTGGAGTGTCGCCGAGGGAGATCTCTCGCAATGCTCCGGTGATGTCGATGCGGATGGCGTGTGGTTGGTCGGTCATTTCCTTGGGGCCTTTCGGTTAGGTGGGGTCAGGCCGAGCGCCAGCCGGACTCGCGTTCCCCCGCCGTAGGAGACGGCGTTCACGCTGCGGCTCCCTCGATGAGGCGGTCGAGGGCGCTGAGCATGTGCCGTGCCTTGTGTTCGAAGCGGGCTTGTTCCACGACCGCGTTGCGGTGGCGGATGATCGCGGTGCGTTCCTTGAGGGCCTCGGCGAGGCCGGCGTCCTCGGTGGCGAGGGAGTCGCCGTGCCAGATGACGGTCTTGGGGCCGAGGTCCCAGATGATCGCGTTGACGGCGGCGCAGGCGGTGGCGAGGTGGTCGATGTCGTTGCCGAACCAGGCGTAGTCGTGGGGGTTGAGGGCGAGTTCGCGCATGCGTTGGGCGACGGAGCGGAACATGCCGCCGCTGCCGATGGCGGGTTCGCGTACGGACATGCCCGGTCCGCAGATGTCGTCGTCGACGAGGACGTGTGCCATCAGATCGGTGATGCAGGGCGGGGTGTGGTACTCGCCGCGCCACTTCTTGTCGCTCTTGTGGCGCAGGCCCGTGAGGAGGGGGCTGAGGATGTCCGCGCGGGAGCGCAGGTACGGGTCGTCCTCGGCGGTGATGTCGAGCAGGCCCGTGTTCACCGCGGCGTGCACCACGGCCTGGACGGCGCGTAGTTGATAGTCGTCCGGATTCTCCTCCACCCAGGCGTGGAGCGGGCGTGCGACCTCGATCAGGTCCGGGCGTACGGACCACTGGACGCCCCAGATCTCCCGCAGTAGTGGCGGGAAGTGGGCGGGTTCGAGGGTGAGCAGCCAGTCGGCGATTAGTGGTTCGCGGAAGAAGCAGAGTGCTGCGACGGTGCCGAGGGGGACATCCATGCGGTTGCCGCCGTAGGTGCTGAACCAGGCGGACATCACGTTCTCGGCGATCTTGTTGGCGTGTTGGTAGGGGTCGCGGGGTGCTGCGTACTTCCTGCGACGCCGGGGGACCGGGGCCGGGGTGGGCTTGGCGGCCTGCACCTCGCGATGTCTGGCGCGCTCCTCGAGCTTCTGCTCCACCTCGCCGAACAGGTCGAACTGGACCATTGCCGGGTCACCGCCCCGCCGTCTCGGCGGCTGGTGTGTCCGCCGGTGCGAACGGGTGTGGTGGGGCGTCCGTGGGAGCGGGTACGGGGCCCGCCTGGAGGATCGCCGTGGCGCGGTCGGCGCGCTGGATGTAGTAGGCGTGGTCCTCGCGGAGGCGCCGCATGCGGTCTTCGTGCTGGGCGATGAGTCCGCCGTACCGGTGCAGGGAGTGGGGTGCGCAGTGGTGTTCGTGAGCGCGGCGGAGCTCCGGGACCCAGGGCTGGGCGAGCCAATGGCGGGCCAGGGTGGAGACGATGGCGGAGGTCCGGCGGGCGGTGCCCTTCGGGGCACGTACGAGGGCGCTAATGATGAGTCGGTACGGGCGGAGCCGCAGGCCGCCCGCGACGAGGGCGGCGCGGGTGAAGCACTCGGTGCCCGCGAGCGTGACACCGAAGAGGGATGGAGCCTCGTCCATCTGGAAGCCGGCCGGGCCGGTGCCGTACGCGACCTGGAGGATCTCCTCCATGGGGTCCTGGTCGGGTTCGGGGTGGCGGTCGGGGTCCCAGCCGAGGGTGAAGGCGCCGATACCGGTGACGCGGTAGACGGCTTGTCCTGTGTCGAAGTCTGCGAACTCGGCGACCTCGAGGGCTGATCCACTGCCGATGGTGAAGGTGAACACAGGGGTGCCTTTCTGCTGGTTCAGGCATGGGTGGGGTAGGGGGCCGGCCTCTGCTGCGGGGCGCGGCCCCCTGCTGTGCTGTGCTGTGGTGTGGAGGGGCCGGGGCTATCCGCTGTGCTCGGCGCGCCAGCCGTTGGCGTACGAGCCGATCTCCTCGGCGAGGGGTTCGAGGGACATGTCGCCGGGCGGCTCGCCCTCGTCGGTGGTGGTGTCGTAGATGACCTTGGCCGTGCCGTACGTGTTGTCGACGTGCACGGCCTTCCAGCCGCCGAGCTCGCTGCGGTCGTCGTGCCAGGGGAGCGAGTCGCGGCCCGCGATCGCGATGTACTGCTCGCCGTCGGCGGTGAGTTGGACGGTGATGTTCAGCTCGTTGCCGGGCCAGTCCACGCCGACGTCTGTGCAGTGCTGTTCGAGAGCCTCGATGACGTCGGCGTACAGGGCGCGGGCCTTCTCCTCGTCGGCGTGGCGCAGGAGTTGGACGGCGCTGAGGTAGTGGAGGGCCATCACTCGTTCTCCGTGAGCTCGTCCAGGTCGGGGACGTGGTCGGCGCAGACCAGGGAGAGGGGTTCGCCGTCGTGCGGGAGGTCCAGGTCGATGTCCTGGCTCTTGCGGCACAGCAGGCAGGCGAGGGAGACCGTGCGGAGCATGCGCAGGGCCTTGACGGGCGTGTTGGCGGGGAGGTGCAGCGGCTCGTCGCGGCCGTGGACGGTGAGGTTGAGGAGGGTGAGGTCGGCGGAGAGACCGGTCTTCTTGACGTGGGCCACGGTGAGTGGGGTGCTGGGTGCGTCGGGGAAGGCGAACACGTCGCCGGGGCGCAGCTCGTGGGCGTACACGGGTCTGGTGAAGCCGAGGGTGACCACGGCGTGACCGTTCATGCTGAGTGCTCTCTTTCCGTTGTAGGCACGGGAGTTGGGTGTTGTCGGCGGCCGTCTCGCACACGGCGCCGGTGGTGGTGCGGTTACTGGTTCGGCTACTCGTCGATCAGGTGCACGGGGCCGTCGAGCTGCCCGCGGTCGAGTGCTTCGGCGATGTGCGGAGGAACGCGGGGCACCTGCGTGGCGTGGAGGGTGAGCTCGCCGCTCGCGAAGTCGATGACGACGGTGCCGTCCGGGTCGACGTCGGTGACGCGTCCGTAGAGCGGCAACTCAGGGTGTTTGACCCACTCGTGGACGGCGACGGGTGGCAGATGGAGTGGGCACAGGCCGTGGTCGCGCAGGGAGAGGTGCGGGGCCGACGGGTGCCAGCAGGGTTCTCCGTCGGGGCGTGGGTGTTCGCAGCCGCGGGCGATGTGGCCGTAGCCGTCGCAGCGGATCAGTACGGGGCCGGGCCACGGTTCTCGGGCTCGTACGACGGCGAAGGTGACGGCGCCACGCGGGCCCTGGTCGTGGTGGGCGACGTACTCGATGGTCAGGCCGATCGCCGTGGGCCAGGTCTTCAGCACGTTCGCCGCGATGGTCTGGGCGTGCACGGCGGGGACGGAAGGCACGGCTGGCTGTCTCTGAATGAGCAGGGACATGACACATCACTCTCCGCGCGTGTTCGTCTGGGTGAGAGGGAGCAGGAGAAGCGCCGTGTGCGTCGCCGGGCCCCCGACCCGTACGAGGTGCTGGGCGCGCAGGTGCGGCAGGGCCTGGATCTGCAGGGCGAGTGCCGAGATCTGCCGCTCGGTCTCCTTGGGCCACAGCGAGTCTTCGCCGCCGGACGGCGTGGGCCCGGCGATCAGGTCGATGCTGAGCTCCGTGACGTCCGCGTGCGTGACGTTGAGGACCCGGCACTTGTCGCCGCTGAATTCGACCGTGACCAGCCCGGCTTCCGGATGGTGCGCTCGTACGAGCTCGGCAAGCCGTGCAACCCGGTCGGCAGGTGGAAGGTCGAGGACCCAGCGCCGGTCTGGTCTTGGATCGGGTCGTACGGTGCTCCATGCCGCCGAGTGCAGTCCGGCGAGCGCGTCGCTCAGGTCGTCGGCGAGTTCGTCCAGGTCGAGGGCGGCGGTGTTGCCGTCCTGGCGTACGTCGAGGAGCAGTTCCTCCGTACCGCTGTGGTGCGTGGTCCACAGGGCGTGCAGTTGGATCGTCCGGTCGTGCGGGGAGTGGTCAAAGGTGAGGTGCGTCGTCTCCGGGTACGCCTCGACGATGAGCGCGGCGACGTGGTCGAGGACGGCGATCTCGTAGTGGGCGTGTGCCTCGTTGAAGGCGTCGACGGCGAGCTTGCGGTGACGTAGGGCTGTGGCGGTCCTGGATGCCGCTGTGTTGGTCATTAGGGATGTGTCCTTCCGGGACTGGGTGATCGGGTCAGGAACGGGTCGCCTCGGTGGAGTCCGGCTCGCGGTACGGGAAGACCAGCTGCCACAGGTGCCCCTCGTGGTCCGAGGTGAAGTCCGCGCACGGGGTGAGGTGTCGGCTGCGCAGGTGCGGCAGGGCGTAGAGCTGGCCGAGGAGGTGAGCGAGTTCGTGGGAGACGTCGTGCGGCCACGGGCTGTCGTCGGTCTCCGGCAAGCAGCGCGGGCACGGGATGCTGACCGTCTTGCCGCCGCTGAGCGTGAGCTGCTCGAAGCCGACCGCGATGCCGCCGTGGTCCGCTTCGAAGCGGCAGATCAGCGATTCGGCGTCGGGGATGTGGCGGCGGACGATTTCGGCGACGGTGGCGGCGCGGTCGGCCGGCGGGAGGACGACCCAGCGTCGGCGATTGCGGTGCTCGTAGAGGGGGTGCGGCTGGACGACTCCCCAGCGCTGGAGCAAGGAGTGGGACAGGATCCTGCCGAGGTCCTCAACAAGTTCGTCCAGGTCCAGCGGCCCGTCCTGCCAGTCGTCCGAGGCTCCGTTGTGCGGGCCGTACAAGAGGCGGCAGGTGTCGCGTCCGGGTTCCTGGGCACTCCAGATGCCATGGAGTTCGGCGTCGCCGGGCGTGTGGAGACTGACCTCCAGGTACGCGGCTTCGGGATGGGCGAGGCGTACGCGGGCGGCGATGTCGTCGTGGAGCGCGAGGAAGAGTGTCTCGCCCGCTTGGACGTAGGCGGCTGCGAGTTCGGGGATCGGGAGCTCGGTGGGGCGAAGCTGCTTGTCGTTCAAGGGAGTTACCTCCTGAAGGGGCGTGGGGTGGTCAGGGAGTGCGGCGCAGGACGACGGCCGTCGCGTTGTCGGGGCCGTTGATGCCGGCCGTACCGGCGAGGAGTTCGGCGCCCTCGGTGGGGTCGTCGTACTGGAGGGCGGCGATGATCGTCCGGTCGGTGACGCTCTGGCTGACGCCGTCGGTGCACAGCAGGACGCCGACGGTGCTGCAGGCGGGTAGGGACGTGGTCACGAACTCGTGGCGCGCGACGGTGCGCGTGACCTTGCGGTCGTACAGCGGCAGCGGGCCGCGCTTGCCGGTGTGGCGGCGGATGCGCTCACCGAGCGAGTGGTCGTACGTGGCTCGCTGGAGCTGCTCTTCGGTGGTGAGGACGTAGGCGCGGCACACCCCTGCCCAGGCGATCTGGACGCGGCTGTGGGAAGGGTCGAACAGCGCGGTGATGATGGACGCGTCTGCGGCGATCCTGCTGGCGGCGAGCTGGTTGCGGGCTTGGACGCAGCCGGTCTCGGGCGTCGCGGCGAGCGCTGCGCGGGCGGCCTCCTCGGCGGTCAGGTCGGCCGCTTTGGCGGCCGCGGGTGTGTCGCCGATGCCGTCGGTCACGGCGACGGCGATACGTCCGGTGGCCTGATCGCCTGCGATGGCGAACGCGTCCGCCTGGACCTCGCGGCGGCCTTGGCGTTGTGCGCCGCCTACGAACCAGGGTGTTCGGGACATGGCTGGACTCCCTTGCGTATGACAGGGGTTGGATAGGGATGTGGATGGCCCGCCCGGGGCCGAGCACCGCTCGAACCGGCGCACGGCCCTCGGGCAGGTGCCGTGTGCTGCTACAGCGCGCCAGCCGCGGTCAGCGGGGCGGCGGCGGTGACGAACTGCGGGCAGGAGCCGAAGCGTTCGTGCAGCGTGTGCTCCTGCTCCCACTGGCCGCAGCGGACGCAGCCGGGCTGGGCGCGTCCCGGTGCGGGGCGGGCGACGTACACGCCGCGCAGGTCGCCGTCGGTAAAGACGACGATGCCGGTGGCCTCTTCGAGGCATGCCGCGCCCTGGCGGCGTGCGGTGGCCTCGCGCAGGGTGCGGCGCAGCAGGATTCCGGACCAGTCGAAGCCGGTGCAGTGGCCGTGCTGCGGGTCCTCGTACGTCACGCGGTACGCGGGGAACGTTGCCTCGGCGGGGTCGGTGATGGGGCGGGCCCAGAACTGGACGGGCCGGTCGTCCTCGCGGGTCTCGGGTGCGGGGGCGACGGCGGCGACGATGCGCATGATCACGTCGCCGTCGGGGAGACCGGCGTGATGGGCCGCGCGGGTGCACAGTTCCTGGAAGCCGGAGACGCCGTAAGCGGCGAGCCACCGGTCGGGGGTCAGCTCTCCGCCGAAGTTGGCGCGGTAGTCGGCGCGGTCGCGGCGTTGCACGGCGGCGATGACGCTGACCACGCGGTCGATGACGGCCGGGGCGATGCCGTACTTGGCGGCTTCGGCGTGCAGTAACTGTTCCCGGTTGGGCTGGTCCACTTCGCTTTCTCCTTACGTCAGGCGTGGGCTACGGGAGGATGGGTGGCGGGGTGAAGTGCGCGGCCGCGGTGCCGTGCAGGACGTTCAGGCGCGCCGAGAGGCGCCGGCCGAGGGTGCGTACGTGCATGGCGACGCCGCTCTCGTCGGTGACGGACTCCAGGCACCAGCGGCGGTGGCCGTCGTCGAGCGTGAACTCGTACAGCTCGCCGGGGCGGGTGCCGCGCAGCGTCAGGACGCGTACGGGTCTGCCGTCCGGGCCGGTTCGGAGGGTGGGCGGGCCCTGGATGCGGGCGGCGATGACTATCGCGACGATGTCGGCCAGGGGGATGCTGCTCGTGCTGCTCATCGGTTTCCTCGTGCTCTGGTTGGGGCGCCCGCTCGGGGCGCCAAGGGTCGTTCGTCTGTCACAACACATGTCACGGGCGCGGGAGAACGCCGTACGCGGTCAGATGTCCCGGTACAGGTCCGGACGGCCGGTGACCTCGCGCAGGGCGCAGACGAGGAGACGGCCAGCGCCTTCGACGCCGAGGACGTCGGTGATGAACCGCACCGGAGTGACCGCGCGGCCGAGCGTCTCGCCGTAGGCGCGGGCCAGGGCTTCGCCGCTTGCGCGCGCCTGCTTCTGGGCCTGCGCGAACTGCTCAGCGGTGACGCCCTGGTCGGCAAGCCTGGCGGTAAGCGCCCGCCGTTCATCGGGGGTGAGATGTCGGAACACCGGTCGAATCCTCCAAGTCGGGATGGGCCGATTAGCAATGTTGATAACATTTTATCAACATTGATCAACTGTCGTCAAGTGTTCTTTATTTCGGGTCGTGGCCTACCCACGCTCTGACCTCGACCTTTCCTGACGCCCTCACGCGCGGCCCGTCTCAGGCCATCCAGAGCACCCCGAGCCTTGAGCTCCGCCGCGCGGGCACGGTGGGCCCGGTCCTCCTCGAACCACCGGCGGTCCCGGTCGCGGACTCGCTCGTCCTTCTCGAGCTTCTGCTGAGCCGCAGCGGCGGCGCGACGGGCACGTGGACTGGTGCCGCAGCCACGGCAGTTGGCAGCTGGAGCATCGGGATGGGCTGCGCAGCCGCCGGTCCCGTCGCGACGGTCACCGTCCGCCGGGGGTAGGGGGGTGTTTCTCTGGTGGTTCTCTGACGGTTCCCCGGCCAAAGTGGCCGGTTCCCCCGCTGGTTCTGGCCGCTGGTCAGACTGGCCGGTGGCCGATTTGGCCGCTTGCTTCGCCCGCCCTCCGCCGCCTTTCTTCCCGCCCTTCTTGCCCTCCGGTGCCGCCGCGCCGGGACCGGCGGCCGTAGAGCCCGACGATGGTGGTGTCTGCGGGCGCGGGGCATGGATCGTGTAGCGGTTGCTGGTGCGGCGCCCGTCCGAGAACCGGGCGTGCGACGCGATGAAGCCCTGCTCCTCCAGCCACTCAAGGTGCCGACGGACCGTGCGCTCGCCTTGGCTCGTCTTCGCCGCCAGGGTGGCCTGCCCGGGGAAGCAGGACCACGACTCGTCGGCGAAGTCGCACAGCGCCAGCAAGACCAGCTTCGCGCCCGGCTTGGAGATGTCCTGCCGGAACGCCCAGGCCATGGCCTCGATACTCAACTGCCCTCCTCCTCTTCCGTGGTCAGGAGGTCTCGGGCAGCCGCGTGACACCGATGGTGCGGGAGGTACGACCGCCAGGCTTCAGCGGGACGTCGAAGCCGAGGTCCTCGAGGATGCGCTGCATCGCAGCGGCGTCGGGCTCGGGCGGGCGCGGGTTGCCTCCGGACCAAGAGAGCTGGAAGTTGCCGTAGGTGCCGGCGTCAGCGGCGTCCAGCATCTTGCGGGCCTTGGCCTTGCGCTTCTTCGCGGCGCTTTCAATTTCGGCGGCGTCGGCGTACGCGCTCAGGGCATCGGTGACGGCCGCGGTGTCCTCGGCGAGGATCGTCTGCGGGGCGCGGCCGTCGTCCGCGAGCTCGTTGAGTTGCCAACAGGTGGTTTTGAAGGGGCAGTTGTCGCAGATGACCGACAAGCCGGGGCCGTCGAGGTCGCGCGGCATGGCCTCGGGCTCCGGACTGTCGAGGACGTCCTCGGCCCAGGCGAGCGCCTGCCGCGTGACGTCCTCGTCGTACGCGCGCTGGTGGACGATGACCTGCCCGTACTCGCGCCCGACGTAGCGCAGCCGTACGACGTCGACCTCCAGGGGTTTCCCGGTCGGCAGGTGCGGGTGCTCGGTGAGGCCGCCGGTGCGCAACAGATGGGCGTACAGGTGGACTTGGAACCACTCGTGCTGGCTCGGCCCCTGACGTGCGACGACGTCAAGCGCGCGGGTGGACTTGGTCTTGACGTCCTCGACGACGCCGGGGACCTGTCCGCTCGGCGTCCAGTAGGCGTCGGCATGGCCGAGGATCACGCCGTTGGTGAGCTCCAGTTCGGTGTGGGCGCCGTACTGCTCGGCCAGCACGCGCAGGATGCCCTCGTGCAGCCAGGTGCCGAGGATCGCGGCGTGCATGGTGTCGTCGAGGTCGGTCGGCCAGGTGCCGTGCACCTCGTACGCGGCGCGGCGTCTGCACAGGCCGATGGAGGACGGGCCGAGCTGTCGTTGCCGGGAACGGGGCCGGGAGCGGTCGTCGCGATGTGCTCCCTTCCAAAGGTCGGGGACCGGAACTGTGCTGGCGTCGACGGACGTATCGGTGGACGCGTCGAAGGTGTCGGTGGGCATGAGTTCTCGCACTCTGTCGGGCCCGAGCCGGGCTCTGTCGGGAAGACGACCCGCTCCAACGGCGGGCCGGACATGGCTACTTCGCGGCGCGCGCCGAGGTGCCGCGCGTCTTCGTGGCGCGGGCGGTCGCCTTCTTGGCCGCCACCGTCTTCTTCGCGGTCTTCGTGGCCGGAGCCGCCTTGCGCGCCGACCCTTTTCTGCGGGCGGGGGCTTCGGAGGCTGAGGTGCCGTCCGAATCGCCGTCCGTGATGTCGGCGGTGGAGGCGAGGGCGTCGGCGAGCTCGCCCAACTGCTCGGCGCTGGCGTCCTGGAACGAGACCTCGAAGTCGTCGAAGCAACGGTCGTTGACGGCGTCAAAGCCCAGACCGAGCTGCTGCGCGGCCTTCTGGACGCGGATTCTGGCCTCTTCCAGCTGGTCGCGTTCATACTCCAGCGAGGCCCTACGGTCCTCGGCACTGCCGGCGGCTACGGATGACTCGGCGGCCTCCGGGGCGCGCTGCGCTTCCCCCGCCGTTTCCGCTTCCGCGTCACTGCTCGGCTCCGCCGATTCAACAAGCTCGCCGTCCACAACACCGGCGGCTGACTGGCCAGTTGACGACGCCTTCGGCCGCTGCGCCTGCTCCTTCGCAGGCTGAAGACGAGCCACTGCCGCCTTCACACTCTCGCGGAACTCAGCGACGTCGGCGGCGTGCATCTCCTCGTCCACGTGCAGCCCGGACAGGTCCGCCGGGCAGGCACGACGCAGGGCGAGCGCCTCGGCGACCTTGCTCAACTGGCTGGCGGGCATCTGCGGCCACAGCCCGCCGAGCTTGTACTCCTGCGCCTCGTAGTCCCACACCTTCGGCGCGTACTCCCGCCAGTGGGCGACGGCGGGAAACCGGGAGTCCCCACGCCAGACGACGACCCGGCACGCGGCCGGCGGCTCATCGCGCAGCCATACCGCGTACTCCCCGCCCTCGGCGTCGTACCAGACGAAGTCCTCGTACGCGATGGACTGCCCGGCCCGGTCGGCGGCCCGGCGCGCGATGAGCCGGTAGCCGTCGATGCCGGTCTGGATGGTCCAGCGGATCTCACCGCGCGACTTGCGCTTGATCATGTAGATCTGCCGGCCGAACGGATCGAGCCCGGACGCCTTGCAGTAGTGGAAGAAGATCCCCAGCTGCGCCGGACTGGCTTCCACCAGATCCGGGAACGCCGCGCGCAGCGCGCGTAACTGCTGGTCCTCAAACGCTTTCTGGTCCTCACGGATCGCGAGCCAGGTGACCGGGGTATCGGTCACGTCCCCTCCAAGCATCTCGCCCCTTAAATGGCGTTCAATTGCTGCAACACATGGTGCAATCAATTGAAGTTGATAAAAATCTATTTCAAGTGATCCCTGGCGTCAAGTGCGAGATAATTCTCAGCGCCACTCGTACGCAGGCTGCGCAACTGGAACACGCCCGCCCACTCCGGATGCCGCGCGCACAGCAGGCGCGCGTAGCGCGAGGTGTAGTTGTTGTTCAGCCTGAAGGGCTCGCCGCCCTCGAGGTATGGCGACGACCAGCGCAGATGCTCGAACAGGGCCTTGATCCCGATCTGCCCGCCACCCTCCGCGACCCATTGTGCGGCGAGCTCTTCCAGCGCTTCGAGGATCCATGGGTGCGAGGCATGGAACGCCGCGAAGCGTTCGTCGAGCGACGACCTGTTGGGCGACGGCCCATCACGAAGCTGGATCTGCTCGCCTTCTGACATGTCGAGCGGAAGTTGAGGTTGTCGATACATGCGCGTCACTCCAAGCAGTTCAACACTGTCTGAACACATGTCGAGCCGTCATCCTAGAGGTAACGACTCCGATGCGCGCCAGGTGAGCGAGCATCAATGCGCGGACATTCGCGGTGGAGACCCAAGATGTGCGGCTGAGTTCGCCCAGGAGCTCATCGCGTGCCACAGGTCAATGCCCCCACGGGGGCTCCCATTCGCAACCGTGTACGGTCCCCTGAGTGCGTGTCATGGCTTCACGGGGAGGAACGTTGGATCTTCAGCATCAGACCGCGAACTTCGTCAACGCATCGTGGTCCATGGTGCGGCTACGCGACTTGATCTACGACATGCTGAGCCTGCTCTCCACGGAACTCAGCGATAACGGGGGCATGGCAGGCGACGGCGCGGCGGGCCGGGCTTTCGCCACCGTGTACAAGGAAGCCGTGAAGACGGTCTTCGACAAGGCCGGGTTCGCCCATCAGGTGATGGCCAGTGGCGCGGGCGCGCTACTCAAGTCGTCCGAGGAGTTCCTGAAGCGGGAAAGCAAGATCGCGGCAGAGCTCCTTGAGAAAAGCCCGCAAGGTCCGGGAATCGGTGCACAACCGGCGGGCCCTGACTGCACCCCGCGGGCCAGCCACAACGCCGAAGACCTCCCCGAGGTCGTCGGCGAGACCAGCGGCTTTGACCAGTACCTCTTCAACGAGCGTTTCCTCGGGCAACCGGACAAACTTCGCGCCGTGGCCAAGACCTGGCGGAGCGCGGCCAGGATCCTTGATGACGCGTACTGGGATTCCGACACCGCGTGGAGGACCGCCAACCTCGACCAGGTCGGTGAGACGGCCAACGCGGTCGAGGGGTTCTTCAGGAAGTTCGTCGGCAAGAACCCGCCGCCCGGTGAGGTGGGCGAGGACGAGACCCTCATGGCGAACCTGCCCACCGCCTGCAAGATGATCGCCAACGCCTGCGACGCCTACGCCGATCACGTCGAAACTGCCAAGCAGCGGCTGCCCATGGACTCGAACCCGATCACCGGCGAGTTCCTCCTGCCCTGGGAGCAGCCGAGGTTCGGAGGGGACGGCCACGACGGCGGTCTGCACGACCTCATTGCGGGCGACATGCGGATCGCTGCCCTTGGCAAGATCCCACACGCTCTGGACAGCTCCAAGTCCAAAGTGAAGATGCCGCAGCCGGACAACGACAGTCTCCTGCCCGGCCTGCCCCCGTTCCTGGCTCCCCTCATCCGCGTCCCGACCCTGGTCCCGGTCGCCTACCGCCCGGCTAACGGCCCGCGCGTCCAGCCGATATCCCCCGCCACACCACCCGATCCGCGCTTTCCACCGCTCATGCCCGGAGAGCAGCAGAACTTCCAGACCTGGTTGAACTCCCTACGCCAGGGCGACGTCTCGGGCGGCAGGCCGGCCGAGGTCGCCTACCAGAAGCGTGTGGCCGGTTATCCCGAGTATGAAGTCCACATCCCACCCGGGCACAGCGTGAACAACACCCTGATGGTGGACGGATTCCGTGATCTCGACGGCATGGCGATCGAGGCAAAGTACGTCAACAAGCCGGACCAGCGCTGCTACCGCTCGCTCGAAGAACTCCGCGAGAACCACGAGTCGGGGAAGAAGGACTTCCTCTACCGGTCGGACCGCGACGAGCTCAAGAAGTACGCCGCTGCGCTCGACGACCCGCGGAACACGGAGATGCGCGGGGTCGAAACCGTCACGAACAACCAGGACTCAGTTCAGTACTGGCGCATCATGATGGCCGCCTACGGCGTCAAAGGCCACGCCCGCTACGTTCCCTGACCAAAGCCACCGCTACGCCGCACAGGAAGCACCACGCCACGATGGAACCGGACGAGATCGCAGAACTCCGCACCATGTACGTCTTCACCCCACCGGACGGACAGAGCTGGGGCCTGACGTACGAGGACCTGGAATCCAAGCTGCGGGAGCGGAACCCCGACGAGTTCATCCGCATCGACGAGGGCTTCGACGGGCCGGTCAGCGGCTCGTCGATGCACTTCGGGATCACCCTGGACGAGGAACAGCTGGAGGGCATGGCCCTCCTGTCGCCCGAAGGCGTGTCCGTCAAAGACTGCACCGTCGGCTCGGCGGCCAGATTCGCCGTGTGGCTCAGGAACAACGTGGTGCCGGAGGGCATGGCCGTCATGTTCAACACAGAGTGGGGCCTGGAGGCCGAACTGCCGGACACACCCGTCCCGGACGCCACGCGCCCCCGGATCGCCGCTGCGTTCATGGAGCATCTAGTGGAGACAGGCGACCTCGACTGACAGCATTGCGTACGAAGGGCGACGGGACACCTCGCTCCGACCGCTGCCGCTTCGCCGGCGTGACCGGACGGAGCGGGCGGTGGCCGGTCGCCCTACCGCTTGGGTCGTACGGTCAGGGAGAGCCCGGAGTCCAACAGCTCCGCCGCGAACGCCGCCACATCCTGAGCGGTGTGCTCGCCCGGCCTGAACGTCCGCGCCTCCGGCAGTGGCGGAGGGGTCGGTTTCGGCTCGGCGGACGGCTTCCGCCCGCGGGGCTTGATCTGCTCGCGCTCGCCCGCTCGGATCCGGTCGATGCCCTCCTGCACAATGGCTCGGCCACGCTGCTCGGCGTCCTGCAGCACGGTGTCCAGGAGCCATAGAGGTGAGCCGGAGATCATGGCGTCCTCGGGTACGAAGCTGCGGCGGACTCGCCATTGGTAGACGTCCATGTACTTCTTGCCGAAGATCCAGGGGATCTCCTTCAGCCCGACGATCGGCGGCAGGTCAGCGGAGTCGTTCGCGGTGTACCCGTCGGCGATCCCGGCCTTGTACTCCTTGAGGCGCTCCGGGGAGACCTCCCGCGCCCCGTCCTCGGCGAGGCCAAGGACCGTCGGGAGCAGCCAGTACGGGTTGCCGGAGATGACGATGTCCGGCTCGCCGAGGACACCGCGGGTCTTCCACAGCTGCGACGTCTGCCGTTCGACTTCGTAGAGGGAGGCGATCTCCCCGTGTCCCAGGAGGTAGGGGAACCGCTTCACTGCCACCTTGCCACCTTCACTCGGCTGATAAATGCAACTTGATGGGTCAAGCCTAATTGGCGGAGTGCCGAGTGGGCGCCCGCGTCACGGTTGCACGGCAGCTGATGGGATCCTGGGCCAGGTCCTCGACAGGGCCACATGATGGCGCGATGGACGGCTCTCGTGTACTTCCTCAAGGCCACTGGCAGAACTGTGACAAGCAGGCACTCGGTGCCGCAGGCGAACTGATCGCGGCCGCCCAGTGCGCGCTGCTCGGCCACCAGGTCTACCGACCCGTCGCCGACGACCGTGGCATCGACCTCCTGATCGACCTGGGCGCAGGCCGCCACATCGAGGTGCAGGTCAAGGCCGTCCGGCCTCCCCAAGGCTCCTACACCTTCATGCCCAAGAAGCACTTCCCGCTCGAGCCCTACCGCGCGGTCCTGCTCATCGTCTTCCCCCCGGATGCAGACCAGCCGAGCCTGTTCCTGATCCCGGCGCCTGCCTGGGCGAATGCGAGCAGCCCGCTCACGTCGTACAAGGAGGAGTACGGGATCAACATCAACGCGAAGTGGCGTGACCAGCTGGCGCCCTGGGAGTTCCGCGCCCAGCTCGCCGCCCTCACCGTTGGCTGATGACCGGACGGCGATCGCTGCTTGCCGCGTCCGTCACCAGGGTCATACGCTGAGCTCCTCTTTCCTTTGTGGAACGGCGCCCCGGGATCTGACTCGCACTCTGCCCGGGGCGCTGCCATGCGACGTGCTGTAGGGGGTCGGGTGGCGTCTCAACACGCCGACATGCCAGCGGAGTTTGAGGCTTTCCCCTTGCCGGTTGCCGACGTCACGGTGTCGCGACGTGTCACGGGCAGCTCGGCATATGTGACCGTAGCCATCACCCTGGCCCTGGCGCCCTTCGTCCAAGCGGTCGCCGCAGCGATGGGCAGCAAGCTCGCTGACACCATCGACACAAGCGCACGCGAAGCAGTAGGACGCCTGCTGCAGCGGGTACGGCAGCAGGCGGAGCTCCCGCCGCCCGATCCGCTGTTCCATACACAGTTCAGCGTGGCCCTGACAGACGAGGAGTCTGGCGTTCGCGTACTCCTCGCCGATGATCTGCCCGCCGAGGCCGTCGCCCAGTTGCTCAGGATGGGGCGTACCGGGACGCGGGAGATCCGGGGATCTGTGGTGTGGCTTCCGGAAGGTGCGCGGGACGGGCGCTGGTACGTGGAGTCCGAGGGGAAGCTCACGTGGGCGTGGGATCCCGTCGATCTCGGTTGGACTTCCGTTCCGTAGCGATCAGAAGTTGTGCAGCAGAAACCAGACGGCGACGCTCGTCCAAGTGACTGCGAAAGCCGCGCGACCCGGACGGGCGTGGACGCGGAACCAGGCGCGCACGCGCTCGGAGAAGGTGTTGCCGTCTTCGATGTCCACCAGGGTGAACAGTTCGTACGCGAAGCCGAGCATCAACAGGTTGGCCCAGAACAGGTCGGGCATAGTTGATCCGATCTCCTTGTTCTTTGTGAAGGTCTGTAATCCGGCGCCGTCAGCGGCCCATTGCCGACCAGATGGCGACGCCGAGCGCAGCAAGGCCGGTCAGCGTGCTGATGGTGGGGAGCGGCCACCGGGTGCGTTCGAGGGCGGTGACGCGGGCGTCCAGCTCCTCGACGGCCTTGTCGATCTGGTCGGATCGCTGGACCAGGAGGGCGAGTTGGCCGTCGATGCGCGCGAGCCCGACTTCAAGGGCGCGGCGGAGTGCGGCGAGCTCCAGGGCGATCTCTCCGTCGGGCATGGCGGCTGCTCCGGTGGTCAGTTCAGGGTGGTGGAGGCGGGGTCGGTTCTGGCGGGGAGCCACGACGCCGTACCGGCGCGGCCGAGGAGGGAGCCGACGGCTCCCTTGACCACGGCGAGGCCGGCAGGGATCGCGGCGATGGCCGCCGACTCGAGGGCGGACAGGGTGATGACGTTGGTCGTGCCGGAGGCGAGGAGGAGGCCGAGGAACGCCTCGACATACGTAAGGACGGTGCGCTCGGCGATGTCGGCGGCGAGCTTGGGCGCGCTGTTGATGGTGGCCATGGGGCAGAGATCCTCTCGGGGCGTGGGTCAGGACTTGGGGACGCGGAGCTTGGCCCAGCTCGTGGGGCCCGGGATACCGTCGGCGTCGTCGCCGGAGTAGCGGAGCTTGCACTGCCAGGCGGCGTAGGAACGGCGGTCGGCCTCGGTCCAGGTGGGGCCGGGGCCCTTGGCGTACTTGCCGCAGCCCTCGGCGACCAGGCGCTTGCCCATCGCGGTGATCAGGGTGGAGCGGCGGCCGGTGCGGAAGTAGTCGGCGCCGGGGAAGGGTGCGTACTCCGGCTCGTCGTCCGGGTCCGGGTCTGACTTGGTGTTCAGGAGCCCGGCAACTGCCGTACGGAAGCCATCCATCGCGATGCCCGAGGGGTCCGGCTTGCCGGGCTGCCACTCCTTGTGCGCGATGACCGAGCGCGCCGTCCAGCCGTGCACCCGGCACAGAGCGGCGCTGACCTTGTGCATGGCGTCCAGCTGGGCTGCGGGCCATGCCTGTCCGCCGCCGGTGTTGATGCACTCGAAGCCGTAAAAGTGCGGATTGCCGTCGGTGTTGGCTTCGTTGTCCGGTGGCAGGGGCTTCTCAGCGATGACGGCCTTGAGGACCTCGTCGTCTCCGGAACCGGCGTGGTTGGCGCGGCCGTAGCCAACGAGGTGGACGGTGCCGGAGCGGTCGATGACGCCGTGGCACAGCGGGCCGGGCAGAGAGGTGTAGCCGGTGCGGCAGAGCTCCACCATGCCGGCTTCCGTGGAGTACGGACCGGTGTGGTGGATCATGACGCCGTGGACCGGGCCCCAGGCGCCCTTGTGGTTGCGGTTATGGGTGCGCCAGTTGCCGTGTTCGAGAACGCGGACGCCGGACTTCTTGAGGACGGCCAGGAACTGGTCTGCGGACAGTGGCTGGGCCACGTCGGACGCTTTCTCCCCCGCGCCTCCGTGTGCGCTGCTCGCCAGGAGCCACCTGACGGTCCCTCTTGTGCTTTACCGGCGTACTCGAGCGTGATGGAGGGGCATCTCGATCGAGTGGCGCAGCCTACCCTTCGGAAGGAAGCATCCGCACCTGCGACGGTGCGCCAGACGCCTGCTCTGGGATTGGGCATGCGCAGACTGAGCGCCCTCCAGAGGTCATGCTGGAGGGCGCTCAGTTGTGGTCTGGCTCAGATTGCGTCGATCTGCCAGGCGATTACGCCGGTCGATCCCTTGGTGCCGTCGACGTCGATGCGAATCGGCTTTTGTGCGGTGATCCGCTGCTTTACCACTGACTGATCGCAGGGCACGGTGGTCTCCGTGCCGGTGCTCGCCGGGGTGAATGCCAACTGCGCGCTTCCGCTGCCGAAGCACACCAGGTTGAGCGTGTAGGTCTTGCCCTTGCTCAGGGTGGGCTCGGTGTGGATTCCGTCGGTCACACGTTCCGCTCCGGCCTCGACCATCGTTCCGCTGTGGACGTCGGAGAGAGCCGCCTGAGCCTGTTTGGTGAGCCTTTTCTCCAACGCCCCCGGAGCCGTTGGCGAGGCGCTCGGCGTCGGCGAGGAAGAAGAGTCGGCGGCGTTGTCATCCCCGCTGCCGGAACTGCACGAAGTGAGCAGCAGCGCTGATGCCGCTGCGACGCATCCGGCCAGCCAAGCCCGCGAGCTCACATTGGTCATGTCGAGGTTTCCCAGTACTTCCAGCCGGTCTCGGAGGTGGGAAGCGTGGCCTTACCCCTGCCGATTTCGACGCCGTCGCAGCCGTTGCCGCTGGCCCGGTACTTCTTCCACGTCAGCTTGTATCCCCACGAACCGTACTGCAGGTGGCCGTACTTGTTCCTTTTGATGTCGTGGGTGTAGTTGTGGCCAGTGGTGACGGTCACGCTGCCAGTGATTTTGGTGCTGACCGTAGCCTTGGCCTTGGAAATGATCGCATTCGACTCCCACTCGATCGAGCCCGAGATTTCGAGGCTGACGGTGCCACTCTTGGTCACGGACACCATCATCGTTCCGCCCGGACCGTCCTTGAATTTGGTGCCGTTCCACCACGACGGAATGTGGTACGCCTTCTTCGACGTGATGAGGTACCACGTCGACGGACCGTCACACCGGAGCGGCTTCACCCCCTCGTGAACCGGCTGATCGGTGTCGTCCTCCCAGCCCTGTCTGTCGTTGATTTCCGTTGTCTGGTCGGCAGAAACGGCCGGGACGTCGGCCGCTTCCTCAGCGGCAGCAGTACCCGCAGTCCCGAAGCAGAAAAGCAATGCAGTTGTGGCAGCGCCGGTCGCAGCGCGCCGTGAACTGATGCCCATGTAACACCTTCCGGTGGACCGCCCCCGTGGCGATCAAGTACCTGGACAGTAGGTGCAGGTCATGCACGCAACAAGAGCATGATCAAAACCCTGAGGAGAACTTGAGGAAAGTTCAACTTTTCCTTGACACTGCTACGGGCTACCAGCCGTCGATCAGACGCTCCGCCAAATACGGCGAGAAGGTTCCCGCTGAGATGCCTTCGCCGATGCCGCATGAGCCGTCCGAGTCGCCCGGGACCTTGATCCAGAGAAGGTAATCGGCGCCGCCGACTCCGATCGAACTGGGGACGCCCAGGCGGCGGCCAGCCGGGTTGCACCAATCGACGTGCTGGCCCTCTGCGTTCATCGCGCCGTTGCCGTTGCGGGAGGTGTCCACGACGAAGCCGGTTCCGGGGAGGCCGAGGCGGGCCAGTTCGGTGGTGATCTGGGTGGCGTAGGTGCAGCAGACGTCGACTGCGTCGAAGTTCGCGACGTTCACCGCGAAGCCGCGGACGTGGGCGACTCCTGCGTCCCGCAGGAGGGTGGCCATCTCGGCGGGGCGGATCCAGGTGGCGTTGCCGCCGTCCAGGTAGACCGTGGTCGCGGGGAGGGCGCCGAGGGCCTCGGCGGCGTACGCGATCAGTGCGGTGCGTTCGGTGCGGGCCGTGTCCGTGGGGAGGTTGCCGAGTTGGGCGAGGGAGTCCGGTTCGACGATGACCAGGGCGGGGCGGTCGGCGATGCCGGCCGTGGCCGCGTCGATCCAGGCTCGGTATGCCTCCGGGGAAGGGGCTCCGCCGGAGCTCTGACCGCCGTTGTCGCGGTTGTGAATGTTGTAGAGGGTGATGATCGGGAGTTGACCCTTGGCGGCTGCGGCCCCGACGTAGGCGTCGAGGTCCGTCTTGATGTCCTTGTTCCAGTCGCCGAACCAGCGGGCGCCTGGGCGGCGGACCAGGGAGCGGTCGATCTTCTTCGCGCGGGGGTCGTCCCGGTTGGCGGTGAGCCACTTCGCCGCGTTCGAGTTCGGGTCGACGTAGAAGCCCTCGTCGGCGGTCGAGCAGGTCAGGCGGATCTCGGTGAGGTGGACGGTGACTGCGGTGGACTGGCCGAACTGGAAGGAGAGTTGGCCCGTTGCCGTGTCCAAGGTCGAGGTGAAGGGGAGCGTGAAGCAGGTGTCCGCGGTGCCGAGTGTCAGCGTCTTGTCGAGCGCCGGGGTCCATGGAGCGGCGCCGAGTCCGACTTGGGCGCGGAGGGTGGTGCCGGGCTGGCTGGCTCGGGCCGTGAAGGACAGGGTGTAGCGGCAGCCGGGTCTGAGGAGGAGGTTGTCCTGGCCGAGCAGGGCGTCCCAGAGGTTGGTCGCGTCTGTGGTGGCGGTGGCCTCCAGGCCGGTGCCGGGTGCGGTCACGGTGATATACGTCGGGTCGCCGGTCCACCAGCCTGTCGTTCCGGCCGTGAAGCTGCCGTTCGTGATCAGGTCCCCGTAGAGGGCGGGCACCTCTTCTCCCTTCGTTGGGCGGTCACTTGGTGTACGTGACGCGGAGCTTGGGCGAGTACGTCTGACCCACGCCGCGGGCGCGGCCGTAGTACGTGCGGCTGGTGGTGTTGGGGTCCAGGGCGATGCCTCGCCACTTTGTCGAGTCGAAGACCGAGGTGATGTCGACCCACTTGCCCTGGTTGCGGGACCAGTTGATGCTCTTCGCCTCGGTGTCGCAGGAGAACTTCTTGGGGCGGGTGGCGTGTGAGTGGGCGCGGATGACGGCCGTGCCGCCGGCTGCGTAGTACCAGTGCTCGAAGTAGAGGTAGATCTCCGCCTTCTGGATCGTCGCTCCGGAGAGGTCCGTGGCGAGTTGGGCGGGGAAGCCGATCAGGCTCGCCTGGATGCCGTTGTTGGAGCTGTAGTAGCCCTGCAGGCAACTGTTTCCGTAGTACGCGTTGTAGCCGGAGCGGTTCGCGTACGAGCCGGACCACGACGCCGCGTACGTCTTGGTGTACGTGCGTGCGGGCGGGGCGCTGGTGTCGCCTCCGGTGTTGTAGCCGCCGGTTTCCGGTACGTGGGCGCCGATGTCCTCGACGTACAGGACGCCGGGGCTGTTGGCGGCGCCGTACAGGTCGACGTACTGGCCGTCGGGGCCGTACTCGTTCTTGAAGGTGATCAGGAGGCGGTGCAGGCCCGCGCCGAGTGTGGTGCCGGATCGGATGAGTTCAAGGCGTACGCGGCTGGAGTTGCCGATGGCCAAGTGGTGGGTGGCCAGCTGGAGTTGGGGGGAGGTGATGGTGGGGGCTTCGGGGCCTCCGTCGCGTAGGCGGAGCTGTAGTTCTCCTCCGGCGGCGGATGGGTTGGCGATGGCGTCGAAGATGATCCGGTACATGCGGGTCGTGTCCGCTTCGAAGGCGAGCTCGACGAAGCCGTACTCACTGCCGGTCGTGCGGACGGAGGTTGTTTGGTAGTCGATCGCGATCAGGCCGCGGGCCTGCGCGCCGAGCAGGGCCGTTACCGGGTCGCCGCCGACCGTCAGTTCGCCTGCGACCGCGAGGTCGGCGAAACCGGCGTTTCCGTTGGTGTCGATGGTCGCGACCGCTTGGCCGCCGCTGCGCAGGGTCAGGTACTGCGGGGTGCCGGTGACCAGGGATACGGCCGGTTCGCCGGTCTCGTCGTACAGGCGTAGGCCGTCGGGGCCGAGTTCGGCGCGGGCGCCGCCGACCACGCGGCCGAAGATGGTGTGGGCCTCGGCGTTGTCGAAGACCGCCCAGCCGGTCGTGGCGGCGGATGCCTCCAAGGCGAGTACGGCCTGGGTGGTGCCCTGCGGGGCAGCCACCTGGCCGGTGATGCGCTGCCACATGCCTGGTGCCGGGTTCGGCTTCTCCACGACGCCATAGCCGAAGACCGTTCCGGCCGCGTTCTCCCAGCGGGCGAGGATCTTCACGGCCTGGGCGTCGAGGTCGTCGGAGACCAGGACGTCGACTGCGAGGTACAGCTGGGCGCCGGCCAGCACGGGCACAGTGGCCAGCGGCAGTGTGAAGTACGTTGCCTCGTCCGCGAGGCAGTCCACGCGGACCCCTACTCCGGTGCGGTTGCCGCGGGCCAGGGACCAGGGCGCTCCGGCCGCGGCGACCGCGCCCGCGATCACCGCGCCCTCGAAGCCCGGGTCCGGGATCAGGTTCGTGCCCTGGCCCACCGCGATCTGCTCCGGGGTGACCGAGCCGACCGCCAGGTGGGGTGTGGTGATGGCGCCCACGGCCACATGGCCTTGTTGGATGACGCTGTTGCCCAGGTCGGCGGAGGCAGCTCGACGGGCCGCCGTCTGGACTGCGGCCGAGACGGTGCTTGGCGTACCGGAGGTGTTCACCGCGATCAGGCGGACCCAGAGGTCGCCGTAGTAGTTCGTGGCGATCGTGACCGAAGCGCCTGACGCGGCTTCGATCGTCGCGGCGGGCCACATCATGTCGGGTTCGGTCGTCGGCGATTTCAGGAGGTGGACCTGTATGCGGGACAGGTCCAGCGGAGCGGCGTCCGTGTCGGCGAAGGTGCCGTCCCAGGTGATGCGCAGGCCATTGAGGACCGGTTCCACCTGGGCTGCGGAGGGGGCGGGCGGAGGCGGACCGTTAACCGGGTTAATACCGGTGGTTCCGTCCGACTGTTGGCCGATGATGGCGCGGAGCGAGCCGCCGGCGTCGTACACCTCGACCGCTCCGTCCTCGATGGAGGAGTACGCGAGCCGGGAGGTTCGGGTCTGCTGGGTGAGGCGGCGCTCGAGGGCGGCGATGCGGGCGGCCAGCCGCGCCAAGTCGTTGGCCATCGCGGTCAGCTCCCGTAGGTGAAGCGGTCGGCGCGGGCGAGAGTGAGCGTGATGCGCTCCGGGTCCTGGCCCTGGGGCGGGCGAAGCGTCCAGCCGGTGATGCGGCACCAGCCGTCGAAGTCCGACCACTGGTCGTGCAGGGACACGCGGACGTCGTCGCCGATCTGCCAGCTGCCGATCGGAGCCGCGGGGTGGTCGATGACCTGGATCTCGGTGACCTCGCCGAGGATCTGGCGGGCGGTGCGTTCGGTACGGGCTCGGGCGGCGAGCCGGTCGTTGGCCTTCTCGGCGGGGGCTTCGAGGACGTGTTCCAGGCGGAGACGGCCGTTGCGGATGGCGTCGATGGCGCGGCGGCGACCGCGGCCTTCACCCGCGCCGAGGGCGATGACGACCTGGGCGTAGGCGTCGGCGTCGTAGGTCACCGGGACGGTGGCGGCGACGTTCGTGCCGGAGGCGAAGGAGATGTCGGTGCGGCGGGTACCCAGACGCGGCCAGCCGAGGCGGATACGGCCGCCGGGCCGACCCGTGGCGGTCCAGTCGGTGGTCTCGGTCCACTCGGGGCCGCCGTCGATCTCGGTCATGTCGTCGACGACCTCGCCGAGGACCGGGGCCTCCCACCAGTCGGTGCTGTACGGCTCGGCCGGTGTGCCAGCCTTGGCCTTGCTGGTGGTGGCGTCCACCGTCACGCCGAGGTTCCCGTCGGGCTGGGACTGCGCGTACGCCCACACGTCGCGGATGACCTGGCAGGGATCGGCGTACGTGTACGGGCCGCGGCCGCCCAGATTGCCGTGGATGTCGTGGCGGCGGTGCAGGTAGCTGCCCCAGCCTGCCGCCTCGATCGGGTAGGTGGCGCCTTCCGGCTCGGCTCGCCAGAC
This sequence comes from Streptomyces flaveus, assembly GCF_014647675.1. Taxonomy (GTDB): domain Bacteria; phylum Actinomycetota; class Actinomycetes; order Streptomycetales; family Streptomycetaceae; genus Streptomyces; species Streptomyces flaveus. The sequence goes on along the minus strand of NZ_BMPQ01000029.1, from coordinate 75,875 downwards.
GATGCCGCCCCACAGCAGCGTGCCGTCCCGTTCGGCGGTCAGCAGCGTGTTGCCGGGGTCGAGTTGGGCGGGGAGCAGGTGGGCGAAGCGCGGCTCCAGGCGGCCGGAGAAGTCGCCGGCCGCGTTGAGGGCCAGCCCGAACTCGACCTGTGACAGCGGCAGGTCGGTGGCGAGCAGTTCGCCGGTCAGGGCGTGCCAGCTGCGGTAGCGGTACGACGCGGTCATCGGCTTGGCCTCACCGCACGCCTTCGGTGAACTCGACGTCCGCGACCAGGGAGGTGGAGCCGTCGACACTGAGGTCGCCGGTCTCGATCTTCGACATGTACGTCTGCACGTACAGGGTCTGGGAGGTGCCGCGCATTGCGGCGGGGATGGTGAGGTTGTCGGCGAGGACGATGGTGTTGCGGCGGGTCTGGCTGCCCTGGTCGTCGTCAATGACGGTGTCCTGGCCCAGGACGGTGCCGAAGGCGTTCTGCATGCGGGCGTACACGTCGGCGCGGGTCATTCGCAGTCCGGCGAAGGTGGTGACCAGCTTGGCGCCGGTCGCCCATGTGGGCACCGGGATCGTCCACTTCGCTGCGGTCGGCCATTTGTGCCATTTGTTGTCGGAGTACGTCAGCGTGCTCAGCGAGCCGGGGAAGGAGGTGTACAGCTTGCGGTCGCGGCGCGGGTTCGCGATCTGCCGCACGTCCTTGATCATCGAGTCCGTGATGACGGACGTGTTGGCCGGGATGTCGAGGCGGGCGAGCGGAACGGCGGTCATGCCGGAGGGCACCGTCGTGGTGGTGGCCGATACGTTGCTGACCACGTGGAAGTAGCCGATCTCGGCGGTTTCCGGGTTGCGGGTGCCTTCGTATTCGGGGTCCTCCACGCGCAGGCAGACCAGATCCGAGCGGGCGCCGGCACCTGTGGGCGCGATGGGCACGGTGGCGTCGCCGACGTTGTACTGCGTGTACGAGCCCTGCCCCCATGTCGCACCCCGGATCACCGCGGAGCCGTCCACGACCCGTACACCGGCGCCGGGCGTGGACAGCTGCTTCACCTTGAGATCGTCGCCCTCGGTCACGCCCTGCGAGCCGCGCGCGAGGTCGCGGACCATCATGCGGAAGGCGCGGGCGGCGTGCGTTCCGCCGTGGGTGAGCAGCGGCGGGTTGATCAGCGTCACGTACGAACTCCTTGCATCACAGGGCGGCGTACGCCGCGCGCCAAGTCACGGCCAGGCGGGTGGCGTTGGTGTAGTCGCGTGCGGTCCACCAGATCTCGCTGGTGCCGGGCGGGATGGTGAAGGTGTCCAGCCGGGAGGCTGGTGACAGGGCGGGGGCGAGGTTGCCGGTGCCGTTCCGGAGCGCCCAGCGGGTTCCGGGACGGGTCTCGATCTCGACGTACTCGCCGCGTGCCAACGCGACGGACAGCTCGATCACCCGGCCGGACTCGACATGTCGGATGCGAGGGTTGACGCACGGGCCGGTGATGCGCAGCGACGGCCAGGCCGGGAGGTCGCCGTCGTTGCGTACCCAGCCGCGCCGTTCGTCGGGGATCGCCACGCCCGTCGTCAGCGGGGCGACCAGTGGGGCGCGGAAGCCGCCCAGGCTGTTGGCGGACAGGGCGAGGGTGAGCGCGGAGGCGTCGTCGGCGTGGAAGCGCGGGTCGAGGGCTGCGAACTCGAGGTCGAGCGGGATCCAGCCGTGTAGCGTCTTCGCGGTGCTGGTGGCTTCCACGCGGCGAAGTCGACCGTACAGGCGGCGAGTTGTGCGGCCGGGCCAGCGCAGGCGCAGTACGGTCTGGGCGCTCGAGTCTGTCCGTACGGCCGGGTCGTCGGCGGCGCGTTGGAGGCGGCCGAGGACGTCGAGGGCCGCGGCCGGGTTGCCTGCGGTGCGGATGCCTGCCTCGATGCGGATGGTCCGGGCCGCGTAGAGGTCGATGCCGGGGAACGCGCCGTCTCCGGCCGGGTTATCCACATCCTGTGTACGAAATTCGGGGATACCGAGACCCTCGACCTCGCTCACCGGTACATCAGTCCCGGCACCGATCAGCACTCCGGCGATCTCGATCTGCCACTCACCGAGCTCCGCCATCACAACCGGCCTCCCCTCTGCGCGTTACGCAGTCGCCGCATGACCTCGGCGCCGATCTGCTGCGGAGTGACCTGAGCCGAGGTGACCGTGACGGGCATGGCGCCGATCAGGGGCTGCTGCTCCCGTACGACGACAACCTGAACCGATCCGGCCGGGCGGGCATCGACCGTGCGCACCGGGGCGAACGTCGGCTCTGCTGAGGCGAGTTGGAGGCCGAAACGCTGCACGACGTCGCCGAGCACCGCCGTCGCCGCCGCGCGCTTGGTCGGGGCGAGCGGGATGAACGCCTCCCCGCCCGTGCTCGCCTCCGCGAACTTGATCAGCGCGGTGGGCGAGGAGTAGATGCCGGGCTCCCAGATGCCGCCGCTCGCGTACGCCAGACCCTTGTTGGCCTTGGCCAGGTCCTCGATGAACTTCGTAGCGCGGGAGCCGAGCGCGGACTTGATGCGGGACTGGCCGAGGTTGCCGACCTCGATGATCCGGTCCTCCTCGAGGCCGGTGGTGTCGGCGACCTTGTGGATGCCGGTGGTGCTCGACTTGATCGCGGTGATGACGGTGAGCAGGTCGGTGAGGTCCTCGTCCGCGAGGGTCTTCCCGGCGGCTTTCGCCGCGTCGTTGGCCTTCTTCGCCTTCTTCTTGTCCTTCACCGCGGCGCTGGCGAGATCCTCGGCGTCCTCGTCTCCCTGCTCGGCGAGCATCGCCGCCAAGTCGCCGTAGCCGAGGGCAGCGAGCCGGGCTAGGTTCTTCTCGAACGTCGACTGGTCCTTGACCGCTTGGGTGAGCTGGCGGGTGAAGTCGCCGAGCGACGCCTTCGCGGTGCCGGCCAGCTTCTCCAACTGCTTGGCCATGTCGCGGACGTACTTCGTCGTCCCGGTGGCCATCTTCCGGGTCAGCTCCACGCCGTCCTCGCCCATGGCCTCCAGGGCGTCGGCTACGTCCTGCCCGGCCCGGCGCGCGACGGTGGCCAGGTCCCTGCGCCAACGGGCTGCCTGGGAAGCTGACTTGCGCAGGTTCTTCTCGAACAGACGCAGGTCGAAGACCTCGACCTCCTTGCCGCGCCGCTTGACCGTGCGCATGGAACTCGAGCGGATCGACGAGGCGGATCCCAGCTCGGGCCCCGACTCCACCTCGTACGACCAACCGGAGAGACCACCAGAGGCGTACCACTCAATCGGGCCGCCACCGAGGCGTCGTACGGTCTCCTCGGCGATCCGGCGCGAGCGGGCGCGCTTCGACTGCGCGAGCGGGATGTACGCCTCGCCGCCCGTCTCCGGCTCTCCCCAGATCCGCCAGGAGCCGGCAGGGGCGATCTGCGCGACGTGATTCTCGCGCCGCACGCCGCCGGCGGCGAAATAGTCGACGACAGCGCCGTCGGCATGCCGGCTGAACCGGTCGGCCTGCTGGCGCAGTAGGTCTGCGGTCGTGGAGGGTCCCCGGCGGATGGTCTCGAAGACGTTCACGTGATGGGTGGTGATGGTCACCGACCTGTCGCGCAGGCTGCGGATTGCCTGGTCCAGGGCACCGACGTTGGCTTTTTGGGTGCCGGTGGGGACGGTGATGGTGACCCGCTTGCCCTTGGTGTTTTTGATCTTGAAGCCGAGTTGTTCGAGCTGCTTGCGAGCCTCCGCGGTCGGGGCGCGCATGGTGATGGTCTTGCCCTTGGTCGACCGGACTCGGTTCTGGACCTCCTCAAGGTCCTTGATCGCGGCCTGGGTCTTCGCGGCGACCGAGACGTTCTTGCTGCCGGGTACTTCGCCGAGCTCGTCGATCAGCGCTTTGAGCGCGCCGCGGGCGCCCTTCGTCGGAGCCGTGATCTTGATTTCGCGGGTGCCGGGGACGGTCTTCACCGTGAAGCCGAGGTCCTTCAGCTTCTTCTGGGCGTCCTCGCTGAGCGAGTCCACACGGATCGTGGTCGCCTTCGGCAGCCGGTCGAACTCGGCCTGCACCGCGAGGAGATCGGCCAGCGTGGAGTCCATACCCTCGGTCTCCAGCAGCAGCGAGACCTTCGACGGCATCAGCCCGAGACTGTCGGCCACCGCCTCGGCCTGCTCGCGCGTGAGCCCGTAACCCTGGGCAGCCCGGACGGCGGCCGTGCGTGCCTTGTCCATCTGGGTGCGGGCGGCGGCCAGGGACTCGGGCAGCGATTTCCCGTTCTGCTGGGCGAGGGCGTACGCCGATACGGACGCGTCGGCGGCTGCGTCGCTCAGGGAGGTGAGGGACTGGTAGAGCTGCTGGCCGTTGCGGGTGGTGGTGTTCAGCGTGCCGTTGTTGTTCAGCAGGGCCTTGGCGAAGCCGTTGGCCTTGTCGATGCCATGGTCCAGAGCCTCGTTCACGTCGAGGATCGCGCTGTTGACGCGGGCCTCAGCGGCCTGGAGGGAGATGCTGCCGCCGGAGAGCAGGTCGAGGGCGTCCTTCAGGGCACGGGTGCGGGTGTCGGCGTCGGCGGTGGTGTCCGCGAGTTCGCCAACCGCTGTCTTCAGCCGGTCGTACGCGCTGGCTCCCGACCCGCTGCCTTTCTGAGCCTGTTCGAGGTCCTTCGCATTACGGGTCGCGGTGGCGGCGTCTCCCGACATGTCCTCGAGCGCTTTGGCCGCCGACGCGTACGCTCCGGCCCGTTCGAGGATCGCCTCACGATCCTTGTCACCCCGGCTGGAGCGGTTGAAGGCGTCCTTCTCCTGGTCGGCCAGTGCTCGCATCTTGCCGGCCAGGTCGTCGATGCTCTCGCCTTGCCCGAGGTAGGAGTCGGTGACGTCCGAGAGGGAGTAACCGAGCTTGCCGAGGACGTCCATGAGGGTGCCGTAGTTTCCGGCGAGCTTCGTGGTCTGGACGTTCTCGGCCGCCTGGCGGCGCACGGTCTCGTCGATGACGCCGTTGGACTCCCGCAGTGCGTCGGTCAGTGAGCTGATGCGCTGTTGGTGCTCGGCGGCAGTCCGTGCCGCCTTTTCCTGCTGCGAGGCGAGGAGTCCGAGGACGACGGTGGCGCCGACCATGGCGGCACCCCACGGACCGCCCATGAACGCCACCAGGCCCCGGCCCGCGCTCAGCAGCCCGGCTCCTGCCGCGCGGGTCACGCCGTTGAGGGTGCCGGTGAAACCCGTCGTGGGTCCTTGGGCGCTGCGGAATGCGGCCGCCATCTGCCCCACGACGGGGATGCGGGACTCCACGACCGCGAACGCCGCGGCGTACCGCGTCAGCGACGTCCCGGCTCGTGCGGCGAGGTTCTGCTGCACCTGCATCTGGGCGCCGAAGCCTCGCCATGCGCCGGTGAGTCGCCCGCTGACCGTTGAGGCGAGGCCGCCCAGTACCGGGGTGAGGCGCCGGGCGAGGAACATGGCGGCGATCGCCGTCTGGACGGGGGCTGGCAGTGCGCCGAATGCGCGGACCAGCGTGCCGACCACCTCACCGACCGGGACGAGTACGGCGGACAGCCCGGCGACCGCGGACATGGCCAGGTTGGCGGTCGTGACGAGGATGTCGAGGCTGTTGCTGACTCCGCTGGACTCGTCGCCGAGCAGGCCGAGTGCAGAGGCGACCGGCGCGGCGCCTTCGGCGGCGTTGCCGAGGACCTCGCCGAGCGCGCGGGCGGTGTTGATGAGGAGGTTCAGGCCGGCGGCCAGGCCGTGCTCGCCGAGCGCCTGGAGGGGGCCGAGGAGTTGTTCGGCCTCGTCGATCAGTTCGCCGAGGCCGCTGCGGGCGTTGGCCTTGAGTTCCGGTCCATAGAGGGTCGCTAGGTCGCGCCCGTACTCGATCGCCGCGACGAGGTACGGCGTCGCGCCGGACAGCCCGCGCGTCATGAGCCGGGTGACGTACTCCAGCCCCGGCGCCATCGCGTCGTACAGCGCGAGCCCGGTCTGCCGGGTCTGCTTCTGCAGCAGCGTCATCGCGCCTGCGAGGCCCTGCCCGCGAGCGGCGGTGATCTGCGCGGCGGCGCCGGATTCGCGTACGGCCTGACTGAGCGCGTCGAAGGATTCGGTGCCCTGGTGGGCGAGGGCGATGGCTCCCGACATGGCGGGCTTGCCCATCGACTTCTTCACCGCGGCGGTGAAGTCCTGCTGGGACATCTCGTGCTGGGCGCGGGAGAGTTCGGCGATGACGTACCGCAGGCCCTTGAACCGGCCCTGCGCGTCCCACGCCTCGATGCCGAGGGCGTGCAGGCCGTCGCGCATCTCCTTGGTGGGCGCGGCGAGGTTGGCCATCATGCCGCGCAGCGCGGTACCGGCCGTCTGCCCGAGGATGCCCGCCTTACCGAGCATGCCGACCGCGCTCGCCGCGTCCTCCATGCTCACGCCGAGGCCGGCGGCGACCGGACCGGCGTACCGCATCGCGTAGTAGATGTCGATGATGCCGCCGGAGGCGTTGTTCGCGGTGGCGGCGAGGATGTCGGAGGCGCGGGCGGCCTGGTCGGCGCCGAGGCCGAACTGGTCCATGATGTCGCCCAAGTAGCGGGCGGAGTCGGCCGCGTTGACCCCGGCGGCGGAGGCGAGCTGGAGGGAGGCGCGGGTGGCGCTGATGGCCTGGTCGGTGCGGAAGCCCGCCTTCGCCAGCTCCACCATCGCTTCGGCGGCGTCGGCCGCGGTGGTGGTCGGGAGGGTGAGGTCGTTGCCGAGTTGGTTGGCCATCCAGGCGGCGCGCTGCATCTGCCCGGCTGTGGCTCCGGTGACCGCCTGGAAGATGTTCATCTGCCGCTGGTAACGGTTGCCCTCCTCGACGAGCTGGCCGGTGCCGAGGACGAGGGCGCCACCGGCGAGGAGGTTGGTGAGGGCGGTGGCCTGCTGTCCGGCGCCCCGGAGGGAGCGTTCCAGCACGCCGACGTCGTTGCCCGCGCGGCGGAGGTAGTTGCCGGTTTGGCCGCCACGGGTGGCGAGGGTGCCGAGTCGGGAGGCGGTTGCTTGAGCTCGGGCGCCGAGGAGGTCGATCTGCCGGGAGGTGCTTCGGCTGGAGGCGTCGAGTGCGGCGAGGCGGCGGTCGAGGTCGCGGGTGCGGCGGCCGAGGTCGGTGGCGGCATCAGCGGCCGAACGCAGGCCGGAGATAAGGCTGTTGGCCTGTGCCGTCAGTTGGACGGTGAGGTTGTACGTTGCCATCCGGTCGACTCACCGCCCGCTCGTCGGGTCGTCGCGGTGCAGCGCCTCGTATGCCTGCCGCGGCAACAGCGTGATCTTGATGCCGTATCCCGCCCGCCCTTCAGGCACCTGGTCGCGCTCCTGGGCGATCAACTCGCAGCCGGGGCAGCGCATGGTGTCGGTGACGTACGCGTGCGGGTGGCCGCCCTTGACCGGGTCCCACTCCTCGGCGCGGGTACGACAGTCCGGGCACAGGGTGCGCTCCCACTGCCGCCAGGCCAGGGCCTTGGCCCGGTCCAGCTCGCTCCAGCGGCCGTCCCCTCCGAGGAACTGCGAGTGCGGAATGCCGTACTGTGCGCACAGCTCCAGCTCCGTCCGCAGCCGTGGGTCGGCCGTCAGCCTTTTCCCAGGTCGGCCCGGTCAGTACGTGCCTCTTGCTGCACCTCCCAGGCCGCTTCCCACAGGGCATTCGCGTCCGGCGCCGACCACGCGTCCAGCAGTTCACGGGCCTCGGCCTCGCTCATGCCGTCGGTACTGGAGGCGGCAATCAAGGCCGCCGGGAAGGTATCGGGGTTGAACGCCGCCCCGTCAGCGGCCTGTTGATCGGTCGGCGGATGCGCATGAAGGAGCTCCTCGATGACCGGGCGGGGCAGCGCCCGGAAGGTGAGATAGACCGACGCCGCACGCAGGGCCTCAGCCGCCGCCTCGTACCGCTGGACGGCGAGCGCCGCACGCTCCGCGAAAACGGCGCTGCCCGTGTCGCTCTCGGCCAACAACCGCGAACGGTCGGCGGCTCGCTTCGCCTCGTCGTACTCTGTCCGCCGCGCTGCGTCGTCACAGATCTGCAGAACGCGCTCTGGCAGTGAGCGACGACGCAGCCGCTCCATCTTCTGCTCCCAGGCCGTCGTCTCCTGACTCTTCGCGGCGGCCATCAGAGAGCCTTCTTGCTGGTGGCGGTGTTTGTGGCGGCGGCCGTCTCAGCCGCGGCTGGCGGGACGGGAGCGTCGAGAGCAGGCGGCGATGTGATCGTAAAGACACCCTGGAACTTCGCGGCCTCGTTCCCCGCGTTGTACTGCGCGGTGCGGGAGGCAACCTGGACGGGGAAACTGTCCATCGACTTCGACCCGGGGATGTCGCCCTTACGCAGGAACACCACATACCCGACCGCGCCCTTGGGCAGCAGCGTCTCCATCGCGTCGCTGAACCGGTCTTCGTAAAAGGTGATCGAGGAGTTGTCGGCCTTGTCGTTGCCGGGGATGGAGGAGGTGAACGTCGACGCCATGTCCGGCGTCTCGATCGCTTCGTTCGTCAGCGACCACCCGTCGACGTCGCTGATCGCCTCGGTCAGCTCAGTGGCGTTCGGGGCCGAGATCTCCGTACGAGTCGGAATCAGATCGTCGGAGGCGATGCTCTTCAACCACAGGATCTTGGTGATACCGCGCCGCATAAAGCGCTGCTGAGTCACGGGCCACTCCCAAAAACAGGGGTTGCGCCGGGCTCGTCGGCCGGGCGTCCGCGTGGCTCCGCGGTGAGAAAAGGTGGTTCAGACAGCCGGTGTCACGGTGATCGTGAACCGCTGCACGTAGGTAACGATACTTCCCTGCGAACCGTCAACCGGTTCCCCCTCGGCGTCGTACGTCAACTCCCGGTCGATGACGCGCAGTCCGGGAGCCGTGATGTCCGTGCGCCATCCGCCGTCGGTGCGCTCGAAGAGCGCCGCACGGACGCGGTCGCCGAGCCACTGCACTTGATCGGCCCGCTCGCCGACGCTGGCCGCCTGGTATGTCCACGCCGCGTCGGCCTGCCAGTCGGCGAACGATGGCCCGGAGAACTCGCCGGGCAGACTGTCAAGGATCAGGTACGGGAAGGCCGCGGGCTTCCCGTCCGCGGCGCGCGGCAGCACCGCGAGCCCGCACGGCCGCCCGGTACCGACAGCGAGCATGCCGAGGAGCGCCCGAGTCAACGGCAGCCTCGGCGGACTCATCGCGGCAGCACCCTCGTGCGCAGGGCCTCCAGGAACCCGGGCTCGGTCTGCCGGAACGCAGGCTCGATGTGCGGGTAGGGCGGCTGCCGATACTGACGCCCCAAGCGATCGACGCCGACGAATCCGTACTCCAGCCGCCGCGACTGTGGAGCGTCCGTGAAGATCACAGCGCTCACGCGCCCTGCGGCCACGGTCACCTTCACATCCCACGACGCCCGGTACTGCCCAGTGATGACGTTCGGACCTGGCCGCCCGGAGGCGTTCTTCTGGATCCGGACGCGCAGCAGCATGGCGTGGTGCCGGGTGATCGCCCTGGTACGCGCCCGGGCAGCCGGGCCGAGCCCGGCCAGAGCGCTGGCCAGCGCGATTGGGTCGCGGAAGGTGGGGGCCTCTGGGTGGGACTTGGGGTGTGGGTTGGGGCTAGGCATGGCGGAGACTACTGGACAGTCGCCATCACACGCCGCCTGCGGCTTCCAGATTGCTCCACACCGTTCTCGTCAGAGGGTGTTTTCGTCCGAGGACGCGTTCGCAGTCGGCCAGGGTCTGCTCGAGCAGGGGGACAGCGCGCGTGAGGTCACCCGCCGACTCATACACGCCCGCCAGATTGTTCCGCGAGATCAGCGTGTTGGGGTGGTCCTCGCCGAGCACCCGGACGCAGTCGGCCAGGGTCTGCTCATATAGGGGGACAGCGCGCGTGAGGTCACCCGCCGACTCATACGCGCCCGCCAGATTGTTCCGCGAGGTCAGCGTCCTGGGGTGGTCCTCGCCGAGCACCCGGACGCGGTCGGCCAGGGTCTGCTCATATAGGGGGATAGCGCGCGTGAGGTCACCCGCCGACTCATACGCGCCCGCCAGATTGTTCCGCGAGATCAGCGTGTCGGGGTGGTCCTCGCCGAGCACCCGGATGCTGTCGGCCAGGGTCTGCTCGAGCAGGGGGACAGCGCGCGTGAGGTCACCCGCCGACTCATACGCGCCTGCCAGATTGTTCCGCGAGGTCAGCGTGTCGGGGTGGTCCTCGCCGAGCACCCGGACGCGGTCGGCCAGGGTCTGCTCGAGCAGGGGGACAGCGCGCGTGAGGTCACCCGCCGACCGGTACGCGCCCGCCAGATTGTCCCGCGAAGTCAGCGTGTTGGGGTGGTCCTCGCCGAGCACCCGGACGCGGTCGGCCAGGGTCTGCTCGAACAGGGGGACAGCGCGCGTGAGGTCACCCGCCGACTCATACGCGCCCGCCAGATTGTCCCGCGAGATCAGCGTGTCGGGGTGGTCCTCGCCGAGCACCCGGACGCGGTCGGCCAGGGTCTGCTCATATAGGGGGACAGCGCGCGTGAGGTCACCCGCTGATTCATACGCGCCCGCCAGATTGTTCCGCGAGGTCAGCGTGTTGGGGTGGTCCTCGCCGAGCACCCGGATGCTGTCGGCCAGGGTCTGCTCGAGCAGGGGGACAGCGCGCGTGAGGTCACCCGCCGACCGGTACGCGCCCGCCAGATTGTTCCGCGAGGCCAGCGTGTTGGGGTGGTCCTCCCCCAGCACACGCTGGGCGATGGCGAGGGCTCGGAGGAAATACGTGATGGCGCCCGCTATCGCGCCCTGGTCCTGTCGGAAGGTTGCGACCCTGTCCAGCAAGTACGACAGGTCGAGGACGTCGTGTTCGGGATTGCTGCGCTCGGCCAGGGCATCGGCGTGAGGCAGCAACGCCTGACATTGGGGCCAACGCTCGGGCGATACGACGTCGGTGGGGAACGCGTTCCTCAAACGGCCGGTGGCCTCCTGGCAAGCGTGTGTGATGTCGCTTTCCTGGCGGTGAGGGTCGTCATCCTGGGGTGTGCGAGCGAGAGCCTGAACGAGGCGGTGGACCGAGAGGGTGCCGTCGGGACTCTTGGTGATCATGCTGTATGCGGCCAGCCGGCCGATCGCGGCCGCGAGGGCGGGCGGCGACGCGAGGCCGTCGAGCAGAGTGCGAGGGATGTGGTCAGGGGCGTACCAGGCCAGTATCCGCAGCACCTGGCCCGCGAGAGGCATGTCGGCGAGGCGGTCGAGAGTGATGCGCCAGATCCGTGCGACTGTCCGTTCGGAGTCCGCGTGGGCGGGACCAAGAGCGTAGGTCTCGGCCGGCCCCTGGCGCAGCATGTCCAGGTAGGCGCGGGGAGTGGTGCCGCTCTCGTGGCAGAACGCGGCGGCCTGCTCGACGGCGAGTGCGAGGTGCCCGAGCTCCTCGCACACCTCGCGGGCGCCGTCAGTCTCCCGGGGCCCGTCGTGGGTGAGGATGCGGGTGAACAGCTCGACCGACTCCGCCGGGTCGAACACGTCCAGGCGCAGGGTGGTCGTGAGCCTGTGCCAGCCCGTCGCCCGGCGTGTGGTGACCAGGATGCGGCCACGATCACGGACCCGGTCCAGAAGCGGGCCGATGTGGTCGGGATGGTCGACGTTGTCCAGTACCAGCAGCCAGTCGCCGTGCCCGGCGAGCCATGCCACCGCCCGCTCTTTCTGCAGTTCGACGGGCAACCCGGCCAGTCCTGGCTGTAGCGCGCGGGCGAGTTCGGCGAGGCCCGTGTCGACGGCGGTCACGCTGTCGGCGGTGATCCACCACCGCAGCCGAGCCGTGGCGCGGTGGTCGACCCAGTGGGCGGCGAGCGTGGACTTGCCCACTCCGCCCAGGCCGCTCACCGCCCGCAACACCACCCCTCCCGGGGTGGCGAGGGCCGCGTCCAGTTGATCGAGTGCTGTGTCCCGGCCGACAAAGAGCTCGGTGATGGGGATATTCGACACCCCGTCATCCGCGGCATCGTCCGGAATGGGACCGTACGCCTCCGGGGGTAGCGCCTGTTCGGCATGCACCGCCACGGAGTTCACCACATCTCGCCCCGCGGCATTGGAACCCGAAGAGGCTGACACTCCGGGCGCCATTTCCGGTTCGGCCGTGACGTCTTCGTCGGGCCGCTTCTTGCGTCTACTCATCACTGACCGTGCCGCGCCGTCGATCCGTCGATGTCCCCACCCGCCGCGTTCGACCCGCCGCTGGCCCGGATCCCCGAACCGCCTGCCGGTGAAGTGCCCGTACCCGGTGCCGTGTCCCGCGCCTGGGCGTTGCGAATGTTCCCGCGCGCCGCGTTCGAACCGGCCTCAGCCGTCACCGGCTCCCCAGACGATGCGCTCCCCGCCGACATGGTGACCTGCCACAGCCCCACCCCCACCGCGGCGATCCCAGCCACAGAGCCGACAATCCCGGCGACCTGACTCGACTGCTCCAAGTCCGCAGTCAACACCCACACCATCAGCACGACCGCCGCCACGGCGCCGACTGCCGACAACGCCCACCAAAGGACCTTCTGCCACCCCGTCATGAGGACATTTTTGCCCAACTCCCAAGATTAAGTTCACTTCTTCCACGTCCCGATTCGGTCCCAGAACGGCGTCTGCTGACACCGCGTCAATCTGCCAGCAGCTCAAGGCGCATCACGCGTACCACGGTGTACGTCCCGAGGCCGACATCGACGACTCGGAATCGGCGCCCGGTGAGTTGCGGGTCGCGCGCCGTGCGAGAAACGACCAACACGTCGTCGACCGCTGCCGACGGCGCGGTCAGGGGTAGCAGAGCCTGGTAGGCAGTGGATGAGGGCCCTGCTGCTGCGAGCGAGTCCAAGTGCGGCACGACTCCGAGTGATCCGGGACGCACGATCGCACCCACGCCCGCCCACAGAAGGACAGGCACTGAGCCGCCGAGCTTCAGTTCTCCCGTCCCCTCGTCAAGGACGTCTCCAGAGACCCCATCCACGTCCCGCCACAGCTCCAGCCGGTCATCGAGCAGCCTCTCCACGACCCGCCGCACCCCCGACAGATCAAGCGCCACGCGCCCACTCCGCCAACTGCCGCAGTACCGCAGCCGTACCCCCACCCGGCACGTTCTCCAGATCCATACGCGCAAGAGCCTCGCGCTCCACCTCCAGCGGATCCAGCGCCTCCAGGAAAGCAGCGGCAGTAAGCCCGGGCTCGGGCGGCGTACCGATCTCAACCCGGGCAAGGAAGTCCAGTTCGGCCGGCCATGTCCCAGTTGGGCGCAAGTGCAATACGACGCGCGGTACATCATGTACGTCAGCGTGGACATCGACAGCCGTAACGTGCTCGGTCACGTCCTGACTGTCCACCACTACGCGGTGGGAACGGCCGTCGAAGGACATATGGAATCGGTTCGGTGTCGTCACCGGCGGAGCCTACTGAGCCGCGACCCTGCTGCTCTGCCCGGATCCCCTTTGTTCTACCTCCCGAGTGGCTGCTGTCGTTTCCGTCCAAGACGGCCGCCGCGACCGCGATCTAGCGTGGGCCCAGCAGCTCGCCCGATCATGAGGAGACAGCACCATGCGTGACCTGGTCTACACCGGTTTCATGTCGCTCGACGGCGTCGTGGACTCGCCCGGCGGCGGGCCGGGGGAAGAGCACCGCAGCGGCGGCTGGGTGTTCAAGGACCTCGAGTTCGTCCCGGAAGCCTGGTCACTGAAGGGCGAAGAGCTCGCCGACACGACGGCGCTGATGTTCGGCCGCCGCAGTTACGAGGCGTTCGCGCGGGTCTGGCCCGGCTCGGAGGACCACGCCGACTACAAGGAGCTGCCCAAGTATGTGGCGTCGACCACGCTGTCCGACGATGCCCTCGTCGACGGGTGGGGGCCGACGACCATCCTGCGCTCGACCAAGGACGTCGCCGCGCTCAAGGAGGGCGAGGGCGGCGCGATCTTCATCCACGGGAGCGCGGAGCTGGCCCGGCGATTGTCGGACGCGGGCCTGATCGACCAGTACAACCTGCTCGTCTTCCCCGTGCTGCTCGGTGCCGGGAAGAGCGTGTTCGGTCGGGCCGACCGCGACAAGCAGATGCTGACGCTGCGGGAGTCGGAGAGCTACGCGAACGGGATCCTGAAGCTGGTCTACGACGTCAAGCGCTGATCCAGGTCGAGGGCGATCGCACCGCCGGTGCCCTCGCGCAGCTGCCTGGCGGTGCGTCCGACGTAGGAGCGCAGTGCCCGGGCCAGGTGCGGCTCGTCGAAGTAGTCGAGCTTGGCGACGACGTCGGCGGCCGGGTGGCCGGCCGCCAGCAGCTCCGCCGCCGTGCGGGCCCGCTCGATCTGCCGGACGGCGCCCCGCGTCAGCCCGGTCGCGGCGCGGAACCGGCGTTCGACCGTGCGCCCCGAGACGGCCGGGCGGTGCCCCCGCAGCACCTCGGCGACGAGCGGGTCACGGACCACGATCCCGGCCCGGACGAGACGCTCGACCAGGGCCTCGGCGTCGTCGGGGCCGGGCGTCTCCCAGCGCGCGCCGTCCAGCCGGAACGTCCGGCGCGTGGTGTCGGGGAGCTCGACGCCGCCGTCCACCAGCGCTGGCGTGGGCACGGCCCGCAACGAGGTGCCCACGGCGAACTCGATGCCCGTGAAGGTCGCGCCCTCCGGCACCGGCGCCGTGCCGGTCCGGGTCTCGGGACCGGTGATGCCCGCGTACGCCCGGCCGCCCTGCTCCCAGAACACCAGGCCCCAGCGCACCGCTGCGACGGACGTCATCGCCGCGACCTGCTCGCTCGTGCAGGTCCACACGGTGTCGACCCACGGCGAGTCCGACCGGCGCGTCTCGAAGCGCAGTTCCACGGGCGAAGAATACGCCGCGCCGTAGCCGACGAACCCACCGGACAGATCGCGAAACCAGACTGGAGTACTAACGCCGCCAAGGGCGGGGTTTGACCGCGCTGCGGGCACCCCCGCCCTTCTCACGTTCAAGTCTTCGCAGGCCAGAGGCGTGTTCTGTGCGAGCGAGACTGACCGGCCATCACAGGAAAGTCACTATTCCCTCAGATAGCCGACACATTGGCTCCTGGGCAGTACGGTCATCCCCTCCAGAACGCCCGCAGGGGGACGAGATGACCCATCCGTACACGTGGCCGCCCAGACCGCAGCCACCGCGCCCGACCCAGAGGTGGGCACGCAAGAGGTACGTCCTGCCTGCGCTCAGCTTCGCGTTCTTCCTTGTCTACCTGCTCGGCTTCGTCGCCGGAGCCAGCGGCGACGACGGCACGACCGACGACGCGGAACCCGCGGCGGCAAGCCCCGGCCCGACCGTCACTGTGACAGCAGCCGCAACCGCGAAGACGAAGCCCGCGCCCACGGTCACCGTGACAAAAACGGTGGAGGTGACCGTCACTGCACAGCCCGCCGCAGGCAGCGGCAACGACTCTGGCAGCAGCGGGACCAGCGGCGAGAGCAGCTCTGGTGGCGAGCCAGGCATCCAGTTCGGATATGCCTGCTCCCCTGTCGGCACGCTCGGCACCGCCGAAGACGGGCGGCCCGCCAAATGCTTCATGGGCAAAGACGGCCGGGCCCGATGGGGCTACGACTCGAGCCGTGGCTAGCCGACTGCCCACTCCTCCCGGCGGCACGACGACGAGTACGGTACGAGGCCCCCAGCAGCTGGGGGCCCCTTTCTACCGTCCTTGTCGGACGCCCTGGACGAACGCCGCGAACGAAGCACGACCGACAAGCAGCGCAGCCCCCTGGGAGACCTTGCTGTCCCGGATCGCAATGCCGACGTACGCCGTGTCAGTGAGGTCCGCAACCTCCACGCAGTTGTTGCCGGCGCCGTCTGAGTACGACGACTTGAACCAGCGCGCTCCGGCGCCGGTGAACTCGCGGGCCATGTGGGTACGGGTGTGGGTCATTTGGTGATCTCTCGCATGAGTTGTTGCAGGAACTCGGGCGTGTCCTCCGGCGGCAGCGCGGACGCCGTGAGGGCGTTGAACTTGCGGGTGAACCGTCCGACTTCGCGTTGCTTGTCGGAGACCGACGTGGCGCTCCACGCGTTGTCCACCTGCACCGAGGTCGGCATTCCGTCGTCCAGGTGCAGGATGCTGAAGTCGTGCACGGACAGGTATCCCCGAAGGGTCTGGGGAAGGACCTGAACGCTCACGTTGGGCAGGGACGCCAGCCTGGCGATCTCGTCGTACTGCTCCCGCATCACGTCCGTGTCGCCGACCACGTACCGCAGTGCCGGCTCGTACAGAACGGCTCTCAGCCGCAGGGGCTCCTCGTCCCTGGTGAGGAATTCCTTCCGCTTGATGCGGACCTGGATGTTCTTGTCGATGAACTCGCTGGTGGTCTCCTCGATCGGCTTCGCGAGTTCGTACAGCGCGCGGGCGTACGCCTGGGTCTGCAGCAATCCGAGTACGAGCGCCGGGTGGAAAGCCCACATCTCCCGTGCCGCCGTCTCGATCCCGACGAAGCGAGGCATGCCCGACGGCATCGTGGACCGGAAGGGCGTCCACCAGTCCTGACTCGCGCCGTCCCGCTGGATCCCCAGCAGTTGCTCCACGTCGCCGTCGTCGGTCACGCCGTACAGCTCCAAAAGGGCGCGCAGATCACCGGCGCTACGGAGGTCCTGAAGCCCCTTCTCGACGCGGTGCAGCTTGGTGACGTACAAGCCCTTGACTGCGCCGCTTCCGACGACGTCCTCGAGCGTCATCCCTGCCTGTTCGCGCAACTGCCGCAACTCGTAACCGAGTTCGATGCGCCGCACGGTCGGTCTGGGTTTGGCCGCCATGTGCTCGCCCCTCCATCGCTTGCGTTCGCCGAAGCCGCGATGCGCGCAGTCTGACACGCGATACGCGCGCTGCAACAGACCATGCGCTTGCGGAGTCATGTGCCACTTTCGTTCTCGAAGAAATTTCTAGAGCCTTTTCGTTGCGAAGCAACTTTCCCACGGGGCACGGTGATTGGGCCATGGAGAGCGCCTCTGCGCTCCCGGTCTCCCCTCACCTGCGGAAGGACTGGGCGATGGTGCCTGCAGTTCCGACGACAGCCTCAGCAGCTCCCGCGCTCGCTGCAGGAGCCTGCGCCACATCCGCGACTCACGCAGCCGCAGAGCACGAAGGGCACCACTCCTCCGTCGACGTCGCCTTCGTACGGGACGTGTCACGCGTCGAGCACGCCCGGCGTATCGGAGCCACCTGGCTCCGGAACGTCTGCCGTATGTCGGCCGCACGGGTCGAGTCCGCGGAGGTGGTGATCTCGGAGCTGATCAGCAACGCGTTCCTCCATGCACGCAGCACGACGGTCGGCCTCCGGCTGAGACACGTCGACAGCCAGGTGCGGCTGGAGGTCAACGACCACTCCCCGTCCGACGTCCCCCGCCCGAAGCAGGTCGGCCCGGACGAGGAGAGCGGACGCGGCCTGTGGCTCGTGGATGCCCTCGTCGACGAGCTGGGCGGGAGTTGGGGCTTCACCGACGACGGGACCGTCGCCTGGTGTGTCTTCCCGCTCGACCTCCGCTCCGTGGGCGACAGCCGCAGTCAAGCGTCACATGGTCGGGCCACGGAGCCCGTTGAACCGGAGTTCAGGGCGCGCTGATCGAGGCCACCTGCCGTGGCGGTCCTGAACGCCACGTGCCCCCTTCCTCTCCGTACACCGCCGTTCACCACACACTTCCGATTCGAGGAGTGCCATGCCGAAAACACCGCTGCCCGAATACCGCGTACCACTGCCACAGGGACTCGTCGCCGACCTGACCGCGAGCGCGGCGATCCTCCCCGATTGGGAGCTCGAGAAGGGTCTGCTGTCCACTGAGACCGCTGCGGCCTACCGCTGGACGCTGTCCAGCCTGTCGCAGGTCCCGCAGTTCGTCGCCACCTGCGATCGGTTCCTGAACTCTCCCGCCGGTGAGGGCTTTGCCGTCCTGGAGCTGTCCGAACTCCTCGACACCGCTGGCTCACAGGACGACGCCCTGCGCACCGTCACCGCGCTGCTGTCCCTGCTCGCCACACCCCTGCGCGCCTTCGACCGCTGGCCGTTGTGGAAGGCGCTGGGCACCAACCTGACGAAAGACCCCATGCGCGCCACCGGTGCCGGCTACAACCCGCTCCACCTCGACATCGTCAACTCCACCTGGCCACCCGACTACAGCGCCCTGCTGTGCCTGCGCCCGGACCCGAAAGGCCAGGGCCACAGCCTCGTATCGCAGATCCGCCGAGCCGTGGACCGGCTCGACTACGCCGACGCCGAGCTGCTCACTCACCCGAAGTACGAAGACGGCGCCTTCTACGCCCTGACTGGCGTCGGCGAGGAATGGAAGCCGTTCCCCATCATCGACGGGCAAGCTCCGCTCACCGGCTTCGTCCGCTTCACGGCGAAGATGCTCGCTGACGCCGACCCGGACGACCCGTACACCAAGGCGGCCCGCGCCCTCGAGCGCGAACTCATCAGCGGACAGCGGCGGTTCCCGCTCGGCCGCGGCGACCTGCTGATCGTCAACCAGCACCTGTGCTGCCACGGCCGTGAGGCACTCGGCGACGGCCAGGAGGACGTGCCCGAGGACGAGCGCCGACTGCTCCTGCAGATCTTTCTGCGCCGTGAGGAGGCCCTGTCATGACGGCGCCTGTCTCGCTGCCGACGCCGACCGTCGCCTCGTCCGCACGGCCACGGGTCACATTGACGGTGTGGCTGGCCGACCTCACGTACACCCAGCAGACGATCTCGGCGGAGACGATGCCGCAGGCGATTGCGGACCTGGCCACCTACGCGGCTACGAAAATGGACCTTGCCCACCCCGTACGGATCTTCAAGTACCCCGAGGCGCTGGCGGCCGCGCTGGAGGCGGACGGGCCGCCCGACGTGATCGGGTTCTCGCACTACATCTGGAACAGCCAGCTCTCGCTCGTATTCGCCGAGTTGATCAAGCGGCACTTCCCACGTACGACGGTCGTCTTCGGTGGCCCGCACTACCCGCTCCGCCGCCCCGAGCAAAACGAGTTCTGGCACGAGCGCCTGACTGGGAAGGTCGACTTCTACATCGACGGTGAGGGCGAGCCCGCGTTCGCCGACCTCCTTCGCACCCTCAACGACGTCGACCGCACCGAGATCCGCGGACACATCGACGGGGTGCACTGCCTCGGCGACGACGGGATACTCCATGCCCCGCGCCCGCGGCTGCGCATCCACGACCTGTCCGTCGTGCCGTCCCCGTACGTCGCCGGTCTCATGGACGAGTTCTTCGACGGCAAGCTCGTCCCCACCGTCCAGACCAACCGCGGCTGCCCCTTCAAGTGCACCTTCTGCCAGGAAGGCACGTCGTACTTCCAGCGAGTCGCCAAGAAGCACGCCGAGCAAATCCGCGACGAACTGCACTACATCGGCCGCCGCATGAAACCCCTGGTCGAAGCGGGGGCTGCCCGCAACGAACTCCTCATCACCGACAGCAACTTCGGCATGTACCCCGACGACCACGACACCTGCCGCGTGATCGCCGAATGCCAGCAGCTCTACGGCTGGCCGCGCGTCGTCAACGTCACCACCGGCAAGAACCAGCGCGACCGCGTCTTGTCCGCCGTCGCCCAAGTGCCGGGCGCGATCAGCCTGTCGGGCGCCGTGCAGTCCCTCGACCCCGACGTCCTACGAAGGATCGCCCGGTCGAACATCGATGCCGGCAAACTCATGGACATCGCCCTCGCCGCCTCGGACGCGGGAGCGGGTACGTACAGCGAGGTGATCCTCGCCCTGCCTGGCGACTCCAAGGCCAAGCACCTCGGCACTCTGCGCCAGCTCGTGGACGCGGGCTTCGACCGCCTGAACATGTTCCAGCTCACCCTGCTGCCGGGCAGCGAGATGTGCACGGACTCCTACCGCCGCGAACACGGGCTGGTCACCAAGTGGCGGGTCATACCGCGCTGTTACGGCGCCTACAGCGTGCTCGGCGAGGAGGTGCGGGCAGCCGAGGTGGACGAGGTGTGCGTCACAGTCCCCGACATGCCGTACGAGGACTACCGGGAATGCCGGGTGATGAACCTGTTCCTGGCCTCGCTCTACAACGGTGGTGTCTTCGCCGTACTGCTGGCTCTCCTGCGAGCGCACGGCGTGTCACCCATGCGCTGGCTGGAGCTCGCACGGTCGATGGACCACGGCCCGACGCTGACG
This sequence comes from Streptomyces flaveus, assembly GCF_014647675.1. Classification (GTDB taxonomy): domain Bacteria; phylum Actinomycetota; class Actinomycetes; order Streptomycetales; family Streptomycetaceae; genus Streptomyces; species Streptomyces flaveus. The sequence continues at coordinate 55,825 of NZ_BMPQ01000029.1, read as the reverse complement.
GCCGTACTGAAGGAGTTCGAGGCGGAAACCGACGAACAGCTGTGGGACGACCGCACCGCGCTGCTCACGCACGCGACCGAGCACATCGACCAGTACATCGAAGGCCACCTGGGCAACAACCTGCTCTACACCTACCGGACCCGCATCATCTCCGAGGCCCTGCAGGACACCACGGACCTGGCCGCCCGCGCCTGTCTGGCCGCCCTGCGCGAGGCGGGCGTCGGCATGGGCGGCGGCAGCCTGATCGAAGCGCTGGTGCACGAGGGTGCGGAGTACCACCGCCTGACGCTCTCCGAGATCTTCCGCGTCGACCCACCGGAGGTCCTGCGCCAGACTGCGGGCTTCAACCTCGCTCTCTTCCTCGCGGCCGCGCGCCGACGGGAGGACGTACGCGATCTTCGCCGCTTCCGACGTGCGGTAGAAGGCGTACGGGAGTTCGTCCTCACCCTCGCCCAGCAGCGCACCTTGAACACGTACCTCCGCCAATTCGGCGCTACTCCCTGGGGCGTTGGACGGCTCCTCACGAAGGTCCGCCTGCCTGATATCGTCCGGCAAGTCCGAATGTCTCCCGGCCCGGGCAGCGCCCCGGCGCCCGCCGGAACGGAACCCCCACAACGTGACCAGCGCTGACCTCGACCGCCGCCTCGCCACCCTCGGCCGACCCTTCCGGCTGATCGTCACGGGCGGCGGGACCGGCGGCCACACGTACCCCGCGCTCACCGCGATCCGCACGACCAGCGCACGGCTCGCCCGCCTGGGCATCGGCCTGGAAGTGCTGTGGGTCGGCACGGCCACGGGTCTGGAGGCGCGCGTCGCCGAGCGTGAGGGCATCCCGTTCAAGACGGTCGCGACCGGCAAGATCCGCCGCTCCAGCAACCCGCTCAAGCTGGCCTCACCGGCCAACATCAAGGACATGGGACGCGTCCCGCTCGGCGCCGCGCAGGCTCGTACGGTCGTCTCCGACTTCAAGCCGGATGTGGTGCTGTCGACCGGGGGTTACGTGGCCGTGCCGGTCGGCTTGGCCGCCAGGTTCTGCCGGCGCCCGCTGGTCATCCACGAGCAGACGGTCCGGCTGGGCCTGGCCAACCGTGCCTTGGCCCGCGCCGCCACCCGCATCGCTGTTTCCTCCGAGTCGACGCTGCCGCTACTGCCGGACTCGGTGCGCGACTCGGCGGTCGTCACTGGCAACCCCGTACGCCCCGAGGTCCTGACCGGCCAGCCGGACAAGGCGATCAGCACGCTCGGCCTTGTCGGCTTCGACCGGACACTTCCGACGGTGTACATCACGGGCGGCGCCCAGGGTTCGGTCCAGATCAACACCGTGGTCCGCGCGGTTCTCCCGTGGCTGCTCACCCAGGCCAACGTCATCCACCAGTGCGGCGCCACCTCCATCGAGGAATCCCGCAAGTACGCCGCCGAACTCCCGGACGCCGTCCGGCACCGCTACCTGGTCACCGACTTCGTCGGCCCGGAACTCCCCGACGTCCTGGCCCTCGCTGACGTCGTCATCTCGCGCAGCGGCGCGGGCACGATCGCTGAACTCACCGCACTCGGCAAGCCGTCCGTCCTCATTCCGCTCGCGACATCGGCTGGCAACGAGCAGGAGCACAACGCGCTCCACCTCCAACAGGCGGGAGCCGCGGTCGCCTTGCTGAAGGATGCGGTTACCCCGGAAGGTCTCCGCGCGGCGGTCGGTCCGATCCTCTCCTCCGCCGAGCAGCGCCAGCACATGGCCCAGCAGGCCCGCGCCCTGGGCCGTCCGGACGCAGCGGATCGCCTTACCGACGTCCTGCTCGGTGTGGCCGTCTGACGATTGCGCCTCAAGACAGGGCTGCTTCGCATTCCTGGCATCGCTTGATCGCGCGTCGCGAGGTATTGCCCTGCGTCGCGACTGCCGGACAGCTGATGCCGAGACGGTCCCAGAGTCCGGGCGCCGGATCAGGAATCCAGCCCCAGCGCGGCGGCGTCACCAACTCCTCGGTGAGGTGGCCGCACGCGCCCGGCAGGTGCGCGTACTGCGTGGGCGAGATGAGGATGGTGTCGGCCGGGAACCGCTGCCACTCCTGTCGCGTATGAGGCGCCGGTTGTGCCTTCGGTACAGCCCCAGCCGCGGGACAGGCACACCCCAGTCCGATGATGAAGTCGCACCGCTCACAACGCTCTTCCTTCGCGGCCTTGCTCATTCTCAGGCTGCTCCGACGTCGACCCGATAGATGATCTTCCCGTCGAACTCGGAGAAACCAAGTGACTTGTAGAAGGACCGAGCCACTGGGTTGTCGCGGTCGGTCATCCACTCGACGCGGCTGCACCCGGGGCGTGCGGCGGCCAGGGCGCGGAGCTTGTCCATGAGGCGGGCTCCCACGCCTTGCCGGCGGAGGGTGTCGCGGACGTAGAGCTCCTTGAGGAACAGGGAGTGTGAGGATCCCGCAGCCGGCCAGAGGAAGGAGTAGGAGGCGAGGCCGACGATGTCGCCGTCCTCGTCCTCGACCACGAGGGCGGACGCGAGAGGCTGCGAGCTGAAGAGCGCCTCCTCCACTTGCGGACGACGCTCTTCGAGCGGCTGGATCTCGGTCGATCCGTAGAACCGCTCGATCTCCTCGATCAGCTCGGCCAGGGCCGCGGTGTCCCGTTTCTCAGCGGCTCGGATCGTCACACCCATCTGCTTCTCCTGTTGCTGTTCAGCGACTTCACTTGATTGCTCCAACGCGTGGTTTCTCGTATCGGCACGGCTGTAGGCAGCTACGGTGCTGGGGCGACCGACTCGTGCAGGTTCCAGCCGTACTCGCGCAGGGACCCTTGGACGTGCCGGATCAGGTGCTGCAGGTCCGCGCAGTAGACGGAGGGATTCCGGTAGCCGCGCCCGGTGCTGAAACGGTGCGGGAGATAGCCGCCGCCGCATACCTCCAGCAGCGGGCACCTTTGACACTCCGCGGCCAGGGAATTCACCACGTCCTGGCGGTGCAGGAGCTTCGGGTGATTGAGCACCTGGTCGAAGGAGTAGCCGGCGAGGTGACGCCCGAGCGCGGACTCACCCTCTTCGACGGCCCGCAGGGTGTCGACACCTTCGATCGCGCCGTCGGATTCGATCACGACGCTGGTCGGCGGGGCCAAGCCCAGCGTTTCCACGGAACTCCGCACTCCGGAGCTGAGCGCCACGATGTCCTCGAGCATCCGAACGCTGTGCTGGTACTCGGGGTGAGCGAGCCAGGCGTCGTACACCCGGCTCATCCAGAGCCCGTACTCGGGAACGTCCGGGTCGGTGCGGTACGGCGGGTCGTCGTGCGTGCCGTGCGGGAGGTTGAAGTCGATCGCCGGTGGCTCGAACGAGGCCAGGTAGTCATGCACCTCTACCGGGTCGTTGGCCAGGTCCACGACGGCCAGCAGACCCGCGAAGAGGTGCGGCCGGGTGCGGAGGAGCTCGATGCCATGTACGGCCGATGCGGCGCTGGAGCGACCGGCGAGTGTCAGCCGGTGCCGGTCGTTCGCGGTCGGCGGACCGTCGAGACTGACGCCCACGGCTACCTCGTACTGCTCGAAGAGGTCCAGCCACGTCTCGGACAGCAGCGTGCCGTTGGTCTGAAGTTCGAAGCGGACCTCCGTGTCCGCCGGGATCCCGTCCCGGATGATGCCCAAAATGTCGGCTATATGCCGGATGCCGGCGAGCAACGGCTCACCTCCATGCAGCACGACGTGCACGGCCGACAGCCTGTGCACGCGAGCGTGCTCACCGATCCGGCGCGCGGCGACTCGGGCGACGTCAACATCCATCCGGGCGGGCAGGTGCCGCGCCACTTGGTCCTTGGAGTTGAAGACGAAGCAATAGTCGCAATCGATGTTGCAGCGGTTGGCGACCTTGAGGATGAACGTGCGGAAGGGAACGACGCCTTCGTGACGAGTCATCGAGCGTGAGCGCTCACAGCGGCCAAGGCAAGATGAGGGAGGCGGAGTGGGAGCCGTCGCCGGTGCGGCTCGCAGCGGTCTGCTCGGCCGCAAGCCGCTGCTGTACGCGGGCGGCAACTCGGTCCAGAACCGCGGTGGTTGGAGTGGTCTCCGTACTGACCGGGCTGGTGTGGTCCATGACGTGCGACGTGGGAACGGGTGTGCGTAACTGCATTCGACGCTCCTCGTGATCAACGTGCCCCAGGACCGGTTCGCGATAGTTCAAGCGAAAACCGTAGCCACAACGTAGCAGCAGTGCCACATTCCGCGACACGGCGGAATGAGCCATGCCGACTGTTCATCCCGCCCGTGACGCCAGGAGCCGTTCGACTTCGTCGGCCGAGGCGCCCGCGCCCAAACTCCGATAGACGGAGACTGCTTCCCGCAGCACCTCAGCAGCCCCTGTTGCCCCATCGACCACCCAGTCACAGCGGCCGACGCCTTCCAGCGCCCGCGCTTCTTCCAGAGGGCAGCGAACATCTCGCGCCAGCCTCAGCGCTCGCTCGAAATGGCCGCGCGCCTCCGCAGGATTGCCGGAGTTGCGCAGCAGAGCTCCCCAGTGGTTCAGGACTTCTGCCTCGGCACAGCGATCACCCAGCTCCCGAAGAATCTCCAGGCTCCGCTGGAACGCTTCGACGGCGCTGTCCTGCTCACCGGCCATTCCGCGCGCCGCGCCCAACTCGCTGAGCGTGGCGGCTTCTCCGCCGCGGCTGCCGAGATCGCGGTACGCGTCCAGGGCCTCCTGCAGGGTGCGGATCGCGTTCGGCGCGTCCCCGGACAGACGGTCCAGGGTTCCGAGGTGGCGAACGCTGTTGGCGCGGCCGAACCGGTCGCCGAGCTCGGTGTAGTACTCCAACGCCCGGTTGTGGGCATCTCGTGCACCTTCGAGATCACCGGTCAGCCGCCGTACGACGCCCAACTCGTTCAGGGCGTACGCCTGATGTACGCGATCGTCCAGCTCGACGTAGATGTCGTATGCGTCCTGGTGGTGCTGTGCGGCCAGGTCGTACGCGCCCATGAGGCAGTGCACGACGCCCAGGTCCCGGAGGGAGTTCCCCTCCCCGTATCGGTCGCCGAGCTCGCGGTAGATCGACAGGGCTTCGCTCTGTGCCTCCACGGCCGCGTCGAAGTTGCTCATCTGCCGACGCACCATGCCGAGGTCAGCGAGCGCGTTCGCCTGGCCGAGTCGGTCTCCGACCTCACGGTAGAGGGCAAGGGCTTCGGTCTGGGCGCGGGCCGCGTCTTCGTTGTCGGCGGTCAGGTACCAGACGATGCCGGCCTGGTTCAGGGCGTCCGCCTTGCCGCGACGGTCGCCGACCGCGTCGTACTGCGTCACCGCCATGTTCAGGGCCTCGGTCGCTTCGGGGTACGCGGCCATGAAACGGCGTACGACGCCCAGCTCGGCGAGAGCATCGGCCAGGGCCTGGTGGTCGCCGGTCTGGCGGGCGGCCTCGGCGGCGGTCCGATGAAGCCCGACGGCCTGGTCCCAGGGGCCGGACTGGCGCAGGAAGGGCGCCATGGCCGCGGCCAGGCGGATCACAGCGTCGTGCAGGGCGAGGCCGTTCGCACGCCGGATGCAGGCCAGAACGTTGGGCCGCTCGTTCTCTAACCAGCTGAGGGCATCCGCACGCGATTCCAGGGGAGGAGTCTCCACCTGTGCAGCACCGTCCGGTGCAGGCGGCACCGCGGCGCCGCTGCGCACGATGTGTCCATTCGCGACGGCGAGAACGGCCAGGTAGTAGGTGCACACGCGCTGGACGGCGTGTACGTGATCCATGCTGTCTCCCTCCGCAGCAAGACCGCGAGCGTAGTCGCGCAGGAGATCATGAAGCCGGTACCGGCTCCCTGGATGTTCCTCGATCAGGTGGTTGTCGTAGAGGGCGTCAAGGTGCTGGCGAGCCGCTGCAACCGAGACCGCGCCGAGGGCGGCCCCGACGTAGGCATCGAGATCGGTACCGGGGTAGAAGCCGAGATGCTGGAAGAAGCGCTGCCGTTCCGACGTGAGGTCGCGATAGGAGAGATCGAACGTCGCGGTAACAGCACGCTCCCCGGCACGCAGTTCCCCCAGGCGATCCCGGGCAGCCAACAGCCGCTCACGCAAATCCTCGGCGCTCCAGGACGGGTGGTGCCGCAGCCGCGCGGCAAGCAGCGAGACTCCCAGCGGCAGGTACCCGCACAGCCCCACCAGCTCCTGCAGCACTTCCCGGTCGAGCGTGTCCGTCGGCCGCCCACTGAGCCGTACGAACAGGTCGACCGCATGATCCGGTGGTAGTGCCTCCACGGGCAGGACCACCTCCTCGTGCGCCGCCAACCGCTTGCGACTCGTCACCAGCACCAGGCACCCGCTTCCGCCAGGAAGCAGAGGCTCCAACTGCCGGTAGCTGGCCGCATTGTCGAGTATGAGCAGTGCTTTCTTACCCGCCAGTCTGCTGCGCCAAATGGCGGCCCGGGCCTCCGCGACGGCGCTGGCGTCGTCGCCGACCGGTATCTGTTGCGTCGGCACTCCGGCAGCCGCGAGCAGCGAGGCTAACGCCTCGCTGGCCTGCACCGGGCTGCGCCCCGGCGTGTGCCCGTTGAGGTTCACGAAGAGCTGGCCGTCGGGAAACCGCTCCGAGAGCATGTGGCCGGCGTGCACGGCGAAGGCGGTCTTTCCGACGCCGGGCATCCCATCGATCACATGAACCGGCAGTGCCTCGCCACGATCCTGCGAGTCCCGCACCGACCCCACGAGCTGCTCCAGCTCCGCGGCCCGATCGGTGAACGCAGCGGTGTCCCGCGGCAACGACCGCAGCACCAGAGCCGCCTCGGGCGGCTCCGCTCCATCCTCTGACCGCCCCGGTAACAAGGGAGACCGCGCAGGAGTCCGCGTCTCGGACAGCGCGGCGAGCAAGGCCGTCAGCCCTGCCATCGTCAGGCCCAGCACGACCAACGACACCCAGGCGTGCTCCTGTAACCACCCCAGCCAGCCGGGCCACTGCGACGCATCGGAAGCAGCGTTCGTTACGAGCCCGACCAGCAGCGTGGTTACGGCGGCGCCTCCGGAAATGGCGGCGATGGCGATGCCGCGCCGGAGTCTCATGCGCGGGCGTCCGCACCGACCACCGGACCGACCACCGGCGCGAGCGCTTCCGCTCGGCTACTCCTGACGACACACCACGCACCGACAACCGACCTGGTCACGAAGCCCCCCGCGTTCGACAACTCAACTTCCTAAGCGGAACAGCCTTCATAGACCCTGGTCAAGGTCGCCTCTGCGCCATCGAGTGTCGTACGGTTCCAACCTGCCCAGGCCCTGTCAGCGAGTCGGCAGCGGACCCTTCCACGGCCTACTGATATTTGGGTGATCGCCCGGCGGGGGCGTTCAGCCCCCACTACTCTGCCACCGTCCCGACTTCGCCGGCTGCGAGGACGTCATGCAGCAGACCTGGAACAGCGAACGCCGCCTCACTGCAATCGGACGGGCTGCGCTCTCCGTCCCTGCTCGCCAGGCTCTGGCAGACAGACAGCTCGTTCCGGAACGGACGATCCTCGACTACGGCTGCGGACGAGGCCACGACGTCCGCGCACTCGAGCGGCTCGATTGTCGAATTACGGGTTGGGATCCGTACTACCGGCCAGAGACAAAGCTGGAGCCGACCGACGTCGTACTCCTCACTTACGTGCTCAATGTCATCGAAGATCCGGCAGAGCGCCGCCAAACCCTGATGCAGGCATGGGAATTGGCCAACACGGTGCTCATCGTCTCCGCACGACTCACCTGGGAGAAGTCCAAGGTTCGTGGGCAGGAGTTCGGCGATGGCCTCATCACCAGTCGGCAGACCTTCCAGCACCTCTTCGGAGCCAGCGAGCTGCGCGACTACGTCGAGGAAGTCACCGGCACGCGCTGCGTCTCAGCGTCACCCGGCATCGTTTACGCCTTCAAAGACGAATCAGCGCGGCTCGGCTACCTTGCACAGCGCATTGTCCCGGACGCTGAATGGCTGGCTTCAGAGGACACGACCTCGGCCATCGCCGCCGTCATCGATCACGCAGAGCACCGGGGGCGCCAGCCTCGCGTCGAGGAGATGCCACGACCGGTGGCGGAACTCCTGGCCCACTTGAAGCCGAACGAGCTCAAGCGGCTCGTCCGCGACTCCGCCAATCCGGAGAAGGTCTCGGAAGGGGCCAAGCGCACAACCCTCAATACCCTGCTCTTCCTCGCCGTCGAATTGTTCAACGGACGTGGCCCCTTCAGCGGTCTCCCTTTCAGCGTTCAGCTCGACGTCCGCACCTTCTTCTCGTCGTACAAAGAAGCCTGCCAGCGTTCGGACCGACTGCTACTCAAGCTCCGCGACGACGGTTACGTGCGCGGCGCGATGAATGCGTCGCAGGTCGGGAAGATGACGCCAACAGCTCTGTACGTGCACAGGCGCGCGCTCGACCAAATGCCCACCGTGCTACGGCTGTACGAACACTGCGCATCGATCGCCGCCGGCCGCCCGCAGGAATGGACGGTAGCCAAATTGAAGCACCAGGGGCGTGCCGTCTCCTGGCTCGACTACCCCGACTTCGACAAGGACCCGCACCCGCGCATCCAGTCCTCGTACATCGTGGATCTCCAGTCGTTGGAGACGTCGCACATGTCGTACGCGAACTCCACGAACCGGCCACTGCTGCACCGCAAGCACGAGTTCCTCGCACCCGACGACCCTGACGTGCCCCGCTACCGCCGCCTCACCGAGTCCGAGCTCAAAGCGGGGCTCTATGCGAATCCCCACCTCATCGGCACCGAGAAGGGCTGGGAAGCCGAGCTCGTCAGATGCGGACGCGAGCTGCGTGGGCACCGGCTGGTTCGCCGCGCAGCAGACTGACCGTCACCTCGACGTTGTCAGGAGGCAGTCGGCTGCATCCGTACGATCGTCGACACGAACTCCTCCGGGTCAAAGTCGGCGACCTGGCTGGGAAACCACGAAAAGCGCAGCCCGTTGGTGGCTACCTGCTCCGGCAGGCCCATAGCCATCAGGACGTGACTAGGCGTGTACGAGGCGCTGGTGCACGCCGAGCCCGTTGCCACGGCGACCTGCTCCTTGAGCCGTACGATCAACGCTTCTGCGTTCAGGCCATCGAAAGTCACATTCAAGATGTGGGGGACGCTGTGATCCGCGTCACCGTTGACGTGAAAACGGGTCTTACTGAGGGCGGTTAGCATGCGTTCACGCATGGCACGGGCATCTCGCGCCCAACGCTCCTGCCCCTCTTGAAAGATCTTCGCCGCCTCATAGAGCCCCATGATCAGCGGCACAGGGAGCGTGCCAGGCCGGAGCTTCCGCTCCTGGCCGCCTCCGAACATGATCGGCTCCAGCGGAACCTTGTCCCAGCCGCGGCGACGAGTGACCAGAGCACCCACCCCCTTCGGGGCTCCGACCTTGTGGCCGCTGATGCTGATCATGTCGATCGGGGCCTTGAGGTCCTGAGGGACCTTCCCGTAGCCCTGCGCAGCGTCCACGTGAAGCAAGGTAGGCGTCTTGCGTAGCTCCTCGGCGAGTTCGGCCACGGGCTGGATGACGCCGGTCTCGTTGTTCACATGCATCAAGGAGACCAAGAGCGTGTCTGGGCGCAGCTTGTCGAGCACGGCCTCCGTGGTGATCCGGCCGGACGGTCCGGGTTCCAGGAAGTCGACCTCAAAGCCCTTGCTCTGCAGGTGCACGAGGGGCTCGATGACTGCCTTGTGCTCGATGGCAGAGGTGATGATGTGCCGACGCTGGTGCTTCTCGCCATACGGTGCGATGCCAAGGAGGGCGATGTTGTTGGACTCGGTCGCTCCGCTGGTGAAGATGACCTCTTCCGTCTTCGCACCAACGCTCGCCGCCAGGAACGACCGGGCTTCCTGGACTGCCTTCTTGGCGCGCGCCCCGTACTCATGGGTACGACTGCCGGCGTTCCCGAAGTCTTCGGTCATCCAGTGGAGTACCACGTCCGCCACTCTCGGGTCGACGCGAGTCGTCGCCGCCACATCGAGGTACGCCACCACAACTGCCACCCAACCTTTGAGACGTTTCCCTGACACCGTTTACGTTAAGCAGTTAACGTACACGTGCGACGTGTTAACGCGCAGGGGGACGCCGATACGTGCGTCAACACCGATGTGCCGTACGTCATTCCGCGATGGGCAACACGGCGGAAACATCCTGAGAGGCGCGTTGCATGCCGTGCGCTGCCTTCAGCCGGGACCCGTACGTTAAGGGGGAGTCTTGTTACGTCAGGCGAGGGACGCCAGTCAGCGTGAGTACGTTAAAGTTGCCGAAGTGGAGAGCGAAGCCGTGGCACCTGCGACCGGACTCGTCGCCTCGCGTACATCCACAGGGTTCGAGTACACCTTCCCTGCGATCCGCGGTGTCCAGGCAGGTCGAGAGTTCTACGTCTCGATGTGCCCCTTGCGCCTGATCCCCAAGATCTTCATCTTCGATGAGGACGAGTTGCCTCCCGAGCTGCGGGCTCAGCGCATCCTCAACAAGGGGCGTCTCCCTGCACTCACTAAGTACATTCTGGACAATCCAGACGATTACGTCTTCAGTGCTCTTACTGCCTCTGTCGATGGCCAGATGGACTTCGACAGTCATAGTCTCGATGGCGCTGGCTTCCGGACCGGGCAACTGCGCATCTCGATGGACTCTCGGTTCTTGATCAACGATGGTCAGCACCGCCGCGCCGCCATCGAGCTAGCCCTCAAGGAGAACCCAGACCTCGGTGAGGAGACGATCGCCGTCGTCTTCTTCTATGACGCTGGTTTGGCCCGCTCGCAGCAGATGTTCGCCGATCTCAACCGGCACGCAGTCCGTCCTGCTCGCTCTATCGGTGTTCTCTATGACCATCGCGACAACACCGCTCAAATCGTGCGCGTTATGGCTGGCCGGTCGGCCGTCTTCAAGGGCTGCGTGGAGATGGAGAAAAGCAACCTCTCGGCCCGCTCCCGGATGATGTTTACCTTGAGTGCCCTCTACTACGGAACCCAGGCACTTCTCCAGGGGCTGGAGATCGATCGAGGCGAGGCGACTGACCTGGCCCAGTCGTACTGGGAGACGATCGATAAGACGCTCCCAGAGTGGGCGATGGTCCGAAACCGGACACTCTCCGCCGCCGAGATGCGCCGGGACTTCATCCATAGTCACGGGATCGCCCTGCACGCCCTGGGACGCATTGGGAACTCCCTCCTTAAAGAGTCCACCGCACCATCGAAGTGGAAGAAGCGGCTTACTCCGCTCAAGAAGGTGGACTGGAGTCGTTCCAACGTCGATTGGGAGGGGCGCGCCATCGTCGGCGGCCGCGTATCCAAAAGCCACCAAAACGTCACATTGACCGTGAACTACCTGCGTAACCACCTTGGCCTCGGACTCAGTGACGAGGAACAGCGAGTGGAAGACGCATATTTGCGAGGCGATGCATGAACACCCCTCTGCCTCTTGGCATCCCTTCTGTCCGGCGGCTGCCGTTTGACGGCCGCTCGCTGGACGAGGTTGTCACCGAGCTCACCGATGAGGTCCGCGAGCTCTACACCGCGGATGAGGTCCCCTGGGTCATCGGCTACAGCGGCGGTAAGGACTCCACCGCCGTCCTTCAACTGGTCTGGACAGCGCTCAAAGGGCTGCCAGCCGAGAAGCTCATCAAGCCGGTTCATGTCATCAGCACGGACACTCTGGTTGAGAACCCTGTTGTTGCCGCGTGGGTGACCACATCGCTGGAGACCATGGAAAAGGCCGCGGCCGAGCAAGGTCTGCCCGTTCAGCCCCACCGCCTGACTCCAGAAATCAAGGATACGTTCTGGGTCAACCTCATCGGCCGCGGCTACCCTGCTCCTCGCCCGAAATTCCGCTGGTGCACCGAGCGGCTGAAGATCAAGCCCTCGAACGCCTTTATCCGTAACGTCGTTGCCGCCCACGGCGAGGCCATCATGGTTCTCGGAATCCGCAAGACCGAGAGCCAGGCTCGCGCCCGCGCGATGGAAAAGCACGAGAAGCGACGCGTTCGCGACCGTCTCTCTCCGAACGCAAACCTCCCCAACTCTCTCGTCTACAGCCCCGTTGAGGACTGGACCAACGACGACGTGTGGGAGTACCTGATGCAAAAGCCCAACCCCTGGGGCTACAACAATCAGGATCTGCTCACCATGTACCAGGGTGCCTCCGCCGACGGTGAATGCCCGCTGGTTGTCGACTCGACCACTCCGTCGTGCGGCTCCAGCCGCTTCGGGTGCTGGACGTGCACTCTGGTCGAGCAGGACAAGTCCATGACCGCAATGATCCAGAACGATGAAGAGAAGGAGTGGATGACTCCGCTCCTGCAATTGCGGGACAAGCTCGACTCCCCATTCGGGTTTGTTGAGGACAAGGAAGATCCTGATTACCAGCCCGGCAAGAAACTGCCCCACCCTCGACCCGATAGGCCCGCTCGGGACTTCCGCCGCATGAACGGCCAGGTGAATCTCTTCACACGTCGCAGTGATGGCAAGGACGTCGCTGTTCACGGTCCCTATCTTCAGAAATACCGGCAGGAGTGGCTCGAGGAACTGCTCTCCGCGCAAACTTGGATCAGAGCTAACGCCCCCGAGCACGTCCGCAACATCGAGTTGATCACCCTCGACGAGCTGCACGAGATCCGACGTATCTGGGTCTTCGATAAGCACGAGGTCGAGGACACGCTGCCGCAGATCTACAAGAAGGTCACCGGTGAGGAATTTCCGGGCGGGCCGCTTGACGAGCAGCTCGTCATGGGCGCTGACGAGATGGACCTCCTCAAGGAGGTCTGTGACGGGGACGAGTTGCACTACGACATGGTGCGCGAGCTGCTGTCTGTGGAGCGCAGGTACCGCACAATGACGCGGCGTTCCGGTCTCTTCAAGGCACTCGAAGTCGCTGTCCAGAAGGGTTTCTACGAGGACCGTGACGACGCCGTCTCATTCGCGCAGCGCAAGAAAAAGTGGCGCGATGACGTAGTAACAAACCCGACTTTCGACGAAGAGACCAACATCGATGCTCCTGCGTAAGATCACCCTCGAAGAGTTCGGGGCCTACCGGGGTAAGCAGTCGCTGGACCTCACAGTGAAGAAGAACAAGCCGATCATCCTGATCGGCGGTCTCAATGGCTCCGGAAAGACGACCCTGCTCGATGCTATCCAGCTGGCCCTCTATGGTCCGCGTGCCAGATGCAGTGGCCGGGGTACCAAGTCGTACGAGACCTACCTGCGCGAGAGCATCAATCGGCAGCAGGACGCCAGCCGCGGCGCCTCGGTGGCCCTGGAGTTCACTGTCACCGTGGATGCCACGGAGCACTACTACAAGATCGTTCGGAGTTGGCATACCAGTGGCAAGACGCTGAAGGAGTTCCTCAACGTCTTTGTCGACGAGGAGTACGGCGACAAAACCAAGCCAGGCCGCCGTACTCAACCGAACACCAGGTTCAGCAAGCTACTCAGCGAGGGCTGGGCAGACTACGTGGAGGACCTGCTCCCGTTGGAGGTCGCCTCGCTGTCTTTCTTCGACGGCGAGAAGATCGAATCCCTCGCCGATCCCGACCGGGCTGCCTCAGTCATCGAATCCGCGGTGCACTCTTTGCTTGGTGTGAGCACCGTGCAGCAGCTCCGTACCGACCTGCTTGCACTCCAACGGCGCCAGAAGCTGTCCGACGAGGAACAGCACCTGATGGACAACATCCGCGCGCAGGAGAAGGAGCGCGACTTCGTCAAAGAGGAGTTGGAGACCGCCGGCCAGCAGCTGGATCAGCGCGAGACCGAACTGCGCGAAGTGCAACGCACGCTCAGGTCTCTTGAGCGCAAGTTCGAGAAAGAAGGCGGCGGTCTCTTCGAGCGTCGCATTGAGATCGAGCAGGAACGCAAGCGAGCAGCCGAGCGCCTCGCTGAGCTCCGCTCGTCCTTGACTCAGATCGCGGCTGGCCCGCTCCCCTTGCTGATGTTGAAGCCGCAGCTGAAAGACGTTCGCAAGCAGGCCAAACGCGAGCAATCGGCCGCCGAAGCCGATCAGGTCCTCAACGTCTTGGAAGAGCGCGACCAGTGGCTACTCGACTTTCTCCCGGAGGACGCACGAGACACGGTCATAAAGAAACTGGAGGAAGACCGGGCTAAGCGTTCCAAGTACACCACCCTGGAGGTCGACTTCGGACTTCCCCACGATGCTCTGGCCCAGCTCGCGGTGCTGGATGAAGCTCTCGTACGGGACAAGAATCGGGCTGCTGAACTCCTGACACTTGCCACAGCCGCTGCCGAGGAGCTTGATCAGCTGGACCGTCAGCTGGCTGGTGTCCCGGAGCAAAGCAAGGTGGAGGCCATTCAGATCGCGCGTGAGGAACAGCTCCAGGTATTCGCCAGTGTCCAAGCTGCGGTCTCCCGCGACGCCGAGCGAGTAAGAGAGCTGGAGCGGCGCAGCGAGTATGTGTCAGCCGCCCTCGAGCGGGCCCACAACGACTTCGTACGGACGAAGGTCAAAGCTGAAGAAGTCGAGCGGATCATCAAATACTCGGAAAAGGCCCGCCGTACGCTTGAGCGCTTCGGCGAAGCACTACTGCAGCGGCACATCAGCCGACTCGAAGTCGCCATGCTCCAAAGCTTCAAGGAGCTCATGCGAAAGCAGGGCCTGGTCCAGGACCTCCGCATCGACACCGACAACTTCGCGCTGACCTTGACCTCCTCTGAGGGCGAACCAATCGACCCGGGTCGTCTCAGCGCCGGCGAGCGCCAACTCCTGGCGGTCTCCCTCCTCTGGGGGTTGATGAAAGTCGCGGGCAACCGCTTGCCCAGCGTCATCGACACTCCGCTCGGTCGCTTGGACAGCCGCCACCGCGAACATCTCGTGGAGCGCTACTTCCCGCACGCCAGCGATCAGGTCCTCCTCCTGTCCACCGACGAGGAGATCGACGAGTACCTCCTGGGCCGCCTGAAAAAGTCCGTGGCCCGCACTTACACGCTGGTGCACGACGATGCGAACTTCACCACTAGCGTCGTTGAGGACTACTGGTGGAATGCAGGAGCCCCGAATGTCGCTTGATAGTGTCCGCCTCTCGCAGCCGGCCAAGGACCGCTTGAGCCGGTTGAAGCGCACCACAGGCATCACGCAGTGGAATGTCCTATGCCGCTGGGCCCTCGCGCTATCCCTCAAGGATCCATCGACGCCCCTCGTGAAGGACATCGTCACGGACTCCAATGTTGAGATGTCTTGGAAGACCTTCGCCGGCCAGTACCAGGACATCTACCTGGCGCTCCTCAAGCAGCGATGCGTCGCTGACGGGGAAGAGCCGACGGACGAAAACGTCGCCAAGGTGCTGACGGTGCATCTACACCGTGGCATCGGTTACCTCGGTGGGCAAAGAGAGTTGGCGACCGTCGAGGGCATGGTGGCTGCGGTCACAGCTTGAATTGTATGCACATAGGGGGTGTGGGGGACCGCCAGATCCACGGTAGTCACCTCACACCCCACTTGTGGACTGCAAGCTTGCGCAGTGCTGGAGGCGCTGCTTACCAGAGCTCAGGACCAGTCAGGGCGAGGCCGGATCATCTTCCGAATGTCGCTCGGTACCTTGCTCGTCCTGTCGCGATCAGCGACGCAGGCATCCCTCACCAAGTCGATCAGGATTTCAGCGACAGGTGAACGACTGGTGTTGAGTTCTCCCTGCAAGATTGCGAGTCCGCCGTTTGCGTACTCCTCGAAGATCCGGATCCGATCGAGTGCCCTACTATCGCTGAGGATCTCAGTATCGCCCGGTGAGACCATCACTGCCAGAGCCTCGATAAACGCGTCCGCTGTCGGCATCTTCTTGAAGACATCGAACCTGATGGGCTCACCGTACTTGTCGAGAGGAACTTTACCGTCGTTGCCTCGCGACCACCCCAATGCAGCGGCAAAGAGGAGAACTTCGGCCATCGATGAGAAGATCCCATCGTTCTCCACCAAGAGCTGCTGGATGAGCAATTCCTTGTCCTTCGGCCTGCGTACACGCAGCTCGCCTGGCGGGGCAATCTCGGTTGTCATCCCTCTACCTCCGTGAGAATGGCACCATCAAATGAGGAGTTCACGACCTGATAAGAGCGGTCAGTTCCATTCACGTTGATCGTTTCTGTCACGTCCTCGACCTTCGCCTTCCGAGTGTGAGTTGTGATCACATACTGGCGGCCAATCGCCGGAGCCAAAGTCTCCTCAGCAGCCCCTTCAGCCTGTGCCTTGCTCGTCAGAACGACGACCTGCGAAGCCATCTTCGGCAGGAAGTCAGCAACCCTACGACGGTAGTCGGTATCCATGTTGCCGAATGCAGCGTCCAGCACTACCGGAAAGTCACTCATATCGCTCATTGCATGAGTGTCCTTTTGCGCTACGCTACGGCACTCCTCGGCCAAAGCTGCCACAAAAGAGAGAGACAGCAACATGTTCTCGCCCGTTGACTTAGGGGCACGCCGTCTCTCATCCCCAGCGCCAGTCCATAGCTGGAGTTCGAACTCTGAAGTGAGCTCAGGCACGTAGTCCTTGACGGCGGATTTCTCGAAAACCTTCCGGATCCGGCTGTCGAGGCTCCTACGGGTTCGTTCTGAGATGAGGTCACGAGTCTTTGTGAGGGCTTCTTCAGCCTCTCGGAGCACGGCAATTCGCTGCTGCACCCGTTTGTTGGCAGCATTCTTGACCTCAAGTCTCTCGACCAGCGAAGACTTCTGTTTCAAGAGCGAGTCCAGTTCAGCGATACGCTCCTGCACTACCCCAAGTCGCTTGGTCTTCGTATCGATTTCAGAGAGCAGCCTATCTCGGGTAGCTTCGAGCTTTGCAGGGTCCTCACCGGGAGCCTTTTTGATCTTTGAAGAGATCTCGTCCACTTGAGCCCGGTGTTCCTGCAGCGTCTTCCTGCTCATTGCAATCTGTTCGTCCAGATTTTCAAGCTCCTGTATTGCGGACTTCCGCTGGTCCGATAGCCCGCCCATCGCTCCCTCCAGCATCATCCATGAGCGTTCTTCGGCGAGCCCTGCGCGCTCCAGCCAATTCTTAATTCTCTGCCGCTGCGGACTTCCTTCTTCGAGATGAGTGCCACAGATGCATTCCGCTTCGCGTAGTAGATCCTCTACAAACGTTCGCTTCAGCGGAGCCGGTAGTTGCCCCTGCTCATGGAGTGACTTACACACTGCGGAGATCTGCTCCGGAAGGTCGGACAGGAAGACCATGTAACCTCGTTGACGAACGAGCTGATTTCGGGATTCCAGTAGCCCCTTTAGGAGGTCTTCAGCATCATCTCGTAGGCTTTCAAAGCGGGCTCGCTCCTTCTGGAGCTCTGCGATCCCTTCCAGTGAGCGAAGACGTTCATTCACGACCTCCAATTCGGTTTTGAAGTGTGGGATCTCGGATTTCAGTAGATCGAGTTCATCATTCGCCTCCTCCTGCCGATTTTCAAGGTCATCGATTTCCTCGTTTACCCTATCGATCGCAATTTCGCCATCCTCTTCCGACTTCAGCTTGTGCCGGATTTGGTTTCGGGCCTTGGGAAGGTGCTTCAGAGCTCTCTCGAGGGGTTCGATTCCCACTACGGTCTTGATTGCGGACTGAATCTCTGAATAAGCTTCAGGCTTGGCGAGATTCTCGATTCGCTCGCCGTTGATGAAGAAGAACCCGCTGAGTCGGCTGGGGAGGATTTTCTCGATTGCACCCGAAGGGTTCGGGATCTTGTGGGAGACGCCGTCTTGACCTGTTACACGGACGTTGAACTCAACCTTACCGAGTTCTTGGTCCAGCCCCCTTTTGACAGCGGTTTGCTCCCTTGTGACGCGATAGTGCTTTCCGTCGTGTTCGAAAACCACAGTGACGGAGACCGAGAGCCTTTCGCCGGCACTTGCTGCCGACCAGGCTTCCAGATTGATCAGTGTTTCTGGATCTTCGAGATCAGGACTCAGCTTCCCATAAAGAGCCCAGGTGAAGGCATTGAGCAGCGTTGTCTTGCCTCCGCCATTCGTTCCGTAGATGAGGGTGACGTTCTTTTCGGCAAAAGTTGTGAAAACTGCCTTTTGCCTCCCTCTATAGTTGCGGAAGTCCTGCAGCTCAATCTCGGTGATCTTCACTTAACGATCCCTTCAATCTTTGCGACAATCTTCTCGACGATGCCTTCTGGCTTGTTGTAGTGGAGGTTCTCACGTTCCACCCTGAGAACGTCAGCCAAGAGCTCCTGTGCTTCATCGCTCAGGTTCTCCCAGATCTTTTCGATTTCTTTGTCTTCTTCCACGAATATCTCCTCCTAAAGATCCATCAGGTCGTAGTGCTCGCGGAGCTCCCGAAGGCAGGACAGGGCATACCCTTGATTCTCTGCATATCGGGCAAATTCAACACATCTTTCAAGTTCGCGGCGAAATAGGTTTCTCTCGGTGTCGAACAGATCTTCCGATCCTGGTGGAACAGCAACGAAATCAATGATGTCGGCACGCTTCTTTCCAGGAGCCCTGCGCAATACCCTGCCTCTGCGCTGGATGAATTGGCGGGGGTTGGCGCCACTCGCAAGCATGTAGGCGATTCGGGCATCAGGGATATCGACCCCTTCATCCAAGCAGCGCATTGATGCCAGCATTCGAATCGCCTTCCCTGATCCGAAATCTGCGAGAACTTCGCGACGGACGCTGGGGCTTTCCTTGGCGGTGTACGGGTGCGTTGGGATGCCAAGTTCTCCGCCGGATAGCGCCATGGCTTCGTCCAGTTGTCGGATCCCGGAACCACCCCTCTGGGTTGGACGTTCCCCTGGGGCGCAATAGATAAGCTGAAAGGGTTCATCTCTGCGTTGTGTCAATGCGTCTCGTAGCGCCGGGATCTTTCCTTCTGCATGCCCTAGCACGTTTGCACGCTTGCGAAGTAGATGCCCCAGCCGCTCTTCGGAAGCTGCGTCGCTGGCGGCTCGGACATACAGTCGACCGATCTGCTTAGTTAGCTGGTTGTACAGCTCAGATTCTTCATCGCTGAGAGGAACGAGTACAGGGTAATACCGGTATGGTGTCAGAGCGTCGAGGCGAATTGCGTCTTCAATTCCGAGTTCGATGAGGATGTCGCCGAAATAATCAACCAGCTTCTGGGTTCCCTCTGGATCCAAATGTCGATCAGGCGTGGCGGACAGTCCCAGCCGAAAGACAGCATTCTCCGGAAGTTGGCTCTGCAGCTTCTCAGATCCCAGATTGTGTACTTCGTCTGCTACGAGAAGCATTGGGATCGTGATTTTTGATAGCAGGCGCTGGAATCGTGGTGTGGTGAAAGTTTGGTTAGTCACCACTGCGGCGAGGTGTTTTGGATTGTCGTTCCCCATGGAAGCAAGGGCGTCACGCAACGGAGGCTCCCAGTTCTGCCAATCATCTCTGCACTGGATAGGAGTGACTCCGAATCGCTGCAGCTCTTCCGTCCATTGATCAGCAAGAGTGAGCAGGGGTACAACAATGATGGTCACCAAAGGGCTTCCAGCAGATCTCAGCTGACGTCCTAGCTGATCGGCAGCGCTCAGCCCGGTGATTGTCTTGCCGGTACCAGTTGCCATCTGGAAGATACCGTGACCGCGAGCTTCAAGCCACGCAGTCACGGCTTTCATTTGGTACTCGCGCAGGGCAATGCTCTCGGGGAGAGTGGGCCAACCGTAGGAATCCGTACTACCACCAGGGGCTTTTGCATAGCCGCGTTGGGCGGCAATCTCAATCAACTTATGTCGTGCTGCTGTTGGAAATTCTAGAACCTCCAGGTTTGGGGTCCTGCCTTCCCATAGATCGTCGAAGTCTTGCTGGATGTCTGTTGCGCGCCGAGCATCCTCTTCTTTCCAGGAAAAGAAGACCTGGATTGATTCGAAATTATCCAAGAACGCTGACGCTGTCTCGTTCAGGGATCCCGTAAAGGCTACGAAGTCACCGCGACTATCGCGGATAGTTCCGATCTTTTCGTGGTAAATGCCGGTACCGCGCTGGGATCGCATGACTGCAATCTTCACATCAAGCTGTCCGTGGGCGATGAGGCGTCCAACTCGTCCGAGCTGATCGAGTTTTTCATCTGAAAGCAACGAAATCGCTTCCACTTCTCGAACGATGGCACGTTCTACGACTTGCCGAAGCTCATATCCGCGAGCGATATCTTCGACGTCGTCTGAGCGAAGGTTCGGGCTAGCGATGAGACGCATCTTCCCACCTGTGCGCTCGAACTCATCGATTCCTTCCGAGGCTACCGCCAAAGAACCGCTCGTGAAATAACCAACCGCGCGGTCGTACCGGACTCCTGCTCTCAAGCAAGGGACGTAGAAGTCCTTAACGATGTTATTCAGACTGTTACGATACCTCCCCGCCAGGCGAAGGGTGCGTAGCTTGCTCATTTAGACATTCCTCCGCCCGCGAATCGCCGCCATAAAACCTTGCACCGTCAGAGGAACGCTCTCTTCGATGATGGGTCGATAGTTCGATAGAACTTCCTCATCGTCGATTGGCAAGTGCTCATGTATGGCGGGTGAGGTTAGGGCTACAAGGAGACTGGCGAGGATTTCTTCAACGCTCCGCGGTCCACAATTTCGCAAATCAAGAAGCTGCGAAACCGAACTTTCCAGCAATGTTCGACTGTTCCACATGCCGTTGGTAGTGAGGGCACGGCGCGCGCGTGCAGAGAGGCAGTGCGGGCGCACGTCGGATGAAGGGGGAACATCGACGCCTAGGAGAGTGGACAATTTTTCGTTGCTGTCCGCTGCGACAGAGACCAGTTGTTGAGCAAGGGCGAGAGCAGAAGATTCTCGGGCTTGCAAAGTGTTCCCACGGGCGATGGCGGCGATTGGCGATGCATTGGATCCCTCGTGCCGTCCCATGCCTAATCCCCCCTGACCGCCAGTGTGCTGACAATGCTCGTGCGCAGCACGAAGTCGTCGGCTCGCTCCCTACCCCGAACTGGCCTTCATCCTAACGGCTGGTCAGCTGTTTTGCTGAGCACCGCTTTTTGCTGGACAGTAAACGTTTCCATGATGGATCATTGGAAGTTTTTCTCGAGGTCGGGAGCCACTCGGTGTTAGCGAGCCG
The DNA here is from genome assembly GCF_014647675.1 of Streptomyces flaveus. Lineage (GTDB taxonomy): Bacteria > Actinomycetota > Actinomycetes > Streptomycetales > Streptomycetaceae > Streptomyces > Streptomyces flaveus. The sequence goes on along the minus strand of NZ_BMPQ01000029.1, from coordinate 34,860 downwards.
ATCGACGGCGGAGCGGCGTTGGGGCGACGCAGGGGTGTCGGGCCTCCGTCGTTACTTCAAGGTCTGTGATTTGACGCTCTAGAGCCTTTACGTTCTCGGCGTTGTTCACCGTCGCGACCCCTTGGACCGTGATGGTCAGGGGGTCGGAGACCAAAGCAGCCTTGCGTTCGCGAAGGATCTCAATGGCTACGGCATTGACGGAACCGAGACGCTGGTGGCGGGCATTGAGGTCGCTTCGCTCGACCTCGCCGATCTGGGAGCGGAGGTAGGCATACTCGGCGTCGGTGAGGCTCACGCCGCCTCAGCCTTCCCGCGCCGGTACTGACGAGGCGGCTCCGGTGCCCAAGCGTCCGGGTGCGTGATCTGCTCGGTGATCGCTGGATCGCTCACCTCGGAACCGGGCTGGAGGAGCAGCGTCTCGCGCGTCTTCGGGTCGGTGACGAAGACCGCGGTGGCGAGCGTGCGTGTGGCGGCGGGCATCAGAGGACCTTCGCGGTGATGTGGATGTCGGGGACGTACATGACCGGCATCGCGACCGCGGCGCCCTTCGTCCAGACCTGGACCGGGTCGTCCTGGTAGTCGGCGGTGATGACGATGCCGGGGGCGTCCTGGCGGGTGATGGCCGGCTTGGTGCCGGAGGAGAGGACCAGGGACTCGGCGGTGATGCCGTACTGGGTTTCCGCCCAGGATTCGGGGTTGGGTGGGAGGAGGATCCAGCGGTCCTCGGGGATGACGCGCTGGTACTGGTCGTCGACGGAGATCTGGACGTCGTAGACCGTGATCGGCGGAAGGTTGTAGCGGGCGCGGACGACCTCGACCTCGTTGGGGGCGAGGACTGCGGTGGGGGTGGTGGAGCCGTTGACGCTGCCGTAGTACGCGGCGCGGTAGGCGTTGTTCGCGGCCAGGGTGGCGCGGGCCTTGTAGGAGGTGAGGACGCGGGCCGGGAGTGGGGCGCCGATGGAGCGGAGGTATTCGATCCAGCGGAGTTCGTCGGCGATGGGGTCGCTGGTGGGGTCGGACCAGGGCTTGGCGGCGGTGGGCATGTTGGCGGCTGGGACGCCGAAGTCGGCTTCCAGGGTGAGGCCGTTCTCGCCGTTCAGGCTGAACTTGCCGTCTACCAGGAGGTCGCCGGCGGCCAGTTCCATGCGGTTGTGGATGGACTCGACGTGGCGCTCGATGTCGTCGTAGAGCAGCTCGATGAACTCGGAGGCGTCGGCGCCGCGGGCGGTGTCGAGGAGGATCTGCTCCAGTTCACCGACGATCAGCTTCTGGCCGAGGGGCGGCAGCATGCCCTCGGTGATGATCTTCTCGGCCTGGCGGCGGGCGACGGCGGTCTGGGCGTCGTACGCGCGGAACTTGGCCGCGTTCACGCGGCGCTTGCTGCTCCTGATGCGGAACTTGACGGAGTTCAGGCGGCGTTCGGGGATGACCGTGCGGGTCAGTTCGAAGTCGGCTGGGGTGGTGATGGTGCGGGCGAAGACGTTGAGGTCGGCCGCGTCGATGTCGCGCAGCAGGGTTTCGAGCATGATGGGCGGGGCTCCTTGAGCGGATCAGCGATCGGCGATCGGCGGCGGGTCAGATGAAGTGGAGCTGCGCGGTCGAGGCGGTGATGGTGGAGACGTCGAGGCCGCCGGGGATGTGGACGGCGGCGACCACGCCGTGCCAGAACAGGGCCGCGCCGGCGCGAGGGCTGCCGGGGGTGAAGGGCACGTCGGCGAGGAGTACGCCGGTGAAGGTGGCGCGGCCGTCGGTGGCGGCCGCGTCCCAGGGGCCGTACAAGCCGGTGGTGGTGACGCGGCCGAGGGGGATGCCGGCCTGCATGACGTTGCGGGGCTGGTTCAGGGAGGGGGGTGTGTAGTGGGTGCCCTGCTTGAACAGGGCCGTGTCGAGGGTGATGGTGAGTGGGGTGTCGAGTCCGTGCGTCGACGCCAGCCAGGGGCGGTCGGCGGTGGCGGACTCGGAGTAGGTGATCGGCTGGAGGTCCATGCCGGGTGCCGGGTTCCTTCGGGCAGGCCGTGTTGGCGGCGAGTCCGTACGGTCACCGGGTGGTGCCGTCGTCCGCGGTGGTGCGGCTGTGCCAGCAGGGCGCGGTCCCTGTGGGTGAGTGCGGTGCAGGTCAGGGGTTCTTCAGGTGGCCCCGGCGTCGGGCGATGTCCAGGCCGAACTGGCCCGGCCGGGGTGGCGTGTTGCCGGAGCGGGCCGGGACGTTGGACGGGCTACCGGAAGGCGGGGGCGTCGGAGTCTGCGCGGTGCGGGCGCCGAAGAGTTCGGGGCGGCGCTGTTTCAGGTCCTCGGCTGCCTGGGTCAAGGCGGCGTCGTCGGCGTCCGGTTCGAGTTCGCGGGCGAGTAGCACGACCGCGTCTTCCAGCTCCGTACCGGTGGCTCCCAGGCCGACCAGTACGGCTCGGCGTGCCGCCTCCCTCTCGCGCGCTGTGGCTGCCGATTCCCGTTCCTGAGCTTGCCGTTCGCGTTCGGCGGCGGCCTGCTCGCGGCGCTCCACCTCGGAGAGGCGCGCCTGTTCGGCGTCCTTCTGCTGTTGTTCGGCCTGGCGCTGGCTTTCGATGTACTCCGTCAGGGCCTTCGCGGACTCGAAGCCGAGTTGGCCAAGCAGGTCGCGTACGCCGGCGCGTCGGCCCTGGTCCTTCTCGCGGGCGAAGCGGCGGGACAGTTCGTCCTGGGGGATGGTGACAGTTGCTGAGCCCGTCTCCTCGGCCGCCGTCTGGGTGTCCGACCCGGCGCCAGGGGCGTCGGAGGAGGTTCCGGGGTTCGGGTGGCCGTCGTGGCCCTGCGTTCGTACGGTCATGGGCTACTCCTCGCCCAGACGCCCCCGCGTCGGCGCGGAGCTTAACCCGAAGCGGCCCTCCTCTGCGGCTGATGGGCGCGCCCATTCAGGCGGCTGTCGTGTTGTCTCCTTCCTCGTCCTCCGCGCTGTCGGAGTCTTGCCGATCCGGTGTGGGTGATGAGGCCCGCGACTGGATGCGCTCCACCTCCAGTGCGGCGTCCTCGATCGGGAAGCCGGCATCCACTAGCAGTCGTACACCCGTCTCCAGCGAGAGCACCTCCGCCTGCACCCCGTGTGCCACCAGGTCCAGTGCGGCGGCCAGATCGGTGGGCAGGTAGGCACCGAAGGCGATCGTGGCCTGGGGGTTGTCGCCGGGAGGCAGCACGCCGCCGAGCTGGTAGAGGCGCTGGACCATCTTCAGCAGCAGCGGATATTTCGCTTCCCGGGCAAGCCGCATGGAGCGGACCATGGCGTCGAGCGGGCCGAAGCTGAGCTGCAGTGCGTACCCGGACGGCACTTCCGAGGGGCGGACCGTACCGAGCACGCTGCCCGGCAGCCGGGTCACCACCGAGAGGCGGTCGCGCAACGTCTCGACGTACGCGCGGAGTTCGGCGAGCTGCGCCGAGGTGTCGACCGTACTGAGCTGGCCGGTGTCGCCGAGCGGCCAGACCATGCCGGGCTCGACCTGGACCGGGAGCGGCTGCCCGGTCTTCCGGTCGACCGGCAGCCGCGCCCCGGACAGGCCGATGATCGGTGAGCCGGTGGTCGCCGAGGCGCGCTGGCTGTCGGTGTCGGCCGCGGCGAGGTCGTCGAGGAGTTGCGCGGCGGACAGGAGACTGGACTGGCCGTAGTGCTCAGCGCCGTTGATCGTGTTCGGGACGTGGATGACCGGGATGAAGTCCAGTTGGAGGTCGAGGCGGTTGAGGAGCTCGCCGTCGGCGTTGGTGCGGAAGCGGGCGCGGGACAGGGAGAGTGCGTCGAGGTCGCCGGTCTGGTCGAGCTGGTCCAGGTCCCATTCGGCGTCGGTCAGGTAGCAGGTGACGCTGCTCGGCTCGCGCGACCACGGGTACGTACGCCGCGTGCCGTCATCGTCAATGGGGCCCAGCTCGTACGTCACCCGGCGCAGGGTCCCCTTCCGGCCGGTGGCCGGGTCCCCCGGCACCTCCCACGCCAAGTGGACGCGCTCCGGGTACTCGTCGGCGTCGAGTGCCCCGTCCGGCAGTACGGGGAAGTAGAAGCCGGGGTCGATCGTCTTGAGCACGGGGCGGTTCTTCGCGCGGGACCAGGCGAGCAGGTAGACGGTGTCGCCGAGCAGTACGGCGGTCCGCTCGGCGTGCTGCATCCGCATCCGTAACTGCTCGGCCTGCGCCCACTCCCGTAGCAGTGCCTCCCGCTCCTGGGCGGTCGTGTTGTCCTCGGCGCCCTCGACCACGACCTGCTGGGTCTCGCCGAGCAGGTGGCTGAGTGTCTGGTCGACGATCAGGGACGCGTCACCGTACTCGCGACGGTCGTCGCCGTCTTCGCCGAGCAGGGCGGCGGCCTGGTTGCTGTCGTAGGCGGCGAGCACGGTATAGGCGGCAAGACGGCGACGCTCCGTTTCAGGCACCCAAGACGAGGCCGTTGGGCTGGGCAGCTTTGCCGACCGTCCTTCAGCTGCCGCTTGGAAAGCCGGCTTGTAGGCCAGTGCTCCCCAGGTATCGATGATCAATCTGCGCCAACGTCGCATCCGTTACTCCCCGTCAAAACTGAGCGGCGCAGTCTAAGACCTGTGGGCAGGGTTCTTGGAGCGGTGACGGCATCCTGTGTCACACTCGCTTGTTCTGCTGTCTGCTCTACACTAGAGTGGAGCGCAGACAGCAGAGTTGGCTTCAGGCCAACGAGCGGAGGAGGGGATTTACATCGCAACACTCACTATCCACTTCGACCCGGAAGTGCTGGCGCACATCGCTGCGGTTGGCGCGGAAGGGGCCGTCGAGGTCAACGTGTCGCTCGGCGGAGGCGCAGGTGCCGCCAAGGCCACTTCAGCACCTCCGATTGGGCCCCTTGCCCCGCTCATGGCGGCAGGACTGCTCAGAGCCAACGATGTGCTGACGTTCCGCCAGACCCGTGCCAAGCGGTCCGCCAAGGCGATCGTCCAGCCGGATGGGCAGCTGATCGTTGAGGGGAAGGCGACGCCTTTCCAGTCTCCTTCCAAGGCCGCCAGCGCTGTGACCGGAAGTGCCATCAACGGCTGGACGCTCTGGCGGCTGCCCGACGGGCGGACGCTGGACGATCTCCGCGACAAGCTGATGTCTGACGAGGGCTGACGCCGCCCTGGTCCCGGTTGCGCGCGTTGGCAGCCGGGACCATCGGACGCTCAGCGCCTCCCACTGAGTCGCCTGTCTGCGGTCGCTGTCGGCGCCCCGGGCACCGTGGGGTCCAGGAACAGATCGGTCAGGGCCCAGACACAGGAGTCCAGGAGGTCCGGAGACTTCTCCTCGGCTTCCGTGGCACCAACGTAGGTTGTCATCTGCTCCTCGAGGACTGCGAACGTGCGGGGCGGGCCAGCGTGGCTGATGCGGGACTGCTCGTACAGCATCGCGACCGGGGCCGCGCGGGCCCGTTTGCCGCGGGTGGCGTGTACGACACGGCTCGGCACCGTCGGGTCCACCTCTGCCAGGAGGGCGGGTAGGTAGTCGCCGCCGTTGTTGGCCTCGATGACCACGCAGTCCGCCTGGTGCTCGTGGTACAGCGCCGCGGCTCGGCGCATCGCCGCGGTGGGGGTGTAGCGGTCCTGTTCAGCGTGGAGGACGTAGCCGCGGGGGCGGCGGTCGCCGTACATCTGCTCCAGCGGGTAGGAGCGGCCGGCCACCGTGAAGGCGGTCAGGTCCGCGTCGTCCGTCGTCGTGACCGCCGGGTCGACGGCGACAACGAGGCGGTCGAGCGGCGGGACCGCGGGGTGCGCGATGCGGAAACCCTCGACCTCGAACATCCACTGCTTCCACAGGGCGCCCTCGACGTCTTCGAGGAGGACGCCGTCGAGTTCCTGGCGGCCGAGGCGGGTGCCGCCGTACTCGGAGTCGAGTTCGGCGAGGGCGGCGGCCGAGAGGTTGGCCCGGTTGTCTTCGGTGCGGCCGGTGGTCAGCACGACGGTGGAGCCGGGCCTTCGGCCGCGCTCTACGAGCCGTTTGACGTGCGGCAGTGGCTTGGGGGTGGTGGAGATGACCACCTGCGGGCTCGGTGCCTCGCGCAGGCAGAACCACAGCATGTCGTACACCGATTGGGCGGTGTGGCGGTTCCAGGCGGCGTACTCGTCGAGCCAGCCCTTGTCGAAGGCGAAGCCGCGGAGGTTGTCCGGGGTCTCCGCGCCGAAGCCGTAGATCGCCGAGCCGTTCTTCAGGCGGAGGGTGGTCAGGCCGTTGCCGGGGCTGTAGCGGCGGATGTCCTCGGGCGGGATCACCGCCAGGAGGCCGGACTTGGGGGACTCGAAGCAGATCTCCTTGACCAGCGTGGCGTTCTTCGCGACGACCGCGATCATCGTGCCGGGAGTGGCCGCCCACGCTCGTACGGCCTCCGCGGCGGACTTCGTCTTGCCCCAGCCGCGGCCGGTGAGCATCATCCACGCTGTCCAGTCCCCTTCAGGCAGGCGCTGCGTGGCGCGGGCGTGGTGGTGCAGCCAGCCCTCGTGGGGCAAGCCGTCGCAGCCGGGGCGGTCGCAGGACCAGCGGCGGGCCGATGCGGTGTCGGCTTCAAGCAGGGCGGTGATCTCAGTGTGCAGCTGGGCGTCGGACATGCCGGCCGGGTCCGGCAGAGCGGGGAAGGAGTCGGCGGTCACTGCTGGTCGCCGCCCAAGGTGCCGATGCGGGCCTCGAGTTCGCGGCGCAGCTGTTCCATGCGGGCTCGACGTTCCTCGTCCGTCAGCCCGGACACATCTGCCGCATCATCCGAGCCCCCACGGGCGGTAGAGGCAACCTCGGCCAGGTCCATCCCGTACGCCTGGCGCTCGATGCGGATCGTCACCTCCAGCCAGCGGATCACGTCCGACGGACTGAGCCGGGACGGATCGAGCTGCTGGAGCTGGGCCACGATCTTCGACTGGGCGGCGGAGGCGAGGCGGGCGTGCCGACGGGCGACCTCACGGGAGGCGTGTTGGCGTTCGGCGCGCCAGAGGCGGTCCTGTTCGCGGTCCCATGCCTCGGCGCGCAGTACCCAGCGGTGGGCTGTCGACCAACGCTCGATGAGCGTGCGGGACTTGGCCAGCCGTTCCGCGACCTTGCCGATGCTGCGGGAAAGACCGAGGTCGCGGTAGCAGGCAAACGCCTCCCAGGCGGCGGCCGATTCGCCCGGCTGCCGCTCCCATGCCTCGGCGACGTCCGCCATCCGACCGGTGTGCTCCTACCTGGTGTCTCGTGTCCTCTCGTACGCGGCCAGCTCCTCCGCCGTACCGACGAAGGCTGGACCACAGCCCGGCGGTAGCCGCTCGATGACCATCGCCACGGCGCCCTGCGCGTCGTCCGTCTCGCCGATCCGCTGCATGCGAAGCGGCCCCTCCACGTAGTACCGGCCGTCCTTCCGCGTGCCGACGTAGGGGATGTCCCAGGTGGGGCGGAACTCCGTGCACCTGCTGAAGTGCAACTCCCACATGCCTGTCCACGGGAACAGCTGCCGCAGCAGCGGCTCGGCATACGCGACCCGCACCAGCTCGGTGAACGGCTCCAAGAGCGGCACGCCCACCGGCCGAGTGGGTTCACCCGCCGTGGTCAGGATCTTGTGCCAGGCCGCTTCCACGATGTCGGTCATACCGCGATTGTGCGCAGCGCCGGGTCACGGAGTCCCAGGTGTTCCAGCAGATCGACGCAGTCGGCCGGGCCCGTCGACCGCGCCGCAACCGTGACGGCGGCCTTGCGGCGTACGGAGTCGGGCAGCGGTGTCACAGAGACGGTGCGCTCCCATGATGAGGAGTCCTTCGCCAGGTTCACGGCTCGTTCCCTTCACGTACATCATCGGGCTCCAACTCGCCCTCGAGGAGGCGGGCCAGCTGGTCGGCGAGGCGGAACGGCTCGCCCGCGAGGTGCTCGGTCAGGGCCCGGGTCATGCCGGCGGCGGTGCGGTGGATGGTGGTCAGGTGGTCGATCTCGGCGTGGAGCCGGTTCAGTTCGTCGGTGTGCGGGGCGGTCATGGGGTCGGTCTCCGGAAGTTCGGGGGGAGGGTGGCCCGTTGCCGGGCGGGGCCGAGCACCTGCAGCACGGTGGGCAGGTCGCGCGGGCGCCATACGGCGACCTCGAAGCCGCTGTCGGCCAGATGTGCCAGCCACTCGCGTTGTGCTGGGCGGATCCGGCCGGTGTCGGTCTTGAACTCGACGAAGAGCGTGCGGCGTTGGCCGAGGTGCCCGAAGACCTCGTCCGGCCAGCCGGGATCGGAACGGCGGGAGTCCGCCGTGTGGTACTGGAGCCGCCAGCCGTAGCGGGCTGCGATCTCGCGGACTTGGCGGCGCCACTGCTCCTCGTTCACCCCGGCCGCCCGTTCCACCGAGGCATGGATCGCCGGAAACCTCTCGGCCTCCAGTCGGCCCGGTGGGCCGTACCGCTCGGCGAGCAGCTTGCGGTACAGCTCCTCGTCCGCCTCCGACACCGCCGTCACTGCGCACCCGCCAAGTAGTCGGCAGCCCACAACTCCAGGGCCCGCCACCGCTGCCCGGCCTCGATGTCACCGTCCCGCTCCATGCGGTCGATGGCCCGCTGTACGACCGCCGCGGCGTCCGCCGGCATAGTGCGCGTCGCGAGCACCGTCTCGATCGGAGCACTACCCTTGCGCTTCGCCGTCTGCTCGTCCGGGTCGTACCAGCCCTCCGCCAACTCACCGAGATGCCGTTCAACAACGGCGAGGATGATCGCGAACGCGGCAGCGACGTTCCCGATGTTGTGCGCGCCCTTCGTCGTGTCGAGGGTGTCCAGCACGCTCTCGTACTGCTCGATACGCGCCACCCAACGGGCATCGGCCGAGGCCGCCTTCCGCGCGGCCTCCAGGGCCTTCTCCGCAGCCTCCTTCTCGTCCGGCAGGAACACGATCTGCACCGTCGCGAAGTCCAGGTTCGCCTCCGCGAGGCTCGGCACACTCACCTCCTCCAGCAGCTCGAGCGTCTTGTCGTCCAGCCCCGAGTACAGGCGCATGGAGACGTCCTCCAACTCCTCGTACAGCGCCTTGAGGGTGGCCGGATCGTCCTCGCCCGTGATCGCGTTGTGGGACAGCTGCAGCGCGATCTGCTTCTGGCGGGGCAGCGGGTCCGTGACCTCCAGCCAGAAGATCGAAGTCAGCCCGGCCTCGATGGCGGCCTTCGTACGGTGGTTGCCGGACAGGACGATGCGGCGCCCGGAGTCGGCGTCGTGCCACACCAACGGCGTCGACGTCAGATGCCCGTCCTCACGGATGTTCGCCACCAGGCGCTGGAACTGCTCGTGCCGCATGAAGCGGGCGTTCACGTCGAGCAGCGTCAGGTCGCGCGGGTCGCCCTCGACGATGCGGGGCTTGCTGAGCTGGGTCACCGGGCCGTGTCCTCCTGGAGTGTGTTGAGCCCTTCGGCGCGTCCGTGCTTGCGGCTCCACTCGGCGAACCCCTCGGCCAGCGACCAGCGGCCCAACTCCGAGCCGTAGTCGAGCTGGTAGCGGTAGGCGGGATCGGTGGAGTCCTTGCGGGAGTTCAGGCGCAGCAGCCCGCGGTACTTCATCGACACCGGCCGCTGCGTGAACGCCGTCGTGTTCAGCCGGGTCAGGCGGGTGTTCATGGTGCGCTGCGCCAGGAACTGGGCCTCGGTCGACAGCGCCGCGTACAGCACGAGCTTCGCCAGCCGCCCGTACGACGTCGGCGCGACCGGGAAGTCCGACAGCAGGTAGACGTTGTGCGGGTCGTACTTCGGCGTCGAGAACGCGAAGGCGCCCACCACGACCCCGTCGACCAGGACCGCGAGCGCCATCGTCGGGGTGCCCGGGCGGATGTTGTGGTTCATGTACTGCGAGCGCAGCGTCGCGAACTGGCCCATCGACAGCGGGGCCAGCGTCAACGTCCCGCCGAGCCGCTGCCCCGGTACGAGCCGCGGGGCACGCACCGGCTCCAGGCGCTGGTGGGGCCGTACGATCCGCGAACGCGGCACCGACGAGTACACGTTGATCGGCAGCCCGCGGTTGGCCGTCTGCACCTGACCGCGCAGATGCCCGGCCAGCTCCTCGACGTCGAAGTGCAGCCCGAGCACCCAGTGCGGCCGGTCGGTGATCCGCTCGATCAGCGTCTGCTTCGCCGCGTCGTCCAGCGTCGGGTACTCCGGCGCCGGCCACTCCAAGTGCTTGTCCAGCGCCGCGAACTGACCCTCGTAGTCCCCTGCATAGAACGGCGGGAAGGCGACCACCGGCGCATCGGCCGGGACCTGTTCGGCGAGCCACTGGTTCACGTCCATCGGCGCGTACGAAGCGAGCCGCAGCGGCAGCGCCTCGATCTTCGCGACCGTCTTCGCGTGCAGCTCGGGGAACTGTTGGCGGTACGCGGCCAGCATCCGCCCGTAGTACGGGTGGTTGCCGCGCCCGATCCACTGGAAGAAACGCGAGCCGAGGAGCACCACCGCGAGCGTTCCCGCCCGGCCGTCCATGTACGGGGCCAGCCAGTCGAGTTCGCCGGCTGACTCGGGGCGGATCGTGATGGGCAGCTCCTGCCCGGCCAGGTACCAGCCGATCGCCGACGAGTACAGCTGCACGTCACAGCCATGGAGCCGGAACCCGGAGTCGTGCAGAACCCGTTCGATGGTGAAGTTGCCGGAGCAGCCGACGTAGATGTCCTCGGCCTGGCCGCGCCAGGTGGCGGTGTGCTCGTGGATGACCGCGCGAAGGTCGGCGGGGATCGAGCCGTGGAACAACGCTGCCTCCCCTGCACCGAGTTGACCGAGAAGGACGCGGGCCTGGAGGGGCAGGGGGCTGGTCCTGCCGTGCCAGGCCGCCGGGGAACCAGGAGGCGCGGGGGACGCCTGGAGGGGGGATGGTTCCTTGGCTGATCGGCTCCGCACCACGTGCCTGTGCGGACGCGTCCTCGAGCGCCGGGCCCGACTCGAACGGGCTCCTCCCCACCGGGGGCGGGGCGTGCTGCCAGGTGCACCACCGACGCGCGGCGGGGCTCGATCGGAAGATCACCCCGCCACGAAAGGAACCGTATCAGACTAATGACTGCCACAACATATGTGGTGGGCACGATTCCGCGCCCACCACATGCTCAAAGCCCCGGCACCCCAGGGGCGATCGGAACTACTCGTCCACGCCCGAGAGGTCGAGCAGGCTCAACGTCCCCGCCGGGCACTCCTCGGGCGGTTTCGACTTCGCCTTCACCTTCCCCGGCCCAGGCTCGAACAGCTCCATCTGACCAGGTGGCGCCGGCTTCGGATCCGGCGGCGCCTCGAAGTCCTCACGGCTCATCTCCACCCAATTGGGCCTTTGACTCTCACTCACAGCAGCGTCCCCTGCTCGTACTCCGGTCCCAGCGGCCCGAGTTCCCGCACTTTCGCCCCCGTCTTCTCCTGCCACCAGGCGGCGAACATCCGCCGGTGACACCACTGCTCCGGCTGCGCCAGATCCTCAAAGCAGAGCAGGACCAGCCGTGGATCGCCGGCCGCCACGGCGATCTCCTGAAAGCGTGAGGCGAAGAACTCGGCCCCATGTCGGTCGAGCTGAGCAAGATACGCCGCCTCATACACCGGCCGCGCGGCCCCGAAGTACTCGCGACTCGGCGCGACCTCCCGCACCTGATGCTCCAGCGCGTACGGCAACGTCCACCGGGGCGCACCCAGAGTGATGCGCACGGGCACTCCCATCGAGGGCTCGAAACCCTGGTATCTCTGCGTGAACAGTTCGAACATGCTCCTCCTGTCGTGGCTCGCCACCCTGCACGAACATGCAAAGGTGTCGATAAAATTCTATTTCACAACGGGGTGACCCTCAAGTCCAATACATGCTTGGCTTGCTGGCGGGACGTATACCGCGGCACCCCATTCCCGCCCCACAATCACCTCACCCATCTATCGCCACCGAGGGTCCGATGCACCAGACCGGCCTGAAGTCGTACTGGAATACGAACGTCGCCCGGCATCCGGGCATCCTCCGCTCCGTTCCACAGGCGTGCGGTGACGCACTGGACGTTGGCTGCGGGGACGGCCTTCTGGCGCGGAAGCTGACCGGGCGGGCAAAGCGCGTTACCGGGATCGACAAATTGCGGCAGATGATCAGCCGCGCCCGTGAGCTCTCGGGCGGCCATCCCGGTCTGACATTCATCGAGGGCGACTTCCTCACCACCGGCCTCCCCACCGCGGGCTACGACTTCATCTGCTCCGTGGCCACGGTCCATCACATGGACTTCCAAGCGGCCCTTATCCGCATGCACGAGCTGCTGCGGCCCGGCGGCACGCTGGTGGTGGTCGGTCTGGCTCGCGAGACGACACCGGCCGAGTGGGCGGCGACGATCACGGCTGCCCCCATCGTGCGGATCGCCAAGGTGCTGCGCCGCGCGAACGACCCAGGAGGGATGCCGACCGCCGACCCGCAGATGAGCTACGGGCAGGCGCGAGCCGAGGCGCAGCGGCTGCTGCCCGGCATGCACTACCGCCGACACGTGCTCCGCCGATACTCGCTGACCTGGGAAAAGCCCGCCCCATAACGCACATGCCACCCACGACACGGAAGAGCGGCCGGGGTCCCGCTCGGACTCCCGACCGCTACCGCGCTCCCGCGCGCCGACTCAGGCCGCGGCTGCGAGCTCAACCTCCGAAGGCTCCTCCGCCGCGACCTCGGCGATCTCGGCCTCGCCGGGCCCCTCCCCGCCCTCGGGCTCGACCTCCAGCTCCGGCCGCACCGTCAGCTGCTTCGCCTCGGACATCGCCTTGGCCTTGCGCAGCTTCTTCGTCGCGTCGGCCGCCGCCTTCCGTACGCGCTCCACGGCGTCCAGGTGCTTGCCGACCTCGCCCTCGAACAGCTCGGCCAGCTCGGTGGGCGTCAGCTTCGCCAGCTCCTCGATCAGGGCACCGGCTCGCTCGACCTGGTCCACCTTGGACTTGGCCTGCTTCCGCTCCTTCGACTTCTCTTCCTTCTCCTTGTCCGACAGTTCCTTCTCGGAGAAGAAGCCCTCCTGGTTCTCCTTCATCCGCAGGGCCTGCGCGAACGTGGAAGCGTCCGTCTCCGTCTTGAAGTCGCCCTTCATGTACCGGGTGACCGCCACCTTCTGGTTCGCCGGCGAGAGCTTCGAGAGGTACCAGGCGAAGTCCGCCTTGATCTTGCCCTCGGCGACCAGCTCCGCGATGTCCGTGGTGAGGTTGAGCAGGTCCATCCGCCACCTCACGTAGTCGGTGGTCTTGCCGAACATCTCCGCGATGCGCTCCGCGCTGTACCCGAACCCGACCAGGTCCGCGTACGCCTGTGCCTCCTCCATCAGCGTCATGTCCGCGCGGCCGATGTTCTCGGAGATCCCCATGATGAAGGCGTTCTCGTCGTCGACGCTCGAGACGACCTTGGCCTCGATCGTGGTGGCGTCCTCCACCAGGTGCATCGCCCGCCAGCGGCGCTCGCCCATCACGATCTGGAACTTGTCGCCGGCCGGCCGGACCACGATCGGCTGAAGCTGGCCAACCGAGCGGAACTGAGCCGCCAGCTCCTCCAACTTGGCCTCGTCGAAGAACTTGCGGGGCTGGTCCGGGTTGGGCTCGATGTCCGCGAGCGGGATCGCGATGACCTGGATGTTCGCCTCGGTGACGTTCATGTCGCTGACTCCTTGCAGCCTTGGTCTCGCAGGAGGGGTTCCTGTGAGGTGATGACTAAATACTATGGTCAATCGATCTTGAACGTCAAGTGTTATTGATATTGATTACCGGGCCAGCAATCTTCTCCTTCGACACATGTGTGCTCCAGGAAACCTGCATCCAAGTCGACGTCCGCCCCCATGAGGACCTTCAGAATCTCCAGGTCTCTCCAGGCGCACTCCCGCGTCGGTTCGTGTTCTCGCGCCCTGGTGTGACGCACCTCGTCCGCCGTCCCCTCCATGCCCGATGAGACGTGCCCCTTCATGCCACTCCTCCGTCGCACGCAATGACCCTCTGTGTTCCAGCGCTCTCCATCCTGAACCTGTCCGGCGGCGGTATCTGCGGGGAATGCAGGCCCGACCCCCGCTCCGCGAATGCGGAGCGCGCGAGGCAGGGCAATCCGGATGACCAAACGAAAGAGTTGTCGGCGGCAGCCATCAAGAGATCCCTCTGGTGACAGACATCGTCAGTAGGGCGCCACGCGACCAGAGTGGCGCCGCGTCCCCACGTTCAGGAGGCGACCGAAGAGGCCGCACGACTCCGACCCGCTCTACACGGCGGAGCCGAACGTGAAGGATGCGTGATGATCCTGTGCGTGACAGGTGCCTCTGTCAACTATTTCCCGCATCCACTCGAAAGATCGTCCAGTTTGCGCGCTATGCACGCCTCAAGTTCCAATTTCTTGCGCCTTTTCACTCGAGGATCCTCAACTCCCCTTAAGATCCGCAGACATGTCGTCACCACAGCAGGGGCAGGGCGCGGCAGACGGCGAGGATCAGCGGGAAGACCGTGCAGTCCGCGCGGACCGCAGCGACGCAAGCGGCTCCGAAGACTTCGACGCGGCCCAGCGCTTCGGGCGGCGTTTCAAGCGCCTGAACCAGGTCATCTACCCCGCCGAGCAAGGAAGGCCCTACCGGGAGCGGGAGATCGCGGACGAGATCGGCATGTCTGTCAGTCAGGTCAGCAACCTGCTCAACGGCCGCTCCGTCCCGAGGGCAGACCGGGCCGTCGCCTTGGCGCAGCGCCTGTACGGCGTACGCGTCGAGTACTTCTTCCTGCCCGACGACGACGCCTATGTGCAAGCTGTCGAAGGCGACCTACGGGCCATCGAGCAACAGCGCCGTGGCGAACCGCTCAGCCGCAGCCACCGTACGGCCGGCACCGCCGCGGAGGCCGATGCACTGCTCCTCGGTGACGAACAGGTCCGATCCATAGCCGAGGGCGTCGCCGAACTGCCCCTGGACATGCGGGAGACAGTCGGCGCCCTGGTGGACCAACTGCGCCGGGCTGTCGGCTTCCATCCCAAGGACGGACGCGGGAGGCCCCGATGAACGAGCAAGGCAGTGCACCCATAACAACCTCATGGGAGCTGCCCGGAGAGGAGGACCCCAGCGTGGGCATGCGAAATGAGAGACGCAGAGTCAGAGCTCTGCTGAAGAAGTTCGGGTTACCCGCGCACCCGACGCTCGACCAACTGGTCACTGCCTACGAGGCTCAGACCGGCCGCGAGCTGCTGTTCATCGAGCGCGAGTTACAGCCGGGTGAGCCGTCCGGCCTGTACGAGCGGTACCTGACGCAGGACCGCATCTACTACCCACGGCACACGAGTCCCGCCCACCAGAACCTGGTGAAGTGCCATGAACTCGCCCACCTTCTGCTGGACCACCAGCCTCGGGCCACGACCATCGCCCCCGATGTCGTACGCCGCGTGCTGGGACGCTCCCACTACGACGATCCCGCCGAGCATGAGGCCGAGACGATCGGCAGGGTGCTGTACCTCGAACTGAACCTCGCACCCGACGAGGGATCCGCTCCGCACGTCGCATCCTCCCTCGTCCACCGGGAGGGGCGCCATGTCTGAGATGGAGGCGCCGTTCACAGCGACCTACCTCTCCGTCGGCACCCTCATGTACGTGCTGGCCGCGTACAAGACGCTGGCCTGGACCCGCGAGCGAATACCCGGCCTGCTACTCATGGCCAGCGCCGCCTTCGCGGTCGGGACCGGCTTCATCTCCGCAGCACCGGACATCTACCGATGGATCGGGCGGACCAGCGGCATCTCCAACCTCGCGACGCTGGTCGTCTACAGCTCGGTCATCGTCTGCTGCGCGTTCTTCCTCGTACTGGTGCTGCTCTGGTCACCAACCTCCGCAGCGGAAAACGGCGGCAGCGGAGCGGCCCCACCAGCGAGGGCCCGGGCTGCGCTACGACGCGTCATGCCTCCGTACGCCGCGGTGGTCGTCCTCATGGCGGCCCTGTTCTTCTCCGCCGACCTGCCCGACGGAGAGGTGCCGCTGACGTTCGACACCACCTTCGCCGACAGGCCCATCGTCTTCGCCTACCTGCTCGTCTACCTGGCCGGGTTCACTGTCGCCTTGTGGTCCATGGGGTACGTGTCGTGGCGACGGTCCAAGGACTACAAAGACCCGGTCGTCCATGGGAACCTGCTGCGCCTCGCGGTCGGCTGCTTTGTCTGTTCCGGATACAGCCTGTTCAAGATCATCGCTGTGAGCGGCAGAGCCCTCGGCACCTCCGCACTCGATGCGCTCAGCACCGCCGTCGGGCCCGCGTCGTCCTCCCTGGGCTGCCTGATCATCGCCAGTGGCTGGGTGGCCGGTGCCGTACGGCTACGCCGTCAGCGTCGCCGCGACTTCCGCGCGCTCGAGACGCTGTGGCGTACTGTCACGCGCGCCGATCCGGGCGTCGTCCTGACCAGTCCGCCAGCAGGATCCAGTTGGGACTTCCATGCCCTCGGGCGGGTCGGGGAGATCCGCGACGGGCAACTCGCGCTCCGCCCCTGGACCTCTCAGGATGTCGTCGACACCGCGAAGCGTCTCGGCGAGGCCGAGGGCCTTGCCCCACCCGAGCAGGATGCCGTGGCCGCGGCGGCCGCCCTGCACAGCGCGCTGCTGGCGCTGGAGTCGGGGCAGGCTCCGCAACGTCCCTGCGAGCGACCGCCCGGGATCGACGTGCCCCCGCACGCGGAGCGACAACACCTCGTCACGGTCGCCCGGCACCTGGACGGTCCGCTCGTGCGCCGGGTTCTGGCGGAGGTAACCAGCACATGACCGGCGCAGACGTAGCGCGACGTACGCCGGCCGGCCGCTCTGAGCACCCGCACGCGGCCTATCAGCGGCTGGCGTTGGCCGACTGCCCCAAAGACCTGAAGCTGGGTCTGAACCTCGGCTTCTACCGCGTGTTCGGGATTCCCAGCATCGCCCGCGTACTTGCGGGCACCGGGAAGCTGACCAGCCAGCCGGCCGTACGCGCCAAGGCCACCGGCACGCTGATGTACACGCTAATCGAGCACGGCCTGGAGGATCCGGCCGGTCGCGACGCGGTGGCCCGGCTGAACCGGCTCCACGAACGCCTCTCCGTTGGCAACGACGAGTTCGTGTACGTCCTGGGGGCGTTCTGCGTCACGCCGATGCGCTGGATCGATCACCACGGCATACGGCGCACCACCGGGCGGGAGAAGATCTCGGCCCACGCCTTCTATTTCGACTTGGCGGAGCGGATGGGCATCAAGGCCGTCCCGGCCTCCTACCTCGAGCTGGCCCGCTGGATGGACGACTTCGAGCGCCACCACATGGCGCCGAGTCCCGAAGGGGAAACGCTCATGGAGGCGACTCGGAACCTGCTCTCCGACCGATTCCCACCCGTGGTCGGCCCTTTGGTGCAAACCGCCGCCAGTGCTCTTCTCGACGACCGCCTCCGCCAGGCCGTGGGGATTTCCGCCCCGCCGCCCGTCATCCGGCTCATGGTCACCACGGCCCTACGCCTCCGGACGGAACACACGAGGAGGCGTAGGGCCGGTGGTCCATCCACTCCGCGCGCTGAATTACCTGTGCGGGAGCAGTTGCCGAAAGGGTAGGCAGCCAAGCAGAAGCGCACGCAGCCCGCTACCGCCAGAAGATCTCGAACCGAGCCTCGTCGAACTTCCGTGAACCGCGCACCGTCGCCGGACCCACCCGCACCTCCCGCACGGCCAACTGCACCAGGTTCCGGCGCTGCTCACGGCCCGCGGTCTCGTTCCACCAGGGCTCGACACCCTGCGGAGTCAACTCCGGCAGCTCCTCGAGGGACTTGCCTCGGCGCACGGCCGCCATCGCCTCACCCCGCCGCTGCTCCAGCGCGGCCTTCGCCGCCCGGAACTCGCCCAGGTTCAGCTCCTTGCCCCCGTACGCCTGCGCCAACTCCTCCTTGTGACCCCGCAGTTCCTTCTGGAACCGCTCCGCCTCCCGCGCCTCCGCAGCGAACCGGTCCCGGATCGCGGCGAGCCGCTTGAGCTGCGCCGGGCTCGCCAGCCGGGCGACGACCCGCTCGCCGATGTACTCGTCCAACGGCTCGGCGGAGATCCGTACCTTGCCGCAGCCCTCGCTCTCGCAGACGTATCCGCGCCCGCCGTTCGCCGTGGACCGGGCCACCAGCGGCTGCTTGCACAACGCGCAGGTCGCCGGTCCGCCGGACAGGTAGTGCACGTGCTTGGACTTGCTGCCCTGGCTCTTCTGGTTCTCCCGGAACAGCTCCTGCAGCGCGTCGAACGTCTCGCGGTCGATCAGCGGCTCGGCCGGGCCGGGGACCAGCTCGCCCTCGGCGTTCTCCCGGAGGCCGGTGATCGCCGGATTCCGCAGACGGCGGCGCAGGGTGGTCGGCGACCATGGCCGCCCAGATACCGTCGGTCCCGCGTTCTGCGTCATCCACGCCGTGGCCTCGGTGAGTGTCTTCTCCTCCTCGAGGAGAAGCTTGGCTACCGCCGCCAGGTAGGCGGCCTCCCCGGGGACGGCGGTGACACCGTCCGTCTCATGCCCGTACGCCCTCATGTAGTCTCCAGCCCAAAATCCCCTGCTTCCCACGCACAGGATATGCCAACACGTAGCATTGTCACCCCTACATCTGAGACTCGGTTGTGAACCGAGGTCAGCTGCTGCACGGCGGACTGTACAACGAGACGATCGGTCACTGGAGAGTTCCGGCGCGCTGGCATGTACCGAGCCGCCGCATGGGCCAGGACCTCCCACGTTGCTGGCCGACTTCCTCGCCGCGACCGGGCTGGCCCTCGACCTACTGGAGGTCACCTATTCAACTGAGTGATGTGCAGGAGCCATCCTGATCCCCACAATGATCAGCGCCTACCTGGCCGGAGGGTGCTCATGGGACTGCGCAGTTCCCTGGTGGATGCCGTGTTGGCACGCGCCATCCAGCAGGAGGACAAGCACGATTACCGCCGAGCTCTGCGTAACTACCGCTGGATCGTCAAGCACGGGCGCGGCAACGGCCTCGACGTGCGGGTGGCGGCGACCGGCGGCGTCTACCGCGTGCTGCGGGAAGTGCACCGCCACGCCCCCGCCACGACGGAGACGGACCTGGACGCCGCCCGCACTACCGCGGCGCAGTCGCTCCTGGCGAGGGCCCGCATGTCGCGCGGACATGGCCGCCTCGCCGAGGCCCAGCGTGACTTCCGGGCAGCGATCGACCAACGGGTGTGGAAGCTGTCCGGGGAAGCCGCCCACGAGCTCGCCGAGATGATCGACGACGCCCGCGGGAACCCCCGCGATGACCGCTATCCGACCACGCCGTACGACCAGGACCAGCCCCGCCGGATCCGGCCCCGGACCGTCGGGCCGGATCCGCGAGAGAACCTTCGCGCACTGGGCCATGCGACCGAGTCCGACGCCCTCGCCGCCGCGATCACCTTGTGCCGCACGGCGCTCCAACACCCCAAGGGACTCTTCGATCGCCGGGGGATCTCCGCGCTCCTTGTGCAACTGCTGGACGACTACGGCGACGCTGCCGGGGCGGCAGCCGCTCGCGCGCACCAGGAACTACCACTCAAGCTGGACGCGGCCCTGTCGGAGGTCGAACCCAACTACACCTACTACCGACCACAGGAGTTCGCGCCGTTTCTGATCGCGAGGCTGCGCCCTACCGAGATCGTGGAGCACCTTCAAGCTTCCACTCTGCAACTCCCGCAGCCTCCGGAATCACTCTGGGGCGGCTACCTGATCCTCACGGGCGAACGCCTGCTCTTCCTGGAGGACTTCTTCTATCCGCGCCAGGGGGACCCCGACCGGCCGAATCCGAAGTACGAAATGCTGGCGGTCGAGCGCACGTCCGTCACCGGCAGCACGTTCTCCCAGAACCGGTATGGGAACGCCTTGTGGCACTTCAGGTTCCCCCCGACCGCGGACGGTGAGGCGGCACACCAAGGAGAGCTACGCGTCGACGTCGGCCGCCACGTCGACCTCTGGCGGGCCGCCTTCCCCCGCTGACCCACCTCACGCCAGCGGCCAAGGCAGTCGACGGCATCAGCCCTGGGCAGCCCCCTGGTCTGGGCGTACTCCGAGGGCATCCCACAGCTCCGAAGTCAGCACCCTGCGCTTGCCCTTGCCGTACGGGTGCACCGGCACCGGGAACTCGCCGGACTTGATCAGCTCGTACGTCGTGTTCCTGCTGAAGCCGAACGCCTTGCCCGCCGTCAGGACGTCGACCGTCACCGGCAGGGCGAGGACCTCGTCCCGCGTCATGCGTCCACCGCCGGCGTCGGTGCGTTCTCGGTGGCCGGAACCTTTCGATCTCGCATGGTCAGACTCTCCTGTTCCGCCCCCGCGCCTCCCAGAAAGTGCCGACGGAGTCTAAGTTCTCTCCTGGCGGACGAGCAAGATCTCGCTCGATGGATATGAGAGCTACAGCTTGCATTTGCCACCACATATGTAAATGGCTGCAAGGGCGGGTCGCCTCGTTATCCGTTCACAGAGGCTGCGATCATCTGGAGTGTCTGGCACTGCTATGCACTCAAAGAGATGGAAGACAATCCATCTGTCTCCACATATGATCGCCCTCGCTTGGCAGCTCAGCGGCACACAGGAGGGGAACGTGTTCAAGGGCTCGGTCTACAGGCGCTGCTACTGCAAGGCCCCGGTGACCAACGAGGACGGTTCGCCCGTCCTCGACGCCAAGGGCAGACTGAAGATGCAGGAGCTCGGCTCCGCCTGCCCCGACCTCGGTAAGCGGGACCATGGCAGCTGGTACTACTACGTCGAGTTGCCACCGGGCCCGAAGGGCAAGCGGCGCCGCCCGCGCAAGGGCGGTTTCCTCACGAAGAAGAAGGCCGAGGACGCAGCCCAGGAGATCTGGGACAAGGCCCAGGACGGTATCGATGTCCTCTCGGACGAGACCTTCGAGCAGTTCCTGCTCCGCTGGTTCGCCAAGAGGGTCGACCTCAAGCGGTCCACCTGGAAGACCTATGACGACCACATCCGCCGGGTCTTCATCCCGCACCTCGGGCACATCAAGATGCGGGACCTGCGCACCCGGCACCTCCAGGAGATGTTCGAGCACATTTGGCGCGACAACGAGCAGCACGCCGCCAACGCGGACGCCGCCGAACTCGCCAGAGTGGAATGCGAAGCCGCCCATCGCGCCTGGAAGCAGGCGGCCAAGCCGCGCCCGCCCGAGCTGCGCCAGCGCTGGAACCAAGCGAAGGAGAAGTTACGGGAGGCCCGCAGGAAGCCGCGGTACATCACCGGCCCCGGCGTCCAGCTGAAGATGAAGAACGAGCTCAGCGCCGCGCTCGACTACGCCAAGAACACCGAGAAGCTGATCAGCGACAACTGGGCCCAGTACCTCGTCCTGCCGAAGTACACCCCGCCCAAGCCGCTCGTTTGGACCGACGAGCGCGTCGCCCGTTGGCAGGAGACGGGGGAGAAGCCCGGCCCGGTCATGGTCTGGACGGCCGAGCAGACCGGTTCCTTCCTCGACGCCGTCGCCGAGCACCGGCTCTACCCGATGTTCCACCTCATGGTCTTCCGGGGCACCCGCCGCGGCGAGTCCTGCGGCCTGCCCTGGCGCGAGACCGACATGACCGCCGGAACCGTCCACATCAGCGAGCAGCTCGTGGCCGCCTCCTACGACGTGTGGGAGGACACCCCCAAGAGCGACAGCGGAGCCCGCACCATCCGGCTCGACAGCCAGACCCACCAGCTCCTGAAGTTCTGGCGGCGACGGCAACAGGTCGAGCGCGCGGAGTGGGAGGAGATGCATCGCAAGGAGCCCAAGAAGTACGGGCCTTACGCCGACTCCGGCCGCGTCTTCACCTGGGAGGACGGACGCCCGTACCACCCGGAGTACCTCTCCCAGATCTTCAACAGGCTCGTCCAGAAGCTCGGCCTGCCTCCGATCCGCCTGCACGACCTGCGCCACTGTGCCGCGACGCTGTCCCTCGCCGCTGGCATCCACATGAAGACCATCCAGGTCATGCTCGGGCACTCCTCGTACAAGCTCACCGCCGACACGTACACCAGCGTCCTGCCACAGCTCGAACTCGAGGCCGCTGACGCGCCCGTGGCACTCGTCCCGCGCAAGGCGGCACAGCCGGGGGAGGAGGCCGACGGTGAGCAGCCGCAGGGGCCTCAGGCGGTCCCCGCAGCCGAGGATGCGGCTGCGGCGCCCGAGACCAGCTCCAGTACTTCGCCCAGGCCCCAGGTTCCTGGCAACGCCGCTGCTCAGGACCCCATCCGCCCGCTGGTCCACCCTGTCGACCCCGACGACCCCGCGGAGACAGCTGCGTAGCAGCGTGTCCCCGTTCTGTCCCCGTGGCCACGAAAACACCCCCTCCGGAGATCATTCCGGAGGGGGTGTTCAATTCATATTGCCTGGTCAGACCCTGTGCCCCCGGCAGGATTCGAACCTGCGACACCCGCTTTAGGAGAGCGGTGCTCTATCCCCTGAGCTACGAAGGCGGGGATCTGTCGGAAAACGTGTCTGAAATTAGTGCCCAGATGATGCGGGCGTCAGACGTGCTCCCGGCAGGGTTGTGGCGGCAGAGCTCGCGTGCAGCCGTGCCACCGCCCACAGTGTAGCGGCTGGCGCCGGGGCGGCTGGAGGGCTGGTGATGTTGGCTGCCGGGCGGCAGGTCTGATCCTGCGGTGTACGCGGTTCGGGAGGGGCGTCGGCCCCCATGGGTGGTGGCGTCAGGCTGCGAGGTCGAGCGGCTTGCGGCCCAGGGCGCGGGTGATGGAGTTGTTGACTCAGGCGTAGCCGATGTAGATCAGCAGGCCGGCGTTGGCGCCGTAGGCGGGGACTCGTTCGTGCGGGTAGGCCTGGTCGAAGCGGGAGTGGTTCGACTCGCTGTCCTGCCGGAATCCCAGAAGTCGGCGACCAGCTGGTGTGGCGGGTGGGATTTGCCGCAGATGCTCGGCCCTGTTGAAGCGTGGCTTTTTGGTGGACGGGTCGATTTCGCGGTCCTCGTTGGTTTCGTCCACGCGGATGCGGAATTCGTGATCTCCGCGCGAGCAAGGGATGACGAGGCGGTGATAGAAGCGGCTCTTATTCTGCTTTCGGCGCTCCAGCTCTTCGACGGACAGGGGTGCGTAATATGTCTCGCCGTCCACCGTGAGGTGGCGCTCGCAGACTCGTCCCTCGGCGGCATAGAGATCGTGGCTGCACTTGCCGTTTTTGTAACGATTTTCGTAACGCTGTAGGGGATGAGGTTTAAGCCCGCCATGTTGGCGCGTGAAAACGACAATCCCATCAGCGATCAAAGGGGCTCGATGGACTCCGCGGAGAGCGGTGTCGTACGTGAAAGCGCGGACCCCGGACGCTTTGCTCAGGAGGTGACGGACGAGCCGGACCACGGCGGTGCCTTCGTCGTCCTCATCGGCTACCGCCGACCAACCAACTGACACGACGTTCAATTCCCGTTTCCGGTGCTCCGGATCAGCGTAAAGCTGAGTGTCTTCACGGGTGGACAGTTCAGCAGATGACAGACGGCCGTTGCGGGACATCAAGAGATGAGTCCGCAACGACCGTCAGCCGAATGACGATACCGAGGCTACTGCGCCGAGGTGGCGGTAGTGGGTGGGCTACCTGGTCTTGAACCGGTTCGGACGCACGAAGTCCAGGCCTTCGATGGTCTGTTTGCCGAGCACCTCGTGTGCGGCGATGTGGCCATAGCCGGTGGCCATCTTGAAGCCCTTTCCGGAGAACCCGGTGGCGCAGTAGACCCTGCTGTTCTCGTCCAGCCAGCCGAGGAGGGGATGCCTGTCCTCGGTGAAGAGGTCGGGGAAGGCGTCGGAGCGCACGATGGTGGGGGTCAGACCGGGAAAGAATTCGGTGACGATATCGGTGACCTTCTCGACTTCTTCCCGGGTGAGTTCCCTGGGCACGGAGTCCGGGTCGGGGGTTTCCCTTCCGCGTCCGTCCAGCGGTCCGTCCACCGATGCCTTGACCGTCACGCCGTCGACGGCGGGTGCGCCGTACATGGAGCGATCGCCGTACAGCCGGCTGAAGACGGGGAAGTTCTCCGGCGAGAACTGCGTGCCGTCTTCGGCGATGAACCAGGTCAGGACGATCCGATGGGTTTCCGTG
The DNA here is from genome assembly GCF_014647675.1 of Streptomyces flaveus. Taxonomy (GTDB): domain Bacteria; phylum Actinomycetota; class Actinomycetes; order Streptomycetales; family Streptomycetaceae; genus Streptomyces; species Streptomyces flaveus. The sequence goes on along the minus strand of NZ_BMPQ01000029.1, from coordinate 10,912 downwards.
ACGGCCTTGAGGTGGTCGGGCATGAGCCTTCGGGACCAGCCGCCCGAGGCGACGATGACCTTCTCGAACGTCCAGGTTCTGTCGCCCGAGGCGACGACCACGCCGTGTTCGGTTTCGGTGATGCTGTCCACGGGCGTGTTCTGAAGGACGGTGGCGCCGTTCGCCTGGGCCGCCGCGATGGCGGCGCTGACGGCGCGGTCGGTGCGCAGAACGCCGGCGTGGGGGTCATAGACGGCGCAGTCGTCGGGGCGGAGGTTGTGCTGGGGGTAGCGTTCGGCCATGTCCTCCCGGCTGAGGACGCTGTGCTCGGCTCCGGTGACGCGCGTGGCCTCGAGGAGGCTGGTGATGTAGCTGCCGTTCGCGGTCCCGATGGACAGACCCCCGGTAGTGGTGAGGATGTCCTGCCCGGTTTCCGCTTCGAGCTCGGCCCACAGGCCGCGGGAGCGTTCGATGATGGGGTAGTAGTCGGGCCTGCCGAGGTAGATCATGCGGAACAGGCGGGTGTCTCCGCCCACGGCACTGCGGCCGTGGGCGGGGGTGGCGGCCTCGAAGCCCACTACCGAGTCGGTCAGCCGGGAGGCCTGCCACAGGGCCATGCTTCCGATGCTGCCCAGGCCGATGACTGCGAGTTGTGCATCCATGAGAGCGGTTCCTTTTCGTTTACTCGTGAAGTCCGGCGAGTCTGCTGCCGAATCTGGCCAGCAGCGAGGTCGTGCTGGAACCCCTGCGCTCTTCCCACCGGTCGGCAATGCCGAAGAGCCGGTACATGGCGTGAACACCCAGCCAGCGGATGGGTTCTGGTTCCCACTTCCGTGCCCGGTAGCCGACCCAGGGAAGGGTGGTCCGTTCGGTTTCCTGCTCGAAGGCGAGCTCCACGAGAGTCCTGCCGCCGACATAGGCCGACGTGACACCGTGTCCCGCGTAGCCGGTGGACGACCCGATCCCGGCCGCCGGGTCCCAGTGCACGCCGCCGTTCCAGTCCCGCGTGACGCCCAGGACTCCCGACCAGGCGTGGTCCACCTCGAAAGGCAGGCCCGGGAAGAAGGAACTGAGCTTCTGCGAGATCAGGTCGATGGTGGACTGGGCGGTCGCACCGGCTCCCCCTGTGCCGGACCCGAAGCGGTAGGGGACACCGCGACCCCCCATGGCGATACGGCCGTCCGACGTCCGTTGGGCGTAGATGAACGTGTGCGCGGAGTCGTTGAGGCACTGGGGCCCGTCCCAGCCGATCTGCTGCCACGCCTCCTCCGGCAGGGGCTTGGTCACGATCATTGAGGAATTGACCGGGATCAGGGTCCGGCGGCCGAGCAGCTGTCCCGAATAGCCTTCGGTACAGATGAACGTCCTGGCAGCGGTGACGCGTCCGTCGGCCAAGGTGAGGGTCTTGCCCTCGACACTGTCCACTCGGCTGCCCTCGTAGATCCTGACCCCCATGGAGGTCAGGGTGTCGGCGAGGCCGTAGACGAGTTTCGCGGGGTGGAAGCGCGCGCAGTGCTTGTAGAAGAGCCCGCCGTGGACGGTGGAGATGTTGATCTGGGACTGGAACTCGTCCCGGTCGAGCATGTGGACTTCGTCGTCGGTCAGCCCGTACTTCAGGTCGGCATCACGTCTGGTGACAAGCCGGCCCAGCCCCGCCTCCGTGTGGGCGGCGACGAGCGCGCCCCCCTTGTGCTGATCCGCATCGATGCCCTCGGCCCGGAGGATGTCCAGGACCGCGTCGACGCCGGCGACGAACTCCTGCTGCAGCGCCCGGCTCGCCTCCAGCCCTCCCCCGGCGCGGGCGAAGGTGGCACGGTTTCCCGGAGGCATTGCCGAGAGCCAGCCGCCGTTGCGTCCTGATGCGCCGTAGCCCACCTGTTCGGCCTCGAAGACGGCGACCGAGAGAGACGGTTCGAGCTTCTTGGCGAAGTACGCCGCCCACAGGCCGGTGTAGCCGCCGCCGACAATGGCCACGTCGACGGAGTCCTGGCCGGTGAAGCGGGGGAACGAGGGCCTCTTGTCGGCCAGTTGGGCCACCCAGAAGCCGAGCTCTCCGTTTCGGGGTGGTGCCGCAAGGGCGTTCATGGTGTGTCCTTCATCTGTCTCTGCGAATCGCGTGGGCCGCTGCTGGAAGGCGGTGTGGCCGCCGTCGGCGGGGTGCGTTGCCCCGGTGATGTACGAGGACTCCGACGACGCGAGGAACAGGACGGCGTCGGCGATCTCCTCGGGAGTGGCGAGGCGCTGGAGCGGGATCTGCCCCTCACGCTCACGGCGGGTGGCCTCTGGGTCGTACCTGCGCCGGAAGGACGCCTCGATGACTCGGCCGACGCTGTCTTGCATCGCGTCGGCCAGCAGGATCTGCACCGGGGTGTCGATCGTGCTGGCCGAGGGCGTCGCGTGCGTCTTGAAGCCGGGCCACCGCCGCACTGCTCATGATTGGCCCGCCGCTACACAGCGGTGCAGATGACCTGGATCTCGACAGGGGTGTTGAGCGGCAGCCCGGCGACACCGATCGCGGTGCGGGCGTGGCGTCCGTTCTCGCCCAGTACCTCGATGAGCAGTTCACTGGCCGCGTTGGCGACCTGCGACTGCTCACCGAAGTCCGGCGTGCTGGCCACGAAGACCAGCATCTGCACGATCCGGACCCGGTCCAGGTCGCCCACCGCCTGCACGGCGGCAGCGAGGCAGTTGAGCGCGGCATGGCGCGCGAGTGACCGCGCTGTCTCCAGCTCCACGTCCCGGCCGACAACGCCCCTCCCCAGCAGCTCGCCGTCCTTGAACGGGAGTTGGCCGGAGAGGTGGATGGTGGAGCCCACCGTCCGGTGGGGCACCAGGTACGTGGTGCCGGCGAGGACGGGTAGCTTCAGTCCCAGGGCCTGGAGCCTTTCTGAAGCCGAGTCACCCTTGACGGTTTGAGGCAGGGGCTGACTCACACCGCCATCGCCTTGCTGTGGATCATTTCCTCAGTTCTCCGCTCGGGTGTCAGGGGCATCAGGGGCGCGGCAGGCCGAAGAGGACCGGGAGGTCGGCGATGTCGGTGATCCGCTCGTAGCCGAGCCAGTGCTCGTCGTGCTCCCAGCCGCGGTCCATGTACACCTTGTTCTTGATGCCCATGATGGCCGCGGAGCGGTGGTCGTACATGGGGCTCGCGGAGACGTGCACGAGCTCGTCGGGTGTCACGCCGAGCTTGTCAAACGTGTACTCGAAGGCGCGGAGTCGCGGCTTGTAGACGCCCATCTCCTCGGCGCTGATGACGTCTGCGAACGGGGCCTTGAGGTTCTCCGCGAGGCGCACGGCGTGCGCGGTGTCGCTGTTGGTGATGATGACCAGCGGGACCGCCTCGGCCAGGCGGTTCAGCGCCTCGGTTACACCGGGGTACGGGCCCCAGGTGGGGATGGTCTCGTACACCTCGCGCGCTTCGTCCTCGCGGTACTCGAGACCGACGCTGCGCGAGGCGCGTTCCATGGAACGCGCGACGACCTGGTGGAACGGCTGGTACGCGCCCGTGCACTCGTCGATCCGGTACGCCTTGCAGATCCGCAGGTACTCATCGGCGACCTCGGCCGGCAGTCGGTCGCCCAGGACCTCACGCATCGTGTCGTTGATGCTGAACTTGATCAGCGTTCCGTTCATGTCGAACGTCACGAACTTGGGCTTGACGTCGAATCCCACTGGTCCTCCTAGTGTTTCAGTGGAGCAGTCTGGCGCTCTGGTCGATTGTCGACCATCGTTTGGTCGATTGTCGACCAATTGTGTCTCGACTGTCAATAGCGTCAGAGGGATGCCTCGGACAGGCCCGGCGCTGATCCACTTCCGTATGAATGAGGTGATCCGCCGGGTCGGGCGCAATCGGCTCTCGGCCGAGGTCGCCTCCGAGTTCGTGCGGACCGGCAACCAGTACCGGATCGACGAGCGCCTCGGCAAGTGCGAGCCGTTCCACCAGGTCGTGGTCCCCACTCGCTGGAACGGACCATGCGCAGGTTCGGCGTGGAGTAACCGGAGAGCGACGGCCGGCGGTGTACGAGGAGATTCCCACGTGGGGCGCGTACCCCGGTGTCGGCGTAGGTGCTGAGGCGCTTGGCCGAGGAGTACCCGCTGGTGATCGTGACGAACGCCGACGACGCCCATGCGATCGCCGACATCGCCGACCTCCCCGTCACGTTGTCCAGGACTCGGGGACCACGGCTTGGAGTGACACCCGACCCAGAGAAGAAGGCGATCCCGTGACCCACCAGGACAGGGTGTACGAGCGCCGGGTGTTGCTCATCGAGCAGGCCGCGAGCATCGGCAACGTCAACGGCCAGCCAGATGCTCGGCTTCTCACGTAAAACCTGGTACCGACTGGACGAAGAAGGCCGAAGAGTCGGCGTCCGGAGACGCGAAGGTGCTGCGTCGTGCGTCCTGGGCCGCCGAGCCGCGGACCGCCGCGCTCCCCTTGGTCGGCTGCATCCCGCTGCAGGTCCACAAGCACTCGCGTCGCCGGACCGGCATCGGCCTGACAACCAAACGGCACCACCCGAGACACCGACCTGTTACCGCGACCCGTGAGCCGGATGGGGCACCGCTGTGAATTCAGTGAGCTCCGTGCCAGATAACCAACTTGAGGTGTGGATGCACCAGCAGAGGTATAGTCGACAAACGACCAAATGGTCGACAAGTGTCGAGGGAGGGCAACGGGGTGGACCACAAGTTCGAGTGGCAGGAGCAGCGGACGACGACGCCGGACGGCGTCTACCGCACACTGCGTGCCGCCATCCTCGATGGGACCGTACCTCCTGGTGGCCAGCTGCGCGAGGCGCACATCGCCGGGGATCTCGGGATCAGCCGGTCCCCGCTGCGCGAGGCGCTGACCAAGCTGGAGGAGGAAGGGCTCGTCGTCAAGATCCCCTACCGTGGGGCGTTCGTCGTAGAGGTGAGCGCTCGTGAGGTCGCCGAGATCGACTCGGTCCGGCTACGTGTCGAGCCGTACGCCGCCGAGCTCTCGGCCGAAGCACTGCGCGGTCCTGAGCGGCCCCAGTTGCTGCAAACCGTCGAGGATCTCCGCCGGGCAATGGAGAAGGACGACATCCCGGCCAGCATCGACGCGCACCTCCGCTTCCACAGGCTCTTCTACGATCTCTCGGGGCACGGCGTCCTGCAGAGTCTCTGGAACGGCTGGGAGACCAAGCTGCGCCTCCACCTCAGCGTCGATCACCGCACTTACAGCGACGACCCGCATCAATTGGTCGTCGAGCACGAGAGGTTGGCCGCGGTTGCCCTGGAAGGCGACACCGACGCGTTCCGCCAGGAACTGGCTGCCCATTTCCCCATGGGGCTGGGGGTCCAGACGGGAGATCCAGGGGAACGCGCGCCCCGGCATGCATGAGGCCATGCCGGCGTGCGTGAAGTGTCCAAGCCCGCTCGCCACTGTGACGTTGCAGACCTGCCGAAAAGTCAAGGATCAAGCTCGCACTGTCAACGCGATCTTGTAGCGGATCTTGAGTGCCGGTTGCCGGCCGTCGGCACGGTGGGCGGGTAGGGGGCGACGTGGGCGTTTACGGCTGCGCGGTTAGCTGCGCGGGCGGGTCCGTTCCAGGAACCGGTCTGCACAGCGCCGGCTGGTGACGACGTCGCGCCGGGGCCCCTCCATCGATTCAATCTCCCACCCGCGCGCGTATCCAGACCGCCGTCTCCCGTGCAGGAAAGGCAACCTCATTCAGCGGGGTGGACGCGAAGCGATACAACTCGGTGCGGCTGGTGCCATCCAGGCAGGTCACCGCCATCACCGGTTCTGCCCCTGGCTTCGGCCCCCTGGGCGAAGCGCCGGTATGCGGTAGGCCAGGCCGGCCAGAACCCGGAGGCAACTGCCCGCCATGGGCAGCCAGGCGAGGCCATGAAGGTGCCCGCTCCCTGGATCTTGCGGTCCCGGCCCGCCGTCGGCCACTGCCCTGAGGACGCCTCACCTCCCTCGGCGGACACCAGAACTGTCTTGCACCGCTCACGAACTCATAGGCCATGTGAGGCGAGGTCTGAGTGGCGCGTCCTGCTTGAGGGTTCGGGGTCGTTGGCGGCGGCTTTGATGCCGGCGCAGCCGGGCTCTCGGTAGGCCGGGAACGCCTCGCGGCACTGCTCCAGGGTCTCGCCGAGTCGCCTGTTCTCGGGGATCGGCCGGCGACTCGTCGGCCCTCAACGCTCCTGGCGGACGGGTCGGAGTTGCACCCCGGCGGCGCCGTCCGCACCGTGCCGGCGTTTGCTTCGCTGCATCGCCACCGGCCATACGATCACGATCGAGTCTTAGCCTTGACAAAGTCTAAACTGGAGCCTACTTTTCAAGCTCCTTGAGTAGGTGTGCGTGGCCTGGGTGGTTTTGTTCGTGCTGGTTGGCCGCCACATCCGGCCCCTGCTGAAATCGGAGTTGGACATGAGGTGCTACGACTGCCTCCAGGAGGCGCGCAGCGACACCACCGGCATCGGTGTGTGCTCGCGCTGCGGCTTGGCCACCTGCGAGAACCACGCCCGCGTACGTCAGGTACAGGTCACCCGCCAGGTCGGCATGGGCGCTGCGTCCGGCCGTATCCCGGCACGCAGGGTGGTATGCCACACCTGCGATATGGCCGAGACGGCGAACTGACCGCATGGTGCGCATGTCGCACCCGCATCACCGGTCGCCGAATGCGCGCTGTCCGTCCGAGCATGCGTTCTTGGCCTGCCCGGACGCCGCCCCTGATCACTGCCGCAGCGTCCGGGCCTCAGCCGTGGCCACGGCTGGGCGCGCCATGCAGGAGGCGCGACCGCGGACGACGAGATGTCGTAGGGGCCGTACTTGCCTATCGGCAGGAACGGCGCGATCAACCTCCGCTGTTCGTCGGTGAGTTGCCTCCGCGTCACGGTCGTCTTCCTGCCGGATCCGCCTGAAGGCCGGCGGCGTTCTTCTGGCCGTGAACGGGTCCAGTGTCGCCACGCGACGCCGTTGCCGAGCTCGTCACCACGGGCTTGCAGCCAGTCGCTGTAGGCCTTGCCGGAACAACCGGGCAGCAGGCCAAGCCGCTCTTGTGGCATGGGGATCTCGTCGGGCGTGAGGTCGACCATCCGTGTCAACCGCTCGAGAATCCCGCCGCTGTCAGCGATCGTCATGCGAACAGGTGTGCTACACATGCTCGTCCATGCCGAACCGGATGAGACCGGTGAGCCAGGTCGCGGCGTCGACTGTCGCTTCCAGCAGCGGCGGGTCCAGCCGCACGTGGTGTTCCGAGGTCGCATTCGAGGCTGAAGTTTGTATTGACAGTACTCGACGGGCACCCATATGGTCGACAAACGACAATCGGGTGGCGGCTTTAAGACACCATACGGCGTTATGTCGCCACTGTTGCTCGAGAGGAGAACCGAGTACAGATGATCAAGATTCATGCGAAGCGGGTTCTCATGGCCACCTGCAAGGGTTCGTGCCCTGTGCCGTCCGCGGCAGTGGCGCAGTGAGCCGCCCCGTGACTTCGGCAGCGGACACCGGCTCGGCTTCCGATCGGCTCCAGGTCTTGGGTATGGCCCTTCCCGAGCTCCGTGACAATCCGTACTACGTGCACCACCGGAGTGTGGGCTCCAGCATCTACATCTCAGGCCAACTGCCTTACGAGAACGGCGAGCTGCTGGGTCAGGGTGTTGTCGGCAGGGAGGTCGAGCTGGAGACGGCGCGGGAGCTCGCGCGCCATGCCGCGCTCAACGCGCTCGCCGCCGCTGTGCAGGCGGTGGGCGACCTGGACCGGGTCCGGATCGTGCAGATGCTGGTCTTCGTGGCCAGCACGCCGGACTTCGGTGAGCAGTCGACCGTCGCCAACGCGGCCAGTGAACTGCTCATCGAGGTACTGGGCGAGAACGGACGGCACGCCCGCACCGCGATCGGTGTCGCCGGGCTGCCGCTCAACACCCCGGTCGAGATCCAGATGGTCTGCACCGCGGTGTAGGGCGGACACCACGGCGGTGTACGCAAGTGCGCGCGATATCGCGGGCCGCGCGCGTTCGGCATCCAGGGGGAGTCAGCACCCGCGCCCCTCGATCATTCCAGGCAGAACCACAAGGAGGGCAGCGTGAACCGGCTGCAACGAGCACTCGACGCTCTGGTCGAGCGGATCGACACCCCCGCGCCGATCGTGCTGGTCGACGTCATGCAAGCCAACATCGACCGCGTACAGAGCTTCGCCGACCAGCGCAACCTCAAGGTCAGACCGCACATCAAGACGCACAAGTGCGTGGAGATCGGGCGACGCCAGATCGAGGCCGGCGCGGTCGGAATCACCGCGGGAAACGTCGGCGAGGCCGAAGTCTTCGCCGCGGCCGGGTTCGACGACATCTTCCTCGCCTACCCGATCTGGCCCGCGGGAACGAAACGAGCCCGGATCCGCCGGCTCGCCGAGTCGACCCGGCTGCGGGTCGGCGTCGACAACGTCGCGGCCATCGAGGCCCTCGCCGACGCGATGGGAGACGAACCGGACCGGCTGCAGGTCGTGATCGAGGTCGACTGCGGCGCCCGTCGTTCCGGGGCGCCGCCCGAGGCTGCGGGCGATCTCGCGCTCGCCGCCCGCAAGCGCGGCCTGGTGCCGGCAGGGGTCTTCACCTATCCAGGTCACGGCGGCGCCGGCCGGGACGCTCGCCGGCGCGCCGCGCAGGACCAGGAAGCCGCGCTCACCACCGCGGTACGCAGCCTCGCCGGTGTCGGGGTCACCGCTGAGGTGGTCAGCGCCGGCTCCACTCCCACCCTCGAGTTCTCCACCAGCGGCGTGATCACTGAGATCCGTCCCGGAGAGTACGTCTTCGGCGATCTGAACAACGTCCGGCTGGGCTCCTGCACGGAGGACCAGATCGCGCTGTTCGTCGCCGGCACCGTGGTCAGCGACTGGGTCCCCGGCCAGGTCATCGTCGATGTGGGCAACAAGGCCCTCAGCAAAGAAGGCAGCCCCGAGATCGGCTACGGCGGCATCGCCGGCACGAAGGCGGTCCTGTCCAAGGTCAACGAGTACCACGGATTCCTTCCGCTGCCGGACGGCGAGTTCCGCCCCAGCGTCGGCACCGTCGTACCGGTGGTGCCCAACCACGTATGCCCCGTCGTCCTCGGTTTCGAGGAACTGATCGTCACCGACAGCACGGGCACGTCGCTGCAGCGCTGGCCGGTCGACGCCCGCGGATTCCTCAACTGACCGGCCCCAGGGACAAGACCCCGTGGCCGAGCCCCCAACCCGACGACCGATCTCCCCCGTAAAGGAGTGCCTGACATGAGACTCAAGAACGTCACGGCCCTGGTGACAGGCGCCAGCAGTGGCATCGGGCAGGCGGTGAGTTCCCACTTCCGCCGCGAGGGCGCGCGGCTGCTGCTCACCGGCCGCAAGGAGCGACTCGACAGCGCTCAGCCCGACGACCTGTACGTTCCCGGAGACCTCAACGACGAGGCGTTCGTCGAGAGCCTGGCCAAGCAGGCCGCCGAGTCCCTCGGCACCGTCGACGTCGTCGTCCTCAACCACGGCCTGCAGGCCGTCAGTCCGCTCACCGAGATGGCCTGCGACGATGCGAAGAACGTGCTCGAGAGCAACCTGCTCAGCGCGTTCCTGGTGATGAAGCACTTCGCGCCTTTGATGCCCGAGACTGGTGGCTCGTTCGTCTGCGTCAGTTCACGGCTGGGCATGGTCGGCATGTCCGGGCAGGTGCTGTATTCCGCCGCCAAGGGGGGCCTCATCATGCTCGCCAAGGGCGCGGCCATCGAATGGGCCCCGCGCAACATCCGTGTCAACGTCGTCGCTCCGGGCCTGACCGCCACCCCGATTATCGAAGCGGCGTTCCAGCGCAGGCCCGACCCCGAGGGCTACCGCCGCGAGCGCGAGAGCCAGATCCCGCTCCAACGCCTGGCCACCCCTGAAGAGGTCGCTGACGCGGTGCTCTTCTTCGCCTCGTCGGAGTCGTCGTACGTGACCGGATCGGTCCTGACCGTCGACGGCGGGTACACCGCTTTCTGAACACCCCTGCTGGGCATCCCCACCAGCAATGGGCTGAACGACCTGCTCTCCGTCTCGCCTTCTGCCTCGGGCGACCGCCGATTGCGGCATGAACGATCGAACACGCGTCGAGCGCGTACCCCATTCGCCGCACTCGAACGGTGCCACCCACAGTGCGCCCGTGCCGACAACCGCATCCGAGCCACCCGGCCACCCCGGCACCAGCCGCGACGCGTCGCCGGCCTCCGCACATCGGGAACGGGCCACGCCCACGAGTGCGTGCCAGACGCCGCTCGGCAACGGCTCATCGACCGTGGCCGCGGCTACCAACTTCTCAAGCTCAAAAAGGAAAGGCGTGGCGCTCCTGAAGGTCATCGACACCAATCCCTCCTTCGCGCCGCGAGAGTCCGGCCCGCTCCCGGAACGCCTGATTTCCGGCAACCCCGCCTTCAAGACCTGGGCCCAGGACGTCGCCCGTGGGGAGTCGATCCATACGGGCACTCCGCTGGCCACCGCCTGTCACGGCTCCAGCTTCCCCATCGCTACTCACCCGGTCCTCTAGTCGGCGTCGCTCCGACGACAAGGTCGTCGAGGACTTCGATCCACGGCGAACACGCGCCCAAAGCGGCGATCGGCAACGCAAGCGGGCGATGCTCTGTCCGCGTTCGCCGCCCTGCACCATCCCACCCCCCCCGCACCCGCGAGGTAAAGCCCCGCACAGCTGGTCCACGCGTCCCCAGATGAGGAGTATTGCCATGAGTGATGCCCAGATCGGTCGTAGAGCGCTCCTGCGCGGAGCAGGCGGCCTCGCCGCCCTCGCCGCTCTTCCCTCCCTCGCCGCCTGCGGCACCGGCACCAGCCGTGTGTCGTCCGGTGGGGGCAAGGGCGGCGGCAAGACGGTGGTCGTCCGTGACAGCGGCGGTTCCTTCGGCGCGGCCCTGCAGAAGGCGATCTACACGCCGTTCACGCAGGAGACC
>NZ_BMPQ01000028.1 GCF_014647675.1 Streptomyces flaveus | reverse complement strand
CGTTCGGCTCAAGAACGCCCGTTCCCCAGCTCCGCGGCCGCCGCCAGCGCCGCCCCGGCCCGATTGCGCGCCGAGCGCCGCCCGTACAAACGGGCGCAGAACGAGGTGAGCACCTCGGTGACGTCCCGCACCAGGCCGCGTCGTCCAGCTCCCCGTCGTCCAGGACCACCAGGGACCGCCCGGATGCGGACAGCGCCGCCTGGACCAACTCCACGTTCATCCGGCCCAGCCGCTCCCGGTGCTCCACCACCACCCGCACCACCCGCAGCCCCTGTCCCGCAGCCCAGACCGAGAGTCGCGCCACCTGGCGATCCAGATCCTGCCGCTGATCACGAGACGAGACCCGCGCGTAAAGCCCGGCCCCAACCTCCGGCACAGACTCCGGCTTCGACTGCTCGATCAGGACGGTGCGCTGATTGATCCGCCGGGCGGGAAGCGGCAGTCTCCCCTCCCGGAACCAGCGATAAGCGGTCTGCGGATGGATCCCCTGCGAACGCGCCCACTCCGTGAGATTCATCAACTCGCCGTAACGCCATGACTCAGTATCAATCAGTAAAACTCAGAATCTCGGGAGCAGTTCACAACCCCCACCCGAGCTGTCCCGAAGCGGCTTCCGCAGTACCGCGTCCGGCATGAGCAGGAACGCACACCTCAGCGAGCTGGGTGAATTCCTCAAGGCCCAGCGTGCAAGGCTGAGCCCCAGTGCAATGGGACTGCCCGAGAGCGGGGCACTGCGTCGGGTCCCGGGGCTCGCGGGAAGCGACTCGCCCTGTGCCTCTCGTGTGTCTGATATGTCGTCAGGTATGTCGGCATCTGATCAGCATCAGTCCCTGCACATTCCGAGACGGTTGTCTGAACAGGTGCCTTGACGACGGCGTCGCAGCAGCCTGGTTCGCGCGGAAACGCAGGCAGGGAGCCTTCTCGCCGGAGTGAAGCGATGTTGCTCACAATCTTCGAGTCCAACGCCTGCCGGTGTACGGTAGATGCCGCCCTTGACCTGCAGAAAGCTGGCAGGGAGCCGTCTTCCAGGAGTTCAAAATGCTGCGCACCATGTTCAAATCCAAGATCCACCGCGCCACCGTCACCCAGGCCGACCTGCACTACGTCGGGTCCGTGACCATCGACGCCGATCTTCTCGACGCCGCCGACCTGCTGCCCGGCGAGCTGGTCCACATCGTCGACATCACCAACGGCGCCCGCCTGGAGACGTACGTCATCGAGGGCGAGCGCGGCTCGGGTGTCATCGGGATCAACGGTGCGGCGGCCCACCTCGTGCACCCCGGCGACCTGGTGATCCTCATCAGCTACGCCCAGGTCTCCGACGCCGAGGCCCGCGCCCTGCGCCCCCGGGTCGTACATGTCGACGCCGGCAACCGGATCGTGGCTCTCGGCGCGGACCCCTCCGAGCCGGTGCCGGACTCGGACCAGGAGCGCAGCCCGCAGGCCGTGCCCGCGGTCACCGTCTGACCGTCCATCTGGGCCCCGTAACATCCTGCGACGGGGTGAGTGCGCGTACGGCGCAGGGGTACGCGTGGGACAAGTCCAGGGCCGAAGTTCCGCATGGCTGGAGGACACGATGACCCACCCGAACCCCGACCCCACCCGCCCGGGCCCTTCTCCGGGCCCCGGCCCCGACCGCCCGGAACCCCTCCCGGACCCGGTCCCCAACCCCAAGCCCCACCCGGTACCGGACCCCAGCCCGTCCCCGGTCCCGGAGCCTCCCGGCCCGGAACCGCTGCCGAAGCCGGGTCCGCTGCAGCCGTAGTGGATAAACGACACGTGGCCCGGTGCGGACACTTCCGCACCGGGCCACCATGACAGCTCCGGTCCAGCAGGGGCGCGGGGAACTGCGCGACCAGCCACGTACGGCCCGCAGCCGCCCAACCCCAGAACCCCCCGAGCTATTAGCCAGCCACCTCGGACCGGTCTCCACCCCACAGCGTGTGGAACGACCCTTCCCGGTCCACACGCCGATACGTGTGCGCCCCAAAGAAGTCCCGCTGCCCCTGCGTAAGCGCCGCAGGCAACCGCTCCGCACGCAACGCGTCGTAGTACGTGAGAGCCGCGGCGAACCCGGGCGTAGGAACGCCCTGCTGCACCGCGGCGACGAGAACCGCACGCCAGTCGTCCTGCGCCGAACCGATCTCCTGCGCGAACGTCTCGTCGGAGAGCAGGCTCGGCAGATCGGGCCGAGTGTCGTACGCGGCGCGAATCCGGTCGAGGAACGCCGCGCGGATGATGCACCCACCGCGCCAGAGCGAGGACACCGCACCCAGGTCGATGTTCCAGTCGTACTCCGCGCTGCCCGCCGCGATCTTGTGGAAGCCCTGCGTGTACGACACGATCTTCGAGGCGTACAGCGCCTGTTCCACCTGGTCGGCGAAGGCCCCCGCCTCGGACTCGCTGAGGGACGCCGCCTTCGGCCCGGCGAGCCCCCGCGAAGCCTCGCGCAGTTCCGTGTGGCCCGACAGCGACCGGGCGAAGACCGCCTCCGCGATGCCCGACACCGGCACACCCAGGTCCAGTGCGATCTGCACGGTCCAGCGTCCCGTGCCCTTCTGCTCGGCCTGGTCCTGGACGACGTCCACGAAGGGCTTGCCGGTGGCCGCGTCCACGTGGGACAGCACCTCGGCGGTGATCTCGATCAAGTAGGAGTCAAGGCGCCCGGTGTTCCAGGTGCGGAAGATGTCCGCGATCTGCGCGGGGGAGTAGCCCGCCACATCACGCAGCAGCTGGTACGCCTCGCCGATCAGCTGCATGTCCGCGTACTCGATGCCGTTGTGCACCATCTTCACGAAGTGACCGGCACCGTCCGGGCCGACGTGCGAGACGCAGGGCGAACCGTCGGCCGCCTTGGCCGAGATCTTCTCCAGCATCGGGCCCAGCGAGTCGTACGACTCCTTCGGGCCGCCCGGCATGATGCTCGGCCCGTTCAGCGCGCCCTCCTCGCCGCCGGAGACACCCATGCCGACGAAGTGGATGCCCTGCTCGCGCAGGTCGCGCTCCCGGCGCCGGGTGTCCGCGAAGTGGGCGTTGCCCCCGTCGATGATCATGTCGCCGGGCTCCAGGAGCGGGGCGAACTCCCGGATCACCGCGTCGGTCGGGTCGCCGGCCTTCACCATGATCACCAGGCGGCGCGGACGCTCCAGGGCGGCCACGAACTCCTTGGCGGTCTCGGCCGCGATGAAGTCGCCCTCGCTGCCGAACTCCTCGACCAGTGCGTGCGTGCGCGACGCCGTCCGGTTGTGCAGGGCGACCGTGTATCCGTTGCGCGCGAAGTTACGGGCGAGATTGCGCCCCATGACCGCGAGACCCGTCACGCCGATCTGCGCTGAAGTGCTCATACGGTTGGCTCCTAAAAGGTCCTGAAAACGGTGGTGCCAGTCAGTATCGCCCCACTGACCATCCTGACTTGCCGACGATGTGTACGCATGGCGTGCCGTTCTGCCTCAGCCGACCCGTAACAACAGTGCATTCCCGGTCACTTGGCGGGACAGAGCGGCTGATTGCCGCCTTGTCATGGCCTGTTCGCTGCGTCTACTTTTGCCGCTGCTGACGCATGTCGAGGGGGATACTCCATGGCCGTACGGGGCCGGCACCGCCGGTATCAGCCGAACAGGATCAACCGTGCCTCGCTGACGGTCACGGCGGGCGGCGCCGGAATGGCGATGCCCCTGATAGCCACCGGCGTCGCCGACGCGGCCGATGTGGACACCTGGAACAAGGTCGCCGCCTGCGAGTCCAGCAACAACTGGGACATCAACACCGGCAACGGCTATTACGGCGGGCTGCAGTTCAAGCAGTCCACCTGGGAGGCGTTCGGCGGCACGGTCTACGCGTCACGCGCCGACCTCGCCACCAAGGACCAGCAGATCGCCGTCGCCGAGAAGGTCCTCAAGGGCCAGGGCCCCGGCGCCTGGCCGGTGTGCTCCGTACGCGCGGGCCTCACCCGGGGCGGCGACACCCCCGACATCAACCCTTCGGGCACCGCCGACCGCAAACCCCAGCGCACCGTCCGCGACGTACAGCCGCAGAACACGCCCCAGTCCCGGGCGGGCACCGCCGAGATGTACACCGTCGTCCGCGGCGACACGCTGTCCGGCATCGCCGGCTCCCGTGAAGTGCAGGGCGGCTGGCGGCAGTTGTACGACGCCAACCGCAAGGCCATTGGCGCCGACCCGGACATGATCGTCCCCGGCCAGCGGCTGAGCCTCAGCATCAAGGCCCCGGACAAGCCCGCGTCTCCCACGCCGGTGTCCAACCCGACCGCTCCCGCGAAGCCCGAGAAGAAGGAAGAGCCGGCCGAGAGCAAGCCCCGCGAGTCGGCGCGGACCCTCACCGCCCCGGTGGACGCCGGCGCCGGTACTGCCTACCGCGCGACGGGTTCCTCCTGGTCGAAGGGCTACCACACGGGCGTCGACTTCCCGGTGCCCACCGGCACCTCGGTCAAGTCGGTCGCCGCGGGCCAGGTCGTGACCTCGGGCTGGGGCGGATCCTTCGGCTACCAGGTGGTGATCAAGCACGCCGACGGCCGCTACAGCCAGTACGCCCATCTGTCGGCGATCTCCGTGAAGGACGGGCAGAAAGTGGTGAGCGGACAGCGCATCGGCCGCTCCGGCTCCACGGGCAACAGCTCGGGCCCGCATCTGCACTTCGAGGTGCGGACGGGGCCCGAATTCGGCAGCGACATCGATCCGGTCGCCTATCTGCGCAAGGGTGGCGTCAGCCTCTGACGCGTACACCCGACATCAGGTTCTGCATGGCAGACGTCAAGACTTGACGCGGGAGCCGACCACCAGCGGCACCGGCAGCAGCGGCAGGTAGAAGCCCTCGTAGTACGGGCCGGGCCGTGCCGGTGCTGCGCCGTCCCGTGCATCGTCGTCGCCCGGCGGCGGCCCATTGGACCCGGTGCGCGCCAGTCCGGCCGCCTCCCGCACGGACACCGGCGTCGGCACGACGACCGCGGCGGGCACGAGCGGCACCTCTTCCCGCACCGCCGCCGCTTCCTGTCCCGCCGCCGTGGCGGCGACCAGCCCGGTCACCTCGGCGCTCTGCTGCTCGGGCAGCACCACCTCGTCGGCCGGAGCCCCGGCCACCAGCGCGGGCTCGCCCGGAACCGGCTCCGTACGCTCCGTGCTGCTGATCCGCTCCGACGTCAGGAGGATGAGGCCGCCTGCCGCGACGACACCGAAGCCCAGCGCGAGGAGGGTGCCGGTCGAGCCGTAACGGAAGGTCTCGCCGAACATCGTGATGCCGACCGCGGCTGCCACCACAGGGTTCACCACGGTCAGCGTGGCCAGCGGCGCCGCGAGTCCCGCGCCCCGGTAGGAGGCCTGCGAGAGCAGCATGCCGGCCGTGGCCAGGACGCCGATCACCGCCAGGGCGGGCAGCTGGCCGAGCGTGAAGGCGCCCGTCCAGTCCACCGCGACCGTCTTGGTGAACACCGACGACATACCGAACGCGATACCGGAGGCGATCGCCAGCAGCACACTGCGCACCGCCGGGTGCCGGTGCGCCGCGCGGGCCGCCATCATCAGGCCCACCACCGCACCGCCGGTGGCCAGGGCCACCGCAAGCTGCTGGGAGTTGTCCAAGGACTGCGAATCGGCCGTGCCGACCAGCGACAGCAGTCCGGCCAGGCCGACCGTCGCCATGATCGCGCCCCGCCAGGCCGTCGCACCGGCCTTGCGACGAACGAAGAGAGCCGCCATGGGAAGCGCGAACACAATGGTCAACGCGCCCAGCGGCTGCACCAGACTCAGGGGGCCGAAGGCTAGGGCCACGACGTGCAGCAGACCACCGAGGCCGTTGAGACCCACCGCGGCCCACCAGGCGGGCCGGCGCATGGGAGCGTACGACTGATCCGGCGTCGCCGCGGCGACCCGTTCCTGCACGATCGCGCCACCGGCGTAGGCGACGGCGGACACGAGCGAAAGCAGCACAGACAGTGCGAGGGCGCTCATGGGTCCCTCCTCTGCGTCTGGCTGGCGCGCTCCGGCTGGCGGGGAGTCCGGCGCGGCGAACGGTCGGTTTTCATGGTGAATACGATGCCCTTCGAAGGCGCTCGCGTCGTCGTCCTTGAGCAGGCATTGGGTCCTACTGCCGATGGAGTACGACGCGTGCCCAGTCCTCCCCAGGTTGGGTGACACCGGGTACAACTCCCATGCTCGAACCGGTATGCCCGCTTGGTCCACTCGAATTCCGTGAATCTCGCCGGATCTCGACCGTGATCACGTTCCGTGTCCGCGAGGTCGCACACTGGTGCGCTTCGCCCGCCCGTCGCACCGTTCCCACCCCGCTGTCACTTGCGGTCTTCCCCCGCGGGCCTGTTCTGGGTGACCATGGGGGAATCAGCCGCTGAGACAGGGGGTAACCGGGTGCGAGTGGGCTTGTTGACCCGGGAGTACCCGCCGGACGTGTACGGCGGCGCGGGCGTCCATGTCGAGTTCCTCGCCAGGGAGCTGCGGCCCTTGACGGACCTGGACGTGCACTGCTGGGGCGAGGGCACCGCGGGCGGAGTCCTCCGCCACCGGCCCTGGCCCACGCTCGACGGCGCCAACGACGCGCTGCGTACCTTCTCCGTGGACCTCGCGATGACCGCCGCCCTCGAAGGCCGCGAGCTCGTCCACTCGCACACCTGGTACGCCAATCTCGCCGGCCACCTCGCGAAAATGCTGTACGGCATTCCGCACGTGATGACCGCCCACTCCCTGGAGCCGCTGCGCCCCTGGAAGGCCGAGCAGCTCGGCGGCGGCTACGCCCTGTCGAGCTGGGCCGAACGCACCGCGATCGAGGCCGCCGACGCCGTGATCGCCGTCTCCGGAGCCATGCGCGAGGACATCCTCGGCTGCTACCCGGCCCTGGACCCGGCGAAGGTGCGCGTCGTGCACAACGGCATCGACACCTCCCTGTACCAGCCGGACCACGGCACGGACGTCCTCGAACGCCTGGGTGTCGACCCCGACCGCCCGTACGTCCTGTTCGTCGGCCGCATCACGCGCCAGAAGGGCGTGCCCCAACTGCTGCGCGCCGTACGGGACATCGACCCGGCCGCACAGGTCGTCCTGTGCGCGGGAGCCCCCGACACCCCGGAGATCGACCGGGAGTTCCGCGATCTCTTCCAAGAACTCAGCCACGTACGCCAGGGCCTGTTCTGGATCCCGCAGATGCTCCCGCGCCCGGACGTGATCCAACTCCTCACGCACGCCGCCGTGTTCGTGTGCCCCTCGGTGTACGAGCCGCTGGGCATCGTCAACCTCGAGGCGATGGCCTGCGGCACGGCCGTGGTCGCCTCGCGGGTCGGCGGGATCCCCGAGGTCGTCGAGGACGGCGAGACGGGTCTGCTCGTGTCCGTCGACGAGGGCGCCGAGGAGCACGCGGCGCAGCTCGCGCGCGCCCTCGACTCCCTGCTCGCCGACCCCGAGGCCGCCCGGCGGATGGGCGAGACGGGCCGGGAGCGGACGGTGCGGGAGTTCGGCTGGGACGCGGTGGCCCGGCGTACGGTCCAGTTGTACGAGGAACTCCTCAAACTGGGGTAAGCCTCAAGCAGGCGAAGTACAAGAAAATGGCACAACCGGGCGGGTAGAGGGGCGGCACGGCATGCGACGCGGTGGACCTTCGGTGCTGGGAATCGTACTGGCGGGCGGTGAGGGCAAGCGTTTGATGCCCCTGACCGCCGACCGTGCGAAACCCGCGGTCACGTTTGGCGGAACGTATCGCCTCGTGGACTTCGTACTTTCCAACCTTGTCAACGCGGATATTCTGCGCATCTGCGTACTCACGCAGTACAAGTCGCACTCGCTGGACCGGCACATCACCACGACCTGGCGGATGTCCAGCCTGCTGGGCAACTACGTCACGCCGGTCCCGGCCCAGCAGCGGCTCGGCCCGCGCTGGTACCTCGGCAGCGCCGACGCGATCCTGCAGTCACTGAACCTCATCTACGACGAGCAGCCCGAGTACGTGGCAGTGTTCGGCGCCGACCATGTGTACCGCATGGATCCGCGGCAGATGCTCGCCCAGCACATCGACAGCGGGGCGGGTGTGACCGTCGCCGGGATACGGGTGCCCAGGGGCGAGTCGTCGTCCTTCGGTGTCATCGCCCCCGGATCCGACGGCCAGACCGTCGACAGCTTCCTGGAGAAGCCCGCCGACCCGCCGGGTCTCCCGGACGACCCCGAGTCCGTGTTCGCCTCGATGGGCAACTACATCTTCACCACCAAGGCCCTGATCGAGGCCCTCCAGCGGGACTCCGAGGAGGAGAACTCCATACACGACATGGGCGGTTCGATCCTGCCGCAGCTCACCGAGCGCGGCGAGGCCCAGCTGTACGACTTCAGCGCCAACCATGTGCCCGGTGAGACCGTGCGCGACCAGGGTTACTGGCGTGACGTCGGCACCCTCGACGCGTACTTCGACGCCCATATGGATCTGATCGCCGAGCGGCCCGCCTTCAACCTCTACAACCGCCAGTGGCCCATCTACACCCACTCCGGCCAGCTCTCGCCGGCCCGCTTCAACGCCGGCGGCATCGCCAGCGAGTCGATCATCAGCGCCGGCTGCCTCATCCGCGGCCAGGTCAGCCGCTCGGTGCTCTCGCCGGGCGTGGTCGTCGACCCGGGCGCCGTCGTCCAGGGCTCGGTGCTGCACGACAACGTCCACATCGGGCGGGGCGCGGTGGTACGGGGCGCGGTGCTCGACAAGAACGTACAGGTACCGCCGGGCGCGACGATCGGCGTCAATCCGGAACGGGACCATGAGCTGTACACGGTCTCCAAGGGCGGTGTGATCGCGCTGGGCAAGGGGCAGCAGGTGTCGTAACGATCATCGGGACGGCCTCGGTGCGGAGTGCGCACCGGGGCCGTTCGCGTTGTCGGAGCCTTGAGGAGGCAGAACGAGACAGAGGTGCTCCGGCTGAAGGCCGCACATGAGGCATCGAGCCGGGACGCGTCCCTGGCGACCTCTGTGGGCTGCCCGGTCGAGTGACGGCCATCTGGCTGATTCCTGCGACCGGCGCTGTACGACATCCGCCCGCTCGTCTTCGCGGTGGGCGGATGGGCCGCCCGGCCGTATGCGGCCCGCAGGTCGCTTCAGCTGCCCGGAAAGAACCTCGTAGACCACATGCGTCCCATCCCTCACACGGAGGCGGGACTTAATCTGCTGTTAACTGTGCGTAGCTTGATCGTACTTGACCGTAATCGCTTGTCGGGGGTTGACTGCTTGCTCACCCGTCGTCGACGCGAGAGCAAGCCATTGACCTCCGACCTGCTTGCACCACTCGACCTGGCGTTCTGGAACATCGAGTCCGCCGAGCACCCCATGCATCTCGGCGCCCTCGGTGTCTTCGAGACCCATTCGCCCGCAGCGGGCGCCCACGCCGCCGACCTGCTCGCGGCCCGTGCCGCGGGTGTGCCCGGGCTGCGGATGCGGATCCGTGACGTATGGCAGCCGCTCTCCTTCGGGCAGCCGCTGGCCTTCGGCGGTGCGGCCCGCGAGCAGGTACGCGACTTCGACCCGCTCGACCATGTCCGGCTGCACGCGCCGACCGCGGACTTCCACGAATCGGCGGGCGTGCTCATGCAGCGCCAGCTGGAGCGCGGCAGGCCGCCGTGGGAGGCGCATGTGCTGCCCGGCGTGGACGGCACCTCGTTCGCCGTGCTCTTCAAGTTCCACCACGCCCTGGCCGACGGACTGCGGGCGCTGACGCTCGCGGCGGCGGTCATGGACCCCATGGACCTGCCCGAGCCCCGCCCCCGCCCCGCAGAGCCCGCCCGCGGCTTCCTCCCGGACGTACGCAAACTGCCGGGCCTCGTCCGCGGCACCCTCTCCGACGTGGGCCGGGCCCTCGACATCGGCGCCTCCGTAGCCCGCGCCACCCTGGGCGTCCGCTCCTCGTCCGCCCTGGTGTCGGAGCCGACCGGTACCCGCCGTATCGCGGGCGTGAACCTGGACCTCGACGAGGTGCACAAGATCCGCAAGAGCGTGGGCGGCACCGTCAACGACGTGCTGATCGCGATCGTCGCGGGCGCCCTGCGCCGCTGGCTGGACGAGCGCGGCGACGGCAGCGAGGGCGTCGTGCCGCGGGCCCTGATCCCCGTCTCCAAGCGCCGCCCGCGCACCGCGCACCCCCAGGGCAACCGGCTCTCCGGCTACCTGATCAAGCTGCCCGTCGACGACGCGGACCCGCTCGGGCGGCTCGACACGGTGCGTACGGCCATGAACCGCAACAAGGACGCGGGCCCCAACCGGGGCGCGGGTGCCGTCGCCCTGCTCGCCGACCATGTGCTGCCGCTGGGGCACCGGCTCGGCGGTCCCGTCGTCGGCCAGGCGGCCCGGCTGCTCTTCGACATCCTGGTCACCAGCGTGCCGCTGCCCAGCCTCGGCCTGAAACTCGGCGGCTGCCCGCTCACCGAGGTCTATCCGCTCGCCCCGCTCGCCCGCGGCCAGTCCCTCGCGGTCGCCGTCTCGACGTACCGCGGGCGCGTCCACTACGGGCTCGTCGCCGACGCGGAGGCCGTGCCGGACCTGGACCGGCTGGCCAAGGCGGTGATCGCGGAGGTGGAGGCGCTGAACGTCGCCTGCGCGCCCTGACGAGAGCGGTGATCACGCCGGGTTTGGTTCCTTCGCCCCGCGCTCCGTAAAATTCCGCCTTCGAAAGCGAGCGCGGTTCGAGCGCGGCGCGGAACCCGAGAAACGGCAACGACGATGACGGTGACAGACGACAGCCAGGCGCCCCCCGCCGTGGACACGGCAGAGGTGGCAGGCGCCTCGTACGGTCCCGGCATCGACCCGGAGCGGCTGGCTGTCTGCCTCAGCGTGCTCGAGGAGCTCGACAAGCTGGAGGTCGACCACCCCGACGCCGTCGCCGTGCGCCGCGCCACCGCGGGTGTCTACCGCACGGTGAAGCAGCGCCGCCGCCAGGAGCGCCGGGCCGCCAAGACCGCCCACGACAAGGCGGTCACGGAGGCGACGGCGACGGGTTCCGCCCAGCGCATCGACGACGAGACCGAGGGCATCCTGCCCTCGTCCGCCGTCGAGGCCGGGCAGATCGCGGGCATACTCCAGCGCCCGCGCTCCTGCTACACCTGCAAGACCCGGTACGTCGAGGTCGACTACTTCTACCACCAGCTCTGCCAAAACTGCGCCGCCGAGAACCGGGCCCGCCGCGACGCCCGCGCGGATCTCACCGGCAAGCGCGCCCTGCTCACCGGCGGCCGCGCCAAGATCGGCATGTACATCGCGCTGCGGCTGCTGCGTGACGGTGCGCACACCACGATCACCACACGCTTCCCGAACGACGCGATCCGCCGCTTCAAGGCCATGCCCGACAGCGACGAGTGGATCGGCCGCCTGAAGATCGTCGGCATCGACCTGCGCGACCCCGCCCAGGTGGTCGCGCTCGCCGACTCGGTCGCCGCCGCGGGCCCGCTCGACATCCTGATCAACAACGCGGCCCAGACCGTACGCCGCTCCCCGGGGGCCTACAGCGAGCTGCTCGCCGCCGAGTCCGCCCCGCTCCCGTCCGGCGAGCTGCCGCCCGCCGAGGTGATCGGCACCTTCGGCTCCGGTGCCGTGGCCGCGCTGCCGGTGGCCGGGGGCGGCGAGCTGACCGCCCAGGACGTCACGGACCTCGCGCTGGTGTCCGGCTCGGCGTCGCTGGAGCGCATCGCGGCCGGTACGGCGATCGACGCGGGCGGTCTCGTGCCCGACCTGCACGACACCAACAGCTGGATCCAGGCTGTCGAGGAGGTCACTCCGGTCGAGCTGCTCGAGGTCCAGCTCTGCAACTCCACCGCGCCGTTCATCCTCATCAGCCGCCTGCGCGCCGCGATGGCGGCCTCGGGGGCGAACCGCACGTACATCGTGAACGTGTCCGCCATGGAGGGCGTCTTCAGCCGCGGCTACAAGGGCGCGGGGCACCCGCACACCAACATGGCCAAGGCCGCGCTCAACATGCTCACGCGCACCAGCGCCCAGGAGATGTTCGAGAAGGACCGCATCCTGATGACCGCCGTCGACACCGGCTGGATCACCGACGAGCGGCCTCACCCGGACAAGATGCGCCTCGCCGACGCGGGGTTCCACGCGCCGCTCGACCTGATCGACGGGGCTGCGAGGGTGTACGACCCGATCGTGCGGGGCGAGCAGGGCGAGGATCTGTACGGGGTGTTCTTGAAGGACTACGCGCCCGGCAAGTGGTAGGGCTGCCCGCCCGCGGTAATCCGGTGGCCTGTGCGGGGGCCGCTGTCCTACCGTGAGGGTGCCCGGTGCGATGGCAACGCGTTCTTCGTGGTTCGACTCCGTGCAGGCCCTCCGCGGGCCTGTTGCCCTATGGGGGGCAATCGCGTAGCCGCCTTGATCTCGGGCAAACCGTGCACATCGTGTCGTGCTCAGCCGTGTCAGTACGCGCTGCTGTCGGCATCCGGCGGCGCCTGCGACCGCAGGCGCTCGTGGACGGCGTACGCCGTCGCCGTGTGTGCCGCCCGTACTCTCGTTCCGCCGTCCACCAGCAGGTCGGCCCCCGTGATCCACTCCGCCGCGTCCGAGGCCAGCCACACGACGGCCCGCGCGATGTCCTCGGGCTCGCCGATCCGGCCCAGGGGCAGCCCTGCGGCCACCTCGTCCTCACCCCGCTCCCACACGAACCGCGCCATCTCGGTGCGGACGAGACCGGGGGAGACCGAGTTGACGCGCACCTTCGGGGCCAGCTCGCCCGCGAGCTGCTGGGTGAGGTGCAGCAGGGCGGCCTTGCTGGTGCCGTACGCGCCCACGTTGGGGCCCACGTGGGTGGCGCCCTCCGTGCAGACGTTGACGACCGCGCCGCCGTGCTCGCCCATCCACGCTCGCCAGGCGCACTGCACCAGCCGTAGCGGCGCCTCGACGTTGACGGTGAACGCCTCGCGCCAGCGGTCCGGGTCGGCGTCCATGAGCGGGCCGTACGGCTCGTTCGTCGCCGCGTTGTTCACCACCACGTCGATCCGCCCGAACTCGCACAGCGTCAGCTCCGTCAGTGCCCGTAGATGCGCCGGTTCGGCGACCGAGCCCGCGAGGCCGACGGCCCCCAGTTCCTCGGCGACCTGGCTCACCCCGCCCGGATCACGCGCGGTCACACACACCCGCGCGCCCGCCCGGACGAGGGCCTCCGTGACCGCCCGCCCGATCCCGCGCGAAGCCCCGGTGACGATCGCGGCCCTGCCCGTGAGCCCGTACGGCGAAGTCATCCGCGTACGGTCTCATGACGGGCCGTCAGCTACCAGAGGTGTGCGTCAGCGGCGGACGGTGGCGCGCGCCGCGACCAGCTCCAGCACCGTGCGCCAGTCCTCCAGCACGCCGGCGTTCAGCCCGGCGACCTTGCCCGCCTCGTCCGCCTGCCGCAGGGACAGCACGTCGTCGTCGAACGGGCCGTCGTCCCACGGCGCGGCATACAGGCGTACGAGACGGGCCACCCGCTCGCCGAGCAGGGACCGCACGGCGTCCGCCGCGTGGTCCGCGTGACCGGCCTCGTCGCCGGGATACAGCAGCTGCCCTATGCCGTGCACCAGGCCGGCCACCTGGAGTTCCTTGTCACTGGGATGACCGCGCCGCAGCAGCGCGGCGGTCTGCAACGCGTGATCGTGCAGATCGAGCGAGCCGCCGACGGGGGACCCTCCGCTGGGGCGTGGCCTCGAGTGGCGGAGGTCCGGGGTGCCCCAGGCCCCCCGGCAGGCGTGCAGCAGATCCATCAGCTCATCGACACTGCGCAGCTCCATGCGCCAGTCCTCCCTGCCTGCGAGAAAGGCCGTTGTCCCGCGCCAGCAGATCATGGCCAGCTTTCAACCGAACCAACAGGATCTGAATAGCGAACCGAGTCCACCCCACGGCCTCCCCGCGGGAGCGCCGCCTCAGTGACCCCGGTCGATCCACTCCTTCAGATGCGGGGCCTCGGCACCGATAGTCGTCGAGTCGCCGTGGCCGGTACGGACCTCCGTCTCGGGCGGCAGGGTCAGCAGCCGGTCGCGGATCGAGTCGATGATCGTCGGGAAGTGAGAGAAGGAACGCCCCGTCGCGCCCGGCCCGCCCTGGAAGAGCGTGTCGCCCGTGAAGACGGTGCCCAGCTGGGGGGCGTACAGGCAGACGGCGCCCGGGGCGTGACCTGGGGTGTGCAGCACCGTCAGCTCCGTGCCGGCCACCGACAGCCGCTGTCCGTCGGCCAGTTCACCGTCCGGCAGGCGGTTCGGGTGGGTCTGCTTCCACAGCGGGAGGTCGTCGGCCTGAAGGAGGATCGGGGCGCCGGTGCGGGCGGCCAGGGCCGGGGCCGCGTCGATGTGGTCGTTGTGCGCGTGCGTACAGATGATGGCCACGAGCCGGCGGTCGCCGAGCGCCTCGGCGATGGCGTCGGCGTCATGGGCGGCGTCGATCACCACGGCCTCGGAGTCGTCGCCCACGATCCATACGTTGTTGTCGACGTCCCACGTGCCGCCGTCCAGGCTGAACGTGCCGGAGGTGACCAGGTGCTCGATACGGGCGGCCATCACAGCACCACCACCGAACGCAGCACGTCGCCCTGGTGCATCCGGTCGAAGGCCTGCTCCACCGCGCCCAGCTCGATCGTCTCGGTGACGAACGCCGCCAGGTCCAGACGCCCCTGCTGGTGCAGATCGACCAGCATCGGGAAGTCACGCGAGGGCAGACAGTCCCCGTACCAGGACGACTTGAGCGCCCCGCCCCGGCCGAAGACGTCCAGCAGCGGCAACTCCAGCTTCATGTCCGGTGTGGGGACGCCGACCAGGACCACCGTGCCCGCCAGATCGCGGGCGTAGAACGCCTGCTTGTACG
The DNA here is from genome assembly GCF_014647675.1 of Streptomyces flaveus. Taxonomy (GTDB): domain Bacteria; phylum Actinomycetota; class Actinomycetes; order Streptomycetales; family Streptomycetaceae; genus Streptomyces; species Streptomyces flaveus. Next base: position 102,874 of record NZ_BMPQ01000028.1, on the reverse strand, counting down.
TCTCCGGACGGCCCACCGCCTCGATGACCACGTCCGCCCCGAAGCCGCCGGTCAACTCGCGGATGGCTTCGACCGGGTCGGTCTCCTTCGAGTTCACCGTGTGAGTGGCGCCCATCGTCCGGGCCGTGGCCAGCTTTTTGTCGTCGATGTCGACGGCGATGATGCGCGCCGCGCCGGCCAGCTGGGCCCCGGCGATCGCCGCGTCGCCCACGCCGCCGCAGCCGATGACGGCCACCGAGTCGCCACGTGTCACCGAACCGGTGTTGATGGCCGCGCCGATCCCGGCCATCACTCCGCAGCCGAGCAGACCCGCGATAGCGGGGGACACGGCCGGATCCACCTTCGTGCACTGCCCGGCCGCGACCAGGGTCTTGTCCGCGAACGCGCCGATCCCCAGGGCGGGCGAGAGCTCCGTGCCGTCCTCCAGGGTCATCTTCTGCTTGGCGTTGTGCGTGTCGAAGCAGTACCAGGGCCGCCCGCGCAGACAGGCCCGGCAACGGCCGCACACCGCACGCCAGTTGAGGATCACGAAGTCGCCTGGCGCCACCTCGGTCACGCCCTCGCCGACCGACTCCACGATCCCGGCGGCCTCGTGGCCGAGCAGGAACGGATACTCGTCGCTGATTCCGCCCTGCTTGTAGTGCAGGTCCGTGTGGCAGACCCCGCAGGCCTGCACCTGGACCACGGCCTCGCCCGGACCCGGATCCGGGATCAGGATCGTGCGGACCTCAACCGGCTCGTTCTTACCGGGGGCGATGACACCCCGTACCTGCTGGGCGGCCATGTCGGGCTCCTTCGCGTAAAAGTGGCGCGTTTGATCATGTTGGCACAGGGCCGGACGACTGGCTCCGTGCCTGTGGACAACCAGTGGAGAACCAAGGGAGGCCAGTGGGCTCAAAGTCCGGTTTGTCGCGGAACGACTCTAAACAGTTACCTCGAGTTTTCAGCCCCATCGAGCGGACCTCCGCTCATCTGTGTACCCTGTACCGGAACGGACAGCATAATTGGGTCCCACCCACACCCATGGTCCGTCCCGGGACAAGCCGGTCACCACGGCCTGCTCTCACTTGAGTTACCGGCGCCACCGCGTCCGTACTGCCTGTAATCCAGACCCGATCGGGCGTCAGGCGACCGGTAGTAGACCGGCCCTGCCTGTCCCGAGGGTGATCCGACACATAAGGAGTGCGCGGTGACACCGGAGACGAAGAACAGCGATCAGCGCCCCAAGGAACGCACGGAGCGCGGAGGCAGCGGGCCCGAGGAGGCGCTCGGCAGTCTCGATGTGTGGTCCAGGTCCGCCCCGATTCGCCTGGCGGGTTACGAGGACGACCTGGCGGAGCCGCACATCCTGCCCAGCGTGGACTGAGACGTTCACCGAGGAAACAGCGCGATTGCTGACGGCATGGGCGTGCCAGACTCACGCCCATGCTGATCAGAGAAGCCGCGGCCGACGACTGGCCGCGGATCTGGCCTTTCTGGCACCGCATCGTCGCCGCCGCCGAGACCTACGCCTGGGACCCGGCCACCTCCGAAGAGGACGCCCGCGCCCTGTGGATGGCACCGGGCAAGCGCGTGTACGTCGCCGAGGACGCCACCGGAGCGGTCGTCGGCTCGGCCTACGTCACGCCCAACTACGGCGGCCCCGCGGCCCGTATCGCCAACGCCGGTTTCATGGTCGACCCGGACCACGCGAGCCGCGGCATCGGCCGCCGCCTCGCCGAACATGTCCTGACCGCGGCGAAGGCCGAGGGGTACCGGGGCATGGTGTTCAACGCCGTCGTGGAGACGAACCCCGCCGTGCGCTTGTGGACGTCACTCGGCTTCACCATCCTGGGCACCGTTCCGGAGGCGTATGAACATCCGAGGCACGGGCTGGTGGGGCTGCACATCATGTACCGGGCGCTTTAGCGCTCCGCTGGTTCTGCGGTTTTTGGCTGCGGGTGTGTGGGTGGCTGGTCGCGCCGTTCCCCGCGCCCCTTGGGTGGGTGGGGGGTGCGGGGTCGTGGGCCGGTGCGTCAGCCCGTCGCAGGGCGGGCATACGGCCCTGGGCTGGTACAGGGTGCGGGTTCTCCGAGACCGGAGCTAAGCGATGGGCATACGACGCACCGGCCCACGACCCCTCCCGCCGGAGGGCAAGTGACGGCGCGTTGGGGTGCGAGCTTTCCCGGGCACGGGCTTTTGGGAGTGCGGGCTCGTTCGGGGCGGGGTTTTTGGGCGCGGGAAGTCGCAGGCTTTTCAGGGGCGCGGGGAACTGCGCGACCAGCCACACTCAACCCGCACTCGCCCGTGAACAGAACCCACCCTCCCGGTAGGCGCCCCCGCTCAACCGCCGGAGGCGATGGCGTCGGTCGCGGTACCGGCCAAGCAGGCTTCGAAGGAGTCGCGGGTGGCCGCGAACCACGGCTCGGCCGAGCGCAGGGCCGCGGCCTCCCGCCGGTGCTCCTCGGTGAAGCCGATGCCGAGGGCGTGGGCGGTGATCAGGGTGAGGGTCCGTACACGCTCGGGGTGCACGGCCGTGTAGAGCAGCGGTTCGCCCTCGCCCATGACGTGATAGGCGAGTTCGGTTCCGTCATCGGCGGCGAAGGCGGGCATGGCGTCGTCCTGAGCGGCGGGCGACGGTCGCAGCAAGCCGTTTACGGTGCCCCCTTCTATTGGGGAGCTACGCCAGCGGCGCCGTACGCCGCCACGGCCGCAGCTCCTCCAACTGCCCTGCCAGCTCCAGGAGTTCGGTCTCCGAGCCGGGCCGCCCCACCAGCTGTACGGCGCACGGGGCACCCGACGGCAGGGTTCCGAACGGCACCGCCATCGCGGGCCAGCCCGTCAGGTTCCACGGCGGAGTCAGCGGCGAGTAGTTCGTGTTGGCCAGCAGATTGCGCAGCCAGCCGCGCTCGTGCCAGTCCGCGGCGGCGGGCCCCCGCCGGGCGAGAGCCGGAGTGAGCAGTACATCGTGCTCCGCGAAGAACGGCTCCATGCGTGTGCGCAACTGCTCCCTGCGCGCGCCCTCGCGCACCGAGGCCACGAAGCGGCGCCCCACAGCCGCGTGCACGCGCGTCCGTCGCGTGAGCTGCCGCGGGTCGAGGCCTGCCGCGTCCACCGCCGTCCCCGCCGTCCAGTGCGCGAGCGAGGTCGTGCCCAGCCACAGGGGGTACGGCGGGTCGGCACGCCGTACCCGATGACCCGCCTCGGCCAGCAGTTGAGCCGCCTCTCTGGCCGCGGTCGCGTAGGGGCGGCTGACCGTGACGCCGACCAGTGGGCTGCGTACGGAGACGGCGACGGTGCGCGTGACGGGCTCGGCCGTGCGTACGACCTCGGTGGCGGCCAGGACTGAGAACATCAGCCGGGCGTCCTCGACCGTGGTCGCCAGCGGACCGTTCTCCGACATGCCGAACCAGTCGCCGTGGCCGATGCCCGCCGGGACCGTGCCGAAGCCCGGCTTGAGGCCTATCAGCCCGCAGTTGGCGGCCGGTATCCGAAGCGAGCCCATGCCGTCGTTGCCCAGCGCGAGCGGCACCATCGCGGCGGCGACCGCGGCCGCGCTGCCGCCGGACGAGCCGCCCGCCGTGCGCGTGGTGTCCCAGGGGTTGCGGGCGGTGCCGTGCACGCCCTCCGTGGTGCCGAAGACGCAGAGTTCCGGCACGTTCGTCAGGCCCACGACGACCGCGCCCGCCGCACGCAGCCGGGCCACCGTGACATGGTCGTGGTCGGCCGGAGTCTCGTCAGTCGCGGCGGAACCGAGGCGGGTGGACTCGCCGCGTACGGCCAGGTTGTCCTTGACCGCCACCGGCACGCCCGCCAGGGGGAGTTCGGCCAGATCGGCGCGGGCCGCCACCTCGTCGGCCTCGGCGAGTGCCGCCGTCGCGCGCAGTTGACGGAAGGCGCCCACGCGGACGTCGAGCAACTCGATCCGCGCGAGATGCTCGGCCACCACCTCACGGGGAGTGGCCCGCTTCTCGCGTACGGCTGCGGCGATTTCGGTGGCGGTCCGGCCGGCCCAGGTGGTCACGGGGGCTCCTTGTCGGTGGTCAGAAGTACGGGTGACGCGTGAACTTACTCACTGGTATGAGGAGCACTGTGCCCGGGACGGGGCTTCACGTCGAGGGGCTGGAGGCCCTGGACCGCCCACGGTGTCGAGCAGTTGACCTGCGGCTGCTTCCGGAACTCGGTGCTGTCGGCAGGTGGAGGGGGCGTCATTGACGCTCACGGCTGCGGCACTTGGCGGTGGGCGGCGCCGGGGCTGCGGATTACGCCGTCGCGCGGGGCCATGCGTATCGTGCGGGTTCGCGCTGTATCGCTCATAGGTCTTAAACGCGTGTGGTACGAATCACACGGCGGACGGCAAAATTTACCGGGTGCAATGATCGCCGCACCTGGTTCGTCCGTACCTTCTGGCGTCAGCGCCAGTCACGCCAGGAGGATGTATGCGCATATCACGAAACATAGCGGGAACTGTCTTCGTGGTCGGCGGCATGACGATGACGATCGCCGCACTCGCCTACCCGGCGATGCTGGGACTCGAGAACACGTCCGCGAACCAGGAGCGTGTCATCGCCAACACCCGCTACGGGCCGATAACCGAGGCAGACCGCGACTTCGTGGTGAAGGTGCGCGCGGCAGGCCTGTGGGAGTACCCCCTGGGCGAGTTGGCCATGGAGCGAGGCACGACCCCGGCGATGAAGGAGGCGGGCAAGCATCTGGTCGTCGGGCACGGCAACCTCGACGTGATGTGCCGTCAGATCGCCCCGGAGCTGGGCATCACGCTGCCCAACCAAGCGTCCCCGCAGCAGCAGCAGTTCGTGGCGACCGTGGACGGGAGCAGCGGCAAGCAGTTCGACTCCACCGCGGTCAGTATCATGCGCGTCACGCACGGTCAGATCTTCCCGGTCATCGCCAAGATCCGCGCCTCCACCCAGAACAGCATGATTCGTCAGCTCGCCGACCTGGCCAATGCCACGGTCCTCGACCACATGACGATTCTGGAGAAGACCGAGCTGGTGAACTTCGAGCAGAACAACTTCCAGCAGACTGCCCCGCCGAAGCTGCCCAAGGACAACACCACTCCGCCCCCGCCCGCGCCGGGATCGCCGGTCCTGGTCCTCAAGCCGCGTCCGGACCTGAACATCAAGACGCCCGGCCCGCCGACCCCCGGGTCGTCGGTCAACTCGACGTCCAACCCGGCGTTGGGTGGGTGACGGTTGTCGGCCCGCCCTCGGCCCGTACGAGGGCGGCCGCACACCGGCCGCATATCAGCGGCACATCAGCGGTGCGGAGTTCAGGCTCCGCGTTCCAGCTCGGCGTCCGCCCAGCCCAGCGGATGATACTCGGGATCGTCCGCCGGGGCGGGAGGTTCTCCGCCGGCCTCGTTGAAGGCGGTGAGCGCCTCGATGAGCTCCACCCGCTGCCCGGGGTCGAGCCGTTTGACGATCTCGGCGAGGTCGGCGCGGCGCCGGGCCATGACCTCCCGCACCGTGTGCCGGCCCTCGCCGGTCAGCCGCAGCAGTGTCTCCCGGCGGTCGGCGGGATTGGTCTGCCGGTCGGCGAGACCGGCCGCGATCAGCCGGTCCACCATGCGCATGGCCGTCGACGGCGCCACATGGAGCAGTTCGGCCAGGGCGACCAGCTTGGTGGCGCCCCTCGTCGACAGCACCACCAGCATCCGGAACTGAGGGAGCGTCACCCGCTCTTCGACCACGGACAGTGAGCGGGCGGACACCGCGACCAGCAACCGCGACGCGGTCAGCACCGCGCGGGTCACCGCATCGACGTCATCCCCACCCAGCACGGGTGCCTCAGGCTCGGGCATGAGTCCTTTCTATCGCGTCGATCCACTTGAGTGCTCAAATGAAGCGAACAGATTTTCCTCCCCCGTGACGCTCACTGTCTGAGCTGGGTCCGCAGCCACTCCTCCACCTCGCCCACATGCGCGGCGGCAGCAGCCCGGGCCGCCTCCGGATCATGGGCGACCAGCGCGCGATGGATGGCCGCGTGCTCGCGGCGGGTGCGCGCGAAGGCGCCCTCCTCCTGATAGCCCCGCCAGACCCGGGCGCGGAACGTACGCGAGGACAGACCCTCCAGGATCGCCGCCATCGTGTCGTTGCCCGCCGCCGCCACGATCGCGCGGTGGAACGCCAGGTCGTGGGAGAGGATCTCCTCCGGGTCGTCCGTCGCGTGCATGGCCGCCAAGTGCTTCTCGACCTCGGCGAGTTCACCGGGGGTGATCCGCGCGGCGGCCAGCGCGGTTGCCGTCGACTCCAGGATCCGCCGCACCTCGAGCAGCTCCACGAGCTGGGGGCCGCGGGAGAGATCGGCGACCACACCGAAGGTCTCCAGCAGATCCCCGGCCTCCAGCTGCGTGACGTAGATACCCGACCCGTGCCGGGCCTCCAGTACACCCAGGACGGTCAGCGCGCGGATCGCCTCACGCATCGAGCTGCGCGAGATGCCCAGCTGGACCGCCAGCTCACGTTCGGTCGGCAGTCGCGCACCCGGTTCAAGGCGTCCCTCGCCGATCATCGCCTTGATCTGCTCGATGGCGCGCTGCGTCACGGTGCCCTTCTGTGGTGCGGGCTCCGTCTGCCTGGGCAGGGCCTCGTCCACGCCACTCCTCCTGTCGCCGGGTGCGCCCGCAGTCTAATCAGCTCAGTGGTCTGACCACTACGCTCAAAACGGCGAGATTTTGATGCCTGAGGGTGTTGTCAGGGGGAAGTGGTCTGATAAATATGCGTGCACTTGCTTGATCTCGCTCGATGAGGAGCCGACGGATGAGCCGACAGACAGCCGGTACAAGACTGCGGAAGAGGCGGACCCCCCTGCGAGCGGCGGCTGCGGCGACCTGCGCCGGCCTCGTGCTCGCAGCATGCGGCAGCACCGAGGACAGCGTCGCCTCCGGTGGCGAGGGCGGCGGCGAAGGCAAGGTCGGGGTGATCCTGCCCCTGCTGACCTCGCCGTTCTGGCAGTCGTACAACGACTACGTGCCGAAGATGGCGAAGTCCGAGGACGTGGACGCCCTCAAGACCGTCAACTCCAACAGTGACCCCTCGCAGCAGATCACCGACATCAACAACCAGCTCAACCAGGGCGTGAAGGGCCTCGTCGTGGCCCCCCTGGACAGCGCCGCGATCTCCGCCGGGCTCGACCAGGCCGAGCGCAAGGGCGTGCCCGTGGTCGCCGTCGACGTGGCGCCCGAGAAGGGCAAGGTCGCGATGGTCGTACGCGCCAACAACGTCGCGTACGGCGAGAAGGCCTGCGAGTACCTCGGCAAGCAGATCCCCTCCGGCAAGGTCGTGCAGATCATGGGCGACCTCGCCTCGGTCAACGGCCGAGACCGCTCCGAGGCGTTCCGCTCCTGCGTCAAGAAGAACTACCCGAAGCTGAAGGTCCTGGAGATCCCCGCCAAGTGGGAGTCCGACGCCGCGGCCTCCAAGCTCGACACCCTGCTGAACGCCAACCCCGACATCAAGGGCATCTACATGCAGGCGGGCGGCGTCTACCTCGCGCCGACGCTGCAGACCCTCAAGTCCAAGGGGATGCTGAAGAAGGCCGGCGAGAAGGGTCACATCTCGATCGTCTCGAACGACGGCATCCCGCAGGAGTACGAAGCCATCCGCAAGGGCGAGATCGACGCGACCGTGTCGCAGCCCGCCGACCTGTACGCCAAGTACGGCATGTACTACATCAAGCAGGCGATGCAGGGGAAGACGTTCAAGCCGGGTCCGACCGACCACGGCTCCACGATCGTCAAGCTGCCCAGCGGCATCCTCGAGGACCAGCTACCCGCGCCGCTGGTCACCAAGGAGAACGTCGACGACCCGAAGCTGTGGGGGAACACGGTCGGATGAGCACACCACTCGTGGAGGCGCGGGGGATCACCAAGCGGTACGGTCCCACCGTCGCCCTCCAAGACGGTCAGCTCACCGTCCTCCCCGGCGAGTCCCATGCCCTCGTGGGCCGCAACGGCGCGGGCAAGTCCACGCTCGTCACGATCCTCACCGGACTCCAGGCGCCTGACGAGGGCACGGTCCGCTTCGACGGCGAGCCCGCGCCCGCGCTCGCCGACCGGGACGCCTGGCGGCGCAAGGTGGCCTGTGTCTACCAACGGCCCACGGTGGTCCCGGAGTTGACGGTTGCCGAGAACCTCTTCATCAACCGGCAGCCCTTGGGCCGCGGCGGCTTCATCAGCTGGCGCCGGCTGAAGGAGCAGGCGGCGGAGGTCCTTCAGACCTGGGACGTGCACGTCGACCCGGAGGCGCGTACCGCCGATCTCAAGGTCGAGGACCGTCAAATGGTCGAGATCGCCCGGGCGTTGAGCTTCGGCGCCCGGTTCATCGTCCTCGACGAGCCCACCGCGCAGCTCGACAACCGGGAGATCGAGCGCCTCTTCACGCGCATGCGCGCGCTCCAGGAGTCCGGCGTCACCTTCCTGTTCATCTCGCATCACCTCCAGGAGGTGTACGAGGTGTGCCAGACCGTCACGGTCCTGCGCGACGCGCGCTGGATCACCACGGCGCCGGTCGCCGAACTGCCGCGCGGCGCGCTGGTGGAGGCGATGGCGGGGGAGGCGGTCGCCGAACAGCAGGCGGCTGCCGCGGACGCGGTGCTGGAACACGCGGACGCGGTGCTGGAGGACAACGGTGCCGACGCGCCGGTCGTGCTGGAGGCGAAGGGCCTGACCTCCGACACGTACGAGAACGTCGACCTGACCGTTCGCCGCGGCGAGGTCGTCGGCCTCGCCGGTTCCAGCGCCAGCGGGAAGATCACGCTCGCCGAGTCCTTCGCCGGACTGCACACCCCCACCTCGGGAACCGCCCTTCTGGACGGCACGCCGCTGCCGTTCGGCGATGTCCAGGGAGCCCTGAAGGCCGGCGTCGGCTGCGTCCCGCGCGACCGGCACGGCCAGGGGCTCGTCTTCGGGATGACCATCGGCGACAACGCCACCATGAGCATCCTGGACCGGCTCGGGAAGTACGGGTTCGTGGGCACCGCCCGCAAGCGTGGCTTCGCCACCGAACTGATCGACCGGCTGGACATCCACACCGAGGGCCCCGACCAGCCGGTCTCCGACCTCTCGGGAGGCAACGCCCAGAAGGTCGTCATGGCCCGCGCCCTCGCCTCCGACCCACGGCTTCTCGTCCTCATCAACCCCACCGCGGGCGTCGACGTGAAGTCCAAGGAGTCCCTGCTCTCCCGCATGGACTCGGCCCGCGACGACGGGACGGCCGTCCTCGTCGTCTCCGACGAACTCGACGACCTGCGCCGTTGCGACCGCGTCCTCGTCCTCTTCCACGGCCGCGTCGTGGCCGAGCACCCTGCGGGCTGGCGCGACCACGAGCTCATCGCATCCATCGAAGGAGTGGATCAGGACCATGGCTGACACGAAGGCCCCGTCGGCCTCGCCCGCCACCTCCAAACAGCCGCTCAAGGGCAGCAGCGCCAACGCCAAGTCCGTACTCCTGCGAAGGGCCCGCGAACTCGCCCTCGTACCGGCGCTGTTGCTGCTCCTCGTACTCGGCGCGTTCGTCAACGACTCGTTTCTCACCGAGCGCAATCTGATCTCGATCCTCGGTGCCTCCGCGGCCCTCGCGATGGTCGTGCTCGCCGAGTCGCTGGTCCTGATCACCGGGAAGTTCGACCTGTCCCTTGAGTCGGTCGTCGGCATCGCGCCCGCCGTCGGCGCACTGCTCGTGCTGCCCGCCGCGGCCTCCGGCTGGGGCACCGACCTCCCGGCAGGGCTCGCCCTGCTCGCGATCCTCGGCGTGGGCGCGGTCATCGGCGGCTTCAACGGCATCCTCGTGGTGAAGTTCAAGCTCAACGCGTTCATCGTGACGCTCGCGATGCTGATCGTCCTGCGCGGTCTGCTGGTCGGCGCGACCAAGGGCAAGACGCTGTTCGGCATGCCCGACGCCTTCTACACGCTGGCCACCACCACCTTCCTGACGGTGCCCATCTCGGTGTGGCTGGCGGCCGCCGCGTTCGGAGCCGCGGGCCTCATGCTCAGGTACCACCGCTGGGGACGCGCCCTGTACGCGATCGGCGGCAACGCGGACGCGGCGCGCGCGGCCGGTATCCGGGTCGAGCGCGTGATGCTCGGCGTGTTCATCATCGCCGGGGCACTCGCCGCGGTCGGCGGGCTGATGCAGACCGGCTACGTCGGCGCGATCAACGCCAACCAGGGCCAGAACATGATCTTCACGGTGTTCGCCGCCGCGGTCATCGGGGGCATCAGCCTCGACGGCGGCAAGGGCACGATGTTCGGTGCCCTTACGGGCGTCCTCCTTCTTGGAGTTGTCCAGAACCTGCTCACGCTCGCCCAGGTCCCGTCCTTCTGGATCCAGGCCATTTACGGAGGAATCATCCTGGTAGCCCTCATGATCGCCCGCGTGACGACCGGTCGTGCTCAGGATTAGAGCTCAGGACTAGAAGCACCCTGGCCGCCGCCGTTCCCCTACGACGCCGACGCACGACCTCTGTCCCGGACCGAAAGGCACTTCTGTGTCCTCACCTGCCGCTTCCCGCATCACTGCGGTCGACACCTTCGACATTCGCTTCCCCACCTCGCGTGAGCTCGACGGCTCCGACGCGATGAACCCGGACCCCGACTACTCGGCCGCGTACGTCGTGCTCCGCACGGATGCGGCCGACGGCCTGGAGGGGCACGGATTCACCTTCACCATCGGGCGTGGCAACGATGTCCAGGTCGCCGCGATCGACGCGCTGCGCGCGCATGTCCTCGGGCGGCCGGTGGACGAACTGTGCGCGGACCCGGGGTTGTTGGCCCGGGATCTGACCGGCGACAGCCAACTGCGCTGGCTCGGACCCGAGAAGGGCGTGATGCACATGGCGATCGGCGCCGTCGTGAACGCCGTCTGGGACCTCGCCGCCAAGCGTGCCCACAAGCCGCTGTGGCAGCTGCTTGCCGACGCCACCCCCGAGTTCCTCGTCTCCCAGGTCGACTTCCGTTACATCGCGGATGTGCTCACCCCCGAGGACGCCCTCCACCTGCTCAGACGCGGCAGAGAGGGGGCCGCGGAACGCACCGGACTGCTCAAGGAACGCGGCTTCCCCGGCTACACCACCTCGCCCGGCTGGCTGGGCTACTCCGACGAGAAGCTCACCCGGCTCGCCCGCCAGGCCGTGGCCGACGGCTTCACCCAGATCAAGCTCAAGGTCGGCGCGGACCTCGCCGACGACGTACGCCGCTGCCGCGTGGCCCGCTCGGTCGTCGGCCCCGGCATCCGTATGGCCATCGACGCCAACCAGCGCTGGAACGTCGACGAGGCCATCGAGTGGACCAAGGCGCTCGCCGAGTTCGACCCGTACTGGATCGAGGAGCCCACCAGCCCGGACGACATCCTCGGCCATGCCAAGATCCGCGAGGCCGTCGCACCGGTCAAGGTCGCCACCGGCGAGCACGTCCAGAACCGGATCGTCTTCAAGCAGCTGCTCCAGGCCGGGGGCATCGACGTCCTGCAGATCGACGCGGCCCGCGTCGGCGGCGTCAACGAGAACCTCGCGATCCTGCTCCTCGCCGCCAAGTTCGGCGTGCCCGTCTGCCCGCACGCCGGCGGCGTCGGCCTGTGCGAACTCGTCCAGCACCTCTCGATGTTCGACTACGTGGCCCTCTCCGGCACCACCGAGGACCGCGTCATCGAGTACGTCGACCATCTGCACGACCACTTCCTCGACCCGGTGGTGATCAGGGAAGGTCACTACATGGCACCCACCGCGCCGGGCTTCTCGGCCACCATGCGACCCGAGTCCCTCGCCGAGTTCACGTTCCCCGGCGGCACGTTCTGGGCCGCCGACCTCGCCCAGCAGGCACGCACCGATCAGAAGCTCACCGGCCAGAAGGGGGCAGCGGCATGACCGACACCCGGGACTTTGCGGGGCTCAAGGCGCTGGTGACGGGTGGCGCGTCCGGCATCGGCCGGGCCACCGCGGAACTTCTGACCGCCCGCGGCGCCCAGGTCGCCGTCCTCGACCTGGACCCGTCGAGCGTCGACAAGCCCCTGCTCGGATACCAGGCGGACGTCAGTGACGACACCTCCGTACGCCAGGCCGTCGCCGCCGCCGTCGCCGACCTCGGCGGACTCGACGTACTGGTCAACAACGCGGGCATCGGCGCCCAGGGCACCGTCGAGGACAACGACGACGCCCAGTGGCACCGGGTCCTGGACGTCAACGTCCTCGGCATGGTGCGTACGGCCCGCGCGGCCCTGCCCCACCTGCGCGAGTCCACGCACGCGGCCATCGTGAACACCTGCTCCATCGCCGCCACCGCGGGCCTGCCGCAGCGCGCCCTGTACTCCGCGTCCAAGGGCGCCGTGCTGTCGCTGACCCTCGCCATGGCAGCCGATCACGTCCGCGAGGGCATCCGCGTCAACTGCGTGAACCCCGGCACCGCGGACACCCCGTGGGTCGGCCGCCTCCTGGACGCCGCGGCGGATCCCGCCGCCGAACGGGCCGCCCTGGAAGCCCGCCAGCCCACCGGCCGGCTCGTCTCCGCGCCCGAAGTCGCGGGCGCCATCGCCTACTTGGCGAGCCCGTTGTCCGGCGCGACCACCGGCACGGCACTCGCCGTGGACGGCGGCATGCAGGGGCTGCGGCTGCGGCCGGTGGGGCAGTGATGCGCACGCCGATGCGGTCCCGGGGCCTGGGGCGATCCGGCGTCCAGGTCACCGAGCTGGCCTTCGGCGCCGCGGGCATCGCGGGCCTGTTCACGCCGGTCAGCGACGAGCAGGCGTACGCCGCACTCGAGACCGCCTGGGATGCGGGGATCCGCTACTTCGACACGGCGCCGCACTATGGGCTCGGCCTGTCGGAGGGGCGCGTCGGCGCGATGCTGCGCGGGCGGTCCGGGTACACGGTGTCCACCAAGGTGGGCCGACGTCTGGAGCCGGTCGACGAGGTGACCGGCGACGATCTCGCCAACGGCTTCGCCGTGCCCGCCACCCACCGCCGCGTCTGGGACTTCAGCGCCGACGGCGTACGCCGGGGCCTGGAGGAGAGCCTGGAGCGGCTCGGCCTCGACCGCGTCGACATCGTCTACCTCCACGACCCGGACGACCACGCGGACGAAGCCTTCGGGGAGGCCTACCCCGCCCTGGAACGGCTGCGCTCCGAAGGCGTCGTCGGCGCGATCGGCGCCGGTATGAACCAGGCCGAGATGCTCACCCGCTTCGTCCGCGACACCGACGTCGACGTGGTGCTGTGCGCGGGCCGCTACACGCTCCTCGACCAGCGGGCCCTGACCGAACTGCTGCCGTCCGCGGCACAACGCGGCACGTCCGTCGTCATCGGCGGCGCCTTCAGCTCCGGGCTCCTGGCGGACCCGAAGCCGGGTGCGACGTACAACTACGCTTCCGCGCCACAGGAGTTGCTGGACCAGGCCCTGGCGATCAAGGCGATCGCCGAACGCCACGGCACCACCCTGCGCGCCGCCGCTCTCGCCTTCCCGCTCGCGCACCCCGCCGTCGCGAGCGTTCTCGTCGGTACCCGCTCGGCGGACGAAGTCCGCGACACCGTACGGCAGTTCGCGACAGACGTACCCGCGGAGTTCTGGCAGGAGCTGCGGGAGTCCAAGCTGCTGCCCGAGGAGGCACCAGTCCCCGTACATGCCCCCGTCGCAGGAGAGGAGCCCGCATGAGAATCGCCCTGCACACCAAGGTCCGCGCCGACCGCATCGCCGAGTACGAGGCCGCCCACCGCGAGGTGCCGGTCGAGCTCACGGACGCGATCCGCGCGGCCGGCGTCACCTCCTGGACGATCTGGCGCAGCGGCACCGATCTCTTCCACGTCCTGGAGTGCGAGGACTACGGGCGGCTCCTCGCCGAGCTGGAGAAGCTGCCGGTCAACATCGTCTGGCAAGCACGGATGGCGGAGCTCCTTGACGTGGTGCACGACTACTCGTCCGAGGGCGCGGAGGCGGGCCTGCCGGTCGTCTGGGAGCTTCCATGACGGAACGTACGATCGTCGATGCGCACCACCACGTATGGGACCTCTCCGTACGCGACCAGGACTGGATCACCGGCCCCGAACTCCAGTCCCTCCGACGGAACTTCACCATCGCGGACCTCGAACCCGAGACACGGGTCGCCGGAGTCGACCGCACCGTCCTCGTGCAGACGATCACCGTGCCCGAGGAGACCCCGGAGTTCCTGGCCCTCGCGGAGGAGACCGAGCTGATCGGGGGCGTCGTCGGCTGGACCGACCTGACCCGGCCGGACGTCACCGAAGAGCTGGCACGGCTGGCGGAACTCCCGGGCGGCGCGTACCTGCGAGGCATCCGCCACCAGGTCCAGGGCGAGCCCGACCCCGAGTGGCTGCTGCGTCCGGACGTACGCCGAGGACTCACTGCCGTCGCTACGGCGGGCCTCGTCTACGACCTGATCGTCCTGCCGCACCAGCTCCCCGCCTGTGTGAAGGCGGCCGAAAGCCACCCCGAACTCACCTTCGTACTCGACCACCTGGGCAAACCGCCCATCGCCTCCGGCGAGCTCGAACTCTGGGCCACCCACATCCGCGCGCTCGCCGCACAGCCCAACACCGTCTGCAAGCTGTCCGGCATGGTGACGGAGGCGGACCCGAAGAGCTGGACGGTGAACGATCTGGCGCCCTACGCGGACACGGTGCTGGAAGCCTTCGGCCCGTCCCGGCTGATGTTCGGCTCGGACTGGCCGGTGTGCACACTGGCCGCCACGTACGCCCAAGTGCTGGACGCCGCCGAAGAGTTGACGGCCGGGCTGAGCGACAGCGAGCGGGCCGAGGTCTTCTCGGGCACCGCGAGCCGCGTCTACGCCCTCTGAACGGAGACCTCAAGCCGTGTGGGCGGCAGGAACTCCCGTACGTACGTCCGCTGCCAGCAGGCGCCCGTCTCCCGCAACTCGCGCCAGGTCGTGTACCGGTAGCGGTAGAAGCCGGCGCGTACGTACCTGGGCGGCTCGTCGGCCGGGAACGGGGAGCGGCGCAGCAGCCGCAGGGTGTCCCGGTCGTTCTCCAGCAGCCGCTCCACCAGGGCGCCGAACCACGTGCCGGCGTACGCGGGGGAGAGCCCCACGAACCACATCAGCCAGTCGAGCCGCAGATGGTACGGGGCGAACTGGCGCGGCCAGCGCCGTGGATCACCCGGCTTGCCCTTGAACTCGTACTCCCGCCAGTCGGAGTCCGCGCGCGGCACCTCGTCCAGCGTGCCCTCGAGGACCACCTCGTACCTCAGGCGGCTGACACTGCCGAACGCCCCGTAGGTGTTCACGAGGTGGAGCGGGTCGAAGGAGCGGTTCATGACCTGGCGGCGGGAGACCAGATTGCGGGCCGGACGGTAACTCAAGGCGACCAGTCCGGCGGCGACGGCCAGGACCACGATCTCGTACCAGAGCGGAGCTGTCGACGGTCCGCGCGTCACTCCGTAGTCCACGGCCGACAGCGCGAGAACGATCGTGATCCAGTTCAGCCAGGCGAAGTTGCCCGACAGGACCAGCCACAGCTGGGTGACGATCATCAGGGACGCGGCGGCCGTCGCGATGGGCTGAGGAGTGAAGAGGAGGACGGGGACGACGAGTTGGGTGAAGTGGTTGGCCGCCACCTCCGTCCGGTGGAAGGGCTTCGGGAGATGGTGGAAGAACCAGCTCAGCGGGCCCGGCATCGGCTGGGTCTCGTGGTGGTGGTCGAGGCAGGTCAGCTTCCGCCAGCAGGCGTCGCCGCGCATCTTGATCAGACCGGCCCCGAACTCGACGCGGAAGAGGATCCAGCGCAGTAGGAAGAGCATCACGATCGGTGGGGCGGCCTCGTCGTTGCCCAGGAAGACGGCGAGGAAGCCGGCCTCCAGGAGCAGGGACTCCCAGCCGAAGGAGTACCAGGTCTGCCCGACGTTCACAATCGACAGATACATCACCCAGGGGATGAGCCACAGCAGCATGCCGCCCCAGAGTGTCAGTTGACCGTCCAGGCCCGCGATGAGGGCGACCGAGACCGCGCAGCCGGTCCAGGCCCAGGCCGCGAAGAAACGGTCCGAGTAGTGGAGGTGGAACACGCTCGGTGCCCGCCGGAACGGCACCCGGGCGACGAAACGGGGCACGGGCAGCATGCCCCGCTCGCCGATCAGCGCGCGGAACTGCAGCGCCGCACTCAGGAAGGCGAAGAGATACACGACGGCCAGCGCCCGCTGGAAGACCAGCCGGCTCACCCAGTACTCGGGGGCTGTGAACCACTCCATCTCGCCAGCCACCTCCTTTGCGCCTAAACCGGCGCCGCTCTCGCGGACCTGGTTGATCGCCGTCGTGGTTGCTCAATTGATGGTTGCGCTGTTCATCACTTTCATCGTGACTCCTTCCCCGGGGTGCGAGTCGAATCCGCTCAGATCTCGGTAGTGACAAGAAGTCGAAGATTTGGCCAATCCCTGGCAAGGTATGGCCCATGGTTGATCGGGGAGCGAGCGCCCTGTCACTCCCGGACGACTGGCCCGCCCACCCGGACCCGATCCTGGCGCTCAACCGTATGGGCAGCTTCGACTGGGACCTGGACACCGGGATCATGCAGATGGACCCCCAGGCCCACGAGATCTTCGACATGCCCACCGGCGAGTACGACGGCCGCATCGAGACCCTGTCCCCGCGGGTGCCCCCGGCCGAGGCCCACCGCCTGGACACCCATGTCTCCCAGGCGATCAAGGACGGCAGCGAGAACTACGGGGCGTACTTCCGCATCCGCCGCCGCGACGGCACTCTCCGCTGGACCCACACCCAGGGCTACATCCGGCGCGACGAGACGGGCCGGCCGCGCCGCGTCATCGGCATCATCCGCGACGCCACCCAGGAGCTGATCGAGAGCGAGGCCCAGCGCGAGCAGGCGGCCCTCGACGAGTTCCGCCGCCGGCAGACGAACGTCGTGCAGATCGCCACCGCCGCGCTCGCGCACGCCCGCACCGTCCAGGACGTCATCGACGTCCTCACCGACACCCACGGGCTGACCCACCTCGGGGCGACGAGCCTGGTCATGGGCCTGGTGGAGGCCGGCCGGATACGCCTCGTCGCGGAAGGGCCCGTGGGCAGCTTCGTACCCGGCACCCGGGTCACGCGCATAGACGAGCAGTACCCGATGAGCGAGGTCGTCCGCACCCTCACCCCGCGCTTCATCGAGTCACCGGAGGACTTCGCCGAGTCGTACCCCCTGCTGTGGCCGCACATAACCGACCTCCACATCACCTCGGCCGCCTATCTGCCGCTGATCGCGCAGGCCCGCCCCATCGGCGCACTCGGCCTGCTCTACCACGACAAGCGGGGCTTCACCGCGGAGGACCGCAACGTCCTCGTCGCCCTGGGCAGCAGCATCGCGCAGAGCCTCCAGCGGGCCATGCTCTACGAGCAGGAGAAGGACCTCGCCCAGGGCCTCCAGCAGGCCATGCTGCCGCGCTCCATACCCGCCGTCCCCGGCGCCGACATCGCCGTCCGCTACCGCTCGGCCTCGCTGGGCCGCGACATCGGCGGCGACTGGTACGACGTCATCCCGCTGCCCGGCGGCCGGGTCGGCGCCGTCATCGGTGACGTGCAGGGCCACGACACCCACGCGGCAGCCGTCATGGGCCAGCTGCGCATCGTGCTGCGCGCCTACGCCGCCGAGGGCCACACGCCCGCCACCGTCATGGCCCGCGCCTCGGTGTTCCTCGACGAACTCGACACCGAGCGCTTCGCGACCTGCACCTACGCGGAGGCCGACCTGTCCACCGGAGTGGTCCAGATCGTGCGGGCCGGCCATGTCGACCCATTGATACGCGACCCGGACGGCAGCTGCCACCGGCTGACCGTCGAAGGGGGACTGCCGCTCGGTCTGTCCGCCGAGTTCGGGCGGCTGCACTACCAGGTCGACACCTTCGAACTCGACCCGGGCCAGACCCTGCTGCTCTACACCGACGGGCTCGTCGAACAGCCCGGAGTGGACCTCGATGAGGGGATGAAGACGCTCCAGGCACTCGTGCACACGGGCCCCGACGACGTACGCGACCTCGCCGACCGGCTTATCGACGTGGCCGAGGAACGCGGCGGCGACGACGACGTCGCGCTGCTCCTGCTGCGCCGCCTCGGCCATGATGTCGCGCAGCAGTCCGGCGGACGGCTCCAGCAGCACATCGGGCCGGGCGATCCGGAGGCGCTCGCGGGTGCTCGGCACATGATCCGCGCCGCGGTGGCGGCCTGGGGTGCCGAGGACCGCGCCGACGAGGTCGAGCTGGTCGCCGACGAGCTGATCACCAACGCCCTGATGCACACCGAGGGTTCCGCAGTCGTCACCCTGCGCGCCCTCACCGGCTCCGACCGTCGGCTGCGCGTCGAGGTCGAGGACGCCTCCAGCGCCCTGCCGCGCCGCCGGGAGGCGGGGGAGTCCGGGGTCTCGGGGCGCGGACTGCTGCTGGTGGACCGGCTCGCGGACGTGTGGGGTGTGGAGGCGCGAGGCGGCGGCAAGTGCGTGTGGTGCGAGTTCATCGTGCCGGAACGGAACTGACAACTGCCGCGCACGGCATCGTCTGCGCCGGACGGCGCTCTGGACGTATGCCGGAACTTCCCGAGGCCGAAGCGCTCAAGGGCTGTCCAAGTTCCTGAAGCAACCCCGGGGCCAGAAGTAGCTCCGGGGATCAGGGGGCCTTGAGCTTCACCAGCGTCTCGTCGTCCGTGCGCACTTCGTACCGGACGATCTCGTCGGTGTGCATCGACGCGGAGGCCTGCATGGGGCTGGGTGTGCCGCCGCCCGCCTGCCAGTTCATCAAGGTCTCCTCCGAACCGTCGCTGCCGATGGCGACGAACTGGCAGGGCTGGGGCTCGGAGATGCCCTTGACCATGAAATCCACGTCGCTGCCCCAGGCCCGGTCATGGCCGGTGACCTCGGCCCACACGCCCGTACTGGGGTCGGTCGCGGCGACCCGTTGTCCGTCCGCGTCGGATCCGCCGGCGAGCACCGCGACCGCGGGCCCGCCCACCGCGATCACCACCGCGGCGGCGACGGCGAACAGCCAGCGTGTACGCCCTTTCCGGCGTGACTTGCCCACGTCCTCCAGCAGCCGGTCGAGGAGCGCCGGACCGGGCCTGGTCATGGGATTGATCGTGCGCGGAGTCGCCTCGGCATATGCCCGCAGGGACCGTGTCGTGGGGGCGAGTTCGCGTATCTGCATTGCGCACTGAGGGCACTCCATGAGGTGGTCCTCGAAGCGGAATGCATCCGCAGCGTCCAGCACGCCGAGCGCATAGGCGCCGACGTCGCGATGGCGTTCCAGGGACCTCATACCTCATCCTCGTGGCGATGGTGAGAGCTACTCGTGACGATGGTGAGAGCCAGGAGTAGCTGCTTGCCCACCGGTACGCAGGAGAACGCCGAATCACTCAAGCCCCGTCGGAAACCAACCAGGAGATTCGGAGCCGGAGCGCCTGCGGATTGGTCGCGAACCAAAAAAAGTCGCGGATCAGAAAACTTCGGAGAACGGAAAGGTCACGGAGGTCACGGATCAGAAAAGGTGGATCGCGAGATGCCCCAGCGGCAGGCCAAGGCGCCAGGCCGGCGTCCACACCTTCGGGCCGTCGTCCTCGCCGGGCACCGGACCGCCGCCCGGTACCGCGTCCAGGTCCGGCGCAAGGAGCTCGGTCTCCTCCAGCCAGCGCCAGGCCGCTGTCGCCAGCTCCAGGTCCGGAGCGGGACCACCCGATTCGACCGCCTCGGCCGCCAGCCCCGCAAGCCGCTCACGCACCCAGTCCTGCCACGGCTGGTCGTACGCCGTCAGCGAAAGCCAGGTCTCCAGCTGCGAGACGACGCGGATGCCGGAAAGCTCACCGCTCGTGTCCGACAGGAAGATGGTCAGCGCCAACGCGTCGCGCCCGGCGCGGAACTCGAATGACGTCGGTGGCATCAGGTCCCCGGTACGCAACAGCTCATCGGCGATGTACTCGGCGTACAACCACGCCATGGGTACGACGAGCTCACCGCCGCCGGTGCCCTCCGTGCTCTCGTGGCCTCTGTGCAGCATCCCTTCCTGCCTTCCTCCGGTGCATGCGCGTCGCCCGACCCCGGGCCCCATTCCGGAACACGGATGAGGACAGCCGATTACTCAACAGAGGGTCTCGGCAAGGCGCTTTACGGAGGTTTGACTCGACCATTGGTTTCACCGCAGGTCGGCCGCGTATCCCGGAAGTACCCGGCGCAGGGCCCGCAGCGCGTAGTACGCGCGGGACTTCACCGTACCGGGCGGGATACCGAGCTCCGCGGCGGCTTCCGCCACACTCGCACCGCGGAAATACACTTGCACCAGGACTTCCCTGTGCTCGGGAGTGAGTGTCTTCACAGCCTCGCGCACATCGAGGGTGGCCGCTGACCTTTCCGCGTGATCGGCACAGACCCGCGCACTCTCCAGTACGGCGTCCCCGACCTCGGCGGGCCGCGCCTGACGGGCCCTGCGCGCATCGATGGCGAGCCGTCGCCCCACAGTCAGCAGCCAGGGCCGTACGGAGTCGAAGTCGTCGGCCCGCAGGGCCTCGGGGTGCTGCCAGGCGCGTACCAGTGTTTCCTGCACCAGATCCTCGGCGCGCTGCCGGTCTCCGTCCGAGAGCCTCAGCAACAGGGCGAAGAGCGGTGCGCCGTGCTCCCGCTGCAACTCGGCCAGCTCGTGCTCGGCGGTCGTCCTGCTCGTGATGGTCGTGGCGGCCGTCATGGCCGTATGTCAGCGCAGGTCGCTCCGCCGGGACAGGCCGTGCGCGCGGATCGTCGGCGGACGGTCGAACCTGTCGACGAACGGTGCGATGAACGGTCGATCGGGGGTGGCCGGTGGCTGACGCCGGCAGTCTCCGGCTGGCCGGAACGGCTCGTTCGCCAGGCCGGAGGGGCCGGAGGGGCCCGTCTGGGCTACCTGGCTGGTATGGCTCCTTGACTCCTGTGTCGCCTCTGGGTGGATTCGTAGCTATTAATGCTTAAATACGACTACACCGGAGCGGACTTGAAAACTTCACACAGGCGACCCACGACCCTGGCCCTGGCAGTCCTGCTCCTCACGGCGGCGGCCCCCGGCTGCCAGCAGACGCAGGAGCCGCCCACACGGACCGGAGATCCCGCACCGCACGCCCGAGACACCCGCTTCACGCTCGTCGCCTCCGGCGACGTCCTGCCGCACAGCTCGGTCATCCGCCAGGCGAACGCGGACGCGGGCGGCAGCGGATACAACTTCCGGCCCATGCTCGCGGGCGTCAAACCCGTCGTGACCCGGGCCGATCTGGCGATCTGCCACATGGAGACGGTGTACGGCGCGGACGGCGACTACTCCGGCTACCCCCTCTTCAAGTCCCCGCCCGAGGTGGCCGCGGGCCTCGCCGCCACCGGCTACGACGCCTGCTCGACTGCCTCGAACCACACCCTCGACGCCGGCCCCGCAGGCATCCATCGCACGCTCGACGCACTCGACCGGGCGGGCGTACGGCACGCCGGATCCGCCCGCACCGCCGCCGAGGCGAGCACGCCCACCCTCCTGCGGGCGGGCCCCGCGAAGGTCGCCCACCTCGCGTACACGTACGGCACGAACGGCATCCCGCTCCCCGAGGACAGGTCCTGGTCGGTGAACCTGATCGACCGCGACAAGATCCTCGCGGACGCCCGGGCCGTCCGGAAGGCGGGCGCCGACGTCGTGGTCCTCTCCCTGCACTGGGGCACCGAATGGCAGGACGCGCCCGACGCGCAGCAACTGCTGCTGAGCAGGCAGCTCACCGAAGCCCGCACGGACGGCCGCCCCGCCGTCGATCTGATCCTCGGCACCCACGCCCATGTCCCGCAGGCGTACGAGAAGGTCAACGGCACCTGGGTCATCTACGGCATGGGCGACCAGATCGCCGGAGCGATGGTCAACCACAGCGGCGCCCACGACCCCCGCGGCAACGAGAGCACCATCGGCCGCTTCACCTTCGCCCCGCCCGCCGGACCCGGCGGACGGTGGAAGGTCGAGAAGGCCGAGTTCGTACCGCAGTGGTTCGACACCGGCTCCCACCGCGTCGTGAACCTGAACGAGGCGCCGGCCCAGAGCGCCGTACGCGACCGGATCCGCCAGGTCGTCCTCAGCCGGGGCGCGGCCGAGGACGGACTCGTCATGGGGAAGTAGCCCCCGCGTCATGGGGAGCTGGGCCCAGTCGTCCCCGACTTCGCCGCCGCTTCCGCCTTGGCCAGCTCCGAGCGCCGGTACGAGTACGCGAAGTAGAAGACGAGGCCGAGCAGGAACCACACGGCGAACCGCGCCCACGTCTGCCACTGCAGGAACGTGATCAGCCAGATCGAGAAGACGACGCCGACCGCGGGCACGAACGGCATCCACGGCGTACGGAAGGTGCGCGGCAGGTCCGGCTGCTTGTAGCGCAGCACTATCACCGCGACGCACACGACGACGAACGCCAACAGGATCCCGATGTTGGTCAGTTCGGCCGCCTCGCCGATCGGCAGGAACCCGGCGATGACGGCCGAGGCGACGCCCGCGATCCAGGTCACGCGCGTGGGCACATGCCGCGTCGGATGCGTCTTCGCGAACCACTTGGGCAGCAGCCCGTCGCGGGACATCGAGAACCAGACACGGGTGACACCCAGCATGAACGTGAACATCACGGTGAGAATGCCGATGATCGCGCCGACCGCGATGACGTTCGCGAGCCCGCCGAGGCCCACCGACTGGAACGCCGTCGAGAAGCCGCTCTCCTTGTCGATGTCCGGATAGTCCTGCATACCCGTCAGGACAAGACAGGCGAGCACGTACAGCACCATCGAGATGGCGAGGGAGTAGATGATCGCCTTCGGCATATGGCGCTGGGCGTCCTTCGACTCCTCGGCGGCCGTCGACATGGCGTCGTACCCGAAGACCGCGAAGAAGACGGTCGCCGCGCCCGTGAACGCCCCGCCGACCCCGTACGGGAAGAACGGGTTGTAGTTCGCCGTGTCGATGTGGAAGACGCCGACGCCGATCACCAGGAGCACCACCGCGACCTTCAGGATGACGACGACCATCTCGAAGCGGGCCGCGTTCTTGATGCCCAGGTTCAGCAGGTACGCGATGAGCAGGCACAGCACCGCCGCGAACAGGTCGACCTTGTGCCCGTCGCCGGTGCTCGGCGCGCCCAGCATCCAGTTGGGCAGATCGGCGCCCATCTCGCCGACCAGGAAGCTGAAGTAGCCGGAGATGCCGATCGCGACCACCGCGACGATCGCCGTGTACTCGAGGAGCAGGTCCCAGCCGATGAACCAGCCCGCGAACTCGCCGAGGACCGCGTAGCCGTACGTGTAGGCCGAGCCCGCCTTCGGGATGAGGCCCGCGAACTCGGCGTACGACAGCGCCGCCGCGGCACTCGCGACGCCCGCGATGAGGAACGACACGAGGACCGCGGGCCCTGCCGTCCCGTTCGCCACCGTGCCGGCGAGCGTGAAGATGCCCGCGCCGATGATGCCGCCGACCCCGATCGCGGTCAGCTGCCACAGGCCGAGCGAGCGATCGAGACGTGCGCCTTCGCCGGCTTCCGTCTCTTCGATACGTTCGATGGGTTTGCGGCGGAGAATCCCTTCGCCCATTCTGAGCCCGGCCATGTGCCTCACCTCTTCGCAGACGGCAACCGGCTTTGGCGGGATCATGATGGCCCGGTGGCAGTCGTGACGGAAGGGGCTACGCGTCGGTTACGGCACAACCGTCACAGGCCATCGCCCGGCCTTCACAAGGCGTACGGCCACCGAGCCGATGAAGCGGTGCCCCGCCTGCTCGGACGCTCCCACCACGACGGCGTCCGCCTTGAGTTGGTCCGCCGCGGTGACCAGACCGTTGTACGCGTCGCCGCGAAAGGTGTGGAACTCCCAGCGGACCTCGAATATGTCCTTGACCTGCTCGGTCGCTTCGTGCATGTCCCGGACGAGCCCTCGGGCGATCTCATCGGTCGTGTCGGCGACCGGAACCCCGGCCGCGGTGCCCGCCGCCAGCACCGGCTGGACGTACACCACGGCGAGCAGCGCCCGCTGCCGCCGGGCGAGACCGGCGGCGTAGGCCACGGCGCGCAGCGAGGAGTCGGAGCCGTCCACACCGGCCACGATGACCTTCGGCCCGTCCGTGCCCCGCTCGAAGCCCTGTGATTGCCCTGGTGAGTGCTGTTCCGTCACGGCGCCGAGGCTATCGGAACGCGCAGGCCCTGCCGCGGGCGGGGAACCGGCCGGGTGCACGCGCTGACGGTGCGTGAGGCGTGCTGCCGTTTGCGCCTGTGTGTCGCGCCGAGCTGGTCCCAACGGGTGTTTTCGTGCGGCCGGACCGGTGTCGGTGCGCGTGTCAGGGCCTAGGCCGGGTGACTCATTAATCATGAAAAAGGATCAAATGCTCTCCCGGCGCAGGGCGTTGCTCATCGGCGCCGCCGTCCTGGGAGCGGCTGGAGCGGCCGGTACGGCACGCCTCCTCGCCGCCGATCCGGCCCAGCCACCGGGCCGACCCTCCGCGAACCCCGCCGGCGGCGCCCCGCAGGGCCGCGCCCAGCGGGCCTCCGCCTACCGGCTCCAGCCCATCGCCGGATACGGCCCCGTGCCCAGCGCGCCGGGGCGGACCCTCGTACGGCACGAACCGTTCCTGCGTATCGCGGGACGCGGCCCCAGCATGGTGCTGACCTTCGACGACGGCCCCGACCCCCGCTACACCCCCCACGTCCTGCGCACCCTCAAGGTCCACGACGTCCGCGCGATGTTCTTCGTGTGCGGCTCGATGGTCGTCGAGAATAAGGACATGCTCCGGGAGATGGCCGACGAGGGACACATCGTCGGCAACCACACCTGGTCCCACCCGCTGCTGACCCGGTTGACCCGGTCCGCGATCCGCTCCGAGATGGAACGCACCAGCGAGATCATCGAGAAGGCGTACGGGGAATGGCCGGGCTGGTTCCGCGCACCGTACGGGGCCTGGAACCGGGCCGTCTTCGAGCTCGGCGCCGAACTCGGCATGGAACCGCTCGCCTGGACCGTCGACACCCTCGACTGGCAGTCACCCGGTGCCCGCACCATCGAGCGCCGGGTCATGAAGGGAGCGGCCCCGGGTGTTGTGATCCTCGCGCACGACGCGGGCGGCGACCGTTCGCAGAGCGTCCGCGCGTTGCGCGACTATCTGCCGCGACTGCTGGACTCGGGCTATCACATCACCGTGCCCCGGCGGCAGTTCACGTAGACCGACGAGAAGACGAGAATCCGCCGGCTCAACGGGGAGCCGGCGGAATTCCACGGGACTTTACGAGACTTTCGCCCGCCCGGCCGGGGAACGCTCAGCGAACCTCGATCAGGCGGGAGAAAACGACGACGTTCCCGTCGTAGCCGTTCTGCTGGGAGAAACCGCCTCCGCAGGTGATGACGCGCAATTCGGGAACTCCGGTGTCGCCGTAGACACGGTCGCCGGGGAAGTTGTTCTTCTCGAACACCTCGATGCCGTAGATCTCGAATACGGCGAGCTTCCCGTCCTTGCGCATGACCTCCACGCGCTGTCCCTTTTGGAGGGACCCGAGACCGTAGAAGACGGCGGGGCCCTGCTTGTTGTCCACATGCCCGACCACGACGGCCGTGCCCTTTTCGCCGGGCGAGACCGCGCCGGTGAACCAGCCCGCGAGATTCGGGTCCTCCGGCGGGGGCGCGTCCACCCAGCCCGCCATGTCGAGCCCCACCGGCATGACGGGGGCGTCGACCTGGATCGCGGGGATGCTGATGCGGTCGACCTCGGAGAACGGCAGCGGAGCCGGTCCGCTCGGGCGGACCTTCGCGGGCGCGCTGCTCTCCGCGGCTGCGGCAGTCGCGGGCTGCGGAGGACCCACGTCGAACTCTCCCGAACCATTGCGAATAAGTGCGAGACCGGTCAGCAGAACAAGCGCCAGTACGCCCCAGGGAGCACGCTTCCTCTGCCACTCCTCCTCTTCGGCCAGCTCGGACGCAGACATTCGCAAACCCCTCTCGACATGGCCGTCGCCACGTCACTCGCGCGTACGAGAAAGCTAAGTCCAAGGCTCTCGGCAGGCGACGGGAGACGCGCGAACGGGTGGCCGTTCCGAAGGCCGTGCGCCATCCGAGTCGCCGCGTAAGAGAAATTTCTGACGGCCCGTGACCTGCGGCAATATCCGATTACGTGCCATTCTCGCGGCGTGTCCACTCACCAGGACGGAGCATTCTCGAAATGCGGCCCCGCGCACGGCATCTGAGGGTCTGTATGGGAGGCGTTCTCTCGCCGATCGACCCGGGGACGGTTCCCGGGGCGCCTTCCGCGGAGGATCACATGCGTATCACTCGTGCCCTGGCGGTCTCTGCGACAGCTGTCCTCGCCCTCGGTCTCGCTGCCCCCTCGGCCGCGGCCCGGGATGGCTTTGACCACCCGAGCAACATCGTCGCCACACCCAGCGCCATCGCCCCGGGTGGGCAATTGACGGTCACAGTCG
This sequence comes from Streptomyces flaveus, assembly GCF_014647675.1. Lineage (GTDB taxonomy): Bacteria > Actinomycetota > Actinomycetes > Streptomycetales > Streptomycetaceae > Streptomyces > Streptomyces flaveus. The sequence continues at coordinate 76,454 of NZ_BMPQ01000028.1, read as the reverse complement.
ACGGGTGCCCCAGGGGTGGCCACATGACGTCGGACGCGTTCCCGCGGACGGAACTCAGGCCGATCCACCACGGCAGCGGCACGTCCAAGGGGGTTGCGACCATCCACCGGACCGCCAGGCCCGGTGCCCACCACATCACGGTCGACTGCGACGGAAAGACGCTCACCAAGGACAACGCGTTCACCGTCATTGGTGGCACCCAGGGCGGTCTCGGCGGCAGCATCACCAGCGGTGCCACGCCGACCGACATGGCGATCGGCGGCGGACTGATGGGCCTCGCGTTCGTCGGCAGTGCGGTGTTCTGGATGCGCCGCCGCTCCGAGATCAGGGCCTGACGAAGCAAGGCCTGACGACTTCCAGCCCTTCGCCCCGGACCACACGGTCCGGGGCGAAGGGCTGGAAGGTGACGGGCTGGAAGGTGAGCCGTCAGTTGTGCTCGTCGGCGGTGCGGCGGTTCGACCAGTGGTACGCCGCACCGACCGAGCCCGCGACGAGTGCGAGGCCGAGGCCGATGTCGCCCAGGTCGAAGTCGGCGAAGGTGCCGCCGACACCGGCGTTGACGCCCTTGTGGGCGTACATGTGCGACTGACCCGGCTGCTGCCCGGCCTCGATGGTGAGGTCCTTGTGGCCGTACTCCTCCCCGCACTGGAAGGTCACCGGTTCCCCGGCGCCGGGCTCGGCAGCCCAGCCGACGACGGCCTCGGCCGAGTGCTCCCCCTTGGGGATCACCACCGGGTCGAAGACACCCGAGGACACCTCGACCTCGGTCTCGCAGCCCCAGACGGACAGCGTGACGCGGTCACCCGCGGCGGCGGTCGTCGGGGAGACATCGAAACCGAACGAGTTCCCGCGGTCGCCGCCATCCACGGCGAAGGCCGCCGGAGTGGCCAGGGTCAGGGCGCCGACGCCCAGCAGTGCGGCTGAAGCGAGGTGTACCGCGCGCATGGTGAATCCTCCTGGTCCCGAGGAGCAGCCGCGGACCTTTTCCGCTTGCGTCGTACATGCACCTCGATGGTCGAAACGCTAAAAAGGTCCGGAACCGGGTGCGATCGCAGGAGTCCGAATGGGCCAGCGGCTGCCCTCGCGACGCGCCCAGGGGGCGAGAACAAGCCATTTCGGGGATGCCGAGGCACAGCCGAGTCACATACGCCGCATGTTTCACAGGCGTTGCTCAAAGAATTTTGCGAGCCGCTTGAACGCTCCCGGCGCTCTCACCCGTACCTAGGGCCATACGCGGCGCAGTGGTGCGCCGCAACATCTGAGTGATTAGCGGGGAGTTACCCAAAATGAAGACCTCCTGGCGGAGCGCCTCCCTCGTAGCGGCCGCTGCGGCCCTGGCGCTGACGACTGCGTGCGGCTCGGACACCCCCCAGTCCACGGGAAGCCAGAACGTAGGGGCGGCACCCGCCGCCAACGGGGTGGGCAATGACTACGGGGCCGGCACGAGCACGCCCACTCCAGGTGCGGGACAGGCCGGTGCCGGTGCGCAGGCGCAGACCGCCGGCCAGCTTGCCGTGTCGAAGAACAAGGCCCTCGGCGAAGTGGTCACGGACGGCGCCGGTATGACGCTCTACCGCTTCGACAAGGACACCGCCTCACCGCCGAAGACGAACTGCGAAGGCGACTGCGCCACGGCCTGGCCCCCGGTCCCGGCCTCGGACGCCACCGCTGCGGCGGGCATGGACAAGACGCTGCTCGGTGAGGTCACCCGTGCCGACGGTACGAAGCAGCTGACTCTCGACGGCTGGCCGCTCTACCGGTACGCGAAGGACACGAAGGCCGGTGACACCAAGGGCCAGGGTGTGCAAGGCACTTGGTACGCATCGGCGCCCGACGGCAAGAAGGCGGCGGCGGACGCCGCAGAGGCCGGAGCCGGCGAAGACGCCGGTGAGGACGCTGGGGCGGAGGCCGCCGACCGGCCCGGCCTTTCGACCCGACAGGACCCTGAGCTGGGCGAGGTCGTCGTCGACAAGAACGGTATGACGGTCTACCGCTTCGAGAAGGACGTCCCGTGGCCGATGAAGTCGAACTGCGTCGGTGAGTGCCTGGAGAAGTGGCCGACCGTCGACCCGGTCGACGCCGCCGACACCAAGGGCATCGAGAACAAGGTCGAGGGCCGTCGCGGCTACGTCGTCCTGAACCGTCCGGACGGACTCAAGCAGCAGAGCATCGACTGCTGGCCGATGTACACCTTCGCGGGCGACAAGAAGCCCGGCGACATCAACGGCCAGGGCGTGGGCGGCACTTGGTACGCCATGGCCCCCGACGGCAGCGCGATCAAGAAGTAGGCAGCACCGCGCACGACAGACCACGCACGCGACAGACCACGCAGCACTCAAGGTACGGAAGGGAGGAGTCGACAGGAGGCAGACAACTGACACGCCCCAGATAAGGGGTCGAGCCGCACAACCCCCGGTCCACCCCCTCCGCACCGCACGGAGGGGGTTGGCCGTTTTTCACCGCTCTCAGGGCTTCGGGGCGATTTCGTACGACGTCAATTGCGCATGTGCCTCCGGCAGTGACCGGGAACGGATGGTCAATTTCCGTTTCTGCTCGCCCCGTTGGCAGGCGATCAGTAGCCTCAGCTCGAACACCGGATCGCCTACGGTTGGAGAGATAGATGGAGCGTCCCGCCTGGGCCCCACGTGGCATCGACATCTCGGTGCCCAGCGTGAGCCGCATCTACGACTACTACCTGGGCGGATCGCACAACTTCGACATCGACCGGGAAGCAGCCCGCAAGGCGATGGAGTTCATGCCGGGCCTTCCGAAGATCATGCAGGCGAACCGCGCTTTCCTGCGCCGGGCCGTCCGTTTCGCTGCGGACGAGGGCATCACCCAGTTCCTGGACATCGGCTCAGGCATCCCCACCTTCGGCAACGTCCACGAGGTCGCCCAGAGCGCCAGTCCCGAAGCGCGCGTTCTGTACGTCGACAACGACCCGGTCGCCGTCGCGCACAGCGAGGCCGTCCTGGAGGGCAACGAGGGCGCGGACGTCGTCGCCGCCGATCTTCGCAAGCCCCAGGAGATCCTGGCGAGTTCTCAGTTTGAGCGCCTGATCGACCAGAATCGGCCAGTGGCGCTTCTCCTCGTTGCCATACTTCACTTCGTGGAGGACGAGGACGGCCCGTACGAGGCGGTGGCCCAGCTGCGCGACGCGCTTGCGCCGGGCAGCCTGCTCGTCGTCACGCACGCCTCCTATGAGGGCATCCCGCTTCCCCCAGAGCGGGCCGAAGGTGCCGTCGACGTCTACAAGGACATTCGCAATCCGCTGATCATGCGCTCGCGCGACGAGATCGCGCGGTTCTTCGAGGGGTACGACATGGTGGAACCCGGACTGGTGCCGATGCCGGAATGGCGGCCCGACACGGCACTCGAGGACGAGGATCCGTATGCCTATTCCGGGTTCGCCGGCGTGGGGCGCACGGCGTGACCGCGGAGCCGGACGGGCCGGAAGACAGACTCCGCAGATTCGCGACGATCTGGAGCCGGGCGGTCTTCCCGCACACGGCGACATCGCTGACCCGCCCCGAGCTCGAGCGGGAACTGCTGCCGCTCGCCCGGCGGTTGAGCGAGGCGCTGCGGGCCAGGACGTTCGACGCGGCTGAGGGCCGGGCGGTCGGCGCCGCGCTGATCGACGCCCACTGCACAGAGCCGGAGGCGCTCAGCCGCGCACTCGACTGCGTGGACGCCTACCTGGTGCTCTACTGCGGCGGGGACGGACCCCGGGAGGACCTGCGCAGCCGTTCGGCGCGGTTGCAGCACGCCATGGCCGCCGGGTTCGCCGAGGCGCTGCGGGAGCGGACGCTGGCCGAACAGGAAGCCATCGCGCGAGCGGCCCTCCAGGCTCAGGGGGTGGTCGCTCAGGCGCTGCACGCGACCGAGGCGCGGCTCCGCGCGGTGTTCGAGGGCGCGGCCATCGGAATCGGCATCGCGGACCTCGACGGCAACGTCCTGCAGGTGAACAAGGCCCTGCTGCGGATGTTCGGCGGCACCGAGGAATCGGTGCGCGGCCGTAAGGTGGTCGACTGGACGCACCCCGACGACGCTCCTCAAGTCTGGCGTCTGTACGAGGAGCTGGTGCGCGGCGAGCGCGAGCACTACCACGTGGAGAAGGCCTTCTACCGACCTGACGGAACGGTTCTGTGGACCAATCTGACGGTCTCCCTGCTGCGTGACGCCGACGGCCGGCCCCAGTACCAGCTCGCCCTCATGGAGGACACCACCGAACGCCGGCTGCTCAATCTGCGGCTGCGGTACGAGGCGACCCATGACGCCCTCACCGGACTGCCCAACCGCACGCTGTTCTTCGAGCGGCTCGAGAAGGCGCTGTCCGCGGGCGAGGGCATGCGCTTCGGGCTCTGCTATCTCGACATCGACGGCTTCAAGACCATCAACGACAGCCTCGGGCACGCCGCCGGTGACCGGCTGCTCGTCGAGGTCGCCGACCGGCTGCAGTCCTGCGCGACCGCGCCCGGCGAGATGGTCGCCCGGCTCGGCGGCGACGAGTTCGTGGCGCTGACCACCGGGCCCGACACCGAGACAGAGGTCGACGCGCTCGCCGACCGCATCATGAACGCCCTCGTCACCCCGGTCCGTATCGACGGCCGGGAACTGACCGTCCGCGGCAGTATCGGCATCGTCGAGGGCCCGGCCGGCGAACGCGGCCCCGCGGAGGTGCTGCGCAGCGCCGACATCACGATGTACCGCGCCAAGTCGGCGGGCGGCAACCGCTACGAGCTCGCCGACCCCGAGGCCGACGCCCGCGCCATCACCCGCCACGGATTGACCACGGCACTGCCCGCGGCTCTGGATCGCGGCGAGTTCTTCATCGAGTACCAGCCGCTCGTGCACCTCGGCGACGACAGCGTACGAGGCGCCGAGGCCCTCGTCCGCTGGCTGCACCCCCAGCACGGCGTGCTCGGCCCCGACCGGTTCATCCCGCTCGCCGAGCACACCGGCCTCATCGTCCCGCTCGGCCGCTGGGTGCTGGAACAGTCGGTCCGCCAGGCCCGCGACTGGCAGGAACGTCACGGCGAACAGGCGGGCCCGTTCCGTATCAACGTGAACCTCTCGCCGTGCCAGCTGACCCACCCCGGCCTGGTCGCGGACACGGTCGACATCCTGGAGCGCGCCGGCCTCGAACCGAACTCCCTCTGCCTGGAAGTCACCGAGTCCGCCCTGATCGGCGCCGACGACGACCTCCTCAAGCCGCTGCGCCGCCTGGCCGAGATGGGCGTGGACATCGCCCTCGACGACTTCGGCACCGGCTACTCCAACCTCGCCAACCTGCGCCGCCTCCCGGTCAGCATCCTCAAGCTCGACCGCTCCTTCACCCGGAGCATGCAGCAGTTCCCGGCGGACCCGGTCGACCTGAAGATTGTTGACGGCATCGTCTCCCTCGCCCACAGCCTCGACCTCACGGTCACGGTAGAGGGCGTGGAAACGGGCGCCCAGGCAGAACAACTGAAGATCCTGGGCTGTGACACGGCCCAGGGCTGGTACTACGCCCGCCCCGGCCCACCGGACAGACTCCACGAACTGGCGTTGGTGGACGCGACAGGCTGACGGTTCCGTGAAACCGCGCGGTTCCCGGTGCGCCCCTTTAGGGGCGCGGGGCTGTATCGATTTGCGGCTCCGCCGCGCGGGCGCGACCAGCCCCGACGGACCCGCAGTCCGCAACGGCGCATCCCGTGCTACGGCGCACCCGGAGGCGCCACGACCAGCGAAGGGTCACCTCTCAAGCAACATCCGCTGAAGCTCCCGAGCCGCCCGAGGCGGAGCCACATCGCTGCGGTGGGCAAGGGCGATGGTGCGGTGCAGGCCGGGGCGGGCGAGCGGAGTCACCCGCAACCCCCGCCCCGCCCGAGTAGCCACCATCCGCGGCACCACAGCAACCCCGAGCCCCGCCCGCACAAAGCCCAGCACCGCATCCATCTCCCCACCCTCCACCGCGAAGTCCGGCTCAAACCCAGCGGAGCGACACGCGGCGACGGTCAGTTCCCGCAGGTCGTACCCGTGCCGGAACATGACCAGTCGCTCACCCTCCAGGTCGGGAATCCGCACCGTACGACCCCGCCCCGGCGTGGGTGCGTCCGGCGACGACACCACCACCAGGTCCTCCCGCAGCACCTCGACCGTGGTCAGCGCGGGTGACGGCGAAGGCAGCGGCAGCACCACGAGGGCGAGATCGAGCGCACCGCGAGCGAGCTCCCGTACGAGATCGTGCGAACCTCCCTCCTCGATCAGCAGCCGGATGCCGGGGTACCGGTCGTGGAAGGCGCGCAGCACGTCGGGCAGCAGCCCCGTGCACACGCTCGGGGTCGCACCGAGACGGACCCGCCCGCTACGCAGCTGAACAAGTTCCCCCACCTCGTGCCGGGCCGTCTCCGCGTCGGCCAGGATGCGACGGGCCAGCGGCAGCAGCGCCTCGCCGGCGTCCGTGAGCGTGATGTTGCCGCGTGCGCGCAGGAACAGATCCGCCCCCAACTCCCGTTCCAGCGCCTTGATCTGCTGGGAGAGGGAGGGTTGCGCGACATGGACGAGGTCCGCGGCCCTGGTGAAGTGCCGGGTCTCGGCGACGGCCACGAAGTACTGGAGCTGCTGGAACTGCATTCCGCCACCATAGGCCTTGGCTATCGAAACCAGCCATTCCATGTCTTGGACCGATCGGGGCCTCTGGCCCTAGCGTGCGTCCCATGGCGCTGCTAACGCGGACGGACCGAAAACCGTCCATGACCCGCACGATGTGGGACTCCTCCGTCGGCAAGAAGACGGTCATGGCCGTGAGCGGTCTGATCATGCTGGCGTACCTGGTCGTCCATATGCTGGGCAACCTGAAGATCTTCTTCGGATCCGACGAGTTCAACGAGTACGCACACGCCCTGCGTACCCTCGGCGAACCCTTCCTGCACTACGAATGGGCGCTGTGGATCATCCGCGTCGTCCTGGTCGCCGCCGTCGTCGCGCACGCCGTCTCCGCGTACCAGCTGAGCCGCCGCGACATCAAGGCGCGGCCCACCAAGTACGTGCACAAGAAGCCGCGGGCCAGCTACGCGACACGGACGATGCGCTGGGGCGGGATCATCCTCGGCCTGTTCATCGTCTGGCACATCCTCGACCTGACGACCGGCACCGTGCACCCGGGCGGCTTCGAGGCCGGACACCCGTACCAGAACGTGATCGACACCTTCTCCACCTGGTACGGCAACGTCGTCTACATCGTCGCGGTGCTCGCGCTCGGCCTGCACATCCGGCACGGCTTCTGGAGCGCGGCGCAGACCCTCGGGGTCGGCAGCCGCACCCGCGACCGTGCCTTCAAGACCATCGCCAACGTGCTCGCGCTGGTGCTGACGGTGGGCTTCGTCTCCGTACCCGTGGGCGTGATGACCGGAGTGGTGAGCTGACATGACCGCTGAGTACGCCGACTACGCGACCGGGGAGCCGGTCGCCGACACCAAGGCCCCGTCCGGACCCGTCAACGAGCGCTGGGACACCCGCCGTTTCGAGGCCAAGCTGGTCAACCCCGCCAACCGCCGCAAGCACACGGTGATCGTTGTCGGCACCGGCCTCGCCGGCGGCTCCGCAGGGGCCACGCTCGCCGAACAGGGCTACCACGTCGTGCAGTTCTGCTACCAGGACTCGCCGCGCCGCGCCCACTCGATCGCCGCGCAGGGCGGCATCAATGCCGCGAAGAACTACCGCAACGACGGCGACTCGATCCACCGGCTGTTCTACGACACCGTCAAGGGCGGCGACTTCAGGGCCCGCGAGTCCAACGTCCACCGCCTGGCGCAGATCTCTGTCGAGATCATCGACCAGTGCGTGGCCCAGGGCGTGCCTTTCGCCCGCGAGTACGGCGGCCTCCTCGACACCCGGTCCTTCGGCGGCGTACAGGTCTCCCGGACCTTCTACGCCCGCGGGCAGACGGGCCAGCAGCTGCTGCTCGGCGCGTACCAGGCGCTGTCCCGGCAGATCGCCGTCGGCAACATCGAGATGCATCCGCGTACCGAGATGCTGGACCTGATCGTGGTCGACGGCCGGGCGCGCGGGATCGTGGCCCGCGATCTGATCACGGGCCGTATCGACACATACTTCGCGGACGCCGTCGTCCTGGCGAGCGGCGGCTACGGCAACGTCTTCTACCTCTCGACGAACGCCATGAACTCCAACGCCACCGCCATCTGGCGGGCGCACCGGCGCGGCGCGTACTTCGCGAACCCCTGCTTCACGCAGATCCACCCGACGTGCATTCCGCGCACCGGCGAACACCAGTCGAAGCTCACGCTGATGAGCGAGTCGTTGCGCAACGACGGCCGGATCTGGGTGCCGAAGGCGAAGGGCGACCAGCGGCCCGCGAACGAGATCCCCGAGGACGAGCGCGACTACTACCTGGAGCGCATCTACCCGTCCTTCGGCAATCTCGTGCCCCGTGACATCGCTTCCCGGGCCGCCAAGAACGTCTGCGACGAGGGCAGGGGAGTGGGCCCCGGCGGGCAGGGCGTGTATCTGGACTTCGCCGACGCGATCAAGCGCATGGGCCGCAAGGCCGTCGAGGCCAAGTACGGCAACCTCTTCGACATGTACCAGCGGATCACCGACGAGGATCCGTACGAGGTGCCGATGCGCATCTATCCCGCCGTCCACTACACGATGGGCGGGCTGTGGGTCGACTACGACCTCCAGACCACCATCCCCGGCCTGTTCGCGATCGGTGAGGCCAACTTCTCGGACCACGGGGCGAACCGGCTCGGCGCCTCGGCGCTGATGCAGGGGCTGGCCGACGGCTATTTCGTACTGCCGTCGACGATCAACGACTACCTCGCCCGCAATCCGCACCATGAGAAGGTCACGGCCGAACACCCCGTCGTCCAGGAGGTGCTGGCCGAGACCGAGGACCGCCTCAGCCTGCTCCTCGCCGTCGACGGCGACCGCACCCCCGACTCCTTCCACCGTGAACTCGGCGAACTCATGTGGGAGTTCTGCGGAATGGCGCGTACGGAGACGGGGCTGCGCAAGGCCCTGGAGCGTATCCCGCAGATCCGCGAGGAGTTCTGGCGGCGCATCAAGGTCCCCGGCACCGGCGAGGAGTTCAACCAGTCGCTGGAGAAGGCGAACCGCGTCGTCGACTACCTGGAACTCGCCGAGCTGATGTGCCTCGACGCGCTGCACCGCGGCGAGTCCTGCGGCGGCCACTTCCGGGAGGAGTCCCAGACCCCGGATGGTGAGGCGGAGCGCCGGGATGAGGAGTTCTCGTACGCGGCGGCCTGGGAGTTCACCGAGACCGGCCAAGCACCCGTCCTGCACAAGGAAGACCTCGTCTTCGAGTACGTTCACCCCACTCAGCGGAGCTACGCATGAAGCTCACCCTGCGCGTCTGGCGGCAGCGGAACGCCGACGCCGACGGAGCGATGTCCACGTACGAAGTGGACGACATCTCGCCCGACATGTCCTTCCTGGAGATGCTCGACACCCTCAACGAGGAGCTCATCCTGGGCGGCGAGGACCCCGTCGCCTTCGACCACGACTGCCGTGAGGGCATCTGCGGCGCCTGCTCGCTCGTCATCAACGGCGACGCGCACGGTCCGGAGCGTACGACCACCTGTCAGCTGCACATGCGGTCCTTCAAGGACGGCGACACGATCGACATCGAGCCGTGGCGGGCCTCCGCCTTTCCGGTGGTCAAGGACCTGGTGGTCGACCGGTCGGCGTTCGACCGGATCATCCAGGCAGGCGGCTACATCACCGCGCCGACCGGCGCCGCGCCCGAGGCCCACGCCACGCCCGTACCGAAGCCGGACGCGGACTTCGCGTTCGAGCACGCCGAGTGCATCGGCTGCGGGGCCTGCGTGGCAGCCTGCCCCAACGGGGCCGCGATGCTGTTCACCTCGGCCAAGATCAACCACCTGAACGTCCTGCCGCAGGGCGCTCCCGAGCGCGAGACCCGAGTGCTCGACATGGTGGCGCAGATGGACGAGGAGGGCTTCGGCGGCTGCACGCTCACCGGCGAATGCGCGACGGCCTGCCCGAAGGGCATTCCGCTGGTCTCCATCACCGGCATGAACAAGGAGTGGCTGCGCGCGACCCGTAAGTCGGGCAAGCGTTAGCCGTACGTCGTTCGCCGTCAAGGTGCGGACGGGCGGGGCCGGGAGTGGTGCTCTCCGGCCCCGCCAAGCTTTGTCAGGGCCGCCGCACCCGGGCATTCAACAAGCCCACATCCCACCTCTCTGCGTAGGTTACGCGCTGGTCAGCCGGCGTCGGGAGAACAGGAACGAGCACGCCGTACCCAACCGGCCTGCTCACCTTCCGCTCCGCTCACCTCCCGCCGCACACCGGCCAACGTCCCCAGGAGAGAGCCAGCCATGACCGGCGTAACCACGCTCGACAGCCCGCCGCAGGCGACCGCACCCACCCGCTACACCGTCACCCTGGCCCGCGATGAGACGGACGTGCTGGCCGCGCAGCGCCTACGCCACGACGTCTTCGCGGGAGAGATGGGAGCCCTGCTGACCACCCCGCAGCCGGGCCTCGACATCGACGCCTTCGACGCCTACTGCGACCACCTCCTCGTCCGCGACACGGTGAGCGGGCAGGTCGTCGGCACCTACCGACTGCTGCCGCCGGAGCGCGCCGCGGTCGCCGGACGGCTGTACTCGGAGAGCGAGTTCGACCTCGGGCCGCTCGCCGGGATCCGCTCCGGGCTCGTCGAGGTCGGCCGCTCCTGCGTCCACCCCGACCACCGGGACGGCGCCGTCATCGGTCTCATCTGGGCCGGTATCGCGCGCTACATGGTCGAAGGCGGCCACGAATGGCTCGCCGGCTGCTGCTCCATCCCCCTGGCCGACGGCGGCACGCTCGCCGCGGGCACCTGGGACCGAGTACAGGAGAAGTACCTGGCGCCCGAGGAGTACCGCGTACGCCCGCTGCTGCCCTGGAACCCCGAGGGCATCCAGCGCCCGGCCCGCACCGAACTCCCCGCACTCCTGCGCGGCTACCTCCGCCTCGGCGCCTGGGTCTGCGCGGAACCCGCCCACGACCCCGACTTCGGCGTGGCCGACCTGTACGTGCTGCTGCCGATGCACCGCGTCAACTCCCGCTACCTGCGGCACTTCTTGTCGCTCGTGCCGGCCTGATGAACGCCTCCCGCATGAATGTGACGGGAGCGTTCCGCATCGGCGTGCTGCTCCGTCCGCGGCGCGGCGTGGCGGCCCTCGCGAGCCCGGGCGCGGGCACGGCCGCGCTCCCGGGCCGCCGGCCGGTGCCCCGAGCACGCCGGGGCGGGACGCGGATCGCGGACCGCCCCGGTGCCGCGCCCTCCGGCTCCGCCCCGGCCAGTGCCTGGCTGCCCAGCGCCCCGTGCACCCCGGGGGCCTGCGTAGAGTCGATGGGGTCCCTGGCCGCCGTACCGCTGGCCGTTCTGCGGCTGACCGTGGTCGTCGCCGTGCTCCTCGTCGGGATCGTGCTGACCCCGGTCGTCGGACGGCTCGCGGGGGCGGGGCGCGACCGTGCCATCCGGCTCTGGTGCCGGACGATCGTGCGCGCGGCGGGCGTACGCGTACAGACCGCCGGAGCCGCCCCGCCCACCGGCGGGCTGCTGCTGGTCGCCAACCACATCTCCTGGCTGGACATACCGCTGCTCGCGGCCGTCCGTCCCGGGCGGATGCTCGCCAAGGCCGAGATCCGGCAGTGGCCCGTGGCGGGCGCGCTGACCGCGCGCGGCGGGGCACTGTTCATCGAGCGGGACCGGTTGCGCGCGCTGCCGACGACGGTCGCGCGGATCGCGGACACCCTGCGCGACGGCGCCGCGGTCGTGGTCTTCCCCGAAGGCAGCACCTGGTGCGGCCGGGCCCAGGGGCAGTTCCGCAGGGCCGTCTTCCAGGCCGCACTGGATGCCGCCGTACCCGTCCAGCCGGTGCGCCTGCACTACCGGCTCGACGGGGGAGCGGCGACCACGGCACCCGCGTTCGTCGGGAGCGACTCGCTGCTCGCCTCGGTGTGGCGGGTCGTTTCGGCGCGCGGCCTCGTGGCCGAGGTGCGCGTACAGCCGGTGCTCGCGCCGGGCAGCGCACCCGACCGCCGGGCCTTGGCCCGCGCCGCCGAGACGGCCGCCACCCACCGGAGCTGCGCGAACTCGGAGGAAGATCACAGACCTGTCGCTGCCTAGGTGCCGCCCAGGCCCGCGATCCGGGCCAGCCTCTCGTACGAGTCCAGGAGGGCGCCGCGGTCGTACGTACTGGTCGTGACCAGGACCTCGTCCGCGTCGGTCTCCTTGAGCACCGTCTCCAGTTCGTGGGCGACCTGTTCCTCGGTGCCGGCGATATGACCCCTGAGCCCGGACTCGTAGAAACCGCGCTCCTTGTCGCTCATCCTCAGCGTCTCCACGCGCTCGGCGGGCGGCAGCGGAGGAAAGGTGCCGCGGGTGCGGGAGTGCGCCATCGACCAGGCCTCCGGGAGCAGCAGACGGCGGGCCTCCTCGGGGCTGTCCGCGACCGCGATGGTGCCGGAGATGACGACGTACGGCTCGCTCGCCCAGGCGGAGGGCCGGAATGTCGCGCGGTAGTGATCGATGCCGCGCCGCATCTTCTCGCGGCCGCGGAGGTCGCCGATGACCATCGGCAGGCCCGCCCGGGCGGCGATGGTGGCGCCCTCGCCCATGGCCAGCACGAACGGCGGCACGGTCAGACCTTCGGCCGGTCGCGCGTGCACACCCGTCGGAGAGGTGCCGCGGAACCAGCCCAGCAACTCGTCGAGCTGCCCCGCGAAATCGTCGGCGACGTCCTTGTCCCGGCCCAGCGCCTTCCGTACGCCGTCGGTGAAGCCCACGGAGCGGCCCAGACCCATGTCGATACGTCCCGGAAACAGGGACTCAAGGACGCCGAACTGCTCGGCCACGACCAGGGGTTGGTGATTGGGCAGCATCACCCCGCCCGTGCCGACCCGGATCGTGCGCGTCGCGGCGGCGACCGCGGCGGCCAGCACGGTCGGCGCGGAACCGGCGACTCCTGGCACGCCGTGGTGTTCCGAGACCCATATCCGGTGGTAGCCGAGCCGCTCGAGCTCCTGGGCCAGCCGCACGGTGTCACGCAGCGCCTCGGGGCCGTCGTGCCCCTCCCGGGTGCGCGAGCGGTCGAGGACGGAGAAACGGGTCGCCGCGATCACTGGATTCACATGAACTTCAACGCCCGCGGCGCGCCAGGATTCCCGGCACGGGGCGTGCGGACGTCCCACGAGCCGCGTACCTGTCCCCGCGAGCCTGAGGAGAACAGGCAGTCCCGTTGAGTACGCCCTCCCATGGGGCCATGCTGAGGGCATGGCCCCGGGGTGTTCCCGTGGCGGGCGAGAGACGTGTCCATGGACCCAGACGTATTCGGCTCGGGGTGGGAAGCGACCGCCGTCGTGGACGGCGGCGGGCGGATCCTGGCCTGGAGCGAGGATGCCCGACGGATGCTCGGTCACGACTCGGCGGACGCCGTGGGCCGTGACGCCCGGGAACTGCTGGCCGCCGAGCTTCCGTACGCGGTCCGTGGCGCCTGCGCCTCCCGTACGGCGTGGAGCGGTGGCGCCGTGGTCCGCACCCGCGAGGGGCGGCGCCTCGAGCTGCTCGTCCACCTCCGCCCGCTGACCGGCGCCGACGACGACCCGCTGTGGATCGTCGCGGCCACCGCGGCGGACGAACCCGCCCCCGAGACCCTGAACCGCTGGGCGATCGAGCAGCTGCCCATCGCCGTGGTCGTGTGCGACGACGACGGCAGGATCGTACGCACCAATGAAGCCTTCACCGCCATGTCGGGAGCGACAGAGGACCAGCTTCGGGGCCGCGGCATCGCCGAGCGGACCACCGGTGAGGTCGTCGACGGCCTCGACGAGCTCCCCCGTCTGGCCGAAGAGGCCATGCGAACCGGAGACGTCGTCCGCCATCAGGCCTATGTGCGGACCCTGGGGACGAGACGTGAGCGCTCCTGGTCCTCCCTGCTGTTCCCGCTCAAGGACCCGCAGGGCCGCGCCCGGGGCGTCGCCGCCGCCGTGTACGACACCACCGAGCAGTACTGGGCGCGGCGACGGATGTCCGTGGTGAACGCGGCGAGCCTCAGCATCGGAACCACCCTCGACGTCACGCGCACCGCCCAGGAACTCGCCGAGATCGGCATCGAGGGGTTCGCCGACTTCGTCCTCGTCGATCTGCTCGACGACCTCTTCCAGAACACCGAGACGGACCTCACGCCGGGCGCGGGCCCGCTGGTCTTCCGCCGGTGCGCCCAGGCGTCCGTACTGGAGGGCTGCCCGGAAGCCACCGTCGAGATCGGACAGCGGCACGTCTACGCCGCCGACTCACCACAGGCCAAAGCCCTCGCCGTCAGCCGTCCCTCCCAGCACCGGCTCGACAGCGCGAGCCTCCCGGCGTGGCTGACCGCGGATGCGGACCGTGCGCGCAGCGTCATCACCCACGGGATGCATGCCCTGCTGGTCGTTCCGCTGCAGGCCCGGGGCGTGACGCTCGGGCTGGCCCAGTTCCATCGTCACCGCATCACCGAGCCCTTCGACGACGAGGATCTGCTGCTGGCACGGGAGATCGCGACCAGGGCGGCCCTGAGCATCGACAACGCCCGCCGCTACTCCCGTGAGCGGGCCACCGCGGTGACCCTCCAGCGCAGCCTGCTGCAGCGCGGCACGCCGGTGCAGTCCGCCGTGGACGTGGCCACCCGCTATCTGCCGGCCGGCACGCGCGCGGGGGTGGGCGGCGACTGGTTCGACGTGATCCCCCTGTCCGGTGCCAGGGTGGCGCTCGTGGTGGGCGACGTGGTCGGTCACGGGCTGCGGGCCTCGGCCACCATGGCGCAGTTGCGGACCGCGGTGCGTACGCTGGCCGATGTCGACCTGCGGCCGGACGAGCTGCTCACGCAGCTCGACGACGTGGTGATCCGGCTGGCCCGCGAGGAGCCCGGCGCACCCGGCTCCGTCGCCGGGGCCCGGCCGGTCGCGGAGTTGAGCGCCACCTGCCTGTACGCGGTGTACGACCCTGTCTCCCGGAGCTGCTCGCTCGCCAGCGCGGGGCATGTGCTGCCCGCCGTGGTGACGCCCGACGGCACGGTCGCCTTTCCGGACCTGTCCGTCGGCCCGCCGCTCGGTCTTGGTGGACTGCCCTTCGAGATCTCGGAGTTCGAGCTTGCGGAAGGCAGCCTGCTCGCCCTCTACACCGACGGACTGATCGAGGCGAGGGACCGGAACATCGATACGGGCCTGGCCCTCATGGGCCGGGTGCTCGGGCAACCCGTCCGCTCCCTGGAGAAGTTGTGCGACGACCTGCTGGACGAGCTGCTGCCCGGCCGTCCCGTGGACGACGTCGCCATCCTGCTGGCCAGGACCCGTGTCCTCGACACCACCCGAGTGGCGACCTGGGACCTGCCGAACAACCCGCAGATCGTCGCCGAGGCCCGCAAGTTCGCGTCCGCTCAACTCGCCGCCTGGGGACTGGAAGAGGCCGTGTTCACCACGGAACTGGTGGTCAGCGAACTCGTCACCAACGCCATCCGCTACGGCGGTGACCCCATACGGCTCCGCCTGATCCGGGACGAGGTCCTCATCTGCGAGGTCTCCGACGGCAGTAACACCGCACCCCATCTGCGCCGCGCCCGCGTCTTCGACGAGGGCGGCCGGGGTCTCCTTCTTGTTGCACAGCTCACCGAAAGCTGGGGCACCCGCCAAACTCCGTTCGGCAAGATCATCTGGGCCGAGCTGAGTGTGACCCCTGAGGTTTGAGGGGGACTACCAGGGGTTTCTTTCCCCAGCCCCGCCCCTTCCCGAAACTGGGGCTGCCGCCCCAGGCCCCCGCCAGGGGGTGGGGTGACATGTCGTGTCGCGGCTGCGGGTGCGTCGTGGCTGGTCGCGCAGTTCCCCGCGCCCCTGAAAAGCAAAAGCCTGCGGCTATCCGCGGCCCGAAGATCCCGGCGCCCCGAGGACCCGGTCCCCGGGAAAGCCCGTGCCCCCGACTGCCCGCAGTTTCCCTCCGGCGGGAGGGGGCGTGGGCCGGTGCGTCGTATGCCCGTCGCGTAGCTTCTGTCTCGGAGAACCCGCACTGTGTACCAACACCGGGCCGTACGCCCAGCCTGCGACGGGCTGACGCACCGGCCCACGACCCCGCACCCACCACCCACCCCGGGGGCGCGGGGAACTGCGCGACCAGCCACGGAATACCCGCACCCGCCCAACCGCCGGAGGCACCCCGCGTGACAGACAACAACCGCAAACCACTCGCCGTGTTCGACCTCGACAACACGCTCGCCGACACCGCGCACCGGCAGCGGTTTCTGGAGCGCAGGCCACGCGACTGGGACGCCTTCTTCGCGGCGGCGCCGTACGATCCGCCGCTGACCGAGGGCGTGGCGTTGGTGCTGGAGCACGCCGAGGAGTGTGAGGTCGTCTACCTCACCGGGCGGCCCGAGCGGTGCCGTGCGGACACGGCGGAGTGGCTCGCCGCGCACGGACTGCCCGAGGGCCGTATCTGGATGCGGCGCGACAACGACCGCAGGCCCGCCCGGCGCACCAAGCTGGAGATCCTCCGCGGGCTCGCCCGGAACCGCGAGGTCCGGGTGCTCGTGGACGACGACGAGTTGGTGTGCGAGGACGCCGAGCGGGCCGGCTTCACGGTCGTACGGGCGCGCTGGGCGACCCAGTCCGCGGCGCTGAAAGTGGCTCAGGAGCGAGAGGGCCGCACCTGAGCCGGTCCGGCTGCTGAAGGAGGGCGGGACCGGGAGGGGTCACTCCCAGGTCATTCCCCCTCATCCAGCCGGAAGCCCACCTTCAGACCGACCTGGTAGTGCTCGATCTGCCCGTTCTCGATCTGGCCGCGGACCTCCGTGACCTCGAACCAGTCCAGGTTGCGCAGCGTCTGCGATGCCCGGCTGATCCCGTTGCGGACCGCCTGGTCGATGCCATCGGGTGAAGTGCCGACGATCTCGGTGACCCGGTATGTGTGGTTGGTCATGCGGGTGCTCCTCTCCGCGGTGGCGGGTGTGCCACTGCGTCATTTCCAAGGTGCCGTACGAGGCGGATGACCGCGACCCGTCACCGGGCCATGCTCAGCGACAGCGCGAACCGTCCCTCCTCGTCCGTCCACCAGTGCGTCATCTCCAGCCCGGCCGCGGCCATTTCACCGCGTACGCCGTCCTCGCGGAACTTCGCCGAGACCTCGGTCCGCAGCTCCTCACCGGCCGCGAAGTCGACGGCGAGGTCGAGCGCGGGGATCTTCACGGTCAGCCGCGAACGCGCGCGCAGCCGCATCTCGATCCACTCCTCCTCGGCGTCCCAGAGGGCGACATGGGCGAAGTCGTCGGGGTCGAAGTCGGCGCCGAGTTCGCGATTGACGACGGAGAGGACGTTCTTGTTGAACGCCGCCGTCACTCCCGCCGCGTCGTCGTAGGCGTCGACCAATACTGACTCGTCCTTCACCAGGTCGGTGCCCAGTAGCAGGGCGTCGCCGGGGGAGAGGAGGGTGCGTACGGAGGCCAGGAACGTGGCCCGTTCGGCGGGGAGCAGGTTGCCGATCGTGCCGCCCAGGAACGCGACGAGCCGCGGCCCGGGTGTGCCGGGCAGGGTGAGGCCGCCGGTGAAGTCGGCGATCAGTGCGTGTACGGCGAGCGACGGGTGCTCGGCGATCAGCGCCTGCCCGGCCTGCGTGAGCGCGCTCTCGCTCACGTCGACCGGCACGTACGTGTGCAGAGCGGGCAGTGCGTCGAGCAGGTGCCGGGTCTTGTCCGAGGAGCCGGAGCCCAGTTCGACCAGGGTGCGCGCGCCGGTCGCGTCGGCGATCTCGGCGGCGCGGGCGACGAGGATCTCGCGCTCCGCGCGCGTGGGGTAGTACTCGGGCAGTTCGGTGATCTTCTCGAAGAGCTCGCTGCCATGGGCGTCGTAGAACCACTTCGGCGGGAGCGTCTTGGGCGTGCGGTTCAGGCCGTGCAGGACGTCGGCGCGCAGCGCGGCCTCGGTGGCGTCCTCGGGCAGGGTGCGGGTGACCAGGAACGTGCTCACGTACGGGGCTCCTTGTACAGGTCGGATGCCTTGGGTTCGTCGACGTCCTTGAGTGGCGTGAGCAGGACGTCTGTGCGGCTTGCGGCCAGCAGGGTGCGGTCGGGTACCTCCTGCCAGTGCGGATCGTCGTCGTACGGCTCGGAGGCCACGACGGTGCGGCGGCCGGGCTCGGTGAGATACCAGAGGGTGTCGCCCCAGGCGGTCGCGGCGATCGTCTCGCCGTTGGTGAGAAGGAGGTTGAGCCGCGAGCCGGGCGCGGCTGCCGCGACGTCCAGGACCGTGTCGGCGAGCGCCTGACCTTCCTCGTCGCCGGCGCGCAGCCGGTTCAGGATCAGGGCCCAGACGAGGGCCGAGTCGCAGCGCGCCTCCAGTGACAGCAGTTCGGCGGACGGCAGGGTCTGCGCGAGCGGGGCCAGGGAACGTGGCCAGCCGCTGATCGCGCCGTTGTGGCTGAACAGCCAGGGGCCCGCGGAGTACGGCGCTGCCGCGGCCTCCCCGTCCGCGCCCGCCACGGTCGCGTCGCGTACCGCGGCGAGCAGGGCGCCCGAGCGCACCACCCGCGCCAGGTCGGCGAAGGACTGGTCGCCCCAGATGGGGCCCGTACGCCGGTACCGCGCAGGTCTCGGATCCCCTTCGGCGTACCAACCGACCCCGAAACCATCGGCGTTGACGGTCCCGTGCCGCTGTCGGCGCGGCGCCCACGACTGGCGGAACAGGCTGTGCGCGGGCTCCACGAGAAGTCTGCCGAGCGGTTCCTCGGGTCCCAGGTAGGCGAGATGACGGCACATCAGGCGGTCTCCGCGGCAGCGTCGCGTGCGGTACGGAATCCGGAGAAGATCTGCCGCCGGATCGGATAGTCCCAGTTGCGGAACGTCCCCCGGCAGGCCACCGCGTCGACCGCGAACGAGCCGCCGCGCAGCACCTTGTGCTCCGGCCCGAAGAACACCTCCGAGTACTCCTTGTACGGGAAGGCCGTGAACCCCGGGTACGGCAGGAAGTCGCTCGCCGTCCACTCCCAGACGTCGCCGATCAACTGCCGTACGCCCAGTGGTGATTCACCTGCCGGATAGCTTCCGGCGGGGGCCGGCCGCAGATGGCGCTGACCGAGGTTGGCGTGCTCGGGCGTCGGGTCGGCGTCGCCCCACGGGTAGCGTGTGGAGCGGTCGGCCGCCGGGTCGTGCCTGGCCGCCTTCTCCCACTCGGTCTCGGTGGGCAGCCGCCGCCCGGCCCAGCGCGCGTAGGCGTCCGCCTCGTACCAACTGACGTGCAGCACCGGCTCGTCGGGCGGTACGACCTCGGTGACGCCGAAGCGCCGCCGCAGCCACTGGCCGCCGTCGCGGCGCCAGAAAAGCGGCGCCTCGATGGAGTGCGTACGGATGTGGGTCCAGCCGTCGGGGTCCCACCAGCGGGGATCGCCGTAGCCGCCGTCCGCGATGAACGCCTGGTACGCGGCGTTCGTCACCGGCGTGGTGTCGATGAAGAACGGCGGTACGAGACGCCGGTGTGCGGGCCGCTCGTTGTCCAGCGCCCATGGTTCGGCCGAGGTGCCCATCGTGAACGGGCCGCCGGGGACCAGGACTTCGGCCGGTCCGGTGAACGGCGGCGCGGGCGTGGGATCCGGCGCCGTCAGGGCCGCGGGCCCCTTGCGCAGCTGATGGGTGATCAGCATCGTCTCGTCGTGCTGTTGTTCGTGCTGGGCGATCATGCCGAAGGCGAAGCCCGCCTCGGTCAGCGGCGTACCGCGGAAGCGCGTGCCCTCCAGGACGTCCAGCGCCCGGCCGCGCACCTCCGCGGCATAGCGGCGGGCCTCGTCCGGCGGCAGCAACGGCAGGGAGGGCCGTTCGGCGCGCGGGTGCTCGAACGCGTCGTACAGTCCGTCGATCTCGGGCCGCATCGCGTCACGCCCCGCGACCTCCCGCAGTAGCCACATCTCCTCCTGGTTGCCGATGTGCGCGAGGTCCCAGACCAGTGGGGACATCAACGGCGAGTGCTGCGCGGTGAGATCGGGATCCTCCACGCAGGAGGTCAGCAGGGCGGTGCGGTCGCGGGCCGTGGTCAGCGCCGCCAGGGCGCGCTCCCTGAGCGTCTCCGGGTCGGTGAGGTCGGGGGCGGTCATGAGCGGATGTCCTTCCCGTGGTGCGGGTGTTGCGTGCCGTGGGCGCGGTCGATCAGGGCGGTGGCGTCCAGGCCGATGGCCTCCAGTTCGGCGGCGTCCACTTCGGTGGCGTCGAGTTCCATGGCGTCGAGCAGGTCGTCGGCCGGGCAGCGGCCCCGGGCCACGTAGCGATCGGTGAACTGAGCTACGGCTTCCTGGACTTCGGCGGTGGCACCGAGCCGGGGCAGGGCCTCGGCCGCCGCCGCGAAACAGGTGACTGCTGCCTCGCGCAACTCGGGATCGGCGAGGCCCGACCGGGCGGCCGCGATCCACAGCGGATTGCGCGGAGCGGCCAGTGAATCGGCCCGCTCAGCAAGGGGTTTGACGGCCCGGTACGCGGTCTCGGCGGCCTCCGCGTCGTCGAACAGCGCCGCCGCCACGGAGAGCGGCACGATCCATCCGTCGTCGCCAGGCTGCGCGTCGATCATGCGAAGTTCCAGATGGCCCCGCGGACGGACCGGCGGGAACAGGGTCGTCAGGTGGTAGTCGAGATCCTCCCGGCCCGGCGGCGCGCCGGACCGGGTCCACGCCCGGAAACTCATGCCGTCCGGTACGTCCCAGGTGTCGCCGTCCCGCCCTCGTACGCACATCACCGGCGCGTCGAGCACATGCCGTGCCCAGGCCGTCCGCGGATCGCCGTCGAGGGGCGGGGCACTCGAGCGCCCCGGCTCCATCGCGGTCCACAGGGACTGCCGGGACGAGCGCCAGCCCGTGTGCCGCCCCTGGGCCAGCGGCGAGTGGGCGAAGGCGGCCACCAGGACCGCACCCAACTGGTGCGCCAGCCACCAGCGCCGCCCGTGCCCGAGGGGGCCCGGCTCCTCGTACCCGGCGTCCAGACACACCTGGACGGAGGCCGAGCTGCACATCATGGCGCGGCCCTCGGGGCCCGCACGGTCGAGGTACCTCTCCATGGCGTCATAGCGCGGCTCATGGAGGAAGCGGATGGGCGGGTGCCAGGGCTCCTGGCCTATTCCGGTGAGGCCGAGACCCGCCTCGCGCAGTACCGCGCGTACGGCGTCGAGGTCGGCGGAGACGGACCCGATGCACTCCATCAGGGAGGCGGCGGCGGGGGAGCTGAGCTCCAGCTGGCCGCCGGGTTCGACGGTGAGCGCCGACCGTAAGGGCAGGGTCCGCAGTGCGGCGTACGCCGCTTCGAGTCGTTCCGGTCTTACGGGGAGCCGCGGAAACCGCAGCTCGCGGATGAACCATTCCACTTCGACACCGAGGAAACGGGGTGGCCCGGTCTTGAAGCAGATACCCCGGACCAGGGCCTCCACTTCGGCCTCGGTGACGGCGGAGCGGCGCTCCGTACAGTCACTTTCCGAATCGGACATGTCGGGATCCTCCTGAGATTCCACCATGCCGCCGGCCCGGTATCGGATGGGCCGGCCCGGCAATCACCCATCCACCCAAGACGCTCACGCCGTTTCGCACAAGAGTGCGCATCGGTGTTCTTGGGGCCGGGAAACTCTGTTGCGGCGCAGTACAAGGATCGCTCACGATGCGTTCATGAGCACGACGGGGGAGATCACGCGGGGCGCGATCGCGGCGTTCACGGGGGTGACGCCATGAGTGCGCGCCTGAGGGGCATCGCACGGCAGACGGAGGAGATCGTCGCGGCGGGTTCGTACCACGCGTCCGACGGGCGCGAGGTCTCGATCGCCGCGGCGGTGGCCGCCGCCCAGGAGGGCACGCGCATGTACGGGCCCGGTCCGGTGGACATTCCGCGGGCCGCACCCGTACCCACGTTCTTCGAGGTCACGGGCGAGAGCAGTCTGGAGGCGGCCCGTCGGCTCACCGGCTCCGTACGGAGCACCGGCCCGGTCGCGGTCCTGAACTTCTCCTCGGCGCGCAACCCCGGCGGGGGCTATCTGAACGGCGCCCAGGCCCAGGAAGAGGCCCTGTGCCGGGCCTCCGCGCTGTACGCGTGCGTGCTGCGAGCACGCGAGTTCTACGACCATCACCGCGAACACCGCGACGCGTTCTACAGCGACCGGGTGATTCACTCACCGGCGGTGCCGGTCTTCCGCGACGACCGGGGACGCCTGCTCGACGAGCCGTACACCGTCGGCTTCCTGACCGCCGCCGCACCCAACGCCGGAGTCGTGCTGCGCACCACGCCGGAGCGTGTGGCTGAACTCCCGCGCGCCCTCGGGACCAGGGCCGAGCGGGTTCTGGAGACGGCCGTGGCGGGCGGCTACCGACGGCTGGTGCTCGGCGCCTGGGGATGCGGGGTGTTCCAGAACGATCCGGATCAGGTGGCGGGCGCGTTCCGCGCCCTGCTCGGCGACGGTGGCCGGTTCTCCGGCTCCTTCGAGCACGTCGTGTTCGGCGTGCTCGATCGCACGCGGGGGGCCGTGGTCCGGGGCGCTTTCGAGCGAGCGTTCGCCGGAGCCGGAGCCGGAGCCGCGACGGGCGCGGGGGCGGCGACGGGCACGGAGGCCACGCACGGCGTTCAGCGCCAGCCGTAGCGCTCCCGAAGCCGGTGCACCACGGAGTTGAACCGCATCCGGTCCAGCGCGCACGCCTCCCGCCGCATCCCTGCCTCATGGAGCCGCAGCACCCGGTCCACCGAAACCCACGAGTCGCGCCCCGACCGATCCCACGGCCCACTGCCGATCGGCACCCACTCGCGGGACCCGTCGTGCCGCTTGCTCGACAGCTGCACGGCGAGGAACGTACCGGTGGCCTCGCGGGCGACCACGAGCACCGGGCGGTCCTTGCCCCGGCCGTCGTTCTCCTCGAAGGGCACCCACGTCCACACGATCTCGCCGGGATCGGGGTCGCCGTCGTGCGCGGGCGAGTACTCCGTACGGACCCGGCCCACCTCGCGGGGCTCGGCCTCGGTGGTCGCCGACGGACCGTGGCGGCCGGGAACGTCGGAAGCTTGGGCGTCATCGGTGAAGGCAGTCATCCGGGTCACGGTAGAGGCTGCCCGCCCCCGCCCGTCGCGCGGGGCGCCTACGAAGCGGCGGGCGGCCTGAACTCCCGTACAGCGCCGTCGAATTCAAGCGCCGGCCACTGCTCGTGCCACCGCAGGTCCGCCTCCAGCTGCGCGGCCAGCGACACGAGGAGCGGTTCGCTGTTCGCCGGGCCGAGGAGCTGCGCGCCCACGGGCAGAGTGTCATCGACGAAGCCCGCGGGGACGTTCACGCCGGGCCAGCCCAGTACGTTCCACGGCCAGGCGTACGGGCAGGCGGCGATCATGGCGCGGTCGGTGCCCAGACCGTTCAGCTGCGCGAGGGCGCCGATCCGCGGCGGGGGAGCGGCCGTCGTGGGCGCGAGTACCACGTCGTACGTCTCGAAGAGTGCGCCGATACGCCGGTGCAGCATCGCCTCCGCACGGCGTGCCAGCCGCAGCGGAGCCCCGCCGAGCAGCCGGCCCACGCGGGCCGTCTCACGCGTACGCCGGTCGAGCAGCTGGGGGTGGGGCGCCTCGCGCACCCGCTCGGCGATCCCGGCGGTGGCACGCGGGACGAACGTCAACCCGATCTGCCCGTACGCCGGATCGGCCTCCTCGACGTCGTGCCCGAGCGCGGTCAGCCGCTCCGCGAGCGCGACGACCCGCGCCCGTACGTCCGGCCGCAGCCGCGCGGGGAACGCCGTGAACGGCGGCTTCAGCGACAGCGCGATCCGCAGCCGGCTCGGCTCCCGGCCCACCGCGTCCGACACGGACAGCGTGGGCGGCCGGTGCAGATCACGTGCGTGAGAGCCGCTCGCCGCGTCCAGGAGCAGCGCGGCGTCCTCGACGGTGCGGGCCAGCGTGCCGTTCACCGTGACCCCCTGGAAGGCCTCCGCGCGCGGCCAGGTCGAGATCCGGCCGCGCTGCGGCTTGATCCCGATCAGATGCGTCCAGGAGGCCGGGATCCGTACCGAACCCGCGCCGTCCGAGCCCAGCGCGGCCGGTACAAGGCCCGCTGCGACCGCCGCCGCCGAACCGCCGGACGAGCCGCCCGGCGTGTGCCCGGTGTGCCACGGGTTGCGGGTCTCTCCGAAGGCGGGCCCCTCGGTGAACGGCCACTGCCCGAACTCGCAGGTGTTCGTCTTGCCCACGACGATCGCCCCGGCCGCCCGCAGTCTGCGTACCGCCTCGCCGTCCTCGGCCACCGGCTCGAACTCCCCGCGGCAGCCGAACGCCGTCGGTTCGCCCGCCACGTCCGTGTCGTCCTTCACCGCCACCGGCACCCCGAGCAACGGCCGCCGCACGCCGGCCGCCAGCTCCTTGTCCGCCGCCTCGGCCTCGGCGAGCGCCGCCTCGGCCCGCACCAGCCGGAACGCGTTCAACGTGCCCTGCGTCGCCTCGATCCTGGCCAGCGCCTCCTCGACGAGCACCCGAGACGACACCTCGCCATCAGCCAGTGCGCGAGCGCACTCAGCCAGTCCTGGAGCACGGTCGGCAGCCATACGAGACACCTCCGGAAGCGCGACGAATACCGAACGGTAACCTCCGGGCGCCCGATCCGGTACGGGGTGCGCAACTTCCCTCGTACGCCAGGGGATCCGTACGGGCACTCCGGCGGCGAACCCAGCCCCCCCGAAAGCCGCCACGGAGGGCTTCTGGAAAGATGCGTTACGTCATGGTGCAGATACCGGAACAGCCCGCCCCGCCCCTGCCCGCGCAGCGCTCCGTGCCGACGAGCTCCGACGTTGCCCGCCTGGCGGGAGTCTCACGCGCGACCGTCTCCTACGTCCTGAACAACACGGGCGCCGTACGGATCAGCGAGCCCACGCGCCGCCGCGTCCACCAGGCCGCCAGGGACCTCGGATACGTTCCGCACGCCGCCGCCCGCAGCCTGCGCGCCGGGCACAGCCGCATGGTGCTGATGCCCGCGCCGACCGTGCCGGCGGGCCCGCTCTACAGCCAGTTCTTCAACGAACTCCAGTGGGCGCTCAGCCGCCTCGACTACACCGTCGTGCAGTACGGCAGTGTCGGCCTCCAGGGCGACGAGGCGGCCCGCGCCTGGGCGGAGCTGCGACCGGTCGCCGTCCTGGTGCCCGGCAGCGGACTCGGCCCGCAGGGCGTGGCCGTCCTCAAGCGCTCCGGCGCGCGCGCCGTCGTCACGCTCGGACCCGAGCGCGTCGAGGGCGCCCACGCACTGCTCATGGACCACAGCGTCGTCGGCCACTCCGCGGGAGCGCACCTGCTGGCCCGGGGCCGCCGCCGCGTCGGCGTCGTGATGCCCGAGGACCCCGAGCTGGAACTGTTCTCCAAGCCCCGGCTCGAAGGCGTACGCCGGGCGCTGCACGGGAAGGACGCCACGGTGACCGAGGTGCCGCTGGCCTACGAGGAGGAGGCCGCGGCCCAACTCGCCAAGGGCTGGAGCTCCTTGGGCCTGGACGCGGTGTTCGCGTACAACGACGAGTACGCCATGCTCCTGATAAGCGCCCTGAAG
Source organism: Streptomyces flaveus (assembly GCF_014647675.1). Classification (GTDB taxonomy): domain Bacteria; phylum Actinomycetota; class Actinomycetes; order Streptomycetales; family Streptomycetaceae; genus Streptomyces; species Streptomyces flaveus. The sequence goes on along the minus strand of NZ_BMPQ01000028.1, from coordinate 50,882 downwards.
GACGAGGGCATCCGCATCCCGGACGACGCGGCCGTCATCGGCGCCGACGACCTGATGCTCGGCCGGCTGCTGCGTCCGCGTCTGAGCACCGTCCATATCGAGCTTCCTTCCGGACAGGAGCTCGCCGAACTGGTCGACCGCGCGGTGCGTGACTCGAGCGCCGCACCCGAAACGCACGGGGTACTTGGAGCGACTGTCGTACACCGTGCGTCCACCTGACAACTCGCGTACGTGGGAGGCGTGTTCATGCGGACCACGATCGGCATCATCGGTGGCGGCCCCGCCGGGCTGTTGCTCGCCCGGCTGCTGCACCGGGCAGGTCTTGACTGTGTCGTCCTGGAGAGCAGAACACGCGCGTACGTCGAGCAGCGCCAGCGGGCCGGAATGCTGGAGCAGGGCACGGTGGACGCGCTGCGCGAGTGCGGCGCCGCCGACCGGCTGGAGGTCGACGGCCTGGTCCACAACGGCATCGAGCTGCGCTTCGACCGCGAGCGGCACCACATCGACTTTCCGGTCCTCACCGGCGGCCGTACCGTCACGATCTACGCCCAGACGGAGATCGTGAAGGACCTGATCGCACTCCAACTCGCCGACGGGCCCCAGCTGTTGTTCGAGGCGGAGGCGGTCGCGGTCGAGCGGCCGGAGAGCGACACACCCGTCGTACGCTTCGTCCACCAGGGCCGTGAACAGACCCTCACCTGCGACTGGGTGATCGGCTGCGACGGCTTCCACGGCATCTCGCGTGACACGTTCCCGCCCGCCGTGAGCCGCACGTACGAGCACGACTACCCGTACTCCTGGCTCGGCGTCCTGGCCGATGTGCCGCCCTCCTGCGAGGAGTTGATCTACGCCCGCGGCGAGGGAGGCTTCGCGCTGCACAGCATGCGCTCGTCATCGGTGTCACGGCTGTATCTGCAGGTCCCCAACGACACGTCCCCGGACGACTGGCCGGACGACCGCATCTGGGACGAGCTGTCCGCCCGCTTCACGATCGACGCCGACTGGCACCTGGAGCGCGGGCCGATCACCGCCAAGTCCGTTACCCCGATGAGGAGCTACGTCCACGAGCCGATGCGCCACGGACGGCTGCTGCTCGCCGGGGACGCCGCGCACATCGTGCCGCCGACCGGCGCGAAGGGGCTCAACCTCGCGGTGTCCGACGTACGCGTCCTCGCCCGAGCCCTCATCGAGCTGCACCGCACCGGCTCGGCCCAACTCCTCGACCGCTACTCGGAGTTGTGCCTGGACCGGGTATGGCAGGCGACACGTTTCTCGTACGACATGACCCGGATGCTGCACACCGACCCGGACGGGGACGCCTTCGAACACCGGCTGCAACTCGCACGGTTGCGCCGGATCACGGCGTCCCGCCCCGCGGCCGCGGAACTGGCTGCGAACTACACGGGGCTGCCGCTGCCTCTGCCGCTGTGAGTCGGCCCGGTCACTGCTCCGGCTGGGCCTGCTGCTCCTCGATGGACTTGCGGACTTCCTCCATGTCCAGCTTCCGGGCCTGTCCGATGACGTCCGTCAGCGCGGCCTCGGGGAGCGCCCCGGGCTGGGCGAAGATCGCGACCTGGTCGCGGACGATCATCAGCGTCGGAATCGACTGGATGTTGAAGGCCTGGGCCAGCTCCGGCTGCGCCTCGGTGTCCACCTTGCCGAAGACCAGGTCGGGGTTGGCTTCCGCGGCCTTCTCGTAGACGGGCGCGAACTGCCGGCAGGGCCCGCACCAGGACGCCCAGAAGTCGATCAGGACGAATTCGTTGTCCGTGACCGTCTGGTCGAAGTTGTCCTTGGTGAGCTCCACGGTGCTGCTCATGGCGTTGATTCCCACTTCCTGGTTTCGGGGCGTGGCCGCTGTGCACAACGGTGTCTGTCGATGGCGTATTCCGCGCGCGTACCCGTGTGGCTTCGGCGCACACCACCCAGCAGACTGAGCTCATGAACCAGACTGGGCCCATGACGGAAACGGAAACCATCGCGTACGACGTCGTGGTGCTCGGGGCCGGTCCCGTGGGGGAGAACGTCGCCGACCGCACGCGCGCGGCCGGCCTCTCCACGGCGGTCGTGGAGAGCGAACTGGTCGGCGGCGAATGCTCGTACTGGGCGTGCATGCCCAGCAAGGCCCTGCTGCGCCCGGTGATCGCCCGGGCTGACGCACGCAGGGTGCCCGGCCTGCGGCAGTCCGTGCAGGGGCCCCTCGACGCCGCCGCGGTCCTCGCGCACCGGGACTACTACACCTCGAACTGGAAGGACGACGGCCAGATCGCATGGCTGGACAGCATCGGCGCCGACTTCTACCGCGGACACGGGCGGCTCGCCGGGCCGCGCCGGGTCACGGTCGCCGGACCCGGGGGTGAGCAGCATGTGCTCACCGCCCGGCACGCCGTGGCCGTCTGCACGGGCAGCCGTGCCGTCGTGCCCGAGCTGCCGGGAATCGCCGAGATCAAGCCGTGGACGAGCCGTGAAGCCACCAGTGCGCAGGCGGTGCCGGGCTCGCTCGTGGTCGTCGGCGGCGGTGTCGTCGGTGTCGAGATGGCCACGGTCTGGCAGGCCCTCGGCTCCCAGGTCACGGTTCTCGTCCGCGGCAAGGGTCTGCTGCCCCGCATGGAGCCCTTCGCCGGGGAGCTGGTCGCCGAGGCGCTGATCGAGGCGGGCGCGGATGTGCGGACCGGCACGTCGGTGGAGTCGGTGACGCGGAACGGCTCGGCAGTCGTGGTCATGACGGACAAGGGCGACCGTATCGAGGCCGACGAGATCCTCTTCGCCACCGGCCGCGCTCCGCGTACCGACGACGTCGGCCTGGACACGGTCGGTCTGGAACCCGGCTCCTGGCTCACGGTCGACGACAGCTGCCGGGTGACGGGCAGCAAGTGGCTGTACGGAGTCGGGGACGTCAACCACCGTGCGCTGCTGACCCACCAGGGCAAGTACCAGGCCCGTATCGCGGGCGCCGCGATCGCCGCACGCGCCGCCGGTGTTCCCCTCCTGGAGTCCAACTCCTGGGGCGCCCACGCCGCGACCGCCGACCACGCCGCCGTCCCCCAGGTCGTCTTCACCGACCCGGAGGCCGCCGCGGTCGGCCTCTCCCTCGCCGAGGCCGAACAGGCCGGCCACCGCGTCCGCGCGGTCGACATCGACCTCGCCTCGGTAGCGGGCGCCGGCCTCTACGCCGACGGCTACCGCGGCCGGGCCCGCATGATCGTCGACCTCGACACCGAAACCCTCCGCGGCGTCACCTTCGTCGGCCCCGGCGTCGGCGAACTCCTCCACTCGGCGACGATCGCGGTGGCCGGAGAGGTGCCGGTTGACCGGCTCTGGCATGCGGTGCCGGCTTATCCGACGGTGAGTGAGGTGTGGCTGCGGTTGCTGGAGGCTTATCGGGACGCGTAGTCGCGCTTACGGGGAGACCGCCGGGTTCCCGTGACCGGCGCTCTCCCCGGTGTGACCCATGCCACACGCAAGCCTGGGAACTTCTCGCCCCCTTCGGCCGACTTCTGGACCGCCGCGACCGAACACGGCCGCAACGGCCCGTCCCCGCACCACCGGAGAAGCCCGCCGATGACCACCGCTCCCTCGACCGAGACGGATGACTCCCCGGACCCGGATTCCCCGGAATCCGGCACGCCTGCACCGCGCCGCAGTCTCTGGGCGCCGCTGCGCCCCCTGGTGCTGCGGCTGCACTTCTACGCCGGAGTGCTCGTCGCCCCGTTCCTGCTCGTCGCCGCCACGACCGGGCTGCTGTACGCGGCGTCGTTCCAGGCCGAGAAGATCCTGTACGCGCATGAGATGACCGTTCCCGTGGGCGAGGACAAGCTGCCGATCTCCGAGCAGGTGGCCGCCGCGCGCGAGGAGCACCCGCAGGGCACGGTCGCCGCCGTACGCCCCTCGCCGGAGGCGGACGCGAGCACCAGGGTGCTGCTGTCCGGGGTCCCGGGCGTCGACGCGGAGCACAAGCTCGCCGTGTTCGTCGACCCGTACACCGGGGAGGTGCGCGGTGCGCTCGAGCAGTACGGCTCCACCGGCGCGCTGCCGCTGCGCACCTGGATCGACGAGTTCCACCGCGATCTGCACCTCGGCGAGACCGGCCGGCTCTACAGCGAACTGGCGGCCAGCTGGCTGTGGGTGATCGCGGGCGGCGGTCTGGTGCTGTGGTTCAGCCGCCGTCGTAAGCAGCGGAAGGTGCGCGGCACCAGCGGTCGCCGCCGCACGCTGAGCCTGCACGGCACGGTCGGCGTGTGGGCGGCGGCCGGGTTCTTCTTCCTGTCGGCGACGGGCCTGACCTGGTCGGCGTACGCCGGATCCCACATCGACGCCCTGCGCACCTCCCTCAACCAGGCCACGCCCACGGTGTCGGCGTCGTCGGGCGGCGAGCACGCCGAGCATGAGTCCTCCTCCGCCGAGTCGGGCGCCGACCACGGCGTCGGCCTCGACAAGGTCCTCGCGGCCGGACGCGCCGAGGGCCTGGGCGACCCGGTGGAGATCGTGCCGCCGGCCGACGCCTCGTCCGCGTACGTCGTGCAGCAGGTCCAGCGCAGCTGGCCCACCAAGCAGGACGCCGTCGCCGTGAACCCGACGAACGGCCAGGTCATGGACGTGGTGCGGTTCGCCGACTACCCGGTCCTCGCGAAGCTGAGCCGCTGGGGCATCGACGCGCACACCGGCGTCCTGTTCGGCATCGTCAACCAGATCGCGCTGATGGGCCTAGCGCTCTGCCTGATCCTGCTCATCCTGTGGGGCTACCGCATGTGGTGGCAACGCGGCCGCGCCTCCGCCTTCGGCCGCCCCATCCCACGTGGCGCCTGGCAACAGGTCCCGCCATACGTCCTCGTCCCCCTGATGGCGACCGTCGCCGTGGTCGGCTACTTCGTACCCCTTCTCGGGATCCCCCTGGCGGCCTTCATCGCCGTGGACGTGGTGCTGGGGGAGATCGCGTACCGACGCGGAAAGCGGACGTACGCGCGGTAGTTGTGGCGAAGTGCCCGGCCGTCGCCGAAGAACGGATCGCAAGTCAGTTGTTGATGAAGACTCGTTCGCGAAGAGATGTTCGCGAACGAGTCTTCCGGAAGAGTTCTTCGCGTTCTACGCTGCGCGTCATGGCAGACGACGGCACGACCGACATCACCCTCGACACGGCCGCGCTGCGGGTACTGGCGCATCCCACGCGGCTCGCACTGCTGAACCGGCTGCGACAGCAAGGACCGGCCACCGTGCGGCAGTTGGCCGCGCACTTCGAGCTGGACTCCGGTGCGGCCAGCTACCATCTGCGGCGGCTCGCGGCGGGCGGGCTCATCGAGGAGGACACGGAGCGGGGGACGAAGCGGGACCGCTGGTGGCGTGCGCTGCACCGGATCTCGCTGCACGATCCGGCCACGTCACCGGACGCCGCCGCCAGTCGGGCGTACGCGCAGGCCGTGGCCCTGGCCGACGGGGAGACGTTGCGCAGGGTGGCCGCCGAGGTCGTGCCGGTCATGCCCGACGAGTGGTTCGCCGTCAGCGGGTTCATGAGTTACATGCTGCGTCTGACACCCGGTGAACTCGACGCGATGAAGGGTGAGTTGTCGCGGGTGGTCGAGAGCTACCGGGAGCGCGAGCCCGCAGACGGTGCTGAACGAGTGGCCGTACACCTCCAGTTGTTCCCGCTGCTCGCCGACGAGGCATGACTGCGCGGCCCGCCTACCGCGACCCGAACGTTCTGTGCTGGCTGGGCGCCTACACCACGTCGGTCACCGGTGACGTCGCCTACCATCTGATCCTGGCCTGGGCCGCCACCCACGCCGCCGGTCCCGCACAGGTCGGCGCCGTTCTCGCCGTCGGGGCGATACCCCGCGCCGTCCTCATGCTCGGCGGCGGCGTACTCGCCGACCGCTTCGGCCCACGCCGCGTTCTCCTTGCCAGCGACGTCGTACGGTGCGCGGTGGTACTGGGCGCCGCCGCCCTGACCTGGACCGACGGCTCTCGACTGTGGCCGCTGTACGTCCTGGCCCTACTCTTCGGCGTCGTCGACGCGGTCTTCTTGCCGGCGGTGGGTGCCCTGCCACCAAGGCTCACGGAGCAAGACCAGCTGGCCCGAGTACAGGGGATGCGGGTGCTGGCGGTGCGGTTCAGCAACGCGGTCGGGCCACTGATCGCGTCCTTCCTGCTGGCGGCTCAGGGAGCAGCGGGCGCGTTCGCTGCAGTGGGGGTGCTGTTCGGGGTGTCGGTGGGGCTGCTGTGGGCGGTGCGGACGGGGCCGGTGGAGGCAGCGGGGCGGGCGGGGGCCGGCGAATGCGCGCCGTGCGGGCGCCTGTTGGCCGAGCTGCGGGACGGTCTTCGGCACCTGCGTGGGCATCGGCGGCTGCGTCGTCTCGTCTGGGTCATCGGGCTTGGCGAGATGTGCTTCAGCGGGCCGCTCTTCGCCGGGCTCGTGCTGCTTGCCGACGAGCGGGGCTGGGGTACTGCCGCGCTCGGCTGGATTCTGGCCGCCTTCAGCGTCGGCGGAGCCGTGAGTGCGCTGACGATGGCGGTCGCTCGCCATGTGGCCGGCGCCGGGGCCGTACTGGCGGGATCGTTGCTCGTGACCGCTGTGGTGGTCGCGGCGCTGGGGCGTACCGGCACACCCGGAAGCGCCATCGCGCTGGGCGGGCTGCTCGGCGTCGTCAGCGGTGTCGCGATGGTGCTCGGCAATGCCCTACTGCAAAAAGAGGCCGAGCCCCGGTACCTGGGGCGCGTCACCTCAGTGACGACCCTCTGCACCTTGGGGCTCAGCCCTCTTCTCTACCCGCTCACCGGCCTCGTCGCCGCGGCCTGGGGCACAGCGACCTTCTTCGCGGGGTGTGGCGTGATCTGCGTACTGGCAGCGGCGACCGCGCTCACGCCACCCCTGCGCGGCATGCGCCTTTGAGGGCGCTTACAGCGACTCGAAATCTCCCGCGAGAGCCGACGCGAGCCGCATGTGAGGTTCCGCCTCCTCCTGCCGTCCCTGCCGCTCGAGCGTGCGGCCGAGCATCAGCCGGGCGTAGTGCTCCACCGGGTCACGCTCGACGAGTACCCGCAACTGGGTCTCGGCGCGGTGCAGTTGGGCCGAGTGGTAGTAGGCGCGCGCCAGTAGCAGCCGCGGTCCGACCTGCTCCGGAACCTCCTCGACCAGTCCGTCCAGGATCCGCGCTGCCGCGGTGTACTCCTTGGCGTCGAAGAACATCCGGGCGCGCTCCCAGCGCTCTGCGGCCGTCCCGTGGTCGTAGTACGTCGTGTTCACTTCGGCCTCCTTCGACGACCGCAACAGTCCAGTTTTATTGAATATTCCACGACCCTGCTCAGTGTCTGTACACGAACTGCTGTACGGCACATACGACCTGACGGAGAGGCCCCCGCGGGTTTAGGTTGAGCGCCATGAGCAATCTTGATCGCGAGGCAGTTCCCGCTCTCTGCGGTGGCCGGGGTTTCGTGGTGGCCGAGCCGGTGCGCGAGCTCCTCAGTCCGCGCAAGGTCAAGCTCGGCGAGTCCAGTGAAGTTCGGCGGCTGCTGCCCAACCTGGGCCGACGTATGGTCGGCGCCTGGTGCTTCGTCGATCACTACGGGCCCGACGACATCGCCGACGAGCCCGGTATGCAGGTGCCTCCGCATCCGCACATGGGACTGCAGACCGTCAGCTGGCTGCACGAGGGCGAGGTGCTGCACCGCGACTCCACCGGCAGCCTTCAGACGATCCGCCCGCGCGAACTCGGCCTGATGACGTCAGGGCGGGCCATCAGTCACTCCGAGGAGAGCCCGCGTTCGCACGCCCGCTTTCTGCACGGCGCGCAGCTGTGGGTGGCGCTGCCCGACACCCACCGCCACACCGACCCGCTCTTCGAGCACCACGCCGAACTGCCCGTCGTCACCGCCCCCGGCCTCAGAGCCACGCCGATCCTCGGCTCGGTCGACGGCGCCGCCTCACCCGGCACGACGTACACCCCGATCGTCGGCGCCGACCTCGCGCTCGACCACGGCAGTGACGTACGCCTCCCGCTGGAGCCGGACTTCGAGTACGCCGTCCTGTCCATGTCCGGCGAGGCCCACGTGGACGGCGTACCACTGCTGCCCGGCTCCATGCTCTACCTCGGCTGCGGCCGCTCCGAACTGCCCCTGCGCGCCGAGTCGGACGCGGGCCTGATGCTCCTCGGCGGTGAGCCCTTCGAGGAGGAGCTGATCATGTGGTGGAACTTCATCGGGCGGACACAGGAGGAGATCGAGGCGGCTCGGAAGGACTGGACGGAGGGCTCCCGCTTCGGTGAGGTCAAGGGCTACGACGGGGCGCCGCTGCGTGCTCCGGAACTGCCGCCGGTGCCGCTGAAACCACGGGGCCGGGTGCGCTGACCTGGGATGATGTGTCCTGGGTACATCACCGGCAGATGCTTGCTCCGTCCCCCTCGGCAGACCCGGTCGAGGGGGACGGACACGTCTGGGCACGGTTGGCCCCGGGGCGCTTGGCGACTTGCCGGTGTTGGCGTCTGTGACCAGGTCTGATCGGGCACTTGCTGACACGGCGGCGACGCAGGAGCCATGCCGCTGGTGGCGCGACCATCAGAACGAGTTGGGGCGCAAGGTACTCGCAGCCGAGCAGCGGACCGTGGTGGTCGTCTACGCCTTTCGCGCCGTGACAGGGCTGTCTCCCGAGTGCTGCGTTTGTCATGGGCGACCGATGACAGGCGTGACTGTACGAGGCCCCATGCCCGCCGGAGTCTGGTGATGACCCAGCGGAGGAGACGCATGGAGAAGCGATACGAGGTCTTCTGTCTCGCCGATGACCACTTCTACGAGACACCGAACCGGCTCTTCGGTGCCGCCGACGGCAAACCGCAGCTCTACGAGCCCGCCAACCGGCCCGCGCCGGACGGCTGGCGCCGGCACCGGTCCGGTGACTGGCTGCACCTGTCGCCGACCAAGGGGCAAACTCCCGCCCAGGGCTGGAAGATCCACGTATCGGCCTGCCTGGACAACGCGGAGAAGGCCGCCCGCGTCGTCTGGGACTACTGCGTCTCACGCACGATTCCGTTCAAGTTCGTGCCCGGACCGAACCACCTCTTCCTGAGGAACTCGAAGTATGCCGGGCGAGGCACCAGCGGGAAGTTCGCCACCCTCTATCCGAGCAATGAGGAACAACTCCACCGTGTTCTCGGGGAGTTGGGCGAGTTACTGGACGGCGAGCCGGGACCGTACATCCTCACCGATCTGCGCTGGCGACAAGGGCCCCTCTATGTGAGGTACGGAGGCTTCACCCAGCGGTTCTGCACGGACGCCGACGGGACACTCGTGCCGGCTGTCGAGGACGGCAGCGGCCGGTTGGTGCCGGACCGCAGGGATCCGGTGTTCCACGTCCCGGAGTGGGTGGTCCTGCCCGACTTCCTGGAGCCGGAGCTGACCGCCCGCAACGCCACGACCACCAGCGGCCTGCCCTACCGGATCGAGCAGGCCCTGCACTTCTCCAACGGGGGCGGGGTCTACGCCGGCCACGATCTGCGGACCGGTGAGAAGGTCGTGCTCAAGGAGGCCCGGCCGCACGCCGGTCTGGCGGCGGACGGCGCGGACGCCGTCACCCGGCTTGAGCGCGAACGGGCGGTCCTGGAGCGCCTTTCCGGGTCGGGAGTGGCGCCGGAGGTGCGGGACTGGTTCGTGCTGGATGACCATCGCTTCTTGGTGATGGAGTACTTGGAGGGGAGCACCCTCAACACGTATTTCGGCCGACGCCATCCGCTGCTCGTCGCCGATCCCGATCCCGGCGTACTCGCCGACTACACCGCCTGGGCGCTGCGCGTGCAGCGGTCCGTCGAGGACGCCCTCGCCGTCGTGCACGACCGCGGGGTCGTCTTCAACGACCTGCACCTGTTCAACATCCTCCTCGGCCCCGACGAGGAATCCGTGCGCCTGATCGACTTCGAGGCCGCCGCGCACATCGACGAGGACCGCCGTCAGGTCGTCGCCCACCCCGGTTTCCTCGCGCCGGCCGACCGCCGAGGCTTCGCCATCGACCGCTATGCCCTGGCGTGCCTGCGCCTCGCGCTCTTCCTCCCACTGACGACGCTGCTCGGCGTCGACCGCGGCAAGGCCGCCCACCTCGCCGACGCGGCTGCCGCGGAGTTCCCCGTGCCGCGCGCCTTCCTGGCCGAGGCCGTGGACGAGATCACCGGGACACCGCAGTCGCACCGTGGCGGAACACCGCAGGCCCGCCGTCGACGGACCGAACGCCATCTGCCGGTCGACCCGGGCGACTGGCCGCGCAGCCGGGACTCGATGTACCGGGCGCTCACAGCGAGTGCCACACCCGAACGAGACGACCGCCTGTTCCCCGGGGACATCGAGCAGTTCAAGGACGGTGGCGGCACCAGCCTGGCCCACGGGGCGGCAGGCGTCCTGTACGCCCTCGCCGAGACCGGCTGCCCGCGCCACGAGCCGGCCGAGGAGTGGCTGCTGCGGCACACCTCGGCGCCCGGACCCGGCACTCCCCTCGGCCTGTTCGACGGGCTGCTCGGCACCGCCTGGGTCCTGGCGCGCCTCGGCCACACCCGACCCGCACTGGAATTGACCGAGAGGGTGCTGGGCGAGAGATGGCAGCGCCTGGGGCCCGACCTGTACGGAGGGCTGGCCGGAGTCGCGCTCGCCTTGGACGAGCTGTCGCGCACCACGGGCGAGACGGTCCTGCACGACCGCGCCCTCGAAGCGGTCCAGTTGCTCGCGGACCGGGCTGAGCACCTTCCCGCCGGTCCGGACCCGCTTCGGGCCCCTCCCGGCGGCGCGAACGGAGCAGGCCGCGGTGAGCGGGCCCGCAGGCCGGACAAGGCCGGCCTGCTGTACGGATCCAGCGGCTCCGCACTGTGCTTCCTGCGGCTGCACGAGCGCACGGGGGCACCTGCCCTGCTGGAGCTGGCCGCCCGCCACCTCCGCGCCGACCTGGCGCACTGTGCGATGGACCGCTCGGGCGCGCTGGCCGTGGACGAAGGCCGCCGCTCCATGCCGTACCTCGGCCGGGGCAGCGTGGGCATCGCCCTGGTGCTCGACGACTACCTCACCCACCACGACGATGAGGACTTCGCACGCGCCCGCACGGCTATCCTTCCCGCCGCCACGTCACGCTTCTACGCCCAGTCGGGGCTCTTCGGCGGGCGCGCGGGCATGGTGCTGCACCTCGCCCGCACCACCACCCCCGAGGTCGCTCCCCGTCATCTGGCCGACCAGGTCGCCCGTCTGTCCTGGCACGCCGTGCCCTACCGCGAGCAGCTGGCCTTCGCCGGCGACCAGGTGATGCGCCTGTCGATGGACCTCGCCACGGGAACGGCGGGCTGTCTGCTGGCGATCGGTGCCGCGCTCGACGAGCGGCCGGCCGCGTTCCCCTTCCTCCCGCCGCTCCGGCGGCCCCAGAGCCGGTCCCCGCAGCAGGGGGCCGAAACGGAAGATCCACCAGCACGCGCTGAGTCCGTACGGACATCACCTGCTCACGCCACCGACGGAGATTCCGCGGGGCGACGCCTTGGCGGGATGCGTACGGAGGCAGCACCGAGCCGAAAGGATGCACCATGACACTGCTCGACCTGCAGACACTCGAGACTCCCGAACCGCCGGAGTCTCCGGAGAACGCCGCTTCGACGGTGAGCAGCGCGAGCCTGCTGCTGTGCTCCGCGAGCACGTCCTCCACCACCTTGTGTCTGTGACCGCCCTCCCCCGACGCGGCCCCGCCCCTGTGACAGCCGGGAGTCGGTGACGCACAGGGCGTGCCCTCGGACGGCAGCCGTCGTCCGAGGGCACGCCTGGTGACCGCCGTGCACCGCACCCCCTGCCGGGAAGGTCGAAGCGATGCGCCTGGGCGCCCCCCGCCGCCACGAGCCTGGTCCCTCAACCCACCGTTTCCTGCGCGAGGTCGTGCGGCACAGCGCCGGCCGCTGCACGGCTCTGTGCCTGATCAGCGTGGCCACCGCGACTGCGGAGCTCGTCATGCCCTTTCTGCTCGGCCACGCCGTCGACGCGCTGCTGACGGACCGGCCGGCACCGTGGGCCGGGCACTGGACTGTACTGGCGGCGGCCCTGACGGGCACCCTCATCGTCGCCCAAGCGGGCGAGGCCCTGCTCACGGGCACGACCGCTGCCCGTACGGCGGCCTGGACGCGCGGGCGGCTGCTGCGTCACATACTGGCTGTCGGGCCGCCCGCCCAGGACCACTTCTCCCCTGGAGACCTGGCCTCCCGCGTGGTCGGCAACGCCTCACACACCGGCGCGGCTCCGGCAGCCGTCGCCGGGCTGCTGGCCGCCGGGGTCACACCGCTCGGCGCGCTGCTCGTCCTCACGCTCCTCGATCCATGGCTGGGAGCGGCTTTCATCCTCGGCATACCCCTACTCGTGCTGTTGCTGCGGGCCTTCGTGCGCGACACCTCCGACAGCGTCTCGCGTTACCAGCGGGTCCAGGGTGAGATGGCCGGCCGCCTGCTGGAGACGCTGCGTGGGGCACGCACGGTGGCCGCCGCGGGCACCACCCGGCGTGAAAGGTCCCGCATCCTGCGCCCCCTGCCCGAACTGGGCCGGCACGGACACCGGACCTGGCAGGTCCTCGGCCGTTCGACGGCTCGGGCCGCGGCGATCCTTCCGCTGCTGCAACTCCTCGTCCTGGCCGTCGGCGGCCTGCTCCTGACCGCTCACCGCCTGACGGTCGGCGAACTGCTCGCGGCCTCACGCTACGCCGCACTCGCCACCGGCATCGGCATGCTGGTTTCCCGGGTCAACGATGTCGTACGCAGCCGTGCGGCCGCCGACAGGGTCGACGAGGTCCTCGCCGAGCCCGCCACCGCCCACGGCACACGGCGGCTCCCGGCCGGTGCCGGAACACTGGAGTTCCGCGGCGTCGCCGTGGTGCGCGGCGGCCGCACGGTGCTCCGCGCCGTCGACGTGTCGGTTCCGGCCGGTTCCTCACTGGCCGTGGTCGGGCGTTCCGGGACGGGCAAGTCGGTGTTCGCCGCGCTCGCGGGACGGCTCGCCGATCCCGACGAGGGCGTCGTGCTTCTCGACGGGGTGCCCCTGCCGGAGCTGTGCCGCGACGAGCTGCGCCGCGCTGTCGGTTACGCCTTCGCACGACCTGCCCTCTTCGGTGGCACGGTCGGCAGCGCCATCGCCGTCGGTCCCACCACCGTTCCCCGACAGACGGTCGTCTCGGCGGCCCGCCAGGCGTGTGCCGATGACTTCGTACGCCTCCTGCCGGACGGCTACGAGACCGCCTGCCGGGCCACAGCCCTGTCCGGCGGTGAGGTGCAACGTCTGGGCCTGGCCCGGGCATTCGCGCACAGCGGCCGACTGCTCGTGCTGGACGACGCCACCTCCAGCCTCGACACGGTCACCGAGCGCCGCATCGGGGCCGCGCTGTGGCAGGGGCTCGATGGCCGCACCCGTGTCGTCGTCGCCCACCGCGCGTCCACGGCGGCCCGCGCCGACCTGGTGGCCTGGCTCGACGGCGGGCAGGTGCGGGCGGTCGCCCCGCACGCCGCGCTGTGGTGCCTGCCGGAGTACCGGGCCGTCTTCGAGCCGCAGTGCACCGAGGACGATCGGCCGGCTCCAGCCCCTTTGCTCGATCAAGGGGGAGGAGGGCCGGGTGGCTGACGCAGCCCGTGGCGTCGCGCCCGAGGAGACCGAGTGCGGTCTGCGGGACGCCGCCCTCGCATTTCTGCGCCGCCACAAGGCGGCAGTCGCCGCCCTGGCCGGGTGGTCCGTCCTCGAAGCAGGTCAGGCCTTCCTGCTGGGCATCGCCCTGGCCCGGGCGCTGGACGACGGTTTTCTCAGGGCCCGGCCGGACCTTGGCCTGGCATGGCTGGCGGCGGCCGCCGTGTCGGTGATCGCCGCGGCCTTCGGCACCGGACGCGCCTATCGGGCACTGGCCGGGCTGGTCGAACCGCTGCGCGACGCGCTGGTGCGCCGGGTGGTCTCCGGTGCCTTGAAGCGGGCTGCGGCCGGGCCGCACCGGACCGACGCGAGCGCCGTCTCACGGCTCACTCAGCAGGTGGAGCTGGCCCGGGACACTTTTGCCGGGGTGACGATGGCCGCCCGTTCGTTCGTCTTCACCGCAGCCGGTGCCTTGGCGGGGCTGTTCGCGCTGGATCCGCTCCTGCTTGCGGTGGTGATGCCCCCGTTGGTCGCAGGACTGGGACTGTTCGTGGCGACCCTCGGCCCGCTGGCCCGGCGGCAGGAGGCCTACTTGGCCACTGACGAGGACCTTGCGCGGCAGTGCGGCGATCTCGCTTGCGGTCTGCGGGACGTCACCGCGACCGGTGCGGAGGACGTGATGGCCGAGGAGACTGATGCCCTGATCGCGGCCGAGTTCCGGGCCTCGCGGTCGCTGGCACGCTGGGAGGTGTCCCGTGTCCTCGCGATCGCTCTCGCCGGGCGGCTGCCAGTCATCCTGCTGCTGGGTGCCGCTCCGTGGTTGCTGCGCCACGGCGTGACGGCGGGCGCCCTGGCAGGCGCGCTCGTGTACGTCACTCAATCGCTACTGCCGGCGCTGCACAACCTGACGCAGGGCCTGGGCACAGCCGGTACGCGGCTGGGGGCCGTCCTGCGGCGGCTGTGGGCCGACCCGGTGAGCGCGCCGCCAGGCAGCTGCGCGGATCAGAGTGCGGACTCCGGCGGTGCCGCAGGGGCCGCCGACGCGGCCCGCCTGACGGCTCCGGGCGGCACGGGGTCGCAGGCCGTGCGGGCGGCTCACCCGGCACCGTACGGGCCGTCCCCGGCCTCCAGGCCCCCAGCGGTCGAGCTGGACCGCGTCACCTTCGCCCACGGCGACCACACCCGGCCTGTCGTCCGCGATCTGCACCTGACGCTGCCGGAGGGCGAGCATCTGGCCGTCGTCGGCCCCAGCGGTATCGGCAAGTCGACCCTCGTCGGCCTCATCGCCGGGCTGCTGAGCCCCCACAGCGGGCAGGCGCGAATCGCCGGTGTGCCGGTCAGTGGCCGAACTGCGGAAGAGCTGGCCGCCCTGCGCGTACTCATCCCTCAGGAGGCATACGTGTTCTCAGGCACCCTCCGTGACAACCTGCTGTACTTGTGCCCGGAACCGCCGCCCGATGGCACGGTGCAGGCCGCTGTCGCGTGTCTCGGACTCGACGCTCTGGCGGACAGGCTTGGTGGACTCGACTCGTCCGTCGATCCCTCGACCCTCTCCACAGGCGAGGCCCAGCTGATCGCACTGGCCAGGGCCTACCTTTCGCCCGCGCCACTGGCCCTGCTGGACGAGGCCACCTGCCACTTGGACCCGACAGCCGAGGCCCGTGCGGAGCTGGCCTTCGCTCGCAGACCAGGCACGCTGGTGATCATCGCTCATCGGATCACCTCCGCCCAACGGGCCGGCCGGATCCTGGTGATGGACGGCGCACACGTCCAGTGGGGGACCCATGACGAGTTGCTGACCCGCTCGCCCCTGTACCGCGACATGGTCGGCCACTGGGACACAACGGCGTTCGCGGCCGGGGGTGGACATCGGTGAAAGGAAACGTCCGAGGGTGAGCTTCCCGACGTCTCAGACCCAGCCCGCCTTCTGGGAGATGCGGATGGCGTCGACGCGGTTGCGGGCCCCCGTCTTGCGGGTGATGGCTGACAGATAGTTGCGCACGGTTCCGTGCGTCAGGTGCAGGTCACCCGCTATCTCCGCAACGGAAGCTCCTTGCGAGGCCAGGGACAGAACACTCAACTCCCGCTCGGTCAGCGGGACTCGCGCCGCCTGCAGAAAGTCCCATCCCAGCGAGGTGTCCACGAACTGCTCGCCCTGCGCCACGTGCCTGATGGCTCCCAGAAGCGCCTCGCACGGCTCGCCCTTGCTGACGTATCCCATCGCCCGCGCCTGCGAAACGCGATACAGCAGCCCCGGTCTACTGGGTGATGCCAGCATCAGCAGCCCGCATTTCCGTTCAGCCGCGTGCTCGGCCAGCAGCGCCAACTGAGACATGGGCGCCGCGTGTTCCGGGGCGTCCACGTCCAGCACGCACACCTGCGGCTGCCAGGAAACCAACCCGGTCACCGCGTCCGACCACGACGCCGTGTGCACCTCCAGGTCATGCTCCCGGCATAACAGGATGGCCAGCGCCTGCCGTAACAGACGGGTGTCATGCACAACAAGAACCTTGATCACTGCAGCCCCCAAAGTCTAACGAGCAACTTCCAGTTACCCGTCTCCTGTTCGACTATCCCGTCCGGGGAACCGCGTTCCCGCCATCACGCCATCCAGCGGACGAAGGCCGACATCGAGCGGGCCCGTTCGAGAGAGGAACCGGCAGACACGTCAAGCCCGCCCGTGTGCCTCCTGCGAGCGTCGTGACAGTGAGTCGATGACCACCGCGGCGAAGAGCACCCCGCCCGTGATCATGAACTGGACGGCGGCGGGGGTGTCCGTGATGGCCATGCCCGAGGCGATCGACTGGATGACCAGCATGCCGAGCACCGCTGACCAGGTCGTACCCCGTCCTCCGAACAGGCTGGTGCCACCGATGACGGCTGCGGCGATGGCATTGAGCAGCAGGATGCTCGAGCCCGAACCCTGGCTCACCGAAGTGATGCGCGAGGCCAGGAACAGGCCGCCGACCGCGGCCATGGTGCCCGAGACCGCGAGCACCGCGGTCTGCACCCGCGCCACACTGAGGCTGGCGCGACGGGCCGCCTCGACACCGCCGCCGAGCGCGTAGACCTGCCGCCCGTAGTGCGTGCGGCGGAGAATGACGTCGAGGACGGCCACCACCACCAGGAAGATCAGGAGGGCGAGCGGCAGCCCCTGGAACCGGTTGAGCAGATAAGCAGAGGTGAACGCGATCACCGCGAGGCCTCCCGTGCGCACCGCTGTTTCCTTGAGTGAGCGGTGCGGCATGTCGGCGGCCTTGCGGCGCCGCCTGTCCAGGTAGGACATGAGGAAGACGAGGCCCACGCCGACTGCCGCCAGGCCGTAGGCGGCGGCGTCGTTGGTGAAGTAATGGTTGGTCAGCTTGGCGACGAGCCCGTTCTCGTCGAGGTTGACGGTGGCGCTGGTTCCGAGGACGTAGAGCATGAGGCCGTTCCAGGTGAGCAGCCCGGCGAGTGTGACGACGAACGCCGGCACGCGGGTCCTGGCGAAGGAGAAGCCCTGGACGGTTCCGGCCACGGTGCCCGCGAGTACTCCGATGATGAGGGCCAGCCATTCCGGCACGCCGTTGTTCACGTTCAGAACGGCGAAGACGGCCGCCGCGAGGGCGCTGATCGAGCCGACCGACAGATCGAGCTCGCCGAGCAGCAGCACGAAGACGAGGCCGACCGCGATCAGACCCGTGCCCACGATGTCCACGCTGAGATTGGACAGGTTCCGGGGTGAGAGGAAGTTCTCGTTGAGGGACTGGAAGGTGATCCAGACCGCGGCGAGGACGAGGACGATGGGGAGCGAGCCCACTTCGCCGGTGCTCAGTCTGCGCCGGAAGGCGGCGACCCAGTTCTCCACGGCCCGGGCGACGGCCCGCCCGCGGTGTGGCCGACGGGCCTCGGGGGCGGGTGTGGCGGGTTCGGTCCGTGTCTCTTTGTCCGCCATGTCGTGCATCGCTTTCACCACCCCGCATCCCGGGAGGCCGTCCGGCGCGGCACGTTTTCCGTGGCGCCGGTGATGGAAGAGAGGATCGTTTCCTGAGGGGCGGTGTTCACGTCGAAGAAGCCGTTGTTGCGACCGAGCCGCAGCACGGCGGCCCGGTCCGCGAGAGCTTTGACATCGCCCAGGTTGTGGCTGATGAGCAGCACTCCCTTGCCGCGGTCACGCAACTCGTCGACGAGGTCGAGGACCTCGTTGGCCTGGTCGATTCCCAGAGCCGCGGTCGGTTCGTCCAGGAGGAGGACCCGCGGGTCGCCGAGGAGCGAGCGAGCGATGGCGACCGTCTGCCGCTGGTCGCCGGACAGTGAGACGACGCGGGCGCGCAGATCGGGGACATCCCTGGTCAGGCGTTCCAACAGGTGTCTGGTGCGGCGTTCCATCTCCATCTCGTCGAGGAACCCGAATCTGCGGATCTCCCGTCCGAGGAACAGATTGCCCACGACATCGAGGTTCCCGCACAGCGCGAGGTCCTGGTAGACGGTGGCGATGCCGAGGTCCCGGGCATCGTGGGGGCGCCTGATCTGGACCGTCCCGCTCTCCCACTCGATGACGCCCTTGTCCGCGGGGGCGACGCCGGAGATCACTTTGACCAGGGTGGATTTGCCGGCCCCGCTGTCGCCCAGCAGAGCGACGACCTGGCCGGCGTGAAGCTCCAGTTCGATGTCCGTGAGGACCTCGACGGCGCCGAAGCGCTTGCACACGCCGTGCAGCGCCAGCAACGGAGGAGCCGGCACGGAAACCATCTCCTTCCCGGGGCCCGGACCTGGTCGGAAACCGGTCTGTCAGATCAGCCCTGCCCTCTTGCACGCGGCCTCGATCTGGGGGGTGCAGATCTGCCGGATCGTGTACGCGCCGTCCTTCACCACGGTGTCCTTGATGTGGTCGACGGTCACGGACACCGGGGTGAGCAGGACGGCCGGAACGGCGTCCCCACCGCTGGTCTCCACCGTGCCCGTGGCAACGTGGTCGAGGCTTTCACCGCGGGCCGCGGCCACGGCCATGGCGGCGCCGGCGGAGGCCTCGGGGCCGAAGGGCTTGTAGACGGTCATGTACTGATCGCCGGCGACTATGCGCCGCAGGGCTCCGAGTTCGGCGTCCTGCCCGGTGACGGGGGGCAGCGGGTTGACCTTGTTCGCCTTGAGGGCGGAGATGCTGCCGGCGGCGAGGCTGTCGTTGGCTGCGTAGACCCCGTCGATGTTCGCGGCGCCTAGGGCGGAGATGGCGCGGGACATGTTCATGTTCGCGATCTCTGTCCTCCACTGTGGTGTGTCGTACGCTTTGCCGATCTTCACTCTCCCATCGAGCACGGACAGTGCGCCCTTCTTGAACGCCACCGCGTTGGGGTCGCTGGGATCGCCGTTCACCATGACGATCTGGCCGCCGTCCGCCCTGTCACCCATGGCCTTCAGCAGAGCCCTGCCCTGGAGCCTGCCGACCTCCTCGCCGTCGAACGAGACATAGCCGGAGACCGGGCCCTCGGCGAGGCGGTCGTAGGCGATGACCGGGATACCCGCTTGATCCGCCTGCCTGACCGCGGCGCCGAGCGATCTGGCGTCCACGGCGACCAGCACGATGGCATCGACCCCCTTGGTGATCATCGAGTCCATCTGTTGCCGCTGGACGGCCACGGCGCCCTCGGCATTGCCGTGCTCGACCGTGCAGTCGTCGCACAACTCCTTGACCTTCTTCTCGAGCGACGGCCTGTCCTGTGCCTCCCAACGATCCGTGGTGGCGTCCGGCAGCAGCAGACCGATCTTCGGAGTGCCCCCCTCGTCGGAGTCATTCCCGGCACCCGCCCCGCACGCCGCGAGAGCAACGGCCGTCGAGACGGCGGCCATGGCAATGGCCGCGTCCCGTATGCAGGCCTTCATGTGCGAGACCTCCCTTGTCCTTCACCCTGCGTGGTGAGAGGGCGCTCACGGATTACCCGCGACCGGCCTTCAACGGGTATGAGGTCCGGGTCCTGCGCCCCATCGGCGTACGCCAGGTGGTCGGCGACCGGCTCATGGAGGACCGGCGGGGCCACGCCGGCCTCTCCCGCCGGGTTCGTCCGGAGCGGTGCGCGTGTGGGGAAACGGCGCGCGCGCACCGCGCTGCCAGGGACGCGTGGTGCGGGGCGGCCCGGCCGTATGGGCCGCGTGTGGCGCGGCTCGATGGCGCAGGGGGCCAAGTGGGGCCTCGGCCCAAGGCCGAACGTCCGCCTGGAACGTACCGAGTGGAAGTGGCAGACGACCACGTCGTCAGTGTGACACCGGCTGTGGTGATCCGCGATCGCAGCGGCGTCGGCCATCGATGTCCGGTGCAGGCACCAATCAAGTAGATCTGTCCGTTTAGTCCCTGTGTGCGATTCTGGTAGTGGGTGCCCCGATCTTGTCGGTACCTGCGGCATGGACGGGAGGTGGGCTGCGGAGATGCCTCATGACGGCCATGCCCGGGCCGGAGTCACGGAGCTGCGGGCATCTGAGGCCGGCGCCGCCGACACCGGTTCTCCGCCTCCGGTGCCGGAGGCCGCCGTGAGTCACCGGGCCCTGATGTTCGCCGGTGCGGCGCTGGCAGCGGTCTATGTGCCCGGTGTGGGGAACGGTGTCGGGACCGAAGAGCTCCGGCTGGTGGAAGCGGCCGGATGCGCCACTTCCAAGTACGGGCTGCCGAAACGGTTGCCCCTGTCCGGCGGCTCACCCGCGGCGCAGGCCTTCCGCACCGACCGGCCTCTGTGGCTCAACCCCGCGGCACTCGCCTCCTACTCCGAGGGCGGGCCGACGCCACCGCAGGCGGAGACGGCGCTGGGTGCGCTGCCGCTGCGGGCGGGAGGCAGGCGACTGGGCTGCCTTGTCGTCGTGGGGCATCCCACGGACGGCTTCGAGGCCGAGCAACGGAGCTTCCTGGAGCGGTACGCCGACGCGGTCGCCGGCATACTCCAGGCCGGTAGCGGCCGCCCCGCGCCGTCGTCGCTCCTGAGTCCCGCCCTGCGGAGTCTGCGCGTCGGTACCTTCGTCCTGGTGCCGGACACCGGCCTGATCGAGGCGGACGAGACTCTGCTCGAGCTGGTGGGGATCGCGCCGGACGACTTCGACTGCAAGGTGGACACCCTGATCGCGCATGCCCTGCCGGAGGACATGCACGCGCTGATGTCGGTCCTGGAGCCGTCCGGCCAGGCGTTCGGTCGGCGGGAGCTGGAGTTCCGCGTCCGCCGCCCCACCGGCGAAATGCGCTGGCTGAGCCTGAGTTGCAGGGTGGCGGCGGCCACTGATGACCGGCCGGAGCAGGTGCTGGGCCTGGTGATGGCGACCTCGGTCCTGCGCCGGAGCGCCGACGACGTCTCCAGGATCCAGTGGCTGACCGCCGCACTCGACGATGCCGCGACAGTCGGTGACGTCAGCCAAGTGGTGGTCACCGCGCTGCGTGGTCCGCTGGACGCCGACCGGGTGCTGCTCGCCGAGTTGCAGGACGACCGGCTGATGGTCAGCGTGCTCGACCCGCCGCAGCCCGACGCCTGGCCGGAGATATGGCGACCCGAGTGGCGTTCGGAGTGGCCCGAGGCACCGGTCAGTGCCCTGCCCACCCTTCAGGCGGCTCTGCGGGACGGACGTATGGACCTGTGGCCCGCCGGCACAGCCCTCGAACCCGGACTGGCGGGCATCGGCACCGGAGGCCTGGCCGTCCTGCCCCTCCCCGCCAAGGGCCGGGTCGCCGGCGTCTGCCTGGTCGGCTGGGACCGGCCGCACGAGTTCGTCCCCGAGGAACGGTCCCTGCTGACCGCCACCGCGGCGCTGGTCGGGCAGGCCCTCAGACGTGCGCACGCGTACGACGCCGAGCAGGAACTCGCGACGATGCTGCAGCGCAGTCTGCTGCCCCGGCGCCTGCCCGAACTGCCCGGGGGGACGGCCGTCGCCCGCTATCTGCCTGCCAGGCGGGGGCTGCAGGTGGGCGGTGACTGGTACGACGTCATCGCCCTCTCCGAGGAACGCGTGGCGCTGGTCATCGGGGACGTACAAGGACACAGTGCCGGAGCCGCGACGATCATGGGCCAGATGCGTACCGCGGTCAGGGCCTACGCCGTGGAGGGCCACCCGCCCGATGTGGTCGTCTCACACGCCAACCGCCTCCTCGTCGGCATGGAGACCGACCTGTTCGCCACCTGCTGCTACGCCGAACTGGACATGGAGGAGGGCAACATCCTGTTCGTCCGGGCCGGGCACCTCTCACCGCTGGTACGCCATCCCGACGGCAGCACCGAGGAAGTGCAGGTCGAGGGCGGCCCCCCGCTGGGCATTCTCGCGGAGGCGGAGTTCCCCATGACCGCGGCCGCACTGGCCCCCGGCGCGGTGCTCGCCCTGGTCACCGACGGCCTGGTCGAGGCCTCGGACCTGCCCCTGGACGAGGGCATGCTCCGGACGCGCACCGCGCTCGCCGCGGCCGATCCGGCGGATCCGGGGCGGATGGCCGACGAACTGCTCGGCGACATGGGCCGTCGTGAGGACGACGTGGCGCTGTTGCTGCTGCGCTACGACGGCATGGAGACCCGGCCGATACGGGCCGGCTGGGCGGTGTGGCGGCTGCCCGACGCCGTCATGCACGCCCGCCGTTTCACCACGCGCACTCTGCGGCGGTGGAAGATCCAGGAAGCGGCCGACGCGGTGCTGCTGGTCGTGTCCGAGCTGGTCACCAACGCCCTGGTGCACACCCAGGGGGAGGTCCGCGTCGACCTGACGCTCCGCGGGGACCGGCTGCGGGTCAGTGTGAACGACGCCTCGCCGCGTGCGCCCGCCAAGCCGGTGATCGTGGACTGGGAGGCCACCGGCGGCCGAGGCCTGGTTCTGGTCGAAGCAGTGTCGGAGTCCTTCGGCACGGTGCCCGTGGCCGGCGGCAAACAGGTGTGGAGCGAGATCGCTGTGCCGCCGCCCGCGCCGGCACCCACGGACTCGGGGTCCCGAACGGAACGAGAGGGCCTGCCATGAGGACCCGTACGAGGCATGTCATCGCGGTACTCGTCGCGGGACTCATGGCGATGCCCCTGGCCGCCTGCGGAGGAGACGACGAGGCGGGCACGGACAGCTTCAGCGTCGGTCTGCTGCTCCCGAGCAAAGCGGTCCCCCGCTGGGAGCATTCCGACAAGCCGCTGATCGAGAAGCGGCTGAAGGAGCTGTGTTCCGGCTGCACCATGGAGTACGCCAACGCCGAGAACGACGCGACGAGGCAGCGGCAACAGATGATCTCCATGATCACCAAGGGGGTCGGGGTCCTGATCCTCGACGCCGCCGACACCAAGGCGCTCCGCTCTTCGATCCAGGAGGCGAAGGCGGCGGGGGTACCGGTCGTCGCCTATGACCGGCTCGCCGAAGGCCCGATCTCGGGCTATGTCAGTTTCGACGGTGGGCAGGTCGGCAGGCTCCAGGGCGAGGCGCTCCTGAAGGCCATGGACGACAAGGCGAACGGCGGGACCGTCGTCATGATGAACGGCGATCCGACCAGTCCCAACGCGGCGTGGTACAGGAAGGGCGCGCTGTCCGTACTCACCGGCAAGGTGAAGATCGGCAGGTCGTACGAAACCCTGGGCTGGAGCACGGAGAACGCCCACGCCAACATGTCCGCCGCCATCGCGGCTCTGGGCCCGGACCGGATCGGCGGCGTCCTGGCGGCCAACGACGCCATAGCCGCAGGCGTCATCTCCGCTCTCAAGAAGGCCGATGTCAGGGAGCTTCCTCCCGTCACAGGCCAGGACGCCGACCTTGACGCTGTGCGTCGCATCGTCAAGGGCGAGCAGTACATGACGGTGTACAAACCCTTCAAGGCGGAAGCCGACGCTGCCGCCGCGATGGCCGTCGCCCTGGGGCGTGGCGAGGAGCTCCGCGATGTCGCCACGACGACGATCGACAGCCCCACGACCAAGGACATCCCGTCCGTCCTGCTTACCCCCCGCGAGGTGACGGTCGGCAACATCGAGCAGACACTCGTCAAGGATGGCGTGTACACCATCGACCAGATCTGCACCCGGGAGCTCCGGCCAGCCTGCGACACGGCCGGACTTACCCGCTGACCCGCACTCGGCAGTCCGGCTGACCGGTGCCCGCGTGACGCTACGGCTTGCGCGCCACTCCGCCGAAGCTGTCGACTTCCTGAGGTTCCGCCGGTTTCTGCGGCTCGTCCGGCTCGTCCGGCTCGTCCACGGGGCGCCATTGGGCGACGGACACCAGGCCGGGATCGAGGAGTTCGAGGCCGCCGAAGAAGCGGACGAGCTGGTCGGGGCTGCGGTTGGTGCGCGGGTTGTCGCTCGCCTGGTTCCACTGCTCGACCATGGCGCGCATTTCCTCGGGATGAAACACCTCGGTGCTGTCGCAGAACACGAGGTGACTGCCGGACGGCAGGGCGTCCAGCAGGCGCTCGACGATGCCGTAGGCACTGTCGTCGGGTACGTGGGCGGCGATGCCCAGCAGCATCAGGGCGACCGGCTGCTCGAAGTCCAGCGTCCTGGCGGCCCCTTCCAGGATGGCCGCGGGGTCGCGCAGGTCGGCGTCGATGTAGTCGGTGGCGCCCTCGGGGGTGCTGGTCAGCAGCGCCGTGGCGTGGGCCAGCACGATGGGGTCGTGGTCGACATACACGATCCGTGCCTCGGGGGCGATCCGCTGGGCGACCTCATGGGTGTTGTCGAACGTGGGCAGTCCCGTGCCGACGTCGAGGAACTGGCGGATGCCGACCTCACCGGCCAGATACGTGACAGTCCGCTTGAGGAACGCCCGCTGGGCCCGGGCGATCTGGACGATCTCCGGGTTCACCCCGCGGATCTGGTCACCGACCTCGCGGTCGATCTCGTAGCAGTCCTTGCCCCCGAGCCAGTAGTTCCAGATACGCGCGGAGTGCGGCACGCTGCTGTTGATCAACGGAACGTCATGAGGCATGGGGCATCTCCGAGTTGGCCTGAAGTTACCGCCCAAGATAGAGCCGGTGGGCGGCGTACGTCGTCGGTTGTGTGATCTTTCCGAGAACGTGCGGTCGGCCGAACGAGTTCCGTGTCCCAGGGGCAGCCAAGCAACAGCTCAGTGACTGCTCAGCGGCGCCGCCGCAAGGTGTAGGCCGCGCCCCCCGTGATGAGCAGCCCCGCCGCGCCGCCCGCCATGAGGGGCAGGGCCGTACTCGCACGGTCGTCGATGACGGAGTCCTCGGAGGACACGGACTCACCGTGCCCGTTTATGACGCTGACCGGGGACTCGGCGGGCGTGGTGGTGACGATCGTCGACGACTTCGCGGGGGTGGCACCCTCCGGGGCTCCCTGCGCTGTGGCGGGGCAGGCGGCCCACACCGTGAGCAGCAGCGGAGCCACTCCGACGAGGGCGGCGATGCGGCGGTGTGCGGTCATCCGACGGGTTCCTCCTTGGCACGGCAAACAGGTCGGCCCGCTGTGCCATGGCCATGAGCCACAGCTGCCGGCCGCCCCGTTGTCTCCATGAAGTACGGAACCCGGAGGCGATCCGTTCAATTCCCGCTGACAGTACGGTCGTTCACCAGCACCACCTCGAGGGTGCGCGGACCGTGCACCCCCTCGACCCGGTCCAGCTCGATGTCACTGGTCGCCGAAGGGCCGGAGATCCAGGTCAGCGGGCGTGTCGGGTCCAGACGCGGGAGCGCCTGCGGCACCGAGGAGACGACCTGGTCCGGTACGCGTACGACACAGATGTGGTGATCCGGGACGAGCGTGATGCGACGGCGGCCCTGATCCGGTCCGCCGTCCAGCACGATGGTGCCGGTCTCGGCGATCGCCACAGCGCATGCCGTGATCACGCTGTCGACCTGGTCGAGCTCGTGCGGTGTGCTCTCGGAACGGTCGGCGACGCGCGTGACATCGGTCGCCGCCAGCCACTCCTCGTCCAGGCCCGGCGGCACGGCCACCGACGTCGAGCCTCGCTCGGCGAGCAGCCCGGCGATCAGCGCCGCAAGCCCGTCGGCCTCGCAGCGGTGCACGATCGCCCGGTAGTCCGCCAGGTTCTCGGCCAGCAGATCCACCGTCTGCTCGACACTCCGGTCTCCGTGCTCGGGCAGATAACCCCGGTCAACGGCCCGTTTGTACGGCGTGTCGTCCTGGCCTACGTCGGCCAGCGCGCGGCGCACGCGGCCGAGGATCACATCCCTGGTACTCACTTGCCGGTGTCCTTTCCGCCGTTCGTACGCTGCCACCAGTCGCGGAACGGTTCCGACGGCACCGTCGGCAGATCGCGGGTCGCGCTCCACGCCTTGCCGGGGCCTGGCAGCGACCGAGGATGGAAGCGGCGGCTCCGCGAAGCCAGCCGCTGGCCGGCGCGCAGCGCGCCCGGGTGACTGAACGCCCAGCGTGCCGCACGCATCGCGGCCCGCTCGGCGGCGTGTCCCTTCGCGGGCTTGAGTACGACCTTGTTGCCGTCCCGGGTCACCGCACCTCCCTCGACGACCCGCTCCCGCAGATGCACCAGCACCTCGGGGATGTCGATCGCCACCGGACACACCTCGTAGCAGGCGCCGCACAACGAGGACGCGTACGGCAGGGAGGCGTCGATCTCGCTTGCGGTGCCCCTCAGTTGAGGGCTGAGGATGGCGCCGATCGGGCCCGGGTAGACCGAGCCGTACGCATGGCCACCCGCCCGCTCGTACACCGGGCAGACATTGAGACACGCCGAGCAGCGGATGCAGCGCAGGGCCTGGCGGCCGACCTCGTCGGCGAGCGTGTCGGTGCGGCCGTTGTCGATGAGGACCAGATGGAAGGTCCCCGGCCCGTCGTCGTCCGTGGTGCCGGTCCACATCGAGGTGTACGGGTTCATGCGCTCGGCCGTCGAGGAGCGGGGGAGTGTCTGGAGGAAGACCTCCAGGTCCCGCCAGGTCGGCACGATCTTCTCGATGCCGACGACCGAGATCAGCGTCTCGGGGAGGGTCAGACACATACGGCCGTTGCCCTCGGACTCGACGACCACCATCGTGCCGGTCTCGGCGACCATGAAGTTGGCGCCGGAGATACCGACCTTGGCGCGCAGGAACTTCTCGCGCAGGTGCAGACGGGCGGCATCGGCGAGTTCGGCGGGGGTGTCCGTGAGCCCTTCCGGGGCCGGGCGGCCCCACTCGCTCATCTCGCGGGCGAAGATCTCGCGGATCTCGCCGCGGTTGCGGTGGATCGCCGGGACGAGGATGTGGGACGGCCGGTCCTTGCCCAACTGCACGATGAGCTCGGCCAGATCGGTCTCGTACGCGTGGATGCCCTCGGCCTCCAGCGCCTCGTTGAGGCCGATCTCCTGCGTGGCCATGGACTTGACCTTCACGACCTCGCTCTCGCCGGTCATCTTCACCAGGTCCGTGACGATGCGGTTCGCCTCGTCGGCGTCGGCCGCCCAGTGCACGATGCCGCCCGCCGCCGTGACCGACTCCTCCAACTGCACGAGATACCGGTCGAGATGACGCAGCGTGTGGTCCTTGATCTGCTTGCCCGCCTCGCGCAGCTCCGCCCAGTCGGACACCTCCGCGACCGCCTTGGCACGCTTGGCGCGAATCGTGTGCGTGGCGTGCCGCAGGTTGCCGCGCAGGGTCTGGTTGTGGACGGCTTCGTGCGCGGCCTTGGGGAAGGCCGGCATGCCGACGAAGGTGCCGCTCATGTCAGGGGCTCCTCTTCCGTGCTCGCCAGGATCTCCGCGATGTGCACCGGCCGCATCTCCGTTCTGAGGCGGGCCATCGTGCCGCCGATGTGCATCAGACAGGAGTTGTCCGCGGCACACAGCGCATCCGCGCCCGTCGACGCGGCGTTACGGACCTTGTCGGCGCCCATCGCCGCCGAGACATCGGAGTTCTTCATGGCGAACGTGCCGCCGAAGCCGCAGCATTCGTCGGCGCCGGGCAGCTCCCTCAGTTCGAGTCCCTTGACCGCCTGGAGGAGCCGGCGTGGACGGTCGCCGAGACCCAGACTGCGCAGACCATGACAGGTCGGGTGATACGTGACGGTGTGCGGGTAGTACGCGCCGACATCGGTCACGCCCAGCACGTCCACGAGGAACTCCGTGAGCTCGTACGTCTTGGGCACGACCGGCGCGAGCGTGCGCGCGAGGGTGTCGCCGCGGCCCTCCGCGCGGGCCCGCTCGCCCATGCGCGGATACAGCTCCCGGACCATGGCGCCACAGGAGCCGGAAGGCGTCACGATCGCCTCGTACTCCCCGAAGACATCGGAGAAATGCCGGGCCAGTGGCTCGGCCTCATGGCGATAGCCAGTGTTGTAGTGCGCCTGCCCGCAACAGGTCTGGCCCATCGGGAAGTCGACGTCGACGCCCAGCCTGGTCAGCAGTTTCACCACGGCACGGCCGGTTTCCGGATACAGCGTGTCGTTGACACAGGTCAGGAACAGGGCGACACGCATCGCGGCTCCTTGGGGTCGATCATCGGATGAGTGGAGGTTACGACGTGGACGCGCCGATGGGGAGGGGGCCCGCCGGGCCCCGTTCAGCGGTTCCGGCTCACCGGGCGGTGAGCCGGGCCTGAGCCGCGCGCCACGCCGCCGTGTCACCCCGCGGTTCGTACCGCTCCAGCGGCTGCGTACGGGCGATGAGTTGCCGCATCGCCGTACGGTCGCCGACCAGGCCGCCGGCCCGCGCCTGGACGAGGACGTTGCCCAGGGCGGCGGCCTCCGCCGGGCCCGCCACGACCGGGAGCCCGCAGGCGTCCGCCGTCAGCTGGCACAGGAGGGCGTTGCGGGTACCGCCGCCGACGATGTGGACGACATCGACCGGGTGGTCGGCGAGGGCCTGGGCCTCGGTGATCGCCCGGCGGTGGGCGAGGGCGAGCGAATCGAGGATGCAGCGTGTGATCTCGGCGGGGGACTCGGGCACCGGCTGGCCCGAGTCCCGGCACGCGTCGGCGATCCGTGCGGGCATGCGGCCGGGGGCCAGGAACGCCGCGTCTCCGGCATCCACGACGGACCGCAACGCCGGCACGTCGGCCGCCGCGTGCAGCAACTCGGTCAACTCCGGGTCCCCCCAAGCCCGTAGACACTCCTGGAGCAGCCACAACCCCATGATGTTCCGGAGATAACGGACCGTGCCGTCGAGCCCCAGCTCATTGGTGAAGTTGGCCGCCCGGCTCGCCTCGGTCAGCACCGGCGCGTCCAGCTCCAGGCCCGCGAGCGACCAGGTGCCGGTGCAGATGTACGCGAAACGCTCGCCGCCGGTGGCCGGGACGGCGGCCACCGCGGACGCCGTGTCGTGCGAACCGACCGTGGTCACCGGGACCGGACCGGTCAGCCCGGTCTCCTCCAGGACCTCGGGGCGCAGCAGGCCCGCCGGATCTCCGGGCCGCCGCAGCGGCGCGAACAGCCCGAGGTCGATGCCCAGGCGCGAAGCGACGTCATGGGCCCAGTCGCGGGTGCGCGGGTCGATCAGCTGGGTCGTCGAAGCATTGGTGAGCTCCGTGCCCGCCTCGCCCGTCAGCCAGTACGTCAGCAGGTCCGGGATGAGCAACAGCCGCTCGGCGTACGCAAGTTGAGCCGACTCACGAGCCGCCGCCAACTGGTACAGAGTGTTGAACGGTGCGTACTGGAGGCCCGTCCGCGCATACAGCTCGTCCGCCGGAACCGTCGCCCACACCTTCTCCGCGACACCCTCGGTGCGCGTGTCGCGATAGTGCACCGGGTTGCCGAGCAGCGCGCCGTCCGCGTCCAGCAGCCCGTAGTCCACGGCCCAGCTGTCGATGCCGACCGAGTCGACCTGACCGGCCACCTGCCCTGCCGTACGCAGCCCGTCGAGGACACCGGCGTACAGCGAGAGGATGTCCCACCGCAGCCCCTCGGGGGTGCGCACCGGCCGGTTCGGGAAGCGGTGCGCCTCGGTGAGGCCGAGGGAGTCCGGCCCGACGCGGCCGACCATGACGCGCCCGCTGGACGCGCCGAGGTCGACCGCCGCGTACGACTTCACCGGAGCCGACATCGGAGCCGTCATCGCAGGAAGGCGGCGGCGACGCCGGCGTCGACGGGGATGTGCAGGCCCGTGGTGTGGGTCAGGTCCCCACCGGTCAGGGCGAATACGGCACCTGCCACATGCTCGGGGAGCACCTCGCGCTTGAGGATGGTCCGCTGGGCGTAGAACTCGCCGAGCTTCTCCTCCTCGATCCCGTAGGTGGCGGCGCGCTGTGCGCCCCAGCCGCCCGCGAAGATGCCCGAGCCGCGCACCACGCCGTCCGGGTTGACGCCGTTGACGCGGATCCCGTGCTCGCCCAACTCGGCTGCCAGCAGCCGGACTTGATGCGCCTGGTCGGCCTTGGTCGCCGAGTACGCGATGTTGTTGGGGCCCGCGAAGACGGCGTTCTTGGAGGCGATGTAGACGATGTCGCCGCCCAGGCCCTGCTGGGTCATCACCCGGGCCGCCTCGCGCGAGACGAGGAACGAACCGCGGGCCATGATGTCGTGCTGGAGATCCCAGTCCTTCGCCGTCGTCTCGAGCAGAGGCTTGGAGATGGAGATACCGGCGTTGTTGACCACGAGGTCGACGCCGCCGAAGGCGAGCACCGCCGCCTTGAAGGCCTGGGCGATCTGCTCCTCGGAGGTCACGTCGACCGTGACGGACACGGCCTTGTCGGGGCCGCCCAGTTCCTCGGCGACCTGCGCGGCCCCCTCGGCGTTCAGGTCCGCGACCACGACACACGCGCCCTCGGCCGCGAGCCGCTGCGCGATCGCCTTGCCGATTCCGCTGCCCGCACCCGTCACCAGCGCGACCCGCGTGGCGAGCGGCTTGGGCTTCGGCATCCGCTGGAGCTTGGCCTCCTCAAGGGCCCAGTACTCGATACGGAACTTCTCCGACTCCTCGATCGGCGCGTACGTGGAGACCGCCTCGGCCCCGCGCATCACGTTGATCGCGTTGACGTAGAACTCGCCGGCCACCCGCGCGGTCTGCTTGTCCTTGCCGAAGCTGAACATGCCGACACCGGGCACGAGCACGATCGCCGGGTCGGCGCCGCGCATCGCGGGGGAGTCGGGCTGGGCGTGCCGCTCGTAGTACGCGGCGTACTCCTCGCGGTATTCGGCGTGCAGCTCCTTGAGACGGGCGATCGACTCGTCGACGGAAGCGGTCGGCGGCAGGTCGAGGACGAGCGGCCTGACCTTCGTACGGAGGAAGTGGTCGGGGCAGGAGGTGCCGAGGGCCGCGAGGCGCGGGTGCTCGGCGCTCGCGAGGAAGTCGAGGACCACCTCGGAGTCGGTGAAGTGCCCGACTTGCGGACGGTCCTGCGAGGCGATGCCACGGATGACCGGCGCCAGCGCAGCCGCCCGCTCCTTCCGCTCGGCGGAGCCGAGAGCCGCGTAACCCTCGATCACCGGCCCGAACGGTTCGTCCTTCCCGCGCTCGGCCAGGAACGCCTCGGCGGTACGGATGATGTGCAGCGAGTTCCGCTCGCACTCCTCGGAGGTCGCCCCCCAAGCCGTGATCCCGTGCCCACCGAGGACGCACCCGATGGCCTGGGGATTGGCCTCCTTGACGGCCGCGATGTCAAGGCCGAGCTGGAACCCGGGCCGCCGCCACGGCACCCACACCACGGTGTCCCCGAAGCACTCGGCGGTCAGCTTCTCCCCGTCGGCGGCACACGCGAGCGCGATACCGGAGTCGGGGTGGAGGTGGTCGACGTGCGCCGCGTCCACCAGCCCGTGCATGGCCGTGTCGATGGAGGGAGCCGCACCGCCCTTCCCGTGCAGGCAGTAGTCGAACGCGGCAACCATCTCGTCCTCGCGCTCCACACCGGGGTACACATCGGTAAGCGCCCGCAGCCGGTCGAGACGGAGAGCAGCCAGCCCCGACTCCTTCAGGGTGCCGAGATCGCCACCGGATCCCTTGACCCACATCAGCTCGACGTCACCGCCGGTCACGGGGTCGGTGTCGGTGCCCTTGGCGGAGGTGTTGCCGCCGGCGTAGTTGGTGTTGCGGGGATCGGCGCCGAGCCGGTGAGAACGGGAGAGGAGGGCGTCGGCTTCGGGGTGGGGTGCCATGGGGTGATCAATCCTTACGTGATGTTGTGAGCGGAGGGTGACGAGAGCGCCCCATTAGGGGCGCGGGGAACTGCGCGACCAGCCACATCCGGCCCGCAGCCTGCAACGGGCCTTACTCGGCAGACGAAACGCAGCGATCAGGCTCCCCAGCCGGCCTGCTCCCCACCCACCCGCTCCTCAGCAATCTTCGAAGCCCACCCAGACCGGCGGTACGCCCCCATGGGATCGGGGTCCAACCCCATCTCCTCGCGCACCTCGCGCAACAACGGCCGCACGTCAGTGTTATACGCATCCATGAGCACGGCGTTCGCCTCAAGAACGTCACCGTCCCGCTGGGCGGCCCCCAACGCCGACCGGTCGACCAACAGCGCCTTAGCGGTAGCTTCTTGCACATTCATCACCGACCGAATGATCGCCGGAATCTTCGCCTCGATGTTGTGACACTGATCGAGCATGAACGCGACGTCGGGCGTGAACCCACCGCCCCGAATCACCTCGTACATGATCCGGAACAGCTGGAACGGATCCGCAGCCCCCACCATCAGGTCGTCGTCGGCATAGAAGCGCGAGTTGAAGTCGAACCCCCCGAGCTTCCCCTCACGCAGCAGCGTCGCGACGATGAACTCGATGTTGGTGCCGGGCGCATGGTGCCCGGTGTCCACCACGACCTGCGCCTTCGACCCGAGCTTGAGGCAGTGCGCGTACGCCGTACCCCAGTCCGGAACATCCGTCGTATAGAAGGCGGGCTCGAAGAACTTGTACTCGAGGAGCATCCGCTGGTCGCCACCGAGCCGCTCGTACACGGCGGCCAGCGCCTCCGCGAGCCGGTCCTGGCGCTCGCGGATGTCGTCCTGGCCGGGATAGTTCGTGCCGTCCGCGAACCACAGCTTCAGGTCCTTGGACCCCGTGGCGTCCATGATGTCGACGCACTCGAGCAGATGATCAAGGGCCTTGCGCCGCACCACCGGGTCGGCGTGACAGACGCTGCCGAGCTTGTAGTCGTCGTCCTGGAAGGTGTTGGAGTTGATGGTGCCGAGCTTCACGCCGCGGTCCTCGGCGTACTTGGCCAGCGCGGCGTAGTCGTCGACCTTGTCCCAGGGGATGTGCAGCGCCACGGTCGGCGCGACGCCCGTATAAGCGTGTACCTGCGCCGCGTCGTCCAGCTTTTCGAAGGGATTGCGCGGCACTCCGGCCTGCGCGAACACCTTGAAGCGGGTCCCGGAATTCCCGTACGCCCATGACGGCGTCTCTACGGCCTGGGTCTTGAGAGCGGCCTTCACCGCGGCGAGCTCGGTCACTTCGGGACTCCTGTGACTTCGGGTCTGGAAGACGTCGGTCTGAAGGGCATCGATCTGAAACGATTCAGAACGCGAAGCTATGAGCCCTCCGGGAGACTGTCAAGTCCTCCTGCAAGGACTTCGTTCCGTGACTCGGTTGTGACCTCTGGCTATCGAAATTTTCGTTCGGGACCCATTGACGTGACCTGCGTGACCTGTCTAACGTCCCGGCAATCCAGTTGAAACCTTTCACAACGTCGTGAGGCCCCCGCCCCGCGTCGCTGAGGAGCCCCTCATGACCCACCCGTCCGACACGGGTCCGGCCCCCGTGCTGGCGCTCAAGGACATCTCGAAGTCCTTCGGTGCCGTACGCGCCCTGCGGGACGTGTCCCTGGAGCTGTTCCCCGGAGAGGTGCACGCCCTCGCCGGAGAGAACGGCGCGGGCAAGTCGACCCTCATCAAGGCGCTCGCCGGGGTGCACCGACCGGACGCCGGCCAGGTACTGCTGGACGGCGAGCCCACCGTCTTCCACGGCCCGGCCGACGCCCGGGACGCGGGCATCGCCGTGATCTACCAGGAGCCCACGCTCTTCCCCGATCTGTCGATCGCCGAGAACATCTTCATGGGCCGCCAGCCCCGCCGAGCCCTCGGCCGTATCGACCACAAGGCCACACACACCGCGACGCTGGCCCTGATGCAGCGCCTCGGTGTCGAGCTCGACCCCGACCGCCCGGCACGCGGACTGTCCATCGCCGACCAGCAGATCGTCGAGATCGCCAAGGCGCTCTCCTTCGACGCCCGCGTTCTGATCATGGACGAGCCGACCGCCGCGCTCACCGGCAGCGAGGTGGCCCGTCTCTTCGGAGTCGTCCGCACCCTGCGCGAGCAGGGCGCCGCGGTGCTGTTCATCTCGCACCGCCTGGAGGAGATCTTCCAGATCTGCCGGCGGGTCACGACCTTGCGCGACGGCGCCCTGATCTCCAGCGAGCTGCTGGAGGGCATGACCGAGGACGATCTCGTACGCCGCATGGTCGGCCGCGATCTCGAAGAGCTGTACCCCAAGCAGGAGGTGCGGGCGGGTGAGGTGGCACTGAGCGTGCGCCGGCTGACCCGTGAGGGCGTCTTCACCGACATCTCCTTCGACGTCCGCCGCGGAGAGATCGTCGGACTCGCCGGGCTCGTCGGAGCCGGTCGTACGGAGGTGGCGCGAGCCGTCTTCGGTGTCGACCGCTGGGACGCCGGCGAGGTCGAGATCGACGGCAAGGCGCTGACCAACGGCGCACCCTCCACCGCCATGGCCGCCGGGCTCGCCCTCGTTCCCGAGGACCGGCGGGCCCAGGGCCTCGTGATGGACATGTCGATCGAGCGCAACATCGGGCTCACCGGGCTGCGTACGACCGTGAAGGCGGGCCTCATGGACCGCGGCGCCGAGCGCAGCCGGTCCCTCGACTGGGCCGTCAAGCTCCAGGTCAAGTACGCCCGCATCGCCGACACCGTCAACACGCTGTCCGGCGGCAACCAGCAGAAGGTCGTCCTCGCCAAATGGCTCGCCACCGGTCCGAAGGTACTGATCGTCGATGAGCCGACGCGCGGCATCGACGTCGGTACGAAGGCCGAAGTGCACCGGCTGCTCAGCGAGTTGGCCGCCGACGGGGTCGCCGTCCTGATGATCTCCTCCGACCTGCCCGAGATCCTCGGCATGGCCGACCGCGTGCTCGTGATGCACGAGGGCCGGATCACCGCCGAGATCCCCCGAACCGAAGCCACCGAGGAAACCGTGATGGCCGCAGCAACGGGGAGGGCCGCCGCATGACGGTGACCGCACCCCCCGCGCCCCCCGCCGAAGTGGAGAAGTCGAGCGGTACGCGACTTGTCGACCGGGTCTTCAAGATGCGCGAACTCGCCATCCTGGTCGTCTTCCTGGTGATGATCGCCGTCACCCAGGCGGGCAACAGCGAGTTCCTGTCCGAGCAGGGCATCAAGGACCTGCTGCTGAACGCGACCATCCTGATGCTGGTCGCCACCGGCCAGTCGCTCGTCGTGATCACCCGGAACGTCGACCTGTCGGTCGGCTCGACCCTCGGCATCAGCGCCTTCGCCGCCGGTACGTATCTCCAGGGCGGCGGCAACTCCGTCGTGGCCATCTTCCTGGCCGTCCTGCTCGGTGTCGGCATCGGGCTGCTGAACGGACTGCTCGTCAGCCTCGGCCAGGTGCCCGCCCTCGTCGTCACCCTCGGCACGCTCTACATCATCCGCGGCGTCGACTCGATCTGGGTCGGCTCACGGCAGATCACGGCGGCCGACCTCCCCGACAGCTTCGCGGACTTCGGCTCCGGCGGCATCTGGGCGGTGCCCTATCTCGCCCTGATCGCGCTGGCCGTACTGATCGCCACCGCCTACTACCTCAAGCACTTCGGCAGCGGACGCGAGCTGTACGCGCTCGGCTCCAACCCGGAGGCCGCACGGCTCGCCGGCATCCAGGTGCGCAAGCGGATCCTGGTCGCGTACACCTTCTGCGGAGCCCTCACGGGTCTCGCCGGCGCGCTGTACCTGGCCCGGTTCGGCAACGTCGACTCCGGCACCGGCAACGGCTACGAACTCACCGTCGTCAGCGCGGTCGTGGTCGGTGGCGTCGTCTTCACCGGCGGCTCCGGCAGCGTCTACGGCGCCGCGCTCGGCGCCCTGCTGCTGACCTCCATCAACAGCGTGCTGCCCGCCCTCGGCGTCAGCTCGGTCTGGGTGCTCGCCATCAACGGCATCCTGCTCATCCTCGCCATCGCGGTCGACCGCATCGTCGCCCTGCGTGTGGCGTCCGCCCTGAAGAAGAGGAACGCCCGCCATGGCTGACTCGCTGCTCGGGCGCGCCGTCCGCTGGGACACGGTCGTCGGCGCCCTCCTCATCGTCGTACTGCTGCTGTCCTTCACCACCGTCGACGGCTTCGGCAACGCCCTCAACCTGTCGTTCCTGATCGGCAACACCCTGCCGATCGCGCTGATCGCCCTGCCGATGACACTGCTCGTGGTGGCCGGCGAGATCGACCTCTCGGTCGCCTCCACGGCCGGCCTGTCCGGTGCCGTGATGGGCGCGCTGTGGAACCAGGGCATGACCATCGAGACGATCATCCCGATCTGCCTGCTCCTCGGCGTGATCTGCGGGCTGGTCAACGGCCTGCTGGTGACCCGACTCGGGCTGCCCTCCCTCGCCGTCACCATCGGCACCCTCGCCGCCTACCGGGGCATCGCACAGATCGTGCTCGGCTCGGACGCGGTGACCGACTTCCCCGCCCAGTACCTGGACTTCGCGTCCGGACGCATCGGGGACACCTTCATCCCGTACGCCTTCTTCCCCTTCCTCGTGCTGCTCGCGATCGCCGTGGTCGCGCTGCACGCCACCCCGTTCGGGCGCTCGCTCTTCGCGATCGGCGCGAACGAGGAGGCCGCACGGTTCGCAGGCCTCCGCGTGAGGCGGCAGAAGCTGATCCTGTTCACCCTGACCGGCCTGATGGCCTCGCTCACCGGCATCTTCTGGGCGCTGCACTACGCCAGCGCCCGCTACGACAACGCCACGGGCCTCGAACTCTCCGTCGTGGCCGCCGTGTTGCTCGGCGGCATCGACTTCGACGGAGGCAAGGGCACGCTCGGCGGCGCGATCGCGGGGGTCTTCCTGCTCGGCGCGCTGCAGAACGTGATGAGCATCCAGGACGTCTCCGCCCAGTCGCAGATCGTCGTCACCGGCGTACTGCTTGTCGTCTCCGTGCTCGGCCCCCGGGTCGCACGGCAGATCTCCACAGCGAGGGCGGGCCGAAGAGCGGCCTCAGCGCCTGTTTCCAAGGCCCCCACCCCGACGTAAACGCTCCGCTGAAAGGGCCGTCGAAAGCTGCGGGCCGTCTGTGGCTGGTCGCGCAGTTCCCCGCGCCCCTTCGGGGCGCACCCACTCACCTCCGTTCAAAGGGACACACCGCCATGCGCAAGTCATCTCTCCGCCGCAGCGCCGTCGCGCTCGCCGCCGTCACCTCGCTCGCCCTCGCCGCCACCGCCTGCGGCGGCGGCACCACCAAGGAGGACGTCAGCAAGGAGGGCGGCGCCGCCGCCACCGCCGGCAAGGCCGACCCGAACGCCGAACTGAAGAAGGGCCTGACCGTCGGGTTCCTGCCCAAGCAGGTCAACAACCCGTACTTCACCACCGCCGACAAGGGCGGCGAGGCGGCCCTCAAGGAGCTGGGCTCCAAGTACAAGGAGGTCGGCCCGTCCAGCGCCACCGACACCGCAGGCCAGGTGAGCTACGTGAACACGCTCACCCAGCAGCAGGTCGACGCGATGGCCGTGTCCGCGCAGGACCCGGGTGCCCTGTGCACCGCGCTCAAGCAAGCCATGAGCAACGACATCAAGGTCGTCACCTACGACTCCGACACCAAGCCCGACTGCCGCAACGCCTTCGTCTCGCAGGCCAGCGCCGAGGACCTGGGCCGTACCGAGGTGCAGCTGCTCGCCGAACAGATCGACTACAAGGGCGAGATCGCCGTTCTGTCCGCCGCGCAGACCGCGACGAACCAGAACGTCTGGATCGACTTCATGAAGGACGAGCTCAAGGATCCCAAGTACAAGGACATGAAGCTCGTCAAGGTCGCCTACGGTGACGACGACGCCCAGAAGTCCTTCCAGCAGACCCAGGGCCTGCTCCAGGAGTACCCGAACCTGAAGGGGATCATCTCCCCGACCACCGTCGGCATCAAGGCGGCGGCCCAGTACCTGTCCGGCTCCAAGTACAAGGGCAAGGTCAAGCTGACCGGCCTCGGCACCCCGAACGACATGCGCAAGTACGTCAAGAACGGCACCGTCGAGGCGTTCGAGCTGTGGAACCCGGCGGAGCTCGGCGAGCTGGCCGCGCGTACGTCCGTGGCGCTGGCCTCGGGCCAGATCACCGGCAAGGAGGGCGAGAAGTTCACCGCCGGTGACATGGGCGAGTACACCATCGGCAAGGACGGCGTGATCAACCTCGGCAAGCCGACCGTGTTCGACGCCAAGAACATCGACGACTTCAACTTCTAGGCCCCGGAGGGTCCTTGATGCAGCGCGTGTGCTTTCTGCTGAAGGTCCGCAAGGACCGGATCGCCGAGTACCGCGAGCGGCACGCCGCCGTGTGGCCGGAGATGCTCGAAGCTCTCTCGGCCACCGGCTGGCACAACTACTCGCTCTTCCTGCGGGAGGACGGCCTGCTCGTCGGCTATCTGGAGACCGAGGACTTCGCGGCGGCCCAGGCCGGCATGGAATCTGCCGAGGTCAACGCCCGCTGGCAGGCGGAGATGGCGCCGTTCTTCGAGTCACTGGACGGCGCCCGCCCCGACGAAGCCATGAAACCGCTCACCGAGGTGTTCCACCTCGCCTGACACAACCCGCCCCACGGAAGTGCTCGATCTCGCCCGACAAAGGAGTCCCCCGAGATGAGAAGACGTACGCTGCTGGCCGGCACCATCCTCAGTGCCGTGGCCGGCCCGGTCCTCGGCGCCGGCGCCGCACGGGCCGCCGACCCCGGCCCCTCGGTCACCCGCATCGGCAGCAGCCGCCTCGACGCACAGGCCCTCTTCTTCGTGTCGTACGACGGACTGGTCAACAACAACTCGTTCCAGAAGAACGGCCTGTTCACGTACAAGGGCTACCAGTACGCCGCCTGGTACACCGCCGACCGCAACGCCGTCGTCGGCCGCCGCGCCCTCGGCGCGAGCACCTGGTCCACCGTCAAGGTCGGCCACACCCTGCGCTACAACGACTCCCACAACGTGATCTCCCTGGGCGTCTCGAAGACCGACGGCCGGCTGCACCTCAACATGGACTCGCACAGCGACGGCTTCACCTACATCAAGTCGGTGGCCGGGCTCCTCGACGACCCCGCCGGGCTGAGCTGGACCACGAGCCGCTTCGGCGCACCGCAGTCCACCCTCGACGGGCTGGCGCTCACCTCGCAGTTCACGTACCCGCAGTTCATCTCCACCCCCGAGGGCAGGCTCCAGCTCAGCTACCGCGTGGCGGTCTCCGGCAACGGCCGCAACGCGCTCGCGGAGTACGACGGCACCAGGTGGACCAACCTCGGCGAGTGGACGAGCTCCACCGGCACCTACACCAGCGAGCACGGCTCCAGCACGGCCCGCAACATGTACCTGCACGGCATCGACTACGACCGCAACGGGCGCCTGCACGCCATGTTCACGTGGCGTGAGCAGAACGCTGCCGTGATGTGCAACGGCGGCGGCATCACCAACCACGACACCGGCTACGTCTACTCGGACGACCGCGGACGCACCTGGCGCAACAACGCGGGCACCGTCGTCGGCACCACCGGCGGCTCCGACAGGGTTTCCGTCAACGACGCCGGACTGGTCGTGGACCCGCTCAACCCGGACCACTCGCTGATGAACCAGGAGAGCCAGTTCACGGACTCGGCGGGCCGGCCGCACGCCATCATCAGCTACGTACCGGGCCGCTTCGGCCAGTGCACGACGAACTACGTCGCGAACCGGACCGCCAACGGCCGTGCCTTCCTTGTCCGCAAGAGCTCCTCCGGCGCCTGGCAGAAGACCGAGATACCGGTGCCGCTGAACTCCAGCCAGCGCACGAAGCTCGTCCTCGACAAGTACAACAACGCGTACGCGATCTTCCCGTTCGGCCGGATCGCCGGTGCCTCGGTGGCCTCCGGACACACCGACTGGACGATCCTGTTCGACGGCGCCGGGCTCAACGCCTTCGGCGAGGTGGTGATCGACGAGATGCGGATCGCGCAGGACGGGGTCCTGTCGGTCATGTACCAGGAGAAGTCCAGCGGTACGACGCCCTCGGCGCTCCACGTCGTCGACTTCCGGCTGCCCGCGTGAGCGCAGCTCGTGGCGGTGGGCGCGCCGGTAATGTGAGGGCCTGCCCGCCGCTCCTCGTCACCCTGGAGGTTCCTGCCTGATGGCTCATTCGGTGGGTATCAAGGACGTCGCCCGTGTCGCCGGTGTCTCGGTGGGCACCGTGTCGAACGTGATCAACCGGCCGGACACGGTCGCCTCCGAGACTCGTGCCCGCGTGCTGTCCGCGATAGACCGGCTCGGCTATGTCCGCAGTGAGTCGGCGCGGCAGCTGCGGGCCGGACGCAGCCGGATCATGGGCCTGCTCGTCCTGGACATGGGCAACCCGTTCTTCGTGGACGTGGCACGCGGCGCCGAGCGCGCCGCCCGCGACGCCGGGCTCGGCGTGATGGTCTGCAACAGTGCGCAGAGCCCGGGCGAGGAGGCCGAGTACCTGTCGCTTTTCGCCGAACAGCGGGTACGGGGCGTGCTGTTCACACCCGCCGACGCGACCGGGCGGAACATCGCGGCGTTCCGCCGTCACGGCATCCCGTTCGTGCTCGTCGACCGGGTCGCCGAGGGCACCACCGAGTGCTCGGTGTCGGTCGACGACGTGGCGGGCGGCGCACTGGCCGTACGCCATCTGATCGACGCCGGGCACCGCTCCATCGCGTATGTGAGCGGGCCGCCCGGACTGAACCAGGTCAGGGACCGGCGCACGGGCGCGCTGAACGCGCTGGCCGAGGCCGGGCTCGGCGCCGACCGCCTTCGTGAGCTGCCCACCGAGCGGCTCGACGTGGCCGCAGGGCGCGACGCCGGCGCCCGGCTCCTCGGCCTCGCCGAGCGCCCGACCGCCGTCTTCTGCGCCAACGACCTGCTCGCGCTCGGCGTCCTCCAGGCCATGTTCGCGGCCGGCGTCTCGGTCCCCGACGACCTCGCGATCGTCGGCTACGACGACATCGAGTTCGCGGCCGCCGCAGCCGTCCCCCTCACCTCCGTACGGCAGCCCGCCGTGACCATGGGCGCCCTCGCTGCGGAACTCCTCCTGGAGGAGACCGAGTCCGAGACAGCACCGGTCCCGCACCAGCACCGAAGCGTCGTACTCCAGCCGGAACTCGTCGTACGCCGCTCCAGCCTGCCCCCGCGCTGACGACCATGTGCTGAACTGGCCCCGGAAGACCAGTCCGTACGTCCTCGGGAGCCGCAGTGAGCGTCAGTTACCGTCAGCCCGGCGTCGTCCTCACCGACCGCCGCTTCACGGTGCCCCTCGACCACGACGCCCCGGACGGGGAGACGATCGAGCTGTACGCCCGTGAAGTCGTCGCCACCGACAAGACTGAGGCTGACCTGCCCTGGCTGGTCTACCTGCAGGGCGGCCCCGGCTTCGGCGCCAACCGCTTCATCGGCAAGCAGGCCTGGCTCGGCCGCGCCCTCAAGGAGTACCGGGTGCTGCTCCTCGACCAGCGCGGCACCGGCAACTCCACACCGGCCAACCGCCAGACGCTTCCGCTGCGCGGTGGCCCACGCGAACAGGCCGACTATCTCGCGTACTTCCGCGCCGACTCCATCGTCCGCGATTGCGAGGCCATCCGCCCCACGGTCACCGGCGGCGCCCCGTGGGCGGTGCTCGGCCAGAGCTTCGGCGGCTTCTGCACGGTGACCTATCTGTCGACCGCGCCCGAAGGCCTGCGCGCCGCCCTGATCACCGGTGGCCTGCCCTCCCTGGACGCGGGCGCGGACGACGTCTACCGGGCCGCGTACCCGCGCATCGAGCGCAAGGTCGCCGCGCACTATGCCCGTTACCCGCAGGACGTCGAGCGGGCCCGGCGGATCGCCGAGCACCTGCTGGCGCACGACGTCGTCCTGCCGAACGGCTACCGGCTCACCGTCGAGGCCTTCCAGTCCCTCGGCATCGTCCTCGGCAAGAGCGACGGCAGCCACCGCCTCCACTACCTCCTCGAGGACGCCTTCGTCCGCACCCCGCAGGGCCCGGCCCTCTCCGACGCCTTCCAGGAGGAGGCACAAGGGCTGCTGTCGTTCGTGGGCCACCCGCTGTACGCGCTGATTCACGAGGCCTGCTACGGGCAGGACGCGGCGCCCACCGCTTGGGCCGCCGAGCGGGTACGTGCCGAGTTTCCGCAGTTCGACGCGGCCAAGACGCTCACCGGCGACGGACCGCTGCTGTTCACCGGCGAGTCCGTACACCCGTGGACCTTCGACTGCGACCCGGCGCTGCGCCCGCTGCGCGAGACCGCCGACGAACTGGCCGAGAACAAGGGCTGGTTGCCGCTGTACGACCCGGCCCGCCTCGCCGCCAACGAGGTCCCGGTCGCCGCGGCCGTCTACCACGACGACATGTACGTCGACACCGAGCACTCGCTGGAGACGGCGCAGGCCATCCGAGGGCTGCGCGCCTGGGTGACGAACGAGTTCGAGCACGACGGAGTACGGGCGGGAGGCTCCCGCGTACTGGACCGGCTGATCTCCATGTCGCGAGACGAGGTCTGAACGACTGCCGCGCCGCCCGGACATCGCTCTGCGCGCACGACCGGGCCGCACTAATCTGCGCACCATGACGGAGCCGACGAACGACCAGCTGAGGCCCATGCCCGACGACTGGCAGCGCGCTCTCGCCGTGGTGGCCCACCCGGACGACCTCGAGTACGGCTGCTCGGCCGCGATCGCCGTGTGGACGGACGCGGGCCGGGAGGTCGCGTATGTGCTGGCGACCCGTGGTGAGGCAGGCATCGACACGCTGGACCCGGCCGAGTGCGGGCCCCTGCGGGAGCGGGAGCAGCGGGCCAGTGCGGCCGTCGTCGGGGTGAGCGAGGTGGAGTTCCTCGACCACAGGGACGGGGTCGTCGAGTACGGGATCGCGCTGCGGCGGGACATCGCGGCGGCGATCCGCAAGTACCGGCCCGAACTGGTCATCACCCTCAACCACCGGGACACCTGGGGCGGGGTCGGCTGGAACACCCCGGACCATGTCGCCGTGGGCCGGGCGACGCTCGACGCCGCCGCCGACGCGGGGAACCGGTGGATCTTCCCCGAACTGGCCGACCAGGGCATCGAGCCCTGGAACGGGGTCCGCTGGGTCGCCGTGGCCGGTTCGGCGAGCCCCACGCACGCGGTGGACGCGACGCCGGGGCTTGAGCGGGCGGTGCGGTCTCTGCTCGAGCACCGCACGTACATCGAGGTGTTGACGGACGAGGACCCTGAGACGTACGTCCGTGGCTTCCTGATCGGCTATGCGCAGGAGATGGGCGAACGCTTCGGCGGGAAGCCGGCCGTGGCCTTCGAGCTGTTCGGCCGGTAGGTCCCCGGTAGGTCCTTCGAGCTCTTCAGTTGGTAGGTCAGGCGGCCACGGTCAGCGGGCCGAGGTCGCGGTGCGGGTTGACGATGCGGCCGTCGGGGAGGAGCTCGCCGGTGTCGTCGAAGACGATGGTGCCGTTGCACAGCCGGTACCAGCCCTGCTCGGGATGTGCGGACACGATCACGGCGGCGTGGTGGTCGGGGCTCTCGGCGGTCGGGCACGGCGGCTGGTGGGTGCACATGACGCTCTCCTCGGGTTCGGGTGGCTCGTACCTATGGGCTCGTATCTCTGTAGTAGCGGAGCTTGTTTTCCTCTGTATGTGGAGACCCCCACAAGGCCGGAAATTCATCGGTGAGGATTCGTTCGGTGGAGGGGAGCCGGATGGGTCCCGCCGAGCCCGACGTAGGCTGACCGGCATGCCGGACCACCCCCTTGACCTCCACGATCTGCGCGCGGACTGCACCCGCTGCTTCGGCCTGTGCTGTGTCGCGCTGCCCTTCTCGGCCTCGGCGGACTTCGCGGTCGACAAGGAGGCCGGGAAACCCTGCTCCCACCTGCGCACCGACTCCCGCTGCGGCATCCACACCGAGCTGCGGCAGCGCGGC
Source organism: Streptomyces flaveus (assembly GCF_014647675.1). GTDB lineage: Bacteria > Actinomycetota > Actinomycetes > Streptomycetales > Streptomycetaceae > Streptomyces > Streptomyces flaveus. The sequence continues at coordinate 7,313 of NZ_BMPQ01000028.1, read as the reverse complement.
TTCACCGGCTGCACCGTCTACGACTGCTTCGGCGCCGGGCAGCAGGTCTCGCAGGTCACCTTCGGCGGCCAGGACTGGCGGTCGGGGACGCCGGAGCGCGCCCGGCGGATGTTCGACGTCTTTCCGGTCGTACGGCAGCTGCATGAGCTGCTCTGGTACCTGACGGAGGCGCTGACCCTGCCCGCCGCCCGCCCGGTGCACGCCGACCTCCGTCTACTGCTCCGCGAGACCGAGCGATTCACGCGCCAAAGCCCGGAGGAACTGGGTGAGTTGGACGTGGGTGCGCACCGGCAGCAGGTCAACGAACTCCTGCTGCGGACGAGCGAGCTGGTGCGGGCGGCCACCCGTGGCCGCAAGAAGGACCGCCGGGGCGCAGACCTCATGGGCGCCCGCCTCAAAGGAGCCGATCTCCGGGGTGCCAACCTGCGCGGCGCCTACCTCATCGCCGCCGACCTGACCGGCGCCGACCTACGGGGCGCGGACCTCATCGGCGCGGATCTCCGCGACGCCGACCTCACGGACGCGGACCTGACCGGCGCCTTCTTCCTGACCCAGCCCCAGCTCAACTCGGCCCGGGGGAGCGGGAGTACGAGGCTTCCGGAGACGGTCGCCCGACCCGTGCACTGGACAGCGCAGCTCTGAGGGCGATCGCCCGTCCGCTGAGGTCGAGGGGCCTCCTTCCTGTGAAAAGGGCCTGACGTGGTTGGCGTGAGCCTAGATCTTGGGTAGGTTAGGCAAGGCTTACCTAAGGGAGGTTTGGGATGGGTGACCGTCACACGTGGACCGCCGTGCCGGCAACGGCTCAGCGTGCCCGCTCCGTGCTCGCCACGGCCTGGTCCTGCGCGGTGACCGCCGAGGGCGGCCGCGAGGAGTTCATCGGCGTCCACACCGTCGCCGAGGACGGCCGCGTGCTGCTGCACCTGCCGGACGACAGCATGCTCACCGCGGCCGCGATCTGCGCGCCACGCGGAGAGCCGTCCGCCGTCCTCGAGTTCGCCGATGTGGCGCCCGTCCCCGTACGCAACCGCATCCGCGCCCGGCTCTGGATGGCCGGCTGGTTCAAGCCCGAGGAGGGACACCTCGCGTTCAGCCCGACGCGCATTGTGCTGCGCGACGGCGGCGGGGCGGTCGTGGTCGACCGCGAGGAGTACGCCCGAGCCGAACCCGACCCGCTGGCCACCGCCGAGGCCCGGCTGCTGACCCACCTCGCCGACGCCCACCCGGACGCCGTCGAGCGGCTCACCCGCCTCGTCGAGCCCGACAACCTGCACGGTGCAGTACGCGTCCAGCCGCTCGCCGTCGACCGGCACGCGCTGACCCTGCGCATCGAGCGCTCCCGCGACCACGGCGACGTACGGCTGCCCTTCCACCGGCCCGCCGACGACCTCGGCCAGCTGACGGAACGCATGCACATCCTCCTCGCCCAGGCCGGCGCCGGAACCTGCCCCCGTGCCCTACAGCGGCAGCGCACAGACGGCGACGGGTGACGCGAACGGCTCGCCCGCGAGCCGTAGTTCGCCGGATTTCTCGTCGACGTGGAAGACGCTGACCGTGCTCGACTTCTGGTTCGCGGCGAACAGCAGGTTCCCGCCCGGCGAGAAGGCGATGTGCCGCGGGAAGTCGCCGCGCACGGGCACGGTGTCCAGCAGACGCAGCCGGGCCCCGTCCGCCTCGACGGCGTACCGGGCCAGACTGTTGTGGCCGCGGTTGGCCAGATACGCGTACGAGCCCTTCGGCGTGACGAGCAACTGCGCCGGGTAACTCGTGCCCTCGCCCGTGCCCGTGGACTGCGGATCGCCCGGCGTCAGCCGTCCCGTCGCCGGGTCGTAGGCGCACACCGTGACCGTGTTGTCGAGTTCGTTCGCCAGGTAGGCGAAGCGGCCGCCGGGATGGAAGGTGAGATGGCGCGGGCCCGCACCCGGGCGTGTGCGTGCCTGGGAGACCGGGCGGAGGGTGCCCGCGGATTCGTCCAGGCGGTATGTGTAGACCGTGTCCGTGCCCAGATCGACCGCGAGCACATGGCCGCCGTCCGGGCTGGTGATGAACTGGTGCGCGTGCGGTCCCTCCTGGCCGGGGCCGGGCGGCGGGCTGGAGTGTGTGACCAGATCCGTACGCTCGCCGAGCGCGCCCGAGGCCTCGATGGGGTGCACCGCCACGCTGCCGGACCCGTAGTTGGCGCTCAGGAGCCAGCGCCCGCCGGGGTGCACGGACAGATGGGTGGGAGCGGCACCTCCCGTAGCGCGCGTGCCAAGTACCTTGTGCTGCCCGCCTGTTGACAGCCGGACCGCTGTCACGCCGCCGTCCTCGCGCTCGTTGACCGCGTAGAGCGTACGGCCGTCCGGGTGCGCCGCGAGATAGGACGGGTCGCCGATGCCGGTGAGGGTTCCCGTGCCGGTGATACGGCCCGTGGTGATGTCGTACGTCGCGAGTCCGATGCCGGTGCCGCCGCCCTCGGCCGAGGTGTACGTGCCGAGGAAGAGCGGGCGGGGGCCGGTGGGGCGGGGCTTCGCGGAGGTGGAGGGGGACGCGGCACGCGCGGTGGTGGAGGTGGTGGCGGCCTCGGGGCGGTCCTGGGTGTCCTGGGTGCCGCAGCCGGCCGGGGCGGTCACCGCGGCTGCCGCGAGTGCCCCGACCCTGACGAAACGGCGCCTGCTGAGCGCGCCTCGCGCCGGTTCCGCACCCTTGCCCATGCCCGCACCTCTGGTCTCGATCGCCTCGGCCGTGACAGCCCACCTTGACCGCTCGCGGCGGTGCGGGGCAAATGCGGCTCCGAGTGGCGGGTCAGGCAGCTCGGTCCGAGGCGCTACGAGGCTTCCGCCGGAGCCCCCGCAGACGGCGGCGCATGCGGGTCAGGCTGGGCATGCGTTCGCTCTGCTCGCGCGTGCAGCGGTCCAGTTCCTCCAGGAGCCGGTCGGAGCGGCGCTCCATGTCGAGTTCGTCGAGGATCCGGGTGACCTCGGTGAGCACCGCGCCGTGCAGCTGCCACTGGCGCGCGTCCCGCTGCACCTCGTCGAGCATGAGCTGGGCCAGCTTGTCGCGGGTGGCGGTCGCCGAGGCCAGTTCGGTGGCGAGCCGGGCCTCCGCGGACTCCGCACTGCGGCTGACGTCGGTGGTGACCAGGACGGCGAAACTGACCACGGCATCGCCGACCTCGGCCAGCAGCTGCTCCACCGCCGCGCCGGTCTCCCGCTCGAACAGCCGCTCGTCGGGATCACGCGTCCTGGCGAGGTCGGTGAGGCTGCGGGCGAGTACCCGCAGGACCACCGTGCAGATCTCCAGCGTGTCGAGTCCGGTCCGCAGGACGACCCGGTGCAGCAGTCCTTCGCGCACCCGGGGATTGAGTTTCAGGCTGTCCTCGGCCTGCTTGAGAGCCGCGTCCACCTCGACGATGTCGTGGTCGAGGCGACGGGCCTCGTACAGGCGTTCCGCCGCGTATGCCACGGGGGTACGCCCGCCCGCCTCCTCGCCGACCAGCAGCATCAACTGCCGCATACGGCGGGCCAGATCCTCGATGGACTCGCCGGCCGCGCCCACCCACACCGGGGGAGAGAAGAGCAGATTGCAGCCGAGCCCGACCACGGCTCCGATGACGGTCTCCAGCACCCGCGCCCAGGCCGTGTCGCCGACTCTGGTGACGCCGAGGACCAGCATCGCGCTGATCGCCACCTCGGGCACGAACTCGCTGACCCGCACCAGGTGGCCGACGGCCAGCGAGGCGAGGATCAGCAGGCCGAGGCTCCACCAGGTGAGTCCGACGATGGCGCTGAACGCGATGGCGAGGAGCACGCCTGCCACCACGGAGTTCACCCGGCGTACGCCCGTGGTGAGCGTGGAGTAGAGGGTCACCTGGACGACGAGGAGTGCGGTCAGCGGAGCGGTGAGCGGTGCCACCTCCGGGCTGAACTGCAGCGCGACCACGTACGCGACCGTCGCGGCCGCGGCCGACCGCACGGTCTGGACGATCACCGGCTCCTGGCGCCACTTCGCGACCTGGGCCGCGGCGGCGGCCCATGCCTCACGTACATCCCGCATCTTTGGCCACTTCCCCTTCCGCAGCCGCACCGAACGTGTCCTGACGGTGCGGCTCACCCGGAGGGACGGCGGGGACACGCCGGCCGAGCGGCCAGTCTGACACGGCCCTGGTGGCGGGCCGGGGCCAGGCCGGGTGGCCCGGCCGGGGTCAGGTGTACAGCTTGTCCAGGAAGGCGGAGAGACGGCCCGTCGTCCGGGCGATCTGTTGCTCCACCGTGAGGCTCTCCTCGATGCGGAGTCCGGACTCCGGGATCTTCTTGCCGCGTACGTACAGGGAGCAGGCCAGGTCGGCGCACATATAGACGCCGACGGAGTTGCCCTCGCGGCCTGCCGCGCCCGCTTTGCGCGCCGTCATCAGACAGACCCCGCTGCCCGGGTGGGTCGTCATGCACAGGGAGCACATGCTGCGGTGCAGGAAGCCACGCTGCGAGGACGGGAAGCGCAGGGTCACACCGACGAGCCGGTCCTCGCGCTCGGTGACGAGATAGCTGCGGTCGGGCGCTCCCGGATCTCGCCAGCCGAGGAAGTCCAGGTCGTTCCACGGGCGTTCGGCCAGGTCGCGCGGTATCGCCAGGCGTTTGGCCTCTCCCTTGGAGCAGTTGATGAATGAGTTGCGTATGTCCTGCTCGGTGAGTGGTCGCATCGTGCGGGTCCTTCTGAGGGTCGGGGCTGTCGGCCGGTCGGGCCGGTGGCAAAACCTAGGGCCACTAGGTTTTAACCTACGCTACATAGCCATATCGAGGTGCACCAATGGATTTCGGGGACCGTACGCTGTACCCGAACCGGAGGCCGGACCATGAACGGGGTGGGGGCAGGATGTCGGAGGAGCGGGCTCAGCGGATCCTTGAGGCGGTCGGGGTGGCGGGGGAACGGCTTGCTCGCTGTCGGTCGTTGGACGGAGGGACGTACAACGCCGTCGAGGAGCTGCTGCTCGACGACGGCAGTCGGTACGTACTGAAGGTCCCGCCCCCGTCCGCCGCCCCCGGTATGAGTCACGAGCGTGAACTGCTCGCCTCCGAGGCGGAGTTCTACCGGGCCGCCGCCACAGTCGACGTGGTCGCACCGCGTGTGGTGGGCGTCTGTCTGGACGAGTCCGCGTCCACCGGGCGCTATCTGCTGATGACGGCATGCCCGGGGGAACCGTGGGACTCCTCCATCGCGGACGGCGAACAGGCCGGCCTTCGTAGGGAGTTGGGGCGGCAGGTGGCCCGACTCCACCGGGTGACCGGGCCCGGCTACGGATACCCGTCCGGTGCCCTCGGGCCGTTGGCCGAAGACTGGCGTACGGCCTTCACCACGATGTACGACGCCGTTCTGGACGACGCCCGCCGCTATCGTGCGTGGCTGCCCAGGCCGGTGGACGAGGTGGCCCGGACGGCCAAGGCCGCGTACGACGCGCTCGACAAGGTCTCGGAGCCGTGCCTCGTGCACTTCGATCTGTGGCAGGGGAACGTCCTGGTCGAGCGCCCGGAGGGCAGCGCGTCACCCGTGATCGGTGGGCTGATCGACGGCGAGCGCATGTTCTGGGGCGATCCGCTGGCGGACTTCGTCTCTCTGGCGCTGCTCGGCGACATCAAGCAGGACGAGGCGTTCCTGGCGGGCTACCAGGAGGCGGGCGGCCACGCCGAGTTCACCCCCGCTGCCCGTCGACGTCTCGCCCTCTACCGCAGCTACCTCTACCTGATCATGCACATCGAGCTCGTCCCTCGAGCCTCGGGCAAGGAGAACGAGTCCTGGGTCCGCAAGGCCGTCTCTCCGGAACTGACCGCTGCCCTGGATGAACTCGACGTGTAAGTCTCCGGCCTTGGCGAGCCCCGGAACGGAAAGGGACCCCGACCGGACGGGGGAATCACGGTCGGGGTCCCACGACTTATTCAACGGGAAACTACTGGCGGGGGTTCCCAGGTCCGTGCAGGTCAATCGTGAAATGCGTCACGATCGATGTCTCATGGTCGATGCCTCATGTGCGCTGCGCCCGGCCCGGCCGCTCGGCCTCGGCCTCGGCCTCGGCCTCGGCCCAGATGTTCTCGGCCTGGAGCAGCAGGGTGCCCAGGACGGCGGCGCGGGGCGCGCCCAGACCGGCGTGGTCGCGCAGGCTCGTCTGCAGCGCCTCGTGCAGCTCCCCTCACGATCTTCGAGGCCCGTCGTGAACGAGTCGATTGGCCCCATCACGTGGCCGTCGTAGCCTGCTTGTCGCCGCGTTGAGCGAGCCGTCACACCACTGGTCACGAGTTGCCCAGTCTGGTGACCGAGTCGCCGATCCGGACCGTGCCGGGTTCCAGGACGTCCAGGTATACCCCAACGCACGACAGTCGGCCCAGGTCGAAGACTGGTATGCGGTGCTCGCGGGCGACCGCACGCATGATGCCGGGGTCGGGTGGCAACTCCTCCTGAGCGAGCGTGGGGATCACGCACCGGGGTGTGGGCACCACGGCCCGGAAGACAGCCTCGCCGATGCGCAGACGGGAATGTATCCAGGCGTCCTCGGGGAAGCCTGGCCCGTCGGGCGTGTCGACAACCAGGTTGGGCCGGAAGCGGCGCGGGTCGAAGTCTCCGGTGGGGTACGTGGCCCGCAGCCGCGCCAGGGCGGTTGTGGTGACGAGGTGGACTGCGCCGTAGTCGAAGAAGGTCCCCGGTGCGACCTGACCGGAGGTGATGGCCGCTCCAGTAGCGTCGGTGGTTGCTGTGCTCCGCACGGCGTCTGGGACACCGCCCTCGTATTCGGGTACTGCCCGCTCGAGCGCGCCGCCATGCTCCCGTGGGGTGGCCGACAAGGAAACGTGGCGGCCCAGCAGCTTGGACAGCCGCGCGTCCAGGTCAGGGTCTCCGGCCGACAGAACGATTCCGTCCGGCAGCTCGACCACGACCGTGTCGGTGCTGGTCAACCTGCTGCGGCAGCGGAGCAACGGGCCCCACTTGCGGGGGTGTTTGGCGCTGCCGACTGTGCCCGCATCGTCGAGAACGGCGGACACCCGGTCTCCGCACAGCCCGCGTGCGGTGACCGCCACGCTTGTCAGAGCCTCGCCGACCATGGACTTCACCGGATACCGGCGTAACGCCGTCACAATTCCCATGGATCAATCATGGGCGCTGTCACACCGCCCCGGGTACGTTCCAGATCAGGGTGATGGCGTCTCTGACGCCACCCCTGTGTGGCTGGGCGCGTTCACGTGTACGCCAGCATAATCAGGCACTCACGTGGGACTGCGTTTTCGGTACGGCCGTCGCAGACTGAACCGCTCCGGGTCTGATGGAGGCTCGATTCCCTGAGAGGATCGAGT
>NZ_BMPQ01000027.1:6185-118692 GCF_014647675.1 Streptomyces flaveus | reverse complement strand
CGGAACGACGGCAACGTCGTCACCGCGCCCCGAGCCGACCGCACAGGGACAACTCAGCCGCCACTCTTACGCCTGAACGACCGCTGGCTCGCAGCCGGGCCGTGCGCCGCACGCACCTTCGACGCATCCGGGTTGGCGGCAACATCGGCCGCGTCCGCCTGCGCACCGCGCTTGCGCGCCAGGGCTTCGCGGAACTTGCGCTTGAGGTCGTAGTTGCCGTCGCTGTCCGGCGCCAGAGGGGACGTCTCCGGGGCAGCCTGCTCCGAACCTTCCGTAGATACGGGCTCTGCGGTCATGGTGACCTCCTGGGTTCGGGGGGGTGGGCAAGCACAGCTTGTCATGCCGGGCGCAGTGCGGGGCGCCGGCAACATCATCCTGCTCCGTTTCGGCGAGTATCCCTCTCGCGGTCGAGGGCGTTCGCTTGGTAGGTGAGGCGCACAGGACAGCTTCGGGCCAGGCCGAGGGTTGTCGATCCCGTGGCCAGGACGTTCACTCCCAGGGCAGTGCCCCTCAGCCGTTGCGACGCACGAGGGCGGCCTTGCGGGCCTCGGCGAGCTTGCGGGCCTCGCCAGCCTTTCGTGACTTGCCGCCGGCGCCGCGGGAGGTGTCCTTGCTGGTGCCGAGGCCGCGGAAGGGAGCGTTGCTGTTCTTGGGTCGGGGGACGGCGGGCCCACCGTCGAGCGGGGTGCCAGAGGGAGCCTTGGCGCCGGTGATCCGGCTCAGTTCCGCCTCGCCCGAGCGCACGTTGGTAACGGTCGGCTCGATGCCGGCCCCGGCCATCATGCGGCTCGTCTCGCGGCGCTGGCCCGCCAGCACGAGCGTGACCACGCTGCCGGACTCACCGGCGCGGGCGGTGCGGCCGGCCCGGTGCACGTAGTCCTTGGAGTCGGTAGGCGGGTCGACGTTGACCACGAGATCGAGGTCGTCGACGTGCAGGCCACGGGCCGCGACATTGGTCGCCACCAGAACGGTGATCTGGCCGTTCTTGAACTGCGCCAGGGTCCGTGCGCGCTGTGGCTGGGACTTGCCGCTGTGCAGGGCCCCGGCGTGCACCCCGCTGGCCCGCAGATGCCGGGTGAGCTGGTCGACGGCGTGCTTGGTGTCGAGGAACAGCAGTACGCGGCCGTCGCGGGCGGCGATCTCCGTGGTGACGGCGTAGCGGTCAGGGCCGTGGACGACCAGAACGTGGTGCTCCATCGTCGAGACCGTGCCCGCGGACGGGTCGACCGAGTGGACCACGGGGTCGTGGAGGTAGCGGCGGACCAGCTGATCGACGTCGCGATCCAGAGTGGCCGAGAACAGCATCCGCTGACCGTCGGGGTGCACCTGGTCGAGCACGTCGACAACCTGCGGCAGGAATCCCAAGTCGCACATCTGGTCGGCCTCGTCCAGCACGGTGATCCTTACCCGTCCCAGGCGGCAGGCATTGCGATCGACCAGATCGTGCAGGCGTCCGGGGGTGGCGACGACCACCTCGACTCCCTGGCGCAGCGCGGCGACCTGCCGGCCGATCGACATGCCGCCGACGACCGTGGCCATCCGCAGCCGCAGTGCCTCGGCGTACGGCGCCAGCGCCTGGGTGACCTGTTGGGCCAGCTCCCGGGTAGGCACAAGGATCAGAGCGAGGGGCTGCTTCGGTTCGGCGCGCCGCCCAGCCGTACGCGTCAGCAGCGGCAGGCCGAAGGCGAGCGTCTTGCCCGATCCGGTGCGCCCTTGCCCCAGGACGTCGCGTCCCTGAAGGGCATCGGGCAGTGTGGCGGCCTGGATCGGAAAGGGTTCGCGCACCCCGAGTCCGCTCAGCGTCCGCAGCACCTCCACCGGTAGTTCCAGACCGGCGAAGGAGACGGCCGGGGGCAGTACCGGGGTCGTGGCCTCGGGCTTGGCGGGACCGCCGTGAGCGATGCCGGAGTCATCGGGGTCATCGGGATGCTTCATGAACAGCCTTCCGCAGGGGAACGTACCGAGGAAGGCTCGGCAGGATGGAACAGCCCACACACAAGCGGAACCGAACAGGCAGAATCGCCCACCGCGACGACCACGCAAACGCATGAGACTAACACAGGGCATAACATCGCGCCGTGATACCGGTCGCCCCTCTCGCGTCGATGACCCGACGTGGCCCGACAGCCCTTCCGGCCTACCTGGTCCAGGCCCCAACTCGCCGAGCGGTAGACGTCGTCCGCCCCGACGTGTTGATGTTCACCGCCCGGGCTTCACCATTGCGCAAGCCCCAGCCCACCGTCATTACGATCTCAAGCGCGAGGAGTACTCCGTCATCCGGCGTTGCCGGGGCCGCCATTGCTTCGCGTATTCCGCGACCGCCTGCTGACCGAGTTCCCGGCGGGCCTCGGCAACGGACGGCTCCGTCTTCTTGAGGGCGCTCGATGGCGTCGTCCCGCGTGCCTAACCGACCTCTTCACGCTGGTTACCAAGAGCGTCTCTGAACCGAATCGTGTACGGGCGCGGGCAACGGGTCGGCTTGGTGCAGTCGCAGTCCTTGAAGAAGGACCCCATCCCACGGGCGAGCTGTCGAGCCACGTACCAAGCCTTCCGAGCAGGGCGCCGGGCGGGGCAAGCAGCTGAGGGCCTGCACTACGCGGTCAGCGCTGCCACCCGGCGCATCACGTCATGGCAGAACGCCCCGACCCCGTCCGGGTCGTCGATGAACTGGTTCGGCTTGATGCAGAAGGTCGTGAAGCCCTGTGCCAGCTGTTCCGGGATCGATGCCAACGCCGCACCGATATCCGCCGTGGAACGGTCGTCGGGGAAGACGGCCTGCGTACCGCCGATCATCTCCAGGTCGGTGACGTCCCGGTCGGCCGCCGTCATGGCGTCCTTGAGGAGTTGCATGTCCTGCGGTGTGGGCCTGCCCAGTGGGTGGAAGCCGTGGCCGTACCGGACGAGCCTGCGCAGGACGGGGCCGTGCAGGCGCTGTCCGCCGAACCACAGCCGCGGGCCCTCCGGCCGGTACGCCTTGGGCTCGAAGTAGACGTCCCGGAACGGGTAGTGCTCGCTGTCGTGCGAGATCGGGGACGGTCCCCATGCCTTCGCCCAGACCTCCAGGTGCTCGTCGAGCAGCCGCCCCCGCCTGCCGAAGGGGACTCCCAGGGCGTCGTACTCGTCCCTGCTCCAGCTGACCGTGGGCTGCACCAGCAGCCGTCCCTCGCTGATCAGGTCGAGGGTGCCCAACTCCCGTGCCATGAGCAGCGGATGGCGCAGCGGGGCGAGGACGGCCGCGGCGGCCAGCCGCAGGCGTTCGGTGACGGAGGCGATGGCGGCGAGCAGGAGCAGCGAGTTGGGCCAGGGGGTGTACGGGTCCTGGTTGCCCGGGAGTGCGTAGTCGCGGGGGTTGCCCATGATGCCGTCGGCACCCGCGTCGGGGCCGAGCACGATGTGTTCGCTGACCATCACCGCGTCAAAGCCCGCGTCCTCGGCCTCGCGGGCCCACCGGACCGCCTTGGGCAGGTCGGCGCGACCGCCGGTCAGGGTCCAGTTCTCGCTGAGGACGAGCAGCATGCAGGGTGTGGTGGTCACGGGGGGTGTCATCTGGGTTCCCTCTCCACGAAGTACTCGAGGTCCTCGGGCGCGGGCCGCAGCACACCGTCACGCACGGCGAGCGCCGTTGCCTCGGCGCGGGAGCAGCAGCCGGTCTTGCGCAGCAGGTGCTCGATGTGGCTGTGCACCGTGCGTGGCGACAGGAACAGGGCCTGCGCGATGGCCTGGTTGGTCTGGCCCCGGGCGGCTCGCGTGAGCACTTCGAGTTCGCGCGGGCTCAGGCCGTACGGCAGTTCGGCGCGCTCCTCGGACACCAGCACCGCCTCGCGTGCCGCCGGACCCGCCGTGCACCGTTGCAGCACCACCCGGCACCATCCGGACCCGACCGGCCACAGCGCGCGCAGCCGCAGCCCCCGCGAGAGGGTGAACGCCTCCGTGAGCCGCCGGAAGTCCTCGTCGTGCAGGGCCCCAGCGGGCGCCCGGCCTGGCAGGTCGATGACGCCGTCGGGGGTGACGAGGTTCGCCGCCGCCCCCGCCGGGAGTTCATGGAAGCCACCGGCGTGTGCCGTGGGGTCGGCGAGGGCGCCCAGTGCCGGCAGGATCGAGGCGAGCAGTTGTCGCGCTTCGGTGTCGTAGACGTCCGCGCCTTCTGCGGAGAGGTGGATCAGGCCGACGAGGCGCCCCTGGTGACGGAGCGCCCCGGTCAGCCCGTCACGAAAGCCGGCGGGGCGGACCCGCTCGGCGTAGAACCAGCCATGTCTGAAGCGCGGTCCGGGATCGTCGGCGTCCTCGGAGATGGAGCGCGGCAGCTCCTGCCGTACGACGTTGGCGTACCACGGGGTCGAGACGAACTCGGCGGCCAAGGACTGCGAGGCCGCGGCGGGGTAGCCGATACCGGCGATCTGCACGTGCGCCCCGGAGACCGGGTCGATCCCGAGCAGGGACGCGGCGTCGAAGGGAAGGGCCCGGCCGAGTTCCTGCAAGGCCTGGGCGCAGGCCGTGGCGGTGTCGCGCTCGCGCGTGAGCATGCCGATGCGCGTCGCGGCGGCGATCTGCTGGTGGCCGAGCATGCGAGCCTCCCGGCGGCTCTTGTCGCTACGCGGATTACGCGGAGCGATTGTTTGGGCCCTTACGATATGCGGGTCCAGGGCGCCGGACAAGCCGTTTACCGTTCCGCAACAGGGCCTCTCCTGGCCGGCACCCGGGCGCTCGGAGAGTCGGTATTTGTACGGATGGCCAGGTACGTGGTCCGGGGCTTTCCTGTTCGGCACAGCCGGACGCCCGCCGTGACGGGCCCGTTTCCCTGGGAGAGCCCCGCCATGACCAGTTTCCAGCAAGCCGCGTCCGCGGCCTCACGCCGGCAGTTCCTCGCGTGGTCCGGCGGGATCACGGCGGCCACCGCGCTGGCCGCCGCTGGCTGTTCGGCGCCGGACGACGGCTCCGGCTCGACCGCCGCGGCCGCCGGCTCGTCGCCGAGTACGAAGACCCTCACCAAGATCGGCCTGGACTATCCGTTCACCCAGCTCCCCCTGTACTCGACGCTGGTGAAGCTCTCCACCAAGGCCGCGAAGAAGCACGGCATCACCCTGCTGACCACGAACGACGCGAGCAACGCCGACACTCAGGCCACCAATCTGAGCGCCTGGGTCTCCCAGAAGATCCCGGCCATCGTGTCGTTCCCGATGGTCTTCGAAGCCACCGAGGCCACCGCCAAGCGCGCCCTCGACGCCGGGCTGATCTGGGTGACGTACGGCGGAACGCTGGAACATCAGAGCGCTGACATCCAGTTCAGCTTCCTCGAGGGCGGCACCCTGCTCGGGGAAGCCGCCGCGAAGTGGGCCAATGAGAACCTCGGAGGCAAGGGCAAGATCGCCTTCCTCACCGACAGCACGATCCAGCTGGGCCGCGAGCGCACCAAGGGCATGATCGACGCCTTCACCAAGCAGGCGCCCGGTGTCGACGTGGTCGCGAAGGAGCAGGCCATCGACCCGGACACCGGGCTCTCGAAGACCCGGGCTATCCTCGCCAAGCACCCCGACCTCAATATCCTCCTCGGCGTCACGGACGCCGCCGCGTACGGCGGCTTCAAGGCCCTCCAGCAGACGGGGCGGGCGAAGGCCGACGACAAGACCTTCGTCGGCGGGCAGGACGGCGCCGCCCCTTCCCTCCTCGCCATCAAACAGGGCACGTTCTACCGGGCCTCGGCCGCGCTGGCGCCGCAGGACATCGCGAACGCCATCGTCGACGTACCGATGGCCGTCGCCGCAGGGAAGGCGAACCCCAGCGCCCAGGTGCCGATCACGCTCGTCCAGCACACCGACACCGCGCGGATCGACGACCTGCTCGCACAGAACTCCTAGGCGGCCGACATGACGGGCATCACGGGCATGGCGGAACCGAATCTTCGCATCCGCGGACTCAGCAAGTCCTTCGGCGGGGTGCGGGCGCTGGACGGCGTGGACCTCACCGTCCCGGCGGGCCAGGTGCACGCCCTCCTCGGCCACAACGGCGCCGGCAAGTCCACCCTGATCAAGTGCCTCGGCGGGGCCTTCCCGCCGGACGCGGGCACCATCGAGGTGGGCGGCAGCAGCCACACCCGGCTGAGCCCGCGTGAGTCGATCGCCGCCGGAGTGGCGATCATCTTCCAGACGCTCAGCGTCGTCGATTCCCTGACGGTGGCCGAGAACATCTTTCTCGGCCAGGAGTGGACCAAGTACGGCCGGATCGACCGCCGGGCCCAGGAGGACGTCGCCGCCGGACTGCTCCAGCGCGTGGCGGCGAACTGCTCCCCTCACGACCGGGTGGGCGAACTACCCATGGGGCAACGGCAGTTGGTGGAGATCGCCAAGGCGCTCAGCCGCAGCGCCTCGGTCCTCGTCCTGGACGAACCCACCGCCGCCCTGTCCGGGGCCGAGAGCGACGCGCTGGCCGAGCGGGTGGAGGACCTGCGCACCCAGGGGCTGGCCATCGTGTATGTCACCCATCTGCTGGCCGAGGTGGAACGGCTCGCGGACGCGGTGACGGTGCTGCGGGACGGGCGTGTGACGCATCAGGCGGAGGTGTCGGGGCGGAGCCGGCAGGAGTTGGTCGACGCGATTGTCGGCCCGGCGCCTGCCCTCTCGCCGGGCGCGACAGCGGGCGCCCCGGCCGACTCCGACGCGCCGCGCCCTGTCTGCCTCACGGTGGACGGCCTGCGGGGTCCCGGATTCGGCCCCGTCGACGTGGACGTGGCCGAGGGCGAGATCGTCGGCCTGTTCGGACTCATCGGTTCCGGCCGTACGCGCGTCCTGGAGACCCTCTTCGGCAGGCGCCGCGCATCGGGTGGGACCGTGCGCGTCAAAGACCGTGCCGCCGAAGCCACCCGGCCTGCCGACGCACTGGCCGCGGGGATCGCCCTCGTACCGGCGGACCGGCGCAGACAGGGCCTGTTCCCGGTGCTGAGCGCGCAGGACAACGCGCTGCTGCCGGCGATACGTCCGCTCGCCCGGCGCGGGGTGCGGGCGCTGCGCGCCGAGCGGCGGATCTTCGGCGCGCTGTGCGACGCCGTGGGGCTCCGCCCGGCCCGGCCGAGCCTGCCGGCGGCCGCCTTCTCCGGCGGGAACCAGCAGAAACTCGTCCTGGGCCGCTGGATCAACGAGGCGCACACCATCGACGTCCTGCTCCTCGACGAGCCCACCCAAGGCGTCGACGTGGGCGCCCGGCAGGAGATCTACCAGGTCGTCTCCTCACTCGCCGCGCATCGCGGCACCGCCGTGCTGTTCGCGTCCAGCGATCCGGAAGAGGTCGTCGCACTCGCCCACCGCTGCCTGATCGTCTCCGCCGGCCGGGTCGTCGGCGAGCTCAGCGGTGCCGAACTCACCGAGGCCGCGCTCCTGTCGGCCGTCCACGACCCCGCCCCCGCGACCTCAAAGGGAACAGCATGACCACCGCGACCACCTCCCCCGCCGACCGCCTCGTCACGGGCCCGCGCACCCTGGCCGGCAGCGGACTCGACGCCGTGCGGCGGCATCCGCTGCTCGTCGTCCTCGCCTTGATGGTGCTGGTGTTCCAGCTGACGACGGGCAGCTTCCTCGACGGGGGCAATCTGCGCGGGATCGCCACCGACGCGGCCACCCTCACTCTCGTGGCCGTGCCGCTGGCGCTGCTGGTCATCAGCGGTTACCTCGATCTGTCGGTCGGCTCCACCGTCGCCCTGGGCGGGCTGGTAGCCGGCTGGCTCGCCGGGCAGCAGCACCAGTCACCGGTTGTCGCCGTGCTCGGCGCACTCGCCGTGGGGGCGGCGGTGGGCGCCGTGAACGGCTTCCTGTGCTGCTATCTCGGACTGTCCTCGTTCATCGTGACGCTGGGCATGCTGGCCGCGGTGCGCGGACTCGCGCAGCAGCTCTTCCCGCTGCCGCTGAGCAGCTTCGGCTCCGGGTTTGCCTGGCTCGGCGGGTCGCGTATCGCGGGGATCGACGCGCCGGTCTTCATCGCGCTGCTGGTACTGGTCGCCGGTGCGCTGTTCCTGGCGCTCACCCCGGCCGGGCGGCATGTCTTCGCCATCGGCGTCAACCGGGAGGCCGCCTATCTCTCCGGCATCAGCATCCGCCGTACGCCCTTCGCACTGTTCGTCGTCACCTCGGTCGCGGCGGCCCTGGCCGGCGCGATCAAGGCGTCCGTACTGGACAGCGCGGTCGCCGGAACCTCGGGGGCCGGTTTCGAGCTGACCGTGCTCACCGCGGTCCTGCTCGGTGGAGTCGCGCTCACCGGCGGCTCGGGCTCCGTCTTCGGAGTGCTGCTCGGCGTACTGTTCCTGGGCTGTCTGCAGAACGGGCTGACGCTGCTGAACGTGCCGACGTTCTGGCAGCAGATGGCCCAGGGCATCGCCCTGGTGGCGGGCGCGGCGCTCGCCTACTTCGGTCCGCGGCTGACGCGGTGACCCGTACCCGTCCTACGACTCCGACGACCCCTTCACGTCCCAGAGAGGTTCCGCGTG
This sequence comes from Streptomyces flaveus, assembly GCF_014647675.1. Classification (GTDB taxonomy): domain Bacteria; phylum Actinomycetota; class Actinomycetes; order Streptomycetales; family Streptomycetaceae; genus Streptomyces; species Streptomyces flaveus. Next base: position 110,222 of record NZ_BMPQ01000027.1, on the reverse strand, counting down.
AGCGACAGCGCCCCCACCCTCATCCTGACCGGCGGACAGATCCTGACCGTCGACGACGGCTTCACCGTGGCCGAAGGTGTCGCCGTGCGCGGCCGGACCGTGGTCGCCGTCGGCACCGACGCCGAGATCCGCGCCCTGGCCGGGCCCGGCACGCGCGTCGTCGAACTGGGCGGCCGGACCGCACTGCCCGGCATCAACGACTCCCATCTGCACGGGGCCGCGTACGGCATGACCAAGCCGCCCTTCGCCATCGCCGTCGGCCATCCGGCAGTGGCGTCGATCGCCGATATCGCCGCCGCCGTGCGGAGTCAGGTGCAGGCCTCCCGGCCCGGCGAGTGGATCATCGGGCTCGGCTGGGACCCCGGCTACCTGGCGGAGTGTCTCGCCGACCCCCGTCGCTTTCCGCACCGCCGGGATCTCGACAGCGTGGCGCCGGACAACCCGGTCTGCCTGACCGACTTCTCCTCGCACATGGTGTGGGTCAACAGCGCGGCCCTGCGCGAGTGCGGCATCGACGCGTCGATCGTGCCCCTGTCGGGCGGCGTCATCGACCTCGACCCGGACGGCGAGCCCACCGGCATCCTGCGCGAGGCCGCCCAGGGACTCGTCCAGGCCGCACTCCCCTCCCCCACCGTCGCCCAGCGCCGCCAGGCCATCCAGAACGTGATCGCCGAACTCCACTCGCGCGGCATCACCAGCTACACCGAGCCCGGCCTCGGCCCAGGCGGCGCCACGACCCTCTTCGGCGGGCTGAGCACCGACAACTGGACCGCGTACGCCGACCTCGCGGCCACCGGCGGTCTCGAGGCCCGGGTCAGCGTTCTGCTGCTGCCCGCGCCGATGGGCGGCTCCGCGGACGACGTACGCAAGGGCCTGGCCGAACTGCGGCGCCCGGAGTCGGCCGACCCACGGCTCCTGCGCGCCATCGGCGTCAAGATCTTCGCCGACGGAGTACCGCCGAACCGTACGGCGTGGATGAACGAGCCGTACGCCGACGGCGGCCACGGTGCGCTGTGCGTACACGGTGACACTCCCGCGCTCCAGGTCGGCGAGCTGCGCGAGATGATCCGGATCGCCCATGAAGCGGGCTTCCAGCTGGGCGTGCACGTCACCGGAGACCGGGCCATCGACACCGTCGTGGACGCATTCGTCGCGGCCGACGAAGCCATACCCCGGCCCGACGCCCGGCACTACGTCATCCACGGCGACTTCATCGGCGCCGGCAGCCTCGCAAAACTCGCCGCACACGGTTACGGCATCAACATGAACCCGGCCATCAAGTGGACCGTCTCCGACTTGATGGACGAGGTGGTGGGTGCCGAACGCTCCGCCTACCAGTGGCCCGTACGGTCCGCCGTCGAGGCCGGCATCGCGGTGTGCGCCAGCTCCGACGCACCGATCACGGAGCCCGACTGGCGACAAGGAGTGGCCGCGATGATGCTGCGCGAGTCCAAGGCGAGCGGCCGGCGCAGCGGCCCGGAGCAGTGTGTGGGCCTCGCCGAGGCGTTGCGTGCGTACACGATCAACGCGGCGCGTCAGGACTTCGCGGAGGAGTGGAAGGGGTCCATCGAAGTCGGCAAGGTCGCGGATCTGTGCGTACTGGACCGTCCACTGCTGGAACTGGATCCCCACGAACTCACGGACGCGGAGGTGGACTTGACGGTGTTCGACGGGCGTGTCGTCCACGAGCGCTGAGCGCCACGCGGTCATGACACCGGAAGTGTGCCCGAGGGCAGGCATCGCCCTCGGGCACTCTCTTCGTACAATTTGAGGCCGAACGGTCAATGCACAACGAGGGAGCGCCCGTGCCCGGCCAGCGATCCATCACCGAAGCCGAGAAGCTCGCCGCGGCGAAACTCGGCGGCATCCCGATACGCCGGGACCAGATGGCGGCCGTGGCCAACATCTACCGGGCAGCCTCGGCGGTCCGCCAGCACCTGGAGAACTCGGTGCTGCGAGGCTCCGATCTGACCTGGACGGCTTTCGTGGTCCTGTGGGTCGTGTGGGTGTGGGGCGAGTCGGAGACCCGGCACGTGGCCGAGGAGGCCGGCATCTCCAAGGGGACGCTCACCGGCGTGTCGCGCACGCTGGAATCGCGCGGGCTGCTCAGCAGGGCCGGGCACCCGTCGGACGGCAGGCTGGTCCTGCTCAGCCTCACCGACGAGGGTGAGCGGCTGATGCGGCGGCTGTTCCCGCAGTTCAACGAGGAGGAGGCGTTCGTCACCGGGCAGTTGACGGACGAGGAGTGCCGGAATCTGGCCAAGGGCCTGCGGCGCGTTGTGCTGCAGGTCGAGGAGAACGGCGAGGAGCGCCGTCAGTCGCTGCTGAACGGGGCCGAGCCCGCTCCTCGCCGCAGCGGGCGGCGCCCGAAGGGCTGAGAGCCCTTCGCTGTGAGCTTCAGCGGGCCGCCCGCACGAGCGCCGCGAAGAGACCATGCTGGGCGGCGTCCTCGTGCGCGGTGTCCTCGGGGTGCCACTGGACGGCGGTGAACCAACCGCGCGCTTCGGGGAGTTCGAGGCCTTCCGGTGTGCCGTCGGCTGCCCGTGCGGTGACCTCCAGGCCCCCACCGAGTCGGTCCACTCGCTGGTGGTGGTAGCAGGAGGCTTCGACCTTCTCCGCTCCGGTGGCCTGTTCCAGCAGCGTGCCGCGCCGGATCGCCACCGGATGAACGAGGTGCCGGTGTTCGCGCTGCGGACCGCCCATGTCCTGTTCCAGCGTGCCGCCCAGGGCGACGTTGACGACCTGCATACCTCGGCAGACCGCCAGCAGGGGCAGGCCCGACTCCAGCGCCCGCCAGGCGACTTGGAGGTCGAAGGTGTCCTGGAGGTCGTCGACGTCGTAGACGCTGTCGTGCGTGTCGGTGGCGCCGTACCGGTGCGGGGCGAGGTCGCCGCCGCCGACTTCCTTGACCGGGAGGCGTCCGCGGAATCGGTCATGCCTATGACCCCACCTGCGAGACCAGCGCGGACGGGGCGGACCGCTGGCGGTCTTCGCAGGGCAAGTGCCGGGTCGCAAGCGAGGTCAGAGCCTGGAGTTCATGCGCCGGTACGACTGTGGGGGTTGGCCGTACTGGGCCTTGAAGGCCCGGGAGAACACGGAGGCGTCGTGGAACCCCCAGTGGCGGCCGATGGCTGCGACGCTGTGGGTGGCCAGGCCCGGGTGCACGAGGTCGGCGCGTGCGTGTTCGAGTCGGCGCTCACGCACGTACCGGGAGACCGTGGACTGACGCGCGGCGAAGATCTGACGCACGTACCGTGCCGAGAGGTGGTGCGCGGCCGCCAGGCGCTCGGCGTCCAGGACCTCGTCGGTCAGGTGCTGCTCCACGGACTGTGCCAGCAGATTGAACAGGCTGAGCATCCGCGTCGGCTCCTCGTCCGCCTGGTGGTCCGAGATCACTCCCTGGATCAGTGCCACCACGGCGTTGCCGCACTGCTGCCGGGCCCGGGGCGACAACTCGGACTGTCGAGTCGCCAAGGTCGTGAGCGTGTCCGAGAGGAGACTGGAGCTGGTGAGCAGGCCGGGAATGCCGGCGGCGAGCATTCCCGACAGATCGACGAGTCGCAGGCCGATGGTGAACAGCGGGATGGTGACGACGAGATACACGTGCGCGGCGGGAGCGAGGACGGCGAACGGCTGGGCGCCCGCGTAGAACGTGAACTGTCCTGGATGGAGGGTGACCGACCTCCCTGCCTGCGTGACGGTCAGTTCCCCTTCCAACGCCAGGCCCAGCGCGATGCCCGCCGACTGCGACAAGCAGTAGGACTCCGCCTCGGCCCCGTCGTCACAGGAGAAGATGCTGCATCTCAGCGTGCCCAGGGCGAAGGTGTTGGGACCGCGGACCACGCTCCGGGACCGGAGGATGGTCGTGGGTTCCGAATCGACCGGGCGGAGTGCGTCCTGCGTGGCCCCGTAGAGGATGCGCTCCTGTACCGTCTGGCTCATCACTCATCAGCCTCCTGGGCCCGGGAGAATAGTGGACCTCAGCTCCGGTTGCTACGTCCCGCTGCCAGGCGAGTGAAAGCCACGGCGACCAGCAGCGCTGCCCCGTCGAACACCGGCCCCACCCATGCGGGTGCCCCGAGAAGAGTGAGGCCGCTGACGCTCACCGCCACCAGAAAGATGGCGACGACGGTTCCGGCCACCGACGGGCGTCCGAGCTCCAGCGTGATAGTGCTCAGCAGCACGGCGGTGAGCGCCGGGAAGAGCATGGTCATGCCGTTGTCGGAGGTCGCCGCGCCCTGGCGGGCCAGCAGCAGCACACCGGCGATCCCGGCCACGGTGCCGGACACGACGAATGACAGCAGGCGCACCCGGGTCACCCGCACACCGACCAGAGCGGCTGCCCGTGCGTTGGAGCCGATGGCGAACAGCTGTCTGCCGAAGGGGGTATGGCCCATCACGAACCAGGAGGCCGCAGCGATCAACGCCGCCAGCACGGCGATCCGGGGAACCCCGAGCACCGACAGCGACCCGAGGTCAGTGAGTGAGGAGGGTATCCCGGACGTGATCTGCAGCCCTCCGGTGTAGGCGAAGATCAGACCGCCGAGAAGGGTGGCGGTCCCGAGCGTGGCGATGAACGCGTTCATGTCCAGCACGGCGATGAGGACACCGAGGATCAGACCTGCCGTGGCACCGACGATGATCGCCACCAGCACGGCCAGGGGCAGCGGGAGACCCGCCTGGGACAGCAACGCCGCCGCTACGACCGAGCAGGTCGCGGTCACAGCGCCGACAGAGAAGTCGAAGTACCCGGCGGCCATCGGGAACAGCAGGGCGATCGCCACGGTGAGTCCGACGGCCTGGTTCGCCAGCATGGCCCGGACGTTCTCCGGACTACGGAAGGCCGATCCCGATTCGGGAAGCACGGCAAACGTGATGATCATCAAGACCAGGACCATGACTAGGGCATAGCGCTGGAAGGTGTGCCGCCGTGGGCCCGCCCGTTCCACCCGCTGGCTCTCGTCCGGTTCGGGTTCTCGTACGGGCGACTCGACGCCGACGGACGACTTACTGTTCAGGGACATCGAGGTCACTCCGATCCTCTTGTGCCAACTGGGAGATGCGAGCTTCAGTGAGTTGGGGTCCGGACAGCACCGCCGAGCTTCGCCCCTCGCGCAGGACGACGACGCGGTCGCACAGCTCGGCGAGTTCCTCCGCGTCCGAGCTCGCCACGAGCGCGGCGCTGCCGCCCGAAACCTGCGCGCGCACGAACCGGTGGATGTCGGCCCGGGCTGCGGCATCGACCCCCTGCGTCGGCTCGTCGAGCAGCAGCACCCGGGGCGCGCGGTGGAACCAGCGGGCGAGCACCGCCTTCTGCTGGTTGCCGCCCGAGACCGAGGCGAACGGCGCGTCGGCCGACGCAGCGCGTACGTCGTAGCGGTCCAGCAGCGCGAGCGCGTCGCTCCGCTCCCGCCTGCGGTCCATCCGCCAGCCGGACCAGTAGTCCCCGGCACTGGCCGCGGACACGTTCTCCCACAGAGGACGGTCAAGGAACGCGGCGTCACCGGCGCGGTCCTCGGGCACCAGGGCGATGCCCAGCTCGATCGCTTCGGCGGGGTTGCGGACGGTGACCGCCTGTCCGTCGAGTATGACGGTGCCGGCACGCACCAGCAGGTCCCCGAACAGCGCCCGCAACAGCGAGGTACGTCCCGAGCCGACGAGACCGGCGAGACCGACCACCTCCCCTGCCGCCAGGTCGAGGTCCGCACATCTCAGCGCGCCCGCGCTGAGCCCTTGGACCCGCAGGAGAGCCGGGCCCACCGGGTCCCCCTCTCCCGGTGCCCGCCGCGCCGGAGGCTCGACGGAGGCACCGGTCATCGCCTCGATCAAGCTCTCCCGGCTCGCACCGGACGCAGGGATGTCGACGGCCACCTCGCCGTCGCGGAGCACGCTGATCCGGTCGGCGATCTCGAGTACCTCGCCAAGCCGGTGGCTCACGTAGATGATCGTCTGGCCTCGGTCCCGGCACTCGCGCAACGCCCCCAGCAGCACGTCGACCTCGTGCTGCGGCAGGCTCGCGGTGGGTTCGTCGAGCACGAGGGTGATGTGCCGACCGCGATCGCTGTCGCGCAGGGCCCTCGCGATCGCCACCAGGGTGCGGTCGCTCGGCCGGAGCTCCCGCACCGGTGTGCGGGCGTCGACCCGGACCTGCGCCCGGTCGAGCTGCTCCTGGGTGCCGCGATGCAGCGCACGCCATCCGATGGCGGGGCCGTACCGCCGGGGAAACCCCCCGTCCAGGGCGAAGTTCTCACTGACGGTGAGGTCGGGGACCAGCCCCAGTTCCTGGTGCACGAATCGCAGACCTGCCGCGCGTGCCGTCGCCGGAGAGTAGTCCCGGGTGTCATGGCGCGTGCCGTGCACTCGGATGACGCCCCCGTGCTCGGCGCGGTGGATCCCGGCGAGGATCTTCAAGGTGGTGGACTTGCCCGACCCGTTGCCACCCAGCAGGGCATGGAGGGATCCCGCACGGACACGGAACGAGACGTCTCTGAGCACGGGCACACCGGTGAACGATTTGCTGATGCCGGACAGTTCGATGGCTGGTTCATCCATGGTCGCAACCTCTGGCCGGCTCAGCGGAACGCGTCGGGAAGCGTCGTGGTCCATCCGAAGACCGACTCGACGGCACTGGCCAGGCGGATCAGGCACGCTTCGTCGAAGGGGGCACCAACCAGTTGGGCACCGACCGGGACACCCGCGGCGGTCCGGTGCACGGGCAGGCTGATCGCCGGCAGCCCGGTCAAGTTGGCGAAGAACGTGAAGGAGATCATCTGGGTCTCCGTCATCCGGAAGCCGGTGGGGTCGGCGTTCTTGTCCTGGACGACAGTGCCCGCCGGCGGCGGCGTGCAGGCCATGGTGGGAGTGAGCAGGACGTCGAAGTCGCGTCCCCACTGAGCGATGATCTCGCGGGACTCCAGGTGCAGCAGCGCGACACCCTGGGCGTACTCGGCACTGTTGCGGGACAATGCCTGTGCCCGCAGCACCTGCAGGTACGGCTCGGCCAGATCGGGATCGTCGTACGGGGTCAGGTGGAGTGCGGCCGGCACGACCAGGTCGACGAAGGCCCGCGCCGCGTCCAGGGAGAAGAACCTGGGCTCAACCGGCGAGACGTCGTGGCCGAGACCCTCCAGGACGTGCGCGAGCGCCTTGGCCGCGGCGACGCACTCGTCGTCCACGGGTACCCCGGTGGGCGCCGACACCAGCAGGCCGACCCGCAGCCGTCCGGTCTCCCGGCCGACCTCCTCGGCGAACGGCCGCTCCGGCACCGGCGCGTGGTACCACCCCAGCAGATCAGGTACTGACATCACGTCCAGCAGTGCGGCGGCGTCCTCGACATGGCGGGTGACCGCACCGTCGGTCGCGGAATGCTCCCAGGCGGGCACACGCATCGGGACCCGTCCCCGGCTCGGTTTTAGGCCCACCAGCCCGCACGCCGAGGACGGCATACGGATCGATCCGCCGCCGTCCGAGGCCTGTGCCACCGGCGCCAACCCGCCCGCGACGGCGGCGGCGCCGCCGCCGCTCGATCCTCCCGGGCTCAGCCTGAGGTCCCACGGGTTGCGTGTGATGCCGTAGCGCTGGTTCTCGGTGACCGACATCGGCCCCATCTCGGGTGCGTTGGTCCGTCCCATCAGCAGGAAACCGGACTGCTGCAGGCGCTCGATGCTCAGATCGGTCTCTGTGCGCGGGGCGTCGGAGACCCCCACGGATCCGTAGGTGTTCGGCTGTCCGGCAACAGAGTTGAAGTCCTTCACGGGGATCGGCACCCCGTGGAAAGCAGGCAGCTTCCCGTCCGACATGACGGCGTCCTCGGCGTCCTTCGCCGCTTGGAGCACCTCTTCGTCGTTGCGCCAGACGAACGCGTTGATCTCCGGGTCGTACCGGTCGATCCGACGCAAGTACTCCTGCGCGATCTCCACCGGACTGACCTGCTTGGACCGGACGGCCTGAGCCAGACTCACTGCTGAGTCGAACGGGTTCATCGGTCAAAACCTCCCGTGTGTCGTATGGCGACAGAGTCTGACGACGAGCCCGCCGATCGCATTGACCGGCAGGGCGAGGTTGTTGACTGTCACGGCACAAGCCTTCGGAGGGCGGGTCGTGGGTCAGGAGTACCACCGCGGTCAATGACTTCGCCCTCCGGATCAACCGCGGGGCAGGGGACCACCCCACACTGTCGAAACGCACCCGCCCCGAGCCCAGAGGTCTGGGGCGCGGGCTGGACCAGGGCCTTCATTCACGGGCGACCTGAGGGTGCCTCCGGTCCGGCGGCAAACCCACCGACCCCAGACAAGGACGATCGGCCATGAAACGCTATTCGATCCCCATCCCCCGCACCGCTTCGGCAGGCGCCTTGGCAGGGATGCTGGCTCTCACAGGCTGCTCAACAAATACGGGCGCGGCGGCCGGTAAGCCCGGCGGGAATTCAGCCGAAGCGGTCTCCGCTGCCACGACCGCTGTCGAAGCAGCCGTCAAGGGGATCGGGGGCCCCGCTCCCACATCCGGACCACCCGCATCGGCCGGAAAGAAGGTGTGGGTCATCTCTGCGTTCGAGCAGGTGCCCGGCCTCGCCCATCTCACCGAGCAGGTACGGAAGGCAGGAAAGACGCTGGGGTGGAAAACGTCCGTCTGCGACGGACGCAACAACGCCAACGGCGCCTGGGCCGGCTGCGTGCGGCAGGCAGTCGCCGCCAAGGCCGATGGAATCGTCCTGGAATCGGTCGACTGCGCCCCGGTGAAGGCTGCTCTGGGCGAGGCGAAGCAGGCGAAAATCAAGATCGTCGGGCTGACGGCGTTCGACTGCGACGACCCCAAACTGGGGGGCGGGAAGGCCATGTTCGATGCCGGTGCGACCTTCGCCTCGTCCGTGCCGTCCAACGCCGAGTTCTTCCGCCAGCAGGGGAAACTGCGCGCGGACTGGTTGATCGCCAAGTCGAAGGGCAAGGCGAAGGTCCTGCACGTGGCGTTCCGCGGGGTCGCCTTCGGCGAGTACCTCGCGGAAGGTTTCGAGAAGGAGATCGCCACCTGCTCCGGATGTACCGTTGCAGGCACGGTCGACATCACACCACAGGACGTTCCGCAGATCCGGCAGAAGTTCGAAACCGCCCTGACCAAACTGCCGCAGGTCAACGCGGTTGCGGTGGACGTCGACTTCATGGCGACGGGCGGTATCCAGGCCGCACTGGTGTCGGCGAACCGACCGGATCTGTCGGTCGCCGGCGGTGAATGTTCGCTGGACAGCCTGGGCTATGTGCGCGAGGGCAAGGGCGTCCAGATGTGCGTCGGATCCTCACTCGGCCACCAGGCGTATGCGGCGGCCGACGCACTCAACCGGGTCTTCGCGGGCGCTGCCCCGGCGCCGTCCGGTCTGGGCTGGCAGGTCGTCACTCGTGACGACAATCTGCCGAAGGCTGGCGAACGGTACGAGGGCCCGACCGACTACCGAGCCGAGTTCCGGGCGCTTTGGAAGTCCTGAACGCCACACTGGTGAAAGGTCACCGCATGGCAACGGATCCGGCCACCGGCCCGCAGACTCAAAAGCGACAGCGAACGCGATTTCCACCGAGCCGAACACCTTCTCCGGTAACGCACGTCGACCACGGGTGCGCCGGTGCGGACCACGCGCTGGATGATCTCCTCGACACCTGCGGCCGTCCCGTCGACCTCCGTCAGAACCTCGCCCTCCGGCAAGATGTCCTTCACGAACCGTCCGGCAGCCTCTTCAAGGGGGGTCCGAACTGCTTCTCGATCGCGGCGTTGATCCAGCGCACCCGGGCGTCCGTGTCGTAGACCACCAGCTGGACGGGCGCTTCCCGGTCGAGTCCGTCAAGCATGGCCCGGCCGAGGGCCTACCGGTGCGCCGGCTCCGAATCCATGGCCACCAGCAGCCACCCGGTCGCACCCACCCCGAGGGCGAGCTGGGTGAGAGACAAGGACACGGGCACCGGGCGGCCGTCACCACGGCGGCCGGCCGAGGGCCGAGCGGACCATGCCGGGCCACCGCCCCAGGCGGCTGAGACGCCGGCACCCGTCTCGGCATCGGCCAGCACGGCGTCGGCGGACCGGCCGAGGACTTCCTTGGACCCCAGACCGAACAGCTCCTCGGCTTCCCGGCTCACCCGGTGAACCGCAGGTGCTGGTCCAGCACCGCGGTCGCGTCGCCGGCCGCACGGCATGCCCGAGGAAGGCGTGCCGTGCGGCCGGGCTCCCTGGTCATGCCCTTTGAAAATGCTCGTCATCGCCGCTTCTGAGGTTGGCGCAGGAGAGCTTCGGCTCATTCGATGTACCGTCGGACGTCCCCGGTGACGCCTGCGCGCGATGGGCTGCGAGGAGCCGACGCAAGGCGTCGACACTCGCCTCGGTGCGGCCCGGTGCGCCGGACGTGACCTGGTGGAATACCAGGCCCTCCAGGGCCGCGAAGACGATCTCCGCCATCTCCTGCGACACGTCGAAGCAGGCCAAGGCCTCGCGGACGGCGTCGCGGTACGCGTCGTAGAGCGCGTCTACATGGCGCCGCAGCTCCGGCCGCCTGCTCGATTCGAGCTTCAGCTCGTACTGGAACGCCTGGACGTCGGGGTCGGCCGCGATGAAGTCGGCCAGGGTCGCGGCGAAGTCCTCCAGCCTTCCGCTGGCGGGCACCAGCGAGGACGTCTCGATGCTGCGTGTGACGCACCACCGCAGCGCCTCTTCGAGGAGGACGTCGCGCGAACCGAAGTGGTGGGCGACCAGTCCGTGCGTGACGCCGGCTTCGGCGGCAACGGCACGGTAGGTCAACTTCCGCAGGCCGCCCCGGGCCACCACCCTGACGGCCGCTTCCAGGAGCGCCCCCCGTCCTTCGCCGTAGCTGGGCCGTGCGTCCTCGCCGGCCTCACCGTCCGTCTCTGCCGCGGCGGTCACTCGCCCCTCCTTTGTCTGCCGTCCCCCGAACTCAATCTATCCTATTGACAAGTTATCCAGATGGATAGATTCTCGCTGCAGCGCACGCCCTCTAGCCACTGGAGCCCTCATGGCCATCCCCGAAGGACTGAGCACCACCCCGTTCGCTCCCCGCTACGCGGACCGGGTCGGGGAGTGGATCGACATCTACGGCAACGCCGTACCGCTGGCCATCGGTGATCCGGCCGAGGAGTACGAAGCGATCCGCACCGCCGTCGGGGCCTCCGAGTACTCGATGCTCTACAAGTGGCATGTCCAAGGTGAGGAGGCGGTCGCAACCGTCGACGCCGTCTTCTCGCGCAGCGTCAAGGGGCTGGGTGCCGGACGCATCGCCTACGGGGTCGTGGTCGACGCCGACGGGATGATGCTGGACGACGTGACCGTGGCCGTCCTCGCGCCCGACCACGTCGTCGTCACCGGCGGCAACCCCGCCACCCGGCAGTCGCTGGCCGCTCACGCGCCCGCCGGGACCACGGTCACCGAACGCCGCGACGAGTCCGCCGTCCTGACCCTGCAGGGCCCGCGCAGCCGCGACGTCCTCCAGCGCCTCACCCACGTCGACGTGTCCAACACCGCGTTCCCCTACTACACCTTCCTGCGCGACGCCCTCATCGCGGGCATCCCCGCACAGGTGAGCCGGCTCGGTTTCACCGCCGAGCTCGGCTACGAGATCCAGGTCCCGCGGGAGCAGGCCCTCGCGCTGTGGGACGCGGTCTTCGAGGCGGGTGCGGACCTGGGGATCAGGGCCTTCGGCGCGATCGCCCTGCTGACCTGCCGCACCGAGGCCGGAATGATCATGGGGGAGCTGGAGTACGACCGCACCGTCACCCCGTTCGAGTGCCGGATGGGCTGGGCGCTGGACTTCGACAAGGGCCCCTTCCAGGGGCGGGACGCGCTGCTGGCCAAGAAGGACAGCGTGACCGGCCGCGTCGTCAGCGTCGTCGTGGACACCGCGCCGGAGGCCGCCGAGGGCGCCCGGCTGGAGCTGGGCGGCCGTGACATCGGCTACGTGACGATGGCGCTGCCCTCCCCCGTCCTCGACGGCGCCACCCTCGGTCTGGCTCGGGTCCACCGCGATGCCGTGAGGTCCGGCACCGCGCTGACCGCCGTCGCCGCCGACGGCTCCAAGGCCGACGCCACGGTCCGGCCCACACCCGTGTACGACCCCGAGCGCGCCCGCGTGCGGGCCTGAGCCGACGGAGATCCCGACGTGCAACGCTGCATTCTCACGCTCCGCTGCCCCGACCAGCCGGGCATCGTCCACGCGCTCGCCGCGGGCGTCGCGGAGGCCAAGGGCAACATCCTGGAGAGCGCCCAGTTCTCCGATCCCGGCACCGGCATCTTCACCATCCGTGTGTGCCTGGAGACGCCCGAGGCCGACACCGAGAACCTGCGGGACGAACTCGCGCTGCGGCTGGCCCGCTTCGACCCGGTTCTGACCGTCCGGCCCGAGGAGCAGCGCCGCCGGGTGCTGCTGATGGTGTCGAAGTTCGACCACTGCCTCGTCGACCTGCTCTACCGCTGGGACCTGGGCGAACTGCCCCTCGACATCCCGCTGATCGTCTCCAACCACCCCGAACTGGCGCCTGTCGCGAAGCGGTACGGCATCCCCTTCGTCCACGTCCCCGTCACCCGCGACACCAAGCCCGAGGCGGAGGCCGAGCTGCTGCGGCTGATGGCTAAGCACCAGGTCGACTTCGTGGTGCTCGCCCGCTACATGCAGGTCCTCTCCGACGACCTGTGCGGCAGGATGTCCGGCCGGATCATCAACATCCACCACTCGTTCCTGCCGGGCTTCAAGGGCGCCAAGCCCTACCACCAGGCCCACGAGCGGGGCGTCAAACTCATCGGCGCCACCGCCCACTTCGTCACCGCCGACCTGGACGAGGGCCCGATCATCGAGCAGGACGTCGTCCGCGTCGGTCATCGCCACACCGCGCCCGAACTGGTCGCGATCGGCCGGGACGTCGAGCGGGTCGTGCTGGCACGGGCGGTCCGGCTGCACGCGGAGGACCGCGTCGTCCTCACCGGCTCCCGCACCGTCGTCTTCTCCTGACAGCCGCACCGAGAGGCTTGTGTGACATGACCACCGCGACGCTGCTCGACGGGAAGGCCGCGGCAGCCGAGACGAGACGTGAACTCGCCGAGCGAGTGCAGGTGCTGAAGAGCCGGGGTGTCGCCCCCGGCCTTGCCACCATCCTGGTCGGCGACGATCCGGCCAGCCGCTCCTACGTCGGCGGCAAGCACCGCGACTGCGCCCAGGTCGGCATCGCGTCGATCCGGGTGGAGCTGCCCGACACGGCGACCCAGGCCGATGTGGAGGCGTCCGTGCTCCGGCTCAACGCCGACCCGGCCTGCACCGGTTTCATCGTCCAGCTGCCGCTGCCGGCCCACATCGACACCCACGCCGTGCTGGAGCTCATCGACCCTGCCAAGGACGCCGACGGGCTGCACCCCGCCAACCTGGGCCGACTCGTGCTGGGCATGCCGGGGCCGCTGCCCTGCACCCCGCGCGGCATCATCGACCTTCTTCGGCGCAACCGCGTGCCCATCACCGGACAGCAGTTCTGCGTCATCGGCTGCGGGCTCACCGTGGGCCGCCCGCTCGGCCTGATGCTGACCCGCAGCACCGAGCACGCCACGGTGACCCTGTGCCACGAGGCCACGCAGGACACCGCGGCCCACGCTCGCGTCGCCGACGTGGTCGTGGCCGCGGCCGGCGTGGCCCACCTGGTCACGCCCGACTGGATCAAGCCGGGCGCCACCGTCCTGTCCGTGGGCGTCACCCGTACCGTCGAGGGCATCCTCGGGGACGTCCACCCGGACGTCGACCAGGTCGCCGGCTCCCTCACACCGCCGGTCGGCGGGGTCGGACCGATGACCCGCGCCATGCTGCTGACCAACATCGTCGAGGCGGCGGAGCGCGACTGACGCCGGTGTACGGCGTGGGGCCCGACCGCAAGGCCAGCCCCCGCGCGATGCGTGTGGAGGGAGAGCCGCACGCCTACACGCGGCCGGAGTAGCCGGTGTAGCACTCCACCGGGTCCCCCTCGTAGCTCCACGGCCAAGGCGTCACCAGCCCGCCGATGGCGGAGAAGACCTGCCGGGCATCGCCGCTGCGGCCCGCCCGGATCAAGGCGTAGGCGAGCATTCCCAGGTCCGCGACGGCGGCCGCGTGACGCAGGTGCCCCGGTTGCAGCCAGTGGGCCGTGCCCTGGTCCAGCAGCCGTGCGGTGTGCGGCTGCGACCAGTACCGGCTCACTCCCAGCGCCTGGATTCCTCCCCTGCTCCTTTCGCGGTGGTACTGCCGCACAGCCGCCGCCAGTGGCAGGCATGCCGTCGGTGCGTCCCACGGCATGACCGCGTGGGCATCATCGAGAAAGTCCCGTAGCACGGCCTGGCTGCCCTGCTCCTCCGGGGAGAGGTGGCCCAGGATCTGCAGGTGCGCCTCCCGGTGCCATGGATCACGCGCGCGTATCTCCAGCCAGACGGGAGAAAGTTCAGAGCTAGGCCGCCCCAGAATCCGCAGCGCCGCCAGCGCACCCACCCACGGGGTCGGATCAGTCGGGCGGACCTCGGCGGCGACGCGGCAGATCGCCAGGGCACTCCGCGGATCGGTGGCCAGTTCGGACCAGGTGGCCAGCACCAGGGCGTCCGGGTCGCGGGGTCGGCGCTCGCGCCAGCCCCGGGCCAGCGCGGGCACGGCCTGCGCGAGGACGCTTATACGGTGGCAGCGGCGGTCCCAGTCGTCGCCGGTGTCCCGCAGGAGCCGCTCCACCTGGGCGATGGCGAGGTCCTGCGGTCCTGGTCCCCGGGCGGCGGCGATGCCCCTCAGCACCCGGCCCAGCGGAACGTCGTCGAGTTCGGGAGCGAGGCGGGGAGCCTTCTGCTTGCGGCCGAAGAGAGCCATGCCTGTGTCAGCGTCTGTTGTGGGCGGCCTGGACCAGCGCGTCGAACAGGCCCAGCTGGGCCCGGTCCTGGTCCGCGGTGTCCTCGGGGTGCCACTGCACCGCCGTGAACCACCCCGGGGTTCCGGGCAGTTCGAGCCCCTCCACCGTGCCGTCGGCGGCCCGCGCGGTGACCTTGAGCCCGACACCGATGCGGTCGACGCGCTGGTGGTGGTAGCAGGAAGCCTCCGCCTTCTCGGCGCCGGTGGCCTGTTCGAGCAGGGTGCCGCGCTGGATCGCGACCGGATGCACGATGTGCCGGTGTTCGCGGTCCACGCCGCCCATGTCCTGTTCCAGGCTGCCGCCGAGGGCGACGTTCACCACCTGCAGCCCACGGCAGATCGCCAGCAGGGGCAGTCCCAAGTCCAGTGTCTGGCAGGCGACTTCGAGGTCGAACACGTCCTGGAGGTCGTCGACGTCATAGACGCTGTCATGGCTGTCGGTGGCTCCGTAGCGGTGCGGGGCCAGGTCTCCGCCGCCCGGGAGCAACACGCCGTCGAAGCGGGCGAGCCGCTCGGCCACGTCGGCTCCGGCCGGGTCGGCGGGGTGGATGCTCACCGGCTCACCCCCGGCCCGCCACACGGCCTCGACCAGCGCGCGGGCGTTCACCTCGGCGGCGTAGCGGAGCGCGGACGTGGTGGCGGCGAACCGGGCCGGAATCGCGATCAGGGGTCGCGTGTGCGTACGGGTCACAACTGGATCCAGGTGGTCTTCAGTTCGGTGTACTTCTCGATGGCGTGGACGGACTTGTCCCGGCCGTTGCCTGACTGCTTCATACCGCCGAAGGGGACGGTCAGGTCGCCCTCCTCGTAGCAGTTGACCCAGACCGTGCCGGCCTTCAGTGCGCGCGAGACCTTGTGAGCGGTGGACAGGTCGGACGTCCACAGCCCCGCGGCGAGGCCGTACTCGGTGGCGTTGGCCAGCCTTACCGCCTCGTCGAGGTCGTCGAAGGCAAGGACGGACAGGACGGGGCCGAAGATCTCCTCGCGGGCCAGCCGCATGCCGGGGTCGACCCGGTCGAACACGGTGGGCCGCAGGTAGCTGCCGCCGGTCTCGGCCAGGGCCCGGCCCCCTCCCACCCGCAGCCTGGCGCCCTCGTCCAGGCCGGAGGCGACATGTTCCAGGACCCTGCCGAGGTGGCTGTCGCCGACCAGTGCGCCCATCTCGGTGGCCGGATCGAGCGGGTCGCCCACCCGCAGCTCGCGCGCCCGCGCCACGACGGTCTCCGTGACCTGTTCGGCGATGGACGAGTGGACCAGCAGCCGGGAGGGGGCCGTGCACATCTCACCCTGGTTGAAGAAGATGCCCCAGGCTGCGGTCGCCGCCGCCTTCTCCAGGTCCGGGGCGTCGGGCAGCACGATGTTCGGTGACTTGCCGCCGAGTTCGAGCCAGACGCGCTTGAGATTGGAGTCGGCGGCGTAGCGCAGGAAGTGGCGGCCGACGACGGTGGAGCCGGTGAAGGCCAGGACATCGACGTCGGGGTGGAGGCCGAGCGCCCGCCCTGCCACCGGCCCGTCACCGGTGACAACGTTGAGGACGCCCGGCGGCAGTCCGGCGTCGGTGGCGACGCGGCCGAGCAGGAGGGCGGACAGCGGAGAGGACTCCGACGGCTTCAGGACGACCGTGCAGCCGGCGGCGAGCGCGGGAGCGACCTTCCAACTCGCCAACGTGAGCGGGAAGTTCCACGGCACGACGGCGCCGACGACGCCTGTCGGCTCCCGGGTGACCAAGGCCAGTGAGTCCGATGCGGTATGGGGAGACTCGTCGGTGAGTTTGTCGGCGAGCTGCCCGTACCAGCGGAAGGTGTTGATCGCGGCGCGCAGCTCGATGGCGTACGCGTCCGTGATCGGTTTGCCCATCTCCAGGCTCACGGTCAGCGCCAGCTCCTCGCGCCGCTCCTCCAGCAGCTCGGCGATTCGCAACAGGACCCGACCACGCTCGGCGGGCGCCAGGTGCGGCCACGGCCCTGTGTCGAAGGCGCGGCGCGCCGCCGCCACGGCGAGATCGATCTCCGCCTCCCGCGCGTCGGCGACCTGGACCAGGGTCTGGCCGTCGCGAGGGGAAATCACGGCGAACGATCCACCGTGACCGGCTTCGTCCTTGCCGTCGATGTGGTGCTGTGTGGGCAGGTCGAGTCCCTTGGCGCGGCGCAGCAGTTCCTCATGGGTGGCGTTCAGCACGCGCTCTCCATCTCCATTTCATTCGATGACAAACGACTCACTCGGTTCGTCAAAAGGCCCGATACGACCGGGGCGCAGGCTCCGGCCGTATCAGCGAGGGACGCGGTGTCAGTCGGTGGTCTCTGCCCGGGACCGCGTCAGCCGGGCGGCGATGACGCCGAGGATCATCACCACCGGAACGGTGGCCTGGAGCCATAGGGCCGTGGTCCGGTCGCCGCCGATGAGCGTCGTGAAGTTGGCGACGATGAGCCAGATGGCACCGGCGATGCCGAGTGCGCCCAGCACTGGGGCGATCAGGGTGTTCCAGGGGCGGGTGTCGGCGCCCGAGCGGCGGAAGAACACGACGACCGAGACCGAGGTCAGGAAGTACAGCAGCATGATGCCCAGGACGGCGACCCCGCTGAACCAGGAGAAGAGGGTCAGCACCGGATCCTTGCCCAGGACCGCGAACGGCACCACCAGCAGCACCGCGATCACGGTCTGCACGGTGCCCGCCACCCAGGGCGAGTGACGCCGGTTGATGGCGGTCAGTCCACGCGGCAGGAGCCCTTCGCGGCCGAGAGAGAACAGGTAGCGGTTGGCGGAGTTGTGGAAGGCCAGGAGGCCGGCGAAGAGGGAAGTGGCCAGCAGGATCGGCAGCACGTCGTTGACCCAGCCGCCGAACTGGGCGGCGATCGGCGTGAAGACGAAGGCCGTGGCGTCGCCGCTCTCCAGGGCCTTGCCCGCCTCGGCCGTGGCCTGGGACGCGCCGTGCGCGGAGACCAGCATCCATGAGGTGAACGCGAAGAAGCCGGTGACCACCGCGACGGACAGGTAAGTGGCCCGGGGAACAGTCTTGCGGGGTTCACGAGCCTCCTCGCCGTAGATGGCGGTGGACTCGAAGCCGAACATCGACGCCACGGCGAACATCAGCGCCACGCCGGGGGCGCCCTGGAACGCGGCGGACGGCGAGAAGCTGTCCGTGAGGCCGAGCCCCTCGGGTCCGCCGCCCTTGAAGAGGGTCACGAGGGCGAAGACGATCAGGATGCTGAACTCGGCCAGCACGAAAACGGCGAGGATCTTGGCGCCCATCTCGATGCCCGAGGCGCCGAGAACCTGCACGATCGCCATGGTGACCAGGGCCCAGACCCACCACGCCACCTGGGCACCGGTGTGGTACTCGACAAGGCCGCTCATGATGCTTCCGTACAGTCCGTACATACAGGCTTGCACGGCACAGTAGGAGAAGAGCGCGACGGCGGCGCTGCCGGAGCCGGTCGCGCGACCGAGGCCCTTGCCGATGTAGGTGTAGAAGGCGCCGGCGTCCACGACGTGGCGGCCCATGGCGACGAAGCCCACGGAGAACAGCAGGACGACGACGCCCGCTGCGAGATAGGCGGCCGGGGCGCCGGCGCCGTTGCCGATGGCGATGGCGATGGGCACGGCCCCGGCGATGCCGGTCAGCGGTGCCTGGGCGGAGAGAACGAAGAAGAGGATGCCGAGGACACCGAGAGAGTTGGGCTTGAGTCTGCCTGCCATGGATGCGTCATGAGCGGTCTGCGTGGCGACCGCGGTCTGACTGTCCACTCGAATCACCTGCCGGGGAACGGGGAGGGACGGAGATTTCGTTTTAGGCCAAACGAGTTGCCTCATGGTGGGCGGGAACTATCCGTTTGGCAAGGGGCTGCGGGGGATCCTTTTGCGGCCGCGGAGGTCTTTACAGGACCGTGACTCAGGCGACGGGCCGGTCGGCCGCGATCCGACGTACGAGTCGTATGACGACCGACTTCGACGTGGGGTCGGCGGTGCTGTCCAGGGGTACCAGGACGTTGGTCCCGGGGAAGTACGCGGCGCAGCAGCCGCGCGGTCGGGTAGGACACGACCCGAAACATGCCGCGTCCCCGGCTATTCGTGCACCGTGATGGCCTGGAGCGGGCAGACCTCGGCGGCCTCGTACAGCTCCTCGGCGTTCTCCTCGTCCACGTCGGCCACGTACACGTCGGTCGCCCGCGATCGCACGGACAGGCGCCCCTCGTCGTCCAGCGCGAACAGGTCGGGGGCCGCGTACACGCACTGGCCGTGGTCCTGGCACTTCTTGAGGTCGACTTCGACCTTCATGACGGCTCCTGGCTCTCGAAACGGATCAGGGGAATCACAGGAAACGGACGGGGAGGTGGGTGATGGTGCGCAGGAACTCGGTGTGCGCATAGGTGGGCTCGCCGACCGGCTCCACACCGGAGAACCGGTTGACGATCGCGCTGAAGACGATGTCCGCCTCGGCCCGGGCCAGGACCTGGCCGGCGCAGCCGTGCATGCCAGAGCCGAAGGCCAGGTGCTGGCCGGCGGCGACCGGGCGGGTGTGGTCGAAGGTGTCGGGGTCGGCGAACACCTCGGGGTCACGGTTGGCGGAGGCGATGAGCAGGGCCAGCGCCTCTCCGGCCGCTACGGTGACGTCGCCGATGACCGTGTCCTGCGTGGTCAGGCGCACCACCATCGACTCGGGCGTTTCGATCCGCAGGATCTCGTTGATGATGCCCGGCCGTGCCTCCGGCTCGTCCCGGTAGGCCGCGAACAGCTCGGGCTTCTGCGTCATCAGCCAGATGCCGTGGTTGATCAGGTGCTTGACGTCGAGGTGGCCCACGGCGAAGAACAGGAAGATCGTGTAGACGACTTCTTCCTCGGTCATCCTGCCCTCGTCCTGCGCGGCGATGAAGGCGTCGATCAGACCCTCGCCGAGGTGGGCGCGCTTGTCGGCCACGAGCCGGCGGATGTGCTCGGCGAACCAGGCGAACGCCTCCGTGGTGGCGCGGGCCTCCTCGTCGTTGCCGCCGGGGCCGAGGCTCAGCCCGATCTCGTAGGTCTTGCGCTGGATGGCGTCCATCTCGGTCGGCTCGATGCCGAAGATGTGACAGGTGGTGTCGAAGGTGCACTTCAGGGAGAGGCCGTCGGCGGCGTCCAGGGTGCCGTCGCCCTTCTCGACCTCGTCGAGCACGGCCTCCACGGAGGCACGCGTCACCTTGGACCATTCTTCGACGGCCTTGGGCGTGAACCAGCGGTTGGTGATCCGCCGCAGCCGCGTGTGGTCGGGGGCGTCCTTGCCGAGCATGGTGTGGTGGATCGGGGTGGCTGGCCCGAAGTCGAGTTGCTGCACGCTCAGGGTGGGGTTGCGGATCAGCCGGGCGACGTCCTCGTAGCGGGAGACGACGTACAGACCGACCGGATGCCTGTAGACAGGGTGCTCCTGCCGCAGCCGCGCGTAGTACGGGTACGGGTCCGCGCGGAAGCCGGGGTCGCGGAAGGGCAGCAGATCCTCGGTGGCGGATGCGGGTCCGGCGGTGGCGACGGTCATGTCGTGGCACTCCTCGTATCGGGCGCGAGGCGGAGGGGGAGCTGGGGAGTAGAAGAGGGGAAGGCGACCAATGGCCCTACACCGCGAGAATTATCCACTCGGATAGTTTCGTCAATACTTCGCGCGCACGTAATCGACTCTTTACGCCGCCGGAAACAGACGAGTCCCCGTCGCCGGGCGACGGGGACCTGTCCTGACCTGCTGTTATGGCAGGGATTACCGCATGAGCGACTACTCTGCGCCGCCACGCTGCCGCGTCAGCAGTGACCGCAGCTCCTTCAGCGCGGCCTCTGTGACGTCCGGCTCGTCGAGGACCAGCTGGTGCAGTACGAGACCCTCCAGAGCGGCGAAGACGAGCCGGGTCAGGGCAGGGCTGGTGCCTTCGGGCAGGCTGCGGGACAGCTCCCTCTCCGTGGCCTCGAAGTACTCGTCGTACAGCGCGCGGATCTGCGGCAGCAGCTCGGGCCTGCGCCGGGACTCGAGCATGAGCTCGTACTGGAACGTCTGCATGGCCGGCTCGCGGGTGACCATGTCCGCCAGTCCCGCCGCGAAGTCAGCGATGTCGCCCGTGCCGGGTTCCAGGGAACTCGTACTCGCGCTCGTGCGCACCGCGTGTTCGAGGGCTGCCTCGACCAGCGCGTCACGTGAACCGAAGTGGTGCACCACGAGCCCGTGCGTGACGCCCGCCTCCTCCGCGACAGAGCGATAGGTGAGCTTGCGCAGCCCGCCCCGGGCCACCACACGTACGGCCGCGTTGAGCAGGGCCTCGCGGCCGGTCCCGTAATCCACGCGCTTGCGGGGCTTGGCGGAGGGCTTCTCGGAGGAATCGCTCATGAGCGCGACCCTACTCGTACGCCGGAACCGGCAGGCCCCCCGCACAGGAGTCACCGCCGGGGCGGACGGATGCCGCGGAACTCCCAGTCGCCGCCGAGCGCCGTGGACAGCACCTCCTCCGATTCGGTGGGCTGGGCGCCGGCATCGGTGCGGATGGGGGTGGGGCCGGTGACGACGTGGTTGGTGAGGCGGCCCAGGCCCTCGACCGCGACCTCGACGACGTCGCCGGGATGTACGGGACGAGAGTTGGCCGGGGTGCCCGACAGCAGCACGTCACCGGGGTACAAGGTGATCGTGCGGGCGATGTCGGCGACGAGGTAGTGCATGTCCCACTTCATCTCGTCGGTCGAACCGTCCTGGACCACTTGGCCGTTGACGTACGTGCGCAGGCTCTTGCCGTGGAAGTCCCAGTCGGTGACGAGCCCCGGGCCGAGCGGGCAGAGGGTGTCGGAGCCCTTCACCCGGAGCATGGAGCCGGCGTCGGTGTCGCGGAAGTCGTGCAGACCGTAGTCGTTGGCGACGGTGTAGCCCGCGATGTACTCGCCCGCCTCGGCCTGCGAGATGTTGCGTGCGGTCTTCCCGATGACGATGGCGACCTCGCCCTCGTAGTTGAGCCACTTGCAGCCCTCGGGGCGGACGACGGCGCCCCGGTGGGAGTTCAGCGACGAGGTCGGCTTGTGGAAGTAGGTGGGTGTGTCGGGGAGTTGGATCTGGAACTCGTCGACGCGGCTGCGGTGGTTGAGGTGGACCGCGATCACCTTGGACGGGACGACCGGGGGCAGGTGATGCGCCTCCTCGGTCTTGACGCGGCGGCCGTCGCCGGCGACGAGTTCGTCCCCGTCGACGGTGGCCTCGACGGCGGCGCCGTCGAGCAGGATGCGGCGGAATTCGGGCATGGGGGTACTCCTCGTCAGGACTGAGCGGCGGGGGTGGGCAGGCTGTTGCCGGTCCAGCCGTCGGCGGGGCGGTCGAACCACAGATGGACCTGGCCGGTGCCGACGGAGTTCTCGTACTCGCCGTACTGCCGGGCCTTCGCGACGCACGCCTGCTCGCCGAGCGCGCCGGCCATCATCAGGTAGTGGAAGAACTTCGCCTCCGGCTTGACCTTCCAGAACTCGCCCATGGTGTCCAGGACCTTGTCGTGACGGCCCTCCTTGAACCAGGCGATGCGTTCGTAGTCGGCCTCGCGGGCCTCCGGCGTGCGGATGTGCACCGGATCGCTGGCCTCGTGGTCGCGGATCTCGCGCAGCGGCCAGAAGGTGTGCGACAGCGCGCCCGAGGCGATGAGCAGGACGCGCCGCCCGGGGGTGGCGGCGATACCGTCCGCGAGGGCACGGCCGAGGCGAAGGTGGTCCTCCATATCGCCGGTCTGGCAGACGCCGATGCTCACCCACCGCTTGTCCGGAAGCCCCTCGCCGAGGAACTTCCACAGGTTGATGGTGGCGTAGTAGATCGGCAGGTAGTCGTCGTCGATCGCGGTGATCCAGGTGCCGTGCTTGTCGGCGAATTTCTCGATGTTGCGGGCGAGTTCGGGGTCGCCGGGAAAGTCGTACGGCATCCGGCACATACCGCGCGGCAGTTCCTCGGAGGTGAACAGGCCCGCGCGCCGTTGCTGGGCGGTGACGACGAACTCGACGGTGGTGGCCCAGTGGGAGTCGAGGACGACCACCGTGTCGTACTCGTTGGCGGCACCCCGCTCGAAGACGTCCTTACGGAGCTGGTGAAGGCCGGTGACGAGGGTGATCTCCTTGCCCTCGTTCAGCTCCAGCCGGTCCGCCTCCGGGAGCACGATGGTGGGGACATGGGCGAGCAGGCCCGCCCCGACGATCTCACCCATGGTTGTTCCATCCGTTCGGGGCCGTGACGGTGTTCTTCAGGTCGCAGTAGAAGTCGAAGCTCCAGGTGCCGCCCTCCCGGCCGACACCGGAGAGGCGGGAGCCGCCGAAGGGCGCCTGGAGGTCACGTACGAAGAAGCAGTTGACCCAGGCCGTGCCCGCCACGAGCTGGGCGCTGACGCGTTCGGCGCGCTCGTGGTCGCCGGTGGCGAGGGTGGCGGCGAGCCCGAAGCGGGTGTCGTTCGCGAGGTGGACGGCTTCTTCCTCGGTGGCGAAGGTCTGGAGGGTCAGTACCGGCCCGAAGACCTCCTCCTGGACGATCTCCGAGGCCTGGGCGACATCCGTGAGGAGCGTCGGTGCGTAGTACTGCCCCTCCTTGCGGTACCCGCCGATGACGACGCGCGCCCCGGTCTCCACAGCCCGCCGCACAAAGCCGTCGATCTTCTCCAGCTGGCGGGAGTGGATGCTGGGCCCGATGTCGGTGGCTTCCTCCCGCGGGTCGCCCTGCTTCAACCGCGCCGCCTTCTCCACGAAGCGGCGGGTGAACTCCTCGGCGACCGACTCCTCGACGAGGATGCGGGTCGCGGCCAGGCAGACCTGCCCGGCGTTGTCGTACTGCTCCACCGCGAGGTCGACGGCGAGGTCCAGGTCGGCGTCGGCGAACACCAACAGGGGTGATTTACCGCCGAGTTCGAGGCTGAGCGGGGTGAGGTTCGGCGCGGCGGACGCAGCGATACGACGCGCCGTCGGCACCGACCCCGTGAAGCTGATCCGGCGTACGTCCGGGTGCGAGGTGAGGGCGTCGCCGATCTCGGCGCCGTAGCCCTGGACGACGTTGAGGACACCGGCCGGGAGCCCGGCCTGGGCCGCGATGTCGGCGAGCAGCGAGGCAGTCAGCGGGGACCACTCGGCGGGCTTGAGGACGACCGTGTTGCCGGCCGCCAGGGCCGGGGCGACCTTCCATGTGGCCAGCATGAGCGGCGCGTTCCACGGGGTGATCAGCACGGAGGGGCCCGCCGGGTCCCAGCTCACGTGGTTCGTGTGGCCTCTCGTCTCGAAGTCCTCGTGGTCGAGCTTCAGCAGCCAGTCCGCGAAGAAACGGAAGTTGTGGGCCACACGCGGCATCACACCCCGGCGATGCGACCGCAGCAGGGCGCCGTTGTCGGTGGTCTCGACGATGGCCAGCTCTTCGATCCGCTTCTCGACGCCGTCGGCGATGGCGTGCAGGATGCGGGCGCGTTCGGCGCGGGGGGTGGCGGCCCAGGAGGGGAAGGCGGCCTTGGCGGCGGCCACGGCGGCGCCGGCCTCCGCCGGGGTGCCGCGGGCTATCTCGCCGAGGACGCTTCCATCGATCGGAGAGAGGTCGGCGAAGGTGTCGGCGGAGGCGACGCGTTGGCCGCCTATCCAGTGCCGGGTGTCGACGGAAACACCGGCGACGGTGATGAGGTCAGACATGACGAGCGGCTCCTAATAAACGGGGGCAGATGAGCTACCTAGGGGCGCGGGGTTGTATCGATATGCGGCTCCGCCGCATAGGTGCGACCAGCACAAAACAACCCGCGGCGGGCCACAGACCTCACCCGGCAAACGCTCCCGACGTACCGACCTCCAGCAGCCGCCCGCCGTCCCAAACCACCCCAACCTGCCGGTAGTACGCAGCAATCGGCTCCCGAACCTCCAACCGCGCCAGCTCCTCCGTAGGCGCCTCGAACAACTCCAACTCGGCGTCCCCGACCCACGGCTGCCCGCCCTCGAAGGAATCCGCCCCGGACTCGATCAGCTCATCCAGAGCAAGCCCCTTGCCCTTCTCAATGGACGGCAGCCACCGGTGATGCACCATGGGATGCCCGTTGACGAACCCGTTCGTCTCCGACGGCTCCCGCAACGTGACCACGGCCTGGGCCAACCGCCGGTCGGCTGCCGCGAGCGTCGCCCCGAACCGAGCCCCCGCCTCAACCCGCGGAGCGGGCCCGTACGGATGGGGCCGTGTCTGATGGATGGACCCGAGCTTCTTCGGATACCCCTGATGCAGCCCGCGCGCGATGGCGAAGTCCTTGTCGACCCAGATGTACACGCACCGCGAATACGTCTGCCCCCGGAACTTGCAGCGCACGACCGCGAAGGCCTCCTTGTACTGCGACAGCACCGGATCCAGCAGCTCCGCCCCGGACTCGGAGCAGGACTGCCAGTCGGCCCAGATCAGCGCTACCGCACCCGGGTCCTCGTCGGCCAACTCCAAGGGCTCCGGCAGGAGTTCACGCACCCGCGAGGGATCCGTGCGGTACTCGACGGTCAGCAGATCACCGGAGTAACGCCACGGCGGCGACGGAATCAGCGACGAGGCACCACTCGCCGTCTTGGGATGGAAGTAACCACGGAGACTGGCCACTTGGAGCTCCTTACGCGGTGAGGGCGGGCTGCTTGAGCAGGTGGGCGCGATACTTGGCGGCACCCAGGGCGGCCGCGTGGCCGCCGAGCGCGACGACGCCGACGAGTCGACCGCCGACGTGGTAACCGACGAGGACGTCACCCTCCGGCTCGCCGTCCAGCACTCGCACGTCTTCGAGGCCAAGACCGGGCGCCCCGAACGACTGGAGCCGGAAGTCGTGCTGGTCGCTCCAGAAGGTGGGCAGCGGCGCGAAGGGCGCCAACTCCACGGCCCCACCGGCCAGATGAGCGGCCAGCGTCCTCGCCGCATGCTTGGCGGTGTCGGTGGGGATCGACCAGTGCTCGACCCGACGAGGTACGCCGTCGTAGCGGGCGTTGGGGAAGCGGGCGACGTCGCCGACCGCGACCGCCTCCGGATGTCCGCCGGCCCGCAGGTGCTCGTCGGTGAGCACTCCGTCGGACAGGTCGAGCCCGTTGCCCTGAAGCCACTCGGTGTTGGCGACCGAGCCGACCGACTCCACCACCACGTCGGCGGGCAGCACGGAACCGTCGGCGAGGACGACACCGGTCACACGGTCGTCGCCCTCGAACCCGGCGACTCCCGTGCCGAGGGCGAAGCGCACCCCCCGCTCCTCGTGCCGCTTCAGCAGCGCGCGGGCCGGCAGTTCGCCCAGCGGGCCCACCATGGGCAGGGGCAGCGGATCGACGACGGTCACCTCGCGAACGCCGAGTCCTACGGCGGTGGCGGCGACCTCGCAGCCGATGAATCCGGCGCCGACCACGACGACACGGGTGCCGGGCCGGGTCAGTTCGTCTCGCAGGCCCTGCGCGTCGGCGAGCGTACGGACCGTGTGGCGGCCGGCGAGCGGGCCGGGGCAGCGCAGCCGACGGGGCCGCATGCCGGTGGCGACGACCAGACCGTCGTACGAGAGGGCCGATCCGTCGTCGAGTTCCACGGTCCGCTCGGCGAGGCGGGCCGCGACGATCTTTGCGCCGAGCCGCCACTCCACATCGGCCGTCGACGCCTTCGGCGTGAAGGCCAGCGACTCGAACGGCGCCTTCCCGGCCAGCACGTCCTTCGACAACGGCGGCCGGTTGTACGGCATGTGGGGCTCGTCGCCGACGACCGTGATCGCGCCGGTCCAGCCCGCCGCACGCAGTTGCTCGGCGGCGCGCAGGCCGCCCATGGAGGCGCCGGCGACGACGATGCGTCCGTTCACGCTTCTCAGTCCTCGATCCGGATGGCCTGCAGCGGACACACGTCCGCGGCCTCCTCGACCTCGTCGCGCAGCGCGTCGTCCGGATCGGAGACGTACGCCAGATGGCCCGCGTCGTCCAGCGAGAAGACGTCGGGGGCCGCGAAGACGCACTGGCCGTGGTCCTGGCACTTGTTCATGTCGACGACGACCTTCATGGCCGGTCCTCCAGGGGGTGAGGGCGTCGGAGCAGGGCGGGGACGGTTCGGTGGGAGGGGCCCGGCCGCCGTGTGCACAGGCACCGTGCGGCCAGGCCCCTCTGCCAAAGGGCTGCGAGGAAGCCGCATCCCTGACTCGTTTGGCTTCAAACAACATAGGAAGCCGATTAGCCTTGGTCAATACCTGTCCAGGTGGATAATTTTTCCGGGCCAGACTCTTGCGGCACGGCGACTCACTTCCATACCGTTCGGGATCAAATGAAATCCCCGACTCCCCCGACTCCCCCTCCCAGCGCCCCCCAGGGCCCGAGGGCGTCCCACCACCCGCCCAAGGAGACATCGGTGAGCGCATCCGACACCCCGGACGTCCGACGCCATCTGGAGCGGCTCGCCGCCGAGGGCATCGACGTGGTCCGGGTGATCTATCCCGACCTGATCGGCACCGACCGCGCCCGCGACGTCCTGCTCGACCACCTGCCGTCGGCCTGCGACCACGGCCTGGCCTTCTGCCGCGCCGTGTACCACACCAGCCCCCAGGGCGACGTCGTCCCGGTCGCGGGCGGTCTGGACGCGGGACTGCCGGACGTCTGCGTGCGCCCGGACCTGTCCACCCTGGCCGCGCTGCCCTGGGAGCCCGGCGTCGCCACCTGCCTGGGAGAGGTCGTCGATCCGGCGACCGGGGCTCCCGCCGCCGAGTCACCGCGCGACCTGCTGCGGGCCGTCCTGGCCCGGTGCGCCGAACACGGACTGCGGCCCGTGGTCGGCCCCGAGCTGGAGTACTTCCTGCTGGAACCCGCCCCGCAGACACCCACCGGCTGGCGCCGCGCACCGGAGACCACCGGCGCCGTCTACACCGCCGGTCTGCGCGCCGACCCCGGCAACCACCTGCTGCGCACCCTGCGGCACCTGCGCGACCTGGGCATCGGCGTCACCACCGGCAACCACGAGTTCGACGGCGGCCAGTACGAGATCAACCTCAGCCACTCGGGCGCCCTGGACGCCGCCGACCGCGCCTTCCGCTTCAAGGCCGCCGTCAAGGAGCTGGCCCGCAAGGAGGGCAAGCTCGCCACCTTCATGGCCAAGCCCTTCGGTGACGCGGGCGGCTCCGGCTTCCACCTCCATCTGTCCTGCCTGGCCCCCGACGAGGAAGGCGCCCACAACGCCTTCGACGACCCTTCCGGCACGTACGGCCTGTCCGCCACCGCCCGGCACGCCGTCGCCGGCATCCTCGCGCACGCGCCCGCGCTCGCCGCGCTGGCCAACCCCACGGTCAACTCGTACAAGCGCTTCGGACCCGACACACTCGCGCCCTGGCTGATCGACTGGGGCCTGGACAACCGCAGTGCCATGCTCCGCATCCCGCCCGAGCGGGGCTCCGGCGCGCGCGTGGAACTGCGGCTCGGCGACGCCGGCGCCAACCCGTATCTGCTGATCGCCGGCACGGTCGCCGCCGCCCTGCTCGGCGTCCGGGCGGGCGAGGAGCCACCGGCCCCGCTGGAGGGCTACGGCTACGACACGTCCAAGTCCCCCGTACTGCCGATGAACCTGCCCGCGGCCCTGGACGCGCTGGAGGCGGACACCGCCCTGACCGAGATGCTCGGCAAGGACTTCGCCACGTCCTTCCTGAGCTACAAGCGCAACGAGGTCGAACGCTTCCAACGGCACGTCACCGACTGGGAGTTCACCGAGTACGCCTACCACCTGTGACGCCGTCCGCGCCGCCGAGGAGCCCTTTGATGACCGAGATCCTGACCGACGCCGTGCGCGAACCCATGCCGCTCGCGGACGTCGACCTCGCCGACCTCGACCACTTCACCGACGGGGTCACCCCCTGGCGCATGTTCCACACTCTGCGCCACGAGGACCCGGTGCACTGGCAGCCGGAAAAGGCCCCCAACTCGGGTTTCTGGGCGGTGACCCGGCATGCGGACATCACCGCCGTCGACCGCGACCCGGAAACCTTCACCTCGACGAAGTTCGTCAACCTCGAAGAGGTCGACGACGACCAGATCAAGAAGCGCGCCTCGATCCTGGAGCTGGACGGCGTCCGCCACCGCGCCCTGCGCAGCCTGATCCAGCGTCAGTTCGGGGCGAGCGTCATCAACAGCTACACGGACTTCCTGCGCGGCCTGACCGCCACCACGCTGGACGCCGCCCTGGCCAAGGGCACCTTCGACTTCGTCAAGGAGATCTCCGCCGATTTCCCCATCAACGTCCTGGCCCGCCTTCTCGACGTACCTCCTACGGACAACCAGCAGCTCATCGACTGGGGCAACCGCATCATCGGCCACACCGACCCCGACTACGCGGACGTGCTGCTGCACAGCGAGGAGAGCGAGCAGTACCGCGACCTGCCCTTCCGCTCCCCCGCCTCGCTCGAAGTCTTCGAGTATGGACGGGAGTTGGCCCGCCGACGGCGCGGCGGCGACGGCACGGACCTGGTGTCGAAGCTCGTCAACACCACCCCGCGCGACGGCGTCCCGCTCTCACCGCAGGACTTCGACAACTACTTCCTGCTGCTGGTCGTCGCCGGCAACGAGACCACCCGCCACACCATCACGCACTCCATGCTGGCGCTCCTCCAGCACCCCGAGCAACTGGCCCGCCTGCGGGAGGACCCCTCCCTGATTCCCCTCGCGGTGGAGGAGTTCCTGCGCTGGGCCTCCCCCGTCTACCACTTCCGCCGCACCGCGACCCGCGACGTCGAACTCGGCGGCAAGCGGGTCAAGGAGGGCGACAAGGTCGTCATGTGGTTCGCCTCCGGCAACCGCGACGAGGAGGTCTTCGGCAACCCGTACGACTTCGACGTCGCCCGGCAGCACAACGACCACGTCACCTTCGGCAAGGGCAGCCCGCATCTGTGCCTGGGCAACCTGCTCGCCCGTACCGAGATCCGCATCATGTTCGAGGAGCTGATTCCGCGCCTCGCGGACATCCGCCTGGCCGGCGACGTCCCCCGCGTCCGCTCGAACTTCGTCAACGGCATCAAGAAACTGCCGGTCGAGGTCAGTCTGGCCTGACGAACGAGATGCGCCGACTGCCGGAAGGGCGATGCTGCTCATGCCGCCGCCTCGAGCGGCGCGGTCTTCCGGAACTGCGTCCGGTACAGCTCCGCGTACCGTCCGCCCGCCGCGAGCAGTTCCTCGTGCGTGCCTCGCTCCACGATCCGGCCGGCCTCGACGACGAGGATCGCGTCGGCGGCCCGTACGGTCGACAGCCGGTGGGCGATGACGACCGCGGTGCGGCCCTCCAGGGCTTCGGTGAGCGCTTCCTGGACGGCGGCTTCGGAGGTGTTGTCCAGGTGGGCGGTGGCCTCGTCGAGGATGACGATCCGCTGGCGGGCCAGCAGCAGGCGGGCGATGGTCATGCGCTGGCGTTCGCCGCCGGAGAGCCGGTAGCCGCGCTCGCCGACCACGGTGTCCAGGCTGTCGGGCAGGGAGCGTACGAGATCGTCGAGGCGGGCGCGGCGCAGTACGGCCCACAGTTCGTCGTCGTCGGCGTCGGGCCGGGCGAGCAGCAGGTTGGCGCGGACCGAGTCGTGGAAGAGGTGCCCGTCCTGGGTGACCATGCCGACGGCTGCCCGCATCGACTCGGCGCTCAGTTCGCGTACGTCGACGCCGCCGATGCGTACGGAGCCCTCGTCGGTGTCGTACAGCCGGGGCAGCAGTTGCGCGATGGTCGACTTTCCGGCGCCGGAGGAGCCGACGAGGGCGACGGTCTGGCCGGGTTCGGCGCGGAAGGAGATGCCGTGCAGGACCTCGGCGCCGCCGCGGGTGTCGAGGGAGGCGACCTCCTCGAGCGAGGCCAGGGAGACCTTGTCGGCGGACGGGTAGCCGAAGCGGACGTCGGTGAACTCGACGGAGACCGGACCGTCCGGCACCTTCCGGGCGCCCGGTTTCTCCTCGATCAGCGGCTTCAGGTCGAGCACCTCGAAGACGCGCTCGAAGCTCACGAGGGCGCTCATGACCTCGACTCGGGCTCCCGCCAAGGAGGTCAGGGGCGCATAGAGGCGGGTGAGGAGCAGCGCCAGCGACACCACGGCGCCCGGTTCCAGGCTGCCGCGCAGTGCGAACCAGCCGCCGAGGCCGTACACCAGGGCGAGCGCGAGTGCGGAGACGAGGGTCAGTGCGGTGATGAACGCCGTCTGTGCCATCGCCGTACGCACCCCGATGTCGCGCACCCGCCGGGCCCGCGCGGCGAACTCCTTCGACTCGTCGTCGGGCCTCCCGAAGAGCTTGATGAGCGTGGCGCCGGGCGCGGAGAACCGCTCGGTCATGCGGGTGCCCATCGCGGCGTTCAGGTCGGCGGCCTCGCGCTGGAGTTTCGCCATCCGGCGGCCCATGCGGCGGGCGGGGACGACGAACACCGGGAGCAGGACCAGGGCGAGCAGGGTGATCTGCCAGGACAGGGTGAGCATGACGACGAGGGTGAGCAGCAGCGTCACGAGGTTGCTGACCACTCCGGACAGGGTGTTGCTGAACGCGCGCTGGGCGCCGATCACGTCGTTGTTGAGTCGGCTGACGAGCGCTCCCGTACGAGTGCGTGTGAAGAACGCGACCGGCATGCGCTGCACATGATCGAAGACCGCTGTGCGCAGATCGAGGATGAGTCCCTCGCCGAGTGTCGACGAGAGCCAGCGGCTCATCAGCCCGAGCCCCGCCTCGGCGAACGCGATCAGGGCGATGAGCAGGGCAAGGCGTACGACCGTGCCCTCCTCGCCGCCGGACACGATCGCGTCCACGACGCGCCCGGCGAGGACCGGCGTCGCCACAGCGAGCAGCGCGGTCGCCACGCTGAGCACGACGAACTGCACGATACGGCGGCGGTGCGGGCGGGCGAAACCGGCGATGCGGCGCAGTGTCGCGCGGGCGAAGGGGCGGCGTTCCTGCTGGGCGTTCATGACGCTGTGCAGCTGCGTCCAGGCGGTGGTTTCCATGCTCATGCGTACGACGCTAAGACCTCAAGCAACCTTGAGGTCAAGGGGTTGGCCGATGCGCATGGTCCAAGGACGTGCCCGGCGCGTAAGCCGCCGTCCCCATGCCCGCAACCGCCCGTTGGCTCGGCGCGGAAAGCCTCTCCAGGTGTGACGGACGTACGACTTCCCCGAGCCCTCCACCGACGCATCCCGGTCCGCCAGATCCTGTGCCTGCTTCCGCTCGCCCTCGTAGCCGTGGTCGCGGTGCGCCACTGGTCCGTGCTCGTGGACGGCTTCGGCCACCTGGCGACGGCCAAGTGGCCCTGGCTGCTGGCGGCGGGTGCGGCGACCTGCCTCACCTGGGTCGCGGCGGCCGTCACCCGGCAGGGCGCCCTGGTCGAACGGCTGCCCAAATGCCGGCTGCTCGCCACGCAGTTCGCGGCGGGCGCCGCCAACCACCTCCTGCCGACCGGGCTCGGCGCGAGCGCCGTCAACCTCCGCTTCATGGCGGTGTGCGGTGTCCCGCTGGCCCGCTCATCGGCCGCGCTCGCGCTCTATCTGCTCGCGGAGTCCATAGCCCGGACCGGCCTGCTGCTGGCCCTGCTGATCGCTTTCCCCGACGCGCTGCGACCCGACAAGCTCATCCCGGACGCGGCGATCGGTCCGCTGCTGCTCGCCGCCGGTGCGGCGGTGTGCGTCGCGGTGGCGGTCCTGCTGCTCGTACGACGGCTGCGTACCGTCGTGTTCACCTTCCTGCGGACCGCGCTGAGCGAGGCGCGCTCCGTGCACACCCGGCCGGCGCGCGCGCTCGCGCTGTGGGGCGGCTCGATCTCCTTCCCCATCCTGCAGGCGGCCGGACTGGTCGCGGTGGGGCTGGCGTTGGGGCTGCCGGTGTCTCCGCTGCACATCGTGGTCGCGTATCTGGCGGCGACGGTCGCCGTCGCACTCATCCCCACGCCGGGCGGTATCGGCTCGGTCGAGGCCGCGCTGATCGTCGCGCTGGTGGCGGCGGGCGGCCCGGCCGCGGTGGCGACGGCGGTGGTACTCGCCTACCGCATCATCACGGTGTGGCTGCCGCTGCTGCCGGGGGCGTTGACGCTGGGCGCGTTGGTGCGCCTGAAGATGATCTGAGCACCGGCCCCGGCGGCGGCGTATCCAGGCCATCTTGGGCGCGGTGAAGGGGACGAGCCCCAGCCCCCTGAGTCGCCGGTGATCACTCCGCGCAAGCCCTGTCCCAGCCGCGCCGGGCGTCCACGTACCCGGTGCGCCTACGACGATGGCCGGAAACGAAACGGACCAGGGGCGAGGCATACGCGCGAATACGGCAGGATGAGCGAACCCGCCGTGTCTTCGCACAGACGTCCCGGCGGGAGCGCACTACACGGAATCGAGCAGCAGGTGACCAAGTGACAAGACATCGCATACCGGGCGAAAGCGCCCTTCCCGGCACGACGGGAGGCAGTTGGTGAACCGCGATCTCACCGCGCAGGACATGATCATCGCCGGCGTCTGGGTGGCTGTCGGGCTTGCGGCGGGCATCCTGCTGCGGCTGCTGCTGCGCTGGCTGGGCAAGCACGCGGACCGTACGAGTTGGCGCGGGGACGACGTCATCGTCGACTCGCTGCGCGCGCTGGTACCGATCGCGGCGCTCGCCGGGGGTGTGGCCGCGGCCGCGGCGGCCCTGCCTCTGACGAAGCAGGTCAACCACAACCTCAACCAGATCCTGACGGTTCTCCTCATCCTCGCCTCCACCATCACGGCGGCGCGCATCATCACGGGCCTGGTGCGGGCCGTGACCCAGTCACGGCAGGGCGTCGCCGGATCGGCCACGATCTTCGTCAACATCACGCGTGTCGTGGTGCTGGCGATCGGCATCCTGGTCGTCCTGCAGACCCTGGGCATCTCCATCGCCCCGTTGCTCACCGCCCTCGGCGTCGGCGGTCTGGCGGTCGCGCTCGCCCTCCAGGACACCCTCGCGAACCTCTTCGCCGGCATCCACATCCTCGCCTCGAAGACGATCCAGCCCGGTGACTACATCCAGCTGACGAGCGGAGAGGAGGGCTATGTCGTCGACATCAACTGGCGCAACACCGTCGTACGCGACCTCTCCAACAACCTTGTGATCATCCCCAACGCCCAGTTGTCCAGCACGAACATGACCAACTACAGCCGTCCCGAACAGGAGATGACGCTCACCGTGCAGGTCGGGGTCGGCTACGACAGCGACCTGGAGCATGTCGAGCGGGTGACCTCCGAGGTCGTGACCGAGGTGATGACGGAGGTCGAGGGCGCCATGCCCGAGCACGAACCCGCCATCCGCTTCCACACGTTCGGGGATTCGCGGATCAGCTTCACGGTCATCCTGGGCGTCGGCGAGTTCAGCGACCAGTACCGGATCAAGCACGAGTTCATCAAGCGGCTGCACACGCGCTACCGGGTCGAGGGCATCAGGATCCCCTCCCCCGCGCGGACGATCGCGCTGCAGAACGGCGGCCCGAACGGCAGCGGGGCCATTCCGCCACAGTGGGACGGCGTCACAACCATCTCCGTAGACGCGCAGAAAGCATGAGCCGAGCGGGAGGTCACCGTGTCGACGCCGGTGACCTCCCCGGCAGTTGCCTCGCCCGGAGAGACCCGAGAGATCCGCCCGCCGTCAGGGCACGTACGTGGCGTTCTGCGCCGTGGTGACCACCTTCTGACCGTCGGCCTGGCTCAACAACCCGGCCGACACCCAGGAATTCACGGTCGACTGCACACGCGAGACCAGCGCGCCCTTGTTGGCGAACGGCGCCCCCGCCCAGATCTCGTCGAGCAGCGTCGTCCCGTCGGACTTCGCCGGGTTGGCGACCCCGGAGTCCGTGTTCCCGAAGACGACCTTGGGCTCCGCCCGGCGGACATAGGCGTGCGTCCGGTCCTCGGTGCCCTCGTAGAAGGGGGCGAACTCGGTGCCGTTCAGCGTGTAGTGGAGGGGCTTGCCGGACACCGGCGTCAGTGAGGGCAGCAGGTCTCCGGAGAGTGCGGCGTTCTTGTAGAGCCCGACCTGGAGGTGGCTCGTGCTGGAGTTACGGCCCACCAGGTTGACCGGGCCGTAGAAGAGCGTCTGGAGGGACGGGTCGTCGAGCGCCTTCTCGACCCGCAGCCGGAACGGGATGGTGACGCGTACGGTGTCGCCGCTCTGCCAGTTCCGGGAGACGGTGAAGTAGCTGCCGGGGTTCGGAGTTCCGCTCACCGCGCTGCCGTTGACGGTCACCCGGAAGCCACCGGTCGCCCAGGACGGCACGCGCAGCTTCAGCTCGAAGGTCGCGCTGCCGCCGCTGATGGTGAGCGTGGAGCCCTGCTCCCTCGGGTAGTCCGTGGTCTGCGTGACGGTGACGCCCTTCGCGGACCAGGTCAGCGTGGAGGGGCTGTACAGGTTGACGTACAGGGCGGAGTTGTCGGCCTTCGTGAAGTACACCGAGTCCTGGTACTTGGTGGCGCTCTCCATGCCGGTGCCCTCGCAGCAGGTCGTGCCCTGCTTGGGCGTGTAGTCGCGTACGTGCCCGGGGGTGAGGCCGATGAAGTACGTGACCAGCGGCTTCTCCGCGTCGGCCTTGTCCTGCTTGGAGCCGAGGACCTGGTTGTACAGGCCCCGCTCGTAGTAGTCCATGTACTTCGGGTCCTGGTCGTGGAAGAACAGCATCCGGCTCAGCTTGAGCAGGTTGTAGGCGCAGCAGGTCTCGGCGCTGGTGTCGCTGATCGTGCCCGCGACGAGCCCTCGGGCCTTCCAGAACTCGGCCGTGCTCGTCCCGCCGATGCCGAACATGCGGTGCGGGATGACCATGCCCCAGAAGTTCTTGGCGGCGGTGAGGTAGCGGGTCTCGCCGGTCGCGTCGTACAGCCTGACGTACCCGGTGAAGATCGGGATGTGCTGGTTGGCGTGCAGGCCGTCGAGGGTGTCGGTGTTCGCGGCGCAGGCGTCGATGAGCTTGTCGAGGTCGAACAGCTTGGCCAGCGCGAGGTGTTCGGCCTTGCCGGTGATCGAGTGCAGGTCGACGATCGTCTCGACGATGCCGCCGAACTCGCCGCTGGAGAAGATGCCCCACATGCGCTGGAGCGTGGAGTCGGGCAGCTTGGACAGCCGGGAGTACATCCAGTCGCACATGCCGGACGCGAGGTCGAGCGCCCGGTCGTCGTCGGTGGCGAGGTACGCGTCCAGCAGGCCCTTGAGGATCTTGTGCGCGGTGTAGTAGGGCGCCCAGACCTTGGTGTAGTCCGCGGTGGTCCGCGACTCCAGGTCGATGAACTGCGTCTCCGGGTACGCGGCGAGGAAGCCGGGGTGGCTCGGTCCGCCCCAGGTGCGGCGCAGGGTGGCGGTCAGGCCACGGCCCGAGGCGTCGGCGAAGGTGCCGCCGGTGGTGGCGGAGAAGTAGTACGACGCGAGGTTGCCGAGTCCAGCGGAGGAGTTCTTGGCCTCGTTCGTCTGCAGCGAGGTGATCTCGGCCGCGGTCAGGGCACGCGAGTAGACGTTGAACTCGTCGAAGGCGCCCGCGAACACGGGGTCGGTGGAGAAGTTGGAGCGGCCCAGCCAGTTGTTCGTCAGGGTGCCCAGCGCCGCCGGATTGAGGGTCATCGACGTGTTCTGGGCAACGGCCGAGCCGTTGACGTAGAGCGTGCCGGTGCTGCCGCTGATGGTCACCGCCAGATGGCTCCACTGGTTCAGCGGCAGTGCGGCGGTGCCGTTGAGCCCCTGCTCCCCGCCCGGCCCGCTGGTCGTGATGGCGAACCGCGGTGCTCCGTTCGCGTTGCGGCCGGCCAGGTACATGTACCGGGTGGCGTTGTTGCCGAAGTCGAAGACACGCTGCCAGTTGGCGTTGTGGGTGGGCTTCACCCAGACCGACAGGGTGATCGCCGCGGCACCGCCGAGCACGGCGGCCGGGAGATCGACGTACTGGTACGAGCCCCGGACGTTCTCGTGGGCGCCGCCCCACTTCCCGGTGACGGCGAGCATGCGCGGGGCGGTCCGCAGTGCCGCGCGCACGTCGGTCAGCGCGCCGATCATGGTGCGGATCTTGTCGGCGTACGCCTGGTCGCCGGTGGACGCGTACGCCTGCGACAGCATGGTCAGGAAGTGGCCGGTGTAGTGGCCGCGCAGGTTGCCGTTGGCCTCGCCGTCCAGGCCCTCCCAGCCGCCGGGGGCGACCGCGCCGCCCGTGGAGAGCCCGGCGTTGGCGCGGAAGACCTGGAGCAGCCGGTTCACGTCGTAGCCACGGCCGTGGTCGAGCATCAGCTGGCGCTTGCCGGCGAAGACGCCCTGCCCGAGCTTCACGTCCTCCAGCTCGAACGGCCGCACCGCCCAGGCGGTCGGCGCCGGCAGCCCGGCCGCGACGGCGGCCGCTGCCGCGGCGGCACCGGTCTGGGCGGCGGCGCGGCCGACGGGGATCGTGGACATCACCGGGGTCGCGGCGACCAGGGCGGCGGCGCGAAGCAGGGCTCGTCTGGAGGGGGATGACGCCATGGGGGGCCTCTTCTACTCAAGCTTCTGGTCGGGAGCGATGTCCGATATATCGATCAAGGTTCGGATAACCGACCAGAACGTAAGAGGCGGGCGGGTGCACGTCAATGGTTGCGTCACGATCAGCTCGTACGTGCGCCTGCGACTCACCAGCGACAGAAGTCGCCAAGCGTTCGCGAAGTCTTGACGCGGCCCCACCTGCACCTTACGTTTCGACCGGCTTGCCGAACTCCGTTCGAAATGTCGGCCGTTGGCCGGTGCTGTTCATGGTTCCTGACCGCGCGGCCCGGCAACGTTCCGCGGTCGGGTGACCACAAGAAGGCGACATCCGTCCGGACAGGAAGAGGAAGCCTTATGCGCACAGTCGGTGTGCTCGCCGGATTACTCGTGTTGGGGGCCGCGGTGCCAGCGACGATGGCGACAGCGACGGCTGAGGAGACATCAGCCGCCGCCACGCCCACCATCGTCGTGGCCGTGAACGGCGACGACTCCGCTCCAGGAACGCTCGCGCGTCCGCTGCGGACGATTCAGAAGGCCGTGGACAAGGCGCGGCCCGGTGACGTCATCGCCGTCCGCGGCGGTACGTACGGGATGACCGACAACATCACCATCACCACCTCGGGCACGGCGTCCCAGCCGATCACCCTGGAGTCGTACCAGGGTGAGCGCGTCGTCGTCGACGGGGAGCAACTGCCCGCCAGTCACACACCTGTTGGCGGCAGCATCCCGCGTGCCGAGCGCGGTGCCATCCACCAGGAGGCGTCCCACTGGCGGATCTCGGGACTGGAGATCGTGAACGGCCCGTACGGCATCTACTGCGACGGCTGCAACAACAACGTCTTCTCCGGCCTGCGCACCCACGACAACTACGAGTCGGGTTTCCAGCTTCAGGGCGCCTCCAGCAACAACCAGATCCTGAACCTGGACAGTTACGGCAACCGCGATCCGCGCAAGAACGGCGAGAGCGCGGACGGTCTCGCCATCAAGGAGGGCAGCGGGAGCGGCAACGTGGTGCGGGGCGCGCGGCTGTGGAACAACGTCGACGACGGCTTCGACGCCTGGGAGTTCACCTCGCCGATCGTCATCGAGGACACGGTCGCGTACGGCAACGGCTTCAACCGCTGGAACTTCCCCGACTTCGCGGGCGACGGCAACGGCTTCAAGATGGGCGGCGGGGATCCCGACCCGTCGGTCGCCCACACCCTGCGCAACAGCGTCTCCTTCAAGAACGCCAAGCACGGCGTCACCGACAACGGCAACCCGGGCGCGCTCGCGCTGAGCCGCAACTCCACCTTCGGCAACGCCGGTACGGGCTTCGACGCCGACGGTGCGGGATCGCGTGCCGTGCTGAAGGAGAACCTGTCGGTCGCTGACGGGCGGGCCGCCGCCGTGGGCTCGGGCACCGTCGCCACCGGCAACTCCTGGAATTTGGGCGGCAGTTGGGGCGAGTCGTCCG
The DNA here is from genome assembly GCF_014647675.1 of Streptomyces flaveus. GTDB lineage: Bacteria > Actinomycetota > Actinomycetes > Streptomycetales > Streptomycetaceae > Streptomyces > Streptomyces flaveus. The sequence continues at coordinate 71,499 of NZ_BMPQ01000027.1, read as the reverse complement.
TCCAGAGCACAAACCCTGCCGCGATCACGGGGCCCCGCGACGCCGACGGCTCGCTTCCGTCCGCCGCGGGCTTCCTGGTCCCGCGTAACGGCACGGCCATCGGGGCGCGCCTGTGAACTGACCGCTGCGTACGGCCCGTTCCGCAGGGCCCCGAACAAGAAACAGGGCCCATGGGACGGGCCGTACCCGCAGAAGAAAGCACCGAGGAGAGCCGCACATGAACACACCGGACAGACCCGCCGCCATACCGAACGACACCAGATCTCCGAACTCCCTGACACCGTCCCGCCGCGGCGTGCTGCGGGCGATGGCCGCCCTCCCCGCTTCGGCGGTCCTGCTGGGCGCACTGCCCGGAACGCTCGGCTCGGCTCTGGCCGCCGCACCGCCCCGCGGCTCCGCCACCCGCTACACCATCGTGCCGTTCCTCAACAGCACCGATGCCACGGTCAACGTGTACGAGTCCGACGACGCCACCGACTTCCGTCTGCTGAAGGCGTCCGCGTACACCCCGCCGGCGGGCCGGATCCGTGACGCCAGCATCTTCCGGCACTCCGACGGCTACTACTACGTCACGTACACCACGCACACCTGGCAGGGCACCAGCACCACCATCGGCTTCGCCCGCAGCTCGGACCGGGTCAACTGGACGTTCCTGTACGACTACACCGTCCCCATCGCGAACCTGTCGCGCGCCTGGGCACCCGAGTGGTTCGTCGACAGCGACGGCAGCGTGAACATCATCCTGTCCTGCTCGACCGCCAACGACCAGTGGATCTTCACGCCGTATCGACTGAGGGCCACCAACTCCGCGCTCACCGCGTGGAGTTCACCCGTGGCCCTGTCCGGCATCGGCGCCAACCACATCGACACGTTCATCGTGAAGCTCGGCTCCACCTACCACGCGTTCACGAAGAACGAGACGACGAAGTACATCGAGTACGCCACCGCCACCGCCCTCAACGGCCCGTACACCATTCGCAGAACCGGCAACTGGGCGGGCTGGGGCAGCACCCGCGAGGGCGCCGCACTGATCCAGCTCGACAACGGCGCGTGGCGGATCTTCTTCGACGGCTACGGCGACGGCAGTTACTACTACAGCGACAGCTACGACACCTTCGCGACCTGGAGCGCCCCGAAGAGGCTGCCGTCGATCTCCGGCACGGCACGCCACTTCACCGTGCTCAAGGAGACGGTCTCCGGCGGGGTGAACCTGCCGGCGAACGTCAGCCGCTCGCTGCGCTCGGCCAACTACACCACCCGCTACTGGCAGGAGCAGTCCGCCCTGCTCAACCTCCCCGTGGTGAGCTCCACGAGCAGCGCCGCGGAGAAGCAGGCGGCCACGTTCACGGTCGTGCCGGGTCTCGCCGACGCGGGCGGCTACTCCTTCCGCAACGCGGCCGGGAACTATCTGCGCCACTGGGACTTCCGGGCGCGCTTCGACACCAACGACGGCTCGTCGACCTTCGCCAGGGACGCCACGTACATCGCCCGTACGGGCACGGCGAGCGGCTCCGTCCGCTTCGAGTCGTACAACTACCCGGGGTACTACCTGCGCCACTACAGCTACCAGCTCCGGGTGGACCCGACGGACGGCACCGACGTGTTCCGCCAGGACAGTTCCTTCGTGCCCGTCACACCACTCTGACCTGCACGACAGTTCCGTCCCACAGATCTGCGCGCACATCGCGTGCACACTTGCGGCGGCGCATTACGGCACATCGGTCGTGTGCCGGGTGCGTTCGGCGATCATGATGTCCTTCTGTCCTCTGTCCTCCTGATCGGTAACGGCTGAGTGGCTCCCTCGACACCAGCCAGCAACTGCCGCCACCACGATCGTGAGTCCACCACTGCGGCCCCGGACGTCTGCCCGGGGCCGCAGTGCCATCTGCTACGGAGTCAGCCCGATACCGTCGGCCGTCCCACGCTCATGTACGTGAAGCCCAGGCCCTTCATCGTCTGCGGGTCCAAAAGGTTCCGGCCGTCGAAAATCAGCGGGCGCCGCATCACCGTGCGAGCCTGCCCCCACGACACCCCGGCCAGCTCCGGCCACTCCGTGACGATCAGCGCCGCATCCGCCCCGCTCACGGCCTCCAGCGGTGTCGCGTGACGGCTTACGGACGTCCACGGCTCGATGGCGCCGGGCTCCGCCAGCGGATCCCAGCAACGCACCGTCGCGCCCTCGGCCAGGAGCCGCGAGGCGATGATCGTGCTCGGCGCCTCCCGCATGTCGTCCGTGCCGGGCTTGAAGGTCATACCGAGCAGAGCGACCGTACGGTCCCGCAGACCGCCCAACTCGGCCTTCAGCCGCTGGATGTGACGGCGCGACTGCAGATCGTTCACTTCGATGACCGCGGTCAGAAGCTGGAACGGGTGACCGGAGTTGGTCGCCAGCGCGCGCAGTGCACGCGAGTCCTTCGGGAAGCAGGAGCCACCGTAGCCAAGACCCGCCTTCATGAAGTGGGACCCGATCCGCGGGTCCATGCCGATGGCCCGAGCGACCTGTTCGATGTCGGCACCGGTGGCCTCGCACACCGTCGCCAGCTCGTTCGTGAGCGAAATCTTCGTGGCCAAAGCCGCGTTCGCGCCCAGCTTCGTCATCTCGGCGGAGGCGACGTCCATCACCAGGACCGGCCCGTCGACGCCCTCGTGCAACTCGGTGATCAGTTTGGCCGTGGCATCCTCCCAGACCCCGACCACGACGCGGTCGGGGTGCATGAAGTCGCCGACGGCCTTTCCTTCTGCGGTGAATTCGGGGTTGGAGGCGTATCCGACGTGTTCCAGCCCGGCTGCGTCGAGGGCGGCCCGTACCCTCTCGCCGGTGCCCACCGGGACGGTCGATTTCACGACCACCGCCGTGAGGTGACTGGCGCCCTTGAGCGCCTCGATCACCGCGAATACCCGTGACAGGTCAGCATCACCGGACGGCATCGGCGGGGTGTCGACGCAGACGTAGACCACCTCCGCCTCGGCGACCGCTTCATCCGCATCCAGCGTGAAGCTGAGTCGGTCCTGGTTGCGGGCGATCATGTCGCCAAGGCCGGGCTCGAAGATTGGCACGTCGCCGGCGCGAAGCATCTGGATGCGTTCCGGAACGATGTCCCGGACGACGACAGCGTGGCCCAGTTCCGCGAAGCAGGCCCCGGTGACCAGTCCGATGTAGCCAGCGCCGAACACTGCGACCTTGCGAGTCATCCTGGTGATCCATTCTTGCGTCGACCGTCGACGCGGGTACTGGCGTAGCGGGCACGGAGCAGGTCCCAGGGTAACGAGAGCCCAACCGATTCCGGTGCGCTTCCCACAGAGCCGCCTGCGATCTCCGTGATGAACGAACAGCACTTGACCTGTGGCGATACCGAATCTTGCTGCTGTACCGAGCATGAGTCGACGGAAAAATGCCACCGGCGGCAATGAAATGGATACTCGCGGACAATTGTGGCCGGGCGGCGAGTGGATGCCTTCCTCGTAGCCGTCGGGCCGGACCGAAACGGTGCCCGAAGTGGCGCAGCCTGCCGCCCAGCCGACCGTCGAGGTCGCGCCAAGCGGCCCCGTGCAGGAGCCGGCCAACAGTCAGCCGGCTCACCCGGCCGTCGTCGCCCCAGAGGCGGAGATGGAATCCGTCGGGGAGTCGGCGAAGCGGCAGGCACCGTCTGTGGTCCCGGCTGTCGAGCCTGCAACATCTGCAGTCCAGCCCACGCAGTCGGCCGAACCTGTTGCGCAGTACGGCCCGTCTCACGTCACGTCCGCGGCTCCTGGTGCGGGCCCGGCCGCCGAGGTGGCGGTTCGTCCGGAAGTTCCTCCGATGGCAGGCGGTACAGCGTTCCCAGTGAGGACCGATGCTCCAGGTTCCCACCAGGAACAGGACCTGCGATCGCAGGAGGCGCCCAGCGAGGGAACACCGTGGGCTCACGGCCCCGGCCGTCCCAAGGACATTCCCGATACTGCCGTCATTCTCAACCAGCGCATCATCGCGCGCGAGAGTCTCGACTCCTCGGTCCCGGCCGCGTTGAAGCTGAAGAAGCGGATCAAGCGGTTCGCGCTGGACAACGAACTCGACCACCTGCCCATCGGCGACATCGTGGCCCTCGCCCTGGACACCTTCCTCCGCGCCAAGGGCTACCCACCCGACCCCACCACTCCCAACGCCGAAACGACCCCTAAGTAGACCTTATGAAGCGTTCGGAACGAAGCGCGCGAGTTCGTGGAATCTTGGGTGCCCAAGGGGCTGAACCCGCCTCGGAGTCGCCCATCGAAGCAGCCCTGGCGGACGTGTTCCACCTGCCGACGGGTGCCGGGATTCCGTACGGAGGTTCCGCCCGTTGGACGGAGGCGAGTGTCTCGCCGAGGGGCGCCGTTCGGCCCTCGCGTCAGATCGGCCAGTTTCCAGGTCGTGGTGATGGCCGCAGCGGAACGGACTCGGGAAGCGGGGTCGCCGCCGCCGGTGACAGGCCATCGAGGATGAGGGAGAGGTAGCGGCGCCAGCCGTCGCTGGCCGGGTCCATGGTCCACAGCAGGCTGAAGAGCATGGCCATGATTCTGGGCATGTCGTCCGGTACGAGGTCGGCGCGGATGCGTCCGACCTCCTGGGCCCGACGGGTGAGGAGGGTCAGCGACGCGTAGTACGGGCCGATGGCGTCCGAGATGACGGCGCCGGCGTTTCTCGCGGCAGCCAGGGTGTTGTGCTCGCGGGCGGCCAGCGACATGGCGGCGTCGATCACGGAGTTGAGTGCCAGGAGCGGGTCGTCATCGAGGAGTGCCTGTTCGATGGCCGGAGCGATGCACTCGGCGATGCCCTGTTCTAATGCGGCCTTCGCGAGGACGGCCTTGTTGGGAAAGCGCCGGAAGAGCGTTCTGATACCGACCCCGGCGTGTTGGGCGATCTCGTCCAGTTGTGCGTCGGGGCCGCTCTCGGCGAAGACCTCGCGGGCGGAGCGCAGGATCCGCTCGGCGTTGCGGGCTGCGTCGGTCCGCAGGAGTCGCTCGGAATCTGTGGCCACGAAGACAGAGTACCAAGAGGCAGTTGACTGCCACTTGCATCAGGGGCACCATGGAACTGGCAGTCAGCTGCCAGTTACCGCTGCATGTCGGCTCGCGAATGATCCGGTGAGTGGCGAACGCGGAGCGCTGTGTGCAGTCCATGACGCGTGTAGTGCCTCTGCGTTCTTCGAGTGGTCACGACGGCTCGCTCACCAGTACCTCGGCGCCTTCCCCCCCACGACGCTCCAGGAGGTTCCATGTCCACCACGACCGGCACCGATGACGCCATCGGTCTTCCCGAGTTCCCCGCTGACCGCGACGCACGCTGCCCTTTGGCCCCCGCCCCCGAGTACCGGGAGTGGCGGGAGACGGGTGGTCTGCGACGGGTGAACTGGAACGGCCACGCCGCCTGGGCCGTGAGCCGGTACGAGGACGTCACGGCCGCGATGACGGACCCGCGGATCAGCGCAGAGGTCCCCATGCAGCAGAGCAGCATGGCCGGCGCCCAGATGTTTCCCCGGATGGACGACCCCGAACACGCCCGGCTGCGCCGCATGCTGACCAAGGACTTCACGGTCAAGCGGGTCCAGGCCATGCGCCCGCGGATCGAGGAGATGGCGAACGAGTTCATCGACACCATGGTCGCCTCCGGCAGTCCCGCGGATCTGGTCGAGGCGTACGCGCTGCCCATTCCCTCCCTGGTGATCTCGATGCTGTTAGGAGTGCCTTACGACGACCACGCCTACTTCCAGGACATCACCTCCGTCCTGATGAGCCGCACCGCCACGGAGGAGGAGAGGCAGAAGGCGAGGAAGTCGATCTTCGGCTACCTGTTCGACCTCATCGGGAAGAAGGAACGCGAGCCGGACGATGCCCTGATCAGCCGCGTCGCGCGCGAGCACCTCCAGGAAGGGCAGCTGAGCCGCGAGACCTTGGCGATGAACAGCTTGATCCTCCTCAACGCCGGGCACGAGACCACCGCGAACATGATCGCGCTGGGCACCCTCACGCTGCTGGAGAACCCGGCCGCGCTCGCGCGGATCCGCGACACGGACGACCCGAAGGTGGTCTCGGCCGCGGTGGAGGAGCTCCTGCGCCACCTCACGATCGTGCATAACCTGGTCACCCGAGTGGCCAAGGAGGACATCGAGCTCGGTGGCCGGCTCGTCCGCGCCGGTGACCTCCTGGTCATGAACCTCGCGGCAGCCAACTGGGATCCCGACTTCGTCAGCGACCCCGACCGCCTCGACATCGAGCGCGACGCCCGCGGACACGTGGCCTTCGGACACGGCGTGCACCAGTGCCTCGGACAGGTCCTGGCCCGTGCCGAACTCGAGATCGCCCTGCCCGTGCTCCTGCGCCAGCTGCCCGGCCTGCGGCTCGCGGTGCCGCCGGAGGAGATCAGGTTCCGCAACGACATGAGCATCTACGGCGTTCACGCGCTGCCGGTCGCCTGGTGACACGGCTCGGGCGCCCTGCAGCACGAGGGCCGGTCGCCGCCACCCGCATGCTCGCCGGATCCCTGGCGGACGCGCGGACCGGCGGCGCGAACGGCCGCCCGTCGATCCCGCGGCCCTGGAGATGATGAACACCCTCACTCGCAGCCTCGACCCGGCGCTGGTCTCGCCCGTGGTCGCCTTCCTGGCCACGAGGACTGCCCGTTATCCGGTGAGGTCTACACCGCAGGTGCCGGACAGGTCGCGCGGTTCTTCGTCGCACGGACGCAGGGCTACCACAACCCGGCGCTGACGGCTGAGGACGTACGAGACCACCTCGACCGGATCCGGGACGAGACCGACTCCTTCATCCCCGCTGACCCCGGCATGGAGATGGCCCACCTGCTGCGGAGCACCACACACCACCCATGAGCAGGCGCCTCGCATACCTGCTTCGGCGGATCACTGCTCGTCCACCCCCTCCCCCCACAGGAGCAACCATGAGTACGGCGACCGACCAGACCCAGCCGAACGACGGCACCGGCCTTCCCGACTACCCCGGCACGCGTTCCCCCCGCTGCCCCTTCGACCCGCCCCCCGTGCAGGCCGGTTGGCGGCGCGCCGACGGGCTGCTCCATGTGCGGTTGAGCAACGGCCGCATCGCCTGGGCGGTCACCCGGTACGACGATGTCAAGCAGGTACTGGGCGATCCGCGGCTCAGTGCCGACGGACATCGCTACCCGCAGCTGATGGAAACCCAGCAGCACGGCCAGCCGCAGGCGTTCCCGCGGATGGACGATCCCGAGCACTCCCGCATCCGGCGCACCCTCACCGGCGAGTTCACCGTCAAGCGGGTCGAGGCGATGCGGCCGCATGTCCGGTCGCTGGTCGACCGGTTACTGGAGGAGATGATCGCCGCAGGTCCTCCGGCGGACCTGGTGCGCACGTACGCCCTGCCGATTCCGTCCCTGGTGATCTCGATGCTGCTCGGGGTGCCCTACGACGACCACACCTTCTTCCAGACACGCAGCGCCACGCTGATGCGCAAGGGAACTCCACAGGAGGAGAGGAAGACAGCGAGCGGCGAACTGTTCGGCTACCTCCTGGATCTGGTGAAGCGCAAGGAGCGCGAGCCGGGGGACGACCTCATCAGCCGGCTGATCACCGAGCGGGTGGTCGCCGGAGAGCTCACTGATCTCGACGTGGCCATGAACAGCATGGTCCTCCTGCACGCAGGGCATGAGACCACGGCCAACATGATCGCGCTGGGGACGCTGGCCCTGCTGGAGAACCCCCGGCAGGCCGACCGGATCCGGAACACCGACGATCCGAAGGTGGTCGCCGCCGCCGTCGACGAACTGCTGCGGTACCTGTCGATCGCCCAGGACATGCTGGTGCGCGTGGCGACCGAGGACATCGTCGTCGGCGGTCACCTCGTACGGGAGGGCGAGATGCTGGTCTTCGGTGTGCCCTCCGCCAACCGGGACAACAGCGTCTTCGAGACCGCCGACGTCCTGGACCTCGACCGCGACGCCCGAGGACACGTGGCCTTCGGACACGGCGTCCACCAGTGTCTCGGCCAGTCCCTCGCCCGCGTGGAACTGCAGGAGGCCCTGCCCGCGCTGCTGCGCAGGCTGCCGGACCTGCGTCTGGCCGTACCCCTGGAAGAGCTGAGTTTCCGTCACGACATGGTGGTCTACGGCGTGTACGAGCTGCCGGTCGTCTGGTAGCCGCAAGGCCGCCGCCCCTGAAAACCCCCTGCCTGAAGCCCCACCCCTGAAGAACCGAGGACGAGAAACCATGCGTGTGGAGCTGGACGAACCGAAATGCGTCGCGGCCGGGCAGTGTGTGATGGCCGCCCCCGACGTGTTCGACCAACGGGACGAGGACGGCGTCGCCGTGGTGCTGGAGGAGCACCCCGCCGCCGAACTCCCCGACGGCGTACGGGAGGCCGTGGCCGTCTGCCCGGCCGCGGCGATCCGCTTGGCCGAGCGGTGAAGCGGATCGTGGTCGTCGGTGCCTCGACCGCCGGTCTGGCGGCGGCCGAGACACTGCGCCGGGAGGGCTACGACGGCACGCTGACCCTGGTCGGCGACGAACTCCACCCGCCCTACGACCGGCCCCCGCTGTCCAAACAGGTCCTGTCCGGTCAGTGGGACGTCGACAGGACGGCCCTGCGGACTCCGGAGGACCTCGCCGCCCTCGGCCTCGACCTGCGCCTCGGCGCCGCCGCGACCGGCCTCGACACCGCCGCGCGTCTGGTGCGGCTGGCGGACGGCTCGACGGTGCCGTACGACCGGCTGGTCATAGCGACCGGTGTACGGCCACGGCGCCTTCCCGGTGACGGTGTCGCCCACGTCCTGCGCACGCTCGACGACGCGCTCGCCCTGCGGGAGAGGCTGAAGCCGGGCAGCCGCCTGGTGGTGGTCGGCGCAGGCTTCCTCGGCGCCGAGGCCGCCGCCGTGGCATGGCGGCTCGGTGTGGAGGTCGTCCTGCTCGAACCCGCCCCGGTGCCACTGGCCCACGCGGTTGGCACGGAGGTCGGACAGATCCTCTCGCGGGCCCACCGCGACCATGGCGTGCACCTGCGCACCGGGGTCACCGTGACCGGAGTGACCGAGCGCGGCGTGCGTCTGGCGGACGGCGAACTGGTCGAGGCCGACGAGGTGTTGGTGGCCGTCGGATCGCTTCCCAACACCGAGTGGCTGGGCGGCAGCGGCCTGCCGGTGGCCGACGGCGTGCTCTGCGACGAGTACTGCCGTGCCGCGCCGAAGGTGTACACGGCCGGGGACGTCGCCCGCTGGCACAACCCGCTGTTCGGGACACCGATGCGGATCGAGCACCGTACCAACGCGGCCGAGCAGGGCATGGCCGCGGCCCGTAACCTGCTCCACCCTGAGACCGGCAAGCCGTTCGCGCCGGTGCCCTACTTCTGGTCCGACCAGTACGACATGAGGATCCAGGCGTACGGATATCTGCGCGGCCACGACGAAGTGGCCGTCATGGAAGGCGACTTGAGCGAGCGCAGGTTCGTGGCCGCATACCGCACCGGCGAGACGCTGACCGGAGTCCTCGCCGTCGGCATGCCGCCCAAGGCCATCCGCCCGTGGCGCCAGGCCATCGCTACCGGCACTCCCTGGCACGACGCACTGGCCTCCAACGCGCTTTAGGCCGGCGCGCACGGGCCCACCGCCCGAATGAGCAACCCCTACCTGCTCCCTGTCCTCACCGACGTCAGCCCATTCCGTTGCGGCCGCTCTCAGCCCGCACCCCCACAGGGAAGGCTCACCCATGTCCGGAACACACCCGCCGACCGCCCAGGCGCAGAATTTCCCGTCGTTACGTCTGGGCGTCGTGGTGGCGACACTCGCCTTCACCGGGATCGCCGCCGCGATGACGCAGACCCTGGTGATCCCGATCGTCCCCCTCCTGCCCCGACTGCTGGACGCCCAGGCCTCGGACACCGCCTGGGCCGTCACGGCCACGCTGCTGTGCGGCGCAGTCTCCACTCCCGTGACGGGCCGGCTCGGCGACATGTACGGCAAGCGGCGCATGCTCCTGCTCGGCGTCGGCCTGATGGTGCTGGGCTCGGTGATCTGCGCGCTGAGCGACTCCCTCGGTCCGCTGCTCGTCGGACGGGCGTTGCAGGGACTGGCGGCGGGCGTGGTGCCGCTGGGCGTGAGCATCATGCGCGACGTACTGCCCGCCGAGAAAGTGCCCGCGGCGACGGCGGCGATGCTCGGCTCCCTCGGCGTCGGCGCCGCCCTGGGCCTGCCCGCCGCCGCGGTCATCGCCGACAACTTCGACTGGCACGTGCTGTTCTGGGTGTCCGCGGCCCTCGGCGCAGTCGCCGCCGGGCTCGTGTTCCTGCTGGTGCCCGAGTCGAAGGTGCGTACGGGCGGGCGCTTCGATCTGATGGGTGCGGTCGGCATGGCGGTGGGCCTGGTCTGCCTGCTCCTCGCGGTCTCCAAGGGCGCCGACTGGGGATGGGGAAGCGGTACGGTCCTCTCCCTGTTCGCCGTGGCCGTGATCGTGCTGCCGCTGTGGGGCTGGTTCCAACTGCGCGCCCCGCAGCCCATGGTGGACCTGCGCACCACCGCACAACCGCAGGTACTGCTCACCAACCTCGCCGGACTGGCGCTCGGCCTCGCCCTGTTCGCGATGAACCTGGTGCTGCCACAGCTGCTCACGATGCCTGAGGCCACCGGCTACGGTCTGGGCAAGTCTCTGGTCGTCACCGGCCTGGTCATGGCTCCGCAGGGTCTGACGATGATGGCGGTCTCCCCGTACGGAGCGCGCATCACCAAGACCAAGGGGCCGAGGGTGACGCTCATGATCGGGTCCGTGATCGTGGGAGCGGGCTACCTGCTCACCATGGTGATGATGTCCGGGCTCTGGCAGGTCATCGTGGCCTCCTGCATCGTGGCGACAGGAGTGGGCTTCGCCTACGGCGCGCTGCCCGCGCTGATCATGGAAGCCGTGCCGGTGTCCGAGACCGCCGCCGCCAACGGCCTCAACGCCCTTATGCGTTCCATCGGCACGACCGTTTCCAGCGCTGTCGCCGGCCTGATCCTGGCGCACATGACCACCGACTTCCACGGCGTGCACATCCCGACGGAGAACGGCCTGCGTGCCGTCCTGGCCCTGGGCGTCGGCGCCGGTGTCCTCTCCTTCACCTTCGCGAGCCTCATCCCCCGTAGACCCCCGACAGAGGTCCCCGCCCCGGCGGAGTCAGCCGCCGTGAAGACCGCGGGCGCGGAGTAGGACGCTGCTTCCAGCAAGTAGGAAGCTGCATATTCGGTACCCACACGCCTGCACACCGTGCTCCGTGGGCGTGTGGTTCTGTAAGGGCGCCCGCCCCCACACGGCGAGCGCCCCGGGGTTCGCACGTCCTCAGCACGTCGGACGGCACGTCGCACGGCGCGGAAAGCGCGGTCCCTCTACACGGCATGAGCTTGACTCTGAAGCTCCTGTAGATCGTCAAGTGGCTGGAGATGCCGATGGTCCGGTCCTGAAGGCGCTGGTGAGGTGGTGGTAGACCTCGCGCGCGACGAAGCGCTTACCGCCAGAGGCAGCCACACACGCCGCCGTGCACCCGTGCCAACTCTCCCCACTCCCCTGAGATCCACCGGAAAACTGATCAAACGGTACATGCGCCCGAGCCATCCACTGTGTCATCCTACCTATCTCTCTAATTCCCCTCCCTGTCCGTCCCATTGACACCGCGGCGAGTCCCTTCAATCATCAGACATCCGATGAATTGGAGCCGCTCATGGGTACGTATCCGAGACGTCAGGTCCTGGGCGCTGCGGCCGGAGTCGCCGCCGCGGCAGCCCTTCCCCTCACCTCAGCCACCGCCGCACACGCCGCCGAACCGCTCCCGGAGCACGCCGGGCCGTGGGCTCCCGTCCCCGACCCCGTCCCTGTCCCGCTCGACACCCTCTACGACAACGACGGCATCGACACCGCCTCCGCACGGGGCGGCGACTTCGACGGCTCGGGCTACACGTTCCCGGGGGAGGAACTTCCGACGGGCCGTGTCGAAGTCGACGGCGTGCCCTTCGTCTTCCCGGCCTCCGCTGACGGCGCGAAGAACAATGTCGTCGCACTCGGCCAGCGCGCCGAACTGCCCAAAGGCCGCTACCTCTCGGCCGTCTTCCTCACCGCGGGCAGCTATGGCAACGCCTCCGGCACAGCTACGGTCCACTACACGGACGGCTCGACCACGACCGCCACCCTCGGCGGTTCCGACTGGTACTCCGCGGGCGGATCTCTGTCGGTGCCGTACCGCTACGGACCGGACGGCACCAGGGACGAACACCGCGTGGGGATCGGCACGTCCGAGCTGTGGCTCGATCCACGGCGCGACGCCGTAGCGATCACGCTTCCGGTGACCAACCCGGCGGAGGCGAACAAGACCTCGCTCCACGTGTTCGCGCTGTCCCTGCAACCTGCCGCTCAGGGACGCGCGCTGGCTCTGCGCGGGGCCCGGTCCACCAACTCGCTCCTGGAGTCGTCCGGCGCCCAGAGCGTCGAAGCCACCGTCGTCAACGCGGGGACGGTCGCCGTCCTGGCCGCGGACGGCGTGTCGGTGCGCGTCGAGGTTCCGGGAGCCCGCACCGTCGAGGCCGCACGCGTCCGCCGTCTGGACCCCGGCGAGCAGGCCCGCGTCCGCGTGGGCATCCGCAACCGTGTGGGCACCGCCCCCGGCACGGTCCGGGACGGCTCGGTGACCGTCACCGGACGCGGATCTCAAGCCGCCGCGCAGAAAAGCCGGTTGACCCTCGGAGTCGCCGACTACCAGCCCACTGCGGCTTCTCTCTCCGGCCACCAGGCGCCGTACTGGTTCCACGGCGCCAAGTTCGGCATCTTCATCCACTGGGGTGTCTACTCGGTGCCCGCCTGGTCGCCGGTCGGAAAGCAGTACGCCGAGTGGTACTGGAACCACATGCAGGACCCCGCCAACGCGGTCTTCGCGTACCACCGCGAGAAGTACGGCGAAGGCTTCGCCTACGACGACTTCATCCCGATGTTCACGGCGGAGAAGTTCGATCCGCGCGCCTGGGTCGAACTGTTCCGGGACGCGGGCGCGGAGTACCACGTGCTGACCTCGAAGCACCACGAAGGCTTCGCCCTGTGGGACACGAAGGTCTCCGACCGCAGTTCCGTGAAGATGGGCCCGAAACGGGACCTCATCAAGGAACTCTTCGAGGCGTCCCGCCGCTACACACCCGAACTCCACCGCGGGCTCTACTTCTCCATGCCCGAGTGGTTCAACCCGGACAATCCCTGGATGGGTCACGCCCCGCGCAATCCATACACCCGGGAACCGGTGCCGTACACGGGTTACACCGCGGGCAAGGACTTCGTGAAGGACTACCAGGCCCCGCAGATGCTGGAGCTGATCCAGGGCTACGACCCGGAGCTCATCTGGTGTGACATCGGCGGCGCCAACGACAGCCTGAACGTCCTCGCCGAATACTTCAACCACGCCAAGAACCGCCCCCGGCCCATCGAGGTCACCGTCAACGACCGTGCGGGCATCGCCTTCCACGACTTCACCACGCCCGAGTACACGACGTACGACAACACGGTCGTCGCCAAGTGGGAGTCCAGCCGCGGCCTGGACCCCTTCAGCTACGGCTACAACCAGGCGACACCGGACGACGCCTACATGACGACCGAACAGGTGGTGCACAGCCTCGTCGACATCGTCTCCAAGAACGGCAACTTCCTCCTCGACATCGGCCCGCGTGCCGACGGCACCATCCCTGAGATCATGCAGACCCGGCTGCGCGAGACAGGCCGCTGGCTGCGCACCAACGGAGAGGCGATCTACGACACCACGTACTGGTCCCGGATGGCCGAACTGGGCGAGGACCTGCGGTTCACCGTCCGCCCGGACGAGGCCTTCTACATCCACTCCCTGGCCAAGCCGGGCGCCAAGCTCACCGTCGAAGCACCGATCCCGATCCGCAGCGGCGACAAGGTGACGATGCTCGGCCACGGCCGGCCCCTGACATGGACCCTCAGCAACGGGGCGCTGGTGATCGACATCCCCGAAGCCGCACGCAAGGCGGGGCAGCATGCGTGGGTCTTCAAAGTGCACTGGCGTGGCTGAGACTCGACGTACGCCCTGAACACGACCGGTGGTCGCGACGGCACGATGCCGCTCGCGACACCGGTTCCTCAACGGATGCTGATGCGGTACGTCATCGGGGCACGCCCCTTGAATCCTCCCCTCCCTGAAGAGTGAGGGGATTCCTGGCCCAGGCAGTCCGCTGAGGCAGCGCCTCAGCACGGGACACACCGATGCGCTCACCGCAAGCCTTCAGGTGTTGCCAGAACCCAGCTCCCACGTACAAAGCCAGGCGTGTGGGCACCGCTTTCATGTTCGGCGCGCACTGGTGCCTTCACTTCTGGTCCGCTCTCTATGTGCTCACTGGTCACAGTCCCTTGAGAACGCGAATGCGGTCGGCCTTCATGCGCCGGGCGACGGCGGTGTCGAAGGCGATGGCTTCGAAGGCGTGCGGGATGGAGGGGTGGACGTGGAGTTCGGTGCTGACTCCCGCTGCCGCGGTCCGCCGTACGTAGTCGATGTCCTCGTCCCGAAGGATGTCGAGTTCAAGGGCCTCCATATCGACTCGACGGCATCGGCTCGACGAGTCAGTCATCAGGAGGTGAGTCCCGCGTCGCGGGCCACGAGGGCGGCCTGGACGCGGTTGGTGACTTCCAGCGCGGTCAGGACACGGCTGACGTGGGCCTTGACGGTGCTCTCGCGCATGGCGAGGCGGGTGGCGATGTCGGCGTTGGTGTCGCCGTGGGCGAGCAGGGTGAGCACGTCGCGTTCGCGGGGGGTGAGCCGGTCCAGCCGGGCCTTGGCAGCGGTTGCTTCGGGCTGGTTGGCCGCGTGGTAGCGGTCGATGAGACGGCGGGCCGCGGTGGGGTGGAGCATGGCCGAACCAGCGGCCACCAGGTGGACGGCGCGCAGTATTTCGGCGGGGTCGGTGTCCTTGAGCAGGAAGCCGTCGGCTCCGGCGGCGAGGGCGTTGTAGACGTACTCGTCAAGGTCGAAGGTGGTCAGGGTGATCACCTTCGGCGGGTGAGGGATGGCTCGCAGGCGGGCGGTGGCGGTGATGCCGTCCATGTGGGGCATGCGTACGTCGACGAGGGCGACGTCGATGCGGTGGGCGGTGGCCTGTTCGATGGCCTTCAGGCCATCGGGGGCCTGGGCGACGACCTCGATGCCGGGGTCGCCGTCCAGGAGGTCGGCCAGGCCGAGGCGGACCAGGGCGTCGTCATCGACGATCATGGTGCGGATCATGTGCGGGTGCCGTTCTGTTCGATGCCGGCGGGGTGGGGGATGCGGGCGGCCAGTCGCCAGGCGCCCGCGCCGGCCGGTCCGGAGTCCAGGTGCCCGCCGAGGGCGGTGACGCGTTCGCGCAGGCCGACGAGGCCGTAGCCGCTGCCGACGGTGTCCGTACGGGGAGTGCCAGGGGGGTTGGTGACCTCGACGAGGGTGGCGGGCGGCCCGTAGTCGATGCGTACGGTCACCGGAGCGCCGTCGGCGTGCTTGCGGGCATTGGTCAGTGCTTCCTGGACGATGCGGTACACGGCCAGACGGTGGGTGGTCGGAGCCCGCTCGGGAAGGCCGTCGGTGGTCAGCTCGATGTGCTGGCCGGCGGCGCGGGCCTCGTCGGCCAGTTCCCCTACTTCCCTCATCACCGGCGTGAGCGCGGCGCTGGTCGGCGTGGCGTCGGGGCCGGGGTCGGAGTCGCGCAGCACACCGAGAACGTCGCGCAGATCGGTGAGGGCTTCGACGGACGCCGTGCGCAGCAGACCGAGTCGTTCCGCGACCGGTGCGGGCAGCATGTCGTTCTTGGTGGCCAGCACGCCGGTGTGCAGCGCGATCAGGCTCAGGCGGTGGGCCAGGACGTCGTGCATCTCGGCGGCGATACGGGACCGTTCCGCGATGCGGGCCGCTTCCTCGCGCAGCTGCGACTCGACGCGCAGATGCTCCATGTCGGCGGCCAGCGCCTGGATCAGTCCCCGACGGTTGCCAAGCCACAGTCCGACGACGGCGGCGACGAGTAGCACGAACAGCGCGGACACATACCGTTGGTCGACCCACACCCGAGTTGCCGGGTAGCCGAGCAGATTGACGCCCAACGCAACGGCGGCGCAGCCCGCCGCCACCCGCATCCGGCGCGCCACGGCCAGGTCGAACATGACGATGCCCAGCAGCGGCACCGTGAGCCATCCCCACCACGCGGTGACCGCGGTGACCAGGAACGGCGCGAGAGGCCATCTCAGCCGCGGCACGAGCAGAGCCACCGCGCACACCACCGCGGAGGCGATGACCGGGGCCACGTACTGACCGCTGCCGATCGACGCACCGTTCACCGCGGCGGCCAGCGCGAGAAACGCCACGAGTCCTGCACGTCCGGCGGCTGCTGCCCACCTTGAGGCCTTGTTCCTGCCCACCTTCGCGATCCTAGACAGACTCACGCTCCCTTCCATCTGACGATCGACACTGCCTGCCCCCTACTTTCGTAGGGGGACACCGTCGCAGAACGACGGATCCGATGCCGGACGCGGCTTTCTAGCGTCAATTCCATGAACGACTGGACCACTCCCCACGACCGCGTCCCGGCGCAGCGCAATGCCGAAGGCTGGACGTTCCTGATCGAGGCAGCCCGTGATCTGCGCACCACGGGTGCCGTAGCCCCCAGCGGCAAGGCCCTGGCCCGCGCGCTCACCGATCCCGTACGGGCTCAGGCGCCCCGCCCGCTGGCGGTCCTGGAAGCCGGTGCCGGCACCGGCGCGGTCACCCGCACCCTGATACCCGAACTGCCCCGAGCCAGCCGCCTGGACATCGTCGAGGCAAATCCGCGTTTCGCCTCGCGACTGCGCAGTCTCGTCACCACGCACCCGCACCTGACAGCCACGTCTGCGCAGGTGAACGTGCATCAGACCTACGTCGAGCAGCTCGACACCGACCAGCGCTACGACGTCATCGTCTCCGGGCTGCCGCTGACCAACTTCACGCCCGTGCAGGTCGAGCGCATCATGGCCCGCTACATGGAACTCCTCCACCCCGGCGGCACGCTGACCTACTTCGCCTACCTCGGCACCCGCAAGGCCCGCGCCCTGACGGCACCGCGAGCCGAAGCCTGCCGCCACGCCGCCGTGGACGAGATCATGGCCACCTACCAGCGCACCTATGCCACGGGCCGCTGGACGGTATGGGCCAACGTTCCCCCCGCCTACGTCTGGCATCTGCAACGACCCCTCGTCTCCGCGGACCTGATCGAGCCGCAGTCCGTCGAGGCGAGTCGGTGAACGCGCTCTCCGACATCCTCGGCCACATCTCCCCGGCCTCGGCGTACGCGGTGGTGGCCGCCGCTGTCCTGGCCGAGTCGATCCTTCTCGTCGGCGCTTTCATCCCCACGCTCACCCTGCTCCTGACCGCCGGCGCGCTGGCTCGCACCGGCCACATCAGCCTTCCTCTCGTGATCGCTGCCGCGGCCGGAGCCGTGGTGGCGGGTGACTTCCTCGCCCATCGCACCGGCAGACTCCTCGGTGATCAGCTGCGCGGAGGCCGCATAGGCCGTCGGATACCGGGTGCCGCCTGGCACCAGGCCGAGACGCTGATGACGCGCCACGGCGGCCGAGCGGTCTTCCTGGCCCGTTTCCTGCCGGTGGTGCGCACCCTCGCCCCGCACTTCGCGGGCGCCACCCGCCTGCCCTACCGGCGCATCGCTCCCTACAGCGTCGTCGCCGCCTGTGTGTGGGCCACAGCCGAAGCAGGTGTCGGATACGCCGCCGCGACCTCTCTCCAGCGCGTCCTGACGCTGGGCGGCCCCGCCTTCGCCCTGGTCGCTCTGATGGCGATCGGGGGCGCGCTGTTGTGGCGAAGGAAGCGCCGCCCGCTGTCTGAAGCCCAGGAACCGGCGCCCGAGCCTGGTACGGCGTCCTCCGGCCATGTTCAGGCGGGCCTGACGAGGCCGGTGTCGTAGGCGAAGATCACGGCCTGGACCCGGTCCCGGACCCCGATCTTGGTGAGGATGCTGCTCACGTGTGACTTGACGGTGGACTCGGCGAGGGAGAGGCGTTTGGCGATCTCGGTGTTGCTCCAGCCGGTCGCGATGGCGGTGAGCACTTCGCGTTCGCGGTTGGTGAGGCGAGCCAGCTGCCGTTGCTGTTCGGGCGTGTGGCCCGGCAGACGGCTGCCGAAGGCGTCGATAAGCTTGCGGGTCAGACCGGGCGAGATGACGGCGTCTCCGGCGGCCACCGCGCGGATGCCGGAGACCAGTTCGTCGGGCAGGGCGTCTTTGAGCAGGAACCCGGACGCTCCGGCGCGCAGGGCGTCGTAGGCGTATTCGTCGAGGTCGAAGGTGGTCAGGACCAGGATGCGGGAGCGTCCGCCGGACTCGATGATGCGTCTGGTGGCCTCGATGCCGTCCATGCCCGGCATGCGGACGTCCATGAGGACGACGTCGGGCTTGAGCTCGGCGGCCTTGCGGACGGCTTCGGCACCGTGGGTGGCCTCGCCGATGAGGGTGAGGTCGGGGTGCTGTTCCAGCAGCATGCTGAAGCCGAGGCGTTGCAGGGCCTGGTCGTCGACGATGAGCACGGTGGTCATGCGCGAGGGTTCTCCGTTGTGGTCGTGGTGACAGGCGGGGTGGTCAGGAGGCGGGCGTGGACGCTCCAGCCGCCTTCGCGGTTGGGCCCGGCGGTGACCTGGCCCTGATAGATGGCCGCGCGCTCGCGCATGCCGACCAGACCCCGGCCGCTTCCTGCGCTCCGTCTGCGGGAGCGGAGTGCGTGGAGGGGCCCGGTGTCCTCGACATCGACGTGGACCGTCTCGGAGCCGACGGCTACCCGGACGCTGATGGAGGTGTCGGCGGCGGCGTACTTGAGGGTGTTGGTGAAAGCTTCCTGGACGATGCGGTAGACGGCGAGCTGGAGACCAGGGGCCGGCGCGGTGAGGTCGCCGTCGGTGCCGAGGGTGACGCTCGGTCCGGCGGCACGGACGCGTTCGATCAGCGGACCGAGGTCGGCCAGGCCGGGCTGCGGGCTGAGCGGGGCTTCGTCCGGCCGGTCGTTGTCGTCGCCGATGACGGCGAGTAGGCGGCGCAGTTCGGCGAGGGCGCCACGGCCGCTGTCGGCGATGATCCGCAGGGTTTCGGCGCCGCGCTGAGGCTTTGTCTCGGTCAGGCCCGCGGCGCCGTCGGCGAGACCGACCATGACAGCGAGGGTGTGGCCGAGGATGTCGTGCATCTCCCCGGAGACGCGGGCACGTTCCTGGGCGACGGCGAGACGGGCCTGCTGGTCCTTCTCCTTCTGCAGGCCGGCGATGACGACGTTCACCAGGCGGGTGGCGAGGCCGAGCCCGGCGATGGCCGTCACCGTCACCACCCCCAACAGCAGGAGGATTTCCGGCCGTCTGGCGTACTCCAGCTGACCGTCGCTCCACAGCGTGACGGCCCAGGCGACCAACTGCACCAGGGAGATGGTGACGGCGATGAGCAGCTGGCGGGGGGTGCCGAAGCGGCCGACGTTGAACAGGGCCACGATGCGGGCTACGTCGGCACTGGCGTTGGCGTCATGGAGGGACCCTGTGGAGGCCATCAGCACGGCGGTGGCAGTGATGAGCGCGAAGACCAGCATGGGCCTGCGCTCCCGCCACAGCAGCGGAACGGCCACGGCGACGGTGAGGACCAGCTCTTCGCCGACCCCGGATTCGCCGGCGGGGTTGAGCATGGACGGCAGTCCCAGGACGGCGCAGAACAACGGTACGCCCCACCTCCGGACCCGGGGGTGGGTCCGGTCCGCCCACCGCCAGGAAGACAGCCGAGCGATGATCGACACAATCACACGTTGCTCAGCGTCGCTCGTCAGTGCCTCGGGCAGCTCGGGTCGGCTGGGGACGTGTCGACCGGGCCGGGAATCCTGTGGGGGCGTGGGTGTCAAGGTCTGTGCCCTCCGCGGTGCAGGCGATCCGCTCGCCGGTCCCGAGGGAATGGATAGACGAGCGGCGACTCGGGAAGAACGCCGACCGGGGCCGGCCGCTCTTCCGTGATCGTACGGCTGACGACGGCTCGGGTTCTGCGGTCGTCCTGGCCTGGCCAGGACCCGCGCCGCCGGAGCCGGGGCCGAAGCCGGGGAGAAGGGGGCCGTGGGGTGGGCGGTCTGCTGGGCGTCGAGGGCGTGGCGCGACTTCTCGCCCTCGAACAGGGCAAAGGCGAGGCGGAGTCCGGTGCCACGGCGAGTCTCAGGACGAGTGTGGGCATGTGCGGGTCCAAGAGCGAGGGGAAGACCGACAGAAGCAGCATCGTGGCCGGTCCGGCCGCCATGAGTGAGTGAAACGCTGACCGACTTGAGTCGGCGCAGGATGGTGGCCACGGATTTGTTCCCGCCAGGAAAGAGGTCTTTGCGTGGACGGGCCTGACCAGGCCCGGATTTCAGCCTAGAAGCGGTATCGACTGGCGCTACGGCACTGTGGGCGGGAATACGGCGACGCCGACTAGTACCGGGGTACTAGGGCGCCCCCCTCGCGGCTGCGACGAGCGGGCCGTGCCCGGCCGCGCCCGCCTCACAGGGTCGGGCGGGCGCGCCCGGGCGCAGGGAGCGGCGAGCGAGTGGTCTGCGGTTCGGTCAGGCCCGACTCGTAGGCGAAGGCAACTGCCTGGACGCGGCTGCGGGCGCCGATCTTGGTGAGGATGCGGCAGACGTGGAATTTGACAGTGGTCGGGGCGATGGACAGGTGTGCGGCGATCTCGGTGGTGCTCCAGCCGGAGGCCACGGCGGCAAGGACCTGACGTTCACGTTCGGTGAGTGCGCCGAGCCGTTCCGTCGGGAGGGACGTGGAGGCGGGCGGCCGACGTCGAACGGTGTCGATGAGCCGGCGGGTGAGATCGGGCGGGATGACGGTGCCTCCGGCCGCCACCGCACGAATGGCCGCGGTCAGCTCGTGCGGGGCGGTGTTCTCCGGAAGCAGTGCGTCAGCACCGGCTGCCAGCACGGCCCAGGCGTACCCGTCGAGCCCGACGGGGGCAAGCACCAGTACACGAGGGTGGGGCGGGCTGTCGCCGCGTGCGATGCGGCGGACGGTGTCGATCGAGTCCGTGCCGGGCTTGAAGATGTGCATGAGGACGACGTCCGGGCGAAGCGCGGTGCTCATGCGGACCGCCTCGGCACCGCCGGCCGCCTCGCCGACCGCATTCAGGTCCGGCTCGGAATGCAGCAGAAGGCGGTAGCCGAGGCGTTGCAGCTTCTGGTCGTTGACAACGAGAACGGTGGGCATGCTGCCGTGGCTCTTCCTGTGGGGCGCCATGCCGGCAACGAGCGCGGTTGGGCGGGGTGGATCAGATAGGCCGGTCGCCGGCGGCTGGAAGTCCCCTGTCTCCTGCGGGCGTTCAGTCGCCGATCGCGCGGAGCACGGCGTCGGCCATGCCTTGCTCGCCGTGCGCGTTCGGATGGACGGCGGCGGCCGGGCTGCTGGGCCGCAGGGGCTCGATCCAGCGGGTCTTCTGCGCGGAGCAGGCGTCGTGACCGACGGACGGGGAGTAGGTGTCGACGTACGTCGCTCCGGCGGCCTCAGCCTGCCCGCGCAGCATGGTGTTGAGCTGCTTCCCCTTGTCGTGCAGGTAGGTCGCGTCACCGGGCGCGAGGGGCAGTTCCCTGCCGCAGCCTTTGCCTTCGGCGGGCAGGATCGCCGGATAGCCGACGACGTAGACCCGGGCCTTCGGTGCATGCCGTTCGATCTCGGCCAGCGCCGCGGACAGCTGTCGGCCAGTCGCCTGGATCTTCTGTGTCACTTCGTCGGTGCCGTCGTCGACGTACTGCTTCTTGCAGGGCGCATCGTCGGAGAAGAGGCGGTCGCTGCCGGTCGCACGGTACATCGCGCCCATCGTGACGCATTTCGTGACCGTCGAGCCGAAGCCGATGTCGTTGCCGCCGATGCCGAGGGTGACCAGCCGTGTCCGCGTCGAGAGGGCCGAAAGCTGGGCGGGGTTGGTGCCGTTGGACGTCTTCTGCGGCGCGGTGAGGTCGGTGATGGTGGCACCGCTGCAGCTGACATCACGGAAGTCGGCGGCTGTGACGCCGAGTTGGCGTGCCACCACCGCGGGATAGTTGTGGTCGGAACGGTCGCAGCCGACCGGTGTCCCGGACTGTCGTGGGATCTTCGGGCCGGAGGTGTAGGAGTCTCCGAGAGCGACGTAGGGCCCCGGCTGCGGTCGCTCGTCGTTGGCGTTGCCGGTGGCGGTGTCGGTGCCGTCCAGCCGTCCGATGAGGACGGCGGTGAGCAGAACGCCGCAGCTCATGATTCCGGCCAGACCTGTGCGTGCATACGGTCCCATGGGTTTCTCCTGATCGTTGTCACGGATGACCAACTGCTGGGCGGGCACCGCGCAGGGGGCTGTGGGCGAGGGGCGGCGGTGCCCGGAGCGGGACCGGCAGGGCCGGCTGGGGAGAGAGGGTTTGCCCGGATCACGGCGGGGACGAGGCGTGTGTGACCCTGCCGTCAAACTAGGCGGGGAAACGCGCATGTCATCGGCACCGCGGGACCGAATACGGCAGTGCCGGGTAGTACCGCGGTAGGAAGGCGCGTCGACTCTGGGCCCAGGCGCGGTCGGGTCTGCCGGGCGAGTCCCGTGTCGTGGGTTGTACGCCGATCGTGCCCAGGCGGTGATATCGGCCAGGGCCTTGCGCTCATGCTGGGCAGGCCGGTCAGGCGCGGGTCGGGGCGATGCCGAGCCCGGGCCGGGCGATCCGCGCGGTGACGGTTTCCAGCAGGCGGCGCGGGATGGCGGGCACGTCCACGGCGTCGCCGCACGCGACCGTCCTGATTCCCACCAGGAGTTCGTCCGGGTGGGCGTCCGCAAGCCGGAACCCGCCGGCTCCGGTGCGCAGCGCCCCGTAGGCGTACTCGTGCGGCTCGAAGCTGGTCAGCTGGGACTCCGGGAGGTCCGCCGGACTCGACGATGTGCCGTGTGGTCTCGATACCGTCCATGCCGGGCATGCGGACATCCGTCAGGACGGCATCGGCGGAGTTCGGCGGCGGTACGGACTGCTGCACTGGTCCGCGGCCTCGCCGACGACGGTGAGGCCGGGGCTGAACCTCCAGCAGCATGCCGAAGCCCAATCCGCTGCAGCGCCTTGCCGTCGACGGTGAGGACAATGGTCAAGCTGGGTCCTTCTCCAGGGAGTTGACCGGCGGGTTGGGGATGAGGGTGGCGTGGACGGTCCAGCCGCCGTGCGGGTTGAGGCCGGCGGTGACCTCGCCCCGGTAGAGGGCGGCGCGCTCGCGCATGCCGACCAGCCCTCGGCCGCTGCCCGTCCGGCCACGGCGTGTACGCGGGGTACGGGGCGGGCCGGTGTCCTCGACCGTGATGCGTACGGTGTCGGGGTCGGCGGCGATGGAGACGTGGACCGAGGTGTCGGAGGCGGCGTACTTGACGGTGTTGGTCAGGGCCTCCTGGATGATGCGGTACGCGGACAGCTGGAGTCCCGGGGCCAGCTCGGTGAGGTCGCCGTGCGCGTGCAGGGCGACGGTGGGGCCGGCGGCGCGGACCCGGTCGAGCAGCGCGTCGAGGTCGGCGAGGCTGGGCTGCGGGGCGAGAGGGACGTCGTGCGACCGGCCCTGGCCGTGGCGGTCGTCGCCGATGACGGCGAGCAGGCGGCGCAGTTCGGCCAGGGCGTCGCGGCCGCTGGCGCTGATGGTGCGGAGGGTCTGGGCACCGCGTTCGGGCTTGGTCTCGGTGAGGCCGGCTGCGCCGTCGGCGAGGCCGACGATGACGGCGAGGGTGTGGCCGAGGATGTCGTGCATCTCGCGGGAGACGCGGGCGCGTTCCTGCGCGGTGGCGAGACGGGCCTGCTGGTCACGTTGCTTCTTCAAGGCGTCGATGTAGGCGTAGGCCAGCCGCACAAGCAGGCCCAGTGCCGCGAACGCCACTACGGCGACCATCACCATCAACGTCACGGGCTCCGGACGCGTGACGTACTCCAGCTGCTGGCCGCGCCAGAAGAAGTAGGCCCATGCGACGAGTTGCACGAGGGTGACGCCGGTGGCGACGGCCAGCCGGCGCGGCGTGCAGTGATGGCCGACATTGAAGAGGGCGACCACCCGGGCGAATTCGGCGCCGGTCAGCACACCCAGAGGAAGAGACACGATCGAAACGGCCGTGGTGAGGGCGAAGACCAGCATGGGACGTCGTTCCCGCCACAGCAGCGGGATACAGAAGGCGAGGACGATCGGCAGCTGGGGATTGCCGACGTTGTGGGGATTGGCGTAGGCGTCGCTGCCGACCACGAGGCAGAAGCCCGGGACCCCCCACCGCCGGACCCAGGGACGGGCCCGGTCGGCCCGCCGCCACGAGGCGAGCCGGGAGACGACCGAGACGATCACCCGCTGCTCGGGATCGCTCGTCAGCGCCTGAAGGAACTGGCGCTCGTCCGGGCGTGGGGCGGGAACGGGGGCACTGGGTGCGGTCACGGGACAGACCCTTCGCGATGTCAGGCCGCCCGCCGGCCCGGGGGGATCGGGCCGACGGGCGGGGCAGGGGAGACGGCCGGTGAGAGTCGGCCGCCACGTCAGGAGCCGGCGCGGAAGCCGGTGCTACGGCTCGCTCTCGTCACCTCCTGCGCATCGGGTTCTTCAGCAGCTTCCTGCGTACCGGTGCCTCCGACTCCGTCGTGTCAGCGGGGACGGTGGCGTCACCGCCCCGTGCGAGGCGCTGCTTGAACCTGGACAGTCCTCGTGCCTTCCTGGGGGCCTGCTGGGCAGGTGCCGACGCGTCCGTGACACCAGAAGCGTGGACGCCGGTGAAGGAGTGGGGGGCGCTGTGGCCGTCCGAGCCCGCGTGGACCCCGGCGGCGACACCGGCGAGTACGGGCTCGGGCGCGGGGTCCGTCGGCTCGGCTTCGAGCGCGTGGCGCAGCTTCTCGCCCTCGACGTCCACGTCGGGCAGGATGCGGTCCAGCCACTGCGGCAGGGCCCAGGAGCGGTGGCCGAGCAGGGCCATCACCGCCGGGACGATGGTCATCCGGACGACGAAGGCGTCGAAGAACACGGCGGCGGCGAGCCCCAGCCCGATGGACTTGATCAGCACCTCGTCGTCGAGGAGGAATCCGGAGAAGACGGAGACCATGATGACCGCGGCCGCGGTGACCACCCGGCCGCTGTGCCGGAAACCCTGCACGATGGCCTGCGTGGGTTCGGCGCCATGGACGTACTCCTCCCGCATCCGGGAGACGAGGAAGACCTCGTAGTCCATGGCGAGTCCGAACACCACGCCGATCAGCACGATGGGCAGCAGGCTGACGATGGGTCCGGTCTGGTCGACGCCGAAGAGATCCTTCAGCCAGCCCCACTGGAAGACCGCGACCAGGACACCCAGGGTCGAGACCACACTGAGCAGGAAGCCCAGGGCGGCCTTGAGCGGGATCACGATCGACCGGAAGACCAGCAGGAGCAGGACCAGAGCCAGGCCCACGACGATGGCCAGGTAGGGCACGAGCGCGTCCGAGAGCTTGGTGCTGACGTCGATGTTGACGGCGGTCAGACCGGTGACCATCAGGTCGGCGCCGGTGTCCTGGTGCAGGGCGGCGCCGTGGTCGCGGATCTCGCCCACGAGGTCCTTGGTGGCCTCACTGGTGGCGGCGCTCTTGGGGACGGCGCCGAGCAGGGCCACGTCGCCGGCCTGGTTGAAGGAGGGAGGACGGACGGCCGCGACATCGTCCAGCTTGCTCAGCATGGTGTACGCGTCCTGGGCGGCAGCCTTGGGATTGTCGCTGTCCCGGGCGTCGACGACCACGGTGAGCGGTCCGTTGAAGCCCGGCCCGAAACCCTTACTGAGGGTGTCGTAGGCGATGCGCTGGGTGGTGCCGGGGGGCTTCCCGGAGTCGTCGTTCAGGGCCATCTTCAGGGACATCGTGGGGATGGCCACCAGGGCCAGGCCGACCACCGAGACGGCGAGCACCTTGACCGGGTTGCGGGTGACGAACCTCGCCCAGCGCACGCCCATCGACTCGCCCTCGCCGCGCTCCAGCGCCTTCATACGGCGGGTGAGCAGCTTGCCCTTCATGATCCGCGTACCGGCGAAGCCGAGCATGGCGGGCAGCAGGGTCAGCGCGATGATCACGGCGACGGCGACGGCGAAGGCGGAGGCCAGGCCCATGGAGGTGAGCATGCCGATGCCGATGACGCTCAGGCCGCTCAGCGCGACGATCACGGTCAGGCCGGCGAAGACGACCGCGGACCCGGCGGTGCCCAGGGCCCGCCCGCAGGCTTCCTCGGGTTCGTGGCCGTCGCGGATCTCGTTGCGGTAGCGGGAGACGATGAACAGGGCGTAGTCGATGGCGACGGCCAGGCCCAGCATCAGTGCCAGGGTCGTGGAGGCCGAGGCCAGGTCGAAGAAATGCGTGGCAAGTGTGACCGACAGGATGGCCGCGGCCACCCCGAGGATCGCGGTGAGCAGGGGCAAGCCGGCCGCGATCATCGAGCCGAATGTGATCACCAGGACGACGGCGGCGACCCCGACGCCGATCAGCTCGGCCGCCTTGCTCGTGGCCTTGTCCTTGACGGCGTTGCCGCCCAGGCTCACCTTCAGGCCGGCCTTCTCGCCCTGGGCGACGACCTTGGTCTGGACGGCGTGGGCCGCGCCGCTGACGTCGGCCTGAGCGACCTTGTAGGACACCTGGGCGTAGGCGATGGTGCCGGACTTGCTGACCAGGCCGCTGGTGAAGGGATCGGAGACGCCCGACACCTGCGGCGACTTCTCCAGCTTCGCCACCAGGGACTCGACCTCGGCCTTGTTGGCGGCGGAGGTGAGCTTCTGCCCGCTGGGCGCCTCGAACACCACCCGCGCGGTGGCACCGTCGGCGGATGCCTGCGGAAACTCCTTCTGCAGCAGGTCGATCGCCTTCTGCGATTGCGTGCCCGGAACGCTCAGGGCCCCGGAGGATGTGCCGGGTGCGCTCATGGCGCCGATGCCGATGGCGGCCAGGACGGCGATCCACAGCATCACGACGATGCGTCGTCGCCGGAACGACAGCCGGCCGAGCCGATAGAGGAAGGTGGCCACGGATTACTCCCACCAGGAGAAGAGATCATTGGGTGAGCTGGGCCTGACTGACCCGCGATCTCAACCTAGGAGCGGTACCGGGCGACCATCCCGTACCGCGGAGCCGAATCCGGCGGGGCCCGTTAGTACCGCAGTACTACGCCCTGTCCTCCTCGCAGCCCGTCGGCCGGCGATGCCCCGATCGAAGAGAGACGGTGGCCACGACGCGGCCGCCGCGGGTTTGCGGCGGCCGGTCGGAGGTGGCCCTGCGGGGGCAGAGGTTCTACACCGAGCGGGACATCCGTCTGCTGACCGGACGCCGCGCCGTACAGCTCGACCGCGCGCGCCGCACGGTGCACCTTGATGACGCCTCAGTCGTCGAGTACGGGCACCTTGTGCTCGCCACAGGTACGCGCCCGCGTCCGCTCCCCGTCCCCGGTGCCGGGTTGGACGGAGTGCTGTCCCTGCGCACGGTCGAGGACGCCGAGAAGCTGCGCACCCGGCTGCGTACGGCACGGCACGTGGTGATCGTCGGGTCCGGGTTCATCGGTCTGGAGGTGGCGGCGGCATGCCGGACCGCAGGGGTGGACGCGGTGGTCTTCGACGTCGCCGAGCGCGTCATGGGGCGCGCCGTGTCTCCTCCCACGGCGGACTTCTTCGCGGAGCGCCACTGCGTCCTAGGCGCCCGGGTGATCCTCGAGAGCGGGCTCTCCGAGCTGCTCGGCCGCGACGGCCGCGTAACGGTGGTCCGCACGTCCGACGGTGAGACCCTGGGAGCCGACCTGGTCGTCTCCGGGGTGGGGGTGGTACCGAACACCGAACTCGCCAAAGCCGCGGGCCTGGAAACCGGCGACGGCATCATCGTCGACGCCTACTTGTCCACGTCCGACCCGGACATCTCGGCGATCGGTGGCTGTGCCGCGTTCCCCGACTCCCGCAGCGGGCAGCGGATCCGGCTGGAGTCGGTCCAGAACGCCGCGGACCAAGCGCGCTGCCTCGCCGCACGGCTGACCGGCAGGGGGCGCCCGTACACGGCGCTGCCGTGGTTCTGGAGTTACCAGGGGAGCCTGAAGCTGCAGATCGCCGGACTGTCCGCCGGACACGATCTGGCTGTCGTCCGGAGAAACGCCGACGAGCAACAGTTCTCGGTGTTCTGCTACTCGCTTCCCGCCAGCACCAGCACGGCCGTGCCCGCCACGACCGTTGAGGCGGCCATGGCCACGGCCATGGGGACGGCGGTGTTCTCTCCGCCCAGTCCGACCAGCGGGGAGACGGTCGCGGCCAGACCGAACTGCAGAGCCCCGACGATCGCCGACGCGCTGCCCGCCGCCTGCGGGGCCCGGGCGACGGCGAGCGCCGTCGCGTTGGCCGCGATCAGACCGAGCGACGACACCGTCACGAAGACCAGCGGGACGGCGACGTCGCGGACGAGCAGTCCGGTGCCGGCGAGCAGACACAGCGTCGTAGAGCACACCGACATGATGACGAGGCCGACGCGCAGCAGGAGACGGGCGCCCAAACGCCGGACGATCCTCCGGTTGAGGGCGCTGGTGGCGGTGAAACCGATGGCGTTGGCGGCCAGGATCACCGCGTAGGTCCCGATCGAGAGGCCGAAGACGTTCTGGTAGACGAACGGCGACGCCGCGAGGTAGCTGAACAGGGTGCCGAACCCGAAGACGAAGGCGAAGGCGTAACCAAGGAACGGCCGGTCGGTAAGAAGGGTGCCGGTACGGCGGAGGATGGTGGCGAGCCCTCCGCCGTACCGCCGGTCGTGCGGCAGAGTCTCGGGAACCAGGAAGAGCACGCCGAGGAACGTCAGTGCCGCCAGCCCCGCGAGGACGAGGAAGATCCCGCGCCAGCCGACGGCACCGACCAGTGCTCCCCCGATCAGCGGGGCGACGACCGGTGCCACGCCGGCCGTCATCATCAGCAGCCCGTACGCCCGGGCCGCCCCCACCCCGCGCGCCCGGTCCCCGACCACGGCACGGGCGATGACGATCCCGGCGGCGCCGCTGACGCCGTGCACGAAACGGGCCGCGACAAGCAGTCCGGCGGAGGGCGCAGCGGCGCAGAGCAGCCCCGCGAGCACACTCACCGCGGTCCCGGCCAGCAGCGGCCGACGCCGGCCCCAGCGGTCCGACAGCGGCCCGATGACCAGTTGCCCGACGGCCAGGCCGGTCATGAACGCGGTCAGCGTCAGCTGGACGCCGGTGGCTGAGGCATGCAGGTCACGCGCCATGCGCGGAAACGCCGACAGATACATGTCGATGGCCAGCGGGGAGACTCCGTAGGCCAGGGCCAGCGCCAGCAGCATCGTGGCCGGCAGGTCCGTTCCGTGTTCCACGGGTGCGGTACGACGGTTGAGCCGTTCGGACCATGCCCGCCTCGCGCGCATGGCCGTCACGCGGAGTCGGCCGGCGGCCGGGCATGCCCGTTCCGGAGGGAGTCCAGCAGCCTCGGTGATGCCTGGAGTGCCGTTCGCTGCATCAGGTCCACGACACCGCGGGTGCCCCCCATTTCCGATCCCCCGCCGGCCCGGCCCGGGCCGCCGTGGCGCAGGGCGGGGAGCGGGGATCCGTGCCCGGTGGTCTGCGCCATGTTCGTCGAGTCCAGCAGGTGGAGCCGCCCGTGCCAGGGAGCCGCCTCCCGGACGAAGGCGGTCGTCCAGGCGAGGTCGTCGCCGACCACGGAGGCGGCGAGGCTGCCTCGGCCGCGCGCAACCAGGTCCATGGCGTGGGCGGTGTCGCGGTACGCCAGCACGGTCGCGGCCGGTCCGAAGGGTTCGACCTCGTGGGGTGCCGAGGCGTCCGGGTCCGCGGAGATCAACAGCGTGTCCAGGAAGGCGCCCCGCTCCGGGTCGGCGTCCACCACACGCACCTTGCCCGGGTCTCCGTACACGAAGCGGCCGGACTCGACAATGGCGCGGACCGCCCGCCGTACGTCCTCGCGTTGTTCCAGGCTGACGACCGCCCCCATCCGGACGCCCTCCGCACCGGGGTTGCCGATGGTCACCCCTGCCAGCCCGGCCGAGATCGCGTCCAGCGCGGCGAGTTCGTGCTCCTGCGGGACGAGGACCCGGCGGATCGCGGTGCACTTCTGGCCGGCCTTGAC
Source organism: Streptomyces flaveus (assembly GCF_014647675.1). GTDB lineage: Bacteria > Actinomycetota > Actinomycetes > Streptomycetales > Streptomycetaceae > Streptomyces > Streptomyces flaveus. Next base: position 41,408 of record NZ_BMPQ01000027.1, on the reverse strand, counting down.
CGTCATCTCGGTCACGACCTCGCGGACGAAGGCTTCGAACAGCGGGGATCCGGGCTCGACGTCCGGCGCGAGGACGATGGCGTTGACGGAGTCGGCCTCCGCGTTGAAGCGCACGGAGCGGGCCACCAGGTTCGGCTGCGTGCGCAGTGTCTCGGCGGTAGCGGCCGAGCCGGTGAAAGACAGCACGTCCTGTTCGTGGAGCAGATCGAGCGCCGTGCGCACCGAGCCGACGACCATCTGCAGGGCTCCGGGCGGCAGGACTCCGGCCTCGGTGACGATCCGGACGAGGTGTTCGGTGAGGTATGCGGTGGGGGTGGCCGGCTTCACCACGCTGGGCATACCGGCCAGCACCGCCTGCGCCAGCTTCTCCAGCGGGGCCCAGACCGGGAAGTTGAAGGCGTTCACCTGGAGCATCAGGCCCGGTGAGGGGGTGACGAGGTGGAGGCCGAGGAAGTCCTCACCGCGCGCGAGGCGTTCGGCGGGGCCCTCCAACAGATAGGGGGCGTCCGGGAGTTCGGCCCGGGCCCGGGCAGCGTAGTCGCGCAGGACGCGGATGCCACCGTCGACGTCGTACCGGGCGTCCGTCAGGGTCGCACCGGCTCGGGCCGACAGCACGTAGAGCTCCTCGCGGCGGGCCCGGACGGCGGCGGCGACCGCGTCCAGGAGGTCGGCTCGCTGCGGGAAGGTGAGGTCGCGCAGGGCGGGACCGCCGACGCGTCGTGCGTGGGCGAACGCCCCGGCGACGTCGAGCCCTTCGGAGGAGACGTGGCAGACCGTCTCGCCGGTGACCGCGTCGCGTACGGCGACCGCCGATGCGGGCGTGACCGTGGGGGTGACCCAGGTGTCCTGCAGAAAACTCTGGAGCATGGGGTACGGCTGCTTTCGTCGAGGGCAGATGGGCGCCACGGCGGATGGGGGCGAGTGCGGGACGGGAAGGTCCGGGCGTTCAGTCCACGGAATGGAGGCCCGGGGCTGTCAGTCCACGGGGTGGTGGCCCCAGATGTCAGCGGTGTAGGTGCGGCTCACCCAGGTGCTCTCGTCGACCTGCACACCGCCCGCTCCGATCTCGATGCCGAAGCCGGCGGGCGACGTCATGTAGAAGGAGAACATCCCGTCGTTGGCGTGCTTGCCGAGCGTCGCCATGAGCTCGACGTCGTGCTCGCGGGTCCGGTCTAGGGCGCGGCCGACCTCCTCCGGGCTGGTCACCTCGCACAGGATGTGGTGGGTGCCCTCGTTCTTGTACGAGCGGATGAAGGCGATGCTGTGGTGCCGGGGGTTGCAGCCCAGGAAGTAGAAGGTGCCCCAGGGGTAGTCGGCGGTGTCGCTGAGCCGGAAGCCCAGGACGTCGCAGTAGAAGTCCACCGCCTCCTGCACGTACGGCGTCTTCATCACCACGTGCCCGAGCCCCTGTTCCCCGGTCACGAAGTCGACGCCCAGCGGTGAGACGAACTGGCTGGGGGCGAGGCGCCGGCCGCAGAACAGCTCGGTGCGGATACCGAGGGGGCCGGTGAAGTGCACCATGCGGGCCACCTGGCGGTCGTGGCACTCCTCGTCCGTGCCGACGCCCACGTCGATGCCGGCCTCCTTGAGCCGCACCGTCATCTCGTCGATCGCGGCCGGGTCGCGGACCTCCCAGCCGATGACCGTCACGCCGCCGGTTTCCGCCTCGGTCAGCCACATGCGGAACGGGTGCTGGTCCATACGCAGGTGGTGGCGCGCGAAGTCACCAGGCTCCCCCGGCTCGACCGCGAGGCCTATCACTGTCCGGGCGTACTCCGCCCATGCATCCGGGTCGGGCGCACCGATGCCCACATACCCAAGGCTCTGGATCGTCATGACGAGGACAATATTTGTTAGACTCTTGACGGTCAAGGGTCTTACGAATACGTTGACGTCATCGAGCCGAGGAGGACTCCGATGCCGGGAGATGTGCCCGAGAAAGCCCGCGTGCGGCCCGTAGACGAGGCCGACCTGCAGGAGAAGACGCTGGCCGCACTGGCGCCGTACCGCGATCAGAACGGCCGCATCTACACGATCTGGGCCACCCTGGCCCACCACGAGGACGCGCTGCGCCGCTACCTCGTCTTCAGTAACCACGTGCTGGGCAAGAACACCCTGCCGCTGACGTCCCGGGAGCTGATGATCCTGCGGATCGCCGCCCGCGCCCAGGCGGCGTACGAGTGGGACCAGCACGTCAGGATCGCCCGCCGGGCGGGGTTGGCCGACGAGACGATCCTCGCCGCCGCGACCGGCGCGTGGGACGGCCTCGACGCCCTCGACCAGGTCCTGCTCGCCGCCACCGACTCGCTCATCGACCGCCAGTCCGTCGACGACGAGCTGTGGGGCCGACTCGAGGCGCACCTGAGTGTCGAGCAGATCATCGACGTCCTCTACACCGTCGGCCAGTACCTCACCATCGCCACCGTCATCAACACGCTCGGCGTACAGGCGGAGGGCGACCTCGCGCTCCCCCTCCCGCAGCTCTCCGACCAGAAGGAAGTGCCCGCATGAAGCTCGCCAACCTCGCCGGCCGCCCCGTCGCTGTGCGCGGGGACCGCGCCCTCGACATCGCGGACGCCAGCAAGGGAGCGATCGAGCCGCGCCTGGAGGTCCTCTCCGACCTCTCGCTCCACGACGAGCTGCGCACTCTCGCCGAGCGTGCCGCGGATGCCGACTGGAGGCCGTTCGAGCTGCGTGACCTGGGCCAGGTCGCCAAGCCGTACAAGGCGATCGGGGTGGCCCTCAACTACCGTGCGCACGCCGAGGAGTCCAACCTCCCGGTCCCGGACGAACCATCGGTGTTCGCCAAGTTCGCCTCGTCGGTGGTCGGCCCGTACGACTCTGTCGTGGTGGAGCCGCAGTACGACAAGGTCGACTACGAGGCCGAACTCGTGGTGGTCATGGGGAGGGCCGGCAAGAACATCTCCGAGACCGACGCCTGGTCGTACGTGGCGGGTGTCACCGCGGGTCAGGACATCAGCGACCGCAAGGAGCAGTGGCGTAAGCCGATCAACCAGTTCACGCTGCCGAAGTCGTACGACACCTTCAGCCCGATCGGCCCATACCTGGTGACCGTCGACGAGTTCGAGGACCCGGACGACATCGAGGTGGCCGGCTGGGTCGACGACCTCGAGGTGCAGCGGGGCCGCACCTCGGACCTCATCTTCAGCGTGCCCGAGCTGATCGCCTGGCTGTCGAAGCGGGTGACGTTCGAGCCGGGCGACCTCATCTTCACCGGCACCCCGGCCGGCTGCGGTGTCCGCCGCACCCCTCGGCTGTACCTCACCGAAGGTAAGGTCCTGCGGACCGAGGTCACGGGCGTCGGCACTATGGTCAATCCGATCGTCGCCGGCTGACACAAGTCCGGCCGGGCCAGAGAGGGCGGGAGATCGTGACGGAGACCGTAGGAGAAGCGGAAGCTGCGAGGCTGCGCCGGACCCGGGAGTTCTCGGAGCTGCTGCGCCATCACCATCGCGAGCTGGGCACGACCGATCCCCGGGATCTCGACGCGATCGAGATGGTCACCGACCTCACCCGCCTCGAGGCCCGGCTGACCAAGGACTTCGAGAAGCACGTCCACCGGCCGCTCGGTCTGACCTGGGCGGGATTCCGCATCCTGAACGCGCTGTGGGCCTACGACGGCCTCGCCCAGCAGGACATCGGCCGGGTCTCCGGGTCCACGCGCGCCAGCATCTCCAGCGCGCTGACGACGCTGGAGAACCGCGGACTGGTCACGCGCAAGCGCGTGGAGACCGACCGCCGCCAGCTGATCGTCGAGCTCACGGAAGAGGGCCGCGAGACGCTGCGGAAGGCCATCGAGGCCCAGACCCTGCGCGAGCGGGCGTGGACGGCCGTCCTGCGCGACGACCAGCTCGGTGAGCTGGTTCACCTGCTGCGAACCCTGGTCAATCAGGAGACCCCGGCCGCAGACTGAACGACCGCGCCCGGCCCCTCGGACGACTGCCCGGTGCCCGTGGTGACGCCATCTTTCAAATTCGTCAGAACTTTGACTGTCACACATCTATCGAATACCCCCTAAGCGCTTTAGCGTTCAGCCACCTTCACCTGACGCCCCCCGTCGGTTTCTCAAGGGAGAGAATCATGGTCCGTCGTGTCGTTACCGGTGTCAGCCCGAGCGGCAAGCCCGTGATCATCAGTGACGGCGAGCCGCCGCGCACCCATCAGTGCGTCCACACCCCGGGCCACGCCAGGTCCCTGGTGTGGAACACGATGGCGCCCGCCACCCCGTCGGCCGACCCGACGGCATCGCTGAAGTCCTTCGTGCCTGCTCCCGGCGAAACGATCGCCCTGACCGTCACCTTCCCGCCGAGCGCCGTCTACGCCGACCCCGGCTTCGACCCCGCCGCCGCGGCGGCCGAGCAGTTGGCGACCTCCCCCGGACTCGCCGAACTCTTCGAGCCCGACAACCCTGGTATGCACACCACCCCCACCGTCGACTACGGCGTGGTCCTGTCCGGCGAGATCGTCCTCGACCTGGACGGCGGTGAGGTCGCCACGCTGGGGCCCGGCGACCTGGTCGTCCAGAACGGCACCCGGCACGCCTGGCGCGTGACCGGCACGGAGCCCGCCACGATGTTCTTCGTCCTGATCAGCGCGAGCGGGACGTCATGACCACCGCGGCCCCCGGCGCGCCGGTCGTCGAGCTCGACCTCGCCGAGCTGCGCCGCGACCCGTACCCGGCCTACGCGGAGCTGCGCCGCACCGCACCGCTGGCGTGGGTGCCGTCGGTCGGACGGCATCTGCTGACCCGGTACGAGGACATCGTCCACGCGGAGAAGCTGCCGGAGGTGTTCAGCTCGCGCGAGGAGGGCTCGCTGCTGCTGCGCACCATCGGCCCCAATCTGCTCCGTGAGGACGACCCGGAGCACCGGCGGCTGCGGGCCGCGGCCGAGCCGCCGACCCGCCCCCGCCAGGTCCGCGACCTGTGGGCCGGGACCTTCGAACGCAACGCGCACGAACTGCTCGACCGGATCGCCGGGCGCGGCGAGGGCGACCTGATCGGCGACTTCGCCGAGCCGCTCGCGGCGGCCAACCTGGCCGTGGTCCTGGGGCTGCGCAACGCCGGCGCCGACGACATCTCCGACTGGTCGCGGGCGATGATGGCGGCGAACGGCAACTACGCCGACGACCCCGACATCTGGCTGCGTGCCGAGCAGGCCACCCGGGCCATTGAGGACGCGGTGGCCGAAATGGCCGATGCCGCCCGCCGCGAACCCGACGGCTCGGTGATCTCCTCCATGGTCCACGCAGCCGATCCGGTGGAGCTGACCGAGATCCAGAACAACATCAAGGTCGTCATCGGCGGCGGCGTCAACGAACCGCGCGACGTCTTCGGGGTCGGTGCGCAGGCACTGCTGCGACGCCCGGACGTACGGGACCGGGTCATGGCCGATCCAGGCCTGTGGAAGCGGGTCTTCGAGGAGACCGCGCGCTGGATCTCGCCGATCGGCATGTATCCACGCCAGCTCACCCAGGACTACGAGATCGCGGGCGTCGCGCTCCCCGCCGGGAGCCGCGTGGCCCTCGTCATTGCCTCGGGGAACCGGGACGAGTCGGTCTTCGAACGGGCCGACGAGTTCGACATCGACCGGCCGCACCGGCCGCATCTCGCCTTCGGTGGCGGTCCGCACTTCTGCATGGGCGCGTGGGTCGCACGCCACGAGGTCAGCGCGCTCGCCTGGCCCCTCGTCTTCAGCCGCCTCAAGGGACTCCGCCTCGTCGAGGGCGCGACAGCATCCGACAGCGGCTCCGCCGCGGGCCGCCTGGAGGGCTGGGTGTTCCGGGGACTCACCTCGCTGAACGTCACCTGGCAAGCCTGAGCCCCGCCGGGCCCTGTGAGCCCTGCTGAGCCACTAGAGCCGTCCCCATCGGGAGGACTTCATGCCCATCGTCATCTTCGAGTTGCCCGACGGCACCCAACGCAAGGTCACCGCCGATTCCGGGACGGTGCTCATGCGGGCGGCCGTGTCGAACGGCGTCGACGGCATCGTCGCGGAGTGCGGCGGAAACGCCTCCTGCGCCACCTGCCACGTCTACGTCGACGACCGCCACAGCGACCTCGTGGGACCGCCGAACGACGTCGAGGACGAGATGCTGGACTTCACCGCCGCCGAACGCCGGCCCACCAGCCGGCTCAGCTGCCAGGTCCAGGTCTCCGACGCGCTCGACGGGCTGGTCGTCCACATCCCCGAGGAGCAGGTATGAGCGGCACCAACGCGGGCGTGGTCGTCGTCGGGGGCGGACAGGCCGGGTTCAGCGTCGTCCAGGCCCTGCGCGGCGCCGGGTACGAGGGCCCGGTCACCGTCTTCGCCGACGAGCCCCGGCTGCCGTACCAGCGGCCCCCGCTGTCCAAGAAGGCCCACACCGAACCGGAGGGCCCGGGCGTCGACCTGGTGCCGGAGTCCTTCTACCGCGAGCGGGACATCGATCTGCGGCTCGGCGAGTACGTCGCCGCCCTCGACACGGCCGCCTGCGCGGTGACCACCGGCTCGGGCGAGCGCGTCCCGTACGAGCACCTCGTCCTGGCGACCGGCGCGCGCAACCGTCCGCTGCCCGTCCCCGGCGCCGAGCTGGCGGGCGTCCACGCGCTGCGCTCCCTCGACGACGCCCTCACGATCGGCCGGGCCCTGACGACGGCCCGTGACGTCGTGGTCGTGGGCGGCGGGTTCATAGGACTGGAACTGGCCCAGGTCGCCCAGGCAGGCGGAGCACGCGTGACGGTGGTCGAACTGGCCGACCGGCTGCTCAGCCGGGCCGTCTCACCTCAACTCGAGGAGCATCTGCGGGAGCGGCACGAGCGCGACGGCATCCGTATCCTCACCGGAACGGCCATCGAGCAGATCGAGGGCAAGGACGGGCAGGTCCACCAGGTCGTCACCGGCCAAGGCCCGCTCCCCGCCGACCTCGTGGTCTACGGCATCGGGGCCACGCCCAGGGACGAACTGGCCCGCGAGGCGGGTCTGGCGGTGGACGACGGGGTGATCGTGGACGAGCAGCTGCGCTCGGTTTCCGATCCCCGGGTCTTTGCCGTGGGCGACTGCGCCCGGCATCCGCATCCGCACGCGGACGGGCTCATCCGGCTGGAGTCCGTGCAGAACGCCATCGACCAGGGGGCACTCGTCGGCCGCCGTATCGCCGGGGGCGCCGCCGGGCCGTACGAGAGTCTGCCGTGGTTCTGGAGCGACCAAGGTCCGGTGAAGCTCCAGATCGCGGGGTTGCGGGCGAGCACCGACGAAGTGCGGGTGGTGCCCGGTGACAGTGACACCCCGGAACGGCTGGCCGTGTACGCCTTCCGCGACGAGCGGCTGGTGGCCGTGGAGACACTGAACTGGCCCGCCGAGCACCTGGCGGCCCGTCGACTGCTCCAGCAGAACCCGCCCGTCTCCCCCGCCGATCTCGCGGGGTCCACCCTCGGCGCCCTCGCCCGCGCCCGACGTAGGAAGGAGGTGCGCGCATGACCGGAGACTCCACCGAGGTGTGGTTCGGCGCCCACCTCGTGACGAGCGCGGCCGAGGCCGGCTCGCGCACCGCCCTGATCTTCGCGGACAGGTCCTGGACCTATGCCGAGCTGGATCTGGCCGTGCGGCGCACGGTCGCCCGGCTCGACAAGTTCGGGGTGCGCAGGGGCGACCGGGTGGTGATGCAGGGGGCAGCCCGGCCCGAGGCCCTGATCACGCTGTTCGCCGTGACGCGGATGGGCGCGGTCCTCGTACCGGTCCACCCTCAGGTGACCGGCGGCGAGCTGGCGGTGTTCCGCGAGGAGACCGCGCCGCGTGCGGTGGCCGGTGACGAACGGTTCCTGAGCGCGGGTCCGGGCGATGGCGGTGGTACGTGCTTCCGGCTGACGTGGGACGAGCTGCACCCCGGCGACGAGGCGTCGGCGCCGGCCGCCGATCCCGAGCCGCCCGCGGGGTCCGATGTCGCGATCATCGCGTTCACGTCCGGGACCTCCGGCCGCCCCAAAGGGGTCGCGCTCACGCACGACAACCTGCGCTGGAGCATGGTCAACGGCCTGTCCCTGCTGCCGGTCGGCGAGGACGACGTCGCCCTCGTCTCCACCCCGCTGGCGCACGTGGCCGTACTGGGCGGGCTTCCGCAGTACACGTGGGCACGGCGCGGAACGGTGGTGCTGGCGCCGAGGTTCGACCCGGACCTGTTCACCGATCTGGTCCGTGACCACCGGGTGACCTGCGCGTTCGCGGTGCCCGCCATGGCCGCGCTGCTGGCCCGGCACCCCCGCTTCACCAGCGGTGACCTGGACACCCTTCGATGGGTCCTGTCCGGCGGGGCACCGGCCCAGACGGCGACCCGGGCGCAGCTCCACGAGCGCGGCATCGGGGTCGCCGACTCCTACGGGCTGACGGAGACCTGTGCGGGGGTGACGTACTCGCCGCTCGACACGGCCGCCGCCGTCGCGGGGCGTGCCGTGCCCCATGTCGAGCTGCTGGTCGTGGACGGGGCGGGGGCGCCCGCCCCGGCGGGTGTCGCCGGTGAGATCTGGGTGCGCGGACCGTCGGTCGCCTCGCACTACTGGACGGCGACCGGGCTGCGGCCCGCCACCGACGCCGAGGGCTGGTTCCACAGCGGCGACCGGGGACGTGTCGACGCCGACGGCCGGCTGGAGGTCGTCGGCCGGGTCAAGGACACGATCATCACCGGCGGCGAGAACGTCGACCCCGCCGAGGTCGAGAACGCGCTGGCCGACCTTCCGGGCGTGGTCGAGGTCGCGGTGTCCGGGACGCCGGACGAGGTGTGGGGCGAGGTCGTGACCGCGTTCCTCGTCTCCGACTCAGGCGAACCGACGCTCGACGACGTCCGCGCTCACCTCGACGGACGGCTGGCCCGCCACAAGTGGCCCCGCCTCCTCTGCGTCGTCCCGGCACTGCCCCGAGGGGCGACCGGGAAACTCCAGCGGCAGCGGCTGACGACGCTGCTGGACGACTGAGATCACACACGCCGTACGGGCGGTCCGACCGGACCGCCGGGCGACCGATCACGCCGTACGACGACGGCGGCGACGCCGTACAGACGGCACCGGTGGTGCGGTTCGACGGCCGACATCAACACCGCAGAACCGCATCTCCCAGAGCTCCACACCCCAGAGACCCCCACGCACATCCCGCCCCCCACATCCATATCCCCGAACCATGAGATGGGGGCCGGCTCCACCGGCGACATCTCCACACCACGAAGGAGTGGCCATGAGTGCGACCATGCGAGCCGCGCGAATGCACCAAGTCGGCGAGCCCATGCTGATCGAGGAACTCCCCGTTCCCGAGCCGGGTCCCGGCGACGTCCGGGTGGCCGTGCACGCCGTCAACATCGTCCCGAACCTCGCCAACATCCTGAACATGTGGACCACTTGGTTCCCGCACAGCCCCCTGCCCACGCTCCCGGCGATCTTCGGGCTCGACCCGGCCGGTGTGGTCGAGGCGGTCGGCGAGGGCGTCCAGGGCTGGGAGGTCGGCGACCGGGTGTACGTCAACCCGGGCCGCAGCTGCGGGGCTTGTCGGTCCTGCCGCAACAACGACTCGATCAACTGCGCCAGTTACGCCTTCGCCGGGTACTTCGGTTTCTCCCCCACCGCGATCGACCTCCTCAACCGCTACCAGGGCGGCCTCGCCGAGTACATGATCGCCCCGGCCTACTCCCTGGTGAAGCTCCCCGACAACCTGTCCTTCGAGGCCGCCGCCCGCTTCGGCTACCTCGGCACCATGTACTCCGCCCTCCGCAAGGCCGGCGCCGGTCCGGGCAAGTCGATCCTGGTCAACGGCATCAGCGGCACCCTCGGCATCGGCGCCGCCCTGCTCGCGCCCGCCATGGGCCTGACCGAGGTGTACGGCACCGGCCGCGACCAGGGCCTGCTCGACCAGGTCGACAAACTGGGCGGCGGCCGACTGCGACTGCACTCCCTCAACGACGGCCCGCTGGACGACTGGATCCACCAGGAGACCGACAACTACGGCGTCGACATCTACATCGACGCCCTCGGCCCGGGCGCCCCGCACGAGACGTTCCTGGCCGGCATGCGGGCCATGGCGCGCGGCGGCATCGCGGTGAACATCGGCGCCGTCGCCGGTGACCTGCCGATTGACATCCACCGCATGATGGACCAGCAGCTGCGGCTCATCGGATCGGCCTGGTTCACCTCCGGCGAGGGCCAGACCATGGCCGACATGGTGGAGGCGGGCTTGCTCGACCTGAGCCCGCTGGAGCACCAGGTCATCCCGCTGGATCAGGTCAACGAGGCCATCAGCGGCATCGCGGAGCGCAACGGCGGCTTCAGCAACTTCATCATCAGCCCAACGGCGACGTCCTGATCCCCATGGCCGGGGCCGTCGGCCAACTCCCCCTCAGGACCGGCGGCCCCAACCCCATCCCCCTTCACCTCTGCTCTCCTCTCCTCTGCTCTCCTCTCGCCTCTCCTCGCTTCTCTTCGCTTTGGAGCCCCGATGCACGCGCAGAACTCCGGCCGACCGGCCGACCCCCTCGACCTTCTGGAGATCGACAGCCTGCTGACCCCGGACGAGCGCGCCGTGCGCGACGCCGTCCGCACCTTCTGCGACCGGCGCGTGGAACCGCACATCGCCGAGTGGTTCGAGCAGGGCGTGGTCGAGGACATCCGTGGACTCACCAAGGAACTCGGCGAGCTGGGCCTGCTGGGCATGCACCTGGAGGGCTACGGCTGTGCTGGTATGAGCGCGGTCGACTACGGCCTTGCCTGTCTCGAACTGGAGGCGACCGACTCCGGTCTGCGTTCCCTCGTCTCGGTCCAGGGTTCGCTGGCCATGTACGCGATTCACGCGTTCGGGTCCGAGGAACAGAAGGAGGAGTGGCTGCCCCGGCTCGCCGCGGGCACCGCCATCGGCTGCTTCGGACTCACCGAGCCCGACTCCGGCTCCGACCCCGGCAGTATGCGCACCGCCGCCCGCCGCGACGGCGACGACTGGATACTCGACGGACGCAAGATGTGGATCACCAACGGCTCGGTCGCCGACGTCGCGGTGGTCTGGGCCCGCACCGACGACGGCGTCCGCGGTTTCGTCGTGCCCACCGACACCCCTGGCTTCTCGGCCCCCGCGATCAAGCACAAGATGTCGCTGCGGGCGTCGGTGACGAGCGAGCTGGTCCTGGACTCCGTACGGCTGCCCGGGAGTGCCGTGCTACCGGAGGTACGGGGGCTGAAGGGCCCGCTGTCCTGCCTCAACGAGGCCCGGTACGGCATCGCCTGGGGCGCCATGGGCGCCGCCCGCTCGTCGTTCCGAGCGGCACTCGCCTACGCGGGCGACCGAGTGCAGTTCGGCCGCCCGATCAGCGGCTTCCAGCTGACGCAGGCCAAGCTGACCGACATGGCCCTCGAGCTGGCCAAGGGCACGCTGCTCGCCTTCCACCTCGGCCGCGCCAAGGACGACCGCGGACTGCGCCCCGAGCAGGTCAGCTTCGGCAAGCTCAACAACACCCGCAGCGCGCTGGAGATCTGCCGTACGGCCCGCACCATCATGGGCGCGAACGGCATCTCGCTGGAGTACCCGGTCATCCGGCACGCCAACAACCTCGAGTCGATCCTCACCTACGAGGGCACCGTCGAGATGCACACGTTGATGATCGGCCAGGCGCTGACGGGGCAGGCGGCCTTCCGGTGAGCGGTGGGCCGGGCGCGGACGTGCGCCGGGTCGGCGTCGTCGGCTGTGGACTGATGGGCGCGGGCATCGCCGAGGTCTGCGCCCGGGCCGGCTTGGACGTCGTGGTGCACGAGGTGAACGAGGAGGCGGCCAAGGCCGGTCGGTCCCGGATCGCCGCCTCGCTCGACCGGGGCGTACGGCGCGGCAAGCTCACCGGTGAGGAGCGCGACGCCGCGATAGACAGGGTGCGGGTCACCTCCGACCTCGTGGACCTGTCCGACCGGGACCTGGTGGTGGAGGCGGCGACCGAGGACGAGGCAGTGAAGCTCGACCTGTTCGCCGCCCTCGACCGCATCGTCGTACGCGAGGACGCGCTGCTCGTGTCGAACACCTCCTCGCTGCCCATCATGAAACTAGGCATGGCCACCACGCGCCCGCACCAGGTGATCGGGGTGCACTTCTTCAATCCGGTCCCGGTCCTCGGCCTCGTGGAGATCGTGCCGTCCCTGCTGACGAGCCCTCAAACCCAGGCCCGGGCAGAGGGGTTCGTAACCGGCACGCTCGGCAAGCAGGTGATCCGCTCCCAGGACCGGGCGGGCTTCGTGGTGAACGCCCTGCTGGTGCCGTACTTGCTCTCCGCGATCCGGATGCTGGAGTCCGGCTTCGCCTCCGCGGAGGACATCGACACGGGCATGGTCCTCGGCTGCGCCCACCCCCTGGGCCCGCTGAGCCTGGCCGACCTGATCGGCCTGGACACCCTCGCGGCGATCGCCGACGCCATGTACGCCGACTTCAAGGAACCCTTGCACGCCGCACCTCCGCTGCTGTTGCGCATGGTGGAGGCCGGACTGCTCGGCCGGAAGTCGGGGCGCGGCTTCCACGACTACTCGGAATCCCAGAAAGGCAGTTGACCCATGGCGCAAGAAGTACGCGGCGTGATCGCGGCGGGCAAGGACGAACCGGTGCGGGTGGAGACGATCGTGGTGCCCGATCCGGGCCCGGGCGAGGCCGTGGTACAGGTGCAGGCATGCGGGGTGTGTCACACCGATCTGCACTACAAACAGGGCGGCATCAGCGACGACTTCCCGTTCCTGCTGGGCCACGAGGCGGCGGGCGTGGTGGAGTCGGTCGGCGAGGGGGTCACCGACGTCGAGCCCGGGGACGTCGTCATCCTGAACTGGCGAGCAGTGTGCGGGAATTGCCGGGCCTGTCTGCGCGGCTGGCCCTGGTACTGCTTCAACACGCACAACGCCACGCAGAAGATGGCCCTGGCCTCGACCGGCCAGGAACTCTCTCCGGCACTCGGTATCGGCGCCTTCGCGGAGAAGACGCTGGTCGCGGCCGGGCAGTGCACCAAGGTCGACCCGTCGGTCGCCCCGCAGGTCGCCGGACTGCTGGGCTGCGGCGTGATGGCCGGGATCGGTGCCGCGATCAACACCGGGAACGTCGGCCGGGGCGGCACGGTCGCGGTGATCGGCTGCGGCGGTGTCGGGGACGCGGCGATCGCCGGGGCGAACCTGGCCGGGGCTGCGAAGATCATCGCCGTCGACATCGACGACCGCAAGCTGGCCACAGCCCGCACCATGGGCGCCACCCACACCGTCAACTCCAAGCAGACCGACCCCGTCGAGGCGATCCGCGAGCTGACCGGCGGCTTCGGCGCGGACGTCGTCATCGAGGCAGTCGGCCGCCCGGAGACCTACCGGCAGGCCTTCTACGCCCGCGACCTCGCCGGCACCGTCGTCCTCGTCGGCGTACCCACCCCGGAGATGAAGCTCGAACTCCCCCTCCTGGACGTCTTCGGACGCGGCGGCGCCCTGAAGTCCTCCTGGTACGGCGACTGCCTGCCCTCCCGCGACTTCCCGATGCTCATCGACCTGCACCTGCAGGGCCGCCTGGACCTGGAGGCATTCGTCACCGAGACCATCCAACTCGACGATGTGGAGAAAGCCTTCGAGCGGATGCACCACGGCGACGTCCTGCGCTCGGTGGTGATGCTGTGAGCGGAGCCGTACGCGTCGAGCGGGTCGTCACCGCCGGGATCTTCTCACTGGACGGCGGGACATGGGACGTCGAGAACAACGTCTGGATCGTAGGTGACGACCACGAGGCACTGGTCATCGACGCGGCCCACGACGCCGACGCCATCGCCGAGGCGGTCGGCGACCGTCGCCTTACGGCCATCGTGTGCACCCACGCCCACAACGACCACATCGACGCCGCGCCGTCACTGGCCGACCGCACCGGTGCGCCGATCTTCCTGCACCTGGACGACCGTCTGTTGTGGAAACACACGCATCCCGACCGGGATCCCGACGGCTACCTCTCGGACGGCCGCCGTCTCACCGTCGCCAGGACGAAACTGACGGTCCTGCACACCCCCGGGCACACTCAAGGCGCGGTGTGTCTCTACGCCGAGGAACTGGCCACGGTTTTCACCGGAGACACCCTCTTCCAGGGCGGGCCGGGGGCCACGGGACGTTCGTACTCGCACTTCCCGACGATCATCCGCTCAATCCGCGACCGTCTGCTGACGCTGCCGCCCGAAACCACGGTGCGTACCGGACATGGGGACGACACCACGATCGGCGCCGAGGCGCCGCATCTCGACGCGTGGATCGAGCGCGGTCGCTGACTGTCGGGTTCGCCCCCGGGGCGGCAGGGTGTACTGGGGCCCACTTCGTTGATGCGCCGATCCGGCGGTGAAGCCAGTTCCTTCATCCCGCTGGCGTCTGCCGAAGGGCACCGTGAGCAAGATCCGGACCATATCCGGACCAGCCCTGCAATGGACAAGGGCTGTCGCCTACTGAGCCCCGCCCGATCAGCCCCAAAGGCCGGAGTTCAACGCTGCGTAGTCAGCACCAAGTCAGCAATGGAGGCTGTTGCGGCATAGCGTCGGGGAACCGCGACAGTGGGTGGTGTGGAGGTAGATGGAGTGGACGGGCAGAACGAGGCCCGCTGTCATCCTCCGGCCGCCTCATCCCGTGTCCGCCCTGACCGCGCCCAGTGCACAATCAGTGCACACTTGCCCGGGAACTCGGGGGAAAACGAGGGAAGTGACGGGAAGCACGGCACGGCCGACACCGCAAAGGCCCAGCTCAGCAAAGGTCCTGCTCAGTCCCGGGCCGCCCCACGGGAACACGAACTGTCCCGCCAGGACAGCTCGTTCGTACCCGCAAATCCGCTCTGACCTGCGAGGGGTTCGCACGACGGCTCAGACGGACACATGGTTCGGGGCGGAAGCGTGCTCGATACCTCCAGCTGTCCGCCACAGCGCGGCCGAGAGCCACATCAGGATGACGCCGACCAGGACGTGCAGCGCACTGGTGAGCAGGGAGTCGGGCAGCGAGGTCAGGAACGCGAACAGTGGCAGGACGACGGCGTACCCCCACGACGGGACCCTCGGCAGGACGCGGGCCCGAATCATCGCTGCTCCGAACAGGGCGCAGCCCACGGCGAAGACCGCTGCGGAGCCGATGAGTGCGGGGATCGTGGGCCCGGTCAGGGTCTCCTCGATGACGTCGTCGTTGAAGTAGAACAGCACCAGGTTCGAGGCGAACGCGGCACCACCGAACAGGCCGAGCCCGACGAGGTTCACGGTGTGGGCGACCTCCGCGAGGCGCCCGCCGGCCGGGCCCTGCCGCCGGTGCAGCGCGGTGAGCAGCGGCAGGGCGAACGCGGAGGAGAGGGCGAGGGGGACGCTGGTCGCAGAGGTCTCCCCGGTGAACGCCTCGACCAGCGCGGGCAGGGCGATCAGCAGGCCGGACAGCAGCCCGCACAGGGCGCCGGCACGAAACGTCGATGTCGATGAGGTGAGGGACGAGGACATGAGGCCGCTCCGGGTGCTCGGTCTGGCTCGGACAGTGGGTCAGGGCCGTCACGGTAGGGAGCGGCAAGCAGGTGGCGGGAGGTGCAGGACGTCGGCCGTCGGCAGCCGGAAGTCACCGTCTTCCGGGCCGTGTTGTGCCGTTCGGCATGTGCCGATCGGCCCGAACCGGCCGGAGTTTCCCGCCGGTGTCCCTCGGCGGTCGCGTTCGGCCTAGCCTGGCGGCAGCGGGTGAGGGGGCGAGGGGGTGCGCATGGCGGCGTATGGGCCCGTGCGGTGGGTAGCGCCGCTGCTGTACGGCGCGGTGCTCGTCGGCGGTCTGTACTACGCGGCGGCCGGCCTGGGCGACGGCCCTGAGCCCGCGGCATGGCGGGTGTCGGGTTTTGTGGCCGCGATCGGGGCGCTGTTCGCTCTGGAAGCGGTCGGACGCCGCCGGCCCGGGGCCCGGGTGCCGCTGCTGCTGGCCCGGTGCGGACTGATCGGCGCTGTGGTGTTTCTCGACACCTCGGGCCTGTCCCAAGTGCTGTTCGTGCTGCTGCCGTTCACCGCCTACTTCGCCTTCGGCCGCACGACCGCGCTCGCGCTGGGCGCGCTGTGCCTGGCCGGGCCGCTCACCGCGTACGTGCTGACCGCACCCGGCTGGTATCGCGATCTGGAGCGCGTGTCCGACCTGCTGATGCTCTCCGTCGGCCTGGTGCTGGCGATCTCGATGGCCGCCGTGGCCGTCGGCGAACAGCGCGCCCGGCTCGAAGTGGAGAAGTACGCCGCGCGAGTCGCCGCGCTGTCCGCCGCCGCCGAGCGCAACCGGCTGGCCCGGGACATCCACGACAGTCTCGGGCACCATCTCACGGCGATGTCCGTGCAGTTGGAGATGGCCTCGGACTTCCGGGCCCTGGACCCCGACGCGGCTCAGAGGGCGCTGACCGAGGCGAGGCGGTCGGTGAGACTCGCGCTGGGAGACGTCCGGCAGTCGGTCCACGCGCTGCGGGGCGAGGCGGCGCACCCCACGCTGGCGGCCTCGCTGGCCGGCCTGGCACACAGCGGTGCGGCATCGCCGCAGGTCACCGTCGAGGTGAGCGGCGACGAGGACGGCTACAGCACGGCCGAGCTGACCGCCCTGTACCGGGCCGCGCAGGAGGGCGTGACCAACGCGCGCCGCCATGCGCGGGCCACGCGGGTGACGGTGGCCGTCCGCCTGGACGAGGACGCCGCGCGGCTGGAAGTGACCGACGACGGCCGCGGCTTCGCACCGGACGCGACCGTCACCGGGTTCGGGCTGCTCGGGATGAGGGAGCGGGTGCACCTGGTAGCGGGGAGCGTGGACATCGACAGCGGCCCGGACTCCGGTACCCGGCTGACGGTGACCGTTCCGTGCGGGAAGACGGGGGAACGATGACCACAGACAGCCAGGAGCCGGCGCCGCCGGTGCGGGTGCTGGTGGTGGACGACCAGCGGCTCATCCGGGACGGCATCGCCTCCCTGCTCTCCATCCGGCCGGGCATCGCCGTCGTCGGCACAGCCGTGGACGGCCGGGACGCCGTGGCGAAGGCACTGGAACTGAGCCCGGACGTCGTGCTCATGGACGTCCGGATGCCTGAGATGGACGGGGTCGAAGCGGTCGCCGTCCTGCGCGGCCGGGCGCCGGAGTGCAGCGTGGTGATGCTGACGACGTTCGACGACGAGGAGTACGTCGTACAGGCGCTGCGGGCGGGCGCCCACGGCTATCTCCTCAAGGATCTGCCGGCCGAGGAACTCGCCCACGCGGTACGCCTGGCACACGCGGGCGTCACCCAGCTCGACTCCTCCGTCACCCGCCACCTCACCGCCGCCCTGCCGTCCCCCTCCCCCGCCGACGCGCCTCCCGCCGTCTCGCTGAGCCCCCGCGAGACCGACATCCTGCGACTCCTGGCACACGGCCACACCAACCGGGAGATCGCCGCACGCCTGTACCTCAGCGAGGGCACGGTCAAGAACCACGTCTCCCGCATCCTCACCCGCCTCGCCCTGCGCGACCGCACCCAGGCGGCACTCCGCGCCCGGGACCTCGGCCTGCTGTGAGGCCGCGGCCTGCACAGACGCGGCGCGGATCACTCGACCGTTTAAGGGACGACGAATCAGAGCCGGCGCCGGACGTTCGTGGAACGGGTCTCGGGCCTGACCGAGCCACGCCGCCGTTCCTCGCCGGCGGCACGGTCGGCGATGAGGGCGGCGGCGATGAAACTCGGTGAGTGGCCGGGCCGGCGTCTGTGCGCAAAGCTGTGGCTCCACGGCCTACGCACCGCACTGCTGGGGCAACTGATTCCCGCCGTGCTGCCGCAGGCACCGCGGGTACTGGGCGTCGACGAGTTCGCCTGTGGAGAAGACGTGCCGCCGACACCGCGCTCCCGGACGCATGGCGGACGATCTTGGCAGGCAGGCATCATGGGAGTCCGACTTTGAAGGAGTGACGCCAGTGAGACTGGTCTCCGACCCCGGCTACAGCGAAGTGGATCTCTCCGCATCGGCGGAAGAACTGACGCGCTTGGCAAGTGCGGTGGCCCAGGGCGAGGGGCTGCTCAACTCCACCTCATCGCCGGGCAGCAACGCCCTGACCGGGGTCGAGGTCAGGAAGACTTCTGGCCCCGGGGTCCTTATCCACCGGGACGCCGAGCGGCAAATGCTGGTGATCAGCGGTGACTCCGCCGGCAGGGCGGTCCTCGCGGAGAATCTGCAGGCCATGGCCACTGCCGAGGACGGCGGTCATCTCCACATCGACTACTTCCCCGGGCACTTCTACCTCGCCGATGGGTCACTGCCCTTGGTGGTCAGCAGCCCTCACGGAGGCATGCCAGCCCGGTGAGTGGGCAGTTGGTCGCTGCGATCAGTGATCGTAGGGGTGTCGTTGACCGACTCGATCGGCTGTTCACC
Source organism: Streptomyces flaveus (assembly GCF_014647675.1). Taxonomy (GTDB): domain Bacteria; phylum Actinomycetota; class Actinomycetes; order Streptomycetales; family Streptomycetaceae; genus Streptomyces; species Streptomyces flaveus. The sequence goes on along the minus strand of NZ_BMPQ01000027.1, from coordinate 23,033 downwards.
GCGCCGACGGCGACCGAGGCCACGACAACTCCGGCGCCGGCGCCGACGTCGACCCAGTCCACGCCGGGCGCCTGCGCTGTCGAGCTCCGGACCGCGTCGCGCGGTACCGGGGCTCTGCCACCTGCACCCTTCATTGATCATTTATCGGCGGTCATGTGGTCCTGATGTCGTCCACCCTCTCGCCCTCCGCCTGGGACGGCTCGGTTCTGGGCACGTCCGGGTGCTGCTCCATGGCCGCACGCTCGGCCGGTTCGTCGCGCTCGCCCTCGGCCTGGGATGGCGTGTGCGCGTACAGCCAGCGGTCGTAATCCGAGGCTCCGGTCTTCATGACGACCCTCCTTGGTCGCTCATCTCCCATGCTCCTCCCGAGACCGCAACGGGGCCACAGCGGCTCTGGGTGTTCAGAGGTCGACGTCGGCGGCGGCGCTGGTGTGGCCGGCCATGATGTCGAACGCTTCGTTGATCGCCGCTCGGACCTGGTCCCGGCGCACGCGGGCGATGTAGACGATGCGGACGCCGCCGGGCTCGACGGCCAACAGTTCCATGGAGGTCCGAGGCGCCGCACGGCTGCCTACGCGGAGGCCAACGCCGCCGCCCGCACGGCCGGGACAGCTCCTTCGTACCGGCCACGGCCTGGGCTTGAGGGCCGGGGCGCCGGCCCTCGGCGCGTCCCGGGCCGGGTTCAGCGCGCAGGGCTCAGCGCACGAGACAGGGCCGCTTGCCGTCGAAGGTCCAGTCCTTGACCAGGTACCGCATCGCGAGGGCGTCGTCGCGGGCCGACAGCTTCTTCTCCAGGTAGAGGTCCTGGGCCGCGAGGAGGCGGTCCCTGTCGAGGTGGACGCCGAGGCCGGGGGTGTCCGGGACGGCGACCTCGCCGTCGACGATCCGCGGGGGTTCGGTGGTCAGCCGTTCCAGGCCCTCCTGCCAGATCCAGTGCGTGTCAAGGGCGTTGTACTCACCGGGGGCGGCGGCCCCGCAGTGGGCCATCATCGCCAGGGAGATGTCGAAGTGGTTGTTGGAGTGGCAGCCCCAGGTCAGCCCCATCGCGTCGCAGAGCTGGGCGACGCGTACCGAACCCTGCATCGTCCAGAAGTGCGGGTCCGCGAGCGGGATGGAGACGGACTGCAGGGCCAGCGCGTGGGTCAGCTGACGCCAGTCCGTCGCGATCATGTTGGTCGCCGTGGGCAGCCCGGTGGCCCGGCGGAACTCCGCGAGGATCTCCCGCCCCGAGTAGCCGCCTTCAGCTCCGCACGGATCCTCGGCGTAGGCGAGCGTGCCGACGAGCGGCTTGCACAGTTCGACGGCTTCCCGGAGGGACCAGGCGCCGTTCGGGTCGAGGGTGATCCGGGCCTCGGGGAAGCGCTCCTTGAGCGCCCGTACCGCCTCGACCTCCTCGCTCCCGGGCAGGACGCCACCCTTGAGCTTGAAGTCGCGGAAACCGTACAGGTCATAGGTCGCCTCGGCCTGACGGACGATCGTCTCGGGGGTCAGCGCCTCCTCGTGCCGGATCCGGTACCAGTCCACGGCCGAGCCGGGTTCGCGTACGTACTCCAGGTCGGTCCGGTCGGGGTCGCCGACGTAGAAGAGGTAGCCGAGGACCCGTACGGAATCCCGCTGCTTCCCCTCGCCCAGGAGCGCGGCGACGGGAACCTCCAGGTGTTGCCCGAGGAGATCCAGAAGTGCCGACTCGACGGCGGTGACCGCGTGCACGGTGGTGCGCAGATCGAAGGTCTGGCCGCCCCTGCCGCCCCGGTCGCGATCCACGAACCTGTCGCCGATGGCCCGCAGGACGCGCTTGTAGTCGCCCACACGCGCGCCGACGACGAGGGATTCGGCGTCCCGCAGTGTCTGCGTGATCTTTTCCCCTCCTGGCACCTCCCCCAGTCCCGTACGCCCCTCGGAGTCCTCGAGGACGACGATGTTCCGGGTGAAGTACGGGCCGTGGGCACCGGAGAGGTTGAGCTCCATGGAATCCCGGCCGGCGACCGGGTGGACGGAGAACTTGGTGACGGTGGGCTGGCGCATGACTGGTCTCCGCTTCACAGGTTGAGGACGTCCAGGGCCCATTCGACGGCCAGTACGCCGCCCAGGCCCAGGATCGCGAGCACGGTCGTGTAGGTGGTGCGCGTCTTGATCGCGTCGATGACGGACAGGTTGAAGTACTCCTTGAACATCCAGAAGCCGGGGTCGTTCACGTGGGAGAACGCGATCGAGCCGCAGGAGACGGCCAGCACCATGATCTCTGGGTGGACTCCGCTGCCCGCGAGCAGCGGCAGCACCACGCCCGAGGCCGTGACGACGGCGACGGTCGCCGAGCCGAGGGCCACGCGGAGGATTGCCGCGATGAGCCAGGCGAGGACGATCGGCGAGATGGACCAGCCGTCGGTCGTGTCCTTGATGTAGTCGGAGATCCCGCCGTCGACGAGGACCTGCTTGAAGGCTCCGCCCGCGCCGATCACGAGCAGGATCATCGCCATCGCCTGGGCCGCCGACCGGCACGAGGCGCTGACCTCGTCAAGGCTGCGGCCGATCCGCGGGCCGAACGCCCACATGGCGATGCTCAGCGTCAACAGGAGGGCGACCGGCGCCGAACCGATGAAGGCGACGAAGTGCAGGACAGGACTGGTTCCGGACGCGGCCATGTCGGTCACGGCCGCCCCGGCGATCAGTACGACGGGCAGCAGGGCGACCGACAGCGACCAGGCCATGCCCGGCATCTCCTCCTCGTCGAAGACGCGTTCGCTGACCAGGCCCTTGGGGATGGAGGGGTTCATCGCCCGGACGAACGGAAGGCGCGGCCACAGCAGGGCGATGAGCGCGCCGGCGGGGAGGGCGATGAACAGGCCGTAGAACAGCGTCAGTCCGACCGAGGCGTCGAAGGAAGCGGCCACCGCGGTCGGTCCGGGGTGGGGCGGCAGGAAGCTGTGCATGGTGGACAGGGCGATCGACATCGGGAGCCCGACCCACAGCAGGTTCTTCCCGGTGACGCGCACGATGGTGAACGCGATCGGCACGATGATCACGAACGCGACCTCGTAGAACATCGTGACGCCGATGAGCATGGCCGTCAGCACCATGGCCACCTGCACCCAGCGCGGGCCGCACAGGTCGAGGAGCTTGCCGGCTATCCGCTGGGCCGCGCCGGAGTCCCCCATCACCCGGCCGACCATCGCGCCGAGCCCGATGACGAGCATCGTGTCGCCGATCTGTCCCCCGATGCCCTCCGAGAGGACCTCCGGGATCTTCTCCAGCTCGATCCCTTGGACCAGGCCGACGCCCACGGCCACGAGGAGAAGGGCGACAAAGCCGTTGAGTTTCAGCTTCGTCATCAGGAAGAGCAGGATCAGAACACTGATCCCGACGACAACAAGTGGCATGTACCAGTTCCCCTTTGAACCGTGGGCGCCGCCTCCACCACGCTGTCTTCATATGAAGACAGCATCCATGTATGAGGATGGAGGCTAGGCTTGTGGACGGGAACGGGTCAATGGGTGAGGGCCCATCGATTGCCGGCGAACTTACGAGACGGACTTACGATCGGCTCATGTCACAGGCTGGAGGCGTACCCGAGGTCAAGTCGGCGGTCCGTACTGTCGCGTTGCTCGAACTGCTCGCCGCACGAGGCGACCAGCCGGCGCGGCTGCGCGAGCTCTCCGAGGAGCTGGGCGTGCCCCGCAGCAGCATGTACGCGCTGCTGCAGACCCTCGTCGAGCACGGCTGGGTCCGCACGGATGCGACCGGTTCCCTGTACGGCATCGGGATCCGCGCGCTGCTCACCGGCACCAGCTATCTCGACAGTGACAAGCGGGTTCGTACGGTCCGCCCGTATCTCGACGAGGCCTCGGACGCACTCGGCGAGACCATCCACCTGGCACGCCTTGACGGCTCGGACGTCGTCTACCTCGCGACCCGCGAATCACACGAATACCTGCGCACGATCAGCCGGGTGGGCCGCCGCGTCCCCGCCCATGCCGGCGCCCTGGGCAAGGCCCTGCTCGCGGACCGTCCCGACGCCGAACTCCCCTTGCCCGACGAGCCGTTGACGGCCTGCACGGAGAACACGCACACCACCCGGACGACACTGCTCACCGACCTCGCCGAGGTACGCGAACGCGGCTACGCGATCGACCGCGAGGAAACCGTCCTCGGCATCGCCGGCTTCGGCTTCGCCCTGCGCTACGACACCCCGGCCACCGACGCCATCAGCTGCTCGGTACCAGTGTCCCGCCTCACGGAGGAGCATCAGCGACGCATCGTCGCCGTGATGCGGGAGGTCCGGGGGAAGATCGAGTCCCTGCTGCCGCCAACCTCTCGCGATCCTGGTTGGGAGTAGCCGCCCCGACCGGGAATGAGCATCCACGTATTCTTCGCCCGTGGCTGAGACCCATGAGACCGATGAGCATGAGACCGATGAGACCGAGCTGATGCGGCTTCCCGACATGCCGCTGCACGATCCGTTCATCGTCGCCGACAGCGAGTCCGGTACGTACTACCTCTACACGTCCAACGACCCGTCCGTATCGGGCGTGGACGGCACCGGCACGATGGTCTACCGCAGCAGCGACCTGCGCGACTGGACGCGTCCCGTCGTGGTCTTCCGGGCCGCCGAGCAGGAGGACATCTGGGCGAGCGACGGCGGATGGGCGCCGGAGGTGCACGCATGGGGCGGCAGGTACTACCTGTTCACCACGCTGCACGACCAGGACAAGCCGCTGCCGGTACCGCCGCCCGGTCAATGGGGCACGCCGTTCCAGCTCCCCAACCACATGCGCGGCACGATCACGGCCGTGTCCGACTCGCTGCTGGGGCCCTTCACCGTCGTCGACCCGGCGGGCCCCACCCCTCCCGAGCAGCTGATGACCCTCGACGGCACGCTCTACGTCGACCCGGCCGGGCAGCCCTGGATGGTGTACGCACACGAGTGGCTGCAGACCATCGACGGAACCATGGAAGCGATCCGGCTGGCTCCGGACCTGACCCGGACGATCGGAGATCCGGTCTTCCTGTTCAAGGCGTCGGACGCGTTCTGGATCAGCGAGCAGATCCCCGGCGGCGTACCGCACCAGCTCGCGCCCTACGTCACCGACGGCCCGCAGCTGTACCGCACCCCTGACGACTCCCTGCTCATGCTGTGGTCGACGTACGAGAAGAATGTGGCCGACCAGGACGGCACCATCAGCGGCGGCTATGTGCAGACGTACGCCGTCTCCAAGTCCGGTGACATCACCGGGCCTTGGGAACAGCGCCGCCCCTTGGTCCGCGACGACAGCGGTCACGGCATGCTGTTCCACACCTTCGACGGTGAGCTGATGATGATCCTGCACCGCCCGTTCGAGAACGCGCGCGGGAAGCTGTACGAGATGCAACTCCTCGGTCACGAACTACGGGTGCTCCGCCGGCGCACCGACCTCGACGGCGGCGGATGACGCGTCACCCCAGGTCCACCCACGTTCCCTGCTCGGCGGAGCGTGCCATGGCGTCCAGTGCCACCGCGCTCGCCACGGCGTCGGCCGCCGTCGGCCCGTACGGGACGCCCTCGGCGACCGAACGCACGAAGTGGTACGCCTCGATGACCTTCAGGTCGTCGTACCCCATGCTGTTGGCCGAGCCCGGCTGGAAGGCGGCGTACTCCCCGTGGCCGGGGCCGACGTACAGCGTGCTCACGGGCTGGTCCTGGTAACTGCTGCCGCGGCTGACGGCGAGCTCTCCCATCCGGCGGTAGTCCCAGAACACCGCGCCGGTGGTGCCATGGATCTCGAATCCGTAGTTGTTCTGCTCGCCGACCGAGACCCGGGACGCCTCCAGGACGCCGCGGGCGCCGGAGGCGAAACGGAGGAGGCAGTTGACGTAGTCCTCGTTCTCCACCGGGCCGAGTTCGCCGCCGGCGGCCCTGGCGTGACCGGCGGTGGCGCCGGTGGGGCGGGCCCGCTCGGGGATGAAGACGGCGGTGTCGGCGGTGAGGGAGGTGATGTCCCCGAGCAGGAAGCGGGCCAGGTCGACGCCGTGTGAGGCCAGGTCGCCCAGCACCCCGCTGCCCCCGCGCTCCCGCTCGTACCGCCAGCTCAGGGCACCCTCGGGGTGCGCCGCGTAGTCGCTGAACAGCCGGATGCGTACGTGTGTGACCGTGCCGATCTCGCCGGAGGCGACCAGTTCGCGGGCGGCCTCGACGGCGGGCGCGTTGCGGTAGTTGAAGCCGACCGTGCCCTGTACGCCCGCCTTGCCGAGGGCGTCGGCGACGGCCCTGGCGTCCTCGGCGGTCAGGCCCACCGGCTTCTCGATCCAGATGTGCTTGCCGGCCTCGGCCATCGCCACGCCGATCTCGCGGTGCAGGAAGTTCGGGGCGGTGATGCTCACCGCCCGCACCCGCGGATCGGCGGCCACCTCCCGCCAGTCGCGGACCGCGGACGCGAAACCGTACCGCCCCGCCGCCTCCTCGGCCCGGCCGGGCACCTCGTCCGCGACGGTGACCAGTTCGGGCCGCAGGGACAGCTGCGGGAAGTGGTGTGGCAGACGGGCGTACGCCTGCGTGTGCACGCGTCCCATCCAGCCGAACCCCACGACGGCGATGCCGAGCCCATTCACGATGACAGCCCTTCTGTGGACGTTGTTCCGACGTTGTACGAATCTTCGTGGGACCGGCGACGCCTGCCCCGTGATCAGCGCGGCCGAGCCGTGGTCCCCCGTATCACCAGGGAGGGAGCGAGGACGATCTCGCGGGGTGTGGTGCGGCCCTGGTCGAGGCGCTCGACGGCGGCCGTCACGGCCTGGCGGGCCTGTTCCTCGGCGTTCTGGCTGACGGTGGTCAGGTCGAAGGCGGCCAGCCGGGACAGGGTGTTGTCGTCGTAGCCGGCGACGGAGATGGTGCCGGGGACGTCGATGCCGGCCCGCCGGAAGGCGGTGAGCAGGCCTATGGCGCTCTGGTCGTTGTAGGCCACGACGGCGGTCGGCAGTTCACCGTCGTCGAGGAAGTGCCGGCCGGCCTTCTCCCCTGCCTCCTCGGTGATGTCCCCGTGCAGGATCCCGATCTGTTCGTCGAGTCCGTGGCGGCGCATGGCGCTGCGGTAGCCACGGCGCCGGTCGGTGGCGATGACACCCTTGCCGCCGTCGACGTAGGCGATCGTGCGGTGGCCGAGGCCCACCAGGTGGTCGACGATCTGGCCGACTCCGTCGTCGTCGGCGGTGCGGACGGCGTCCAGTTCGGCCCCGGTGATCCGGCGGCCCACGGAGATGACGGGCGCCCTTCGGTCGAGGTCGGCGAGTACGGAGGCGGGGGCCAACGGACCGAGGAGGATCAGCGCCTCGCAGCGGAAGGCCAGAAGCGTCTCGACGGCCGTGTTCTCGTCGCGGTTCGGAGTCAGGGCGCTCAGGACGAGGTCGTAGCCGACCTCCTCGGCAGCCGTGTGCAGGTGCTCGACCAGCTCGGCGTGAAAGGGGCTGTGGATGGCGACCATGACGCCGAGCAGCCGGCTGCGTCTGCTGGCCAGGGCGCTGGCGGTGCGGTCGGGGCGGTAGCCGAGTTCGGCGGCGGCCTTCAGGACGCGCTGCCGGGTGCGCTCGCTGGGCCCGGGCACGCCCCGCAGCACCAGCGACACCGACGCCGTCGACAGGCCGACGCGCGCGGCGACGTCCTCCAGGCGGGGACGCGGGATCGCGCCGTTGCCGCCCGCGGGGGCAGCGGAGCCGAGCTCGTCCACACGACCTCCCGTGGTTTGGGCAACACCCTTGACATCTGTCTGTGACGCCGCTGATAGTACCAGGGCTTAAAGCGCTTTAATCAGGGAGTGCGCACGACGAGGATCGCCCTCGACCCACACATGATCCGCAACGTCCCGCTGCTCGAACTGTCCGCCGTGGTCGCCGAGTTGGGCTACGACTGGATCGAGCTGTCGCCGCGGGAGGACTTCATCCCGTTCTTCCGCCACCCGCGCGTCGACGACGGCATTCGTCCCTCACATCGCGGGAGTCACATCGCAGGCCCGTCGTCGTCAGCGTGGCGGACGCAGGAAGCGACGACCACGAAGGGCCAGAGGGACTGGATACAGGTCACCACGCGTTCGGCGACGCCCGGGGCACCGTGGCGGTGCAGTTCGAGCAGGAACCATGCCGCGCCGACCGTCATCAATGCGGTCGCCGCGAGCGAGGGCGCGGGCCGAAGTCCCCAAGGCGTGCCCGTTCTACGATCGGCGGCCAGGACCGGCCACACCGCCAGGAGAGCGAATCCGACCCCGGCAATGAAACCGTGCCGCAGAGACCCCCCACTACTCGGTGCGGGGACCAATGCAACGCCCAGTGTCGCCGCTCCCCCGCCGGCCAGCGCCACACGCCCGGCGAGTGCGGCCGCACGCAGCCCCCAGGCGGTCAGCAGGTGGCAGACGCCCAGGGCGAGCAGCCCTCCGGTCACCACCCAGAATCCGGCGGCCCCGTACGCCGCCAGGACACTGATCGTCTGGGTGGCGGGGTCGTAGGCAGGCCCCTCCAACACCGCCGCGATCGCCCAGCCTCCGGCCAGCAGGACGGGCGCGCACCCCGACGAGAGCAGGGCCCACCTAGAAACAAGTCGCATCAGGGCACCGTAAAACGCCCATACACGGAGATACGGTTCCTGTTCCGGTCAGTCCCCCGCTTCACTCCCGGTACGGCGTCACGTCACCCGCGATCCGGGCGAAGGGTCTCCCCATGTACCGGCCGGCACGGGCAAGGCACTCACCGGCGTCGGCCATCTCTACCGACTGACGCCGCCCCCGGCCGGCGGTGTGTCCGTCGGCCGGGGGCGGCGGGTGCGGGCTCGTCACCAGGGCAGGAGGCGGGCTACGCCGGCCCGCCGGCAGGTGACGCTGCTGTCGACGGGCGAGGTGAAGGCGCCCGGCGCGGAGGTCAGCTGGGGAAAGGAACGGCGTCGGCGGGGTCAGCGTGCCAGTTGGTGGCGATGGGCCTGTCGACCGTGACGGTGTGGGGGAGGTCGAGGGTGATGGCGTTGGTCTCGTCGCCTTGGACGGAGAGGTGGAGCAGGTCGAACTGCCTGCCGTTGTCGTCGTTGGTGGGCTTGGGGTTGATGCCGGCGTAGGCGGCGGTGGCCCCGGAGAGAGTGACGTTGTCGCTGACGCCCTGCTCGGCGGGCGACACCTGGGTGTCGGCGGCGGAGCCGAAGGACGCGGAGGGGAAGACGCCCTCCAGGTAGCAGGTGACGCCGGACTTGGCCTTGGCGGTGACGAGGAGGTAGCCACCCGCCTGCGTCTCCGAGCTGACCGTGAAGGTCAGGTCGTTGGTTCCGCAGGCCTGCACGGTGTTGCTTCCGCTGTCGGCGGTTGCGGTGGCGGTTGCGGTTGCGGTGAGGACAGCCGCCGCGGCTGCGGCCAGGGCGAGGCGGGCGGAACGGGTGGCAAGGCGCGAACGCATCGAGATCTCCATGGTGCGGAAGTGGGTCGTCCAGCGGGCTGCTTGGACGACCGCAGCTTGTTCCGCGATCCGTCCCGTCCGCCACAAAAGGCGGTCACTACGGGACGCTGGAATGCTGGAACGGGCTCTGACCAGCGGAGACACCGACGGCCTGGAACGGATGGCTGGGACGGGGGCCCTCTGTCTCTTTCGTCAAGCGAGGCGTACACGACCCACTCACCACAAGAAGGGCACAAAACCCCGTCGCATGGAGCAATCGGCAGGTTGAGGCAGAGCCGAAAGGCTCTGCCTCGGGCTGAATCCCGGGCAGAATCGGCCCGTATGGGCGGATCGCGCTCGGTAACTCCCCTCAAACGGGCAACCGACTCGGGATATTTGACTCTGTCGGCGAGCGCTCCCGATCGATGAGACTTCTCCCAGAAGGCACACCTCAGGTCCAACGGCCCCATACCAGGGGCATTCGGATGGCGCGGCCGGATCCCGCGCCCGAAAGCCAAGGACCCATGTAGGTGGCACGTTCCGACGCGGCTGACCACATCGCGGGCTCGGGAGGCGGATTTCATCCGTCCCCTCATGCCCGGGGCAGCCGCACCCTCATCGTCGAATTCCGCTGTCGAATCCCGCTTCGGCCAGACATATACAAGCCATCAGCGTCCTTCCCCCCAACTCCGTGGCACCATCCGGTGCCCCGAAAAAGGAAGCCGAATGAGCACTCTTGCAGTTCCCCCTGCCCAGCCAGCCCCCTCGCACCGCCGGCGACGCAACCGCACCCTCCTGCTGGTCACCATCGGCATCACCGCGTTGGCGGTCCTCGCCTACGTGCTGATCAGGCCCGACTCCGCGAAGGCCGCCGGAGAGGACTTGGAGTACGTCGTGAACGGGGACGGCACGAGCGTCGCCTTCTTCGACAACTTCAACGACGTCGAACTCCAGATGGACCTCACCGCCCTCAAGCAGGAGCCCGGCACCGCGGAAAAGGCCGACGTCGACGCGGCGTTCGCGGAGGCCAACGAGGTGTCCCGGCAGGTCACCGGCTGGAACCTGGACACCGACATCCCGAAGATGAAGGCAGAGGCCGAGAAGTTCCGCAACGAGATAGCCGGCGCGGACTTCGGGACCAGTGAAAACGACCGCAAGCTCCAGGACATGACCGCGGCGCTGTTCGCCAACAACGACGACAAACTCGGTGCGGACTGCCGCGACCGCTGCCTCGCCCATCCGACCGGCACCCAGTTCACCCGTACCGTGCTCCTGGGCGGCACCGCGATCATCGGCGGCCTGATCCTGGCGGCTACCGGCGTTACCGGAGTCGGCGCCGCCGGGGCCATGGTGGGCATCGTGTGGGGCGTCAACCTGCTGATCCTGGCCACGGAGCTCATCGACCGCCAGCGGGCCAACGCCGATGCCGCCCAGGAGGCCGGCGTGCGGCAGCAGGCCAACCGTGCCATGGTCCAGATGATGACGCTCGGCCAAACCGCCCTGCAGCGGGCCTTCGAGCAGGCCGGCGACCGCAACGCCGTCGAGGTCGCGGCGGAGAACTCCGCGACCGCCTCGTACGCCCGCCAGAACGGCGATGACCCCCAGCCCGAGCCCGACCAGGCGTTCATCGACGAGATGGACATGATCCTCGACCGGGTCTGACAGGCCCGCGAATCACTGGAGTCCCGCCTCTGTGCCGACGACCGGCGCAGGGGCGGGGCCCTGTCCACTCATGACACTCCCCGGGCGGACTCCGCCCGGCCCGGGTTCCAGGCGTTGCAACACCCCAGTTCAGCCGATGCGCTGCTCTGCCCTCCGACCCGGTTGCACATCCACCGCGGCCCGCCGCGTCCCTGACGCGCAGCGGGCCGCACTCATTTCCGTGCTCCGTCGCTGCGCCGCGCGCATCAGCCGACCCCGCAGGTGACCGGATGCCCACGCATGATCCCGGCCACGTGTCCGGATCCGTCCGGAAGAACGGGCAGCGAACGGGCACACAGCCGTCGTCGAGCGGGCAGCAGCCTCCCGCCCTGCGGAACCCGCCACCGCATCATCCAGGGGATCCGCACTCCGAAATACGGGCACATTCGGTCATCAACTGCATTACGACGAACCTGGTCAGCAAGGGCAATCCCCTTGTAGAAATTGGGCCACCAGAGCCCGATCGGGCCAGGCTCCGGGAAACAGTCGGCGCGGGTACAGCGCCCAGAGCCGTGAAACGGAGGTGTCGCCGTGGACGCCGAGGAACGAAGACGCGGAATTCTGGAAACGGCACGCCGTTCCGGATCCGTGGACGTAGGAAAGCTCGCCGCCGAACTCGGGGTCTCCAAGGAGACCGTGAGGCGTGATCTGAACCTGCTGGAGGCGCAAGGGCTGGTCCGGCGTACGCACGGCGGTGCCCATCCCGTGGAGAGCGCGGGCTTCGAGACCACGCTCGCCTTCCGTACGACCGAGCACGTCCCCGAGAAGTCCCGGATCGCGGCCGCCGCAGCCGCGCTGCTCGGGGACGCCGAGACCGTCTACATCGACGAGGGCTACACCCCGCAACTCATCGCCGCCGCCCTCCCCCGCGAGCGTCCACTGACCGTGGTCACCTCCTCGCTGGCCACCGCATCGGACCTGGCCTCCGCCCAGAACATCACCGTGCTGCTGCTCGGCGGCAGGGTGCGTGGCGGGACGCTGGCCACGGTCGACCACTGGGCGACCCGCATGCTGTCCGACTTCGCCATCGACCTGGCGTACGTCGGCGCGAACGGCATCTCCCGCGAGTACGGACTCACCACCCCTGATCCCGCGGTCAGTGAGGTGAAGGCCGAGGTCATGCGGGTCGCCAAACGCCGGGTGTTCTCCGGCGTCCATGCGAAATTCGGCGCCATGAGCTTCTGCCGATTCGCTGACGTGACGGATTTTGAAGCCATCGTCACCGACACGGGGCTGCACAGTTCCGAGGCCCACCGCTACGCACTGCTGGGTCCCCAGGTCATCCAGGCCTGAGCCGCAGTTCATCTCCCCATTCCACCCCGTAAGGCCGGGGTCCTGGTTCCCCATGCCCTCGAACACTCCTGGAGTCAGTCATGCGCACACGAAGAATGATCCATGTCATCGCCACGGCCACGGCCGCAAGCTCACTGCTGGTCGCCTGTAGCGGGGCGGGCGGCTCCTCGAGCTCCGGTGACGGCGAGAGCATCAATGTGCTGATGGTCGGCAATCCGCAGATGGAGGACATCGCGAAACTGACGAAGAGCACGTTCACGAAGGACACCGGGATCAAGGTGAACTTCACGATCCTTCCGGAGAACGAGCTGCGGGACAAAGTCACCCAGGACATCGCCACCCAGGCCGGCCAGTACGACGTGGCGACCATCGGCGCGTACGAGGTGCCGATCTGGGAGCAGAACGGCTGGCTGCAGGAGCTGGGCTCCTACGCCGACAAGGACAAGAGCTTCGACAAGGCCGATCTGCTCAAGCCGATGGTCAAGTCGCTGTCCGGTGAGGACGGCAAGCTGTACGCACTGCCGTTCTACGGCGAGTCGTCCTTCCTGATGTACAACAAGGAGGTCATGGCGCAGAAGGGCATCACGATGCCCGAAAAGCCGACCTGGCAGCAGGTCGCCGCCATCGCCGCGAAGGTGGACGGCGCCCGGCCGGGGATGAAGGGCATCTGCCTGCGTGGTCTGGCCGGCTGGGGCGAGCTGGGGGCGCCGCTGACCACCATGGTGAACACCTTCGGCGGCACCTGGTTCACCGAGGACTGGAAGGCGCAGGTCAACAGCCCGAAGTTCAAGGAGGCGACGAACTTCTACGTCGACCTGGTGAAGAAGCACGGTGAGGCGGGCGCGTCGCAGGCCGGGTTCACCGAGTGTCTGAACGCGATGAGTCAGGGCAAGGTCGCGATGTGGTACGACGCGACCAGTGCGGCCGGGTCGTTGGAGGACCCCAAGTCCAGCAAGGTGGCCGGCAAGGTCGGCTACGCGTACGCCCCGACGGTCGAGACCGCCAACAGTGGCTGGCTGTGGGCCTGGGCGTGGGCGATGCCCAAGACCACCAAGAAGGCGGACGCGGCCTCGAAGTTCATGCTGTGGGCCTCCAGCAAGGAGTACGAGGAGCTGGTCGGCGAGGAGCTGGGCTGGTCGCGGGTGCCGGCCGGCAAGCGGGCCAGCACGTATGCGAACCCCGAGTACGCCAAGGCGTCCGCGGCGTTCGGTGACGTCACCTTGCAGTCCATCCAGCAGGCCAACCCGTCCGACCCGGGTGTGCAGCCCAGGCCGACGGTGGGGATCCAGTTCGTGGCCGTCCCCGAGTTCCAGGACCTGGGCACCAAGGTGACCCAGGAGATCTCCGCGGCCATCGCCGGAAAGACCAGCGTGGACAAGGCGCTCAGCGACGGCCAGAAGCTCGCCGAGGAAGTCGCCAAGAAGCAGAAGTGACCCTTGGACGCCCGGCCGGCCATGGCGCCGGCCGGGCACGGCACCGTCTCCCCTACCCGGCCGTCACCGGCCAAGGACAGTCCATGACCACGCTCACCGCTGCACCCAAGACCACACCGCCACCCGTGCGTACCCGCAAGCCCACCGGCATCAACAAGTGGCGGCGGCGCATCCCGCTGCTGCCGGCGCTGATCTTCACCATCGTCGTGACGCAACTGCCCTTTGTGGCCACCCTCGTCATCTCCACCTTCCACTGGAACATCCTCAGGCCGGGAGACCGGCGCTTTGTGGGCCTGTCCAACTTCACGTTCGTCTTCTCCGACGAGCGGCTGCGCACGGCGGTGCTCAACACCGTCGTACTCACCGCATCGGTGGTCCTCATCAGCGTGCTGTTCGGCCTGGGCCTGGCGCTGCTGCTGGACCGCAGGTTCGTCGGCCGCGGCCTGGCCCGCACCCTGCTCATCGCCCCGTTCCTGGTCATGCCGGTCGCCGCCTCCCTGTTGTGGAAGCACGCCCTCTACAACCCCGACTACGGCCTGCTCAACGGCACCCTCAACGCCGTCTACCGCCTCTTCGGCGCCGACAACGGCCCCACCATCGACTGGATTTCGTCCTACCCGATGCCGGCCGTGGTGATCTCCCTGGTGTGGCAGTGGACCCCGTTCATGATGCTGATCCTGCTGGCCGGCCTGCAGGCGCAGCCCGGTGACGTCCTGGAGGCGGCCCGCGTCGACGGGGCCTCCCCCCTGGCGACCTTCCGCCACATCACGCTGCCGCACCTGCGCCAGTACCTGGAGCTGGGCATCCTGCTCGGCACCATCTACGTCGTGCAGACCTTCGACGCGGTCTACAGCATCACCCAGGGCGGCCCCGGCAAGCAGACCACCAACCTGCCCTACGAGATCTACCTGACCATGTTCCGCAAGTACGAGTACGGCGAGGCGGCCGCCGCCGGAGTCGTCGTCGTCCTCGGCTCGATCGTGATCGCGACCTTCGCGCTGCGCACCATCGCATCCCTGTTCCGCGAGGAGATATCCCGATGACCCACGCAGCCCTCCCCGCACCCGGAGCAGGGATCAGGAAACTGATCCGCCGCCGCGACCGGCAGGGTGAGCACGGTGGTGCGCCCAGGTTGTCGCCGCTGTGGACGTTCGTCGCCTGGCTCGCCACCCTGGCGTTCTTCGCCCCGGTGGCCTGGATGGTGCTCACCTCCTTCCACCAGGAGGCCGACGCCGCGACCAACCCGCCCACCCCGCTGGCCGCGCTCACCACCGACCAGTACGAACTGCTGTTCAGCCGGGACATCACCCCCTTCCTCCTCAACTCGGCCATGGCCAGCGTGATTTCGACGCTGCTGGTGCTCGCCCTGGCGGTGCCGACGGCCTACGCGCTGTCCATCAAGCCGGTCGAGAAGTGGACCGACGTGATGTTCTTCTTCCTGTCCACCAAGTTCCTCCCCGCGATCGCGGCCCTGCTCCCGGTCTACATGATCGTCAAAGAGGTCGGGATGCTGGACAACGTCTGGACGCTGATCGTCCTGTACACCGCGATGAACCTGCCGATCGCGATCTGGATGATGCGTTCCTTCCTCGCCGAGGTCCCCAAGGAGATCCTGGAGGCCGCCGAGGTCGACGGCGCGGGCCTGCTCACCGTGCTGTGGCGGGTCGTCGCACCGATCGCCATGCCCGGACTCGCCGCCACCTCGCTGATCTGCTTCATCTTCAGCTGGAACGAGTTCATGTTCGCCGTCAACCTCACCGCCACCCAGGCCTCCACCGCCCCGGTGTTCCTGGTCGGCTTCATCACCAACGAAGGCCTCTTCCTGGCCCGGCTGTGCGCCGCGGCCACCCTGGTCTCCCTGCCCGTCCTCATCGCCGGCTTCGCCGCCCAGGACAAACTCGTCCGCGGCCTGTCCCTGGGAGCCGTCAAGTGAAAGCCGCTGTCATCGAAGCCCCCGGCAAGGTCACCGTCACCACGGTGCCCGACCCCGCTCCCGGACCGCGCGAGGTCGTGGTCGATGTGGCGGCCTGCGGGCTGTGCGGGACCGATCTGCACATCCTGCAGGGCGAGTTCGCACCGACCCTGCCGGTCGTTCCGGGCCACGAGTTCGCCGGGGAGGTCGTGGGCCTCGGCAGCGAGGTCACCGAACTCGCGATCGGCGACCGGGTCGCCGTGGACCCCTCGCTGTACTGCAACGAGTGCCGCTCCTGCCGGGCGGGACGCAACAACCTCTGCGACCGATGGCAGGCGATCGGTGTGAGCGTGGCCGGCGGCGCCGCCGAGTACGCCGTGGCGCCCGTCGCCAACTGCGTACGACTGCCGGACCACGTGGACGTCCAGGACGCGGCGCTGATCGAGCCGCTGTCCTGCGCCGTGCGTGGCTACGACGTGCTCAACAGCAGGCTCGGCTCGCATGTGCTGATCTACGGCAGCGGGACGATGGGCCTGATGATGCTGGAGCTGGCCAAGCGCACCGGTGCCGCATCGGTGGAGGTCGTCGACGTCAACCCGAAGCGGCTGGCGACGGCAGAGAAGCTGGGCTGTTCCCAAGCTGCGCTCTCTGCCGAGGAGTTGGGACGACCGGGTGGCTGGGACGTGGTGGTCGACGCGACCGGCAATGCCGCCGCCATCCAGGACGGCCTGGAACGGGTCGCCAAGGCCGGCACCTTTCTGCAGTTCGGGGTCTCCGACTACGCGACCACGGCCACCATTTCGCCGTACCGCATCTACAACCAGGAGATCACTATCACCGGCTCCATGGCCGTCCTGCACAGCTACGAGCGCGCGGCGGAACTGTTCGCCACCGGGGTACTCGATCCCCAGGTCTTCATCAGCCACCGCCTGCCGCTGACGGAGTACCCGCAGGCACTGGACCGGTTCGCAGCCGGCCAGGGACGGAAGATCGTCGTGCTGCCCTGACCTGTATCTCTACGCCATGGCCAACGCCCACCCGGACGTCCTGGCAGCCGCGCGCCACCGTGCGCCCTCCAACGACGAGGACGGCGTCGCCCAGGGGTTCGTCGCCGCGCTCGTACGCCGATAGACG
>NZ_BMPQ01000027.1:0-6116 GCF_014647675.1 Streptomyces flaveus | reverse complement strand
CAAACGCATCGCCCGCGCCGTCAGTCGTCACCCGGAAACTCGCCCGAGAACGCGGCGGCCATGCGCATCCAGGGTTCCGCCAGCAGCCGGGGGCCGGTCTGCTCCGGGACCTCCTCGACGACAGCGGCGAGCAGTTTCGCCGCACCGATGTAGCCCTTGGCCTCGAACAGCAACTGGGCCCGCTCCCAGCGTTCGACGGTGGTCTCCTCGTGCGGGTCTCAGGCCGCCGGTTCGGCGGCCGGCGTACGACCGGTGGTCAGGTCGGTGGACACATCATCGACGGTGAAGATGCCGAACTGCATCGTCCTCAGCCTTCCATCCATATGGTTGACGAGTCAACCGCACGCCTCCAACGCACCCCGGAGCTTCCCTGTTCCGCCCCGCCGACAGCGGCTCCCATCAGCCGAGTTCCGTCTGGAGCCACCGCAGGACGTCGGGCGTCACGGGATCGGTGATGTCGGCGAACTCGGCATGCCTCTTGAGGAACTTGGCCACGTACGGACAGACGGGCACGATCCGTTTCCCGGACTCGCGCACGTCCACGAGGGCCTGCTGGACCAACTGCACGCCAAGGCCCTGACCGGCGAAGGCGTCGTCGATCTCCGTATGAAAGAAGACACGTTGCTCACCGCGGTCGCGGTAGGCGGTCAGACCGGCACGCCGGCCGTCGACCAGGATCTCGTACCGGTGGTCGGCGTCCACCCGCTCGACGATCGGAGCGGCGGGAGGCTGGCTCATGATGGATGTGCCTTTCGCAGGAGGTCAGCGACGCGGAGGGTTCCGGCGCGGGGTGATGATGGCGTTCGGCAGGGCGGGCGCGGGAAGGCGACGACCCGGATAGCCCTCGACGGCGCCGAAACGGTCGGACGATGCCTCCCAGTCCTTTCGGGCTTGGACGATGTCCTCGTGGCTGCGTCCGATGAAGTTCCACCACATGACGATCTCCTCCTCGAACGGAGGACCCCCGAGCAGCATGACCCGCGCCGGACCGTCCGACTCGTTCACCACTGTCAGGGCGTCGGCGCCGCAGGAAACGTAGCCGAGTTCGGCCGGGCGCAGCACGGTGTCGACCAGACGGACGTCCCCGCTGTCCACGAGCAGGCCGTGCTCGAAGGCGGTGTCCACGGAGAAGGTGATCGCCGCAAGTGGTTCGAGGGCGATCTCGGCGCCGACCAGGGGCGTGAAGGTCCGCACCGGGGAGGCGCTTCCGGCGAGCGAGCCCAGGAAGACCCTGATCTCGGCCCCGTCGATGCGCACGGGTTCGGGGACGTAGTGCTGGAAGTTCCGGTCGGCGTTCCTGTGCTCCTCGGGAAGCGCCACCCACAGCTGGACTCCGTGGAGGACTGTGGTGGCCGGGGTGGAGACCTCGGAGTGACTGATGCCGTATCCGCCCGTCATGAGGTTCATCTCGCCGGGCCGGATGAGGGCATGAGTGCCCAGGCTGTCGCGGTGTTCGACCTCCCCGCTGAACAGCCAGCTCACCGTCTGCAGGCCGGTGTGCGGATGCGGGGCGACGTCCATACCGCCCGACGTGGGGACGTCATTCGGGCCGTAGTGGTCCACGAAGCACCAGGCTCCGATCAGCGTCCGGGCCCGCTGCGGCAGCGTCCGCCGTACGCGCATCGCACGCGGGCCACCCAGGGGCACCTCCCGCGCCGACAGCACATCGACCAGGGGCGCTCCGGTCTGCCGCCCGTCGTCGACCAGGGCTCCGCACTTCAGCTCCGCGGGTTCGGTTTCGACGTTGCTCACCGGGACCACCCTTCCACCTACTATAGTTGTTACATCAACCACTATGCCACGAGAGCAGACTGAGGGCCACAACACGCATCCCGCGTGCAGTCCGGCTTCAGCGGCCATGAAGGAGGCCCACAGTGAGCAACCCCACCACCGGATCCGCACCGACGCGAAGGATCTTCGTCGACAAGCAGAGCCCCAAAGCCTTCCACGCCCTCACGCAGACCGCGGAGGCGGTACGCACGGTCGCCGCCGAGGCGGGACTCGACCGCACCACGGCGGAGCTGATCAACCTCCGTGTGTCACAGATGAACGGCTGCGCCTACTGCCTGGACTCACACACCAGGACGGCCTTGCGCGCGGGCGAGTCGGCACAGCGACTGGGAGTACTGGCGGCCTGGCGGGACACCGAGATGTTCACTCCCTCCGAGCGCGCGGCGCTCGCGCTGGCCGAGGTGACAACCGATCCGACGGACGCCGACGCACAGGCGTCCGCCTACGAAGCCGCCCGGCAGGTCCTCACCGACGACCAGATCTCCGCCGCGATCTGGGTGGCGATCACCATCAACGCGTTCAACCGGGTGTCGATCATGAGTAAGCATCCGGTGCCGGCGCTCCGCAAGGCATAGACCCGCCGGCACACAGACCCGCCCCACCACACCGCCCGATCACCGGACAGCGACGAAAAGAGCTTGCCACTTGATTGACGCATCATCTATGCCTACGTAAGGTTCCCCGTTGACGAATCAACCACGACCTGCGTCCACTCCGTCCCGGCGTGGGCCGCACGGAAGGAACCACCCCATGTACGTCACCGCCGCCATTCTCAGCGTCCTTCTCGCCCTTGTGTCGCTGGCCGCGGGTGCACCCAAGGCGCTCCTCAAGGGCGACGTCTCCGCCGGGCTGCAGTCGCACATGGGGCTGGGCGCGGGCCTCGTCCGCTTCGTCGGACTGGCCGAGGTCGCCGCCGCGGTGGGCCTGATCGTGGGCCTCTTCTGGCAGCCTCTCGGCATCGCGGCCGCCATAGGCTTCGCCATCACGATGGTCGGCGCGGTGGGCTTCCACGCGAAGGCCGGCGACTACGCCGACCCGGCCACGCGGGGGAACGCCATGGCACCCTTCCCCCTCATCCTGCTCTCAGTGGCCACTGCCGTGACGCTCGGACTCGCGATGTGACCCGCGCATCACCGCGCGCCGGCCACCTTCCCGGGTCAGGACGCGTCTTCGTCCAGCTTGTTCACGACGCGCTCGGAGACGTCGCCCAGCACCCGCAGTTCTGCCGGAGTGACATGGTCGAGGAACAGTTCGCGCACCGCCTCGACATGGAGCGGGGCAGCGGCCTTGATCGCCGTACGGCCCGCCTCCGTGATCACCACGAAGGCGCCGCGCCCGTCCTCGGGGCACTCCTGTCGTACTACCAGACCTCGCCCGGCCATCCTCGCGATGTGGTGGGACATCCTGCTCTTCTCCCACTCCAGCGCGCGGGCCAGATCCTGATAGCGCTGCCGCCCTTCCGGTACGTCCGTCAGATTGACCAGCACCGCGAAGTCGGCAGCCGACAGACCCGACTCCGTCTGCAACAAACGCGACAAACGACCCCCGAGCCGCTCCTGCAACCGGACAAAGCTCCGCCATGCATGCTGCTCGTCTGGCGTCAGCCACCGCACCGTTTCTCCCATGGAGTAATTGTAAACGTAGTTGATAGCTCATCAAACTCCGGAGGCGTGGCCCGACCTGTCCTGCCCTGACTGCCCGGGCCGCGCCTCCGGGCCCCGAGTACGGCACACCGAACCAGACCGGAGTTCGCGCCCTCAGGTGTCGCGCGGCGCCTTGAGCCCGGTCCGCAACGCCGTCGTGATCTCCTCCGCCGCGGCGAGTTGGCCCGGCGTAAGGGGATTCACGAACAGCTCGTGTACAGCACGCAGATGAGGCAAGGACGCATCCCGGAACGCCTCCGCGCCGTCGGACGTGAGCACCACCTCGGCACCTCGACTGTCGGTGGCGCACTCCTCGCGCCGTACCAGACCTCGCCGCTCCATGCGCCCTATCTGGTGCGAGAGCCGGCTGCGCTGCCAGCCGATACGGGCGGCCAGTTCGGAGGGGCGCAGGCTGCGCCCCTCCGCTTCGCGCAGCGTGAGGAGCACGGCGTAGTCGCTGGGCGACAGGGAGGACTCGCTCTGCAGGCGTGAGGCGAGTTCAGAGCGGAGCGCTTCCGTCGTCTCGATGAAGTCCCGCCAGATCCGCAGTTCCTCGGTGGTGGGAAACGCCTTCCGTCGCTCTGCCATAGCGCCCCGACCTTCCTTTGTTGACGCGTCAATCATATGGGAGTAATGATTGACGCGTCAACGAGTCCCTGCCGTGCCACCCACGGCCGGGGAGCACAGCAGGAGGAGCCCACCCATGTCTGATCTCGTCTTCGGCCTGGACACGTTCGGCGACGTACCGGAGGACGACTCCGGCAACCCCGTTTCCGACGCGAGGGCCATCAGGCAGGTCGTCGAGGAAGCCGTTCTCGCGGAGGAGACCGGCGTCGACGTCCTGGCCCTCGGTGAGCACCACCGCCCGGAGTACGCGATCTCCAGCCCGGAGACCGTGCTCGCCGGCATCGCCACACGCACCAACCGTATCCGTCTGTCCTCCGGCGTGACCGTACTCAGCTCCGACGATCCGGTCCGCGTGTTCCAGCGCTTCTCGACCGTAGACGCCCTCTCGAACGGCCGGGCCGAGGTCATCCTCGGGCGCGGCTCCTTCACCGAGTCGTTCCCCCTCTTCGGATACGACCTGAGCGACTACGACGTGCTGTTCGAGGAGAAGATCGAGCTCTTCGCCAAGCTGCTGGAGGAGAAGCCCGTCACCTGGAGCGGCACCAAGCGGGCGCCGCTCGAAGGCGCCGACGTCTTTCCCAAGACCGAGTCCGGGCACCTGAGCACCTGGGTCGGTGTCGGCGGTTCACCCCAGTCGGTCGTCCGCACCGCGCGCTACGGCTTCCCGCTCATGATCGCCATCATCGGCGGCGCCCCGGACCGCTTCGCGCCCTACATCGACCTCTACGAGCGCGCCACCGACAAGTTCGGCACGACCGCTCACCCGGTGGGCATGCACTCGCCGGGCTTCATTGCCGACACGGACGAGGAGGCCCGGGAGCTGCACTGGCCGCACTACAAGGTCATCCGGGACCGCATCGGCGCGCTGCGGGGCTGGCCTCCGGTCCGCAAGGAGGAGTACGAGGCCGAGATCGAGCACGGCTCCCTCTACATCGGCTCGCCCGAGACGGTCGCCCGCAAGATGGCCCGCGCCATCAAGGCACTCGGCGTCGGCCGGTTCGACCTCATCTACACCACGGGGGCACAGCCGATCAGCGCTCGCCTGCGCGCCGTCGAGCTGTACGGCACAAAGGTCCTCCCGATGGTCCGCGACATCCTCGCCGGCTGACACCGCGAACGGAGCAGACATGAACATCACGGACGTACGTACGGTCGGCATCCTGGGCGCGGGGAAGGTCGGCACCGTACTGGCACGACTGGCCGTCGCCGCCGGCTACCGCGTGCTCATCGCCGGATCGGGCGATCCCGACAGGATCGCCCTCACCGTCGAAGTCCTCACCCCCGGAGCCGTCCCGGTCGCCGCCGCACAGGCCGCGGCGGAGGCGGACGTCGTCGTCCTGGCGCTCCCGCTCGGCAAGTACCGCGGCATTGACGCCGAGGCGCTGCGGGGCAAGCTCGTCATCGACGCGATGAACTACTGGTGGGAGGTCGACGGCATCCGCGCGGACCTCACCGACCCGCACGCCTCGTCGAGCGAGGTCGTACAGGCGTACTTGTCCGAAGCGCGTGTGGTCAAGGCGTTCAATCACATGGGCTACCACGACCTCGAGGACGGGGCCCGGCCCGCGGGAATCCGTGGCCGCAAGGCCATCGCCATCGCCGGTGACGACCCCGAGGACCTCATCACCGTCTCGCGCCTCGTCGACGACCTCGGCTTCGACCCCGTCGTCGCGGGCCCGCTCTCCGCAGGTGTACGGCTGGAGCCGGGCACGGAGCCGTTCGGCGCCAACGTCGGCGCCGAGGAACTGCGCGCGATGCTCAACCGCTTCCCGGAATCGGAGCGTGGACGGGCCGTGATCAGCGCACGGACTGCTGCTAGGACGTCGACTGAACCCGCTGCTTGAGCGCGATCCCCATGACGGGCCGGTTCTCCCCGGCCAGTCCCCGGTTTCCTGGACTTTTGAACGGTACGTCGGTTCGCGGCCTGTCGTGTCAGCCGAGGCCGTCGGCGCCGACGTGGACGGCGGATTCGTCGAGGAGGGCGTTGGTGACGGGTTGCGGGCGTCCGTCGAGGTCGAGGACCGGGGTGGCTTCCTTGTACCAGGATTCGATGAC
>NZ_BMPQ01000026.1 GCF_014647675.1 Streptomyces flaveus | reverse complement strand
CGGCGGCTGGAGTCAACGCATAGAGCCTCCACCGATCCCGGAGCGCTTCACTTCTCGGAGTGAACTCCACACAGATGACCCACATCGAGTCCGCCCTCACCGGCGTGAGTGAAGTGCGCCTGCGCCGCCTGGCGACCCTGTACGCCTGCCTCGACGAAGCCCTGATCGACGGCCTGGTGAAGATGGCCATCGATAGGACACGTGGCTGGTGGGAGGAGTTCCGCGGGGTCCTGCCCTCCCCTTTCCTGGACCTGTCGGAGTTGGAGCACCATTCCACGTCCCGGCGCGATGTGGACTTCCTCCACGTACCCGGGCTGCTCCAGACAGAGGACTACGCACGTGCCCTCTTCTCGTTCACGACCCCCGAACTCTCAGAAAGCGAACTGGATTCGTGGGTAAGCCACAGGATGCGGCGTCGCGCGATCCTCGAAGGACCCCAGCCGACCCCCTACGAAACGGTGATCCACGAATCGGCACTACGGATCAGAGTCGGCGACCGCACTGCGATGCGGGTCCAGCTCACCAGAATCCTGGAACTCTCCGAAGCGGACCACGTGACAGTACGCGTCATCCCCTACGACCTGGATGGGTTCGCCGGCGCCGGAAGCGCCATGGTGTACATGGGCGGCACAGTGCCCCGTTTGGACACAGTCGTGCGTGACGCACCGTATGGCACGGCGTTCATCGACGCCGAAGCCCAACTCGACCGCCTTCGAACGCTCTTCCGTAAGGTAGAGAGCGTGTCATTCGAGCCCGAGCGGTCGCGTGACTTCATCCACCGCTTGGCCAAGGAACTGTGAGGCGAGGCATGACCACTCCTGACACCTGGCAGAAGTCCTCCTTCTCAGGCGGTGGCGAAGGCAACGCCTGCGTCGAACTCGCCGCCACCCCCACCACGATCCACCTCCGCGAAAGCGACACCCCCACCACCCAGCTCACCACCGCCCCCACCCCCCTGGCCCATCTCCTCCACTCCATACGTTCCGGAGCCCTGGCCACGCCTTCGACGTAACCGCACCGGGTAACCGCACCGGACCCCTCCGCCAGGACACCACCCGCAAAAAACGTGAACACACCGGGCGAGAATGTCCTCCAGGTGCTCGAACGAGCGGAGCCTGAACACTTCCCTGGAAAGTGTTCAGGCTTTTCGCATACTGGCCCCGCGGCCCATCCCCGCGACGCACACTCCGTCAGTGAGCGGCAGCGTGGACGCTCACGCCTGCGATGTTGACCCGGCCCCGGTTGCGGCCGCGCACCCGCACCACCGGACGGGCCCCGCGCGGCGCCCAGGTGCGTCCCTTCGGCGGGCTCAGCCTCTGGCCTGCCTCGTCCTCGAAGCAAATGTGGGTGCCCAGGTGGGCCGCAGTCCCTTTACCTGCGGCCACACCCCCGTCTTCCACACCTCGACGGCCTCCTCGTCGCGCTCGATCGCACGCCGGCGCCGCAGCAGGACGTGAGTGGACCAGCCGCGCCGGCGCAGCCCTACCTGGTTCGGTATGCCCGGAGAAAGGTCCGTACTCCCTCGACGACGAGTGGCTGGACGCGGGTGTCCTCCGCGGCGTTCGCGGAACCGAGCCTGTCCAGTGCGACGCCGAAGGTCAGCGCGAGGAACTGGTCGGCCGCGAGTCGGGGGTCGGGGACGTCGAGCAGCCCGGCCGCGGCGAAGGCGGCGAACCGCTCGGCAATTGCCTCGTCGGGGGTGTCGGCCAGGGGGTTTTCGTCCCGGTGCGGCAGGTGGCCGGATTCCGCCCGGACCAGTCGTTGCAGCGTTGCGTAATCCGCCGAGCCGAGCATGTCGGTCGCGATACGCATCGAGAACGTGACCAGGGCGTCCTCGAGGTCGGCCGCCTCGGTGAGGTCGGTGAGGGTCTCGTCGAGGGTGCGCCGGATCGTGGTGATCAGCGACTGGCCGACGGCGTCGACGACTGCTTGCAGCAGTGTCCGCTTGTCGCCGAAGTAGTCGTAGACCGTCCGCTTGGACACCTCGGCCCGGGCGGCGACCGCGTCGACGCTGGTCCGGTCGAAGCCGTTGGCGAGGAACAGTTCCCGGGCCGCCGAGAGGATGGCGGCCCGCTTCCGCGTGGACCCCTCGCGCAGTGTCTTCGTGGTCGGCATGGGCATATCTTAGCCGTTCTACACTGCACGGTGTAGTGTAGTGTCGGGCTCATGGTTGGCGCGTGCCGTACTCGTACACCCGCTCCGCCCGGCGGAGCCGCGCATGCGCCACCTCAGGTACCGCTTCCCCGGGTTCACCCCGCCGGACGACCTCGGACCTGTCCACAAAGCACCAAGCACACCGCGCCCCGCGTGAAATGGCCGCTGTGTCCGCGCCGGGCCGGGCAAGGCGGCAGCGCAACGCGTACGGCCGAACCCCTCACTCGCCCGGCAATGACGGAAAGGACGTCCATGACCACAACCCTGGCTCCCCAGGTCCGCATGGGGAAAGCCGCTGTCTGGGCTCTCGGCTTGCTGGCAATCTCCACCGGTGCCTTGGAGTCGGTGGTGGCGCCGACGCTCCCGCTCCTGCAACGCGAGCTGGATATCAGTCCATCCACAGGGGCGCTGCTCAACATCGTGCTCGCCATCACCGGCGCGCTCGTTACTCCGCTCGCAGGCAAGCTCGGCGACCGCTACGGCGGAAAACGAGTCCTGATCAGGCTGATGGCGGTGGTCTCGGTCGGCGGCCTGGTGTCCGCGATGGCGCCGAACCTTCCCGTGCTGCTGCTCGGCCAGGTACTGCAGGGGGCGATGATAGGCGCGCTGCCGCTGTCGTTCATCGTGGTGCGCAAGCACCTCCCCGCGGGAGAGTCGAAGGTGGCCATCGGGCTGGTCAGCGGGATGTTCGTGGGGGGATCGATGGTGGGACTGCTGGCGGCCGGGCCCGTGGCGGAAGCGCTCTCCCGACACTGGATGTTCGCGGTGCCGACGTTCGCCGTCATTGGGTTCACCCTGCTGGTGAACAGGCTGATGCCGGCTGATCAGCCGGGCCGGTCGGACGATGCCGGGATCGACTGGCCGGGCATGCTTCTCTTGAGCGGGATACTGGTCACGCTCATGCTCTCGCTCGCGGTGGCGCCCGACGCCGGCTCGCAGCCTCTCGTGCTCGTCGCCCTCCTCGTGCTTCTGGCCGCCTTCGTGTCCGGATGGATAGCCGTTGAACGTCGTGCGGCCGCGCCGCTGATCGATCTGAGCATGCTGGCGCGGCCTGTGATCTGGAAGTCGTGTGTGCTGACGTTCGTGATCTGCCTCGGCACCGCGACGGGGGTCTTTCTCGTTCCGCAGCTGCTCGACGTGTCCGGCGACGGGTACGGTTTCGGGGCCAGCGCCACCGAGATCGGCTTCATCCTCCTGCCCGGCGCCGTGGCCGGGACGCTGGCCGGGCCGGCGGGTGGGCTCGGGGAGCGGCGTTTCGGCTCGCGTGCCGTGGCCGCTGCCGCGGTCGTCATCATGGCCACCGCCATGCTCGCCCTGTCAGTCGCACACACCGAGGTCTGGCACATCGTCGTCGGCAAGGCGCTCATCGCGCTTGCCAACGGCCTGTGCGTTACGGCCATGGTGACCAGCATCGTCTCTTCCGTCGATGAAAGTGACACCGGCATCGCCACCAGCCTGATCCTGGTGACGCGCGTGCTGGGCTCCGCCGTGGGCGGAATGCTCGGTGGCGTGCTCCTTACCGCGGGGACCCCTTCCGGGTCGGATGACCCGGCCGAATCGGCCTTCGCCACCGGCTTCCTCATCGCCGGCGTCGTCGCGGTGCTGTCCCTGCTTGTCGTCCGTTCCATGAGCAAAGGAGCCAAGAAATGACCCGCACCGATCAGTTGAGGGACATCCGTTCCACGTCGAGGCGCAAGGTCCTGATATCCGGGGCCAGCGTCGCGGGGCCCGCCCTCGCGTTCTGGCTGAACCGCTACGGATTCGCGGTCACGGTGGTCGAGAAGGCGAGCACAATTCGTGACGGTGGTTACCCCATCGACGTACGCGGCACCGCACTCGAGGTCGTCCGGAGGATGGGAATCCTGCCGCGACTGCAGGACGCGCACATCGACTTACGCCGGCTGACCTTCCTCGACGGGGACGGCGGCGAGGTGGCCTCGCTCAACCCGCACACCGTCACCGGCGGTGTCGCGGGACGGGACCTGGAGATACGGCGCGGTGATCTGACCGGCGCTCTGTACGCGGCGGTCCGTGACGACGTGGAGTTCTTGTTCAACGACTCCATCGACACCCTCGACCAGTCCGGCCACGGGGTCGACGTCACCTTCCGCGGGGGCAGCAGGCGTACGTTCGACATGGTGGTCGGTGCGGACGGCCTGCACTCACGTACCCGCGAGTTCCTGTTCGGCCCCGAAGAGCAGTTCCACCGGTACCTCGGCTACTGCTTCGCCGTGTTCACCATGCGCAACACCTTCAGGCTCTCCCACGAGACCATGATGTGGAACACCCCGGGCAGAGCCGCGGCACTCTACGCCGTGGGGGACGACGACGAAGTGCACGCCTTCCTGAACTTCGCCCATCCGGAACCGCCGTTCGGCGCGTTCCGGAACCCGGAAGCCCAACGGGACCTGGTCGCCGCGGTCTTCGCCGACGCGGGATGGGAGGTCCCGGGCATGCTTGCCGCCATGCGCGACACGGATGACCTGTTCTTCGACGCGGTCAGCCAGATCCGCATGCCCCGCTGGTCCAGTGGCAGGGTCGCGCTGGTGGGCGACGCCGCGTACGCGCCCTCGTTCCTTACCGGACAGGGCTCCAGCCTCGCGCTCGTCGGCGCGTACATGCTCGCCGCTTCCCTGTCCGACCGGGACCACGCCGCGGGCTTCGCCGCCTACGAACACAACACCCGTGAGTTTGTGACCGTGAACCAGGAACAGGTCGGCGAGGGCGACGCCACACTCTTCCCCACCACCGCCCGGGCCCTGGAGCAGCGCAACGACATGCTGCGCAAACTCAGCACCATGCCCTCCTCCACGGAGGGGCGACCGGCCCACTCGGCCCTCACCCTGCCCGAATTCATGCCCATGACGTGAGCCCGGGCACGCGCACCGATGACGGGCGCCACCGGCAGCCGGCGGACGGGACCCGGACCTGGTGACGGCGGACGGCGGGTGCGCTGATCGCGACTCGCCGCCACCCCCTGCCGGGGCACCCGCTTCGTCAGTGTCAGTGGGCGGCGGCGTGCACACCCACGCCCGCCACGACACCCTCGGCCGAGGCGGCGGCAAAGACGTCGGCGCAGACGTCGACGGACGCGACCTGGAGGTGGCCGCCGCCGAACACGTCGGCCGCGAGACCGCCGGAGATGCCGTCCAAGCCGGAGTCGGAGATCTCAGCCGTTTCAACCTGCGGGGCAAAGTTCATGACGCGCGATTCCCTTCGAAGGTGAATTTCCCGATGGTGAAGTTCGCCGGATTCCCGAAAGCACCAGGAACCATTCCCGGAGACTCACACCGTGCGCAGGATCAAAGCACGCCAACGAAGGCACGGCCAGTCGTTCGTGGCCGCTACGGGACGCATTCCGATGGCCGACTTCACTACTGTGACGACCGAATCACCAAACGCCCCAACTCCTTCACACAGCCGTTCACACCGCTGCACGCACAACAGTTGCCACCAGGTTTCCAAGCCGGACATCCACCCGCCAAAGCCTCATGCCGCGAAACAGGTGTGACAGTTATTCAGGTTCCGCATGACCTCCCGGTGAATGGTGTGCAGGTTTCCCAGATCTTCCGCCGCTGCCCGACAGGACACATGCGCCGGCGCAGCGAACTCCGCCTGTCAGACCGATGCGGTACTTTCACACGTACGTTCTGATGGGTCCGCAGGCGGCACAGATACCCCGGGGGATCGAAGACATGGCCAAGCCCGACCTCGCGCTTCCGCTCAGCGAGCTGGAGGACTACGGAACCCGGCTGCGCGACATCAAGCAGCGTATGAACCACACCAAGAAGCTCTTCGAGTCCTACCGGGACGACATAGGTGACGGCGGCGTCTACGACAAGCTCGAGGAGTTCGAGTCCAACTGGGAGGACGGCCGCGAGGACATCAACCAGCAGCTCGACGCGCTGGCCAGCATGTCCGACGCCGTTGTACGCGAGTTCAAGAAGCTCGACGACGACCTCGCGAAGAAGGCCCGCGACAGCGTGAAGACGAAGGAGAAGGGCGGGGGCGGAAAGGGCGGCGGCGACAAGTAGGCCCGCCCCCCTCAACGTCCAAACGGGCCTCAGCCCACCTCGTTCTCCGCCACCGCCTGGCCGTGGACGACCACGTCTCCGCCGTAGAACATGCCCGTGAAGACCGGGGCGTACGTGAGCTGGACCTCGACCTCCACCTCGTCCGCGTTCGCGGCCACACAGTGCGTGGCGCCGATGTCCGCGCCGGACATGTCCATCTCGTTGGCGAAGGCCTTCACGCGGGCGTTGCAGTTCTCGAAGAGGATCGGTGCGGGGCCGGCCTCGTTGTCGTAGAGGGCGTCCAGGTCGATGTCCTGGGCGGCGTAGCGGGCGGCTTGTTCGGCGATGTCGGCGGCACGTTCGCGCTTGGAGATCGACAGGCCGCCGTCGATGACGAAGGCCGACAGGGACAGGAACACGAGCGCGAAGATGATGACCGCGCCGGCGCCCGAGCCCCGGTCGTCCATACGGGCCCGGCGCACCGACACCCATCCGCGTACAGCAGAGCGCAGCGTCACGCCGTCCTCCGGAACGGGTCGAGCGGCGAGCTGAAACTGGCCGTCAGCGTCGTCGGGATGTCCAGGCCGATCATGTCGAGGCCGCGCACCTCACAGCTCACCTCGACCGTGAAGATCGTGTCGGGCTCGAAGCCTGGGCTGGTCTGGTTCACCGTCACCGGGCCCGAGCAGACATCATCGAGATTCGCCTCCGCGGCCTTCTCCGCCTCCGCCATCGCCGTGGCATGGTCCTTCTGGATCGAACCGGCGCGCGCCGCATCCCGCGCCGCGCCGTCCAACGCCCCGCGTCCGTCCACCAGTTGGCCGAAAGCCACCAGGACGAGGATGAACAGGATCATCACCGGGGCGAGGATCACCACCTCGATCGTGGACAGCCCACGGTCCCGGTCGCGGGAAGCCAGAACCCGCACCCGTGACCGAACAACCCCCGCCCATGCCCGTACGAAAGAGCGCACCTAGTTCACGTCCTCCACGAACCGCTCCACCGGCCCCGACGACTCCGCATGCACCGTCAGATCAAGCCCGGGAAAGACCGACGGCACCCGAGCCGTGATCTCCACACCCACCGTGTTCTCCTCCGGCTGGAGCATCGTCACGTCGGGAGCGAGGACCAACTGCGGCCCCAGCTGCGCGATATAGCTGTCGACCACGTCCTGCGCCTCGCCCCGCCAGGCGCCCGGCTGCTCGTCCGCCGTCGCGCGCGCCTTCCGCGCACCCGCCTGCGCCGCCGCCTGGGCCACATGGTCGGCGAAGAAGTACAGCGCGAACTGCACCGTCGCGAAGATCATGAAGAAGAGCACCGGCGTGAGCAGCACGAACTCGATCGCGGTCATGCCGGAGTCACCGCGGGCGGAGGCGGCCTCCACCCGGCGACGTACCCAGCGTCGTACGCTCACCAGCAACCCCGTATGAGAGAAGGCGAATTCAGCAGGTGCTGCCCGCGTCCGCGCCCTCGATGCAGTCCTGCACCTTCTCCGCGCCGCCCTCCAGCGCCTCGTTGATGATCGCCGCGACCACCCCGACGATCGCCACGACAACCGCCGAAATGATCACCCACTCCACCGCGGACGCGCCCCGGTCGAGCTCGCCGGAGCGGGCGCGCTGCACCCTCCCCTGGAGGAAGGTGATCAGGAAGTCCACCCCCGGGATCCCGGTGCTGAAGTTCCGTCCGTTCATGGTGAGTTGTCCTCTCAGAAGGTAGTAGTCGGCTTCAGACCTGGAACACACGCATCGCGGCGGGGAAGATCAGGAAGACCAGGAACCCCGCGCACAGCAGCAGCTGTGCCACGAGCATCGACTGCGACTTCTCCCCCGCGCTGCCCTCGATATCGGCGAGTTCGCGGTGCCGCATCGTCTCGGCGCGCGAGGCGAGCGACTCGCGCACCTTCGCGCCGTCGTCCGCGACGAGCGCCAACGACGCCGACAGGTCCTTGAGTTCCTCGACGCCCAGCTCCTCGCCGAGCGAACCGAGCGCCTGCCACTGGCTGATGCCGGTGATCCGCGCGTCGTTCAGCGCGTTACGGATCCGCTGGGTCGCCCAGCCGTCGGAGATCTCGGCGGCGGCCATGAGGGCCTCCGGGAGACCGCGGCCACCCGCCAGGCTCATCGACACCAGGTCCAGATACGCGCCGATCACGCGCCGCAGGTCACGCCGCTTCTCGCCCGCGTCCCGCCGCACCTCCAGATCCGGCAGGAAGAAGAAGACGACCGCGAACAGCAGCGCCAGCCAGACCGGGATGATCGGGCTGCTGCCCACTCCCAGCGTCCACACCACGGCGAACAGCAGCGGCCCGAAGAACACTCCCCCGGCCGCCAGCAGCACCTTCGTCGCGAGGAACTTCTCCCAACTCCGGTCCAAGACCGCGAGATCCGCCCGCAGCGACCGCTGCTCCCAGCCCTGCTGCATATAGAACTCGGCGACCCGCGCGCCCACTTGGGCCCGTACGGACCCGAGTCGCCCGGCGTCGGCGGTGCGATGCGAGGACTCGTACGCCGCGCCCCGCGCCCGCATCGCGTCGATGCGCGCGACTTGGGAGACCGCGCTGCGCTTGGACGGCATGAGGGCGCGTACGAGGGCGTAGACGCCCAGGCCCAGCACGGCGCCGATCACGATCGGCATGGTCAGGTCCATCAGCGACGTACCCCCTCTTCGGACGGCACCGACGCCTGCGCCGGCCCTGACGGCGACGGCTGCGACTGGGCCGGCATACGGGGACGTACGAACTGCACCGCCGCCTCGTCCCGCACCAGGAACCGCTCCGGCGTCTCGATCGTCGACAGCTTGCGCAGCCACCAGAAGCCGAGCGCGAACAGGCCGCAGACGCAGGCGAGTACGAGCTGTCCGACCGCCGTGCCGTACGGCTCGACGAACTCGCGGTTGAAGATGGACAGGCCGAGCACGAAGGAGACCGAGACGGCGACAACGATCTGTACGGACCGGCGAGTCGAGGCCCGCTGCGCCATGACGCGCTGCCGCATGTCGACCTCCTCGCGCGCCGACTTGGCGAGCGCGCCCAGGACTTGGCGCAGACCCGGGCCGCGCAGCCGCGCGTTGAGCATGAGTGCGGCGACGATGATGTCGGCGGAGGCATCGTCGATCTCGTCGGCGAGGTGCTGCAGGGCCTCGGGCAGTGGCGTACGGGAGCGGAGCCGGTCGACGAGGGCGTCGAGGTGCGGGCGCAGTACGGGAGCGGAGGCGCGCGCGGATGCCGGGATGGCCTGCTCAAGGCCGACCGCGCCCGCGATCGTGTCACGCAGCGACTCGGTCCAGGACGCGAGCGCCTCTACGCGGCGCATGGCGGCCTTCTCCTCGGAGGCGCCGCCGAAGAGCTTCTCCCAGAAGAAGACGAGTACGGCGGTGGCGATACCGGCCACCGCCCAGCGGGTGAGCAACAGGACGACGATTCCGGCGCCCGCCGCGATCGAACCGCGCTGACCGGCGAACCGGATCAGCTCACCGGCCCGCCGGCCGGACTTCTGCTTCTCGTGCTGGGGCTTGGCGGGCAGTCCCCGGACCGCGACCGCGAACAGCGCGAGTCCGCCGCCGACGGCGACACCGCACGCCAGCGCGTACAGCATGGTCGTGGAGAAGAGCCCGCCCATGGAGCCGAGCGAGCCGAGCGCGGCAAGCTGCACAGTCGCCCCCGCCGTCTCCGTCGCCTCCGCCATGGTCGTCATGGCCGTCATCTCGGTCATCCCCATCAGCCCCAGTTCCCGGCGGGCCCGCGATAGCCGTACGCGACCAGGTCGTCGACGCAGGACAGAGGCGCATGCGGTACGACCCTGCCGTCGGCCGTCTCGGCGAACACCTCGCTGGACAGGACGCGTCCGTCGACGCCGTTGACCTCACGGATCGAGGTGACCATGCGCTGAAGTCGGCCGCCCGTCTGGTAGTTGTTGCGCCGCTGGATGAACACGACGAAGTTCACGGCGCCCGCCACGAGCATCTGGCTGGCCTCGATGGGCAGCCGCTCGTTGGCCTGGAGCGCGTACGTCGAAATACGGTTGAAGACCTCGCTGGAGCTGTTCGCGTGGATCGTGGACAGCGAGCCGTCGTTGCCCTGCGACATCGCGTTCAGCATGGTCACGATCTCGTCGCCGAGGACCTCGCCGACGATGACGCGCGAGGGGTTCATACGCAGCGACCGGCGCACCAGCTCGGCCATCGAGATCGCGCCCAGGCCCTCGGAGTTGGGCAGGCGCTCCTCGAAGGCGACGACGTTCGGGTGCAGGTCGGGGAACTGGTCGAGGCCGAGTTCCAGGGCGCGTTCGACGGTGATGAGGCGCTCGTGCGGCGGGATCTCGTTGGCGAGCGCGCGAAGCAGGGTCGTCTTACCGGCGTTCGTGGCGCCCGCGATCATGACGTTCTTACGGGCCCGGACGGCGCAGGCGAGGAAGTGGCCGATCTCGGGCGTGAGCGTGCCGTTGCCGACGAGGTCCGACATGAAGACCTTGCCCATGCGCGCGCGGCGGATGGACAGGGCCGGGCGTCGGGTGACGTCCATGACGGCGGACAGTCGCGAACCGTCCGGCAGCCGCAGGTCGAGCTGCGGATTGGCGGAGTCGAAGGGCCGGGAGGAGAGACCGGAGTACGCGCCGAGGATCTGGATGAGCTCGATGAGCTCCTCGTCGTTCTCGGCGACGGGATCGGCCTTGATCTCCTCGCCGTTCGCGAATCCGACGAAGACCTGGTCGTACCCGTTGATGTCGATGTTCTCGACCTCGGGATTGTCGAGCAAGGGCTGGAGCCGGCCGACTCCGAAGAGGGCGGCGTGCACGGCGGCCGCGTACTGCTCCTCGGTCTCGGCATCCAGTGGCGTACGACCGGAGTTGATCTCCGTACGGGCGTACTCCTCGAGGATCTGGGCGATGACCGCGCGGGCGTACTGGCGCTCGTCCTCGCTGGACATCGGCGTGACGCCGGAGACCTGGTCGAGGCGGCGCTGCTCGGCGATGCGGTCACCGGCCTCCTGCCGGAACCGCTTGACCAGCTGGTGGTCGACAGCGGTCATCGGCCGGCCCCCGCGGTGGGCTGCCCGCCCGGCCCGCCGACCGGTACGGCCCAGGCCGCCCCGAACTGCTGGTAGAGGTCCGCGGTCACCTTGCGCGCCGAGCGGATGAGTAGCGACTTGTCGAGCCGGCCGCGCCTGCGTCCGGCCAACTGGTCGGCGCCGGACGGGTCGTCGGCGAGCGTGCCCACGACGCGGGCGCCGGTCTGCGCGGCCACCAGCATGTCGTTGACCTGGTGGACGAGCTTGGCGGAGTCGCCCGGGTCGGCGATGAGGATGACGCCGATGAGCGGGGTCGCGAGGGAGGCGGCGCCGCGGGAGCCGCCGTGCAGCCTGGCGGTGAGGGCGGCGGCCCGGTCGCGTACGCGCGCGATGGCCTCCGGCTCGGTGCGGGATATGAGGAGTACGAGGGCGGCCTGCGAGAACATCTCGACGGCGGGGGTGTCCCCGGCGACCCGGCCGCAGTCGGCGATGACGTCGGCGGGCGCGTTCGGCGAGTCGGCGAGGTGGGCGAAGGCCCGGCCGAGGGTGGGCCACAGCCCGGCGAGCCCGGCGGCCTGCTCGGCGTTCCCGAGCCCGACCAGTACCTCGAGGCCGCCGCTCAACGGCTGTACGTGGTCCCAGAGTTGATCCGGTACGAGTCCTCGGCGTGCGGTGGCGGCGATGGACAGCATGCCGGTGTTGGGGTTCAGCGGACCGCCGTGCGCGGCGGCACTGCGGTACACGAGGTCACCGCCGGCCGGGTCGGTCTCCGCCAGCAGAGCCCGGCGGGGCCAGACCGCGGCGAGGGCGACGGCGGCCGTGGTGACGCCGGGGGAACCCTTGTCGGCGGCGAGAGCGATGAGCGCCATGTCTCTTGTTGTCTCTCTCGCCCTTAGTTGCCGGGCACGAGGACGACGGCGACCTTGCCCGCGGCGGCGGCCTGGGCGAGGGCGGGGACGTCGTCCTGGTCGACGAGCACCGTGATGGCGAGGTTGCCGGTGCTGATGGTGGCGTCGTCGCTGCTGTTCACGGTGTCCACGCGGGCGTTGTCGACGAGGAGGGTGTCGGTGTCCGTGGACGTACCGCCGGAGGAGTTGTTGTTGTTGGAGCCCGTGCTGGTGTCGTCCACACGGTAGGCGGCGACGGTGTCGCCGGTCTTCAGCACGTTGGCCGGGTACTGGCCCTCCTTGAGGGCGAGGCCTACGGAGGCCTTGCCGGCGGGGAGGGAGGCTGCCTCGCCGAACATCTCGCCGACGACGACGGAGCCCCCGTAGATGGTGGACTTGGCCTTGAGCTTCTGGAGGGTGGTGAAATCGGACCACTTGACATAGTTGACGTCGGAGTCCGCATTGACCAGTACAGAGGTCACCTTGCTCTTGGCTACGGACTCGCCGGCCTGAATGGTGACGCCCCTCTTCACCTGAATGACCTCGACACGATCCCCGGCCTGCAGCACGAGCATCGTCGCCCCGAGCGCTCCGAGCAGGATGAGCAGCACGGCGAGAGCGGCGAGTGCCGGTTTGCGCTCGCGAGGCGGCGCGGGAAGACGCTCACCCATCGCCGGCTGAGCCGGCGCCGCGGAACGGTTGTTACCCGCCCCCGTACGCTCTTGGATCTTCACGCAACCGCTCCCCGTACACCCAAGAAGGTTTCTGTCATTTAGGACACTCCATTCCGCATCGGACGTACCGCCCGACCTGGCCGAATACCGGCGACCGGAATGAGTGTCAAGTCATCGCACCGTATCAGGGGCGCATAAGCCCCTCAAGGCGCGCCAACGATCGCGAACCTCACAGGACTCGACGTTATCCACGCGCAACGCGGGGCGGTTGGTTCCCCGTTGGGTACGGGCCTTCGCGGGCGGGTGCCGCTGTGCGAGAGCGAACGGTGTGACGTGCGACGGACATGCGATGGTCATGCCGAGTCCACGGTTCCTGCACGAATTGCTCACGGGTCGGGGAAGGGTGGGGTGGTCGGCCAGACGCTAGGGCGCACCGCCGACTGCGCCCTCACACCTCTGTGACGGTGAGTACTCGCGTTTGTTGACACCGTGAGGGGCGGTACTTCAGGATCTGGTGGTCGCGTTTCCGCTTCGAGCGGTCCGCGCAACGGGGAACGTCGTCTGCCCGACGAGCAGTTGGGCTTTTCCTGGTGCAACTCCGGTGGCTGCACGCCCCGTAGAGCACCGGCATCGGAATCGACATCGGCACCTCGACCGCGTAGCACTGTGCTGCTGCTGTGCGGCTGGGCCGCTGTGGTGCCGTGCCGCTGTGGCGCTGCGCGAGCACATCCCCCCACTCGCAACACTCACGAGGAGTTTGTCTTGCTGCACCAGAAAACCGCCCTGCGCGTCGCCGCGCCCGTCGCCGTTCTCGCGCTCGCGCTGACCGCGTGCGGCGGCGGGGAGGACAAGGCCGACGACGCGAAGAAGCCCGCTGCCGCCGCCAAGCCGAAGGCGCCGGCAACTCCGGCCGAGGCGGCCTCCGGTGGCGAGCTGGCCACGGGCGAAAGCGCCGAGGGCAAGGTCGAGGAAGAGGACGGCAACGTCACCTACGACATCACCGCGCAGAAGGTGGACGTCGGCACCGAGGCCGAGGCCCAGAAGCTGGTGCAGGACAAGGCGGAGGCCAAGGGCATGGTGCTCGCGGTCGCGCACCTGAAGTTCACGCACAAGGGCGGCCCGGCCCTGACGTCCGACTCCGACGCGGGCGACGGCACCACCATCTGGGCCGACGGTCAGCGGGGCGCCCTCCTCATCGGCGCCTCCGACGACGCGCCCGGCTGCGAGGACCCGTACGACGTCGAGAGCTGGAAGCAGGGCGAGAGCCACACGTTCTGTGAGTCGTACCTGATCCCGGCGAACGCGAAGGAGATGGAGGTCCACTGGTCGGAGGAGGACGGGGAGCCGTTCATCTGGAAGTTCCCCGGCCAGTAGGGCGGTTGGCATGGGTGTGCACCGGCCCCGGGTACCTGGTCACCTGGTACCCGGGGCCGGTGGTTCGCTCAGGCCCGGTCAGTAGGCCCCGTTGACGTTGTCGATCGAGCCGTACTTGTCGGCGGCGTAGTTGCAGGCTGCCGCGATGTTCGCGACGGGGTCGAAGGGGTCCATCGA
The DNA here is from genome assembly GCF_014647675.1 of Streptomyces flaveus. GTDB lineage: Bacteria > Actinomycetota > Actinomycetes > Streptomycetales > Streptomycetaceae > Streptomyces > Streptomyces flaveus. The sequence continues at coordinate 109,827 of NZ_BMPQ01000026.1, read as the reverse complement.
CGTACCGGGCACGTGGTAGGCCTGGAAGGTCGGATCGATGGTCTGCAGGAGGCCCTTGGACGGCGTACCGGCCACGGCGTTGGAGTCCCAGTTGTTGGTGGCCTGCGGGTTCCCCGACGATTCGCGCATGACGTTGCGGTGGATGCCGTCGTACGAGCCCGGAATCCCGTTCTGGGCCATGATGTCCAGCGCTTCCTTGATCCAGCCGTCGAGGTCGTTCGTGTACGTCTTCTCGGCGGCGGGCTCGGCGGCGGGCGTGGCAGCGGGCTCGGCGGCGGGCGTGGCCGCGGGTGCCGCCTTCACCTCGTTTGCTGGCGTTTGGACGGTTTTGGTGCCGACCGTCAGCGTGAGGCCCGGACGAAGCCGCGTCGGGTCAGTGCCGATGACGGCACTGTTGGCCTTGTACAGCTTCTTCCAACCGCCGCTCACGGAGTGCTTTTTCGCGATCTTGGACAGGGTTTCTCCCGAAGCCACCTTGTGCGTGACGAGCTGGACCTGCGGGACTGTGGCCTGCGTCTCCTGGGCGACCTGTGTGACCTGCGCCGGCTGGGCGGCGCCGGCGCCGGTCGCCCCCATGATCGGGAGAACGAGCGCGGCTCCACCCGTCCCCACGGCGACGAAACCGCGGACAAAGGGGCGGGCTTTCGAACGACGGTGCTTACCTCGTGCGGACATGGCGAATTCCTCTCCGGCGCCTGCGAGGTGAGCTGTCGGGTTCGGGCGGGAGATGCCCGGCCGCACGATGAGCGCGACTTCACCCCAAGCCGTTCCGAAATCCGGACCGGCGACTTACCTGGTTCCCCCGCTCCTGCCGAAGCGCATGGATGGATGGGTTCCGGACGGCGGCAGGATTCGGCGTTCCGCCCGGATCGCCGAGAACGTATGCGAGAGCACACACCCGAAACAAGCCGTGAAATCCCAGTGAGCCCCTTTTGAACTCATCGAATCGAGGGGCAAATCGCCCGATTATTCCGGAACGCGATCCTCAACTTCCGTTCTGCAAAGCAGAAGTTGCCGAGACGCACTCACAACACCCAATTCGCCCGAACGTGACCCAATTCACGCAATCAAGCACCATCAAGCCTGAACAAAGCGGCAAGATAGGCAACTCGGGCATTTCGCTCCGTGAAGGTGGTCCGGGGTTGGGCTTGAAGTAGACGCTGGAGTACCGGCGTTCGGGAAGCCGCGGAGGCGCGGCCATGGAGCGCAGTCCGATCGCGCAACACGCACGTGGTGTAGGGCGGCTCCCCACAGGCAGGCATTTCTACGAACGTTACAGATCACCGGAATGTGTCACATACGCCGGCAACGTCCCCTCCCCGAACGTGGCCGACACCGGGTGAGGTTTACTCGGCTGGACCGCACCCGGTGGCCCGGCGCCCCGGTGACCGCGACGGAGAGCGAGAGCAAGAGCGACTGATGCCGGACTGGACGTATCACCCGCTGCGCGGCACGGCCGCTGCCGTCCTCGGCCGTCGCCGTTCGCAGCGAGCCGCACTGCGGCTGCTGGCCTCGATCGGCTCCCGTCCCGCCGGCGCGCGGCTGATCGCCCGGGGATTCGGCCACCGCCACCCGCCTGAGCGCCTCGCCGGTGAGATCGCCGGCGTACCCGTGACCGTCCGCCTCGGCATATCCGTCCCGCCCTCGCTCGCCCGCGAAACGGTACGCGCCATGCCCCCGCTCGGGGCCGGCGTCGTCGAGGTGGCGCCCGTCTCGGCGGCCGACGTGGAGACCGTACGGAAGGCCGCTGCCGGCCGCTCGATCCCGCTGGTCGTCCGCGCCTGCGACCCGGAGGCCGAGGCTGCCCTCAAGCCGCACGTCGACGGGTTCACCAGCGGCGACGACCCGCACGTGATCCATGTGTCCGACCCGTCGGTCACCGCCGCGGCCGCCGCACTCGAGGAGCCGGACGCCGTCGTGCTCGCCCGGCCCGGGGTGCTCGTCGAGGCCGGACCCGGCTGGTTCGCACGGGTCACCGAGGCAGCCACGCCCACCGCGCCCGCGCCGCGGCTACGGGATGTCGGCCGCGATCCGCGCCGCTGGCCCGCCTGGTGGTGGGCGCTGCTCGTCGGGCTCGGTATGACGGGCGCCGGACTCGGCGCCGTGGCGATCACACTCGGGCCGGTACTGCTCTGGTACGACCGCGACTACCTCGGCATGACGGTGCATCAACTGCACGCCGCCAACCACCACCTCGTCCACTTCCTCCAGCACGACCGGATCACCATGGCCGGCACGATGGCATCGATCGGCGCCCTCTACACCGGCCTCGCCGTGGGCGGGATCAGACGCGGCTGGCCCTGGGCCCGCGAGGTGTACCTGCTCTCGGGAACGATCGGCTTCCCCACCTTGTTCTACTTCCTGGCCACCGGCTTCGTGGAACCCCTGCACACGGCCACCGCCCTCGTACTGTTCCCGATGTTCGTGGCCGCGGTCCGCCGAACCCCGCACACACCGCGCTGGCACCTGACCCCCGAGGGCCCGGAACCGGAACGCCGACGGGCGCTGACCGGCCAGCTGCTGCTGATCGTCACGGGAGCGGGCCTGTTCGCCGGCGGAGCGGTGATCTCGGTGGTAGGCCTGACCGGCGTCTTCGTACCGACCGACCTGACCTTCCTGGGCACCAGCACGGAGGCGCTGGAATCCCTGAACCCCCGGCTTGTGCCCTTCGTCGCCCACGACCGCGCGGGGCTGGGCGGCGCCCTGATGTCCGCCGCGGTGGCCATCGTGCTGCTCAGCGCGTGGGGCTGGCGGCGGGGGGAGGCCTGGGTGTTCTGGACCCTGACCGCGGCGGCATCCGCCGGCTTCCTGCCGGCGGTCGTGGTGCACACCGCGATCCACTACACGGACTTCATCCACCTGGCGCCGGTCTACTTCGGCATCGCTATTACGGGCACGGGCTTGCTGCTCGCGCGTCCATACCTCTGTGCCAAGGCGTCGGCGGGCTGACGGGGCCGAAGAACTGACGGGCCGTCGGGACGAGCGGTCCACCGTTCGCCCTGGGAGGCGGTGTCACACAAAGTCGCCACTTGGACGGAATTCATGCTCTGAGACAGGGAGTTCCCAGAGAATCTCCGACCGTACGTCTCCCTCCAGGACCGCAACCAAGAAGCTGGTGCAGGTCATCTGGTGGCGTTCCCACTCGGGGCCGCGACCTTCGTTCACCATCACCGTCCAGGTGTTGGGGCCCTGCCCAGGCCGAGTCAGCCAGAAGACAAACTCACCGTTCTCTGTGGTAGCCCATGGAATTACGCGGCTGCCCTCTTCTTCCAGCTCGTTGGGCTTCTCTTCGCCGTGCCCCCATAGCAATTCAAAAGCCTCCGCACGCTCTTTTGCCTCGATAAGCAAATCGTAGTGCTTGTTTTCACATCCCAGCTCGAGCAACCAGAGGCAGTTGTCGAACAACCCTCCACCATAAGTATCGATCAGCCCTTTGTAGTCGTGAGGCAGGGGCGTCCCGATCTCCTCCTCGACCAGGCTCCAGTCCTTCCGAGAGGGGGTTGATGCAGGGGGAACCAGCTGGGTCAGCCTCTCAATCGGCGCGTTCATGCGAATTACTCCACTCCGACACATTCCCTGTCACGTCGATGCGCCCGACAGAGGGGGGCCGGATATACGCAGGCGGCGTGCGACTGCTGCCCACTGGTAGGCGGTTCTACGAACGTTACAGACCCCAGGAATGTGTAACATTCGCAGCCGAAACCCCCTGCCTCCAGAGTGTCGCCAATACCGGGCGAAGTGTCACCTTTCATTACGGACACCACCAGACCGTTGTCGTACGTGAGTTGTGAACTCTCAGACCTTTACTACGAAGCGCGAAGCCCTTGGCCCCCTTTCAGCTCATGCTCGAGGAGGCGCAGAAAGCCGGCCAGGTCGGACGCGACAACCTCGCACGGAAGCGCTCCCTCCGTGTAGACGCCTCCCTCAACACCAGAAGGAGGAAGCCGGTACACGGTCGCCCCATCGGTGGCACTCAGCGCGAAAAACGCGCCCCCGCCATCGGACCCGAAGACGACAACGGAGTCCTCGCGGGCGCCAACGATCCGCGTCGGGAGATCACCACACACCCCCGCCACCGTCTGGCCCACCGAATGCACAAAGAAGCCGGAACCCACATCCGGAAGACTCACCTTCCCCACCCGCCGATAGAAGGCAACCAGGTCCTCGGGCACGCCCCCGACACCCACGAACTCCTTGACCCCTGCCCCTGATGCCCCCGAAACCGATACCACATAGTTCTCGCCCGGCGGATAACCGAAGGCGAGCTGGAACCCCTCTATGAAGGCAGAGGTGAGCGCTTCCATGCGCTTCAGCCATTCATCGAGCCACTCGCTAGTAATAGCCACAGAACCCTCATCGATTGTCCGAGGCGTACGCCGGAGGAACCGGCAGTGCGCCTAGAAATAATCGGCTCACCAAACCGGATCAACTGTGGTTGAGACCCGCGTAGATCCGCTGGATCTGTCCATCGATCCATTCTGGGCCGCCCTGCTGTCGCAAGCCCGGTCCTGGTCCCTTCCGTCGCTCATCTCACCGAATGATGCTCCAGGAAGTCGGCGAGCACCTCGCGAGGATTGGCGGCCTCGGTGGCTTCCACCTCCCAACCGGGGCGGTCCATGTCGAACAGCACGACCGGGACCTGCCGTCCGAGTACCCGGGTGAGGTGACCGTCGGCATGAAGGTGTCGGGCGGCGTCGATGCACACATCGTCGAAGCGGCTGACAAGCTGGTCATCGAGGGCGTCACGCGCCTCGTCGGAGAGGCTGCCTTCGTCCTCGTACCAGAGTCCCGCCGCCTGCGCCTCGGCCAGGTGCAGCTTGCTGCCGACCGGGTCCTCGGGCACGTGCCCAACCATCTCGAACCCTTCCAGCAGCCAGTACGCGTACTCCCAGCGGGCCGTCCCCTCGTAGGCGCACCCCTGCTCCATCACACGGCGGACCTCGCTCTCGGTGTTGTAACCGATGGCCACGTAGGGGTAGCGAGGGTCCTGGTCGACGCGCCAGAGGCGGAACGAGACGACGTAGATCTCGGGTCGGAGGGCCTCGGGAAAACTGTTCAGGATGCGTTTGGCTCCCTGGCGCACATGTTCGCGGAAGTCCGTCTCTGCTGTGTTGCCCACGTCAGAATCCCCAAGGGTCGGGATAAGGAACGTCCTTGGGATCTTCCGACCACACCAGTCGGGCTTCCAGCTGGTCCCCCAGGAGACCGTTCAAGAGGTCGACGGCCCATCCGTTCCAGCAGACCGCTGTGGGGAATCCGGTCGGCCGGAAGGCCGGTACGTCGGCGGGAAGCGCTTCCGGCCGGAAGACCGACCTCTGGACTCTGCCTAGCTTGTCCGCCGGCGACGACTTCTCGGTGTCCAGGCAGTCGGCCACCAGCTCCACGACGTACAGCAGGTAGTCGTCCGCATCGGCGTTCTCGATCCGGATCGGTAGCAGGCGCCCCGCGCGCTCCAAGTCATCTCTCAACAAGTCGGCCAGCCGACAGCTGAGCACGGGAGAGCTGGGGTTCCCGGTGGGAAACTCGCTCTTGGTCCACCGCGGATGGCCTCCCCATTCGGCGGTGAACTCCATGGGGAATTGGCCTTGAGATCCACTCGCCTGCCAGCGCATCAGGTCCACGAGCGAGTTGTCGAAGTGGAGAAGCTGGAACTCCCTCATGCTCGGCAGCAGCCGGTACACGGAGAGGTGCTCTTCGGTGCCTTCTGTGGTCATGAAGCCTTCCATCAGAAAGTGAGCCTCGCTCAACGAGCGGTCGGCGCCGGAAAACACGTGGACCACATGGTGAGACCACGCGTGCACGCGCTGCCCTGACAGGTCGGCCCCGCGTCAACCGGAGCCCGGCGGCAGTCCGGCCCGCATACGCGTGCCGTCGCCGGGCTCCCGGCTGCCCCGGACAACACCAATTGGAAGGTTTTGGACAACCCCGTCCGCTGCGACCAGGTACTTCTGGGGTCGAGAGTGTCCCAAACCTTCCAATCACCGCCCCCCAGGCAGCCCAGCAGGGGCCCAGGCCGGTCAGCTCGGCGGTCTGGGCGCAAGGGCCCGCAACTGGAGCTACGGGGTAAAGATCAGGCGCGATGGCTCCACAACACCTCACTGTCCTCGACCTCCCCAAAGGGATCCGTGCCGCCGAGCAGGGCACGGACTCTTCTGCACAGCACCAGGCCGGTGCCAGCCTCGGTTCGCAAGGCAAGGGCGATATGGCGTGCTCCTGCACCTGACTGAGCCAATGCCTCCAGCTCCGCGCGCTCGCGCTCTGTGGCGAGAAGCACCTCAGGAGCGACGTACCGGATCCCGAGCTGGACAGCAGCGACGCCCTCAAAGTGCAGGTCGATGCAGCGGGGCTCAGCCCCACCCGGGGTCGCACGTAGCAGCAACTGGGAGTGGCCCACTCCGTAACGCCACATTCGGAAGGTGCGGGACGACTTGAACCGAACCTCGACTCGGGCATCGTCAGGCGAAGGGGTTGGCAACTGTCTGGCCTCCTCGGTACCACGTGATGCGATCCCATGCGTGCGGTGATTCACGGGCTTGGTAAAGCTCCCAGTTGGTCAGTCCCTCGAAGCCGCTCGGGTCGACGCTTTCTCCTGTCCGCGCCGAAGCTACGGGATCATCGATACCGTCGAGATTGAAATGAATCCGTGCGTTCGACTCGGGTCCTCCATCTGCACCGCAGCCGCTTGAACACTTCGTAATACGCGTCATACACTCTTCTCGTGGCCAAGACCAGGATCAGCATCAGCCTTGAGCAGGAGCAGGCCGAGCGCATCAGGCAGCACGCGGAGCGGGCAGGCATGGACGTCTCCGCGTACCTCGTGCACGCTGCGACCCGGCAGATGGCGGAGACCGAGGCTATAGAGGATCAGTTCTCCGGGCTCGATGCCCTCATCGCCGAGGCGGAGGCGGAAGCGGCAGCCCTCCCGTCCGAACCAGACGTGAAGGCAGAGGAGTTGACAGAGCAGGAGCGGCGAGATGTCGAAGCCGCTCTCAACCTCGTCTACGGTGAAGACCGCTCGCCCGCCCGCCCCGGACACGCCGCGTGAGCGCAAGAGTCCCGGTGTACGACACCGGAATGCTCATCGCCCTCGCGGACCGGAAAGCCAAGGCCGTCGCATTGCACAACGGCTTCAAGGCCACTCCCCACCGCGCACTCGTCCTCGGTCCGGTTCTCGCCCAGGTGTGGCGCCCGCGTCCGGCCTCCATCCACACTCTGGCCGCCGTCCTGAAGGACTGCACAGTGCCGCAGGCCCGGACATCCGAACCAGCCATGCGTGAGACGAGAGCCGGCCGACCGGAGTGCATCGCGTGCGCCAACGGCCCTGACGTCATCGACTGGCGCCGCATCGGCGCGGCACTGGGGGAAGCGAAACTCCCCGCCAAGAAGAAGCCAGACGCGGTGGACGCGTGGGTGGCCCTGTCCGCCGTGAAGCATGGCAGTGCCGTGATCTTCACCAGCGACCCGGAGGACATCGAGGCGTATCTGGCCGTGCTGAACCCGGGCGACGTCCACGTCAAGGCGGTGTGACGGAGGAGCGCCGGGGTGGACGACGCCGTTACTCCTGGCTGTCGTCGGCGGGCTCGTTCGCGTCCGGGTACGCGACGAAGGTGCCCTTCGCGGGGAGCGTGACGACGAAGCCGCGGTCGCTGGTGGCGCGGCGAGCGGTCAAGTGCGCGACCCCGTACTCAGCCGCCAGGTCGCGCTCGCCTGGCAGCCGCGCACCAGGTCGCAGCTCCCCGGAAGCAATGTGAGCGGCGATGTGGTCCGCCTTGAGGTCGGGGGTCGCCTGGTGATCTGCGGCGGCCCGAGAGGAAGGGCAGGCAGTGGCGGAGCGCTTGGTTCCGTGTTTGTTCCGACTCAGGCAACCTGCGCAAGCGCTGGGCAGTCCTACAAGACGCCGAGGTCGGTACAACGGTCTTGCCGATGTACCGGCGCATGGACAGAAAACGGAACCCGACCGCTTAACTGAGGATGGGGATGACGAATCTGAACACCCACGTGACCTGGGTCGACGCACGCGAGAGGCTGCCACAGCCCGGTGCACCGGTGGCAGCGGCGATAACGGGCCGGTACCCAGCCGACAGCGCCGAGTCAGAAACAGCGTTGGGGGAGGAATACTGGATTGTGAGGCCGATGACTTTCACAAATCGGCACTTCAGTGAGGACGGGACGGAACACACGGACTGCTTCGTCGACTCCGACCGGATTGTCCATGTGCCCTACAGTCTTGCCGACGACAACACCGTGACTCACTGGGCTGAGCTGCCCACCCTGCCGGGCAAGACGACACACATCGTTCTCGGGGAAGACGTGCAGCCGGCGCTCCAGAGCGCGTTGAGCGCTCGTCCTGCCACCTGATCCACAACCTGCTTCGGGGACTTACTGATCGTTCCAGGATGAGTTCCGCCTACGAGCAGTCGGGCGACGCTCGAGATTCCCGCGGCGGCGTCACGGCTTCGGAGCGGACGCGGGATTGACATGGCGAGCGTCAGCGTTGCCTGCCCTCCAGCAGGGACAGGCAGGCAGCGTTCGCGTCAGCGATTCAGATCCATAACGCCGACTCCGAGCCCCAGCCCCAGCCCCTCGTACGGCTGACATGGGACCCATATACGTGACGTCTAGCACTGCGTTCCGGGCAGGGCCAGCCTCAGGCAGAGCTGGACCCGCCCTGACCTCGCGAGCCGACGCGCAGCCGTGCCATGCCCCCCAGCCCGAACCGTCCCCAAGGGATCAGCATCAGAGGTGCCCAGCTGAAGCCGACGAAGGGAACGCTGAACAGCGAGACGACCCTCTCGGGAAGGATCCAGCCGAGCTGAGCGGGAAGCAGCGAAACGACAGCCAGGTAGGCGCCGATCACCACAACGCCGAGAGCCTTGAGCAGCGCCTCGCCCGGCCCGAGCCTGGGCTTCTCCTTGGTCCCCCGGACCGCCGCGAGGAGGAGCAGAGGCAGCATCAACCCCATCAGGCTCCCCATGCCGACGCCCCCGATGATCACGGCGACCCGTCCGTCATCAGGAACCGCTGACGACAAGAAGGAGTCGTCGGCCAAGCCATGGGTGAGGACCGCGCCCGCATAGCCGCCGAGCATTATGGTCGCCAGGACCAGCACCGCCCCCGTACCGAATGCGATGTTCCCTGCCAGCGAGTGCCCACGGCCCTGCGCCCGGGGCTTGCCACCCCTTGATCCAACAGACATGGACTCCCCGCCTCCTCACCAGGCCCGGTGAGGATAGCCGTCCCTTTCGGCTACGCGCAGTCGCCCGGCGCCTCGCCCGAGATCCGAGCGACAGCAACACGTCACCCCCGACGAGCGGCCGCCCGGCTCTTCCCCTTGCCTTTCTTACGGAGCTTCCGCATACGCTCTCGCTCCCTGAGCCGGCGTTCCTCGGCTCGCGCGGCACGCCATCGGTGGACGAGCCATCCGACCACGCCCGAGGTGATGGCGTACGAGAGGAACGCGCTGCCCGTGCCTGGGATGTACTCGCAACTCGGCCCGGACCCACAGCGTTTGCCGGGAATGAAGGCACTCAGCATGTACATCCCGGAGCAGTACGCCGCCCCCCAGCAGAGCCCGGCCCCCGCGATACGGAACCCACGCCTCGCCCCCGCCACCCCTGGGACCGAGAAGCCGGGCGCGAGCAGCGCCCCACCAAGGCAGCCGAAAACGGTCACCAGCCCGAAACCGCCTCCAACAGCCCAAGGCCCACCGGGCCAGCCCATCAGAGTCGGTGCCGAGTCGCGCACGAGCCACTTCAAAGTGCCGAGCCCGAATACGAGAACAACCCCGGCAGTCATCAGGACGATCACGACCCCGACAATCCCGGCACCGAACCGGACTCGCTCGTCGCGCCAGAGCATTGCGTTCCTTTCACTCTCGGGTGGGGTCAGGCCGTTCGCCGCGGAATGCTTCAGCCGATGGGTCCCCAGTCGCGACGCGGCCTCGGCGGCTCGGTCGTCCGAGCGGACGCGGCGGAGGCGCCATCGGCCCCGTTCCTGGAGGCACGACCCAACGGCACCAGCACTACGAGCCCCAGAAGGCCGGGCACCGCGAACAGCACGCCGATCCCCACCCCGAACCACCCACTGCTGTCGCCTCGGCTCAAATCCCGGACGCCCGAGACAACCAAGGCCACGCCAATGATCAACGGAGGCGGCGCCCAGGGCCACGGGTCGGGCTGAGGAACCGGCTCGGGTCGCCGCCCTTCGGAGAAAGCCGCGTACCAATAACGAGCACTCCACCAGGCGAGCAGGTACGCCGACACTGCTGCGGCCCCGAAGCCGACGATGGCCGGCACGTCACCACCGGTCCCTCGGAACGTGGTGAAGGTCAGCCCCACCCCGAGCATGAGCATGATGATGCACAGCATGACGCCCTTGGCGAGACGGGATCGACGGCTGCCGTCGAGAGCGTTGGAGGGTATGTACACGGGGGCACCTTACGAGGGCGCTGACTGGGCGCGGAAGATCACCGCTCGGCGACGAAGGAGCCCATGCCTCGCGTGGTGACGATCAGCCCCTCTTCCCGCAGTGCAGCGGTGGCCTTGCGGACAGTCTCGCGCGCAACCCCGAATTCCTGCTCCAGCTTCACCTCGGAGATCAGTCCGCGCACGGGGTACTCGCCGCTGGCGATCCGCTGCCGGACCACCTCGGCGATCTGCTGCCACTTAGGCCTTGTTGGATCAAATTCGAACACAGGTGAACTGTACGTACCGCCTTGCAGGAATTCATAGAGACCTTTCTCCCTAGTTATGGGTAGACAACCCCCTGCAAGAGCCCATACGGTTCTGATGACAGACCCCGGCGACGGAGGCAAGCCGTCCCGGGGCGCGGCCGAACGCTTCGAAGGAGCGCCGACATGCTGGACCTTACTCTCCGAGTCCTGGCCTGGATGCTGAGCATCTGCACCCCACGCCCTCGAGGCCGGCACCGCCTCGGGGATGCACCGCCCCTGCGGTTCATCCCGATCCCGCCACCCCGCTTCACCGGACTCTTCGACGGCGGTACGTCCCGTCTCGTACGCCCCTACGTCCTGGACCCCGCCGAGCACCGCCGCCAGCGCGAACGCCGCCGCGCTCTGTACTTGGCAACCCTGGGCATCGACACCGGCCCCACTCACATCCACGGCATCCGCGTACCGGCGGCCACCCGATGACCCGCCCCGCCGTACGGATGTGCGCCCGCTGCCACCGCACCACAAACACCCCGGTCCTGGTCCACGAAGTGCACGCGGCAACAGGCCCCGGCTTCAATGTCTACGCGTGCACCGACTGCGCCGACCACTACCCACCCCTGACCGACCCACTGGAACTCCCCGAAACCCCTCCCCGACGCTCCCGCCTCACCCTCCGCGTCTACAAGCTCAACGCCCAGGGCACCATGACCGAGGACCGAGGCACAGTCGAAGTCCTGGCCGGTGGCCGAGTGGACCCAGTGCCGCGCACGTCGGCATTCCCACCGTGCGAATGCCCTCGCTGCCGTACGGGAGAACACAGCACGACTCAGGGGGACCTGCTGAAGAACGAACTCCGAGCCCAACCCGAGTCCCCCATCGAGGAGTTCCAGATCTGAACGGCCACCTCACGCCACTACGGAACCCTCGTCGCGCAAGCAACGCCTGAATCCCGGCAAATAGAGCCCCGCACCCGGCCCCGAACGCACATCCCGCGCTCGGGGCCCTCGCGCGTCCAGACACAATCGGGCCACAAGCACCCTTGACTTGCCCCGTGCGGGGCTGCCCGCCGCGCGGAGTGGAGCGGCGCGGTCCGGCGTCACGGAGCATGACCCGGTCCGAACACAGGCGGCCGACCAGCTCGACGGGCAGGTCTGCCAGGACGTAGGCGAGGGCGGGTGACGTCGTAGCCGGTGTCCATGACGATGAGAATGCGGAGTCTCCCGGGCGCCACTGCCCCGCTCTCACGAGCCAACTGACGACCTCGCGGAGTTGGCTGGCAGTCACCGCGGTCGCGTCGTCCGCCGGGCTGAGCCGGATCGCGTCCAGCAGTGCTGGCGCACCTGGCCGCACCCGTCCCAGGCTGCCACGACCCTCGGGTTAGCCTCATGCCACCCAATCTGCGGAGGATGTGCTCATGCCCGCGTACGACAGCTCAAGGTCCCGTCTGCGTCTGGCCGACCGCCACGTCCGGGTGCTCGCCCGTCTCGCCACGGGGGAGACTCCGAGCCCGGACCTCTTCCCGTCCCTCGGAGAGTTGCAGGAACTGGGTCTAGTTGGTCAGGAGGGGCAACTCTCACCGCTGTTGCGTGAGTTGGTGGAGGCGCTGGACGCCCCCGTCCTCATCATCAGCGTCGAGATCACCGGCGAGCCAGGCCCTGTACACCACGGCATCATCGTCGGCCAGAACACGGTGATCGCGCACGAAGGATGGCCGGGCGAGGAGGAGTCGGAGTACATCCCGGTCGAACCGAGCACGCTCGTCTTCGAACTTGCCCGCATGGTCCATCTGCGGCGTCGCGATGCCGACGAGCAGCCGGCGACGCCCCGCGTCGAATCGACCATGAAGGCGCTGGATGCCGCCTTCACCGTGCTGTCCGCCCCATCCGGAGAACCCGAGGAGGACCGGGCCGCGATTCACAAGGAGCTGGCAGACGCCGGCACCTCAGGGGAGATGGCGGCCACCCTGACGGAGCTGGTCCTGGCCCTGAACGCGTACTGGCGTGTCACCGTCGCCTGGGACGGACAGCACGACGGCGAGCATGCGCCGATGCTTCGCAGCCTGGCGGTCTGGGACTGCGGTCCCCGGGGTTACTGGATCCGTGAGCAGCCGGAGGAGCCAATCCTCCCCGGCCAGGTCACCGCGGAAAGCCCCCTGCACCTGGTTCGCTCGGGAGCCGGGGAGATCTGGCGGAAGCTGACCGACCTGCTGCCGGAGAAGAAGGAGCTGGGCCCGCGCTGAACGGGGCTTGGGGGATGCCCGCTACTCCGCCCGATCCGAGAAGTGCTGCATCAGGGCGAAGGGTGACGACAGTGCGGCGCCGCTCAGAGTGAGGACGTCGGTGTCTACCTCCTGCAGCACGATGGCAATGGCGAGGTCGACGGCATCCACCGGGCCGGTGGCTGTACCCGCGCTGGCGATGTCGGCCGGCGGAATTTGCCGGCCGAGTTCGATCGAGACGCGGACTCCCTCTCTCTCCAGAACATTCGCCTTGCCCAGGCCCTCCGAGGAGTAGACGTACTCCCGGCCGTCGTACGCGATGCGCAGCGCCCGGTCCCCCTTTTTCAAGGCCCGGGCGTTGAAGCGCAGCTCCGCGGCCCGTCCGTCAAGGGTGAGTTCGGCCTTGAACAGCGAAGGCTGTCCCGACCTGCGCTTCCCGCGGAAGGTCGTCTCCGGGAAGGCGGGGCCGCTCAGCCGAGCAGTGTCCATTCCCTTTTCGAGTGGCCGGTAGAGCGGGCAGCGCTCCACGATGACGGGGCCGAAGTGCCCCACATTCCCCTCAAGCCCAGCCTTGGGCGTCTCCCCCTTCTTTGGTTTGGTTCTGTACGGCAACAGCTCGAACGTCAAGGACTCACTACTCGTTCCCATGGTGACAAGTGCTCTCATCTCTTGCGATTGCTAATCGAACGGGTTGAGTGCGCTGCCCAACTCCTTGGCACCGTCGGCGATGTCATTCCCGATGTCGCTTGCCTTGTCGCCCACCCAGTCGGCTGCCTTGTCGGCGCCTTCCGTGATGTCGTCCCAGTGCTCGACGACCTTCAGTCCTCCGTAGACGATGCCGGTCCCTACCGCGAGACCGATCGTGACCGGATTGGGTGCGACCATCGCCATGGTCAGGGAGGCGTTGAACCCGGCCTCCGCATAGTTGGCCAGGTAGCCGGCCTTGCTCTTCTCCCACTCCTTCGCGTGGTCCATGGTGGCGATGTTGGCTATGGAGAAGGCCGTCGCGCCCGCCGACCCGACGATGCCGGCCCCGCGCCACAGCCCCGCGGTCTTCGCCGCCGCTTTGAACCCACCGGCCTTCCCGACCTTCAGCAGGCTGGCGTTTCCCGCGCGGATGACTGGCTGCCCGGAGTGTGTCAGCCCGCCGTACCTGCGGGCCAGATCGTCCGATCCGGCAAAGAAGTTGATGGCCTGATTGGGAGTGAAGCCCAGCAGTTTGGCATTCATGAAGCCGCGTCGGCGCAGCGCGTCCAACCCGCCACCCCAACGGTCACCCAGGAAACCGGAACTCAAGGGCACATTGGCAACCCTTTGATACGTCTGGCTCCGGGAGGCCATGTTGCCGAGCTGCCCGGGAAGCCAGGCACCGGGGGCGGTCAACGAGCGTATCGGCGGGTTGTAGTTTCCCAGCTTCGTGCCCGCCCAACGCAGGATGGGGTTACTGCCGGCCGCGGTCCACCGTGCCGCGAGGGCGTCCTTCATCGGCCCGAGCTTGCCGGTCTTCACTGCGTTGCCCAAGAGCACCTTGGTTCCCGCGAAGCCGCTCGCCGTGACAACCTGGGCTGCGGCCGCGACGTTGAACGCGTCGGCGCCGAATTTGATCATCTCGGTGAGGGACTCTTCGTGCGGCTCCAGACCAGGGATCTTCGAGAGCGCATGCGCCTCGAGCCGTGCGACCCAGTCGCCGAGCTTCTCCCCCGGCTGTCGCGTCAGGTCCTTCGCGTTCGGATCGTCGCTCGCTGCCACCGAATTGGCCAGCAGCAGCGTCTCCGGCCTGATCCCCTCGCCCTTGTACTTCTCCAGGTCCTTCGTCGTGAACCCCGCCCACAGCAGCCCGGCCATCGGGTCGCCGTTCTCGAGGCGCAGGAGGGTGGCGCGCTTACGCAGATCCTGAGCCTCGCTGCGAGTCCAGGACCTCATCGGCTTCAGGGCCGCCAGATGCCCACTCACCTCCAACTGGGCAGCTCGGGTGAAGGCCTCGTCAAGGCGGTCCTCCACGCCACCGCGCCCGTCCAGGAGTTTCGCCAAATGCTCCAGGTCCTCCGGATTTGCCGCCCGAAACGACATTCCTGCCCCTGTCCCTCAATAGCCGGCTTTGCCTTCGCGCTAGCGACTCAGAATAAGCCGCCAGGGTAGACAGCGGCTGCCGCGGGAGCATCGAACCGAGTCGGCCACGCTCCACAGTTGGCGCCGTCCACTATCCCGAACAGGTGCGAACAGCCCCCGCAACGACGAGGATTCCGCACGATCGCAGTGATCGCCGGGATCTCGTCAACCAAGCCTGAGCTGACTCGGGAACGTTCCTCTTTGGACCCAACGACAACTTACGGTGCCCTGATGGAGAACGAACCCTGGGCACTCGCCGGGGTCCCCCATCGAGGAGTTCCAGGACTGAACGACCGCTTCACGCCACGACGGAACCCTCGTCGCGCAAGCAACGCCTGAATCCCGGCAAATAGAGCCCCGCACCCGGCCCCGAACGCACATCCCGCGCTCGGGGCCCTCGCGTGTCCAGACACAATCGGGCCACAAGCGCCCTTGACTTGCCCCGGTTTCTTCCCATCTGCCCAGCCATGCAAGGAAGTTCACTGTGGCGAAACCGTCCGCCCCACGGATACCGTCATTGCTCTTGACTGAACCTATGTCTCACGGGGAGTCCACAGTGAAGCGCCGCCCTTTGCCCGTTGCTGCCGCGCTCGCCGCAACCGCAGCCCTACTGCTCACGGCCTGCGGGAGCGGAGACGACAGCTCGAAGGACAACGACAAGATCGCGGGTGCCGATACCGGCGACACGGAGACATCGGCTTCGCCCGACGCAACGGACGCGGCCAGCCGCCCCCGGGTCACCTTGCCGGACGACCTCAGCGACAACTTCGAAAGCTGGAAGACCGGCGACACGACTCAGGACGCCGTCCTCGCGGATGTCGCACGGAGGGTCGACGCGACGAACTACGCCATCACTGAAGGAAACGCCAAGCTGCCCGCCCTCAGCTTCTACTACAGCGGCACCGCCCTGGCTGACGCCAGGGACTGGGTCGAGTCAATCGTGAAGGAGGGCTACTCGATCACGGGCACAAACCGCTACTACAACCCCAAGGTTGACGTCTTCGACTCCTCATCCGCAGGAGTCGTGTACTGCGAGGACCAATCCAAGGCCTACGCGAAGGACCGCAAGTCGAACAAGGTTCACAAGACGGCTGTGACCAGCAATTCCTACGTCCTTTACACAGCACGACTCGAGAAGGACAAGCAGGGCGTCTGGCAGACAACGAAGCTCACTTCGCAGAGGGGACACAAGTCGTGCACGCCGTAGTTGCCCGCAGTCGATTCGTCGTGGTTGGCGTTCTCTCGGGAGCACTCGCCCTGGCACCGGGAACCGCCTTCGCGGACTGGCCACCAAGCTCGGGTACACAGGGCAATACCAAGCAGACAGCGAGTGCCGACGCGGGCACCTTGGTCTCGAAAGTCACGTATTCCGGCTCCGTACGCTCCAGCGGCAGCACGAGCGCCATTCAACCGGTAGGCGACTGGACCCCACCCGCATGCTGGTACGAGCCTCGTTCGGTCGCGGAGTTCGAGAAGTACGTCGAGACGATGTATCAGGAGACGATCGACACCCCCGGCCAGGCTAGCTACGCCAAGGCCGCAGTCGGCCAGTTCCGAGAGGTCTACAAAGACGGCGAGTACAAGGATTACAACGAGGACGAGGCTGACAACGGAAAATGGTGGGTCGCTGTCCGAAACCCTGACCGCGAAGACGACCCCGCCAGCTGGGAATGCGACAAGCAGCCGTTCTGGGTCGAGAACAACGACGATCCCGGCGTCGACCAAGCAGTCACGCCAGAAGTGCTCGCCGAAGCCGCCTACAACGCGATTCAGCTCCCGGACACCAAGGTCACCCTCGCCCCCGAGGACACCACCAAGGTCAACCTCCCCACCTGGGCCTGGCTCGACAAAGCCCAGTTCAAGGAGGTAGCGGTGACCGCTGCCCTCAACGTCGCCGGCCTCAACATCCAGGCGACCACCACCGCCAAGCCGGTCTCCCTCAGGCTGGAACCGGGCACCGAGGACGCCGAGACGTACCCCGCCTCCGGCGAATGCGCGATCAACGACGACGGATCGATCGGTGAGCCGTACGCCAAGGGCAAGGCCGACCAAACACCTCCCTGCGGCCTCAAGTACCTCCGCTCCTCCGGCGACGGCAGTTTCAACCTCCAGGCGACGGTCACGTGGGAAGTCACCTGGGCCGGCACCGGCGGCGCGGGCGGAGACCTTCCCAACGGCGAGTTCGGCAACGACCAGGCCGTCATCGTCCAGGAGATCCAGTCCGTCAACCGCTGAGTTTCCCAGCTCAGGACGCCGTTGAGCCCTCACGTCCACGCAAATACTCGTGCGCTGACGTGAGGACACCGGGTGGACCCATCCCGTTGCTGGCGTCATCCTTCACTGAACACCATCCACCCGCGGAGGGGTCAGCGAGCCGAGATGCGAACCCAGCCAGCATCGCGCTGATCGTGACCCAGTCCTGTTGATCATGACATGCAACCTGAAGGCGAACCTCGGGTCGGCCGACTACTAACCGTGAAACAGAGGAAGCGTCATGTCGAACACTCGAAAGACAAAAAAGCCTGACAGGCAGAAAAGAGCCGCCACCCAAGACAGTTGGTGGGAGGGTCTGCTCGACACGTGCACCTGTTGCAGTCGGTTCTGCCCTGCCGCATGGCTGATCGTGCTCTGCACGATCCTCACACGGCCCGCCGCACGCATGTCGGCTGGAGTAGGGGATGACCCGGCAGCGCCGCGACCAACAGGATGGCTGGCCACGAAGATGTACGTGGCAGTCCGTTTCTATCGTGCGTCGATCAGTCCGACCCAACCGGCCCGATGCCCATACAAGCCATCGTGTTCGACCTACGCAGTTCAGGCTCTGCATCGGCATGGGGCATTTCGCGGAGGATGGCTGATAATGGCCCGCTTGCTGCGTTGCCGCCCTGCCGCAGCTCGTCGGCGAGGATTCCGCGATGCCGTCCCGAGTTAGCTGATCGCTTAACTACCAATCAGCGCCAAGAACACTCCCAACCGTCCTCCAGAATCCTGAGATGAAAGATATGTACGTCGAAAAGCTGCCCAAGGTCTGGTCGATCGCATGCATCACTACGTACCTCGCGGTCGTCTCGTACCTGGGATTCAAATCAATACCCGAAGATACAGGACCATGGTTGGCAGTATCCGGCCTTTTCCTCCTGCTCCTTGCCCCCTGCCTGGGCATTCCGGTTTCGAAGTATATATTCCATCGAATCCGAATTGAAAATGGAGTCCTGCGAGTCGGCAGGGAAAAAATCCCACTGACTGACCTAGACTCGGCGTCCGTTCAAGCCGCCCACCAAGCAGAAATTCCCAGTCCCACGCAGCGCCTCCAATCATCTCTTCAAAACATTGACGCTCCTCTTCCAGGGCTTCGAGCAGGATCTCAGAGACAAGAACGGCTCGTAGGCGGCGCTTGGGGAGTTCCAATGGGCATGGATTCCGTTGTTATCGCCACCCGCAAAGGCGAGAAACTTTGTATCGCCACCCGAGATCGCGCAGCTTTTCTAACTGCACTTCTTACCGCAGTAAGAAATCAGCCTACGCAGGGCAAGTGATATATGCCCTGATCTTAGGCGCTAAGAAAGTTCGCCAGGATCGAGCCTTTAGGGCATTTTGAGGAATGAAGGAGTTGACCAATGGGCGATGAGAAAAATCGTGTCATAAACCCACAGGATCTAGAACACCTCGCCAAGCTCCTGGACGGTCGAGGAGGTCTCGAAGACAAGATTGCAGAAGCCTTCACCCGGGCTTCCACACTCGGCGTATCTGGGAAACTCGGACCCATCAAGCCGATGCGCACATGGGTTGCCACGACAGCACCTGACATGAGGCGTCGAGCCAGCCTCATCAGAGCAGCCTCTGGAGACCCATTTGGCGGTCTGATGTGGGCAGGTTTCTCATCCGAGGAGCTTAAAGGGAAGAAGATCCCTCCAGAAACACTCCTCGTCGCCAATGCTGCAGTAACTGACGGAGGCGATACGGGCTGGCTAGATCGTAAGGATGGTGAAAGCCTCGACGACTGGATCGTGCGCATCCAAGGGGATGCGGTGGGTAAAATAGCCGGGAATCCAGAGTTCGGTAAGGCCGTATCCGGGTACATTGAGGGAACAGCCAACCTCGCCGCCTTCTTCACTTCTGCAGGCGTTGGCGTCATGGGAACAATCAAGATAGCAAAATACTTGAAGAATTCAAAGATTCCCAATATTCCAATCTCTGAAAAAGCTCTACACTCTCCTGGAACTTTCGCCTCCAAGCTAGTCAACAATAATTGGTACAGACTGAGCAGCGTTCCCCGCGTAGGCAGCTATTTCAGTAGCGCGCCCCCCGGACTGGTAACCGCCCTAACGGGTTCAGATGAAGCTGCCATGCTTGGTGGTCACATGAAGAACGGCACGTTTTTCATGCCCTCCGCTTCACAGGCGAACCTGCTCACGGTCGCAAAGAATGGAGGAATTGGTTCTGCTGCAAGGGCGGCTGGGTGGATGCGAGGCGCAGGGGTTGTCGGTTCTGCAGCCGCCACTGCTTGGGGAGTAGCAAACCTTGCTACAACAGATCCAGTCGCCGCAATTAAGAAGGACCCGGCCGGATATGCTTCGGACGTCGCTGGCACAGCATTCAACGGCTCTCTCACGCTAGCATTGATTGCGCCAAGCCCTGTAACCTGGGGGATTGCCGCAGGAACTGGACTCGTTTATGCAGGAACCTTGATATGGGACAACGCAGACAAGATCGCAGCCGGAGCTTCAACAGCAAAGGAATGGGTCGGCAACGCGGCAGAGAAGACCGGAGAAGCGATTTCTGATGGAGCAAAAGAAGTCGGGAACTTTCTGAATCCATTCGACTGACCAAATTGACCCAAACGGCGAAATTCGCCTATCGCAGAGTTAAGATTAATTCTCTCTGGAAGGAGCACGCATGCCCTCATACGACAGTTCCCGTGGAAGGTTTCGACTTTCGGGAAAACATCTGGCGGTTCTCGGTTACATGACCGACGGAGAGCAAGTAGCCACTGACCTTATGACCCCTCAACAAGGGCTCATCGAGAGCGGATTGATAGACAGCGACGGAAACATCTCTATTTTGCTGGCACCTCTAATTAGCGCTTTGACCGATCCAACGGTCACGATTACAGTCGAATCCCTAGGTGAATTTGGACGATTGCATCACGGCCTCGTCATCGGAGATGGTTTCGCCTTCTCTCATGAATCCTGGCCCGGCGAAGAAGAGGTTGAGTACGTCCAGCTTGAACCCATTATGCTGGTGTGGGCTCTCGCTCGTATGGTGAACCTCCAGCCTTCCGACCTCCCCCAAGGGGAAATCAATGCCATAGATTCGAAAATGTCCGTCTTGGACGCAGGGCTAGCCACCTTGAATAGTTCACCCAATTTTGAAGCTGATTCCGCAACTCAGAAGATCCGCGAAGAACTCTCTGCGCAAGGCCTGCTGGAACCCGAACTCTCAACGCTCTCCGCTTTGCTCGCCGAACTGCGCTCCAGTTGGCGAATGATTGCCACTTGGCAAGGGGAGGACGAGGGAAGGGCAGGCCTGAAGTCTCGAGGCTTCGCCATCTGGGACTGCGGCCCTCTCGGATATTGGCATCGAGAGTTGCCCGCTGAACCCATCTTGCATGGCCAGATTTCCCCAGAGAGCCCGCTCCGGCTCGTCCGTGTCGAGGCAAAGCAGGTGTGGGAGATGATCACGAATGTTTTCCCTGGAAGCGGTGAATTCGCAACTCCGTAACACGCCCTTCAGGGAAGCCCACGGGCTTCGAAGCGTCGCGGATCACCTCGCGTGAACAGATGCAGGGCGAGCACGCCTTGCCTGCTACCGATCCGCTGCCCTGCCCGACAAATCGCGGGACCGAAGCTTCGGCTCCGTCACACGGGCAAGGCAAACCTTCCGGTCTACTCTCGCGGCCGCGGATTGTACGGCTCTGCTCTCGAGTCTCCAACCATGCACCCCCAGTTCAGAATTCGGATTTCCGGCAGATTTCGCCACGAATGACCTCCTGCCGGGATCACGGCACGAGCGGGCCTTAGACACCGTGAACAGCCCCTGAGTACTCTCGTGCCTCAGGCTCCACTGCGCGTTGAGGTGACGCGCATCCCTCAATCCCACTCGTGAACCAGCACATCACGCCACTACAACGGGGAGGTAATCAGGGTGGCCAATCCTGAGATCGAGGAGCTGTCCAAGCGAGCTTCACAGTTGCGTAGCCTTGCGGATCACATCGCCAGCCTTGCTGACGCCCCTCGCACCTTCTCCACCACGACCATGAAGAACTGGTCCGGACCTCACGCTGACCACGTGCGTGGAGAGCTGAAGACATGGCGCACCAAGTGCGACAACGTCGCTGAGGCGCTTCAGGAGGAAGCTCGGACGTGCGACAAGTCCGTCAAGGACCTCAAGAACCCGAAGCCCTGATGGTCCACGGTGGGCCGGGAGGAAGACGAGCATGCAAGTCCTGGTGACAGTGCTCACCGAAGGAACGACGCCCCAGGACGTCTTGGTCATTCTGGAGGAAGACGCGACCGCGGGTGATGTGGCGACGTGTCTCGCAGGTACTGCATGGCCTGGGAACGCTGACCAGCGCAGTGCGCTCGCCGTCGTCATGCCCCTCCTGAACCGCAGGGGCGCACACCCGGCACCTTCGCCTTCAGCGTCTACTCCGAATCTGTGGGTGGACGGCCAGCTCTACGACCCAGCAAGTCCCGCCTCAGCCTTCATGCGTGACGGAGTCCGCGTCACCGTCGACGACGCGATCGGACCCTTCATGCGGTCCGGTGAGCCCGTGGGCCGTTTTGAGCTGCGAGTCTGCAGCGGACCCGGTGCTGGACTGGTCAGACGAGTGCAGGCCGGTGTCGCGACCGTCGGATCCGGCAGCTCCTGTGTGTTGTCTGTTCCAGACCCGTCATTGCCCGACCAGGCTTTTCGTCTCGCCATCAACATCGACGGCACCGTCGCCATTCGCCCCGACAACGGGGTGTCCATGACCTTGGACGACGATCCAGTGGAAGCGGAAACCACCTGGCCCCTTGAGGGCGTCGTCCGCATTGGCAACACATTGATCAGCCTGAACGAGACGCAGGAGCCGGACGCACACCTCGCTGCCACCGAGGACGGCGGCTATGCCTACAACCGGCCTCCGCGCCTCTCTCCGATTCGCCGGCGACCGAAACTCACCGTTCCAGCCGAGCCGGTGAAGGGCGAGCCACCTCGCCTCCAACTCATCGCTTCGCTCATCCCGGCGGTATTCGGCCTGGGCATGTACTTCATGACCAGGCAGGTCTACACCTTGCTCTTCTGCGCCATGAGCCCACTCATGATGCTCGGTTACTGGGCCAGCGAGGCACGACACGGACGTAAGAAGTACCGCCAGGCAGTCAAGGAATACAAGCAGGCGCTCGTCGACTACGACATCAAACTGACAGAGTTCGGAAAGGCCGATCAGCGTGCCCGGCGAGAGGCCCACCCCGACCCTGCCGAACTGCTCCTACACGCCACAGGGCCTCGTAGTCGGCTCTGGGAGCGCAGGCTCACCGACCCGGACGTACTTCAGCTACGGGTGGGCGTCGCCGAGCTTCCCGTGGACATCGAGCTGCGAGCTGACAGAGGCGCCAGCTTCGACGAACCGCCGCAGCCGCCGACGGTCCCGGATGTTCCCGCTGTGCTCCCACTGCCCGAGCTCGGTGTAGTCGGTGTGGCGGGGGACCGAAATCTCCGCCTGACCGTCTCCAATTGGCTGGTCGCACAGGCCGCCGTGCTGCACAGCCCGCGTGACCTGTCATTGGTCGTTCTCTCGTCCGCCCCGGATGCCGATGCCGCATGGAACTGGGCACACTGGCTTCCTCATACCGCGCCCCAACTCGGGCAGAGCTGCGTTTCGTTGGTGGGGTCCGAGCCCGAAGTCGTCGGACGCCGCATCCACGAACTGCTGGCCGAACTGGAACGCCGCAAAGCAGGCGCCAATAGCTTCGGGTCTTCCAAACAACTACGTCCCGATCCCTTCGTTCTGCTCGTTCTGGATGGGGCGCGCCTGCTGCGGCGCATGCCCGGCGTGCCTCAACTGCTCCAGGAAGGTCCCCACCACGGCATCTACGCCGTGTGTATCGACGAGGACGAACGACTGCTCCCCGAGGAGTGCAAGGCCGCAATCAGCGGAGTGCACAACGAGCCGAGCCGGGTGGTGATCAGCGGCGGCGGACTTGAGGTCGTCGGCGAGGTTCTGGCTGACCAAGTGTCCACCACCTGGTGCGAGTTGGTGGCTCGCTCGCTCGCCCCCGTACGCGACGTGAGCCAGGACGACCCCGACTCAGCTCTGCCGGCTTCCGCCCGCCTGCTGTCCCTTCTCGGCATGCCCGACCCCACCGGCACCGATATCGCGGGCATTTGGAAGCAGGGAGGCTCCACCACGGAGGTGCCCATCGGCATCGCCAGCGATGGGGCGTTCATGCTCGACATCCGGCGCGACGGCCCGCACGCGCTTGTGGCGGGAACCACTGGTGCCGGTAAGTCCGAACTGCTGCAGACGATCATCGCCTCACTGGCAGTCGCCAACCGTCCCGACGCACTCAACTTCGTCCTGATCGACTACAAGGGCGGCAGCGCATTCCAGGACTGTGCGCAACTCCCGCACACAGTCGGCATGGTCAGCGACCTGGACGCACACCTCACCGAGCGAGCCCTCGCCTCTCTCGCCGCCGAGCTCAAGCGACGCGAGGAGATCCTCTTCGCCACAGGCACGAAGGACATCGAGGACTACAACGACACCAGAAAGCTCCGCCCTGAGCTGGAGCCGATGCCCCGCCTCGTCCTCATCATCGACGAGTTCGCCTCACTGGTTGCCGAACTCCCGGACTTCATCGAGGGGTTGGTCGACATCGCACGGCGGGGCAGGTCGCTCGGCGTACATCTCATCCTCGCCACACAGCGCCCCGCAGGTGTGGTGAGCGCGGACATCCGCGCCAACACGAACCTTCGTATCGCCCTGCGAGTCACCGACGGTGGCGAGTCGTCAGACGTGATCGACGCTCCGGATGCCGGACTCATCGCAAAGTCCACCCCTGGACGTGCCTACGTCCGCTCGGGCGCCCAGTCACTTGTTGCCGTGCAGTCAGCGCGGATCGGTGGGCGCAGGCCGAGCATCGGCACAGATCGCCCGAAGGCGATCATGGCACCCCTGGCATGGCCCTCTCTCGGGCGCCCGGCACCGCGTGTCATCGAGAGCGAGGACGACGGAACGCTCGTTACCGATCTGAGTGTTCTGGTCGGCGCCATTCGAGAGGGCGCAGAACTGATGCAGTTCGGTGTCCAGCGGAGTCCCTGGCTGCCACCTCTGCAGGACCTGCTGTCGCTCGACGAGCTTCCTGAGTCCAGCACTCCGCAAGTCGCGCCCAACGAGGTCGCACCCATCCGGATGGGGCTCACCGACCTACCCGCTCAGCAGAGCCGCACACCGCTTGTACTGGACCTGGTCCACGGTGAGCACATCATGATTGCCGGTGGTCCTCGCTCGGGCCGTTCCACCAGTCTTCGTACCCTGGCCGGATCTCTTGCGGCCACTACATCGCCCCGGGACGTCCACCTCTACGGCATCGACTGCGGCGCAAACGCCCTGCTGCCGCTGGCCAATCTCCCGCACTGCGGTGCCATCGTGACGCGCGACCAGCCTGACCGGGTACGTCGCCTGCTCGACCGGATTTCCGCGGAGATCTCCCGTCGCCAACAGCTGCTTGCGATGGAAGGACTGTCGAGCGCCACGGAACAGCGCGCTACGGTGGCGCCCGAGGACCGGCTCCCCTGGATGGTTCTCCTGCTGGACGGCTGGGAGGGCTACGTTGCAGCCCTGGAGGGAATCGACTACGGCCGCCTCATCGAGATGATCACCAAGATCTTCCGCGAGGGAGCGGCTGTGGGGGTCAAGGTCGTCATGACCGCCGACCGGAGCGGCTTCAGCGGCCAGGTCTCCTCCTCCTTCGCGGACAAATTGGTTCTGCGACTCACCGATGCCAACGAGTACTCCCTCGCCGGGCTTGCGTCACGTGAGATTCCGAGCGAGATGCCGTCGGGCAGGGCGCTACGACTGACCGATCAGGGGGTCCAGGAGAGTCAGATCGCGTTGCTGGTAAGAGACCCTTCGGGCCAAGCTCAGGTGGCCGCCTTGCGTTCCATCGCCCAGCGGGCGCGAGAGACTCATCCGATTCCGCCGAAAAGCCACCGGCCACTTCGCGTGGACGAGCTGCCCATGCGCATCACGGCAGAGCAGGCGTATGCACTCGACACAGCCGTGGATCCGTCTTCTCCCCTGTCCGCTCTCTTCTGTGTGGGAGGCGACGAACTCGAGCCCATCAGCATCGACTTGGAGGAGTCCGGCCCTGGCTTCGTGATCGCAGGACCACCCAAGTCCGGCCGATCGACGGCACTTCTCGTGGCCGCGAAGAGCCTTCTGCGCAACCAGGTCCCGCTCATCCTGGTCACGCCGCGCCGCTCGCCTCTTAAGTCGTTGGAGAACCACGAGGGCGTGCTGGGAGTTCTGAACGCGGAAAGCTCTGAGCAGGATGTGCGGCAGCTGGTGGACCGCACCAACGGCAGGTTCGCAGTCGTGGCCGACGACGCCGACATGCTGTACGACAGCGATCTGGACCGGGCGTTGGAAGAGGTGGCCCAAAGCGGCAGGGACGGCGGCGTCGGACTCATCGCTGCCGGTGCCACGGACACTCTGGGATCCCAATACCGGGGATTCGTGGTGGAGCTTCGACGCTCGCGCCAGGGCATGATCCTGTCCCCGCAGAGCTCGTCGGACGGCGAGTTGTTCAATGTCCGTGTACCTACTGGCAGCGGTGGCGGACCAGTTGGGCGGGGCCTGCTCGTACGAAGCGGCCAGATGATGCCGGTTCAGGCAGTTCTCGACGAGTAACACCGACATGCGAAAGCCGGGGCGGCTGATAACCAGCCGCCCCGGCGAACGAGCCGCGGCTTGTGCCCTACCGATACCGACGGTTCAACGGGTCAGCGTGATCACGTGGGTTTGCCGTACGTCCGGGTGCTGGCCCAACGGTCGCAGCAGGCAGGGTCAGTGAGGCCGAGACGTAGCCTGCTCGATCGCGTCATGGCCACTCTTTGCGGACTTGTACGCGTCGCTGAGCGAGTCGGCAAGGCGGTTCAACTGCGGCTTGAAGTCACGCCAGTCGTCCCGGAAACGGTCAGCGCCCGGGCCCTTCCAGAAGCCGTGGCTGTTGTTGGCCTGACCGTCCAGCAGGTGGATCAGGTCGCGAACCTCACCCTCCTTCTTCTGAAAGGCCTCATAGAGCTTCTTGAGCTTGTCAAGGTTTGCACCGCGGTCGAGATCGTCGGCCATCTGTTCCTCCCCGTGTCGCTAACACAAGCTGTCTCAACTGTCTCAATGGACGCTATCGCACCGTCTGCAACTGCGAAAGCCGTCCCCTGCACCGTTGCCGGGCTGCGACACGGGACTCACCACGGCCCTCTCCCTTCCGACCAGGGAACGGTCCTCCAAGAACTCACACCGCCGGCAGCGAGTAGATCTCGTAGCCGTGCGTCACCAGCAGCCGGTTGCCGGATATAGCGACCTGAAATGGTTCCACCGGGTCCTTGTTGTCGTTGTAGACCCAGCGGGACTTGCCGGTCTTCGCCACGAGCGCGAAGATGCCGCCCTCGTCCTTGTACGAGGCTCCGTAGAGGGTCGCGCCGGCGCGCAGGAACGTGGTGGGGGCTCTCCTTGCACCGGGGTCCTCGCACAGCCAGATCTTCTTGCCCGTCTTGACGTTGACTGCCCATACGCCGTCGTCGTAGTCGCTGATGTACAGCACGCCGTCGATGACCGTGGGATCGTTGAAGCCACGACGGCCGTTGGGAGACAGCGTCCAGCGGGTCTTGCCGGTTTCCGCGTCGAGCGCCGTCAGGTTGTCGCCCGGGAGGAAGACGAGGCCCGAGGCGACGGTGGGTGTCCAACTCCAGTCGTCGCCGAGCTTCTTGGTCCATAGCTGGCCGCCCGTGGCGGTGTCGCGGACGGTGAGGTTGTACTTGGAGTCGGCGTAGACGAAGTACTTTCCGGAGACAGTGCCCTCGACATCCCAGTTGTTGGTACCCCAGTCGCGCATCTGGACCCACACCGTCTTACGCGTGGTGTGGCTGATGGCGGCAACACCCATGCGGTAGTCGGTGGCGCTCTTCGCGTCGCTGAAGTCCGTCACCGTGACGTACACGTTCTTCTCGTCGATGGCGATCGTGGCGTCGAGTTTCAGATTCTTGCCGAGGCGACTGCGCCAGGCCTCCTTGCCTGTCCTCACGTCCAGTGCCACGAGTGCGCCGTCGTAGTCGCCGTCGGCCAGGAACAGTTTGCCGCCGGAAAACAGCAGTTGGGCATTTGGCCGGACGACGCCAGGGCGGGACCAGCGCTTCTTGCCCGTTTTCACGTCGTACGCCACCAAAGGGTCCCCGCTGATCAGCAGCAGGCCGTCGTGGGTCACCAGCGGAAGGGTGGTGCTGATGCTCTCCTCCGCCACCGACTTGTGCCACAGCGGCTGCGGTGCCGTACCGGCAGGCGGTGTCGTGAAGTTCTCGCCCGCGGGGCGGTCCGAACCGCCCTTGCCGCCCCCCGCGGACGTACCGGGCGAACCGTCGTCGCGGGAAAGCCACCAGGCAGCGCTTCCACCGACGACCGCGACTCCCGCCGCACCACCGGCTGCCAGACCCAGGAAGCGGCGCCGGGAGGGAGCAGGGGTGGAGGAGTTCGCGGGACCTGTGCCGAGTTGGACCGTACCTGGCAGGGGTGTACCGGCTGCGTACGGCGAGGTCCCGGCTGGTGGTGTGCCGTAACCCGGTGCGGGCACACCTGCCGGAGGGAAGCCATAGCCCGGGACCGGCATGCCCGTGGCCGGGGTGCCGTATCCCGGCACCGGCGTGTCCGTACCGGGAGTCCCTGCAGCGACCGACGCCCCGTCCTGCATTGTCGGCGGGCGCCCGAATCCGGGAGCCGGCTGCTCCTCCGGTGCTTCCGGCGCCTCCAGGTCCAGGATCCCCGCCGCATGCGTCGCGATCGTGGAAGCGACCGCCGACGGCAGCCAGTTCGTCAGCAGCCCCTCGACGCCGCCGGGCGCCAAAGCCCCGACAATTTCTGCGGGAGCCGGGCGCTGCGCCGGGTCCTTCAGTAGACAGGCGCGTATCAGCCCGAGGAGTGACTGCGGTATGCCGGTGAGGTCCGGCTCACCATGGACGATCTGGTAGAGCATCGCGGCGTGCGAGGCGGCGCCCTCTCCGAAGACATTGCGGCCCGTTGCCGCGAAGGCAAGCACGGCGCCGAGCGAGAACACGTCCCCGGCGGTCCCGACGTCCTGCCCCAACGCCTGCTCGGGCGGCATGTAGCCGGGCGAGCCGACCACAACTCCCGTCTGCGTCATACGGTTTCCGTCCACCGCCCGCGCGATGCCGAAGTCGATGACGCGGGGGCCGTCCGCCGCCAGCAGGACGTTGGAGGGCTTGAGGTCACGGTGGATCAGGCCTGCCGCATGGATCTCCTGGAGCGCGGCGGCCAGGCCCGCGCCCAGGGCGCGGACCGTGTGCTCGGGGAGAGCGCCGTGCGCCTCCACCACATCGGTGAGGTCGGGGCCGAGGACGTACGAGGTCGCCAGCCACGGCAGCGACGCGTCCGGCGCCGCGTCCACGACCGGTGCCGTATAGCGGCCGGAGACCGCGCGGGCTATCTCCACCTCATGCTGAAAGCGACGGCGGAAGTCGACGTCGGCCGCCAACTCCGGCCGTACGACCTTCACCGCGACCGTGCGGCCGCCCGGCGAACGGGCAAGGTAGACGCGACCCATGCCTCCCACGCCGAGCCTCCGCAGCAGCCGATAGCTGCCCAACTCCCGCGGATCGTCCGGCTGCAGTGTCTCCATGGTCGGGCCTTCCCCGTTTCCTCGTCCGCGCGGTAATTTCGTTCACTTGTTTGCAGACACAGTAGTAATGGGAGTGACGGGTGGGAGTGGCCGGGGACGGCAAGGCGGGCTGACGCGGGTGAAGTGGCCGGGGGGGCAAGGGGGTTCGCTGAAGTGGATCGCCGCTTCGTTGCCCGGGCATGCCGTGGCCGTGCTCGGCGGGCGCTTCCTGCATCGCCGCCGGAAGGCTGCTACTTGACCCTGTTCATCCGAGCCACCGGATCCCCGGCCTCCTCGTTGTCCGTCTCGTACCTCAAGTCGTCGTCGACCGGGGTCAGTCGGACCTCGTGGCGGCCCATCACGCACACGGCGTCCTTGGACTTCTTGGCGACGCTGGTGGCGGTGATCTGCTGAGGAGTGGCCTTCTTGAGGATGAGTACGGTGTCGCAGTGGCCGCCGATCAGGTCGGTCTGGCGGAACGTGCCGAACTGTTCGCCCACGCCGGCCTGGCGGACCGTGACGCGGAACTTGCCCATGGGGAGGGTGCCGTTGAGGGCTACTCCGTCGCCCTCCCAGGTGCCGAGGTAGCGCTTGGGGACGGCCGCTCCGGTGGCCGGAGCTTCGGAGGGCGCGGACGCGCTCGCACTCGGGGCCGGTGCGTTCGGCAACGGCGCCGTGTCGCTGCCCGCGCTCCCACCATCCGAGGCTCCGCTTCCCGGCAGCAGGTCGAAGACGAACACCGAGCCGAACGTCACCGCCGCCAGCGCCCCCGCGACCGCCAGCGCCACCGTGCAACTCAGCTTGCGCCCACGGCCGCCCGCACCCGGCGCGGACGTCGCGGCCACGGAGACGGTCAGCTTTCCGGGACCAGGGCCCGATCCGGATCCGGATCCCGGTCCCGGGCCGTCGGTCTCGCGCCGCTCCGGAACGTACGTCGGTGCATTCGCCACCTGAGCTGCCTGCTCACCTCGCGCAGCCACCCCGTACGAAGGATCCGGCGGCCCGAACACCCCAGCGGGACCAGCCGGAGCAACGGGAGCCGACCCGTTGGCCTCCGCCCCCACCGAAGGATTACCGACCGAAGGACTACCGACCGAAGGACTACTGAACCCCACCACCCCAGAAGGTTCCTCCACCCCCGAAGCCTCAAGGTTCAGCACCTGCACCGCACTTCGGCTCACCTGCTCCACCAACGGCCCCGGCAGCCACCCCGCCACCACCGACCGCGCCGCCCCCTCCGGCGCGAGCCGGGCGGCGAGCGAGGCCGGAGACGGACGCTCGCCCGGGTCCTTAGCCAGACAGGCCGCGACTACGTCGCGCAACTCCCCTTCCAGGGAGCCGAGTTCGGGTTCCTCGTGTACGACCTTGTAGAGCAGGGAGGCCGAGGAGTCACCGGGAAAGGGGGGCGCCCCGATTGCCGCGTACGCCAGTACCGCCCCCAACGAGAAGACGTCCGCCGCCCCCGTGACCCCCTTGCCGAGGATCTGCTCGGGCGACATATAGCCGGGCGAGCCCACGGACACACCCGTGGACGTCAGGGACGCCGTCCCGTCCGTCGCCCGCGCGATGCCGAAGTCGATGAGCAGCGGGCCGTCCAGCGTCAGGAGTACGTTCGAGGGCTTGACGTCGCGATGTACGAGCTCCAGTCCGTGCACCGCCGACAGCGCCTCCGCGAGGCCCGCACCCAGGACCCGTACGGAATGTTCCGGCAGCGGACCGGCGTCCGCGACCGCCGCGGCGAGCGAGGGTCCTGCGGCGTACGCGGTCGCCACCCAGGGGATCGAGGCGTCCGGGTCGGCGTCGAGGACCGGTGCCGTGTACGCGCCGCCCACTCGCCGTGCCGCGTCGACCTCGCGGCGGAAACGGGCGCGGAACTCCTCGTCGAGCGCGAAGTGCGGATGCACGATCTTGACCGCGACGGTACGGCCGCCCGCGCTGCGGCCCAGATAGACCCGGCCCATCCCGCCCGAGCCGAGCCGGCCGAGCAGCCGGTAGGGCCCCACCGTGGTGGGTTCGTCGACATCGAGCGGTTGCATGGCGTGTACCTCCCCCGTACGCGCTCCACTCCCAACCAGCAAGGGTCAAGAGTAGGGACAACCAGCAGGGTAGGCGCTGCTTACGGATTACGGATTGCGGACTGCGGCTCCAGCAGAGACACCTTCACATCCGCCGGGAAGCCGGTCGTCGGGCCGACCCGGCGGGCGAACTCCGTGATGGCCTCCAACTGCGGGCCGCCGAAACGGAAGTCGAGCGTCGTGAAGTAGTTCTCCAGAACGCGCTCGTCGAAGGCCTCCCAGCGCGCCGCCTGCTCGGCGACCTTGCCGACCTCCTCCAGCGACAGGTCCCTGGAGGCGAGGAAGGCCTCGTGGACCTTGCGCGTGACGACCGGCTCGCGCTCCAGGTACTCGCGGCG
The DNA here is from genome assembly GCF_014647675.1 of Streptomyces flaveus. Taxonomy (GTDB): domain Bacteria; phylum Actinomycetota; class Actinomycetes; order Streptomycetales; family Streptomycetaceae; genus Streptomyces; species Streptomyces flaveus. The sequence goes on along the minus strand of NZ_BMPQ01000026.1, from coordinate 78,541 downwards.
CGCCGCCCAGACCGCGAAGACGAACGGCAGCCCCGTCCACTCCTTCCACAGCGCGCCCAGGTCGTGCACGGCGAGCCCGTACTGCGGCCCGTCGAGCAGGTTGGCGCGCAGCGCCGCGTCCCCGATGAGTACGGCGGCCTCGGCCTCACGCATCATCAGGGCGAGGTCGGGCGGGCAGGTGTAGTACGAGGGCTGTACGCCGAACCGCTCGGCCAGCAGCAGCTCCGCGAGCCGTACGGACGTGCGCGAGGTCGAGCCGAGGGCGACGCGGGCGCCGTCCAGGTCCTCCAGCGGGACCTGGGAGACGATCACGCAGGACATCACCGGGCCGTCGCAGCCGACCGCGATGTCGGGGAAGGCGACCAGTTCGTCGGCGTGCTTGAGGAACTCGACGAGCGTGATGGGCCCGATGTCGAGATCGCCCTGCACCAGCTGCTCGCTGAGCTTCTCCGGGGTGTCCTTGGTGAGCTCGAAGTCGAGAAGCGTCCCCGTACGGGCGAGCCCCCAGTACAGGGGCAGGCAGTTCAGGAACTGGATGTGGCCGACGCGCGGCCGGGTGCGAGAATTGTCCACATCGTGAGGCTAGCTCCTTTGGGGTACGGTGCAGGCTTCGGGTCCCGGAGTGATGCAGAGCGATTCCGGAAACCAGCTCGGCCTCTTGTGTCAACCCCCGTGACACCTCGCCGCCTTCCTTACGTCAACCCATCGGGTGAACTACTCAAACATCCGGGTGACGTGATCTTGATCCCTATTGCTTCCGGCTGCCTGCATGCTAGGCTCAGCCGCAAGTTGCAGTTTGGTTTCCCTTGCAGTACAGAGCCTGCGGAGCGCATGTAACCGCGGGCTCTCGTCGTATTCAGACGAATGCAGTTGTTTACACAATCGCTGGTTCTGGAGCAGGGCAACCCTTTGGGCCCAAGGAGGGCTTATGGCTACCGGAACCGTGAAGTGGTTCAACGCCGAAAAGGGCTTTGGCTTCATCGCCCAAGAAGGCGGAGGCCCCGACGTCTTCGTCCACTACTCCGCGATCAACGCGAGCGGCTTCCGCTCCCTCGAAGAGAACCAGGCGGTTACCTTCGACGTAACCCAGGGTCCGAAGGGCCCGCAGGCGGAGAACGTCACCCCCGTCTGATCCTTCGGCTTCAAGAGCGAACGCTCTGATGCTCTGATCTCCGGAACGAGTGCAGTACCCAAGGAGCCCCTTCACCATCTCTGGTGGCGGGGCTCCTGCCTTTTGCCTCCGGCGGGCGCCTACCGGGGTGGGGTGTTGGGTTCGTTGGCGAGTGCGGGTGCGTTGTGGCTGGTCGCGCAGTTCCCCGCGCCCCTGAAAAAGCCTGCGGCTCCCCGCACCCCTTGTAGGGCCCGAAGGCCCCGCGCCCCCGCCGACGCGCAGCGGCGCCTCGCCGCCCTACCGCTCGTACAACCCCTCGATCTCCGCCGCGAAGTCCCTTGCGATCGCGTCCCGCCGGAGCTTCATCGTCGGCGTCAGGTGCCCCGCCTCCTCGCTGAAGCGGCCCGGCAGGACGGTGAAGCGGCGTATCGACTCCGGGCGGGAGACCAGTTTGTTGGCCTCGTGGATCGCTCGTTGGAGGATGGTGTTCAACTCCTCGTCTTCGACCAGGAGTTCGGCGGGCACCGTGGGTTTTTTGTTCATCTGGCGCCAGTGGGTGATGCCGTCCTGGTCGAGGGTGATCAGGGCGCTGATGTACGGGCGGCCGTCGCCGAGGACCATGCACTGGGCGATCAGGGGGTGGGAGCGGAGCCAGTCCTCCAGGGGGGCCGGGGCCACGCTCTTGCCGCCGGCCGTGATCAGGATTTCCTTCTTGCGGCCGGTGATCGTGAGGTAGCCCTCGTCGTCCAGGGCGCCGATGTCGCCCGTCGCGAACCAGCCGTCGGGGGCGGCGGGGACGACTCCGCCCGCGTGCGGGTCCCAGTAGCCGCGGAAGACGTGGCCGCCGCTCAGCAGGATCTCCCCGTCCGCGGCGATACGGACCCGGGTGCCGGGCATGGGCCAGCCCACCGTGCCCAGGCGGGGTTTGAGGGGCGGGGTGATCGTTGCCGCCGCCGTCGACTCCGTGAGGCCGTAGCCCTCGAAGATCTCTATGCCCGCACCGGCGAAGAACGCCGCGAGGTCGCGGCCGAGCGGGGAGCCGCCGCAGATGGCGTAGCGGACGCGACCACCCAGGGCGTTGCGAATGCGGCGGTAGACGAGGGGGTCGTAGAGGGAGCGGGCCGCGCGCAGGGAGCGGCCCGGGCCGGGGCCCGTGCCGTGCTGCTCGGCCTCGACCGCCATGCCGTATGAGCGGGCGACACGGACCGCGCGGTCGAAGGACGAGGCGCGGCCCATGCGTTCGGCGGTCGCGCGGCCCGTGTTGAAGACCTTCTCCAGGACGTACGGGATGGCCACGAGGAACGTCGGCTTGAACGAGGCCAGGTCGGTGAGCAGTTCCTCGGAACCGATGCCCGGGGCGTGCCCCAGCCGGACGCGGGCGCGCAGACAGCCGACCGCGATCATGCGGCCGAAGACGTGGGAGAGGGGGAGGAAGAGGAGGGTGGCCGCCGGTTCGTCGGTGCGGGACCTGAAGGCCGGGTAGAGGTGTTCGATGGCGTTGTCGACCTCGGCGAAGAAGTTGCCGTGGGACAGTGCGCAGCCCTTGGGGCGGCCGGTCGTACCCGAGGTGTAGATGACCGTGGCGAGGGTTCCCGGCCCCAACATCCCACGGCGTACGGCGACTTCCGAGTCCGGCGTGTTCCGGCCCGACTCGGCGAGCCGCTCCACGTGCCCCTTCTCGAAGACCCACACATGCCTCAGATCCGGGATCCGCTCCCGCTCCGGGCCCAGCGCGGCGGCCTGCGCGGCGTCCTCGACGGCGAGCGCGACGGCCCCGGAGTCCTGGAGGATCCAGCGGGTCTGGAAGACGGACGAGGTCGGGTAGATCGGCACGGTCACCAGGCCGGCGGCCCAGGCCGCGAAGTCCAGCAGCGTCCACTCGTACGTCGTACGCGCCATGATGGCGATCCGGTCGCCCGGCATCAGTCCCTCGCCGATCAACCCCTTGGCCAGCGCCAGCACTTCGTCCGCGAACGCGTTCGCCGTCACGTCCACCCAGTCGCCGTCCGGCCCCTTGCGGCTCAGGACGACATCGGCGGGGGCCTCGCTCGCGTTGTCGAACGGGATGTCCGCGAGAGATCCGTGTCTGACCGGCGCGACGAGCGGTGGCACCGCCGCCTCCCGTACGACACCGTCCAGCCGCTTGATGTCCGGCTCGACGAGCGCGGGGGCGGGAGTGGAGGACTTCCTGGCGGACATGGGGCGGCTCCTCGTCGTCATGCCTGTGGGGGAGAGTGTTCCTGGTCGGCTCACTCATCACGCATCACAAGGGGCGGTCCCCCACGAGTCCCATGGGTCCCCATGGGTGCTACGGGGCTGATCAGGCTGGTGTTCATTGCTGGTGCTCATTGGGGGGTGAGCCTTCAACGTACGCATTACGACGTACGCGGGTGCCGTCAGCGAACCGTCTTCACCAGCGACGACGCCACCCTCCACAACATTCACAGGCGCCGGGGTACGTCTCGACCTCTTTCTGACCTCTGAGTAATCTTACTCCGGAGTAAGATTCATGATGGTGCCGATCGGGAGCGTGACCCGCATGCACACCCAGACCCTCGCCGCCTCCCCCGCCCTCACCCCCCTCCTCGCCCGCGGCGCCCTCCTCTCCCCCTTCAAGCGGCCCCGGCGCGGCGGTGCGGTGACGCCCCCAACTCGCCTCGTACTCCCCGGCGTTCGCATCGACCTCGCCAAGCTCGCCGCGTACGAGCGCGTCTGCGGGTACGGCGTGGGCGCCGACGCGTTGCCCGTGACGTATCCGCATGTGCTGGGGTTTCCGCTGGCCATGCGGCTGATGAGTGCGCGGGCGTTTCCGTTGCCGCTGCTCGGGCTCGTGCACACGACCGTCGAGATCGTGCAGCGGGAGGCGCTGCCGGCCACCGGGGAGTACGAACTCCACGTCTACGTGGAAGGGTTGGCGCCGCATCGGCGCGGGACCGAGGCGACCCTCGTCACCGAGGCTCGGGGTGGCGGCAGCCTCGTATGGGAGTCGAGGAGTACGTATCTCGCACGGCATCGGACCTCGCAGACTTCGCATCGGACCTCGCAGACCTCGCAGACCTCTCAAACTCCGCAGACTTCGTCGGCCAAGGCGCACGCCGGGCCGCCCCCGCCGCCGGGCGAGGTCCGCAAAACCCTTCCCGCCATGGCCGAGTGGCGGCTCGGTGGGGATCTCGGGCAGCGTTACGGGGCGGCTTCCGGGGACCGGAATCCGATCCATCTGTATCCGCTCACGGCCCGGCTCTTCGGGTTCCGGAGGCCCATCGCGCACGGCATGTGGAGCGTGGCGCGCTGTCTCGCGGAGCACGGCGTTCCCGAAGCCGTGTACGTCAAGGCCGAGTTCAGGGCGCCGGTGCTGCTGCCGGGGGTGGTGACGTACGCGGCAAAGGGGGGCGCCTTCGAGCTGCGCGGGGAAGGGGAGCGCGTCCACCTCACGGGCGAGGTACGGCCTCTTGCGTGAGGTGTACTTGGCGTGAGGCGTTACGACTTCGGGGGTGCCCAGGCCCGCCCGTCCATCAGGTTCCCGAGGCCTGCCCAGGCAAAGTTCATCAGCGTCGCCGCCGCCTGCTTGGCCGAGACGCCGGGTGTGGTGTTGGCCCAGGCCGCGAGGGACTCGGCCGCTCCGACCAGGGCCTCGGCGAGGCCGGCGACCTCGTGCTCGGTACGTTCGGCACGCTCGGCCGACGACGGGTCCCGGTGGGCCTCGCGGGCGGCCACCGCTATCAACTGGGTGACGAACGCGACGAGTTCCTCCCGCATCGCGGTGACCTCGGCGGCGAACGGCTCGCCGTGCGTACGGGCCTGGAGGTGCAGCACCGCCCAGCCGTCAGGGTTCTGCAAGGTGTGCGCGAAGAACGCCAGCAGGCCTTCCCAGAGCTGGCGGTCGGCGGGCAGGTCGGTCCGCACACCGGCACGTACGGCGTCGGTGAGCGCCTTGGCCTCGCGCCGAATACAGGCGGTGAAGAGCTCGTCCTTCGAGTTCAGGTACAGATACACCAACGGCTTGGACACACCCGCGAGTTCAGCGATGTCGTCCATCGACGCGGCCATGTACCCACGCTGCCCGAAGATGTGCACGGCCGCGTCCAGCATCTGCTGTTCACGCACCGCCCGCGGCATCCGCTTGCTCTTCACAGCACCCATATGGGTTAGCGTACGGTCCTCACGCCAAGGGCGTGTCGCCGTCAGTTACGAAGGCTGGCCCTGCGCCCCGCCGCGCGCCGCGTCGTCCGCGGTGTCCTCCTGGGAACGGTTGCGCTCCAGGTTGGCCTTGGTCCGGTCCACCCGCTCGACGATCTTCGCGGAGGCGCGGTCGCGTTCCTTGCGCAGGACCACGAAGCTGATCGGGGCCGAGAGCACGAGGGCGAGCAGGACGATCCACATGCCGTTGGAGTCGCCGAGGCCGCGCGGGGCGATGCCGGAGTAGACGAGGCCCCAGACGACCACGAGGCAGCCCGCGAAGATTCCGAGGCGCATCAGTGTGTAGCGGAGCATCTCAATCCACTCTTCCCGTTCGAACGTTCCCAAAGGGCACCCTCCAGTCAAGCACGTCCTGCCGGTGATCTTGCAAGGGGTCCATGGCCTCGCCCTATGGCTTCCTGCATGGCTCCCTGTATTCCTGTATGGCTTCCTGCGGCCTCAGTCGAGGCGGGTGAGCGGCAGCAGCATCGTGATGTCGTCGCGGTCGTCGCCGGGTGCGACGCGGATCGCGCCGGGTACGCGGCCGACCTCCTTGTAGCCGCAGGAGGCGTAGAACCGCTCGAGTCCGAGTCCGCCGCGGCAGGTGAGCCGTATCGCCTCGATGCCCTCGAAGCCGCCGGCCGCTTCCGCGGCGGCTTCGAGCAGGTCGCGCCCGTAGCCCTTGCCCTGGTGCTTCGGGTGCACCATCACCGTGTAGAGCCACACCCAGTGCGTCATCAGCCGGTGCGTGTTGAAGGCGAAGAAGGCGGTCGCGGCGACGGCGCCCTCTTCGTCTCGGCCGACCAGCAGCCGCATACGTCCCTCGTTCATCGCGGCGAGGTGCTTGATGAGTTCCGGGCGGATCGCGTCGGGGGCCACGGGCGGTACGAAGCCGACGGCGCCGCCCGCGTTGGTGACGTCGGCCCAGAGGTGGAGGAGGCCGTCGCGCAGGGCGGGGTCCATGGAGGAGTCGAGGGTGAAGGTAAGGGGCATGAGGCTAGATTATCTATTACTTCATGCATGGCTCAAGGGCCTTCGGAGGACGGCCTCTTCACATGGCCTGTTCTCGCCGGCCTGCACTCAGTCCAGTGCCCTTGCCGCCACCTTCAGGTCGGAGACCAGCCCCTGGTACACCGCCTCGCGGTCGTCGGCGCGCAGGGCGGCGGAGGGGTGGATGGTGGCGACCAGTCGGGTCCGGCGGCCGTGGATCTCCTCCTCCAGGAGCGTTCCGCGCTGCTGGGTGACGCGGAACGAGGAGCCGAGCAGGGCCTTGCCCGCTGTGGCGCCGAGTACGACGATCAACTCCGGGTCCACCACGGCCAGTTCGGCGGCGAGCCAGGGGCCGCAGGCCGTCATCTCGCGCAGGCTGGGTGACTTGTGGATACGGCGCTTGCCGGGGCCGATGGGGGTCCCCCCGCTCGAGCGAAGCCGAGAGTGGGGGATCGTGAACTTGAAGTGCTTGACGGCGTTCGTGACGTACGTCTGGCCGGGGTCGATGCCCGCCTCGGCCAGGGCCCGGTCGAGCAAGCGGCCCGCGGGGCCGACGAACGGTTTCCCCTGCCGGTCCTCCTGGTCTCCCGGCTGCTCGCCGACGATCAGTACGCGGGCGTCGGTGTCGCCGGTGCCGAACACGGTCTGCGTGGCGTCGCGGTGCAGGGGGCAGCCGTGGCACTCGGCGGCGGCTTTCCGCAGGGCGGCCAGGCCGCCGCGCTGCGGCACGAACGGCTCCGCCGTGTACGCGTCCTCGGGGGCCTTGGTGCTGGCCATGCGCTTCGAGTACCCGTGCTGGGCCGGGGCTCACGTGGGTTTTTTCTTCCCCACCCCGCTCCTTCCCGTAACCATGGGGTTCCGCCCCCTGGACCCCCGCTGGGGCTCCGCCCCAGACCCCGATCGGCCTGAACGGCCTCGTCCTCAAACGCCGGACGGGCTGAATTTGCCTGGCTGGGCTGAGTAGCTGAGCTGGGCATACGCGCCCCTAAGGAGGCCGCAGGCCTCAGGGGCGCGGGGAACTGCGCGACCAGCCACAACGAGCCCGCACGCTCCCGACCACACGCGGCAGCCCCGGCGCAGCCGGGAGTTCACAAGAGGGCGGAGCCCTCTTGAACCCAGAAGGGCGGGTGGGTGGGAAAGGAAACCCTCACACCCGCATCGGCTGAGGCGACTCCCGACGCGACGCGTCCGGCCCCTCGTACTCGCGGATGATCTCGTACCGCGTGTTCCGTTCCACCGGGCGGAAGCCCGCGTCCCGGATCAGGTCCAGCAGGTCCTCGCGGGTCAGCTTGTTCGGTGTGCCGTAGTTGTCGGCGTCGTGGGTGATCTTGTACTCCACCACCGAGCCGTCCATGTCGTCGGCGCCGTGCTGAAGGGCCAGCTGGGCGGTCTGGACGCCGTGCATGACCCAGAAGACCTTGACGTGCGGGACGTTGTCGAAGAGCAGACGGGAGACCGCGAAGGTCTTCAGAGCTTCCGCGCCCGTCGCCATCTGGGTGCGCGCCTGGAGGCGGTTGCGTACCTTGCCGTCCTTCACGTCGACGAAGTCGTGCTGGTAGCGCAGCGGGATGAAGACCTGGAAGCCGCCCGTCTCGTCCTGCAGTTCACGCAGCCTGAGCACGTGATCGACCCTGTGCCTCGGCTCCTCGATGTGGCCGTACAGCATCGTGCAGGGAGTCTTGAGGCCCTTGGCGTGCGCCAGGCGGTGGATGCGCGACCAGTCCTCCCAGTGCGTGCGGTGGTCGACGATGTGCTGGCGTACCTCCCAGTCGAAGATCTCCGCGCCGCCGCCGGTCAGGGACTCCAGACCGGCCTCGATCAGCTCGTCGAGGATGTCGGACGCCGACAGGCCCGAGATCGTCTCGAAGTGGTGGATCTCCGTCGCCGTGAAGGCCTTCAGAGAGACGTCCGGGAGCGCCTTCTTCAGCTCGCTCAGCGACCGCGGGTAGTAGCGCCACGGCAGATTCGGGTGCAGGCCGTTGACGATGTGCAGCTCGGTGAGGTTCTCGCCCTCCATCGCCTTGGCGAGGCGTACGGCCTCCTCGATACGCATCGTGTACGCGTCCTTCTCGCCCGGCTTCCGCTGGAACGAGCAGTACGCACACGACGCCGTGCACACGTTCGTCATGTTGAGGTGCCGGTTGACGTTGAAGTGGACGACGTCACCGTTCTTACGGGTCCGCACCTCGTGCGCGAGACCGCCCAGCCAGGCCAGGTCGTCCGACTCGTACAGCGCGATGCCGTCCTCACGGGTCAGCCGCTCACCGGCCCGGACCTTCTCCTCCAGCTCGCGCTTGAGCCCGACGTCCATGCCTCTACCTCTTCCTACGACGACTCGGTCAACCGTACTCCCCCACCCTTCGGGCGGGAGGGGCCCCCATCAGGCACTTCGTGCCTGCACTACTACGCTTCTTCGGGCAGCTCACCCACCCGGTTCTCCCACTTCGTGGAGAGCACGATCGTCGTACGCGTACGAGAGACACCCTTCGTCCCCGACAGCCGCCGAATCGTCTTCTCCAGGCCGTCCACGTCCGGCGCCCGGACCTTGAGCATGAACGAGTCGTCGCCCGCGATGAACCAGCAGTCCTCGATCTCGTTCAGGTCCCGCAGCCGGTGCGCGACGTCCTCGTGGTCGGCGGCGTCGGAGAGCGAGATGCCGATCAGGGCGGTGACGCCGAGGCCGAGCGAGGTGGCGTCGACCGTCGCGCGGTAGCCGGTGATGACGCCGGCCGCCTCCAGGCGGTTGATGCGGTCGGTGACACTGGGTCCCGACAGTCCGACGAGGCGTCCCAGCTCCGCATAGGAGGCCCGGCCGTTCTCCCTGAGGGCCTGGATGAGCTGCCTGTCCACCGCGTCCATGCGATCGATAGCCTTCCGCTGAAGAATTCCTGAAGTCCTGAAAGTGTGAAGTGCTGCGTGGGTACTGCGAGTTGCTCAGATGGTGCGTGAGCCGCCGCCGAGTTCGCCCTCCCAGCGGCGGTAGAGCGTGTGCTCGACGCCCGCCGCGTCCAGCACCCGCCCGGCGACGAAGTCGACGAGGTCCTGGATGTGGGTGGCGCCCGCGTAGAACGCCGGGGACGCCGGCAGTACGGTCGCGCCCGCGTCGTCCAGGGTCACCATGTGCCGCAGGGTCTGCCCGTTCAGCGGGGTCTCGCGGACGGCGACGACCAGCTTGCGGCCCTCCTTGAGCGTGACGCTCGCGGCGCGTTGCAGCAGGTCCTTCGAGAGGCCGAGCGCGACCCCTGCGACACAGGCCGTGGACGCGGGCACGATGAGCATGCCCTTCGAGGGATACGAGCCTGAAGACGGCCCCGCTGCCAGGTCACCGGGGCTCCAGTGCCGTACGTCCCGGGTCTGGATGTCGAAGGTGCCGGGCTTGCCGTCCGCGCCACGGGCCAGCCATTCGCGCAGGTCCTCGTCCCAGTGGGCGTCCCGGAAGCTGATCCCCGTCTCGTCCAGCAACGTCAGCCGCGAAGCCCTGCTGACGACCAGGTCGACGCTCTCCCCCGCGTCCAGAAGCGCACGCAGCACGGCAGCGGCATACGGCGTACCGGACGCACCGGAGACCCCCACGATCCAAGGCGTGCGCTGCGTCTGTCCTGGCTTCATGATGCTGAGCCTATCCGGCGGCCCCGAGTGGGAACGGCGCGAGGGGCCCGCCCGTTAATCTGACAGAGCCGGGCGACTGGTGCGTGCGGCACTACGGGCGGACATGGGGGACGGCAATGGCTGGTAAGGACGTCAGTTGGGCCCGGAGTGACCGGGGCTGGTCGCAGGGCGAGCGGGCGAAGACGGCCGCCAAGTTGATGGTGGGCTGGGTGGCCCTGCTGTGGCTGCTCGAAGTGGTCGACGTGATCACGGGCCACTCTCTGGACGGCCTCGGGATCACTCCGCGCGAGCCGTCGGAGCTGGTCGACATCGTGCCGGCCTCGTTCCTGCACTTCGGCTTCGCCCACCTGGCGGCGAACACCGTTCCGCTGCTGGTCCTCGGTTTTGTCGCGGCCCTCGGCGGGCTGCGCCGTTTCGCCGCCGTGTGCGCGCTGATCATCGTGGCCGACGGCCTCGGTGTCTGGCTGATATCTCCGGCGCACACCAACACGGCAGGGGCGTCCGGCCTGATCTTCGGGCTCTTCGGCTTCCTGGTGATCAGCGGCTTCGTGGAGCGCAGGCCACTCGGCATCATGGCCGGGATACTGATCGCGGCGGTCTGGGGCAGCTCGGTCCTCGTGGGCATAGCCCCCACCAACACCACGGTGAGCTGGCAGGGGCATCTCGTGGGCCTGGTTTCCGGCGTGGCAGCGGCGTTCCTGTTCCGCCGCCGCTCCGCTTCTGGCTCCGGCTCACCGGAACGCGCTATACGGTAAGCCCGCGCACCAGCAGGTCGAGTAGCGCGCACGCGAACAGCGCGATGCCGATGAATCCGTTGACGCTGAAGAACGCCCTGTTCACCCGGGACAGGTCGTGCGGCTTCACGATCGAGTGCTCGTAGAGGAACGCGGCGGCGACGATCAGCAGGCCCAGCCAGAAGAAGGCGCCCGCGTCGGTGGTCAGGGCGTACCAGACGAAGAGTGCCGTGGTGGCCGTGTGGCAGCCGCGGGCGCTCCAGATGGCGGCCGGGATGCCGAAGCGGGCGGGGACCGACATGACGCCGGTCTCGCGGTCCGTCTCGACGTCCTGGCAGGCGTAGATCAGGTCGAAGCCGCCGATCCAGATGCCCACCGCGAGGCCGAGGATCACCGCGTCCCAGGACCACTCGCCGGTGATCGCCAGCCAGCCACCGATCGGGCCCATCGCCTGGGCGAGACCGAGGATGGCCTGCGGGAAGTTCGTGAACCGCTTGCCGTAGGGGTAGACCACCATCGGAATCACGGCGATGGGGGCCAGGGCCAGACAGAGGGGGTTGAGCAGGGCCGCGGCGCCGAGGAAGAAGACCAGGGCGACCAGCGCGCCCGTCCACGCGTGCCGCACCGTCATCGCGCCGGTGACCAACTCCCTTTGCGCGGTACGGGGGTTGCGGGCGTCGATCTCGCGGTCGATGATCCGGTTCGCGGCCATGGCGAACGTACGCAGCCCGACCATCGCGATGGTGACGAGAAGCAGCCGGCCCCAGTGGATGTTCCGGTCCAGCTGGAACATCGCGGTCAGCGCGGCGATGTAGGCGAAGGGCAGTGCGAAGACGGAGTGCTCGATCATGACGAGGCGCAGGAAGGCCCTCGTACGGCCGGGTTGAGGGATCGCGGCTGATGCGCTGCTCACAGGCCGTACTCCCTTCCGCTGATCACGCTGCTCACTTGAGTCCGTACTCCTTCCAGCGGCGGTCGACCAGCGCCGCCGTCTCCGGGTCGGACAGCACCATGTCCGGCCAGCCGCCGTCTCGCGTGTAGCCCTCCTCGGGCCACTTCTTCGTCGCGTCGATGCCCGCCTTGCCGCCCCAGAACTGTTGGTAGGAGGCGTGATCGAGATGGTCGACCGGGCCTTCGACGACCGAGAGATCGCGGGCGTAGTCCGTGTTGCCGAGCGCGCGCCACGCGACCTCGTGCAGATCGTGGACGTCGCAGTCCGAGTCGACGATCACGATCAGCTTGGTCAGGGACATCATGTGCGCGCCCCAGATCGCGTGCATCACCTTCTGGGCGTGCTTCGGGTACTTCTTGTCGATCGCGATGATCGCGCAGTTGTGGAAACCGCCCGCCTCGGGAAGGTGGTAGTCCACGATGTCGGGAACGATGATCTTGAGGAGCGGCAGGAAGAACCGCTCCGTCGCCCGCCCCAGCGGCCCGTCCTCCGTCGGCGGCCGGCCGACCACGATCGACTGGAGCAGCGGCCGCTTCCGCATCGTCACGCAGTCGATCGTCAGCGCCGGGAACGGTTCCTGCGGCGTGTAGAAGCCGGTGTGGTCGCCGAAGGGCCCCTCCGGGAGCATCTCGCCCGGCTCCAGCCAGCCCTCCAGTACGACCTCTGCCTGAGCCGGCACCTGGAGTGGCACCGTCTTGCAGTCGACCATCTCGATCCGCTTGCCCTGGATGAACCCGGCGAAGAGATACTCGTCGATGTCGCCGGGGAGGGGGGCGGTGGAGGCGTAGGTGACGGCGGGCGGGCACCCGAAAGCGATCGCGATGGGGAGCTTCTCCCCACGCCGCGCGGCCACTTGATAGTGGTTCCGGCTGTCCTTGTGGATCTGCCAGTGCATGCCGATGGTGCGCTTGTCGTGGCGCTGGAGGCGGTAGAGCCCGAGGTTGCGGATGCCGCTCTCCGGGTCCTTGGTGTGGGTGAGCCCGAGGTTGAAGAAGGACCCGCCGTCCTTCGGCCAGGTGAAGAGGGCGGGGAGCTGTTCCAGATCGACGTCGTCGCCGCGCAGTACGACCTCCTGCACGGGCGCGTTGTCGGACTTCACCTTCTTCGGCGGTACGTGTGTCATGGCGCCGAGCTTCCCGAAGGCCTCGCGCACACCGACGAACCCGTGCGGCAGCTCGGGCTTGAGCAGCCCGCCGATCTTCTCGCTGATCTCGCCGTACGACTTCAGGCCGAGGGCCTTGAGCAGGCGCCGGTCGGTGCCGAAGACGTTCATCGCGAGCGGCATCGCGGAGCCGCGTACGTTCTCGAAGAGCAGCGCCGGGCCGCCCGATTTCTGCACCCGGTCGACGATCTCCCCCACTTCCAGATACGGGTCGACCTCGGCCTTGACACGCTTGAGGTCGCCCTCGCGTTCCAGTGCCCTGAGCAGGGAGCGAAGATCGTCGTAAGCCATGCGTCCCAGTATCGGCTACGGGCTACCCTGGCCCCGTAACGGGGCCTGGTCCCAGGCCCCCGATCGCGACGTGCAAGGGGAGTATCATGCTCAGGGTGCTGATGGTGCTGGTACCGCTGGGGCTCAGCATCTACGCGTTCATCGACTGCATCAGCACCGATGAGAAGCAGATCCGGTACATCCCGAAGTCGCTCTGGGCGATCCTCGTCCTGCTCTTCCCTCTGGTGGGCTCCATCTCCTGGCTCCTCGTGGGCAAGGAGCGCACGTCACCGCGCCGCCCCGCTGGCGGGCGCCGCGACGGCTGGGTGGCGCCGGACGACAACCCCGAGTTCCTGAAGTCCTTGAAGGACGAGAAGGACGAGAAGTTCCCGAAGGACTCCCCCGGCTCCTCCAATTCCTCTGATTCTTCCGACTCTTCCGGCCTCTCCGACTCCTCCAAGGACGCGCCGAAGGACTCCCCCGAGGACTCCCCGAAGGGCGAGAAGCGCGAGCGGGACGAGGGCGGCGAGAGCTAACGCTCCTGCCGGAGCCGGAACAGCTCCGCCCACTGCTCTGCCGTGAGGCTCTTCGGCAGGGCGGTCGGTGCGATCCGGTGGTGGCGCGTCCAGTGGCGGATGCGTTGGCGTGGCAGTTCGGGTGCGGCGGTGGCGAGCATCTGCGGCAGGCCGCGTCCCTTGCCGGTGAAGACCCGGTGGACGAAGTCCTGGTAGCGACGCTGGTCGTGGCGGTCGACGAGAGGCCGTTCCCGGCGGGACACCGTCATCAGCCCACCGTCGACGCCGGGACGCGGCCGGAACGCCCTGGCCGGCACGCGTCGTACGAGCCGGAACTCGAACCACGGCCACCACTGCGCCGTCATCATCGTCGCCCCGCCCACACCGGCCCGCCGCCGCGCGACCTCCCACTGCACGAGCAGGACGGCCTCGGTCCAGCCGGGGGCGTGCAGGATGCGTCGGAGCATCGCGGTCGTCTGGTGGAAGGGCAGGTTGCCCACCAGGACATGGGGTGTGGTGGGGGCCGTATAGCGCAGGAAGTCCGCCTGGACGATCGCGGTCGACGGGTGCGTACGGCGATCGAGCCGGGCCGCGCGACGGTCGTCGAGCTCGATGCCGGTCAGGGGCCGGGCGAGGCGTTGCAGGGGGAGGGTGAGCGCGCCGTCGCCCGCGCCGATCTCGATGATCGGGCCGTCGGTACGGGCCACAAGGCCGACGATGGTGTCGATGACGCTCTGGTCGATGAGGAAGTTCTGGCCGAGTTCGTGACGGCCAGGACGAGGATGCTGGGTGCGCAAGGGATCTCCGCGGCTTCGAAGGGAAGCCGGGCAGCACGGCAGGGGCCGCCCGGCGGAAGGTCTCCGGAGCGGCGGATGCTCTCGTTACGCGCGATCGTTACGCGCTGTGTGTGAGAGTGCCGCCGCTAGAAGCGGCGGATCCTGGTGATAGCTGCGGCTGCGCACATGCCGATCAAGCTACGTCACGCCAGGTACCCCTCGGCAACCGATTTTTCCCGCAGGAGATTTCCCCGTAGGAGACCCGTAGGAGAGTGGAGTCATGAAGCGCATGGATCAGGCACAGGCACGCGCGTGGCTCGCCACCGCCGTCGAGGAGGCGCGGGCCGGGCTCGCCGAGGGAGGCATCCCCATCGGAGCCGCGCTCTACGGCGCCGACGACACCCTCCTCGGCCGCGGCCACAACCGCCGCGTCCAGGACGACGACCCGTCCATGCATGCGGAGACCGCCGCCTTTCGCACTGCCGGGCGGCAGCGGACGTATCGCGGTACGACGATGGTGACGACCCTCTCACCGTGCTGGTACTGCTCCGGTCTGGTGCGGCAGTTCGGCATCTCGCGGGTGGTGATCGGTGAGGCGGCCACCTTCCACGGTGGCCACGACTGGCTGGCCGAACACGGCGTGGAGATCGTCCTGTTGGACGACCCCGAGTGCACCGACCTGATGCGCGGCTTCATCAAGAACAACCCGGCTTTGTGGAATGAGGACATCGGTGACTGACCCCCGTATCCCCACGATCGATCTCCGCCCCTGGCTCTCCGGCGACCCCGCGGCCCGCAAGGAGATCGCCCGTACGGTCGACGAGGCCCTGCAGAGCGCCGGGTTCCTGCTCGTGACGGGGCACGGCGTGGACCCGGCGCTGCGGACGGCCATCCGGGACTCCGCCCGCTCCTTCTTCCGACTGCCCGCCGAGGTCAAGCAGCCGTACGCCGCCCGGGTAGGCGGGCGTGGCTGGCTCGGCCCGGGCGCGGAGGCCAACGGCTACGCGGAGGGAACCGAGACCCCGCCCGACCTCAAGGAGTCACTGACGTTCGCGACACACAAGCCCTTCGAGGACCCGGTCGTGAACGCGGAGTGGTACGCGCCGAACGTCTGGCCCGAGGAGGCTCCCGGGCTGCAGCCGCTCTGCGAGGAGTACCTGGCCCGGATGGCCGAGCTGGAGAACCACCTCCTCGCCCTCCTCGGCGAAGCCCTCGGCCTCGGACCGGACTTCTTCACCCGGCACATGAGCCACCCCACCTACGGCTTCAACATCAACTGGTACCCGGGCAGGGATGTGATGGGCGAGCCCGAGCCGGACCAGTTCCGTATCGGCCCGCACACCGACTTCGGCACGGTCACGATCCTCGACCGGCAGGCGGGCAAGGGCGGCCTGCAGGTCTTCACGGACGACGGCGGCTGGGAGGACGCGCCGTACGACCCCGAGGCGTTCACCATCAACATCGGTGACCTGATGGCCCGTTGGGCGGGAGACAGGTGGCGCTCGGGGCGGCACCGGGTTCTCCCGCCGCCCGCCGACGCGCCCGCCGAGGAGCTGCTGTCCCTCGTCTACTTCGGCGAGTGCACGCCGGGGACACTCGTGGAGTCGGTGCCGGCGCCGGTGGGGCGGGTGGCGTACGAGCCGGTGAATTCGCACGTGTATCTGCGGGAGAAGCTGGACTCGATCACGGTCGGTTGAGCACCACCCCGACGTACACGTGGTCGCGGCACAGGTGACGGCGCAGGAGGACGTTGGCGTCGGTTTCCGCGCTGCGGTTGCCGTAAGTGCGGGCGTCGTCTCGGGTGATGGCGAGTTCGGTGCATGTTCCGCAGCCGGGGGCCGGGACGGGTGGGCAGCTGAGATCGTCCGGCTGAACGGGCTGATGCAACGTCACACCCTCCGCTTCGTGCGGTGGTTGGCCGCCCTCAGCGTGGCGTCGATCCGTTCCTGCTGCGTCGCCGGGCGGAGCAGTGCCGGGTCGGCCTCCCACTCACGGCCGCCGCCGACCGGGCGCAGCATCGCGTACGGGCCCGCCTTGTCGCGGTACTCCCCCACCTTGCGCGTCCCCGGGTCGTAGACGAGCACCCCCGGCTCCAACTGCCCTGCTTCGTCCGCCATTTCCACTCCGTACGTTCTTTGCCATTCGCACCTGCCAGGGGCGCATGACTCGTTACTCTGGGTGAATCCAGCGTTGCGCAGCGGAGCGTGGCGTTTCAACGCCGGACGCGTGCCACTGGGCCACTGTCACGGAGGGATGTTGTGAGCCGACGTAATGCTGAGGGGGGTTCGGCCGCCACCACCGGGGCCGTTTTCGGGGAGCTGCTCAAGCACTTCCGCGAGGCGGCAGGGCTGACGCAGGAGGGGCTGGCCAAGGAGATCCCGTGCGATCGCTCGCATGTGGCGCGGGTGGAGGCGGGGACGAGGGTCCCGCAGGACACGTTCGCGAAGAAGTGCGACGAAGTGCTGGGTACGGGTGGGGTGTTGTTGCGGTTGTGGGGGCGGATTGACTGGTATCCGCAGGTGGAGCATCCGGATTGGTTTCGGCGGAGGGCCGAGATGGATGCGGTGGCGGTTGCCCTGCGGGAGTATCAAGAGCGGGTCATTCCCGGCCTGTTGCAGACGGAGGACTATGTCCGGGCCCTGTTCTCCCGCGTCGCGAGCGGCGACGAGCTGGAGGAGCGCGTTCGGGCCCGACTGAGCCGACAGCAACGTTTCCTGGCCGAGGACGGTCCGCTGTACGTCGTGGTCCTGGACGAGAGCTGTCTACGCAACGTGGTGGAGAGCCCGGCCGTCATGCGGGACCAGTGCGCGCACCTGCTCAACGTCGGGCGACGCCCCAACATCCGTATCCAGGTGGCCCCCGCCGCTCTCCTCGGGCTCGTCCGCCCCAGCGGCTCCATGTCGTTGATCAAGCTGCCCGACGGACATGAGTGGGTCTACTCGGAGTCGCTGGATCGTGGCCATTTCAACGATGATCCAGCCATCTACGCAGGCCACAGCCAGACCTATGATGTGCTGAGGGCGGACTCTCCGTCGGCCCGCGAATCCGTCGCATTGATCAGCGACGTGATGGAGGGGTATGAGCAGCATGAACAGGCACCAGCTCAGCACCGCAACGTGGATCAAGAGCAGCTACAGCGACTCCAACGGCGGCAACTGCCTGGAAATGGCGACCTGGATCAAGAGCAGCTACAGCGGGGCAAACGCCGGCGACTGCATCGAAGTAGCCCCCGATTTCCCCGCCATCGTCCCCGTCCGCGACAGCAAAACCCCTGACGGACCGATCCTGTTGATCAACCGCTCAGCCTGGTCGTCCTTCGTCTCGGCCGTACGGGAACCCGAGCTCAACGCCTGACCACGGCGCCTCGCCCGCCTTGTCTGCAGGCCGTCCACAGCTGGTGGTCACCCGCTGAGGATCTGACGCTTCTGGTCCTCGAACTCCGCTTCCGTCAGCACGCCCTGCGCTTTCAGATCTCCCAGATCCTTCAGCAGGGCGATCTTGTCTTCCGTTGACGCGGACGACGATACGGACGGCGATGCGGGCGGAGGCTGCACGGGTGCGGCCTGTTGTACGTCCTGCTGGGCCCACCGGCCCGCCTGGCGCCGGGACACGCGGTTCGACACCGCCGTCGCCGTGCCGGCGACGGCAGCGGTGCGGGCAACACCGCGAAGGAGACCTGGCATGGTCGGCACCTCCTGTGCTCTGCGTGCTGTTCAGGGCCGGGTGCCGGACGCCGCGGCCTCCACCGAATCGAGTGCCGCGATGAGGTCCGGTCCCGGGATCCTTCCGGCGGCGACCAGGCGAGCGCCGCTGCGCCGCAGGGCACCGGCGAGGGGTGCGGCCCAGAGGTTCTCGTACATCACGATGGCGGCCGTACTGCCGGGGCCGATCACCGCTCCGGCCTCTTCGACGTCGTCCTGACCGAGCAGGCCCGAGGAGGCGCCTTCGAACACCGTGAGGTCCGGGTTCTCGTCCTGGACGAGATTCGCCAGTTCGACTGCTGCGACGGAACCGTCGGGGTCCTTGCGGACGAAGACGAGGTCGAGGATGCGGATCAGGCCCCGGTCGACCAGGTCGACGAGGTACGGAAGGGCTTTGCCGGTGGGGCGGCTGCCCGGGTACTCGACCACCAGGTAATCGATGGGGCCCACGTCGTCGAATGCGTCGCTTTCGTTGCTCACGGCAACTCCTCACGCGGAGTAGCAACTCCCTCATCCAGTGGACCACTCGACCGGGGGATCCGCATGTCGGTCGGCTCCGTCGGCTGCCCCACATGCCACCCGAGAAGCTGGGGGCTTCCCGCCGAGTGGCCATGGGGGGCGAACTGTGGTCGGCGTGAAGGGTGGGAGAGGTGGAGAGGAGGGCGACATCGCCGTCATGCTCGGCCCGCCGCTCGGCAATGCGACGCCCGCACACCCTCGGTATGGTTAACAGGATGACAAAACGTGCCAAAACGCATCGCCGAGGCTTCGTGGTCGGCGATGGAACGGATGGCAACCATGACCGCATCAACTGTCACCCCACAGGATGCCCGTCCCGTTCAGCCCGGTGCCTCGGGCACGGACGCGAAGTCGGCAGGCGCGGCCGCTGAACGCGCTGTCACACACCACACCGTGACTCTCGACGTGTTCGGCGCGCGTCTTGAACTGCCCCCTCCCGAGCAGCTCGCCTTTCTCGCCGGCGTTGGCGTACTGGCCGCTCTGGAGATCCTCGAATGGCCGGTGGCGCTGGTCCTGGCGGTCGGACACCAGCTCACCCACAGCCATCACGGCCGAGTGCTGCGCGAGTTCGGTCAGGCCCTGGAAGAAGCCTGAGGCCGCCTTCCCACCTACGTACGTGGCTCTACAAACCGAAGCTGCAAGCCAAGGGGCGACTCATGGATTCCTCTGATGGTTCGTCATCGGCTTCCGAAGGACCTGACCGTCCGGCCGCCGGCCCTCCCTTGAACGCCACGGAACGGGACGAGTACGAACGGCTGCGCAAGGCGGCGTCCGTTCGCCACCGGCATCTGCGCTACACGGCCACCTCCCTGCTACTGCTGCTGGCCTTCCTCCTGGCGCCGCTGGCCGTGGTCGCGGCCTGGGTCGACTCCGAGGTCTCCGACACCGACCGGTACGTCCAGACCGTCGCCCCGATCGCCACCGAGCCCTCCGTCCAGAACACGGTGACCGACCGGCTCACCAAGCGCGTGGTCGACAACGTCGACGTCGCCGCCTTCACCGCAGCCCTCGCCCAGAGGTTGCAGCAGGACGGGGCGCCACCTCGGGTGGTCGAGGGCGCCAAAGCACTGACCGGCCCGCTGAAGAGCGCGCTCAACTCGGCCGTCCACGACATCGTGCACAAGGTGGTGACCAGCGACCAGTTCGCCGAAGTGTGGGACGACGCCAACCGACGGGCCCACGCCGCCGTGGTGAAGGTCCTCACCGGCGAGGGCAGCAGCGCTGTCCAGGCCGGCGACGGCACCATCGACCTGAACCTCGGCACCGTCATCGACGACGTCAAGCAAAGGCTGGTGGACGCGGGCTTCGCTCCGGCCTCGAAGATCCCCGACGTCGACAAGACGATCACCCTGCTGCACACCGACAAGCTGAACGAGGCCCAGGACGGCATGCGTCTGCTGAACGTGATCGGTATCTGGCTCCCCGTCGTGGTCCTGGTCCTGGCGGCGCTCGCCATCTGGAGCGCCCCCGCGCATCGCGCCGCCCTGCTGGCCACGGCCATCGGCGTCGGGGTCATGATGATCGTGCTGCTCGTCGGCCTTGCCGTGCTGCGCCAGGTCTATCTGGACTCCGTCCCCACCACCGCTCTGCCGCAGGACACCGCGGCCGACATCTACGACACCTTCATCCGTTTCCTGAGGAACAGCACGGTTACGGTCCTGGTCATCGCCGTGATCACCGCGCTGGCCGCCTATCTGTACGGTCCCGGACACGGTGCCCGGTGGATCAGATCAGGGGCGGCAGGCGGAACCGGGGCCACCGGCCGGGCCATGGCGCGCCACGGTCTGCGTACCGGCGCGGCCGGCCGCTGGCTGGACGCGCACGCCGGCTGGACCACCGGCATCGTCATCGCCGGCGGCGTACTCGCCCTGGTGCTGTGGAACTACCCCACCCCCGGGGCCGTGGCGCTTGTCCTCGGCATCGTCGTCCTCGTGCTGGCTCTTCTCGGAATCCTCGCCGCGGCCTCCGGCACAGCAGAACGCCCGACCGTCGGCGATCAGCCAGTCATCCGCCCCGGCTGATGCCGTCCGGCGCACGCCGAGGCTCTCCCGAAGACGTACGTCACACCAACCGCCAGGAAAGGAGCCTGAGATGGCTGAGAAGGAGACAGGGGCGAGCGGCGTCGCCGCCCTCGCCGAAGCGAACGCGCCCGTGTTCGAGACACTCGTCCAGATGACGCTCGACACGTTCGAGCGGTCCGGGCTGGATGAGGAGACGTATCTGCTGGCACGCATCGCGGCTCTGGTGGCCATGGATGCCTCTGCCCCCTCGTACCTCCTCAACATCGGCACTGCCGCGGAAGTCGGCGTGCCGCTGGAGAAGATCCAGGGAACGCTCGTGGCGATCGCCCCCGTGGTGGGCAGCGCCCGCATCGTGTCCGCCGCCCGCGCCATCGGCGACGCCTTCGGGCTGGAACTTCCCGGCGAAGAGGAGCAGTAACGACCGGCGCGGCCTGGGTCGCGGGCCCCGCCCCCTCCGGAAGGGGCCTGCGGCTTCCGCCCCGGCGCGCGCCGCGACCTCAACGCAACGACAGCAACAGGAGAAGCGATGGGCAGTGTGAATCTGGCCTACGACTACCCGCTCCTGGGCGCCTTCTGGACAGTCATGTGGATCTTCCTCTGGGTCATGTGGATCTTCCTGCTCTTCCGTGTCGTCGTCGACATCTTCCGTGACGACTCCATGGGTGGATGGGCCAAGACGGGATGGCTGGTCTTCACGATCGTCCTTCCGTTCCTGGGCGTCTTCGTCTACCTCATTGCCCGGGGCAAGGACATGGGCGCGCGTGAACAGGCGCACGTCAGGGCCCAGTTGGAGGAGACGAACCGGTACGTCCGCGAGACCGTCGGCGCCACCGGCCCAGCCAGCGAGGCGGATCAACTCGCCAAGCTCTCGGAGATCCGGGCCCGGGGCGACATCTCCGACGAGGAGTTCCGCCGGGCCAAGGAGAAGGTCCTCCACTGACCCGGCGTGTCCCACCTGTCCGTACGACGAAGGCCGGCTCCCGCGACGTACGTCACATGGAACCGGCCTCGTGGGTGATGCGCTGCGCTCAGCCGACGTCGGCGTACGAGTGCTTGCCGCTCACGAAGATGTTCACGCCGTAGTAGTTGAACAGCCAGCAGGCGAAGGCGGCGAGGGCGATGTACGCGGCCTTGCGGCCCTTCCAGCCGGCCGTGGCGCGGGCGTGGAGGTAGCAGGCGTACGCGACCCAGGTGATGAAGGACCAGGTCTCCTTGGGGTCCCAGCCCCAGTAGCGGCCCCAGGCGTCGCCCGCCCAGATGGCGCCCGCGATGATCGTGAAGGTCCACAGGGGGAAGACGGCGGCGTTGACGCGGTAGGAGAACTTGTCGAGGGAGGCGGAGGACGGGAGCCGCTCCAGGACGGAGGTGGCGAAACGGCCGGGCGTGCCACCGCCGGCCAGCTTGTTCTCGTACGAGTCCTTGAAGAGGTACAGGATCGTGCCGACCGCGCCCACGTAGAAGACGGCGCCGCAGAAGATCGCCGTCGATACGTGGATGTAGAGCCAGTACGAGTGGAGCGCGGGAACCAATTGGTCACTGGCGGTGTACAAGACAGTGACGGCGAGACCGAGATCGAGGAGGACCGAGGTGACCAGGGGGAGGCCGAGCCAGCGGATGTTCTTCTTCAGCGCGAGGAGTGAGAGGTACACGCCTACGGCGACGGTGGAGAAGGTGATGTTGAACTCGTACATGTTGCCCCACGGCGCCCGCTGCACCGACAGGGCCCGTGCGAGCACTCCGCCGAACTCGATGAGGAAGGCGAGCACGGTGAGGGACACGGCGATACGTCCGTAGAGGTCGCCCTGTTCGTCCCCGCCGTGCGCGCCGGGTCCGTCCGGCACGTCCCGCGCACCGGCGGCGGCTCGTGTGACGACCTTGGGCCGCTCCAGTACGGCGGTGCCGCCGGCTTTCTTCACGGTGACCTCGGGCGCACCGGCCTTCTTGGTGTCCTTCTTCGCGCCCTTCGCGTCGCCGGTGAGCGCGGCTGCCGTGCGGCTGACCTTGCTGCGGCTGCCGAAGGTCCACTCGGCGATGTAGGCGAAGAAGGCCAGCGTGTAGACGGCCATCGCGGAGTAGATCAGCGTGTTGCTGAGGTTCGCGAGGTTTTCGTTGGTCGCGGCGGCGAGAGTCACTGCTCAGCCCCTTCGGCAGGTACGGCTTGGGGGTCGGGGGTGGGGTCGGCTTCGGCTTCGGAAACCTTGGCGTCCGGCTCGGGCTCGGCTTCGGAAGCCTTGGCGTCGGTCTCCGGCTCGGCGTCCGGATCCGGTGCGCCAGGAGCCGTCTCGTACAGGATGGCCGCCAAGTCCCCCAGTTCCTCGGGGACTTTCGCGGATTCGCTGCGGCCGAGGCCGGCCATTTCGACGACCGTGACGCCGTCGGGGCCTGCGGTGGCGCGGACCCAGACCCGGCGGCGTTGGATGAACAGGGAGCCGGCGAGGCCGAAGATGGCGGCCAGGGCTCCGGCCAGGGCCCAGCCGCTGCCGGGCTGTTGGGTGACCTGGAAGCCGGCCCACTCCTTGATGTCCTTCTCGAAGGTGATCGAGCCGGCGCCGTTCGGGAGCTTCATGGTCTCGCCTGGGAGGAGGCGTTGCTTGAACAGTTCGCCCTTGGAGTCCTTGAACTCCTTCATGTTCTTCGTGTCGAGCTGGTACACGCTCTGCGGGAGGCCCGAGTTGACGCCCAGGTCGCCGTGGTAGGCGGAGAGCGCCAGTACCGGGAAGTCCGGTGCCGGGAACTGGGACAGCATCTGGCCCTGGCCCGCACCGGCGAACGTCGGCACGAAGAAGGCGTTGAAGCCGAGCTGTTCCTTCTCGCCCTTGGCGTTCGTGTAGCCGTCGAGGACCTTGATCGCACCGGAGGAGGTGACGTTGGCGTCGAGCGGCAGCATCGGCACGGCCTGGCTGAAGACGACGTCGCCCTTGCCGTTGCGGACGGTGACGACAGGGGCGTAACCGTGGCTGACGAGGTAGACGTTCGAGCCGTCGATCTTCAGCGGCTCGTTGACCTCGATCGTCCGCTTCTTCTCCGCACCGTCGGCACCCTCGCTGTAGGTGACGGCGGCCTCGTAGATGCGCGGTGTGCCCCTGTTGGGCCCTGTCCTCGCGTACGTGCCCTTGAAGTCCTTCAGGGTGAAGCTGAACGGATTCAGGTCGTCGGAGCTGAAGAGGTTCCCGGACTTGAAGTCGTCGTACTGCGTGAGGGTGTTGGCGAAACCGTCGCCCTCGATGATCAGCTTGTTGCCCTCGGACTTGAAGAGCTGGCCCCAGGCGAAGGCGATCAGCATCACAATCAGCGCGATGTGGAAGGCGAGGTTGCCGACCTCGCGGAGGTAGCCCTTCTCGGCGGCGACGGCGTCCCCGGCGAGATGCGCGCGGAAGCGCCGCTTCTTCAGCAGCGTGAGCGCGGCCTCGCGGACCTGCTCGGGCTCGGCCTCGGTACGCCATGTCGTGTACGCGGGCAGCCGGGTCAGGCGGCGGGGTGCGCCGGGCGGCCGGCCGCGCAGCTGGCCGACGAACTGCCAGGTGCGGGGCACGATGCAGCCGATGAGCGAGACGAACAGCAGGATGTAGATCGCCGAGAACCACACGGAGCTGTAGACGTGGAACAGCCCGAGCTTCTCGTAGATCGGCGTGAGCGTCGGGTGGTCCTGCGCGAACTGCTCGACCTTCATCTCGTCGGTCCCGCTCTGCGGGATCAGCGAGCCGGGGATCGCCCCGAGCGACAGCAGGAACAGCAGGATCAGCGCGACCCGCATGGAGGTGAGCTGCCGCCAGAACCAGCGGGCCCAGCCGATGACGCCCAGCGAGGGCAGGTTGGGCGCGTCCTCGCGGGGGGCGGTGGAGAGCTGGGAGCCGGCGGCGCCGAGCTCGTTGTCGTCCCGTACGGCCGAGTCGTCGTCCCGCGCCGCGGAGCGCTTGCCGGTCTCAGTGGTGCTCATGGATCAGATCCCTACGATGAAGCCGTTGGACCAGACCTGCATCTCCTGCAAGATGCGGTCCCACGCGCCGGTCAGCAGGAGCACCCCGGTCACGATCATCATGGTGCCGCCGATGCGCATCACCCAGACATAGTGGCGCTTGACCCAGCCGAAGGCGCCGAGTGCCTTGCGGAAGGCGACCGCGGCGAGCACGAAGGGCACGCCGAGGCCGAGGCAGTACGCGACGGTCAGGAGGGCCCCACGGCCCGCGCTCGCCTGGCTGGAGGAGAGCGCCAGTACGGAGGCGAGGGTCGGGCCGATGCACGGCGTCCAGCCGATCCCGAAGAGCGCGCCGAGGACGGGGGCACCCACCAGCCCCGTCACGGGCCGCCGGTGGAAACGGAACTCACGCTGGGTGAGCCAGGGCATCAGGCCCATGAAGAAGATGCCCATGAGGATCATGAGCCCGCCGAGCACCTTGGAAAGCGTGCTCTGGTGCTCCAGCAGGGTCGAGCCGAAGTAGCCGAACAGCGCCCCGCTGGAGACGAACACGGCGGTGAAGCCGAGCACGAAGAGGGAGGCACCCACGACCATCCGCCCGCGCCGGGCCTCGGCCAGGTCGGTGCCGGTGACTCCGGTGACGTACGAGAGGTAGCCGGGCACGAGCGGCAGGACGCACGGCGAGAAGAAGGACACGAGCCCGCCGAGCACGGCGACCGGCAGGGCGAGCAGCAGGGCCCCGTTGAGGACTGTCTGGTTGTTGTCGGTGACTGCGGCAAGAAGGGACACGAGCCGTCACTTCTCCGCGAGGATCGGCTTGAGCATCTTGCGGAGCTTGTCCTCGCTGAGCGCCTGCAGCGAGCGGGACGCGATCCTGCCCTCCCGGTCGATGACGATCGTGGAGGGGATCGCCTGCGGGTTGAGCGTGCCCTTCTCGAAGCGGAGCATCAGCTTGCCCGTCGGGTCGTACAGGCTGGGATAGGTGACCCCGTACTCCTTCTCGAAGGCCACCGCGGGTTTGGTGCTGGTGTCGCGGGTGTTGATGCCGACGAACTGTACGCCCTGGTCCTTGAGGTCCTCGGAGACCTTGACGAAGTTCTTCGCCTCCAGGCGGCAGGGCCCGCACCAGGAGCCCCAGACGTTCAGGACGACGATGTCGCCCTTGTAGTCGGCGACATCGAGCTGCTTGCCGTCGATGGTCTTGCCGGACAGGTCGGGTGCCGATGCCCGCTCGGCTTTCTCGACCGTGGCGATGCCGTCGGTGCCGGTGACGAACCCGGTGCCGCCGCCTCCCCCCTTGGTACCCCCGGATCCGCACGCGGACAGCAGCAGTGCCGCGACGGCGGCCCCGCAGGTGAACAGGGCGGCGCGACTACGCGTACGAATGGACGAGCGGGTGCGTTTCGAGCGCTGGGGGTCGTGGCTTGCGGCACTCATGTGAAAAGTTTCGCATGTCCGTTCCGGGGATCTTGCGCACCCCCCTCACGGGTGGAAACCCGCATTTCAGGCGGCCTTTTCGGGCTCCTTCGAGGAGCTCGCGGCCGTGTCCCCGAGGTATTCGTTCCAGCCACCCACCGGCTGCTGCCCGACGTCCAGCGCCTGGAGCTTCTCCAGCACTTCCGGCTTCTGTACGTCCAGCCAGTCCACGAACTGCCGGAACGACACGAGTCGTACGTCCTTCTTGCCGGCCATGTGCTTCAGGGCTCCCTCGACGGCGTCCATGTAGATGCCGCCGTTCCAGTCCTCGAAGTGGTTGCCGATGAAGAAAGGTGCGCGATTCGTCTCGTATGCCCGCTTGAATCCGGTGATGTACGCCTCGGTGGCCTGCTTGCGCCAGCCCGGGTAGTTGGCGGGCGGGGCCTGGGTGGAGTTGAGGGACTGGTTGGCGAGGATGTTGTAGTCCATCGAGAGGACCTCGAAGGTGTGGCCGGGGAACGGGATCGCCTGGAGTGGCAGATCCCACACCCCCTGACTCTTTCCGGGCCATTGCTGACGGCCGCCGGGCGAGGAGGCGTCATAGCGCCAGCCGAGTTCGCGGGCCGTGGGCAGCAGGTTCTCCTGGCCGAGCAGGCAGGGCGTACGGCCGCCGATGAGTTCCTTGTCGTAGTCGAAGGGCAGCGCGGGCAGATCGGTCCAGCCCGTGTTCGTACGCCATTCCTTGACGAAGGACTTCGCCTGGTCGATCTCGCTGCGCCATTGCTTGGGCGTCCAGTTGGCGACGGTGCCGGTACCGCCGCAGAAGTGGCCGTTGAAGTGCGTGCCGATCTCATGGCCGTCGAGCCAGGCCTGTCGTACGTACTTGAGCGTCGACTTGACGTGGTCGTCGGTCAGATAACCGATGTCGGAGGCGCCCGGCGCATTGTTCGGCGGAAGGTACTTGCGCTTTTTCGACTCGGGCAGGAGATACAGCCCGGAGAGAAAGAACGTCATGTGTGCGTCGTGCTCTTCGGAGAGTTTCAGGAACCGCTCGAAGAGTCCGTTGCCGACGTCTCCCGCGCCGTCCCAGGAGAACACCACGAACTGCGGCGGGGTCTGGCCGGGTTCGAGGGGTTCGGGCTTCGCGGGCTGGTTGGGCTGCCTGCCGGTGTAGGCGGTGGAGCCGTCGCCTATGGGGCGTTCGGTGTTTCCCTTGCCCTTGCCGTTGCCCTTGTCGCTGCCGGGGTCTTTTTCGGAACCTTCGTCACCGCTGAAACCATTTCCCAATTCGGTACCGCAGCCCGCGAGTCCCACAGCCGCCGCAGCACCGGCCCCGAGTCCCAGCATTCCCCTTCGAGTGATGTGGCGCATTCCCGCCCCGTTCGTCGCGCTGTTCCGTTCCGGATGACACCGGATTAGAGGGCGCGACGAACATGGGGGTTCCTGGAGAGAGCGTCACATTTCCCGTGCGGGACGGGGATGAACTTGTTACAGGCGAAATGGAACGAGAGGGCGTGATTGGCCGTCGCCTACGCTCCGAAAGCCTTGCCTTTGCCTTTGACCGGCTTCGCCCCCGCCAGCAGATGCGCAGGTACGAGATCCCGGGCGGGCTCGGTGTAGCCGACGGAGACGATCTTGTCGCCCTGGTACGTGAACGTCGTCAGCGAGGCGAGTGTGCACTGCCGCTTGCGCGGGTCGTGCCACAGCCGCCGCCGCTCCACGTAGGAGCGCACGATCCAGATCGGCAACTGGTGCGAGACGCACACCGCTTCATGCCCGCGTGCCGCGTCCTTGGCGGCGTCCAGCGCCCCCATCATCCGTATGACCTGCTCCAGATACGGCTCGCCCCAGGACGGCCTGAAGGGGTTGAGGAGGTGCTTCCAGTTCTCGGGCCGGCGCAGCGCACCGTCACCGACCCCGAAGGCCTTGCCCTGGAAGACGTTGCCGGCCTCGATGAGCCGGCGGTCGGTCGTGAGGTCGAGGCCGTGGCTCTCGGCGATCGGGGCGGCCGTTTCCCGCGCCCGCTCCAGCGGGGAGGCGACGACGTGCGTGATGTCCCTGGGGGCGAGGTGCTCGGCGACCCGCTCGGCCATCCGCAGCCCCAACTCGGACAGGTGGTAGCCGGGCAGGCGCCCGTACAGGACCCCGTCCGGGTTGGCGACCTCGCCGTGCCGCACCACGTGTACGACGGTGATGTCACTCATGCTGCCGTGGCCTCCGCTGCTGCCCGTGCCGCCGCCGGAAGGGCGTCGGCGATCCGCTGGACCGCCCGCTCGTCGTGCGCCGTCGAGACGAACCAGGACTCGAAGGACGACGGGGGCAGATAGACGCCCTGCGCGAGCATCGAGTGGAAGAAGGCGGTGAAGCGGTACGACTCCTGTGCCTTCGCGTCCTCGTAGTTCTTGACGGGGCGGTCGGTGAAGAACACGGAGAACATACTGGAGGCGTTCTGCACGCGGTGCGCCACACCCTCCTTGGTGAGCGCGTCCGACACCAGCGTACGGAGCTGCTCGGACACCGCGTCGACCTTGTCGTACGCGGCGTCGTCGAGGAGTCGCAGCTGGGCGAGCCCGGCGGCGGTGGCGACCGGGTTCCCGGAGAGGGTGCCGGCCTGGTAGACGGGCCCGGCGGGCGCGAGGTGCGCCATGACATCCGGCCGACCACCGAAAGCGGCGGCCGGGAAGCCGCCGCCCATGACCTTGCCGAAGGTCATGAGATCGGGACGTACGCCG
Organism: Streptomyces flaveus; assembly: GCF_014647675.1. Taxonomy (GTDB): domain Bacteria; phylum Actinomycetota; class Actinomycetes; order Streptomycetales; family Streptomycetaceae; genus Streptomyces; species Streptomyces flaveus. Next base: position 49,941 of record NZ_BMPQ01000026.1, on the reverse strand, counting down.
TCGATTCCGAACCATCCGGCCTTGCTGGTCCGGAACCCGGTCATGACCTCGTCGGAGATGTACAGCGCGCCGTTGTCCGCACAGGCGTCCTTGAGCCCCTGGTTGAAGCCGGGCTCCGGCGGCACTACGCCCATGTTCCCGGGCGCGGCCTCGGTGATCACGCAGGCGATCTGGCCGGGGTGGGCGCGGAAGGCCTCGCGGACGGCGTCGAGATCGTTGTACGGGAGGACGACGGTGTCCGCGGCCTGGGCGCCGGTGACGCCGGGGGTGTCGGGCAGCGCGAACGTGGCGAGTCCGCTTCCCGCGGCGGCGAGCAGGGCGTCCACATGCCCGTGATAGCAGCCGGCGAACTTGATCACCTTGGCGCGCCCCGTGTAGCCGCGGGCGAGACGGATGGCGGACATGGTCGCCTCGGTGCCGCTGGAGACGAGCCGGACCTGGGCGACGGGCTCGACGCGGGCGACGATCTCCTCGGCGAGCGCGACCTCGCCCTCACCGGGCGTACCGAAGGACGTACCGCGGGCGACGGCGGCCTGGACCGCCGCGATCACCTCCGGGTGGGAGTGGCCGAGGATCATCGGCCCCCAGGAGCAGACGAGGTCCACGTACTCCCTTCCGTCGGCGTCGGTCAGGTACGGACCGGTGCCGGACACCATGAACCGGGGCGTACCGCCCACGGCGCGGAACGCTCGCACGGGAGAGTTCACGCCGCCGGGTGTGACGGCCGCCGCACGGTTGAAAAGAGCATGAGAAACTGGGGCGTCGTATTCGTACGGATAGTTCACACAGCCATGTTGTCAGAGGCCTCGAAGATCCTGCGGACACGTGTTTCAACGCACGTTTCGGCGGGCGGTCGCGGGGGAGGTCACTGACATGATGATCGGGTTGCGTGGCGGAGATGGCGCACCTTAGATAAGCAGTCGGGTGGAGATATGCATCGCGGTGGCGGACTGGGCGAGGGGACCGATGACCTCGGTCCTCGGCGTGCCCAACGGGGAAGGCACCGGCGCGAGGCGGAAGCGGCGGCCGAGACACGCGAAACCCGCGAGGTACGGCAGACGGAGAGTGAGCCCGAGCCGGGCGAGCGGATCGACGGCCTCAACGGAATCCGTCGGATCGACGCCCCACGGGCAGAGAGCAGGAATGGTGGCCGGGTGGGGGTGACCTACAAATACTTCGGGGCCCCGGACGGTGCGACCGCCGCGCGAGTCCCCATCTCCATGCGCCCGGAAGAACTCGGCGGCGACGAGCTCGGCATGAACGGCATGTTCACGAAGATCAAGCCGGAGACGATGGCCGCGATGGTCCTCACCGGCATAGAGGGCGTCCCGCTGAACAAGGTCCCGCCGCTCGAACTCGTAGTCCTGCATCCGGACTACGCCGTAGTCAAGCTCCCCATGACGGTCGTAGACCCCCTACGCGGAATCGGCGAGGAGGCGGTCGGCGCGGCGGCCTTCATCTGGTCGACGGTGCCGGACCGGGGTGGGCCTCGGGACGCGTTCAACGTGTACCAGCTGCTGCACGAGTGGCAGGACTTCAGCCACAGGCTGCACGAGGCCGGGCACCAGCCGTACTGCTTGGTGTGGCCCTGACCTGGGGTTTCTTTCAGATCGGGCGGGGTTTTCGAACCCCGCCTCTTTCATGCCTTGCCTCGACCGGCGGGAACTCCTTCATGTGGGCCTTGAGGGCGGCGGCCGGCTGAGCAGGCAGGGGCACTGACCGGATCTTGTTGCCCTTGGCTCACCGTCGAAGTGGGGGACCGGCGTCCCGGGGTGGGCTCCGCGTCAACTGCTGGAGGACGGTCAAAGGCGCCGGTGGCGGCGCCAGTACCAGAGCGCGCCGACCGCGGCGGACGCTGTGGCCAGGGTGATGCCGAGGACCGGCCAGCGGCTGTCGGCGATGCGCAGACCGGTCAGGAAGGTCACGGCGGTCAGGACGAGCGGCACGAGGAGGGAGAGGAACGCGCGGAGTGCGGCCGCCAGGACTTCCGGTTCGGGGCGGGAGGTCCGGTGGCGCGGGGCGGGTGCGGTGTCGGCGAAGTAGTAGGCGAGAACGCGGTCTGCCAGGCGGGCGTCGGCGCGCTGGTAGGTCACCGCCATGTACGGGAGCCAGACGAGGGGGGGCGACCAGTCCGACCAGGAAGACCACGCCGAGGAGCAGCCACCGCCAGGCCTGGACGGCGACCCGGCGTACGCGCCGGCCCGCGGCCTGACTCTCGTCGCCTGGCGTGAGCACGCCGAGGAGGTGGGCCATGCGCAGGGTGACGTCCCACAGGGCCACCCATCGCTTCCAGCGGGCGGGTGCGCCGGCGGCGCGTCCGGTGCGGGCGAGCGCGTCCTGCGCCTGCCGGGTGTCCTCGTACACGCCCTGGAGGACGAGGAGTTCGCCGGCGCGGGCGCTCGCCGTGGGGTCGCGGCCGTCGAGGGCGGCCAGCTCCAGGACCGTACGTGCCTGGCGGAGCAGCGCCGCGCAGAACGCGACGGGAATGAGCACGAGGAACGGGCCGCCCACGAGGGATCCCTCCGATACGACGGTCCGTCGGCCGCGAGCGACCACCCGGGCCCGGAGCTCCGCCTCGGTGGCGTTGGGGTGGTTCCGCCGAAGCGAGGCGATTGCTTCGGGCACGGCCGGACCGATGCGGCGGACGGCGAAGTCGGCGAGGAGTTCGGGGAGGTGTCCGGGATCGGTGACGACCGACGCCAGCAGCGAGCGTTCAGGGGAGGGCTCCTTGCGGGAACCCGCAGTGTTCAGCTTCTCCCGGTGCGACACAAATCGCATCTATCATAAATAGCACTAATAGGAATGAATAATCTCTTCTCTCCACTTTCATCCCGCCCTCTCAAGCTCTCGGCTCGGATCGAGCCGGGGGATTCCAGCGCCGTGGGACTCCCCCAACCCCCCGTGTCGCGCTTCGTACTCGTCTTCATATGACCGACGGGTCGAGAGCGTCGACCAGGTGCACCACCTCGCTCACGGTCGTCATCTGCGCGTCCGGGACGGCGCATTTGAGCGACGAACCGCATGTGGAACGCCTCCTTGGCGGCGGCCCTGATCCGTTCCGGGGACGGGAAGGACACCGTGAGCAGCGGCCCCTCGGAGGGGCCGTCCTCCGCGACGGTCACCAGGGCGCGGGCGTAGGTGTGGAGCCAGCCGGGCAAGGGCGGGCGATGCCCTGGTGAACGGGGCATCGGCCCCTGTGCGCCGCGCGCAGGGGCAGGTGGACTGGGATGCTGGGTGAAGAGGCGCAGCCCATGACCTGACCTTGACGGACAGTGGTGGTGAGCCCTGTGGCAGAAACCGACGAGAACGCTCCAGGACTGACCGGTCCCACCGTTCCGTGCACCGGTCCCCTGGGGGACCCGTTTCTGCGCACCCGGATCGTGCTGCCGACGAGACCCGCCACGTACCTGCGGCGGCAGCGGCTCGTCGACCACCTCGACCAAGCTCTCCGGACACCGTTGACCCTGCTCAACGGTGCCGCCGGCGCGGGCAAGACCCTGCTGGCCGCCGACTGGGCAGCCGGCCTGCGGCAGCCCGTCGCCTGGCTCACCGTCGAAGTGGGGGACCGGCGTCCCGGGGTGTTCTGGGCGTACGTCATTCAGTCCCTGCGCGCCTGCGGTGCGCCCGCATCCGATGCGGTCGAAGCCCCCGCGGATGCGACCGGGGTGGACCAAAGGCTGCTGGCGGCGCTCGCCGCCGAGCTGAACGATCGCGACCGGCCCGTGGTCCTCGTGCTCGACGAGTACGACCGCGTGACCGCTCCGGAGGTCGCGGAGCAGCTGGAGTTCGTCCTGCACCACGCCGGGCGGGGGCTGCGCCTGGTCCTCGTCACCCGCACCGAACCGCTGCTTCCGTTGCACCGTTACCGGGCGGCCGACGAGCTGACGGAGATCCGCGCCGCCGAGCTGGCGTTCACCCCCGAGGAGGCCGCCGCACTGCTTGAGCTGCACGGTCTGAGCCTTCCGGTCCCTGCCGCGCGCGCCCTGGTGGACCGCACCCGGGGCTGGGCCGCCGGCTTGCGCCTGTCCGCCCTGGCCGCTCTGGAGAGCGCCGACCCGGAGCTCTACCTGAAGGAGTTCGAGGCGGATCGCAGTACGGTCGCGGACTTCCTGCTGGCCGAGGTCCTCAAAGGACAGCCGGAAGAGACACAGGACCTCCTGCTGCGCGTCAGCGTCCTGGAGCGTTTCTGTCCCGGTCTGGCCAACGCGCTGACCCTCCGGACCGATGCCGGGCCCATTCTCGCCGGGCTGCACCGCGGCAACGCGTTCGTCGAGTACCTCGGGCACTCGTGGTACCAGCTCCACCCGCTGTTCGGGGAGATACTCCGGGCCCATCTGCGCGAGCGCCTGCCCGGCCTGGAGCCGGAACTCCACCGGCGGGCCGCGCGGTGGCTGCGTCGTTCCGGATTCCTGCCGGAGACACTCGCTCACGGCGCCGCCGCGGGCGACTGGGATTTCGCCGCCGGCGCCCTCGTCGACGACCTGGCGATCGGACAGCTCTTCACCGGCCTGCGCTCGGGTGACCTGACCGACTTGTTCTCCCGCATGGGGCCCGAGGCCAGGAGTCCGGCGACAGACCTCGTACGCGCGGCCCGCGACCTGTCCCGATACAACCTCGACCGCGGACTGACCCGCCTGCGCCACGCCGAGGAGCATCTGGCCGACGACGCGTCCGAAGCGGCGCCCGAGCCGGCGGCCGTCCAGCTGAGCTGTGCGCTGCTCGAGGCACTGGCCGCCCGGCTGACCGGATGTCCCTCACAGGCCGAAAGAGCCGCCGAAGCGGCCGATGAACTGCGGCAGGAAGTCCCGGCACACCTCCTGGACAAGCATCCCGAACTCACCGCCCTCCTGCTGACCCATCTGGGCTCGGCCCGACTGTGGGCCGGGCGCTTCGAGGACGCGCGTGCTGCCCTGACCACGGCAGCCGGCGCTCCCGGCGGGGCCTCCACCGTGCTGCCCCGGGAGGACTCGATGGAGCACCTGGCCCTGCTCGACTATCTGAACGGCTGGCCCGGCCGGGCGGAGCGCAAGGCCCTGGCGGCGGTGTCCGAGGCGGAACGGGTCGGCCTTCCCCAGCCGTCCGGCTCCGGCATCGGGCAGCTGGTCCTGGCCGCCGTGGCCGTCGACCGCCATGAGCTGAGCCGGGCCCAAGCCCTCATCGACGAGGCGGCCCGGCCCTCATCGGGAACGCGTGATCCGGTGACGGCGGCGGGACGAGCCCTCGCCACAGCTCGCCTCCTGCTGGTCAGGGGCAAGGCACGAGCCGCCGTCCAGGCGGCGGACCCGGCCGTCTCCGCGGTCGTGGCCTCACCCTGGGCGGCAGGCCATGAAGCGCTCGTCACCTCCGCCGCTCACCTGGCCGAAGGACGGCCGGACGAAGCGGCCGAGGTGCTCCAGGGCGTGTCCGGCGACCAGCCGGCGTGTGCCGTTGAGGCCGCGGCGATCCAGGTCGCCGCAGGCCGTACCGGGGCGGCCATCGACCTGCTGGACAGCATCCGCACCGGGGGCCGGACCGGGCCGGCGGTGACCGTGAGAGCAGCGCTGGTGAGGGCTCAGGCCGCGGAGGGGTCGGGAGACACCGCCACCGCCCGTAGGCTCGTGGCGCAGGCGCTCCTCGACGCTCGGCGGGAGCGGCTGCGACGTCCGTTCCTCGATGCGGGAGCGTGGATCCGGCCCCTCCTGGCCATGCCTCCGCTCCACGAGCTGGCAGCGGGCTGGCTCACGCCCGGCCTGCCGCGACACGGTGAGCAACCCCGGCCGGAGTCGCTGCCCCCGCCGCTCGTCGCGGTGGAGCTGAGCGGACGCGAGCGCGACGTCCTGGAGCGGCTGGCCCGGATGATGTCGACGGAGGAGGTCGCCGCCGACCTCTACGTGTCGGTGAACACGGTGAAGACCCACCTCAAGAGCGTCTACCGGAAGCTGGCGGTGAACCGGCGAGGCGACGCGGTGCGCCGCGCGCGCGACCTCCGGCTGCTGTGAACACGGGCGGTGAGAGGGTCCGGCGCCCGCCCTCCCCGCCGGCCGGACATCACAGGCGTGCTGCCCTTCCCCCGTGGCGGGTGAGGCACGAGGCACGTACTTCGGATGCGATGGGCAGGAGCGGCGGGGCATGTGCAGGCCACTGCCCGGCCGACTCCGCCGGCGTACCGGCCGACTCGGCGAGGTGGACAGCGTGAAGCACTGGCGGGCTCTGATCGTCCTCGGTACGGCCCAGTTCCTCATGGTCCTGGACACCTCGGTCATGAACGTGTCCATCAGTCAGCTGGTCGAGGACTTCGACACGGAGGTCACCGCCATCCAGGCCGTCATCACTCTGTACGCGCTGGTCATGGCGGCGTTCATGATCATCGGCGGCAGGTGCGGCGACATCCTGGGGCGTCGCCGCATGTTCCTGCTCGGGCTGGTCGTCTACGGCGTGGGGTCGGCCCTGACCGCCGCGGCACCCACGCTGTGGGTCCTCACACTGGGCTGGTCCGTCATCGAGGGACTGGGAGCCGCCATGGTGCTGCCGGCCATGGCCGCCCTCGTCGCGGAGTCGTATCGCGGGAAGGACCGGGCCGTCGCCTACGCGGTCATCGGCGGGCTCGCCGGCGCCGGGATCGCGGTCGGCCCGCTGCTGGGCGGCTGGGTGACGACGTACCTGACCTGGCGGCTGGTCTTCGCCGGCGAGGTCGTGGTCGTCGTGGCCGTCCTGCTGTGCCGCCGGGTGATCGCGGAGTCCCCCCGGACCGGCCCGCGCCCCCGGCTGGACGGGGTCGGTGCGGCGCTCTCCGCGGCCGGACTGGGGCTGGGCGTGCTCGGGGTGCTGCAGAGCAGCACCTGGGGATGGGTGCAGCCCCGCAACCCTCCCTTCACCGTCCTCGGCTTCGCCCCGACGCTGTTCGTCGTCGGGGCCGGGGCGGCCGTCCTGGCCCTCTTCCGGCACTGGGAGCGGCGGCGGGAGCACCAGGGCGCCGACCCCCTCGTGCACCTGTCCCTGCTGGGCAGACCCGTGCTGCGGTCCGGCCTGATGACGCTGCTGAGCCAGAACCTCATCCTGCTGGGGCTGTTCTTCACCATCCCGCTGTATTTGCAGGTGGTTCAGGGGTTCGACGCCTTCGAGACGGGGCTGCGCCTGCTGCCCGTGTCCGCCACCATGCTGGTGACCTCTCTTTCCGCGTCCTCGCTGGGACGGGTGTGGGGGCCGCGCAGGGTGGTCCGGCTGGCCCTGGCGACCCTGGCGGCGGCCATCGTGTGGCTGCTGGCCACCATCGACCCGGTCATCGACGACACGCAGTTCGCCGGAGCCATGGCCCTGCTGGGCGTGGGCGTCGGCCTGCTCGCCTCGCAACTGGGCAACGTCGTCCAGTCCGGCGTCGGCGAGGAGGAACGCAGTGAGGCCGGAGGACTCCAGTTCACGGCACAGAATCTGGGCTCCGCGCTGGGCACCGCACTCATCGGGTCGATCCTCATCGGTGCGCTCGCCCACGCCTTCACCACGCAGGTGGCGGACAATTCGCAGCTGTCCGAAGAGACCCGTGAGGAGGTCGGTGTCGCCCTCCAGGCGGGGATCACCTTCGTCGCCACCGATCAGGTGCGCTCGGCGGCCGAGCGTGCCGGGTTGCCACCGTCCGAGGTCGACGCCGTCGCGGACTCCTACGCCTCCGCGCAGCTGGACGGCCTGAAGGCGGCGATCCTGGCCACCGGCGGCATCGCTCTCGCCAGTTTCCTGGTCACACCGCACCTGCCGACCGCCCGGGACAGCCGTCCGCGGCAGCCGGACGCCGACGCTCCGGCCGGAGCGACCGGATCGACGCGCTGAGTCCGGAGGGAGTCACCGGTGTCCAGGACCAGGATCGGCCCGGCCACGGCCCGCGGGGAGCGCCGAGCCGAGCGCCGAGCCCGCGCGGACTACACGGGCGGAGTCTACGGATCCATGCTCGCGGCCTCTGTGGTGATCGGCGCCGGCTCCCTGGGCTCGTTCCCCCGCACCGAGCTGGTGCTGCTGCTGTTGCTCACCGGCGTGGTGTTCTGGATCGCGCACGTGCATGCCCAGTTGTTCGGGGCGCGCCTGGCGCAACAGGCTTTGGACCGCCGGGTCGTGCTGCAGGTGTGCCGTGACGAGTGGCCGATCGTCAAGGCTGCCGTCCCGCCGGCCGCCGCGGTGGCCGTCAGCCCGCTCCTGGGCCTCGACGTGCGAGGTGCCCTCTGGCTGGCGCTCTCCGTCGCCGTGGCCGGCCAGGTGGGCTGGTCCGTGGCCGCGGCACGCCGCGCCGGTGCTTCGCGGCGGCTTGTGGCCGCCACCGCGTCGGTCAACCTGTTGCTCGGCCTGCTGATCATCTCCTTCAAGATCGTTCTGAAGCATTGAGAACGCGTTGGTCCGTGGGGTCCGTCGCCAGGCCACGGGTCACCTGTACCGGGTGAGGCCCGAAGGAGCACGGAAGCGCACGGTCGTAGGGATGAGTGCCGCCCGCCTGTCCCAGGCAGTCCATGGGAGGACAGCTCGTGCGCTACGAGATCCGAGTCGAGGGACACCTGTCGGAAACGCTGGCCAAAGCCTTTCCGGAGCTGGGCCACGTGGTGATGTCCGGCCAGACCGTCCTGTTCGGCCCTGTCGTGGACGAAGCGCACCTGTACGGGCTGCTGGCACGTTGCCAGTCACTGGGACTGCGTGTCGTGGAGATGCGGCAGTTGCCGGAGTGACAGGACCGGGCGGTGTGCGGTGCCGGGCGGCCTCGCGTGGTGACGGGCCGGAGCGTCAGCGCCGCTCCGCACTGCTCCGGCCGGAGCAGCATGCGGCTTCCAGCGCCTCGTAGTCCCGCTCGTTCTGGTCGGCGTAGAACTGGGCGAACTCGGTGAGCGCGCGGTCGAAGCGGTCGCTGCCGCCCAGGTAGGCGGCGAGGGCGATGGGATCACCCGAGCGGGCGTGGGCCCGTGCCAGGGACGCCCCGCACAGCCGGCCGAAGAGGGAGAGCAGGTCCGGCCCCATGGTCTCCGGCCGTGCGATGCCCTTCCAGTGCCACAGCTGGCGCACGTAGGAATCCCCGCCCTCGCATTCCTGCCGTAGCCGCTCGCTCGGCCGGTGACAGGGACGCGGTGAAAGCGCTGGGTACGGTCATGGTCCGGCCTCCCGGTCCGGCGCCCCGGCGTCGGTACCGGAACGCGGCTCCGCCGACGGCCCTTGGCGTTGTCGGCGCAACCCCGCCTGGACCGCGCTCGCCAGCACCCGTGCGGCGACGCCCACGAGCAGCAGCCCTCCAGCCATCTGCAGCATCGTCAGCACGCGCCCGGTCTGGGAGCGTGCCGTGATGTCCCCGTAGCCGACGGTGCTGAACGTGGTCAGAGTGAAGTACAAGGCGTCCGTCCTGGTCATCGGCTCGCTGAAGGAGCCCGGGGCGGAGCGGTCCAGCAGGTAGTAGGCGCCGGCGAAGAGGACCAGGAACAGCACCAGCGTGGCGGCCAGGGCCTCGACGGCCTTCAGGCGCGGGTGGGATGAGCGCGCGATGGCCCGCACCTCCCACCCGAACACCAGCAGCACCGCCACCAGGCCGCACACGAGCAGCACCGACGCACCAGCCGTACCGCGCTCGTCCAGGGGCAGCAGGTAGTAGGCGGTGACGAGACCGACGGCGATGAGCACGGTGCGGGCGACCGCGACGACCGCCGCCCACCGGCGAGGGCGGAGCGGAAGGCGCCGCCGGTGCGCGTCCGGCCCGGACCGGGCGCGGTCCGTCCGGGCAGTGCTCGGATCGCTCATCTCGTGTCTCTTCGTTCCGTCCGGCCGGAAAGCCGATGGGCCGGGCGCCGGGAGATTCCCACCTCACCGCCACGGCGGCGTCGCCGGATCACCCGTGGTGGGTGACCCCGGCACCCGGTGACAGGCGTGAGCCTGGAGCGGTCAGGTCCTCGCACACCGCCCCATCACACTCCGCCCCGCCGGCGGTCCGGAGGCGACCACTCGATCACGCGAGGAGGAGCCATGGCCATGCCGTACGGTCCGGCACCGCGCACCGGACAGGAACACGAACCCGACGGGGCGGCCCCCGGTCCGGTGGACGACCCCGCGCAGGCACTGGCGCGGCTCGGCCGTTCATGGACCTGGCTCCTGGCCTCGGCCGTCGCGACGCTGGTGCTGGGCGTCCTGGTACTGGTCTGGCCGGAGGCGACTCTGCACGTCCTGGCGGTCCTCATCGGCCTGTACCTGCTGGTGACAGGGGCGTTCCGGTTCGTGGCCGTCTTCTCGAGGGAGGGGCACGAACGGCTCGCGGGGCTGCTCCTGTCCGTGCTGTACGTCCTGGCCGGGGTGCTGTGCCTGCGGAACCCGCTGCAGACGATCGCCGCGCTCTCGCTGATCACCGGGGTCGTCTGGCTCGTGTCCGGCATCCTCACCCTCTACACGGCCATCGCCACCAAGGACCTGCCGCACCGCGGGGTCGTCCTGGGCGCCGCGGTGCTCGGCATCGTCGCGGGGATCGTGGTGCTCGCGCTGCCGGCCGAGTCTGCCCGCGCCCTGACCCGGCTGCTCGGTCTGTGGCTCGTCCTGCTCGGCCTGGGCGAGGCGGTGGTCGCCCTCGCGTGGCGGGCCGCGCTCCGAAAGACGCACCCCACGGAGCCGCGGGCCCCCGCCGAGACGGACTGACACCGCACCCGCCGCTCCGGCGCGCGCGACAAACGCACCGGGCCCGTGCGGTCGCCCCGCCACGGTCGTCCCGACCGGCGGCCTTCGCGGCCGGGGCGGCGCACACACGGAAAGGAGCACCCATGAACCCGGCCGCGACCCCGGCTCCGCCGGACTCCGGCGGAGCCTCACACCAGAAACACGTCATGACCGCCGAGGAGCGAGCGGAATACGAGCGACTGCGCCGTCACGCCACGGTGCGCCACCGGCGGGTACGCCAGGCCGGCTCCTCGGTCCTCCTCCTGCTGGCCCTGCTGCTCGCGCCCCTGGCCGTCGTCGCGGCCTGGGTCCAGGACACGGTCTCCGACACCGACAGGTACGTGGAGACCGTCGCGCCGCTGGCGTCCGAGCCGCCCGTGCAGGAGGTCGTGATCAACCGGCTCACGGACCGCGTGGTGGCCAACGTGGACGTCAAAGCGGTGACGGACTCGCTCACCAGGGTCCTCCAGGACTCCGGGGCACCACCCCGCGTCGTGGAGGGGGCCGAGTCCCTGGAGGGTCCGCTGCGCAACGCGGTCAGGACGGTCGTGGACCGCACCGTAACCCGTGTGATCACCAGCGACGCCTTCCAGCAGGTGTGGGAGGGTGCCAACCGGCGGTCGCACGCCGCGGTGGTGAACATGCTCACCGGAGAGCGCGAGGGTGCCGTGCGCGCCGAGGGCGACACCGTCCAACTGGACGTGGGAGAGGTCGTCAACGAAGTACGGGAGCGGCTCGTCGACGCGGGCTTCGACAAGGCCGCCGCCATCCCGGACACCGACCGGACCATCACGCTGTTCCACACCGAGGAACTGGGCAAGGCGCAGGACATGATGCGGCTGCTGGACATCCTCGGCACCTGGCTGCCCGTCCTGACCGTCGTACTCGCCGCGCTCGCCGTGTGGACCGCTCCGGCACACCGGGTGATGCTGATGATCACCGCGACGGGTGTCGGCGTGATGATGGTGGTGCTGCTCGTCGCGCTGGCCGTGGTCCGACGGGTCTATCTGGACTCGGTCCCGCCCACGACGCTGCCCACCGACGCGGCCGCGGCGATCTACGACACGTTCGTCCGGTTCCTGCGCGACAGCACACGCACCCTGCTGGTCGTCGCGGTGGTCACGGCTCTGGTGGCGTACCTGTACGGTCCCGGACGTCCGGCCCGCGCCGTCCGCACGGCGACGAACAGGGGCACGACGGCCGCCGGCCGGGGGCTGCACCGCGCCGGAGTGCGCACCGGGTCCACCGGACGCTGGCTGACGGACCACCGGGCATGGACCACCGGTGGCGTCATCGCGGCCGGAGCGCTGGCGCTGGTGCTCTGGAACCACCCCACGGTCGGAGCGGTGGCGCTAGTTCTGGGCATCGCCCTGGCCGTCCTGATCGTGGTGGCGGTCCTCGCGGCCGCCGCGGGCCCGACCGCCGGGCATGAGGACCGGGCGGCGGCCCCGTGAGCCATGGCAAGGAAACCCGGACCCGCCCCGGCGTCCCGCAGGCACACGGCGGTGGAGCGGGTCCGGGCGAGCCTGCGGTCCGGTCCGGTGGCCCGGCTGCTTCCCCGCCTGTCGGCGCTCAACGTCGTGGAGGGCTCCGTGAGGCTGGCCGCGCAAGCCTTCATCACCGCGCTGCCGCTGCTGATGACCGTCGCGGCGTTCGCCCCCCGAGGGGTGCAGGACCTGCTGGCCGACTCCCTCCGTGCGGTTCTGGGGGTGCGCGGTGACACGCTCGACGAGGTACGCCGTGCCTTCACCGCCACCGGCACACCACGGGACGCCGCCGGAGCTGTGGGCGTGGTGGTGACTCTCGTGTCCGCCACGGCCTTCAGCCGGGCGCTTCAGGCGGTCTGCGAGCGGTGCTGGCACCTGCCACGGACACCGGTGCGGGCCGCGGTCTGGCGCTGGCTGCTCTGGCTGCTCGTCTGGCTGGGCGTCCTCCTGGTCCAGGCACCGCTGCGCAGCGGGTTCGGCGGCGGCGCGGTGATCGGATGGGTGCTGTCCGTGCTGTCGGCGACTCTGCTGTGGTGGTGGTCCCAGCACCTCCTGCTGGGCGGCAGGATCGGCTGGCGGAACCTGCTGCCGGGAGCGCTGTTCGCGGGCACGGGCACGGTCGTGCTGAGCTGGGCCGCCGGCCTGTTCGTGCCCACGGTCATGGAGCGCAGCCTGCAGGAGTTCGGCCCGCTGGGGCCCGTCTTCACGTTTCTCTCCTGGTTGATCGCCGTGTTCCTGGTGGCCGTATCGGGCCTCGCCCTCGGCCAGTACGTCGCCTCCTCCGACTGGTACCGGACGGCCGCCGTCCCCTGCCGCACGCGGGCCGAACCCTGATCCCGCCGCAGGAGCGCATCCATCAAGTGCCGGGCCGCCCGCAGGCTCACCCGCGTCGGGTGAGGCCACCCGGCCCTGGCCGTGCCCACGCTGAAGACAGCACGCAACGGCGGCCGGGCGAGCGCCCGGGACGGAGAAGTGACATGAGCGCGCAGACGTACCTGGCGTACGACTACCCCTTGCTGAGCATCTTCTGGAGCATGCTCCTGTTCTTCCTGTGGATCATGTGGTTCGTCCTGCTCTTCCGCGTCGTCGTCGACATCTTCCGCGATGACGCGATGAGCGGGTGGGCGAAAGCCGGCTGGCTGGTGCTCACCATCCTGCTGCCCTTCCTGGGCGTCTTCGTCTACGTGATCGCCCGCGGCAAGAACATGGGCCGCCGGGAAATAGCGCAGGCCCGAGCACAGCAGAAAGCCTTCGACGCCCACATCAGGGAGGCCGCAGGCGGCATGGGCCGCCCCAGCAGCGCCGACGAACTCAGCAAGCTGTCCGAGATCCGCGCACGCGGCGACATCACGGACGAGGAGTTCCGCAGGGCCAAGGAACTGGTCCTGACCGGCCACGGCCCGGCGGAGCCCCCGGGCTCCACCACCCACACCTCCGGTCGCTGAGCATCCGGACGACACGAATCGAGGCACAAGATGACCGCGACACACACCCGGCCGGCAGACACGGCGAAGCAGGAATGGGCAACCGGCCTGACGGTCTTCGCGGCCGTGATGCTCTTCCTCGTCGGCCTGCTCGACATCTTCCGGGGCATCATGGCCATCGCCGAGGACGACATCTTCGTCACGACGCGCCAGTACGTGTTCGAGTTCGACCTGACCGGCTGGGGCTGGATCCACCTCGCTCTGGGCGCGGTCGCCGTGATCGTCAGCATCGGACTGCTCAAGGTCTCGGTGTGGGCGCGTGTCGCCGGCGTGGCCATCGCCGGACTCGTCATCATCGCCAACTTCCTCTCCCTGCCGTACTACCCGGTGTGGTCGGTCGTGATGATCGCGCTCTCGGGCTTCATCATCTGGGCCCTGTGCGTGGTCCGGCGCGACAACCTCTTCGACCTGTCCGAGGAGCGCCCACTGTCCGAGGAGCGCCCGCCGCACAAGGTGTGAGGCAGAAGAGAAGGGCCGACCGGTGGGACGACACGGCTGGAACACGAGGGGGTCGGGAGAGGCAGGGGCCGCAGCCGTACACGAGGACAGCGCCGGACGGGCTCGCCTCGCCGTGCTCGCCCTGCTGGGCAGCATCCTGGTGCCGCTCGTCGCCGCCGGTCTGCGGAGCGTGCTGTGGGCCCTGGTCGGCATCGCCGGACTGGCGCTCGCCGCCGTCGGGGTGTGGTGGACCCTGGCGCACACCGGAGTGGTCCGTGCCCTCGGCGTGGCTCTGTCGGTGACCGCGCCGGTCGCTGCCCTGGCCCTGTATGCCACGTTCGGCATGCTCGGGCCGGCCTTGCTGTCCCTGGGCCTGTGGCTGCTGGCCGTCACGGCGGCACGTACGGCCCTGACACCTGGTCACACCGCCTCCGAACAGGCTGTCGTCGAGGCGCCCCGCGCCCCCTGGGTCCTCATGAATCCGCGCTCCGGCGGCGGCAAGGTGGGTCGTTTCGACCTGGTGGAGAAGGCCCGGGCCGCAGGCTGCCGGGTGGCCCTGCTCGACGCAGGCCAGGATGTCGCCGAGCTGACCCGGCAGGCCGCAACCGAGGGGGCCGATCTGCTGGCGGTGGCGGGCGGCGACGGCACCCAGGCGCTGGTGGCCGAGGTCGCGGCGCTCCACGACCTTCCCTTCGTGGTGATTCCCGCCGGTACGCGCAACCACTTCGCCCTCGATCTCGGCCTCGACCGTGACGATCCGGCGGCCGCCCTGGAAGCCCTGACCCACGGCGTCGAACTCCGCATCGACCTCGGGTACGCCGCGGACCGCGTCTTCGTCAACAACGCCTCGTTCGGCACGTACGCGTCCGTCGTCACCGACCCCGCGTACCGGGACGCCAAAGCCCGCACGACCCTGCGAACCCTCCCCGGCCTCCTCACCGGTGAGGACGCGCCCAGGCTGCGGACGCGGGCCGACCGGACGTACGTCGATGGACTTCAGGCGCTGCTCGTCAGTAACAATCCCTACGGCCGTGCCGTCGACGCGGCCCATCCGGGGCGCAGGGAGCGGCTGGACTCGGGACTCCTCGGTGTGGTGTGCGTGCGGGTCGGCAACACCGCTCAGGCGGCGCGCATGGTCCGCGGTCCGCGCCCCGGGGGACTCATCCGGCTGAGCGCCGGGGAAGTCGTCGTAGAAGCCGACACGGGCGCCCTCCCGGTCGGCATCGACGGAGAACACGTCGTTCTGCCGTCACCCGTCGTATGCCGCAGCGCGCCCGGGGCGCTCCGGGTCCGCGTGCCACGCCGCCGCCCCGGCACGCCACAGGCGGGCGGGACGGCGGCCGACTGGCCGCGCGTGGCACGGCTGGCGCTGGGCCGTCTGTTCCCGGGCCGGGAACAGCACGTCACGGCGGTCTGAGACTTCTGGTCCGGCTCCTTCTTGCGATCCGGCTCCTCCTCGCTGATGCCGCCAGGGTGCTGGTGCAGCGCGCGGTGGTCCTGCCCGCCCACAGTGTCCGACAGATACGGCTGCCGCACCGTGGCTTCGGCCTCGCCCGCAAGATCAGCGGCAAACCGACAGTAACCTCTCCGCTCGCTGTCGAGGAGGGAGGCGAACACGCTGGGCGCATCGAAGCGTGGCGTGCACCACCAGTCGATCGATCCCTCGGAGGACACCAGCGCGGCGGTCTGAAGATCATCGACTATGCCGTGGTCGGCTATCGGCGGGTAACGGTTCACCGGCACACCTCCTTCGCCAGGGCCCGACGCGCCGGGACACCCCGCTCAAGCGCAGCCTGGAGATACCTCGCACCGCGCTCGCGGGGAGGGATCACGCCGACGGAGGCCAGAGCGAGCTTCCAGTAACCGCCTGTCAGAGCACACGCCGCAGCAGATGCGGTGCGGCTCGCACCAGGGGGACCGTGGCCAGCCCGATCACGCCGCCGGCGGCCACGTCGGCGGGGTAGTGGGCACCGCTGTGGATCCGCTCCGCAGCCACCGTCACCGCTGACACCCCGCAAGCCGCACCGGCGGCCGGCCACACCGTGGCAACGGCTCCGGCGAAGGCGAAGGCGGCAGCCGTATGCCCGGAGGGGAAGGAGGAGGTGTCCGGGCGGTCTCGAAGCTCTTTTGGCGGGACCCATTCCTGCGGCGGGCGGCGCCGCCGGTACAGCTGCTTGGCGACCGCGTTGGACAGCACCTGAGCCGTCACCATGGCCGTCACCCCGGCGGCGGCAGCCGTGCGGCCGCGCCACCTGCCCGTGGCTGCCATCACTGCGGCAGCCGCCCACCACAGCTTGGTGTGCTCGGCCGCTTCCTCCACCGCGGGCGCGACTTGCCGCACCCACGGCGGCCCCCACGCGATCGCCCGCCTGGCCAGCCGGCGATCGGCGGTGCGCAGACCCGCCATTACACCCATGACCAGCGACTTCCCGCCCAGGGCACTCTCCACCGGTACGTGATCGAAACCATGCCGCACGAGTATCCGGCCGAACCCCACCCACACACATTCACGACAGATCAGGACAATCAGTGTGTTTTGTACTGTTTTACGAGGTTAGTCGGGTCGGGAGGCCAGCAGAAGGGAGATCACGATGATCACCCGAGAGCAGATCCCGACGGTACTGGACCACCCGGTCTACGACACCGACGACAACAAGATCGGCGACGCCAGGCACGTCTTCCTCGACGACGTCACCGGCCAGCCCGAATGGGTCAGCGTCAAGACCGGCCTGTTCGGCACCAGCGAGTCGTTTGTGCCGATCACCCACGCCAGCGTGGTCGAAGACCATCTCAAGGTCCCTTACCCCAAGGACAAGGTCAAGGACGCCCCCAATGTCGACGTCGACGCCGGGGGGCACCTGTCCGAACAGGAGGAGCACCGCCTGTACGAGTACTACGGCTTCGACTGGGACGCCGCCTGGCAGCAGGCCAACCGGCCCGGCGCCGACCGCGAGGCAGGAACCGCGGATGACGCGATGACCCGCTCCGAGGAACAGATGCACGTTGGCATCGAACGCCAGGAGACCGGCCGGGCCCGCCTGCGCAAGTACGTCGTCACCGAGGATGTCCAGCAGACCGTCCCCGTACGGCACGAGGAAGTCCGCGTCGAACGCGAACCAGTCACCGACGCCAACCGCGACGCCGCCACGGCCGGCCCGGATATCAGCGAAGCCGAGCACGAAGTGACCCTGCACGCCGAGCGCCCCGTGACGCAGACCGAGGCCGAGCCCGTCGAGCGGGTACGGCTCACCACCGACGAGCAGACCGAGCAGGAGACTGTCACCGGCAAGGTCCGCAAAGAGAAGATCGAAGCCGACGTTCCCGACGAGGAGGACAAGCGCCGACGGTGAACGGCCGTTCCGGGCTGATCAGCTCGAGCCGACGCGACCACCGTCGCTTCTACAGATGGACCAGGGCCTGTCCGGTCAGCGGGGAGTGACACCGGACAGGCCCTGGCGGATTCGGGCGCCACTGGGCGCGGGGTGCTCGCCCGGCTACCCCTTGGTCGCGCCCGCCGTGCCGCCGCGGACGAAGTGTCGCTGGAAGGCGAAGAACACCAGTGCCACGGGGATGGTCATGAGCAGGGTCGCCGCGAGCTTGAGCGGGTACTGGTTGCCCGAGCCGAGCTGGCCGGAGACGAGCGAGGCGACCCCGGATGTGAGGGTGTTCAGTTCCGGGCTCTGCCGGGACACGATGAAGTGCGCGAGTTCGTTCCACGATCCCTGGAACGACAGGATGGTCAGGGTGATGAGTGCCGGCCGGGCCATCGGCAGCACGACGGACCAGAAGGTCCGGAAGGTGCTCGCGCCGTCTATTCGCGCTGCTTCCTCGAGGCTGATGGGGATCGACTCGAAGAACTGCTTCATGTTGACTTCCTCCCCCTCGTAGACGAGGGGGAGTCCTACGGCTCGCGCCGTGGGGTTTTCTGCTTCGTCGCCGACTGCCCGTCCGGAGAACTCCGTTGAGGTCTTACACCGGCTCCACAGACTGTCACCGCCAGCCCGGCGGCCAGAAGGTTGTTCGCTGCGTTCACGTCCCGGTCATGGGTCGTACCGCAGCTGTCGCACGTCCATGTGCGGACGCTGAGCGGCATCTTGTCCTGCAGGGTGCCGCAGGCGGAGCACAGCTTGGAGGAGGGGAAGAAGCGGTCTACGGCGATCACTTCCCGCCCGTACCAGGTGGCCTTGTACTCCAGCAGGGAGCGGAACTCGCTCCAGCTCGCGTCCGAGATGGCCCGGGCGAGCGTGTGGTTTTTGACCATGTTGCGCACGGTCAGGTCTTCGATCACGAGCGTTTGGTTTTCACGCACGAGCCGAGTGGTGAGTTTGTGGAGCATGTCGCGGCGCCGGTCGGCGATCCGGGCGTGGACCTTGGCGACCTTGCGCCGTGCCTTGGCCCGGTTGGTTCCATCACCCTTGGCCTTGCGGGACAGCTCCCGCTGGGCCTTGGCGAGTCGGGCGCGGTCGCGGCGTTCGTGCCGGGGGTTGGTGATCTTCTCCCCGGTGGAAAGGGTCAGCAGGTGGTCCAGGCCGACATCGATTCCGACCGCCGCATCGGTGGCGGGAAGCGGCTTCACGGCCGGGTCCTCGCACAGCAGGGAGACGAACCAGCGTCCGGCCGCGTCCTGGGAAACGGTCACCGTCGACGGCTTCGCCCCTTCGGGCAATGGCCGGGACCACACGATGTCCAGCGGTCCGGTCATCTTCGCCAGGGTCACTTCCCCGTCGCGGAAGCGGAACCCGCTGGTGGTGTACTCCGCGCTCTTTCGCGACTTCTTGCGCGACTTGAAGCGCGGGTACTTGGCCCGCTTGGCGAAAAAGTGGGTGAACGCGGTCTGCAGGTGCCGCAGCGCCTGCTGGAGCGGCACCGACGACACCTCGTTGAGGAACGCCAGTTCCTCCGTCTTCTTCCATGCCGTCAGCATCACGGAGGTGGCGTTGTAGTTGACCCGCTCCTGCCGCGCCCATGCCTGGGTGCGGGCCGCGAGGGCGAGGTTGTAGACCTTCCGCACGCAACCGAACGTGCGCGACAGCTCGGCTGCCTGCGCATCGGTCGGATAGAAGCGGTACTTGAACGCCCGCTTCACATGGTTCGTGGTCACGCTCACAAACTAGCCTGACCATAGGTAAAGATCAAACCTGTGGGTCAAGGCACTGCGATCCACCCTGGCGGCGAATCCCAGCTCCTCGCCCTGTTCCGCAGGGGTTTCGTTTCCTCCCCCGGCCAAAGCCGGAGGTATCCACGAAAAGACTCTGATGAGCGGGATCGCAGGTGTTGGCTGAACGGACGACGAGCTGGGGCGGCAGCAAGATAGGGGTGGGCGGGTTGGGCAGTGGTTCGGGAGCCGCCAGCAGTTCCTGGAGCATCCGCAGGCAGGCGGCGGCTTCGTCGTACGGCTGCGCGACGCTGCTCAGGCCGACGGCCGGACCGCGTCGGTTTCAGTCCCTGCGGGACTGATCGTCGAGGAACACGCGGCGTCGCGGTCCTGAGGATCACCCCGGCCGACGGCCGGCGACAGGACCTCCTACTCGGCCATTACCCGGCCATCCGAGTCGTCCTCCTGCCTTTGCCGTGCCGTGCGGCAGTCGTTTCCGCCCCCTGCAGGCGCTACGCGTTTTGGGCGGGAACCCGGCCGGTACGTACGGCGTCGGTAAGTGTCTGATGGTCGCGTTCGTTCTGGTCCGCGTACCTCTCGGCGAACTCGGTGAGCGCGTGGTCGAAGACATCTCCGCCGCCCAGGTATGCGGCGATGGCGATGCGGTCTCCGGAGCGGGCGTGGGCGCGGGCGAGGGTGGCGCCGCAGAGTTCACCGAAGGCGCGCATGTCTTTGGGGACCATGAGCTGGGGTTCGGCGATGCCTTTCCAGTCCCGCAACTGGCGTACGTAGAAGTCGCGTTGGCGTCCGTCGATGCCGGTGACGCGTTCCCAGCCGAGGAAGATGTCGCCGGCGGCCTGCATGAGGCGCTGCCCGGCGACGACACGTTGGCCCTGGTTGTCGTAGCCGCTCGTCCCGGCGTACGGGGCCAGCACCGACCGGTCGGCTTCCTTGGCCTGGAGCAGCAGCGGATCCTCGTCGTCCCTGCCGAGCAGCAGGATGATCCAGCAGCGGGTGCCGACGCTGCCGACCCCGACGACCTTGCGGGCCATGTCGACGACCCGGTACTGCCGCAGCAGATGGCGGCGGTCGGACTGCAGGCTGTGGCTGTACCGCTCGATCAGTTCGCGCAGCTGCTCCTCCAGCGCGTCGCGCTCGACGCCCGGCAGCAGGTCCTGCAGCGGCACGATCAGGGGCGGGTCGGGGGTGATCCTGCGTCGGCCGTCGGCCACCCGCGTCAGCTTCTCGAAGGCCTGGAGGCTGTCGCGGCTGCGGGCCTTGGCCATGGCCCGCCGGGTACGCTCGCGGCCCCGCGCTCCCAGCTTCCGGTCCGCCAGGGCCCGCAGCGTGTCCGCGTCGGCCTGGGTGTACCAGACGGCGAGGTTGCCCAGGCCGGCGAAGTGGCGCATCCGTTCGCGGTAGGACCGTACGGTGGTTCGTACGACCAAGGCCCGCTCGGCATCCGTGTAGCCGTTCTCGCGTCCGGCGATGGCCAGGCTGGCGGCCAGCCTCTTGACGTCCCACTCCCAGGGGCCGGGCAGGGTCTCGTCGAAGTCGTTGATGTCGAACACCAGATGCCGCTCGGGCGAGGCGAGCAACCGGAAGTTCAGCAGATGCGCGTCCCCGCAGAGCTGCGCGGTGATTCCCGAGCGGGGAGTGTCGGCCAGGTCACCGGCCATGATGGCGGCGGCACCCCGGTAGAAGCGGAAGGGGGACTCCAGCATCCGCCCGTACCGGATGGGCACGAGTTCCGGCAGCCGGGCGGCCGACTGCGCCTCGATGGTGTCCACCGGGTCCGGTCGTTTCGCCGAGGGCTGGTATTCCGCGTGAGCGGAGCGCGGCGCGTCCGCCCGCGCCGCCCGGCCCCGCGCCGCCCGCTCCTCCGGAAGCCTCCCGCTGACCTGGTCAGCCATGACGCCACCTCCTGGGGGGCGGCCCTGCGGAGCAACTGCCCCTGTCCGAGCCTGGCCCCCGGCCCTCTCCCACCGTTCCACACCCCGCACCAGCAGGCATCTCGGCCGTCGGCGTCGCTGCGACGGGACGGCCCGAGCCGCCGTGGCAACATGCGGTCCCGCCGCTCCTTCGGTAGCGATCCGCGTACTGGAAGAGGACGCTGGATGAAGGGGCAACGTGATGGAGAGACATCTCATGGCTCGAACCAGCACAGACCAAAAGCCGCACACGCCATTCTTTTCCCGCCCCGGTGTCCGCCGCCTCGCACCGTTCATTCTGATCACTGCGATCGCTCTGGTCTTCATCTTCGAGAACCGCGCGAGTATCAAGATCCGTCTTCTCGTCCCAGAGGTGACCATGCCGCTATGGGGTGCTCTTCTGATCGCCTGGGGCCTCGGCATGCTCGCCAGTGCCTTTACCGTGCGTCGGCGCCGGGACCGGCGTACACGATGACCGGGTGTGTGATTGCCTGCGGCCCCTGCCCCGCAACCGCGTCGATATAGCCCTGGCCTGCACAGATGGTCTGCGAACTACTCATCAAGAGCTACCCGTCAGGCGCCCCGAGGTGCGCAGCGCACTCCACAGGGTGAGATTGGAAGTAGCCCGACCGGCCGAACGCGAACGCGCGGTTGTGCGGGCCGTACGACACAGCCGTACGACACAAAGGAGCCGGCGATGACCAGTCATGTGAGTGGGGCCCGCTCGGGAGCGACGGTGCGGAGTTCGGAGAGGGCCGGTCTCGGCAGCGGCTGGGTGGTCTTCGCGGGCGTAATGATGATCTTCGGTGGCCTGATGACGCTCTTCGCGGGCATCGCCGCCATCGCCGGTGACGATCTGTTCGTCGCCACCCGCAACTACGTGTTCGAGTTCGATCTCACCGGATGGGGCTGGATCCACCTGGTCATGGGTGTAGTCATCACTCTCGCCGGCGCCGCCCTGTTCCAGGGCGCCACCTGGGCGAGGGTCGTCGGTGTGGGGCTGGCCGGCCTGGCCATGCTGGCGAACTTCCTTTGGATCCCCTACGCGCCGTTCTGGGCCTTCGTCCTGATCGCGATCAACGCCATCGTGATCTGTGCACTGTGCACGGCTCCCAGTCCGTCGGAGCGGTGAAGCACGGCAGCCGGTCGCGGGAGCTCGGCCGGCGCGGGCCCTGTGAGGGCTGGTCTCACGGCGTGAGCACGTCTCCTCGCCGTGTTCAAGCGTCGCTCGTTTGAGCACCTGGAGAACATCCTCCCCCTACGTGCTCACACTCTGCGCGACAGGGGTCAAGGGCCTCCGGCATCTACCCTGCGCGGCCACCTTCGACTGGCACTCCATCGCCCCGAAGACGCTTCGGCGGATGCCGGCCGGGGAGATCACCGTCATGGTGATCACCGTCGCGTGCGTGGTCGTCACCCACAACCTCGCCATCGGCGTCGTCGTCGGTTCGATCACCGCGATGGTCATCTTCGCCAAGCGCGTCGCTCACCTCGCCGAGGTCACCGCCGTCACCGACCCCGACGACAGCACGGTCGTCTACCGGGTCACGGGTGAGCTGTTCTTCGCTTCCTCCAACGACCTGGTCGGGCAGTTCAATTACGCCACCGACCCCGACCAGGTCGTCATCGACCTGTCCGCCGCCCACATCTGGGACGCCTCGTCCGTCGCCGCCCTGGACGCCATCGAGACCAAGTACGCCCAGTGCGGCAAGACCGTCGAGATCATCGGCCTGAACGAGCCCAGCGCCCGGATCCACGGCACGCTCAGCGGGGAGCTCGCAAGCCACTGACCGGCGGCAGGACCTCTCGCATACGCTGCTGGCAAACGGAGCCGGAGGCGGGGGTGGGCGTGACAAGTCGGTTGTTGATGCCGTGGCGGGGTGCGAAGGTTCGGCCGGAAACGGCGGCCGGCGTGGGTGGTTCGGCGCGGGCCACCGCCGTTCTGGACTGGGAGCAGCCCGTCGTGGCGGCCCTCGTGGAGCGCGTACGGCGCGAGGCGGGGCCGGGGGCCGAGGCTCGTGCGGCGCTTCAGGTGGCGCACGGGATCATCGCGCGTGAGGTGCGGCCCGTGTACTCCGTGGAGGACCGGCATCCGGCCTCGCGGACGCTGCGGCTGGGGCGTGGTTCGTGTAGTCAGCGGATGGCTGTGCTGGAGTCCGTCGCTCGGGCGATGGGCATACGGACGCGGGTGCGCGGGCTGCTCGTCGACGGGGTCTTCTGGTATCCGCGGTTTCCCCGGCTCAAGCCCCTCGTCCCGGAGCATGTGCTGCTCGCCTGGCCCGAGTTTCTGCTGGAGCGGGAGCAAGAGCGGGAGTGGGTACCGGTCGGGGAGTTGTTCGACGGGGTGGCCGGAGGCGGCGAGGCCTTCAGCAATCGCGGCGGTGAGACGCTCTTCGACGCGGTAGCGCGGGTCGGCGTGGACTGGAGCGGGTCGGTGAGCTGCGGTGCGCAGGGCGGCACGGCTTGCGATCTGTCCGCCCAAGTCCTCGTCGATCTCGGGTACTTCGACTCTCGCGACGAGCTCTTCGAGCAGCATGGACAGACACTGTGCCGCCCGGTTCGCCTCCTCGCGGAACCCGTACTCGGGCGCTGGAGCGCGGGCGCCCGCGCAACGACGGCCTGAGCCGGGCCCGCCGCGCCCCCCTCAGCCCACCGCCCGCGCCATCCGCCGCACCGCCTCCGTGAGCAGTTCCTCGGACGTCGCCAGGTTCAGGCGTACGTGGCCCGAGCCGCCCGTGCCGAAGGGGAGGCCGGAGTTCAGGGCTACTCGGCCCCGGTCCAGGAAGGCGGACGCCGGGTCGTCGCCGAGGGGCAGGGCCCGGCAGTCCAGCCAGGCCAGGTAGGTGGACTCGGCGGGGGTGTAGCGGACGGCGGGGAGGTGTTCGGTCAGGAGGGTGGACAGGAGCCGGCGGTTTTCGTCCAGGCCCGTCAGCAGTGCGTCCAGCCAGGGGCCCGCGTCCCGGAGGGCCGCCGTGTGGGCCAGGATGCCCACGTGGCTGGGGCCGTGGCTCACCTCCTCGGGGAGAGCGGCCAGCTCCGTGGCCGCGTCGGGGCCCGCGATGGCCAGGGCCGCCTTCAGGCCCGCCAGGTTCCAGGCCTTGGAAGCGGACATCAGGGAGAAGGCGTTCTCGCCGCCGGGGACTGTCAGGTACGGGACGAAGCGGGCGCCCGGGGACACGAGCGGGGCGTGGATCTCGTCGGCCACCACACGTATGCCGTACGCGTGGGAAAGCCTTGCCACGGCGGTCAGTTCGGCGGTGGTGTGGAGCGTGCCGGTGGGATTGTGCGGGTTGCAGAGCAGGTACGCGACCCGGCGGCGCCCGCCCTCGGTGACCCGGTCGAACGCCGACTCCAGCTCCGCGAAGTCCAGACGTCCGTCCTCGCCCAGCGGAGCCTCGACCACGGTGCGGTCCATGTTCCGCAGGAACAGGTAAAAGGGCGGGTAGACCGGGCAGTTGACGACCACCGGGTCCCCCGGCCCCGTCACCAGCTTCAGCATCTCGACGATGCCCAGCATCACATCCGGCACGATCGCCGTACGCTCCACGGCGAAATCGTCCCAGCCCCACCGCTTCCCGGCGAACTCCGCCAGCGCCTCGGCGTACGCCGTCCCGGCCGGGTAGCCCGTGTCGCCGAGCGCGATCGCGTCCGTGACGGCCCGCGCGACCGGCTCGGCGAGCGGCACGTCCATCTCGGCCACCCACAGGGGCAGTACGTCCTCCGGGTAGGTACGCCACTTCATGCTCGTACGGCGGCGGAGTTGCTCGAGGGAGAGTTGGCTCAGGGGGTTGGGGTGGGCGGGAGCGGCTGGAGTGGCGTCAGGGGCGGTTTCAGGCAGCATGGGGAAGATTCTTCCCCGTATGGGCGGAAGAATCTTCCCCGCACACCTCGTACGCCTCGTTCATGCGACCAGCGTCACCGCGCCCACCGCCGGTGTCCGCAGCGTGCGACGGGCCGTGGCGAGGCTGGTCGCACCAACCCCTCTCACGTGCCACTCACCGTGAACCCGATCACCGAGCCTCCGCCCTCCCGGCGGTGCGCGAACGGCTCACCCCCGTGCGCCGTCGCCACCTCCCGCACGATCGACAGGCCGAGCCCCGAACCGGGCAGGCTCCGCGCATCCGGCGCCCGGTAGAAGCGGTCGAAGACCCGCCCGAGGTCCTCCTCCGCGATGCCGGGACCCCGGTCGAGGACCTCGACGCGGACCGAGCCGCCGTCCTCGCCCGTCACCTCGATCTCGATCGGGGCCGTCCCACCCCGGTCGAACTTCGCCGCGTTCTCCACCAGGTTGGACAGTGCCCGTTGCAGGGCCGCCGGGCGGCCGTTCATCACCGTCTCGCCGGCGGCCCGTACGACGATCTCCCGGCCTGTCCTGCGGCGGGCCGCCACCGCCACGTCCTCCGCGATGTCGGCGACAGCGACCTGCTGGGGCGGCTCGGTGGCGGACTGGCCCGCCGCCAGGTCCACCAACTCGTTGACCAGGTCGGTCAGTTCGCGGGACTCGTGGGCCAGGTCCGCGACCAGTTCCTCGCGGGCCGCGGGCGGGAGTTCGTCGATGCGGCGGAGCATCGAGATGTTGGTACGCAGCGACGTCAGCGGCGTACGGAGTTCATGGCCCGCGTCCTGGACGAGGCGGCGTTGGTCGTCCTCGGACTGGGCGAGGCGGCCGAGCATGCGGTCGAAGGAGCGGCCGAGGCGGGCGACCTCGTCGCGGCCGGTGACCGGTACCTGGGTGGCGAGCCGGCCCGTGCGGGCCACGTCCTCGGCGGCGCCCGCGAGGCGGACCAGGCGGGAGGTGATCCGGCGGGCCAGCCACCAGCCGAAGAGGCCCGCGGCGACCACGACCGCGGCCACCAACAGCACGGTCCGCTGCTGGAGTTCGCGCAGCAG
Organism: Streptomyces flaveus; assembly: GCF_014647675.1. GTDB lineage: Bacteria > Actinomycetota > Actinomycetes > Streptomycetales > Streptomycetaceae > Streptomyces > Streptomyces flaveus. Next base: position 23,981 of record NZ_BMPQ01000026.1, on the reverse strand, counting down.
ATCCTCCGTACCGGAGAACTCCTGCGCGACCTGCACCGCCCCCCGCCCGCCCCCGAGCGCGACGGTCGCGGTCCGGAACACCTCGCCGCCGACCTCGACGTCGCGGTGCTCCACCAGCCGCCCGGCGGTCGATGCCGACGCGGCCCGCCGGTCGTCGGCATCGACCGGCAGCGGCGGACTGCCCCGGTCGACGACCGTGCCGTCGGGCCCGAGCACCTGCACGACCGTGCCACTCGGCCGGATCAGGTCGTCGCGCGGGCCGCCGTCGGTGCCGGAGGCGGCGAAGTCCTGTGCCGTCAGGGCGTCCTGGCGCACCTGGGCGCGCAGGTCCTGCACCACGTCCTCGAACACGGTCCGCTGGTCCACACGGACGAGCCGGGCGGCAGCGTCGTACGAGAGAAATCCCACGAGTACGGTCACGACGGCCGCGACGGCCGCGAACGACACCGCGAACGTGGCCCGCAACGAGGACAGCCGCGGCCTCGCGAACAGCCGCCTCGCAGAAGGCACTCAGTCCTCCCTCAGTACGTACCCCACACCCCGCACCGTGTGGATCAGCCCGGACGCGCCCGGCTCGTCGAGCTTGCGCCGCAGGTAACCGACGTACACGGCGAGGTTCTTGGAGCCGGGACCGAAGTCGTAGCCCCAGATACGGTCGTAGATCGTGGAGTGGTCGAGGACGATGCCGGCGTTGCGGGCGAGGAGTTCCAGGAGATCGAACTCCGTACGGGTGAGCTCGATCTCACGTTCCCCCCGCCAGACGCGCCGGGCCTGCGGATCGATGCGCAGCCCCGCGACGGTGAGCCCGCCGCCGGGCATGCGTTGTTGTTCCCTGGGTACGCCGACGGGGGTGTCCGTACGTCGCAGCAGTGCGCGCAGTCTGGCGAACACCTCGTCGACGTCGAAGGGCTTGACGACGTAGTCGTCCGCTCCGGCGTCCAGACCGGCGATGCGGTCGGCGGTCTCCACGCGCGCGGTGAGCATCAGGACCGGCGTACGGTCGCCCTCCGCACGCAGCACCCGACACACCTGGAGGCCGTCGATACCCGGCATCATCACATCGAGCACCAGTACGTCGGGCGGGTGGCGATGGGCCTGCGCGAGCGCCTCCACGCCGTCGACGACGGCCGTCACCTCGTACCCTTCAAGCGTCAGGGCGCGTTCCAGGGCGTGGCGGATGGCACGGTCGTCCTCGGCGAGCAGCACAGTGTGGGGCACCCGCCCAGTCTGCCAAGGCCTGGATCGCGTAGTACCTGATGAGAGGGGTACGACCGGGTCTCTTACCCGGTTCTCACCCCGCAGGGACCGGTGGCTTACCTCGCCCGGCCACCGTCTCCCAGGGACCAAGGGCAACGAGCCGCGACGGGGAAGGCACGCACCGCATGAAGCGTAGGAAGACCGCGAAACGCATGAGGATCGTGTTCCTGCTGCACAACGCTTACGCCATCGGGGGCACCGTCCGCACCACACTCAACCTCGCCGCGGCGCTCGCCGACCGGCACAGGGTCACGATCATGTCGATGTCGCGCCACCGGGACGTGCCGCGCTTCGACATCGACCCCCGCATCACACTCGTACCGCTCGTGGACACACGGGAAGGCAGCGCGGACCTCGCGGACCCCCTGCACGCGGAGCCGCCGACCGACTTCCCTTCCGCCGACAAGCGGTCCAAGCAGTACAACCGCCTCACCGACATCCGCGTACGCGACTACCTGGCGAAGAGCGACGCGGACGTCGTCATCGGCACCCGCCCCGGCATCAACGTCTACGTCTCCCGCTTCGCCCCGCCCCGCGCCCTGCGCATCGGCCAGGAACACCTGAGCCACGATGCGCACAGCAAGAAGCTGCGGGCCGTACTGGCCGAGGAGTACGGCGAGTTGGACGCGCTCGTGACCACGACGAAGGCGGACGCGAAGGTGTACCGGAAGCGGATGCCGCTGCCGGGCGTACGGGTCACGGCCGTGCCGAACATCGTGCCGGCGCCACGCGACGTGGCCCCCTCCACCGGGGACGCGAAGGTGATCGCGGCGGCGGGGCGGCTCGTTCCCGGCAAGCGGTTCGACCTGCTGATCGAGGCGTTCTCGGCGGTCGCCCCGAAGGAGCCGGAGTGGCAGCTGCGGATCTACGGCGGCGGGGCCCAGAAGGAAAACCTCCAGTCACTGATCGACGGCCACGGCCTGACCGGCCGCGCCCAGCTCATGGGCCCGCGCACCCCCATCGAGGCGGAGTTCGCCCAGTCCTCGCTCGTGGTCAGCGCCTCGGACGCGGAGTCGTTCGGGATGACACTCGTCGAGGCGATGCGCTGCGGCGTACCCGTCATCAGCACGGACTGCCCCCTCGGCCCCGCCGAGATCATCACCTCGGGCGTCGACGGCCGCCTCGTCCCCATGGGCGACACCCGCGCCCTCTCGGAGGCGATGCTCGACCTGATCGCGGACGAGTCCGGTCGGCAGGAGATGGGGCGGGCGGCGCTGGCGAGCGCGCATCGGTACGACGCCGAGCCGATCGTCGCGCGCTATGAGGGCTTGTTCGGGGAACTGCGGGATGCGCGGCGCAAGGCCAGGATCGAGCAGTGGAAGCGGAAGGCTCGTCGAGTGGTTCCGGGGCAGGGCGGGCGCTCCGAGGCGACTGCTTCGCGTGCGTGACCGTCAATCTCGCGTACGTGGCGCCTACTTCGCATGCATGACCGCAAAGATCATGACGAACGCCACGATGTGGATGCCGAAGAGGAAGTACGCCAGATACCACCAGACGTAGCGTTCGTTCTTCTTCTCCTGGGCCAGACGGCGCTTTTCCGGGGAGTCGGGAGAGTCCGGGGACTCGGCGGAGACGTCCTGAGAGTCGGGCATCACAACTCCCTGTGGACCTTCGTGTTGGAAGCCTGGGCCCGGGGGCGGATGACCATGAGGTCGATGTTGACGTGAGAAGGGCGGGTGACCGCCCAGGCGATCGTGTCGGCCACGTCGTCGGCGGTCAGCGGCTCGGCCACGCCCTCGTAGACCTTCGCCGCCTTCTCCTCGTCGCCGCCGAAGCGGGTAAGGGCGAACTCGTCCGTCCTGACCATGCCGGGAGCGATCTCGATGACGCGCACCGGAGTGCCGACAATCTCCAGACGGAGCGTCTCGGCGAGTACGTGAGCGCCGTGCTTGGCGGCCACGTAACCGGCGCCGCCCTCGTACGTGCCATGGCCCGCGGTGGACGACAGCACGACCACCGTGCCGTCGCCGCTCGCCGTCAGCGCCGGGAGCAGGGCCTGGGTGACGTTGAGCGTGCCGATGACGTTCGTCTCGTACATCTGGCGCCAGTCCGCCGGGTCACCCGTCGCGACCGGGTCGGCACCGAGCGCGCCGCCCGCGTTGTTGACCAGCACACCGATGGTCTTGAAGGCTGTGGCGAACTCGTCCACCGCCGCGCGGTCGGTGACATCGAGCGCGTACGCCGCCGCCTGGTGGCCCGCCGCGTTGAGCTCCTCCGCCAGCGCCTCGATACGGTCCTTACGGCGGGCCGTGAGGACCACCCGGTAACCCGCCGCCGCCAGCTGCCGCGCCGTCGCGGCCCCGATGCCGCTGCTCGCGCCGGTGACGACAGCGATACGGGAGTTGGGGGCGGGGGCGGTCATGGGCTGCTCCTCGGGCGGGCGTACGGGTTCGCGCTCTCTCGCGCGAGTCGGCGTTCGAATCCCCGCCAGGATAGGCAGACAGCCACACCCTCAGGCCAGCAGCGCCCCTCTCAGCCGCCTCCCCGGGGCGCGTACATGATCACGGCCATTCCGGCGAGGCAGACCAGAGCGCCGATCACATCCCACCGGTCGGGCCGGAAGCCGTCCGCGACCACGCCCCAGGCGAGCGAACCGGCGACGAAGACTCCGCCGTACGCGGCGAGAATGCGGCCGAAGTTCGCATCGGGCTGGAGGGTGGCGACGAAGCCGTACGCGCCGAGGGCCATGACCCCGGCACCGATCCACAACCAGCCGCGGTGCTCGCGTACGCCCTGCCAGACCAGCCATGCGCCGCCGATCTCGAAGAGTGCGGCGAGAACGAAGAGGGCGGCGGAACGGGCGACGAGCATGCGTGCAGCTTCGCACGGGGCGAGAGCGTGCCGACGGGCCGGTTCCGTCACCTGTTCGCGGGGCTTGTCGGGGGTACCCGGTGGGATACATCCCCGTATGACCCTCTCCAGGTCCATGCCCATGTCCATGTCCAGGTCCGGCACAACCACCGATGCGCGGCGCAGCCGTCTGCTCTCCGAGCTGGCCACCGAGTCACGCCGCTGCATGGCCCTGTACGCCCTCTTCAACCAGGCCGTCGCCGACCAGCTGAACCTGCACCCCACGGACCTCCAGTGCCTCAACCTGCTCAGCCTGGAGAGGGGGCCGGTCACGACCGGACACGTCGCCGAGCTGACAGGCCTTACGACCGGATCGGCGACGCGGCTCGTGGACCGGCTGGAGCGGGCCGGGTACGTCGTACGGCAGCGGGACGCCGGCGACCGGCGACGCGTACTCGTGGCGACCGTGCCCGAGAAGGCCGAGGAGTTCGGCCGGATGTGGCGGCGGCTGAGCGGCGACTGGTACGCCCTCCTCGAGGAACTCGGGGACGACGAACTCGCCCTGCTCATCGGTCACATGAGGCGGACGGTGGAGTTCACGGCGACACAGACCGCCCGGTTGCGGGGCGCTCCGCTGGAGGAACGGTGACGAACCTGCGGACCTGTGGGGGCTGGTCCCTTACGGGGCGCCGCCCTGCGCATACGCCGCCGGAGGCACCCCCACCGTCGACGTGAAGTCGCGTACGAGGTGGGCCTGGTCGGCGTAGCCGAGGTCGGCGGCGAGGGCGGCCCAGTCGATGTCCCGCCGGGTGCCGGCCAGCTCCAGGGCCTCGTGGATCCGGTAACGGAGGATGATCCACTTCGGGCTGACGCCGACGTACGCCGCGAAGAGCCGTTGCAGCGCCCGTACCGACATGCCCTCGGCGCGCGCGAAGTCGGCCACGCGGCGGATCGAGCGGTCGGTGCGGATGCGGTCGACGAGGGTCATCGCGAGGTCGGCCTGCGGGTCGGGCCCCGGGGCGAGTGAGAGCAGGAACGCGTCGAGGGCCGCGACCCGTGCGTCCTCGTCATCGGGCGTGAGTACGGCCTCGACGGCGCCCGCGGTCGAGAGAGCCGAGGGGAAGACCTCGTCCAGCGGCAGGCGCCTGCCCGTCCACTCCGTCAGCGCGTGCCCCGGCGCGAAGGGCCGGAAGCCGCCCGGCCGGAACTGCACGCCGCACACGCGCCCCCGCGCCTGAAGCTTCTGCGTGAACAGCTCCAGGCCGATCCCCGCGACCTCGCCGAACGGCTCACGCCCGGTGAAGGCCTGGAAGACGACGTTCACGGAGGGGTGCGGGACGACGTGGGACGCGTACGGCGCGGGCAGGTCCCAGTCGATCAGCCAGTAGTGCTCCAGATACGGGCGCAGCGGCTCGGCGGGTTCGCGGCGCCGAAAGCGGACGCGGGAGAACAGCTCGGCGGCGTCGACGATGCCTCGCGTGTCACGTCGGGGAACGGCCATGGCCGGATCGTATGACGTCCGCAGCGGCTGAGGGCTGTCGCGTTTCTTCAAGCCGCCGGGGAGGGGGCGTACGTACGGTCACGGTATGACCTACGAGATCAACGAGATCAGTGAGACCAATGCCGGTGTGCCCTCACTCGGTGATCTGCTCGGCACGGCCGCCGCCCAGGCCGTGCCCGTCGTGCGGGCCATCCCGGACGCGGCCCTCACCCATCCGACGCCGTGCGCCGATTACGACGTGAAGGCACTGGTCAACCACCTCTTCCATGTGGTCGTGGAGTTCCGGGAGCTGGCCGCCAGGAAACCGGCGGACTTCACCAGTACGCCCGACCGGGTCGGAGCGGGCGACGACTGGCGGGACGGGTTCGCGGAGGCGGCGGCGCGGCTGGTCGAGGCCTGGTCACAGCCGGGGGTCGAGGAGGGGACCACGGGGGCCATGGGGCTGCCTGCGCGGACGGTCGGCTGCCTGGTGCTGCTCGATCTGACGGCGCACGTCTGGGACCTGGCACGGGCGACCGGCCAGGAGTACCGGCCGGATCCGGAGGGCGCCGGTGTCCTGCACACACTCGGCGAGACCGTGGCCGAAATGGCGCCCACGGCCCGGCAGATGGGCATGTTCGCCGAGCCGGTACCCGTACCGGAGGGCACGAACGCCTTCGACCGACTGCTGGCGAAGACGGGCCGCGACCCACGCTGGGCCCGGACCGGGCGGTAACGGGGGCGGGCACCGGGCGGACCATCACCGAGGCACCAGGCCGCGAATTCGCGACGGCTGCCCTCGGGAGCCGGGGGAGGCAAGTCGGGAAAGTGTGACACTTCCGCGGGAAGTGTCACACTTTCCCGACGACGGGTCCTGGCCATCCGTCCATGACTAACGCCCGCCCGGTCGGCGGCTCCCTGACCACCACTCCTGAACACCCCGGTAGTCGATCACGAAGACCCCCTCCTCCCGCAGGAGTTCACGAGCTTCGGTCGACATCAGAAACTCATGGTCGGTCTGCCGCACACGCCACCCCCCGGGCTCGACCACCCGCGACTCCGCGTCCCCCACCCCGGGATGCACCGCCCACTCACTGAGCCCGACCGGCAACTCCCGCAGCAACCGGGCATACCGAGCCGCCTTGCCATCAAGCCCCAGCGAGAAGCTGTCGAGGAAGTCGTTGTCGGTGACCGGCAGCCCACGCACCCTCCGCCGCCCGGCCTCACCCCAGACCCGTACAGCCAGCCCGTACTCGCCGGCCAACGCCAAGGTCAACTCGAAAATGTCCTCCCGCCCACCATCGGCCAGGCAATGCCAGTCCAGATGAGTAGGCACCAACCCGGCCTCCAGCACAACTTCGACCTGCGCCCGGAACTCGACCTCGACCTCCTCGATCCGAGCCCGCCCAAGCAACTCGTCACACCTGCCCGGCGAAAACAACTCCCCCGCCTCATCGAGCAACGACCCCACCCGCCCCTTCGAGGCAACCGGCCCCCACGCACCCTCCCGCTCCGCCTCACACACCAATGTGAGATGTATCCCGAACGGAATCCCCGGCCGCTCCCGCAGCAACTGCATCGCCTCTCCGGCCCCAGGACACGGCACCATCAGGCTGCAAGAACTCCCGATCCCGCCCTCGATCGCCTCGACGACGGCGACATTGATCCCGCGACGCATCCCGAAGTCATCGCAGTTGACGATGAGGACACGGGCGCCGGCGGGAAATCCCAACAACTCACTGGACAGCACGACGGGTTCAGTCACCCCCGCAGTGTGAACTCCACGGACGAAAACACGCTCGCGATTTACGCGGCCACGCGTGCGTGCCGAGGTGGTGTCCACAGATGTGGTGTTGCGGAGGCGGGACGTGGGGGTGGGTCAGTGGACGCGGTGGTGGGCCCTGGGCGTGCTGAGTCCCACAGCGTGAGCACATCTCCCCGCCGTGTTCACGCATCGCGCATTTGAACGCCCGAAGGACACACACCCCCTCACCGTTCACGCTTTCTGCGGGGCAGGGGTCATGAGCCCGCGACGCGTGTACGCCCTGGGGTTGTACGTCCGCATGGGACTGTCCGGACAATCGCCCCGCCAGCGGTACGTCACTTCCGCAGACGCCCGCGCGGGGCGACAAGAAGCGCATCGCATAACCCACAAGGGTGAACCGGATGGATCACCCATACGGGACCTGAACTCCCGATCTAGGCTCGCGCCACAACATCAAAAACGACGGCCCTCGGCCGGGACCGGCATCCCAACCGAGGGCCTGACCATCAAGGAAGGCCTACTTCCCCATGGCTGAACGCGAGCCTAACGCGCACCAATTCACGCTGGACGACGCCCTCGGCGTCGACACGACGGGGTTCATGGACCTCGAAGACCCCAACTACGCCTACATGTTTGGCTTCTTGCAGGCCGATGGGCACCTCTCCCAGCAGTCAAGACAATGAGGTCGACTGACCGTCGAGATCAACGCGCAAGACATTGGTCTCCTACGGGAGTTTCAGAAGCTGACGCCGTACAACAGCAGCATCACCGAACGCACTCGATCCACCAACTTCGCGGCCACCTACCACTCAGCCGTCTGGAGCCTGCACTCACTCGAAGCCAGGACCAAGCTCAACGAACTCGGCCTGCCATACGGTCGCAAGTCGAAGAAGATCACGCCCCCACGTGTCGAGTTCTCACGCCGCGACTACCTCCGCGGCGTCATCGACGCCGACGGCTCGGTGGGGTACACGAGCAAGGGCGTTCCCTTCATCTCTCTGACCACGGCCAGCACAGCCATCGGCGCTTACTTGTGCTTCTACGCAAGGAAGATCACGGGCGCCGAACGCCACCCGCGGCCCAACCAGCGGGACGGCGTCTACAACATCACGTACTCGGGTAAGGCTGCCCATGCCTTGAGCGGACATCTCTATTACTCGGGCTGCCTGTCTCTGAAGCGCAAGCAGTCAGCTGCCGATAGCGTCGCGAACTGGGTTCGCCCGACTGGCTGGAAGCCAGGGCCAGAGCGGATCCAATGGACTTCGGAAAAGGACAAGATCCTGCTCTCCGCACCAACAATCGACGACGCCTGCGCCGAGTTGGGCCATTCCCAGAACGCGTGCCGAGCACGGCTCACGAAGCTGCTCGACGGCATGGTGCCGCTACCCAAGTAAGCAGCACTGCGGAGTGAGGCCCATGCGTCGAGCCCCACCGACGTGGCTAGCCCTTCACACACACGACCTGCTTCAGCTTCGCCACGACCTCCACGAGGTCGCGCTGCTGATCGATGACCTGCTCGATTGGCTTGTACGCGCCCGGGATCTCGTCCACGACGCCCGAGTCCTTGCGGCACTCGACACCCCGCGTCTGCTCCTCCAGGTCCTTCGTCGAGAAGCGACGCTTCGCCGCGTTGCGGCTCATGCGCCGACCGGCGCCGTGCGAGGCCGAGTTGAAGGACTTCTCGTTGCCGAGGCCCTTCACGATGTACGAGCCGGTGCCCATCGAGCCGGGGATGATGCCGTACTCACCGGAGCCCGCACGGATTGCCCCCTTGCGGGTCACCAACAGGTCCATACCGTCGTACCGTTCCTCGGCAACGTAATTGTGATGAGCGCTGATCTCCGGCTCGAAGGTCGGCTTCGCCTTCTTGAACTCCTTGCGGACCACGTCCTTCAGGAGCGCCATCATGAGCGTGCGGTTGTGCTTCGCGTACTCCTGCGCCCAGAACAGGTCGTTACGGTACGCGGCCATCTGCGGTGTGTCCGCAATGAAGACGGCAAGGTCACGGTCGACCAGACCCTGGTTATGCGGGAGCTTCTGAGCAATGCCGATGTGATGCTCGGCCAGTTCCTTGCCGATGTTCCGGGAGCCGGAGTGCAACATCAGCCAGACAGAACCGGCGGTATCCGTACAAACTTCAACAAAATGATTCCCCCCGCCGAGTGTCCCCATCTGCTTGGTCGCCCGCTCCTGGCGGAACTTCACAGCGTCAGCAACACCATCGAACCGCCCCCAGAAGCCATCCCACCCCGCAGTAGCGAGCCCATGCAGCCGCCCCGGGTCAACCGGATCGTCATGCATTCCGCGCCCCACAGGGATCGCCTGCTCAACCTTCGACCGAAGCCGCGACAGATCCCCCGGCAGATCATTAGCCGTCAGCGACGTCTTCACCGCCGACATCCCGCACCCGATGTCGACTCCGACCGCCGCAGGACACACAGCCCCCCGCATCGCGATGACCGACCCGACCGTCGCGCCCTTCCCGTAGTGCACGTCCGGCATCACTGCCAGCCCTTTGATCCACGGCAGCGTGGCGACGTTCTGGAGCTGCTGGAGGGCTACGTCCTCGACCGACGCCGGGTCCGTCCACATGCGGATCGGGACCTTCGCTCCCGGTACCTCTACGTATGACATAACGTCCTCATTCCCCCGTAAGACAAACAAAGTTCGGGCATCGCAAATACCGGTGGCAAGGTCTACGAAAGGGGTGACCGACCGGCGTTCACAGCCGTGCGTGCGATAGACATTGTGGTCATCGGCCGCCTTCGGGCGGCAAGCGAATAAGCAGAGCGAGAGGAGCCCCCGTGCAGCGGAAGGCGTACGTATTCGGCGTCGCCGCGCTCCTCGTGGCGACGGTGACGCTGGCCGGCTGCACCGGTTCGGACGGCGGTGAGGAGCCGCCGGACTCGAAGCAGGACGGTTCGGGTACGACGGCCAGTGCGGCGGAGCCCGGCCGGTATCGCACGCTGCCGGAGCCGTGTGGTGCCGTCGAGCGGGGCACGCTTGATTCGCTGTTGCCGGGGCTCAAGCAGGTCACGGACGCGGAGCAGCGGGAGGAGGCGTATGCGGGGGCGCCGACGCTGACGTATGACACGGACCGGAAGGTCGGCTGTCGTTGGACGGCGGAGGCGGCGAGCGCGACGGATCGCTTGTGGGTGGACTTCGATCGTGTGACCGCGTACGAGAACGCCGTGAGCGATGACAGTCGCGCCTCGGAGCTCTATGCGGCGAAGGAGGAGGTGGCGGATCTGCCCGTACCTGTTCCGTCCGAGAGTGCCTCTCCGACCACGACCCCGAGCGCGGATGAGTCCGGCGCGTCGGACGAAGCGGCGGACGAAGCGACGGGCGGCGCGGCAGGCGATACGGCTGGCGACCCGTCAGGCGATGCGACAGGCGGCGCGGACGACGGTGCGGATGACGGCGACGGCGGCGCTCCCGCCCCCACCGACGACCCGAGCGCCACGTCGAGCTCCACCCCCTCCCCCAGCGAAACCCCTGCCGCTCTCCAGCCCCGCACTCTCGACGATCTCGGCGACGAGGCCTTCTTGGACGATGCGCTGAGCGCTTCTCGGCAGCGCACGGTGACTGTGGTGTTCCGCACGTCCAATGTGATCGTGACGATCCGGTACGACGAGCAGCCGACGAGTGCGACGGACGTCCCGAGCAGCGAGGACATGCAGAAAAAGGTGCGGGAACTGGCGGGCCGGCTCGACGACACGTTGAACGAGTAGTGGTCGTCTCGGGGTCGTGAGGCTGGGCGGAATGGAAGTCACATCCGTCTCGTACGGCGTACCGTGGCCCCTCGGACCCGACCGCACGCACACAAAACGCGTCTTGAGTGAAGGAACCATGCACCGACCCGCACGACTCACCCGCATCCTTGTCAGCGCAGCCGTTGTTCCGGTGGTGCTCGTCGCCGCAGGCTGCTCCTCGGATTCCGGTTCCGACTCCGGATCCGGTGGTTCCGCGAAGAAGGACTCCGGCGCGAAGGCGTCTGCTTCCGCCTCGAAGGCGGCGGTGGTGAAGGAGGCCGCGTACGCGCAGTTGCCTCAGCCGTGCAAGGTGTTCTCGTCGAAGACTCTGGGCGAGCTGGTGCCGGAGGCCTCCAAGTCCGGCAAGGAGGGCAGGTCGGACGACACGGCGACGCGTGGCAGCTGTTCGTGGGACAGCCTGGAGGACAAGGGCGTGAAGGGTTCCCAGTTCCGCTGGTTGAGCGTGTCCCTGTTGCGCTTCGAGTCGGACCAGACCCGGGGTACGGGCGAGAAGCTGGCGTCGACGTACTACGCCGATCAGGTTCAGGACGCGAGCGCGGAGACCGGTGCGACGAACGCCAAGTCCGAGCCGGTGTCCGGTATGGGCAGCGAGGCGACGTCGGTGAGTTACGACCTGAAGAAGAAGGAAGGCACCTTCAGGCAGCAGGTGGTCGTGGCCCGGGCCGAGAACATCGTGGTGTCGGTGGATTACAACGGCGCGGGTCTCGCGGGTGACAAGACCCCGAGCGCGGAGGATCTGTCGAAGGCGGCGCTGAAGGCGGCGAAGGAGGCCGTGGAGGCGGTGGTGACCGCCAATCAGGGCGGCGGTTCGGGGTCGGGTTCCGGCTCCGGAGCGAGCGCGAGTCCGAGCAAGGGCGCGAGCGAGACCCCGACCAAGGATGCCAAGCCTTCCGCCTCGCCCAGCAAGTCTCCGGCGAAGAAGGACTGAGAAGAGGGGCCGAAGGGGCGGTTCCGCCGTATACCGAAGCCGTACCGAAGCGGCGGCGGCGCCCTTCTTGCAACCCGTAGGCCGCACGCGTGTGCCACCCTGTTCCGCGCAACACGTCGCAACATGTCGCAAAGGGAGAGGAGTACGGGTGGCCGCGCCAATGGAGCTCACCAGGACGCACCGGATCCTCATCGGGGTCGTCGTCTTCGGGGCGGTCGTCATCGCTGCCATCGGCTTCGCCGGTTCGTACGCGGCGGTGCGCGAACTCGCGCTGGAGAAGGGTTTCGGGAACTTCAGTTACGTGTTCCCGATCGGCATCGACGCGGGCATCTGCGTCCTGCTGGCCCTGGATCTGCTGCTGACCTGGATCCGTATCCCGTTCCCGTTGCTGCGTCAGACGGCGTGGCTGCTGACGGCGGCGACGATCGCGTTCAACGGCGCCGCCGCCTGGCCGGATCCGCTGGGTGTCGGTATGCATGCGGTCATCCCGATCCTGTTCGTGGTCTCGGTGGAGGCGGCTCGGCATGCGATCGGCCGGATCGCGGACATCACGGCCGACAAGCACATGGAGGGCGTACGGCTCACCCGCTGGCTCCTCTCCCCCATTCCGACCTTTCTCCTGTGGCGTCGGATGAAGCTGTGGGAGCTGCGTTCGTACGACGCGGTGATCAAGCTGGAGCAGGAACGTCTCGTCTACCGGGCGCGCCTCCGCTCCCGTTACGGCCGCGCCTGGCGCCGTAAGGCTCCGGTGGAGTCCCTGATGCCGCTGCGTCTGGCGCGCTATGGCGTGCCGCTGGCCGAGACCGCGCCTTCGGGTCTCGCGGCGGCGGGCATAGAGCCGGTACTGCTGCCTCCGGCGCCGCGCCAGTCGGACCTGGAGCTGGAGCGGGCCGACCGGGCAGTGGACACGGCGGCTCCCCGGCGCGAGCAGCGCCCCGACCTCGAGGGCGCTCCCGCTCCGGAGCAGCTGGAGTACGCGCAGGAAGCACCCCAGCCCGACCAGAACCCGTGGTTCAAGCCCCCGCAGCAGGAGGTCTCCTACGAAGGCGGCTACGACCCGTCGTACGAGCCCGAGGAGCAGCAGTACGAGGGCCGGCAGAACGACGAGCGATGGTACGAGGCCCAGCAGGTCCAGGATTTCCAGCAGGCTCAGGAGTTCCAGGAATTCCAGCAGGCTCATCAGGTCCAGCAGGTCCAGGAGTACGAGCCCGGTCCTGAGGACACGGGCAGTTGGCGGATCCCGTCGGGCCCGGGTGGCCGTACGCGGCAGCTGGGCGAGGGTGGCGGTCCTCCGGAGTCCGAGCAGCTTCCGATCCCGGGGCGGCGTGAGGAGCCCAGGCTGCCGGACGACATGTCCCGCGAGGACGCGTACTACCAGGTGTTCCGTCAGTCGATCAACGGTCAGGGTCTGCCTACGACGAAGGAGTTCGGCGCGAACATCGAGGCCGCGTACGGTGTCTCGCTCAGCGACAGCTCTCTCAAGCGCTACATGAACCGTTTCCAGAACCGCCTGAACGCGGAACTGGAGGAGGACCACATCGCGTAGCCGTCGTCGTCTGTACGTGTCTGGGGCCCCGACCTTGCCGATATGCGGCTACCGCCGCGTGGCTCCGGGGCCCCAGACACGTATCACCAGCTCTCCGACGCTTACGCGCCGAGCAGCTTCCGTACCCGGTCCGCCCCCACGGCGAGCAGCAGCGTGGGCAGCCGGGGGCCGGTGTCGCGGCCTACGAGGAGGTGGTAGAGCAGCGCGAAGAACGAACGCTGGGCGGACTTGATCTCCGGCGGCAGTTCCTTGGGCGTGGCGTCCGGGGGGAATCCGGCCTGGACCTTGGGTACGCCGTACACGAGGTGGGTCAGCCCGTCGAGGGACCAGTTCGAATCGAGTCCGTCCATCAGCAGCCGGAGCGATTCGCGGGCCTGGTCGTCGAGGGACTTCAGGAGTTCGACGTCCGGCTCGTGACGGACGACGGTGCGCTGCTCGGCCGGTACCTGGGTGTTGATCCACGCCTCGGCCTTGTCGTATCGCGGCCGTACTTCGTCGAGTGAGGCGAGCGGGTTGGTGGGGTCGAGGTCGCTGAGGATGCGCAGGGCCTGGTCCTCGTGGCCTGCGGTGATGTCGGCGACGGAGGCGAGTGTGCGGTACGGCATGGGCCGCGGGGTCTTCGGGAGTTCGCCTGCGGCGGTCCGTACGGCGCGGGAGTGGGCGGCGATGTCGGCGGGCAGGGCGGTGCTGTCGGCGACCTTGGCGTTCAGCTTGTCCCACTCGTCGTAGAGCCGCTGGATCTCCTGGTCGAAGGCGATCTTGAAGGACTGGTTGGGGCGGCGGCGGGCGTACAGCCAGCGCAGCAGCTGCGGCTCCATGATCTTCAGGGCGTCGCCCGGCGTGGGCACGCCGCCGCGGGAGGACGACATCTTCGCCATGCCGCTGATCCCCACGAACGCGTACATGGGGCCGATCGGCTGCTTGCCGCCGAAGATGCTGCCGACGATCTGTCCGCCGACCTGGAAGCTGGAGCCGGGGGACGAGTGATCGACGCCGGAGGGCTCGAAGACAACGCCCTCGTACGCCCAGCGCATCGGCCAGTCGACCTTCCACACCAGCTTGCCGCGGTTGAACTCGCTGAGCCGGACGGTCTCGGAGAAGCCGCATTCGGTGCAGGTGTACGTCAGCTCGGTGATGTCGTCGTCGTACGCCGTGACCGTGGTGAGGTCCTTGTTGCAGCCGCCGCAGTAGGGCTTGTACGGGAAGTACCCGGCGGACCCGGTCCCGTCGTCCTCGGCGGCGGCCCCCGACCCCTCGGCGGCTTCGAGCTCGGCTTCGTCGACGGGCTTCTGCCCCTGCTTCTTGCCGGTCGGGGCCTTCTTGGTCCGGTACTGGTCGAGGATCGCGTCGATGTCCGCCCGGTGCCGCATGGCGTGCAGGATCTGTTCGCGGTAGACGCCACTCGTGTACTGCTCGGTCTGGCTGATCCCGTCGAACTCGACGCCCAGCTCGGCCAGGGCGTCGATCATGGCGGACTTGAAGTGCTCGGCCCAGTTGGGGTGGGGGGAGCCCTTGGGAGCGGGCACGGAGGTGAGCGGGCGGCCGATGTGCTCGGCCCACGACTCATCGATCCCGGGGACGCCGTTCGGCACCTTGCGGTACCGGTCGTAGTCGTCCCAGGAGATGAGGTGCCGGACTTCGTACCCGCGCCGCCGGATCTCGTCGGCGACGAGGTGCGGCGTCATTACCTCCCTCAGGTTCCCCAGGTGGATGGGCCCGGAGGGGGAGAGCCCGGACGCGACGACGACAGGTTTGCCCGGGGTCCGACGCTCCGACTCCTCGATGACCTCATCCGCGTAACGGGAGACCCAGTCGGTGGTCTCGGTGCTCTGACCCACGATCGGCACGTCCTTCTTTCCTCAGGGTTTCGCCATCGCCCGGCGCGACGTTGTTCCGCCGGGCTGACCATCCCATTCTCCCAGCTCCGCCACCATCCACGAAAACGCCTTTTCACGGCCCCCGTCCCTGGGGCTTCGCCCCAGACCCCACCAGGGGCTGCGCCCCTGGACCCCCATCGGCCTGAACGGCCTCGTCCTCAAGCGCCGGACGGGCTGATTGATGCCGGCCTGGGCTGCAAAGTGCCCCCTGGGCAAGGATCCGCTTGGGCAGCGGAAGCTCAGCTGCGGAATTCAGCCCAGGTCCGCGGAAAATCAGCCCCTCCGGCGTTTGAGGAGCGGGGGCCCGGGGGCTGGCCCCCGAAACGGGGTCCGGGGCGAAGCCCCGAGGGGGGCCCGGGGGCTCCGCCCCCAGCGGGGCTCTGGGGCCGGCCCCAGGGATGATGGGGGTCCCCCCGCTCGAGCGAAGCCGAGAGTGGGGGAGGGTAGGGGCGGCGGGGGCGAAAACACCCCGCCCAACCCACCCGCGCGCACAAAAAACCCCTTTACCCCCCATGGGATACTGGCAACATCCACCCGCACCCAAGACGAGAACGGCACCCACCCCATGGCCTCGGTCACGTCCCTCACCGCCCACGTCCACCAGCGCCTGGCGGCCGCGCTCACGGCTGCCCTCCCGGCGGCCGGCGCCGACACCGACGTCGACCCCCTGCTGCGACGGAGCGACCGAGCCGACTTCCAGGCCAACGGAATCCTGGCGCTGGCGAAGAAGGTGAGGGCCAATCCGCGCGAGCTGGCGAGCAGTGTCGTCGAGCGGGTCGTGAGCGGTGACGTGATCAAGGGCATCGAGGTGTCGGGCCCCGGCTTCCTCAACATCACGATCACGGACAGGGCGATCGTCGAGAACCTCGCGCAGCGCGCGACGGACCCGGTGGCCCGCCTCGGCGTGCCGTACGCCGAGAACCCCGGCACCACGGTCATCGACTACGCCCAGCCGAACGTGGCGAAGGAGATGCACGTAGGCCATCTCCGTTCCGCGGTCATCGGCGATGCCCTGGTCCAGATCCTGGAGTTCGTCGGCGAGACGGTCGTACGCAGGCACCACATCGGTGACTGGGGCACCCAGTTCGGCATGCTCATCCAATACTTGATCGAGCACCCTCACGAGCTCGATCACAAGGACAGCGAGGTCTCCGGCGAGGAGGCCATGTCGAACCTGAACCGTCTCTACAAGGCGTCCCGCACGCTCTTCGACTCCGACGAGGCGTTCAAGACGCGGGCGCGCCGCAGGGTGGTCGACCTTCAGGCGGGCGATCCGGAGACTCTGGCGCTGTGGCAGAAGTTCGTGGACGAGTCGAAGATCTATTTCTTCTCGGTCTTCGACAAGCTGGACATGGACATCCGGGACCCGGACATCGTCGGCGAGTCGGGTTACAACGACATGCTGAACGAGACGTGCCGCCTGCTGGAGGAGTCGGGCGTCGCGGTCCGCTCGGAGGGCGCGCTGTGCGTGTTCTTCGACGACATCAAGGGCCCGGACGGCAACCCGGTCCCGCTGATCGTGAAGAAGTCGGACGGCGGCTACGGCTATGCGGCGACGGACCTCTCCGCGATCAGGGACCGCGTTTTCAACCTGAAGGCGAACACCCTGCTGTACGTGGTGGACGCACGCCAGTCCCTGCACTTCAGGATGGTCTTCGAGACGGCGCGCAGGGCGGGCTGGCTGAACGGCGACACAAAAGCCGTACAGCTGGCGTTCGGCACGGTCCTCGGCAAGGACGGCAAGCCGTTCAAGACGCGTGAGGGCGAGACCGTACGGCTGGTGGACCTGCTGGACGAAGCGATCGACCGCGCCACGGCCGTCGTACGGGAGAAGGACACCCAGGGTCAGCTGTCCGAGGAGGAGATCGCCGAGCGCGGTGCGCAGGTCGGCATCGGCGCGGTGAAGTACGCGGACCTGTCGACGTCCGCGAGCCGCGACTACAAGTTCGACCTGGACCAGATGGTGTCGCTGAACGGCGACACGAGCGTGTATCTGCAGTACGCGTACGCGCGTATCCAGTCCATCCTGCGCAAGGCGGGCTCCGCCGAACCGGCCGCGCACCCGGAGCTCGAACTGGCCGACGCCGAGCGGGCCCTGGGCCTGCACATCGACCGGTTCGCGGAGACGCTCGCGGAGGCCGCCGCCGAGTACGCGCCGCACAAGCTGACGGCGTACCTGTACCAACTGGCGGCCCTGTACACGTCGTTCTACGACAAGTGCCCGGTCCTGAAGGCGGACACCCCGGCCCAGGTCGAGAACCGCCTGTTCCTGTGCGACATCACGGCCAGGACCCTCCACCAGGGCATGGCCCTGCTGGGCATCAGGACGCCCGAGCGGCTCTGACGCCCGACGGAACCGCGGCCCGTCCTCTCCCCCGAGGGAGGACGGGCCGCGGTGTTTCGTGCGGTCGGCCAGGTACTTACAGGGCGCTGGCGAACCGCTTGAACGCGGCCTTGGTCCCGTCTCCGGCGATGCCGTCGATCCGGCCGGTGTACTCCCAGCCGCCGTACTTCAGCAGGCGCTGCAGCGCCTTCACCGTTTCGGGTCCGACCACCCCGTCGATCTCGCCGCCGTACTCCCACTGCTGGAGCATGCGCTGCATCGCCTTCCAGCTTGCGGTGCCCAGCTGCCCGTCGATCGGGCCGGTGTAGTTCGCCAGCCACACCTGGAGCTTCTTGGCTTCCCCGGTGGTCAGGCCGAGGTTGTTCACCGCGAGCGGCGTGACGGCCCCGGCGCTCGCCACCGCCTTCGTGTCCTGCGCGGGTGCCGCGAAGCTGGTGCCGGCGGCCGTCAGGCTTCCGCCGGCGATCCCGACGACGGCGGCGATGCTGACGAGCGTCCTGGTCATGGCTCGCATTTCGTTTCCCCTTCCGATGGGCGGAGCCGACCGCACCGGCCGGCTCGGAAACGAGACTGCGGGGCGGGGGAGAGGAGTCGCCACAGTTGCCGCAGAAGTGACGTCACGGCGGGACGTCCCATGCGCTGACCTGCGAGGTTGTTGTCTGCCGAGTCGGTACGGCGGGACGGCTGTGGCGGGCGGTGGCCGATTCCGTACGGGTGTGGGAACCGCTGTCCGGTGTGGGCCGTGGTTGCCGATGCAGAATGCGATGGGGAACGGGGTCCCGGACCAGGGACCGCAAACGCGAGTGGGGGAACATGCCGCGTTGGAAAGAGCTGCCCACCGAACTTGATCCGCGCGTCCGCCAGTTGGTGGTGCGCCTGCGTCGGCTGAAGGACCACAGCGGGCTGACCATGCGGCAGTTGGCCGCGAAAACGGGGTACAGCGCGAAGTCGTGGGAACGGTATCTGGGCGGAAGGTCGCTGCCGCCCCGGGAGGCCGTCGAGGCGATGGCCCGGATCGAGGGCGACGATCCGACACGGCTGCTCGCGCTGCACGAGGTCGCCGCCGAGGCCTGGGGAGACAGACGGGGAGCCGCATCCGCACCGGAAGCACCCAGGACAACCGAAGCAACAGGAACCGCCGAAACGGCGGAAGCGGTGGAAGCGACCACGGCCGTGCCGGAGAGCCTGTCGGCCGGGACCAAGAAGGCGCGGCTGCACATACCTTCACCGCGCGTCGCGCTCGTGGCGGGCGCGTTGACCCTGGTGGTAGCCGCTTCCGCGGCGGTCCTGGTGGTTACACGGCCCGCGGACGGCGCGGGCAGAGCGGCGGCGGACTCCCTCTCCCCGTCCGCCGCGGCAGCGTCGTCGCGGTCGAAGCCCACGTACGCCTGCCGGGTGGAGCGGATCGACGACCACTGGTACGCGGGCAACAGCCGCACCCAGGACGCCCTCCTGGCGTACGGCCACGCCGGGCCGAAGGTGGCCGAGGCACAGTGCCTGCTACGCCGGGCGGGCATATCGCCGGGGAAGATCGACGGGATCTACGGTCCGCTGACGCAACGCGCGGTCAAGATCATCCAGAAGCGGGCCGGGTTGCCCAACGACGGCCTCGTCGGCCCGCACACCTGGAAAGCCCTCCGGACCGGCCCGCAGGCCTGGAAAGCCCACCAGGGATGACAGGGGGACGACACGGAATGACACCGGGATGACTGGGCCGACGCCGTCACCGGAACGCGCACGACTGGCCGCCGCGCTACGGGAGTTGAAGGTATGCACGGGCCTGAGCCTGGCCGGTCTGGCGGAGCGGACCGCGTACAGCAAGTCGTCCTGGGACCGCTACCTGGGCGGCAAGGCGCTGCCGCCACGCCAGGCGGTGCAGGACCTGTGCCGTCTTGCCCGCGAACCGGACAGTCGGTGCCTCGCGCTGTGGGAGATCGCGGAGTCGGGGTGGAGCGGGCGCGGGACGGACGGGACGGGTACGGGTACGACGTCGATCCCGGCCCCGACCTCAGCCCCAACTCCGCAGGAGGACACACGTACCGGTCACAAGCGTGCGGTCATGGCCGTCCTCGCGTCGGTGTGTGCCGTGGCCGTCGGAAGCGTGACGGTGGCCCTCCTTCTTCTGCCGCGCCAGGACGCCGAACCGCGGTCGTCCCGGTCCCCCTCCCCGGCATCGTCCGCTCCCGGACCCCGCTGTCGGGGAAACACCTGTGAGGGCCAGAACCCGAGCCACATGTACTGCCACGATGCGGACACCCTCGCCACGCGTCGCACGGCCACCGGGGCTTGGATGCAACTGCACTACAGCGAGAAGTGCGAGGCCAGTTGGGCCCGGACGTGGAGTACGCGCATCGGCGACCGGCTGGAGATGACGGCGGGCGGTCCCGTCCGCAGCGCCGACATCACGGATGACATCGACACGGAGTCCTACGTCTTCACCGACATGGCCGCGACTCGCCCCGGAACGACTGTCCGGGCCTGTCTCCTGTCCGGGGCGAGCGGCAAAAAGGAGTGCGTAAGCGCTCCGCTGGAAGCACAGCGATGAACCTGCGGGCCAGTGAGGGCCGGCCGCTCCCCCACTCTCGGCTGCACCGCACATCGCCTTGCTCTCTCGAAGCTCTCTCGAAAAGGCACGGCAAGTCATGGCAAGTCATGGCCAAAGGTTGAAGTGTCTGATCTTGTCCCGGAGTATGCGATGCTGCGGGGCGGCGCAGGCCCTCGACCGAGGAACCTCACCTCCGAGGGACCCCAACTGCGGGGAAACAAAGCCCTGTTGATCGCTTTGGATCGATTTGGATCGCTAGCTGGGAGAGCACCCATGCTGCCACTCGTGGAGACCGGCGAGGAGCTGGACGCAGTCGTCCGCGACGAGGCGCTGCTGCGCCCCGCCGTCGCGGACCTGTGTGAACGACTCGGCCTGGCCGGGCAACGGATCGTCCGCTTCGAGGAGGGTTCGCTGCCGGTGTACGCCATCGGTGAGGCGCACGTGGTCAAGCTGTATCCCGCGTTCGAGCAGAACGAGTGCGTACGTGAGGAGAAGGTGCTCAGCCACCTGTACGGCAGACTCCCGGTTTCGACACCGCAGTTGCACTCGGCGGGCGCGTACAAGAACGGCTGGCACTACGTCCTGATGTCCCGTCTGCCCGGTGTGGACCTCGATCAGGAGTGGCCGCGGATCCCTTCCGCGGACCAGGACCGGATCATCACGGAGGCCGCCGAGGCCCTCGCCGCGCTGCACGCCCTGGACCCGGCACCGATCGCGGCCGCCGTGGGCCCGGCGGACTGGCGCACGCTGATCGCCGCGCAGCGGGCGCAGGCAGTCGAGCAGCAACGGGCCGTCGGCCTCTCACCGGCGTGGCTGGAACAGATCCCCTGGTTCCTGGACACGGTCCCGCTGCCGCCTCCGCCGCGACGCGTGCTCCTGCACACCGAGTTCACGCGCCAGCACCTGACGGTGGACCCCCAAGGCCGGCGCCTGACCGGCCTGTTCGACTTCGAACCGGCCATGATCGGTGACCCGGCGTACGACTTCGTCGGCGCGGGCCTGTTCCTGACGAGCTGCGACCCACGCCTGTTCAAGCGGTTCTACGACGCGTACGGCCGCCCCCCGTTCAATCCCCGCACCCTCATGGCGTACGCCCTCCTGCACATCTACAGCAATCTGCCCTGGTGCCTCCGCGAACTCCCCGCCCCGCCGAAGCCGACGCTGGACGCGCTCGCGGAGACGTGGTTCAGCACGTACTGACGGCGCCCCGGCCCTCTGCCTTTATGCCTTGCGGCCGGCCGCCGCGTAGACGTTGATGTCGGCGTCCGTCACGTCGTTGATGTCCCGGTAGCGGATCTTCTCGATGTCGTCGAGGGTCTCGAAGTCGGCCGGGGCCGCGGCTTCGGGGGCGGGCGCCGGGCTGGGGTGCCAGTGGTGGACGGGGACGACACCGGGCTCGTCGAGCTGCACGCCGGGCGTCTCGGTGAAGAACCGCTCGACCTCGTCCTTGGAGCGGAGCACGAACGTGAACCCGCGCTCGGTGTACGTCCGCTGCACCGCGCGGATCTTGTCCGGGTTGAGGTCCTCGGTGATGTGGCTGAGTACGAGACGGCTCCCGGACGGCAGCGCGTCCATCAGCTCGCGTACGACCGGGTAGGCCTCCTCGTCCTCGACGAAGTGCAGGATCGCCACCAGCGCGAGCGCGATCGGCTCGTCGAAGTCGAGGGTCTTCGCGGCCAGTTCGAGGATCTGCGCGGGGTTCTTGAAGTCCGCGTCGATGTAGTCCGTACGCCCCTCGGGCCCACTGGTCAGCAGGGCGCGCGCGTGCGCGAGTACCACCGGGTCGTTGTCGACGTACACGACCCGCGACTCGGGGATGATCCGCTGGGCGATCTGGTGGACGTTCTCGGCGGTCGGCAGCCCCGTGCCGATGTCGAGGAACTGCCGGATGCCGTCCTCCTGGACCAGCCGGGTCACGGCCCGCCGCATGAAGTCACGGTTGTGCCGCACATCGAGGTAACCGCGCGGGTTGGCCGCGAGCGCCGCGGCCGCGGCGGCGCGGTCGGTGGGGTAGTTGTCCTTGCCCCCGAGGAAGACGTCGTAGACGCGTGCCGGGTGCGCCTTGGTGGTGTCGATCCGCCTCCTCAGCCCGGCGGGGTCCTGGCTGAGAGCATCACTGCTCATGGAGACCTTCCCTCTTCAGTTCATCAGAACGCAGCTCATCAAATCGGCAACAACCTAACTCCTGGGGCGACTTGATGGTGCCCGGCCGCTGCGCTCGGCTTGGGCGGGGTTCCGGTGCGAGCCGCTGACCGCCGTACGGAGGTCAGTCACACCGGCAGGTCGTACTCGATGCCTCGGCGGCGGCGGACATGGCCGCGCCAGCCCGCAAGGACCACCATCAGGGTCCACGTCACCGTGCCGCCGATCAGGCCGTCCAGCCGTCCCGAGGCATCCACCTCGTCCGCTTCCTCCATCGGCACCTCGCCCTGCGGGTCACTGATGACGTCGAGCCGGTCGCCCACTTTTGGAGCCCAAGCGTCGCCGTTGTACTCCAGCTTCTCCTCGAGCTCGCTTCCGTCCTTGCCCCGAAGGGTGAAGCGGTGGTTGTCGCTCGATGTACCGGCGGCGCTGTCGGCCACGATGACAACGCTCTCGCGCACTCCGCGCTGCTCCAGGGCTGCTTCGGGGGCGTACTGGACGGCCCCGACGAGGACGAACAGGGAGGGCACCGCGGACAATACGGCCAGCCACGCGGCGCGGTGGAGCAGGATCAGCGCCACGGCGAAGAGGATGCAGAGAGGCACCCCGGCCATGATGGGAACCGCCTTCATCCCCAGAGCCAGGTATGCGACCCACGTGGTGCCTGCCGCAGACGCCCACCCGAACACCATCACCGCGGCCGTACGCCGCACCGACTTCCACGGATTGACGACCGGCATGCCCATCCTGCTGAGTGGCGTGATCCGGCTGCTTCGTATGCCCCCGGCCATCATGCTCCCTGTCATCCCCACCGCTGTGTGCCCACTCCGTTGCACCTGGCCGCTGGCACGCTACAGGCCGTCAGGCAGCCGAAGCGATCTGGGTCGGGTTGCGCGCGTTCCAGACAAGCACTTCGCAAAAGGGTGAACATCCAGGGGGAGTTTGCCCTTCAGGCGCTCAAACGAGCGACGCGTGAACACGACGAGGAGAAATGCTCACGCCGTGGACTGCACACCCCCAGGACCCACCACCGCGCCCACTGACCCGCCGCCACGTAGGACACCTTCCGCCGTCTTCACGAGTACGACTGGTTCCGGCGCGAGGTGCGGCAGCCAGTTGACGACCAAGCACTGCACAGATCTTCTCTGAACCAGGCCCTGGACGAGTGGAGTTCACTCAGGGTGATCGCGTGCCTGCCCTCGCGACCGCGGTGTATCCGTTACTGATCAATGAGTGCCTGTGTCAGATGCCGACATGCCGGCCGAGATATCGAATGCGTCGAGAAAACCGGTCGACAGGCGAGGTCGCGACCTACTGTGATGGCCCCAGACTGCCCGCCGCACGGAGCGGGCCGACCGCAGGAGCTGCTCTTGGCGACCGGGAGAACCGCGGACATCCATCCCGCGATCGATGCCGCACTGGCCAGGCGCCTGGTCGATACGCGGTTCCCGCAGTGGGCCGAACTGCCCCTCGAGTTACTTGATCCGGCCGGCTCGGACCATGTGATCCACCGGCTGGGGGAGGAGCTGTCTGT
>NZ_BMPQ01000025.1 GCF_014647675.1 Streptomyces flaveus | reverse complement strand
ACGGACGCTTCCTTCGTACTCACCCGAGAGACTCTCTCGCGGCTTTCCTCCGGGCTCCCCTTCGGTGTTTCCAACCGTATCAGGGCTTTCCCGTCTCACTGACCATGGTACTGCGAGCACGCAGAACCAGACCCCGAGATAGGATCTGACAAGTTGGATACTGCCAGGCAAGGACGCTTGGTCGCATCGCTCGGCCTCAAGCAGGTGTACGACTCTACAGCGGGCTCGGGAGCAGGCGCAAATCGTTTGTGCCGGGCCCTACGGTCGCCAACCGAGACCTCTCCGGCGGACCGGTACTTCTCGTGACTTACGCTGCTGAACAGTGCGCCGTCCGGTACAGGCAGTGACGGCCATATGACTCTTCCGCCCCTGGGAGGCTTCCCATGACCACCGTGACGTCCCCTGTTGCAGGACGTGCCATCGGGCTCGTAGCCGTACCTGATCCGGTCTTCTCCGGAGCGATGGTGGGACCCGGTACCGCGATTGATCCCGTGCGTGAGCCCTCCGAGGCCGTCGCCCCTATCGACGGCGTTGTCGTCTCGCTTCATCCACACGCCTTCGTCGTGGTCGACGAGCAGGGCCACGGTGTGCTCACGCACCTCGGTATCGACACCGTCCAGCTGAATGGCGAAGGCTTCGAGCTGCTGATCAACAAGGGGGACACCGTGCAGCGCGGTCAGGCCATGGTCCGCTGGAACCCGGTTGCCGTCGAAGCCGCCGGCAAGTCCCCGGTGTGCCCCATCGTGGCGCTCGAAGCTGCGGCCGAGTCGCTTTCCGACCTCAACGTTGACGGCGATGTGAAGGCTGGAGACGCTCTCTTCAGCTGGCACTGACTTCAGTGCCGTGATGAACGACAGGCAGGACGACCACCGCGGTGGCGGGACCCGCCGCTCTATCGGAGACAGGTGACATGGAGACAACGCTGCGAGGCGTCGGCGTGAGCCACGGTGTGGCGATCGGCGAGGTTCGGCACATGGGGACGGCGGTTCTCGAGCCGCCTGCCAAGCAGATTCCGGCGGAGGACGCGGAGCGCGAACAGGGACGCGCCCGTAAGGCCGTGGAAGCCGTGGCGGCCGACCTGATGGCGCGCGGAAATCTGGCGGGCGGCGAAGCCCAGGCAGTGCTCGAGGCCCAGGCCATGATGGCTCAGGACCCGGAGCTGATGGCCGATGTCGAGCGGCGGATCGCTGTCGGAAGCACGGCGGAGCGGGCGGTGTACGACGCGTTCGCCGCCTATCGCGCTCTGCTTGCGGGTGCTGGTGAGTACCTCGCCGGTCGTGTGGCGGATCTCGACGATGTGCGGAACCGTATCGTCGCCCGTCTGCTCGGTGTTCCAATGCCGGGCGTCCCGGACAGTGACGAACCGTACGTCCTTATTGCTCGTGACCTTGCGCCTGCCGACACTGCCCTGCTGGATCCGGCTCTGGTCCTCGGTTTCGTCACTGAGGAGGGCGGGCCTACCAGCCACAGCGCGATTCTGGCGCGGGCACTTGGTGTGCCCGCCGTGGTCGCCTTGCCGGGAGCGAGTGAGCTCGCCGAAGGAACGATGATCGCGGTGGACGGCGGTACCGGTGAGATCTTCGTGAACCCGAGTGCCGAGAAGAAGGCCGCCATGGAGGCCGCGGCCGCCGAGCGTAAGGCGGCGCTTGCCGCGTCGAGCGGGCCCGGAGCCACCTCGGACGGGCACAAGGTGCCACTGCTGGCCAATGTCGGTGGTCCCGCGGATGTGCCGGCGGCGGTCGCGGCCGGTGCGGAGGGTGTGGGTCTGTTCCGTACCGAGTTCCTCTTCCTTGACGACAGCAAGAGTGCGCCGTCGGAGAGCAAGCAGGTAGAGGCGTATCGCAAGGTCCTTGAGGCTTTTCCTGAGGGTCGTGTTGTGGTGCGTGTGCTGGATGCGGGTGCAGATAAGCCGCTCGACTTCCTGACGCCGGCCGACGAGCCGAACCCGGCACTGGGCGTGCGTGGTCTGCGGACGCTGCTCGATCACCCGGAGGTGTTGCGTACGCAGTTGACGGCGCTCGCGAAGGCTTCCGAGGGGCTGCCGGTCTACCTCGAGGTGATGGCACCGATGGTCGCGGACCGTATCGATGCCAAGGCGTTCGCGGATGCGTGCCGTGAGGCCGGGCTACAGGCGAAGTTCGGTGCCATGGTCGAGATTCCGTCGGCCGCTCTGCGGGCGCGGTCGATCCTGCAGGAGGTCGAGTTCCTGTCGCTGGGGACCAACGATCTCGCACAGTACACCTTCGCCGCCGACCGGCAGGTGGGCGCGGTGTCCCGTCTCCAGGATCCGTGGCAGCCCGCGCTGCTCGACCTGGTCGCGCTGTCCGCCGAGGCGGCGAAGGCCGAGGGCAAGAGCTGTGGTGTCTGCGGCGAGGCCGCGTCGGACCCGCTGCTCGCGTGTGTGCTGACCGGTCTGGGAGTCACCTCCCTTTCTATGGGTGCGGCGTCGATTCCGTACGTCCGGGCGGCGCTGGCCAAGTACACGCTGGCGCAGTGTGAGCGTGCCGCGGCGGCGGCGCGCGCCTCGGACAGCGCCGAAGAGGCACGCACGGCGGCTCAGGCGGTGCTGTCCGGCGAGTAAGTCGGCCTGCGCCGTTGACCAGCGGTGATCGAGGGGCGCCCTGCCTGTAAGGGCGCCCCTCGCGTGTTCAGTGCGTATGCGCCGTCGGAGGGCCGTCGTCCCTCAGGTCCGGCGGCGCGCAGTAGTCGACGCCCGACTCCGGGGAGACGAGGTCGCCGGATTCGATGTCGGTGCAGTAGGCGTCGAAGACCTCTCCGGCGGTCAGCGGTTCCAGGTCTTCGCCACGCAGGCGCCAGCCGAAGACGCGGTCGGTCGTGTCGGGGGCGCTGGTGCGCATGACGAGGCCTCCGGCGCTCTGGGTGGCAATGCCGACGGCCAGGACGGTGGTGAATTCGAGGGCTTCGGCCTCGTCGAGCTGGGGTGTGCCCTCGGGGTCGTCGTCGGCATGGAGGGCCGCGATGAGTGTTTCCGGCGCGGTCGAGACGCTGCATACGAGGTGGCGCTCGCCGGGGCCTGTGCTTTCGAGGATGCGGACGAGCAGGTCAGATGCTCGGATGAAGGCCGCACGGCCGATGTCTTCGCCGCAGGATGCGCAGTTGCCGATGCGGGACAGGAGCGTCGTCGCGTACTCCCAAGTGGCTTGTCGGACGGCCTCGTCGACGAGGGTCGGGACGAGGTCGGCGAGGGGCTGTCCCTCGTACGGGAGGGTGGGGCCGGTCGAGGCGAGCTCTGCTGTGAAGCGGATGCGGCTGGTCGGGGCGTCGGGTTCCAGGCCCTGCTCGGCGCAGAACTCCGCGTACTCCTCGGGGTCGAAGAGTGCCACTGTGGTGTGGCCGCCTTGGGAGGCGAGTGTCCTGAGCAGGGCTTCCACCTGCTGGAGGTAGCTTGCATGGTCTGCGAAGGTGAACGTGCGGTAGCGCCGCATCGCCGTGAAGTCCTGCTCGTCGGTCAGCAGGCCGATGGTGCCGGCGATTTCGCGGCGCAGGACGCGTCGCATGCTTTGGTGCTGGATGTGCGCCATTTTTCCCCCTGAGTGCAGTCGATCAATGCTCACTCACCGTAACCGGCGGCACTGACAATGGCCGCCGGGCGAGGGGTTCACGCACGAGGCCGTGCGATAAAGATGTGCGATAAAGACGCAGGTCAGCACTCTGATCAGGTGCGCTTGCGGGCCAGGTCCTCGTAGAAGCGCAGCAGCTCGACGTTGTCCACCGAGCCGACGTTGACGGCCTTTTCGAGGAGAGCGCCTTGGAGCAGGCGCTTGACCGGTACCTCGATGCGCTTGCCGGTGAGGGTGTGCGGAATGCCGGGCACCTCGATGACCTCGTCGGGGACGTGGCGGGGCGAGAGCTGTTCGCGGATGGTCTGCTTGATACGTCCGAGGAGGGCTTCGTCGAGTACGGCGCCCGGCGCGAGGTGCACGAACAGGGGCATCCAGTAGCCGCCGTCGGGCTGTTCGACGCCGATGACGAGGGACTCGCGGATCTCGGGGAGACGTTCCACGGCTTCGTAGATGTCGGCCGAGCCCATGCGCACGCCCTGGCGGTTGAGCGTGGAGTCGGAGCGGCCGTGGATGATCACTGAGCCGCGTGAGGTGACGGTGATCCAGTCTCCGTGGCGCCAGGCTCCGGGGTACACGTCGAAGTAACTGTCGTGATAGCGGCTGCCGTCGGGGTCGTTCCAGAAGCGGATGGGCATGGACGGCATCGGGTTGGTGACGACCAGCTCGCCGACTTCATCGGTCAGGGGTTTGCCGCTGGGGTCCCAGGACTGGAGGTCGGTGCCGAGACACGGTGCCTGGAGTTCGCCGATGTACACAGGGAGTGTGGGTACGCAGCCTGCGAAGCAGGAGCAGACGTCGGTGCCGCCGCTGACGGAGGCAATCCACAGGTCAGCACCGCTCTCCGCGAACTCGTCGTGCAGCCAGCGGAACCCGTCGGGCGGCAGGGGCGAGCCAGTGGTGGCGACGCACTGCACACGGGAGAGGTCGAAGTCGCGAGAGGGGTGCACGTCCGCCTTGCGGCAGGCCATGACGTACGCGGCCGAGGTGCCGAAGAGCGTGGCTCCCGTGCGTTCGGCGATGCGCCACTGGGCGGCCGTTCCCGGATAGCCGGGGCTGCCGTCGTACAGAACGATCGTGGTGCCGGTCAGGAGGCCGGAGACGAGGAAGTTCCACATCATCCAGCCGGTGGAGGTGTACCAGAAGAAGCGGTCCTCGGGGCCCAGGTCGCAGTGCAGGCCGAGCTGTTTGAGGTGCTCGACGAGGATGCCGCCCTGGGACTGGACGATGGCCTTGGGGAGGCCGGTCGTGCCGGAGGAGTAGAGGACCCACAGGGGGTGGTCGAAGGGGACCGCTTCGAAGACGGGCTCCATGTCCGCGGAGGTGAGCGCGGACCACTCCAGGGCGCCTTCGGGGGCCTCGGTGCCGAGCAGCGGGACATGGACCACGGCTCGCAGCGTGGGCAGTTCGCGGCGCAGCTCGGCGACGGTGTCGCGGCGGTCGTGCTCCTTGCCGCCGTAGCGGTAACCGTCGACGGTGAACAGGACGACGGGCTCGATCTGCTGGAAGCGGTCGAGGACGCTGCGGGCGCCGAAGTCGGGCGCGCAGGACGTCCAGACGCCGCCCACGGCGGCTGTGGCAAGGAGGGCGACGACGGCCTGCGGAATGTTCGGGAGGTAGCCGCTGACGCGGTCTCCGGGACGTACGCCGAGGGTGCGCAGCTCGGCGGCCAGGGAGCCGACCTGGCGGCGCAGTTCGGACCAGTTGACCGGGCGCGGTTCGTGGGTTTCGTCGACGTAGAGGAGAGCCGGGACGTCGGGGCGGGTCTCGGCCGCGCGCAGGGCGTGCTCGGCGTAGTTGAGTGTGGCTCCGGGGAACCACTGGGCACCTGGCATTGAGCGGTCGCCGAGCACGCGCGCGTAGGGGGTCGAAAACCGTACGTCGAACCAGTCGGTGACGGCCTTCCAGAATGTGTCCAGCTCGTCCACTGACCAGCGGTGGAGGGCCGCATAGCCGCCCTCGGACGGGGCTCCGTGGTGTTCGGCCGCCCAGGACTGGAATTTGGTGATCTGTGCCCGGGCGATGCGTTCGAGATCGGGTTGCCAGAGCGGTGAGTGGTTCGCTGAGGACATGGGGCGGCTCCCGGACTGTGCGCGTCGTGTGCGTGTATCACGCACGGGCTGGGTTGTGCGCGTCACGCGGCTGACACGGACGATGCCATGTGATCGACTTCCGCACCAGGGTGCGCCAAGGATGGTCGGTGTCGTGCGCCACACATGGTCCGGGTCGTGAAGATGTGGTCCCGTCGCGGGTGAACGGCAGTTGAACGACTCACACAGGTGGGCAGGTCAATGGCAGGCTGAGCAGCATGGACGGTCGTGACCTGGTGCGCTCGGTGAAGGCGGTCGGTTCGACGGGGGCGGCCCAGGGGTGGCGTACCGTGCGGGCCGCGTGGCGTAGGAGGCGCGTCGACGCCTCCGGGCTTGTGCCCCGTGGTGCCGAGCGCGCGCGGGTGCCCGGCCCGGTACTGGACGTGGAGCCGGGACCCGGCGGCGGACTGGTGCGGTTCACCCGGTCGGAGCTGCGCATCACTGTCGCGGTGAACGGGGCCGTCTTCTGGGGCTGGGACGGGGCCGGACCCGAGCCGTCGTACGCGCTCGCCGGCCGCTCCCCCGGGCCGGACCCGCGGGCTGTTCTGGAGCCGGACAAGGACGGCGCCTGGCGGGTGGTGTCCGAGCGCGTGACGGTCGTCGTCTCGCGGAACGGTGCTGTGGAGGTGCGTACGCCGGGCGGGGTGACCCTGCGCCGCGATCTGCCGCCCCGGTGGTGGGAACCGGTCGGCGAGGGCCCGGCGCGGTGGATGCAGCGGTCCGAAGTGGCCGCGGACGCGCGGTTCTTCGGGCTGGGCGGGCGCGCGTCGGGACCGCGGCTGCGCGACGGCGCGTACCGGCTGTGGAACACCGATCCCGGCCTCTCCTTCGGTCCGGGCGACGATCCGCTGTACATCACCATGCCGGTGCAGATGGTGGTGGCCGACGCCGCCACGCATCTCGTGTTCCACGACAGCACGTGGGACGGCACCGTGACCTTGCGCGAGGGCGAGGAGGGCGCGGGGTCCGGGCACGACCGGGCCGGGACGAGCGAGCTGCGGATGGACGGCGGGCCACTGCGCTGCTGGGTGATGGTGGGCACCCCCGAGCGCGTGCTGCGCACCTGGACATCGCTCACCGGGGCCGCCGCGCTGCCGCCCACGTGGGCGCTGGGGCACCATCACGCGCGGTGGGGCTTCGGCAGCGAGCAGGAGGTGCGGCGGATCGTCGCCGGCTATCTGGAGCGCGGTCTGCCGCTGGACGCGGTTCATCTGGACATCGACCACTTCGACGCGCACCAGGTGTTCACGGTCGACCGGGAGCGCTTCCCGAAGCTTCCGATGCTCGCCAAGGAGCTGCGCCGGGACGGGATCCGACTGGTGTCGATCGTGGATCCGGCGGTCAAGGCCGAACCGGGCAACGCTGTGTACGACAGCGGGTCCGCGGTGGACGCCTTCGTGCGGG
Organism: Streptomyces flaveus; assembly: GCF_014647675.1. Taxonomy (GTDB): domain Bacteria; phylum Actinomycetota; class Actinomycetes; order Streptomycetales; family Streptomycetaceae; genus Streptomyces; species Streptomyces flaveus. The sequence continues at coordinate 132,514 of NZ_BMPQ01000025.1, read as the reverse complement.
ACTCCGCGAGGAGGCCGGTGCGCGGTGTGGTCTGGCCCGGCGAGTCGGTGTATCCGGACTTCACGCGCGCGCGGGTGCGCCTGTGGTGGGGCGAGCTCTACAAGGAGCGGCTGGCGCAGGGTTTCGCGGGCTTCTGGCACGACATGAACGAGCCGGTGTCGTTCGCCGCCTTCGGGGAGAACACCCTGCCCCGTTCGGCACGGCACGACCTGGAGGGACGCGGCGGCGACCATCGTGAGGCGCACAACGTGTACGCGCTCTGCATGGCGCGGGCCGGTTACGAAGGGCTGCGTGAACTGACACCCGGGGAGCGGCCGTTCATGTTCTCGCGCTCCGGGTGGGCCGGAATGCAGCGCTACGGAGGGACCTGGTCCGGGGACGTGGCCACCGGCTGGCCGGGGCTGCGGGCGTCGTTGTCGCTGGTGGTGGGGCTCGGGCTGTGCGGGGTGCCTTATTCGGGCCCCGATGTGGGCGGGTTCGACGGCAGTCCGTCGCCCGAGCTGTATCTGCGCTGGTTCCAACTGGGCGCGTATCTGCCGCTGTTCCGTACCCACGCGAGTCTGCGGGCCGGGCGCAGGGAGCCCTGGGAGTTCGGCGAGGAGATCCTGGAGCACGCGCGCGTGGCGCTCGTCGAGCGGCGGCGGCTGCTGCCGTACTTCGTGACGCTGGCGCATCTGGCGCACCGTACGGGGGCGCCGTATGTGCGGCCGGTGTGGTGGGGTGCGCCCGAGGACAGGGCGCTGCGCGACTGCGACGACACCTTCCTGCTCGGCGACTGCCTCCTGGTGGCGCCGGTACTGGACCCGAGCACGGACCGGCGTGCGGTGCAATTGCCGCGAGGATGCTGGTACGACACGGTGACCGAGGAGTGCTACGAAGGGCCCGCTCAGGTGCTGGTCGATGCCCCCTTGTCGCGGATTCCGGTGCTCGCGCGCGCGGGTGCCGTCGTGCCCGTACGCGGCGCCGACGGCGGCCTGGAGTTGGAGGTGTGGGCGCCCGCCCCTGGACGTACCGGAGGCGGGCTCGTGGTGCCGGACACGGGCGATGGATGGGACGAGCCGGAGGTCGAGCGGTATGTGACGCGCTGGGAAGGACAGCGGGTGGTCGTCGAGCGGGACGGGGAGGACGGACCGGGCGAGCCGTCCCGCCCCGTACGGGTCCGCGGGCTGGGAGGCCTGTGACGCGCTCCTGAGCGGTGCACCAGGTGCCCTGGACAACGCGTCAGATGTACCGGCCCTCGAAGAACGCCCGCGCCGCCACGGTGTGCAGTGGGAAGGCGAGTTCGGTCGCCGTGCGGAGCAGGTGCCAGCCCTCGGTCTCGTCCGTCGCAGAAGACAGCGGCAATGCGGCGGCCGGACGTTCCGGAAGCAGCCCGAAGAGCAGGAGGTGGCCGTCGGGAGAGCTCATCGCATCGGCGAGCCGTACGTCGCGGCTTGCAGCATCGATGCCCGTCTCCTCCATGAGCTCGCGGACCACGGCGCGGCGCCAGTCCTCCCTGTGGTCGATGAACCCTCCGGGCAGAGCGATGCCCCCGCGCGCGGGGGCGATGGTTCGGGTGATGACGACCAGGGCGGTGCCCTTGATGTCGTACACGGGCTGAAGGGCCACCGCGACGGGCAGCGGATTGCGGTAGGCCACGGCGCCACAGGAGGCGCAGGTACGGGGCCAGCCGGAGACACCCTCTTCGTAGGGTGCTCCGCAGCTCGAACAGTGGGAGTCCGGCGCGGAGTCGGCGGGCGGGTTCTGGGATGGGGACACGCCGCGGACTGTAGCCGATCATCACATGGGCGCTTCCGGAGGGCCGTCTCCATGCGATGGGACGAGAGACGGCCGGAACCACCCCCGTAGGCCCCGGCCGCCCCTACCGATACTTCGACGCCCAGGAGGGCCCTGGCGGTTCTCGTGACGCACAGACCTGCCCGCTGACGCCCTGCCCAATCGACGCGCCCCATGGCACACTTCTGACGATCTGTCAGATACAGACGCCTGGAGGGATCTTGTCCCGCACCCGCACCCGCACACCCGTGGTCCCCGGCTGGTTCGCCGGCGAGGGGGACGACTTCCGGCTTCTGGGCACGCGCTGCTCGGCCTGTGCATCGGTGTTCTTTCCCCGTGAGGACGCCTTCTGCCGCAACCCTGGTTGCCCGGGCGGCGAACTGGCCGAGGTCCCGCTGTCCCGGAAGGGCCGCGTCTGGTCGTACACCGACAGCCGGTACCGGCCACCGTCACCGTATGTGTCCGACCCGGAACTCGAATGGCAGTCGTACGCGTTGATCGCTGTGGAGCTGGAATTCGAGCGGATCGTGGTGCTCGGACAGGCGGTTCCCGGGGTCACCGTCGCCGATCTGACGGTGGGCATGGAGATGGAGGTCGTCCCGGGCGTGCTGAACGAGGACGCGGAGACGACCTGGACGACGTGGCACTGGCGGCCGACGGGGGTGGGGGCATGACGGGTGAGGTGGCGGTACTCGGCGCGGGCATGCATCCCTGGGGCAAATGGGGACGCGGTTTCGTCGAGTACGGGACGGTGGCGGCGCGCGCGGCACTGGCTGACGCGGGAGTCGACTGGCGGGACGTCGGCTCGATCGTCGGCGCGGACACGGTCCGTGGCGGCTATCCCGGGTACGTGGCGGGGGCGACATTCGCGAAGGCGCTGGGCTGGCAGGGCGCCCGGGTGGCGAGCGTCTACGCGGCGTGCGCGTCGGGGGCGCAGGCCGTCAACACGGCGCGGGCGCAGATCCTTTCGGGCCTCGCGGACGTGGTCCTGGTGGTGGGTGCGGACGCGGCTCCGAAGGGGTTCTTCCGGCCCGCGGGCGGAGACCGGCCCGATGATCCGGACTGGCTGCGATTCCGGGTCCTGGGGGCGACGAATCCGACGTACTTCGGGCTGTACGCGCGGCGTCGGATGGCCGTGCACGGGGACACACTGGAGGACTTCGCGCAGGTCAAGGTGAAGAACGCCGCCCAGGGGGCGCTGAATCCGAACGCGCGGTACCGCAAGCGGGTCACCGCCGAAGAGGTCGCCGCCTCGACTGTCGTCGCCGATCCACTGCGGCTGCTCGACATCTGCGCGACCTCGGACGGGGCCGCGGCGCTCGTGCTGTCCAGCATGGAGTTCGCGCGGCGTCATGAAGTCGCGGATCCGGTGCGGATCCGCGCGGTGTCCACGGTGACGCCGCGCTTCCCCACCACGGTGCTCGATCTGCCGGACATCGCGACGGACTCAGCGGTCGCGGTGGAGCCGGCGGCCGAGACATTCCGCGCGTCGATCGCGCGGGCGGCGTACGAGGAGGCGGGCATCGGCCCGGAGGACCTCTCGCTCGCCGAGGTCTACGACCTGTCCACGGCCCTGGAGTTGCAGTGGTACGAGGACCTGGGACTGTGCGGCGAGGGCGAGGCCGCCAAGCTGCTCAGAGAGGGTGCGACGGCCCCGGGCGGGCGAATACCCGTGAACGTCAGCGGTGGACTCGCCTCCTTCGGAGAGGCCGTTCCGGCCCAGGCCATCGCCCAAGTCTGCGAGCTCACCTGGCAGTTGCGCGGTACGGCGGGCGAACGGCAGATCACCGGCGCGCGGGTGGGGATCACGGCGAACCAGGGGCTGTTCGGGCACGGGTCGTCCGTGATAGCCGTCCGGTGAGGGCAGGGTGCCCGTATGGCGTGAGAGCTGAAGTGGCCTTCCGTACACTGAGTGATCAGTCCGGAATCCTGCGTGAACAGCTCGTGAACTGGGCTTGGGCGCACACTGGAAGCGTCATCATGCTTCCGTGCGCTCCTGGACGGGTACTCTCCGCTTCGCCTTCCAGCCGATCGTCAACCTGACGACCGGAGGGGTGGCAGCACTGGAGATACTCGCCCGCCCGGAGGCCGGTGACGTCCTCGCGCATGCCCGCCGCGACCCCGAACTCGACGGTCGGCTGGCCGCGTTGGCGATCCGGGCGGCGGCCCGTCAGGAGACGCTGCTCCCGCTCCACGTCAACGTGTTCGCGGGCACCCTCGCCGACCTCGGAGGACTCGCCGCGCTGCGGGAGGCCGTACGCGAGGCGGGGCGCATGCCGTGGGAGGTGACGGTCGACGTCGGCCCGCCCTTCACGCACGTGCCGCACCGGGCGCTCATCGAGGCGGTCTCGGCGCTGCGTGGCGAGGGCTTCCGGATCTGCGCGGACGGCATCGGCGACGGCGACGTGCCCCTTCGGGTGCTCGCGGATCTCGCTCCCGACCTGGTCAAGCTCGACGCGTCCCTGCTGACGCGGCCGGCGGTCGTGCGGGCGATGCGGACGCTGTGCGAGCAGCTCGGTGCGCTGCTGTCCGTGGAGGGCGTCGAGACCGAGCTGCAGTGTGCGGCGGCGCTGTCGGCGGGCGCACAACTGGCGCAGGGCGAGCTGTTCGGTCCCCCGGCCCGCCGTCCGGCAGCGGACGTATACGTCCCGGCGCTCTCCCACGTCACCTCGGCGACGCCTCCGTACGGGCCGTCGGTGCGGCAGTTCGTACGCCCTGCCGCGCTGCTGCCCGCAGACGCGTCTGCGGGACAGGTGCGGGCGCTGCTGACCGGGTCGCCTGAGGTGTCCGGGGTGCTGCTCGTGGACGCGGCCGGGGTCCCGGTGCGGTCGGTGCACCGCTCCCGGTTCCTGCTGTCGCTGTCGGGCCGTTACGGGCATGCGCTGTACGCCGACCGGCCGGCCGCCAAGCTCGGCGATCCGCCGCGTACGGTCGGCGTGGACGCCACCGCGTGGGAGGTCCTCGACGTGGTGGCGGACGGGGACCGCGACCGTACGTCCGACGATGTCGCGGTCGTCGACCGGCTCGGGCGGTGCGTAGGAGTCGTACGACTGGCCGATCTGGTACGGGCGCTGGCCGAGAACCGCGTCGAGGAGGCGGCCGGGCTGAATCCGCTGACGCGGCTGCCCGGTTCGGACGCGATCACCGGCGAGGTGGACCGGCGGATCGCGGACGGGCGGATCTTCGCGCTGAGCTGGCTGGATGTCGACGGCTTCAAGCAGGTCAACGACGGTGCGGGGTTCGCGGCGGGCGACGAACTGATCCGCGGGGTGGGGCGGGCGCTGCAGGCGGCGGCGTCCGGGGTCACGCGCGTGGGGCATATCGGCGGTGACGACTTTCTCGTGCTGACGGATCCGGAGAGACTCGATCCGCTGGCCGTGTCAGTGCTCGACACGCCGTGGTCGGCCGGTGGCCTCGCCGTCACGCTGTCCCTGGCCACGGTGCTGTGCGCCCCGGGAACGGTGACCGACCACCGGCAGGCTGCCGCGTGTCTGGCGCCGCTCAAGCAGGCCGCGAAGTCGTTGCGGGGCGCAAGCTGGGTGCTGGGCCACGCGGGCTTGCCCGGCCACGAGATCCGCCGTGGCTCGGGGGCGGCGCCCGCGCAGGCGGGATGCGGAACGGGCGGCCCAGGCCTGGGCTGAGCGGCTTCGCGGCACCGTGTCCGCGGGGCCCGGCAGTTGACGCGTACGCCCACTGCCGTACACCGGTTGTGGAGCCCGACCCTCCCGGCTCAGGCATTTTTGCGGGTCCGAACCATTGCCGCCCGCGACCTTGACGGTCCTCGGCCCCCGGTGAACACTTCCGGATGTCAGTCGGCGTCGCCGCATTCCGGCGTATTCACGCACTGCGCCGCGCGGGCCCTCGCCTGCGCCAACGGGTCATCCCCCACGGGCGATTCGGCTGCCACGGCACGCTCGTCACGGACGCCGGGCGGGGCGCGGGACTCTCCCTGCCTTCGGCAGAAGTAGCCATGGGAAACGCACCCTGCACGGTGGACCGGGGCCGATCGCCCCGGGCGAGGCCTAGGAGCCGCCATGAGCAATGGAGACATCTTCGTCGGTGAGATCATCGGCACAGCCATTCTGATTCTCTTCGGCGCCGGAGTCGTCGCCGCCGTGGTACTGAACGACTCCAAGGCGAAGGACGCGGGCTGGGTCGTCATCGCGTTCGGCTGGGGCTTCGGTGTGATGGCCGGGGCGTACACCGCGGCACCGCTGTCCGGCGGGCATCTCAACCCGGCGGTGACACTCGGCATCGCCATCGACACCGGGGACTGGGACAAGGTCCCCCTCTACGTCGCCGGACAGATGATCGGCGCGATTCTCGGCGCGGTCCTGTGCTGGCTGGTCTACCTCGCCCAGTTCCAGGCCAACGCCGAGGAGAAGAAGGCGCAACCGACGCTCGGGATCTTCTCCACGGCACCCACGATCCGCAATCCCGTGGCGAACCTCATCACCGAGATCATCGCCACCATCGCTCTGGTTCTGCCGATCCTGGCCTTCGGCCTGACCAAGGGGCTCGGCGAGTCCGGCACCGCGATTCTGATCGTCTCCTTCCTGGTGGTCGGCATCGGCCTGTCGCTCGGCGGTCCCACCGGATACGCCATCAACCCGGCCCGTGACCTGGGCCCGCGCATCACCCACGCCCTGCTCCCCATACCCAACAAGGGCACCTCGGACTGGAGTTACGCGTGGATCCCGGTGGTGGGGCCGCTGATCGGCGGGGCGCTCTCAGGGCTCATCTTCAACGCAGCCTTCTGAAGAATCCGACGAAGGGGACGTCATGACAGACAAGTTCGTCGCCGCAATCGACCAGGGCACCACTTCCAGCCGCTGCATCATCTTCAATCAGGACGGCGCGATCGTCGCCGTCGACCAGCGCGAGCACCGTCAGATCTTCCCGAAGCCGGGATGGGTGGAGCACGACGCCACCGAGATCTGGTCGAAGGTGCAGGCCGTGGTCGCGGGGGCGATCGCGAAGGCCGGTCTCCGCGCCGACCAGCTCAGCGCGCTGGGGATCACCAACCAGCGGGAGACGACGGTCCTTTGGGACCGCGCCACGGGCAAACCCGTGCACAACGCGATCGTCTGGCAGGACACCCGTACCTCCGCGCTCTGCAACGAGCTGGGCGGCTCGGACGGGCAGGACCGTTTCCGCGAGCAGACCGGCCTGCCGCTGGCCAGCTACTTCTCCGGGCCGAAGGCGGCCTGGCTGCTGGACAACGTGCCGGGGCTGCGGGCCCGCGCCGAGCGGGGCGAGATCGCCTTCGGGACGATCGACTCCTGGCTGATCTGGAACCTCACCGGCGGCACGGACGGCGGCCGTCACGTCACCGACGTGACCAACGCCGGGCGCACCATGCTGATGAACCTCGAGACCCTTCAGTGGGACGCCTCGATCCTCTCCGCGATGAACGTCCCCGAAGCGATGCTCCCGGAGATCAAGTCCTCCTCCGAGGTGTACGGGACGGCCGTGGGCCAACTCGGCGGGGTGCCGGTCGCCTCGGCACTCGGCGACCAGCAGGCGGCGGTCTTCGGGCAGGCCTGCTACGACGTGGGCACGGCCAAGAACACCTACGGCACCGGCAGCTTCCTGCTGCTCAACACCGGGAACCGGCCGGTTCCTTCGAAGAGCGGGCTGCTCACCACCATGGGCTACAAAATCGGCTCCGAGGCGCCCGTGTACTGCCTGGAGGGGTCGATCGCGATCACCGGCGCCCTGGTGCAGTGGTTCCGCGACCAGCTCGGCATCATCCGTACGTCGGACGAGATCGAGACGCTCGCGGCGAGCGTCGAGGACAACGGCGGGGCGTACATCGTGCCCGCGTTCTCCGGCCTGTTCGCGCCCTACTGGCGCTCCGACGCGCGCGGGGTCGTCACCGGTCTCACGCGGTACGTCACGAAGGGGCACCTCGCGCGCGCGGTGCTCGAAGCGACGAGCTGGCAGACCCGTGAGGTCGTGGACGCCATGTTCCAGGACTCCGGGGTGCACATCACGACCCTGAAGGTGGACGGCGGCATGACCAAGAACAACCTCCTGATGCAGCACCAGGCGGATGTACTCGGGGTGCCGGTGATCCGTCCGAAGGTCTCCGAGACGACCTGCCTGGGCGCCGCTTACGCGGCGGGCCTCGCGACCGGTGTGTGGAACGACCTCGACGAGTTGAAGTCGCACTGGGCGAAGGACGTCGAGTGGACCCCGTCGATGGAGGACTCGGTGCGCGAGCGCGAGTACCACAACTGGCGCAAGGCGGTGGAGAAGAGCTTCGGCTGGCACGAGGACGGCCCCAGCTAGAAGGCCGATGAAGATCTTGGTGAGGGGCTGTCCGGCCGGAGGCCGGATGGCCCCTCTTCGCTATGTGGTGGCTGGGGCGAGGTGCCAGGTGCCGTCGATGCGGGTGAGTCCGAGGTTGATCAGTCGGCGGAGGTTGAGGGCGGCGGCTCGGGTGTGGAGCCAGGTGTCGTTCTTGAGTGTGCCGCGGTAGCGGAGTCGGCGGTTGCCGTGGTGGACGAGCCAGGCGACGGCGCGTTCGACCGGTGGTCTCCAGCGGCGGTAGTCGGCCTGCCAGTCGGGATCGGTGGCAGCCTGGTGGCGGGCGGCCGCTTGGAGGTCATGGTGCGGGCGGATGGTCAGGATGCGTCCGGCCTTGGCTTTGGTGCACCGCTCACGCAGGGGGCATCCGGTGCACAAGTTGCCGAAGGAGGCTTTGCGTTGGTGGTGCTGCCCGCCGGGGCCGGACAGAGCCACGGTGTGTCCGGCGGGGCAGGTCACGATGGCGGCGGCGGTGTCGATGGTGAAGTCGTCGAGGGTGAAGCCGCCGGGGACGGCAGGCCGCAGCGGTGCGGGCTTGAGGAACAGCCGGTGTCCGGCCTGGTGGAGGGCCTGGCGGGCGTCGCCAGCGGAGTAGGCGGTGTCACCGAAGGCGTCCACCGGGGTGTCCTCGTCGGCGAGCAGCTCAAGACCCACTGCGGCCTCATGGTGCTCGGGCCCGGCGCCGGGCCGCAGGGCGACGGCGGTGCATAACCCGGTCTCGGGCTCGATGGCCAGGTGGGCCTTGAAGCCGTCTTGCTGGCGGGTGCGGGTCTTGTGGACGTGCCGGGCTTCCGGATCGACGGTGGAGACCGTGTGGTCCGGGGCGGTGCCGCGGGTGATGCGCCAGCGTCCGTCGCGGCCGTCGGAGTCCTCGGCGGGCTCGACGTCTTGTCCTGCGACCAGGGCCAGGATGCCCACCGCGTTCGCGGCCTTCTCGCCCAGTTGCTGGTCGGGCAGGTGGCCCAGCAGCCGCAGCGCGTCACCGACCAGCGCGTCGACCAGCTCGGCGCGGGCCTGTTCATCGTTCCAGGCAATCTTCGGTTTGCCCGGGTCGGTGTAGTCGTGGGCAGTGCACTGGGCAGCGGCGACCGTGTCGGCGCCGGGGACCTCGCGGATCACCGCCCGGACGGCGGCGATGAGCTGGGTGACCGTGTCCTGGGTGGCGACCGCGTCGTCCAGCACAGTGGAGTCCAGCGCCCGGCAGTGCTTGCCCTTCAGCACGCCGGTGGCATTCACGACCTCGCGAACGGCCTCGAAGATACGGTTCGGGCGGGTGGAACGGGCCAGCCGGCGGCGGAAGTAGGACAGCAGCGACGGGTCGAACGCCATGTCGTTGAGGCCGAGCCCGCATGCGGCCTTCCACCGCAGGTCGCACCGCAGCTCCTGGACCGTCTCGAAGTCCGACAGCCCGTGCAGCGCCTGCAGCGTGATCGCGGCGGCCAGGATCTGCGGCGGCATGCTCGGCCGCCCGTTCGCCGAGGGATACATGTCGGCGAACATCTGAGCCGGAAACAGCTCGCCGCGGTGCTCGGCCAGGAACGCGAACACGCTCCCGGCCGGAATCAGATCCCGGCACGTCTCCCACACGTCCGGCCCGACCATCTCGCCGACCCACTCGCCCATCGCCACACAACGAGTCTGGCCCTGCCGCTCACGCGGCAGGGCCAGAACCCAAGATCTTCATGAGTCTTCTAGGGCTCGTTTTCGCGATCCACGCGCGCGTGCGTCACGTGTGTCGTGCCCGAGGGCTACGGCCCGTACCCCGGTCGGCGGGGGTACGGGCCGTACGCGTGGCGGGCCGGGTGAAGGGCGAGCGCTTCAGGTGGTGACGGTCTGGCGGCGCTCGGCCGCGTACGCCATCGCGTGCTGGACAACGCCGATGAGGACCTCCTTGACCGACTCCCGGTGGCGCGCGTCGCACAGCACGACGGGCACATCGGGGTCGAGGTCGAGGGCCTGGCGGACGTCTTCGGTGGGGTAACGGGCGGCGCCCTCGAAGCAGTTGACGCCCACCAGGAAGGGTATGGAGCGCCGCTCGAAGTAGTCGATCGCGGCGAAGCAGTCCTCCAGACGGCGGGTGTCGGCGAGTACCACGGCCCCCAGGGCACCGGTGGAGAGCTCGTCCCACAGGAACCAGAAGCGGTCCTGTCCGGGCGTCCCGAAGAGGTAGAGGACCAGGTCCTCGCGGAGTGTGATGCGGCCGAAGTCCATGGCGACCGTGGTGGTGTTCTTGCCCTCCACCCCGCTGGTGTCGTCGACCGGGCGGCCGACCTCGGTGAGCACTTCCTCAGTCCGCAGCGGCTTGATCTCGCTGACCGCGCCGACCATTGTCGTCTTGCCCACGCCGAAGCCGCCCGCCACGAGGATCTTGAGCGTGACGGGCTCGACGGGGGCCTTGCCGCGCTCAGAACGCCCGAAGATCATCGTTCTCTTCTCCTGCTTCAGTGGTTTCGTACGGGGATGGGGCGGGAGGTGGACCGTATCCGCCGCCTCCAGGGGTTTCGATGACCAGTACGTCGCCGGGGCCGACGTCCGCCGCGTCGCTTCCGCCCAGTTCGGTGACCGTACCGTCCGCGCGTTCCACGCGGTTGGCGCCCAGGGCTCCGGGCTCGCCGTCCGCCATGCCGTAGGGCGGGACTCTACGGTGCTGGGAGAGCGTAGAGACAGTCATGGGCTCGTGGAACCGGATGCGGCGTACGGCGCCGTCCCCGCCGCGCCATCGTCCGGCTCCACCGCTGCCGCGTCGTACGGCGAACTCGTCGAGCTGGACGGGCAGTCGCCACTCCAGGACCTCGGGGTCCGTGAGCCGCGAGTTGGTCATATGGGTCTGGACGACGGATGCGCCGTGGAAGCCGTCGCCCGCACCGGATCCGGAGGCCACGGTCTCGTAGTACTGGTGACGTTCGTTGCCGAAGGTGACGTTGTTCATGGTGCCGGAGCCCTCCGCCTGCACTCCGAGGGCTCCGTAGAGGGCACCCGTGATGGCCTGCGAGGTCTCGACGTTACCGGCGACCACGGCGGCAGGGGGTTCGGGGGCGAGCATCGAGCCGGGGGGCACGATGATGTCCAGGGGGCGCAGACAGCCGTCGTTGAGCGGGATGTCGTCGGCGACCAGGGTGCGGAAGACGTACAGGACGGCGGCGTTGACAACCGAGAAGGGCGCGTTGAAGTTGGTGCCGAGCTGCGGCGACGTACCGGTGAAGTCGACGGTGGCGGAGCGTTTTTCGCGGTCTACGGAGATGCGCACCCGGATGACGGCGCTGGAGTCGGTCTCGTAGGTGAACTCGCCGTCTTCAAGGGCGTCGATGACGCGGCGTACGGATTCCTCGGCGTTGTCCTGGACGTGCTTCATGTACGCCTGGACGACGTCGAGGCCGAAGTCCTCGATCATGCGGGCGACTTCGTCGACGCCCTTCTGGTTGGCGGCGATCTGGGCGCGCAGGTCGGCGAGGTTGGTCTTCGGGTTGCGCGAGGGGTAGGGCGCCTCCGTGAGCAGCCGTCGTGTCTCCGCCTCGCGGAGGCGGCCGCCTTCCACGAGCAGCCAGTTGTCGAAGAGGATGCCCTCTTCCTCGATGACGCGGCTGTTCGCGGGCATCGAGCCGGGGGCGATGCCGCCGATCTCGGCGTGGTGGCCGCGCGAGGCCACGTAGAAGAGGATCCGGTCACCCTCCGTGTCGAAGACCGGAGTGATCACCGTGACGTCGGGGAGGTGCGTGCCGCCGTGGTACGGGTCATTGACGGCGTACGCGTCTCCGGGGCGCATCCCTGAGCCCCGGCGGCGGATGACCTCCTTGACGCTGGTACCCATCGATCCCAAGTGCACAGGGATATGCGGGGCGTTGGCGACCAGGTTGCCTTCGGGGTCGAAGAGCGCGCAGGAGAAGTCCAGGCGCTCCTTGATGTTGACGGACTGGGCGGTGGACTCCAGGCGGGCGCCCATCTGCTCGGCGATCGACATGAAGAGGTTGTTGAAGACCTCGAGGAGAACAGGGTCGGCTTCTGTACCGAGATCGGAACTCTCCGTGACCGCCGCGCGTTCCATGATCAGATGCCCGTCGTCGGTCATGGCCGCCTGCCAGCCGTCGTCGACGACGGTCGTCGCGCTGGCTTCGGTGATGATCGCGGGGCCGGTGACGGTTTCACCGGGGGGCAGTTCCTCGCGACGGTGCAGTGGTACGTCGCGCCAGGCGCCGCCCGTGTGGAGGCTGACGGTCTCCGGGGTGCCGGGGGTCGAGTAGGGGGTGGCGAGGGCGGAGAGATCGGGGGGTTCGGTGAGACCGGTGGCTTCCACGGAGAGGGCTTCGACGACGACCGGACGGTCGAGGGTGAAGGAGTAGGTGGCGCGATGGCGGTCTTCGAAGGTGCGGGTCATGGTGTCGGGCTCGGTGAGCTCGACGACGAGTGCCGTGTCTGTGCCGTCATAGCGCAGCTGTGCTCGGCGGGTGACCCGGATGCGGTTCTCGGGGATGTCCTCGGCGAGGAGTTCGGCGCGGGCCGCGCCCTCCAGGTCGTCCGCGGTCTTCAGGACAGCGGGCATCGAGGACGCCTTCAGGGGCGCCTCGACGGACTGCTCTCGCATGGCCGTGGTGTCGGCGAGCCCGATGCCGAGCGCGGAGAGGACACCGGCCATGGGTGGGACGAGGACGGTGCGGATACCGAGCGAGTCGGCGACCATGCACGCGTGCTGGCCGCCCGCGCCGCCGAAGGTGGTCAGCGCGTACCGGGTGACGTCGTGGCCCTTCTGGACCGAGATGCGTTTCACGGCGTTGGCGATGTTGGTCACGGCGATCTGGAGGTAGCCCTCGGCGACCTGCTCGGGGGTGCGGTCGTCGCCGGTCCGGTCGCGGATCTCGCGGGCGAGGGCGGCGAAGCGGTCGCGGACGAGGGCGTCGTCGAGCGACTGGTCGCCGTCGGGGCCGAACACCCTGGGGAAGTGGGCGGGTTGGATGCGGCCGAGGGCCACGTTGGCGTCGGTGACGGTGAGCGGGCCGCCGTTCCGGTAGCAGGCGGGCCCTGGGTCCGCGCCCGCCGAGTCCGGCCCTACGCGATAGCGGGAGCCGTCGAAGTGGAGTACGGAGCCGCCGCCCGCCGCGACGGTGTGGATGTCGAGCATCGGCGCGCGCAGCCGTACGCCGGCGATCTGGGCAGTGAAGACGCGTTCGTACTCGCCCGCGAAGTGCGAGACGTCCGTGGAGGTGCCGCCCATGTCGAAGCCGATGACACGGTCGAAGCCGGCGAGCTGCGACATCCGCGCCATGCCGACGATGCCGCCCGCGGGGCCGGACAGGATGGCGTCCTTGCCTCGGAACTGCCCGGCCTCGGCGAGCCCTCCGTTGGACTGCATGAACATCAGCCGCACGCCCCGCAGTTCATCGGCGACGTGCTGGACGTAGCGGCGCAGCACGGGCGAGAGGTAGGCGTCGACGACGGCTGTGTCGCCGCGCGGGACGAGCTTCATCAGGGGGCTGACCTCGCTGGACAGCGAGATCTGCGGGAAGCCGATACTGGCGGCCAGCTCGCCGATGGCCCGCTCGTGGACGGGATGGAGGTGGCTGTGCATGCAGACGACGGCCAGGGCACGGATTCCGTCGTCGTACGCCTCCTGCAGCGGCCCGGCGAGGGCGTCCAGATCGGGGGCGCGCAGGACGGTTCCGTCGGCGGCGATGCGCTCGTCGACCTCGACGACCCGTTCGTAGAGCAGCTCGGGCAGTTCGATCGCACGGGCGAAGATCCGCGGGCGGTTCTGGTAGGCGATGCGCAGCGCGTCCCGGAAGCCGCGGGTGACGACGAGGAGAGTGCGCTCGCCCTTGCGCTCCAGGAGGGCGTTCGTGGCGACGGTGGTGCCCATGCGGACGGCATCGATGGGGCCGTCGTCGTGGAGGAGTTCCCGTACGCCCGCGACGGCGGCGTCGGCGTACCGCGCCGGGTTGTCGGAGAGGAGCTTGTGCGTGAGCAGGCGGCCGTCGGGGCGACGCGCGACGATGTCGGTGAAGGTGCCGCCTCGGTCGACCCAGAACTGCCAGCCTGTCACGTCTGTTCCCCGCTTCCGCGCTGCTCAGAGCGCCCGGAGCCCATTGATCACGTCGCGCAGAATACTCTCGTCCGGCAGCTCGGCGGGGGGTACCGGACGCGTCACATGGACCATTTCGTCAGCCACGAGATCTCCTATGAGGACACGTACCACTCCAATGGGGAGGTCGAGTTCGGCGGCGAGTTCGGCGACCGACTGCGGCGCGTCGCGACAGAGGTCGACGATGTCCTCGTGCTCCGGGGAGAGCGTCTGGTCCGCCCCCGGGTCGTCGGCATGCGGTTCCGTCACGACCACTGCGATCAGGTCGAGGCGGTGCTGGGCCGGGCTGGTGGTACGGCCGCGTGTCATGGCATACGGACGGACCACCGGTCCGGCCTCGTCGTCGAACCAGTGGGACATCCCCTGACCGTCTGCGCTCATGCCATCCCACTACCCGCCTGCGGGCAGATCGGTGCGCGGAGCCTGTGCCAGATGTGCGCCGACCCTCTTGACCAGCAACGTCATCTCGTACGCGACCTGCCCGACATCCGAGTCGGCGTCCGAGAGGACGGCGAGACAGCTGCCGTCACCCGCGGCCGTGACGAACAGGAACGCGTCGTCGAGCTCGACGATCGTCTGCCGGACACTGCCCGCCTCGAAGTGGCGGCCGACGCCCTTGGCGAGGCTGTGGAATCCGGAGGCGACGGCGGCGAGGTGCTCGCTGTCCTCCCTGGTCAGGTCCTCGGAGACCCCGGTGGGCAGACCGTCGCTGGAGAGCACGAGTGCCTTGCGGATACTGGCGACGCGGTCCACCAGGTCGTCGAGGAGCCAGTTGAGTTCACCGGACACCTTGTTGGTCCTGATGTGGCCGGCGTCCTTCGGTGCGGTCATCGACCGTCCCCCTTAGTCGTTCCTTGTGCTGTGCCGTCCTGGGCCCCGTCGCCCGTGGCGTTCTCCTCTCGGCCGCGCTGCCAGCCGCGCTGGAGCGAGGCCATACGGCTGCGTACCTGGTCGGCGTCGCGCTCGGTGGACTCCGCGCCTTTCCCCGGGCGGCCCGCGTCGCGCTCGGCGCGCCGGTCTGGTCCGTCCTTCAACTGCGGGGCCAGATTGGCTTGCCGTACGCGTCGGGGCAGCGGGCCGGTGCCGCCGCCTGCGGGCGGGGCGCCGGTGCGACTGCTGCCCGACGCGCGCCTGGGGAGGGGCGGGGCCTCGCTGGGCTCACCGCCTCGGGCCGAGGCTTCGGTGCGTTCGAGTCCGCGGGTGGGTGCCTCACCGGGCTCGAGACTGCGGCCTCCGGGTTCAGGGCCGCGGTCGGCCGACCGCGTGCTGCCCGTGGGCTCGGTGTCACGATCCAGGATCTTGCCGGGCTCGGCACCACGGTCCGGTGTCCGGCCAAGTCCGGCCCTACCGTCCGCCGGCTCGGTGCCCGCGTCGGGCGCGGCACCGGGCTCGCCCCGGCCGGTGGGAAGCGGATCCGCCGGTGCCCGACGCGACGGCAGCCGTTTGGCTTTGGCGGCTCGGGTGCGCTTCGGCAGTTCCTCCAGGGCACCCCGTCGTTCGGCCGCCCCCTCAGCCGATTCCACTGCTTCCGTCGACTCCTCGGCGTTCGCGCGTTCCGTCGGCTCCACGCGCCGCGGCTTCGTCTGGGTGACGGGGCGGCCATGGGAGCTGACAAGTTTCGGGGCCCTGCGGCGCGGGAGCTGCGCGGGTTCGCCGGGGTGATCGCCGTCGCCCGGGCGAGCCGGCTCGCCCGGGGCCTCACGTGCCTGCTGGTGCTGCTCCACCGGGCCCCCCGCGATGGAGCGGCGGTGGCGGAAGATGCCGCCGCGCTCGCTGTCCTCGTCGTCGAGGGCACCCGGGAAGTCGTTCAGGGCACCCAGGTCCACGGGAGCCTCCAGTTCGACCGGCCCGTCCAGGATGGAAGCCGGCAGGCCCGGGAGCTGGACCGGTACCTGGGAGAGCGCCGCCTTGCGGTTCTCGTCACCCTGCTTCGGCGCGAGCGCCCGGTCGAGCCGGAAGCCCACGCCGTTGGTGTCGGGCACGTCGTCCGTGAGCAACGCGTCGGGGATGAACACCACCGCGGTGGTCCCGCCGTACGGGGACGGCTGCAGGGAGACGCGTACGTTCTGCCGCTGGGCGAGACGACTGACCACGAACAGGCCGAGCCGGTCGGTGTCCGACAACTCGAACTCGGGGGTCTCGGCGAGCCGCAGGTTGGCGTCGAGGAGTGCTTCCGGGGCCATGCCCAGGCCGCGGTCGTGGATCTCCAGCGTGAAGCCGTTGGCGACGCGTTCGCCGAGCACCTGGACAGCGGTGTGCGGGGGTGAGAACACCGTGGCGTTCTCCAGGAGTTCGGCCACGAGGTGGGTGAGGTCGGCGACCGCGGGACCGGTTACGGCCATGCGCGGCAGTCGGCGTACCTCGATACGTTCGTAGTCCTCGACCTCGGCGACGGCGGCGCGGACGACATCCATCAGCTGGATGGGCTTGCGCCACTGCCGGGAGGGGGCCGCGCCGGAGAGGATCACCAGGCCCTCGGCGTGGCGGCGCATACGGGTGGTCAGATGGTCGAGGCGGAAGAGGTCGGCGAGTTCGTCGGTGTCCTCGGTCCTGCGCTCCATGGTGTCGAGCAGGGTGAGCTGCTTGTGCAGCAGGACCTGGCTGCGGCGGGCGAGGTTCACAAAGACCTCGGAGACGCCGTCACGCAGTTCGGCCTGCTTGACGGCTGCCTCGACCGCGGCACGCTGGAGGGTGTTGAGGGCCTGGCCGACCTCGCCGATCTCGTTCTTGTCGTACTCCAGACGCGGCACCTCGGTCTCCACGTCGACCTGTTCGCCCGCGGAGAGCCGGCGCATCACGCTGGGCAGCCGCACCCCGGACGCCTCGTGGGCCTCCAGGCGCAACCCGCGCAGGTCGCGGATGAGGCCGCGGCCGATGCGCACGGACAGGAAGAGCGAGACCAACAGGGCGATCAGGCCGAGAACGCCGGCGATGGCCGCCCTGACGATGACGTCGACGGCGATCGGGCGGACGCGGTCCTGGTAGCGGTCGCTCGCCTCGTCGTTGAGGGTGCCCAGCTCGTCGAGGACGTTGCCGGCCTCGGTGTCCCAGCTCTTCGCGGTGACGCCTCGGGGCTTGCCGGACTCGGAGGAGATGGCTGCCTGTTCGGCCACCCGTAGCGGAGCGGTGGCGGCGTTCCTCCAGAAGCGCTGGTAGCGCTCGCGCTCCGCGGAGGGGAGCAGCGGCTGGTTGCTGGCGTAGATCAGGTCGCGCTGGGCCACGAGGTCGGAGATGTCGCGGATCTCGTCGGAGGAGAGCCTGCCGACGACCAGCGCCGAGCCGAGCAGGGCGTCTTCTCGGGAGAGCAGTTCGCGCGCGAGGGCGATGTTGACGAGGGCCCGGTGCTGCTTGTCCATCTCCACGTCGTCGACCACATGAAGGTTTGAGAGCACGTCGTAGCAAGGCTCGACAAGGTTGTTGTACTGCTCCAGGGCCGTGGCCCGGGTGAGTGTGCCCTCTTCAACGCTGCGGCGCAGTGGCTCGATGCCGTCCAAGGAATCCAGCATGGCTGTCAGCCGACCGCCGGTGCCCTCGCCCACCGCGTCGCGTACGTCGGAGTTCTTGGCGTTTCTGCGGATCTCGGCGATGGCGTCGTCGGTGGCCGCCCGGCTGCGACGGAGTGCGGCGAGCCCGTCGGAGGCGCGGGGGTCGGCGAGATAGACGAGGGCTTGGCGGCGTTCCTGCTGCAGGACGCGGACGGTGTCCTCGGTGGGATAGGTGACCTTCTCCACGACGGACGAAGCGTCGAACAGCGCACCTGCCTCGCGCCCGGTGAGTACCGTGGCGAAGCCCCAGATCGCGGTCAGCGACACCAGCGGCACGATGAGCAGCGCCACGATCTTCCGGCGGATGGACTTCCCGCGAAAGCGCATGGCCTCCCCCAGCTCGACCCCCTCCGGACGGGGGTACACATGTGCGTCAACAAACGGCGTGAGCCTACTACCGACACACAGGGAACTCGAAGGCCCGTCCGGACGGACTCCGTCCGCTTCACCGACGCGACAGGAACAAGACATCCGCAGTTGTCCGTTCATTGGGGGAGATTGCCTCCCCGATTCCGGCACAGAACGCCGGACGCCAACCTGTCGGGGAACTTGGCCAGTTGGCTGAAATTTTTCACTCGTTGGGAATCTTCGGGGCACGTCGATCGTCTGTATGTATGGGAGTTGGGGACGGAATCGGCTCAGGCGCCGCATGCCGCACCCAGGTGGCATAAAACGGCGCAAGCCGGGCAGCCGTGGGGTGTTGATGTCTTGTGACACCCGAGCGAGAGGCTGCTGGGCGGTGGGGAGTGACAAGTTGATGGGCACGGCAGAGCGGCGCGAGGCGCCCCAGCTGAGCGCCGGGGCAACGGCAGTGGCGGAGCGGGACACCCAGGCGGAGGCGTCGGATCGCGACATTCCGGCGCAGGAGGAGCAAGAGGCGGAAGAGCGGGCGTACTACCGGCCGTTGTGGGTCGAGGAACCCGCGCGCGGACCACGGCTGCCCGATCCGGTGCGTACGTCCGCGGTGCGGGCCGTCATCATCATCGCCGTCACGCTGGTCCAGGCGATGGTTGCCTTCCTGAGCACGCTGGCCGGTTCCTGGCTCGCGTTCCCCATGGTCCTGAGCAGCGTGGCGAGCACGGTGGTCGCCACATGGGGTGCGCTGGACGTGTGGGTGACCCGACAGGTGTGGATCCAGCGCAACGGCGTGGTGTCGACGCCGAGCAGCACGGCGCGTGCCCTGCGACGTGAGCGGCGCAAGGCACGGCGCCAGGAGCGGGCGTCCGAGCGGGCCAAGGAGCGGATACGCCGTCGGGGCGGCGCGGGCCAGTTGTCGCACTCCTAGTGAGCTGGTCCGGAATCTCAGGACCAGCTCACCGGGTGGCGGCTGCCGCCTCCACCGCGCTTGCCCCGCGCGCCAGTTCGCGCCTGGCCCGCATGAAGGGGCGCGGGCGGTCCACGGAGAGCACCGCCGTTGTGCGGCCATCGCGCTCGTACAGCGCGAGGAAGCCGCCCTCGTCCGGCGCGCCGTCGGCGATCGCGCCCTCCGCGATACGGACGGTGTCGGTGGCGAGCCGCCGTCCCGCGAACTGGATCCGCGCACCGTACTGGTCGGACCAGAAGTAGGGCACAGGACGCACAGTCTCCGTGGTGTGCCCGGCGAGGAGGTTGCGTACGGCGACGCGGGGCTGCTCGGTGGCGCTGGTCCAGTGTTCGGCGCGGGTGCCGCCGACGCGGGCCACGTCTCCGACGGCGACCACCTGCGGCAGCCTCGTTACACAGCCGTCGTCGCACAGCACGCCGTCGTGCAGTGCAAGTGTCGAGCCCGCCAGCCAGTCGGTGGTGGGAGTGGCGCCGATGCCGACGATCACGATGTCGGCTGGCAGCGTACGGCCGTCGGCGAGTTCCACGCCGGTGACCGCCACGGTGCCGCGCAGGGCGGCGACGCCGATGCCGGTGACCAGGTCCACACCACCGCGGCGGTGCAGTGCGGCGCACACCGCGGCCATGTCCGGGCCGAGTTGGGGCACGAGCGGCAGTGGCGCGGCTTCGACGACCGTGACGTCGTGGCCGAGTGCGGCGCACGAGGAGGCGGTCTCGGCGCCGATGAAGCCGCCGCCGATGACGACGATCTGCCGGGGACCGGCGGACAGTTCGGCGCGCAGGGCACGGGCGTCGTCGAGGGTGCGCAGGGTGTGCACCCCGGTGAGTTCGCAGCCGGGCAGTCCCCGGGCCGAGGCGCCGGTGGCGATGACCACGCCGTCGGTGGAAATGGTGCGGCCGTCGTCCAGGAGGACGGTACGGCCGCGGGCGTCGAGGGCTCGGGCGCGTACGCCGAGGAGCCAGTCGGCGTCGAGTTCGGCGGTCTCCTCGGCGTCGGTGAGGGCGAGTTGGTCCTCATCGGCCCGGCCGGTGAGGAAGTCCTTGGAGAGGGGCGGGCGGTCGTAGGGGCCATGCGATTCGCCCCCGACGACCACCAGGCGTCCGTCGAACCCCTGAGCACGCAGCTCGCGGGCCGCGTACAGACCGGAGAGCGAGGCACCGACGACGGTCACGGTCCTCATGCTGCCGTGCCCTCCTGGGCCGCCACGTGGACGTAGACGACGCCGTCGTCGACGGTGACGTGGTGGGTACGGACGGCGCGGCGCGCGGGGAGGCACGTGGGTTGGCCGGTGCGGAGATCGAATGAGGCGGCGTGGAGCGGGCATTCGACCAGACAGCCCTCCAGCCAGCCCTCGGAGAGGGAGGCGTCCTGGTGGGTGCAGGTGTCATCGATGGCGTACAGCTCGCCATCGGCGTTGAACACAGCGATGGGCGGTGTCGTGTCGATACGGACGGACTCGCCCTCGGGGAGGTCATCAAGGCGGCAGATGGGAATCACGGGCCCCCCTCTCGGTCCAGGACGTCTGAGTCCGGGACTGTCAGGTCCGGTCTGGTCCGGGACCTACGCCGGTCACAGACTCTTCGGTAACATGATGTTTCACATAGCGCACGAGGAATCGCTATGCGCAACAGAATCCGCGCGGGATGCCCGCCACGTCAAGGGCTTCCCGCAGATGCGGTCCAATCAGGGCCGCCAGGTGGTGAGAGTTGAGCCATGACCCGCACTCAGAAGCAGGCTGAGGAGACGTCGGAGAAGCAGCCCAAGGGCGCGGGCAGCGCCGTGCAGTCGGTGGACCGCGCCGTGAGCGTGCTGGAGATCCTCGCCCGGATCGGCGAGGCGGGCGTCACCGAGATCGCCGATGAGCTGGAGGTGCACAAGTCCACGGCCTTCCGGCTCCTCGGAGTGCTGGAGAACCGCGGCCTTGTGGCCCAGGCCAAGGACCGGGGGAAGTACTACCTGGGGGCCGGCGTACTCCGCCTGGCGGGGGCGGCGGCAGTACGTCTGGACATCTCCCAGGAGGGCGCGCCCGTCTGCCGCGAACTCGCGGACGAGCTGGGCGAGACCGTCAACATCGCGGTCTACGACGACGACGCGGCCGTCAACATCATGCAGGCCCGCGGCGCCGCATCCGTGACCGCACAGAACTGGCTGGGCAGGCGTACGCCGCTGCACGCCACCTCCAGCGGCAAGGTGCTGCTGGCCCACCTGCCGCCGACGCTGCGCGAAGGGCTGCTGGCCAGAACGCTGCCGCGCTTCACGGAGCGCACCATCACCGGAACGGCCGCGCTGCGCGCCGAGTTGGAGGCCATCGTGGACCAGGGGTACGCGATGGCCCTCGAGGAGCTCGAGCGGGGCCTGGCTGCGGCGGCCGCCCCGGTGCGCGCGCACGACGGCAAGGTGATCGGCGCGCTCAGCGTCTCGGGGCCGGTGTACCGGCTCGACT
Organism: Streptomyces flaveus; assembly: GCF_014647675.1. GTDB lineage: Bacteria > Actinomycetota > Actinomycetes > Streptomycetales > Streptomycetaceae > Streptomyces > Streptomyces flaveus. Next base: position 111,044 of record NZ_BMPQ01000025.1, on the reverse strand, counting down.
CGGACCACCTGCCGGAACTCGCCAAGCGCACGGAGGAGGCCGCGGCCGATCTGTCGCGCCGGATGGGATACGGCTTCTGACGGAGCGCGCCCCGGACACAAGCCGGGGAAGAGCCGTCCACCAGTCGGACGCCAAGCTCAGCGCGGGGCCGGGGAAACCCGGCCCCGCGCTCTTGTGTGTCAGCCGCGTTTCGGGGCGGCCGATTCCTTTTGCCAAGGGTTAACCCACACCTCTTGACGGCCCCATGATGGCGTTCTCACTATGTCTCCCATAGCGCAACCCATCGTGCATTGCGCAACAGCAGAGGAGCTGGTCGTGCCACACGAGGTCCGTGCCGTAGTCGCTGTGAAAAAGGGCGCACCCGTCGAGGTGCAGACAATCGTGGTGCCCGATCCCGGCCCGGGTGAGGTGCTCGTCTCCGTACAGGCCTGCGGGGTCTGCCACACGGATCTGCACTACCGGGAGGGCGCGATCAACGACGACTTCCCCTTCCTCCTCGGCCATGAGGCAGCCGGCACGATCGAAGCCGTCGGCGACGGCGTCACAGACCTCGCACCCGGCGACTATGTGGTGCTCGCCTGGCGGGCGCCCTGCGGCACGTGCCGTTCCTGCCGCCGCGGCCGCCCCTGGTACTGCTTCGACTCGCGCAACGCCACTCAGCCGATGACACTCATCGACGGCACCCCCCTCAGCAACGCCCTCGGCATCGGCGCCTTCGCGGAGAAGACTCTGGTCGCGGCCGGGCAGGCGATCAAGATCGACCCGGCGGCCCGCCCCGAGGCCGCGGGCCTGATCGGCTGCGGTGTGATGGCCGGCTACGGAGCGGCCGTGAACACCGGCAACGTCGGCCGCGGTGACACGGTCGCCGTCATCGGCTGCGGCGGTGTCGGCAACGCGGCGATCGCGGGCGCGTGCCTGAACGGGGCCATGAAGGTCATCGCCGTCGACATCGACGACAGGAAGCTCGACCAGGCGGAGAAGTTCGGCGCCACCCACACGGTCAACTCCCGCGGCACGGACCCCGTCGAGGCCGTCCGCGCGCTCACCGACGGCTTCGGCGTCGACATCGCCATCGACGCGGTCGGCCGCCCGGAGACGTACAAACAGGCCTTCTACATGCGCGATCACGCGGGCATCCTGGTCCAGGTCGGTGTCCCCGACCCCGAGATGAGGATCGACCTCCCGCTGATCGACGTGTTCTCGCGCGGCGGCGCCCTCAAGTCGTCCTGGTACGGGGACTGTCTGCCGAGCCGCGACTTCCCGTTCCTCATCGACCAGTACCTCTACGGCATGCTGGACCTGAACGCCTTCGTCTCCGAGACCATCGCGCTGGAGCAGGTCGAGGAGGCGTTCGCGAAGATGCATCGCGGCGAGGTGCTGCGCTCGGTGGTGGTCCTGTGAGCCCCCGCGTGGTCATCGTGGGCGCCGGCATCGTCGGCTGCTCCCTCGCCGACGAGCTCACCGCCCGCGGCTGGACCGACGTCACCGTCCTCGAACAGGGACCACTGCCCGCTCCCGGCGGCTCGACCTCGCACGCCCCGGGCCTGGTCTTCCGGACGAACCCGTCCAGGACACTCACAGCGCTGGCCCAGTACACGGTCGAGAAGTTCAACTCCCTTGAGGTGGACGGCGTTTCCTGCTTCAACCCGGTCGGCGGTCTCGAACTCGCGACGACCCCCGAGCGCCTGGCCGACCTGCACCGCAGGGCCGGTTACGCCGCCTCATGGGGCATCCGGGGCGAGATCGTGAGCGCCGCCCGCTGCAAGGAACTCTGGCCACTTATCGATGAATCGATCGTCCTCGGCGGTTTCCACACCCCTGAGGACGGACTGGCCCGCGCCCTGCTCGCGTCCCGCGCCCAGATGGAACGGGCCATCAGCCGCGGCGCCCGCTTTCTGGACCGCCACACGGTCACAGGCATCGAGCAGGAAGACGGCCGTGTGACGTCGGTCGTCACCGACCAGGGCACCTTCACCGCCGACCACGTGGTCTCCGCCGCCGGTTTCTGGGGCCCGGTCATCGGCCGCATGGCCGGAGTCGACGTACCGCTCCAGCCCCTCGCCCACCAGTACGCGAAGACCAAGCCGCTGCCCGAACTCGGCGAAGCCACCGAAGAAGCCTCGAAGCCCATCCTCCGCTTCCAGGACCGCGACCTCTACTTCCGCGAGCACACCGACCGCCTGGGCATCGGCAGCTACGCCCACAAGCCGCTTCCCGTCGACCCGTTCGCGGTCCTCCCCTACGACGAGGCACGCGCCAACGACATGGAGATGCCGTCCTCGTACCCCTTCACCGAGGAGGACTGGGCCCCGAGCTGGGACGACTGCCGCCGGCTGATCCCGGCGCTGCGCGAGACCGAGATCGAGGAGGGTTTCAACGGCGTCTTCTCCTTCACGCCGGACGGCATGCCGGTCCTCGGGGAATCGCGTGCACTGCGCGGCTTCTGGCTGGCCGAAGCCGTCTGGGTGACGCACTCCGCCGGCGTCGCCAAGGTGGTGGCCGAGTGGATGGTCGACGGCCGCCCGTCCCTGGACCTGCACGAATGCGATCTCGCCCGCTTCGAGGACGTCCAGCGCTCACCCTCGTACGTGCAAGGCCGTGGCTCGCAGCAGTTCGTCGAGGTGTACGACGTCCTGCACCCACTCCAGCCGATGGAGCAGCCGCGGCCTCTGCGGGTCAGCCCCTTCTACGCCCGCCAACAGGCCCTCGGCGCCTACTTCCTGGAGGGCGGCGGCTGGGAACGCCCGCACTGGTACGAGGCGAACGCCCCGCTCGCCGACACGCTCGTCGATCTCCCCGAACGCGACCCCTGGTCGGCCCGCTACTGGTCACCGATCGCCGCGGCCGAGGCGAAGGCCACGCGCGAGAAAGTCGCCCTGTACGACATGACGCCCCTGCGCCGCCTCGAAGTCACCGGCCCCGGAGCCCTCGACTTCCTGCACGGCATGACCAGCAACAACCTCCGCAAGAAGCCCGGCGCGGTCACCTACACCCTGCTCCTGGACGAGACGGGCGGCATACGCTCCGACCTCACCGTCGCCCGTCTGGGCCCCGACCGATTCCAGGTGGGCGCCAACTCCCCCGCCGACCTGGACTGGTTGACGCGGCGCGCACCTGACGGCGTCCACATCAGGGACATCACCTCCGGCACATGCTGCGTCGGCGTCTGGGGTCCGCTGGCCCGCGACCTCGTCCAGCCGCTGACCCACGACGACTTCTCGCACGAGGGCTTCGGCTACTTCCGCGCGAAGGAGACGTACATCGGCCATGTCCCGGTCACCGCCATGCGGTTGAGCTACGTCGGCGAACTGGGCTGGGAGCTCTACACCACCGCCGACCTGGGACTCCGCCTCTGGGACACCCTCTGGGAGGCGGGCCAGGAGCTCGGCGTGATCGCGGCCGGGCGCTCGGCCTTCAACTCCCTTCGCCTGGAGAAGGGTTACCGCGCCTGGGGCGTCGACATGACCGACGAGCACACCCCGTACGAGGCCGGCGTCGGCTTCGCGGTCCGTATGGACAAGGGGGACTTCACCGGGAAGGCGGCCCTGGAGTCGCTGGGCGTACCCACGCGCAGGCTCACCCCGCTCCTGCTCGACGACCCGGTGTCCGTAGTCCTCGGCAAGGAGCCCGTGTACGTCGACGGCTCCCCGGCGGGCTATGTCACCAGCGCCTCGTACGGCTACACGCTGGGCCGGTGCGTCGCGTACGCCTGGCTGCCCGTGCTCCCGACCGGGGCGAGCGTGCACATCGAGTACTTCGGCGAGAAGGTCCCGGCGACCGTCGTGGACGAGCCGCTCTTCGACCCGAAGATGAACCGAATCCGCCGCTGAGAACGATCAACAGACAAGACCGGCCACAAGACCAAGGAGGCCCCGGTGTCCCCCACGTATGACGTGATCGTCATCGGTCTCGGCGGAATGGGCAGTGCCGCCGCCCACCATCTGTCCGCGCGCGGTGCCCGTGTGCTCGGCCTGGAGAAGTTCGGCCCGGTCCACAACCGCGGTTCCAGTCACGGCGGTTCGCGGATCACCCGGCAGTCCTACTTCGAGGACCCGGCGTACGTACCGCTGCTGCTGCGCGCCTACGAGCTGTACGACGAGGTGGAGCGGGCCACCGGCCGGGACATCGCGACGCTCTGCGGAGGCGTGATGATCGGCCCGCCCGACTCGCTGACCGTCTCCGGCTCACTGCGCTCCGCCACACAGTGGGATCTGCCCCACGAGATGCTGGACGCGGCCGAGATCCGCCGCCGCTTCCCGACCCTGAACCCGGACGACGACGAGATCGCGCTCTACGAGCCCAAGGCCGGCCTGGTCCGCCCCGAGAACATGGTCGCGGCTCATCTCCAGCTCGCCACCCGGCAGGGCGCCGAGCTGCACTTCGAGGAGCCGATGACGCGCTGGGAGCCGTACAAGGACGGCGTGCGTGTCCATACGGCCGACGACACCTACACCGCGGGCCAGCTGGTGATCTGCCCGGGGGCGTGGGCGCCGCAGCTGCTCACCGATGTCGGGGTGCCGTTCACCATCGAGCGGCAGGTCATGTACTGGTTCCAGCCGACCGGGGGTGTCCAGCCCTTTGTGCCCGAGAAGCATCCGATCTACATCTGGGAGGACGCGGCCGGGGTCCAGGTCTATGGCTTCCCGGCCATCGACGGCCCGGAGCTGGGCGCCAAGGTCGCCTTCTTCCGCAAGGGCGTCGAGTGCACCCCGGAGACCATCGAGCGGACCGTGCACGAGCACGAGACAAAGGCGATGGCGGACCACATGTCCCGCTGCATACCCGAACTGCCCGGCACCTTCCTCAAGGCCGCCACCTGCATGTACTCCAACACCCCCGACGAACACTTCGTCATCGCGCGCCATCCGGCGCATCCGGAGTCCGTGACCGTGGCCTGTGGGTTCTCCGGGCACGGCTTCAAGTTCGTGCCGGTCGTCGGCGAGATCCTCGCCGATCTGGCACTGAAGGGCACGACCCACCATCCGATCGGCCTGTTCGACCCCCGCCGCCTCGCCGCCGCGCCCGCCTGAGGAGTACGCACGTGACGACGACCCCGAGTTCTCCCACCACCCCCGCCCAGCTCCCCCCGAGCCTGGTGGCCACCCTGCCGGGCCACTACTACACCGACCGGGAGACCTTCCGACAGGAGCAGGAACGCGTCTTCGAGACGATGTGGTTCTGCGCCGTCCGCTCCGCGGACCTGGAGAAGCCCGGAGCCTTCCGCACCGTCCAGATCGGCCGCGAGAGCGTCCTCATCACTCGCTCCCGCACCGGGGAACTGCGCGCCTTTCTCAACATCTGCCGGCACCGGGGTGCCCGGCTGTGCACCGAGGAGTCCGGCGAGGTGCGGCGCAACCTCCAGTGCCCGTATCACGCCTGGACCTACGACCTTGACGGCAAGCTCGTCGCCGCGCCCAACCTGACGCGGATGCCCGACGTCGACCGCACGACGTACGGCCTGGTCAAGGTGGCCCTGAGGGAGTGGCTCGGCTATGCCTGGGTCTGCCTGGCGGACGAGCCGCCCTCCTTCGAGGAAACGGTCATGGGGGCCACGATCGAGCGCCTCGGCGATGTCGCGTCCATCGAGCGCTACCGCACCGAAGGCCTGGCGCTGGGCAAGCGCATCACCTACGACGTGAAGGCCAACTGGAAGCTGATCGTCGAGAACTTCATGGAGTGCTACCACTGCGCGACGATCCATCCCGAACTCACCGACGTGCTCCCCGAGTTCGCCGACGGCTACGCCGCCCAGTACTTCGTCGGCCACGGGGCCGAGTTCGGTGAGGGGGTCGAGGGCTTCACGGTCGACGGCACCGAGGGCTTCGGGCGGCTCGACGGCATCGCCGACGACCAGGACCGCCGCTACTACGCGATCACCGTCCGGCCGCAGGTCTTCATCAATCTGGTGCCCGATCACGTGATCATGCACCGGATGTTCCCGATGGCAGAGGACCGCACGGTCGTGGAGTGCGACTGGCTGTACGCCCCCGATGTCATCGACTCCGGAGCAGATATATCCAAATCAGTCGAACTGTTCCATCGTGTTAACGTTCAGGACTTCGACGCTTGCGAGCGTACTCAGCCTGCCATGAGTTCGCGGGCCTACCGCTCAGGCGGCGTGCTGGTGCCCAGTGAGCACCACATCAGCGCGTTCCACCACTGGCTGACACAGAAGCTCAGCCCCGAGGACGGCCCGGGGAGCACAGGAAACTCAGGGAACGCGGCGCACGCACAGAACACGGAAGCCCCCATGTTGTTGTGAACCACATCACACCATGCCGTGATCGTGAATGACTTCGACAGTCGTGGGCAGACGACCCCACCCCGTGTCGCAACCAGACGGTGGCGTCATCGGGCCGGGTACGTCCCGGCACGCACGACAAGGAGCAAGAACCGAATATGGCCCAGCAGGAGACAGACGACTACGACTATGTGGTCGTCGGCGGAGGTACCGCGGGTTCTGTCATCGCCTCCCGCCTCACCGAGGACCCCGCGGTCCGCGTCGCCGTGATCGAGGGCGGTCCGTCCGACGTGGACCTGCCGGAGGTGCTGACACTGCGGCGCTGGCTGGGCCTGCTCGGCAGCGACCTCGACTACGACTACCCGACGACACCGCAGCCGCGGGGGAACTCCCACATCCGCCACAGTCGTGCCCGGGTGCTCGGCGGCTGCTCGTCCCACAACACCCTGATCAGCTTCAAACCGCTGCCGTCCGACTGGGACGAATGGGCGGAGGCGGGCGCCGAAGGCTGGGACGCGGCGTCCATGGACCCGTACTACGACCGGCTGCTGAACAACATCGTTCCGGTGGACGAGAAGGACCGCAACGCGATCGCCCGCGACTTCGTCGAGGCCGCGCAGGAGGCCGTGGGTGTGCCGCGCGTGGAGGGCTTCAACGAACAGCCCTTTCATGAGGGAGTCGGCTTCTTCGACCTCGCGTACCACCCGGAGAACAACAAGCGGTCCTCCGCCTCGGTCGCGTATCTGCACCCCTTCCTGGACCGCCCCAACCTCCATCTGCTGCTGGAGACCTGGGCGCTGCGTCTGGAGACGGCCGACGGACGGGCCACGGGTGTTCGCGTCCGGGCCAAGGACGGTACGGAGACGACCGTCACCGCGGCCCGTGAAGTCATCGTCTGCGCGGGCGCGGTGGACACCCCGAGGCTGCTGATGCTCTCCGGCATCGGGCCAAAGCAGGACCTGGAGACACTCGGCATCCCCGTCGTCCTCGATCTGCCCGGAGTCGGCGAGAACCTTCTCGACCATCCGGAGTCGGTGATCGTGTGGGAGACCCACGGCCCCATACCCGACAACTCCGCGATGGACTCCGACGCGGGTCTGTTCGTACGCCGGGACCCGGCCGCCAAGGGCCCGGACCTGATGTTCCACTTCTACCAAATACCCTTCACCGACAACCCCGAGCGCCTCGGCTACGAGAAACCGCGCTACGGAGTGTCGATGACGCCCAACATCCCCAAGCCGAAAAGCCGCGGCCGTCTTTACCTCACCAGTGCCGACCCGGCCGTCAAACCCGCCCTCGACTTCCGGTACTTCACCGACGAGGACGACTACGACGGACGCACCCTGGTGGACGGCATCCGCATCGCCCGCGAGATCGCCAGGACCGAACCGCTCGCCGCCTGGCTGAAGCGGGAGGTGTGCCCGGGTCCGGAGCTCACCGGTGACGAGGAACTCGGCGAGTACGCCCGCAAGGTGGCGCACACCGTTTATCACCCCGCCGGAACCTGCCGCATCGGAGCCGTCGACGACCCGCTCGCCGTGGTCGGTCCCGATCTGACGGTGCGCGGACTGGGCGGTCTGCGCATCGCCGACGCCTCCGTCTTCCCGACCATCCCTGCCGTCAACCCGATGATCGGGGTCTTCATGGTCGGCGAGAAATGCGCCGACCTGCTCACCCGGACCACCTCCCCCGGAGACGATGCCTGATGTCCACGTCCATGACGAAAGAGGAGACGGTGCAGGACACCGCCTCCGTTTTCTCCGTACGCAATCTGTGGAAGGTCTTCGGGCCGAAGGCCGAGCGCATACCCAACGGGGAACTCGCAGAGCTGCCGGCCGACGAACTGCGCCGCCGCACGGGCTGCACGGTCGCCGTGCGCGACGTGAGTTTCGACGTACGGCAGGGCGAGGTGTTCGTGGTCATGGGCCTGTCCGGCTCCGGCAAGTCCACCCTCGTGCGCTGTCTGACCCGGCTGATCGAACCCACCTCCGGCGTGCTGGAGATCGACGGTGAGGACGTCCTCGCCATGGACAAGGCCCGTCTGCGTGAGCTGCGCAGGCACCGGGCGGCCATGGTCTTCCAGCACTTCGGGCTGTTGCCGCACCGCTCGGTGCTCGACAACGTCGCCTACGGACTCGAGATCCAGGGCGTGGACCGGCTCGAACGCCGCGCTCAGGCCATGAAGGTGATCGCCAAGGTCGGCCTCGAAGGCATGGAGCACCGCCGTCCCACCCAGCTGTCCGGCGGCCAGCAGCAGCGTGTCGGGCTCGCGCGGGCACTGGCCGTCGACCCCGAAGTCCTGCTGTTCGACGAGCCGTTCAGCGCGCTCGACCCGCTGATCCGCCGTGACATGCAGGAGGAGGTCATCCGGCTCCACCGCGAGGAGGGCCGCACGATGATCTTCATCACGCACGACCTGAACGAGGCGCTCAGGCTCGGCGACCGGATCGCGCTCATGCGCGACGGGGCGATCGTGCAGTGCGGCTCCCCGGAGGAGATCGTCGCCGCCCCGGCCGACGACTACGTACGGGACTTCGTTCGCGACGTACCCCGTGAGCAGGTCATCACGGCCCGCACCGCCATGCGCCCGGCGCGGGACGGCGAGGCGGGCGTCGGCCCCGAGGTCACCCCACTGTCCACGGTCGCCACCGCCATCGAGGCCGTTGCCCGCGACGGCGCGCCGGCGCGGGTCATGGACGACGGCAAGCTGCTCGGCATCGTCGACCACGAGGCCCTGCTCGCCGTCGTGGCGGGCCTCGACACCGCCTCGCCGAAGGCGGGTGCGGCCGCATGAGCGCGCATACCGGTACGACGGATCGCGGCGCCCACTCCGGCAGAGATCGCCGGAACGCGGCGGTGAGCGGCCGATGAGTACCACGATCCCCACCAAGCCGGACAGCCCGAACCCGGAGAAGGTCGGCTCCCCGCCGGGCGGCCCCGAAACCGCCGGCGCCCTGGCCAGGCTGCGGGCCCGGCTGTCCGTCATGCGTCCCGCAAGCCGCCGGCTGACCGGCCTCGCCGCCCTCGCGATGGTGCTAGTGCCTGTCGCCGCCGTGCTGTGGGGCAGTGACAGCTGGCCCGGCGCACTGGGTGTGGACATCTCGGGACCGCTCGACGACTTCAGCAAGTGGATCGTCGACAACCGCGACACCAGCCCGGTCTTCCTCTACTTCCTGCTGCACATCAGCAACACCTCGGTGGACGCTGTGGACGGCGTCTACCAACTGCTGGACTTCCTGGGCTGGACGGGTGTCACCGCCGCCGGTGTACTGCTCGCCTGGCGGGCCGGCGGAGCGGGCCGGGCCGGGCTCAAGGTCGCCGCGATCGCACTCGGCGCCTTCGCCGGCTGCGGTCTGCTCGGCATGTGGGACCCGGCGATGCTCACGCTGGCCCTCATGATCGTCGCGGTCGCCGTCTCCGCACTGGTCGGCTTCCTGCTCGGCCTGGCGGCCGGCCTCTCCGACCGGGTCGACCGGGCCCTGCGCCCCGTGCTGGACACCATGCAGGTGCTCCCGGCCTTCGCGTACCTGCTCCCCTTCGTGCTGATCTTCGGCACCGGCTCGCCCGCCGCCCTGCTCGCCACCGTGATCTACGCGGCGCCCCCCATGACGCGGCTCACCGCGCTGGGTCTGCGGGGTGCCGACCCGGCCGTGCTCGAGGCCTCGGCCTCGCTGGGTGCGAGCGGCTGGCAGCGGCTGCGCACGGCCAGGCTGCCGCTGGCCCGCAAGGAACTGCTGCTCGGCCTCAACCAGACGATCATGATGGCCCTGTCCATGGTGGTCATCGCCTCGGTGATCGGGGCCGGCGGTCTCGGCGACGAGGTGTACTCCGCGCTGTCCACCGTCGACGTCGGAGCGGCACTCGCCGCGGGCATCCCGATCGTGCTGATCGCCGTATGGCTGGACCGCACGACCGAGGCCGCGGGTGAGCTGCTCGGCGCGCCGCCTGCCGCCGACGGGCCCCGTGCGGTGCGCGTGCCGGTGTACTTCGGCCCTCGTCCGCTACGCCTCGGCTCCCGGCTGCTGTACGCAGGTCGGATCCGGTGGATCACGGTCGCCGTGAGCACCGTGGCCACTGTCCTCGGTATCGTGGCGGCCCTCGTGGCGGGCAAGCTCGCCGGTGCGGCGACCTGGCCCGACGCGTGGACGTTCGACATCTCAGGCCCCGTCAACGACATCCAGGACTGGATGGTCAACCACGTCCACGCCGGGGTTCCCGTCCTCGGCGGCACCGAGGTCTGGGCGTCCAACTTCACCTCCTGGGTGCTCAACCCGCTCCGTGACGTCCTCCAGGGCGCCCCGTGGTGGTCGCTGCTCCTGCTGGTCGCGGGCTTGGCGCTGCTGGCCGGCACCTGGCGCACCGCGCTCGGCGCGGCAGCGGCGCTGGCGGCCACCGGTGTCCTCGGTGTCTGGTCGAAAACTCTGGACACGCTGTCACAGGTCCTGGGCGCCGTGGCGCTCACCCTGGTGCTGGGCGTCCTCATCGGCATCCTCGCCGCCCGCGTCTCCTGGGTGGAGCGCACGCTGCGGCCGGTGCTGGACGTCCTGCAGACCCTGCCGCAGTTCGTGTACCTCATCCCGGTCGTCGCGCTGTTCGGAGTGGGGCGTGCCGCCGCGATCACCGCGGCCGTCGCGTACGCCCTGCCCGCCGTGGTCCGCATCACCACCCAGGGTCTGAAGCAGACCGACCCGGCCGCTCTGGAGGCCGCCCGTTCGCTGGGGGCCACCGGTATGCAGCAACTGCGCCAGGTCCAGTTGCCGTTGGCCAGGCCGGCACTGCTGCTGGCCGTCAACCAGGGTGTGGTGCTGGTGCTGGCCGTCGTCATCGTCGGCGGCCTGGTCGGCGGCGGGGCCCTCGGCTACGACGTCGTGTACGGCCTGTCCCGCGGCGACCTCGGCGTCGGCCTGGTGGCGGGCGCGGCGATCGTCTGTCTCGGTCTGGTACTGGACCGGGTGACCCAGCCCGCACCGGCGCGGAGGAAGGACGGCTAGCACGCCAGTCACGGTCGCCCGAGCCGGTCGACTCCCCTTCAGAACACGCAAGTTCACCACTGACCACGCACAGGCAAGCAGGCCCGCGCGGGGCAACCGCAACCGGGCTTGAGCAGGCTCTTGAGCAAGCTAAGGAAGAATTCATCGTGCAGACCAGACAACGCCGCATATTCCGTTCCGCCCTCGCCGTCGCCGCCGGCCTCGGCCTGACCGCCGTCGCCGGCTGCGGCGCTGCCGACACCGGCAAGTCCGCCTCCGCGGGCAGCACCGACACGATCACCCTCACCAAGCCCTCCTGGGTGGGCGCGGAGGCCAACACGGCAGTCGCCCAGTACGTGCTGGAGACCGAGCTCGACTACAAGGTCAACACCAAGCAGATGGGCGAGGTCATCGCCTGGGACGCGCTCAGCAAGGGCACGATCGACGCCGTCCTGGAGGACTGGGGCCACCCCGAGCAGGAGAAGCAGTACGTCGAGGACAAGAAGACCGTCGTGAAGGCGGGCGATCTCGGGGTCACCGGCCACATCGGCTGGTTCGTCCCCAAGTACTGGGCCGACGCGAACCCCGACGTCACTGACTACAAGAACCTCAGCAAGTACGTCGACGAGCTCAAGACCTCGGAGAGCGGCGGCAAGGGCCAGCTGCTCGAAGGCTCCCCGGACTACGTCACTTTCGACGACGCCATCATCAAGAACCTGAATCTGAACCTCAAGACGGTCTACGCGGGCTCCGAAGCCGCCCAGATCACCCAGATCCAGCAGAACGCCAAGGCCAAGAAGCCCTTCCTCACCTACTGGTGGACCCCGCAGTGGCTCAACGCCGAGGTGGAGATGGTCGAGGTGAAGCTGCCGGAGTACAAGGAGGGCTGCGACGCCGACCCGAAGAAGGTCGCCTGCGCCTACCCCAACACCCCGCTGCAGAAGTTCCTCAACGCCGACTTCGCCAAGGACGGCGGGAAGGCGGCCACGTTCCTCAAGAACTTCAAGTGGACCGCGGAGCAGCAGAACGAGGTCGCCAAGATGATCGCCCAGGAGAAGATGTCCCCGGAGGCGGCCGCGAAGAAGTGGGTGGACGCCAACCCGGACGTCGTCAAGGCCTGGCTGCCGTAGTCACAGGCCGCCCGGCTCCCGTAACCACACGCCCGGCTGACCTGAGCCATCGCGTGACGTCATGAGCCGCGGCGTGAGTTGACGGCTGTGATCGCGTGCCCCGCCGCCCCGTCCCGCACGGCGGCCGGCGGGGGCACGCGGACCGTGCCCGCACAGCCCCGCCGAGTCCCGTCGGGCCTGGAAGCAACCGAAGGAATCGACCATGCCGGACCTGTTCATCGGCGGTGCCTGGACCGCCGCTCTCGACGAGGGGACCCGTGAGATCCGCTGTCCCGCCGACGGCAGTCCGGTCGCGGTCGTCGACGAGGCGGGGGGCAAGGACACCGCCCTGGCGATCGCCGCCGCCCGGCACGCCTTCGACGAGGGGTCCTGGCCGGGCACCCCGGCCGCCGAGCGCGGCGACCTGCTGCTGCGCGTCGCCGATCTCCTCGTACGCGACAAGGCGCTGCTGGCCCGCGCCGAATCCCTCGACACCGGCAAGCGGCTGGTCGAGAGCGAGTATGACATGGACGACATCGCCAACTGCTTCCGCTACTTCGGCCACCTTGCGGCGCAGGTCGGCGACCGCGTCGTCGACACCGGCAACCCGGATGCCGAGAGCCGGGTGGTGTACGAACCGGTCGGCGTCTGTGCGCTGATCACCCCCTGGAACTACCCCCTTCTCCAGACGGCCTGGAAGGTCGCCCCGGCCCTGGCCGCCGGAAACACCTTCGTCCTCAAGCCCAGCGAGCTCACCCCGCACTCGGCGATCCATCTGATGCGGCTGCTCTCGGAGGCCGGGCTCCCGGCGGGAGTCGCCAACCTGATCCTGGGCTCGGGCCCCGAGGCGGGCGCCCCGCTGGCCGACCACCCCGACGTCGACATGGTCTCCTTCACCGGCGGTCTGCAGACCGGTCGCCGTCTGATGGCCACGGCAGCGGGCACCGTCAAGAAGGTCGCCCTCGAACTCGGCGGCAAGAACCCCAACATCGTCTTCGCCGATGCCGACTTCGAGACCGCCGTCGACATGGCGCTCACCGCCGTGTTCCTGCACTCCGGGCAGGTCTGCTCGGCGGGCGCCCGGCTGCTGGTCGAGGACTCACTGCACGACCGGTTCGTCGACGAGGTGGTGCGCCGGGCCCGACTGATCCGGCTGGGCGGTCCGTTCGACGAGCAGGCGCAGACCGGCCCGCTGATCTCCGCGCAACATCTCGCCAAGGTCGAGGCGTATGTCGCGGCGGGGCTCGCGGAGGGAGCGGTGCTGCGCTGCGGCGGCGCCCGCCCCAGCGGCGACCCGGCTCTGGCGGACGGCTACTTCTACCTCCCCACCGTGCTCGACGAGTGCGGCGCCGGCATGTCCGTGGTGCGAGAGGAGTCCTTCGGCCCGGTCCTCACCGTGGAGCGGTTCACCGACGAGGACGACGCGGTCCGCCTCGCGAACGACACGATCTACGGCCTCGCCGGCGCCGTCTGGACCTCCGACCAGGAGCGCGCGCAGCGCGTGGTGTCCCGGCTGCGCATCGGCACGGTCTGGATCAATGACTACCACCCGTACGTTCCGCAGGCGGAGTGGGGCGGCTTCAAGCAGTCCGGCTTCGGCCGCGAACTCGGTCCGACGGGTCTGGCGGAGTACCAGGAGCCCAAGCACATCTGGCGCAACACCAGCCCGGCGCCTCAGGGCTGGTTCTCCTGACGCCCTGAGGTCAGCCGTGGCCAGGCGCTCAGGTCACGGCCGGGCGCTTGAACATGCGGGTCGCCGTGATCTCGCTGTGTACCGATTCGCCCTCTCCGGCCGGGGTCTGCTGCGGCAGCCCCGGCCGGAGGTGTTCCTCCACGCTGATGTACTTCAGGCCGGCTCGGAGATCGGCGTCGTTGCGGAGACGGATGACCAGGGGGAACTCCGCCAGCGCTGTCGTGTCGAACAGACCCGTGGTGTAGAGGAGTTGGACGCCCAGCGCGTCCGAGACCGCCCTCTGCAGTTCCAGCAGATACGTCGCGTTGGCCCGCCCGATGGGGTTGTCGAGGAACAGTGTGCCCGCGTGCCGTTGTTTGTCGCGGCCCCGGTCGTTCGAGCGGAGTGCGGCCATCGTGCAGTACAGGGCGATGGCAGCGGTGAGCAGCTGGCCGCCGGAGAACACGTCGCCCATCTGCCCGACGGGGACTCGCTCGGCGCGCAGTACGGCGTCCGGCTTGAGGATCTCGACGGCGACGCCCTTCGGCTGGAGTGCCGCGCCGACACCGCGCAGGAGCAGCGTCATGCCGTCGCGGCGCAGGTCGGAGTTCTTCTTGACGGCCGCTCGGGTCGCCTCGTCGATGACCTCGCCGAGCCGTTCGGTGAGCGTGGCCTGGTCGGGTTCCTCGAAGCGGATGCGCAGGAACTCCTGCCCGGACCACTCGCCGAGCCCTTCGGGGAGACGGGACAGCCGCTGGGCGGACCTCAAGGTCGCCAGCGCCGACTCCACGAGTCCTCGCAGCCGGTCGACGATCGAGTCCCGGTTGCGCTCCAGCTGCGCCAACTCGTCGGTGAGGACCCGGAGCCGGGGTGCGAAGGCGTCCGCCCACTTCTGGGCGTGCTCGGGCAGCGCGGAGGCGGGCAGCTCGCGGATCTGCTGCCGGGCGGGGGTGCGGACCTGTTCGTAACGCGTCGAGTTGGCATGCCGTACGAGGACGTCGCTCGCCTCTCGTACGGCGGCCTCGGCGGCGGAGAGGTCGGCGGCGCAGCCCCGCAAGGAGCGGCGGGTCTCCGCGGCGGACTGCCGGGCCTCTTCCAGAGTGCCGGGGTACGGCTCGGGCTCCTCCCGCTCCTCGTCCGTGGCGTGCTCGCGCAGGAGGTCCCGCAGCAGGGCGGCCGTCTCGTCGAAGCCGCCGGCCGCGTCCTCGGCGGCTCGGTGGGCGTCGAGCAGTTCGGCGTGAGCCTCACGTGCCTGGCTCAATGCCTCGGTACGGGAGGCTAGTTCGGCCGTGGCGGTACGCAGCAGGCTCTGCGCGTGCTCGGCGTCGCGCGGGAGAAGCTCCTCGGGCAGCTCGGTGTGGGCCTCGCCGTCCTCGGGGGCGTGCCGCTCGGCCTCGCCGCGCAGCCGACCGAGCTGCTCGCTCGCGGTCGACATACGGGTCTCCAGCAGCTGGACGAGCCCCTCGGCCCGGGCGACGGCGGCCTGCCGGGACGGCCCGTCGGAACCGTCCGGGGACTGAAGAAGCTGCGCCGCGCGCGTACGCACCTTGTTGCTGAGCCGGTCCAGCTCGGCGAGCGCGGCACTCTCGTCGCTCTCGGCCCGCGCCTGCTCGGCCCGCAGATCGGCACCGACCCCGACCTTCTCGTAGAGCTGCGACGCGGCGCGGTAGGCCTCGCGGAGGGCGGGGAGGGAAGGCTTGGGGTGGACGTGGCCGGAGGCCTTGCCGCCCGGTTTTTCTCCTGTTGTGTCTCCTGTTGTGCCTGCCTTGGGAGCGCCCTCGCCCTCTGCCGCTCCATCGTCCGGTACGTCGTCGGGGACGCCTGCGATCTCCGCGCGCTCGGCGCGCAGGGTGCGGGCCGTGCGGCGGGCGTCGTCGGCGGTGCGCTGGGCGGCGCGCCGGTCCTCGTCGGCGGCGCGGGCTCGCTCCAGGCAGGTCTGGGCGCGGGCCTCCGATTCGGCCGCCTCGTCGGCGAGTTCGCGCAGTCTGGCCTGCCAGCCGGCCCGTTCGCGCAGCCGGAAGGCGAGTCCGGCGAGCGCGTCGGCGGCCCGTCGGGCCCGCTGCGCGGCGTCCTGGCGTTCGTCCCGTACCCGGGCCGCGTCGGACGCGGCCTCGTCGGCCTCGGCCCGCACGGTACGCGCCTCGGCGAGTCCGGCTTCGGCCTCCTCGGCGAACGCGCGCGCATCGCGGGCCGCCGCGGCGAGTTCGGCGAGCCGTCCCGCCGGACACCCGGTACGCCAGGAGGCGAGGCGCGCCGCCAGCTCGCGGTCCTTGGCCAGCCGGGCCGCCAACTCCCGGATCTCCTCGTCCCGTTCACTCGCGCGTGTGCGCAGCGCCTGCCGCTCCTCGTCGGCGGCGTGCTCGTCGTGCATGGCCGGGTTCGGCGGTACGAGGAACACGTCGCTGCGGCCGCCGTCGCCCGCGTCGTGGGCCGGCGTCGGGGCGAGCAGCGCGGCAGCCGTACCGACGGCCACGGCGGACCGGGGCAGCAGCGCGGCATCGGCGAGGGCTTCGCGGGCGCGCGCGTGGGTTTCCGGATCCGTGATGATGACGCCGTCCACCAGCTCGGGCCGGGCGGTCAGCACGCGCGCGTGGTCGACGGGGTCGACGGCCTGCGCGAGATAGCGCCAGCCGGGGAGCGCGGGGATGCCGCGCTCGCCCAGGTACTCCACAGCGGCCATGACGTCCGGCCCCGGTGGCAGCAGCCCGCCGTCACCGAGGGCGCCAAGAATCCGCGCGTCGTCGGCCGCCACTGTCCGCAACTCGAAGAGCTGCCGCTCGGCGGAGGCGACGCCGTCGTCGAGCAACTCCCGCAACTCGTCGGCGTAACGGTCCAACTCCTCGGCGGTGAGGGGGCCTTCAGGCATCGGTTGGACAGCGGTCACACCCTGGCCCTCGCCAGGAACGCCCGTCACGTCACCGTGTACGCCCCCCGCGTTCCCGCCAGAGCCATCCGCCCCCGCTCGGGGTGACGGCACCCCGCCACGTCGCCCGCCGGAGGCGTTCGGCAGGCTCAGCAGTTCCGCCAGCCGTTCCTCGCCCGCCAGGGCTTCGGCGGTGGTCCGCTCCGCGTCGTAGGCGCGCTCGGCGGCCGTCGCGGCGTCCGACGCGCGGGCCGCCGTGAGTTCGGCGCGGGACTCGGTGGCGGCGGCCTCGCGAGCGTGTTCCGAGGCGCGGCGGGACGCCTCGCGTGCGGTGTCCCAGGCGGCGACGGCGGTCTTCTCGGCGTCGCTGGCCGCGAGGGCCGCGCGCGCGGGGTCGGCGTCGGGGGCGGTGTCGTCGAGCCAGCCTGCGCGTACCGCCTCGGCGGTCTCCTGCTCGACCTCGCCGAGCCGCTGCCGCAGGTGACCGACCTCGCTGCGGGCGCGCTGCGCCTCGGTGGCGGCGGCCGTCGAGTCGCGGTGGGCGGCCTCGCCGGTCTCCTGGAGTGCGGCGGAGCGCTCCTCCTCCTCGTTGGCGACCGTCTCGGCCCCTTCGGCCGCGGAGTGCAGCGCGCGGACGAGGTCGACGGCGGCCTTGGCGAGCTCGGCGAGCGCGGGCGCGGCATCCCGCTCGGCCTCGCGGATCGCGACGGCCACGCGCGCGGAGCGGTCCGCGGCGGCCCGGTGGCGCAGCACCGCCTCGGCGGCCTGCCAGGCGGAGTGCAACGTGCGCGCGTCGGCGAGCTCGCGCTTCTGCGCCGCCGCGGCCTTCTCGGCGCCGGCGAGCGCCAACGAGGCGTGCCGATAGGCGAGTTCCGCCGCGATCAGCGCGCTCCTGGAACGGGCGCCCTCGGCCTCGGTGACCGTGTGCGCGGCGGCAGTGACCCGCTGGGCGAGCTCGGCGGACCGGACCCGCTCCTGCACGGCGCGCGCGGTCAGCCGCCGGGCCAGCGTGCGCGTACGCCGCTCGGCGGCCGTGTGGATGTCCCGCGCGCGCGAACGTGTCTCTGCCGCCTCCACGATCCGCCCGAGCAGGTCCACGGACCCCGCCGTGAACTCCCGCTCGGCGATCAGCTCGGCCCGCCGCCCCAGCTTGTTGCCGAATCCGCCGACCAGGTCCGCGAGCCCGTCGGTGTCCCGGGTGTCGGTGACCGCGCGCAGCAGCAGATCGGTGAAGTCGGAGTCCTTCTTGACCGCGAAGAGGCCGGCCGCCTCACCCTCGTCGGAGTTCATCTCCCGCTGGTAGCGGAAGAGTTCGGGATCCAGACCGAGATCCCCGAGGTGTTCGTTCCAGCGGTCGTGGATCTCCTCCCAGTGCACCTCCAGGTGCGGGTACGCCTTCCCCGCCTCTGTGATCGCGTCCCGGAAGCCCTTCATCGTGCGGCGTCGCCCCTGCGCCCCGGACACGCCCTCGACATGTGGCCGTACGGCCGTGGCCTCGGCGACCGGCAGATTGTCCAGGCTCAGCCCGGGGCCGGGCCGGAACGAGTACCACGCTTCCGCGAACTTCCGCGGATCGTTGGAGACCTGGCGCCCGCGCCACTCGCTCACCTTGCCGGCCACGACGCACTCACCGGTCAGCGTGTGCTGCCACTCCAGCGCGACATGCCCGCAGTCGTCGGCGAGCAGGAACTTCCGCAGCACACCCGAACTGGCCCCGCCCAGCGTGTTCCGGTGTCCTGGCAGCATCACCGAGAAGATCAGCTTGAGCAGTACGGACTTGCCGCCGCCGTTCTCCAGGAAGAGCACGCCCGCGGGCGCGGGACGGCGCGGCGGCCCGGCCGGCTCCTCCTCGAAGAACTCCGCCTGGGTGGGCGCGGGGTCGGGCACGGGCTCGCCGACACCCCGCAGGTCCAGCACGGTGTCGGCGTAGCGCGCACCGGCCGGCCCGATGGAGTAGAGGCGGATCCGGGACAGCTCGTACATGGCGGCGGACTCTCGTAATCGGACGTATTCGGAAGGGAGTTGGGCTCGGTCGGGGTCGGGCGTGGTCGGAGTCGGAGGTGGTCGAGGTCAGGGGGCGTCGAGGTCGGGAGGCGGCGTCATGGTCTGGAGTGGAACGGCAGCCCGGCGTCGGCCGCCAGCTCCAGGTCGTCGGTGTCCTCGGCGGGCAGCAGGGTCGCGGTGCCGTCGGTGACCGGCACGATGCCCAGCTCGAGCAGCTCGGCCATGGCGGCGCTGCCCGCCATGTCGCGCACCTGGAGCTGGTAGCGGGCGGTCGTGCGGTACGTGCCTCCGCCGTCGTCCCCGGTGCGCTGCAGGAACCCGGAGTCGGTGAGGAACGCCACGGCCTTGCCCACGATGCCGGTGGTCGAACCGGCAAGACGGCGCGCGTCCTTGGTCGCCCCGGTCGCGCTGCGTCTGGCCCAGATCCGCCAGGCCGCCTCGAGGCCGGGCGCGTCGGTGGCCGGATCGGTGATCTCGCCCTGCTCCTCGGCCCGCTCT
Source organism: Streptomyces flaveus (assembly GCF_014647675.1). GTDB lineage: Bacteria > Actinomycetota > Actinomycetes > Streptomycetales > Streptomycetaceae > Streptomyces > Streptomyces flaveus. The sequence continues at coordinate 91,687 of NZ_BMPQ01000025.1, read as the reverse complement.
TCCAGGCGTCGGCAGGCCTGCCGTACGAACGCGTCCACTCCGTTGACCGAAACCCGCCCGATGTACCCGTCGTCGGCGAGGTCCTCGGGCCGCGGAAACGCCATCGCGGCGACAGCGAGATGCGCCAGCCCGTGCAGGAACCGGTCCCCGGCGTCCGCGGACGCCCGCCGCGCATAGTCCCCCATGCGCACGGCGAACACCGAGTCCTCGGCTGCCGTCACCGCCATCCCCGCGCGCGGCGACACCTCCAGCACGACCAGCCCGAGCCCCGCGGCAACAGCATCGGCGAGCCGGGCGAACGCCGGGTCCTCCCGATACCGCCGCAGCAGCTCGGCGTACTCCTGGTCGCGGGCGGGCTGCAGTTTGGGCTGCAGCCCGAAGGCGACGAGCCGCGCCGCGTCGGCGGCGTCGGCAGGGGTGACGGCACTGCTCACCAGCGCTCCGGCAGCCTCCGGTTCACTCCACTCGACGTGCTCGGTCACGGTTGGGACTCCTCGGGAATCTGGCAAACGCGGGCGAGACCAACTTGGTCAGGGGCGCGGGGCGTGACACCATGCGGCCCCGCCGCGCGGGCGCGACAAGCCACCGACGGCCCGCAGCCAAAGAATGACCCGCCGTTCATCGGCCCTCCAAGCGGAGCGCCGCCGCGTCCAACAGCGCCATGCCCACGATGAGATCCGCCCCGCCGAACTCCGGATCGTCCAACTCGGTCCCGTCGTCCACCGAGAACAGCAGCTTCTCCTCGCCCTGCCGATAGGCGGTACCCACCGGCGGGCTGGCGGCGTGCACGGCCAACAGCGCGACCAGATACGGCAACTCGGGATCCGAGCGGCGCGCATCCGCCAGCAACCCCGACAACCGCCGCGGCGCATCGGCCGGAAGGTCCAGCAACTCCATGGCCGCGGCCAACTGCTCCTCGCTGAACCGGCTGTCGTCCGGCGTGGCGATCAGATCCGGCTCGGGCATCTGAGCTCCGAGATGCTCCCGCTCCATGGGCGGCGCCAGCAGGATGTCGACCAGGTCTCCGACCCGTACGGACACCGGAGTACGCAGGCCCGTCCCGCGCGCGAAGAACGCGTCCGTCACGCGCAGGGCCTGCTCGACGGGCAGGGGCAGCACCGGCACGACAAGGTGCCCGTACAGGTCGATCCCCGAAGTCGCCATGGGCGCGGCGAAGGCCTGTCGGTCCTGCTCGGCGCGGAACAGCGGGCCGGCCTCCAGGAGGCGGGACTGCAACTGCGTATGGCGGCGGATGCAGTCCTTGACGATGTCGACGAGCTCGGCGGCACGGCGCTTGTGCTCGGGGTCCTCGGACTCGTCGCGGGCCTTGCGGATGTTGGTGAGGATCGCGTTCTCGTGGCGATAGCGGTCGGCCACGTGGTCGAGCGCCTCGGTGATCATGTCGGGCACGGCCTGCAGCCAGTCCACCGCGCGGACATTGCGCCGCGTCGCGTCCAGGGTCCTGCGGAGCGTCTCGGAGTACTGCACGGTCCGGTAGCGGGCCTGCTCGGCGGCGAGCTGCGCGTCGGCGAGCCTGCCGCGGCTGATCAGCACCTCCAGCTTGACCTCGGCGGCGATCTGCGCGCTGGTGACGTCCGTGTCGAGGGCGCCCACCAGGACGTTGACCGCCTCGTCCGTCGTACGGAGATACACGCTCCCGCCGTAGCCGGGCACCTCCTCGATCAGCTTGAAGTCGTAGTCGCGGCGCACATAGGAGCCGTCGGGCGTGAACGTGCCGTACACGGCACGGAAGCCGCGGTCGACGCTGCCGACGTTGATCAGGTTCTCCAGGACCCAGCGGGCCACCCGCTCGTGCTCTGCGACGGGGCGGCGTGGGGCCTGCGCGGCGATGCGCGGGATGAGCCTGGCCACGATCTGGTCGTGGTCGGCGCCCGTGTCGAAGTCCATGTTCAGCGTGACGAGGTCGATGGCGGCGAGGGCCACCTCCGCCATCCCGTACACGGAGTACTCACCCGCGAGGTTCGCCTTGCGTACATCGAGGTCGTGCAGGGGTGCGGTGCAGGCGAGCGCGCGCAGGCGCCGCGCCAGCCCTTCGTCGGCGGCCGGGCCCGGGGCGGGCCGCGGCCCCGCGCTGAGCTGGGGCGGAACACTGTCCGTCGATGCAGGCGAAGTCACGATGCAAAGACTAGGTCCTGGGTCTGACAACACACCGAACGCCCCAGAAGGGCACCCACGTCACTTCGGTTTCTGCTCCGCCACCCGTTGCCCATAGACCTCCACGACCCGCCTGCGCGAATCGGCGAGGTAGACCGCGAGCAATTGCTCGGCCTCGTCCCGGCCGCCGTCCTGGAGGGCCTTCAGGATCTGGCCGTTGCGGGCGAGGTACGGCTCGTGCAGCCGTCGTGGGTCGTCCACCAGGTGGAAGGCGAGCCGGAGTTCGGCGAGGACCCCGCTCATCAGTTCGTCGGTGCGGGCGCTTCCGGCGAGCGCCACCAGCTCCCGGTGGAAGCGGATGTTGGACGTGCCCAGGGCTTTCCAGTCCTTTTCGCCCGTCGCCCGCTGCCCGTCGGCGACGGCTCGGGCGAGACCGTCCACTGCGTACGGCGGCTTGCCGAGACCGCGGACGACGGCGCACTCCACGAGGCTCCGGGTGCGGTAGATGTCCTCGACGTCCTCGACGGTCGGGATCCGTACGAACACGCCACGGTTGAGCTCGTGCACCAGCAGCCGTTCGTGCGTGAGCAGCCGGAACGCCTCCCGCAGCGTGTTGCGTGAGACACCGAGAGCGCCTCCGATGCTGTCCTCGGACAGCCGCGTGCCGGGCGGGAAGAACCCCTCGGCGATCCGGCTCCTGAGGATGTCCGAGACCCGCTCCGCGGTGCTGGTGCGTCCCAACAGTGCGCGATCGTCCGCCAGTCCGTTCAGTTCGGCCACACCCGGATTCAATCGCAGATACAAGAACGAAACAACATAGGTATTGAAGGATCGTTCAACGATCCTCTACCTTGCTGGGACAGGCGCCGGCCGTTCGTCCCGGCGCCGACGGCTTCCGCACGCCGGTTCAGTTCCTCAGCGCTTCCGTACGGCACGGCTCATCAGTCCTGAAGCACCCTCCGTCCTCAACTGCGAGGTGCACCATGAGCACGACCCCTCCACCGCAGGCCCTCACCACCGAGACCCGCACCGATTCGGGCGAATCCGCCACCGACGAGGGCGCGTTCGCCTGGCTGCGGGCCCTGGGCCCGCGGGGCCGCCGCGCCTTCGGCGGCGCGTTCGGCGGCTATGCCCTCGACTCGTACGACTACTTCACGCTGCCGCTGAGCATGGTGGCCCTGGCTGCGTACTTCGGCCTCAACAGCGGCCAGACCGGGCTGTTCACGACCGTCACGCTGGTCGTCTCCGCGATCGGCGGTGCCATCGCGGGTGTGCTCGCGGACAGGATCGGGCGCGTCAAGGCCCTGATGATCACGGTGATCACGTACGCGGTCTTCACCGTGGCCTGCGGCTTCGCGCCCAACTACGAGACCCTGCTGGTGTTCCGTGCCCTTCAGGGGCTCGGTTTCGGCGGCGAGTGGGCGGTCGGCGCGATCCTGGTCGCCGAGTACGCGAGCCCGAAGCACCGGGGGCGCACGCTCGGCGCGATCCAGAGTTCCTGGGCCGTCGGCTGGGGACTCGCCGTGCTCGTCTACACGCTGGTCTTCCAGTTCATGGACGACGACATCGCCTGGCGGGTGATGTTCTGGACCGGCGCACTGCCCGCACTGCTCGTCATCTGGGTCCGCCGTCACGTGAAGGACGCCCCCAAGGCGACCGAACGCCGCAAGGAGAGCCCCCAGAAGGGCTCGTTCGCGGCCATCTTCAAGCCGGCCACGGCCGAATCACCCGGACTGCTCCGGACGACGATCTTCGCGGTCCTGCTCTCCACCGGTGTCCAGGGCGGCTACTACACACTGGCCACCTGGGTGCCCACGTACCTGAAGACGGAGCGCGAACTGTCCGTCGTGGGCACCGGCGGCTATCTCACGTTCCTGATCAGCGGAGCCTTCCTCGGCTATCTGACCGGTGGTTATCTCACCGACAAGCTGGGCCGCAGGCGGAACATCTGGCTCTTCGCGGTGCTCTCGGCGATCTGCATCCTGGCCTACGCGAACATCCCCACCGGCGCCAACACCCTTCTCCTTGTGCTCGGTTTCCCGCTCGGCTTCTGTATGTCGGCGATTTTCAGCGGCTTCGGTTCGTTCCTGAGCGAGCTGTACCCGACGGCGGTGCGCGGCACGGGGCAGGGCTTCACGTACAACACCGGCCGCGCCGTGGGCGCCGTCTTCCCGACGTGCGTCGGGTTCCTGGCCGACAGCTGGGGGGTCGGCGGTGCGCTGGTCTTCGGCGCGATCGGTTACGGTCTCGCGGCGCTGGCCCTGTTCGGGCTGCCCGAGACGCGGGGGAAGGAGATCCTGTGAACCGCACTCAACTCCGGCACCAGGACGTGCTCGACGAGCACGCGCACTCGTGGAGCCCCGACGAGGCGCGCACCCGCTTCCGTTCGGGCGTGTCGGGCCCCACCGCGGGCTGCGCGGCGGGCCACACCCAGGCGAACCTGATCTCGGTGCCCGCCGACTGGGCGTACGAGATGCTGCTGTTCTGCCAGCGCAACCCGAAGCCCTGCCCGGTCCTCGACGTCACCGACGCCGGCTCCTGGACCACCGTCCTCGCCCCGGGCGCCGATCTGCGCACCGATCTGCCGCGCTACCGGGTGTGGGAGCACGGCGAGTTGGTGGAGGAGCCCACGGACGTGCTGGCCCACTGGCGCGACGACCTCGTGTCGTTCCTCATCGGGTGCAGCTTCACCTTCGAGTGGGCGCTGGCCGAGGCCGGCGTACCGCTGCGCCACCTCGAGCAGGGACGCAACGTCTCCATGTACGTGACGAACCGTCAGTGCCGTCCGGCGGGGCGGCTGCACGGCCCCATGGTGGTGTCGATGCGCCCGGTTCCGCCCGAGCACCTGGCGGCGGCGATCCGGGAGAGCAGTCTGCTGCCCGCGGTGCACGGCAGCCCGGTCCACTGCGGCGCCCCGGACGTACTCGGCATCGAGGACCTCACGCGCCCCGACTTCGGCGATCCCGTGGACGCCGGTCCCGACGACATCCCGGTGTTCTGGGCCTGCGGCGTCACCCCGCAGGCCGCGGTGATGGCCTCGCGCCCACCGTTCGCGATCACTCACGCACCAGGCCAGATGTTCATCACCGACGCCCGCGACGAGCAGTACCGCGTGGCCTGACAGGAGGAATCGACATCTCCATGACCTCGATCGACCTGAACGCCGACCTGGGCGAGGGCTTCGGCCGCTGGCGCCTGACCGACGACGAACAACTGCTGTCCGTCGTCACCAGCGCCAATGTGGCCTGCGGCTTCCACGCCGGGGACGCGGCCACCATGCGGCGGGTGTGCGAGCTGGCGGCCGAGCGCGGCGTACGGATCGGCGCCCAGGTCTCCTACCGCGACCTGGCGGGCTTCGGGCGGCGCGCGATGGATGTGCCGTCCGACGAACTGGCGGCCGAAGTGGCGTACCAGATCGGCGCCTTGGAGGTCTTCACGCGCGCGGCGGGCGCGCGCGTGGCATACGTCAAACCGCACGGTGCGCTCTACAACCGTGTGGTGCACGACGAGGAGCAGGCCCGGGCCGTGGTCGACGGGGTGCTCCTCGCCGACGTCACACTCCCCGTGCTCGGGCTGCCCGGATCCCGCTTCCTCGACGTGGCGGAGAAGGCCGGACTCCCGGTCGTCACCGAGGCGTTCGCGGACCGGGCCTACACGGACGAGGGCACGCTCGTGCCGCGTAGCCAGGACGGCGCGGTGATCACCGACCCCGGTGCCGTCGTGGAGCGCTGCGTGCGCCTCGCCCGCTCCGGCGTGGTCGCGTCCCGCTCCGGGCGGGACATCGGGGTGCGCGCCCGCTCCCTGTGTGTGCACGGCGACACGCCCGGCGCGGTGGACCTGGCGCGCCGGGTCCGTACACAACTGGAGGCCTCGGGCGTCCGCGTGGAGGCGTTCGCATGAGGGCGCTGCCGGTCGGTGACCGTGCCCTGCTCGTCGAGGTCTCGACGGACGGGGAGGCGCAGGCCCTGCACGCGGATCTGGTGCGCCGTCGCGCGGAGGGGTCCCTCTCGGTACGGGAGATCGTCCCCGCGGCCCGTACGGTCCTCCTGGACGGCCTCGACGACCCCGTGCGCCTGGCGGAGCAGCTGGCCGCCTCACAGGTGCCGCCTGTGCCCCCGCGCGCCGGGGAGATCGTCGAGATCCCCGTCCGCTACGACGGCCCCGACCTCGCGGAGGTCGCGGCGCACTGGGACGTGTCCCCGCACGAGGCGGCGCGGATCCACGCGGCGGCCGAGTTCCGGGTCGCCTTCTGCGGGTTCGCGCCGGGCTTCGGCTATCTGACCGGACTCCCGGCCCGCTACGGGGTGCCGCGGCGCGCGACACCTCGTACGACCGTCCCGGCCGGTGCCGTGGGGCTCGCGGGCCCGTACACGGGCGTGTACCCGCGGCCGTCGCCGGGCGGCTGGCAATTGATCGGCACGACGGACGCCGTTCTGTGGGACCATGCGCGCGTGCCCGCCGCGTTGCTGTCACCGGGAACCCGGGTCCGCTTCGTCCCCGTGGGGACCGTCCCGGTGGGGTCCTCATGACGGACCGTGCTCTCGCCGTCGTACGGGCCGGGGCGCTGACCACCGTGCAGGATCTGGGGCGTCCCGGTCACGCGCACCTGGGCGTACCGCGTTCCGGTGCGCTGGACGGTCCCGCCGCCGCCCTGGTGAACCGTCTCGTCGCCAATCCACCCGAGGCGGCGGTCCTGGAGACGACGCTCAACGGCTGTGCCCTGCGGCCGCGTTCGGCGGTCGTCGTCGCGGTCGGCGGGGCCCCGTGCCCGGTCTCCGTGGACGGCCGCCCGGTGCCCTGGGGAGCCCCGGTGCTCGTGCCCGGCGGGGCACTGCTGTCGGTGGGGACGGCAGTCTCCGGAGTACGCAGTTATGTCGGCCTGTCGGGTGGGGTGGCCGTCGAGCCTGTGCTCGGCAGCCGGTCGACGGACCTGCTCTCGGGTCTCGGCCCGCCACCCCTGACCGACGGGACGGTGCTCCCCCTGGGGAGGCCGAACGCCCCCCACGCGCGCGTGGACGTCGCCGCGCAGCCGGGCCCGCCCGCCGAACTCGTACTCCGAGTGACCCTCGGCCCCCGCGACGACTGGTTCACGGCAACGGCCGTACGCGCCCTTACGACGCACACGTACCGGGTCTCCTCGGCGAGCAACCGCATCGGCCTGCGCACGGAGGGGCCCGCCCTGGAGCGGGCGCGCCCCGGCGAACTGCCCAGCGAGGGCATGGTCCTCGGCGCGATCCAGGTGCCCCCGGACGGCAGGCCCGTGGTGTTCCTGGCCGATCACCCGACCACCGGCGGCTACCCGGTCATCGCCGTCGTCCGGGCCACGGACCTCCCCGCCGCGGCCCAGGCCACGCCGGGCACGCCGGTGCGGTTCGTGGCCGTGCGGCGCCGCTGACCAGGCTTACGCCGCGTCGGGTTGCTCCGTGACCGACAACGCCGCCAGTGCCGCCGCCACCGCATGAGACGCGCTCAGGTCGAGGCGGGCGCTGGTACCGCGGGCGCGGTGGCGGATCTCGTCGGCGGCGAGGGTGAGGAGTTGGGGCAGGAGGTCGGTGCAGCGGCGGGCCACCCAGCCGGTGCCGGCGGTGGCCAGCCACCACAGGCTCGCCGAGCGTGTGGGCGCGGGGAACTCGGGCTTCGAAGAAGGCGCACGCCCCGTCGCGATGCCCGCCTCCGCGAGCAGCGCGTGGAAGCGTACGGCGAGTTGCCGGTGCCCCCGCTCGCCCGGATGCAGCCGGTCCGCGCTCCACATGGCGCGGTCCGTGAGCCACGCCCCTTCCGCGGCGTGCAGATGGACGGCGCCGTACCGCTCGGAGAGCGCGTGCACCACCGTGTTCACGGCCCGCTGGCGACGTGCGAGCGGCCGGGCCAGCGCCCCGGGCAGTCCCAGCATCGCGCCGGGGTCGGGCAGGCAGGCGGTGAGCAGCACCGCCCCCTGCCGGGTGAACGCCGCGTACACCTCGTCGAGCCGCGCGGCCACCGCGTGGATGTCGAAGCTGCACCTCAGGGTGTCGTTGACCCCGATGACGACCGAGGCGACGTCCGGCCCTGCGGCCAGCGCGGCAGGGGTCTGGCGCTCCAGGACGTCACGCGTCTGGGCGCCGCTGACCGCGAAGTTGACGAACTGCGCGGGCGCGTCGGCAGGGGCGAGCCCGTCGGCGAGCAGCGCGGCCCAGCCACGCCACCCTTCACCGACGGGATCGCCCACTCCTTCGGTGAGGGAGTCCCCGAGCGCCACGAACCGCAGGGGTCTCATACCACGCCCTCCCGAGCCCTTCGCGCGGAGGAGGTGCCCGCCTGTGACCCGGCCTGTGACGACGGCCGGTCGGCCCGTACGGCCGCGTCGTGCGCCGTGAGGAACGCCTCCACGGCGACCGGCCAGCCGAAACAGGCGGCACGCGCACGTGCCGCCTCCCGGCGCTCGCTCTCGGAACGGTCCAGCAGCAGCCGCACCTTGTCCGCGAACGACTCTCCGTTGTCGGCGGCGGTGGCTCCGGCGGAGCCGATGACCTCCGGGAGCGCGGAGGAGGCGCTGGCGACGACGGGCGTACCGCAGGCCATCGCCTCCAGGGCCGCGAGCCCGAAGGTCTCGGCGGGCCCGGGAGCCAGGCATACGTCGGCGGAGGCCTGCAGACCGCCCAGGAGCGCGCGGTCGCCCACGTGCCCGAGGAAGGTGACCGGCAACCGCTGCTCGCGCGCCCGCTGTTCGAGCCGGGCCCGCAGCGGCCCGTCACCGGCGACGACGAGCACCGCGCGCTCTCCGCGGCGCAGCAGCGCCTCCAGGGCGTCAAGGGCGGTGCCGGGCCGCTTCTCGACGGACAGCCGGGAGCACATCACCAGCAGGGTCTCGTCCACGCGCGCGTGCCGGGCGCGCAGCCCTGGGTCCCGCAGCGAGGGGTGCCGTCCCTCCAGGTCGACGCCCAGCGGGGCGCGTACGACATTGCGGGCGCCGATGCGGACGAACTCGCGCTCCGCGAACTCCGTGGTGCACACCACGCGTGCATAGTGGTGCGCGGTACGGATGTTGAGGGCGTCGGAGGCCCGCCGTGCCATGGCCTCGGACAGGCCCCAGGTACGCAGTACGCCGTCGGCGGTCTCGTGGGAGACCATCACGGCGGGCACCCGGGCGCGCCGCGCCCAGACGCCGGTCCAGCGCAGCGTCGTACGGTCGGAGACCTCGAGCCGGTCGGGCGCGAGCTCCGCCAGGAGGGCGGACACACGCTTCTTGTCGGTGAGCACGCGGTAGCCGCCGGTCCCGGGCAGCAGCGGTCCGGGCAGGGTGATCACCCTGCCCTGCTCGGTCTCGCGGTCCGTGGCGCGCTCGCCGGGCACGATCAGCACGGGCTCGTGCCCGGCCTCCCGGTAACCCGCGCCCAGTTCCCGCAGCGCGGTCCGCAGGCCGCCCGAGGTGGGGGCGACGAAGTTGGCGAGCCGGACGATCCGCAGCGACTCGCTCATGCCGCGACCACCGCCCGTCCGGTGAGCACGTCGGCATAGTGCCCGATGAGCTGGTCGCCGACGGCTGCCCAGGTGCGGCCCTCGACGGTACGGCGCGCCTCGGCGCCGTACGCGGCCCGCAGCGCGGGATCGGCGGCGAACACCGCCACGGCGTCGCGTACGGCGCCCTCGTCACGCGGCGGGACGAGCAGTCCGGTGCGCCCGTGGGCCACCAGGTCGAGCGGTCCACCTGCGGCGGGGGCGACCACGGGAATGCCGCTCGCCATCGCCTCCTGCACGGTCTGGCAGAAGGTCTCGAACGGTCCGGTGTGCACGAAGACGTCCAACGAGGCGAAGATCCGGGCGAGTTCGTCACCGGTGCGACGGCCCAGGAAAACGGCTCCGGGAAGTGCCCCGCTCAGACTGGCCTGGCTCGGGCCGTCGCCCACGACCACGACGCGTACGCCGTCCAGGCCGCAGACCCCGGCGAGGAGTTCGACCTGCTTCTCGGGGGCGAGCCGGCCGACATAGCCGACGATCAGCTCGCCGTTCGGCGCGAGTTGACGGCGGAGCGCGTCGTCCCGGTGTTCCGGGCGGAACCGGACGGTGTCCACGCCGCGCGGCCACAGTCGCACCCGGGGCACACCGTGCGCCTCCAGGTCCTGCAGAGCGGCGCTGGACGGGGCGAGCGTCCGGTCGGCGGCGGCGTGGACGGAGCGGATACGCCGCCAGGCGGTGGCCTCACCCGCGTGCACATAGGTACGGGCGTATCCCGCGAGGTCGGTCTGGTAGACGGCCACGGCGGGGATGCCGAGCCGGGTGGCGGCCGCCATGCCGCGGACGCCGAGGACGAAGGGGCTGGCCAGGTGGACGATGTCGGCGCGGTGTTCGGTGATCGCGGCGGCGACGCGTCGGCTGGGGAGGGCGACACGGACCTGGGGGTAGCCGGGGAGCGGTAGGGAGGGGATTCGGACGACGGGGCACGGCGCGAGAGCGTCGGGCCCGTTGCCGGCGGCGGTGGCCGGGGCGACGACGAGGGGAGCGTGACCGCGGTCGACGAGGTGTCGGGCGGTCTGGAGCGCGCAGTGGGCCACGCCGTTCACGTCGGGGGGAAAGGACTCGGTCACGATGACGACACGCATACCCGTGTTGTCGTCGTGCTGGACGTGGCCGCGTCAACGTGGATCTTTCCGGAGAGGGAACGTCCCATGAGCGTTGCGCTGTGTGCGCCCCCGGATCACGACCCGGTCACGCCCCGGCATCCAGGCCCGTACCAACGCACTACGGGCGGGCGACAAACACGCTCACACGACGGTCGTATCCCGCCCAGCACCGCGGACGTGTGTGATCTCACGCCGTGGACACTCCAACCTCACGCGGCAGTCGTGTCCGGGCCGATTCTGCTGCGGACCGCCGTCTGCACCTCCGCCTCCTCAGCCGGATCGGCGGCGAGCCTGCGGAGCTGGTCGACCACACGGGCGTCACCGGTCTCGGCGTGCCGGGCGGCGACTTCCCGGGTCGTCTCCTCGCAGTCCCATAGGCACTCGACGGCGAACCCGGCGGGAAAGGACGGATCGGTGGCGGCCAGCGCGCGAGCCGTGCGCCCGCGCAGATGCGATGAGGCCGTCTCACGGTAGACGTGGCGCAGCACGGGGGCGGCACAGGCGATACCGAGCCGTCCGGCGCCGTCGACGAGGGTGTACAAGGTCGGCGCGTCGGGCCCGTCTCCCCGTACGGCCTCGCGCAGGGCGCCCAGCACCAGCTCGCCGTCCTGTACGCCGCCCAGGCAGGCGAGCACGCGTCCCGCGGCCTGACCGAGCGCGTCGGGCCGGTGCGCCCACCGTCGCGCCCGCTCCACGGCGGCGACGCTGCGCATCCGCTCGAAGGCGTCCACGGCGGCGTCCACGACGAGTCGCGAGCCGGCGGCCTGAGCGGCCTCGATCAGGTCCAGTACGTCGGGATCGTGGCTGTCGGCGAGATAGCGCAGGGCCGTGCAGCGCGCGCCGTCGTCGCCGTGCCGGGCCGCGTCGATGATCTCGGGGCGGTCCTCGGGCCCCGCGACGGCCGTGAGGCAGCGGGCGGCCGGGACATGGAGCGCGGCTCCGCGTTCGATGCCCTGCTGGGCCCACTCGAAGACGGCCCGCACACTCCACCCGGGACGGGGTCCGGAGGGTCGCATCTGCCGCTGCCAGCGGTCGAAGGAGCCGGCTTCCTGGGCGCCGCGCACACGCGTGGCGATGGAGGATCGGGGGTCCTCGGCCCACAGCCGCCAGGGCCGGGGTTCGAAGGCGTCGCGCACGGCGGCGGCGAGTTCGGCCTCACCCTCGGGGTCTGCCGGGAAGCGGGCGAGGACCGGCGCGGCGAGTGCGCGCAGTCCGGCGTCGTCGTCGCGCAGTGCCAGCTCGTCCAGGGCCCAGGCCCAATTACTGCCGTGGGCGGCGTACCGCCGCAGCAGCGCGAGCGCGTCCCGCCTGCCGTACGAGGCGAGATGTCCGAGCACGGCGAGCGCGAGGCCCGTGCGTGACTCGTCCGTGTCGAGGATGTCCTCGGCGTCGAAGAGGTGAGCCTCGATCTCGTCGAGCTCGCCGTTCAGGTCGAGATAGAGACGGGCGTAGTACAGGGAGCGGTTCTCCACCTGCCAGTCGTGGCGGGGGTCGTGCAGCACACACGCGTTGAGCGCGGCGAGCGCCTCGGGGCGCGGTGCGGTGAGCGCGTGCAGCGTGCCGTCGCCGCGGCCCCTCTGGAGCAGGCCGAGCAGCGTACCGCTGGGCGCTATGACCGGATCGAACATGGGAAACAGCCTCACATCAAGCGTCGGCGCAACCGGAGATCGTGCTTTACCTGGTCGCGTGACAACACGTCGGGGCGCCCGTCGTCTCTTGCTTGCTGTAGACCATCTTCCTCTGCCTCTCGTCGGTGCCCGTAGGGGCCGCATCACGGCCCGCGCGGTGCGGCAACACCTGCCCAGCCATCGCGTCCGTGAATCACGACGTCATGATGACCCAGCGGTTCTCGCTACCGCGACCGCATTTCCGGCGGCTGGGTACCGCCTCCCCCAAAATCGCTGTTCCGCCTGGTCAGGACGGTCCGTTCAGTGCGTTCCGAAGAGGTCGAGTAACTCGGCCTTGCCGAACATCCGGGCCGTGTCCACCGCGGACGGCGTGCCCGCTTCAGGGTCGGCACCGGCGTCCAGAAGGACCCGGACCACCGCGTCCTCGCCCTTGAAGACCGCTCCGGCGAGCGGCGTCTGGCCCCGGTCGTTGACGCGGTCGGCCTCGGCGCCGCGCTCCAGGAGGGCGCGCACCGCGTCGGCGTGGCCGTGGTAGGCGGCGAGCATCACGAGCGAGTCGCCGCGGTCGTTGGTGAGGTTGGCCGGGACGCCCGCGTCGACATACGCGACGAGCCCCTCGGTCTCGCCCCGGCGCGCCAGATCGAAGATCCTGGTCGCCAGTTCCACGACCTCGGGGTCGGGAGCTTCACTCATCGGCCGGACCACCTCTCGCTGCGGGAACTCGGGGACTCCGGGTCCGTACGACCGCGAGGGTGCAGCCGTACGAGTGATTCGCCAGCGTACTGGCTCGAGCGGTCACATGACCGGGCCCGACCGAGGCAAAGATCACCTCGAAGTCGGCAGACGGCCGCTGAGGTCCGGGTGGCCGGTGAGCCAGGGGCCAGTAGGGCGAAACAAGGGGAAATTCACCCAGTTGCGCCTTTTATCGCACAGATACATGCTGTGAGTCTGAAACTACTCATGGTGACTGTCCCCATCGACCAGGAGAACCATCATGATCCTGTCCATCTCAGCTGTCGTCCTGCTCGGCATCATCGTCTTCATCCTCTACCGCAAGGACGGCCTCAAGGCCTCGCACCTGCTGGTGTGCGCGCTCTTCGGGTTCTATCTGGCGAGCACGGCCATCGCCTCGAGCATCAGGGACGGCGGCGAGAGCCTGGCCAGCTTCCTCAGCGACATCGAGTTCTGACGCCCCTCCCCTCCGCGCGCACCGTCAGGAGACAGCAGTGGCCCGGCGCCCCCTCCCCCGCATTCTGAGCAACGGCAGCGACCGGATCGTCCGCGGCCGGAAGCTGGCCCGGTCGGCCGCCGACAGTGCCACCGACGTTCTCCATCCGCTGATCACGATCACCCGTGGACTGCGCCGGCTGGCGGCGGCAGGGCGGCTCAGATGGGCCGGCACCCCCAGGGACCGGCGCGGGCCACTGCTGTTCCTGCTGACCTCGATCGTGCTGGTCGTCGCTCTCCTGCCCTTCGGGCCACTGCTCGCCGCCCTCACCCTCATGGCGGCTGCCGCCTGGCACGGCCGGGACCGCACCCCGTCCCGGCCGGCGGGCCCCGACGAGGCGCAGACCAAGCGTCTGGAGTCGCTCTACGAGGCGCTCGTCCCGTACTTCTCGGTCCCCGAGGACCCCGCTCCCCTGTTCACACACGGCGGGCAGTGGGCGAAGGCCTTCGTCTCGTACGCGTTCGACGGCACCGGCCGCATCTCACAGCTGACGATCCGCTACCCGGCGTACTTCACGGACGGCGAGGCGGCCTCCCGCGCACGTATCGAGCAGTTGCTGCACACGAAGTCGGGCCGTGGCCGGGAGTACCGCTTCGAGTGGGACGAGGAGGGCAATCAGCTCACCGTCACGGCCCTGCCGCCGCTCCCCGTCGACATCGCCGCCCAGCGCTTCGTCACGGCTCCGGGCGAGACGGTGCTCGGCTTCACCGACCCGGCGGGCGTCCAGCGCACGCTCCCTGTCATCGCCGGTGGGGAACGGCGCGACGTTCCGCCGGTCGTCTGGCGCACCGGCGTGCGCTCGACCGAGCCGCACCTTCTCGCGGTCGGCGGTCCCGGGAGCGGCACGACCACCCTTCTGAGGTCGATCGCTCTGCAGGTCCTCCAGCACGGTGACGTGCTGATCGTCGAGGGCGGTGGCACGGGCGAGTTCGCGTGCCTCACGGGCCGCGCCGGCGTACTGGCCGTCGAGTGCGATCTGACGGGGGCCCTGGCCGGTCTGGAGTGGGCGGCGCACGAGACGGAGCGACGCCTCATCGCCATGAACCGGGCCCGTCAGGCGGGCCAGTCCCCGCCGGACGACACGCTGCGTCCGCTCTGGCTCCTCTTGGACCGCCCGACGGTGCTCGGGCAGCTGGCGGCGGCCGAGGGGCGCCGTGACCCGCAGTCCCTCCTCCAGGTGCCGTTGCGGCACGGACGCACGGCCGGTGTGACGGTGGCGGTGGCCGAGCAGTTCGACGGCATGGAGTCCCTCATCGACCCGGTACGTCAGCACACGCGCGCGCGTGTCGTGCTCGGCCCGGCTTCTGCCGCACAGCTCGAAGCGGTGCTCGGGACGCGTCCGCCCACCACCCCGACCCCGGACATGCCCGCCGGCCGCGGCTACGCCCGGCTGGGCACGGGTCCGATGCACCGCCTCCAGGTTCCGGCGGCCCCGGACCCGTACGACGAGGCGACGAGCGAGTCCCACCGCCAGGCGGTCCTGAGCCTCCTGCCGGAGCGCACCGCTCCGGCGGACCCGGAGCCCGCCGACGCCCCGACGGAAGACCGAACGGTCCTCACGAAGGGCACGAAGGGCACGAAGGTCGTGGCGGAAGGCTGACGGGTCGCGGGAGGTCCGAACGCGGCGTCACGCCACGAAGGTGCGCGGTGTCTCCGTCGCCCCGTTCGCTCCCGTCTCCACCAGACGGGCCGCCGCGGCCAGGCGCGCCGCGGCCTCCTCGGCCACCGCGCCGCCGACGGTGAACGGCAGCCGCACATAGCCCTCGAAGGCCCCGTCCACTCCGAAGCGTGGCCCTGACGGCACCCGTACGCCCACCCGCTCGCCGGCCTCGGCCAGCCGCGAGCCCGACAGCCCTCCGGTACGCACCCACAGCGTGAGCCCGCCGTGCGGCACCTCGAACTCCCAGCTGGGCAGCTCACGGCGCACGGCGGCCACGAGCGCGTCGCGGTTCTCGCGGGCCTGGTCCCGCCGGATGTCCACTGCCTGCTCCCAACCCCCGGTGCTGAGCAGCCAGTTCACGGCCAGCTGTTCCAGGACAGGGGTGCCCAGATCGGCGTACGCGCGTGCCGCGACCAGGCTGCGGATCACATCGGGCGCCGCCCGAACCCAGCCGATCCGCATGCCCGCCCAGAACGCCTTGCTGGCCGAGCCCACCGTGATCACCGTCGACCCGGCCGGGTCGAAACCGCAGACGGGGCGCGGCAGTTCGAGCCCCTCGTCCAGATGCAGCTCGCTCATGGTCTCGTCCACGACCAGCACGGTGCCCGCCGACCGCGCCGCGTCCACGAGCCGCCGCCGCTGGTCCTCGTCGGCGAGCGCGCCGGTCGGGTTGTGGAAGTCCGCGACGACGTACGCAAGACGAGGCGCCGCGTCGCGCAGCACCTGCCGCCAGCGGTCCATGTCCCAGCCCGCGAGCCCCTCGGCCATGGCGACGGGCACCAGACGGGCTCCCGCCTCGCGCATCAACTGGAGGATGTTGGCGTAACTGGGCGACTCGACGGCGATGCGCTCACCGCGCCCGGCGAAGAGGTGGCAGATGGCGTCGATGGCTCCCATGGCGCCCGTGGTCACCATGATCTGCTCGGGCATCGTGGGAATGCCGCGCGCGGTGTAGCGCTCGGCAATCGTCGTACGCAGCGCGGGCAGCCCCGCCGGGTAGTCGCCGTGGGTGTGGGCGTACGGCGGCAGCTCCTCCAGGGCGCCCTGTACGGCACGGGTGAGCCAGGGCTCGGGCGCGGGCAGGGCCGCGCAGCCGAGGTCGATCATGGAGCCGAGCGCATCGGGCGGCAGCGGTTCGAGACCGCGCGCGGGCAGCGGATTGCCGGCCGGCACGGCGGTCCAGCTCCCCGCTCCCCGGCGGGACTCCAGGAACCCCTCGCTGCGCAGCGACTCATAGGCGGCGGCCACGGTGGTGCGGCTGACGGACAAGGAGAGGGCCAGTTCCCGCTCGGCGGGCAGCCGCGCGGCAACGGGGACGCGCCCTTCGAGCACGAGCAGCCGGATGCCGTCGGCGAGGGCGCGATAGGCGGGCGGGCGACGCGTACCGGGACCGGCAGGGCGCTCCTGCTGGGAGTTGAGCAGCCGGGCCAGCTGTGCGGCACCGACCGCCGAAGTCCACTGAGCCATGATTTCCAGTCCACCTTCCCCGAATTGGCCATGGATGGCAGGTCCTGCCAAGCCACAGGGTGTCATGCATCAGGCCACTACCACCATCTCAGGGGGCACGTCTTGTCCACACAGGGGCATCTCCTACGGCGGCTGTCGCAGCTCTACGGCGGTCTCACGCTGTACGGCGCGAGTTCGGCACTCCTCGTCAGATCTGGCCTGGGGCTGGAGCCGTGGAACGTGCTGCACGAAGGGCTCGCCGAGCGGACGGGGCTGTCGATCGGTGTGGTGCTGACCCTCGTGGGTGCCTCGGTGCTGCTGCTGTGGATCCCGCTGCGTCAGCGGCCCGGGCTCGGAACGATCTCCAACGTCCTGGTGATCGGTGTCGCGCTGGACGCGACGCTGGCCCTCGTACCGGACGCCCGCACCCTGGCGGTCCGCGTCCCGCTGCTGGTCGCGGGGATCCTCTTGCATGGCGTGGCGACGGGCATGTACATCGCGGCACGCTTCGGGGCCGGCCCCCGCGACGGCCTGATGACGGGGCTGCACCAGCGCACGGGAGTCTCGATCCGCCTGGTGCGCACGGCCATCGAGATCACGGTCGTGGCGACCGGGTTCGCACTCGGCGGCACCGTCGGCATCGGCACGGTCCTGTACGCCCTGTCGATCGGCCCGCTCGCCCAGCTGTTCCTGCGCGTGTTCGCCGTTCCCTCGGCGGACGGCAGCACCGTCGTTGCCGGGGGTCAACCGAAGCGGGCGATACTGCGCCGGTGACCACGCGGATACGCCATCCCTATCTCGACCATCCCGGCCCGATCGCCTTCGCCCACCGGGGCGGGGCGGCGGACGGACTGGAGAACACCGTGGCGCAGTTCCGGCGCGCGGTCGAAGCGGGCTATCGGTACATCGAGACCGATGTGCACGCCACCGCCGACGGCCGGCTCGTCGCCTTCCACGACGCGACACTGGACCGGGTGACCGACGGGGCGGGCCGGATAGCGGACCTCCCCTGGGACGACGTACGGCACGCACGCGTGGCCGGTGGCGAACCGGTGCCCCTCTTCGAGGAGCTCCTGGAGACGTTCCCCGACGTCCGCTGGAACGTCGACATCAAGGCGGAGCCCGCCCTGCACCCGCTGCTCGATCTGATCGGCCGCACCAACTCCTGGGACCGCGTCTGCGTCGGCTCCTTCTCCGAGGCGCGCGTGTCCCGCGCCCAGCGCCTGGCCGGGCCGCGCCTGGCGACCTCGTACGGCACCCGGGGTGTCCTGGGGCTGCGCCTGCAGTCGTGGGGCGTCCCCGCGGCGTTGCGCCGCTCGGCGGTCTGCGCGCAGGTACCCGAGTCCCAGTCGGGTGTCCCGGTGGTCGACCACCGCTTCGTACGCGCCGCACACGCGCGCGGGCTGCACGTCCACGTGTGGACCGTCAACGAGCCCGAGCGGATGCACCGTCTTCTGGACCTCGGAGTCGATGGCATCATGACCGATCACATCGAGACGCTGCGCGGGGTCCTCAAGGACCGCGGCACCTGGGTCTGACCGGCCCGCGGCGTCCGCGTACGGGGACTGCGACGGGGAAGCGAGGGCACGGGTGGGCACCGACACCGTGCGGACGGAGGCGGCCGACGACGCGGCCGGGCGGCGCCGCGAACAACACGGCTGGTACGTCTACGACTGGGCCTGCTCCGTCTATTCGACAAGTGTCCTGACGGTGTTCCTCGGGCCCTATCTGACGTCGGTCGCCGAGTCGGCGGCGGACGCGGACGGCTTTGTGCACCCCCTGGGGATCCCGGTCCGCGCGGGTTCCTTCTTCGCGTACTCCGTGTCTGCGTCCGTGATCCTGTCGATCTTCGTGATGCCCCTGGCGGGTGCGGCGGCCGACCGCACCGGGCGCAAGAAGCCGCTGCTCGCGACCGCCGCCTATGTGGGCGCCGCGGCCACCACCGGCATGTTCTTCCTGGACGGCGACCGCTATCTGCTGGGCGGCTTCCTGCTGATCGTGGCCAATGCCTCGCTGGCCGTCTCGATGGTGCTCTACAACTCCTATCTGCCGCAGATCGCCCCGCCCGAGGAGCGTGACGCCGTCTCGTCCAGGGGCTGGGCCTTCGGTTACGCCGCGGGCGCGCTGGTTCTGGTGGCGAACCTGGTGCTGTTCACGGCCCATGACAGTTTCGGCCTCTCGGAGGCGATGGCCGTACGCATCTGTCTGGCTTCCGCGGGCATCTGGTGGGGCGCCTTCACGCTCGTACCCCTCAAGCGGCTGCGCGATCGCCGTACGACGCCCCGGGAAGGGACGTCCGTGCAGGGCTGGCGCCAACTGGCCGCCACCGTGCGGGACATGCGGCGCAAGCCCCGGACGCTCGCCTTCCTGCTGGCCTATCTCGTCTACAACGACGGCATCCAGACGGTCATCTCACAGGCCTCCGTGTACGGCTCCGAAGAGCTGGACCTCGGCCAGTCGACCCTGATCGTCGCGGTGCTGCTCGTCCAGCTGCTGGCCGTGGCCGGGGCGCTCGGCATGGGGCGGCTCGCGCGCGTGTACGGCGCGAAGCGCACGATTCTCGGCTCGCTGGTGGCGTGGACGGTGACGATCGGGGCGGGTTACTTCCTGCCCGCGGGCTCACCCGTGTGGTTCTTCGTGCTCGCCGCCGGGATCGGCCTCGTGCTCGGCGGGAGCCAGGCGCTGTCCCGCTCGCTGTTCTCGCATCTGGTGCCGCGGGGCAAGGAGGCCGAGTACTTCTCGGCGTACGAGATGAGCGACCGCGGCATGAGCTGGCTGGGCCCGCTTCTGTTCGGTCTGACGTACCAGCTGACCGGAAGTTACCGGGACGCGATCATCTCGCTCGTGGTCTTCTTCGTCATCGGATTCGTGCTGCTCGCGCGGGTTTCGGTGCGGCAGGCGGTGCGGGATGCGGGCAACCCGGTTCCGGACCGGATCTAGCACCAGATCCAGCGCCGATTTAGCACCTGAGGCCAAAGGCCGGTAGTGTACGCGTTTGGCCTGCCAGGCGTACCGTTACTGCGCGTCAAAGAAGCCGAAACGTTGGGTGACATCTGCTCTCAGATGTGACAAACCGGGCGCTGGTGGGTACAACAAGGGGCGGCTACGACGGCGACGCATGACCCGCAACGGGAATCTTTACCGCCGACCGGACGTTGACCGGATGACGACGACAGCGACACCTGTCCTGTGGGCGACAAGCCCGGGAGGCACGATTCATGAGTGAGCGAGCTCTTCGCGGCACGCGCCTCGTGGTGACCAGCTACGAGACTGACCGCGGCATCGACCTGGCCCCACGCCAGGCCGTGGAGTACGCATGCGAGAAGGGCCATCGTTTTGAGATGCCCTTCTCGGTGGAGGCGGAGATCCCGCCGGAGTGGGAGTGCAAGGTCTGCGGGGCCCAGGCACTCCTCGTGGACGGCGACGGCCCCGAAGAGAAGAAGGCCAAGCCCGCGCGCACGCATTGGGACATGCTGATGGAGCGGCGCACGCGCGAGGAACTCGAAGAGGTCCTCGCGGAGCGCTTGGCCGTTCTCCGATCCGGCGCCATGAACATCGCGGTACATCCGCGGGACAGCCGCAAGTCCGCGTAGCCCCTCCGGGGGTTGGGCGGCATAGAGAGCGCACCCAGGACCGCGGGTGCCGTGCTTTTGGTGCACGGCACCCGCGGTTCTGTTGTGTTGATGGTGCGGCTGAGTGGTGGGTTGCTGTCCCTGGGGCTGCGCCCCAGACCCCCATCGCCCTGGCGGGCTCGTCCTCAATCGCCGGACGGGCTGATTTGCGCTGGCCCGTGTCCGACTGCGGGTTCGTCGTGACTTGTCGCTCCCCCGCTCTCGACTTCTCCCCCAGTGCCTTAAGGGCCTGGGGGTCCCCCCAGAGCGGGGGACCCCCATCGCGGCGGAGCCGCAGATTGACACAGCCCCGCGCCCCTTCGGGGCGCGGTGGTCAGCCAGTCAGCGGCGGGCGCGGGCCCGGCTCCCCCTCGGGTCCCCGGCGCTCGTCGTCGTGGATGACCTCGCCCGGTACGACCTTGCCGTCGGGGCGGTGCATGCGGGCCTGTTGGAAGGCGTCGCCCAGGGTGCCGGGAGTGGCCTCGCGCATCTTGCGTTCGAAGGTGCGCTCCGCGTAGCGGCTCAGGGACTTCTGGACCGGTGGGATCAGCAGGACCAGGCCGAACGCGTCGGAGATCAGGCCCGGCAGCATCAGAAGCAGGCCGCCCAGCATCATCAGGCCATTGCCTTCGCTGCCTCGCTCGCCCTCCGGCAGCACCCCGCTCTGCTGCTGTTGAAGGGCCTCGCTCAGGGCCCGGAAGGCTCGGCGCCCGGCCCGCTTGATGACCACGGAACCCAGCACGAACCCGGCCACGAGCAGCAGAAAGACGGCCCAGCCACCCGCCGCGCCCGCCACCACGGTCAGCAGCCAGATCTCCAGGACCAGCCATGCGGCGATGCCGAGCGGCAGGAACGTACGCAGCCGGGACCGCCGCGGTCGCGCGGGGTACGTCGGGGTCGGAGCGCCAGTCGTCATACGTCCAGTGTGCCTGGGGCAGGCTCAGTACGGGATAAGGGGGCGATCAATTCTGCCCAAGGCCCCACGGATCAAGGCGACTTACGCCCCAGGATCCGCCCCGCTCGCTCCCCCACACCCCACGTCGTGACCCGCCACAGCGCCTCCACGAAGATGTCGCGGCTCATCTTGGAGTCTCCGAGCTCACGCTCGACGAACGTGATGGGCACCTCGACGACGTGGTAGCCGGCCTTGACGGCGCGGCGTGCCAGGTCGACCTGGAAGCAGTAGCCCTGGGAGGCGACGCCGTCGAGGCCGAGACCTTCGAGGGTCTCCCGGCGGAACGCGCGGTAGCCGCCGGTGACATCGCGGATCGGTACGTCGAGCAGGACGCGGGAGTACAGGCTGCCGCCGCGCGAGATGAACTCCCGGGACTTGGGCCAGTTCACGACCCGCCCGCCGGGTACCCACCTGGAGCCGAGGACCAGGTCGGCGCCCTTGAGTGCGGTGAGCAGCCGGGGCAGTTCCTCGGGCCGGTGCGAACCGTCGGCGTCCATCTCGACCAGTACGCCGTAATCGTGCTCGATCCCCCACTGGAAGCCCGCGAGGTAGGCGGCACCGAGGCCCTCCTTGCCCTTGCGGTGCAGCACATGGACATGGTCGTCCTCGGAGGACAGCTCGTCGGCGTGTTTGCCGGTGCCGTCGGGACTGTTGTCGTCGGCGACCAGGACGTGCGCCTCGGGCACCGCGGCCCGCACCCGGCGGACGATCGCCCTGATGTTCTCCACCTCGTTGTAGGTGGGGATGATCACCAAGGTGGTGCCGAGCGGACCGAACTGTCGCCCACCGCCGTCGTTCACAGCTTCCCCTTAAGACATCCGTGCGAGAGGGGCTCCACCATAGCGAGCGTCCGCTACGGCGCAGACAGGTACGGCGGCCCGGGAGACCTGAGAAGGGGAAGATACAGCGGATCGGGACCCGGCGCCCTTCGGGCCGACCTGGGACCCGCTGGCTGCGGATCGACCTAGAGCCGTTGTCTACTGAGCGCCGGGCCCCACCCGGGTCACACCTGCCGACCGGCGGAACGTTCCCCCGCCCCCGTGGCGCGAGCGCTGGGCCTGGCTCCCAGTTGTGGTGCGCCGGTGCGGCACACCACCCCTGACACAGCGGCGCTTCGAGGGCTGCTCGGAACCTCCGCGGTCGGACGTCCGGTGGTGGACCCGGCCGAACCTACCGGCCACCCGCCGCTTGCTGTCAACAGCCGTTCGAGCTGCGGACTTTCGCTCAGCCGCCTGGTCAGCGCGGAGGATACGCAGGTGGCAGGACAGAGTGCCTGGTGAGGACTGGTGCCGGGCCGCCCCGGCACATCACCCCTCCGGCCGTACGAACACGGTGCGCCCGCCCACGACGGTCCGCAGACAGACGGGAAGGGGTGTCCCGGGCGTCAGGTCGGGCAGTCCGGGGGTGCCGGAGCGGGGGTCGGTCGACCAGCGGGCGACCCGGTCGTCCGGGGCCTGGACGACCAGTTCATCGGCCTGCCACACGGCGTAGTCGGCGGGTGCGCCCGGCACCAGGACGCCCGCCTCGTCCCGGCCGATCGCCCGCCAGCCACCCCGCGTATGGGCCGTGAAGGCGGCGCGTACGGAGATCCGGTGCTCCGGTGTGCGGTGGAAGGCCGCAGCGCGGACGGTGCCCCACGGGTCCAGCGGGGTGACGGGGCTGTCGGAGCCGAAGGCGAGCGGTACGCCGGTACGCAGGAGGGCCGCGAACGGGTTGAGCGTACGGGCCCGTTCGGCGCCCAGACGCTGTGCGTACATGCCGTCCTCGCCACCCCACAACGCGTCGAAGGCGGGTTGGACAGAGGCGGTGAGGCCGAGTTCGGCGAAGCCCGCGATGGTCTCGGGGGTGAGCATCTCGGCGTGCTCGACGCGGTGCCGAGCCGCCCGGACACGGGCCAGGCCGACCTTCTCGGCGGCGGCGCGCGCTCCCTCGACCACGGCGGTGACGGCGGCGTCCCCAATGGCGTGGAAGCCTGCCTGCAGCCCCGCCTCCGTACAGGCCACCACATGGGCGGCGACGTCGGAGGCGTCCAGGTAGGAGGTGCCGGTGTGGCCGGCGTCCGCGTACGGCCGGTGCAGGCAGGCCGTGTGCGAGCCGAGCGCGCCGTCGACGAAGAGGTCGCCCGCGGCGCCGATCGCGCCCAGGGAGCGGGCCTTCGTGACGTCCTGCTCGGCCCAGTAACCGACGACCCTCGGTCCGGCCTCCTCCGCGGCGAGCCGCAGCAGCCCGGTGAAGTCGTCCTCGGAGGAGATCTCGGGGCCCGCGCACTCGTGGACGGAGCCGATGCCGAGCGAGGCGGCGTGCGCCAGCGCGGCACGCTGGGCCTCGGTGCGCTGGGCCGGGGTGACAGCTCCCAGAGCCGCGGCGCGGACGGCGTGGTGGGCGTCCCGGGTGAGCGGTTGCCCGGCCTCGAAGCCCGCCTTCTCCCGCACTCCTGGCGCCAGATCCAGCAGGGCCGTGGTCACGACGGCGGAGTGCACGTCGATCCGGCTGAGGTAGAGCGGGCGACCGCCGGTGACCTCGTCGAGTTCTTCCCGCCGGGGCGGGCGCCGCTCGGGCCAGCGGGCGGCGTCCCAGCCGTGACCGAGGAGGACCCGGTCGCCGGGGCGGGCCGCGGCGAAGTCCCGTACGAGATCGAGGGCCGCCGCCAGGGAGGGCGCGTCGGACAGATCGAGGCCGGTGAGGGCGAGCCCGGTGGCCGTACTGTGCACATGGGCGTCGGTGAACGCCGGGGTGACCAGGGCGCCTTCGAGGTCCACCACCTCGCCGACCCCGTCCGCGAACGCGTCGGCCGCGCCCTCGGAGCCGACCCA
Source organism: Streptomyces flaveus (assembly GCF_014647675.1). GTDB lineage: Bacteria > Actinomycetota > Actinomycetes > Streptomycetales > Streptomycetaceae > Streptomyces > Streptomyces flaveus. The sequence continues at coordinate 67,631 of NZ_BMPQ01000025.1, read as the reverse complement.
GGCGACCTGCCCGCGTTCCACGACCATCGCGGTGGCGAACGGGTCGGCGGGGCTGTGGACTTCCCCGCCGCGCAGCAGCACGGTACGTGGGGTGGCGGTGCTCTCACTCATGGAGAACAGTTTCGCCCCTCGACGCCCGCACCCCTCTTCCGGGGCTCTTCCGGGGGTTCAGATCTTGGGTGGCCGTGCCTCGTACGGCGTCGACAGGACGACCGTCGTACGCGTCGACACGCCGGCCAGCGAGCGGAGGCGCGCGAGCAGTTCCTCCAGCTCGTGGGGGGTCGAGACGCGGACCTTGAGGATGTAGTTCTCGTCTCCCGCGACGCTGTGGCAGGCCTCGATCTCGGGGACGCCGGACAGTCGTTCCGCGATGTCGTCCGGGGCGCTGGGGTCGAACGGTTTCACCGAGATGAAGGCCGTCAGCGGCAGCCCGACGGCCTCCGGGTCGACGACCGCCGCATAGCCGCGGATCACGCCGCGCTGCTCAAGCCGGCGCACCCGCTGGTGCACGGCCGACGTGGACAGTCCGGTGGCCTTGCCCAGGTCGGTGTAGCTCATCCGCCCGTCCTCGACGAGCAGCTGCACGATCTGTCGGTCGAGCTCCTCCATGGCAGGAACCTACAGGGCCCTTGATCCTCGCCGGTACCTCAGCGGCGCAGGTCATACCCGGTTTGTGATCTGATAGGGACGACCCGGCGAGCCACGTGGGGACAAATGCACCGCGTCCGGCACCTGCGGGCGGCATGTGACGAACGCCACAGTGTGACTACAGGTTCCGTGATGTCCTCGTGATTACCGCCGAGACGGGACGGGAAGTGCTTGCTGTGGTCGAGGCCGCAGCGCCTTGTCGGCCCACCCGAGGGGGAGAAAATCTATGCAGAGTCTGAAGCGCCCCGGTCGTACCGCACCCAAGCGGCAGCAGCCGGTCGTCGAGCCCGCGCCGGAGGGTGTTGAACCGGCTGAGGACGAGTTCGACGCGTACGACACCTTCGAGATGTACCGGGTGATCTGCCCGGACTGCGCGCAGCCCATCGCACTCCTCGCGGACGAGGAGGTCCTGCCGGAGCACGCGCTGTGCGCCACCCCGTGGAACCCGTTCGGGCTCACGGTCTGCGCCGGTACGGGCCGCGCGGCGGCCGAGGCCCGGCCCGCCGACGAGTCGATGGAGGCTCAGGAGCAGGACACTGCCCTGCTGTTGACGCTCCCTCAGGGACTCGACTGGCGCACACAGCCCTTCTCGCACGCCGGCGGCCCCGGCTCGCGCCCCATCCGGGTGCCGGTGATGCGCCGCGTAGGCGCTCCGCTGGGTTAGGCGGTTTCGAAGCTGCGGGTTCGTTGTGGCTGGTCGCGCCCGCGCGGCGGAGCCGCAAATCGATACGGCTCCGCGCCCCTGAAGAGGCCTGCGGCCTCCCTAGGGGCGCGGTGCCGCAGCGGACTTCGCCAAGCCTGACCGGCTGGGTTCCGAACCCCCATACGGGCTCCGCCGTGAACTCACGGGCGAATCCGTGGCCGGTGACTTGTCCGGCCTCGACGCGTTGGCCCGGTATGACCTCCACCTATGCAGAAACGAGCCGTCGCCGCAGGATTATCGTTCCGGCACCCGCGGAATCGGCGTCCGAGAGCACACAGCAGCAGGCTGAAAAGCCATCGGCCCAGACACCGAAGGCAAAGACACCGCAGACACAGGCGCCACAGACAGCACAGCAGCCCCAGGATCCGCCCATCTACCGTGCTCTGCTTCGCACTTGGGCCAAAGGGGGCCGGACCCTGCCAGGGCGTCACGACCCCGAGTGGGTCCGGCTCGTCGCGCCCTCGGCCACGTACGGATACGGGTACGGGCGGCTGTTCACCGCGACTCGGGACCAGCGAGGTGACGAGCGATGACCATCCGCTGGATCTGATTGGTGCCCTCGACGATCTGCAGCACCTTCGCCTCGCGCATGTAGCGCTCGACGGGGAAGTCCGCGGTGTAGCCGTACCCGCCGAGCACCTGGACGGCGTCCGTGGTGACCTTCATCGCGGCGTCCGTGCACAGCAGTTTCGCCATGGCTGCCTGCTTGGAGAACGGCCGCCCCGCGTCCCGCAGCCGGGCGGCCGTGAGATAGAGCGCCCGGCCCGCCTCGATCTGGGTCGCCATGTCCGCGAGCATGAAGCGCAGGCCCTGGAAGTCCGCGATCCGCCGGCCGAACTGCTCGCGCCCGGTGGCGTACGCGACCGCCTCGTCCAGCGCCGCCTGGGCCACACCGATCGCACAGGCCGCGATGCCGAGCCGCCCGGAGTCGAGCGCGGACAGGGCGATCGCGAAGCCCTGGCCCTCGTCGCCGATGCGCCGGTCGTCGGAGATCCGCACCCCGTCGAAGTGCACCTGGGCGGTGGGCGAGCCCTTCATGCCCATCTTCTTCTCGGGCGCCGCCGCACTCAGCCCCTCGGCGTCACCGGGCACCAGGAACGCCGTGATGCCACGTGTCCCCTCGCCGCCGCTGCGCGCGAACACGGTGTAGAAGTCGGCGATCCCGCCATGAGTGATCCAGGCCTTGGTACCGGTGAGAACCCAGTCCTCCCCGTCCTGTACGGCCTTCGTCCGCATGCTGGCGGCATCGGATCCCGAGGACGGCTCGGAGAGGCAGTACGCCCCGAGGAGGCCGCCGCCGAGCATGGCCGGCAGATGCTCGACCTGCTGTCCCTTCGTGCCGTAGTGGGCGAGGGCGTGACAGGACAGGGAGTGCACGCTGACGCCGAGGCCGACGGTGATCCGGGCCGCGGCGAGCTCTTCGAGGACCTGGAGGTAGACCTCGTACGGCTGGTCACCGCCGCCGTACTCGGAGTCGTACGGAAGGCCGAGCAGTCCCGACTCGGAGAGCAGCGTGAAGACGTCGCGCGGGAAGTGCCCGGCGTCCTCCTCCTCGGCCGCCTTCGGGGCGATCTCGCGCTGCGCGATGTCGCGGACGAGCGAGATCAGATCCCGGGCCTCGTCCGTGGGCAGTTGACGGTCCACCGGCTGCGGGGCGCGGTCGGGCATGGCGACGCTCTCCTCCCTGTCGGGCACTTCGGCGAGCGCCTGCCTTGGTTTTAGAGGGCTCCACCGGGTCTCACAGTGCCCAGCCGATGCTGTCCGTCCGGGTCGCGGAGGGAGCTGACCAGCGGCTGTGCGCTGTGAGTATGCCCGGTCCGCAGCAGCGCGTCACCGGTTAACGCTCGTTAATTAGAACACATTCGGATTGGTCCGAACCATTGACGCACTGGTCTAGTCCTCCTACTGTTCCCCCAGCGTCGAACGCGTTCATGCCAAGCGGTACCGTCCTGCCCGAGCGCCACCCGGCAGGGCCCCCCACGCTCCTCTCCCCACGAGGTGACCCGATGCTCAGACCGCAACGTCCCCCCGCCCGTTTCCGGACACTCATCTCCGCCGTGTGCTGCACCGTCCTCGGTGCGGGACTGCTCGCCGGCGCCGGCCCCGCCGCCACCGCGTCGCAAGAGGCCACCGCGGCCGACTCGGCGCAGGAAGCCGCCGCACCCGGCTCGAAGGTCGTCGGCTACTTCACCGAGTGGGGCACCTACGCCCGCAACTACCTCGTCAAGAACATCGACACGTCCGGCTCGGCGGCCAAGCTCACCCACATCAACTACGCCTTCGGCAACGTCACCGGCGGCAAGTGCGCCATGGGCGACTCCTACGCGGCGACGGAACGGACGTACACCGCGACCGAGTCCGTCGACGGCACCGCCGACACCTGGGACCAGCCCCTGCGCGGCACCTTCAACCAGCTGCGCGAGCTGAAGAAGAAGCACCCGAACCTCAAGGTCCTCTGGTCCTTCGGGGGCTGGACCTGGTCCGGCGGCTTCGCCGAGGCCGCCGGGAACCCGGCCGCCTTCGCCCAGTCCTGCTACGACCTGGTCGAGAACTCCAAGTGGGCGGACGTCTTCGACGGGATCGACATCGACTGGGAGTACCCGAACGCGTGCGGCCTGACCTGCGACACCAGCGGCAGGGAGGCGTACGGGAAGCTGATGTCGGCGGTGCGCGCGAAGTTCGGCGGCTCCTCGCTGGTCACGGCGGCGATCCCGGCCGACGCCACCAGCGGCGGCAAGATCGACGCGGCGGACTACGCGGGCGCCGCGCAGTACGTCGACTGGTACAATCCGATGACGTACGACTTCTTCGGCGCCTTCGACGCGACCGGTCCGACGGCTCCGCACTCGCCGCTGACCTCGTACCCCGGGATTCCGAAGGCGGAGTTCCACACCTCCGCGACCATCGACAAGCTCAAGGGCCTCGGCATCCCGGCCTCGAAGCTGCTGCTCGGCATCGGCTTCTACGGGCGCGGCTGGACCGGTGTCACCCAGGAGGCGCCCGGCGGCACCGCCACCGGTCCGGCGGCAGGAACGTACGAGCAGGGCATCGACGACTACAAGGTGCTCAAGACGAAGTGCCCGGCGACGGACACGGTCGGCGGCACGGCATACGCCAAGTGCGGCAGCGACTGGTGGAGTTACGACACACCGTCGACCATCGCCGGAAAGACGGCCTACAAGAACCAGCAGGGCCTGGGAGGCACCTTCTTCTGGGAACTGAGCGGTGACACCTCGGACGGCGAGCTGATCCGGGCGATCAACTAGCTTGTTCCGTACGTCACTTGGGGCGGGGGTCGGCAGACCCCCGCTCTTCGCTCAGGCCTTGCGGGCGGCTTCCGGCGTTGGGTACGAGGGGTCGAGGTCCTCGATCGCCCGCAGGGCGCCGCCGAGCATCTTCACCAGCAGTTCGCGCATCACGTCGCGCGGGAGCACCTGGTGGTCGATCCAGTCGAGGGTGGTGCCCTCGACGCTGCACAGCCAGCCGAGCAGCGCCATGCGGGGCAGCGGGGCGACCTTGCGCCGGCCGTACGCTCCCTCGGCGATGGTCTCGAGGATGGCTTCGCGCACGCCGTCGCGGATGGCGAGCACCTCGGCGTCGAAGCCGACGCCGCCGGTGATGATCGCGCGGTACGCGGCCTGGTGGTGCTCGGCGTAGCGCAGGTAGCCGTCGATGGTGCGGTGCACCCGTTCATAGGGCGGCAGTTCGAGGCCGCCGGCCGCGCGGGAGATCAGGTCGGCCACCGAGTCCTCGATGATGGCCAGGTAGTAGCCGCGCTTGGACTTGAAGTAGTAGTAGATCAAGCCCTTGGCGACGTGTGCGTGCTTGGCGATGTCGTCCATCGACAGTGTGTCGTAGGACGTGTCGGCGAATAACTTCCGCCCGATCGCGATGAGTTCGGCACGACGCGCCAAGGAGCGGTCGGTGCCGCGCGCCCGTGGGCGGTCGTCGTGCCGTTGACTATGGTTCAATTCCAGCCCTGGTCTTCAACTGCCTCCGAAACTTTCGCTGGCAGTATGTCAGACCCCCGCCACCGGCCTGTTCGACTCTCTTCGACTGTTTCCGCTGCCCCGCAGGCCAGCCGTCAGATCACGCCGAGCTGTGTGACGAGCATCGCGAGCACCACCACGAGGGTCCAGCCGGCAAGGTGCTCGAGGATCTTCGGGTCGTCGTCCTTGGGGCCGCCGGTACGGGTCTGAAGGCGTCCGGCGGTGACAGAGGTCGCGGTCATGGCAGCTCGCTCGCGTTGGCTTCGGTCGGTGGACTCCCCCGAGGCCACTGGGTCCCTCGGCCCCGGGAGCTGTCCACCTTGCCACCGGAATCGGCTTTTGCGGGGGAGACCTTGGTCACGTCCCGTATGCCCAGGTCAGCACCCCCGTCAGCGGATGCCGACCGCCGCCAGTGCCTTCCGCTGGCGCGCCGTGGGATGCGCCGGGAAGTAGAGGTAACAGACCCCGCCGGTCCCGGAGACCACGTTCCCGGAAGCGTTGTACCTCTTGGTACGGAGCCAGATGTTTTCCCAGGCGCGCCGCTGGTAGACCCGCCGCACCGCCTCGTTGCTCGGTGAGTTCGGGTCGTTGGCGATCACGTCACCTTCGGCCGTGAATCCGATGACGGTCATCAGATGGCCCGCGGTGCCGTAACCCGCTCCGGGCAGCTCGGACTCGAGGAACGACTGGGACGTTATGACCGGGATGCCCGCCGCGATCAGCGTCTCCAGATCGGTGAGCGAACCGAGCCGCGTCACCACGCCCTGGAGGTCCTTGTACGTGGCGGCGTACGCGGCGTTGAAGGGCCAGTTGCCGCAGCCTTCGTACTGGTAGTCGTAGGTGAACCGGGCGGCATGGCACACCTGCGGATCCGCGAAGTCGGGATCGACCCAGGCCAGGTCCTCGGCCGTGGGCCCGCGCCCCCAGTACTCGATGATCATCTGCGAGGAGGTGGGGCTGCACCAGGCCTCGCCGCCGTTGTCGTACTCCGGGTACTGGCCGATGTGGGTCTCCTGCGAGTACCGCGGGACCGTCAGCTCCTTGGCGAGGCCGGGCGTCGAGGCCGGAACGGTGAAGCGGTCCGGGATGTCGGAGCCCATCGCGCCGAGCCGCCACACGGTGGGCGTGATCTTCGCGCCGGGCTTGCGGTACAGGATCAGCCGCAGCCGGTACGAGACGAGGCGCAGACCCGAGGCCGCGTCGCCGATGGAGAAGGTGTCCGTCCAGACGCTGCTCCTGCCGTCGCTCTGGTCGTCCACCGAGGTACGCCTGATGTCCTGGTCACCGGCCGCCCAGCGGCCCATCACATACCAGGGGGTGTCCGTGCCGTCGGAGTACGTGCCCGCCAGCTCGATCTGGAGCCAGGTCCCCGCCGGAGTGTGCGCGTTCCAGGAGGCGATGACCTCGGTCGAGGGGACGGCGAGGCGGTGGACGGGTGAGGTCCAGCGCGCGTACTCCCAGGTGGCCGTCCTGCCGGTGTGCGGGTCCGGGTAGTCGGTGCGGCCGGCAGGGGTCGCGATCACCAGGCCCGGACGCTTCCCGGAGATGGCGCGGGTCCCCTCCGCGGTGCCTCCGCGCCAGTCGGTGTACGAGGTCCAGGCGCGGTTGTCGACCTGGCCGGACGGTGCTTTCGACGGGGTGTGCGCGGTGCGGGCGGAGGAGCCGGCGGCGGCCGCCGGGCTCGCGGCACCCGCCACTGCCGCGGCCACCGCCACGGCCAACAGGCTTCTGCGGGAGGGCTGTTCGGCTCTGGTCATGTGCGGATGACCCCCAGATTTCCGGAACGGGCGAGTCCAAAGTGCGGGTGTGCGCCAACTATGGATGCCCGTGCCGTCCCCTGCCAGCACCTCAAGGGTCGTGGCACCGATCAATATTGGTCACAACCATTGGCACTACGTTCGGGAAATACCCTGGCAATGTGCACACCTCGCCAGACACCCTCGCCTCCCGCCTCCACCGACTGCCGCCCTCCTGCGGCCCCGTCCGCCTCGTCGGCATCGACGGCCACGCGGGCTCCGGGAAGACGACGTTCGCGGGGCGGCTGGCCGAGGCGCTGGGCGGCGTACCCGTACTGCACCTGGACGACATAGCCACGCACGAGGAGCTGTTCGCGTGGACGGGGCGGCTGCTCCGGGACGTCGTCGAGCCGCTGAGCCGCGGTGAGCGTGCGCACTACCGGCCGTACAACTGGCAGGCACGCCGCTTCGGGCCGGTCCGCGAACTGCCGCCGGCGCCCGTGGTGCTCGTCGAGGGTGTCGGCGCGGGACGTCGTGTGTTGCGGCCGTTTCTGGCGTGCCTGCTGTGGATGGAGTTGGCGTCCGAGGATGCCTGGGCGCGAGGCCGGCAGCGGGACGGTTCGGAGCAGAGCGACTTCTGGGCAGGCTGGGTTCTCGCCGAGCGCCGCCACTTCGCCGAGGACCCTTCCCGACCCTTTGCCGATCTCTTGGTGCGGGGGTTTTCGGAGGGATTTGAGGTGTTTCCGGGACCTGCTGGGACCCCTGGACCGGACCAGGTCATCACGCACCGTGACGGGCCATAGCCTGTGTGCTGAACCCGTGAAGAGGGGTGTCCGAGAAGTGCCCCAAGTGCTTCAACTCGGCTTGACCGAGGGGCCGTACAGGTCTTACGTTCTCAATGTGCGGCTTTTCGAAGTCGCCGACAGACGCGAAGCCCCCGGTTGTTCCCCCGTGATCGGGGGCTTCGTTCTGTCCTCATTCCGGATTCCGGACGCTCCGCGAAATGTTTCGCTCACCCTCGGTCACCGCGCCGAGTGCGCCCCATGTGCTCCCACCTCGAAGAACCCGTCGTGCGGGCACTCTTCGGCCGGGCACCACCCCGCGGGTACGATGCCTCTCGGTGCGACTTTCGGACGGCTGCTCTCCGCACCGAACGCGCAACTCCCGTCCACAGCACAGCGGTTCGACGAAGGCTGCCGACGGGCACCGGCCCGCCCGGCACTCAACGGGGGCACGGTTTGTGGGGGACGTGATGGACTTCGGCACGCAGGGCCCCGAGGCCCCGGCCGACCTCGCCTGGCTGCGAGGTGTGGACGCCTACACTATGGGGGCCTATCCGCAGGCGGAGGAGGAGTTCCGCGCGGCGGTCCGGATCGATCCGGGGATGGCCGACGGCTGGCTCGGGCTGCACGCGCTGCGCATCGACACGACCACCGCGCTGCTGCGGATGTTCCGGCACCGGGAGCGCTTCGGGGAACAGCGCGCCCGCCACCGGCGCACTCTCAACTCCTGGTACTGGCTGGGCTGGTGGGTGCAGCCCGTCCTCGAGAGCCCGCGCGATCTGCTGCTCGCGCACGCCTCGCACTGGCTCGACGGTCGCCATGTCCCGGAGCTGGACCGGGCGCTCGCGGGACTGCCGCCGGTGGACACCGATCCGCAGGTGCGGTTTCTGCACGCCTGCCGGGCCTATCTGGTCAAGGACTGGGAGCAGTTGGTCCGGCACACCGATCCGCTGATCGACGATCCGATGCTGGGCATCGAGGCCGGGCTCTTCGGCGGCATGGCGCGCGTACGTCTGGAGATGTACGGGCAGGCCCAGCCGCTGCTGTCGGCCGCGCTGATGCGCTGTCGCAGCGAGCAGCCGCAGCGCAAGGAGCTGCGGTACTGGCTGGCGCGGGCGCACGAGGGCACGGGACGGTCGGCGGCGGCGTTGCCCCTGTACCGGGCGGTGCACCGGGTCGACCCCGCCTTCATGGACACCTCGGCGCGGCTCGCGGCGATCTCCGAGGGCGACGGGTACGACGACGCGGTGGACCTCGCGGCGATCACGCTCACCGGCGTCCAGGACATGATCGACGGACCGGACGGCGTCGACGCGCTGTTCGGCCCGGAGGGCCGGGACCTCAAGCTGTCGGAGCCCGACATGCCGCCGTCGGGCGGGCTGCCGCCGGAGACCGACACGGTCCGCGAGAAGGCCATAGTGCCGGTCCAGCCTCCGCAGCTGCCGACCGGCCCCACCGACCCCGCGTTGCTCCAGGAGGCGCTCGCCGAGCTGGAGCGGATGGTCGGCCTGGAGCCGGTGAAGCGGCAGGTGAAGGCGCTGTCCGCGCAGTTGAACATGGCCCGGCTGCGCGCCGGCCAAGGCTTGCCCGTGCAGCCGCCGAAGCGGCACTTCGTCTTCTCCGGGCCCTCCGGCACCGGCAAGACGACGGTGGCCCGCATCCTGGGCCGCGTCTTCTACGCACTCGGGCTGCTCGGCGGCGACCACCTCGTGGAGGCCCAGCGCGCCGACCTGGTGGGCGAGTACCTCGGCCAGACCGCCGTGAAGGCCAACGAACTGATCGACTCCGCGATCGGCGGCGTCCTCTTCGTCGACGAGGCCTACTCACTGTCCAACTCCGGCTACAGCAAGGGCGACGCATACGGCGACGAGGCGCTTCAGGTGCTCCTCAAGCGCGCCGAGGACAACCGCGACCATCTCGTCGTGATCCTCGCCGGCTACCCCGAGGGCATGGACCGCCTGCTCGCCGCCAACCCCGGGCTTTCGTCCCGTTTCACGACCCGCGTCGACTTCCCCTCGTACCGTCCCCTCGAACTCACCTCGATCGGCGAGGTGCTGGCCGCCGAGAACGGCGACGTGTGGGACGAGGAGGCGCTCGACGAGCTGCGCTCCATCAGCGGGCACGTCGTCGACCAGGGCTGGATCGACGAGCTCGGCAACGGCCGCTTCCTGCGCACCCTGTACGAGAAGAGCTGCGCCTACCGCGATCTGCGGCTGTCCGGCTACACGAGCGAGCTGACCCGCGATGACCTGTCCACCCTGCGGCTGCCGGACCTGATGCAGGCGTACGGCGAGGTTCTCTCGGGCCGAGGGCCCCAGGATCCGTCGGCGATCTGACCGGGCGTCCCGGGGGCCATGGTGGGGCGCGAAATTGTGACACTTGCACGTGCAAGTGTCACAATTTCGCGCTCAACTCCCTTGCCCCTCAGCTCGCCAGGGCCTCTTCCGGAGCACCGCTCGGGACGGGCTCCGCCAGCGTCTTCACCTGTTGAGCCTGCTGGGTCCCCGGAGCAGCCCGGTGTGCCGGGTCGCGTACCTCGCCGACCAGGAGTTCCAGTACGTCCTCCAGGGCGACCAGGCCGAGTACGCGGCCCGAGGCGTCGGCGACCTGAGCGAGGTGCGTCGCGGCGCGGCGCATCACGGTCAGTGCGTCGTCCAGCGGGAGCTCGCAGCGCAGGGTCGTCATGGGGCGCCAGATCTGCTGCGGCACGGCCCGCTCCGACTCCTCCAGATCGAGTACGTCCTTCACATGCAGATAGCCCATGAAGGCGCCGTTCTCCGCGCACACCGGGAAGCGGGAGTAGCCGGTGCGGGCGGTGAGCGCGACGACCTGCCCCGGCGTGACCGAAGGGCCGACCGTCACCAGCGACTCGCGGTCCAGGAGCACATCCGTGACCGGGCGGGAGCCCAGCTCCAGGGCGTCCTCCAGGCGCTCCTGCTCCTCGGGGTCGAGGAACCCGGCCTGGCCCGCGTCCTCCACGAGGCGGTTGAGCTGCTCGCTGGTGAAGACCGCCTCGACCTCGTCCTTCGGCTCGACGTGGAAGAGCTTCAGGATCAGGCGGGAGCAGGCGCCGAGGCCCGCGGTGACCGGCTTGCACAGCCGGGCGAAGGCGACCAGGCCGGGGCTGAGCCACAGCGCGGTCTTCTCCGGCGCCGCCATCGCCAGGTTCTTCGGCAGCATCTCGCCGACGACGAGGTGGAGGAAGACGACCGCGGCGAGAGCGATGACGTACCCGAGCGGATGGATCATGCCTTCGGGCAGATGCACCGCATGGAAGACCGGCTCCAGGAGACGGGCCACGGTGGGCTCGGCGACAGCACCGAGCGTCAACGAGCAGACGGTGATGCCGAACTGGGCGGCGGCCATCATCTGCGGCAGGTTCTCCAGGCCGTACATGACCTGCCGGGCGCGTGCGGTGCCGAGCGGTTCGATCTGGCTGCGGCGTACGGAGACGAGCGCGAACTCGGCACCGACGAAGAAACCGTTGGCGAGTACGAGCAGGGCGGCGAACAGAAGTTGGAGCAGACTCATCGGACGGCCTCCGCCACGGCGTCCGCGGCCTTGACCAGACGTACCCGCTCGGCCCGGTAGTGCCCGACCTGGCGGACCGACAGGCGCCAGCCCGGGAGTTCGGCCTTGTCACCGGGTGCCGGGATCCGGCCGAGCAGATCGGCGACGAGGCCGGCGACGGTCTCGTACGGACCCTCGGGCACATCGAGGCCGATGCGCTGGAGGACGTCGACGCGGCAGCTGCCGTCGGCGTCCCAGGTGGGGCGGCCGTCCTCGGAGGGGGCCACGGCGAGTTCCGGCAGGTCGTGTCCGTCGTGCTCGTCGCGGACCTCGCCGACGAGTTCCTCGACGATGTCCTCCAGGGTGACGACGCCGGCCGTGCCGCCGTACTCGTCGACGACGACCGCGATGGGCTGCTCGCTGCGCAGCCGCTCCAGGAGGGGCTTCACCGGCAGGGTCTCCGGGACGAGCAGCGGGGCCTGCGCGATCCGGCCGACGGGGGTGCGCAGCCGTTCGTGCGTGGGCACCGCGAGGGCGTCCTTGAGGTGCACCATGCCGACGATTTCGTCGATGCGCTCCAGGTAGACGGGGAAGCGGGACAGGCCGGTGGCGCGGGTGAGGTTGACGACGTCCTCGGCGGTCGCGGAGGACTGCAGGGCGCTGACCTTCACGCGCGGCGTCATGACGTGCTGCGCGGTGAGGTCCGCCAGGGAGAGGGTGCGGACGAAGAGGTCGGCGGTGTCCTGTTCCAGGGTGCCGGCCCGGGCGGAGTGCCTGGCCAGTGAGACGAGTTCGCCGGGGGTGCGGGCGGAGGCCAGCTCCGCGGTGGGCTCGACGCCGAAGAGGCGGACGAGCCGGTTGGCGACGGCATTCAGGCCGGCGATCACCGGCCTGAACAGACTGGAGAAGAGGTGCTGAGGCCCCGCGACGAAGCGCGCGACCTGCATCGGCCTGGACACCGCCCAGTTCTTGGGCACGAGCTCGCCGATCACCATCTGCACGGCCGAGGCCAGCAGCATGCCGACGATCACGGAGACACCGGGGACGGCGCCTTCGGGGATGCCGATCGAGGTGAACGGGCCGTGCAGCAGCTCGGCGAGCGCCGGTTCGGCGAGCATGCCGACGACGAGGGAGGTGATGGTGATGCCGAGCTGGGTGCCGGAGAGCTGGAAGGACAGCTCCTTGAGCGACTCGACGACCCGGTGGGCCCGTCGGTCACCCTCGGCCGCGGCCTTCTCGGCGTCGGGGCGCTCCACCGTGACGAGGCCGAACTCGGCCGCCACGAAGAAGCCGTTGGCGAGGATCAGGAGGAACGCCGCCCCGAGGAGCAGCAGGGGGATGGTCATGCCGCCGCCTCGATATGCCGGGAGGGGGCGGCGCAGGTACTACAGGACGATCCGTCCATCGCTGGAGGGAGTCACTCCTCGACTAGCAGGAGCCCCTGACTTCCGGGGCGGAACATCAGGGGCGGAGGCGCAACGAAAACGCCTCCGGCACCAGATTAATCAAGACACCCGGAAAAACGGCAGGGTGAATTCATCGGATCAGCCGTGACCTTCGTCGTGCCGGCCGTCGTGCTGTCCGTCGGCGTCGCCGATCGCGCGGGCCTCGGCCAGCGCCCGCAGCGTACGGGCGTCCCTGATCGCCCGCTGTTTCGCGATCCCCGGCTGGATGCCGAGCGCGGGCAGGCTGGTGCCGTCGCTGAGGTTCAGGAACACCCACGGGTCGCCGGGACGCAGGTTGACCTGCAGGATCTCCGCCCAGGCAAGGTGCCGGCGGCTGGCGATGTTGACGACGGTGACCCCGGACTCGTCGGCGACGACTTTCGGCCGTGAGAGCAGCACGAGCACCCCGAAGAGCAGCGCCCCGGTGAAGACGAAGCTGAGACGCTCCCCCGGGCTGAGGTTCTCCAGCAGCATCGCGACCGTCGTGATGACCACGAAGATCGCGGCACCGGCGGTCAGCAGGACGGCACGGGTGCGTCCCGGCCTGAAAGTGACGGGCAGAGCGGGCAGATCCGACATGAACGTGCTCCGGATCCCGGTCAGAGACGGCAGGCGTGGATGGCCGTGGTCAGGATGGCCCGGGCGCCGATGTCGTACAGGTCGTCCATGATCCGCTGGGCTTCCTTGGCCGGGACCATCGCCCGGACGGCGACCCAGCCTTCGTTGTGCAGCGGCGAGACCGTCGGCGACTCCAGACCCGGCGTGAGGGCCACGGCCTTCTCCAACTGCTCGACGCGGCAGTCGTAGTCCATCATCACGTACGTCCGCGCCACCAGGACGCCCTGAAGGCGGCGCAGGAACTGCTGGACCTTCGACTCGGCGGTCTCCTCGGCGTCCGCCCCCGTACGGCGGATGACGACGGCCTCGGACTTCATGATGGGCTCGCCGATGACCGCGAGGCCCGCGTTGCGCAGCGAGGTACCGGTCTCGACGACGTCCGCGATGACCTCGGCGACGCCCAGCTCGATCGCGGTCTCGACGGCGCCGTCGAGGTGGACGACGGAGGCGTCGATGCCGTGGTCGGCGAGGTGCCCCGCGACGATGCCCTCGTACGAGGTGGCGACCGTCATGCCGTTCAGGTCCTCGACGCCGTTCGCCGTGCCCGGCTTGGTGGCGTAGCGGAACGTGGAGCGGGCGAAGCCGAGCGGCAGGATCTCCTCGGCGTCGGCGCCGGAGTCGATGAGCAGGTCGCGTCCGGTGATGCCGATGTCGAGCTGCCCGGAGGAGACGTAGATCGCGATGTCGCGGGGGCGGAGATAGAAGAACTCGACGTCGTTCTCCGGGTCGACGATCCGGAGTTCCTTGGACTCCCGGCGCTGCTGGTAGCCGGCCTCATGCAGCATCTCCGCCGCAGGGCCTGACAGGGAACCCTTGTTGGGGACGGCGATGCGCAGCATGAGGTCGGCTTCCTTTGTTCGTGCGTACGTGCGGGAGTCGGGGTTGCGTCTTTACGGCGACGGCGTGACAGCTCAGAGATGGGCGTACACGTCGTCCAGGGAGATGCCGCGGGCGACCATCATCACCTGAACGTGGTAGAGCAGCTGCGAGATCTCCTCGGCGGCCGCTTCCTTGCCCTCGTACTCGGCGGCCATCCAGACCTCGGCGGCCTCTTCGACGACCTTCTTGCCGATGGCATGGACCCCCTTGCCGACCAGCTCGGCGGTGCGAGAGGTGGCGGGGTCGCCGTTGGCTGCCTTGTGCTGGAGCTCGGTGAAGAGCTCCTCGAACGTCTTCTTGGACATGGTGGCGACCACTTTACGCGCAGCCGCCCGTTCCTCAGCGCCAGGGTTCGGATACCGAGCGCAGTGTGGCCGCGGTCGCCACGGCGGCCGTCACCGCCTCGTGTCCCTTGTCCTCGCTGGAGCCCGCGATGCCCGCGCGGTCGAGGGCCTGTTCCTCGGTGTCGCAGGTCAGCACGCCGAAGCCGATGGGGACGCCGGTGTCCACACAGACCTGGGTGAGGCCCTGGGTGACGCCCTGGCACACGTACTCGAAGTGGGGGGTGCCGCCGCGGATGACGACGCCGAGGGCGACGATCGCGTCGTAGCCGCGGCCCGCGAGGACCTTGGCGACGACCGGCAGCTCGAAGCTGCCGGGGACGCGCAGGACGGTCGGCTCGTCGATGCCCAACTCGCGCAGGGCGCGCAGGGCGCCGTCGACGAGGCCTTCCATCACCTTTTCGTGCCACTGTGCCGCGATCACCGCGACGCGCAGGTCGCCGCAGTTGCGTACGGACAGTTCAGGTGCACCCTTGCCGCTCACGTGTCTCCTTGAGTGTTCTCTTACTGGTTGCCGCAGGGGGACACGGTGGTCGTGTCCAGCCAGGGCAGGTCGTGCCCCATCCGGTCCCGCTTGGTGCGCAGGTAGCGGAGGTTGTGCTCGCCCGCCTTCACGGGCATCGGCTCGCGGTCGGTGACCTTGAGGCCGTGGCGGACGAGTGCGTCGGTCTTGTCGGGGTTGTTGGTCATCAGCCGCACGCTGCGTACACCGAGGTCCTCGAGGATCTGCGCGCCCGCGCCGTAGTCCCGGGCGTCGGCGGGCAGGCCCAGCTCCAGGTTGGCGTCGAGGGTGTCGCGACCGCGCTCCTGGAGCTCGTACGCGCGCAGCTTGGACAGCAGGCCGATGCCGCGCCCCTCGTGCCCACGCAGATACACCACCACTCCCCTGCCCTCGGCGTGGATGCGCTCCAGGGAGGCCTCCAGCTGGGGGCCGCAGTCGCAGCGCAGCGAGTGGAAGATGTCGCCGGTGAGGCACTCGGAGTGGATACGGACGACGACGTTCTCGCCGTCGCCGATCTCGCCGTGGACGAGGGCGACGTGCTCGACGCCGTCGACGGTGGAGCGGTAACCGTATGCCGTGAACTCGCCGTAGGCAGTGGGTAGTTGGGTCTGGGCTTCGCGGCGGACGGTGGGCTCGGAGGTACGGCGGTAGGCGATGAGGTCCTCGATGGAGATGATCGTCAGGCCGTGCTTGCGGGCGAACGGGATCAGCTGGGGCAGCCGCAGCATGCGGCCGTCCTCGCCGGCGATCTCGACGATCGCGCCGGCCGGGCGCAGTCCGGCGAGCCGGGCGAGGTCGACGGCGGCCTCGGTGTGGCCGTTGCGCACGAGCACCCCGCCGGACCTGGCGCGCAGCGGGAAGATGTGGCCGGGGCGGACGAAGTCACCGGCCTGCGCCGTACCGCTCGCCAGCAGTTGGAGTGTGGTGGCGCGGTCGGAGGCGGAGATGCCCGTGGTGACGCCGTGCTCGGGTGTGGCGTCGACGGTGACTGTGAAGGCGGTGCGCATCGACTCGGTGTTGTGCTGCACCATCTGCGGCAGTTCGAGCCGGTCGAGCTCGTCGCCCTCCATCGGCGCGCAGATCATGCCCCGGCACTCGCTCATCATGAAGGCGATGATCTCGGGGGTCGCCTTCTCGGCGGCGACGACGAGGTCGCCCTCGTTCTCCCGGTCCTCGTCGTCGACGACCACGACGGGGCGGCCCGCCGCGATGTCGGCGATGGCCTGCTCGACCGGGTCGAGTGCGAAGTCTTCGATGTTGTCTGTGCTGTACCAGACGGGCGCCACTGTCATGCCGGGGCTCCTTCCAGAACGGGCTGCGCCGCCCTGCGGGAGCGCAGCCACCAGTCGCGCATGCCCCACAGGACGAGTGCGCCGTAGATGATGTAGACGAAGCCGGAGAAGGCGAAGCCGTTGGCGAAGTTGAGCGGCACGCCCACGAGGTCGACCAGAAGCCAGGCGAACCAGAACTCGACCATGCCGCGCGCCTGGGCGTACATGGCGACGATCGTGCCGACGAAGATGTACGCGTCCGGCCAGGGGTCCCACGAGAGGGTCGGGTACGCGGTGAACAGGCCGCCGACCGCGAGGGTGCCGAGGGCGGCGGCGCCGGCCAGGCAGGCGCGCTCCCGCCAGGTGGCGAACCGTACGGCGACCGAACCGTCCTGCGCCTTCCGCCCGCTGCGGTTCCACTGCCAGAAGCCCCAGGCGGCGACGGCCATGACGACCACCTGTTTGCCGGCGCTGCCGGAGAGGTGGGCGGTCGCGAAGGCCGTGAGGAGGATGACGCCGGAGAGGAACTGGGCGGGCCAGGTCCATATGGAGCGTCGCCAGCCGAGGGCGAGGGCGATCAGACCGATGGTGTTGCCCATCATGTCCGCCCACTTGATGTGCTGTCCGAAGACTGTGAAGGCCTCGGAGTTCAGCCAGTTCACCGCCCGGCCTCCTGGCTGCCGAGCAGCCGCTCGACGTACTTGGCGATGACGTCGACCTCGAGGTTGACGGGGTCGCCGGGCTGCTTGAGGCCGAGCGTGGTCAGGGCGAGGGTCGTGGGGATGAGGCTGATGGTGAAGTAGTCGGGGCCCGCGTCGACGACGGTCAGGCTGATGCCGTCGACGGTGATGGAGCCCTTCTCGACGACGTAGCGCCTGAGGTCCTCGGGGAGCGAGATCTTCACGATCTCCCAGTTGTCGGACGGCTTGCGCTCGATCACCTCGCCGGTGCCGTCCACATGGCCCTGCACGATGTGCCCGCCGAGGCGGTCGCCGACGGCCATGGGGCGTTCGAGGTTGACGCGGGAGCCGACGGCGAGGGCGCCGAGGCTGGAGCGGTTCAGGGTCTCGGCCATCACATCGGCGGTGAACTCGTCGCCTTCGTGGTCGACGACCGTGAGACATACGCCGTTGACGGCGATGGAGTCGCCGTGGCGCGCGCCTTCGG
The DNA here is from genome assembly GCF_014647675.1 of Streptomyces flaveus. Taxonomy (GTDB): domain Bacteria; phylum Actinomycetota; class Actinomycetes; order Streptomycetales; family Streptomycetaceae; genus Streptomyces; species Streptomyces flaveus. Next base: position 50,040 of record NZ_BMPQ01000025.1, on the reverse strand, counting down.
TGACTACGGGGCCGCGGAGCCGAAAGCGGGAGGCGTCGTCAAGATTCTCGACGGACGTGACCTCGCCCAGCTCTTCGACGATTCCGGTGAACACTTCCCGGGTCCTCCTGCCTCTTCGGGCACGGACTCCGGGGCCTGTCGATGACGACAGATAGAACGGACGGCGACACCGGGAACGACGCCGAATGAGACGTGCCCCTGGGACACGTCGAAACAGACGGCGACGCGCACGAATGCCCGCCCGCCGCGCACTGCCTCCCATCCGGACTTTAACCGTCGGTCCAGGAATTTCACCTGGTCAACCGGCCGCTGGAAGCGACCGGGTCGCGGACTTTAACCGCCGGTTCGGAGTTTCACCGACCCCGGAGTGCGCTGCTTCTGGTACAGAGCCAGTGTGCCACGCCTGATCGATGCCTACGGGCCCCATGCCTGTGTGCTGGCTCACAGCGCAACTCAATGGACTTCACGGGACACTCATGACGGCCCAACTTCCGTATGGGCACGGCGCCTTATCATTGGTCCATACCTATTGACGCGCTGATTCAGTCCTCTTAGGGTCTGCGTTCACCGACCCGCCCCCAAGAGCGACCCGGCGGCGGTGACGGAGGCCCTTGCCCCGCCGCCGGGTCTCCTGCCCGGCTTCTGCCGCATGGTCACCGCCCGAACAACTCGTCCTGCGCCCCCTCCCGAGCCATCAGCAACGCCCCCCGAAGCACCGCCCCGCCCCCCAGCGAACTGGCCCGCACCTCGGTGGGCAGCGGTGACATCCGGGTGAGCCGCTCCTGGACGCGCGCTGCCAGCGTCTCGCCGCCGGCCTGCCCGATCTCCCCCGCGAGCACCACACACCCGGGGTCCAGCACGGCGATCACGGACGCGGCCCCGATGGCCACACGATCGGCGAGCGCGTCGAGGAACTGGTCCGCCGCACCGCCGACCGCCGCCCGCACCAAGGCCGCCGCCTGCGGCTCATGAGGCGACGGGGGTGCCACGACCCCGTACCGCCCGGCGAGTTCGACGATCGCCGCAGCACCCGCGAGTGAGTGGAAGCCCCCGTCGCAGGCCGTCGCCGACGGCAGTCCCGAGGTTCCCGGGACCGGGAGGAAGCCGATTTCGCCGGTGCCGCCGGAGGCGCCCCTGCGCAGGGTGCCGTCGAGGACGACGGCGGCGCCGATGCCGTGGCCGAGCCAGAGGAGGACGAAGGTGTCCCGGTCGTGGGCGGAGCCGGCCCGCTGCTCCGCCAGGGCCGCGAGGTTCGTCTCGTTCTCGACGAGGACGCGGGCCGCGAGCCGGTCGTCGAGGGCGGCGACGAGGCGCCGGTGCCACTCGGGCAGTCCGGAGGAGTCGCGGAGTTCGCCGGTGGCGGGGTCGATCAGGCCGGGCGCGCCGATCCCCACCGTGTGCAGCCGGTCGGCGCCTGCCTCCTTGGCCGTACGCTCGACCAGCGTGACCGCCTGCTCGACGGCGGACCCGGTGCCCGCCTCGTCCCCGATCGGCACCGACGCCTCGGCCAGCACCGTACCCAGCAGATCCGTGACGACCACGGACACGCCCTCGGTGCGTACATCCAGCGCGGCCAGATGCGCGAGGTCGGCGACGATCCCGTACAGCCGGGCGTTCGGGCCACGGCGCTGCTCCCCCGCCTCCCCCACGACCGCGATCAGCCCGGCGGCCGTGAGGCGTTCCACGAGGTCGGCGACCGTGGGCCGGGACAGTCCGGTGAGCTGTTTCAACTGCCCTGCCGTCAAAGGGCCTTCCTGCTGCAGCAGCCGCAGGGCGAGCCGGTCGTTGATGGCCCGGGCAGTACTCGGAGATGCGGGCATGCCGGGATCCTTCCAGATTGGAGGGGCAGGGCGACCAGGGCCCGATTTCCGCTATCTATCAGGCAGGGACCCTGATAGTTTACGTCGGCGGATCGGCAGAGCGGACAGCCGCGACGGAGGGCCCGGAGACGTGAGTGAAGTGGTCTACGACAAACGCGAGTTGAGGCGCGCCCGGTACGCCGTGGCGACGGTTTTCGCCGTGCACGGCGCCGTGACGGGCTCGTTCGCGACCCGCGTCCCGTGGATCCAGGATCACGCCTCGGTGAGTGCGGGCCAGCTGGGTGTGGCGCTCGCGTTCCCCGCGATCGGCGCCTCCGTGGCTATGCCGCTGGCCAGCGGGATCAGCCACCGCTTCGGTGCCCGTGCGGCCCTGCGCGGGCTGCTCGCGCTGTGGACGCTGGCCCTGGTGCTCCCCTCGCTCGCGCCGAACCTGCTCACCCTGTGCGTGGCCCTCTTCGTGTACGGCGCCACCGCGGGCATGGCCGACGTGGTGATGAACGCGCTGGGCGTGGAGGTCGAGAACCGTCTCGACAAGTCGATCATGTCCGGCCTGCACGGCTGGTGGAGCGCGGGCGCCCTGATCGGCTCGGCGGCCGGCACCCTCGCCGCCCATCTGGGCTCGGACGCCCGCCTCCATCACGCGCTGGCGGCCGTGGCGCTCACGCTGATCGGTGTGGCCGCCTGTCAGGGCGTACTGGATCTGCGGCCGACGGAGGACGAGGAGGCGCCGCCGCGGTTCGCGCTGCCGCCCAGGTCCGCGCTGCTCATCGGTGCGGTCGGGTTCTGCGCGGTGTTCGCGGAAGGGGCCAGCCTGGACTGGTCGGCGGTCTATCTGCGGGACGTGCTCGGCAGCTCGGCGGGGGTCGCGGCGGCGTCCACGACCGGCTTCACGCTCACCATGGCGCTCGCACGCATCGCGGGTGACAGGGTGATCGACCGCTTCGGGCCGGTCCGCACCGTACGCGTCGGCGGCTTCCTCGCGACCCTCGGCGGACTGCTCGTGGTGGTAGCCGGACACGTCGGAAACACAGCGGTCGCGATGAGCGGCTTCGCACTCCTTGGCCTCGGCATCGCCGTCGTCGTCCCGCTCTGCTTCGCGGCGGCCGGACGCAGCGGCCCCAACCCCGCCCAGGCCATCGCGGGCGTCGCCACCATCACGTACACCTCGGGCCTGATCGCCCCCTCCGCGATCGGCACGATCGCGGACGCGACGAGCCTGATGGTGTCCTTCGGCCTGGTGACGGCCTTGACCTTCGGGCTCGTCGCGTTCGCGGGCGTCCTGCGGACGGGCGGTCGGCAGACCGGCGGACTCGCTTCACACGAACCGGTTCAGCGCGCCAAGTCGTAGGCGTAGTCCGGCGCGAAGGACCCCGGCGCGCCCAGACAACCGTCGGACTCGCCCGGCAGCTTGATCCACAGGTAGCCGTCGATCCGGGCCTGACCGGTGCTCAGAGTCGGGGCCTGGCCCAGTTTGCGGCCCACCGGATCGCACCACTCGCCGTCGGCCGGGGCGCCGTTGCCGTTGCGGCTGGTGTCGATCACGGCGCCGAGGCTCGCGGGACCGCCGAGCGCGTCGAGGGTCCGCCGGACGTACGCGATCTCGCCGCTCGTACCGTTGAAGTTGGAGACGTTGCTGAAGATGCCGTCCGAGGAGGCGGCCGAGGCGGCGCCCGCCTGCCGTAGCAGCGAGGCCTGCTTCGCCGGGGAGTTCCAGCCGGAGTGGCCCGCGTCGTGGTAGACCCGGGCGTTCGGGTTCGCGGCCTTGAGGACGCGGCCCGCGCGGGCCAACGAGGCGAAGCGGTCGGCCCGTTGACCTTCCGAGAGGCAGTCGGACTGGGCGATGGCGTCGGGCTCCAGGATCACGACGACCTCGCCGGAGCCGAGGCCCGCCGCGAACTTGTCGATCCACGCGTCGTACTCGTCGAGGTTCCCCGCCCCGCCCTGGGAGTGCCCGCCGCAGTCGCGCTGCGGAATCGCGTACGGCACCACGACCGGGACGCTCCCCTTGGCCGCGGCGGCGGACGTGACCGCGCGGACCCGCGAGGTGATGGTGCCCGGAGCGAACTCCGCGAACCACACTGCCTGCGGACGGTCCGCTATCCGGGACTCTATGAGCGCGGCACGCGGGTCGTTGCGGTTCGCGGCGACCCAGTCGAGCACATTGGAATCGGGGTAGCGGTACAGATTCGTGGACGCCTCGACGGTCTTCTTCTTCACCTCGGGCTTCGGGGCTTTCGACGGCTTGGGGCTCGGCTTGGCCGAGGACTTGGACGGCGAGGGGGACGGCGAAGGGGACGCCTTCGTGGGCGAGGCGGTCGGCACGGCAGGACCGGGCTCCAGGAGCGGGGAGCTGGTCACCTCCGGGCGGGCCTCGTCGCCGCGTCCGTCGTCGAGTGCGGACATCATCCCCGTCGCGGTGCCGACCGCCACCACGGCGGAGGCCACCGACACCATGACGCCACGCCGGGCGGCGCGACTGCGCTCGGCCTTGCGTTCGGCCAGGCGCCGGGCACGTTTGCCTGACACTCGGTGTTCCCCCCTCTTCCCGCTCTTCCCGATCGAGCACGTTCCCCCGTTCTGGGGAAGCGTTCGGCCCGTCGGACCTTTAGCCACCCTAAGGGTGGGACGCTGCATCCATGGTCCAGTTGGAACATTTCGCGACACCCGTGGACAAGGTCGTATCTCGTTTGCGCACGCTGAGCACGACTTGGCCCGAGCGGGACGGCGTCGCGGTTTTCAACCGCGTCTACCTCACCGTCACGGAGGAGGTCGACCGGCACGTGGACGCCGGCCAATTCCCCGACGCGCAGGCCGCGATCACGCTGGATGTACGGTTCGCCGAGCGTTACCTCGCGGCCGTCGAGGCGGTGACCGAAGAGCGCCGTCCGCCCGCCTGCTGGCGTCCGCTGTTCCAGTTCCGGCGCCATCCCGGCGTACGCCCCTTGCAGTTCGCGCTAGCGGGCATCAATGCGCACATCGGCCACGATCTGGCGCTCGCCGTAGTAGACGCTTGTCGTACGCTCGACTGCGAGCCCGTCTACCTGGAGGACGAGTTCGACCGCGTGGGCGACATCCTCATCGCGCTGGAGGAGCGCATCCGCGAAGATCTGATGCCGGGCCCCGACGTCCTCCAGATCGCCGATCCGCTCACCCATCTGATCGGCTCGTGGAGCCTGGAGCGGGCGCGGGACGGAGCGTGGTCGGCGGCCCGCGCGCTGTGGGCCCTGCGCGCACTGCCCGACCTCGCCGACGAGTTCGCCCGCCGCCTGGATGCGGCCGTCGGTCTGGCGAGCCGGATGCTGCTCACCCCACTGCCGGATTGATCCGGCCACACCGGCTCGGCACCGCCGAATCGGGGTACGCGCGCGTTAGGTTGACCGTTGAACTGCCTTAGGCGAACCGACGCGAAGGAGCGTACGCATGGCCACCAGGTTGGGTCTCTGTCTTCCCCAGGCGCAGCAGTACGACATCGGACGGGACGTACCCGATGTGGCGCGCACCGCCGAGCAGATCGGCTACGAGAGCTTGTGGGTGTACGAGCGCGCCCTGTTTCCGGAGCCCGCGACGCAGGGCTTGTACGGCGTCCCGGGCCTGCCCTGGCCCGAGCACTACCGCAGTGTCCCCGACGCGCTGGTCACGCTGACGCTGGCGGTCACGGCCACCGAGCGGGTCCGGCTCGGCACGAGCGTCCTGGTCGCCCCGCTGCACGGGCCGTTCCAGCTGGCCAAGACGCTCGGGACGCTGGACGCGGCCAGTGGCGGCCGGGTGGTGGCGGGCTTCGGCACGGGCTGGTCGCTGGACGAGTACGCGGCCGCCGGCGTCGCGCCGTTCGAGGAGCGCGGCAAGGTCCTGGACGAGGTCCTCGACGTGTGCCAGGCGGTTTGGGGCCCGGACCCGGTGGAGTACGAGGGCCGCCTCACCAAGATCGCGTCGTCCGTGGTCGGGCCCAAGCCCGCCCGGCCGATCCCGGTCCTGCTGCCCGCCAACACCAAGAAGGCGCTGACCCGGCTCGTCGACCGCGCCGACGGCTGGCTGCCGATCGCCATGGGTGCCGAGCAGCTCGCCGCACAGTGGCGGCAGGTGCAGGACCTGGCGGCCGAGCGCGGCCGGACGAAGCCGATCGAGACCGCGGTGCGGGTGAACGGCGTGCAGTACACGGCGAAGGCGTACGACGGCGCCGACCGCGCCCCGTTCCAGGGCAACGTCGAGCAGATCGTGACGGACCTCAAGGCCCACGCCGAGGTCGGCCTCGACGAGTTCTTCCTCGACCTCCAGGCCTCGACGCGGGACGCCCAGGAGCTCAAGGACGTGGCCGCCGAGGTGTACACGGCGGCGCGGGCGGCCGGGATCTGAGGCTCTCGGCAACCGCCGGCCGGCCCGGTCTCAGTCCTCGGGCAGTTCCACCGGTGCGATCTCTTCGTAGACGTCGCCGGGTCCGGGGTTGGCCGGGTCGGCCTGGCCGCCGAGGTGGTGCATGACACCCCACACGGCGTTCAGCGCGGTCTGCACGGCGCCCTCGGCCCAGCCCGCCGTCCAGGAGATGTCGTCGCCCGCCAGGAAGATGCCGCGCTTGTCCTCGGGGAGCCGGTCCTGCATGAAGTGCGTGAACAGGCGCCGCTGGTAGCGGTAGTGGCCGGGCAGGTTGGCCTTGAACGCGCCCATGAAATGGGGCTCGTTCTCCCAGGACACGGTCACCGGGCTGCCGATGATGTGCTTCCTGATGTCGACCTTCGGATAGATCTCACCGAGCGACTTCAGCATGACCTCCATCCGCTCGTTCGCGGACAGCGGCAGCCATTTCAGACTGTCGTCGCACCAGGTGTAGGAGAGGCAGATGACAGCGGGCTTGTCCGGACCGTTGTCGAGGAGGTAGGTGCCGCGCGTCATACGGTCGGTGAGGGTCATCGACATGACGTCCCGCCCCGTTTTTTCGTCCCTGCCGAGCCAGAAAGGCCGGTCGACCGGCACGAAGAGCTTGCTCGACTCCATGTAGTGGGTGCGCTCGATGGCGGTCCAGTGGTCGATCGGGAAGAGCGAGTCGTCGCAGTCGACCTTGGAGAGCAGCATCCAGGACTGGGCGGTGAAGATCGCCGCCTGGTACGTACGGATGTCGCCGTTCGCGTCCGTCACGGTGATCCGGTTTCCGGCGGTGCGGTTCAGGCGGGTCACGGCGGGCTTCGGACTTCCGTCGTGCAGCTTCGCGAGCGATGTCCCGTACGGCCAGTGGACGATCTTCTCCGGCTCGCGTTCCCAGAGCCGGAGCGGGAGTTGCCGGCTGCCGCCGACGATGCCGCGGTGGTGGTCGTCGGCCTCGGTGTAGACGACGCGCAGGATCTCGAGGATCGAGTTGGGGAAGTCGGTGTCCCAGCCGCCCGTGCCGAAGCCGACCTGGCCGAAGATCTCGCGGTGCCGAAAGGATCTGAAGGCCTCCGAGTCGCAGAGGAAGCCGTAGAAGGTCTGGTCGTCGAGCTTCTCGACCAGCCTGGCCCAGATCTCGCGGATGCGCGGGACGTCGCGCTCGCGCATGGCCTGGTTCATGGCGGAGAAGTCGGCGCCCTCTTCGAGGCAGGCGTTCCAGGCCGCCGCCACTTGGCGGTAGACCTCGGGCAGGTCGTCGATGGTCCGGGCGTAGTGGGACTCGCCCTTGAGGTCGACGACCGTCGAAGGCGTCACCTCGGCAAGGGGGTTGGGAAACGGCCGGGTCTCGAGGCCCACCAGGTCGATGTAGTGCTGGAGGGCGGTGGAGGACGGCGGGAAGCGCATCGCGCCCAGTTCGGCGGTGAGGGAGGGATCGCACCCGTCGAAGCCCACCGTCCGCAGTCGGCCGCCGATCTCGTCGGCCTCGTACACGACGGGCTTCAGGCCCATCTTCATCAGCTCGTACGCCGCCACGATGCCGGACAGACCGCCGCCGATGACGGCGATCTCGGTGCCGTGTGCGGTCGCCGGGATCTGGCCGAGGCCGGCGGGATGCGCGAGGAAGTCGTCGTACGCGTACGGGAAGTCCGGGCCGAACATGGTGATCGGCGGCTGCTGCTTGTCTGCGTGCTCGACGGCGTTGGGCACGGTGGACGTCATGGGGTGCGGACTCCTTGCGCGAAAAGCTTGTTCAGGGGGTGGCGGGGTTTTCAGATCAGGGACCCGTAGAGACCGGGGCGCCGGTCCTTCAGGTACGGGTTCTCCTCGCGTGAGGCGGCGAGGAACGCGGGGTCCACGTCACCGAAGACGAGTTCCTCCCCGCGACCCGCGCGGGCCCGGGCGCATCCGTCGGGCCCGGCCAGCGTGGAGAGTCCGACGAACTCGAACTCCCCTTCCGCACCGACCCGGTTGACGTACGCGACGTACATCTGGTTCTCGAAGGCGCGCACCGGTACGACGGACTCGGCGACGAACTGGAACGGGTGCATCTGGGCCGTGGGGACCACGAGGAGGTCGGTGCCGGCCAGGGCGTGAGCGCGGACGTTCTCCGGGAACTCCACGTCGTAGCAGATCATGAGGCCGATGCGGAGGCCGCCGAACTCGGCCTGGACGACCGGCTCGTCGCCCGGCGTGAAGTGCTCGCGTTCGAAGCAGCCGAAGAGGTGCGTCTTGCGGTAGTTGGCGAGCCGCGTGCCGTCGGGGGCGATCAGCTGGGCGGAGTTGAAGACGGTCTCGCCGTCGCGCTCCGGGTAGCCGTACGCGACCGCGAGTCCGTGCCGCCCGGCGATCTCCGCGACCGCGTCGGCCCCGTCCCCGTCGGCGGGCTCGGCAAGGCGGCCCACGTCCGCCCCGATCGCGTACCCGCTCAGAAACATCTCCGGCGCCATCAGCAGCCCGGCCCCCGCATCGGCGGCACGCCCCGCGGCCTCGTCGAGAACCTTGAGGTTCGCGGCGACGGAGCCGAGGCGTCCGGAGCTCTGGAGCAGGGCGGTGCGCATGGGTGTTCCTCACCGGGGGCGGAGGGGGTCTGGGGGCCAGATCGACGGTACGGGCGGTGACTTCGGGCGGACAAGGCGGTGTTGTTGCGCGTTTGAGGGTGGATCGTTGCGTACATCGAGGGCTGGGCGGCGATTCGTTGCGCACGGGTGGTTTCACGGTCGGACCTTGGCGGTCGAGGCTCTGGCCAGCAGGATCAGTGCTGTCAGCAGGTACGGCACGGCGAGCACCGCGAACACCATGCTGTGCGTCGCCTGCGCGCCGATGACCGCGTACACGCCGAACACGGCGACCGTGGCCAGCTCGGTGCCCAGGCTCGCGACGGAGGTGAGGGTGGCCCGGCGGGTGTCGTCGATGCGGTGCTGGAGCCTGACCTCGGCGAGCACCTCGGCCAGGTGGAAGCCGCCGAAGGCGACGGCGACGAGGGCGATACCGGCAGGCGTACGCGTCAGCGCACCGACGGCGAGGGCGAGCGCGGCGCCCGCGATCACCGCCGCGAGCCCGGTCGTCCCGAGGCGTTCGGCCGCTCCCGTGAGCAGGCTGCCTGCCGCGACCACTCCCCAGACCAGCAAGAGCAGGTAGGGCACCGTCTGGTCGGCCACGCCCGTGTCGCGGATCAGGAGCGAGGTGTACTCGTCGAGCGCGCCCCATACCGCGGCGACGGCCGGCACGAGCAGCAGAGCGCCGCGCACGGAACGGTCACGGTGTGCTTCGGCGAGGCCGGTGCGCAAGGTCGTCGCCCAGCCGTCGTCACCGGTCTCCGGCGGCACCCGGTGCTCCGGGAACCGGGTCGCCGACGCCGCGGTCAGCAGGCAGGCCAGGACGCTGACTGCGCCGACGGCCGGGTAGCCGCCCAGCGCGAGCACCGGTCCGGCCAGTCCCATCGACGCCATCGTGGCCAGCAGTCGCGCCGCCCTGGACCGGCCCATGACGCGGGCGTAGCGGTCGGCGGCGCCGAGCCGGTCCAGCTCCTCATAGACCAGCGCCTCCAGCGCGCCGGAGCCGAGCGCTCCGCCCGCGCCCCACAGGACGAAGCCGAGCGCGAAGGCCCCGTACGACGGGACGAGCACCCACAGCGCGAAGCCTGCGGCGGTGAGCAGCGGGCCGACCCACAGCAGCGTCCGCCGCGAGAAGGCGTCCGCCCAGGCACCGGAGGGGACCTCCAGCAGTACGCCGGTGATCGACCACAGGGCGAAGAGAGAGGAGATCTGCCACAGGGACATCCCGGTGTCGGCGAACAGCAGGGCGTACACCGGGTAGAGCAGGACGAGGTCGTCGAGGAACGCGTAGCCGTACAACGTGGCCGTGAGCCGCCGTCCACCGGTGGTCTCGGGCACACGCGCAGGTGAGATTGTCATGAGGCCTTCCCGCAGGGACGAATCGGACGCCGGAGGTACAGCGCCCGAGGCGGTCCTCGGGAGGCACGGCTGGTGGATCAATGTCGCCAGGTCATGGCACCGATGTTAGACGGGACCGGCCGTCCGGCCCAGCGAAAAAGTCGTGAGCGAGAAAGTCGTGATCACCGCCGCGTGGTCGGAGGGCCAGTCGTTGTCCTCGACGTCGGGCCAGGGGCGGGGATTGCCGGTGACGAGGGTCCGGGAGTCGAGCACGCGCAGCCCGTCACCCGCGTACAGGACGTAGTCGATCCGGTCCTGCGGCTCCGGGCGGCCGCTGCCGTCCTCGTGCTCGGTGTGCACCGGGGACCAGGTGACACCGGGTTCCTTGAGCGGGTCCGGGTGGGCCTCGCGGAAGGAGTCGCGCAGGCCCGCCTCCTCGGCGGCCTTGGTCACGGGCCACTCGGCGTCCGTGCGGTCCAGGTGGGAAGGGGCGTTGAAGTCGCCGACGAGGAGGACCGGTGTGGTGTCGCGGGCCGCGAGGTCCGGGGCCATCGTGTCCAGGATCTCCCTCAACTGGCCGAGCCGTCCCGCCTCGTGGGCCACGAGCTCGGGCGCGGCAAGTCCGTCGAAGGAGGCCTCGTACGGGCCGTACGGCGTGTAGTCGAGGTGGGCGCTCCACAGCACGGCCTCTTGCCGCTCGCCGAGCCGGATCCGTACTCCGGTCGCCCCGTAGAAGCCGGGGTCCGGGGCGCCCAGCCGGGCGACGATCGGATACCGGCTGATGACGCCGAGGTTCTCCCCCGCCTGATGGTGCTCCCAGCCGAGGGCGTCGGCGAGTTCGCGGGCGGAGGTGCCGTACGTCTCCTGGAGGCCGACCACGTCGACGCCCGCCTCCAGGATGACCTTGAGCTGCTTCTCGCGGTGGTGGGCGACCTTCGTGCCGCCGTACCAGAGGTTCCAGCTCATCACGCGCAGCTCGCGGGGCGTGATCATCTCGCGCAGCCGTGCGGGAGTCACGTCTTCCAGGCTCTCCAGGACCGTCCGCCCGGGCGCGGAGGCGATCGGCGCCAACGACGGCACCGCGAGGACCGCGCAGCCCGCCGCCTCGGCGGAGGAGACGCCGGTCTGGGTGTCCTCGACGGCCACACAGGTGGCGGGTTCGACGCCGAGGGCGCGGCAGGCGGCGAGGTACGGGTCGGGGTCGGGTTTGGTGCGCGGGGTGTCGTCGGCGGTGACGGTGACCGCGAACCGTCCGGCGCCCAGGGCCTCGACCACCAGGTCCGCGACCGCACGCGGGGACGCGGTCACCAGGGCGGCGGGCACGCCGTCCGCCGCCAGCGCGTCGAGGAGCCGGAGAGCGCCGGGCCGGGCCACGACACCCGAGCGCACCCGTACCGCGAACTCCCGGTGCAGGTCCGCGGCGACCTCGTCGAACGGGGCGCCCGTGGCCCGGCTCAGCACCTCGGCGGTGTGCTCGACGGGCCGCCCGAGCACATCCCCCTCGTCGGTCTCCGCGAGCGAACGGCCGAGTCCCGCCGCCACCTGCTCGACCGCCTCCCACCACAACCGCTCGGTGTCCACAAGGGTGCCGTCCATGTCGAACAGGACGGCCTGAAGCGGCTGTTGGGGAGTCCCGGGAGGGGGCTGGAGGGTGTGGGGGGACACGTGACTCTCTCTCATACGCGTTCGGCGACCAGGACCGGACGCTCCGGCAGGCTGAGGGTCACGGCGGAGCCCGCTCCCAGCGCGGCGGCCTCGTGGGTCGGCAGGTCGGCCTTCACCTCGGTGCCGTCGGCGAGCCGGACGGTGACGCGGGTGGCCGCACCGAGGAAGGCAGAGGAGACGACTCGGGCGTCACCGGCGTCCTCGGCCTTCACCCGCACCGCCTCGGGCCGTACGAGCACGTCCACCTCCGCCGCGGCGGGCGCTTCGCCGTCGACCGGCAGCCGCTGACCGAGCACCTCGACCGTCCCGCCGGCCACCTGCCCCGGAATGCGGCTCATCGTCCCGACGAACTCCGCGACGAAGGCCGTGGCGGGCCGCCCGTACAACTCCGCCGGAGCCGCGCACTGTTCGAGCTGTCCGGCCCGCATCACGGCGACCCGGTCCGCCATCGACAGGGCCTCCTCCTGATCGTGTGTCACGAACAGGGTGGTGATGCCGAGTTCCTGCTGGAGCCGGCGGATCTCCTCGCGCAGGTTGAGCCGTACCTTGGCGTCGAGCGCCGACAGCGGTTCGTCGAGGAGTAGCACGCGGGGGCGCAGAGCGAGCGCCCGGGCCAGCGCGACGCGCTGCTGCTGACCGCCGGAGAGCTGGTGGGGGAAGCTGCCGCCCTTGTCACCGAGACCGACGAGTTCGAGCAACTCGGCGGCCCGGGACCGCCGTTCGGCCGTACGCACCTTGCGCATCCGCAGACCGAAGGCCACGTTGTCGAGCGCGCTGAGGTGCGGGAAGAGGCTGTACGACTGGAAGACCATCCCGGCGTCGCGCCGGTGGGCCGGGACGCGCGTGACGTCCTCGCCGTCGACCAATACCTCGCCTGAGTCGGGGTGTTCGAACCCGGCGAGCATCCGCAGCGCGGTGGTCTTGCCGCAGCCGGACGGGCCGAGGAGGGCGAGGAGTTCGCCGGGACGTGCGGTCAGGTCGAGTCCGTCGAGGGCGACGGTGGGCCCGAACTCGCGGCGCAGGCCCCGGAATTCGACGGTGGCCGCCTCGGTGTCGGTGGCCTTCTCAAGCAGCGTGGTGACGGTCATGGTTCATCCCCGGGGAGCGGTACGGGAGCGCCCGCCGAACCCGGCGAGCGCGAGAAGGAGTGCCCAGGTGACCAGCAGGCTGAGCACGGACACGGCGACGGAGAGCTGGGCCTGCGATCCGCTGACGTTGACGATCCACACGGCGAACGGCTGGAAGCCGAGCAGCTGGGCGACGGTGAACTCGCCGAGCACCAGGGCCAGCGTGAGGAACGAGGCGTTGAGCAGCGCCCCGCGCAGGTTCGGCAGTACGGCGCGTACGAGCGCCTGCGGCCAGCCCGCGCCACAGCTGCGGGCTGCCTCGACGAGGGTGCGTACGTCCATCGCTCGCAGCCCGGCGTCCAGGGCCCGGTACACGAACGGCAGCGCCATCACGACATACGCGAGGACGAGCACGAACGGGAAGTCGGGGTTCTGGATCGCCGTGAACGTCTGGAACAGCGGGGTGCGCGAGAGGTGTTCGGGCCCCCACTTCAGGACCGTGCCGATCCCGGCGACGAACGCGATCGGCGGCACGACGAGCGGCAGCGAGCACACCACCTCGACGACCGGCCGCAGCTTCGGCGCCCCGAGCCGCAGCGCGACCATCGCGGGCACCATCAGCAGCAGGACGATCGCGATGGTCGCGGCGGCCAGCTCCAGCGAGAGCAGCAGACTGGAGACGAAGCCGTCGGTGCCGAAGATCTGGGTGTACGCGTCGAAGGTGACGCCCTCCCCCGGCACGTCGACCGTGAAGATCACGGACGCGGCCAGCGGCACCAGGAAGTAGAGCGCGGCGCCGGCGAGGACGAGCCCGCGCCAGGGACGTACGGGTACGGACCTGTTCGTGCTTCGAGCCGATGCGTTCGTGCTTCGAGCGGCTGTGTTCATGCTTCGAGCCATCGCGCGCTCCGTCGTTGCAGGGGCAGGTACACGGCCATCACCAGGCCCGCGACGAGGACCATGTCGAGACTGAGGGCGAGCGCCACGTTCTCCTGGCCGACCAGGACGTTGCCGGAGATGGCGTCGGCGATCTGCAGGGTGACCAACGGGATCGAACTTCCCACCATGGCCGCGGCGGTGGCGTACGCGGCGAAGGCGCTGCCGAAGAGCAGTACGAACCCGCCGAGCAGCGAGGGCGCGAGGACGGGCAGGGCGACGTGTCGCCAGTACTGGACGGCGGTGGCCCCGTTGTTCCGCGCGGCCTCGCGCCACTGAACGCGCAGGCCGTCGAGGGCGGGGGTGATGGTGAGGACCATCAGTGGGATCAGGAAGTACAGGTAGACGATCACCAGCCCCCAGAAGCTGTAGAGGTCCCAGCCCTTGTCGGTGAGGTCCAAGTACCGCGTCAGGACACCGGAGTTGCCGAGGGTGGCGACGAACGCGAAGGCCAGCGGGACGCCGCCGAAGTTGGCGAGGACGCCGGACGCGGTGAGTACGGCCTCGCGCAGCGCGCGGAAGCGGGAGGTCACCACGGCCTGGGCGAGCAGGAGTCCGAGGACGGCCGAGATGACCGCCGAGACTGCGGACAGCTTGACGCTGCCGAGCAGGGCGGTGAGGTACGCGCCCTTGAGCGAGGCCGTCAGGTTGGCCGTGGTGTACGAAGTCGCCCCGGTGGCCGGGTCCTTGACGGTGAACGCGCCGTTCAGCATGGCCAGGGCGGGGATCCCGAAGGCGAGCGCCACGAAGGCGAGCAGCGGGACGACGGCGAGCCAGCCGGGCGCGTGGCGCCGCCGCTTCGGAGAAGCGACCGGCGGCGCCACGTCGACTCGTGTGAGTGTCGCGGTCACTCGGAGACCGCCTTGCCCCAGCCCTGCCCGAGTACCTCCTTGGCCTTGCTCTGCTGCGCCTCCGTCGGGAACTCCGGAGTGCCGGAGACCTCGGGGAGCTTGGCCGCGGCCGTCTTGTCGAGCGTGCCGGCCTTCTCCATGGCGGTCATCAGGGCCGGGCGGGCGTACCCCTTGAGCCAGAGGTTCTGGCCCTCGGCGCTGTAGAGGTACTCCTGCCACAGGCGGGCGGCCGCCGGGTGCGGGGCGTCCTTGTTGACGGCCTGCGAGTAGTACTGGGAGAACTTGCCGTCCGACGGGACCGCGACCTGCCAGTCAAGACCCTTGGACTTGAACTCGTCGGCGTACCCGGCGTTGAGGTAGTCCCAGTCGATGCTGATCGGCGTCTCGCCCTTCTCGACCGTGGCGGGAGTCGACTCGACGGGCGTGTAGTTGCCGTTCTTCTTGAGCTCGGCGAAGAAGTCGAGGCCGGGCTGGATGTCGTCGAAGGAGCCGCCGCTCGCGAGGGAGGCCGCCCAGACGCCGCCGAAGGCCGAACCGGACTTGGTGGGATTGCCGTTGAGCGCGACCTGGCCCTTGTACTGCGGCTTGAGGAGGTCCTCGAAGGTGGTCGGGCACGTCTTCACGCGCTTGGCGTCGCAGCCGATGGAGATGTAGCCGCCGTAGTCGTTGTACCAGCGGCCTTGCGCGTCCTTCTGACCCTCGGGGATGTCGGCGAAGTCCGCGACCTTGTACGGCGCGAGGAGTCCCTGCTGGGCGGCGCTCAGCGCGAAGGAGCTGCCCAGGTCGAGCACGTCGGGGGCGCGGTCCTGGCCCTTGCGGGAGGTGACGGCGTTGATCTCGTCCTGGCTGCTGCCGTCGGGGTTCTCGACCTCGATCTTGATGCCGTACTTCTTCTCGAACCCGTCGATCAGCGCACCGTAGTTGGCCCAGTCGCGGGGCAGCGCGATCGCCTGCAGCGTGCCCTCCTTCTTGGCCGCCTTGACCAGCGCGTCCATGCCACCGAAGGCCTCGGCCGAGGTCGCGGTGGCGGCGCTCTTGCCGTCGGTGGTGGTGGACGCGTCGTCGGGGGCCGCGCCACAGGCACTCAGGGCGAGTGCGGCAGCGCCGACGAAGACGGCTGTTCTCGGCAGGGACACGGTCACGGTCTTCTCCAGGGATGCGCTCAGGGGTCACACGAGGCAGGGCTCACGCGAGGTAGGAGTCACGCGAGACTGAGAACTTGTCAGCGGAACTTGTCTGAACAAGTTGGCCTCAGTAGGCCCGCCGTTGATGTCCTGTTCGTAAACTCTGGAAAAACCATGGCCCTTGATTCTCCGGCCAGTCACCGGGCGCACGTGTCACCGCCGATCCTCGTCTAGGCTGGTCAAGGGGTACACACCTGCGCACAGAGGGGGAGCATGGCGGCACGACACGAGGAGATCGCCGAGGAGCTCAGGCGGGCGATCGACCGCGAGGAGTACACCGTGGGCAGTCGACTGCCCACCGAGACCGACCTCGCGGCCCGCTACGAAGTATCCCGCGGCACCGTCCGCCAGGCCGTCGCCGCGCTGACCTCCGAGGGGCTCATCGGTTCCCGGCAGGGCGCGCGTCGCGTGGTCCTCGCCAGCCGCCGCAGCCAGACCTTCGAGGAACTGCGCAGTTTCGCCCAGTGGGCGCGCGCGATGGGGCGCGAGGCGACGGGACACGTGGTGTCGTCGACGTACCGCCCGGCCACACCCGAAGACTCCGTACGCCTCCAACTGACTGCCGGCACCCAGGTGTTGCACGTCCTGCGCGTACGCGGCCTGGACGGTGAACCCGTACTCCTGGAACGCACGGTGTACGCCGACTGGATCTCCCCCGCCGTGGAACGCGTCGAGCCGGACTGCCCGTCGGTCACCCAGCGCCTCTACGAGGACACAGGCCTCGTCTTCGCCTACGGCGAGCACGTCATCGACGCGGTGGCGGCCGGCGCCCAGGACGCCGACCTCCTCGGCATCCGCCGCACGAGCCCCCTGCTCCGGGTCCGCCGAGTCACCACGACCCGCGAAGGCCGCCCGGTCGAATGGTCCGACGACCGCTATCGCTCGGACGCCGTGACGTTCAGCGTCCACAACTCGATAGCCAACAACGCACTGGCGAGGCGCGCTCCGTAAGGGCGCCCCTTCGAGGGGCGCGGGGCTGTTACATATGCGGCTCCGCCGCGATGGGGGTCCCCCCGCTCGAGTGAATTCGAGAGTGGGGGAGCGACAAGCCCCCACTGACCCGCACGCCGCACACCGGACCTCGCGCGAAACGCTTACGTAGGAGACCCCGAAGAGAACCGTCGCAACAACGGCGACAGCACCAGCACGGACTTGGTCCGCTCCACGAACGGCTCCTCCGCGATCCGCTCCAGCACCCGCTCGAAGTGCCGCATGTCAGAAGCGAAAACCTGCACAACAGCATCCGCCTCCCCGGTGACGGTGGACGCGGCCACAACCTCCTGATACCGCTCAAGACCGCGCTGGATGGTCTCGGGCGAAGTGTTCCGGCGGCAGTAGATCTCGACGAACCCCTCGGTCTCCCAGCCAAGCGCCGCCGGGTCCACCCGAACCGTGAACCCGGTGATGGCCCCGGTGGCCCGCAACCGGTCCACCCGCCGCTTCACCGCGGGCGCGGACAGCCCGACCTCCTGGCCGATGTCCGCGTAGGAGCGGCGGGCGTCCTCGGCGAGGGCGTGCACGATGCGTTCGTCGAGATCGTTCAGCACTGCGGGTGGTTCACTTTTCTGAGGCGGCGAGACGGGACCGGCGATAGCCGTAACTGAAGTAGAACACGAGCCCGACGGCCATCCGGACCCCGAAGACGACCCAGGTCACGGTGTTGAGACTGCCCATCATCCACACACAGAAGCCGAAGCCCAGCGCGGGCAGCACCGGCGACAACGGCACCCGGAACGCACACGGCATCTCGGGCCGCGTACGCCGCAGCACCACGACGGCCACATTGACGAGCGCGATGGCGATCACGGCACCGGCCGCGAGCAGCGTGCCCCTCGGCGCATGTTCGTTGCTCGGGGCTTTTCGGCCGTTGCGCAAGCCCTCGCCAGCAGCCGACGAAGGCCTCGTACGGCCTCCACTCGGAGCCCGTACGGCCTGCGCTCAGGATCCCTCCGGCTCCCCCGCGATCGCCCGCGCCTCGGCCACGTCGTCCTCGTCGAAGCCCATCTGTCCGGGCCGCCCGTGTGCCGCCGCCTGGTCGTCGATCCAACGGTTGTGCGCCTCCCAGGCGGCCTGCTTGCTGGTGCCCAGGGCGGCCCCGATCTGCGACCAGGAGGCGCCCGACTCGCGGGCCGCGCGGACGGTGAGCTGACGGCCGTACGCGGCCTTGCGGGCCACCACCTCGCTGAGCGCGAGCAGTTCGAGGAGCTCGGCGCGGTCGAGGGCTTCCTCGTCGCTTCCGGCCTCGGCCATAGACTCCCGGACCCGCAGCTCGTCGAGACGGGCCACGGCGGTCAGCAGCGTGTACTGGGGCTCGATGCTCTGTGGTGTCGTCATGCCCTCAGCCTCTCGTCAAGCCACCTTGACGTCAAGAGGGCCTGACGCCAACGGCCCCCGCTCTCCCGGCGACGGGACAACAGGGGCCGTACAGGTCTGCCGTACGTACAGAAGGAACCCGTGTCAACTCCAGCTGGCATGCAGCGGCTTGCCCTCCGCGTAGCCCGCGGCGCTCTGGATGCCGACGACGGCCTTCTCGGCGAACTCCTCCAGGGAGCCCGCGCCGGCGTAGGTGCAGGAGGAGCGGACGCCCGCGATGATCGAATCGATCAGGTCCTCGACGCCCGGCCGGGTCGGGTCGAGGAACATCCGGGAGGTCGAGATGCCCTCCTCGAACAGGCTCTTGCGGGCCCGGTCGTACGCCGACTCCTCCGACGTACGGTTGCGCACCGCGCGCGCGGACGCCATGCCGAACGACTCCTTGTAGGGGCGGCCGTTGGCGTCGTGCTGGAGGTCGCCCGGCGACTCGTACGTACCGGCGAACCAGGAGCCGACCATGACGTTCGACGCGCCCGCGGCCAGTGCCATGGCGACGTCGCGCGGGTGGCGGACGCCGCCGTCGGCCCACACGTGCTTGCCGTACTTCTTCGCCTCGGCGGCGCATTCCAGGACGGCCGAGAACTGCGGGCGGCCGACCCCGGTCATCATGCGGGTGGTGCACATGGCGCCGGGGCCCACGCCCACCTTGATGATGTCGGCGCCGGCCTCGATCAGATCCCGTACGCCCTCGGCGGCGACGATGTTGCCCGCGACGATCGGTACCTGCGGGTCGAGGGCGCGGACGGCCTTGACCGCGGCGATCATCGACTCCTGGTGGCCGTGCGCGGTGTCCACGACGAGTGTGTCGATGCCCGCGGCGAGGAGCTGCTTGGCCTTGCCCGCGACATCGCCGTTGATGCCGAGGGCGGCGGCGATGCGCAGCTTGCCGTTGGCGTCGGTGGCCGGCGTGTAGAGCGTGGCGCGCAGGGCACCCTTGCGGGTCAGGATGCCGGCGAGCTTGCCGTCCCTGTCGACGGCGGGCGCGTAGCGGCGGTTGGCGCCGTCGAGCTTGTTGAACGCGTCGCGCGGGTCGATGTCCGCGTCGAGCAGCAGCAGGTCCCGGGACATGACCTCGGACAGCTGCGTGAAGCGGTCGACCCCGCCCAGGTCGGCGTCGGTGACCACACCGACCGGCCTGCCGGCCTCGTCCACCACGACGCCGGCGTTGTGCGCCCGCTTCGGCAGCAGCGCCAGCGCGTCGGCGACGGTCTGGTGCGGGTCCAGCACGATCGGGGTGTCCAGGACGAGGTGACGGCCCTTGACCCAGGAGACGACCTCGGTGACCACGTCGATCGGGATGTCCTGCGGAATGACGACGAGCCCACCGCGACGGGCCACGGTCTCGGTCATCCGGCGGCCCGCGATCGCCGTCATGTTGGCGACCACCAGCGGAATCGTGGTGCCGGTGCCGTCCGGCGACGACAGATCGACGTCCTGCCGCGAGCCGACCGCGGAACGGTTCGGCACCATGAAGACGTCGTCGTACGTCAGGTCGTATGCGGGCTGGATGTCATTGAGGAAACGCACGTGCTGCACATCCCAGTCGATCAGAAGTGGCCCCCGAGCAGATCAGCGCGAGGGAAGAGCACGTACCTCATTGTCCCATGACGGTGGTTGCGGCCTGCCCGGGCCGATCATCCAGGCTGGTCAGAGGGCCTCTGGTGGGATCCTCCCAACACGAGCAGCACCGAAAGCCCCGTCAGCCGGTCCGCGGCCTCCGCGAACACATCCTGCGCGATCTCCCACTCCTCCGGCCGCGCCTTGGCGTATGTACGCCAGCCCGTGACGACGATCAGCAAGCCGCGCTCGGCGGCGCCCGTGGGCCAGACGGAGCGGTCGGTGAGGCTGTCGGCCAGCGCGTCCCAGTTGCGGCCGAACCAGTCGGGCAGCTCCAGGGCGCGTACGCAGCGCTCCATGAAGCCCGCCTTGTCCGCGACCCCGGCGAGGTCCAGCGTGACCACGAGGCGGTCCGCCACGTCGTCCGTCATCTCGGTACCGCCCTGCTTCGAAGGACTCGTCACTCGTCAAGACTCGTAAGGGGAAACTCGTACGGGGTCGTACGGGGAAAGAGAGCGGCCCGTCAGCGGTCGAGCGCTGACGGGCCGCTGACGGATCAGGGCCCGTCGGGGTCGGCCCGGTTCAGGGCCGGACGCGGCGCGGGCCCCGTCGTCATCAGGTAGTCCGCGGCCGATGTGTCGGTCACCAGGCTGGTGACCAGGCCGGAGCGGAGCACCGCGTCGATGGCGGCCGCCTTGCGCTGCCCGCCCGCGATCGCGACGACTTCGGGGATACGCCGCAGCCGGTCGGCCTCGACCGTGATGCAGCGCTCCCCCAGGTCCCGGCCCACGCGACGGCCCTGGGCGTCGAAGAGGTGCGCGGACATCTCGGCGGCGACACCGAGCGAGGCGTAGTGCGAGCGCTCCTCGTCGGTGAGCATGTCGTGCACCGTGGAGATGCCCGCCTCCCAGGAACCGATCGACACACAGGCGACCGTCACCTTGTCGAAGTACTCGAAGGCACGGGCGATCCCCGTCTGGTTGCGCAGCGCGGCGGCGGTGGCCACGTCCGGCAGCAGCATCGGCGCGTAGATGGGGTGGGCGTCGCCGCCCGAGACCTGGGCGGCCCGGCGCACGGCCTCGACCGAGCCGCGCTCGGCCGTCCCGGCGTCGTACACACCCGTCAACTGCACCACCGTGCACGGCGGCAGCCGGTCGAGGGCCGCCGCCATGTGGATGGTGGATCGTCCCCATGCGAGGCCGAGCACATCACCCTCGGTGACCAGCTCGCCGAGCAGGTCGGCGGCCACTTCGCCGAGGTTCTCCGGGTCGGGCGACTCCTCGGCGTCGGCCGGGGACTCCACCACGACGGCGTGCCTGAGTCCGTAGCGGGCACGCAGCGCGTCGGAGCGCTCCGCGTCCAACTCGGCGGGGACACGGATCTCGATCCTCACCAGATCCCGTTCGAGAGCGGTCTCCAGGACCCGGGCCACCTTGAAGCGGCTGACGCCGAACTCCTCGGCGATCTGGATCTTGGACTTGCCCTCAAGGTAGAAGCGGCGGGCCATGGCCGCCGCCTGCACCAGCTCAGCGGGTCCCATCCGCATGGCTGACCGGCCCGCCGACATACCCGACACGGCGATCTCCTCACTGCTGTTCACACTCTGGATTCGCCGTTCATCCTCGCAGATCCGGCGTCCTTGATCAGCCCTGATGGGCGGCGTTCACGTTCCCTTGGCCTGGCGGTGGCTCAGTGGCCGCACGCCCAGGCCGCACGGGCCATCACCGCCTCCGCCTGGCTGCGCAATGCACGTACCGCCTCTGCCGGGTCCGAAGCGCCGTACACCGCCGAACCCGCCACGAAGACGTCGGCTCCGGCCTCGGCGCAGCGTTCGATCGTCTCGGCCGAGACTCCGCCGTCGACCTGGAGCCAGAGCTCGAGGCCGTGCTTGGAGATCAACTCGCGGGTCCGGCGGATCTTCGGGAGCATGATGTCGAGGAAGGCCTGGCCTCCGAAGCCCGGCTCGACGGTCATGATCAGCAGCATGTCGAGTTCGGCGAGGAGATCCTCGTACGGCTCGATCGGCGTCGCCGGCTTGAGGGCCATGGAGGCGCGGGCGCCCTTGGCCCGGATCTCGCGGGCGAGCCGCACCGGAGCGGCGGCAGCCTCCACATGAAAGGTGACGGAACCGGCACCCGCTTCTACGTACTGGGGCGCCCAGCGATCGGCGTCCTCGATCATCAGATGGCAGTCCAGCGGCGTGTCCGTAGCGCGCGCCAGGGACTCTACGACCGGCACACCGAGCGTGAGGTTCGGGACGAAATGGTTGTCCATCACATCCACATGGAGCCAGTCGGCCCCCTCGACCGCCTTGGCCTCCTCGGCGAGGCGAGCGAAGTCGGCGGACAAAATGCTGGGGTTGATCTGCACGGCCATGCTCTAAGCCTGCCATGCCCTCGAGGGGTTGTTCGCCTCGGTCCGGATCTAGTCCCTTCTGCGCATGCGGCATCCCATGACGGCGTGCCATTCTGGGCCGCCCACGGGCTCCACGTACGGCTACGGGGGTGGCCATGACGGACGTACCAGACCGGCCGAAGCGAGGCATCGCGCACCTGGTCTGCGGGCCGCGGGCCAAGTGGCTGGTGGTGGCGCTGTGGGTAGTGGTGCTGCTCCTCGCGGCGCCGTTCGCGCAGAAACTCACCGACGCCCAGGACAATGACGCGGCGTCCTGGCTGCCAGGATCCGCGGAGTCGACCCAAGTCCTGGAGGCTTCCGAGGACTTCAGGCCGGAGCAGATCCCCGCGATCGTCGTGTATGCCCGGGAGAGCGGCCTCACGGCACAGGACCGGGCGCAGATCTCCGAGGACGTACGCCAACTCAAGGCGCTGCGCGACCACGGCATCCGCGGGGCGGAGACGCGGGGCCCGACGTTCGACCGGGACGCCGATCCGCGGGCGGCCCAGGTCTTCGTGCCGATCACGATGGACGAGAAGGGCTGGGAGCGGATCGCGCCCGCGGTCGACTCGATCCGTGCGGACGTCGGCGAGGGCGGCGACGGCCTTGCCGTGCACATCACGGGCCCGGGCGGTACGTCCGCGGACTTCTCCGAGGCCTTCGAGGGCATCGACTCGACGCTGCTGTTCTCGGCGATGGTCGTCGTCATCGTGATGCTGCTGCTCACCTATCGCAGCCCGACGCTGCTCCTCGTTCCGCTGCTCGGGGTGATCGTCGCGCTGTTCACCTCGCAGGCGCTGATCTACTTCCTGGCGGAGAACGCGGGTCTGACCGTCAACGGCCAGAGCGCGGGCATCCTCACGGTCCTGGTGTTCGGCGCCGGGACTGACTACGCCCTGCTCCTGGTCGCCCGCTACCGGGAGGAGCTGCGTCGCCACGAGGACCGCCACGAGGCCATGGCGCTGGCCCTGCACCGGGCGGGTCCGGCGGTGATCGCGTCCGGCGCCACGGTCGTCCTGAGCATGCTGGTCCTGCTCGCCGCCGAGATGAACTCGACGAGGGGCCTCGGCCCGGTCGCCGCCATCGGCGTCGCGGTGGCGCTGCTCGCGATGCTGACCCTGTTCCCCGCCCTGCTCGTGATCTTCGGCCGCTGGATCTTCTGGCCGGTGATCCCGCACTTCGGCGCGCCCGACCCGGCCGAACGCGGCCTCTGGGCCCGCATGGGCCGCCGTATCGCCCGCCGTCCACGCATGATCTGGGGCGTCACGGCGGCGGCACTCGCGCTGCTGTCGCTCGGCCTGCTCCAGATGCGGGCGGAGGGGCTCAGCAACGCCGACGCCTTCACCGACAAACCCGACTCGATCGTCGGCCAGGAGGTGTCCGCGCGCTACTTCCCCGCGGGCAGCGGCGATCCGCTGGTGGTCATCAGCAACCAGGCGCAGGCCGAAGAGGTGGGCCAGGCGGTCGCGGGTACATCCGGTGTCGTACCGGAGTCTCTGGGCCTGCCACCGGGCGCGAAGCCGGAGTTCGAGGGCAGGGTCCTCTTCGAGGCCACGATGACCGCGCCCGCGGACAGCGAGGCCGCGAAGGAGACGGTGGAGCGGGTACGGGACGCCGTGCACGCAGTGCCCGACGCGGACGCGCAGGTGGGCGGCGGTACGGCGGCTCTGCTGGACATGGACAGGGCGACGACCCACGACAACATCCTGATCATCCCGCTGGTGCTCGTGGTAGTGCTGCTGATCCTCGGTGCGCTGTTGCGCGCCCTGATCGCGCCGCTCCTGCTGATCGGCACGGTGGTGCTGTCGTTCGCCGCCGCGCTGGGGATCAGTGCGCTCGCGTTCCGGTACCTCTTCGACTACGCGGGCGAGGCGACGGACTTCCCGCTCTTCGTCTTCGTGTTCCTGGTGGCGCTGGGTATCGACTACAACATCTTCCTGACGACCCGCATCCGCGAGGAGGCGGCCCGGCAGGGCACCCGCCCCGGCGTGGTGACGGGCCTGGCCGCGACCGGCGCCGTCATCACCTCGGCGGGCCTGGTCCTGGCAGGCACCTTCGCCGCCCTCGGCACGCTCCCCATGGTGGCCTTCGCGGAGATCGGCTTCGCCGTGGCCCTCGGCGTCCTCCTCGACACGTTCATCGTCCGCTCGATCCTGGTCACGTCCCTGTTCCTGGACGTCGGCCCGAAGGTGTGGTGGCCGCACCGACTGGCCCGGGAGGACAGCGGGGCGCCCCCGCCGACGGCGGTCGAGGGCACCACCCCGGAACCGGCGTCGCGGCCGGGCAGCCCGTCGGAGTAGAGCCCTTCCTGTCGGGCCCCCTCCTGTTCCTGTCGGCCCTATGGCTTGACCGCGATACGGCCCTCATCCATACGGAGCAGGAGGAGCCGGGCACCGGTCTTCTCCAGGAATTCGTCCACCGCGCATTTCGACCCTTGCCACCAGCCGTAGTCGTCGATGAGGAGAACGCCGCCACTGACCAACCGCGGGTAGAGATACTCGAGTTCATGGCGCGTCGACGCGTACCAGTCGGTGTCGAGCCGCAGGACCGAAATCCGCCCGGGGGCCGCTGCGGGAATGGTGTCCTCCACAAGCCCCTGGACGAAATGCACGCGATCCGTGGGGTACGGAATCCTTTCGAAGCCCTCTTTGACGTCCTCCAGCGTGGCGACCGCCCAGATGGGGCGGCTCCTGTCCTGTCTGGCGAGCAGATCCCCGGCGAATTCACCGTCCCGGCGAAGGTCCTTGTCGGTCGGCGCCGGCATGCCCTCGAACGTATCGAAGAGGTACAGGTGCCGCCCGGTGTCATGCATGCCGAGCAGGGTGCGGGCGGCCGCCTGCATACTGCCGCCCCGCCACACTCCGCACTCGACGATGTCGCCGGCGATGTTGTGCCGACTGACGTAACGGGTGGCCAGAATCAGGGCATTGAGCCGTTCGGGCGAGGTCATCGTGTAGGGAGAAACGGCCCGGATGATGTCCTTGGCCGTGTCGTCGTAGTCGGCGGGGAGTTTGGGGCCGGGAGCCACCTCCGACCTTTGCGGGGAAGTCCGTGAGGAATTCCCCGCGGAAGGCCGCGGGGTCATCGATTCGGACGTCGGTGAGGACTTCACGGGCCTCGGACGGCGGATTTCGTAGCCGGTGAGCCGTCTCAGGGTCGCGTTGACATTCTTACGCCACGTCATAAAGGCAACGTACGTCCCGAACCAGAAACCGGCAGCTTCACCAGCGCCACGGCATCAGCGCCACGGCATTTCGTCAGCCGGTGCGGCGGATCAGCGCCAGATACATCGCGTCCGTCCCGTGCAGATGCGGCCACAGCTGTACGTCGGGACCGTCACCCAGTGCCGGTACGCCGGGCAACTGCGGCCGAGCGTCGAGCAGTTCGGCGGAGCCGTCGTACTGCTTGAGGGCGTCGTCGACGACCGCGCGGGTCTCGGCGAGGTGCGGCGAACAGGTGACGTAAGCGACGACCCCGCCGACGCGTACCGACGCGAGCGCCGTGCGCAGCAGCCCTCGCTGGAGCGGCGCGAAGTCGTCCAGGTCGTCGGGGCGGCGCCGCCAGCGGGCCTCGGGGCGGCGGCGCAGGGCGCCGAGTCCCGTGCACGGCACGTCCATCAGGACCCGGTCGAAGGAGCCGGGCCGCCACGGCGGACGCGTACCGTCGGCGGCGATGACCTGGTACGGCCCCGGGTTCCCGGCGAGCGCCCTGGCCACGAGCCCGGCACGGTGCGGCTGCTTCTCGGCGGCGAGCAGTACGGCCCCGCGCTCGGCGGCGAGCCCGGCGAGCAGCGCCGCCTTGCCGCCCGGCCCTGCGCAGCCGTCGAGCCACGCCTTGTCGGGCCCGTCGAGGGGCGTGTTGGCAAGGGCGAGCGCCACGAGTTGGCTGCCCTCATCCTGGACGCCGGCCCGGCCCTCCCGTACGGCTTCGATGGCGCCCGGTTCGCCGCCCTCGGAGAGCCGCACGGCGTACGGCGACCAGCGCCCGGGCAACGCGGCCTCGTCATCGAGTGCGTCGCGAAGTTCCCCGGCCGTGGCGCGTCCGGGCCGGGCGACGAGGGTCACCTCGGGCCGCTCGTTGTCGGCAGCGAGGAGGTCCTCGATCCCGTCGCGCCCGCCTCCGAGGGAGTCCCACAACGCGGAGACGATCCACCGAGGGTGCGAGTGCACGACGGCGAGATGGTCCTCGGGGTCGTCGTCGTACGGCGGTGCCACCCGCTCCAGCCACCCGTCGAGGTCGTGCTGCGCGACCTTCCGCAGAACGGCGTTGACGAACTTGGCCCGCCCGTCACCGAGTACGACCCTGGCGAGCTCGACGGAGGCGGACACGGCGGCGTGGCTGGGAATGCGCGTACCGAGCAACTGATGTACACCGAGGCTCAGCACATCGAGCACGGGAGGGTCGACCTCACTGAGCGGCCGGTCCACACAGGCCGCGATGACAGCGTCGTACGTCCCCTGCCGACGCAGCGTCCCGTACACCAACTCCGTTGCCAGCGCCGCGTCCCGCCCGTCGAAGTCCCCCTTCTCCCGCGCCTTCCGCAGCAGCGGTGGCAGGACGAGATTGGCGTACGCGTCCCGCTCGTCCACGGCCCGCAAGGCCTCGAAGGCGAGCATCCGCACGGGGTCCTTCTTCGGACGACGGTGAGGCTTCCCCTGCGGGCGACGACGACGGTCCTGCTCGTTCACGTAAAAGGTGCTCCGGATCTTGGAAGGGTTACTCGTCCAGCGTACGTCGCCCCCTCCTGGGCCCCTTCTAGACCCCGACCCGCTCGTCGGAGGCGATCCGTGCCCCGCGTGCCCAGTCCGCCGCGCGCATCGGCTTCTTGCCCTGGGCCTGGACCCACAGGAGTTCGACGGCGTGCGAGCCGGTGCCGACGTACACGTTGTTCTTGGCGACGGACAGTTCGCCCGGGGCGAGGTCCGTGCGCTCGGGCACGAGCGCGACCTGGATGAGCTTGAGCCGCTCGCCGCGGAAGACGGTCCAGGCACCGGGCGCCGGGGTGCATCCCCGCACCACCCGGTCGACGCGCAACGCGGGCGCGGACCAGCCGATCTCCGCATCCTCGACAGTGAGCTTCGGGGCGATCGTGACGCCCTCCGCCGGCTGCGGTACGGCCTTGAGCGTGCCGTCCGCGATCCCGTCCATCGTCGCGACGAGCAGCCCGGCACCCGCGAAGGCGAGCCGCGTCAGCAGATCCCCGCTGGTGTCGGTGGGCCGCACCTCTTCGGTGACGGTCCCGTACACGGGCCCGGAGTCGAGCCCCTCCTCGATCAGGAACGTGGACGCACCCGTGATCTCGTCCCCCGCCATCACCGCGTGCTGCACGGGCGCCGCCCCGCGCCAGGCGGGCAGCAGCGAGAAGTGCAGGTTGACCCAGCCGTGGGCGGGGATGTCGAGCGCGACCCGGGGCAGCAGCGCCCCGTACGCGACGACGGGGCAGCAGTCGGGCCCGATCTCCCGCAGCCGCTCGAGGAACTCCGGGTCTCGCGGCTTCACGGGCTTCAGCACCTCGATCCCGGCTTCCTCGGCCCGCTCGGCGACCGGACTCGCGACCAGCCTCCGCCCGCGCCCGGCCGGTGCGTCGGGCCGGGTGACGACGGCGGCCACCTCATGCCGCCCGGAGGCGATCAGGGCGTCCAGAGCGGGAACGGCGACCTCGGGTGTACCGGCGAAGACGAGCTTCATGGGGTGGTTCGGGCCTCTCGGGCGAGGGTTGGACGCGGGCAACGCACAAGTCTATGGCGGCAGGACGCGAAAGATCCCACGACCGCGGCGGGAATGCCGCCGACGACAGCAAGGGCTATGCGGCCGTCGAACACATCAGATGGATGCGACGAGCCGGGCGAGCGGCGGGGGCGCCTGCCCGGCCGGCAACGCGTCCACGAGCAGCCGCGCGTATCGGACCTTGTGACCGCTGCGTCCCCCGAAGAACCGGCGCAACTGCGCCGTTATCGGCCGCTCTCGCTGTGCCGGCTGGCGTTGGAGGATCCGGAACGAGGCGAGCTGGCCCTGAGCCTCGATGACGTCGAGCACGGCATCGGCCCCGAGGCAGCGGATGAGTTCGTCCTCCAGGTCGGCGTGACAGACGTGGAACCCGAGTTCGTCCAGCGAACCGGACCCGATACCCGCCCGGGCGAGCGCGGTGGCGACGCCGCCCGACTCTCCCGCGTCACACAGGCCGAGCAACCGGTGGCCTGCGCCGCCCGGTCCGTAGCGGTCGAGGAAGTGGACGATGCTGGTCGCGCCTCCCATCGGCACGACCGTCACCCGCTGGGCTGTCAGATCATGGCCAACACGACCGGCCAGCGTCTCGACCGCCACCCGGTCACTCTCGCCCTCGACCAGCACCGTCGTCGCCCGCATGGATCCAGTATCGCGAACGCCGGTCATCGGGGGCTCAGCACACAGAACTCATGGCCATCAGGATCGGCCATCACCACCCAGGGAACGTCGCCCTGGCCGATGTCGACGCGAGTCGCCCCGAGGGAGATGAGACGGTCGACCTCCGCCTGCTGATCACCGCCGGCCGTTGGGGCGAGGTCGAAATGCAGCCGCTCCTTCCCCGTCTTCGGCATCAGCGGCGGACCGCCCCATGTGACCTTCGGGCCTCCGTGCGGAGAGCGGATCGCGGTCTCCTGGTCCTGGTCCCAGACCAATGGCCAGCCCAGCGCCCGGCTCCAGAAGTACCCGACGTCCTGCGAACCGTCGCACGCGAGCGCTCCGATGAATCCGCAGTCGGCGAGGAAGTTGTTGCCCGGCTCGCTGACGCAGAACTCATTGCCCTCGGGGTCGGCGAGCACCACATGCCCCTCTTCCGGGCGTTGACCGATGTCGATGTGCCGGGCGCCCAGCTCGAGCGCCCTCGCCACCGTCTTCTGCTGGTCATCAAGGGATGTGCTCGTCAGATCGAAGTGCAGCTGGTTCTGGCCGGTCTTCTTCGCCCGGCTCGGAAGAAAACGCATCCGGAACCCGGTGTCATCGCTTGGCAGGAGCATGATGCCCTCGGAGAAGTCATCGGACATCTCCCAGCCCAGGAAGTCAGCCCAGAAGCGCGCGAGACGGGGCGGGTCGTTCGCATCGAAGCAGAGCGCGTGAAGGTGAGAAGTCATCCCTGACGCTAGAACGCTCGGGAACTGCCACGCAACGCAATTTAGACCGACCGGCAATTGGAGGGCGGCAGGTCACAGGACCCTCGCCGACGCCGAGCCGACAGCGCACCCCACCCCCAGGAGCGCACGCAAATGCCCACACGCCCCCACACCGTGACCAGCGGAGCGCACACGCGTTGGTCAAGAAAGAGTTGACCACAACGGGCCGCACCAGCGGCCCGATCCTTTTCAACGCCGGTTCGAGAGGCTTGTTCATGGCCGACCACGCAACCCACGACGCCCAGGCTCGGGCCAGCCTGCACTTGCTGGTGCGGGACATCGAGCGGGTCCGCCGGCAGGTGGACGCACTGCGCACGCTCACCGCCCAGTTGGGCAACGTCTACCGCCCGCGCCGCTCCGGCCCGTCCACAGGCTTCGTCGTCTACGGACGCGCCCCCGCCCCGACCGTCCGCCTCGCCCAGGAGCTGCGGGACAGTGTCGAGACCCTGGTCACGGCCGCCGTGGACTTCGATCGCTCACTGGGTTTCTCGTGGGACGCGGTGGGCTCCGCACTCGGAGTCACCAAACAGGCGGTGCACCGCCGTTACGGCGCACGCCGGGCCGCCGCCCAGGCCGCCGCCGAGGCCGAGCGCGCGACGGAACCATCGGGCTCCCGCGCGGTGCCCGGGGGCGTCGGCATGCCCACGGTCCCCGCGGCCCGCTCCATGCCCCTGCCCACTCAGCCGACCGCCGGCAGCCCCGCCCTACGCGACGAGGCGAGGCCAAACGCCTTCCCCGGCCCACGAAATGGCTGAGCCCTGGCGGCTGATAGCCGGTTGACGCCCCCACCGTCTGCCTCCCGACGACCGTCGGGAGGCAGACGCGCGTAGGCAGATGGACGCATGTCGGCGTGCAAAGGCCCATCGGCGGGCGAAGGCGCGTCCACAGCTACATGCACGGGCAGGCGGAAGCGGAGGCGGCATCGGATCCCTCGCCGCCCGCTCACCCGATGTCCGGCGGATCAATCCGAACCCGTACGACGTCATTCCCCCCTTGAGCCATCCGAGCCGCCTGCGCGAACTTCAGCGCGGAAGCCAGCGCCGCCCCGCTGCCCGGCGGCACCCGGATCAACGCCCGCTCCCAGCGCTCCCCGACCGGCGGCGCCCCCGTACGCCGAGGTCGCCCCGCCTCCGTGACGGGCAATGGCACCGGCCCCAACACCTCGGCGTCGCCGGGCAGTTCGACCGCGGCCAGGAACCCGGCGAGTGCCTCCGGCGTTCCGGACACGGCAGCCATCCGCGACACGGGCGGGAACCCCAACTCGACCCGCTCGGACAGCTCACGGACCGCATGCCCGACGGGATCCCAGCGCACCAGCGCCTGCACGGGCCGCAGCGTCGGCTCGGCGACGACCACCACTTTTCCGCCGGCCTCCTGCGCTCGTACCAGCGAAGCCGCCCCGATCCACCGCCGCAGAGCGTCCTCACCCGCCCGCAGATCGGGCCGCCCCAGCATCGCCCAGCCGTCGAGCAGCAGCGCCGCCGCGTAACCACCCTCGGCGACGGGCTCCGCTCCCGGCGTGCTCACAACGAGCGCGGGCGCCCCCGGCACCGTGTCCAGCACCTGCTCACGCCCCGAGGTCCGCACAGGCACGGCGGGAAACGCGCGCCCCAGCTCCTCGGCGGTCCGCCGCGCCCCCACGACCTGCGCCCGCAACCGGAACCCACCACATTCGGGACAGTGCCAGGCCTCCTCACCGCGTCCGCACCACCCACATCTCAGGCCCCCGGCGTCCTGCCCCTCCAAGGGCCCGGCGCAGTGCCGGCACCGCGCGGGCGCCCTGCACTGCGCACACGCCATCCGGGGTACGTAGCCACGCCGGGGCACCTGCACCAGTACGGGGCCGATCCGCAGCCCTTCCCGTACGACCTGCCAGGCGAGCGTGGGCAGCCGCGCCGCCCTGGCCGCCTCGTCCCGCGCGAGGTCCCCGTCACTCACGGTCCGTACGAGGGGAGCCGTCGCCCGCACCTGCTCGCGCTCGGCGACGAGCGGTGCCGCCCAGCCGCTCTCGACGAGCTGCGCGGCCTCAACGGTGCAGCTCCAACTCCCCAGCAGAAAAGCGCACTTGTCGTGGGCGGCCCGCAGCAGCAGCACTTCCCGGGCATGCGGCTGCGGCGCGCGCGGCTCGCTGTGGCTGTCGTCCCCGTCGTCCCAGATGACCACGAGCCCCAGATCCCGTACGGGCGCGAACATGGCGGCCCGGGTCCCCACCACAGCCCGTACGGACCCCCGCCGCACCGCGAGCCACTGCCGATACCGCTTCTCGGGCCCGGCCTCGGCCGTCAGCACCGCATGCCGCCCCTCCCCCAGCAGCGAGGTCAACGCGGCATCCAGCCGGGCGACGGCCCGCCCATCCGGCACGACGACCAGCGCGCCGCGCCCCGAAGCGAGCGTCGCCCCGACGGCCCGCGCGAGTTCGTCGGCCCACTCGGGCCCGGGCAGCGCGTTCCACACGGCTCGCGGTGCTCCGCCCGTCGCGAGCGAGCGTACGAAGGCCTCCCCGCGCCCGTACCGCGCCCATGACCCGACGTCAGGCGTCTCGGGCAACGGCAGCGGTGCCGGCGACGGCTTGCTTTCCGCCCGCGCGTTCCGCGGCGGCACGGCCAGTTGCAGCACATCGGCCAGACTTCCCGCATACCGATCGGCCACGGCCCGCGCGAGCCCCAGCAGCTCCTCACTCAACACGGGCTCGGGCGAGACGACTTGGGCCAGCGCGGCAAGGGGCCCGGAGTAATCGGACTCGGCAAGCCGCTCGATGAGAAACCCGTCGGTCAGCCCCCCACCCTCACGCCGCCCTTCCCGCACCCGATGCCGCCCGGCCCCGAACCGCACCCGCACCCGCACCCCGGGCTGGGCCTCGGCGTCCAGCTCCTCCGGAACGGCATAGTCGAAGTACCGGTCAAGATGCAGCACGCCCTTGTCGACGAGCACACGAGCAACGGGCAACTCTTTGGCGACCGCGGCCCCTCGCCAGGTTCGCGGCTTGGCCCGCGGCGCCTTGGCCTTCCGCACACTCTCCCGAATAAGCGCAAGCTGCTCGGGCGGCACACCCCCCGCCCCGTCGCCCTGCCCGTTCTCGCTGCTCACACCAGCATTGGTACCAGACGGCACTGACAGCGGGCCGAGCCGGTCTGACGCACCGAGGCCCGGTGCCCCTCAGGGACACCGGGCCTCGGAAAGAGCCGGAAAACTACGGCAGGAGCCGGGAACTACAGCCCAGCCGCCCTCCGCAGCGCCTCCACGCGGTCCGTCTTCTCCCACGTGAAGTCGTCCAGCGCACGCCCGAAGTGGCCGTACGCCGCGGTCTGGGCGTAGATCGGGCGCAGCAGGTCGAGGTCACGGATGATCGCGGCGGGGCGGAGGTCGAAGACCTCGCTGATCGCCTTTTCGATCTTCTCGGCGTCGATCTTGGCGGTGCCGAAGGTCTCGACGAAGAGGCCGACGGGCTCGGCCTTGCCGATGGCGTAGGCGACCTGGACCTCGCAGCGGGTGGCGAGGCCTGCGGCGACGACGTTCTTGGCGACCCAGCGCATCGCGTACGCCGCCGAGCGGTCCACCTTGGACGGGTCCTTGCCGGAGAAGGCGCCGCCGCCGTGGCGGGCCATGCCGCCGTACGTGTCGATGATGATCTTGCGGCCGGTGAGGCCGGCGTCGCCCATCGGGCCGCCGATCTCGAAGCGGCCGGTGGGGTTCACCAGCAGGCGATAGCCCTCGGTCTCCAGCTTGATGCCGTCGTCGAGGAGGGCCTTGAGCTCCGGCTCGACCACGAACTCGCGGATGTCGGGGGCCAGGAGCGAGTCCAGGTCGATGTCCTGGGCGTGCTGCGAGGAGACGACCACGGTGTCGAGGC
This sequence comes from Streptomyces flaveus, assembly GCF_014647675.1. Taxonomy (GTDB): domain Bacteria; phylum Actinomycetota; class Actinomycetes; order Streptomycetales; family Streptomycetaceae; genus Streptomyces; species Streptomyces flaveus. The sequence continues at coordinate 16,940 of NZ_BMPQ01000025.1, read as the reverse complement.
GGACGGCCTTGTCGCCGTCGTACTCGATGGTGACCTGCGTCTTGCCGTCGGGGCGCAGGTAGGGGATCGTCCCGTTCTTGCGGACTTCCGAGAGCCGCTTGGACAGTCGGTGCGCCAGGTGGATCGGCAGCGGCATCAACTCGGGCGTCTCGTCGGTCGCGTAACCGAACATCAGGCCCTGGTCACCCGCGCCCTGCTTGTCCAGCTCGTCCTCGTCGCCCTCGACACGCGTCTCGTACGCCGTGTCGACGCCCTGCGCGATGTCCGGGGACTGCGCGCCGATCGACACCGACACGCCGCAGGAGGCGCCGTCGAAGCCCTTCTTCGAGGAGTCGTAACCGATCTCGAGGATCTTGTCGCGCACCAGCTGCGCGATCGGCGCGTACGCCTTGGTCGTGACCTCGCCAGCCACGTGCACGAGGCCGGTCGTGATCAGCGTCTCGACGGCGACCCGGGACTTCGGGTCCTCGCGCAGAAGCGCGTCGAGAATGGTGTCGCTGATCTGGTCAGCGATCTTGTCGGGGTGACCCTCGGTCACAGACTCCGAGGTGAACAGACGACGGGACACAACGCTCCCTGGGGTTGCAGCGGCTGCTGGCTGATCATTTGGTGGACGGATCGGGGGCTGCGCCCGCTGTCGTCCGGGGGTCAGTTTATCGGTCACGCTGGACCGCGGGTCCACCCCGTCTCGCGACTCGGAAGACCTGTGACCTGCGGCACGGGCATTCTGCCCAACGACGCCAGGTCTCCGCCAGGCTCCCAGGCCCGAATTCGCCGGTTTTGGAAGCCCGATGGACCACTTTCGACGGAACGAATCAGGCATTCACTCCGGAACGTGTTCCGCAACGCACTCCGGGAAGACGGGGCATTCACTCCAGGCGTCGCGCCACAAGATCCCACACCGTCTCGGCCAGAGCTTCCTTGGGCCCGTACGGCACGGGGGTCTCGCTGCCGTCGGCGCCGAGCACGACCGCTTCGTTCTCCTCGGAACCGAAGGTCTTGCGCTCCCCCACCTCGTTCACGACGAGGAGATCGCACCCCTTGCGCTCCAGCTTCGTCCGCCCGTTGGCCAGGACGTCGTCCGTCTCGGCGGCGAAGCCGACGATCACCTGGCCGGAGCGGGCGCGCTCGGCGGATATCTCGGCGAGGATGTCGGGATTACGGATCAGAGTGATCGGATCCGGGTCCTGGCCGTCCTTCTTCTTGATCTTTCCGGCCGCGTACGTCGCGGGCCGGAAGTCCGCGACGGCTGCCGCCATCACCACCGCGTCGGCGTCCGCGGCGGCCTTCAGCACCGCTTCGCGCAGCTGGACGGCCGTCTCGACCGGCACGACGTCCACGCCCGCCGGGTCCGGCATCCCGGTGTTCGCGGCGATCAGCGTGACCCGGGCACCCCGGGCCGCGGCGGTGCGCGCAAGGGCGTACCCCTGCTTGCCTGAGGAACGGTTGCCGAGGAAGCGGACCGGGTCGAGCGGCTCGCGCGTCCCACCGGCGCTGACCACGACATGGCGGCCCGCCAGATCGGGAACGACGGCCCCGCGTGCCAGCACCCGGCGACAGACCTCGAAGATCTCGCTGGGCTCCGGCAGCCGGCCCTTGCCCGTGTCCACGCCCGTCAGACGGCCGACGGCGGGCTCGACGACGACGGCACCGCGGCGGCGCAGTGTCGCCACGTTCTCTTGCGTGGCCGGGTGCTCCCACATCTCGGTGTGCATGGCGGGGGCGAAGACGACGGGGCAGCGGGCGGTGAGCAGGGTGTTCGTCAGCAGATCGTCGGCCAGGCCGTGTGCTGCCTTCGCCAGCATGTCCGTGGTGGCGGGGGCCACGACCACCAGGTCGGCCTCCTGGCCGATGCGGACGTGGGGAACCTCGTGCACATCGGACCAGACCTCGGTCGAGACGGGGTGCCCGGAGAGCGCGGACCAGGTCGCGGCGCCGACGAAGTGGAGCGCCGACTCGGTCGGTACGACCCGCACGTCGTGTCCCGATTCGGTCAGCCGGCGCAGCAGCTCACACGCCTTGTACGCGGCGATGCCACCGCTGACTCCCAGTACGACCTTCGGCTTGTCCACCGTTTCTCCCCGGGTTCGTCTCGCCTGCGCCTGCGAACGTGTACGTACTCATGACACACCACAGGCCCGACAGCCGGGCTGCCGGGCCTGTGGAAAAGCCTGCTGCGATCTGCAGAAATTACTTACTGCGCCGGGCCCTCAACGGCCTCGGACGTCAGCAGACCCGCGTTGATCTCGCGCAGAGCGATCGAGAGCGGCTTCTCGTGGACGTGCGTGTCCACAAGCGGACCGACGTACTCGAGGAGACCTTCGCCGAGCTGCGAGTAGTACGCGTTGATCTGACGGGCCCGCTTGGCCGCGTAGATCACGAGGCTGTACTTCGAGTCGGTGGCCTCGAGGAGCTCGTCGATCGGGGGGTTGATGATGCCCTCGGGCGCGGCAATGGAAGAGGACACGCTCTACCTTCCGAAAGATGGGATGAGATCGAAAACGATCACACTACGTCCATCAAGGCTAGCAGCTCACGCGCCACGTCCTCGACGGAGGTGTTGACCAGGGTGACGTCGAACTCCGACTCGGCCGCCAGCTCGATCTTCGCGGCGGCCAGTCGGCGCTCGATCACCTCGGGCGGCTCGGTGCCCCGCCCGGTGAGTCTGCGCACCAGCTCCTCCCAGGAGGGAGGAGCCAGGAACACCAGCTGGGCCTCGGGCATCGACTCGCGGACCAGACGCGCGCCCTGGAGGTCGATCTCCAGCAGGACGGGCTCACCGGCCTCCAGCCGTTCCATCACGGCGCCCCGCGGGGTGCCGTAGCGGTTGCCGGCGAACTCGGCCCACTCGAGCAGCTCGCCGTTGGCGATCAGCTTGTCCATTTCCTCGTCGCTGACGAAGAAGTACTGGACACCATGCCGCTCACCGGGGCGCGGCCTCCGGGTCGTCGCCGACACCGAGAGCCAGACCTCGGGGTGTTCCTTGCGCATATGAGCGACGACCGTGCTCTTGCCGACCCCGGAGGGGCCGGAGAGCACGGTCAGCCGCGGACGTGATTCCGGGGGTACGGGGGTCGTCCCCCGGGATGTTGCAGCCATGGAGCGATTATCCAGGTTCTCAGGAGTGCCCGAGAACGTCAGGCGGGACCGCCGCCGAACTCGCGCTCGAGAGACGCGATCTGGTTGGAACCGAGACCACGCACGCGGCGGCTCTCGGAGATCCCGAGTCGCTCCATGATCTGCTTGGCGCGGACCTTGCCCACGCCAGGCAGGGACTCCAGGAGGGCGGAGACCTTCATCTTGCCGATGACGTCGTTCTCCTGGCCCTGCTTGATGACCTCGTGAAGGGAGGCACCGGAGTGCTTGAGTCGATTCTTGACCTCGGCCCGCTCCCGGCGAGCCGCGGCGGCCTTTTCGAGCGCGGCTGCGCGCTGTTCAGGGGTAAGGGGCGGAAGAGCCACGCCTACGTCACCTCGGATGTCGAACTGTCGGATACGGACCGGTGAGGAACCTAGTCGCCCCTCACCTGGGGAGCAACGAGCAACGCTTCTTGCCCGTCCCCACTCGTCGGAGACTAGCGGCCAAGTCCGCCGGAGTCAGCGAGAACAGCGGAAAAGTCCTGGTCAGCCTCCATTGAAACCGACATTCGGGGCATAATGCTCCGGATTTGAGGATGTATTCAGACGTGGGACGTCCACAAGGACCTCACCGAAGGCGCCAGGCCGCCGCCGCAGCTGCCCTGATGTCCTCCGCGAACCGCTCCGCGGACGCGCGTAGCGCGCCGACATCGGGTCCGTGACGCAGAACACCTCGGCTCACGTTCGGGACCACACGGCGCACCGCCTCCCCGAAGACGCCCGGAAGATCGGCCGGGGTCGCACCCTGGGCGCCGATGCCGGGCGCGAGGAGCGGTCCGTTGATGTCGAGGTCGTACGAGGACAGGTCGCCCAGCGTGGCGCCCACGACCGCGCCGAAGGAGCCCATCGGCGCCTCCCCCGCGTTCTCCTCGGCGAGATGCGCGAGCATGGTGGCGCCGACGTTCCGGCCGGCCGCGTCGCCGGGCCGTACCGCGTGCTGCACCTCGCCGCCCTCCGGGTTGGAGGTGAGCGCGAGCACGAACAGCCCGGCACCGCTCTCACGCGCGAGCTCGACGGCAGGCTTCAGCGATCCGTAGCCGAGATACGGGGAAACGGTCAGCGCGTCCGAGAACAGCGGCGAACCCTTCTCCAGGAAGGCGGAGGCGTACGCGGCCATGGTCGAGCCGATGTCGCCACGCTTGGCATCCATGACGACGAGCGCCCCGGAGGCCCGGGCCTCCTCGACCGACTTCTCCAGTACGGCGATGCCACGCGACCCGAAGCGCTCGAAGAACGCGCTCTGCGGCTTCAGTACGGCGACCCGGTCGGCCAGCGCCTCGACGACAGTGCGGCTGAAGCGCTCCAGGCCCGCGATGTCGTCGTTCAGGCCCCAGTCGGTGAGCAGCGAGGCGTGCGGGTCGATGCCGACGCAGAGCGGGCCGCGCTCGTCCATGGCGCGGCGCAGACGGGCGCCGAAAGGCTCCACAGGACTCATACCGCGGTCTTCCTCACGTCGGCGCCGACCGCGTCGGCGAGGGTGGCGTACGGGCTCGTACGCAGGCGGGCAGCGAGTCCCTTGTGGATCGCGCGGCTCCAGAAGGGGCCCTCGTAGATGAAGGCGCTGTAGCCCTGGACCAGGGTGGCGCCGGCCAGGATGCGCTGCCAGGCGTCCTCGGCGTTCTCGATGCCGCCGACGCCCACAAGCGTGATGTCGTCGCCCACGCGCGCGTAGAGGCGGCGCAGCACCTCCAGGGAGCGCGATTTCAGCGGCGCACCGGAGAGGCCACCGGTCTCTTTCACGAGGGAGGGTTCGGATGTCAAACCGAGTCCCTCGCGCGCGATGGTGGTGTTCGTGGCAATGATCCCGTCCAGGCCGAGCTCCACGGCGAGGTCGGCGACGGCGTCGATGTCCTCGTCTGCGAGATCGGGGGCGATCTTCACCAGCAGCGGGACGCGGCGCTCGGTCACGGCCTGGTCGGCGGCCTCGCGGACGGCGCTGAGCAGCGGTCGCAGATGGTCCACCGCCTGCAGATTCCGAAGGCCCGGCGTGTTCGGCGAGGAAACGTTGACCACCAGGTAGTCGGCGTACGGGGCAAGCCGCTGTGTCGACTTCACATAGTCGCCGACCGCCTCTGCCTCGGGCACGACCTTGGTCTTGCCGATGTTGACGCCCACGACGGTCCTGAAGACCGCCTCACGGCCTGCCAGGCGCTCCGCCACGGCCGCGGAGCCCTCGTTGTTGAACCCCATGCGGTTGATCAGCGCCCGGTCCGGGACGAGCCGGAACAGCCGCTTACGGGGGTTGCCGGGCTGCGGCTCCCCCGTGACCGTGCCGATCTCGACGTGGTCGAAGCCGAGCATCGACATCCCGTCGACCGCGATCGCGTTCTTGTCGAAGCCGGCCGCGAGCCCGAACGGCCCGTGCATCCGCAGCCCGAAGGCCTCGGTGCGCAGCTCCTTGTGACGCGGGGCGAGAGCCGCCGCGACGAACGTACGCAGCACAGGGATGCGGGCTGCGAGGCGGATCCAGGCGACGGCCAGGTGGTGGGCCGACTCCGGGTCCATCCGTTTGAAGAACAAACTGAAGAACAGTGAGTACATGGCGTCAGTCCCGCGCCGCCGTGAGGTGCTCCGCGTGTTCCTGGAGCGAACGGACTCCCACGTCTCCGTGGTTGAGCGCGTCGATGCCCTGGACGGCGGCGGCGAGCGCCTGGACCGTCGTCAGGCAGGGCACGGAGCGGGCCACGGCGGCCGTACGGATGTCGTAGCCGTCGAGTCGGCCACCGGTGCCGTACGGCGTGTTGACGATCAGGTCGACCTCGCCCTCGTGGATGAGCTGGACGATCGTCCGCTCGCCGTTCGGGCCGGTGCCCTCGCTCTGCTTGCGGACGACGGTGGCGTGGATGCCGTTGCGCTTGAGTACCTCGGCCGTGCCGGACGTGGCGAGCAACTCGAAGCCGTGGGCGACCAGTTCACGCGCCGGGAAGATCATCGATCGCTTGTCGCGGTTCGCTACGGAGATGAAGGCGCGGCCCTTGGTCGGCAGCGGACCGTACGCGGCCGCCTGCGACTTGGCGTACGCCGTGCCGAACACCGAGTCGATGCCCATGACTTCACCGGTGGAGCGCATCTCCGGGCCCAGGATGGTGTCGACGCCCCGCCCGTGGATGTCGCGGAAGCGCGACCACGGCATGACGGCCTCCTTGACGGAGATCGGCGCGTCCAGCGGCAGTGTGCCGCCGTCGCCGCTCGCCGGGAGCAGTCCCTCGGCTCGCAGCTCGGCGATGGTCGCGCCAAGGGAGATCCGGGCCGCAGCTTTGGCAAGCGGCACCGCGGTCGCCTTGGAGGTGAAGGGGACGGTGCGCGAGGCACGCGGGTTGGCTTCGAGGACGTACAGGATGTCCCCCGCCATCGCGAACTGGATATTGATCAGCCCGCGGACGCCAACCCCCTTCGCGATGGCTTCCGTCGAGGCCCGCAGCCGCTTGATGTCGAAGCCGCCCAGCGTGATCGGCGGCAGCGCGCACGCCGAGTCGCCGGAGTGGATCCCGGCCTCCTCGATGTGCTCCATGACGCCGCCGAGGTACAGCTCGTGGCCGTCGTAGAGCGCGTCCACGTCGATCTCGATCGCGTCGTCGAGGAAGCGGTCGACCAGGACCGGGCGCGACGGGGAGATCTCGGTCGACTCGGCGATGTACGCCTCCAGTCGCGTCTCGTCGTACACGATCTCCATACCGCGCCCGCCGAGCACGTACGAGGGCCGTACGAGGACGGGGTAGCCGATCTCGTCCGCGATGGCCTTGGCGCCCGCGAAGGTCGTCGCGGTGCCGTGCTTGGGAGCCGGGAGTCCGGCCTCGGCGAGTACCTGGCCGAAGGCGCCACGGTCCTCGGCGGCGTGGATCGCCTCGGGCGGCGTGCCCACCACCGGGACGCCGTTGTCCTTCAGCGCCTGCGACAGGCCCAGCGGGGTCTGGCCGCCGAGCTGCACGATGACGCCCGCGATCGGCCCGGCCAGGGACTCCGCGTGGACGATCTCCAGCACGTCCTCCAGCGTGAGCGGCTCGAAGTACAGCCGGTCGGAGGTGTCGTAGTCCGTGGAGACGGTCTCCGGGTTGCAGTTGACCATCACGGTTTCGTACCCGGCGTCGCTCAGCGCGAAGGACGCGTGGACACAGGAGTAGTCGAACTCGATGCCCTGCCCGATGCGGTTGGGCCCGGAGCCCAGGATGATCACCGCGGGCTTCTCGCGGGGGGCGACCTCGTTCTCCTCGTCGTACGAGGAGTAGAAGTACGGCGTCTTCGCGGCGAACTCGGCGGCGCAGGTGTCGACCGTCTTGTAGACCGGGCGCACGCCCAGCGCGTGCCGGACCTCGCGGACGACGTCCTCGCGCAGACCGCGGATCTCGGCGATCTGGGCGTCGGAGAAGCCGTGCCGCTTGGCTTCGGCCAGCAGCGACGGATCAAGCCTGTCGGCTGCGGCCAGTTCGTCCGCGAGCTCCTTGATGAGGAACAGCTGGTCGACGAACCACGGGTCGATCTTCGTCGACTCGAAGACCTCCTCCTGGGTCGCGCCCGCGCGGATGGCCTGCATGACGGAGTTGATCCGCCCGTCGGTAGGCCGGATCGCCTCCTCCAGGAGGGCCGTTTTGTCCCCGGGCTCCCCGACGAACGTGAACTGCGAGCCCTTCTTCTCCAGCGACCGCAGCGCCTTCTGCAGCGCCTCGGTGAAGTTGCGGCCGATGGCCATGGCCTCGCCGACCGACTTCATGGTCGTGGTCAGCGTGGAGTCGGCGGACGGGAACTTCTCGAAGGCGAAACGCGGTGCCTTGACGACGACGTAGTCGAGCGTCGGCTCGAAGGACGCCGGGGTCTTCTCCGTGATGTCGTTCGGGATCTCGTCGAGGGTGTAGCCGACGGCCAGCTTGGCGGCGATCTTGGCGATCGGGAAACCCGTGGCCTTCGACGCGAGGGCCGAGGAGCGCGACACACGCGGGTTCATCTCGATGACGATGATGCGGCCGTCGTCCGGGTTGACCGCGAACTGGATGTTGCAGCCGCCGGTGTCGACGCCGACCTCGCGGATGATCGCGATGCCGATGTCGCGGAGGCGCTGGTACTCGCGGTCGGTCAGCGTCATCGCGGGCGCCACGGTGATCGAGTCACCGGTGTGGACGCCCATCGGGTCGAAGTTCTCGATGGAGCAGACCACCACGACGTTGTCGTGCTTGTCGCGCATCAGCTCCAGCTCGTACTCCTTCCAGCCGAGGATGGACTCCTCCAGGAGCACCTCGGTGGTCGGGGAGAGCGTGAGCCCCTGGCCGGCGATGCGGCGCAGCTCCTCCTCGTCGTGCGCGAAGCCGGAGCCGGCGCCGCCCATGGTGAAGGAGGGCCGGACGACGACCGGGTAGCCGCCGAGCTGCTCGACCCCCTTCAGTACGTCGTCCATCGAGTGGCAGATGTAGGACCGGGCGGACTCGCCGTGCCCGATCTTCGCGCGGACGGCCTCGACGACGTCCTTGAAGAGGTCACGGTCCTCACCCTTGTTGATCGCCTCGACGTTGGCGCCGATCAGCTCGACACCGTACTTCTCCAGCACCCCCTGCTCATGCATGGAGATCGCGGTGTTGAGGGCGGTCTGGCCGCCGAGCGTCGGCAGCAGGGCGTCCGGCCGCTCCTTGACGATGATCTTCTCGACGAACTCCGGGGTGATCGGCTCGACATACGTCGCGTCGGCGATCTCCGGGTCCGTCATGATCGTCGCGGGGTTGGAGTTGACGAGGATGACCCGCAGGCCCTCGGCCTTGAGGACGCGGCAGGCCTGGGTGCCGGAGTAGTCGAACTCGGCGGCCTGGCCGATGACGATCGGGCCGGAGCCGATGACCAGGACGGACTGGATATCGGTGCGCTTAGGCACGCTGGGCTCCCTTTTCTGCCATGAGCTCTACGAAGCGGTCGAACAGGTAGGCCGCGTCGTGCGGGCCCGCCGCCGCCTCGGGGTGGTACTGGACGCTGAACGCCGGCTGGTCGAGCAGCTGGAGCCCTTCCACGACCTGGTCGTTCAGACAGACGTGCGAGACCTCGGCACGCCCGTAGGGGGTGTCGCTGACGCGGTCGAGCGGCGCGTCGACGGCGAACCCGTGATTGTGCGCGGTGACCTCGACCTTGCCGGTCGTACGGTCCTGCACGGGCTGGTTGATGCCCCGGTGGCCGTACTTCAGCTTGTACGTGCCGAAGCCGAGCGCGCGGCCCAGGATCTGGTTGCCGAAGCAGATGCCGAAGAGGGGCGTCTTGCGCTCGAGGACTTCCCGCATCAGGGAAACGGGGTGTTCGGCCTTCTCCGGGTCGCCGGGACCGTTGGAGAAGAACACGCCGTCGGGGCCGACCGCGTAGATGTCCTCGGCGGTCGCGGTGGCGGGCAGCACATGCACCTCGATGCCGCGCTCGGCCATACGATGCGGGGTCATGCCCTTGATGCCGAGGTCCACGGCGGCGACGGTGAACTTCTTCTCGCCGATGGCGGGGACGACGTACGCCTCAGTCGTGGCGACCTCCTCGTACAGGCTGGCGCCCTTCATCTCGGGGGCCTGACGCACCTCGGCGAGCATGGTGCCCTCGTCGGGCAGCGCGTTCCCGGAGAAGATGCCGACGCGCATGGCGCCGCGCTCGCGCAGATGGCGGGTGAGCGCCCGGGTGTCGATGCCGGAGATCCCTACGACTCCCTGCTTGGTGAGCTCCTCGTCCAGCGAGCGGCGGGAGCGCCAGTTGGAGGGCACGCGCGCGGGGTCGCGTACGACATAGCCGGCGACCCAGATCCGCTTCGACTCGGGGTCCTCGTCGTTGACGCCGGTGTTGCCGACGTGCGGGGCGGTCATCACGACGACCTGGCGGTGGTACGAGGGATCGGTGAGGGTCTCCTGGTAGCCGGTCATCCCGGTGGAGAAGACGGCCTCTCCGAAGGTCACCCCCACGGCCCCGTAGGCGCGGCCGCGGAAGATCCGACCGTCCTCCAGGACGAGTACGGCGGGAGTTCTGGAGGCTCCCCTGGTGGAGGTGGTCATCGTGCGCCTTCCGTCTTGTTGCTGTCCTTGTTGATCATCTGGTTCAGTGTCTCGACCCACTCGTTGTGCTCGGCCGCGTGGTCGGAACGGAACCCGGAGTCGAGCAGCCTGTCGCCGTGCTCCCAGGTGACGACCAGCAGGCCGCCCTCGGTGAGGACCTTGCCCGCGATGCCCTTGTCGAGTCGTGCCTCACGCAAGGCCTTGAGAGGCACGAAGAAGTCGGCCGCTCCGGGGCGTACGACATCCAGGCCCGCGTCCGTCAGCGTGAGTTCGACCCGGCTGCGGGTGCCCAGTCCGTGCGCCACGATGCGGTCGAGCCACTGACCTGCGGTCGTCGAGCCGTGGTAACGGCCGCTCAACGTCAGCCGCACGGGACCGGGCTCGTCCGGCGCTTGGAGCAGCTCGGGCAGGTCGCCCTGGAGCGTGCCGCGCCACTTCCAGCCCTCGCGCATCAGCCAGTAGACGAGGGCGACGAAGAGCGCGAGACCCACGAGCCAGCCGATGCGGGCGGCCCAGTCGGTCACTTCCGCCGACTTCTGTTCCGCGGCGTACGTCAGTTGCGTCAGTGGTGTCACGCGAGCTTCCCGTCGACGAGCGTGGCGCGGCCCCGCAGCCATGTGTGCGTGACACGGCCCGGCAGCTCACGACCCTCGTACGGAGTGTTGCGGCTGCGCGACGCGAAGCCCGTGGGGTCCACGGTCCCACGGTATGCCGGATCGACCAGCGTGAGGTTGGCGGGCTCACCTGCCGAGACGGGACGGCCGTGGCCTGTCGCCCCACCGATCCGGGCGGGCTTGAAGGACATCCGGTCCGCGACGCCGGCCCAGTCGAGCAGCCCGCTGTCGACCATCGTCTGCTGGACCACGGACAGCGCGGTCTCCAGGCCGACCATGCCCATGGCCGCCGCGGCCCACTCGCAGTCCTTGTCCTCGTGCGGGTGCGGGGCGTGGTCGGTGGCGACGATGTCGATCGTGCCGTCGGCGAGCGCCTCGCGCAGGGCCATGACGTCGCGCTCGGTGCGCAGCGGCGGGTTGACCTTGTAGACCGGGTTGTACGAGCGGACAAGCTCATCGGTGAGGAGCAGGTGGTGCGGGGTGACCTCGGCGGTCACGTCGATGCCGCGGGACTTGGCCCAGCGCACGATCTCGACCGAGCCGGCGGTCGACAGATGGCAGATGTGCACCCGGGAGTGCACGTGCTCGGCGAGCAGCACATCGCGCGCGATGATCGACTCCTCGGCGACGGCGGGCCAGCCGCCGAGCCCCAACTCGGCCGAGACGACGCCCTCGTTCATCTGGGCGCCCTCGGTCAGCCGCGGCTCCTGCGCGTGCTGGGCCACGACACCGCCGAAGGCCTTCACGTACTCCAGCGCCCGCCGCATGATCACGGCGTCGTCCACGCACTTGCCGTCGTCCGAGAAGACGGTGACGCCGGCCGCCGACTCGTGCATCGCGCCCAGCTCGGCGAGCTTCTTGCCCTCCAGACCGACCGTGACGGCGCCGATGGGCTGCACATCGCAGTAGCCGTGCTGCTGGCCCAGCCGGTAGACCTGCTCGACCACACCGGCGGTGTCGGCGACCGGGAAGGTGTTGGCCATGGCGAACACGGCCGTGTAACCGCCGCTCGCGGCAGCCCGCGTACCGGTCAGGACGGTCTCGGAGTCCTCACGCCCGGGCTCGCGCAGGTGGGTGTGGAGGTCGACGAGGCCCGGCAGAAGCACCTTGCCTTCGGCCTCGACGACCTCGGCTCCCTCGGCGGGAAGTCCGGCACCGACCTCCACGATGGTGTCGCCGTCGATCAGGACGTCCTGCGGCTCGCCACCGAGCACCTTCGCACCACGGATCAGGATCTTGCTCATGTGTCTTACTTCTCCTCGGTACGGCTGTGGGTGACGGCGGGCTCATTGCCGCCCAGGAGCAGGTACAGGACCGCCATGCGGATCGAGACACCGTTCGTCACCTGCTCGATGGCGGTGCAACGGTCGGAGTCGGCGACCTCTGCGGTGATCTCCATGCCGCGGACCATCGGCCCGGGGTGCATCACGATGGCGTGCTCGGGCATCCGCGCCATACGGTCGCCGTCGAGGCCGTAACGCCGCGAGTACTCGCGCTCGGTCGGGAAGAAGGCCGCGTTCATCCGCTCGCGCTGGACGCGCAGCATCATCACCGCGTCGGACTTGGGCAGCGTGCTGTCGAGGTCGTACGACACCTCGCAGGGCCAGGTTTCGACGCCGACCGGCAGCAGGGTGGGCGGGGCGACGAGGGTGACCTCGGCGCCGAGGGTGTGCAGCAGGTCGACGTTCGAGCGGGCGACCCGGCCGTGCAGGATGTCGCCGACGATCGTGATGCGCTTGCCTGCGAGGTCCTGCCCGAGCCCGGCGTCCCGTCCGACGAGGCGGCGTCGCATCGTGAAGGCATCGAGCAGGGCCTGGGTGGGGTGTTGATGGGTGCCGTCGCCTGCGTTGATGACGGCGGCGTCGATCCAGCCGGAGGTCGCGAGGCGGTACGGGGCTCCGGAGGCGCCGTGCCGGATGACGACGGCGTCGACGCCCATCGCCTCCAGGGTCTGGGCGGTGTCCTTCAGGGACTCGCCCTTGGAGACGCTGGACCCCTTGGCAGTGAAGTTGATCACATCCGCGGAGAGGCGCTTCTCCGCGGCCTCGAACGAGATCCTGGTACGGGTCGAGTCTTCGAAGAAGAGGTTGACGACGGTGCGGCCGCGCAGGGTCGGCAGTTTCTTGATCGGCCGGTCGGCGACCCGGGCCATCTCCTCGGCGGTGTCGAGGATCAGGACGGCGTCGTCGCGGGTGAGGTCGGCGGCCGAGATGAGATGACGCTGCATCTGTCAGGCTCCGTAAGGCAGTTCAGTTCGGGAGGCGAGGGCCCGGCGGGAGGTCACAGCCGGGCAGGCGGGCGCGCACAGGCACACTCGGGGGCTTACGGCAGGGACGTACGCCGGAGTGCTACTGCTGCGCGCCCGGTGAGGCCTGCTTGGCACCGAGCAGCACGGTGTCGCGACCGTCCTCCTCGGCGAGCAGGACCTTGACCGTCTCCCGCAGCGACGTGGGGAGGTTCTTGCCGACGTAGTCGGCGCGGATCGGAAGTTCGCGATGGCCCCGGTCGACGAGCACCGCGAGCTGCACGGCGCGCGGACGGCCGATGTCGTTCAGCGCGTCGAGCGCGGCGCGGATGGTGCGGCCGGAGAAGAGCACGTCGTCGACGAGGACGACCAGACGGCCGTCGATGCCGTCACCTGGGATGTCGGTGCGGGCCAGCGCACGCGGCGGATGCATACGCAGGTCGTCGCGGTACATGGTGATGTCGAGCGAGCCGACCGGGATCTTGCGGTCGGTGATCTCCTCGAGCTTGGCGGCGAGCCGCTGGGCGAGGAAGACGCCCCGCGTCGGAATGCCGAGAAGCACCACGTCGTCGGCGCCCTTGGCGCGCTCGACGATCTCGTGGGCGATGCGGGTCAACACCCGCGCGATGTCCGGGCCTTCGAGCACGGGCCGGGCATCGGACTGCTGCGTGTCCATACGAGACGGACCTCCTTCTCCGCCTCACGGGACGGACCTTAAAGGACGTCGGAATTGCGCCACCAACGCTACCAGCCCGGCAACGGCCCTGATCACCCCCCTGGAGTCACTCGCCCACCACCTGACGCATTTCTCCGGGGCCGGCACGCAAGGGTCGGGCGTGACCATTCGGCTTGACGGGGAAGAGTAACGCTGCGTAACCTCACAGTGAGTCACCAGCCGCGCGGCAAAACCGCACGTCGACACAGTGTCCGGGGAGCTATATGTCCAGCGAATACGCCAAACAGCTCGGGGCCAAGCTCCGCGCGATCCGTACCCAGCAGGGCCTTTCCCTCCACGGCGTCGAGGAGAAGTCCCAGGGCCGCTGGAAGGCGGTCGTGGTCGGTTCCTACGAGCGCGGCGACCGCGCCGTGACCGTACAGCGCCTCGCCGAGCTGGCGGACTTCTACGGCGTTCCGGTGCAGGAACTGCTGCCGGGCACCACGCCGGGCGGCGCCGCCGAGCCGCCGCCGAAGCTGGTCCTGGACCTGGAGCGGCTGGCCCACGTCCCGGCCGAGAAGGCGGGCCCCCTGCAGCGTTATGCCGCCACGATCCAGTCCCAGCGCGGCGACTACAACGGCAAGGTGCTCTCCATCCGCCAGGACGACCTGCGCACCCTCGCCGTCATCTACGACCAGTCCCCCTCGGTCCTCACCGAGCAGCTGATCAACTGGGGTGTCCTGGACGCGGACGCGCGCCGCGCGGTCTCCCACGAGGAGGGCTGACCGGCGTCGGCCCTGTGAAGAAACGTGCCGTCGGGGTGGACCGGAACCTGAGCGTTCCGGTCCACCCCGACGGTTTTGTGTAGGCCCCACGCAGAACATCCGCGCAGAACACTCCGGAGGGCCCACAGCCGACGCTGTGGGCCCTCCGTGACGGCCTGTGGTGCTACTCGTCCCGGCGCAGCGACGGCTTCAGGGTCTTGAAGCGGCCGAGGAGGCCGTTCACGAAGGCCGGAGACTCGTCCGTGGAGAACTCCTTCGCGAGCTGGACCATTTCGTCGAGGACGACGGCGTCCGGAGTCTCGTCGACCCAGATCAGCTCGTACGCGCCGAGGCGCAGGATGTTGCGGTCGACGACCGGCATCCTGTCCAGCGTCCAGTCGACCGCGTACTGCGCGATGAGTTCGTCGATGCGCCGCTCGTACTTCGCGTAGCCCTCGACAAGCTGCATCGTGTACTCACTCACCGGCGGCTGCCGGGTGTCGGTCCGGGAGTGCCGGATCCAGTCCGCGAGGACCGTCAGGACGTCCACGCCGCGCTGGTCACCTTCGAAGAGGATCTGGAAGGCGCGCTTGCGGGCCGTGTTGCGGGCAGCCACGGTTAGCTGTTCACCCGGCCGAGGTAGTCGCTCGAGCGGGTGTCGACCTTGATCTTCTCGCCGGTGGTGATGAAGAGCGGCACGTTGATCTGGTGGCCGGTCTCCAGGATGGCGGGCTTGGTGCCGCCGGTGGAGCGGTCACCCTGGACGCCCGGCTCGGTCTCCTGGACGCTCAGCTCGACGGCTGCCGGGAGCTCGACGAAGAGCACCTCGCCCTCGTGCTGCGCGACGGTGGCCGTGAAGCCCTCGACGAGGAAGTTGGCGGCGTCGCCGACGGCCTTCCGGTCGACCATGAGCTGGTCATAGGTCTCCATGTCCATGAAGACGAAGTACTCGCCGTCCATGTACGAGAACTGCATGTCACGCTTGTCGACGGTGGCCGTTTCGACCTTGACGCCGGCGTTGAACGTCTTGTCGACGACCTTGCCGGAGAGCACGTTCTTGAGCTTGGTGCGCACGAAGGCCGGGCCCTTGCCGGGCTTGACGTGCTGGAACTCGACGACGGACCAGAGCTGGCCGCCTTCGAGCTTGAGCACCAGGCCGTTCTTGAGGTCGTTCGTGGAAGCCACGGTTGCGGAATCTCCTGGACTGACGTGGACGACCCCGGGGCAGGCGCACAGCTCGAAGCTAGAGCGCGAGCAGCTCCTTGGTCGTGATGGTGAGTAGCTCGGGTCCGCCGTCCGCCTCAGGGCGTACGACGAGCGTGTCATCGATCCGGACACCGCCCCGGCCCGGGAGGTGGACCCCCGGTTCGACGGTGACCGGCACGCAAGCGTCCAGTTTACCCATGGCCGCGGGGGCCAGCTGAGGGTCCTCATCGATTTCGAGCCCTACACCGTGCCCGGTCAGCGGAGAAAGGCCGTGCCCGTACCCCGCGGAGTCCAGCACATGCCGGGCGGCGCGGTCCACATCGCGGTACTCGGCGCCGGGTGTGAGCGCCTCGCGGCCAGCCCGTTGGGCGGCGAAGACGACGTCGTACAGCTCGATCTGCCAGTCGGCAGGCGAGGTGCCGATCACGAACGTACGGCCGATCTCGCAGCGATAGCCGCGGTAGTTCGCCCCCAGGCATACGGAGAGGAAGTCGCCCTCCTCGACCCGCCGGTCGGTGGCACGGTGGCCGCGACGTCCCGAGTTCGGGCCGGTGCCGACGGAGGTCGCGAAGGCCGGGCCGTCGGCACCGTGGTCGACGAGGCGGCGCTCCAGCTCCAGGGCGAGGTGGCGTTCGGTTCGGCCGACGAGGATCGATTCGAGGAGTTCGCTCAGCGCCTGGTCGGCGATCTCGGCACCGATCCGGAGGCAGGAGATCTCCTCCTCGTCCTTGACGACGCGCAGCTGCTCGACGGCGCCGCCGAGGTCGGTCAGGCGCAGGCGGGGTGTCACGGAGCGGATGGCTCTGTGGCGGGCCACGGTCAGGTGGTGTTCCTCGACGGCCAGTGACTCGGCGCCGTGCGCCACGGCGAGGTCGGCTGCGGCGACAGCCGGGTCGCCGCGGCCGTCGCCGGCTCCCGGCAGCGTCTGGATCCGCAGGGCTTCGTCGGGGCGCTCGTCGTCGGGGGGTGCGCCGAGCGGGCCCGCGTCGAGGGGACCCGCGCACAGCATCAGGTCCGTTCCCTTGCCCAGCAGCAGAACGGCGCCGCGGGGGGCTGCGCCCGCGAGGTAGCGGACGTTGGCGGGACGGGACACCAGCGCGGTGGCGCTGCCGCCGGCTGCGCATCGCTCCCGGAGCCGTTCGCGGCGGGCCGCGTACACCTCTGACATGACCCGAGCCTACGAGGGGTGGGCGGATGGTGCCGGTTCTGGTTGGGCCGGGTGGGGATTGCCTCCGGCGGTTGGGCGGGTGGGTTCGTTTTTGGGTGCGGGTGTGTGGGTGGCTGGTCGCGCAGTTCCCCGCGCCCCTTGGGTGGGTGGGTG
>NZ_BMPQ01000024.1:77150-146978 GCF_014647675.1 Streptomyces flaveus | reverse complement strand
ACGGAAGATGTGCACACCCTCCGACTCCAAAGCGTCCAGATGGGAGAGCGTGTACGTACGCTCGGTGCTCACGGAGGTCACACGAGCCCCCTCTCCGCCAGCACCGCGTACACCGCGTTCGCCGACTCCTCGGGTGTCTCCCCCTGGGTCTTCAGCGCGATGGCCGGGTCCAGCGGCGGCTCGTACGGGTCGTCGACGCCGGTGAGCCCGGTCAGCTGACCCGCGGCCTGACGGGCGTACAGCCCCTTGACGTCGCGCTCGGCGCACACCTCGACCGGAGTGGCGACATGCACCTCGATGTACGGCGTCCCGCTCGCCTCGTGCCGCTTGCGCACGGCCTCGCGGCTGTCGGCGTACGGCGCGATGACCGGCACCACCGCCAGCACGCCGTTGCGGGCGAGGACTTCGGCGACCAGGCCGATGCGCTGCACGTTGGTGTTGCGGTCCTCGCGGGAGAAGCCGAGGCCCGCGGAGAGGAAGCGGCGGATCTCGTCGCCGTCGAGCACCTCCACGCGGTGGTTCTCGGACCGCAGCCGGCCGGCGAGAATGCGGGCGATTGTGGTCTTGCCCGCGCTCGGCAGCCCGGTGAGCCAGATCGTGGCTCCCTGAGCCCTTGCCGTGTGGGTCATACGTGCTGTCCTTTCGCGGCGCCGGCGGTGCCGAGCCGTTGTTCGTGGAGTTCGGTGAACAGGGCTTCCCAGCGCGGGTGTACGGCGTCCGGGCCGTACGAGGCGGCCGTCAGCACGGCCGCGACGCCCATCTCCGAACGCAGCGACTCGTCGGCCATCAGCTTGCCCATGGACTGGGCGAGCGCGTCCGGGTCCTCCGGCGGAACCAGCAGCCCGTCCACTCCGTGCGTGAGCACATCGGAGGGCCCGGTCGGGCAGTCGAAGCTCACCACGGGCAGCGCGTGGCTCATCGCCTCGATCATCACCATGGGCAGGCCCTCGAAGCGTGAACTGAGCACGTAGAACGAGGCCTTGGCGAGTTCGTCGTCCAGCCGGTCGGTGTGGCCCATCAGGAACACATGGTTGTAGAGGTGATGCTCCTCTATGAGGGCCCGCAGCTCGGCCTTCTTCTCGCCGCTGCCGTAGATCCTCAACTGCCATTCGGGGTACGTCTCGACGAGCTTCGCCCATGCCTCGATGAGCATGTCGAAGCCCTTCTGCGGGAAGAGCCGCCCGGCCGCCACGGCGATCTTCGCGTGATGGTCGGAGGAGACCTGGTCGAGCGAGTGCACGGCGTTGGGGATGCGTACGACCCTGGTGCCGGGCAGCAGTTGCTCGTACTCCTGGCGGTCCCGCTCGGTCAGGACGGCGACCGCGTCGAAGCTCGGATAGGTCTCCCGGATGCGCTGTTGCACATCACGCTTGTGCGTGCCGTGGTTCATGTGTTCCTGCGCGACACGGACCACGCCGCCCGTCGCGTGCTGCGCGGCGAGGAAGTTGAGCGCGGGCCGCGTGGTCACCAGGACGCCGTCCCGCAGCGTGGACAGGTACGCGATGAGCTGCTCCTCGACGTACCGGTTGAAGTACCGGTAGCCGAACTCGCCCGTGGGGATGTGCTTCCCAGGCTGCTCGAGCAGCCTGCCCCGGCGCCAGTCGTGCCAGCGGCCCGCGACACCGGACGGCGGGGTGTACTCGCCCTCGCGCAGGTCGACGACCGTGGAGACCGTCACCCGCGGATCGAGCGGGAACTGGACGTCCTCGCGGCGGCGCAGCGCACTCACCAGCTCGACGTCCCAGCCCGCCCGCACAAGGGAGTTGGCCTGGTTCATCACGGTGCGGATCGTGCCGCCGCGCCCGTATGCGTGCAAGAGCAGATAGCGGACCTTGGGACGCTTCGGGGCCTCATGCGCCGTATGCCGAGGCGCCTGATTCCGGGCTGTCATATCGCCTCTTCCGCACGGCTTTCCAAGCGGCATTCCAGCGACAGGTTGTCCTTGACCGTGTAGTACGGACGGACACTGAGGCCGCCGGTCCGCTGCTCCGGAAACACCATGATCTTCTTCTTGCCGCGGATGTCGTCGAGCTGCCTCCCGACGCGTAACTCCGCCTCGCCGTCGGTGAGATGGATGTCCCACTCCTCAACCCCGGCGGCGTCGCTTGCGTCACGGCCTGCGTCACGGCCGGCGAGGTCGGCGATGGGCAGCTCGCTCTCGAAGCGGTCGCCCTTCACACGCGCGTCGTAGCGCAGCCGCCGGTCGGTCCCGCGCAACACGAGCAGCAGCCGCCAGCCGTCGGCGCTCTCGGCGGCCCGGCCGTGGATGCGGCCCACGAGGCGGATACGTCCGTCGCGCGGCCAGACCTCCTCTACCTCGGCGTGCGGTCTCATGACACATAACCCCAGGCCGTACACATGGGGCGCAGCAGCTCGGGGATCTCGTCGTCCTTCGGCAGCGCACGTCCGGCCTGTACCTGACCGGACTTGATCTTGTCGCGCCAGTCGCCGAGGCCCTTGACCACCTGTGAGTCGTCCTTCTTGCCGTAGTCGAGCATCGACGGCTCGAACTCGATCTCGAGGAACTCGCACAGGCTCCGCATCTCCTTCTCGGGGTCGGCGGTGATGTCCTCGTAGCGCACGGTGTGGCCGCCGTCGATGCCGTTGCGTGCCTTCTCGACGGCCTTCATGTAGCGCAGCGCGTCGGCCGCCGCCTCGTCGTAGGTGCGCTTCTCGGGGTCGCCCTCGTGCCAGGACCGGGCGATGGACACCGGGTGGCGGAGCAGGAAGACGAAGCGGGCGTCGGGCCAGCAGTCCTGGATGCGCTGGTACACGAACGCGTTGCTCGGCGTCTTCTCGACCAGGAAGTCCTTGCCGGATTTGACCAGTTCACGGTGGAGCACCCGGTCCCACAGCAGATGCTCCAGGTCACCGCGCTCCAGATCGAGGGCGCTCATGGCGCGCTGCGACAGCTTGCTGCCGTAGTCGACCTCGAGGCGGCGGATGTGCGTCTCGTGCGGGGAGTGCAGCCGCGAGTGCGCGTTCAGGAGCATCCGCAGGAGGGTCGAGCCGGAGCGCACGGGCGACATGATGAAGACGGGCTGCCGCAGCAGTCGATCCGTCGTCAGGTCTTCGACCGGGGGGCGGCGGTACACCGGCGTGGGCCGCTTGGCTGATTTCGCCGGCGCGGCCTTCGGCTGCTTGGGCACGGCGGGGGCGGCGGGGGCCCTGTGCACCTGGAGGCCGGTGGTGGCGGTGAGCGCCCGGTTGAGATTGCGCATCAGACTCATGCGTCGCAAGCCTAGGTAAGGATTATGAGAAGAGGCTAGGAGCGGCCTGGGCGTTGCCCGAGCTGAGTGAAATGTGACTCAAGTCACGCCGCCCTGGGTTTCGTTCAGATTTCTGACGCCCTGTCGGAGATTTCGGATACCTCTGCCGGTGCTCCTGCGAAGACGGCCCCCGCGTCCCGCAACCGCTCGTGCAGCGCCCGGAAGACCGCCACCGAGCGAGCCCCCGGCCAGTCCGGCGGCAGCAGCGCGGGCGGCAGTCCGGGATCGGCGTACGGGAGGTGGCGCCAGGAGTCCAGGGCGAGCAGATAGTCGCGGTACGCCGCCTCCGGTGGGGTGTCCGGCCGTGCCTCCCAGTCGTGCAGCACGCGCGCGTGGCGGTCGAGGAACTCCTCGTGCTGCTTGGCGATCGCGGCCAGGTCCCACCAGCGCGCGACCGCTTCGGCCGTCGCCGTGAAGCCCAGGTGCGTACCGCGGAACAGCTCCACATATCCGTCGAGACGCAGCCGTTCCAACGTATGACGGGTCTCTTCGTAGAGGCGGGCCGGCGCGAGCCACACCCCGGGGGCGGCCGTTCCGAAGCCGAGGCCCACGAGCCGGGAGCGCAGCACATGCCGCTTCTGCCGCTCGGACTCCGGTACGGAGAACACCGCGAGCACCCAGCCGTCGTCCTCAGGGGGCGCCGCCGCGTAGACCCGCCGATCGCCGTCGTCGAGCAGCTGCCGTGCGTCCGGCGACAGTTCGTACCCGGCCGCACCCGTCGCCGTACGCGCCGACAGGAGCAGCCCGCGGCGTTTGAGCCGGGACACGGAGGACCGTACGGAGGGCGCGTCCACGCCGACCGCGGCCAGCAGCCGGATCAGCTCGGCGACCGGTACGGGACCGGGGGCGAAGCGGCCGTACGCGCCATAGAAGGTGACGATGAGGGACCGGGGGGCGTGCTGCTCGGACACGTTGATCATTCTAGGTCGTCGGCGTCATGCGAGATCACCTTGCGTGGACTGGAGATCGCTTTCCGTACCCGCGGAACCGGATTGCGTATGGCCCGGGTTGACGCCCGTACGCAACCGGTAGCGCTGGAGCTTCCCCGTCGCCGTACGCGGTAGCGCGTCCAGGAAGACGATCTCGCGCGGGCATTTGTACGGCGCCAGCTCGGACTTGACGAAGGCGCGCAGCGCCTCGGGGTCCCGGCGCGCGCCGGCCCGCAGCACCGCGTACGCCACCACGACCTGGCCGCGTGTCTCGTCGGGCAGTCCGACGACCGCCGTCTCCACCACGTCCGGGTGACGCAGGAGCGCGTCCTCGACCTCCGGGCCCGCGATGTTGTACCCGGCGGAAATGATCATGTCGTCCGCGCGCGCCACGTAACGGAAGTAGCCGTCGGCCTCCCGGACATACGTGTCGCCGGTGATGTTCCAGCCGTCGCGTACGTACTCCGACTGCCGTGGGTCGGCGAGATAGCGGCAGCCGACCGGTCCGCGCACGGCGAGCAGTCCGGGTTCGCCGTCGGGCACGGGTTCGCCGTTCTCGGCCTGCACGCGCGCGTGCCACCCCGGTACGGGAACTCCCGTCGTCCCCGGGCGTATGCGCTCGTCGGCCGCGGAGATGAAGATATGCAGCAGCTCGGTGGCGCCTATGCCGTTGATGGTGCGCAGGCCGGTGCGCTCGTGCCAGGCCTGCCAGGTGGCGGCGGGCAGGTTCTCGCCTGCGGACACACAGCGCCTGAGCGAGGAGATGTCGTACGAGTCCAGCTCCTCCAGCATCGCGCGGTACGCGGTCGGCGCGGTGAACAGCACGGACACGCGGTGCTCGGCGATCGCGGGCAACAGCTGCTTGGGGCCCGCCTGTTCGAGCAGCAGGGCGCTGGCGCCCGCGCGCATCGGGA
Source organism: Streptomyces flaveus (assembly GCF_014647675.1). Taxonomy (GTDB): domain Bacteria; phylum Actinomycetota; class Actinomycetes; order Streptomycetales; family Streptomycetaceae; genus Streptomyces; species Streptomyces flaveus. The sequence continues at coordinate 141,866 of NZ_BMPQ01000024.1, read as the reverse complement.
AGATCACCAGGCCGCCGAGTCCGAAGGTGAAGCCGAGCGGGGGGCTGCCGGCGAAGACGTCGTCGGCGTTCGGTCGCAGGACGTGCTTCGAGAAGGTGTCCGCTGTCGCGAGGACGTCGCGGTGGAAGTGCATACAGCCCTTGGGGCGGCCGGTGGTGCCGGACGTGAACGCGATCAGCGCGACATCGTCGGCGGCGGTGGCCACGGCGGGGTACGGCTCGTCGGGGGTTCCGGGGTTCGCCCGGCGGCTTATTCGGTTCAGGAGGTCGTCGGGGGCGTCGCCGCCGTACGTCGTGATCCGCAGCCCGGGGATCTCCGCCTTCGCGAGGTCGTCCACGGACCGGATGTCGCACAGCGCGTGCCCGACCCGCGCGATCTCGCACATGGTGGCCAGCTCGTGGGGGCGCTGCTGGGCGAGCACGGTGACGGCGACCGCGCCCGCCTTCAGGACGGCCAGCCAGCACGCGGCCAGCCAGGGCGTGGTGGGCCCGCGCAGCAGAACGCGGTTGCCGGGCACCACGCCGAGGTCGGAGGTCAGGACGTGCGCGATCCGGTCGACTCGGGTGCGGAGATCGCCGTACGTCCACAGGCCGCCGGACGGCGTACGGAAGACGGGGCGGTCCGGGTCGGCGTGGTCGAGGAGCTCGGCGGCGCAGTTCAGCCGTTCGGGGTAGTGGAGCTCGGGGAGGTCGAAGCGGAGCTCGGGCCACTGGCCGGGGGGTGGCAGGTGGTCGCGGGCGAAGGTGTCCACGTGGGCCGAGGTCGTCGGCCGCCCGGTGTCGATGGCTTCCCTGGAGTGCGTGGGTTCCATGGCGGTTCGCCCCCTGTGTCGTGGTGGGCTCGCGCATCGAGCGTATCGTGTTGATGACGACAGTCAACGGCCCGCGATAGACTTGGAGTGTGGCCCGCCAGGGGGAGAAGGGACCGGAATGACCGCATTCTCGCTCGATCCGGAACAGATCGCCTGGTGCACGAAGCTACGGGCCGTCGCCGCCGACGTCCTGCGCCCCCTGGCCGAGAAGGGCGAACCGGGCCACGTCAACCGCCCACTCCTCGCAGAACTGGCCCAACTCGGCCTCCTGAAGCGCCTGTTCACCTCCGGCGCCCTCGACCTGTGCCTGATGCGAGAGTCCCTCGCGTACACCTGCACGGAAGCGGAAACAGCCCTGGCGCTCCAGGGCCTGGGCGCACACCCGGTCCACGCGTACGGAACCCCGGCCCAACGCGACCGCTGGCTGCCACGCGTTGCCGAGGGCACGGCCGTGGCGGCCTTCGCCCTGAGCGAGCCGGGCGCGGGCTCGGACGCGGCGGCGCTGGCCCTCCGGGCGGAACAGGACACCGCGCCGCAGGCCGAGGCCGACGGCCCGGCCCGCTGGCGCCTCACCGGCGAGAAGTGCTGGATCTCCAACGCGCCCGAAGCCGACTTCTACACCGTCTTCGCCCGCACCACGCCCGACGCCGGCGCCCGCGGGGTGACCGCCTTCCTCGTCCCCGCCGACCGCCCCGGACTCACCGGCACCCCCCTCGACATGCTCTCCCCGCACCCCATCGGCACCCTCTCCTTCGACGCCGTACCGGTGACCGCGGGCGACATCCTCGGCGAACCCGACCGCGGCTTCCGCGTCGCGATGAACACCCTCAACCTGTTCCGCCCGAGCGTCGGCGCCTTCGCGGTCGGCATGGCACAGGCCGCGCTGGACGCCACCCTCACGCACACCGCGGGACGCGACGCGTTCGGCGGCAAACTGAGCGACCTGCAGACCGTGGCCCACCAGGTCGCCGAAATGGCCCAGCGGACGGAGGCGGCTCGCCTGATGGTCTACGCGGCGGCAGCGGCGTACGACGAAGGCGCCCCCGACGTCCCGAAACGCGCCGCGATGGCGAAGCTGCTCGCCACCGAGACCGCGCAGTACGTGGTCGACGCCGCCGTCCAACTGCACGGCGCCCGCGCCCTGCGCCGCGGCCACCTCCTCGAACACCTCTACCGCGAGGTACGCGCCCCACGGATCTACGAGGGCGCGAGCGAGGTCCAACGGGCGGTCATCGCGAAGGAGTTGTACCGGGAATTGGGTGACAGGGAGCTGGACGGCGGGGGACTGGACGGCAGAGGGCCGTACGCGGAGGGGGACCGCTCATGACCACCGAGCGCGTCAACCCACCCGAACTCTCCCCGCCCACCGGCTTCTCCCACGCCGTCACCACCACCGGCTCCCGCGTCGTCTACCTCGCCGGCCAGACCGCCCTCGACGCCGAGGGCAAGGTCGTCGGAACCACGCTCCCCGACCAGTTCGAACGCGCCCTCACGAACCTCCTCACCGCCCTGCGCGCCGCCGGAGGCACTCCCACCGACCTCGCCCGCGTCACCGTCTACACCACGGACGTGGCCGACTACCGCACCCACGCCCCCGAACTCGGCCGCATCTGGCGCAAGCTGGCAGGCCCCGAATACCCGGCCATGGCCGTCCTCGGAGTCGTACGCCTCTGGGACACCCAGGCTCTGGTGGAACTCGACGGGGTGGCGGTCCTTCCGTAAGTCACGGTGAGGTCTCGCGCCCCTAAAGGAGGCCGCAGGCCTTCCTTTTAGGGGCGCGGGGCTGTATCGATTTGCGGCTCCGCCGCGATGGGGGTCCCCCCGCTCGAGCGAAGCCGAGAGTGGGGGAGCGACCAGCCACGACGGACCCGCGGTGTGGAGCCGAACCGCACAGATTCCGCACCCAGCGGAGCGCTCACGCCGCGATGCTCAGCTGCTCGGCCGGTGCACGGTGCGGAGCGATGACCCGGCCGTCAGGAAGGAGGGCGCCGGTGTCGTCGAAGGTGATGGCGCCGTCGCAGAGGAGGTACCAGCCCTGCTCGGGGTGGGCGGCGACGATGTGTGCTGTGTCGCGGCCGGAGCTGTCGGAGCGGCCGGAGCGGTCGGACGACGGGCAGGAATTCCGGTGAGTACACATGGCGTACCTCCACGTGCGACGGGTTCGGGCGACGTGGTCGCCGCCTCGTACCTAGACCATGCCTCCGGCTGTGAACTCAGCGGAACCGCTGCCCGTGAAGCGTGACAACACGCGGACAAGACACGGACACGCCTCGGACGTCCCCAGGACGGACGGTACGGACTAGCCACCAAAGGGTGACGTTCACGGCCATGGCGATGATCGCCGGGTACCTCTGGGAATCCCAACCAAGGAGGTAATCCGATGTTCCTACGAAAGACTGTCGGCGTGGCCGCCGGAGCGGCGCTGCTGATGCTCGCCGCCTCGTCCGCCACCGCTTTCGACGAACCGGCCGATCCCGATCCCGCCGACTCCACCGTCGCCGCCGACATGGTGACCATCGACGAGACCGGCCAGATCGCGTCGGACGGCACTGTCACCCTCTCCGGCACCTACCGCTGCCGGCACAGCTCGGGCCCGGTGTACGTGAGCTCGTCGCTGGCCGCCGAGGACAGAACCTACGAGCTGTACGGCATCGGCGGCACCCGCGCGATCTGCGACGGAACCGAGCGCACCTGGTCGAACACCGGACGGACGCTGGGCCGCTTCCAGCCCGGCCCGGCCCATGTCGAAGCCACGCTGCTGGAACTCCACAGCGACGACGGACCTTTCGGCCTCCCCATCCCCCGGCCGAACGTACGCGTGACCCACGAGCAGGGCATCGAGCTCAGCGAAGGCTGACGCCCCGCACAGGACCTGACGTCCACCGGACGTCGTCCACCGAACGTCCGGCCCGGAGGCACCCCCCTGCCTCCAGGCCCCGGGGAAGGAGCGCGCGATGTTGTCGGTCGTGGTGCCCTGTTTCAACGAGGAGCAGGTGCTCGAGGCGTTCAACGACGAACTCCACGCGCGGCTCGACGAACTGAGGGAGCCGTACGAGGTGGTGTTCGTCGACGACGGGTCCACCGACGGCACGCTGTCCCTGCTGCGCGCGTTCGCCTTCCGTGACCCTCGCGTCCGCTACCTGTCCCTGTCGCGGAACTTCGGCAAGGAAGCCGGTCTGCTCGCGGGCCTGCACGAGGCCGCCGGGGACCACATCGCCATCATGGACGCCGACCTCCAGCACCCGCCCGCCCTGCTCGGCAGGATGCTCGACCTGCGGCGCGAAGGCTTCGACCAGGTCGTCGCCCGCCGCTCTCGCGACCACGACGGCCCGCTGCGGACCCTGCTGAGCCGCGGCTACTACCGGTTCCTCAACCACTGGGCGGATGTCGAACTGGTCGACGGCGCCGGGGACTTCCGCCTGCTCTCGCGCCGCGCCGTGGACGCCCTGTTGGAGCTGGGCGAGCGCAACCGCTTCTCCAAGGGCCTGTTCTCGTGGATCGGCTTCAGCACCGTCTTCTTCGACTACCAGGACACCCCACGCGCCGGAGGCGACAGCAAGTGGAGCTACCCCAAGCTCCTCAACTACGCGGTGGACGGCCTGGTCTCCTTCAACAGCCGCCCCCTGCGACTGGCCATCCACCTCGGGTTCCTGCTCTCCGCCCTGGCCCTCGGCTACGCCGCCTGGACGGTCGGCGCCGTGCTCCTCGGCGGCGTCACCGCACCCGGGTACGTCACCCTGCTCGTCGCGGTCACCGGCTTCGGCGGCATGCAGATGGTGCTGCTCGGCCTCATCGGCGAGTACATCGGCCGGGTCTACCACGAGTGCAAGCAGCGCCCGCACTACCTGGTGAGCGAGCGCCCGCCCGCGGACGTCACCCGTCCGCCCGCTCTGCGGACCCGCTCCTCGTGAAGGGACAGCTCCTGCGGTTCGCACTGGTCGGGGCCGTCAACACCGGGACGTACTACGCCCTTTACCGGTTGCTGTGCCTGTGGACGCCGTATCTGGTCGGGCATGTCCTGGCGACCCTGCTGAGCATGATCGGCTCCTTCTTCATGAACGTCCGTTTCACCTACCGCACCAACCCGAGCTGGCAGAAGTTCGTGCTGTTCCCGCTGACGAACGCCGCGAACCTCCTGCTCACCACGGCCGGGGTCTACGGGCTGGTCTCCGGACTCGGCATGGACGCGCGGATCGCCCCGCTGATCGCCGCCGTCGGCGCGATCCCCATAACCTTCCTGATCGCCCGCCGCATCCTGGTGCCGGCATGAAGACCCGTGCCGGCGGACCCGGCCTGGCCGCGGCGATCGCCATGGCCGCCTTCGTCATCTCGGGCGCGGTGCGCGGCACGTACCCCTTCGGGGACCGCTCGCGTGCCGTCAACGACCTCGGCAACCAGTTCGTGCCCTTCCACGCCCACCTGTGGGACCTGCTGCACGGCACCTCGTCCGGCGACCTCTTCTTCAACTGGAACAGCGCCTTCGGAGTGCCGTACTGGGCGGACTTCGTCAGCTTCCTCGGCAACCCCTTCTCGCCGCTCGTCGCGGCCTTCCCACGGCGCCAGGTCGACCTCGGCGTCTACGTGGGGGAGTGCCTGAGCATCGGGCTCGGCGCGGCCGTCATGACGTGGTGGCTGCGGCGGCTGCAGCCCGGCTCCTGGTGGCAGTCGGGCCTGCTCGGTGCCGCGTACGCACTGTCGGGCTGGACGCTCAACGACGGCGTGTTCGACCCGATGTGGCTGTGGGGCCTGACGGCGTTCCCGCTGATGCTGCTGGCGCTAGGGCCTGTGTCGGAAGTGGCGCCTGCCGGGCGACGCCTGGCACGCTCCCCCACTGCCTTAAGGGCGTGGGAGGTGCCCCCACTCGCCGCACCGGGCGAAAGCCCAAGTACGTCCGGTCCATCGACGGGGCCTTCCACCCGGCACGCCGAGAGCACGCTCCCCCACGCTCGAACCCGAGCTCGCGCGGGGGGACCCCCATCGCCGCCGCCCGGCCCGCCCTCCGGGCGAACGACGCCACTTCCGACACAGGCCCTAGACCGCTGTACGCGCGAGCGCGGCTGGCTGTGGGCCGCGCCCATGGTGGGCCTGGCCTGGGCCGGGAACTTCTACACCGCGTTGATGGCCGCCGTCGGGACCATCGTCGTCGGTGCCGTGCTGCTGGCCACCCGCGAGTGGAGCCGGGCGGGGCTGCTGCGGTTCTTCGGCCGTACGGCCCTCACCTTCGCGCTCGGCACGGCGCTCGCCGCGCCCGTGATCTGGCCCTCGTACCTGGCCGCCGCGGGTGCCCAGCCGATTCCCGCGCTGCCCTACAGCCGTCCGCCCGCGTTGGAGTATCTGCTCCAGCTGCTGCCCGCGCAGCGGGGGTTCGGCAGCCTGCCCCGGTTCTTCGTGGGCATGCTCGCGCTGCTGCTTGTGCTCGCCTTCCCGCTCAGCCGGCATATCCCCGTGCGTACGCGGGTGGCGTGGTGTGCGGCGCTGGCCGTCGTCGTCGCCTCCTTCTGCTCGCTGCCGACGGTCAGGCTCTGGTACGGCCTCTCCCTGCCCAACGGCAGTCCGTACCGCGCGTCGTTCGTGCTCGCCGGTCTGCTGGTCTCGGTCGCGTGGCTCTGCCTCGCCCACCGGCCACGGCCCGGGCCGCTGCTCGCCGCCGGTGCGGCTACCTGCGTCCTCGCCGCCGCGTCCGTACGCAACGAGAACGGCGTGAGCCATCTGACCTGGCTCGTGGTCCTCGGCTCGGGAGGGCTCACCCTGGCGCTTCTGCTGCTGTTCGCCCGAAAGCGCGGCGCCCGGCTGATCGGCGCCGCACTCGCCGTGCTCGTGCTCGCCGAGTTCGCGGCCAGCGGTGTCGCCGTCGACCAACAGCGCCACAAGCTGGCCTTCTACACCCCCAAGCCCACCTGGGGCGCCCGGCACGACACGGTACGCGAAGCCGTCACCCGGGTCGCCGACTGGCCCGCTCACCGCACCGACACCGGCCCGCCCGAGATCGTCAACAACGACCCGCAGCTCCTGGGCGGCGAGGGCCCGGCCTACTACAGCAGCTACGTGCCGAAGCAGACCGCCCGCCTCCTGCGGCGCCTCGGCTACTCCTGGACCATGTACGGCCGCCATCTGATCCCCCAGGACAACCCGGTCGCCGACGCGGTCTTCTCCGTCGGCGCCCGCATCCGGCACACCGACGCCCCGGGACGCGTACGCGTCGAACGCTTCCCCGCGCCGCCGCTGGTGACCGTCCACCCACGCGCCGCACCTCAACTGCCACCCGGTTCCTCGTCGTTCGCCCACCAGCAGGCGGCACTGGGACACCAGGTGTACGAGCTGCCGCGGATCTCCTTCGCCGGTGCGCACGGTCCGGAGCCGCGGCGCGCGTCAGGCCCGTACCGGCTGACCGTCGCGGGCGCCCCGTACCGGATCACCGCCCGATGCCGCCCCGGCAGCCGCCTGTACGTCGACGGCTCCTGGACCGACGCGATGCTCGCGGGCTCCGGCGGGAGGTCCGTACGCCTCTGGGGCGAGCGCCCCGAGAAGGCGGTGGCCACCAAGCCGCTCGGCACCGTCCCGGCGGACGGCCGTGTCACGGTCACCATCGCCACGGTCTTCCAGGACACCGAACTGCCGCGCTCACCCCTGGCCTGCCTGGACCCCGCCGAACTCAGGCGGGCGATCGCGGACCTACGAGCCCGGGGCGCCACCCATGTCACGGCGGGCGGCCACAGCGTACGCGCCACACTCCCGCCCGGTTCCAAGGGCACGGCCGTCATCGCCACCGCCCGCACACCGGGCTGGCGCTGCGCGGTCGACGGCGGCCCGATGCGCGCCCCGCAGAGCCGCCTGGGTCTGATCGCGGTCCCGTTGCCGGACGCCTCCGAGCACCAACTCCACTGCTCCTTCCGCCCACCCGGCCTGCGCGCGGCATCGGCGGTGAGCGCGGGGGCGGTGGTGCTGCTGTGCGTGGCCGCGTTTCTTCGAAGGGCGCGGCGGCTCGGCGCAGTCCTCCGGCGGTGACAGGCTCAGGTGTCGATCAGAGGTTCGTGGACGTGCCCGCACGGCTATACGCTCGGCGACCTGTGGGGCGCGCAGAGCTCCAGCCCCGAGACCAATCGGAGAAGTGACTGATGGAGACCAGCGGACAACAGTTCATCGCGGGCAAGCGCCGCTCCGGCACGTCCGGCGAGCAGCACTCGGTGACCAACCCGGCCACCGGCGAGGTCCTGGCCACCGACACCCTGGCAGGCCCTGAGGACGTCAACGAGGCGGTCGCCGCCGCCCGCGCCGCCTTCGCCGAGTGGTCGCGCACCACCCCCGCCGAACGCTCCGAGGCCATGCTGCGCTGGGCAGACCGACTCCAGGCCCGCAGCGAGGAGTTCGCCGACACCGAGAGCCGTATCGGCGGCAAACCGATCCGGCTGACCCGCGGCTTCGACATCCCCGGCAGCATCGACAACGTACGGTTCTTCGCCGGCGCCGCACGCAACCTTGAAGGCCGCGCCTCGGCGGAGTACTCCGGCGACCACACCTCCACCGTCCGCCGCGAACCCATCGGCGTGATCGGCTCCATCGCCCCCTGGAACTACCCGCTGCAGATGGCCGCCTGGAAGGTGCTGCCCGCCGTCGCCGCCGGCAACACAGTCGTGTTGAAGCCGTCCGAACTCACCCCGCTCACCTCGGTGATGTTCGCCGAAGCGGCGCAGGAGGCCGGGATCCCCGACGGCGTGATCAACATCGTCACCGGCAGCGGCCCCGTCGCCGGGCAGGCCCTGGTCACCCACCCCGACATCGCCATGGTCTCCTTCACCGGCTCCACCGCGGTCGGCCGCCAAGTCGCCGCGCAAGCCGCCGGGTTGGCCAAGCGAGTCCATCTCGAACTCGGCGGCAAGGCCCCCTTCGTCGTCTTCGACGACGCCGACCTGGAGGCCGCCGCCCGCGGCGCCGTGGCCGGAGCCCTCATCAACGCCGGCCAGGACTGCACGGCCGCCACCCGCGCCTACGTCCAACGCCCCCTGTACGAGGCGTTCGTGGCCCGCGTCGCCGAGCTGATGGACGGCGTACGCCTGGGCCCGGTCGACGACCCCGCCACCGACATGGGCTCGCTGATCTCCCTCCGGCAGCGTGACAAGGTCGCCGCCATGGTGGAGAACGCGCGTGAGGCCGGAGCCACGATCGTGCGCGGCGGGAGGATCCCCGACGGGCCGCTGGGCCAGGGCGCCTACTACGAGCCCACCCTCATCACCGACGCCGCACAGGACTCCGCCATCGTCCAGCAGGAGATCTTCGGCCCGGTCCTCGTCTGCCTGCCCTTCGACAGCGACAACGACGCCATCCGCCTGGCCAACGACACGCCGTACGGCCTTGCCGCCTCCGCCTGGACCAGCAACGTCTTCCGCGCCGGACGCGCCAGCCGCGAGATCCAGGCCGGCTGCGTCTGGATCAACGACCACATCCCGATCATCAGCGAGATGCCGCACGGCGGCTACAAGGCCTCCGGCTTCGGCAAGGACATGTCGGTGTATTCCTTCGACGAGTACACCAACATCAAGCACGTCATGTCGGAGAACACCGGCGAGCGGCACAAGTCCTGGCACGACGTGGTCTTCACCAGCCGCTGACCCACCACAGACGGCCATCGACCACGACGTCGGTGTCGAGGAATTCGGAACCCTGTCGGAACAGGTGGGTGATCGGCCCAGGGATCGGCTCAGAACATCGTGTTGTCGTTGGCGGAGGTCGCCGGCACGTCCTGGAGTACGTCCCAGTGCTCGACGATCTTGCCGTTCCTGCCGACGCGGAAGATGTCCACGACGGACTGGCCGCGGTCCTCGGGGCTGAGGCGGTAGTGGGCGTGGATGGCCACCATGTCGCCCTCGGCGATGACCCGCTTGCGCTCGACGATCAGGTTCGGGAACTGCTGGAAGAAGCTGGTGAACTGCTCGCGCAGGCCGGCCGAGCCGTTGGGGATGGTGGGATTGTGCTGGTAGTACTCCGGAGCCAGGTACCGGACCGCGTCGGGGTTCTTGTCGACGAGGAGCGTGTCGAAGTACTTGGTCGCCACCTTCTGGCTGAAGGGCGTCAGCCAGCGCGGGCCCGGCTGGTTCGTGCGCGGGTGGCTGACCGTGCCGAACATGTCGTTGCCGTTGACGGTGCTCGCCGGCACGTCCTGCAGGATGTCCCAGTGCTCGGCGATCATGCCGCTCTTCGGGTCGAAGCGGAACATGTCGACCAGGGCTACGCCGCGGGTGCCGGGTTCGTTGATCACGTTGCCGTGGACGATGACCATGTTTCCCTGGGCGAGGACCCGCTTGACGTTGTACGTCAGGTCCGGGTACCGCGCGGTCTCGAAGCGGACGAAGTCCTTGAGCGCCTCGGTGCCGTCGGCCGCGTTGGGGTTGTGCTGGATGTAGTCGGGGCGGATGTGGCGGTCGGCGGCCGACAGGTCACCGTGCTCGAAGAGCCGCTTGAGCACGTGGACGGCGACGCGCTTGTTGCGCTCCTGCGTGACGGGGCTGGTGTGCCGGGCGTCGGCGGTGGCCCCGCCGTGTGAGGGCGCGGAGGCGGTGGCGGCGGGCGTGAAGCCGGCCACGGCTCCGACGGTCGCGGCGGCGACCAGGGTGGCGACGGCCTTGCGGGACAGGTGGGTGCTGCGCATGACGGTGTTCTCCAATGCTGTGCGGGGAAACGAAGACGAAGGGATGGGGATCAGGCGGGCGTGAAGGCGAGGAGGAACTCGACGGTTCCCTCGTCCTCGACCGTGATCCCGCCGAAGTTCGGTGCGTCGACGCCGTAGTCGGCGAAGGTGAGGGGGATGGAGCCGTTGGTGCGGAAGCCGTCGGCGGTGCGCTGGGCGGTGAGCTCGAAGGTGACGGGGTTGGTCTCGCCGTGGATGGTCAGCTCACCCGTGGCCTCGGCGGTGACCTGTTCGCCGACGTCCGGGGCCGAGCCGAAGTCAGCGGGTTCGGTGAGCTCGAAGGTGGCCTCCGGGAACTGCTCGGTGTTCATGATCCGGCCGCGGAACTGGGCGTCACGCTCGTCGGAGTCGCTCGCCACCGAGGCCAGGTCGACGGTGATGGTGCCGCTGGTGGCGCGGGTGCCCTCGATCTCCAGGTCTCCGGTGACCTCTTCGGTGCGGCCCACGGCGGTGACGTTCTGGCCGAAGAGGACCTCGTCGACGCGGTAACCGGCCTGCGATCCGCTGCTCACCCGCCATGAGCCCTCGACGCCGTCCCTCGCCTGCTCTCCGGACCCGGAGGATCCGTCGGGGGACGCTTCCGACCCCGGTGGGGAACTGTCGAGCGAGAGCGCGGCCGGTGGCTCGTCCGCGATGTAGTTGATGTAGACGTACGGGCCTCCGATGCCCAGTACGGCGACGACAGCCACGCCCGCGATCAGCCAGCGCTTCCAGTGCCTGCGGATGCTGCCTGCCATGGTGTTCTCCTAGCTTTTGTTTGAGGATTTCAACTGAACTTTCAAGTATTTGTTTATGGGTAGCCGTAGCTGTCCGGCGTACGAGGGGGAGGGGTCGGGGTCTTGAGGGTGCGGCTCAGCCGTGGGCGGCGAGCGAGATGTGCTCCCACTCGGCCCAGGTGGCCAGCTTCTGCGCGTAGTGGTCCTTGGTCATCTGGATCGGCGGCCGGCCGAAGAACACCCGCAGCGGCGGGTTCTCGGCATCCACGATCTTCAGTAGTGCCGGGCCGACGGCCTTGGGGTCGCCCAGGTCGGACAGGTCCAGGCCCTCGGTCAGGGCCTGGCGGACCCCGTCGTAGACCGGGTTGGGCTCGGACCGGGCCGCGGAGGCGCCGGGCCAGTCGGTGGGGTACGGACCCGGCTCGACCAAGGTGACCTTGATGTTCTGCCCGGCGACCTCTCCGGCCAGCGCCTCGGACAGCCCCTCGACGGCCCACTTGGAGGCGGCGTAGACACCGAGGCTGGGGATGGCGAGGACGCCACCGACCGAGCTGACCTGCACGATGTGGCCACCGCCCTGGGCGCGCAGCAGGGGCAGGGCGGCCTGGGTGACCCAGAGCACGCCGAAGAAGTTGGCCTCCATCTGATCGCGCGCCTCGGCCTCGGTCAGTTCCTCGACCATGCCGAAGTGGCCGTAACCGGCGTTGTTGACGACGACGTCCAGGCCCCCGAAGTGCGCGTGGGCCTGCTTGACCGCGTCGAACGCGGCGGCCTTGTCTGTGACGTCCAGCGCCAGCGCGAGCAGCTGGTCGCCGTAGGTGATCGCGAGGTCCGTCAGGGACTCGGTGTTCCGTGCGGTCGCCGCGACCTTGTCGCCGCGCTCCAGTGCCGCCTCGACGAACGAGCGGCCCAGGCCGCGGGACGAACCGGTGACGAACCAGATCTTGGACATGGAAATCCTTCGTGGAAACAGGGGTGGATCAGAAGCGGGGTCAGACAAGTGCTCCTGGTTTGCTACGCTCAAAACGGAGGAGCCTCCGGATTTGATTGAAACCTTAAATGGAGGAGCCTCCGCTTGTCCAGGAGGAAGGATTGCTGTGACCGGCAACACACGCGGAATGCGTGCCGACGCGCGGCGCAACCGGGAGCGTCTGCTCGACGCAGCTGTGCGGGCCTTCTCCGAACGGGGCCTCGACGCCTCGCTCGAGGCCATCGCCAGGGACGCCGGTGTGGGTATCGGGACCCTTTACCGGCACTTCCCCACCCGTGAGGCGCTGGTGGAGGCCGCCTACCGCAACGAGCTCGCCCGGGTCTGCGACAGCGCCACGGAGTTGCTCGACCAGTTCCCGCCCGACCAGGCGATGCGGCTGTGGATGGACCGGTTCATCGACTACCTGACCACCAAGGAGGGCATGGCGGAGGCGTTGAAGGCCGTCATCGCCTCCGGCGCCGATCCGTTCGCCGAGAGTCTCGACCGGCTCAGCACGGCCATCAGCACGCTGCTGGACGCCGGGGCCAAGGCGGGCGCTCTGCGCTCGGACATCGATCCTCTGGACGTCGGATTCGCCCTCGGCGGCATCCTCCTGATCACCAGTGACGAAGGACAACGCGACCGTGCGGGCCGCATGCTCGATCTGCTCCTCGACGGGCTTCGGTACCGCGCCGGCTGAATTGGAGACCCCATGCGACTGGGCGTACACATCACCCGCTTCAACCACACCGACGGCCCAGCCGCCCTCGGCCCCGAGCTGGCCACGGTGGGCGCTGCGGCGGAGGCGGCAGGCGTCAGCCGACTCTCCGTCATGGACCACTACTTCCAGATGGAGGCATACGGGCTCACCGCGACGGAGCCCATGCTGGAGGGCTACACCACCCTCGGCTACCTCGCGGCGCACACCTCCACGACACAACTGGGCCTGCTCGTCACGGGAGTGACGTACCGTCACCCCGGCCTGCTGGCCAAGATCGTCACCTCTCTCGACGTACTCTCCGGCGGCCGGGCCTTCCTCGGTGCCGGCGCCGCCTGGTACGAGCGCGAACACACGGCCCTGGGCGTCCCGTTCCCTCCAGTCGCCGAGCGCTTCGAGCGGCTGGAGGAGACCCTGCGCATCTGCCGGCAGATGTGGGACCCGCAGAACAACGGCCCCTTCGAGGGCAAGCACTACCAGCTGGCCGAAACGCTCAACGTACCGGCGCCGGTGAGCACCCCGCACCCGGAGATCATGATCGGTGGCGGTGGGGAGAAGAAGACCCTGCGGCTCGTCGCCCAGTACGCGGACGCCTGCAACCTCTTCGGCTCCAGCCCGGCGGAGGTCGGGCACAAGCTGAACGTGCTGCGCGATCACTGCGAGGACGTCGGCCGTGACTACGCGGCCATCCGCAAAACCGTCCTCTACATCGACCCCAGCGGCGTGCTCGACGGCTTCCCCGAGGCCATGGCCGGCTACGCCGCTCTGGGCATCGACGAGGCCATTGTCGCGCCGCCGGAGGACGCCCCGGCCCAGTGGATCGAGCGGCATGCCGCCCCGGCGGCACGGGCGGTGGCCGAGCTGGGCTGACGGCACGTCACCGGCTCAGATTCTCGAACAGGACCATTCCGGCCGCCGTGTTCGACGCGGGCACGTGGTACGTCTCGTGCACGCGTCGGATCCGGGGCCCGAGCGCGCCGCGCATGATCAGCCACATGATCATCTCGATGCCCTCGGAGCCGGCCTCGCGGATGTACTCCTCGCGCGTCAGTACGGCCAGCTTGTCGGGGTCGTGCTCGATCGCGTCGAGGTACATCCGGTCGAAGTCCTGGTTGATCAACCCCGCGCGGGCGCCCGCGAGTTGGTGGGACATGCCGCCGGTACCGAAGACCGCCACCCTGAGGTCCTCGGGGAAGGACCGGATCGCCTCGCCGAGCGCGCGACCGAGGGCCAGGCAGCGCGCGGCGGTGGGCTGCGGGTACTGGATGACGTTCACCAGGAGGGGCACCACCGCGCACGGCCAGCGTTCGCCGGGGTCCGGGCAGTACACCGACAGCGGAACGGTCAGGCCGTGGTCGACATCGAGTTCCTGATAGACGGTCAGGTCGAAGGAGCTGTCGATCAGGCTCTCGACGAGATGGTCGGAGAACTCGGGCGCGCCGATGACCGCCGGCACGGGGCGGCTGCCCCATCCCTCGTCGGCCACTCGGTACGACTCCGCCGTCCCGAGCGCGAAGGTCGGGGTGACACTCATGTCGAGGGCGTTGGCATGGTCGTTGTAGATGACGATCGCGACATCGGGGGTGTGCTCGGCCATCCACTTCCGCGCCGGTGCGTAGCCGTCGAACAGCGGCTTCCAGTACGGGTCTTCGGTCTTCCCGTGGTCCATGGCCGCACCGATCGACGGCACGTGCGAGGTGGCCAGACCCCAGATCACCTCAGCCAAAGTTCCGCCCTCCCGCTTTCAGCGCCTCCGCGAACTCCTCGGTGGTCATGCCGGTGAACACCCCGCCGAGGTACTGCATGGATTTCTGGTCGACCATGGCGAGCTTGAAGACGTAGAAGATGGAGCCGCCCAGCTCCATCATCCGGTTCCAGTCCCGCGTGAGGACGGCGTCCCGCTGCGCGACCGTGAGCCCGTACGCCTCGCAGTACGAGGCCTCGTCGGCTTTGAACCTCTCCCGGTTCTCGGCTTCCTTGAGGGACCCGCAGAGCCGGTTCAGTGCTCGGCCGCGGCGGTTCTCCGCGGCGTCGAAGACGTAGGTGCCGGGGACCTGGGGTGTGCTGCTGGACATCCCGTTTCCTCTCCCGTGTCGTTGCCGGTCAAGGCGCCTTCTCCTGCGGATGGGTGGCGAGTGCCTCGACGGTGATGTCCATCCACTTCCACATCGGCAGGGAGGCGAGCGCGTCGTGCAGCTGAGCCGGGTCGGCCGCCTCGTACAGGCCGATCGTGGCGTTGCGGCCCGGAACCCGCCACAGCCGCTTGAGGATGCCGGCCTCCCTGAGCTGCATGGCCCGTTCGCGCTCGCCCTTGCGCAGGGCCTCGCGTACGTCGTCGGGGGTGTCCGGGGGCAGGGTGTTCTCGGTGCGTACGAGGAATTCCATGGGGCGTCCCTTCACGGATCGGGTCACGGATCGGGTCAGGCTGCCGCGATCTCCAACAGCAGTTCGGCCAGTTCACCGGGAGCCGTGACCATGGCCTCATGGCCGGTGGCGATCTCGTGGACCGGCCAGCCGCGGGCGGCGGCCCGCTCGGCGTGCGGGGTGAACACCCGCATCCAGTCGGTGCATTCGACGAAGACGCCGGGGACCTGGTCCGCCTTACCGGTCAGACGCAGCGGCTCGGTGTAGGTCAGCCATGGGTGCGGGGTCAGCCGGGGGCCGAGCCAGTCGAGGTCCGTCTGCTCCTCGACGCCGAGCACGCTCAGCGAGCGCACCGGGATGAGCCAGCCGAAGCCGGGTCCGGCCACGGACTCCCGGTAGTGCCCGGCGACTTGAGCGGGCAGCAGATCGATCGCCGCCTCACCGTCGGCGCCGACGAAGGCGTCGAGGTGGACCCGCCGCGCCAGCCGGTCCGGGATCCGGTCCGCGACCCCGGTGACGACCTGGCCGGCGTAACTGTGCCCGACCAGTACGACGTCCCGTGCGTCGTGGGCCTTGATCAGCGCCACGATGTCCTCGATGTGCGTGGTCAGCCCGACCTGCGGGCTGAGCAGATGGGCGCGGTCGCTCACCCCGGTCAGCGTGGGAGTGTGCACCTCGTGCCCGGCCGCGCGCAGCGCCGGGGCCACGCGCTGCCACACCCAGCCGCCGTGCCAGGCTCCGTGGAGCAGTACGAAGACGTGGCGGCCGCTCATACGGACGCCCGGGGCCGCGTGCCGCCACTCTGCTGTTCGCGGGCGAGCATCTTCGTCACCGCGCGGCGTCCGCGGAGTGCGGCGAGGTCGGACCTGATGCTGGACTCGGCGGTGCCGCCCGGGTCGGTGGCGTACATGACCTCCTGCGCCTCCAGGGCGTCGACGTCCTCCTGCATCACGGCGAGCTGCTGCTCGTGCTGGAACTTCGTCAGCTCCTGGTCGTCGATGAGGTAGTCGCGGCCCAGGGCGTAGAAGTCGTGCGTCTCGTTGCCGCGTCCCGGCGTCATCCCGTACAGCACCTTCATGTGGAAGCCCTCCGGCTCCTCGGTGCCGGTGGCCGCGACGCGGATGTTGAGGACGAAGATGCCCGGCGGGTAGAAGTCGCCGTCCTGCCAGCGGTCCACCGGCGAGGTCAGCCCGCAGGACTTCTCGTAGAACGGAGGGGCCTCGATGCCGACCATGCGGCGGCTGAAGGCGACCCGGTCGCCGTCCACGGTCACGTCGATCGGGGTCGCGGCGACGGCGGCGTTGCCGATGCTCGTCGGGTGCAGGAACGTCTCGTGGGTGAGGTCGAGCAGGTTCTCCAGGAGCAGCATGTGCCGCGCCTTCAGCGGGACGACGCCGTGCACATGGGTCCACTCCGGGGCGGTCAGCCATGAGGTGTCGGGCAGGAGGCTCTCGTCGGCGAGCTTCGGATCACCGGGCCAGATCCAGATCGCGCCGTCCCGCTCGACCAGAGGGAACCGGCGCAGCGCCGCCTTGGGCCGGTCGGCCTGCTCGGCGACCCCGACGCACACGCCCTGCCCGTCGAAGCGGTAGCCGTGGTAGTCGCACTGGAGCGTGCCCTCGTCGTCCAAGTGACCCAAGGACAAAGGGTATTTGCGGTGGGGGCAGCGGTCCTCGACGGCGGTGACGCTCTGGTCGGGCAGCCGGTAGAAGCAGACCGGGATGTCCGCGATCCAGCGCTGTTTGAGCGTCCGGCCGATCTCGTCGGACCAGGCTCCCAGGTACCAGCCGTTGCGCACGTGCTGTGTCAGTGTCATGGCGGTCCTTTCTTCGGCGGTACACCGAGTTGACGGTGTGTCAGAGGCGTGTGTCAGAGATCCAGGACGAGGCGCCCGCCCCGCGCGCGGGAGACGCAGATCAGCATCGTGTCGTTCGCGGCCCGCTCGTCCTCGGTGAGCAGCGAGTCGCGGTGGTCGACCTCGCCCTCCAGGACGGCGGTCTCGCACGAGCCGCAGATGCCTTCCTCGCAGGAGGACAGGACCGGGATGCCCGCCTGCTCCACGGCCTTGAGGACCGGCAGGCCGGGCGGCACGGTCAGCGTCATCCCGGACGCCCGCAACTCCACCTCGATCGGCTGCTCGGCCTCGCCACCGACGGGCTGCTGCCCGGCCGCCGCGGCGAACCGCTCGACGTTCAGGGACCCGGCCGGCCAGGTGGCGCAGTACGCCTCGACCGCGTCGATGAGCCCCGCGGGGCCGCAGCAGTACACCAGGGCCGAGGGGTCGGGGTCGCCGAGGAAGCCGGTGAGGTCGAGCAGTCCGTACTGGTCCTGCGGCCGTACGGACACGCGGTCGCCGTAGCTTTCCAGTTCGGGCAGGAACGCCATGGAGGCGCGCGTTCGGCCGCCGTAGAGGAGGGACCAGTCGGCCCCTGCGGCCTCGGCTTCGGCGATCATCGGGAGCAGGGGGGTGATGCCGATGCCGCCGCCGATGAACAGGTACTTCGTGGCGGGCCGCAGGAGGAAGTTGTTGCGGGGGCCACGCACGCGGAGTTCGTCGCCCTCCTCGACGTGGTCGTGGATCCACTGCGAGCCGCCGCGTCCGTCGGGCTCCCGGAGTACCGCGATGCGCCAGCGGGCCGTGTTCCCCGCCGGATCCACCGGGCCGCACAGCGAGTACTGACGGGTGACGCCCGTGGGCAGGACGACGTCGATGTGCGCTCCAGGCTGCCAGGGCGGCAGCGGCTCGGCTTCGCCGGAGTTCGGCGCGAGCTCCAGCGATACGACACCTTCCGCCACCGTCTGCCGGGTCACCACGGTGACGGTGCCCTCGAACTCGGTGCCGCGCCGCGCCGCGGACGGCGCTGCGGCTTCGGTGGTACCGAGGGGGCGCGTGTCCGGGGCGGCGGTTGAGGGGCTCGTCAAGTTCGTCATCTCCTCGGTACGGTCGGCAGGTTCACCTCGGCCGCGCTCGGCGGCGGCACGATCGACGCTAGCCATGGGAAATGCCCAGGTCATCGCTCGAATGACCGGACCGGGGCGGCGTATGGTCGTGGCCCGGACTACGTCATCCGTCGCGCGGGCCGGGCGTCCCGGCGTCCCTGTCGAGCCGCGGAGCCTGGTCGAGGTGGATCCGCACTTGGCGGTCGTCCTCGTTCCAGAGGGCTTCCACGACGGCATGCAGCCGCTGGACGTCGATGCGCCACATCGGTGCGCCGTAGCGGTCGTCGCGCGTGATGCCGTCCTGGGGGACGACGTCGGCCAGCAGGTCCCGGCGATCGGACGTACGGGCCGTCTCGCCCGCCTCGCTCGTCTCGTCCGCGAACTCCACGTAGAGGGACGTGTCGCGGAAGGGAACCCAGATGTGCGTGGCCCCACGGCCACCCGTCTCGCACTCGACCGTCATGATCCGTCGCCCGCGCCGGAGTCCTGGGCCGTCTTCCTGGCCCAGGCGACTTCGAGCTTGCCGGTCGGGGTCCGCGGCAGAGCGTCCGTCACGACGACGGATCGCGGCACCTTGTAGCCGGCGAGGCTCCGCCGTACCCAGTCGCGCAGTTCCTCGCCGGTGACGGTCGTGTCCGGCGGGACCGCCACGACGGCCGCCACCCGTTCCCCCCAGGTCTCGTCGGGGACGCCGACCACGACGCAGTCGGTGACCGCGGGGTGCGAGAGCAGGACGTTCTCCACTTCCTGCGGGTGCACCTTCTCCCCGCCCGTGTTGATCAAGCCCGAGCCGCGTCCCAGGAACCGGATCGCGCCGTCGGCCTCGAGGCGGGCGAGGTCGCCGGGGATCGCGTACCGGACCCCGTCGATGGTGCGGAACGTCGTCGCGCTCTTCTCGGCGTCCTTGTAGTAGCCGAGCGGCATGGGCCCGCAGTAGGCGAGGCGCCCGGCCTCGTCACTGCCGGGTTCGACGAACCGGTCACCGGCACCGATCACCCTCGTCGCGGGCACGGGGAAGAAGCGGGCGGGCAGGTCCCGTACGGACGAGGTGATCGCGAAGGCGAAAGGTCCTCCTTCGCTCGATGCGATGGCGTCGATGACCGTGAGCTCGGCACGCTCGTGCAGTTGCCTCTTGAGCACATCGCTGAGAGCGGTGCCGGAGCTGAGGATTCTGCGTACGGAGCGCAGGTCGTGCGGCGGTCCCGTCTGTTCCGCGCGCACGAGTTCGTCGACGAGCGGCCGGCACACGGCGTTGCCCGCGACGATGACCGTCTCGACCCGTTGCTCGGCGATCGTGCGCCAGACGTGCTCCGGGTCGAGGCCGCCCTGGCGCGCGGTGACCGCCCGGCCGCCCACCATCAGGGCGCCCATGGTGTTGAACAGCCCGGTGGCGTGCATCAGCGGCACGACGGGCATGGTGGTCGGGGACCAGCCCCCGTGATGTGCCTTGACGGCGATGGTCACGGCCTCGTCGAGGGTCGCCGGGAGTTCGGTGACCCCGAGCGGGTGGTAGAACGGGACCACGTGGGCGCGCAGCAGATCGCTCTGCCGCCATACGACGCCCTTCGGCTTGCCGGTGGTCCCGCCGGTGTACATGAAGAGCCGGTCCGATCCGGGACGCGGTTGCGGCTCGCGCGGTGCGTGCGCCGCCAGCAGGTCTTCCAGTTCGGGCACGGAGGGACCGGCCGGACCGTCGGCGGGTGGATCGCCCGCCCTCACCAGCAGTTTCAGCGTGTGTACGTGACCGGCGGCGTGCGTGACCCGGTCGGCCAGGGTGCCGCTGAAGACGAGGGCTGCGGCGTCGGCGTCGGTGAGGAGTTCGGAGAGTTCCTCGCCGGTGTAGCGGTAGTTGGCGTTCACCGGCACGGCACCGAGCTTGAAGGCGGCGAAGACCGTCTCCAGGTAGGCGGCGCCGTTGTACAGGTAACAGGCCACGGTGTCGCCCGCCCGTACCCCGGCCACGTCCAGCGCGGCGGCCAG
Source organism: Streptomyces flaveus (assembly GCF_014647675.1). Taxonomy (GTDB): domain Bacteria; phylum Actinomycetota; class Actinomycetes; order Streptomycetales; family Streptomycetaceae; genus Streptomyces; species Streptomyces flaveus. Next base: position 121,685 of record NZ_BMPQ01000024.1, on the reverse strand, counting down.
CCGGGACGCGCGCTCGTCGAACTCCCGGTACGTGGTCTCACGACCGGGCTCGGTGATGGCGACGGCATCGGGAAGCGCACGGGAGACCGCCTCCCAGATCGTGCCGATGGACACGTCCATACCTTCAGACCTCCTCGTCCTCGGGGGGCTCGGACAGACCGCGCGGCCGGACACGTCTCGTGTGCGACCCCGTGGATCCGGCGCGGGAGTGTGGGGATCCACGGGGCGCCCTCCCCAACGTAGGCAGGTCTCGGCCGCGCGGGAACGCGAGCAATGACGCGACCGGCTCGGCGTTTCGACCGGGCGGTGAACAGGTCGAATGACGTAGGCCCGGCCCGAATCCGCCGGGCTACGATGCTTGAGCCGACCGCGAGTCGTCCCCGGTTCGCTCACCAGCCCTCCCGCTTCGTCGATGTGTCGACATGGCGCAGTGGCCTTCGGGGCGGGGTTCGTCGCTCGTCGATGATGACGATGGTGAGGAGACCGGTCATGCCAGGTACGCCGCTCGTGGGGTGGGACGACATCGCGGCCGTCGCGCCGGATGGCCTCGCGGTACTGGACTGTGTGGGCCGGTTCGTCCGGCTGAACCCGGCGGCGGTCGCGTTGTGCGGCGCGGGTACGGAGGCCGAACTGCTCGGCGCGCCGGCCCCGTTCGCCCTCGGGGAGGAAGCCGACGCCTGCTGGGCGGGGCTGCTGGACGAGCACTCCGACGAACGGTCGGACGAGCAGGTGGCCCACTGGGTGCCCGACTCCGGAGCCCGGCGCGAGTTCGCCTACCGGGCCCGCACGCTGGCGTCCGACCCGAAGTTCACCGTCGTGTCGTTCCGCGACGTGACCGACGAATCGCACCGGCAGCGCAGGCTCGTGGCGATCGCCCGGACGTCGATCGCGCTGGCCTCGGAGGGGTCGCTCGGCTCGACCCTGGACGCCGTGGCCCAGCAGATCGTGCAGGCCGACGGACTGGCCGGCGCACAGATCCTCACCCTGGACGACACGGGCCGGGAACTGCGGCTGATGGGCTCCGCGGGGCTACGGCACTGGGACTCGTTCCTCGACCGTCTGCTGGAGTGCCGCGACCGCGGCGCCAGGCTGGTCATGCTCGACACCCTGAAGGAACGCGAACCCGTCGTCGTCCCCCACCGGTGGGCCCAGATCCGCGAGGACCCTGCCTGGGAACCGCTGCACTCCTACCTCGGCGAGCTGAACTGGGACTCCTTCGTCAGCGTTCCGTTGATGGCGCGCGGCCGTCCCGAGGGCGTACTGAACGCGTACTTCGCACCCGGGCAGGAGATCGGCAGCCGCACGCTGGAGTTCCTCGCCGCCATGGCGGAACAGGCCGCCCTCGCCGTCGACTACGCCACGCTGCTGCAGAGCGAACGCGAAGGGGCCCGCCGTAACGAGCGCCAGCGCCTCGCCCGCGATCTGCACGACTCGATCGTCCAGCAGGTGTTCTCCATCGGCATGCAGGCCAACGCGGCCGGAGTGCTGGGAAGCCGCGGCGGGCCGGTTCCCGCGCCGGCCGTCCAGAAGTTCGCGGACGAGGTCGGAACCCTCTCCCGGACCGTACTCGCCGACCTGCGGGCGATGGTGCACGAGCTGCGGCCGCCCTCCTCCGCCCGGCTCGGCCTTGAGGACGCGGTGAGCGCGCTCGTCAAAAGCACCGAGAACCGGACGGGTCTCAGCATCCGGCTCCAGTGCGATCAGGAGCTGGACGTGATCGAACCGGAACCGGCCGAGGACATGTACCGGATCGTCGCGGAGGCCATCCACAACGTGGTCAAGCACGCGGAGGCCACCACCGTCACCATCCGCCTCGGCGTCCACGACCACACCCTGACCGCGAGCGTCCGCGACGACGGGCGCGGACTCACGGAATCCGGCGGGCGAAAGGCCGCCCCGGAAGCGAAGGCCGGCCGGACGGCCGGGACGGCCCGGTACCACGGCTACGGACTGACGACCATGCGCGAAAGGGCGGAACGATGGGGCGGCACCATGAGGATCAGATCCGGCGCGAAGAGCGGTACGACCGTGCGCGTCGTCATACCCCTCCCCGTACGGGTGCCGGATTCGCCCCCCACGGCCCCGGAGAACTCCCGGAGCACTCCGCGGGCGGTCCCGCTCCGGGAAGCGACGAACCCCGCCCGATCCGGGTCCTGATCGTCGACGACCACGCCGTCGTACGCCGCGGAATCCGCGCCTATCTCGAGGTCCTGGACGACATGGAGGTGGCCGCCGAGGCCGCCGACGGGCAGGAGGCGCTCACCCGCCTTGACTCGATGGCCGCGCACCGGGAACTGCCGGACGTGGTGCTGATCGACCTGCTCATGCCGAGGATGGACGGGGCGACGGCGATCGGAGTGATCAAGCAGCGCCACCCCGGTCTCCGGGTCGTGGTGCTCACCAGCTTCGGCGAGATGGAACGCGTCCACGCGGCGCTCGCGCAGGGAGCCGCCGGCTACCTCCTCAAGGACGCCGAAGCGGGCGAGGTGGTCGCCGCGATCCGCGCCGCCGCCCGGGGCGAGGTCTTCCTCGACCCCGAGGTGGCCAGGGGACTCACCCAGGAGATCGTTTCGCCACCGACCGGGCTCGCCGCGCTCACCAGCCGGGAACGCGACGTCCTCGTCCTGGTCGCCGAGGGGCGCTCGAACCAGCAGATCGCCGACGAGCTGGTCATCAGCGAGCGCACCGCCCGCACCCACGTGAGCAACGTACTGCGCAAACTCCGGCTCAACTCGCGGACCCAGGCCGCGCTGTTCGCGGTACGGCAGGGGCTGGTGCCGCCGCGGGCCTGACCGGTCGTATGGCCCGTGGCGTCGCGGGCCTGACCGTCACAAAGGGCCGCGGAGGCCGACTGCCCTGCCGACCGCGACGGATGTCCCGGACAGACCGGGACACAGGTCGCCGTCAGGTGCCGTCATCGGAAGGATCCTTCGAGCCCGGAGCGTTCCTACGCTCAGGGAATCGCCGTACCGGTTCCCAGCTCAGGAGGACAGCATGCTCGACGGCCGAGTCCCCATTGTCAGACGTGCGGCACCGCGGCGACGCGGGCGAAATCCGCGCTGATGTCCCCGGCGGTCTGCAGCAGCAGCGGCAGATGCTCCCCGACGAGCCGCTCGACCGACGCCTCGGCTGCGTGAACGTTGACGTTGAGCGCCGCGACGACCCGGCCGGAACCGTCCCGCAGCGGGGCCGCGACCGACCGGATGCCGGGCGCCAGCTGTTCGTCGGTCAGTGCCCATCCGCGGGCCCGCACCTCCCGCAGGACCGCTTCGCGTTCCTCCGAGCTGGGCCACGGAGCACGATTCGCCGGTCCGCTCCACCAGGTGCTCCATGTGGGGCCGTGCGATGTCCCACAGGCCCATGGAGCGCACGTAGGCGACCCCGAGTTCGAGGACTCTCGGGGGCAGCGAGAAACCCGCCTCGTACGAGCGGACATAGCCGAGTTCCTCGAGGGTGAGCAGGATCCGGCGGGCGGTCGGCCTGGCGAGTCCGGTCGCGCCGGCGACCTGGGACAGCGACATGGCCGGCTGTCCGGGCTTGAACGCGGCGATGACCTCCAGGCCCCGGGCCAGCGCCTCGATGAAGTCCGGTCCTGCTCTCCTACGTGGCACGTGGCTCCTCGGCTGCGATCCGCTTGCGCTTTCCACTCGGACCAGCGGGCGTCCGCGATGCGGACAGGGCCGCATTCCGCAGTTTCAACAGGAGGAGGGAGGGACACACCCAGGCACCGCAGTGCCTCTGACCTCAGCATGTCCGTCATACGGATTTCTGTCCGCTGACAGCGCAGCGCACTTGATTCCTTGATCACTTGATTCCTTGACCGCTTGGAGAGCCGCATGTCCGAGAAACTCGAAACAGATCCAGCTCAGACCCGGCCGGAAGCCTTCCGGAGCGGACTGCTCATCGACGGCAAGACCGTCGAGTCCGACGACTGGACAGCCGTCCACGACCCCGCCGCCCCCAGCCGGATCGTCGGCCACGCCGCCGCGGCCACCCCCGACCAGGCCCGCGCGGCGGTCGCGGCCGCGGACGCGGCGTTCCCCGGCTGGGCCGCGATGCCCGCCCGTCGGCGAGCGGAGATCATGGGCGAGGCGCTCACCCTGCTCGACGACAGCGCGGCCGACCGGGCAGCGCTGATGACCCGCGAGAACGGCAAGATCTCCCTCGAGAGCCAGATCGAGATGAGCGTCTTCGTCGCCCGCACCCGGGCAGCCATCGACCTGGTCGACTCCCTCGACCGGGTAAGGCACCTCGACGGCCCGCCGCTGACCTCGCACATCCACCGGCTCCCCATGGGTGTGGTCACCGTCATCGTGCCGTTCAACTGGCCGATCGCGATCCTCGGAGCGAGCCTGCCGTACGCGCTGCTGGCCGGGAACACGGCCGTGGTCAAGCCCCCGCCCACCGTGCCGCTGGCCATGGTGCGAACCCTGGAACTGTTCGCGGCGGGACTCCCCGCCGGCGTCCTGAACGTCGTGACCGGCAGCAACGAAGCGGTCGCCCCGCTGCTCACCGATCCCCGCGTCCGCAAGATCGTGTTCACCGGAAGCACGGCCGCCGGCAAGCACATCATGGCCGCCGCCGCGCAGAACCTCGCCTCGGTGACCCTCGAACTCGGCGGCAACGACCCCGCGATCGTCCTCGACGACGCCGTACTCGACCAGGAGCACATCGGACGGCTCGTCCAAGGTGCGTTCCTGACGAGTGGTCAGGTCTGCATGGCCGTCAAACGGCTGTACGTCCACCGCTCCCGCTACGACGAACTCGTCGACGCGCTCGCCACTGCCCTCGACACCCAGCGCGTGGGCCCGGGAACCGACCCCGCCTCGACCATGGGCCCGCTCAACAGCGCCGCCCAGCGCGACAAGGTGACCGCCATGCTGACCGAGGCGGCCGACGCCGGAGCCGAGATCCGCGAACTGGGCACCCTGGCCCCGGGCGCCGCCTCCTCAGGAGGACACTTCCTGCGCCCCGCCCTCGTCCTCGATCCCGACCCGGGCCTGAGAATCGTCACCGAGGAACAGTTCGGCCCCGCCCTGCCGATCCTGCCCTTCGACGACGTCGACTCCGTACTGGACCAGGTCAACAACGACTGGTCGGGACTGTGCTCCTCGGTCTGGAGCGGCGATCCCGCCCGCGCGGCGGCCCTCGCGCAACGGCTGCGCACCGGCACCACCTGGATCAACCACGCCAACGCGGTCGCATGCGACGACCGAGCTCCCTTCGGCGGCTTCCGCCAGAGCGGCATCGGACGCGAGATGGGCCCGGACGGCCTGCTCTCGTTCACGGAGCCGCACACCATCACGACGCAGGGCTGAGAAGCCCGCACGTGGCGGTAGGGGCACCCGGTGTCGGGTGCCCCTACCTGTGGGGGTGGGGAAGGCGTCCTTCCTCACGGGGGGAGTGGAGGTTTCGGCCTTCCCGGGGGAGGAGGAGTCGGTCTCCCGGTGTGAGGGGGAGGGAGACGCGGTCCTCCTGGGGGAGTGACCGTCGGCCGACGGGGGCGGCGGGGTCACTCCTCCCGGTGGTTCGTGTGCCTTGGTCAGTCGTTCGAGCGGTCGGCGGTGACCTTGCCGGAGTCGGGGTTCACGCGCCAGTCGCTGCCGGTGCCGTCGGCGGCGGTGGTGTCGACCTCCCAAGCCTGGTCCGTGCTCTCCTCGTCGAGGTCGACGGAGGTCACCGTGCCCTTGGCGGCGGCGGCCTCGGCGGCCTCCGCGGCGGTCACGGAGCTGCCCTTCAGGGCGGCACGGATCTGCGCGGTCTCGGCGGCGTCGTCACCGTCGTTGTCCTTCTCGGTGTGCGAGCCGAGGACCTTGCCGTTGGCAGGGTTGATCTGGATGCTGTGCCAGGCACCGCCGTCGGTCAGCACGTCGACCTCCCACACGTGGGTCGTGCCCTCGTCGTCCAGGTCGGCCGAGACCGCCGTACCGGTCGTGTGCTGCAGCGCCGCCCTGATCACGTCGGCGGCCGTGCTCTGCCCGGCCTTCGCGTCGGCGGCGTTCTCGGCCTTGTCCTCGGCGTCCTCGTCCTTGTCGCGGGCGGCCTGGTCCTCGGCGCTGTCCTGGGCGGTGCCGTCGGTGTTGTTGGTGCCGTCGCGGTTGTTGTCGTCGTTCGACACCGCCACGGTCTTCTTTGCCACCGTCTCGTCGTCACCCGTGACCGCGATGGCGGTCGCGGTGCCGCCGCCGATCAGGGCGGCGGCCGCGATGGTGGCGATGACGACGTTGCGCTGCATGAGATTCCTCCGGAATGCGACTGGTTGCAACCAGTGACGGATGTTGTTGGCGGTTGCAGTTGGCTTGTCTGCCTCATCTGCTTTCGACGGGAACCAATCTGGCCGATCGACGCTGAAGCGAACCTGAAGCCACCTGAAGACCGCTTCAGGTTCGGTTTGCCAAGCTGAAGGCATGCGCCTGTTGATCGTGGAAGACGAAAAGCGGCTGGCCCTGTCGCTTGCCAAGGGACTGACGGCCGAGGGCTTCGCCGTGGACGTCGTCCACGACGGAGTCGATGGCCTGCACAGGGCGAGCGAGGGGGTCTACGACCTGGTGATCCTCGACATCATGCTGCCCGGCATGAACGGCTACCGCGTGTGCGCCGCCCTGCGCGCCGCCGGCCAGGACGTGCCGATCCTGATGCTCACCGCCAAGGACGGCGAGTACGACGAGGCCGAGGGCCTCGACACGGGCGCCGACGACTACCTGACCAAGCCGTTCTCCTACGTCGTCCTGGTGGCCCGCGTGAAGGCGCTGCTCAGACGGCGCGGGCCGGCGGGCGGAGCCTCGCCCGTGCACACGGTCGGCGATCTGAAGGTCGACACCGCCGCCCGGCGGGTGTTCCTCGCGGAGGACGAGATCACCCTGACCGCAAAGGAGTTCTCCGTCCTCGAACAGCTCGTGATGAGAGCCGGTGAGGTCGTGTCGAAGTCCGACATCCTGGAGCACGCCTGGGACTTCGCGTACGACGGCGACCCGAACATCGTCGAGGTCTACATCAGCACGCTCCGCCGCAAGGTCGGCTCCGCGCTCATCAAGACCGTACGCGGGGCCGGATACAGGCTGGAGGCCCGCCCGTGAAGCGTCTTCTCGGCTCCGTCCGGGCCCGCGCCACCCTCGCCGCGACCGTCGTCGTCGCCATAGCCGTGGTCGCCGCGGGCGCAGCCGTACTGCTCTCGCTGCGGGTCACCCTCACCGACAAGGCGGATGCCGAGGCCGACGCCATGGCCCGCAACGCCGCCTCGGCGCTGGCGAACGGGTTCGCGTACGACGAGCTGAACCTGCCGGACGGCGACGAGAACCCCGTCGAGGTCCTGGACCGCAACGAGAAGCCCGTCGCGGCCGGCGAGGACGTCGAGGCCATGAACGTGACCGCCGTCGCCTCGGACCGGCTGAACTCCGAGACCAACGACGACGCCGACGACAAGGCGGAGGGCGATCGCGCGGCGGAGGACGGGGGCACCCTCTCCGCCGGGGAGATCGCCGACGAGACCTGGTACGGCGAGGGCACCGCGACCGTCGAAGGGGCGACGGCGAAGTACCGGTTCGCCGCGGTCGACGTGATCACGCCGGGAGGTGTCCTGCTCACCGTCTACGCGGGCGCCCCGCTCGCCACCGAAGAGGAGGCTGTCAGCACCGCGTTGACGACGATGCTCATCGGGCTGCCCCTGCTGCTGTTGACGGTCAGCGGGGTGACGTACGCCGTCACCAGGCGGGCGCTGCGCCCCGTCGAGGGCATCCGCGCCGAGATGGCGGCCATCACCGCATCCGAGGACCTCTCCCGACGCGTCCCCGAGCCGGACACACACGACGAGATCGCCCGCCTGGCCCGCACGACGAACGAGACCCTCGCCGCCCTGGAGACCTCGGTCGAACGGCAGCGCGCGTTCGTCGCCGACGCCTCGCACGAGCTGCGCAGCCCCATCGCGTCCTTGCGTACCCAGCTCGAAGTGGGCGCCGCGCACCCGGAGTTGCTGGACCTGGACGGGGCCGTCGAGGACACCGTACGACTGCAGAGCCTCGCCGCCGACCTGCTGCTGCTTGCCCGCCTGGACGCGGGGGAGCGGCCCCCGCCGGACGCGCGCTTCGACCTGGCGAAGGTCGTGGCGGAGGAGGTGTCCTCCCGGGACGGAGTGACCCTCGACAGCGTCAGGTCCGTGGAGGTGCGCGGCTCCCGCAACCAGATCTGCCGTGTCCTCGGCAACCTCCTGGACAACGCCCGCCGCCACGCCCGCGACCGCGTCGCCGTCACCTTGCGCACGGACGCCGGCCAGACGGTCCTCCAGGTCGCCGACGACGGCTCGGGCGTCCCTCTCGCCGACCGCGACCGTATCTTCGAACGTTTCGTCCGCCTCGACGAATCCCGAGCCCGAGACGACGGCGGCGCCGGCCTGGGCCTCGCCATCGCCAGGGACATCGCCGTACGCCACGGAGGCACATTGACGGTCACCGACGCCCCCGGCGGAGGCGCCTTGTTCGAACTGAGGTTGCCGCTCACCGGCCGGATGGCCGCGCAGGACGACTGAGCCGTACTCAGATGTCCCGGAAGATCTCGATCTGCGCTCCCACCGTGTTGAGCCGCTCCGCCAGATCCTCGTACCCCCGGTTGATGACGTACACGTTCCGCAGCACCGATGTGCCCTCGGCCGCCATCATCGCCAGCAGAACGACCACGGCGGGGCGCAGCGCGGGTGGGCACATCATCTCGGCGGCGCGCCAGCGCGTCGGGCCCTCGACCAACACCCGGTGGGGGTCGAGGAGTTGGAGGCGCCCGCCGAGGCGGTTGAGGTCGGTGAGGTAGATCGCGCGGTTGTCGTAGACCCAGTCGTGGATCAGGGTCTTGCCCTGCGCGGAGGCCGCGATGGCCGCGAAGAAGGGGACGTTGTCGATGTTCAGGCCCGGGAACGGCATCGGGTGGATCTTGTCGATCGGCGCCTCCAGCTTGGAGGGCCGGACGGTGAGGTCCACCAGGCGCGTACGGCCGTTGTCCGCGAAGTACTCCGGCGTACGGTCGTGATCGAGGCCCATCTCCTCCAGGACCGCCAGCTCGATCTCCAGGAACTCGATCGGCACCCGACGCACCGTCAGCTCCGACTCGGTGACGACGGCGGCGGCCAGCAGGCTCATCGCCTCGACCGGGTCCTCCGAGGGCGAGTAGTCCACGTCCACGTCGATGTTCGGCATGCCGTGCACGGTCAGCGTCGTCGTGCCGATGCCTTCCACCCGTACGCCCAGTGCCTCCAGGAAGAAGCACAGGTCCTGGACCATGTAGTTGGACGAGGCGTTGCGGATGACGGTCGTGCCGTCGTGACGCGCGGCGGCGAGCAGCGCGTTCTCGGTCACCGTGTCCCCGCGCTCGGTCAGCACGATCGGCCGGCCGGGGGAGACGGACCGGTCCACCCGGGCGTGGTAGAGCCCCTCGGTGGCGGTGATGTCCAGACCGAACCGGCGCAGCGCGATCATGTGCGGCTCGATCGTCCGCGTACCGAGGTCGCAACCGCCCGCGTACGGCAGCTTGAACTGGTCCATACGGTGCAGCAGCGGGCCGAGGAACATGATGATCGAGCGCGTACGGCGGGCCGCCTGCGCGTCGATGGTGCCGAGGTCGAGGTCTGCCGGGGGCACGATCTCCAGGTCCACCCCGTCGTTGATCCACCGGGTGCGTACCCCGATGGAGCCGAGCACCTCCAGCAGGCGGTACACCTCCTCGATGCGGGCCACCCGGCGCAGCACCGTGCGCCCCTTGTTCAGGAGGGTCGCGCACAGCAGCGCCACGCACGCGTTCTTGCTGGTCTTCACGTCGATGGAGCCGGAGAGCCGACGGCCGCCGACCACGCGTAGATGCATCGGACCCGCGTACCCCAGCGAGACGATCTCACTGTCCAGGGCTTCACCGATTCGGGCGATCATCTCAAGACTGATGTTCTGGTTCCCGCGCTCAATGCGGTTCACGGCGCTCTGACTGGTGCCGAGCGCCGCGGCCAGCTGCGTCTGTGTCCAGCCCCGGTGCTGACGGGCGTCACGGATGAGCTTGCCGATGCGTACGAGGTAGTCGTCGTCCATGGCGGCAGGCTATCTCGGATATGAGATGTCGAAATCTCAGGGGGTCCATTGGAGTGATGGGAGTGACACCTCCTCAGGAGCGGCCCCAGTGACGCCCGGTGAGGCCGGCTCCACGGCGACGCCGGGTGGCGGTCCGTGTCCTGCGCCACCCGAAGGGGCCGGGCAGATCGAACGAGGTGGTCCGGCGCCCGGTGCTGCTGCGCGTGTGCCGCGGCCCGTGCCGGCCGCCCGTGGTGATGGACCAGGAGCGCCGGTTGATGTTCAACCGCACCCCCGGCAGAATCCGGAAACTCTTGCGGAACGTGAGGGGCATGTCCGCCTCCTTTCGCTCACCGATGGGTACCCCGGATACCGGCCGGCACGCCGCCCCGGCACGGCTACCGCTGTTCGGGCCTGCCTACGCGGCCTGGTGAAGTCCGGTGCGGTACCGCGCCCCTAAGGAGGCCGCAGGCCTCTTAGGGGCGCGGGGCTGTATCGATATGCGGCTCCGCCGCGTGGGCGCGACCAGCCACGACGCACCCGCAGCTTCAAACCGCGCCCCCAGCGGAGCGCCTACGCAGGCAGCGCCCCGCTCTGTGCCGCCTTGCGGTGGCGCGCGCTCAGGCGGGAGCCGGACTCGCGGCGGGCGGCGCGGCGCAGGAGGGGTATCGCGAGGAGGAACCCGAGGACTGCCCAGGCGGTCAGCACCAGAGCGACCATGGGCAGCTCCCAGGAGCCGGCCGGCTCGGCGGCCCGTGCGGCGTCCGGCAGCAGGGCCGAGCGCAGGCCCTGCGCCATCCACTTGAGGGGGAAGACCGAGGCCACCTGCTGGACCGGCCCGGGCATCATGGTGAGCGGGAACATCGCTCCGGAGGTGATCAGCAGCCCCATCACGGGCAGCATGATCAACGCCAGCGCCTCGCGCGGGTTGGGCAGCACGGCGCCTATGGCCGCGCCCAGCGGTACGACGGCGAGCAGCCCGAGCGTGGTGACCCACAGCAGCGTCAGCCAGCCGCCCGGCCCGTGCGGCAGCGGCCCATCCACCAGCAGCGCCGTGGTTACCAGGAGCAGGGTCAGCGTGCCGACAGCTGTGACGACCACCAGCAGGCACTTGGCGACGAGATAGGCCGGTATCCCGCCGGGCGTGGCGCGCAGCCGCAGCAGGGCGCCCTCTTCCCGCTCGGTCACGAGCATCTGCGGGAGGTTGATCAGCCCGATCTGGAACAGCCCATAGGCGGCGAAGCCCGCGAGCACCAGATGGGCCATCGGGGTATCGGTGCCGGGCACATCATCACTGATGTAGGCGGCGATCAGCAGCGCGACGACCACATTGGTCAGATGGCCGGACATCTCCTTGGGATTGCGGAGGAGGTGCCGCAGCTCGATGCCGCCGCGAAGGAAGCCGGCACGCCAGTAGCGGCGGGTGGGGCGGCGCGGTTGCTTCGTCCCGCCCGGTGCGTCACTCACGTCCGCCACGTCGGCCCTGTCCATCTTGTTCGCCACATGTGTCCCCCTCATACGGCCTGCGCCTCCCCGTCCATGGCCCCGTCCACGACCGCGTCCCTGCCGTCGTCCTCCCGATGCACCATGTGCAGATACGTGTCCTCCAGCGTCGGGCGGCGGACCTCCAGACCGGCGATCGGGCCGTCCGCGTCCCGGTGGAGTTCCCAGACCAGCCGAGAGGGGTCCTCGGTACGTTCGCGGTGGGACGTCCCGTCGTCGGCCGTCCAGCGGACCTCGGCCTGTGCGGCGGCCCGCCGGGCCAGTTCCGACGGGGTGCCACAGGCCCGGATCCGGCCGCCGACCAGCATGGCGATCCGGTCGGCGAGCCGCTCGGCCTCCACCAGGTCGTGTGTGGTGAGCAGGACGGTGACGCCCTCGTCGCGGGCCAGCCGTTCGACCAGGACGTGGAACTCGTGCCGCGCCTGAGGGTCGAAGCCGGTGGTCGGCTCGTCCAGGAAGAGGAGCTCGGGGCGGCCGACGATGCCGAGCGCGACATCCAGCCGCCGGCGCTGGCCGCCGGACAGCCGGTCCACCTGCTGGTCGTCCTGGTCGGTGAGGTCGACCAGGGCCAGCAGTTCGGTGGGGTCGCGCGGGTCGGGGTAGTACGTCGCGAAGTGCGCCAGCAGCTCGGCGACCCGCCAGCGGCGGTGGTCGCGCCAGGACTGCAGGACCAGTCCGATGCGGCCGCGCCAGGCGTCGTCGCCCCGCTCCGGATCCGCACCGAGGACCCGGGCCTCCCCGGCGGAGCGCTGCCGGAAGCCCTCCAGGATCTCGACGGTGGTGGTCTTCCCGGCGCCGTTGGGCCCGAGCAGTGCGAAGACTTCGCCGCGGTGGATGTCCAGATCGATGCCGCGAAGGACGTCGACGTCGCCGTACGCCATGGTCAACTCGCGTACCTGGACGATGGGTTGGGCGGGCGTGAGCGTCTTCATCGTCCTGTCTCCGCGGGGTGCTGCGGTTGTGCCGCCCCGGTCGCGGCCGTCGTGGGAGCGTCGTCCGCCGGCGGGCCGGGCGTCGCCGCGGGCCCGGCGCCCTCGACGATCGCCCGGAGCGCCGCCACATGCCCCTCGAAGGCGGTGCGGCCGCGGTCCGTCAGCCGTACCTTCGTACGCCGCTTGCGGCCGCCGCCCTCCTTGTGGATCTCCAGGTATCCGGCCTCTTCCAAGGTGTGCAGCTGCTTGGAGAGCGCGGAGTCGCTGAGTGAGAGGCTGTCGCGGATGAACGCGAAGTCCGCCCATTCGGTGGTGGCGAGCAGCGCGACCACCGACAGCCGGGTGGAGGGATGGATCAGCTCGTCGAAGCCGACGGGGGTACTCATCGGCCCGCCTCCTCGTCGGCCGCCGGTTCGCCGCCGCTCCGCACCGAGTCGGCCGCCCAGCGGTTGGCGGGACCGAGGGAGAGCAGGTACACGGCCACCGCGGCCGTGGCCTGGATGGGGCCGGCGTAGATCGGCTCCAGTGGCTCGGTCAGGTGGTCCGACAGCACGATCGTCCCGCCGACCAGCACCGCCGCCGCACCGAACGCGGCCCACATACGCCCGGGGCAGCGAGTGTGGTGCAGTTGCATCCGGCTCCTGCGGCTGCTCATCACTACCAGCACGCTCAACAGGCCGACGTAGGCGGCCACGAACAGTCCGACGCCCCACTGGGGCAGGTCCATGCCCACGCCGGCAAGGAACACCCACATGAGCGCGGCCATGCCGTAGGTCATGCCGCGCCCGCCGGACACGGAGCGCTCGAACTCGTCGTACACCCGCTCCTGCGGCACCCGGATACGCTGCAGATCCTTCCAGGCCTGTTCGGCATCCATCGGTGTGCTCACGGCCATCGCCTCCCCGTGACGAGCCTCATTCGACTTTCCCATCGGGAAAGTTACTCCTGACTTTCCCGGAAGGCAAGTCGGGAGTACGCGGGGTCGGTGTGACAGAGCAGTTGTCCTGTCCTGCCTCTGGGAGCGTGGCCTGCTGTCGGGCGCTGGCCTGGGGTTGGACAGACGAAGCGAGACGTCGGCCTTCGTGATGTCTCACTGCTGCCGGCCACTGCGGGCGAGGACGGAAAATCTCAGTTGCGTGGCCAGTTGGTGCTGGTGCCGGACCAGGGCGCAGCGCCAGAACAGTCGACGGCGTAGCCGCGCGCCGGGCAGTACTCGGGCGACCTGCGCCACGGCGCCCTGGCAGATCGGGGACGCTTCTTCGTCTTGGCCCAGGGGGCAGAACGCCCAGGGGCAGAGCGAGGGCGCGTTCGCGGCCCCTCAGTCGAGACAGAACTCGTTGCCCTCGATGTCCTGCATCAGTTGGCACGACTCGTTGTGGTCATCGGCAAGCAGTAGTCGCCCGCGTACCGCGCCGAGCGCGACCAGTCGTGCGCACTCGGCCTCGAGCGCGGCGAGGCGCTCTTCACCCACGAGCCCGGTGCCGACCCGCACGTCAAGATGCACCCGATTCTTGACGACCTTGCCTTCGGGAACGCGCTGGAAGTACATCCGCGGGCCCACACCCGAGGGATCCATGCAGGCAAACCCTGAACCCTGACGCTCGGGCGGCAGCGAGCGATCGTAATCGCCCCAAGTGGCGAACCCCTCCGGTGGCGGCGGTACGACGTACCCCAACACCTCGCACCAGAAACGAGCGACGCGCTCAGGTTCCGCGCAGTCGAAGGTGACCTGGAACTGCTTGATCGATGCCATCGGTCCACGGTAGTGGCGCGTGCTGTTGACCGAACCCTCCGGGGTGTCACCGCCGCGCGGGTCGAGGTCTCGCGGGACATGAGCAGCGCCAACGGGCCGGATTGCCTGAGGCGGGGGCCAATTCGTATGAGATGGGACACCGGTGCCCCGCGTCACTCGAATTTCAGCGAGACGAAACCACTGGTCGTCAACCCTCGGTGACGACGATCGGTCTTCGAGGAGGCAGCGCAACCGACCTCCGGGCATGACCGAGCGACGGTCATGTACTAGAGTTATCTCGACATCGAGATATCTGCCGAGGCGTACCTCAGTCGCCAGATCGGTAAGGGTTGCCTAACTTAGCCTTACCTTAGCTGATCGGCCAACCGACGTGGCGGCAGGATGCGGTGGTACGCGCACATGAATGAAGGAGACTGTCGTGTCGGCGAACAGCTTCGACGCCCGCGCCACACTGAACGTGGGCGACGAGTCGTACGAGATCTTCCGGCTGGACAAGGTGGAAGGCTCGGCTCGCCTTCCGTACAGCCTGAAGGTGCTGCTGGAGAACCTCCTCCGGACCGAGGACGGCGCGAACATCACCGCCGACCACATCCGGGCCCTCGGCAGCTGGGACTCACAGGCCCAGCCGAGCCAGGAGATCCAGTTCACCCCCGCCCGTGTGATCATGCAGGACTTCACCGGCGTGCCCTGTGTCGTGGACCTCGCCACCATGCGTGAGGCCGTCAAGGAGCTCGGCGGCGACCCGGCGAAGGTCAACCCGCTCTCCCCGGCCGAGCTGGTCATCGACCACTCCGTCATCGCCGACAAGTTCGGCACGCACGACGCCTTCGCGCAGAACGTCGAGCTGGAGTATGGCCGCAACCGCGAGCGCTACCAGTTCCTGCGCTGGGGCCAGACCGCCTTCGACGACTTCAAGGTCGTCCCGCCCGGCACCGGCATCGTCCACCAGGTCAACATCGAGCACCTGGCCCGTACGGTCATGGTCCGTAACGGCCAGGCGTACCCCGACACCCTCGTCGGCACCGACTCGCACACCACGATGGTGAATGGCCTCGGCGTTCTTGGCTGGGGCGTCGGCGGTATCGAGGCCGAGGCCGCGATGCTCGGCCAGCCCGTCTCGATGCTCATCCCGCGTGTCGTCGGCTTCAAGCTGACCGGTGAGCTCAAGCCCGGCACCACCGCCACCGACCTCGTGCTGACCATCACCGAGATGCTCCGTAAGCACGGCGTCGTCGGCAAGTTCGTGGAGTTCTACGGAGAGGGCGTCGCCGCCACCTCCCTCGCGAACCGCGCCACCATCGGCAACATGTCGCCGGAGTTCGGCTCCACCGCCGCGATCTTCCCGATCGACGCCGAGACCATCAAGTACCTGAAGCTCACCGGCCGCAGCGAGCAGCAGCTCGCGCTCGTCGAGGCGTACGCCAAGGAGCAGGGCCTCTGGCTCGACCCGGCCGCCGAGCCCGACTTCTCCGAGAAGCTGGAGCTCGACCTGTCGACGGTCGTCCCGTCGATCGCCGGCCCGAAGCGCCCGCAGGACCGTATCGTCCTCGCGAACGCGGCCGAGCAGTTCAAGACCGACGTCCGCAACTACGTGGACACCGTGGACGAGGCGGGCCAGGAGTCCTTCCCGGCCTCCGACGCCCCGGCCGTCGCCCCCAACGGCGCGCCGAGCCGTCCGACCACGGTCACCGCCCCCGACGGCTCGACGTACGAGATCGACCACGGTGCCGTGACGGTCGCGGCCATCACCTCCTGCACCAACACCTCGAACCCGTACGTCATGGTCGCCGCCGCACTGGTGGCCAAGAAGGCGGTCGAGAAGGGCCTGACGCGCAAGCCCTGGGTCAAGACCACCCTCGCCCCCGGCTCCAAGGTCGTCACCGACTACTTCGACAAGGCGGGCCTGACCCCGTACCTCGACAAGGTCGGCTTCAACCTCGTCGGTTACGGCTGCACCACCTGCATCGGCAACTCCGGCCCGCTGCCGGAGGAGGTCTCCAAGGCGGTCAACGAGCACGACCTGGCGGTCACTTCGGTGCTGTCCGGCAACCGCAACTTCGAGGGCCGGATCAATCCCGACGTCAAGATGAACTACCTGGCGTCCCCGCCGCTGGTCGTCGCGTACGCCCTCGCCGGCTCCATGAAGGTGAACATCACCAAGGACGCGCTGGGCACCGACCAGGACGGCAAGCCCGTATACCTCGAGGACATCTGGCCGACCGAGGCCGAGGTCAACGACGTCGTGGCGAACGCCATCGGCGAGGACATGTTCAACAAGTCCTACGCCGACGTCTTCGCGGGCGACGCCCAGTGGCAGGCGCTGCCGATCCCCACCGGCAACACCTTCGAGTGGGACCCGCAGTCGACATACGTCCGCAAGCCCCCGTACTTCGAGGGCATGACGATGGAGACCACGCCGGTCACCGACTTCACCGGCGCCCGCGTCCTCGCCAAGCTGGGCGACTCGGTCACCACCGACCACATCTCCCCGGCCGGCGCGATCAAGGCCGACACCCCGGCGGGCAAGTACCTCACGGAGCACGGCGTCGAGCGTCGCGACTTCAACTCCTACGGTTCCCGCCGCGGCAACCACGAGGTCATGATCCGCGGCACGTTCGCCAACATCCGCCTGCGCAACCAGATCGCGCCGGGCACCGAGGGCGGCTACACCCGCGACTTCACCCAGCCGGACGCGCCCGTCTCCTTCATCTACGACGCCTCCCGCAACTACATCGAGCAGGACATCCCGCTCGTCGTCCTCGCGGGCAAGGAGTACGGCTCTGGCTCATCCCGCGACTGGGCCGCGAAGGGCACGGCGCTGCTCGGCGTCAAGGCTGTCATCGCCGAGTCGTACGAGCGCATCCACCGCTCGAACCTCATCGGCATGGGCGTACTCCCGCTCCAGTTCCCGGAGGGCGCCACGGCCGAGTCCCTGGGCCTGACCGGCGAGGAGACCTTCTCCTTCACCGGCGTGACCGAACTGAACGAGGGCCGCACGCCCCGCACGGTCAAGGTCACCACGGACACGGGCGTCGAGTTCGACGCGGTCGTCCGCATCGACACCCCCGGGGAGGCGGACTACTACCGCAACGGCGGGATCATGCAGTACGTGCTGCGCTCGCTGATCCGCAAGTAGGCAGTCCCGTACGGCAGTTGAGGGGCCGCATCCCTGGAAACGGGGGTGCGGCCCTTCGCGTCATGCCGTCATACCCAGCCCCGCTGCGCCGCCCGTACCCCCAGCTGGAATCGGCTCGCCGCACCCAGCCGCTCCTGCAGATCGCTCACCCGCCGACGCAGCGTCCGCAGGCTCACCCCCAGGTGCCGGGCCACCGCCTCGTCCTTCATCCCGGCGGCGAGAAGCCGCGTCAACGCCCGCTCGCCCTCGGTGAGTTCGCCGTCGGTGACCGGCTGACCGAGCGGCGTCGCCTGCTGCCAGGCCAGCTCGAAGAGCTTCTGCAGCGCTTCGGTCACCGCCGAGTGCCGTACCACCGCCGCGCAGTAGCCGCCCGCGGCGGACGCGGTCAGCGGCAGCATCGCCGTGCGGCCGTCGACCACCAGCAGTTTGATCGGCACGGTGGGCAGCACCCGGGCCTGCTCGCCGAGTTCCACCATCTTCCAGGCGTGGTACAGCACGTCCGGGTCCTCCAGGGCGGTGGCCGCGTACACCGTGCGATAGACGATGCCACGGCTGAGCAGATCCGCCTGGAGGTCCAACTGCGGGGTGCGCGGGGCGAGATACGGAGGAGTGTCGAAGACGCACACCTCGTGCTCGGCGCGCGCGTACAGCTCCTCCAGGCGCGCGGCGTTTGCGCCCTCGCCCGACACGACGTCGACCAGGCGCGACGGTTCCTCGCGCAGCAGCCCCGCCTCGTACGCCGTCGCCATCTCGTCGGCGGTGGCGGCGAGCAGCTCGGACTCGGTCTCGCGCCGCCGGATCAGGGCGCGGATCGCCACACGCGGATCGACGGCCCGTAACCCGCCGGTGGAATCGGGCGGTTGAAGAAGACCGAGTGAGAGCAGCCGGTCGCAGGCCTCGCGCACCCGGGCGGGGGACGCGTCGGTGAGCCGTGCCCAGCCACCCGCGCCCGCATCGGGCTGATGGAGAATCGCCTGGTACAGCAACTCGTCGAAGGCGGAGACCCCCACCGCGGCCCAGGGGCTCGCGGCAGGGGTCTGTCTGAGTGCCGAGTCGTATGCCGTGTTCACCATGGCCCGGCACGGTAGACGATCTTTGTTAAAGCTGTCGCACCGCTTTTGGCGGCGCTCCTACTTCAGGCCATACGCCCGCAGTACGGTCTGATCGACCTGGTTTCCGGCGCCGTCGGAGGCCTGCACGCGCAGCGACACGAACTCCGTGCCCTTCGGGTGCTTGATCTCGGCCTTGCCGTTCCGGACCTTCGTCTCCTTCCAGGACGCGCCGTCGTCGTACGAGACCCAGGCCTTGAGGGACTTGGCCTTGACGTTCCCCTCCTGATCCCGGACGGAGAGCCCGAGGTCCAGCTTCCGCTTGGATTCGGCGCGGTTGAGGAGGTCGAGCCCGTCCAGGTCATAGTCGACGGAGAGCAGGGGCAACGCCGTCGCCTCGTCGGTGTGTGCCGAGGCGAAGGACCATTCGGTGTGGGCGCTCGTCGAGTACGGCGTCCAGTCGGCCTTCCGCTGCGTGTCGAGCACGAAGCGGTACGAGGCCTTCGCCGCCGGGACGTCGAAGACGCCGTATCCGCCGACCGTCGAGTCGCCGACCAGCTGACCGTCCGCGTAGAGCTTGCCCTGCGCGGTGTCGTTGACGTCTCTGACGTACCCGTAGTGACCTGGCGTCGCGTCGCTCAACTCCGGTACGTAGACGGTGAGTTTGTCGCCGGTGCGCTCCGAGAGGCCGTACTCGGTGCTCGTCGCCGGGCGTACGACCTGGCGCAGCCAGTCCTCGCTCGGCTGGGTGCCCGCCTTGCCGTAGGTCCGCAGGGTGTTCCACTGGCCCCCGTTCGCCTCCCAGGACGGGTAGACGGTGTGCCAGACGCGGGTGTCGGGGCTCACGTTGAAGTACTCGGTGCGTTCCCGGCCGAGTTGCATGTAGTCGCTGGTCTCGACCGCGACCAGCTGCCAGGGGCGGAAGGTGTAGACCGTGTCCGCCCCCAACTCGCCTGCCCTGCCCGCATGGTAACGGTTCGTCACCTTCGCCGTGGTGGAGCGGTCCAGGGTGTACGTCTGGTCCGGCGAGATCGATCCGGACTGCGGGAGGGTCACGTTGTAGACGTACGGGCTGACCTCTGTGCCGCCCAGCTTGAGCGTGACCTTCTTGCCGCTCTTCAGCAGGGTGGTGAGCTTCTCGCCGTCCTCGCCGGTGGTGATCATCACGGGCATCGTCGCCCTGTCCACGGCCGTGAGCCAGTGGCCGGCCTTCTTGCGGTACGCGATCAGATAACTCGCGCCCGCCTCCGCCGCGTTGGCCATCGCCTCGTCCGGCCCCCACGTGTCGGCGGCGACCCCGACCACCACAGCCTTGCCCTTGACGTCGAGCCCCTCGAAGTCGGCCGCCGTACCGGCGCCCGCGTCCACCGCCTGCACCTTGCGGTCGCCGGTGATCTTCACCGGGAAGTCGTTGTACGTGTTGGCGTAGTCGAGCGGCAGCGCGTACTTCTCGGGACTGGTGACACTCGCCGTCAACTCCTTCGCGTACAAACGGAACTTGGAGTAGAACTCGAGGGATCCCTCGGTGACCTTCTCGGTCGGCGCCACATAGATGTGCTCGGTCCAGGGGCCTTGGCTGTACGTCAACCCCCAGGAGCTGCCGGGCCCTTCGCGGTGCCAGGAGGTACTGAAGCCCTGGTGCTCGGCGTCCTCCTTGGTCTTCGGCTTGATCTCCACCGCCTTGCGGGCGTCGAGCGTGACCTCGGTGTCCCCGTCGACCTTGATCTCGGGATTGCCGACGACCGACGTGCCGACGGCCACGCCGCCCGCGTCCTTGTCGGGGATCCAGGTGGCGATGGAGTACGTACCGGCCGGGACCTCCCAGGTCCCGGTGGCGCCCACGGAGCCGTAGGCGTTGGCGTAGGCGCCGTTCAGCTCCTGCAACGTGTAGAGCGACCCCCCGGTGGTCGGCTTGCCGTCGCGGCCCACGAGGGAGACCTTCAGGTCGTACGTCTTCGGTGCCTTGTCGTAGCCGACGCCCGTCGTGACCAGGATGCCGTCGGCGGTCGCGGTGACGTGGCCTGAGTACCGGCCCTGGGCCGCCTTCGCCGGGTCGACACTGACGGGGACCGTGGCGGTGCCCTTGGCGGGCACGGCCACGGTGCCGGCCCCCAGGGTGACACCGTCGAGGCTCGACGCGAGCTTCAACTCCACCGGCACGTCAGTGGTGTTGGTGTAGATGATGTTCTTGCTGTCGACCTCCGAGTCCCCGTCCTCGTACTTGCCGAAGCTCAGCGTCGAGGTCCCGAAGACCTTCTGCGTGACCGCCCGTACGGCGTCGACGCGGCCGTCTCCCTGCTGGAACACGGAGTTGTCGGCGTTCGTCTTCGCGGTACTGGCCAGGGCCTGCTTGATCTGCTCGCCCGTCCAGTCCGGATGGGCTTGCGCGACCAGCGCCGCCGCGCCCGCCACGTGCGGGGTCGCCATCGAAGTGCCGTTCGCGGCCGTGTAGTTGTCGTCGAGCGGCGTGCCCATGGCGGTGCCGGAGGCACGGGCCGCGGCGATGGCCACGCCGGGCGCGGTGATCTCCGGCTTGACCGCGGAGTCGCCGAGGCGCGGTCCACGGCTGGAGAACGAGGCCAGCTTGTCGGACTTGTCGACCGCGCCGACCGTGAGCGCCGAGTCGGCGATGCCCGGCGTACCGACGGTCTGCTCCCGCGGGCCCGAGTTGCCCGAGGCGATCACGAAGAGGGTGCCGGTCGACGCGGACAGCTCGTCCACCGTCTCGCTCAGCGGGTCCGAGGGGCCGGAGGCCGTACCGCCGAGGGACATGGAGACGATGTCCGCGCCGGACTCCGCCGCCCACTGCATGCCGGCGATGATCCACGACGACTGGCCGGAGCCCGCGTTGTTGAGGACCTTGCCGACCATCAGCTCCGCGCCCGGCGCCACACCCTTGCGCTTGCCGTCGGAGGCAGCGCCCGAGCCGGCGATCGTGGACGCGACATGGGTGCCGTGGCCGTGGCCGTCCTGCACCTCCTGATCGGGCACGAAGGTCTTCGACTCCGTGATCTTGCCCGCGAGGTCCGGGTGTCCGGTGTCCGCGCCGGTGTCCAGGACGGCGATCTTGACGCCCTTGCCGTCGTAGCCCGCCTGCCACACCTCGGGGGCGCCGATCTGCGGGACGCTGACGTCGAGGGACGCCTTGACCTTGGCGTCCAGCCAGAGCTTGTCGATGCCCTCGCCGAGCTGCCTGGCCGCCTTGGCCGTGGGCTCGGCGGCCGTGTTCTCGGCGTCGGGGGCGACGTCCGCCCAGAACTTCTCGGCGGTCGACTTCTTCGCGCTGAGCGCGGCGCCGTCGATGCCGGGCAGGGACAGCGTCCTGCGCGCGCCCTCGGGGATGGTGTTCCCCTGGCGGTAGGTGGCGATCAGCGGGATGGCGCCGGTCTTCGAGTCCGCGTATCCCTGCTTGACGAGCTGGGTGACATTGAACAGGGCCGGGTCGATATGGCCCGCCTGAAGCAGCGGGATCGCGTCGTCCGGTACGACGCTGACCTCGCCCTTCTGCTCGCTCGACAGGAAGGTGGCGGACTCGCGGCCCTTGCCGCGTCGGACGTCGACGGCGGACTTGCCGTCGGCGGCGGTGGTGAGGGTGACCGTGTCACCGGTGATGAGGGTGACGGTCTGCGTGCTGGTGGTGCCTGGCGCGGTGACGCTCGGCACGGGCGTGGCGCCCGGCTCGGTGACCGGGGACTCGGGGCCGGCCATCGCGGGGGTGATGGCCCCCGCGAGCAGTCCGGCCGCTCCTGCCACGGCCCAGAGGGCGTGGAGTCTTCGCATGTGTGGACTTCCTCCCCTGAACACTGAAATCGCTTCCGGCCTGGTAAACGGAAGCCAGTGATCAGGGTGGGCGCTGTGGGGAATGCGGCTCAAGGGATTCCTGTGGCCGGGGCGTGCCAATGCCCCCTTCGGCCAAGGCTGTTGACGGTCAGCCTGACCGCAATGACCGCAAGTAGGCGCTCTTGTAGGGAAGTTGGGCCGCACTCCCACACGGGGTGCGGCCCTTCGCGATCAGAGCCAGCCGCGTTGCGAGGCCCGCACCCCCAGCTGGAACCGGCTCGCCGCCCCCAGCCGCTCCTGCAGCTCACTCACCCGCCGCCGCAGGGTCCGCAGGCTCACCCCCAGATGGCGGGCCACCGCCTCGTCCTTCATCCCGGCCGCCAGCAACCTGACCAACGTCCGTTCTCCCTCGGGGAGTTCACCGTCGCCGACCGGCTGGCCGAGCGGCGTCGCCTGCTGCCAGGCCATCTCGAAAAGCCTCTGCAGGGCTTCGGTCACCGCCGAGTGCCACACCACGACGGCGCAGTAGCCGCCCGCCGCGGAGGAGGTCAGCGGGAGCATCGCCCGACACCCGTCGACCACCAGCAGTTTGACCGGCACGGAGGGCAATACCCGCGCCTGCTCACCGAGTTCGACCATCCTCCAAGTGCGGGAGAGGACGTTCGGTTCTTCCAGGGCGGGCGCCGCGTAGATCCCGCGGGAGACGATCCCGCGTCTGAGCAGATCGGTCTGGAGATCCAGCTGCCGGACGGGCGGTGCGAGATACGGAGGCGTGTCGAAGAGGCACACCTCGTGCTCGGCGCGCGCGTACATCTCCTCCAGGCGGGCGGCGATGGCACCCTCGCCGGAAGCGACCTCGATCAGCCGGGACGGCTCCTCGCGCAGCAGCCCGGCCTCGTACGCGGTAGCCATCTCCTCGGCGGTGGCGGCGAGCAGTTCGGACACCGTCTCGCGCCGTCTGATCAGCCCGCGGACCGCCACTCTCGGGTCGATCGCGCGTAATCCCCCCATGGAATCCGGCGGCTGGAGCAACCCGACCGTGAGCAGCTGGGTGCAGGATTCGCGCACCCGGGCCGGCGAGGCGCCGGTCAGGAGCGCCCAGCCGGCCGCGCCGGCATCGGGCTGGTGGAGGATCGCCCGGTATACCAGCTCGTCGAAGGCGGAGACCCCCACCGCGGCCCAGGGGCTCGCGGCAGGGGTCTGGTCTGCCGTGTCGTATGCCGTGTTCGCCATGGCTCGGCACGGTAGGCAATGTTTGTTAAGGCTGTTGGTACCGGCCTGGGATGCCGTCTACTTCAGGCCGTCTACTTCAGGCCGAACGCCCGCACCACGGTCTGGTCGACCGCGTTGCCGTCCCGGTCGGCGGCCCGCACGCGCAGCGACACGAACTCGGCGCCCTTCGGGTGCTTGAGCTCCGCCCTGCCGTGCCGGACCTTCACCTCCTTCCAGGTCGTGCCGTCGTCGTAGGAGACCCAGGCCTTCAGCTGACCGGTCGTGATGCTCTTGTGCTGGTCCCGGACGGAGAGTCCGACCTCCGACCTCCCCTTGGACTCGACCCGGTTCAGGAGGTCCAGCCGGTCCACGTCGTAATCGACGGAGAGCAGCGGCAGCGCCGTCTGCTGTTCCGTGCGCGCCGAAGCGAAGGACCATTCGGTGTGGGTGCTCGTGGAGTACGCCGCCCAGTCGGCCGTGCGCTGGGCGTCGAGAACGAAGCGGTACGCGGTCTTCGCCGCCGGGACGTCGAAGGTTCCGTAACCGCCGCGCACGGAGTTGCCGATCAGCTTCCCGTCTGCGTACAGCGCGCCCTGCGCGGTGTCCTGGGCATTGTCCACGTACGCGTAGTGACCGGGTGCGGCATCGCTCAACTCCGCTATCTTGAGGGTGAGTTTGTCGCCGGTGCGCTGGGAGACGCCGTACTGCTCACTGGACGCCGGGCGCACGACCTGGCGCAGCCAGTCCTCGGTGGGTACCCGGCCCGCCTTGTCGAAGGTCCGCAGGGTGTTCCACTGGGACAGGTTCGCATTCACGTCGGGGTAGACGGCGTGCCAGACACGGGTGTCGGGGGAGACGTTGTAGTACTCGGTGCGCTCCGTACCGAGTGGCGTCTTGTAGCTGGCCTCGACGGCGGAGGACTGCGCGGGGCGGTACCGGTAGACGGCGTCCTTGCCGACCTGGCCGGCCTTGCCCCCGTGGTAACGGACCTTGTGCCGCACGGTGTTGGAGCTGTTCAGGGAGTACGTCTGGTTCTTCGCGATGGCGCCGGTCTGCGGAAACATCACGTTGTAGACGTACGGGCTGACCGCCGTGCCGTCCAGCTTCAGCGTGACCTTCTTCCCGCTGTCGAGCAGTGCCCCGAGTTTCGCGCCGTCCTCGCCGGTGGCGACCATCAGCGGGATCGTCGCGCTGTCCACCCAGGAGATCCAGTACCCGGGCGTCTCGCGGTACGCGATCACGTAACCGGCCCCGGCCTTGGTCGCGTTGGCCAGCGCCTCGTCCGCCGTCTTCCCGGTCGGCAGCCGGACGACCGCCACCTTGCCCTTGACGTCGAGCCCTTCGAAGTCGGCCGCGCTGCCGCTGCCGGCGGCCACCGCCCGCACCTTCCGCTCGCCGCTGAACCCCGCCGGGAGGCCGTTCCGCGTCTGTGCGTAGTCGAGGGGAAGCGCGTACTTCTCGGGACTGGTGACGCTCGCCGTCAACTCCTTGGCGGCCAGCCGGAACTTGGAGACGAACTCGAACATGCCCTCCGTGACCTTCTCGGTCGGAGTGACGTAGACGCGGTCGGTCCACCAGTTCTGAAGGTACGTCACCCTGAGGGCGGAACCCGGACCTTCCCGGTGCCAGCTGGTGGTGAACCCCTGGAACTCGGAGTCCTCCTTGGTCTTCGGCTTGATCTCGACGGCCTTGCGGGCGTCGAGGACGACCTCGGTGTCCTTGTCGACCTTGATCTCGGGATCACCGACGACCGAGGTGGCGAC
The DNA here is from genome assembly GCF_014647675.1 of Streptomyces flaveus. Lineage (GTDB taxonomy): Bacteria > Actinomycetota > Actinomycetes > Streptomycetales > Streptomycetaceae > Streptomyces > Streptomyces flaveus. The sequence continues at coordinate 96,520 of NZ_BMPQ01000024.1, read as the reverse complement.
CTCCAGTCCGCCCGCGTCCCGCTCCGGGATCCAGGCCGCCGTGGAGTACGTGCCGGCCGGCACGTTGAGGGTGTAGCCGCTGCCGATGTACCCGCTCGTTGCCGGGTACGCGCCGTTCAGCTCCTGCAACATGAAGATCGATGACGAGGTGGACGGCTTGCCGCCGCGGTTCACCAGCGACACCTTCAGGCGGTAGGTCTTCGGCTGCTTCTCGAAGCCGACGGCCGTGGTGACCCGGACGCCGTCGGCGCTCGCGGTGATGTGGCCCGTGTACCGGCCCTCGGCCTGGTCGGCGGGGGCGACCGTGACCGCGACGGTGGTGGTGCCGTTCGCCGGGACGGTCACGAGGCCCGTGGCCGGGGTGGCCGCGGTGAGGGACGAGGAGAGCTTCAACTCCACTGCTTTGTCAGTGGTGTTGGTGTACGTGATGTCCTTGCTGTCGGTCTCGGTGTCGCTGTCGCTGTCCTTGTACGTGCCGAAGCTGAGCGCCGGGGTCGCGAAGACGCCCTGCTCGACGGCCTGCACGGCGTCCACCCGGCCGTCGCCCTGCTCGAACACGGTGGTGTCCGGGCTGGTCTTCGCGGTGCTGGCGAGGGCCTGTTTGATCTGCTGGCCCGTCCAGTCCGGATGCGCCTGGGCGACCAGCGCGGCGACGCCCGAGACATGCGGAGTCGCCATCGAAGTGCCGTTCGCCGACGTGTAATTGTCGTCGACGGGCGTGCCCATGTTGGTGTCGGCGGCGCGGGCCGCCGTGATACCCACTCCCGGCGCGGTGATCTCCGGCTTGATCGCGGAGTCACCGAGGCGCGGGCCCCGGCTGGAGAAGGAGGCCAGCTTGTCGGACTTGTCGACCGCGCCCACCGTCAGCGCGGAGTCGGCGATGCCGGGCGTGCCGATGGTCCCCTCCGCCGGGCCGGTGTTGCCGGCGGCGACCACGAAGAGGGTGCCTGTGGACGCGGACAGCTCGTCCACGGTCTCGCTCAGCACGTCGGAGGAGCCCGACGCGGTACCGCCCAGCGACATCGAGACGATCTTCGCTCCCGAGTTCGCCGCCCACTGCATGCCCTCGAGGATCCAGGAGGTCTGGCCGCGACCGTCGTTGCCCAGCACCTTGCCGACCAGCAGCTCCGCACCGGGCGCCGCGCCCTTGAGCTTGCCGTCCGAAGCCGCGCCCGAACCGACGATCGTGGACGCCACGTGGGTGCCGTGGCCGTGACCGTCCTGCACGGCCTGGTCGGGCACGAAGCTGCGTGACTCGGCGATCCTGCCCGCGAGGTCCGGGTGTCCGGTGTCCGCGCCGGTGTCCAGGACGGCGATCTTGACGCCCTTGCCGTCGTAGCCGGACTGCCACACCTCGGGCGCGCCGATCTGCGGAACGCTCACATCGAGGGACGCCTCCACCTTGGCGTCCAGCCAGATCTTCTCGATGCCCTCACCGAGCAGGCGTGCGGCCTTCGAGGTCGGTTCGGTGCCGAGCGCGGGGGCGATGTCCGCCCAGAACGCGGTGGACTTCTCGGCGCTCAGTGCGGCGCCGTCGATCCCGGGGAGCGCGAGGGTGCGACGCGCGCCGTCGGGGGTCGCACTGCCCTTGGTGTAGGTCGCGATGACCGGGGTGGCCCCGGCTTGGGCGTCGGTGTAGCTCTGCTTCACCAGCTGGGTGATGTTGAACAGGGCGGGGTCGAGGCGGCCCGCCTGGATCAGCGGGAGCGCGTCGGAGGGCAAGACGCTGATATCGCCGTCGCGTTCGCTGGACAGGAAGGTGGCGGCCTCACGGCCCTCGCCACGCTGTACGTCCACGGCGTACTTGCCGTCCGGGCTGGTCGTGAGCGACACGGTGTCGCCGGTGATGAGGGTGACGGTCTGCGTGTTCGTGGCACCGGTCTTGGCGCCGCTCTGCACGGGCGTGGCGTCCGGTGCGGTGACCGGTAATCCGGAACCGGCCGCCGCGGGCGTGATCGCGCCCGCGAGTAGTCCTGCCGCTCCTGCCACAGCCCAGAGGGCGTGGAGTCTTCGCATGGGTGGCGTCCTCCCCTGAACGCTGACGACGCTTCCGGCCTGGTGAGCGGAAGCCAGGTGATCAGAGTGAGCGCTGCCCGCAAAGCGACTCAAGGGATTGCTGTGGCCGAGGAGTGCCAATGCCCCCTTCGGCCAGGGGAATTGGCGCCTTCGTAGGTCTTCGTCAGGTCTTGTCGTCGAACTCCCGTCGTGTGCCCGGAGGGCGGGCCCAACTCGCCGAGGTGAGGCCCTTGCGCGCCAGGCGTTTACAAGTCGGCCGCTCGGCGCTACCTTCACCCTGAGTGAGGTGGGAGCGCTCCCATATGGGCGTGGAGGGGCGGACCGGAACCTGCCCAAGCCACCGGGGCCCTCCCACCTCACCCGCACGTCCTCACAGAACCGCAGCGACCCCACATCCGCAGCGCGAAGGGACGTACGTCGTCATGAGCATTCCTCGATTACTTCCATCACCGGCATCAACTCGCATCAGAGCATGGCTCCTTGTGCTGCTCGCCCTCGTCGTCACCGCCCCCGCGCTCGGCCTCGTGGTCGCGTCCGGCGGCGAGGCGGAGGCCCACGGCACCCCCATGAAGCCCGGCAGCCGCACCTTCCTGTGCTGGCAGGACGGCCTGACCGACACCGGCGAGATCAAGCCCGTCAACCCGGCCTGCAAGGCGGCGCAGCAGGTCAGCGGCACGACGCCGTTCTACAACTGGTTCTCGGTGCTCCGCTCGGACGGCGCCGGCCGCACCCGCGGCTTCGTGCCCGACGGCGAGCTGTGCAGCGGCGGCAACACCAACTTCACCGGCTTCAACACCCCGAGCAGCGACTGGCCGTTGACGCATCTGACCTCCGGCGCGACCGTCGACTTCTCGTACAACGCCTGGGCCGCGCACCCGGGTTGGTTCTACGTCTACATCACCAAGGACGGCTTCGACCCGACCAAGCCGCTCACGTGGAACGACATGGAGGAACAGCCGTTCCTGAGTGTCGACCACCCGCCGCTCAACGGCAGCCCGGGCACGGTCGAGGCCAACTACTCCTGGTCCGGCAAGCTTCCGGAGGGCAAGGACGGACGCCACATCATCTACATGGTCTGGCAGCGCTCCGACAGCCAGGAGACCTTCTACTCCTGCTCCGACGTCGTCTTCGACGGCGGAAACGGCGAGGTGACCGGCATCAAGCAGCCGGGCAACCCCACCGAGCCGGTGCCGGGCACCTGCACGGCCACCCGCAAGACGACGGGCAGCTGGAACGGCGGCTACCAGTCCGAGGTGACCGTCACCAACACCGGCGACGTCCCGATGCTGGGCTGGATGGTCGACTGGACGCTGCCCAGCGGTCAGAAGGTCGAGAGCCTGTGGAGCGGCAACGCGACCTACTCCGGGCAGAACGTGATGGTCCACAACACCGACTGGAACGGGGAGTTGGATCAGGGAGAGAGCACGACGTTCGGGTACACGGTCGAGGGCTCCGGGGGTGATCCGGCGACGACATATCCCTGCCGGGTCGGTTGACCCCACTCGTGACGGACCCGGTGGAGGTACTTCGCCGGGTCCGCCAGCCGCACGCGGGATCAGAATCCGACGAGCGCTTCGAGATCGATCTCGACCGGGAACGGCACCTCGGTGATCAGCTTGCCGTGGTGCACCGGGTGCATGGGAGCGGGGAAGTACGAGCGCGTGTCCGCGTTGAGCCAGTACTCGTGCACCGCGAGTTGGTGGTCCCGGTCCAGTTCCACGCGCCAGTAGCACGGGACCTTGTTCGCAGCGAACTGCGCGGGTTTGCGCACCCGGTCGTCCTGGCGGGAGCCGGGGGAGACGACTTCCACGGCGAGGGCGAGCTTCTCTGCCGGGATGCACTCGGCCTCGAAGAAGTTCAGTTTCCGGGGGTCATAGACGATCACATCGGGCTTGGGTGTGTTGTGGCCGTCCACCATCACACATTGCTCAGTCAAGACCCGGTAGGGCTGGACGCGGGCTGCCTTGAGAGCGTCGGCGAGGCCGTCCCGTACCTCGTTGTGCCAGACATTCGTCTGCCCACGCGCCACGATCACTCCGTCCACGAGTTCCCAGTCGAAGGGCAGCTCCAAGTGCTTGACCTGGTCGAAGGTCCAGCCCTCGGCCGGCGGGAACATCCAGGTGTCCTCGGTGGCCGGTCCCTGCTGGGGTGTGGTCATCACTGCTCCCATGGGCGCGAGTGTGGACGCTGAGGCGCGTTTTGGTCTCGTGTACGACGTTAGCGTCACCCGAAGTGAGACTGCCATGGCACGCCGTTGACGCGCGGCGGGCGCGGAGAGTTCCTCCGCGCCCGCCCCTCTCCCGTGGGGGGAAGCCCATAGGAGCGTGCCTCAGGCCAGCAGCTCCACCTCCGCCAGCGTCGCCTCGCCGTCAAGGACCAGCCGGTACCGCTCGTACGTCCCCGGCTTGGCGACCGAGAACGCGCGGGTCTGCTTGTCCCAGGCGAAGGACTCGCCGGAGCGTTTGTCGAGGTCCTTCCATGTGGTGCCGTCGTCGGACGAGCCCTGCAGGGTCCAGCCCTTCGGAGCCTTCGCCCGTTCCGAAGACGTCAGCGTGTACTGAACTGCCTTCGCTCCCTTGGGGATTGGCAGATCGACGGAGGTCGCCGCCCCACCCGTCGCCGAGGTGTTGTCGAACAACGGCCCTTCTCCCTCGATGACATCGGCCCGCGGCGACGGCACCTTGTCGTCGTCTGTGATCGACGGCGGTGCCGCGTTCCTCCCCGTGCCCCACGACGACGGCTTCGATCCCATGTCGAACTCCAGAACCCCGCCGCGGGAGATCAGCGAGTGGGGGAGCGAAGTCGACGTCCACGTACGCCCGTTGACCTTCAACCCCTGCACGTACACGTTCTTCGCGCTGTTCTTCGGGGCCTTGACCACCAGGTCCTTGCCGTTCTCCAGATGCACGGTCGCCTTGGTGAACAGCGGGGAGCCGACAGCGTATTCGCCGCTGCCCATCACCAGCGGATAGAAGCCCAGCGCGGAGAACAGGAACCAGGCCGACTGCTCGCCGTTGTCCTCGTCGCCGTGGTAGCCCTGCCCGATCTCGCTGCCGGTGTACAGCCGCGACAGCACCTCGCGGACGTTCTTCTGGGTCTTCCAGGGCTGGCCGGCCGCGTCGTACATGTAGTTCACGTGGTGGGCCACCTGGTTGGAGTGGCCGTACATGCCCATCCGTACGTCTCGCGCCTCCGTCATCTCGTGGATGACGCCGCCGTACGAGCCGACGAACTCCGGCGAAGCCGTCTCGGGCGTGGCGAAGTACTCGTCGAGCTTCTCGGCCAGGCCGGAACGGCCGCCGTAGAGGTTCGCGAGGCCGCGTGAATCTTGCGGTGCGGTGAAGGCGTAACCCCAGCCGTTCGTCTCCGTGTAGTCGTAGCCCCACACGCGCGGGTCGTACTTGGAGGACTCGACCCGCCAGTCGCCCTTCTCATCACGGCCCTGGAAGAAGCCCGCCTTCGGATCGAAGAGGTTGACGTAGTCCTGGGCCCGGTCGAGGAAGTAGTCCGACTCCTCCTTGTAACGCTTCTCGCCCGTCTTCTTGTAGAGGGCCTGGCCCATCTTCGCGATGCCGTAGTCGTTGAGGTAACCCTCCAGCGCCCACGACAGGCCCTCGTGCGTGTCCGTGCTCGTATAGCCCAGGAACGGCGAGGTGCCCATCCCCTTGCGGCCGACTCCGGACGAGGGCGGGACGACGGTCGCGTTCTTCAGGGCCGCCTCGTACGCCGACTTGGCGTCGAAGTCGACGCCCTTGACGTACGCGTCCGCGAAGGCCACGTCCGAGGAGGTGCCGGTCATCAGGTCCGCGTACCCGGGCGAGGACCAGCGCGAGGTCCAGCCGCCGTCCTTGTAGTGCTGCACGAAACCGTCGACCATGTCGCCTGCCTGGCCTGGCGTCAGCAGCGAGTACGCCGGCCAGGTCGTCCGGTACGTGTCCCAGAAGCCGTTGTTGACGTACACCTTGCCGTCGACGATCTTCGCCCCGGTGTGCGTCGGGGTGTCCGGGCCGGGCATCGGCGAGAAGGGGGAGGCGTACTGGTACTTCGAGCCGACCTTCTCGAAGCCGGAGTTGGGGTACAGGTACAGCCGGTAGAGGCTGGAGTACAGCGTCGTCAGCTGGTCCGGTGTCGCGCCTTCCACCTCCACCTTGCCGAGGATCCGGTCCCACTGCTTCTGGGCGCGCGACTTGACCGTGTCGAAGGACGTGCCGTCGGGGATCTCCTGGCGGAGGTTGTCCTTGGCCTGGTCGACGCTGATGAGGGAGGTCGCCAGGCGGAGAGTCACGGTGCGGTCGGAGCCCGCGTCGAAGCGCAGATGGCCCTTGACGCCGGACGAGCTCCCGTCGGTCACGGGTGCGTCGAAGGTCCCGTACACGAAGAGCCGTGTCGCGCCCGTCGACAGTCCGGACTTCACGTCCGAGTAGCCGGTGACGATCCCGTTCTCCTTGTCCAGCGTCAGGCCCGCCTGATCGGTGACGTTGTCGAAGAGGACGCTCGCGTCGTCACCGGGATAGGTGAAGCGGAGGGCGGCTGCGTGATCCGTCGGCGCCATCTCCGCCTTGAGGCCGTTCTCGAAGCGGACCCCGTAGTAGTACGGGCGCGCCGTCTCGTTCTCGTGCCGGAAGGCGAGCTCCCGGGCCTCACGTCCCGTGTCCGGGGTGCCGGAGGCGGCCGACGGCATCACCTGGAAGGTCTGCCGGTCGCCCATCCAGGGGCTGGGTTCGTGGCTGGCGCTGAACGCCTGGATGGTCGGCAGGTTGTCCGCGTTGTTCGCACGTGCGTAGTCGTACAGCCAGCTGAGCGAGCCCGCGTTGGTGACCGGCGTCCAGAAGTTGAAGCCGTGCGGCACGGCCGTGGCGGGGAAGTTGTTGCCGCGGGAGAAGCCGCCGCTGGAGTTGGTGCCGCGGGTCGTCAGTGCGTAGTCGGACAGATGCGCCTTGGGCTTCTCGGGAGCTACGGACCGCAGCGCCACGTCGTCCAGCCAGCCGCGGAACTTCGCGGGGCCCTTGGGGGAGTCGTACGCGACCAGGATGCGGTCCACCGTCTTCCCGGCCGCGACCGAGCCGATCCGCGAGACGACGTTGTTCCACTGGTTGACGTAGAGGACCTTCGCCGCGCCCTGCCCCTGCGGTGTCAGCGCGAACCCGTGCTGGTCGGTGGCGCGCAGGTCACTCAGATAGGTGCCGTCCGTGAAGGCCAGGTCCACGGAGGCGTTCGTGGCGTCGTAGTCGCGGTCGCCGTCCGCCATCGACGGGAAGATCCGGTACGCCAGTTGGGTGTTCCGCCCGACACGGACGTTGACGTCGAAGACCTTGTTGTACGAGTACGCGCGGCCGTCCGCCTTGTGCGTGCCCGCGTACCGCAGGGCCCGCTTGCCGGTGAAGCCGGCGCCCGCCTTGGCGGTCGGGGAGCCGCTCGGGCCGCGGTCCACGAGGGAGAGCATGTCCCTGGGCGTGGGCTCCTGATCGTCGCCGCCGGTCGAGAACTGCACGTCGGCGAGCTGTAGGGCGTCGGAGGCGCCGTTGTTCTTGGTGATGTCGAGCCGGAAGTGCTGGTACTCGGCCGGCTCGGCGAGGTCGTACGACTTGGTCTGGAACCGCTCGCCGAAGGATTCGCCGGTGCGGCTGTCGAGGGTCTTCCAGTCCTTGCCGTCCGTGGAGCCCTTCAGGGTCCAGTCCACGGGGTCGCGCTCGTCGTGGTCGTTGGCCGACGTCAGCGCGTAGGTGACCAGTCTGACCGGGGCGTCCAGGTCGAACTCGGCCCAGCCGGTGGGCGCGAAGGTCAGCCATTTGGTGCTGGGCTCGACGTCGACGAGGTTCTCCTTGACCTCGCCGCCGCCGGTGTTCTCGGCGCTCGCCCGGACGTCGGTGACATGGTCGGTGACATTGCCGGGGATGCCGCTGCTGTAGCCGCCGTCCACGCCCGAGGAGCGTTTCGTACCGTCGGGTGCCGTATCGACCGTGTTGAGCCAGTCGGGAGCCGGATCGTCCGTCTCGAAGGAGGACGCGAACTTCCCCTCGGCCGCCGCCGCTTGGCCGGGTCGGGCGACGGCGGCGCCCTGCGAGGCCACCACCAGCGCTAATGCCGTCGCTCCCAGAATTGCCGTGGAACCCCATCTGTGCCGAGATCTGCGCTGCATCTACCAGAATCCCTCGCGAAGTGGACAACGTTGTCAATTCGCTGTGCGGGGACCAGTAGGGCGTCAAGTGGCCAGTGGTGTCAAGGGTGTTGAAAGAGGTGTATGCGATGTGAAGAGTCGCAAGTTGCCGGGACCACTCAATTGGCCGAGGTCAGGAGAGGTTCGACAGGCGCGCGGGGAATCCAAGGGCGTGTCATATATCCGCGAGATCTCAACTCGGGAAAGACTGCTGACCGAACCTGCATTCGATCTTGCCCCTGCCTCGGGAAGTGGACTATACCTGTCAGCATCCGCATGGTCGCTCGTCCGTCCGTGGGCGACCCGGCACGACCCGAGTCCGCACGGCCCGAGTTCAGTCGAAACCCCTCGCAGGGGTGCACCGAGTATGTCGTCTTACCCGGCCTCAGGGCCGGGGGTCCGGCCCGCGACGCAGCCGCTTTCGGTCATGTGTCGCCGGGAAAACACAGCACATCATCGCGGTGCCCGGGAGGATCCGGTTCACCGCCTGAGTCCTGGAGAAGGCGAGGACTTGAGCATGGGATCCACTTCCGCCCACAGCGGCCGTGAAGGTGTCGGCCGCCGCGATCTGATCAAGCGGTCCGCAGCGCTCGGCCTGATCGCCGTGCCCACGATGAGCTTCCTGTCCGCGTGCGCCAGCGGTGGTGACAGCGGTAGCGAGGAGAAGGTCGACAAGGGCAAGAAGAGCGCGGAGAACCCGCTTGCCGTCAATGAGACCGCGCCGCTGGAGATCGTCATCTTCGACGGCGGTTTCGGCACGAAGTACGCCGAGGACGCCAAGGCGGTCTACGAGAAGAAGTTCCCCGACGCGAAGGTCAAGTTCTCCTCGACCCAGAAGATCCAGTCGGTCCTCCAGCCGCGCTTCAACCAGGGTTCCCCGCCGGATCTGATCGACAACTCCGGTGCCGAGCAGATGGACATGGGCGTCCTCGTCGGCAAGAAGCAGCTCGCCGACCTCACCCCGCTGCTGGACGCGCCGTCCGTCGACGACCCGAACAAGAAGGTCCGGGACACACTGCGGCCCGGCATCGTCGAGATGGGGCAGTTCGACGGTGACCCGGTCTGGATCATGTACTACGCGTACACCGTGTACGGAGTGTGGTACTCCCAGAAGGCCCTGGACTCGCTCGACGCCACGTACCCGGAGACCTGGGACGACATGCTCACGGTCTGCGAGAAGGCGAAGAAGAAGGGCATCGCGGGCTGGACGTACGCGGGCAAGCACCCGTACTACATCCCCTTCTCGCTCTACCCGATGATCGCCAAGGTCGGCGGCCCGGAGACTCTCGACGCCATCGACAACCTGGAGCCGAACGCCTGGAAGCACCCGGCGGTCAAGACCTGTTTCGAGGCGTATTACGAGCTCTACAAGAAGGGCTACATCCTCGAGGGCACGCCGGGCCTGGACCACATCCAGTCGCAGACGGCCTGGACCGAGGGCAAGGCGCTCTTCATCCCGAACGGCTCGTGGGTGGAGAACGAGGCGGCGAAGACCATGCCGAAGGACTTCAACCTCGCGGTGTCCGCGCCCACCGGCATCGACAGCTCGGACAAGATGCCCTTCGGCACCATCTGGGCGTCGGGCGGTGAGCCCTTCATCGTCCCCGCGAAGTCCAAGAACCCCGATGGCGGTATGGAGCAGCTGCGCATCATGCTCAGCGAGGAGTCGTCGAAGAACTTCACCACGTCCGTCAAGTCACTGTCCGCGTTCAACGGCGGCACCGACGGTATCGAGCTGACCCCGGGTCTGAAGTCCGGTGTCGCGGCCTTGGAGAAGGCCGGCGAGAACGTGGTCAACCCGCGCCTCCAGGACTGGTACGTGGCGCTGCAGAAGGAGAAGATCGGCGTCGGAGGCCTCGGCGAGATGATGGCCGGGCGGCTCACCCCGGCCGAGGCGATCAAGAAGATCCAGGGGTACGCCGACGAGGCGGCCAAGGACGACTCCATCCAGCACTACAAGCACCAGTGAGCGTGGCGGGGGACTCCGGGGCGTGACCGGGGTTCCCCGCTCTCGATGGTCGTGGCGTCGGCGGCAGCGCCCGCGGGAAGATCGGGTCGGTAGGAATGCAGCACGGTAAATACCGTTTCATCGTGGGGTTCTTGGCGGCCCCTCTGGCGATTTACATCCTTTTCGTCATCTGGCCCTTCATCCAGTCCATCTACTATTCGTTCACGGACTGGAGCGGTCTGAGCCCCGAGTTCAAGATGGTGGGCTTCGCCAACTTCACGAGAATGCTGGATGACGAGGTTTTCTGGAAGTCGTTCCAGCACAGCGTGATGTTCGTGGTGCTGCTGCCGCTGGTGACGCTGACTCTGGCGCTGTTCTTCGCCTTCATGCTCAACGTGGGCGGACGGCGCAGGAAGAACGCCGTGATCGCGGGCGTACGCGGCTCGTCCTTCTACAAGGTCGTCTACTTCTTCCCGCAGGTGCTGTCGATCGCGATCGTCGCGCTGCTGTTCCAGTTCGCGTACAACCCCAACAGCGGGGCGATCAACTCCGCGCTCAAGGCGGTCGGGTCCGCGCTCAGATGGCTCGGTTTCGATGTCGAGATGGTCCAGCCCAACTGGCTGGGCGATCCCGATCTCGCGCTGTGGTGTGTCTTCGCGGTTCTCGTCTGGTGCTCCGTCGGATTCTTCGTGGTGCTCTTCTCCGCCGGAATGGCGTCCATTCCCAAGGACTATTACGAGGCGGCACTCCTCGACGGCGCGAACCGCATCACCACGTTCTTCAGGATCACCCTGCCGCTGCTCTGGGACACCGTGCAGTCCGGCTGGGCGTACATGGGCATCCTGGCGCTGGGCGCCGAGTCCTTCGCGGTGGTGCAGATCATGACCGTGGGGCCGAGCGGCGGTGGCCCCGACTATTCGACGACGATTCTGCCGCTGTACGTCTACCAGAAGGCGTTCCGCGACGGCCAGGCCGCCTATGCGACGACGATCGGTGTCGCCCTGCTCATCGTGACGCTGCTGTTCGTGGCGGTCGTGATGAGGCTGGGCCGGCGCGAGCGGTTGGAGTACTGACCTATGAAGACGACCGACACCCCTCCCGCCGACGCCACCCCGGACGAGCGGCCGCCCGTCACCAAGACGACGGCCGTACCAGGGCCGCTGGAGAAGCCGTCCGAGGGCCGGACCCTCAACTTCTTCTCGCACGGCATGCTCATTCTCTGGGCGTTCATGGTGGTGATGCCGCTGCTGTGGGCGGTGATGACCTCGTTCAAGACGGACCGGGACATCTTCAGTTCGCCCTGGGCGCTGCCGGACTCGCTGCACTTCGAGAACTGGTCGCGGGCCTGGACCGAGGCGAACATGAGCGACTACTTCCTCAACACGTTGATCGTGGTGGGGTTCTCGCTCGTCGGCACGATGCTGCTGGGTTCGATGGCGGCGTACGTCCTGGCGCGTTTCGAGTTTCCCGGGAACCGCTTCATCTACTTCCTCTTCATCGGAGGAATGAGCTTCCCGATCATCCTGGCGCTGGTTCCGCTGTTCTACGTCATGCAGAACCTTTCGCTGCTGAACACGCTGCCCGGGCTGATCCTGGTCTACATCGCGTACTCGCTGCCGTTCACCGTGTTCTTCATGACGGCGTTCTTCCGTACGCTGCCGACCTCGGTGGCCGAGGCGGCCTTCGTGGACGGTGCCTCGCACACGCGGACGTTCTTCCAGGTGATGCTGCCGATGGCCAAGCCCGGCCTGATCAGTATCAGCATCTTCAACTTCCTGGGGCAGTGGAACCAGTACCTGCTGCCGACGGTTCTGAACACCGATGAGGACCGCAAGGTCCTCACCCAGGGCCTCGTGCAGCTCGCCGTGAGCCAGGGCTACAAGGGCGACTGGTCCGGACTCTTCGCAGGCCTGGTCATGGCCATGCTGCCGGTCCTCGCCGCGTACATCATCTTCCAGCGCCAGGTGGTCGCGGGCCTGACGGCCGGCGCACTGAAGTAGGGGTTCGGCGGCTGGTTCGCTTTGCGAGGGTGGTCCCGGATTGGTGTCGGGGCCACCCTTGTGTGTATGCGTGCTCTGGCATGTGCCCCTCCGCTCAACCTCTTGACGGGAGGCAGCCCCAACAGCTCAGCTTAGAGTTCACTAGTTGCACATAGACGGGGTCTCGCCGAGGCGACCCCGTACGCAGGAGGTCGTCGTGGAGACTCCCGGGTCGCAGTCGTCGCTGCACCGAGCAAATCTCGAACGGGTCGTACGCGCGGTGCGCCTGGCCGGATCGCTCACGCAGGCGGAGATCGCGAGGACGACGGGCCTGTCCGCGGCGACGGTCTCCAACATCGTCCGCGAGCTCAAGGAAGGCGGAACGGTCGAGGTCACGCCCACATCGGCGGGCGGCAGGCGAGCCCGCAGCGTCAGCCTGAGCGGCGACGCCGGCATCGTGATAGGGGTCGATTTCGGGCACACGCATTTGCGCGTCGCAATAGGGAACCTCGCGCATCAGGTGCTCGCCGAGGAATCCGAACCCCTCGACGTGGATGCCTCCGCCGCCCAGGGCCTCGACCGGGCCGAACAGCTGGTCAGCAGGCTGATCGCGGCCACCGACGTCGACCGCAGCAAGATCGCGGGCGTCGGCCTCGGCGTGCCGGGCCCGATCGACGTGGAGTCCGGCACCCTCGGCTCCACCGCCATCCTGCCGGGCTGGACCGGCACCAAGCCCGCCGAGGAGCTGCGGGCACGGCTCGGCGTGCCGGTGCACGTGGACAACGACGCCAACCTCGGCGCCCTCGGCGAGCTGGTGTGGGGGAGCGGCCGGGGCGTCAGGGACCTGGCGTACATCAAGGTCGCCAGCGGTGTCGGCGCCGGCCTGGTCATCGACGGCCGGATCTACCGCGGCCCGGGTGGCACGGCGGGAGAAATCGGTCATATTACTCTTGACGAGTCCGGCCCCGTCTGCCGCTGCGGAAACCGGGGCTGCCTGGAGACCTTCGCGGCCGCGCGCTACGTACTGCCGCTGCTCCAGTCCAGCCACGGCACGGATCTGACCATGGAAGGCGTCGTACGGCTGGCGCGGGACGGCGACCCTGGCTGCCGTCGCGTGATCGCCGACGTCGGCCGACACATCGGCAGTGGAGTCGCCAATCTCTGCAACCTGCTCAACCCGAGCCGGGTGGTCCTCGGCGGTGATCTCGCCGAGGCCGGTGAGCTGGTGCTCGGGCCCATAAGGGAGTCGGTCGGCCGCTATGCGATCCCCAGTGCGGCGCGCCAGCTGTCCGTTCTTCCAGGGGCGCTCGGTGGCCGGGCGGAGGTTCTCGGGGCTCTCGCTCTCGCACTCAGCGAGATGGGGGATTCAACCCTTTTGGACGGAACCCTCACTGCGGCTACTCCCGCCTTCACTTAGAGAACGGATGGCACCGTTGCCATCTCGTTAAGGATTTACTTCTTGACGTCGCACATGTGGCCGAGTTGACTTCCGGTTACCTCGGCCGCAGTGTCGCGGCCTCGTCAGGGAGGTTTCTGAAGTGAACACGCGTATGCGTCGTGCTGCCTATGCCGTTGCCGCAGGTGCGATGGCCCTCTCGCTGGCCGCCTGTGGCAGCGCCGAGGAAGCCGGCGGCGACAATGATGAGCCCAGCGCCGCCAAGGGTGACGCGATCAAGGTCGGTCTGCTCCTTCCGGAGAACCAGACCGCGCGTTACGAGAAGTTCGACAAGCCCTTGATCGAGAAGAAGGTCAAGGAGCTCACGAACAACAAGGGCGAGGTCGTCTACGCCAACGCCAAGCAGGACGCCACCACGCAGAACCAGCAGGTCGACACGATGATCACCAACAAGGTGGACGTGCTGATCGTGGACGCGGTGGACTCCAAGGCCATCGAGAACTCCGTCAACAAGGCCAAGGAAGCGGACATCCCGGTCGTCGCGTACGACCGCCTCGCCCAGGGCCCGATCGACGGCTATGTCTCGTTCGACAACGAAGAGGTCGGCCGCGTCCAGGGCAAGGCGCTCCTGGAGGCCCTCGGCGACAAGGCCACGCCCACCTCCAAGATCGTCATGATGAACGGCGCGAGCACCGACCCGAACGCCGCCCTCTTCAAGAAGGGCGCGCTGTCCGAGCTCGAGGGCAAGGTCGACATCGAGAAGTCGTACGACACCAAGGAATGGAAGCCGGAGAACGCCAACGCCAACATGGAGGGCGCGATCTCCGCGATCGGCAAGAACGACATCGTCGGCGTCTACTCCGCCAACGACGGCATGGCAGGCGGCATCATCACCGCCCTGAAGGCCGCCGGAGTCAACCCGATCCCGCCGGTCACCGGCCAGGACGCCGAACTCGCGGGCGTGCAGCGCATCGTCGCGGGTGAGCAGTACATGAGCGTGTACAAGCCCTACCCGCAGGAGGCGGACATCGCCGCGGAGATGGCCGTCGCGCTCGCCAAGGGCGAGAAGCTCGACTCCGTCGCCAAGACGAAGGTCGACAGCCCGACCACCAAGGCCGTCCCGTCGGTCCTCGTCCCGGTCGTCTCGCTGACCAAGGACAACATCAACGACACTGTCATCAAGGACGGCATCTACACGGTCGACGAGATCTGCACGGCCAAGTTCAAGGCTGCCTGCGACCAGATCGGCGTCAAGTAAGTCCTCGATCACGTACGCACGAGTCCCTTTCCGCGTACGGGAATTCGCTACGTCGAATCCCGTACGGGACCGGTGAATTCCCGTACGGGACTCGCGTACTCAAAGCTCCTCCGGCGCCCCGCCACCAAACAGCCCCGCAAGCTCGCGCGGGGCGCCGGACGGAACAGCTCCCGAAAACTTCTGTACTACCTCTCCGCCGGGTCAGGCGGCTAAGGAGATGGTTTACGTGTCCGCTACGCCTGTGCTGGCGTTGCGCGGGGTCTCCAAGCGGTTCGGTGCCGTCCAGGCGCTCACCGACGTAGAGCTCGAGGTCCACGCCGGTGAGGTGGTCGCCCTGGTCGGCGACAACGGCGCCGGAAAATCCACGCTGGTCAAGACGATCGCCGGCGTGCACCCCATCGATGAGGGCGTCATCGAGTGGGACGGCCGGTCCGTCCAGATCAACAAGCCGCACGACGCCCAGAACCTGGGCATCGCGACCGTCTACCAGGACCTCGCGCTGTGCGACAACATCGACGTCGTGGGCAACCTCTATCTGGGCCGCGAGCTGAAGAGGCGCGGCGTGCTCGACGAGGTCGAGATGGAGCGCCGCTCCCGCGAGCTGCTGCAGACGCTGTCGATCCGCATCCCCAGCGTGCGCATCCCGATCGCCTCGCTCTCCGGTGGCCAGCGGCAGACCGTGGCCATCGCCCGCTCCATGCTCGGCGAGCCCAAGCTGGTCATCCTCGACGAGCCCACCGCGGCCCTCGGTGTCGAGCAGACCGCGCAGGTCCTCGACCTGGTGGAGCGGCTGCGCGAGCGCGGCCACGCGGTCCTCCTCATCAGCCACAACATGGCCGATGTGAAGGCCGTCGCCGACAAGGTCGCCGTGCTGCGCCTCGGCCGCAACAACGGCGTGTTCGAGGTCAAGTCGACCTCGCAGGAGGAGATCATCTCCGCCATCACGGGCGCCACGGACAACGCCGTGACCCGCCGTGCGGCGCGCGGCAACGGAGGGGTGCAGAAGTGAGTATCGACAAGACACAGGACACCGCCCCGAAGACCACCGGCACAGCGGTCGAGAACCCGGAGGCCGCCGCCGGCGCGGACGTCGCCGTCGACCCACGGCTGCTGGTGCGTGAACGCGGCTTCGCCGGCTACGTCATCGAGTTCAAGCGCAAGATCCGCGGTGGTGACCTGGGCTCGCTCCCGGTCGTCATCGGCCTGATCGCCATCGCGATCATCTTCCAGAGCCTGAACTCGAACTTCCTGTCCGCCGAGAACCTCAACAACATCGCCGTCGCGATGGTCGCCACCGGCATGATGTCCGTCGGCATCATCTTCGTGCTGCTGCTCGGCGAGATCGACCTCTCGGTCGGCTCCGTCAGCGGTGTCGCGGGTGCCATCGCGGCCGTTATGAGCGTCACGAACGGCGTGAACGAATGGCTGGCCGTGCTCATGGCCCTCGGCGGCGGAGCGGTCGCGGGCGCCATCCACGGCTTCTTCTTCGCGAGGATCGGCGCGCCCGCGTTCGCGGTCACCCTGGCCGGCCTGCTGTTCTGGCTCGGCTTCATGCTCCAGCTCCTGGGCGAGAACGGCACGATCAACCTCGACGGCGACGGTGTGATCGGCAAGCTGACGACGTACTACTTCTCGGACGTCGCGGCGGCCTACGGGCTCGCCACGATCGCGGTCGCCGTCTTCTTCGTCACGTCCTTCCTGGACAGCCGCCGTCGCGAGGCCGCGGGCATCCCGTCCCGGCCGCTCGTCGACCTCGTGCTGCGCACGGGACTGCTGGCGATCGTCGCGTACGCCGCCGCGATCATGTTCAACCAGTACAAGGGCCTGCCGCTGGCGCTGCTGCTGTTCCTCGTGGTCCTGGTGCTGACGGACTTCGTGCTGCGCCGCACGGGCTACGGCCGCAAGATCTTCGCACTCGGCGGCAGCGTCGAGGCCTCCCGGCGTGCGGGCATCAACGTCACGGCGGTACGGATCTCGGTCTTCGCCATCGCCGGGTTCTTCGCGGCGGTGGGCGGTCTGTTCTGGGCCTCGAAGATCGCCGCGGCCAACCAGAGCGCGGGCGCCGGTGACCTGCTGATGAACGTCATCGCGGCGGCCGTCATCGGCGGCACCAGCCTCTTCGGCGGTCGCGGCCGTACGTGGAACGCGCTGCTCGGTGTCATGGTGATCACCTCGATCCAGTACGGGCTCGCCCTCGAGGGCATCGCCACGCCGATCCAGTACATGATCACGGGCAGCGTCCTGCTGGCCACGGTCGTGATCGACTCCGTCACACGCAAGACGCAGCGGACCGCTGGCCGCGCGTAGGAACAGGGTTCGCCCAATAGCTCGGTTGGACGCGTAGTTCGGCGGCTGCGGGTTGTTTGTGGCTGATCGCGCAGTTCCCCGCGCCCCTTACGGGCGCGGGTCGGCGCGGTCTCCTCTGGACAAGAGCCCGGTACCAACGGCGGTGCCGGGCTCTTCCCTGTGCGGGGGGCGACATTAGACTCGACGAGCCCGGCGAAAGCTCGAACAGCTCTAATGCAAGGAGGCACGGGTGCCGCTGCTGACCCGTATCACGGGACCGCGCGATCTGGACCGGCTCAACCTGGAGCAGCTGGACCAGCTGGCCGAGGAGATCCGGACCTTCCTCGTCGACGCGGTCTCCAAGACCGGCGGCCACCTCGGCCCCAACCTCGGCGTCGTCGAGCTCACCATCGCTCTGCACCGCGTCTTCGAATCCCCGAAGGACAAGGTGCTGTGGGACACGGGCCACCAGTCCTACGTCCACAAGCTGCTCACCGGCCGTCAGGACTTCTCCAGGCTGAAGATGAAGGGCGGCCTGTCCGGCTACCCCTCACAGGCCGAGTCCGAGCACGACATCATCGAGAACTCGCACGCCTCCACGGTCCTCGGCTGGGCCGACGGCCTCGCGAAGGCGAACCAGGTCCTGAAGAAGGACGACCACGTCGTCGCGGTCATCGGCGACGGCGCCCTCACCGGCGGCATGGCCTGGGAGGCGCTCAACAACATCGCCGACGCCAGGGACCGCCCCCTGGTCATCGTCGTCAACGACAACGAGCGCTCGTACGCCCCCACCATCGGCGGCCTCGCCAACCACCTCGCCACCCTGCGCACCACGGACGGCTACGAGCGCTTCCTGGCCCGCGGGAAGGACCTGCTGGAGCGCACGCCCGTCGTCGGCAGGCCCCTCTACGAGACCCTGCACGGCGCCAAGAAGGGCCTCAAGGACTTCATCGCCCCGCAGGGCATGTTCGAGGACCTCGGCCTGAAGTACGTCGGCCCCATCGACGGCCACGACATCGAGGCACTGGAGTCCGCGCTGGCCCGCGCCAAACGCTTCGGCGGCCCGGTCATCGTGCACTGCCTCACCGAGAAGGGCCGCGGCTACCAGCCCGCCCTCCAGGACGAGGCCGACCGCTTCCACGCCGTCGGCAAGATCCACCCCGACACGGGCCTGCCGATCGCCTCCTCCGGCGCCGACTGGACCTCCGTCTTCGGCGAGGAGATGGTCAAGCTCGGCAAGGAGCGCGAGGACATCGTCGCGATCACGGCCGCCATGCTCCAGCCGGTCGGCCTCGACAAGTTCGCCAAGACGTACCCCGACCGCGTCTACGACGTCGGCATCGCCGAGCAGCACGGCGCCGTCTCCGCCGCGGGCCTGGCGACCGGTGGCCTGCACCCCGTCTTCGCCGTGTACGCGACGTTCCTCAACCGTGCCTTCGACCAGGTCCTGATGGACGTGGCCCTGCACAAGTGCGGCGTCACCTTCGTCCTCGACCGGGCCGGCATCACCGGCACCGACGGCGCCTCCCACAACGGCATGTGGGACATGTCGATCCTCCAGGTCGTCCCCGGCCTCAGGCTCGCCGCGCCCCGCGACGCCGACCAGGTCCGTGCCCAGCTGCGCGAGGCCGTCGACGTCGACGACGCGCCGACCGTGGTCCGCTTCTCCAAGGGCGCGGTGGGTCCCGCCGTACCCGCCGTGGGCCGTATCGGCGGCATGGACGTACTGCGCGCGCCCGGCACTGACGCCCCGGACGTCCTGCTCGTCTCCGTCGGCGCGCTCGCGCCCATGTGCCTGGAGATCGCCGACCTGCTCGACAAGCAGGGCATCTCCACGACCGTCGTCGACCCGCGCTGGGTCAAGCCCGTCGACGAGGCCATGGCCCCGCTCGCCGAGCAGCACCGGGTGGTCGTCACCGTCGAGGACAACTCCCGCGTCGGCGGCGTCGGTTCGGCGATCGCGCAGGCCCTGCGCGACGCGGGCGTCGACATCCCGCTGCGCGACTTCGGTATCCCGCCACGTTTCCTCGACCACGCCTCCCGCAAGGAGGTCCTGACGGAGATCGGCCTGACCGCCCCGGACATCGCCCGCCAGGTCACCGGCCTGGTCGCCAAGCTCGACGGGCCCACCGAGCGCCCGACCGCCGGCATCGACGCGGCGGAGCCGGCCCGCGACTGACGGCTGCATGACGGCTGTATGACGGCGCTCTTACTCTTTGCTTCGCCTCCGGGGCGCTCCAGCCGGTGTCGAGAGCCCGACCGTGCTCACCCCTTCGGGCCTCCGCGCGCTCGACCTCTCGACACCGGCGCGCCACTGCGGCTGCGCGAAT
>NZ_BMPQ01000024.1:37147-77081 GCF_014647675.1 Streptomyces flaveus | reverse complement strand
TTCGCGTGAAACCCCCGCGCCGGGGCATACGCACCACGCCCCCTCTCGATCACGTCGAGGACGTCAAGCGTGGGAGGTAAACCCGTGAGCAGCACACTCTTCAGGACCAAGAAGGTCGAGCAGTCCATCCTCGATACCGAGGAGCCGGAGCACGCGCTCAAGAAGTCCCTGTCCGCGCTGGATCTGACCGTCTTCGGCGTCGGTGTCATCATCGGCACCGGCATCTTCGTCCTTACCGGCACGGTGGCCAAGAACAACGCCGGCCCCTCCGTCGCCCTGGCCTTCGCCGCGGCCGGCGTCGTCTGCGCGCTCGCCGCGCTCTGTTACGCGGAGTTCGCCTCCACGGTCCCGGTGGCCGGCTCCGCCTACACCTTCTCGTACGCCTCCCTCGGGGAACTGCCCGCCTGGATCATCGGCTGGGACCTGGTCCTGGAGTTCGCACTCGGCACGGCGGTGGTCGCTGTCGGCTGGTCCGGCTACATCCAGTCGCTCATGGGCAACGCGGGCTGGGAGTTGCCCGCGGCGCTGGGCAGCAGAGAGGGCGCCGACGGCTTCGGCTTCGACATCCTCGCCGCCGCCCTCGTCCTGGCGCTCACCGCCATCCTCGTCCTCGGCATGAAGCTCTCCGCGCGGATCACCTCGCTCGTCGTCGCCATCAAGGTGACGGTCGTCCTCGTCGTGATCATCGCGGGCGCCTTCTTCATCAAGGGCGAGAACTACGACCCGTTCATCCCGAAGGCACAGGACGTGCCGCCGGGTGAGAGCCTCCAAGCCCCGCTGATCCAACTCATCTTCGGCTGGGCGCCCTCCAACTTCGGCGTGATGGGCATCTTCACCGCCGCCTCCGTCGTCTTCTTCGCCTTCATCGGCTTCGACGTCGTGGCCACGGCCGCCGAGGAGACCAGGAACCCGCAGCGCGACATGCCGCGCGGCATCCTCGGCTCCCTCGTCATCTGTACGGCTCTGTACGTCGCCGTGTCGATCGTCGTGACCGGCATGCAGCACTACAGCGAACTGTCCGTCGACGCCCCGCTCGCCGACGCCTTCAAGGCCACCGGGCACCCCTGGTACGCGGGCTTCATCAGCTTCGGCGCGGCGGTCGGCCTGACGACGGTCTGCATGATCCTTCTCCTGGGCCAGACCCGTGTCTTCTTCGCGATGAGCCGCGACGGACTGCTGCCCCGCTTCTTCTCCCACGTCCATCCCCGGTTCAGGACCCCGCACCGGCCCACCATCCTGCTCGGCGTGGTCATCGCGATCCTCGCGGGCTTCACGCCCCTGAACGAACTCGCCGCGTTGGTGAACATCGGCACTCTCTTCGCCTTCGTGGTCGTCGCGATCGGCGTGCTCATCCTCCGCAGGACGCGCCCCGACCTGCACCGGGCCTTCCGCACCCCGTGGGTGCCGTTCATCCCGATCCTGTCGGTGTGCGCCTCGCTGTGGCTGATGCTGAACCTGCCCGCCGAGACCTGGATCCGCTTCGGCATCTGGATGGCGGCCGGCTTCCTCGTGTACTTCCTCTACGGCCGCACACACAGTCTCCTCGGCAAGCGCAGTGAGACCACGGTCGACGACGTGCTCAAGCCGCCGCCGAACGGCGAGACTCCGTAGGCACGTTGCGTTCAGGGGCGGACGGTTCGCGGTCCGGTGACCTCCGCCCCCAACGCGCCCACCCTGCCCCGCAGTTCGCGGTCGGCCGTGACCACCAGACAACGGCGCCCCGCGGCCTCGGCGGCCAGCTCCACGATGCGGTCGTCGCCGCTGCCGGGCGCCGAGTCGACCCGCACGCCCGAAACCGATGACACCCCGCGGGCGGCTCCCTCGACCACGAGCACCACCTCAAGGGGCCCCGGGAAGCCGGGCACCCCATCGTCGGCGTACGGCACCAGCGTGTCCCGTAGCCGCTCCGCCGCCCCACGGCGGTCCCGCCACCAGCCGTCGGGAACCGAACCGACCACGTTGGCGGCGTCGACGATCATGAGGAGAGGGGCGCTCATGAGGCCAGGGTCGCACGGGGCGGTCCTAAGCGGTCTCGGGGAGATGAGGCACGCACCCGCGCCTCCCCCACTGCCTTAAGGGCGTGGGAGGTACCCCCAGGCAGGGCACCTCGCCGCACTGCCGCATCACCCAAGTACGTCCAGTACGAGGGCGATAACGCACCCCACCTCCCCGAGACCGCTTAGCGGGCCCGACTAGAGTGGGGGAGTGTCGATGGTCCGTACAGTGAACGGTTCCTGGCTCATACGCGGCCGGGACGGCCGGCTCAGCGCCTACGCTCCGCGGGACGAGGCGGTGTGGTGCTGGGCTCAGCGAACTCCGGGTGGTTCGTGGATCGCGCCCCGTACGGTGGGCGGCGACCAGCGTCTGCATCCCGTGCTCGCCGTGGGTCAGGGAACCGATGGTTACGCCCACTTGGTGGCCTGGCGTCCCACCGGCCCGCAGGAGGCGGGACTCGTCCACACCACGCACTTCCGCCCGCATCTCGCCGCGCTCGACTGGAACCGGCTCGGGCACCCCAACAAGGCGGGTGCGCAGACCGGCGTTCCGGCCGTCGCGGTCGACGCGGAGGGCCGCGCCCATGTCTTCGTGCCCAACGCGGGGGGCGGCGTCAGCATGCGCGGCCAGAAGGAACGCGGCGGCTGGGGCCCCTGGCGTGACCTGAAGGGCCGCGAGGTGGAGGGCGAACTGGCCGCCGTGACAAGGTTGTCGGGCCGCGTCGAGCTGTACGCGACCTCGCCGGAAGGGATCCTGCGCTGGACGCAGGCGGGTCCCGGCCACATACCCGCGCTCGACGACGAGCCGCTGAAGGCGGCGGCCCGCCCTGGCACGCTGCGCGCCCTCGCCACCTCCGAAGAGCACGTGACCCTCTTCTTCACGGACGAGTCGGACACCCTGTGCGCCTGGCGCCCCGGCGCCGAGCCCGCCGCGCTCCTGCCCTGCGCAGGCCCCGGGCCCGTCTCCGCCATCCGCTTCACCCTCGACGGCGTCGACTGCACGCTCCTCGCCCAGCGCTCCAGAAGCGGCCGGGTCGCCTTCGCCGCGTACCCGACCGAGCAGGAGTCCGCGGGCGCCTGGTGGACCGAGTCGGGCCCCCAACTCCCCCCGGACACCCAGGTGTCGCTGAGCAAGGACCATCAGGGCGACCTCGTGGCGGCCACGCTCCAGCAAGGCACCGGGGAACTGCTGACGACCCGCAGGAAGGACGAGCCGGGTCTGGCGCTGACGGCCTGGCAGAAGGTCTGAAAGGACTCGTTCAGGAAGCCTGGGATGACGTGAGACATCTGAGGCAGGCGCAGGGTTGTACGCACGGCTGAGTGAGAAGAGGCACTGTGGAATCCATGTTTGAGATGTGAAGTTCTTGTTAGCATCCTCACTCTTGTTCGAACTGGCCACCGGTAACCGAAAAATCGTCTTCATACGGCTGTAACCGGTGCAACGGGGTTGGGGAATGGTGTCGTGAGCAGAACCTCCGCTGTGGATCTTGTTGTTGTGGGACTCGGTTACGTGGGACTGCCTCTGGCCCGTTCCGCCTCGGCGGCTGGACTGAAAGTGGTCGGGCTCGACCGCAGCCGACGGGTCGTCGACGCTCTGAACTCCGGCCGCTCGCATGTGGACGACATCACCGACGCCGAGGTCGGAGCGATGCTGGAGCAGGGCTTCACGGCGGTCGACCGGGCCGAGGTCATCGCCGACGCGGCCGCGGTCGTCATCTGCGTACCGACCCCGCTCACCAACCACGGCTCGCCCGACCTCGGCGCGGTGCACTCCGCGGTCGAGGACATCGCGGCGAACCTCGTTCCTGGCACCCTCGTCGTGCTGGAGTCGACGACCTACCCGGGAACCACCGACGAGGTCGTACGACCTCGTCTGGAGGCCGGCGGTCTGCGCGTCGGTGAGGACTTCCACCTGGCCTTCTCCCCGGAGCGTATCGACCCGGGCAACTCCGCCTTCGGTCTGGAGAACACGCCCAAGGTGGTCGGCGGCGTCACGGCGGACTGCACCAAGGCCGCCCGCACCCTCTACGAGCGCTTCGTGACGCGCGTAGTCGAGGCGAAGGGTACGCGCGAGGCCGAGATGGCCAAGCTGCTGGAGAACACCTACCGCCATGTGAACATCGCCCTCGTCAACGAGATGTCGATGTTCTGCCGTGAGATCGGCGTCGACCTGTGGGACGCGATCCGCTGCGCCGCCACCAAGCCGTTCGGGTTCGCCCCCTTCTACCCCGGCCCGGGCGTGGGCGGCCACTGCATACCCATCGACCCCAACTACCTTTCGTACAAGGTCCGTTCGCTGGGCATCCCGTTCCGCTTCGTGGAGCTGGCCCAGGAGATCAACCAGCGCATGCCCGTACACGTGGTGAACCGGGCGGCCGACCTGCTGAACGACCAGGGCAAGGCGGTCCGCGGTTCCCGGATCCTGCTGCTCGGCGTCACCTACAAGGCCGACATCTCCGACCAGCGGGAGAGCCCTGCCCGCGCGGTGGCCGCCAACCTCCGCGCGCGGGGCGCCGAACTCGTCTACTTCGACCCGCGTGTCACCGACTGGGCGGTCGACGGAGTGCCGGTCGAGCGGACCGACGACTACCTGGCCGCGGCCGAGTCCGCGGACCTCACCGTCCTGCTCCAGTCCCACCGCGAGATCGACCTCGGCCTGCTGGCCGACCGCGCCCGGGCGCTCTTCGACACCCGAGGCAAGTCCGCCGACCACCCCCGGGTGGTCAAGCTGTGAGCGCTGAGGATACGTACATACCCGGCGCCGTCGATTCCGGCGGCCGTCGAGGACACCGCAAGCGCAGGCACCTGAAGGTCTCGTACGTCGTCTTCCTGGGCCTTGCGGCGCTGATCGTCACCCGGCTCGACGCCGGTTCGCTGCACCTGTACTCGATGGGTGCCCTGGGGCTCCTGGCTCTCAAGATGTTCGGGGCGCTCTTCTACCGTCCGGCCAAGGCGGGGCGGGAGGAACTGGAGTACCTGGAGAACGCCTGGGTCACCGCGGTCATCCCGATCTACAACGAGGACCCGGTGATGTTCGAGCAGGGCATGCGCAGTCTCCTCGCGCAGAGCCGGCTCCCCAACGAGATCCACATCATCGACGACGCCAGTGCCGACGCCGGCGGCATCAGGGCGGCGAAGAAGATGCGCCGCGAGTTCGAGGCCCGCGGTGTGAAGTACACGGTCAGCGTGCAGCCGGTGAACAAGGGCAAGCGTGAGGCGCTCGCCCTCGGGTTCGAGGCGGCACCGTACACGGACCTCTTCCTGTGCGTGGACTCGGACACCATCCTCTCCCGGGACACTGTCCGTGAGCTGCTCCTCCCGATGGCCGACGAGAGCATCATGGCCGCCACCGGGATGGTGCTGGCCCTCAACCACGACAGCAACATCTTCACGCGACTTCAGGACCTGCGGTACGGGAACTCCTTCCTGTTCGAGCGGGCCGCGTACTCGCGTCTGAAGTCCGTGCTCTGCTGCTGTGGAGCGCTGTCGGTGTACCGGGGGACGCTGGTCCGCAGGTACCTCCCGGACTTCCTCAACCAGCAGTTCCTGGGCAAGCCGGCCGTCTTCGGCGACGACCGGCGAATGACCAACTACTGCCTGATGGAGGGCAAGGTGGTCTTCCAGGAGACCGCCGTCGGCTACACGGCCGTGCCGGAGAAGCTGCCGCACTTCCTGCGCCAGCAGGTCCGCTGGAACAAGTCCTTCTTCCGCGAGTCCCTGTGGGCCTTCCGGAACCAGAAGAAGTACCGGCCCGCGTTCTGGCTGACCTGCATGGAACTCGCGCTGTGGCTGGTCTTCGGCTCGGCGATGTTCTACTCGATGGTCATCCTGCCCATCATCCATCCGGACCGGTTCGTCAACCACATCGGCGACTACCTCATCTTCATGGTGCTCATGGGGTACCTCCGCAATGTGCGGTACCTGGACTTCCCACGCCGGGGAATGGGCTTCATCAAGCGCTTTGGCATGTTCCTGCTCGCGCCGATCTACGGCGTGATCCAGCTGACGCTGCTGACCCCGCTGCGGTTCTACGCCCTCGTCACCCTGCACAAGGGCAGCTGGGGCACCCGGCAGGGCGGCGTAGAGGTGTCGGTGGCGGGGGACCACGAGGCAGACGTGACGGAGATCTGGGAGGAGGAGGACCCGTACTCCGACCCCAAGGTCGGCGAGACGCTGCAGTTGATGCGCCTCGAAGGCGTGGCCCTGCGCACCAGGCCGGCCGGTGCCATCCCCATCCAGCCGCAGCCGCTGCCCGGTTACGACGAGCAGCACGCGCACCTTCCCCAGCAGCCCGTGACCTGGGGGACGCCGGGACCGGCAGGACAGCAGCAGTGGCAGGGCGGCGGACAGCACGACCCGTACCAGCAGGGCTACGACCCCCAGCGCCAGGGTCAGCACCAGGGCGGATACGTGGACCCGTCCTGGCAGCAGGGGAATGGCCAGGGCAACGGTCAGGGGCACGGCCAGGGTTGGTAGGCACGCAAAGCAAAGAGAGGGGCGACCGTACGTACGGTCGCCCCTCTTCTCGTCGGCGGGCCTCACTTGTAGTGGGCCATCGCCTCCTCGACGGTGAGCACCGGGATGTCCCGGTCGTCGATCGCCTTCATCAGCGAGGTGAGGCCGGCCTTGCCGATCTCCGTGCTGGTCGCCGGAGCGCCCTCGACGATCTTGTGGAGGCACAGGATGAGCCAGTCACCGCTGTTCGCGCAGCGGTCGAGCCGGCCGCCCTCGCCCGTCACCTTCGACAGCGCCGTACCGCCGATGCCCGTGCCGTCGTTGATGCCGGTCAGCGCCTTGAGGCGGTACGGCATCGCCGGGGCGAAGGACTCGATCGTCTCGGAGATGATCGACCGGGCCGTGGTGAAGTGCCGGCCCGCGATCTGGTCCACCGGAACGCCGTCCGACGTCTTCTGGAACGCCCCGTGCGGGTAGGCGAAGTGCTCGCTGGAGAAGCCGTTGCCCACCAGCCACTCGCGCAGCTTCCGGAAGTCGTCGTCGGCCTGCTCCGCGGTGAGCTTGGGGTAGCTGGCGGTGTGGGTGGCGTTCGCGTACGAGTGCCCCGCCATCTCCCAGCCCGAGAAGTCCTGCATGGAGCGCATCTGGCCGAGCTTCAGGAAGCTGCCGGTCCCGATCGCGTCCGCGATGTTGTAGACCGTGCCCGGGAAGCCGAACTGGTCCATCACCGGCCGGGCCAGGTCGTGGATCGACTTGTGGGAGTCGTCGAAGGTGATGGAGACGACGCCCTTCGGGAAGACCGAGGCGGTGTCCGGTATCAGTTCGACGGCCTGGAGGTGGTAGGTCACCGGGCCGCCCGCGTTGTCGTACAAGGCGAACGACAGGTCGGTGAAGCCGGTCTTCGTGGACGGTGTGCCGGAGGCGGAGAGCGAGTACGTTCCAGCCGCGCCGGTGACGTCGGCCCACTGCAGATGGACCGTCACCCACTCCCCGGACTGGACGTAGTTGGCCGCCGTCTTGGAATGTGCGTGGAACGTCCAGGAGAAGTGGTTCGCGAGGGAACCGCTGCCGGCGTAGAAGACGAGCTTCGACAGGTTGGTCACCTCCTCGACCCGGAAGACCAGCCTGATCATCTTGTTGGTCAGGTTCAGCGCGTCCATACCGGTCTTGCGGACGTAGGACTGCTTGCCGGTGCCGTTGGTGGTGACCCGGACCGACTGCGTCCCGCGTACGAAGACGGACGTGTCGTTCGCCTGGGCCGACGCGGTGCCCCCGCCCCCTGGAGTCCAGCCGTGGGAGGCCTGGAACTGCTGGGACCAGGTGGCCCGGCGGTACTTGGGGCGACGCCCTGAGGGGGCGTAGAGGGGAGGCGTGGTGAGGCCTCCGATGGCTCCCTCGGCGGCCGCCGGCGCGGCGGCGGGCTGTGCCACCACCTGGCCCAGCCACGCGCCGCCGCCGGCCATCGCGACACCTCCTGCGCCGCCCATCAGCAGCGCGGAACGCCGGCTCACCACCGGCTTGTTCTCCGGAGCTGCTGCAACGTGCCTGTGGGCGTTGGACCGCCTTTTCCTCACCGGGACTCCCGAACCGTGTCGAAGTAGTTCATACCCTCGTCGGTGAAGCCGTCGACAGCGGACTGCACTTGCTTCGCCGACAGGGGTTCGTTCGCGTTGTAGTAGAGCCAGTCCACCTTCATGTCCCAGGTACGGTCGCCCTTGAACGGCAGATCGATGAACCAGTGGTTGAAGTTCACGGACATCCCGGAGCGCGGGGCGTACTTGCCGTCGCTGGAGAAGAGCTTCTCGCCGTCCATGCGGTAGGTGACGACATCGTCCTCGACGGTGATCATCATGGTGTGCCAGCCGTCGAGGCTCTTGTTGGTCGTCTTGTAGACGCGGTCGTTGCTCTTGTGGTCGTACCAGGACACGGTGTCGAGCTTGGGACCGAGGCGGCCCCAGCCGCCGTTCGGCATGTATTCGTTGTCGAGTTCGCTGTACGTCTTACCGCTGCCGCCGATCGTGTAGAAGGTCTGGTTGACGTGGTCGCCGCCCTCGCCCTTCGCCGGATCGTCGCTGAAGTGGATACGGGCCGCGTAGGTGCCGTTGCGGAACTCGCGGTTCTTGGTGCCCAGACTCGCCTGCTTCGTGCCCGACTCGGTGCCGTCCGTGCTCGCCCGCAGGTTGAGCACCTGGCCGTCGGCCAGGGCACCCTTGGCGGTGGGGAAGGTGACGCCGTCCGCCGACCAGGTGTTCTCGATGCCGGGGCCGCCCTCGCTGGTGCGGACCAGCCAGCCGTGCTTGAACAGGGCCGGGTCCTTGGGGCCCTGATAGGTGAAGTCGTCGAACAGCACCCCGGCCGGGGGCGCCGGCAGCGCGGCGGCCTTCGCTGAGGCCTTCTTCTCGTCGCTCGCCTTGGTGCCGTCCGGCTCCTCACCCCAGGCGAGGACACCCCGCTTGTACGCGGTTACCTTCTTCGCTTCCTTGTAGGACGTCATCTCGGCGTCGAAGGAGCGGTCGTCGGACTGCTTCAGCCGCTTGTGGTCGGTGCGGAAGAGCTGGAGATCGATGCCCTTGCTGTTGGCGCCGGACTTCAGGCTGCCCGCGCCGGCCGTGAACCTGACCTCCAGGTAGTGGTCGGCGGTGTCGGTGGCCTTGTCCATCGCGACGACCCGGCCGGCGACGTGCGAGCAGCCGAAGGCGGCGTTGACGCAGTTGAAGGCGTACGACGAGGGGCCCGGGGTGCCGTCGGCCGTGAAGTAGTACCGGAGCGTCACATCGCTCAACGGCAGTGCCTTCTTCGTGTCGTTGAAGACCTCGAACGACGGCTTGGCCGCCGCGGCCGTGGCCGGAGTGTCGGTCCGGTAGCGGACCTTGAGCTCGGGCGGGTCCGGGTTCGCCGCCTTCCACACGGGATACAGCGCCGTGGCGCCGGCGGCGACCACGCACACCAGGAGGAGCAGCCTGATCTTGGGCCAGACCCGACGTCGGGGTGGGCGGCGGCGGGTGGACGCCACGGGGAACTCCTTCGGCTCTTGGGTCACCACCGTCAGAGCAACGTGAACAAGTGGTCAGATTGTGTGAGGATCTTATCCGTAGAGACATGCGGAAGGGGGGCGGGGCGCATGGATCGTTATCATCCGCCCCACCCCCCTCAGAGGTGACTGACTACGCCGGGACGCTCGCCACGCCCGGCTCCAGGAACTTCTTGCCGTTCACGCGCTCGGAGACGCCCTCGCGGTCCAGGTACGGCGTGATGCCGCCCAGGTGGAAGGGCCAGCCGGCGCCCGTGATCAGGCACAGGTCGATGTCCTGGGCCTCGGCGACGACGCCCTCGTCGAGCATGATGCCGATCTCCTGGGCCACCGCGTCCAGGACACGGGCGCGAACCTGGTCCTCCGTCAGGACCGTGTCGCCCTGCTTCAGCAGCGCGGCGACCTCCGGGTCCAGCTCCGGCTTCCCGGAGCCGTACACGTAGAAGCCGCGCTTGCCCGCCTCGACGACCGACTTGAGGTTCGGGGAGACCGTGAAGCGGTCCGGGAACGCCTTGTTGAGCGTCTCGGAGACGTGCAGGCCGATCGCCGGACCGACCAGCTCGAGGAGGACCAGCGGCGACATCGGCAGGCCCAGCGGCTCGACCGCCTTCTCCGCCACGTCCACGGGAGTGCCCTCGTCGATGACGTTCTGGATCTCGCCCATGAAGCGGGTCAGGATGCGGTTCACGACGAACGCCGGGGCGTCCTTCACCAGAACCGCGGTCTTCTTCAGCTTCTTGGCGACGGCGAAGGCCGTGGCCAGCGAGGCGTCGTCGGTCTGCTCGCCGCGCACGATCTCCAGGAGCGGCAGGACCGCGACCGGGTTGAAGAAGTGGAAGCCCACGACCCGCTCGGGGTTCTTGAGCTTCGACGCCATCTCCGACACCGACAGCGAGGAGGTGTTGGTGGCGAAGATCGCGTGCGCCGGGGCGACCGCCTCGACCTCCGCGAACACCTGCTGCTTGACGCCGATCTCCTCGAAGACGGCCTCGATGACGAAGTCCGCGTCGGAGAAGCCCTCGGCCTTGTCCAGGACGCCGGTGACCAGGGCCTTCAGCCGGTTGGCCTTGTCCTGGTTGATACGGCCCTTGCCGAGCAGCTTGTCGATCTCGGCGTGGACGTAGCCCACACCCTTGTCGATGCGCTCCTGGTCGATGTCGGTCAGCACGACCGGCACCTCGAGGCGGCGCAGGAAGAGCAGCGCGAGCTGGCTGGCCATCAGACCGGCGCCGACGACGCCCACCTTGGTGACCGGACGCGCCAGGTTCTTGTCGGGCGCACCCGCCGGGCGCTTGCCGCGCTTCTGGACCAGGTTGAACGCGTAGATACCGGCGCGCAGTTCGCCACCCATGATCAGGTCGGCGAGTGCCACGTCCTCGGCGTCGTAGCCCTGCTGGAGGTCGCCGTTCTTGGCCGCGGCGATGATGTCCAGCGCGCGGTACGCGGCCGGGGCCGCCCCGTGCACCTTGCTGTCCGCGATGAAACGGCCCTTGGCGACGGCCTGGTCCCAGGCATCGCCGCGGTCGATCACCGGGCGGTCCACGACGATCTCGCCCTTGAGGACGGACGCCGTCCAGATCAGCGACTGCTCCAGGAAGTCCGCGCCCTCGAAGATCGCGTCCGCGATGCCGAGTTCGTGGACCTGCTGGCCCTTGAGCTGCTTGTTCTGGTTGAGCGAGTTCTCGATGATCACCGAGACGGCCTTGTCCGCGCCGATGAGGTTCGGCAGCAGCGTGCAGCCGCCCCAGCCCGGGACCAGACCCAGGAAGACCTCGGGGAGCGAGAACGCCGGGAGTGCCTTCGACACCGTGCGGTACTTGCAGTGCAGCCCGACCTCGACGCCGCCGCCCATCGCCGCGCCGTTGTAGTACGCGAAGGTCGGGACCGCGAGGCCTGCGAGGCGCTTGAAGACCTCGTGGCCGCCCTTGCCGATGGCCAGCGCGTCCTCGTGCTTCTTGAGCAGCTCGACGCCCTTGAGGTCGGCGCCGACCGCGAAGATGAACGGCTTGCCCGTGATGCCGACACCGACGATCTCGCCGGCCGCGGCCTCCCGCTCGACCTGGTCGATGGCGGTGTCGAGGTTCGCCAGCGACTGCGGTCCGAAGGTGGTCGGCTTGGTGTGGTCCAGGCCGTTGTCCAGCGTGATGAGCGCGAACCGGCCTGCGCCCGCGGGCAGTTCGAAGTGGCGTACGTGCGCCTGGGTGACGACCTCGTCCGGGAACAGCTCGGCCGCACCCTTCAACAGCTCAGTGGTGGTACTCACTTGTCGCCTCCGGCGTTCTCGAAGTGCGGGTTCTCCCAGATGACCGTCGCGCCCATGCCGAAGCCGACACACATGGTGGTCAGGCCGTAACGGACCTCCGGCTGCTCCTCGAACTGGCGGGCCAGCTGCGTCATCAGGCGGACGCCGGAGGAGGCCAGCGGGTGACCGTAGGCGATGGCGCCGCCGTACTGGTTGACGCGCGCGTCGTCGTCCGCGATGCCGTAGTGGTCCAGGAAGGCCAGGACCTGGACGGCGAACGCCTCGTTGATCTCGAAGAGGTTGATGTCCTCGATCGACAGGCCCGCCTTGGCGAGGGCCTTCTCGGTCGCCGGGATCGGGCCGTAGCCCATCACCTCGGGCTCGACACCCGCGAAGGCGTACGAGACCAGGCGCATCTTGACCGGCAGGTTGTTCTCGCGGGCGAAGTCCTCGGACGCGATGATCGAGGCGGTGGCGCCGTCGTTCAGACCGGCCGCGTTACCGGCCGTGACCCGGCCGTGCACACGGAACGGCGTCTTGAGACCGGCCAGGTTCTCCAGCGTGGTCCCCGGCCGCATCGGCTCGTCGGCGGTGACCAGGCCCCAGCCCGTCTCACCCGCCTCCTCGTTCGTACGGCGTACGGAGATCGGGACCAGGTCGGCCTGGATTTTGCCGTTCGCGTAGGCCTTGGCGGCCTTCTCCTGCGAGCGCACGGCGTACTCGTCGGCGCGCTGCTTGGTGATGTGCGGGTAACGGTCGTGCAGGTTCTCGGCGGTCATGCCCATGAACAGGGCGGACTCGTCGACCAGCTTCTCGCTCACGAACCGCGGGTTCGGGTCCACGCCCTCGCCCATCGGGTGGCGGCCCATGTGCTCGACACCACCGGCGATGACGGCGTCGTACGCACCGAAGGCGATGGAGCCGGCGGTGGTCGTGACGGCCGTGAGCGCACCGGCACACATGCGGTCGATCGAGTAGCCGGGCACGGACTGCGGCAGCCCGGCCAGGATGCCGGCGGTGCGGCCGATGGTCAGGCCCTGGTCACCGATCTGCGTGGTCGCGGCGATGGCGACCTCGTCGACCTTCTTCGGGTCGAGACCGGGGTTGCGGCGCAGCAGCTCCCGGATCGCCTTCACGACGAGGTCGTCGGCACGGGTCTCGTGGTAGATGCCCTTCGGGCCCGCCTTGCCGAACGGGGTACGGACGCCGTCGACAAAGACGACGTCCCTGACGGTACGAGGCACGATGGCTCTCCTCCAGATGCGGGATAGGCGCTGCTGCGAGGCGCTGAGCGCGCGCTCAGGACCCATGCTACTTATGGGTAACGTGACTGCCCAGTCCCGGCGCCGGGAGCGGCGAAGGTCACACGAGTTTTTACTCCGTTACGGTGCCCGCGCCCCTCCGTACGGCGCTCACCGAGGGGGTGCTGTGGAGCCCCGCGGTGTCAGTACCGGCGTCGGAACGGGATGCGACCCCGGACCCTCCCCGGTGATCACCCCGAACAACGTCCGCGCCACATCCGCCCCGAACCCCTGCACGTCATGACTCATCGCGGACAGTGTCGGATGCGTCAGCCGGCACAACTGGGAGTCGTCCCACGCCAGCAACGAGACGTCCCCGGGCACGCTCAACCCCATCTCGGCGGTCACCGACAACCCCGCCACCGCCATGATGTCGTTGTCGTACACGATCGCCGTCGGCCGGTCCGGCGGCGCGGCGCTCAGCAGCGACCGAGTCGCCCGCGCCCCCGCCTCCCCCGAGAAGTCGGTGGCGACCTGCTGGCCCCCGGCGAGCTGGAGGACACGTACGGCCTCGTCGAACGCGGCCGTACGGATCGACGTGTGCCCGAGCGCCGCCGCCCCGCCCACTCGGGCGACCCGCCGATGTCCGAGGGCGGCGAGATAGCGCACGGCTTCCGTCACGGCCGTGGCGTCGTCGGTCCACACGGAGGTGAGGCTGCCGGTCAGGGACGGATGCCCGACGGCCACGACCGGCAGTCCGAGGCGCTCCGTCGTGGGCACGCGCGGATCATCCGCGCGGAAGTCGACGAGGATCGATCCGCTCACCTGCTTCCCCCTCCACCACGCGTCCTGCAGCCCCACCTCCTCCTCCACGCTCCGGACGAGCCGCAGCAGCAGCGAACAGGAGTGCTCCGTCAGAACGCTCTCCACGCCGGAGATGAACTCCATGTAGAACGGCTCGAGCCCGAGCAACTGCGCCGGCCGGCAGATGGCGAGCCCGACCACGTCGACCCGCGAGCTGGACAGCGACCGGGCCGTGAGGTTCGGCGCCCAGCCCAGCTCCCGAGCCGCCTCGAAGATCCGGTCCCGCGTCGCCTCGGACAGCCCCGGCTTGTGGTTGAAGGCGAGCGACACCGCCCCCTTGGAGACACCGGCGCGCGCGGCGACATCCTTGATGGTGACGCGGGATGTGGTCATCGGGTGGGCTCCATGCAGTACAGCGCAGCTCGTGCGGCGTCGGCATCGGGAGTCTCCCAGCCGCGCACCGCGAGGGTCACCTGTTCGCCGGGCAGCAGCGTGACCAGACCCCGGTCGGTCGAGGCGGTGGGCGCCAGCCGGTCGGCCTGGAGCAGCAGATCCCGTACGAGGGTGTGGGCCGTGACGGTCACCTTGCCCGGCGCGACGGTCACGTCGAACCGCGGCTGCGGATACGGGACTTCGCGGTCCGGCACGGGGAAGTGCAGCGCCCGCAGCCCGTCCCCATCCCCGTCTGCGTCCGCCACGAGGAACTCCTTCGGGCCGACGGGTTCCAGATCCTTGGGTACGCGAATGAGGGCGACACTTCGCGCCTCGGCAGCGAGCCCCACGCTCGTCTCGGCCACGACGCCCCCCTCGACCGACATCCGGCGCAGCGTCAGCGACGGCGACCACGGCTCAGCGGACTGGTTGATGACAGCCAACACCAGCTCGCCGTCCCGGAGTTGAAGGGTGAGCAGCCGGTCCGCGTACAGCCGCTTCAGCTCGTGGTACAGCGGCTTCTCCCGGCCGTCCCCGTCGATCGCCGCCCAGGAGGTCACCGGCCAGCAGTCGTTGAGCTGCCACACGATCGTGCCCGCGCACACCGGCCAGTGCGAGCGCCAGTGCTCGATCCCGGCGGCCACGGCCCGCGCCTGGTTGACCTGGGTGAGGTAGTGCCAGCGGTCGAAGTCCCGCTCGGAGAAGCCTCCTTCGGGCATCGCGAAGTGATGCGCGAGCCCGCGCGCCAGCTTCCCGTTCCCGTCGTCCGCCTTCTGGTGGTGCAGCATGCCGGGGGAGTCCGGGGCGAGCCGCTCACCCGGCAGCGCGCGCCGCAGCGTGGCGTACGCGGGCGGTGCCTGCCAGCCGAACTCGGCCACGAAACGCGGGACTTCGGAGCGGTACGCGGCATAGTCGAGGCGGTTCCACACATCCCAGGAGTGGTGAGTGCCGTGCGCCGGGTCGTTCGGGTGGTGGTCCCAGGAGCCGGACCAGGGGCTGCCCGCCGTATACGGCCGCGTCGGGTCCAACTCGGCCACCACGCGCGGCAGTACGCCCAGGTAGTAGCCCTCGCCCCAGGAGTTCCCGGCCAGCCGCGACTCCCAGTCCCAGTCGCGGAAGCCCCACAGGTTCTCGTTGTTGCCGTTCCACAGCACGAGCGAGGGATGCGGCATGAGTCGTACGACGTTCTCGCGGGCCTCGGCCTCCACCTCGCCGCGCAGGGGCTGTTCCTCGGGGTAGGCGGCGCAGGCGAAGGGAAAGTCCTGCCACACCATCAGCCCCAGCTCGTCGCAGGCCTCGTAGAAGTCCTCGCTCTCGTAGATCCCGCCGCCCCAGATGCGTACGAGATCCACGCCGGCCTCGGCCGCCTGGGTGAGCCGGGTGCGGTAGCGCTCGCGGGTGATCCGGGACGGGAAGACGTCGTCCGGGATCCAGTTCACGCCGCGTGCGAAGAGGCGTTCGCCGTTGACGACGAAGGTGAAGCCGGAGCCGTGCGCGTCGGGGCTCCGGTCCAGCTCGACGGTCCGGAAGCCGATGCGGCGGCGCCAGGCGTCGAGCGGGCCCGCCTCGCTGAGCAGCTCCAACTCCACGTCATACAGCGGCTGTTCGCCGTAGCCGCGTGGCCACCACAGCGCGGGGTCCGGGACTTCGAGTCGTACGACCCCGCTGGTGCCGTCGATCTCCGCGGACGCCCGTACATCGCCGACCCGGGCCGTCACCCGGAGTGCTGCCTCGACCCTGGTCCGCTCGACGTCGACGTACAACTCGACGCGTCCCAGGCCGTCTTCGACCGTCACGAGCGGCCGTACGCGGGCGATACGGGCCGTCGACCACCGCTCAAGGCGCACCGGCTTCCAGATGCCGGCCGTCACCAGCGTCGGCCCCCAGTCCCAGCCGAAGGAGCAGGCCATCTTGCGGATGTACTGGAAGGGCTCGGGATACGCGTTCGGCCGCTCGCCGAGCCGCTCCCGGACCGCCTCGGCCTCGGTGTACGCGGAGGTGAAGCGCACGGAGAGAGGGCCTTGAAGACCCGTGACGTCGAAGCGGTGCGAGCGGTGCATGTTCCGTACGCGGCCGAGTAGTTGGCCTCCCGCCCGGATCTCGGCGGCTGTGTCGAGGCCTTCGAAGACGAGGTCCGTCTGCTCGTGCTCGCCCGGGGCCGCGTCCAGCATCGTCTCGTACGTCCAGTCGCGCCGTCCCACCCACGCCACCTCGGTCTCGGCCCGGCCGAGGAACGGGTCCGGGATGACCCCCGCGGCCAGCAGATCCGTGTGCACACAGCCCGGTACCGCCGCGGGGAGGGCGGCCCCGTCATGGTGAAGCGTCCAGCCCTCGGAGAGCGGTGTGGCGTCCAGCATGCGCGTACTCCCTAAACCGATATAGGCCAGTGGGCGACGGGCCCGCGAAACATTTTGACATCGTTGGCGGAATTGGGACTTTACCGGTTCAGTAACCACTGTCAGAGTGCGGAACCAGCCAACCGACTCGTGCTCATCCGTCCCTGAACGGAGCTGGTGCAGATGAACCGCCGCACGACCCACCGCACGACACTCGCCGGAACGCTTCTCGCCGCCGTGCTGCTGGCCGCGGGCTGCACCGGAAGCGGAGGCGCGTCGCAGGGCGAGGACGCCAAGGCCGCCGACGACCCGGACAAGGTCTCCGGCACGATCAAGGTCCTCACCCACCGGACGGACCTCGTGCAGGACGGCACGATGAAGAAGTACGCCGCCGAGTTCAACAAGACCTATCCGAAGGTCAAGGTGGAGTTCGAGGCCCTCACGGACTACGAGGGCGAGGTCAAGATCCGTATGAACACGGAGAACTACGGCGACGTCCTGATGATCCCCGGCGTGATCAAGAAGAACGACTACCCCAAGTTCTTCGCCTCGCTCGGCACGGAGGCCGAGCGCAGCAAGAAGTACCTCTTCACCGACTTCACCACGGTCGACGACAAGGTCTACGGGCAGTCTCCGATGGGTGCGGTCCCCGGATTCCTCTACAACAAGCGGGTCTGGGAGGAGGCCGGGATCACCGACTGGCCCACCACGCCCGCCGAGTTCATCGCCGGACTCAAGGCCGTCAAGTCCAAGACCGACGCGGTGCCGTACTACACGAACTTCAAAGACATGTGGCCGCTGACCCAGTGGACGTACATCAACGGCTCGGTGAGCTGCGACGAGCAGGCGACCACACGGCTCGCGGAGGGCAACCCGTGGGCGAAGGGCGCCGATCTGCGCGTCGGCGACACGCTGCTGCACGACATCGTGCGCGAAGGGCTCATCGAGAAGGACCCGACGACCACCAACTGGGAAGGATCCAAGCCCAAGTTGGTGAAGGGCGAGATCGCCACGATGTGGCTCGGCTCCTGGGCGGTCATCCAGTTCCAGGCGGCGGCGAAGGAGGCCGGCAGCAACCCCGACGACATCGGCTTCATGCCCTTCCCGGCCCAGGTGGACGGAAAGTTCTGCGCGACCATGTCGCCCGACTACAACCAGGCCGTCAACATCAACTCCGACCACAAGGAAGCGGCCCGCGCCTGGATCGACTGGTTCACCGACAAGTCCGGTTACGCGGACGACAACCTCGCCCTCTCGCCGGTCAAGGGCGCCCCGCTGCCCGACGTACTGAAGCCGTACGAGGCCGCCGACGTGAAGCTCATGGAGCTCGACGACGCGCAGGGCGCGGCGGTCAAGGAGATCGACAACCAGTCGGAGGTCGGCATCTACAAGCCCGACTACCGCCAGGACCTCGTCGACCTCGCACGCGGCGCCAAGGACGGCAGCCTCGACGGCTTCCTGGACGATCTCGGCAAGCGCTGGACCGAGGCGGCGAAGACCGCGGGGTCGTGATGACGGACACGACCGAGAAGGTGGCGCGGCCGAAGCAGGCCGCGCCACCCGCCCCCAAGTCCGCGGCCCCGCGCAAGGTCCGCCTGTGGCGGGGCCTCACGCCCTGGCTCTTCCTGGCCGCCCCGCTGGTCCTGCTGATCACCTTCACGTACGCGCCGGTCGCCAACATGGTCGCGTACAGCTTCACCGACTGGGACGGCGTGAGCCCTGAACTCAGCTACACGGGCGCCGACAACTACGTCGAACTCTTCACCCGTCCCGAGCTGTTCGAGGTCTTCTTCGTCAGCGGCTACTACCTCGCCGCCTCGGTGGTCCAGATCGCCGCCGCGCTCTACTTCGCGACGATCCTGAGCTTCAACGTCCGCTTCCGGAACTTCTTCAAGGGCGTGCTCTTCTTCCCGTATCTGATCAACGGGGTCGCGATCGGTTTCGTCTTCCTCTACTTCTTCCAGGACGGCGGCACCCTGGACTCGGTGCTGCGGCTGTTCGGCGTCGAGTCCGACAAGGCCTGGTTGGGCACGTCCACGTCGGCGAACGTCTCGCTGGCCGGGGTCTCCGTCTGGCGCTACATGGGCCTGAACTTCGTACTCTTCCTCGGCGCGATCCAGTCCATCCCCGGGGAGCTGTACGAGGCGGCCGAGCTGGACGGCGCGAACCGCTGGCAGCAGTTCCGGCACATCATCGCGCCCGGCATCCGGCCCATACTCAGCCTGAGCGTGATCCTCTCGATCTCCGGGTCACTCTCGGTCTTCGAGATCCCGTACATCATGACCGGCGGCGCCACCGGCACCGAGACCTTTGTGATCCAGACGGTGAAGCTGGCCTTCCAGTTCAACAAAACGGGTCTCGCCTCGGCGGCGGCGGTCGTGCTGTTGCTGATCATCCTGGCGGTGACGTGGGTGCAGCGGCGCCTCGTCCCGGACGAGAAGGTGGATCTCGTATGACCAGTGGATCTCTGACGACCCGCCGGGGCCTCGCCCGCACGCTCACGTATCTGTCCCTGGTCGTCGCCAGTGTCGTCGTCCTGCTGCCGCTCCTCGTGGTCCTCCTGACCTCCCTCAAGTCCTCACAGGAGATGGCGAACGACAGCGGCGCGCTCCAACTGCCCGACAACCTGCTGAACTTCGAGAATTACGTGACGGCCTTTCAGGATGGCCAGATGCTCGCGGCGTTCGGGAACACCGCGTTCATCCTGCTCTTCGCCATCACCGGCACGGTGATCATCGGCTCGATGGCGGCGTACGCGATCGACCGCTTCACCTTCCGTTTCAGGAAGCTGGTGGTCGCGCTGTTCCTGGTCGCCACACTCGTCCCCGGGGTGACGACTCAGGTCGCGACCTTCCAGATCGTCGACAGCTTCGGCATGTTCGACACCCGCTGGGCGCCGATCGCCCTCTACATGGGCACCGACATTGTCTCGATCTACATCTTCCTGCAGTTCGTCCGCTCGATCCCCATCTCCCTGGACGAGTCGGCACGACTGGACGGCGCGAACGCCTTCACCATTTACCGGAAGATCATCTTCCCGCTGCTGAAGCCCGCGATCGCGACGGTGGTGATCGTCAAGGGGATCACGGTCTACAACGACTTCTACATCCCGTTCCTGTACATGCCGTCCGAAGAGCTTGGCGTGATCTCGACGTCGCTGTTCCGCTTCAAGGGGCCGTTCGGAGCGCATTGGGAGAACATCTCGGCCGGTGCGGTCCTCGTCATTCTCCCGACGCTCGTCGTCTTCCTGTTCCTCCAGCGCTACATCTACAACGGCTTCACTCGGGGCGCGACGAAATGATGAGCGCCGGCAGCAGCACCGGGGTCACCTGCTCGACCTGCCACGGCCGCGCCCCGTACCCGGCGAGCGCGGCCGCGACGGACTCGGCGTTCACTTCGGCAGGCGGCTCCCAGCACACACGGCGCACGGTGTCCGGGGTGATCAGGTTCTCCTGAGGCATGGTCAGGGTCTCCGCCAGCGCCGACACCGCCGCCCGCGCGGCGACCAGCCGGGCCGCGGCCACCGGGTCCTTCTCGGCCCAGGCGCGCGGCGGCGGGGGACCGGTGATCGGCTGCCCCGGCTGCGGCAGTTCGTGGTCCGGCAGCGCCTTCGCGCGGTCCACGGCCGACTGCCACTGCTCCAGCTGACGCCGGCCCATGCGGTGCCCGAAGCCGTTCAGCGCGGCGAGCGCCTGCACGTTGACCGGCAGGGAGAGGGCGGCCTCGACGATCGCCGCGTCGCCGAGCACCTTGCCCGGCGAGATGTCCCGGCGCCGCGCGACCTTGTCCCTGGCCTGCCACAACTCTCGTACGACCGCCATCTGCCGCCGTCGGCGCACCTTGTGCATTCCGGACGTACGCCGCCACGGATCCCTGCGCGGCTCGGGCGCGGGCGCCGAGGCGATCGCGTCGAACTCCTGCTGGGCCCACCCCAGCTTGCCCTGCCGGTCGAGCTCCTTCTCCAACGCGTCCCTGAGGTCCACGAGCAGCTCCACATCGAGCGCGGCATAACGCAGCCACGGCTCGGGCAGCGGACGCGTCGACCAGTCGACCGCGGAGTGCCCCTTCTCGAGTACGAAGCCCAGGACGCCCTCGACCATCGCGCCGAGGCCGACGCGCGGGAACCCGGCGAGCCGGCCGGCCAGCTCGGTGTCGAAGAGGCGGCTGGGGACCATGCCTATTTCGCGCAGACACGGCAGATCCTGCGTGGCGGCGTGCAGCACCCACTCCGCACCGGCCAGCGCCTCGCCGAGCCCCGACAGATCGGGACACGCGACGGGGTCGATGAGCGCGCTGCCCGCACCTTCGCGGCGCAACTGCACGAGGTAGGCCCGCTGGCCGTACCGGTAACCGGAAGCGCGCTCGGCGTCGACGGCGACGGGACCGCTGCCCGCGGCGAACGCGGCGATCACCTCGGCGAGCGACGCCTCGTCGGCGATCACGGGCGGAATCCCGTCCCGGGGCTCCAGCAACGGAATCGGCACCTCTGCTTCAGAGGATCCGCCGTCGTCCGGAGGGGCGCCTCCGGTGGTTCGCAGTGATGTGTCTGCTGCGGTCTCTTGGGCGTCGGTCACGTGTCAAGGGTATCTGTAAGGGCCATCGCCTGACCCGCACCGTCGATCGACGCATGGTCTGACCGGCCAAAACCGGTCCCGGTGCTGCTCATGGGTTTCCGGTACTTGTGACGGGCATGTCAGTTCGGTCGGCGCAGTCCCGCGATGAGGAGCTCGACCAGCCGGCGTGCGTCGTAGTCGGGGTCGCTGTCCGCACCGATGCAGAGGTTCCCGACGCCGCGCATGAGCTCGTAGGCCTCGAGGTCGGAGCGGATCTCGCCGGCGTCGGCCGCGGCTTCGAGCAGGTGGGCGCAGACGGGTACGAGGCGGTCGAGGAAGTAGGCGTGCAGCGCCTCGAAGCCGGCGTTGTCGGACTGCAGCACGGCGGCGAGTCCGTGCTTGGTGACCAGGAAGTCGACGAACTGGTTGATCCACTGGCCCAGTGCGGCGTGCGGGGTCGCGCTGGTCGCCAGCAGGGCCGGCCCGGCCTCGGCGCAGGCGTCGACCTGGTGCCGGTAGACGGCGATGATGAGGTCCGCTCGCGTCGGGAAGTGCCGGTAGATCGTGCCGAGGCCGACGCCGGCCTTGGCCGCGATGTCGCGTACGGGTGCCTCCACCCCTGACGTGACGAAGACCGAGGCGGCCGCGTCGAGCAGAGCCTCCTTGTTGCGCCGGGCGTCCTTCCGCTTGGACGGGGCCTTGGCCTGGGCTGCGTCCCCCGTGCCCTCGTCGCTGTCGTTCACCGCGCCG
Organism: Streptomyces flaveus; assembly: GCF_014647675.1. Classification (GTDB taxonomy): domain Bacteria; phylum Actinomycetota; class Actinomycetes; order Streptomycetales; family Streptomycetaceae; genus Streptomyces; species Streptomyces flaveus. Next base: position 55,243 of record NZ_BMPQ01000024.1, on the reverse strand, counting down.
CTCCCTCCACTGCCGTGCTTGCCACTGCCGCGCTTGCCAAACGGAACGGCGTTCCGTATCGTTTCTGTTGTTCCGGAACATCGTTCCGTTTGCTCATGATGTCAGAGCAGGGCCCGGCAACCAAGCCATGCATTGCCAAGCCGTGCATGGCCACCACGCTCCACCCGTCATTCCGTAATGGAGGAACACGGTCATGCAGTACCGCACCTTGGGCCGCACCGGTGTGCAGGTCAGCTCCCTCGCACTCGGCGCGATGAACTTCGGCAAGATCGGCCGCACCACCCAGGACGAGGCCACCGCCCTCGTCGACGCCGCCCTCGAGGGCGGCATCAACCTCATCGACACCGCCGACATGTACAGCGACGGTGAGTCGGAAGAGATGGTCGGCAAGGCCGTCGCCGGCCGCCGCGACGACATCGTGCTGGCCACGAAGGCGAGCATGCCGATGGGCGACGAGCGCAACCACCGGGGCGGCTCACGCCGCTGGCTGGTCACCGCGCTGGACAACAGCCTGCGCCGCCTCGGCGTCGACCACGTCGATCTCTACCAGATCCACCGGTGGGACCCGAGCGCCGGCGACGAGGAGACGCTGTCGGCTCTGACCGACCTGCAACGCGCGGGAAAGATCCGCTACTTCGGCTCCTCGACCTTCCCCGCCCACCGCATCGTGCAAGCCCAGTGGGCCGCCCGCGAGCATCACCTGAGCCGATACGTCACCGAACAGCCCAGCTACTCGATCCTGCAGCGCGGCATCGAGACCCACGTCCTGCCCGTGACCGAGGAGTACGGGCTCGGAGTGCTGGTGTGGAGCCCGCTGGCCTCGGGCTGGCTGTCGGGCGCGATCCGCGAGGGCCAGGAGATCGCCACCAGCCGCTCCACGTTCATGCCGCAACGCTTCGACACCGCCGTCCCCGTCAACCGGGCCAGGCTCGACGCCGTCGAGCAGCTGGCCAAGGTCGCCGACGAGGCCGGGCTGACCCTGATCCAGCTCGCGCTCGGTTTCGTGACCGCGCATCCGGCCGTGACCAGCGCGCTCATCGGCCCCCGCACGCTCGACCACCTGCACTCACAGCTCGCCGCCGCGGACACCGTGCTCTCCGCCGACGTACTCGACGCGATCGACGCCATCGTCGCCCCCGGCACCGACCTCGCCGCGCACGAGAAGTACGACACTCCGCCCGCGCTGCTCGACCCGTCACTGCGCCGCCGCTGATCGAAGCTCCCGAGGGCGGCGTCGTCGGGGACATGCACGACGCCCGTCGACGAAACGTTCCATCGACGGGCGTCCGAGAGGTGTGAAGCAGTTGGCTCAGTGGATGATGCCGGTGCGCAGGGCCACCGCCACCATGCCGGCGCGGTCGCCCGTGCCGAGCTTGCGGGCGATGCGTGCGAGGTGGCTCTTGACGGTCAGGGCGGACAGGCCCATCGAGACGCCGATGGCCTTGTTCGACTGGCCCTCCGCCACCAGCCGGAGCACCTCGACCTCGCGGCCGGACAGTTCGCGGTAGCCGCCCGGGTGGCTCGGGGCACCCGGGTGGCGGCGATGCATGCGGGCGGCGGCGGCCGAGCCGATGGGGGCGACGCCGGGGCGGGTGGGGAGTCCGATGTTCGTACGCGTACCGGTGACGACGTACCCCTTCACGCCGCCCGCCAGGGCGTTGCGTACGGCGCTGATGTCGTCGGCGGCGGAGAGGGCCAGGCCGTTGGGCCAGCCCGCGGCTCGGGTTTCGGAGAGGAGGGTGAGGCCGGAGCCGTCCGGCAGATGGACTTCCGCGACGCAGATGTCGCGTGGGTTGCCGATGCGAGGACGAGCCTCCGCGACGGACGAGGCCTCGATCACGTCGCGCACTCCGAGAGCCCACAGGTGGCGGGTGACGGTGGAGCGCACGCGCTGGTCGGCCACGACCACCATCGCGGTGGGCTTGTTCGGGCGATAGGCGACCAGGCTTGCGGGCTGCTCGAGGAGAACGGACACCAGGCCTCCTGGGGGTGGGGGGTGTGAGACGGCGCCGGCTCTGGGGAGGGAGCCGGGGGGAAACCGTGCTTTCAAGGTCACAGAGGTCTTCGGCACTAAACCCGTCTGCCTTTAGAGAATGATCACGATTTGGTGAGTAACAATCCGTGCAATTCGGACAGGCTGTCGATCACCCGAAGATCGAACGAGTTCACTCCGCTTCGTTACGCGGCTGAAAGTGGTCGTATCGATAAAGAGATTAGAGCGTGTGGGTGAGCGGCCGGTGGCGAACGCGAAGGGGTTGCCCGGTGGGCTGTGCTCAGCGGGATGAGGCTCGGCGGGATTGGGCTCAGCGGGACTGAGGGCCGCGTCGCTGAGGGAGGGTCACGACCGAGGAGTCACCCGGGGTGGCCGGCGGCAGGCCCGCGACCTGGCACAGCAGGTCGCACCAGGCGGCGAGGTGGGAGGCCGTGTCCGGGACGCCGCCGAGGCCCTCACGGGGGGTCCAGGAGGCGCGGATCTCGATCTGGGAGTTGGGCCGGCGTTCCGAGAGGCCGCCGAAGTAGTGGGAGCTTGCGCGGGTGACGGTGCCGCCGGGTTCGCCGTACGACAGGCCGCGGGCCTGGAGCGCGCCCGTCAGCCAGGACCAGCAGACGTCGGGGAGCAGCGGGTCGGCGGCCATCTCCGGTTCCAGTTCCGCGCGTACGAGCGTGACCAGACGGAACGATCCCTGCCAGGCCTCGTGTCCGGCGGGGTCGTGGAGGAGGATGAGCCGGCCGTCCGCGAGGTCGTCGTCGCCGTCGACGACCGCGGCTTCCAGCGCGTACGCGAACGGGGCGAGCCGCTGCGGCGGCCGGGTTGGCTCGATCTCGATCTCCGGCCGCAGCTGGGCCGTGCCGAACGCGTCGACGGCCGTACGGAAGGGCAGCGGAGCCGCGTCCGCGCCCTTCCGCTCCCCTTCCTTGGCTTCCTTGGAGTCCTCGGCTTCCTTGGCGTCGTCCATCCCGCCAGCGCCGTCCGACAGTCGTCCTTGAGCCGCAGCCATGCGGGGAAGGTTAAGGGGAACGAAGGCTTCGCGCAGGGAGAGACACCCGTGCCACCGGCGGTTGGGCGGGAACGACTCGGTTTCGCTGTGTTTGTGACCGCGGCCGGGTGTGGCCATGGGCGGTACGGGGCGCTCCGTGCGGCGTGCGAGACTTTTTGGCGTGAGCGCCAACGACCGCCCCATGGGCAAGCAGCAGCCGACAGCCGCGTACGACTCCACCTTCCTCAAGGCGTGCAGGCGTGAACCCGTGCCGCATACGCCGGTGTGGTTCATGCGGCAGGCCGGGCGTTCGCTGCCCGAGTACCGCAAGGTGCGCGAGGGCATTCCCATGCTCGAGTCGTGCATGCGGCCCGAGCTGGTCGCCGAGATCACGCTGCAGCCGGTGCGCCGGCACAACGTGGACGCAGCGATCTACTTCAGCGACATCGTGGTCCCCCTCAAGGCCATCGGTGTCGACCTCGACATCAAGCCGGGCGTCGGCCCGGTCGTCGAGAAGCCGATACGCTCCCGCGCGGACCTCGCGCAGCTGCGCGACCTGACGCCCGAGGACGTCGCGTACGTCACCGAGGCCATCGGTCTGCTCACCGCCGAACTCGGCGAGACCCCGCTCATCGGCTTCGCCGGCGCGCCGTTCACGCTCGCCAGCTACCTCGTGGAGGGCGGCCCGTCCCGCAACCACGAGCACACCAAGGCCCTCATGTACGGCGACCCGCAGCTGTGGGCCGAACTGCTCGACCGGCTCGCGGAGATCACAGCCGCCTTCCTGAAGGTGCAGATCGAGGCGGGCGCCTCGGCCGTGCAGCTCTTCGACTCGTGGGTCGGCGCCCTGGCACCGGCCGACTACCGGCGCTCCGTCATGCCCGCCTCCACGAAGGTCTTCGAGGCCGTGAAGTCGTACGGCGTCCCGCGCATCCACTTCGGAGTCGGCACCGGTGAACTGCTGGGCCTGCTGGGCGAGGCCGGCGCGGACGTCGTCGGCGTCGACTGGCGCGTCCCGCTCGACGAGGCCGCGCGCCGCGTCGGCCCGGGCAAGGCACTCCAGGGCAACCTCGACCCGGCGGTCCTCTTCTCCACCACCGAGGCCGTCGAGACCAAGACGCAGGAGATCCTCGACGCCGCCGCGGGCCTGGAGGGCCACATCTTCAACCTCGGCCACGGCGTCCTGCCCAGCACGGACCCGGACGCGCTGACCCGGCTCACGGAGTACGTCCACACGCACACCGCCCGCTAGCGAGGTCTCCAGGTCTGCCGCGGCCGGGCCTGCCTGCCCCACAGCAGGCCGCGCGGCTCCGGTGGTGGCGGGGTGCCCGGGCGCAGGGGCCAGGCGAGGAGCATGCCTGCCACGAAGCCGACGACATGGGCGACGTAGGCGACGGTGCCGGCCTCGGAGACGCCGGCGCCGGGCGCGTGACGGTAGGGGCCGTGGTGGGACGAGATGAGTGGTTTGCAAGGCGCCAGTCCAGCGCCCACGTGACCGCCACCGCGACCATCATCTACTGCTCGAACAGCCCCTTTGGGGTGCACGTCCCTTGTGGCTGCGCTACCACCGGACCAGGACGGTTCCGGCACTGTGATCAGCGGCTCCGCGACGCGCCGCCTCGGAGCAGCGTGGGCACCCTCCGCGCCAGGCTGGTCATTCCTCCGCGTCGCGGACCAGGAGTGCGATCTGGACCCGGTTCTCGACCGCCAGCTTGGCGAACAGGCTGCCTACGTGTGCTTTGACGGTCGCGATGCTGATGTGCAGTCGCTGGGCGATCTCCGGGTTGCCCAGCCCGTCGGCGATGGCCCGGGCGGTTTGGAGTTCTCGTTCGGTCAGTGTGGACAGCTGGTTCCGTGCGGCTTCGCGGGATGAGCTGCGGGCGTGAGCGGACTGTGGGCCGGTGGCTGCGGCGATCACTCGTGCCGTGGCCGCGGGGGACAGCACGGGGTTGCCGTTCGCGACGGTTCGTACCGCCTCGAGGATCTGTGGGGGTTGGGTGTCTTTGAGGACGAAGCCGAGTGCTCCGGCGCGCAGGGAGCCGAGCACCAGGTCGTCGGAGTCGAAGGTGGTCAGCATGAGCACCCGTGGCGGCGCCGGGCGGGTGAGGAGTTCCCGGGTCGTACTAAGACCGTCGCGGCCTGGCATGCGTACGTCCATCAGTACGACGTCCGGCCGCTGTTCGTCCACCACGGTGAGCGCGGCGTCGCCGTCGGCCGCTTCCGCGACGACGGTCAGGTCCGGTTCGCCGTCGATGACGAGCCGCAGCGCCATGCGCACCAGCTGTTCGTCGTCGACGATGACGACACGCACCGGCTCCCGATCGGTATCCACTCAGGTTCTCGTTTCGTGGGTGGGGTTCGGCCAGGGTAGTTGCGCGGTGAGGAGGTAGCCGTTGTCGGGGGTGGGGTGGTGGTTGAGTTTTCCGCCGGCGAGGGTGATGCGTTCGGTGAGGCCGAGCAGGCCGAATCCCGATGCCGGTGGTTGGGTGATTGCTGTGGTGGCGGGGGAATTGAGGACGCTGAGGTTGAGTTCGCTGCCGGCTGTTCCTTCGAGGGTGATGTGTATGTGTGCGCCGGGAGCGTGTTTGGCGGCGTTGGTCAGTCCTTCCTGGACGATCCGGTAGCAGGTTCGTCCGACGGCGTCGGACGGTGTTCCCGTCACGGTGGTGGTGAGCGTGACGTCCAGTCCGGAGGTGTGGGCCTCGGCCACCAGGTCGGGAATTCGGTCGAAGTCGGGTTGGGGTGGCTCCGGGCGGCCCGGGTCGGCGCGGAGTACACCGAGGACATCCCGTAGTTCTTCCAGGGCTTGGTGGGAGCCGTCGGCGATGCCGCGGACCAGTACGCGGTTCTCCTCGGCTGTGAGGCCGCCGCTGCGGTGGTCCAGCACTCCGGCCTGCATGGCGACCAGGGAGATCCGGTGCGCGAGTACGTCGTGCATTTCGCGGGCGATCCGGTTGCGTTCAAGGGCCCGTGCCTGTGCCGCTCGTGCGGTCTGTTCCCGTTCCGCGCTCTCCGCCCGGTCGCGCAAGGACCGCACTTCGACACGGCGCGCGCCGATGGCCATGCCCACGGCCGCCGCGATGCCCGCGATCAGTACCGGGAACGCGAGCTGGAGCCATAAGGAGGCGGACGAGCTCCGTACCGGGTAGAACCCGCCGGCGAACTGTGACGCGGTCACGAAGACCAGCCCGACGGCCCCGATCTCCACCGGACGGCGACGAGTGGAGATCGAGACCAGCGCCAGAAACGCGGCGCCGGAGGCGAGCGCCGACGCGGTCGAGGCGATCGCGACCGTCAGGGCGACGGCGAGCGGGAACCGCCGCCGCCACACGAGCGCCGTCAGGCAGCAAAGAGCCACCAGCGGATCACCGATGACGAACCACGGGCCCGTTTCGCCCGTCTGCTCCCGCAGCAGCACGCCGATGGAGAGCCAGAGGGGGATGCCCACTGCCGCGGCCGCCACCAGTCGCCAGGTCTGCTGCCACCACCCGAGCCGTGGCGCGACGTCTGTATTCACCTGGCCATTGTCGCGACACCGTACGGCCGGTGAGTCAGACCGGGGGCTGAGGCGGCCCTAGACCAGAGTCGAGTCACCGCCTCGCCCCTCGTCGAAGACGGTTCGAGCCGCGGGGCTGATGTGCCGGCTGCGCCCGCACGGACAGACTCGTCCACGTGCCGGGACAAGGGCCCCGTACCGCACCGGACTTCGGCAAGTCCGCTCAGCGGCGGGGCCGTCCCATGCCCGCCCAATCCGGCGCCCCGTACGCGCCCTTCAGGAGGACACCCGATGCACAAAAAGACCTTGTCCGTCGCCCTCGCCGTCACCGTGGTGACGGTGACCGCGGCGGCGCTGACCGTGACTCCGGGAGTGTCGGTGGCGACGCCGGACACGGTGGCGACGCCGAACACCCTGCGGTGGGGCCCGTGCTCGGAGAAGGCCGACTCACCCCGTCTGGAGTGCTCGACACTCGAAGTTCCGCTGGACTACCGCAATCCCGGCGGCCGGCAGATCGAGATCGCGATCTCCCGGCTGGCGAGCGAGGATCCGTCGCAGCGCCGCGGCGTGCTGCTGACCAATCCAGGCGGCCCCGGCATCACAGGACTCGGCTACCCGGCCGTTCTCGCCGCTTCAAAGCTGCCGCAGGAAGTGCTGGACTCCTACGACGTGATCGGCTTCGACCCGCGCGGCACCGGTCGCAGCGCGCCGGTGACCTGCGATCTGACACTGGCACAACGCAACCGCGGCAATCTGCCGCCGTACGCGCACAACGCGGCCGATGTCGCGCGGCAGGCCGGCAGCGCGCGGACCATCGCCGAGCAGTGCGCCACCTCGAAGACGGCCTCGATGCTGCCGCACACCACCACCGCGAACACCGCGCGCGACATGGACAGCATCCGGGAGGCGCTGGGCGAGCCGAAGCTCTCGTACCTCGGTGGGTCCTACGGCTCCTACCTCGGTGCGGTGTACACGACGCTGTTCCCGGGGCGCAGCGACCGGGTCGTGCTCGACAGCAACCTGGGCCCCGGCGGTTACGACGTCACGGCCATGCGGTTGCTGGCCCGTGGATTGGAGGACCGGTTCCCGGACTTCGCGGCGTTCGCCGCCGCGCACCCCGAGTACGGTCTGGGCACCACAGTGCGGCAGGTGACCGCGAAGTTCTTCGAACTCGCCAAGCGGCTGGACGCGAAGCCGGTCCGGGGCATCGACGGGACGCTGTTCCGCGGGCTCACCTTCGACCGCCTCTACAGCGACGCGTCCATGCCCTCGGTGGCCGAGATGTGGCAGGCGCTCGACAAGGACCGGCCGCTGCCGCCCGACACTCCGCCGTCGATGGAGGACATGGAGAACTCCATGGCCGCGCGTTTCTATGTGATCTGTGGTGATTCGCGCTGGCCGGAGACGGTCCGGGAGTATCAGCGCGATGTCGCGGTCGACCGGCTGAAGTACCCGATGCTGGGCGGGTCCTCGGCCGGCATCGGACCGTGCGCGTTCTGGCCGGACGAGCGGGGCGAGCCGCCGGTGCGCATCGGTGACCGGGGCCCCTCGAACGTGCTCATGGTGCAGAACGAGCGCGACCCGGGGACACCCCTGGCCGGCGCCCGGGAGCTGCGGCGGGCGTTCGGCAAGCGGGCCACCATGGTGACGGCCGACCAGGGCGGGCACGGCGTCTATCCGTTCGGTGTCAACACGTGCGCGAACGACGCGGTGACGGCGTTCCTGACCACCGGGCAGCGCCCGTCGCAGGACCTCGCCTGTGCCGCGGAGCCCAGCAAGTAACGGGAGGAGAGGCATGCTCAAGGAGTGGCGGCATCGTCGGGCCGTGCAGCGGGTCAAGCCCGGGGACGGGCGAGCGTTGAAGCGTTTCCGCTGGTGGCAGATGCTTACCCGCGCACTGTTCCATCTTCGGCTGACGCACGACGACGGCCGGCAGACGCTCTACGCCGTCGACGTCAGGCATCAGAATCAGTCGGAGGGCTACGTCAAGGCCCACCTGTACCTCGATGGCAGGCATCACGCCGAGTCCAGAGTCCCTGCCGTCTTCCCCGTCCCGGGCGGCACCGTCGAGGTAAGGGCGAGCGGCTTCGGGCTCAAGCGCTGTCACTACGTCACCGCCGAGGGGGCCGAGTTCACACTCGTCCCGGACCCCGCCTCCGCCGAGGGGCGCCGCGCGCGCCTCGACCGCGCGCATCCCGTACTGAGCCGCGGGATCGGTTTCCTCTCGCGGATCGTGCTCGTCATCGGCCTGGTTCTCCTGATCCTTCAGCTCGCCGAACAGGTCACCCGGGCACCGGAGGGCCTCGCCCAGTACGTCGGGACCTTCACCTCGCCCATCGATCTGCCGGCCTGGGGCAACACCGTGATCGGGCTCGTCACTGCGGCGGCCAGCACGGAGCGGGCGCTGCGACTGCGCTACCACTGGCTGCTCGACGGCGGGACGGGCTGACCCCTCGGTGGCCTGGGCCGCTCGCGGCGGGCTCACCAGCAAGCTCCGCCTGAGCGCCGACGGCCGCTGTCGCCCGCCGTCCCTGATCGTCACCGGCGAACAGCGGGCGGACTGCAGGATCCTGAACTCCGTACGCAGTCAAGCGGTTGCTCTTGCTGCTCGGTCATCCCGGAACTGAAGCATTTCAGGTCTGCGTGTTCGCGTTTTGTCACTGAGTGACGTACTGTCGCTTGAAGACGCAGGGAGAAGGGTGGCCCTCCTGCACCTGGGTCGTCACCGCCGAACTGTCGGCCATGGCGGTCACAGTGCCGCTGCGGAACAAGCTGTCCGACCCCTACGAGACGAAAGGACTGTCGCGAGGATGACAGCGATGGCCATGAGCGAAGAAGGCCGCATCGTTCGACCGCTGGGCGCATTCGAGCGAACCATCGACTTCTACATGCACCGCAACCCTGTCCAGTTCTCTCTGGTCGCCGAGCTGAACCGCCAAGTGCCGGCGACAACATTGGCTTTGGCGCTGGCGGCGTTACAGGATCGACATCCGCTGCTCGGGGTCGCGGTTGATCGCGCCGCACCCGAGGCTGTGTTCCGGGCATCCCAAGGGGCGCTCTCACTCGAGGCAGCCGCCGACGGCACTCCGTGGCAATCCGTCGTCGCCGCCGAACAGACGCGGCCGATCCCCCCGACACCAGGCCCTCTGGCACGTGCCGTGCTTGTCCCACGAGAGTCGGGGTGCGCCGTAGTGCTCACGTTCGCTCACCAGATCGCCGACGGCATCGGCGGCCTGAGGGCTCTGCTGGACCTGGTGGCGGCCCTGAGCTGTGAGGATTTGGCCCCAGGCAACGTTCCACAAGCGCAGGAGGAACTCCTCGCCCATGTGGGCGGAGCGACGGACACCGGCGACGCTGCGACGGGAACGACTGGCAAGGATGACGAGCGCATGAGCGCCGTCGGCGAGCTCCTGCCTTTCTCCGGGCGCAGGCCACACGTCGACGCTCTCGCCTTGGACCGGGGACTGACCACGCGGCTTGTCCGTCGCTGTCGCCTGGAGCGCACATCCGTGCATGCCGCGCTCTGCGCCGCGGCCACGGTGGTACTCCACCGACGAGGGCGCGAGTTCGTGCGCGTCTTGAGCCCGGTGGACCTGCGCCGTGCGGTCGGCCTGTCCGACGAAGTGGTCGTCCGGTTCACAGGCGCCCGGACGGGCAGCGCCGCGCACGACGCAAACGACTTCTGGACGAGTGCTCGGCATACCCGCGGATCGCTGTCTCGTCAGCGCACACCAGATGCGCTCAAGGCCGGTTCCGCGGCTCTCGCAAAGCATCCCCCAACGAGCTGTAGCGACGCCGAGGCCATGATGACCGCCGCTACCGCAGCCGACATCCAGATCACCAACCTCGGCGTCGCACACCCGAGTCGGCAGAGCATGAACGCGCTCTCCGCTCTGTGGGGCCCCGCGCAGATCACCCACATGCGAGGCGAGCACATTCTCGGTGTCGTCACTGTCGGCGGGCAGCTGCGGATGACAGAGCTGACCCACGACCCTGTCGCCGGGCTCGTCCCAGAGATGGGCGCTGTACTGGCCGAAGCCTGCGCCGAGTCACCTGGCGGATGAGTGTGTCCATCTGCCCGGCGTACCGAACAGACGACACCGTCATCCGACGACTTCCGCACCGATGCACATGCTGTGCGCCATGCCCTCGACCTCAGCGGTCCGGTGGAACAGTCGCCCCTCAACCCCAGGGCGGGCGGGTGATCGGATTCGCCCACTCCCCACCGAACCTGGCGGCGGTCGACGGTGAGGACGAACTCATCGACCCGGCACTCCGGAAGCAGAAGGAATCGCCCCCGGTCGGCAGTCCTCCCGGAGAGGGCACCGGCGTCCCGACGACGAAGGAGAACGTGACTGATGACCAGCACTGACAGCGGGTTGCCCCGACGGTCCCTGTTAGCCGGCGCCGCCGTCCTGGGAGCGGCGGCGGCCCTGCCCACGGACGTTGCGCAGGCGGCGCACGCGTCGGCAGAGCCCGCGCCGGCCGGGGCCGCGTCGCCGGGGCGCTACCCGTCGAACTGGCCCGACCCCGAGCGCTACGGACTTGCCGACACCCGCCTGGACCTGTGGCCGCGTGAGGACAACTCCTTCGTCCTCCCGCTCGAACTGCGCCCCCGTGACGAGGAGCTCGGCCGGGTATGGATCCGGGACACCTACGTCAACTGCTTCGTCATCGACGGCCGGCCGGTCTATGTCGCCACGGGCACCACCAACGCGCCCGGACGCGCCGGGCCCGCCCCCTGGAACGACGGCATCTTCGTGTGGGTGTCCTCTTCCCTCGAGGGGCCGTGGACGCTGGCCGACACCACCGGCATCCGGCCCGGCGCCGAGAAGGGCAAGGTGTGGTCACCGGAGTTCGCCGGTGAGAACCGGCCAGGACGCACGGTCGTCGCCCCTTGGCAGGAGTACTGGCACGACGACCAGTTCGGCAAGCGCGGCAACGTGTGGGCTCCGGAGCTGCACCACGTCCGCGGGAAGTGGTACATCGTCGCGACCATGGGCGACCACTCCCGCAAGGTCGGCTCGTTCATGCTTGTGAGCGAGGGCGGAGTCGAGGGCCCGTACCGGCTCATCGAGGGCAATCTCGACAAGCCCTTCGGCGAGTCGTTCATCGGCGGGCCGGACTTCATCGAGCCCGGCGCCTACTTCCACATCGACGGCGGCCTCTACGCCGAGGGCGAAGAGGCGTGGCTCGTGCTGCACAACGACCTGTACGCCAAGTTCCGGGACGACATGGAGGACATCGTCCCGACCACGGACCTCCCGAAGTTCCAGCAGAAGCCGTACTCGACGGAGCCGTACCTCGAAGGCGCGTACGTGTTCAAGTACGAGGGCAAGTACTACCTCCTGCAGGCCGCCTGGGACTGGAAGTGGGCCAAGCCCGACGGCACCACGCGGTACGCCTACGACAAACCCGGCGAGGGTCGGCAGCACCAGTACGACGTGGTCGTCGCCGTCTCGGACACTTTCGAGGGCCCGTACTCCGAGCGGTGGACCGCGGGTGTCGGCACCGGCCACAACAACTTCTTCGTGGACCACCACGGCCGCCCATGGTCGACGTTCTTCCTCAACCCGAGCGCCGGCTACTGGTCTGATCCGTCACGCGAAGCCGACGCCGCCGTGCCCGGTGTCGTGCAGCTGGAATGGACCGGCCCGGCGGGCAATCGCCTGTACGTCAAGCGCCGGACACTTCCATGGACCCAGCACAGCGATCTAACCGATCCGGGGAGGTGACTCCCGGGAGATGGGGCCCCGCCGCAGCGGGCGACCAACGGCACCTCGGCGGCGGGCCGCAAGCGGCTCGTCCTGCCTCACCACGTAGGACACGGTCTCAATCACAGGCGGCCCTGGCGCTCCGGGTCGAACACCCGGGTCTCCTTGAGCTACGCGGACCGCGTCGCGTACTGGACGGTGGTCTTCGAAGTGTGCCGGTAGGCATCGCGGCGTTCCCGGACGGCGGCGGCCGCCGCCGGAACATTCCAACACCGCGTGTTCAACACCCATACCGGATCGGCGCCGCAAGTCACGGCGCACGACAGTAAATTCACATGGCACCCATATTTCTCGTCTCATCGGTCTGTCACAATTTCGGGGTACGGCAAACTACTTCCAGATCGGACACGTGATTACCAGTGACATTCCTGTGCCGCACGTTCCAGGGGGCATCATGACGCGCAGATGGTCGCTTATCACCACGATCGCCGTACTGGCCGTCGCGCTGGCCTTCGTCGTCGCCCAGCTGGTGCGCGGCCAGGAGTCCGGGGAGCAGCAGGCCTCGCCGAGCGCGGGCGCCGAGTCGCCGCGCGGCGTCGCGTGGTGGCCCCTGCACCGGTCCGGCACCGCGAAGGCGGGTGAGCACGACGCCGTCGTCAGCGGCGACGTGGAGTGGACCGACGGTCCCGAGGGCGGTGCACTGCGGCTGGATCGCACCAGCGAATACGTGAAGGCGGGCTCAGGGATCGACACCGCCGGCGCGGACTACTCGGTCGCCGCACGGGTGCGGCTCACCTCCGTGAACGGCTTCCGCACCGCCGTGTCCCAGGACGGCAAGCGAATCAGCGCGTTCTTCCTCCAGTACTCCGGCCAGGACGAGAACTTCGCGTTCAGTTCCCCCGGTGCCCGTACCGTCGCGGAGAAGACCGAGCGGCCGCAGGCCAACCGCTGGTACCACCTCACCGGCACATACAGCCAGAAGGGCCACCGGATGCGGATCTACGTGGACGGCAGACTCGCGGGAAGCAGAGAGGCTTCCAGCAAGGCGAAGCCCACCGGCGATGTGCTGATCGGACGCGGCAGGGTCGGAGGGAAGGCGGTCGACCACTGGAACGGCGACATCGCCGACGTACACGTCTACGACCGCGAACTGGCGCCCGGTGAGGTGGACTCGCTTTCCGCCCGCGAACCAGGCTGACGGCGGGCGCCGGCGCCCTTCCCCACGAGGGGCGTCGGCCGCCGCCGACGGGCCGCGCACCGAGCGAGCCGGGACGTGCAACGAGGCACGGCCCGGCCGGCACATGGTGTCGTGCCCTGCCGGAAAGTGCCCCCGGAGGATGCGCCCCGGCCGCCGGAACGACGGCGGCACCCGGGCGCGTTCACCGTCGCCGCGTGCCGGCGGACACGCCGAACGGAGCGTGCGACCTCTCGCGGCGGGGCCCGTCGGCTTTCCCGCAATCGGCTGAACCAATATCCCCCCACAGGTGACCGGAGAGCCCCCACAGGTGACCGGAAAGGAAAAGGCCTTTGTCGGCCAGCACTTCGACCGAAACTTCGACCGAAGACGGAATAACCTACCCCCCCACCGCGGAACTCCTCCCCGAGGAATTCCTCAGAGCCTTCTACCAGTTTCACGGCCGCGCGTTGCTGCAGTTCGCCGCACGGCGACTGCAGGGCGACTGGCACCGCGCCGAAGATGTCCTCCAGGAGGTCGCGATCCGCGCCTGGCGCCACGCCGGGGAGCTCGACCCGACCACGGATGCGGCGCGGCCGTGGCTGTTCACCGTGCTGCGCAACCTCGTCATCGACGATCTGCGGGCCCGCCAGGCCAGACCGGCGGAGACCGGAGACCCGGAACTCGCCCACCCGCAGGTGTCCGACGACATCGACCACATGCTCACCTCCCAGGTGCTCTTCGAGGCGTTGGAGGACCTGCGGCCGCCGCAGCGCGAGGTTCTGCTGCACGTGCACTACCTGGGGCGCAGCGTCAACCAGACGGCCAGGGTCCTCGGCGTGCCGCCGGGCACGGTCAAGTCGCGGACGTTCTACGCCTCCCGCGCCCTGCGGGAGGCGCTGCACAGCCGCGGGCTGTACGCGGACGGCCGTTACCGCGACGCCGGCTGAGACTCCGCGAGACGCCCCACGTGCCGGGTGATCTCCAGGCCGAGCGGTCCGGTGTCGAGCGATCCGCCCGCACCGGCCCGCCAGCGCCAGCCCGCGGGTGCGTCGCCGAGCACCAGCAGCGCGTCCCCATGCCGCAGACCGTCCAACGCTCCCTCCCGCCGCGGGAGCTGTGAGGCGTCCACGACGAACAGGTGCGGCGCCTCGCCTTGGACGGTGATCCGGCTGCTGCCCTCGATCAGCCGGAAGATCTGGGTGACGTCGGGCGATCCGGGCTCCGGCTCTCCCGGCTCCGCCGAAGCCGCCCAGGCGAACGCCTCCTCCACGCTGGCCGCGGTGTGCAGACGCGAGGCCCGCGGCACGTCGGCGGCAACGAGCCCGTCGCCGGCCACGGATCCCACCAGGGTGACCTCGGCGAGAGCCCCCACCGGGCCGGAGAGCGCCTCGGTGATGACGGCCCGCGCCAGACTGCGCACCTCCTCGTCGGGTCCCGCCACGGAGACGGGTCCCGACGCCCGGGAGAGGTCGACCAGCACCCGGTCGGCGCCGTCCAGCCCCACCGTCACCGTCAGCGCGTACGGCAGGGCCGGTTCGCCCTCCGGACCGCGGCGCAGGTCGTCGGGGGAGACCGTCCAGCGCTCGCCGTCCGCCTCGGCGGTCCAGGGCGCGGGGGCGTCCTCCTCCGCGCCGGCCAGCAGTAGTCCGAGCCGCTCCTCGGAGTAGACGACGGCGTACATGTCGGGCAGCGACCGGCCGGAGCGCAGGCACTCGCCCGTCAGCCGGCGCAGGCCCGCGTCGACCACGTCCAGCGCCTCCCGCCCCTCGACGGCCGCCGAGGCGACGACGGGCTTCGGCGGGCGGGGCTGCCGCTCGGTGACGACCAGCGCGGCCACCGCTCCGATCAGCGCCAGCCCCAGCACCACGGCCAGGACGTACCAGATCATCTTCTGACTCCTTGTCGGGACCCCCGGCGGCGGAGCCGGGACGGTCGAAAGCGGGGGAGGGGGAGGCGGGGCGGCACCGCGGCGGAGTCGCGGCGCCCTGCACCCGAAGGCCACTACGGGGGGCGGTCGCAGACGGTTCACGGGCGCGTCGGTGCAGGCCCGTGAACCATCCGCGGGCGGGCCCCGTAGGTCCCGTCAGTGGCGCGAGAGCTGCCGAGCACGGCTCCCGCACCCCCGCAATCACGCAGGCTGGAGGACGTTTCGTGTCGTTGATGTTGACCGTGGTCGATGGGGACAGTGATGCGTTCGACGTCCACCTCGACGCCGACCCCGACACGCCCGTGAGCGGCGTCGCGGAGGCGCTGGCCGGGGCGGGAGGCGTCCACCGGCCCCCGGAGGACCTCGGCCTGTACGTCGGCGACCGGCTGCTGCCCGCGGACATGCTGCTGCGGGACTCGCCGCTCCACCACGCGGCCGTTGTGGGCCTGGGCCGCCCAGCCGGTACCTCGTCGGCCGAACCGGACGGGCTGGCGGAGGTCCGTGTCGTCGGCGGGACCGGAGCGGGCGCGGTGCACCGGCTCGACATCGGCGACTACCGGATCGGGCTGGCACACGACGGAGCCGCCCAGGTGCTGCGCACCGTACCGGACCGTCCGTTCGCCGTCTTGACGGTGGGCCCCGCAGGACGCTGCCGCGTGGCTCCCGACCCGTCCGCGCCGGACGACGGCACCCTGCAAATGGACCGCGAGGACCTCGCCGAAGCCACCGCCTGGCCGGCCGGCGCACAGCTCCTCGTCGGCGGCTGCCTGCTCGATCTCGCCCTCCCGCATAGGCCGGACGCGGCCGTGGAACCGTCGGAGGACGGCACCGGCTGGGACTACAACCGGCCGCCGCGGCTGCGGCCGGCCGAGAACGCCACCCGCTTCTCCCTGCCCTCCCCACCCGCGCCGCCCGGCGCCCGGCCACTCCCGTGGATCACCGCGGCCGCCCCGCTGGTGATGGCGGTGGCCGCGGCGCTGGTCTTCGGCCGCTGGACGATGCTGCTGTTCGGGCTGCTCTCGCCGGTCGTGATCCTCGGCAACTACATGATGAGCAAGCGCAACGGACGCGAGTCCCATTCCGAGGCGGTCGCCGCCTACGAGGAGAAGAAGGAGCGCATCGAGGGCGACGCGGAGAAGGCCCTGGCGGCCGAACGCACCGCCCGGCGCCGTGGCTTCCCCGACCCGGCCGAGGTCGTCCTGACCGCTGTCGGTCCCCGGCACCGCCTGTGGGAACGCCGCACCTCGGACGCCGACTTCCTGGAACTGCGCATCGGGACCGCCGACCTGCCCTCCGATGTGGTGCTCCTGGACCCGACCAAGGACGAACACCGCCGCCAGGACCCGTGGACCGCGTACGACGTCCCGGTGACCGTCGCGCTGCGTGAGCACGACGTCCTGGGAATCGCCGGCGAGGGCCCGGCCGCGCGCTCCGTGGCTCGGTGGGCGGTCGCCCAGGCCGCCGTCCTGCACAGCCCCCGTGACCTCCAGATCCACCTGCTGACGACCGGCGGCCCGGGCCGGGACGGATGGTCCTGGCTGCGCTGGCTGCCGCACGTGCGGCAGAAGTCCGGTGACACCCCGGCCAGCATCGGCTACGGCACGGAGACCTGCGCCCGCCGGGTCGCCGAACTGACCGCGCTGATCGCCGAGCGTGCCGGACGGGAGGACCGGCGGGGCCGGCCCGCCGGACCGGACGTGCTCGTCGTCCTCGACGGAGCCCGCAGGCTGCGTTCCCTGCCCGGCGTGGTGCAGATCCTGCGCGACGGACCGTCCGTCGGCGTCCGCGCGGTCTGCCTGGACTCCGAGGAGCGGCTGCTGCCCGAGGAGTGCCATGCCGTCGTCGTCGAGGAGCCTGGCGGAACCGTGCGGGTGGGACGCTCCGGGAGGGACACCGTCGGGAGCGTCCGGCCCGACGCGGTGTCCCTGGACTGGTGCCGCTCGCTGGCCCGCGCGATGGGCCCGCTGCGGGACCCGGGCGAGGCCGACGAGGAGGCCGCGGTGCTCCCCGGCTCCGCCCGGCTGCTCGACGTACTCGCCCTCGACCCGCCGCATGCCGCCGGCATCCGGGCCCGCTGGACCGCCGGGGGCCGCTCGACCCGGGCGGCCGTCGGCGTCTCCCTGGACGGCCCGTTCTTCCTGGACCTGCGGCGCGACGGCCCGCACGGGCTGGTCGCCGGTACCACCGGCTCCGGAAAGTCCGAACTCCTCCAGACGCTGGTCGCCTCGCTTGCGGTGGCGAACCGTCCGGACGCGATGACGTTCGTCCTCGTCGACTACAAGGGCGGCTCCGCGTTCAAGGACTGCGTGGACCTGCCGCACACCGTCGGCATGGTCACCGACCTCGACGCCCACCTCGTCGAGCGGGCCCTGGTGTCGCTGACGGCGGAGCTCACCCGGCGCGAGCACATCCTCGCCGCCACCGGCGCCAAGGACATCGAGGACTACGTCGAGGCGCTGGAGCGGAACCCGGCGGGCAACCCCCCGATGCCCCGGCTGCTCATCGTCATCGACGAGTTCGCCTCGATGGTGCGCGACCTGCCGGACTTCGTGAAGGGCCTGGTCAACATCGCGCAGCGGGGCCGCAGCCTCGGCATCCACCTGATCCTGGCGACGCAGCGCCCCAGCGGCGTCGTCTCCTCGGAGATCCGCGCCAACACCAACCTGCGCATCGCGCTCCGCGTGACGGACTCCGGCGAGAGCCAGGACGTCCTCAACTCCCCTGAGGCCGCCGGGATCTCGCAGAGCACCCCCGGCCGCGCCTATGTGCGCTTCGGCCAGAACTCTCTCGTGCCGTTCCAGTCC
>NZ_BMPQ01000024.1:568-37120 GCF_014647675.1 Streptomyces flaveus | reverse complement strand
CGACCTCGCTGCCGGCACCCTGGGCGGTGGCGGTCGGCTGGGAGCGGCTCGGCGAGCCGCTCCCGCCGCGGCCACGGGGCGCGGCCGCCCCCGCCGAGGTGGAGACCGACCTCACCGGACTCGTCAAGGCGATTCGCGAAGCGGACCGTGAGATGGGCATCCCTGCACAGCACAGCCCCTGGCTGCCGCCGCTGCCCGAGAAGCTGGTCACCGGCGAACTGCCGCCGGCCCCGCTCTCGGACTACGACCTCGCGCCCGTCGCGTACGGCGTGGTGGACCTGCCCGCCCAACAGACCCGGCTCCCCCTGGTGATCGACCCGGCGACACTCGGACACCTGCACGTCGTCGGCTCGCCCCGGCAGGGCCGGTCGCAGACGCTGCGCACGCTCGCCGGCATGCTGGCCCAGGCCCACACCCCGGCCCAGCTGCACCTGTACGGCATCGACTGCGGCAACGGCGCCCTGCTGGCCATGGAGAGGCTGCCGCACGTCGGCGCCGTCACCCAGCGCACCCAGCCGGACCGGGTGGCCCGGCTGCTCGCCCGGCTGACGGGGGAGCTCGCCCGGCGGCAGGAGATGCTCGCCGCCCGCGGCAGCGCCGACCTGCCGGAGCTGCGCCGCGGCCTGCCGGTGGACGAACGGCCCCCGCACATCGTCGTGTTCCTCGACCGGTGGGAGGTCTTCGACAAGCAGCTCGGCGAGTACGACGCCGGGAACCTGCTGTCCGGGGTGCTGACCCTGCTCCGGGACGGCGCGAGTGCCGGCATCCACCTGGTGATGACCGGCGACCGGGCGCTGTTCTCCAGCCGGGTCGGCAGCTCCACCGAGGACAAACTCGTACTGAAGCTGAACGAGAAGTCCGAGTACGGCGCGATCGGCGTGACCCAGCGGAAGGTGCCCGACGAGATTCCGCCGGGCCGGGCGCTGCGGGCGGCGGACAAGGCCGAGGTACAGATCGCGCTCCTTACGGAGAACCCGGAAGGCCAGGCGCAGGCCGCGGCGCTCCAGCAGATCGCCGAGCAGTGCCGTGAACGGTCGGCTCACCTGCCGGCCTCCACCCGGCCGTTCCGCGTCGACACCCTGCCGGACCGGCTCACCTGGGAGGAGGCGGCCGGGTACGCGCCGCAACCGTGGCCGCACCCGCGATGGGCGGTGGCCGGCGTCGGCGGCGACGAACTGACTGCCTTCGGACCGGACTTCTCGATGACGCCGACCTTCCTTGTGGCGGGCCCGGCCCGTTCCGGGCGCAGCACCGTGCTGTCGACGATCGCGCTGTCGCTGCTCACGGCCGGCACCCCGGTCGTGATCGGGGCGCCGGCCCGCTCGCCGCTCCGCGACCTCGCCGGACGGCCCGGCGTGCTCGCGGTGTTCGACGAGTCCGACATCGACCCCATGGCCCTGGAGGAGGCGCTGGCCTCCTCGCCCGACGGGGCCGTGGTGCTCCTCGACGACGCCGACCTGCTGCTGAAGACGAAGGCCGAGCCGGTCCTCACGCAGATCTCCAAGTCCGGTGCGGAGACCGGCCGGGGGCTGGTCGTCGCCGGGCAGACCGACCGGCTCACCTCCGGCTTCTCCGGCTGGCACACCGAGGCCCGCCGGAACCGGTACGGACTGCTGCTGAAGCCGCAGAACATGAGCGACGGCGAACTGATCGGCGTCAAGGTGCCGCGCAGCCGACTGGGCGCGACCCGTCCGGGCCGGGCGATCCTGCACCTGGGAGACGGCGTGCTGCGGACCGTGCAGGTCCCCGAGACGGTGATCGCGGAGCCGGGCACCCCGGCCTGACCGCCGGACACCCGTACCGGACACGCCGTCCGCACACAACAGAGGGCTCCCGCCGATGAGGCCGGCGGGAGCCCTCTCGTATCCCGGGCGAGACCGGGTCAGGTCGTGCCGGGGAGGTAGCTGGAGTCGTGCACCTGCGGGGCCTTGTGGTCCGCATAGGCAGCCGGACCGTAGATGAGGCCCGCCACCCCCAGCCAGAAGCCGGCCACCTCCGGAAGCGGCCAGCGGTAGGTGCCCCCCGCCAGGCCGGGGACGGTCGGCAGATTCGGCTGCAGGGGAGAGCGCGTGCCGAAAGCCTTCCAGATGCTCCCCAGAAACCCTCCGTTCGGGGTTATGCCGAACCGTACGCCCGACGCGATGCCGTCCAACTTGGACCCGATGCCCTTCACGACGTCGACGAACTTACCGGGGATGTTCTTGATGTCGTTCACAGTGATCCGGATGTTCCGGGGGAGGGTCTTGGTGAGGGCCTCGGGAATCAGCTTGAACTCGCGCCCGAAATCCTTGATGCCGCTGCCGATCTTGCCGATGCCGCCTACCTTGACCGCCTGGACGATCGCGCCGACGCCCTTCACGATCGCGGCCCCGCCGAGGATCAGCCCGACTGAGCTCAACACAATGTCGAGCACATCCCACTCCCCCGTCTCCACGCTCTTGGAGATGTTGATCCCGAACGCCGCCGCGCTGAACGCGAAGCTGCCGATCGTCAGGGCGAGTCCGATGCCCTGCAGGCCGGGAACCAGCATGGCCAGGACGCCCAGGACGCCGCCGATGATGCCGAAGGCGAGGCTGAGTTTGTCGCGGATCTTCTCCCAGACGCTCTTGCCCTCGACCGCCTCGTCCCGCGCCTCGTCCAGCGCCCGGGCCGCCACGGCGGCATCGGCCTCGCGCACGTTCCGCGCGTCCTCCGCCAGCAGGCGGGCGGCGTCGAGATCCGCCTGAGCGTCGTCAGCAAGCCCCTGTGCCGAGGACTGGCTGTCCCTGGCCTCGTCCAGCGCACGCCGCGTGTTCCGCCGTGCCTCCTGATCGTCCGGAGGGGGTGCGGCCGCGTCCAGACGGCCGATGTCGGCCCCGGCCGCACGCACCACCTCGGTGGCCGACGCCAGCCGATCCTTGGCATCCTGCCCGTCCGCGAGCGCCTGGTCTGCCCTCTGCTGCTGATCGCTCAGTGATTTCATGTACGTGCTCAGCGCGCTGGCTGCCTGGTCGTACGAACTGTGCAGCTTGCGCACATGGTTGGCCAAGTCGCCGAGCTTGTCCCGGAGCTTCTCCATGGACTTTCCCTCGCCCACCTGCTGGTTCTCCAGTTGGGAGACGAGAGGAAGGGCGTCGCCCGCGTTGTCGGCCACGGAGCGGTAGCTGCTCGCGAGCCTCCCGAGCATCTCCGCGTCGCCCGGAGTCGGGTCGTCGGCGAACCCGAAGACCGATTCCCATTCGGATACCGCTGGCCGCACCATGCCCGCGAACTCACTTTCCGTTGTCTTCCGTGCTCATGGGGTCCCCAACGGCTGCTTCTGCCACCGGATCCGCTGCGCCGGACGTGCCGGCCGGGTCATCGAAACGGAACGACTCGGCAATCGCGTCGAAGACCTCGTAGAACTGCTCCGCCAGATTCACGTTGGGGGTCGAGCTGGCGATCACCAGATAGTCCCGGCTGTTCGGCACCGGAATCAGGGTGTGCCGCATCGCCGTGGGGATCCGGCTCCCCTTGATGTCCACGTCCTCGATCCTGGTGATCCGCCCGACCGCACCCACCAGAGGCAGATCCAGCAACTCCACCTCGCCCGGCGGCAGTCCGGTGCCCTCCGCTTCGGTGCCGACCTGAATGCCGGCCGCGATGACGAGGTCGGCCAGATCCTCCGACTCCCCCTCGGGCACGGACACCCGCAGCAAGACCGTCGTGGCGGTGAGTACCAGAGGGCCGTTGCCGCTGTTGATGATCCTGAGCATCCCCGAGGCCTGGAGCGCGCCCTGCGCGTGTGCCTCGCGGGCGGTGCGCCGGGTGCTGCGGATCAGGTCGTCCACCTGCTCGCGGGAGAGCTGCGGGGTGCTCTTCACCTGGGACTCGATCGTGCGGCGGATCGAGGCGTCACGGGTGCTCGGGTCCAGGTCGAGATGCCACCAGGAAGTGGGGAACATCAGCTTGTATCCCGAGGGCGCGCCTTCGGGCCGCTCCGTGATCGGACGCGTCATGACGCGTTTCCCTTCTGCACGACGCTTCCTGTCACGTGTCCTTCTTGGAATCGTCCAGCGCGTTGGCACTCTCGTCGTCCGTCTTCGTGAAGTTCTCGGAGATCTTGTCCGTGTTCTCCGCGAACACCTTCACGTTGTCGTGGACCCGTTCGTGACCCTTCTTCCACGCGTCGTCGAATTCTTCGAGAGCCTCCGCGAGGTCGCCGCCGCCGGCCATGCTCTTGAACGAGCCGGAATCACCCGTGGCGTGGTAGAGCGTCGCGCTGTTGCCGAGCAGTTCCCCGATGTTCTCGAGCTCCTTGGCCGTGTCCGTCAAATCCTGCACGGGAACGCTGATGCGACCCATCGGTGTCTCCTCTCCTGCCCCGGGCGTCCGGCCCCGCCCTCCACGGGGAGGGCGGGGCCGGACGGTGCGAGGCGTGTTCAGCCGAGGCTGCTGGCCGTCTGGTCGTCGGTGTCCACGAACGCGTCGGCGACCTGCTTGATGAACTCGCTGACGCCCTGCAGCCCCTCGATCGCCTCTTGGGTGCCGTTCTTGTACTCCTCCCAGAACGGACGGAACTTGGTCTCGGAGCCCGGCGTCGCGTAGGCCGCCTCGACCATCTCCTCCATCTTGGTGTTGGCCTCGTGGAGGCTCTGCTGCATCAGCTCCTTCTGGTTCTGCAGCCAGGCCGAAGCCTCCCGCATCTCGTCCGGGCTGATCTGGATGTTGCCGCCGGCCATGCCGAGTCCTTCCGTCGCTCCGTATCGCCGCGGCCGTTGGGCCGCATACACCGGGCTCTACGGGGCACCTGCCGGGGCGGTTCACGGCTGCTGCTGAACAGTGACGAAAGCACCCAGACCGGGGCGAGTAAACCGAACTCGCTCTTGGGTTCGGGAAGCGACGGAAGGGCTCAATGGCCCGACATCCGATGAGCCGTTCATGACCCCGGCGACCTGCGGGGCCCTCGGTCTGGACTGGACTTGGTGGCTCCCGAGCACGCAGGAGGTGATCCCCGCAGGGGGCTTGGACACGATCATCATCGGTGATCAAGTGATCGCTCTCGACGCCGACTGCGAGCGTCAGCACACGTCAGCGGCACCTGCTCAGCGACACCCTCGGACTCCTTCTGGCTGTGCTGGTCACACCGGCATCCACGGCCGACCGGGACGCCGCCCGCGTCCTGCTGCCCACAGCAAAGAATCACTTCCGGCGGCCGGCGCGGGTCTGGGCCGACGGCGGATACACCGGACACCTCAAGCGACTGGACGGCCCAGCATCTGGGGCTCGTCCTCAACATCGTCCGCCGCAGCGACGACACCAGCGGTTTTCAGGTCCTGCCCCGCCGCTGGGTCGTCGAAAGCTCCTTGTGCGCCACGAGGCGCTCCGTTTGTATCCCCCGGCGCCGCAAGACCGTCGTGGCCTGCGACGCCTGTCGTGACCGCATCCATGCGGCACAAGCAGCCAGATCATTCACGTCGTGATCACGGGAGAGCCGGATGACCGAGAAATCGTCATGTCCGGTTCGGCGGGAGGCCGCGTGGAAAAAGACCTGCCACGGCATGCCACGGCAGGCACCTCGCCGCGCGGCCGACCCAACCCGCTTGGCTCCTGCGCAGCCGACGCCTGGTCCGTTACTACGAGCGACGCACCGACACCAGCGAGAGTGTCGGACGGGGCCTCTGGCTTGTGTCGTCCGTGCGTGTCGCCCAGTCCGGGCCGTCGGCAGTTGTGGGGCTCGCGTCGAGGAGGGCTTCGCCGTCTCACCAGCGCGGCCTTGCCCGCCTGCCGAACAGCAGCCCCCGTGGCTCCGGTGGTGGTGGGGTTCCGGGCCGTAGTGGCCAGGCCAGCAGCATGCCCGCGACGAAGCCGACGACATGCGCCACGTAGGCCACGGTGCCGGCGTCGGAGACGCCCTGGCCGGAGGAGTACACGGCCTGCAGTCCGAACCAGAAGCCCAGCACGATCCACGCGGGCAGCCGCAGGGGCAGGAAGATCAGGAACGGGACCAGCACCCACACCCTGGCCTTCGGATAGAGCACGAGGTACGCGCCGAGCACCCCCGCGATCGCCCCGGAAGCGCCGATCAGCGGGTCGCCCGAGTTGGAGTTCGCAAGGGCGAAAACATACGCGGCTGCGTAGCCACACGCCACGTAGAACAGCAGGAAGCGGATGTGCCCCATCCGGTCCTCGATGTTGTTGCCGAAGATCAGCAGGAAGAGCATGTTGCCGAGCAGGTGCAGCCAGCTGCCGTGCAGGAACATCGCGGTGAGCACCGACAGCGGGGGCGACTTGTCGTAGTCGGGCGGGCCCACCACACAGCCCGGTCCCTGCGGGCCCACACCCACGTCGCCGGTGGGCACGACGGTCGGTGTCCGGTCATGAAGCATCTCGCGCGGCACCGCGGCCCACTGGTCCAGGAACGCCTGCAGCTGGCACAGCTGCGCGAGACTGCTCTCGCCGACCAGCGACGCGGCCACGCCCGGAGTGGCCAGGAACACAAGGAAGTTGGCACCGATCAGCGCGTACGTCACGAACGGTGTGCGGCGGGCCGGGTTCACATCATGGACGGGGATGACCACAAGGAACTCCTGCCCGCGACCGGGCCCTTCTGAACGGGTCTGAACGGGAGCGCGGGCGTCTGCGTATGTTTCGGCAACCGCCGTGATCCCAGCAACACGTGAGGAACAGGTCAATGAACGACCGAGTCGCTCCGCCGATGATCGCCACGCCGGATGGCGAGGCGGAAGTAGCCCTCGTGCTCAGACTGTCGTGGGAGGACGTGGCCGCGCTCGGCCAGGAAGCCGGTCGGCTCGCCGCGAGCATGCAGCGCCCCGTGACCCTCGACGAGGCGGCCAGCCACCGGCTGCGCAGCCGTCAGGCCGGTTCGCACGCCCGGCCCCAGTCGGCGCCGCAGCCTCCGCAGGTGTCGCCGGTCTCGTCGTTGCCGCGGTCGCCTGGCGAGCAGGCTCGGCAGGCCATAGAGAAGATCAACGGAACCACCCCTGGAGCGGCTCAGGGTGCCTGAGACGTCGTCTGGGCTCCCGGGCCCTCAGGGCTCCGGGGCCCGACGCCCCCAGGCGTCTTCGGCGCCCTGAGCCGTGAGCACGCGCGCGCGTGGCTGGCGCGGAGAGCCACGCGCGCGTGTCGCTCCGCGGGTTGAGCGGGGGGTTCGTTTGAGCGGAGGTTGCATCTGAGCTGCGGGCGCGATGTGGCTTGTCGCGCAGTTCCCCGCGCCCCTAAAGGAGGCCTGCGGCCCCTTTGGAGGCGCTTGCCCAGGCCCCGGTCAGGCAGTTACCGTCGCGGGCCCCAGCTAGATCGTTACCGTTTGCCGAATACCGCCCCCACCGCCTTGCGCGCCGCCACCTGCACCGGATCCCACACCGGGGAGAACGGGGGCGCGTAGCCCAGGTCCAGGGCTGTCAGCTGGTCCACCGTCATGCCTGCCGTCAGGGCTACCGCTGCGATGTCCACGCGTTTGCCCGCGCCCTCGCGGCCGACGATCTGGACGCCCAGCAGGCGGCCGGTGCGGCGTTCGGCGAGCATCTTCACCGTCATCGGGGCGGCGCCCGGGTAGTAGCCCGCCCGGCTTGTGGACTCGATGGTGACCTTCTCGAACTGGAGGCCTGCCCTGCGTGCGTCCTTTTCGCGGAGGCCGGTGCGGGCGATCTCCAGGTCGCAGACCTTGCTGACCGCCGTGCCGACGACGCCGGGGAACGTGGCGTAGCCGCCGCCGGCGTTCGCGCCGATCACCTGGCCGTGTTTGTTGGCGTGCGTGCCCAGTGCGATATGCCGTTCGCGGCCGGAGACCAGGTCGAGGACCTCCACGCAGTCGCCGCCGGCCCAGATGTTCTCGTAGCCGCGTACCCGCATGGCCTGGTCGGTCAGCAGACCCTCGTGGTCGCCCAGCGGCAGCCCCGCCGCTTGCGCGAGCGTCGTCTCCGGGCGTACGCCGATGCCGAGGACCACCACGTCCGCCGGGTACTCGGCGTCCTCCGTGGCGACCGCGCGGACCCGGCCGTCCTCGCCGGTGAGGACCTTGGTGACCTCGGCGTCGTTCACCATCGTGATGCCCAGGCCCTCCATCGCCTCGTGCACCAGCCGGCCCATGTCCGGGTCGAGCGTGGACATCGGCTCCTTGCCGCGGTTGACCACCGTCACCTCGTACCCGCGGTTGATCAGCGCCTCGGCCATCTCCACGCCGATATAGCCGGCGCCGACCACCACCGCGCGCCGGCCGGACGTACGGGCCAGTGTGTCGAGCAGGGCCTGGCCGTCGTCGAGTGTCTGCACGCCGTGCACGCCCGGGGCGTCGATGCCGGGCAGCGGCGGCCGGATCGGCCGGGCGCCCGTCGCGATCACGAGCTTGTCGTACGACGTCCACTCCTCGGCCCCGGACTCCAGGTCACGGGCGCGGACCCGGCCGCCCGCGACATCCAGCGCCGTCACCTCCGTACGCATCCGCAGGTCGATCCCGCGCTCCCGGTGCTCCTCGGGGGTGCGCGCGATCAGCTCGTCCCGGTCGGAGACGTCGCCGCCCACCCAGTACGGGATGCCGCACGCGGAGTAGGAGGCGAAGTGGCCGCGCTCGAACGCGATGATCTCCAGTTCGTCGGGGCCCTTCATCCGGCGCGCCTGGGACGCGGCGGACATGCCCGCCGCGTCCCCTCCGACGACCACCAGGCGTTCTCTCGTACGGCTCATGCTCATACGAACACGCTACGGGGGACTGGCATTTCAGTCCCGCCAGCCTTCCTGTCAGTCCTCCTTGTCGTCCGCTCCCGGCGCCGGCCGGGCGACCGGCAGGGACATGCCGGCGGTCGCCGTACCCGCTCCCGCGCCCGCCGTGGCCGGGCGGCGCGGCAGCCGGGGGCGCAGGACACGCGTCCACAGCAGCAGGAGCAGCGCCGCGCCCACGAGGAAGGGGAGTAGGGCGGCCAGGGCCATCGCGATCCAGCGGAACGTCTCGACGAACGCGTTCCAGCCACCCGCGAGCGCGTCCGCGAGCCCCGGGTCCTCGTCCTCCGCCGCCTTCACCGGTGTCTCGGACAGCGACAGGGTGATCGTGGCCAGGCTCGTACGGTCCTTCAGGGATGCCTGCTGGGCCAGCAGCGACTCCAGGTCGGCCTGACGGGTGCTCAACTCGCCTTCCAGCGTGACCACATCGCTGAGCTTGGTCGCCTGGTCCATCAGCTCACGGATCCGGATCACGCTGGCGCGCTGCGTCTTGATGCGGCTCTCCACGTCGACGACCTGGTCCGTGACGTCCTCCGCCTTCGCCTTCCGGTCGATCAGCTTGCCGGAGCCCTCCAAGTCCGTGAGCACCTCCTCGTACCGGTCCGTGGGCACCCGTAGGACGACTCGCGAGCGCTCGCGGCCCTTGGAGTCGCGGTCGGTCGTCTCGTTGCCGACGATGCCGCCCGCGGTCTCGACGGCGGTACGGGCCTCGGCGAGGGCCTTGGGTACGTCCTTGACCTGCACGGTCAAGGACGCGGTACGGATGATGTGGGTGGCGCTCAACTTCGGCGGCGCGGTGGCCTGTTGGCCCTTGCCGTCGCTGCTGCTGTTCTGGTGGCTGGCCGCGCCCTCGTCGGCGCGGGCGGCGGCTTTATCGCCATCGCCGCTGTCGGAAGTGGAGCCGCCGGCCTCGTCCGCACCGCCGCACCCCGCGAGCGCGAGAGCGGCGGCCAGCAGCAGCGCGGAGAGAGTTTGAACAGGCCGTACGGACCGTATGGACCGGTGCCTGGATGTGGTGCCACGTGTCTGCATGTCGGCGTACCCCCGAAGGTGTCGTGATGACTGACGCTCCTTCGACGCCCGAGCGGGGCGGGACGTTGGACGTATCCGGTTCCGAACAGGTCACGGTCCGGACTCGTCATGGACACCGCGGGCCGAAGGAGGGCCCGAAGGGGGGCCGAAGGGATGTCAGTGGGGAGTGGGACAGTGGAGACATGCACGCAGACACTCGTACGGGACCCGGTCACGTCGTCGTCATCGGGGGCGGCATCGCCGGTCTGGCCGCCGCGCACCGGCTGCTGGACAGCGGCGCGCGCGTGACCGTCCTGGAGGCCTCGGGCCGGCTCGGCGGCAAGTTGCTCCCCGGCGAGATCGCGGGTGCGCGGGTCGACTTCGGCGCCGAGTCGATGCTGGCCCGGCGCCCCGAGGCGGTGGCGCTCGCCCGCGAGGTGGGCCTCGACGCCCGGCTCCGGCAGCCCGCGACGGCGAGCGCGTCGATCTGGACGCGCGGGGCGCTGCGGCCCATGCCCAAGGGCCACGTCATGGGTGTGCCCGGCACCGCGTCGGCCCTCGCCGGACTGCTCTCCGAGGAGGGCGTCCACCGCATCGAGCGCGACGCCGACCTGCCGCGCACGGAGACCGGCGACGACGTGGCGGTGGGGGAGTACGTGGCGGCCCGCCTCGGCCGCGAGGTGGTGGACCGACTGATCGAGCCGCTCCTGGGTGGCGTCTACGCGGGCGACGCCTACCGCATCTCCATGCGCTCGGCCGTCCCCCAGCTCTTCGAGGCGGCGCGTACGCACGTGTCGTTGACGGAGGCGGTCCGGGGAATCCAGGCCCGTGCGGCTGCCGCACAGCAGACCGGCCCCGTCTTCATGGGCATCGAGGGCGGCGTCGGCCAACTGCCGCTCGCGGTGGCGGAGTTGATACGGGCGCGGGGCGGCGAGATCGTCACCGGGGCGCGGGTGACGGAGCTGCGCAGGGTCGCGGGAGAGGCGGCTGGGCGATCCGGTGAACTGGCCTGGCGCATCGTCGCCGGAGAGCGTGTGCTCCATGCCGACGGCGTTGTCCTCGCCGTTCCCACCGGCGCGGCTGCCGCGTTGCTGCGGGACGAAGCGCCCGCTGCCGCGACCGAGCTGGCCGGTGTCGAGTACGCCTCCATGGCGCTCGTCACGCTCGCCTACCGGCGCGATGAAATCCGCCTCCCTGAAGGAAGCGGTTTTCTGGTGCCGCCTGTTGACGGGCGGACCATCAAGGCGTCGACGTTCGCTTCCCAGAAATGGGGGTGGATCGACGAGGAGAACCCGGACGTGCTGGTCCTGCGGACATCCGTGGGGCGGTACGGCGAGACAGAGATCCTCGGGCGCGAGGACGGCGAGCTCGTCGACGTCTCGCGGCACGACCTGCGCGAAGCCACCGGACTCGACGCCGTCCCCGTCGCGGCAAGCGTCACGCGCTGGACCGACGGCCTGCCCCAGTACCCCGTCGGCCACCACGCGCGCGTGGCCCGCATCCGAGAGCACGTCGGCAAGCTGCCGGGCCTCGCCGTGTGCGGAGCGGCGTACGACGGAGTGGGCATCCCGGCGTGCATCGCGAGTGCGTACGCCGCCGTGGACCAGCTGAGAGGCGACCGCGGTGGACTGGGACTGGGACTGGACGAGCTGATCATGAACCCGGTGCAGAACCGGCACGGCGGAGCGGGAGAATAGCCCCATGAGTGACGACGCCCCCACCACCGACCCCGCCAGGATCCCGAACAAGGGCAAGCTGGCCAAGGACCTGAACGAGGTCATCCGCTACACCCTGTGGTCCGTCTTCAAACTGCGAGACGTCCTCCCCGAGGACCGCGCCGGCTACGCGGACGAGGTCCAGGAGCTCTTCGACCAGCTCGCCGCCAAGGACGTCACGATCCGCGGCACGTACGACGTGTCCGGGCTGCGCGCAGACGCCGACCTCATGATCTGGTGGCACGCGGAGACCTCCGACCAGCTCCAGGAGGCGTACAACCTCTTCCGTCGTACGAAGCTGGGCCGCGCCCTGGAGCCGGTCTGGTCGAACATGGCGCTGCACCGCCCCGCGGAGTTCAACCGCTCGCACATCCCGGCGTTCCTCGCCGACGAGACGCCCCGCAACTACATCAGCGTCTACCCCTTCGTGCGCTCCTACGACTGGTACCTGCTGCCCGACGAGGACCGCCGCCGCATGCTCGCCGACCACGGCAAGATGGCCCGCGGCTACCCGGACGTGCGCGCCAACACGGTCGCCTCGTTCTCCCTCGGCGACTACGAGTGGATCCTCGCCTTCGAGGCCGACGAGCTGTACCGCATCGTCGACCTCATGCGCCACCTGCGCGCCTCCGAGGCCCGGATGCACGTCCGCGAGGAGGTCCCGTTCTACACGGGCCGTCGCAAGGACATCGGTGAGCTGGTCGCGGGTCTGGCCTGACCTCGGCCAGACCTTGGTTTGACGACAGGGCCTAAGCGGCCTTGGTGAAGTCGGTGCGGTACCGCGCCCCTAAAGGAGGCCGCAGGCCTTCCTTTAGGGGCGCGGGGAACTGCGCGACCAGCCACGACGAACCCGCAGCTTTCGAACCGCCTAACCCAGCGGAGCGCTCAGCTGGGCGGCCCTCGGCCGGAAGCGGTCGCCCGGTGAGGCGGGCTTCGGCTCGGGATGGGGGCCGCACTCTTCGCTCCGCACCGGAAGCTCCCCCTCCAGCAGATACGCGTCGAGGTGACCGTTGACGCACGGGTTCGCCCCGCCCCCGATCCCGTGCGCGCCCGCCGCCCGCTCGGTCACCAGCACCGAGCCGGACAGCCGCCGCCGCAGCTCCAGTGCCCCCTTGTACGGCGTGGCCGCGTCCCGCTCGGCGGCCAGGATCAGTGTCGGCGGCAGCTCGCCGGGTGACGTCCGTACGTCGAGGGGCCGCTGCCGCGGCACCGGCCAGTACGCGCACGGCAGGTTCATCCAGACGTTGTCCCAGGTCTCGAAGGGCGCCACGCGCGCGAGCCGCGTGTTGTCACGGTTCCAGGTGCGCCAGTCCGTCGGCCAGGGCGCGTCATTGCACTCGACGGCCGTGTAGACGGCGTCGCCGTTCTCCTGCCCGGCCACCACCTCCGGTTGCGGCCCCGCCTGCAGGATCAACGGCTTCGGATCGCTCTTCAGATACGCGGAGAGCGCCTCCGCGCGCCGCGGCCAGTAGTCGTCGTAGTAACCCACCTGCAGATACGCGCTCTGCAGTTCCCCCGGCCCGACCTTCCCGCCCGCAGGCTCGGCAGCCAGCCGCGCCCGCACCCTCTCGTAACTGCGCAGCACCTCCTCGGGTGTGCTGCCGAGCCCGTACACCTCGTCGTGCTTGGCCACCCACGCGCGGAAGTCCGCCCAACGCCTCTCGAAGGCGAGCGACTGGTCGAGGTTGTTCCGGTACCAGATCCGTTCCGGGTCCGGGTTCACGGCCGAGTCGAAGACCATCCGGCGTACGTGCGAGGGAAACAACGTCGCGTACAGGGCCCCGATGTACGTGCCGTACGAGGCGCCCATGAAGGTCAGCCTCCGCTCGCCGAGCGCGGCGCGCAGGACGTCCAGGTCGCGCGCGTTGTTGAGCGACGTGAAGTGCCGCAGCCCGCTGCCGGAACGCTTCAGACAGCCGCGCGCGTACGCCTTCGCCCGCGCGACGCGCTTCTTCTTGTACGACTCCGAAGGGTTCGCCGGTGCCTGCGAGGGGCCGTTCAGGAGCCGCTTCGGGTCCTGGCAGGACAGTGGCGCGGAACGGCCCACTCCGCGTGGGGCGTAGCCGACGAGGTCGTACGCCGCCGCGATGCGCTTCCACTCGGGGAGCAGGCCGGCCAGCGGGAAGTGCATGCCGGAGGCACCGGGACCGCCAGGGTTGAAGACCAGCGAGCCCTGCCGCGGTACCCGCCGCTTGCCGTCCTCGCCGTCCTCACCGTTCTTGCCGGTCGCCCGCGTGCGGCTGACGGTCAGCTGGATCTTCTCGCCGTCGGGTCGCGCGTAGTCGAGAGGCACCGTCACTGTGCCGCACTCACGGCTGCCCGGGCCGTCCTGCTCCTCGGCGCACTTCCCGAAGCGGATGCCTTCGGCGGCGCGCGCGGCGGCGACGGTCACGCCGTGCCGCTCGGCCCGGCCCGGCGACGCGCCCCGGGCGTCGCCGCCCGCGGGGGCGGCGACGAGGGCGGTCAGGACCAGGGAACCTGCGGTTCCGTGGAGGAGGGCGGCTCTCATTCACATATCCCTTCAGCACACGACCATGTCAAAAGGGATATTTCGTTGGGTACTTGGCGAAGTAAAGCACCGGTCTGCCGGTGTCGGCTCTATGTCCCTTGTTGGCGGTGCCTGTTGTGCCTCAGCGTCTCAACGCCTCAGCAGGACCCGTCGCGTGGCGCGCGCCAAGCGGGCCGCCGGGCGTCGGGACAGCGGGGCGGGACCCGAGCGTTCCAGCCACCAGTCGCTCAACTCCCGCTGTACGTCGGCGTCTTCGAGGCGGCCGTGCAGGAGCAGGTGCTCGGCGAAGGCCAGCGCGTCGTGCCGGTAGCCGTCGGTCATCGGGTGGCCGTGCGCGTACGCCAGGAACCGCGGCCGGTACGCCCCCGCCAGGATCTCCGGCAGTTCCGGAGCGACCTTGGCCACGACGTCGGCCCGCTTCGAGGCGAGCGCCCGCGCCTGCACGGCCAGCCGCGTCCGGTCGAAGCCCTCGGGTGCGGGGGTTCCGGCGACGAGTGCGGAGAGGAGGGCGGCCTGAGCGAGGGCGAGGCGCTGACGGGCGGGTTCGGTGCCGGTGCCTGTGTCCGTGGCCGTGTTGTCCTTCGGGGCGCCTCCGTCCCGTACGCCTGAAGACTCGTCGCTTACCTTCGGAGCGTTCTCCACGGTTTCCCGGATCGCCGTCAACTCCCGCGCCAGCTCTGCCGGTTCGGGGAAGTTCTCGTCCCGCTCCAGGAGTACGCCCGGTGGACGCACCCGGGACGCCAGGTCCGCGAGGACGTCGAGGACCGCCGGGGGCACGGCGTGGGCGTGGCTGTCGTGCCAGACGCCGTCGCGTTCGAAGCCGCCGGCGACGTGGACGTAGGCGATGGCCTCGACGGGCAGTTCGTCGAGGGCCTTGGCGGGGTCCTCGCCGCGGTTGACGTGGTTGGTGTGGAGGTTGGCCACGTCGATGAGGAGGCGTACGCCGGTACGGTCGACCAGTTCGTACAGGAACTGCCCCTCGGTCATCTCCTCGCCCGGCCAGGAGAACAGCGCCGCGATGTTCTCGACGGCGAGCGGCACGGGCAGGGCGGCCTGCGCGATACGGATGTTCTCGCACAGGACGTCGAGGGCGTCCCGGGTACGCGGCACGGGCAGCAGGTGCCCGGCCTCAAGGCGTGGCGAGGCGGTGAGAGTGCCGCCCGCGCGGACGAACGCGATGTGCTCCGTGACGAGCGGTGCGGCGAGCGCCTCGGCGCGTTCGGCGAGGGCGGTGAGACGGTCCTCGTCGGGCCGTTCGGCGCCTCCGAGGCCGAGGGAGACGCCGTGCGGTACGACCGTGACGCCGCGTTCGCGCAGGCGCCGCAGCGAGTCGGGGATGTGCCCAGGGCACACGTTCTCCGCGACGGCCTCGACCCAGTCGATGCCGGGCATGCGTTCCACGGCCTCGGCGATCTCCGGCCGCCATCCGATTCCCGTACCCAGTCGCTGCATGGTCCCCTCCTTCACCACGGTTTCACCAGGACCTGTGCGTCGTCTCCTTCGACGGGCCTGTGTTCCGGCGTAACCGGGTCATGGCCCCGGCAGGCGGGGCCGAACCCATCGGTGGGGACGTTCAGAGCAACATTTGAGGTTCGCCGGGCAGAGGCAGAGGCAGAGGCAGAGGCAGAGGCAGAGGCGGTGGGCGCCGATCAGGGTGGTCGCGGTGTGTCGCCCCGTTCGAACACGTCCGTCAGCCCAAGCGTGTCCGTGGCGTGGGGTCCGGCAGCGGGGTGACGAGGGACGGGTGCGCGGTCGTCGCCTGCTCCTTGGTCAGCGCGGCGGTGATCCTGCGGGCCAGGAGCGGGTCGGCCGGGAGTACGTGTGAGGCGAACCAGCGGGCGGCCGACGGGGCGGGGGACGGTTCGGCGAACTCGGGGCCCGCGTAGTCGTCGAGCGGGGGATCGTAGATGTATCCGGTGACCACGCCGTGGTTCACCAGGCGTTCCACGAGGGTGTCGCGGTCGTGGACCAGGAGCGGCACCCGGAAGACGGGAGGAGGGCCCTCGTGGGTGGCTCGGTCGCGCAGTGCCGGGGAGGCCCAGGCGGTGCCCGAGAGCAGGGCGGCGCCGGCCCTGCGGCGGGCGAGGTTCGCGTCGAGGCCCGCCATGCGGAGCTCCAACTGGCCGCGGACCAGGGCTCCGTGGCGGGAGCGGAAGTCGTGCAGGTCGACGCGTACCCATGGCTCGTACGCCTTGAGGCTGGGCGCCTCGCGAGCGCTGCGGGCCAGCCGT
This sequence comes from Streptomyces flaveus, assembly GCF_014647675.1. Classification (GTDB taxonomy): domain Bacteria; phylum Actinomycetota; class Actinomycetes; order Streptomycetales; family Streptomycetaceae; genus Streptomyces; species Streptomyces flaveus. The sequence continues at coordinate 20,960 of NZ_BMPQ01000024.1, read as the reverse complement.
GGCGCGTGCAGGGGCATGCGGAAGTCGTCGCGTTCCAGCAGGCCGAGGCGTTGCATCGTGCGCCACACGGGACGCACCAGGTGGAGGCCGCGTACGGCGGAACGCGCCAGCGGGCGCAGTGCCGCGGTCAGGTCGGTGCGCAGGCGGGCCGGTTCGAGGAGATCGTCGCGCAGCAGCTCCAACTCCCGCCTGGTGCGCGCGTCCTCGACGGCGAGGAAACCGCCCGCCATCGCCGCCACATGCTTGGACAGGCTGAACGCCGCCGCCTTCCCGAACGTCCCGATCGGCTGCCCGTCCACATGCGTGCCGATCGCGTGTGCCGCGTCCTCGAGCAGGGGGATGCCCAACTCCTCGCAGCGGCGCCGCAGTTCGACGACGCGGTCCGGCAACCCGTACAGGTTCGTGGTCAGTACGGCGTCCACGTTCCGCCAGGTCGACTCGGGTACGGCGGCGGGGTCGATGTTGCCGTCCCACATGGACACCGGGGCCTGCACCGGGCGCAGTCCGGCCGCGAGGACGACGAAGAGGATCACGTCGTCGTTCACCGGCGACATCAGCACCCGTGCGCCCGGCCGGCACCAGCGTCGTAGTGCCAGGTACAGCGCCAGCCGTGCCGAGGGCGTGTAGACGCATTCCCGTCCGAGCCGCCGTGTCATCGTCGCGGCGAGCCGCGATCCGTACGGCATGGTCACCTCTTCTTGTCGAAGGGCCATCGAGGGGTCGTTCGCGTTCGCGAGGGCGCACGGAGGGGCGTACGCAGGGGCTTGGGCAGGGTGTCTCTCGCGAGGCGAGTGCTCTCGCGTGCGCGTCGATCCGTCGCCCCGCCACAGGACGGCCGGGGGAGGGAAGCCTGCTCAGCGTGCGCGGGGTACGGCGCTGCCGGAGTCGGTCCGGCCCGACGTACGCAAGGAACCGACCGTCTTCAGCAGCCGGTCGGCCGGCTCGCGCAGGGTGGGATGGGCCAGGACCGTGTTCCGCAGGCCGCGCACCGGCCGGCGCCACAGCCGGTGCGCGGTCGCCACCGGGTGAGGGCGGGTCGCGAAGCCCTCGGCGACGCGCAGCTCGCGGGTCTTGAGCCAGTCCTTGTACTCCTTGTCACCGCGGCCCATGTCCATCAGCCGTACGCCGTCCCGGGCCGCCGCCTCGGCCATCCGCAGATGCATGATCAGGCCGGGCGAGTAGTAGCGGAACTCGGGGTCGTACGCGGTGAACCAGGCCGCCAGCACCGTGCGCGATCTCGGCCCGAAGTGGGCGGCCACCGGGCGGTCGCCCGCGTACACCACGGACAGTACGCCGGTGAAGTGCTCCTCGCGCACCTGGAACAGATGGTCGGCCAGGTCCACGATCCACGGCCGCGCGAACCGGTCCATCCGTCCCGTCCTGCGGTACTGGGCGGACTTCCACCGCATGAGCGTGCGCAGCATCCGCGGATCGCGCTCGTCGAAGACGAACCGCATCTCGCCGAGGTCGCGCCCCAGGCGGCGTTCCTTCTTCAGAGTCGTCTTGGCGATCCCCGGGTACGCGGCCCGCAGCCACTGCGCGTAGTCGCCGTCGCCGGGCTTCAGATCGAGCACCGGTGAGGGGAACGTCCCCGTGACGTAGCGGCCGAACGGCTTCTGCTCCTCGACGAGATGGTCGAACTCGAAGACGGACAGCCCGCAGGCGCGCAGCAGTTGTTCGGTGTCCCAGGTGATCCCGGGGCGGTGCACGAGGGCCTGGCAGTCGGAGAGGCCGAGACCTATGGCCCGGCCGACGCCGAAGGAGTTGCGTTCGTACGGGAGGAAGCCGACGGGTTCCCCGTTCTCGTGCAGGACCGCCACCCGGGCCCCGCCGCGGCACTCGCCGATCCCGGCCGCGAACTCCGGTGCCAGGAACGGGTTGGCGTAGTCGGGCGACTCGTCCATCGCCTTGTGCCAGGCCCGGCTGAGCGAGGCGTCGAGATGCTCGGCTCTGTGGATGGTTATGTGCATGCCATTACTGATCGATCGCATGGGCGACCGCCCCCCGTTTCCCCCAACACGCGCTCTCCGCGTCCCACTTGTCCTGCACTTGGCAGAGCTTAAACGTGGCGAAACAGCCCACAGACTGTCAAGGGTGTCTGTTGCAATGAAATGCTATAGATCGTGTAACAAGGTCTGTTCGGGCATATCCGGTGAAACTCAAAGTAACTCCTGGCTACTTGGGGCCACATCGGCCCCTACGGCTCTGCAGTGGCAGGGGGCGGGTGCGTCGGCCACGGCCTTTGTGCATCTGTCGGATTCCAGGGGGTCGGGGGCGTGACATCTGCTCATGGTGCGAGGGAGCGGGGCGCCCTACGTTCGGTGTCGCGGCGTTCCACGCGGGCGATCCCCGCCCGGCTGCGCCGAACGGCCCGGCCTGCCCAGTCGGCCAGGGAGCCGTCAATCCCGTACTGCTCTCGACGGCCTGTACGCGCCGGTGCCGTGCCACCGTGCCCCGCCAACGCATCCAACTCCATGGGAGTAGTCCATGAGTTCCGCCAGCAGTCGTACCGTGCCGGGAACCGCCGGGACCCGCCGCCGACCGGTCACGGACAAGGAGTCCGAGGATCCGAGTGCCCCCACATGCCATTGCGGGCGGTCGCTCACCCGATGCGGTGGCTGCCTGACCCTCCGATGCCTCGACTGCGACCCGTACCGCTCAGATGACTGCGCCTTCGCTCTCTGAGCCCCTTGAGCCCTCTGAACTCCCGGAACCCGCGGGACTCCCGGAACCCGCGGAACTCTCCGAGTCGACCGGGGACGAGGGAGGGGACGAGGACGGGAACGAGGCACAGCAGCAGTACTACGTCGTGATCGGCGGCGATGCGGCGCGCAGGGTCTGTGGTTCTCTGCAATCAGCAGGGGACGTCGTGTGCCATATGACCCAGCCCACGGACGAAGAACTGCGACGGGCCCTGGACCGGAAGGTGGCGAGCGTCGCGGTTCTCTTCGACGACGACGCCGAGTCCCTGCGCTACGCGCTCGCCGTCGAGCACATCCGTCCAGGCGTGGCCCTGGTGGTGACGGTCTTCGACCGGACGGTCGCGGGCCAGCTCGAGAGCACGGTCCCCAACTGCCGGGTCACCTCACCGGCCGATGTCGCCGCCCCCGTCCTGCTGGCCGCCTGCCTCCAGCCCGAGTTGCTGGCGCTCCACGGGACGCCCTCGGGGCATGTCGGCGCCCGCTGGGGCGAGGACGCCGTACGTCTCGAGCCGTACCGGCCGCCGCGCTCCCTGAGATACCGGGCCCGGCTGGGCAAGATCAGGGGCCAGCTGCGACCGCACGACGGCAGCTCACGGATCATGCTGACCGGCCTTGCCGGTCTCTTCGCGGTGCTGTTGGCGGACTGGATCTGGTCGGTGACCCTCAACCACCGGTCGCCGGTGGAAGCCCTCTTCGAAGCGGCACGGACCCTGGCGACCGTCGGCCCCGCTGCCGCGCACGGCGGGACCGCCTACCTGGTGTTCAGCAGTTTCGCCATGCTGATCACCATCGTGTTCACCGCCGTCTTCACCGCCGGAATGGTCGACCGTCTGCTGGCCCCGCGCTCGATCGGCATGGTGGGCCCCAGGGCGCTTCCCCGCGCGGGCCACGTGGTGGTCGTCGGATTCGGACAGGTCGGGCTCCGGCTGTGCACCCGGTTGCAAGGGCTCGGCCTCGGTGTGATCGCGGTGGAACGCAACCCGGCGGCCCCCAACCTCCGGCTGGCGAAGGCACTCGGCATCCCCGTCGTCGTCGCCGACGCCCGGGACAGGTTCGTGCTGCGCAAGCTCGGCCTCGACACGGCCCAGGCCATGGCCGCAGTCGCCTCCGACGACCTGGACAACATCGCGGTGGCCGTGGCCGCACGGGCCGTCGCACCCGATCTGCGGGTCGTCATCCGGGCGGGCGACCACGAGGCCATCGCCGAGACCCAGTCCTTGTTCAGCATCGGCATCGTCCGCGACCTCGCCAGCCTGAGCGCCGCCTACACGACCGCGAGCCTGACCGGCCTGCGGCCACGCGGAGTGCTGCCGCAGGGCCGACGGCTGCTGGTGGAGCGCGAGAACGGGACGTTCACCCGGTGGCCGCACGGGGCGCGGTGCCATCACCAGCAGGACACCTGATCCGGTTCAAGTGATGCTGTTCGATCCGTTCAGGTAATTGACCGTGTCCCGTCAGGTCGCGATTCTGAGACGGCCCCCCACTCTTGGAGAACCGATGCGACCGACAAGCAAGCACGGAACCCGTAGAACCCGTAGAACGCTGACCACGGGCACGGCTGTGTCCCTGACCGGGCTGTTACTCGCCGGTCTCACCGGACTCGGGCCTGCCCAGGCCGACACCGCAACTCCCGCCGCCACAGCGGCAGTTGTAGGTGTACCGACATCCGTCACCCCCCTCACCACCGGGCTGACCATCCCCTGGGGCGTCGACTGGCTGCCCGACGGCTCACACGCCCTGGTCACCGAGCGCGACGACTTCCGGGTCTGGAAGGTTACCCCCGACGGCATTAAGACCCAGGTCGGCGCCGTGCCCGAAAGCCAGACCACCAACGGCGAGGGCGGACTCATGGGCGTCGCCGTCGACCCCGATTGGGCCACCAACCACCACGTGTACTTCATGCACACCGCCGCCGAGGGCAACCGCATCGCCCGCATGACGTACGACGGCACCTCGCTCAGCGGCTACACGGTGATCCTCCAGGGCATCAGGAAGGCCACGTACCACAACGGCGGACGGCTCGCCTTCGGCCCCGACGGCTATCTGTACGCCACGACCGGCGACGCCCAGAACACCGCCCTCGCCCAGGACCGCAACTCCCTCAACGGCAAGATCCTGCGCCTGACCACCTCCGGGGACCCGGCTCCCGGCAACCCCTTCGGCAACCACGTCTACAGCCTCGGCCACCGCAACCCGCAGGGACTCGCCTTCGACCGCAACGGGCGGCTGTGGTCGGCCGAGTTCGGCAACACCCGCTTCGACGAACTGAACCTGATCAAGCCCGGCGCCAACTACGGCTGGCCCACCTGCGAGGGCACCTGCTCGGTCGCCGGGATGACCAACCCGAAGAAGACCTGGACCACCGGCGAGGCCTCGCCCAGCGGCATCGCCATCGCCGACAACGTCGTCTACATGGCCGCCCAGCGCGGCCAGCGCCTCTGGCACATCCCCATCGAGGGCGACACGGAGAACGTGGGCACGGCGACGGCGTACTACGTCGGTACGTACGGCCGCCTCCGTACGGTCGTGAAGGTGCCCGGCAGCGAGCAGCTGTGGCTGACCACCACCAACGCCGACGCCAACGGAGGCCAGCCGGACGGTACGGACCGCGTCCTGCGGGTCACCCTGGGTTGAGGGAAGCCGTCGCTCTGCCGGACGACGCCGCCTACTCAGCCTCAGGTGGCCGGGCGTCGCGCGCCTTCCGGCAGGGCGCCGACCCGCTCGTGTCCCTCGACCGCGACGGTCAGCCCGGGCGCGATCTCCGTGAAGCCCGCGTCGCGTACCAACGGAAGCCCGCTCATGGTGAGTTGGGCCCACAGGGCGGGAGGCGGGGTGCGGACGGAGAGGGGGAAGCCGGCGTCGCGCCAGGCGGTGCGGGCCTCGTCGGGGAGTTCCCACCAGGCGAGTTGGGCGCCGTGGCCGGCCTGGGCCATGGACTTGCCGGCCGACATGTCGACATCGGGGCTCATCCAGAGCACGGGGGCCGTCGGGTCGGGGTCCCCCGGTGCTTCAGGGTCGTCGAGTTCCGTGCCGGAGACCTGGAGGCGGGCCAGGTCCTTGGGCCAGCCGTCCAGGGGGACCGGCGGGAAGACGCGCACCTCGGCCGACCTGCCGGTGACCGTGATGCCGGGCAATGCCTCGGCCCGCCGCCATTCGGCGCCGCGCGCCCGCCGCACCACCTTGCGGATCCGGGCGTCCTGCCAATCCCGCATGGCCTGCGCCCACTCGCCGTCCCCTTGCGACCGCTCGTCGCCGAGCATCACCAGGACGGCGCGGGCAGCGGTTTCGAGTGCGTCCGTACGCGCCGGGGGCTCGCTCCGCTCGATACGGACGACCAACGGCAGCACGTACTGCGGCGCCTTGTCGCGGGCGGTCTGCTCATGGCGGAAGGGGCTGTCCTCACTGTCGGCCTGGCCGCCCGGGGTGCTCGTCTGGTCGCTGCTCACGCCCTCCAGTCTGCCAGGCGGAAGATCGGTTCCTCTGCGCGCATCCGAACGTACGGGTGAGGATGGCCCGCATGAATCGCGAGTTGCTGCTTGAGGGGGTCGGTCGCCGCTACGGCCTCGGCCGCGCCGCCCCATGGGTTCTGCGCGGCGTCGACCTCACGCTGGCCCCAGGCACCCTGACGCGCGTCGAGGGCGCCAACGGCACCGGCAAATCGACCCTGCTGTGCCTGCTCGCCGGAATCGACGCCCCCACCGAGGGCCGCATCACCGGCCGTCCGCGCACCGCGTACGTCCCCGAGCGCTTCCCTGCCGCCCTGCCCTTCACCGCGGCCGGCTATCTGATCCACCTCGGCAGCATCCACGGCCTCTCCCGTGCGGAGGCAGCCCGTGCCGCGGTCGAGTGGCTGGAGCGCCTGGGCGCCGCCGAGTACGCCCGTACGGCGATGTCGGAACTCTCCAAGGGCACCAGCCAGAAGGTCGCGGTCGCCCAGGCCCTGCTCGCCGAACCGGAACTCCTCGTCCTCGACGAGGCCTGGTCCGGCCTCGACAGGGCCGCCCGCGCGGAACTGGAGCGGGCGGTGCTGGAGCGCACGGCCGTCGGCGGCACGGTGGTGTTCGTCGACCACGACCCGCGGCGGCTGGCGGGGGTGCCGGACGCGACGTACGCGGTGGTCGACGGCAACTTGCGTGCGGTTACGGGGAGTTCGGCGCCGCGGGATTCGTACGTGGTCGTCGAGGTCGAGGGATCGGCGGGTGTCGAGCCGCCCGCCGAGGCGACACGGCTGACGGTGTCCGTCGAGGAGCCGGGGCCCGGAAGGCTCCGCCTCACCGTCCCCGAGACCCACTCGGACACTGTTCTCAGGACTTTGCTGACGACCCGCCCGCCGTGGCATGTGATCAGCGTGGGGGAGGAGTCCGCCGCGAACGGCGTACTGACGTCCCGCTCTGCCGACACGGATGCCGAGGTCCGCTCATGACCGCCCTCCGCCCCCTCCTCCGCTACCAGGCGGCCCTCCTGCTGCGTTCGCAGCGCTGGCTACCGCCGGTCATCCTGTACGCGGTGTTCCTGGCCGTCGGAGTCCAGACGGGCCAGCCGATACTGGACTCGCTCGGTTACGCGGCCGCCGCCGTACTCCCGGTCGCCGCCTGGTTCGTACGGATCTGCGCCACCAACGAACCGCCCGCGGCCCGGAGTTGTGTGGGCGCGGCGGCGGGGCCCGTGCGAGCGCATCTGGCCTGCCTGCTCACGGCGTTCGGCGCGGCGGCGCTGCTCGGGGTGGTGGCGACGGTCGTCGTGACGGTGATCAGCGATCCGACCAGCACGAACCACCAGACGCGCCTGCCCATCCTCCCGGCGGGCGGGGCCGGGCTCGTCGCCGCGCTGGTATGCGCCCTGCTGGGCACGGCCGTGGGCGCGCTCACGACGTGGCCGCTGCTGCGGTCGCCCGGCCGGGCGGTTCCGGCGATGCTGCTCGGGGCGGTGCTGGCGCTGGTGGTGACGGGTTCGCCTGCGCGGGCGGCGATCAGCGACCTGGTGACGGGCTCGCAGGCGGGGACGGTACCGGCGCCTCTGCTGCCGCTGATCGGTGCCGGCGCGACGGCAGCGGCGGCCATTGCGGTGGCTTGCGCGCTCACCACCCGCCGAGGCTGATCGCCGTCCGGCGGTTGGGCGGGGCGCCTACGGGGGTGGTGGGTGACACTGCGTGTCGCGGCTGCGGGTGCGTTGTGGCTGGTCGCGCAGTTCCCCGCGCCCCTGAAGGCAAAAAGCCTGCGACTTCAGTCACCCACGCCACGACGAAACCCTTCCTTTGCCCTCCGGCGGGAGGGGGCGTGGGCCGGTGCGTCGTATGCCCGTCGCGTAGCTTCGGTCTCGGAGGACCAGGGCCTTGTACCAGGCCAGGGCCGTATGCCCTGTTGGCGACGGGCTGACGCACCGGACCGCGGCCCCGCACCCACCACCCACCCAGGGGCGCGGGGAACTGCGCGACCAGCCACGACGGCGCCGCAGCCGACAACGAACCCAGCCGCCCCACCGCCGGAGGCACTCGGTTACGCCGCGTCCAGTCGGGCCAGCTCCTCGGCGGACAGCTTCAGCTCCGTCGCGGCGACCGAGTCGCGGATGGTCTCGGGGCGTGAGGAGCCCGGAATCGGTATCACCACCGGCGCCTTCGCGAGCATCCACGCCAGGCACACCTGCTGCGGGCTCACGCCGTGCGCCTGCGCCACGTCCGCGAACACGGCGAACCGCGAGCCCAGCTCACCGGCCTGTGCGATCCCGCCCAGCGGGCTCCACGGCAGGAACGCGATGCCCAGTTCCGCGCAGAGCTCCAACTCAGGTTCGCTGGAGCGGAATTTGGGCGAGAACTGGTTCTGCACGCTCACCAGCCGACCGCCGAGGATCTCGCCCGCCTGCCGGATCTGATCGGGATCGGCGTTGGAGATGCCCGCGAAGCGGATCTTGCCCGCGTCCAGCAGATCGCGGATCGCCCCGACCGACTCCGCGTAGGGGACCCTCGGGTCCGGCCGGTGGAACTGATAGAGCCCGATGGCCTCGACGCCGAGCCGCTCAAGCGACGCGTCGCAGGCCTTCTTCAGGTACTCCGGCGAGCCGTTCTGCGTCCATGAGCCGTCGCCCGGACGCAGGTGACCGCCCTTCGTCGCGATCAGCACGTCAGAGGTGTCTCCGCCGTACTCGGCCACCGCACGAGCGATCAGGGACTCGTTGTGGCCGACCTCGTGGGCGTGCAGGTGGTAGGCGTCCGCGGTGTCGATCAGGGTCACGCCGGCCTCCAGCGCGGCGTGGATCGTCGCGACCGAACGCCGCTCGTCGGGGCGCCCCTCGATGGACATCGGCATACCGCCCAGACCGATCGCGCCGACCTGGACCTCACCGATGGTGCGTGTCTGCATGGAGGTTCCTCCTGGGGGAGTCATTCGGTACGCCCAGCCTCCACCTCGACGTTTTTGCCGTCCAACACGAGAACCTGATCGCTTTCAGCAGCCGTGGTGATGAATCGCCCGGCATCGCGTGGCGGGCTACCTTCGCCAGGGCCCCGTCACCGCGAACGTCGTCCCCGGGCGATAGCAGTTCACGTACATCGTCTTGCCGTCCGGGGAGAAGGTGACGCCCGCGAACTCGCCCCACTCCGGCTCCTCGGGCGTGCCGATGTTCTGGCGGTTGCGGGCCATCGCGTACACCTCGCCGCGGCGCGTCACGCCGTACACGTGCTGGGCGCCCTCGCCGTCCTCGCAGACCATCAGACCGCCGGTGGGGGCCAGGGCGATGTTGTCGGGGGATTCGCCGGGGAGTTGTACGTCGGTGTCGGGGCCGAAGACGATCACCAGGGTCAGGCGGCGGGCGTCGGGGTCGTAGCGCCAGATCTGGCCGTAGTGGTCGGCGGCGGAGCCCTCGGCGCTGCGGGCGAAGGAGGAGACGAAGTACACGCTCCGTCCGCCCCAGTAGCAGCCCTCCAGTTTCTGGGCGTGGGTGATGCCCTTGGGGCCGAAGTTCTGGAGGCGGATGGGGGTCTGGGCGGCCAACGGGTCCGGTACGTCCGCCCACTCGATGCCGTCGAACGTGGCGCCCGTCTCCTGGATCGTGGAGAGGTCCGGTACGCCCGGCACGCGCATCGCCTGGAGCCGGCCGCCCGCGCGGAGCGAACCGCAGCCGCCCTCGGGCTTGTTGGGCAGGAAGCGGTAGAAGAGACCGAAGGGCTTCTCGAAGGCGTCCTCGGTCTCGTAGACGATGCCGCGCTTCGGGTCGACGGCGATCGCCTCGTGCTGGAAGCGGCCCATCGCGGTGAGGGGCACGGCGCCCGTACGGTGCGGATCGGCCGGGTCGACCTCGAAGATGAAGCCGTGGTCCTTGGTGTAGCCGTTGGTGCCGGCCTTGTCCTCGTTCTCCTCGCAGGTCAGCCAGGTGCCCCAAGGGGTCGGCCCGCCCGCGCAGTTGACGGCGGTACCGGCGATGGCGACCCGTTCCCCGAGCACCTTCCCGCGCTCGTCGAGCGTCAGCGTCGTACAGCCGCCCTTGCCCATCGGGTCGTACGTCAGCCCCTCGACCGTCGGGACGGCGAGTGTCGCGGTGTTGCGGTTCTCGTGGTTGCGGACCAGGTGGACGCGGCCTGAGTGCCTGTCCGCGGAACGCCCGGCGAAGGCGGCCATCCCGTCGTGGTTGCCGGGCACCTTGCCCTCTCCGGAGCGGAGTTCGTCGCCCTCGCGGGACAGCACGCGATAGCGGAAACCTTTCGGCAGGTCGAGCAGGCCCTTGGGGTCGGGGACGAGGGGGCCGTATCCGGAGTGGCCCAGCGCGGTGGCCGTACCGGCGAAGAGTTCGGACAGGGCACCGGAGAACGCGATGCCTGCTCCCAGGGCACCGGACCGGGCGAGTACTTGCCGTCGTGTGGCGGACATGGGGCGACCTTCCTGTTGGCGGACAGGATGCGGACAGGACTGTGACCCGCACGTGTGTACCACGCGGTGAGGGCTGAGTGAACCACGCGCGTGGCGTGGCGCCTCACTGATCGTCAGACGACTCGGGTGACTCGGACGGCGACTGATCGCCAGGCGACCCGGGCGGCGGGGGAGTCGGGGACGGTGGGGGAGTCGGGACAGCCGGGGGACTCGTGGGCTCGCTCCGTTCCCGTTCGCCAAGCGCCGGCGCGGCCTGCTGCGCCCGCTCCAGGAACCGCAGCAGCTCCACCGGGAACGGCAGCACCAGCGTCGAGTTCTTCTCGGCCGCGACCGCCACCACCGTTTGCAGCAGCCGCAGTTGGAGCGCGGCGGGCTGGTCGGACATCACCCCGGCGGCCTGCGACAGCTTCTTCGAGGCCTGGAGTTCCGCGTCGGCGTTGATGATCCGGGCCCGACGCTCCCGGTCGGCCTCGGCCTGCCGGGCCATCGACCGCTTCATCGTCTCCGGCAGCGACACGTCCTTGATCTCGACCCGGTCGACCTGCACACCCCAGCCCACCGCCGGGCTGTCGATCATCAGCTCCAGGCCCTGGTTGAGTTTCTCGCGGTCCGACAGGAGGTCGTCGAGGTCGCTCTTGCCGATGATCGAGCGCAGCGAGGTCTGCGCCATCTGCGAGACCGCGAAGCGGTAGTCCTCGACCCGGATGATCGCGGCTGCCGCGTCGACCACCTTGAAGTAGACGACCGCGTCGACCCGCACCGTGACGTTGTCCCGCGTGATGCCCTCCTGGGCGGGCACGGGCATCGTCACGATCTGCATGTTCACCTTGTGCAGCTTGTCGATGGCGGGGATGATCATGGTGAACCCGGGCGGGCGCGGCTCATCGCGCAGCCGCCCGAGCCGCAGGACGACACCCCGCTCGTACTGCCTGACGATCCGTGCCGCCGCCGCGAGGTACACCAGCCCCGCGCTCCCGGCCGCCACGCCCGCGGCCACCAACTCCTCAAGCATGATGACGACCCCCTGCCGTGCGAGTCTCCGCCGTTCGAGCCCCTGCCCGTTTCGAGTCGCCGCTTACGTCGCTCTGAACCGCTCTATGTCGTTCTTTTAACGGTATGCCTGTAACGGTATGCCTGGTCCGAGGCTCGGTCGAGCCTCGGACCAGGTCTGATCACAGGTGGTGAGGTCCGGCTACGGCGTGTTGACCTTCACCGGTTCGGCCCCGGACGCGCTGACCCTCACCGGCTCCGTCCCGGTCGCGCTGTGCCGCTCGGCCCAGTTCTCCAGGGCCGTACGGCAGGCGTGGTCCAGGTGGTGCAGTCCGGACAGGTCCAGCTCCACCGGCCGGTCCTGGGGCAGCGCCTCCAGGCTGTCGAGAATCTTCGGCAGCCGCAGGAAGGTGGCGTTGCCGGACAGGTACGCCTGTACCGGACCCGCCCCCTTGTCGATGATCTCCAGCTTGATGTGCGAGGCCTCCCAGGCCGTCTTGGCGATGGCCAGACCGAGCCCGATCAGGACGCCCTCGAACATGTTCACCGCGACGATCGACACGGCCGTGACGATCAGGATCAGCGCCTCGCCCCGGTGATCACGCCACATCGACGCGATCCCCCGCAGCGGGATGAGCTTCCAGCCCGCGTGCACCAGGATGCCCGCGAGTGCCGGCAGCGGAATGTAGGCGAGCACCGCGGGCAGCAGCGCCGCGAACAGCAGCAGCCATACGCCGTGCATCACCCGGGACGCCTTGGTCTTCGCGCCCGCCTGGACGTTGGCGGAGCTGCGCACGATGACCGCGGTCATCGGCAGCGCGCCCAGCACACCGCAGACGGTGTTGCCCGCGCCCTGCGCCATCAGCTCCTTGTCGTACTCGGTCCGCGGTCCGTCGTGCAGCCGGTCCACGGCGGCGGCGCTGAACAGCGACTCCGCGGAGGCGATCAGCACGAAGGCCGCGATCGTGCCCAGCAGGCCCACGCTCGCCAGGTCACCGAAGGCGCCGAGCCCCGGCGGCTGGATCGATTCGAGCAGGCCCTGGACCTCGACGGTCGCCACGGGCAGCGAGAACACCAGCGCCACGATCGTGGCGAGCGCGACCGCGCCGAGCGCCCCCGGCACCGTACGGACCTGCCGCGGCAGGTGCTTCCACAGCACGAGTACGGCGATTGTGCCGGCCCCGAGCCCGAGCGAGGCCAGCGCCTCGGCGGATCCGGCGGAGTCGGCGAGCAACCCCGGCAGTCCGGCCAGCTTGGCCAGACCGGAGGCCGGGGCCCCCACGCCCGCCGCCGAGTAGAGCTGCCCGGCGATCAGCACGAGCCCGATCCCGGCCAGCATGCCCTCGACGACGGCCACCGAGATGGCCCGGAAGTAGCGCCCCAACTTCAGGGCGCCCATGAGGAGTTGGATCAGTCCGGTGGCCAGCACGATGACACCGAGCACGGGCAGCCCGAACTCGCGTACGGCCTCGAAAACCAGCACGGTCAGACCGGCGGCCGGACCCGAGACCTGCAGGCTGCTGCCGGGCAGGAACCCGGTGACGAGCCCGCCCACGATGCCGGTGACCAGGCCGAGTTCGGCCGGTACGCCGGAGGCGACGGCGACGCCCACGCACAGCGGCAGGGCGACGAGGAAGACGACGAGCGAGGCGGTGAAGTCCTGCCGCAGATAGGGGTACTTGGTGAGCATCGTGGCCTCAGAGCTCCGTGAAGACGTCGGACTGAGCGTCATGAGCCAGTACGGAGCCGGTGTGGATCTCGTAGAACCAGCCGTTCAGGCGTAGCTGACCGGCCGTCAGGCGACGCTCCACGCACGGGTACGAGCGGAGCCGGAGCAGCTGGGCGAGTATGTGGCCTTGAACGGCGTCGGTGACGGTCGGGTCCTCAACTGCCCCTGCTGGCTTGGGCGTTGCTTGCGTGAGCCAGTCGCGGACGGCGGGTACGGCGGTCAGGTCCTCGTCGCGTACCAGGGCGCCGACGGCACCGCAGTGGGAGTGGCCGCAGACGACGATGTCGTCGACTCCGAGGACCTCCACCGCGTACTCGATGGTGGCCGCCTCGCTCGTGGGGTGTTCGGAGGCGTACGGGGGGACGATGTTGCCCGCGGTGCGCAGCTCGAAGAGTTCACCGGGCCGGGCTCCGGTGATCAGGGCCGGGACGACCCGCGAGTCGGAGCAGGTGATGAACAGCACCTGCGGGGACTGGCCTTCGGCGAGGCGGGCGAACTCCTCCGGACGCTCGGCGGACTGCTTCCGGAAGGAGCGGGCGTGATCGATGAGGGGCTGCATGTGTCAGTTCCTCCTGGCGCGCCGTGGGGGGCGCGTCGGTGTGTACCAGGCGTGCCGTCACGGCACGTCGGTTGACGAGACAGAGCGCATACGGGCACGTCGGCACGACCCCCACGTCGCGCGCTCGGCAGACGTGGCGTGGTGAGGGTGGGACGTGAACGGTTCGTACCCGGCGGTCAGATCAGCAACGGAAGACCTGAAGTGCCGCTGGGGTATGGGCTCTTGACGATCTGGTCGTACGGAGCGACGCGGCTGCCCCGGTGTGTGCCGGGTCCCCGTGCTCGGTCGCCGGGTTCCTGGCGACCAGTGCGCGCGCGGGTGTCTCCTGGGCGGAGTCCGTGGAGCGCTGCCGGTCGCGGGCCCTGAGGGGCGCCGTCTCGGCGTTGAGATGCTTGCCCTCGCCGCAGCCGGCCGGTTCGGCTTCGACCGCGGCTTCGGTCCTCGGGTGTGCGGACGCGACGGAGGCGGTGGGAGCAAAGAGCTGCAGGGCCAGTAGGACGGCGGCGAGTACGCCATACAGCGTCCGGGCCGTCGTGCCTCGTAACATGCGCCCCCTCTCAGCCGCTCTCCGGTCAAGGCTTCTCACGTCAACAACCAAGTTAACGCGGGAAGTTGTTTGCAGGGTTAACTTAACGTTTCACCCTGAAGAGAACCTGAAAGGGTCCGCGAAAGTTCCCGGAGTCAGTTCTCCACCAGCCCCTTCGCGTCGCGGGCCAGCGCGGTGAGCCGGGAAATGGCCCGGAAGTACTTCTTCCTGTAACCGCCCTTCAGCATCTCCTCGCTGAACAGCTGATCGAAGGGCAACCCCGAGGCCAGGACCGGCACTTCGCGGTCGTAGAGCCGGTCGGCGAGGACGACGAGCCGCAGCGCGGTCGACTGGTCCGGGACCGGCCCCACATCGGTGAGGCACACCGCCTTCAGGCCGTCGGTCAGCGCGCCGTACCGGCTGGGGTGCACCCGGGCGAGGTGCGCCAGCAGGTGCGGGAAGTCGTCGAGCGCGGCGCCTTCGGTGGCGTACGCCGCCTTGGTGACCTGCTCGTCGGAGAACGGCGGCGGGGCCTCGGGCAGTCCGCGGTGGCGGTAGTCCTCGCCGTCGATGCGCAGCGCGCGGAAGTGCGCGGACAGGCCCTGGATCTCGCGCAGGAAGTCGGCCGACGCGAACCGGCCCTCGCCGAGCTTGCCGGGCAGCGTGTTCGAGGTGGCCGCGAGCGCCACGCCCGCCTCCACCAGCTTGCCCAGCAGCGTGGACACGAGGACGGTGTCGCCGGGGTCGTCCAGCTCGAACTCGTCGATGCACAGCAGACGGTGGCCGGACAGCGTCTTCACGGTCTGCTGGAAACCGAGTGCGCCGACCAGGTTCGTCAGCTCCACGAAGGTGCCGAAGGCCTTGAGCGCGGGCTCCGCCGGGGTCGCGTGCCACAGGGAGGCGAGCAGGTGGGTCTTGCCGACGCCGTAGCCGCCGTCGAGGTAGACACCGCGGGGGCCGGCCGGGCGGGCCTCCGGCTTGCGGGAGAACCAGCGGCGCCTGCCCGCACCACTGGCGTGCGCCCCGCCGAGCCCGGTCGCGAAGCCGTCGAGCACCCTGACGGCCTTGCTCTGGCTGGGCTGGTTCGGGTCCGGGATGTACGTACTGAAGCGGACCGAGTCGAAGCGCGGCGGCGGCACCATCTCGGCGACCAGCCGGTCCGCGGGGACGTGCGGCTCGCGGGCGCACAGGGACAGCGGGGTCGCTTCGGCGGTGGGGCCGGTCCCGGAGGCTGCGGTGGAAGTGGACACGCTTACTCACTCTAGGCCCTGTCGTCAAGCTCCCGTCGTCCGCCCGGAGGGCGGGCCCTGCGGCGTCAGGTGCGTGCTCTCGGCGTGCCGGGCACAGGCCCTCGTACTGGGCGTACTCGGGTCTGTGCCCGGTGCGGCGAGTGGGGGCACCTCCCACGCCCTTAAGGCAGTGGGGGAGCGTGCATGGCGTCGTGGGGCAGACGGGAGCTTGACGACAGGGCCTAAGGGGCGTGCCACACTGCCGATATGCGACGCCTGTTCCCTGTGACCGACGAGACAGCGCCCTCCGGCGGCGACGCGGACCGCGAGTGGAGCCTGGCCGAGCTGGCCGCGGCCTACGCGTATCCCGAGCACGGTCCTGGCGGCCGCGAGCCCTGGCTGCGGGCCAACATGGTCTCCACGCTCGACGGCGCCGCCCAGCACGACGGCCGCTCGCAGCCCATCTCCGGCGCCACCGACATGCGGATCTTCGGCACGCTGCGAGGGCTCGCGGATGTGGTGCTGGTCGGTGCCGAGACGGTGCGGCAGGAGGGCTACCGGCCCGCACGCGCGCGTGAGGGCTTCGCCGCGCTCCGCGAGGCGGCAGGCCAGGGACCGGCGCCCGCGATCGCCGTGGTGAGCGCAAGCCTCGAACTGGACTTCACGCTGCCGCTGTTCACCTCGCCACTGGTGCCCACGCTGCTGCTCACGGGAGCCGCGGCGGCTCCCGACCGGATCGCGACCGCCGAGAAGGCCGGCGCCCAGGTGGTGATCGCCGGGGACGGGATGGGTGTGGACCCCGCCCGTGCCGTACGCGCCCTGGGTGAGCGGGGTCTGCACCGGCTGCTGACCGAGGGCGGGCCGCGGCTGCTCGGTCAGCTGGTCGCGGCGGGGGTACTCGACGAGCTGTGCCTGACGGTCTCCCCGATGCTCACGGCGGGGGACGCGCAGCGCATCGCCGGGGGGCCTCGGGTGGCGGTGCCCAAGCGGTTCGAGCTGACGTCTCTGATGGAGGAGGCCGGGTTCCTGTTCAGCCGATACCGTCGGACGTGACGCAGCGGAGCTGATCTTCCGGGTCTGCTGCCGGGGGCACACTGGTTCCCGCGGTATCCGTACGGGTACGGGGCAGGATGATTTTCGCGGGCCTGGAAACGGGCCCACGGAGGAGGCAGGGCCAACGACGGCCCTCGGAGGAGAAGGGGCGCCTGTCGTGTTCACAAGCGTTTTGATGATCGAGAAGGCCCTCACGTCCGCCGACGTGGAGTTCGTCACCAGCTTGCACGGGGACGAGGAGGTCGCCTTCCACGTGCTGCTCCAGCCCCGCGGCGAGCAGGCGGCCCGGCTGCTGCGGGCCATCGACGACGTGGCGCTCGGCTCGCTGAACGAGGCGGCGCGCGAGCTGGAGGCTCCCGCCGGGGAGCAGGCGATCAGTGAGGGGCAGCGGGCCCTCGACGTTTCGCTGGTCGCCCTGCGGGCTGCGGGTGCGCAGGCGGTGGGGCGGTTGATCGAGCACCACCCCTTGGACTCACTCAAGTCCCTTGTCGACGAGACCGGCGCCGATGAGGTGATCGTGCTCACCGATCCCCACTACGTGGAGGAGTTCTTCCACCGTGACTGGGCCTCGCGGGCTCGGCACAAGGTGGGGGTGCCGGTGTTGAAGCTGTTCTCGCACAGCAAGGTCTGACGCTCCGCTGGGCTGGGCAGGGGAGCGCCGTGGGGGGCTGGGTTCGTGTTTTGACTGCGGGCCGTCTGTGGCTGGTCGCGCAGTTCCCCGCGCCCCTTGGGTGGGTGGTGCGGAGTCGTGGGCCGGTGCGTCAGCCCGTCGCCAACAGGGCATACGGCCCTGGCCTGGTACAAGGCCCTGGTCCTCCGAGACCGAAGCTAAGCGACGGGCATACGACGCACCGGCCCACGCCCCCTCCCGCCGGAGGGAGAGCGCGGGGTTCGTTGTGGCTGATGGCAAGACAGGACCTGCGCGACGGGCATTTGACGCACCGGCCCACCTCCGGCCGGTGGGCAAGTGCGGCACGGAATAGGCTGGGGGCGCGCCCCTGGGGCGCGAACCGTTGTCGTACCGCACCCTTGGGAGAAACACGCATGGCAGCTGGCCTTCCTACCGCCATGGACCGACCGCACTTCATCGGGATCGGTGGGGCCGGGATGTCGGGGATCGCGAAGATTCTTGCTCAGCGTGGGGCCAAGGTGGCGGGGAGTGATGCCAAGGAGTCCGCGACGGCTGAGGCGCTGCGGGCGCTGGGGGCGACCGTGCACATCGGGCACGCTGCCGAGCACCTTGCCGATGACGCCACGTGCGTGGTCGTCTCGTCCGCGATCCGTGCGGACAATCCGGAGCTGGCCCGGGCCGCCGAGCTCGGGATCCCGGTGGTCCACCGGTCGGACGCCCTCGCCTCGCTGATGGAGGGACTGCGGCCCCTCGCGGTGGCGGGTACGCACGGCAAGACGACGACCACGTCCATGCTGGCGGTGTCGCTGTCGGAGCTGGGCCTTGCTCCCTCGTACGCGATCGGCGGGGACCTCGACGCCCCCGGCTCGAACGCGCTGCACGGCGACGGGGAGATCTTCGTCGCCGAGGCCGACGAAAGCGACCGCAGCTTCCACAAGTACGCGCCCGAGGTGGCGATCGTGCTGAACGTGGAGCTGGACCACCACGCCAACTACGCCTCCATGGACGAGATCTACGAGTCCTTCGAGACGTTCGCGGGCCGCATCGTGCCCGGCGGCACACTGGTGATCTCGGCGGACCACGAGGGCGCGCGGGAGCTGACGTCGCGGGTTTCCGGTGGGCCCAGGGTCGTGACGTACGGCGAGGCCGAGGACGCGGACGTACGTATCGTCTCGATCGTGCCGCACGGTCTGAAGAGCGAGGTCACGGTCCTGCTCGACGGCGAGGAGCTGACCTTCACGGTCTCGGTGCCCGGTCGGCACTACGCGGGCAACGCGGTCGCCGCGCTGGCGGCAGGCGTGGCGCTCGGCGTCCCCGCGGCCGAGCTGGCGGAGGCTCTGGGTGCGTACACCGGAGTCAAGCGCCGCCTCCAGCTCAAGGGCGAGGCGGCGGGCGTGCAGGTCATCGACTCGTACGCGCATCACCCGACGGAGATGACCGCCGACCTGGAGGCGATGCGGGCGGGCGCCTCCGGCCGCATCCTCGTCGTCTTCCAGCCGCACCTCTTCTCCCGCACCCAGGAACTGGGCCGGGAGATGGGCCAGGCCCTGTCCCTGGCCGACGCGTCGATCGTCCTCGACATCTATCCGGCGCGCGAGGACCCGATCCCCGGCGTGACGAGCGAGCTGATCGTCGACGCGGCGCGGGCGGCGGGCGCGGAGGTGACGCCGGTGCACGACAAGGCGGACGCCCCGGCCGTGGTCGCGGGAATGGCCGGGCCGGGTGATCTCGTTCTCACCATGGGCGCGGGTGACGTGACCGACCTGGGCCCGCGGATCCTGGACCGACTCCAGTCGAAGTGAGGGGCTGAGCTTCATGTCGTACGACATCGAAAAGCCGGACGAGCAGTGGCGAGCCGAGCTGACCCCGGCCGAGTACACGGTCCTGCGCCAGGCCGGCACGGAGCCCGCGTTCACCGGCGAGTACACCGACACCAAGACGAAGGGCGTCTACTCCTGCCGCGCCTGCGGCGCCGAACTCTTCACCTCCGACACGAAGTTCGAGTCCCACTGCGGCTGGCCTTCGTTCTACGACCCCAAGTCGGCGGACAACGTCGAGCTGATCGCGGACCGGTCGCACGGGATGGTGCGGACGGAGGTGCGGTGTGCCAGGTGCGGCTCGCACCTGGGGCACGTCTTCGAAGGGGAGGGGTACCCGACGCCCACGGACCAGCGGTACTGCATCAACTCGATCTCGCTGCGGCTGACGCCGGACGAGGGCTGATGCTGGTGCGGTGGGCTCGCCAGTTCATTGGGCACATGGATGGGAGATGCGCTGGACGGTACCCGGCGTACAGCCTGACTCGTCTGCCGCTCCGCATTTCCGCAGGTCAGAGGCCATGTTTATCGGCTAGACAAACCCTCGGGGTCGGATCCGGGGCGAATCCGGGCTACACGTATCGTCGTTTCTGTCTCCTAGCCATGCCGCATATAGGGCATTCCGGGTGTCAACTGCGGTTCCGTGCCGCTCTGTAGGAGACATCTCGGACTCTGATCTACTCGGAGTACATGTACGAGGTGTCCTCTTGCCGGCCTGCTCTGGCTGAACTTGAGCACCGATGGTGCGTCCCTGTGCGGTCGGCTCGGGGCGCGGTGACGACGTTGCCGTCGTTCCGTTTCCCCGAGCCGCCGACCCGAACCGGACGTGCGTGTCTCCACGCATCCGGCTCTCCACGCGTCTTGCCCTGTAGTCAGCCTGTTCCGGCTGCCGGTTCGATGGTCCACGGAGTCGGGATACGTGCTCCGCGGTAGCGATAGCGTTCGATCTTGACGCTGGATGCGCCGAGGAACGCGATCTCGCCGTCGGCGAACCGCCACCCCTGGTCACAGAATCTCTTCAACTGGCTGCTGGGGATGCTGTGTTTACGGCGGAGCCAGATCGCAACACGGTGCCACGTGTGGTGGTCGACCGTGTTGAAGGTCCGCTTCGCCGAGCCGTGGTGGAAGTAGTACGCCCACCCTCTCAGGGTCCGGTTCAGCCCGGTCAGGAGCTGGGCCAGACTCTGGTTCTGGGTGTTTCTGTAGGTCCGCTCCGAGACCCGGCACTTCACGGCCTGGACGGCCTTCTTGGAGGGCCGGGTGTAGACGTATCGCTTGCTCGTGCCACGTTTCCGCT
>NZ_BMPQ01000024.1:0-507 GCF_014647675.1 Streptomyces flaveus | reverse complement strand
CATCGGAGAGCCGCAGTCCGAGCGGGGCCAGGACGTCGGCGACCTGCTCGCGCAGGGCCTCGGCCCGCTGGGCCGGGCCGCTGACCAGGACGACGAAGTCGTCCGCGTAGCGGACCAGGCGCCAGTTCCCCGTGCCGGTCTTGCGGCGCTTCTCCCGCTGGTACTTGCCGCTCATCAGGCTCTGCCACTGGGCGTGGAAGTGCTCGTCCAGCGCGCTGAGCGCGATGTTGGCCAGCAGCGGGGAGAGAATCCCGCCCTGGGGAGTGCCCGTGAGGGTGTCCTTGGCGATGCCGTGGTGCATGACCCCGGCCTTCAAGAACGCCTTCACCAAGGCCAGGACTCGTTTGTCGGAGATCCGGGCTCGCAGCCGGTCCATCAACGCGACGTGATCGATGTTGTCGAAACACGCCTCGATGTCGGCCTCCAGGACCACTTCGTAGCCCCGCTGAGCCAGATAGACGATCTCCGCGATCGCGTCATGAGCCCGGCGGTTGGGCCGGAACCCGT
>NZ_BMPQ01000023.1:103620-153673 GCF_014647675.1 Streptomyces flaveus | reverse complement strand
GAACGCACCGGTCGCGGGATCGCCCTGGAAGACCTCACGGGCATCCGCGAACGGGTACGGCTTCGCAAGCCCCAACGGGCCACCCTGCACAGCTGGGGCTTCGCCCAGCTGGGACAGTTCATCGCGTACAAGGCCCGCAAGGCCGGGGTACCGGTGGTGCACGTCGATCCGGCGTACACCTCCCGCACCTGCGCCGAATGCGGCCACATCGACAAGGCGAACCGGGTGGGTCAGGCCTGGTTCGCGTGCCGGAACTGCGGATTCGTTGATCACGCGGATCGGAACGGCTCCCGCAACATCCGCGCCCGCGCGCGGGAGTTGTGGCGACGCGGGGCCCAGTCAACGGCCCCTGACCCACCCCGGACACCTCGGAGTGGGGCTGGACGCAAACGCAGCATCACCGCCAGTGATGCCCGTTGTGCAAGCCCGTCGCCTTAGCGACGGATAGTTGACGCAGTCACGTCTGTGGCTGCGGGAACGCCACCGGGCTTCGATAACCCGCCCTGCTCACCGCCCTCACCCCGAAGAACACGTTGTCCTTCGACAGGTCCACCTTGTGTTTCGTCACGTCGCCGACCGGGATCACGTGCGTCCAGTCGGGCTCCGTGGTCTCGCGCCACACCACCTCGTAGCCCGCGAGGTCGGGCTCGGAGTCGTGCGTCCAGGTCAGCTCGGTGGAGTTCGTCAGCGCGGCGGTGAGGATCTTGGCACCCCGCGGTGTGCCCGGGGCCTGGGCCAGGCTCCAGAGGGCGGCCGCGTTGACGCGCGCCACGCGGGCGATGAAGGCGAAGTCGCAGAACTCCGGCAGGTCCCCGTACTGCTTGCCGTTCTCGACCCGTACGTCCTGGTGCTGGTGCGCGTAGTCCTCCGCCGGTTCGGTGAAGCGGGCGGCGGGATAGGCGCGTTCGAGGAAGGGGATGTGGTCGCCGCCGCGGCGGTAGCGGTCGCGGCGGTAGATGACGCGTACGTTCATGCCGGTCGCGGAGTTGTCCGCCGTGTCCCTGACGAAGCGGGCCAGCTGGCGGGTGGCGGAGTCGTTCTCGCCGCCCACGGAGCGGCGGGTGTCGGCCTGTTCGGGGGTTTCCGAGCTGGGGACGCCCTCCGCGAAGAGGCGGATCGTGTACGGGTCCTTCGTGCCGTCGTCCGCCGTCGGGCTGCCCACGATGTCGTTGGTGAACATGCCCTGGACGTCCGCGTCGGCCGACCGGAACCGCTGCGCCATGTGCGCCGCCCCGTACAGCCCCTGCTCCTCCCCCGCCACCGCCGCGAACACGATCGTCGCGGCCGGGCGGCGCCCAGCCATCACGCGGGCCAACTCCATGGCGACCGCCACCCCCGAGGCGTCGTCGTCCGCGCCCGGGGCGTCCGAGGTGGCGTCCATGGGGTCGGAGCAGCGGGAGTCGTAATGGCCGGAGACCACGTAGATGCGGTCCGGCGTGACCGAGCCGCGCAGGGTCGCGACGACGTTCGTGATGCGGGTGGCCGTAGGGATACGGTTCGCCGGCTGCTGGACGTACGACTGGAGTTCGGCCGTCATCCGGCCGCCGGAGGCCTTCGCGTACGACTTCATCTCCGCGAGGATCCAGTCGCGGGCCGCGCCTATGCCGCGCTTGGGGTCGTCCTGGGAGGAGAGGGTGTGCCGGGTGCCGAAGGAGGCGAGTCTGCGGACGGTCGCCTCGATGCGGTCGGGGTCGATCTCCCCCAGCAGGGCGCGGAGTTCGCGGGGCGGGGGCTGGGCGGTGGCGGGGGGACGCGTACCCGTGGGCTCCATGGCCTTGGCCTGCGCGGCGACCGCGTCGGCCGAGACCGCTACGGCGGCCGATGCCGCGGCCAGGACGTTTCTTCTGCTGGGGCGCATGGGTCCTCCCGGAGCACGGGTGCACGGGTGATGGAACGACACCGTGACTTGCCATCGTTCTGCACACGCCAGGCAGGGGCAAGGGCGCCCAGAGGCCTCTGCCGGCCGATCAGTCGGCCTCGTCGCTCCTGGCCTTCTCGTCGCACAGCTTGGCCCCGGTCACCGTCTCGCACGGCACGTGCCCGTGGCCGCGGATCACGCTCTGGGCGGTGCCCCGGCGGACGTAGGCGAGGAAGCTGTCGGTGAGGGAGTTCGCGGAGGGGCGGCGGTAGGTGTAGGCGTACTCGAGCCCGTAGTACGGGTAGGCGTTCCGGCCCTTCTCCAGGTCCTCGACGGAGGCTTCGTGACCGTCGATGGCGAGCCGGCGCAGGTCGCGCCGCTCGGTGGCCTGGCTGAGCTCGCTGTAGCCGATGGCGCCGGCGGTCGCGGCGACCGTGTCCAGCACCTGCTCCGTGGAGCCGAGCTCGCAGCGCGTGACGGGGTAGGACGAGTCGTCCTTGCTGCCGCAGTCCAGCGAGGTGCTGGGCACCCGCTCCCAGCTGTCCAGCACCTCCCGCTGGAACATCTGCCGCGTACCGGAGTCGGCGTCCCTGCTGACGAGGACGACGGGAATGTCGGGGAGCCGTGCGTCGAGCTGCCGCCAGCGGGTGACCTCGCCGCGGTAGATACGGCGTACGTCGTCCAGGGTCAGGCCCCCGCTCGGCCGGATGCCGTCATTGACGACCAGGGTGAACAGGGACAACGCGACCCGGTTCGCGGTCAGTTGGGGATCGTCGACGGTCCTGGGGCCGTCGGAGAAGGCGATGACGGCGGGCGAACCCTTCGACCGGGCGCCCAGGGCTGCGAGGTCACTGACCCCGGCCGTGCTGCCGCGTGCGTCCACGTCGATGTCGGCGCCCTCGCAGTCCTGCTCGTACTCCTGCGCCAGGCCCTCCAGCACGGGCTTGAACGCGGTCGACCCGGTGAGCGCCAGCCGGCCCGTCTCGCATTCGATCGGCGGCGGGGTGTCGTCCCGGGCGACGACGATCGTGGCCAGGGTGATCACGCAGAGCGTCAGCAGCACGGTGATCAGCCGGGCCGCGCGGCTGAACAACGGCGGTTTGTCGTCCGGAAGAACGGCGCTGTTGGGATGCACCTCGCCGTCGCGGATGCCGCCGATGAGCCGTATGCCGCAGCCGACGTCCCCGCCCGACAGCAGCACGAGCAGCTTGAAGTGCTCGCCGCGGTTGAGCGGGACTCGGGGGATGCGCAGGACGCCGTCCTGGTAGCCGAAACCCGCGGCCGGGGTGAAGTGGTCCATGAGGTGGTCGGTGCCGACGGGCTGTGTGACCGACACACCTCGGATCACGCGGTCGCTGAACACCGCGGTGAGACCGTGCCGTTCGCGCCCGGTGTAGTCGCTGTCGGCGATGCTCTGCGAGCCGTCGTTCTCCACGCGCAGCAGCACCAGCGTCGCATCCGACATGTCCGACGCCTCGTCGAACAGCCCGAGCCGTACGTTCGCGCGGCCCGAACGCACATCGTGGCCTATGGGGTTGTCCATCTGCACGCGGTAGCCGATCCGCTTCCGGCGCGGCACCCGGCGCTCGTACCAGACCATCACGGCGGACGCCACGACACCGACGACCGCCGTCGTCAGCGCGATGACGTTCTCCGCGCTCAGCCAATCCTGCACGTGAGCCACTCCCCCGAGCATTACGCTGCGGGGTCAAGGTACGGCCCTCGGTGGGGACATTACGGACACGACAGCGGAAGTTCAGCGGCAGTTCAGCGACTTCACAGCTTTGTGCACGTCAACTCGCCTTGCTGTACGTCATTGGGTCCTGGTGTATGTCAGCTCGCCGCCGCCCGCCGTGTTCACGCGGCGCAGGCGGCCGTCCGGGAGGATGGTCAGTTCCGTGGCCTCACCGGGGCTGCAGGCGGTGGCCGGTTCGCCGACGGTGACCGTGGAGGGGCCGATGCGGAGCGGGCCGCCGTCGGTCGGGGCCTCGGCCAGTTCCGCCTGGAACACGCAGTGGTACGTGGCGCCGTCGGCCGGTCCGTCCGCCGTGAGCGAGAGCACGATGTCGCCCACCTCGCCCTGCTGGATGGTGAGCCGACGGGTGTTGCTGCCGGTGCCGGTGTCGAAGACCGCCGTCCAACTGCCGAGGTATGTGGTGGGGATCGTGCCGCCTGCGGGGTTCTCCTCCGCGGTCGTCGGTGGCTGGGTGGTCGGATCCTGGGCCGGGTCCTGGGTGGTGGTCGGGTCCGCGGTCGTGGACGCGCTCGTCGTCGGTGACGCCGTGGGGTCGCCGCCCGCGCCGTTGCTGCCCCCGCCACCGCTCATCAGCGCGTAGACCGAGCCTCCCGCGGCGAGCGCGACGACCAGGGCCACCACGACCAGGAAGGCGGTGGAGCGACTGTTTCGGTGGGGTGGTTGCTGCGGGGCGCCGGCTCCCGGCCCGTACGGAGGTCCGTACGGGGGAGTTGAGCCCGGCGCGGGCTCGTACGCCGGAGTCGGACCCCAGGTGCCGGGCTGTTGCGGGTAGCCGTACCCGGCGGGCTGCGGGTGCTGCTGCGGATAGCCGTAGGCCGGGCCCGGCGGATGGGTGGGCGGAGCCGTCCGGCCCGGACCGTTGACCATCGTGGGCAGGTGGTCCATCGGGGCGCTGCCCGGCGGGCCCGGCGGGGGCGGGGCCAAGTCGTCGGAGGCGGGGGCGTGTTCGGGGGCGGCTTCTGGGGCGCGTTCGGGGGTGGGCGCGTGGGGCTTGACGGCGTCCACGGCGGCCGGATCCGCCACGCCTCCCGCGGCGGCCACCTCCGCGGAGCCCGCCGGCCCTGTCGCCTTCTCGGCGCTCGCGGCGGCCGCAGCCCCCTCCTCCGGACTCTCCGGATTCTCGGTGTCCAGCAACTGCACGGCATGGCGCCCCAGTTGGGCCACCAGCATGCTCGGCAGCCAGGGTTCGCGGCTGCGGCCGTCGGCAACGGTGTCCTCCGCTCCGGTACGCCGCAGGATGTCGTCCAGGCTCGGGCGGGCGGCCGGGTCCTTGCGCAGACAGAGCCGTACGAGATCGGCGAGGCCCTCCGGCAGCCGCTCCAGGTCCGGTTCCTCCTGCGCGACGCGGAACATCAGGGCGTGCACCCCGCTGTTGGCCGTACCGAAGGGAAGGTCGCCGGTAGCCGCGTACGCGAGGACGGAACCCAGGCAGAAGACGTCGCAGGCAGGTGTGATGCGGTCGCCGCGGACCTGCTCGGGGGCCATGAAGCCGGGCGAGCCGACGAGCGCGCCGGTACGCGTCAGTCCCCCGTCGGTCACGGTCTCCAGGGCGCGCGCGATGCCGAAGTCGATGACGCGGGGACCGTCGATCGTGACGAGCACGTTCGAGGGCTTGAGGTCGCGGTGGACGATCCCGGTGGCGTGAATGTCCTTGAGGGCGTGGGCGAGTCCGGCCGCGAGGATGCGTACGGAACGCTCGGGCAGCGCGCCATGGTCGCGCCCGACGACCGTCTGAAGGGACGGCCCGGCGACATAACCGGTCGCCACCCACGGAATCGCGGCCTCCGTGTCCGCGTCGAGCACGGGCGCGGTCCAATACCCCCCGACCCGCCGCGCGGCCTGCACCTCCTGCCGGAACCGCGCCCGGAACTCCTCCTGCTCGGCAAGCTCCTGCCGGACCAGCTTCACGGCGACGGTACGGCCCCGGTCGGAGCGCGCCAGATACACGTTCCCCATACCGCCGGCGCCCAGCCGCGCCAGCAGCCGGTACGCGCCGATCCTCTGCGGATCTCCCGGCCCCAGCTTCTCCATGGCCAGCGCCACCTTCCCCCGTGCGTGTGCAACAGGGTGAGGATAGTGCGGCCGTACGGGGCGGTGGGTCGGGCGGTATCTACAAGCCCGTAACAGGTGACGCCGACGACGTGACCTCGTCGAGTGCCTGCGACAGGCGTTCCAATACGCGTACGGTCTCGGCGAACGCGTCTTCGCCGAGGGTGTCCGCGAGGCGGTCGGCGAGGGCCGCGTGGCCGGGGTCGATCTTCGCGATGGCGGCGCGGCCCTCCTCGGTCGGGGTGAGCAGCTTGGCGCGGCGGTGGGCGGGGTTCGGCGTGTACTCGGCGAGGCTCTTCTCGACGAGCAGGTCAGCGATCCGTTGCACGCTCTGCCGGGTGATGCCCATCGCGCGGGCGATCCCGGAGACGGGGAGGGGCTCGCGGAGTATGGCTCCGAGGACCTGCCACCAGGCGGCGGTCAGTCCGGCGGGCCGGGCCAACTCCTCTGCCACGGACAGGAATTGGCCGTTGAGCCGGAAGACGCCGAGGGCGCTGCGGCTGAGCAGGTCCTGACGCTCGCGGCTCACTGGCCGGCCGCCTCGAGGACGGCGTACGCCTCCGGGTCCGAGTCGTGGAACAGCCGGTACCAGGCGTCCAGCACCTCGCCCTCGTACACGCCGAGCAGCCGGAACACCTCGCGGGCGAAGGCGACGGGTTCGGTGGGCCCGGCGGTGATCAGCTTCCCGTCGGTCACGGCGTCGGCGTCGACGTATCGCTCGCCGCCCTTGTAGCCCGTGGCGGCCAGGTAGAAGGAGACAGCGCTGGTGTGGCTCCGGTCGTCGAGCAGGCCCTCGCGGGCCAGCCCGGCCGTCGCCCCGCAGATGGCGGCGACGGGGACGCCCGCGTCGAGAAACTCCCGCGCCTTGCGCGCGAAGGGCGCGAGGTCGTCACTCGTGTCCCAGAGGTCGGCGCCGGTGAGGATCAGCAGGGAGCTGTCCTCGGGGCGTACGCCGTCGAGGGCGAGGTCGGGCTGAATACGCAGGCCGCCGATGGTCGTCACCGTTTCGAGGGTGGGTCCCACGGTCCGGATCTCGTACCCGGCACGGGCGAGATACGCGGTCGTGTGTCCGGTCTCCCAGTCGGCGAAGGTGTCGTAGACGGCGAGGTGAACGGGCTTGCGGGGTGTCGTGCTGGTCATGGCTGCTCCTCCTGGCGTGCACCACAATGCGATGTCAGTATGCTGTCAAAAAGGCAGCTTGCTGTCAAGAGCTGGAACTCCTTAACCCGCGCGAGCGGTCCGCTTAACCCCTCGTTCCCTAGCGTCTTCGGCATGGACAGCACAGAGAATCTCGGACTGATCGCCGCCCACCTCGGCCTCGATCTCGTCGCCGTGACGCTGCTGACGTTCGGCGTCTTCCACCCACGGCACCACAGGCGCGAACTGGTGCCGGCGTACCTCGCACTGAACGTCTCCCTGTTCGCGGTCGTCGCCGCGCTCGGCAGGATGGGCAACGACGGCGGACTCGCGCTCGGTTTCGGGCTGTTCGGGGTGCTGTCGATCGTCCGGCTCCGATCGGACGCGGTGCAGCACCAGGAGGTCGCGTACTACTTCACGACCCTGGTCCTGGGCCTGCTGTGCGGGCTGCCCGGCCTGGGCCTCGGGGTCGCGGCGGGCCTCGCGGTCGTTCTGCTGCTCGTCATGTACGTCGCCGACCATCCCCGGCTGTACGCACGGGAGCGGCGGGCCGTCGTCACGCTCGACGTGGTGCACCGCGACGCGGGCGCGCTCCGCGAGGACCTGCGGCTTCGGCTGGGCGAGCCGCTGGGATGGATAGTCAGGGAAATCGACTACGTGCGGGACCTGATGGTTGTGGACGTGCGGTACCGGGAGCCGGGAACGGGATCCGTGTCGGAGCCGGCGACAGTGGCGGGGGCCGCCGGGGCATCCGCGTGGGAGCCGGCGGCGGTCCGGAACGGTGCGCGGATACCCGCGGCCACGGAACCGGTGCGGTGAGCGCCGCCGAGCGTGCCGTCGGCCGGGCCGCGCTCGCCGCGCACACCGTCTCGCTGGCCGAGCTGAACGCCCGCGCCGAGCTGCTCGCCCGCCACGACAACAGTTACGTCGTCCCCGTCGCCGTCTTCGAGGACTTCGCGGCACGGCTGACCGATCCGCGACGCGTGGAAGGCCCGTTCCGGGTACTGGCCATCGGCGGGCTGCGCTCCTTCCAGTACCGCTCCACGTACTACGACACCCCGGGACTGCGTACCTTCCACGACCACCGTCAGGGTCGGCGGCTGCGTTTCCGGGTCCGGGAGCGGGTCTACCAGGACAGCGGGGAGCGGCAGTTCGAGATCAAGCTCAAGAGCGGGCGCGGCGAGACGGTCAAACACCGGCAGCGGATGGACGGGGGTGATCACCCCCTGGACGGAGTGCGGCGCCGGTTCCTGGCCGACGTCCTCGGGCGGTCGTACGGCATCCGGGCCCCGTCCGGTCTCGTGCCCTCCCTGGTGACGGACTACCGGCGTGTGACGTTCGTCGCCGACGGGGAGCGGGTGACGTGCGACGCCGGGCTGCTCGTCCGGGATCCGGCGACGGGCCGTACGGCTGCCGCCGCCGAGGGGCTGGTGCTCGTCGAGACGAAGACCCGGGGCCATCTCACGGCGGCGGACCGCATCCTGCACGGGTACGGGGTGCGGCCGGCCGACTTCACGAAGTACAGCGCGGGGCTGGCGGCCCTGCGGCCCGGCCTGGGGGCGAATGCGTGGGTGAGGTGGGTGCGGGCGGTGTTCGGGCAGAGCTAGCTCTGGGCCGCGGGGAACGTCAGTGTCACCCGCGCCCCGGGCGCGTTCTCCGTACGGAAGCGGCCGCCCGGCTCCTCCGCCGTGCGGCGGGCGATGTCCAGGCCCAGGCCCGTGGAACCCGCGCCGCTGCTGCCGCGTTCGGTGGCGTGGGTGCCGGGGAAGCCGGGGCCCTCGTCCGCGACGAGGAGTTCCGGTCCGTCGGGGGTGGCGCGTGCCCTGACGCGGAAGGGGGTGCCCTGGGGCGTGTGGTCGAGGACGTTGCCGATCAACGCGTCGAGGGCGGCGGCGAGTTCGTCGGCGGGGACGGCGACCGGGAGTGCCCCGGAGGGGGTGTCGACCTCGACCGGGCGCCCCTGGTCCTCCGCCAGCGGCAGCCAGAACGCGGCACGTTCGCGGGCGACGGCGGCCAGGTCGGCACGGGGCGCCTCTTCCCGGAGGGGACGCCGGGCCGTGCGGATGACCTCGTCGACGCTGCGCTCCAGCGCGGCCACACCCGCGGCGATCCGTTCGGCCTCGGCCGGGTCGCGCAGGGTCTCGGCGTCCAGGCGGAGGGCGGCCACGGGGGTACGAAGGCGGTGGGCGAGGTCGGCGGCGTTCTCGCGTTCCGCGGTGAGGAGTTCGTCGATGCGAGCGGCGAGCCGGTTCAACTGACCGGCGATCAGCCGGAGTTCGGGCGGCCCCTCGGGTTCTGCGCGCGCCGACAGATCACCGGCGGCCAGCCGGTCCGCGGTACGGGCCAGGGAGCGGGTCGCGCCGACGAGCCGCGCGCCGAGCCGGTCGGCGAGCAGCAGCCCCAGCAGGACGAGGCCGACGCCTATGCCCGCAAGGACGAGCCACGACGTGAACACCCCGTCGTACAACTGCCCTCTGGTGAGAGCCACTTGAGCCACCGCCGTACCGTCGGCAGCACCCTGCACCGGCACGAGGACGACCCGCCCGCCGTCCGGCGGCTCGTACGTGAACGCACGTCCGGTCCGCGCGAGCCGCACCGCGTCCGTCACCCGGGTCGGCGTCCCGATGACGGAACCGTCCGCCAGCACCAGCGAAATGCTCGGCAGCCCCGGCCCGTTCACGCTCTGCACGGTCTGCTCGGCGCTCTCCCGGCCGCCCGCGCCCGCGACGAGCTCGGGTCCGGCGGCGGCCGCCACCCACTGCGCCCGCGCGGTCGCCTCCGCGGTGGCCCGGTCCGCGGCGTGGCTGCGGGTGAGCAGGGTGAGCGGCACCAGCAGCGCGGCCAGTACGAGTGCGGTGGTGGCCCCGGTGAGCAGGAGCACCCGCCGCCGCACTAGCCGGCCTCCGGCGCCATCAGCTTGACGCCGACCGTTCGTACCGTGTGCAGGTAGCGCGGTGACTGGGCCGTTTCCCCCAGCTTCCTCCTCAGCCAGGACAGGTGGACGTCGACCGTCTTGTCGGCGCCGCCCAGCGGCTGTTGCCAGACCTCGGCGAGGAGTTCGCGGCGGGACACCACCTGGCCCGGGCGGCGGGCCAGGTGGGCGAGAAGGTCGAACTCGCGGGGCGTGAGGTCGAGGGAGTGGCCGTCGAGAGTGACCTCGCGGGACATCGGGTCGACGGTGAGGCCGCCCACCCGTAGCGGTTCCTCCGTCTCGAGCGGGCCCAGGCGGCGCAGCACCGCCTTGATCCGGGCGTCCAGCTGCGCCGCGCCGAACGGCTTCACGATGTAGTCGTCCGCGCCGCTCTCCAGGAGCGCGACCATCTCCGGCTCCTCGTCGCGTGCCGTCGCCACGATCACCGGTACGTCGCTGACGGCCCGCAGCATCCTCAGCACCTGGCCGCCGTCCACGTCCGGCAGCCCCAGATCCAGCACGATCAGGTCGGGCGGGCTGGTCACCGCCGCGTCGAGCCCCGCCATACCGCTGGGCGCCGTCGCGACGGCATGGCCCTTGTCCCGCAGGGCGCGCACCAGGGCGCCGCGCAGCGCCGGATCGTCCTCCACCACGAGCAGATGGGCCATGCGGCCACCGTAGTCAGGGAGTTGGAGTGGGGGTGGCCGCGGGCGGGGGTAGGACCTCTCCTTGTACGCGTTTTAACCGGGCCTTAGGAAAAGGTGCGCGAAGCTCTTCCCGCGAGGTGGTTCCGAGGTGGTTCTTCTGAGGCGGTTCTTCTCATGAGGTGGCGGAGCGCGGTCGTGACCGCGGTATGGGTCGCCGTCGGCACGGGCGCGGGCGGACTCGGCGCATGGCAGCTCGCGAACGCCGACGGGGACGGCGGCGAACACGGGCGGGCACTGGACGACGCGGCCGTGCGGCGCGCGCTCGCGGAAGCGACGCCGGGGCCGAGCACGCCGGGTTCGCCGCGTTCATCTGGTTCGTCGGGTTCGTCAGGTCCATCGGGCTCGTCGAATTCCGGATCCGATTCAGGGACGGCCCCGGCCGGGACAGCCCCGAAATCCCCAGGTTCCGCCACACCATCGGGTTCCCCCAGCGCCGACCCCACCCGCGCATCCCGGAGGGACACGGTGCACTTCGCCGGCGGCAGCGCCACCGCCGAGTGCCGCGCCGACGGGAGCGTGTTCCTCGTCTCCTGGAGCCCTGCCGACGGGTACCAGTTCGACGAGGACGTAGAGCGGGGGCCCGCCCCGGTGGCCCGCCTGGAGGCGGAGCCGACCGCCGACGACGCGGACGACCTCACGTACGAGATCACCTGCGGGGCCGACGGGCCCAGGGCCCAGCGCGTGGCCGACACGGACGACTGACGGCCCAAGCCTCGAGAGTGCACGCGGCGAACCCGACACTCTGTCGCGATCGGCCCCGTAGCGCAGGCAGAACGCCGATATCGCGCCCACCCCCCGGATACCTACGCTCACCCGCATGACCCCTCAGCCCAGCCACCCCCAGGCCGGTGCCGCAGTGAAGGCCGCGGACCGTGCCCACGTCTTCCACTCCTGGTCCGCGCAGGAACTCATCGACCCGCTCGCCATAGCCGGCGCCGAGGGTTCGTACTTCTGGGACTACGACGGCAAGCGGTACCTGGACTTCACCAGCGGGCTTGTCTTCGCGAACGTCGGCTATCAGCACCCGAAGGTCGTCGCCGCGATCCAGGAGCAGGCCGCCACTCTCACCACCTTCGCGCCCGCCTTCGCCGTCGAGGCCCGTTCGGAAGCCGCCCGGCTCATCGCCCGTAAAACCCCCGGTGACCTCGACAAGATCTTCTTCACCAACGGCGGCGCCGAAGCCGTGGAGAACGCCACCCGCATGGCCCGCCTGCACACCGGCCGCCCGAAGGTGCTGTCCGCCTACCGCTCGTACCACGGCGCCACCGCCACCGCGATCAACCTCACCGGCGACCCCCGCCGCTGGCCGGGCGACACCGCGTCCGCCGGAGTCGTCCACTTCTGGGCGCCCTACCTCTACCGCTCCCCCTTCCACGCCGAGACCGAGGCGCAGGAATGCGAGCGCGCCCTGACGCACCTCGCCGACACCATCGCCTTCGAGGGCCCGGCCACCATCGCCGCGATCATCCTCGAGACCATCCCCGGTACGGCCGGGATCATGATCCCCCCGCCCGGCTACCTCGAAGGCGTCCGCGCACTCTGCGACGAGTACGGCATCGTCTTCGTCCTCGACGAGGTCATGGCCGGCTTCGGCCGCACCGGCGAGTGGTTCGCCGCCGACCACTTCGGCGTCGTACCGGACCTGATGACCTTCGCGAAAGGCGTGAACTCCGGTTACGTACCCCTCGGCGGCGTCGCGATCTCCGAAGCCGTCGCGGAGACCTTCGCCCGCAGGCCCTACCCCGGCGGGCTCACCTACTCCGGGCACCCGCTGGCCTGCGCTGCCGCCGTCGCCACGATCAACGTCATGGAGGAGGAGGGCATCGTCGAACAGGCCGCACGCATCGGCGAGAGTGTCCTCGGCCCCGCCCTGCGCGAGCTCGCCGCCCGTCACCCCAGCGTCGGCGAGGTGCGCGGCACCGGCGTCTTCTGGGCCCTGGAACTCGTACGGAACAAGGAGACCCGCGAACCCCTCGTCCCCTACAACGCCTCGGGCGAGGCGAACGCCCCCATGGCCGCCTTCGGTGCCGCCGCCAGGAAGCACGGCCTGTGGCCCTTCATCAACATGAACCGCACCCACGTCGTCCCCCCGTGCACCATCACGGAAGCCGAGGCGAAGGAGGGCCTGGCCGCGCTGGACGAGGCGCTGTCGGTCGCGGACGAACACACCGTGTAGCACGCGGTGAAGGCATACGGCCATGGGGGGGCGCCGTATGTCCCAATGCGCCCCCATCGCACCCGAACCTGAACGCGTATGGTGACGTGCTCGTAGACATGTTCGTAGACATGAACGAGTACTGGCCCGATCGGGGGAGGACCAAGAACCATGCCCGGCACCGGCGGTGGCAATGGCTCCGTGACGCGCAGCACCCTGCGGCAGCAGATCGCGGACGCGCTGCGTGACGAGGTGCTGGCCGGGCGCCTCCAGCCGGGCCAGGAGTTCACGGTGAAGGAGATAGCCGAGCAGTACGGCGTCTCCGCGACCCCCGTCCGCGAGGCCCTGGTCGATCTGTCGGCGCAGGGTCTGCTGGACGCGGACCAGCACCGCGGTTTCCGCGTGCACGAGTACTCGCCGGCCGACTACCGGGGCATGATCGAGGCCCGCGGCCTGGTCACGGACGGCCTCTTCCACCGGTACCTGGACGAGAAGTCCGACATCAGCCGGGCCGCCCGCGCCGCCCTGGACGCACGCGCAGGCGACCCGCGCACCGCCGCCGTTCTCGCCGGAGTGCGCCGCCGCGGCGAGGAGGCCGAGCGTGCCGCCGTCGCCGGTGACCTGAACATACTGATCGGCTACGACCTGCGCTTCTGGCGCGAGCTCAGCAATCTCTTCGGCAACCCCTACCTCTCCGACTTCCTGCACCGCCTGCGCGTCCAGTCCTGGGTGTGCGCGGTCCAGTACCTGCGTACGGTCGATCTGCGCGGCTGTCTCTGGGCCGAGCACACCGCGCTCGTCGACGCCCTCGTGCGCCGCGACGCCGAGGCCGCGCACGCGATCGTCACCGAGTACAACGCGCACTCCCTCGCCCTCATCGAACGGCTCTCGGCGGGATGACCGCGGTCGCTTGCCGGGCGTCAGGGGACGTGGGCCGGCGGGATGCGGGTAACGGGGGGTGGGTAGGGGATCTGCACGACGAGGGCGGCGGGATCCGTACAACGGGCGGGCTGGATCCGTATGTCGGGCGGGCCGGATCCGTACAACGGGCCGGCGGGTTCCGCACGACAGGGGCGGACCGCGCTTGTCACCCATTACGCTTCCTTGACCACCGTGCTACCCGAGGAGTTCTCTGTTGGCCTGTGACCTGTGGCTGGTCCCACTCGTCGACGTGCTGTGCCACACCCCCGACAACCCCTTCGCCGAGGAACTGGCGCTCTACGACAAGGTCCTGAGCGAGGCCGGACTCCCACCCGTGCCGGTGTACCAGTACATGCCGGGGCTCTCCGGCGACGTGGCCCCGGTCGCGGGCTTCGACTACGACGCGCTGCACTTCCTGCGCCGCGCGTACCTGCTGCAGTTGCGCGGTCTCGCGGTGACCCCGGTCGACGACCTGGGCGGCGACTACGAGCAGTTGCTGGAGATCTTCGAGGCGACGGCCCAGCAGTCGCACCTGGTCTGGCACTACGACCACGCGGGCGCGTACGTCCCGGTCGACTTCCCGCACCCGCTCTCGAACGACGAACTCCTCGCGGGCGGCGGCCCCTTGGGCTCCTCCCAGACCCTGCTGCGCGAGCTGGAGTTCGTGGCCCCGACGATCGGCATCGACCCCGCGAACCCGCCCCTGCCTCCGGAACCCCCCATGGCACCCACGTCATTGGAGGAACCGGCCGCCCCCGCCCCCTTCGACGCGAGCCCCTTCGCCCGCGAGCGACATGTGTGGCTGGGCCTGCACGCGGCGGCGACGCGGAGCCTGGCCCAGGGCTCGATGATCATCTTCAGCTGAGGGTCACCCCAGCTGCGACAGTCCCTTCTGCAGGTCGTCGAGGTTCATGACCGGGCTCACTTCGACCTTGGCGCCGAGCTGGAGGAAGAAGGGCTCGGCGAGGGACGGCAGGTCCGAGCTGTCCTGCATGTCGAAGACGAACACGCAGGAGCGCTGCCCTTCATCGGGCATGAAGTAGGCGGCCTCCGGCTTGATGGTGTCCATGGTCGACTTGATCAACTCCGCCAGCTTGCCCTCCCGGATGGCCTCACTCGACTTCTCGGTGTCCAGGGTCGCCTTGAGCATGACGCGCATCGCTCTCACCTCTCGCCAGGTGTTCGAGATGGTCAATTTATGGCCTTTTGCCCAGTATGCGCCGAGGCCGAGGACGGGGCATCAGAAGAAGAACGGACATGAGCAGCACACTGCGGTGGTTCAAGTCGAGCTACAGCAACGACAGTGGCGGCCAGTGCCTCGAAGTCGCCTATGACTGGCGCAAGTCGACGTACAGCGACGGCGGTGGCGGTGGCGGCAACTGCGTCGAGATAGCCACCTGCCCCCACGCCACCACCATCCACATCCGCGACTCCAAGAATCCGGGCGGACCCACCCTCTCCATGACCGCCGGCGCCTGGGCCACTTTTCTCACGCCCCCGGCCGCTCCCCACCACCCCTAGTCCCAGAAGATGTGACACTTTCACCAGAACCGTCACATCTTCTGGCAACAACACCCCCGCACCGGGTGACCTGCGACCGAACCCCGCCCCTCTCCCGCCCGGTTGCGCGACGCTGATCGACATGAGTGGCTTCCTCAATGTCAAGGCGCCGCCCGGGATGAGCACAGTGCACCGGGCGACCCTGGACGCGCTGGCGCAGTACGGACCTCGGCGCGCCGGGATGACGCAGATCGCGCGCCTCGCCGGCACCAACCGGCCTTATCTCTACCGGAACTGGGCGAGCCGTGAGGCGCTGGTCCGAGAGGCCACACGGCTGGAGCTGAAGCACCTGCTGTACCTGGCCCGCGAGACGGTGGATCCCTTGCCTCCACGGTGTCTCGCGGTGCGCTTCGTGGTACGTGCGGCGCGTCTGGTACGGGAACACCCGGTCGTGAGGACCATGGCCCGTACCGATCCGGACCTGGTGCATGCCTCGATCCTCCGACCGGCCACCGACTGGCACTCGCTGGCATGGGCGTGGCTGTGCGACTACGTGACCGGGCATCTCGCCGCAGGTGCGGAGCGGGACAGCACCACCTTGGCCGTCCTCACCACCGCGATCCCCTACGCCCTCACCCCGCCCGCGGACTCCTCGACTCCCGAGGACCGCGCCGCGATCGACGCCCGATTGAGCACGGCCGTACATCTCTGCCTCGGCGCCTCACTCCCGTGCACCGACTGCGGCCCAACCGACAGTGCTTCGCGGGCAACCGTGACGGGCGGGGCGGCTTGTTCTCGAGTGAAGCCTGGGATGCCGCCTTTCAACAGTCGGGCGCGGACTGCCACGACGAGGTGTTCGACCTTCTTGGGACCCCACCCCGCATCGGGTTGCTCCGACTGTTCCCACAAGGCCGAGCGGAGCCCGTACACACTTGGATACGCTGAGTAGTGAATGGCCTGCTTCGCACGAAAGGCGCATCATGACGGTGATGCTGGAACGACCGACGATAAGCGGCACCGAGCCCCCCAGCTTCGAGGGCATGCTGGACGCCCTCGACGAGCTGCACGTGCCCGACGGCTACAAGGCCGAGATCATCAAGGGGAACATCGTCTTGTCGCCGTGGTCGAAGGCGTACTACGCAGACGTCATGGATCTGGTCTGCGATCAATTGCGCCCTCATCTGCCTGAGGAACACCGCATCAGCTGGGGACCCTTGCTTTACGTATTTCCGGGTGCCGAGCGTGCCTACGGCCCCGACATCCATGCCGTCCACCAGCGCGCTCGCCGGACCACCAGCAACCGCCTGGACGGAGACGCTCTGTCCTTCGTCGCCGAGCTGACCTCCCCCTCCACCCGGGACGACGACCTGACCGACAAGGTCGAGACCTACGGGAAGGCAGGCGTCCCCGTCTACCTGATCCTCGACATGCAGGAGGAGCAGGCCACCGTCCTCTGGACTCCGTCCGCCAAGGGATACGAATCCCACCTCACCGTGCCGTTCGGCAAGAAGCTCCACATCCCCGAGCCGTTCGACTGCACGCTCGACACCGCCGGGTTCCAAGCCCCGCAGGAGCCCGGG
The DNA here is from genome assembly GCF_014647675.1 of Streptomyces flaveus. GTDB lineage: Bacteria > Actinomycetota > Actinomycetes > Streptomycetales > Streptomycetaceae > Streptomyces > Streptomyces flaveus. The sequence continues at coordinate 137,099 of NZ_BMPQ01000023.1, read as the reverse complement.
GACGGCTGACAGCGAGGACAACGCGGAGAGGGGCGCCCGGACCGGGCGCCCCTCTTTTCGGTCCGTATCAGAGGAACGAGTTGATCTCGATCGTCTCGTCGCGGCCCGGGCCCACGCCGATCGCCGAGATCGGCGCCCCCGACATCTCCTCCAGCGCCTTGACGTAGTCCTGGGCGTTCTTGGGGAGGTCGGCGAAGGTCTTGGCCTTGCTGATGTCCTCGGACCAGCCGGGGAGCATCTCGTAGACCGGCTTCGCGTGGTGGAAGTCGGTCTGGGAGTACGGGAGTTCCTCCACTCGCCTGCCGTCGATCTCGTACGCCACACAGACCGGGATCTGCTCCCAGCCGGTCAGGACGTCGAGCTTGGTGAGGAAGAAGTCGGTGAGGCCGTTGACGCGGGTCGCGTAGCGGGCGATGACCGCGTCGAACCAGCCGCAGCGGCGGTCGCGGCCCGTCGTGACGCCGCGCTCGTGGCCGATGCGACGCAGGGCCTCGCCGTCCTCGTCGAAGAGTTCGGTCGGGAAGGGGCCGGCGCCGACCCGGGTCGTGTAGGCCTTCAGGATGCCGATGACCCGGCTGATCTTCGTCGGGCCCACGCCCGCGCCCGTGCAGGCGCCGCCCGCGGTCGGGTTCGACGAGGTGACGAAGGGGTACGTGCCGTGGTCGATGTCCAGGAGCGTGCCCTGGCCGCCCTCGAAGAGGACGACCTTGTTGTCTTCGAGAGCCTGGTTGAGGACCAGGACGGTGTCGGCGACGTACGGCTCGATCTGCGCGGCGTAGCCCAGCAGTTCCTCGACGACCTGGTTCACGGCGATCGCGCGGCGGTTGTAGAGCTTGGTCAGGATCTGGTTCTTGGCGTCGAGGGCCGCCTCGACCTTCTGGGTCAGGATCGACTCGTCGTACAGGTCCTGGACCCGGATGCCGACCCGGTTGATCTTGTCCGCGTACGTCGGTCCGATGCCGCGGCCGGTCGTGCCGATCTTCCGCTTCCCGAGGAAGCGTTCCGTCACCTTGTCGACGGTGACGTTGTACGGCGTGATGATGTGAGCGTTTCCGCTGAGCAGCAGCTTGGACGTGTCGACGCCGCGCTCGTTCAGACCGCTCAGCTCGGAGAGCAGGACCGACGGGTCGACGACGACACCGTTACCAATGACCGGCGTGCATTCAGGCGAGAGGATTCCGGAAGGGAGGAGGTGCAGGGCGTACTTCTGATCGCCCACTACCACCGTGTGGCCGGCGTTGTTGCCGCCCTGGTAGCGCACCACGTAGTCCACGGATCCACCGAGCAGGTCGGTGGCCTTTCCCTTGCCTTCGTCACCCCACTGAGCACCGAGCAGCACAAGTGCGGGCACAGGCGTACACCCCTTCCGGGTGGGGCATGTCCAAGGTCAGGGGCGTACGCTGCACGGCTTGTGCCGCGTACACCGGCGACCTTCGTTGGCCGCGACCCGTCGGACCGGATGCCCCGGAATAGACGAAGCCCCTGGCGCAATAGCGCAAGGGGCTCTTGCACAAAGATGCTACCCGAGGAAGCGAGGCATGACCGAGGTGGCGGCTTCCGACCAGCTCCTGGTGGTCATCGACCCGGTCGCCCGTCGCCATGACGGTGAGTCGGTACGGATCGCGAAAGACGTGCTCAGCGCGGGTGCGACCGTCAAACTGTGCCTCCCCGACGGGCCCGAGGAATTCGCCCGGGCACTGATCCGACGCGGGTCCCGGCGACCGGTCGTCGTGGGGGACGACCGGGCGTTCCTGCGGGCGGTGTCCCTTTTGCACCGGCAGCGGGAACTGGCCGGATGTGCGCTGTCGGTGGTGCCGGTGGGGGGTGCGCTGTCGCTCGTACGGTCGCTGGGGGTGCCCACCGGTACCGTCGCCGCCGCGCGGGCCGTGCTCGACGGGGTCGAGCGGAGGCTGGATCTGCTCGCCGACGACAGCGACGGGGTGGTGCTGGGGGATCTGCGGATTCCGCCGCTCGCTGTGCCGCCGGGGACGGGGCATCCGGACGCCGCCGACCAGGACGCCGCCGAGGAGTCGTCCTCGCATCCCTGGCTGCGGACGTGCCAGTCGCTCGTACGGACGCTGGCGGCGCGGCCCTCCCGGGTGGTCTCCACGCCCGGGCCCGGCCCCTCCCGGCTCCGGGTCGAGGTCGACGGCGTCACCCTCGTCGACCTCGACCAGCCGGTGGAGGCGGTGTCGGTCACGCCCGGCGGTTCCGGTGCGCGGGTCGAGGTCCGGCCTGCGTCGGTGGGGGCGGAGGCCGCGCCGCTGGAGGCTGTCGCCCGGATCATCACCGTGTCGGGGGCGCATTTCCGCTACCGCGCGGACGCGGTGGTCAGCGGGCCGGTGCGGACTCGGACCTGGACGGTCCGGGAGGGGGCTTGGGGGCTTACGTTGCCGGGGTGAGGGGTGGGGTTTTCTCGCCCCCGCCGCCCTTACCCGTCCCATACCAAGGGGCTCCGCCCCTGGACCCCGCTGGGGGCTCTGCCCCCAGACCCCCGTATCGGCCTGAACGGCCTCGTCCTCAAACGCCGGACGGGCTGATTGGTGCCGGCCCTAGCGGCGAAGGGAGCCCCAGCTATGTCGGCAACACGTCCGACTCGTCTTTCAGTCCCACCCCGGTGAGCCGCAGTTCGCGGGCCCGGTGCATCAGAGATGCCAGCTTGGCGGCAGCCGTCTCATAGGTCAGGCCCAGGGGCGGGCGGATGTTGGACAGGCAGTTGCGGTCCGCGTCCGTCGTCGTGCCCGGGGCCGGGGCGTACGTGAGGTACGCGCCCAGGGAGTCCGCCGCGGACATGCCCGGGCGTTCGCCGACCAGGACCACGGTCATCGTCGCGCCCATGGCGTGGGCGATGTCGTCGCCGAGGGCGACCCGGGCCTGTTCGGCCAGGACGACCGGCGCGATCCGCCAGGCCTCCAGCCGTGTCATCGTCTCGCGCACCATCGGCGCCGCATGCTCGTGGACGGCCCGGCTGGACAGGCCGTCGGCGACGACGAAGACCACGTCCCACTCCCCCACGGGAAGGTGGACCCGATCCGTGTCCTCCAGCCGCCGCCCCAGATCCGGCCGCTGAAGATACGTGAGCCGGTCCGCAGCCGCGCTCCGCACCCGCATGGTCGCCAGCCCCGTCCCCGCAAGCCCCGCCGCGACCACGTCCGGCTCGAACGGCGAGTGCACCGCGTCCCGCGCGGCGGCATGCGCGGCCTGGAGTTCCAGCCGGTGCCGGGTCGGCAGCCCGGACCCCGCCCGGCCCAGCCCGATCCGCGCCTGGGTGTGCCGGCGAAGGGGGGCCCACAGCGCGGCATCGGGGGGCCCAGAGGGCTCGATGGACTTGGAGGGCTCGATGGACTCGGGGGCCACCAAGGCACGTACCGCCGTTGCCAGTTGATGATCCGCCGTATCCGCCGTATTCGCCGTATCCGTCATGCCGCCAGCTCCCTTCCGATCGCCGTCAGCGGATGCCCCGTACCCGTGACATCCCGTATCCCGCCCCGCTCGTCCAACAGCCCGATCCTGTCCAGCCACGCCTCGAACTCCGGGGCGGGACGCAGGCCCAGCACCTGCCGGAGGTACAACGCGTCGTGGTACGAGGCCGATTGGTAGTTGAGCATGATGTCGTCACCGCCCGGCGTGCAGATCACGAACGAAGCGCCCGCCACGCCGAGCATCGTCAGCATCGTGGCGATGTCGTCGTCGTCCGCGTCGGCGTGGTTCGTGTAGCAGATGTCCAGGCCCATCGGCAGGCCCAGCAACTTGCCGCAGAAGTGGTCCTCCAGGGCAGCCCGGAGGATCTGGCGGCCGTCGTAGAGGTACTCCGGGCCGATGAAACCCACCACCGTGTTGACCAGGAGAGGGTCGTAGCGGCGGGCGACCGCGTACGCGCGGGCCTCCACCGTCTGCTGGTCCACCCCGTGGTGCGCGTCGGCGGACAGTGCGCTGCCCTGGCCGGTCTCGAAGTACAGGGCGTTCGAGCCCACCGTGCCCCGGCCCAGTGAGGCCGCGGCCTCATGCGCCTCGTCCAGCAGGCTCAGCGTGACGCCGAAGGAGGCGTTCGCGGCCTGCGTACCCGCGATGGACTGGAAGACGAGGTCCACGGGAGCGCCACGCGACATCAGGTCGATGCTCGTCGTGACGTGGCTGAGGACGCAGGACTGGGTCGGGATCGCGTACCGCTGGATCACGCCGTCCAGCAGTTCCAGCAGGTCCCGTACGGCCTTGGGGCTGTCGGTCGCCGGGTTGATGCCGATGACCGCGTCGCCCGAGCCGAGCAGCAGACCGTCCAGCAGAGCGGCCGCCACTCCCGCCGGGTCGTCCGTGGGGTGGTTGGGCTGGAGGCGGGTGGCGAGGCGGCCGGGCAGGCCGATCGTGGAGCGGAAGGCGGTGACGACGTGCGCCTTGCGGGCGACGGCGACGAGGTCGGCGTTGCCCATCAGCTTGGAGACGGCGGCCACCATCTCGGGCGTCAGGCCGGGCGCCAGCGCGGTCAGCGCCGCCGCGTCCGCCGCCTCCGACAGCAGCCACTCGCGGAACTCCCCGACCGTGAGCGACGACACCGGCGCGAAGGCCGCCGCGTCGTGCGTGTCGACGATGAGGCGCGTCACGTCGTCGCTCTCGTACGGGATCACCGGCTCGGCGAGGAACCGTGCGAGCGGCACCTCCGCGAGCGCCCACCGCGCCGCGACCCGTGCCTGCGCCGACTCGGCGGCGAGCCCGGCGAGCCGGTCGCCGGAGCGCTCGGGGCTCGCGGCGGCAAGCAGCCTGGGCAGGTCGCCGAACTGATGGCTCCGGCCGCCGAGGGTCGCGGTGTAGGTGCTCATGGCGGCGACCGTACGAGGGGGTGGCCGACGAGGTCCATGGAAAGGAGGCGTGCGGAAGGAGAGTTAACGCAGACGTTCGTTCTAAAGGTCTATTTGACAAGCATTTAACGCCCAGACCTGTGAGCCGACTCAATCATCCAGCAGGATTCCGGCGTCGCAATGGTCACCCTGGCGATCTTTGCGATCTTTTCAGTCGGCCAACATGGGCGTCGCAGACCAGGGAGCGCTAACCGAACAGCCTGGCCCGCTCCACACGCCAGCGGTCCATCAGGGACTGCAGCTCTCCCTCCAAGAACTCGAAGAAGGCCAGGGTCTCGGCGAGCCGGCGGCCGGCGGGGGTCTCGGGGCCGAGACCGTCGACGCCCTCCCGCAGGGCGTACTCCCAGCGCTTGAGCACCGCGTCCCGGTTGGTCAGCGCCTCGTACCACTGATTGCTGTGCACCCGGTACCGCTCGCGCCGGGAGCCGGGGTCACGCTCGCGGGAGACCATGTGCTGCTGCGCGAGGTAGCGCACCGCTCCGGAGACGGCGGCCGGGCTGATCCGCAGTTGCTCGCCGAGTTCGACGGAGGTCATCGCCCCGGAGTCGGAGGCGAGCAGCGCCGCGAACACCCGGGCCGCCATGCGCTGCATCCCGGCCTCGACCAACTGCGCGGCGAAGCTCTCGACGAACTTCGAGACCGCTTCCGGGTCCCGTCCCGCCGCACTCGGTTCGCTCATCTCTCGATCCTCTCCCCTGCTCAGCGCTACTCCGTGCTGCTCAGCGCGCCGTTGCCGATTCTAGCCGCATGTTTTAATGCTTCCTTAACTTCACAAATTTGTGAAACTAGCGTAGGTTAAAAATCATGACGAAGGCAATCACTGTCTCCGGACTGCACAAGTCGTTCGGCAAGACTCATGCGCTGGACGGCCTCGATCTGAACGTCGAGACCGGCGAAGTCCACGGCTTCCTCGGCCCCAACGGCGCCGGGAAGTCCACCACCATCCGCGTCCTGCTGGGCCTGCTGCGCGCCGACGCCGGCGCCGCGCAGGTACTCGGCCGGGACCCCTGGTCCGACGCGGTGGAGCTGCACCGCCAGATCGCGTACGTCCCCGGCGACGTGACCCTCTGGCGCAACCTCTCCGGAGGCGAGGTCATCGACCTGTACGGGCGGCTGCGCGGAGGACTCGACAAGGCGCGGCGGGCCGACCTGATCGAGCGGTTCGAGCTCGACCCGACGAAGAAGGGGCGCACGTACTCCAAGGGCAACCGGCAGAAGGTCGCCCTCGTCGCCGCCTTCGCATCGGACGTCGACCTGCTGATCCTGGACGAACCGACCTCCGGCCTCGACCCGCTGATGGAGGAGGTCTTCCAGCGGTGCGTGGAGGAGGAGCGGGACCGGGGTCGCACCATCCTGCTGTCCTCGCACATCCTCAGCGAGGTCGAGGAACTCTGCGACCGCGTGAGCATCATCCGCAAGGGCGTCACCGTGGAGAGCGGATCACTCGCGGACCTGCGCCATCTGACCCGTACGAGCGTCACCGCCGAACTGGCCGGTGAGCCCAACGGGTTGGGGAGGCTCCCCGGCGTCCACGACCTGGACATCCAGGGCAGGCGAGTGAGGCTCCAGGTCGAGAGCGACAAGCTGGACGCGGTGCTGCGGTCGCTGACCGAGTCGGGCGTACGGTCGCTGACCTCGACGCCGCCGACGCTGGAGGAGCTGTTCATGCGGCACTACCAGGACGAGGTCGCCGCGGAGGCGATGTCGCGATGACCGCCGTGGCCACCAACACCAAGTTCGCCGTACGGACCGGGGGATCGCGTCAACTCGCTGGAACCGGCGCCCTGTTGAGGCTCGCACTGCGCCGCGACCGGGTGATGATCCCCCTGTGGGTCGGCGTCATCGCCCTGATGGTGCTCTCCATGCCGGGCTCGCTGGAGAGCGTGTACTCCACGGCCGCCGAACGCGCCGACGTGGTCCGGCAGCTGGCGACGAACAGCTCGCTGCGCGCCACGTACGGGCCGGTGTTCAGCGACTCGATCGGCGGGCTCGTCGCCTGGCGCATCGGGGTGTTCGCGGGGGTGCTGGCCGGGGTCATGAGCCTGTTCATCGTCGTACGGCACACCCGGGACGAGGAGGAGAGCGGCCGTCAGGAGATGGTCTCGGCCGGGATGGTGGGGCGGCGCGCCCCGCTGACGGCGGCGCTGCTCGCGGCGTTCGTCGCGAACGCGGCGCTGGCGCTGCTCATCACCGGAGGCCTCGCGGGGCAAGGTTCGTCGGGCGCACTGGCACTCGGGCTCGGCACGGCCGGCGTCGGCATGGTCTTCGCGACGATGGCGGCGATCGTCGCCCAGCTCACGGAGAGCGCGCGGCTCGCGAAGGGGCTGACGGGCGGGCTGCTGGGCGCGGCGTTCGTACTGCGGGCGGCGGGCGACTCGGCCTCGGAGGACGGTTCGCACGTGCTGACCTGGCTCTCGCCTATCGGCTGGCTGGAGAACCTGCGGTCGTTCGCCGACGAACGCTGGTGGGTGCTGCTGCTGTTCGTGGCCGCCGTCGCGGTCCAGGGCGTGGCCGCGTACGAGCTGACCGGCCGCCGCGATGTCGGCATGAGCTTCCTGCCGACCCGGCCCGGGCCCGCCGTCGGCCGGCTCGGTACGGCCGGTGCGCTGGCCTGGCGGCTGCAGCGGGGCAGCGTGCTCGGCTGGAGCCTCGGGTTCTTCGCCGCGGGGGCCGCCTTCGGCGGGATCACGAAGGGGGCGACGGATCTGGTCGGCGACAACGAACGGACCCGGGACATCATCGAGCGGATGGGCGGTCAGTCCGGAATCACGGACGCGTTCCTCGCCACGATGGCCGGCATGCTCGGGATGGTCGCCGCGCTGTACATCGTGCAGTCCGTGCTCCGGCTGCACGGCGAGGAGACCTCGCAGCGCGCCGAGCCGGTCCTCGCGAACGCGGTGGGCCGTCTGCGCTGGGCCTCCGGTCACCTGCTCATCGCCTTCGGCGGGTCCGTACTGATCATGCTCCTCGGCGGCCTCGGTCTGGCGGCCGGCTACGGCCAGGACCTCGGCCCCATCCTCGGCGCCTGCCTCGTCCAGTTGCCCGCGATCTGGACGATCGGCGGCCTCGCGGTGCTCCTGCACGGGGTGTCTCCGCAGGCGGCGCTCGGAGCGTGGGGGGTGGCCGGCGCCGCCCTGCTCCTGGGCTGGATCGGCCCGGCTCTGGAACTGCCCGAGCCGGTCATGGACCTCTCGCCCTTCGGCCACCTGCCGAAACTGCCGGGCGGCGACATGACGTGGACACCGGTACTGATCCTGACAGCCATCGCTGCCGCCCTGGTCACGGCGGGCCTCGCGGCCCTACGGCGACGGGACATGAGTACTTGAATCCTCCCCCAGCTGGTGCAGGGGGATTCCTGGCTCACACCGCCCGCGGGTCAGCGACCCGACAGGTCTTCCACGATCAACACCAGCCGGGTTGAAACCAGCCCGGGTTCGTACCGCAAAGCTTGGAGGTGCATGTGCTGTCTTGGCTCTCGACCAGCACGGCGTACGCGCTTGATTCTCGCAACGCACGGCAGTCAGCTTACCCGACCGCGTGGGCGGTCTATCGCAGCCGCCCTTCCCGCGCTTGCCTGTGCGCTGCTGATACGTGTGTTGCGCAGGCGCCGCCGGGCCACGGCCGCCACCACAACCACGGCCACGGCCACGGCCACGGCCACGGAGTCAGAACTCCACGAGTAGCTCCTTCAGGCCTCGGATGACGAAGTTCGGCTTGCGCTCCGGCTCGGCGGCCAGGCTGAGTGTCGGTGCCCGGTCGAGCAACGCGCCCAGGGACGCGGCCAGTTCGATACGGGCCAGGGGTGCGCCGATGCAGTAGTGGATCCCCGCGCTGAACGAGATGTGCGGGTTCTCCTGCCGGGCGAGGTCGAGTTCCTCGGGGCGGGTGAAGACCGCCGGGTCGTGGTTGGCGGAGCCGAAGAGCATCGCCACCTCGCTGCCCCTCGGGATCACCGTGCCGTCGATCTCGATCTCGTCCAGCACCCAGCGCTCGAAGAGCTGGAGCGGGGTGTCGTAGCGCATCAGTTCTTCCACAGCTGTGGACAACAGTGCGCGGTCGGCGCGGAGAGCGGCCAGCTGGTCGGGGTTGCGGAACAGCGCCCACCAGCCGTTGACCGTGGCGTTCACCGTCGCCTCGTGCCCCGCGTTGAGGAGCAGGACGCAGGTGGAGATCATCTCCTGCTCGGTCAGCCGATCGCCCTCCTCGTACGCCGCGATCAGACCCGAGATCAGATCGTCCCCCGGCTCCTTGCGTCGAACAGCGATCAACTCCCGCAGGTACTCGGTGAATTCGACCGACGCCCGCACCGCCTTCGCCGCCGTCTCCTGCGACGGGTTCAGCTCGTACATCCCGCAGATGTCCGCCGACCAGGGCCGCAGCGGCGTACGGTCGGCCTCCGGAATGCCCAGCATTTCAGCGATCACGGCGACCGGCAGCGGCTCGGCGACCGTCGTCAGCAGATCGCCCCCGCCGTCCGCGACGAGGCCCGCGACCAGCTCGTTCGCCAGCTTGTGGACGTACGGGCGCAGCCCCTCGACCGTACGCGGCGTGAACGCCTTCGACACCAGGCGCCGGATCCGGGTGTGGTCCGGCGGCTCCAGGTCGAGCATGCCGTGGTCGTTGAGCACATGAAACGGCTCGTGCTCGACCGGCGGCGCCGTCCGCCCGAAGTCCTCGTGCGTGAACCGGTGCTGATACGTCCGCCCCAGCCGCCGGTCCCTCAGCAACGCCGACACGTCCGCGTGACGCGGCACCAGCCACTGGTTGGTGGGCTCGTAGTAGTGCACCCGGCCCCGGGCACGCAGCTCGGCATACGCGGGGTAGGGATCGGCGACGAAGCCGGGGTCCCAGGGGTCGAAAGCGGTGTCGGAAAGGGCTGTCATGTCCGGACGCTAACCTGCCGCGCCACGACCCCGCCAGAGCCTGCCCTTGCAGAGCAGTACGCCCCCTCACCCCGGCGTGACCAGCCTCGCCTCGTACGCGAACACCGCCGCCTGGGTCCGGTCCCGCAGGCCCAGCTTCACCAGGATCCGGCTCACATGGGTCTTGATCGTCGACTCGGCGACCACGAGCCGCTCGGCTATCTCACCGTTGGACAGCCCCTGCGCGATGAGCACCAGCACCTCCGTCTCCCGCTCGGTCAGATCTCCGTACGCCGCCCGCGCGGTGGCCGACAGCCGCGGCGCCTCCGACAGTTTCGAGAACTCCGTGATCAACCGCCTGGTGACGGACGGCGCGAGCAGGGCCTCGCCGGCCGCCACCACCCTTACACCGTCCGCGAGTTGGCGGGCCGAGGCGTCCTTCAGGAGGAAGCCCGACGCCCCGGCGCGGAGCGCCTGGTACACGTACTCGTCGAGATCGAACGTGGTCAGCACCAGCACCTTGGCCCCGCCGTCCGCGGCGACTATCTCCCGGGTCGCCTCGATGCCGTTGAGCTCGGGCATACGGATGTCCATCAGGACCACGTCGGGAGCGAGCTCCCGCACCCGGTCCACCGCGTCCCGCCCGTTGACCGCCTCGCCGACCACCTCGATGTCCGGCATCGCGCCGAGCAGCACCGAGAACCCTTCGCGGACCATCATCTGGTCGTCGGCGATCAGCACCCGGATGCTCATACGGAGTCTCCCGAGTCCCTCGAGGTCTCCGTGTCGGAGACGGGCACCGGCAGGAAGACCGTCACCTCGTACCCCCCGTCGTCCGTCGCGGCCGCCATCATCTCGCCGTTCAGCATCGTCACCCGCTCCCGCATCCCCGTGATCCCGTGCCCGGCACCGGGCGAGGGCTTCACCGGCTCGGTCGCCGGACCGTTGACGATCCGCAGCCCGAGGCCGCCCAGCACATAGCCGATCTCCACTCGGGCCGAGGCACCAGGCGCATGCCGCAGCGCGTTGCTGAGCGCCTCCTGGACTATTCGGTACGCGGACAGCTCTATGCCCTGCGGGAGTTCACGGACGGCTCCGGTGATCACCTTCTCGACGGTCAGGCCGGCGTTGCGCACATTGGTCAGCAGCCCGTTCAGGTCGGCGAGCGTCGGCTGCGGGGCGTCGGGGGCCTCGTAATCCTCAGCGCGAACGACACCGAGGACGCGGCGCAGTTCGGAGAGCGCGATCACCGCGTTCTCCCGTATGACCGCGAACGCGTGCTCCAGCTCGGGCGGCGGGTTCTCCACCCGGTAGGGCGCGGCCTCCGCCTGGATCGCGACCACCGACATGTGGTGGGCAACCACATCGTGCAGCTCGCGCGCGATGGTGGTGCGCTCCTCGAGCAGGGTCCGCTTGGAGCGCTCGTGCTCGGTCACCGTCTGCTGAGCGATCACCTGCCGCTCTGCCGTACGGCGTATGTGGACGACGGCGACGGCCAGGAGGGCCAATGCGGAGATGAACAGCATCGGGCCGGCATTGGAATTGGAGGAGTAGTAGTCCGAGCCGAAGGCTGCCTCCCCGAGGATTCCGTAGCAAGCCGTCAGGACCCACATCCACGCGGCTGTGCGGGGACGCGTCCGGAACGCCACGACCGTGAGCACCACCAGGTGGGCGGCGAAAGCGCCGGGTGACCACGGCCAGTCGGACCCGCCGCCGTCGTTGAACACCGCGGCGACCGGAGCCGCCACGATCGACGCCCAGAAGGCGGCGACGGGCCGGACCAGCGTCAGCAGGACCGGGACCAGCACGATCAGGCCAGCGATCATCGCAGTGACGTCGCCGAGGTTGCCGACGCTCGAGTCGGCGGCTATGGCCGCCGCCAGCAGGCCGCCCGCCAGCACCACGGTGTGCGGGGTCCACCCCGCGTACCACCGCAGGCGCCCGGGCAGCCGCCGGGTGATCGGGCCGTCCACGCTCATGCGCGGCAGCGGGCGGTAGGCGAACGCGTCGTGGAACAGCTCCTGCCGCAGCCCGCGCAGGGCGTCCACGGCCAGCCGGTACTCAGGACTGCGCGACTTGGCTCCGCCCCGCGGGGGTGTCGTCTGCGTCTGGGTCGTCTCGGTCACGTTCAAAACAGTAAGTGGCGGGCGGCTCGCGGTCGTCACCAGTGAGAAGGGTCCTCCGGGATCCCTCTCAGGTACTACGGGTAGCCCAGGGATCGGCGGAATCAGCGGTTCAGTACCCGGCAGGCCGTACCAGACCCGACTCGTACGCGAACACCGCCGCCTGCGTCCGGTCCCGCAGTCCCAACTTCACCAGGATCCGGCCCACATGGGTCTTCACCGTCTGCTCGGCGACCACCAGCCGCTCGGCGATCTCGGCGTTCGACAGACCCTGCGCGATCAGGGCAAGAACCTCCGTCTCGCGCTCCGTCAGCTCACCGACGCGCTCCTTGAGCGGGGCACGGGGAGCCCCGTCGAGCTGGGAAAACCGGGCGATCAGGCGCCTCGTGATCCCGGGCGCGAGCAGTGCGTCCCCCGCGGCGACCACCCTGATCGCCTCCGCCAGCTTGTCGGCGGACGCGTCCTTCAGCAGAAACCCGGAGGCACCCGCGCGCAGCGCGTCATACACGTACTCGTCGAGATCGAACGTGGTCAGCACCAGCACCCTGATCTGCGGTGTCTCACAGGTGATGCGGCGGGTGGCCTCGATGCCGCCGAGTTCGGGCATGCGGATGTCCATCAGGACGACGTCCGGAAGGAGTTCGGCGACCTGGGCGACCGCGTCCAGGCCGTCGACGGCCTGGCCGACCACATCGATGTCGGGCTGGATGTTGAGCAGCACCGAAAAGCCCTGCCGGACCATCTGCTGGTCGTCCGCGATGAGTACGCGGATGGTGCCGCTCGTCATGGTCGTTCTCCTGGGGAGTCTGTGGAGTTGTCGGAGTCTGCCGAGTTGTCGGAGACAGTGTCGTCGAGGGAGGCCGTTCCATCGGCGGTTCCGGCGCGGGGCAGGAACGCCGCCACCGTGAAGCCGCCGCAGGACGTCTCCATCGCCATGAGGGTGCCACCGAGCATCGCCGCGCGCTCCCGCATACCCAGCAGACCGTGTCCCGCGCCCGGCGACGGCGGGGCGGGGCGCCTTGGCGCGGAGTTGATGACCCGGATCTGCAGGCCGCGCGGGAAGTGCGTGAGCTCCACGCGCACCTCGGAACCGGGCGCGTGTCGCAACGCGTTGCTCAGCGCCTCCTGGATGATCCGGTACGCGGACAGCTCCACGCCCGGCGGCAGCGGAAGCACCTCGCCGCTGATCTCGGTGTTCACCTTCAGACCGGCGGCACGGGTGTTCTCGACGAGCACGTCGAGCCGGTCGAGGGTGGGCTGCGGGGCGTCGGGCGCGGCTCCGGTACCGGGAGCGCCCAGACCGTACGGGTCCTCGGGGTTCTCCGAGCGCAGCACGCCCAGCACGCGGCGCAGCTCGGTGAGCGCCTCGAGCGCGTTCTGCCGGATGCCGTCGAGGTTCTCCCTGAGCTCGTCGGAAGGGTTCTCGACCAGGTGGGGGGCGACCTGGGCCTGGATGGAGATGACCGACATGTGGTGGGCGACCACGTCGTGCAGCTCGCGGGCTATACGGTTGCGCTCCTCCAGGACCGTGCGGCGGGCGCGCTCCTCGGCGGTGATACCGGCCTGCTCGACGAGTTGGGTGCGGGCTTCGCGGCGGCCGCGGAGGGCGGTGCCGAGGAGGACGACGCCGGCGAACAGGGCCACAGCCAGCGTGCCCGTCGACGAATAGTTCGCGGCGCCGATGAGGCCCTGCACCACCCACGTGACCAGCGCGGTCAAGGCCAGGGCCGCGGCGGCCACGCGCACGGGCACCCGCAACGCCAGCAGGAACAGCACCACTGCGTGTGCGACCAGACTGGGCGGGCCCCACGGCCAGGGGCTGTTGAACGCGACGTGATCGGCGAGCAGTTGGGTGCGGGCCCCCATGGCCACCACGACCATGGTCACCATCGACAGCCACCACGCCGGGACCGGCCACCGCAGCGCCATCGCCACCGCGGCACCCTGGGCCAGCGCGCACACCAGGGCGTACTCCGTACCCAGGTTGTAGCCGTCACCGAACTGATCCCCGTTGGCGATGGTGGTACCGATCGCGACCAGGACCACCAGCCCATGCGGCAGCCAGCGCAACCACACCGAGGGCGGCAACGGATCCGCCTTCCCGGTCCACAGGTCCTCGCGCAGCACCCGCAGTCCCCGAACCAGCCGCTTCTCCACCGCACTCATCCACATCACCCTAGGCACGCCCAACCCCCTTCGCCCCCGCCCTGCCACGGTGTACGTGGACCACACGCGACAGGCGCCCACCTCGCCGACGGCGCCCCTGCTCGTAGGAGCGAAAGGCCGCCCAGCACACCATGAGGGCGAGGGCGAAGACCGGAAGCCAGGCGAAGCGGGCCAGGACCCAGTCCAGGCTGTCGGGGGTGGTGTGCAGTCCCGGGAGACGGCCGGCGAACAGACCTGTCGCGGTGACCGACATCAGCGCCGTCTGGTGCCACAGGAATATCGTCATCGCGGAGAGGTTGACGAACGCCACCGCCGCCCACGCCACGGGCCGCCGCATCGCCCGGCGCAACGGCTCCCGGAGCAGCAACGCCAGACCGCACTGAGCCAGGCCGAAGGTGACGGCGGCCAGGGTCGGCGGGTTGAGGTTGGAGACCGCGGAGCCGGGGACGCCGACCATCGACGCCGGGTATCCGGCCCACGCAACGAGCGCCGCGGTCGTCGCCGCACCGCCGATCAGCAGCACCCACCCGGAACGCCGTGTCAGCTCACCCCGCATCCAGGCCGCGCCCAGCGTGTACGGCACCAGCCAGCCCGCCGCCACGTTGATCCAGCCCAGCCAGGCCGGACCGCCGAAACCGAACCGTATGAGGTCCACATGGAGAACGACGGCCAGCGGCCACAGCGGGTTGATCCGGGCAACGAGTGGGGTCAGCGCCGTCAGTCCCGCGAAGACCAGCAGGAACCACAGGGGCGACAGGACGAGCTTCAGCAACGCATGCACCGTCGGCACACCCGTCCCCGTCACGAGCAGACAGACCGCGGCCACCGTCCACAGGCCCAGCACGGCAGCCACCGGCCCGAAGAGGCGCGACAGCCGCGTACGCAGCCACTTCCCGTACGTCGTGCCACGGGCTCGCGCCGACTCGTAACTCCTGGTCGCCACATGCCCGCCCACCAGGAAGAACACCGCGAGCGTCTGGAAGACCCAGGAGACCGGGGCCAGCCATGGCATATACGCCAGCGGACTCGACGTACGCAGTGCGCCGCCGTCCGCGACCAGCGCCGTGACCAGCCAGTGGCCGAGCACTATGCCGAGTATCGCGAAGGCGCGCAGGGCGTCGAGGGAGCGGTCGCGGTGGGGCGGGGTAGCAGCGTCGATCTGGTGGGTGGCTTGGCGGAGGCGGTGGAGGGCTTCACGAACTAGGCCTTCCCGGAGGAACGGGCGTGGGGTGGTGCCCGGCGAATGACCGGGGCGGGCGGCGTTCCGCGTGGAACCCTTCGGGGGGCCCTCCCCCTCCCCCACCCTCCCCCTCAACTTCAGCTCACGCATGGGTCACCTCCGAAGTCTCGCCAAGGACGATCCGGGCGAGGTTGTCCAGAGACACCGAGCCCGGCTTGAGGTAGTCGCTGTGGCCGCCGTCGCCCGCCGCGAAGACGCGCGCGCCGAAGTCCGTCGACACGGGGTCGGTGCCGAAACCGACCGTGGTGCCGAAGAGGTCGGCCTTGGCGTGCGGGACGTCCGCGATCCAGTCGTCGGCGCCTCGGCCCGCCCAGACGCGGGCGTCCGTGTGCAGCCCGGCGACGGAGTCGGCGCCGGTTCCGGGGCTGCCGAAGAGCGCGATGTCGGAGATGCCGAGATCGCCCTCGCCGCTTGCAGCGCGCGAGGCAACGGCGGACCGTACAGAACCTGCGGCCTGGAACGCACTCTCGGCCGCCTCCGCACACACGACGGTTCCGTACGAGTGGCACAGGAGGGAGACCCGGGCATGCGGATTCAGGGCCTCCAATTCACGTATGAATCCCCGCAGTTCAGGTGCCGCATCCTTCGCCCGCCCCGTGGTGAGGACCTCGGGGCTTATGGTTCCGGGCGTCTCATAGCCGAGCCAGGCGACGACCGCGCCACGTATGCCGAGCCGTTTGTGGAGGGCGTCGGCGCCCGCGCGGAAGCGCTCGTACGTGTCCAGGTTCGTGTCGGAGCCGGGCACGAGTACGGCTACACGCTCGGCCTTCGCCAGGTCGCCGAAGATCTCGACCGCGCGGCCGGAGCCACGGGCGTCGAAGGAGAGGAAGTGCCGACCTGGGGCCGCCATGGAGCGAACCGCGGACGCGCGACCGTGGTCACCGTGGTCGGCGGCCATCCGAGCCGCCTCGGCGGCGTTCGCGCGGTTCGCGGCATACGCCTCGTCCAGCATCGCCGGGCTCACCGCCGTGAGGCGGGCCGGGGCGGGGGCCGGGATCTCCGGGTGTGCCGCAGCGGCGGAAACGGGAACCACGACGGCGGCTGTGACCAGCACGGCAAGCAGCCCGCGCGACAGTCGGCCGAGACGCCCCGGCCGACGCGCCCGAGCCACCCCCGCCGAACGAGCCGAGCTGGCGGAACCGGCCGACCCCGTCGCCGCCCCTGCCCCCGCTGCCGAATCCGGCCTCGCCCCAGGCCCCGGCCTTCGCTTCCCCCGCACCCCCATGACGCCCGTCCTCCCACTCCCAGCTCGCCGACCCGCTCATCGGGCCTAACTGGAAAGGAAGTTACGGACGCCACCTCGTGGTCAGCGTCCCGCCAGGGAGCTCACCTGCGACGTAGCTCTCAGGTATTACAGGTATCACCGGGCGGCCGGACCGGAGTGGCTGCTGTGCTCGTACTCGGGCTGACCGGTCGCCGTTCGCTGCCGCCCGCAACAGCGGGACAGCCCCATGTCGGCCCACGTCACAGGGCTGGTACCGTCCCGGCCAACGGTCGAACAGCGCTGAGAGGTTGGAGCATGCCGGATGACGACGCAGCCCGAATAGCCGCGGAACCGGACGCCGTCGCAGCCCGTGCCGCGGCCGAGGAGCAGTCGGCCTTCTCGCATCCGCCTGTCGATCCCGACACCACCGCCGCGTACGGCGACCATCCCGACCAGGTGATCGACTTCTATGCGCCGCGCGGGGGCGAGGAGTCGGCGCCGTTCGTCGTCGTTCTGCACGGGGGCGCCTGGCGTGCCGCGTACGACCGTCGGCACATCACCCCGTTCGTGGACTTCCTGGCTCGGCGCGGGTTCGCGGTGGCCAATGTCGAGTACCGGCGGGGCGGTGCCGGGTCGGGGGACGGCGATGACGGCTCCGTCGCGGGGCGTTGGCCGGACACCTTCGACGACGTCGCGGCGGCGCTCGACGCGCTCCCCGCTCTCGTACGGGAGGCCCTGCCGCAGGCCGATGCGCGCCGTACGGTGATCACCGGGCACTCGGCGGGAGGGCAGCTCGCCCTGTGGGCCGCCGCCCGACATCTGCTGCCGGCGGACGCGCCTTGGCGTACGGAGCGGCCGGCGCCACTACGGGGCGTCGTCGCGCTCGCTCCGATCGCGGACTTCGCCGTCGCCGAGAAGCTGGACGTATGTGCCGGCGCGGCTCTTCAACTCCTGGGCGGGGAGGGGAAGTTCGCCGAACGGCAGCCGTACGCCGATCCCGCACTTCTGCTGCCCACCGGAATCGCCACGACCCTGGTGCAGGGCCGGGCAGACGTCGTCGTGCCGCAGGCCGTCGCCGAGTCGTACGCGGACGTGGCGGCGAAGGCCGGAGAGGTGGTGGGGCTCACGCTCCTCGACGACGTGGGGCACTTCCCGCTGATCGATCCGGCTGCGGACGCGTGTGCGGTGGTGGCGGAGGAGATCACACAACTGGGCTGGTGAGCTGGTTGAGCGAGGGTGGACGTCAGCGGGCGTGGGTGTACCGGCTGCAGGCGGCGTCCCGGCACGGTACGCGGATCTTCGCGGTGCTCGGGCGGGACCTTCCAGCTGGTGTGGCATTCGCTCTGCAACGGGCCTCCTCTCTACCCTGTTGCGAAACGATGGCCTACAAATTGCAGGATTCGGTCCATGGACGCCTCTTACACACTCACGGATGCCCGGAACAACCTGGTCAAGGTCGTCAACGAAGTGCGGCACGGTGGTAGGACCGTCGAGATCACGGACCATGGCACTCCCGTGGCGGCAGTCGTCCCCATAGAGCTGCTCGACTATTTCCAGCAGCTCGAGGACGAGCGGGATTTGGCGGCAGCCGAGGACAGTAAGGCCGGTACGACTCGTTGGGTTCCCCATGCCGATGTGGCGGCGCGCTTCGGCCTGAACCCTGACGGGACGCGCAAGAGGTGACCGCGGCCGGCTTCACCGAGGCCGAAGTGTTCGGTATCGAAGGCCCCGCCTGGTCGCTTCTGGCGGCGACCGAGCGACACACCGGACAGTCCCTGATCGGGTCCGAGATGTTCGAGTCCGCCCTGACCGCGGCACGCATGGCCGAGCCGTACCCCGAGCTGCTCGCGGCGAGCTCTCACCTCCTGGCGGTGGGGCACCGACCGGGCTGACTCCGGCCATGACGAAGCCCCCTCTCGCCCGAAGGCGAGGGGGGCCAACGCAGTTACTCAGACCAACTCAGCCCACCACCCCGGCCAACACCCGCACCGCCCTCTCCACATCCCCGAACCCCACATACAACGGCGTGAACCCGAAGCGCAGGATGTCCGGTTCGCGGAAGTCGCCGACCACTCCGCGGGCGATCAGGCGGCGCATCACCTCGCGTGCGCCGTCACAACGCAGCGCCACCTGGCTCCCCCGATCCGCGTGTACGAGCGGTGTCACGCACTCCACCCGGCCCTCGGGGACATACGCCGCTACGCACTCCAGGAAGAAGTCCGTGAGCGCGAGGGACTTGGTGCGGACCGTCTCGATCGGCACCCCTTCCCACACCTCCAGCGCCGCCTCCAGGGCCAGCATGGAGAGGATGTCCGGGGTGCCGACGCGGCCGCGCGGTGCGCCTCCCGCCGGTTCGTACTCCGGGCGCATGCCGAAGGGGTCCACGTGGGAGTTCCAGCCGGGGAGCGGGGAGTCGAAGCGGTCCTGGAGGTCGCGGCGTACGTACAGGAAGGCCGGCGAACCGGGGCCGCCGTTCAGGTACTTGTACGTGCAGCCGACCGCCAGATCCACCCCGTGCTCGTCGAGCCCCACCGGCAGGGCGCCCGCGCTGTGGCACAGGTCCCAGACGGCGACCGCTCCCGCCTCGTGGATCGACGATGTCAGAGACGGGAGGTCGTACAGGCGGCCCGTGCGGTAGTCGACGTGGTTCAGCAGCACCGCCGCGGTACGCGGGCCGAGTGCCGACGGTACGTCGTCGGGGGCCACCGCACGCACCGTACAGCCGGTCATACGCGCCGCCGACTGGGCGATGTAACCATCCGTGGGGAAGGTGGTGGCGTCGACGACGATCTCGTTCCGCCCCTCCCCCGACAGGCGCACCGCTCCCACAACTGCCTTGAAGACGTTGACACTTGTCGAGTCGCCCACCACGATCTGCCCGGCCGCCGCCCCCACCAGCGGAGCGATCCGGTCCCCGATCCGTTCGGGCGCCGTCCACCAGCCGCTCTCGTCCCAGGAGCGGATCCGCAGCTCGCCCCACTGTCGCCGTACGACGTCCTCGACCCGGCCGGGCACGGCCATCGGCAGCGCGCCGAGCGAGTTCCCGTCCAGGTACACGCCCGCGGCGTCAGCCGCATGATCAGACACAGTGTCGAGTACGAACTGCGAGCGCAGCTTGGCCAGTTCGTCAGCCGTGTCCAACTCCGCGGCCTTTACGCTCAGTTCAGACATAGGACCGCGCCGTCCACAGCTCGGGGAACACGTTCTTCCGCGCCCGCTTCTCCAGCCAGGCCACACCCGCCGAACCCCCGGTGCCGGCCTTCGCGCCCATCGCGCGCCGGGTGGCGACCAGGTGGTCGTTGCGCCACCGCCACACCAGCTCGGCGACGTCGGTCAACGCCTCGCCGAGGCGGGCGAGTTCGGAGGTGTCGTCGCCTGCGTACAGGGACGCCCACACTTGCTCGACCTCGGGCGACGGCTCGTACCTGAGCGACACGTCGCGCTCGAGCACGGCGGCGGGAATCGCGTGCCCGCGCCGGGCCAGGAGCCTCAACACCTCGTCGTACA
The DNA here is from genome assembly GCF_014647675.1 of Streptomyces flaveus. Lineage (GTDB taxonomy): Bacteria > Actinomycetota > Actinomycetes > Streptomycetales > Streptomycetaceae > Streptomyces > Streptomyces flaveus. The sequence goes on along the minus strand of NZ_BMPQ01000023.1, from coordinate 117,144 downwards.
GGCTCGGTTCATGCAGCGCCTTCTCCAGCTCGGCGTGCACCCGGGGCGCGCCCCGGTGCGGCACGAGCATGGACGAGGACTTCTCGCCGAGCAGGAACTCCATCCGCCGGTACATCGCGGACTGGAAGCCGGAGCCTTCCCCGAGGGCGTTGCGGTACGAGTTGAACTGGGCCGGGGTCAGCTGGCCGAGGGGCTTCCAGGAGGCGTTCAGCGCCTCCAGCTCCCGTACGGACCGCTTCAGCGCCGCCACCGCGACCGGCACGTCGTCCTCGCGCAGCGCCTTCGTCGCGGTCTCCCACTCGTGGACGATGACGGTGAACCACAGCTCCATCACCTGGGTCGTGACCAGGAAGACCATCTCTCCGGGATCGTCGGAGAGGGTGTGCTGGAGGTGGGTGAGCACATCCGCCTGTACGTAGTCCTCGTACGGGGTCGTGCCGTGGAAGTCGAGATGCGGGGTCTCGGGCTCTGCAGCCTCGTGGGACATCGCTGTCTCCTGTTGTGTACTCCGGGTAGCGGTCCGCCCCTGCCGTTTTCGACAGGGGGCCCCGGTCCCCACACCGCATCTTGCGGGTCGCCTCCCGCCACCGCAAGGCCGACCTGATCACACCGACCCGGTGCCGCTCCGCCGGGAACGCCGCGGCCAACAGGAGACACCCAGCTTGTGTGGAGTGTGTGACGACTCGCAGCTCACCTGCGGGCGTCAATTTTGGCTTCTAGGTTGGGCAGTTGAACCGTTGAACGTTCGACATGGGGGGAACCGTGACGAACTCTGTCTCCGGCGCGCACGAAAGCGCCGGGAACGAGGGCACGACCGAGAGCGAGAACGCCGGCACGACCGGGACCGCGGCCGAGAACGGCAGCACGACCGGGTCCGTATCGACAGCCGAATCCATATCCGCATCCGAGGCCGAGGCCGCGCCCGAGTCCGCATCGGCGTCCGAGTCCGAGGCCGCGCCCGAGAACGACCCGGTCTTCGTCGACTCCAGCGGGCGCCGTCCCCGCTGGGTCCGCCGTGTCGGGTGGGGTATGGGAGGCATCTGCGTCACCTACTGCCTGACCCTTGGGCTGAGCCTGGCGGGTGCGGCGCCGTTCGCTCCCGAGACGCTGATGCCGATACGGGACCGGGACAGCGAGCCGTCCATCGGCGCCGCCGACGGGCGGGACCGGGGCGCGCCGGAGTCCAGCAGGAGTGGGCGTAACGATTCAGCACGGGGCGAGGCGGCGGACCCCCCGGCTGACCGGCCGAGCGAAACCCCGACCGCCGGGGAGGCCGAGGGGGGCGTGGAAGAGCCGGCGGGCGGCAGGAACACCGACCCCGACACACCGACTCCCGACCGCCCGACAACCACGACGCCACCCGCGCCCGCTCCCCCAGCCGGTGGCGGGAACCCGGACTCCCCGGACGAGAACGACCCGGGCGAAGAGCCGACAACGCCCACCGATCCCACCCCGAACGACCCCACCCCCACTGACCCGACCACCGAGCCGTCCACCCCCTCCGACCCCGGCGGCACAGACGGAGGCGGCACAGGCAACGGAGGCGGAGGCGGTGTCGGCGACGTGGTCGACGGCGTCCTGGACCCGGTCACCGACACGGTGGGCGGCCTCCTGGGCGGGGTTCTTGGGTGACACGCCTGCTCGCCGACCGCCGCTCGACGTCGACAGCACCACGTCCGACAGCACCACGGACCTCCTCGAAAACATCCCCGACGTCCCGGCGGCCCCGCCCGCACATCGTCGTCCCCTCACTCGTCCTGCTGGCGCTGGTCTGCGTCCTCATGCTCGGCGGTTACGTACGAGGCGACTACGCCGCCGACCACCGCACCCATCCGCTGGTCGCGGACGGTGACGTACCCCGGGACGTCCTCAACGGCGGCCCGATCGTCGACGCCACCGGCGATGAGCCCCGCGCGCACACCACGCCCGACCGCACCATCGTGCTGACCTTCGACGACGGCCCGGACCCGACCTGGACCCCGAAGGTCCTCGACGTCCTGCGCGAACACCAGGTCCCGGGCACGTTCTTCGTCACCGGCACCATGACGTCGCGGCATCCGGGCCTCGTCGCGGACATGGTGCGCGAGGGACACGAGATCGGGCTGCACACCTTCGGCCACCCCGACCTCGCGTACAAGGACGCGGCGGGCATCGACCGCGAGACGTCGCAGGCGCAGCTCGCGCTGGCGGGTGCGGCCGGGATCCACAGTTCGCTCTTCCGGCCGCCGTACTCCTCGAAGCCCGAGGCTCTCGACAACGCCTCCTGGCCGGTGGTCGAGCGGCACGGCGAGCAGGGCTATCTCGTCGCGTTCATCGACCTGGACACCGAGGACTGGAAGCGGCCGGGGGCTGACAAGATCGTCGACGCGGCCACCCCCAAGGGCGACGACGGGGCGATCGTCCTGCTGCACGACTCGGGCGGCGACCGCTCCCAGACCGTCGAGGCCCTGGACCGGCTGATCCCTCAACTCAAGGCGCGCGGCTACCGGTTCACCACCGTCGCCGACGCCGCCGGGTCCGGCCCGCTGAACCAGCCCGTGTCCGACACCGAGCTGTGGCGGGGCCGGGTCTTCGTGGCCGCGGTGGTCCTCTCCGAGTGGGCGCTGCCCGTGCTCGCCGGTCTGCTCGCCGTCGTCGGTGTCCTGGTGCTGGGCCGTTTCCTGGCGATGCTCGTCCTCGCCCGGCGCCACGCCCGGGCCCGCCGCAGAGCGGACTTCACCTGGGGAGACGGCGAGGCGGTCACCGAACCGGTGAGCGTGATCATCCCCGCGTACAACGAGAGCGAGTGCATCGCCGACACCGTGCGCTCGCTCGCCGAGAGCGACCATCCCATCGAGATCATCGTGGTCGACGACGGTTCGACCGACGACACCCCCGAGATCGCCGCCGCGCTCGACCTGCCGAACGTCACGGTCCTCACCCAGCTCAACAGCGGTAAGGCCGCCGCCCTCAACACCGGGATCGCGCACGCCAGTCACGACCTGATCGTGATGATGGACGGCGACACGGTCTTCGAGCCGGACACCGTACGGCAGCTGGTGCAGCCCTTCGCCGATCCGGCCGTCGGCGCGGTCGCGGGCAACGCCAAGGTCGGCAACCGCACCACCATGATCGGCCGCTGGCAGCACATCGAGTACGTGATGGGCTTCAACCTCGACCGCCGCATGTACGACCTGCTGCGCTGCATGCCCACCATCCCCGGCGCCATCGGCGGGTTCCGCCGCGTCGCGCTCGAGGAGGCCGGGCGGATGAGCGACGACACGCTCGCCGAGGACACCGACATCACGATGGCCCTGCACCGGGCGGGCTGGCAGGTGGTGTACGAGGAGAAGGCGATCGCGCACACCGAGGCCCCGGGTTCGCTCGGCGAGCTGTGGCGCCAGCGCTACCGCTGGTCGTACGGCACCATGCAGGCGATGTGGAAGCACCGCGGCGCGCTGCGCGACAGCGGGCACTCCGGGCGTTTCGGCCGGGTCGGGCTGCCGCTGGTCACCGTCTTCATGGTGCTGACCCCGCTGCTCGCCCCGCTCATCGACCTCTTCGCCCTCTACGGCTTCTTCTTCATGGACCCGGCGAGTACGGCCCTGGCCTGGTGCGCGGTGCTCGGCATCCAGGCCGCCTGCGCCGCGTACGCCTTCCGGCTCGACGGCGAACGGCTGCGGGAGCTGTGGGCGCTCCCCTTCCAGCAGCTGGTCTACCGGCAGTTGATGTACCTGGTGCTCATCCAGGCCTGCCTCACCGCGATCAGCGGCGGCCGGCTGCGCTGGCAGAAACTGCGCAGGACGGGGGAGGTCGGCGCCCGCGTCATGGCGAAGGGCGGCATCCCCGCGCCGACGGCCTCGCTCGGCGGCATCCCGGAGCAGAGGACCACGGGCGCGGCACCGTCCACGCCCCCGGCCCGCCCCGCCGGACGCGACCGCTACCTCGACCTGCTCCGTTCCCTCGCCCTGGTCCGCGTCGTCACGTACCACACCTTCGGCTGGGCCTGGCTGACGCTCGCCTTCCCCTCGCTCGGGGTGATGTTCGCGCTGGCCGGCTCGCTGATGGCGCGCTCGCTGAGCAGGCCCGCACTCTCCGTGATCCGCGGCAGGATGCGGCGCCTGCTCATCCCGTTCTGGGTGTTCGCCGCCGTCGCGGTCTGCTGGATGCTGGCGCGCGGCTGGAGTCCCGTAGAACTGCCCCGGATGCTGCTGTGGGTGCTGCCGCTGGGCGATCCGCCGGGCAGCGAGTGGGGCGAACAGCTGACCGGGACGCTCTGGTACGTACGCGCCTACCTGTGGTTCGTGCTGCTCTCCCCCGTTCTGCTGTGGGCCTGGCGGCGCGCCCCGCTTCCGCTCCTCGGGGGCTTTCTGGCGCTGGCCGCGATCAGTCAGTACGAGCTGTGGGACCTGCCGGTCCTGGTCGGCTCGGCCCTCACCGACCTCGGCGTCTTCGGCGCCTGCTGGCTGCTCGGCTTCGCCCACCAGGACGGTTCGCTGGACGCGCTGCGCGCCCGTACCGTCGGCGCGGCATCGGCGCTGCTGCTGGCGGCCGGCGGCTGGTTCACGTTCACCCACCCCACGGGCGAGGGCTACGACCTGGGCTCGATCCCGCTCGGCCAGGCCTTGTGGTCGCTGGGCTTCGTCCTCCTCCTGATGCGGTTCCGGCCGCGCTCGCTGCCCCGGTGGCCGTGGCTCGACGGACTGGTCCGGCTCTTCAACAACCGTGCCGTCACGATCTACCTGTGGCACGAGGTCGCGCTCATCCTCGCCGTGATGATTACCGACCGGATGTGGCAGGTGCCGTTCCTGGCGCAGTATCTGCCGCTGGGCTCGGACTGGTTGCTGTTCCTGCTGGTCTGGCCGCTGATCGCGGCCGCGATCCTGACGGTCGGCTGGGCCGAGGACCTCGCCTCCCGGAAACGGCTCCATCCGTGGCCCACGAAACCACCGAAGAAGCCCTCGACCGCCACTCCCGCTTCATCGTCACCCAGCGGTCCGTCGGCTGCCCGAACGCCTGACCGCAAAGTGGCAGACTGCATGCATGACGACTCACAAGAACCTGCTCGGCGGCCCTGAGCCGACGCACCTGCCGGAGAACGAAGACGCGTACCGCATGCTGGGCGAGGAGTCCCAGGCCCCGGCCGAAGTCGCGGCGAAGCACCCCACGTTCTCGCTGGCCTGGGCCATGCTCGCCGACGACGCCTTCGAGGCGGGGCGCGTGGTCGAGTCGTACGCGTACGCACGCACCGGTTACCACCGCGGACTCGACCAGCTCCGCCGGGCCGGATGGAAGGGGCATGGCCCCGTTCCCTGGGACCACCGCGCCAATCGCGGTTTCCTGCGCTGCCTTGCCGCGCTCGCGCGCGCGGCCGATGCGATCAGCGAGAAGGAGGAGGCGGAGAGGTGCTGGCAGTTCCTGCAGGACAGCAGCGCGGAGGCCTATGCGGCGCTTAGGCGGTAACTGTTACCCGGCATCGGGGTGGGCGTCGCTGGGGGCTGCGCCCCCGGACCCCTCTTGAGAGGTCGTACCTCGGGTGCGGGTCCGTTGTGGCTGGTCGCGCAGTTCCCCGCGCCCCTGAAGGGGCGCTCCCTGTGCCCCCTCCAGCGGCGGAGCCGTCACGTTCCCGTGGGTCTTGCACTCGGGGCGGCGGCAATCCGAAGGCGGCCGGCGTACGGTCGTAAAGGCGACGATCGCGCCCACCACGAGGACCGCGGCACACAGCGGCATCGCCCGCGTGAACGCGTCGTCGAAGGCGTTCGCCGAGCGGTACGCCTCCGAGCCCATCCCCGCGGCCAGCGGCAACGCGGCGACCGCTATCAGGCCGGCCGCGCGGGCCGCCGCGTTGTTGATGCCGCTGGCCAGGCCCGCCCGCGAGTTGTCCACGGAGGCGAGCACGGTCGCGGTCAGCGGTGCCACCAGGGTGACCATGCCCAGGCCCAGCACCAGCAGCGCGGGCAGGACGTCCAGGACGTACGACGCGTCCGTGCCCACCCGCAGCATCAGCAGCATCCCGGCCGCGCACAGCAGCGGGCCGACCGTGAGCGGGATGCGCGGGCCGATGCGCCGGGCCAGGTCGCCGGAGCGGGCCGACAGGAGCAGCATCAGGGCGGTGGTGGGCAGCAGCGCCGTACCGGCGCCGAGCGCCGAGTAGCCGGAGACGACCTGCAACTGGAGCGCGGCGAGGAAGAAGAAGCCGCCGAAGGCCGCATACACGCACAGGGTCACCAGATTGACCGCCGTGAACTGGCGGGACGCGAAGATGTCGAGCGGCATCATCGGATCGGCCCGCTTCCGCTCGACGTACACGAAGGCGATGCCCGCCACGACCCCCGCGACAGCCGTCCCGGCGACGATCAGCGTGCCGCTGCCGGCCTCGATCAGGGCGTACGTCACCAGGGCGAGGGCGAGCGCGCCGAGGGCCGCGCCGAGTACGTCGAATCCGCGCGCGTGCTTCCGCCCGTCCTTCGACTCCGGTACGTGGCGCAGGGCGATCGGCGCGCACAGCAGCGCGAGCGGGACGTTGAGCAGGAACACCCAGCGCCAGCCCGGGCCGTCCACCAGCCAGCCGCCCACGAAGGGGCCGACCGCGGCACCGACGCCGCCGAACCCCGACCACAGGCCGACGGCCTTCCCCCGGTCGTCGGGGTGGAAGGAAGCCTGGATGAGGGAGAGCGAGCCGGGGGTGAGCAGCGCGCCGCCGATGCCCTGAAGGGCGCGGGCCGCGACGAGCGCAGGGGCGTTCGGCGCGATGCCGCACAGCAGCGACGCCACCGCGAACCAGATCACGCCGATGACGAAGATCTTCCGGCGCCCGAAACGGTCGCCGAGGGCGCCACCCAGGAGGATCAGGCCCGCGAGGGTGACCGTGTACGCGTTGACGGTCCACTGGAGGGCGGCGAGATCGGCGTCCAGCTCGCGGCCGATGCGCGGCAGCGCGACGTTCACGACCGTCGAGTCCAGCAGCGCCATGCTCGAACCGAGCACCGTGGTCAGCAGGATCCATCGCCCCGCGGGGGTGCCGATCCTGACGCCTGTGTCCTGCTGGTTCTCCTGGGGAGGGGCAGCCATACCCGGAGCATACGGAACGGTCCGGCACCCCACAGGGTCCCGGACCGTCCGAAAAGTACGCCCTACTTGATCAACGGGCGCCTTACGTGGTCAACGCGCGCCTTACTTGATCTTCGTGCCGGTCGACCGGAGGTTCTGGCAGGCCTCCAGGACACGCGCGGCCATGGACGCCTCGGCGGCCTTGCCCCACGTCCGCGGGTCGTACAGCTTCTTGGAGCCGACCTCGCCGTCGACCTTCAGGACGCCGTCGTAGTTCTTGAACATGTGGTCGACGACGGGACGCGTGAAGGCGTACTGGGTGTCCGTGTCGATGTTCATCTTGACGACGCCGTTCTCCAGCGCGGTCGCGATCTCCTGCTCCGTGGAGCCGGAGCCGCCGTGGAAGACGAAGTCGAACGGGGAGGCCTTGCCGTACTTGGCGCCGACGCCCTCGTTCAGCTCCTTCAGGAGCTCGGGACGCAGCACGACGTTGCCCGGCTTGTACACACCGTGCACGTTGCCGAACGACGCGGCCAGCAGATAGCGGCCCTTCTCGCCCAGGCCCAGGGCCTCGGCCGTACGGATCGCGTCGTCGACCGTCGTGTACAGGGAGTCGTTGATCTCGTGCGAGACGCCGTCCTCCTCGCCGCCCGTCGGGGTGATCTCCACCTCGAGGATGATCTTCGCGGCGCGGGCGCGCTCCAGGAGCTCCTGGCCGATCGTGAGGTTGTCGGCGAGGGTCTCCGCCGAGCCGTCCCACATGTGGGACTGGAACAGCGGGTTCTCACCGCGCGCCACGCGCTCCTCGGAGACGGCCAGCAGCGGGCGTACGTACCCGTCGAGCTTGTCCTTGGGGCAGTGGTCCGTGTGCAGGGCGACCGTGATGTCGTACTTCTTGGCGACGATGTGCGCGAACTCGGCCAGCGCGACCGCGCCGGTGACCATGTCCTTGCTGTGCTGGCCGCCCAGGAACTCCGCACCACCGGTGGACATCTGGATGATGCCGTCGCTCTCGGCCTCCGCGAAGCCGCGGAGCGCAGCGTGCAGGGTCTGCGACGAGGTCACGTTGATGGCCGGGTAGGCGAACTTGCCTGCCTTCGCCCGGTCGAGCATCTCGTTGTAGACCTCGGGGGTTGCGATGGGCATTGTCCGCTCCTTGTATGTGCGGGTGGAGTTCTGCTTTACAGCCCTGACCTAGGGGGCGACGTCATCGTCGTCCCCATCTTTCCAGAATTGGCCGGATGATCCAGCCACCCCGCCCCAGCCTGTGGACAACCTTCGCCCCGGATCTCGGGAGCCTGCGGACAACTCCCCCTGGACAACCGGGCACTGCTCAGTCCAGGCCCAGCTCGTCCTTCGAGTACGCGAAGAGATACGGCACCCCGGCGCCCTCCTGGATCTTCTCGGCGGCACCCGTGGCCCGGTCGACGATCGTCGCGACGGCGACCACCTCGGCCCCGGCCTCCCGCACCGCCTCGACGGCGGTCAGCGGGGAGCCGCCGGTGGTGGAGGTGTCCTCGACGACCAGCACTCGCCGGCCCTTGATGTCCGGCCCCTCCACCTGCCGCTGAAGACCGTGCGCCTTGGCCGCCTTCCGTACGACGAAGGCGTCCAGCCGCCTGCCGCGCGCGGCGGCGGCGTGCAGCATGGCTCCCGCGACCGGGTCGGCGCCCATGGTCAGCCCGCCCACGGCGTCGAACTCGAGGCCGTCGGTGAGGTCGAGCAGCACCTGCCCGACCAGCGGGGCGGCCTCTCCGTCGAGGGTGATGCGCCGCAGGTCGACGTAGTAGTCGGCCTCCAGACCCGAGGAGAGGGTCACCCTGCCGTGCACCACGGCCTTGTCCTTGATCTGCTGCAGCAGCGCGCCGCGTACGTCCGTCATGCCCGCCAGCTTAGAGCCGCCCGCCACCGGGTCCAGATGGCGTAGGTCAGAGCTGCCGCCAGGACCACGTGGTGGTGGCTTCGAGGGGCTCGATCGGGGTGACCAGGCGGGGCAGGGTGTTGAGCCCGTTGGGCGGACCGGTCTGCGGCTCCACGCACACGGCCGCCTCCTGCTCGTCGTACACGACGACCCACTCCTCGCGGCTGGCCACCTTCAGCTCCAGCTGCCCCGGCCAGGTCAGGGTCACGTCGACGCCACCGGGCATCCCGAAGCAGTCGTCCCACGGGCCCGGCTTCGGGTCGAACCGCTGCCCGGTGGGCAGATGGTCGTCGCCGCGCTCCTCCTGCCAGGCGGCCGAGAAGTCGATGCGTACGTCGTCACCGCCCAGGTTGCGGTTGAACCACGGGTGCCAGCCGATCTGCGCCGGAAAGGAGTCGTCGTACGTCTCCACGGACATGGTCAGCGTCAGCGCGTCCTCGGCCAGCGAGAAGACCTGCGTGACGCGGCCCGCGTACGGCCAGGGTTCGACGAGGTCGTACGTGATGACGGCCTCGTCCGCGCTCGTACGAGCCGTCCGCCAGGCCGCGTCGCGGGTGGTGCCGTGGATGGCGTGCGGCGGGGAGTTGAGGGGCAGTTGATGCACGGTGGCTCCGTTGAGGAACCGCCCGTCCCTCAGGCGCCCACACCAGGGCACCATCGGAAAGCTCCCGAACTTCCCGCCCTGGCGCAGCAGTTCAAGCCCGCCGACCCGCAGCCCACCGACCCGCCCGCCGTTCCCCGGCCGCACGGTCACCTCCGCGTCGCCCGCGGTCAGCGTGATGTCTTCGTTATGCACGGGATGACCTTACTGGTCGGACGATGTGCGGGCGGTGGCGCCCCGTAAGGGGCGCAGGGAACTGCGCGACCAGCCACAACGGACCCGCGGCCGAAATACGACCTGTCAAGGGGGTCTGGGGGCGCAGCCCCCGGGAACGCCCACACCCGTACCGGGTGATTGGTACACAGCGCGCCCCGCGGAGCGGCTAGCGTCGACGACGAAGCACGCGGCCCAGAACGATGGCCGAGGCCACCACAAGCGCGGCGGCCGGCGCGGCCCAGCGCAAGGCCGCGCTCCTGGACACGGCCTCAGGTGCCGGTACCGGCGCGTAACGGCCACGCGGGGGCGCGTGATCGACCTCCTCCGCGCTCCGGCCGATCATCGTCCGCCGGGCGTGCGCGGCCTCGGCCGGAGGCTCCCCGTCCTCCTCCTCGAATCCACCCTCGAAGTCGTCCTCGGCGAACGGGGCGAGCGCGGGCGGCGGAACCTCGGTCTCGAAGACGGAGGGTTCCTCGGCAGCCACGGCCTCGGCGTCCTGGGCCCCTTCGGGCGGCGCGATCGCCGAGTCGGGGGCCGGGGTCGGCTCGGGCGTCGCATCCGGCGCGGCCGAGCCGGACGCCCCCTCCGCCTCGTCAGAAGCCTCCTGACCGCCAGGAGCCCCCGCTCCACCAGAAGCCCCCGGCTCACCAGAAGCCCCCGCCGAACCGCCGGAGGCCCCGGCCAGGTTTTCCGCGAAACGGTTCAGCAACCGCGTACTCGCCGAAGCCACCGCATCCGACGGCAACTCCACAATCCGCCCGTCAGCCGAAACCGTCCCCCCGAAGGCAAGCATCGAGCCCCCCTCCGCCGAGCGGAGCGACAACGTGAGCGCAAGCTTCACCGAGCCGCTCCCGCGGGCCTCGGTGGCGTCGCCTTCGACGGCGTACGAACCGTCGTCCTGCCCGGTGACCCGGAGCGTGCCGCGATAGGTGATGCTGTGACTGCCGACGCGTACCTTCAGGCGTCCGGAGACGGGCGCCGTCCCCGCGTCCTGTTGGAGCCCGGGCACCGCCCGGGCCACCCGCGAGGGATCGGCGAGCGCCTCCCGAAGACGTTCGACGGGAACCGGAACGAACACCTCATGCTCCATGTCGGCCGAGCCTACCCAGCGTGGCCCGTTCCTCACCCGCGTATCAGAGCATTCGGCTCAGCCGGCGTACCGCGGATGCATCAGCGTCGACGGCGACAGGCCCGGCAGCCGGGTGCGTTCCGCCGCGCGCGCCGCTCCGGGGAGGGACAGCACGGGTGTCGTACAGGCCGCGAGAACGAAGCCCCAGTCGTCCGGCGCCCCCGCCGGGCCACTCGTACGGTCGGGCCCGGCCGCGAAGCCGGAGTCGCGACCACCCACCCGGTACGGCACGGTCCGCAGCCCCGCCGCCCGCACCGTCGCGTCGACCGTCCAGAACACCCGCGGCCGGGACGCGACAGGTCCCGCGTGCACGACGAGCCGCCCGCGCTCGGCGAGAACCCGCCGCGCGAGCCCGTAGAACTCCTGCGAGTACAGCTTCGTACTGGCCGTGATCCCCGGATCCGGCAGATCCGAGATCACGACGTCGTACGTGTCCCGCGTCTGACGCAGCCGCACGAAGGCGTCGGCGTTGACGACGCGCACCCGCGGATCCCCGTACGCGTCCTGGTTCAGCGCGGACAGCGCCGGGTCGGTGCGCGCCAACCGCACGACGCCCGCGTCGAGTTCGGCCACATCGACCTGTCGTACGCCCGGGTGCCGCAGCACTTCGCGTACCGCGAGCCCGTCCCCGCCGCCGAGGACGAGCACGCGCGCGTGCGGCCCGCCGCGCATCGCCGGGTGCACCAACGCCTCGTGATAGCGCCGCTCGTCCCGCCCGCTGACCCGCAGCCGCCCGTCGAGGAACAGGCTGAGCGGACGCCCGTCCGAGCCGCCGGTGAGGACGACCTCTTGTACGTCCGTCTGCAGTGCCACCCGTACGTCGTGGCCGTACACCGCCTGCCGTGCCGCCCGTTCGAAGTCGTCGACGTGGACGGCGGCCGAGGCGAGCAGCCCGAGGACGACGACATTGGCGACGACGAGCAGACGGCGCCCGCGGCGGGTCAGGTCCTGCCGGAACAGGCCGAGTACGAGGGCGCCGCCCACGATCGCGTTGACGGTTCCGGTGATCAGCGCTCCGGTCAACTGGCCGAGCAGGGGCAGGAGAAGGAAGGGGAAGGCGAGTCCGCCGACCAGCGCGCCCACGTAGTCCGCGGCGAACAGGTCGGCGACCGCGCCGCCCGCGTCCTGCCGCCTGATCCGCTGGATCAGCTCCATCAGCAGGGGCACTTCGGCGCCGATGAGCAGTCCGATCACCAGGGAGAAGGCGACGAGCAGATAGCGGGAGCCGCCCTCCCACACGCCGCCCCAGTCGCCGGTCCAGGCGAAGGCGGCGTACAGGGCCATCGCACTGCACCCGCCGACCAGCGCGAGCAGCGCCTCGACCGCGCCGAAGCCGGCCGCGGCGCGGCAGCACAGACGTTTGGCCACGAGCGAGCCGATGCCCATCGCGAAGACCATCACGGAAAGCACGACGGAGGCCTGGGTGACGGAGTCGCCCATCAAGTACGAGGCGAGGGCTACGAGTTCGAGTTCGTAGACGAGTCCGCAGGCCGCGCAGACGAAGACGCCTGCGAGTACGAGGCACCTGCCCGTGGCTGCCTTGACTGGCAGCCCCGGGCGGGCACCTCCCGGACCGGCGCCCCGGGGCGGTGCTCCGGGCGTGGCCGGGGCGTGCGGGTCGATCACCCAGGTCACGGTACGTCACGCCTCCGGCGGGGGGCGTCACTCACACGTGTGGAACTTTGAGGGGTGTACGCATGTTTTGGTGGCCGTTGCGCTTCCGCCTGTTTCGTTTACGGCTGCGGGTAGTTGGTGGTTGCTCGCGCAGTTCCCCGCGCCCCTAAAGGGCCGCTGCCGGCACCCTTACTCCAACTCTCGTCCTTGTCGCCACCAGTTGGCCGTCCTGTGGATATGCGTGCCAGGTGCGCCAGTGGACCTGGCCCTCGTGGTGTTGGGCGAGCATGGCTGTGAACGCGTGGGGGCTGCCGGGGAAGACGCCTGCCAGGCCGTGGGGGTGGTCGGAGACCAGCGCGAGGAGTTCCTGTGCGCGCCCCGCGAATGAGCCGCGTGACAACGTTTCTACGCGGGCTGCGAACTCGTACTCCCACTCGCCGACGCGTTTGGCGACGCCGAGCGGCAGGGGGGTGCTGCTGCCCGGGATGCAGGCGACGGTCTCCGAACAGGTGCCCCGCCGCTCGTCCAGGAGTACCTGGTGGGATGCGCCGAGCAGTCTCAACTGGAGCTTCGCGCCGGACAGTTCGAGGTCGAGAGTGGCGAGCGCGGGGAGCGGCTCGCGTCCCAGGGCCCAGGCCAGGTCGGCTGCGCGCGTGTCGGTGTAGGCAGTGTGGAGGGTGGTGAGCATGGATCGGCTCCCGCTGGCACGCAAAGGATGAGTGGGGGCCCGTAGCATCCTGGCCGGCTCCGGGAAATCGCCCGGTCTGCCTGGTCAGCAGGGTGCTTCGGGGTCTGCGTGGGGGATTAAGAGGGAATCATGAACGGCGCGTCCGCCACAGCCTTTTTACCCATCTTCATGCGATTTCCATCCCTCCGAGGGCTCCTCAGCTCACTTGTTCCATCAGGGAGTGCGCCCCCGGCGACCGAGTGCGCCGTGAGCGCCCCAACTGCCAAGCGCTCGGCGGCATATACCCCAACGACGAAGCGCCCGCCGGAAAGTGTGACACTTTCTCA
>NZ_BMPQ01000023.1:68629-103582 GCF_014647675.1 Streptomyces flaveus | reverse complement strand
GACGGTCCGGATGCGGTTCCCCCGCGGACCAGCTGCCCCGTGTCAGCTGCCTCCGCCGCCGCATCCTCCCCCGCCGCCGCCCCCGCAGGACGACCCGCCTCCGCAGGACGAGCCCCCGCTACAGGACGAGCCGCCGCCCCCGTGGTGACCGCCCCCGCCCGAGGCCCACCAGCTGCCGCCGCGGTTCCTTGAGCCGCTGCGCGAGTGCGCCCTCCTGCTGTCGCTCGTCGCGGCGACCAGAACACCGATGACGACCACTGCACCGACCACCGCCAGGATGATGCCGATATTCATGGCGTCACCCTCCTTTCGTTCCCCCGAAGCGACCCCCCGTGGGCCATTGCTTCTCGCTTGTGTTCCTGTCTGTGTTTCTGTCTGCTTCCTTGCTGTTCCTGCTTGCTTCCTGCTTGCTTCTTTCTGGCTTCCTTCTTGCGTGAAAGGGGGATGCCCCCGGCCGTCGGAGCTCAAGCCGGAGTTGAGCAACTCCAGAGGTTGCGCGCAGGATGGCCGCCATGACCTCCACCGCGCGCCCGCTCCTCAACCGCCGTCTCGCCGAGTTCGGGACGACGATCTTCGCCGAGATGTCGGCCCTGGCCCTGAGCACCGGCTCCATCAACCTCGGCCAGGGCTTTCCCGACACCGACGGCCCCGAAGAGGTCCGCGAGGCGGCCGTACGGGCGCTGCGCGACGGCCGAGGCAACCAGTACCCGCCGGGCCCCGGCATCCCCGAGCTGCGCACGGCGATCGCCGCACATCAGGAGCGCCGGTACGGGCTCACGTACGACCCCGACACCGAGGTCCTCGTCACGGCGGGCGCGACGGAGGCGATCGCGGCCGCGCTGCTCGCCCTGCTGGAGCCCGGCGACGAGGTGATCGCGCTCGAGCCGTACTACGACTCGTACGCGGCCTGCATCGCGATGGCGGGCGGCACCCGTGTCCCCGTGACGCTGCGCCCGAGCGAGGGTTCGTTCCGTCTGGATCTCGACGAGCTGCGCGACGCGGTCACCGACCGCACCCGCCTGCTCCTGATCAACACCCCGCACAACCCCACCGGCACGGTCCTCACTCGCGACGAACTCACCGCGATCGCGGCACTCGCCGTCGAACGCGACCTCCTCGTGGTCACCGACGAGGTCTACGAACACCTGGTCTTCGACGAGGCCGAACACATCCCGCTCGCCACACTGCCGGGCATGCGCAACCGCACGGTCACCATCGGGTCGGCCGGGAAGAGCTTCTCCTTCACCGGCTGGAAGGTCGGCTGGGTTACGGCGCCCCGGGAACTCGTCTCGGCCGTCCGCTCGGCCAAGCAGTTCCTGACGTACGTCGCCTCCGGGCCCTTCCAGTACGCCGTGGCCGAGGCCCTGCGCCTGCCCGAAGCGTACTTCGAGGAGTTCCGTGCGGACATGCGCGCCAAGCGGGACCTGCTCGCGGGCGGCCTGGAGCAGGCAGGCTTCAAGGTCTTCCGCCCGGCCGGCACGTACTTCATCACCACCGACATCCGGCCCCTCGGCGAGAGCGACGGCTTCGCCTTCTGCCGCGCGCTGCCGGAGCGCTGCGGGGTGGTGGCGATCCCCAACGCCGTCTTCTACGACCACCGCGAGCAGGGCGCGCCCTTCGTACGGTTCGCCTTCTGCAAGCGGACGACGGTACTGGAAGAGGCGGCCTCCCGGCTCAAGACGCCGACCGCATAACAGCCGACAGGCGTACCCGCAAAGGTACCGGCCACACGAACGCGGTTGCTCCGAGCCGCCGCGCACCCAGTGGCGCGATGGATGGACGGGCACGACTGTTGACGCGGAGTTGCACGACCGGGTGGGGCGACTGGATTCACGGGGAGCTGCGGCTGCCCCCGTCCTGGTTGGTTCGACGACGGCTCGGGTGCACTGCCACCCTGGCGAACAGGCCCCCTGGCACCCGGCGGGCCGGTGCTCATGACCCGATGGAGGTTTCCCCGCCGGCCCTCCTGCTCGACCACCGGGCCGACCGACCCCGCGCAACCCGCGCCGCCGCGAGCGCCCGGCCGCGGTAGCCGCGCAACTGGCTCCGGGACAGTCTGGCCCGCTGCCCGCCGCCCGCGATCAGGGCGTTGACCGACACCATCGGGTCGCCTCCGACCGTCCGCGCCACCAAGGCCCCGACCACCAGCGGGACCAGCACCACCGAGAGGGCCGAACCGGTGGCGGTGACCGTGGCGGTGACGTTTCGGATGGGGCGCGGGCGCGTGGTGTCCGTGGTCATGACGACAGTGCACCAGCCGCCCGGGATCCGGGGTACCGGGCAACATACTCAGTCGCTGCGACCGGAATACTCAGGTCAGGGGGCGGGCAGGGCGAGCGCCTTCCGTGAGGTCAGCCCCGCGCGACGAACGGCGAGAGCCCGGCCGGGCACGCGACGCTGCTGGTCGCGGCCCTGACCGGGCTCTCGTTCGCGTACGGGGCCGAAGCCCTGGAAAACGCGAGGATTACCGCGGGAACTACTCCTCGTCGCCGTCGTCGGGCTTCTCGGCGTCGTTGACCTCCTGCTCAAGGCCGAGCTGCTCGACAAGCCACTTGTCGAACTCGATGGCGGCCCGCACCCAGCTGACCGTCGAGGACACGAAGTGCTCCAGGCTGACACCGGTACCGATCAGCATCTGCGCCTCGCCGATGAGGCGGACGGTGCCGTCGTCGTGCGTGTGGCTGTAGAGCTTGGGCCACAGCGTGCGCCGGTTCCAGTCGTCGATCGACTCGAGGAGCTGGGGCTTCTCGTCGATCTTGTGCGGGCGGTCGTAGAACGTCCGCACCGAGAAGACCTGCTGGTCTCCCTCGCCACGGAACATGAAGTACGTACGGAACTGCTCCCACGGCGCAGCGAGGTCACCCTCGTCGTCGACGACGTACTTCAGCTCCATCTGGTCCAGGAGCTGCTTCACGAGGTCCTGATCCGGGACGACGGGGCCCGCCGGTCCGCCGCTCTGCGGCTCTGGCTCGGGCTGGCCCCCGAAGTTCGGAATCGAGGACGGGTCGATGGACATACTTGGACACTCCTGTGCTCGTCTGGCTCGTCCGGCCATAGCTGAGACCAGACGTACACAGCCCACCCTCTCTCTCTTGGGCCGTGACCGGCAACCGCCCCAGGCGAAGGGTTCCGAATGTGGCCGAATGAACGGCGGAACGGCGCTCAATCGACCACGCCCCAGACAGCGGATGCGGCACGTACTACAGCGTCTTGCCCGTAGCCGGCCCCACGATCAGGCCGTCCCCGAAGGAGTCCACCCGTACCGTGTCGCCGTCCTTCACCTCGCCCGCGAGGATCTCCTTGGCGAGGCGGTCGCCGATGGTGGTCTGGACGAGGCGGCGGAGGGGACGGGCGCCGTAGGCCGGGTCCATGCCCTCGTCCGCGAGCCAGGTCAGGGCCTCGTCGGTGACCTCCAGGGTCAGGCGGCGCTCGGCCAGGCGCTTGGTGAGGCGGTCGATCTGGAGCCTGGCGATGCGCTTCAGCTCGGGCTTCGTCAGGGCCGAGAAGACGACCAGGTCGTCCAGGCGGTTCAGGAACTCCGGCTTGAAGGAGGCGCGGACCACCTCGAGCACCTGCTCCTTCTTCTCCTCCTCGCTGGTGATCGGGTCGACCAGGAACTGGCTGCCCAGGTTCGAGGTGAGGATCAGGATCGCGTTGCGGAAGTCGACCGTACGGCCCTGTCCGTCCGTGAGACGTCCGTCGTCCAGCACCTGGAGCAGGATGTCGAAGACCTCGGAGTGCGCCTTCTCGACCTCGTCCAGCAGCACCACGCTGTACGGGCGACGCCGCACCGCCTCGGTCAGCTGGCCGCCCTCCTCGTAACCGATGTAGCCGGGCGGGGCGCCGACCAGCCGCGCCACGCTGTGCTTCTCGCTGTACTCCGACATGTCGATACGGACCATCGCCCGCTCGTCGTCGAAGAGGAAGTCCGCGAGCGCCTTGGCCAGTTCGGTCTTGCCGACGCCCGTCGGGCCGAGGAAGAGGAAGGAGCCGGTGGGACGGTCGGGGTCCGCGATACCCGCGCGCGTGCGGCGTACCGCGTCCGACACCGTCCGTACGGCCTCGGTCTGGCCGATCAGCCGACGGCCCAGCTCCTCCTCCATGCGCAGCAGTTTCTGCGTCTCGCCCTCGAGGAGCCGTCCGGCGGGAATGCCGGTCCAGGCGGCGACGACGTCCGCGATGTCGTCCGCGCCGACCTCCTCCTTCACCATCGTGTCGGACTTGGACCCCGACTTGGACGCCTCCTCCTCTTCCTCGGAGGCGGCCTCCAAGTCCCTTTCCACGGCGGGGATCTCGCCGTACAGCAGCTTGGAGGCGGTGTCGAAGTCGCCGTCGCGCTGGGCGCGTTCGGCCTGCCCGCGCAGTTCGTCGAGCTTCTCCTTCAGCTCACCGACCCGGTTGAGGGACTGCTTCTCCTTCTCCCAGCGGGCGGTGAGGCCGCGCAGCTCCTCCTCCTTGTCGGCGAGATCGCGGCGCAGCTTCTCCAGGCGCTCACGGGAGGCGGGGTCGGTCTCCCTCTCCAGCGCCAGCTCCTCCATCTTCAGCCGGTCGACGACGCGCTGGAGTTCGTCGATCTCGACGGGAGACGAGTCGATCTCCATACGCAGCCGGGAGGCGGACTCGTCGACCAGGTCGATCGCCTTGTCGGGCAGGAAACGGGAGGTGATGTAGCGGTCGGAGAGGGTGGCGGCGGCGACCAGCGCGCTGTCCGCGATCACCACCTTGTGATGGGCCTCGTACCGCCCCTTGAGCCCGCGCAGAATCGCGATGGTGTCCTCGACGGTCGGCTCGGCGACCAGCACCTGCTGGAAACGCCGCTCCAGGGCCGGGTCCTTCTCGATGCGCTCGCGGTACTCGTCGAGGGTCGTGGCACCGACCATGCGCAGCTCACCGCGGGCGAGCATGGGCTTGAGCATGTTGCCCGCGTCCATGGCGGAGTCACCGCCGGCCCCGGCGCCCACGACGGTGTGCAGCTCGTCGATGAACGTGATGATCTGCCCGTCGGAGTCCTTGATCTCGGCGAGTACGGTCTTCAGCCGCTCCTCGAACTCACCGCGGTACTTGGCGCCCGCGATCATCGCGCCGATGTCGAGCGCGACGAGCCGCTTGTTCTTGAGGGACTCGGGCACGTCACCCTTGATGATCCGCTGGGCGAGTCCCTCCACGACGGCGGTCTTGCCGACGCCGGGCTCGCCGATGAGGACGGGGTTGTTCTTCGTACGCCGGGACAGCACCTGCACGACGCGCCGGATCTCCTGGTCCCGCCCGATGACCGGGTCGAGCTTGCCCTCACGCGCGGCGGCCGTGAAGTCGGTCCCGAACTTCTCGAGTGCCTTGTACTGGCCCTCGGGATCCGGTGTGGTCACGCGGCGCCCTCCCCTCGCTTTCTGGAAGGCCTCCAGCAGCTTCTTCGCACTGGCGCCCTGCTGGGAGAGTACGTCCCCGGTCTGGCCGCCCTTCGCGGCGATGCCGATCAGCAGGTGCTCCGTGGAGAGGTACTCGTCGCCCAGCTCCTTGGCCCGCTCCGTGGCATCGGCGATGACGGCGAGCAGCTCGCGGTTGGGCTGCGGCGGGGCGACGGTCGAGCCGGTCACGCTGGGCAGCGCGCTCAGTACACGCTCGGCGCCGGCCCGTACGGCCGCCTGGTCCGCCTCCGTCGCGGTCAGCAGGTCGGTGATGTTCTCGTTCTCCTGCCCCTCGAGCAGTGCGAGCAGCAGGTGCGCGGGGGTGAGATCCGGGTGGCCCTCGGACACGGCACGGTTGCTGGCCGCGTTGATCGCGTCCCGGCTCCTGTTGGTCAGCTCGGCGTCCACGTCCGCTGTCTCCTCCTTGCGTCAGCCGTCGTCAGCCATCTTCCAACACTGACTTTGGCAACGTACACAAAGTTGAGTCTATTTCACTCAAGGGGATGAGAGAGGCCACCCAGAAGGAAGATGCCCGCAGCAACGAAAAAAGGACAGAAACCAGCCGCGCTCCACAGCGCCCAGAAGCGGGCCATACCAGGAGATTCCGCGCAAACGACAGCGGCGTCACCGTGTTCAGGTCACGGTGACGCCGCTGCGGGGGGGAGCACCTGCGCGATCTATTGCGACGGGGGAATCGCGTCAGGCACTGCGGGGGGTGGCTGAGATGGTTCGTACGTCCGGGGCTTCCGGCTCGACCAGCTCGTGATCACGCTGGTCGAGGTTCACAAAGATCATTCCGTACCGAATGGCACACCGCACGGGCTGCGGCGCTCCTCGCGGACGTCGTAGACACCGGTACGCCCGCACGTCGTCTTCCTCGTCCCTGGTGACGACGACCGGCTCTCCGAAGACGGTCACCATCAGCGAGTCGCCGCTGTGGGGGATGGCGGTGACCAGGTCGATGAAGTGCCAGCCGGAGCGGTAGGCGGTGGCCATTTCTCTCCGGAAGGAGCGGTCGTCGGGTGGGGTAGTCATGACTCGGCGACCCACGTGCTGTCATTGTCGCCGCCGGTGGACGCCGGACTGATCCAGGTACTGTCACCAGGATTGGCGGCAGGCACCGGACTGACCCAAGTACTGTCACTGGGGTCGTCGGCAGTAGCCGCGGCACTCACGCGCCACGTACTGTCGCCCAACGGAGCGTCACCTTGCGTACCCACGAGGCCACCCACAGCCCCGAGGGTCACAACGGCGGAGAAGGCGGCGGCAAGCGCCGAGCGAAGCATTCTCTTATGCATAGTCGGCTTCGTCCTCATTTGAAGGTCACCTCTCCCCCGTCGAATACGACGATGGCGCATTCGGGCACGTCATGGCCACCGAATGGATGCATCATGTTCCTGCATGTTCAGGACCCTGGGGGGTGGAGATTTGGCTACAAATGAGACTAAGCAGACACATCCTCATGGAGTGACTGAGCTGTGCGAGGAAGGTCGCCGTCTTTATGAGAACGCTTTGCGCGTTGGGCGCATCGCCCGCGCGGACGTGGAGCCCGCTCCCTGCCTGATGGAGTTCGCCCTCCTGCACCCCGACCCCGACGACGCGAACTGGCTGCGCCCGGTTCCCCCGTCGATCGCCCTGGCCCAGCGGCTCAACCCGATCGAGCACGAGATCACCAAGCAGCGGCGGATGTCGATCGAACTGGCCGACGCTTTCGAGCCGTTCATGACCCTCAGCGCCCAGGCGACGTCAAACACCCACTCGATCACGGTGCTGGAGGGCATCGAGCGGATCAATGCGGCACTCGACCTGGCCACGGCCCAGTGCCAGTCCGAGATGCTCACGGTCCAGCCGAGCCGCCGCCGGCTCGAGCACACACTCCATCAAGGACTGGAGCGCGACAGGCCGTTGATCGAACGGGGCTGCCGCATTCGGACCCTCTACCAGCACACAGCCCGGTACAGCCCCGAGACCCTGGCCTACGTGGCCCAGTTCTCCAACGGCAAGGTGGAGTACCGCACCATCGACGAACTCGTCGAGCGGCTCATCATCTGCGACGAGACCGTCGCCTTCATCCCCACGCGCGATGACGGGCAGGTCGCCCTCGAGCTCCGTCATCCCGGGCTCGTCCGCTACCTGATCAAGGTCTTCGAGTTCATGTGGGGCCGTTCGGTCCCCCTGGACGCGGGCGCCCCCTACGAAACCGACCCCGACGGCATCACCGACATCCAGCACTCGATAGCGAAGCTGCTCGTGGAGGGCTACGTCGACGAGGCGATAGCCCGGCGCCTCGGCATGAACGTACGCACGTGCCGCGCCCACATAGCGAAGTTGGCCACCGCCCTCGGGAGCGGCAGCCGGGCCCAACTCGGCTTCCTCATCGCGCAGTCGGGGATCCTGGACCAGGATCACTGAACGCCGACCGAAGAGAGCCGCATGTGACAAGCGAGGCGCACGGCCACGGGCCGGAGGAACTGTGCGAGACGGGCACGCGACTGTACGCACGAGCCCTGCGGGAAGGGCGCGTACGCAGTGCCGACGTCGTCGGAGCCCCGTGTCTTGTCGACTTCGGGCTGCTGCAGCCGTCCGTCGAGGACCTGAGCCGACTGGAGCCCATCGCACCGGCCGCGGCCCTCCACAGGCTGCTCCGCATCGCCGAGGACCGCATCGCCGACGAACGGCGACGCGAGGAGCGGCTGGCCACAGTGTTCGAGCCGCTGATGCGGCTCGACGGCGGTCGTACGGCAGCGACGGACAGCCCGACGATCAGGGTCCTCACCGGTATGGCGCGCATCAACCAGGTCATCACCGAGACCTTGGCTGACGCCTCCAGCGAACTTCTCGCCATCCAACCGCACGCCTCGCACATCGGTCCGCCTCCCCAGGTCCACATCGAAGCCCTGGACCGCGACCAGGCTTTCCTCGACCGCGGCGGCCGCATCCGCACCCTCTACCAGCACACGCTGCGCCACGCACCCACTGTGCTCGCCCGCTACGAACAGTTGGCGGGCGATGTCGAGGCCCGCACCCTGGACGAAGTCACCGAGCGGCTGCTCGTCGTCGACCGGACCGTGGCCTTCATACCCGCCCACAAGGACCGCACCATCGCCGTGGCGGTCCATCACCCGGCCCTGGTCGGCTACTTCGTCACCACCTTCGACCGCCTCTGGCGGCTGGCCACTCCCATGTACCCCGAAGCGGTCCGGCGCCCGTCCCTCGACGGCGTCACCCCCCGCCAACGAGCCATCGCCGCCCTCCTCATCGAAGGCCACACCGACGCGGTCATCGCGGACCGCCTCGGCATGAACGTCCGCACCGCCCGAGTCCACATAGCCAAACTCGCCGCCACCCTCGGCAGCGAAAGCCGAGCCCAACTCGGCTATCTCATCGGCCAGTCGGGGATTCTGGAGCAACCGGACCAGGAGCGGTGAGAGGCTGAAGCTCCGTGGAGCGCGGCGGACCGTCGAGGCCCGCCTGGGCGATGCGGACCCCCAGCTGCGTACGGCTGGCGGCACCCAGCGTCTCCGACAACCGCGCGATGTGGGCCCGGCACGTACGGACGCTGATGCCCAGTCGCTCCGCGACCACCGCATCCTGGTGGCCCTCGGCCAGCAGTGCCGCGATGGCGCGTTCGCGGTGGGTGATGCCCTCGATGCCCGTGTCCGGTAGGGGCGCGGTGATCGGGATCGCGAGGCGCCAGAGCCGTTCGAAGACAGTGACCAGGTAGTCGACCAGCGCCGGGTGGCGCAGCTCCAGCGCGATCGTACGGTCCTGGCTCGCGGGGATGAAGGCGACCGTGCGGTCGAAGACGATGAGCCGCTCGGGGACCTCGTCGAGGGTGCGGGCCTCGGCCGCGTCGCCCATCAGCTCCATGTAGTTGAGCAGTCCCTGACCGTGCCGGGCCACGTGCGTGTACAGGTCGCGCATCCGTACGCCCCGCCGGCGGAGCGCGAGCGCCCGGTGCAGCCCTTCGGAGAGTTCGTCCTCGCGGCGGATGCCGCCCGGCTGCACGGCCAGCACCTCGGACGTGCACGCCTCGGTCGCCTCGTCCATGGCGGCACGGATGCGGGGCAGTCCGTCGAGCACCCGGATCGCCACGCCCTCGGCGGGCGACCGCGCGTCGCCACCCAGGGACGCGTACCACTCGAAGGCGGACACGGTCGCGCCCATACGCGACTGCGCCGCGACGACGTCCTCGTGCATCTCCCGCAGCAACCGCGTCATGACCTCCTGCGGCGAGGTCGGCACCAGATACCGCATGTCGTCGGGATCGGGATGCAACAGCGCCAGCTCGACCAGACAGGGCACGGCCTCGGCATCCTCACGGGACACCCGGCCACGCCGCACCGCCCGGGAGTACACCCGGTCCCCCGCATCGCACAGGCGGTCAGCACCGTGCGGATGCGCTTCCGTCCTGTGCCCGGCCATCTCCCCAACCCCTGGTTCCAGCCTCTCCGGAGCGCAACTATGCGGGGCCGTTCCCGCCTCCGCAACACGGCTTCGTCGCATCCACACCCCCTATCGACACATTGGATCCATATTTGTCCGCCCCTCCGCATGGCTGATTGCAACAAGCTGACGGTGGTGGCTGCACAAGCAACGGGTGCATCGTGGGAGCGCTTCAGACGGGCGTCAAGGCAACCTGAGCGGCCCTGGCCAGATACCCCCCATCCGGCCAGGGCTCCCAGGAAACGGCGATATGTAGGCGACAGCCGGCGTTCTGGCTGCAAGAGATCATGAGGTGACCCTGGAAACCGACAACCGCGACCGGCTGATCACAGCCGGGTGCGTAGTCCTGCTCGTCATCGCCTTGTTGCTTGCCGCGGCCGCGATCCTGGTGTCCATCGCGGTGCAGGGATTCTTCGACCGCCCGGCACCGCCGGACGACGAAGTCCTTGCCAAGAAGGCCGGACTGACCGGGTACCAACTCCATGAGGCCACACGGGACGGGGCTCTCACGGACAAAGAGATTACTCACGCGGCCGGGGATGCCCGCTGGGGCAGAGCGCGCGACGCTTCAACCACCAAGATCACGGTCGCTTACACCGCAAGCGGTGGAGCCGCGACCTGCTACCGGTTCATACTCTCTCTGCCCCTCACCGACCGAACCCTTGTCAATCTTGTACGGCTTGCCGACTGTCCCACCAACCTCAGCGAACCAGGCGCCTCGTGAGCGAACGCCGCTCTGACGAGTCCCGCGCTGATGGCGACACGGAAGTGCCCAGGCAGAGCCAATGACACCGGCTCACTCCCCTCCATACAACCGCTCGAGGTCAACCAGCTGAACGGACGGATCCGCACCAGCAGCGGCCCGGAGGCCATCGCTGAACCCCGCCCCGCTGAAGCACAGCAGCCGCGTACCGGCGGCGTCCGTGCCCGAGCGCTTGCGCAACAGCTCGCGGATGCGGCGAAGCCTGTCGAGGTGGCCTGTGCCCATGGTCTCGTTCCACTTGGCCTCGCCGATGGCCAGCAGGGTCTCGCGGCCGTCGTCCGTGCGTCCGAAGACCGCCAGGTCGACCTCGTGGCTGGTCCTGGCCGTGGGGTCCGCGACCGTGCCGGACTCGACGCGGGTTCGCTGTCCGCCCAGGGTGTCGGCGGAGGCGTACCAGCGGGCCCATGTGCGGCAGATCTGCTCGAAGTGCGGGCCGACGACCTTGCTGCGGAAGGTGGACTGCGACCGCTCCCAGACGGCCGGGGCCTGTCCCGGCCGTTCCAGGTCGCTCCACTCCGGGCGCATGACTGCGTAGTAGAAGGTGAGGATGGGCTCGGCGATCCGGTAGGCGGAACGCTTGCCGTGGAAGGCGTCCGGATCGCGCATGATCAGGCCGGTGTCCTCCAGAACGGTCAGCGCGTGGCCGAGGTCGGTGGACTTGCGTTCCAGGAAGCTCGCGATGCCGCCCCGGGTGTGGTTGCCCTGGGCGATGGCGGCGAGGACGCCGTGGTAGAGCGCGGTGTCGCGCAGGTCCGGCTCCTCGGCGAGGAGGAAGCGTGCCTCGCGGAAGAGGGGGCGGCCGGGGTTGAGGACGTTGCGCAGTATCCAGGGGCCGAAGTCGTCGAGGTCGGCGGGGGTGTCGCCGAGCACGAACTCACGGCCGTAGGCGGGGGTGCCGCCCACCACGGAGTTGAGCACGAGAGCCAGGCGGGGGTCCTCGACGCCCCAGAACCGGGCGGCGGACCGGTAGTCGAGCGTCGGCACGACCAGCTCCAGGCTCGCCCGGCCGCGCAGCGGCGCCGTACCGGAGAGCAGGTTGCCCATGAAGGACAGCGCCGATCCGCACAGCAGCAGCCGGACGGGCCCGCCCTCCCGGCGCCCCTGCGGTCCGAGGGCGCGCTGGAGCAGGGACGGCAGCTCGGGCGAGGCCTTGACCAGGAACGGGAACTCGTCGAGTACGACGGGCAGTGGTCCGGTGTCCGGCGTCGCGAGCCGCATCATCGCTTCGACGGCCTCGTCCCAGTGCGCGAACCGGTACGGCGTCCGCCGCCCCTGGAACCGGGCCATCGCCGCGCCGAACTGCCGTAGCGATTCGGCCTCGGTGGCCTCACTGGCCGCGAAGAAGAAACCGCCGGTTGCCCGGCACACCCCGTCCAGCAGGAAGGTCTTGCCCTGCCGCCGTCGGCCGGACACCACGCCCAAGGTGGCCTCGGGCCCCTGGTAACCCGCGTAGCGCACGAGCTCGGCCCACTCGAAGTCGCGGTCGAACATGGTCTCGGGTTTCTCGGGCTTGGGAATCACGGGGCCTCCGGTGTGCCGCGTCCTGCTGCCAGGATTCAATGACCAGGGAATCTATTATAGGCGTGCTTATCATTGCCCTCCGCACGCCGCCGGCGCAGTTGGCGCCCCACCCCACGATCACCCCCGTGAGCTGCCCGAAATCCCCAAGTGATCGCCCCGTTACCTGCCGCACCTACCGTCAGGCCATGGCGGACATATTTGACGCATACGCGTTGGCCGACGCGTGGGACGAGATGTTTGAGCGGCCGGGTGAGGTCAGGACCGCCTATGAGCCGGTACTGGCAGCACTCCAACCGATGGAACCGGCCGAACTCCGGTTCAGGGCCGACCAGATGGCCCGCGCGTTCACGGACCGCGGCGTCACCTATGCCTTCGCGGGCGAGGAAAGACCCTGGCCGCTGGACCTCGTGCCCCGGGTTCTCGACGCCCTCGAATGGGATCTGATCCAGCGCGGGGTCTCCCAGCGGGTCAGGGCGCTCGAGGCCTATCTCGCCGACGCGTACGGGCCGTGCCGGGCCTTCGAGGACGGGGTCGTCCCCTGGAGACTGCTCCTCAACTCCGGGCACTTCCACCGGGCCGCGCACGGTGTGGAACCGCCGGGCGGTGTACGCATCCATGTCGCCGGCATCGATCTCGTACGCGACGAGGCGGGCGACTTCCGGGTGCTGGAGGACAACGTACGGGTGCCGTCGGGGGTCTCGTACGTCATCGAGAACCGGCGCGCGATGACCCGGATCTTCCCCTCCCTCTTCGCCGAACAGCACGTCCTGCCGGTCGACGGCTACGGGCAGCGCCTGCTCGCGGCGCTGCGCGCGGCGGCGCCCGACGGGGTCGGCGACCCGCGCGTCGTCGTCCTCACCCCGGGCCCGAACAACGCCGCCTACTTCGAGCACGCCCTGCTGGCCCGGCTGATGGGCGTGCAACTGGTCGAGGGCCACGATCTCGTGTGCCGCGGGAACCGTGTCTGGATGCGGACGACGCGCGGCGAGATGCCGGTCCATGTCGTATACCGGCGGCTCGACGACGACTTCCTCGACCCGCTCCACTTCCGCCCCGACTCCGTCATCGGCTGCCCGGGCATCATGAACGCGGCCCAGGCCGGGAACATCACACTCGCGAACGCTGTTGGCAACGGCATCGCGGACGACAAGCTCCTCTACACGTACGTACCGGATCTCATCCGCTACTACCTCGCCGAGGAACCGGTCATCCCCAATGTCGAATCGTTTCGCCCCGAAGAACCAGGGCAGCTGGAGGCCGTCCTCGACCAGCTCCACCAACTGGTCGTGAAGCCGGTCGACGGGGCGGGCGGCCAGGGCATCGTGATCGGTCCGCATGCGGACAAGGCCACGCTGGATCGCGTACGCAAAGATGTTATCGCCGATCCGCGCGGCTGGATCGCTCAGCGGCCCGTCGCCCTGTCCACCTCGCCCACCCTCTCCGGCGACCGGATGGCGCCGCGCCACATCGATCTGCGGCCGTTCGCCGTGAACGACGGCAGCGATGTGTGGGTGCTGCCCGGCGGGCTCACCCGGGTGGCGCTCCAGGAGGGCAACCTCATCGTCAACTCCAGCCAGGGCGGCGGCTCCAAGGACACCTGGGTACTCGCCGACGGGCCGACGGGCGGGCCGCGACCGGAGGAGCCCAGCACCGTACCGGACGTCGTCCCGCGCCAGCTCGGCCCCGACGGGGAGCGCCTCGTCTCGCAGGAAGGGGCGCAACAGCAGTGACCACCACGCACCGGACACCCCCGGACGGAGCGAACACTGATCGAGGAGGTACGGCCGTGAACGACGTGATCCTCTCCCGCATCGCCGAAGCACTGACCTGGACGGGCCGGTACGTCGAGCGCGCGGACGCCACCGGCCGCATCCTCGACGCGTATCTGCACCGGCTCCTCGAAGACCCCTGGCGGGACGAGGACGTGGCCTGCCGCTCGCTGTACGCGATCCTCGGCGTCGACGCGGGGGACGAACGCGTCGACATGCAGCAGGTGCTCGACCAGCTGGCCTTCGACGCGCGCTCGACCTGCTCCATCGAGGGAGCGCTCGGGGCCGCGCGTCTGAATGCGAGGAGCGCCCGTGAAGCCGTGTCCTCGGAGATGTGGGAGTGCCTCAACTCCACCTGGCACGCCCTCGCCGACCAGCGCATGGCGGCCCGCCGCACCGGCCCGTACGCCTATCTGGAACTCGTACGCCGCCGGGCCGCGCTCTTCTTCGGACTGGCCGACTCGACGATGAGCCGCGACGACAGCTGGCGTTTCGTGGTGCTCGGCCGGAGCCTGGAGCGGGTGGACATGACCGTACGGCTGCTGTCCGTACGGGTCCTGGACGCCCCCCATGCGCCGGACTGGCCGACGCTGCTGAGCGCGAGCGGGGCGGACGAGGCGTACGCGCGGGTGTACGGCGGCTTCGGGGACACGGCCCGCGTGGCCGAATTCCTCATCATGGACCGGGAGTTCCCGCGTTCGGTGCTGCACGCCCTGACCACGGCGGAGGAGTGCCTGGCGGCGCTGGGGCGTCAGCGCCAGGATCCGGCGCGGCGGCCGATCGGCCGGATGCGTACGCGCCTGGAGTATCAGGACTCCGGCGCCCTGGAGGACGTACTCCCGTCCCTGTTGCGCGAGTTGCAGACGTCCTGCATGACTTCCGCCGAGGCGGTCGCGGAGAAGTTCTTCCCGTACCAGGGGCCCGTCGAGTGGGCCCAGGAAGGAGCGTGAGTACGCCATGACGCGCCGACTCCGCATCCGGCACACCACGAAGGTGTCGTACGCCCAGGCCGCGGTCTCCTCCCACAACGAGGTCCGCATGACCCCGCTGACGCTGCCGAGCCAGACCACGCTGGACGCCCGCGTCCTCGTGAACCCCTCCACCCCGACCTGGTCGTACTGGGACTACTGGGGCACCCAGGTCACCGGCTTCGACCTGATGGAACCGCACGCGAACCTGACGATCACGGCGGTGAGCCTGGTGGAGACGGCCCCGCCGGGCGGGCTCCAGGCGGCTCCGACATGGGCGGAGGTGGCCGAACTGGTCGCGAAGTCCCGCCTGCTGGAGTACGCGGCGCCGACCTCGCGTACGGCCATGCCCGACGCACTCGTCGAGCGGGCGCGTGCGGCGGCGGCCGGCCTGGACCCGCACGAGACGGCGGTGGCGGTCTCGTCCCTGGTCGCCGACCACGTCAGGTACATCCCGGGCTCCACCGGCGTGAACACCGCCGCCGCCGAGGCCTGGGAGCAGGGCGCCGGCGTCTGCCAGGACATAGCGCACCTGACGGCGGGCCTGCTGCGCGCCCTCGGCCTGCCCACCCGCTATGTCTCCGGCTACCTCCACCCCGAACGCGACGCGGAACTCCACCGCCCCGTCGAAGGCCAGAGCCACGCCTGGGTCGAGTACTGGGCGGGCGACTGGACCGGCTACGACCCCACCAACCGGGTACGCGCCGACGAGTCCCACGTGGTCGTGGGCCGGGGCCGCGACTACGACGACGTGACGCCGCACAAGGGCGTGTACCGGGGAGTGGCCGGAGGGCCACCGGAGGTGATGGTGGAGTTCACGCGAGTGGCGTAACCGGGGCGGGCGGGCGGATGCTGTTGTTATCTGTGTAGTCGGCCGTTTCCGGAGGTGATCGCGATGACGCACACGGCTGTCGGATGGCACGTGGAGCTGGAATTCGACGAGGACGACCAGCGCACCCGCGCCGCCGCCCTCGTACGACTCCCCGACAGAAGCGAGGTACGGGCCCACGGCTACGCCAAACGCCACCCCTCCGACTCCAACCAGCCGAGGGTGGGCGAGGAAGTGGCGGGAGCCAGGGCCCTGAACGAACTGGCCATGAAACTCCTCACCAAGGCCCACGACGAAATAGACGAGGCCTCGGGCCGGATCTCACATCCGCTGACTCCGTGACCTGTCACGCAGCAGAATCCGCCCAGCCCGTCCCTCGTCCTCCGCGCCTCCCGCGCCTCAGCCCCGCTTCGGGCCCGTGATCCCCTCACCGATCACGAAGCCCTTGGCGGGGCCTTTTGGGTTTGGTGCCTCCGGCATAGCGTTCACTCTCAAACCGTTGCAACGAACAAGGAGTATCGTTGCGTTAAGTTCAGAATCGTTGCAACGATTTTCTTGCTTTCACCTGCATCAATGCCAATTCTGCGCAACGAATCTGTTGCCTCATCATTGAACGCAACGTAGCTTTTCCTTCATCGGAAACACCGAGCCGAAGGAGAGCACGATGCAGAAGTTCGCCACCCCCGCCCCGATCTCCGCCGTCCTGGACATCCCCGCCGGACGCATCCAGTTCATTGCCGCCGACCGGACCGACACCACGGTCGAGGTCCTGCCCGCCAACGCCTCAAAGAGCCGCGACGTGAAGGCGGCCGAGGAGATCGAGGTCTCCTACAGCGACGGCGTCCTGCGGATCCAGGCCCCGGAGGCGAAGAACCGGATCCTCGGCCACACCGGATCCGTCGAGGTGACCGTCCAACTGCCCGCCGGCTCCCGCGTCGAGGCGAAGTCGGCCGCCGCCGAGTTCCGCGGCGTCGGACGGCTCGGCGACGTCGCCTTCGCGGACGGCTACCGCTCGGTCAAGCTCGACGAGGCAGCAAGCGCCCGCCTCACCGTCCTCGACGGCGACGTCTCGGTCGGCCGCCTGGGCGGCCCCGCGGAGATCAGCACCCAAAAGGGCGACATCAACATCGCCGAGGCCCTCTCCGGCACCCTCGTGCTGCGCACCCAGATGGGCAACGTGTCGGTCAGCGCCGCGGCCGGAGTCTCCGCCTCCCTGGACGCCGGCACCGGCTACGGCCGGATCAACAACGCCCTGAAGAACACCGACGGCGCCGCGGCCGGCCTGACCATCCACGCGACCACCACTCACGGCGACATCACCGCCCGCAGCCTCTGACCCGCAGCCTCCAAACGCCTTTAAAAAGGAGCACCCATCATGACCACCCCGGCCATCGCGGCGAACGGGCTGCGCAAGTCCTACGGCGACAAGGTCGTACTCGACGGCGTCGACCTGGCCGTCCCCGAAGGAACGGTCTTCTCCCTGCTCGGTCCGAACGGTGCCGGCAAGACCACCGCCGTGAAGATCCTCTCCACCCTCATCACCGCCGACGCCGGCGACCTGCACGTCGGCGGCCACGACCTGGCCGCCGACCCGCAGGCCGTGCGGGCCGCGATCGGCGTCACCGGGCAGTTCTCCGCCGTCGACGGCCTGATCACCGGCGAGGAGAACATGCTCCTCATGGCGGACCTGCACCACCTCTCCCGCGGCGAGGGCCGCCGCACCACCGCCGAGCTGCTGGAGCGCTTCGACCTGGTGGAGGCCGCGAAGAGGCCCGCCTCCACCTACTCCGGCGGCATGAAGCGCCGCCTCGACATCGCCATGACGCTGGTCGGCAACCCGCGGATCATCTTCCTCGACGAGCCCACCACCGGCCTCGACCCGCGCAGCCGCCACAACATGTGGGGCATCATCCGCGAACTCGTCACGGGCGGTGTCACCGTCTTCCTCACCACCCAGTACCTGGAAGAGGCCGACGAGCTCGCGGACCGCATCGCCGTGCTCAACGACGGCAAGATCGCCGCCGAAGGCACGGCCGAGGAGCTGAAGCGGCTCATCCCCGGCGGCCACGTCCGGCTCCGCTTCACCGACCCGTCCGCCTACCAGTCCGCCGCCGTCGCCCTGCGCGAGGCCGGCAGGGACGACGAGGCGCTGGCGCTGCAGATCCCCTCCGGCGGCAGTCAGCGCGAGCTGCGCGCCATCCTCGACTGGCTGGACTCGGCCGGCATCGAGGCGGACGAGCTGACCGTGCACACCCCCGACCTCGACGACGTGTTCTTCGCCCTGACCGGCACCGGCACCGTCCCCAACCAGACCACCCAGCCCAAGGAGACCGTCCGATGAGCACCCTCTCCCTCGCCGTACGCGACTCGAACACGATGCTGCGCCGCAACCTGCTGCACGCCCGGCGCTACCCGTCCCTCACCCTGAACCTGCTGCTCACCCCGGTCATGCTCCTGCTGCTCTTCGTCTACATCTTCGGCGACGTGATGAGCGCGGGCATCGGAGGCGGCGGCGCGGACCGCTCCGCGTACATCGCCTACATCGTTCCGGGCCTGCTGCTGATGACCATCGGCAGCACCACGATCGGGACCGCGGTGTCCGTCTCCAACGACATGACCGAGGGCATCATCGCCCGCTTCCGCACGATGGCGATCCACCGCGGCTCTGTGCTCATCGGACACGTCGTCGGCAGCGTGCTGCAGTGCGTGATGAGCGTGGTCCTCGTCGGGGCCGTCGGCGTGGCCATCGGCTTCAGATCCACGGACGCCACGGCCCTGGAGTGGCTGGCGGCGTTCGGGCTGCTCGTGCTCTTCGCCATGGCGCTCACCTGGGTCGCCGTCGGCATGGGCCTGATCAGCCCGAACGCCGAGGCCGCCAGCAACAACGCGCTGCCGATGATCCTGCTGCCGCTCCTGTCCAGCGCCTTCATCCCGGTCGACACGATGCCGGGCTGGTTCCAGCCGATCGCCGAGTACCAGCCGTTCACCCCCGCCATCGAGACCCTGCGCGGCCTGCTCCTCGGCAGCGAGATCGGCCACAACGGGTGGCTTGCGGTCTCCTGGTGCCTGGGCCTCGCGGTGCTCGGCTACTTCTGGTCGGCCTCGAAGTTCAACAGCGACCCGAAGTAACCGCCATGACAGCGCGGGTCACCTCCCGCAACCGGTCTCGCCCCAGGGCGGCGTACACCGACACCACGTCGGCGTACGCCGCCCCGTTCGCGTCTTAGGCCGCCCTCCTGAGGCATCTCAAGAGCGAGAGCTGAAGCCCCGCTCCAGGACCCCTACGACCCCTACTTCTTCAGGCCGATCTCCTCGCAGGCCGCCTCGTACTCCGAGGTGCAGATGTCCGAGACCTTGTAGATGCCGTCGTCGATGACCGTGTCCTTGATGTTGTCCTTCGTCAGGGGGGAGACGAGGACGAGGTGCGCCGGGACGTCCTTCTTCGTCGGGCTGTCGACCTTGTCGCGGGTGAGGGCGTCGAACTCGATGCCCCAGCCGTGGGCGCGGGCCACGGCCAGCTCGGCGGCGGTCTCGGCCTCTTCGGGGTACGGCTTGTAGACGCTCATGTACTGCTCGCCGGAGACGATGCGCTGCACCGCCTCGAGTTCCGCGTCCTGGCCGGTGATCGGCGGCAGCTCGGTCACGCCGGCCGCCTTCAGGGCGGAGACGATGCCGCCGGCCATGCCGTCGTTGGCGGAGTACACCCCGTCGATGTTCTCGGCGCCGATGGAGGAGATCGCGGCCATCATGTTGGCCCGCGCGTTCGAGGGCTTCCAGTCCTTGGTGTCGTACTGCTTGGCGATGGTCACCTTGTCGCCCAGCTCGGCGAGGGCGGCCTTCTTGAACT
Source organism: Streptomyces flaveus (assembly GCF_014647675.1). Lineage (GTDB taxonomy): Bacteria > Actinomycetota > Actinomycetes > Streptomycetales > Streptomycetaceae > Streptomyces > Streptomyces flaveus. The sequence goes on along the minus strand of NZ_BMPQ01000023.1, from coordinate 84,034 downwards.
GGGCCGCGTTCGGGTCGGTGATCGCGCCGTTCATCATGACGATCTTCTGGGACTTGCCGCCGTCCAGGGTCTCGGCGAGGGCCTTGCCCTGCACCTCCCCGACCTGCTGGCTGTCGAAGGAGATGTACGCGTCGATGGGGCCCTCGGCCAGCCGGTCGTACGCGATGACGGGGATGTCCGCGTCCTTCGCCTTCTGTACGCCGTCCGCGATGTCCTTGGCGTCCACCGCGTCCAGGAGCACCACGTCGACCTTGTCGTCGACCATCCGCTGGAGCTGCTTCTTCTGCTCGGCGGCGTCCTGGTCGGCATTGGCGTATACGACCTCGCCCTTGCCCTTGGTCAGCTCGTCGACCTTCTTCTTGATGATGGGGTGGTCGAACTTGTCGTAGCGCTGGTTCTCCTTCTCCGGCAGCAGCAGACCCACCGTGATGTCGTCGCCCCTGGTCGGTTCCGCCGAGCCGCCCTCCGAGTCGCTGTCGAGCACACCACAGGAGGCGAGCGAGAGAGCCATGGTGGACACGGCCAGGGATATGGCGATACGACGCATACGGTTGCTCACTTCTGGTGTTTTCCGGACGAGGGCACAGCTTTGTCACCCTGGTGACCAAAAGCCAACGCGGGCTTGTCAATAGCGTCAAGGAATTCCGGTTAACGAGATCGCAACAGCACTCTGTGTGCTCATTGTGAAGACGCAGAGCTGAAGGTCTGGAGGATCTGCGGGCGGGGATGGAGCATGTGTGATGGCCTGTCTATCGACAGTTCACCAATCCGACCGGCCGCGTGCCCACCCACCCGTCCACCGCCCGTCCACTGTCCAGCCGCCGTAGGTCCGCCGGCTGCCCGACCGCCCTGCGTCCGCCGTACGTCCGTCAGCCGCCCGACCGCCGCTCCGTCCAGTATCCGCGATCCCCAGGAGTCCCGATGCGCAAGATCACCCTGAGTCTGGCCGTGTCCCTCGACGGTTACTTCGCGGGCCCGAACGGCGAGCTCGACTGGCACCTGGTCGACGAGGAGGTGCACCGCCACCACAACGAGCGCATCAAGCCGATGGGCGGCTTCCTGCACGGGCGGGTCGTGCACCAGCTGATGGACGGCTACTGGCCGACCGCCGACGAGGACCCCTCGGCCACGGAGACCGAGCGTGAGTTCGCGGCCATCTACCGGGACATGCCGAAGATCGTGTACTCCCGCACGCTGAAGCCGGGTCCCGCCGACTGGAACACGACCATCGTGCCGGAAGTCGTCCCCGAGGAGATCAGAGCCCTCAAGGAGCAGCCCGGCGGCGACCTCGGAGTCGGCGGCGCGGAACTCGCCGCGGAGTTCCGGCGACATGACCTGATCGACGAGTACTGGCTCTACGTCACCCCGGTCATCCTGGGCCGCGGCCGTCCCCTCTTCCCGGAATCGGACGCCACCACCCACCTCCGCCTCGCCGGGACCCACACCTTCGGCAATGGCGTCGTGCTCCTGCGCTACGAGCGGGCCAAGGCCTGAGCGCTCCGCTGGAAGTGCGGTTCGGAACTGCGGGTTCGTTGTGGCTGGTCGCTCCCCCACTCTCGAATTCTCCCCCAGTGCCTTAAGGGCCTGGGGGGACCCCCAGAGCGGGGGGACCCCCATCGCGGCGGAGCCGCATATGTCACTGCCCCGCGCCCCTAAGGGGCCTGCGGCCCCCTCGGGGCGCGGTCCCCGTCATGCCCGTCGTCCGGTGGGCGTTCCGGAAAGCGGAGGAGGCGGGCCGGCGGGAGCGGGAAGTGCTCGCTGTCGGGGTGCTGGCGTCGGACGGCGTCGGCACCGGAGCCGGGGGCGGAATCGGGAGCGGACTCGGTGTGGGCGTCGGGGCCCTGCGGCTGCGTCGCGCGGGCATGCTCGTGCCAGCCGGCGCGGAACCAGTTCAGCTGCTGCCGTTGCAGTTCCTCCTCGGTGAGCACGCGGACGCCCTCCGGGCCTGCCGCCCGGAGCTTCTCGCCGAGCCCGATGAGCAGTTCGCCCACCAGCCTGGAGACGCGTTCCGCCTCGTCACCGCGGCTGCCGCCGCCCGGATTCCCCATTCCGCACTCCCTCGACTCCCTCGCGCCGCTCCCTCGCCTCAACCGCCCTCCGGCAGGAACTGCCTCGCCACCTTGGCGAACAGCTCCCGCAGTTCGGGCGGCACACCCATCCTGCGAGCCGCCTCCTCGGGACTCAGCGCCGCATGGCCGTCCCCGGCCGCCGGGTGCCCGCCGCCCGCGACGACCGGCAGGTCGTCCTCCGTCAGCCGCCCCGAGCGGATGAGCATCTCGCGGAGCGGGACGCCGAGTACGGCCGCGATACGCCGCATCGTCTCCAGGTCGGGCATGGACTGACGCTGCAACAGCCGGCTCACGGCGGCCCGGTGCACCCCGGCATCGTCGGCGAGCTTCGAACGACCGCCACCACGCGGGCTGTCGATGTCATAGCCACGGCCGCGCAGCAGTTCCTCGATCCAGCCGGCGAACTCGTCGAGCCCCTCGGCCCGGTATCTGCGATCTGTATGGGCATCGGCCCCTGAGCTGGAACGCATATGTCCGCTCTCCCCTCGTCGCGCGGACAACGTACCGACCGCCCTCGCACCAAGGTGTGTGCGCGCTCGCGCGTAACGGTGGAGATTCGGCAACGACCGCCGGATCAGCGGCAGTTGGCGTACGGCTTGAAGCGTCACCATCACGCCCGCCTCCACGGAGGGTAGTCACTTGCGTACGCGCTCGCATCATGCCAGTCTGTTCGCTCGCTCCCTGTTATCGAACACATGTTCCCACACTCGGAGCGAAGAAGAGTGGAGAAGAGCGGAGACCCGCGGAGAAGAGAGGAGCACCACGATGACCGATGCCACGCGCAGAACGACGCTTCGTACGGACCGGCTGCTGCGCGAGGACGCCGGAGCGGAGGCCGACCATGACGACGACTGAGGCCGACGAAGTCGCGCTGGAGCTGGAACGCCTGCGCCGCTCGGTCGACGTCGGCTTCGCCACCACTCGTGGCGACCTCGCCCTCCTCCTCCAGCGCGCCGACCAGACCGACAAGACCCTCGACGAACACGAGACCCGCCTCGAAGCCCTGGAACGCGCCCGCTGGCCCCTCCCGTCCCTGGCCGCCCTCACGTCCTGCATCGCCCTGGCGGTGACGCTCTGGCAGGCGGCGGGGCGGTGATCGACGACGTACGCTGTCCGAACTCACGTGCCCGCGGCAAAGGAAGCGCATGCCCGTCGAAACCCTCGCCCAGGACGACCTGTTCGGCGAACTGAGCGTCTGGCTGAACCCTGAGAAGGGTGAACTGGCCATCGAGGGAAGGGCGGTTCCCGAGATCGTCCTGCGCCGCGTCGCCGGGACCAGGACCGAGGAGCACATCCCGATCGGCACCCGGAAGCGCGGCCGGCTCACGCTGGACGTCGACGGCCAGGAGGCGGTCGTCAGGCCCGCGAAGGGACGGCTGACCCGGCGCTCGTACCGCGTCGACGTCCGGCACGCGGGCCACACCTACCGGCTGGTGCCCGACTCCGTCGCGGGCAGTCGGCTGCTCAAGGACAGGAAGCACATCGGGGACTTCACCTCGGAGGGCGACGGGCATGTCCTGGCCGAGTGGAAGGAAGGCGCCCGGGTGGAGGCGACCGACGCGGCTCTCGGGTACGCGCTCGCCGCCGCGTTCGGCACCGGCGCGTTGGCCATGTGGGCGCACGCGCTCGAAGCGATCAGCGACCTCATTCCCTGAAGGGAACCAGCCGACGTGCAGGGGCCCGGAGGATCGACGATCAACCTCCGGGCCCCTGCACGCTGTTGCGCTGTCCCTAGTCCGACTGCTGGCGCTTCGGCCGCCACACCACCAGTGCGCTCGTCTGCTGCACGTCCTGGTACGGGACCAGGTCGCGGCGGTACGAGGCGTGGACCGCGGCCTCTCGCTGCTGCATCGCCGCGGCGGCGCCTTCCAGAGCCGCCTGCAGTTCCGCTACGCGGGACTGGAGGGCGGCGACCTGGTTCTCCAGCTCGATGATGCGCTTGATGCCGGCCAGGTTGATGCCCTCGTCCTGCGACAACTGCTGGACCGTGCGCAGCAGTTCGATGTCGCGGGCCGAGTAGCGCCGGCCCCGTCCGGCCGTGCGGTCGGGGGAGACCAGGCCGAGGCGGTCGTACTGGCGCAGGGTCTGGGGGTGCAGACCGGAGAGCTGGGCCGCCACCGAGATGACGTACACCGGGGTTTCCTCGGTCAGCTCGTACGGGTTGCGTCGACGGCCATCCATGGTGTCCTCATGCTCCCTTCGCCGCCTGGAACAGCTCGGCCCGTGGATCCTCGCCCACGGTGGCCTCGCGGTACGCCTCGAGCGCGTCACGCGCCTTGCCCGTCACGTCCTTGGGGACCGCGACCTCGACGGTGACCAGCAGGTCCCCGCGGGTGCCGTCCTTGCGGACCGCGCCCTTGCCGCGGGCGCGCATCGTCCGCCCGTTGGGCGTGCCCGGCGGCAGTTTCAGGGTGACCGGCGGCCCGCCCAGGGTGGGCACCCGGACCTCCCCACCCAGCGCCGCCTCGGCGAACGTCACCGGCACCGTCACCGTGAGGTTGTCGCCCTTGCGGCCGAAGACCGGGTGGGCGCCCACGTGCACGATGACGTACAAGTCGCCCGCCGGACCGCCCCGTTCACCCGGTGCGCCCTTGCCGCGCAGCCGGATCCGCTGGCCGTCGCTGACGCCCGCGGGGATCCGGACCTGCATCGTGCGCGACGACTTGGCCCGGCCGCTGCCCTTGCAGATCTCGCAGGGGGTCTCCGCCAGCAGACCGCGGCCCTTGCAGTCGGGGCACGGATCGGTGAGCGAGAAGCCGCCGCCCGAACCGCGCGCCACCTGTCCCGTGCCGACGCACGTCGAGCACACGCGCGGTGTGCCGTTCGCGTCGCCGGTGCCCGAACAGGCCTTGCAGGGCGACTGCGAGGACATCCGCAGCGGAACCGTCGCGCCCTCGATCGCCTCGGTGAAGCTGAGCGTGACCTCGGACTCGATGTCCTGGCCGCGCCTGGGCTGCGTACGCGTGCCGGTGCCCGTGGCGCCGCCCCGGTTGAACAGGCCCCCGAAGACGTCACCGAGGCCGCCGCCGAATCCGCCGCCGGCGCCGCCCGCCCCGCCCTGGCCGGGTGCGCCTCCGAAGAGGTCGCCCAGGTCGAAGTTGAACGTGCCGCCTGCGCCCGCGCCGGGGCCCGGCCTGAAGCCGCCGTTGCCGAAGAGGGTGCGCGCCTCGTCGTACTCCTTGCGCTTCTTGGGGTCGCCGAGGATGTCGTTCGCCTCGGAGATCTCCTTGAAGCGCTCCTCCGCCTTGGCGTTCCCCGTGTTGGCGTCCGGGTGGTACTCCCGGGCCAGCTTGCGGTACGCCTTCTTGATCTCGGCCTCGGTGGCGTCCTTGGGGACGCCGAGGACCTTGTAGTAGTCCTTCTCGATGAAGTCCTTGGTGCTCATCCTCGACGTCCCTCCTTCCTTCTCACGCGCCGTACGGTCCGTACGTTCATTCGTACGCCCCGTACGTCGCCGACGTCAGCCCTCGTCCGGGCCACCGTTCTCCTTGTCGTCGGCGTCGGGCGACGCCGACGCGTCGGTCTCGTCGCCCTTGACGGTCTGCGCGCCCGGCTGCGGCTCGGCCACCGCCACCCGCGCGGGGCGGATGGTGCGCTCGCCGAAGCGATACCCAGGCTGCAGAATCGCCACGCACGTCGTCTCCGTGACGTCCGGCGCGTAACTGTGCATCAGGGCCTCGTGGATCGTCGGGTCGAAGGGCTCGCCCTCCTTGCCGAACTGCTGGAGGCCCAGCTTCGCCGCGACGGTCTCCAGCGACTCGGCCACCGACTTGAAGCCGCCGACCAGTTCGCCGTGATCCCGCGCGCGGCCGATGTCGTCGAGTACGGGCAGGAGCTCGGTCAGGAGATTCGCGATGGCGACCTCCTTGACCGTGATCCGGTCGCGCTCGACGCGGCGGCGGTAGTTCTGGTACTCGGCCTGGAGCCGCTGGAGGTCCGCCGTGCGCTCACCGAGCGCCGTACGCACCTGGTCCAGCTGGGCCGTCAGGGCCGTTACCTGCTGCTGTGCTGCCGTCTGGGCTGCTGCCGCGTCCCCGGCCGGGGCCGCCCCCTCCTGAGGGGCGGCCTTCGGCTCCGCGTCATCAGAGGTGGCGCCGGAAGGGACGTCGGGCTGCTGAGGCTGAGCCTGCGGCGGCTGCTGCTCGTCGAAACCCGGGGTCTCCTCCGTCACGCGGCACCATCCTTCCGGTCCTCGTCGACGATCTCGGCGTCGACGACATCGTCGTCGGCCTTGGCCTGCGCACCGCCGTCGGCGGCACCCTCGGGACCGCCGGGACCGCCCGCGGCCTGCGCGCCCTGAGCGTCGGCGTACATGGCCTGGCCCACCTTCTGCGAGACCGCGGCGACCTTCTCGGTGGCCGTACGGATCTCGGCGGTGTCCTCGCCCTTGAGCGCGGTCTTCAGCTCCTCGACGGCGGTCTCGACCTCGGTCTTGACCTCGCCGGGGACCTTGTCCTCGTTGTCCTTGAGGAACTTCTCCGTCTGGTAGACGAGCTGCTCGCCCTGGTTGCGGGACTCGGCGGCCTCGCGGCGCTTGTGGTCCTCGTCCGCGTACTGCTCGGCCTCCTGGCGCATCCGGTCGACCTCGTCCTTCGGCAGCGAGGAGCCGCCGGTGACGGTCATCTTCTGCTCCTTGCCCGTGCCGAGGTCCTTCGCGGTCACGTGCATGATGCCGTTGGCGTCGATGTCGAAGGAGACCTCGATCTGCGGGACACCGCGCGGGGCCGGCGGCAGACCGGTCAGCTCGAACATCCCGAGCTTCTTGTTGTACGCCGCGATCTCGCGCTCGCCCTGGTAGACCTGGATCTGGACGGAGGGCTGGTTGTCCTCGGCGGTGGTGAAGATCTCCGAGCGCTTGGTCGGGATCGTCGTGTTCCGCTCGATGAGCTTCGTCATGATCCCTCCCTTGGTCTCGATACCGAGGGACAGCGGGGTCACGTCGAGGAGCAGTACGTCCTTGACCTCGCCCTTGAGGACACCGGCCTGGAGCGCGGCGCCGATGGCGACGACCTCGTCCGGGTTCACACCCTTGTTGGCGTCCTGGCCGCCGGTCAGCTCCTTGACGAGCTCGGCGACGGCGGGCATACGGGTGGAGCCACCGACGAGAACGACGTGGTCGATCTCGCTGAGCTGAATGCCGGCGTCCTTGATGACGTTGTGGAACGGCGTCTTGCAGCGCTCCAGGAGGTCGGCCGTCAGCTGCTGGAACTGGGCGCGCGTGAGCTTCTCGTCCAGGTGCAGCGGGCCCTCGGCGGACGCCGTGATGTAGGGCAGGTTGATCGAGGTCTCCGTGGAGGACGACAGCTCGATCTTGGCCTTCTCCGCGGCCTCACGCAGGCGCTGGAGGGCCATCTTGTCCTTGCCCAGGTCCACGCCGTGACCGCTGGCGAACTGCTTCACCAGGTAGTCGACGACGCGCTGGTCCCAGTCGTCACCACCGAGGTGGTTGTCGCCGTTCGTGGCCTTCACCTCGACGACGCCGTCGCCGATCTCGAGCAGCGAGACGTCGAAGGTGCCGCCACCGAGGTCGAAGACGAGGATCGTCTGGTCGTCCTTGTCGAGGCCGTACGCCAGGGCGGCGGCCGTCGGCTCGTTGACGATCCGCAGGACGTTCAGGCCCGCGATCTCGCCGGCCTCCTTGGTGGCCTGGCGCTCCGAGTCGTTGAAGTACGCCGGGACGGTGATGACCGCGTCCGTGACCTTCTCACCCAGGTACGACTCCGCGTCCCGCTTCAGCTTCTGCAGGATGAAGGCGGAGATCTGCTGCGGGTTGAACGGCTTGTTGTCGAGCTCGATCTTCCAATCGGTGCCCATGTGCCGCTTCACGGACCGGATGGTCCGGTCTACGTTGGTGACCGCCTGGCGCTTGGCGACCTCGCCGACGAGCACCTCACCGTTCTTGGCGAAGGCGACGACGGACGGCGTGGTCCTGGCGCCCTCGGCGTTGGTGATGACGGTGGGCTCACCGCCCTCCAGAACGCTGACGACGGAGTTAGTCGTGCCCAGGTCGATGCCGACCGCACGTGCCATGGTTTTTTCCTCCAGCTGACTTGAGTGGGACAGACTCAAGTGTGCACGACGCTGACCGCTGGGTCAAAAGGCCTGAGTCAGCTGGGCTCAACTTTTATGTGAACCTTAGCTTCAGGAGCCGCTTTTCGCCCACGGGGCGGGGAGTTGGGGTTCGCGGGCGAGTGCGGGTGCGTCGTGGCTGGTCGCGCAGTTCCCCGCGCCCCTAAAAGCAAAAGCCTGCGGCTTCACTCACCGCCAGCCCCGACGGACCCGTCACTTGCCCTCCGGCGGGAGGGGGCGTGGGCCGGTGCGTCGCATGCCCGTCGCTTAGCTCCGGTCTCGGAGAACCCGCACCGTGTACCAGCCCAGGGCCGTATGCCCTGTTGGCGACGGGCTGACGCACCGGCCCACGACCCCGCACCCACCAACCACCCAAGGGGCGCGGGGAACTGCGCGACCAGCCACCCACACACCCGCACCCAAAAACGAACCCACCCGCCCAACCCGAGCGGAGCGGTGAGGCAACCCTCAGTAGCACAGATCACCGCGCCGCTGGCTACAGTGCGGCACATGATGCGGGTACTCTGAGAAGTACGTAAGTTACCGCTTAGTAATCTCGGGGACGGCCTCCGCGGACCTCCTCGACGAAACCCCTCGCAGGCCCGAGGAGCCCCAAATGCAACTCGCCGCGATCGTCGTGTCGCTGGTCCTGACCGTGATCGGCGTTGCTCTGCTCGCGCGTGCCGTCGGCCAGTTCGTCCGGCACTTCAAGCTAGGCCAGCCCGTTCCCGCCGGCAGCCGGACCGACAACCCCTGGGACCGCAGCGTGACGCTGGTCAAGGAGTTCCTCGGCCACACACGCATGAACCGTTGGGGCATCGTCGGCTTCGCGCACTGGTTCGTCGCGGTCGGCTTCCTGACCCTCCCGCCCACCCTCGCGCAGGCGTACGGGCAGCTCTTCGAGGCCGACTGGACCCTCCCGGTCATCGGCGGCTTCCTGCCGTTCGAGATGTACATCGAGTTCATCGGCGTGATGACCGTCATCGGCATCGCCGTACTCATCGTCATCCGGCTGCTCAGCCTGCCCTCCCGGGCCGGCCGCAAGTCCCGGTTCACGGGCTCCAAGGCCTGGCAGGCGTACTTCGTCGAGTACGTCATCCTCACCATCGGCCTCGCGATCTACACGCTGCGCGGCCTGGAGGGCGCGATCCACCATGTGGAGCACTACGAGGCCGCGTACTTCGCCTCGTACCCACTGGTGCTCGCCTTCGAGGGACTGAGCACCGGCACGCTCCAGAACCTGATCTACCTCACCGCGATGATCAAGGTCAGTGTGTCGCTGATCTGGATGATCACGGTCTCGGTGAACACCAACATGGGCGTCGCCTGGCACCGCTTCCTCGCCTTCCCCAACATCTGGTTCAAGCGCAACGCCGACGGCTCGACGGCCCTCGGCGCGCTGCAGCCGATGACCAGCGGCGGCAAGCCCATCGACTTCACCGACCCCGGTGACGACGACGTCTTCGGCGTCAGTCAGGTCGAGCAGTTCTCCTGGAAGGGCCTGCTGGACTTCTCCACCTGCACCGAGTGCGGTCGCTGCCAGTCGCAGTGCCCCGCCTGGAACACCGGCAAGCCCCTCTCCCCCAAGCTGCTCATCATGTCGCTGCGCGACCACGCGCACGCCAAGGCCCCGTACCTGCTGGCCGGTGGCGGCAAGACCATGGAGGGCGAGGAGAAGGCGAGCGAGGAGCAACTCAAGGACGTGCCCGCCGCCGCGCTCGCCGAGGCCGAGCGGCCGCTGATCGGCACCCTCGAAGAGAACGGCGTCATCGACCCCGACGTGCTGTGGTCCTGCACCACCTGCGGTGCCTGCGTCGAGCAGTGCCCCGTCGACATCGAGCACGTCGACCACATCGTCGACATGCGGCGCTACCAGGTGATGATCGAGTCCGCGTTCCCGAGCGAGGCGGGCACGATGCTCAAGAACCTGGAGAAGAAGGGCAACCCCTGGGGGCTGGCCAAGAAGCAGCGCCTGGAGTGGACCAAGGAGGTCGACTTCGAGGTGCCGGTGGTCGGCAAGGACATCGAGGACCTGTCCGAGGTCGAGTACCTGTACTGGGTCGGCTGCGCGGGCGCGCTGGAAGACCGCGCGAAGAAAACGACGAAGGCCTTCGCGGAACTCCTCCACATCGCGGGCGTCAAGTTCGCGATCATGGGCGGCGACGAGAAGTGCACGGGTGACTCGGCGCGCAGGCTCGGCAACGAGCCGCTGTTCCAGGAGCTCGGCATGGAGAACGTCTCCGCGCTGAACATGGCGTTCGGCGAGGAGATGGACGACGAGGGCAACTTCACCGCGGAGTCGAAGAAGCCGAAGTCCGCGAAGAAGATCGTCGCCACCTGCCCGCACTGCCTCAACACCCTCGGCAACGAGTACCCGCAGCTCGGCGGCGACTACGAGGTCATCCACCACACCCAGCTGCTCCAGCACCTCATCGACGAGGGCAAGCTCATCCCCGTAACCCCCGTCGAGGGCCTGATCACGTACCACGACCCCTGCTACCTGGGCCGCCACAACAAGATCTACACGCCCCCGCGCGAGATCATCGGCAAGGTCCCGGGTCTCAGGAACGAGGAGATGCACCGCCACAAGGAGCGCGGCTTCTGCTGTGGCGCCGGTGGTGCGCGGATGTGGATGGAGGAGCGGATCGGCAAGCGCATCAACAACGAGCGTGTTGATGAGGCCCTGTCGCTGAACCCCGACATCGTGTCGACGGCCTGCCCGTTCTGCCTCGTCATGCTGACCGACTCGGTCAACGGCAAGAAGAACGATGGCAAGGCGAAGGAGTCCATCCAGGTCGTGGACGTGGCCCAGTTGCTGCTCGATTCGGTCAGGACGCCGGCCGACGACGAGCCGCCGGCGGGCGAGACCGAGTCGGAGAGCGAGCCGGAGCCGCAGCCGGTGAAGTAGCGGCTCAGGTAACGGCAGCCCGTCGGCAACGGGTACGGCTGGATAACGAAGCACCCCATGTCCCTGGTTCAAACCGGGGGCATGGGGTGTTGTCGTGGAATGAGAGCGACAAAGGGTGCCCGGGGTGCGGTTCTGGTCGCGTGCGCCGTCCTGCTGGGCGCCGCCGTCGCTGGGTGCCAGACGGTTGGCGGGGGCTCCGGGAACGGCGGAAGCAGTGGTACGGGGCCGGGGGCGCCCTCCGCCCCCAAGCCCCCGAACGCCACCTCCACCTCCACCGGCTTCACGCTCGGCGCACTCGCCCAGGGCCCCGTCCGCCCCACCGCCGGACAGCCACAGGACCGCCCCCGCGAGGGCGACCTCAACGGCGACGGCTACGACGACGTGGCCCTCGCCCGCACCGGCGCCCTCTACGTCGTGTACGGCTCGGCGGACGGCCCCGACCCCCGCACCCGTACGACCCTCGCCGTGGGCGGCGGTCACCCGGGCCGTGACGCCGACAACATGCCCCGGCTGCACCGCGCCGACCTGGACGGCGACGGGTTCACCGATCTGCTGGTCACGGTGAACGACGGCAAGCAGTACGCGCTGTGGGGCGGGACGCGCGGGCTCACCGGGATACGTCAACTCGCCATCGGTGGCGAGGCGTTGCGCGAACTCGGTCCCGCGGGCGGTGACTTCGGCAGCGTCGCCGACTTCGACGGGGACGGCAGCGGTGACGTGTTCCGCCTCGGCGGCCCCGACCGGTCCGCCGGGGTCGTCTTCCACGGCCCCTTCGACCGCCGTACGGGCGAACCGGCCCGCCAGGCCGAACTCACCGGGCCGATCCCCGCCGACAGCGCGCCCTACCAATCCACCTCCGAGGACTACGACGGCGACGGGCGCGCCGAGCTGACCGTGTGGTTCGAGTGGACCGACCCCGACAGCGAGGGCGACGGCGACCTGAGCGTCCGAGGGGTGCGCCATTTCCGCGGTACGGCGCGTGGGCTCGTACGGGCGCAGGAGTCCGAGCAGGGCGCGGAGTTCGCGGGGCATCCCGGGGATGTGGACGGGGACGGCGACGACGAGCTGTACAAGGCGAGCTTCTTCGCCTACGACCAGAAGATCACGGTCAGCGTCAACTCCACGCCAGGAAAGGTGAGTTCCGCGTCGCCGGTCACCCTGACCGACCTCCCCGGCCTCAACTCCCGCTGCTGCGGCGGCACCGAGGGCCGAGCTGTCGGTGACGTGACGGGCGACGGCCGTCCCGACCTCGTACTGAGCGCGCCCGCGATCAACAGCGCCCACGGACTCGTCTTCCTGATCCCGGACATCGCCCACGTCACCCCAGCCACCGAACCCCAGGCGGTCGACCTGGAATCCACAGGTGTGGACGGAGAGAACCGCGACCCCGGAGAGGGCGACAAGCAGTACATCCGGCACCGCCTGATCTCCAAGCCCCCACTCCTCGACGTGAACGGCGACGGCCGCCTCGACGTGGTCGCCGCCTCCGGCAACCGGCATCCCGGGGACGGTTCCGCCACGCGCCGTACGACGGGGTTCTGGGTCTTCCCGGGCTCCCCGGACGGCCTGGACACCGAGGCCTCACGGCACGTCACGGAGGAGGACCTGGACCTTGAGTGACCGAAAGGGCGCCTGACGGGAACTCTCCCGGTCAGGCGCCTTTCGTACGAACCGCTCAGGGCAGGGCCCTGAGCGTGGGTTACCGCGCCGTGAAGCCGAAGCGGGTGCCGGCGGCGGGCCGCTGCTGTGGCCCGCCGACGAGCCGTGGCCGTACTGCGACGAGCCGCACGACAGCCGCGCGGCCCCGGTGGTCCACTCCCCGGACGACGTCCGGCTCCTCCGTCACGACCGCGCCGCAGCGGCCGAGCGGCGGCGCCTCGACCCCGAGGCACCCCAGTGGACTTCCGAGGAACGGGCGACCTGGGAGCGGCTCGCAGACCGCCCGTGGTTCGACGGCCCGATCCCCCTCCTCCCCGTCGCCCAGCTCTACGCTCGCGACGTCTCCTTCCCGCGCCCGCCCGACGCGGACCTCCTCCAGGTCCTCTGGTGCCCCTTCGACCACGAGATGGCCCACCCTCGGACAGCCCTCTTCTGGCGCTCCTCGGCCACCGTCACCGAAGTTCTCGATGCACCGCCCGAGCCGCCCATCGTCCAGCGGGACTGCTACCTCCCGGAGCCGTGCCTGTTCTCACCGGAGCAGGTCACCGAGTACCCCAACCCCTCGGAACTGGACAGGGAACTTCAGGACCAGCTGGACGACATGAGCCGCTGGGAGACGATCGACCCCGCGCGGTACAACACGTACGCGGACGACCCGGGCGAGCTCTGTCTGAACAACCTCTCCACCGCCCCCGGCTGGCAGACCGGCGGCTGGACGCGGTGACGTCCGTTCCGACCGCTGGAGGTGTGGTGGCCGAGCCTGTGCGGGTGCGCAGACTGACCGACCAGGAGGGGCAGAAACTCCAGCAGGTCGTGCGCCGGGGATTCACGTCGCTGTGGCCGAGGCCGTCCGGAGCGACCTCGCAGCCCGCCCGCGCAGCATCCGGCCGCTCTGGCCCGACCACCACACCGGCACCCACCCAAAGGCGGTCTCGGACCGGGCGGTGTGGTGGTGCACGCCCAGGGCCCCTGCGAGCGAACCGCTGTGCTGACGGCCGCCCTGCGGATCCGTACGGGCCTCAGGACATGCTGCCTGGGCACACCGTCCCCACGGCCGGGGTGCGGCCCGTGCGGAGGTATGTGTCGACCGCCTCCGTGACGCAGCGGTTGTACGGGTATGTGCCGTGGCCCTCCTCCTCGGCCGTCAGGAGCACGCCGACACCGTCGCCCAGGGCGCGGGCCATGCGGCGGGCGCCGGGATAGGGGGTAATCGGGTCGCCGGTGCCGCCGACCACCAGGACGGGGGCCGCTCCGTCGGCGTTCACCTGGGGCGTGGCGCGCTCGCCGTCGAACGGCCAGTCGTAACAGAGGTAGACGCCGGTGGACCAGGCCGCGCCGAAGACAGGTGAGGCGGCTTTGACGCGGGCCTCGTCCCTGTCGAGGCGTTCGGAGCCAGGGCGCAGGCTGGAGTCCGCGCAGGTGATCGCGGTTCGGGCGACGCGGCTGTTGTCGCGCGGGGCCGGCGCGCGGTCGGCGGAGCCGATGTCGTCCGCGCCCTTGCTCAGCGGACCGCCGTCGTTGTGGTCGATCAGCGCGGTGAGAGCCTTGGCGAGCGGCGCCCAGCCGTCTGTGCCGAGGTCGAGATGGTCGCTGACGGTGTACGCGAGGTCGTCGGCGTCGAGGTTCCTTCCGCCGCCGGCCGGGGCGGGCTTCTTCTCCAGGCGGTCGGCCAGGCGCGCCATGCGTCGCGCGGCCTCCTCGGGCCCATCGCCGGTCGGGCAGTGGCGGATACGGGCCGCGCAGTGCGCAGCGAACCGGTCGAACGCCGCCTGGACCGCCTTGACCTGCGACACCTGCTCCTCGTTGAGGTCCTCGGTCGGATCGACGGGCGCTTCGAGGACGAGCCGTCCGACGTGCGACGGGTACAGGTGGGCGTAGACCGCGCCGAGCGTCGTTCCGTACGAGACGCCGAAGTAGTGCAGCCGCTCGTCGCCGAGGAGGTAGCGCATCAGGTCGAGGTCGCGCGCGGTGTACGAGGTGCCGATGTACGGGAGGAGCGCCCCGGAGTGCTCGGCGCAGGCGTCGGCCCCGTCGTAGCCGGTGTCGTCCGCGGTCTTCCCGCAGCGCACGGGGATGGTCGCGCCAACGCCGCGCGGGTCGAAGGAGACCAGGTCGTAGCGGTCGAGGAGCGGCTTGTACTCATTGAGGTGTTCGGGCAATCCGCTCACGCCGGACTCGCCGGGGCCGCCGAAGTTGAGGACGAGTGAGCCGATGCGCCGGGCGTTCGGGCCGGTGGCCTTGCGGCGGATCAGGGCGACTTCGATCGTCCTGCCATCTGGTTTCCGGTAGTCGAGGGGGGTCTTCATGGTGGCGCAGTCGTAGCCCGTGCGCGCGGTGGGCGGCGAGGTGCAGCGGGACCAGTGGAGGCGCTGGCCGGTGGTGAGCGCGGTGGGCAGACCGGCGGGCGGGTTGTTCGCGGTGAACTCCGTACGCGGCTCCGCACTCCGGCCGGGAACGTCGTGGCCGGGAGCATCGCGCTGAAACCAGGCGCCGACGGCCCCGATCGCGGCGAGGACGACCACGGCGATGATCCGCACACCGACCGAGAGGCCCGGTCTGCGGCTTCGTATCGGATGTGCGCCACTCATCGAAATCCCCGCGCTCCCGCCCCTGGACGCCCGCCCCGTGCCCGCATGCCCGTGTTCGTGATCGTCCGATCGTCGAATGAGTGCAGAGTACCGACGGCCGGGCCGCGGAACG
>NZ_BMPQ01000023.1:0-68603 GCF_014647675.1 Streptomyces flaveus | reverse complement strand
TCAGATGCCGCCAAATGCCGGAATCGGCACGGAAGGTCTACCGGGCGTCGTCCACCTTGTCGAGCTCCAAAGTCACGGGACCGTCCGGATCGGGGTGCAGATACACCGTCCCCGGCCCCTTCGTGTAGAGCTGGACGTCGAACTCCCCTCCCAGATCACCGTCATCGGCCGTCAGGTAGACGAAGTCGCAGTCCGCTTCCGCGCAGAGGAAGTCCCACGTGCCGCTGAACTCGACGATGCCGGCGCCTGCGGTCCTCGAGACGTCGTCGGCCGAGATGCCGGTGGCGGAGAACGTCCCGTCGGCATCGAGCGAGATCTCGCCGCCGGTCTCGTCGTTG
Source organism: Streptomyces flaveus (assembly GCF_014647675.1). Taxonomy (GTDB): domain Bacteria; phylum Actinomycetota; class Actinomycetes; order Streptomycetales; family Streptomycetaceae; genus Streptomyces; species Streptomyces flaveus. Next base: position 68,265 of record NZ_BMPQ01000023.1, on the reverse strand, counting down.
CGGTACACGCCGGGCAGTTCGTCGGGGTCGACCGGGGCTGTGCACCCCGAGACGAGCACCGCGGCAGCGGCCAGCGCGGCGCCGAGCCACCATCCAGGCTTCCTCTTGCCCATCATGTTGCCCATCACGGCCCCAGCCTCACGTCGAACTCGATCACCTGGGTCTTGGGTGACACCGGCCCGGAGTCGCCGACGACCTTGTCGGTGAACGAACCGACCGTGTCGCTCCACCAGTCCGTGTATCCGATGACGGGCGGGTGGGTCGATGACGCGCGGGCCGCCCTCGGCGAGCAGGACGTTGCCCGGCTTGAGGTCCCGGTGGACCAACCCGGCCCGATGGATGTCGCGCAGCGCCTCAACCAGTCCCGCGGCCAGTATCCGTGTTTCGGGCACCGTCAAAGGGCCCTGATCCCGGACGCGTTCAGCAAGGGAGGGCCCTGGTACGAAGAGCGTGGCGAGCCAGGGAACGTCGGCCTCCGTGTCAGCGTCGACGACGGGGCCGTGAAAGCACCGCTGACCCGGCGGGCCGACTCGACCTCAAGGCGAAAACGGGTGCGGAAGTCCGGATCCTGGACGAGTTCCGGCCGGATGACCTTGACCGCGAACTGCCTCCCCGACACCGATCGGGCACGGTAGACCACGCCCATACCGCCCGCGCCCAGTCTGCCCTCCAGCCGGTACCCACCGACAGACCGCGGGTCCCCCTCCAACAAGGTCACGCGTGCCCCCCTCAAGCCGCAAACCGCCGACCCGCGAAACTGTACGGCCAGGGCCCTCGGGAACGACCAGGACCCGGGCAGCGTGATGGACCGCGGCCAGAACACTGGGAGCGCACGGCGTCCCTCGCCGGAGCATCCCTCGCTCTGCGGTCACCGCGCCGCCCCTCGCCCGCGCGATCAACGTACGGCGCGCAGACGGGGATAGTTGTGAGTACGCGTATTCAAATCCGGCGCGAGTGAGCCGGGAACTGGGTCTTCCCGGGCTCCCCGGAGGGCTTGGACACCAGCGCCTCACGGCACATCACGGAGGAGGACCTGGACCTTGGGTGAGCGATCCCGCGCGAGTTCCCGCACGGGTTTCCGCACAGCTGCGGTCACGTGCGCGTTATTGCTGTGCGCCGTCGCCGGGTGCGGTACGGACGACGGCGGCGGTACGTCGGACAAGCGGCCCTCGCCGACTCCGGCCACCGGCGACTCGGCCGACGCACAGAAGGACGCGCAGAAACCCGTACCCGCCGCTCCCGTCCCCCGGGGCGACGGCGGCAAGATCCGCGACGACGTGAACGGCGACGGGCACCCCGACCTCGCGTACGTCACCTCGTACGGCCCGGTCGGCGAGGACGGCGGCGGCACCGGCAGGAATTGTGTCGTCATCGTCTACGGCTCGGACGAGGGCCTCGACCCCGCGACCCGTACGGTCCTGAAACCGGGCGACGCTGCTCTCCCCGGGCAACTGGGCACGACCTACCCGACGTACCCCGTCCTCGCCGACCTCGACGCCGACGGGTATGCCGACCTGCAGTTCGGCGCGAACGTCATCTGGGGTGGGCCCACCGGCCCCGACCCGAAGACACCGAGCACGGCCCTGCCGGCGGTCACCGGCGCACCCGGCGACTTCGACGGCGACGGCCGTCTCGATGTGCCCCTCGTCGAGGACAGCCGGGACGGCCTCGGAAGCCCGCCTTTCCGCGTCCTGTACGGACCCATCGACCGGAACGGCACCCCGGCCCGGCGCGGCGAGAGCCGCCCGGACCCCGTCAACCGCACGTCCAACGGCCTCGCGTACTCGCTCCACGCCGTCGACGCGGACGGCGACCGGACCGCCGATCTCGTCGCCTCCGGGAACACCGACGGCGAGCAGGGCAGGGCCGTCCTGCTCAACGCGGGCGACGGCCCCGCCGGATTCGCCGCGCAGCCAAGGGAGTTGAGGACTGGTAACACGGTCACCTCCGGTGACTTCGACGGGGACGGCAAGGGCGATGTAGTCGTCGGCGACAGCGGCAGCCGCAACAACGAACCGGGCTACGAGACCGAGGCGCCCGAGGTGGACGGCACGCTCACCGTCTATCCCGGCGACGGCGGTACGCCCCAGCTCCTCGACCTGGACCTCGCCGGTGACTACTTGGTGGGCGACACGGACGGCGACGGCCGCGACGAACTGCTGATCGGCTCGACGTCGGACGGGTACGCCTCCGAACCGGAGATCACCGTGATCCCCGGCGGCCCGCAGGGGCTCGACGAGGAGGGACGCCGCACCCTCCGTCGTACCGGCCCCGCCCGCGTCCCGGGCGTGAAGTCGAAGCTCACCGAGGAGAAGCGGCGCCCTCACCTCGCCGCCGTACGCGACTTCGACCAGGACGGCCGCGCCGAGGTGGTCCTGCACTGGACGCTGCCGCAACGAGGGCCCTCGTACGTCTGGGTGCTCGAAGGGGACAAGGACGCGGTGATGTTCGGGGACGGGCACTTCACGGGGGCGGCCGGGTGACCGACGCCCCGGCGCGACCTCGTCCTCAACGACCTGGTGAAGAGGGACAACCACGGGGACGGGATCAGTGAACTGGTCTCCAACGGTACGGAGTTGAGGGTGTACCGGGGGCGCGACGGCGGCCTGTCCGCGTCGGACATCGTCACCGTACGGCCGCCTGCGTCGGGCACGACCCGCGTTCTCGCCGTCGCCGACTTCACCGGGGACGAGCGGGCGGACCTGGCCGTGCGGACGTACCTGGGAGAGGCGAAGGACACGGTCGCGGTGTACGCGGGCGAGAAGAGCGGGCTGGTGGCGGCGAAGCCCCAAGTCACCTTCTCCACAGCCGAGTTCCTGGGGATGGACTGAGCTGAGCTCAGTTGTCCCACTGAGTCTCAGAAATCCCTGACGTCACGTACAACCCTTCACCCCCTCCACGGGTCTCCTGATCGCCAACCGCCCGCAAAGCCGAGGAGAACTCCCGGCGAACACGGGCGGTACGCGCACCCCATTGACTGTGGACGCCCGCCAGGCGTCCCCGCATGCCGCAGGAGAATCCCGCATGCACAAGAAGCACCGGAGAATCGCCCTCGCGACGGCCGCCGCGGCCGCGTTGACGGGCGGTCTGCTCACATCCTTGGCCGCGACGGCGACGGCCGGGGACTCGGTTCACCACCCCGTGGCGGACTTCAACGGCGACGGCTTCGGCGACGTCGCGTACTCGGCCGGTTCGGCCACCGTCGGCGGCAAGAAGCAGGCCGGCCAGATCGTCGCCCTGTACGGCTCGGCGAGCGGCGTGACGTCCACGAAGCGCGCCACCATCAGCCAGAACACCACGGGCGTGCCCGGCGGCGCCGAGACCGGCGACGGGTTCGGCTGGGTCAGCGCGTACGGCGACTTCAACTCCGACGGCTACGACGACCTCGCCGTGTCCGCGTCCGAGGAGGACGTGGCCGGCGACACCGACGGCGGCACGGTCCTCGTCATGTGGGGCTCGTCGGGCGGGCTGCGCGGCGGTACGACGATCAAGGACCCTGCGGTCTCCTCGCACGACCGCTGGGGCAGGGCGCTCGCCGCGGGCGACTTCGACGGTGACGGCACGGAGGACCTCGCGGTCGGCTCCTCGTCGAGCCGGGTGCACGTCTTCAAGGGCGGCATCACCAAGTCGGGTACGTACGGCGGCCGTTACACCTTCAAGACGGACATCGCGTCCGGTGGCGACACGGGCCCGCTCGTGCTCACCGCCGGCGACGTCAACGGCGACAAGCGGACCGACCTGGTCGTCGACGGTTACGAGACCGACAGCGACGCCGGCTACAACACCAACTTCTACGTGCCGGGCTCGGCCTCCGGCCTCGACGCCTCGTCCGCGCGGGAGCTGAAGCGCGGCATCATCACCGGTGTCGCCGACGTCAACGGCGACGGCTTCGGCGACATCGTCACCGGCCAGGAGTGGGACCCGGCCAACGACAGCAGCGAGCCGTCCCCGCCCGAATCCTCCACCGGCGGCAAGGTCCACATCATCTACGGCTCCGCCGACGGCCCGGCCGCCACCGTCGCCGTGACGCAGAACAGCGGCAACGTGCCCGGCTCCTCGGAGCGCGGCGACTGGTTCGGCAGCGAGCTGTCGCTCGGCGACATCAACGACGACGGGTACGCGGACCTGGCGGCCGGCGCGCCCGGCGAGAACCTGAACGGCGTGGTGAACACCGGCGCGGTGACCGTTCTCTACGGCTCGGCGTCCGGCCTGAACACCGGCTCCGGGTACCAGTACTTCGCCCAGTCCACAGCCGGTGTGCCCGGCTCGGACGAGAAGGACGACTGGTTCGGCGGCGAGGTGAAGCTCACCGACGTCACGGCCGACGGCAAGGCGGACCTGACGGTCGGCGCGTTCGGCGAGAACACCGGCAACGGCTCACTGGTCTACCTGCCCTCCAACGGCACGAAGATCACGACGACCGGCTCCCGCTCCCTGCCGACCTCCTCGGTGGGCGTCTCGACGGACGCCCAGCCACTGTTCGGGGCGAACGCGGCCAACTAGTGGGCGCGGTGTAGGTGACGTATGAGGGCGGCGAGTCCGGTGGCGGTGGTGGTCAGTACCGTGCCGGGCTCGTCGCTTTCGCGGAGGAGTAGGAGGCCCTGGCGGGCGGCGAGTTCGACACAGTCGTCGGAGTCACCCCCGCCGGAGAAGGATGACTTCTGCCAGGCGTCCTGTGCCATGTCGAGGCCTCACATGTGCTGTACGAGGTGGTGGATGAAGTCCCTCGACTCTACGACGCCCAGGGCCACCTCCTCGATCGTGCGTACGGTCGCTCGGTAGCGGCTGAGCTGGGCTTCCGCGTCCAGGTAGGCCCCGCCGTGGTTGGTGTCCACCAGAACAGTGTCCAACTGCGGGACAGGACCACTCGCGTACACCAGGGGAGCGCTGATCCCGGCAAAGCCGTCCACGTCGAACGGCACGACGCGCACGGTCACTTGAGGCAGCTCCGAGTGCTCCAGGATGTGCAGCAACTGGTACCGGGCGACCTTGCTGTCGGCAGCCCGGATCCGCAGGGCCGCCTCGTGAATCACGGCTTCGTAGGGGATCTTGCCCAGGATCTCCTGGCGCCGCAGCCGAAAGCGCACCCGTGCTTCGCGCTGCTCCTCGGAGAGCAACGGCACCGACGAGGCGAAGATGCCGCGCATCTGCTCCTCCGTCTGCAACAGCCCCGGGATGTGCACAGTCTGGAACGTGCTCAACTCGGCCGCGTAGTGCTCCAGTTCGGCCACGTTCATGTACCCGGCCGGCACCGTCTCCCGGTACTCCTCCCACCAGCCGCGCCCTCGCTCGGTCGCCATGGCCACCAGCGCTTCCACGAGGGCGGAGTCGTCACACGCGTACTGACTGGCGAGGTGCCGAACGCGCTCCGCGCTCACACCGACCCGCCCCGCCTCCAACATGGAGATCTTGGTCTGCGCGATCCCCGTGGCCTCGGACGCCTCTCGGATCGATGGGCCCGCCCGCTCTCGAAGCTTGCGCAGTTCGGCGCCCAGCCGCGCCTGACGTGCGGTGACGATGCTCCTCGCTGGCATGTGGCCCTTTCCTTCCGGCACTTGGAAGCACCAGTATCCCAGTTCAGCTTGACCGGGGTGAGTACTCACCCCTACCTTCAGTGATGCGCCGCACACGCTGCGGAACCGCCGGGACCCCGGAAGCGCACCGCACCGCCATGCCATGGCGGGCGCGACAAAGACACCGCCCGACGCCGCCGCGCCTCACCCTCACCCCTCCACCCACCCTGGGAGACACGTATGCCTAAACCCCTCTGGGAGTACACCCTCTACGTCCCCAACGGTCCCCGAGCCGTCCCCATCGGCCGCCGCACCCTCCGCGACATCCTCACCACCCACGACCTCCCCTCCCTCATCGACCCGGCGGAACTCCTCGCCTCCGAACTCCTCTCCAACGCCATCCGGCACACCGAAGGACCCGCCGCCCTCAAGATCAGACAGTCGGGCCCCTCGTTCCGCCTCGGCGCATGGGACACGGACCCCACGCCCCCGACCACGTCCCCCACCCTCGCCCCCGTCCACGACGAGCACGGCCGCGGCCTGCGCATCGTCGACGCGTACGCCGATGACTGGGGCTGGTTCAAAGTCAACGGCTCCGGCGGAAAGTACGTCTGGTGTGAACTCGGAGCCGGAGCCGGACCTCAGTCGTGACCCCTGCGCGGAGTCGGTACGGGCCGGGTCCTCACACAGGCCGCGCCGCGTTCACCCATCCATTTGGATGGCCTCGTTTCGTGATGGAAATCAGAGCACAATCAGAGTACGGTCTGAGTATGAGCATCGCGCAGGTGGCATCCGAATCGGAATCTGTCTCGTTCACCGATCTGTCCCGGAACCCGAAGGCCGTAGCTGCCAGGGCTGCCGCTCTGGGATGCCTGCGTGTCACGCACCGGGACGCGCCCGACATGGTGCTGACCACAGCCATACACGCAGAGCGCACCGAAGAAAACCTGACCACCGCGTCCCGGCTGTTTCTAGCCCTGATGAAGCGAGATGACGGCGCCAAGTCAGTTCTGCTCGCGCTCCCCGAGGTGTTCCCGTGGGTGCGGCACCTGAACGACGAGGAAGTCCGGGGATTCACTGTCGAGCTTCTGGATGCGCTGTCCGACGCCGCCGAGCTGGGGGCGAGGGATGCCGTGCACCGAGCGATCGTCTCGTGGCGGGCAACCGCCCGCATCAACGCCGACCCTGACCAGCTCAGGGAAGCACTTCGTCCGCTGGGCGACGTCGACCTCGGCCCGGTCGAGGTGCATGAGTGAGCCCGAAGAAAGGCGATCGGGTCAGTGTCCCCCCACTGAGCGGCTGGAACGTCATCCACGGGACCACGGACGCTGCGACCGGTTGGGAGGAGCTGTGCCGGGTGGCGCTGCCGAGCGCGCATCGCTGCCTGGAAGCCCTTCGCACAGAACCACTGTCGCGCGCCAACTGGAACCGTCAGCACCAGCTCCGCGGCAGGCATGCCACCAGGGAATGGAAGGGCTCCGAACTGGAGCAGTGGGAGTACGAGATCACCAGTGGCGGCCGGGTTCGCTACTTGGTCAGCCCAGAGACCTCCACTGTGATCCTGGTGTATGCCTCACCGCGTCACCCGAAGGACACCGAATAGCCTCCAGTGCTTCGAGCAGGGCGGTCAGGACGACGGCGGGGACGGCGTCGGGCAGTCCGGCCTGCGCCAGGAGCGGAGCAGGGGTGCTCCCGGGCATCTTCGAGGTCTCTCCGAGTCGGGCTGGAAGACATACCTTCCGGCCATTCCGTACCGCAGGATGCGCGAGGGCTAATGCGCGAGGGCTCCTTGCCCCCAGTGGCTCACGCGGCGACACAGGCGAACAATTACCTATGTAAGCCGCATACCGACCCAAGCCACGGAAGGTGGCGAGCACCATGGCCGAACACCCGCACGCAGAACTGGTACGCAAGGGCTACGAGGCCTTCCAGCGCGGTGACATGGACACCCTGCGCACGCTGATGTCCGGGGACGCCACGCAGCACGTACCCGGCAACCACCCGCTCTCCGGCGACTTCAAGGGCCAGGACTCGATCATCGACCTGTACCGCCGGCTCAACGAGGAGACGAACGGGACCCTGCGCGTCGAACTGCGCCAGGTCCTCGTCGACGGCCGGGGCCACGCGGTCGGCATTCACCGCTTCACGGCCGAGCGAGGCGGCAAGCAGCTCGACGAGACCGGATCCATCGTCTTCCGGATCGTCGGAGACAAGGTCACCGACCTCGACGAATGCATCGAGGACATCGAGAGGGCCAACGCCTTCTGGTCGTGACGCGTCGTGACGCCCGCAGGACGCACGGCACCGGCAGCGACCGCAGCAACGGCAACGGAAGCCGCGTACCGCAAAACCCTGAGCCGCCCCTGAGCGGCCACGGAAAATCGGCTGGACAACCCCTTAGGGGATGTCACAGCTCAGCGTCAAAGCCGGGTCCGTTCCCCCGGGCCCGGCGCACGGAACCGTGGGACCAGGTACGTTCGATTACGTGGCTGGATTCAGGATCGGACGCGGCCGGGACAACCGCACCCGGCAAGCAAGTCCGCAACAGCAAGCGCGGCAGCAACCGTACGGACAGCAGGCGCCCCCGGGCCGCCCGTCGTACGGCTATCCCCCCGCGCCGCAGCCGTACCCGCCGCAGGCGCAGCAGTACGGCAACGGCGGCGGGCAGCAGTGGCCCCAGGCGAACGGCCACGGCGAGCCGGAGTACTTCGGTGATCACGATCACCACGCCCAGGGCCCGGACCCGTACGCGGCGAACAACCCGGGCCACACCCAGGCGTTCGGGGTCGGCGAGGATCCGTACAGCCATGGCGGGACCTACCGCGCCGGCCAGACGCCGGCGCCCCCGGTGGGCCCGCGTCTGCACTGGAAGGAACTGCTGAGCGGCGTCATCATGCGCCCGAACCAGACGTTCCTGCAGATGCGTGACTACGCGATGTGGGGCCCGGCCCTGATCGTGACGTTCCTGTACGGGCTGCTGGCGGTCTTCGGCTTCGACGGCGCGCGCGAGGACGCGATCAACGCGACGCTCTCCAACGCGGTCCCCATCGTCCTGACGACGGCGGTCGCGATCGTGCTCAGCGCCTTCATCCTGGGCGTGGTCACCCACACCCTCGCGCGCCAGCTCGGCGGTGACGGCGCCTGGCAGCCCACGGTCGGCCTCTCCATGCTGATCATGTCGCTCACGGACGCCCCCCGCCTGGTCGTGGCCCTCTTCATGGGTGGCGACGCGCCGTTCGTGCAGATCCTGGGCTGGGCGACATGGCTGGGAGCCGCCGCCCTGTTCACGCTGATGGTCAACAAGTCCCACGACCTTCCGTGGCCGAAGGCCCTGGGCGCCTCGGCGATCCAGCTGGTAGCACTGCTGTCGATCATCAAGCTGGGGACGTTCTGAGCCTGGCCTGGCACTCAGGCGGTACGACGGGCGCAGCACACGCCACGTGTGCTGCGCCTCGGCATTTCCCGGGCCGGTTGGTCTCGCGTGGCACGGCTCGCAAGCGCACGATGGAGTCATGGACGGACGCGACGCACGCGACGTACAGGCCGCGCGACAAGGACCGGGACAGGCTGAGGCCGAGCGCATCGTGCCGCACGACGGGCCCATCGGCGACGCCCACGCAAGCCTCGAGCATGCCGGTGACGCCCACGCCGCGCACGCCGCCGACGCGCACATCAGCGCGCTACGGGCCGTCAGCGCACCGGCCCGCGTGGCCGAGCCCGCCGAGGGGATCAGCCCGGAGGAACTCGCGCTCGCGGCCCGCAATCACGGGCTGCCGCTGGAGGCGCTGCGGTACGAGGTCACGCCGCCCGGACTGCACTACGTACTCGTCCACTACGACATCCCCACCGTCGACGCCGCCGGCGCGGAGGACTGGACGCTCGCCGTGCGGGGCCGCGTACGCACACCGCTGACCCTGGACATGGCCACCCTGCGCTCGTTCCCGGCCGTCACGCACCGGGTGACGATGGAGTGCGCGGGCAACGGCCGGGCCCGGCTCACCCCGCGGCCCGTGAGCCAGCCCTGGCTGGTGGAGGCGGTCGGCACCGCCGACTGGACGGGGGTCCCGCTGCGTACGCTGCTCGCCGAGGCCGGCGTCGAGCCGGACGCCGTCGAGGCCGTGTTCACCGGCGCCGACCACGGCGTGGAACGGGGCGTGGAGCAGGACTACCAGCGCAGCCTCCCCCTCTCCGACGCCACCGCCGACGACCCCGAGGTGCTGGTGGCGTACGAGATGAACGGCGCCCCACTGCCCCCGCAGCACGGCCACCCCGTACGCCTCGTGGTGCCCGGCTGGTACGGCATGGCCCATGTGAAATGGCTCCGCGACATCGCTCTGACCAACACGCCCTTCACGGGATTCCAGCAGACGGTCGCTTACCGCTACCGCCGCTCGGCCGACGACCCCGACGACCCCGGCGAACCGGTCACCCGCATCGCCCCGCGGGCCCTGATGATCCCGCCGGGCTTCCCCGACTTCATGTCCCGCACCCGCGTCGTACGCCCCGGTCCCGTGCAGTTGGAGGGCCGCGCCTGGTCGGGCCACGCCCCGGTGACGAAGGTCGAGGTGAGCACGGATGACGGCGACACCTGGGCCGAGGCCGCTCTAGACCATAAACCCGACAAACCCGACGGATCCGCCGGGAGTGCATGGGCGTGGCAGAGCTGGCGTACGACATGGACGGCCGCCCCCGGCACCCACGTACTCACCGCCCGCGCCACCGACGCCGCGGGCCACACCCAACCCCTCGACCAGCCCTGGAACCGCGGCGGCTTCGGCAACAACCTCGTCCAGCGGATCCCGGTGATCTGCTTGCCGCGGGGCGACTGAAACCACGAGCTGAGAAGACTGGAAGCATGGCCACAAAGACCACCAAGACAGGCAACACATCAGAGAAAGCGGCCCTGGCAGCCCTCGAAGGCGGCCCCGACGACCTGCCCGAAAGGATCGTCCCCGCCACGGCCCCGGCGGGCGAGGACCTGAAGATCCTGCACCGCGGCGGCTACGAACATTTCCGCCCGACGTCACGACGCCAGGAAACGGCGAAGGGAAAGCTGCCGGTCTACGAGTGGTGGGAGCGCACGGAGATCGCCGAGTAGCCCTTCTTCACGACGGGCTCCTGGACGCTCCAAGGAAAGTTGATCCACTCATCGGCACGTCCGGAGGATACGCAGAGGGCACGGGCACATGACAACCGCTACGGCGCCACGTACCCGTCACCGCTGAGCGACCCCGCGAACTGTCCCGACTGTGCCTACCGTTGCTTTTCCAGAGCAACCGGGACCACACTGCGAAGCCTGGCGCATCGGGGGCACCGGATGAGCCGGCCGGGTCCGAGCCGCTCAGCTTGCTGCATCGGAAGCGGAGCGGTGGTGAACACGTGCCCCTCGGCACAACGGACGACGGTGCGTTGCATCAAGTCCTAGAGTCCCTTCCCCAAGAGCCGCGTCTGGCTGCTACTTACCTGACGACAAAAGCCACATTACGGCATCAAAGAGACGGCCTTGCGGACGGCACCCAACCCGGCGAACCCCTCTCCCGCGCCTACACCGTACGCCCCAACTTCCGCCCCCGCAGCCCCGTCCCGCCCGTGAAACGCACTCGGGCTCTCGCGGCTACGACCGCCGCGGCGAGCCCCGTCGCCACTCCCTCCGCTCCAGCCGGCAGTACGCCCTGCGGTCCCACCTGCGCACCGATACGCCGACCTGCCATCCACCCGGGGAGCGGTGGCGTGGCGGGGTATTCTGGGCCGCGAATGTCACCTGGACGGCAGGATGGAATTTTAGTGATGGCCCTCCCCAACCACCTGCCTTCGGTCGCCCAGGAGCCGAGCGTGCAAAATTCCCAGGCCACCCAATGCCGTCTCGACGCCTACCTGGCGTCCGCCCTGACCGGACTGGACTCCGGCGAGCGGAAGTACCTGTTCGAGGTTTCCGACGCCGTGGCCGCCGTCTGCGCCCACAACAACGTGCGACTCTACGAGCCCAGAAACGTCACCGACCCGGTTCACCACACCACTGTGCCGGATTCGGAAGTATTCCGGACGGACCGCCACCGAGTAATTAATTCCGACCTGCTCATTTATCTCGCGCACCATCCGAGTACGGGAGCCGGACAGGAGCTCGTTTTCGCCCAGGAATCCATCATCCCGATTTTGGTGGTCGCACATATCGGTACCAGGATCAGTCGAATGGTGACCGGCATTCCAGGACCGCTCACTCTCGTGCGATATGACTCGATCACACAGCTCACGGCGCAACTCGACCAGGAGATCACTGAACTGCAGCCAAAACTGCTGCAGCGCAGGATTGCCCTCGCGGAGCTTGAACAACACCGGGTGGGCGCCCGCATCAAGGAGCTGCGCGAGCTGCGGAACATGACCCGTCGACAGGTGGCGGAATCCACCAGGATTCCGAATGCTTTCAGCCCTGAGCAGCTAAAGCAGTGGGAGCAGAGCAGCGACAAGGTGAACAATCTCAGCCTGACCTACCTTCAGGAGATCGCGTCCGCTTTGAGCGTAAGCGTCAAGGATCTCGTGTAGGCGTTTGTTGGCGGCGGAGAGAATACCGGGCATGGAGTCCACGAGCACGACTGCTAGCATGACCCAGCCCTGTCACAGAGAACATCACGGGCCAGGGGAAGGGAACCTCGTGGAATATGCCGCGTATGCGGACCGTGCACCGGATTCGCAATACCGTACGATCTTGGCTGCCATCCTTGAGCACGGCGCCGCGGCGCCCACACGGCAAGGTCCGGATGCTCTGACTCTTATGCAGCAGACCATGAGCTTCGACCTGGCAAACGGGTTCCCGGTCATTACCGAGAGAAGTATTGCCAAGTTCTGGCGCAAACCCATCGGGGAACTCTGCGCATTCATCAACGGGGCGACCACCCTCGACGAACTGGCCAAGTTCGGGTGCGACTGGTGGGGTCCCTGGGCAAGCGAGGCGAAGACGTCGCGCCGCGGACTCCCGTCAGGCGATCTGGGCCCGGGATCCTACGGTGGGGCGTTCAATAACTTCCCCACCTCGGAGGGCAGTGGCTTCGACCAGTTCAAGCACCTGGTGGAGCAGCTGACCGAACTTCCGCACGACCGCACCCACTTCGTCAGTCCATGGATTCCGCAGTACCAGATCCGTGGAGAGGGCAAGGTCCCGAAGACCACCATTTCCCCCTGTCACGGCTGGGTCCATGTCCGAGTCATCGGCGGACGTCTCCATCTGCACATGTTCCAGCGTTCCGGAGACGTTCCCGTCGGCGTCCCGTCCAACATGATTCAGTACGCGGCCCTCCTGCTGATGCTCGAACACCTCACGGGCATCCCGGCCGCGCGCTACTACCACACCGTTTCGGACGCTCATGTCTACGAAGACCAGGTCGACAGCGTGAAGGTCATGCTGGACCGGGAATCGCGGCGGTTGCCGACGGTGAGCCTCAACGAGAGTGGACGCCGGGTGACGGACATTCATGACTTCCGTGCTGAACACTTCGATCTGTCGGACTACGACCCGCATCCCGCCATCGGGTCTATTCCTGTGGCGACATGAAAAGGTCTTTGATCGTCGCGGCCTCGGAAAATGACGTCATCGGCCGTGACGGGGATCTGCCGTGGCACCTACCGGGAGATCTGCGGTACTTCAAGGAAGTCACGCGAGGGCATGCGGTGGTGCTCGGGCGCCTCACCCATGAGTCCATCGTCGCTCGCCTCGGGCGTCCCCTCCCCGGCCGCACCAGCGTGGTGGTGAGCACGTCTTCCCGCCCGGGCTCAGGGGACGTCCGGTGGCAGCCCTCGGTCCCGTCCGCGCTGGCCGAGGCCGCAGCGCTGGAGCAGGCGTCCGGACAGGGCGAGGTCTTCGTGATCGGCGGGGCATCCGTCTATCAACAGGCTCTTCCCGCCATCGACAGGATCTACCTGACTCGTGTGCACGCACACGTGGAAGGTGATTCCCGGATGCCTTCCGGATGGCTGGAGGGGTTCGCCCTGACGTCGCGCGTCGATGTCGACGCGAGCGCCGCGACGTGGCCTCACTCGTTCCTGCGCCTCGAAAGGGTGCCCGCGTGACCTTGTACTACTTCGGCAACTGCCGGACAGCGGAGCAGCGCGCGGAGATGGAGCGACTGGACAACGAGGGCATCTGTCTCTTCTGCCCGGAAGTCATCCGCGAGCACGAGCAACAGCAGATCCTCTGGGAGACAGCACACTGGATGGTCACGCCCAATGAGTTCCCGTATGCCGGGACACGGCTGCATCTGCTGCTCATTCCCAAGGAGCACGCCACCGATCTGCTCGAACTCTCCTCCGACGCCCGCGCGGACTTCTGGGAAGCCCTGGCGTCCACGAAGGATCGGTACGGCCTGGACCACTACGGCTTGGGCGTCCGCAACGGTGACTGCCGGTACACGGGCGGGACCATAAGGCATCTGCACGTGCATGTTCTCACCGGCCCGGGCGAGGTCGCAGCCGACAAGGAATTCACCCCGGTTCGCATGAGATTCACTTCGGCTCCGGGGCGCTAGAGGTACCGTCGAGAGCCATGTCGACCCAGATCAGCTCGACGCCCCCCGACCGAAGGACCTCCTCCCCGTCCAGCATCGAGTAGGGACCGGCGAAGAAGCACTTCTGGAATCCGGCCTCGGCCACGAGCCGGGCACAGGCAGGACAGGGGAACGTGCTGACGTAGAGGTCCGAACTCGCCAGGCTCAGCCCCTCACGTGCCGCCGTGGCCACCAGGGATGCCTCGGCGTGGATGGCGGTGGACAGGTCCGGCCGTACCCCTCTGCGGAAGTCGTTGCGTGGGTCGCCATCGATGTACGGCGTGTACTCGGTTGGATGGTGGTGGTTGTGGGCGACCTTGAGGACCTGTCCGTCGCGCACGGCCACCGCGCCGACCTGGCGCCACCAGTCCGAACTGCGCCGCGATTCCCGCTCCGTCCGGGCCATGAACCGGCGGTCCAGACTCGATCGCGAGATCCTGTGGTCGAACCGGACGGGCTTCGTCGCACGACTCCATTCCCGGTCCCAGCGCAGGAACGTCGACTCGAATCGAAGCTGGGTCTTGTCAGGGAAGCCCGGAAGCTCGACGAGCCGGTGCATGATTTCCTCGTCCGGCAGTACGACGAGGTCAGCCAGTACGGCGTCAGCCAGATCGGCCGGCTCGACCAGCCGCACACGAGCCTTGGGAACGATCAGGCGGGCATGCTCCACCGCACGCTCCGGGCTCAGGCCCCGGATCTCCTTCGCGAGTTCAGGGAAGACGTCACTGAATCTCCGGCCCAGAATCAGGATCTCGTCGGAGTCCGCATGCCGGTTCAAAAACGCTTCATAGCCGGCGTGCACCACAGGCAGGTAAAGAATCGTCTGCTTCACTGGCGTGCTGAATCCCTCTACGCCGAGCTGCCGGGGAGCTGCTGTCCAGGACCCGGTCCGCTGCCGTCGGCCCATTCCGTGAGGCCCAGTTGGAGCCGGCGCAGGCGGGCCGAGGTGCTGACGGTCGCCATGCGGTCCAGGACCTCGACGCGGCCACAGTGCTTTGCTTCGAGCTCGGCGATCTCGTCGGCCGTGTAGGTGTCCGCCGTGGCGACCAGTACATCGGGGCGGACGGCATCGATCAGGGACCAGCGAGGGTGGTCGACCTGCTTCAGGGTAACGAGGCCGACACCACGTTGATGGGTCACCATCCGCAGCCGCTCCATCTCCGGCACGGCGGGGCGGTTGGGGCCCTTGCGTTGCCTGATCTTCTCATCACTGTCGAGGCCGACGATAAGGAATTCACCAAATTTCCGGGCAGCCTCGAGATACATCGAATGCCCCTCATGTATGATGTCAAAAGAACCACTTGTCAACACGACTCGCATATTCAGAACGCGGAGCGCCTCAACAATTTCTGTGATCTTTTCGTAATCCTCCACAAAACGCAAGTCGAAGTGGGATTCGTCTGCGAAAAGATCTTTGCCGAACATAGGATCCTCGCGAATCAAGTCATTGGCCCATGGGGCATATTTTGACCTGCTCGTCATTTTCCTCTGGACCTCATCGGGATCTGTCTGGGGCGGGCTCGTGAATCACGTATTCTCATTCAATCTCAAGATCACCTTACCTCCTTCGAGGTTGAGGCAACGCGTTCGATGGTAGCCGCGCATCTTACCGGAGCGCCCCCTCTCGGTCTTGTCGCATCTCCGAACGGCCCGTCGCCGCGGCCCGCCCCGCCCCGTACCGGCGCGCATGGCACTCCAACCCCCTTCCACAGCAGGCGAGTTCACCGTAGGGTTGGGTCCCTGAAGAGCGCGAGGGAAGGCCAGGTAATGGTTGCTGAAAGTGGTCGGCGTCCGCGGCGCCCTGGTTGCCTCCTCTCCCAACAGGATCTGCTCACCGAGCTGCAGGGCTCCGAACGCATCTTCCGGTCGACGTCCTGGAAGCCCGAACAACTGCTCGGTGCGGGATACTCGGTCCGACTCGGCGACGATTTGCTGGTCATTCCGGACAACCCCGGGGAATCCAAGTACACGGCCATCAAGGGCAACAATGTGATGCCCGAATTCACGCTGGCCCCGGGAGACACCGCGCTGATCTCCACGATCGAGAAATTCTCGCTCGATTTCGATGTCACCGCGACCATCGGCGACAGGTTCGGCCTCGCGGCCAAAGGGCTTCTCATCCTGCACGGTTCCACCGTGCACCCCGGTTACGGCCGGGAAATCGACCCGGAGAACGGGAGTTGGCGTCTCAAGGCCGACGAGCGTCTCTACTTCATCGTGGCAAATGTCGGCCCGAAGAACATCACGATGCGAAAAGGCGACTCGATTGCCTATCTACAGTTCTTCGACATCGAGCGGGCGCCGGAAACCCCCGTGGCCAACGTGGGATTCGACCACTTGAGCACACTGTTCGGGGCGGGCCAGCACACGGAAGACGGCGGGCTGTCCTACTTTCGCAACGTCAAGGACCTCCGCGCCGAAGTCGAAAGTGAGCGCCAGAGGATCGACAGCGGGCTTGCGGACATGGGGCGCACCGTTGAGGCCAACCACGCGGAGATGAGGAGCCTCGTGACCGATGCCCAGACTGCCGTGGACCGCGTCACCAACACGAGCAACATGATCGTCGTGTTCGGAGTCTTCCTGATCGCGACCACCTTGCTGGGAGTCGTGCTCGTGATGCTCGGCGACCTGGTCGACAAGCTCTCCGACATGGACGTCTGGAAAATAGTCCTGCTCTCGTCGCTGGCGTCGCTGTACGCCGGAGCCACGGTCACGGGATCGGTACTGGTGGCCAGGGCGGCAGGACGAGCGGTGGTCCCCGGGGCGACGAGGGGCAACAGCGGCGACGGCTGACCGCCTCGCCCGTGAGCGGCCGGAGGGGCTCTGCCGTGTGCGCTGCAGCGCCCCATTGTGCGTCAGCCGTCCATCAACAGACCCCGAAGCCCGGGCCCGGTGCTGCGTGGATGCGGTACAGTGGGCGAGCGCTCAGGCGCGGAGCGATCGGCACCAAATGCGGGTGTAGTTTAATGGTAGAACATCAGCTTCCCAAGCTGAGAGCGCGAGTTCGATTCTCGTCACCCGCTCCAGAATGAAACCCCAGGTCAGTGATCTGGGGTT
Organism: Streptomyces flaveus; assembly: GCF_014647675.1. Taxonomy (GTDB): domain Bacteria; phylum Actinomycetota; class Actinomycetes; order Streptomycetales; family Streptomycetaceae; genus Streptomyces; species Streptomyces flaveus. The sequence continues at coordinate 51,161 of NZ_BMPQ01000023.1, read as the reverse complement.
TGTTTGTTGTCTAGTCCAATTTGGGGGGTTGCGTGCCCTCTGCGTGCCCTAAGCGGATGAAAGACGCTGTCGCGCACGTCGCCGAAGCCCTCGTCACCGCCCTGTTCCTGCGCGCCGCCGGACTGGAATGGGGAGAACAAGGAGACGTTTGGGGGCAGATCGAAGCCCGACGACCACTCCCCGAAGACGTGTCCCCAGACCAGGTCAGCCGCATGACGGACACGCTACAGCGCCTCCTGACGCTCGACCCCGGCTCCGCACTCACCGGCGGCCCACTTGTGCCGCTGGGGAACTGGGTGACCGGCATGGAGCGGGGCGGCTGAACCCTCGCGGACGCGGCACGCGCGGGCAGCCTTCAGCTCGGCCTGCGCGGCATCCTGGCACGGCACATCCTCTTCCACTGGAACCGCATGGGCTTCACCACGCGCCAGCAAGCCATCTGGGCCCGAGCGGCACGCGAGACGATCCTCGGTAACTGAGCACGTTCTACGCCGACTTCCGTGAGCCGCGGTTCAGCCAGTGGACCACCGCCCGCGCGGCGGCCAAGTTGCAACAGCTTGTTCTGGACGAGCCCGACTCACGCGGTGAGCGAGGTCAACCTGAGTACCGGCGTAGACCGTCATCAAGCCGATCGCGTCCGCCTTCGACTTCCGCGATGCCGAACGCCGGCGCCCCCGCACACGGCGTGCGACCACACGCCGAGCCCGCAGGCACCTCCTCACGGTCACCTGTTGAGAACCGGATAACCGATCGCTTGCCTCTAGGAAACCGATCGGTGTACCGTGATGGAAACCGATCGGTTCCAAGGGTCTCGTGACCCACGGACATCGGCGCAGCGCCAGTCGGCCGGTGCCGTTGATCGCCAAGCCGATGCGGAGATCCGTCCCGAACGCACCGCGCCCAGCGCGTGCTGATCGCGTACGTACTCAACCTCCGGAGTCAAAAACCATGTCTTCTCATGCCACCTCCACCATCTTCGTAGTAGGCGGTACGGGGGCCCAAGGGATACCCATCGTCCGCGCTCTTGTCGCCGACAAGAAGTACTCCGTCCGGGTCCTCACCCGGGATGCCACCTCCGCCCGGGCCCAGGCTCTCCTCGCGCTCGGCAACGTCTCCATCCTCGAGGGGTCATTCGCCGACGAGGACGTGCTGCGCGAAGGATTTCGCGGCTGTGACGGGGCGTTCATCAACATCGACGGGTTCAACACCGGCGAGAAGACCGAGACCTACTGGGCCATCCGCACTTACGAGATAGCGATCGAAGAAGGAATCAAGTTCTTCGTCTACGGAAACCTCGACTACGCCCTCAAGAAGTCAGGCTACGACTCCAGGTTCCGCACCGGCCACTATGACGGCAAAGGCCGCATGGCCGAGTGGGTACTGTTCCAGAACGAGAAGAACAGGGACCGCATGGGGGCAGCGGTCTTCACCTCGGGTCCCTACATCGAGATGGTGATCTCGCCGCTCACGCCCATGCAACCCAGCATCGAGGACGGCGTCGTCACGTGGCGAGTTCCGCTCGGCGAGGGAGCCGTTCCGCACGTGGCTCTCGAGGACTGCGGATTCTATGTCCGTTGGCTCTTCGATCATCCGGAACGGGCCAATGGCATGGACCTCGAAGTCGCCATCGAGCACATGACCTACACCGATATGGCTGCGGCGTTCGAGAAGGTCACCGGGCATCCGGCCCAGTACATCGACACCGATCTGGACACCTATTGGAACAGTCCGGACCTGAAGGGGATCGCTGATCACCCTGCCGGATACAACGCCGATCCCAACGACAAGAGCAGCATGAGCTTCCGCGACAATTTCACGGGCTTCTGGAACGTGTGGAAACACGGAATCATCACCAGGGACTACGCCCTGCTCGACGAAATCCACCCCAACAGGATCAAAAGCGCTGAGGAGTGGTTCCGCCGCGAAGACCAGTTGGGAAGGGAGCTCGGCAAGGGAAGTCTCTGGGAGAGGGTCCAGCCGGAGAACTGGACCATGGACTCCGCGGTCCTCAAGAGCAGCGCGGATTTCAGGACGGGCAAGTTGTAGACGGACGCGATCGGCGCCGCCCACGGCCCGTCCAACACGGTCAGGAGTGGGCGATCGGGCATTCCGGCAGGGGTCGCTCGGAGGCATCGGCCTACCTCGTCGAAGACCTCGGGGCGGCCGTCCGCCCCGGCGATCTCAACGACCTCGACGGGATCCGCCAGGCCGCAGCGGCGGCCGACGGCATGGTCCACCTGGCGAATACGCCCAACTGGCCGGTGAAAGATCATTCCGCGGCTCTGGCACGTGGGCTCTGCCCGGGCGAGTCCGGACGGGCCGACGGCCGGTGCCGTACGACCGGGCCTCTGCACCCCCGATCCGGGCTTGCAGGACCGCGACGCCGCGAAGGCGGCTTGGAGGTTGAACTCATGCCACAGGTGACACAGCGACCGCCGTCTGGTGAGGACTCCCTGACCAGTGGGTCCCAGTCAGTTGACCGTGTCCGTCATCGGACGGTTCGGGCAGGCGGGCTGGAGGTCCCGATCCTTGAGGCCGGCAGCGGGCCGCTGGTCCTCTGCCTCCACGGTTTTCCCGACCATGCCGCCAGCTGGGCAGGGCTCCTCGACCGTCTTGCCCAGGAAGGGTACTGGGCGGTCGCGCCCGCACAGCGCGGAACTGGCCCGGCGGCGCGGCGCCCGACGGCTCCTATCGCGTGTCAGCGACCGGACAGGACGTCCTGGACCTGATCGAAGCGCTCGGGCGCGAGCAGGCGGATCTCATCGGTCACGACCTCGGTGCCAGGGCGGCGTATGCGGCAGCGAGCCTCGCCGCGACACGTGTCCGCAAACTTGTCGGTATGGCGGTTCCCTATGGCCCTCAAGCGCGAACCGCATTCATCACCAACGGTGACCAGCAGCGACGCAGCTGGTACATGTTCTTCTTTCAGACACCCATGGCGGAGGCGGCCATCGAGCTCGACAACTTCGCCTTCATCGACCGGCTCTGGCGGGAATGGTCACCCGGCTACGAGCTGCCGGATGCGGAGCGTGTCGCGCTCAAGGAAACCCTCCGTGTTCCAGGAGTTCTGACCGAGATCCTGGGCTACTACCGCCAGTTGTTCACGCCTCCCGCGGACGAGGCGGCCCGAACCCTGGAGACCCGGGCGAGCGGTGCCATCACCGTCCCGTCGCTCTACCTCCATGGGGCCGACGACAACTGCATGTCCGTGGAGTTGAGCGACGGCATGGACGCCCAGTTCACGAACGGCTTCGAACGCATCGTCGTACCGGGTGCAGGGCACTTCCTGCACCTCGAGCAGCCCAAGACAGTCTCCGACCACATCCTGGGCTTTCTGAACAACTGACCCCCAACCAGCCTGGCCGCCAAGAAGAAGCCGGTGGAGTCCTGGGACCTGTCCGACCTCGGCATCGAGGCCGACGAGGTCGGTCTGGAGAACGCCCGCACGGTATCGGCGGGTGTCCGGCTCGCCTCGCAGTCCGCCTTGTTCGTGGCGCTGCCGGATCTCCAGCGGGGTGAGGTAGCCCCAGGCCGGGTGCTTCCGCAGCTGCCGGCGGTTGTAGAAGGTCTCGATGAACGCGAAGATCTCCGCGCGGGCGGTGGACCGGTCGGCCAGTGGCGGGTGCCGATCTCCTCCTTGAGGAGTGCGACGAACGATTCGGCGTCAGTCTCACAGTCCCAGCACTGCCCGAACTGGCCAAGTGCGGCGACGGCACGGACGCGATCGTCACAGCCGGCCTGGTCAACGGTTCGGGCAGCGGCTGTCCCGTCGGGCGGACGCCCTACGGCATCGTGTGGTCGATCGGCGCCATCCGCTCGATCGACAGCCGGGTGAGCCGCATGGCCTCGATGAGTTCCTCGGTCCTCGCGGAGTTGAGCCGGTCGATGGGGATCGAGCAGCTGATCGCGTCGATCGGGGGCGTGGTGAACCGGAGTGAGAATCCGTAGCAGACGACGCCGACGAAGTTCTCCTCGTTGTCGATGGCGTATCCGCGCTCGGCGGTGGCCCGCAGGTCCTTGATCAGGGTGTCGTGGTCGGCGTGGGTGTTCGGCGTGAGGGGCTTCAGCGTGTCGGGAACATGGTCGGCCAGGTCGGTGTCCAGCCGCTCGGCGAGCAGCGCCTTGCCCAGTGCCGTGCTGAAGGCCGGGAGCCGGCGGCCGACCCGGCTGAAGGAGCGGAGGTACTGGCTGGATTCGTGCGTCGCCAGATAGACGATGTCCGTGCGGTCCAGTCGCCCGTAGTGGATGGTCTCGTCGAGCTTGGCGCTCAGGTCGTTGATCAGCGGCTGGACGATGCGCAGATAAGGGTCCGCGTCCAGGTAGGTCGTCCCCGCGAGGAGGGCGCGGATGCCGACGCTGTAGAGCGTGCCGGAGGGATCGGTGCGGACCCAGCCGTGTTCCGTCAGGGTCCGCAGCAGAGCGTAGACGCTGCTGCGTGGGGCGCCGAGGGCCTCGCTGAGTTCTCGCAGCCGGGCGGGCCGGTTCTGCCGCGCGGCCAGGAGCTCGAGCAACTCGACCGTACGGGCTGCCGACTTCACGCCCCGTACGCCGCTGACCGCCTCAGGCTCACTCATCGCTACCCCTTCCGAACGCACTCGAAGAATTCTTGCACCGATGCTTGACGGTTATCAGCCATGTAGCCATGCTCTCCATCACGAGACGGCTGTCTACATATGGAGACAGGTGGCGCGCATGGAGACGACTCGGGATATCGAGCGTGACCGTGAGACGGCGGATCGGTTGCGCAAAGGGATGGCGCAGGGTGTCCTGTCCTTCCCGCTGACATCCTTCAACGCCGAAGGCGGCCTCGACCTCGACGGCTTCCGCACCCACCTGGCCGCGCAGCTCGCCGCCGGCCCGGGTGCCGTCTTCGTCGCCTGCGGAACCGGTGAGTTCTTCTCGCTGTCCGCAGAGGAGTACCACGCCGTCGTACGCACCGCCGTCGAGGTCGTGGCGGGACAGGTCCCGGTGGTGGCCGGTGTCGGGTACGGCTGGTCGCTGGGGCTGCAGTTCGCCCGGCTCGCAGAGGGGGCCGGTGCGGACGCCGGGCTGCTCATGCCGCACTACCTGATCTCCGCCCCGCAGTGCGGATACGTGGACCATGTTCGTGCGGTGGCGAGCGGCTCGCCCCTTCCCCTGATCGTCTACCAGCGCGGGCAGGTCAAGCTGAGCACAGCCGCGGTCAGGGAACTGGCCACGGTGGACGGCGTCGTCGGCCTCAAGGACGGGCACGGCGACCTCGACCAGATGCAGCGGCTGCGGCTGGTGGCGCCCGGCGACTGGCTGTTCTTCAACGGCGTGGCCACAGCCGAGATGCAGGTACGGGCGTACGCGAGCATCGGCATCCCCGCCTACTCCTCGGCGGTCCACGCCTTCGCACCCGAGATCGCGGGTGCCTTCTACGCGGCGCACCGGGCCGGAGACCACCCAAGAATGGAACACCTGCTGAGGGAGTTCTACCTGCCCCTCGTCGAACTGCGCGACCAGGGCACGGGCTATGCGGTGTCCCTGGTCAAGGCGGCGGCCCGGCTCCGCGGGGCCCCGGTCGGCCCGGTCCGCGCACCCCTGATGGAACCGGCCCCTGACCACCTGGGGCAGCTCGAGGCCCTCCTGCACACCGGCCTGGCGCTCGCAACGGGCAAGTGAGGGAACGTCGTGCTCAGCAGCGCGCCTCGCACCGTCAAAGTGACCGTCACCCCCATCCTCATCAGTGGCTCGCCGCCGCTCAACATCCTCGGTGTGCATCAGCCGTACACACCCCGCAGCATCGTCGAGACAGAGACCTCCGACGGCGTCGCCGGCACCGGTGAGACCTACGGCACCCGCGACCACCCCGACGAGGAGATCGCCGCCGTCCGCGCCCTGGCTGACACCTTCACCGACGGCGGCCCGGAGGTCACCGACACCCCGGGCCCTGCGTCGAACCCGCCCGGGATGCGCCGGCCCGCCCGCACGAACGGTTCGACCGGATGCCGCAGTGCCACGACCGCGACGACGTCGCGGCCATGCGGCGCAAGCACCCCGACTGGACGCAGCCACCGCTCCCGCGGTGGTGACCCCGGCTGGCCAGAACCTCATCCATGAAGGAGAACAATCATGTTCCAGGCCCGACTGCGCCAGGGCCGGCACCTCGCCGGCGCGGCTGTCTGCGCCGCTGCGCTTCTCACCCTCACCTCGTGCGGAGGGGTCCAGGGCGGCGGGGGAAGCGGCGAAGCCGCCGAGAACTATCCCACCAAGACCGTGGAGTGGACCGTGCCTTCCGACCCGGGCGGCAGCACCGACCTGATATCGCGCGCCGCCGCCAAGGCGTTGGAGGACCCCCTGGGACAGTCCGTTGTGGTGGAGAACAAGCCCGGCGCCAACGGCGCCGTGGGCGGCAAGGAGGTCCTCGGCCGCAAGCCCGACGGCTACAGCCTGGTCATGCTCTCCCAGTCGCTCATGTCGATCGGCCCGCACACCGTCGTCGACGATGACCCAATCAAGATGTCCGACATGGACGTCATCTCCGGGCTGACCGTGGAGGACTACGTCCTCGTCGTCCCGGCGAAGTCGGACATCGAGACCCTCGACGACCTGCTCGCGAAGAAGTCGGTCAAGTACGGCACCACAGGCGCCGGCACCGGCAGCGAGCTGGCCCAGGCCCTCCTCTTCGGCGACGCCGGCGTCAAAGCCGGCGGCATCCCGTTCGACGGCGGCGCGCCCACTGTGACCGCGCTGCTGGGCAGCCAGGTGGACGTCGGCGCCGTCCACGTGGCCGAGGCCGCTCCCCATCTCACGTCCGAAAAGCTGCGGCCACTGGCGGTTTTCGCCAAGGAGCGCATCGACTTCCTGCCCGACGTGCCCACCGCTGTCGAGTCCGGCCACGATGTCGTCGTGGACCAGCGCCGCTGGGTCGCCGGTCCGGCAGGACTGCCGGACAACGTCGTCTCCGAGCTGCGAGCGGCGGTGAAGAAGGCCTTCAAGGACCCGGAGTACGGCAAGTTCCTGGAGAACAACTACATCGGCCGCTGGGAGGCCTCGCCGGACGCCGTCGTCAAGCAGGTCGAGACCGCCAAGAAGCGCTACGGCGAGCTCATCGACGAGTTCGGTCTCGACTTGAAGACCGAGGGCTGACCATGAGGACCCAGGCACGGCTGGGGGCGCTGGTGCCGCTCGGCATCGGCGCCCTTGCTGCCCTGGCGGCCGTATCGATGGGGCTGGGTTCGCCTGCGGACCCCGGCCCCGGACTGTGGCCCCTGATCGTGAGCCTCACCATGGTGACGCTGTCCGCCTCGCTGCTCCTCAATCCCGGCGCGGACACCGAGCAGGAGCCGTTCAGCAGGCAAACCGCCGTGGTGGCCCTGGGCGCCCTGTCGCTGGTCGCGTACACCCTGCTCATCGAACGGGTGGGCTTCGAGGTCATGACGGTGCTGCTGCTGGTGCTGTGGATGCGCGGCTTCGGCCGGGACAGCTGGCGGCTCAGCCTGGCCGTGGCAGTGGCCGCGTGTGCAGCGTCGTATCTGCTCTTCATCGTCGCGCTGGGCGTCTCGCTGCCTCATCTCGTCGCGTTCTGATCCCTCGACACCTGTGAGAATCCGATGGACTTCCTCACTCCCGCTCTGGACGGCTTCGGCGTGGTCTTCGAGCCGCAGAACCTGCTGTACTGCCTGATCGGGGTGACTCTCGGCATGCTGGTCGGCGTGCTGCCCGGCCTCGGCCCGGCCGCCACCATCGCCATCCTGCTGCCGGTCACGTACACCCTCGAACCGGCCTCGGCGATCATCCTGCTCGCCGGCATCTTCTACGGCGCCCAGTACGGCGGCACGGTCACCTCGGTGCTGCTCCGCCTGCCCGGAGAGGCCTCGACGGTGGTGACCGCCATCGACGGCTACGAGATGGCCCGCACGGGCCGGGCCGGATCCGCGCTCGGCATCGCCGCGATCGGCTCCTTCATCGGCGGCACCGTAGGCATCGTCGGACTGACCGTGGCGGCCCCGTTGGTGGCGGGCTGGGCTCTGGCCTTCGGCCCGCCGGAGTACGCCGCGCTCGCGCTGCTCGGCATCCTGATGATCTCCACCCTGAGCACCGGATCCCTGCGCCGCAGCCTCCTTGCGGGCAGCATCGGGCTGCTGCTCGCCACCGTGGGCCGCGACCCGCTCCTGGGCAGCGCTCGCTACACGTTCGGCAGCGACCAACTCGCCGACGGGCTCGACTTCGTCATCCTCGCCATGGGCCTGTTCGGCATCGGCGAGATCCTGCACAGCCTCGAACGCCTCCGCCAAGGCGCCCCGCCGGAGCCCCGCGTCGGCCGGGCCCGGCCCAGCCGGGCGGAGTTCCTGCAGTCGAGGTGGGCGATCGCCCGGGGGACGGTGGTGGGCTTCCTCCTCGGCATTCTTCCCGGCGGCGGCGCCACGATGTCCTCGATGGTCGCGTACACGGTCGAGAAACGCTCCTCCAGGACGCCCGAGCGGTTCGGCAAGGGCGCGATCGAGGGGGTCGCGGGTCCGGAGGCGGCCAACAACACCGCCGCCACCTCCTCGTTCATCCCGCTGCTCACCCTCGGCATCCCGGCCAACGCGACCATGGCCGTCATGTTCGGCGCCCTGCTGCTGGCGGGCGTGACCCCGGGCCCGCAGATGATCGACGAACATCCCGAGGTGTTCTGGGGCGTCATCGACTCCATGTACATCGGGAACCTGTTCCTGATCATCCTCAGCATGCCGCTGATCGGGCTGTTCGTCCGCGTGCTGCGCGTCCGGGCCAGCGTCCTGGCGCCGCTGACCGTGCTCATCACCATGATCGGCGTCTACACGATCCGCTCCAGCATGTTCGACATGCTCGCCGTGGTCGTGCTCGGCGTCGTCGGCTACCTGATGAAGAAGGTCGGACTGCCACCCGGCCCGCTCGTCCTCGCCTTCGTGCTCGGCAACCTGCTGGAGACGGACTTCCGGCGCTCGATGCGGATGTTCGACGGCGACGTGACCGGCTTCCTGGGCCGCCCCGTCTCCGCCACGCTGCTCGCCTTCGTGGTCGTCTTCGCGGTCGCCGTGCCCCTCCTCAGCCTCCGCAAGAAGCTCCGGCAGCCCGCACCTCCCGACACCACGACCACTCTGGAGCGAACCCCGGACCACCCCCGTACGGCGGCCGAACCCGGCGGCCCCAGCGAGGAGCGACAGCATCCGGGCTGAGCCCTGGACCGGCCGTGAGGATGGCGCCTCGTCGACCTGCGCAGTCGGGCGGCCGCACCCGGCGTCAACCCGTCTGCGGGCACTCCCGGCGGGACATGCTCCACGTGCTCCGACACACCTACGCGAGCGTCCAGTCCGAAGCTGGTGAGTCCATCGAACCGTTCCGGGTTGGCCTGAGACTCAGGACTGTCCCGGCTTGCGCGGAGTCGCGTTACTGGGTTTCACGCTACAGGTGCTGTGCGTAGCTCGTACTCCACCAGGCTGAGCATGCCCAGCGCGGCGTGTCTGCGTTGCCGGTTGTGGAAGATCTCGAGGTACTCGAACAGGGCGGTGGACAACTCCAGCCGTGTCCGCCATCGCCTGCGGTTGAGCAGTTCGCCCTCGACCACCTCGATGCCTGCCTGGTGCCGGTGCCGACCCGTCCGGCACCGGCCCTGACGGGCCACGACCACTAGCCCATGGAAACCGAGCATGCGCTGGTGCCTCGGCGCGGCTTCCCTTCGAGGCTTCTACGGGAAGATCGCCTCTCGGATGCAGGCCGCCTGGCCGAGGGCTGCCAGTTCCAGATTCCGCTCCGGCGATGGGCACTTCGGCGGCCAGGTGCGCGCTCAGGGCGAGGCCCATCGACACCGCTTCGGAGCCCGTGACCTCCTTGCTGGTGAGGATCAGGTCCAAGGCGCGTTCCCGGCCCACGAGCTGCGGAAGCGAGACGGTCGCCCCAGAGGGTCACTGCTCTTCGTTTGTGACCAGGTGCGGAGGATTGAACGGGCGGCCACCGGCTGCAGACAGGTCGGAGACCGTGACCGAGTCGAGCAGGATGAAGACGTCTTCTGCATCGATGCCTGCCCGTAGGGTGAGGTTCTCGGCAATAGTGCGATAGAGGGCGTGCTTGCGCTCCACGGGGCGGTCTTTGCCGACGACGATGCGGATCAGCACGAAGTCTTCGGTCCGCGGACCGCCAAGAAAGTCCGGGCTGTAGATGAACTCGTGCGGCTCCTTCTGATGGATGACCTGAAACCGGTCTTCGACCGGGATGCCGAACTGATCGACGAGTGCCTGATGCACGCCGTCAGCGATCGCCCGGAGGACGCTGCGGCTCCGGCCGCGCCTGACCGTGATGTCGACGACGGGCATTGCCGACTCCTTTCTGATCACCAACGGAATAATGCCGTGGCTTTGTCCGGGGAGTACCGGTGGTCAGCAGTGGGCTGCCCCGAGTCGGGCAGCGACCCTCGGTGGCGACAGCCACCGAGGGTCGGTAAGCCGGACCGGCTGTCACCCGGCCCGGCAGGGGCCCCGGTCATGTCCTGCTCGTTTGCGCGCCAGGACGTCGGCGGTCAGGCCGCCGCGTTCAGCAGGTCGGCCAGCAGGTCGGGCCTCTCCAGAGCGATGAAGTGGCCCACTCCCGGCACCTGTGTGAAGTCGGCGGCAGGCAGCAGTTCCTTGTTGGCCTCGCGGTCCGAGGGCCGGGACCAGTCCTTCTCCCCGTAGACGAGGTGGATGGGGGCCTTGATCTCGGGGTAGTGCGAGCGGGCGGCGATGAGGCTGGGCAGGCTCTGGTACACGGCCCGGGCGACGTTCGGGTAGCCGGGGCGGCTGCCCACCTGGAGGAGTTCGTCCAGGTAGTCCTCCCGCAGCGCGCTCTTGTCGCCGAGGCCGCCCTGCAGGATCTTGCTGAGGGCGGCCCTGGGCTCCACCCCGGCGACCACCGGACCCACCCCCGGGGCGAGGACACCGCTGACGACCACACGGGCCAGGAGACTGGACCGGGCGATCCCGCCGCGGAAGTCGTAGGTGTTCACCGCGACGACGCGCCGTACTCGCTCCGGCAGATCGGCCGCCGTGGTCAGGGCGAGCACCGCCCCCATGGACTCCCCGACCAACGTCACGTCATTCAGGTCGAGTTCGGTGAGGAGCCGCTTGACGCCCGCGCGCATCGCCGGCTCGTCGTACGAGGCGCCGGGCACGATCTCGGAGTAGCCCATCCCGGGCAGGTCGAGGGCGTACACCGTGTACTGATTCGAGACCAGGGGGATGAGGTGGCGGAAGTGTTCGGCCTGGGTTCGCACGGTGTGCAGCAGGACCAGGGGGGCGCCGGTGCCCGCCTTGAGGTAGCGCAGGGTTCCCTCGCGGCCGTCAAGCCCCGCACGCGGGGCGAGGGTGTGGCTGGTGGTTCCCGGAATGTGAATCGTGGGACGTGACTCGTGGCTGGGCATCTCGCCGACTCCTTGGGTGTGAAGGGGTTACTTCGACAGCTGGGCGTACAGTCCCGCCAGGTCGCCGGCCAGGCCCGCCTTGACCTGGCGCGAGATGTCGTCGGCGAGTACCTCGTACGCGCCCGTCTCGACGCCATCGAGGGCGAGGGAGGCGACGTCACGTGGGTCGGACTTGGGTGCGTCGACGTCGGCCGCCAAGTCCGTGTCGGCGTAGCCGACGTGCAGTCCGGTGACGGCGATGCCGCGCGGCTGCAGTTCCAGGCGCAGGGAGTTGGTCTGCGACCACAGGGCAGCCTTGGAGGCACTGTAGGAGCCGCCGAGGGCCAGCCAGGAGAGCACGGAGTGCATGGTGAGGAGGTGGCCGCCGCCGTTGCGTTCGATGACCGGCACGAAGGCCCGGGTGAGCAGCAGGGGGCCGTAGAAGTTGGTCTCGAACTCCCGGCGTACGTCGTCGACCGGGGAGTCGAGGAAGGGCGCCCCGACCGCGGCACCGGCATTGTTGATCAGTACGGTGACATCTTCCGCCTGTGCGGCGGCGGCCGCCACGGAGGCCGGGTCGGTGACCTCCAGCGCCACCGGCACCGCGTCCGGGTGCGTCACGCTGCGCGGATCGCGGGCCGTGGCGTACACCTTGCCGGCACCGCGCGCGTACAGCTCCTCCACCAGCGCCTTGCCTGTGCCTCGGCTGCCGCCTGTGACGAAGACGTTCGCGCCCTTCAAAACAGTCATGACGCTCCCCGAAGAATGAGAAACCGATCGGTTTCCAGAAGAGTAAACCGATCGGTTCCCCGACACAAGCTCAAGCGTCAAGCCGATCCCCGCCGAATCGGCAGCTGAGCTCGGGCCGAGGGCGACCCTGGGAGATCTGGTGAATGAAGAGTGGGCCCGGCTGGAGGTGCATCTGCCGAAGGCCGGGCTGCGCGACGGTCGGTGGGCCGCATTGACTGGTCCATGATGTCCGTGGATTCCACCACCTGCCGGGTCCACCAGCACGCGGCCGGGGCACGCGAGAAGACCACGAGGGTGCCGGGAAAGGACACACTCCCCGGCAGCACCGCCCCGACGATGGCCTCGGACGCTCCCGGGGCGGTCTCACCAGCAAGCTCCACCTCGAGGGCGGGGGGCGGACGACGCCCCAGAAGGGGCCGGCTGTCCATGTGCACACGCAATGGCTCCGCGCAGTCGGCCCTGGCACGGACGACCCCATGCAAAAGGTGGGCCACTTCAGCGCGGCACCTACCCGTCGCCGAGCGCCGTGCCCATGGCGTGCCCATAAGACCGGTAAACCACGGTCAACTACGGTGCGATCGTGCACTCCCGGTTGCCACTCCAGAGTACGTATGCCCAGGTCAGAGGCTATCCGGCTCCTCAAGCGCCGTAGCTTCCCAAGCTGAGAGCGCGAGTTCGATTCTCGTCACCCGCTCCATGCGAAACCCTCAGGTCGATGACCCGGGGGTTCTTTGCTGTCTGGTTCGGTGGGCGGGGCGCGGCCGTTGTCCGAGCCGTTGAGGTCGGTGGCGTTGCCGCCGGGCGCGACGTCGGTGTCGAAGGAGCAGGTCACGTACGTCTCCGTACGTCGCCCACATCTTCACGCTGAAGCCGCGGGCGATCTCGTTGCCGGTGTTGGTGACGGAGAACGGCACGGTGAGGCTGGACCGGGTGGATGCGCGAATCCGGCAAGGGCGCCGTGATGCCCGGTCAGCTGATCCCCATCGAGTCCGCCGATCCCCGACGCCGTCGACGCCACCGGCCGCCACGGCATCGCCGTCACCCGCGAAGACCGACCGCTGACCTGCGCCATGCCGGGTCTCTTCAGGGGCAGTCGTACGTGAAGTGGGTGGTGACCGTGCGGTGGGTAGGGGACTGGAACTGTAGTTCGGCCTTTGCCGTGTAGTGGCCCTTGCCCTGGAAGGTCCACCGCAGGTGCAGACGTGCCTGTCTCTGGCCTCGGACCACCACTTCGCGCAGGACGCCCGAGGCGGTGCCGTCACTTCGGATCCAGCGGTAGGAGAGCGTGCCCGGCCGGCCGTTCGTGGCGACGAGGGCGACTATGTCCGCTGTCCCGTCGCAGCCCAGATCCGTCGGCCGGGCCGTGACCGCCGCCGTGCGCACCGCGACGGAGGGCCCGAGGCGCTGCCAGGCGAGGAAGGCGATGACGGCGATCAGCACGAGCGCGGGCAGAGCGTGTCTTCGCAGACGTCGGCGCGGGGGTATGCGAGGCGGCGCCACCGCGGGCAGCGTCCTGTGGGTACGGTGCGCGACGGCGGCTGTCACCCCCGGGCCGAAACGCAGCACGGTGCCTTCGGCACGGTCGGGCAGCGTCGGCGGCGGCGGCAGGATCCCCGTAGAGGGCGGCCCGAGGAAAGTGGTGTCCGGCTCGGGCCTCTGGATCCAGTGGCTGGCCAGCACCGTGGCGCTGTACTCGGCGTCGGCGGAGCCGAGTTCGTCGCTCGGGGCGTGTTCGTCGGTGGGGCCGAGGTGGAGGGTGGAGTGGTCGTCGGCCGGGTCGAGCACCCGGGTTTCGTCGGCGGAGCCGAACACCTGGGTGGGCTCCCAGTCCTCGGCAGACACGGGAGTGCGGTCGTTGTGAGCGCTCATCCGATGACACACCCCCTGGTCAGAAGCTGCTGCGAGGCGCCGCCGTCGGCGGAGGCCGGAGTGGTCGTGGCCTGCACCGTCCAGTAACAGCCGTTGCCCTGGAAGGTGTGATCGACGGTGAGCGTGTACTGGGTGGCGCCGCTGCGCTCGAACGTCTGGGACGCACCGTCCGGGGTGCCGAGCTGTCCCCCGGCGTCACCCGTGGACCACGAGACGGTGATGGAGAGCGGTCCGGTGCCGTCCGTGGTGATGTCGATCGTTGCCGAGGCGGTCGTCGGACCCGTCTGCCGGAAGCCCGACACCGCGACGTCCTTGACGGCGGGGGCGGTCGGCCCGGTGGGGGCGTCCGGCGCGGTGGGTGCGTCCGGCGAGGTGGGGGCAGCGGTCGTCGGCGTCGCCTCGGTGGTCGCCGCGCCGGGTGTCGTCGTCTCCGGGTCCGGGTCCGTGGTGGCGGCGGATGCCGAGGGCTCGCCGGTGCCGGCCGTCGCCGAGTCCGAGGGCGACAGACTGGGGGACACGGTGGACGCCGGGGGCGGCGGGGACGAGTTCGCCGACGCGGTCGGCGGAGCGATGAGCTCTCCCGACTCCACACCGGGCTGGGCTCTGCTGGTGGCCAGCGCCTGCGCCGCCTGCTGCGGATCCGCTCCCAGCGGAGTGTGCTGGATGCCGTAGGCCAGGACGACAGCCAGAAGCACGGCCGCACCGGCCACCAGCATCCCTGGCCGGCCGGGACGCCATGACTGCGCCCAGCCGAGGCCCGGTTCACGGCTCAGGACCGTGCGTGCGGTGTCCGTCGTGGTACGTGGGGCACTGCGGGCCGAGGGCAACAGCAGCGGCAGCAGGGCCACCAGCGCGGCGAGCCGACCGCGGCCGCGTTCCTCCCAGTCGGGCCCGTAGGCGGCGCCGGCCACCGCCTCCAGTTCCATGACGAAATCCTCGGCGTGTGTGGGCCGTTCCCGCGGGTCCTTGGCCAGACCACGCCGGACCAGTTCCCGCACCGCCTCGGGGGCCTCCTCGGCGGGGACGGGCGCGTCGACGTGCTGCAGCGCGAGTTCGGCGAGATTGTCACCCGAGTACGGCTTGTGGCCCGTCAGGCACTCGAAGAAGGTGGCCGTGGCCGCATACACGTCGGCGGCGGGAGAGGCGGGCGCGCCGGTCCACTGCTCCGGGGCCATGTAGGCGGGGGTTCCCGCAACGCCGACGCTGGTGCCCGCGTCCACCGCGATCCCGAAGTCGACCAGCTTGGACGATCCGTCCGGTACGACCAGGACGTTCGCCGGTTTGTAGTCGCGGTGGACGACGCCGATGCGGTGCGCGTCGGCCAGGCCGAGCAACGACCCCTTGAGGACCACGAGCGCGGCCTCGGGATCGAGCGGACTCTCCCTGGTCAGCAGGGTCCGCAACGAGACACCGTCCACCAGCTCCATCACGATGGCGGCGCCGTCCGGGCTCTCGACGTACTCGTACAACCCGGTGACGTACGGGCTCTCCAGGCCGCCGAGCAGCCGTGCCTCCGCCCTGAAATCGCGTACGAAGCCCGGCCGCGTGCGCAGTGACTCGCTGAGGTACTTCACCGCGACCGGCACGCCCGTCTCCTCGTGCACGGCCAGGACGACCCGCCCGCTCGCCCCTGATCCGAGCTCCAGTGACTCGGTGTATCCGGGCACTCCCCATGTGTTCATCCCAGCCCCCCAAGGCCGCATGTGCTACCGGAAACTCACCCGCCCCGGAGCTTCGGCCACGCGTCCAAAGACACGTTTTCAGCCACTGCGGTTGCGGTGCGGCATCCGATATCCCCGTTCCGGACACCGGCAGCCGGGATATCGGAGGAGCACCACTGGATAGTGCCTCAGAACCTGTACAGATCGACCCGGAACGCCGGTAACAGTCCGGCGCACGGCCCGCGTCCCACGCGGGTGCCGGACCGGTCCGACCCGTTTCCTGCCGCTTTTGCCGCGGCTGCGGAGTGAATCGCGGATGGCTGAAAAGATCACACGGATCGAGCGGAGGCGCCACCGGTGACCGGAATTCCGGCCCCAGAAAAGGAGCGGCACGGCGGTACGGTGTCGGCTGCCCCCGCAGCACCATGAGGCACAGCCGTGGCCCCCGCCACGGAATCCGGGGGCACGGTCGCGGCACCCGCCACGGCACCGGAAGTCGGTCCGGGCTCGGACGAAGAGCGGGACCACGCATTCCGCGTCCCTCAGAGCGGCCTGCAGGACCGGGTTGTCGTACACCCGCAGGTCCGCGGTGGACAGGGCGACGCAGACACGCACGGTTCCCTGAGCCACCCTCAGTGGGTACGGGCCGGTTCAAGGGCCGCCGATTCGGCCGCGGTGGCGATGTTGCGGGCCATGCCGCCGAAGACCGCGGCGTGGAAGGGGGCCACGCCCCACCAGTAGGCGTGCCCGGCCAGGCCGTGCGGATGGAACAGGGCCCGCTGCCGGTACACCGTGCGCCCCTGTGGATCCCGGTCGACGGCCATCTCCAGCCAGGCCAGGCCCGGCAGCCGCATCTCCGCGCGCAGCCGGAGCAGTCGGCCCGGCTCGATCTCCTCCACTCGCCAGAAGTCCAGGCTGTCGCCGACCCGCAGCCGGATCGCGTCCCGGCGGCCCCGGCGCAGGCCGACACCGCCCACCAGCGTGTCCAGCCAGCCCCGCAGGGACCAGGCCAGCGGCGAGGAGTACCAGCCGTTCTCGCCGCCGATCGCCTCCACCACCCGCCACAGCTCCTGCGGCGACGCCGCGACCGTGCGCTCGCGGTGATCCGTGTAGAGGCTCCCGCCCGCCCAGTCGGGGTCGGTCGGCAGCGGGTCGCTGGGGGCGCGGGGAGTCGAGGCCGAGGACCACCTGGTGGCCACGTCCGCGTCCTGCACGCGCCTCAGAGCCAGCCGGATCGCCCGGTCGAGGGTGACCGGTCCCTCCGGCGGATCCAGCACATAACGGACGATGTCCTGCTCGGCGCAGACCACCTCGTGCTTCAGTGACTCGACCAGCGGACGCGCGAGAGCGCCCGGCACCGGGGTGACCAGACCGACCCAGAGGCTGGACAACCGGGGGGTGAGTAGCGGAACGGGCAGGATGACCCGCTTCGGCAGCCGCGCGATGGCGGCGTACCGCCGCATCATCTCCTCGTACGTGACGACATCCGGCCCGCCGATGTCGAAGGCTCGGTTCACGTCGCACGGCAGCCGCGCGCACCCCACGAGGAGGCGGAGTACGTCGCGGACGGCGATCGGCTGGATGCGGGTGCGCACCCAGCTCGGGGTCACCATCACGGGGAGCCGCTCGGTCAGGTACCGCAGCATCTCGAACGAGGCCGAACCCGACCCGATGATCACGGCTGCCCGCAGTACGGCGGTCGGCACGCCCGAGGCCAGGAGGATGCGGCCCACTTCGGCGCGGGACCGCAGATGGGGTGACAGCGCGTGCTCGGGTACTCCGGAAGGGCTCAGCCCGCCGAGGTAGACGATCCGCCGGATTCCGGCAGCACGCGCCTGCTCACCGAAGATCCTGGCCGCGCGCCGGTCAGTCTCCTCGAAACCCCGCCCGGTGCCCAGCGCGTGCACCAGGTAGTACGCGACGTCCATTCCCTCCATGGCCGCGCGTACGGACTCCTCGTCCGTCACGTCACCGCGCACGGCCTCCGCCTGCCCGGCCCACGGATGGTCCCGCAGCTTGCCGGGCGAGCGGGCCAGGCAGCGCACCGAGTACCCGGCGGCCAGCAACTCCGGCACCAGCCTGCCGCCCAGGTACCCGGTGGCGCCGGTGACCAGACAGCGCGGCGGCCGGTCGTCGTCGGTCATGCCGATCGCGCCCATGCCGGTCGAGTGCGCCTTGTCCGGCGATGGCCGGCAGGCCGGGCCGCAAGAAACGTCATGGCTCTCATGTCTTCCCGGGACGTGCCCCTTGGAGGGGCTCTGTCGCTGTTCCCCTGAGCCCATGCTTGGGGCCGAGGACGAGCACCGCAACCTCGCCGAATTCCGGCCGGAGGGGACGGCGGGGTCGGCAGCGCGCCGTGCAGGTGCTCGCCCCCATCGCCGAGACCGCACGCGACGCAACGGACCTGCGTCCGCCCGGCTTTCCCACCGGCACGGCGGTGCCCGCACCGCTTCCGAGGCCTCTCCTGGTGGCCTTCCTGCCTGACTGCACGTGGCTCGAAAAGCTTGTCCCTCGCTGCGGCTGTTGAGCTAACTTTTCTGCCGCGGCACCAACGGTCATGAGGCGACCAAGCGCCCCCGCAGCATCCACGACAGGAGGAAGATCCGCCCAAGAGCACCCTGGGGGAACCATGAACACCCGCACGACCACCACCACCGCGGCCCTCGCCGGTGCCTTACTGCTCACCGCCTGCAGCGGCCTGACCCGGACCGCCACACCCGACGCCGAGGCCGCGCCTGAGAAGACCGTCACCGCCGCAGCGAGCGCGTCTCCGTCTCCCGGTTCGGCGGGCGGGTCCAAGGTCGGCGAGGAAGTCCGCAACGGCAGCGCGGTCGTCAAGATCAGCAAGGTGCACGAGGTCGACGGGATCCTCATGGACGGAGGCACCAGGAGCGCGGGTACCGAAGCGAAGTACGTGGCCCTGGAGACCGTCGTCTTCAATGACACGAAGTCCGGTATGGACCTCACGTGCTCGCGGCCCATCGTCAGCAGCCTGATCGACGACCGGGGCCGCCGTTACGACCCCATCGACGACCTGAACAGGATTCCGGGGAACCCGCAGTGCGACGAGCGGCTTCAGCCCGGCTCCAAGGACCAGATGGTGTTTGCTTACCGCGTGCCCAGGAGCGCCAAGATCACGGCTTGGGAGTTCCCCGAGTCCGACCGGGAGCCGTCCACCATCGACCTCGGCGGAACCTCCCCGACGTAGCTTGACCCCTGGCTGCGATCCGACCAGCAGGTGTGGGCCTCGCTGTCCTCGGTGATCAGTTGCCTCGCGCCGGATGCGTGTCCGCTCCTCCGAGTCCGAGCTGCGCGCAGGCCAGCAGAGCCACCTCGATGTCCAGTCGGTTCTCGGTGAGCGGGTGGCCGAGGATCTCCTCGGCCTTGCGTATGCGGTAGTGGACGGTGTTCTTGTGGACGTGCATACGTGCGGCGGCGTCGGTGAAACTGCCCTGGGCGTCCAGGAACACCTGCACGGTCTCGCGCAGGCGGACCGTGGCGCCGTCGTCGTTCATGAGGCCGCCGAGGACGCGTCCGGCCCACGCCCTGACGTCGGCTAGGTGATCGACGAGGAGGCCGGCGAGCGCGACCTGGGAGTGGAGGACGAGCGCGCGGTGCGGGTCGGCCGCGGTGACGGCGACCGTGCGGGCGCGCTGCGCATCCCTGAGGGTCTGACGGAAGCCGTCGAGCCCGGGGGACGGGTCGTCGCCGACGGCGATCCGGAGTGCCGGGTGCTTGTCAAGTTCGTGTTGGAGGAGGGGGAGGTCCAAGGTTGGTTTGGCGGTGGATGAGATCCAGGCCCAGTGCGTTCGCTCGTCCGCCGAGATCGTCAGTGGAGCCTTGCCGGTGGCCGCGGACAACATGGCTGCGCCGGCGCGCAGTTGGGCCGCGTCCGGATCGGGTGAACCGGGCTGCGTCCAGATGATCGCGGCGAGGTGCCAGCCGCGCAGGGACGTCGACAGCATCTTCTCCGCCGACGCGAGGTCGAGCCCCTCGGTGTCGAGCACCGCGCGGACCTGGGCGGCGCGGGCCGCGTCGGAACGGGCGTCCCACCGGCTGCGCTCGTCCTCGTAGATGTCGATGATGCCCTCGATGACCTGGTCGATGTACCTGTTCGTCAGTCGCGCGATCTGGCTGGTCGTGGCCAGGGCGGCTTCGGTGGGCAGATCGAGACGGCCAAGGGTGGTCATGGCCCGCTGGACGACCATGTGCTCGCCGAGGCGGTAGGCGCGCAGCAGTGCCTCCAGTGACAGGCCGTGCTGGGCGAAGCGGCGGGCGTACTCCGCCGCGGCCGGTGGGACGGTGATGTCGTCGAGGGAGATGTTCAGCTCCAGCATGTCGACGATCGCCGCCAGGTTCGACGCGGTGCTGGCGACCATCAGCCGTCGTACGGCGTCGTCGTGGCGGAACTCGGGGATGACGTCGACGAACATGGAGGTCATCTCGGCGGTGAGGTTCTCGAGATCGGCCTGGGTGCGCCTGGCGACGTCCCGCACGATCATGTCGACGTTGACGTTGGCGGCGCTCATGGCCGGACCGTACCCGAGACGTCCGCCTCCCGCTTTGTGACGGCGGCACAAAAAGGCGGGTTCGGGCTGGGACGCGAGCCCATGGTCGGACGCGTATTCCCTGCCTACCTTTCAGTTATTGCGTTGGTCTATTACCTTCGTCACGGTGCGACTCAATGGTGAGGAAATCGTGCAGCACATCGCCGAATTGCCGGACGTCCGGGCCGGCCGGAATCCCACCGGACCCTGTATCGCGGATGATCGCGAGCAGCTGGACAATGAAGCTTTTCTGAAACGGGTCCGGTCCGCGGCGAGTGTCCTCCGCACTCATGGAATCGGTATCGGCGATGTGATCGCGGTGGCTCTTCCGAACCGTCTGGAACTCGTCGTCATCATGTTCGCGGCATGGCGGCTGGGCGCCGCGGTCACGCCGGTGAATCCCGGGCTGACCGATGCCGAGGCCCGCCATCAGATCGAGGATTCCGGAGCCAAGGTGGTGATCACCGATGACCGCGGCATGGGAACCCTGGACGTGGCCGCGTTCGCCGACACTCCCGCTGACCGGTCCCCGGACGCCGTCTCCCCCGCCTCCGACGCCCTCGCCCTGATCATCTACACGAGCGGGACCACCGGCCGCCCGAAGGGCGTCATGCTCGACCACGCCAACATCGCCGCGATGTGCCGGATGATCGTCGACGGCATCGGTCTGGACGAGACCGATCACAGCCTGCTCGTTCTGCCGTTGTTCCACGTCAACGGGATCGTGGTGAGCGTGCTGTCGCCCCTGCTGGCCGGTGGGCGGGCGACGATCGCGGGGCGCTTCCGGGCGCCGGCCTTCTTCGCCTCGGTCGAGGCCGCAGGGCCGACGTACTTCTCGGCGGTACCGGCGATCTACGCCATGCTCGTCTCGCTGCCGGACGACGTACGCCCGGACACCTCGTCGCTGCGCCGGGCGATCTGCGGGGCCGCGCCGATGCCCGCCGAGCTGATCGCCCGGTTCGAGAACCGGTTCGGGGTGCCGGTCGTCGAGGGCTACGGGCTGTCCGAGGGCACCTGCGCGTCGACGTTGAACCCGCCCGCCGGGCCGCGCAGGCCGGGGACGGTCGGGCTCCCGCTGCCGGGGCAGACGGTCGCCGTGATGGACGCCGAGGGCCATCTCCTCGACGCCGGGTCGGTGGGCGAGGTGGTGGTCCGTGGCCCGAACGTCATGCGCGGCTATCTCGGGCTGCCGGACGAGACGGCCAGGACCGTCGTCGACGGCTGGCTGCACACCGGCGACGTCGGGCGCTTCGACACGGACGGCCATCTTGTTCTGGTCGACCGGATCAAGGACATGATCATCCGAGGCGGGGAGAACATCTACCCGAAGGAGATCGAGAACGTCCTGCACACCCACCCGGCGGTGCTGGAAGCGGCGGTGGTCGGCGCGCCCGAACCGGTGCTCGGTGAGGTGCCGGTCGCCTACGTCACGCTGCTGCCGGGTGCCGCCGCCACGGCCGAGGAGCTCGTCGACCACTGCCGCGGCTCGCTGGCCCGCGTCAAGGTACCGGTGTCGGTCGTGGTCACCGAGTCGCTGCCGAAGAATCCGGTGGGGAAGATCGACAAACCCCGACTGCGCTCATTCACCGTGAGCTCGTAAAGCACAATCACCCCGCATCACGCCCACATCACCACCCCACATCACCCGGACATTTTTCCATGCGCATTTCCGGTGTGGATCAGCACGCCCGAAAATCGGTACGAGAAAGGCGAGAACAATGGGGTTCAAAACAGGTGACTTCCCGCCGGTCGATCCGCAAACATTCCTGGACAAGCCTCTTCAGGAACGCATGAAAACGTTGGCCCTGCACTGGGTCGAGTACGGTTTCGGCTCGCCGAAGATGATTCCCACCACGTACGTGGTCAAGGTCCTTTTCCTGTACGTCCTCGCCGGTACGGCCCTGGTGACCTGGACCTCGGACGCCGGACCGTTCTGGGACGTCGCCCACTGGTGGGACCAGCCGGACGTCTACCAGAAGCTCCTGCTCTGGACGGTCTTCCTGGAGGCGCTGGGCGTGGCCGGCTCCTGGGGCCCGATCGCGGGCAAGTTCAAGCCGATGACCGGCGGCATCCTGTTCTGGGCCCGGCCCGGCACCATCCGGCTGCGTCCCTGGAAGCGGGTGCCGTTCACCGACGGCGACCGCCGCACGCCGGCCGATGTCGTCCTCTACCTGGCCTTCCTGGCGTCCCTGCTGACAGCCGTCGCGGCGCCCACCGACGGACTGGTGCGCCCGGCCCTGCTGATCGCGCCGATCGTGCTGTACGTCGCGTGCGGCCTGCGGGACAAGACGCTCTTCCTGGCCGCCCGGGGCGAGCAGTACCTGCCCGCGCTGGTGTTCTTCGCCGTCCTGCCCCTCACCGACATGATCGTCGCGGCGAAGCTGCTGATCTGCGTGGTGTGGATCGGCGCCGGGGTGTCGAAGTTCGGCCTTCACTTCACCAGCGTGGTGTCGCCGATGGTCTCCAACAGCCCCTGTGTCCCGTCGAAGCGGATCAAGCTCCTCCACTACCGCGACTTTCCCCATGACATCCGCCCGTCGAAGGTCGCGACCCTCATGGCGCACGTCGGTGGCACCACCGTGGAAATCATCACCCCGCTGGTGCTGCTCTTCTCCACGAACCACTGGCTGACCGTCGCCGGCGTGGCGTTGATGGTCGTCTTCCACCTCTTCATCGTCTCGACATTCCCGCTGGCGGTGCCGCTGGAGTGGAACATCCTGTTCGCGTACCTGTCGGTCTTCCTGTTCCTCGGCTTCCCGGCCCAGGACGGCTACGGTGTCGGCGACATGTCCTCGCCGTGGCTGACCGCCGGGATCGCCGCCGCACTACTGTTCTTTCCCGTCCTGGGCAATCTGCGCCCGGACCTGGTGTCGTTCCTGCCCTCGATGCGTCAGTACGCGGGCAACTGGGCCTCCGCACTGTGGGTCTTCGCGCCGGACGCGGAGCAGAAGCTGAACTCGCTGCCGCACCGCCCGACCACCAACCAGGTCGACCAGCTCCAGGCGATGGGCTACCCGGCGGCTGTCGCCGAGATCACCATGCAGCAGACGATCGCCTGGCGGTCGATGCACAGCCAGGGCCGCGGCCTGTTCTCCGTCCTCATGAAGAACCTTCCCGACCTCGACCAACGGACCGTGCGTGAAGCCGAGTTCGCGTGCAACTCGCTGATCGGGTTCAACTTCGGCGACGGCCACCTGCACAACATCGACCTCGTCAACGCCGTGCAGTCCCAGGTCGGGTTCGCCCCGGGCGAGTGGATCGTCGTATGGGTGGAGTCGCAGGCCATTCACCGCAAGGTGCAGCACTACCAGGTGATCGACGCCGCGCTCGGGGTCATCGAGCGGGGTACGTGGAAGGTCGCAGACGCGGTCAAGGAGCAGCCGTGGCTGCCGAACGGCCCGATCCCACTCGACGTGACCTGGACCCGCGGGCAGTCGTCGCCGGTGGTGGGGCAGCAGGGCACGGTGGAAAGCTTGGCGACATGAGTACGGCAATCGTGGTCGGCGCCGGCCCCAATGGGCTGGCCGCCGCCATCGCACTGGCCCGGGAGGGCGTACAGGTCACCGTCCTCGAGGCGGCCGACGAGATCGGGGGCGGCACCCGCTCCGGTGAGGCGATCCTTCCCGGGCTGCTGCACGACCACTGCTCGGCCGTCCACCCGATGGCTGTCGGCTCACCGTTCCTGCGCGAGCTCGGCCTGGACCGCTACGGGCTGCGGTGGGCGCTGCCGGAGATCGACTGCGTACATCCGCTGGACAGCGGCACGGCAGGGGTGCTGCACCGCTCGGTCGCCGAGACCGCGGCCGGTCTCGGCGGCGACGGCCGACGCTGGCGGTGGCTGTTCGACGGCCCGTCGGCGGCATACGACACCTTCGACGCCGACATCCTCGGCCCGCTGCTCCGCGTCCCACGGCACCCCGTCCGACTCGCCCGCTTCGGCGTCCCCGCGCTGGCTCCCGCGTCGCTGCTGGGCAAGGCGTTCGCGACCGAGGAGGCGCGGGCGCTGTGGGGCGGGGTGGCGGCACACGCCTTCCACCCTCTCGAGCGGCCACTGAGCGCCGCCATCGGACTCGGCATCCTCACCGCGGGGCACCGGCACGGCTGGGCCGTGGCCGTCGGCGGATCACGCCGCATCACCGACGCCATGGCCGCGCTGCTGACCGACCTCGGCGGGAAGATCGAGACAGGCGTACGGGTGCGGTCGGCCTCCGAACTGCCGCCCACGGACGTGACCCTCTGGGATGTGGCGCCCACCGCACTGGCCGACATCCTGGGCGACCGGCTGCCGCCCCGGGTCGCCCGTGCCTACCGGCGGTTCCGGTACGGCCCGGGGGCGTTCAAGGTCGACTTCGCGGTCGAGGGCGGCGTGCCCTGGACCGCCGAAGCGGCGCGGCGGGCCGGCACGGTGCACGTCGGCGGCACGTACGCCGAGATCGCCGCCACGGAGCGGGACATCCACGCCGGACGGATGCCCGATCGGCCGTTCGTCCTGGTCGGCCAGCAGTATCTGGCCGATCCCCTGCGGTCGGCCGGCGACGTGCACCCGGTGTGGACCTACGCCCACGTACCAGCCGGTTGGTCCAGCGACGCCACAGGAGCGATCACCGCCCAGATCGAGCGGTTCGCCCCGGGATTCCGGGACCGGATCGTCGGCACCGCAGTGCGCACCACCCCCGGATTCGCCGCGTACAACCCGAACTACGTCGGCGGCAACATCATGACCGGCGCCAAGGACATCCCCCAGCTGTTGTTCGGCCCGCGGCCCACCCTGCACCCGTACGACACGGGTCTGCCCGGCCACTACCTGTGCTCCGCGGCCACCCCGCCCGGCCCCGGCGCACACGGAATGTGCGGAGCCCACGCCGCCGCACGAGCTCTGCGCCACCTCCAAGGGCAGACCTGGGACCCGTGACGCCGAGGCGGGGAGCGGCACCGGGGGTGAAGAAGCCGCAGCATGTACGCGTCTGCCTGCCCCGCCCGGCCCTGCGGCAAAGGACCGATGACTGTCCGCGCGCACCCGGCCGCCCGCCGGTCGGAAGGAAGTAGGCCCGCCTCCGAGTCAGACCCGTTGTCGGAGGGTGTCGTTGCGACCTCGAGCTGACCTTTCCGGATACCCGCCCGAGGCTCATCGGACGGAATTCGCCAGTTTGGTCGCGCCGTTGAGCAGGTACTCCAGCGGTCCGCGGCGGAAGAAACGAGACCAGACCGCCGCGAACAGGGTGGCTCCGACGATGAACCAGAACAGCAGCGCGGTGGAGGCGGATCGCGGCGGGGTGGCCGCTTCGCCGGGCAGGGCGAGGATGACCAGGATGTGGCCCACGTAGATGGTCAGGGACATCGTGCCGACGGCGATGATCGGAGTTGCCGGCCGCCGCAGCCACAGCAGTCGGTCCATCGCCACCGTCAGGCACAGGAGCACGGTGATCGCGATCCCGATGCTGCCGATGAGGTCGAACGTGGAACCGGTGTGCGGCTCGGCTGCCAGCAACCCCCATGCGTCGGGGCCCCACAGCCCACCACCGACCGGCATGTCGAAGGATCCCGGTGCCATGCCGGGATCCTTCATTGCAGGCATCCCGGCCATGATCTTCTGATCGCCGCCGGACAACCGGAGCGCCAGCCACGAGACGCCGTATCCGAACCCGATCAGCACGGGACCGACCACGGCCAGCCGCCGCTGCACCGCGCCGGAGGTCAGATCCAGCCGGCCCAACGTCATGCCGGTGACCACGAACGTCATCCAGGTGATCGCCGGGTAGAGGCCGGTGAGCAGGAGGTCGAGCAAGCCCACGCCGGAGAGTCGCGCGATCGGGTCGTACGCGTCGATGCTCTTCACGATCGACTCGTTGAGCAGTGCCCTGAGGCCGAACGCCAGCTGCGGCGTGACGACCGCGAGCGCGACCGCGATGATCGCGAGCGTCCTGGCCCGCAGCCGCAGCAGGGGTAGGGCCAGCAGGAAGTACAACGCGTAGAAGTTGAGGATTCCGGCGCCGCCGAAGTTGGTCATCGCCAACGCGCTGCCCAGTACCAGCAGGATCACGGCCCGGATCACGATCCGAGCCTTCGCCTGCCGGCCGGCCAGTCCGGTCTTCGGCTCACGGCGGCCGGCGATCAGCATCAACGAGAACCCGGCGAGGGTGGCGAACAGCGCCGAAGCCCGGCCGCTCGCCAGGCCCAGGAACCAGTCGCCAACGCCGCCCCCGGGCGTGGGGAAGGGACCAACGTGCACGGCGAACATTCCGAACACGGCCAGTGCACGGGCGAGGTCCACCCCGACGAGCCGCGCCATCGGCGCTGGGCGTTCCGTCGCCGTGGCGGACTCGGGTGCGGATAAGGAACGCGGAGGCGCCTTCTTGGCGGTTTCGATCTCAGTCACTGGGACAACGTTGCTGAAGCGCGGGGGCGGTCAACCATCCGACGGGCTTCGGGAGGTGCCCCGCCGGTCGGTCGACCGACCCCCGCCGATTGGCGGGGGCCGGTCGGCCGTACACGAATGACTGCGGTCGCCGACCTGCGCGTCGAAGCATCCCGAGCTCGCCAGAGACCACAGGGCACCAGCCTCACCCGGCTGCTGATCAACGCCTGCCGCACCACGAGGTGGCCTGAAAGGACTTCCCGGCTCGGGGCAACCCTTTGCGGAGCCTGTGACCACAAGGAGTCGGATCCGGCCATTCCAGTGCCTGATTCCGCCACTCCCCTGGTGAACAGCGTGCAAGGAGAACACCTCCCCATGGAGAACCCCACGAACGGCGGGCGCCGCGGGCGTCACCGCCGTCGCTGGACCGCGACCGGTCTGCTGCTCGGCGTGCCCGCCATCGTCGTGCCGTATCTCCTGTTCTCGCAGGAGGATTCGCAGGCCGCGACGGTCGACGGCGAGGCCTACTACCGGCTGGTTTCCGTACGCAGCGGCAAGGCGATGGACGTCAACGCCTTCTCCACCGCCGACCGCACCCGCATCCAGCAGTGGACCGACCAGAACACCGCCAACCAGCAGTGGAAGCTGAGACCCACCGGGGACGGCCACTACGAGCTGGTGAACCGCAACAGCGGCAAAGTGCTGGGCATAGCGGGCGATTCGACCGCCCAGGCAGCTGCCGCTGAGCAGCAGACCGACAGCTCCTCCACCTCCCAGGAGTGGCGGATCGACGAGGTGAGCGGTTCCGGCGCCGTCACCTTCACCTCCCGCAGGAGCGGCCAGGTCCTGGACGTCTCCGGAGGCTCCACGGCCGACGGCGCGGCAGTCATCCAGTATCCCGGCAAGGGCAGCACCAACCAGCAGTGGAAGCTGGTGAAAACGGCCGAGACCCAGACGGCCGGGACCGGCACCGCGCAGACCACGGCCGCGGCCGGACCGTATGTGTGGAACAACACTCAGGTGGTGGGCGGCGGTTACGTCACCGGGCTGGTGTTCAACCCTCGGGAGAAGGGCCTGCTGTACGCGCGCACCGACATGGGCGGCGCCTACCGCTGGGACGTCGCGGCCGAGCAGTGGATCCCGCTGACCGACTGGGCCGGCGAGAAGGACTGGAACCTGCTGGGCATCGATTCGGTGGCCACCGACCCCGTCGACCCCGACCGGCTCTACCTCGGGGCGGGCACCTACACCAACAGCTGGGCGGGCAACGGCGCGATCCTGCGCTCCACGGACCGTGGCCGCACCTTCCAGCGCACCGATCTGCCCTTCAAGCTGGGCGCCAACGAGGACGGCCGCGGGGCGGGCGAACGTCTGGTGGTCAACCCCGCGGAAAACGGCACCCTGCTGCTGGGGACCCGCAAGAACGGCCTGTGGCGCAGTACCAACCATGGCGTGACATGGAGTCAGGTCTCCTCGTTCCCCGTCAAGGACGGGGCGAGCAGCGGCGCGGGCATCTCCTTCGTGACGTACGGCCCGGCCGGAAGCAAGACGGTCTATGTCGGCGTCGCCGACAGGTCCACCTCCCTGTACCGCTCCACCGACGGCGGCAGCACCTGGCAGGCCGTCTCCGGGCAGCCCACCGGCCAGATGCCGCAGCACGGCGTGCTCTCCGGTGACGGCTCGCTGTACCTGACGTACACCAACGTCGTCGGACCCAACGGCGTGACCGCGGGCTCGGTGTGGAAGTACACGCCGACCGGCGGGGCGTGGAAGAACGTCTCGCCGTCCCAGGGCGGCTACGGGTTCTCCGGTCTGGCCGTCGACCCGCAGAAGCCGTCCACGGTGATGGTCACCACCCTCGACCGCTGGTGGCCCGAGGACGAGCTCTACCGGACCACCGACGGCGGCACGACCTGGAAGGCGCAGGCCGCGAAATCGGTGCGGGACGCCTCCGCCGCTCCCTACGTCGGTACCGGCACCGGGCACTGGATGACCGCCCTGGCCATCGATCCCTTCAACTCCGGGCACGTGCTGTACGGCACCGGCAGCGGCATCTGGCGCAGCAAGGACGCCAACGCCACCGACAGCGGCGGCACCAGCCACTGGATCGTGGGGTCCCGAGGGCTGGAGGAGACCGCGGTGCAGGACGCGGTGGCCCCGCCCGGCGGGGCCACCGTCATCTCCTCCATGGGTGACCTGGGCGGTTTCCGCTACAGCTCCTCCAGCTCCCTGACCGAGGTGCCCGCCGGGCGGCTGAAGAACCCGATGATGATCACCAGCACCGACATCGATTTCGCCCAGTCCAACCCGTCGGTGATGGTCCGCGTCGGCCGTGGCGGCGATCAGGACGGCGCCTACTCCACCGACGGCGGCAGCAGCTGGAGCGGCTTCAAGGCTGAGCCGGTGGGCAGTGCCGACAGCGGCCAGGTCGCGCTCGCGGCGGACGGCTCCGCCATCGTCTGGACCGAGGAGGGTCAGGCCCCGTACCACTCGACCGACAAGGGGGCGAGCTGGTCGAAGGTAAGCGGCCTGGGCACCGGCGCCGTGGTCGTCGCCGACCGCTCCTCGGCCCAGACCTTCTACTCACTGTCCGGCGGCACGCTCTACGCCAGCACCGACGGCGGCGCGACCTTCACCGCCCGCGCCACGAACCTGCCCACCGGCCGGCTCACGGCCGTCCCCGGCATCGCCGGGGACCTGTGGATCGCCGGCGATGCCAAGGGGCTGCTGCACTCCACCGACGGCGGCCGCACCTTCACCACGCTCGGGGCGGTGCAGTCCGCCTCCGCCCTCGGCTTCGGCAAGGCCGCGCCGGGCGCCTCGTACCAGGCCCTGTACCTGATCGGTACCGTCAAGGACGTCACCGGCGTCTTCCGCTCCACCGACAAGGGCGCCACCTGGCTCCGTGTCAACGACGACGCCCACCAATGGGGCAGCATCGGTGGCGTCGGCGTCGTCACCGGCGACCCCGACACCTACGGCCGCGTCTATGTCGGCACCAACGGACGCGGCCTCCAGTACGGCGACCCGTCCTGACCCCAACGCCCGAGCGGGGCCGCAGGCACAACGGCCTGCGGCCCCGCCCTGGCTGAGAAGCCGTATCTCAACCGATTGCGATGGACCGCGGACGACCGCCTACCGTCCCAGTGCTTGGCCAGCGGGGCCGCCGAGAAGGAGTCGTCCGTCTTCCGGCCGACCGCCCAAGCGTCGGTCCTGCTCCTCGCGTCGACATCCATGAAGTCACTCGAAGCCGCCTCGGAAAGCGGTAACGCGAGCTTCCAGGGCGTCTCCGCCTGGGCCTGGGCGGCCCACGGTGTGAGGGCGAGGGCGCAGGCCGCGAAGACGGTGGCCACGCGGATGCCGCGTGAGGCAGACCCTTGTGCGGGGGTTCTCATCAAGTCGCTCCTTCTGGAGGTGTGTTTCCGTGACAGGCCCGGCGGTGCCGGGCCCGCGCGGGGGAGTTCAGTGGCGGGCGTTCTCCGGCACGGTGATCTGCCGCTGCGCCCACTCCATCCGGGTGGTCGCCGAGTAGGACACCGTCGTGCCCGCATCCAGCCCCGCCTGCCACACGGTGGCCGACGGTTCGGCCAGGACAACGAGCTCGGCCAGCAGAGCGCCGGTGGACGCATCCACGACCAGCCGCTCCTCCACACTCCCCAGCGGGGTCTCCGGGTTGTCGGGAAGCGTGATGCCGATGCCCTCGCGGCCCAGCGGGTCGGTGACGGAGCCCTGGACGCGGATGCCCGGCAGGTCCGCGAGCAGGCGGTACGCGGCGGCCCGGGTGCCGGACTTCACCGGCATGGTGATGAGGTTGGCAGCCTGGCGCAGCATCCAGGTCGTACGGTCGCCGCTGTTCTCGCCGCCGCCGTCCCGCTCGTACAGCCGCTCGAACTGTCGGCGCAACTGCGCGCTGTCGGTGGGCAGTTCGCGCAGACCTGGTAGGAGACGTTGTCCGGGCCGAGGGCGTAGATCTTGTTGTCGTGGTCGGTGCGCATGACCATGGCCCGCCTGGTTCCGATCGTGAGCCCGACCCTCATCCCACCGTCGGCCCCTGCCGGGCTCTCCACTTGCCGCGGTGAACCGGCGTCCCGCCAGCGTTCCTCGTCCGCCGCCTGCCACGGTGTCCTCGGCCGCACGGCCGCACGGCCGCACGGCGTGAACCGCGTCACCGTCCATGACGCCCGGAGGGGCCACCTGGCCCACCTGGGGGCCGGCCGTGCCGTCTCGGCCGTGATCGTGCGCGGATCCGCCCTCCGTGAGCGCCGCGGAGCTCACGGGGCGACGGTCAGCAAGTACCGTCCAGGTCGAACCGACTGCCGCCAGCGGTGGGTAGTTGCCGTCTTGGCCGGTTCGGCCTCGGCGAGCTTCGGAGCTTCTTGCGGGCGCGCGCGAGCCGGGAGTCGACCGTACCGACCGGCACGCCGAGCTCTTCCACTCCGGCGGGCGAACCCGCGAGACTCTCGCCGAGCGGTACGGCATCCTGCACGAACTCCCGGGCGCCCCCTGCACCGACGCCCAGAACGCGCTCGTCCTCCCCCGGGCCATCGCAGTTTCACGACGGCCGCAGACAGAACAACTCCGGTCCTACAAGGTTGACTTGTCATCGCCGATTCATGCGGTCGGACTCGTCGACGGCAGCAGCGACAGGAGTACGCCGCATCATGCAGCCGCAGCCGACCGCCCTCGTAACCAGCCGCACTGCCGCGGGAATCCGGTTCACCCGTTGTTGGCTCCGTTACGCGCCCGGCATCCCGGTGCAATATCCGGGCCGTTCCCTTCCCTGACACATCAACCGTCCGGCGCCACGCCGGGAGGGGATGGGGCACAGCAAGGAGGAGCAAGACATGACGGCCACCGACAGTGCGGGCTCTGACAGCGCCGCTACGCCGCCGGAGTACTCCCCCCGTCTCTACAACGCGGACCTCGCCCCCGCCACCGAGCGCAAGTGGGGCGCCTTCAGCATCTTCAACGTCTGGACCTCGGACGTGCACAGTCTGTACGGCTACTTCCTGGCCGCCAGTCTGTTCCTCGTCGCGGGCAACACCTTCAAGTTCCTCATCGGCATCGGTGTGGGCTCGCTGATCATCTACTGGCTGATGACCCTCATCGGCAAGGCGGGCGTCAGGACCGGTGTCCCCTACCCGGTCCTCGCCCGCGCCTCGTTCGGCACCTTCGGCGCCAACGTCCCGGCACTCGTACGGGCCGTGGTCGCCACCTTCTGGTACGGCGCCCAGACCAGCGCCGCCGCCGGCGCCGTCGTCGCCTTCCTCGTCCGCTACGACGGCCCCAAGGACCTGCACGAGACCACCCGGCTCTTCGACCACAGCGGCCTCGAAGTGCTGTGCTACCTCGGCGTCTGGGCCGCCCAACTGCTCATCATCAGCAAGGGGATGGAAACGGTCCGCCGTTTCCAGGACTTCGCCGGGCCGGCGGTCTGGCTGATGATGCTGATCCTGGCGATCGCGCTGTCCGTGGAGGCGGGGGTACTGTCCTTCTCCGTCGACATGCCGAGCGGCGACCTGGCCACACTCGCCAAGAGCGCCACCGGACTCGACGTCAGCCCCGGCTCACTCGCCGCGATCGCCGCGATAGCCGCCACCTGGGTCACCTACTTCGCGGCCCTGTTCCTCAACTTCGGCGACTTCGCACGCTTCACCCCCGACGAGAAGGCCCTGAAGAAGGGCAACCTCTGGGGCCTGCCCGTCAACCTGATCCTCTTCTCCCTCGTCGCGGCCATCACCACGGCCGCCGCCAGCAAGGTGTACGGGGAGGTCATCCTCGAACCGGCCGTCATCTCCGCGAAGTTCGACAGCGCGTTCCTCGTCCTGCTCGCCGCCCTGACCTTCGCCGTGGCGACCCTGGGCATCAACGTCGTCGCCAACTTCGTCAGCCCCGCCTTCGACTTCGCCAACGTGGCCCCGAAGTATGTGACCTTCCGGCGGGGCGGCCTCATCGCCGCCGTCATCGCGCTGCTGCTCTACCCGCTTCACCCCTGGGACAACGCTCCCAGCTTCGTCAACGCCATCGGCTCGACGATGGGCCCTCTCTTCGGCGTGATCGTCGTCGACTACTACCTCATCAGGAAGGCACAGCTGAACGTGCCCGCGCTGTACCAGGAGCACGGGGAGTTCCGCTTCCAGGGCGGCTGGAACATCCGGGCGTTCGCGGCCGCCGCGGTGGGCTCCGTCTTCTCCAGCATCCTTCCCGTCTACGGGCCGTCCGGATACGGGACGAATCTGGGTCCGTACTCCTGGTTCATCGGCGTCGCCGTGGCCGGGGTGCTCTACTTCGCGTTGAGCGGTGGCAGGAGCCCGCTCACCGCGAGGACGGCGGAAACGGAAGCGCCAGAGGCGACAAAGGCATAGGAGCCGGGTTCTTCCAACAACCCGAGCAGGGCGCCTGATCTGGGCTGATGCCTGCCAGGCGCCCTGTTTTGTCGGGCGGGTCCGCCGTCCCGAGCACGCTCCCGAACGGGTCGCGCGGGCTCTGTGTTCACCCGACGTTGTTGTCGACCTTGAGGTTGTAACTGACCCGGTTGCCGTTGACGGCGGTGGCAGTGACGATGACACCGCGGGTGTCGCTGCTGGTAGTGATCTGGCAGCGGATCGTGGCGCCGACCCGGGCCGGGAGGTGCTCGGCGCAAGTGACCATTTTGGGACGCTTGCCGGTGTCCGCGGCGACCTTGTCGGAGATCGTCAGCGCGACTCGGGCCTTGTGGACGGCCCCCTCCTCGCTGACGCCCGTGTTCTCGGGCTTTGCGGGGTCGTCGCCGACCGGCTTCTCCTCGGCCGTCGGCTGCTCCTCGGCCGGGTCCTCCTCGACAGGGGCTGTTTCCTCGCTGGCCGTCGCCTCATTCTTCTTCTTCTCCGCGTTGCCGATGCTCAAGGAGCATCCAGTGGCGAGAAGCACCGTCAGTGCGCCCAGCGCAGCCGCGGCCGCAATCCTCTTTTTACGCCCCGTGTGCCGCATTATTTCCCTCTATTTGTGAGTGATGAGAAAAGAACAGGAAGACGCAATCGACTGAATCGGTTCTGCGTATAAGCAGTTGGCGGTGCCGTCCGCCATGCCCAGCTCATACTGGATCGCGTAAGAAGTCGGCGCGGCCGATGTAGCGGCCGTTGAGCCGGCGCTGGACAGCCTGCACGGCCGAGCTGCCGGCCCGGTCGCCTCAGGTCACCAGCACAAGCGTCGTGCCAATCACGTAGCTGTACGTGTTGTTCACGAACTGCCGTGCGCGCAGCACCAGTTAATCCACGATGATCCACCTTCCGGCTTCAAGTGCGGCCCCTTACCGTCCGGTCTCCGCGTCGGCGGCACAACAAGCCACCCCTTTTCGGCCAAACCATAGGACGATGGCCGGGCCCGGAATGTGTCACGCGTGCGGGAAACTTTGTCAGCAGCGCTACATCGACATCGGCTGCCCGTCGGGGGCCGTCGGCGCAACCCGGCGCGGCGGTACACACCGCAACCGGCCACGCGTCCGCCCCGGGGCCGGTGAGGGCGCGGGTGAGCTGACGTCGTGCCAGATGGCTGCCCTGGGGGCGACCTCGATGCCGTTGCACAGCGAGACGGCGGCCTGCCATGCTGATCTTCGCGACCGGATCGTGTTGAGGGGGGCTTGTGAGGGCACGGAACGACGCATCACCACGCCGGCCCCATGGCCGATTCAGACGAAGGCCTGCCCCATGAGCCCGGTCCTGGACACTGCGCTCGTACCACCGCGAGACCGGGAGGAGACGATCCGGCATGCGGTATGGGAATCCGTCGTGCCGGTCGATATCGATCACCATCTCCCGCCCAAGGACCTCTCGGTTCATATCGGGCTTGGCACCGTCGGGCCCATCAGGATCTGCTCGGCGCGGGCGACCGCACTGACCGTGCAACGGACGGAGCGGCTGGCCAGGGAAGATGAGGAGCCGGCCGTCTTCATCGGCCTTCAGCTGACGGGCACCAGCCTGGTGACTCAGAACGATCGCCAGTCCCTACTGAGACCCGGCGACTTCGCCCTCTACGAAACAAGCGCCCCCTATACCCTTCACTTCAACGAGGGCGTCGCCCACCACTTCTTGCGTTTCCCCCGCGCGGCACTCGCGCTCCCTGAACGATCGCTACGAGACATTGCCGCAGTCCCCCTCGGCTCCGACAACCCCGTCGCGAGCCTCGCCTCCACGTACTTTTCCCAACTGGCCGTCAGCGAAGAACTGCGCCGAGGCCTGCACGCCGACGCAATCGTGGAGCCCAGCATCGAACTCGTTCGCGCCGTCGTGGCGTCCCAGCTCGGAAACTCCAGCCTGGCCAGAGCGCCGATGGAGGCAACGCTCAACCTGCGGATCACTCAGTACATCCGAGCGCACTTGGCTGATGCCGACCTGTCGGCCGCGAGGATCGCCACCGTGCACGGCATCTCGGTCCGCCACCTCTACACGGTGCTGGCCCGTTCGGGTATCAGTCTTGGCGACTGGATACGTTCACACCGGCTGGCGGAATGCAGACGAGAGCTGGCCGGCCCGAACGGCCGGCTGCGGACCATCGCGGCGATAGGCCGGAGTTGGGGATTCGTGGACGCGACCCACTTCAGCAAAGTGTTCAGACAGGCCTACGGCGTCTCGCCCCGGGCTTGGCGCGACCAGAACCGTCCCCGCCCCTCCGCCTGAACCGGCCAGCACGTCGATCGCCTGAGGTCCCCCGGGACGCGGCGGGGCTTCACGGCGCACACGCCTCCCAGTCGAGAGTCAGGCCGTGCCAGATCCGTGCCAGATCCTGCGGGGAACACCGGGAACACCGGGGAACCAGTCGACCGCCCACCAGGCGCCGACACCCCTCCGCCGCAGGCCAGACCCGGAGCCGACCCCAGATGCCCTTAGCTTCCCGAGCTGAGAGCGCGAGTTCGATTCTCGTCACCCGCTCCATGAGCAAGGCCCAGGTCAAGGAGCCCTCCCCTCCTCGTCGGTGAGTTGCGCACGCGTCACACGAACCCGACGATCCGCACCACTCGCTCCAGCAGCCGGGTCTCGGTCTCCCGCACTCGGGCCAGGAACTCCAGGCCCCGCACGGCCTCATGAGCGGCCTTCTCGCGCGGGAGGAACAGCAGCCGCAGCCTGAAACCCCGCACCTGGCGGTCCAGCTCGCGGTAGGCGTCGAGGGTGCCGGCCAGCGGCTCGTGCAGGGCGCAGGTGCCGGCCAGGTGGGTGAGGCGACGCAGGACCATTCCCTTGTGTTCGGAGAGCAGATGGAACATGCGGTAGTCCAGACCCGCCGTCCCGTCTTTCACCTGAGCTAGGTGGAGGACGAGATGGTCGTACGTCTTCACCCCGTCCTTGTTTTCGAGATCGGCCGGGTCCGGTGCCGACACGGTGGGAGCGGACCACCAGGTTCCGGTGTCCTGGGTCTCACCGGGTGTGCCGGCGAGGTAGTCCTGGAGTGCGCGGGCCAGGCGGGCAGGGCTGAAGCTGTGCGGGACCGGGCGGGGCCTCAGAAGCTGGACGGGGCTGCGGACTTCCGAACGCCCCTCGTGGACGGCCGACTTCGCCTGGCGGAAGGCCCTGGCGAAGTCGTCGTAGGGGATGCGGAGTTTGCGGAAGACGCGGGGTCTGCCGCCGAACCCCACCACGTCGACCTCCCGTCTCCGGTCGTCGTATCCGAAGACGAGGTACTCGTGCAGCCGGACGAATGGCCGGCCGCGCAGATGGTCGTCGTCGACGAAGACGGTGCAGTGGTGGCCGGCGGAGATCCGGTCGCGGATCAGGTCGATGACCGACGGTCCCGCTGCGGAGACGGCGGCCCAGTCGAGGGTCCGGCACTCCAGGACCTCCGGATAGCCGAAGGAATCAGCGAAGTCGAGGTGCGGTTGTTCGCCGCTGCTCGGGGAGTAATCCGAGTGGAGCTGGACGTAACGCTCCAGGTACCAGGGGAAGGTGTCCTCGTGGGCCAGGGCCACGCACAGCGGGAGGGCACCGAAGAGGTAGGAGGTGTACTCCCGCTGGACGTTGGTCTTCAGGCAGGGCACGGCGGGATCCCCGGAGTCAGGAGAACGTACGGACGACGTCCCGGACCCGCGCTACGGTGTCGCCGTACGTCCCGAAGTGGGCCAGCACACTGAGGTGTTCGCGCAGGTGCAGCAGCGGCATGCGGTCGCGCCAGCCGTCGGGCAGGGGGGAGATCTCCTCGTAGGCGCGGAAGAAGCGGTCCGGCGGAGGATCGCAGCAGTACATCATGCTGAGGTCGGACTCGGCCCACATCCAGCACACCGCCGGGTCGAGGAACACGGGTTCGCCGGCCGGGTCCGCGACGATGTTCGCGCGCCAGAGGTCGCCGTGGTTGAGCACGCTGGGAGACGTCGGGACGAGCTGCGGAAGGCGTTCACAGATCCGCTCCAGGCCCGCCAGGTCGGCCGGTTCGAGGGCGCGGCGTACCTTGGGCTCGCGCAGGTAGCGGCGGATTCGGTGTTCGGCGAAGAACTCGTGGCCGTCGTCGGCCCAGCCGTTCTCCTGGGGAAGCAGGCCGAGCCATCCGTCGGTGTCCCAGCCGAACCGGTCGCCGCGCACCGTGTGCAGGGTGGCGAAGGTGCGGCCCGCCGCCTCCCAGAACTCGTCGGTGTCGGGCCGAGGATGCAGCGCTTCCATGAGGACGTGGTGCGCACTCACCTCGAACACCTGGGGAGTACGGATGCCCGCGCGTTCATGGAGCGCCCTGAGTCCGGCCGCCTCCAGCGGGAACAGGTCGGGCGGAGCCTCGACGGACCCCTTGAGGACGTACGCCCTTCCGTCGGCGAGGGTCAGCCGCCAGACGTCGTTCACCGCGCCGCCGGAGAGCGGCTCGGCGTCGACCACGTCCGGGACGACGTCGCTGGGCAGACTCTTCCAGAGGGTGTTCACGCGATCAGCTCCGACAGGGCGTTCCACAGGGTGCGGGCGGAATGGAGCATGGCGAACATGATCCTGTCGTCGGGGAAAGTGACGGCGAACCGCTGCTCGAGGTCGACCACTATGTTGACCGCCGTAAGCGAGTCCAGGCCGTTGTCCGCGCGGTCCGAGGGGGTGGTCTGGCGGTTCCGTACCGGCATCGGCATGACCTCCACCATGGCACGGGCTCATCAGAAAAATGGGGGGATGAAGACAGCGAGGCCGCATGGGCCTTCCAGCCTCCCGCAGACCCGGACATCCGAGCCATGGTCATCGCCGAGCTGCACCGCCACCCCGTCGACGGCCGACCCGCATGGGAGCTACGCGCCCTCGGCCAGGGCTGGGCGGACGGCCTCGACGGCC
The DNA here is from genome assembly GCF_014647675.1 of Streptomyces flaveus. GTDB lineage: Bacteria > Actinomycetota > Actinomycetes > Streptomycetales > Streptomycetaceae > Streptomyces > Streptomyces flaveus. The sequence continues at coordinate 13,353 of NZ_BMPQ01000023.1, read as the reverse complement.
TCGCTCGCTCCTACGGAGTCGACATCGAGTGACAGCTGGGGGCAGGCACCCGTGCGCGTCTGCAATCAGCATCTCTGGCTGGGCTGAAGCGCATGGATGCGGACACCTCCGAAGGTCCGTCGGCCACTCCCAGACCGCTTACTCCGACGCCGTGCCCACAGCATGCCCGTAAGGGCGGACAACCACGGTCAACAGCGGTGCGATCCGACCCGCGCGACCACCGAGAGGGAAGACCTCTGTGCAGGTCAGAGCCACAGTGACTACCCAAGCGCCGTAGCTTCCCAAGCTGAGAGCGCGAGTTCGATTCTCGTCACCCGCTCCAGGTTGAAACCTCAGGTCAGTGGCCTGGGGTTTGTTTGTTGTCTAGGCCAATGGGGGTGGCCTGCCCTCTGTGTGCCCTAAGTCGAGGCGATGGCAGCCAAGTCGCATGCACAAAGGTCGACTTGGTGGCGGTGCGTAGCCCCTGCTTTGGCCGTTGTGCCCCGGCGGTGTGAGCGGGTGGTTCACGATGCGCCCCATGTCCACCAGGTACGGCCGCTCTCGAAGACGGCGAGCGGCGCCGCGCTGCGGACGTCCCACCAAGAAAGGGACTCCATGCAAACTCCCCCAGGAGATCGGCCGAGGTTGCCGCCACCACGCCACCCGAGCTGAGCGCGAGGCCGCTCTGGAGGCGGCAAAGGCGCGAGCCGGGAGAGCAAGACAGCGGGCAGAACGCGAGCGGCGGACGATCCACGGCGGCCTCGCGCTCGTCACCCTGGCGTTGTTAGCCGACTTGGGTTCGCGCCTGGAGCACCTGGAAGGAAGACCAGCACGAGGAAGAAGCGCGCCATATCGTCACCCTCGGGCTCATGATCCTGCTCACCGCACACCCCCATGGGACTTCGGCCCAGGCTTAGGCGGCGCGTTGGGCGCGGTGGCGGACTTCCCTGAGTCGGACCTTCGACGGGAGGCGGTCCAGGCCGGCCGAGTCCCGCGCGTGTGCGAGCGTTTCCCCGCTCAGTCGCCCCAGAGTCCGCGCTGGATCCGCGTGAGGCTCCAGCAACAGCCGCACGCGTGCGGTCGGAGCAGTACGTCGGCCCATCAGCCGTACATGAGCCTGCGAGACCCCGCCCAGGGCCTGCGCCTCTTCCTTGATCACGTCCTCCAGGGTGCGGCCGTTGAGCCGGGCCGCCGCGCCGTCTTCGCCGTCGACGAGGACCTGGCCCAGGCGGTGTCTGCGCTGCGCAAGGAGCCACCACAGCAGCAGGGCCAGCAGCACGGCGAGCACCGCGATGACGGTCGGCCACCACCAGCCCTCTTCCCGCCACCGGGTGCGTCCCTCGGCGCCCAGCACCACATCGTCCGGCCCACGGAAGGGCCACCAGCCCGGCATGCCGAAACCCCAGCGGCGCTGCAGATCCAGCCCGCCCAGCAGCACACCGCCACCCAGGGCGAACAGTCCAAGGCCGAGAAGCCCCAGCAGCACCCGGTTCACTGTCTTGAGCATCAGGATCACCTCAGCCCTTCTTCGGGCGCCGGACGCGCACCGTCAGTGTGGGTTGCCGGGCGAGACCCAAGGACGTCACGGCTTCCCCCAGCGTGGCGTCCAGGTCCGCTCGGACCTCCTCGAGATCACGGAAATGTGCCCGTGCCCGGGCTTTGACCTTCCGGCGGCCGACAGCGACCCGTGCCGACTGGACACCGGGCACCTGCATGGCCCGGTCGCGCAGAACCAGGGCGGCCGCGCGGCGGTCGAGCCCGGCATGGACCTCCTCTGCCCCGGGGATACCGGTGGGCTGCCGCATGGGCAGCAGCCTGCGCAGACCCGGCGTCACCGCCAGCAGGAAAAGCCACAGGCCGAGGGCCATCGCCACTGCGGCCCCGACGATCACCCAGATGTCATCCAGGGGCCGTGTGGCCAGTTCCTCAGCGAGCCGCCGCCGCCAGCGCATCGCAGACCGGCCTGCCCGCACCGAGACCACGTCGTACAGGAGCAATCCAATGGCCGCGACGGACAGCAGGGCCACCAAGGCCGCGGGAATCCGCCGCGCTGACCAGAAACGGCGCGCCGACCGGCCTCTTTTATCGATCGCTGCCGTCGCGCCCGCGCCCGGGGTGCCATCGGCGGACGGAGCTGCCTGTCCGGAATCGGAGGGAAGGTCGCTGTCACCGGTCGGCTGCCGCCAGGTGTTCGCGCTCATCTCACCCTCTCCTGGTCCGGGTACCGCGCATGCACCGAGTGCAGCCTCTCGACCGACACCGCGAGGTCGGACACCTCCATGCCGGCCCATGTCCTGAGCCGTTCGGTAACCTCCCGGCGCACCGCGGCGCACTGCGCCCCGATGTCGGACGGATAGCCGAGCTCGACGGTGATGCGCAGCCGTGCCTCGCCGATAACCGCCTGCCGCCCGACGGCAGACTCGGCGTCTCGTCCTGCGGTATTTCGCTCTGGTGCCCGCCGCACGGCTGTGGTCACACGCGGCGTCCGGCGGCCGGGTGGTACGCGGCCGGCCGACTCGGTGAACCGGCTCAGCGCCTCGTGCGCCACCTGGGATGCGATCTTCGCAACGACCCGGTCGGTAACGGTGATCGCACCGCGCTCCCCGCGGGGGATGCCGGGACGCCGATCGGCTTCACCGGTCACCGCAGCCAGTCTCCCCGAGCCCGTCGCCGGTCATCGCGGATCCGCTCCTGCCGGTCTCGGCGGCGGACGAAGTCGCCCGGTTCGAGATCGCCTTCCATAAACCGCCCGACCACGAGACCGACGACGCCCAGTCCCAGCACCAGCAGGAAAGCCCAGAAGTCACCGAAATACGCGGCGAAACCCAGCGCCATTCCGGCCATCAAGCCCACCACGGCCCTGCTCATCACGCGCTCCTTCACTCAAGCGTGCTGCTCCGCCCCGGCTACTGGATCCGTTGCCGCTCTTCCCCTTCGTCCTCCTCGTCGGGCAGCTTCACGTCGCTGACCATGATGTTGACTTCCACGACTTCCCGGCCCGCCATCCGCTCCACTGCGGCGATCACGTTCTCCCGCACCGCACCGGCCACGTCCGTGATCGAGACGCCGTAGTCGACGACGATCTCCAGATCGATGGCCGCCTGCCGCTCTCCGACCTCGACACTGACCCCGCGTGTGACGGACTTGCCACTACCGGCGCCAGGCATCCGCTCCCGCATGGATCCCATCGAGCGCGCGAATCCGCTGCCCAGGGCATAGACGCCGAGCACGTCCCGTGCCGCCATTCCGGCGATCTTCTCCACCACCACATCGGCGATGGTCGTCCGGCCGCGAGAACCGGGCGCACCGCCATGCCTTACGCCGGTGTTCTCAGTCATCAGGGCATTTCTCCCTTGAGAGTAAAGTTTGCACCCTTTGTTCAGATTATATTCGTTTTAGTGGATTTGCTCGAGATGCGGACTGCGAGGCGGGGTGGTCCAACGAGTGGCCCGAACGTCCCCGCCCGGAGCCCTCGCGGAACACTCCTGGCGCAGTGCGGCGGGAACCGCGGCCATGGAAGAAAGAGGGTGAGAGGCCGGTGACCGAAGCGTGGACGCAGGCAGTACGGCGCCAGCTCGGCCTGGGCCGGCTGCTCCCGCTCGGCGGGCCCGACGACGGGACATGGATCACCGAGCAAGCGGCCGTCCGGGCCCTCGGGCGCGCTGCCGCTGAGATTCCCGGTGTTCGGCTGGGGTCTCTGCGCATCGGGTCGGCACCGCTGGAGCCCGTGTCCGAGCCGGCCGTCCGTCCGCCGGCCAGCGCGCTACCGCCTGGCCCGCTCAGGATCGAAGCCGCCTTCACAGCATCCCTCGGGCAGCCGCTGCCTGAGACCGCCGACCAGTTGAGGAGCGCACTGCTCAACGCGGCCGCTGAACGGCTCGGCCTGGCCACCGTGATAGCCGACCTGCGCGTCACGGATCTCCATGAGGGCCCGGAGACAGGCATGAAGTCGCGGACCGCAGCGAGGGCCATGAGGCCCGCGCCGGAAGCTGCAGCCGCGCGAAGCTCGCCCCCGGTGACCGGAACAGGATCCATGCGGGGGCCCGTCGGGGAACTGGCGGACATCGCGACGGGTGTTCCGGGCGTCGCCCGCCTCGCCGCCGTGCTGGGAAGCCGCCCGGTCAAGGTGGAGGACCATGACGATCCACCCGGCCGACACATCGAGGTCCAGCTCGCGGTCGCCCCGGGGCAGCATCCATTGGAAGTCGCCCGCGCCGTCCGGGCCGCCGTAGCCGACGCAGCCACCACTGACACTCCGGGCCCGGTCACCGCGGCCGTCCTAATCACAGAAACCGCGGCCTAGCCAGCCAGGTATCAACGATGGCTCGACGCATTCCGTGATCCGGTCCCATTTGTGGCGGGTTCAGGCTCTGAACTGGGCGAACGACCCGGACGGGGCCTCGTTGGGCTTGGCTGCTTTCACCGCTTCGGCACCAACGCCCCGCTGGCCCGCGCCGCCAAGGACACCGCCCCCGACGCCTGGCGCCGCGGCATCGCCTTCATGCTCGACGGCCTACGCACCGAAGGCGCCCACCCGCTTCCCACCGGCCCGCTGCCCCCGCAACAGCTGTACCAGGGGATGGGCAACCTCACCGGCACGCCATGATCAGCGCGGCCGCGAGACGGGCGTGGTGTCCCAGGACGGCTCACCCTTCCCGGGTGGCGTCCGGGTTGATGGCGTTGGCTTGAAAGTGAGGCACAACCAGCGGATCGCGGCATTTCACTACAGTGAGCCCTGCCGTGGATCGGCCGACGAAGCTGGAAGACCCGGCAGTCGGCGGGGCCTGCAGGATCGCCCCGCGCCACCACCCACCGCGAGCCCCGAGACGGGGACGGGGATGGCCAATGATGTAGGGCTTTCTCCTCGCTGGAGGCGGTGGGGTGTGGCGCGACGGTCTTATCGCCCATAGTCACCGTTGTCACGTCGTCCTGAAGAACGAGGTCACCATGAAGCCACTGGAAGTCCCCTCTGCCGGGCACGCCGAAGTACGCATCGTGGCCGCGTCCCCCGAAGTCTCCCGTACGGTTGCGGAGGTTCTCCGTCGTTGCTTCGCCTCCGTCGAGCAGCGCAGCTATCCGGAGGGCAGCGAGGGCGGGACCCGTCTCCACCTCACCGTGGACACCACCCGCCCGGCGGAGCCGGCCCGGTCCTGGCTGGTGACCAGTCAGTCCTCGGAGGATGACCGCAAGCAGACGGACGAGGTCTGAAGCGTTCTCCTCATCGAGGTCGGCATGGCCCCGCAGTCCTGCCTCTTTGGACTTCGGGTCGTCCCTTGGTCTCCTGGTCGGTTCGCGGCACTCTTTCTCTGCTCCTGCGGAGGGTGGCGGCACTCATCAGAGGTGTGCAGGGCAGTGTTCACAACCCGCGCCTCACCGGGGCCCGTTCGACGTCCCAGCGGAGTAGCGTGAAGGCATCGAGAGTATTTCGCACACTGGCCTCCATGTCGGTGTCGTTCTCGGCGAGTGACGACACCGGGCCGAGCCTGTGGCAGCGGTCTGGAGACGGGTTCGCGCGATGTCCGCGACCACCGACCTTGCCCCGCTGCGGATGGTGCCCTTCAGGGTTCCGAGCACCCGCCTCGCGCTGAAGCCCATGAGCACGTCCCGACGGGGCCTGGACGGCGCCTGGTGGCCCCGCTCCCGGGACCTGCCAGGCGAACTCTCCGCTCTGGCCGACGTGCTGGATCCTCTGTGGGGACGGATCACCCGGATCGCCGTCAACCCTCAGCACTGGCCGGTCATCCCGCGCAAGGTGCCCGTCAACGGTCATGTGGTGAAGGTCGGTTGGTTCGCGCGGGAGCTGGACCCGTACAAGATCATGCTGCTGTCCTACACCGCCGGCCGGTGGGACCTGCTGGTGATACCGCCGGAGGTCAGCCCCCCGGCAGCCGCCCGGCTGATGGCCGCCGCGAGCGACGGCTCCGGCCCTCCGATGACCGCGAGCGAGCTCATGGCGACGGAACATGCCCTCCACGGCAGCCCGACGGGTTATCGGGCACAGGTTCCTGCGGAGGCGTGGGAGGGCAGGGAGGGCACTTCCTCGTGTTACCCGGCCACCCCGACCGGGCCGAGGCGACTGATCACAGGGATGTGACCGTGATCCTGATCGTTGCCGCGCTCCGGCCCTCGGCGCGACAACCGGACGGCGGCCGGGCCCGATTACGCCCCACCGCCGCAGAACGGGCTGTTGGGACGACCTTGGCGGGTGAAGCTGCCGTATGGTGCTCCGTCTCGGCAAGGATGACCAGCGGCGACCGGTGCTGTCTCAGGCAACCACAGCTGGCCAGGGTGGGCGAGGCCCATCGCGCAGCTTCGCCATACGGACGGCACTCCCCGCGCACCGCTCACGATCAGATGGGGTCGTCGCCCACGGCAGCGGCCATGAGCGGCTCGGCCGTATCGGGCGGGGTGTCGGGCGGTACGACCAGCAAGTCCCAGCGCCCCCGGCTGGGGGCCAGGAGGCAGACCGTGTCCGGGGCGGACATAGTGGTGGACCTGCGCAGGCGCACGACCTGGTTGAAGACGAGCATCCGGCCGGGGGTCACGGACCACGTCGCCCCGTTGACCGTGACACTGCTGATGTGTCCCCAGGCCTGCGGCAACCCGGCGAGCAGCCGCGGGAGTTCCACCAGCAGGTCGTACGAGCGAGGCCACCACACTCCGTCGATGCGGCGCGGCATGCCGGCGCGGGGTGCGAGACGCAGACGGAGGAGGGGGTACGAGGGAAGCGAGGGCTGCAGTGCGGTCGTCATGAAGGCTCCTGTCAACTGCCATGAGAAACGCGAGAAAAGGGGAAGGCCGGGTCCACACGCGGCGGGCGGCGCGCGGTCCGGTGCCGGCCAGCGCACGTCGTACACCCAGCCGAGGCGTTCGAGGAGGCGGATGACGGCGGCTGGACGGCGTTCGACGGGACGGCCGTTGAAGGGGGTTCGGCCATGGACTTGGCGGAACTGAGCGACATGCGGAGTTCCTTGACCTCGATGCGGGTGGCTCGGCCGGGGTCCCGGGCTGCTCCTGTGTGGACGGGTGGTGTGATGCGGAGGGCCGGTCAGGTGTTCTCGTTCGGATGCGTACGGTCCGTCGGCCGCCTGCTGGTATCGATACGGGCCGCAATCGGCGCGAGGATCGCGATGATCACGAGCGCGAGGAGTACGAGGGAGCCAGGGGCAGGCGCAGGTCCGTGGCTTTGGGGCCCGCCCGGTAGCTGCTGTCTTCGTCGAAGGCGAAGAACCAGCGGAGCGCATCGGCGACTTGTCGTGTCACTTCCGGGTACGGCGAGACGAATCGGACCTCGGCCGACGGCCCGTCGGATAACGGAAGGGCTTCGGCGGTCATTTGGCGGAACCTGCCTCGAGCGCGAGCACCCGCTGTCGTGGAACCGCGAGGCCGAAACCGGCCTGGCACCGGCATACGAAGGGGCCTCGCTTGCTCCACCGTACTCCTGCCTGCCGCGAAAGGAGGCGGACCCGGCTCGCGCGGCCGATCACCGGGCGTCTCGCACCGCATCACCGGGCGCCGCACGCCGCACGCGGGTCGTGGTGATCCTGGCCGGTCTACGGGGCTTCCGTGGCGATCGGGAGCACTCGACCGGTACCGGTGTCGATGAGGATCTGCGCCGCCTGCGTGAGGTTGTCGGCGCAGACGGCCCTCGCCATCGCGTCGCGCGCCGCGTCGGGTGTCGCGTGCGGCGGTACCACGAGCAGGGAGAAGAGATCTCGATCGCCCCGGCTGACGAGGACGGTGTCGTCGCCGACCGGAGAGGAGTCGATGTGCACGACACGGTCGTCGATGATCAACCGCGTCGGCAGTTCTTCCCAGGCGCTGGAGTCCAGGCCGACGCGCGTGACAGGCCCGAGGTGTTCGGTCATCGCGGCGATCAGGCCGGGAAGCTCCGCGCCGATGTCGCGGGACCGTGGCCACCACGCCCCGTCGAGGATTCCCGCGCGGTCGTGTGTCGTTTGCAGCCGCAGGATGGCTGTTCCGGGCCGGACGGCCTGGTGGATCGCGTCCGGCAGGAGCTTCGCCTCACGTGACGGGTCGGGGTCGGGCATCGTCATCGCCTGTCTGCGGGTTCGGCGGCTCGCCGACCGCCTGGGGCGATGTCGGCGTCACCGCCGGGGAAGCAGAGACGCTTCCTGGGTCCACGATACTCCGCACCGGCCACGACGAAGCTCGCACAGACGCTGCCGCCCAATGCTCCGGTACCCGAGAAAACCACTGGTCAACGCAGGTGCTCGGGGCCCGGCCCGGAGTACAGTGAACACCAGGAGTTCCTCGTACCCCAGCTGACTTTTCGTCGGTGCTCGGCACGCGTGGCGGCAATCATGGCAACACTGCACGAGCGGAAGCACTACCGCGAAGCGATCATGAAAACCCTGTACGAGGCCACGGAAGGCAATCGCCTCCTTGGTGTCACCGGGGCGAAGCTGCGTGACGACTTGGGGATCCCCGAGCAGGATCTGGCCGCGGCCTGCACATATTTGGTGGGCGAAGGGCTTGTCACAGCCGATTGGACCCGGGGAAATGCACCCACGATGGTCACGCTGACACATCAGGGGATTCGGCTCATGGAGGCCGATGAAGAGGAGCGCGACTGACGCGACAGGGCCACTTCAGGACACCGGAGCCAGGGGCCGTATTACCCGAAACCGCCTGTACCAGAAGGGCGTTTCGGTCATACGATGACAAGTGGGTCGGCGCACTCTCACGTGCAATGGCCCGGAAGGGCGGCCCCGGTGTGTATACACCGGGGCCGTTGCATCACCGGCGGCGCGCAGACAGGGAGCGGGACATGATCCGTTCAGCCGACATCCGCGAGTGGCGCGACCATGACGTGGTCGACCCGAAGCAGCACAAGATCGGCATGCTCGAAGCCATCTATGTGGACACGACCACCGACGAACCGGCCGTGGCCACCGTCAGGACCGGGCTTCCCACCCGCCAGCGGCTGGTCTTCGTCCCCCTCGACGAGGCAGTCCTCGGGCCGGACTACGTCAAGGTCTCCCACACCAAGCGACAGGTACGGGACGCCCCATCGATCGGGACGGACGACGTACTGCCCGCCGAGCAGGAAGAAGCGATCTTCCGGCATTACGGCATGGCGTACCAGCCGGGCGCCAACGGCGAACGCAAGCTCGCACGCCGCTGACCGTCCAACACGTAGCACGCAGTACGAGGAGGTGGTTCGGGTGATGGTGCTCTTCCTGCTGCTCGTCCTTGTGGCCGTCGCGCTGGGAATCATCGGCTCGGTGGCGGAGGGCCTGGGCTATCTGCTGGTCATCGGTATCGTGCTCTTCGTGGTCGCTCTGGCCGTCGTCATAGTGCGAGGGTCCCGGCGCGCCGGGCGGCGTCCCCTCCGCTGACGACGACGGCGGCGGTGCCTGAGCTCTTCGGCAGGTGTCCTCGCGACGGTAGCCGGTGTCCTCACAACGGTCCGTCGGACACTGGCCAGGAGCAGCCTCAACTTACTGGGAGCACTTCGTACACCGGCCTTGATGCCTGTGTCGTTCTCGGCGATTCACGACACCGGGCCGGCTCACACGGTGAAGGCCGCCTGGTTCGTGACCGGACTGGACCCGGTCAAGATCCGGCTGTTCTCCTACGGCGTCGGTCACCGGGACCTCCTGGTGATCCCGCCGGCCACCGATGCCGCCTCGGCCGCCCGGTTCATCGCCGCGGCCACCGACCCGCGGCACCGCGAGCGCTCTCATGGCCGCCGAGGACCACCGGACCGCCGCCGAGCACGACGACGCGTACGAACGGAGCTGTGAAGAAGGGTGGGAGTACGAGGACGGTGCCCTGCCGAGCCGTCTGCGGCAACAGCGCCAAGGCGTAAGCGGCAGGGCGTCACACTCCTGATCCCGACACTCGGTCGACCCCCTGTCCTGACGCCCGGTTTACCTCGTCGGCTCCTGCTGTCACCATGCCGAATCCGGGGATGTTCGTCCCACGGCCGGGAGAGGCTCGTATGACAGACGTGTACTTGCGCAGACTGTCCCGTTGGCAGGCCGAGCAGCAGCGGGACGTCGTCGCGGACCTCCACGTCACGGCGTACCGCGGTGCCGCGGGTGCCGAATACCGTGACCGCCAGAGCTTTCTGAACCGGTTCGAGCAGCATGTGCAGCGGACCGACTTCGACATGGTGGTCGCCGACGCGGCGGGCTTGGTCGGCTGCGCCTACGGGTTCCGCGTGGCTCGTACCGGCGAGTGGTGGTCTGGCTTCCGGGACGAGCTGCCGACGGAGATCGAGGAACTCACGGCCGCGGGCCGGACCTTCCTGCTGGCCGAACTGATGGTGCTGCCGTCCCAACGACGCCGCGGCATCGCGACCCGCCTCGGCGAGCGGTTGCTGGCCCGCCTCGACGCCGATCTGGTCGTCGCGGCCGTGGACCGGCCCGGCGAAGGCGGCCGCAAGACCGCGGCGGAGGAGACCTTGCGCGCCTGGGGATGGTCGAAACTCGGCGAACTCGACCCTCGAATCGCTTCAGACGTTGGTCCCGGTTCGGATGCCGGTGCCGACCGGGAGACGGCTGCCCGGGAGGTGTGGATCCGCAGGCCGCTGCGATGATCCCGCGGCGTCCCGGGAGGCGAGGCCCCACCCAGCAGCGCTCCTCACCGAGGCGAGCGGTCGGTGTCCGTACGACTTGTTCGGTCGGCGCCTCGGCCAGGGCTGGGCGGACGGAATCGCCCACGCCCTCGAATTCGATGTCGAGTGGCCGCCGGGCCGCCGCGCAGAGCGCGGGGGCAGCCGCCGGCTCGCGCCAAGGTCATGCCCGTCGGTCATGCCCGTCAGGGACGGAGCAACCCGGCTTGCCGATCGTCCACGGCTGCGTGAGCGTAGGTGGTTGGAGAGTGACGAGGAACGGAGAGGCGGCATGGGCAGTGTGCTCCGGCACCTGGCGCGGCCCGTCTGGCAGGGCGCCGGGCGGCTGACCACCCCGTTGCTGCCTGACGACTTTCTGGCCGTCGTCGATCCCCTGTGGTCGGCCAGGTGGCCGGCGGGCCGGGTGGAGCTGGTACGGGCGGAGACGGCGGACGCGACGACGCTCGTGGTGCGGGCGGGGCGCGGCTGGTCGAGGCATCGCGCGGCCGGGCAGTACGTGCCGGTGGGGGTGAACATCGACGGCGCACTGCACTGGCGGACGTACTCGATCACGACCCCGCCGGACGGCTCCGGGCGTTTCGCGATCACCATACGGGCAGTCCCGGACGGGCGGGTGTCCCCGCACCTGGCCCGCCGGGTCCGGCTCGGGCAGAGACTGCGCCTCGGTCCTGTCCAGGGGGATTTCGTGCTGCCCGACCCGCCGCCTCCGCGCCTGCTGTTCCTGACCGGCGGCATCGGCATCACTCCCGTGGTGGCCATGCTGCGCGCGCTCGCCAGGCGCACGGGCCGCCGTCCGGACACCGTGCTGGTGCACAGCGCGCCGGACGCCGACCGGGTCGTCTTCGGCGGTGAGCTGCGTGCGATGGCCGCCCGCGAAAGCTGGTTGACGCTGCACGAACACCACACCCGCCAAGAAGGGCGGCTGGATCGGGTACGCCTGGGCGCTCTGTGCCCTGACTGGGAGAAGCGCGAGAGCTGGGCCTGCGGGCCGGAAGGACTGCTCGCGTTCGCCGAACGGGCCTGGCGCGACCCGGATGCCCGGCACCGACTGCACCTGGAACGGTTCCGGCCGCCGTCACCGGCCGTGCCCGGCAGGGGATCGGGCGGGCACGGCGGGCGGGTGCGCTTCACCCGCAGCGGTGTCGAGACAGACGCCGGACCGGCCACCTCCCTGCTGAATGCCGGTGAGGCGGCGGGTGTCGTCATGCCCAGCGGCTGCCGTATGGGCATCTGCCGCAGCTGCCTCAGCCCGCTGTCCGCCGGCCGGGTCCGCGACCTGCGGACCGGCGACGTACACGGCGAGCCGGGCGATGTGATCCAGACCTGCGTGTCGGCCGCCTGCGGCCCCGTGCACCTCGACCTGTAGAGACCCACCCGCGCATATCGACCTGCAAAACCAACTGTCGAGCCTCGTTGCCTGTCGGGCCTCGAGTCTTTGGGAAGGGAGAACCAGTGGCCGCTGCGCTTGCTCTTGCGCCGTCCGAAGCCGACGCCTTCGGGCAGGAACTGGACCGCATTCGCGCCGAGGTGCTGGCCGAGCGCGGCGCCGAGGACGCCCGCTACATCCGTACCCTCATCACCGTGCACCGCGCCCTGGAGGCCGGCGGCCGGGCGGCCCTGGCCGTCTCCCTGCTGCCGCCCGCCTGGCCGGCCGGTACGGCGATGCTCACCACCGCCAAGATCCTGGAGAACATGGAGCTCGGCCACAACATCCTGCACGGACAGTGGGACTGGATGCGGGATCCGGCCATCCACTCCACCACCTGGGAATGGGACTTCCCCACCCCGGCCACTGCCTGGAAGCACACCCACAACGACCTGCACCACACCTGGACCAACGTGGTGGGCCGCGACCGCGACCTGGGCTACGTGGCCATGCGGATGAGCGAGGACCAGCCCTGGCGCCCCGTCCATCTCCTCCAGCCCCTCTACGGCGGGCCGCTGCTGGCCCCGGTCTTCGAGTGGGCCATCGCGCTGTACGACCTGGAGCCCGAGGCCGTCGTCCAGGGTCGCAAGTCCGTGCGCGCGTTCCTGGGCGACCTCGCCGGGATGGCCCGCAAGGGCACACGGCAATTCACCAAGGACTACATCCTCTTCCCGCTGCTGGCCGGCCCGTCCGCCCTGCCGTGCCTGCTCGGCAACCTCACCGCCAACACCGCCCGCAACATCTGGGCGCACACCGTGATCTTCTGCGGCCACTTCCCCGCCGGCGCGGAATCCTTCACCGAAGACGAGATCGAGGGCGAGTCGCGCGGCGAGTGGTACGTACGGCAGGCCCTCGGCTCGGCGAACATCGAAGGCGGCCCTCTCCTGCACATCCTCACCGGCAACCTCAGCCACCAGATCGAGCACCATCTCTTCCCCGACCTGCCCAGCAACCGCTACGGCCAGATCGCTCCCCAGGTGCGCAAGCTGTGCGAGAAGTACGGCATCCCCTACACCACCGGCCCGCTACTGCGCCAGTACGCCTCCACCTGGGCCCGCATCTGGCGCATGGCGCTCCCGTAACACCCCCGTACCAGCCGGTTCCCCGGCCGCCGTCTCGGACTCCGGCCCCGCCCCCGTCTCGGCGGGGGCGGCCGCGCCGATCGCCGCGATGCCCAGGGCCAGGCCCAGGTCGTAGGCCGTCTGGCCGGTCGCCGCGGCGGCCCCCGCCTTCTCCTCAGGCGCGGCGCCGACCGCCAGTACCGTGCCGAGGACGCTGATCGGGGCGACCCCGATTCCGGAACGGAGGCCGAAGGGGCCACCGACGGCGAGCCCCGTGGCGCTTC
>NZ_BMPQ01000022.1 GCF_014647675.1 Streptomyces flaveus | reverse complement strand
TTGTCAGTGACGGACGGCAAGCTGGATCCAGCGCCACCGCTGTGCGGCGGCGTGGAACCGCTGACCCTTGTGGCGCTGTAGCGCCGCAGCCGAGCCGAACCGGGAGAGCCGCCCACCGCCCTCGCGGAGGCGGAGCGAGTGCTGGCCGCGGCGGCGTTGTCGAAGCAGGATCCGGTGCGTTCGCAGCCTTGCCGCAGGTCCAACTCCCGTATCTCATCGCGGAATTCGGCTGAGGTGTACTCGCTGCCGCGATCACTGTGTATGACGCATCCGGGGCGGAGTTCCGCCCGGCCGTGGGTCATCTTCAGGGCGTCCACGACGAGGGAAGCGCGGTGATGGTCGGCCATCGCGTAACCGACGACCTCGCGGGTGGCCAGGTCCAGCCAGCAGGCGAGGTAGAGCCGGCCCCCGGCGGTGATGCTGAGAGGTTTGACCTCAAGTTAAGTAGAGGTCGCAGAGTGGGTGTTCTCCTGTAGATCTACCGGAAGGAACGGGCATGCGCGCCGTCGTGCTGCACGAGTTCGGACCCGCTGAGAACCTCCGCTATGAGACTGTGCCCGACCCCGTACCAGGACCGGGCGAGGTCCGCGTCTTGGTGAGGGCCACGGGAGTCCACCAGATCGAGACGGCGATGCGGGAAGGGCTGGAGATCGGTCCGCCGCTTCCCCGACTTCCGGCGATTTTCGGAGGAGAGGTGGCCGGCGTCGTCGAGTCGGTCGGGCCGGACGTGGACGAGGCCTGGATCGGCGCCAAGGTGGTGACCGCGCACGGCAGGCCGGGGGGCTACGCCGAACTGGCCGTCGCCGACGTCTCGTCCCTGCACCGGATACCGGCCGGACTGGGGTACGAGGCCGCCGTCACCATGGTCGTCACCGGCACCACCACCATCGGCCTGCTCGACATCGCAGAGCTCACCTCCGGTGACGTGGTCCTGGTCACCTCCGCGGCCGGTGGCGTCGGCCGTCTGGTCGTCCGGTTCGCCCGCCGCCTCGGCGCCACGGTCATCGGCGCGGCGGGCGGACCGGACAAGACGGCAGCCGTGCGAGAGCTGGGAGCCGACATCGCTGTCGACTACAACCTGCCGGACTGGGCGGGCACCGTACGCGACGCCTTGGACGGGCGCGGAGTCACGGTCGTTCTGGACGGTGTCGAGGGCGACAAGGGGCGGGCCGCCTTCGGGCTGCTGGCCGAGGGCGGGCGCTACATCACCATCGGCGCGGCCTCGCGGGAGGAGTTCCGCCCCGATGAGGCGGAGTTGAAGGAGCGCGGCGTGACCTTCACCGACGCACTGGCCCGGCTGTTGGAGGGCCAGGACGCGCCCGCCGACGAGGCCCGCGCGCTCGCGGCGGCCGCCGACGGCAGTCTGGTGCCCGCCTACCAGACCTTCCCCCTGTCACAGGCCGCTGCGGCGCACGCCGCCCTGGAGACGCGGGCTACAACAGGCAAGGTCGTCCTCGTTCCCGACGCGCACTCGTGAGGGTACGGACGGCGTCGGTCCAGTCAGTGCCGCGATGGCGGCGCCAATACGGCTAGGACCCGCCATGCCTGTGCCTTTCGTAGTGCGCTTCGGTAGAGCGATCGCGTCTGGCGGCCCGGTGTGAGCTGAGAAAGGCGGTAGCGTGATCGACATGACGGCTGGAGGCGAGAGGGCGGACGGCGAACCACTGGCCGGCGGCATGGTGAACGTGGGGGCGGTCTTCCGACGGGGTGCGCTGGTGGACCGCCCGGCTCCACACAACGCGCACGCCCTCCACGCTCACCTCCTCGCGCTGAGGGAGCAAGGCTTCGACGCGGCTCCGAGCCCCGTCCGTCTCACCGCCGACGGTCGCGAGCAGCTGACCTTCATCCCCGGCGATGTGGCTCTGCCACCCTTCCCACGCTGGGTGATGACGGACACCGCCCTCGAATCGGTGGGGAACCTGCTGCGACGCCTGCATGAGGCCAGCGCCACCATCGCGGTCGACTCCCGCGTCGAGTGGCCGCGGGACCTGGCCGATCCGGAGGGGGGAACGATGCTGTGCCACAACGACGTGTGCCCGGAGAACGTCGTCTTCCGCGACGGCCGGGCCGCTGCCCTGATCGATTTCGACCTGGCGGCCCCGGGCCGCCCCCTCTGGGACGTCGCCATGACCGCCCGCTACTGGGTACCCATGCTCGATCCCGCATCCGCGACCGCCTTCTACCCCACTGGGCTGGATGCGCCCGCACGGCTGCGAATGCTCGCCGACAGCTACGGCCTCTCGCCGCAGGAACGCGCCGAGTTGCCCGGAGTCATCGAACAGGCCACCGGGACCTGCCGGGCGTTCGTAGCCGGCCGCGTGGCCGACGGTGACCCCGTCTATCTCCAGGCGCTGGCCGAGCGTGGTGGATGGGAACGCTGGGACCGCATGCAGACCTGGCTGGCGGCCCACCGCGAGACATTCACGGCCGCCTTGCTGAACTGATCCGCTCGAACTTTAGTGATCGTTTAACCTCCATGGCCCCGCCCCACGCGCAGTCCCGCTCCCCGCTGTGCGCCGCGGCCGTGGCGGCAAGATGAGCGGGGCTCCCGTCCCGGTTCCTGTAGGGCGGGGACCATTCCCGGTATGCGGTGGTAGGACGGGGCTGTAATCAACACTGCGGACAGCAGTCAGAGCGCGGGCCGAACGAGGGGGCCGCGAGAGGGAGTTGGGCATGGCGGCGGAGAACATCGATGATGTCGTGGACGGGCTTGCCGGGATCGTGCGGGAGGCCGGTCGCGCCGGTGACCGGGTCGGGTACTTCGCGGCGCTGTACCGACAGGTGACCGTTGAGGTCCGCACGGCCATTCACGGTGGACTGTTCGACGACGGCGCCCGAATGGACCGTTTCGACACGCACTTCGGCAACCGCTACTTCGAGGCGTACGACGCCTGGCGTCGTGACCGGAGCGGGCCGCGTTGCTGGCGGAAGGCGTTCGGGCTGCTCGACGACGCCGACACCGTCATCGTCCAGCACCTGATCCTCGGCGTGAACGCGCACATCAACCTCGACCTGGCCATCGCCGCCGCGCGGACCAGCCCGGGCGAGGCCATCCACGCGCTACGGCGCGACTTTCTGCTGATCAACGACATCCTTGCGCGGGTGGCGCTGGCGGTGCAGGACTCGGTCGGCGCCCTGTCGCCGCTCCTGTCGCTGCTGGATCAGGTCGGCGCCCGCACCGACGAGCGGATCCTCGACTTCAGTGTCCGTCGGTCCCGCGAGGAGGCGTGGTACAACGCCGTCCTGCTTGCCGGCCAGAACGAACAGGAGCGCGAAGCCACCATCGAGCGGCTCGACATCCGGGCCGCCGTGCTCGCACGGTTGGTGGCGCGACCGGGCGGCCTCGTCCGGCCGGCCCTGCAGCTGATCCGGAGCACCGAGAGCGACGACGTGCCGGCCGTCATCACTCATCTGGACAACGCCGTGGAGTGACCCTCCGCCCGGTAGGGGACGGGGCGAGGCCCGGTGGATTGACTGTCCGGAATCCCACGCGAAGAGAGGCGCCGGTTTCCCGGCGCCGCCCGCGCGGCGTCGCCCCGCACTACCCAGCAGTCCAGTTCGTCGTATGTACCGGGCAGTGGGTTCTGGCCGGCTGGAACTTTCGTCCCCCTTCAGCCCTTGGCGTGCGCCTGTTCCGGCTCGTGGGTCTGCGGGAGGTCGCGTTCGCGGCGCATCGGGCTCATGGCAAGGATGAGCCAGCTGGGTGCGACGATGCCGGTCATGATCCACATGGCCGGCCGGTACCCGACGGCGTCGCCGAGTACGCCGCCGAGCAGGGATCCGAGCGGGATGGTGCTGTGGTTGATCATCATGGCCGTCGCCACGACCCGGCCGAGCATGTGTGGCGGGCAGTAGGTCTGCCGGAAGCTGCCGACCACGATGTTGGCCACGGAGATGCCGATCCCGACGAGGAAGGCTCCCATCGCGAACAGCAGCAGTCCCGGTCCCGCCGTGGTCATCGGAAGGAGCAGTACGAACGGCGCGGTGGCGGCCTGTAGGAGAAGAAGCCCGCGCCCGGTGCCGAACCGTCGGCTGACCCGGGTGGCCACCAGCGCGCCCACGATGCCGCCGGTGCTGCCGCTGGTCAGCAGCAGCCCGACCATGGCCGGGTTCAGCCCGACGGTGCGGACCAGGAACACGACTTGGACCGCCTGGTAGCCCATCAGCGCCATGTTGATCACGGCGCCCCAGGTGACCATCGGCCGCAGGTACCGGTCCCGGCCCACGAAGCGAAGTCCTTCGATGATCTGCCGTCGGAGGGAAGCGCGTTCCTCGTCGTCCAGAGCGTGGTCCGGCTCGACCACGCTGATTCGCTTCAGGCAGAGCGCGGAGACCAGGAACGTCACCGCGTCGGCCACGAGCGCGGTGACCGCGCCGAACGCCTGGGCGAGCAGCCCCGCCACTCCCGGACCGGCGACCTGGGTGACGGCCTCGCTGCCCTGCAGTTTGGCGTTGCCTTCCAGGAGGTCGCGACCGTCGAGCACGATCCTGATGTACGAGTGGTAGGCGGTGTTGAAGCACACCGCCGCAGTACCGCAGGTCAACGCGACGACGACCAGGTGCTGAAAGGTGAGCGCGTCGAGCCACGCCGCCAGCGGAATGCTCACCAGCGCCGCGACGGCCACCAGATCGCACGCGATCATCAGCGGCCGTTTGTGCAACCGGTCCACCCATGCGCCTACCGGCAGACCCAGCAGCAGCCAGGGCAGCCACACCGCCCCGGCGAGCAGGCCGACGGCGGTGGAGCCGGCGTCCAGCGCCACGACCGCGATCAGCGGCAAGGCCACCACGGTGATGCTGTTACCCAGGCCACTCACGGTCTCGCCTACCCAGAGCAGGCGAAAATCCGGTCGGGCGAATACTCCCCAGCGCGTTCGGGGCCGGTCCGGCATGTCATTCGTCGGGTCCACCCGAGGCATCATCCCGTGATCCCTTACAACTACAACCTGCCGTGAGGGTTGAGCAGTTGGGCTGACGGATGGGAGCAGATGAAGCCCGTAGGGACACATGCTTCGCTGGCTGTGACCGTCAAAGGCGGCTGTCTCTCCGCGACCTGAGTGTGACTCAAGTAGTGCTGTCCGAGGGCGTTTCGGGTTTTGTGTGGAGGATCTCGCGGGCCTGTTCGGCGGCGCGGGCGGTGCTCTCGGAGACGAAGTCGAGGAAGCGGGCGATGTTCTCCAGGCGGGTGGCGGCCGGGGTGCCGGGGCCGAGGACGCCGACGCCCTGCCGTGCGGTCTCGACGATCTGGGCGAGAGACCGGGCGCTGGCCACCGTCGTCTCGTACCAGATGTCGTCGTCGACGACGTAGCGCTCGCGGCGGCGTTCGCCTTGTTCCCGGCGGACGAAGGCCTGGCTCTCGAGGAACGTGATCGCTTTGGAGATGGACGCCGGGCTGACCTGTAGACGCTGGACGAGTTCGGACGCGGTGAGGCTGCCGGTGTCGGTGAGGGTGAGGCAGACCATCACCCGGGCCGTCATCGCGGTCATGCCCGAAGCCATCATGACGGTGGTGAACATCTCCTCGTACTCGCGCACTGCCTCGGCGTCGCGTCCGTGGGCCTGCTCGGATGCCTCCGCCCCCCGGGGCGCGGCCCGCCTGCGCCGGTGGGTGCGGCGTTCGGTGGCGCGGTGGGCCAGGTCGGCGCGGTAGGCGGTGGGGCCGCCGTTGCGCATCACCTCGCGCGTGATCGTCGAGGTCGGGCGCTCGAGGCGTCGGGCGATCTCCGCGTAGGCGAGGCCGTCGGCCAGTCCCAGCGCGATCTGCTGGCGTTCGGGCTGGGTGAGTCTGCCTCCCGGCATCGCGGTCTCCTTCATCGTGCTCCCTGGGTGTCTCCAGGATAGCGTTCACGCTCATCCATTGCAATGATCAGGTGACTACTGTTGCATTAATCGCGAAGGTCATTGCAACAATTTTCTAGCTTTCACCTGCAGAATTGCCGATTCTGCGCAACGATTATCTTGCTAGATCCGTAAATGCAACGTAGCTTTTCCGTCATCGGAAAAAGCGAGCCGAAGGAGAGCGCGATACAGACGGAAGTCTCCGCCGCTCCGGACACCGACACCCCCTACGACCGGATTCACAACGCGCTGGGGAACACCGACGGCGCTGCCGCCCAGCTCGACATCCACGAGACCACCGCCTACGGCGACATCACCGACCGCCGCCTGCAAAAGCACCCAACCCTCCGGAAGGACGCCGCCATGAAGTCGCCGCTTTCAAACAAGTCCGAAGTGGCGACTCTGGCAGGCCCCGGCCCGATCGCCTCCTTCATCCGATTCGTGATCTTCGGTGGCGGCGTCGGAGTCCTGTGTAGCTTCGCAGTGCCGCTGTTGGCCATGACCATGCCCTGGGCGGTCTCGAACGCGATCATCACCGTCGCCTCCACCCTGCTGTGCACCGAACTCCACGCCCGCTTCACCTTCGCCAAAGGGCGCAGCGCCGGATGGCGAGAGCACTGGCAGTCCGCGGGCTCGGCGACCGCCGCCTATCTGACGACCAGCGTCGCCGTTCACGTCCTGTATCTGGCGCAGCCGTCCCCCGGCACGCTGACTGAGCAGATCGTCTACCTCGGCGCCTCCGGCCTCGCCGGCGCAGGCCGCTTCATCATCCTGCGCCTCTACGTCTTCGCCGGCCGCCGCGGCCAGACCGCACGACCGCTGATGAAGCAGGAGGCGGTGGCCGTGCCCGACCCGAGGGGAGCGCGACAGCCATCGTGCACGAGTTGGCCCAACGGGCCGCGGCCACAACTGGCGGCGTGAGCCGCACGTTCCCGTCGGATTCCTGCCAGCCGCGGCCCGGGGCCGGCTGGTTGAGTGATCCGCATGACGCAGAACCACATCCTCCGTGACCGGGCCCTCGCCTTCCGTTCCCGCCATATCCCCGGGCGTCCGCTCGTCCTGCCGAACGCCTGGGACGCCACGAGCGCCCGCATCGTCGAGGATGCGGGTGCCGCCGCGGTGGCGACCACGAGCGCGGGGCTGGCCTGGGCACTGGGGGCGGCGGACGGTGACCGGCTGGACCGCGACCGGGCCCTTGGCGCCGTTGCACGCATCGCCGAGGTGGTCCGGGTGCCGGTGACCGCCGACATCGAGAGCGGCTACGCGCGGGGCTCGGTCGGCATCGGTGACACGATCCGCGCGGTGATCGCGGCGGGCGTGGTCGGTGTGAACATCGAGGACGCGCTGTACGGGAGCGGCGAGGGCCCGCTGCGGCCGGTGGCCGAACAGGCCGAGCGCCTCGCCGCCGCCCGCGAGGCCGCCGACGCGGCGGGGGTGTCGCTGTTCGTGAACGCCCGGATCGACACCTTCCTCAGGGGTGCCGGGGGAGTGGACCTCACCCTGGAACGGGCAGCCGCCTTCCTCGCCGCGGGCGCCGACGGGATCTTCGTCCCCGGGGTCGTCGACCCGGTGACCGTGAAGGCGCTCGCCGAGGGCATCGACGCTCCGCTCAACGTGATGGCGGGCCCCGGAGCACCGCCCGTCGCCGAGTTGGCCGCCCTCGGCGTCGCGCGCGTGAGCATCGGGTCGGGCATTTCCCAGGCAGTGCATGCCGTGGTCCGCCGTGCCGCGCGGGAGCTGCTGAGCGCGGGGACCTACGAGTCGCTGGCCGGAGGGCTCGACTACGGCGAGCTCAACGCGTTGCTGGGAAGCGGGCGTTAGTCAGCCCAGCTGAGAACGGGTACGGCCACCGCGTGATCATCGGGAGTTGTGTGGACTCCTGGAGATCGTGCGTTGGCCGCAGGCCATAGCGTGGAACCTGCCCGCCGGCGGGTTGTGTTCGACCAGGTCATGGCCCGGATCGCGGGGCGGTTCAGGCGAGTTGAGCCGATCGGCCAGCCGACCGCTCCTGCGGTCAGGGCTGGTCGTACCAGGCAAACGCTGTGATCCGCCAGCCCTCTGAGGTGCGGACGAACTGGATGGTCTTGGTCCCGGCCTCCTCGAACGGCTCACCATCCAAGATCCCGGACTTGCGGTACTCGCTGAACCGCGACGCGATATCGCCCGCGATCTCTGTCCGTTCGGAGGTCTCCCACTCGAAGAACTCGACCAGCCGACCGTCGGTCAGCAGCCGCCGGCGAGGCTCGATGAACTCTTCCACGGTGTAGACCGTGAACTCCGGGCCGGTCTTGACGATCACACCCCCTGGAATCACCAGTCGGCGGATCCGGGCCACATCGGGGGCCCTGCCGCCCCGGTTGTCAAAGGCCTCGAAGAACTCGGCGGTCACCACGTCTATCTCGATCTTGGACATGGCGCGACGGTAACAGTGTCCCTGACCTGCAATGCCGGTTACTTAGCGTGTTACCGCAGGTGGCGGGGGCTGGGGAGCGAGTCTGTAAGGGTTTTAGCTCTGTGAACTCTGCCCCGATTTGGGTGGTTGTCCGGCGAAAGCCCCACGCGGCAACGGAGTTCCCCATAGACAGGAGATCGACCAAGATCCTTCTGTCGCACGAGGAACTCCGTTGGATGCTCAGGGTCGCACCCTGCCCGCAACAACCAGGCAGCATGACCGGATACGGCGACGGACCGGCCGTAAGCGGTATTTGTCGGCTTCGAGGCGACGGGCCAGGGCGCCGGTGTCGGTGCTGTCCCGAGCTGTCCTCCCGGCGGTGGTGGAAGGGACGGCCGCGTCAGCGCCGCTGGAAGGCGCGGTTCAGGACGTCGCGGGTGACCGCCAGCCCGAGCCGGTGCCCGTGCTCGGAGGCGAAGCGGTAATGCACGCCGGCCCAGATTCGCGCCTCCAGGAGTTCGGCTGTCGCCGCCTGAAGGCTGTCGTAGTGGCGGGTCGTGCCGGAGGCGGGGCTGTACGCGGCGAACGTGAGGTCGTCACGGCCGAAGAACGACCCCAGGGCCGTCGTGACCGCCGTGGTGAAACAGGCGTGGCCCGACGGGTACTCCGGCGACGGGGCGGTGACCCGCAGCGGCGTCCAGTCCGGGTCGGGATCGGTGGCCGCGTTGCCGTCGGTGCCGGCGAGCGGAATGGCTGTCACGGGGCGCCAGAAGTTCCAGTGCGCCTTGGCCTTGTAGCAGGCGATCAGGGTGTCGGCGGAGGCCACGTACACCATGGCGAGCAGCCGGGCCGTCCGGAGGCTGCTGAGGCGGTGCGCGCCGGCGAGTTGCCGGGTGATCGACCATTCGACCATCCGGGGGTCGTCCCACCAGATCGCCGCCTCGGTCTGGTCCTCGGTGCGGACGGTGCTGGTGGCCGCGCCGAGGCTCTTGACCTCGTTCAGGTCGCGGGCCCAGGCGGCGCCGGTCAGGGCCGGCGGGGGCTTGACCCGGTAGGCGCCGGCGTCGGGGACGACGAACGGCTTCAGGTTCGGCACCCAGGCGCCGACGTTGACGTAGCCGGGCGGGGTGAGCCGGTATTCGCCCGGCTCGGTGCCGACGGTCCACGGCGCGGTGGGGTCGAAGCCGTCGTCACGGCGGCTCTCGGTCATCGCCGCGGCGGCGGCCCTGCCGACGGCCACCCCGCCGTCCTCGGCGCGGCCGTCGGGGATCGCGGCCAGCGCCTCGTCGTACCGGGCGTTCAGCGACTCGGCCTGCCCGGGGAAGAGCCACAGCAGCGTGTCGTGGGCGGCCGCGGCGACCGCCGAGGCGGGCGAGTCCCCGGGGCGGCTGCGGGGCGCGCTGACCAGGGGCTCGTACGGACGGCCGGCGACGGCGTTGACCGCGTCGTACACGGCGCCCTGCACGATGGCGAAGCTGCGGGTGCTGGTGGTGGGCGACTGCTTGGCGGTGTCGTAGATGGCGGTCTGGGCGTGGATGTTCCAGGCGATGACGGGATTGCCCGGGGCGGCCTCCACGCCGCTGTGTGCCTCGGCGGTGGTGGCCGTCAGTGGGACGGTCAGGGCGAGTGCGGTGAGGACCGCGATACGGCGTAACCCTCTGAATGATCCGGCGAGCGGGCGTTGTGTCACGAGACCCCCATGGGCTTGTCGGTGACAGATTGTCCGAGCCTATAGGCAGGGGTCAGTTTTGTCGTTACATCGACAATCCGACGGGGTTCACACCCGGATGTCCGTCACCTCGGCGACGAATGCGCGGGCTCCGGCCGGGAGCACTCGGCCGGAGCGCCCTCCGGGCGGGCCGGTCGGCCGTGGTGGCGAGGTCGGTCGCCGGGACGGAGGGCACGGGCAGGAAGTCCGGGCGCCTCTGGGCGCGGTCGGCGCGAAGCGATGGCGGAGAGCAGGGGGCGATGCGCAGACGCAGAACCCTCGCCCATGCCACCCGCGCCGAGTCTGCCCAGCAGGGCGTACGGGCCGATCCGCCGAGGATCCGTATCGCGCAGCGCCTGCATCCCGTACCCCCCTGATCGCTCCTGCGATGCGTACGGCTGCCGAGCCGAGCGTATCTGCTGAGTGTGCGTCAGGGCAGGGGGGCGACCAGAGACCCGCCTCAGCCGGTCACGGTGAACCCTGCCAGGTACCGCAAGACCAGGCCGAGCCTCAGCCGTTGCGCAGCTCCTGCACGATCGGCTCCCACACCTCGGCGTCGATGTCGTACGCGGTGTAGAACGACACCCGGTCGACCAGCGCCCCGTACCTCCGGCGGATCTCCGCGGCCACCCGATCCGGCTCCGCCACCACCGCGAAGGTGTGCAGCACCTCGTCGTCGACCAGCCGCCCCATCTCCGCCCACTTGTCCTCGCGGGAGGACTTCGACAACGCGTGCAGTTCGTCGCCCAGTTCGCCCCAGCCGTGCAGTTCCAGGACGCCCCGGTACGCGGGAGTGCTGCCGTAGAAGGCGATCTGGCGCCGGGTGCCGTTCACGGCGCGGGCCATCTCCTCCTCCGTACGGCCCGTCGCGGTCAGCAGGAGATGGGAGATGGAGAAGTCGCCACGTGTACGGCCGGACTTGGCCAGGCCGGTCTCGACGGTCGGGACGGTGACCTCCCGTAGATACCGCTCGGTGGTGAAGCCGTGGGCGAGGAGCCCGTCCGCCACCTCCCCGGCGACCCGGGTCATCGACTCCCCGACGGCGGCCACGAAGACCTTCGGAGCGCCGGCGGGAGCGGGCGGGGGAGAGAAGAAGGGGGACATGAGGGTGTGCGAGTAGAAGTCGCCCTGGAAGTCGAGCTTCTCGCCCTCGTTCCAGGCCGCCCAGATGGCCCGCAGCGCGCACACGTACTCCCGCATACGGGCCGCAGGCCGGCTCCAGGGCATCGAGAAGCGGCGCTCGATGTGCGGCTTGATCTGGCTGCCGAGGCCGAGCGTGAAGCGCCCGCCGGAGTAGGCCTGCAAGTCGTGTGCGGTGTACGCGAGTTGCATGGGAGAGCGGGCGAACGCCACCGCGATCGCCGTACCGACCTCGAGCCGGTCGGTGTGCTCGGCCGCGAGCAGCAGCGGCAGGAACGGGTCGTGCTTGGACTCCGAGGCCCACAGACCGTCGTAACCCGCCTTCTCGTGGTGCAGGGCCTCCTCGACCACCTCGGCGGTGCCCCACACGTTCAGCTTGCCGTCCACCTTCATGCGGATTCTCCAACTCTGTCCAAACCGATGCGCCGCGCGAGCAGTTCCCGGTGGTACGCCGGGTCGCCGAACAGCAGTTGTGAAGTCTTCGCCCGCTTCAGATACAGGTGGGCCGGGTGCTCCCACGTGAAGCCGATACCGCCGTGCACCTGGATGTTCTGCTCCGTCGCCTGCAGACAGGTGTCGGAGCAGAACGCCTTGGCCAGGCTCGCCGCTGCGGGGAGTTCCGGGTCCCCGCTCTCGGCCGCGAGCAGCGCGTAGTGCGCGGCGGCCCGCGCCGACTCCACCTCCAGCAATACGTCGGCCAGGAGATGCTTCATCGCCTGGAAGGAGCCGATGGGCCGCCCGAACTGATGCCGTACCTTGGCGTACTCCACCGCCATGTCGAGCGCGCGCCCCGCGGCCCCCACCTGTTCGGCCGCCAACGCCACCGCGGCATGGTCGAGCACCTCCGACACCAGGTCCCAGCCGTCGCCGTGCGTACGCAGCCTGGTCGCCCGTACGTCGTGGTAGTCGAGGCGTGCCTGTCGGCGGGTCGGGTCCATCGTGGGCAGGGGTTCACGGGTGAGCCCGGCCGCGTCGCCGTCCACCCAGAAGACGCCGATGCCGTCGCCGGTACGGGCCACGGTGAGTACGACATCCGCGGTGGCGCCGTCGAGGACGAACATCTTCTGCCCGGTCAGCAGCCAACTCCCTTTGGATTCACGGGCAGTGAGCCGGACGCCTTCGGCATCCCAGCGCGCCGAGTCCTCGGTCAGCGCCAGAGTCGCGACCAGTTCACCGGCGGCGAGCCCCGGCAGCAGCCGCTTGCGGGCCTCCTCGTCAGCGCAGCGCAGCGCGGCGGTGGTCGCCAGGACGGCGGAGGCGAGGAACGGCGTGCAGGTCAGCGCCCGGCCCAACTCCTCCATCACGACGCCCACTTCGACCGGCCCGCAGCCCGCGCCCCCGTACTCCTCGGGGATCGCGAGCCCCTGAAGACCCAGCTCCGAGCCCATCCGCCGCCACACCGCCCGGTCGAAGCCCTCCGGCGTCTCCATCAGCCGCCGTATTTCGGTCTCGGGTGAGGTGTCCGCCAGGAACGCCCGTACGGTGCGCCGCAGTTCCTCCTGCTCGTCGCTGAACGCGAAGTCCATGTGTGACCGTTCCTCTCCGGTTCAGCGGCCGGCGCGCGCCGCGATGATCTTCTCGACGATCGCGATGTGGTCCGGTGCGTGCATGCTGTCCCGCTCGGCGAGCAGGGCCGGTTCCAGTACGGCGGCGATGGCCTGCTCCAGATGCAGGTTCACCGCCCGCTTGGTCTCCCGCAGCGCCTGGCCGGGCAGCTTGGCCAGCCGCCCGGCGAGATCCATGGCCTCGGCCATGAGCTTGTCGTCCGGCACGACACGGTTGGCGATGCCCAGCCGGACCGCCTCCTGAGGGGACACGCGGTCGCCGAGGAACAGCAGCTCCTTGGCCCGGGCGAGGCCCACGAGCAGTGGCAGTACGAGCGCGCCGCCGTCCCCCGCGACCAGGCCGACCTGGACATGCGGATCCGCGATATGTGCGCCCTCGGCGATCAGCACCAGGTCGCTGAGCAGGGCCAGGCTGCACCCGAGGCCGACCGCGGGCCCGTTCACCGCCGCGATGACCGGGAGCGGGCAGCGGACCATGCCCAGGATGATCCGCCGGGCCTCGTCGACGTTCTGCTCGCGGAAGGCGGCATCCCGCTGGACCCGGGTCATGATGTCGAAGTTGCCTCCGGCGCTGAACGCCCGGCCGCGCCCGGTGAGTACCACCACCCGCGCCTCCGGATCGGCCGCGACCTCGTCCCACACCGACGCGAGTCCCGAATGCAGCTCCTCGCTCATCGAGTTGAGCTGGTCCGGCCGGTTCAGCTCGATCAACCGGACCGGCCCGCGGGCCGTCACCACCAGATCCGTCATCGCCACCGCCATCAGCCAGGAGAGAGTCATCAATGAGTCAGTAGAGTTGAATGCTATAACTAATTAAGCTGACTGGGAACCGTCACGGTGATCGACCGCGGAGGACGCGCATGCCGGAGCAGGAGTACGAGACCGTACGAGCCGAGGTGGCGGACCGCGTTCTCACCGTCACGCTCAACCGGCCGGAGAAGCTGAACGCCTTCAACCCGCAGATGATGCGGGACCTCATCGACGTACTGGACTCCGCGGACGCCGACGACGACGTACGGGTGATCGTCGTGACCGGC
This sequence comes from Streptomyces flaveus, assembly GCF_014647675.1. Classification (GTDB taxonomy): domain Bacteria; phylum Actinomycetota; class Actinomycetes; order Streptomycetales; family Streptomycetaceae; genus Streptomyces; species Streptomyces flaveus. Next base: position 145,668 of record NZ_BMPQ01000022.1, on the reverse strand, counting down.
GCCGGACGGGGCTTCTGCGCGGGCGCCGACGTCAGCTCCGGCGGCGGCTCCTTCGACCACCGCAGGGCAGGCGCCTGGCATCGCGACACCGGCGGTCAGGTGGCCCTGCGGCTGTTCTCCTGCACCAAGCCGGTCATCGCCGCGATCAACGGCCCCGCGGCGGGCGTGGGCGCGAGCATGACGCTGCCGATGGACATCCGACTGGCGTCCGCCTCCGCGAAGTTCGGCTTCGTCTTCGCGCGTCGCGGCATCGTGCCGGAGTCGGCCGCGAGCTGGTTCCTGCCACGGGCCGTGGGCATGCAGCGGGCCATGGAGTGGGTGGCCACGGGCCGCGTCTTCGGCCCCGACGAGGCGCTGGCGGCCGGGCTCGTCCGCTCCGTCCACCCGCCGGAGGAGCTGCTCCCGGCGGCGTACGAACTCGCCCGCGAGATCGCCGAGAACACCTCCGCGATCTCCGTCGCCCTGTCGCGCCAGATGATGTGGCGGATGCTCGGCGAGCCCCACCCCATGACCGCGCACCGGCTCGACTCGCGGATCATGAGCCAGATCGGCGGCGGCCCGGACCCCACAGAGGGCATCGAGTCCTTCCTCGCCAAGCGCCCACCCGAGTTCCCGGGCCGGGTGAGCAAGGACATGCCACCGGTCTACCCCTGGTGGCAGGACGAGGAGTTCCGCCCCCTCGGGGAGCAGGAAGGGGAGACCGAATGACGGACTTCGACTACATCGTCGTGGGCGCGGGCTCGGCGGGCTGCGTACTCGCCAACCGCCTCTCCGAGGACCCGAAGACGACCGTGCTGCTGATCGAGGCCGGGGGCAGGGACTCCAGCCCGCTGATCAAGATGCCCAAAGGGTTCGGCAAGCTGCTCGGGGATCCCCGGTTCACCTGGCACTACCCCGTCGAGCCGGTGGGCCCGAGCCGTCGCGTCGAGCAGTGGGCCCGGGGCAAGGCGCTCGGCGGATCGAGCTCGGTCAACGGCATGGTCTACAACCGCGGTGACCGCGCCGACTACGACGAACTGGAGCGGCTCGGCAACCCCGGCTGGGGCTGGGACACGATGCTGCCGGTCTTCAAGCGGATCGAGAACAACGAACTCGGCGCCTCGGACGCCCGCGGAGCCGGCGGACCGCTGCACATCTCCACCGCGTCGGAGCGGGAACCGCTCTGCGAGGAGGCCATCGCGTCCGGAACCGGGCTCGGTTGGACACATACGGACGACCTCAACGCCAGCGACGACGAACGCATCGGCTATGCCATGGCCACCATCAAGAAGGGGCAGCGGTTCAGCGCCGCGCGCGCTTTCCTGCACCCGGTCGAGGACCGTACGAACCTGACGGTGGCCGTGGACACCGAGGTCACCAAGGTCCTGATCGAGAACGGCAGGGCCGTCGGCGTACGCACCCGGCACAACGGACAGGAGGCCGACGTCCGCGCCCGGCGCGAAGTGATCCTGTCCGCGGGCAGTATCGCCACGCCGAAGATCCTCCAGCTGTCGGGCATCGGTCCGGCCGAGACGCTGAAGGCGGCGGGCGTCGACGTCCTGGTCGACAGTCCGCACGTGGGCGGCAGGCTGCGCGAACACCGCTGCTTCGTCGTTCAGTACCGGCTGACGGACAACCTCGGCTACAACAAGGCGCTCAGCAGCCCGCTGCGGCAGGCCCTCTCCGGAGTGAAGTACCTGACGCGACGCCGGGGACCGCTGGCCGCACCGGCCTTCGACGTGATCGCCTTCTTCAAGACACGACCCGAACTTCCGCGCCCCGACGCACAGTTGCTGATAGCGCCGGTCTCCCTGGCGCCGGAGGTCCCCGGCAAGGAGACCGAGGTCGAGTCCGAGCCCGGTGTGATGGGCCTCGGATACATCCTGCGGCCCACCGCCGAAGGAAGCCTGCGCATCACCTCGGACGACCCCGAGGCGCCGCTCGCCATCACGCCGAACTACTACGGCTCCGAGCACGACCGCACGGTGGGCACGGCTCTCTTCCGCAGAATGCGGGAGCTCTTCGAGGCCGAACCGATCGCCGGCCGGATCCGGTCGGAAACCCTGCCGGGGCCGGGCGTACAGGACGACCAGGAGATCATCGACGCCGGGCTCGACCACGGCCGTTGCGGCTACCACGCCGTCGGCACCTGCGCGATGGGGCCGGCCGAGGAGGACGTCGTCGACTCGCAGCTGCGGGTGCGCGGTGTGGAGGCGCTGCGGGTCGTCGACTGCTCGGTGATGCCGACCATGGTGTCCGGCAATCTCAACGGACCGATCATGGCCATGGCCTGGCGAGCTTCGGACTTCATCCTCGAGCGGGGGTGAGAGGGGGCGCGATGCACGGATACCGCGCCGTGCCGGAAGTGGCGAATGCGGCGGATCCGACAGCTGGTCCGATGGCGGATCCGACGGCGGAGATATGGCCGAAACATTGTCGTAGTCTCCCCGAAGTGTTACGGTCCCGACGGCGGTCATTCAGTTGAATGCGCTATATCATTCATCGCCCGGACGGTGACCATGAACGATGGTCTGTACGAGTCTCTTCGTGGTGTCGAATGGGGTGTCGCCACCGCCGACAGTGTCGCGGCGCCCCAGCCCCCGCCGGACAGCGGCGGGCACTTCCAGCAGTGGACCGATGACATCCACCAGCTGGTCGGAGCCGATGCGAAGACGTACAGGGCGGTCGCGGGCTGGCCGCAACTCCAGCCCGACGGCCCCGGCAGTTGGGACCGCGCAGCCCTGGACCGCTGCGACCGCACGCTCGACTCCCTGCTCGCGCAGGGCCTGCGGCCCGGCCTCACCCTGCTCAACCTCGCGCTGCCGCCCTGGCTGGAGGCCTCCGGGGGGTGGCTGGAGCGCGGCACCGCGCAGTACTTCGCCGAGTACGCCGCCGAGATGGGCCGCCGCTTCGGCGACCGGGTCACCCGCTGGATCACCTCCACCGACCTGGCGCGCCCCTCGCTCGCGGATCGCGTGGCCGGAATGTACTGCGCCGACCGCCGCGCCGGCATGGCGGGCATGCCCGCGGTCCACCATGTGCTGCTGGCCAACGGGCTCGCGACCCAGGCGCTCCGGGCGGTCGGCGTGAGCAGTCGCATCGGGACCACGGTCACGCTCGTCGGCGGACATGCGGCCACCGACGACCCGTACGACCGCCTCGCCGTGGAGCGTCTGGAGAGCTGGACCAACCGCCTCTTCCTCGACCCGTTGCTCCTCGGCGAGCACATGGTCACCGAGGACGACCTCTCGCCGATCGAGGCGACCGGCTGCGTACGCCCCGGCGACCTGGAGACCATCGCCACCGCACAGGACCTGCTGGGCCTGTCCTGGACCTCGCCCTTCCGCGTCACGGCACCCGAGAACCTGGCCCGAGTGCTTCCGGCCATGATCCGATTCCGCGCCCTCAACGAGGTGAACCGGCTGCTCGTGGGTCTCGGATTCGCGGTGATCCCCTTCGAGGACGTACAGACGACCGCATACGGCTGGCCCATCGTCCCCGAGGCACTCGCCGACGCCGTCGCGGGCCTGCACGACCTGTACGCAGAACTCCTGCCGCCCCTGTCCATCGTCGACAACGGCATGGGCGATCTGGACCTGGTCGACGACGAGGGACGCTGCGACGATGCCCGGCGCCGGGCCCTGCTGCGGGCCAAACTCACCTGGTTGGGCGGCGTGATCGCGCGGGGCGTCGATGTGCACGGCTACGAGTACTGGTCGGTGCTCGACGACCTGGAAGCGAAGTTCCGCTACAGCCGGCTCTACGCCATGGCCGTACCGGACCACGAACTTCCGCCGCAGCCGCCGATCCCCTCGGACTGGGTGCGCACCAAGACGTCCGGCGGGGCGGACGGTGCCTGTCGGCACCCGGCCGGTCTCGCCCTGGTGCCGTCCGCCGCTGCTCGCGCTCAGAGCGTCGTGGCCCCGTAGTCCTTGCCGCGGATCAGCCGCACGGGGGTGTAGACGAGCACGTCCTCGTCGCGCTGGTTGCGTACGGTGATCCGGCTGGTCACGACGCCGCGGCCGGGCTTGCTCGACGGGCGGGACTCCGTGGTCTCCACGACTGCGTAGAGCGTGTCCCCGACGTACACAGGCCCGCGCACGGTCAGTTCCATGTGCATGAAGGCCAGGCCGGTGCCGTGCAGCACGTTCGTCTGCAGGACAAGACCTTCGGCGATGCAGTAGGTCAGCCCGCCCGGGACGAGCCGTCCCGTGTAACCGCCCTCCGCGGCGTGCGTGGCGTCCCAGAAGAGCGGCTCGTTGAAGCCGCCCCAGGTGATGAAGTTGACCAGATCGGTCTCGGTGATGGTGCGGCGGGCGGTCCGGAAGATCTGGCCCTTCGGCATGTCCTCGTAGGTCAACCCCTTTACCAGCGGGGGGATTTCGGTGGTCGCGGCAGTGGCGGTGGTGTGCTCGGACGTCATCGCGGGCTCCTCATGCATCCATGGGTCACGTAGTCACGTAGGTCAGAGATCGATCGGGTGCTTGTCGGCCACACCCTCGAAGTCCGGGGCGCGCTTCTCCCGGTGGGCGGCCAGACCTTCCGCGACCTCGTGCCCGCCGAATCCGAAGAACTCCAGGCCGAGCGAGGCTTCGAAGATCGGCTGGGCCGTGCGGTACCAGTGGTTGAGGGACCGCTTCGTCCAGCTGATGGCGCTGGCGGAACCGGCCGCGAGGGTCGTCGCGATGCGCAGGCCCTCGGCGTGCACCTGCTCGTCGTCCACGCACTTGGAGACCAGACCGATGCGCTCGGCCTCTGCACCCGTGAGTGCCTCGCAGGTCAGCAGGTAATACTTGGCCTTGGCCATCCCGCACAGCAGCGGCCAGCAGATCGCCGCGTGGTCACCGGCCGCGACCCCGAGCCGGGTGTGCCCGTCGACGATCTTCGCCTTGCGCCCGGCGACGGAGATGTCGGCCAGCATGCCGATGACCAGGCCCGCGCCCACGGCCGGACCGTGGATCGCGGAGACCACCGGCTTGGAGCAGTTGATCACCCCGTACACCATGTCCCGGGCCTCCCGCATCACCCGGGCGCGTACCGAGTACTCCTCGGTCAACGCCTCGATGGAGTCGAAGGTCCCACCCGCCGAGAACGCCTTGCCGGCGCCCTGGACCAGCACCGCGCGTGTCTCCTCGTCCCGGTCGATCACCGGCCAGATGTCGGCCAGTTCGCCGTGCATCCGCGGATCGACCGCGTTGAGATTCGGGCCGTCCAGCACGATGCGGAGGACACCGGGCGCGGGCCGCTCGAAGGTCAGGCTCGTGAACGCGTCATAGCGGTCGGTCACATCGCACCCCTGGTTGATTCAGTACCGGCTCATTCAGTGTGGATACTATAATTATCTAACTGTATCGTGGATGGGTAGCACGCGGGCAACACCGGGGAGCGAGCAGCACCGGGGACGGGAAGGCGCGCCATGGATCTCACCTTCGGCTTCGGCGAGGAGCAGGACGAACTGCGCAAGGTCGTCCGCTCCTTCCTCGCCAGACACTCCACCGAGGCCGACGTACGCCGCCTGGCAGCCGACCCGAAGGGCTACGACCGGGTCGTATGGCGACGGATGGCCACGGAACTCGGGCTCCAAGGGCTCGCCATCCCCGAGGAGTACGGCGGTTCGGGCTTCGGTTACGCCGAACTCGGCATCGTCTTCGAGGAGACGGGCCGCGCCCTGCTCTGCGCCCCCTACTTCGCCACCGTGGCCCTGGCCGCCGAGGCACTCCTGCACTGCGACGACGAAGCGGCCCGCCACGACTACCTGCCGGGCATCGCCTCCGGCGACACCATGGCCACCCTCGCCCTGACCGAGGCGGACGGCCGCTGGGACGAGCCGGGCATCCGGCTCAACGCCTCTGAGACGGGCGGGAGTTGGCAGCTGACCGGTATGAAGACGTACGTCCCCGACGGACACCTCGCCGATCTGCTGCTGGTCGCCGCCCGCACGCCCTCCGGCGTCAGCCTCTTCGCCGTCGACGGCAAGGCACCGGGCATCACCCGCACCGCGCTCCCCACCCTCGACCAGACCCGCAAGCAGGCACAGCTCGACTTCGCCGACACCCCCGCCCGGCTGCTGGGCACCGACGGCACGGCCTGGCCGGCGATCGAGCGCGCCCTCGCCACCGCCTCCGTACTCCTGGCCGCCGAACAGGTCGGGGGAGCCGCCGCCGCGCTGGACGCCGCCGTGGCGTACGCCAAGATCCGCGTCCAGTACGGGCGGGCCATCGGCTCGTTCCAGGGGATCAAGCACAAGTGCGCGGACATGCTGGCCGAGATCGAGTCGGCCCGCTCGGCGGCGTACGGCGGGCTGTGGGCGCTCGACGCGGGGGACGAGGCCGAGATCGCGATCGCCGCGGCCCTCGCCCAGGCCTTCTGCTCGGAGGCGTACGCCGTGGTCGCGAGCGAGAACATCCAGGTGCACGGCGGGATCGGCTTCACCTGGGAGCACCCGGCCCACCTGTACCTCAAGCGGGCCAAGAGCTCCGAGGTGCTGCTCGGCACGCCCTCGTACCACCGGGAGCTGCTCGCCACCCGGCTCGGCATCTGAATCCCCTGGAGGAAGCAAGCATGGAGCTGGACTTCGGCCCCGCGGTACGGGACTTCCGGGACGAGCTGCGCGACTGGCTGGCGGAGCACCTGGTGGGGGAGTTCGCCGCACACCGGGGCGTCGGAGGCCCCACCGACGGCGCCGCCTGGGACATCCGCCTCGCCTGGGACCGCGAACTGTCCGCCGGGAACTGGCTGGGCATCAGCTGGCCGCAAGAATACGGTGGCAGGGGGCTCGGACTCCTTGAGGAGATCGTCTTCGAGTACGAGTACGCGCGGGCCAACGCCCCGTACCGCGCGACCGGCAACGCCCTCGACCTGCTCGGCCCGATGCTGCTCGCGATGGGCAGCGAGGAGCAGAAGAAGCGCTTCCTGCCGCCGATCCTCGCCGTCGAGGAGCTGTGGGGGCAGGGCTTCAGCGAACCGGGCGCCGGTTCCGATCTGGCGTCCGTACGCACCCGGGCCGAGCGTGATGGCGACGACTGGGTGGTCAACGGGCAGAAGGTGTGGACCTCCTTCGGGATCCACGCCGACTGGCTCTATGCGCTCGTCCGCACCGACCCGGACTCCCAGCGGCACAAGGGGCTGAGCATGCTGCTCGTGCCCGCCGACCAGCCGGGCGTGGACATCCGGTCGATCCGCAACCTGGCGGGCCAGGACGAGTTCGCCGAGGTCTTCTTCTCCGACGCCCGCACCGGCGCGGACATGGTGGTGGGCGAGGTCGGCCAGGGCTGGCGCACCGCGATGGGCACCCTCGGCATCGAACGCGGCACCACGCTCCTGCCCCAGCAGCTCACCTTCGAGCGGGAGGCCGACGCCCTGATCGAGCTGGCCCGCGAACGCGGCGCGTTGCACGACCCCATGCTGCGCCGCCGGATCGTGGACGCCTGGATCTCCGTACGCATCATGCGCACCACCAACATGCGGACCGTCGCCGAACTGGTCGCGGGCCGCACCCCCGGAGCGCAGTCCACCACGGCGAAGCTGTACGCCTCGACACGGCACCAGCAACTGGGCCATCTCGCCATGGAGTTGGCGGGACCAGCCGGACAGATCATCGGCGAGGACTACGAACTCGACACCCGGCAGCGCTCGTTCCTGCTCTCCCTCGCGGAGACCATCTACGGCGGCTCCAGCGAGATCCAGCGCAACATCATCGGCGAGCAACTCCTCGGCCTGCCCAAGGACCCACGGCCATGAGCCCAACCGACATCCGCGCTCTCGAGGACCGCATCGACCGCATCGAATCGCAGCTCGCCATCCAGCAACTCCCCATCCGCTACGCCCTCGCCGTGGACGCCCGCGACCTCGACGCCTGGACCGGCTGCTTCCACCCCGACGTCGACATGGGCCGCCACGGCCGCGGCCGACAGGTCCTGCGCGACCACATCGAGCCCCAACTACGCGGCTTCCACCGCTCCGTTCACCAGATCTGCGGCCACCGCATCGAGTTCACCGGCCGCGACACCGCGACCGGCGCGGTCTACTGCCGGGCCGAGCACGAGGTGGGGGAGCGGTGGATCGTGATGGCGATCTGCTACTGGGACGAGTACGCGCGGGTGGACGGTGAGTGGTACTTCTCCCGCCGCCGTGAACAGCACTGGTACGCGGCCGATGTCACCGAGCGGCCCCAAGCGGTGGACTTCAAGGGCTGGGAGGGCGCCGGAAATCCGGCGCTGCCGGACGCCTTTGCCTCGTGGGCACCCTTCTGGAAGGAGACGACGTGACGGAGCGACGTGCACGGCTGGCCGGGAAGGTGGCCCTGGTCACCGGAGGCGGACAGGGCGTGGGACGCGGGATCGCGCTCGCGCTGGCCGCCGAGGGTGCGGCGGTGGTGATCTCGGGCCGTACCGAGAGCAAGCTGAAGGACACCGCCGCCGAGATCGCCGAGCGGGGCGGGCGGGCGTACACCGTGGCCGGGGACGTGGGCGAACGCGATGACGTCGACCGCATGGTGGCCGAGACGGTACGGGAGTTCGGCGCGCTGGACGTCCTCGTCAACAACGCGCAGTCGTCGGTGCAGCGCAAGCTGGAGAAGACCTCGTACGACGATGTCGAACTCACCTACCGTAGCGGCCCGTTGGCGACCTTCCACGCGATGCAGGCCGCGTTGCCCCACCTGAAGGAGAGCCGAGGCAGCGTCGTGAACCTCGGCTCTTCCGCCGCGGTGCAGGGCGATCCGACCTTCGGCGCGTACGCGATGGCCAAGGAGGCGATCCGCGGGCTGAGCAGGGTGGCCGCGCGGGAGTGGGGCCCGTACGGAATCCGGGTCAACGTCGTCTGCCCGGCCGCCCTGAGCCCGGCCGCGGAGAACTACCTTGCCGCCCACCCGGAGAAGGCCGGACCGCTGTACGCCGGCATCCCACTGGGCCGCCTCGGCGACCCCGAGTCGGACATCGGTCGCGCGGTGGCGGCGCTGGTCAGCGAGGACATGGCCTATCTGACCGGCGCGACACTGATGCTGGAGGGCGGCCGAACGCTGATCGGCTGACGGGACGGCCGCCCGCACTGCACCTCAGGTCGTCATACGACGCCCCGCGCCCGCAGCTCCGCGAGCTGATCCTCCGTCACCCCGGCCAGTCGGCCCAGGACTTCGGCGGTGTGCTCGCCCAGCGAGGGCGGCGGGGCGTAGTCCTCGACGGGGGTCGCCGAGAGCCGGATGGGGTTGGCGAGGAGCGACAGCTGCCCCGACACCGGGTCTTCGACCTCCAGCAGCATCTCCCGGTGCTGGACCTGCGGGTCGGCGAAAACCTCGGGCAGTTCGTTGATCGGGCCGGCCGGGACATCGTGCGCGTCGAACGCGGCCAGCCACTCGTCCCTTGTTCTGGTCCGCAGGATCTCCTCCAGTACGGGCACGATCTCGTCCCGGTGGGTGATCCGTGCGGCGGTCGTGGCGAACCGCGGATCCTGGAGCAGTTCGCCGTGGTCGACCGCCGCGCAGAAGGCCGCGAACTGTTTGTCGTTGCCGGCGACGACGAAGATGGGCTTGTCCTCGCACTGGAACGCCTGGGACGGGATCCCGCCGTAGCCGCCGTTGGCCCGGCGCCGCGGGACCTCGCCGGAGACCAGGTAGTTCATCGCGAAGTGCGAGAGCGTGGCGAGTCCGCAGTCCAGCAGGGAGAGGTCGATGAACTGGCCCTCTCCGGTGGCGTCCCGGTGCCGCAGGGCCGCGAGGATGGCGGTGGACGCGTACAGCCCGGTGAGGATGTCGATCATGCTGATGCCGACCTTCATCGGCTCCTCCGGATGCCCTGAGACGCTCATCATCCCGGACATGGCCTGGAAGATGCCGTCGTAACCGGGGCGAGAGGCGTACGGGCCGGTCTGTCCGAAGCCGGTGACGGAGAGGTAGACCAGCCGGGGGTTGAGTGCGCGCAGGCTCTCCTGGTCGAGGCCATACTTCACCAGTGTGCCCGCGCGGAAGTTCTCGACGACGACGTCCGAGCACGCGGCCAGCGCGCGGATCAACTCCTGCCCCTCGGCGGTGGCGTGATTGACGGTGACCGACTTCTTGTTGCGGTTGCAGGCGAGGAAGAACGCGGCGGTGTCCGTCGGCTCGCCGCCGCGGTCGGTGAGGAACGGAGGCCCGTACGTCCGCGAGTCGTCACCGACTCCGGGGCGCTCGATCTTGATCACCTCCGCGCCCAGATCGGCCAGCGTCTGGGTGGCGAGTGGCGCCGCGAGGATACGGGACAGATCGAGGACGCGGATCCCGGCCAGGGCGGTCGACGGCATCTAGAGCCTCCCGGTCAAGGCGAATGAGTTATATAAATAATACATACAGGAGGCACGGAGTGCGGCCTCATGATTGCTTCAACTATCCAAATCATGTAACTATATAGCGCTGGGTTACGGAGCCGGAGACTGGAAGGTGCGCGGATGGCCGTCACGGCGAGGACCCTCACCGACCAGGAACAACGCGAGCGCCGCGAGTGGTTCCGGGCCCGTTGGGAACGCGGGGTCAAGTTCAACCGCAGCGCCGGTATGCGCGTCCTGCGCTGGGACCCGGACGGCATCGAGATGACGATGCCCTTCACCGAGGCGCTCTCGGCCCACGAAGGCGTCTTCCACGGCGGAGTCGTCTCGGCGCTGATCGACACCGCGGGCTCGGGAGCCGTGATCGCCGGTCATGACTTCACCAAGGGCAGCCTGCTCAGCACCGTCTCCATGTCGGTGCAGTACCTCGCGCCCGCCCGCGGCCACGAGGCCATCGCGTACGCGCGCTGTGTCCGACGCGGGAGCCGACTGCACTTCGCCGAGGTCGACGTACGCATGCCGGACGGCCGGGTCTGCGCCCGGGGCCAGGTGGTGGTGAGCATCTCCGGGGAGCGAGCCGGCGTCGGCGACCCCGTCGAACCCTTTGCCGAGGAGTGACACACGATGACCGAACAGCCCACAGAAGACCTGGTGTTGTACGAGGTCGACGAGGACGGTGTCGCCACCGTGACCCTCAACCGGCCCGAGCGCAAGAACGCGTGGAGCATCCCCATGGAGCAGCGCTTCTTCGCGCTCCTGGACGAGGCCGCCGCCGACCCCACCGTCCGCGTGGTCATCATCACCGGGGCGGGCAGGGCGTTCTGCCCCGGCATGGACGTCCAGCGCCTTGAGCAGAACGCCCAGCCCGGCCAGTCCCTCAACCTCCAGGCCCGCGTGCCCATGTACAGCCGGCGCGACATGCCGAAGCCCCTGATCGCCGCAGTCAACGGCGCCTGCGCGGGCATCGGCCTCATCCAGGCGCTGATCTGCGACGTCCGCTTCGCCGCCCGCGGCGCCCGCTTCACCACCGCCTTCACCCGGCGCGGACTGGCCGGCGAGTACAACATGCCGTACGTGCTGCCACGCGTCATCGGCCTGGAGAACGCGCTCGACCTGCTGCTCTCCGGCCGCGTCTTCGACGCCGACGAAGCCAAGGAGCTGGGGCTCGTCAGTCGCGTCGTCGACCCTGACCAACTCCTCGACGCCGCCCGCGCGTACGCCCGCGACATCGCCCGCAACTGCTCCCCGCGCGCCATGGCCGTCGTACGCCACCAGGTGTACGGCGACCTCGACCGCGGCTTCACCGACGCCCTGGCCCGTAGCTACTCGGCGATGGAGTTCTTCGCGGGCTCGCCGGACTTCCGCGAGGGGGTGGCGAGCTTCGTGGAGAAGCGGGAGCCCAAGTTCGAGGGCCTGCCCCCGGACTTCGACCCGGACGAGGCGACGCGCGACGCCTTCCTTCCGTACTGACGCCAACTGGCGCCTGCCAGAAGCTTATTGACCACGAGGAGCACGAACGATGACAGGGCAGCCGTTCCCCGTCGAGGCCGGGCACATCATGATGTTCGCCCGGGCCATCGGCGATGAGAACCCGGCGTACGAGCATCTCGCGCCGCCGACCTTCACCTGGGCGAGCGCCCACTTCGACCCCGACTACCACCTGCGGCCGAAGCCCGGCGAGGAGTGGTTCGGCTCCGGAGGCGGTCCGGGAGTGATGCCGGAGGGCGGCGGAGGGCTGCATGCCGAGCAGCACTTCGAGTACCACCGTCCGGTACGCGTCGGAGAGACGCTGTACGCCCACACCGTGCCGGGCCGCAGCTGGGAGAAGCAGGGCCGCACGGGGCGCCTGCTGTTCAGCGAACGCATCACCGAGTACCGGGACGCCGACGGCGAACCGGTCGTCAGCGCCCGGACCGTGGCCGTCGTGCCCGAGGGCCCCGCCACTCCCAAATCCGAGGAACCGGCCACCGGTGCCACCGGGAAGGACGACGCCTGATGAGCCCGTACGTGGATGACATCAAGGTCGGCGAGAGCCGCGAGAGTGTGCTCGTCGACGATCTCAAGCGCACCCGGATCGTCCAGTACGCGGGCGCCTCCGGCGACTTCAACCCGCTCCACACCGACCACGTCTTCGCCACCGAAGTCGCCGGCTACCCCGGGGTCTTCGCCCACGGCATGATGACGATGGGCATGACCGGACGGGTCCTCACCGACTGGGTCGGCATCGAGCCGCTGCTGAGCTACGGGGTGCGCTTCAAGGCGCAGGTCTGGCCCGGCGACACCCTGACCGCCACGGCGACCGTCGAGTCCATCGAGGACACGCCGGCCGGACCGGTCGCCCAGTTCTCGCTGCGTACCGTCAACCAGCACGGTGCCGAGGTGGTCACCGGCACCGCGACGGTCCGCCTGGAGTCCTGACATGCCCGACCACGCCCACGCGCCCGTGGCGCCCGAGGCCGTGGGTGTCGACCCGCACCGGCTCGACGTACTGCTGCGCCGCATCAGGCTCGAAGTGGAGCACGGCCCGCTTCCGTCGGCGCAGGTCGCCGTCGCCAGGAGCGGCCGGCTGGTGGCGTACGAGACCTGGGGCGACGCGGACCCCGGCACCCGCTACATCCTGCAGTCCGTCGGCCGCTCGATCGTCGCCGGCGCCGTGTGGAAGCTGATGGGCGACGGTCTGCTCGACATCGGTGAGCAAGTCGCCGCGATCATCCCGGAGTTCGCGCCGAACGGGAAGGAGGCGGTCACGGTCGAGCAGGTGCTCACCCACACCGCCGGCTTCCCCTTCGCACCGCTCGGCCACCCGAAGATGCTCGACCGGGAGCAGCGGCTCGCCGCCTTCGGCCGCTGGCGTCTCGACTACCCGCCGGGCAGCCGCTTCCAGTTCCATCTCACCTCGGCCGCCTGGCTGATCGCCGAGATCACCGAGCGGCGTACGGGGCTGCCCTTCGCCGACTACCTGCGCGAGCGGATCGTACGGCCGCTGGGCCTGACCTCGGTCGAACTGGGCGTCCCCGTCGACCGTCAGCCCGCCACGGTCGCTCCGATGACCGCCACCGACCGCACCGACGACGACCAGGAACCCGACCCCTGGGGACCCTGGTACCTGTCCGACCCGCGGGTGCTGGCGGCGGGCGAACCCAGTCACGCACTCGTCGCCACCGCCGCCGATGTCGCCCTGTACTTCCAGGCGTTGGAGCACTCGGGCCTGTGGAAGCCGGAGGCGGTGGCCGAGGGCACCAGGATCCGGCTGACCGAGCATCCCCACGGCGACCAGCTCTACGGCGGCGGGGGCAGCCGGCGTACGAGCATGGGACTGTTCGTCACCGTCGCCGGCCCCGATGCGGGCAGTCAACTTCCCTCCACCGGCTCGCCGTTGCTCTTCGGGAGTGCCGGAGCGGCGTACCAACTGGGCTTCATGGACCCGGAGACGGGTCTGTCCTTCGCGCTGCTGAGCAACGGCTACCCGCTCGCCGGTTACGACCACTCACGGCGCGGCACCGCACTGCTCACCAACATCGCGAACCTGGCGGCGGACCTGGTCGACTGACCGGATCCGCCGCCAGGCGGGGGCTTGAGGGACTGAACGCTCAGCGGCTCACCAGCTGCTGAGCGTTGTTGTACATGATGTCGTCCTGCACCGACTCGTCCAGCTCCGCGATGAGCTTGCGGTAGTCGGCGGGGTTCGCGATGCCCTCGGCGTGCGGGTAGTCCGAGCCCATGACCAGCGACTCGTGATAGCCGAGCCGCTTCACCAGACCGGGGATGTCGTCCTCGGGGTAGGGCACCACGCGGATGTGCTTGCGGAACACCTGGCTGGGCCGCTCCGACAACTGCCCGCCGATCCACGGTCCGTTGCGGCCCATGCCCCGGCTCTTGTCCATGTGCCGGACGAAGTGCGGCACCCACTCGGCGCCGAACTCCGAGACCAGGACGTTGACGTCGGGGAACCGCTCGAAGAGGTTGTCGAAGATGAGCGCGGAGAGCGTCTCCTCGATCGGGCGCTGGCCGTAGGTGTTCATCCACTGCCAGGCGGACATACGGAAGTGGATCGGGTTCGGGTCATGGCCCCAGGCCGGGGCGACATGCGAGTTGTAGTAGAACTCGCTGATGTGGTAGCAGACGCTGGCCTTGGCCTCGTTGACCAGCTTCCAGAACGGGTCGAAGTACGGGTCGCCCGGTGAGCGGCCGTACTGGGGCCCCGTCGGCAGCATGATGAACCGGGCGCCCTTCTCCAGGACGAACTCCAGCTCCTTCACCGCGCTGTCGAGGTCGCGCAGTGAGAGCAGGGCGGGGGTGTAGATGCGGTCCTGGTGGTTGAAGCCCCAGACCTCGTCCATATAGCGGTTGAACGAGTGGTAGTTGGCGTAGAGCGGCTCGACGCCGCGTACGTACTCCTCGGCGACCAGGGCCCAGCCGCCCGGATACATGATCGTCTGGTCCAGGCCCTGCTCGTCCATGACCCGCAGCCGGGCCTCACGGTTCTGGTACGCCTCGTGCATCGGCTCGAACTGGTACGTCTCCTCCGGGTTGCCCGAGGCCATCGCCTTGAGCATCTCCTTGAGCGAGCCGGGCCGGTAGACCTGCCCGAACTCCGGCTCCAGACAGACCACGATCCTGTCTCCCGCGAGGATGACCTCACGGCCGTCCGGCAGCGTCACGGGGGCCACGGCCTGACCGAGGTACTCCTTGGGGAGGTAGCGGGTGAAGGAATCCCGCTCCTCGTACATGTGCTGGTCGCAGTCGAAGATCCGCTTACGCTGTTCGGCCATCGCCATCGCCGTTGCCTCCCGACCCAGAGCTATTCAGTGCGCCTCCTATAATTATCTAACTGTTTCAAGAGTGCAAGGGAGCGGCGGGCGCCGGACGTGGTTCGGACATGCCGCGGGCCCGCCGGTCGGCCGGCGGGCCCGTGTCCGGGATGTGAATCCCTTGGTCAGTGGGTCTCTCGGTCAGTCGATGAGCTCCAGGACCGTCTTCGGTCCCGCCGAGTTGACGACGTCGTCCGCGCTGGAGATGTGGCGCTGCCACAGCTTCTCGGCCTCGTCCGCCTTGCCCGACTCGATCAGGCCCACCAGCCGTACATGCGCACGGTGGCCCTTGAGGGCCTGGGTCTTCTGGGTCTCGGTGTCGACGGCGGCAGCGGTGTACGAGGCGTTGGCGCGGTCGACGATGTTGCGCAGCATGCCGCAGAGCAGGATCAGGGTCTGGTTGCCGGTCAGTTCGACCAGCAGGGCGTGGAAGGCGTCCTGGGCGTCGACCAGGGCGAGCGGATCGTCGAGTACGGCCTTCTCGGCGGCCACCGCCTCGCGCAGCCGCTTGATGTCGCCTGCCGTGTGCTTGGTGGCGAGCTGGCGTGCGCAGGGCGGCTCGATCATCGCCGCCGCGCGGTAGACGTCGCCCAGGGTGGCGCCGCGGTATTCCAGGATCAGACCGGCGAAGCGGGCCGCGACATCGGAGTCCGGCGCGCTCACCCGGGCGCCGCCGTGCGCTCCGCGACGCACCGTGATCAGCGACTCGGACTCCAGTACGCGGAAGGCCTCGCGCAGCGTCGGCCGGGAGATGCCGAACTGCTCCATCAGCCCTGACTCCGGCGGCAGTGCGTCGCCGGGCTTCAGTTCGCCGCGTACGATCTGACGGCGCAGATGTCCGGCGACCAGCTCGGCCGTCTTCGGAACGCGCACCTGGCGCCCGACGCGTGCGCGGGAGGGTACGGGCACGGTGGGTACTTCTGCTGCGCCGGCTGCCTCGGCCACGACGGACTCTCCTCGTTTGTGATCATCCCGTCCACTTTGCCTGATATAGCAAAATGAATCTTCTTAGTACACCGAGGGTACCAGGTCAAGAGCTGGGTGATCATCGCCTTGCCCGTACCTGATCTGGTGTTGGGAGGGCAGGTGGTATATAGATGATTCATCTAGCTATACCGTTGACAGGCCCTCACGGGAGTGACCTCGATGACCGAGAATCCGACCCCGGTGATCCTCACCGAACTGACCGGCGACGGGGTCATGCTGCTCACCCTGAACCGGCCCGAGCGGCACAACGCCTGGACGCTGGAGATGGAACTGCTCTACAACGAGCTGTTCGACCGCGCCGAAGCGGATCCGGCGGTACGGGCCGTCGTCCTCACCGGTGCGGGCCGCAGCTTCTGTCCGGGCATGGACATCAGCGTGCTGGACGGGGCGTCCTCCGGGGCCCGACCCTGGCCGACCGACCAACTGCCGCCACGCACCCGGCCGATGACCTTCCCGAAGCCCGTCGTGGCGGCCGTCAACGGCGCCTGCGCCGGGATCGGCTTCAACCAGGCCGTGATGTGCGATGTGCGGTTCGCCGCGCCCGGAGCCAAGTTCGCCGCCGCCTTCAGCGCGCGTGGACTCGTGGCGGAGGACGGCGTGTCCTGGATCCTGCCGCGGCTCGTCGGATACGGGAACGCCGGCGACCTGCTGCTGTCCTCGCGCCGCATCAGCGGCACGGAAGCGCTCGCGATGGGCCTGGTCAACCGGCTGTGCGAACCCGACGAACTCGTTGCGGCGGCGCTCGAGTACGCCACCGAACTGGCCCGCTCGGCCAGCCCGTACGCGATGTCCCTCATCAAGCGACAGCTCGCCGACGACCAGACGAGGACCTTCGCGGAGAGCCGCGACGCCGCGGCCCGGTTGCTGGCGACGGCCAAGCGTGCGCCGGACTACCGGGAGGGCGTACGCAGCTTCATCGAGCGGCGGCAGCCGGAGTTCGCGGCGCTGGGGGAGCCGGCGGTGCTGGGGGAGGAGTCGTCGTGACGCGCGCCGAGGTGCCGCTGCATCGTCGTACGGTCAGCGTCACCGCGTACGACGAGGGCGGCGGCGAGATCTCGGTCGAGGCGGAACTGCGGGACGAGCGGCCCTGGGTGGCGGAGCCGGACGCCGGTGTCGTGCACCGGATGGTGCTCGCCGTGCGGGTCCGGCTGGCGGACATGGTCATCGTGGCGGCCGATGCGGACATGCGCACGTTTCCGCACGCCGAGTGTCCGTTGATCACGCCGGTCTTCGACGGCTTGGTGGGGCTCAGTGTCGCTGCCGGGTACAACCGGGCCATCCAGGAGCGGTTTCGTGGGGTGTCCGGGTGCTCTCATCTGTACGAGTTGGCGCGGGTGCTCGGGCCTGCCGTGGTGCAGGCCGGGATCTCGGCCAATGCGGGGCTTCGGATGGCCGGGCGGCCCTCCGATGGCCCGCGTTCCACGGCGGGGGTGCTGAACAGCTGCCATATCTGGGCGCCGGGTGGGGTGGGGCTGCGGAAGCTGGATGCGGGGTGGCGGCCGGGGGCGGGGCCGCGGCCTGTGCCAGAGGTCGAGGTGTTCGAGGGAACCTCTTCACCAAGACCGCCGACCGCCTTCCAGACCTTCCTGGACCAGAACGAGATCCCCGGCCGAAGTCCTGGCGAACCCTCGGCAGCTGAGCCCGACCATCCGAGATCCCCGACAGAGTCAGGCTGAGGACGAGTGCGCACAACCGGGTCCGGGGAAAGCGGACCTGGCTGCTGCCCGAGACATCCCGTCAGCTCATGGGGGGCAGTCCGGGTTCCGGCAGCACATGCAGGGAGTTCAGGGTGAAGGCCAGCAGATGGTAGTGGCCCACCAGCATTGGCAGCTCGATCAACTGGCGCTCCGTCAGGTGCTGGGCCAGCCCTTCCCACGTCGACCGGCCGATCCGGGCGCCGGAGTGCAACTCGTCCGTGGCCCGCAGCAGCAACGACTGCCGTTCCGTCCACCCCGGCGCGTCGGGACCCGCAGCGACCCGCGCCATGTCGTCCGATGACAGCCCGGCCTTCGCGGCGATCCTCACGTGCTGGCCCCACTCGTAGGGCGACTCGCAGTTGCGCGCCACTCGAAGGATCACCAACTCGCGTTCAGCGAAGGGCAGGTCGCCCGCGAGCAGCAACTGGCTGCTGAAGGGAAGCCAGGCGGCGAACAACTCCGGATGACGAGCAAGCGTCGTGAACACATGTGCCTCACCGAGCGAAGACACGCCGAGGCCCAGTGAACCGATGTCGGCGGACAACGTCTCCCGCACGGATTCGGCCCATTCATCCGAGGGCTGCGGAGGAATGCGGGGCGCGGTGGGCGGCAGCAGCGGCTCTGACACGCGGCCACGCTACGCCAAGGGCAGTCCGGCCAAAACGCCGACAACAAGCCATGTCGCTGAAGGGCTTTGAGCCACGCGTCACCGACTTCGACGAACTGCCCCGCATCCTGGGCGAGACCTGAGGATCACACCCTCGGCTCGCGCGGCAGGCCCAGCACCTTCTCCGCGAGGATGTTCCGCTGCACCTGCGACGTCCCCGCGTAGATCGTGCCGGAGCGGGCGATCAGGTACGTCGTCGACCAGGACGCCGAGGAGTTCGCGGCGCCGGGGTCGTCCGCGCGGTACGTACGCAGGGGCGGGCGGCCCACCGGGACCTGGGCGTGCAGGCCCATGATGTCCATCGCCAGGTCGGTGATCTCGGTGTGGTACTCGCTCCAGTACAGCTTGGCGATCGAGGTCTCCGGGCCGGGCTCGGCGCCCCTCAGCCAGCCGGTGAGGATGCGGTAGCCGAGGTAGCGCATGATCTCGACCTTGGACCAGCACCAGGCGATGCGCTGCCGGACGACCGGGTCCTGGTCCTTGCCGTACTCGCGGGCGAGGTCGACGAGACGCTCCACCTCGGCCTTGAACAGGATGGGGTTCGTCGCGGCCTCCTCCCCGCGCTCCACGCCCAGCAGGCTCTGTGCGACCGCCCAGCCGTTGTTCACTTCGCCCACGACGAGATCGGCCCGGGTGCGGGCGCCGCTGAAGAAGACCTCGTTGAAGTGGAGTTGGCCGCTCATCATGCGGAACGGGCGTACCTCGACGCCGGGTTGGTGCAGTGGCACCAGCAGGAAGGAGATGCCCCGGTGCTTGGGGGCGTCGCGGTCGGTGCGGGCCAGGACGAAGATCCAGTCACAGTGGTGGGCGCCGGACGTCCACACCTTCTGGCCGTCGATGACCCACTCCTCGCCGTCCCGCACCGCGCGCGTCGTGAGCGAGGCCAGGTCCGAGCCCGCGTCCGGCTCCGAGTACCCCTGGCACCAGGTGTCCTCGCCGCTCAGGATCCGCGGCAGAAAGTGGGCCTTCTGCTCCTCGGTGCCCCAGCGCAGCAGCGTGTTCGCCAGCATCTTCACGCCGAAGGTGTCCTGCGGCAGCCCGAACGGCACGCCGGCCAGGGCCAGTTCCTCCATCAGGACGACCTGGTGGAGCTTGGAGAGGCCGCGACCGCCGTACTGCTCCGGCCAGGTCAGGGAGAGGTATCCGCGCTCGGCGAGCCGGGTCCGCCAGTCGCGGGCGAAGGCCCAGGCGGCCTCCTCGTCGAGGGCGCCGATGCCGGTCCAGCCGGTCGGCAGGGCGGTGGCGAGGAACGCCTTGACCTCGGCGCGGAACGCCTCCGTCTGAGGGGGGTAACCGATGTCCACCTGCGTCATCTCCTCCTCGGCCGGGCCCGCGCGGTCGGTCGGCGGCCGGTCGGCTCCTGGTTGATACTTTCAGCGTAATAGGTTATCTATTTTAGAGGAATAGCGGAGTGCTGGAGACGAGTCGGGCGGGCAACGACATGGGACTGCTGGACGGCCGGGCCGCGGTGATCACCGGGGCCGCGCAGGGCATCGGATACGAGATCGCCGGCGTACTCGGCGGCGCGGGCGCCTCCGTCGTCATCGGGGACATCAACGAGGAGGCCGCGGCCGAGGCCGCCGAGCGCCTCGTGAAACACGGCATCGCCGCCACCTCGCTGCGCTGTGACGTCACCGAGGAGGACGAGGTCGCGGCCCTGGTCGCGCACTGCGCCGACACCTTCGGACCGGTCGGCGTCATGGTCAACAACGCCGGAATCACCCGGGACGCCACCCTGCGCAAGATGGCCCTCACCGACTTCCGCGCCGTCGTGGACGTCCACCTCACCGGCGCCTGGAACGGCACCCGGTACGCCGCCGCGGCGATGCGCGAGCACGGCCACGGCGGCAGCATCGTCAACATCTCCTCCATCGCCGGCAAGGTCGGCAACTTCGGCCAGACCAACTACAGCGCGGCCAAAGCCGGACTCGTCGGCCTCACCAAGGCCTCCGCCAAGGAGCTGGCCGGAGCCGGAATCCGGGTCAACGCCGTGCAGCCCGGGCTGATCCGTACCGCCATGACCGAGGCGATGCCCCAGTCCGCCTGGGACGCGAAGCTCGCCGAGATCCCCATGGCCCGCGCGGGCGAACCCGCCGAGGTCGCCCAGGTGGTCCTCTTCCTCGCCTCCGACATGGCGAGCTACATCACCGGAGCCGTCCTCGAAGTGACCGGCGGCCGCTACATGTGAGCCGCCGCCGCTGCGTACGCGATCGGCGCCACCCAGACCCGTACCCCTGAAGCCCTGTACCCCTGAAGCGAAAGGCTCGCCCCATGCCCGCCCTCCTGCGTGACGCGGTGATCTGCGAACCCGTGCGTACCCCCGTCGGCGGTTACGGAGGCGTCTTCCGCGAGGTGACGGCCGCCGAGCTGGCCGCCACGGTCGTACGGGCCGTCCTTGACCGCACCGGAGTGCCGCCCGGTGCCGTGGACGACGTCCTGCTGGGCCAGTGCTATCCCAACGGCGAGGCGCCCGCGATCGGGCGGGTCGTCGCCCTGGACGCCGGACTGCCGGTGGAGGTGCCGGGGCTCCAGATCGACCGGCGCTGCGGATCAGGACTGCAGGCCGTGATCAACGCCGCCATGCAGGTGCAGACCGGTGCCAGCGATCTCGTCCTCGCGGGTGGTGTGGAGTCCATGAGCCAGGCCGAGTTCTACACCACCGACGTGCGGTGGGGCGTACGCGGCGCCGGTACCACGCTGCACGACCGGCTGGCCCGTGGCCGGGTCACCTCCGGCGGGGTCAACCACCCTGTGGCGGGCGGGATGTTGGAGACCGCCGAGAACCTGCGCCGCGAGTACGGCATTCCGCGTGAGGAGCAGGACCGGCTCGCCCTGCGTTCGCACGAGAAGGCCGTCGCGGCCCAGCGGGCGGGCCGCTTCGCCGACGAGATCGTGCCCGTCACCGTACGGGCGCGCAAAGGTGAGACCGTCGTCGAGTCGGACGAACACCCGCGCCCCGAATCCTCGTTGGAGAAACTCGCCACCCTGCGGCCCGTGCTCGGCCGACAGGACCCCGAGGCGACCGTGACCGCAGGGAACGCCAGCGGGCAGAACGACGGCGCCTCGGTCTGCATCGTCACCCATCCCGAACGCGCGGCCGAGCTGGGGCTGCGTCCGCTCGGCCGGCTCGTCTCCTGGGCCGTCGTGGGTGTGCCCCCGGAGACGATGGGCATCGGGCCGGTCCCGGCGACAGCCCGTGCCCTGGAGAGAGCGGGCCTGAAACTCGCCGACATCGACCTCATCGAACTGAACGAGGCCTTCGCCGCCCAGGTGCTGGCCTGCACCCGTGAATGGGGCCTCACCGAGGGCGACTTCGAGAGGTTCAACGTCAACGGCTCCGGCATCTCGCTGGGCCATCCCGTCGGCGCCACCGGCGGTCGCATCCTCGCCACCCTGCTGCGCGAACTCGACCGCCGCGAGGCCCGCTACGGCCTGGAGACCATGTGCCTCGGCGGCGGCCAGGGACTTGCCGCGGTCTTCGAACGGCCGACGACCACCACTCACGCTCTTGGAGGACGCTGATGGCCGGACTGATCGCATACGGCGCCTATGTGCCGCACCACCGTCTCGCGCGGGCCGACATCGCCGCCACCCTCGGGACCCGGGCGGTGAAGGGGACCCGTTCGGTCGCGGGCTACGACGAGGACACCACCTCGATGGCCGTCGAAGCGGCCCGTGGCGCCCTGACCGCCGACGGACTGCGCCCCCGCGTCGGCCAGCTCTTCCTCGCCACCGCCGCGCCCGCCTACCTCGACAAGACCAACGCGACCGCCGTGCACGCCGCGCTCTCCCTCGACGAGCACGTACTCGCCGTCGACATGGCCGGCTCCGTACGCTCCGGACTCGGCGCCCTGGTCACAGCCGCCCGTTCCGCGGTCCCGACCCTCGCGGTCCTCTCCGACCTGCGCACCGGGCTGCCCGGCGGTACGGACGAGAGCGCCGGTGGCGACGGCGCGGCGGCCTTCGTGTTCGGCGGGCACCGCGACGGGGCGCCCGTCATCGCCGAACTCCTCGCCCACGACACCGTCAGCGACGAACTCCTCGACCGCTGGCGGCTGCCGGGCGCGCCCGCCTCCCGCGTCTGGGAGGAGCGGTTCGCCGAGGAGATCTACGTCGACCTCGCGGGCAAGGCCCTCGGCGCCGCGCTCGACCGCGCCAAACTCTCCGCCGACGCCGTCGACCACTTCGCGGTCGCGGGCCTGCACGCCCGGGCCTGTGCGGCGGTCCGCCGGACGGCAGGGGTACGGCCCGAGGCGGTGACCGGAGACCTCACCGCGGCCATCGGCAACGCGGGCACCGCCCAGCCCGGACTGCTCCTCGCCGACGTACTCGACCGAGCCCAGCCCGGCGAGACCATCGCGCTCGTCGTCCTCGGCGACGGCGCCGGAGTGCTCCTGCTGCGCACCACCGACGCCCTGCCCGCACACCGCGCCGCCCGCCCGGTGGCCGCGCAGATCGCCACGGGCAGCGCCCCCGTCCCGTACGCCACCTACCTCACCTGGCGCGGGCTCCTCGACCGCGAACCGCCCCGCCGACCGGACCCCGAGCCCCCGTACGCCCCGCCCGCGCACCGCCGCAACGGCTGGAAGTACGGCTTCATCGCCTCCCGTTGCGAGAAGTGCGGGACCCGGCATCTGCCACCGGACCGGGTGTGCGTGTCATGCCGGAGCGTCGACGCCATGACCGACGAGCCGATGGAGCATGTGCAGGGCACGGTCGCCACCTTCACCGTGGACCGGCTCGCCCACACCCCGAGCCCGCCGATGCTCGTCGTGGTCGTCGACTACGACGGCGGCGGCCGGTTCCGCTGCCAGCTCACCGACGCCACCGAGGCCGACGCCGTGATCGGCGCCCGTGTCGAGATGACCTTCCGGCGCACGGTCACCGCCGCCGGGGTCCACAACTACTTCTGGAAGGCCCGTCCCGTGCGGTTCGGCGCCGGCCCAGAGGAAGACTGAGGAGGTACCCAGATGGGCTCGCACGGAATCCGAGACCGTGTCGCGATCGTCGGCATGGGCTGCACGACCTTCGGCGAACACTGGACCCGCTCGGCGGACGATCTGCTGGTCGACGCCGTCGGCGAGGCGGTGACCTCGGCCGGCATCACGCTCGACGACATCGACGCGTTCTGGTTCGGCACCCAGGCCTCCGGTGTCTCCGGCCTCGCCCTCAGCCGGGCGCTGCACCTGCCGAACAAGCCGGTCACGCGCGTGGAGAACATGTGCGCCACCGGCTCGGAGGCGCTGCGCAACGCCTGTTACGCGGTGGCCTCGGGCGCATACGACGTCGCGATGGCCGTCGGCGTGGAGAAGCTCAAGGACTCCGGCATGTCGGGGCTCTCGGGCACGACGATGCCGGGCGCCGGTGACGACAGCCGGGGCGAGATCACCGCGCCGGCCAACTTCTCCCTCCTGGCCCCCGCCTATGCGGCCAAGTACGGGCTGGACGAGGACGAGATGAAGGACGTCATCACCCGTATCGCCTGGAAGAACCACGTCAACGGCGCCCGCAACCCCCGCGCCCAGTTCCGCAAGGAGGTGCCGCTGGAGCGCATCCGGTCGGCGCCGATCGTGGCGGGCATGCTCGGTGTCTTCGACTGCTCGGGGGTCTCCGACGGTTCGGCAGCCGCGATCGTGGTGCGGGCCGAGGACGCGTACAGGTACACGGACAAGCCCGTCTTCGTGAAGGCGCTGTCCTTCGTCGCCGGGCCCGCCGACGGACTCATGGACCCGGAGTACGACTTCACCACCTTCCCCGAGGTCGTCGCGTCCGCGCAGGAGGCGTACCGGCAGGCGGGCATCACCGATCCGCGCACGGAGCTCGCGCTCGCCGAGGTCCACGACTGCTTCACACCCACGGAGCTGGTGCTCATGGAGGACCTGGGGTTCTCCGACCGCGGCCAGGCGTGGAAGGACGTGACCAGCGGGCAGTTCGACCTGGACGGCGGCCTGCCGGTGAACCCGGACGGCGGCCTCAAGGCCTTCGGCCACCCGATCGGCGCCTCGGGCCTGCGCATGATGTTCGAGGCCTGGCTCCAACTGCGCGGCGAGGCACCGCCGGATCGTACGGTGCGCACCCTGGCAGAGGGGCGCTCGCTCGCGCTCACCCACAACCTGGGCGGCGGACCGGGCGAATGCGTCTCCTTCGTGTCGGTCGTGGGCAGCGAACTCACCGACTGAGCAAGGGAGTTCGGTAATGGGACGACTCGACGACAAGATCGCCGTGGTGACCGGAGCCGCCTCCGGCATCGGCGCGGCCACCGCGCGCCGGGTGGCGGCCGAGGGCGCGCACACCGTGGTCGCCGATCTGAACCTCGACGGCGCGAAGGCGGTGACGGAGGAGATCGCCGCCGTCGGTGGATCCGCGACGGCCGTCCTGGTGGACCTCGGCGACATCGAGAGCGTACGGGCCATGGTGGAGGCCGCGGTGGGGACGTACGGCGGTCTCGACATCCTGCACAACAACGCGGCGGCCACCCACCTGGCCGCCCGTCAGGACCTCCCGGTCGCGGACGCCGATCCGGCTGTCTGGGACGACACGATGCGGATCAACCTACGCGGGACGATGGTCGCCATCCAGGCCGCCGTGCCGCACATGATCGCGCGCGGCGGCGGCTCCGTCATCAACACCACGTCCGGCTCCGGGCTTTCGGGCGACCTGCGCAATCCCGCGTACGGCGCCTCCAAGGCCGCGCTGATCAACCTGACGCAGTACGTCGCCACGCAGTACGGCAAGCAGGGTGTGCGCTGCAACGCCGTCGCGCCGGGGTTCATCGTGACCGAGGCGAAGACCGGGGCGGCGTACGAGCCGATCAAGCAGACCATGCTGCGTCACCACCTCACGCCGCGCCTTGGCCGGCCCGAGGACATCGCTGCGGCGGTGGTGTTCCTGGCCTCGGACGAGGCGGCGTTCATCACCGGGCAGACCCTGTGCGTGGACGGCGGGCTGCTGGCCCATCAGCCGTATGTGGCGGACCTGCGCGACAGGTGAACCACGCATGCCGCGTCAGTCGGTTCCGGCCGTGCCTCCCGGGGAGATCAGCCCGGTCTCATAGGCGAGTACGACGGCCTGGACGCGGTCGCGGAGATCCAGCTTCGACAGGATGCGGCCGATGTGTGTCTTGACCGTGGTCGGGCTGAGGTGCAGCCGGTCCGCGAGTTCGGCGTTGCTGAGGCCCGTCGCGAGCAGGCGGAGCACCTCGAGCTCACGCGGGGTCAGGCCGGACAGGTCGCGGTGGAGGGCGGGCGGCCGGGCCTCCTCGCGGTGGGCGAAGCGCTCGATCAGACGGCGGGTGATCGTGGGCGCGAGCAGGGCGTCGCCGGACTGCACGAGGCGTACGGCGGCCACCAGGTGCTCGGGTGTGACGTCCTTGAGCAGGAAGCCGCTGGCGCCGGCGGTGAGCGCGGCGTAGACGTAGTGGTCGAGGTCGTACGTGGTGAGGATGATGACCCGTGTCTCCTGCGGTCCTTCGCCGCCGAGGATGCGCCGGGTGGCCTCGATGCCGTCCATCCGCGGCATCCGGATGTCCATGAGGACGACTTCGGGCCTTGTGCGCCGGACGGCGGCGCCCGCCTCGGCCCCGTCGGCGGCCTCGGCCGTCACCTCGATGCCGTCAGCGGCGAGGATCATCCCGAATCCCGTACGCACCAGGGCCTGGTCGTCGGCGATGACCGCGCGCAGCGGCGGCCGGTTCACGCGATCCGCCACGGGACTCGGGCCTTGATCCGGTATCCGCCGGCGAGGGTCGGCCCGGCCGTGAGTTCGCCGCCGTAGACCGCCAGCCGTTCGCGCAGCCCGATCAGGCCGCGGCCGTTGCCGTCCACCGGCGGGGAGCCGTGGGCGCCGCCGGTGTCGGTGACCTCGATCTCCAGACAGTCGTCGGTGTAACCGATCACGACGGACGCCTCGGCGCCGGGTGCGTGTTTGATCGTGTTGGTCAGCGCCTCCTGCACGACGCGATACGCCGCGAGGTCCACGCCGGGCGGCAGCGGGTCCGGCGGCAGCGACACCGCGACGCCGACCGGTGTCCCGGCGGCGCGGACCCGCTCGGTCAGGGCGTCGAGCTGCCCGAGGCCGGGCTGCGGCTCCAGGCCGTCGGCGGGGGTGTCGGTGCGGCCGATGTCAGGACCGGCCAACAGGCCCATCACATGCCGGAGTTCGGCCATGGCGGCCCGGCCTCCGGCCTCGACCGCCAGCAGTGCTTCCTTCGACCGCTCCGGCGCC
This sequence comes from Streptomyces flaveus, assembly GCF_014647675.1. Taxonomy (GTDB): domain Bacteria; phylum Actinomycetota; class Actinomycetes; order Streptomycetales; family Streptomycetaceae; genus Streptomyces; species Streptomyces flaveus. Next base: position 119,008 of record NZ_BMPQ01000022.1, on the reverse strand, counting down.
GCGTCCATCACCTTGCGCGCCGCGCCCGCCTGGATGACCATCACGCTCACATTGTGGGTCACGACGTCGTGCAACTCGGCGGCTATGCGGGCGCGTTCCTCCTCGACGGCCCGGCGCGTGGCCTCCTCCTGGGTCTGCTGGAGCCGCGCGTACCGGTCCCTGCTCGCCGCCAGTTGACGGCGCCAGATCCGGACCAGGCCGGCCAGCACCCCGGCGATCAGCAGCACGACTGCCGGGCTCGACCAGCCCGGAAGGATGGGCTCCGTGTCCCGGAACGCGAGGCCTGCCAGCACGGCGGCGATGACCAGTGCGGCCATGGCCCACATCCGGTAGCGGCTGTGGACGACGGCACTGTACGCGCCGATGACGCAGGTCAGCACGCTTATCCAGGAGGCGTCGTCGACCATGGCCAGCGTCGCGGTCATCACCACGGCGAACGCGGCCAGCGGATACCGGCGCCGGGCCGCCAGCGGCAGCGCCGACAGCACGACGAGCGGCCAGATCACCGATGAGGGCTCCTCCTCCCGCACCGCGACGCCCGGAGACGGGGGCGTCGGCGGCGTCGGGGGAGGGAACGGAACGTCCTGGCCGACTCGGACCGGTCCGCTGTCGGGATATCGCGCGAGCCAGATCAGCGCGACGACGGTCAGCACGATGGCCAGCACCACATCGGCGCGCCATGCCCGCCGCGACAACGGCGCGGGCTTCGCCTCCGGGCGTAGCGCGTCGCGCAGTTGCTGACGCCGTCCGCGCCTGTCCTCCGTCTCCATCGGCTCATTGTGCGGCCCTCCCGCCTGGGCCCGCGTCCGCCTGTACGGCCAAAACGCCGTCTCGCAGGCGTACTTCGCAGGGATGACCCCGCGGCCGGGTCCTCCGCGGGGAGGGCCGGATGTCGGTGCCGCGGCCGACGCGCCACCACGGCGCACGCTCCTACGTTCGCTGGGCCCGGCAACGGGCCTTCTCGAACCGAAGCGAACCGAAGGACGGTCGACTCCCATGACTCAGGTGATCCAACTGGACGGCGTGGCCAAGCGCTACGACAGCGCCGACGCACCCGCGCTCGGACCGCTCGACCTCAGCGTCGCCCAGGGCGAGGCCCTTGCCGTGACGGGCCCCTCCGGCAGCGGCAAGTCCACGCTGCTGAACCTCGTCGCCGGCCTGGACAAGCCCACCGAAGGCGCCGTGACCGTGGCCGGGCGGCGGATCGACCAGCTGAGCGAGCACGCACTGGCCCGGTTCCGCCGCGAGCGGATCGGCATGGTCTTCCAGTTCTTCAACCTGCTCGACGACCTCACCGTCGCCGACAACATCCAGCTCCCCGCCCAACTGACCGGGACCGCGCGCCGCAAGGCGGCCACCCGTGCCGGTGAACTCATGGAGGTGCTGGGCATCCAGAAGCACGCCCGCGCCTACCCGGGCCGGCTCTCCGGCGGCGAACGCCAGCGGGTCGCGGTCGCCCGGGCACTGGTCAACCGGCCCGCGCTGCTGCTTGCCGACGAGCCGACCGGCGCGCTCGACACCGCCTCGGGACAGGACGTACGGGAACTCCTGGTGGACCTGCACCGCGGCGGGCAGACCATCGTGCTGGTCACGCACGACCTGGCGCTGGCGGAGGCGTGCGCGAGCCGCACGATCCATCTGGTCGACGGTCACCTCGCCCTCGACGCGCATGCGGAGGCCGTCCGATGAGCCGTCTGACGATCGGCTTCGGCAGCGGCGCGCTCGGCCGGGTCGTACGCTCCGGGGTGGGCCGGCGCCGGGTGCAGACCGTGGTGATCGCCGTGGCCGTGATGATGGCCGTGGCCTCGGCCGTGGTCGCCGGATCGCTCATGGTCGCCACGAATGCCCCGTTCGACCACGCCTTCGCCAAGCAGCACGGTGCGCATATCACCGCGCAGTTCGATCCGGCCAAGGCGAGCACGGCACAGCTGAAGGACACCGGACAGCTCGACGGCGTCACGGCGAGCGCGGGGCCGTTCCCGTCCACGACCATCCACCCGACAGGCCCCGGTGGCGGGCACTTTCCGGCGCTGACCCTGGTCGGGCGGTCCGATCCGCACGGCGGCGTGGACGACCTGGACCTGAAGTCCGGCCGATGGGCGGCGAAGCCCGGCGAGATCGTGGTGTCCGCTTCGTTCGCCGGACCCGACATCAAGCCCGGCTTCACCATGCAGACTTCGGACGCTGTGGACAGCCCGCCCCTGACGGTCGTCGGCCTCGCCGTGTCGGCAAGCAAGACGGCCGACGCCTGGGCGACTCCCGGCCAGGTCAGGGCACTGGCGTCGGAGGACGGCCCGGTCACGAGTCAGATGCTCTACCGCTTCGACTCTGCGGGAACGAAGGAGCAGATCACCGGGAACCGGAAGAAGCTCGCCGCCGCCGTGCCCGCCGAGGCGCTGCTGGGCACCGAGTCCTGGCTGGACACCAAGCGCGCCGCCGACCAGGGCGCGGCGCCCACCATCCCCTTCCTGATCGCCTTCGGCGTGCTCGGCATCGTCATGTCGGTGATCATCGTCGGCAGTGTGGTCAGCGGCGCGGTCGGCACCAGCCTGCGCAGGATCGGCATCCTCAAGGCCATCGGCTTCACACCGCGCGAGGTCGTACGCGCCTATGTGGCCCAGGCGTTGATCCCGGCCGGCGTCGGCATCGCGCTCGGGGTGGTATTGGGCAATCTGCTGGCCGTGCCACTGCTGGAGGACACCGAGCAGGTCTACGGCAGCGCCTCGCTGACAGTGGCCTGGTGGGTGGATGTCCTGGTGCCGGCCGTCGCGCTGCTCGTCGTCGGGATCGCAGCGCTGGTGCCCGCGCTGCGGGCCGGGCGGCTGCGGACGGTGGAGGCCATCGCGGTCGGCCGGGCGCCGCGCACGGGGCGCGGCCAGTGGGCGCACCGGGCGGCGGGCCGGTTGCCGCTGCCGCGGTCGGTGACGTACGGCCTCGCCAGCCCCTTCGCGCACCCGGTCCGTACCACCGCGATGCTGCTCGCCGTGGCCTTCGGCACGGTCGCCGCGACCTTCGCGGTGGGACTGACCTCGTCCCTGAACGCAGTCGGCAAGGCACAGGATCCCGAGGACCGCGCCGCGGTCACCGCCATCAGCGGCGTACCGGGCGACGAGGGCGGCGGACCACGCCGCGTGGAAGTCGGCCAAAGCCCTCCGTCCACCGACCCGGCGAAGGTCCGCGCGGCCATCGAGGCACAGCCGGGCACCGCTTCGTACTACGGCATGTTCCAGGCCGACGTCACCGTGGCCGGGATCTCCGGCTCGGTCGAGGCCACCTTCTACCAGGGCGATTCACGTCCCGGCAGCTACGAGATGATCTCCGGGCACTGGATCACCGGCGCTGGGCAGGTCGTCGTGCCCACAGCCTTCCTGGAACGTACCGGCACCAAGATCGGCGACACGGTGCGGGTGACCCTCGGGAAGGACACACAGACCTTGCGGATCGTCGGCGAGGCCTTCGACGGTTCGAACGACGGCCTGTCCGTACGTGCGGACATCGCCAGCTTCGCCGCTGCCCAGCCGCAGGTCTTCCAGATCGAGGTCGAGCCCGGCGTCTCCCCCGCCGAGTATGCCCAGAAGCTCGCGGCGGTGGTGAAGCCACTGGGTGGCGACGTCATGGTCAACTCCCCCTCGGAACAGGAGAACATGATCCTCATCCTGAACGCGATGGCGGTGCTGCTCACCCTGATGCTGGTCTCCGTAGCCGGCCTCGGCGTGCTCAACTCCGTCGTCCTCGACACCCGGGAGCGCGTCCATGACCTGGGCGTCTGCAAGGCGCTCGGCATGTCGCCGCGGCAGACGGTGAGCCTCGTACTCGCCTCGGTGGCCGGGATCGGCGTACTCGGCGGTCTCGTCGGTGTGCCGGTCGGGTTTGCCCTGCACGGCTTTGTGCTGCCCGTGATGGGGCACGCCGCGGGGACCGATCTGCCGCCGTCGGTCCTCGAGGTGTACGAGACCCCGCAGCTGGTCCTGTTGGGGCTGGCCGGGATCGCCATCGCGCTGCTGGGTGCGCTGCTCCCGGCGGGCTGGGCGGCCAGGACGCGTACGGCTACGGCTTTGCGGACGGAGTAGCCGGCTCTGTCTCGCCGCGCTGCGTCAGATGGAGGCACGGCCGACGGTTCTGCTTCGTGCCTTCTTCGTGGCCGGATCCGCGGGGCGGCGAGGCTCTCGTGAGGCCCGGCGACTACGCGGCGTTGCGACGGGCAGCCGAGGGGTTCACGCCGTACTTGGCGTGGAAGGCGCGGGTGAAGTGCGCCTGGCCGACGAAGCACCAGTGGGCGGCGATCGCCGCGATGCTGCGATGGGCGAGCAGAGGGTCGGCCAGGTCACGCATCGCCGCTTCGAGGCGGCGAGAGCGGATGTAGTCGGTGACGGTGCATGACTCGTGCTCGAACAGTCGGTGCAGGGTGCGCGCGCTCATGTGGTGCACGGCGGCGACCCGCGCATGTGTCAGGTCCGGTTCGGCGAGGTGCGCTCTGATGTAGTTCAGGATCTGCAGCCGCAATGCGTCCGCTGCGCCGTCGTCGCCACAGGGGGCGGCCTCGCTCAATGCCGCTGCCACCAGATGCAGCCCCGCTTCGCCGAGCCGGTCGGCGGATGTCCGGTGGATCGAATCCCGCTGCGATACCGCGGACGATACGAAGCCGGCCAGCACCGCGCCAGGTCCGTCCGCGAGTGGATAGGCATGGCTCATCGACGTGACGACCATGCGCTCGGGCAGGCTCAACGCGCCCCGGGGGAAAGCCATGACCGCGCACGACCACTGCCGCTCCAGACGCAGGTGGTACGGCCTGCCGGTGTCGTAGATCGCCATCTGCCCGGGCGCGATCGAGATCTCGCGATCGTCCTGGCACACGGTGGCGTGCCCGCTCAGCTGTACGCAGATCTTGAGCAGGTCGATCGGTGTCTGCCGTACGGCCCTGGGGGTGCGCCACACGACCTGCGGCGTACCGCTCACCCGGTAGGCAGCGATCGCCCCGAGCTGAGTGCCGGCCATCCGCCCATGGGCGTCCCGCGCTCCGATGGCCTCGGGGACGAGTCGGCCGAAAGCACTGCCCAACTGCTCTCGCCAGAGTTCGGCCGGGAGAGAGCTCGACTGTTCGGTCCCTGCGGTCGACGACATCACTGTGTGCGCCCTCCCACCAGACTTGGCCTTGCGCGACAAAGGCCGAGGCGGGATCAGTCAACAACTCTGCAACGTGACTGACAAGAATCTGTAGCAGGTTTTTCGCCGCGCGGGCAACGGGGCCCGCCGGAGCGCCGAACCAGAGGTGGTGGGCTGTGGTGGCCATGGCTGCTCGTTACGACTACGTGGTGATCGGTGCCGGGTCGGCCGGCTGCGTTCTGGCCGCGAGGCTGTCGGAAGATCACGACACTCGCGTTCTCCTGCTCGAATCCGGTCCTTCCGACGACGCGCCCGAGATTGCCGTGCCACCCGCGTGGCCCGCGCTGTGGGGCACGGAGGTCGACTACTCCTACGACACCGTTCCCCAGCCCGGCACCGGCGGGGTGGTACACAACTGGCCTCGGGGGCGCACGCTCGGCGGGTCGAGCAGCATCAACGCGATGGTGTACCTGCGTGGGCACGGCGCGGACTTCGACGCGTGGGCCAAGGCGGGCTGCGACGGCTGGGACTACGCCTCCGTGCTGCCCTACTTCCGTCGTATGGAGACCGTCAGCGGCCGGGATCCGCAGTACCGGGGTGAGGACGGCCCGATGCGTCCGGCTCCGTCGGCGCAGCCGAATCCGCTGTCGCAGGTCTTCCTCGACGCGGCGGCGGCGACCGGTCATCCGCTGACGGACGACTTCAACGGAGCGGTGCAGGAGGGTGCCGGCTGGCACGACCTGTCGATCACGGAGGGGCACCGCCAGAGCACCGCGGCGGCCTATCTGCACCCGGTCCGTGACAGCCGTCCGAATCTCACGGTCGCGACGGAGTCTCGTGCCCACAGGTTGCTGTTCGACGGCACACGCTGCACCGGTGTCGAGTACGAACGCCGCGGCGAGCTCGTCACCGCGTACGCCGACGCGGAGGTGGTGGTCAGCGCGGGCGCGGTCGACTCACCCCGGCTGCTGCTTCTCTCCGGTGTGGGCGCGGCCGACGAGTTGGAGCAGGCGGGTGTCGCGGTCGTGCACGACCTGCCCGGTGTCGGCCGCAACCTGCACGACCATCCGCTGTGCGGGATCGTGTACGAGGCGAGCCGGCCCATCCCGCCAGGGCTCGCCAACCATGCCGAGGTGTCGATGCTGTGGCGCAGCGACCAGGCCCTCGCAGGCCCGGACATGCAGCTGATGTTCATCCACCTGCCGTTCCACCCACCGACGCTTCAGGCCCCGGAGAACAGCTTCACCTTCGGCGTCGCCACGGTGCCCGAGGCACGCGGCTCGGTCCGGATCGCGGGGCCCGATCCGCAGACGCCGCCGCTGATCGATCCGAACTATCTGGGCGCGGAGTCCGACGTGCGCCGCCTGCTGCACGGCATCGAGGTCGCCCGCGAGATCGCCGCCTCCGAACCGTTCGCTCCCTGGCGTGCCCGCGAGGTGCTTCCCGGACCCGACGTCACGGACGAGGCCGGTCTGCGGGAGTTCATCGCCCGGGGCACCGGAACCTACTACCACCCGGTCGGCACCTGCGCGATGGGCGTCGGGCCGGAGGCCGTCGTGGGGCCCGACCTGCGGGTGCACGGCCTGGAGGGCCTGCGGGTGGCCGACGCCTCGGTCATGCCGAGGCTCGTCTGCGTCAACACCAACGCCGCCACGATCATGATCGGCGAGAAGGCAGCGGACCTCATCCGCCGGCCCGGCGCCTGACCACCCGAGCTCACGCGAAGCTGAGGAGAACCCCGCGATGACCGAACTTCTCGATGACGTTTCCTGGCAGGGCAAGATCTACAGCAATGGCTGGACCACCGCCCACGGCGGTGTGCTGGACAGCACCGAACCGGCGACGGGTGCCGTTCTGGCCCAGGTCGGCCTGGCCGATGCCGACGACGTGGCGGCCGCGACCGCCCGAGCCGCCCAGGCACAAGCCGAATGGGCCGCGCAGACCGGCCCGTCCCGGGCCGCAGTGATCCGCAAGGCCGCCGCCGTCCTCGCCGACAACCGTGCGGAGTTCGAGCGCTGGCTCGTCCGCGAGGGCGGCGCGGTGCCGGGCAAGGCGGCATTCGAAGTCGACCTGGTGCTGGGGGAGTTGTGGGAGGCGGCGGCGCTGCCCACTCAGCCCTGGGGGCACCTGCTGCCGTCCAGCGAGCCCGGCCGGGAGAGCGTCGCCCGCCGGGTGCCGCTCGGCGTGGTCGGTGTGATCAGTCCGTGGAACTTCCCGCTGATCCTCTCCGTCCGGGCCGTCGCGCCGGCGCTGGCGCTGGGCAACGCGGTCGTCCTGAAACCGGACGTACAGACGGCGGTGTCAGGAGGCACGCTGGTCGCGCGGCTGTTCGAGGCGGCCGGCCTGCCCGACGGCTTGCTGCATGTGCTGCCCGGGGACGCCGGGCCCGGCGCGGCGCTGGCCGAGGACCCGAACGTCGCCATGATCGCCTTCACCGGCTCGACGGCGGTCGGCCGCGAGGTCGGCGCCACCGCCGGGCGCACGCTGAAGCGGGTCTCGCTCGAACTCGGCGGCAACAACGCCCTGATCGTGCTCGACGACGCCGACCTGGAGATCGCCAGTTCGGCGGGAGCCTGGGGCGCGTTCCTGCACCAGGGCCAGGTCTGTATGACCGCGGGCCGGCACATCGTGCTCGAATCCGTCGCCGACGAATACCTCGACCGGCTGGCCAAGCGGGCGCAGGGGCTTCCGGTGGGCGATCCGTTCACCGGGCAGGTGGCCCTCGGGCCGCTGATCAACGAGCGGCAGCGGGACAATGTGCACCGGATCGTGGAGGAGACCGTCGGGGCAGGGGCCGAGGTCATGGCCGGCGGCTCGTACGACGGGCTGTTCTACCAGCCCACCGTGCTGGCCGGTGTGACCACGTCGATGCCCGCGTTCCGCGAGGAGATCTTCGGACCCGTGGCGCCGGTCGTCGTCGTACGCGACGAGGCCGAGGCGGTGGCGGTCGCCAACAACACCGAGTACGGGCTGGTCGCCGCGGTGCAGACGGGATCCCCGGAGCGTGGCCGCGATCTGGCGCGACGGCTGCGGACCGGCATCGTCCACATCAACGACCAGACCCTGAACAACGACGCGTACGCACCCTTCGGCGGTACGGGCGCCTCCGGCAACGGCAGCCGGTTCGGCTCGCAGAGCAGCTGGGACGAATTCACCCAGTGGCAGTGGGTCACCTTCCGCGACCAGGCGCACGCCTTCCCCTTCTAGCCATCCGGGGAGCCGCTGTCGAACGTACGTACTTCGGCGTCTGGCCGTTATGCGGTCGTGAGTGTGCCGGGCGGTGGGAACCGCCCGGCACACTCACGACGCCAGAGCAGGGCCGGAACGGGAAACCCGTCCAGACCCATGTTCTACAGAACCTTGACGCACTGCGGTACTTCTGTAGAAGATTCCCCTATCGGTACCTGCGCTAGCGCGAGGAGGCGCTCGTCATGGTGGTGGCAAGCAAGCCGGACGTGGTCGAAGCCGCGAACGGAGCGCCGGAGTCCACGGGCACGGTGGTGGTGACCTTCGACCGGAACCCGGACGCGTACCGGCACTGGAAACTGCGCACCGACGGGCCCGTCGCCTGGCTGGAGATGGACGTCGACGAACAGGGCGGCCTGGTCCCGGGCTACGAGCTGAAGCTCAACTCCTACGACCTCGGCGTGGACATCGAGCTGTACGACGCCCTCCAGCGGCTGCGGTTCGAGCACCCCGAGGTGCGGTCGGTGGTGGTGACCAGCGCGAAGGAGAAAGTCTTCTGCGCCGGAGCGAACATCCGGATGCTGGCGGCCTCCCCGCACCACTGGAAGGTGAACTTCTGCAAGTTCACCAACGAGACCCGCAACAGCATGGAGGACGCCTCGGAGCACTCCGGGCTGACCTTCATCGCAGCGGTCAACGGCTCCTGCGCGGGCGGCGGTTACGAACTCGCGCTGGCCTGCGACAAGATCCTGCTGATCGACGACAACTCCTCGTCGGTGTCCCTGCCCGAGGTCCCGCTCCTGGGCGTGCTGCCCGGGACCGGCGGCCTGACCCGGGTCACCGACAAGCGCCGCGTACGCAAGGATCTGGCCGATCTCTTCGCCACCCGCAGCGACGGCGTACGAGGCAAGACGGCCGTGGACTGGCGGCTCGTCGACGAGGTCGTCCCGCGCCGGGACTTCCGTACGGTCGTCGAACAGCGAGCCGTGGAAGCGGCCGGGCACAGCACCCGGCCGACGGACGCCGAGGGCGTCGAACTGACACCGCTGGAGCGGGACGTCACCGAGGACGGCATCACGTACCAGTACGTGCGCGCCGAGTACGACCGTCCGCTCGGCCTGGTCCGCATCACCGTACGGGGCCCCGTCGAGGACGCCCCCGCCGACGCCGCCGCGATCCACGACGAGGGCGTGGGCGGTTGGCTGCTGGCCGTCACCCGCGAGCTCGACGACCTGATCCTGCGGCTGCGGGCGAACGAGACCGAGCTGGGCACCTGGGTGCTGCGCACGGAGGGTGATTCCGCGCTCGTACTGGCCCATGAGCAGGCGGTGTTGGGCGCCGCCGCCGAGGGCGACTGGCTCAGCAACGAGATCCTTCACTACTACAAGCGCACCCTGAAGCGGCTCGACGTCACCAGCCGCAGCCTCATCGCGCTCATCGAGCCGGGCAGTTGCTTCGCGGGTCTGCTGCTGGAGCTGGCCCTGGCCTGCGATCTGCAGTACATGCTGGATGGCCCGCCCATCGAGGACCCGGACAGCGACGAGCGCGCCGGGCTCACCCTCTCCGAGGCCAACTTCGGCACCTTCCCCATGGGCAACGGCCTGACCCGTCTCCAGTCCCGCTTCTACCAGGAGGACGACCACCTCGAGTGGCTGCGCCGCGAGGCCGGGCAGCCGCTGAGCGCCGCCCAGGCCCGCGAGCTCGGCCTCGTCACCGACGCGCCCGACGACATCGACTGGGAGGACGAGATCCGCATCGTCCTGGAGAGCCGGGCGGCGCTGAGCCCGGACGCCCTGACGGGCATGGAGGCCAACCACCGGTTCGTCGGCCCGGAGACCATCGAGACCAAGATCTTCGGACGGCTCACCGCCTGGCAGAACTGGATCTTCATACGCCCCAACGCCGCCGGCCCCGAAGGCGCGCTGCGCCGCTACGGCACCGGCCAGAAAGCGGTCTACGACCGGAAGCGAGTGTGACCCGATGCCCACGAAGATCGACTACGACTCCAAGATCCCCAACAACGTCGCTCTCGCCGACGACCGCCGTCTGCAGCGGGCGCTGGAGGGCTGGCAGCCCAAGTTCCTCAACTGGTGGGGCGAAATGGGCCCGGAGCTGGAGAACCGAGGCGTCTACCTGCGCACCGCCGTGTCGGTCGGCCGCGACGGCTGGGCCCACTTCGACCACGTCAACGTGCCCGACTACCGCTGGGGCATCTTCCTCGCCGAACGCGACCCCGACCGCCGCGTCGCCTTCGGCGAGCACAAGGGGCAGCCTGTCTGGCAGCAGGTGCCCGGCGAGTACCGCGCCGACCTGCAACGGCTGATCGTCATCCAGGGCGACACCGAGCCGGCCTCCGTCGAGCAGCAGCGCCTCCTCGGCCTGACCGCCCCGAGCCTGTACGACCTGCGCAACCTCTTCCAGGTCAATGTGGAGGAGGGCCGGCACCTGTGGGCGATGGTCTACCTGCTGCACGCCTACTTCGGCAGGGAGGGCCGCGAGGAGGCCGAGGCGCTGCTCCACCGCAACTCCGGCAGCCCCGACGCGCCGCGCATCCTGGGCGCGTTCAACGAGGAGACCGCCGACTGGCTGGCCTTCTTCATGTTCACGTACTTCACCGACCGGGACGGCAAGTACCAGCTCGGCTCGCTCAAGGAGAGCGCCTTCGACCCGCTGTCGCGGACCTGCACCTTCATGCTGAAGGAGGAGGCGCACCACATGATGGTCGGCACCACCGGCGTCGACCGCGTGGTGACCCGCAGCGCCCAACTGGTCCGCGAGCACGACACGTTGGACATCGCTGCCTGCGGCGGCATCCCCCTGGACATCATCCAGAAGTACATCAACTTCCACTACACGGTCTCCCTGGACCTCTTCGGCAGCGAGACCTCCACCAACGCGGCGAACTACTACACCGCCGGGCTCAAGGGCCGCTGGCAGGAGGAGCGCCGCAAGGACGACCACCGGCTCACCGACCACAGCGCCTTCCTGGACAAGCCACTGACAGACGGCACCTGGTCGCAGGACGAGGTCCCCGCGCTGCTCGCCCTCAACCTGGACCTGCGCGACGAGTACATCTCCGACTGCGAGAACGGCCTCAAGCGCTGGAACCGGATCCTTGAGGAGCACGGGATCGCCTTCCGGCTGAAGCTGCCGCACCCCGGCTTCAACCGGAACGTCGGCCTCGCCGCCGGCCACCACGTCACCCCCGACGGCACGATCGTCGACGAGCAGACCTGGGAGGCGAGCCGCCACCACTGGCTGCCCACCGCCGAGGACCTGGCGTTCGTACGGTCGCTGATGCAGCCTGTGTACGAACGCGGCAAGATCGCGAGCTGGGTCGCGCCGCCGGTCAACGGCATCAATGGCCAGCCGTTCGACTACGAGTACGTCCGACTGGTGTGAGGTGAACCGGATGCCTGAGGCGTTCAACACGGCGGACTATCTGGTCGACCGGCACGTGCGGGAGGGCAACGGCGCCCGCACGGCGCTCGTCACTCCCACACGCACGCTGACCTACGAGCAGCTGTCGGCGGAGGTCCGCCGCGTGGCGGCCGGGCTGCGCGCCCTCGGCGTACGCCCGGAGGAGCGCGTCCTGCTGTGCATGGTGGACGACATCGAGCTCTTCACCGGCATCCTCGCCGCCTTCCACATCGGCGCCGTGGCCGTCCCCGCGTCGACCATGCTCACCGGTCCGGAGCTGGGCAAGCTGGTGGCCGACGCGCGTTGCCGGGTGGTGCTGGGCTCCGCCGAGTTCGCGCCGGTCGTACGCGCGGCGCTCCAGCAGGCGCCGGAGGTCGAGCACGCCGTCCTGACCGGGCATGACCGCACAGGACTGCCCGGCCATGTCGAGGGCCACACCTGGCAGCAACTGCTGGACTACGGTGCCGGCACGGACGACGGGCCGTATCCGACCTGGCCGGACTCGCCCGCCCTGTGGCTGTACACATCGGGCACCACGGGCACGCCCAAGGCGGCCATGCACCGCCACATCGACATCAAGTTCGTATCGGAGAACTACGGGCAGCGGGTGCTGGGCATCGGCCCGCAGGACCGCTGCCTGTCCGTCGCGAAGCTCTTCTTCGCGTACGGCATCGGCAACTCGCTGTTCTTCCCGCTGGCGGCGGGCGGAACGGCACTGCTGGAACCTTCCAGGCCGTCTCCCGCGCTGTTCGCGAAGCGGGCGGCCGGAGACCGGGCCACGGTCCTGTTCGGCACCCCCAGCTTCTTCGGGCCGCTGCTCGCGAGCGCCGACATCCCGGACGACGCCTTCGCGACGGTACGGATCGGGGTCTCGGCCGGAGAAGCGCTGCCCGCGCGGATGTACGAGGGGATGCTGCAACAGTTCGGTGTGGAGGTGCTCGACGGCATCGGGTCCACCGAGATGCTGCACATCTTCATCTCCAACCGTTCGGGCCGGGTCCACCCGGGCTCCTCCGGCGAACCCGTTCCCGGGTACAAGGTGGAGCTGCGCGACATCGAGGGCCGGGTGGTGGAGGGCGACGGCGCACCGGGCGAGCTCCACGTCCGCGGTGAGTCCGCGGCCACCGGCTACTGGTGCCGGGCCGAGACCACGCGCCAGGTCTTCCTCGGCGACTGGGTGCGCACCGGCGACACCTACATCCGCAACGCCGACGACACCTACACGTGCATGGGCCGCACCAACGACCTGCTCAAGGCGGGCGGTATCTGGGTCGCGCCCGCCGAGGTCGAGGAACGCCTCCTCGCCCATCCGGACGTGGCCGAGGTCGCCGTGGTCGGCGTACCGGACGCGGACGGCCTGGACAAACCGGTCGCCTGCGTGGTGCCCAAGCCCGGACGTGAGGTCGACCCGGACGCCCTCGTCGCCTGGTGCCGGGAGGGCCTGGCCGCCTTCAAACGCCCGCGCGGGGTGATCGGGCTGCCCGAGCTGCCCCGTACACCCACCGGCAAGATCCGCCGCAACGTGCTGCGCGCCATGGTCCGCGACGGTTCTTGGGCGGAGGCGCCCCCTTCCGGGACGACATCAAGCTGACGTCCTCCCTGCCACTCGGCAAGCCACTCTCTTCCCCCTGCACCAAGGAGGACGTGCATGTCCCCGTGCCCCGCGGATCACAGCACGGATCTGCTCATCGTGGGAGCCGGCCCCACGGGCCTGTTCGCCGCCTACTACGCCGGCTTCCGCGGTCTGTCGGTGACCGTGCTGGACTCGCTGCCCGAGCCCGGTGGCCAGATCAACGCCATGTACCCGGAGAAGCAGATCTTCGACATCGCCGGATTCCCGGCGGTGCGGGGACGTGAGCTCGTGGACCGGCTCCTGGAGCAGGCCGCACCGTACGACCCGTGCCATCTGCTCGGCCACCGGGCCGAGACGATGGAGCGGACTACGGAGGGCGCCTTCGTCGTGACCACGCACCAAGGGGTGCGGGTGCGGGCCAGGGCCGTGCTCATCACCGGCGGCATCGGCACCTTCACGCCCCGCCCGCTGCCGGCCGCCGCCGCGTACGAGGGAGCCGGACTGGCGTACTTCGTGCGCAGGCCGGACGACTACGCGGGCCGGGACGTGGTGATCGTCGGGGGCGGTGACAGCGCCTTCGACTGGGCCCTCACCCTGCACCCGCTGGCCGCCTCCGTGACCCTGGTCCACCGCCGCGACACCTTCCGCGCGCATCCGGCCACCGTGGCCGCCGTACGGGCCGCGGGCGTGGAGATCCTCACCGAAGCCGAGCTGTCGAAGGTCGTCGGCGACGGAGGGGACATCGAGGCCGTGGAGATCACCCGGCGCGACAGGCAGACGCACCGCCTGCCCTGCCGGGGGATCATCGCCGCCCTCGGCTTCACCGCCAACCTCGGCCCGCTGCTCGGCTGGGGGATCGACATCGCCCACCGGCGCCACATCCCGGTCGACTCGGCCATGCGGACCTCTCTCCCGGGGATCTACGCGGCCGGGGACATCAACGACTACCCCGGCAAGGTGCGGCTGATCGCGGTCGGCTTCGGGGAGGCGGCGACCGCCGTCAACAACGCCGCGCACCACATCGACCCCGAACAGCCGGTGTTCCCCGGCCACTCCACCGACGTATCCACGGCGGCCCCCGCCGTCGCGTAGCACCGAAGAGGACCGAGACAGCCCATGCCCTACGTGATAGCCGAGCCGTGCATCGACATCATGGACCGCTCCTGTATGGAGGAGTGCCCCGTCGACTGCATCTACGAAGGCGACCGCAAGCTCTACATCAACCCGATGGAATGCATCGACTGTGGCAACTGTGAGCCCGTCTGCCCGGTCGAGGCGATCTCCCAGGACCGCCGGGTGCCGCCGGAGCTGAAGGACTTCGTCGCCGACAACAAGCGGTTCTTCACCGAGTCCCTGCCGGGCCGCGACGAGCCGATCGGCCTGCCGGGCGGCGCCGCAGGCCACGGTCCGGTCGGCGCGGACACCGAACTCGTCGCCGGGTACGACCCGCGCGGTTGAACACTCTGTGAGGGAGGCGCCGTGATCGACGGCGAGACCGTGGTCGACGCGCACGTCCACGCCCCGAGGCTGTCCACACTCAAACCGGCCTGGTTCGAGTGGGCGGACACGTTCTCCGGCGACCACCCGTGGCGTGACGCCTACGACGAGCGGGGCGACCCCGTTCCCGAGCGGCTGGACGCCCTGCTGGAGTCCGAGGGCGTGGACCGTGCGCTGCTGTTCTGCGAGTACAGCCCGCGCGCCACCGGGATCCAGCCGATCGAGGACCTCCTGCCGATCGTCGCGTACAACCCGGTCCGCTTCCGCCTGGTGGCAAACGTCAACCCACACCTGCACCACCCGCTGGTGGCAGAGGCCGAACGCCAGCTGGACCTGGGCGCGGTCGCGCTCAAACTGCACCCTGTGCATGGCGGATTCGACCCGGCCGACAAGGAGTTCTACTCGCTGTACGCGCTCTGCGCCGAGCGCGGCGTCCCGGTCGTCGTGCACTCGGGCACCTCCAGCTTCCCGGGCGCCCGTGCCCGGTACGGTGACCCGCAGCTCCTGCTCGACGCCGTGGAGGACTTCCCGGACGTGCAGTTCGTCTTCGCCCACGGCGGGCGGGGCTGGTGGTACGACACCGCGGCGTTTCTCGCCCTGGCCAGGCCCAACGTCTGGCTGGACCTCGCCGGACTGCCCCCGCGCAAACTGCCCGAGTACTACGCCCGGTTCGGCCTGGCGAGGCTCGCCACCCGGTGCATCTTCGGCACCGACTGGCCGGGGGTGCCCGGCGCCTCCCGCAACATCGCCGCCCTGCGTGCGCTGGACCTGCCCGGCGACACCGTGCGTGCCGTGCTGTCCGGCAACGCGGCCAAGGTCTTCCCGGGCCTCGGAGTGTAAGGACATGACGATGGGTCAGCGGTGAGCCGGGCGGTTCGGTACGGTGCGCCCGCGCGATCTCACTTCTCGCCGTGCCCCTCGGCCAGCTCCTCCCAGCGCCGCAGCGCCACCGGATTCCACTCGGCGTGCCTGCTGTGGAAGAGTTCGGCCGCCCTGGCCCCGCTCCAGCCCGGAGGCAGCAGCTTCGACGGAAGCCGCGGATCGAGGAAGGGGAAGCGGCGCCACTCGTGCACCAGCATGGTCTGCGCATGCAGGACGGCGGCGCCGTCGGCGGGGCGCAGCCCGGTGAACTCGTCGATGAACGCTTCGTAGCGGTCCTCCACCTCGCTGAGGTCCCAGGCTCGGGCCACCATGGCCGCCTCGTTTCCCACAGCGCCGTACGTGGCGGCGAAGGACATCGCGTCGTCGGCGAGCCCGAGTTCCTTCAGGACGCCCAGCGCCTCCGCCTCACGGTCGGCGTGGGGCGTGATCCACACCCCGGGCTCCGGGGAGCCGAAGCCGGCCCAGGTGAGCCGGGTACGCACCCGGTGCCGCAGATCCCGCTTGGCCTCCGGCACCGAGACGAGGACCACCAGCCAGGTGCCGTCCCAGGTGTGCTCCCCGCTGCCGAAGTCGTAGATGCGCTGCGCGCCTTCGGTCAGCATCCGCCGCCCCGGCGGGGTGAGCGCCCAGCGGACGCGGCGTCCCATCCGCTCGGAGGCCAGCCAGCCCTCGGCCGCGGTCCGCGCGAGCGACTGGCGGGCCGACTTCTCCTCGACACCGAACATCGCCAGCGCGTCCACCAGCGCGGAGGTCCACACCGGCGTGCCCTTGGGCAGTACGTACTCGCCGAGCATGGTCATCAGCAGCGACCGCGCGCTGACGTCACCGACCTCCCGGCGCCGGCTGACCACCGGCCGTGCGCTCCCTGCTGCGGCCCGGTCGGCACGCTCCCTCCGGCCCGGTCCGCGCGACGCACGATCCACCATGGTCCTTCACTTCCCTTGTTGCTCGCCGATCCGATGTATCACGCCGTCGCGTGGCATCGACGTCATCAGCGTATCCAGGGCGCTCCGGCACGACGGCCGGGGCCAAGTCCCTCCACAGGGGAGCCCGCTCCTCCTTACACAATATCTTGTCGTTACGGAAATTATCAGTAGAGTGTCAGTCGCGTCGGCGGGCCGCCGACCAGAACGAGCGACGCACGAAAGGTGGGTGGACCCGCCGTGGCCGCGAAACTGCACAGCTACCTCGCCGGTGACTGGTATGAAGCACCCGACGAGGGTCGTCCCCTGCTGGACGCGGCGACCGGCGCCGAGGTGGCCCGGCTCTCGCAGCGCCCCGTCGACGCCGCCGCCGCGCTGCGCCACGCGCGGGAGGTGGGCGGCCCCGCCCTGCGCGAGCTGACCTTCCACCAGCGCGCCGGTCTGCTCAAGTCGCTGGGCAAGCACCTGGCCGCGCACACGGACGAGTTCCACGCACTGTCCACCCGCACCGGAGCGACCCGCCGCGACTCCGTGCTCGACGTAGACGGCGGCATCGCGGTGCTCTTCGTCTACGGCGGCAAGGGCACCAAAGAGCTGCCCGACGGGCATGTCCTGCCCGACGGCGACATGGAACCGATCGGCAAACAGGGCACCTTCGCCGTACGCCACGTCCATGTGCCGCGGCAGGGCGCGGCCGTGCAGATCAACGCGTTCAACTTCCCCGTGTGGGGCATGCTGGAAAAGCTCGCGCCGGCTCTGCTGGCGGGCCTGCCGTCCGTGGTGAAACCCGCGGGTCAGACGGCCTACCTGACGGAGCTGGTGTTCCGCCGCATCATCGAGTCCGGCATCCTCCCCGAAGGCGCCGTCCAGCTGATCTGCGCCCCGCCGGACGGCATCCTCGACGCGCTCACGGGACAGGATGTGCTCAGCGTCACCGGGTCCGCCGCGACCGCCCGCACACTGCGCAGCCACCCGGCCGTCGCAGGCCGCGCTGTCCGCTTCAACGCCGAGGCCGACTCGCTGAACTGCGCGGTTCTCGGCCCGGACGCCGGGCCCGGCACCCCCGAGTTCGACCTGTTCACGCAGACCCTGGTCACCGAGATGACCGTCAAGGCCGGGCAGAAGTGCACCGCGATCCGCCGTGCCCTGGTGCCCGCCGGACTCATCGACGCCGTACAGGAAGCGGTCTGCGCCGAGCTGGCCGACCTGTGTGTCGGCAACCCCGCCGATCCCACGGTCACCATGGGCCCCCTGGCCGGCCTCGGGCAGCGGGAGGAGGTGCTGCGCGCGCTCAAGGCGCTCACGGCGGCGGCCCGCCTCGTCCACGGCGACCCGGACCGGTTCGAAGTCCTGGACGGCGACCGGGAACGCGGCGCCTTCCTTCCGCCACTGCTGCTGCGCTGCGACGACCCCGACCGGGCCGAGCCGCACGAGGTCGAGGCGTTCGGCCCTGTCAGCACCCTTCTGCCGTACGACGGGACCGCCGCCCATGCGATCGCGCTGGCCGCGCGCGGCGAGGGCAGCCTCGTCGGCTCGGTCGTCACCCACGACCCCGGCTTCGCCCGCGAGACCGTGCTCGGGGCCGCCCCCTGGCACGGTCGCCTGCTGCTCCTCGACCGCACCGACGCCGGGGAGTCCACCGGTCACGGCTCGCCGCTCCCGCACACCGTGCACGGCGGCCCCGGCCGGGCGGGCGGCGGCGAGGAACTGGGCGGCATCCGCAGCGTGCTGCACCACATGCAGCGCACCGCCGTCCAGGGGCCGCCCGCCATCCTCTCGACACTCACCGGGCCCGACCCGGCCACGACCGCTGAGCCACAGGGTGAGGAGTAACACCATGGCCGATCTCGTGGACGGACGGCACGGTGGTGAACCGGGCCACCGCGGTCAGTTGCCCGCGATCGGCCTCGCAGGCGGTGGCCCCGGTGCCCACCGCCTGTACGCGCGCCTAAGCGCTCACCGGATCACCTTCCGCCCCGGGCACCGACTCCTCTGCCTCCTCCGGTGAAAGGTCACCCAAGTAGGCCGCCCGCACCGCCGGATCGGCGCGTACCTCGTCCGGTGTGCCGACGCTGATCCGGCGGCCGAAGTCGAGGACGACGACCTGGTCGCAGACGCTCATGACCATGTCGACGTCGTGCTCGACGAGCAGCACCCCCATGCCCCAGTCCTCGGCGAGTCGCCGTACCAGACGGGCCAGTTCGCGGGTCTCGTCGTCCGAGAGACCGGCCGCCGGCTCGTCGAGCAGGAGGACGGACGGGGAGGTCGCCACGGCGCGGGCGATGGCCAGTAGCCGTCGCTCCCCGTACGAGAGGTCGCCCACCGAGCGGTCCAGGCTGCTCTCAAGGCCGAACTCCCGTACCGCGATGAGTACTTGGGCGGGCAGGGGGCGGCTTCCTGGACGTATCAGGTCCTTGAGGTACGTCCACGGGCCGGGGCGGTCGCAGGCGGCGTACAGGTTGTCGAGGACAGTCATGTCCTCGAAGAGTTCCAGTGACTGGAAGGACCGGCTCAGGCCCGCGCGGGCGCGCAGGTGCACGGCGGTGCCGGTCAGGTCCCGGTCGCCGAGGCGGACGCTGCCGGAGGCGGGCCGGGTGAAGCCGGTGACCGCGTCGATGGCGGAGGTCTTGCCCGCGCCGTTCGGGCCGATGAGGCCGGTGACCCGGCCGGGCTCGATGGCGAAGGAGAGATCGTCGACGGCGACGACACCGCCGTAGCGCACGGTCAGGTTGGCGACGTGGAGGGGGAGGGGTGCCGCACGGTGTGCGTCCGGCGCGGCCTCGGGAGTGGGAGTGGAGGCGGGGGCAGGTGCCCCCTCGATGGAACGCGCCCGGTCGAGGGAGCGTCGCCGGGGCAGCCGGCGCTCAACTGCCGCCGCCTGCTTGCCGAGCCCCTGACCGATCCCGTCCTGGTTGCCCACCAGGGTGAGCAACAGAATGATCCCGCCGATCAACGGCATCCACTCGCTCAGCCCCGGCACCACCAGATCCCCGAAGCGGGCGCCGACCGTGCCCGCGGCGAACGTGGCGCCGAACAGCGGGCCGACGAGGAAGCCGACCCCGCCGATGACCGCAAGCCCGAGCGCGGTGATGGAGTCGAAGGCCGCGAAGTCGGTGAAGACCACCGAGGTCGAGCGGAAGCCGGTGAGCACGCCCGCGAGTGCGGCGATCGCCGCGGACACCCCGAACGCGTACAGCTTCGTGGCGCGTACGCCGATGCCGAGTGCGGCGGCGGCCCGCTCGTTGGCGCGGACCGCGATCAGCCGGCGGCCGGTCCGGCTGCGCCGGATGTTGGCCACCACCAGCGCGGCTCCGATGAAGAGGAGCAGCACCAGGGCCGCGTACCGCTGCGGATGGTCGACGCCGGAGATGTCGATGCCGAACAGCGTCTGCCTGCCCACCGCGATGCCGTCGCTGCCGGGGGTGGTGGCCAGGTCGGTGTTCTGGAAGACCATCACCTCCAGCGTGGTGCCGAGGCCGAGGGTGATGATCGCGAGGTTGACTCCACGGGTGCGGACCGCGGGCAGGGCGAACAGCAGGCCGATCGGTACCGTCCCCAACACGCCTGCCAGCAGGGCGAGTTCGAAGGGCCAGCCCCAGTCGGCGACCGCGTGCCCCGCGATGAAGGCGCCGGTTCCGGCGAGTGCGTACGCCGCGAGGGAGACCTGTCCCGCGTAACCGGTGACCACCACGATCGACAGGATGATCAGGGAGAGCACCAGGGTGTTGGTGATCGCGTCGGCCCACTGCGGCGTGGACAGTGCCACCAGCAGCAGGGCGACCGCGACGGTGACGGCCAGTGCCACCGGCCGTACGCGTCCGGTGCCGAGCGCCGGCAACCGGTCCAGGAACGTGCCGCGCAGCGGTAGTGCCCGGCCGCGTGCCACCAGGACCAGGGCGATGACGAGGAACGGCACCGACGCCGCGAGGCCCGTGATGTCCGTGCCGAAGCGGGTCAGTTCGGACTGCACGATGCCGATGACGAGGCCGCCCGCCAGGGTGACGGGGAACGAGGAGAACCTGCCGACCAGGGCGGCGGCCAGCGCGCTGAGCAGGAGCGTGGTCAGGCCGTTCACGGACAGGCCGATGACCGGCACGATCAGGATGCCGGTGAGACCCGCGAGTGCCGAGCCGAGCCCCCAGTTGGCGGCGGCGATCAGATCCGCGGACCAGCCGAGAGAGGAGGCGGCGCTCTGGTTCTCCGCGACCGCCGTGGTGCCGAGCCCGAACATGCTGTGCTTGTAGAGGAGATGGAGCGCGACGGTGATGGCGATCGCGATCCCGAGCAGCCAGACCCGGTCCTCGGACACCGTCGCCCCGGCCACTTCCAGCAGGTCGGACGGCAGTTTGCCGGGCACGAGCTGCACGCTGTCGCCGTACCGTTTGACGGCCGCGGCGGTGAGCACGATGAACACGGCCAGGGTGCCCACCAGCCGGGCCAGTGAGGATGCCCGGCGCAGCGGGCGCATCACCAGCAGATGGGTGAGCACCCCCAGCAGCCCGGCCACCAGGACGCCGCAGCCGACGGCGGTCCAGTAGGACACGCCGTGCTGCACGGCGAGTTCCCATTGCACATAGGCGCCGGCCATCCCGATCGCGCCGTGCGCGAAGTTCAGGACGCCGGAGCCTCGGTAGATCAGCACGATGCCTTGGGCGGTGAGCGCGTAGAGCGCACCGAGCCCGAGGCCCAGGAGCGCGAAGCGCAGGATGTCGTCCACCAGATGAACCTCCAGGGCTTCATGAGTAGCGAACGCCGGGGGGCGCGGCAAGACCGTACAGCACATTTATTTAAATAATTCTGGCAAGAGTACTTCTCTAACGAAAGGCCGCGCCCCATGCTGGTCCCCTCTTCACCGTCGCCCGTCCGGGGCGCGAGCTTTCGCGGAGGAACCATGAACGACTCACGCCGGCGCAGAAGTACCGCAGCGAGCTGTCTCGCGATGACCGGAGCCCTGCTCATCGCGGGCTGCGGGGGCGGCGAGGAGGAGGAGCCCGCGGGCAGCGCGGCCGCGTCCTCGCTGACCGGCACACCGGTCAAGGTGATGGTCTGGGCACCGGAGAACACCCAGGGCAGCGCGCAGCCCGGCGTCCGGGTCACGGCCCAGGCGTACGAGAAGTGGATCAACGCGAACGGCGGCATCAAGGGCGGCCCGCTCAAGGTCATCACCTGCAACGAGAAGAACGACCCCGACGAGGCCGAGAACTGCGCCCAGCAGGCGGTCAGCGAAAAGGTGGTCGCGGTGGTCGGCTCGTACAGCCTCGCCGGGGATCGCTACATGCCGATCCTGGAGAAGGCCGGCATCCCCTACATCGGCGGGACCGGAGTGTCGGCCGCGGAGTTCTCCAACCCGCTGTCCTTCCCGGTCAACGGCGGCACCCCCGTGGTCTTCGCCGCGCACGGCCGTCAGCTGGTGGAGGCGGGCTGCAAGAAGATCTCCGGTGTGCGCTACGACGTCGCCGCCGCCGCGATCGTCACGCAGTTCCTCGGCCTCGGCGTGGTCTCCGCCGGAGGGAAGCCGCCCAAGGACCTGAAGGTGCCGGTCACCGCCACCGACCTCGCCCCGCAGGTGGCCGAGGCGACCAGGGGCAGCGACTGCGTGAGCGTCATCCTGGGCACGCACTCGGACCTGTTCGTGAAGGCGTATCTGCAGTCCGGCGCCAAGACCGAGCTCGGCAGCGTCGTCGGCAACCTCACCCCCGAGCTGGCCGAGACCACCGGCGGCAGCGGCAGCCCGCTGGACGGCTCCGCCGTCACCGGCTACTACCCGCCGGTCTCCGACCCCGCCTGGAAGGACGCCGTGGCGGCCCTCGACGGCAAGGACGTCGACCTCTCCAACGGGGCCAACGCGACGACCTGGGTGGCGTTCAAGGTCTTCAGCGAGGCCGCCGGGAAGCTGCCGGAGATCACCTCCAAGGCCCTGGTGAACGAGCTCAACACCGCGAAGGGCATCGACACCGGTGGCCTGACCCCGCCGCTGACCTGGACGTCCGCGACCGCTCTGCCCATGAAGGGCATGAACCGCATCCACAACACCACCGCGACCGAACTGGTGCTGAAAGACGGCAAGATCGAGTGGGCCGAGTCCGGCTCTGACTTCGTCGACGTACGGAAGGCGCTGACCGCGTCGGCCGGCTGAACAAGGTCGGTCAGTCCGCAGAAGCGGCAACTACGGAAGGAGAAGTCCTGTGTCCACCAGCGCACCCGACCGCCCCGGCTCCGCAGCCGAAGCGTCCGCGGAGCCCTTGATCGCGACCCGCGGACTGTCCGCCGGGTACGGCACCCAGCCCGTCGTACGCGACCTCGACATCGAGGTGCGCCCCGGCGAGGTCGTCGCGCTGCTCGGCCCCAACGGTGCGGGCAAGACGACGACGCTGCGGGTGCTGGCGGGCGATCTGGCGCCGATGAGCGGCGAGGTGCGCTGGCTGGGCGGTGCGGGCCGGGCGCCGCTGCACCGCCGGGCCCGGCAGGGCCTCGCGTACGTCGGTGAGCGCGCGGTCTTCACCCGGCTCGACGTGGCCGAGAACCTGCGGGTCGGCCGGGTGGAGACGGCCCGCGCCCTGGAGCTGTTCCCCGAACTCGAGAAACGGCTCAGGACCGGCGCGGGCATGCTCTCCGGCGGCGAGCAGCAGATGCTCTCGCTGGCGCGCGCCCTGTGCCGGTCGCCCCGGCTGCTCCTCGCCGACGAACTGTCGCTCGGGCTCGCCCCGTTGGTGGTTGAGCGGCTGCTGCGCGCGGTGCGCGAAGCCGCCGACCGGGGCCTTGGGGCGCTGCTGGTCGAGCAGCACGTACGCAAGGTGCTGGACATCGCGGACCGGGTGTACGTGCTGCGCCGGGGCCGCATCGAGATGACCGGCACCCCGCGAGAGCTGCGCGAGAACCTGGACGCCGTCGAGTCCTCGTACCTCGCCCGGCCGGGGACCGCGGCGTCCATGTGAGCGTCACGGGATCCTTCAGGCGTTCCATCTCCTTCAGGACAGGCCGTCTCCTTCAGGACAGGCAGCCGACGTGTGCGAGGGCCTGCCTGAGGAGGACTCCCTGCCCGCCCGGCATCTCGCTCAGGACCAGTGCCTCCGAGGCTTCCTGCGGGCTGAACCAGACCAGGTCCAGAGCGTCCTGGCGAGGGCGGCAGTCGCCGGTCACCGGGACGATGTAGGCGAGGGCGACCGCGTGCTGGCGGGGGTCGTGGAACGGTGTGAACCCCTGCGTCGGGAAGTACTCGGCGACGGTGAAGGGCTGGAGGGAGGCCGGCACCTGGGGCAGTGCCATCGGGCCGAGGTCCTTCTCCAGGTGGCGCAGGAGGGCGTCCCGGACGCGTTCGTGGTGCAGTACGCGGCCGGAGACGAGGGTACGGCTGACCGTTCCGTCCGGCCCGATGCGCAGCAGGAGCCCGATGCTGGTGACCTCGCCGCTGTCGTCGACTCTCACGGGTACGGCCTCGACGTACAGGATCGGCATGTGGGCGCGCGCGTACTCGAGCTCGTCGGGACTCAGCCAGCCGGGCGTGGTTTCGGTCATGTCAGACATTCGCTGATCATACTTTCCGCCACTCGGCTTGCGCTCCCGCACGCCTCAGCTTCCGCTCCCGCACAGCTCGGCGAAGCGCCTCACGTCGATGTTGCCGCCGGAGATGATCACGCCGACGCGGGACGGGAGCCGCTCGACGCGACCGGCCAGCAGGGCGGCCAGGCCGGTGGCGCCGCTGGGCTCCACGATGATCTTCAGCCGCTCGAAGGCGAACCGCATCGCGTCGCGGATCTCGTCGTCGGTGACCAGGAAGATGTCGTCGACCAGGCGCTGGTTGACGGAGAACGTCAGCTCGCCGGGGATGTCCGCCGCCTGCCCGTCGGCGATCGTGCGCGGCACCGGGATGGAGACGCGCCGGCCGGCCTCGAGGGAACGCTTGGTGTCGTCCCCGGCCTCCGGCTCGATGCCGATCATCCGGATCCCGCTGTGCAGGCCCTTGGCCGCGGTGGCACTGCCCGCCATCAGCCCGCCCCCGCCCACCGGTGTGACCAGGGCGTCCAACTCCCCGGTCTCCTCGATCAGTTCGAGGGCCGCGGTGCCCTGTCCGGCGATCACCTGCGGATGCTCGTACGGCGGGATGAGCGCAAGCCCGCGATCGGCGGCGAGGGCCTCGCCGATGGCCTCACGGTTACCGGTGTAGCGGTCGTACGTGACGATCTCCGCGCCGTAACCCGCGGTGGCGTCCATCTTCGACTGCGGCGTGTCCTCGGGCATGAGGATCACCGCGGTGGTGCCCAGCTCCCGTGCGGCGAGGGCGACGGCCTGGGCGTGGTTGCCGGAGGAGTAGGCGGCGATGCCCTTGGCCAGTTGCTCCGGCGACAGGCGGGAGGCGGTGTTGTAGGCGCCGCGGAACTTGAACGCGCCGATGCGCTGGAAGTTCTCGCACTTCAGGAAGACCTGTGCGCCGACGAGGGTGTCCAGGGTGCGGGAACGCAGTACGGGGGTGCGGTGGGCCACGCCCTTGATCTGTGCGGCGGCGTCGCGGACGTCGTCGAGGGTGACCGGGGGAGTGTGCGTCATGGCTGGGCTCCTTCGGGGGGTGTGGCGCCGGGCTCGGTGCCGTCCGTCGTGGACGCGTCGCTCGGTGGTGTGCGGGATGTCGCCCTGGCGTCGGACAGGTAGTTGTAGGCGGAGGCGCGGGAGATGCCGAGCCGGGCGGCGACCTGCTCGACCGCGCGGCGTACGGCGAAGACACCGCGTTCGTCCAGGCTGCGGAACAACTCGAGACGCTGGGCGCGGTCGAGCTCGGACCAGGTCTTGTTCTGCCGCAGCTGATGGCTGTCGACGATGGCGTCCACCACGGAACCGATGTCGTTGCCGAACGTCGTGGTCGGCACGTCGGCCGGTCCGGTGGCGACTCCCGCGATCTCGCCGATCAGGGCGTGGGCCTGGTTGACGGCGGTGATGTCGAGATTGACGCACAGGGCGCCGAACACCGTGCCGGTGGAGTCGCGCAGGACCATCGTCGACGACTTGACGATCTTCCCCGTCCGGGTGCGGGTGAGGTAGTTCAGCTCGTCGCTCGCCTCGTCACCGCGGGCGAGGATGCCCATCCCGATCTCACTCATCGACCCACCGACCCCGCGCCCGGTGACCGAGCCCGCGATGGCGACCACGGACTTCTCCGGCCGCCGGAAGTCGTGCACGACCACCTCGCAGAACGAGCCGAATGTCGCTGCGATGCCGTCGATGACGGGGGTGAGCGCGGCGATGATCGCATCCTGCTCGTCGGTGTCGGTCGGCATCGCATGCTCCGGGGTTTGGATGATTGGGTCTGGATTATTGGTCCAGTTCTTAGACTACACGTCTAGGATGGAGTTCTGTACGGTGCTCATCCGGCCGTCCCCACGTATGCCGGTGGCGACCGCATGCAGGGACGTACGGTGTTTCGTCGAGGTCCCCGTACGGGACGGTGGGCCGGGGGAAGGTGGCGAAATGACCGCAGTGTTCGTTCATGGTGTGCCCGAGACCGGTCAGTTGTGGGACCGGCTCCGTGCTTGCCTCTCGACCGACTCGATCGCCTTGGACCTGCCCGGGTTTGGCGTGCCGACCCCTGACGGATTCGGCGCGACCATGGACGAGTACACCCAGTGGCTGGAGCGGGCGCTCCGGGAGGTCGACGGACCGCTCGATCTGGTCGGGCATGACTGGGGCGCGCTGCTTGTGGCGCGGGTGGCCACGAACTCCTCCGTACCGGTGCGAAGTTGGGCCACGGACGTGGCCGGCATCCTGCACCCGGACTACGTCTGGCACGAGTTCGCGCAGCTCTGGCAGACGCCGGGAGCGGGGGAGCAGTGGGCGAAGGCCTCGGTCGAGGCCGCTCCGGGAAGCCCTGAGAGCCCCGCGGCGCAGCTCACGGGGGCCGGTGTGCCCGTCGAGGACGCCGAGGCGTTGGGCGGAAGGTTCGACGCGACCATGGCCGCGTGCATCCTGGCCCTCTACCGCTCGGCGACGCCCAACCCGTACGCCCACGCGGCTGCGCAGCTCGCCGGGCCTGCCTCCGCACCGGGGCTGGTGCTCCAGGCACTGCTCGACCCCTTCGACGACGCTGCGGCCTCCGATGAGATGGCCGCCCGCCTCGGCGCCCGCACCGAGCGGCTCGAAGGAGTGGGACATTGGTGGATGTTGGAGGATCCCGGCACCGCGGCTGCCGTGTTGGAACGGTTCTGGGTGGAGGCGGCTGACGGCCGGTCAGTCGAGGACATGCCGTAGATAGGCCTGCGGGTCGGCGAGATAGCGGCGCCAGTGGTCGACCAGGGCGAGTTCGCGCCACTCCACCCGCTGCATGCCGTGCTCGCCGACCTCGACGATGTCCGCACCGGGCAGCGCCGTCAGCAGCGGAGAGTGGGTGGCGCAGACGACCTGGCCGCCCTTCTGCGTCAACTGGTCGATATGGCCGAGCAGTTCGAGGCAGGACGAGAACGACAGCGCCGCCTCCGGCTCGTCCATCACATACAGTCCGGGCTGGAGGAACTTCCCCCGGAACGCCGCCAGAAAGCCCTCGCCGTGACTGACGGAATCCGGGGCGAACCCTTCCCGGTGCAGTGCGTCCATCGCCGTCTCGGCGCGCAGGAAGAACCCCTTGCGGGCGGACCAGCTGCCCAGCATGCGCCGCCCGCCCGGCGCCGAGTCGAAGCGGATCCGTTCACCCAGCACCGACTTGCTGCGAGGGCTCGCATACTTCCAGTCGTGCGAGCCGCCCCAGGAGTCCAGCCCGAAGCCCTCAGCGAGGGCCTCGACCAGTGTCGACTTGCCCGAACCGTTCTCCCCGACCAGGAAAGTCACCGGAGCGGTGAACCGCAGCCCGTCCGCCAGAAGCCGACGAACGCAGGGCACGGACCAGGGCCATTTGTCTTCCTCGTACGTGGACACGTGTGCGTACGCGCGTTCGACGATCACAGGCCGAGTTTCTCATGGGGCGCCGACGCCGCGTGGGACGACGAGGGGGCCGGCCACGGCCAGGGTCAGCCCGTCAGGTAGCCGTCGGATGCGTCGAAAATTTCGCGGCAGGAAACGCGGCAACCCTTTGGCTCGGAGCGGCAACTGCCTTGCGGCAATGCACTACTTCATGTCACCAGGGCGGTTGAGGAAATATGGAAGCGAAGCAGCAGAGGGCGCGGCACCGCAGGCGCAAGGCCGGTCTGTCGATCGGCATCCCGGTGGCGGTGGCCGCGGCGGCGGGCATGGCGTACGGCACGGATCTGGGTGTGTTCGGCGAGGACGCGCAGCGCAGCGCCTCGGCGGCGACCGCGCCCCCGGCGTGGGCCGATGACGTCGCCGACGGCTTCGCGTCGGTCAACTCGCAGGGGCAGAACGGCACTTATGGCGGCCGTGACGGCAAGACCGTCACCGTGAAAACCCTGGCCGATCTGGAGAAGTACGCGACGGCCCCGGAGCCGTACGTCATTGTCGTGGCCGGCACGATCAACATGGACCCCAAGGGCAAGGAGATCAAGGTCGCCTCGGACAAGACGATCGTCGGCTCGGGCACCTCCGGGCAGATCGTCGGCGGCGGCTTCTTCCTGGGTCAGGGCGTGCACAACGTCATCATCCGCAACCTGACGATCCGGGACTCGTACGCCGGTGAGTGGAACGACAAGGACCACGACTTCGACGCCATCCAGATGGACGGCGCGCACCACGTCTGGATCGACCACAACGACCTGCGGCACATGGCCGACGGCCTGATCGACAGCCGCAAGGACACCACCAACGTGACGGTGTCCTGGAACAAGCTGAGCGACAACAACAAGACCTTCGGCATCGGCTGGACCGAGAACACCACGGCCGACCTCACGATCCACCACAACTGGTTCCGCGAGACCGAGCAGCGCAACCCGTCCACCGACAACGTGGCCCACGCGCACCTCTACAACAACTACCTGCAGGACATGCCGAACACGGACATCACCACGTCCTACGGCAACTACGCGCGCGGCAAGACGAAGATGGTGCTGGAGAACAGCGTCTTCGAGGGGCTCAAGAACCCCGTCACCAAGGACAGCACCGCGGCGGTGGTCCAGCGCGGCAACGTCTTCAACGGCACCAGCGGCCGTAACGAGAGCGGTGGCACGGCCTTCGACCCGAAGAATTTCTACAAGTACACCCTCGACAAGGCGGCCGACGTCCCGGCGCTGCTCAAGTCCGGTGCGGGGCCGCGGACTTCGATCGGTACGACGGCGAGTGCGGGTACGAGTACGAAGGCGAGCGCCGCCGACACCACGCTCACCGTCGCCAAGGACGGCAGCGGGCAGTTCACGAGTGTCCAGGCCGCCGTCAACGCCGTACCGGCGAACAACACTTCACGGGCCGTCATCTCCATCAAGCCCGGCACCTACCGCGAGCTGGTCAAGGTCCCACGCGACAAGCCGCATGTGACCTTCCAGGGCACGGGAGCCAGCCGCAAGGACACCGTGATCGTCTTCAACAACGCCTCGGGAACGCCGAAGCCTGACGGTTCGGGAAACTACGGCACCAGCGGCAGCGCGACCGTCGCCGTCGAGGCCGATGACTTCCAGGCCCGTAACCTCACCATCGACAACGACTTCGACGAGGCGAAGAACCAGAGCCTGAACGGACACCAGGCCGTCGCCCTGCGCACCGCCGCCGACAAGGTCGTACTCGACAGCATCATCGTCACCGGCGACCAGGACACGCTGCTGCTGGACACGCAGTCCAAGGACAAGCTCGGCCGGGTCTACGTCAACAACTCCTACATCGTCGGGAACGTCGACTTCATCTTCGGCCGGGCCAGCGCGGTGATCAACAAGTCGGTGATCACGCTGAAGAAGCGGTGGAACGGCGACTCGGCGGGGTACGTCACGGCGCCCAGCACGGCCGCGGGCCGCAAGGGCATCCTGATCGCCAACAGCACCGTCAACGGCGATGTGTCCGCCTCCAGCTTCCACCTGGGCCGCCCCTGGCACGCGGGCGGTGACGCCGCTCTCGACCCGCAGACCACGGTCCGTAACACGTCCCTGAGCAGTGCGATCAAGTCCGCTCCGTGGACCGACATGAGCGGCTTCTCGTGGAAGGACGACCGGTTCGCCGAGTACAAGAACACCGGCCCCGGCGCCGGTTCCGCGAGTGGCGACCGGCCCCAGCTGACCGATGCCCAGGCCGCCGACCAGGAGATCGGTGACTGGCTGGGCGACTGGAAGCCGAGCGCCTCGTAGGACAGGTCCGACAGTTTCCGGCCAGGCCCTCCGCTCGGCTCGATCCCGCTGTTCAATAGGAACTCAGGAACTGTTCAGTGGGAACGAACGATGCCCGTGAG
This sequence comes from Streptomyces flaveus, assembly GCF_014647675.1. Taxonomy (GTDB): domain Bacteria; phylum Actinomycetota; class Actinomycetes; order Streptomycetales; family Streptomycetaceae; genus Streptomyces; species Streptomyces flaveus. Next base: position 89,124 of record NZ_BMPQ01000022.1, on the reverse strand, counting down.
AGGAGCCGTCCGTGTCCCCAGTGGTCGTGCCGCCAGTCGGTGCGCGCATCCGGCAGGCGCGCACCGCGCGGGGCATGAGTCTGCGCGGTCTGGCGCGGGAGATCGGCGTGTCCGCGAGCCTGATCTCGCAGATCGAGACCGGGAAGAGCCAGCCGTCGGTCAGCACGCTGTACGCGATCACCACCGCGCTCTCCGTCCCCGTCGAGTCGCTCTTCGACGGCTATGACGGCTTCGACGGGGAGGAGACCGCGCCGGTGCCGGCTCCCGCCTCGCCCGTCGCCGGTCCGCCCGGCACCGTCCTGCACGCGCTCGCCGCCTTCGCCGCCGACCCGGGCCACCGGATCGGGCCGCTGGTCAGGGCCGAGGAGCGGGAGGTGCTTGAGCTCGACTCGGGCGTCGTATGGGAGCGTCTCGGTCATGTTCCGGGCGCGGACGTCGACTTCCTGCTGGTGACCTACTGCCCCGGCGGTGCCTCCTCCAGTACGGGCGGACTGATGCGGCACCCGGGCACGGAGTACGGCTACCTGACCTCCGGCGAGCTGGTGCTCACCCTCGGCTTCGAGGAGTACACGCTCCGCCCGGGCGACGCGGTGTCCTTCGAGTCGACGACACCCCACCGCTATCGCAACGACGGGGACGAGCCGGCCATCGGCGTCTGGTTCGTGTTCAGTATGCCTTGACACTTGCCTTGACACCCTCGTCGGACGGTCGTTCACTCGAAGGGGAGGTTCGCCATGGCGATCCGCACTTTCGGCCCCAACGCCGTCGACTGGGAAGAGCGCGTCGACCTGGACAGGCTGCGCAAGGAGCGGCTCGCCCGGCTGAACGCCGCGCTGAACCGTTCCGAGCTGGGCGCACTACTCAGCTTCGACTTCTCCAACATCCGCTACATGTCGTCCACTCACATCGGCACCTGGGCGATGGACAAGCTGATCCGTTTCGCGCTGCTCGTCCGCGGCGGCGAACCGGTCGTCTGGGACTTCGGCTCCGCCGCCCGCCACCACCAGCTCTACAACCCCTGGCTGGACTACAGCGACGGCAAGGGCGGCCCGCCCACCGGCGCCCGCGCCGGCATCTCCACCCTCAGGGGCGCCTTCCACCCGGACGCCGGGATCGCCGAGGACGTCGCCGCCAAGATCGCCCAGATCCTGCGCGAACACGGCCTGGCGGGCGAGCCGTTGGGCGTCGACCTGGCCGAGATGCCCGTACTGCACGCCCTCAAGGAGGAGGGCATCGACGTCGTCGACGGCCAGCAGGTCTTCCTGGAGGCCCGCCGCATCAAGACCGGCGACGAGATCTCCCTGCTCACCCAGGCCTGCTCGATGGTCGACGCGGCGTACGAGGAGCTGTACGGCTATCTGCGCCCCGGCGTGCGCGAGAACGAATGCGTCGGACTCGTCAGCAAGGTCCTCTACGACCTCGGCAGCGAGTACGTCGAAGGCGTCAACGCCATCTCGGGAGAGCGCTGTTCACCCCACCCGCACGTCTACAGCGACCGCCTGATCCGCCCCGGCGACCCCGCCTTCTTCGACATCCTGCACAGCCACCTCGGCTACCGCACCTGCTACTACCGCACGTTCGCCGTCGGCAGCGCCTCCGCCGCACAGCGCGACGCGTACGTCCGCTGCCGCGCCTACATGGACGAGGCCATCGCCCTGGTCCGGCCGGGCGCCACCACCGCCGACATCGTCCAGGTCTGGCCGCGCGCCGAGGAGTTCGGCTTCCCCGACGAGACGGCCGCATTCGCGCTCCAGTACGGGCACGGAGTGGGCCTGTCCATCTGGGAGAAGCCCATCTTCAGCCGCCTCGTCTCCCTCGACCATCCCGAAGTCCTCGAAGAGGGCATGGTGTTCGCGCTGGAGACGTACTGGCCCGCCGCCGACGGCTGGTCGGCGGCGCGGATCGAGGAGGAGGTCGTCGTCACCGCCGACGGCTGCGAGGTGATCACCAAGTTCCCTGCGGAGGAACTGCTCGTGGCGGGCCGCAAGTACTGGACGGTCGGCGGCGCGCTCAACACCCGGCGTGAGGCCCAGTCGCACCTCAACACCCCCGAGGGCAGGGGTGAGTCATGACCGGCGCGGTCTCGACGAATGCGGGTCAACTCCTCGCGCTCTACGAACAGATGGCCGTGATCCGGCGTACCGAGAAGGCCGCCCACGACCTGTTCCTGGCCGGCCTCGTCAAGGGCACCACCCACCTCGCCTCCGGCCACGAGGCGATCGCGGTCGGCGCGAGCGCGGCCCTCCGCGACGACGACTACGTGTTCGCGACCTACCGCGGCCACCACCACGCACTGGCCCGCGGCGCCACCCCCGAGGAATGCCTCGCCGAACTGATGAGCCGCGCCACCGGCCTGTGCAAGGCCAAGGGCGGCTCGATGCACCTCACCAAGGCGTCGCACAACATGCTCGGCTCGTACGCCATCGTCGGCGCCCATCTGCCCATGGCGGTCGGCGCCGCCTGGTCGGCCCGGCTGCGCGGCACCGGACAGATCGCCGTGGCCTTCTTCGGCGACGGCGCGACCAACATCGGCGCCTTCCACGAGGCGCTGAACCTGGCCGCCGTATGGAAACTGCCCGTGCTCTTCATCTGCGAGAACAACCTCTACATGGAGTACACGCCGATCGCCGACGTCACCGCGGTGGCGAACCCCGCGGCGGACCGTGCGCCCGCGTACGGCATCCCCGGCGAGATCGTCGACGGCAACGACGTGGTCCTCGTCCAGGAGGCGGTGGGACGGCTGGCGGACCGGGCCCGTGCGGGAGACGGGCCCAGCCTGCTGGAGGCACAGACCTACCGGCACTTCGGCCACAGCCGCACCGACCCGGCCACCTACCGGCCGGCCGAGGAGGTCGAGCGCTGGCTGAAGCACGACCCGCTGGACCTCGCCCGCGGGCGGCTCGCCGAACTGGGTGTGCCCGAGGAAGCGGTCACCGAAGCCGACGCTCGCGCAACCGGCCTCGTACAGCAGGCAGTCGATGCCGCGAAGCAGGCGCCCGCGGCCGATCCGCGGGAGGCGCTGACCGACGTATGGGCCGACGGAGGTGCGGCGTGGCGGACGTGATCACCTACCGTGAGGCGGTCGCCGAGGGCATCGCACGCGAGATGCGGCGCGATCCCGCGGTCGTCTGCCTGGGGGAGGACATCGGTGCGGCGGGCGGGGTGTTCAAGACGACCGTCGGGCTGCACAAGGAGTTCGGATCCGAGCGGGTGTGGGACACGCCGATCTCCGAACAGGCCATCGTCGGGGCGGCGATGGGCGCCGCGATGACCGGGATGCGGCCCGTCGCGGAGATCATGTTCTCCGACTTCCTGGCCTGTTGCTGGGACTACCTCGCCAACGAGATACCCAAGGTCCGGTACATGACGGGCGGTCAGGTCACCGTGCCGCTCGTCGTCCGCACGGCCAACGGCGGCGGTCTCGGCTTCGGCGCCCAGCACTCCCAGGCCACCGAGAACTGGGCGTTCACCGTCCCCGGACTGAAGATCGCGGCACCCGCCACGCCCGCCGACGTGATCGGCATGATGGCCGCCGCGATCCGCAGCGACGACCCGGTGGTCTTCTTCGAGCACAAGGGACTGTTCGCGACCAAGGGGCCGCCCGCGCCACCGGACCACCTCGTCGAGCTGGGACAGGCCGCCGTCGTCCGCGAAGGCGCCGACGTCACGCTCGTCGCCCTAGCCTCGATGGTGCCCGTGGCGCTGACGGCCGCCGAACGGCTGGCCGAGGAGGACATCGACGCCGAGGTGATCGACCTGCGCTGCCTGGTACCGCTGGACACGCGCACGGTGCTCGGTTCCCTCGCGAAGACCTCGCGGCTCGTGACCGTCGAGGAGAACCCCTACCAGGGCGGATGGGGCGGCACCCTCGTATCGGTCGTCGCCGACGAGGGATTCGGCCTCCTCGACGCGCCCGTACGCCGGGTCGCGGCCGAGTGCGTGCCGCTGCCCTTCGCGGACGCGCTCGAAGAGCAGGTCATCCCCACCGTCGACAAGGTCGTGACGGCGGTCCGGCGGCTCGCCGCGTACTGAACACACCAAGGGAGGAAGGCCGATGACCAGTCGGATGCTTCTGCGCTCGGGCCACGTGATCTCGATGGACCCCGGCATCGGGGACCTGCCCGAGGGCGATGTACTGATCGAGGACGGGAAGATCACGGCGGTCGAGCCGCGGATAGACGCCGAAGTCGACGCCGAAGTCCTCGACATGACCGGCCGCATCGTCGTGCCGGGCTTCGTCGACACCCACCGCCACACCTGGGAGGCGCCCATCCGCGGCTGCGCGCCCAATGCCACGCTCGACGACTACTTCGTCGAAGTCCTCGACACCTTCGCACCCGTCTACGGCCCCGAGGACGTGTACGCGGGCAACCTCGCGGGCTCCCTGGAGTGCCTGAACGCCGGGATCACCACGCTCGTCGACTGGTCGCACATCAACAACACACCCGAGCATCCCGACGCCGCGGTGCGGGCACTGAGCGAGACCGGGATCCGCGCCCAGTACGCGTACGGCAGCGCCAACACCTCGCTCGCCGACTACTGGTTCGACAGCAAGATCGCCATACCGGCCGACGACGTACGACGGATGCGGGAGCGTCACTTCGCCTCGGACGACGGCCTGTTGACCATGGCGCTCGCCACCCGCGGCCCGGGATTCTGCATCAACGACGTCGTCGAGGCCGAGTGGCGCCTCGCGCGCGAACTGGACATCCCGATCACCGTGCACGTCGGCATGGGCCGGCTGGCCGGCCGCTTCGGGATGGTCAAGCAGCTGCACGACCTCGGGCTGCTCGGCTCCGACACCACCTACATCCACTGCTGCTACTTCAGCGAGGAGGAGTGGCGGATGGTCGCCGACAGCGGCGGCACGGTCTCCATCGCGCCCCAGGTGGAGCAGCAGATGGGGCACGGCTGGCCGCCCGTGATGAAGGCGATCGAGTACGGGCTGCGGCCGAGCCTGAGCATCGACGTGGTCACCACCGTGCCCGGCGACATGTTCACCCAGATCCGCGCGGCCTTCGGCGGCGAGCGTGCCCGGGTGAACGCCGAGTGCTGGCAGGCCGACACACCCGTCCCCGAAACGATGCTGACCGCACGTCAGATGCTGGAGATCGCCACCGTCAACGGCGCACATGTCGCGGGACTCGAGCACCGCACCGGCTCACTGACCCCCGGCAAACGCGCCGACATCGTCGCCATCGACGCCACAGCCCTCAACATCGCGCCCCTCATCGACCCGGTCGCCGCGGTGACCCTGTGCGCGGACGTGTCCAACGTCGACACGGTCATCGTCGACGGCACGGTCCGCAAGCGCGACGGCAAGCTGCTCGCCGACACTGCACGGGCCCGCCGCCTTGTCGAGGAGTCCCGCGACCGACTGGTGGCGGCGGTCGAGGCCCGGAAGAAGCAGCAGGTGTGAGGGAGTCCGGACGGAGGGCACGGAGGAAGGGGCGGGCATGACCCACTTCGCCGTACGGCGGGCGGCGGACGCCACGTTCGCCGCCCCGACCCAACTGCCGTACAGCAGCGACGGGTTCAGACGACGGACGGTCGTCGACGAGGGCGACGGCGCCGTGCACAGCGGCTTCGGCATCTGCGAACTGGCGCCGGACGGAGCGACCGGCGCCCACGTCAACGCGTACGAGGAGTCCTTCCACATGCTGTCGGGCACGGTGATCCTCGATGTGCCCGAGAGCTCGTACCTGCTCGAGGAAGGCGACTACGGACTGCTGCCGACGGGCGTGCCGCACGCCTGGCGCGGCGCCGGGGACACCGTCGCGCGCTGGGCGGACATGCTCGCACCGGTCCCGCGAGCCCGCTACGGCTACGACACCCAGGCGGTGCCCGCGCTGCCGGCCCGCGAGCCAGCCCGTATCGACGTACGCGACCCGCGTACCCGCTCGTTCGGCCACTTCGAGGCCGCCCAGATGGACCCCGGCAAGCAGTCCCAGGACCTCCTGGCCGTGTCGGCCAGCATGCGGACCGCGCTGCTCGTCTACAGCGGCATCACCGTGAAAATGATGGTGGACAGCGATCTGGGCGCGGTGGCCTCGACGATGTTCATGGTGCAGTACGCGCCTGATGGCGTCGCCGGCAGCCACGATCACCCCTTCGAGGAGACGTATCTGATCGTCGAGGGCACCGTGGACGCCACCTTCGACGGCGAGCGCCACCGGCTCGGCGTGGGCGACGCGGCCTGGGCGGGCGCCGGTTGCGTGCACAGCTTCGCCAACGCCGGTACGGGGCCGGTGCGTTGGCTGGAGACGCAGGCGCCGCAGCCTCCGTCGCGGCACTCCTACCGGTTCACCAGGGACTGGGACTACCTGCGGGAGACGTTGGGAGAGAAACCATGAGCAGCGTGGTCGTCATCGGCGGTACGTCCGGGATCGGCCGGGAGTTCGCCCGGCACCGCGCGGAGAGCGGCGACGAGGTCGTACTCACAGGGCGCGACGCCGGCCGGGCCGCCACTGCCGCCAAGGAGACCGGCGCGGCCCGCGGGCTCGCCCTCGACCTGTCCCGGCCGCACGAGATCGCCGGGGCGCTGGCCGATGTCGGGTGGGTCGACCACCTGGTCCTCGTCGGGATCTCCCGTGACAACAACAGCGTCACCGAGTACGACATCGACGCGGCCGTCCACCTGGTCACGCTCAAGCTCGTCGGCTACACGGAGGTCGTGCACACGCTGCGGCCGAGGCTCCACGACGACAGCGCCATCGTGCTGTTCGGCGGACAGGCCAAGGAGCGGCCCTACCCGGGCGCGACCACGGTGGCCACCGTCAACGCGGGCGTCACCGGCCTCGTGCGCACCCTCGCCACCGAGCTCGCCCCGATCCGCGTCAACGCCGTGCACCCGGGCGTCGTCGGCGACAGCCCCTTCTGGTCGGGCAAGCCGCTCGACGCCCTGGTCGAGAGGACGCCGACGGGCCGTCTGGCCACCATGCGGGACGTGGTGGACGCCGTGGACTTTCTCCTCGGCAACCGGTCGGTCAACGGGGTCGACCTGAGCGTCGACGGCGGGTGGCTGCTGCGTTGACGGCGCGCGGCGGTCGTCAGGAAGGGCTGAGCTCAGCGAATTCCTGCGAGGCCAGGGACGCTCGGATCCGCCCTGGTCACCATGCGTTGATGACCGGCGCGTCGGGTTCGTGCTGCCGCCAGGCCTCGTTGAGGCGCGTGAGCCGGTCCGCGGCGGCGATGCCGCGCAGGGACGCGACCTTGCCGTCGCTGACCTCGAACGCCACGGCGCCCACGACCCGGTCCTCGACCACGGCGATGACGGCCGGGGAGCCGTTGACCAGCGCGATATGCATCGCGGGCGAGCCGCCGGCCAGTCGCCGCTTCGCCGGAGTGGGCTTGAAGCCGGCCCGCACGTAGGAGGCGACGCGCTCGCGCGTCTTGTACCGCAACAGCCGCCTGGCCAGTCCGGCGCCGTCCGAGACCATCGTCACGTCGTCGGTGAGCAGCGCCACCAGCCGTTCGGTGCGCCCCGACGTGGCGGCGGCGAGGAACTCCTCGACGACCCGGCGCGCGGACGCGGGGTCCACCTCGTCGCCACCGCGGCGCTCGGCGGCGACCCGGCGTCGGGCCCGGTGGACATGCTGCTGGCTCGCGGACTCGGTGATGTCGAGGATCCCGGCGATCTCGGCGTGGGGGTACGAGAAGGCCTCGCGCAGGACGTAAGCGGCCCGCTCGACCGGCGAGAGGCGCTCCATGAGGGTCAGTACGGCCAAGGACACCGATTCGCGCTGCTCGAAGGTGTCGGCGGGGCCGAGCATCGGGTCGCCCTCGAGGAGTGGCTCGGGCAGCCAGTCTCCGACAGCTCGCTCGTGGCGCGCCTGCGCCGAGCGGAGCCGGTCGAGGCAGAGATTGGTGACGACCTTGGTCAGCCACGCTTCCGGCACCTCGATACGTTCCCGGTCTGCGGCCTGCCAGCGCAGGAACGCGTCCTGCACGGCGTCCTCGGCGTCGGCGGCCGAGCCGAGCAGCCGGTACGCGAGCGAGGCCAGCCGGCCACGGCTGGCCTCGAACCGATCGATGGCTGCGCTGTCCATGCGGAACAGCCTATGCGGCGACCCTCACACCGGCCCGGTCCGGTGCGGTGGCCAGGCGGCGCTTGCGCTTCGGCATGCCGAAGGTCGGGTGGGCGATGCTCAGGGCGGAACCCTTGAGGATGCCCGCCTTGAAGCGCGTGGCGGCCCAGCCGCCCAGGTACCAGGACTTCGACCGGGCCTCCCCGTCCACCGCCTGGAAGATCGCGTCCCGTCGGCCGAGGCTGATGTGGTTGCCGACGTACTTCATCCCGACGGTCGGGACCTCGCCGCCGGTCAGCCGCGCGATGATCGCGCCGAACGCCTGCATGTTGGTGTAGCCGGCCGAGGCGCAGGACATCGGCAGCGGACGGCCGTTGTCGCCGATCGCGTAGACGGCGTCACCGGCGGCGTAGACGTCCGGGTGCGAGACCGAGCGCATGGTGCGGTCGACGACGATCTGGCCGGTCTCGGCGACCTCCAGGCCGCTGGCGGCCGCGATGGGGTGCACGGCGAACCCGGCCGACCACACGGTCACGTCGGCCGGGATGGACCTGCCGTCGGCGGCGATGGCCCGGGTCGGCTCGACGGCTTCGATGGCGGTGTGCTCGTGGACGGTGACGCCGAGCCGGTCGAAGGCCTGGCGCAGGTGACGGCGGGCCTTCGGGGAGAGCCAGGCGCCCAGCTCGCCGCGGGCGGCGAGTGCGACCGAGAGGTCGGGCCGGGACTCGGCGAACTCGGTGGCGGTCTCGATGCCGGTCAGCCCCTCACCGACGACCAGCACGGTGCCGCCCTCGCCCAGGCCGGCCAGGCGCTCGCGCAGACGCAGCGCAGAGGACCGGCCGGTCACATCGAAGGCGTACTCGGCCACGCCGGGGACGCCATGGTGGGCCACGGAGCTGCCGAGCGCGTAGAGAAGCGTGTCGTACGCGAGTTCGCCGTCGCCGTCCTCGCCGGTCACGGCGACGGTCCTGCGCTCGGGGTCTACGCCGGTGACGCGCGCCAGGCGCAGCCGTACCCCGGTGCCCGCGAAGACGTCGGCGAGCTTGCGGAACGCGAGGTCCTGGCCGATCGCGAGCTGGTGAAGCCGCATCCGCTCCACGAAGTCGGGCGCGGCGTTGACGACGGTGATCTCGGTGTCGGCGGGGGAGAGCCGGCGGGCCAGGTTTCCGGCGGCGAAGGCCCCGGCGTATCCGGCGCCGAGGACGACGATGCGGTGCTTCATGGCGTGGCTCCTGTCTCGTTGGCGTGCCCCTTGAACGAGACGGCGCCCCGATTGCTGACAGGAGCTGGGTGTGACGCGGGTCACCGAACCAGGACGAGCGGCTGAGCCCGTTGCCCACCCGGCCTTCGAGGCCTTCAGTCCTCGTCCTCCGCGCGTTCCTCCGCGCGCCGCAGAACGTCCTCCACGACCTTCTTGTCGAGTGCGGCCCGCACCAACGCGGCTGCCAGCACGGCCGGTTCGGTGTGACCGGCGAGCTTCACCAGATGGTCCGGCTCCTTGGGCAGCCCGAGCCGCTCCGCACCCTGGAGCGCCTTCGCGTCGAGCCACGGGGCGGCCTCGGGCCAGACCAGCTGCACCTCCCGCAGGAAGATGTCCACGCCCGCCGGGCCGAGACCCGGTATCTCCCGCAGCAGAGAACGGAGTTGGTCGAGATCGCCGTCCGCCTCGTCGCGCATACGCCGCAGATCGCCGCCCCAGCGCTCCAGCAGCAGCTCGGCGCCCTCACCGAGCATCGTCGCCGTGCGCTCGTCGTAGCGCCGGTAGCCGCCCTCGCCCAGCGCGTCGACCCGCTCCTGCCAGCTCGCGTCGGCCATCCGGCGCGGATCGCGCATCCCCGCCTCGTACAGGGCACGCGTGGTCGCGACGGCGACGGAACCGCGGATCCGCGCGCTGAGGAGACAGGCCATGACCAGGGTGCGGTACAGCGGCTGCGGAGTGTTCCGCAGCTTGATGCCGGCCTCCTCGGCGAACGTACGGCCGTGTTCGGCGACCAGCGTCTCGATGACCCGGCTGTCCCGGCCGGCCCGGTTGTCCCGGCCGGCCATGACTACGGCCTGAGCGGGTCGTGGCCGAGCGACATCAGCCGGTGACGGCGCTCGGTCTGCTGGGCAGTGGGTTCCTGGGCCGTGGGCTCCTGCGCAGGCTCCGTCTGGGCCTCGACCGTGTCCACGACCTCGTACATCACGCCGATGTCGTCCTCGGTGAGGTCCGTACGACGCTTCTGGAGGATCGCCAGGACATGCTGACCGGTGGGCGAACCCGCGTGCTCCGGCAGCGGTTCGGTCTCCTCGTCGGCGTCACTGACCTTCAGCCAGGCGGCCAGTTCCTGCGAGGTCATGTTCACCACGCGGTGGAACTCGTCCCACAGCGCCTCGAGTTCGAGGGCGTCGGCCATGATTGCTCCCTCCGTTCCGGCGCCCTCCGCTCTGGCGCCTTGCGGTTGTCAGTCGCGGGGCCAGTTCTCGGCCTGGAACATCCAGCGGTGCTTCTCGAGTTCGGCCGTGAGCGAGATCAGCAGGTCCTGGGTGACGCGATCGGCTTCGTCCGTCGCGTTGATCCGCTCCCGAAGCTGCCCGATGGTCGTGTCTAGGGACTCGATGAGCAGGCCGACGACCTCGGTGTCCTGCACCCAGCCCTCCTTCGGGCTCTGGTGGGCGCAGGTCGTGGCGATGGTCTCGGGCCGGCCGTCGGGCGGGATACCGAGTGCCGCGGCGCGTTCGGCCACGGTGTCGGCGTACGAACGTGCCGTGGCGACGACCTCGTCGAGCTGGAAGTGAATCGTGCGGAACCGTGGGCCCACGATGTTCCAGTGGACCTGTTTGCCGATGAGTGACAGCCCCAGCAGGTCCACCAGGGTGCCCTGCAGGGCGTCCGCGACCACCTGACGTGCGGGGTCAGGAAGGGTGCTCTTCACCACAGTCATGACGCGCCTCTCCTCGTGGTTTCGCGGCTTGTGGCTTCGGGGCTCGTGGTTTCGGGACTTATGGTCTGACTGGTCTGACGTCGGACAAGACGAAGCAGCGCCGCGCGTTCCTCCTCGCAGGTTCCGCCCCACACGCCCGAAGTCTGTCCGGTTTCGAGCGCCCAGGTCAGGCACTGGTAGGACACCGGGCAGCGATCACAGACACGCTTGGCGGCCGCGACGTCCTGCAGGGCCGGGCCGGTCGTGCCCACGGGGAAGAACAGTTCCGGATCCTCATCCGCGCAGGCCGCTCTGCGTAACCACTCCATGCGGGCGCGAGTGCCCAGGGCGGATCAGCGGAAACACGTGCCTTTCAGTCCCCGTTCCAGGGCATGCGGTCCGGTCGGTTCCCCGTTTCCCGAGTACGCGGTCCGGTCAGTTCCCGGGCACGGGATCTGCTCAGTTCCCGAGTACGCGGTCCACGAAGCCGGTCACGTCCGCGAGGACCGCGGCCTTGTCCGTCTCGTTGAACACCTCGTGCTGTGCGCCCGGGTAGACGCGCTCGGTCCAGTCGGCTCCGCGCAGTTCCTCGACGCCCGCGCGGCTGGCGGGCAGCGGCACGATCCGGTCGTCGTCGCCGTGCAGCCACAGCAGCGGGAGTGGGTCTACGCCGCCGCTCTTGGAGACGGTCTCCAGCGTGCGGACGAACGCCTCCAGCGTCGGGCGCTTGAACGGGCCGTGCCAGACGAGGGGATCCGCCGCGTACGCCTCGCCCACCGACGGGTCGCGCGAGAGCGTCGCCGGGTCGATGGGGACCTCGGGGATCGGGTCGTGCGCCAGCAGCTGCCGGGCAACGTTCCAGTCACCGATCACCGGCCCGGACAGCACCAGCGCGGCCAGAGCGTCGCCGTACCGCTGTGCGTACCGCGCCGCGATCAACCCGCCCATGGAGTGGCCGATCAGCACGATGGGCACCCCGGGATGCTCGGCGCGGGCCAGCCGCTCCACCGCGTGGACGTCGGTCACCACGTCCTCGAAGTCCTCGATCAGCACCTGCTCGCCCGCCGACTTCCCGTGCCCCATGTGGTCGGGCCCGAAGACCGCGGCGCCATGCCCGTTCAGTACGTCCGCCACGTACTCGTACCGGCCGATGTGCTCTCCGTAGCCATGGACCAGGAGCGCGACGTACCGCGGCCGTTCCCGTGGCCACTCGCGTGCGGTGATGCCGCCCCTGGTGCCGGTGAGGGTGTGCTCGCGGGAGTCGGCCATGACTCGCTCCTCCATCGACGTCGGCGAAGGTTCCGGAGGATCTTCCCAGGCAGCGGGGCGGCGGTCCACAGTGCGATACCAGCGGCGTTCTCTCGCGTTGGGTCCCGTACGGGCAAGGGGCCAACTGGCGAGACGGTCCTGACATGGTGAGATGGCTGCGCATAGCATCGGTTCCCGCATGAACACGATGACGCTCTGGCACATCTCCGTCTGGGAGTTCGCCGCACTCGCCGCCGCGGCCATGCTCGTCGGCTTCTCGAAGACCGCCGTGAGCGGAGCCAACACGGTCAGCCTCGCGATCTTCGCCGCCGTCCTGCCCGCCCGCGCCTCGACCGGCGTCCTGCTGCCCATACTCATCGTCGGGGACATACTCGCCGTGCTCACCTATCGCAGGCACGCCCACTGGCCCACCCTGTGGCGGCTCTTCCCGGCGGTGGCGGGCGGCGTGGTCGTCGGCACGGTGTTCCTGATGTGGGCGGACGACCAGATCGTACGGATGTCGATCGGCGCGATTCTGCTGCTGATGGCCGGGGTCACGGTGTGGCGCCGCCGGAAGGCCACGGCGGAGGAGGAGCCGGAGGAGGTGACCTCGCGAGCGGGCCGGATCAAGGCGCGTTCGTACGGTGTGCTCGGCGGCTTCACGACGATGGTCGCCAATGCGGGCGGTCCGGTGATGTCGATGTATCTCCTCTCCGCGGGCTTCCGCAAGCTCGGCTTCCTGGGGACCTCGGCCTTCTTCTTCCTGATCGTCAACGTGTCCAAGGTGCCCTTCAGCGTGGGTCTCGGCCTGATCGACGGACGCTCACTGCTGCTGGACGCCGCCCTCGCCGCCTTCGTCGTCCCGGGTGCCGTGATCGGCAAGCTCGCCGTGGACCGCATCAACCAGCGGCTCTTCGAGCGGTTGGTGATCGCGGCGACGGTGGTGGGCGGGGCACAGCTTCTGCTCCGCTGAGCCGGGCGCTTTGCCTCTCCCTGAGGCGTTGATTCCTGCGGCCCGTACGCGCGGTTGATTCGTGTGGCCCGTACGCTCGACGCCATGTCCCCGCACGCCCATGTCCATGCCCATGTCCTGGTCCTGGGCGGCACGGCCGAGGCTCGCGAACTCGCCGCGGCCCTCGCCGCCCGGCCCGGCGTGCGCGTGACCACCTCGCTCGCGGGCCGGGTGTCCCGGCCCGGGGCGCTCGAAGGGGACGTACGCGTCGGGGGATTCGGCGGGGCGGAAGGGCTCGCCCGGTGGCTGCATACGGAGCGAGTGGACGCACTCGTCGACGCCACGCATCCCTTCGCCTCGGGCATCACGACGAACGCGGTGCGGGCCGCGACGGCCGTGGGCGTCCCGGCCGTGGTCCTGCGCCGCCCCGGCTGGCAGGCAGGGCCCGGCGACCGCTGGCACTCGACGACCTCACTCGCCGAAGCCGCCGAGCTGCTCCCGTCGCTGGGCCGCCGCGTCTTCCTGACGACGGGCCGACTGGGCCTGACAGCCTTTGCCCAGCTCTCCGAACTCCACTTCCTCGTACGCTCGGTGGAGCCCCCCGAGCCGCCGCTGCCGCCCCATACGGAAGTTCTGCTGGCCCGCGGCCCGTTCACGCTGGAGGACGAGACGGCCCTCCTGCACGAGCACGCCATCGACGTCCTGGTGACGAAGGACAGCGGCGGCGCCTCGACGTCAGCCAAACTGACGGCCGCCCGCGCCCTCGCCGTCCCGGTCGTGGTGGTACGCCGCCCTCCGCTGCCGGAGGGAGTGGTGTCGGTGGCCGACGTCGCCGAGGCGCTGGCTTGGCTGGATGGCGGCCTTTCGGGGACGGGGCCCTGATCGAGGGCGGGGGCGAGATCCTCTCGCAGGCGCTGCCCCATTGCGGGGCAGCATCGCGGCCCTTTGGGGGCGCGGGGAACCGCGCGACCAGCCACGACGCACCCGCAGCTACGAACCGCCTTTCCCGCGGAGCGCGCTTGTCCCCGCGGGATGCGGGCCACGTGGCGGAGCTTGGTGCAACGGCCCCGCCCTACCCCCGCGGCCGCCTGCGCAGCAAGTACGTGTCCATGATCCAGCCCTTGCGCTCGCGAGCCTCTGCCCGGAGTTCCGCGATGCGAGGTGCCGTGTCCGCGAGCGGGCCCGAAGCGAGGATCTCGTCCGGGGTGCCTATGTAGGCACCCCAGTAGATGTCGATGTCCTGGTCGGCATACCGCTGGAAGGCCTGGTGGGCGTCGAGCATGACGACGACGTCGTCGACGCCCTCGGGGAAACCTTCGGCAAGGCGTCGGCCCGTCGTGATCTGCACCGGTCCGGCGACACGGTTGAGGCCCGTGCGATGGCGGGCGACAAGGGCGGAGACGCTGCTGATGCCGGGCACGACGTCGTAGTCGAAGGTCACCGCGCCCCGCTCGAGAATCTCCTCCAGGATCCCGAGCGTGCTGTCGTACAACGCGGGATCACCCCACACCAGGAACGCCCCGCTCTCCTCCTCGCCCAACTCCTCGGCGATCAACCGCTCGTAGATGTCGGCGCGGGCCCTGCGCCAGTCCCCGACAGCGGGGGAGTAGCCCGCACCACCGGCGGCCCGGTCCCGCTCCGGATCGCGGGCCTCCACCAGCCGGTACGTCCCGCCCGGTATGTGCGCGTCGAGAATGTCACGGCGCAGTTGGACGAGGTCCGACTTCACCTCGCCCTTGTCCAGGATGAAGAACACGTCCGTGCTCCTCAGCGCCCTGACCGCCTGAAGGGTCAACTGGTCGGGGTCGCCCGCCCCAATGCCGATGACATGAATCTTTCGCACACCCCGAGTCTGCCCCACGCCACTGACATTCGGATCACCGCACCTGATCACAACAGTCGGCAGACCCTCAACCTCACGCCCTACGCCTTGCTCCCACGCAGCCGAGGAGCCCACGCCTCCGCGTCCACCGCAACCTCGTCCCGCTCCACGACCCCGGCCAACTCCCGTGCCCAGGCGACGAGTTCCGGAAGATCCATCCCGTACGGCCGCGCCGACCCGGCCTCCGCCCCCCACTCCTCGACCGCCCCGGCCCCCCGCCGCAACAGCCGCGCCCCGCCCGTGAGATTCCCGCGAGCCGCATGCGTGAGCCCCACCGCGAGCTGGGCCAGTCCGCGCCACAGGGCCCGTTCCTCCTCCGGCCCCGACTTCCAGGCGTCCTCGAAGACCTCGTGCGCATGGAACGGCTTCCCCGCCTCCAACAGCGTCTGCGCCTCGTCGACGGTCTCCTCAGGTGTGCGTACGACCCCTTCGGGCTGCCGCTCCACCCCGTCGGCCCCGTACGGAAGCGGCCGCCCGAGCCCGTCCCGCGGCCGAGCGCTGCGAGCCCGTCCCTCGGCGTCCCGGTCCCGCCCGTCGTCAGAAGTACTACCCATACGCCGATTGTCCCCCGCCCCACGCCCTCTTCGGAGCACACCGCAGCGTGAGGTAAAGTGCTCTTCGCGCGATCACGCGGTTCACCGCGACGGTCGCATCGGGACGTGGCGCAGCTTGGTAGCGCACTTGACTGGGGGTCAAGGGGTCGCAGGTTCAAATCCTGTCGTCCCGACGGTGCGAAGGGTCTTCGCAGGCGAGAGCCTGTGGGGGCCCTTTTCGTATGGGTCGCATTCGGGCTTCGAGGTTGAGCATGCCGCTCATCGGCACCTTTACTCGGAGGCCGGCGAAGATGCCGCTCTTGGACCTGAACAAGATCACTGAGGGTCTGTCGAAGACCTGGTCGGGGTTCCTGCGGGACTGGGACCGCGCGTTGCGGTCGGGGAACTACCCGGAGACCACCCGCTACAACTATCTGCTGGCGGCCGCGCAGCTGGCGCGGTACCTGGGGGAGTACTCACCGGACCCGGACGCCGACGCGGCGGCTGAGGATCCGGTCGAGGTCAGCCGGGCGCATGTCGAAGCGTTCCAGGCGTGGATGATCGAAACGCGGTCGGCTTCGACGGCGCTGAACAAGCACAAGGGGCTACAGCAGTTCTTCAAGTGGCTGCTGCTCGACGAGGGGGAGATCGACCGGTCGCCGATGGAGCGGGTCCGGCAGCCGAAGCTGCCGCAGAAGCTGGTCCCGGTCATCCGTGACGACGAGACCACGAAGATCCTCGGAACCTGCAAGGGAAGAGACTTTGTCCAGCTGCGGGATGAGGCGATCATCCGCCTGTACTGCAACACGGGGGCGCGACTGTCCGAGGTCGGCAACCTCATGCTCGACGACATCGACCTGACCACCGAATCGGTGCACTTCCACGGCAAGGGCAGCAGGGACCGGCGTGTGCGTTTCGGGCCGAGGACCGCGCGGGCGGTCAGCCGCTACCTGCGGGCCCGGGCCAAGCACAAGGCGGCTCATCTGCCGGATCTGTGGCTGGCCGAGCGAGGTGTACGAGGGCTGGCGCCCAACGGCATCAAGATCATGCTCGAGCGGCGGGGGCTTGCTGCCGGGCTGGTCAAGCTGCACGCGCACCGGTGGCGGCACACCTTCGCGCATGAGTGGAAGTGTGCCGGCGGTGACACCGGCGATTTGATGCTGTTGCTCGGTTGGACGTCGGAGGAGATGCCCCGCCGCTACGGAGCCAGTGCCGCTGCCGAGCGCGCCCAGGAAACCCACCAGCGGATCGGGGTCGGCGATCATGTCTGAGCTCGATGTCATGCCTGCGCGGTGGGAGGCCGTGCGTGAGCAGCAAATGGTCTTCCGCGCGGTGACCATGATCGCAGGGGTGGTGGTTGGCCTGGCCTTCTTCTTCGGCTTCGGCAATGTGTGGACGTTGGCCCTGCGGCTGGGAGTGTCCGGCTGGGTGGCGCCACTCGTCGCGCCCGCAGTGGACTTGTCGGTTCTCGCGCTGCTCTTGGCGATCCGCTACCTCGCCCTGTGCGGAGCCCCCGCGGCGGTACTACGTCCCGCCCGCAGACTGCTGCTCCTGACCAGCTTCCTGACCCTCGCCCTCAACGTCACCGAGCCGCTGGTGGTCGGCGCGTACGGGCGGGCGGCATTCGACGCGGTGGGTCCCCTGCTCCTGATCGGCTGGGCCGAAGTCGGTCCCTGCCTGCTGCAGGCCATCAGAGGGTGAACCGCCCCGGATCGAATGGAGACTCGATTTCATGAAAGGATCGAGTCATGGCACGACCTTCCCGTTACCCGCTTGAGCTCCGCCGTCGTGCGGTGCGCATGGTCGCCGAGGTGCGCGACGACTATCCGACCGAGACGGCCGCCTTGCAGGCGGTGGCAGAGAAGCTCGACATCGGCTCTCGCGAGACGCTGCGGAACTGGGTGAAGCAGCACGAGATTGACGCGGGGACGCGTCCGGGGACGACGACGGAGGAGTCCGCCCAGCTCAGGGCGTTGAAGAAAGAGAACACCGAACTCAAGCGGGCCAACGAGATCCTGAAGGCCGCGGCAAGTTTCTTCGCGGCCGAGCTCGACCGGCCACACACACGCTCGTAGCGTTCATCGACGAGCACCGGGACCGCTTCGGCGGCGTCGAGCCGATCTGCAGAACCCTCACCGGGCACGACTGCAAGATCGCCCCTTCCACGTACTACGCCCACAAGAAACGCCTCGAAACTCCCTCCGCCCGTTCCGTGCGCGATGAGGGACTCAAAGAGCGGATCCAGGAGGTCTACACGTCCAACTACCGTGTCTACGGGGCCCGGAAGATCTGGCGCGAGCTGAACCGGCAGGGGCATGCCGTGGCCCGCTGCACCGTCGAGCGCCTCATGCGCGAACTCGGCATCACCGGCGCCGTCCGCGGCAAGAAGGTGATCACCACGCTTCCGGATCCGGCCGCCGAGCGAGCCCCGGACCTTCTCGACCGTGACTTCGTCGCCAGTGCCCCGAACCGCTGCTGGGTTGCCGACTTCACGCATGTCGCCGCCTGGAGCGGGGTCGTCTACGTCGCCTTCGTCGTGGACACCTTCTCTCGGCGCATCGTCGGCTGGTCCGCCTCCACCTCGAAGGAGACCCAACTCGTCCTGGATGCACTGGAGATGGCCCTGTGGCAGCGCGACCGCAAGACCCTTGGCTGGAGGGCGCCCGCCGAGACTCTCGACAGTCACCTACTATCAGCACAAAGCGGAAGTGTTGCGACGACTCCTTGAACCTGAGCAGTACACCTCGTTCAGGCTCGCCGAACACCTCGACGCGGACGGCATCGCGGCGAGTATTGGATCAGTCGGAGACGCGTACGACAACGCCCTGATGGAATCGATGATCGGCCTGTACAAAACCGAGTTGATCAAACCGCAGCGGCCCTGGAAGTCGCTCTCCCAGGTCGAGTTGGCCACCGCCGAGTGGGTCGACTGGTACAACCACCGCAGACTCCACGGTGAGATAGGCCACGTTCCGCCCGTCGAGTACGAGGCCAATCACTACATGGAATCCACGAAACCCCAGGTCACAACCACCATCTGAGATCTCCACCGAACCCGGGGCGGTTCAGGCCCCGCGCGGGTGTCGGGTCTGGGACTGCACGTCCGCCGGGAGGCGACCAGTGGCGGGAGCTCTGGGCTGTCACGGCCCTCGATCAAGTCCCGGAGCCTTCCGTCTGCCGGGCCCCCCAGGTCAGCAGGCGGCGGCTTGATCGGCCCGAAACCTCGATACGGGCCAGCGGATAGGAGTCGGTGCCGGGCAGGATGATCGTGCTGCTGAAGGTCAGCCGACCGAAGATCCGCTGGGCGGTGTTCCGTTGCTTGGCCGACGCATCCAGAGCCGCCTGCGGCATGGCGTCGACTCCCGCCCTCGGTTACCAAGCCACTCTGCGGGCACGGTGAGGCGGCGTGGCAGACGACACGCCCGCCCCTGGCACCGGCTCCCGCACCCGCGTAACGAGTTGCCGCCGGACCGTCCGGCGGAGGCGGTCGCGGCGCTCGCACACGCGGCGGTATGGGCCCGACGCCACCCGAATGCGTAAGTCGATCGCCCCACGCGGTTACCGGCGGTGCATGGTTTCCAGGGCGGCGGCCAGGACGTGGGGGTCGTGGTGGCCCTTGTAGACCGCGGGCGGGTGCTTGTCGAGGCCGAGGAGTTGGGCCACGGCTGTCCAGGCGGTGCGTACGGAGTACTCGACGGTGAAGACGACGTCGTCCGGCACTTCCGCGAACTGTCCGATGAAGGCGAGGTTGACCGATCCCTCGGGTACGACCTTGGGCCGGTCGTCGCGGCGGCGGGACAGGAACTGGCTGGTGACGTACGGCATCAGGCAGGGCACGACGGTGGAGGTCTCCAGGACCCGGGCTGTTGTCGGCTCGTCGAACGGCAGGTGGTGCAGGACCTCTTCGAGGATCTCCCGGCCGGAGCACATCGTCATCGGCTTGGGCGTCTGGTTGCCGGCTCGGCCGGGATGCAGGCCGTAGCCCCACCAGACGGAGACGCCCTCGGGCTGATCGCGGTAGACGGGCTGGCGGTTGGCGACGATGGTGAGCAGCCAGTTGGCGTCGGTGAAGGTCATCAGGCCGCCCCGGCCGGTCTCGCGGCCGCTGAACTTCTCCAGGGCGTCGAGGAAGGCGGGATCCTTGGTGGTGACGGTGAACGACTCGAAGCGGGACTCCTTGACGTGCTTGTCGAAGGCGTCCGGATTGCCGAAGTCGTCGCGTCCCCTGGCCAGGCGGTGCCACAGCAGCCAGGCGTCCGAGCGGTGGGGAGCCGGTGGCGGTGCGGCGGTGTGCGAGCCGAGGCTGGAGGCGTCCGTCATGGATCCGTTGGTGACCAGGACCAGGTCCTCGGGGGACACGGTGATCTTCTCGTCGTGGCCGGCCCGGGAGAGGTAGATGGTGGTGACCGTGGTGTGCCGGCGCCCCGGCGCGAGGCCGAGATCGGTGACATGGCAGCCGGTGTGGACGGTGACGCCCCGTTCGCGCAGCCAGGCGGTCAGGGGCCGCACGATGGAGTCGTACTGGTTGTAGCGGGTGCGGTGGATGCCCGACAGGGAGGCGAACTCGGGGAGGAGGTGGATGAAGCGCCTCAGATAGCGGCGGAACTCGATCGCACTGTGCCAGGGCTGGAAGGCGAACGTGGTGCACCACAGGAACCAGAAGTTCGTGGTGAAGAAGTGCTCGCCGAAGCAGTCCGTGATGCGCCTGCCGTCCAGGTGTCCCTCGGGGGCGGCCAGGCAGCGCACCAGGTCCAGGCGGTCGTGTTCGGTGAACCCCATCGAGCCGGTGTCGACGATCTTCCCGTCGCCGTCGACGAGGCGGGCGATGTCGTCCCAGGGAAACTCCTCGTGCCCGGCCAGGATCTCCTGCGTCACCGACACCGACGGGTCGTCGAGGGTGGGGATGCCGGACAGCAGGTCGTACGTGCAGCGGTACTCGGCCTCGAACATCCGCCCGCCACGCATGGTGTAGCCGGTGTTCGCCGTGCCGCCCGCGTCCAGGCTGCCGCCGATGTTCCGCTGTTCCTCGAAGAGGTGGATGTCCGAACCCTGGAAACCGCCGTCGCGGATCAGGAACGTGGCCGCGGACAGCGCCGCGATGCCGCTGCCCACCAGATACGCCTTCGCCATCACACAACTCCTCGTGCTCGCCCGCCGATCGGGAATCACGTCACCCACGGTTTCCTACGCCGCGACCGCCGTCACTGGGCCGATGGTCACCGCCTTACGGTCCGACCGGACCCTGGAGGTCCTTCGGCCCTTTCGCCGTATCGCCGCGGCCATACGGTGGAGAGGTGATCAGCCGTCCCTGTGGGAGGAGAACCACGTGGAGATCGTCGCGTACGGCGTCCTCGCGGACGAACAGCCGCTGCTGCGGGACGCGTTCGACCGGGAGTTCGGCGCCGCGCATGAACTGCGCTGTCTGGGGCTGTTCTTGAACCGGGACACCGCCCCCACCGCCGCCGGGCATGAGGTGGTGCTCAGCAGCGTCAACGACACCCTGGACGCCGAGGTGCTGCGCGCGCTGGCCAAGGGCGGCACGAGGATGATCGCCCAGCGGGCCACCGGCTACAACAACATCGACCTGGCCGTTGCCGAGGAACTGGGCCTGACGGTGGCGCGGGTGTCGTTCTACTCGCCGTACTCGGTGGCCGAGTTCGCCTGGGCGCTGGCGCTCGCCGTCGACCGGCGGATCGTGCGGGCCGCGCACCGCACGCGGGAGTTCGACTTCCGGCTCGACGGGCTGATGGGCCGCGACCTGCACGGGCGGACCGCGGGGGTGGTGGGCACCGGGAAGATCGGGGCCGCGTTCGCCCGGATCGCACACGGCTTCGGGATGCGGCTGCTGGGCTGGGACGTCGCCGAGAACCCCGACTGCCTGGCCCTGGGCATGCAGTACGTCGAGCGGGAGCGGTTGTTCGCCGAGGCGGACCTGGTCAGCCTGCACGTACCTCTGCTGCCGGGCACCCACCACCTCGTCGACGCCCGAGCCCTGGCCCTGATGAAGGACGACGCGCTCCTGGTCAACTCCAGCCGCGGCGGCCTGGTGGACACCGACGCGCTGCTGGAGACGCTGCGCGCGGGACGGCTGAGCGGTGTGGGTCTGGACGTGTACGAGGAGGAGGCCGGGGTGTTCTTCCTCGACAAGTCGCTGGAGGTGATGACCGACGAACGCCTCGCCCGCCTGATGACCTTCAACAACGTCCTGGTCACCTCGCACCAGGCGTACTTCACCCGGGACGCCGTCGGCCAGATCGCCGAGACGACTGTGGGCAACGTCGTGGACTACTTCGCCGGCCGCACCAGTGACAACACCCTCGTCCCCCGGCGCGAGACCGGCATCGGGCGGTGACCGGACACCTTCCCACACCGGGACGGGACGGCTGACAATGCGCAGCCTGCTGGCCGGCCGTTCGTCCAAGGGCGCTGAGGGCAGGCGCCCGCACCGCACAGGCAGCGCTCTGGCCAGGGATGCCGACGGGTGACGGCGGTCCATTCCTCGGTCCGGCGGCCGGGGATGGGGCGGCCGGCCGTCTCCCACCGCTGGGATCCTCACGCCATCCCATGCGTAGGTCCCGGCACGCCTCGGAATGCTCAGCCGGAACAGGTTCGAGCTTTCGCATCTACGGTGACGGGCGGAGAAAGGCTCTGGCGCGAGGCGACCGGCCCCAGTCGTGAGGCCGAACGGCACCATCCGGGATGCCCGTACGGCGCGGCACACCAGGCCGTACGGACGCGAAGCCGGCGCATGTGCGGATGCGTGCCAGGGCTGCCCTCGGCTCCTGGCGGACGTATCTCTCGTCGTGGGCTCGATCGGTGTCGTCCCGCGGGCCACATGAGGCCACATGGCCCGCGATGACGGGCCGGTCAACCCTCCTCCGGAGCGGGACGGTGGCCGAGGGTTGACGGTACGGGGGACGAACCGTGCGGAGGAGCCGTCATGCAGACCCGGGAAATCGACGCCACGGCCGTTCGGGCCCTGATGTCCGCGGCGGTGGCCGCGCCGTCGATCCACAACACGCAGCCCTGGCGGTTCGGCCTGGACCCGGACAGCCGG
The DNA here is from genome assembly GCF_014647675.1 of Streptomyces flaveus. Taxonomy (GTDB): domain Bacteria; phylum Actinomycetota; class Actinomycetes; order Streptomycetales; family Streptomycetaceae; genus Streptomyces; species Streptomyces flaveus. The sequence continues at coordinate 66,522 of NZ_BMPQ01000022.1, read as the reverse complement.
TCGATCGAGGTCCGTTCCGACCGCAGGCGGCCACTGCCGATGGCCGACCCGGACCTGCGTGCCCAGCACCTGTCGGTGGGCGCGGCCGTCTTCAACCTCCGCGTGACGGCGGCGCATCTGGGCTGGAATCCCGTCGTACGACTGCTGCCCGCCCCGGACGACCCCGACCTGCTGGCCACCGTGCAACTGACGGCTGTGCCCGCCGCCGACGGGCCGCCGTCCTTCCGCGACCTGTATGAGGCGGTCGAGCGGCGTCACACGAGCCGGATGCCCTTCACCGGCCGCCCGGTGCCTGACCCGGTCGTGACGGAGATGATCAGCTCGGCCCGGGTCGAGGGCGCGCACCTGGATGTCCCCGACATCCTGGGGACCAGGCGCCTGCTGCGCCTGACCCAGGCGGCCGAGGCCCGCAACGCCTCCCATCCGGCCCGCACCGCCGAGGCGCGCACCTGGATCACTCTCCCGCGAGCGGACACCTCCTACGGCATTCCCCTGACCGCCCTGGGCCCCCGGGATGCGTCCGGGCGGATGCCGATGCGGGGCTTCACCGGCTCGTTGCCCGCGCCGCACCTGCCCGCCCTGCGGTTCGAACGCCACGCCCAGGTGGCCCTGCTGTGGACCTTGCGCGACAGGAGGGAGGACTGGCTGCGGGCGGGCCAGGCCCTGGAGCACGTGCTGCTTACGGCGACCGTGCACGGGGTGCGCACGTCGATGCTGCACCAGGCGATGGAGTGGCCGGACCTGCGGGCGGCGACGGGCGGACCGGGGCGTCGGTGCTGCCCGCAGCTGCTGATCCGGTTCGGGTACGGCCCGGACGGTCACCGCACGCCGCGTGCGTCCGCGTATCCCGTGACTCGTCCCGCCCCGGGCTGCGACCGGTGACCTTCAGCGTGGGGACCGAGCAGGTGGACCGACTCCGCCTCAGCGGCCCGCACCCCAACGGCGAGGCAGGGCACAAGGGGCACCGTCGGCCGGTCGGGGGCTACTGATCGAGTCCCGGCTGTCCAACGGGCCTTGAGAAGGGGGCCGTTGCCCCACTCCACTCTGCGCCTGCCGGCCCACAGGGCCCACCGGCCCCGGTCGGGGACCTGTGGCCCCTGCACCACCGGCCCCCGCACCGCCACGCTGGAATCACATCCCCGTTGAGGAGGCAGAAGCCATGGTTCACAGTGTTGTCGTAGGTCTCGATGGCTCGGCCGAGAGCCGTGCCGCCGCCGAGTGGGCGGCCCGCGAGGCGAAGCGGCGCTTCCTTCCGCTCAAGCTGGTCCACGTCTGGGAGGCGGTCCCCGAGCCCATAGCTCTGGCGTCGCTCCTCGGTGCCGAGACACAGTCCGAAGGCTGGGGGGAGATTCCGCGCGAGGCGGCCGAAGAGCTCCGTCTGCGTCACCCCGGGCTGGACGTGACCGCGGACCAGGTCCCCGGCCGGCCCGCCGAGGTGCTGACTCAGGCGGCGAAGGACGCCGAGCTGCTGGTCCTCGGCTCCCGAGGGATGAGCGGCATCGGCGGATTCCTCGTCGGCTCCGTGGGCCAGGGCGTCGTGGCGCACGCCGAGCAGCCGGTGGTTCTCGTGCGGGCGGGGGAGCAGGCCGCGGACGGGCATGCGATGGATCCGTCCGCAACCCTGTTCGCCGGGGACCCGTCCGGGCCCGTCGTCCTCGGGCTCGACACCGACCACCCCGACGACACGCTCCTCGCCTTCGCCTTCGAGGCGGCCGCCCGCCGTGTCACACCCCTGCGGGTCGTCCACGCCTGGAATCTGCCGCCGTACTTCGCGTACGGCCTGCCTGCCGACCCCGAGCTCAACGCCGTGCTGGGCAAGCAGGACGCTGTCGCACTGGCCGAGGTGCTGCACCGCTGGAAGGAGAAGTACCCGGCCGTCAAGGTCGCCGAGGAGTCCCGCGCCGGCAATCCCGCCATCCAGCTGGTCGAGGCCTCCCGGGAGGCATCCCTGGTTGTCGTGGGCCGGCGGATCCGCCGTGGCTCGCTCGGCGCGCACATCGGCCCGGTCACGCACGCCGTGTTGCACCACGCCACCGCCCCCGTCGCCGTCGTCGCGCACGACTGACGCAACGCCCTGAAGGAGCAGCAACCATGAAGGCGGCCACCGCGCAAGTCTTCGACGAGCGCCTGGTGGTGGGCGTCGACGGTTCCGAGCCGAGCCTGCGTGGCGTGGACTGGGCGGCCGACGAAGCGGCGCGCTGCCTTGCTGGCGGCGCGCCGCCTTGCTGGACGGGCCGCAGCCGGCACGCAGAGCGCGCCGAGTCACCGAGACCGTTCGACTGTGGTCGCGGTGGGCGCGGGCGGGACTGCCGGTTGCGTCGGCTGGGGTGCGGTGTGTGCCGACGTGCTCAGCGGGCGGCTGACAGTGGTACCTCGGCCAGTGTCTGTTCCGCTGTCCTGCGCGGGGAAGGCGGTCCTTCCGGCCCGTATCCGAGGCGGAGCACCATCTGGGCGTGAGCGGGCCGGTCGCCAGGAGCCTGTCCGAGTTGGTCGCGCAGGTCGGGCCACTCCAGTGCCTGGTGCAGCAGGGATGCCCGTACGCCATGCGCGGTGGCCACCAGCAGGACGCGTTCGAGCGCCTGGCCGGCGCGCAGCCAGTCGGCCCGCCGGTCGTGCCCCGTGGAGAGCACCATGAGGGTCGGCCGCGTCTCGAAGGGGCGGGCGGCCAGCACGGCCGGGTGCCGGTGGGCGCCGAAGTCCCGCATGGGGATCCGGTCCAGGAAGTCCTGCGGTCCCAGCGTCGCGGGCGGCATACCGAAAGCCGCGTCATTCGGTTCGTGCACCCAGCGGCGGCTCTCCGCAGCCCGGTCGGGATCGGCCGTGTTGCGATGCTCGGCCTCGCGGGTGAGTTGCAGCAGGCGGTCGGTCTCGGCCGGACCGGGACGACTCAACAGGGCGCCTTCGGCGTGGGCGGCCTCGGCGAGCTCGGCCAGGACGGCGGTGGGCAGCGGCCGCTCGGAGTAGGGGAAGCGGCTGCTGCGCCGATGCCACAGCGCGTCGTAGAGGTGCGGTGTGGAGGAGGCGGTGGTGCCGCCGAGCCGCACGGTCGCGAGCAGGTCCGGCTCGGTGGGCCGGGGCAGCAGCCGGGTCACCGGCTCCCTGCCGAAGTGAGCCACCGCTACCCGGAGATTGAGCACCGCGCAGCCCACGGAGAAGTGCAGGGCGCGCCCGGTCGGATCGATGTGGCGCAGCCCGCGGTCCGCCGCGGCACGGATCTCCAGCGTGCCGGTGTCCGGGTCCAGCCGGAACCGCCAGGGCTGTGTGTTGTGGATCGAGGGGGCGGCCACGGCCGCGGAGACCAGGTCCTCCAGGGTCGGGACAACGAGAACCGCAGATCGCATCGGGAACTCCTCCCCGCCCTACCACCGAGGGGGCGGCGGGGCTTGTCGTGAGCAGATGCCAGCGTGGCGCCCACGCCAGTGGCCGCAGGAGGGGCCGTACGGCCCTGTCCGGTTCCGAACGGCCCGACTTCATTGCGCGGGATCACCTGATCCGGGCCGTTCGCGGTGGGCGGCGAGGACGGCGGCCACGCGGACGACTGAGGTGTCCCGTCGACCCGTTCGGACCCTGGTCCGGCACTGAGCCACAGAAGGAGTGGGGCCGTACGGGCCCCGTGAAGGGCCTGTACGGCCCCTGCGCACAGGGCCGTTCCTGCACGACGCTCGAATCAGAAATGCACAACAGGCTCGGACGGAGGAGGCAGGCAGCATGCTTCGGCAGGTCACCGCAGGAGTTGACGGTTCCACCGAGAGTCTCGCGGCCGCGCACTGGGCGGCCCGGGAAGCCCTGCGTCGCGGAGCCTCGTTGAATCTGGTGCACGCGTGGACATGGCATCCCCGCCCGGCCTCCTCCGTACCGGCAGGCACGAGCGAGCACGAGTGGGCCCAGCAAACCCTGGACCGAGCGGTCGGCAGCGTCCGTGCCGCGCACCCCGGGCTGCAGATCGTCGACCAGCTGGTGTCCGGCTCCGCGGTCGACGCCCTGCTCGCGGCGGCCGAGGAGGCGGAGCTGCTGGTGCTCGGCTCCCGCGGGCTCAGCGGTGTCGCAGGGTTCCTGGTCGGATCGGTGTCCCAGCGGGTCGTCGCCAGGTCCGAGCGCCCCGTCGTGCTCGTCCGCGCGGGTGAGACCGCCGCCGACGAGCATCTTCCGGCACCCGACGGGGTCTCGCCGGAGGAGATCCCCGAGACCCCGTACCGCGAGGTCGTTCTCGGGCTGGACACCCGACGCCCCTGCGACGAACTGATCGAGTTCGCCTTCGAGGCCGCCCGCCGCAACGGCGCCGCACTGCACGTGATCCACGCCTTCAGCGTTCCGTCGGCCGACGGCGCCGACCTGCACGCGGTCACCGGGGCCGGGCCGGAGTTCCTCGCGGCACAGGAACGCGCCGTCATCGCGACGCTGCGTCCGTGGTGCGAGAAGTTCCCCGGGGTCTCCGTGACCGAGACCGTCTCCGAAGGCAGGGCGGCCATCGCACTGGTGCGCGCATCGTCCGGAGCCTCCCTCGTCGTGGTGGGGCGCCGTACACGGGACGGTCACCTCGGCACGCACATCGGACCCGTGACGCACGCGGCACTGCACCATGTCGGCTGCCCCGTCGCCGTGGTACCGCACGCCTGAACCGGCTCCCAAGGTGCTCCCGTCGGCTCCCGCCACCTGTCGGCGCTCACGACAGGCGGAGAAACCGGTTGCACACCATCAAGGCCGTACGCTCTCGCCACCCTGGAGGACTGAACCGTGCGCATCGTCATCGCCCTCGGCGGCAACGCCCTGCTGCGCCGGGGTGATCGCCCCGACGCGGCCGTGCAGCAGGCGAACATCGACCGGGTGGCCACCGCCGTCGCCGGCCTCGCCCTCGAACACGAGGTCGTCATCACCCATGGCAACGAGCCGCAGATCGGCCTGCTCGCCATGGAGAGCGCGGCCGACCCGGTCCTGACCGCCCCGTATCCGCTGGACCTGCTGGGCGCCCAGACCGAGGGCCTGATCGGCTCGCTGCTGGTCCGCGCCCTGCACGACACGCTGCCCGGCCGCAAGATCGCCGCACTCGTCACCCACACCCTGGTACGGCCCGACGATCCGGCCTTCGCGCTGCCCACGAAGCGCGTCGGCCCCGTGTACCCCCGGGACGTCGCCCACTCCCTCGCGCGAAGGCGCGGCTGGCACATCGCCAAGGACGCCACCGGCTGGCACCAGGTCGTCGCCTCACCCGCGCCCGAGGGGATCGTCGAGACCGAGACCATCCACGACCTGCTCACCTGCGGCGTGCTGGTCATCTGCGCCGGCGGCGGAGGCGTCCCCGTCACCGCCGATCACGACACCGGCGCCCTGACCGGCGTCGAGGCGGTCGTCGACAAGGACCTCACCGCGGCCCTGCTCGCCGAGGAACTCAAGGCCGACTTCCTGCTCATCCTCACCGACGTGCCGAACGTCTACGCCGACTACGGCACCCACGACCAGCAGCCCGTCCTGGACGCCACCCCGGGCGACCTGCGCCGCGGAGGCTACCCCGACGGCTCGATGGGGCCCAAGACCGAGGCCGCCGCCCGGTTCGTCGAACGCACCGGCGGCCTGGCCGCGATCGGCGCCCTCGACGCGGCGTACGAGATCATTCACGGGAGGTCGGGGACCCTTGTGCGCCCCGATCTGACAGTCGGCTGAAGTCCGTCAGGGCGGGGCCGGCAGGCCGAACGGCCCCATGGCCCCTGCTACGCCCCCCGGTGTTCTTCGCCGATGTGGAGGACTTCCGGCGCCGGCCTCGATGTGCACGGCCCGGCCGACGGAAATCAGTCGGCCGGGCCGTTGTCGTGTTCGATGGAGCACTCAGGCGGCAGCTCGCGCCGGTTCGGCTGACTGCTCCTGCTCGGCCGTTCGCCGCAACGGGCCCGGTACGGCCATGAGTTCGGCCCAGGTGCCGCGCTGGACCACGCGGCCGTGGTCGAGGACGACGATCTCGTCGACGTCCTCAAGTCCCGCCAGCCGGTGGGTGATCAGTACGGTGGCGCGTCCCCGTGTGGCCGCGAGGAGGTCGGTCGTCAGTGCGTCGGCGGTGGGCAGGTCAAGGTGTTCGGCGGGTTCGTCGAGTACGAGGACGGGGAAGTCGGCGAGCAACGCGCGGGCCAGGGCGAGGCGTTGGCGCTGGCCTCCGGAGAGGCGGGCGCCGTGTTCGCCGACCGGGGTGTCGAGGTCGGCGGGCAGGTCCCGTACCCAGGCGTCGAGGCGGGCCGCGGCGAGCGCCGTCCACAGATCGGCGTCGGTGCACTCGGGGCGGGCCAGACGGAGGTTCTCACGGAGGGTGCTGTCGAACAGGTGTGCGTCCTGGGCGCACAGGCCCACGACACGTCGTACGTCGTCTCCGGCCAGGCGGATCGCGTCGGTCCCGGCGAGCGTGTAGGTGCCCGCGGCGGGGTCGAGGAAGCGGAGCAGGACGTGGGCGAGGGTGGTCTTGCCGGAGCCGCTCGGCCCGACGACCGCGATCCGGCGCCCGGGGGAGAGGTCCAGGTCGATGCCGCTGAGGGCCGGTTCGAGGCGGCCGGGCCAGACGGCAGTCAGCCCGTGCAGTCGAAGGGGCAGAGACGGCTGGGGGAGCGGGGCCGGGTGCTCGGGTTCGCGGACCGGGACGGGAGCGTCGATGACATCGACGACCCGTTCCGCGGCTCGGCGGCTGCGCTGCCGTACCTGGGCGGCGGCCGGGAGTCCCGCGACCGCCTCGAACGCGGCGAGCGGGGTGAGGATCAGTACCGCGAGCAGAACCCCGTCCAGTCGGCCGGCGGCCACCGCCTGGACGCCCACGGCCGCGCAGGCGGTGGTCGTGAGCCCGGCGAGCAGCGCCACGAGCCCGGATCCGAGCCCCGCGGTGGCGGCCGAGCGGGCGGCGATCCGGGTCAGGCGGCGGTCCGCGGAGCGTACGGCGGCCAGTTGGCGGGACAATGCCCCGGTCACCGTGAGCTCGGCGGTACCGGACAACGCGTCCAGGACGGTGGCCGCCAGTTCGCCGCGGGCCGGTGCCTGGCGGCGTTCGGTACGGCGGGAGATGGTCGCGGTCAGCAGGGGCACGCCCACGCCCGCGAGCAGCAGTCCGGTGGCGAGCACGATTCCGGCGGCGGGCAGCACCGCGCCCAGCAGCGCCGCGGCCGCCGTTCCCACCAGGGCCGCCGCCGCGGCCGGGAGGCGGAAGCGCAGCAGATGGTCCTGCACGGAGTCGACGTCGGTGACGAACCGGGAGAGCAGATCCCCCTTCCGGTACAGGCGCAGTCCGGACGGAGCCAGCCGCTCCAGTCGTCCGTACACGGCGGTTCGCAGGGTGCCGAGACCGCGCAGTACGGCGTCGTGGGCCACCAGCCGCTCGGCGTAGCGCAGGACGCTGCGTCCGACGCCGAAGGCCCGTACGCAGGTCACCGCGACCATCAGGTGCAGCACCGGCGGCTGCTGCGAGGCGCGCGAGATCAGCCAGCCCGACGTGCCCATGAGCGCGACGGCACACCCGAGGGCGAGTGCGCCGAGCACGACAGCCAGGGCGAGACGAGTGCGTGTGCGCCCGGTCACGGTCATCCGTACAAGTCGGCGCAGCGGGGAGCCCGTTGAGCCGCTGGGAACGAGGCCCGGGGCGCTGGGTTCCGTCCGCTGTTCCGGCGTCTCGGCAGGGAGACCCACGGACACCGGCCCGGCTGACTCACCCGTGCTCTTGCTGCCGGCGGCCGGGGCCCGGAGTTCCACGCACCGGTCCGCGAGGGCCGTCAGGGCCGGGCGGTGGGAGGTCAGGATCACCGTGCGGGTGGCGGCCAGGCGGCGGACGGAGTCGGCGATCGCGGACTCGTTCTCGGCGTCGAGGTGGGCGGTCGGTTCGTCGAGGAGGACGAGCGGGCGGTCGGCGAGGAAGGCGCGTGCGAGGGCGACGCGTTGGCGCTGGCCGGCGGAGAGGCCGGTGCCGTTCTCGCCGAGGGCGAGGTCGTCGGGGAGGTCGAGGGCGTTCGCGTCGCGCAGGGCCCGGCGTACGTCCGCGTCGGTGGCCTCGGGCCGGGCGAGCCGGACGTTGTCGGCGATGGTCCCGGCGACGAGATGCGGGTGCTGCGGGACCCAGGCGATCCTGCGGTGCCACAGCTCGGGGGCGATGTCGGCCAGGTCCCGGTCGCCGACGGTCAGGGTTCCGGCCGCTGGGGCGGTGAAGCCGAGCAGGACGGACAGGACGCTGGTCTTGCCGGCTCCGGAGGGGCCGGTCAGGGCGACCGTCTCGCCGGGGCGGACCGTGAAGGACAGGTTCTCGACGGCAGGCGCGGGGCGGCCGGGGCGGGTCACGGTGAGGTTGTCGACGGTGATGGGGGAGGTGGAAAGGTCGGGTGTGTCGGCATTGCCGCGCCCAGGGAGCGGGGTCTCCAGGACGTCGAAGATCTTCCCGGCGGCGGTGAGTCCTTCGACACTGGCGTGGTAGTGGACACCCACCGCCCGGATCGGGGCGTACGCCTCCGGTGCCAGGACCAGCACCAGCAGACCGGTGTACAGGTCGAGGCCGCCCCCGACCATCCGCAGTCCGATGCTCACCGCGACGAGTGCGACGGACAGCGTGGACAGCAGTTCCAGGGCGAAGGAGGAGACGAACGCGATCCGCAGGGTGCGCAGGGTCGCCCGGCGGTACTCGTCGGTGATCCGCCGGATCGCTGCCGCCTGCGCCCTGGCCCGCCCGAAGACCTTCAGCGTCGGCAGGCCCGCCACCACGTCCAGGAAGTGGTGCGAGAGCCGGGACAGGGTCCGCCACTGACGGTCCGTGTGCGCCTGCGTGGCCAGTCCGATCAGCACCATGAACAGCGGGATCAGCGGCAGCGTCGCCGCGATGATCGCCGCCGAGAGCCAGTCCGCGGTCACGATCCTCGCCAGCACGACGACCGGGACCACGACCGACAACGCCAACTGCGGCACGTACCGCCCGAAGTAGTCGTCGAGCGCGTCCACCCCACGCGTGGCGAGGGTGGTGAGCTCACCGCTGCGCTGCCCGGCCACGAAGTCCGGGCCGAGCGCGGTCGCGTGCTCCAGCAGCCGCCCGCGCAGCTGCGACTTCACGGCCGCCGAGGCACGGTGCGCGGCGGACTCGGTGAGCCAGGCGACCGCGGCCCGACCGAACGACACGGCGGCCAGTAGGAGCAGAGGGCCTTGCAAGGAACCCAGGTCCCGGCCGTCTTCGAAGGCCCCCACCACCACCTCGGCGATGGCCGCGGCCTGGACCACGAGCAGCCCCGCGCCGATCGTGCCCAGGGCCACGGAGGCGGCGAGAAAGAGCCGGGTGGCACGCGCGTGGCGCAGCAGCCGCGGGTCGACGGGTTTCATCGCGTGTGTGCCTTTCGGGCTCTGAGGACGCTGGTGCTCTGAGGCTCGGGGATCGTCAGGCGGCCGGGATGTGCTCGACACCGATGCGCTTGCGGAACACCCAGTACGTCCAGCCCTGGTAGAGCAGCACGACCGGCGTCATGATCGCCGCCACCCAGGTCATGACCGTCAGCGTGTACGTGGACGAGGAGGCGTTGCTGACCGTCAGACTCCATGCCGTGTTCAGGCTGGACGGCATCACGTCCGGGTAGAGCGCGAGGAAGAGCATCGCGACGGCCCCGGCGACGGTGACGCCGGAGAGGGCGAACGCCCAGCCCTCGCGGGCCCGTTGGTTCGCGGCGAGCGCTCCGAGCAGTGCGGCGACCGTGAGGACGAGCGCGACGAGGCTGCGGACGTTGCCGCCGCTGGTCTGGGTCCACAGCAGGAAGACCAGCGCGAGCCCGGCGGTGGCGAGGCCCGCCCGGCCGGCCAGTGTGCGGGCCCGGTCGCGGATGTCGCCGCGCGTCTTGAGCGCCGCGAACACCGCGCCGTGGAAGGTGAACAGGGTGAGCGTGACGAGGCCGCCGAGGAGGGCGTACGGGTTGAGCAGGTCCAGGACCGTACCGGCGTACTCGCCCTCGGTGTCGATCTTCACGCCGTGGACGATGTTCGCGAAGGCCACGCCCCACAGGAACGCGGGCAGCAGGGAGGTCCAGAACAGGGCGTGCTCCCAGTTGCGCTTCCACTGGGCGTCGTCGCGCTTGCCGCGGTACTCGAAGGCGACGACCCTCACGATCAGGCAGACCAGGATGGCCAGCAGCGGCAGGTAGAAGCCGCTGAACAGGGTGGCGTACCAGACCGGGAACGCGGCGAAGGTGGCGCCGCCTGCGGTGAGCAGCCACACCTCGTTGCCGTCCCAGACCGGGCCGACGGTGTTGATGAGCACCCGGCGCTCGGCCTCGCCGCGGGCGAGCAGCTTGGTGAGGATACCGATCCCGAAGTCGAAGCCCTCCAGGAAGAAGTAGCCGATCCACAGGACCGCGATCAGGGCGAACCAGACGTCGTGCAGCTCCATGGCCGTGTCTCTCTCCGTCTCTCCGGAAGTCTCGGACGGTCGTCAGAAGGTCTCGGAAGATCTCAGTGGGTCTCAGTAGGCGAAGGTCATCGGGCGGTCGGTGTCCTCGTCGGCGGACGGGCCGCGCAGTGAGGGGACCTCCGGCGGCGGCAGTTCGTCGACGGGGCCGGCCTTGGCGTACTTGACGAGCAGCCGCACCTCGACGACGGCCAGTACGGCGTACAGGGCGGTGAAGACGCTCAGCGAGGTGATCTGCTCGGCGACGGAGACGCCGGGCGAGACCGCGTCGGCGGTGGTCATCAGCCCGTACACGCTCCAGGGCTGGCGGCCCATCTCCGTGAAGATCCAGCCGAAGGAGTTGGCGACCAGCGGGAAGCCCATGGTGAGGACGGCGAGCCTCCAGGCCCAGGTGTTGAGGGTCGGGCCGAGTTCGCGGTTCGGGGTGAGCGTCAGCAGCGGGACCTCGTCCTCGCCGCGCCGTTTGCCGGCGGCCAGCCACCGCTTCTGCCGGGTCAGCCACAGCCCGGCGAGTCCGATCGCGAAGGAGGCCATGCCGAAGCCGATCATCCAGCGGAACGACCAGTAGGCGGTGGGGATGTTGGGCTTGTAGTCGTCGGCGAGATCACCGTACTTCGCCTTCTCCAAGGCCTCGACGGTGCTGATGCCGGGCACTGCTGAGGTGAAGTCGCCCTTGGCGAGATAGGACAGCACCCCGGGTATCTCGACCTCGACGGTGTTGCGGCCCTCGTCGACATCGCCGTACGCGAAGAGGGAGAAGGGCGCCGACTCCTCCGTCTCCCAGAGGGCTTCGGCGGCGGCCATCTTCATGGGCTGCTGCTCGTACATCACCTTGGCGAGCGCGTCGCCGCTGACCGCCGTGCCGAGACCGGCGATGACGACCGTGACCAGGCCGAGGCGCAGCGAGGTGCGCATGGCGGCGATCCGGCCGGGAGTGTCCGGCTTCGCGGCCTTCGACGCGCGGCGCAGCTGGTACGCGGCGATGCCGATCATGAAGGCGCCGCCCGTGAGGAAGGTCGCGGTGAGGGTGTGGAAGACGACGACCAGGGTGGTCTTCTGGAACAGCACGGCCGCGATGTCGTTGAGCTCGGCGCGGCCGGTGACTTCGTTGACCTCGTATCCGACGGGGTGCTGCATCCAGGAGTTGGCGGCCAGGATGAAGTACGCCGACAGGAACGTGCCGATCGCCACCAGCCAGATGCAGGCCAGGTGGATCTTCCGGGGCAGCTTGTCCCAGCCGAAGATCCACAGGCCGATGAAGGTGGACTCGAAGAAGAACGCGAGCAGCGCCTCCATGGCGAGCGGGGCGCCGAAGACGTCACCGACGAACTTCGAGTAGGCGGACCAGTTCATGCCGAACTGGAACTCCTGCACGATGCCGGTGGCCACGCCCATCGCGACGTTGATCAGGAAGAGCTTGCCCCAGAACCGGGTGGCCTTGAAGTACTTGTCCTTGCCCGTGCGCACCCAGGCCGTCTGCAGGCCCGCGACGAGGAAGGCCAGGCTGATGGTGAGCGGGACGAACAGGAAGTGGTAGACGGTCGTGATGCCGAACTGCCATCGGGCGACGGTCTCCTGAGCCAGCGCCAGTTCCACGGCGGGCCTCCTCGTGTACGGGGTCGCGCGCACCCCGGGTTCGGGGGCAGGCAGCGGGAAATGGCCGGACCGGCCACGGAGGGCGCCGACCCGTGGACGACACCCTCGCGGGCGGGCGTATCGCCAGGACAGGCGCCGTACGGTCCTGACACCGGGGCCGAACGGCCCACAGTCCCGGCCTTTCTCTGGGCCCAATGGCACTGCGGGGCTCGCGACTCCCGGGCCGGCACCCCGCCTTCGCCGCTTCTTCCCGGCTCTCTGCTCCCTGCCGCGCCCGAGGCCGTTCGGCCCTGCGACAAGGGGCCGTACGGCGCGTCGGCGGGCACCTGCGGCCCCTGCCCCGTGAGTCCGCCGCCGACGAGCATCGTCAACGGACCCACCGTGGGAACCAGTCGAGCCGACCGATGGCCAACTCGCCACCGTCCTCGGCCCCTTCCCGCCGAACACCCCGAGCACCCGAGCATCCGAGCACGGAACAGAAGGGAACAGCACCATGACGCTCCACTACGTGGCCGTCGGAGTGGACGGCTCGCTCGTCGCCGTACGGGCGTTGGACCGGGCCGCGGACGAGGCGGCGCGGCGTGGTGCCGCGCTCCACGTCGTGTACGCCGTGCCCGACCGCGACGAGGCCGGACCGATCCTGGCGTCGGCCGCTTCCCGGGTCCGGGAGCGTCACCCCGGCCTGCCGGTGGTGGCGTCGGCCGCGGAGGGCGGTGCCGTGGGGGCGCTGGCGCGCGAGAGCGAGGGCGCCGCGCTCACCGTCGTCGGCACCCGCGGGCTGGGCGGGCTCACCGGTCTGCTGCTCGGTTCGGTGAGCCGGCGTCTGGCGGCGCACGTGCACAGTCCGCTGCTGGTCGTACGCGGTGATCACCTGTGCTGGGACGGCGGCGAGGTGCTGCTCGGCCTGGCCGACGACACAGACGCGGACGTGGCTGCCTACGCCTTCCAGGAGGCGGAGCGGCGCGGTGCCCGACTGCGCGTCCTGCACTCCTGGACCCACCGGCACATCACCCCCGAACTGCCCTCGCTCGTGCCCGCGACGAGCCCGGGACAGCGGGAACTCGCCCAGCAGGACCGGACCGAGGAGGCCGTGCCGCGTTTCGCCATGGCCCGGCTGCGGGAGCAGCACCCCGAGGTCGGAGTCGAGACCCGCACGGTGCGCACCGACCCGGCGCAGGCACTGCTGGAGGCCACCCGCCAGGCTGACGTCGTCGTCATCGGCGCCCACCGCCGCACCAGCCGGCTCGGCCCGCAGCTGGGGCCGGTCGCGCACACCCTGGTGCACCGCTCCCACTGCCCGGTGGTCGTCGTGCCGACCGGGTGAACGGCACCACGCGCTCCGAGGGATGGCCCGGTCGGCCCTGTCGGGTACCCGTGGGCGGGCGGAGAGTGGGGAGGTGCGGCCCGGCATGTACGCCGGCCCACACCCCGACCCGGAAGGGAATCCCCTATGTCCGTCGACACGCAGCAGGCGCCCGCCCGGCTCACGGACGACGAGCTGAGGACGCTGGACGCCCACTGGCGCGCCGCGAACTACCTGTCCGTGGGCCAGATCTACCTCATGGCCAACCCGTTGCTGACCGAGCCGCTGCGCCCGGAGCACGTCAAGCCGCGGCTGCTCGGCCACTGGGGTACCTCGCCCGGGCTCAATCTCGTGTACACCCACCTCAACCGTGTCATCAGGGCCCGCGGCCAGGACGCCCTGTGCATCTGGGGCCCCGGACACGGCGGTCCCGCCGTGGTGGCCAACTCCTGGCTGGAGGGCTCGTACTCCCAGACGTATCCGGACATCACCCGGGACGCGGCGGGGATGGCCCGCCTCTTTAAGCAGTTCTCGTTCCCCGGCGGGATCCCCAGCCACGTGGCGCCGGAGACGCCGGGCTCCATCCATGAGGGCGGCGAGCTGGGCTACTCGCTCTCGCACGCATACGGGGCTGCCCTGGACAACCCGGACCTGCTGGTCGCCTGCGTGATCGGCGACGGGGAGGCGGAGACCGGGCCGCTGGCCGCCTCCTGGCACTCCAACAAGTTCCTCGACCCAGTCCACGACGGGGCTGTCCTGCCGATCCTGCACCTGAACGGCTACAAGATCGCCAACCCGACGGTGCTGGCCCGGCTGCCCGAGTCCGAACTCGACGCGTTGCTGCGGGGGTACGGCCACGCCCCGATCCACGTCACCGGCGACGACCCGATGACCGTGCACCGTGCCATGGCCACCGCCATGGACGACGCCTTGGAGCGCATCGCGCTCATCCAGCGCACCGCGCGCGAGGACGGCGTCGCCGAACGGGCTCACTGGCCGGTGATCGTGCTGCGCACCCCGAAGGGCTGGACCGGGCCCGCCGAGGTCGACGGCCTCCCGGTGGAGGGCACGTGGCGTTCCCACCAGGTGCCCTTGTCCGCCGTCCGCGACAACCCGGATCACCTGCGTCAGTTGGAGGCGTGGCTGCGTTCGTACAAGCCGGAAGAGCTCTTCGACGAGCACGGCCGCCCCCGCGAGCAGGTGCTGGCCTGCGTGCCCGAGGGCGCCCGGCGTCTGGGCGCCACCCCGCACGCCAACGGCGGGCTGCTGCTGCGCGAGCTGCCCCTGCCGGAGCTGGACCGGTACGCCGTTCCGGTCGACAAGCCCGGTGTGACGCTGCACGAGCCCACCCGGGTCCTCGGCGATCTGCTGGAGCATGTCATGCATCACACCAGCGGCCGCCGGGACTTCCGTCTGGTCGGCCCGGACGAGACCGCGTCCAATCGGCTCCAGGCCGTTTTCGACGCGAGCGGCAAGGCCTGGCAGGCCCAGATGCTCCCGGTCGACGAGCACCTGGAGCGGCACGGCCGGGTGATGGAGATCCTGTCCGAACACACCTGCCAGGGCTGGCTGGAGGGCTATCTGTTGACCGGCCGGCACGGGCTGTTCTCCTGCTACGAGGCGTTCGTGCACATCGTCGACTCGATGGTCAACCAGCACATCAAGTGGCTGCGCGTCACCCGGAAGCTGCCCTGGCGCGCCCCCATCGCCTCCCTCAACTACCTGCTGACCTCGCACGTCTGGCGCCAGGACCACAACGGCTTCTCGCACCAGGACCCCGGGTTCATCGACCACGTCCTCAACAAGAGCCCGGAGGTCGTACGGGTCTATCTGCCGCCGGACGCCAACACCCTGCTGTCGGTCGCCGACCATGTGCTGCGCAGCCGCGACTACGTCAACGTCGTGGTCGCCGGCAAGCAGCCCTGCTTCGACTGGCTCACCATGGACCAGGCCCACGCTCACTGCGCTCGGGGCGCCGGGATCTGGGAGTGGGCCGGTACGGAGAGCGGCGAGCGGGAGCCGGACGTGGTGCTGGCCGCCGCCGGTGACGTGCCCACCCAGGAGGTGCTGGCCGCCGCGCAACTGCTGCGCACCCATCTGCCCCAGCTGGCCGTCCGGGTCGTCAACGTCGTCGACCTGGCCCGGCTGCTGCCCGCCGAGGAGCATCCGCACGGCATGCCCGACGCCGAGTACGACGCGCTGTTCACCCGCGACAAGCCGGTGATCTTCGCCTACCACGGGTATCCGTGGCTGATCCACCGCCTCGCGTACCGCCGGGTCGGCCACGCGAATCTCCACGTGCGCGGCTACAAGGAGATCGGCACCACGACCACGCCGTTCGACATGGTGGTCCGCAACGACCTCGACCGCTACCGGCTGGTCATGGACGTCATCGACCGCGTCCCGGGCCTGGCCGTACGCGCCGCCCCCGTACGGCAGTTGATGGAGGACACCCGGCTGCGTCACCACGACTGGATCCGTGAACACGGCACCGATCTCCCCGAGGTCGCCGACTGGACCTGGGACGGCTGAACGGACCGGCGGAGACGGGACGGTCGGCCCAGTTCTCCGGGCCTCACAGCCCCTCCGAACTCCCTTGGCGGAGCGGGACATTGGAGACGCAACGAGAGTCGTCCGACAACCTGCGCGTCGCACCCCTCGAAAGGGATGAGCATCATGGCAGTCCACAACCACCCGCAACGGCACCCGGGATTCCACTTCCCGTCCCTGCGCAGGACCCGGACGGCGGCACCGGAGTCCGCCGACACGACCACCGCGGCGGCGACGGCGACCCGCGCACACGTCTTCGCCGGACTACGCGTCCTGACCGGGTTCGTCTTCCTGTGGGCGTTCCTGGACAAGACCTTCGGCTTCGGCTACGCGACCCCGTCCGGCAAGGGCTGGATCGACGGCGGCTCGCCCACCATGGGCTTCCTCGGCGGGGTGGCCGTCGGCCCGATGGAGTCCACCTTCCACGACTGGGCCGGGGCCGCCTGGGCCAACTGGCTGTTCATGCTCGGCCTGCTCGGCATCGGTCTCGCCCTGATCGCGGGCATCGGCCTGCGGCTCGCCGCGGTCGCCGGCACCGCGATGATGGCCTTCATGTGGATCGCCGAGTGGCCGCCGGCCAGGCACCTGTCCGACGGTTCGGCGAGCATGTCGACCAATCCCTTCGTCGACTACCACCTCGTCTACGCCGTCGTCCTGATCGCCCTGGCGGTCGCGGGCGCCGGCGCCACCTGGGGCCTGGGCAAGGCGTGGGCGCGGCTGCCGTTCGTCAGCCGCAATCGCTGGCTGCTCTGAGGGCCGCGGGCTCGTCGGACCGGGGCACCGCCGCAGGACAGCGGCGGTGCCCCGGTCGTTTGTGCCGCCCACCGCCATCACCGGGGTCGATCGCCTGCACACACGGACAGTGGGCCCCCTGCCGCCCGCCGCGCGCCACGAGAGTGGAGTCACCTCGAGGGCCTCAGGAGGATCGCGTGGACGGTGCCGCTCATTGGGGCTGCCTCCCGCATCGGGGAACCGACGGAATGGACTGGTCAGGGGATATGGACGGTCTTGTGAAGGAGTCATCCCGCGCTTATCAAGATCATTTCCCACGGAGCAGGTGGCCCATGTCACGGATGACGACGCATCACTCGACCTCGCAAAGCCGGAGAAGAGACGATCGGGGCCAGGCTCCGGTCGGCGAATGATCGCGGTATGACACCCGGCGAGGTACGCCCAGCGCTTCGTGACCAAGGGCCGGGAGAGGTACTTATCGTCGCGGTTACGGACAGGGCTGGCGCCTGTCCGTTGTCCATTTCTTCGCCTTGCTGTCACAGGAAGAACGTGGGGTACAGCCCGTCATGAGCGGGGGTGTGTTTCGTACATGCGGACCGCGACCATCAGGCCGGAGGCGGCGGTGAGGGCGGCGACGGACCAGATGGCTGTGGTGAGGCCGTAGGCGTCGGCGAGGAGAGCCCGACGGCGAAGCCTCCGTCGCGCCACAGGCGGTAGACGCCGACGGCGCGGGCGCGCCAGGCGGGGTGGGCGACTGCGCCGATGACGGCGAGCAGAGTCGGGTAGACGAGTGCCGTGCCGATGCCGAGCAGAATCTGCGCGACGGCCCAGGCGGAGAAGGTGGTTGCGGCGGCGACGAGTCCGATGGCGGCGGCTTGGAGCAGCATGCCCGCGGTGATCAGGTGCTTGCGGCCGATGCGACACCTGTCCCACGGGGCCGATCATCCAGCCCGACCGGCCCGCGGGCTCACTCCGCGTTCCACCCCGCGGCGGCCCGGACGCGCACACCGCGGTCCAGGGCGTCGCGCATGCGGATCGTCACGTACGGTGGCGCGGGTGGCGTCCCCGCTCGGAGGCCAGTTCGTCGCAGGCCTGGTGCAGCGGACATCTGTCCCCGCCATCAGGTCCGCGGAGCTCAGTGCCTTTCACCGCGAGTCGGGTGAGCGAGACTATTGAAGTGTGCAAGGTTTCTGATCTTCGTCCTGGGCGGCGGTGGGATCATGAACAAGTCAAGCATTGCGCCAAGATCTGCCCAGCCCGGCCCCCGGCTCCCGATCACGGAACGGTTGGGCCCGCAGGATCTCATGATGCTGTGGCCGGATGATCTCGGCTGGCCCGAGGTGATCGGCGCCCTCGCCATCCTCGATGGCACCGGGCTACTCGATCGGGATGGTCGCTTTCGGGTGGAGGCGGTTCGGGAAGTGATCGGAAGCCGCCTGCCTCAGGTCCCGCGATTCCGTCAGCTGCTCTACACGCCTCGGTGGGGGCTCGGCTGGCCGCTGTGGGTCGATGCTCGATTCTTCGATCTCACCGAACACGTCCGTGTCCGCCCCTTCGCTGCTCCCCCTGATGAGGAGCGCCTTCTTCGCACGGTTGAGGACGTGCGCGCTCTCCCCCTGAGCCGGTCACGGCCGCTGTGGGAGGTGTGGTTCCTGCCCGGCCTGGCCGACGACCGGGTGGCCATGTTCATCAAGGTGCACCACACCATCGCCGACGGCCCGGCGGGGGTGACCCTGCTCGGCACGTTCTGCGATCTGAGCGCCGATGCACCCACGACGCCCGCCCGTCCTTGGACCCCGGTGCCAATGCCATCCAGCCGCAACCTGTTCGAGGACAACCTTCGTCGGCGCGTCCAGGCGGCCGAAGGCGCGCTGTCGAAGCTCCGTCGGCCCGCCACCACGCTGCATCAGGCCCGGGAGAGGTGGCCCGAGGTACGCGAGAACTATCTCAAGGGGCGAGCACCGCGGACCAGCTTCAACATCCCGATCGGCCAGCACCGCAGACTGGCGGTCATCCGCAGCAACCTCGACGCCGCCAAGCAGATCGCTCACCACCACGACGCGAAACTGAACGACGTCCTGATGTCAGCCACCGCAGGCGGCCTTCGAGAGCTGCTGCGCAGCCGTGGGGAACTCGTCGAGGATCTGGTCCTGCGGGCCTTCGTGCCCGTCTCGCTCCACCAGGAGGAACCCGGCAGGGCACGCGGCAACCAGGGCGGTTTGATGTTCGTGCCGCTCCCGATCGGTGAGCCCGATCCGATCCGGAGGCTGCGGCTGATCGCCGAGGCGAGCGCCCGACAGAAGAAGTACGTCGTTGGCGCTCCCGAAGGAATCCTCGGCCGCAACCGGGTCCTCCAGCGGGCCATGACACGCGGCCTCGCCCGTCAGCGCTGGGCGAACGTGTACGTCGCCAACATCTTCGGCCCTCCGATGCCGCTCTACCTCGCCGGGGCGCGGATCACCGAGATCTTCCCAGTCGTGCCGCTCATCGGGAACTTCACTCTTGCGGTCGCTGCGCTCTCCTATGCCGAGCAGTTGAACATCACCGTCGTAGCCGACGCGAACGCCTGTCCCGACGTCGACGTCTTCGCCCAGGGCGTGCGGGATTCCCTGCAGGCGCTGAGCTCATCACAACACCTCCTTGCGTGAATTGACGGGCAAGGACCCCTTAACGGTGTCAGCGACCGGGCTGGAGCGCCTTGTTGGTGAGGTGGTCCCACACGCGATGTGCCGCGCCCGGCTGCTCAGGGACCAGAAGGCGAGTACCGTCCCCGCGACGCGCCTTGGCCGGGCCGCCTGGACACTTGCTCCGCTGTTGCCCTGACCGCGTGGAGCGCCCCGCGCAGAACGACGCCGATGCCGGGGGAGACGAGCGTCCAGTAGCGGCCGAAGCGGGCGGTCGATGCCGGGTCGGTGCAGGTGGTGCGCGCCTCGTAGGTGAGCAGGGACCGCTGGGTGCCGTACGGATGGACCACGAAGGCGGCCGCCATCTTCGCCCAGCCGGCCTCGTCGTACGACGTGAAGTGCTGCGGTTCGACCCGCCGCCACTCGATGGAGGCCCGCCACGGCTTCCCGACCGCACCGAAGACGAGCTCGCGGCCTGGATTCTCGCCCAGCGCCACCCAGGGCTGACCTTCCCATGCTTCACCGGCGGTGTCGAACAGGTCGGCCACCCGCAGGGACGGCGGGGTCGGCATGGACCGGCCGCGGAGCCGTTCAGGCAGTCCGCGTGCCCACACGGCCGCGTTGAGAAGCGAGGAGCGGATGGTGAGCAGGTCCAGCCCGCGCGCGGCCTCGTAAGCGACGGGCGGTGTCGCGGCGAGCGCCACGCATTCGAGGCGGGAGAACCCGAACTCGGGCAGCGCACCGTCCAGCAGCAGCGGTTCACCGGTGGGATCGGCGGTCGAGTCGGCGCACATCGGAGCCTCCCGGGAGCACGTGGTCACGCGGCCCGGGCGAGCCGCGCGCGCAGGTTGTGGAACTGGCGGGTCTGCATGATGAAGTGGGCGGGTTCCCAGAACAACAAGTCAATCGGCCTCGTGAGCACGCGCGGGCGGCTTCGACCGTGCGTGCGGACGACAAGGCGGGTGTCCGCGCCGGCCGGTTCGAGGTGGAAGCCCCAGACCGAACTGACGAACGCGACAGGCGGCGGGCCATGGAACGCGTCGAACGGGCTGCCGGACGGCAGTCGAGTGTCGGCCCGCAGTACCAGGGTCCGTTCCGGTACGAGTACCGCGACGGTGAACCAGGCGCGGCCGCTGGGCACAGAGGCAAGCCGCTGTCCCGGCTCCAGGCCCTGCCACTGGGGGACGATGCGATCAGCGCTCGGCCGCCCACCGTTGTCCAGCCGGTCCCAGCTGTACCAGCCGCCGCGGTCACAGCCCATCTGCGCCAGCCACGGCCAGACCTCCGAAGGCGGCGCGGGCAGGGTCGTGGCCATGGTCGAGCTACTGTCGGCATCAGGGATGAGCTCATCCCCGGGATAGGCACGCGCAGCCTCTTCGCGAGTCGCGCCCCAGGTCAGCATCATCGGCCGCATGACCTGGCCGTGCAGCACCAAGGTGACCGCTGCGGAAGCGACGGCCCGGGCCTTGGACGCGGGGGTCATGGGGAGGCACACCTCGCCAGGTGCCCGGTCATCGGGCCGGAGTCAGGACGGTCGGTGGGCCGACGGTGACACCGCCGTCCAGGACGAACTCCACGCCGGTCGAGAAGGTGGCGTCGGCGACGATGAAGAGCACCATACGGGCGACCTCGTCGGACTCCCCGAATCGTGGGAGTGGCTGTCCGGCTGTGAACGAGTCGTCGAAGTCGGCCGTCATCGCGGTGCGCACCGCACCGGGGTGGACCGAACAGACGCGGATCCCGTCCGGGGCCAATTCCAGGGCCGCGGCCTTGGTCAGCCCGCGCAGTCCCCACTTGCTGGCCACATACGATCCGATGCCGGCATAGCCGGTGATGCCGGCGATGGAGGAGATGTTCACGATCACGCCTCCGCCGGCCCGGCGAAGAGACGGTGCCGCCGTACGCGTACCCAGCCAGGCGCCTTGGAGGTTGACGTCGATGACCCGCCGGAAGGATTCGAGGGTCTGTTCCTCGATGGTTCCCCACGCAAGGATGCCGGCGTTGTTGACCAGCACCGAGACAGGGCCCAGCTCCCGCTCCGTCTCTGCCACCACCGTCTGCCAGCCGTCCTCGGTGCTGACGTCCAGGTGCGCGTAGCGGGCCGGGCCACCGAGTTCCGCCGCCAGCTTCTCCCCCTCGGCATCGAGGACGTCGGCGACCACCACGGCCGCACCCTCGGCCGCGAACAGACGTGCCACAGCGGCGCCGATCCCCCTGGCTCCACCGGTGACGATCGCCACCCGCTCGGTGAGACGTCCCATCATGACCTCCTGAACCAGTGCCTCGACGAAGATCCGTAGGAGCGGCATCGGCCGCGACCGACTCGGCATGACGGCATGACACGTCCGGTTTCAAGGGCCGCAGGACGACGACCGATGGGTCGGTCAGGGGGCCGCGCAGACGACCTCGACGAAATGGCCCACCTGGTCCTCGGGCAGGTGACGGGCGAGGTCCGCCTCGCTGATCATGCCGACAAGGCGGTGATTGTCGATGACCGGCAGTCGGCGAATCTTGTGCTCTTCCATGGCCTGAAGGACCTGGTTGGCATCGGCCCCGGCGTCGATCGTGATCGGCTTGCCCTGCTCCAGCTGGCCCGCGGTCACGGTCCTGGGGTCCTTGCCCTTGGCGAGACACTTCACCACGATGTCACGGTCCGTGATGATCCCGTGGAGCCGGTCGTCCTCGCCGCAGATCGGGAGGGCTCCGACGTCCAGTTCCTTCATCCTGCGCGCCGCGTCTTGAAGTGTCTCGTTCTCCTGGATGCAGGTGGCGCCAGCGTGCATGACCTCCCGGGCAGTGGTCATAGTCGTCTCCATCGAGCGTCGCTGTCCACGCGGGCCGACGGAACCTGGCCCACCCAGGCCGGCACTCCTCCAGACCAGTGTGGATCCCTAACCTCCCGTGCGCATGCCGGGAACAGGTGCGCACGTCACTCAACGTCCCTGGGCTGCCGGTAGACCCGCCTTCTGCAGGCGTTCCGGTCTCAGCCGCGCCTGGAGACGCATGACGACATGCCCGAGGCCGGACAGCACAGCGGCGATCGCCAGATCGGTGGGCCGAAGCGGCTCCGTACCCAACAGGTCCCGCAAGGGTGGCAGATAGACACCGGCGGCCTGAAGGCTCAGTGCCACTCCCACGGCGACCAGCAGGAATGGGTTGGCTAGGCTGCCCGGGCGGGCCCGGGAGCCGAGGGCCACGCCGAGCTGGGTCGCCCCGAGCACCAGGAAGATCATGGACTGCCAGGGGCGCCCGGTCTCCCGGGCCCAGACGCCGACCACGAGGGTCACGGTGGCGACGAAGGCCCCCATGAACAGGATCCGCGGCCACAGGCCGGCCCCCAGCACGCTCTCCTCGGGAGGCCGGGGCGAGTTGCGCATCGTGTGCGGGTCAACGGGTTCCGCGCCGAGAGCGACGCCTGGCAGGCCGTGCGTGAGCAGGTTGATCCACAGGATCTGCGCGGGCAGAAGCGGCAGCGGCATCCCCAGGAAAGGGCCGAGGAGCATGACCAGAATCTCCGCAGTGCCCCCCCGCGAGCCCGTAGAGCAGGAACCGGCGTATGTTCGCGTAGACCCGGCGCCCCTCCTCGACGGCGGACACGATCGTGGCCGGGTTGTCGTCGGCTAGTACCAGATCGGCCGCCTGGCGCGCGACCTCCGTGCCGCGCCGGCCCATGGCGACGCCGATGTCGGCCTGACGCAGGGCCGGGCCGTCGTCGACGCCGTCCCCCGTCATCGCCACCACGTGCCCGGCCCCACGCCACGCCTGGACGATGTCCAGCTTCTGCTCCGGGGTGGTCCGGGCGTAGACCCGTACGCCCGTCAGATCACCGGCTGTGCCTTCCCTGATCCGATCGCCGGTGGTGACCTCCTCGTCGCTGGAGGCGATGCCGAGGCGGTCGGCCACGGCCCGTGCGGTCAGCGGGTGGTCGCCAGTGATGAGTACGGGGACGATACCGGCCCGTTTGCAGGCGGTGATCGTCGGCTCGGACGCGCTGCGGGGCGGGTCCAGGATGCCGACGAGGCCGAGTAGCGACAGGCCCGACTCCCAAGTCGAGGGCCGTTGCGCCGTGTCCTCGTGGTCGGCCGAGGCAACGGCGAGCACCCGGTACCCACGGCGTGCCCACGCCTCCGCCTGTGCGGCTGCTCGGACGAGTAGCTCAGGGTCGTCGGACAGGGCCGCCGGTCCGAGCATGGATTCCGGCGCTCCTTTGCACGCGACCCGCACTCCGCCCTTCGGGCGGCGGTGCACGGTGTCATGCGCTTGCGGTCGCTGTCGAACGAAATCTCCTCCAGGCGCGGCAGTTCACGGT
Organism: Streptomyces flaveus; assembly: GCF_014647675.1. Lineage (GTDB taxonomy): Bacteria > Actinomycetota > Actinomycetes > Streptomycetales > Streptomycetaceae > Streptomyces > Streptomyces flaveus. The sequence continues at coordinate 43,021 of NZ_BMPQ01000022.1, read as the reverse complement.
CCAGCGCCGCCCGGTCCAGCCCGAGGCGGGCTCCGGCCACCAGCAGGGCGGCCTCGGTGGGATCTCCGAGAGCGCTCCAGTCCGGGGAATGATCCGACGGGGGCTCCAGCGCCGCGTCGTTGCACAGCATCGCGGCCCGCAGGAGCGCCGCCAGGTCGGGTCCGTTGCCCGGGGTCACCCTCTCGCCGTCGCGGACGACCTGGCCCTCGAGGTCGTAGCCGGTCCCCACGACCGCTCCCTCGCCGAGTGGCGTCCACAGTTGCTCAGCGGCCATCCGGCCCTCGGTCAGGGTGCCGGTCTTGTCGGTGGCGATCACCGTGACGGAGCCCAGGGTCTCGACGGCGGGCAGCCTGCGGACGATGGCGTGCCGGTCCGCCATCCGCCTGGCTCCCAGTGCGAGGGCGAGCGTCACGACGGCGGGCAGGGACTCCGGTACGGCCGCGACGGCGAGGCTGATCGCCGCCACGACCATCAGCTCCACGGGCTGTCCGCGCACCAGCCCGATAGCGAGGACCACCGCGCACAGCGCCACAATGGCCGCCGCCAGAACCCGGCCGAACCTCGCCAGCCGGCGCTGCAGCGGGGTCAGACCGGGCGCGGCACCCATCAGGGAAGTGATCCGGCCGAGCGCACTGTCGGCCCCGGTGGCGGTGACCACGACACGGCCGTGGCCGCGGACGATGACCGTGCCCGCCGACACCGCCCCTCGCGCCTCGTCACTGTCGGGGGCCTTCTCCACCGGAACGGACTCACCCGTCAGCGAGGACTCGTCCGCCAGCAGCAACGCCCCGTCCAGCACGTCCGCGTCCGCGGGGACGATGTCTCCCTCGGCCACCAGGACCAGGTCGCCCGGCACCACCTCGGCCGACGGGATGGAACGTTCCTCACCGCCCCGCACCACCCTGGCGGCCGGGGCACTCATCGCGGACAGGGCCATCACCGCCTCTTCCGCCCGTACCTCCTGCACGACGCCGACCACCGTGTTCACGGTGATCACGAGCAGGATCACGGCGGCGTCGGAGAGATCGCCGGTGGCGATCGTCAGGGCGGCAGCGACGAGCAGGACGAGGATCAGCGGATCGCGCAGCTGCTGCAGCACCCGCCGCCACACCGGGGTACGCGGCTCCGAGGGGATCTCATTGGGCCCGTGCAGTGCCAGCCGCCGCGCGGCCTCGTCCGACGACAGCCCTCCGGCGGGAGTCGCGCCCCTGAGCCGGTTTTCCTCCGGAGCGGACCTCCGGTTGCCGCTGCGCCGGTTCACGCCCGTGGCGGAGCCGTGTCCGGCCAGCTCCGTGCGTTGGGTGCCATCAACCGCTCCCGTCGTGTACCCGGCCACCGCCCCGAGAGACGGCCTTCTGCCCTCTCAGAGTGCCCCCTTGCTCAGGGCTGCGCGCTGCTGCGGCCGTGGTCGGCGGCGTACGCGGCGAGCACTTCCGTCGGTGTTCCGCCCGTATGGAGGAAACGCTGGTCGAGGATGGCGGCCAGGTCTTTCAGCGCACCGGCGAGCAGGTCACCGGCCAGTCGCACCTCCGGCCTCCGCCCTGCCTGTCCGCGCTGGGCAAGGGCGTCGGCGTAGCCGACCATGGCCGCCAGCGACGCGTGATCCTCCCCGTCGTGGAAGTAGTACGCCTCGGCATACTGGGTGAAGTCGATACGGACACGTACGACCTCGGTGGCCAGGCTGTCCAGCAGCAACGCCCCCGCAGTGCAGTCGATCTGCTGGGTCGCCGGGTCCGAGTCGCGCAGCAGCGCCAGCCGGATGGCCAGGACCCTCCGGCGGGTCAGCGCCGGGTAGATCTCCAGTACCCAGGAGACCGTGGCCGTGAGCAGCGCGAAGCCGACGAGGGCCTCCAACGGTGAGACCAGGCGGAGCCAGGCCTCGCCGGGTGCGATGTCACCCAGCCCCAAGGTGGCCACCGTGACGAGCGACAGGTACAGGGAGTCGAGTAGCGCCGGCTCCTGCGCCGCCTTGGAACCGGGCGAGAAGGTGAACGCCCCGGGCATGTGGGGCCAGTAGACGATGGCCCAGCCGAGGACGACGGTGGCGGCCCACATGCCCACCACCGTCACCATGGCGAGCGGCCCGACGAGCCCGACCACACGCCTGCGCGCACGAAAGCGCCGGGCCAGTCGCCACAGCGCCGTCATGACCAGGCGGCTCAGGCCGCCGTGGCGGGTGGGGTGCCAGAGGGTGTGGAACAGGTCCCGCAGGGTGACCATGACCAGCCCCGCGCCGACCAGCGAGACCAGCCACTTCATCCACGTCTCCCACGACCATGTCGCCTGCAGCGGACCCTAGGCTGACGGCGCCGCCGCGAGGCTCCGAATCGCCGCGCTCCCGGAGTTCCTGACCAGCCGTCACGTCTTTTCCGGTCCGCCACGCGGATCAGCTCACCGGCAGCACGTCGCTCGACACCTTCACCTCTGGGTTGCGCAGCCGGGCGCGTTCCGCGCAGGACGCGATGATGTGCTCGGCCATGACCTCTTCGGCTGGGCGGTCGGTGCTGAAGGACGGGCGGCTTCCCTCGTACCGCTCCCACAGAGAGGCGTAGACGAGGCGCAAGGGCAGCCCGAGGCGCGCAGCCTCGTCCATCGCCCAGTCCACGGCTTGCAGGCTGGACTCCGATCCGTCGACACCTACGACCAGCGGGAGCTCCATGGTCCCTACCGCCTTCCTGCCCGGCCACCGCGAAGGCCCCCCGTGAATACCGTCGCACCGCCCCGGGTCCGTCGCGACACGTGGCCGGACTCTCGCAGGGAGGTCTCGGCCCGGGTTGCACCATGCCGATTTGCGACGATCGTGGAGTCATGTGGCCGGGAACACAGCGCTGGGTGCCACTCGGCATCGCCGCCACTGCCTTCGCGTTGGCCTGGGTCCGTGCCTGGTGAGACGTCCGTGACCGGATACGAGCCCGCCTCCACTTCGAGGTCATGGAGAAGGGAAGACCATTGTGGTTGCGAGGACCGGCGTCTTCGGCGCCCTGACAAAGGAGCATCGCGAGCAGCTCATGTCCCTCGCTCGCGAGGTGTCGTTCGAGATCGACGAGCGCGTCTACAACGAGGGCGGCAAGGCCGACCGCTTCTGGATCATCCACACGGGCACCGTCGCTCTCGACCTGCATGTGCCCGGCCGCCGCGCAGCGGTCGTCGACACCCTCGGGGCCGGGGAACTGCTGGGCTGGTCATGGTTCGTCCCTCCCCACCACTGGCACCTGGGTGCCCAGGCCAGCAGCCCGGTGCGCGCCTACGAGTTCGACGCGGCCGCGGTCCGTGAGCTGTGCGGCAAGAACCCGGAACTGCAGCACGAAATGTGCACCTATGTCGCCGGAGTGATCGCAGCCCGGCTCAGGTCCGCCCGGGTACGACTGCTCGACCTGTACGCGCCCTACGGCGCAGGCGAGGTGCCCTGACGAGGCGAGACGAGGAGGCCCGAAGTGCCTGAGACCCCGCACATCGTGAGCGATGTGATGACGCATACGGTCGTGGCCGTCGGACGCGACGCCCCCTTCAAGGAGATCGTCCGGACCATGGAGCAGTGGAAGGTCAGTGCCATGCCGGTGCTGGAGGGAGAAGGGCGCGTCATCGGCGTCGTCTCCGAGGCCGACCTGCTGCCCAAGGAGGAGTTCCGCGACAGCGACCCGAGCCTCTTCGAGCAACGTCGGCGCCTGTCCGACGTCGCCAAGGCCGGGGCAGTGACGGCGGAGGAGCTCATGAGCACCTCCGCCATCACGGTCCACCCCGACGCCACCTTGGCCCAGGCGGCCAGGATCATGGCCGTCAGGCACGTCAAACGGCTGCCCGTGATCGACGACATCGGCATGCTCCAGGGAATCGTCAGCCGCGCCGACCTGCTGAAGGTCTTCCTGCGGTCCGACGAGGAAATCGAGGAGGAGGTCCGCCGCACCGTGGTGTCCTACCTCTTCCCGGCCTTCAGCCACGCCATCCACGTGAACGTGCACGAGGGAGTCGTCACCCTCCGCGGACACATCCAGGACACCTCGCTGATCTCGGTTGCCGTGCGCCTCGTGCGCGCAGTGGAGGGCGTCGTGGACGTCGAGCCCCACCTCACCGGTGAGTCCACCACTCCGGCCGGACCGGGGGGCGAGCGGTAAAAGGTCGAACCAGTCATACGTACCGGGCGGTGAGGAGTGGCCGGCGCTCCTCCCTCATTGCTCGGCCGAAGTAATACGGCGCCCCGTGATGCGCGTGGGCTGGATCGACACCCACATCTCGCGTTCACCGCCTGGCCACGGCGTGGTGTGGGCGCGATCGACCAGCTTGCGCACGGCGTCAGGGTCGGTAACCTCACGCGCGGGTCCGACGACGAGCACGCTCCAGCCCTGGCTCATGGCTTCGTCGACGTGGTCGACCTCGAAGGCGACTTCCGATCCCACGGCCGCGGCCGGGACCGAGTCCGGCGCGGTCCGGAACGCGATCGCGTCGTCGACGACCTCGTAGTTCACCGGAACCACCGCCGGGCCGTGCGCTGTCGACACCGCGACGCGCCCCACGCCGTGTGTGGACATCAGGGTGCGGCATTCGTCGGGGTGGAGGTCGAGCAGCCGAGGGTGCAGGAGTGCCTGGCCCAGGCCGGGCGGCAGATCGATGCCGCCTCCGCGCAGAGCGGCGGTGGTGGTGCCCAGCGCATCGGCCAGGCCGATAAGAGTGGCAACGGTCGGGTCGGCAGGCTGTTCTTCGAGGTATGCCAGGTATTCCGGTGCCATTCTGGCGCGGCGGGCTGTCTCTTCCCGGGTCAGTCCTTGGCGTGTGCGTTCGGTGGCAACGCGGCGGCCGATGTCACCGGGATTGGGCGGCCTGCCCGGCGGGGTTCCGCGGGGCTCGGCACTTCTCTGCCCGCCTGCCTGGTCCGTACGTGGCCGGGAAGGCTCGTGTGCGCTCCCGGGCCCGTGCTCGATGTGACGGATGTGTGCGTCGGGCCCGGGAAAGACGAGGGTCACCTCGTCCGTGTCCGACCAGCGCACATCGTAGGGAGGCGTTCCATCCTCGTGGTGGAGTCCGACAATCTCGCCTTCGCGCCTGGTGGCGCCGGTGGCAGGGCTCTTTACCACGAGTTGATCGCCGAGTTGAGCTCGCATGATCGCCGCCGTTTCCGCAGAATGCTGCTGTAACCCAACGTCCCCCGCGCGGCGTGCCGCCGCACGGGACGAGAACCTCCGTGATCCGGGTAGCTGGACGGCCGGTCCGGCGCCGCCCCATCCCCTGGCCACTGGCTGTCTCCGCCCGGAAGGGAGAGGCGACATGCACCACCGTACGGTCGAAGAGCTCATGACCCGAGACGTCGTGCGAGCACGGCGCGACATGCCGTTCAAGGAGATCGTGAAACTGCTCGCGGACAACGACGTCACCGCCGTACCCGTGGTCGACGAACTGGACCGCCCTGTCGGCGTGGTGTCCGAGGCCGACCTGCTGCGCAAGTCCTCCGCCCAGGCCGACCCGTCCGGCCTGACACCGGTTCCGCATCTGGAGGCGTGGGAGCGTGCCAAAGCCGAAGGTGCCAGGGCCGAGGAGCTGATGTCGGCTCCCGCCGTGTGCGCGCGTCCGGAGTGGACCGTGGTCGAGGCGGCTCGCCTCATGGCGGTCCAGAACGTCAAGCGACTGCCCGTGGTGGACGAGACGGACCGGCTGCAGGGCATCGTCAGCCGCAGCGACCTGCTGAGGATCTTCCTGCGCCGTGACGATGCCATCCGCGACGAGATCACGGGGGACCTGCTGCGGGGGACCCTGGGACCTGTCGCCTCGGACGTGACGGTCGAGGTTCGCGAAGGGCACGTGAGCCTCGGTGGATCCGTCAAGGTCAGGAGCCTGATCCCGGTGATCGAGCGGCTGTGCCGGAGCGTTGACGGCGTGGTCTCTGTCGCCCAGCACATCGCGCACCGCCCGGACGACTCCCAGAATTCGGCAAAGGACGGCTAAGGCATCGCAGGAACTGGCTCGGAGCAACGAGGGCTGCTCCCGCCCTTGGCTCAGCCGGCGATCTCGATGCGATGCGCCTTGGCTTTCTCGGCTTTCGGGACGCGGACGGTGAGAACCCCGTTGGTCAGCTCGGCGCTGATGTGTTCGGTGTCCGAGTTCGGCGGCAGACTCGTGCGGTAGTCGAACTCCCCGACGTGGCGGGCGCGCCGCCGGGAAAGGCGGACTGCATGAGACGGTCCATGCGAGTGTGCAGGTCCTCAAGTTCGCGGATGGGATCCCACGCGGGGAGAGCGCCCTTCCCATGGTGATGGTGCGCGGGCAGCGTCATCGGTCATCCTCCTTGCATCTGATCCGGCAACGGCCAGCCGGTCTCCGGGTGGTCCCTCCGCCTGGCCGCGCCCATGCCCTCGATGTCACGCTCGGCAACGTTCACCAGCTGCCGGCCGAGGTCGTGCAGGGCCCTGCCCGCCGCCAGCTTGTCACCGATCTCCGGCACGTCCATGTCCGCTGGGTTCCTGTGCGCGGCCCCGTGCCCGGCGAGCTCCGTGGTCCCGGTGTCCAGCACCACACGTGCCTTGGTCGTTCTCTCTTCCTCGAAGAGGTAGAGGCGAACCTTCCATTCCACGGTATGCGGCATCGCTGTCCTCCTCATCTCGGTACGGAGTGCTGTGATCCGGTTGCGCTCCGCTCGTGGTTGCGCAGGTTGGCGAATGAGGCCAGGACCTCGTCTTCGATACGGTGCCGGACCTGGTCGGCGAGGACAGTCAGCTGTCCGGAGATGGTCGCGCGTGGCGCGAGGGGGGCCTGAATGCGGCGTGCCGCGGGCGGGAGCCCGGCCAGGTCGGCGGCGAACTTCTCCCCGCTCTCGTCCAGAGTGGGGCGCTCGACGGTGCGACTCCCGTTCTGCATGACCGTCTCCAGCAGCGGTACGCCCGCCCCCGGCGGCTGCTCATCATGGAGCCCGATCACGTCCGCGAATCCGGGACGGCGGAACACCTGCTTCTGTCCAGGGGCGGTCACCTTGGCCGAGGAGAGCTTCATCACCGGTCGGCCGTCGTACTCGACCATCTTGTAGGCCGAGTCCAGGAACGGGGCGTCGGCCGAGACCCCGACGCGGGTGCCGACGGCGTAGACGTCGATCGGCGCCCCGGAGCGGACCAGTTCGTCCACGGCGTACTCGTCGAGACCGCCGCTGACGATGATCCGTACGTCCGGCAGTCCCGCCGCGTCGAGGATGGCGCGTGCCGTCAGCGCCAGGGCTCCCAGGTCTCCGCTGTCCAGCCGTACGGCCGAGCCGGGCCCACGGTCCAGGTCCCGCAGGACGCGGGCCGCGACGCGTACCCCCTCTTCGGTGTCGTAGGTATCCACCAGGAGCGTCACCGGACCGGGGTGGGACCGGGCGAAGGCCCGGAAGGCCTCCTCCTCCGTTCCGAACGCCTCGATGTACGAGTGGGCCATCGTGCCGACGGCCGAGAGTCCTTCGGCGGTGGCCGCGGCGACGTTGCTCGTTCCGGCGAACCCAACCATGGCGCTCAGCCGGGCGGCCTGGAGACCGGCTTGAGGGCCGTGCGTGCGGCGCAGGGAGAAGTCCACGACCGGATGGCCGGCAGCGGCCAGGACGCACCGTGCGGCTTTCGAGGCGATCGTCGTCTGGTGGTTGACCTGGTTGAGGATGTACGTCTCGACCAGCTGGGCCTGCGGGAGCGGAGCGGTCACCTCCAGCAGCGGCTCTCCCGCCAGGACGATCCGCCCCTCCTGCACCGCCCGCACCTGGCCGGTGAACTCCATGCCCAGCAGCGGGGCCAGATCACGCGGAGGCCGGTGCAGTGCTGAGGCGAAGGCATCGACATCCTCGGCGTCGACCCGGAACCCGGACAGGAAGTCCAGCGACGACTCCAGGCCGGAGGCCACCAGGAAGCCCCGGCCGGGCGGCATGTCGCGGACGAACAGGCTGAACGTTGCCGGGCCGGTCATCCCCTCCCGCAGGTACGACATCGCCATCGTGACCTCGTAGAGGTCAGTGGTCGTCGCATCGGACATCTGCGTCACCTCCTGGACCACGCTCGGGGCCCCGGCCTGTCACCTGTGGAACCGCGCGGACCAGAGGGGTTCCACCCGGTCCCATTCGGCGTCCCACTGTGCGTACCTTCTGCGGTCCAACGCCAGGCGCATGCCTTTGCGCGCAGCAACGAAGCCGGCGTACACGCCGACCGCCGTCATGCCGCCCATAAGCCAGCCGCCGGCCTTCGCGTTGGTCGCGGACATCGGTGGGTTCTTGACGGTTCCTTCCCGGTCCACCCAGATCCGCACGGTGGAGCCTGCGGTCTTGTCCAGCGGTACAGGGGCGCTTCCCGTCTGCTGCCGCCCCTCCTTATCGGTCCACCTGACCTGAACCTTCTGCTTCTCGTCCGCAGCACCGCCCGATGCTGCCTCCGGGGCCGAGGTCACCCGAGCGGTGACCTGGAACCGCTCCGCGGACTGGGCTTGAACGGTGCGCATCGTCGACTCGTGGACCGCCAGCCCCGCGCTCACCGAAGCCACGGGCAGTCCGAGGACAAGCACCGCCAGCAGGAAACCAGAGCACCAGGCTTCGGCCCGATCGGACGTACGCCTCAGTGGGTTCGCGCCCCCCGGCGGGGGCTGCTCCTTGTGCGGTCGGTGAGGACCGGATGCGTGCGGCGGATCCTGTGCGCTCATGGTCTGTCCTCCAGCTGTTGCTGGTGCGTCCCCCCGCCACGTCTGACTCCCTCACCACCCTCCAACGGCGGCGGAGTCCGATCACGGGGCCGAAGGTCCCTGCTGAACGGCCACTCGACCCACCCTGCTCGTCACGGGGTCATACCTGCGGTACGACCGCGTCGGACACGGCGCGTGATGCAGCACCGCGTGGTTGACCAGGCCCAACTGCAGACCCACGTGCCCATGTCGCCTGCGGGCCCCGACGACGAGCAGATCAGCACCGGACGCAGCCTCCAAGAGCACCCGCCGGGCCGGGCCCTCGACGACGTCGCCACTCACCGGCACGTCCTGATACCGCTCCGCAGGGCTGCGCAGTGCGTCAGCGAGCACCTGGGCCGGCGGGCGCCCCATGGCCTGGAGGGCGTATCCGGAAAAGCCCGGCGGCCCAGGGTTCCCGACCGGGACGCTCCAGGCGTGCACCGCCACCAGCCGGCAGCGCCGCACATGGGACTCCCGGAACGCGAAGTCCACAGCCGTACCGCTGCCCTGCCCGTCCTCGACACCGACGACGACGCTCCCGAACCGGCCGTTCCGGTGCTCCAGCCCACCGCGCACGACGACGACCGGGCAGTCGGCATGAGCGGCCACGGCCAAGCTGACCGAGCCCAGGAGCAGCCCGGCGAGATCTCCGAGCCCTCGGGATCCGAGTACCAGAGCGAAGGCGTTGCGCCCTTTGCCGACCAGGGCGGACGCCGCGTCCTCGTGCACTACCTCACTGGACAGCCGTACCGTCGGCGCGCTCTTGCCGGCTCGCTCCGAGGCGACAGCGACCAGGCCGGGCGTCTCGTGGTCTGTTGCGGCCGCGTGCACGAGATGGAGCGGCACCTCGTGCCGGACCGCCTCGTCCGCGGCCCACTCCACCGCCTCAAGGCTCGCCTCGGACCCGTCGATGCCGACCACCAGGGGAACCACCACCGCTCCCACCTCCCTTGCTCCGGACTTCACGCCCGTGCGAGCGCCGCCTCGCCGGGGACCACATGCGCCGCGAGGAGATCTGGGGTAGTCCTCGATGTAGAAGCACCGTGCTCCGTCGGTCGGCGCCAACGCTCGTGCGTCGCGTCGAGCACGCCCCACGGCCGGCCTGCACGGCCACCGACGCACGGGGGCGGCAGCCGTCCGGGCGGTGACCGCACTCACCGTCCTTCCAGCTTCGTACGAGACGGAGGCAGTCGCCATGGGACAAGCCCTCACCGTCGGCCTCGACGGCTCCCCCGAGAGCCTCGCCGCCGCCCGCTGGGCCGCCGACGAAGCCGAGCGACGCAATCTCACCCTGCGCCTGCTGCACGCGTGGCCGCTGCTGGCCCCGGAGCCGACCCGCATCCCCGCGGAAATCGATCAGAACTACTGGGCGAAGCGGCTCATGCACAACGCCCAGGCGGAACTCCAGGCGCGCCACCCGGGCCTCACCGTCGTCGGCAACCTGGTCGCCGACGACGCGCAGAACGCACTGCTCCAGGCATCGTCGGAATCCGAGATGCTCGTGCTCGGCTCGCGGGGGCTGACTCCCGTGGAAAGCTACTTCCTCGGCGACATCAGCATGTCCGTGGTGGCACGCGCCGAGCGGCCCGTGGTCCTGGTGCGTGCCGAGCGGGGGGAAGAAGGTCGCGCGCCCGAATCAGGTTCGGCAGGCGGCGTGGTGGTGGCACTGAAACTGCACGGACCGTGCGACGACCTGCTCGAATTCGCCTTCACCACCGCCGCGGTGCGGGGCATGCCGCTCCGCGTCGTCCATGGCCGCGGCGTGCCGCTCCACGCGTACGCCCCCTGACCTCGTGGATCACACCGTGACCCACGAGGTCAGGCAGGAGGCCCAGAGAGGCCTGAGCCAGGCCCTCCGCCCCTGGCGCGAGAAGTTCCCGGGCGTGGTCGTAGCTGAGGCCATCCGCCTCGACAGCCCCGCCAGGGCTGTCATAGCAGCCGCCGCAGGCGCCGAGTTGCTGGTCGTCGGCCGACGCAAGCACCACCCTCCCCTGGCACCACGCCTGGGCCCCGTGACCCAAGCAGCCGCCCACCACGCGCGCTGCCCTGTCGCCGTCGTCCCCCATGACTGAGCCGAACCACCCCGGCGAGCCGATGGCGTCGGCGCGGCGGGACGACGCCCCCAGGACCCCGTGGCTCTCGCGCGCCGAGGTGCGCGAGACACACACCGCCGTGGTCCTCTTCATCGGGGACCGCGCCTACAAGGTGAAGAAACCAGTCGACCTGACATTCCTGGACTACACCACGGTGGCCGCCCGGAAGGCCGCGTGCGAGAGAGAGGTCGTCCTCAACCGCCGTTTCGCCCCCGACGTCTACCTCGGCGTCGGCGAATTCCGCAGCCCGGACACCGACGTACCGGAACCCGTCGTGGTGATGCGGCGCATGGCCACCGAGCGCCGCCTCTCCCGGCTGGTACGGGAAGGAGCGGCCGTCGACGACGCCCTTAGGGCCGTCGCCAGGCTGCTCGCCGCCCACCACGCGAGCGCACCTCGCGGCCGGGAGGTGACCGAGCAGGGGACGCGCGACGCACTGTCCTCGCGCTGGGAAGCGAGCTTCGCCCAGGTCCGCGCCCTGTCCGACGACGGCACCGTGCCCGACGGGGTGGAGGAGATCGAGCGCTTGGTGCGCCGCTACCTTGCCGGCCGCGAGCCCTTGTTCGACAGGCGCATCGAGCAGGGACGGGTGGTCGACGGCCACGGAGACCTGCTCGCCGAGGACATCTTCTGCCTCGACGACGGCCCGCGCGTCCTGGACTGCCTGGAGTTCGACGACCACCTTCGTTACGTCGACGGCCTCGACGACGCCGCCTTCCTCGCCATGGACCTGGAACAACTCGGCGCCCTGGAGGCGGCGACGTTTTTCCTCTCCGAGTACGGCGAATACTCCGGCGACCCGGCGCCTCCCTCCCTGCGCCACCACTACGTCGCGTACCGCGCGTTCGTCCGGGCCAAGGTCTCCCTGATCCAGGCACGCCAGGGCACGCCCGGCGCGGAGGCGGCAGCACACCGACTGATCACGACCGCCCTGCGCCACCTGCGCGCCTCCGCCGTCGGCCTGACCCTCGTCGGCGGACTCCCGGGCAGCGGCAAGTCCACGCTCTCCGGCGCGCTCGCCGACCGCCTCGGCGTCACCCTGCTCAGCAGCGACCGCCTCCGCAAGGAACTGGCGGGCATCCCGGCGGAACAACCGGCTGCCGCCGCCTACGGAGAGGGCCTGTACTCCCCCGAATGGACCAACAAGACGTACGCGGCCCTCCTCGACCGCGCATCGACCCTGCTGTCCCAGGGTGAGTCCGTCGTCCTGGACGCCACCTGGCACGACGCCGCACAGCGCGAAGCCGCCCTGAGCATGGCCGAACGCACCTACGCCGACCTCGTCGCCCTACACTGCCACGTTCCGGACGAGGTGACCACAACCCGCCTCGCCACCCGCGCGCCCGGGGCGTCCGACGCCGGCGTCGACGTGGCCACCGCCATGGCTGCCACGGAACCGCCCTGGCCTGAGGCCGTCAGGGTCGATACGAGCGGCTCCCTGGAGGCCGCGGTCGTCCAGGCACTGGCAGCGATCCGCCCGCACGCCGACAGCCAGACACCGGTCTTCCGTCGCCCCTACATGGAGCCGGACTAGACGAGTTGGGACGCCCGCACATGGCTGGGGACAACGGCCAATTGCCGGCCCGCGCCACCAGGTTTCGCGCGGCACGGCGCATTCGCTCATGGTGGTTGTACGGGGGCACTCCGGTCCGGCAGGAGGCGTGGCAGGGCCGGGAGCCCGTACGCCCGTTACGGCACTTCGTGAGGCGGCCACCATGGGTGAACAGAAACCCCTCGTCCCTGGCGAGGCGTGGAGGTCCGTGGCCACATGCTTCCTCTCCACCTTCGCGCTGCTCGCGCGGCACCGGGTCCGTCTGCCGAAGGAACGGCAGGAGATGCGGCTGCGCTTCGCCGACGGCACCTCGGCCCGGGTGTACCGGGAGACCCGCCTCGGCAGCGGCTTGGCGAAGGACCCGTGCACGCTGGTGGTCACCTTCCGGCTGCGCCTGGTCCGCGGGCCCGCACACGCCCTGTTCCGCGCGGAGAGCCTGCTGAACACCCCGCTGTTCGTCGGCTTTCCCGGTTTCACCTCGAAGCTGTGGCTGGCCCACGACGAGCACGATCGCTACCGCGGCGTGTACGAGTGGGACGGCACGGAGCGCGCCGAGCACTACGCGCGATCCCTGTGGCGGGTCCTGGCACTGGTCAGCGTGCCAGGTTCGATCCGCTACGCCATCCTGCCCGGGCTGCGGCGCGACGACATCCTCGCCGACCCGGGGCTGGCCGACGACCTGGCCCCGGACAACGACGCTGCATGGTGGCGCATACAGGGCACGGCATGAAGACAGAAGTGGACGTCCTCGTGGTCGGGGCCGGTCCGACCGGCCTCACCCTGGCCCTGCAGGCCCATGACCACGGAGCACGGATCCGGGTCGTCGAGCGGCGTCCCGAGGCGTTCCGGCCCTCCCGCGCGCTCATCCTGCACCCACGCACCCTGGAGGTCCTGCGCCCCCTCGGCGTCATAGACGCCCTGCTGGAGCTGGCGGACACCGCCCCGACGGCCGCTCTTCATCTCGGCTCCCGCGTCGTCGAAGTCGGCCTCGCGGACCTCGCGCTGCCCGACACGGCGTTCCCGCATCTGTCGCTGGTGCGCCAGACGGATGTCGAGAGGGTGCTGACCCAGGCGCTTACCGACCGCGGGGTGGCAGTGGAACGGGGCACCGAACTGGTCACCACCCGCGATGACAAGCACAGCGCGCGTGCCGTGCTGCGCTCACAGAAGGAGCGTACGGAGGAGATCCGCTGCCCCTTCGTCGCCGGCTGCGACGGCCCAGCCAGTACCGTGCGGGCCTGCGCCGGCATCGGGTGGCACGGCAGGCCCTATGCCGAAGAGGTGGTCCTCGCCGACCTGGACCTCAGCGGCAATTCCGGCGGTTCCGGGGCCCAGTTGTCCGCCGGGCGTCAAGGACTGCTGTTCCTCTTCCCACTCGGAGAGCAGGCCACCTGGCGGCTGCTGGCCACGCGGGCGTCCCACGGCGGGTCCGGGCTGGGCTTCGGCCAGCCCGGACCCGTTGTTCCGTGGGCCGAGCTCCAGCGGCTCCTGAGCGACGCCGGGCTGGACGTACGGATCGAGCGGCTCGCGTGGTCCGCGCGGGTGCCGCTGCAGTGCAGCCTCGCCACACGATTCCGCCAGGGACGGCTCTTCCTCGCGGGGGACGCGGCGCACAACTACTCACCGGCCACCGGCCAGGGCATGAACGCGGGCATCCAGGACGCGGTGAATCTCGGCTGGAAGCTCGGTTTCGCGGCGAACTGCTCCGGCCAGTCCACGGGCAGGCGGGATGCCGAAGTGCTGCTCGACTCCTACGACAGGGAGCGCAGGCCGGCTGCCCACCGACGGCTCGTCCTCACACATACGGCGTTCTGGGCGGAGGCGTCGACGGGCCGGATCCCCTCGTGGCTGCGCGCGGGGGCTGCTGCGCGCGCAGCCCCCGCCGTGCCGGTCCTCCTGAATCGGCGACGGCTGGTCGCCGAGGGCATCCGTCTCATCTCCCAGCTACGGGTGAGCTACCGGCGCAGCCCCCTTTCGGTGGAGGGAACACCGCACCTCCGTGGCGCTCCCCGCCCTGGAGACCGCCTACCGGACGCGACCGTCAGCGTCGGGGGGCCTCCACAACGGTTGCACGGGCTGCTGGCCCGTCCGGGTGTGTACCTGTTGCTGCAGCGCGACGCCGACCCGCCGCCGGACGCGGTGCTCGGTCCCCACGTCACCGTCCTCCGGCTGACGAACAGCCCAGGCCGCGGGCTGGTGGCGGTCCGCCCGGACGGGCATGTCGGCTTCCGGTGCGGGAGCGCCGACGCGGCCGGGCTGAGCGGCTGGCTTTCACTGATCTGCGCTGTCCAACGGTCCTGAGGACTCCACAGTCCCAGTTGCCCGGACATGCTGCGAGAGCGACCGTGGAGGGGAGGCAGCCGAGGTAGCCAGGGAGTGGGTGACCATGCGAGCACTCGTCTACCACGGCCCCGAACAGACCTCCTGGGACACGGTCACGGATCCCGTAATCGAGGACCCCACCGACGCCATCGTGCGCGTCGACGCCACCACCATCTGCGGCACTGATCTGCACATCCTGCGCGGCGATCTGCCCGAGGTGAAACCAGGAAAGGGCGGCGGGGCCGTGGGCGAGGGCCCCAGAGGGGCGATCAAGCATCGGCTCGATCTCGCCTTGCTGGGGCCCTTGCCCACGGCCCCGCCGCCCGACCGGTCCTACTTGCCAGGCAAGTCGACCGGTCCGTAGTAGGCCGCCTTCATGAGCTGCTGCATGTCGTCGAGCATCGGCATGCGCGGGTTGGCCGGCGCGCACTGGTCCTCGTAGGCGTTCATGGCCTGTCGGGGCAGGGCGTCGAGGAAGGCGCGCTCGTCGATGCCGAGGGCCTGGAAGGACGGCTCGATGCCGACGGCGGTACGCAGCCGTTCCACCGCGGTGGCGAGGGATTCGACGCCCTCGGCGGGGGTGGTGGCGGGCAGGCCCAGGGTGCGGGCGATGTCCTGGAAGCGTTCGGGGGCACGGTAGTTCTCGTACTTCGGCCAGCCGGTGAGCTTGCTCGGGACGGTGCCGTTGTAGCGGATGACGTGCGGCAGCAGGACGGCGTTGGTGCGGCCGTGGGCGATGTGGAAGGTGGCGCCGAGGGTGTGGGACATGGCGTGGACGATGCCGAGGAAGGCGTTGCCGAAGGCCATGCCGGCGATGGTGCCGGCGTTGTGCATCTTCTCCCGCGCCTCGGCGCTGCCCGCACGGTTGTTCACCGCGGCGTCGAGGTGGTCGAAGATGAGCCGGATGGCGTGCAGGGCCGGGCCGTCGGTGAAGTCGTTGGCGTACACCGACACGTACGCCTCGATGGCGTGGGTGAGGGCGTCGAAGCCGCTGTCGGCCGCGAGGGCCGGGGGCAGATCGGCGGTGAGCAGCGGGTCGACGATGGCCACGCTGGGGGTGAGCGCGTAGTCCGCGAGGGGGTACTTCTTGCCGGTGGCGGGGTCGGAGATGACGGCGAACGGAGTGACCTCCGCACCCGTGCCGGAGGTGGTGGGGATGCACACCAGGCGGGCAAACTCACCGAGGACCGGGAAGCGGAAGGCCCGCTTGCGGATGTCGGAGAACTTCTGCCGCATGTCCGCGAAGTCCAGGTCCTTGCCGGCCGCCTGCTGCTCGTACAGCAGCCACATCACCTTCGCCGCGTCCATGGGCGAGCCGCCGCCCAGCGCGATGATGGTGTCCGGGCGGAAGTCGCGCATGAGCCGGGCGCCGCGCTGGACGGAGTCGATGCTGGGCTCCGGCTCGACGTTGTCGATGATCTGCAGGGTCACGGGCTCGTGGCGGCGTTGCAGGACGCGGCCGATGCGGTCGACGAAGCCGAGGCGGGTCATGGTCGCGTCGGTGACGACGGTGACGCGGTGGACGTCGGGCATCGAGGCCAGGTAGCGGATGGACCCCGGCTCGAAGTAGATCTTCGGCGGGACCTTGAACCACTGCAGGTTGTTGTGGCGGGTGGTGACTCGCTTGACGTTCAGCAGCTGCGCGGCGGAGACGTTGTTGGACACCGACGTGCTGCCCCAGGAGCCGCAGCCGAGCGTCAGCGACGGCAGCAGGCTGTTGTAGATGCCGCCGATGGCGCCCTGCGAGGAGGGCGCGTTGACGATGACCCGTACCGTCTTCATGCGGGTGCCGTACGCCTCGGCCAGTGCCTTGTCCTCGGTGTGGATGACGGCGGTGTGGCCCTGGCCGTGGAAGGCGACCATGTCGGCGGCCAGGTCGAAGCCCCGCTGTTCGGAGCCGGCGCGCAGCACGGCGAGTACCGGGCAGAGCTTCTCGCGGGTCAACGGCTCGTCCGGGCCGACCCGTTCGGCCTCGACCAGGATGACCGAGGTGTCCTCGGGCACGCTGAAGCCGGCCTGCTCGGCGATCCATGCCGGGCTCTGCCCGACGGCCGCCGCGTTGACCTTGGGTTCGCAGCCACCGCCCGCGGCCTTGTCGGTCGGGAAGAGGAACGCCTCCAGCTTCGCCTTCTCCTCGGCCGTGGCCAGGTGGGCGTGCAGGGTGCGGAACTCGGCCAGGGCGGCGTCGTAGATCTCGGTGTCCAGGATGACGGCCTGCTCGGAGGCGCAGATCATGCCGTTGTCGAACGACTTGGACAGCACCAGGTCGTTGACGGCCCGGCGCAGCTTGGCGCTCTTGTGTACGTACGCCGGGACGTTGCCGGCGCCGACACCGAGGGCGGGCTTGCCGGCCGAGTACGCGGCCTTCACCATCGCGTTGCCGCCGGTCGCCAGGATCAGCGACACCCCTGGGTGGTGCATCAGCGCGCCGGTCGCCTCGATGGACGGCGTCTCGATCCACTGCACGCAGTGCTTCGGCGCTCCCGCGGCGACGGCCGCGTCGCGCACGATGCGGGCCGCCTCGGCGCTGCACCGCTGGGCGGAGGGGTGGAAGGCGAAGACGACCGGGTTGCGGGTCTTCAGCGCGATGAGCGCCTTGAAGATCGTGGTGGAGGTCGGGTTGGTGACGGGGGTGACCGCGCACACGACGCCGACCGGTTCGGCGATCTCGAGCATGTCGTCGATGTCGTCGCGGGCGATGACGCCGACGGTCTTCATCTTCCCCATGCTGTGCGTGACGTGCTCGCACGCGAACATGTTCTTGGCGGCCTTGTCCTCGAAGAGGCCACGGCCGGTCTCCTCCACCGCGAGCAGGGCCAGCGCGGTGTGCTGGTCCAGGGCGGCGACCGACGCCTTCTTCACGATGTGGTCGACCTGCTCCTGCGTCAGCGCCTCGTAGTCGGCGAGCGCCTTGAGCCCGTTCGTGACCAGTCGATCCACCGCGATGGCGGTCTCGGACGGCGCGCCGTCCGGGGCGGCGGCTCGGGTTCGGGCGTCCTGTCGGGTCATGGGGATTGCGCCTCCGTCGTCGAGGTCATGGGCCGGAAGACCGGCAACTTGCCGTGTGAGGAGCGGCATTGCGAGGGATCGGTACCGCTCCCAGTACCACCGTCCCGCAGGCGGGAGCCGCCACCCAGGCGCCGAAGGTCCCGGCCGGGGCCCGACCGGCCCCGGATCGCCGGGGCCGGTCGGACTGAGCGTGCACCGGTGGTTCACCGAGCGGCGCCGGGGTTACCGCTCGGGTAGCCAGTGGTGGGCGACCCGGTGCGAGGGGTGCTTCTCGGGCGGCCGGGTGTCGTCGATGCGGAAGGTGAGGCTGTTCATCACGCCCACCACGCCGTCCACCCGCCAGGTCAGCTGGACCACCAGCGGAATGTCGCTGCGGCGTTCCAGGCGTCCCTCCAGCGTGGCCGTGCCGTCGTGGACGGAGACGATGACGGTGTGGGGCGGCAGGCACATGGCGCGGGTCAGGACCTCGTCGATGATCTCCTGGCGGATCTCCTCGTCGGTGCGCAGGAAGACCCTCAGCAGGTCGCGACGGGTGGCGATGCCGATCAGGCGGTCCTCCTCGTCCACCACGGGCAGCCGTTCGATGTGGTGGCGCTCCATGACCCGTGCGGCGTCCGCGACGGCCTGTTCCGGGTGCACGGTGATCGCGGGTGTCGACATCAGCTGCCCGGCGGTCATGGCACGGGCCTTGGCGGCCGCGATACGCACCTTCCGGCGCAGCGCCGGCAGCCGGAAGCGGCCTCCCCGGTCCCGTTCGGCCTTCGCCGCCTGTCGGCGTATCAGGTCGGTCTCGGAGATCACGCCGAGGACCTTGTCGTCGGCGTCCACAACCGGCAGCCCGCTGATGTGGTGCCGGGCCAGCAGCTGTGCCACGTCCTTGAACGGTGTCTCCTGGCGGGCCCCGATGACCTCGGAGGTCATCACTTCGCCGACCTTGGAGGTCTTCATGGCGGTTCCCTTCACACTGGTGCGTGCGGAGCGCGACCGGTATCCCTTGCGCACGGCCCTGCGGGCCGACGGATCCTTGCAGGGGGTCGTGCTCCTGCGGTGGGCATCGGGGGCCGGAACTCGCGGGTGATGGCGGCCGGTCCGGCCGCTGCTGTCCCGTTGGACTGTCCCGGGTAGCCGGCCCCCCGATGCCTCTTCAGCCTCCCGCGCACCGGCTTGATGGCGCAGGGGCCACCTGGTCCCGAGTCCCCGGGCCGAACCGCCCTCTCCTCGGCCGCACTCGGTCCGGGCACGGAACTGCCACACAGAAGGCCAGGAAGGCCGGCCCGCGGTGGGTACTCCTGGAACGGCGCCGCGGCCCTAGCCCTGCACGGATCGTTGCCCGGGCGGGTCACGCCGAGCGGGTGTCCTGCTGTCCCGCGTCGCGGCCCGCGAGGGCTTCGTCCGGTTGCCCGCCGCGCCAGGGCGGGGTGACCGGCTTGTGGGCGGCGTTGCCCCCGTGGGCCGCTCGCTCCACCTGACGGCGCAGCCGGTCCTGCAGCCGGTCGGTGACTTCCTGGCTGGTGGCCTCCTGCGCGTGAACGACCACGACGGTGCGGCCCACCCGGAGGTCGGCCACGGCCGACCACGGGTGATCGGCGTGATGGGCCGTCGCCTTGGCGATCCTCACCTCGCCGGTGACCGCCGGCAGCCCCGGCCGGCTCACGACAGCGTCGATCTTGGAACGGGCGTACGCGAGGGCCTCCTCACCGACCTTGCCTTCGGCCCGTACCTGGACAACAGCGGCGGTATCGCGGGCTCCAGCGTCCCTGCCAGTCATGCCGACCACTCCTTCTTGTTCTCGTTCTCTGCCGGCTCCAGCCTTTCGCCGAGACCGGCCGTGGCCCCGGGGCCGATCGGCCCCGGCGGACGGGCCGTGGGTCCCGTTGTGATCACGGCCGACCCCGCTGATGGGGCGGGGCCGGCCGGATCCGGGCAAAGCAGCCCGCCGGGAGGGTCGAAGCCGGGCTTACAGCTCCGGCCCTCCGGGGAGTGTCACCTGCTGTCGCTGACCTCCGTCTCGGTCAGCGCGGCCCGACCCGCTTCCAGGCGGGCGACCGGGACCCGGAACGGTGAGCAGGAGACGTAGTCGAGGCCCGCGCCGTGGAAGAAGTGCACCGATTCGGGGTCCCCGCCGTGCTCGCCGCAGACGCCGATCTTCAGGCCCGGCCGGGCGGCGCGGCCCTCGGCGACCGCGATCTCGACCAGGCGGCCCACGCCTTCGCGGTCGATCGTCTCGAACGGGGAGACCTTGAAGATGCCCTTGTCGAGGTAGGCGGAGAAGAACGCCGCCTCCACGTCGTCGCGGGAGAAGCCCCAGGTGGTCTGGGTCAGGTCGTTGGTGCCGAAGGAGAAGAACTGCGCCTCCTGGGCGATCCGGCCCGCCGTCAGGGCGGCCCTCGGCAGCTCGATCATCGTGCCGACCGGGCACTCGACAGTGACGCCGGACTCTGTGCTGACCTCGGCCAGTACCTGTTCCACCTCCTCGCGGACGAGCCGCAGTTCCTCGACCGTGTCGATCAGCGGCACCATGATCTCCGCCTGCGGGTCGCCGCCCGCCCGCTTGCGCTCCACGACCGCCTCGGCGATGGCCCGTACCTGCATGGCGACCAGTCCCGGTGCCACCAGGCCCAGGCGTACGCCGCGCAGGCCGAGCATCGGGTTCTCCTCGTGCATGCGGTTCACCGCCTCCAGCAGCTCGGCGTCGTGCGCGCTGGGCGGGCTGCCGTGCGCCTCGGCGGCGGCGAGCCGTACGGCGAGTTCGGTGCGGTCGGGCAGGAACTCGTGCAGGGGCGGGTCGAGGAGGCGGATGGTGACCGGCAGGCCGTCCATCGCCTCCAGGATGCCGATGAAGTCCTGCCGCTGGAGCGGCAGCAGCGCGGCCAGCGCCCGTTCGCGTTCGGCGTCGGTGCGGGCCAGGATCATCGCCTCGACCAGCTGCCGGCGGTCGCCGAGGAACATGTGCTCGGTGCGGCACAGTCCGATGCCCTCGGCGCCGAACCGGCGGGCGCGGGCGGCGTCCTCGGGTGTGTCGGCGTTCGCCCGCACGCCCAACCGCCGTACGCCGTCTGCTTGTTGCATGGCGCGGGCCACGGCGTCGACCAGCCCGGCCGAGGCTTCGCCGGTCTCGAAGTACCGCATCACGGCCGAGTCCACCAGCGGAGCCGCGCCGGGATGGACGGCGCCTTCCGAACCGTCGACGGAGATGACCGTGCCCTCCTCGACGGTGGTGTCGCCCACAGTGAAGCGGCGGCCCTGCGGGTCCACGGTGATCTCTTCGGCCCCGCACACGCAGACCTTGCCCATGCCGCGGGCGACGACGGCCGCGTGGCTAGTCTTGCCGCCGCGGCTGGTCAGCACGGCCTGGGCGGCGATCATGCCGGGCAGGTCGTCGGGTGTGGTCTCCTGCCGTACGAGGACGACCTTCTCCCCGGCGGCGGCCCGCCGGACCGCCTCGGCGGAGTCGAACACGGCGGCGCCGACGGCGGCGCCCGGCGAGGCCGGGATGCCGTGCGCGAGCGGGTCTCCGACGGCCGAGGTGTCGAACCGGGGGAACATCAGCCGGGCCAGCCCATCCCCACTGACGCGCGCCAGCCCCTCGTCCGCGCTGATGAGCTCCTCGTCGACCAGCTCGGCGGCGATGGCGAACGCGGCCTCGGCGGTGCGCTTGCCGACGCGGGTCTGCAGCATCCACAGCCTGCCGCGCTCGACGGTGAACTCGATGTCGCACAGGTCCCGGTAGTGCGACTCCAACGTCCGCATGTGGTCGCGGAGTTGGGCGAACGCCTGTGGGTTCAGGCGGCCCAGTTCGTCCAGCGGCACGGTGTTGCGGATCCCGGCGACGACGTCCTCGCCCTGCGCGTTGGACAGGTAGTCGCCGTACACGCCTCGGGCGCCGGTGGCCGGGTCACGGGTGAAGGCGACGCCGCTGCCGGAGTCGGGGCCGAGGTTGCCGAAGACCATGGTCTGTACGTTGACGGCGGTGCCCAGGTCGTCGGGAATGTGCTCGCGGCGGCGGTAGAGCCGGGCGCGCTCGCCGTTCCAGGACTCGAAGACCGCCAGGATCGCCCGGCGCAGCTGCTCCGCCGGGAGCTGGGGGAAGTCCTCCCCGGTCTCGTGCTTGATCAGGTTCTTGTACGTCTCCACGAGCTGGGCGAGGTCGGCGGCGTCCAGGTGCAGATCGTCCGGGGCGCCGCGCAGGTCCTTGAGCTGCGTCATGGCCTGCTCGAACACTGCGCTGTCGACGCCCATGACGGTGCTGCCGAACATCTGCACAAGGCGCCGGTAGGAGTCCCAGGCGAAGCGCTCGTTCCCGGAGGTCTTCGCCAGCCCGAGCACGGATTCGTCGCCCAGGCCGATGTCGAGGATCGTCTCCATCATGCCGGGCATGGAGAAGCGGGCCCCGGAGCGGACGGACAGCAGCAGCGGGTCGTCCGGCTGCCCCAGCCGCCGTCCGGCGGCCTCTTCCAGGGCCGTCAGATGGTCGGAGACCTCGCGGGTCAGGCCGTCCGGCTCGGCGCCCGTGGCGAGGAAGGCGCGGCAGGCTTCCGTCGAAACGGTGAAGCCGGGCGGCACGGGCAGGCCCATGCGGGTCATCTCGGCCAGGTTGGCGCCCTTGCCGCCGAGCAGGCCGGCCATGTCACGGCCGCCCTCGGTGAACTCGTACACGTAGTGGACCATGACGTGTGCTCTCCTTCCGGTATCCGGTGTCCCGGGGGGACTTGCCGTACGCGGCCCGCCCGCGGTCCCCATCGGGCTGCGACGTGCGGCGGACAGGCGCGGGTGTTTCACATTTCGAAGACGATGCGTGCCTTGATCTGACCGCTCAGGATCTCGGCGATGGAGTCGTTGACGGTGTCCAACGGGCGGGTCTCGTAGATCACCTTGGTGCGTCCGGCGGCGCGGAATCCGGCCCTCAGTCGTGCGGGACGACGGCGACCGGGGCGGCGGCGTGGTGCAGGACGGCATGGGCGACCGGTCCGATGCGCATACCGAGCGCGGGCCGGTGCACCCTGCGGCCGACCACCACGAGGCCGGCCTGGGCGGCGGCCTGCAGAACGACGCCGGACGCGCGGGCGAGCTCGACCGTGTGGGCGACCGGGACCTGCGGATACTTGTCGCGCCACGGCTTGAGCGCGTCGGACAGCGCCTTCTCCGCCTGCCCCGTGATCCCGTCCTCTCGGCCGGCCTGCTGCCCGACCGCGGGGCCGTATCCGTACAGCGGCGGCAGGTTCGGCGCGTGCACGACGCGCAGCGCGGTCCTGCGGGCGGCGGCCGCGTCGAAGGCGAACTCCAGCAGCGGCCCGGCCGGGTCGCCCAGGTCCTGGAGTCCGACCACGACCTCCCCGCCGTCGTGCTTGGCGGCCGAGCGGGCGTTCGCCCGCACCATGATCACCGGGCTGTTCGCCCGGGCGAGTACGCGCTGGCCGACGGAGCCGAGCAGGAACCCGGCGACGGTGCCGTGACCGCTGGAACCCAGTACCAGCAGCTCCGCCTTCTCCGCCTGGCCCAGCAGCACTTCGGCCGCGGTGTCGGACAACTGCTCGGTGCTGACCGTCAGTTCCGGATGCCGCCCGCGCAGCTCCTCCTCGGCCTCCCGCAGCATACGCAGGGCCCAGTGCTTCTGCGTGTCCAGGTCCTGCGCGACGGGCACGTCGTGCGGCTGCCAGATCCAGGCGTGCACCAGATGCAGTGGCAGACCGCGGCGCTGTGCCTCGCGGGCTGCCCAGTCGGCGGCGGCCAGGCTCTCGGGGGAACCGTCCAGGCCGACGGTGATGGGGCGAATCATGGGAAGAGACCTCCGTGTCCGATACGGGACCAGCGGGCCGCGGACGATTGCGCCGGCCCTCACCCTGAGCCTCACGACAGGGCGGCCGCGACTCCAGGGGCCGATGGTCCCGATTCGGACTGCTTGGCCCTGTCGGCCGGGGTCCGCCCGGCCCACACGGCGTTCGGCACCGCCACAAGGGAAAGGGCTGATCGGCCCTGGCCGTTCGGCCCGGAATCGCGCAGGATCTGCGATAGGCAAGGACCGGTTACGCCCACCAGGCGGATTCCGGTGCGGGAGACAGACGACGCAGGACAGGAGCCGTCGATGACGGACAGCGAGCAGCCCACCCCGAAGACCGCGATCCGGGTCTTCCTGCTGGACGACCACGAGGTCGTACGGCGCGGGGTGCACGACCTGCTGGACGACCAGCCGGACATCACCGTGGTCGGCGAGGCCGCAAATGTGGAGCAGGCCCTGGTGCGCGTGCCCGCCCTGCGCCCGGACGTCGCCGTGCTCGACGTACGCCTGCCCGACGGAGACGGTGTGACCGTGTGCCGCGAACTACGCTCGCAGATGCCGGAACTGGCCTGCCTGATGCTGACCTCGTTCGACGACGAAGAGGCCCTGCTCGACTCGATCATGGCCGGAGCCTCCGGCTACGTGCTCAAGCAGATCCAGGGCTCCGACCTGGTCGCCGCCGTCCGCACGGTCGCCGCGGGCCAGTCCCTGCTCGACCCGAGCGCCACCACCCGGCTGATGGCCCGCCTGCGCAATGACCAACAGAAGGAAGAGGAACCTGACGCGCTGCCCGGCCTGACCAGCCGGGAGCGGGAGATCCTGGCGCTGATCGGCGAGGGGCTGACCAACCGCCAGATCGGCCAGCGGCTCTACCTCGCGGAGAAGACAGTCAAGAACCACATCTCCCGGCTGCTGGCCAAGCTCGGCGTGGAGCGTCGCATCCAGGCCGCGGTCATCGCCACCCAGGTTCAGGAGCGGCTCAAGCACGACGGGGCCTGACAGTCCGTACGGCACCGAGGTCCGCCGGGCCGAACGTCCCTCACCTGGCCCCCCTCCGGCCCAAGCCCGAACCGATCCACTGCCAGCAGGCTGGCAGCGACACAGAAACGGATCGATCGGGAGGACGACGGACATGACCGTGCGCGTGGGAATCAACGGCTTCGGCCGCATCGGACGCAACTACCTGCGGCTCGTGCTGGAGCGCGCGGAGACAGCGGCCGGCACCCCGGTCGAGGTGGTGGCGGTCAACGACCTCACCTCCCCGGCGGCACTCGCCCACCTGCTGGCGTACGACTCGACGTACGGCAGGCTGCACCGCACGGTCGAGCACGACGACACCTCGATCACGGTCGACGGCCACCGCATCGCCGTGACCGCCGAACGCGACCCCGCCGCCCTGGACTGGGCCGGCCTGGGCGTGGACGTCGTCATCGAGTCCACCGGACGCTTCCGCAGCCGCGAGGACGCCGGACTGCACCTGAAGGGCGGCGCCCGCAAGGTGCTGCTGTCCGTACCGGGCAAGGCAGTTGACGCCACCGTCGTCATGGGCGTCAACGAGGGCACGTACGACCCGGACAACGACCACGTCGTCTCCAACGCCTCCTGCACCACCAACTGCGTGGCACCGATGGTCAAGGTCCTCGACGACGCCTTCGGCATCGACAAGGGCCTGATGACCACCATCCACGGCTACACCAACGACCAGGTCGTCCTGGACGGCCCGCACAAGGACCTCCGGCGCGGCCGCACCGCCGCCGTGAACATCATCCCGACCAGCACCGGAGCCGCCCGTGCCGTGGGCCTGGTCCTGCCGGAGCTGGCCGGCACCCTCGACGGCCTCGCGGTCCGCGTCCCCGTCGAGGACGGCTCCCTCACCGACCTGACCCTCGTACTGGACCGGGAGGTGACCGTCGACGAGATCAACGCCGCCTTCCGGGAGGCCGCCGACGGGCCGCTGAAGGGCATCCTGCGGGTGTCCGACGCCCCGATCGTCTCCCGCGACGTCGTCGGCGACCCCGCCTCCTGCGTCTTCGACGCCCCGCTCACCCAGGCCCATGGGAACCTGGTCAAGGTCTTCGGCTGGTACGACAACGAGTGGGGCTACACCAACCGGCTCCTCGACCTCACCGAGTACGTCGTCGCCCGCCTCCCGCAGAGCTGACAGACCGACAACCGACAGGCGCCATGGGGCCGCCGGACCGGACACCGAAGCCGGTCGGCGGCTCTGTGCCCGTCCGTACCCGACCCCGCACTCGGTGGGGCGGCCGTGCGCCATGGCCGAAGGCCCAAGCGTCCCTGGCACAGGGGCCGTTCGGCCCCTACGTCCTTCCCCGGTATGCGGGTGAGGCTGGTGCGACCGGACTTGAGGAAGGCACGTGGGAGGTGCTTGTCGTATGGATGCTGCCACCGCCACCGCCACCTCGGCATCCGCGCTGCGCACCGCGCACGAGCGGTTCCTGACCTCGCTCGGAACGCCGGAGGGTGTGCGGCGCCTGGTGGCCGACTCGTGGCAGCGCTGCGCGGCGGGCGGCGTACAGCCCGACGGCGGCCGTCTGCCGCCGCTGCGCGGGACGGCCGAACAGCTGGCGGCCTACCGGCGTACCCACCCGCTGGTCGCGGTGCTCCCCTTGTTCCGGGAGTTGCTGGGAGCCGGTGCCGCGGACGACGGTCACGTCTTCGCGGTCGGTGACACCGACGGCACTCTGCTGTGGGTCGAGGGCGACACCGCGGCTGTGGAGCGTGCCGAGCGGATGCACTTCGCCGAGGGCGCCGTGTGGTCCGAGGCACAGGCCGGGACCAACGCCCCCGGACTGGCACTGGAGTTGGGCCGACCCGTCCAGATCGTGGCCGGCGAGCACTACAGCGCCGCCGCGCACGGCTGGTCGTGTGCCGCCGCCCCGATACGTGATCCGGGCACCGGCCGGGTGCTCGGTGTCGTCGACCTCTCCGGCGGCGGCACCATCGCCGCGCCCCCCGCTCTGGCCGCGGTACGGGGTGCCGCGCTTGCGGCCGAGGCAGAACTCGCCCGCAAGCTGACCGCGTCGGCGGTACTGCTCGATCCCGGCGGGCGCGTGGTGCGTACGCAGGACGCGTCCCGCCCGGGACGGGACGGTGCCGTACATCTGATGGCGCTGGGCCGGGACAGCGCACTGCTGGAGTGTGACGGGAGAGTCCACCGACTGAGCCCGCGGCACAGCGAGATCGTGGTCGCGCTCGCCCTGGAGGGCCGTGGCGTGGCCGGTGACCGGCTCGCGGTGGACCTGTCGGAGCGGGAGTTGTCCCCTTCGACGCTGCGGGCCGAGCTGACCCGGCTGCGCACGGTGCTCGGTCCCGCCCTGCTCGGGTCACGGCCGTACGCACTGCTGAGCCCGGTGCGGACCGACTTCGCCGACGTGACCTCGCTGCTCGCCGAAGGACGGGTGAGCGAGGCGCTGGCCGGCTACCCCGGTCCGCTGCTGCCGCGCTCCGACGCGCCGGTCGTCGTGGAGCAACGGCGGGCCCTGGAGCAGCAGTTGCGCGGTGCCGTCCTCGGCAGCGGCGACGCCCGGCTGCTGCGCCGCTGGGTGGACGCGGCCTGGGGAGCCGACGACGCTCCCGCGTGGCAGGCGCTCGCCCGCGCGCTGCCGGCTGGTTCGCCGCAGCGTGCCGCAGTGGCGGCCCGGGCCCGCGCACTGGACACCGAGTCGACTCTCCTTCCCCGACTGCCGCAGGTCCGACGGCATGCAGCGTTGCTGCAGCGTTCCGGGTCCTAGCGTGCTGAACATCACCACAACCCTCGCGAAAGGTGACGATCATGAGGTACGAGGCTCCGGGCAGGACGGGCAGTCCCGTCGACGTCGCGCCCCGGTACGAGAACTTCATCGGCGGCAAGTGGGAGGCGCCCACCACGGGTGAGTACTCCACCAACCTGTGCCCCGCCACCGCCAAGCCGATCTGCGAGGTCCCGAAGTCGGGACCCGAGGACATCGAACTCGCCCTGGACGCCGCCCACTCCGCGAAGGACAAGTGGGGCGAGGCCTCCACCACGCAGCGGGCCGCGGTCCTGAACGCGGTCGCCGACGCCATCGACGCGCACCGCGAGGAACTCGCCATCGCCGAGAGCTGGGACAACGGCAAGCCGGTCCGCGAGACCCTCGCCGCCGACATCCCGCTCGCCGCCGACCACTTCCGCTACTTCGCGGCCGCGATCCGCGCCGAGGAGAGCTCGATCACCGAGATCGACAAGGAGACCATCGCCTACCACTTCCACGAGCCGCTGGGCGTGGTCGGGCAGATCATCCCGTTCAACTTCCCGCTGCTGATGGCCGCGTGGAAGCTGGCCCCGGCGCTCGCCGCCGGCAACGCCACGGTGATCAAGCCGGCGTCGCCGACCCCGTGGTCGATCCTGAAGCTGATGGAGGTCATCGGCGACCACCTGCCGCCGGGCGTCCTCAACGTCGTCAACGGCCCCGGCGCCGAGATCGGCAAGGCGCTCGCCACCAACAAGCGCATCGCCAAGGTCGCCTTCACCGGCGAGACCACCACCGGCCGCCTGATCATGCAGTACGCGGCGCAGAACATCATCCCGGTCACGCTGGAGCTGGGCGGCAAGTCGCCGAACATCTTCTTCAACGACGTGGCCGTCGAGGACGACGACTTCCTGAACAAGGCCGTCGAGGGACTCGTGCTGTACGCGTTCAACAAGGGCGAGGTCTGCACCGCCCCCTCGCGCGCCCTCATCCAGGAGGACATCTACGAGGAGTTCATGGCCCGCTGCCTGGAGCGCATCCGCGCCATCAAGCAGGGCGACCCGCTCGACCCCGCCACCATGATCGGCCCCCAGGTGTCCCGGCAGCAGGTCGAGAAGATCGCCTCGTACGTCGAGATCGGTCTGAAGGAGGGCGCCGAACTGCTCGTCGGCGGCCACCGTCCCGCCCTCGGCGGGGAGTTCGCGGACGGCTACTTCTACGAGCCGACCGTCCTCAAGGGCCACAACAAGATGCGGGTCTTCCAGGAGGAGATCTTCGGACCCGTCCTCGCGGTCACCACCTTCAAGGACGAGGCCGAGGCACTGGAGATCGCCAACGACACGCTGTACGGCCTCGGGGCCGGCGTGTGGGGCCGCGACACCAACCGCAACTACCGGATGGGCCGCGCCATCAAGGCCGGCCGAGTCTGGACGAACTGCTACCACCAGTACCCGGCGGGTGCCGCGTTCGGTGGCTACAAGGTCTCCGGCATCGGCCGCGAGACGCACAAGATGATGCTCGATCACTACAGCCAGACCAAGAACCTCCTGGTCAGCTACGGCACCAAGCCGCTCGGGCTGTTCTAGCCGAGCCGCTGATTCCAGCGATCACAGCGGATCCGAAGGGGGGCACCGACATGCCCGCGACGCTCAAGAACGGCAACGCCGGGCGCGTCACCGCCACCCGGGCGGCGCACCGGGCCATCAAGGCCCTGCGCGCCGCCCACGGCCGGCCGGTGATGTTCGTCCAGTCCGGCGGCTGCTGCGACGGCAGCGACCCGATGTGCTTCCCCGGCGGCGAATTCGCCCTCGGCGACGGCGACATGATGCTCGGCGTCCTGGACGGCGGCACCTTCCACATCGACGCCGACCTGTACGAGGCGCTCGGCCGCCCACGCCTCGTCCTGGACGTCGAGGAGGGCACACCGGGCGGCTTCTCCCTCGCAGCAGGGGACGGGCTGCGTTTCGTCACACGGATCGAGGAACCGGCAGAGAGCCGGCTTCCGGCATACAGCCCAGTAGAGGAGCTGATCATGAAGGCAGCAGTCGTCACTCACCTCGGGAAGCCCCTGGAGATCCAGGAACTCCCCGTCCCCGAACCCGGCCCCGGCCAGGTACTCGTCCGTATGGAGGCTTCCGGCCTCTGCCACACCGACATCCACGCGGCCCACGGCGACTGGCCGGTCAAGCCGCAGCCGCCGTTCATCCCCGGACACGAGGGCGTCGGCCCGGTCCAGGCCGTCGGTGAGGGCGTCTCCGCCGACCTGGTCGGCAAGCGGGTCGCCATCCCGTGGCTCGGCTCGTCCTGCGGCACCTGCCGCCACTGCGTCTCCGGCTGGGAGACCCTCTGCGAGAGCCAGGTCAACTCCGGCTACTCCGTGGACGGTTGCTACGCCGAGTACGCCGTGGCCGACGCGGGCGCCGTCGTCCCGGTGCCCGAGGGCGTGTCGTCGTTCGACGCGGCGCCGCTGACCTGCGCCGGCGTCACCACGTACAAGGCGATCAAGGTCGCGCACGTGGTCCCGGCCGAGCGGGTCGCCGTCTTCGGCGTCGGCGGCCTCGGCCACCTGGCCGTCCAGTACGCACGCCTCGTCGGCGGCTTCGTCACCGCCGTCGACCTCGAACCGGACAAGCTGGGCCTGGCCCACAAGCTCGGCGCCGACCAGATCGTCAACGCCCGTACGCACGACCCGGTCGAGGAGATCAAGAAGGCCGGCGGTGCGGACGTGGCCATCGTACTGGCCGCCTCGCCCAAGGCGTTCGAGCAGGCCTACCGGTCCCTCAACCGGGGCGGGCGCCTGGTCATGGTCGGCCTGCCCGCCGACAACGCGTCGATCAATGTGCCGATCTTCGAGACCGTGCTCAGCGGGATCTCCGTCATCGGCTCCATCGTCGGCACCCGCCAGGACCTCGCCGAGGTGTTCGCGCTGCACGCCGCCGGACGCACCCAGGTCATCGCCGAACCGCGGCGCCTGGACCAGGTCAACGAATCCTTCGACGAGGTCCTCGACGGACGAGCCGAAGCGCGGCTCGTCTTCGAGTTCTGAGAGTTCCGTGGCCCGGCACCCACCGGGCCACAGGGAGAGGCAGCAGATCATGGCAACCCTCATCATCGGTGCCGTACGGGAGCGGGCGCCCGGCGAACGCCGTGTCGCCCTCGTCCCCGAGGCCGTAACCCTCCTGCGCCGAGCCGGACTTGACGTCCTGATCGAGACCGGCGCCGGCTCCGGTGCCTGGTTCACCGACGCCGAGTACACCGACGTCGGCGCGACCGTCGTACCGCCGGACGAGTTGTACGCGCGTGCCGACGTCGTGCTGTGTGTCGGCCCGCCGGACGTGGAGACGGCTCAGGCCCTGCGCGCCGGGCAGACACTGATCGGCCTGCTCGAACCACTGCGCAACCCCGCCCTGGCCGAGGAACTGACCGGACGCGGTGTGCGCACGGTGAGTCTCGACCTGCTGCCGCGCACCCTCAGCCGCGCCCAGTCGATGGACGCGCTGACGTCCCAGGCCAGTGTCGCCGGCTACAAGGCGGCACTGGTGGCGGCCGACTCGTACGACCGGTTCTTCCCGATGCTGACCACCGCGGCGGGCACCATGCGTCCGGCGCAGGTCCTCGTCCTCGGTGCCGGAGTGGCCGGGCTGCAGGCGATCGCCACCGCCCGCCGCCTTGGTGCCGTCGTCTCGGCGTACGACGTACGCCCCGCATCGCGTGGGGAGGTGGAGTCGCTCGGCGCCCGGTTCCTCGACATCCAGAGCCCGCCGAACGGGGAACCGGGGGCCGGACAGGGCGGCTACGCACGGGAGTTGACCGAACAGGAACAGCGGGCCCAGCGGGAGGCGCTCGACGCGCACATCGCCCGCTCCGACATCCTCATCACCACGGCCCAAGTACCGGGCCGCAAGCCACCGTTGCTGGTCACCGCCACCGCTGTGGAGCAGATGAAGCCCGGCTCGGTCGTCGTCGACCTGGCGGCGAGCGAACTCGGCGGCAACGTCGAGGGCACCGAGCCCGACAAGACCACCGTCCTCGACAACGGAGTCACCCTCATCGGCGCCGGACGCCTGCCCTCCGCGATGGCGACCGCCGCGTCCACGGCGTACGCCCGCAACCTCGTCGCGCTGCTGCGCCACTTGGTGCGCGACGGCGAACTCGTCCTCGACACGGCCGACGAGATCACGGCCGCACTCATGGGAGGAGCGTCATCATGAACAACCTCGATCTCCTCACCGCGATCACCGTCTTCGTGCTGAGCGTCCTGGTCGGCATCGAGGTCATCAGCAAGGTCCCGGCGACCCTGCACACGCCGCTGATGTCCGGCTCCAATGCCGTGCACGGCATCGTCGTCATCGGCGCGATGCTGATCGCGGCCGAGTCGCACACCTGGCTCGGCTATGCCCTCGCCTTCGTGGCCATGGTGTTCGGCGCCATGAACGTCGTCGGCGGATACGTGGTCACGGACCGGATGCTGGAGATGTTCCGGGCCAAGCCGACCGCCGAGAAGTCCGTCACGCAATCGCAAGAGAAGGCGGAGGTGTGACCGTCATGGACACCGTCTCCAACGCCGTTCAGTACATCTTCCTGGCCGCGGCCGCCTGCTTCGTGATGGGCCTGCACCTGATGAACCACCCGCGCACGGCCCGCCGCGGCAACACCCTCTCCGCCGGGGCCATGGCCCTCGCGATCGCCGCCACCGTCTGGCTGGTCACGGACGAGAACGTGATCAGTAGCACCGGCTGGCTCGTACTGATCTCCGGAGGCGTCCTGGGTGCGGCGCTCGGCCTGTGGGCCGCGCGCGAGGTCCAGATGACCTCCATGCCGCAACTGGTCAGTCTCTTCAACGCCGTCGGCGGCGGCGCGGCCGCGCTCATCGCGGTCGGCGACCTGCTCCAGGCCGACCACCCGGCCGCCCTGGGCACACGGGTCTCCCTCCCCGGCGCCCTGGACATCGTCATCGGCGCGGTCACCCTCTCCGGCTCGCTGGTCGCGGCGGGCAAGCTGCAGGGCGTCGTGTCCGGCGCACCAGTGGTCTTCCCGGGTGCACGGCTGCTCAACGTGCTGCTGCCGGCCTCCTTCGTCGCCGGCACGGTCTGGCTGGTGCTGGCACCCGACAGCCAGGTCGCGCTGTACGGACTCGTCGCCGTGGCACTGCTCTTCGGCGTGACGATGGTGCTGCCGATCGGCGGCGCGGACATGCCGGTGGTCATCGCCCTGCTGAACGCCTTCACCGGGTCCGCGGTCGCGATGGCCGGCTTCGTGCTCGACGAGACCGCGCTCATCATCGCGGGCATGCTCGTCAGCGCCTCGGGCGGCATCCTCACCAAGCTGATGGCCGACGCCATGAACCGGTCCATCGCCAACGTCGTCATCGGCGGCTTCGGCACCGGCGACAGCGCTCCGGCGACGGCCGGCGCGGGCGGGGCACCCGCCCAGGTCCGCCCGGTCTCCGCGGACGACGTGGCGATCCAGCTGGCGTACGCGCGCAAGGTCATCTTCGTGCCGGGGTACGGCCTGGCCGCCGCCCAGGCCCAGCACGAACTCGGCGCCCTGGCCCAGCTGCTCACCGACCACGGCATCGACGTCAGCTACGCCGTCCACCCGGTCGCCGGCCGCATGCCCGGACACATGAACGTGCTCCTGGCGGAAGCCAACGTCCCCTACACGCAACTGAAGGAGATGGACGACGTCAACCCCGAGTTCCCGCAGGCCGACGTCGCCCTCGTCATCGGTGCCAACGACGTGACCAACCCGATCGCCCGCCGCCCCGGCAACGCGATCTCCGGCATGCCGATCCTCGACGTCGACAAGGCCAAGAGCATCGTCGTCATCAAGCGCTCGATGGGCCACGGCTACGCGGGCATAGACAACGAGCTCTACACCGACCCGAAGACCGGGATGTTCTTCACCGACGCCAAGAAGGGACTGTCCGAACTGAAGGCCGCAGTGGGGGAGTTCGTCGGCTGACGCACACCTACTGGCCACACGGCTGCTTGAGCCCTCGCGGAAGGCGCGAGGGCTCGAGTGATGTCCGGTTCAGTCGGGTTCCTGACCGGTCAGAGATCATTGCCGGCGTAGGAGAGATTGAAGCTCTTGTTGGTCAGCGGGAAGTCCGGGACGATCGTGTCGTTCAGGGCGACCGGCAGCGCGGGCCAGTTGAAGAACGACGGGTCGACCGGCTTGACCCGCTTGAGGGTGCCGTCGGCGGCGAGCTCGACGCGGGTGGCGATGGTGCCGCGCCAGCCTTCGACGAGGCCGACGCCGCTGAGGGGGCCTTCCCCGGGCACCGCGGTAGGGCCCAGAACCGCGCCGGTCGAGACGCGGTCGGTGAGTTCCCGGATCAGAGTGAGAGAAGCGTCGATCTCTTCGGCCCGGACCAGGAAGCGGGCCAGGACGTCGCCACCGGCGTGCACGGGGACGTGACCGGGTTGCCCGTGCGGGGTGAAGGGGTGGGCGATCCGGGCGTCCTGGGCCAGGCCGCTGGCGCGGGCGACGTAGCCGAGGCAGCCGATGTCACGGGCGGCCTCGGTGCGCAGGATCGCGGTGCCGGTGAAGCGGTCGTGGACGGTGGAGTGGCCCAGCGCCAGCCGGACGATGTCGCGGATGTCGTCGCCGACGGCGTCCAGTTGGGCGGGGCCGGGCAGGGTGCGCAGGGCGCTGCCGCCGGGGACGACGCCGCCGCGCAGCAGGCGGTGTCCGGTCACCGTGCTGTTGAGGCGCAGGAGTTGTTCGCGGACGCGCTGGGCGTGGGCGTTGAGGATGCCGTATCCGACGTCGTTGCAGAGCATGCCCAGGTCGGCGACGTGGTTGTGGAGGCGTTCGAGTTCGAGGAGCAGGGCGCGGGCGCACTGGGCCTGTTCGGGTACGGCCGCGCCCGTGGCCTCCTCGACGGCCAGGCAGTACGCGAGGGCGTGGCCGACGGCGGTGTCGCCACTGATGCGTTCGGCGAGCGGGAGTCCGGCGGCGACGCTGCGGCCCTGGAAGAGTTTCTCGATGCCTTTGTGGACGAACCAGAGGCGGGCCTTGAGCTTGAGGATGGTCTCGCCGACGACGGAGAAGCGGAAGTGGCCGGGTTCGATGAGCCCGGCGTGGACGGGGCCGACGGGGATTTCGTAGACGCCGTCGCCGGTGACTGCCAGGAAGGGGTACGGACCTTCCTGTTCGCCGAAGGCGGGCGGGTCCCCGGCATCGGGGTGCATCGGGTACCAGCCCCTGGGCCAGTGGAAGTGGCGTACCAGGCGGCGGGGCTGCGGGTGGTCGAGGGGGACGATGCCGTGCAGGTCGCGCATCTCGCGCTCGAACCGGCCGGCGGGAAACGAGAGATGGGCCAGGCTGGGCACCTCGGGCCGGGTGGGGTCGAGGCGGACATGGAGTTCGATGCGGGTGTCTGGTGGGCCGGAGACGAAGAGGTGGACCAGGCGGACGGCGTCGGCGTCGTGGTGTGCGGCGATCAGGGCCAGGCGGTGCCCGTCGCGCAGCAGCGCCTCGGCCCGCTGGGGCAGTTCGGCGGCGTGGACGTCGTGCACGGTGCGCATCGGTCAGGGCCTTTCGAGGACGGCGGCGGCCTGGGACAGCAGGTCGCCCAGCGGGCCGGCAGCGATGCCGAGTGCGGTGCAGGCCGCCAGGCCCACAGTGAGGGGCCACAGGGCGGACGGACTGTCCTGGACGGCCGTATCCCCGGCGGGGGAGGGTCCCAGCAGCATGCGCGCGGTGCGGGTGGCCAGGGCGGCGAAGGCGATCAGGACCAGCAGGAGGGCGGCGGCCATGGCCCAGCCCAGTCCCGCTCCCGCGGCGAATCCGGAGCGGGCGATGCCCAGTTCGGAAGCGAACAGGCTGAACGGCGGAAAGCCCAGCAGTGCGACGACTGCGAGCCCGAACACCGCCCCCAGCCACGGTGATTGAGCGAGCAGACCGCTCACTCGCCCGATCTCCGACGTACCGCGCAGCTGCAGAATCCGGCCCGACGCGCAGAACGCGGTGGCCTTGGCCAGCCCGTGCCCGGCGATGTGCAGCAGCCCGGCGGCCAGGGCGAGCGGGCTGCCCACGGCCGCGGCGAGAGCGATCAGGCTCATGTGCTCCATGCTCGAATAGGCCAGCATCCGCTTGTAGTCGCGCTGGGCCAGCAGCAGGGCGGCGGCGAGCGCGAGGGTCAGCAGCGCGATGCCGGCCAGCAGGACGCGGGTGAAGTCCGGGCCGAGGGCGGCGTCCGCGATGACCCGGTAGCGCAGGATGGCGGCGAAGGCGACGGACAGCAGGACGCCCGACATCAGCGCGGAGACCGGGGCGGGGGCCTGGCTGTGTGCGTCGGGCAGCCAGGCGTGCAGTGGCACCAGGCCCGCCTTGGCGCCGTAGCCGAGGACGACCAGGGTGATGCCGAGCCGGGTGACCGCCGGGTCGAGGCGATCGGCACGGGCAACCAGGGTGGGCCAGTCCAGCGCCCACGCCTCGGCGATGCCGGCCTGCCGGGCCGCGTAGTAGAGCAGGACGGTGCCGAGGAAGGCGAGCGCGATCCCGGCCGAGCAGATCACCACGTACTTCCAGGCGGCCTCCACGGACGTACGGGTGCGGCGGTGCCCGACCAGGAACGCCGTGACGATGGTGGTGGCCTCGATCGCCACCCACAGCACGCCGAGGTTCGCGGTCACCACGGCCAGGCACATCGCGCCCAGGAACGCCTGGACGAGGACGTGGTAGTTCCCCCAAGCTCTCGACTGCCCCCCCACTCTCGACTTCGCTCGAGCGGGGGGACCCCCATGACCAGGGGGGACCCCCATCACGGTCCGGCCCGTCGCCCGGTCGGCGGCCCGCTCGCCGGCCAGGTACGCCGGGCCCGAGGCGCACGCGATGAACGCGACGGCACCGACGACCAGCAGCATCCATGCGGTCAGCGCGTCGGCCCGCAGCAGGCCGGAGTACGCGGACACAGGCCCGTCGTCGATGACGTCCGCGGCCAGCAGCGCGCCGCAGGCCAGGATCACCAGGGGGGAGGCCAGGCCGGCCCAGTCGCGGGGATGTCGCCGCGCTGGACTGATCGTCGGCGCGACGGCCGGCATGGGTGCGGCCGCCCGACCGCCTCCCGCGGCCACGGGCTCCAACGGTCGCTGGACGGTGGGCACTTCGGCAGCCTGCCGCCCCGCGCGTAGGCCGCCGAGCGTGTAGGCGCCCGCGACGGCCAGAGGTGCGGCGGCGGGTGCTGTGAGCAGGAGTGCGGTCATCGCGGGCTCTTGAGAAAGATGCAGCATCAGTCGTGCAACTCCCGCAGGTCGTCGATGTCGGTGGTGCCGAACGCCTCCCGCACCCGCACGGTGAGCAGCTGCAGTACCAGCACGGCGAGCAACACGTCGAAGGAGACGCCGAGTTCGACGATGAGCGGCACGCCGGAGGTGGCCAGGAAGGCGGTCGCGGTGATGCCGTTGTCCAGCAGCAGGAACCCGACCACCTGGGCAAGCGCCCGGCGCCGGGTCACCAGCACGAAGAAGCCGATCAGCACCACGGCCAGGCCCACCGGCAGCGCGCGGGTCGCCGGGGTCGGATCCAGTTCGACCAAGGGGCGGGCGACGGCGTAGGCGAGGAGGGTGAGCGCGGCGGCGGTCAGCAGCGAGGCCGCCACATTCACCAGCGGCTGCGTCTCACGGGCCTCGCCGTGCCCGCCGCCATGCCCGCCGTCCTGTCCGGCGACGAGCACGGCCAGGGCCCGCCGGATCAGATACGGCAGCAGCCCGGCCCGCAGGGCCCCGATGCCCGCCGCGACCACGAGCAGGTCCCAGCGGTCCTCGTGCAGCCCCAGCAGCAGGGCGATCGCCGCGAGCGCGAGGCCCTGCAGGGCGAAGAGCCGGACGATCGCGGCGAGTTCGCGCCGCCACAGCACCACCACGGCGGCCAGCAGGAACGCCCCGCAGGCCAGATTGAGCAGCTGGCTGAACAGACTCTCGCTCATCACTGTCCCCCCTCTCCGCCCATGAAGTACGAGGCGGTCACCGCCAGCAGCGCCAACAGGAAAGAGCCAGCGAGGAGTTCGGGCACGCGGAACAGCCGCAGTTTGGCCCAGAACACCTCAGCCGCCGCCAGCACCGTCCCCAGCACCGCCACCTTGAGCACCACCAGCACCAGGGCCAGCAGCACGGCCGCGAGCGAGGAGGCACTGGTGGCGATCCCCCACGGCGCGAACAGCGAGGCCAGCAGCCCCAGCAGCACGGTCAGCCGCAGCTGCGCCCCGAACTCGACCAGCGCCAGGTCCGGGCCCGCGTATTCGAGGACCATGGCCTCGTGGACCATGGTCAGCTCCAGGTGGGTCGAGGGATTGTCCACCGGCAGCCGCCCCGTCTCGGCCAGCACCGCCACCGAGAGCGCGGCGATCGCCAGCAGCCCGGCCGGAGAGGTGAGGCGTGCGGGCTCGTCGGCCGCTCCGGCGACGATGACGGGCAGGTTCGTCGACCCGGCCGGAATCGACAGCGCGAACACCGCCATCAGGATGGTCGGCTCCACCAGCGCGGCGATGGTCATCTCCCGCGAGGCGCCCATCCCGCCGAACGCCGTGCCCGTATCCAGCCCCGCGAGCGCCAACGCCACCGTGCCCAGCGCCAGCAGCGCCACCACGACGATCAGATCCGCCCGCCCCCGCACGGGCGACTCCGTGGAGACCAGCGGCACCAGCACGGCCAGCACCAGCGAGGTGGCCACCAGTACCGGCGGCGCCCACCGGAACGCCGGGCCCGTCCCGACCGGCGTGATCGGCTCCTTGCGCAGCAGCTTGCGCACGTCCCGCCACGGCTGGAGCACCCCGGCCCCGGCCCGCCCCTCCAGACGCGCCCGGGTCTGCCGCATCAGACCGGTCAACAGGGGCGCTCCGGCCACCACCGCGCCCACCTGGAGGACGATCGCCGCGTATCCGACCGTGTTCACCAGCCCACCACCAGCACGACAAGCAGCGTGATCAGCCCGACGAAGCCGTAGCCGAGATACGTGTGCACGCTGCCGCCCGCCAGCCTGCGCGCCGACTGCCCGGCGGCGGCCAGCAGGTCGAGGACCGGTTGGTAAAGGCGGTGCTCGATCCGGTCGGGCACCCGGTTGCGGAACTCCACCCGCTCCACGAGATACGCCGACTCGCGCACCGGCGTGACGTCCACGTCCTGCTCCGGCGCCAGCACGTCGTCGAAGACCCGCTGCAACGGCTCGGCGAACGAGGTGGCCGTATAGGCCATACGCGGCGTCGGCGCCCCGCCACCGCAGTCCCACAGCCTCGCCTGCGTACGCCGCTGCCGGCGCCGCGTCGCCCAATTCACCGTCGCCATGACCGAGCCCAGTGCGACCACCAGCGCCGCGATCACCCACAGCGGGGACAGCGTGGCGGACACCTCTTCCAGGCGCACCCGCAGCCCGCCGCCCGCGACCGGCCGCGTCCCGGTGAGTCCGGCCGCCTCCACCGCGCGGTCCAGGCCGCCGCCCAGCAGCCCCGGCACCAGGGCGAGCGCCGCGCACAGCGCCGCGAGCAGCCCCATCCCGGCCAGCATGAGCGGCGGCGACTCCTTGGCCGCGGTGGCCGGTTCGCCGCGCGGGCGGGCGAAGAAGCCCACGCCGAGCGCCTTGACGAACACCGCCGCCGCAAGACCCGCCGACAGGGCGATCACCGCCACCGCGAGCGGCAGCACGATCGCCGTGGTCACCCCGGGCACTTCCAGACCGTGGATCATCGACTGCAGGAGCAGCCACTCGCTGATGAACCCGTTGCCCGGCGGCAGCGCCACCGCGCCCAGCGCGCCGACCGCGAACAGCCCCGCCGTGACCGGCATCCGGGCCCGCAGCCCGCCCAGCAGATCCAGGTTCCGTTCTCCTGTGGCCCGCAGCACCGAACCCGCCGCGCCGAACAGCAGGGCCTTGAAAGCCGAGTGGTTGACCACGTGCAGCAGCGCGGCCGCCAGCGCCAGCCCCGCCGGCGCGTCGTTCCCGGCGTGGGCGAACAACCCGGCCGCACCCACACCGAGCACGACCAGCCCCATGTTCTCGGACGTCGAGTACGCCAGCAGCCGCTTGAGATCCGAGGCCATCGCGGCCTGCAGGATCCCGTAGACCGCCGACAGCCCGCCCATGGCCATCACGAGCAGCCACCACCAGGCGGGTCCCCCGCCGAGCAGGTCGAATCCGACGCGGACGAGGCCGTAGACGCCGAGGTTGACCATGGCCGCGCTCATCAACGCCGAGACGGCGCTGGGTGCTTCGGGATGCGCCCGCGGCAGCCAGGCGTGCAGCGGCACGAGTCCCGCCTTGGAGGTGAACGCCACCGCCGTCAGCACGAAGACGAGCCCGCGCAAGGTCGGCGAGATCCCCGCCGTACCGGCACGCAGGGCGGCGAAGGTCTCGCCCCCGGCCTGTGCGGCGTACACGGACAGGCCCGCGAGCAGCAGGACGAGCCCCAGGTGGGTCATCACCGCGTACCAGACGCCCGCCTGCAGCACGGCGGGCCGGGCCCGGTGCTCGGCCAGGACAAGCAGCAGCGAGGTGAGCGCCATCAGCTCCCACAGCAGCAGGAACGTCGACACCGAGGCCGCCGCCGGCACCAGCAGCAGGCTCAGCGCGAACAGCGGCAGCACCGCTTGGGCGCCCCGCGAGCCGAGGCCGTACGACCCATGCGATCCGTGCCCGGTCACATAGCCGATGCCGTAGACCGCGACCGCCGCCACCACGGCCCCGGCCACCGCCATGAACAAGCCCGACAGCGCGTCCACCGCCAGATGCGTCCCGGCCAGCGGCAGCAGCCCGGGTACCTCGGCCGACCAGCGGCTTCCGCCCAGTGCAGCCACACCCGCCGTACCACCGGCCACCCCCACGCCCGCCGTCAACACACCCACCACCCAGCCGCGCACCCGCGGCGGCAGGACCAGTCCGGCCGGCGCGCCCGCCACGCCCAACACGGTGGCCGTCGCGAGGGCGGCCGGAATCAGGCTCACCGTCCGGTCACCCTCCGCAGTGCCGCCACGATCTCGTCCGGCCGCGGCGGGCAGCCGGGTACCGCCAGATCCACCGGTACGACATCGGAGACGGCGCCCTCGACGCCGTACCCGCCCGCGAACTCCCCGCAGTTGATCGCACAGTCCCCGACCGCGACGACCAGCCGCGGCTCGGGCATCGCGGCGACCGTGCGGCGCAACGGCTCGGCCATGTTCCGCGTCACCGGCCCCGTCACCAGGGCCACGTCCGCGTGCCGGGGCGAGGCCACCAGCCGGGCGCCGTACCGCTCGGCGTCGTACACCGGATTGAAGGCCGCGGCGATCTCGATCTCGCAACCGTTGCAGGACCCGGCGTCCACGCACCGCACCTGCACCGAGCCGCCGAACTCCCGCGCCTGCGGGGGGACGCCACCCTCCGGGCGCGGTGGAGCGGGCTCGGCCACCTGACCGGTGTCCCGGATCTTGCGCAACAGGCCCATGAACCCTCCCTGACACGGTGAGGACTTGTCTACAGGTGTCCAACAGGCACCTGCGACCGGAGTTACGGCACTCGGGGGTGAAGGCGGCCGCCTCCCGCACCACGGAGCGCTGTCAACTCCCGGGAGACGGCCACCGATTGAGGGCCGGCGTTACGACGGCGGTTTCGCCTGCGTCTGGGCGGCCTGAAGGTCGGCGAGCAGTTCGGCCTGGCCGGCGAGCACGCCGGACAGGATGGTGCGGGCGACCCTGAGCAGCTCGGCGATGTGCGGGCTGGTCAGCGAGTAGTACACGGTCGAGCCCTCCTTGCGGGTCACCACCAGGTTCGCCCGGCGCAGCACCGCGAGCTGCTGCGACAGGTGGGCCGGCTCGATCCCCACCTCGGGCAGCATCTCCGCCACCGCATGCTCGCGCTCGCTCAGCAGCTCCAGGACCCGGATGCGCGCGGGATGGCCGATCGTCTTGAAGAACTCGGCCTTCAGTTGGTACAGCGGCGTGCTCATCGTGCCGTCCCCTCCCCGGCGGAACAGTACGGCCGTATTGGCCGGTCCTCGGCGCATCGCATCCACCCTCCCCCACCCTTCGGGCGGGGGGACCCCCATCTCGCTTCGCTCGTCACACACATGCGGCCCATCCTCGCCTGCGGCGGCGGCCGCGCCGAATCCGCGCACGAGAACCGAACCGCCCGGAATCAGCAGTGACGACCTCGACAATTGCTAAGTTTAGCAACTCCATACGTGATGTGAGGAAGGCTTGCGTGAGAGTTATTCCGCTGCGTGGCGCGGGTGTCTCCGGCCGGGAGCTGTCCGCGACGGGCTTCGCCGAGGACGTGGCCATCGCCGCGGAGGGCGAGGACACCTGCACCGTCGTCCCCGTACGGGACGACGACGGCGCCTTCGCCCCTGGCTGAACCAGCCGGGCTCACTCGCCGGCGTCGTCTCCAGTCCTCGGCCACTCTGTCGTCCTCCACTCGTGGCGTCCCTCCGGCGCCTCGCCGTGCCGTGTGCTGTGTGAGGCGAGCGCGCCGACCAGGTCGGCATGCACGGGGATGGGCGAGCAGTCTCCGTCGGGGACGTGGGAGCCGTCGGCGGGGATCGCGGCCAGTTCCAGGCTGCGGTCGGCTGCGGCGAGGCGGCGTGCGGCGTCGGTGATCGCCAGCTGTCCCTCGGCCGACCAGCCGCGCAGTTCGGTCAGGTCGACGATGACCGGGCCGGTCCCGCGTCCCACGACCCAGCCGACGGCGCCGGCGAAGCGGCGAACGGCGTCCGGTCCCAGGTATCCGGAGACAGACAGGATGCCGAGGTCCTGTTCGACGGTGTAGCGCCACTCGATGGTCATGGTCGTCAACTTCCTTGCGCAGTCGGCCTGTTTGGTCAGAGTGGAAGGGTGATCCAGATGCTCTTGCCCTTGCCGTCGACGTCGGCCCGGACGACCGCGGTGCCGCCCAGGCCGAGGGTGAGCTCCATGACGGTGGCCAGACCGCCCGCCCCCGTGCCGGTGTCGGTGACCGACGCGTTCAGCGAGGGCTGGTGGGGGTGGCGGTCGTGCACGGCGAAGGCCAGACAGTCCGCGCCCGCCGCGTAGATGACGGTCACCTGCGGGGAGAGCGCCGCGGCGTGCCGGACGCTGTTGGTGACCAGCTCGCTGAGTATCAGCAGAGCCGGGCCGACCGTCGGGTGGCGCAGGCTTATGCCCCACTCGTCCAGGGCCCGCTCGGCGGTCTCCCGGGCCGTGCGGACCGCGGACGGCATCGCGGGCAGCGTGAGCACATGCCGGTGAGGCAGGGCTTCGAGCCGGGTACTCATCACGCCTCCGCGCGGGCGAGGCGGAATCCGCTCACCGTCTTGGGGTGCAGGCGCAGCAGCGTGTCATGCGGGCCGTGTGTCCAGCCGGCGAGAGTGCGTTGGTAGTGGGCGGCCTCGTCGGGATCGGTGATCACATCGACCGGGCCGGAGACGGTGACCGTCCAGCCGGTGCCACCCACCACTCGGATCTCGTCCACGTGATACGTCACTGTCGCCGGGACCGCGGCGGCCGGCGCGGGTGTGCGCACCACCAGCCGCCCGAACTCCCACGTGTGCCGACCGGGCCGTACGACGGTCAGGTCCCGCTGTGTGTACACCAGCCGCCCCAGCGAACTGCCCTCCAGCAGCCACAGGGCCTCGGCACCGGATACCTCGACCATGCGCAGCGATGCGGGCGGAGTGCTCATCCGACGGTTTCCTCTGCTTCCTCACTGATGGTCCGGGATTTCTGGGCGGGGAGAAGCGGCAGGACACCGGTGCACTCCAGGTGGGTGCGCGCTCCCCGGATCGCCTCCGGCGTGCTGTAGTACTCGCTTTCCTTCAGCCGCAGCAGCTCCAACACGCCCATGGATTCCAGGACTTGACGCTGGCCCGGACGGATCCCCGAGGCCATGACGACGATGCCGCGCCGGTTGAGCCTTTGAATCGTGTCCTTCAGGACGAGGG
>NZ_BMPQ01000021.1:158254-167163 GCF_014647675.1 Streptomyces flaveus | reverse complement strand
TCAAGGAACGGACGCTTCCTTCGTACTCACCCTCGCGGGCTTTCCTCCGGGCTTCCCTTCGGTGTTTCCAACCTTACCA
Source organism: Streptomyces flaveus (assembly GCF_014647675.1). Classification (GTDB taxonomy): domain Bacteria; phylum Actinomycetota; class Actinomycetes; order Streptomycetales; family Streptomycetaceae; genus Streptomyces; species Streptomyces flaveus. The sequence goes on along the minus strand of NZ_BMPQ01000021.1, from coordinate 167,084 downwards.
GATCCGTTTCCCGTGCCGTTTCCGGTCAGAATTCGTTTTGGTGGCCAGTTGGAGGGCCTTGCCTATTCGGTAGCCTGGCGGCTCCCTTTCGGCGGGTCCGACTTTATCAGAAATTTTCGACCGGACTGACCGGCCACTCGTTCCTGAACAATCGGGAGGGCTTCTTCGGGAGTGAACCCGAGAAGCGGATAGATGTTCACCGTTGCCATCGAAGCTGTCCAGCTCCGCGCAACTGTGTAAATCTACCTCCACACGGGTCCCGTGTCAACGGCTCCCGTGGGGCGATGTACGAGGCTAACAGCTCGACCGGAGTGCCCGCACATCAGGCGGCGGTCGGTACGGAGGCGCTGCGCTCGGTCTCCTCGACGTCGCCTGTGGCGCCGGCACGTGCCGCGCGACCGCCCAGGACGTAGACGTACGCAAGGAAGGCCAGTTCGGCGGCGATGCCGATGGTGATGCGGGCCCAGGTCGGGAGGCCGGACGGGGTGACGAAGCCTTCGATGGCGCCGGAGACGAAGAGGACCAGAGCGAGGCCTATCGCCATGCCCAGGGCGGCGCGGCCCTCTTCGGCGAGGGCCGCACGACGGGAGCGGGGGCCCGGGTCGATGAGGGTCCAGCCAAGGCGCAGCCCTGTACCAGCGGCTACGAAGACGGCGGTCAGCTCCAGGAGGCCGTGCGGGAGGACGAGGCCCAGGAAGGTGTCGAGGCGGCCCGCCGAGGACATCAGGCCGATGCCCACGGCAAGGTTGAGCATGTTCTGGAAGAGGATCCAGATGACCGGCAGGCACAAGAAGGCACCGAGAACGAGGCACATGGCGGCGGCTTGGGCGTTGTTCGTCCATACCTGGGCCGCGAAGGATGCCGCGGGGTGGCTCGAGTAGTACGTCTCGTACTGGCCGCCGGGGCGGGTGAGCTCCCGTAGCTCGCTGGGGGCCGCGATCGAGGACTGGACCTCGGGATGGGTGCCGATCCACCACCCCAGGATGGCGGCGACCGCGGTGGAGAGGAGCGCGGTGGGTACCCACCAGTGGCGTGAGCGGTAGACCGCGGCGGGGAAACCGTACGCAAGGAAGTGGGTGACGTCGCGCCAGGAGGCTCGGCGTGTGCCTGTTACGGCACTACGCGCGCGTGCCACGAGTTGGCTGAGGCGGCCGGTGAGTTGGGGGTCCGGGGCGCTTGACTGGATCAGGGAGAGGTGGGTCGCCGTGCGCTGGTACAGGGCGACGAGTTCGTCGGCCTCCGCGCCCGTGAGGCGGCGCTGGCGGTGCAGTAGTGCGTCGAGCCGGTCCCACTCGGCGCGGTGGGCGGACACGAAGACGTCGAGGTCCATCGGGTTGGCTGCTCCTCGGCTGCTCGTCGTGTGGTCAGCTTGTCGCACTGCGGCGCCTTGTCGCACTGCGGCGCGATGTGCCCTCAGCTTGGCAGACTGGCTGTTCTCAGGGCAGTTCAGGGAAGGACGGCGGGCGTGAGTGAGCTTGTGACGGGCGAGGCGGTGGCACTGGAGCTGCGCCCCGCGAAGCTACCGAGCCGGGCGCTGGCCGTGCTGATCGACCTGGTGGCGGCGATGGCCGCGTATGTCGCTGTGACGGTGGCCCTTGTGGTCTCCACGGCCGGTCTCGACGAGGCGGCGCAGACGGCGGTGTCCATCGCGGCGTTCCTCCTTGTGCTGGTGGGCGGGCCGATCGCGGTGGAGACGCTCAGTCACGGGCGTTCGCTCGGGAAGCTGGCGTGCGGGCTGCGGGTGGTGCGGGACGACGGCGGGCCGATCCGGTTCCGGCATGCGCTGGTGCGTGGGGCGGTCGGTGTGGTCGAGATCCTGATGACGCTCGGGATCGTGGCGTGCATCGCGTCGCTCGTGTCGGCTCGGGGGCGGCGGCTCGGTGATGTGTTCGCGGGGACCCTGGTCGTGCGGGAGCGGATTCCTGCCGGGCGTACGCCTTTCGTTCCTCCTCCGCCGCCTTGGCTCACAGGGCGGTTTTCCGGGCTTGATCTGTCCGCGGTTCCGGATGGGCTGTGGCTTGCGGTTCGGCAGTATCTGACGCGGATGCAGCAGTTGGATCCGCAGGTCGGTGGGGCGATGGCGGAGCGGCTCGCGGCTGACGTCGCGGAGCGCACGGGGGCTCCGGCGCCGCAGGGGGTGCAACCGGCTGCGTATCTGGCGGCCGTGATGCAGGAGCGGCAGACGCGGGAGACCCGGCGGGCCTTCGGCGGTGGGCCTGCCGGGGGTGAAGGCGGGGCTGGGCTGACTCCGTCGTACGCGGCGGTTCAGCCACCGGACTCCGCCTATCCCTCAAGCACTGGTCCGGCGGTGCACCTCCCGGGCTCTCAGAGGTCGCTCTCCCAGCCGACGGTGCCGGCCGAGCAGGGGGCTCGTGCCGCAGCTACGCCGAAGGCCCCCGCCCAGGCGGGCCCGCAGGGTACAGGGAGCGAGCGCCCCGCCACCGGGTTCGTACCGCCCGCGTGACCCGGGTCGCCCTGCGGGCGGTCAGGTGAACAGCGACGGCGGCGACTCGAGATCCTCGAGTTCGATGCCGGGTGCGGAGAGCACGACGTCGCCAGAGAGATGGATGGTGTGCTGCTCGCCCGTGTCCAGGGCTGTGACCTGGTATTCGTCCACGGTCAGAGGGTCGTTGTCAGTGGCGTGTGCTTCTCTTTTGATCAGGGCCCAGGACTGGTCGACGGTGCGCGGGGCCAGGACCGGGTCGGTGAAGGCGACTAGGCGTACGCGAGTGGCGGAGGAATCGGGGGTGAGGCGCAGCAGACGTGCGGTGGCGATGAGGAATGCGGGGGATGTGCCGGTGAAGGCGTGGGCGCGGACATTGCCTTCGGTGGCGTGAGTTCCCGTGGGGTCGGTGCGGACCCAGGTGACGCCGTCGAGGGCGGCACCTCGGATCTGCCAGCTCGCGGCGTGGAGTTCGAGACGGATGGGGCGGCCGAGGTCGTCGAGGGCGAGGTCGACGGAACCGGCAGGGTCGCCGGAGGGGGTGGTCACTTGGGAGACGTAGCGCCAGCCGGAGGGGCCGGGCGCGCAGTGGAAGTGTTCTTCAGCAAGGGGGGTGTGGTCGTGCGGATCGTGGAGCGAATATCGGCCGCGGGGCATGGGGGTTCGGTCCTCATCGGGGACAGGCCCCCGCCGTGACGGCGAGGGCCTGCTGACATCCGTGTGCCGAGCGGTGGTACCGCTGCTCGGCGGGGTGCTCAGTAGCGGTAGTGGTCCGGCTTGTACGGGCCCTCGACCTCGACACCGATGTAGGAGGCCTGCTCGGGGCGGAGCGTGGTGAGCTTCACACCGAGTGCATCGAGGTGGAGGCGGGCGACCTTCTCGTCGAGGTGCTTGGGCAGCACGTAGACGTCGGTCGGGTACTCCGACTGCTTGGTGAACAGCTCGATCTGGGCCAGGGTCTGGTCCGCGAACGAGTTGGACATCACGAAGGACGGGTGTCCGGTGGCGTTGCCCAGGTTCAGCAGGCGGCCCTCGGAGAGGACGATGAGCACCTTGCCGTCGGGGAACGTCCAGGTGTGGACTTGCGGCTTGACCTCGTCCTTGACGATGCCCGGGATCTTGGCGAGGCCGGCCATGTCGATCTCGTTGTCGAAGTGGCCGATGTTGCCCACGATCGCCTGGTGCTTCATCTTGGCCATGTCCGAGGCCATGATGATGTCCTTGTTGCCGGTCGTGGTGACGAAGATGTCGGCCTTGTCGACAACCTCGTCGAGGGTCGTGACCTGGTAACCGTCCATCGCCGCCTGCAGTGCGCAGATCGGGTCGATCTCGGTGACGATCACGCGGGCGCCCTGTCCGCGCAGGGACTCCGCGCAGCCCTTGCCCACGTCGCCGTAGCCGAAGACGACCGCGGTCTTGCCGCCGATGAGGACGTCGGTGGCGCGGTTGATGCCGTCGATCAGGGAGTGGCGGCAGCCGTACTTGTTGTCGAACTTCGACTTGGTGACGGCGTCGTTGACGTTGATCGCCGGGAACAGGAGGGTGCCCTCACGCTGCATCTCGTACAGGCGGTGGACGCCGGTCGTGGTCTCCTCGGTGACGCCGCGGATCTCCGAGGCGAGCTGGGTCCACTTCTGCGAGCCGTTGGAGATCGTCCGGTTGAGGAGCTCCAGGATGACGCGGTGCTCGTCGTTCTCGGCGGTGTCGACGGACGGGACCTTGCCGTCCTTCTCGTACTCGACGCCCTGGTGGACGAGGAGGGTGGCGTCACCGCCGTCGTCCAGGATCATGTTCGGGCCGCCGGTGGGCGTGTTCGGCCAGGTCAGAGCCTGCTCCGTGCACCACCAGTACTCCTCCAGGGTCTCGCCCTTCCAGGCGAAGACCGGGATGCCCTGGGGGTTGTCGGGCGTGCCGTTCGGGCCGACCGCGATGGCGGCGGCGGCGTGGTCCTGCGTGGAGAAGATGTTGCAGGAGGCCCAGCGGACCTCGGCGCCCAGGGCTGCCAGGGTCTCGATGAGCACGGCGGTCTGCACGGTCATGTGCAGGGAGCCGGTGACGCGGGCGCCCGCGAGGGGCTGCGCCTCGGCGTACTCCTTGCGGATCGCCATCAGGCCGGGCATCTCGTGCTCGGCGAGGGTGATCTCCTTGCGGCCGAAGTCGGCCAGAGAGAGGTCGGCGACCTTGAAGTCCTGTCGGTTGTCGACAGTTGTCATGCGAGCTGCTCCTCGGATTGGGTCGAGGTGGGTACGGCTGGTCTGCGCGATGGCGAGCATACGAATGCCCGGCGCTTGTGCGCAGCGCAGTCCGTCGGAGGCCCTCTCTCCCTCGGTCGGCCCGCACGGGGCCGCCCGACCGCCATCAGCAGCGACGTCTGGCTCGGTGTACGAATCTACACCGATCGGCCCAGCGGACCCCAGTCCGCCTCCGGCCAGATTGAGACACGGAGGCGGAGAACGGAGGCACAGAGGAGGTGGGTTGCAGGATCAGTGCTCGGCAGGCTTGGTCGGACCCCCCGGCGCCGCCTCACGGTCCGGGCCCTTCGCGGCTTCGGTCTCGCGGTAGATGTCGGGCTCGAGGTAGATGACGCGGGCGATCGGGACGGCCTCGCGGATGCGGGACTCGGCGGCGTCGATCGCGGTGGCGATCTCGGTGGCCGTGTCGTCGTGCTGGACGGCGATCTTGGCGGCGACCAGGAGTTCCTCCGGGCCGAGGTGGAGCGTGCGCATGTGGATGATGTCGGTGACCGTGTCACCGTCGACGATGGCGGCCTCGATCTTCTTGACCTCTTCCACGCCCGCGGCCTCGCCGAGGAGGAGCGACTTGGTCTCGGCGGCCAGGACGATCGCGATGAGGATGAGCAGGATGCCGATGCAGAGGGTGCCGATGCCGTCCCAGACGCCGTCGCCCGTGGCCAGCGCCAGGCCCACGCCGCCGAGCGCGAGGATCAGACCGACCAGCGCGCCCAGGTCCTCCAGGAGGACGACGGGCAACTCGGGCGCCTTGGCGTGACGTACGAACTCCTTCCAGGACTGCTTGCCGCGCAGTGCGTTGGACTCGTTGATGGCCGTCCGGAAGGAGAAGGTCTCGGCGATGATCGCGAAGACGAGGACGCCCACCGGCCAGTACCAGTGGTCGATCTCATGGGGGTGCTTGATCTTCTCGTAGCCCTCGTAGATCGCGAACATGCCGCCGACCGAGAAGAGGACGATCGAGACGAGGAAGGCGTAGATGTACCGCTCACGGCCGTAGCCGAAGGGGTGTTGCGGGGTCGCCTCGCGCTGGGCCTTCTTGCCACCGAGGAGCAGCAGGCCCTGGTTGCCGGAGTCGGCGAGCGAGTGCACCGACTCGGCGAGCATCGACGAGGAGCCGCTGAAGAGGAACGCCACGAACTTCGCTACCGCGATCGCGAGGTTGGCGGCGAGTGCCGCCACGATCGCTTTGGTGCCGCCTGACGCGCTCATGTGTTCCCGAGGTCCCTTCGTCTGCGGTCCGGGGCGTTCCGTCTGTCGACCCGGCTCTGCCCGCCGTTCGCGGTGGGCCATTGTTGCAGCCCGGTTCGACAGCGGTGCATCAGGCCGTCGTCCCGGCCATCACCATGGCCGGCTCAAGCCACAACAGTGGCCCGGAAGACCACGCCGGTCCCGGACACTTCGGCCTTTTCGCCTGCCGGTACGAAGACGGACCGGCCGGGGGTGAGGACGTGCTCGCCTGTCTGTACGGAGCCCGCGGTGCACAGGAGGATCTGCGGGGTGCGGAGGGTGAGTTCGTGGGCCGCGGTGCCCTGCGGCAGGACGTAGCGCGAGAGGCGGAACTCGTCGATCGGCGTCTCGTAGACCTCCTCGCCGTCGGGGGATGCCTCGGGGCGCAGTACGCCGGGATCGCTCGCCTCGAAGCGGACGATCCGCAGGAGTTCGGGGACGTCCACGTGCTTGGGGGTGAGGCCGCAGCGCAGGACGTTGTCGGAGTTGGCCATGATCTCGACGCCGAGGCCGTTCAGATACGCGTGCGGGACGCCGGCGCCGAGGAACAGGGCCTCGCCGGGCTGGAGTCGGACGTGGTTGAGGAGCATCGCGGCGATGACGCCCGGGTCGCCCGGGTAGTGGTGGGCGATTTCGGCGTACGGGGCGTGCGAGCCGCCGAGGCGTGTGCAGGCCGCGGTGGCTTCGGTGACCGTCGTGGCCATCTGCTCACGGTCCGCGGACAGGACGGCTGTCAGCACCTCGCGCAGGGCGGCGTCCTCGGGGTGGGCGTGCAGCAGGTCGACGTACGGCTTGAGGGAGTCGATCTCCAGGGCCGCGAGCAGGTCCGCGGCCTCGGCCGGAGCCCGGAATCCGCAGAGGCCGTCGAACTCCGTGAGCGCGCAGATCAGTTCGGGCTTGTGGTTGGCGTCCTTGTAGTTGCGGTGCGGGGCGTCGATCGGGACGCCGCGACGCTCCTCGTCCTCGTAACCCTCCTTGGCCTGGGCCAGGTCGGGGTGCACCTGGAGGGAGAGGGGTGCGCCTGCGGCGAGGATCTTGAGGAGGAACGGCAGGCGCGGGCCGAACTTGGCGACCGTCTCGGCGCCCAGTTCGCGCTCAGGAGCCGCCTCGATGAGCTCGGTGAGAGGACCGCGGGCCGTGCGGGAGGGCGCGCCGGGGTGGGCGCCCATCCACATCTCGGCCTGCGGTTCGCCGGTCGGCTCGACGCCGAGGAGCCGCGGGATGGCGGTGGTGGAGCCCCAGGCGTAGGGGCGGATGGTGTTGTCGAGGCGGTCCATGGGGTTCTCTCTGCGCTCTCTGTTCACACGGGCACGTGCTCACGTGATCACATAGCTGTTCACGTACTCGCGGCGGTCGGCTTGTTCGCGACGGTCATGGGAATCGGCCGCCGGGCAAGCATCAGGCCCCCGCGGTGAGCGCCAGGTAAACGGCCGCGAAATCCGTGGTGGCGATCAGCTCCGCGAGGGTTTCCAGGTCGCTGCCGTCCTCCGGTTCGAGTTCGCTGATCGCGGTGTCGTGGCTGAGGGCGAGGTCGCGGGCGGCGGGGGCGGCGGTGCGGCCTCCGGCGGGGCGGTCGCGCAGCAGGACCACGCGCGCGTGGAGGGCCTGTGCCTCCTCGACGCGGTCGCGGAAGAAGTCGTCGGGGTCGGCGCCGGCGGCCAGCGCGCCCGAAAGCAGCACGCTGTGCGCGGCGAGCGCCTCGGGCAGTTCGGCGGTGAGCGCGGGGCGGCCCGCGAGTTCCGCCATCGCGGCGACGAAGCGGCGTCCCGCGGGGCCCGCGGACTGGCCCTCGGTCCAGATCACCGGGAGCGCCTCGGCGAGCTCGGCGGCGAGCGTCTTGGCGGGATTGCTGTACGTCGCGATGGCCGGGCCGCAGCGTTCGGCGACGTGGTCGAGCCGGTCGGCGACCTTCTGCAGGATGTCGGGCGGGGCGGACAGCAGGCCGGTGCGGTCGAGCAGCACGAGCAGCGGGGTGAGCAGTGCCCACAGCGAACCGGGGGCCGAGGCCGCGGCCGGTGCCTGCGGCTCGTAGGGGGCGGTTGCCATCGGTACGGCGAGGCCGTGGGCGCCCGTGATCGCCTCGGTCAGCGGGGCGTGGGGCGGGCAGACGGCGACGACGGTGAGACCGCGTCGGTAGGCCTGCTCGACGAGGATCGAGAGGCCGGGTTCGCTGCCGTCGGGCGTGGCGATCAGGAGCAGGTCCACGGGGCCCGCCCAGCCGGGCAGGTCCCACAAGAGGGCGCCCGCGGCGGGAGCCACGCCTCCTGGAGTGAGCCGGGTGACGGGGCACGCTGCGCCGGCGAGGGAGCCGAGCAGGTCGGCGACGCCGGTGGCGGCCAGTCCGGGGCCTGCGATCAGGATGGCCCTTGGGCGGCCGTCCGGCTTCAGCTCGGCGATTCCGGCCTCGGTGGCGTGCCGGACGGCGGTGCGTACGCGGGCGCCTGCCTCTGCGGCGCCGCGGAGCAGCTCGCGGCGGTCGGCGCGGGCCAGTGCCTCCGGGTCGTCGAGCAGTGATTCGTCGAGCATGTGGGGCAGCCTCCGAGCGCCGTCGCTTCTTTGGGGGTCTACGCGGGGCGGCGGGCCTCGTCGACCAGCAGGACCGGGATGCCGTCGCGGACCGGGTATGCCAGGGCGCAGTCCTGGGCGGTGCAGATCAGCTCGGTGTCCTGCTCCTTGAGGGGGGCGTGGCAGGCCGGGCAGGCGAGGATCTCCAGGAGGCCGGCTTCGAGCGGCATTTGTGGGTCCCTTCGGGGGCGGAGTTGCGCTGATGCGGCCTGGTCAGGGTACCGCTGTGGAGGGCGGGGTGCCGGGGGATGGTTTCTTTCCCCAGGCCCGCCCCTTCCCGAAACTGGGGGCTGCCGCCCCCAGGCCCCCGTATCGGCCTGAACGGCCTCGTCCTCAAGCGCCG
>NZ_BMPQ01000021.1:144298-158198 GCF_014647675.1 Streptomyces flaveus | reverse complement strand
GTCGGGCTTCGGACCGGGTGTGCACTCAGCCTCTGATGATCGCCAGTGCCTCGTCTCGGATCTTCGTCATCGTCGCCTCGTCGCGGGCCTCTGCGTTCAGGCGGAGGAGGGGTTCCGTGTTGGAGGCGCGGACGTTGAACCACCAGTCGGCGGAGGTGATCGTCAGGCCGTCGAGTTCGTCGAGGGTGACGCCCTCGCGGGCCTCGTACGCGGCCTTGATCGCGGCGAGGCGGGCGGTCTGGTCGTCGACCGTGGAGTTGATCTCGCCGGAGGCGGCGTAGCGGTCGTACTGGGCGACCAGGCCCGACAGCGGGCCCTCCTGGCCGCCGAGGGTCGCGAGGACGTGGAGGGCGGCGAGCATGCCCGTGTCGGCGTTCCAGAAGTCGGCGAAGTAGTAGTGCGCGGAGTGCTCGCCACCGAAGATGGCGCCGGACATGGCCATCTCGGCCTTGATGAAGGAGTGGCCCACGCGTGTGCGTACCGGCGTGCCGCCGTTCTCCCGGACGACCTCCGGCACCGACCACGACGTGATCAGGTTGTGGATGATGATGCCCTTGCCGCCGTGCTTGGCCAGCTCGCGGGAGGCGACCAGGGCGGTGATCGCGGACGGCGAGATGGGGCCGCCGTTCTCGTCGACCACGAAGCAGCGGTCGGCGTCACCGTCGAAGGCGATGCCGAGGTCGGCGTCCTCTTCGCGTACGCGCTTCTGGAGGTCGACGATGTTCGCCGGGTCCAGCGGGTTGGCTTCGTGGTTCGGGAACGTGCCGTCCATCTCGAAGTACATCGGGACGAGGGTGAGGGGCAGGCCGGCGAAGACGGTGGGCACGGTGTGGCCGCCCATGCCGTTGCCCGCGTCGACCACGACCTTCAGGGGGCGGATGGAGGTCAGGTCGACGAGGCCGCGGAGGTGCGCCGCGTAGTCCTCCAACGTGTCGCGCTGCGTGATCGTTCCCGCCGTGGCCGCCGGCTCCGGGGCGCTGGAGTCCGCCCAGGTCTCGACGAGTTCGCGGATGTCGGCGAGGCCCGTGTCCTGGCCGACCGGGGCGGCGCCCGCCCGGCACATCTTGATGCCGTTGTACTGCGCGGGGTTGTGCGAGGCCGTGAACATCGCGCCCGGCAGGTCCAGCACCCCCGACGCGTAGTACAGCTGGTCCGTCGAGCACAGTCCGATCTCGGTCACGTCGACGCCGCGCGCCGCCGCCCCGCGCGCGAAGGCCCGCGACAGGCCGGGCGACGAGGGCCGCATATCGTGCCCGACCACGATCGCGCTCGTGCCCGTCACCTGCGCGAAGGCCGCGCCGAACAGCTCGGCCAGCGGCTCGTCCCACTGATCCGGGACCACCCCGCGTACGTCATACGCCTTCACGATCTGCGACAGATCAGCAGCCACGGCCGGCCCTCCTGGATTCCTCATCGGCGCCCCAAACTACCCGCCCGGACCGACACTGGACCGGTCGGTCTCCGAGAGATCGCACCGGGATTTGCGCCAGGACTTACGGAAGCATCCACTCCAGAACGACGGAACTCTGTCCGACCACGATCAGGCACATGACCAGCAGCAGTCCGATGCTCCATGGCAGCACCTTGCGCAGCAGGTCCCCTTCGCGGCCCGCGAGCCCGACCGCCGCGCACGCGATGGTCAGGTTCTGCGGCGAGATCATCTTCCCCAGGACACCGCCCGAGCTGTTGGCGGCCGCGAGGAGCTCCGGCGAGAGCCCGGACTCCCGTGCCGCGGTGACCTGCAGTGCCCCGAAGAGTGCGTTGGCCGAGGTGTCCGACCCGGAGACCGCCACACCGAACCACCCCAGAACCGGCGACAGGAAGGCGAGCCCCGCGCCCGCCGCCGCCACGAAGTAGCCGATCGTGGCGGCCTGCCCGGAGAGGTTCATGACGTACGCGAGCGCCAGGACGGATGTCACCGTGAGGATCGCGAACCTCAACTCGTGGACGGTGGCCGCCCATTCCTTGACGGCCACGCGCGCGTGCACCCCGAGAACGACCGCCGTGCCCACCCCGGCGAGCAGCACGAGCGTGCCGCCGGTCGAGACGATCGGCCACGAGAAGACATTGCCGCTGACGGGCTCCCCGTCCGGGTTCGCGACGTTGAGGAAGGGCCAGTCGAAGGTGCGGGTCGCCTTCGCCAGGAAGTCCTTCACCGCCGGGATCTGGGCCACGGAGAAGATCGCGACGATCAGGGCGTACGGCGCGTAGGCCCGCACCACCTCGGGCCGCGGGTCCTCCTCGTCCAGGTCCTCACTGCGTACGCCGGTCAGGACAGCCGCTCGTACGGGCTCGGCGGCGGGCCTGCGTGCCTGGGGCACCGCCACCAGGGCGCCCGCTCCTGCCAGGGCGGCGCCGATGTCGGCGAGTTGGGCGGAGAGGTAGTTGGAGGCGGCGAACTGGGCCACGGCGAAGGCCACTCCGCACGCCATGGCGGGCACCCAGGTCTCACGCAGTCCGCGCCGCCCGTCCACCAGGAAGACGAGCACGAGCGGCACCACGAGGGCCAGCAACGGCGTCTGACGGCCCACCACGGAGGCCACCGAGTCCAGGGGCAGTCCGGTGACCTGGGCGAGCGTCACGACCGGTGTGCCCATCGCACCGAAGGCAACGGGCGCGGTGTTGGCGACCAGCGCGACCACGGCCGCGCGGACGGGTTCGAAGCCGAGGGCGACGAGCATGACCGAGCAGATCGCGACGGGTGCCCCGAAGCCCGCGAGGGCCTCCAGGAGCGCGCCGAAGCAGAACGCGACGACGAGCGCCTGGATGCGCGGGTCGTCGGAGAGCCGCCCGAAGGAGCGGCGCAGGATGTCGAAGTGCCGGGTGCGGACGGTCATCCGGTACACCCACAGGGCGTTGACGACGATCCACAGGATGGGGAAGAGGCCGAAGACGGCGCCCTGTGCGGCGCTGGAGAGCGTCTGGCCGAGGGGCATGCCGTACGCGAGCCAGGCGACCAGGGCCGCCGCCGCGAGGCCGATGAGTCCAGCCAGGTGTGCCTTCATGCGGACGCCGCCGAGCAGGATCAGAACGATGACGAGGGGCAGAGCCGCGACTAACGCGGACAGGCCGAGCGAGTCGGCCACGGGCTCCAGTTCCTGGATGTACACAGAACCTCCCCGGATTCCGCAATGCGGAAAGTGATTTCTCACGGGTGAGGGAATGGTCGTGTCCGCGACAAGCTCACGTCAATGCCCGTACAGCAGGGAGTGAAATGTGCACCGTAAGCGCACAGAGTGAAGTTCCCGTCAGGGACGGGCAGTTGAAAGGGAGGTCAGGAGTCCGGCGAGCGCAGTACCCGCAGGTGGCCGCGGCGTGCGACCTCCATCGGGTCCGCCCCGCGCGCTCCGCCGGCCTGCGCCGCGCGCTCCTGGGGTCGGGCCGCCTCACGCACCGCGTTGGCGAGCGCCTCCAGATCGTCGCCGCTGGGGCGGGAGGGAGCGGAGCCATGGGCGAGCCGGACGACCTCCCAGCCACGCGGGGCGGTGAGGCGCTCGGAGTGCTCGGCGCACAGGTCGTAGCAGTGGGGTTCGGCGTAGGTGGCGAGCGGGCCGAGGACCGCGGTCGAGTCGGCGTAGACGTACGTCAGCGTCGCGACGGCGGGGCGGCCGCAAGCGGTGCGCGAACAGCGACGTACAGGGCTCACGACGTTGGACGGTACCGCACTCTTGAGCGGGCCGCGACGGATCTTCCCCAGGTCACCCCACCGTGTCGTCCTGTGACACCAGCCACACGAAAATCCGCACGAGCCTGGTTGACCTGCGCGTACGCCTCTTGCCGAAATACCGGACAGCTCGGATCCGATCGCCACTTGGTGCAAACCCTGCCAACTGCCGCGAGTTCGACGGTTCATAGAGATACGGAAACGAGCCCAAGCTTGGCTGGAATGGTCATCAAGCGACATGTCCCGTGGCTGCCGCGCGCATGTGCCGGGACCTGTCCGGGGAGACCGGGCGGCCGCGCGGCAGGGGTCGGGCAGCCGCGTGGAGGCCGGACGCCCCGACTGTACGAGGACTACGCTTCGTCAGTGATGGACAACCCCGTACCCCCCGTACCGCCCCGCGCCGCCGACCCCAGGCCCCGCCGCCGTGACCGCCACGGCCGGGGGATGCGCGGACCCGTCGCGCCGCCCCAGGTGCCGCTCGCCGCGAGCCGGGCCGAGGTGTTCGCGGATCTGGTGCAGGACTCCGTGGAGCGGCTGGAGCGGCGCTGGCCGCAGCTCGCCGACATCGAGTTCGTGGTGCTGGAGGTGCCGCGCCTCGAACCGGGGCGGGGCGAGGGCTGGGGCGACGAGGTGGTCCCCCTGGGCGGCACGATCGCGGCGCACGACGGCCGGCCCGGCCGCGTCGTCGTCTACCGCCGCCCGGTCGAGATCCGCACCAAGGGACGCGACGAGCGGGCGGCTCTGGTCCACGAGGTCGTGGTGGAGCAGGTCGCCGAGCTGCTGGGGCTGACTCCGGAGACGGTGGATCCCCGGTACGGCGAGGACTGACATCCAAGGGAGCACTGCGTACGAGGCCACGCGCGTGTAGAGGACGAAAAAACCCGGCACGCGCGCGTGGGCCCCTGTTTCTGCGACACCTACTTCTGCAACACCGAGAGATCCTGCTCCGCGTCCGGCACCGCCACCATCCCCCGGTCGTCCGGCAGGGTCTGGACCGTGAACATCGGTATGCCGCCCTCGGAGATCTCCAGCGTCCGCGCGGCGTAGACGGGGCCTCCGGAGACGGGCTCGACGGTCAGCGCGTACGAGCCCTTGAGGCCGCTGGGAACGGGCGCCTCGATGTCCTGGGTGGTACCGCCCTTGACCTTGTACGTCTTGCTCGCGGCCGTGCCGTCATCGCTGCCGGCGGAGGCCGTGACCTTGACCTCGGCGGTGTCGCCGGGGGCGACCACGGAGAGCGTGGAGCCCTTGGAGCGGTTGTCGGCGACCGTCGCGCGCGTGCCCACCGGGCGGGTGGCCGGGATGAACGCCGTCTCCTGCTTGTCGCCCTTGCCCCGCACGACCCGCAGCCCGGCCACGACCGGCACGGCCTTCTCGGTCGGGGTCAGCACCAGGGAACCCGCCTCGCCGCGCGTGAGGTCGCCGAGGTCGGCGGCGGCCGTCATTCCGGCCTTCACATGCAGCGTCTCGTTCCCGGCGGGCGTGATCAGCCCGGATGCCGAGGCCAGCCGCACCTTCAGGTCGGCGTCTATGTCGCCGGGCGCGAAGGCGACCAGGCGTACGGACGTGGCGTCCTTGGGGATGCCCGGCAGGACGAGGCTGTCGGCCGGGTCGGCGGAGGCGGCCAGCCAGTCGCCGCCGAGCTTGTCGTCGAGGGCCTGGACGGCGGCGGCGACCCGGCCGCTGCGGACCCTCACGTGCACCGTGAGGTCGCTCTGCGGCTCGTCGATCAGCGTGGACAGCAGCACCGGCTCCGTGGAGTGCGGCTGGACCTTGATGCCCTCCCCCGACGCCGACTTGAGGGTGCCGTTCTTGCCGTACAGCTCGATGTCGACGACGGCGGCGGAGTCGTCGGGGTTGGTGAGGTGCACGTAGTCGGTGCGCTCCTCGGCCGTACTGGCTCCCGGGAACCAGAACTCCGTGTCCGGAGCGGTGCAGTTGGCGCCGAGCAGGCCGCGGCCGGTGCCCGCCGGGACCTCGGTGGTCTGCTGGACGGTCCAGCCGGGGGCGGAGCCGCCCTCGGCGGTGCCGATGAGCGCGGGCGCGTCGGCACCGGAGACCTCTCCGGTGACCGGCTTGCCCGGCTCCTTCGGTGTCAGGACGGCCTTCTTGGCCTCCTCCTTGTCACCCTTTTCGGAGCCGTCTGCCGACTCCTCGCCCGCCGGGGCGAGTTCGGCCCTGCCGCTCGTGTCGGCGCCCTCCGTGACGGGCGTGTACGACGTGTACGCGGTTTCGGCGACGTCCGAGGCGCTGGGGCCGGGGCAGAGCAGGCTGGTGCGCTCCACAGGCATCTGCGTGGCCGCCTTCGCCGTGTCCCGGCCGGAGGCCTCCGGCTCGGCGACGGAGGCGAATCCGGCGACCGCGGCGAGTGCGGCCACGCCGGCGATCAGGGACACGGTGGCGCGGTTCACTGCTGGCTCCCGTCGGGACGCTCACGGTCGGTGCCGTGCGGCGGCGGCTGCTGTGGCTGCTGCTGCGCAGGGTCGTACGGCGCTTCGTAGCCTTCGGCGTACGGCTGCGTCGGGTCGTAGGCCGGGGTTCCCGACCCGTACGCGTACGGGTCGTACTGGCCTGCCTGGTACGGGTCCGCCGGGTACGGCTGCTGCTCATAGGTGTCCGCCTGGTATTGCTGAGCGCCCTGGTACTGATCGCCGTACGTGCCGTACTCGGTGCCCTGGTACGCCGTCGTCTCCCACTCTCCGTAAGGCTGCTGCTGCGGGACGGCGGCGGGGACCGGGGGCTCCACCGGAGGAGGAGGCGGGGCGTCCGGCGTGAACTGCTCGTCCGGGGCTGCCTGTTCGGCCTCGGACTCGGCCTGGGCGCGCAGCCGACGGGCCCTGCGGCCCTCGCCGGAGACCGGCTGGGCGGGAACGACCGGCTCCTCCGGGAGGTCGTCGTCCACATCGCGACGACGGCCGGGCAGGGCGAGCACCACGAGGACGACGGCGAGCGCACCCTGGGCCCACAGCCAGCCGGTGTGGAGCGCCGGCGGCTCGAAGGTGACGTCCAGTCGGCCGTCACCGGCGGGCAGTTCGAAGCCCTGCGCCCAGCCGTCCAGCGTGGTCCTGGTGAGCGGCTTGCCGTCGAAGGTGGCGGTCCAGCCCTCGTCGGCGGTGTCGGCGAGGCGCAGCACGCGACCGGCAGCGCCGGAGGGGATCGTGGTGTGCACCTCGACGGGTCCGGCGGCGATGGGCTGCGGCTCGCCGGAGTCGGGGACGACGGCCGCGCGGGATACCTGCCGGTCCACGCGCCACAGGGCGCTGCCGTCCTGCTGGCTCAGCCGGCTCAGTCCGGGCGTGGCGTCCAGGACGCGGCTGACCTCGCGGGGCGCTCCCTGGTGCACGAGTACGTAGCGCACGGCGAATCCGCCGAGCTGGTCGGCCTGGTCGGCTCCGGAACCGGCCACGAGGTTGGCGACGACGGAGTCGAGCTTCTTGTTCTCGCCGTCCGCGGTGGCCAGTTCGGCGTCGCCGAGCCGGGCGCCGGAGCCGCGTACGAGCGTGTAGCCGACCCGGGCGGTCGAGTCGCTGTCGAGGACGAGGGTGCGCGCCTGGTCGCGGGTACCGCTCTCCTCGGCGACGAACGCGGGCACCTGGACGGGATCACGCCGCTCCAGGGGCCCGTCGGCGCCGCCGATCATCCACCCGGCGGCGACGAGCAGCGGGCCGGCGGCGGCGGCGAACGCGATGAGCGCGGCGACCGGCTGACGCCAGCCGAAGCTCTGCTCGGCCACCCGCGAGCGTGCCCCGTCGGCGCCGAGCGCGGCGGCGGCGAGAAGGGCGAGACCGTAGACGAGCGCGGCGGGCCCGGCCCAGGTCGAACTGTTGGACAAGACGGCGAAAACGAGCCCTACAAGGGCGGCGGTCCAGGCCGTCCAGATTCCCAACTGACGCTGTGATCGCAGCAGGGCGGCCAGCGCGGCGCACACGATGCCGATGAGCATCAGCCCGCTGACGGTGCCGGGGCCGCCCGGGCTGCCGCCGAGCAGGTCGAGCGCGGACGCCGATCCCTCGCCGAACTCGAGGCCGGCCTCCCGGAAGAAGCCGAAGGGCAGCAGGGACAGCGACCAGGGCGCCAGGACCAGCAGCGGAGTGCCGAGCTGTGCCAGGAAACGGAGCCCGTAGGCGACGATCTCGCCCCGCCGCACGGCCAGCAGCGCGAGGCCAAGGACCAGGGCGATGGGCCACACGATCGGCGTGAAGGCGGTGGCGAGGGTCAGCAGCAGCGCGTACGCCCAGGTGGCACGCCAGCTGCCGCGCGCCGTCGTCGAGGCGAGGCCGCTCGCCGCGATGCCCGCGCGCGCGATGAGGGGCAGCAGGACGGCGAGCACGGCGGTGCCGATGCGGCCGCCCGCGAGCGCTCCGGTGGCGGCGGGCAGGAAGGCGTACGCGATGGACGCCCAGGCCCGCAGCAGTCGCGACATGACGAGCGGCCGGGAGGCGAAGTACGCGGTGAAGCCGGCCAGCGGCACGGAGCCGACGAGGAGGACGGTGACCGCGAGCCCGGTGGAGCCGAACAGCACGCTGGCGAGCAGCGCGACGAGCGCCAGATAGGGCGGCGCGGACTGGGTGCCGCCGGCGCCCACGGGGTGCCAGCCGTCCAGGTAGCGCGACCAGAGCGCGGACGCGTCGGAGGGTGCGGGCAACAGGGCGCCGCCCGCGAGCGCACCGCTGCCGATCAGTTCCCGGCAGGCGATGAGCGAGGCGAAGAGGAGCACTACGAAGAGCACAGGGCCGGGCTTGCGGGCGACGCGCTTGAGCCGGGCGAACTGTTCGACCTCCAGGAAGTCGGCGTCGTCACCACCCGGCCCGGACTCGACGGCGCCGCCGTGCCGGCCGGCCGCGGTCAGCTCGGGATCGGAGCTGCCCACGAAATTGCCCGCGACCTGCTCGATGGTGGCCCGCACGGTCGCACCCGGCGGCGGGAACAGCTCGCGCAGCTCCCCCTTGTCGACCTGCGGACGGCCGCGCCTGCGCCGCCCGGCGATGATCCGCTCGGGCCGCAGCAGCGTTCCCAGCAGACCCCGGATCTCGTCGACGGCCTGTCCGGGGACCTTGCCGACGAGATACGCGACCATGCGCAGCAGCGTGCCGAGCACGAGCCGCAGCAGGACCCAGGGCAGCACGGCGGTGCGGGAGTTGACGAGCAGCGTGTAGACGGCGCCCGCCTTGTCGACCTTGTGCGGGGAGGCGGACGTACGGCCCACACAGTCGACGGTGCGCCGCTCGCGGGAGGCCGCCTCGGCATGGCGTACGACAGCTTCGGGGGCGACGAGAACGCGGTGGCCTGCGGCCTGGGCGCGCCAGCACAGGTCGACGTCGTCACGCATCAGGGGCAGCCGCCGGTCGAAGCCGCCGAGCTGCTCGAAGACGTCGCGGCGGATCAGCATGCCGGCCGTTGACACGGACAGCACGGGCCGTACGTGGTCGTGCTGTCCCTGGTCCTGTTCGCGCCGGTCCAGGCCGGTCCAGCGGCGACCGCTGTTGGCGATGGTGACACCGACCTCCAGGAGCTGCCGGCGGTCGTACCAGCCGCGGAGCTTGGGTCCGACGATCGCGACGTCCTTGCCGAGCTCCTGCTCGTTCTCGACGACCCGGAGGAGCTGGGCCAGGGTGTCGGGCTCGGGGGCGCAGTCGTCGTGCAGGAGCCACAGCCACTGGACGGGCTCGCCGTACGGCAGTTCCGGCATGTCGTACGTGTCGTCGCGCCAGGTGCGGGTCACCGGGTCCCAGCCGCTGGGCCGCTTCAGGTACGGCAGGTCGTCCGGAGTGAGCGCGCCGGCGGTGCGGGCGGCCTCGTCGACGGCCTGGCCGAAGCCGGTGCGCCGGGCAAGGTGCAGCACTCGGTCGGCGCCGAGCGCTTCGGTGACCAGCCGGGCGGAGTCGTCCGCGCTGCCGGTGTCGGCCGCCACGGCGTTCTGCACCGGGCGTTCCTGACCGAGTAGCCCGGCGAGGGCGTCGGGCAGCCAGCGGCCACCGTCGTGCGAGACGAGCACGGCGGTGACCACGTGCCGCGGAAACTCGGGCGGGTGGGACGGGTCGAACACCGCCGGGTGGGACGGGTCGAATGCTGCCGGGCGGGCTGGGTCGAACGCTGCAGCGGCAGTGTCGTACTGACCTGCCGTTTGGCTGTGCGCGGACATCGAGGTACGGGCCCCGGTTCGATGGACTGCGGTGGACGCCTGGGCCCCACGGGGGCACCGGGGCGTCTCGGACGGAGGCCCACACTAACGGCTGGACAAGATCGCGGCCCGCCGCCTGTGGATAACCCACTTGCACCGGGCCGTTCGTTACGTAGAGAGAAGGCGTACGGAGAGCCTGTGCCGTCCGCTTCAGACGGCGGCCTTCTTCAGGCGGCGCCGTTCACGCTCGGACAGACCGCCCCAGATGCCGAAGCGCTCGTCATTGGCGAGGGCGTACTCGAGGCACTCGGAGCGGACCTCGCAGGAGAGGCAGACTTTCTTGGCCTCGCGGGTGGAGCCGCCCTTCTCGGGAAAAAATGACTCGGGGTCGGTCTGCGCGCAGAGCGCCCGCTCCTGCCAACCGAGCTCCTCTTCGGCCTCGTCGACCAGCAGTTCCTGAAACAGCTCGGTCATGTGCGCCCCTCGTCCGTCTCGCGTCCCCGTGATGCTGCCGTTACCGATCCCGGCTGAACGACACGAGTGAAATTACAAGTGTGCTGATCCGGGCGAGTCAAGCCGAGATCTGCTATTGGGTCCCTTATTCACTCTGCGGAACCAAGGCCATGCGGAAAGTGTTCAAATCGGCATAAACCCTGACAGCAAGAAGAGGCCCGGCCGGGACTGCCGCCCCGCACAGGACTTGCACAGGGAGGGACGCCCAGAAGTTCGATCTCGTTCCGCCCGACGCTCGAAGCGAGCCGGATCACATTCCGATCACAGGATCGCAACGAGGTTTGTGCGCCCGGTTGTTGCGCCATGTGTCCCAGCGGACCACAGAACAAACCTTTCGTCTCCCAGAGGAACCGGATGAGGTGAAAGATCTCCTGCATAGCGGACACCGAGTTGACAGTGAAGGTGTGAACCGGTGTCCTTGTGGGCATGCTTGCGAACTTGGCGCTCACCTCGACCCGCACCGCCGGGTCCCTCGGTGCTGCCCGTGCTCGCTGTAGCTGTTGTTGTCGCAGCTGTTGAGCCTTTCTCAGCGCTCCTGCTGCCGCCAGGTCCACAAGTACCTGGCTGCTGGTCCCTTCCGCCCGTGATCAGGGCGCCTCCAGATCTCCAGCACAGGCCTTGCGCCTCTTCAGCCGAGGAACCACCGCACTCCATGAACAGCGACAGCGACCTTCAGATCGCCGGCGACATCCTTGAGGTCCCGCACCTCCTCCAGGCACCGCGCGAGCATCCGTCCACCGTGGCCGAGTTCGTCGGGCTGGCCCGCTCCATCGCCGCCGATCGCTCCCAGTGGGAGCACCTCGTCCAGTACGACGCGACGTCCCGGTGGTACCACCGGCTGCGCACCGGCCCCGGTTACGAGGTGTGGCTGCTCTCCTGGGTGCCCGGTCAGGGCAGCGGGCTGCACGACCACGGCCGCTCCTCCGGCGTGTTCACCGTGGTGCAAGGCGCACTGACGGAGCGCACGGAGCGCGGCACCCGCGCGTTGGGGGTCGGCACCCAGCAGGTGTTCGCGCCGGGGTACGTCCACGAAGTGGTCAACGACTCGCTCGAGCCGGCCATAAGCCTGCACGTCTACTACCCGGGGCTGACCGAGATGCCGATGCATGTGATGCGCTGCGCCGCGTCGCGTCCGCAGGAGCCCGGCGATGTCGTAACCGCCTGACGCTTTGTCGTACCCGCCTGCAAGACTGAGGCTCATGCGCATTGTGGTTCTGGCAGGCGGCATCG
Organism: Streptomyces flaveus; assembly: GCF_014647675.1. GTDB lineage: Bacteria > Actinomycetota > Actinomycetes > Streptomycetales > Streptomycetaceae > Streptomyces > Streptomyces flaveus. The sequence continues at coordinate 146,670 of NZ_BMPQ01000021.1, read as the reverse complement.
GCGGTGCCCGGTTTCTGCGTGGTCTCAGGCAGGCGGTGCCGGACGCGGAGGTCACCGTCATCGGCAACACCGGGGACGACATCCATCTCTTCGGGCTGAAGGTCTGCCCGGACCTCGACACGGTGATGTACACGCTCGGCGACGGCATCAACGAAGAGCAGGGCTGGGGGCGAGCCGACGAGACCTTCCACCTCAAGGAGGAGCTCGCGGCGTACGGGGTGGGGCCCGAGTGGTTCGGGCTCGGCGACCGGGACTTCGCGACGCACATCGTCCGTACGCAGATGCTGGGCGCCGGATATCCGCTCAGCGCCGTGACAGAGGCGCTGTGCGACCGGTGGAAGCCGGGGGTTCGGCTGATTCCCATGACCGACGACCGTGTCGAGACGCATGTGGCTGTCGAGATGGACGGCGAGCGCAAGGCCATTCACTTCCAGGAGTACTGGGTGCGGCTGCGGGCCTCCGTCGACGCGCACGCGGTGGTGCCCGTCGGCGCCGATCAGGCGAAGCCGGCGCCCGGGGTGCTGGAGGCGATCGCCTCGGCCGACGTGGTGATCTTCCCGCCGTCCAATCCCGTCGTGTCCGTGGGCACGATCCTCGCCGTACCCGGCATCCGGGAGGCGATCGCCGAGGCCGGGGTGCCCGTGGTCGGCCTCTCTCCCATCGTCGGGGACGCGCCCGTGCGTGGCATGGCCGACAAGGTCCTCGCGGCCATCGGCGTGGAGTCCACGGCCGCCGCGGTCGCCGAGCACTACGGCTCGGGGCTCCTCGACGGCTGGCTCGTCGACACGGTCGACGCCTCCGCTGTGGACCGCGTGGAGTCCGCCGGCATCCGCTGCCGTGCCGTCCCCCTCCTGATGACCGACCTGGCCGCGGCGACCCGGATGGCCCGCGAGGCGCTGACGTTGGCGGAGGAGGTGGGGGGCGCTTGAGCGGCGGGGGTGCTTCGAGGCCGGGTTATCGCGTTTGGGCGCTTCCCGGGCTGCCCGAGATTCGCGAAGGGGACGATCTCGCGAAGTTGATCACCGATGCCGAGCCCGGGCTGCTCGACGGGGACGTACTGCTCGTCACCTCGAAGATCGTGTCCAAGGCCGAGGGGCGGGTCGTCGAGGCCGTTGACCGGGAAGCCGCCATCGATGCCGAGACCGTGCGGGTGGTGGCGCGGCGGGGGGCCTTGCGGATCGTCGAGAACCGGCAGGGGCTCGTGATGGCCGCGGCCGGGGTCGACGCCTCCAACACACCTGCGGGGACTGTGCTGTTGCTGCCCGGGGACCCCGACGCGTCCGCGCGGGCGATACGGGACGGGGTGCGGGACACGCTGGGCGTCGACGTCGGGGTGCTCGTCACGGACACGTTCGGGCGGCCGTGGCGTACGGGGCTCACCGATGTCGCCATCGGGGCCGCCGGAGTGCGGGTGCTCGACGATCTCCGGGGCGGCTCCGACGCGTACGGGAATCCGCTCAGCGCCACCGTCGTCGCCACGGCCGACGAACTCGCCGCCGCGGGCGACCTGGTCAAGGGCAAGGCGGACGGGCTGCCCGTCGCCGTCGTGCGCGGGCTGCCCCACACGGTCACCACAGGCACGGATGAAGACGAGGGGGCGCGGGCCATGGTGCGCGGTGCGCGCGACGACATGTTCCGGCTGGGCACCTCCGAGGCCGTACGGGAGGCCGTCACCCAGCGGCGTACCGTACGGGCGTTCACCGACGAGCCCGTCGATCCGGGGGCCGTACGCCGTGCGGTGGCCGCCGCCGTGACCGCGCCGGCGCCGCATCACACGACGCCGTGGCGATTCGTGCTCCTGGAGTCGGAGGAGTCCCGTACGCGGCTTCTCGACGCCATGCGGGACGCCTGGATGTCCGACCTGGAGCGGGACGGGAAGAGCGAGGAGTCCATCGCCAAGCGCGTACGGCGGGGGGATGTCCTGCGCAAGGCGCCGTATCTCGTCGTGCCCTGTCTCGTCATGGACGGCTCGCACACGTACGGCGACGCGCGTCGTGACGGGGCCGAGCGCGAGATGTTCGTGGTCGCCGCGGGTGCCGCCGTGCAGAACTTCCTCGTCGCGCTCGCCGGGGAGCGGCTGGGGTCGGCGTGGGTGTCGTCGACGATGTTCTGCCGGGATGTCGTACGGGACGTTCTCGGGCTGCCCGAAGGGTGGGATCCGATGGGGGCGGTCGCCGTGGGGCACGCGGCGGAGGAGCCGAAGCCGCGGGCCGGGCGGGATGCGGGGTCGTTCATCGAGGTCCGCTGACGCCCGGCGGCTGACGGGAGTCGGCGAAAGGTCGGATTGCGGCTGGAGCCTCGTGTCTGTTCCGGAGCGCCTAAGCGGGTCCGGGGAAGTGCGGGTGCGTTCCCGCGTCGTTCGGTGCGTGCTC
>NZ_BMPQ01000021.1:31704-144166 GCF_014647675.1 Streptomyces flaveus | reverse complement strand
TGTGCCCGGTGCGGCGAGAGTGCGTGCCGGGCGGCGTGGGGGCGTGCCCGCACTTCCCCGGGGTCGCTTAGTCTCTTAGAGCACCTCAGCGCCCCGCGCTCCCGACACCCCTAGGACCCCGCCCGTGGCCGGACGTTTCGACCCCCGACCGACGCGTACGACCGTACGCGGCGGGCATGTCGCCGCCGCCGGGCGCGTGACGCGGCAGGCCGCGGCGCCTGGGCGTACGCGTAGCTGGACGCTGCCCGGGCCGCTCGATCTGGGGCTCGTGCTCGGGCCGCTGCGGCGTGGGCCCGCCGATCCGACGTTCCGGGCCACGCCGGACGGGGCGGTGTGGCGGGCCAGCCGTACGCCCGCGGGGCCCGGGACGCTGCGGGTCTCGATGCGGGGCGGGGTCGCCGTGGGGGAAGCCTGGGGGCCCGGGGCCGACTGGCTGCTGGAGCAACTCCCGCGGATGCTCGGGGAGTTGGACGATCCCTCCGCCTTCGAGCCACGGCATCGGCTGGTTGCGCTCGCGCGGCATCGGCGGCCGGGGCTGCGGCTGACGCGTACGGGGCTGGTCATGGAGTCGTTGATTCCGTCGATTCTGGAGCAGAAGGTCACGACGCAAGAGGCGTACCGGGCCTGGCAGTTGCTCGTACGGAAGTACGGCGTGCCGGCGCCCGGACCCGCGCCCGGACGCATGTATGTCATGCCGGAGCCGCGGACCTGGGCGTTGATCCCCTCGTGGGAGTGGCATCGGGCCGGGGTCGACAACAAGCGGGCGTCGACGATTCTGCGGGCGGTTCGGGTGGCTCGGCGGTTGGAGGAGGCGGTGGGGTTCGAGCCGGTTGCCGCGCAGGCCCGGCTGGAGCTGGTGTCCGGGATCGGGCCCTGGACCTCGGCGGAGACCGTGCAGCGCAGTCATGGGGCGGCGGATTCGGTGACGGTCGGGGACCTGCATCTGCCGGGGATCGTGGGGTATGCGCTGGCGGGTGACCGGGATGCGGATGACTCCGTCATGTTGGAGTTGCTGGAGCCGTATGCGGGGCAGCGGCATCGTGCGGCTCGGCTCATTCTGCTGAGCGGCCGCACTCCGCCTCGGCGTCAGCCACGTATGCCCCGCGGGGATATTGGACGGCTGTGACTGTCCCTGGGGCTTCGCCCCAGACCCCACCGCCAGGGGCTCTGCCCCTGGACCCCGCTGGGGGCTGCGCCCCCAGACCCCCTATCGGCCTGAACGGCCTCGTCCTCAAACGCCGGACGGGCTGAATTTGCCTGGCCCGGGCTCACAAGTGATGCTCACTGATCCGACGAGAACCGCACCGCCCCCTCCGGCAACACCGCGTCGCACCACACCCGTACGCCCTCCCTCAGTTCGTTGTCCGGGCCCACCGTTGCGCCGTCGCCCACCACCACTCCCGTGAGGACGGAGCGGGTGCCGACCTGGGCTCTGGCACCGATCAGGGAGTCCGTGATCACCGCTCCCGGGTCCACCACCGCTCCCGCCAGAACCGTGGAGCCTGAGATCCGCACACCCGAGCCGATCACCGCGTCCTCGCCGACCACCGTGCCACCCGTCAGCTTCGCGTCCGGGGCGACCGTGGCCGTCGGCAGGACGAGGCAGTCGCCGCAGCGGCCGGGGACTGCCGGGGAGGGGGCGCGGCCGAGGACGAGGTCCGCGGAGCCTCGTACGAAGGCCTGGGGGGTGCCGAGGTCCAGCCAGTAGGTCGAGTCGACCATGCCCTGGAGGTGTGCGCCTGAGGACAGCAGGTCCGGGAAGGTCTCGCGTTCCACCGAGACCGGACGGCCGGCGGGGATCATGTCGATGACCGAGCGCCGGAAGACGTACGCCCCCGCGTTGATCTGGTCGGTGACGATCTCCTCGGGGGTCTGGGGCTTCTCGAGGAATGCCTGTACGCGGCCCGAGGCGTCGGTCGGGACCAGGCCGTACGCCCTCGGGTCCGCGACACGCGTCAGGTGCAGGGAGACATCCGCGCCCGAGGACTGGTGGGTGGCGACCAGGGCCGGTATGTCGAGGCCGGTGAGTATGTCCCCGTTGAAGATCAGGACGGGATCGTCGGGGGCGGAGTGAAGGCGGGAGGCCACGTTCCGGATGGCGCCGCCCGTGCCGAGGGGCTCGGCCTCGGTGACGTACTCGATGTGGAGCCCCAGCGACGAGCCGTCGCCGAAGTACGGTTCGAAGACCTCGGCCAGATAGGACGTGGCGAGCACGATGTGCTCGACCCCCGCCGCTTTGGCTCTCGCCAGTTGGTGCGTGAGGAACGGTACCCCGGCCGCCGGGACCATCGGCTTCGGCGTGTGCACCGTGAGCGGGCGCAGCCGTGTGCCTTTGCCGCCGACCAGGAGGATCGCTTCTGTCACCTGTCGTCTCTGCTTCCCTGTGGGGCCGGCCGAACTGTCTGTCGGCCGGCCAGTGTATGCAGACCGTTCGATGGCCGTGGGGAGCCTCTTGAGTGGCCGTGGGGAGCCGCAGCCCCGACCTCATCGGCCCTGGTGGTGGGCCGAACTGGTCCTGGCCTCGTGGAGCTTGGCGTACAGCCGGGCGCCCGGGCACTCGGTGGCGAAGCCGTCCCGGTGTCCGGAGATCACGTTCAGTTGTACGTTCCTGCCTTTTCGGAAGAGGTTGCCACCGGCCGACTTCAGATATGTCTTGCCCGCCGGATCCACCCCGTGGAGGCCGAGCTTCCACGCCGTGAGCCGGGCGACGCCCTCCACCGCGGCCTCCGGCGGCTGCGAGTTGCCGAAGTTGCCGAGGACGGCGATCCCCATGCTGTTGCCGTTGAAACCGAGAGTGTGGGCGCCCTTGACCGGCTTGGCCACGCCCCCGGCCCGCCCCTCGTAGATGTTTCCGCACTTGTCGACGAGGAAGTTGTACCCGATGTCACGCCAGCCACTGCTCTTGACGTGGTAGCGGTAGATACTGCGGATGACTGAACCGGCTTGCGAGCAGGAGTAGTTGTTGCCCGAGGCGCTGTGGTGCACGAAGGCGGCCCGGACGGACTTGGTGTAGCTGAAGTTCCGCTCGCGCAGGCCCTCGTCCGCGCCCCAGCCGCGGCGGGTGACGATGCGCGGCCGCGGGCCGATGTACGGGTTCGTGGCCGCCCCCTCACTCACACGGGTCTTGAGGAAGTCCTCCTGCGTCTGCTTGCGGGTCAGTTCCGGGATGACGGTGGCGCCGAGCGGTGCGAGGTCGGCGTTGGCGGCGGACGCTGCGGCGGACTCGGCGGTGAGCGAGCCGGCGTTCGGGGCTTTCAGTTCAGGACCCGCGGGCGGGGGCTCGGTGCCGGGGTCGACGAGTTCGAGGCGCAGTCCGCCGGGCAGCGGTTGGCTCGTGACGGCCTGTCCGTCCTCGGCGTGCGTCTTGGCCTGTACGCGCACCTCCACGCCGTCCGACTCCCCCACCCACAGCGGTGCCGTGGAGCCGCGTACCCGCTCGGAGGTGCCCTCGTCGGTGTCCGGGTCGGCGGCGTGCTCCATGCTGTGCGTCTCGATGTCCTGCCAGGCGGACCACTTGGCGGTGTCGGCGGAGCGTGTACGGACCTGGACCCGGCCATTCAGTTCCGTGTCCGGGTCGTCCCAGACGACGCCGACCAGCGAGAAGCGGGTTACGTCGCGCCGGTGCAGCCCCTGCACGGAGGCGGCGCCGAGGGCGCGGTCGCGGGTGAGCGGGGCGAGCGGGAGCGACTTGGTACTGCCGGGGACGGCCTGCGTTTCTGGGACGGCCGGCGCTTCCGGGGCCGCCCGTCTCTCGGCGGTCGCGGGTCTCGAGGTGCCGGCCAGAGCGGCGGAGGGGGACGTCAGCGGGAGGGCCAGGGCGGCCGCACACGCCACGGCGATCGAGGAAGCAAGGTATCCACGCATGCCCCTGATCGTGTACATAACGATACTTATCTGTCCATCCGGGACTTGACGGACCGTCTGCTGGCACTCGCCCGAACCGGTGGCCCGGCCTCCCCCGCCCGGCCGAGGGCCCGCGTACGCTTTCCTCTCGTGACCGCCACCGACCGCACCCCTGCCGACCTGCTGCGATCCGCCCTCGCCGCGGACCCGGCACGCCCCCTCGTGACCTTCTACGACGACGCCACCGGCGAACGGGTCGAACTGTCCGTGGCCACCTTCGCCAATTGGGTGGCCAAGACCGCCAACCTCCTCCAGGACGAACTGTCCGCCGAGCCCGGCGAACGGGTCGCACTGCTGCTGCCCGCACACTGGCAGACCGCGGTGTGGCTGCTCGCCTGCTCCTCGGTGGGCGTGATCGCGGACGTCGAGGGCGATCCGGCTGCCGCCGACCATGTCGTCGCGGGGCCGGGCCGGTTCGAGGCGGGGCTCGCCTGCACCGGCGACCGGGTCGCGCTGTCGCTCGCGCCACTGGGGCGCCGCTTTTCGGCTCCGCCTGAGGGGTACGTCGACTATGCCGTCGAGGTCCCCTCGCAGGGTGACCGTTTCCAGCCGTACGCTCCCGTGGACCCGGAGGCGGCTGCGCTGATCGTTGCCGGGGCTGAGTTCACGGGGGCGGAGGTTGTTGAGCGGGCTCGGGCCGATGCCACGGGGTTTGGGCTTACGGGGCCCGGGTCGCGACTGCTGTCGGGGCTGTCTTACGACACGTGGGAGGGGCTTAGCGCCGGGCTGTACGCGCCGCTTGCCACGGGGGCCTCTGTGGTGCTGTGCCGTCACCTGGATCAGTTGGGTGAGGATACGGTGGCCAAGCGGATCGAGAGTGAACGGGTGACGGCGACGAAACGCTAGCCGCGGATGGTTCGGGGGTTACGGGCCGTATGGCGGCTTTCCGTCCGTCGTGGCTGGTCGCGCCCACGCGGCGGAGTCGCATGTTGATACAGCCCCGCGCCCCTTAAGGGACGCTCCCCGTACCGCCCCGCAGAGAGGCACCCCCGAGAAATCCCCCATCTGGCCCAGCCCTCACCCCCGCCCGCAGGCCCCCCGCCCCCACCCGGTCCATGGTCGTAAGAGCACGACACGCTCGTACGCCGTGAGGGGTGGATCCGAAGTGAGCGGCACCGGAGGCGTTGGACCCGGTCGGGGCGCTTCGCCCACCGGGGCCGGAGGTGTGCGGCGGCGGTGGCTCAGGTATCTGGCGGTGGGGGTCGGGCTGGGGCTGCTCGCGGCGGCGGGGGGCGGGTGGGTGGTGTACGAGAAGCTGGACGGGAACATCACGGCGGACGAAGCCGCCGCGGCCGAGCTCGCCCGGTACGAGAAGGAGCGGCCGACCGCGTTGGTGAAGGGCGCGCGGAACATTCTGCTGATCGGGTCCGACTCGCGCTCGGGCGAGGAGAACCGCAAGTACGGGCGGGACTCCGGCACCGAGCGCTCCGACACCGTGATCCTGCTGCACCTCGCGGCGAACCGGCGCAGCGCGACCGCCGTTTCGATACCGCGCGACCTGATGGTGGACGTGCCCGGCTGTCGGCGCCCGGACGGCAGCCGCAGCAAGCCGGTGTTCGCGATGTTCAACTACGCCTTCCAGGCCGGGGGTTCGGCCTGCACGATCCGTACGGTCGAGAAGCTGACGGACATCCGGGTCGACCACCACATGGTCGTGGACTTCAACGGCTTCAAGGACATGGTCGACGCGGTCGACGGCGTCGAGGTGTGCCTCAAGGAGCCGATGGACGACCGCGCGGCGAAACTGCGGCTCCCCGAGGGCAGGGTGAAGCTCGACGGCGAGCAGGCCCTCGGCTACGTACGCGCCCGCAAGAGCCTCGGCGACGGCAGCGACACCGAGCGGATGGAACGCCAGCAGCGGTTCCTGGGCGCGCTCGTCAGCAAGGTGCGCGGCAATGACGTACTGCTGAATCCCGTGAAGCTCTATCCGGTGCTCGACGCGGCGACCTCGGCGCTCACCACGGACCCGGCGCTGGCGAACCTGCGGGGCCTGTACGACCTGGTGCGAGGTCTGCGCGATATCCCCACCGAACATGTGCAGTTTCTGACGGTGCCGAGGGAGTCGTACCCCTACAACCCCAATCGCGACCAATTGATGGAGCCCGAGGCGGAGAAACTCTTCGAGCGGCTGCGCAGGGACGACCCGGTAGAGGTCGCGGACAACTCCGACAGTCAGAGCGGCAAATCGGGCGGAAAGCGGAATGACGGACCCTCATCCACGCCCAGCCCGGCGCCGACTTTCCGCGGGAACACGGCGGCTGATGACCCGTGCGGTTAAGCCCCGAACGTGTCTACGGGTAAAGGGCACGTCAAGCCGGGGAACATTCGTCCAAAAGTATGGGGCGGATTGCCCAGTTGTAAGACGTGCAATTTGTCACCGGCTCCCCTTGACGGTGATCCGGCCGGATAGTGTGAGCGGTCCGGTGCACCCGATGAGGTCATGCACTGCTTGAACGAGACCAGGCGCCTTTTGAGGGGAGAAGGCGCCGCGTGGCCCCGACGGAGGACTGACACAACCGTGGACGCGCAAGGCCGAGGGCGGGCGGACAATATCGACCCCGCAGACCAGTGGGTACTCAATCCGAACACCGGTGACTACGAATTGCGACTGGGTCATTCCGCAGCGCAGCCGTCGGTCCCCGGCCCCCGCTCTTCCAGAACCGCGACCGCAGGTACCGCCGCACCCCCGCGCGGCCGTACGGCGCCGGGGCGGGAATACCGGGGAACGCCTCAGGCGGTGCCGTCGCCCGACGTACCCGGCCCACGCAGGCGGCGCCCGCCACAGGGGCCGCCGCCGAGTCGTCGCAAGGTCAGGCAGCAGAAACCCAGGGGCAAGAAGATAGCGCTGTGGACCGCCGGCACCGTGGCCTTCGCGCTGGTCGCCGTCTCGACCGCGGGCTACATCTACGTCAAGCACCTCGAGGGCAACGTCAACACGACGGACGTCGGGAGCGCGGGCGCGGGGAACTTCAGCAAGGACAAGGCCTTCAACATCCTGATCATCGGTACCGACAAGCGCACCGGTAAGGGCAATCAGGGGTACGGCGACGTCAACAACATCGGGCACGCCGACACCAACATCCTGCTGCACGTCTCCAAGGACCGTACGAACGCGACCGCGATGAGTATTCCGCGCGACCTGATCGTCGACGTTCCGGACTGTCCCACCAAGCAGGAGGACGGCACCACCAAGATCGTCGCCGGCTCGCAGGGCGTCCGCTTCAACTCGAGCCTCGGGGAGGGCGGACGGGATCCGGGCTGCACGATGCGTACGGTCAAGGAGGCCACCGGCATCTCGGTGGACCACTTCATGATGGCCGACTTCAACGCGGTGAAGACGCTGACGTCGGCGGTGGGCGGGGTCGAGGTCTGTCTCACCGAACCCGTCGATGACGAGGAGTCGAAGCTCAAACTGCCCGCGGGCACGTCGACGGTCGAGGGCGAGCAGGCGCTCGCCTTCGTCCGCACCCGGAAGAGCTTCGGCAACAGCGGCGACCTCGACCGCATCAAGGTGCAGCAGCAGTTCCTGGGTTCGCTGATGCGAAAGATGTCCTCCAGCGACACTCTGACCAGCCCTACAAAGCTGGTGAAGCTGGCGGAGGCCGCCACCAAGGCGCTGACCGTCGACACCGGCATCGGCAAGGTCAGCACGCTCAAGGACGTGGCCCTGGAACTGAAGAAGGTGCCGCCGAAGAACGTCTCCTTCGTGACGGTGCCGGTGAAGGACAACCCCACCGAGCGGATCAAGGCCACGGTCGTCGTCGACGAGACGAAGGCACCCGACGTCTTCTCGATGATCAAGGACGACGTTTCGTTCACCGCGGTGAAGAAGCAGCAGCAGAAGGAGAAGGCGGCGGTCGCTGCCCGCCTCAAGGGCACCAAGGCCGCCCCCGCGGACGTACGCGTACGGGTCCTCAACGGCGGCGCCGCCCCGGGCTCCGCACAGGAAACCCTCAACTACCTGCAGATCGACGAGGGCGTGACCAAGTCCGAGAACGCGGGTAACGCCGAGACGACCCTGAAGAAGACAACCCTCGAGTACGCTCCCGATCAGGCAGACCAGGCACGCAGGCTCGCCGACATCATGGGCCTGTCCGGGTCGGCCATGAAGCCGGGTGAAAGCGTGACCAACTCCCAAGGGCTACCGGCGATCACGCTGACCCTGGGAGAGGACTTCGAGGGGGCTGGGGAATCCCTCACCGCTCCGTCGACGACGCCGGATGTGGACAAGTCCACGGCGGACAAAGTCGAGTGCGCCAATTGACCTGAACGGCCTGCCATGCGTCTACCAAGGCGTATGGCAGGCCTGTTCCGTGGCGCAGGGGTGGGGAGGGCAAGGGCATGACACAGAGTGGTGTCCGTGGGAGACCGACGCGATCACGCGTCGGACAGGCTCGGGACCTGGGCCGGGATGACGGTCCGCACGAGGGCGCAGGGCCGGCCGACGGCGGTGACGGCGGCGGTGCGGGAGGCAGACGGCGCGGCAGCAGAAGACGGCCGCGGGGCAAACGCGGCATACTCCGCTGGTCCGCGACAACTCTGTCGGTACTGATACTTGGCACGGCCGGCGCCGGATACGTCTACTACTGGCATCTGAACAACAACCTCGACAAGGGCGAGCGCAGAAGCGGAGACTCCGACGCCAAGAAGGCGGAGCCGAACGCGGCCGGCCAGACGCCGCTGAACATCCTGCTGATCGGTTCCGACAGCCGTAACTCGACGGAGAACCTGGAACTGGGCGGGAGCAAGGAGAGCGTGGGCACCAAGCCGCGGGGTGACGTCCAGATGCTCATCCATCTGTCCGCGGGCCGGAAGCACGCCTCGGTGGTGAGCATTCCGCGCGACACCCGGGTCGACATCCCCGAGTGCGAGGACCCCGAGACCGGCGATACCTACCCGGCGACCAACGACATCATCAACGCCTCGCTGGCCCGCGGCGGAGCCGGCTGCACGCTGGCCACCTGGGAGAACCTCACCGGTGCCTATATCGATCACTGGATGACGATCGACTTCGCGGGCGTGGTGAAGATGGCGGACGCCATCGGCGGTGTCGAGGTCTGTGTGGAGCAGAACGTGCATGACCGCCCGCTGCCCGGCGTCCCGGGTGGCTCCGGTCTCAAGCTGGAGAAGGGCAAGCAGAAGGTCCAGGGCAAGCAGGCGTTGCAGTGGCTGCGTACCAGGCACGCCTTCAAGAGCGACCTCGGGCGCGCCGAAGCCCAGCACATGTACATGAACTCGATGATCCGCACGCTGAAGAAGCAGAACGTCTTCACCGACACCGGCCGGCTGATGAACCTGGCCGAGGCGGCCACGGACTCCCTGACGGTCTCCGAGGAGATCGGCTCGGTCGATGACCTGTACGGACTCGGCATGCAGCTCAAGACGGTGCCGACCGACCGCATCACCATGACGACCATGCCGACCGTCGAGGACCCGCAGAACCGCAACCACCTGGTGCCGAACGGTGCGGACGCCGAGAAGGTGTGGGCGATGGTCCGCGACGACGTGGCCTTCGACAACAAGGGAAAGAAGTCGGACGCGAAGAAGAAGCCTGCCAAGGAGCAGGCCTCCGGCGACCCGGCCGCCGAGGACGGCGAGATCGGCATCGTGGTGCAGAACGGCACGCGCTCCTCCACCCTCGCTCCGGTCGGCGGGCGTGCGAACGCGGTGAGCCAGTCGCTCGTGCAGAAAGGCTTCAGCAGGGCGACGGCCGACGGGACGGTGGCTCTCGCCGAGGACAAGACGGTGGTCCGCTATCCGAGTGCCGAGTTGGAGGGCGATGCCCAGCGTGTCGCCAAGTCGCTGGGGATTCCGCTGAGTTCGGTGAAGAGGTCGACCGATGTCTCCGGCGTCACCCTCGTCGTGGGCGCCGACTGGCGTGAGGGCTCGGCCTATCCGAAGCAGTCCAAGCCCGAGGCCGGGGATGTCCCCGACTCAGCCGACGCCCTGAACGGCTCGGACAGCGACAAGTGCATGCCCGTGTACGAGCCCTACCGCTGGTAGTTCCCCAGCATCGCCGCGGTGCTCAGCTCTCCGTGAGCACCGCGGGCCGCCGGGAGGCGATGACCTTCCTGGCCAGTGAACGTGGGCTGGTCAGGAAGCCCCACCCCCACGACATGTGCATCGTGGCGAGGGCTACGGGGATCTGCAGGCGTGCCTTGAGCGGGAGGCCCTTGCCCGCCGGTACGGAACCGGCGGCGATGGCCGCGAGATAGCCGCCCGGGATGACGAAACCCCAGGGGGTCAGCGCGGCGCCCGCCACGAGGCCCGCCGCTATCGCGCACACCGCCACCGGCGGAGCGAGGTAGCGCAGGTTGATGGAGCCCTCGTGGTAGCGGGCGACGACGTGGCGCCAACGGCCGTAGTCCTTGTACTGCTTGGCGAGGGCGCGCACCGAAGGCCTGGGCCGGTACGAGACCTTCAGCTCCGGCGAGAACCAGATCAGGCCGCCCGCCTCCCTGATCCGGAAGTTGAGCTCCCAGTCCTGGGCGCGGATGAACTCCTCGTTGTAGCCGCCCTGTTGCTCCAGAGCCTCGCGCCGGAAGACGCCCAGATACACGGTCTCGGCGGGCCCGGCCTCGCCACCGGTGTGGAAGACGGCATTGCCCACGCCGATCTTCGACGTCATGGCCGCCGCCACCGCGTGCTCCCAGTCGTTCTCGCCCTCGGCGTGCATGATGCCGCCGACGTTCTGCGCGCCGGTCTCCTCCAGAAGGCGTACGGCGGTCGCGATGTAGTTCGGCGAGAGCATGCCGTGCCCGTCGACACGGACGACGACGGGGTGCCGGGACGCCTTGATCGCGGCGTTCAGCGCGGCCGGCGTACGGCCCGTCGGGTTCGGGACGGTGTGCACGCGGGAGTCTTCTCGTACGAGCTCGGCCGCGATCTCGTCCGTACGGTCCGTGGAGGGACCGATGGCGATCACGACCTCCATCTCGCCGTCGTACTCCTGGGCGAGGATCGCTTGGACGGCTCCGCGCAGATGCCGCTCCTCGTCGAGGACGGGCATGATCACGGACACGGCGGGGAGTCGCCCGTCGGAATTCACGTGCTGGGCTTCCTTCTCGTCTTTTCGGCTGGGGGTCCGGCCCGCCGCGCAGCGGCTGTCAGGCGCAGTCCCCCCGGGAAATGCAGTATCAGGCCGTACGTTACCGCGAACGGGGGACACGGAAGCGCGCCGTCCGGCTTGCCGCTGCGGGCCGCAGATCATATGGGCCTACGGTTCTCAACGGACCCCCACACCCGGCCGACGCGGAGGTGTCCTCCTTGCCCACGCCGCCCCGCAGACCCGCTCGCCCTCCGCGGCAGCACCCGGCGCGGCCGCCCGTACAGCGCAAACGGTCACGGTGCGCCATGCGCGTGGTGACCTCGCTCTCCGTGGTGGTACTCGCGGCGGCCGGCGTCGGGCACGCGGTGGTCACCGGCGTCGACGCCGACATCGACCGCGTCAACCCTTTCAAGGACATGAAGAACCGGCCCGCGCAGGGCGACGGCATGAACGTCCTGCTGGTCGGCACCGACGGCCGCGAGCGGATCAGCAGGGCGGAGCGCAGGAAATACCGCCTGGGCGGCCTGCCCTGCCGCTGCACGGACACCGTGATGATCGTGCACATCTCGCAGGACCGGAAGCGGGCCAGCATCGTCAGCCTGCCCCGCGACTCGTACGCCGAGACACCCGCGCACACCGACCGCCGCACCGGCGAACGGCACCGCCCGCACGCGCTCAAGCTCAACGCCGCGTACGTGGAGGGCGGGCCGCAACTGACCGTGCGTACCGTCGAGAACATGACCCGCGTGAAGATCGACCACTACCTGGAGGTCGACTTCACCAGCTTCATGAAGACGGTGGACGAGCTCGGCGGCGTACGGATCTGCACGGTGCGCCCTCTGAAGGACTCGCACACCGGCCTGAACCTGCCCGCCGGGGAGCACGACCTGAACGGCGGCCAGGCGCTCCAGTACGTACGTTCCCGGCACATCGACGGCACCGCGGACCTCAGCCGGATGCAGCGCCAGCAGCGTTTCCTGGCCGCGCTGGTCGAGCGGGCCACCTCCTCCGGTGTGCTGCTGAACCCGATGAAGTTCCGCGATGTGACGCAGACCGTGCTCGGCTCGGTGCGGGCGGACAAGGGCTTCGGGCCCGGCAAGCTGGTCGATCTGGGATGGGCGATGCGGAACTTCTCGCCGTCGTCCTCGGAGTTCGTGACCGTCCCGATCGGGCGGATGGATTTCCCCGTGAAGGGCATCGGCTCGACGCTGAAGTGGGACGCGAAGAAGTCGGAGCGGATCTTCCGTGCCCTGCGCGAGGACAAGCCCCTCGCCCCGCACCACACCCCCTCCAAGGCCGTACGCGTCGACGTGGCCCCGCAGCAGATCCGCGTCCAGGTCGAGAACGGCACGACCACACCGGGCCTCGGCCGCCACATCGACCACGCGCTGTCCGCGACGGGCTTCAACACGACGGGCGTCCCGACGAACGCCCGCGACCGCTCCGTCGACCACACCCTCATCACGTACGACCCCGGCTGGAACCGCTCGGCCAAGTCCCTGGCGGCGGCCCTGCCGGGCAGTCGGTCGCGGGCGGTCAAGGGCCAGGGCCCGACGCTGAGGGTGATCGCGGGCTCGGACTTCGAGCGGGTGGCGAAGGTACGGGCGGAGGATGCGCGGCACGGGGAGGCCAGGGTGGTCACGGGGGACGAGGTGGGGTGTCCATGAGGCGGCGGGCCGCGGACCGTGCGGCTTGACGGGAATCCTGACCGGAATATCGCATTCCGGTCGAGGAGCCTGTTCTGCCCTGCCCTTTCTCTTTATGTCAGTCTCTGCAAGGTCCGGTTTGCATCAGCTTTGCAACGGGGGTGGTGTGATTTTCCGTCGACTCTTGTAAGCCGGGCCGTTCGGCACTGCACACTGGGGCGCATGAACAATTGGCCCGAGGGATGGCACGGAGACAACGGCGGCGACCGTTACGGCCGCGGCAGCGCGAACGCCCAGCCCGAGGGCGCGCGCGTGATGCGGCAGGTGGGGCGCGGCCCGGGCTCGGGCCCGTCGGCACCGCCACGGGGCGGGGTCCCGCCGCAGCCCCCCTACGACGACGGATACGGCTACGCCGACGACAACTTCAACAGCGGCTACAACACGGGCCAGGTGTACGGCTCGTCGGGCGGCGGCGGTCCTGAAGGGCCCGCGTCCCACGGCCGGGCCGCGCCGAACTGGCGCCGCCGGATCAAGTGGACCGCGATAACGCTGGTCACGCTGCTGATCGTGGCCTCCGTGAGTACGTACTTCTGGGCCGACTCGAAGCTCAAGCGCGACGTCGACCTGTCCAAGGTGATCGACCGGCCCGAGGCGGGCGAGGGCACGAACTACCTGATCGTCGGCTCCGACAGCCGCGAGGGCCTGTCCGCCGAGGAGAAGAAGAAGCTCCGTACGGGCTCCGCCGAGGGCAAGCGCACGGACTCGATGATGATCCTGCACGTCGGCGACAACGGGAACACGATGATCTCGCTGCCGCGCGACTCGAACGTCGAGATTCCGTCGTTCAAGGGCTCCGACTCCGGCAAGCTCTACGAAGGCACCGGCCGCCAGGTGAAGCTGAACGCGGCGTACGCGGAGGACGGACCCGAACTGCTCGTGCGTACCGTCGAGGCGAACACGGGCCTGCGCATCGACCACTACGCGGAGATCGGCTTCGCCGGCTTCGCGAAGATCGTCGATGCGATCGGCGGCGTGGAGATCACGATCCCCCCGGGCGGCATGAAGGACACCAAGTCCGGCGCCGACTTCGAGGCGGGCAAGCAGACCCTCAGCGGCGAGGAGTCCCTGGCCTTCGTCCGTACGCGATACGCCCTCAAGGGCAGCGACCTGGACCGTACGAAGAACCAGCAGAAGTTCCTCGCGGCCCTCGCCAGCCAGACGGCGACGCCGTCCACGGTCCTGAACCCCTTCAAGCTCTACCCGACCATGGGCGCCGGCCTCGACACCCTCACCGTCGACAAGGACATGTCCCTGTGGAACCTGGCCTCCATGTTCTGGGCCATGAAGGGCGTCACCGGCGGCGAGGGCAAGTCCATGAACATGCCCATCTCCGGCAACGCCGCCAACGGCAACCTCCAGTGGGACGAAGCCAAGATGAAGACCCTGGTGGAGCAGCTGAAGAACGACGAGAAGGTGACGGTTACGGAGTAAAAGGCAAAGCCGGCAAAGCCCGCTTCACAGGCACCTGACGGATGTCTGGGAAGCGGGCTTTTGCGTGCCGTCCTTTCGTGCCGCGACCGGGTCAGCCGAGGCTCATGCCATAGCCCTCAGGCCGTGGCGCCGGACATCGCGCGGCACGTCTGCGCACAGTGGCGACACGCCTCGGCGCAGCGCATCATCTGCGCGTCGTCCGGCATCGCCATACACGCCTCCGCGCACATCTCGCACGCCCGCGCGCACATGGCGCACATCTCGGCCGACATCGGCGACCTGCGCATCATCATGTCCGAGCACATACGGGTCATCTCGGAGCAGTCCATGAGCGCGCGCATGATCTGCATCTGGGCCTGGCCGCCCATCTGCATGCAGGAACTCATGGTCTCCTCGCACACGCTGTGGCAGTTCATGCAGGCCTCGACGCAGTCCTGCATCTCCTTGCTCATCGGGCTCATGGTCTCGGGCTGCTGCATGGCTCCTCCTAGGAGTGGTGGGGTCCCGGAACGGGTCCCCATGCCCTTCCGTGGTACGCCTGCTGCCCGCCGCGCGCCATCCGGCGGACAGCAACAATCCACCACAAAGCCCGCCAAGGCCCGCCAAGAGCCCACTTCCCCGCGAAATCACTCCTTGCGGGGCTGGTTGAAACGCAGCATGTTGCCGGCGGGGTCGCGGAACGCGCAGTCGCGGACGCCGTACGGCTGGTCCATCGGCTCCTGCAGCACCTCGGCGCCCGCGCCGCTGATGCGCTCGAAGGCGGCGTCCACGTCGTCCGTCACGAAGATGACGCCGCGCAGCAGGCCCTTGGCCATCAGTTCCGCCAGGGCCTGTTTGTCGGCCGGTGAGGTGCTCGGGTCGGCGGCGGGCGGTTCCAGGACGATGTTCACGTCCGGCTGGGTGGGCGAGCCGACGGTCACCCAGCGCATCCCCTCGAAGCCGACGTCATTGCGTACCTCGAGGCCGAGTACGTCGCGGTAGAAGGCGATCGCCTTGTCGTGGTCGTCGACGGCGATGAAGCACGAGGAAAGTTTGATGTCCATGCCGTTCACGCTACGACCGGGCGGCTGGAGGTGCTTCTCCATTCCTGACCGGTCGTGTGTGGATCTTGGCGATGCAGGCCGGGATGTCGGCGCCGTCGTCGTGATTACGGGCCCGGTAGGCGCTCGGGCTCTCGCCGACCAGCTCGCTGAAGCGCGAGCTGAACGACCCCAGCGAAGTACAGCCGACCGCGAAGCAGACCTCGGTCACCGTGAGGTCGCCGCGCCGCAGCAGCGCCTTGGCCCGCTCGATGCGGCGGGTCATCAGGTAGCTGTACGGCGTCTCCCCGTAGGCGGCGCGGAAGCTGCGGGAGAAGTGGCCCGCCGACATCAGGGCCTCGCGCGCCAGCGCCGGGACGTCGAGCGGCTCGGCGTAGTCGCGGTCCATGCGGTCGCGGGCGCGCCGCAGCCGGACGAGGTCGTCGAGCTCCTGCCGTTTCACGCGGTCAGTTTCCCATGCAGGACGACCGGACCGGTCAGGAACGGAGAAGCGCGGGCCACAAGGCCGCTCCTAGCCTGACGTCCATGGAACTACTCCCTCCTCGATCCCGCGGGCAACATGATCCGCATCAACGAGCTGAAATGAGCCGTCCGTTGCTGATCCGCGACGGCCGCTGGCCGGTTTGCGGCGATCCGTTGCCGTGCACCGCGCCGACGAAGTAGAACCAGACGTACTGCCGGAAAGCCGATCAGATCGAGCCGGGCGACACCCACGGAGACCGCGCAGGCGGCCCCGCCCAGCAGAAGCCCCCTCAACAGAACACGGAGTCACGATGAACAGGGCCCCAAGCACGGGCGCGCAGTCGTCTGCACCGCACGTCGCCGACAGCCACGATCTGATCCGCGTGCACGGCGCGCGCGAGAACAACCTCAAGGACGTCAGCGTCGAGCTCCCCAAGCGCCGGCTGACGGTGTTCACCGGCGTCTCCGGCTCGGGCAAGAGCTCGCTGGTGTTCGCCACGATCGCCGCCGAGTCGCAACGGATGATCAACGAGACGTACAGCGCCTTCCTGCAGGGCTTCATGCCGAACCTGGCCCGGCCCGACGTCGACGTACTCGAAGGGCTCACCACCGCGATCATCGTCGACCAGGAGCGGATGGGCGCCAACTCCCGCTCCACGGTCGGCACCGCCACCGACGCCAACGCCCTGCTGCGCATCCTGTTCAGCCGACTCGGGAAGCCGCACATCGGCTCGCCCCAGGCCTTCTCCTTCAACGTCGCCTCGATCAGCGGGAAGGGCGCGGTCACGATCGAGGGCAGTCATGGCAAGACCGTGGAGCGGCGGAGCTTCTCGATCACCGGCGGCATGTGCCCGAACTGCGAGGGCACGGGCCGGGTCACCGACTTCGACCTGACCGCGATGTACGACGACAGCAAGTCGCTCAACGAAGGCCCGTTCACCGTTCCCGGCTACAGCGCCGACGGCTGGTACGGCCGTATCTACAGCGGCTGCGGCTTCTTCGACCCGGACAAGCCGATCCGCGAGTTCACCGAGCGCGAGCTGCACGACCTGCTCTACAAGGAGCCGACCAAGATCAAGGTCGAAGGCATCAACCTGACGTACGAAGGCCTGATCACGAAGCTGCAGAAGTCGATGCTGGCCAAGGACCGGGAGGCGATGCAGCCGCACATCCGGGCCTTCGTGGACCGGGCGGTCACCTTCACCGCCTGCCCCGAGTGCGGCGGCACACGGCTCAGCGAGGCGGCCCGGTCGTCGAAGATCAAGGGGATCAGCATCGCCGACGCCTGCGCGATGCAGATCAGCGACCTGGCCAAGTGGGTGGGCGGCCTCGACGAGCCATCGGTGGCACCGCTGCTCGGCACGCTGCGGCACACCCTCGACTCGTTCGTGGAGATCGGCCTCGGCTACCTCTCGCTCGACCGGCCCTCGGGCACGCTGTCGGGCGGCGAGGCACAGCGTACGAAGATGATCCGCCACCTCGGCTCCTCGCTCACGGACGTCACGTACGTCTTCGACGAGCCCACCATCGGCCTGCACCCGCACGACATCCAGCGCATGAACAACCTGCTGCTGCGGCTGCGCGACAAGGGCAACACGGTGCTCGTCGTGGAGCACAAGCCGGAGACCATCGCGATCGCCGACCACGTAGTCGACCTCGGTCCCGGCGCCGGCACGGGAGGCGGCACCGTCTGCTTCGAGGGCACCGTCGAGGGGCTGCGAGCCGGCGACACCATCACCGGCCGCCATCTCGACGACCGGGCCACGCTCAAGGAGACGGTACGCAAGCCCACCGGCGCGCTGGAGATCCGCGGCGCCACCGCGAACAACCTCCAGAACGTCGACGTCGACATCCCGCTCGGCGTACTGACCGTCGTGACCGGCGTCGCCGGCTCCGGCAAGAGCTCGCTCGTACACGGGTCGATCCCGGCCGGCGCGGGCGTGGTGTCGATCGACCAGGGCGCGATCAAGGGCTCACGCCGCAGCAACCCGGCGACATACACCGGACTGCTCGACCCGATCCGCAAGGCCTTCGCGAAGGCCAACGGCGTGAAGCCGGCCCTGTTCAGCTCCAACTCCGAGGGCGCCTGCCCCACGTGCAACGGCGCCGGCGTCATCTACACCGAGCTGGGCGTGATGGCCACCGTCGCCACCCCCTGCGAGGAGTGCGAGGGGAAGCGGTTCCAGGCCTCGGTCCTCGAGTACCGCCTCGGCGGGCGCGACATCAGCGAGGTGCTCGCGATGTCGGTGACCGAGGCCGAGGAGTTCTTCGGCGCCGGCGAGGCCCGTACGCCCGCCGCGCACAAGATCCTCGACCGCCTCGCCGACGTCGGGCTCGGCTACATCACCCTCGGCCAGCCCCTCACCACCCTGTCCGGCGGCGAACGCCAGCGCCTCAAGCTGGCCACCCACATGTCCGAGAAGGGCGGCACCTACATCCTCGACGAACCCACCACCGGCCTCCACCTCGCCGACGTCGAACAACTCCTCGGCCTCCTCGACCGCCTCGTCGACTCCGGCAAGTCGGTCATCGTCATCGAGCACCACCAGGCGGTCATGGCCCACGCCGACTGGATCATCGACCTGGGCCCGGGCGCCGGCCACGACGGCGGGCGGGTCGTCTTCGAGGGAACGCCAGCCGACCTGGTCGCGGCGCGGTCGACGCTTACGGGGGAGCACCTGGCTGAGTATGTGGGCGGCTGAGGCGGGCCTCCACGTATGCCTGGGGCGCGGGCATCAGATCGCCCGCGCCACCCTCAAGTCACGGACGGTGACTCCTCCGGGGCACTCACTCGGGTGAGCTGGGTTGATGCGCCTGCGGCGCTGACCGTGAGTCCGCCATGCTGGACGACGGTTCAGGACGCCGACGTGGAGGAGGAGGTCAATGCTTTGGGCTGTGAGTCACGAACCGCTGCTACCTGATTCAGCGTCAGCCTGATCCGATTTCTGGGGGCACCGCAATGACGGCAGGCCGAACGCCCTCACGCCGGGCGGATGAGGCGGGTCTCGTAGGCGAAGACGACGGCCTGGACACGATCGCGCAGTTCCAGCTTCATCAGGATCCGGCTCAGGTGTGTCTTAACGGTGGCTTCCGCGAGGTACAGACGGGCGGCGATCTCGGTGTTTGACAGGCCGCGGCCGACCTGGATGAGCACTTCACGCTCGCGGGTGGTGAGCCGTTGCACTCGCTCGTCCAGCTCGGTGCCGCCGTCGGCGGGGAGTTGGTCGGCGAAGTTCTCCAGCAGGCGGCGGGTGATCCGAGGGGAGACCACCGCATCGCCCGCGGCGACGCTGCAGATCGCGGTGAGCAGTTCGTCGGGCCGGGCGTTCTTGAGGAGGAAGCCGGATGCGCCGGCCTTGAGAGCGGCGAAGGCGTATTCATCGAGGTCGAACGTGGTGAGGATGAGCACCCGGGTCGGCGGGGAATCCTTGATGATCCGGCGAGTTGCTTCGATGCCGTCGGTTCCGGGCATGCGTACGTCCATCAGAACGACATCGGGGCGCAGTTTCCTTGCGAGCCGGATGGCATCGGCGCCGTCGCCGGCCTCTCCGACGGGTTCCATGTCCGGTTGGGCCTCAAGGATCATGGTGAACGCCATACGGAGCAGTGATTCGTCGTCGACGAGCAGGACACGGATCGTCATGAGGCATCGTCCTCGGCTGCGGCGAGGGTGATGTGAGCCGAAACTCGCCAGCCACCGCCCGGGAGGGGGCCGGCCTGGAGGTTCCCGCCGTAGGCGGCCGCGCGCTCGCGCATGCCTGCAATCCCGTGCCCGGCTGACGGACCAGGGGCTCGCGTGGTGTTGCCGTCATCGGTGACCTCGATGGCGACGGCTCTAGGGGAGAAGCGCACCTGCACGTCGGCGCGGGTGCCGGGTGGTGCGTGCTTGAGAGTGTTGGTCAAGGCTTCCTGTACCACCCGGTAGACGGTGAGTTGTGCGGTGGTGGAGACCGGGTCGGGGTCGCCTTCCAGGCCGAGGCTGGTCGGCAGCCCGGCTGCGCCCATCTGGTCGACGAGGGACTGCAACTGTGCGATGCCGGGCAAAGGGTGGCGCTGCGCGTCCGGTTCGTCGGCGCGCAGGACGCCGAGGGAGCGCCGCATGTCCGTGAGGGCCTGCCGCCCGGTGTCGGAGATCTGCTGCATGGCGCCGGTCGCTTTGCCGGGTGAGCGG
Source organism: Streptomyces flaveus (assembly GCF_014647675.1). Classification (GTDB taxonomy): domain Bacteria; phylum Actinomycetota; class Actinomycetes; order Streptomycetales; family Streptomycetaceae; genus Streptomyces; species Streptomyces flaveus. The sequence goes on along the minus strand of NZ_BMPQ01000021.1, from coordinate 124,405 downwards.
AACTGTGCGAAGACCGCGGCGTCGGCGAGCGCGACCATGGCGGACAGGTTGTGGGTGACGATGTCGTGCATCTCGCGGGCGATACGGGCCCGCTCTTCGGCCACGGCGAGCTGGGCTTGTTGGTCGCGTTCACGCTCCAGGCGTACCGCGCGATCCTCCAGGGACGCGAGGTAGACACGTCTGATCCTGATGTTCGTACCGGTGACGGCGACGGTGGTGGCCAGAGCGGTCAGGAAGAGGACGGGGACGAGGAAGCGGCCCTCGGGTCCCCAGCGAACAGAGGCCAGCAGGATGCCGCCTTCGAGGACGGCTCCGGCCAGCAGCATGTGCTGCCAGGCGGAGCGCACGGCCACCGTGTACAGAGCGACCAGCAGCGCCACATCGGCCAACACCGGCTGAACGCCTACGAGCCACTGGACGAAGGCAGCGGCAGCAACCGCGCCGAACACCGCGAGGGGTGCTCGGCGCCGCCACACCAGGGGGAGGAGCAGGGCCACCGGAAGGATCAGGGATTCCGGGCGGGCCTTGAGATCCTGCCCGGGGCCGACACTCATGACGAAGAGCAGAGACACCAGCAACGCGTCGAACGCGACGGGTGGGAGTTGGGCCCGCAGCAGCACTTGTACCGGCCGCGCTGAGCGCGCGGAAGCGAAAGCGGCGTCCCTCAAGAGCTGCCCGGCCACTGTCGGCCGGCGAGCCGGGGCACGGCGCCGTGCTGGTGCTGGTGGACGGCGCCCGGGAATGGCACCCCGTTTCCGGAGCGGGAATCCGCCGTCGGTGCCGCCGTCACGGCCACCGCCACCCCTTTCACTACGCGTCCCGTCGTTTGAGTGCCACCGCGGCTGCGGCGAGGACTACCGCCGCATACAGACAGAACACCGTCAACCCCGTCCCTGGCGCCAACATAGTCGACTCCTGATGGAGGATGGCAAGCGTCCGCCCGGCGCTACTCGGCAGGTACGGAAAGACGTTGTCCGCTACGGCGGTGGGGAGCGTCTGGGTGAGGATCGGCAGGACCAGCACCAGGCCCAGGACGGTACTGATGCCAGCCGCCGTATTGCGCAACAGCGCTCCAATCCCCACGCTCAGGACCGCAAGGACGGTCAGGTACAAGGCGGTGCCGAAGACCACGCGGGTGACCCCGGGGGCGCTCAGGGAGGTGCTCGGCACACCCCTGGAGGACAGGATCGCCTGGCTGAGCAGGAAGGCGGTCAGGGACGCGGCGGTCATCAGGACCCAGATCACCGCCGCATACACGGCGGCCTTGGCCCACAGCACCGGCAGCCGGGAAGGGACTGCCGTGAGCGTCGGCCGGATCATGCCGGTCGCGTACTCCCCGGTGACGACCAGGACCCCGAGAACTCCGACGGCGAGCTGCGCGAAGATGTAGCCCCCCAGGCTCCATTCGGCCGGTTGGAAACCGTGCCCCTTCCCGTCGGTGAAGAACGAGACCAGGGGGCCGAATGCGAGTACAGCCCCCACCGCGAACGCCAGCGTGAAGAATGTCGAGCGCAGCGTGTGGATCTTGATCCACTCGGAGTGCAGCACACGGGCCTGGGTGACACGGCCACGCGCGGCCCGGGGAGGGCGGATGGTTTCCGTACTCATGCCACACATCCTTCGGCGTTGGCCTGGGGCGGATGAGGGGTCGGGTACTCGACGGCCTCGCGGGTGAGTTCCATGAACGCTTCTTCCAGGGACGCCTGGTGTGGCGTCAGTTCACTGAGGGCGATCCGGTTGTCGGCGGCGATCCGGCCGATCCGCTCGCTACTGAGGCCGGCGACCTGCAGCGTGCCGTGCTCGTCCGACGCCACGTTCACGCCCCGCCCGGCCAACAGCGGACGCAGCCGCCAGGGCTCGTCAGTTCGTACCGACACCGAATTGCGCGACGCGCTGCGCGTGAACTCCTCGACCGAGGTGTCGGCGATCAGCCGACCGCGCCCGATCACGATGAGGTGCTCGGCGGTCAGTGCCATCTCGCTCATCAGATGGGAGGAGACCAGAACTGTACGGCCTTCGGCAGCCAGCGCCTTGAGCAGGTTGCGGATCCACAGGATGCCCTCCGGATCCAGGCCGTTCACCGGCTCGTCCAGGATGATCGTGGCTGGGTCGCCGAGCAGCGCACCGGCGATGCCGAGCCGCTGGCCCATGCCGAGGGAGAAGCCGCCGGCCCGTTTCCTGGCCACCTGCCGTAGCCCCACGATGCCGATGACTTCCTCGACCCGGCTACGGGCGATGCCCGCAGTAACAGCCAGCGCCCGCAGGTGGTTGACCGCAGACCGGCCGGTGTGCGTGGAACGGGCCTCCAGCATGGCCCCGACCTCACGCAACGGCGCGCGGTGCGCGGCGTAGGGCTTCCCATTGACAGTGACCTGGCCGGAAGTGGGAACGTCCAGGCCCAGGATCATCCGCATCGTGGTGGACTTGCCGGCGCCGTTCGGCCCGAGGAATCCGGTAACGAGGCCGGGCCGGACGGTGAAACTGAGATCCGCCACAGCGGTCTTCTTCCCGTAACGCTTGGTGAGTGCTCGGGCTTTGATCATCGGGTCATCCTCGTCCGCAGGGGGCCGGTCAACTCGCCGCCACGCTAGGTCTCCGGGCCCCGCAAGGGCTTGAGCCCACGAGTTGACACCACCGCAGAGGAACTACATCCCCAGGTGGAACGCTCTACGCCCACAGGTGTAGCGACGCGGGCCGAGTCGGACCGACCACGTCAACCCGCAGTCGTACACAGGCTTCCCGGTCGCCGCTCGCTCGGAGCGGCCAAGTCCGGGAGAAACCGCTGGTCAGCTGCCTGCTGAACGGTTGACCGCCCTCCGAAGCACACGGAGACCACGCAGGGCCGGGGAACCGGACCGGGAGCTGACGCGCCGGGCTGACCGTGCGGCCTAGCTTCGAGCACTGGGTGGTGCGGCCCGTGATCCCGACGGGTCGTGGACGTCGCCGATGCGCCGTGACCAGCTGCCGTGTCCAAGATCATGTGAAGAGGAGTATCGATGCGTCGACGAAGGATGGCCATGGCCGGTGCCGCGGTGGCCCTGGCGGGCAGCGCAGTGATCGCTGTGCAAGCGGGTGCCGGTCCGGCCCGGACGAAGGGGGGCAGCCATGCTCCGGATGACGGGCTGAACCGGTTCCAGCAGCAGAAGGTCGAATGGCACCGCTGCCGGACTGGCCCGGACGACGCGATCGGCAAGGAACTGGACGACGCGAAGGCCCAGTGCGCCGAGGTCACCGTGCCGTTGGACTACAGCCACCCGGACGGACCGACCATCAAGGTCGCGATGTCCCGGCTGAAGGCCACCGATCCCAAACACCGGAGGGGGACGCTCCTGTACAACCCCGGCGGCCCCGGAGTTCCGGCGACGTACCTCGCGCTGATGGTCAAGCAGGCCGAGCCCACGATCGCGGCCCGGTACGACCTGATCGGGATGGACCCCCGGTTCGTCGGGCGCAGTACCCCCCTGAACTGCAAGTGGCCCACCGTCAGCATCGGCTCCGCCGGACCTGACCGGCGCACCTTCAACCGGAGCGTGGCACTCTCCAAAGACCTGGCGGCCCGCTGCGCCGGCCACCGGGATGTGCTGCCCCACGCGTCCACCCGCAACACGGCCCGGGACATGGACGTGATCCGGGCAGCCCTCGGCGAGTCGAAACTGTCCTACATCGGCTCGTCGTACGGCACCTACCTGGGCGAGGTCTACCTGCAGATGTTCCCCCGCCGCGCCGACAGGATCGTTCTCGACAGCGCCTTGAACCCCGACCTCTTCGGCCCCGACCTGTCATCCACGCAGGGCCCGGCCGTGAACGCGACTCTGCGGAATTGGGCAGCCTGGGCGGCCGGCCACCACGACCGCTACCACCTGGGCGCCACTACCGCCGAGGTCATGGCCACCATGGACCGGATCAACCAGGCCGCCACCCGCGGCCCGTTGCGCGTGGGCAGCCACAAGGTCGACAGCCGACTGCTCTCCCAGATCCTGTGGAGCGTCACTGGTGGGGACAGCGAGGAGGTATACGCCGACTATGCGGCCGACGTCCGGGTCTTGAGCGACGCCGCTCGTGGTATCGAGGTCACACCCCCCAAGGCCCTGGATGAGGCCCTGACCGATCTGTCCACCTCTACGGATGCGGACGGAACGTTCAGCGTCCAGACGGCGATCCAGTGCGCGGACCGGGCCGTGTCCCGCGATCCCGAGACCTACTACCGGGACATCCAGGCCCACCGGGCGGACGAGCCGCTGTTCGGACCGCTGACCCGCAACATCAGCCCCTGCTCATTCTGGCCGACCGCTCCGGCGGAACCTCCCACGAAGGTCCACAACGCTGTCCCGGTCCTGATGGTGGGTGCGACCGGCGACCCGGCGGCCGTCTACCCGGGCCAGCAGGTCGCGCACCGGGCCTTGGCCGGCTCCCGCCTTGTCACCCTGCGCGGCGCCTTCCGCCACACCGTCTACGCGGGACTCTTCGCCCCCCAGAACAAGTGCATCGACGACACGGTCAACCGCTACCTGATCGAGGGCAAACTGCCCAACACGGATACCACCTGCCCAGTCATGCCATCACCCAGCGATGACTGACCCTTCCCCTCGTTTCTCCGAGGCGCCCCGGCGTCGAGGACCGCGAGCGCAATCTCCGTCACCGTCAGCGCATGGCCGTCCCGCAACCGGGCGGCGATCGGATCCGCCACGACAAGCGATGACCAACAGATGATCAACTGGCCCAGGCCGTGGCTGCCGAGCATGCCCTGAACAATCTGGCAGCTCGGCAGCTCACACGGGCTCGCTACGCGGACGCCACTCCGCGGAGTCCGGGCATTCCACGGGTGGCAGCGCCTTGGTCGCCAGCCCCCAAGGCTCCGTCGATCGCAAGCCGCGCGCGGTCAGGTGCGTCCGGCATCAGGGCCGAGTAGTACCGCTCGGTGAAGCTCACCGACGTGTGGCCCAGCCAAGCCGAGACCTCGGTGATCGATACCCCCTGGCTCAGCAGGGACGCAGCATAGAAGTGCCTGAGACTGTGCGGCTTGAAATAGTCGACGCCGGCTGCGGCGAGAGTGGGACGCCAGATCCTGCCGTACCAGTAGTACGTGTAAAGCAGTCCTGTGCCTGTCACGTTGCTGAACAGCAGTTCCTCTTCACCCCAGGTGGCATAGTCCCTGAGGTGACGGCGTAGGGCCAATGCCACCACATCGGGCAGCGGGACGCGACGGCCGCGCTCCCCGTCCTCACGCCATTTGACGTGACGCAGCCGCATGCTGCCGTACCGTCCCGATCCGGTGTCCCGGTCGCAGGCGACTTGCCGGTCGACGGTGACCAGCCGGTGGGAGAAGGAGATGCGGTCACGGCCGAGCCCCATGGACTCGCCGAGCCGCAGCCCACAGCCCGCCATCAGCCACAGCATCTCCTGGTACCGCTCCGGGGCAGCCGCGATGACAGCAAGTACGGTCTCCGTGCTCGGAATGTGGACCTCCGCGCGTTGGTCCCTGTATGTCCGAGCGCTGCTGACGGGGAGAGCCACTGGCTTGCACGGGTTGGTGTCGGCCAACTCTTGCTCCATGGCCCAACTGAACACTCCCCTGAGGATGTTGAAGCGGAATCGGATGGTGGCGGGCTTGTAGCCGCGTGAGTGGACCATCCACTCCACCCACTTCTCGATCTGAGACGAGGTAACGGCCCTGATGCCGTCGGCTCCGAAGAACGGCGCCACTGTCCTGTCCAGCATCGTCCGATACTGCTTGACGCTGCTGTTCTCCACCCCTCTCGTAGTGGCCCATCGCTCAAAGACCACCACGAGCGGCTCACCGTCCGCCGATCCGGCCCCGTTCCGAGTCACGTGCATCGTCCCCCTCCAGATGCCGCCTGGCCTTGTCGGTCAGGCGGTCCGCGGGTTTACCCGGCGGCCCGTCGAGGAAGCCCATGGCACGCGCCCGCCGCACGCGGCCGCTGATGGTGTTCCGACTCAGCCCCCACGCAGACGCCAGTCGCGTGATGGGGCTGCGGTACCCCTGCTGCACCAAGTGCACGTACTCACGTGCCATCAGGGCGTATTCCCGCTCTGTCTCAACCCGGTGAAGCACCGCCGCAACGGCGGTCTCGCCAGCTGAGTGCCCCAGACGCGCCCGCAGCTCCTTCGCCGTCCTGCGGATCTCCGCGAGGGAGATCGATCGCATGAGCTCCGCCGTGATGCCATCCGTCCCGACCGTGACGTCTGGATCATCAGGTGGTTCGATGCAGAGGCTTGTCGGGCCGTCCCATGGCGCATCGAGGAAGCTCACGACGGTCAGCTTCCAGCCATGCAACTCGGCCTCGTGGACGAGTCGGTCCCCGTCCAGACGCCACCCTTCGGGCAGTTCCCCACCTGACGATGCTTTGGTCACAAGTCGAAAGTAGCGCGGCATACGACGGCCGCCGTGTGCCGGGAAGCCCCCGGCCACGTCAGAACACTAAGATACGAAACACGCCTCATGCCATGTTCCATGTCTCTATTAACCGGAAAGAGTGAAGGGCGCCCAGTAGGTGGGCGCCCTTCGACGGTCAACTCACCAGTGATTACGGCAGGTTGCGTGCCATCACGATCCGCTGGATCTGGTTGGTCCCCTCATACAGCTGCGTGATCTTGGCGTCCCGCATCATGCGCTCCACCGGGTAGTCCCGGGTGTAGCCGTACCCGCCCAGCAGTTGCACCGCATCGACGGTGACCTCCATCGCCACGTCCGACGCGAAGCACTTCGCCGCCGCCCCCTGGAACGTCAGATCCGCGTCACCGCGCTCGGACTTGGCGGCAGCCGCGTACGTCAGCTGACGTGCGGCCTCGATCTTCATGGCCATGTCGGCGAGCATGAACTGAATGCCCTGGAAGTCGGCGATCGCCTTGCCGAACTGCTTGCGCTCCTGGACATAGCCCTTGGCGTAGTCCAGCGCACCCTGGGCGATGCCGAGGGCCTGGGCGGCGATCGTGATGCGGGTGTGGTCCAGGGTCTTCATAGCGGTGGCGAAGCCCGTGCCCTCGTCGCCGATCATGCGGTCGGCGGGGATGCGGACGTTGTCCAGGTACACCTCGCGCGTCGGTGAGCCCTTGATGCCGAGCTTCTTCTCCGGTGCGCCGAAGGAGACCCCGGGGTCGGACTTCTCGACCACGAAGGCCGAGATGCCCTTCGAGCGCTTCGTGGGGTCGGTCACGGCCATGACCGTGTAGTACTCCGACACCCCCGCGTTCGTGATCCAGCGCTTCACGCCGTTGAGGACGTACGAGTCGCCGTCCCGCACCGCCTTCGTCTTCATTCCCGCCGCGTCCGAGCCCGCGTCCGGCTCGGAGAGGCAGTACGAGAACATCCCGTCGCCGGCGGCCAGCGGGCCCAGGTACTTCTTCTTGAGGTCCTCCGAGCCGGAGAGGATCACGGGGAGCGAGCCCAGCTTGTTCACGGCCGGTATCAGGGAGGAGGAGGCGCAGACGCGGGCCACCTCCTCGATCACGATCACCGTGGCCAGCGCGTCCGCGCCCGCGCCGCCGTAGCTCTCCGGTACGTGGACGGCGTGCAGGTCGGAGGCGACGAGGGCGTCCAGGGCCTCCTGCGGGAAACGGGACTCCTCGTCCACCGCGGCGGCGTACGGCGCGATCTTCGCCTCCGCGAGGGCGCGGATCGTATCGCGGAGCATGTCGTGCTCCTCGGACGGGCGGTACAGGTCGAAGTCAGCCGATCCGGCCAAGGTATCTCACGCTCCAAAGACGCTAACTACCGTTAAGTAACTCAAATTTTATGCGCCCGTCCACGCTAGTGATACGTGAGCTTGGCGACAGCGGGAAGGGACGAACAGACCAGGAACGGCAACACGGGACGGCAACACAGAGTTGCCCGATGAGCGGCAAGACACCCCCGACTATGCTCAGGCAGCGCACCCCACCCGCCACCTACTGGAGCACCCATGGCCCTGAAGATCACCGTGATCGGCACCGGCTATCTCGGCGCCACGCACGCCGCGGCCATGGCCGAGCTCGGCTTCGAGGTGCTCGGCCTCGATGTCGTTCCCGAGAAGATCGAGATGCTCCAGCGGGGCGAGGTCCCGATCTACGAACCCGGCCTCGAGGAGCTGCTGCGCAAGCATGTCGCCGGGATCGAGGGGGCCAGCGGGCGGCTGCGCTTCACGATGGACTGGGCCGAGGTCGCGGAGTTCGGGGACGTCCACTTCGTCTGCGTGAACACGCCGCAGAAGCATGGCGAGTACGCCTGTGACATGTCGTACGTCGACGCCGCCTTCACCTCGCTCGCCCCGCATCTCAAGGGCCCCGCCCTGGTCGTCGGCAAGTCGACGGTGCCCGTCGGCTCCGCGGACCGGCTCGCCCGTACGCTGGCCGGACTCGCACCCGCCGGCGAGGACGCCGAACTGGCCTGGAACCCCGAGTTCCTGCGCGAGGGCTTCGCCGTCAAGGACACGCTGCACCCCGACCGGATCGTCGCCGGTGTGCGCAGCGAGCGCGCCGAGAAGCTGCTGCGCGAGGTGTACGCGACGCCGCTGGCCGACGGCACGCCCTTCGTGGTGACGGACTTCCCGACCGCCGAGCTGGTGAAGACCTCGGCGAACTCCTTCCTCGCCACCAAGATCTCGTTCATCAACGCCATGGCCGAGATGTGCGAGGCCTCGGACGGTGACGTCGCCAAGCTGGCGGAGGCGATCGGGTACGACGACCGGATCGGGAAGAAGTTCCTGCGGGCGGGGATCGGTTTCGGTGGCGGGTGTCTGCCGAAGGACATCCGGGCGTTCATGGCGCGGGCGGGCGAGTTGGGGGCCGATCAGGCGCTGACCTTCCTGCGCGAGATCGACTCCATCAACATGCGGCAGCGCGGGCAGATGGTGGAGCTGACGCGTCAGGCGCTGGGCGGCGGCTCGTTCCTGGGGAAGCGGGTCGCGGTGCTGGGCGCCACGTTCAAGCCGGACTCGGACGACGTACGGGATTCGCCGGCGCTGAATGTCGCGGGGCAGATCCATCTTCAGGGCGGGCAGGTCACGGTGTACGACCCGAAGGGGATGGTGAACGCGCGGCGGCTCTTTCCGACGCTCGGGTACGCCGATTCCGCGATCGAGGCCGTACAGGGTGCCGATGTCGTCCTGCATCTCACCGAGTGGAGTGAGTTCCGGGAGCTGGATCCGGCGGTGCTGGGTGAGGCCGTGTCACGACGGCTTGTGCTGGACGGGCGCAACGCGCTGGACCCGGCGGTGTGGCGGGCGGCGGGCTGGACGTACCGGGCGATGGGTCGTCCGACGGCTTAGGGCCTGTTCGGCAGTTTGGTCTGCGGCCTTTGGCCGACGGTGTCACAAGTCCTCGCGCGCGTCCTTCACCGTGAATCCCGTGATTCCTTCGCGCTCGCTCGGTAGCGGCGCATCTTCGCCCTCGCCCCGCAGACCGACATGCTGCACCAGCGCCCTCGCCCCGCCGGGCTGCGGTCGTAGTACGCCCAGCGGCAGGTCGGGGCCTCGCAGGCCTTGAGGCGGAGCCAGGTGCCGGCGGTGACGGCCTCGGCGATCGCGGCGGCCACGCGGGAGGCGAGGAGGGCGGGGCGGGCGGGGGCGAGGGAGGCGGAGCCGTCTCGTTCGTCGACCGTGATCAGCAGCGGTGCCTGGGCCAGCAGCTCGCCCAGGGGGGTCACCGTGCGGTGCGGAGGGTGGCCCGCGTGGGCCAGACAGGCGGCGCGCAGGGACTCGCGCAGCTCGCGCGCCGACGCCAGGCCCGCCTCCGTCAGGTCCAGCGCCGCGCGCCCCTCGGCCGTGTCCAGGGAGTCGGCACCCGTCTCGATGTCCAGGGTGTTCACCAGGGACTCGACGAGGGCCAGGCCGCCGGGAGCGGGCGCTCGGTCATTCATGGTTGCGACGTTACCTCTTATGCGGGAGCATGCAGTAACCGTTACTCGTTGAGGCCTCTTAGAGGTAACCAAGGAGGAAGTCATGGCTCTCGCCAAGCTGGGTGCCGTCGTCCTGGACTGTCCCGACCCGCGCGCCCTCGCCGAGTTCTACGCCGGGGTGCTGGGTGGTGACCTCGAGGAGGACGACGGCTGGGTCGACCTGCACGTGCCCGGAGGGCAGACTCTGGCGTTCCAGGCCGCCCCCGGACACGTACCGCCGAAGTGGCCGGCGCCCGACGCTTCGCAGCAGTTCCATCTGGACCTGACCGTCGACGACATGGACGCGGCGGAGAAGGAGGTTCTCGCGCTGGGCGCGAAGGTGCTCGACGCGGAGGACCGGACGCGTGGCTTCCGGGTGTACGCGGACCCGGCCGGCCACCCGTTCTGCCTCTGCGCCTGCTGAGGGACTCAGCGGCGCTAACCGTCGAGCTGGGCGATGCTCGCCGTGGACGGTCCGCGGCGCTGTTGCGCGGCCTTGGCCGTGAAGTCCGCGGCGCGCAGTACGCGTTGGACGTTGCCCCAGGTGAGCAGGGACAGGTCGGGTTCGGACCAGCCGCGGTGCAGGAGTTCGGCGATGAGGTGCGGATAGCCCGAGGCGTCGGGCAGGTCCTGCGGGTGGGCGGCGCCGGAGTCGTACGTACCCGAGAGGCCGACGCACTCCGGGCCCGCGAGCGCGCGTACGTGGTCGAGGTGGTCCGCGACGTCCCGTACCGAAGGACCCGTCTGTTCCGCCGTCAGCGGTACCAGGCAGAGGCCCTTGGTCGCGCCCAGCCGGGTGAGCAGGTCGTCGGGGAGGTTGGCCGGGTGGGGGCGCAGGGCGCGGGCCGCGGAGCGGGTGCACAGGACGGGGGCCCTGGAGACGGTGAGGACGCGGCGCACGGTCGGGTCGCAGGCGCCGGACAGGTCCGCGAGTACGCCGATGCGGTTCATCTCGCGTACGACCTCCTCGCCGAACCGGGTCAGCCCGTTGCCGCCGCCCGCCCAGGACGTGCCGGTCAGGGTGAGAACGCGCAGGCCGAGGGCGTGCAGCGCGCGCAGGATGCCGAGCGAGTCGCCCAGCGCGCCGGCCTCCGCGGGCCCGAGCAGCACGGCGACGCGCCCGCAGTTCCTGGCGTCGATGGTCTGCGCCGCGTTGTACGCCATCCGCAGGCTCTCCGGATACTCCCGTACCACCGTCTGCACCAGATCGAGCAGGTCCAGCGTCGCGCCGACCGCCTGCTCCTCGGCGAGCCCCTCGGGCAGCCGCAGCGACCAGAACATCGCTCCCACGCGGCCTTCCCGCAGCCGGGGCACGTCCGTGTCGATCGCGCCCTCGCCGAGCTCCAGGTCGTACCAGGGCAGCTGCCGCAGCGCCTGCGGCAGCCCGTTGTACCCGTCGGCGACGGGGTGGGCGGCGAGGAGGGCGTGCGTCCGGCGCAGGACATCGCCGTTCACCTCCGGGGCCTCGCCGCCCGCGTCGGTCACGAACTCCGGCTCCTTGACCGGCTGTCTGTCCGGTCGGTCCAGCCCGCCCATCTCGACGGCGGCACGCAGCTCGTCCTGCAGATCAGCCATGGCGGAGCTCCGGTGTCCGGGGATGCCAACACGTAGAGCCACCGTGACATGGGGGCGGGGTGGGGTCTCGGTGGGTGGGGCGTTCGGGGCATGGGGACGCAGGGCCCGCATGTCCTCAGCGCGCGCCCCGGTCCCCGCGGGCTTCCTCGGCGCGGGCCAGCAACAGCCCTCGCTCCCGCTCGTTGCGCGTGAGCGCCGCCGCGCGCTCGAACTCGGTCCGCGCTTCGGCCGTACGGCCCAGGCGGGCCAGCAGGTCGCCGCGCACGCTGGGGAGCAAGTGGTAGTCGCGCAGGGCGGGTTCGGCGGCCAGGGCGTCGACGATGGCGAGGGCCGGTTCGGGGCCCTCGGCCATGGAGACGGCGACCGCGCGGTTCAACTCGACGACGGGGGACGGGGTTCGGGCGGCGAGGAGGCCGTACAGCGTGGCGATCCGGCTCCAGTCGGTCTCCTCGTACGTGTATGCGTGGGCGTGGCACGCGGCGATGGCGGCTTGGAGGACGTACGGCCCCGGACCGCCACCCGTGGCGACCGACTCGGCGCGGGCGAGAGCGGCGAAACCGCGACGGATCAGCATGCGGTTCCAGCGGGCCCGGCTTTGGTCCTTGAGGAGGACCGGCTCGCCCGACGGTCCGGTACGCGCGGCCGACCGGGACGCCTGGAGCTCCAACAGCGCGGCCAGGCCGTGCACTTCGGGTTCCTTCGGCATCAACTCGGCCAGTACGCGGGCGAGCCGGAGCGCGTCCTCGCAGAGCGCCGGGCGCAGCCAGTCGTCGCCGGCGGTGGCCGCGTACCCCTCGTTGAAGATCAGGTAGATGACCTCGAGCACGGACCCGAGCCGGGCCTCGCGCTCCGGCCCGTACGGCACCTCGAAGGCGACCCCTTTCGCGGCGAGTGTCCGCTTGGCGCGGACGATGCGCTGGGCGATGGTCGTCTCGGGGACGAGGTAGGCGCGGGCGATCTCGGTGGTGGTCAGGCCGCCGAGCAGGCGCAGGGTGAGGGCGACGCGAGCCTCGGCGGACAGGACCGGGTGGCAGGCGGTGAAGACCAGCCGCAGCAGGTCGTCGTCGATGTCGTCGGGGTCGGACGGTTCGTCGACGTGGCCGTGTGGCGCGGACGTCTCCAGGTCGCGGCCCATCTCCGCCAGCTTGCGGGCGTACCGTTCCCGCCGCCGTACGAGATCGATCGCACGGTGCTTGGCCGTGGCCGTGAGCCAGGCCCCGGGGTTGTCCGGGACGCCGTCGCGCGGCCACTGTTCCAGGGCGGCGACCAGGGCGTCCTGCGCGAGTTCCTCGGCGATACCGACGTCGCGCACGATGCGGGCTACGCCGGCGATGATGCGGGGGGACTCGATGCGGAAGACGGTTTCGATGGTGCGCTTGGTGGCGCCGTCGGTGCCCTCTTCACCGGCGGGGCCCGCCGGGTCTGTCGGCTGGCCCGGTGGCTGGTCTGTCGACTCTGCTCTCACGCCACACCATCAGACACCCACGGGGCCGCAGGGCCAAGCCGGGAGCCGGTGTCCGGCTCCCGGTCCTCGACCTCCCGCGAGAAGTCAGTAGGCGAACTCCTTGAGCGCGTCGGTCTCCAGGGTGAAGCCGACGGGTTCCGGCAAGTCGATCGCGACGCCGAAGGCTCGGCTGGTGACCGAGTCGTACTTCCCCTTTGCCGGGTCCGGGTCCGCGTGCACGACGACGCTGTTCGCATCCCGGTCAACGAGAAGGTAGATGGGGATTCCCGCGGCCGCGTAGCCGTACGGCTTGTCGATTCGGTCGCGCTGGTTCGCGTCCCGGTCGCGGGAGGTGACCTCGACGGTCATCAGGACGCCGTCCGGCTCGGCCCACTCGCCAGTTCCGACGAAGTGTCTATCGGGAGCCAGAACCCCGTCCGCTTTGGCTCGCCCCTTGCGGTACTTCTCGATCTTGAGTTCCCGCTCCGCGTACAGCATGAGATCCGGACGATGCTGCATGCACACTTTCGTGAGCCAAGCGACGATCTCGCTGTGGTTGCCGTCCGGCACGGGCTTGACCACGACCTTTCCGTTGATGAACTCCAGTCGCACAAGCTCGGGTGCGTTCCGGGCGAGCTCCTCGAATTCCTCGACGAGCATCTGGGGCTGGTGATCAGCAGTGCTGGGGGTCATAGCGTCGCCTCCTCCCCTCCATCCTGCCCCGAGTTCGGGTGGGCTGTGCTGCACGATCGTCATGCGCTTGCTCCTTTCTCTGTACGTGTCCCTGTGCGCAGGGCGGCACGCAGCCGCTCCGCGTGGTCGTGAACCCGGTCGGCCTCAAGGCCGGGCCGCTCTCCCCAGCAGCCTCCGCACAACCCGCCCCGCAGCCCGCCTGACGACCCCGGCTCGCCGCACGCCGTGCAGACCATCTCGTAACGCGGCTGCCTGGGCTGATGCTGTTCGGGCGGAAGCTTGGCAAGGAGCCGGGCGCGTACGAAGCCGTAGGCGTGCTCGACCCGTTCGGGGAGCCCGGCGGACACCGCCTGCACGAGCTGCGCCTCCCCCGCACCCCGCGCGAACCACTCGGCCGCGTGCTCCTCCAGCGCCCCGCACTCGGCGGCCGAGAGCGTCAGCCGGGCGTCGTTGCGGCCGAGCCGGGCGAGTACGTCGTACGCGATCGACCGTGCCACCCGCGAGGGCTCGGTGACCGGTGCCTTCCCGGCGAGGAAGGAGTCCCACCAGGCATCGTCGCGCGCGGTACGCGAGAAGAAGGTGTGCCACACCCAGCGCGGGCAGCCGTCGACGGTGACCGGACGGCGTACGCGGCGCAAGTGCCCTGCTGCGGAGAGGTTGTTGAGGGCGGTGCCGATGGCGCACTGGCCGTGTGGGAGGTGTTTGGCCAGCGTCTTGATGGAGATGTCGGACTCGTCGTCGAGCCGGTCCAGGTACGTCGCGATCGAGGCCTCGCGAGCGGGCAGATGATCGAAGTCCCGTCCGGTACGGGGCTCTTGGTCGGGCGCCGACTTCTTTCCGTACCCCGGATTGGCCATGGGGTGGGCGGAGGGGCGCGGGGCAGCACTAAGCTGGGCGGTAGCCATGGATCGAAGGGCTCGTTTCGATTCGTTGGTCAGACCCCCGCGCGGTGCTCCAACACCCACGGGGGTCATTACTTTCCGCGCACGCTACACGCTTGCCACACTCCGTCGCGACTCGATCGCAAAAAGTCATCTCCCCTGGCCCGAGCGCCCCTTGGGCCCTCCGCACACAGCCACAGGGGAGGGAGGGCGGGGTGAACCAACCCACCCATTCCTTGCAAAAGAGTCTCGAATCCCGACTCCCGAAGCTCAAGCCTCGACGTGCCCGCCGAACTTCGCCCCCGCAGAGGCGGAGACGGTCAATTCGGGGGCGTCATCGATCGAGTTGAGCTTCGAGCCCCGAGTTACCGCCGCCCGCCGAACTCCCAGTCGTGGAACTCGATATCGGCATACTGGTCCTGGGTCAGGACGGCGCGTGCCGCGTCCAGGTCCGGAGCTCGGACCAGTGCTGCCGTACCCAGCCATGTGGCGCCGTCGTCGGACAGCAGGGGCCCGTACGCGATCAACTCGTCCTGGTCGGGCGGGACTTCGAGGTCGGCGGCCTGGCCCGAGCCGAGGCCGAGCACCAGGTAGCGGTTGCCGCCTGTCCGGTCACCGGGGAAGTCCCACATGGTGCGGCCCAGCAGGTTGCGCCACCGGCGCAGCAGTACGTCCCGGTACGCGCCCGCCTGGTAGTTGGGCTCGTCGAAGGCGAAGGCGCGGGCGGCGGCGGGGTCCGGCAGGTCGACGATGTGGACGCTGCCGGTGGGTGTTTCGCCGTCGGTGGCGAAGGTTGGGCCGCGGGCGATCAGCTGTGACGCGTATCCGTCCATGTACGACCAGTGGTCTTCCAGCAGTTCATGGCGCAGTTTGAGGGAGTCGGGCCGGTCGCGGTGGTAGCAGAAGAACTCCATGTCCGCAGACTCTCCCCGACAGGCGGCGGTACCTCAACGGACTTTGGCAGCCAGGGAGTTCACTGCCAGGAGGTCCAGGAGGCCCACTGCCACGGAGGTCACCGCAGGGACTCCCACAGCTCCCCAGCCTCCGGCTCGTCCGCGACCACCCGGTTGCGGTCGAAGGGGGCCGGGACCACCGGCATCGTCACTGTTCTGGTGTCGGCCGAGGACAAGCCGCTCAGGCTCTGGCCGAGGCTCATCAGCTCGCTGAGCGAGTCCAGGTCCGTGTCCGTGGTGAGGCTGTCGGTGAGGGTTTCGGCGACGTTGTAGAGCTTGGCGGGGTTGGTGAGGAGGTCGGTGGCGGAGACCTGGTCCAGCAGGGCCTTGACCAGGGTTTGCTGGAGGCCTATGCGGCCGAGGTCGCTGCCGTCTCCTATGCCGTGGCGGGTGCGGGCGAGGGCGAGGGCCTGCTTGCCGTTGAGGTGGTGGGTGCCCGCCTCCAGTTCGAGATGGCTGTCCTCGTCGGAGATGTCCTCGTCCGTCGTCACCGTGACGCCGCCCAGCGCGTCCACCAGGTCCGCGAAACCGGCGAAGTCGATCTCTATGTAGTGGTCCATGCGGACGTTCGTCATGGATTCCACCGTCTTGACCGCGCAGACCGGACCGCCCACGGAGTACGCGCTGTTGAACATCGCGTTGTACGCCACCGAGGTCGAACCGCCCGACTCCCGCGGGCAGGCCGGGCGCGTGACGAGCGTGTCGCGCGGGATGCTCACGATCGTCGCACCCGTACGGCCCTCGTCGATGTGGACGACCATCGCCGTGTCGGAGCGGGCGCCGGAGCTCTCGCCGCCCCCGCCGAGCGTGGCGTTGCGTTCGCCGCTGCGCGAGTCCGAGCCGAGGACCAGGATGTTCAGGGCGCCGCTCGGCAGCGGAGAGGCGGCGCCGTCCGGCGTCACCATGGCGCGCGCCGGGCGGTCGTCGCCGAGTGCGCTGTTGATGTCGACGCTGTCGATGTTGTGGTTCAGGTGCCAGTACGCCCATGCCGCCCCGGCGAGCGAGAGGGTGAGTACACAACCGAGCGCGATGCCCGTGGCCTTGAGCAGCCGTGAGCGCCTGCCGACCTTGTCGGCACTTCCGACACCGTCGGCACCGCGGTCGACGGTGCCGCCGCGCTCGCCGTCGCTGTTCTCACCCTCAGTCCCGCCTTCGCCGCCTCTGCCGTCTCCGCTCACAGAGAGGAACGTAAGTCCGAATTGTTACGCGCGGAAACCCCTGACGACTTTTACTGAGGAAACTCTCATATTTCGTTGGTTTTCTACTGAAGTTTCGAAACTTTCGGTACGCCTTCCGTACTGCTCCGCACCACCAGACTCGTCGCCAACTCCACCCGCGTCGCTGTCGTCGGCCGTTCCCCGCGTCCGAGGTCGAGGACGAGCCGGGCCGCCGCCTCGGCCATCTCCATGAGCGGCTGGCGGACGGTGGTCAGCGGCGGGCCCACCCAGCGGGCCACCGGCAGGTCGTCGAAGCCGACGATGCTGAGGTCCTCGGGCACGCGAAGTCCCCGCTCACGGGCGGCCTCGTACAGCCCGAGTGCCTGGAGGTCGTTTCCCGCGAAGACGGCCGTCGGCCGGTCGGGCAGCTTCAGCAGTTCGAGCCCGCAGCGGTAGCCGGCCTCGTGGTGGAAGTCGCCGGTGCGGATCAGCGAGGGGTCGACGGGCAGTCCGGCCGTCTCCAGCGCGGCCCGGTAGCCGTCGAGCCGCGCCCGGCTGCACATCATCCGCGAGGGCCCGCTGATCACCCCGATCCGCCGGTGGCCGAGGTCCACGAGATGGCGGGTCGCGGCAAGCCCGCCCTGCCAGTTGGTGGCGCCGACGGACGGCACGTCGTCGCCGGGGTCGCCGGCCGGGTCCATCACCACGAACGGGATGGAGCGGCTGGTGAGCAGCGCCCGCTGGGACTCGTCGAGCCCGCTCAGCACGAGCACGACGCCGTGCGGCCGGCGGGCCGCGACCTGGTCGGCCCAGGTACGCCCCGGGGTGAGGCGGCCCGCGCTCTCGGAGAGCACCACGCTCAGCCCCTCGTCCCGCGCGACGTTCTCGACGCCCCGGATGACCTCCATCGCCCAGGCGCTCTCCAGCTCGTGGAAGACCAGGTCGATCAAGGGCGAACGGGACGCCTCGGCCCGGCGCCGCCGATAACCGTGGTGGCGCAGCAGCTCCTCGACGCGACTACGGGTCGCCGGGGCCACATCGGCACGGCCGTTGAGCACCTTCGAAACAGTCGGAGCCGAGACTCCCGCCTCGCGGGCGATCTCGGCGAGCGTCGCGGACCGGGCCACGGCGGGATTCGGGTGAGTCATGAGCGCGATCGTATCTCTGCGCACTCTCTTGACGAAGCCCTTTGACAGCTATACATTCCCGTAACATTCGAAGCACAATCCGAAACATTCGGCTACCTTCGGATGAGGCGGCGGCCGAGCCCGCGACGGCCATGTCTCGCTCCCTCCTCTCTCCCGCCGGGAACACCCCCGGAGAACGAGGGCAGGACGAGCCAGAACAGGGGAAACCGAGGCACGGCTCGGCCCTCTCACTTCACCCGTACTTCACACCGCATCCGCCGCTCCCGGCCCACCACCCGCTCCGGCCCGGTCAGCGTGACCGGTACCGCATGCCGCACATCTCCCTCGGCGCAGGACGCGGCCAACCGCAGCTCCAGCTCTCCGGGTTCCACGATCCGGTTGCCGTCCGGCCCGGTGTACGCGGCCAGGTCCGCCGGAAACGTGAAGTGGACCTCCGCCGACTCCCCCGCCTCCAGCGGCACCCGCGCATAGCCCACCAGTCGGGCCACCGGGCGGGCCACTTTGCCGACCGGGTCGTGGAGATAGAGCTGGACGAGCTCCGCGCCGGGCCGCTTCCCGGTGTTGCGCACTGTCAGACGCAGCGTGGTCTCGCCGTCCGTCGGGAACGCGTCGGCGTCGACCGTCGGCTCCTGCCAGTCGTACGTCGTGTAGGACAGCCCGTGTCCGAACGGGAACAGCGGCGTGGGGTCGAGGCTGCTGGCCTCTCCGCGTTGTCCGAGCGGCGGGGCGAGGTACGTCCAGGGCTGCCCCGCGGGGTCGCGTGGCACGCTCACGGGGAGCCTCCCGGACGGGTTGACCCGCCCCGACAGTACGCCGGCCACCGCGGGCCCTCCCTCCTCGCCGGGGAAGAACGCCTGCACCACCGCGCCGCACCGGTCCGCCCAGCGTCCGAGCGCATAGGGGCGGCCCGAGAGCACGACCAGGACGACCGGCGTTCCGGATGCCAGCGCCTTGTCCAGCAACGCGCCCTGCCCGTCGGGCAGTTCGAGGTCCGCCGCGTCGCAGCCCTCACCCGACGTGCCGCGCCCGAACAGCCCCGACCGGTCGCCGACCGCGACCACGCACAGCTCGGCCGCCACCGGATCGTCCACGAACTCCACGTCCGGCAGCTCCGCGCGCAGCGCTTCCAGCAGCGTCGGCACGGCGACCCCCGTCGGAACCTCGGGGTGGTCGAGGAGGACGTGGCGGGGGAACGTGTAGCAGCCGAGCATGGCCGCCGGGTCGTCGGCGAGCGGGCCGAGGACCGCGATCCGCCGCGCTTCGGGGGCGAGGGGCAGTGTGCGGTCGTTGGACAGCAGGACGACCGACTCCTCCGCCAGCCGCCGTGCCAGTACCCGCATGTGGGGTGGATCGAGATCGACCGGAGCGGATGGTGCCGCGGGCGGCGTCCAGTCGGGATCCAGCAGCCCCAGCTCGCACTTCTGCGTCAGAACGCGCAGCGCGGCCCGGTCCACCAGCTCCTCGTCGAGGGGCCCCGACCCCAGGCAGCGAACCGCCGGCAGTTCCACGTCCACTCCCGCCGCGAGCGCGAGCGCCGCCGCTCCCGCCGGGGAGTCCACGAGTTGGTGCGCCGTCTCCAGGAAGGACACGCCGAAGTAGTCGGAGACGACGGTTCCCGTGAACTGCCAGTCCTCCCGGAGGAGTTCGGTGAGCAGTCGGCGGTGCGCGTGCGCGGGCACCCCGTCGATGTCGTTGTACGCCGCCATCACGGACCGTGCGCCGCCGTCCCGCAGGGCCATCTCGAACGGCGGCAGGAGGACGTCCGCCAGTTCGCGCGGCCCGATCGACACGGGCGCGTGGTTGCGGGCGCCGCGCGAGGCGGAGTACCCGGCGAAGTGCTTGAGCGTGGAGACGATGCCCGCCTCCTCGAGGCCCTGGACGTACGCGGTGCCGACGGTCGCCACGAGGTAGGGGTCCTCGCCGATCGACTCCTCCGTGCGGCCCCAGCGCGGATCCCGTACGACGTCGAGAACGGGAGCCAGCCCCTGGTGGATGCCGACCGACTTCATCGAGGCCCCGATCGCCGACGCCATCTCCTTCACCAGGGCCGGGTCGAAGCTCGCGCCCCAGGCGAGCGGCGTGGGAAAGATCGTGGCCTGCCAGGCCGTGAAGCCGGTGAGGCACTCTTCGTGCGCGAGGGCGGGCAGCCGGAAGCGGTTCGCGCCGCGGACGCGTTCCTGGAGGGAGGCCAGCCGGGCGACGCCCTCGGCCGGTTCGACCGGTGACGTGCCGAAGGGGCGGGTCAGCTGGCCGAGGCCGTGTGGGAGCAGCTCGGTGAGGTCCACGTCCTCGGACAGGGCGTGCTGCAGCGGCGCCATGTCCCCGCCCGGGGTCTCGTTCGAGCCGGGCCAGACGCCGTAGAGCTGCGCGATCTTCTCCTGCGGGGTCATGCGGGCGAGCAGGTCGGCGGCGCGGACGCCTGCGGGCAGAGCGGGGTCCTGCCAAGGGGGGATCATGTAACTCCTCACATCCGTAAGGGGATCTAGGGGATTCGTCCGCCAGGGTTCGGGTCAGCCCTTGGTCGCGCCGAGTGTGATGCCGCCGATCAGCTGGCGTTCGGCGACCGCGTAGAAGGCCAGGGCGGGTGCCATGGCGAGGGTCAGGTACGCGAAGATGCGGGCCACATCGGAGGCGTACTGGCCCTGGAACTGCTGGATGCCGACCGGGATCGTCCACCAGGTGGGTTCGCTGAAGACGAGCAGCGGGAGCAGGAAGTTGTTCCAGCTCCCCACGATGGCGAGGACGGAGACCGTGCCGAGTGCCGGGCGTGCCAGCGGCAGCAGGATGCGCCAGAAGAAACCGAAGGACGAGCATCCGTCGATCGTCGCGGCCTCCTCCAGTTCCCCCGGTATCTCCCGGAAGAAGCCGCGCAGGATGACGATCGTCAAGGGCAGGCCGAACGCCGCCTGGGGCAGGATCACGCCCCACGGGTTGTCGAGGAGCCCGAAAGAACGCAGCAGGATGAACAGCGGCAGGATCGCCACCGCGAAGGGGAACATCAGCCCCATCGTGAACAGGGTGAACAGCAACTCCCGTCCCCGGAAGGCGAACCGGGCCAGCGCGTACGCGGCGAGCGCCGCCGCCCCCACCGTCAGCACGGCGGTGGCCAGAGCGATCACGGTGCTGCTGCCGACGGCCCGCCAGAACGCGCCCGAGCCGAGCAGTGACGTGTAGTTCGAGGTCACCCACGGGTCCGGAAGGCCGAAGGTGTTGCTGGAGAGCTGGTCGGTCGATTTGAAGCCGGAGACGAGGGCGTACAGGAGCGGAGTGACCATGAACACTCCGACCAGCCACAGGATCACGTACACGGGGATCGCGCGGAGCCTTCGGCGGCGTACGACGCTCTTGGGCACGTTCGTCTTCGGCGCGCTCGTCCTGGGCGCGCTCGCCTTCGGCGCGTCCGTCTTCGCAACCGCGCTCATCGGTTACCTCGCATGGTGGTGATGGCTCCTTCGGTGTCGCGGCGCAGCACGAAGCGCTGGTAGGCGAGGGCGAAGACGAGGCTGATCAGGAACATCGCCACGCTGATGGCGCTGGCGTAGCCCATCTGGTAGCGCTTGAAGCCGTACTGGAAGAGGCTGATGACCATGGTCTCGGAGGCGTGGTCGGGGCCGCCCGCCGTGATCACCCACACCAGGTCGAAGAGCTGGATGGCGCCGATCACGGCCAGGAAGACGCTGATCCTCAGGGTCGGCGCGAGCAGCGGCAGCGTGATGTGACGGAAGCGCTGCCAGGCGCTCGCCCCGTCGATGCGCGCCGCCTCGTGCAGCTCGGCCGGGATGCCCTGCAGGCCCGCCAGGTAGAGCATCATGTGGAAGCCGAAGTACTTCCACGTCATGACGAGGAACAGCGTGGGCAGCACGGTGTCCTGGCCCGCGAACCAGTCCCCGCCCAGACCGGCGAGCCCGACCGCGTCGAGGACCTTGTCCGCGAGCCCCTCGTCCGGCGCGAAGATCATGCTGAACAGCACACCGGTGATGACCTCGGACAGGATGTACGGCGCGAAGAACAGCATCCGATAGACGGCCCGGCCGCGCAGCTTCTGGTTGAGCAGCACGGCCATGGCGAGCGCGAACGGCAGCTGGAGGACGATGGAGAACGCGATGAGCAGGAATCCGCGCCACAGGTCGCCCAGGAAGACCGGATCGTCGAAGAGCCGGGTGTAGTTGTCGAATCCCACGCTGTCTGTGGGCGTCCCGAATCCGCCCCAGTTGAAGAAGCTGATGTAGAAGGCGTAGCCCATCGGCACAAGGACGAGCAGGCCGAACAGGACGAGGGCCGGGACGGTGAAGACGAAGGCCGAGAGCCAGGCGCGCAGGCGGTGCGGGGCGGACGGCCGGGTCGCCGGTACGGGTGACTCGGGCGCCGCGCCAGGAGACTTGCCGAGCCCCGGCGCGTATGCCGATGTCGATGCGGTCGAGGTCGAGGTCGGGTGAGTCATCGACGGCCGTCAGCCCTCGCTCTTGGCGACCTGCGTGACCGAACGCGTCACCTGCTCGGGCGACTTGGAGCCCGCGATGAGTGCGGCGACGCTGTCGTTGATCTCCTGGCCGACAGCGGGGGCGTAGGCCTGGTCGAGGTAGAGCTGGAAGCCGGTGGACTTGCCGAGCGCGTCCGAGACGGCGATGAGGTTGGGGTCCGTCAGCGCACCCTGCGCGGCCTTGGACACCGGCACAAGACCGGTCTCCTTGACGAGCTTCTCCGCGAACTCCTTCTCCGCGAAGAACTTCAGGAACTCCACCGCGGCGTCCGGCGCCCCTTTGCGCACCGCGTGGCCGTTGCTCCCGCCGAACACCTCGGTGAGCGCGCCCTTGCCGCCCTCCACCTCGGGGAAGGAGAAGAAACCGAGGTCCTTGCCGAGGCCCTTGCCCGCATCCGCCTGGACGACCGGCGCCCACTGGCCCATCAGCTCCATGGCCGCCTTGCCGTTGCCCACCGCGGCCGCCTCGCCGGTGGGCGTGGAGTAAGCGGCGCCGAGGAAGCCCTTCTGGAAGGGCTTCAGGGCGACGAGTTCCTTCAGTTGCTCGCCGGCCTTGACGAAGTCCTCGCCGGTGAAGTCGGCGTCGTCGGAGGCCTTCTGCATCGCGTCGAGGCCGGCGACCCGCATCGAGAGGTACGCCCAGTAGTACATGCCGGGCCACTTCTCCTTGCCGGCCAGCGCGATGGGCGTGATGCCCTCGTCCTTGAGGGCCTGGACGGCGTCGAGGTAGCCGGACCAGGTGGTGGGCGGGGTCGCGATGCCGGCCTGCTTGAAGAGCGCCTTGTTGTACCAGAAGCCGACCATGCCGACGTCGAAGGGGACGGCGTACGACCTGTCCTCGATCCGGAAGGGCGCCTGCGCGGCGGGCAGGTAGTCCTTCGTCCAGGAGGAGACCTTGTCCGTCAGGTCCTCGACCAGACCGGCGTCGATCTGCTGCTTGAGCACACCGCCGCCCCAGGTGTGGAAGATGTCCGGCAGCTTCCCCGAGGCGGTCTGCGCGGTCATCTTCGACTTGTACGCCTCGTTCTCCAGCGTCACGATCTTGATCTTCACGTCGGGATGCGCGGCCTCGAACTCCTTGGCCCGCTGGGCCCACAGCTTCTTCGCGGGCTGGGTGGTGGTGATGTTCCACCACTCGATCTCGGTCTTGCCGGAGCTGTTCCCGCCGTCCGAGGAACCGCACGCGCTCAGGGCGGCCGCCCCCAGGCCGGTCGCCGCGGAGGCCGCCAGGAACCCGCGGCGGGAGAGTGAGGTGTTGCCCAACGCTCGCATCGCACACCTTCCGGAAGAGTGCCGAAAATTATCGGTCAAGTGCACACGGAAGTTACGGGCGCGGTGACGCGAATGTCAACGCTCCTGACAAATATCGGAGTTATCGAGACCGGGGTGGATCGGCCTGCGCCCCAGGTTCGTCAGGGACGTCGGACGTGCCGGGCGAACGGCGCCGTGCTCGCCCGTACGACGAGCTCGGTGGCGAGCTCGACCCTGGGGGACGCGGGCTCCTCGCCCGCGGCGAGCCGCAGCACCGTACGGGTCGCCAACTTGCCCATGTCCGCGAGGGGTTGGCGCACAGTGGTGAGCGGCGGCGCCGACCAGCGGACCTCCGGCAGGTCATCGAACCCCACGACGCTCAGGTCCTCCGGCACCCGGAGCCCTCGGCGCCGCAACGCCTCGATCGCGCCGAGCGCCATCTGGTCGCTGGCAGCGAACAGGGCGGTGGGCGGCTCGTCCAGGTCGAGCAGGGCGTTGCAGCCGTCGAAGCCGGACGCGTGGTAGAAGTCGCCCGGCACGATCAACGCGTCGTCGACCGCGATGTCCGCGCCTTCGAGAGCCGCGCGGTAACCGTCGAGCCGGGCCCGCGAGCACAGCAACCGCTGGGGCCCGGCGATGAGGCCGATCCTGCGGTGGCCGAGGCCGAGCAGGTGTTCCGTCGCGGCCATGCCGCCCGCCCAGTTGGCCGCGCCGACGGTCGGCGCGGCCAGGGACGGCGAACCCGCCGGGTCGACGACGACGATCGGAACACCGAGCCGCCGCAGTTCCTCGTGCATACGGGGTTCGAGGACGGAGGTCACGAGGATCACCCCGTCCGAGGCGCGGGTACGCAGATTGGTCATCCACTGCCGCGCCGAGCCCGACGCGCCATGGATGGCGGACACCACCGTGCCCACACCCGAGGCGTGCGCGACTTCCTCCACCCCCCGGATGATCTCCACGGCCCAGGGGCTGTCGAGGTCGTTGAAGACCAGGTCGATGAGAACCGCCCGGCCGCCCGGCGGGGAGGACTTGCGCTGGTAGCCGTGGTGTCTGAGCAGGTCCTCGATCCGGGCCCGGGTTTCCGGCGACACGTCGGAACGGCCGTTGACGACACGCGACACAGTGGGCACCGAGACCCCGGCCTGCCGGGCGATCTCGGTGATGGTCACCTTGCTCTTGGTGCTCTCCCGGGCCACGCGCCCACCTCCGTTGCCGAAACCTTGCAGCAGTCTTCCGGAAAACCGGGGTCGGCATGAAGGCTACAGGGGCCCGGGTGGCCTGGGTCGGTCCGCCTGGGCGGCGGCGTGCGCGACGAAGGTGGCCCCGACGACTGTCGGACGATCACCATCCGCCCTGATCGGCACCCACAGAATCGGCACCCACAGAATCGAACCGCCACCTGTGCACCCCCCGCGTCACCAACTCCCCGTCTGGTTCAGGCAGTTCGGGAAGGTCGGCATCGTACGGAGCATCCCACCACGTGATGACCAGGACGCGGTCCTGCGGTGCCCGGAAGGTCTCCCGGCGCAGAGGCCCCACGGCGAGGTCCTGCGCCCGGACCCAGGCCAGCAGTTCCTCGCCCCGGCCCGCCACCGCCCGCGCCTCCCACATCAACGCGACCGTCACGAGTACAGGTTCTCCTTGCTCACCTCATGCACGTGATCATGCGTGTGCCCAGGGACATGCGGCTCCGTCACCGGCAGCGAGGAGTCCGCCGACAGGTCCCAGTCGGAGGCTGACCGGTTCCGGGCCACCATCTCCGCGCCGAGCGCCGCCACCATCGCACCGTTGTCCGTGCACAACTTGGGCCGCGGCACCCGCAGTTGAATCCCGGCGGCCTCGCAGCGCTCCTGCGCGAGGGCACGCAGCCGCGAGTTGGCCGCGACGCCCCCGCCGATCATCAGGTGCTCGACACCCTCGTCCCTGCACGCCCGCACGGCCTTGCGCGTCAGCACATCCACGACCGCCTCCTGGAAGGATGCCGCCACATCCCGCACCGGCACCTCCTCGCCCGCCGCCCGCTTCGCCTCGATCCAACGCGCCACGGCGGTCTTCAGCCCGGAGAAGGAGAAGTCGTACGCCGCATCGCGCGGCCCGGTCAGCCCGCGCGGGAACGCGATCGCCTCCGGGTCGCCCTCACGCGCGTACCGGTCGATGACCGGACCGCCGGGGAAGCCCAGGTCCAGCACCCGCGCGATCTTGTCGAAGGCCTCGCCCGCCGCGTCGTCGATGGTCGCGCCCATCGGCCGTACGTCGGAGGTGATGTCCGAGGAGAGCAGCAGCGACGAGTGCCCGCCGGACACCAGCAGTGCCATCGTCGGCTCGGGCAGCGCCCCGTGCTCCAACTGGTCCACACAGATGTGGGACGCCAGATGGTTGACGCCGTACAGCGGCTTGCCCAGCGCGTACGCATACGCCTTCGCCGCCGAAACCCCCACGAGCAGCGCGCCCGCGAGCCCCGGGCCGGCGGTGACGGCGATCCCGTCCAGGTCCCGCGCGCTCACCCCCGCCTCCTTCAGAGCGCGTTCGATGGTCGGCACCATCGCCTCCAGGTG
Source organism: Streptomyces flaveus (assembly GCF_014647675.1). GTDB lineage: Bacteria > Actinomycetota > Actinomycetes > Streptomycetales > Streptomycetaceae > Streptomyces > Streptomyces flaveus. The sequence goes on along the minus strand of NZ_BMPQ01000021.1, from coordinate 98,394 downwards.
CGCGCGAGAGGCGACCTCCGGTACGACGCCGCCGAACCGCGCGTGCTCGTCGACGCTCGACGCGATCGCGTCCGCGAGCAGGGTGTTGCCGCGGACGATGCCGACGCCGGTCTCGTCGCAGGAGGTCTCGATACCGAGGACTAGTGGTTCGTCAGCCATGGATCTCGGTTCCTTGCACTGAGGTTGAGGGATCTTGCAGGCGCATCACGAGCGCGTCGACGTTGCCCGGCTGGTAGTAGCCGCGCCTGAAGCCGATCGGCTCGAAGCCGAAGCGCTCGTACAGCTTCTGGGCACGGATGTTGTCGATCCGGCACTCGAGCATCACTTCGGCACACTCGAAGGTGGTCGCGGCCCGCAGCAGCTCGGTCAGGATCAGCGCACCGAGCCCGGTGCCCCACTGGTCACGGGCGACGGCGATGGTCTGTACGTCACCCACGTCCGCGGTGGCGGCGAGTCCCCCGTACCCGACTATCCGCTCACCGTCCTGCGCCACGACATACCGCTTCGTCGCCGTCGCCCCCCGCGAATGGGCCAGCTCGGACCAGAACATCCCCCGCGACCAGGCGTCCTCGGGGAAGAGGGCCTTCTCCAGCGCCAGTACGGGATCGATGTCCCACCAGCGCATCTCGCGCAGCACGGGAGTCACTTGGGGGTGACCACCTTGTAGTTCTTGGGCACCTGGGCGTCGGGGCGGCGCAGGTACAGCGGCCGGGGGGCGGGGAGCTCCTCGCCCTTCGCCAGCCGCTCCGCCGCGAGGGACGCGAGCGCCGCCGCCGAGACGTTCTCGGGCTCGTACACATCCGGGAAGGTGTCGGGGTAGAGCAGCGCGCCCGCCCCGACCGCGGGCAGACCCGCGACGGCTTCGGCGATCTCGGCGGGCCGGTCCACGGCTGGCCCGCTGACGCGCGTACGGGAATCGGAGTACCGCGCCCAGTAGACCTCCTTGCGCCGTGCGTCGGTCGCCACGACGAAGGGGCCCTGTATGTCGGACGCGTACGCAAGTCCGTCGAGCGTGCACAGTCCGTACACGGGCACGCCCAGCGCGAGCCCGAAGGTGTCGGCGGTCATCAGGCCGACCCGCAGCCCGGTGTACGGGCCGGGTCCCACGCCCGCAACGATGCCGGTGACGGCGTCGAGCCGCAGCCCGGCCTCGGTGAGCACCCGGTCGACGGCGGGCAGCAACAACTCTCCGTGCCGACGGGCGTCCACCTGACTCGACGAGGCGACGACGGACGTCCCGTCGTGCAGGGCGACGGTGACGGCGGAGGTGGCGGTATCCAGAGCGAGCAAGAGCACGCGAACAGCCTACGGCGCCCAGGGCGAAGACACCGTCGCCCAAGTCCCACGCGTCCCTCCTGCTACCGTCACGTCAAACTGTCACATTGACACGTATGCCGTACGAGAGGTGGGCACCCAAGGTGGCTAGGAGCAGCTCGGGATTCGTGGCCGGGCTCACCGTGGCGGCGATCGCCGCAGTCGGCTTCCTCGCCTACCAGGCGTCCGCCAATGTCCCGGACACCCTGGGCGCACCGCGGACCGCGTCGTCCCCCCCGGCGTCCGCCCCGAAGTCCCCGCGCGCCGAGCAGCCCGAGGCGGCGCTGCCCGGCCGCTCGGGTACGGGCCAGCGGGTCGTCTACTCGGTGCGGGCCGACCGGGTCTGGCTGGTCGCCGCGAACGACAAGGTGCGCCGCACGTTCTCGGTCACCCCCGGCACGGTCGACCCCACGCCCGACACGTACGCCGTCACCTCCCGCTCCGGCTCCATCACCGGCTCCGACGGAGTAGCCGTCGAACACGTCGTCCGCTTCGCGAACGTGGACGGCACGACGATCGGGTTCAGTGCGGCGGTGGACGGGTCGACCTCGGCCCCCGACCCCGGGAAGAAGCTGGGTGGCATTCGGGAATCCCGGGCGGATGGGGATGCGATGTGGGAGTTCGCGACGGTCGGCACGAAGGTTGTCGTTGTGGAGTAGCACCTCCCCTACGACGGGGTGGGGGGCCTACGGGGGTGGGTTGTTGGGGTTCGTTTGGCGGCTGCGGGTGCGTTGTGGCTGGTCGCGCCGTTCCCCGCGCCCCTGAGGTCCGTGGGTGGGTCGGGGCCGCGGGCCGGTGCGTCAGCCCGTCGCAGGCCGGGCATACGACCCTGGCCTGGTACAAGGCCCTGGTCCTCCGAGACCGAACCTAAGCGACGGGCATACGACGCACCGGCCCACGACCCCTCCCGCCGGAGGGAAGCCGCGGGCACGTCGTGGCTGGGGTACGGGCTTGCTCCGGGTGCGGGGAGCCGCAGGCTTTTGCTTTTAGGGGCGCGGGGCTGTGTCGATTTGCGGCTCCGCCGCGTGGGCGCGACCAGCCACGACGGACCGGCAGTCGCCCATGAACCGAACCCACCCCTCGGGTAGGCGCCCCTGCCCAACCGCCGGAGGCATAGGCATAGGGTTGAGTCGTGATCATCGGAGTGGGGATCGACGTCGCCGAGATCGAACGGTTCCAGGCCTCGCTGGAGCGGACACCGGCGCTCGCGGAACGGCTTTTCGTCGAGCGGGAGTTGTGGTTGCCGAGCGGCGAGCGGCGCGGGGTCGCTTCACTCGCGGCCCGGTTCGCGGCGAAGGAGGCTCTCGCCAAGGCGCTGGGGGCGCCGAGCGGGCTGTACTGGACGGACGCGGAAGTCGTCGTCGAGGACAGCGGGCAGCCGAGGCTGCGGGTGACGGGGACGGTCGCCGTGCGGGCGGCCGAGCTGGGCGTGCGGTCCTGGCATGTGTCGCTGAGCCATGACGCGGGAGTGGCTTCGGCGGTGGTGATCGCGGAGGGGTAGCGGTCCCTCCAGGACCACGTCAGCTCATGACGTCCCGCCACGCGGAGCGGATCGACTCGGACACGTCGTGCGCGCCCATCGGTGCCCCGTCCGCCGCGAACCGCCCCGCGAGCCCGTGGAGGTATGCGGCGACGCTGCCGGCGTCGAGGGCGCTCAGGCCCGCGGCCAGGAGCGAACCGGCGAGCCCCGACAACACGTCACCGCTGCCCGCCGTGGCCAGCCAGGACGTCCCCGTCGCGTTGACCCGGACCGGCCCACCCCCGGGCGAAGCCACCAGCGTGGTCGAGCCCTTCAGCAACACCGTTGCCCCGTACCGCTCCGCCAGCTCCCGCACGGAGTGCAACCGCGCCGCCTCGACCGACCCCCGCGACACACCGAGCAGGGCTGCGGCCTCACCGGCGTGAGGCGTCATCAGTGTGGGCGCCTTCCGGGCCCGTACGAGATCCCGGTCCGCGAGCCGGAGGCCGTCCGCGTCCACCAGGACGGGTACGTCCTGGGCGAGCACCTCCGCCACGCTCTGCGCGTCGTCGCCGGCACCCGGCCCGACGACCCAGGCCTGCACCCGCCCGGCCCGCTTCGGGCCCTGGTCCGAGACGAGGGTTTCGGGGAAGCGGGCGATCACCGCGTCCCCGGCGGGACCGACGTACCGTACGGCCCCCGCCCCGCCCCGCAGCGCGCCCGCCACGGCGAGTACGGCCGCGCCGGGATACCGCGAGGACCCGGCGGCGATCCCTACGACGCCGCGCCGGTATTTGTCGCTCTCGGCGCCCGGAACGGGCAACAGCGCCGCCACATCGGCATGTTGCAGAGCCTCCGCCTCGGCCTCGTCGGGCAGCGAAAGACCGATGTCCACGAGCCGCACCGAACCGGCGTACTCCCGTGCCGGGTCGATCAGCAGCCCCGGCTTGTGCGTGCCAAAGGTCACGGTCAGGTCGGCACGGATCGCCGCGCCACGTACCTCACCGGTGTCGGCCTCGACACCGCTCGGCAGATCCACGGCGACGACGGCGGCGCGGGATGCCTCGGCCAACTCGGCCAAGGGGGCGGCGTCGGGGCGCAGTCCGCCCTTGCCGCCGATCCCGACGATTCCGTCGACCACGAGATCGGCGGAACGGATCGCCCGCTCGACCGCTGCGGCGTCTTCTTTCTGCCGGGTCGCGAGTGCCCTGCCGCCTGCCCGGCGCAGCGCGGCCAGCCCGCCCGGATGGGTTCGCTCGGGAGACAGCAGTACGGCCGTGACGCCCGCGCCGCGGCGGGCGAGGCGGGCTCCCGCGTACAGGGCGTCTCCGCCGTTGTCCCCGCTGCCCACCAGCAGAACGACCCGGCGGCCGTACACCCGCCCCATCAACTCCGCACAGGCCGCGGCAAGTCCGGCCGCCGCCCGCTGCATCAGCGCCCCCTCCGGAAGCCTCGCCATCAACTCCCGCTCGGCCGCCCGCACCGTCTCCACTCCGTACGCACTACGCATACGCCGAGTCTGGCGTACCCAGCGGCGTCGCGGGCGCCGGCTCGGTACTCGGGCGAGCCCGCTGCTCACAGCGGTACGGGCTCGGCGGAGCTGTCAGCGCACTCTGAGACACTGGGCGCGATGAACGAGACAGCACCCGCGCGTGCCCGCGCCGAGATCGATCTGGCCGCCCTGAGGGCCAATGTGCGGACTCTGCGCGCCCACGCGCCCGCCGCTGCCCTCATGGCGGTGGTGAAATCGGACGCGTACGGACACGGGGCGGTGCGATGTGCCCGGGCGGCGCTCGACGCGGGGGCCACGTGGCTGGGGACGGCCACGCCCGAGGAGGCCCTGGCCCTGCGCGAGGCGGGGCTGCCAGGGCGGATCATGTGCTGGCTGTGGACGCCTGGAGGCCCTTGGCGTGCGGCCGTCGAGGCCGACGTGGACCTCGGGATCAGCGGGCTCTGGGCCTTGCGGGAAGCCGCCGGGGCCGCGCGCGCCGCGGGGCGTACCGCCCGGGTCCAGCTCAAGGCCGACACCGGGCTCGGGCGCAACGGCTGCCAGCCCGGTGACTGGCCCGAGTTGGTCGCGGCAGCCCTGCGGGCCGAGGCTGAGGGGCTGGTCCGGGTCACCGGGCTCTGGTCGCATTTCGCCTGCGCCGACGAGCCGGGGCACCCCTCCATCGGGGCCCAACTCACCGCCTTCCGCGAGATGGTGACATACGCGGAGAAAAAGGGCATACGGCCAGAAGTGCGCCACATCGCCAACTCGCCCGCCACGCTCACACTCCCGGAGACCCACTTCGATCTCGTACGCACCGGAATCGCGACATACGGCATCTCGCCCAGCCCCGCACTGGGCACCGCGGCCGAGCTGGGGCTGCGGCCGGTGATGACGCTGTCGGCCGCGCTCGCGCTGGTGAAGCGCGTTCCGGCAGGGCACGGCGTCAGTTACGGGCATCACTACGTGACGCCAGGTGACACGACCCTCGGCCTGGTGCCCGTGGGGTACGCGGACGGGATCCCACGGCACGCCTCCGGCACGGGGCCCGTCCTGACCGGCGGCAAGTGGCGGACGGTGGCGGGGCGGGTCGCGATGGACCAGTTCGCCGTCGACCTCGGCGGGGACCAGCCGGCGGTGGGGGAACGGGTGGTGCTGTTCGGGCCCGGCGATGAAGGTGAGCCGACCGCCGAGGACTGGGCCCGGGCCGCGGGCACGATCGCGTACGAAATCGTGACCCGGATCGGAACCCGAGTACCGCGCGTCTACGTGAATATTGAATCCTCCCCCAGCTGAAGGCAGGGGGATTCCTGGCTCACGCCGCCCGCGGGTCAGCGACCCGACAGGTCTTCCACGATCAACACCAGCCGGGTTGAAACCAGCCCGGGTTCGTACCGCAAAGCTTGGAGGTGCATGTGCTGTCTTGGCTCTCGATCAGCACGGCGTACGCGCTTGGTTCTCGCAACGCACGGCAGGCAGCTTACCCGACCGTGTGGGCGGTCCGGGGTGCCCTCGGAGGAATCGGGTGAATAACACGCGAGACGGGTACGCAGCTTTCGGGGGACGGCCCCCGGACCACACACCGGCAAAGAGGAGCGGTACGTGAGCGAGAGCAGGGCGGAGGCCGTCGCCTCGGTGGCCTCTGCCGCGGGGAGCGCCGCCGCGGGGAACGCCGGGAACTGGCGTAGGGCGGGCATCGTCGGCACCGCGATAGGCGTCGTCGCCGCGGGCGCCGCCGCCGGAGTCGCGATAGAGCGGCTCACCGTCGGCCGCGGCATGCGCCAGAAGGCCCGGCTCGCGCTCGACTCGACAGGTCCGTACGGCGCACTGCGCGGCATGCCCGGCACGGCGACCGCGGACGACGGCACGGAGATCTACTACGAGATCGACGACGTGGAGCAGGACGCCACGCTCACCCCCCGCCGCCGCAGACTGTTCGGCCGCAAGGCCCCGGCCCCCGTCACCGTCGTCTTCAGCCACGGTTACTGCCTCAGCCAGGACTCCTGGCACTTCCAGCGGGCCGCCCTGCGCGGAGTCGTACGCACCGTCCACTGGGACCAGCGCAGCCACGGCCGCTCCGGACGCGGTGTCGCACAGGTCCAGGACGGTGTGCCGCTCGACATCGAGCAGCTCGGCCGCGATCTGAAGGCCGTGATCGACGAGGCCGCCCCCGAGGGGCCGCTCGTGCTCGTCGGGCACTCGATGGGGGGAATGACGGTGATGGCCCTTGCCGACCAGTACCCCGACCTCATCCGTGAGCGAGTGGTCGGTGTCGCACTCGTCGGTACGTCCTCGGGGAAACTCGGCGAGGTCAACTTCGGGCTTCCTGTGGCTGGCGTCAACGCGGTACGGCGCGTACTGCCCGGCGTGCTGAAGGCGCTGGGGCAGCGGGCCGAGCTGGTGGAGAAAGGGCGGCGGGCCACGGCCGATCTGTTCGCCGGGATCATCAAGCGGTACTCGTTCGCGTCCAAGGACATCGACCCGGCGGTCGCGCGGTTCGCCGAGCGGCTGATCGAGGGCACGCCGATCGATGTGGTCGCCGAGTTCTACCCGGCGTTCACCGACCACGACAAGACGGAGGCGCTGGCGTACTTCGCCGAGCTGCCCGTCCTCGTACTGTCCGGCGTCAAGGACCTCGTCACGCCGAGCGAGCACAGCGAGGCGATCGCGGATCTGCTGCCGGACGCCGAGCTGGTGCTCGTGCCGGACGCCGGGCACCTGGTGATGCTGGAGCACCCCGAGGTCGTCACGGACCGCCTCGCCGACCTCCTCACCCGCGCGGGAGCCGTCCCGGCCGGCGCTACGGTGGGTGGCTATGGAAGCACCAGCAGCACCGCACAACCCGGCTGAGCAGCCGATGCCGTACGTCACCACCGAGTTCACCGTCAACTCCCCCGACCAGATGCAGGAGTTGGGCCGCCGCCTGGCCAAACTCCTGCGCCCCGGCGACCTCGTGATGCTCACCGGCGAGCTGGGTGCGGGCAAGACGACGCTGACCCGAGGGCTCGGCGAGGGACTTGGCGTACGGGGTGCGGTCACGTCCCCCACCTTCGTGATCGCCCGCGTGCACCCCTCTCTCGGTGACGGGCCGCCGCTCGTCCACGTCGACGCCTACCGCCTGGGCGGTGGGCTGGACGAGATGGAGGATCTCGACCTCGATGTCTCGCTGACCGACTCGGTGATCGTCGTGGAGTGGGGCGAGGGGAAGGTCGAGGAGCTGACCGAGGAGCGGCTGCACGTCTTCATCCACCGGGCGGTCGGAGACACGACGGACGAGGTCCGGCACGTGACGCTCCGCGGGGTGGGGGAGCGGTGGGCTGCCGTGGACCTGAGCGTGCTTTCGGCTTGAGAGCCGGGGTTTCGTAACGTTCCGACATGGCGTCGGCAAGAGGTTGCGTGGGGTGGCTTCGGCGTGTTCATATGGGTACCGGTACTGGTTAGGGTTACCTAACTACGTCTGCTCCCGGAGCCCCAGGAGGCGGCCATGTCGACTTCGGATCGTGACCCTGTTCCTGCGGAGCTTGGCGGGGTGTCTGTACGGGAGCTGCTCGCGGCCGGCGCCGCCGCCCGCGTCGTGTCTACGCCGCCGCGGGACCCGGCGCCTGCGCCGGAGGGGCGGCAGCACCGCGAGGCTGCGTAAGCAGAGGTTTCTTTCCCCAGGCCCGCCCCTTCCCGAAACGGAGGGCTGCGCCCCCAGGCCCCCGCCACGGGGTGGGGTGACAGGTCGTGTCGCGGCTGCGAGTGCGTCGTGGCTGGTCGCGCAGTTCCCCGCGCCCCTGAAAAGCAAAAGCCTGCGGCTTCCCGCGGCCCGAAGACCCCGTGTCCCGAACAAGCCCGGGCCCCGGGAAAGCCCGCACCCCCAACGACCCGCAGCTTCCCTCCGGCGGGAGGGGTCGTGGGCCGGTGCGTCGTATGCCCGTCGCTTAGCTTCGGTCTCGGAGAACCAGGACCGTGTACCAGGCCAGGGTCGTATGCCCGCCCTGCGACGGGCTGACGCACCGGCCCACGACCCCGACCCCCAACGAACCCAGGGGCGCGGGGAACTGCGCGACCAGCCACCCACACACCCGCACCCGAAAACCGTTCAAGCCAGCGCTCAGCGCCCCCGCTCGACCCGCTCTATGGCGTCCTGGACCAACTCCAGGTACTCCACTTCCTCACACCGCGGCTTGCTGCCCATCTCGTACAGGTCGATGCAGTCGTAGAGGTACTCCCCCAAGTCCTCGTCCGGCAGGTCCGCCGCCAGCTCGCTGCTCACTCGCCCCGCGAAGTCCGTGTCAGCGCGCGTAGATATTCGTCGTACGGCATCACGAATCCGTATGGCCACGGCCATCCGAAACCCCCAAACCCCCAAAGACCCCGGAAGGCGGCTCGCTCCCCGGTGCCCGGACCGTATCCCCGCCCGCCCCGCAGGTCCATACTTCCCCCACAACTCGTCCACAGCCAGACGTGACGGACCCCACCCGCCGATGCGCCCCCGCTCCCGTGACAATGGACTGTGATCTCTTCGGTCTCCACGTCCCCGCGGAGCGCCCACCGGCCCAGGCCGGAGGCGACTCCCTACGTCGACCTCACCCGTGCAGAGTGGAGTGCGCTGCGCGAGAAGACGCCGCTCCCGCTGACCGCCGACGAGGTCGAGAAGCTGCGGGGCCTCGGCGACGTCATCGACCTCGACGAGGTACGGGACATCTACCTGCCGCTGTCCCGGCTGCTGAACCTGTACGTGAAGGCCACGGACGGACTGCGCGGCGCTCTGAACACCTTCCTCGGCGAGCAGGGCTCCCAGTCCGGCACCCCGTTCGTGATAGGGGTCGCCGGTTCCGTGGCCGTCGGCAAGTCGACCGTCGCGCGTCTCCTCCAGGCCCTGCTGTCCCGCTGGCCCGAGCATCCGCGCGTCGAACTGGTCACCACGGACGGCTTTCTGCTGCCGACCAAGGAGCTCCAGGCGCGCGGCCTGATGTCGCGCAAGGGCTTCCCGGAGTCGTACGACCGACGCGCCCTGACCCGTTTCGTCGCGGACATCAAGGCCGGCAAGGACGAGGTCACCGCGCCCGTCTACTCCCACCTGATCTACGACATCGTGCCGGGCAGGCGGCTCACCGTGCGCCGCCCCGACATCCTGATCGTCGAGGGTCTGAACGTCCTCCAGCCCGCCCTGCCCGGCAAGGACGGCCGCACCCGCGTGGGCCTCGCCGACTACTTCGACTTCAGCGTGTACGTCGACGCCCGTCCCGAGGACATCGAGCGCTGGTACCTGAATCGTTTCCGCAGGCTCCGCGAGACGGCCTTCCAGAATCCGTCCTCGTACTTCCGCAGGTACACCCAGGTCTCCGAGGAGGAGGCCCTCGACTACGCCCGTACGATGTGGCGGACCATCAACAAGGTCAATCTGCTGGAGAACGTGGCCCCCACGCGCGGCCGCGCCACCCTCGTCCTGCGCAAGGGCCCCGATCACAAGGTGCAGCGTCTGAGTCTGCGCAAGCTGTAACCGGGCCCGGCTACGCTGCGGGAATGCTGCATCTGCGCCTGATCACGCCGTCCGACAAGACCGACAGCGTGGTCCGCCTGATCGAGAAGACCGTCGGCGCCACGCATCTCGTCGTGATGCAGGGCGCTGCCCGCAACCCCGCCGGGGATGTGGTGATGTGCGACGTCGCGCGCGAGGCGGGCGACGAACTGCTCGGTGAGCTGCGGGAGTTGGAGATCGACAAGTGCGGCTCCATCGCCATCGAGAACATTGATCTCTCGCTGTCGGAGCGTGCCGACAAGGCCCGCGACGACGCGCCGGGCGAGGGCGCGGACGCGGTCCTGTGGGAACACCTGGCGGACGCGACCCACGAGGAGTCGACACTCTCGTTCACGTACATCGCCTTCATCACACTGGCCACGATGATCGCGGCCTGCGGTGTGGTCCTCGACAACGCGATCCTGATCGTGGGCGCGATGGCGGTGGGCCCGGAGTTCGGGCCGCTGGCCGGTCTGTGCACGGCGCTGGTGCGGCGCGCTCCGCGGCTCGCGCTGCGTTCGGCGATGGCGCTGCTGGTGGGCTTCGCCTTCGCCATGGCGGTGACGGTCGTCTTCAGCTACTTCATGGACTCGATCGAGCTCTTCAGCAGGGAGCAACTGGACGCCGAGAGGCCCAACACCGCCTTCGTCTACGCGCCCGACGCGTTCTCCTTCATCGTGGCCGTCCTCGCGGGCATCGCCGGCACCCTCTCGCTGACCTCGGCCAAGTCGGGCCTCCTGGTCGGCGTCGCGATCTCCGTCACGACGGTCCCGGCCGCCGCCAACGCAGCGGTGGCCCTGAGCTACGGAGACACGAAGCAGACCTGGGGCTCCACCGAGCAACTGCTCCTGAACCTGCTCGGCATCATCCTCGCCGGCACGCTCACACTGCTCGCCCAGAAGTTCTTCTGGGCGAAGCAGCGTGAACGAGACGCCAAGAAGGCCCAGGCCTAGCAGGCCAGCGCCGACTTCACCACGTCGGCGAGCCGCCCCGCCACCGACCGTGCCTGATCGAGGTCGGCAGCCTCCACCATCACCCGCACCAGCGGCTCCGTACCCGAAGGACGCAGCAACACCCGCCCCGTGGAACCGAGTTCGCGCTCCGCATCGGCGACCGCGGCCGCCAGTTCCTCGGAGGTCTTCACCCGCGACCTGTCGACGTCCGGCACATTGATCAGTACCTGCGGCAGCCGGTCCATGACGGACGCGAGGTCCTGGAGCGTACGTCCCGTCTGGGCGATCCGGGCCGCCAGCAGCAGGCCGGTCAGCGTGCCGTCGCCGGTGGTCGCGTGGTCCGTGATGATCACGTGCCCGGACTGCTCGCCGCCGAGCGCGTAGTCGTGCTTCTTCATCTCCTCCAGTACGTAACGGTCACCAACTGCCGTCTGTACCAGGGAGAGTCCCTCACGCTCCATGGCCAGCTTGAAGCCCAGGTTGGACATGACCGTCGCGACCACGGTGTCGGAGCGCAGTGCGGAACGCTCCCGCATCGCCAGCGCGAGTACGGCCAGGATCTGGTCCCCGTCGATCTCGGCGCCCGTGTGGTCCACGGCGAGGCAGCGGTCGGCGTCGCCGTCGTGCGCGATGCCCAGGTCGGCGCCGTGCTCGACCACGGCTGCCTGCAACAGACCCAGGTGCGTGGAGCCGCACCCGGCGTTGATGTTCAGGCCGTCCGGCTCGGCGCCGATGGTGACGACCTCGGCGCCCGCCCGGATGAAGGCCTCGGGCGAGACCCGGGCGGCGGCGCCGTGCGCCTCGTCGAGGACGACCTTCAAACCGTCCAGACGGTTCGGAACCGCCGTGATGAGGTGGGCGACGTACCGCTCGAACCCCTCCTCGTACGTCCGGACGCGCCCGACGCCCGCACCGGTGGGCCGGTCCCAGGGAGCCCCGGTGCGGTGCTCCTCGTACACGGCCTCGATCCGGTCCTCCAGCTGGTCGGCGAGTTTGTGGCCGCCGCGCTCGAAGAACTTGATGCCGTTGTCGGGCATGGCGTTGTGGCTGGCGGAGAGCATCACGCCGAGGTCGGCGCCGAGTGCGCCGGTGAGGTACGCCACCGCCGGCGTCGGCAGCACGCCCACGCGCAGTACGTCCACGCCCGCGCTGGCGAGGCCGGCGACCACGGCGGCCTCCAGGAACTCCCCGGACGCCCGTGGGTCCCGCCCGACCACCGCCGTGGGCCGGTGGCCCTCGAAGGTGCCCGCCTCGGCCAGTACGTGCGCCGCCGCGACGGACAGGCCGAGCGCCAGCTCAGCCGTCAGGTCCGCGTTGGCAACACCGCGCACGCCGTCCGTGCCGAAGAGTCGTCCCACTGGTGTCCTCCGAACATGCTCAGAAATTGCGGCTCAAGCCGAGTGTCCAGGTAAGGCCTTGCTCACGAGTATCCCCAGTTCCCAGGCTGATGGACGGTGACGTAAGGCCGCGATAAGTGCTACTTGCCGTAAACGCCACGCCCCGGCGGCACAGGAGTGCCGCCGGGGCGGATGCTGCGTGCGGTGCCCCGTACGGGGCACAGGGCCGCGCCCCGAAGGGGCGCGGGGGAACTGCGCGACCAGCCACAACGAACCCGCAGCTGATAACCCAGCCCCTCAGCGGAGCGTTACCGCTTGCTGTACTGCGGCGCCTTGCGGGCCTTCTTCAGACCGGCCTTCTTGCGCTCGACCGCACGGTCGTCGCGGCGGAGGAAGCCGGCCTTCTTCAGGGCGCCGCGGTTGTTGTCCACGTCCGCCTCGTTCAGCGCGCGGGCCACACCGAGGCGCAGGGCGCCGGCCTGGCCGGAGACGCCGCCACCCGAGATGCGGGCGACAACGTCGTAACGGTCGTCGAGCTCGAGCACCTTGAAGGGCTCGTTGACTTCCTGCTGGTGCACCTTGTTGGGGAAGTAGTCCTCAAGGGTGCGACCGTTGATCTTCCACTTGCCGGAGCCCGGAACGATCCGGACGCGGGCGATGGCGTTCTTGCGGCGGCCCAGTCCGGCGGCCGGCTGCGGCTCGCCGAAGCGGGAGGCCAGGGACTCCGAGGTGTACTCGCCCTCGACGGGGACCTCGGACTCGGTGGTGTACTGCTCGATGTCGACGAGCTCGGTCTCGGTCTCTTCGACCGGCTGCTCGGTAGTGGTCTCGGCCACGATTCTCCTCAGATTCTCTTCTGGTCTTAGGGGTGGCCGGACTTACTGCGCGACCTGGGTGATCTCGTACGGCTGCGGCTGCTGCGCGCCGTGCGGGTGCTGGTCACCCCTGTAGACCTTCAGCTTCGAGAGCATCTGACGGCCCAGGGTGTTCTTCGGGAGCATGCCCTTGACGGCCTTCTCGACCGCCTTCTCGGGGTTCTTGTCCAGCAGCTCGTCGTAACGGACGGAGCGCAGACCACCCGGGTACCCGGAGTGGCGGTACGCCAGCTTCTGGGTCCGCTTGTTGCCGGACAGGTGGACCTTGTCCGCGTTGATGATGATGACGAAGTCACCAGCGTCGACGTGCGGAGCGTAGATCGGCTTGTGCTTGCCGCGCAGAAGGGTGGCAGCGGTGGTCGCCAGACGGCCGAGAACGACGTCCCGGGCATCGATGACGTGCCACTGGCGAGTGATGTCGCCGGGCTTGGGGCTGTACGTACGCACGGTTCGTAGCCTTCGCTTCTTCAGTGAGTGGGGTCCTGACAAGGCCACCACGGACGATCACGACAGCCCTGACCGCACGGCGGCGACGCAACCGCATGCAGATCGCTGGTCATCGGCCCCGGTGGACCGGTGTAAGGGCCTCTCACGTGAGAATGAGCAAGCCAATACACATAACGAAGGGCAAGAATAGCTCCGGCGGCCCACACGGGTCAAAACGCGCGGGGGCCGAGGGTTACCACTGTTACCGCTGTGGTACCAGTAGACGCCTTGTCCTGTCATAAGATGCGCCCCATGAGCTTTGGGCAGGGGGGACCTCAGTGGGGTCCCGGGGGATCGGGTTCTCAGCCGCCGCAGTGGGGAAACCAGACCCCCGACTGGGCGGCGCTCGCCGAGGCGTCCGAATCGCGCAACCGGCGCCGCAGATGGCTGATGGTCGGCGGCGGCGCGCTCGCCACGGTCGCGATAGGCGCGGCCGTCGCCGTGGCCGTGGTCTCGGCCGACGGCAACGACGGCCAGGTGGTGAACCAGCCTGCCTCCGACCTGCCCGCCACCTCGGACATCCCGCCGGACACCACCAGCCCCGGCCCTTCGTTCGCGGAGACCTCGGCGCCTCCCCCGCTGGACCCGAAGGACTTCATCTCCAGCGCGAAGAAGGACACGGCGCCGCTCAGCCCGGACATCCTCTTCCCCGGTTCGCGGCTGACGATGGGCGAGTCCCGCTATGAGAAGGGCAAGACCGCGTCCACGAAGGACTGCGCGTCGGCCGTCCAGGGCACGCTCGGCACGGTCCTCACGAAGAACGACTGCACGCGGCTGATGCGCGTCACGTACTCCCTGAACGGTGTGGCGGTGACGGTCGGCGTGGCCCTCTTCGACACCGAGGCCCAGGCGGCCAAGGCCAAGAACGACGCGGACACCAAGAGCGTCGTCCAGTCGCTGTCGGGCGACGGCGTCCCCGCCTTCTGCCGCGCGGCGGTCTGCCGCTCGACGACCAACTCGTACGGCCGCTACGCCTACTTCACGGTCGCCGGCTTCACCAACGGCAAGGACGTGACCCAGAAGGACACCAAGGTCTTCTCCACCGGTGACGACCTCGCGGAGTTCACCTTCCGCCAGATCCGCCGCCGGGGCGAGGCGCAGGCTTCGGCCGCGGCCAACGAGTAGGAATCCGCGGGGAGTTGAGCCCGGGGCGACGGCGACGGCTGAACACGGCGCCGGGCAGTACGCGGGCAACGGGAAGGCGGTGGCCCCCACGGGCGACCACCGCCGACAACCAACCCCCGCTCTCCCTTCAGCAACACCCCGCCCCCGGCAACGACCGCCGGTTCCGCGCCTCTTTGTTCCGCGCCGCCAGCAACTCGTCCGCCGGGTACCCGACTTCCTCCAGCGTCAGCCCGTGCGGCCGTACGACATGCACGGCGGAGTCCCGCACCCCGGCGGCGAGCACCTTCCCCGGCCAGTCGGGACCGCGATGTCCGTCCCCCACGAACAGCAGCGCCCCGATCAGCGACCGCACCATGTTGTGGCAGAAGGCATCGGCCCGCACCGTGGCGGTGATCACTCCGTCCGCCCCCCGCGCAAGGCTCAGCTCCTGAAGCGTACGAATGGTCGTCGCCCCGTCCCGCTTCTTGCAGTACGCGGCGAAGTCGTGCTCCCCGAGCAGCGGCCGCGCCGCCTCGTTCATCGCGCCGACATCGAGCGGCCAGTCGTGCCAGAGGACGTGGCTGCGCAGCAGCGGATCGACGCCACCCGGGTTGTCGGTGACGCGATAGGCGTATCGCCGCCAGACCGCCGAGAAACGGGCGTTGAAGCCGCTGGGCGCCTCCCGCAGCGACCACACCCGCACATCCTTCGGCAACCGCCCGGCCAGCCGCTTGAGCAGCTTCTCCCGATGCTCGGCCCACAGCCCTTCGGGCAGATCGACATGCGCCACCTGCCCCCGCGCATGCACCCCTGCATCGGTCCGCCCGGCCACGGTCAGCTCGTACGTCACCTCCCGCGACCGCGTCACCGTACGCAGCGCGTCCTCGATCTCCCCCTGCACGGTCCGCCGCCCCCCGGCCTGCTTGGCCCACCCGGAGAACGCGCTCCCGTCATACGAAAGATCAAGCCGCACCCGTACGAACCCGGGCTCTACCTCGTCACTCACACCTGGATCCTTTCAGGAACACGAAAACGGGCCCGCCCCCGGAGGGGCGGACCCGCTCGACGCGAGGTGAAACCTCAGGCGTCCTTGGACTCGTCGCCCTCGGCAGCAGCCGGCTTCGCGTCCTCGACGACCTCTTCGGCCTCGGCCTCAGCGGCCTCGTCCTTCTTGAGAACGTCTTCCTTCTTGAAGGCGTCCTCCTTGACGGCACGCTTGGTGGCCGCCTCGGCCTCACCGGTGGCCTCCTGGGCCACGGTCAGCGCCTCCACCAGCTCGATGACAGCCATGGGCGCGTTGTCGCCCCGGCGGTTACCGATCTTGGTGATACGGGTGTAGCCACCCGGACGGTTCTCGTACCGCGGGCCGATCTCGGTGAAGAGCGTGTGCACGATGCTCTTGTCCGTGATGACCTGGAGCACCTGACGGCGGTTGTGAAGGTCGCCCTTCTTCGCCTTGGTGACCAGACGCTCGGCGTACGGCCGCAGCCGGCGGGCCTTCGCCTCGGTCGTGGTGATACGACCGTGCTCGAACAGCGCCTTCGCAAGGTTCGCAAGAAGCAGCTTCTCGTGCGCGGCACCGCCGCCCAGACGGGCACCCTTGGCGGGCTTCGGCATGGTTCTTCTCCTAGGTGTCTGCCCCGGCCGTACTAGGTACCGAGGTCAGTATCCGAGCAGGCGGTCGCCTGTCGGAGATCCGGGCACCCTTTTCAAGGCGCCCGGAGCACCCGCGCCCCTTCAGGGGCGCGGGGAACTGCGCGACCAGCCACAGCGGACCCGCAGTCAAAAATCCGGCCTACTCGCGGAGCGACTAGTACTGCTCGGTCTCGACGAAACCGGCATCCGCGTCGTCATCGGCGCCAAAGGCGTCCGCCGCAGCGGTCGGGTCGAATCCGGGCGGGCTGTCCTTCAGGGCCAGACCCATCCCGTTCAGCTTCGCCTTGACCTCGTCGATGGACTTCGCACCGAAGTTACGGATGTCGAGCAGGTCGGCCTCGGAACGCGCCACGAGCTCACCCACGGAGTGGATGCCCTCGCGCTTGAGGCAGTTGTACGACCGGACGGTGAGCTCCAGCTCCTCGATCGGCAGCGCCAGATCGGCGGCGAGGGCTGCGTCCGTCGGCGACGGGCCCATGTCGATGCCCTCGGCGTCGATGTTGAGCTCACGGGCCAGACCGAACAGCTCGACCAGCGTCTTACCGGCGGAAGCCATCGCGTCACGCGGACGCATCGCCTGCTTGGTCTCGACGTCGACGATCAGCTTGTCGAAGTCGGTGCGCTGCTCGACACGCGTGGCCTCGACCTTGTACGTGACCTTGAGCACCGGCGAGTAGATCGAGTCGACCGGAATACGCCCGATCTCCTGACCGACCTGCTTGTTCTGCACGGCGGAGACATAACCACGGCCACGCTCGACCGTGAGCTCCATCTCCAGCTTGCCCTTGCCGTTGAGCGTGGCAAGAACCAGATCCGGGTTGTGCACCTCGACACCGGCCGGCGGCGCGATGTCGGCGGCGGTCACCAGACCCGGCCCCTGCTTGCGCAGGTACATCACCACAGGCTCGTCGTGCTCCGAGGAGACGACCAGCTGCTTGATGTTGAGGATCAGGTCGGTGACGTCCTCCTTGACGCCCGGCACGGTGGTGAACTCGTGCAGGACACCGTCGATACGGATGCTGGTGACAGCAGCTCCGGGAATCGACGACAGGAGAGTACGACGCAGGGAGTTGCCGAGGGTGTAACCGAAGCCCGGCTCCAGCGGCTCGATCACGAACCGGGAGCGGAATTCGTCGACGACCTCTTCGGTCAACGAGGGACGCTGAGCAATCAGCATGTTGCGTTCCTTCTGTCAGGGGCGCCCGCTATTTGACGCCCTGATGTATTGCAAGGGTACGGGCGATACGGCTCCGAAGAGCCATACCGCCCGAAAACCTCAGACCAAGCAGCCGTACGTCAGGTCAGACGCGACGGCGCTTCGGCGGACGGCAGCCGTTGTGCGGGGTGGGCGTGACGTCCTGGATGGAGCCGACCTCAAGACCGGTCGCCTGAAGCGAACGGATGGCGGTCTCACGACCCGAACCCGGGCCCTTGACGAACACGTCCACCTTGCGCATGCCGTGCTCCTGCGCGCGGCGGGCGGCCGACTCGGCGGCCATCTGCGCGGCGAAGGGGGTCGACTTGCGCGAGCCCTTGAAGCCGACGTGGCCGGCGGAGGCCCAGGAGATCACGTTGCCGGTGGGGTCGGTGATCGAAACGATGGTGTTGTTGAACGTGCTCTTGATGTGCGCGTGGCCGTGAGCGACGTTCTTCTTTTCCTTGCGGCGCACCTTCTTGGCAGCGCCCTGACGTCCCTTGGGGGGCATCTATTACTCCTACGGGGAGGTGGTCGGTCCTACAGCGAAGACCGCTGATGAAGCGTTGTCCGCTGAGGACTACTTCTTGCCCGGCTTCTTCTTACCGGCGATGGCGCGACGCGGACCCTTGCGGGTACGGGCGTTGGTGCTGGTGCGCTGACCGTGGACGGGCAGGCCACGACGATGGCGGATGCCCTGGTAGCAACCGATCTCGATCTTGCGGCGAATGTCGCCCTGAACCTCGCGACGGAGGTCACCCTCGGTCTTGATGTTGTTGTCCACGTACTCGCGGATCTTGACCAGCTCCTCCTCGGAGAGGTCGCGAACGCGGGTGTTCGGGTTGACGCCGGTCTCGGCCAGCGTCTTCTGCGAGAGGGTCCGGCCGATGCCGAACACGTAGGTGAGGGCAACCTCCACGCGCTTTTCGCGCGGGATGTCAACACCGGAAACGCGTGCCATTCAATGGCTCCAGTTGTCGTTCGGAGGTCTTCCGCAGAACCGGCTCCCGCCCGCCGTCCTCTTGGACTCCAAGATTCGGTACGAACGGGTCCCCAGCCTCCGACCGGGGGTATCGGATCCTTGCTGAACATGGGATCCGGGCTCTGCGTATGAACATGTGCTGCTTGCGTCGCGCGAAGTCTGCGGATGCAGAAGGTTGGTCGTGCGTCAGCCCTGGCGCTGCTTGTGGCGCGGGTTTTCGCAGATGACCATGACCCGACCGTGACGGCGGATCACCCTGCACTTGTCGCAGATCTTCTTGACGCTCGGCTTGACCTTCATTGGGTGAGGTTCTCCGGGTCAGTGCCACCACCCCGCGGGTGCGGGGCACAGGCAAGATCTACTTGTAGCGGTAGACGATCCGGCCACGCGTCAGGTCGTACGGAGACAGCTCCACCACGACCCGGTCGTCAGGGAGGATGCGGATGTAGTGCATACGCATCTTGCCGCTGATGTGTGCCAGGACCTGGTGGCCGTTCTGGAGCTCGACCTTGAACATCGCGTTCGGAAGAGACTCGACGACAGTGCCCTCGATCTCGATGGCACCTTGCTTCTTGGCCACGCTTCGCCCTTCGAATCGACTACCTTGATCGGCTCCACACAACCGCATGCAGACATGCGGGTACACAAGAGCCGACGAGTCAGTCTACGTCAGGGCCATCGGAAACACGAATTGAGAGCCTGCCCACCCAGGAAGATCCTTAAGCGGGCAGACAGGAGCCGCCCCGCCAGGGGCGCCCTTCAGGGGCGCGGGGCTGTATCCGATTTGCGGCTCCGCCGAGTGGGCGCGACAAGCCACAACGCACCCGCAGCCACGACATGACATGTCACCCCACCCCCTGGCGGGGGGCCTGGGGGCGCAGCCCCCTCACGCGACGGAGCCGCAAATTGATACAGCCGGGAAGGGGCGGGCCTGGGGAAAGAAAACCCCTCCCCGCCACCCCGTCACCCCAGCGGATCAGGCGCAGCCACAACGCCGTACTCGGCAAGCTTCGCCTTACCCCCGTCCGGAGCCGTCAGCACGAGCGGCCCCGCCTCCGTCAGAGCGACCGAGTGCTCCCAGTGGGACGACCACGTGCCATCCGTGGTGATGACCGTCCAGTCGTCCGAGAGCACCTCGGTCTTCGCCGTCCCCAAGGACACCATCGGCTCGATGGCAAGGCAGAAGCCGGGCACCAGCTTCGGCCCCCTCCCCCGCTTCCGCTCGACGTAGTTCAGCAGATGCGGATCCATGTGCATCTCCGTACCGATGCCATGCCCGCCGTAGTCCTCGATGATCCCGTACCGCCCGCCGCCGGGCTTGGGCTGCCGCCGGATATACGTCTCGATGGCACGGGAGACATCGACAAGCCGGTGCCCCACCTTCATCGCGGCGATCCCCGCCCACATCGATTCCTCGGTCACCCGCGAGAGCTCAACGAGTTCGGGAGCGTGCCCGCCCCCCACGAACGCGGTGTACGCCGCGTCCCCGTGCCACCCGTCCACGATCGCGCCGGCGTCGATGGAGATGATGTCGCCGTCCTTGAGGACGACCTCGTCACTGGGGATGCCATGGACGACGACCTCGTTCGCGGAGGTGCAGATCGTCGCGGGAAAGCCGCCGTACCCGAGGAAGTTCGACTTCGCCCCGTGCTCGTCCAGCACCTTGCGGGCGACCTCGTCGAGATCCTTGGTCGTGGCCCCGGGCACCGCCGCCTCACGCGTCGCCTTGTGGACGGCGGCGACAACAAGGCCCGCCTCACGCATCTTGGCGATCTGCTCGGGCGTCTTGATCTGCACCATGGGGGCCTGCGCTCTCCGTCTTCTTGACCGTCACGTACACACAACAGTACGGCCGCGGCACCCTGAAGGGGACCGCGGCCGAATCAGCAGGACACCTACGCGCTCGCGTCGCTCACGGAGTTCGTGTCGCCCTCACGCTTGAGCGCGTCCATGGCCCGCTTGGTGACCTCGTCCACCTTGCCGAGCGCCGAGATCGTCACGACCAGGCCTTGCGCCCGGTAGTAGTCGATGATCGGCTCGGTCTGCGTGTGGTAGACCTCCAGCCGCCGGCGAACGGTTTCCTCGGAGTCGTCGTCGCGCTGGTACAGCTCGCCGCTGCAGACGTCGCAGACGCCTTCCTTCTTCGGCCGGCTGTACACCACGTGGAAGACATGGGCCGAGTCCCTGCGGCAGATGCGGCGGCCGGCGATGCGCTTGACCACCTCGTCCTCGGGGACCTCCAGGTCCAGCACCGCGTCCAGCTCCACCCCGTCGGCCTTCAGCGCCTGGTCCAGCGCCTCGGCCTGCGAGACGTTGCGCGGAAAGCCGTCCAGCAGGAAGCCGTTCACGGCATCGGGCTGCTCCATGCGGTCCCGCGCCATCCCGATGGTGACCTCGTCCGGTACCAGGTTCCCCGCGTCCATGTAGGACTTGGCAAGTTTGCCGAGTTCCGTCTGCCGGTTGATGTTGGAGCGGAAGAGGTCGCCCGTGGAGATGTGCGGGATCGACAGGTTCTTGGCAAGAAACGCGGCCTGCGTTCCCTTGCCGGCACCGGGCGGTCCGACGAGGACGATTCGCATCAGCGGAGGAACCCTTCGTAATTGCGCTGCTGGAGCTGGCTCTCGATCTGCTTCACCGTCTCCAGACCCACACCCACGATGATCAGGATGCTGGTACCACCGAACGGGAAGTTCTGATTGGCGCCGAAACCAGCCAACGCCACTGTCGGCACGAGAGCGATCAGCCCCAGGTACAGCGAACCCGGCCAGGTGATCCGGTTGAGTACGTATCCCAGGTACTCAGCGGTCGGTCGGCCAGCCCGGATGCCCGGGATGAAGCCACCATACTTCTTCATGTTGTCCGCGACTTCCTCGGGGTTGAACGAGATGGCCACGTAGAAGAACGCGAAGAAAATGATCAGGAAGAAGTAGAGGATGATGTGCGGCGTCGCACCCGGATCCGCGAGATTCTTCTCGATCCAGGTCTTCCAGCCGGAGGTTCCACCGGAGAACTGTGCGACCAGTGCCGGGATGTAGAGCAGCGACGAGGCGAAGATCACGGGGATGATGCCCGCCTGGTTCACCTTCAGCGGGATGTACGTCGATGTGCCGCCGTAGGAGCGGCGGCCGATCATCCGCTTCGCGTACTGGACCGGGATACGGCGCTGAGCCTGCTCGACGAAGACCACCAGGCCGACCATGAACAGGCCGACCGCGATCACGACGCCGAACTCGATCCAGCCGCCCGCCAGGCTGCCCTGCTGCTTGATGGCCCACAGCGCGGACGGGAAGGTGGCGGCGATCGAGATGAACATCAGGATCGACATGCCGTTGCCGATGCCGCGGTCGGTGATGAGCTCACCGAGCCACATGACGAAGGCCGTACCGGCGGTCATGGTGATGACCATCGTGATGGTCACGAAGATCGAGCGGTCGGGCACGATCTGCGTGGCGACCGGGCAGCCCTGGAACAGCGCGCCCGTGCGGGCGGTGGCCACCAGGCCGGTGCCCTGCAGGACGGCCAGCGCCACCGTGAGATAACGGGTGTACTGCGTGATCTTCGCCGTGCCGGACTGGCCCTCCTTCTTCAGGGCTTCCAGGCGCGGGATCACCACGGTCAGCAGCTGCAGAATGATGCTCGCCGTGATGTACGGCATGATGCCGAGCGCGAAGACCGTGATCTGCAGCAGAGCGCCACCGCTGAACATGTTGACCAGGCCGAAGATGCCCTGGTTCGCGTTGGCGTTGTCGATACAGGTCTGGACGTTCCCGTAGTCGACGCCCGGGATCGGGATATGCGTACCGACCCGGTAGATCACAATGATGCCGAGCGTGAAGAGCAGCTTCTTGCGCAGGTCGGGCGTCTTGAACGCCCGGGCGAACGCGGTGAGCACGGTGCCTCCTGCGACCCCCGCGCAACTGCGTCAGAGGCGGTCTTGAGGTTCGACGAGTAATGGACAGCTAACTAACAGTCAAAAGCCGTCTGGAGTTCCCAGTGGGCACACCAGGCGAAAATGAGCAGTGCTGGCCACCATACCGGCGACACAGCTTTCCTTGGAACGACCGACCGGGGATGCCCCATTTGTGGGGCATCCCCGGTCGGGTGCGCTCAAGTCATCGAGACGCCTGTGGTGTTCAGACGAGCTCGGTGACGGTGCCGCCGGCGGCGGCGATCTTCTCCTTGGCGGAGGTGGAGGCCGCGTCGACCTTCACCTCGAGTGCCACGGAGATCTCGCCCTGGCCGAGGACCTTGACAAGGCTGTTCTTGCGAACGGCGCCCTTGGCGACCAGATCGGCCACCGTGACCTCGCCACCCTCGGGGTAGAGGGAGGCCAGCTTGTCCAGGTTCACGACCTGGTACTCGGTCTTGAACGGGTTCTTGAAGCCCTTCAGCTTCGGGAGCCGCATGTGGAGGGGCATCTGCCCGCCCTCGAAGCGCTCCGGAACCTGGTAGCGGGCCTTTGTGCCCTTGGTGCCACGACCGGCCGTCTTACCCTTCGAGGCCTCACCACGACCGACGCGGGTCTTGGCGGTCTTGGCGCCCGGGGCAGGACGGAGGTTGTGGATCTTGAGCGGGTTCTGCTCCGCCATGATCAGTCGACCTCCTCGACCGTCACGAGGTGGCGGACGGTGTGCACCATGCCGCGGAACTCGGGGCGGTCCTCCTTGACGACCACGTCGTTGATCCTCTTGAGACCAAGCGAACGCAGGGTGTCACGGTGGTTCTGCTTGCTGCCGATGTACGACTTCGTCTGCGTGATCTTGAGCTGAGCCATTACGCAGCACCAGCCCCGGCACGCGCACGCAGCAGAGCCGCGGGAGCGACGTCCTCGAGGGGCAGACCGCGGCGGGCCGCGATCTCCTCGGGACGCTGCAGACCCTTCAGGGCTGCCACGGTCGCGTGCACGATGTTGATCGCGTTCGACGAGCCGAGCGACTTCGACAGGATGTCGTGCACGCCGGCGCACTCGAGCACGGCACGCACCGGGCCACCGGCGATAACGCCGGTACCGGGGGAAGCCGGCTTGAGCAGGACGACGCCCGCGGCCTTCTCGCCCGTGATCGGGTGCGGGATGGTGCCCTGGATACGGGGGACCTTGAAGAAGTGCTTCTTGGCCTCCTCGACACCCTTGGCGATGGCGGCCGGCACCTCCTTGGCCTTGCCGTAACCGACACCGACGGTGCCATCGCCATCGCCCACTACGACGAGCGCAGTGAAGCTGAAGCGACGACCACCCTTCACAACCTTGGCGACGCGGTTGATCGCGACGACGCGCTCAACGTACGCGGTCTTCTCGGCGGCAGACGCACCGCCGTCACGGCCCTTCCGGTCCCGCCGCTCGCCGCCACCGGCACCGCTTCCGCGGCGCTGGGGTCCAGCCATTGGATTTACCTCTCTCTGTTTCCGCTAGCTACGGCAGGCTCAGAACTTGAGCCCGGCTTCGCGGGCGGCGTCCGCCAGGGCGGCGATGCGCCCCGCGTACTGGTTGCCACCACGGTCGAACACGACGGCCTCGACGCCCGCGGCCTTGGCGCGCTCGGCGACCAGGGCGCCGACCTGCTTGGCCTGCGAGGACTTGTCGGACTCTCCGCCGCGGATCGAGGTGTCCAGGGTGGACGCCGACGCAAGGGTGTGCCCCTTGAGGTCGTCGATCACCTGGGCCACGATGTGGCGGTTCGAGCGCGTCACGACCAGGCGGGGACGCTCAGCCGTACCCGAGACCTTCTTACGGATCCGGATGTGGCGCCGCTTGATGGCAGCACGCTTGTAGGCGTCGCCCTTGGCGATCTTCTGCCCGTATGCCATGGCTTACTTACCCGCCTTTCCGACCTTGCGGCGGATGACTTCGCCCTCGTACTTGACGCCCTTGGCCTTGTACGGGTCGGGCTTGCGCAGCTTGCGGATGTTGGCCGCAACCTCGCCGACCTTCTGCTTGTCGATGCCCTCGACCGAGAACCGCGTCGGGTTCTCGACCTTGAAGGTGATGCCTTCGGGGGCCTCGACCAGGATCGGGTGGCTGTAGCCGAGCGAGAACTCCAGGTTGGAACCCTTCGCCAGGACTCGGTAACCGACACCGCTGATCTCGAGCTTCTTCACGTAACCCGTGGTCACGCCGGTGATCATGTTCGCCACCAGCGTGCGGGACAGGCCGTGCAGGGCCTTGTTCTGACGCTCGTCGTTCGGGCGAACGACATTGAGAATGCCGTCCTCGCCCTTAGCGATCTCGATCGGCGCCGCAATGGTGTGGGAGAGGGTGCCCTTGGGGCCCTTCACCTGGACCGTGCGGCCATCGATGGTGACGTCCACGCCGGCGGGAACCGTGATGGGGAGCTTGCCAATGCGCGACATAGCTGTTTCCTCCGTTCCCTTCCGCTACCAGACGTAGGCGAGAACTTCTCCGCCTACGCCCTTCTTGCCGGCCTGCTTGTCGGTGAGGAGTCCGTGGGACGTGGAGATGATCGCCACGCCCAGGCCGCCGAGCACCTTGGGCAGGTTGGTGGACTTCGCGTACACCCGGAGACCGGGCTTGGAGATCCGCTTGATGCCCGCGATGGAGCGCTCACGGTTCGGGCCGAACTTCAGCTCGAGAACGAGGTTCTTGCCGACCTCGGCGTCCTCGGTCTTCCAGCCCGTGATGAAGCCCTCCTGCTGGAGGATCTCCGCGATGTGCGACTTGATCTTGCTGTGCGGCATCGCCACGGTGTCGTGGTATGCCGAGTTCGCGTTACGCAGACGCGTCAGCATGTCTGCGATCGGATCAGTCATGGTCATGAATTGGCCTTCGGCCTCTCTCGCCGGGGTTTCCTGGTGCGCCATCCCTCTCCCCGATCCGAGACGGGACGGGTGCGGCGCGGTGGACCTACGGCGTAGTAAGTCGTACGGGCGTCAGGCGCCCAACCCTCCTAGCCTAAGCCATGGAGGGGTGGGCCCCTGACCGGACCCTTTACTTACCGAGAGCCCTGACAATCCCAATCCAGCCTGTCGGCCCGAAGGGCCGCCCTTGAGGGGCGGTGGTCGGGCGACGGGTGGGCGGAATTACCAGGAGCTCTTGGTCACGCCCGGCAGCTCGCCACGGTGAGCCATCTCACGAAGGCACACGCGGCAGAGGCCGAACTTGCGGTACACGGAGTGCGGACGACCACAGCGCTGGCAGCGCGTGTAGCCACGTACACCGAACTTGGGCTTACGAGCAGCCTTGGCAATCAGAGCCTTCTTCGCCATCTCGCTTACGCCTCCTTGAAGGGGAAGCCGAGGTGACGGAGGAGCGCGCGGCCCTCGGCGTCGTTGGTCGCCGTGGTGACCACGGTGATGTCCATACCCCGGACGCGGTCGATCTTGTCCTGGTCGATCTCGTGGAACATGACCTGCTCCGTGAGACCGAAGGTGTAGTTGCCACGGCCGTCGAACTGCTTGGGGGACAGACCACGGAAGTCGCGGATGCGCGGCAGCGCGAGCGACAGGGTGCGGTCCAGGAACTCCCACATGCGGTCGCCACGGAGCGTGACGTGGGCACCGATCGGCTGGCCCTCACGCAGCTTGAACTGCGCGATGGACTTACGGGCCTTGGTGACGGCCGGCTTCTGACCGGTGATCGTGGTGAGGTCGCGGATGGCGCCCTCGATCAGCTTGGAGTCGCGGGCGGCGTCGCCCACACCCATGTTGACCACGATCTTGACGAGGCCGGGGATCTGCATGACGTTCTCGTACTTGAACTCGTCACGCAGCTTGCCCGCGATCTCCTCGCGGTACTTCAGCTTCAGACGCGGAGCGGTGGTGGTAGTCATCAGATGTCCTCACCCGTCCGCTTGGCAACGCGGATCTTGTTGCCTTCGTCGTCGAAGCGGTAACCGACACGCGTGACAACCTTGTTGCCGTCCTTCTCAACGACCAGCTGGACGTTGGAGACGTGGATCGGCGCCTCGGTCGTGACGATGCCGCCGGCCTGCGAACCGCGAGCGGTCGGAGCGGCCTTGGTGTGCTTCTTGACCCGGTTGACACCCTCGACCAGGACACGCTCGTCGCGCGGGTAAGCGGCAATGACCTTGCCCTGCTTGCCCTTGTCCTTGCCGGTGATGACCTGAACCAGGTCGCCCTTCTTGATCTTCATGCTCACAGCACCTCCGGCGCGAGGGAGATGATCTTCATGAACTTCTTCTCGCGCAGCTCACGGCCCACGGGGCCGAAAATACGGGTGCCGCGAGGGTCGCCGTCGTTCTTGAGAATGACAGCGGCGTTCTCGTCGAAGCGGATGTACGAGCCGTCCGGACGGCGGCGCTCCTTGACGGTGCGAACGATGACCGCCTTGATGACGTCACCCTTCTTCACGTTGCCACCGGGGATCGCGTCCTTGACGGTGGCGACGATGACGTCACCGATGCCCGCGTAGCGGCGACCGGAGCCACCGAGCACACGGATGCAAAGGATTTCCTTCGCTCCCGTGTTGTCGGCGACACGCAGCCGCGACTCCTGCTGGATCACGTCTATCTCCTGTTTGTCTGCCGGTTCCCGCAGGGCCCTTTCGGGGCGACCCTGCGAGCCTGGCGGAACCGTCCTGCGGGTTGCTCCCGCAGGAATTACTGGTGCCTCTAGAGGCGGAAACCCTCGCCGGGCTCGGCGCCACCGGGCCCGAGGGCCGGTGGCGCCGCCTTGCGGGGGCCGCGGGGCTTTCGCCCACCTGGCCCGGGAGCCTGGGGGCGGAGCCCCCAGCGGGGGTCAGCGGGGGCGGAGCCCCCGCTTATTACTTCGCCTTCTCGAGGATCTCCACGATGCGCCAGCGCTTCGTCGCCGAGAGCGGGCGGGTCTCCATGAGGAGGACCCGGTCACCGACACCGGCGGCGTTCTGCTCGTCGTGCGCCTTGAGCTTGTTCGTACGGCGGATGACCTTGCCGTACAGCGCGTGCTTGACGCGGTCCTCGACGGCGACGACGACGGTCTTGTCCATCTTGTCGCTGACGACGAGACCCTCACGGGTCTTGCGGAAGCCGCGCGCGGCCTTCGTCTCTTCAGTCACGTTGTTCTCGCTCATCAGGCGCTCTCCACCGTCTCGATGCCCAGCTCGCGCTCACGCATCAGGGTGTAGATCCGCGCGATGTCCTTACGGACCGCCTTCAGACGGCCGTGGTTCTCGAGCTGACCGGTCGCCGCCTGGAAGCGGAGATTGAACAGCTCTTCCTTGGCCTCGCGAAGCTTCGCGAGAAGCTCCTCGTCGCCCAGTTCGCGCAGCTCGGACGCCTTGGTACCGGCCGACATCACGCTTCACCTGCCTCGCGCCGCACGATGCGGCACTTCATCGGAAGCTTGTGAGCAGCGCGGGTAAGCGCCTCACGCGCAATCTTCTCATTCGGGTAGGACAGCTCGAACATCACCCGACCGGGGTGAACGTTCGCGACCCACCACTCCGGCGAACCCTTACCGGAACCCATGCGGGTCTCGGCGGGCTTCTTCGTGAGGGGACGGTCCGGGTAGATGTTGATCCAGACCTTGCCGCCACGCTTGATGTGGCGGGTCATCGCGATACGAGCCGCCTCGATCTGGCGGTTCGTCACGTACGCCGGCGTGAGGGCCTGGATGCCGTACTCGCCGAACGCAACCGTCGTACCACCCTTGGCCTGACCGCGGCGCTTGGGGTGGTGCTGCTTGCGGTGCTTGACCCTACGAGGGATCAGCATGTCGGTCAGGCCTCCGTTCCAGTGCTCTCAGCCGGAGCGGCAGCGGCGGCGGGAGCCTCAGCCTTGGGGGCCTCGGCAGCCGGCGCGGACTGCTGCTGCGGCTTGCGACCGCGACCGCCACGCTCGCCACCGCGGCCACCGCCACGGGCCGGGCGGTCAGCGCCGCCACGGGCCGGACGGTTGCCGGCGCGGGCGGCGGCGTTCTCGGCGCGGACCTCGGCGATGTTCTTGACGTCGCCCTTGTAGATCCAGACCTTCACACCGATGCGGCCGAAGGTCGTCTTGGCCTCGAAGAAGCCGTAGTCGACGTTCGCGCGGAGCGTGTGCAGGGGCACGCGGCCCTCGCGGTAGAACTCCGAGCGGGACATCTCGGCGCCGCCGAGACGGCCACCACACTGGATCTTGATGCCCTTGGCGCCGGCCTTCATCGTGCCCTGCATGCTCTTACGCATGGCGCGACGGAAGGAGACGCGGGAGGACAGCTGCTCGGCGACGGCCTGGGCCACCAGCTGAGCGTCCGTCTCCGGGCTCTTGACCTCAAGGATGTTCAGCTGGACCTGCTTGCCGGTCAGCTTCTCCAGGTCGCCGCGGATACGGTCGGCCTCGGCGCCACGGCGGCCGATGACGATGCCCGGACGCGCGGTGTGGATGTCGACGCGGACGCGGTCACGGGTGCGCTCGATCTCCACCTTCGAGATGCCGGCGCGCTCCATGCCGGACGTCATCATCCGACGGATGGCGACGTCTTCCTTGACGTAGTCCTTGTACAGCTTGTCGGCGTACCAACGGGACTTGAAGTCCGTGGTGATGCCGAGCCGGAACCCATGCGGGTTAACCTTCTGGCCCATTACCGGGTTCCTTCCTTGCTGCTGACGACCACGGTGATGTGGCTGGTCCGCTTGCGGATCCGGTAGGCCCGGCCCTGGGCACGCGGCCGGAACCGCTTCAGGGTCGGACCCTCGTCGACGTACGCCTCGGTGATGACGAGGCTGTCGGCGTCGGTGTGGTCGTAGTTGTGCGCGGCGTTGGCGATGGCGCTGTCCAGCACCTTGCCGACCGGCACGCTCGCGGCCTGCGGGGTGAAACGCAGGACCGCCTGGGCCTCCGTGGCATCCATGCCACGGATGAGGTCCACCACTCGGCGGGCCTTCATGGGCGTGACGCGGATGTACCGCGCCTGGGCCCTGGCTTCCATGGTTGTCCCTTCAGTGTCTGTCATGGTCATTCACCCCGCGTTAGCGGCGCTTCGACTTCCGGTCGTCCTTGACGTGACCCCGGAAGGTGCGCGTCGGCGAGAACTCGCCGAGCTTGTGGCCGACCATGGACTCGGTGACAAACACCGGGATGTGGGTCTTGCCGTTGTGCACCGCGATCGTGTGGCCCAGCATGGCCGGGACGATCATCGAGCGACGGGACCAGGTCTTGATGACGTTCTTGGAACCGGCTTCGTTCTGGGCGTCCACCTTCTTGATCAGGTGGTCGTCGACGAAGGGCCCCTTCTTGAGACTGCGCGGCATCTAAACCCGCTCCTAGCGCTTCTTGTTCGTCTTGCGGCGGCGGACGATGTACTTGTTCGAAGCCTTCTTCGGCGAACGAGTACGACCCTCCTTCTGACCCCACGGCGAGACCGGGTGGCGACCACCGGAGGTCTTGCCCTCACCACCACCGTGCGGGTGGTCAACCGGGTTCATCGCCACACCGCGGACGGTCGGGCGAACGCCCAGCCAGCGCTTGCGGCCGGCCTTACCCCAGTTGATGTTGGACTGCTCGGCGTTGCCGACCTCGCCGACGGTGGCGCGGCAGCGCACGTCGACCAGGCGGATCTCTCCGGACGGCATACGAAGGTGGGCCATCGTGCCCTCCTTCGCGAGCAGCTGCACGGAGGCACCGGCGGAACGGGCGAACTTGGCGCCGCCACCGGGACGGAGCTCGATCGCGTGGATCGTGGTACCGACCGGGATGTTGCGGAGCGCCAGGTTGTTGCCGGGCTTGATGTCGGCCCCGGGACCGTTCTCCACACGGTCGCCCTGCCGCAGGTTGCGCGGGGCGAGGATGTAGCGCTTCTCGCCGTCCGCGTAGTGCAGCAGCGCGATGCGCGCGGTGCGGTTGGGGTCGTACTCGATGTGCGCGACCTTCGCCGGCACGCCGTCCTTGTCATGGCGACGGAAGTCGATGACGCGGTAGGCGCGCTTGTGGCCACCACCCTGGTGGCGGACGGTCACACGACCGGAATTGTTACGGCCGCCCTTGCTGTGCAGCGGGCGAACCAGCGACTTCTCCGGCGTGGACCGCGTGACCTCGACGAAGTCGGCGACGCTGGAGCCACGGCGGCCCGGCGTAGTCGGCTTGTACTTGCGGATTCCCATTTCTCAGTCCTCGTCCGATATCGGACCAGGGCGCTCCGTTAGGAGGCCTGGCCGAAGATGTCGATACGGTCGCCCTCGGCAAGGGTCACGATCGCGCGCTTGGTGTCGGCACGCTTGCCGAAACCAGTGCGGGTCCGCTTGCGCTTGCCCTGGCGGTTGATCGTGTTGACCCCGGTGACCTTGACCGAGAAGACCGCCTGGACGGCCTGCTTGATCTGGGTCTTGTTGGCACGCGGGTCCACGACGAACGTGTACTTGTTCTCGTCGAGGAGCGCGTAGCTCTTCTCGGAGACGACCGGCTTGATCAGTACGTCACGGGGGTCCGTGTACGACTTGCTCAGCGGCGTCTCGACGGTGTTCTTGCCCTCGGTGGCGTGGCGACGCGCCTTGGCGACGCGCGCTTCCTTGGCCTTCTTCGCGGCCTTCGAGGCGATGGAGGGATGACGGATAGCCATCAGACCTCGCTCCCTTCAGTGTCGGTGGCCTTCGGGCCGGACACGAAGGACTCGAAGGCGGCCTGGGTGAAGACCACGTCGTCCGAGACGAGAACGTCGTACGTGTTCAGCTGGCCCGGCTCCAGGATGTGCACCTGGGGCAGGTTGCGGGCGGAGAGCAGCGAGGCCTCGTCCGCGCGGTCGATCACCAGGAGCACGTTCTTGCGCTCCGAGATCTTGCCGAGCAGCGACTTGGCGGCCTTGGTGGAGACCTCGCTCTCGACAACGCCGGTGACGACGTGGATGCGGTTGTTGCGGGCCCGGTCGGTGAGGGCGTGGCGCAGGGCCGCGGCCTTCATCTTCTTCGGGGTCCGCTGCGAGTAGTCACGCGGCACGGGACCGTGCACGACGCCACCACCGGCGAACTGCGGAGCGCGGGTCGAGCCCTGGCGCGCGCGGCCGGTGCCCTTCTGGCGGTAAGGCTTCTTACCGCCACCACGAACCTCGCCGCGGGTCTTGGTCTTGTGCGTGCCCTGACGGGCAGCGGCCAGCTGGGCGACGACGACCTGGTGGATCAGCGGGATGCTGATCTTCTCGACGTCGAAGATCTCCGCGGGGAGCTCGACCGTCCCGGTCTTGTCGCCTGCCGGCGAAATGATGTCAACAGTGCTCATCGTTACCTCAGGCCCCCTTGGCCGCGGTGCGGACCAGGACGAGGCCGCCGTTCGGACCGGGAACCGCGCCCTTGATGAGCAGCAGACCCTTCTCCGCGTCAACGGCGTGGACGGTCAGGTTCTGGGTGGTGACCCGCTCGTTGCCCATACGACCCGCCATGCGGAGGCCCTTGAACACACGGCCCGGGGTGGCGCAGCCACCGATGGAGCCGGGAGAGCGGTGCTTGCGCTGCGTGCCGTGACCGGCGCCGAGGCCCTTGAAGTTGTGACGCTTCATGACACCGGCGAAGCCCTTGCCCTTGCTCTTGCCGGTGACGTCGACCTTCACGCCGGCCTCGAAGGTTTCGGCGGTGATCTCCTGCCCGAGCGTGTACTCGCTGGCGTCCGCGGTGCGGAGCTCCACGAGGTGGCGGCGGGGGGTCACGTCGGCCTTGGCGAAGTGGCCCTTGAGGGGCTTGTTCACCTTGCGCGGGTCGATCTCGCCGAAGGCGATCTGCACGGACTCGTAGCCGTCGGTGTCGTTCGTACGGACCTGGGTGACGACGTTCGGCCCGGCCTTGACGACGGTGACGGGAACAACGCGGTTGTTCTCGTCCCACACCTGCGTCATGCCGAGCTTCTCGCCCAGGATGCCCTTGATCTGCTTAGCCATTCTCAGATCACCGGCCCTCAGAGCTTGATCTCGATGTCGACACCGGCCGGGAGGTCGAGTCGCATCAGAGAGTCAACGGTCTTGGGCGTCGGGTCGAGGATGTCGATCAGGCGCTTGTGGGTACGCATCTCGAAGTGCTCGCGCGAGTCCTTGTACTTGTGCGGCGACTTGATGACGCAGTACACGTTCTTTTCAGTGGGCAGCGGCACCGGGCCCGCGACCGACGCACCAGTACGCGTCACCGTCTCGACGATCTTCTTCGCCGAGGAGTCGATGACCTCGTGGTCGTAGGCCTTGAGCCGGATGCGGATCTTCTGTCCCGCCATGGCTACTCCGTAGTCCTGTCTCTCAAAAACGCTCTGGCGACCCGGAAGGTCCGCGTCTCGTTCCTCCGACCCACGCGGTCGGGCGTGTCGCTCCCTCACTGACACAGATATCCACAAGGGATTCCCTGCCAGGGGGTGCGATCATCGACCGCGGATCCGAGGGTGAGACACCCACCGGGCGCCTGGCCGGTACCCCGCTGACACTTCCCGGAAGATTCCCGTACGTCCGCCTCAGCGCTGCCCTGAGAGGCAGTTGAGACGACGAGTACTGTGGGACTCGCTTCCGGTCCTCCCGGCGGGAGGCGCGCAGCATCGGCACTCAACCGAGCAACCCGGACAGTCTGCCATACGGGCCACTGCGCTGGCCAATCGAGCCGTAGAGGGTACCCGGGCGGTGACGTGGGTCAAACCAAGGGCGCGCGCCCCAGGTACACATCCGAAGAGGGTGTGCCCGCCATCGCCGTCCGCGCGACGCGGCAGATGAACGTGATGTGCACACGAGATGGATGCGATGTGCGTGTGCACAGAGGCAAGTGGATCACCTGATAACCCCTGTGTCAGGCTTGCGCCATGACTGATTTCGGGGGCAGCCAGGGCTCGCGAAGGCAGCGGCGGTCGCGTCTCGCCGACTACGCGGACATGGCCGGCCCACCACGGTCGGCAGACACGGCCGGGGGACGGCCGCAGGCAGCGGCCCTGTCACCAACCGCTTCGCCGACGTCGCCTGTTGCCCCTGGGCCGAACGCTGAAGCACAGGTCTCCACGGCCCCGACCGAGGCCGGCATCCGCGAGGTGTCCGACGAGGAGATTGCCGCACGGCTCCGCGAGTTCACTGCCGCACTGGAGACGTTCCGTGACACCGCGGTGCTCGTCCCGCTCCGGGGTGACGGCTGGCTGACGGCCGACACCTCAGGCGTGCGGTGGTTTCTTGCTTTCTCCGACGAGACGGCACTGGCCCGGTACGCGCTGGCCCGCGGCGAGGGCGGCGAGGAGTGGCCGTACGAGACGGTGCTCGGCGCGCGGCTGCTCGACACGGCGGTGCCGGAGGTCGGGGTGCCGTGCGGCGTGGCACTGGACGCGGCCGACGGCCCCGAGTACGCGGTGCTCTTCCCGCCCGTGGCCGGGATCGTGCCCGACGCATTCGCGGTGGACAGGGGCTTCACGGGTCGTGCGGACGTGGCCGACGAGGAGGGGTCGGAGCGGTGAGCGCGGATGGCAGGGATCTGGACACCCGAGGTCTGGACGAGATCGCCAAAGGGCTGACCCTGGCTCTGGGCGAGCTGAAGGAACTCGGCATGGTCGGCGAGGCCGGTGCGGGCCGCGGGTTCGGCGACCTCGCCTTGTCGGGCCTCGACGTGGGGCACGAGGGCCTGACGAGCACGTTCTCCTCGTTCTGTGAACGGTGGGAGTGGGGCGTGCGCTCGCTCATCAACGAGGGCAACGCGTTCGCCGTGAAGACAGGCTTGGCGGCAGGTACGTACTACGAGACCGACCAGTACGTCCAGGGATCGATGAAGGTCGCAGTGAACGCGGGCATGGGCAACCCGTACGCGTCCGAGGAAGAGATCACCGGGCAGAGCTGGGGCGGGGTCTTGTCGAGCAACGCCTACACGCACATCCGGGACGCGGACTACAGCAAGGAGTCCTTCGACGAGGCCCGGGAGAACAGCGTGCAGGGCTGGAAGGACGCCGGCCGCGATGTGATGACCTCGCGCATCGTCGGCCCGATGGGGCTCAACCCCGAGAACCT
Organism: Streptomyces flaveus; assembly: GCF_014647675.1. GTDB lineage: Bacteria > Actinomycetota > Actinomycetes > Streptomycetales > Streptomycetaceae > Streptomyces > Streptomyces flaveus. The sequence goes on along the minus strand of NZ_BMPQ01000021.1, from coordinate 64,168 downwards.
GCGTGAGACCTACGGAGTGTCCGACGCCGAGTACGACCGGATGCTCGACGACACCTTCGGCCCCTCTCCCGAGGAACGAGCCCGGCAGCAGGGCGGAGACGCCGGCTGATGGGGGTCTTCGGCGACATCGGCGGTGGCATCAAGGACGGCCTCAACGACGGCCTGGGCGCGCTGGAAGACGGCGTAGACGCGGGCAAGAGAGTGCTCGGCGAGGGCGTCGACTGGGGGACCGACAGAGTCGGCGAGGGCCTCGACAGGGCCGGCCTGCACGACGCCGCCGACGCCGTGGAGGACTGGGGTGACGGCGTCGCCTCCGATCTCGGCGCCACGCCCGGCGAACAGCAGCTCGGCCAGACCGAGCAGGCCAACGAGCTCATTCACGGCAAACCCGACGTGATCCGTGCGAGCGCCGGGCACCTCAAGGACTTCAGCGCCGCCTTCGACAAGGTCGGCTCGGGACTGAAGAAGGTGGACTCCTCCGGCTGGCGGGGCGAAGGCGGAAACACCTTCCGCGAGAAGTTCGGCGTGCACCCCACGAAATGGCTGCACGCAGCCGACGCCTGCGAGACGGCCGCCGACGCCCTGGAGGCCTATGCGGACACCGTGCGGTGGGCGCAGGGTCAGGCCCGTGACGCCATCGAGCTGTACAAACAGGGCAAGCGCGCATCCGAGGACGCCATCGGGGCGTACAACGCGCGCGTCGACGCCTACAACGCCAAGGTCAAGGCGGACCAGGACCCGGGACCCAGGCCCGAGCCTTTCCGCGACCCGGGCGATGCCGACATCAGGGCGGCGCAGGAAAAGCTCGCCGAGGCCCGCAAACAACGGAACAGCGCCGCCTTACACGCCCAGGACAAGGTCAAGGAGGCGCTGACTCACGCCCCCGCAGAGCCGCCACCGCTCGACCGCCTCGGCAACAACATCACAGACGGCTACCAGGCGGTCAACACCGAGCTCACCCATCTCGTGGGCGGTGCCATCAAGGGCACGGCCGGACTGCTCAACTTCGTCCGCGGCCTCAACCCCATGGACGTGTACAACCTGACCCACCCTGCCGAGTACATGCAGAACGTCTCCATGACGCTCTCCGGCCTGGTCTCCACCGCCTCCCACCCCGAGCGGGCGGCCAAGGCCGCCGTGGACGGGTTCAAGAAGGACCCTTCCGAGTTCGTCGGCCGCCTCATCCCCGAACTCATCGGCACGAAGGGCGCGGGGCTGGGGCGTACGGCGCTGCGGACCGGGCTCAAGGAAGGGCTGGAGAGCAGTGCGGCCCACGGACTCAAACACGGTGACGAACTCGCCGACGCGCAGAAGGCCGCCCAGGCCGGGGACGCCCCGAAGGACTGGAGCGATCTCGCCCGCAATACGGATCACACGTCGGAGAAGGCCATTCACGCCGACTCCGTGGACCCGAAGGTGGCGGAGGAGTTCGTCGACGACCAGTTCCCGTGGTTGAAGGATGTCAACAACCGCTGGGAGGACGGGTACACGCAGAACTGTGCGTACACCACGATCTCGACCGCTCGCCGGATGGAGGGCATCGAGGTCAGCGCGGCGCCCAGGGAAGGCCCGGGCCATCTCCCGCTGGAGCCGTTCAAGCTCGTGGACGATGCGCAACCCTGGCAGAAAGTCGACAACTACGATGACATCATTCGCGATCTTCAGAATCGAGGTGAGGGCGCGAAGAGCGCCGTCTTCATCGGCCGAGGAAACTCTGGGCACTTCTTCAACGCGGTGAACACGGAACACGGAGTGGTCTTCCTCGATGGCCAGACCGGAATGCTGGGCCAGCTGGAGAAGAACGTGGTGGACATCCGACACGTCCCGTACGAAAAGATGGTCGAGTGATGCTGAGTAAAGAAGAGGCCCTGGACTTTGCGGCCGCGCTCCTCAGGAGGGTGTATCCCGAGAAGACGGATTCCTTGGTCATGGTCCCGGAGAAGTGCGTCGAATACGCCTACGGCTGGGCGATCGCGTTCGACTGGAAAGAGCACATCGAGACGGGCGACTGGCTTCTGTCACCGATCACCAGCGTGGTCATCGTTCCGCATGACGGGGGAAAGGCCCACTTCCCCCCGAGTGTCCTTCCCGTGGACGACTACATGCACCGTCGCGCTTCCGGCGACTGGCCCCCCAAGGAGTAGGCAGCCGTGACGAGCCCTGACACCCGAGCGGCAACGTGGCTGAAGGAAACGTACCGGGGCCTGGTCGAACTATCCGTCCCCCAGCCGGTTCACGAGACCTCCGCCGCCTGGATGTTCTCCTGTCGGACCATGACCCAACCGGGCTACCCGGCCACGCCCATGCTCGCGGCCTCGGTCGTCGTCCCGAAGGACGGGAGCTCCCCCTTCCACCCGTCGGCCAGCGACCCCCTCGCGGACCTCGAGCCGGCCGACCCACATAAGGCAGCCAGCAGGGTCGCCAACCAGGCACGGAGAATCAATGCACGCGGTTGCCTGGTGGCCGTGAACTCCGCGATCGACCACGCCCCATCGGTCCCGTTGCCCTGGCAGCCATCCGACGAGGCACCCGGCTGGTGGGCCAGACTGACGCAGCGCTATTTCCCGTCGTTCCAGCACGTTGCCGTCAGCGACTGGGATTCCGTGATCAGGGCCATGGCCGAGCCGGGTCCGGACACCCGAGGCGTGGTCTGGGTGCGTCGCGAGCTGGGTGGGGCGGAGGCGACCGGGAACCTGCTGTACGCACACAACAACAAGGGCCAGGTTGTCTTCCTGGACGGCGTGACCTCGTCCCTCGCCAGGCTCGACACGAACCTGGTGCGCGAGCTGATCTTCATGCGGTCATCGCCCGAGGCACACTTGCCGCCGCGGCAACCGTGGGAACGGGAGGCGCGCGATTTCGCGTCCGCGGTGGCCAAGGCCCGCCTCTGGCTCGACGACGCGTACCACGGACAGGTCGACCTGGCAGCGCCGACAGACCTGGACGAGACCCGGCGCGGCTGGGTCTTCTCCTGCAACACCAAACGGTTCCTGAGTGACGGCCACTGGCAGGACGCCCTCCTCGATGCCACCCTCGTCGTCCCCAAGGACGACACCGCGCCGTTCGGTTTGCCCAACTCGGACCCCTGGGCCTGGCTGGCCCGCTGGGACGCGGGCGAGAACCCCGGCTCGGCGAGCCTACCCGCGCCGCCCCAGCCGGGCCGCGCCGCCTGGTTCGAACCGACGCTCTCGGAGCTGGGCCCGGTCCTCTCTGCCTCCGAGCACGAAGAATGGCCGAGCGCGCTCGAAGCCCTGTCGGCCCTGCCCGCCGAAGCGCGGGCGCTCGTCTGGGTGCGCCGTACGGACGGCCAGTCGCGAGAAGCCGTGGGGTGGTTGGTGAACGCGCGCAAGATCGCTGGCGGCGTGATGCTGGTCGACGGTGCCACCGGCTCCCCCGCGTCCCTGGATCCGACGGGTGTGCGTCGGCTGCACGTGATCCAGTACCGCTGAGACCTTTACGAGCTTGCGCATGCTGACCCGAGAACAGCGCGAACAGGCCACCGCCTACCTGAAGCCCCAGGCGTTACTCGGACCGCTCAGCCTCCGTCGCGATACTCCCCGACACGGCCGTCGACTCCGCCTACGGCTGGACCGTGCGCGCGAAGGGCTCGTCGGCAAAGGACCGAGCCCTGCACGGCAAGAACGGGCGGGGACAGGTGCATGCCTTCGCCCTGGGCAGCCAGGTGCGCTGGACGAGCGTCAACGAGGCCGCGGAAGGCCGACAGCAGCTGGTGATCGAGGCGGACCGACACTCGATGGACGAGTTCGAGATCGGCGATCCGGAACCCGTCGCCGACCTCACTGGCACACTCTTCGAGGCATTCGGCGGCGATGAGCTGGACATGCTCGGTGAATGCCGTGCCAGGTCTTCGCTTACTACGGCTTTCGCCACGTACCTGGAAAGATATCCGGACGTGCGTATCGAGTACGACGGCCAGGAACTCGACCCGGCGGCAGAGCAGTTGCACGTACGCGACTACGTGCTGCCCTCTCCCTCCGGCTGGACCGGCGAGCCCGCCCGGCTGAAGGTCGTCGAATGGCGCCGCCCCGTCCCACGGGCGCTCTTCCTCTGCGACGGCGAGGGCATGTCCCGAGCCCAGTTGAAGCCCGGCATCCAAGCCCCGGGCTTTGAGTTCACGGCGCATCTGAGCTGGGCCGGTTTCGACGACGTCGACTCCGAGGATCTCGCCTTCACCGACTGGGCGCCGGACGGGCCGCCGGCCGACGTGCTCGCGGCAGCACGCGGCCAGCTCCGGTCGCACTTCCGGAGTCGCGTGGACGACAGGCGACGGGAGCAGGTCACCGAGTGGCGGCAGGAGGGCATCTACCCGTACGCGGGCGACCCGGCCGACGAAAAGGAGCGTGCCGAACGCGAGACCTTCGACGCGGTGGCCACCACGGTGTTCCGGCACCTTCCCGAGTCTCAGGGCACCCGCAGGACCACCTTCGCGCTCCTCCGGTCCGTACTGGCGCACGAGCCCTCGGACGTGCTGCGCATCGCGGACGAGTTGTTCACGCTCTCCAAGAATGAGCGCGAGGAACTGAACCGGCTCCTGAAACGCACCACGCTCTCAGCGTTGATCAAGGCGTCGACAGCGGCAGCCGACCGTATCGACTTCCTCACCGCTTTGGAGCACCTCGTTTTCGCCCCGGAAACCAAGCAACGGGTCACGGAGCGGGACGAGTTGCACCGCGTCCTGGAAGACCAGTGCTGGGTGTTCGGCGAGGAGTACGCGCTCCACGTCAGCGACCGCAGTCTGAACGCGGTGCTCACACAGCACTGCCGACTGCTCGGACGGGACACACCCACGCCGGAACCGGTTCTCCGCGAGGACGGTCGACGCGGCAGGGTCGACCTCATGCTGTCCCGGGCCGCGCGGCACAGGAAGGGCGAGCGGCACCATCTGGTCGTCGAACTGAAGCGTCCGGGCATCGTCCTCGGTATGGCTGAGTTCGGCCAGATCAGCAGCTACGCGGAAGCCGTCATGTCCGACGACCGCTTCCGGGATCCGGCCGTGACATGGGACTTCTGGCTCGTCGGCAATGCCATGGACAAGGCGCTCCAGCAGATGGCCCACCAGGTGGACCGAATTCCGGGGTGCGCCGTCTCCACACCGCGCTTCCGGATCATGGTGAAGACCTGGGGAGAGATCATCGAGGACTGTCAGGAGCGCCTGCGTTTCCACAGCGCACAGCTGGAGTACCAGTCCTCCACCGAGCACGCCATGGACTACCTGGTCCGCAACCACGGCGACGCCGTGGCGGAGCTCGTCGCCGACGGCACGATCCCCACCGCGCGCAGCTGCGGCACGGAGAGCGTCACTCCGTAACCGCCGCTAATCCGCTCGCTCACCCCTCCCCCGCGCTCCTACGCTGATCAAGTACGTCGGCTGCCACGGGGGAGGGGGTTCACCATGCGTACGCACTACCCACGGACCCGGCATCTGCCCTGGTCGCCCGGCGCCACCGCGGACGACCTCCGGGTCACGGACCTGTCGGGTCTGCGGGGACGCGAGGTCGTCGTCACCGAGAAGCTCGACGGCGAGAACACCACGCTGTACGCCGACGGCCTGCACGCCCGCTCGCTCGACTCGGCCCACCACCCCTCCCGGGCCTGGGTCAAGGCGCTCCAGGGGCGCGTCGGTCATGCCGTCCCCGAGGGCTGGCGCGTGTGCGGGGAGAACATGTACGCCCGGCATTCGATCGCGTACGAGGACCTGGAGAGCTGGTTCTACGGCTTCTCGGTGTGGGACGCGGACGGCCGCTGCCTGGACTGGGACCGGACGGTCACGTATCTGCGCGGGCTCGGCGTTCCCGTGCCGCGCGTGCTGTGGCGGGGCGTTTTCGACGAGCGCGCACTGCGGGCGCTGCGGCTGGATCCCGTGCGGCAGGAGGGATACGTCGTCCGGGCCGTCGACGCCTTCGGCGCGCAGGAGTTCGGGCAGCGGGTCGCCAAGTGGGTGCGGGCCGGGCATGTGCGGACGGACACGCACTGGATGCACGCGGCCGTCGTGGAGAACGGGCTCGGGGCGAGGGCCGCCCTGTGGGCAGTGCGTTCGGGAGCGGCCGTCGACGTGGATGCCCTGATGCGTGCGGTGGGGCTGGCCGGCGAGGGGGATCCCGAGGCCGTCGCCCGACTCGATCCGGCGGGGCGGTCCGGGGACGACCGGCTCGCGGGCGTACTGGCCGCGCTGCTGCACGGAAGCCGACGGGCACGGATCGCCGCCAAGATCGCCGCGGCGGCGGACATGCCGCTCGCACGCCGGGTCGCGGACCTCGTCGGACTGCACCCTGCGCTGCACCGGCCGTATCCGGACGAGGACCGGCGGGCCGGCCTGGTGCGGCTGTCGTACGCCGCCGATCTCGGTCTCCTGCACGCGGTCGCCCGGGCCACGGCGGACACGGACGAGGCACGCGAGCAGGTGGAGTGGTCGGCACTGCACGCCGAGGACATCGACGGCCTGGACGAACGCGGGCTGCGGGAGGCCTTCGCCGGCCTGCCGGACGACGCGGCCGTCCGCTGCCGGGCCGAGGCACGCGAGGCGTACGCGCAGGGACGGATCCACGGTCTCGACGAGGCGGTCGCCGCCACGTGGCGCTGGCGCTCCGGCGCCTTCCCCAAGCTGATCCAGACGGTCGGCCCCGCAGGCAGCGGCAAGAGCACCTTCGCCCGAGGGCTCCCCGGCGTGGACGCGTACATCTCCCTGGACGACCTGCGCGAGGCCCGCGGTGCACGCGCCGACCAGCGGGCGAACGCGGACATCCTGCGCGAGGGTCTCGACCGCCTGGACACCGCCCTGGCTGCCGGAGGGACCGTGGTGTGGGACGCCACGTCCCTCAACAGACAGCAGCGCTCGCTCGTCCACGCGATCGCCCACCGCCGCGACGCCCTGCTCACCCACGCCGTGGCCCTGGTCGACGAGGACGAGCTGACACGGCGCAACGCCCGCCGCGAGCACCCGGTGCCGCCCGAGGTGCTCACCGCCCAGCTGCGCCGCTTCGGCCCGCCGTACGCGGGCGACGCGCACCGCACCTGGTACATCGGGGCGAGCGGGAACGTCGAAGAGGAGATCTGACCGATGCGCACGAGCGAGGAGATCTATCACCGGGTGCGCTGGGACGCGCGCTTCGACCCGGCCCGCTTCGTGCTGGGCATCCTGCAGCGCGGCGCCGACCCCAAACGCGTTCCGCTGCCCGCCTTCGTGCCCGGCGGGGAGATCCCGTGGCACCGGGTGCTGTTCTTCGAGGCCGACGGCGAGGTGGTGTGGGACCGGACCACGGGCGTGGACCGGATCGATGCGACGGAGGCCGGGCGGGTGCGGGAGGCGCGGCGGCTCCGGGCGCCGTTCTTCGAGGCCCGTACGCCGTACGCCTGGGACGGCGACGACTGGCGGCCCGCTCGCCCGCCCCACGGGACCGCGCCCGCCCACGGCGCTGTGCGGGTCCTGACCTGGAACACCCTCTGGGACCGGTACGACGCCGACCTGATCGACAGCGCCCGGCGCAGACCGCTGCTCCTGCGGGCCCTGCACGACGCCGACGTGGACGTGATCGCGCTGCAGGAGGTTGAGGCGGAGCTGCTGGCCATGCTGCTGCGGGAGCCGTGGGTCCGGGCGGACTGGACGCTGGCCACGGACCCCCGGGCGCGGGACGTGGACGAGTGCGGTCTGCTGCTGCTGAGCCGGCTGCCGGTCCGCGAGGCCGCACACCACGAGCTGGGGCCGCACAAGGCGGTGACCGCGGTGGTCGTGGAGACGGGAGTACGACCCCTCGTCGTCGCCGCGACCCACCTCAGCAGCGACCACTCCGAGAACGGTGCGGGCAGACGCGAGGCCGAACTCGCCCGTATCGCCGACGGGTTGGCGGCCCTGGAGGACGACCTTGTCCTGATGGGCGACTTCAACGACGGCGGGAACACACCACAGCTGACACTGGGCCTGCGGGACACGTGGAGCGAGGCGCACGGTGCCGACGACCGGACGCCGACGTTCGACCCGGGCGCCAACCCGCTGGCCGCGGTCTCCTCCCTGACCGGCCGGGCCTCCCGGCTGGACCGGGTGCTGCTGCGCGCGGAGGGCATGCGCGTACGGCGTGCCGAGCTGTACGGCGACACTCCCTCGGCCGACGGCCTCCACATCTCCGATCACTACGGGGTGCGGGTCGAGTTGACGGCGGGCTCGACGGACTCGGCTGAGACGGGGGCGTACGACGTCGTCGACGCGCGGCCGACTCCCCGTACGGCCCTGGCGTGGGTCCCGCCCCAGGAGCTATGGCCGCCCCTCCAGGACATCCGCCGGAACCACGACCCGCAGATCCACCGCTGGCCCCCACACGTGAACGTCCTCTTCGGCTTCGCACCGGAACACGCCTTCGAGCAGGCGGCATCCGTGCTCGCGGCGGCCAGGACGGCTCCCTTCGACGCCCGGCTGGAGGGCGTGCAGTGGTTCGGCCACCGGGACTACGCGACGGTGTGGCTCGACCCGGCGGCGGCCGACGAGGAGCCATGGGCCGAACTGCACCGCACCCTCGTACGCCACTTCCCCCACTGCCGCGGCCGCCACGCGGGCTTCACCCCGCACCTGAGCCTGGGCCGCACCACCGACCCGAACACCCTGGCCGCCGCCTGCGAGGCCCGGCTCACCCCCATGCCGGTCCGGATCGGCGAGCTGGCGCTGCTGTCGCGGCGCGGGGACGAGCCGATGCGGTTGCGGGGGACGGTGACCTTGGGCACGGGAGAGGTGCGGTGGGCGGAGGAGGCCCCGCACCACGGGTACGAGGCTGCCGAGCACTACGGGTACGACGCCGGCGACACGGGTGTGGACTACGAGTACGGGGACGGGTATGCCGCCGCCGACATGGACGTGCCCGACACCGCCGTGGCAGACACCGCTGTGGCCGACCGCATCACCCATCGCATCGCGCAGGCCCTCCCCGGCGGCGTCGTACACGTCGTCGGCTCCCGGCGCATGGGCTGCGCGCTGCCGGGTGCGGACCTGGACCTGGTGGCGGCGCTCCCCGGCACGATCGAACTCGCCGCCGTACAGGCGGAGTTGACCGAGGCCTTGCCCGAGGCGAGCGACGTACGCGAGGTGGTCGGGGCGCGCGTACCCGGCCTGCGGTTGTGGCTGGACGGGCTGAACGTGGACGTGGTCGTCGTGGTCACCGGCTCGATGGACCCCACAGAGGCGGTGAACCGCCGGGCCGAACTGGGCGAGGCGGCGGCGATCGCACTCAGCGCGGTGAGCGACGCCGACGCGGTGCTCGCGGCGGCGGGCGCCCATGGGCCCGCCTTCGCCCGGCTGGCCAGGCAGGTCAAGGCATGGGCGAAGGCACGCGGCCTGGATTCGGCACCGTTCGGCGGGCTGCCGGGCCTGGCCTGGTCCGTCCTGGCGGCCCGTACCGCGAGCGAGGCCGGCGACCTGCCCCCGGCCGATCTCCTACGGCACTTCTTCGCGACGTGGGCCGCCTGGGACTGGCGCACCCCAGTGGGCGAACCGGGCGAAGGGGATCGTCAGGCCCTCCCCCTCACGATCACCACGCTGTCCGATCCGGTCCGCCCCTGCACGGACCAGGTCACGGCGGGCATGCGAGACCTCATCACCCAAGAGCTGTTCCGCGCCTGGGAGTTGCTGGACGCGACCACGGACCCGTTCCCGTGGCCCGAACTGCTGTCCCCTCCCCCGCTGCACCGCCGCCACGCGGCCTGGGCGGTCGTGACGGTGGGCCCCGGCGCTGACGAGGGCCGGGTACGGGGCAGGATGCGGGCCCTGCTGACCGACCTGTCGGACGCAGCTCCGGCTGCCCATGCCTGGCCCCGGGCCTTCACCAGGGGCCCTCTCCGCTACGCCATTGGGCTGGGCCCCAACCCACCGGTTTCGGGTCACCTCGCGGCGATCGCAGAACACCGACTGCGCGGCCTGACCGGGGTCACACTGACGAGAGTTGAGGGCGGCGAGATCCCAACCTTGTACTGATCGGGGTGTCAGCTCTCGGACGCGTACGAGATGAAATCGGCCCAGGCGGAAGGAGGAAAGGTGAGGCAGGGGCCGGTGGTGTTCTTGGAGTCGCGGACGTGGATGGTGGTGGAGGTGGGGGCTATTTCGACGCAGTCGTTGATGTCGCTGCTGTCGCTGTAGCTGCTCTTGAACCAGTCGAGGGCCACTTCGACGCAGTCGTTGGGATCGCTGCTGCTGCTGTAGCTGCTCTTGAACCAGTGGAGTTCCGTGGCGCTCATAGTTCTCCCAGCGCTCGCTCGATGAAGACCAGCGACTCCCCCGGGGTGAGAGCCTGCGCCCGGATCATGCCATAGCGCAGTTCAAGGATACGAAGATCCCTCGGGTTTGAGACCGGGCGGCCATTGAACGCGCCATCGGAACGCCCGACCCCCGTGCCGTCGGCGAACTTCAGCACCTCGATCAGGCCCTCCATGCCAGCGTGCCCCTCACGGCAAGTCGGCATGACATGAAGCGTGACGTTCCGCAACTGCCCTACCTCCAGCAGGTGTTCGAACTGTCGGCGCAGCACCGTCTTCCCACCGATGGGGCGTTCCAACGTCACCTGTTCCTGGACGAAGCTGAGCGTCGGGGCAGGGTCCCGCTCGAAGATCATCTTTCGGTCCATGCGCCCCGCGGTCGCCCGTTCCACCACGTCCTGGGAGAGCGCCGGTTGCCGAGTCTCGAACAATGCCCGCGCGTACTCGGGCGTCTGCAACAGACCATGGATGTTGTGGTTGCTGTAGAGCAGCACTTCCACCGCCCGGTCCTCCAACTCCTTCAGCTCGCGCACCCTCTTGGGATACCGAGCCTTCCGCATGTCCTCCTTGAACGCCTTCAGATGCCCACCCGCGTTCAGCACCTCATCCGCCCGGTCCAAGAACTCCGGCCGAGGAATCCGCGCCCCCGCTCGATCTTCCGAATCATGTCCTCGCCGTACCCCATGGCTTCGGCGAAGTCGGCCACCCGCATCCCGGCCGCCTCGCGGCAGAGCCGCACCAGCCGCCCCACGGCCTCCACCAACGGCGCGCTCTCGTCCCCCGGTTCGAGGTCCCAGCCCGCCTCGTCCACACCCTCGCTACTCATGCCCACCCACCTCCAACGCCCACCCGTACCCGTACGACACCCAAGACAGCCGAGACAGAACAAGACAACGGAGGGACAGTCCCGGTACGCACAGGCGTCATCGCAGCTCAGCGTAGGCAACCTCCGGCACGCTGAGTCACATGAACGCCGAAACCGCTCAAGCCGCCCAAGTCCCCGCCACCGCACGCCGGTTCGCCGTGCAGCTCTCCTCAACTCGGCGCGGCGCCCGCCTGGCCCGACTGCTCGCCACCGAGCAACTCCGTTCCTGGGGGCTGCCGTTCGAGAAGGCGGCGCACGTCGTCGGGGAGTTGGCCGCCAACGCCGTGACGCATGGACGCGTACCGAGAAGGGACTTCCACCTCCGCCTGACGGCAACTGACGACCTCGTACGCATCGAGGTGACCGACACACGCGGAGACCGACCGCTTCCCGACCCTCAACAACCCTCCCCCGAGGCCGAGTCCGGCCGTGGGCTCCTCCTCGTCGAGGCCCTGGCCGACCGCTGGGGCGTCACACCCGACCTGCCTCCGCGCAAAACGGTCTGGGCCGAGCTGACGATCACGCCACCCGGACCGCGGCCCGTCCCGCCCCTGTGAACGGCGCAACGGCGCCCGCGCTTTCTCGGCGAAATTCGCCGTTACACAGCGCTGTTAGGATCGGCACATGAACGAGCTGGCCACCATCACTTCCCTTTCCGATCCCGCGATGCAGCGAATTCTCGACGTCACCAAGCCGTCGAGATCCAGCATCAAGACGGTATTGATCGAGGACACCGAACCCCTCATGCAATGCCTGGCAGCGGGGGTGGAATTCATCGAGGTGTACGGCAGCGACAGCATTCCGTTCTCTCCCGAACTGCTCGACCTGTGCCGGCAGCGAAATGTGCCGGTCCGCCTCGTTGAATCGTCGGTCGTCAATCAGCTGTTCAAAGGGGAGCGAAAGGCCAAGACCTTCGGTATCGCACGCGTCCCCCGGCCGGCGCGGTTCAGTGACATCGCGGAGCGCGGCGGAGACGTCGTCGTTCTCGACGGCGTGAAGATCGTCGGGAACATCGGCGCGATCGTCCGGACCTCCCTCGCGATGGGGGCCTCGGGAATCGTCCTGGTCGACAGCGATCTCGCCACCATCGCCGACCGGCGCCTGCTGAGGGCCAGCCGGGGCTACGTCTTCTCCCTCCCCGTCGTTCTCGCCAGTCGCGAGGAAGCGGCCGCCTTCGTCCAGGACAGCGGAATGCCGTTGATGGCGTTCGAAGCGGGCGGTGAACTCACCGTCAAGGACCTCGGCGGCAACCAGGACCGGCTGGCCCTGCTGTTCGGCAGCGAGAAGGGCGGCCCTTCCGAATTGTTCAAGAAGACGTCCGCCACAACGGTCTCCATCCCGATGATCGATTCCACCGAGTCCCTCAATGTCTCGGTCTCAGTCGGTATCGCGCTGCACGAGCGCTTCCAAAGGAATATCGCCGTCAGCCGCTGAGCCGGACGTCGGCCGCAGATGCCGACACCAATGCCGATGCCGCGTCAGCGAATGCGACGACTTCTCCAGCCACCCCAGAACAACAACCCCAGAGCACGCAAAAGGGCCCGTACGACCGAAGTCGTACGGGCCCTTTCAGCAGCTCGCTGAGCTACCAGGTCAAGTCAACAAGCTTACTTGTTGATCTTGGTGACCTGGCCGGCGCCCACGGTCCGGCCACCCTCACGGATGGCGAACTTCAGGCCCTCTTCCATGGCGACGGGCTGGATGAGCTCGACCTTCATCTCAGTGTTGTCGCCCGGCATGACCATCTCCGTGCCCTCGGGGAGGGTCACAACACCGGTCACGTCAGTCGTACGGAAGTAGAACTGAGGACGGTAGTTGTTGAAGAACGGCGTGTGACGGCCACCCTCGTCCTTGGACAGGATGTACGCCTGCGCCTCGAACTCGGTGTGCGGGGTGACCGAGCCCGGCTTGATGATGACCTGGCCGCGCTCGACGTCCTCGCGCTTGATGCCACGAAGCAGCAGACCGACGTTCTCACCGGCCTGGCCCTCGTCGAGCAGCTTGCGGAACATCTCGATGCCGGTGACCGTGGTGGTGGTCTTCTCCTGCTTGATGCCCACGATGTCAACGGTCTCGTTGACCTTGAGGACACCGCGCTCGATGCGACCGGTGACGACGGTGCCACGACCGGTGATCGTGAAGACGTCCTCGATCGGCATCAGGAACGGCTTGTCGACGTCACGCTCGGGCTGCGGGATCGCCTCGTCGACGGCCTTCATCAGCTCGAGGACGGAGTTGCCCCACTCCTTGTCGCCCTCGAGAGCCTTGAGCGCCGAGACCTTGACGACCGGCAGGTCGTCGCCCGGGAACTCGTACTCGGAGAGGAGCTCACGAACCTCGAGCTCGACGAGCTCCAGGATCTCCTCGTCGTCCACCATGTCGGCCTTGTTCAGGGCGACGACGATGTAGGGAACGCCGACCTGACGGGCCAGGAGCACGTGCTCCTTGGTCTGCGGCATCGGGCCGTCGGTGGCGGCGACCACGAGGATGGCGCCGTCCATCTGGGCCGCGCCCGTGATCATGTTCTTGATGTAGTCCGCGTGACCGGGGCAGTCGACGTGCGCGTAGTGACGCGTCTCCGTCTGGTACTCGACGTGCGCGATGGAGATGGTGATACCGCGCTGGCGCTCCTCAGGAGCCTTGTCGATCTGGTCGAAGGCCGAGGCCTCGTTCAGGTCCGGGTACGCGTCATGCAGCACCTTGGTAATGGCGGCCGTGAGGGTCGTCTTACCGTGGTCGATGTGACCGATGGTGCCGATGTTGACGTGCGGCTTAGTCCGCTCGAACTTCGCCTTCGCCACTGGGGTCCTCCTGTGGAGTGGTTCTGTACGCCTTACTCATCGGCGCCAGGTGATCTTTGCTGGAAAGCCGGGGCCCGGGGCACTCCAGCCACGATCGTGACGGAATGCCCCAGCAAGCTCCGGAGTCAAGCCTACGGCGTGAACTCGGGTGAGTTACTCGCCCTTGGCCTTCGCGATGATCTCCTCGGCGACGTTCCGGGGAACCTCGGCGTAGGAGTCGAACTGCATCGAGTAGCTCGCGCGACCCGATGTCTTGCTGCGGAGGTCGCCGACGTAGCCGAACATCTCCGACAGCGGAACCAGGCCCTTCACGACGCGGGCACCGGCACGCTCCTCCATGGCCTCGATCTGACCACGTCGGGAGTTGATGTCGCCGATGACCTCGCCCATGTAGTCCTCGGGCGTGGTGACCTCTACGGACATCATCGGCTCGAGCAGTACGGGGCTGGCCTTGCGCGCGGCCTCCTTGAAGGCCTGCGAACCGGCGATCTTGAACGCGAGCTCGGAGGAGTCGACCTCGTGGTAGGCGCCGTCGATGAGCGTGACGCGAACGCCCGTCATCTCGTAGCCCGCGAGGATGCCGAACTGCATGGCCTCCTGCGCACCGGCGTCGACCGAAGGGATGTACTCCTTCGGGATGCGACCACCGGTCACCTTGTTCACGAACTCGTACGAGGCGTCGCCGCCCTCGATCGGCTCGATCGCGATCTGCACCTTGGCGAACTGGCCGGTACCGCCAGTCTGCTTCTTGTGCGTGTAGTCCACACGCTCGACGGCCTTGCGGATCGTCTCGCGGTAGGCCACCTGCGGCTTGCCGACGTTGGCCTCGACCTTGAACTCGCGCTTCATGCGGTCGACCAGCACCTCGAGGTGCAGCTCGCCCATGCCGCCGATGATGGTCTGGCCGGTCTCCTCGTCCGAGTGGACCTGGAAGGAGGGGTCCTCCTCCGCGAGACGCTGGATGGCGACACCCAGCTTCTCCTGGTCACCCTTGGACTTGGGCTCGATGGCGACCTGGATGACCGGCGCCGGGAAGTCCATGGACTCCAGGATCACCGGCTGCTTGTCGTCGCACAGCGTCTCACCGGTGGTGGTCTGCTTCAGGCCCATCACGGCGACGATGTCGCCGGCGCCCACCGCCGCGATCTCCTCACGCTTGTTCGCGTGCATACGGTAGATCTTGCCGATGCGCTCCTTCTTGCCCTTGACCGGGTTCAGCACCGCGGTGCCGGTCTCCAGGCGGCCCGAGTAAACCCGGACGAAGGTGAGCTTGCCCAGGTGCGGGTCGCTCATGATCTTGAACGCGAGGGCGGACAGCGGCTCGTCCTCGGACGGCTTGCGCTTGACGACCAGCTCCGGGTCCTTGACGTCGTGGCCCTCGATGGCCTCGACGTCGAGCGGAGTCGGGAGGTAGCGCACAACCGCGTCGAGCAGGGGCTGTACGCCCTTGTTCTTGAACGCGGTGCCACAGAACACCGGGGTGACCGTGGTGTCGTTGGACTTGCCGGACGCGATGGTGATGCGACGGATCGCGGCGTACAGCTGCTCCTCGGTGGGCTCCTGGCCCTCCAGGTACAGCTCCATGATCTCTTCGTCGTTCTCCGCGACGGCCTCGAGCAGCTTGCCGCGCCACTCCTCGGCGGCCTCGGCGTGCGTGGCCGGGATGTCGACGGTGTCGTACATCTCGCCCTTCGCCGCCTCGGCGGACCACACGAGCGCCTTCATGCGGACCAGGTCCACAACGCCCTTGAAGTCGGCCTCGGCACCGATCGGCAGCTGCATGACGATCGGCTGGGCGCCCAGACGGTCCGAGATCATGTCCACGCAGCGGTGGAACTCGGCGCCGGTACGGTCCAGCTTGTTGACGAAGCAGATACGCGGCACGCCGTAACGGTCGGCCTGACGCCACACCGTCTCGGACTGCGGCTCGACACCGGCGACACCGTCGAACACCGTCACGGCACCGTCGAGTACGCGCAGCGAGCGCTCCACCTCGACGGTGAAGTCGACGTGCCCCGGGGTGTCGATGATGTTGATGGTGTAGTCGTCGTTGTCCAGCGGCCAGTGACAGGTGGTGGCAGCGGAGGTGATCGTGATGCCACGCTCCTGCTCCTGCTCCATCCAGTCCATGGTGGCAGCGCCGTCGTGGACCTCACCGATCTTGTAGGAGACGCCGGTGTAGAACAGGATCCGCTCGGTGGTGGTCGTCTTGCCCGCGTCGATGTGGGCCATGATCCCGATGTTGCGGACCCTGGCCAGGTCAAGTGAAGTGGTAGCCATAAGGCTTCGGTCTTCTCTCGGTCTCGATGTGGGTAGCGACTACCAGCGGTAGTGCGCGAAGGCCTTGTTGGACTCGGCCATCTTGTGGGTGTCCTCGCGCTTCTTCACAGCGGCACCAAGGCCGTTGGAGGCGTCGAGAAGCTCGTTGAGCAGACGCTCGGTCATGGTCTTCTCGCGACGGGCGCGGGAGTAACCGACCAGCCAGCGCAGCGCCAGGGTGTTGGCACGACCGGGCTTGACCTCGATCGGAACCTGGTAGGTGGCGCCACCGACACGGCGGGACTTGACCTCGAGGGTCGGCTTGATGTTCTCCAGCGCGCGCTTCAGCGTGATGACCGGGTCGTTGCCCGTCTTCTCACGCAGACCCTCCATGGCGCCGTAGACGATGCGCTCGGCGGTGGAGCGCTTGCCGTTCAGCAGCACCTTGTTGATGAGGGAGGTCACCAGAGGAGAACCGTAGACCGGGTCGATGATGACCGGGCGCTTCGGGGCGGGGCCCTTACGAGGCATTCTTACTTCTCCTTCTTGGCGCCGTAGCGGCTGCGGGCCTGCTTGCGGTTCTTGACACCCTGGGTGTCGAGCGAGCCACGGATGATCTTGTAACGAACACCCGGCAGGTCCTTCACACGGCCGCCGCGCACGAGCACGATGGAGTGCTCCTGCAGGTTGTGTCCCTCACCCGGAATGTAAGCGGTGACTTCGATCCCGCTGGTCAGACGCACACGCGCGACCTTACGCAGGGCCGAGTTCGGCTTCTTCGGGGTGGTCGTGAACACACGCGTGCAGACGCCGCGACGCTGGGGCGAACCCTCGAGTGCGGGCGTCTTGTTCTTCTCGACCTTGTCCTGCCGGCCCTTCCGGACCAGCTGCTGGATCGTAGGCACTACTTCTCCGGTTTCTGTGTGCCGAATGGTGAAGCTAACCTGGAACGTTGCCGACCCACGCGGTCGGGTGTGTCGAATGCTGCAGACTCCCACCGCAAGGCAGAAAGGGCGCAGATTACGGTGGCCGGTGACGGTTTCCGTTGCGGTCTGAAGGCACGCACGGAAGCCAGGGCACACCCCAGGCACAAGGTCTGAGCGTACCTACCTCATACGCTGCGGTCAAAACAAATGGGCGCAGACAGGAAACCGGCCGTCAGGCGCCCGAGGCTTCCGCCACGATCATGAGCATCAGGAACAGGCCCCAGCCCGCGACGGACAGCCAGCCGAGGATGAGTCCGGCCATCGCGAAGCCCTCGCCGCTCTCGCCGGTGCGGCGTATCTCGGCGCGTGCCGAATGGCCCAGGATCACGGCGGGCAGGCCGGTGAAACCGAAGGTCATCGTGGTGAGCACACCACAGACCATGGAACCGACCGCCTTGCCGTTGGTGGGTGGCGGCTGTGCGGGCAGGAAGGTCCGCGGTACAGGCATCGAGGCGGCCATGGGCACGGGCATGGGGCCCTGCGGCAGGTCGGCGACGAGCAGGGCCAACTCGCCGACCGTACGGGCCTCGTAGGCCCTTGCGATGCGCTTCTCGAGCTCGGCCTGCTGCAGGCGTCCCTCGCCGAAGCCCGCTCTGAGCACGTCGACTGCGCGCTCTCTGTCGGCGTGGGAAGCCAGCATCGACGAGCCGTTCTGGCCCTGCCAGGGCTGCGGACTACTGCCCTGGCCCTGCCACGGCTGCCACTGCGATGGGTACGACACGGACACCTCCCCCGGGAGCTGAATGCCTCCATCATCCTCTAACGCGCCAATATCGGCATCGGTTCCCTGCCCGGCTTTTTCGTTTCCGTAGAAGCACGCAGCACGCCGAAGGGCGGTCACCCCGAACCCGGGGTGACCGCCCTTCAACTCAAGCTGCTCGCTTACTGGTTGTACGGACCGTAGTCGTAGTCCTCCAGCGGAACGGCCTGGCCGGAGCCCGTGCCGAACGGCGAGTAGTCGATGTCGTCGTAGCCGACGGCCGAGTACATCGCGGCCTTGGCCTCCTCGGTCGGCTCGACCCGGATGTTGCGGTAGCGGGACAGGCCCGTACCGGCCGGGATGAGCTTACCGATGATGACGTTCTCCTTGAGGCCGATCAGGGAGTCGGACTTGGCGTTGATCGCCGCGTCCGTGAGGACCCTGGTCGTCTCCTGGAAGGACGCCGCCGACAGCCACGACTCGGTGGCCAGCGAGGCCTTGGTGATACCCATCAGCTGCGGACGGCCGGAGGCCGGGTGGCCGCCTTCCTGGACCACACGACGGTTCTCGGTCTCGAACTTCGAGCGCTCCACGAGCTCGCCGGGCAGCAGCTCGGCGTCGCCGGACTCGATGATCGTCACCCGGCGCAGCATCTGCCGGATGATGATCTCGATGTGCTTGTCGTGGATCGACACACCCTGCGAGTTGTAGACCTTCTGCACCTCGCCGACCAGGTGGACCTGAACGGCCCGCTGACCGAGGATGCGCAGCACGTCGTGCGGGTTGGTGGCACCGTAGGTGAGCTTCTGGCCCACCTCGACGTGGTCGCCCTCGCGCACCTGGAGCTTGGCACGCTTCGAGATCGGGTACGCCGTCTCGTCGCTGCCGTCGTCCGGGGTCACGACGAGCTTCTTGGTCTTCTCGGTCTCCTCGATCCGTACGCGGCCGGAGGCCTCGGAGATCGGGGCGACACCCTTCGGCGTACGAGCCTCGAAGAGCTCGACGACACGGGGCAGACCCTGGGTGATGTCGTCACCGGCCACACCACCGGTGTGGAAGGTACGCATCGTCAGCTGCGTGCCGGGCTCACCGATGGACTGGGCGGCGATGATGCCGACCGCCTCACCGATGTCGACCAGCTTGCCGGTGGCCAGCGAGCGGCCGTAGCACATGGCGCAGGTGCCGACGGCGGACTCACAGGTCAGGACCGAGCGGGTCTTGACCTCCGAGACGCCGTGCCTCACCAACTCGTCGATGAGGACGTCACCCAGGTCGGTGTTGGCGGGGGCCAGCACCTTGCCGTCGGCGACGATGTCCTCCGCCAGCGCACGTGCGTACACGGACGTCTCGACGTTGTCCGCCTTGACCAGGTTGCCCGCCGCGTCCCGGTCCGCGATCTGCAGCCGGAGGCCACGGTCGGTGCCGCAGTCCTCCTCGCGGATGATGACGTCCTGCGAGACGTCGACCAGACGACGGGTGAGGTAACCCGAGTCGGCGGTACGCAGAGCGGTGTCGGCCAGACCCTTACGGGCACCGTGCGTGGAGATGAAGTACTCCAGCACGGACAGACCCTCACGGAACGACGCCTTGATGGGACGCGGGATCGTCTCGTTCTTGGCGTTCGACACCAGACCACGCATACCGGCGATCTGGCGCATCTGCATCATGTTTCCTCGGGCACCCGAGTCAACCATCATGAAGATGGGGTTCGTCTTCGGGAAGTTCGCGTTCATCGCCTCGGCAACCTCGTTGGTCGCCTTGGTCCAGATCGCGATGAGTTCCTGCGTGCGCTCGTCCTTGGTGATCAGACCGCGCTCGTACTGCTTCTGGACCTTCTCGTCCTGCGCCTCGTAACCCTTGACGAGCTCCTTCTTCGCCTCGGGAACGACGATGTCGGAGATGGCCACGGTGACGCCGGAACGGGTCGCCCAGTAGAAGCCGGCAGCCTTCAGGTTGTCGAGCGTCGCCGCCACGATGACCTTGGGGTAGCGCTCGGCGAGGTCGTTGACGATCTCGGAGAGCTGCTTCTTGCCGACCTCGTAGTCGACGAAGGGGTAGTCCTCGGGCAGCAGCTCGTTGAAGAGCGCACGGCCCAGGGTCGTCTTCAGGCGGAAGGTGTCACCCTGCTGCCACTCCGGCTCGCCCTCCTCGCGCGCCGGCGGGGTCCAGCCGCGCGGCGGGATGGTGCCCACCGGGAAGCGGATGTCCACGCGCGACTGCAGCGAGAGCTCGCCGGCGTCGAACGCCATGATCGCCTCGGCCGCGGAGCCGAAGGACCGGCCCTCGCCCTTGACGTCCCGCAGCTCGCCGTCGGTGGTGAGGAAGAACAGACCGAGGACCATGTCCTGGGTCGGCATCGTCACCGGACGGCCGTCGGCGGGCTTGAGGATGTTGTTCGAGGACAGCATCAGGATGCGGGCCTCGGCCTGCGCCTCCGCGGACAGCGGCAGGTGCACGGCCATCTGGTCACCGTCGAAGTCCGCGTTGAACGCGGTGCAGACGAGCGGGTGGATCTGGATGGCCTTGCCCTCGACCAGCTGCGGCTCGAAGGCCTGGATGCCGAGGCGGTGCAGGGTGGGAGCACGGTTCAGCAGAACCGGGTGCTCGGCGATGACCTCTTCGAGGACGTCGTACACGACCGTACGGCCGCGCTCCACCATGCGCTTCGCGCTCTTGATGTTCTGCGCGTGGTTCAGGTCCACCAGGCGCTTCATCACGAACGGCTTGAAGAGCTCCAGCGCCATCGCCTTCGGCAGACCGCACTGGTGCAGCTTCAGCTGCGGACCGACGACGATCACGGAACGCGCCGAGTAGTCGACTCGCTTACCGAGCAGGTTCTGCCGGAAGCGACCCTGCTTGCCCTTCAGCATGTCGCTGAGGGACTTCAGGGGACGGTTACCGGGACCGGTCACCGGGCGACCACGACGACCGTTGTCGAAGAGGGCGTCAACGGCCTCCTGAAGCATGCGCTTCTCGTTGTTGACGATGATCTCGGGCGCGCCGAGGTCGAGAAGCCTCTTCAGACGGTTGTTGCGGTTGATCACACGGCGGTACAGGTCGTTCAGGTCGGAGGTCGCGAAGCGGCCACCGTCCAGCTGCACCATCGGGCGAAGGTCCGGCGGGATGACCGGGACGCAGTCGAGGACCATGCCCTTGGGGCTGTTGGAGGTCTGCAGGAAGGCAGACACGACCTTCAGCCGCTTCAGTGCACGGGTCTTCTTCTGGCCCTTGCCGGTACGGATGATCTCGCGGAGGCGCTCGGCCTCCTCGTCGAGGTCGAAGGACTCCAGGCGCTTCTGCAGGGCAGCCGCACCCATGGAACCGTCGAAGTACGTGCCGAAGCGGTCACGCAGCTCGCGGTAGAGGAGCTCGTCGCCCTCCAGGTCCTGGACCTTGAGGTTCTTGAAGCGCGTCCACACCTCGTCGAGACGGTCGATCTCGCGCTGCGCACGGTCACGCAGCTGCTTCATCTCCCGCTCGGCACCTTCGCGCACCTTGCGGCGTACGTCGGCCTTGGCGCCCTCGGCCTCGAGCTCGGCCAGGTCGGTCTCGAGCTTCTTGGCGCGGGCCTCGAGGTCGGCGTCGCGACGGTTCTCGACCTGCTGACGCTCCACGGAGACATGCGCCTCCAGGGAGGGCAGATCGCGCGTACGGCGCTCCTCGTCCACGTACGTGATCATGTACGCGGCGAAGTAGATGACCTTCTCGAGGTCCTTCGGGGCGAGGTCGAGGAGGTAGCCGAGCCTCGACGGAACGCCCTTGAAGTACCAGATGTGAGTGACGGGCGCGGCCAGTTCGATGTGGCCCATCCGCTCACGACGCACCTTGGCGCGAGTGACCTCGACGCCACAGCGCTCGCAGATGATGCCCTTGAAGCGGACGCGCTTGTACTTGCCGCAGTAGCACTCCCAGTCCCTGGTCGGACCGAAGATCTTCTCGCAGAAGAGTCCGTCCTTTTCGGGCTTGAGGGTGCGGTAGTTGATGGTCTCCGGCTTCTTGACCTCACCGTGGGACCACTGACGAATGTCGTCAGCGGTAGCAAGGCCGATCCGCAGCTCGTCGAAGAAGTTGACGTCGAGCACTGGTCGTCAATCCCTCTTTCGGGGTCGATTCTTCACTGGTCTGACTGGGGTCCGGGGTTAGCCGGGGCTCTTGTTCAGGGAGCCCCGGCCAGACCCGTCAGACCTCTTCGACGCTGCTCGGCTCGCGCCGGGACAGGTCGATACCGAGCTCCTCCGCGGCGCGGAAGACGTCCTCGTCCGTGTCGCGCATCTCGATGGACATACCGTCCGAGGACAGCACCTCCACGTTGAGGCAGAGCGACTGCATCTCCTTGATGAGCACCTTGAAGGACTCGGGGATGCCGGGCTCGGGGATGTTCTCGCCCTTGACGATGGCCTCGTAGACCTTCACGCGGCCGGTGACGTCGTCGGACTTGATGGTCAGCAGCTCCTGGAGGGCGTACGCGGCGCCATAAGCCTCCAGCGCCCACACCTCCATCTCGCCGAACCGCTGGCCACCGAACTGGGCCTTACCACCCAGCGGCTGCTGAGTGATCATCGAGTACGGACCGGTCGAGCGGGCGTGGAGCTTGTCGTCGACCAGGTGGTGGAGCTTGAGGATGTACATGTAGCCGATCGAGATCGGCTCCGGGAACGGCTCGCCGGAGCGGCCGTCGAACAGTCGCGCCTTGCCGGACGGGAGGACCATGCGGTCGCCGTCGCGGTTCGGGACGGTGTGCTCCAGCAGACCGGCCAGCTCGTCCTCACGGGCACCGTCGAAGACCGGGGTCGCCACGTTCGTACGCGGGTCGACCTGGTCGGCGCCGATGACCTGGAGGCGCTGCGCCCAGTCCTCGCCGAGTCCGGAGACGTCCCAGCCCTGGCTGGCGAGCCAGCCGAGGTGGATCTCCAATACCTGTCCCGGGTTCATTCGGGACGGCACACCCAGCGGGTTGAGGATGATGTCGACCGGGGTGCCGTCCTCCAGGAACGGCATGTCCTCGATCGGCAGGATCTTCGAGATGACGCCCTTGTTGCCGTGACGGCCGGCGAGCTTGTCACCGTCGGTGATCTTGCGCTTCTGCGCCACGTACACGCGCACCAGCTGGTTCACACCGGGGGGAAGCTCGTCGCCCTCCTCGCGGTCGAAGACGCGGACGCCGATGACCTTGCCGATCTCGCCGTGCGGCACCTTCAGCGAGGTGTCGCGCACTTCGCGCGCCTTCTCACCGAAGATCGCACGGAGCAGGCGCTCCTCCGGCGTCAGCTCGGTCTCACCCTTGGGCGTGACCTTGCCGACGAGAATGTCGCCGGCGACGACCTCGGCACCGATACGGATGATGCCGCGCTCGTCGAGGTCGGCGAGGACCTCCTCGGAGACGTTCGGGATGTCCCGGGTGATCTCCTCGGGGCCCAGCTTGGTGTCACGGGCGTCGACCTCGTGCTCCTCGATGTGGATCGAGGAGAGGACGTCGTCCTGTACGAGGCGCTGCGACAGGATGATCGCGTCCTCGTAGTTGTGGCCCTCCCAGGGCATGAAGGCGACGAGCAGGTTCTTGCCCAGCGCCATCTCGCCTTCCTGGGTGGCCGGTCCGTCGGCGAGCACCTGGTGCTCGACGACCCGGTCGCCCTCGTGGACGATGACCTTCTGGTTGACCGAGGTTCCCTGGTTGGAGCGGGAGAACTTCGCGACCCGGTACGTGGTGTACGTACCGTCGTCGTTGGCGACGGTGACGTAGTCCGCGGAGACCTCCTGGACCACACCCGCCTTCTCGGCCTTGATGACGTCACCGGCGTCGACGGCGCAGCGGTACTCCATGCCCGTACCGACGAGGGGGGCCTCGGCGGTGATCAGCGGCACGGCCTGACGCATCATGTTCGCGCCCATGAGGGCACGGTTGGCGTCGTCGTGCTCGAGGAACGGGATCATGGCGGTCGCGACCGACACCATCTGGCGCGGGGAGACGTCCATGTAGTCGACGTCGTCACCGGGGACGTAGTCGACCTCGCCACCACGGCGGCGAACCAGCACGCGGGACTCCTCGAACCGCATGTCGTCCGACAGCGGCGCGTTGGCCTGCGCGATGACGAAGCGGTCCTCCTCGTCGGCGGTCAGGTAGTCGACCTCGTCGGTGACGAAACCGTCGGTGACCCGGCGGTACGGCGTCTCGACGAAGCCGAACGCGTTGACCCGGCCGTACGAGGCGAGCGAGCCGATCAGGCCGATGTTCGGGCCTTCCGGGGTCTCGATCGGGCACATGCGGCCGTAGTGCGAGGGGTGCACGTCACGGACCTCGAAGCCGGCCCGCTCACGGGAGAGACCACCCGGGCCAAGAGCCGACAGACGGCGCTTGTGGGTGAGACCCGACAGCGGGTTGTTCTGGTCCATGAACTGCGACAGCTGGCTGGTGCCGAAGAACTCCTTGATGGAGGCGACGACCGGCCGGATGTTGATCAGGGTCTGCGGCGTGATCGCCTCGACGTCCTGAGTCGTCATGCGCTCACGGACAACGCGCTCCATACGCGCCAGACCCGTACGGACCTGGTTCTGGATGAGCTCGCCGACGTTACGCAGACGACGGTTGCCGAAGTGGTCGATGTCGTCGGTCTCGACGACGATCGACGCGCCGTTTTCACCCATGACGGTCTCGGTCTCACCGGCATGCAGCTTCACCAGGTACTTGATCGTCGAGATGATGTCCTCGACGGTCAGGATCCCGGCGTCCAGCGGGGCGTCGCCGCCCAGCTTCTTGTTGACCTTGTAGCGGCCGACCTTGGCGAGGTCGTAACGCTTGGGGTTGAAGTAGAGGTTCTCGAGCAGCGTCTGCGCGGCCTCACGGGTCGGGGGCTCGCCCGGACGCAGCTTGCGGTAGATGTCGAGCAGTGCGTCGTCCTGGCCCTGGGTGTGGTCCTTCTCCAGGGTTGCGCGCATGGACTCGTACTCGCCGAACTCCTCGAGGATCTGCTCGGTCGTCCAACCGAGAGCCTTGAGCAGAACGGTCACGGACTGCTTGCGCTTGCGGTCGATGCGCACACCGACCATGTCGCGCTTGTCGATCTCCATCTCCAGCCAGGCACCCCGGGACGGGATGACCTTCGCGGAGAAGATGTCCTTGTCGGACGTCTTGTCGATGGAGGAGTCGAAGTAGACACCCGGCGAACGGACCAGCTGCGACACCACGACACGCTCGGTGCCGTTGATGACGAAGGTGCCCTTGCCGGTCATGAGCGGGAAGTCGCCCATGAAGACGGTCTGGGACTTGATCTCGCCGGTCTCGTTGTTGGTGAACTCGGCGGTGACGAAGAGCGGGGCGGCGTACGTGAAGTCGCGCTCCTTGCACTCGTCGATGGAGTTCTTCGGAGGCTCGAAACGGTGGTCGCGGAAGGTCAGCGACATCGACCCGGAGAAGTCCTCAATCGGAGAGATCTCCTCGAAGATCTCCTCCAGGCCGGACTTGGTGGGGACGTCCTGTCCACTGTCCAGAGCCGCCTCGACACGAGCCTTCCACGCGTCGTTACCGAGCAGCCAGTCGAAGCTCTCGGTCTGCAGCGCAAGAAGGTTCGGAACCTCGAGGGGCTCCTTGATCTTTGCAAAGGAGATGCGCAGCGGGGCGGTGCTGGCGCCGTTGTTCGTATTCGCGGTCGAGGCAGTGCGCGAGGCGGCCAAGAGGGGGTCCTTCCGAGGGCTCGGACTCACTACGCGCGTACCGGTCCCAAGCCGGGCACAGAGACAGACGTTTCCCGAATCAGCCGAACAAGGCCAGGTCAGAACCGTTTCAATCCACAGTGCTCAAGCGAGGGCATGCCCCTGGTGACGGGCAGGAGGCAGCTAACAGGCAGCGCAAAGGGTCAGTGTAGCCACTAGGCCCACTGATGTCCAGTGCGGGTTTTTGAAGACCCTCGTTGTTCTCAACCCCTGCTGCAAGCCACGCCCTCAATGCACATCGATACTTCCCTCTTCGCCGTCGATCCATGCCTCGGATCCGGATCGTTGTGACGACGCGTCCTGAGAATTGCGCGCTGCGTGCGGTTCGTCAAGGCCCCCCATGCCCAAACCGGATGCTGCCATCGTCACTTGCAGCCCGGCCTGCTGCCCGTCACCGGGGCGGCGGGAGGCACTACGAAGATCACCCTACCCACCGCGACCTACAGCGCAAGGCAGCCGCCACGGCACCCCCTCGAACGCCGAAGAGCGACCACCCAACTGGGTGATCGCTCTTCAGTGCGTCCGCGTTACAGCCCTACGGGAGAGCCGTGGGTCACGGAAGTCGCCGCGCGGCCGTAGCCGCACACGGAGACTTACTTGACCTCGACGGAGGCGCCGGCGCCCTTGAGGGACTCGGCGGCCTTGTCAGCGGCCTCCTTGGCGACCTTCTCGAGGACGGCCTTCGGGGCGCCGTCCACGAGGTCCTTGGCCTCCTTCAGACCCAGGGAGGTCAGCTCACGCACGACCTTGATGACCTGGATCTTCTTGTCGCCGGCGCCGGTGAGGACGACGTCGAACTCGTCCTGCTCGGGCTCGGCCTCGACCGGGGCGGCCGGGCCGCCCGGGACGGCGACGGCGGCCGGGGCGGCAGCGGTGACGTCGAACTTGTCCTCGAACGCCTTCACGAACTCGGAGAGCTCGATGAGGGTCATCTCCTCGAACTGCGCGAGCAGGTCTTCCTGGCTGAGCTTCGCCATGATGGGCGATCCTTCCACTAAATCGGCTGGTGCCGGATGTACATGTCGGCGGGCGTACGTTGGGCCCGCTTCGACCGTCGCCTCAGGACTGCTGCCTTGAGACCGCGGTCAATGTGCGAGCCGAATTACTCGGCACCGCCCTGCTCGGCCTTCTTGGCACGAAGCGCCTCCGCGGTGCGGACGAACTTCGAGGGAAGCGCCTGGAAGACCGCGGCAGCCTGGGACGGCTTGGCCTTCATGGCACCTGCCAGCTTGGCGAGCAGAACCTCGCGGGACTCGAGGTCCGCAAGCTTCTTGATCTCGTCGGCGGACAACGCCTTGCCCTCAAGGACACCGCCCTTGATGACGAGAGAGGGGTTGTTCTTGGCGAAGTCACGCAGACCCTTCGCCGCCACGACCGGGTCACCGGTCACGAAGGCAACAGCGGTCGAGCCCTCAAGATGCTCGTCCAGCTCGACCCCGGCCTGCTTGGCCGCGATCTGGGTCAGCGTGTTCTTCACCACTCGGTACTGAGCGTTCTCGCCGAGAGAACGACGGAGCTCCTGGAGCTGCGCCACGGTCAGTCCGGTGTACGAAGTGACGACAGCGGCGTTGGAGTCACGCAGCTTCGTCGTGATCTCTTCAACGGCTGCGACCTTGTCGGACGTCGCCATGAGCCTCGGCCTCCTTCCGGGGTGATGATCCTCGACTGACCTCTCGATCAGCCGCACGTCGCCGGACCGCCTGAATCAGGCACGCGAAGAAGGGGCTCGTCTTCAAAACGAAACGCCCCGGCGCAGGCGCACGGGGCGTGAACTCGACCGGACGTCCTTACGGACACGGGAGCTCTTCCACAGTCACCTGCGCGGGCCGTCCGCAGTTCAGCGGATCCTTCGGCCACCATGTCCTCGTACGAGCACACGGCAACGACCAGCGGTCTTTGGCTTCCGGGGAAGAGTACGCGACCGGCCGAGCGTCAAGCAAATCCGCCGTCTGGCGAACGGGACGCCTGCACCCCCAGCGACCCCTGCGGAGCGTTCACGCCGTCGGCTGAGTCTCCACCAGGCCCTTGAAGTCCGCGGTGTAGGCAGCCGGCGGCTCCTCCGCGGAGACCTCCACCCCGTAGTCGCTGCAGTACGCCGTGGAGAACAGCGGCCCGCCCCAACTGCCGCTTCAGGTCGGCCAGTTGATCCTCGCTGAGACTCGAGTTCCGCACCGCGAGATCCGCGACGTCCACCGTCCCCGAGTAGTACGTGGTGTTCTGCATCTGGTCCTTCAGATACGCCCCGAGCCACCCGCGAGGCCCGCAAGATCGTCGTACACGTACTTGATCCAGTGCTTGCCACCCGACTGCGCGGCGAACTGATCGCCCACCTTGGCGGAGTCGGCCTTGTCGGTGGTCGTCTCCACGGAACGCAGGGCCGCCAACGCGGCCACCACCGGCCCGCAGCCTCATCACTGCTACTTCCAGCGGAGCGCTTGACGCAGGCCACTGACACCCGGCTCAGGAAAACCACAGCCACCAAAGGGACGGGCCCCGCACCTCGAAAGGTTGCGGGGCCCGCTGACAAGAACGCGTACGCGACTGCCGGGTCAGCGTCGGACTCAGACGGCTGCCCGGTCCTCCTCGACGAGGAGGTTGCGGGTGCGGTTCGGGTCGAGCGGAATGCCGGGGCCCATCGTGGTGGTGAGGGCGGCCTTCCTGATGTACCGGCCCTTCGCGGCGGACGGCTTCAGACGGAGGATCTCCTCCAGCGCGGCGCCGTAGTTCTCCACCAGCTTGGTGTCGTCGAAGGACGCCTTGCCGATGATGAAGTGCAGGTTCGAGTGCTTGTCGACGCGGAACTCGATCTTGCCGCCCTTGATCTCGGTCACGGCCTTGGCCACGTCCGGGGTCACGGTGCCGGTCTTCGGGTTCGGCATCAGACCGCGCGGGCCGAGGACCCGGCCGAGGCGGCCGACCTTGCCCATGAGGTCCGGGGTGGCGACGACGGCGTCGAAGTCCAGACGGCCCTTCGACACCTCGTCGATCAGTTCGTCGGAGCCGACGATGTCGGCGCCCGCGGCGGTCGCGGCCTCGGCACGGTCACCGGTCGCGAAGACCAGGACCCGGGCGGTCTTACCGGTGCCGTGCGGGAGGTTCACGGTGCCACGGACCATCTGGTCGGCCTTGCGCGGGTCAACACCCAGGCGGAAGGCGACCTCGACGGTGCCGTCGAACTTCGTGGTGGAGGTCTCCTTGGCGAGACGCACGGCCTCGAGCGGGGCGTACAGCTTCTCCCGGTCGATCTTGGCGTCCGCAGCGCGGAGAGACTTGCTGCGCTTGCTCACTGCTGCTCCTGATGTCTTCTAAAGGAGTCGTGGTCCGGGCCGAGCAGGCCCTTCCACGTGCCCGGATGCGGTTGTCGCCGCACAGGCTTTACGGATGGTGGAGGTCAGCCCTCGACCGTGATGCCCATGGAACGGGCGGTACCGGCGATGATCTTCGCCGCGGCGTCCAGGTCGTTCGCGTTCAGGTCGGGCATCTTCGTGGTGGCGATCTCGCGGACCTGCGCCTGGGTGATCTTGGCGACCTTGGTCTTGTGCGGCTCGCCGGAGCCCTTCTGGACGCCCGCGGCCTTGAGGATCATCTTGGCGGCCGGCGGCGTCTTGGTGATGAAGGTGAAGGAGCGGTCGTCGTAGACCGTGATCTCCACCGGGATCACCGAGCCACGCTGCGACTCGGTCGCGGCGTTGTAGGCCTTGCAGAACTCCATGATGTTGACGCCGTGCTGGCCCAGCGCCGGGCCGACTGGCGGAGCCGGATTGGCGGCACCGGCCTGGATCTGGAGCTTGATCAGCCCCGTGACCTTCTTCTTCTTGGGAGGCATTCCGGGTCCTCTGCCTTTTCTTGTCTGTCTTGCCTGTCATGTTGCCGCGAAGGCAACCGCACCACGATAACGGTCAAGGTGGCGCAGCCTGAAACCGAGCAGGTCAGACCAACTGTGAAAGCCGGTCTGACCTGGACGAAACTGGGTGTTCCAGAAGGCTCCGAGGAGCTAGTTCTTCTGAATCTGGTCGAAGGACAGCTCGACCGGCGTCTCACGCCCGAAGATCTCGACGAGGCCCTTGACCTTCTTCGAGTCGGCGTTGATCTCGTTGATGGTCGCCTGGAGCGTCGCGAACGGGCCGTCGGTGACGGTGACCGAGTCGCCGACCTCGAAGTCCAGCACCTGGACCTCCATCTTGCGGCTCGGAGCCGGCTTGCCCTCGGCCTCGGCGGCCTCCCGGGCGGCCTTCTCCTCGGCCTCCGGGGCGAGCATCTTGACGATCTCGTCCAGGGTCAGCGGGTACGGGTCGTAGGCGTTGCCCACGAAGCCGGTGACACCGGGCGTGTTGCGGACGACGCCCCAGGACTCGTTCGTCAGATCCATGCGGACGAGGACGTAACCGGGCAGTTTGTTCTGCCGGACGTTCTTGCGCTCGCCGTTCTTGATCTGGACGATCTCTTCCTCGGGGACCTCGGCCTGGTAGATGAAGTCCTCGACGTTCAGCGAGACGGCGCGCTGCTCCAGGTTGGCCTTCACGCGCTTCTCGTAACCGGCGTAGGTGTGGATGACGTACCACTCACCGGGCAGCCCGCGAAGTTCCTCGCGGAGGGCGGTGACCGGGTCGACCGGCTCAGCCTCTTCCTCCGCCGCCTCGGCTTCCTCCGGGCCTTCTTCCGTGGCTTCCTCGGCGACGGCCGCGTCCTCGTCCGACGCGTCCTCGTCCGACGCGTCCTCGTCCGACGCGTCCTCGTCCGACGCGTCCTCGGCAGCCTCGGTCAGAGCAGCGTCTTCGGTGTTCTCAGTGTTCTCGACGTCGTCGGTGTTCTCGACGTTCTTCTCAGCATCCGCAGCCTCGACGATGTCGAGCTCGTCCTCAACGGACTCCGCCGACTCGATGGCGTCGTTCAGGTTCGGGTCAGACACGGTGGCTGCTTCTTCCTGGATACATGGGGGTGGAACACGCGAAAGGGGGCGCCGGGTACGGCGCCCTTCGCGCTTGGCTCAGCCGAAGACGTACTTGGCCGCCTTGTCGAGTCCAAAGTCAATCACAGTCACCAGACCGATCATGACGACAACAAAGACGATCACCACAGTGGTGTATGTCGTCAGCTGACTGCGAGTCGGCCAGACGACCTTGCGGAGTTCCGCGACGATCTGGCGGTAGAAGAGGGCGAAACGCCTCAGCGGGCCTTTCTTGGCGCGCTTGCCGCCCTTGCGGCCCTTCTTCTTGGACTCCGGCACCTCATCCTGGGCATCAGGCATGTCGATGGAGCCCACGGCGTCCGTCACTCGTCCTCACCTGATTCCGGGTCGTGGCCGTGCCGCGCCCGGTTGAGCCGCACGGCGGGTGCATTGCAGTACGTACATGCGCACACATCCTGGCGAAAGGAGTGTGTAGCAGGGCCGGAGGGACTTGAACCCCCAACCGCTGGTTTTGGAGACCAGTGCTCTACCAATTGAGCTACGACCCTTTGTTTCCCTTCAACGTACCGCATCCGTCCGGGTGCTCGGTGTGCACCCGGGGCGTGCGGCCGGTGAAGGCCAACGAGGTGAGAGTGTACGTGGTCGGCGGCCGGTCGTCGAACAGAAAGCGCCCGTACGGGCCTTGGCGGGGCCCGCTCAGTCTGTGAAACCCGTGTGCCGTGGACGTTTCGGGTCTGGAACGATGGGGCCCATGAGCGCTGCAACCCCTCCCACCGAGCGCCGGGTCTCCACCCGAGTCGGTGCGATCTCCGAGTCCGCCACCCTCGCCGTGGACGCCAAGGCCAAGGCCCTGAAGGCCGCCGGACGTCCGGTGATCGGCTTCGGCGCCGGTGAGCCAGACTTCCCGACGCCGGACTACATCGTCGAGGCCGCCGTCGAGGCGTGCAAGAACCCGAAGTACCACCGCTACACGCCGGCCGGTGGCCTTCCCGAGCTGAAGGCCGCGATCGCCGCCAAGACGCTGCGCGACTCCGGCTACGAACCCGAGGTCTCGCAGATCCTGGTGACCAACGGCGGCAAGCAGGCCATCTACGAGGCATTCGCCGCGATCCTCGACCCGGGCGACGAGGTGATCGTCCCGGCCCCGTACTGGACGACATACCCGGAGTCGATCCGCCTCGCCGGCGGGGTCCCGGTCGAGGTCGTCGCCGACGAGACCACCGGCTACCGCGTCTCGGTCGAGCAGCTGGAGGCGGCCCGTACGGAGAAGACCAAGGTCGTCCTCTTCGTGTCCCCGTCCAACCCGACCGGTGCCGTCTACAACCGGGCCGACACCGAGGCCATCGGCCGCTGGGCCGTCGAGCACGGCCTGTGGGTGATGACGGACGAGATCTACGAGCACCTCGTCTACGGAGACGCCGCTTCCGTGTCGCTGCCGGCCCTCCTGCCCGAGCTGCGTGACAAGTGCGTCGTGGTCAACGGTGTGGCGAAGACGTACGCGATGACGGGTTGGCGCGTCGGCTGGATCATCGGCCCGAAGGACGTGGTGAAGGCCGCGACGAACCTCCAGTCGCACGCCACGTCCAATGTGTCGAACGTGGCGCAGATCGCCGCGCTCGCCGCCGTCTCGGGCGATCTGGACGCCGTCGCCAAGATGCGTGAGGCCTTCGACCGGCGCCGCAAGACCATCGTGCGGATGCTGAACGAGATCGACGGCGTCGTCTGCCCCGAGCCCGAGGGCGCCTTCTACGCGTACCCCTCCGTGAAGGCCCTCATCGGCAAGGAGATCCGCGGCAAGCGTCCGAAGGACACGGTCGAGCTGGCCGCCCTGATCCTGGAGGAGGTCGAGGTCGCGGTCGTTCCGGGCGAGGCCTTCGGCACTCCGGGTTACCTGCGGCTTTCTTACGCCCTGGGTGACGAGGACCTCGTCGAGGGTGTCTCCCGGATGCAGAAGCTGCTGGCGGAGGCGCGGGCCTGAGGTCCCGC
>NZ_BMPQ01000021.1:0-31644 GCF_014647675.1 Streptomyces flaveus | reverse complement strand
GGCCGCCCTCTGTCGTTTGTGCGAGCAAGACCACGTTCGGGGAAAGCGCTACCGACTCGACGGGGGTGTACGGCAGGATCTTGGGATGGAGCGCGTACGTGATGTCTCTGAGTTGCCGAAAGCCCATCTGCACCTGCACTTCACCGGGTCGATGCGGATCACCACCCTGCTGGAGCTGGCCGACAAGCACGGGATCCATCTTCCCGACGCGCTGACCAGCGGCGAGCCGCCGAAGTTGCGGGCCACGGACGAACGGGGCTGGTTCCGTTTCCAGCGGCTGTACGACGCGGCGCGGTCGTGCCTCAGAGAGCCCGAGGACATTCAGCGGCTGGTGCGCGAGGCTGCCGAGGAGGACCTCAGGGACGGCTCCGGCTGGCTGGAGATCCAGGTCGATCCGACGTCGTACGCGCCTCGCCTGGGCGGGCTGATTCCGGCCCTGGAGGTCATCCTGGACGCGGTGGACTCGGCCATGCGCGAGACCGGGCTCGGGATGCGGGTCCTGGTGGCCGCGAACCGTATGAAGCACCCGCTGGACGCCCGCACGCTGGCCCGTCTGGCCGTGCGGTACGCGGACCGCGGCATCGTCGGCTTCGGGCTCTCCAACGACGAACGCCGGGGCATGGCACGGGACTTCGACCGAGCCTTCGCCATCGCGCGCGAGGGCGGGTTGCTGGCCGCTCCGCACGGCGGCGAGCTGACGGGGCCCGCGTCGGTGCGCGACTGCCTGGACGACCTGGACGCGTCGCGGATCGGGCACGGGGTGCGGGCCGCCGAGGACCCGCGTCTGCTGAAGCGGCTCGCGGACCGCGGAATCACGTGTGAGGTGTGCCCGGCGTCGAACGTGGCCCTGGGGGTGTACGAAAAGCCGGAGGACGTCCCCTTGCGCACGCTTTTCGAAGCCGGGGTCCCCATGGCGCTCGGTGCGGACGATCCCCTCCTCTTCGGCTCACGTCTGGCTGCCCAGTACGAGATCGCGCGCCGCCATCACGATTTCACTGATGCGGAACTGGCCGAACTGGCACGGCAGTCGGTACGGGGATCGGCTGCGCCCCAGGACGTCAAGGAGAAGCTTCTCTCCGGGATCGACGCCTGGCTCACGGCTCCGGCTGAGTGAGAGGGCCGGTCAGAGGCTGACGCCCACCATCACCGGTTCGTTGACCAGTGTGATCCCGAAGGCGGCGTGGACTCCGGCGACGACCTCGCGGGCCAGCGCGAGCAGGTCCTCGGTGGTGGCCTCGCCGCGGTTGGTGAGGGCGAGGGTGTGCTTGGTGGAGATGCGTGCGGGGCCGGTGCCGTAGCCCTTGGTGAAGCCCGACTTGTCGATCAGCCAGGCCGCGGAGGTCTTGGTGTGGCCGTCGCCCGCCGGGTACGCGGGCGGGGTGGCGTCCGTGCCCAGACGCGCCTGCACGCGTGCGTGGAACGCCGCGAACTCCTCGTCCATGAGGATCGGATTGGTGAAGAAGGACCCTGCCGACCAGGTGTCGTGATCCTCGGGGTCCAGGACCATGCCTTTGCCGGAGCGCAGCTTCAGGACGGTCTCGCGGGCGGCCGCGAGGGGTACACGCTCGCCGGCCTCGACACCCAGGGCGCGGGCGGTCTCGGCGTACTTGATCGGCGCGGAGAGCCCGTCCGCGTCCTCCAGCGCGAAGCGGACGCGCAGGACGACGAAGCGCTCGGGGTCGGCCTTGAAGCGACTGTGGCGGTACGAGAAGGCGCAGTCGGCGTTCGGAATGGTGACCGTTTCGCGGGTCTTCCGGTCGTATGCGATCACTTCGGTGATCGTCGACGACACTTCCTGGCCGTACGCGCCTACGTTCTGGATGGGTGTCGCGCCCGCGGAGCCGGGGATTCCGGCGAGGCACTCGATGCCTGCGAGGCCCGCTTCGACGGTGCGGGCGACCGCGTCGGTCCATACCTCGCCGGCGGCCAGCTCCAGCTTCGTACCGTCGAGTTCGAAGCCGGGCGTGGCGATGCGCAGGGCGGTTCCCGCGAAGCCCTTGTCGCCGATGACCAGGTTGGAGCCGCCACCGATGAGCAGCAGCGGCGTACCGGTGTCATCGGCCTCGCGGACGGCGGCGACCACCTCGGCGTCGGTCGTCGCGGTGATCAGCCGTGCGGCGGGACCGCCGAGCCGGAAGGTGGTCAGAGGGGCGAGTGGGGCGTCGTGGAGTTCCTGCACGGGCACAAGGGTACGAGAACGGCCCCGCCGGTCAGGGCGGGGCCGTTCTCCGTGTGGCTCGGCTACAGGCGCCGGAGCGCGTCC
Source organism: Streptomyces flaveus (assembly GCF_014647675.1). GTDB lineage: Bacteria > Actinomycetota > Actinomycetes > Streptomycetales > Streptomycetaceae > Streptomyces > Streptomyces flaveus. The sequence continues at coordinate 29,381 of NZ_BMPQ01000021.1, read as the reverse complement.
GACCAGTCCAGCGGGAGGTCGTCGGTGGTCACCGTCCAGGTGGCGAACTTCGCGTCTCGCATCTGAGGGCCGAGTCCTCGGGCTGTCGGCGCATGGGTGCCGGAGCGGGCGAAGGCCTTGAGCGCCGCGGGCGACTCCCAGGCGGACAGCGTCCAGAAGGTCCGCCGCATCAGCGCCGCCTTCAGGGAGGCCCCGTACGCGCCCGGAGCCTTGCGCACCTGCTGCCAGACACCCGGCGTCCTGGCGAGGAACTTGAGCGCTCCCCAGAGGGTGCGGGTTTCGAAGCGGGAGGCGAAGACGTGGGCTTCGGTGCGCTCCGGTGGGATGTTCGGCACGGTCCAGGGGAGGGTGGGCATGACCGGCCTCCTTCCAGGGTTTGTTTTCCGAACTCGTGTGGGTTTGCTGTCTGAACTCGCGACGAACCGAGGGTTGGGTTTCCGAATTCAGCGCGAGGCCGTCTCCAGTACCGGCGCGGGCGCCGCCTCGTCGTCCTGTGTCCGCACCTCGGCCGTGCGACGGCGAGCCGGGATGAGCAGTGCAGCGACGCCCGCCACGGCCACGGCGGAGGCACCGACCCACAGTGCGGGCCTGAGTCCGTCCACGAAGGTCTGGCCGGTCTCGTAGCCACCCTGCGCGGAGAAGATCGAAGCCATCACCGCGATGCCGAGCGCGCCGCCGACTTCGCGCAGTGCGTTGTTGGTGCCGGACGCGATCCCTTGTTCCTGCCCCCGGACGCTGGACATGACCAGGCTGGAAGCCGGGGCGAAGAAAAGCGACATGCCGACGCCGCTGATGATCAGGGCGGGCAGCTGCGCGGCGAACGAAGTGTCGGTCTCGACGATCGAAGCGAACCAGCCCAACCCGGCAGCCTGCAGGAACAGTCCCGCGGCGACGACCGGCCGCCCGCCTATCCGGTCGGACAGATAGCCGGCGACCGGCGCGATGAGCATCGGCATACCGGTCCAGGGCAGCATCCGCAGTCCCGCCTCGGTGGGCGAGTAGCCGAGAACGCCCTGCAGGTACTGGCTGAGCAGGAAGATCGAGCCGAACATCCCGAGGAACATCAGCAGGCTGGCCGCGTTGATCCCAGCGAAGGCCCGGTTGCGGAAGAGCCGCATCGGCAGCATCGGGTGCTTGGCATGGCTGCCGTGGTGCACGAAGCCGACGAGCAGGGCCGTACCCCCGAACAAACCCAGAAGGACGAGTCCGTCGGTCCAGCCGACGACAGGCGCGCGGACCAGGCCGTACACGATGCCGAACAAGCCGCCGCTGGCGAGCAGAGTGCCGGCGATGTCGAGCGGGGCACCCGAGCCGTACGACTCCGAGAGGCGCAGCCGGGCGAGCGGCAGCAGGGCCAGGCCGAGCGGCACGTTCAGCCAGAAGATCCAGTTCCAGGAGACATGTTCGGTGAGGCTGCCGCCGATGAGCGGCCCGGAGGCGACCGCAAGTCCGTTGACGGCGCCCCAGATTCCGTACGCCATACCGCGTTTCGCGGCGGGCACGGCGGCCGTCAGCAGGGTCAGCGTCAAGGGCATCATGATCGCGGCGCCGACACCCTGCACTGCGCGGGCGGCGATCAGCGAGTCGATACCGGGAGCCATGGCCGCGGCGGCCGAGGCGCCGGTGAAGATCGTGATGCCGACGAGGAAGAGCCGACGGCGGCCGTACCGGTCCCCGAGCGCCGCACCGAACATCAGCAGCACGGCGAAGGTCAGCGTGTACGCGCTCACGGTCCATTCCAGGTCGTCCATCCCTCCCCCGAGGTCCTCCCGGATCGACGGCAACGCTGTGGTGACGACGAGGTTGTCGAGCGCCGCCATGAACCCGGCGACGCTGGTGATGACGAGGGCCCACACTGTTCCCCCGCGACGTGGTGTCTCCTGTGACATCTCTCCCCCAGAGAGCTGGTTAGTTATTGATGACTAACTTTCGCGGGCATAGAGAAGGCGACGATCTACGCCACTGCGGTTTCAGTGTTCGAGCCGACCCTTGGTCCGGGCCGATGGGTAGAGCCCCTCCCACACCCGGTGTTCGGGCGGAAACCCCATGGCCACCAGGCAGTTGACGAGCATGCCATAGGCCAAGAAGGTCGTGGTTTCGTTCACGTCAGCGCCAAGCGGTACGTGGACGGTGTCCCACAGGCGCATCCAGCCGGTCCGTACCGCCTCACCGAACTCGCGGTCACCCGCCTCCTCGGCGGCCCCCACCGCGGCATACATCTGCATCTGCATCAGCAGCAGCTCTGGCTGCTCCGCGATGAGCTTGGTGTACGCGTCCGCCATGGAATGCAGGGCCTCTTCGCCCTCCAGCCCCTTGGCGGCCTCCTCGAAGGTACGGCGGGTGCCCTCGGTACAGCGCTCCGCCGCCGCGAGGAAGATCGCCTTCTTGCCGGGGAAGAGGCGGAAGAGATACGGCTGCGAGACACCCACCCGCTTGGCGATCGCCTCGGTGGAGGTGCCGTAGTAGCCGCCCCGGGCGAACTCGCTCACCGCCGCACGGATGACGCTCTCGCGCCTCTCTTCTGCACTCATCCTGACCACGAGAATGAAGTTAGTGGCCAATCACTACCTACGTCAAGGGCTGCCCTGGGAGCCGTGCAGAGCACATGAGTAAGGGGCACGCCTCCATTGAGGGTGCCCCTTACTCATGCGATGCCATCAGGCCAGTCGTACGACCGCCCGCGACATCCCCAGGACCTTCTGTCCCGCACTCATCGCCGTGAGGTCGACGCGGACGGTGTTGTCGTCCAGCTTGGCCGCGACCTTGGCGCCGACCTCGATCGTGGCCCCCTTGTCGTCGTTCGGGACGACCACGGGCTTGGTGAAGCGCACGCCGTACTCGACGACGGCGCCCGGATCGCCCACCCAGTCGGTGACGACCCGGATCGCCTCGGCCATCGTGAACATGCCGTGCGCGATGACATCGGGGAGACCGACCTCGACCGCGAACTTCTCGTTCCAGTGGATCGGGTTGAAGTCCCCGGAGGCGCCCGCGTACTGCACGAGCGTGGCGCGGGTCACGGGGAAGCTCTGAGCCGGCAGTTCCGTGCCGACCTCGATGTCGTCGTACGCGATCTTCGCCGCCATACGTCTCAGCCCTCCTCTGCCGCGCGGGCCACGAGCTTCGTCCAGGCGGTCACCACATGCTCGCCCGCCTCGTCGTGGACCTCGCCCCGGATGTCCAGGATGTCGTTGCCCGCCATGGACTTGATCGCCTCGATGGTCGAGACGACCGTCAACCGGTCCCCCGCGCGCACCGGGCGCTTGTAGGCGAACTTCTGGTCGCCGTGCACCACCCGGCTGTAGTCGAGGCCCAGTTGGGGGTCCTGGACGACCTGTCCCGCGGCCTTGAAGGTGATCGCGAACACGAAGGTGGGCGGGGCGATCACATCGGCGTACCCGAGCGCCTTGGCGGCTTCCGGGTCCGTGTAGGCGGGGCTGGGATCCCCCACTGCCTCCGCGAACTCGCGGATTTTCTCCCGGCCGACCTCATAGGGATCGGTGGGCGGGTAGGACCGCCCCACGAAGGACTGGTCGAGCGCCATGGCCCGGTACCTCCTGATGGTCGCTGTGATGGCCCGGAACAAGCATGCGTGACGGTCGGCCCTGCCGGCCGACAACGACGCGAGGCCGCCCCCGTTAGCTGGGGACGGCCTCGTGTACGAGCCTGTTTTATCGCGTCTCGCGGTGCGCGGTGTGCGCATTGCAACGCGGGCAGTGCTTCTTCATCTCAAGACGGTCCGGGTTGTTACGCCGGTTCTTCTTAGTGATGTAGTTCCGCTCCTTGCACTCCACGCAGGCCAGCGTGATCTTCGGGCGGACGTCGGTGGCAGCCACAGGAGTGCTCCTTGACGAACGGATAGGACATTAACGCACAGAAGAGTAGCCGATCGAAGGACCGACCCCACAATCGGCTACTGTCAGTAGCGGTGACCGGACTTGAACCGGTGACACAGCGATTATGAGCCGCTTGCTCTACCGACTGAGCTACACCGCTGTGATGCGATCGGCCCCGCCTTGCGGCGGGGACCTCTCACACCAGAGCCCCAATACGGAATCGAACCGTAGACCTTCTCCTTACCATGGAGACGCTCTACCGACTGAGCTATTGGGGCGAGCGATGAAGACATTACACGCTCGGCCGCCGTTCGCCCAAATCCGTTTCGCCGTACCTGTGCGGCCCCGCTCGCGGCGTTCTGCGCAGCTCCCAGGGGCTCCACAGGCGTTCCAACAGCCCCATATGCACGGCGGACCACACCGGTACGACTATTCCGCTCCTCCTCGAAGCGCACTGCCAGCCACCCTAGGCTCGACTCACGCTGCGTGATCACTCGTTCCCCTGCGCAGCCGCCCGAGACCCAGGAGCGCGATGCCCGACAGCCGGCCGCAGCAGCCCCCTTCCTCGTCGTCGGGCCGGGCCGATGGCTCCGCCCTGCTGCTGTGCGGTGCGCGGCTCACCGACGGCCGGACCGTGGACGTGCGGCTGGGCGGCGGGCGCATCGAGGCGGTCGGCACGGCCGGCAGCCTCAGCATGCACACCGCGCGCGTGGATCTCGCCGGCTATCTGCTCCTGCCGGCCCCCGCGGAGCCGCACGCCCACGCCGACACGGCCCTGTCGGCCGACGGCGACGGCCCGATCCCGTACGACGATCAGGACGTCCAGCGCCGCACGACCGAGGCGGCGTTGCTGCACCTCGGGCACGGGGCCACGGCGTTGCGTTCCCACGTACGCATCGGCGATGTGCAGGGGCTCGGCGCGCTGGCGGCGGTACTCCAGGCGCGGCGCGCGCTGCGGGGACTCGCAGAGCTGACGGCGGTGGCGATGCCGCGGGTGCTGACCGGGCTCGCCGGGGCCGAGGAGCTGGCGATGCTGCGGGACGCGGTGAAAATGGGTGCCTCCGTAGTGGGCGGTTGTCCGGATCTCGACCCCGATCCGACGGGGTATGTGGAGGCGGTCCTGGAGGTCGCTTCGGAGCACGGCTGCCCGGTCGATCTGCACACGGACGGTGACGATCCGGCGCGGCTCGCGCGGCTCGCGGCGATGACGGGCGGGCTACGGCCCCGGGTGACGCTCAGCCCGTGCGGCGGCCTCGGGCGGCTGCCCTCGGAGGTGGCGTCTCGGGCCGCGGACCAACTCGCCGCGGCCGGGGTGACCGTCGTCTGCCTGCCCCAGGGCGGCTGTTCGGGCGTCGACCGGCGCGGGACGGCTCCGGTACGACTGCTGCGGGCGGCCGGGGTACGGGTCGTTGCGGGCAGCGGCGCCCTGAGGGACGTAACGAACCCCGTGGGGCGCGGAGATCCGCTGGAGGCGGCGTATCTGCTGGCCTCGCGCTACGGGCTGCGGCCCGAGGACGCGTACGACGCGGTGAGTTCGTCGGCGCGTGCGGCGCTCGGGCTGCCCGAGGTGCGGGTGGAGGCCGGCTTCCCGGCCGAGCTGCTCGCCGTGCGCGGGGACCGGCTGGCGGGGGCGCTGTCGCTGGCGTACAGCCGAATCGTGGTGCACCAGGGCCGGGTGGTGGTCCGGACGAATGCGGTGCGGGAGTTCTGCGGCTCGGCTGCGGCTGTGGCCTTGGATCTGCCACGGCAGGGGCGGGTAGGGGAGCCGTCCTGAGGCGAGGGCGTCGGGCAGGCTGGGCTGAGGCTGGATCTTGAGGGCCCACGCGCGCGTGGACGTTTTTGAGATCCACGCGCGCGTGCCGGTGTTTTTCACCTGTGCCGATGGCTTTGGGCGCCGACGGTCTCTCGCCGAGAACTTCGGCCGTCAGAAGCCGCCGCTCAGCATCCCGCTCGTGAACGGATTGCCGGGGCCCGCGAACTCTCCTGCGGGCACCTCGGTGGCGTCGGACGGGGCGCTGACGTCGGATGCCTTGCCGAAGGTGAGGACGAGCGGGAGTCGGGCGCCCTTCGGGGTGTCCGCGAGGGTCGCGAGGTTGACCGAGACGCGGGTCAGGTCGCCGTTCTTCAGGGAGAAGTTGACGGCGATCTTCTTGTCGGGGGCTTCCTTCAGGTCCTTGTCGGTGGGCAGTTCGGTGCCTGCCGGGAGATCGTCGGCCAGCGGCCGGAGCTTGTCGAAGACACCCGTGAGCAGGTCGCGGAACGAGGCTTCGGCGACGATCCGCTCGGTGCCGTCGCTGCCGCCCTTGCTGCTGAACGTGACCTCGCGAGCGACGACACCGCGTACGGCATTGAGGATCTTCTGCTGGGTCTTGGTGTCGATCTCCTCGGAGCCCGAGGTGCCCTTGCCGGACTGCTTGAGTTCGGAGTTGTCGACCTTGACCCACTCACCTTCAAGGACCTTCCTGAACTCCTTCTCGCTCTCGGGGAGTTCATCGGCCGTGGGGAACGGGACGCCCGTCACCTCGCCGAGCGCCTCCATGTCGGCGCGGTAGTACGTGAAGTCCCCGACGACCCGGAACTCGGCCAGGACTCCGTCGGCTCCCGAGACCCGCATGCCCACACCCACGAGGTCCTTCTCGCCCGAGTCGGCGAGCGGCTTCTTCGACTCGACGGACAGCTTGACGCGCAGCCCGGTGAAGAACTTCGCGAGCTCGGGCGGCAGTTCCTCGCCCGGCTCCGCCTCTGAGGCCAGTTTCGTGAGCGCGGACGGCTTGGCGTGGAGCCCCAACTCGAAGGAGAGCGACTTCTGTTCGCCGAGTCCCTCGACGGCGCGGTCGACCTTCTGCCCGGCGGTGAGGTTCTCGACCGTGCCGCAGGCGGCCGCACCGGCGAACAGGGCGGCGGCGCAACCGGCCGCGGTGAGGGGCTTACGTATGGCAGTCATAGTTGCGGTCATGGCGATGATGACGGTCTCCTTTTGACGCCACGCGGCGTCGCCCTCGTAACTCAGCACTCAGCGAACGTTGTCGTAATTCGTTGATCGCTCAGGAGACTCATGAGTTGTCCACAGGGTTGTGCGGCGCGTGTCAGTGTCCGGGCGTACGGTCGAAGACATGCGCATTGTCATCGCTGGAGGTCATGGTCAGATCGCGCTGCGGCTGGAGCGCCTGCTCGCCGCGCGCGGTGACGAGGTCGCGGGCATCATCCGCCGACCCGAGCACGGCGACGATCTGCAGGCGGCCGGCGCCGAGCCGGTCCTGTGCGATCTGGAGTCGGCCTCGGTCGAGGAGGTCGCCGCACATCTGCAGGGCGCCGATGCCGCCGTTTTCGCGGCAGGCGCGGGTCCGGGCAGCGGCGCGGCCCGCAAGGACACCGTGGACCGGGGTGCCGCCGTGCTCTTCGCGGACGCGGCGGTACGGGCCGGGGTGCGGCGTTACGTGGTGGTGTCGTCGATGGGCGCGGACCCGTCGCATCCCGGGGACGACGTCTTCGATGTGTACTTGCGCGCCAAGGGCGAGGCCGATGCGTACATACGCGGCTTCAACAGCCTGGACTGGACGATCCTGCGCCCCGGGATGCTGACGAACGACGCCGGCACCGGTCTCGTACGCCTGGAGGCGTCCACCGGGCGTGGGCCCATACCGCGCGATGACGTCGCGGCCGTCCTCGCGGAGTTGCTGGACACTCCGGCGACGGCCGGGCTGACGCTGGAGCTGATCAGCGGGTCGGCACCGGTTTCCGTGGCGGTGAAGTCAGTGGCAGGGAACTGAGTCGATGACGGAGGCTGAGTTCGTCGGGCCCGTGCTGTTCGCTCACGACGCAAGGGGCGGCGGCGAACGTGGGCCAGTGGTTGCCTGAGGACGTCCTGTCAGCCCGAGTCGAGGAGTTCCCGTGCCCGCCGCCGAGGTTCCCGCCGCGCAGGAGGCCCTGCTGCGGAAGATGTACGAGGTCTTCAGCACTGCTGAACGCGACGCGTTCGTCCCGCACTGCCTGGCCCCGGACGTGGACTGGCCGAACGTCGCCGACGGGATCCGGCTGCACGGCCACGACGAGGTACGCACCTACTGGGCGGCGCAGTTCGAGGCCGCGCATCCCCTCGTACGGCTGGAGGGGCTGCGCCTCGACGAGGACGGGCAGCGGGTGGTCGCCACCGTGCGGCCGGGGCTGCGGGATGATGCGGGCGATCACTGGGCGCAGGAGCTGGTCGAGCATGTGTACCGCTTCAGCCCGGAGGGTTTGGTGAGCCGGATGGACGTACGGCCTGTCTCCTGACGTCTGGTTGTTCCGGCTGGTCTCTGGCTCGGAGGGCTGTCTGACTGACCTCTGGCTCAGAGGGGCGGGGCTGGTCGGAAGAGGCTTGCGGGAGCCGGTCGGCCTAGGAGTGAGTGCAGGAGCTGGTCAGAACAGAGGGAGCTGGCCGGGGAAGTCCGGCACGACGTACTCGTCCAGCCCCGGCTGGACTGCCCCGAGCTGCGCCTGCCGACGCGACCCGGGGCACGACATGAGCTGCCCACTCTCGCGCGCCCCCGGCGGGTCGTGCCGTGCGAACCGCCCGGCGACGACGGCGATCTCGCGACGGCACTCGGGGCAGTTCCTGCGGCGTGACGACATACGGATCAGCGTACGAAGCCGGACGGCGGCGCGCGGTGCGACTTGTCCCCCAGTCCGCAGCACGTTCCTTCTCCGAGGTCAGGTTCCTGCTCTGCGATCCGTCGCCGAAGGACGTGTCCAGGCGCTGCTTGTTGGACCGGCGGCGAAGCCGTCCAGCGAGACCGTGGGGTTGTGTACGCGCAGCTTGGCATGACATTCCCCTTGTTCCGTCTCGAATGTTCCGTCTCGAAACGGATCACCGGGCGGTCACGTCTCATGACTTTCGACCGGCAGAGCATGGCTGTTCCCCGCTCTCACCCATGCATCGAACGGCAACCGGCCGGATCGATAGCCTCTGCCGGATTCTTCTGCGCCGGTTCCACACTCGCCACCGGCGTACTCCAGCTATGTGAAGCGGCTTGCTCAGCCCTGGAGGGGAGAGGGGCCGACGCAACAGCTCAGGCCGGTGGGTGGGACGGCATCCGGTCGGGAGACGACATGAAGAGACCCTCTTGGGCCTGCTTTCTCACAGGCCCAAGAGGGTCTCTCAAAGTGGCGGCGCCAGGATTCGAACCTGGGAAGGCTGAGCCACACCGCCGGGGGTTGTTGCCCTTCGAACCGCCTTTCGGTGGTGCTCTGTGGCAACGACGTAAACGATACCCGATGCCCAGGGGTGCTTCGCCACCCGATTGATCGCCGCTCGGAGGACGGGGGTGGCTAGGCTTATGCGGATGCGGCCGGGACCGATGCCGGGCTCGACGGCCGCCCCACGCACCCCGATACAAGGAGCCACAGGACATGGCCGACTCCAGTTTCGACATCGTCTCGAAGGTCGAGCGGCAGGAGGTCGACAACGCCCTCAACCAGGCCGCCAAGGAAATCTCACAGCGCTACGACTTCAAGAACGTGGGCGCCTCCATCTCCTGGTCCGGCGAAAAGATCCTGATGGAGGCGAACTCCGAGGAGCGGGTCAAGGCCATCCTCGACGTCTTCCAGTCCAAGCTGATCAAGCGCGGCATCTCGCTGAAGGCCCTGGACGCGGGCGAGCCGCAGCTCTCCGGCAAGGAGTACAAGATCTTCGCCTCCATCGAGGAGGGCATCTCCCAGGAGAACGCCAAGAAGGTGGCGAAGATCATTCGCGACGAGGGCCCGAAGGGCGCGAAGGCCCAGGTTCAGGGCGATGAACTGCGGGTCAGCTCGAAGAGCCGCGACGACCTGCAGGCCGTGATCGCACTGCTGAAGGGCAAGGACTTCGACTTCGCGCTGCAGTTCGTGAACTACCGGTGACATCGCGCTTGTTGCGCGCACGGGGAAGGGTGGGCACCGTCGGTGCCCACCCTTCCCACCTGCTGGCTGCGGTTTGAGGGTGCGTACTCAGTTGCGCGAGTGGCCGAACAGGACGCGGTAGCCGACCAGCAGGACGAGCGAGCCGCCGATCGCGGCGGCCCAGGTCGCGCCGTCGTAGAAATCCTTGTTGATCGGGTGGTCCAGCCAGCGGGCGGATATCCAGCCGCCGATGAACGCGCCCGCGACGCCGATGAGCGTCGTGCCGATGAAGCCGCCCGGGTCACGACCCGGTAGCAGGAACTTGGCGATGGCGCCGGCCAGCAGCCCCAGAATGATCCAGCTGATGATGCCCATACCGTGAACCTGCCCCTCCGTGCTGTACCCGTGCTGTGATCTTGCTCCCGCCAGGCTGTGTTCATGCCGCTCATGTGCTGCTGTTCGCGGCTTCGCCTGTGCTGCGGTTCTTGCCGTTGTTCGTGTGTTGTTGCTGGGGAGGACGCCCGTGCGGCGTCGGCCGGTTGCACTGATCAGTAGGGTGCGGCTCATGACACAGTCCGGTTCTGGCCGCCCCGGCTCGTCGCCGTCCGGTCCGGGTGCCTCCCGTGCGGGGCAGCCCGGCTCGCCGCAGCCCGAGGCGGGGCTGCGGAGGACGCTCGGCGTCGGCGACGCCGTGGTCATCGGCCTCGGGTCGATGGTCGGCGCCGGGATCTTCGCCGCCCTCGGGCCCGCGGCACATGCGGCCGGGTCCGGGTTGCTCCTCGGCCTGAGCATCGCCGCCGTCGTCGCGTACTGCAACGCGATGTCGTCGGCGCGCCTCGCCGCCCTGTACCCCGCCTCGGGCGGGACGTATGTGTACGGGCGGGAGCGGCTCGGGGAGTTCTGGGGCTATCTGGCGGGCTGGTCGTTCGTCGTCGGCAAGACCTCCTCGTGTGCGGCGATGGCGCTCACCGTGGGCGCGTACGTGTGGCCAGGGCAGGCGCACGCGGTGGCGGTCGGGGCCGTGGTGGCGCTGACCGTCGTGAACTACGGCGGTGTGCAGAAGTCTGCTTGGCTGACGCGGGCGATCATGGCGGTGGTTCTCGCGGTACTCGCTTCCGTGGTGGTCGTGTGTCTCTCCTCCGGGGACGCCGACGCCGGGCGGCTCGACGTGGGGGTCTCCGGGGGCGCGGGTGGTGTGCTTCAGGCGGCCGGCCTGCTGTTCTTCGCCTTCGCCGGCTACGCGCGGATCGCGACGCTCGGCGAGGAGGTACGGGATCCGGCGCGCACCATTCCGCGCGCGATCCCTCTGGCGCTGGGCATCGCGCTGCTGGTGTACGCGGCTGTGGCGGTGGCTGTCCTTTCCGTGCTGGGGTCGGGCGGGCTCGGGCAGGCGACGGCGCCGCTGGCGGACGCGGTACGAGCGGCCGGTGTGCCAGGGCTCGTCCCGGTCGTACGCGTCGGTGCCGCCGTGGCGGCGCTCGGCTCACTCCTCGCGCTGATCCTGGGGGTGTCGCGGACGACGCTGGCCATGGCCCGCGACCGGCATCTCCCGGGCACGCTTGCCGCCGTGCATCCGCGCTTCCAGGTGCCTCATCGGGCGGAGCTGGCCGTCGGCGCGGTGGTCGCCACGCTGGCCGCGACGGTGGATGTGCGAGGGGCTATCGGCTTCTCCTCCTTCGGTGTGCTCGTGTACTACGCGATCGCCAATGCCTCGGCTTGGACGCTCCGTTCGGACTTCGTGGCGCGTGTCGGGCCGGCGGTGGGGGCAGTCGGGTGCGTCACGCTGGCGTTCGCCTTGCCGGGGGTGTCGGTGGTTGTGGGCGTGGGTGTGCTGGGTGTGGGGGCAGCTGCGTATGGAGGGCGGAAGTGGCTGGCCTCGCGCCGGCGCGGGCGGGACTCTGGCTAGCGCGGGTCGGCTGAGCGTACGAAGGGCGGCGCGTGGCGCTCGTCGTACGAGCGAACAGGCGGCGGGCGGCAGGGCAGCACTTGCCGTCGGCCGAGCGCAGGCTTGTCCTGACCCTGGCAGGACGAACGACGCCCGGAGTAGATGCCTTGCAGCGCACACTACGGAGGTGCGTTCGCGGGCTCGGGGAGTGAAGGTCGGCGCCAGGGCCTTGAGTTGCGGGCCTCAGCGGCGACACTTGTCATCAATTGCTCGATCTCGGTCATGGGTTCATGATGCAGGGCGCCACTGACAATCGGGCGGGCTGTGGATAACCGGGCTGTGGACGAGTGGTGCCGAGCTAGGCGAGACGGACGTCGATGCCTTTGGCCGCAAGGAATTCGAGGAGTTCCTCGAAGGTCCAAGGCCGGTTGTCGATACGCGGCGTGAGGCCGAGGCAGATGCGGGCGACCTCCGCGTCGTGCCAGACCAGCTTGAAGGGCCACCCGGCTCCCCAGCCGCCGCAGAGGCAGTCGGCCAGTGCGTCGAGACTCCAGCCGAAGTAACCCCCGGGTCCGTTCACCGCCTCGCCGAGCGCGCAGAAGAAGCCGGGCTCGTCGGTGATGTGACGGCCGTCGAGGTGGTATGTGCCGCCGGGCGCAGCGTCGGGTTTGTGCGCGACGTGATTGTCCCGCACCGTGTCGAGCCAGTAGCGGCGTCCCTCCGTACCGCACCGCGACCAGGAGTTGGGCAGAGCCGGGCGTCCGTCGTCCCACAGCTCCCAGACCTCCTGGGCCGCGGTCGGCGGCCGCTCGGACCAGGGTTCCAGCGTGAGGTCCACCAGGCCGCGGCCGGATGGGATCCAGGCGATGAGCTCGCCCTCGACGGCGGTCTGAACGGCGCGGCCGGATGCGTCGAGGCGGATCAGCTTGGCGTGTCCCAGGTCCTCTTCGCCCGCGTCGAGCGCCGTACGCAGGGCTCCTTGCGGGGAACAGCCGAGTAGCCGCACGGACGGTTCGACCAGGTCCGGCCGACTGTTCTCGACGTACGCCAGGTCCCGGCAGCTGCCCCGTGCCTCGTCCTCCGCGCCGAGCAGCCGGTAGCCCGGGGAGAGCGGCGGGCATTGCGGATAGTCGAACGAGTTGTGCGGGGACTGGCGCGCCTCGATCGTGATGTCGAGCAGTGACATGTCACGCGCGCACAGGCGGTCACTGAGAACACGTACGTCCTCCAGACACCACTCGTCGACCCGCTCGCCCTTCTTGTCGAGGATCTGCAGAGCGAGGAAGCCGAGCGGTGCCGAGCCATCGGCACGCGCACATGCCAGGGCGGTACTCAACGCCCCTTCGGGCGCGCAGCCCAGCAATTCGTACGTCCCGCGCGCGGGGGGACGCGGATCACCGAAGAGGTTCCCGGCGTCCGCACACAGGGCCCAGATCTCGTCGTCCTCGGCCTCGACGTCGTAGGCCGCCAAGGCGTACTTCGGCTGCCGCACCCCCGCGCCGCTCTACCAGCGCGACGTTGCGAACGGCTGGTCCGTACGCACGATTTCGCGCCCCAGGGGGACCAGTGAAACCGGGATCAGCTTGAAGTTGGCGATCCCCAGGGGGATGCCGATGATCGTGACGCACTGGAGGACACCGGTGACGATGTGGGTGAGGGCGAGCCACCAGCCCGCGAGGATCAGCCACAGGATGTTGCCGACGAAAGAGGCCGCGCCCGCGCCAGGACGCTCGACCGTCGTATGTCCGAACGGCCACAGGGCGTACACGCCGATACGGAACGCCGCGATGCCAAACGGGATGCCGATGATCGTTATGCACAGCAGCACGCCCGCGAACAAGTAGCCGAGGAACAGCCAGAAGCCGCTCAGTACGAACCATATGACGTTCAGGATTGTCTTCACTGGTGGTGACCTGCCATCTGCTCGAGCCGGGCAATGCGCTCCGCCATCGGCGGATGCGTGGAGAACATCCTGGACATCCCCTGGCCCGGACGGAAGGGATTCGCGATCATCATGTGGCTTGCGGTCTCGATGCGAGGCTCGGGGGGCAGCGGAAGCTGCTTCGTACCCGCTTCGAGCTTGCGCAGGGCGCTCGCGAGGGCCAGCGGGTCACCGGTGAGCTGGGCGCCGGACGCGTCGGCCTCGTACTCCCGGGAGCGGCTGATGGCGAGCTGGATCAGGGACGCGGCGAGCGGGCCCAGGATGATGATCATCAGCATCCCTAGAAGTCCGGGGCCCTCGTCGTCGTCGGAGCGGCCGATCGGGATCAGCCAGGCGAAGTTGACCAGGAACATGATCACGGAGGCGAGGGCGCCGGCGACCGACGAGATCAGGATGTCGCGGTTGTAGACGTGGCTCAACTCGTGGCTGATGACGCCGCGCAACTCACGCTCGTTCAGGATCCGCAGGATGCCGTCGGTGCAGCACACGGCCGCGTTGCGCGGGTTGCGGCCCGTCGCGAAAGCGTTGGGTGCCTCGGTCGGTGAGATGTACAGGCGGGGCATGGGCTGGCGGGCCTGCGTGGAGAGTTCGCGCACCATCCGGTAGAGGGCCGGGGCCTCGAACTCGCTCACCGGGCGTGCGCGCATCGCGCGTAGCGCCAACTTGTCGCTGTTCCAGTACGCGTACGCGTTCGTGCCGATCGCGATGAGCAGCGCGACGACAAGGCCCATACGCCCGAAGAAGCTGCCGATGACGATGATGAGTGCGGACAGTCCCCCGAGGAGTACGGCGGTCCTGAGCCCGTTGTGCCGGCGGTGCACGGTACGCCCTCCAAGTTGTGCCGCAGGGGAACCCTTTGCTTGCTGATCTCTGTCACTGATTCCGTGCTTCCACGGTCCAGTGGACCCTCCCTTACTGGTCAACGCCAGGCGGGAAGCCCTAGTTCCCTTGTGCGCGCGGCTGCGCGGGTGGGCCGTCCGGGTGAGTGCGGCAATGCCTGGCACGCGCGCGTGCGGTTCGGGTGCCCCACGCGCGCGTGCCGGATGCCGTCAGCGGCTCAGAAGGGGCGCGTGTCGCGGCTCAGAAGAGGCCGGTGTCCGAGAAGCGCAGGACCAGCTGGGGTGCTCCGGAGAGGGCGACTCCCAGGACCGCGGTCAGTGCGATCGCGGCGGTCAGCGGGGCCGGGACGCGGTGCTTTTCGGGTTCCCCTTCGGGGGCACGGAACAGGAGCGTCGTCCACTGGAGGTAATAGAAGAGTGCGATCACGACGTTGACGGCCATGACCACGGCGAGCCAGCCAAGGCCCGCGTCCACGGCCGCCGAGAAGACGGTGACCTTGGCGAAGAGGCCGATGATGCCCGGCGGCAGGCCCGCGAGGCAGAGCAGGAAGAAGCCCAGGATCAGCGCGGAGAGAGGGCGCGAGGCGTACAAACCGCGGTAGTCGCTGATGCGGTTGAGCGGCTTCGTGCGGGCCACGAGGGCGGCCACGGCGAAGGCGCCGAGGTTCACGGCGGCGTACATCAGGGCGTACGCGACGGTGGAGCCGATGGCCTTCTCGGCGTCCTGGGAGTACGCGGCGGCGGCGATCGGCACGAGGAGGTAGCCGGCCTGGCCGACCGAGGACCAGGCGAGCAGCCGTACCGCGCTGTACGCACGCGTGGACTGCTGCCGCAGGGCACCGACGTTGCCGATCGTCATGGTGAGAGCGGCCAGGGCGGCGAGTGCCGGTCCCCAGACGTCGGCGTACGACGGGAGGGCGATCACTGTGACGAGGATCAGCCCGGAGAAGCCGACCGCCTTGCCGACGACCGACAAGTAGGCGGCTACCGGCAAAGGTGCCCCTACGTAGGTGTCGGGCACCCAGAAGTGGAAGGGCACGGCGGCCGTCTTGAAAGCGAAGCCGACGAGGGTGAGGACGACGCCCGCCTGGGCGAGCGTGTGGAGTTGTCCGTCGACGTTCTGGATCTCGTTGGCGATCTCGGTGAGGTACAGGGTGCCGGTGGAGGCGTAGACGAAGCTGACGCCCATGAGGCTCACGGCGGTCGCGGTGACCGAGGACAGGAAGAACTTCAGGGCCGCTTCGGAGGACTTTCTGTCGCCGCGTTTGATACCGACGAGGGCGAAGGCAGGCAGTGAGGCGACTTCCAGGGCGACGATCAGGGTCGCCATGTCGCGGGAGGCGGGCAGCAGGGCGGCGCCGGCAGCCGAGGAGAGCAGCAGGAACCAGAACTCCCCTTCGGGGAGTTCCCTGTTGGCATCCTTCAGGGCGGTGACGGAGAGAAGGGCTGCCAGGAGGGCTCCGCCGAGGACGAGGAACTGGATGACGAGCGTGAACCGGTCCGCCGTGTAGCTGCAGACGTTCGCGTCACCGGTCAGGCAGAAGGTGGAGCGGTCGCCGTCCAGGAGGGGCAGCAGCATCAGCGTGGACGCGGCGAGTCCGGCGACTGAGAGCCAGCCGAGCAGCGCCTTCTTGGCGTCGCCCACGAAGAGGTCGACGACGAGCACCACGAGGCCGACGACCGCCGCGATGGTGGGCGGCGCGATCGCGAGCCAGTCGACGGACTGGACCACGGACTCGGCCAGAGGTTGGGCCAGGGAGCTCATCGGGTGCCTCCTGCGAGGAGCTGCTGCACGGCCGGGTCGGTCAGACCGAGGAGAGCCTTGGGCCAGAGTCCGGCAAGGACAGTGAGGGCGACGAGCGGGGTCCAGGCGGCGAACTCGTACGTCTGGATGTCGGCGAGCCCGGGGCTGTTCTGCGGAGCGACGCCCATGCAGACGCGGCGTACCACGATGAGCATGTACGCGGCGGTGAGCAGGGTGCCGAACGCGGCGATCGCCATGAAGGTCAGGAACGCGGGCCGGCTGAGGTCGTCGGCGGGATCGAACGCGCCGAACAGCGCCAGCATTTCGCCCCAGAACCCGGCGAGGCCCGGCAGCCCGAGCGAGGCGACGGCAGCGAAGGCGAGCAGGCCGCCCAGGCGCGGGGCCTTGCCGTAGAGGGCGGCGCCGGTCTTCTCCGCGAGCGTGTCGAGGTCGGTCGTGCCCGTACGGTCCTTGAGCGCGCCGACCAGGAAGAACAGCAGGCCGGTGATGAGGCCGTGGGCGATGTTGGCGAACAGCGCGCCGTTCACGCCGGTCGGGGTCATCGTCGCGATGCCGAGGAGTACGAAGCCCATGTGGCCGACGGAGGAGTACGCGATGAGGCGCTTGAGGTCGCCCTTCGCACCCTGCTTGGCGAGGGCGAGGCAGGCGAGGGATCCGTAGATGATCCCGACGACGGCGAAGGCGGCGAGGTAGGGCGCGAAGGTGCGGAAGCCGTCGGGTGTGATCGGCAGCAGAATTCGTACGAACCCGTACGTACCCATCTTCAACAGGACACCGGCCAGCAGGACGGAGCCGACGGTCGGCGCGGCGGTGTGGGCGTCCGGCAGCCAGCTGTGCAGCGGCCACATCGGCGTCTTGACCGCGAGCCCGATTCCGATCGCCAAAACGGCGATGACCTGCACGGATGTGGTCAGCGACCGGCCGTTGTCAGTGGCGAGTGCCATCATGTCGAATGTGCCGGACTTGAGCCCGACGAGGAGCAGGCCCAGCAGCATGACGACGGAACCGAGCAGTGTGTAGAGGATGAACTTCCAGGCGGCGGCCTGCCGTTCCTCACCGCCCCAGCGGGCGATGAGGAAGTACATCGGGATGAGCACCATCTCGAACGCAAGGAAGAAGAGCAGAAGGTCGAGGACGGCGAAGGTCGCGAGGGTGCCGGACTCGAGGACGAGCAGCAGTGCGACAAAGGCCTTCGGGGTCGGGCCCGAAGGCATCTTGAAGTAGGAGTACAGCGCGCACAGGAAGGTCAGCAGCGCGGTCAGGACCAGAAGGGGGAGGGAAATGCCGTCGGTGCCGAGGTGGACCCGCACGTCGAGTGCGGGGATCCAGCTGATGTCCGTCGTGGCCTGCATCTTCGACGGCTGGTCGTGGTCGAAGCCGAGCGTGAGGACGATCGCGGCGATGAGCACGGCGCCGGTGACGGTGACGCCGTGGCGCAGCACGGCCTGCTCGGGGGACTTTCCCTTCAGCCCGGGCGGGGCCGGGAGGAGAGCGGCGGCGGCGCCGAGGAGCGGGCCGACGACGATGAACGCCAGAAGGAACTGCATCACGGACTCGTTGATATCGACCACGCCTGCTCACGCTCCCGTGGCGACTAGGAGGGCGGCGACCGCCAGGACGACGGTGCCGGCGAGCAGCGCGCTCACATAGGTCTGCACATTGCCGGTCTGGGCGCGCCGGACGGCCGCGCCGAGCAGGCGGGGCAGGGCGCCCGCGCCGCGTACGTAGGCATCGACGACCTCACGGTCGAGGAACCGGACGAGTGTCGCTCCGGCCTGGACCGGGCGGACGAAGAGGGCCGCGTAGACGGCGTCGAGGTGGAAGCCGACGGCAGCGTGGCGGTGCAGTGGTCCCAGGAGCAGGCGTCCGGGGTCCGCCGGGTCGGGCGCGGAGGCCACATCTCCGTACGCGGGCGCGTGGCTGGCGATGGCTTCGGCCTCGACGAGTCCGGCGTCGCCCTCGGGGTGGGCCGCGACTGCACCCAGCGGGACGCGGGCCGCGAGCGCGGTGGTGTGCCGCCAGGCGCCGTACGTGACGATGCCGCCGACGAGGGCGACTCCCGTACCGAGTACGGAGGTGGCGAGGGTCGGGGTCAGGTCGTGCCCGTCGAACCAGTCGGGCAGCAGGCCAGTGGTGAGCCCGAAGGCGAGCGACGGGACGGCGAGGACCCACAGCACGGCGTTCATGGCGAGGGGCTGCCTGCCGTGGTCGGGGGCCTCGGCGCCATGGCCGCGGAAGGCGAGCAGCCACAGGCGCATCGCGTACGCGGCGGTGAGCAGGGCCGTGACCAGGCCGGCGACGAGGACGATCCAGCCAGCGGCGCCGGGGATGTCCTCGGCGTGACCGGTGGCGGCGTGCTCCGCGGCGCCCAGGACGGCTTCCTTGGAGAAGAAGCCGCTGAAGGGAGGGATCGCGGCGAGGGCGAGGAGCGCCACGGTCATCGTCCAGTAGGCGTCGGGGACCCGGGCGCGCAGGTCCTTCATGCGGGACATGGTGGCCAGCGAGTTGGTGCCGGCGGCGTGGATGATCACGCCCGCGGCGAGGAACAGCAGCGCCTTGAAGGCGCCGTGGGAGAGGAGGTGGAAGACGGCGGCACCGCGGTCGCCGACGGCAAGGGCGCCGGTCATGTAGCCGAGCTGGCCGATTGTCGAGTACGCGAGGACACGCTTGATGTCGTCCTGGGCGAGTGCGGCGAGCGCCGAACCGGCCATCGTGACGGCCGCCATGACGGCGAGGACGAGCAGCGCGGCCGAGGAGGCGGCGAAGACCGGAAGGAGCCGGGCGATGAAATAGACACCGGCGGCGACCATCGTCGCGGCGTGGATCAGCGCGGAGACGGGTGTGGGGCCCGCCATCGCGTCGGGCAGCCAGGTGTGCAGCGGGAACTGCGCCGACTTGCCCGCCACACCGGCGAGGAGCAGTAGGGCGATCAGCGTCGGATGGTCGAGTCCGCCGCTCGCGACCGTGCCGAGGACGGTCCTGATGCGGAAGGAACCGGCGTCGGCGGCGAGCGCGAACAGACCGATCAGAAAGGGGACATCGCCGAGCTTGGTGACCAGGAAGGCCTTCAGGGAGGCGGCGCGTGCTTCCGGGGTCTCCCAGTAGTGGCCGACGAGGAAGTACGAGCAGATGCCCATGATCTCCCAGCCGACCAGGAGCACCATCAGGTCGCCGGAGTAGACGACGAGCAGCATCGCGGAGGTGAAGAGGGAGACGAGAGCGGCGTACGAGGGGTAGCGCGGGTCGTCGCGCAGGTAGCCCGTCGAATAGATCTGCACGCAGGAGGCGACGACGCCGACCAGGACGGCGACGAGGGCGGCGAAGCCGTCGATGTGCAGGGCGAGTTCGATGGGGACCGAGCCGGTCGGGGTGAGCTCGGTGGCGGCGTCGACGGCCTGGTCGCCGCCCTGGCGTACGGCGACGAGGACGGCGAGCGCCAGGGAGAGCACCGAGGGCAGGACGGCGAGGGGCCGTACGAAACCGGGGGCGGTGCGGCCCAGAAACAGGCCGGCCGCGGCGCCCAGGAACGGAAGGAGGGGGACGAGGACGGCGAGGGTGGTCGTGGTCACGCGGTGGCCTCAGCCTTCTCGGCCGTCGTGGACGCGGCGGATTCGTGGGCGTCGTGGCCGTCGTCGCTGTCATCGCCGTCGTCGGTCTCGGCGGTGTCGCGGAGCTTGTCGATGTCCGAGGTGCCGCGGTTGCGGTAGACGGCGAGGACGATCGCCAGGCCGATGCCGATCTCGGCGGCCGCGATGGCGATGGTGAACAGGGTCAGGGCCTGGCCGGAGTGCAGGGTGTCCTGGGCGGTCTTGCTGAGCCAGACGTCGAAGGCGACCAGGTTGAGGTTGACGGCGTTGAGCATCAGCTCGACAGACATCAGGACCAGGATCGCGTTGCGGCGCGCGAGGACTCCGTACAGGCCCGTGCAGAAGAGGAGGGCGGAGAGCACGGCGGGATAGGCGAGATGCATCAGCGGGCGCCTTCCTTGCCCTGGCGCGAGGGCTGCTCGTCGGAGGTGGCCGGGTCCGTACCCGCGGGCTGCTTGCCCAGGGCCGTACTGCCCGTGGGCCGGTTGGCGGCGGCCTTGCGGGAGAGAACGATCGCGCCGACCAGGGCGGCGAGCAGCAGGACCGAGAGGGCTTCGAAGGGGAGCACCCAGTTCTGGAAGAGGCTCGCGCCGGTGACAGCCGTGGAGCCGGCGGCAGCGCCGTCCAGGTCGATCCAGGTCGTCCGAAAGGCGTCGACGACGACCCAGACGAGGGCGGTGGCCGCGGCGATCGCGACGGTCAGGGCGGCCCAGCGGTTGCCGGAGTCGGCGTCCGGGGACCGGCCGATGGGGGCCTTGGTGAGCATCAGACCGAAGAGGAGGAGTACGACGACGGAACCGACGTAGATGAGAACCTGCACCCAGGCGATGAACTCGGCGGTGAGCAGGAGGTATTCGACGGCGAGGCCGCCGAGCGTCACGACCAGCCACAGGGCGGCATGGACGAGTTGCTTGGTGGTGACGGTCACGACGGCCGCGCCGAGGGTGACAAGGCCGACGAGGAGGAAGGCGATCTCGACGCCGGTCGGGGAGAGGAAGCCGTTGGTTTCGGCAGCGGTGGTCGTCGCCGGTGATGCGGCGACGGCGGCGAGGCTCACGCTTCTCCCTCCTGCGGCGCGGTCGGCTCCGCCTGGGCTGCCTGTTCGTCCGCTTGAGCTGCCTGCTCGGCGGCGAGCTTGTCGGCGGTTTTGCGGGCGGCGGTGAGTTCCTTGGGTTCCTCGGCGGAGGAGTCGAGGGCGGGTGGGGCCGGGACGGTCCACATCCACTCGCGGAGCTTGTCGCGTTCGTGGGTGAGTTCGTGGATGTCGGTCTCCGCGTACTCGAACTCCGGGGACCAGAACAGCGCGTCGAAAGGACACACCTCGATGCAGATACCGCAGTACATGCACAGGGCGAAGTCGATGGCGAAGCGGTCGAGGACGTTACGGCTGCGCTCGCGGCCTCCGGGGGCGGCGGGCGGGACCGTCTCCTTGTGGGAGTCGATGTAGATGCACCAGTCCGGGCACTCGCGGGCGCACAGCATGCAGACCGTGCAGTTCTCCTCGAAGAGGCCGATGACGCCGCGGCTGCGGGGCGGGAGTTCGGGCTGGGCGTCCGGGTACTGCGCGGTGTGCGCGCGCTTCGTCATCGCGCGCAGGGTGACGGCCAGGCCCTTGGCGAGGCCGCTGCCGGGGACACGGGACCGAGTGGGCGGGAGGGACTCAGCCATGGCTACTGGATCACCACCTTGACGATGCCGGTGAGGGCGATCTGGGCGAGGGAGAGGGGGACGAGGAGGGTCCAGGAGAGTTTCTGGAGCTGGTCCTCGCGGAGACGGGGATAGGTGACGCGGAGCCAGATCACGAGGAAGGCGAGGACCGCGGTCTTCAGCAGGGTCCAGACCCAGCCGAGACCGTCGGCACCCCACGGGCCGTGCCAGCCGCCCAGGAAAAGGACGGTGGTCAGGCCGCACAGGACGATGATTCCGGCGTACTCGGCGAGGAGGAAGAGAGCGAAACGCAGGCCGGTGTACTCGGTGTACGCGCCGAAGATGATCTCCGAGTCTGCGACGGGCATGTCGAAGGGAGGGCGCTGGAGTTCGGCGAGGCCGGCCACGAAGAAGACGAGCGCGCCGACGATCTGCCAGGGCAGCCACCACCACTCGAAGGCGTCGAGGATGCCGGGGAGTGAGACCGTGCCCGCGGCCATCGCGACCGAGGCCGCGGTGAGGAGCATCGGGAGTTCGTATGCGAGGAGCTGGGCGGCGGTGCGGAGGCCGCCGAGGAGGGAGAACTTGTTGGCCGAGGCCCAGCCCGCCATGAGTGAGCCGAGGACGCCCACGCCCATCACGGCGAGGACGAAGAAGATGCCCGCGTCGATGACCTCGCCGACGGCTCCTTCGCCAGGACCGATGGGGATGGCGAGGAGGACGAGGAGGTACGGGAGGAGGGCGACGGCGGGGGCCAGCTGGAAGATGCGGCGGTCCGCACCCGCGGGGACCACGTCTTCCTTCTGGGCGAACTTCACGCCGTCCGCGACGAGTTGGGCCCAGCCGTGGAAGCCGCCCGCGTACATGGGGCCGAGGCGGCCCTGCATATGGGCCATCACCTTGTGCTCCGTCTGGCCGACGATCAGCGGGAAAGTGAGGAACACGACGAAGACGATCAGGAGTCGCAGGGCGACGTCGAGCACGTCGTTCACTGCGGGCCTCCTGGGGGGTTGTCGTCGGTGGGGCTTTGGGCTTCGGGGACCTCGGAGGGTTTCGCCTGCGCCTCCTTGGGTTCGTCGGGTGCGTTGGATTCGTCGTCCGGTTGCCGCTCGGGCGAGGTTCGCTCCACAGCGGGCGACTCCTCAGTGGGCGACTCCCCCGTGGGCGGCTTCTGATCGGCGTCGTCGAAGGCGGGGCGCGCGTGGTGCCAGGGGGCGTCCGCACTGCGGGCGCGCGCCGGGCGGGTGGGCTGCTCGCCTCCGGGCTGCTGCTCACCTCCGGCTTCATCGGCCAGGGCAGCAGCGGACGCCTCGCGCTGCGACGCCGAGCCCTCGCCGGCACTGCGGGCGCGACGCGGCGCCACGGGCGGCGTTTCGGCGCCCGAAGCCGAGGCCGGAGGAGCACCCGCCGGGCCCGCCTCCGCCCCCTCCGTGCGCTGTGTCGCCGAGCCCTCGCTCACGCTGCGCGCCCGGCGCCCCGCAGGCCTGCCCTCCGCCGCCGCGCCCGTATCCGGCCCCGCAGCGGGCGTACCAGAGGCCGGGGCCTGGCTCGCCGAGCCCTCCCCTGCTGTGCGAGTCCGCCGGGCCGGGCGTTCGCCCGCCGCCCGAGCCGCGCCGCGGGCCGGGCGGGCCGGAGCAGGCGGGAGCTGACCTTTCAGAGGACCCCACTCGTTCGGGTCCGGGACACCCGGTGGAAGCATCTGCCGCCGCTTCGGACCGCCGTGCTCCGACTCCCCCGGTTCCTTCGCGCCGGGCCAGGCCTTGGCGACGCGGGCCGCCAGGACGAAGTCCTTGCGCAGCGGGTGCCCCTCGAAGCCCTCCGGGAGGAGCAGCGGCGCCAGCCCGGGGTGGCCTTCGAAGGTGACGCCGAACATCTCGTGGGTCTCGCGTTCGTGCCAGGCGGCGCCCGCGTAGACGTCGACGGCGGTAGGGAGTACGGGGGCGTCGTGCGGGACGGTCGTACGTACGAGAAGGCGGCGCACCGGAGCGAGTGCGACCACGTGGGCCGAGACGCGGAACCCGGTGCCGGGTTCGTCGACGGCGCTCAGCCAGTCGAAGTACGTGCAGCCCAGCTCGCCGCGCGCGGTCTCAAGGGCGGAGATCCAGGCGGCGGGCGGCACGTCGACGGTCAGGAGCTCGTACGACTCCTCGGCCGTGGCCTCCGTACCGAAGAGCTCCTCCACAGGGGCGGGCAGCCAGCCGGTCACCGCTCGCCCTCCTCCCCGGCCGGAACCGGCGGCTTCACCAGCCCGCTCTGCAGCGCGCCCGCGGAAGGCCGGGCGCCGGCGGGCCCGTACCGGTCAGACCCGTAATCGGACCCGTACCGTTCCCCCAGCGACTCCCGGGCGATCTTCTCCTGAAGCTTGAGGATGCCCTGAAGCAGCGCTTCGGGCCGGGGCGGGCACCCGGGGACGTACACATCGACCGGGATGATCTGGTCGACGCCCTTGGTCACGGAGTACGAGTCCCAGTAGGGCCCGCCGCAGTTGGAGCAGGCGCCGAAGGAGATGACGTACTTGGGCTCGGGCATCTGTTCGTACAGTCGCTTCACCGCGGGCGCCATCTTGTCCGTCACCGTCCCCGACACCACCATCAGGTCGGCCTGACGGGGCCCCGGAGCGAACGGAATCACCCCCAGGCGGATGAAGTCGTGCCGGGCCATGGAGGCGGCGATGAACTCGATGGCGCAGCAGGCGAGGCCGAAGTTGAAGACCCAAAGGCTGTAGCGGCGGCCCCAGTTCAGGACCACCTTCATCGGCTCGGGGGCGAGACGCGCGAGCGCACCCAGGCGCTTCGGCTCCGGCAGCAGCACAGGCCCCGGCTCGGACACGGGATCGGGCTGGGTCACGTCCATGTGAGGACGCCCTTCTTGTATGCGTACAGCAGTCCCACGGCCAGGAAGCCGAGGAAGATGAACATCTCCACGAGTGTCGTCGCCCCGTAGCCCGGCGCGGCGAAGACCGTCGCCCAGGGGAAGAGGAAGATCGAGTCGACGGCGAAGATCACGTAGAGGAAGGCGTAGACGTAGTAGCGGACCTGGGTATGGGCCCAGCCCTCACCGACAGGGTCGACTCCGCACTCGTACGTCAGGAGTTTCTCGGGTGTCGGGACGACGGGCCGCAGCAGACGCCCGGCTCCGAAGGCGACGGCGACGAACAGTACGCCGACCACGGCGAGCAGTCCGACGACCGAGTAGGACTGGAAGTAGTCCGCCGCGGCCGTGATCCCGGCGGTCCCGGTCCCCGCGCCCCTGGTCGCTTCCGGCACGTCCGCCCCTCGCTCCCTGACCTCGTATGACCTCGTGCGCGCCTTGTTGTGCGCCGTGCGATGCGCCGTGCTCGACGATCTGTACGCACCGGAGTCTAGGCCCTGCTAAAGAAACGGTAAGCAGCCCGTCACGCCTTGGCATGCGTGGAGGTCGCCGACAAGCGCCGGGCAGGAACCCCGGCAGACTCCCATGAGCATCCCGGCAGGCACCCGCAGGTGTTCAGGGGCGCCCCGAGGGCGGACCCAGGGGTGGGGTTTTCCCCAGGGCATCCCGGCGGTCCACCTCATGGCGCTCCGGCACGCGGCCCGGCACGCTAGCCGTTATGACCGAACGCATCATCGCCACCGACACCCGGGACGTCGGCGACCGGCTGCCACCCGCGCGCTTCGCCTACGACCGGCACACCTGGAAAGAGATCGCGCATCTCCTGGCGAACCTGCCGGTGTCGCTGATCGGTTTCACTTATGTGGTGACGGTGTTGTCCACCGGCGCCTTCCTGAGCCTGACGGTGATCGGTCTTCCGCTGCTCGCGGGCGGGCTGATGGGCGCGCGGCTGCTGGGCCAGCTGGAGCGGGGCCGGGCCAGGGCACTGCTCGGGGTACGGGTGGACGAGCCGAGTCCGCTTCCGTTCCGTGGCCGGAGCGGGTTCCTCTCCAGGCTGTGGATGGCGCTGAGGGACCCGGTCGGCTGGCGGACGGTGCTGTACGACTTCATGCGGTTGCCCTGGGGCATCCTCACCTTCACCATCACGCTGACCTCGCTGTTCGTGCTGTGGCCGGTGCTGCCGTTCATCGCGCGCGGGCTCGCCAACGCGGACCGGGCGATGGTCCGCGGGCTGCTGTCGCCCTCCGACGAACTGGAGCGGCGTGTAGCCGAGCTGGAGTCGGACCGGGGGGTGGTCGTCGACACGGCCGCGGCCGACCTGCGGCGTATCGAGCGGGATCTGCACGACGGGGCACAGGCGCGCCTCGTCAACCTCGCGATGGGGCTCGGTCTGGCCAAGGAGAAGCTCCTGGAGGACCCCGACACCGCGGCATCGATGGTCGAAGAGGCGCACGGCGAGGTGAAGCTGGCGCTCCAGGAACTGCGCGACCTGGCCCGGGGGATCCATCCCGCCGTCCTCACCGACCGCGGACTCGACGCCGCCCTGTCCGCGGTGGCCTCCCGCTGCACGGTCCCCGTCAAGGTGACGGCCGACCTGCCGATGCGCCCCGCCGCAGCCATCGAGGGCATCGCGTACTTCACGGTCTCCGAGCTCCTCCAGAACGTCAGCAAGCACAGCGGGGCGCGGTCCGCCTCCGTCGACGTCTGGCGCTCGGACAACCGCCTGCTCATACAGGTCTGGGACGACGGCCGCGGCGGCGCCTCCCTCGACGGCGGCACGGGAATGGCGGGCCTCGCGGACCGGCTCGGCGCGGTCGACGGCCTGTTCGTCATCGAGTCCCCGGTAGGCGGCCCGACGACGATCACCGCGGAACTCCCGTGGCGGGACCGGACGGAGGAGCCGGCGCGAGGGTAGGCGTACGGCTGCGGGTCGTACGGCCCTTCCTCTCGTACGCCCCTTCCGTACGGCCTTTCCTGGCGTACAGCTACTTGTCCCGGCCGTACTGCGCCCCATGTCACCCCGCCGCGATCCGAGCCGCCGGCCCACCACTTGCACCACCCCGCGTACTCCCGAGGCGGCCCAGAGGTAGGGAAAACCCCCGCCTCAAGACGCCGACGTACTCCATGGTCCGCGGACCTGGCACCGAGCAGTGTGGAACTACGACAGCGGACAACCAGGCCGAGTTGGAACCGAGCAGAAACGGACGGCGACCATGGCGACGGAGTACGGACAGGGATACGGGCGTGACAGTGGGCCCGGATTCCTCGGGGAGGGCGTCGAGGGGCGGCGGAACCGGCTCCCGGCCGCGCTGCGGGCGCCGATCGAGGCGCGTAGCTGGAAAGAGTTCGGCTATCTGATGCTGAGCCTGCCGGTCGGCATCCTGATGTTCACCTTCGCCGTGACGATGGTGTCGCTGGGCGCGGGCCTGCTGATCACGTTCCTCGGCATTCCGGTGCTCGCAGCGGCGCTCGCGGGCTGCCGCGGGTTCGGCGCGCTGGAGCGAGCGCGGGCGCGCGGACTGCTGGGTCTGGAGGTCGCGGCACCGGAGCCGTTGCGGGTCCGGAAGCAGGGCGCGATGGCGTGGATGGGCGCGATGCTCAAGAGCGGGGCGTCCTGGCGGCATCTGCTGTACGCGGTGCTGCACTTCCCGTGGGCCGTGTTCGCGTTCGCGGTGGCGATCAACTTCTGGGCGTACGGCTGGGCAATGCTGACGTATCCGCTGTGGTTCTGGCTCTTTCCGGTGTACGGCGGTCAGGGCGGGCTTCAGCTCTACGGGGACGAAGCGCACCGGATCTACCTGGACAACCCCTTCGAGATCACTGTGACCGCGATGCTGGGGCTGCTGCTCACGATGGCCACACCATGGATCGTGCGGGCGCTGACGCTGGTGGACCGGCTTCTGGTGCACGGGCTGCTCGGGCCTTCGCGGCTGGCGACGCGGGTCGTGGAGCTGGAGTCGGACCGCGGTGTCGTCATCGACACGGCCGCGGCCGACCTGCGGCGTATCGAGCGGGATCTGCACGACGGGGCGCAGGCGCGGCTGGTGGCGTTGGCCATGGATCTGGGGCTGGCCAAGGAGAAGCTGACGGAGGATCCAGAAGCGGCGGCGCGGATGGTGGGCGAGGCGCACGGTGAGGTGAAGACGGCGCTCCAGGAACTGCGGGACCTGGCCCGGGGCATCCATCCCGCCGTTCTCACCGACCGCGGGCTCGATGCCGCCCTGTCCGCGGTGGCCTCGCGCTGCACGGTGCCGGTTCAGGTCGAGGTGGACCTACCGTCCCGGCCGGCGCCCGCCATCGAGGGCATCGCGTACTTCACCGTCTCCGAGCTCCTCCAGAACGTCAGCAAGCACTCCCGGGCGACCCGGGCCTACGTCGACGTCTGGCGCGTCGACAACCGCCTCATGCTCCAGGTCGTCGACAACGGCATCGGCGGCGCGGACGCCTCCGGCGGTTCTGGCCTCGCTGGTCTCGCCGAACGTCTCGACGCGGTCGACGGCATCCTCGTCGTCGACTCCCCGGCCGCCGGCCCGACCCGCATCACAGCGGAGCTGCCCTGGCGGGTTGCCTCCGGCGGTTGAGCAGGGGCGCCTACCCAAAGGGCGGGTTCGGTTCATGGGCGGCTGCGGGCCCATCGTGGCTGGTCGCGCAGTTCCCCGCGCCCCTGAAAGCAAAAGCCTGCGGCTACCCGCGGCCCGAAGATCCCGGCGCCCCGAACAAGCCCGCGCCCCGAGGAGCCAGCGCCTCGGGGGAAAGCCCGCACCCCCGACGACCCGCAGCTTCCCTCCGGCGGGAGGGGGCGTGGGCCGGTGCGTCGTATGCCCGTCGCTTAGGTTCTGTCTCGGAGAACCAGGACCGTGTACCCGGCCAGGGCCGTATGCCCGCCCTGCGACGGGCTGACGCACCGGCCCACGACCCCGACCCACCCACGCACCCCAGGGGCGCGGGGAACGGCGCGACCAGCCACAACGCACCCGCAGACAAAAAACGAACCCACCCCGCCCAACCGCCGGAGGTGAAATGCTGGACCCCTACGCGCAAGCCTGCGCCAGGCTGGGGGAGCCAAGATCGTGGAGGACAGGGTGCAAGTGGTCATCGCCGAGGATTCAGTGCTGCTCAGGGAGGGACTGACCCGGCTGCTGACCGACCGCGGGCACGAAGTGGTCGCCGGGGTAGGCGACGGCGAGGCGCTGATCAAGACCATCACCGAACTGGCAGCCCAAGGCACACTGCCGGACGTCGTCGTCGCGGACGTACGCATGCCGCCCACCCACACCGACGAGGGCGTCAAGGCCGCGGTGCAACTGCGCAAACACCACCCGGGACTCGGCGTACTCGTGTTGTCGCAGTATGTGGAAGAGCAGTACGCCACAGAACTCCTCGCCGGTTCCAGCCACGGCGTCGGCTACCTGCTCAAGGACCGGGTAGCCGAGGTACGTGAGTTTGTGGACGCGGTGGTACGAGTGGCCCGGGGCGGCACGGCGCTCGACCCGGAGGTGGTGGCCCAGCTGCTCGGCCGCAGCCGTAAACAGGACGTACTCGCGGGACTCACCCCCCGCGAGAGAGAGGTCCTGGGACTTATGGCCGAGGGCCGGACCAACTCCGCAATCGCCCGGCAGCTGGTCGTCAGCGACGGCGCCGTGGAGAAGCACGTCAGCAACATCTTCCTGAAGCTCGGCCTGTCCCAGAGCGACGGCGACCACCGACGCGTACTGGCGGTCCTGACCTACCTGAACTCATGATCGGGTCCCACCCGAGCTCGTGATCCGGCCTGCCCGAACTCATGAAGAACCAAAGGACCAGCCGGGAGCGTCCTCAGAGAAGGGGCCAGAGGGTGGAAAAGTCGTGGCAATTCGGGGCGTCACACCGTCTCAAGGTGGTGTCCATCATGCGAATGGCCGAGGGAAGGCGACCCTTACAGACGTAGGGTTGAAGATGGGAAGGCTTGCGGGAAGGCCGCTCCCAGACAGCCGCCTCGAGGGAGGTCCAGTTCAGTGACCAGCCAGGTCAGTCCAACCGAACAGGCCGACGGAACCGTCGTAGGAGAACAGCGCAAACCGGCGGGCGCGGGCGCGAAGGACGTGCGCCGCCTCGACCGGGTGATCATCCGGTTCGCGGGTGACTCGGGTGACGGCATGCAGCTCACCGGCGAC
>NZ_BMPQ01000020.1:150119-168219 GCF_014647675.1 Streptomyces flaveus | reverse complement strand
CACCTCCGCTCGATCACACGGTGCTTCGTGGCGCACCCCCTCGTAGCGTGGAGTCCGTGATTGCAGGGGAAGTTGGGGTTCATGGGGTCCAAGCAACGGACGTACACGCCGGAGTTTCGTGAGGGTGCTGTACGCATCGTGATCGAGACGGGTAGGCCGATCCCGGAGGTCGCCGAGGAACTCGGCGTGCACTCCGGCACGTTGCACAGCTGGGTGTCGCGGTGGCGGCGCAACGGGTCTGCGTCGTCTGACCGGCCGGCCGAGCCCGCGCCGCCGGGTGGACGGATGCGCGAGGCCGAGCGCGCCGAGCTGGAGCGGTTGCGGCGGGAGATGTCGGAGAAGAACAAGCGGATACGCGAGCTGGAGATGGAGCTGCATGGTCCTCTGGGTGAAGTGACCGTGACGGACCCGGCCGCCCTGGCCGCGTTCATCGGTAACCAGAGGACCGAGCACTGCGTCCCGCACCGTCTGGCCTGCCGGGTCCTGGGGGTGTCGGAGTCCTGGTTCTACAAGTGGCGCGACAAGCCCACCACCGCGCGTGAGATCCGGCGTGGGCAGTTGGCCGACGTGATCCGGCAGATCTTCGAGGGCTCCGGCGGCACCTACGGCTCCCCGAAGGTCTGGCTCCTCCTGGTCCGCGCGGGCTGGCGGGTCTCGGTGAACACTGTCGCCCGTCTGATGGCCGAACACGGCCTGGCCGGACGGAAGATCCGCCGACGGCGCGGGCTGACCCGCCCCGGCAAACGGCCGGCGGCCCCGGACTTCGTGCGGCGGGACTTCACCGCGGACGCTCCGGACCAGGTGTGGTGCGGCGACATGACCGAGATCACCACCGGTGAGGGCAAGCTCTACCTGGCCACCGTCATCGACCTGTTCTCGCGCCGGCTGCTCGGTTACGCGATGGGCGCACGCCATGACACCGAACTGGTCCTGGCGTCCTTGAACATGGCCGCGGCCACCCGCGGCGGTGACGTGAAGGGCGTGATCTTCCACAGCGACCGCGGCAGCGAATACGGCTCCCGGCGCTTTCGCCGGGCCTGTCGCCGCTTGGGCGTGACCCAGTCCATGGGCCGCGTCGGGTCGTGTTCCGACAACGCCGTCAGCGAGGCGTCCAACAGCGTGCTCAAGGTCGAGTACGTCCACCGGCACACGTTCGCCACCCGCACCGAGGCCCGGCTGCGGTTCGCGACCTGGATCACCGGCTTCTACAACACGCACCGACTACACAGCGTGTGTGGATATCAGAGTCCGATCGACTACGAGCACGACCACCGGGCCAACTCCGCCTTGGAACTGGCCGCTTAGAAGATCTCCACACTTCGAGGGGATTGACAGGGCGCAGCATGTGCGGCAGTGAGCGCGCCATGTCGGCGCTGGCGAACGCGTCCCGCGCATCGGGCTTGGCCCGGCCGGGGCAGAGGTCGGCGATGTGGCGAACGGCCGGCTCGGGCAGGTAGGCCGCCTGATGGCCGCGGGCTCGGTCGAGTCGGTGATGGGCACTTCGGCCTGTTACTGACCTTTCCGTTCAGTTGTCGTGTTGAGCGAGAGACCGGTTTCGGCGAGGCAACCCTCGAGGAGGTCGGTGCGTCGTTGGATGCGGCGCAGGCCGCTGCGGACGGCTCGGACGAGGTGGTCGCGGTCGCGGAAGACGACGTTGGCGGTAGTGCTGCGTCGGAGCAACGACCAGATGCCCTCGACGGGATTGAGGTCGGGTGCATAGCTGGGCAGTTGAACGATGGTGAGCCAGTCATGGTCTGCCGCGTACTCACGTAATCGACTGC
This sequence comes from Streptomyces flaveus, assembly GCF_014647675.1. Lineage (GTDB taxonomy): Bacteria > Actinomycetota > Actinomycetes > Streptomycetales > Streptomycetaceae > Streptomyces > Streptomyces flaveus. The sequence goes on along the minus strand of NZ_BMPQ01000020.1, from coordinate 166,438 downwards.
AGCGATGAACATTCAAGTTGTCCCAGATCACCACGACGGGACCGCCGAGCTGAAGGTGCGCCCGCACGAGAAGATCACGGTAGTCCTGCCAGGTGAAGCCGCGATGGGCGCCTCGGTGATGGCCCTGGATGCGCGGACGGTAGATCAAGCGGCTGCGTTCGCCGGACTTGAAGCAGACCAGCGCAGCCATCGAGATGCGGCCACGGGAGGCGCCGTTGAACCGGACCACGGGTGTGCTGCCTTTCGGTGCCCAGGTGCGGGAGTGGTGCGACGTCATCGAGACGGCGGCTTCGTCCTCGAAGACCAGCCATGCCCCGAGCGCCGCCGCGGTGGCTTTGCCCGGGGCCAGGTCTCCTTCACCCAGCCGGCCACCGCCGCTTCGTCCCGCTCGACGACCCGTCGCGCAGGCTGCTGACATGACCAGCCGTGCCGCCGCAGCAACTCCCACACTCCGCGGATCGACAACGACATCCCCAGGTGATCCGCAATCAGCAGTTGCACCCGCGAGAGCGTCCACCGCTCATCCGCCCAGCCCTGAGCCATCGCGCCTGTCAGTAACAGCGGCTCGAGCACGGCGAAGTCACTGTCGCCGATCTTCGGCCGTTTTGCCGGCCCCGAAGGACGCAGGGCCTGCCGCCCTCCCTCGCGCCAGGAGCGGCGCCACCGCTCCACCGACCGGATGCTCACCCGCAGTTCGTTCGCGATCACCGTGTTCTTCTCGCCGCGCGCAAAGCCATCGACAGCCAGCATGCGCACCCGTTCCCTCGCGGCCTGCCCCTGCGCGGTGAGGCCACCACCTTGCGCGTATCTCATGGCCACGGCGTACCGCAGGGATCTAGCAATGTCAGCCCCGACAACTGAACGGAAAGGTCAGTAGGTACTCATGAGGGTGCTTCTCCCTTTTGCCGGTGTGCCTGAGAGATGTGGTCCGGAAAGGACTGCTCCCTCACGCAATCTTGACGACGACCTTGCCGGCCTTCGCGTGCCCCTTCTCGGCCTGCTCCAGCGCATCTCGGGTCGACTCGAACGGGAAGGCGGTGTCGACGACGGGGTGGATCGTGCCGGCGTCGATGAGCGGGGTGAGCTCGCGCAACTGGTCCCCGCTGGCCTTCATGAACAGGAACGAGTACGTCACCTGACGGCGTCGGGAAGGCCCGTGGCGCGCTGCGTGCGGTGCCCGATCGCGCGCAGGCCATCGAGAAGGCGCGCCGTCATCGTCTCGTCATCGGCGTGGGTGAGCTGCGCGTTGATGCGTCGGTGTTCGGAAGTGTGCAGGTTAATGCGGTGGTGTCGACGCAGTCGGCGGCGTCGTCACCGTTTGAATGTGACCCCGCTCAGGTCGCTGAAGATCGGGAGGGGTCCATGTCGAAGGCGCGTGCCTCGCCGCAGAAGTCATTGCGGTCGTTGACGTGCAGGCTCTCGATGTACTCGATGCCCGCTCATCACGGCGGGCCCTGGAAAGCGCCTCATCCATGAGCTCACGGCCATGGTCCGCCATCTGGCGACGCCACCTGTCGTGGGCGTGCGTCGGTCGACTGCGATCAGGCTCCCGGGCCCCGTGCCTCCGGCTGGTCGCTGTTGCCGTGTGCCAGTGACGCGAGAATTTCCTTGCGGCAGACATCGAGGATCTCGTCCGCCAACGGAGAACCGTCCGGGCATGCCCGCGACAACACGATCGCGCCGATCGAATGGGCGAGCATGTCGATCACCGTGGTGCGGGCCGCGCGCTGGTCCGCATTCCCCGGCGTAGCGCTTTGGGACTGAAGGGCCGTCAGCAGGTTCTCGATCCCGGCTGCGAACTCTGTTCTGAGGTTCGCCGGCTGACGTGCGGCGTCGCCGCTGAGGGCCGCGATGGTGCAGCCGTCATCGCGCCTGTCGCGATGCTCCCGGGAGACGTAGTTCTCGACGAACTCGGCGGGGTTCAGACCTTCTGTCCGTGCCGCGGTCTGTGAGAGCCCGGTTGCGGACGCTTCGGTCATGAGGTCGGCCTTGGAGCGGAAGTGCTTGTAGAACCCGCCATGGGTGAACCCGGCGGCTGCCATCAGTTCTGCCACGCCGACACCGTCGTAGCCGCGCTCGCGGAACAGCCTGGCGGCTGTCGCGACGATGTGCGCACGGTTGCGCTCTGCCTGTGCCTTGGTGACCCGCATGTCCAGCCACCCCCTTCTCCGGTCGACGCGCGGCAGTCCACCATACATAGATGTCGATCGACATCAAAGTGGTTGACTTTTTAGATTATGACCGTGATCGTATTGCTCACCCGCCACAGAAAGGGCCAGGCCATGAGTGACACACACCTGACTGCACCGACTCAGTACATCGAGGTCGACGGCGACCGATTCGCCTACCGACGCTGGGGCAAGCCCTCCGGCGTCCCGATCTTCCTGGTCCAGCACTTCCGCGGAGGGATGGACCACTGGGACCCCCTGCTCACCGACGGCCTGGCCGAAGGCCGCGAGGTCATCCTGTTCAACGGGCGCGGCATCGCCTCGTCATCCGGCACGCCGCGTAACCGGATCGAGGACATGGCCGACGACATCGCCGCGGTCATCCGGGCGCTGGGGCTGGAGCAGGTCGATCTGCTCGGCTTCTCGATCGGCGGTTTCCAGGTACAGGAGGTCACGCTGCGCCACCCTCAGCTGGTGCGCAAGCTCCTCCTGCTCGGCACCGGCCTCCGAGGCGGGGACCCGACGAGTGACCCCCAGGTGCCTGACCACGCGCTGAATCCGGTCCACGTCCTGGAGAACTTCCTCTTCCTGTTCTTCGGCCGCTCGGAAGCCGCGATCGAAGCCGGCCGGGCCTTCTGGGAGCGGCGTCACCAGCGGGCCGACCAGGACACGCCGGCCTCGCCCGCAGTCGCGCAGGCGCAGGTCGAAGCGGTGATCGCCTATGCGGAACCGCTGCCGGGCGAGAATCCCTACACCCACCTGAATGCGATCACCCAGCCGACGCTGGTCCTCAACGGCGAGAACGACGTGATGATCGCCTCGATCAACTCCTGGCACCTCGCCCAGAACATCCCCAACGCTCAACTGCTGATCTACCCCGATGCCGGGCATGGAGCGCAGTTCCAGTACCCCGAGCGGTTCCTGAAGCACGCCCTTCAGTTCCTCGACGAGTAACACCTGCAGGGTTTCGGTGCGGCGGAAGACACTCCTGCCGACGGATCGTCGCCGATTTCGCCTGCTTGATCAGCCGCGCGAGAATCCGCCGGTCGGACCCGGGCCTGCCGGAGCGGCCGACCGAGATGGACGCATCCTGTGTGTCCAGGCGGGGTGCGCTGTCGCCCGGCGGTCGTGCCCGCACTCACGGCCTCACTCGGCCACACCGAAGCCAAGCGGCGTCGGCCATCTCGCCGTCCAGATCGCCAAGTCCCGCGGTGCGTACGTCATCGGCACCGCCAGCGCCGCCAAGCACGACTTCCTGCGTTCTCTGGGAGTGGACGAGGCCATCGACTACCACACAGTTGACATCGCCGAGGCCGTCGAGGACATCGACGTGGTCCTCGACCCGGTCTCGCTGGACACTGCCGCCCGTGCCCGCACCCGCGCGGTGCTGCGCCCGGGCGGCACGTTTGTCTCGATCCCTTCCCGTCCCCGTCGGCCCCGACGCCGAACGCGACACGCCTCCGTGTCTGATGGCCGGCGCCCGCTGCGTTCTGGACGTCACTACCGCCCGGCGGCCGAGAAGCTGCCCGGCGGGGTCGCCACAGTACTCGGGCAGGTCGACGGTGTGCTCAACGTCGCAGGCATCGTGCAACGCTTCGCGCATGTACAGGACCTGAGCCTGGAAGAGATCGAGCGGTCCTGGCCGTCGCGGTGACGGCGGCGAGCGTGCAAGACCGCGACGCCGTCGTCGGGCCGTTGGAGCGGCTGCGTACGAAGTACTCCTCGATCCGCCTGGTGTGGGCGGACGGCGGTTGTGCCGGGCGGCTGATCGACTGGGCAGCCGAGAGGCTCCGCCCAGCCGTGGAGATCGTCAGACGCCCCGACGACGAGCCGACGCCGATCACGTCGCATTCGCCGGCCTGTACGGCTCGCTGCATGGCATCGCGGGTGCGGAATCCGCCGGTGACGGCGAGTGGGATGTCGCCCACTCCGGGCAGTTTCGTCGGGATCGGGCTGGGGGCCACCGGCGTGTGACCGAGTGCCAGGGGGTTGGCTTGGCGTCCGGGGTGATTCAGCTGTGCCCAGATCGCACCGCCCGAGTCCTAGACTGACTTGGCCCAGCGCGAGAGCGCGTCGAGATCACGCTCGTCCTCGATGACGATGTTGCCCGGTTCGCCGAGCTGGGTGCGATCGACCATGACGTTGCCGGTGATCATGAAGCCGTAGCCGCCTCGGCTCCACGTGGAGTACAGACGGCCCAGCCGCTCGTCGGGTGCGTTGTTCTTGTTTCCCAGCGCCTCGCTGAGCGCCGACTTCATCAGGCGGTTGGGCAGTATCTGGCCGTTCGGGAGAGTGAGGGGGGTGTCCAGCGTATTCATAGGGGCTCTTTTTCGGTGTGGTCGGCGCCAGCCGGGGTTGGCTGGGGGTCGGGTTCGGGGGCAGTGCGGGGCGGCGGATCGTCACCTGAAGGCCGGTGGTGGCTGGTAGCCCTCGAGTTCTCGGCCGAGGAGCTCGGCGAACTTGATGGTGGTGAGGTCGCCGCCGCTCGGCCCCATCACCTGGAGCCCGACAGGCAGACCGTCCCGGCCGGTTCGCACGGGAACGGTCGTCGCCGGAGAGCCGGCCACGTTGGCGATGGCGCTCCACTTGACCTGGTCCCAGTACGGGCGAGACCGCCCGTCGACCTGGATCCGCCGTCCGAATCTGTCGATCGGCTTGTTGTGATGAGGCGGTGCCGCGGTCGGTGTGACCGGCATGAGCAGGACATCGAAGTCCCGGAAGAACTCGGTCCACCGCTGCCGCAGCTCATGGCGTGCCACGTCCGCCTGGAGCCAGCTGTAGTGCGACTGGAAGGTTCCTCGCAGGGCGTACAGCGCCTCTCCGCGAGGATGCTGGGAAAGACGCGCCAGGAGCGCCGTGTTGGAGGCCGCTGTCAGTCCGGATCGGTCGTAGGTGAACGCACCGAAGAGCAGGCGCAGGAAAATGTCATGACTGGTCGCCATGTCACCGGGGAGGCCGGAAGGCCGCAACTCGACCTTCGCGCCGGCCGCCTTGAGGGCATTCAGGGCGTCGTCCATCGCTGTGACGACGTCGTGGTCGACGGGGCACGAGGGATCCTCGGGCCACACCGCAACCCGGAAGCCGCCCAGCTCGCTCGCCCTGGGGGGTGCGAGGGTGTAGCTGAAACCGCCGTCGCGCTCGGGCGGTCCCACCGTCGCGTGGAGGATGGGGACAAGGTCGCGCGCCTCGCGCACCTGGGCGCCCGCACAGGCGAGGTCGATCTCCCCCCACCGCCCGACACCGGGTCCGCCCGGCACATGGCCGATGAGCGGGATGGACCGCCAGGTCGCCTTGTGTCCGTAGAGGCCGTTGAAGTGTGCCGGGATCCGGGTGGATCCGCCGATTTCCGAGCCGAAGTCGAAAGCGGTCAGCCCCGCGGCTGTGGCCACGGCGCCGCCCCCTGCGGAGCCTCCCGACGTGCGTGCGGTGTTCCACGGGTTCAGCGTGGGTCCGAACACCGGGTTGTCCGCCTGGACGTCCTGGTTGCCCGCGGGCATGTTGGTCTTGCCGATGATCAACGCACCTGCGGCACGCAGCCGTCGCACCGCCTCGGCGTCCTGTCCGGGCACGTATTCCTTGAGGTGGGGCCGGCCGCAGACGGTCCGCAGACCAGCGGTCTCGTAGCTGTCCTTCAGCGTGATCGGCAGACCGTGCAGCGGGCCGAGTTCTGCCCCACTCGCGCGTTTCGCGTCGGCGTTCCTGGCCGCGTGCCGCGCCCGTTCGACGTCGAGGGTGACTGATCGCGTTGAGCGTCTCGTTGTGGGCGTCGATGCGGCTCAGGTAGACCTCGAGCAGCCCCACACTCGACACCTTCCCCGAGGCCAGCGCGCTCAGCTGGTCCGCGGCTGACTGGAACGGGAGGTCACGCACGGACAGCCTCGTTTCTGTATGCGCTGATACGGCGGGCCCAGAGGCCGAGAGGGGGGTGGTCCCCCGACCCTCAATAACGAACGGTCATACTATTACGACCATACGTTATTTTCCGGTCCCCCTCCCCCCTCATGTCGCTCCGCGGCCAGGCGCCGCTCGGGCCCGCCCTGATGCGATTGCGCCCGGAGCCTGCGACGGGCAGGCCCGCCAATCAGCTTTGCGTGACGAGTCGAAGAGCGAAGCCCGGTCCGTGATCGCAAGGGTCGAGTCGGCAGAAGCCGTTCTTGTTCAGATCATCGGGCCGCTTGCACCCATTGGCTGACGTGCAGTGGGCGTGGAGCAAGCCTGTGCTGCCGGACCGGATGCCAAGGCGTGAAGAGCGTCGGCGGGGTGACCGGCGGCAGCCTGTCGGCGCTCTCTCCTGGCATGCCGGTGTGGACGCCAGGTCGCGGGAGGAGTCGGGCACTGCCTGCGGGCCCTCCGCGCTGCCGAGTAGCGCGGCAGGCTCGGCGAGCCTGCCGGACGCCCTCACGGTACGCCGTTTCTCCTCCGCGAACGCGTTCGACGTGACCAGCGTCAACCCGGGCACGGTGGATTCGCGTGATCACGCTTCCCGCTGCTCATCGGCCTCGGGCAGGAGTGGACCAAGCGAGGACTCGGATACAACAACGCCCTTTTCATGGCAGCCGAGTTGCTGCTTCTCGGCAACAGCGGGACCGCACCCCTGCTGCTTATTGAGGAACCCGAGGCTCACCTCCACCCCCAGCTCCAAAGCCGGGTGATGGAACTCCTGCACGACCACGCCGAGGAGTCGAGCCCGCCAGTCCAGGTCATCCTCAGCACGCACAGCCCTCACCTCGCCTGTGCTGTCCCCGTCCAGCACCTGACCTTGGTGGCCCGTGGCAAATCCTTCAGCCTGGCCCCCGGCTGTACATGGCTCGATGCCGGCGACTATGCCTTCCTCTCGCGCTTCCTCGACGTGACCAAGGCCAACCTCTTCTTCGCCCGCGCTGTCGCCATCGTGGAGGGTGACGCCGAGGCACTATTGCTGCCGGCGCTCGCCCTGGCCACCGGTCGCTCCTTCGGGAAGTCCGGCGTCAGCGTGGTCAACGTCGGACACACCGGCCTGTTCCGCTACAGCCGCATCTTCCAGCGCAGCGGCGAGCAGATTCCGGTCGCTGTCGCCTGCATCCGCGACCGGGACTTGGTCCCCAAGGACACCCCGAAAGACATGCGCGGTGAACTGCGCAGCTCGGCCGAGATGACGCCGGCAGAGATCGCCGCGCACGTCACGGTGTTGAAGGCCGGGGAGAGCGCCAACGTGCAGACTTTCGTCTCCGACCACTGGACCTTGGAATACGACCTGGCGGCGGCATCGTGGCCACTGGCCACCGTCATGCACCGCGCAGTCCAATGTGCTCGGGTCTCCGAGAGGTCGTGGCCGTCCGCAGACAAACTGGCGGAGGTGGAACGACGAGCTGAGGACGACATCACGACCTGGAAGAGCGAGGGCGTCTCGCTGTCCGAAGTGGGCCTGCGCGTCTACCGGCCCCTGCGCATGAAGAACGCGAGCAAGGCGATCGCCGCCCAGCATGCGGCCCGGCTGCTGAAGGACGTCTCGCTGCCGGACGGCGAACTGCCGCCGTACCTGCGAGATGCCTTCAGCCACCTCTGCGGCGGAGCGTGACATGGCGATTCCTTACGACCCCGCATCCTTCGCCAAGGACCGGATCGAGGCGGGCGCCTCCCTCCTCGGCCTCGAACTTCCCCACGAGGAGCAGTGGGACTTCATCCAGCAGATGATCTCCCTCGACCTTCAGGCCGCACCCGGGTCGGGAAAGACCAGCCTGGTGAGTCTCAAACTGGCGCTCCTGGCCCAGGGATGGAGATCAGCGACACGCGGCGTGTGCGTCATCTCCCACACCAACACCGCCAAGGACGAAATCACCGCCCGCCTCGCAGCGGTACCGGCAGGACGCAGCCTCCTGCAGTACCCGCACTTCATCGGCACCATCCAGTCCTTCGTCAACACCTTTCTCGCGCTGCCCGCCCTGCGCTCCCTGAAGGTCGAGATCCAGACGGTCGACGACGAGGCCTACGCCGCGGCAGCCCTCCGGCTGCTGGACCGCCACCCCCGCTACCGCGTTCTCAAGGGCACCCTGGAGAGGCAGCGCGACGGCCGCCAACTCGTCTCCGAGGCCCGCTTCGTCTGCGAAGGACGCCACTTGGCGGTGCTGACCACCCGGACCCTTCCCTTCTCCGCCGAGACACAGAGCGGGAAACAATTCGACGACCTCAAACGCCGTCTCGCCCGGGACGGACTTTTCCGCTACGACGACATGTTCGCGATCGCCGAGCGCCATCTGGCACGGAATCCAACCCTGGCCGAAGCCACAGAAAGCCGCTTCCCGTTCGTCCTGCTGGACGAAATGCAAGACACCAGCGCCATGCAGCAACGCCTGCTGGACAAGGTCTTCGCCGCCGGGCACACCGTCGTGCAGAGGGTCGGAGACGTCAACCAGCGGATCTTCGACGACCGCGCCGATCCACAGAGCAGTGCCTCCGCCTTCCCTCTGCCACTGTCCGCCGAGCTCCCGGTCAGCCGAAGATTCGGAAGCAAGATCGCCGCACTGGCCAGCGACCTCACCGTCCACCGCCCGCAACACATCGAAGGAGCGGGGCCCGAAGGCACTATCGCCTTGCTGCTCTTCGACCAGGACTCGGTCGATCAGGTGGTGCCCGCCTTCGAGCACCTGGCCAGCTCCCTGGTCCCGCAGCCCCTGCTCCTGCACAATCCCCCCAGAGTGCTGGGCGCCCGACGACAGCCAGGCACCTCCACCAAATTCCCCCAGTCCCTAGCGTGTTATGTCCCCAGCCTCACTTACGTCGGACACGGCGAGACCCGAGGGCTTGTCATCGCGGCCGCCCGCGCCGCGCAGGACGAACGGCGGCTAGAAGGCCGATGAAGATGTTGGGTTCTGGTCCTGCCGCGTGAGCGGCAGGACCAGACTCGTTGTGTGGCGATGGGTGAGTGGGTCGGCGAGATGGTCGGGCCGGACGTGTGGGCGACGTGCCGGGATCTGATCCCGGCCGGGAGTGTGTTCGCGTTCTTGGCCGAGCACCGCGGCGAGCTGTTCCCGGCTGAGATGTTCGCGGATATGTATCCGTCGGCGAACGGACGGCCGAGCATGCCGCCGCAGATCCTGGCCGCCGCGATCACGCTGCAGGCCCTGCACGGGCTGTCGGACTTCGAGACGGTCCAGGAACTGCGGTGCGACCTGCGGTGGAAGGCCGCATGCGGGCTCGGCCTCAACGACATGGCCTTCGACCCGTCGCTGCTGGCCTACTTCCGCCGTCGGCTGGCCCGTTCCGCCCGCCCGAACCGTATCTTCGATGCCGTGCGCGAGGTCGTGAAGGCCACCGGCGTACTCAAGGGCAAGCACCGTCGGGCGCTGGACTCCACTGTGCTGGACGACGCGGTCGCCACCCAGGACACCGTCACCCAGATCATCGCCGCCGTCCGCGCGGTGATCCGCGAAGTCCCCGCAGCGGCCGAGGTGGCAGCGGTGCAGTGCACCGCGCACGACTACACCGACCCGGGCAAACCGAAGATTGCCTGGAACGACGAGCAGGCCCGCGCCGAGCTGGTCGACGCACTGGTCACCGATGCGCTGCGGCTGCTGGGCCACCTGCCCGAACAGCAACTGGCGGAGAAAGCCACGAACGCGGTGGGCATCCTGGCCCTGGTCGCCGGACAAGACGTCGAGCCCACCGGGGACTCCGACGGCCGCGACGGACGCTGGCGTATCACCCGGGGCACCGCCCCGAACCGGATGGTCTCCACTGTCGATCCGGAAGCCCGGCACGTCCACAAAACCCGCAGCCACCAGCAGGACGGCTTCAAGGCCCACCTGGCGGTGGAGCCCGAGACCGGGTTCTACACCGCCGTCGCTCTGCGGCCCGGCGCCGGAGCCGAGCACCACGAGGCCGCTGTGGGACTTGAGCTGCTTGCCGACGAGGATGAGCCGCTGGATGCCTTCGGCGACACCGCCTACTCCACCAGCGACGCCCGCCAGGCACTCCACGAGGCAGGACATCGTCTGTTCCTCAAGCCCGCCCCGCTGCGGCCGGCCGTCCCCGGCGGCTTCACCCTCGACGACTTCGTCATCGACACCACAGCCGCCGTCGTGACCTGCCCGGCCGGACACGCCGTGGCCCTGTCCGACCCCGGCGGCCGGCACCACCAACGCAAAGCCTCTTTCGGCAACTTGTGCGCCGGATGCCACCTGCGCGAGCGGTGCACCAAAGCCAAGGCCGGACGTATCCTGACCATCCGCCCGCACCACGACCTCCAAGCGGCCGCCCGCCACCAGGCCGCCACCGATCCCGGCTGGCAGGCCGACTACCGCCGCTGGAGACCACCGGTCGAACGCGCCGTCGCCTGGATCGTCCACCACGGCAACCGGCGCCTGCGCTACCGCGGCACCCTCAAGAACGACACGTGGCTCCACACCCGGGCCGCCGCCCTCAACCTCCGCCGACTGATCAACCTCGGAGTCACCCGCATCGACGGCGCCTGGCACCTCGCCCCAGCCACCACATAGCAAAGAAGGGCCATCCGGCCTCCGGCCGGACAGCCCCCCAACAAGATCTTCATCGGCCTTCTAGGGCGGGCCCTGACGGTTTGGGGGCCAAATTGACCTTTCGGGAAGCGAAGGCCATCACATCCCACATGGCCAACAGCAACCCCTGCGTGACCTGATCCTGCATTCTCAGCACCGCGCCCGGCAGGGCCCTCCGACGCGCAACGGCGGAGGGCCCTGCCCCGTTCCCCGGAACCGGAGTGTCGGAATGGTTGCGCGGGTTGATGTTCGTTCCGTTTTCACCTGCGTGAACCGGAGCCGCTGCGAGAGGTGTCTCATCACTCGGCTGACGTCGCTGCCGGGTTGACGCAGTCACTGGTGACTGGTCCGAGCAGGTTGGCCCGGTGGCGCACTCACGCGGGTGGTGCGGTCGGTTTCCGCAGCCATGAGAGAGAGCACGGAGAAGACGGGCTGATGCGAGCTGAGATCCTCGGGACCCCTCCCGGACCTCGCGTGGCACTCTGTGCAGAGTCATTGCCCCAAGGCGAAGGGTGAGTTGATGGCGGAGGAGAGTGTCGAGGTCGTCATCGCGGCGGACGGGACCGTGGAGGTGCACGTCCAAGGGGTCTCCGGCACGCGGTGTCTGCAGGACACCGACGAGTTGGTCCAGTTGCTCGGCGGGGCGGTGGAGCACCAGGTGCTCACCGAGGAGGCCTACCAGCAGGACGGGACCGAGGAGCAGGACCGGCTGTGGCAGGGGTGAGCGGCCTCGGTACGCCGTGGCGGCTGCATGCCGTGGTGCCCCGAAGTGCCGCGAACGGGCCGGGAGTTCGGTACGTCGTCTGGAGTCAGGGGTGCGCCCTGGGCTGCCCGGGCTGCTTCAACCCCGAGACGCACAGCGGGGCGGGTGCCGGCCTCGTGCGGACGGCCGGCGAGGTCGCAGAGGAGGCACTCGCCGGCACGCCGCACATCGAAGGCGTCACCCTCACCGGCGGTGAGCCGCTGGAACAGCCCGCCGCGGTGGCCGCGTTCTGCGCCGAACTGCGGGCCCGCAGCGGCCTTTCGGTAATCGTGCTCACCGGGTTCTCCCGCGCCGAGATCGAGGCGGACCCGGCCCGCTCGGCGGCCGTCGCCGATGCCGATCTGGTGATCGCCGGACGGTACAACGCGCGGCTGCGGCTGGCCCGGGGGCTGCGTGGCTCGTCGAACAAGGAGTACTGGATGCGGACCGGGCGCTACACGGCGGACGACCTGGCCGCCGTACCGGAGTTGGAGATCACCGTCGGGGACGACGGGACGGTGACGTTCACCGGCATGGTCGCGCCGGTCACCGCGGGAGGGGAGTTCTGAGTGGGCACCGTGGGCATCCATGACGAGATCCGGCTGTATCTGCGCGCCCGGGTGGCGCTGATCGTGCTCGTCACGGTCGAGGAGCAGCGGGCGCTGGACGTGCTGGACCAGGTACGGAAGGACCGGGATCCGTCCTCCGACCTCGTCACCTGGGACATCGCCGACGGTCTGGAGTCGGCGTCGGGCCGGCAGCTGCCCAAGGCGGCCACCCCGCCGGACGCACTGACCAAGATCAAGGAGCTGGCACAGAAGGAGCCCCGCCGCCGCGACCTCTACGTCCTCAAGGACTTCCACGCCTTCTGGGAGCGCGACCCCGCGGTACGCCGGCGCCTGCGCAACCTCGCCCACAAGCTCGTGTTCACCGGCTCCTCGCTGATCGTGACCACGCCGGTGCGCGACATACCCGTGGAACTGGGCGACGACGCGGTGGTGGTGGAGATGCCGCTGCCCGAGGCCGACGCGCTGCGCCGCGAGCTCGACCAGCTCATCGACAGCACCAAGGGGGTGAAGTCCACGCTCACCCCGGCGGGCCGGAGCCGTCTGGCGCAGGCCGCGCTGGGCCTGACCGCCGCCCAGGCGCGACGGGCCTTCGCCAAGGCCATCGTGCGCGACGAGGTGCTCGACGACCGCGACATCGAGGCGGTGCTGGCCGAGAAGAAGGCCGTCATCCGGGAGAACGAGGCTCTGGAGTTCTACAGCGCCGAGGAGAGCCCCGACGACCTCGGCGGCCTGGATGTGCTCAAGGAGTGGCTGCGGCTGCGCGAGCGCGCCTTCGGCGACGCCGCCCGTGAGTTCCGCCTTCCGGCGCCCAAGGGCATCGCGCTCATCGGCATCCCCGGCACCGGCAAGAGCCTCACCGCGAAGATGATCGGCGGACTGTGGCGGCTGCCGCTGCTGCGTCTCGACGTCGGGGCGCTGTTCGGTTCGCTGGTGGGCGAGTCGGAGGAGCGGGTCCGCAGGGCGCTGCGGCTGGCGGAGACCGTGTCGCCGTGCGTGCTGTGGATCGATGAGGTGGAGAAGGCGCTGTCGTCCGGGGGGCACGACGGCGGCACCTCGCAGCGGGTCTTCGGCACGGTCCTGACTTGGATGCAGGAGAAGACGGCACCGGTGTTCGTGGTCGCCACCGCCAACGACGTCAGCGCCCTGCCGCCGGAGACCCTGCGGCGCGGCCGGTTCGACGAGGTGTTCTTCCTCGACCTGCCCACCGAGGAGGAGCGCCGCGAGATCATCACGGTCCATCTGCGCAAACGCGGCCGTAAGCCGGAGATGTTCGACGTGTACCAACTGGCCCTGGCGTGCGACGGGTTCGTCGGCGCCGAGCTGGAACAGGTCGTCGTGGATGCGATGTACGCGGCGTTCGCCGAGGAACGCGACATCACCACCGACGACATCGCCCGCGCCGCCGCCCGCACCGTTCCGCTGAGCAGATCCCAGCGCGAGGTCATCGAGGACCTGCGCGCCTGGCTGCGCGAAGGCCGCGCCCAGTCGGCCTCCTTCGCCGAGGCGGACCGGGCGGCGGAGCACCAGGTGCCGGTGCTGGAGGTGTAGGCGGCGTGGGACGGCTCACAGGTGAGGCCGCGCGGCAGCTCGTACGGCGGGCCGACGGCCGGCGCGCGAACGGATCCCGGGGGCTGCGGGCGCGGTGGGCGTGGCGCCGGCTGGTGCTCCGGTGCGCCTCGGGCGACCCGGCCGCGCAGGACGCCGTACGTGCCATAGCCGGGAAGCTGCCCGGCCCGGATGTCCTGGACCTGCTCGCGGCGGCCCCGGCGGAGCCCGCCGACCGTGCCGCGTATCTGACGCTGATCGGGCAGGGCGCCCAGCGCCAGGCCCTCGATCCCGACGGGTCGTTCCTGGCGCTGGCCTATCGCGCGGCGGCTCCCGAGGTCCGTGAGCGGCTGCGTACGGTCATGGCCGCCGAGGGCGACGCCGATGTGATCCGGGTGGTGCTCAGCGGGGATCAGCGCGACCGGATCGCCGAGATGTCGGACGACGAACTGGACTATCTGGGGCATCAGTTGGCCGAGCATCGGCGGTGGGACGAACTGCGTCGCCTCATCCGCGACCTGCCCGTGACCAAGGCGGTGGCCGCGGCTCAGCTGCTGCCCGTAGAGGAGTATCCGGGAAACGGCGCCGCACTGTTGTCGATGCTCGCCGAGCGGTCCGCCCGGCAACTCCTGGCCACCGTCGAACGGTTGCCGGCCACCCGTCTCATCACGCACGACACCGGTGGAAGCTATCTGGGGGCTTCGCTCTCCCCGGACCTGTCCGAAGTGGCCCTGAGATATGGGATCTGGAAGCGGGGGCAGCACAACGAGATCCATGTGGAGACACTGCGGATCGGCACGGGTGAGACGACCCATCGTTTCCGCGGAGACCCGCTGAGGGATGTGGACTCCGGAAACTCGATTCTCCACCTCGGCGACGAGATCCTCATCAGGCTGGAGGACGAGGACCACCGCTTCCAGATCGTCCGGGTCGTCCCCGATCTCAGAGCCCTCGGCTCGCCCTCCGCGCTGTCCGACATGCGGAGGTCGAGCGGCGGGGCGGTGCTCTGCTATCCCGCGGGACTGGCCTTCGTGGACCCGGGCGCACACTCCTTGAGACGTCTGGAGATCCCCCGGTTCAAGAACAGAGTCGACTCATTGACCGGGGCCTCCGTCAGTGACGCCTCCTGCACTCTCACGACACTTCCCGAAGACCGGCTTGTCGCGGTTTACCGCGCGCAGCGGATCACTGTGGTGAACGAGGACGGAACCGTGCTCCATGAGACAAAGAGGAACGCCGGGACCAGCAGCGGGTTCAGCCCCACGCTGTCCTTTCTCTCACCGGATTCGGTCGTGCTGCACATCAACGGGTACTTCCCGCCCAAAGGGCTCACCGAAATATGGAAGTTCCCGTCGAAAGACGCCTCGCGCCGTGCCGACTGGCACACGGGAGCGATTCCGGACCGCTGGCCCTATGAGGAATGGCAGGGAAAGCGACTCGATGATTCTTTCGTCATACGCATCTACAACAACGCCGACGCACATCGGGTCGACCCCCTCGCGCCGTGGATCCAGCGCGGCTCCGAGGTCTCGTCGCCGGTAGTGAGACTCCTGGGCAGGTCACCCGGGGGAGACATGTATTTCACCGAGGCGCTGGCCTCGGGCCCTCAGCGCCTGGAGGTACACAGCCCTCACCTGCCCGACGCGCGAGCCCTGTTGGAACGGCCGCTGCTGCACAGCACTCCGGCGGACCTGCGGCGCGTACTGGAACTCCGCCCGAAGATCGGCGACCTCGCGGTACGGGAAGCGCTCGATCTGCTCGCGGCCGCTTTGAGCGAGCGCTTCGGTGGCGACATCGCACTGGGAAGCACCACCGCCGTCCCCAGGGGCGGCCCCACCGACATCGCCCTCGGCGAGCACGGAACGGCCGGGTGAGACCCGTGCGCCTGTCGACCGCCTCTTTCCTGCTGCTCTTCTCCCCGGCAGACGTCCCCCATGGCCGTCATGCGCTGCAGACCGTCCTCGACGCGGCGGACACCGGCGATCCCGCGGCCCTGCGGATCCTCGCGCGGGCCGTCGCGCGCCGGGGACACGAGGCGGTGTGGCAGGTCTGGCTGGAGCCCAGGGAGTCCGGCAGGCCGGCCCGGCGTTGGGACTCACCCGCGCCGGCCGAATTGGCGGCCGACGCGTCGACGGTCCCCGACTGGGTCGTCGACCTCGCCTGGAGCAACTGGCTGGAGGAGCACGACAGCGAGCTGTGGTCCCTGCTGAAGCGGTGGAACCGACCCACCACGGTCGACGCCGTTTTCCCCGCGCACGGGCTCAGCCGACTGGCACTCGGCGACACGTACGCGTCCCTGGACCCGGGTGTGCTCGCCGCCACCGCGGCCCGCTTCGATCACCCTCTCGGCGACCAGGCCCGTGACCGACTGCTGGCACTGGGCGTCGGCGAGGCCGTCGACTTGTACTGCGCTGCGGCCGTCGACTCGCCGGACATGCGGGAGTTCTGCGTCACGCACGGACTCGCTCCGTCCGATGAAGTCAAACGGGCTGTGTTCTTCGTACGTACCGCGCAGCAGGACCAGTACGAGGCACTGGACCCGGACGGGGCACTGCTTGCCCTCGGCTACCGCAGCGTGCCGAAGAAGGACCGGGCGGCGCTGCGGGCAGCCATGGCCGACCTCAACGGCATCGACACACTGCGGGTCCTGGCCGGACAGGGGTCCGAGGAGCACCACTTCGTCTCTCTCGCCAAAAGGGAACGGACCTACCTGGTCGGACAGTTGACGGGCCGGGGCGACTGGGCACGGCTGTGGCGGCTCGTCCCGCTGATGCCGTTGGCGGAGGCCGTCGGCACGGTACGC
>NZ_BMPQ01000020.1:50578-150069 GCF_014647675.1 Streptomyces flaveus | reverse complement strand
GTTGTTCGAGGCGCTGCGCGCGGCGGACCCGCTGGTGGTCGACGACGGCCTGAGTGCGGTCGCCGTCATGCCGTCGCGCATCGAGCCGGTCCCCATGCCCCTCCCCGACGGCTTCGGCGCGTTCGCCGTACATGCCCTGGACTTCTCGCCGGACGGGCAGCAACTCGCCTACACCGGGAGCCGGCAGAGCGACCGCGGCTTCGCCGGCGTGATGGACCTGCGCCGTCGGCGCTCGCTGCTTCACCGCTCTTTCGAGTTTCGCCTGTCCCAGGTGGCACATCTGGGACCCGCGGGACAGGAATCGATCGTCGTGGCCAGGGCGCACACGCATGCCGCAGACCATGCGTACGCGAAGAAGATCTTCCTGGTCGACCACCTCGGTGCGCGGCCGCTCCCCTTCGAGACCGGCCGTGTCTCGGGACTGGAGCGCATCAAGGGCGACCGTGCCTTCCTTCTGGTGGCCCAACAGGGAACGGCAGCTTCGGATCCCCGGCTCGAGGTCTTCCTCGGTGCAGCCGACGACTCGCCGGCCCAACTGCTCACGCTGTGCGGGAGGAACCTCTTCCCTCCGTGCACAGCCGTGTCCCCGAACGGACGGCTGGCAGTGCTGTCGGCCTGCCTGAAACACCGGTTCCGGCACGACATCGGGATCGGTGACGCGCCGCGAACGGCGCTCGTGGCCGACCACGAGATCGCCCTCGGCCGGGACGGCACGGAGTGAGGCCCATGCGGATACGGATCGCGGTGCTGATGCTGTGGCTGCTTCTCGGGCGGAACTCCCGGTGGCGCCGGAGAGCGCTGGAGGCCGTGCTGCGCGCTGCCGACTCCGGTGCGCCCGTGGCTCTGCGGGCTGCCGCCCGCGCCCTCAAGTCCCTCGGCCCCGAGACCGTGTGGCAGACCTGGCTGGAGCCGACGGTCTCCGGGGTGCCCCCGCAGCGTTGGACGTCCCCGCTCGTGACGGAACTGGCGAGCGGCGCAACGACCGTGCCCGACGTACTCGTGGACGCCGCCTGGAGCGACTGGCACTACGAACACCACCCCGAGTTGTGGTCCTTGCTGAGGGGTTGGAATCGCGCAGCGACGATGGCCTACCCGCAGCTGCGTTTCCTCAGCCGTCTGGCGCTCGGCGACGACGGAGAGACCAGCGGCGGTGAGACCGTCGACGCCCGGTCACTCGCCCGCGCCGCCGCCCGCTTCGACCACCCCATCGGTGAACGGGCCCGCGAGACACTGCTGACCTGTGACGATTCGCGGGCGGTCGATCTGTTCTGCGCGACAGCCGCGGACGCGGATGCGCCGCACGCGGTGGAGTTCTGCAGGACCCACCACCTCGCCCCCGCCGACCCCGCAGAACGCGCCGTGTTCTTCCTGCGCACCGGGCAGCACGAGCAGTACCGGGCAATGGACCCCGACGGAGCGCTTCTGACCGCGCATTACCACGACGCGCCGTCCGAGGAGCGCTCGGCACTGCGCGAGGCCATGACCCGGCTCGGCGGCATCGACATACTCCGTGTGCTGGCCGGACAACGCCATCGGGACAGGGACGTCGCTTCCCTCAACCACAAGGAACGCGCCTATCTGATAGGGCAGTTCACCCGGCAGCGCGACTGGGACCAGCTGTGGCCGTTCACTGTGCTGCTCCCGCTCGCCGACGCCGTCCGAGTGGTCCACTCGTTCGGCGACTGGCGGCCGTCCGGCGCGGACGACCGCCGTGTGTTCGAGACGCTGCTCGCCGCGGGACCGGTGACCAAGCAGGTGAGGGCCCTCTCCACCGGGTCGCCGGCATGGGACACCCCGCACACCCGGATCGTGCTCCGCGACCTGGACGAGCGGGCCACCGACGCCGTCGACCTCGACTTCGCGCCGGACGGCCGCGGGCTCGCTTTCGCCAGTCCCGGCCAGTGCGCCGGGATCGTCGATCTCGACAGCAACACGCTTTCCCGGCTGTATCACTTCACGGGCTCCCTCACGCGGATCGCGCAATTGGGGCCCGACAGCGTCGTCGTCGCGGAGTCCGGACGCGACCGGGGCGGGCACCGGCCCGGCCACACCCGGCTCCATTACTGCGACAGCCAGGGCCGGCAGACGCTCTCCTTCGGGGCCACCCGCGTCGCCCACGTCCGTCAGCTGCGGCGTACCGCCGGTGACCGGTGCTTCCTCGTGCTGTCCGCACAGGGCCGTGTCGAGGATGGGGAATGGACCCTGTTCACCGGGGCAGCCGACGGCCCACTCGTCGACACCGGCATGTTCAGCGGTCGCAACCACCCGGGGCTCACGGCCACCCTGGACCCCGAGGGCCGGATCGTCGCCGTGCTCGACGAGCGGACTGGCCGGGTCGCCGATCTCGCCGACCCCACGGCTGCGGTAACCCTCCGCAACAGCACAGCCGCCGCGGGGGACGGCATGCCGCACGTCGCCATGTCGCCGTCCCTTCTTGTCCGAGGGAATCACCAGGGCCGCGTGCAGGTGTGGCGCGAACCGCTCACCTCCAGGAAGGCACCGGTGTCAAAGCGCCTGTGGCAGCACCAGCACCAAGAGGACAGAAGGCTGATCGGCCTGTCCTGGTCGCCCGCGCTGCAGCGGCTTCTGGCGCTCAGCCAGCGAGGGCCGGCCATCGCGGTGCATCTGCCGAGCCTCAAGGTCCTCGGCACTCCGGCATACGACGACGGGCCGGTCCCCGGCACACGTGTGCCGAAACCGATCCCGCTCGGCCGTGCCGTGCCCGGGGCCCGCCCGTTCATGCGTCTGTCGCCCCAGGGCGATGTCCTCGCCATGGGCGGCGTCCTGCCAGGCCACATCGATCTCTACGCACTGTCCCTCCTCACCGTCCGCCCGTTCATCGGCAAGCCGATGGGACTGATGCGGCACAAGGATCTGACGGCGGTGATCACGGCGCTGGAGAACCCGGTGCTGGACGAGGAGTCCCGGACGACGCTCACACTGCTGCGGACCTGCCTGGAACACCGGTTCCGCCACGACGTGTTGCTCGGGGACGCGCAGGGCACGGCGGTCGCGGTCGTCGACAACCACGAGATCGAGCTGGGCTGGTGAGCCGGATGGCGAAGATGCTCGGCGCACCCCGGGCCGCCCGGCTGACCGAACTCGCCGCACGCCGGCGGGGTGACGGCTCCCGCGGGCTGCGCGCCCGGCGTGCCTGGCGGCAGTTGGTACGGGCGTGCGCCGCGGGCGACCCGGCCGCGCTGGAAGCGGTACGGGCCGCAGCCAGGGACCTGCCCGAGCCCGACGTCTTGGATCTGCTGGTAGTGGGGCCGCAGGAGCCCGCCGACCGGGCCGCGTATCTGACGTTGCTCGGGCAGCGGGAACAACGGCAGGCCATGGATCCGGACGGGGCGCTGCTGGCACTGGCCTACCGGGCCGCGGAACCCGATGTGCGAGAGCGGCTGTGTACGGCCATGGCCGCCGAGGGCGAGGCCGACGTCATCCGGGTCGTGGTCACCGGCGATCGGCGTGACCGCATCGCCGAGATGTCGGACGACGAACTCGACTACCTGGGACACGAGCTGCCCGATCACCGGCGCTGGGACGAGCTGCGCCGGCTCGCAGCGCGCGCGCTCGAGGATCGCTTCGGCGGGGACATCGCTCTCGGCACCGACCCGGTGTCTCCGGGAGGGCCACACGACATCGCGCTCGGCGCCGGCGGCACGGAGTGAGGCCGATGCGGGTACGGATCGCCCTGCTGGTGCTGCGCCTGCGGGCCACCCCGGACTCCGGGCTGGGCCGCTGGGCTATGGGTGCCGTGTTGCGCGCTGCGGATTCCGGCGCGCCCCGGGCCCTGCGCGCTGTCGCCCGCTCCATGGAGACCCACGGCCAGGAGGCGGTGTTCGGGTCGTGGCTGATGCCGTCGGTGTCCGGGCCGTCCCCGGGACGATGGGCTTCCCCTCTCGTGGCGGGACTCCCTGGAGGCCCAACACCCTTACCGGTCATGCTCGTTGACGCCGCGTGGCAGGACTGGCTCGATCAGGAGGATGCCGAGCTGTGGTCACTGCTGAAGCGCTGGGGCCCCGCCCCGACGACCTCCGAGCTCCAAGTGCGTTTCCTCAGCCGCCTGGCGCTCGGCGGGGACGACGTGCCCCTGGAAGAGCGCACGCTCATCGATGCCGCCCTCCGCTTCGACCACCCCATCGGCGAACGTGCCCGGGTCTGGCTGCTCACGCAGGGCGCCCCCGAGACCATCGACCTGTTCTGCGAGGCGGCGCTGGACTCCTCCAGCGCGGCGGCCTTCTGCGCTGAGCATCACCTCGCGCCCGCCGATCCAGTCCAGCGCGCCATCTTCTTCGTACGCACCAGGCAGCTGGAGCAGTATCAGGCGCTGGATCCCGACGGCTCTCTCCTGACGCTCGGCTACCGGGGCGCCTCCGACGAGGAGCGCTCGGTTCTGCGGGTCGAGATGAGCGGACTGGGCATCCTGGACGTGGTGCGCGTGCTGGCGGGACAGAGTTCCCAGCAGGCGGACTTCGCCTACCTCTCCGAGAACGAACGTGCGTATGTGGCAGAGCAGTTGGCGGAGCGGCGTGACTGGGACCGCCTGTGGTCCCTCACGTTGCTGATGTCGCTGCCCGAAGCGGTGCAGACGGCCGACGAGTTCGGTGACTGGCGGCCGAAGGACGAGGACGACCGCCGTGTCTTCGAAGCACTGCGTGCCGCGGACTCGATTGCCGTAGGCCGGTTCGTGGAAGCCCTGGCCGGCGTAGGTCCGTTCAGCTCCCTCCCCCGCACCCGTATCTGGCCGACCGACACCGGCGAGCAGCCGATCGCGGTTCACGCTCTCGACTTCGCCCCGGACGGCACCCAACTCGCCTTCGCCGGACGAGGGCCCAGGCACTGCGCGGGGATCGTGGATCTCGGCAGCCTGACCCTGGTGTGGCTGGACGACGACCTCCCCCATCCGGCACAGCGGATCGCGCATTTGGGCTCTGACGCCATGATCGTCGTGGCGGGCAAGCGGATCCACTACGCCGACGAGAGCGGCACGCGGGCGCTCTACGACCAGCCCGGCGATGTGCGCGACGTGGAGCGCATCGCCGGAGACCGTGCCTTCATCGTGACCGCAAAAAACCCCGAAGTGCCGGCCGCGTGGACGGTGTTCACCGGCCGCTCCGGCGGGCACCTCTCCGACAGCGGCATGCTGCGCGTGCAGGGGCGTATCACTCCGAGGACCGCCGTAGTGGATGCGGAGGGGCGGCTGATCGCCGTGGTCGACGACCCCAGCAACATCGTGGTCGCCGACCTCGCCGACTCTGCTGTGAACAAGCTCAGTGGACCCGGAGTCTTCAGACGCAACGCGAACTCGGCCGCCCTCTCGCCTTCCGCTCTCGTCTGCGGCACCAACTCCGGCGGGCTGCATGTGTGGCACGAACCTCTCACGAACTCACAGACGCCGGTTACGACCCATCCCTGGACGTACGGGACATCCCCGATCCACCTCGCCTGGTCCCCCGCACTGGACCGGTTCCTCGCCGTTACGGGAACGCATCTCCAACTCCTCGACGTGCCGCCGACGCGTGACACACCCCCGCCCGAAGACCCTGTGTCCGAGCAGATCCCCCTCCTCGCTGACCAGCCTCGTGCCAGGGCGAGTTGCGCACGGGTGTCACCGAGGGGAGATCTGCTGGCGGTGGGGGGCCTGGACGAAGGCGCCGTCGACATCTACGTCCTGACCGCCCTCGCCCTTAGTCCATGGATCGCCCACCCCATGGGCGTGATGGGTCACGACGAGCTGACGACAGTGGTCAGGGTGATGGAGCACCCGGTCCTGGACGAATCGTCCCGGCAGGCCCTGGGGTTGCTGCGGATGTGCCTGGAACACCGTTTCCGGCACGACGTCGGGCTCGGCGAGGCGGCAGGGTCGGTAGGGCCGGGCGACTACGAGATCGAACTGGGCGAGCACCCGGAACGTGAGGGAGACGTATGACCACCCGTATCGGCATCGACTTCGGCACCGCCAACACCGTCGTCGCGGGCTGGGACCCCGAGGCGGGCCGCGGCGTCCCCATCCCGCTGCCCGGCGTCGACATGCTGCGCGAGGCCGGCCCCGGACCCACCCAGCGGGTGGTGCCCTCCCTGATCGCCTACGCGCACGACGGAACCACCCGCCGCCTCGGCATCCAGATCACCCCCGAGATGGACGACGACCCCGGCTTCACCGTCTTCGCGTCCACCAAGAGCAACGTCGCCGGACACGCCTACGACGCGGCCCGCCCGGTCGGCGACCGCAAGGTCACCGGCCGGGAGGCGGCCACCCAGTTCCTCAGCGACATCATGGCGCTGGCCCTGCTCACCATCGAGGACGACGACCTGGAGATCGTCGCCACCGCGCCCGTGGAGTCCTTCGACGGCTACCGCGACTGGCTGGTGCGCGAGGTCCGCGAGGGCCTTCCCGCCGCTCGCCTCCGCATCGTCGACGAGGCCACCGCGGCCGCCGTCGGCTACAGCGCCCGGCTCAACCCCGGTGACGCGTTCGCCGTGATCGACTTCGGGGCCGGCACCCTCGACGTCTCCGTCGTCCGGGTGCAGGAGCCCGACGAGGCGGGCTCCGGCGCGGGGGTGCGCACGATCGCGAAGCGGGGGCTGGACCTGGGCGGCAACACCATCGACGCGTTCCTCGCCGAACACGCCCTTAGCCATCTCGCCCTGCCGCACGGTGACCAGATCGGCCGCAACCAGGTCTTCCGCCGCCTCCTGGCCTCCGCCGAGCGGGCCAAACGGGAACTGGCCACCGCCGAGCAGGCCGTCATCCGCGCCGCCGACGCCCGCAGCGACCGTGTGCACCAGGTCACGGTCACCCGCGGCGAGTTCGACGCCCTCCTGCGCGACAAGGGCGTGCTGCGCCGGATCAACCAGGCCCTGCGCTCCTGCCTGGACTCCGCGACCGGGCGCGGCTTCGGCAGCGAGGACATCCGGGGTGTCTTCCTCGTCGGCGGCAGCTGCCTCATTCCGGCTGTGCAGGACCTGGTGCATCTGCATTTCGACCCCGAAGTGGTGCACCTGGACCGGCCCTTGGAGGCGGTGGCCGCCGGGGCGGCCGGCATCGCGGGCGGCAGCGAGTTGTTCGACCACATCCAGCACGACTACGCCATCCGGCATGTCGACCACGACACCGGCGCCTACGAGTTCGAGACCCTGGTGGAAGCCGGCACCGCCTATCCCACCGAGGAACCGGTCAAGACGCTCACCGTCAGGGCGGTGCACGATCGGCAGCGCCGACTCGGCCTGGCCGTCTACGAACTCGCCCACGCCACCTACCGCGACGCCAGTGCCGAGTTGGAGATCTCCTTCGACGCCGGCGGCGGCGCCCGTACCGTCACCGTCACCCCGCAGCAGCGCCAGCAGCGGTCCATGCTCTGGCTCAACGAGGACAGCCCCACCTTCCTGGAAGCCGATCCCCCGGCCACGGCCGGAGAGGACCGCTTCCGCATCGAGTTCCGCATCGACGCCCACAAGCGACTCACCGTCACCGCCTACGACCTGCGCCGTCAGACCCTCGTCCTGGACAGACAGCCGGTCGTCCGCCTGGCGTGAACGCCCGGCTGCGCCGCCTCTCCCGTCTCCGACCCCAAGGAATCGTCATGTCGCACTTCACCCGCGTCCGCACCGCGCTGCGCGACCCCGACCTGCTCGTCCAGGCCCTCGCCACGGTCGGGTTCACCACCGTCGAGACCCACGACACGCCCCAGCCCCTCTACGGCTATCAGGGCGACGCCCGCCCGGACCGCGCCGAAGTGATCATCCGCCGCGCCCACATCGGCCGCCTCAGCAATGACATCGGCTTCCGCCGCGGCGACGACGGCACCTTCGAAGCCGTCATCAGCGAGTTCGACCGGTCCCGCTACGACCAGCCATGGCTGACCAAGGTCGCCCGCGCCTACGGCCACGCCGCCGCACTCCGCTACGCCGAGGACCACGGCTACGACGTCGAATCGGACACGCTCGAGGAGAACGGCGGACGCCGCCTGGTTCTGCGCCGCTACACCTGAAGCAGGCGGTGGTCAGCAGGGCAGCCCAAGTCGGCCCACAGTTTCGTTTGGATCACACGAGTACATTGACGCCGACACGAACACAACAGCGCTGAACGTAGCGGCTGCGGCGCCGGCGGGCGAGTTCTTCGTCGCTGACGTCGTCGAGGCTGCCGTCGACATCGGCGATGGAATGGTGCTCAACTCCCGTACAGCCAGCTGTCGTAAGCGGCGTTGTCGACCAGGTGGTAGAGCCCGAGCGCGCCGGGGAAGAGCACAAGGGCGAGGACTCCCGCCCGTACGAGAACCGGTGCCATGATGGTGACGCCTTCGTACTGGCCGGTGATGGTGCGCCAGTCCCGCCAGCGTCTGATGTCGCCCGAGCACGCCGTCCAGAACCAGACTCCGACCACGATCCCCACTCCGGCGAAGACCATGGAGAACCCTCCCACCACGGCAAGGAACGTCTCGCGGTCATGATGGTCGGCGACGAAGAGTGTGCCGATAAAGAGCAGGGCGACGGCGGCGATTCCCTGCACTGCTCCTCGCACCACGACGTCCTTGAAGCGCAGCCGTGGCAGGCGTACGCCCTCCTCGTCCGTGGCCCGTTGTGGGGTCGGCTGTGCTCCGGTGCGCTGTGTACGCGTCATGGGCGGCAGGCTACCTGCGGGGAGTAAGCCGGTATGGGGCCTCCCCTGAGTGGTGGACTCCGGATGGACGCTGTGCCGTTTCCTCCCGAACCCCTCCCGGCCCTCGATCGCCTCGACCTACGAGGCGAGTTGCCGGTACGTCGTGGAGCGCCCCTTTCCTCCGAGCTGCTCGACGAGGCCCCGCTCGCGCAAGTCGCGCAGGATCTTCCTGATGTTGGGTGCGGTGAGGTCGAGTTGTTGGTGGAGTTCTGCGACGCTGCGGGGTGCTGCGGCAAGGGCGTCGTAAACCCGCAGCGCGTTGGTGTGGAGCCGAGGAGCTGCGGGAGTGTCCGCGGTGCGGTGCAGGAGGACGGTGAAGCGGATTCCTGCGTCCATGTAGCGGGCCGGTGGCAGTCCGGCGTGGGTCAGCGCCTCGTTCACGGTGGGGATTCCGGTGGCGAGGGCTTCGATGACGCGGGCGCCGGATTCAGGAGTGCGGGCGTGCTGGCAGAGGGCGACGAGGCGGGCGTTGCGGGCGGAGGTGACGGCGTCGTGGCCGAGGCGGTCGACGGTGATGCCGTACAGGCCGCCGGGGTTGGAGATCACCAGCCGGTCGCGGCGCAGGCGTACTTCGACGGCCATACCCGTGGACCAGTGGTCGAGGTCGCGGTGGACGAGTGCGTTGGCGATCAGTTCGCGGAAGGCGATGTAGGGGTAGTCGGGCTGATCGCGGACGGTGCCGTCGGGGGTCGAGACGATGGTCGTGCCGAAGGAGCGTCGGGCCCAGTCCAGGGCGGCGTCGAGCATGCGGGGGATCGGTCCGGTGATGGTGGTCTGGTTGCGTGCCCGGCTGGCGGTGGGGTGGCCGTCTTCGGGTTCGGCGGAGGCTTGGACGATGAAGCGTGGGAAGAACTGCTGGGGGTGTACTCCGAGGGTGAGGAGCCCTGCCACGGTGGGGGTGCTGCCTGGGGTGACGGCTCCTGCGCGGCAGAGTAGTTCGCTGTCGTCGGTGAAGCGGCCGAGACCGTGGGGGTCGTGCTGCCGTACCGAGCTGAGGAACTCGGCGGTGAGCTCCTTGTCCAGGTCGTCGATGGTCGCGTCTGTGACCGGGTTTCGGTCGAAGCGGGGTGCGCTGCGTGCGGCGAGGAAAGCTTGTTCCTCGAGAGGGGAGAGCTGGAAATCACCGTCGTACCCGCGGAGGTACGAGGCGCCGGATGCGGTGATTCGGCAGGGCTTGGCCGATGGATCGCACTCGTGCACCTGCGCCACGATCACCGGCTGGCCGTCGGACTCTGCATCGCTGATGGTGAGGCGCACCGGAGGTGTGAAGGAGCGGGCTTTGAGCGCGAGCCCCTGCTTCAGGGCCTGCGGGTCGGTCAATGGGGAGGGGCGGAACCCGGTCCGTTCGTCGAGGCCCAGAATTACAGTGCCGCCTCCGGGGAGGTTGGCCAGCGCGCTGAGCGTCGAGGCGAGCGACTGCGGTAGCCCACCGGCGGCGGACTTCACCTCGATGTCGTCGCAATCGCCCCCTGCGGCGCGTAGGCGCGTGATCAGTGCATTCAGGTCGGTCGGCACGCCGCAAATGTAACGACGTCAGAGTTACATTTGCGGCAATCCTGATTACATTTCATCCGTATCGGCGAGAAGTGTGCGCAGGTGGTTGACGTTCAGGTCGGGCGTCGGTTCCCGGGAGGGAGTTGAGCGTCCTGGGACGCGTGAATCCGCGAGCCACTGCGGCTGGCCCTCCTTCTACGACCCCAAGTCGGCGGACAACGTCGAGCTGATCGCGGACCGCTCGCACGGGATGGTGCGGACGGAGGTGCGGTGTGCCATGTGCGGCTCACACCTGGGCCACGTCTTCGAGGGCGAGGGCTACCCGACCCCCACGGACCAGCGGTACAGCATCAACTCGATCTCGCTGCGGCTGACGCCGGACGAGGCCTGACGCGCGACCGGCTGTCGATGGACCGGAGGATGCCCCGCACAAAGAGTCGACGCTGAGGTGACACCTCCCGCAGCCTGATGATCAACCGCGGGAGGTTTTCACCCCAGCGTCGGAGTGGGGCCGCGGGGCATCGGTTTGCCTTCGCTGACCTGGGCTTTCCCGGCAGTTCCCGTGCTGGTGTGCACTGGTTGCGCGTTGCGGCCCTGACGGCGGGGCCGGGGGAGCGATCCGGGGCGGGCGTATTCGGGACGCGCAGAACGGCCGGAACGCGGTCAACCCCCCTTGACAGAGCGGGATAGTGGTGCCTTCTCACGACGTGGCGACCAGGGGAGCGGATTGGTGAACTCTGCCGGAGAAACGGGCCGTTGGGGTGTGGGCGGCGGCCGGAGCGGGCGGCATGCGGTCGTCGTGGGCGGGAGCCTCGCGGGACTGCTTGCGGCGCATGTCCTGGCCGGGCACGCCGAGCGGGTGACCGTCGTCGAGCGCGACCGGTTCCCGGACGGGACCAAGCCGCGGCCCGGCGTACCGCAGGGTCGGCATCCGCATGTCCTGCTGGAGGGCGGGCAGGTGGCCCTGGAGTCGCTGCTGCCGGGCTTCCTGGCGGAGCTGCGGGTGGCGGGGGCGCCGCGGGTGGGCTTGCCCTCGGACATGGTGCAGCGGCAGGACGGGCGCTGGTTCCGGCGGCTGCCCGCGACGACGCACATCTACACCGGTTCGCGCGCGCAGCTCGAGGAGCTGGTGCGGCGGCGGGTTCTCGCCAATCCGGTGATCAGCGCGGTGGAGGGGACGGGTGTCGTCGGGCTCCTCGGTGACGCCTCGCGCGTGCGGGGTGTGCTGCTGCGGGATCGCTCCGGCGACGCCCGCGAAAAGCAGCGGGCCCTCGAGGCCGACCTGGTGGTCGACGCCTCCGGCAGCGGCACGAAGGCTCCGCAGTGGCTCGCGGCGATCGGCGCCGAGGCCCCGCACGAGGAGACCATCGACACCGGCCTCGCGTACGCCTCCCGCGTCTACCGCGGCAGAAGCGGCATCCTCGACGGCGACACCGTCGGCTACTACGTCTACCCCAGCCCCGCCGAGGTCCACGCCGGCGGTGCGCTGCCGCTGGAGGACGGCACCCATCTGGTCATCGTCTCGGGGCTGCGCGGCGACGAACCGCCCACGGACGACGACGAGTTCGTGACGTACACCAAGAGGCTGCCGCATCCGCTCCTGCACCGGTGGCTGGACGACGCCGAGCCGCTCTCGTCGGCGTTCGGCTACCGGCGGACCGCGAACATCCGCCGCCGCTACGATCTGCCGGGCCGTCGCCCGGCCGGCTTCCTCGCCACCGGCGACGCGCTGTGCACCTTCAACCCGATCTACGGGCAGGGCATGGCCGTCGCCGCGATGAGCGCGGTCGCCCTGCGCGACGCACTGGCCGATCCGCGCCGGACGCCCACGACGAGGCGCGTGCGGCGGGCGCTCCTGGCGGCGTCCCGGCAGGCGTGGGACATCTCTGCCGGGGCGGACCGCAAGATGCCGGGCGCGGTCGGCACCGCGGTCGTCGGCGGGCCCGCGGACCGCGTCGCCGACTGGTACCTGCGCCGAGTCCAGGAGCGGGCCACCGGCGCCCCTGTCGTGGGGCGCGCCTTCCGCTCCGTAGTGACCCTCTCCGCGCCCGTCACCGCCCTGTTCGCCCCGCCCGTGGCCCGGGCCGTCCTCTTCCGCCCGCCCGCGCCCACGCCCACAGAGCCGCCGACGACACCGGAGGACCGAGGGCCTGAGTGAGGCCGGCAGCCGACGGCATCTTTCGCGCGGTCCGCGCATCAGCCCCTCCGTCCCGGAAACCCGGTGTCCGAGAACGGTGGGGTGAAGCGGTCGGGCGGAGTCGGCGCCACTGCGATGACGCCGGCTATGTCGAGCTGCGGCTGACGATGACTGAGCGCAACTGGCTGTTGGCGGAAGGGTGGTGTTGATGAGTTCGGGAGGCATTGGACCTCCTGGCAGGGCAGCGTCGGGATGCTCCTGGTGAAAGGTGCTGGTCAGGCCGCAGAAGAGGAGACCAAGGGTGAAATGGACACTGGGCGAGGAGTTCGAGACGCCCGACGGGACGGTGCGGTGGAGGCGCCTTGGCAGCGGAGACCCGGTCGTGCTGGTGCACGGCACCCCGTATTCCTCCTTTCTCTGGCGGGACATCGCTCCAGCGCTCGCCCGTACCCGCACGGTCTTCGTCTTCGACCATCTCGGCTTCGGCCAGTCGGATCAGCACGAGGGCCAGGACCTCAGCCTGGCGGCTCACGCGAGGAACTTCGCCCGGCTCCTCGACCACTGGGAGTTGTCCTGCCCCAGCGTCGTCGCCCACGACATCGGCGGGGCCGTGGCACTGCGGACGCTG
Organism: Streptomyces flaveus; assembly: GCF_014647675.1. GTDB lineage: Bacteria > Actinomycetota > Actinomycetes > Streptomycetales > Streptomycetaceae > Streptomyces > Streptomyces flaveus. Next base: position 137,148 of record NZ_BMPQ01000020.1, on the reverse strand, counting down.
CTGCTGGAGGAGAGGAGCTACCGGGACCTGACCCTCTTCGACGCGGTGAGCGGCGGTGAGTGGGAGCGAGGACTCTTCCAGCTCATCCTGGAGCACACGGAGGTATTCCAGCAGCTTCCGGACTACGCGCACGAAGCGCTGGTCGCCAGCCACCTGCGGCACGCCACGCACGTCGGCTTCCGGCCGGAAGTCCTCGACACGTTCCTCGCCCCGTGGCGGGCAGCCGCAGGGCAGGCCGCGTTCTACCGCCAGTACAGCCAGATCAGACAGGCGGACACCGCCGCGTACGAGCACTTGCTGGGCGGGATGTCCCTTCCGGTACGCCTCATCTGGGGCCGCGAGGACCGCATCCTCCCCCCGGAGTACGCCGAATGGCTGCACGAGCGCATCCCGCACGCCGAGCTGCACTGGATCGAGGGCGCGGGCCACCTCCTCCAGGAAGACGCACCGGGACAGCTGTTGGCCTACCTCACCGCCGGGTTCCCCTCAGACGGGTGAGGAGGGACGGCGGGAGCGAGGGGTGGCACGCCGACGGGGAGCCCGGTGCCGCCTCCGCGACCTACGAGGTGAGTTGCCGGTAGGTCGTGGAGCGCCCCTCCCTCCCCGGGCGGCGGTCGTCGTCAGTGAGGGCGGTGTAGGTGGCGCGCACGTCGCTGGAGCAGCGGCGGCGACGCACCCGTTCATGCGCATCCCGCGCTCCGGGGCGGCGTTGAGCTGGACGGTGTGAGCGGCGCCACGCGGAGGCGGGTTGTTCAAAATTTGAATCACGCGCTATCGTCTAGACGCGGTTCAAATTTGAATCTGTACGCATCTCCGTCCTACCCCGAGGAGCAGCCATGGACGCCGTCCTCTCCGCAGGCCACACCCTTCTGGCCAGCGCTTCGGTGCGCACTCGCGTGACCATCCCGCTGCGCTTCGCCGACGGCTACGAGGTCACCGCCGATGCCGTCACCTTCCATGGACTGGCCGACGGCAAGGAGCATGTGGCGTTCGTCCTCGGCGACCCCACCGCGGCGCCGTCACCGCTGGTGCGGCTGCACTCCGAGTGCCTGACCGGAGACGTGTTCGGCTCGGCGCGCTGCGACTGCGGCCCTCAGCTGCGCGAAGCCGTTGAGCGCATCACCGCCACCGGCGGCGTGCTGCTCTACCTGCGCCAGGAGGGCCGCGGCATCGGCCTCTACAACAAGCTCGACGCCTACGCCCTGCAGGACGCGGGCCTGGACACCTACGAGGCCAACACCGCGCTCGGCCTGCCCGAGGACGGCCGCGACTACACCGCCGCCGCCCAGATGCTCACCGCCCTCGGTGTCGCCGAGCCGGACCTGCTCACCAACAACCCCGACAAGGCACGGCAGTTGCGCGACCTCGGCATCTCGGTCACCCGGACCGTCCCCACCGGCGTGCACAGCACGCCCAGCAACCTGCGCTACCTGCACGCCAAGGCCCAGCACACCCACCACACCATCGACCTGTCCGCAACGGCCACAGTTCCCGCGCTGGTCGGCTGACCGCACCCCAAGCAGTGGGCCCACCCGATCCCCCACCCAGGAGCCATCCATGCCTTCATCCCTCGGCCGCGTCACCACCGACGCCGCCCCGCGCTACGCCAAGCAGTTCGCCTCGCACTTCGGCCGCAAGATCCCCGTCGAGGAGACTCCCGACGGTGACCACCGCCTCACCTTCCAGGAAACCGAGGTCGTACTCCAGCCCGCGGACGACCACCTGCTGATTCGCGTCACCTCACCCGACGCGACCACGCTCACCACCATCCAGGGCGTGGTGAGCAGCCATCTCGAACGCTTCGGCCGCCGCAACGAACTCACCGTCACCTGGGAGGCATAGCCATGAAGGCCGTCGTCATCACCGGCTTCGGAGCCGAGCCGCAGCTCATCGACCTGCCGGTACCGCAGCCGGGCCCGGGTGAGCTGCTGGTCCGTCTGCACGCCGCCGCGCTCAATCCGTTCGACTGGAAGGTCGCCGACGGCGCCCTGAAGAACGTCGTCGAGCACGCCTTCCCCCTCGTCATGGGCTCGGACGGCGCAGGCGTGGTCGAGAGCGTCGGCGACGGCGTGACCCACTTCCGGCCCGGCGACACCGTCTACGGCCAGTTCATGAACGTCCAGCACGGGCGGGGCTCGTACGCCGAGTACGCCCTGGCCCGCGAGGACGGCACCATCGCCCGTACCCCCGGCGACCTGCCGTTCCCCGTGGCCGCCGCGCTGCCCACCGCCAGCGCCACCGCTTATCAGGCCATCGAGGCGGCCCGGCTCGACACCGGACACGTCATCCTCGTCAACGGGGCCTCCGGAGGCGTCGGACAGTCCGCGATCCAGTTCGCGGCCCACGAGGGAGCCCGGGTCGTGGCGACCGCCACCGCCGACATCGCCGGCCGCCTCCGTGACCTCGGCGCCCACGAGACCATCGACTTCACCCTCGCGCCCACCGCCGAACAGGTCCTGGCCGCCCACCCCGAAGGCATCGACGCCGTGCTCGACCTGATCACCCAGCCCGGCCAGGACACCGATGCCCTGACCGGCCTGCTCAGGCCCGGCGGCACCTTCATCAGCACCAACCACGCCGTCGACCCCGATGCCCTGGCCGCACGCGAGATCCACGGCGTCAACCTCTCCAACAACCCCAGCCGGGCCGAACTGGAAGCCCTCGCCGACCTCGCCGCCGCCGGCAAGCTCCGCATCACGGTCGACGCCGAGATCCCGCTGGCCGACGCCCCCGCCGCGGTGTCCCGCGCCCGCTCCGGCCCCTCTCGCGGCAAGACCGTCTTCCTGACCCGGTGAGCCTGGCCGGCCTGGACACCGCCCCGCCCGGGTCACAACACCACGTCACAGCACCTTCCGCTGGACCAGCCACGAAAGCACCAGCATGCCCGGCAGCAGCGGCACCCAGATCGTCAGAACCCGGTAACCGATGATCGTTGCCGTGGCCAGGCTCATGGGGGCGCCGAAGAGGACCATGGCGAACACCATGGCCGCGTCGATGGGGCCGATGCCGCCCGGCGCGGGTACGGCTCCGACCGCCGTGCTGGCGACCAGGAGCGCGAAGGTCACCTGCGCCCAGGTCAGCGGCAGGCCCAGCGAGAAGCCGACCGAGGCGATCACGCTGGCCTGGAGCAGCGGGGTGGCGGCGGCTCCGCCCCAGAGCGCGAGGACGCGGCTCGGCCGGGTGTGCAGGAGCCGTGCGTCGGTCAGAGCGGTGCGTACGAAGGTGAGGATCGGGCGACGCAGCGGACGTACGAACGTCAGGAGCAGCGCGGCCACGGCGAGACCGATCCCCACACCACCGGCGACCAGATGCAACGTCCGCTCGTCCGGGACGAGTTCAGCCAGCCCCAGCACGCCCGGGAAGGCCACCAGGAAGACGAGGAGTACCAGCGTCTTCGCCAGGGGCTTGACCAGCGAGTACAGCGCGAGCGAGGCGGTGCCCCTGGCGAGGGATATGCCCTGGCGCTGGAGGAAGCGGAGGGTGACGGCATGGGCGCCGATGCTGGCCGGGAGTACATGGTTCGCGGCGCCGGCGGCGACCTGGGACGCGAGCAGCAGCCCCGGTGGGAGCCGTTCGGGTATGGCGCCCTGCCGGACGCACGCGGCTGCCACCCAGCCCATGCACATGAAGAAGACCCCGGACAGCAGCCACCAGGGGTCGGCCGAGGCGAGCTGGGCGGCGCCGTCGGACACGGTGCGCCAGTCGAGCGTCGCCCATGCCGCGATCAGCAGGAGCGGGAGCAGGTTCAGCGCCCTCAGGGCGATGGGGGTCCCCCCGCTCGAGCGAAGTCGAGAGTGGGGGAGGGCGGTGGAGGGGGAGCGGACGGGGCCGGGGGTGGTGGCGGCGGGGAGCGGCCCGGGGAGTTTGTCGAGCGGGAGCAGGGACACAGCGCACGTCGTCCTTTCGCGGTACGCCCGTGGGGAGCGGGCGTGCCGGATACAAGGCGAGGCAAAGGGGGACAGCGGGAACCGTTCCCTCCCGGTGTGACGGCACGGTGTCCTGGAGCCGAAGGGGCGCCAGCGGGCGGGCGACGGTGCCGATGATGATGCCCTGTTTCCGCAGCAAGAACGCCTCTCTGTGCCCTTTGTCTCCTTGTGACTTGCCTCTCTGGGCCCCTTGCTTCTTTGTGACTTGCCCCTTATGGCGCGTCTCCTCGCGGCTTGTCCCTTACGACTCCCTTACGACGCCGAGGCCTTCGCGGAAGCGGCGATCAACTGGTCGAGCAGAGCGATCAGTACGTCCCGGGACGACTCGCGCTCGCGTGCGTCGCAGAGCAGCACCTGAGTGCCCTCCGGCAGTGCCAGGGCGTCCCGGATCTCCTCGGGCGTGTACGGATGCTGTCCGTGGAAGCCGTTGACGCCTATGACGAACGGGATGCCCCGCCGCTCGAAGAAGTCGATCGCGGCGAAGCTGGACTTGGGCCTGCGTACGTCGATGAGGACCACGGCCCCCAGCGCGCCGATGGCGAGGTCGTTCCACATGAACCAGAACCGCTGCTGTCCGGGCGTACCGAAGAGATACAGCACCAGGTCCCGGCCGATCGTGATCCGGCCGAAGTCCAGCGCCACGGTGGTGGCCTGTTTCTCGGCGATGCCGTGGAGGTCGTCGACGCCCAGGCCGGCCGAGGTCAGTCGTTCCTCGGTGCGCAGCGGGACGATCTCGCTGACCGACCCGACCATGGTGGTCTTCCCGACGCCGAAGCCTCCGGCGATCAGTATCTTGACCGTGTCGGGTGCCGAGGTCTCTCGGGCTGCCGCCCCCTGGACCGAAGTCCCTTGGGCCGGCGTCCCGTTGACGGTTGCGTCAGAGCCGGCCAAGGCCGTCCCTCACTTTCTGCAGCAGGTCCATGTCCGGCGTCCCGGAGACGGGGCGCGGCGGGTGGACGGTGATCCGGTCCGCCGCCAGCAGGTCGCAGAGCATGATGGTGACCACGCTCATCGGCAGATCGAGGTGGGCCGCCAGCTCCGCGACGGCGATCGGCTTCTCGCACAACCGCAGGATCCGGGCGTGCTCGGGCTGTGTCCGGACGCCCCAGGCGGGCGGCGGGTCCACCGCGGAGACCGTCGTGATGAGGGAGAAGTCGCTGCGGTCGGGCCGGGTCCTGCCGCCGGTCAGCGTGAACGGCCGTACGAGACGACCCGCCGCGTCGCCTCCGCTCACCTCACTCGCCGCGGTCGGCGGCGACCGTGCCCCGCGGCGCCGCGCTCAGGTGCTCGCCGATCTTCTTCACGAGCAGGTTCATCTGGTACGCCACCACGCCGACGTCCGCGCCCTGGTGGGTGAGCACGGCCAGATGGGCGCCGGTCCCGGCGGCGGTGATGATCAGATAGCCGTTGCGCATCTCGATGAGTGCCTGGCGTACGGGGCCGCCGCGGAAGTCCATGCTGACGCCCTTGCTGAGGCTCACAAGGCCGGAGGCGGTCGCCGCCAGCCGCTCGGCGTCGTCGCGCAGGAACGCCGTCGACCTGCTGACGACCAGTCCGTCGTCGGAGAGCACGACGGCGTGGTTCACCTCGGCGACCCGGTCCACCAGTCCGGTGAGCAGCTGGTCGAGCTGGCTGTGCGTGGCAGGGATGGGGCGTGTCATTTCTGTGTCCTTCATGAGCGGTCTGCCGGCGGAGTCGAGGTGACGGTTTTTCCGGGGACGGGGACCTGCGTACCTGGGCTCGCTGGTGGGGCTTCTTCTGCTGTGTTTCCTCCTTCGTCTTCTCCTTCGTTGTACGTCCACTCCTCGGCGTCGTCACGGGCCCGAAGCGTCCCGCGCTGGAAACCGGAGAGCGAGGAGGCGGCACGCTCCGCGTCGAAGTCCTCCAACGGGTCGTCCGCCCGGGCGGACACGGAGTCCTCCCGTAGCTCGGTGGCGAGGCTGGTCTGCGGTACGCGGCGCGGCAGCGGAGCGAGGGCGCTGCGCTGGCTTGAACCTGGGCCGGAACCGGGCCCTGGGCTTGACCCGGGCCCGGACCCGGAGCCGGTCGCGGACCCAGAACCCCGGCCGGACTCGGAGCCGACACTCCGGCCGGACTCGGGCGCGGACCTGGAGCCGGTCGCGGACCTGGAACCCGGGCCGGACCCGGTCCCGCCGGTATCGGCTGTCCGCGGCCGGGTCGCGGGCTGGGCCACGCGGCTGCGCGCGTGGCTGTGCCGGCCAGGGCCCTGCGTATCGGCCGAGTCCGCTCCGGCCGAGTCCAGTCCGGTCAAGCCCGGTCCGGGCGTACCGGTCGAGTTCTCCGCGAGAGCCGCGACCGGCTCGACGTCCTCCTGGGACTCTCGGGTCGTCCGGGTTTCCTGGCTTCCTTGGGCCGGGGCGTCCGTCCATCCGGCCGAAGTGGCGGCGGTATCCGCGTGGGTCGTGGGTCCTTCCCGGGCTTCCCGGGTTTCCTGACCCACTTGGGCCGGGACGTCCGTGGCACCCGCCGAAGCGTCCGACGAGGCCGAGCCGGCGGCGTCCGTATCGGTCGTGGGCCCCTCCCGCACCACTATGTCGTGCGGCACCAGCACGATCGCCGTCGTCCCGCCGTACGGAGAGGACCGCAGTGTGACGGCGATGCCGTGCCGCGTGGCGAGGCGGGCGATCACGAACATGCCGAGCCGGAGGTCGTCGGCCAACGCCACCACGTCGAACTGTGGCTCCACCGCCAACTGCGCGTTGAACGCCTCGTAGTCGTCCTCCGACATGCCCAGACCGCGGTCCTCGATCTCGATGGCCAGGCCCTTGGCCACCATCGCGGCCCGTACCCCGACCGGGCTGGGAGCGGGCGAGTACGCGGTCGCGTTGTCGATGAGTTCGGCCAGCAGATGGATGACGTCGGCCACCGCGGGCGGGGCGAGGTACACCTCCTCGACGGTGTGCACCTCCACCCGCTGGTACTCGGCGACCTCGCCGACGGCGCTGCGCAGGATGTCGATCAGCGCGACCGGTTCGGCCCAGCTGCGTCCCGGCCGCTCGCCGCTGATGATGACGAGGTTCTCCTCGTAGCGGCGCAGTTGGCTCGCGTTGGAGTCGAGTTCGTACAGGCCCTTGAGGACGTGCGGGTCCTGGTGTTCGCGTTCCAGCGAATCGAGTTTGCTGAGCTGGAGATTGACCAGGTTCTGGCTCTGCCGGGCGATCCCCAGGATCACCTTCTGGAAGCCGCGCCGGGTGTCGGCGAGCTCCACCGCGGTGTGGACAGCCGTGCGCTGGGCGGTGTTGAACGCCTGCGCCACCTGGCCGAGTTCGTCCTGCCCGTAGTCCAGCGGGGGCGCGGCGGAGTCCACGTCGACCTTCTCGCCGCGGTCGAGCCGGGCGACCACGTCGGGCAGCCGCTCCTGGGCGAGGCTGAGGGTGGCCATCCGCAGCCCGCGCATCCGCCGGAACAGGGAGCGGGTGATGCGCCAGGACAGTACGACACTCAGCAACAGGGCGGCGAGTCCGCCGGCGCTCAGGGCGGCGGCCTTGACCAGCAGTGCATGGGCGTCTTCACTGCTGCGGTCGAGCAGTTCCGCGGTCTGCTGGCGGATCAGATTCGGGTACTGGACCGAGAGTTGGCCCATCGCGTCGTTCCACTGGTCCCGCCCGTTCGGCAGGTTGACCTTCCGGGCGTCGCCGCTGCCCGTCGTACGAGCCTCGAGCACCTGGGTCTCGACTGCCTGCAGGTCCTTCCAGGCCTGCCCCTGGAGGATGCGCTCGGTCTGCGTCTTCGCCGTGCCGCGCAGGGAGGGGGTGATCTGGTCCTCGACGAGCCAGCGCCGGGCGTTCACCAACTGGACGAAGGCGGCCCGCGACTCCTCGTCCAGCTGCCCGGACGGCCAGGCCAGGGTGAGCAGGGCGTTCTCCTGGGAGACCAGTTCCGCGGCGTGTTCCAGGGCGACGAGCGGTTCGGCCTGCGAGGTGAGGTCCCCGTCGTCGACCTTGGAGAGCTCCTGGAAGGCGTGGATCTGGTCGTCGATGATCGCGGTGTACTGGTCCAGTGCCTGCGCGCCGCTGATGCCGGTGCTTTTGTCGATGTGGCCCTGGTCGATCTGGCTCCGGTAGAACTCCAGGCTCCCCGCGCCGGCGATGACCGAGTACAGCCGGTCTCCTATCCGGTCGGGCGCCTTGTCGATGGCCTTCGACTGGCCGACCAGTTTGGCGACCTCCGCGTCCGTACGTTCCCGCTGCTCGTCCAGGGCGGTCCTGGAGCCGCCGGGCGCGGCCAGCCACGCGGCCGACAGGCTCCGCTCCCGTTGCAGCGCGAGCGTCGCGTCGGTGCCCATGGCGCCGGTCGACCTGCTCAGCTCCGTCTGGGCCCGCAGCCGTAGCCCTTCGGAGAACATCTGCGTCGTCGTCACCCCCCACATCGCGGCGAGGGTGACGCTGGGGACCAATGCCAGAAGGATCAGGGAGAGACGTATGGAACCGAGACGGCGGGGACCTGTCCGTAGAGACATCGTCGTCCTAGGGCGGGGAGCGATGAGCGATGAGCTATGAGCGGAAGCGGGCAACTGGGGAGGGGAACAGGGCGGCGGGCGGTAAGACGAACGCGGTGGGTGGCCGCGTGACCAACGCAACACAAGGGGTGCGCAGGATGCTATCCGTACCAGCGACCGTACGCACCGTGAGAGACCCAAAACCTTGGTAAGGAGGCGGCATGAAAGCGGAGTGTGATAGTCCCCTAACTCACCGTCCATACCCGCTCGTTGAGGAGCACCTGCCTGATCAGTGCCCTCTGAAATCTCGTTCCTCATGCGTGCTGCCCTGTGGGAGCGTGCAGTCATGAGTTCCGAAACCAGCACCGCCGTCCTACGCTACTCCGCCTTCACCCCGGAGGGGGCCGGCGGCAACCCCGCCGGGATCGTTCTGGACGCCGCCGGGCTCGACCCCACCCGGATGCTGGCCCTCGCCGCCGAGGTCGGTTACTCGGAGACGGCGTTCGTCATGGCGCGGGACGATGCCGAACGCCGCTTTCGGGTGCGGTACTTCAGCCCTCTCGTCGAGGTTCCGTTCTGCGGGCACGCCACCGTGGCGACCGCCGTGGCGCTGGCCGAGCGGAACGGGCCCGGGGAGTTCGTCTTCGACACCCCGGCCGGAGAGATCCCGGTGTCCACGGCCGCCGACCCCGACGGGACGGTGCGCGCCACCCTTACCAGCGTCCCCACCCGCTCCCGCCCGGCCACTCCGGACGAGCTCACCCCGGCTCTCGCCGCGCTGCGCTGGGCCGAGGGCGACCTGGATCCGGAACTGCCGCCGCACGTGGCCTTCGGCGGGGCCGAGCACCTGGTCCTCGCCGTCGCCTCCCGCGCCCGGCTGGCGGATCTCGCGTACGACTTCGACGGCCTCGCCGACGTGATGCGGCAGCACGGCTGGACCACGCTCCAACTGGTCTGGCGCGAGGCGGACGACCTCTTCCACGTCCGCGACCCCTTCCCGGTCGGGGGCGTGGTGGAGGACCCCGCGACGGGAGCGGCAGCCGCCGCCTTCGGCGGCTATCTGCGAACCCTCGGCCTGGTCCGCGAGCCGATGACCCTCACCCTCCACCAGGGCGAGGACATGGGGTGCCCCAGCGAACTGCTCGTGGACATCGACCCGACGGATCCACGGGTACGGGTCACCGGCCGGGCACGCCCGATCGGTGACCCGCACTGACCAAAGACGTACTGAAGACGTACTACGGCAGCCCCCACGGATCGCCCGGCTCACTCAACGCCACCGGAGCGATGTCGAGTTCGGGGCGTTCACCGGCGTACAACAGCACCTCCCGGCCCTTGGCCAGCTCGATCACCAGGGTGCCGTCGTCCGTCGTGTGCGTGCGCGCCCGGCTGCCGTCGTCGAGCACCGCCGTCACCGCCCCGCCCGTCAGACCGTGCCGGATCTCGAGCCGCTCACCCGCCAGGCTCCGTACGCGTACGAAACGGGTGACCCCGCCCTTACGGACCGCGCTGACCAGGTAGGCCCCCTGCGTGCGGAAATCGTGCAGCGTGGCATCGGCCCAGGAATCCGGAACGGCGGGGAAGATCCGTACGACACCGCCCCAGCTCTGGCAGAGCATGTCGTGCAGCGACTGCGACGCCGACAGCGGTGTCTCGATGACCGGACCGGCCTCGGTGTAGTGGGTGTTGGCCCGGCACGGATACCGCGTGCTGGGGTCGAAGAACTTCTTCAGATACTCCAGCGCCGTGGAGCCGCGGCCCATCATCGCGTACATCGACGCGGCGCCCGTATAGCTGTAGCCGCGGTGGGATCCGGTCACCGCGTGCCAGTGGACGATCGACTTCTCGATGAGCTCGCGCTGCTCCGGCTGCTCCCAGTTCACGAGATACAGCGGGTACACCATCAGCAGGTGCGAGTAGTGGCGATGGGACTGCGCGTACGGGGTCCGATCACCGATCATGAAGCCGTTCTCGTCCACCGGATACGGTGTCAGCTTCGCCAGCACCTCCTGCCAGCGCGGCTTCAGCGGATCGTCGGTCCCCAGCCGCTCGGCCGCCTCCAGGAGCGTGGTGCAGCCCCAACGGATCAGCGCCAGATCGTAGTTGGTGTCCTTCGGCGGTACGACGGGATACTCCGGCGACAGCGTCGACGGCAGGTGCAGCTTGCCGTCGCTGTCCGGCTGGAGGAAGTGCAGGTAGTAGTTGATCGTGCGGCGCAGCAGTGGGTACACCGTGTCGCGCAATAACGCCTCGTCCATGGTGTGCTGGTAACTCAGCCATACGTTGTGCAGTGCCCAGGTCAGATTGCCCGACTCACCGCCGCTGCCCGGGGTGGGGGCGCTGCGGTTGGCGAACATGTCGGAGCTGCGGCCGACTCCGGCGCTGTCCGAGCGGTACGCGGCGGGCACGTTCGCGATCAGCTGTTCCTGGTTCTGCCTCAGGGTGGTGGCGAGCGAGTCGAGTTCCAGGTGGTTGGAGCCGTGGATGAGCCAGTACTCCAGCTGGACGTTGAGGTTCCACCACACGGCGGGCCAGGGCGTGGGCTCCAGCCAGGGCCCGCAGGTGGCCATCACGGGGCCGTCGGCGCGGCTGGCGGACGCGACCTTGTAGAGCTGGATCCAGTGGAAGCTCTGCAGCCGCTCATCGGGGATCGAGACGAAGCTCTTGCGGTAGAAGGCGTGCCACCAGCGGGTGTGGAGCGCGCGGAGCACACCGTACGGAGCGGCGCGCTGGATCTTCTTGAGCGAGGCATCCCCGGCCCGGGTGTCCGACGGATAGCTGTGGGCGACGTTGAGCAGGAGGGTGTCGCCGAAGCGGCGGTAGGCCGTCGCGGTCTGGCCGCCGCCGAGGAGCGGCTGGAGGACCTGCTCGATGTCGCCCGAAGTCCGGGTGGTCCAGGGCGGGTTGGCGATGTACCCGGTCGGCGGTGCCTCGCTGATCTTCCGAGGGCTGACGGCCTCTTCGGGATGGAACGTCCAGCGCACCTCCTCGTCGCCGTCGGCCGTCACGCGCGCGGCGAGGATCCCGTCATGGATGAGTGCGGAGAGCGTCAGGGTGCCCTTGTCGGTGCTGATCGTGCCGGTGAGCTCGGCGTTCCACAGACTCAACCGCCAGTCGACCGCACTGATGGTGCCGACCGGGTCGAGCGTCAGATGCCCCACGGGCAGTCGGCACGTCCCCCAGCCACTGCCGAACTCGGGCCGGTGATCCTGCACTTCACCGTGCTGCACAGTGAAGCGAATGCCCTTCGCCTCCGGGTCCCGGTAGACCATGCTGCCCAGCCGGCCGTCGCCGAGGAACGGCCCTTCGTGCCACAGCGTGGGCAGCCTGCGCCACACCAGGTCCTGCTTCCGCAGGAAGTCGGCCCACGCACCGTCCGACTCCATGCGGTTACGGAGCTTCCAGCGATGGCCCCCCGGACCGATGACACTGGAGGAATCAGCGGCTTGGGCAACTTCCGGAAGAGCGGCAAGAGTTGTGCCGGCCAGCGCCGAGCCGAGCACTGCTCTGCGAGAGGTCATGCGGATGCCTCCAAGAGTGACAAGAGTGAGGGGTGATGGGGTCGGCGTCAGGCCCAGCCGGCCGGTTCGGCCAGGGCGTACGTCGAGGCGATCCGGTGGCTGTCGTGCAGGACCGTCAGCGTGCGCGGACCGCTGGGCGTGCCGTCGCGCCAGGCGGTGCAGTAGATCCCGTTGGACCAGCGGATCGTCCGTGAGGTGGACGGCAGTACGGTGATGCCGGTGCGGCTCACCGTCTTCGTGCCGTTCAGCCACACCTCGAAGGCGCCTTGGCCGTCGCCGGCGAGCTTCAGCCGGGTGACGATCCTGATCCAGGTGCCCCGCAGGCCACTGATCGACCCGGCCGTCCCCTTGATGCCGCCGGAGCCGCCGAACTGGATCGTGGACCCGATGACGAACATCAACAGCCAGGGTCCTTCGGGGTCTTCTGGCGACCACTGCTGGAAGGTGACGTTCTGGTCGTGGAACGTCCAGTCGGACGCGAGACGGATCGCCTGGCCGTAGTACCGGTCCTCACCGACGCTCTGCGCGCCGCGCTTGATCACCTCGGAGTGGTAGCCCCCGGTCTCGTCGATGTACGTCTGTGTCGCCGCGAGAGCGTGAGCGCCTTTGTACGTGGGCGAGTCGACGGTCTCGATCACGCCGTCCTTCTGTGTGTAGGCGTGGTCCCAGCCCTCGACGCTGCCGCGGTTCTGGAAGTACACCTCGTCGGCGGCGTCCGCCCGTCCCGGCAGGAGCGCGGCGGTGGCACCGGCGAGGCCGAGTCCGCCGAGCGCGGTGAGTGCTCTTCGTCTCCGCACGGCTCACCGAGTCCAGTACGTGATGTTGCGGAAGCGCGCCTCGGCGCGACCGCTGCCGTGGTGGTAGACGCCGTTCTTGAAGTGGCGGGTGGCTGGGCCGCGGTCCTCGGTCGTCAGCACCAACTCGTCGTCGAAATAGACCTTGACGCTGCGGCTGGAAGCGTTGTGCTCCAACTTGACGTTGAACCAGGTGTTGTACGCGTTGGTCTTCAGGACCGTGCGGTCGTACGCCCGTACCGTGCCGCCGCTCGCGCTGTAGGCGTTGAGCATGAAGTCCGTGGCGGGGGTGCCCTCGGGGTGGATCACCCGGAGGATCTGCACAAAGGTCGCGCCGTTCGTGCCGGAGGGGAGATACACGTCGGCGTCCCACATGTGCTGCCCGGACGTGTACTCCTGCTTCCAGCGCATCTCGGTGCGCGGGTCGGTGGAACTGCTCTGCGACATGGGCTCGTCGGTGTCGTACACCCACATCCGGTGGACGCCGCCGCTGTTGCTGTAACGCTCGCTCAGGCCGAGATTCCACGGCTTCTGCATGCCGTACGTGAACGAGGTCTTCTCCCAGCCGTCCGTGGGAGACGCGGTCACGGCGGAGGACACCGACGAGGTCATCGCCCAGGCGGCGCCTCCCGCGAGTAAGCCTCCGGCTGCCAGAACCGTACGTCTTGTTGGGGCCATGTCATTCCTCTCGATACATCGGAGCTATCTCTCGGCGCAACGTAGAAGCTGAGAGAGAAGCGCGTCAATATGTCGAACGCGCCAAGAAGAGATCCGATGTACTGGAGGCTAGGTCTGGACCTTACTTGCGCAGCGTGGTACGTGAAGAGGGTCAGGCCGCCCGAACGTCCAGGAGCGTGGCCGCGGACTTCTTGTACATCTCGATCTCGTCGTCGGCGAACTCCCGGACGTCCTTGAAGCCCAGCCCGACGACCGCGAACAGCCGGGTGTCGTCGTCCGGGGTGAAGACGGGGATGGTGAGGGAGCCCTTCGACCCGGCGGCGCGGCCCTGCCGGACGGCGACGCCCGAGGTGTCGCTCGGGAAGTCGCTGATGGCGACGGGCGCCCGGCGCTGCGCGGCGGTCCCGGCCATACCCTTGCCGATGGGGATGACGGAGGTGCCGTTCTGCACGGCGGGCGGCAGGTTGTGCGCGGCCGCGAGGACGATCTCGCCCTCCTCGGCGGGCTCGGCGAGGTGCACGGAGCCCACGAAGCCGCCGTGGCGCTCGACGAAAGCGGTGAGCCAGGCCGCGATCTCGGGGCGGGCGTTGCGCAGGACGGTCTCGTTGAGGGGGATGCTGGGTGCGCTGGACATCAGTATTCCTTGTCAGGTGGGGGCAACAGGAGGGCACAGACAAAGGCTGGAGGGCGGCGGCCCGCGGCCACGCCGCCCTCTTCTGACTCCTAAGCGGCCTCCGGTGCGAGCCGTGCCAGCCGCAACAGCAGTGCCTTGACCTCCGTCGCCGCGTATGCCTCCCGCGCCAACTCCGGTTCGGAGCACAGGAGTACGGGCCCGTGGTCCGGGTCGTCGGGCAGTCGGCCGTGGCTGCCGCGTATCCCGGAGGGGTCCAGCGGGACGGTGCGGAGCCGATAGCGGAACCCGAGCTTCTTCCGGGCCACCTGGCCCACGGCCCGCAGCTTCACCGCCGGGACCGTCTCGTCGTACAGCAGCTCGGCCGGGTCGTAGCCGGGCTTGCGGTGGATCTCCACCTGGCGGGCGAAGTCCGGGGCGCGCTCGTCGTCCAGCCAGTAGTAGTACGTGAACCAGGCGTCGGACTCGGCGACGGCGACCAGCTCGCCGGAGCGCTCGTGATCGAGGCCGTACGCCGCCTTGCCCTCGGCGTCCAACACCCGCTCCACACCGCTGAGTTCACCGACGATCTTCGCGACGGCCTCGGTGTCGGCCGGATCCCGTACGTACACATGCGCCACCTGGTGATCGGCCACGGCGAACGCGCGTGAGGTCCAGGGGTCCAGGTACTCCATGCCGTCCTGCGTGTAGACGTCCAGCAGTCCGGCGCGGCGCAGGGCGCGGTTGATGTCGACGGGGCGGGAGACCGGGGTGATGCCGTACTCGCTGAGCGCTACGACGGTGGCGCCCTCGCTGAGGAAGTGGTCGATCAACGGGCGCAGTGCGTCGTCGAGTTGGCGGGCGGCGCGGGCGGTCGCGGGGGAGTCCGGGCCGGAGCGCTGGGGCTCGTAGTCCATCTGCGGGATGTAGACGAGGGTCAGGTCAGGGCGGTGCTCGTCGAAGACCTGGCGGGCGGCGCCGAGGATCCACTGGGTGGAGGGCATGCCCGCGTTGGGTCCCCAGTAGGTGAAGAGGGGGAACGGGCCGAGGCGGTCGGTGAGTTCGTCGTGCAGGGAGGGCGGCCAGGTGTAGCAGTCGGGTTCCTTGCGGCCGTCGGAGTAGTAGACGGGCCGCGGGGTGACGGTGAGGTCGACGTCCGCCCCCATCGCGTACCACCAGCAGATGTTCGCGACCTTGTAGTCGGGGTTGGTCTTCCGCGCCGTCTCCCAGATCTTCTCGCCGCCGACGAGCGCGTTGTGCTGCCGCCACAGCAGCACTTCGCCGAGGTCGCGGAAGTACCAGCCGTTGGCGACCGCGCCGTGGGTGCTCGGCGGTTCCCCGGTGAGGAAGGTGGACTGGGCGGTGCAGGTCACCGCGGGCAGGGTGGTCCCGAGCCGGGCCTGGAAGCCGCGTTCACCGAGGGCGGCGACGGCGGGCATATGGCGCAGCAGCGTCGGGGTGAGCCCGACGATGTCGAGCACGACGAGCCGGTCGGTCATGACGTTTCCTCCTTGAGGCCGAGACCGGTCAACCGGTCCCTGGCCCAGGTGAGTTCGGCGGCGATGCCCCCGGCCAGATCGGCGGGCGGCCGGGGCAGCACGGACCAGGTGTAGGTCTCCACCTCGATGTGGTCGCAGCCGGCGACCGGCCCGCCGAGGAGTCCGGCGAGTACGGCGGTGAGCTGGGGCGCGGTGGTACGCAGCGGGGGTTCGGGCTCGGCATGCAGCGGGGCGTGGAAGTGGACCCGCCAGGGGCCTCGGTCGGCGGGGAGCCCACCGGCCAGGGCCTCGGGGAGGTCGTCGACGCCGACAATCGTGCCCTCGCCCAGCGTGTCCCACCGGTCCGGACCGGCGGGCCCGCCGACGGGACTCGGCCCGGCGGAAGATACGCCGCCCCCGCCCGGCTGACGGGCGCATCCGGAGCCGTCGGGGCCGGTCGGCCCGCCGAGCCCGCAGACATGCCGGGTCCCGTCTGCCTGCTCGCCCGCCGCCAGCCCCCTCTGGCGCGGGATCCGGGGCCCCGCGACGCCGGGGCCCCGTCCCTCGCCCGGCCCGCTGAAGGTCCCCCAACTGCCTTGCGCAGCAACCCTCGTACGCGTCTGATGCAGAAACCGCGCCTCCGCCAGCCGCCCCAGCGCCGCGCGAGCAGCCGGATCGGCCGGATCGTCCGCCTCCACCGCGCACGACGCCTGCACCTTGACGACCGGCAGCCCGGCGGCGGCCAGCCGCGCCAGAGCGGCACCCGGGTCCTCGAACTGGACCGCGAGATGGCAGGTGTCCAGGCAGATGCCGAGCCGTTCCGGGTCCAGTCCGCCCAGTTCCCGTACCGCCTGCGCGGTCGTCTCGACCACGCACCCGGGCTCCGGCTCGAAGCCGACGCGGACCGGACGGCCGGTCTCGCGCTCGATCGTGGCGAGCCCTTCGGCCAACCGGTCCAGGGCACGGCGGGCGGTGTTGGCACGTTCGGCCGGCCAGGGCGTGCGCCAGGCGAGCGGAAGCGTGGAGACGCTGCCGCGGCGGGCGTCGTCCGGGAGGAGGGCGGTCAGGACGCGGGCGCAGTCGAGGGTGTAGTCGAGGCGGACCTGGTCCGTCCAGTCGGGGAGGTAGACGTCCTTCTTGACGACTTCGCGATGGAAACCGGCGTACGGGAAGGCGTTCAGGGTGACGGTCTCCAGACCCCGCAGGCTCAGCTCGTCCTTCAGCCGCGCCAACGCCCGCCCGTCACCGACGAGTTCGGTGACGACGTCGCGGGCCAGCCACAGGCCGATGCCGAGCCGGTCGACGCCGAGCCGTTCCCGCACGGGTTCGGCGTACGCGGCGAGCTGCGCGAGCACCCCGTCGAGGTCCTCCGCCTGATGGACGTTGCTGCAGTACGCGAGATGGACGGGCGTCCCGTCGGGATGGCGCAGGCGCATCGGCCGCTCACTCTCCGCCGCGCTTGATGGAGTTGCCCTGGTAGGTGGCGGACTCGTCCGGCTTGGGCTCGTCCAGGACCGGGTCGAGGTCCAGCCGTCCGCTCTGCCCGTAGAAGGCGACCGGGTTGCGCCACAGCACCTTGTCCACCTCGTCCGCCGCGAACCCGGCCGCCAGCATCGCGAGACCGGTCTTACGGGTCTTCAGCGGATCGCTGCGCCCCCAGTCCGCCGCCGAGTTGACCAGCACCCGATCACTCCCGTGCTCCTGGATGATCCGTACCATCCGGTCCTCGCTCATCTTCGTCTTGGGATAGACGGAGAACCCGGCCCAGCAGCCGCTGTCGAGGACCATGGAGACGGTGAGTTCGTTGAGGTGGTCGAGCACGACCAGCTCGGGCGCGATCCCCGACTCCCGTACGACATCCAGCGTCCGCCGCGTGCCCGCCTCCTTGTCGCGGTGCGGGGTGTGGACGAGGGCCGGGAGCTCGTGCTCGATGGCGAGCTGGAGCTGCCGGGCCAGGGCCTCGTCCTCCTCCTTGGTCATCGAGTCGTAGCCGATCTCACCGACCGCGACGACCCGGTCCTTGGCGAGATAGCGCGGCAGCTCGTCCAGCACCGGCATGCAGCGCGGATCGTTGGCTTCCTTCGGGTTGAGGGCGATCGTGCAGAAGTGCTGGATGCCGAACTGCGCGGCGCGGTACGGCTCCCAGCCCAGCAGCGAGTCGAAGTAGTCGTAGAAGCTCTCGGGCGAGGTACGGGGCTGGCCCAGCCAGAAGGCCGGTTCGACCAGGGCACGCACCCCGGCGGCGAACATCGCCTCGTAGTCGTCCGTCGTACGGGAGGTCATGTGGATGTGGGGATCGAAGATGCGCATGTTCAGGAGGCTCCATCGAGGGCGGCGGGGCGGTCATCGGCGGGGGCGAAGGCCCGGATGACGGGTGTGATGTCCTCCGGTACGGCGCGTCCGGCCGCGATCCGCTCGCGTGCGAAGTCGGCCAGCATCCGGGCGAGTTCGGCGTCGGCGCGCTCGTCGAGTCCGGCGACACGGCTCAGCGGGATCTCGTAGAAGACGCACTTCAGGACGGCCTGCCGGTACTCGTCGTCCGGTAGGTGTCTCGCCGCGTACGGTCCGAGGGCGGCCTCGATCAGCGTCGTGTCGTTGCCACGGAGTGTCTCCCGCACCAGGAAGAGGAAGCGTCCCTCGTCGTCGATCAGCGGCAGCGCGCGCAGTACGGCCCGCTGCTCGGCCGGGTCGCCGTGCCGGTGGAGCGCTCCCACGGTTTCGGTGAGCGCGGGGTCGTGCAGCGGCAGGGCGGTGAGCAGTACGGCGCGGGCGGCCTCGTCGATGGTCCAGTGGCCGTCGATCCTGGCCCGGCCGCAGCGGCGGCGGACGGCGGGGAAGAGGGCGCCGATGGCGGTGGGATCGGCGATGATGCGGTCGACGGCGGTGTCGAGCCAGGCGCGGGCCTCGGGTTCGAGGACCGTACGGAGTTCAGGTATGCCGGAGATCATGGTCGCGCTCTCTGTGCTTACTGTGTTGCTTGCGCTTCTTGTACTGCCTCTTGTGCCTTCTGCTCTCTCTGCTCTTTCTGAACCTTCGGTGTTCTCGCTGCTGTTCGTCGGAGGAACTCGATGGAGCGGCGGGCGACTTCGGGCGCGTCGAGCGAGCCGCCCTGGATCTCGACGGAGACCAGCCCCTGATGCCCGAGTTCGCCGAGGGCGGCCAGCACCGGGACGAAGTCGATCTCGCCGTCGCCGAATTCGAGATGCCGGTGGACACCGCGCACCATGTCCTCGATCTGCACATTCAGCAGGTGGGGCGCGGCCAGCCGTACGCACTCCAGTAGCGGGATCTCCTCGACGCAGTGCGCGTGCCCGACATCCAGCGTGATCCCGAACAGCTCATGCCCGCCGAGCCGTTCGCCGAGTTCCAGGCACCGCTCCACGGTGTCGACGAACATGTACGGCTCCGGCTCGAAGGCGAGGGCGACGCCGTTGGCCTCCGCCGTCTGCAGCACGGTCTCCATGCCTGCCGTGAGCCGCTTCCACGCGTCCTCCTCCGGCAGCCCCTTCGGCGCGGCACCACTGCACAGATGGACGGTGGGCGAACCCAGGTCGGCGGCGATCCAGATCGCCCGCCGCAGCAGATCGACGCGCCGCTGCGCCCCCTGAGACATCAGCGTCGGCTCGTGCTTGCCCCACGGGTCGAGTAAATAAGGCGCCCCCGTCTCGACCGTGACACTGAGCCCGTGCCACGCCAACTCCCCTGCCAGTTTGTCGACTTGACGCGGCAGGTCATCGGCGTACGGATCGAGGTGCCCATGGTCGAGCGTCAGCGCCACGCCGTCGTAGCCGAGGTCGGAGAGCACGGCGAGCACATCGCTCAGCCGGTGGTTGGTAAAACCGTTGGTGCCGTAGCCGAATCGCAGATCCATGAGTGACGTCCTCGGGTCCCTTTCGGGTCGCTTTCAGGTTGCTCTTCGGGTCAGGTCGGTGACACGCGCCGGGCCAGCCGCCGCGCCAGCGGATGCACGGCCCCCAGCACCGCCGCCACGCCGGGTGCCCCGCCCCGCGCGGTCAACGCCGCCTGCAACGGCACCATGCCCAGGATCCCGGCTCCCACCGCCCGCCGTACGTTCTCCCCCGAGGGCTTCCGTACGGCTCTGACCTGCGCCAGTCCGTACGTACCGAGATAGCCGAGCGCTCCGGCGGCGGCGACCGCGGCGGTACGGGCGTCAGGGCGTCGCCCGGACCTGGAGGGTGCGGCGCCCGCTGCCGCGAGCGCGGTCGCGGCCGACACCCCGAGGGTGGTCGCGGGCAGTCGCGCCGGGGCCCCGGAGATCTCGTGCCGACTGAGGGCGGTGAGCGTGTACGTATGCAGCCCGACCAGGGCCGCCGGCACGAGCCCACGCCTGCCGGACCCCGTGGACCCGTTTCTCGCCCCACCGGCCGCCACCGCGCCCGCGAGCACGTCCAGGGCCCGTGCCCCGGCCATCGCGGCGGGCCCGGCCTTCGTCGACTTCAGCTTCAGGTCGTACGCCCAGACCAGCCCCGTCAGCGGCAGCGCGACACCGAGTCCGCGGCGACCGCCGGAGAGGGCCGCGAGTCCGAGACCCGCGGCGGTCAGACCGCAGGCCAGGGAGAGGGCCGTACGGCGTGGGACGCGGCCGGAGGGGACGGGGCGCTGGGGGCGTTCGACGGCGTCGACGGGGGCGTCGGCGTAGTCGTTGAGGGCCATTCCGGCCCAGTAGAGACAGACGGAGGAGGCCATCGTGCCTACCGTCCGCGGTCCGAGCGGGCGTCCCGCCGCGGCGGCTCCCGCGAGTATGTCGCCCGGCACACTCAGCGCGGCCGGGGCGCGTACGAGACTTGCCAGGTCAGCGAGGCGCACGGGCCGGGATCCGAAGCGGACGTCCGCTTTCCGGTCGTTCATGGAAGCAAGTTACACGCGCTCCTTGAACATTCATTCTTGTGATGTGTGGGGATTGCGTGACGAATGTGGCCACGGGTGGATGTTTACGTCTCTGTGCCGAGTGCTCCGTGTGTGGAGGGGGACGGAGCGTGACGCGGTCGGGGGCAGGGCTGTGAGGGGCGACGGATGGCTGAATCGACCATCCATCCACATCATTGACTTTCGGCTGAGTCAACCACAGGATTCCCGGCGTGACCCCCACCGAGCACACGTACGCCGGTCCGGCCCTCCCTCCCGACCTGGACGAGGCCGTCCACCGCTGTCTCGTCGCCGGATTCGACGGCACCACGACCGTCCCCGACACCCTGAAGCGGCTCATCGACCGTGGCCTCGGCGGCGTCATCCTGTTCACCCGCAATGTGCGCGACGCGCAGCAGGTCCGCGAACTGACGGACGCGCTGCGGGACTTCCGCCCCGATCTGCTGGTGGCCATCGACAACGAGGGTGGCGGCATCGGGCACCTGGTGAGCGCGGGCGCCCCCGAAGTCCCCGGCTCCTTCGCCCTGGGCGTCGTGGACGACACCCGGCTCACCGCCCTGTGCGCCGACGCACTGGCCGGACATCTGACCTCGCTCGGCATCACGGCCTCGTACGCCCCCGTCGCCGACCTTCAGCACCATCCGCTGAACCCGATCGTGCGCACCCGCTCCTTCGGCGCCGATCCCCAGCTGGTCTCCCGGCATCTGCGCGCCTGGATCACCGCGACGGAGGCGCGCGGCGTCGCCTCCTGCGCCAAGCACTTCCCGGGGCACGGGGGCACCGTCACCGACAGCCACCACGATGTGGCCGTCGACCCACGGGCGTACGACGAGCTCGACCTCGACCCCTTCCGGGCCGCGATCTCCGTCGGGGTGCCGATGCTGATGAGCGCCCATGTCGTGTTCCCGGCGCTGGATCCCGACCGTCCGGCCACGCTGAGCCCCCGCGTTCTGAGCGGCCTGCTCCGTGATGAGCTGGGCTTCGACGGGGTTCTGGTCAGCGACGCGCTGGAGATGAAGGCGATCGCGGACAGCTACGGGGAGGCGGCAGGGGCGCGGCTCGCCCTCGAGGCCGGGGCCGATCAAGTCATCGTCGCCGTACCGGACTTGGGGGTCACGGTCGGCTGCCGGGACGCGGTGCTGGACGCGGTGGGCAGCGGCGCGCTGTCGATGGAAAGGGTGCAGGAGGCCGCGGGACGGGTCCGGCGGCTGGCTGAGCGGTATGCGGAGCCGGTGGCTTCGGACGCGGTCGCCAGGTGGGACTCCGGTGCCGGCCTTGAGGCGGCGCGGCGGGCGGTACGGACGCCTGCGCCGCATGTACGGGGCGCCCATGTCGTCGACCTCTTCCCACCACCGCATCCCGCGCTCAACTGGGGCGGCGAGGACCTGCTGACGGAGGTACGCGCCCTCGACCCCACGGCCACGGGGACGGTGGTCACCCGGGCTCCGGCGGACGTGGCGGGCCTCGCCGCCGAGATCCTGCGACGGGCCGAGGACGCGCCGCTGGTGGTCGCCACGTACGACGCCGGGCTGCACCCCTGGCAGGCCGCACTCCGGGATGCGCTGCTGGCCGGGCGTACGGATGTGGTCCGCGTTTCGACGGGTCTGCCGGACGGCGGTGCCGTGTGCTCGTACGGGCGGGGGCAGGTGAATCTGCGGGCGATGGCGGAGGCGCTGGTGTGCGTTGCCTGAAGTGCGTCAGCGACTTCGGCGGGCGTTGAGCCGGGCAGCCTGGCGCGTCAGGTGGGCGCGTTCGGCGAGGTTGGGTGCCTTGTGGGCCGCCTCGGAGTACAGCCGTGCCGCCGTCGTCAGGTCGCCGTCGCGTTCGTGGAGGTAGGCCGCCACCGCGGTGTGGCGGGGCAGTGAGTCGTCCAGCGCCGCGAGGGCCGCCAGGCCGGCGCGCGGTCCGTCGGCCTCGCCGACGGCGACCGCACGGTTGAGCCGGACGACCGGGTTGTCGGTCAGGCGGGCGAGCTCGTCGTACCACTCGACGATCTGCACCCAGTCGGTCTCCTCGGCGGCGGGTGCGTCGGCGTGCAGTGCCGCGATGGCGGCCTGGGCCTGGAACTCACCGAGGCGGTCGCGGGCGAGGGCCGCCTGCAGGATCTCGACACCCTCGGCGATCGACTTCGTGTCCCACCGGCCGCGGTCCTGCTCGGCGAGTGGCACCAGGCTGCCGTCGGGTGCGGTCCGGGCGGCGCGCCGGGCGTGGTGGAGCAGCATGAGGGCGAGCAGCCCCGCCACCTCGGGGTGGTCGATCGCGGCCGCGAGCTGCCGGGTGAGCCGGATGGCCTCGGCGGCGAGGTCGACGTCGCCGGAGTAGCCCTCGTTGAAGACCAGGTAGAGGACGCGCAGCACGGTGGCGACGTCGCCGGGCTGGTCGAACCGCACGCCGGAGACGGTGTGCTTGGCCCGGCTGATCCGTTGCGCCATGGTCGCCTCGGGCACCAGATAGGCCTGGGCGATCTGGCGGGTGGTCAGCCCGCCGACGGCGCGCAGCGTGAGCGCGACCGCGGACGACGGCGTC
Source organism: Streptomyces flaveus (assembly GCF_014647675.1). GTDB lineage: Bacteria > Actinomycetota > Actinomycetes > Streptomycetales > Streptomycetaceae > Streptomyces > Streptomyces flaveus. The sequence goes on along the minus strand of NZ_BMPQ01000020.1, from coordinate 114,269 downwards.
AGCGACGGGTGGGCGCACAGGAAGTAGAGCTGGAGGGTGTCGTCCACCGTGGGCGCGGGCCCGGGCGCCGGCTCCTCGTCGACGAGGTCCTCACGCCGGCGGCGGGCGGCTTCCGCCCGGGTCGCGTCGAGGAACTTGCGCCAGGCCACGGTGACCAGCCAGCCCTTCGCATCCCGCGGCGGGTCGGCGGGCCAGACGCGGACCGCCTCGATGAGCGCGTCCTGCACGGCGTCCTCGGCCGCCGCGAAGTCGGCTCCGCGGCGGACGAGGATGGCGAGCACACTCGGCGTGAGGCTCCTGAGCAGGACCTCGTTCACCTGGTTCACCTCGTAGGTCACTCCGTGATGGTGGGGGACACGCCGTAGAACGGGCGCAGTTCGAGCCACTCGTGGATCGGCTCCCCGCCCTTCCCAGGGGCGGCCGACAGCTCCCCGGCCAGCTCGACGGCGCGCTCGTAGCTGTCGACGTCGATCACCATCCAGCCGGCGATGAGGTCCTTGGTCTCGGCGAACGGGCCGTCGGTGACCGGCGGGCGCCCCTCACCGTCGTAGCGGACCCACGTGCCCTCGGGGGCGAGCGCCTGGCCGTCGACGAACTCACCGGTCTTCTCCAGCCGGGCCGCGAAGTCGTTCATGTACTGCACGTGGGCCGAGATCTCCTCCGGGCTCCACTGGTCCATCGGCACGTCGTTGGCCGGAGCCGGGGCGCCGCGGTAGTGCTTCAGCAGCAGGTACTTGGCCATGGTGGTTCTCCTCGGTGCCGGTGCGACCCATTGTGGGCGCGTTCACCTCGGGGACGGAGCCGGTCACGGGTTCTCGACATCGCCGGCCAAGATTTTTTGGCGTTTTTTCTGGCTCTCGTGGAGGAGCAAGGAATCAGGGCCCCCGGTGCTCGTGGACTTCGACGTCCGCGAGCTGCCAAGAGGCCCTGATTCCGCAGGTCAGGTCAGCGATCAGGTCAGGTCAGCGATCAAAGCTCGGTTTTGGGGCTGCTCCTACTGGGGTCCAGGAACAGCTTCCAGAGTGCGGTGATGAGGACTGCCCACTCCGACGCCTGGTTGTCGCCCTGCTGCTGTGCTATCCCCAGGAGATCACTGTTCGTCGCTTCGAACTCCGGGTTGTTGACGGGGGCGTCGTTGCTGTTGGCGCCGGGGGTCTCCGGCCCTTCGGCGGGCTGGTCGGCCAGTTCCTCGGCGGTGGGCGTCTCCTCCGTGACCTGCACAGCAGCGGCACCTGCTGTGGGATTGGGGCAGGTGAAGCCACTCCCGCTCGCCTGGCACACGGGGGCCGGCACGGGCATGGTCACGTCCGATGCGTTGGGGCCCTCCAGGTACTGGTAGAGGTGGAAGTCCGTGTAGTGGTTGGGGGTGTAGAAGATAAAGCCATTGACTTCGTCCCGGACGATCCGCTCGTCACCGCGATTCGTGCCCCGGGTCGGCCGGATGTTGATGTCGAACTCGAGGAGCTGCGGCTCCTGCGTCCCGGGGATGCTCCGGATGAAATTGGTGAGATCCCCGTTGGCGGCGTCGAGGAAGAAGCCGCCGCGCATGATGTGGCCGACCCGGTTTGTCGCTGCGTTCGTGGGGTCGTTGGGGTCGCTCATGTCGATCCGGTCGCTTCGCCTGCCGGCGGGGAAGCCCCGGCTCATCCAGTAGGCGATCGCGGTATCCAGTTTCTCCGTCGGGAACTGGAAGTTCTTGCCGTCGTCGACGGCGGCGCTCGCCTCCTGCTCCTGGGACGAGACGAACCACGTTCCGCCGCCCAGCAGCGTCGCCACGGCGAGGAAGAGCGCCAGGAACTTCCCGCTGAGCCATCGGGAACGGCGTCTGTGAGCGCGGGCGCTGGGCGCCCGCCCGGCGCCGGAGGCTGGGGTCATCTCCATGGTTGCTCCTTGAATCGTGGCGTTGTTGGTTGTCGATCGAGGGCTGATGGCCGCTTCGGCCCCCAACGGGCAGTCGGTGCTTCAGTGATCTGTGCGAGGCATCGCATGGAGGGCGGAGTGTGCTCGCCCCCTTCCGATGTCTTCTGTCTTCCGATGCCTCCGTCGTCCGCTCGGGGGGCGGACGACGCCGTGCGCATCCAGGAGTTGCTTCCGGCTGGACACCGGCGAGGTCGGTGGGATGTACGCGGGCCGTGTCACACCAGCCCCGGTAAGTCACAGCAACCTCACAGGCCGCATGGTCGGCGGAGTCGCACTTCCGTCACCAGGGTCATTTGTCCCAACCGGCGGGTATTGTTGAGCGTTCAAGATCCAGGCCGAGGGTTCCCGTCAGGCCGCGCATCGGGCAACACGACCGTGACCAAAGGCTGTTGAGCGCGTTGGCGGAGGCGTCGCAGTGCGCTGCGGGTGAGTGTGTCCTGTGCCACAGGGGTGGCGGGGTGTCCCGTGCACCGACCGGACCCTGTGCCGTGGCTTCGACTCCCTGAAGTCCGCCAACCGCAGATGCGGGATCGGCACTTCATGTACGTACGTGCCCTCGTCCCTGTTCGGCAGAGACGGGCTGCCCAACCCCGGAGGGCACGCCTGCCCTGAAGCGTCGGCGGACCCGCACCAGGCGCGCGGCGTCTTCGCGGGGATTTGTGAACGCAACGCGCGTAACTGTGAAGGTGTGGTGTGTCAAAACTGGCCGGAATCGGGCGTGCGGATGAACGTTGCGTGGGCGGGTGAAGGTGGGCGGGGCCTGCCGGTCTGCGTTCAGGCGTGGTCTCGGGTGTCGAGGTGGCGGCGGTGTCCACGCGGGCGGGCTACGGGGAGGGGGCAGGGCTGGGCGCGTCCAGCCTGGACGGGGGGACGGGTATGCGAAGCCTCTAGTGGGCGCGGGCTCCTTTTGGTCGAAAACTCATCTACCAGGGGTTTTTCTCGCCTGTCGGCGCAACTGCCCAGCTTTCTTGGGGAGGTTGAAAGGGCTTAATCATTGCCCGATGACAGGGGTATGTGACATCAGTGGCAGCTGATAACCTGCGCGAACTCTGAAGCCGCTTGAGGCCCCAGGGTCCCCTGTAATGGACGCGGCGAGATGTCGCTTCATCGGCCTCGGACCGCCCCGAGGTGACCGGCACCGGCCTCCGGGCCGAAGCCCGGCGGGCCTGGCGAAGGCCGGCTCTTCCGGGGGCATCTTCGAAGGCGCAAAGGAAGTAGACGAATGGAAAAGACCCCGATAACGGGCGCCGGGCCGACGCCCGGCGCCCGCGCGCGCAGACGCCGCCCCCGATGGCTCAGCGGGAAGTTCCTGGCGCTCTTCCTCGCCGGGGCCATGCTGCTGGGCGGCGGCGCCCTGGTGCTCCCGCAGTTGCAGAAGCAGGCCGATGCCGCCGACGAGAACCTTCGGGCCAACTGGGAGCTCGGCGACGGGCCGGAGGGGGCCACGGCCTACGGCGCCTTCATCAAGGAGCTGCAGGCCATGCTCGGCCAAGCCCAGATCGTCGTCGCCTCAGACGGCAACCGGAGGCCCGTCTACACCACCAACCCCAAGTCGGACCAGACCGTCACCATCAACATCATCCCGGAGCTTGGATGGACGCTGTCCGTGGTGGTCAACCTCAGCAACCTGTACGTCACGCAGCTCTCCTGCACGGCACTCCCCGATAGTCCCGGGTACAGGTACCTCCTCACAGAGGACGGCAAGGCGCCGGAGCCGAAGGAGAAGGACACCTACTACTTCCCCGAGGGATACGACGCCTTGGCCGGGCAGAAGTATGCCGACCGGGGACTCACCGACGTCCAGCTCGGAAACCAGGCCTTCGACAACGCCGTACAGTCCATGTGCCCCCAGGGTGGGAAGGCACCTGTTGTCAAGGATGCGGCGAGGGGGGTCCAGACCCTGATCGTCGGCATCTCGGAAGCGACGCGCATCCGCCAGATCGCCCAAGCCGGCGGCAAGGCCATAAACAACTTCCAGTCGCACACCCTCAGCGGCGAGGACGTGAACGCCATGCGCAGCTGGGGCAAGATGAGCGCCGTCTACCGCGACAGCAGCGCCCCTTCAGTCACCGTCTACAACCTCCCGATCAACGACGGCCGGGACGCGGCGCGCATCCTGATGGTGGCCCTCGGAGGCGATACCCCGTCGGCCCAGCCCTCCACCGGAGCTGCCCCCGCCCCCTCCGCCGACGTCGGAGAGGCGACACGCAAGGATTACGTCGCCCTCGGTGACTCCTACTCGGCAGGCACCGGTGCCGGGCCGTACCTGCCCAACGACGGCACGATCACGGCGCCCGGCCCCGACCTGAAGGTGATCAACCCGCCTGCCTCGGTCAACCACAACGGCAACTGCCAGCGCAGTGAGCAGGCTTACGGCCCCCAGGTCGCCAAGGAGTACGGCGGGCCGCAGGGCTTCATCGGCAGCTTCACCTTCGCCGCGTGCGCCGGGGCGGTCTCGCAGGACGTCGTGGACAAGCAGCTGGCGGCACTGAGCGCGGACACGGACCTCGTGACGCTCACCATCGGCGGCAACGACGTCAAGTTCGCCACCGCGATGGCCACCTGCGCCGCGCCCGAGCCGTGGGCGGAGGCCTGCGGGCTCGGACTGACCCGGTCCGTGGAGGCCATGCGCGACCCGAAACTGGCGGGGCAGCTGGCGGCGACCTACGCGAAGGTCCTGGACGCCGCACCGAATGCCCGCCTCATCGTCCCCGGCTACCCCAAGCTGTTCGACGTGAACGCGAGCTGCACCTTCACCCAGAACCGCTTCAACCCCTACCCGGAGGTGCGCAAGCAGATGAACGCCGCCGCCGTGGAGCTCAACAAGGTGATCCAGGATGCGGTGAAGCAGGCCGGCAGCCGAGTCCAGTTCCTGGACGCCCAGCCGTTCTTCGACGGACACGGCATCTGTGACTCTGACCCGTTCCTGACCGACCCGGCCAGCGTCGGCGCCTCCGCGCTCAACGACTCCTACCACCCCAACACCAAGGGACACCAAGCGTACGCGTCCCTGGTCGCCCGGGCGCTCGGCGCCTGATCCCTGCCCCCGCCCGCCCCACTCCTCCGCGCCCAGCCCCGAGGAGTGGGGCAACACCCTCGCCGACCCGATCCGCCCTGGGTGAGCTGCCCCCGGTTCCGCCGCCGATGTGCCCCGAGTTCGCTGGAGTCGGACGGATGAACGTCACAAAGGCCGCATACACCCCCTTGCTCACTCTTGTCGCATAGTGATATTTCGTAGGACCCTCAATCAGCCGTCGATCGCCTGGCAGTCGTCACGTGGCGTTTCCCACCGGCGGTCCCTCGGCTGTCGGAGCTTCACCATTGCAACGCAGTCGATGCACGTTTCCAGAATGGGTACTTCCATGACCAACCAGTCGTTGCCTCCGGCGCTGCCCCAGGTCTCAGTGCCGGAGGCGAAGTCCGGAGACGAGCTCCCGGAGGAGTACCGGGAAGCGGTCCTGTGCTACGCCAGCCTGTGCACGACAAGCCCCGCGAAGGCCGCGCAGCTGGCGTACGAGGCATTCACGCTGGGCATCGAGTGGCGGCGGCAGGGCGTACAACTGCCGTGGCTGCCACTGCTACTGATGGCCGTGCTCGAGATGGCGGACAGGTGGCAGATGCAGGGGCGAGGTGAGCCTCTCAGCACGGAGCTGAGCATCTGGCTGTATGAGCGGGCGGCGCAGCAGCCCATCGCCCCGCAACAGCCGCCGCTCGCGCTGCGGGCACTGCAGCAGATGCCGACGGCGGACGCGGAGCTGCTCTGGGCGGTGGAGGTCGAGGGACTGCACACCAAGAGCGACGCCGGAGGCAGGCCGTGGGAGGAGACCAGGGAGTGGGAGGTCACCCGGGTCAGAGAAGCATTCCGCGAGTGCTGTCAGGGGGTGTACGCGGCCGACGTGGCGGACTCGAATGAGGAGTGCCGTGGCTACCTGGGACTGCTGGAGACGGCGACGCGGTCGCCGGAGGCGTGGGCGCCGGAGGACCTGCAGCGGCATCTGGCGGCGTGCGCGCGGTGCAGCGAGACTGCGGCATGCCTGACGCTGTCCGACGAGCTGCCCGTCGTGCTGGCCACGGGAGTTTTGGGCTGGGGTGGGCGAGAGTACCTGGATCGGCGCAGGATCGCAGGCGAGCGGGGCCCGGGCGGGCCGACGCACCAGGAAGACCAGCGCAAGATCGCGGGGTGGCGAGCGTCCCTGCGGAGACGGCCGGCCTGGGCGGTGGGCGCTGTGATGCTGCTGGCCGTGACGGCGGTGGTCGGCGTCCTCAGCAGCGCGCCGTCGGAGCCGACGTCCACGTCGGCCGCACGCGATATCTCCCCTTTCCCCTCTTCATCCCCCGATGCCGCCTGGCCCTTCGATTCCCTACCCCTTCAAGCGCCCATGCCCGTCCCCAGCGGCGTCTCGCCGTCGCCCTCGGTCGACTCCGGCGTCTCGCCGTCGCCCTCGGCCACAGACTCCAAAGCGGGTACCAGATCCAAAGCGGGTAGCGGCTCGAGCCTCATTGTCGGACGAGGCTCCGGCCGGTGCCTCGACAACACCGGAAACGGGCCTATCGGCACACAACAGCAGATTTACGATTGCGGTACCGGCGACCCCAGCCAGCAGTACACCTACACCGCGGCTCGTGAGCTGCGCATCGCGGGCAAGTGTCTGGGCGCGGACGGTAACGGCACCGCCGACGGCACGCGCGTCATCTTGTGGACGTGTAACGGGACGCCGAGCCAACGCTGGTCCTTCACGACGGACGGAACGATCACCAACGACCTGTCCGACAAGTGTCTCGACGTGAGCAACGTCCGTACGGCAAACGGCTCGAAGGTCCAGCTATGGGAGTGCTGGGGTGGCAGCAATCAGCTGTGGAGCCGTCGCTGACCGGACGAAAGGCACGAGCGCCATCCCGCTTCGCCCGTGCGCCCGCGACCTCGCAGGGCCTGTGTCCGCGGCGTGTTCCGTACTTCGTTCAGCTGTTGCTCGTGTCCACGGGAAGAGTTGCTTCGTCGAGTGCGGCACGGGCTGCCGCACCGAACACGCGGCCCGCCGCCAGACACGGTTGGTTCCGGCCCCGTAAACCCGTCCGCCGAGGTCTTGCCCCATGATGAATCCATCAACCGCCATGCCCCCCGATGGATAAAACATTGAACCGGATACCGGCGCTCAAGCCGGTGATGGTCGACCTCCTGGCTGCCCTGGCTCTCTGTGCGCCGGGCCTCGCCCCGGCCCCCGCCGCGGCAGCGGAACGCGCCGCCACGGCAACCGTCGTACCCAAGGTGTGGCCGACCCCGCAGCACGTGCGGCCGGGCCAAGTGAGCCCGCGTCCTTGAAGCGATCCGGTCTCTTCGCCGGACGGGGGTCCACCAGTTGGTGGACCTCAAGTTCAACCAGTCGCTGCTGTCGGCACCACACCCCCGACGAAGAGCATGGATGACATGAAGAATCTTCCCGTACGCATGGCTCGTTGGAGCGCCGCCCACCCCTGGCGGAGCATCGTCGGCTGGTTCGTGTTCGTCGTCCTGTGCCTCGGTATCGGCATCACCGTCGGCACCAACGCGGCGACCACCGAGGACTTCCGCATCGGAGAGGCAGGACGCGGCGAGGCGATCGCCGCGGAGGGCGGGTTACAGCAGCGCCCCGTCGAACACGTCCTGATCACCGCGAAGCCGGGCACCGGAAAGCTCGACATCGCCGCGGCCGACTCGGCCGCCGCCGACGTCGCCGCCCGGATGGGCAAGCTGCCCGAGGTGCTCTCCGTCACCGACCCGGTGCGCGGCGCGGACAACACGACGGTGCGGGTCACCGTCACCATGAAGGGCCCGGAGCTGGACGGCAAGGAGCACGTCGACCCGCTGCTCGAGCAGACCGCGGCCGTGCAGAAGGCCAACCCCGGGCTGCGCGTCGAGGAGACCGGATCGCCTTCCATCAGCAAGGGCGTCGACAAGCTGCGCGGCGACGACCTCGCGCGTACCGAGATGATCGCCCTGCCGGTCACCCTCATCACCCTGCTGCTGGTCTTCAGCTCCGTGGCGATGGCCCTCGTACCGCTGCTGCTCGCCCTGTCCTCGATCGCCGCGGCCGTCGGCCTGACGATGGTGGCCTCACACGTCTTCCCCGACAATGGCATCAGCACCAACATCATCCTGCTCATCGGCCTCGCGGTCGGCGTCGACTACACGCTCTTCTACCTCAAGCGCGAACGTGAGGAACGAGCCCGCGCCGGCGGCAAACTGAGCCCGCAGGCCGTCGTCGAACTCGCCGCCGCCACGTCCGGCCGGGCCGTTGTCATCTCCGGCCTCGCGGTCGCCGTCTCCAGCGCCACCCTCTACCTCGCCGACGACGTCATCTTCTCGTCCATCGCCACCGGCGCGGTCCTCGTCACCCTCGTCGCCGTCGTCAGCTCCCTGACCGTGCTGCCCGCCCTCCTCGCCAAACTGGGCATGCGCGCCGAGCGCCGTGCCGAGCGCCGGGCAGCCCGCGGGCTCGCGCCGAAGAAGCAGAAGACGCACAAGACCGGCCCCGGCCGCCTGACCGCCGCGGTGCTGCGCCCCGTCGCCAAGCACCCCGTCGCCGCGCTCACCGTCACCGTTGTCGCGCTGCTCGCCCTCGCCGCTCCGGTCCTCGGCCTCAAGCTCACCGACATGGGCCGCGAGACACACTCCCGCTCCATCGCCACCATGCAGGTCTACGACCGGCTGAACGCGGCCTACCCGGAGCTGAAGTCCATGCACCAGGTCGTCGTCCGCGCCGACGCCGACCGTTCGCCCGAGGTGACCGCCGCCCTGCGCGAACTCGCCGCCGACGTCAAGGACGACCCGCGCCTGAGCGGCACTTCCCAGCTGACCACGTCGCCCGACGAGCGGATCAGCATGCTCCAGCTACAGGTCCCGCACCACGTCAGCAGCGACAAGGCCCAGTCGTCGCTCAAGGACATCCGCGACACGTACCTCCCTGAGACCGTCGGCCAGGTGAAGGGTGCCGAGACCGCGGTGACCGGTGACGTCGCCCGCTACACCGACTACCCGGCCCACCAGGAACAGAAGCTGCCCCTCATCATCGGGGCACTGCTCCTGGTCACCTTCGCCATGACCGTCTGGGCGTTCCGCTCCGTGGTCCTCGGCCTGGTCGGCATCCTCCTCAACCTCCTCTCCGCCGCCGCCTCGCTCGGCATTCTCGTCATGGTCTTCCAGCACACCTGGGCCGAAGGCCTGGTCGACTTCACCTCCACCGGTTCGATCGGCACCCGTGTCCCGCTGTTCCTCTTCGTGATCCTGTTCGGCCTGTCGATGGACTACCAGGTCTTCGTGATCAGCCGGGTCCGGGAGGCCGCCCTGCGCGGAGTCCCGACCCGCAAGGCCGTGATCGAGGGCGTCGGCAGCTCGGCCGGCGTGGTGACCAGCGCCGCCGTGATCATGGTCACGGTCTTCGCCAGCTTCGCGGCCCTGCACATAATCGAGATGAAGCAGATCGGCTTCAGCCTCGCGGTCGCCGTCCTCCTGGACGCCTTCGTCATCCGTATGCTGGTTCTGCCGTCCCTGATGCTCCTGCTCGGCGAGGCCAACTGGTGGCCCTCGCGCGGAGTGCGCCGTGCCCGCCGCAGCACCGAACAGGCCCCTCGCCCCCTGGAATCGGTAGGCTGATCGACTCGGCCGCCGGCCCCTCAACTCCCATACGAACGAGGTGAATCGCCGTGAATCAGTGGCAGCAGCAGCCGGGCGACCGGCTCACCCCGGACCGTATCCGCCGCTGGAACGCAGCAGGCTGGATCCTGTTCGGCCTGCTGCCCCCGGCCATCGCCGTGTTCGACGAGTCGTCAGCCCTGAAGTACTGGATGCTCGGCCTGCTCACCCTGATCGCGCTGTGCCACACCGTCGTTCTCGCCCGACCGGACGACCCCGTCCTGCCTCCCCGTACCTACCTCGCCGTCCTCGCGCTCGTCCTGGGCGCGACGTCCTACCTTCTGGGCGGCGGGGCCGCTTTCTACGTGGTGTCCCTGCCGCAGTTCTGGCTCTTCACCCGCGCCCCGCGGGACGCGATCACGCTCAGCGGGGCCGCCGCGGCCCTCACCGTGATCGGCGGCACGCTCGGTCAGGGCTGGAGCCCTCAATTCCTCACCGGGAACGCCGTGTTCACCGTCGTCGCCTACGCCGCAGGGGTGGGTCTGGGGCTGTGGTTGCACCGCTTCGTAGGCCAGAGCAACGAGCGCCAGGAGCAACTGACCGCCGAACTGGCCGTCACCCAGGAGGAGTTGGCGGCCGTGTATCAGCGGCAGGGCGCGGCCGAGGAGCGCGAACGGCTCGCCCGGGAGATCCACGACACCCTCGCCCAGGGCTTCGCCTCCATCGTGGTGCTCGCGGAGGCCGCCCGCGCCGCCGCCGTCACCGACCCCGTGCGCTGCGCCGAGCAGCTCACCTCCATCGAGCAGACCGCGCGCGAGAACCTGGCCGAAGCCCGGGTGCTCGTCGGCTCCGCCCCCGAGAGCGGCGTCGCACCCGGCTCGCTGGCCACCACCCTGCGCAGAACCCTGGACCGCTTCGTCCAGGACACCGGCCTCACCGTCACCGCCGAACTGCCCGACATGGACCTGGACCAGCGCACCCGCGTCGCCCTGCTGCGCTGCACGCAGGAGTCCCTCGCCAACGTGCGCAAACACTCGGGCGCCTCCACCGTCGGCGTCGTCCTCACCGAACTCGCGGGCGGTGTCGAGCTGGAGATCACCGACGACGGCCGCGGGTTCGTCGTCGAGGATTCCCAAGGTTTCGGCCTCGACGGCATGCGCCGACGGCTGGCCGAGCTCGACGGTGAACTCGCCGTCACCAGCTCCCTCGGGGACGGCACCCGTGTCCTCGCCAGCCTTCCCACGCACAGTCAGGACTGACCATGACCGACACCGCGTACGACCGGATCCGCGTGGTCGTGGTCGACGACCACGCCGTGATGCGCGCCGGAGTCATCGCCCTGCTGGCCAACGAGCCCACGATAGAGATCGTCGGCGAAGCGAGCGACGGCCGCGAGGGCGTCGCCCTCGTCAAGCGGCTTGCCCCCGAGGTGGCCCTCCTCGACCTGCGCATGCCGGTGCTCGACGGCGTGGCCGCCACCACCGAGATCGTCGCCCTGCCGGTGGCCACCCGGGTGCTGATCCTCACCACGTACGACACGGACATGGAGATCGAACGAGCCGTGGAGGCCGGCGCCGTCGGCTACCTCCTCAAGGACACCACCCGCGAGCAGCTCGCCGACGCCATCCGCTCGGCAGCGCGCGGTGAGACGGTCCTCGCGCCCAAGGTCGCGGAGCGTCTCGTGGCCCGGATGCGCCGCCCCGAACCGGTCGTGCTCACCGCCCGCGAGCGGGAGGTGCTGAAGGCGGTCGCCGACGGCCTGTCCAACGCGGAGATCGGCCGTCGCCTGGTCATCGGGGAGGCCACGGTGAAGACGCACCTTCTACGGGTCTTCGCGAAACTCGACGTAAGTGACCGCACCCGCGCCGTCGTCGTCGCCCTGGAACGCGGACTCCTTGCGCGCTCCTGAGGCCCGGGCGCCCTAGCCAGAACGTACTGATCTCCTGGAATTGGCCGTCCCTGTGTTTGGGCTCCGATGTGCGTAGGGGCAGCCCTCCGTTCCCGCCTCTCGCAACGGAACGTGCCCAACGTCCCTCGCCCCCGGCGTCCGCCGCCTCGCGCGATCCGTGCGGTTCGCCCTGCTCGGGCCCGTGGCCTGCTTGGCGGCCCTGGTCGTGATCGTCGCCCTCCAGGGGCATCTGGTTTGACCCGCGTCACTCCGGGAGTGTTGTCTCCGGCCCCAATCGATGACGCAGGCGGTGACCTGGACAGGGGCGACGTCGATGCCGCGCGCGGCTACTCGTCCCGCGCTGGTGGCACAGCCTTGCTGTCGTGCAGGGGAGTAGCGGAGAGGTCCCTCTGGTCGCTTTGGCCGAAACGAGTCCACAGCGCAGCCGATACGAGCAGGGCGAAGCCGAGGCTGACGAAAACTGCGTGCCCGCCGACCAGATCGAAGAGGAAGCCGGCGGACAGGATCCCGGCCGCGCTCACTACGCGGATGACGGCGTCCAGCTGACCGTTCCAGGTGCCGAGCACGGCGATCGGGGCGTGCAGCTGGACGACGAGGCCGGCGGATCGGAGATAGACGGTGAAGCCCAGGCCGAACAAGATGAGGCCAAGGGCCAGCGGCCATCGAGTGGAGCCGAGGAGCACTGCGGTCAGCGTGCCCACACCGGCAAGGGCTGGGGCCCAGCGCATGCTCGCGAAGATGCGCTCCGGTCCGGACTTGGCCACGACCAGTCCGCCGAGGAGGGCTCCGACGGTGGAGAAGGCGAGAAAGGTGCCGGCCGCGGCGGCGGACATGTCCAGCGTCTCTCGCATGAGGGGGATCCACGAGAGGATCACCGTGGAGAGAGCCAGCACGGTCAGAGCGTGGAAGATGAGGTAACGGTGCCAGGGCCGGCTGGACAGGATCGTGCCGGCCACCTCACGGCGTGACGGCAGGGCGCGAGGGTCGGCAGAGTCGTCCTCGGACTCTTGCTCCGCGGTGGCATCGGGCTTCGTTCGTAGTCCGGTGTGCCGCGCGACGGCCAGGACGCAGGCGAACAACGCCAAGGCGAGGATCTGAAAACCCGCCGCAGCGATCAGTCCGCGGGCGCCGGGCAGCAGGGAGATGACCAGGCCTGCGACGACGGGGGAGAGGATCTCGCCGGCGGAGCGGGCGGTCGCCCCGATGCCTTGGACCTTGACCAGGGTGTGGGCGTCTACGAGCCGCGGCAGCAGCACGAACAGCGCCATCTCACCGACCTGGTGGATGAAGTCCACTGTTGCGGCCGCGATCACGATCGTCCATAGGTGCGACGACAGGAACGACGAGCTCAAGCCGATCAGCACGAAGATGCCGATCTTGGCGAGGTAGGAGACGACAAGGACTTGCCCCGCGTCCCGTCGATCCAGCAGCGGGCCGATGGCAAGGGAGGCGACGACTTCGACGCCGTATCCCACGCAGTACACGATGCCGATCGTGCTGACCAGGCCGGACAGGTCCAGCGCCAGGTTCGCGAAGGCGATGTCGTAGACACCCTCGCTCATCGCCGCAGCGAGGGTGAGGGCCACATAGAACGCCAGCAGTGCGCCCAGCCACCGGGGCCAGGCCGGCGCCTGCTTCTTCGTCTGTGTGGGCTGCTGCGATGTATCGGTCACCGATAGGCCAACTCTCGTACGACATCGTCGCTCAGCACGTCGCCGGGCGGATCGAAGCTCGGCAAGGGACCGCCTTCGGGAACGGGTACGAAGAGCTGCGGCAGCCCCGACCGCGCATTATGCACATCGAACTCGACCCGGTAGTGCAGAAATCCGCCACCGCGGGCCCGCATCATGACCCCTGGTTCGATCCGCACCACGGTGCGAGGGTCGGAGGGGAAGGGCAGGACCTCCTCGGCGCCGAACGTCGGCGAGTCGGTGCGCCGGTCGATGAGGTGCAGTTCCACCTCAGGGCTGTCATACAGCAGTGGCGAGAGCCTCAGGGTGAGGTTGGGGTGCACGCTGTAGTACCCCGGCCACTCGGCTGTGTAGGGGAAGACCATGGTGTCAGCCAGGCCGCTGGAGACGTTGGCGCCGATGCCGAACGAGTCGTCGCGGATGGCCTGGTAGGAGCCGACCTCGGCGGACACGGTGGCGAGCTTTGAGGTGGGCAGGTCCGGCTGGGCGAGAGCCCGGTCGACGAAGTACCGCATCTCCTGGTCACCGATGGTGGCCGTACCCAGCACTCCCTGCTCGGTGGCACCACCCTGCCAGCTGCGGGACACGGCCTTGGAGATCAGGAACTGCGCGGGGGAGGGAAGCTCGGTGGTGTTGGCAATGACCTCGGGCCGCGAGGAGCGCATCTCCGTGACCGAGTAGGTGGCGTTGTCCTCAAGCGGGTTCCAGGGGGAGGAGGAGTCCTCCGGGGCCAGGACCGAGTAGTCGTTGCGCGTGGTGACGCAGCCGAGGTTTTCGAACCAGTGGGCGTAACCAGGAGGAATGGCCAGCACACAAGAGCCGTCCGTCGGCACATCGACTTCCAGCTTCCGGTCGTACTCCGGAGAATTTGCGCGGCAGTCGTACATGTGAACCTTTACGGGCATGGCGCCGGTCTCGCCGTAGAAGGAGAGCCGGTCGTATTGCCCGAGGTGGATGGCGTACTCCTCGTACGCGAAGTGCGGGCTGTGGACCATGTAGTGGTAGGGCCGGTCGTTGCGTGACGAGCGGATGTGCCGCGCACCCGGGAAGCCGGCGTCCGGGCCGGTGGTGCGGGTCTTGGTCAGCATCAGCTGGGGCTTCGGGAGTGCGGGCATGCCGGTTCCTCCTGGACGTGCGCGCGGGTGGGTGCGCCGTGTTGGTGCACCCACCCGCGCACGGAGCGGGCTTACTGGACGGTCGTGACGGTGACGCCCGCCGGCAGGGCCGCCTTGAACTCGTCCAGGTTCTGGAAGGCCTGGCCGGTGATCTGCTCCTCGGTCTCCGGGTCGATCATCGACTTGGCGATCTTGCCGAGGACGCTGCGGAAGAGCACCGGGTTCTCGAAGTAGCCCTCCAGCGCGGAGTGGAGGCTCTCGAGTGCCGCGCGGCTGGCCGGGTCCGCGACGTCGGCGGTGATGGTCTCGAGCTCGGTCTTCCAGGCGGTGGCCTCGGTGGCGGTGATGGTCATGTCAGCCTTCCTTTCGGTTGGTGAGGGCGATTGCCTGCGCTTCCATTCGCGCGAGCGCGTGGAAGGCGGGCCCAGGCAGGTAGCGGTCGCTGTCCTGCGCAGGTCTGCTGGGGCCGATCTCGGATACGGCCGCGGTGGTGACGTCATTGCCGAGGCGGTGCTCGGGCCCCCAGGGGCGGTCGAGGAGCTCCATCTCGGCGCGGAGCCATATGCGGCCGTGTCCGATCAGCCGGTACCAGGTGCCGGGGGGAATCGCGACGCCGATCGTGGGGTCACCGAGGTCGATGACGAAGTGCTCGCCGTCGGCGTGCACGATCTCGATCTGGGCGTCAGTGCTGCCGGCAAGCCAGGTAAGGCGGCGGCGGGAGTGATCGTGGCGTACGAACTGATCGGGCGTGCCGTTCAGCTGCACTTCCCAGGCGTCCGAGGTGCAGGTGTCGGTCGAGGGCACCACGGTGAAGGATTCGGGGCCGGTCAGGACGAAGTTGTTCTCGCTGGCCAGGCCATGCGTGTCCTGCTTCATCTCAGCGACGCGCCAGTCCGGGCGAACCATGGCATAGGTGGTCTTGCCGCCGATGGAGACGCGGTAACGGGCGGCGTAGGCGTTGTGCGACAAGGCGTTGGTCCGCTGCGCCATGCGGGACATCAGCAGGTGGGCGGCCACCGGCAGTTGGTGGCGATTGGTCTGCACGACCGGGGCGGAATCCGAGGAGCGGGAGAAGGAGATCAGGTCGTTGTCCGGCTCCCAGTGGGGGTTGGCATCCGCGTACCACACGGGCTCATCGCGGGTGACGACACCGCCGAGGCCGTCGAGGGTGTGTGCCACGCCCTTGGGGATGATGAGCACGCGATAGGGCGACACCGCCAGCTCGATGGTGATCTCAGCGCCGGGCTGGTCCACGTCCTCGCGGCAGTCGATGAGGTGGACGCTGATCTGCTGGCCTTCGCCGAAGAACGTGAGCCGGTCGTCCTGGCCGACGTGGATGCCGTAGGTGGAGTAGGTGAACTCCTGCTCGTGGGTGACGTAGTCGGTGATGCCCGGTCCTGTGGTGATGCGGGTAATCCGGGTTACCCCATTGGTGCCGTCCCCTTCGGTGACATTCGTGCTCTCCAGCCGGACACCCGGGAGGGGGAAGCCCAGGTCATTTACCTCGTCGGGGACCTGGAAGGTTCCGATGTGACGTCGCTCGACGGAGTGGTCGAGTGCGGGTGGTGCGTCGGCTGTTTCGAGCATGGGTCGAATTCCTTTCTCGGATCGGTCGGGCTGTGATGCGCAGCGGCGTGGAGGAGGCCTTGAGGGCCTGTCAGATGGACAGCTGCCAGGAGGCGAGGGCCGGCTCGTGCGAAAGGGCTCGTTCGCAGACGGCGCGGGCGGAGAGCAGGGCGTTGGCTTCGCACTCCGCAAGGACGAAGAAGACCAGGTCAATGTGGCCCTGGTGAGTCCGCGCCCAGACGTGTTCGACGCCGTCGGCGGGTGTGCATTGCGCCATGAGGACTTCGGAGGGCTTGTCCGGGGTCTTGGGCGCCACGGGTGGATGGACCAGCCGCATCGTGATCATGTGCATCACAGTCTCCCGGAATGTGCCCGCCGGCCGGATCCGGGCACGGCATGTCAGGCGGCCCTCTCCGCGCTGTCGGTGTCCTGCGGGGCACTCCAGCCAAACCCGTCGCCGGCCACCACACGCTGGGTTTCCGCTACTTCGAGGGCAGCGACCGGGGCGGTCCCAGCTGCGGTCAGGAGAACGACAGATGCGATCACCACGGCGGCGACTCGGGACATGACAAACTCCACCCTTCAGTGACAGTTGGACTACGAAGAATTTCCGCTCCGCCCGAGAATCAGGTGTTGCGGCCGATGACGTAAGACTCACCCATGGGCACCAGCCGTGTCACTGGTTGGTCACTGTCCGCAAGGTGCTTGGCACCTTGGAGCCACGAGGTTCGTAGGCGCACTGGCCAAGACCCGGTAAAGCGGAAGGGAGACTTCCCCGGCCCCGTATGTCAATCTTCTTCAGTCTGTAGGGCTGACTCACGGGGGTGCCATGCTGCAGTTACTCGGATTGTCCTCGAATGCGGAAGCTGTCTACCGAGCCGCGCTTCAACATCGAGACCATGGAGTGACCGCGCTAGCCACGGACACCGGGCTGACAGACCCCGAAGTGCGGGTTGCGCTGGACGAACTGGCCGAACTGGCATTGCTCAAGCCCTCCGCTCAGTTTGACGGAAAACTTCGGCCAGTAAGTCCCGACGTGGGACTGGCAAAGCTGCTTGCCTCGGCCGAGGCGCGCCTGGCATCACGACAAGTGGAAGTTGAAGAAGCCCGCGCGGAGATAGCCTCCATAACCGCCGAGCACCACAGCGCCTGGCCTATTGACGGAGCGATTCGGCACGACGGGCTGGATGCCATCCGGACCCGTCTTGAGGAGCTGCAGCGCGCCACGGAGTTCGAGTGCCTCTCTCTCAATCCCGGCGGCGCCCATCGGCCCGAAGCCCGCGAGGCTGCCGCGTCACTCAACGAGGAGGCCCTCGCACGGGGTGTCACGATCCGCGCGGTCTGCCGTGACAGCTTCCGCAACGACACCGAAACGCTCACCTACGCCCGCTGGCTCATAGAGCTCGGTAGCGAGATGCGCACCGTGCCGACCGTCCCGATCCAGATGGTCATCGTTGACCGCAAGATCGCGGTGGTGCCGGCCCAAGCCGACAACCCCCGCGCTGCTGCCCTGGAAGTGCGCAGTCCCGGCATTGTGGCGGCGCTGCACGCACTCTTCGAACAGGTCTGGGAAGTCGGACTGCCCTTCGGTCAGCAAATCCCGCGGGACCAGGACGGTTGCACCCCAACAGAAAGAGAACTGCTGCGGATGGCCGCCGGCGGCGACACCGACGAGGCCGCAGCCCGGAGACTCGGGGTATCTCTACGAACCGTCCGCCGCATGATGGCTCATCTGATGGAGCGGCTGGATGCCGCCAGCAGGTTCCAAGCCGGCGTTAACGCGACAAAGCGTGGGTGGCTGTAGTGCTGTCCGACGGTTCGCCGCCGAGCAGATCAGGTAGGCCTCGGAGTCCCAGCTCAGACACCAGGGAACAAGTAACTCGGTGCCGGTCTTGAGTCGGTCCTTCACTGTCAGCGGCCAGATCATCTCTTCGTCCACTCCCAACGCCTGCGCGGCGTCAATGCGGTTCCGCGCATGAGGTACGAGGTGCTCATCCGCCAGCCATCGATCGATGGTCTTCCTCGTCACGCCCACCCGCACGGCCAGCTGTCGGGCAACGGACAGTGGCCCGTCGGCACGGCGACTACTCGGCCGCGACAGACACCAATGTGGAGATCACCCGGCATGGTGAGCACCGGTGACCGCGGACGATGAACAGCCCGTAACGCTCATGACGATGCGGGTGTCCCGTGACGGCGGCCGGACGTGGGCGGAGCCCACCGACGTAACGAGCGCCGAGCCGCTGGCCACGGGCGCCTGGCCACCATGTCGATGTCGCCGGTGCGCGACCGCGAGGGCGGGTCGGGGCGGGGGCGGACCCAGGGTGAGTCGCACAGCGTGAGCACTTCTCCCGCTTGTGTTCACGCAGCGCTCGTTTGAGTGCCTGAAGGGCATTCCTCCGCCGTGTGTTCACGATTTGCGCGACAGGGGTCATGGGGCCGCGGTGCCAGTACGTCAGGTGAAGTCAGGGCATCCGAATGAGTTCCCTGAGGCCTCGCGCACTCAAATACCCCGCATCATCCGCCCATGCCGCCCTCACCACCGCCGGGCGTACCCCCTCGATCCGCAGCCGCATCCACTCCTCGAAGTACGCGCCGCCCGGGCCGGACACGGAACGGGTCGCGGGTGTGCAGTCCAGGACCAGGGCGGTGTCGCGGGGCTGCGCCCGGTGGGAGCCGGTGCGCAGTTTTGCCACCGCGTCGGCGAGAGCTGAGGCGATGGGCTTGGTGCGGCCCGTGGAGTCGAAGAGGCCCAGGGTGTACTCCAGTTCCGGGAAGTCGGTGAGGGAGCGGTCGACGTCGTGGGAGCACCACCACGTCACGCCCCACAGGTCCGTGCAGTCGGCCGCGTTCAGGACGGTCGCGCGGGCGAAGTCCGGGGCGTCGGACGCGGGGATGTGAGGCTCGGGCGCTCCGGTCTCCTGGACCCAGACCGGGCGGGCCGGTTCGGTGGCGTACGCCTTGGCGAGTTCGACTCCGTACTCGGCGAGGTGCCGTACCTGCGGGGAGCGGGGGCCGTAGCGGCGTGCGCAGTCGGCGGAGAACACCCAGGGGTGGACGGTGGTCAGGTCGCCCTTGCGGGCGGAGGCCTCGGGGGTGAAGGGGTGGTCGTCGCCGTACCAGGCGGCGTCGTACGCGGAGTGGGTGACCAGGCCTTTCGCGCCCAGTCCGGAGCGGGCGGCGGTCAGCAGCGTGTCGAGGTAGTGGTCCACCTGGTCGGGGGTGACCGGGTTGTGTTCGACCAGGTTGTTGAGCTCGTTGCCGAGCTGGAGGCCGAGGAGGTTGGGGCGGCCGGCCAGGGCGCGGCCCAGGACCCGTAGCAGTTCGGCCTGGGCCTCGATGGCCTCGGGGTCGGTGAACACGTTGCGGTGGTGCCAGCTGCGGGTCCACTCCGGGTAGAAGTCGAAACTGGACAGGTGGCCCTGGATGCCGTCCACGAGTACGTCGAGGCCGGCCTCGGCAGCCAGGTCGACCAGGCGCACCAGCTGGTCGACGGCGGCGGTGCGGATGAGCGTGCGGTTCGGCTGGAGTAGCGGCCAGAGGTGGAAGATCCGTACGTGGTCGAGCCCCAGGCCGGCTATCTGCGCCAGGTCCTCGCGTGCGTGCGCCGGGTCGAAGTCGTGCCAGGAGTGGAACCAGCCGCGTCGGGGGGTGTAGTTGACGCCGAAGCGCAGGCTTGCGGGCGCGGTGGGAGTGTTGATGAGGACCTCCTCCGGTCGGGCCCGTCGGAACCGTCGGTTCTCGTCCGGAACGGTTCCGGAACGTTCGGATCTCGTCGGACCCTTGCCGGACCTTGTCTCAGGCGAATGTATCAACCACCATGGTCGCCAATGAACAATGATTTGAACCAGGATTTCGTGGTCGGCCTGGATGCGGGCGGCACCCGTACGCGCGCCGTTCTGGCATCCGTGCGCGACGGCCTCCCGCGGGGTGAGGGCGCCGCGGGACCGGGCAACGCCCTGACCGTCCCGGTGCCTCAGCTCACCGACCACCTTGCCGAGGCGGTCGCACAGGCCGTGCCGGAAGGGCTGCGCGGCCGGGTGGCGGCGGTGGCGGGCGGGTTCGCGGGCGCTTCGCGGACCGCCGCGGACGAGCCCGGCCGGCTCAACGCCCACTCCGCCCTCGCCACGGCGCTGCGGCGGCTGGGCATCGCCGCCGTATCGGTCGAGGTCTACAGCGACATCGAGGCCGCCTTCGCCTCCGCGCCCGGCACCCCCGAGAACGGCCTCGCCCTGGTCGCCGGCACCGGCGCGGTCGCGGCCCGCATCACCGACCGCCGCTGCACCGCCACCGCGGGCGGTGACGGCTGGCTCCTCGGCGACGACGGCAGCGGTTTCTGGATCGGGCGCGAGGCGGTGCGTTCGGCGCTGCGTATGGCGGATGGGCGGGGCGGTTCTACGGTGCTGGCTGCCCTGGTCGGCCGGGAGTTCGGGCTTCCGGCCGACGTGTTGCCGGGCGGTGGTGAGGCGGAAGGGCCCGCCTTCACGTCCCGGGCACAGCGCGAGGCGTATCGCATGCGGCTGCTGCCCGCGGTCATGGCGGAGCCTCCGATCCGGCTCGCCGGGCTCGCACCGCTGGTGAGCGAGGCGGCCCGCGGCACGGATGCCGTCGCCACGGCCATCCTCCGCGAGGCGGCCGATCAACTCGCCGATACGGTACGTGCGTTGGGCTGCCGCCTGGGGGAACGGCTGGTTGCCACCGGCGGGTTGCTCGGCGCGGGAGGGCCTCTTACGGAGGCGGTGCATCGTCGCCTGGAGGAGCTCGGGCTGGACGTCGACCGGGTGACGGACGGCTGTGGCGGTGCCGTGGCGCTGGCCCGGCTGGAGCGCGAGTTCGACCCGGCAACGAAGCGGCCGACCGCATGCTGACCCCCAACCAGACTGCCCTCTACCGCAACCCCACCGCCCCCATCGAAGCCCGCGTCCGCGACCTGCTCGGCCGAATGACGCTGCGCGAGAAGGTAGGCCAGCTCAACCAGCGCATGTACGGCTGGAACGCCTACCGCCGCACCCCATCCGGCTTCGAACTCACCGAAGCCCTGCACGCCGAAACCGAGCGCTTCGCCGGTCTCGGCGCCCTCTACGGACTGCTGCGAGCCGACGCCTGGTCGGGTGTCGACCACGCCACCGGAGCCGGCGCCGCGGACAGCGCCGCGCTCGCCGACCTGGTGCAGTGTCACGTCGTCGACAACAGCAGGCTCGGCATACCGGCCCTGTTCGTCGAGGAGGTCCCCCACGGCCACATGGCCCTGGACGGCACCGTCTTCCCCGTGAACCTGGCCGTCGGCGCCACCTGGGACCCCCAGCTGTACGAGCAGGCCGCCGCCCACGCCGCGGCCGAACTCCGTTCCCGCGGCGGCCACTTGGCGCTCGTCTCCGCACTGGACATCGCCCGCGACCCCCGCTGGGGCCGTACCGAGGAGTGCTTCGGCGAGGACCCGTACCTCGCATCCCGTCTCACCGAGGCGCTCGTACGCGGCATACAGGGGAACCCCGGCGATCTCTTCGCCCCCGACAAGGCCCCCGTCGTGCTGAAGCACTTCGCAGGCCAGGGCGCCACCACCGGCGGCCGCAACTCCGCCGAGTCCGAACTCGGACCACGGGAGCTGCATGAGATCCACCTCCCCGCCGCGAGGGCCGGCGTGCGCGCCGGGGCCGCCGCCGTGATGGCCGCGTACAACGAGGTGGACGGCATGCCCTGCTCTGGCAACCGAGCCCTGCTGCACGACCTGCTCCGCCAACGCTGGGGATTCGAGGGCCTGGTGATGGCCGACGGCCTGGCTGTGGACCGGCTGGCCCGGATCACCGGCGGCAAGGTCTCCGCGGGTGCGCTCGCCCTCAACGCCGGTGTCGACCTCAGCCTGTGGGACGAGGGCTTCACACACCTGGAGGAGGCCGTCGAACGGGGGCTCGTCTCCGAGCAGACCCTGGACGCCGCCGTCGCCCGCGTCCTGCGCCTGAAGTTCCGCCTCGGCCTCTTTGAACAGCCGTACACCGCAAGCCCGTTGCCGCCTCCATCCGTCGGCCGGGACCTGAGCACCGCCCTCGCCCGAGCCGCAGTCACCCTCCTCCACAACAACAGCGGCGTCCTCCCCATCTCCCCGACCGCGACCCGTATCGCCGTCCTGGGACCGCACGCCGCCACCACCGCTCACCAACTCGGCGACTACACGGCCCCGCAACGCCCCGGCACCGGCACGAACGTGCTCGACGGGCTGCGGCGGCTCGCCCGGCCCGGCACGGACGTACGCCACGCCCGCGGCTGCGCCCTCACCGGCGGCGACATCTCCGGCATACCCGAAGCCGTCACTCTGGCCCGCGAGTCCGACCTGGCCGTGCTCGTGCTCGGCGGCAGCAGCGCCCGTACCCCCGAGACCGGCTTCGCCGCCAACGGGGCAGCACAAGAGACCGGTTCCGAGATGACCTGCGGCGAGGGCGTCGACCTCGCCAGCTTGCGGCTCGGCGAGGCGCAGTACGAGCTGTTGCGCGCAGTCTCGGCGACCGGCACCCCTGCCATCGTGGTCCTGGTGCAGGGGCGCCCCCACGCCGTCCCGGAGGCTGCGGACCTCGCGGCGGCGCTGCTCACCGCCTGGTATCCGGGACCGTGGGGAGGAGACGCGATCGCCGAGGTCCTGCTCGGACACGCGGAACCGGTCGGCCGCCTCCCCGTCTCCGTCCCGCGCTCGGCGGCCCAACTCCCCGTCTACTACAACCACAAGGACACCGAGTACGGCTCCTACGTGGACGAAAGCGCCGAGCCGCTGTACTCCTTCGGGCACGGGCTGTCGTACACGACCTTCGCGTACGGTCCACCGCGGCTGTCAGGGCGCACCGTGGAGGCCGACATCACCAACACAGGCCAGCGTCATGGCCGTTCCGTCGCCCAGCTCTACCTGCGTCGTCTGCGTACCAGTACCCCCGTTTGGCCGCGCACGCTGGAACTGCACGGTTTCCAGGCCGTCGACCTGGCGCCGGGCGAGACCCGTACGGTCACGTTCTCGCTCGGCGCCGACCTGCACGGCACGGTGGTCGAGTTCCGCATCGCCGAGTCGGCGCGGGAGGCGCTGACCACCGCACCGACTCAGAGCTTCACGGCCCCCGAAGAAACCCCCCGATAGAACCACCGCTGCGTGATCACAAACAGAATCAGCACCGGAATCACCGAGATCACCGACCCCGCCATCACCATCCGCTGGTCGTACCCGAACGACGAGGACGACAGCCGCGCCAGACCCAGCGTCAGCGTGAAGTGCTCCTCCGAGCGCAGCACGATCAGTGGCCAGAGGAAGTCGTCCCAGGCGCTGATGAAGGTGTTGATGGTGACGACGAGGATCGCGCCGTACGCGGACGGCAGATACAGATACCGGAACCGCTTCCACTCACCCGCCCCGTCCAGCATCGCCGCGTCCTCGATCTCGCGCGGCACGGCGAGGAACGCCGCGCGCATGATCAGTACGTTGATGGCGGCGACGAAGCCGGGCAGCCAGACGCCGACGAGGTTGTCGACCAGGCCCAGGTCACGGATGCTGAGGAACAGCGACACCATGATCGACTCGAAGGGGAACATCATGGACGCCATCAGCAGCACCCACACCAACTTGCGGCCCTTCCAGGCGGGCTTGGAGAGCATGTAGCCGGCCATGGTGGAGAAGACGAGCTGGCTGGTGATCGAGATGACGGCGACGAAGAAGCTGTTCCTGATGTACGTCCACACCGGCACCTGATCGAAGACCTGGCGGTACGCCCGCAGGGACGGGTCCTGGGGAAAGAGGGAGGCGCCCGCGCCGAAGACGTCCTCGCCCGCGCCCTTGAGTGACGACAGCAGTTGCCACAGCAGCGGGCCGACGGTGATGCCCAGGACGAACAGCAACAGCAGGTAGCGGACGATCAGTTCGCGGGGGCGGCCGTAGTCCCGCCAGCGGGGCATCAGGCGTCGGCGTTTCACGACAGCTGTCGTCGTCATGCCTCGTCCTCCTTGGTCAGGCGCTGTGCGAGCAGCGTGAGGCCCAGGGTGAGTGCGAAGAGGGCGACGGAGACGGCGGCGCCGTAGCCGGCGTTGCCGGTGAGCGGGTCGAGGCCGACGTCGCGGATGTAGAAGGGGAGCGTGCGGTCGGCGCCGCCGGGGCCGCCGGTGGAGCCGCCGAGCATGTAGATCTCGGTGAAGATCCGTAGCGAGCCGATGCCGGTGAGGGTGCCGACCAGCATCATCGACGTACGTACGCCGGGCATGGTGATGTGCCAGAAGCGGCGGATGGAGCCCGCGCCGTCCACGGCGGCGGCTTCGTGCAGTTCCTTCGGGACGTTCCCGAGCGCGGCCAGGTAGAAGATCATGTACCAGCCGAGGCCCTTCCAGATCGTCAGGCCCATCGCCGAGAGCAGGATCAGCCACGAGTCGGAGAGGAAGGGGATGGCCTCCTTGATCAAGTGGCCTTTCTGCAGCCAGGTGTTGACCAGGCCCTGGTCGCTCAGCAGCCACTGCCAGCTCAGGCCGACGACCACGCTGGAGGCGAGGACGGGGGTGTAGAAGGCGGAGCGGAAGAAGCCGATGCCGGGCAGGTTCTTCTCGACCAGCACGGCCAGCATCAGCGGCAGCAGCACCATCAGGGGGACAACGATCACCGCGTACAGCAGGCTGTTGCGGGTGGCGAGCCAGAAGTCCGAGTCGCCGAACATCCGGGTGTAGTTGTCCAGGCCCACGAAGCCCGCGGCGCCGCCGAGGGGTTTGGCGTCGGTGAAGGACAGGATGAGCGTGTTGAGGAACGGCCACACTCCGAAGACCGTGACGCCGACGACGGCCGGGGCCATCCACAGCCAGGGCAGCCACCACTTGCGGTAGAGCGCCGCGCCCCCCGCGTCCGGCGCCGGGCCGGGCGTCACGGAGCGGAGGGCGCGGCGCAGCGGCCCCGGCGGGTGTGGTGAGGGGGAAGCGCCGGGGCGCGGGGCGCCCGCCCCCGGGGAGGTGGGGGCGGGCGCCTTGTCGAGAGTGCGCAGGGGGCGTACGGCCATGGGTCAGCTGCCCTGCTCGATCAGCTCGTTGGCCTTGGACTGGGCCTCGTCGAGGGCGTCCTGGGCGCTCTTCTTGCCCTGCATCGCCAGCTGTATCTGGGCCACGATGGCGTTCAACTCGCCGGGCGTGAGGGCGATTTCGTCGGCCGTCGAGGTCTGGCGGTCATCGGCGACGATCTTCCGGGCCTCGGAGAAGGGGTCGGTGCCCTCGACCTTCTGGAAGAAGGGGTCCTTCAACGACTCGGTGGTGGAGGGGAAGATGACGACGTTCGGGTCCTTCGCCCACTCCAGCTGGTTCTGCGCGTTCGTCAGGAACTGTGCGAAGGCCAGCGCGGTCGAGGCGTTCTTGCTGGTGGAGGCGACACCGACGTACTGCGGGGCGCCGACGGTGTGGCCGAGTGCGTCCAGCATGTAGGGGGCGACGCCGGTCTTCTCGTAGACGGTCGGGTTGTTCTGCTGGATGAAGCGCAGGAAGTTGGGGTTGGTGGGGCCGTAGACCAGCTTGCCCTGGCCGTAGACGTTGGCCGGGTCCTGGGTGGAGGAGAGGGAGTCCCTGGGCATCCCGCCGGCCTTGTAGAGGCTGGTCATGGCCTCGACCCACTGCACGGTCTTCGGGTCGTCGGCGAAGGTGAACTTCTTGCCGTCGGAGGACAGCACCTCGATACCCATCTGCTGCCAGTGGGCGGGGATGTGGTGCTGCGGGTTGGCGAGGAAGGCGTAGTAGTCGCCGTCGGAGGCCTTGGCGACCTTCTCGGCGTCGGCGAACAGACCGAGCACCGTGGTCGCGGGCTTCGCCGGGTCCAGGCCCGCCTTCTCCATCAGCTCGGTGTTGAAGGTCTGCAGGATGCCGCCGGAGTACCAGGGCAGCACGCTGTGCACCTTGTTGCCCTCGGCGTCGGCGTACGTGGTGGACTTCCACATCGCGTCCGTGAACGGCTTGCCCGCGTCCGGAGCCTTCTCGTCCAGGTTGAGCAGGTAGCCGTTCTTCGTCAGCGCGATCGCCGTGTTGACGTTGATGTTCACGACGTCCGGGAGGGTGCAGCCCTGCGCGTCGGCGACCAGCCGCTGGGTGAAGGTGGCGTCGCCCGGGTCGTCGATCCACTTGATCTTCGTGTCCGGGTTGGCCTTCTCGAAGGCCTTGATGACGCCGTTGAAGTAGTCCCCGAAGTCCTTCTTCACGTTGGTCGTCTGGAAGGTGATGTCGCCCTTGACGTCGCCGGTGAGCTTCCCCGAGCCGACATTGCCCTCGTCGACCTTGCAGCCGCCGGCGGTGGCCTCGCCGCCGTCCGAGCCGCCGAGGCCGCAGCCGGCGGCTGTCAGGGACAGAACGACGATGGCCGCCACGGATCCGGTCAGTCTTCTCGCACGCATGGGATGCCCTCCTGCGAACAGGTATCTGGGGATGTGCTGGTTCAATTCACCAACTTGGACTCCGATTGATGAAAAGGTGGACCAAAATTCATCGGAGGTCAATGGGGTGCCGTGTTGCTTTTGGGTTCCGGCTCGGGGTCAGTGCCGGTGCTCGTGGTCCGGGTGCGAGGGGTCGCCCGGGTGTTCGTGGCCGACGGCGTACACCACACCGGCGCGGGCCCGGTCCAGCCAGGCGAAGAAGGCGCGCCGGCCCGCCGCCTGCCGCAGCCCGTGGGCGATGCCCTCCCGTACGTCCGCGTACGGCAGGAAGTCCGCCGGTGTCGCGCCGCCGAAGGGGTCGACTCCTCGCCGCAGGGCGTCCTGGGTGAGGAAGCGGTCCCGGTTGCGGTCGTAGTAGTCCCGTACGGCTGCTTCGGGGAGGTCCTGCTCGTCCGCGAGTTGGGCCAGCAGGGTGCGTGCGGCGGGGGAGTAGGCGAGTACGACCGCGACGATGCTTCCGAGGTCGGCCACGTCGCCCCCGTCCACGGCGAGCACTTGGAGTGTCTCCCGGGCCGGGGGCTCGAGCCCGCGCTCGGTGCAGGCGCGGCGGGCGAGTTCGTCGGCGACGACGATCTGGGTGGCCCAGCGCCTTCGCTGGCGCCGCAGTCGCTCCGCGGGAAGGGCAGTTTGAGAACTGCGGGCCGGCTGTGGCTGGTCGCTCCCCCACGCTCGAATCGAGCTCGCGCGGGGGGACCCCCATCGCGGCGGAGCCGCATATGTCACGGCCCCGCGCCCCTGAAGGGGCGCTTCGCGCGGAGGCATCGCTTTTAGCAGTGCGTCCACCTGTGCTGTGGCGATTGCTTCGCCGTGCACCAGCGCCGCGGCCCCCTCGGGCGGATGCACATGTGTCACGGCGTCACCTCCAGCGGAACCGCCTCGGTATAGGCGACCTGCCCGTGCCAGGCGACCTTCGCCATCAGCCAGTACGAACCCGGCGGCACCGCCCGCCCGTCCACCTCAATGACACACTCCGCCTGCTCCCCGGGCGCCACGGCGAACCCTTGGCAGCCGGGCCCCACCCCCGGCCAGGTGCCCCACGAGGAAACCGCCCACAAGGTGCCAGTGATCGGACCACGGGTCGTGTTCCGCACGCTCACCGGAACCCGCCCCCGCTCACCCCTGCGCACACTGACCCGCTCAACTCCCAGCCGGGACACCAGGGTTGGGCCAGTACGCCCGTCCGGCTCGCCCTCCGGAACCGCGCCCGGCACATCGAGGGCCACGACATCCTCGTACACCTGTCCGCCGTACGACAGCCGCGCGGCGAGCCAGTGCCGGCCGGGTACGGCATCGGGGGCGGGCGTCACGGTGCACTCGGCGAGGGTGAATCCGCCGGGGCCCAGCGCGTACGGCAGCCGGGCGGGCTCGGCGACCCAGTCGGGCGGTACGTGGAGGGTCACGTCGCCCGACACCGGGGCGTCGGTGAGCTCCGAGGCGACCCGCACGGTCGCGGTGACGGGTCCGTCGAGGGTGAGCGCGCTCGGTGAGACGTACACGGTCACGGGCATGTTCCCGCGCGGTGCGGGGCCGGAGTTGTGCAGCCAGTACCGGGTGGGGACGGGTTGGGCGGGTTCGTACGCGGCGATCCCGGGACCCTGCGTCGCGCTGGGGGAGCCGTCCCCAGGTGTCGCCAGCACCGTGGCGACCTCGAACCCGGTCAGCCCGACACCGAGGACACCGTCCTCCGGGACCAGTGGTTCCCCCGGCGTCTCCAGGACGTCGGCCCGAGAGCCGACCATCCACGGCAGTGGCCCACGCACCCGCGCCCGCACCGGACGGCCCGACACCTCATGCATCCGCACCGCGATCCCACGCCTCGGGTCGGCCGGTGTCACGCTGCCCCGGGCCAGCGGGGAGCCGAGCGGCTTGAGCGCGTCGAGCAGTACCCGGCCCTCCGGCTCAAGCCCCAGCAGAGCCGTCCGTCTCGGCAGTACGGAGTCGTCATCCGCCGCCCGGCCGCCGCGCAGCCGCGCCGTGAGCGGATGGTTGAACTCATGGCCCGCCTGCGGGAGTTGGAGCTCGCGCCAGTCGCCCTCGCCGCCCATCACCGCGTACTCGAAGGTGTGGGACCAGCGCTGGAGCTGGAAGGACGAGCCGTCGGGGGCGGTACGGCGCGGAGGGTCGATCCAGATCCCCGAGGGCCAGCCGGTGCAGGAGCGCATCAGGGACATGTAGAGGTCGCCGGAGGACGTGACCACGCAGCCCGGCGTGCCGCGGTTGAGGACGGCGAAGCTGCGGCCGTCCCAGGCGTCACCCGGTGGCAGGGCCTCACCACCGCCCGCCGCGGTGGCCCGTACCGTCGCCTCCTCCAGGTCGGCCACCAGCTCGGCGACCGCCTTCGCGTCGTCCTCGGGACGGGCACCCGCCACCACGAGCAGCGGCAGCCGCTCCAGGTCACGCAGGTCCGCCCCCGGCACCCACTCCTCGCGCAGCCCCGCACGCGGCGCGACCCACACCGCCGCCACACCCCGCTCGGCCAGTTGCCGCCGCAGTTCGCGCCCGGCGGCCGGGTCCCAGCCCAGCGCCTCGGCGACCACGGAGTTGCGGTCGGGGGCGCCGACGGCGATACGGATGTCGGGGAGGTTGGAGTCGACCTCCAGGTCGCCGTAACGAGGACCGTCCGCGATCGTCGAGGTCGCCGTGACGCCCGCACGGACGAGGGCCGCCGCGAGCGGGGCCCCGAGCTCGCCGGCCTCCTCCCAGGAGCCGTAGATCAACTCGGCGACCCCGATCGACCGGTGCCCGAGCAACGTGCCAGCGTCGTCCCGGAGTTCGGTCCGGGCGGTGGAGCCGAGCCCGAACCAGGTGTTCGCCGGATTGTCCAAGGTCCAGGGAAACTGCTCGCTGTCGACGTCCACGAACCCGAACCCGCGCCCGATCACCGCGTCCGCCACCTCATGCACCGGCAGCCCGCCCCGTACGTCCGACGGCCACCGCACCCGGATGAGCCGGTCGGCCCCGTCGTAACCGTCGATGGTGGTGGACACGTCCAGCCGCGCGACCCCCTTCCACAGACACAGCCGTTGCGTGTAGCGGAAGAGGCCGAGGTCCGCGGTGACGGTGATCCGGGATCCGGCGGGGGAGTGCTCGACCTGTACGTCGGCGGTCACCTCGCTGCTGCGGGCGGCGGTCGTGCCGGTCGGCGTGAGATGCCAGGGGCCCTCGCCGAAACGCGGGTGCCTCGGGTACTCCTCCTGTACGACCAGCTCGTTGCCGATGTCCCCGGCGCGCAGCAGGTCGCGGCCGCCCTCCGCCAGCGCGCGCAAGCCGCTCACGCCCCCGCCGCGCGCCGGATCGACGGTCACCTCGTAGAACTCGTTGCGGATCGTGGTGCCTTCGCCGGGCGCCCACTCGGCCACGGAGCCCTCGGCGAGCGGCAGGGCGCGCAGGCCCATGCCCGGCACTTCCGGTACGACCACGCGGAGTTGGCCGTCGTCGTCGCGTACGGCAGGCAGCGGCAGACCCGTGTCGTCGAGCGGTACGAGACCCGGGTCTGCCAGGGTGAGCACGTCCCGCCGCTCCCAGGTGGCGGAGTTGAAGACGACCAAGTCCGGGCCACCGCAGGGCAGTTGAGCCACCTGCCGGGCCAGGGCATCGGTCGCGTCGGCGTGCACCGTGTCGGCCAGGTCGTACAACTCCCGCCAGCCTGTCAGCAGGTCGATATAGACCTGGTCGGACTCGGAGCCGGTGACGGCGTCATGATGGGCGCCGTAGATCAGCTGCCGCCACGCCTTGTCGAGCGCCGCGTCCGGATACGGATGCCCGGTGACCATCGAGGCGAGCGTCGCCCACGCCTCCGCGTCGGCGAGCAGCGTCT
Source organism: Streptomyces flaveus (assembly GCF_014647675.1). Classification (GTDB taxonomy): domain Bacteria; phylum Actinomycetota; class Actinomycetes; order Streptomycetales; family Streptomycetaceae; genus Streptomyces; species Streptomyces flaveus. The sequence continues at coordinate 84,227 of NZ_BMPQ01000020.1, read as the reverse complement.
CCCCGTACCGCTGCGCCTGCTTGGTGTCGATGTACGAGACGTCCTTGCCGGTGTAGACGGGGTTCATGTCCCGTGTCTGCGGCGAGGCCTTGCGGCCTTCCTCGTCGAGCTCCGCGCGAACGGCGGCGAAGAAGTCCCTCGGGATCGCGCTGACGAAGCGCGGCCAGACGTAACGGGCGTTCCAGTCCCGGTGGATGTCCATCACCCAACGGCACGGCGGCGCGTAGTCCCCACCGACCGGAAGCAGCACATTGCGCGTGAGCGCCACCTGCTTGAGCCCCTTGAACAGCTTGTACGCGGCGGCTTCCGCCTTGGGCAGCGTCGGCGCGTTGTCGATCGCCCAGCCCGCTCCGTAATGGTTGACCATGTAAGCGGTCAGCAGCCCGCGCCCCGAGGGAGCGATCCACGAGAACTCCGCCGGGAACTGCATCCGGTTCGGATCCCTCGGCTCCTCCCCGAAGACGGACAGCGTCGGTCCCCACTGGTGGAAGGGCCCACGTGCCCACGAGCTGGAGCTCAGCCCTGCGTCCGCCATCAGCCCCGGGAACTGGGGATCGTGCCCGAAGGCGTCCAACTGCCAGGCGGTTTCGGGGGACGCGCCCATGACGGCTCGCTGGAAGCCGTCGCCGTACACGGCGTTGCGTACGGTCGCCTCGGCCCCTGTGAGGTTGGTGTTGGGCTCGTTGTACGTACCGCCCATGATCTCCACGCGACCGGTGCGGATCAGCTCGCGCAGAAAGGCGCGCTCCTCCGGGAAGGCGTCCCAGTACGGCTTGAGGTAGTCGACCTCCGCGAGCACGAAGGTGTACGCCGGATCGCGCCGCGCCAGATCGCAGTGGGCCCGCACCAGGCTCATCCCGGACTGGCCGCGCGAGTCGAAGGTACGGGCCGGGAGGCCGGTGGAGGCGGGGTCGTCGGCGACGTCCCAGGTCTCGGTGTACGCGGCCTGGGTGTTCCACCAGACGGGGTCGTAGTGGAAGTGGCTGACCATGAACATGGTCCAGCCGGGCTCGGCGACGGTGAACTCGCCGGTGTGGCGGGTGAGTTGGTCCCCGTCGGCGGCGGTCACCGTGATCTCGCGACGCTCGCCGACGGCGAGCTCGGGCTCGGTGACCACGGGGATCTCGGCGCGCACGGTGCCGTCCTCGGCAGCGGTGGCCTCGGTCTCGCCGGTCACGCCGGGGCCCTCGACGGTGAGGCGGACGGTCCGGCCGGGGAGGTGGCTCAGCTCGACGGCGACCACCTGGCGCGGCTGCTCGGTGGTGCCGACGGTTCCGACGAAAAGCTCGGTCGACTCGACAGAGGTGACGCGCATGGGTCTCCTACGAGAGGGCTCGGCGGAGCCACATCCTGACACCGGAGGGATGGTTCAAACAACCATGCGTGCGCGTTGCTGGTGGTTCATCCATGCAAGAGGTGCGCCTACGCGAGCCTCCGGTGCAGTATCCGCGCCCCTGTTGAGGGCCGCAGGCCCCTCAACAGGGGCGCGGGGAACTGCGCGACCAGCCCCCACCGGCCCGCAGCCGAATCACTGCACCTCCAGCGGAGCGCTCAGCGGGAACGGCGCGTCTTCACCGCATGCTGCGGCGTGATGTGGTCGGTCAGCGCCAGCGAAGCGCTCGCCCGCTGGTAGGAGAGCTGGGCGACCCGTACGTACAGGCAGTCGATGAGCACCAGCACCGAGTGCCGGCCGCCGATGCTGCCGGTGCGCCCGGGGAAGATGGTCTCCGAAGAGGTGGAGGTGAGCCGGATGTCGGCGGCCTTGGCGAGCGGCGAGCGCGGGTCGGAGGTGATCGCCACCGTCGTGGCACCGCGCTCCTTGGCGAGCTCGAACGGCTCGATGGTCTCGCGGGTGGCCCCCGAGTGCGAGATGCCGATGGCGACGTCCGCCGGCGTGAGCAGGGCCGCGGAGGTGGCCGCGGCGTGCACCTCGGTCCAGCCGCGTACCGAGCAGCCGATGCGGAACAGCCGGGTCTCGGTCTCCTGCGCCACCGCGCCGCTGCCGCCGACGCCGTAGACGTCGATGCGCCGGGCGCGGGCGACGGCCTGGGCCGCGCGCTCCATCGCGTCGAGGTCGATCCGGTCGATGGTCTGCTGCACCGCGCGCAGGACGGCGCTGCCCACGACCTGGACGACGCGCTCGAGGTCGTCGTCCGGGGAGATGTCCGGGCCGATCTCGGCGCTGCCCCAGTCGGAGACCTCGCCGCGACCGCGTTCCTGGGCGAGTTCGATCAGCAGATGCTGGTACGAGTCGAGCCCGATGGCCCGGCAGAAACGGGTCACTGTCGCCTGCGAGGTCCCGGTCCTGCGGCCCAGTTCGGCGGCCGAGGCGTGCGTGACGCTCGCCGGATCCTCCAGGATCAGCTCGCCCACCTTCCGCAGGGAGCCGGCCAGCCGGGGCAGCTCGGTGCGGATGAGTGAGGTGACGTCCGTAGGGGGCATCCGATCTCCTTGAAACTGGCCGCTGAGAAGGTAACAGCCACCGTACAACTGGCTTGTTGAAATTCAGGACCGGCGGGTACGGGGGTGCGAGTGGACGCGGCTGTGGATGCGATCGGGATGCGGCTGCGGATGTCGCCCGTGGTTGCCCGCTGATCGCGAGGTGTGTTTTATTCATTCACGTACGGATGCACGCGATGGTGGTTTCAGCCACCGGTGGGGAGTACCCCTTGTCTGTCGAGTCCGTGAACGGCGGCTCCGTGAGCGCCGACGGCTTCGCACGCGAGAGCCTGGCTGTCCTTGACCGGGTCACCGGGTCCGCGCGCGAGGAGGTGCGGCGTGCCGCCGAACTGATCGCCGACTGCGTGAGCGCGGACGGCGTCATCCAGGCCTTCGGCACCGGGCACTCCCAGGCCATCGTGCTGGAGGTCGCGGGCCGCGCCGGCGGCCTGGTGCCCACCAACCGGCTGAGCATCGCCGACTTGGTTCTGTACGGCGGCGAAGACGCCGGAGTCCTCGACGACCCGCTTCTGGAGCGCAAGTCCGGTGTCGCCCGGCGGATCTACGACCTCGCCGCCCCACGCCCCGAGGACCTCTTCGTCATCATCTCCAACTCCGGCGTCAACAACGTGATCGTGGAGATGGCCCTGCACGCCAAGCAACAAGGCCACCGCCTCCTGGCCATCACCTCGGTCGCCCACACCCGCGCCGTCCCCGCCTCCCACCCCAGCGGCAAGAAGCTCGCCGACTTGGCCGACGTCGTCCTCGACAACGCGGCCCCATCCGGCGACGCCCTCCTCGAACTCCCCGACGGCGGCGCCGTTTGCGCCCTGTCCACCCTCACCGGCGTGATGCTGGTCCAGATGGCCGTCGCCGAGGCGACCTCGCTCCTCCTGGCCGCCGACCGACGACCGCCGGTCTACGTCTCGGCCAACGTCCCCGGCGGCTTCGAGAGCAACCTGGAACTGGAGAAGCATTACGCGGGGCGCATCCGCCGCACCGCGAGCTGAGCCGACCTGGCACGGTACCCGCGGCAACGGCCTCGCTCGAACGCCACCGCGCCGGTGGAGACATCTTGAACTCTGGATGTCCTGAGTTGAGGGTGGCGACTCGTGCCCGACGCACCGCTTGGTCGATGACCGAGTCACTGCTCCAGGCGGCGAACCTGGCCGAAAGAACTTCTCGACGAGGTTCATCGTCCCAGCTCAGAAGGCGCCTTGGCGTTTCGTCCCTCCGGCTCATCCCAACCGAAACAGCGGAGCTAGGCGTGCCGGGGTCCGGTGAAGGCCGCGAGCTCACCCTTGTAGAGGACCACCAGCGCGTCACAGGTGCACCGGCAGTACTCGACTTCGCCTGCGGACGTCGAGTGGCTGGACAGCAGCTGCCACGAAGGCTGTCGCTGAGCGGCCAGGCAGCCCCAGTCCCTCAGGGGGCACGTGTGCTGCGATGACGTGCTCGACGAGCCGTTCACGTCGTCGGCCCGCTGCGGCCGTCCGGCCGCCGGACCTGCAGGTTGGTCAGCGTTGATCGCGCGCGGGAGAGGGTTCGGCATCCGTGTCGTCTCCGGTCTGCTGCGCCGCCGTGGGCTTCGGCGCGCTGGGTTCGGGCAATGTGCGGAACAACAGCCAGCTCAGGGCGGGCATCAGGATCAGTGGTGTCAGAGCGGTACGCAGCGAGGTCGCGTCGGCGATGCTGCCGATGAGAGGGCTGACCAGGCCGCCGATGCTGACGGTCAGCCCGAGGGTGATCCCGCTGGCGGTGCCGACTCGTGTGGGCAGGTAGTCCTGGCCGAGGGTGACCTGCAGTGAGAAGGGGACGTACAGGCCGACGGAGGTCAGCGCCACGAACACGTAGATCGCCGGGCCGGGTATGAACACGATCCCCGTGACGGCGGCGACCGTGACGAGGTACGACCAGCGGGCGACAGTGACCCGGTTCCAGCGATTGGCCAGGCTGCCGCCCAGCACAGAGCCCACCGCGCCGCCGAGATAGAGCACGAACAGCGCCGCGGCGCCCGCTGCCGTACTGCCTCCCAGACGCTGCTGGACGTAGAGCGAGATGAATGTGCTCAGGCCGATGAAGACGATGGACCGGCAGATGACGGCCAGCGACAGCTTCACGAACGAGGCCTTGTCGTCGGCGCCCGTCGCAACTGCGGTGCCGAAGCCGCCGCATCCTGTCTTCTGCAGTGCGCGCAGGACGGGCAGACACAGCACACTGCCGGCCAAGGCCGGCACCACAAGCAGCGGCGACAGGCGCAGACCGCCGCAGGCGACGACGGCGGTGACCATGAGCGGTGCGGCGGCGAAGCCGAGGTTGCCACCCAGGGAGAACCAGCCCATCGCGGTGTGGCTGCCCTCGCTGACGAGCCGCGCGACGCGGGCGGACTCGGGATGGTAGGCGGCGACCCCGACACCGGACACCGCCACGAACACCAGCGTCAGAGCGTAGGAACCACTCAAACCGCTCAGGGTGATACCCAGTCCGCCGAGGATCGTACTCACGGGCAGGAGCCAGGGCATCGCCCAGCGGTCAGTGAGTGCGCCGAACACCGGTTGTGCCACCGAGGACAGCAGAGACGCGGCGAGCACGATGCCCGAAACCGCGGCGTAGCTGTAGGCGCGCTCGGTGACGAAGAATGGGACGAGTGACGCGACAGCGCCTTGGTAGGTGTCCACGCAGGCGTGGCCGAACGACAGCAGGAGGATCGATCTGTTCCTTGGCACATCGCCATGGTCATCGCGGCGCGCCATGGCGCGCTTCCGATAAACTGCCAAACAATGACAGAAATCCGCCACGAGCCTGTAGCGCCGACCCGCACCCAGTGGCTGGCGCCCGGAGCCGCCATCGACGCCCACCGCCACGACGACCACCAGATCGTCTACGCAGGCCGAGGAGCGCTGGCCGTAACGACCAGCACCGGTTCGTGGATCGCGCCGGGTACGCGCGCCATCTGGGTACCGGCCGGCACCGTGCATGCCCACCAGGCTCACGGCGAACTCGAACTGCACCTGGTCGGCCTTCCCGCGCCTGACAACCCGCTCGGCCTGGACGAGCCGACCGTGCTGACAGTTGGGCCCCTCCTGCGGGAATTGATCCTCGCCTACACGCACACCCCGCACGACGACAGCCCCGAACGCGGGCGGCTACGGGCCGTGCTGCTCGACCAGTTGCGGGCCTCACCCCAGCAGCCCCTGCACCTGCCCACCCCAACCACCCTTCCACTGAAGGCAGTGTGCGAGATCCTGCGCACGAATCCGGCCGACGACCGCACCCTGGCCGCACTGGGCAGGGAGGTCGGCGCCAGTGACCGCACTCTCTCCCGCCTCTTCAAGGCCGACCTCGGCATGACCTTCCCGCAGTGGCGCACCCAACTGCGCCTGTACCACGCCTTGGTACTGCTCGCCGAGAACATCCCGGTGACCACCGTGGCACACATGTGCGGCTGGTCGTCCGCCAGCGCGTTCATCGATGTCTTCCGCCGGACCTTCGGACACACTCCAGGAGCACATCAGCCCCGCTAGTGTCCTGCGCCTGAAGTTCGATGAATATTTGTAGGCTGTCCGTGTGGCGCGTAGAGGACGGCCGGTGGCCGAGGTGACGTTGACCGACGACGAGCGAGAGACGCTGGTGCGCTGGTCACGGCGGGCGACGTCCGCGCAGGCTCTGGCCCAGCGGTGCCGGATCGTGCTGGGCTGCGCGGAGGGGAAGTCGAACCAGCAGGTGGCCGCCGAACTCGGTATCTGGCCGCAGACGGTGGGCAAGTGGCGTCGCCGTTTCCTGGAGTCCCGCCTGGACGGGCTGGGCGACGAGCCGCGCCCCGGCGCTCCCCGGAAGATTTCCGACGAGCAGGTGGAAGCGGTGGTCGTCGCCACCTTGGAACGCGCCCCGAAGGACGCCACGCACTGGTCACGCGCGTCGATGGCGGCCGAGAGCGGACTGTCCAGGTCTACCGTGGGGCGGATCTGGCGCACCTTCGGCCTCAAGCCGCACCAGGTGGACACCTTCAAGCTGTCCAATGACCCCTAGTTCATCGACAAGGTCCGCGACATCGTGGGCCTCTACCTCGACCCGCCGGAGAAGGCCCTGGTCCTGTGCGTCGATGAGAAAAGCCAGATCCAGGCGCTGGACCGCTCGGCACCCGTGCTGCCGATGATGCCGGGCATGCCCGAACGCCGCACCCACGACTACGTCCGCCACGGCGTCACCACCCTGTTCGCCGCCCTGGACGTGGCCACCGGCGAGGTGATCGGCTCCATCCACCGCCGCCACCGGGCCGCGGAGTTCAAGAAGTTCCTCACCAAGCTCGACAAAGAGGTCCCCGCCAACCTCGACGTCCACCTCATCTGCGACAACTACAGCACCCACAAGGCCCCGGCCATCCGTAAGTGGCTGGAGGCCCACCCCCGTTTCCACATGCACTTCACGCCCACCTACTCGTCCTGGCTCAACCAGGTCGAGCGGTGGTTCGGCCTCCTGACCGACAAGAAGATACGACGCGGAGTCCACAAGAACCTCCAGGCCCTGGAACGGGACATCCGCGCCTGGATCGCACAGTGGAACGACGACCCGAAGCCCTTCGTCTGGACGAAGGACGCCGACGAGATCCTGCAGCGTCTCACCGCATATCTTGATCGAATTCCCGGCGCAGGACACTAGGCGGTGTCTTCAAACGTGCGTAGGCGCTGGCTTGTCGAACGTATTCCGTTGACCGAGGGGCGGCCGAGGCACGAGACTGTCGCCCTGGTCGGGATCAACGGCATACGTGGGACGGTGTGCGGTGGCTGGCTCGGACATGGCCCGTGACCTGCAAGTCAAGGAGACCTCGTCTGATCCGCCGCTGTGGACAGCGGACTTCCGGCTGTTCTTCGCCGCCCGCACCACCTCTCTGCTGGGCGACGCGATGCTCCCCGTCGCGATCACGGCCGCCGTGATCCGGGCGGGATACGGGGCGAGTGGAGTGGGCTATGCGCTGGCCGCGCTCGTAGCGCCGTTCGCAGCACTGATCATCTTTGGCGGGGTGCTGTCCGACCGCTTCGGTGCCCGGCGGCTGATGGTTGTCTCGGACACAGTCCGGTTGTGCTTTCAAGCGGTACTCGCGCTGCTGTTCCTGCTAGGTACGCCGCAGATGTGGCAGATCCTGGTGCTGCTGGCCCTGGTCGGGGCGGGCAGCGCAATCTTCCAGCCGGGAGTCGCCAGCATCACCCCGCGCATAGCCCGGGACGTGCAGAAGGCGAACGCCACCCTCCGCATCTCGGAGTCCGTCACCGTCGTGATCGGCCCGTCGCTGGCAGGCCTGCTGCTCGTGGTCTCCTCACCGGCAACGGTGGTCGCCCTCGACGCCTTGACCTATGGAGTCAGCGGCGCCTGCCTACTCCTGCTCCGCTCGGTCCCGATGGGCCCGGCCGAGCGAAGCGGCGTATCGTCGTTCCGGTCCGATCTCGTCGAGGGGTGGCGGGAGTTCCGGGCCAGGACCTGGCTGTGGAGTGTCATCGTCGTCTTCATGCTCTGGCAGCTGGCCGGCGCCGGCCCCACCATGACCCTCGGCAACAGCACGCTGGTCACCGACTACGGAGCATCGACGTTCGGCTTGGTCATGTCGTCCCTCGGGGCGGGAAGTGTGCTGGGCGGGATCGTCGCGATCAGACTCCGCCCGCGGTATCCGCTCCGGGCCGGCGCCCTCTCCATGATCCTGTGGGCGCTCATGCCGTTAGGGGTCGCTCTCGGCCTTCCCGCGCCGCTCATCGCCGGGTGCTACGGGGTGAGCGGCGTGGGCATGGCGTTCTGGATCGTCATGTTCCACACGAGCGTGCAGACGCACATCCCGCAGGACGTCCTCGGCAGGGTGCACGCGTACGACGCGGCCGGCTCGCTGGTGATGAAGCCAGTCGGGCAGGCGGTGGCGGGGCCGCTCGCGGTCGTCGCGGGGACGGTGCCGCTGCTGTGCGTGTCCGCGTCCATGGCGCTCGTCGCCTGCGCCCTGCTGCTGGCAATCCCGGCCGTGCGCGGCCTGAAGCGCGTAGAGCGCTAGCCGCCCGTACCCCCTCGATTGTTCATGAGTCCTCGTCGGTGTGCTGACGGGGACTCTGTGTTTGCGAGGTGCGGTCTTTCGAGGCTGGGGCAGGTTGACGGCCTGGTTGTCGCGTCGGGTGGGCGCCGGATTCCACTTTCCCGGTGTGGTGGTTCGGCACACACTGCTTTGCTGCCACAACCTGGTGACCGTTTCCGGTCACGGTGCCACGCAGGTGCGGTTGCCCGCGTTGGACCTCTGGGCGTCGTCGGGTTCAGTCCAGGTGGGCGATGAAAGCGCGCCAGGCTTCAGGGCTGAACGTGATCGGTGGGCCGGTGGGGCGCTTGCTGTCGCGGACGGGGACGAGGGCGGGGACGTTGTCGGCGATCTCGACGCAGTCGTGCTCCGCGCCGCTGGCGGATGCCTTGCGCCATATCGCCCCGGTGAGGTCGGATGCGTACAACTCGGCCTTGGGGTCGGTCACTTCCGGTGGCCCTCTTCCAACTCGGCGATCCTCGCGAGCGAGTCCTCCACGGGAAGCGCCGTCGCACGGATGCGTTCGAAGGCCTTGGCGAAGGGCGTCGCGTCGTTGCCCTCAACGTACGTCGCGCCGCTGAGGTTTTCCAAGAGCACTACAGATGGCATGGGTTGGGGAAACCCGGTCAAGGTGAAACCGCCCACCACGCCGGGATGCGCGGTGGAGTCCAGCGGCATCAACTGAACGGTGACGTTCGGCATGTCCGACACGTCGAGGAGCCGCCGGAGTTGCTCCCGCATGGTCGGGGGACGCACGGCGAAGCGCTGGTGCAGCGCTGCCTCGTGGACGATGGCCCACAGCTCCGGAGCCGTACTCGGACGGGAGAGGACGGACTGCCGGGCCATCCGTACCTCCGCCAGGGCGGTGACCTCCTCCGGCGTGCGTGATGTGGTCACGCCGGCGATCGTCTCGCGCGCGTAGGCAGCCGTCTGCAACAGCCCAGGCACGACCAGCGGGGACCATGCGCAGATCGACTCGGCGTCCGATTCGAGGGAGATGTAGTCGGCGTAGGTGGGCGAGACGATCGCGCTGTAAGTCTGCCACCAGCCCTTCTTTCCGGCGTCCCGTGCCAGGGCGCCCAGAGTGTCCCTCACCCGGGTGTCGTCCACGCCGTAGACCGTCAGCAGGGAGCCCACATCTGCGGGCCTGATCGCCTGGGTGGCGCCCTCGATCTTCGACAGCTTCGGCGCCCTCCAGCCCATGGCTCCAGCGGCGGCGTCGAGCGTCATCCCCGCTTCATTACGAAGGCGCCGCAGGCTCGCGCCCAGTCGACGGCGTCGAACGGTCGGTACGAGTGGTGAGTTGGGCATGTGCGGAGTCTGGCAACGCTCGCGAGGAGATCGCACACCGTCGCGAGAGCTTCACTCATTCGGGTCGGAAGTTTTCTACCCAAGGGAGAAAAGCTCGCGGGTAGCTGAAGCTGGGGCCGTTCCGATCGTCCACCAGGGAGACCCCACGCCATGCAGCCCACTCCGCCCCTCACCACACTTCTCGACGCCGCCACAGCCCATGTACGAACCATCCCCGGCTTCTACGTCCGCTCCCGCCCCCACGGCTTCGCCGCACACATCTGCGCCTCGCCTCAAAACCTTTGCCAGGTACGCCAATTGACAAGCACAGAACTGATGGCCCAGGGCATGAAGGCCGACACCGTCGACTCCGCCCAGCTCGTCCTTTCCGAACTCGTAGGCAACTCGGTACGGGCCTACGGCGATCACGTACCGCTCGTGGTCGAGGTGTACGTGACGTCGCACGGCGTCGCGGTGAACGTCCACGACCCGGACCCCGGCACCCTGCCCAGGCGCCGGGCGACTCCGCTCGACAGCGCGGAGGCGGAGACCGGGCGAGGACTCGGGCTGGTCGACCTGCTCGCGCCGGGATGGCACGTACGGCGCTCGGCAATCGGGAAGCAGGTGCGCTGCCGCGTGCCCGCCGAACCCAGCTGGAACTGAAGGACTTGCTCCTGCCCGCATCGCAGGACGGCGTGGTCCGGAAGTGCACCGCCCTCGCGGGGGCGGCATTGACACCGGACGGCGCTACGCGCGGGGGACGGTCACGCAGCGGATGACTGGCCCGGCATAACCGCCGGGAAGGCGAGTCGGACTCCACGCACGCGAGCGCGAAAGGCTGCGGCAGCAGGGCCGCCTGGTGCTTGGTTTGGTTCGCACCCCCGAGCTACCAAGAGGCCCTGCTGCCATGCGCCGACTCTCGCGTGATCACCGATCAGGAACGCTGCTCAGTCCTCCCACCAGACGGAACCTGCGTAGATCCAGCCACACCAGTCGTTCGTGCGGTCAGAGTACTGAACCTTGAACCACTCATTTCCGTGGCTGTTCCTGACGCCCTTGAAGAATGCCAAGGACGCATCCCGGGGCACGGTCTTCACGACGGAGGCAGACTTGTAGTAGGTAGTCCTGATGTACCCCTTGTCGACGACGACCGAGACCCGGTCGGTGGCCGTGCCGCTGCATGCGCCCTGGACGGCGACAGGTAGTTCGGGCGGGGTGGCGGCAGCAGCAGGCGACGCCCCCAGGGTTCCGATCATGATCGCGGATGCAGCTGTGGCTCCGGCCAGACGATGAATCTTGCTCATCAGGTCACTCCCCGTTGAGGATTGTCATTTCTGTCCTCGGCCAAGCTAGGGGGAGAGTGTGTCAGCCCGAACCTGGAACTCTTCAGGTTGACCTCGGGCCGTCGATGGCGAGGCTGGCGAGACCGGCCGGCCGCCGCCCACCGGTCTACGTCTCGGCCAACGTCCCCGGCGGCTTCGAAAGCAACCTGGAACTGGAGAAGCACTACGCGGTGCGCATACGCCGCACCGCGAGCTGACGCCCGCTACCCCACCGGTACGGGTGTGAGCGCCACCGCGAGCGGATAGGCGCCGGTGGCCAGAGGCGGCCCGGTGGTGCCCGACGAGGTGTCGACCGGTACCAGGACGTTTCCGTCGGCGGTGGTGACGTAGGCCTTGGTGCCGTTCCAGTCCAGGGCGACGTCGAAGGCGGACCTGCCGACCTTGATCGTGGTGCCGGGGGCGCCGGTGACCGTGTCGACGGGGGTGACGGTGTCGCCGGTACTGGGGCTGACCCACAGGGTCCGTCCGTCCGGGGACAGGGCGAGACCGTAGGCCTGGCCGGAGACCAGGAGCGTCGGCTCGGTGTCGTTGGTGGCCGTGTCGATCGGAGTGACCGTCGAACCGCCGGAGTTGGACACGTACACCGTCTTGCCGTCGGGTGCGGCCACCACGTTGAAGGGGCGGGGGCCCACCGGGATGGGAGCGCCGGTCTTCTGGGTGGCCAGGTCGACCGGCGTGACGGTGTTGTCGTGGATGTCGGCCACGTACAGCGTCCTGCCGTCAGGCGTGATCGCCATGTTCTCCGGGCCGGAGCCGACCGGGACGGGCGTGCCCGCCTCGAGGTCGGCGGTGTCCACCGGTTGGACCGTGTTGTCGGAGTAGTTGGCGACCCAGAGCGTACGGCCGTCCGGCGTGAGCGCGAGCCCGGCGGGAACGCGGCCCACGGCGACCGTGGCGGTGACCGTGCCGCGCGCCACGTCGATGACGCTGACCGAGTTCGAGCCCTGGTTGGCGGCGTAGGCGGTACGCCCGTCCGCGCTGAGGATCACCTCACCGGGGTTGTCGCCCACCGAGATGTCGGTGCTCTTCCCGGAGTCCAGGTCGATCGAACTGACCGAAGCGCCGCTGAAGTTGGCCGTCAGCGCCCGGGGCGTGCCCGTGCCGTCGCCGACCTGGACAGGGATCGCCCGGTCCAGGACGGCTGTGCCGTCCGCCGAGCCCGTCGCCACGACGGAGCGGACCCCGTCTGCGGCGCCGTCCCGTGCCGTGAAGGTGACGGTGGTGGAGGCGCTGCCTCCGGCGGGGACGGTCAGGGTGCCCTCGTCGGGTGCGGCGGTTACGCCGTCGGGCATGTCGAGTTTCCAGGAGACCGTCCGGGCGGACGTGGACCGCTTGTCGGTCAGAGCCAGGGTCACCGTCTCGGTCGTGCCGGGCTTCAGGGCGAGGGAACCGGGATCGAAGGAGATGTCGACGCCGGGGTCGGGCGCGTTCTCGATCACCGTCGTGTAGAGGAACTGGTCCATCACTCCCGGCGAGACCTGCTGGGGAATCGCGTCCAGCTCCTTGCGCTCGGCCCTGAGCTTCTTCCAGTGCGTGGCGACCGCGTCGGCGTCGCCCCGCTTGTTCGCCAGGAGCAGGTCCACGGCCGTCTGTCCCGCCGTGCCGTAGCGGCCGAGCTTGTCCAGCCAGGCGGATGTCTCCGTCAGGAAGCCGGGGTTGTCGAGCCGGGCGCGCAGTTCGCGGGGCGTGGCGGCCATGTCGGAGAAGTACGCCCTGAGCGCCTCGGCGGCCTGGTCGAGGCCGCTGTCCTGCTCGTACGCCTCGCGGAAGGCGGCGATGAGCGGGGTGAGCGTGGGCGATTCGGTCGCGTCGAGCTGCGAGGAGTAGTTGTTCTCGGCGAAGATCCGCAGCCATTTCGCCGCCGCGGGCCCGCCGAGGTCGCGGACGGAGGCGAGGAAGGACGTACTGGGGTCGTAGGCGTCCGGGTTCCAGAGGTAGTCGGCGGAGGTGAACAGGGCAATCCGGCTCGCCTCGCCCTGGACCATGGGGTTGGCGGTCACTCCGGTTGCCGCCGCGGCCACTGCGGGTTCGCGGCCGGTGTAGGGGCCGAGGAGCAGGCGGCTGGTGACGTAGTCGTTGACCGGGTAGTTGTCCCAGATCAGGATCGGGTGGCCGTACACCTTGCGGGCCTGCTCGACCTGGTCGGCGGTGATGGTCGGCGCGATCACGCCGACACCGGTCCACTCCACCACCACGGAGGGGTCCAGCTTCTCCCGCAGCGCCTTCTTGTAAGGGGAGTCGGCGAGGTCGGAGTACTCGGTGGGGACCATTTCCAGCGGTTGCAGCCCGGAGTGCGTGGCGGAGAAGTCCTGCCACACCTGGTTGAGCAGATGGGCCTGTGCCGTGCCCGCCGCGCCGCCACCGGTGCCGAACTCCTTCTCGTCGGCGTCGCAGTTCCACTTCGTGTAGCTGATGTCGTCGAGCGGGATCGCGAAGGAGCGCACGCCGATGTCGTACAGCGAGTCGAACTTGGCGGTGAGGGCCTTGATGTCGGCGTCCGAGGAGTAGCAGACCGACAGTCCCGGCGACAGGGCGTAGGTGAAGCGGACGTGGTTGGCGTCGGCCCGGTCCACCAGCTCCTCGATCCGGGCCAGTTCGGCGGACGGGTACGCGTCGCGCCACTTCGCCCGCAGGTACGGGTCGTCCTTGGGCGAGTAGACGTAGACGTTCTGCTTCGTACGACCGTAGAAGTCCAGCTGGTTCAGCCGCTCGGCGTGCGACCAGGGAGTCCCGTAGAAACCCTCGATGACCCCGCGCAGCGCGGCTGCCGGCCAGTCCCGCACGGTCACTTCGGGGAGTACGGAACGCGATCCGCGCGTCTTGGTGACGAGCTGGCGCAGGGTCTGGACCGCGTAGAACGTGCCGGTGGTGTCGACGCCGGACAGGGCGACGAGGGCCCGTCCGTCCTTGCGCCCGGACGCCAGGACGTAACCGCCCGAAGCCAGGCCGGTCGGCGGCTCGGCGCCCAGCCGTTTCAGCGCCTTCCCGGTGGCGCCGCTCTCGTCCGGGCCGCCCACGTAGACCGTGAGCCCGGCGGCGGGGGGCTTGTCACCGTCGCTCACAGTGATGATCTTGTCGGCTCCGGCATCGCGCAGAACGGACTCGACGAGCCGTCGGGCCGACGGGTCGGTCCGACGGCCGACGACCTCCACGACCCGGTCGGGGACGGTGAGTCGACCCGAACCGGCCTTCACGCTCTGGGGAGTCGGCCACACCTTCGCAGCGGCGCTCGGCGGCTGCTCCGCCGCGGACGACGACGGCGGGGCCGCCACCCCCGCGGCCGTCAGCAGCGCGGCGACCAGCATCGCCGGTCGCCGCGTCCGTCTCCTACCTCTGACACGAGTGGCTGAGAGCACGGGATCTCCTCGATGGGTGAATGGACCCACCGAGTGATGCTAGAGATGCTGAATGAAACATTCAACGGTGCCTGCGGCCAGGACAGGGCCTGGCTCAGGGCTTACGAGCCACCGCCCCGTACATAGCGATGTCCTCGTCCCGGATGGGCTCCGAATCGCTGCCGTCCGGATGCCACTTGTGGACCTGCGTGATCCCCGGCTCGACGAGTTCGAGGCCCTCGAAGAACTCCTCGGCCTCCGGGAACGTACGCAACCGCATGGGCATGTTGCGCGCCGCGTACTCGCGCGCGACCCGGCCCACCTCCTCCGGCGCGAACTCCGCGGTGCCGATGGACATCGCGAGGTAGCTGCCGGAGGGGAGCGGTTCGAGGAGGCGGCGGACGATGCCGACCGCGTCGTCCTCGTCGAGGACGAAGTGGACGATCGCGATGACGGTCAGCGCGACCGGCTTGGACAGGTCGAGGGTGTCGCGGAACTCGGCGGAGTCGAGGATGGCCTCCGGGTGCTGGAAGTCGGCCTCGATGTACGACGTCTTCCCCTCGGGCGTGCTGGCCAGCAGGCCCTGGGAGAGGGTGAGGACGATGGGATCGTTGTCCACGTAGACGACGCGGGACTCGGGGGCCACCGACTGGGCGATCTCATGGAGGTTCGGGGAGGTGGGGATGCCTGTGCCGATGTCGAGGAACTGGCGTATCCCCGCCTCCTCGGCCAGCCAGCGCACCGCGCGGTTCATGAAGTCGCGGTTGGCCCGCATATGGACCGGCAGGGCGGGCCACTCGTGCGACATGGCGTCGCCGGCTTCCTTGTCGGCGGGGTAGTAGTCCTTTCCGCCGAGGATGTAGTCGTAGATACGCGCTGAGTGCGCGCTCTCGGTGTCGATACGGTCGGCAGGCCATCCGTTGTCGGACAACGCGGCCCTCCCATCAAGTCGTCGGAGAACAAGGGTAGTTCGGTCAACAAGGGTGTTTCGGACCGGGGTTGCTCAGAGTGATCAGAGCAGTCGGAGCGGTCAGAGCAGGAAGTCGGCGTCGCCGGCCTTCACGCCCGTCAGGAAGCTCGTCATCTCGCGAGGGGTGAAAACCAGGGCCGGACCGCCCGGATCGGTGGACTGACGCACCGCCACTCGTCCGTCGCCCAGCTTCTTCACTTCGAGGCAGGCGCCGCCCGCGTCGTCGCTCCACGGCTTGTGCCAGTCCTGCGCGCCGAGATCACGGGCCGGCATGCCGTTGCGTATGTGGTGGTGGTGCACGTCAGAGCTCCTTGCGTATCGCACCGAGGAAAGCCTCGGTCCTGCTGGCGGGCGTCGACTGGGCGCCCAGCCGGTCCAGGGCCTCGCGATAGACCAGGACGTCGTCGGCCTTGTCGAGATACACAGCGCCCACCAGGCCGCTGAGATACACGATGTCGGGCAACTCCCTGGCCCTGAACCGGAAGAGATGGAAGGCGCCGGCCCGCATCGCCGGATGCGGACCGTTGCTGAACGGCATGATCTGGACGGTCACATGGGGCAGCGCGTTCAGCGCGATCAGGTGGTCGACCTGGGCGCGCATCACCTCGGGTCCCCCGACCGGCCACCTCAGCACCGTCTCGTCCATCACGATCCACACGCGGGGCGGGTTCGGACGGGACAGCAGTTCCTGGCGCTGCATACGCAGCGCGACCCGGCGCTCCGTCGCCTCCTCCGGAGCGTGCGGATTGCCCGCGCCGAGCAGGGCACGCGCGTAGGCCTCGGTCTGCAGCAGCCCGTGCACGAACTGCGCCTCGTACGCCCGGATCTGCAGCGCCGCCTGCTCCAGGCTCAGATACGCGGCGAACCAGTCGGGCAGTACGTCACGGTAGGTGTGCCACCAGCCGCGCTTGTTGGCCTCGCGGACCGACTTCAGGAAGGTGTCGATCTCCTGCTGGTCCTTGACGCCGTAGATCTGGAGCAGCTTCTCGGCGTCCGCGAGCCTGAGCCGCGCCACCTTGGCGGACTCCATCCGGCGGATCGTGGAGTGGCTGACCCCGATCGCCATGGCCGCCTGCTCGTACGTCAGACCGGCCCGGTTGCGCAGCTCCTCCAGCTGTTTGCCCAGGATCATGCGCAGGACGGAAGGCGCGCCGCCCCAGTCGGTTTCCGAGGTCACGCCTTACCTCCTCACCCGTAGTCCGGGCCAACGCATCGCAGTCTGTCACGATCATCGCCGACCGGGGCGGCCTGCGCCCTACAAAATGCAATTTTCAACTTGATGGTTGCGGGACGTCGTCGGCAGGTGTCACAGTGGTCGTACCGCCCGGGCCGGTGAACGAAGGGGCTGTGCAGCCCAGTTGGGGGATCACGGGCCGCAACTCGGAGTGTTGTGCTCTGCAGACGAAAGGCGTACGGCGATGGTTTCGCCCTCCTTCCCCCAGTCCTTGGGCCGACTTTCCGGAGACGAACTCCTCCACAAGGCAGGCGTGTTCGGCCTGCCGGCCGTCCCCGCCTCGGTGGGCGCCGCCCGCAGGAACGTACGGGAGCTGCTGGGCGAGTGGGGCATCAGCCGCGAGACCTGTGACAACGCCGTACTGGTGACCTCCGAGCTCGTCACCAACGCGCTCACGCACACGGAGAGCGATCTGGTCGTGTGCAGACTCCGCGCCGCGGGAGAGCGGCTCCATATCGAGGTCGAGGACCAGAACCGCGGCCATACTCTCCCGGCGTGCAGACAGCCGAAGCCCGACGACCAAGGTGGCCGCGGGCTTCTGCTCGTCGGCGTGCTGAGCAACGACTGGGGCGTCAGGGACGCACCGCACCGGTCCGGCCGCATCGTCTGGGCCGAACTGCCGGCGGAGGCGACGGAGGCAGCGATGGCAGTGGAGACAGCGGCGATATCCGCGACATCGGCGGTATCGGCGGTATCGGAGCCCCAGGACGGATCGGCCGACGCCCATGCGGCCGATCCGTCCTGGACGTGAAGGCGGTCCGGGTCGAACCATGCCTCCCCGTCCCCACGCGTGCTGGGATCGCGCCGGGGGTAGAGGGGCCATGTGATTGAACTCGCGGAAATGATCGCCCAGTTGCGTACGGAACTCTCCGCCGCCATGTCCGCGGCGCGCGACGAGGAGCTGCGCTTCGAGCTGGGCGCTGTGGAGCTCGAGGCGGAGTTCGTCGTGGAGCGGTCCGGTACGGCGGAGGGCAGGGTCCGCTTCTGGGTCGTGGAGGCCGGCGCCGTCGGCCATACGGGGAACAGCACCACCCATCGAGTCACGTTGACCCTGGAGCCTCGCCTCCGTGACTCGGAGGCGAGGCCACAGGTGAGCGGAGACGCAGCGGAACGCGAGCGCTGAGCCGGTCCGATGTCAGCTCAGACGCAGGTACGGGCACAGGGGCTGGCGGCGGTGCGGGTCGCCGAAGTACTCGTCAGCAGGCCCGGTGGACAGCCCGGGCGGCGTGGGTCCGGCTACCGGGTGGCGGAGCGGTGCGTGCTGACGGCGGCGCACGTGGTGGCGGGGCCGGTGGCGTCGGTGCGGGTGCGCGTCGACGCCGACCGGCCGGGGGAGTGGACCGCCGACGCCCACGTCGTGCTCCTCGCCGAAGCCGCCGATGTCGCACTGCTCGAGATCACGGGCGCGCCGCCCGAGCCCGATGGCACCGAGCGGCCTCGCTACGCCGCGGTGCCCGACGCCGACGTGGTGCTGCCGTTCAGCGCGGTGGGCTTCCCCCGGTTCAAACTGCGCAGGGACAGCATGCGCCTCCTCGACGACAGCGCTCCCAGCCAGTACCGGGACTCCTGCCACCTCACGGGAACGGTCTCCGTACTGTCCAACCGCCGGGAAGGCACCCTTGAACTGGCCGTCCCCGCCCCACGAGCCGACATCGAACCGGAGCGTTCCCCCTGGGAGGGAATGTCGGGTGCCGTGGTGTGGTGCGACGGTGCCGTGATCGGAGTGGTGAGCGCCCATCACCGCTCGGACGGCCTGGGAAGGCTGGCCGCCAGCCGCGTCGAGCGCTGGTACGACGTGCTGTCCGCCGCCGAGCTGGAGCGGTTCCACCGGTACGCCGGCCTGCCGGCGCGTGACCGCCTCGGGTCCGCGACAGACCCCGTACATTCCCGGCCGGTCGCCGGCCTGACCCGTCTGACCGGTCTGCCTCCCGACCTGCCGCTGAGTGAACTCGTGGACCTCGTGGACGCCTTGGTGGCGCTTCCCTCCCTGCGCAACGCGAACAGCATGGCCCTGCTGCTCGACAGCATCAGCGCGGAGATCGCGGCGAACAGCCCGAGGGATCCCCGGCTGAGGATGGACGTCTACGGGATCGTACGCACCTGTCTGCGCTATCCGGGCACGCTCGACCAGCTCCTGGAGGCCGTACGTCTGCTGGAGGGGCCGTCCTCCGAAGTGGCCAAGGTCGACCATGAGGCGGCCCGGCTGGCCCGGCGATCTGGCTGACTCGATCTCGCGGGGCGGCCTGGTCGCGGGGTTTCGGCTTGGGCCCTGCTGGGTCATCATGATGAGGGCACGGACCGCGCGGACATGGAATTACGGGATACAGGAGGGGACTTGGCAGCCGAGGAGCGATCGATGCCTGCCGTCGAGTCCGGTCTCGTAGATCTCTCGGGGGTTTCTCTTGAAGCGCTGCGCTCCATGGACAACACGGCCGTCGCCGAGTCGCTGGAGCGGCTGCTGCACCACATCGACAACCCTCAGTCCATCACGGAGGCGGGGCACAACCCGTCACGTTTCGACTGAGGGGACCGGCTCGGTGCTCTCGATGCCGGGGAGTACCCATGCCGGGTGAGTCCGCGGCCCGGGCGGAACTGCCGTTCCACCGACTGTCGGCGGTGAGCTTACAGAGCCTTGCCCGAGGCGAGGGCGGCGCCGACACGATCGCGGAGATACTGACCGCCGAGCGCAGCCGTCGGCTGCTGCTTCTGAGAGCCCTCGACGAGGGCGTTTCCGAAGACGAGGGCCTTTCCGAAGGCGGCCCACCGCAGGCGTCCGGGACGGCGCTGTCGCACCGGGAGGCCTGGTCCCTCCTCGAACGTGTCCAGCGGCAGGCGCCCGGGGTGTTCGAGGACGTCCTGATGTCGCCGTCCACGGGCATGTGGGTGTCCCGCGCGCTGCGTCAGATGCGAGGCAAGTCCGCAGAGGACGCTCCCTTGTGGGTGGTGCTCGGGCACCTGTCGGCGCTGGCAGCCGCAGCCGGGGCCCGGGCCGGTCTGGACTTCTCGCTGGCCGTACCGGTGCGCCGTGGCCTGGTGTCGCTGCCGACACTGGGGTGCGCGGTGCTGCCCGTGCGTGAGCCGTGGAGTGTGGCCCAAGTCGAGGCGCGGCAAGGAGAGTTGAGGATCAGCGGCGGGGGCGGCCAGGTGCTGGTGCCGCGGGACGCGGAGGCGAACAGCCCTGACTGGCATGCGGTACGCCACGTCGTACTGGAGTCCGGAGTACGTCCCAAGCGCCTGCCCCTGGACGAACTGGACCCTTACCGGACGTTCCCCCGTCCGAGCGAGCCCCGGCTCCTGTCCGCTGCCGAGGCCGAGGCTTGGGAGGGCATGCTCGCCGAGGCGTGGGAGATCCTGCTGCGGGACGAGCCGGAGAGCGCCGAGGGGATGCGGCAGGGATTGCTGTCGCTGGTTCCCACGCCGGCGAGGGAAAGGTTCCGGCCGCACAGTGAGACGGCCGGGGACGCGTTCGGCGGTGTCACGGCGTCCTGTCCGGACGACGTGCCGCAACTCGCCGCCACGCTGGTGCATGAGTTCCAGCACACCAAGCTGGGCGGCCTGATCCACCTGCAGCCGCTGATCAACGCCCAGGCCACGCAGGCCGCGCAGGATCCGGAGGAGCTGTTCTACGCCCCTTGGCGGGATGATCCTCGCCCGCTGAGCGGCTTGTTGCAGGGGATCTACGCCTTCACGGGGGTCACCCGTTTCTGGCGCGCACACCGGTACGCTGCGGGTGCCGCGCAGGCCTCGTCGGAGCACTTCGAGTTCGCCCTGTGGCGTACGCAGGTGTGGTCCACGCTGAATCTGGTGCGCGGTCACGAACAGCTGACGCCCCTCGGGCGGCACGTGATCGAGGGGCTGCGCGAGCAGTGCGCACAGTGGCTGGCCGATCCCGTGCCGGACGCCGAGGCGGAGCTGGCCCGGGAAGCGGCAGCCGACCACCGGGCCCGCTGGCGCGCACACCATCTACGGCCTCCCGCCGCGGCCGTGGAGGAAGCTGTGCGGGCCTGGCGGCGAGGCGATGACCGCGCGCCGGCCGGCCTCGCCGCCGAACCCGAACTGGTGCCGGACAGCGAGGTCCGTTTCCTGGACAGCGCGGCCGTCCTGGTCCGGCACCGCCTCAGCGATTCCGACGGGGCCTGGCGGCATGCTGCCGCCCAGGGTTCCGGAGAAGCCGCCGGTGTCGAGGGCGCCACCGCGGCGGACGTCCTGCTCGCCTGCGACGACCGGGCCGGAGCCCGAGCCGCCTTCGTCGCGCAGCTCTCCGGCAAGGGCGCACCCGTGGCGGCCTGGGCCGGCCTGGGGCGGGCACTTGCCGGTGAGGGGCAGGCCCGCAACACCGCCTCCCGCCTGCTGCTCGGCTTCCCGGAGCGGGCCCGTGCCGTACACGAGGCGGTCGAGGCCGCCCAGGGCCGTGCCCCGGACCCCGTACGCCTCGCGGAGTGGCTGGGCCGGGGCGAGACGTAGGAACGCCGGTGTCCCGAATCGCGCTGACAATCGGCGACAGCAGGTCCTGAGGATGTTGTCGTCTCGGCCCCGGACCTGAGAGCCTGTCCGGTCACAGCCTCAGCGGGTCGATGTCGCAGTTGGCCCGCAGGCCTTCCTTGGCCTGCACCGTGGCCGGGTGCGCCGTGCCCGGGTCGGCTCGCAGCCGTGGGGCGTCGAGGACCCGCTCCATCCGCTCCAGGGTGTCCTGGCGGAGTGCGGTGCCCTCCTCCTCGGCACCGACGGCGATGAGGTCCATCGCGAGGTTCCCGGAGCACGCCAACGTGGTCGGGTGGTCCGGACCGAAGGTGGACAGGCACAGCGGCAGCGTCGTCTCGCCCCGGATGCGGGCCTCGGCGTGGTTGCCGAGAGCGGCGAGATCACTGGCGAGGTTGATCGCACAGTTGAGGGTGGTGGGATGGGCCGCGCCGAGCCGCTCGGTGAGGGTTGCGAGAGCGGTCTCGTCCAGGCGGTGCGCCTCCTCCGGCTGGCCGAGCAGCCGAAGGGTGACCGCGAGGTTGACGTCCGAGGCGAGGACATGCGGATGGTTCGGGTCGTAGACCTGGCGGTAGTCCTTGCAGGCGTTGACGCCGCGCGCGCGGGCTGCCTGCAGGTCGCCGTTCTGGCGCAGGGCCACCGACAGGGCCAGCGCGGCGGACAGCGACTGGGGGTGGGCGTCGCCGTAGCGCCGGGTGAACCTTCCGTAGGCCTCCGTGGCCAGTTCGAGAGAGCGGGCGTGGTCGCCCTCCTTGCGGCAGGCCTCGCTGAGCTGACGCATCACATCGATGGTGGCGGGGTTTCCGCTGCCGAACACATCGCGGAACGCATCCAGTGCGGCTTCCTGGAGGGCACGCGCACCGACGTAGTCCCCCATCTCCCGCACATCGATGGCGACGGAGTTCTCGGTGATCAGAGTCCGCTGGTCGTCGCGGCCGAACACCCGCAACTTGAGTGCCAGCGTGTGCTGGTCCAACTCCAGGGCCTGGCCGAACTCGCCGGTCAGACGCAGGCTCACCCCGAGGTTGTGGGCGGTGTTGAGGGTGGTGGGGTCGTCCTCCCCGAAGGCCCTGCGGGCCCGCTCGTACGCGATCTTGTCCAGCTCGGCCCCGGTGGCGAACCTGCCTTCGGCGCGGCGTACGGCGGCCTCCGTGTTCATCGCGTCCAGGGCGTCCTCTCGGGTGTCCTCGCCGTCGGCGGGGGCGGTCCGTACGTAGACCTCCCTGAGCTGCGCCACCAGCCTGGCCGCGTCGTCGAAGCGGCCCACGATCAGATACACGAAGCAGAGCCAGTGCCCCATGAGAAGTGTCTGCTGGTCCTCCTCGCCGAAAATGGTGCGCCAGGAATCCCAGGCCTGCTCGGAGAAGTCGAGCGAGACGCCGTGGTCGCCCCAGTAGTAGAGGTAATTGGCGATATTCATGACCAGCTGCCGCACCCACGGCTGGTCGGACCTGATCGCGTCGGAGGCGATGACGTGACCGTAGAGCTCCGCATACCGTGGCCAACTGGCCGGGCTGGTCGGGCTTTTCGGGTCGGCGGCGGCCAGCAGGGTGTGGGCGCCATGGCGCATGCGGGACTGCTCCTCGGGGGTCATGCGGTTGTTCAGCACGAGCTGCACCAGGCGATGCATCTCGATGGAGTTCGTGCGATGGTCGATCCGCGCCAGGGAGTAGCGGTTCACCTCCCTTATGGCCCGGGCGAGCTTCATCGGATCGTTCAGCGTCGCGTCCAGCTCGGGGAAAATACTGCTGTTCCCGAGTCCGGAGAAGATGGACCGGGAGATAGGGTCCGGGGCGAAATAGGAGCACAGCTGCAGCAGCCGCAGAGCTGACGGGCTCCGCGTTTCCAGATGGTCGAGGGAAACGTTCCAGGCCGCGGCGACAGGCAGTTGGTAGTCCGGCGGCGGGGCCACTTCGAGGAGTTCGGTGCGCTTGCTCTCGAACAGCCGCAGGTATTCGGAGGCGGGCATTCCCGTCTCCGCCCGCCAGGCGGCCGCCTGTTCCAGCGCCAGGGGCAGGTCGCCCAGTGCCTCGGCCAGCTGATCGGCCTCGTCGTCCTGCAGCGGCGGCCCGGAGCGGCGCAGCAGCTCCTTGCTCTCCTCGCGGGTGAACACATCCACTTCGAGGGATCCGCCGACCAGCCCCCACCGCCGGTTGCGGGAGGTGACAAGGATCGTTCCGTCGCCGCCGGTGGGGAAATAGTGACGTACCTGCTCCGGACTGTCGGCGTTGTCGAAGATGAGCAGCCAGCGGGAGAAGGGCCGCCCCTCGCGCAGCGCCTCGCGGACCGCGGGTCCCGCGATATTGGCTTCGGTGCTGGTCACAATGCCCAGGCGCCCGGCAAGCTCCACCAGGGCCTGCCCGATCTGGCCGGGCCGCTCCGCGGGAATCCACCACACGATGTCGTACTCCGACTGGTGGCGATACGCGTACTCGATGGCGAGCTGTGTTTTGCCGACACCGCCCATACCGTGAATCGCTTCCGGCAGAACCGTGGTCGTGCCTTCCCGCAATCGCTCGTCGAGCTGTTCCAGCAGCTCCATGCGACCGGTGAAATTCGGGTTCCGGGGCGGCAGATTTCCCCAGACGCGCGGTTGTGAGGTGCGGTCCCCCGCCACCGTTCGCTGGGGCGTAGTCGACATCTCCGATGCTCCTTCAGAAACGTTACGGGAAATGGGGGAATCACCGTGTTCAGCTGTCCCCGAGCCGGACGGTGCGGGGCCCGTCGGAATGTGTGGTGTTTTCTCCAGGCTGACGGCGTATCGCCGATCGTGCCAGTGCAACACACTGGCCAACATGTCGGTGCGCTGCGCATAGCGGCCTGACAACGCCCTCAGAGCAGCGAGCTCCACACGCAGGAACGCGATATTGCGACTGTTCACGCGCGGCATGGCCAGGGTGTCCAGCGGTTCGGTGGGCGGCGGCAGAGGCGAGCCGCCTTCCGCCGCCTCGTCGGCCAGTAATTCGCGTACGTCACGCAGAATCCGCGCGGTGTCACTCCGGCGTCCCAGCGCGAGGAGTTCCTCGCGGATGTCGGGAGCGAAGACGAACGTCACATCCGCCGGGCCCTCACCCTGCGTTCCGCTGGGCCGGACCAGACCGCTCATCAGCAGTTCCGACACATGGACCGGGCCCGCGCCCGGAGTCGTCTCCACGATCCGGTGGATGACGGGAAGGCTCAACGGCGCGGCGGACAGCCGGATCGCGAGCGTGAACGCCGTGGGGGAGGCGCCCGCCCGGAAGTCCGAGACACGCTCCGCCGCGGGCACCGTGCTCTGCGGGTCGGGAACGTACTCCACCCAGGGCAGGGCACGCGCGGCGTCGGGCCTGCGCTTCCACGACCTGGCCTGAACGGCGGACAGGTCCAGCCAGCGCGGCTCCTGCCCCGAGACCAGGCGTGTCAGGGCCTCCGCCCAGGTGTTGGTCAGCGCGAGGACCGGTACGACGACGGTGTCGGTGTTGCCGTCGTCCCTGTCGGACTCGTGTTCGCGGGTGTCGGGTAACTCCACCGGGGCGACACGCGGTTCCCAGTCGAACTCGCTGTTGGCCGCCCAGGCACGGGGGGAGCGAATCCGTACACGCGAGACGTCGAGCCCGGTACGGAACCACAGCTGCTGCGGCAGCATGTGCACCACGGCCACCGGGCACGTACGCCCCCACACGCGCAGCAGGGGCGGCACGGCGCCCGATCGCCACCCGGCGGCCAGCCCGTCGGTCAGTACCAGCACCACGCGGCGCACCGACGCGTCGTACCAGAGAGGTTCCTCCAGCCGTATCCGCGCCGGATCGGTCTCGTCCGTCCCCAGCAGGCGCACCACCCGCACCCGGGTGAAGTCCCCCGCCCGATCCAGCTCGCCGGCCAGCTCCTCGACGGCTCGGTCCCACAGCTTCATCGTCACGTGGGTGTCGATGACGAGGACCGCCTCCGCGGGCTCCTGTTCGCCCGGCCGGCCGAGCCTGCTCAGGACGTGTGCGGCTTCCCGCCGTGCCCGCGTGGCAGGTGCGGGCCGCTGCCCGTCGTCATCGTGCATAGGTGCTCTTGCTCTCATGGCGTCGCGGTGACGGTGAGAGTTTCGCGGAGTCCCGCAGACCGCGGGCATGCGTGACGTCCACGGGCAAAGCCTCGCAGTGCGTCCGCTCTCCGGGCAAGTGCGTGCGGGGGCTCACCCGAGGCGTGGGCGACAGCATGCCCGGCATGACTGGGATCATGGCGCCGGGGTGAAACACATGTGCGTCAACGGAAGCATCCAGGTGCACGGCGTGACGCCCCTTCCTCGCCGGGTGCGCGCGGTCCACGGACATGCGTCCGTACGGCCGGTTCAAGGCTTCACCGGCGCACGGTCCGGCCCGGAGGGACCGGGTCTGCGCTCCGGATCGTCGACCAGGATCGCGAGATGGCGCCCCACGTGGTTGTCCCAGCCTTCCGGCCCCACCGCCAGTGCCTCCTTGCGCCATTTTCCGGCCCGCTCCACCAGACCGGCCAGCCCCCTGTCCTGCACGATGTCGGCGACCGCCTCCTTGAAGGCGGGGTCGTCGCAGTCGCCGCGATGCCAGATCATCGCCGGTATGCCGGCCCGCAGAGCCGCCATGAACTCCTGCTGACTGGCCGGCGAGTCGGTGCCCGGCGGCTGGCTGAGCACCAGACACACCGCGTGCTCGTCCTCCTTCAACTCCAGCTCCAGGTGGAACTGCGACCGGCCGGGACGGTTCCAGTACGGGTGGCTGTCCGCCGGCTTCTCCTTGAGATGACGCCACTTCTTGTGCCAGGGCCGGTGCCAGGCCGCCTTGCGCAGCCGCTCGAAGCTGCGGACCAGGACGGCGTAGTCCATCACCAGCGGTGTCGGGGACGACGAGGACGACTCCTTGTGCCACCACTCCACCGGCTCGCCCAGCAATTCCCACGGGAGGATGAACTCGAGGACGACCGGCTGCCTCAGATCCGCCCACCGCTCCTCGGTCTGCTCGATGAGCTGCTCGACCTCGCGGGGAAGGTCGTCGCGGTGCAGGTGCAGCGTCTCGCCCGGAACGGGATGCCAGCCCTCCGCGTCCGACTGCCGCCAGTGGGAGAGGTAGTAACGGTCGGAATCCACACCGTCGGGCTCGAACTGGATCATCAGGTAGGCCGGCACCAGGGAAGGCGGCGGCTGGACGGCGCCACCGCGCTGCCAGTCCGCCATCTTGTCCTCCAGCCCCCACGCGAGGGCCTGCCCACGGTTCCAGCGGCGCAGCAGCTCCGCCGCCTCCGCCTGCCCGTCCTCCATGAGCTGATCGGCGGCCAGTGCCAAGAACGCCATGCTCACCGGTAGTTCGTTCGCGGCCGAATTGTCCCCGGCAAGGCGCAGGAAGACCGCCCAGCCCGTGTCGCACCACTCGGGCAGCTCCTGGATACGCGACCGGCTGGCCCGCCGCATCATCGCCGCGAGGCCCGCCGACGACCGAATCTCGCGCAGCACCGGCCGCAGCGGACGCAGGTCCGCACCGTCGAAGAAATCCACCGCCTCCCACTCGTCCACCAGACGCCGCAGTGACGCGATGGCGACGGACTGCTGCTCCACATATCCCAGGCAGCGCACCAGACATGACAGGCCGTCAGGGGTCCGCGTACAGCTCTCCACCAGGCGCAGCAGCCACGGACGCAGCGCCTCGCTGCGTAACGGCTCCACCGGCGTGCGCAGTTCCTGGCCCAGCATGCTCACCCACAGTTCGACACTGTTTCCGTGCCGCACCGTGGCCGACTCCTGTAACACGTCGACGACTTCGGCCGCCAACTCATTGCGAACCCGTGCAGGGCTGCGCCCTTCCACCCCCGTGACCTCCCGATCGCCACCAGCTGTCATCGAGTTCGTCGTACGTCGTACGTCGTAAACCGTCTTGATAGTGGCGACCAGCGTACGGCTACAGTTCCAACCACGTCAGGGTGTCATCAATGCCGTACGGGGAGCGCCGTGCAGGATTCCGAGCCGTCCGCCCCGCCCGCCGTGCCGCCTTGGCGGCTGTTGCTCGGATATGTGCGGCCGCATCGCTGGGCACTGCTGGGCGGGGCGGTTCTGTCGTTGATGACCGGGGCGGCGGGGCTCGCGTTGCCGTTGGTGGCCCGGGGGTTGATCGACGACCTGCAGCACGACCGGGCCATCACCGGGGCGTTGCTGGCCATGTCCGCACTCGTGGTCGCCAATGCCGCGATCGGGGCGCTGGGCGGCTACGTACTGCGGTACACCGCCGAGTCCGTGGTGCTCGGGGCGCGGCGTGCGCTGGTGTCGCATCTGCTGCGGCTGCGTATCGCCGCCGTCGACCGCAGCGAACCCGGCGATCTGATGGCCCGGATCACCTCCGACACCACACTGCTGCGCGAGGTCACCACCGATTCGCTGGTCGGTATCGGCACGGGCGGACTGACCCTCGTCGCCACGCTCGTGATGATGGGGGTGGTCGACCCTGTGCTGTTTGCCGTCACCCTGGGCGTGGTGCTCGGCGCGGGCACGGTGATCGGGGTGATCGTGCCCCGTATCAACCGGGCCAGCAGGCAGGCGCAGAACGCGGTCGGCGCGATGGGTGCCTCACTGGAGCGGGTCCTGGGCGCGCTGCGTACCGTCAAGGCGTCCGGGGCCGAGCACCGTGAGGAACAGGCCGTGCACGCCGCCGCCCAGGAGTCGTGGCGGCAGAGCGTGAAGGCCGCCAAGTGGTCGGCGCTGGCGGGCAATACGGCCGGTCTGTCGATGCAGATCGCGTTCATCACCGTGCTCGCGGTGGGCGGGGCGCGGGTCGCGACCGGGGCCATCGACATCGGCACGCTGGTCGCCTTTCTGCTGTTCGTCTTCTATCTGATGTCGCCGATCCAGCAGGTCGTGGGCGCCGTCGCGCAATACCAGACGGGTGCGGCAGCTCTGGCCCGGATCGAGGAGGCCCGGCAGTTGCCCGCCGAGCCGGCGACCGAACCCGCGCCGCTGCCCAGCCTCGGCGCCGAACCCGCCGCGGTCGCCTTCGAGAACGTCCGTTTCCGGTACGCCGACGACCTGCCGTACGTCCACCACGGCGTGACCTTCACCATCCCGCCGCGCGGCATGACCGCCTTCGTCGGGCCGTCAGGCGCGGGCAAGACCACCGTCTTCTCCCTCATCGAGCGGTTCTACGACCCGGGCGAGGGCCGGATCACACTGGACGGCCGGGATCTTGCCGACTGGGACGTGTCCGGGCTCCGGTCCTCCATCGGTTACGTGGAGCAGGACGCGCCCGTCCTCTCCGGAAGCCTCCGCGACAACCTCGTGCTCGGCAATCCCGGCGCCGACGAGAACGACGTACTCCGCGCCCTGAAGACCACCCGCCTCGACGGCCTCGTCGACCGGCTGCCGAACGGCCTGGACACCCTCGTCGGCCACCGCGGCACCAAGCTCTCCGGCGGCGAACGCCAGCGGGTCGCCATCGCCCGCGCCCTGCTGCGCCGCCCCCGGCTGCTGCTGCTCGACGAGGCCACCAGCCAGCTCGACGCGGTCAACGAAGCGGCGCTGCGCGACACCGTCGCCGATGTCGCCCGTACGACCACGGTCCTGGTCGTCGCCCACCGGCTGTCCACGGTCACCATGGCGGACCGCATAGTCGTCATGGACGCGGGCGAGGTACGGGCCGTCGGCACCCACCGCGAACTCGTCGCCGCCGACCCGCTCTACGCCGAACTCGCGGCCACGCAGTTCCTCGCGGCGGCGGACGCCTAAGCGCTCCGCTGGAAGTCCGGTGCGTCACCTGCGGGTCCGTCGTGGCTGGTCGCGCAGTTCCCCGCGCCCCTTTGGGGCGCTGCCGAACCGCACCGGACTTCGCCGGACCCGCTTAGCGCCCCGAAGGGGCGCGGGGCTGTTTCGTCCGTCTTCACCCCGCAGTCCGATACGGAACGACGGGACGAGAGCGGACCGAGCGGGGGAAAGCGGTGTCTTCCGGCCCTCGACCGGGCGGTCCGTAGGGGGATCTCGGGCGGGGATCGAGGGTTTTCCCCGTATCCGGAGGCTCAGAGCCCCGCCTATTGTTCGAACACAGCTGACCCGTGGGTCACCCCCTTAAGGGTCGTAAGCGCCTGGCCGGCCGCCGTGTTTTTCCGATCGCCCCTGTCTTTTCGATCGCACCCCCCGCCGCTTCGACGACGAAGCGATTCGAACGCTGCTCCGCCGCGTCGCGCTGGGCGCCTCGCCCCGGAGCCGGCCCCCGAAAGGCACACACTCTTGCGTACTCCACGCCCTGCGAGACGGACCCTCATATCCGTCACCGCGATATCCGCGACACTGCTGGCAGGCACCGCCACCTCCGCCACCGCGACCGTCCCCACCGAGAAGACCACGGCTGCCGTCACCGCCGAGCGGACAGTCGCCGCCTCCGCCGTGGCCGCCCCCGCCGAGCGGCTGATCGTCGGCTACAAGTCCGGCGCCAGCGAGGCCAAGTCGAACAAGGCCGCCGGCGAGGACGCCGAGGCCAAGGGCAAGGACGCGGGCGAGGACCTCGACTTCCAGCGCCGCCTCGGCACCGGTGCCGCGCTCGTCGACCTGGGCGCGAAGCTCAGCAAGGCCGCGGTCGCCGACGTCGTCGCCGAGTACCAGGCCGACCCGCAGGTCGCGTACGTCGTACCGGACCGCCTCAACAAGGCCTTCGCGGACCCGAACGACACCGAGTACAGCAAGCAGTGGGACCTGTTCGAGACCACCGCGGGCATGCGCGTACCGGGCGCCTGGGACACCGCGACCGGCACCGGCGTGACCGTCGCCGTGATCGACACCGGCTACGTCACCCACTCCGACCTCGCCGCCAACATCGTCGGCGGCTACGACTTCATCGCCGACACCGAGGTCTCCGTCGACGGCAACGGCCGCGACAGCAACCCGGCCGACCCGGGCGACTGGTACGCCGACGGCGAGTGCGGCCAGGCCGAGGGCAGCACCTCCTCCTGGCACGGCACCCATGTCGCGGGCACCATCGCCGCCGCCACCAACAACAGCAAGGGCGTCGCCGGCATCGCGTACAACGCGAAGATCTCCCCGGTGCGCGTCCTCGGCAAGTGCGGCGGCTACGACTCCGACATCATCGACGCCATCACCTGGGCGTCCGGCGGCACGGTCTCCGGCGTCCCCGCGAACACCAACGTCGCCAAGGTCATCAACATGAGCCTGGGCGGTGGCGGCGCCTGCACCAGCGCCACCCAGACCGCGATCAACAACGCCGTGAACCGCGGTACCACGGTCGTCGTCGCGGCGGGCAACAGCAACGCCAACGCGGCCAACTACTCGCCGGCGAGCTGCAACAACGTCATCTCCGTCGCCGCGCTGAGCCGCACCGGCGCCAAGGCCTCGTACTCCAACTTCGGTTCGGTCGTGGACATCGCGGCCCCGGGCGGCCAGACCAGCACCGGCACCGCCAACGGAATCCTGTCCACGCTCAACTCCGGTACGCAGGGCCCGGCTTCGGAGTCGTACGCCTACTACCAGGGCACCAGCATGGCCGCCCCGCACATCGCGGGCCTCGCGGCGCTGGCCAAGTCGGCGAAGTCCTCGCTCACCCCGGCTCAGATCGAGTCCGCGATCAAGACCAACTCGCGTGCTCTGCCCGGTGCTTGCTCGGGCGGCTGCGGTGCGGGTCTGGCGGACGCGGCCAAGACGGTGCAGGCGGTGAGCGGGACCGACGGTTCCACGGGGGGCACCACCTTCACCAGCACCTCGGCCGTCTCCATCCCGGACAACGGCTCGGCCGTCGAGTCCCCGATCGCCGTCACCGGCCGCACGGGCAACGCCCCCTCGGCCCTCCAGGTCGGCGTCGACATCACCCACACCTACCGCGGTGACCTGGTCGTCGACCTGATCGCCCCGGACGGTACGAGCTACCGCCTGAAGGCGTCCGGCTCGGATTCGGCCGACGACGTCAAGACCACGTACACCGTCAACGCCTCCAGCGAGACGGCCAACGGCACGTGGAAGCTCCGCGTCCAGGACGTCGCCGCCCAGGACACCGGCACCATCAACAGCTGGAAGCTGACCTTCTGACGGCCTGCTGAGCAGGTCTGCCGGCCAGGTCCACTGACCAGGCCGGCAACTTCAGACCGCCACCCCCCACAGGGGCGGCCGACGCGAGCGGGCGTCGGCCGCCCCGCCTTTCGTTCCGTGGACGGATACTTTCGGCGATGCCTTTCATCCCGCCGCCGGTTGGCGGAACGTACACGTCCGGGACACGATGCCCGCATGAAGGGTGACCTGTTTTCCAGCGAGTACATGGTGCAGCCCGCCACCACCGTGGGCATGAGCGTGCAGAACGCCAAGTCGATCCGATACATGATCAACGGCGAGATGCTCGCACGGCAGGGCGCGATGATCGCCTATCGCGGAAACCTGCAGTTCGAGCGCAAGGGCCAGGGAGTCGGCGGCATGTTCAAGCGCGCCGTCACCGGGGAGGGGCTGCCGCTCATGGTGGTCCGCGGGCAGGGAGAGGCCTGGTTCGCGCAGGAGGCGCAGAACTGCTTCATCGTCGACATCGACCCCGGCGACGTCTTCACCGTCAACGGCCGCAACATCCTGTGCTTCGACGCCTCCCTGTCGTACGAGATCAAGACCGTGAAGGGCGCGGGCATGACCGGCGGCGGCCTGTTCAACAGTGTCTTCACCGGGCAGGGCAGGCTCGGCCTCGTCTGCGAGGGCAATCCGCTGGTCATCCCGGTCTCGCCGCAGTACCCGGTGTACGTAGACACGGACGCGATCGTCGGCTGGACCGCCAACCTCCAGACCACGCTGCACCGTTCGCAGTCCATCGGCTCGATGATCCGCGGCGGCTCGGGGGAGGCGGTGCAGTTGATGCTGCAGGGTGAGGGATACGTCGTCGTACGCCCGAGCGAGGCGACGCCGCAGAAGCCTCAACAGCACTGATGCGTAGGGTCTCTACCACCAGGGGCTCCGCCCCTGGAACCCTGCTGGGGGCTCCGCCCTCAGACCCCCTTCGGGGCTGCGCCCCGGACCCCATCGGCCTGGACGGCCTCGTCCTCAAGCTCCCCCACTCTCGGCTTCGCTCGAGCGGGGGGACCCCCACGACGGGCTGAAATCAGCCCGTCCGGCGGCGCTGACGTCCCTACTCTGTGGCCGCTCGGCGGCGCCACAGGACCGCTGCGGTGCCGCCGGCGAGCAGGGCGGCGGCGGTTCCGGCGGTCAGCAGCACGGTGGTGCCGGTGGAGGCGAGGATGCCTTCGCCGGACGTGGCCGCGGAGCCGCCGCCGGTGGTCGTGGTCAGTGAGCCGCTGTCTCCGCTGCCACCGGTACTGCCCCCGGTCCCGCTGTCTCCGTTGTCCCCGCTGGGCGTCGGGATGTCGATGGGGACCACGCCGTCCGAGGCGGACGGGCCTGCGCTCGGGTCGGCCGTCGGATCACCGGTCGGATCGGTGCCGCTGGGGTCCGGCTCCGGTTCCGGCTCCGAGGGCCCGCCGGTCGGGGAGGGCGATCCGGTCGGCGACGGAGATTCGGACGGCGGAGTCTGCGGCCGCTGGAACGTGGTGACCGATCCGTCGGCCGGGCTCCCCACGAACACCGACTCCCCGCCCGGGGCCACCGCGACCGAGGAAGTGCCCAACTGCCCGGTAACGCCCGGCAGTTCGACATCCTTGCCGGAGTCCTTCAGCGCCGCCGTGTCGTAGACCGCGAGCCGTCCGACGCCGTCCCCCTCCTCCGGCGGATTGCCGAAGTCCTGCCATACGGCGAAGGCCTGGTCGGAGCCCGGGTCGACGGCGACGTCGGCGACGGAATCCCCGGGGTCCGAGGTGAAGGAGGCGGCGAGCTTGTCCGTGGAGATGTCGTACGCCTCCAGTACGGCACCGCGCCCCGCCCACAGCACACCGTGCTCCGTGTCCCACTCAAGGAAGGTCACCGCGGCACCGGCGCCGAGCGTGATCTCGGTGCCGTCCAGCGCGAAGCCGGCCGAATCGACCCTGCGCAGCAGGCTGTTGGTGTTGTCGGCGACCCAGATCTGGCCGGCCGCCCGGTCGACGGCGAGCGGTCCGCCGGCCGGCAGGGTGAGGGAGCGTTCCACGGTCACCGATGTCTCAGCGACGGCGACCTCCTCGAGCCTGGTGCCGCGCAGGACCACGACCGTGCCGTCCTTCGCACCCGCCTTGGCCTGCGTGATCGCCGTACCGGTGAGCCAGCCGCCGCGTCCCGCCGCCTCGCCGTCCTTCGCGGCGGCGATACCGCGCAGCCCGACGAGGTAGTGCACACCGTCGCCCGGCAGCGGCCCGGCGAACCGCTTCGCCGGGAGCTGCGCGGGCTGCCCCGTACTGCCGGGGGACTCCTTCACCCAGCTCAGAGTCTGTCCCGAGGCCGGGTCGACGGCGTAGAGGCCCGCCAGGCTTGCGCCCGTCGTCCCGGCGACGGTGTCGGACCCGACGTACAGCTTCCCCGACTCGGGGTGCACCAGCAGGTCCAGCGGTTTGCCGACGGCCGTGTTGCGCGCGGTCTGCGCGTATCCGCCGCCGCTCTCGGGCGGATCGGCGTCGTCGGCGCCCGCGACG
>NZ_BMPQ01000020.1:0-50532 GCF_014647675.1 Streptomyces flaveus | reverse complement strand
GATTGAGGCGAGGGCGCCCGCCGCCCGGGGGCGGGACAGGCCGCTGCCCCGCCCCCGGGATCTGTCGGGCGCGGTCATGAGAAGGAGACGGGGACGTAGACGTCGTACGAGCGGTTGCCGCTCGCCGTGTGGTCGGCGCGCGTCACGATCGCGCAGTCGACGTCCGTGCCGCAGACCTGGCCGGCGGCGATCGTCGGGTTCACGTGCACGCTGACGCTGAAGGAGCCGCCGGAGCCGTAGACGGAGCTGTTGGCGACCATGCCGCCGCCGAAGTTCGACACCCAGTGCGAGGCGCCGGTCGTGCCCGCCTGATCCGCGCCGCCGAGGCAGGGGGTCGGCCGGGAGGTGTACGTCGACGGGTTGCCGACCTCGACGCCGTCGGGGATCACGCACAGGCCTATGTAGATGCCCTGGATGGTGTTGTAGCCGCTGCCGGAGACGGTGATGTTCTGCCCCGCGGCCGACAGGGTGTCGGGGGCCGTCAGCGACAGGTTGTACGTCGTGCCGCTCACCGTCACCGTCCGCGTGGCGGTGGCGGCCGAGGCCGAGGTGGCGAGCCCGACCGTCAGCGCGGCGGCGGTCGCGCCGACGGCGACGGTACGGGTGGCACGGGCGAACAGGGCGGATCTCATGGGCAGTTGACCTTTCGCAGGCTTCCGCTATTTAGGTAAGGCTAACCTAAGTATCACCTGATGAATCGTCAAGCCTCGTCACTTGAGCCGCTTCTGTGACGCCGGCCCGGAGCGTGCGGGGAGCGCTGTGGGTCTTTTTGCAAAGGTTGCGAACCGCCTTTCCTCAAAGGGTGACGATCGGCGCATACGCATGTTGTGGTCGTCCCGGGATTGCGATAGGCATGCGCGCATGTCGATGCGTCAGATGCGTCAGTCAGGCCAAGTCCGGTTACACAGGCGCCAGTTGATCGTCACGGCCGTCGCCCTGGCGATGACCGCCGTTGCCTGTGGCGGTGACCCCGACCAGGCCGGCTCGGGCGGCAACGGTCTTGAGAAACCGAGCATCTCCGTCGCCGCACTCCCGCTGGCCGACGACGCGACCCTCTACCTCGCGCAGGACCGGGGCCTGTTCGAGAAAGAGGGCCTCGACGTACGCATCCAGCCCGTCCAGCAGAGCATCCAGGCGCTGCCCGCGCTGTCGAAGGGCCAGGTCGACGTGATCGCGAGCGCGAACTACGTCACCTTCCTGCAGGCCCACGAGAAGGGCACCCTCGACGTCCGGGTCCTCGCGGAGGGTGCCCGCGTCGCGCCGCACATGATGGACGTCCTCGTGCCCGAGGACTCGGACATCAAGAGCGTCGCCGACCTCAAGGGCAAGAAGCTCGCCGTCAACATCCTCAACAACATCCAGTCGCTGACCCTGAACGCCATCCTCGACAAGGAGGGCGCGGGCCGCCCCGTCTACCGGCAGATCGCCTTCCCACAGATGGGGCCCGCCCTGGAGAAGGGGCAGGTCGACGCCGTGCACGCGGCCGAACCGTTCAACAGCGCCCTCCAGAAGGACCTGAACGCCCGGGTGCTCATCGACGGCGGTTCCGCGCCCGTGGAGTCCATACCGATCAGCGGATACGTCACGACCGGGCCGTTCGCCGAGAAGAACCCCAAGACCGCGGCGGCCTTCCAGCGGGCCATCGCCGCCGCCGCGAAGATCGCGAAGCAGGACCCTTCGGCGATACGGGAACAGCTGCCGAAGTACGCGAAGGTGACGCCGGATCAGGCCAAGGCGATACGGCTGCCCGAGTACCCCGAGACGACGGATCCCGGACAACTGAGCCGTCTCACCGAACTCATGAAGGAACAGGGCCTGTTGAAGAAACCGGTCGATCCGGCGACGCTCCTGGTCAAGTAGGGCCGCTCGGTTGGGACGATTCAATGGGGGCCACCCGGTGCGACGAAGGCAGGAGTTGCTGCTCGGCGGGCTCGGTGTGCTGCTCGCGTTCGGGGTGTGCGAGGCGGTCAGCCGGGCCGGACTCGTCCGCCGCACCTATCTGCCACCCGCCTCCGAAGTCCTCGCCCGCGCCGTGGAGTTGGCGGGTGATCAGGTCTTCCTGGACGGCCTGGGCGCCACGCTGATTGCCTGGGCGCTCGGACTGGGCCTCGCCTGCGCGATCGCCATCCCGCTGGGCCTGCTGCTCGGCAGCGTGCCCGTCGTCGACGACGCCGTACGCGCCATCGTCGAGTTCCTGCGCCCGTTGCCCTCCGTGGCGCTGATCCCGCTGGTGTCCCTGCTGCTGGGCTCCGGCACGGAGACGAAGGTCGCGCTGATCACGTACGCCTCCGTCTGGCCGGTCCTCTTCAACACCGTCTACGGCCTCGGCGAGACCGACCCCCTGGCCAAGGACACCCTCCGCGCCTTCGGCTTCGGCCGCCTCGCGGTCCTCCTCCGCGTCGAACTCCCCGCCACCGCCCCCTTCATCGCCGCCGGCATCCGCATCTCCGCCGCCATCGCCCTCATCCTGGCCGTCGCCACCGAGATCCTCGCCGGCTTCGGCGAGGGCCTCGGCATCTTCATCGCCCAGGCGGGCCTCGCGACGGACGGCACACGGGACGTCCTGGCGGGCGTGGTGTGGGCCGGAGCGCTCGGGCTGCTGATCAACAGCGTGCTGGTGTGGGGCGAACGGCAGCTGTTCCCGTGGACGCCGGAGCATCGGGGGCGGCGGTGAGCCGGGGCGTACGGAGCGCGCTGCTGCGGTGGGGCGTGCTCGTGGTGGCCGTCGCCGGGTGGCAGGTCGTCGCTCGGGCGCACGGCAGCGTGTACTTCCCGCCGCCCGCCGACATCGCCGGACACGCCTACGACCTGTGGTTCTCGGGGCCCGTCGGGCATGCGTTCCTCACCGCCGAAGCCGTCGACAACATCCTGCCCAGCCTCGGCCGCATGGCCACCGGCTTCGCGATCGCCGCCGTCGCCGGGATCGCCCTCGGAATCGCGGTCGGCCGCTCGCGCCGGACGTACGCGCTCTGCAACCCGGTGCTCCAGTTCGCGCGCGCGATCCCGCCCCCGGCCCTCGTACCCGTCTTCGTCGTGGTCTTCGACTTCGGTACGCCGATGCAGCTCGCGTCGATCGTCTTCAGTGCCGTATGGCCCGTACTGATCAACACGGCTGACGGAGCGCGCAACACCGACCCCCTACGGCTCGAAGTCGCCGCCGTACTGCGGCTGACCGCGCCCGAACGGCTGTGGCTGCTGCTCCTGCCGTCCGCGCTGCCGCGCATCTTCGCCGGGCTGCGGCTGAGCCTCTCGCTCTGCCTCATCCTCATGGTTTTCTCGGAGCTGCTGCCGGGCACGGCCAACGGCATCGGCTTCACCCTCACCGACGCCCAGTCACGCTCGGACCTGCTCACCGTATGGGCGGCGCTGGTCCTGCTCGGCGCGCTCGGACATCTGCTCAACACCGGCCTGTTGGCGGTCGAGAAACGACTGCTCGGCAGAGGGAGGCCCGTATGACCCCAGCGACGGGAACAGTTCTGGACGCTGTCGTCCAATTCTGCCGCGACACCGACATGACCACGGTGTTCGGCAACCCGGGCTCCACGGAGCTGCGGATGTTCCGCGACTGGCCCGAGGACTTCACCTACGTACTCGGACTACAGGAGTCCGTCGCCGTCGCCATGGCCGCGGGACACGCCCTCGGCACCGGGCGCGCCGCCCTCGTCAGCCTGCACTCGGCGGGCGGCACCGGACACGCGCTGGGCGCGGTCTTCAACGCGTACCGCGACCGGGTGCCCCTCGTCGTCATGGCCGGCCAGCAGTCGCGCCCGCTGCTCCAGCTGCGGCCGTTCCTCGGCGCCGACGAACCGGCCCAGTTCCCGCGCCCGTACGTGAAGTTCAGCCGCCAGCCGGACCGCCCGGCGGACGTACCCGCGGTGCTCGCCGAGGCCCACCGCATCGCCATGTCCCACCCGCGCGGCCCCGTCTTCGTCTCGATCCCCGAGGACGACTGGGACCAGCCCGCCCCGCCCGTCGAACCACGCGCAGTGCACGGCGCGTTCACCGCTGACGCGAGCGCGCTGTCCGCCCTGGCCGCACGCCTGGACACCTGCGAACGGCCCGCCCTGGTCGTCGGCCCCGGAGTCGACGACGAGGACGCCCTCGCCGAGGTCCGCACCCTCGCCGAACGCACCCGCGCGGCTGTCTGGATCAGCCCGATGTCCGGCCGCTCCGGCTTCCCCGAGTCCCATCCGCTCTTCCAGGGCTTCCTGCCACCGGCCGCCGACCGCCTGACGGCCTGCCTGGAGGCATACGACGTGGTCGTCGCCCTGGGCACGCCCCTGTTCACGTACCACTTCCATACGGAGAGCCCGCCACTGCCCGCCCGCACCGAACTGTTCCACCTCGACTGCGACCCCGGGCAGGCGGCGTGGCTGCCCACGGGAACGAGCATCGTGACGACACTGAAGCCGGCCCTGGCTCAACTGGCGGAGCTGGTGGGGGAGTCGGACCGGTCGGACCGTAAACCGCCGCCCCCGCGTCCGGCACCCATCCCCGCGCCACGTCTCGACCACATCACGCCGGAGCTGGTCCTGGACCTGCTTCAGGAGCGACTGCCGCACGACCATGTCCTCGTCGAGGAGGCACCGAGCCACCGCGAGGCTCTCCACGCGCGCGTGCGGGTCGACTTGGCGGGCGGCTTCCTCACCACCGGCAGCGGGGCGCTCGGCTGGGGCCTGCCGCTGGCCGTCGGGCGCGCCCTTGCCGATAGGCAGCGGGTGGTGTGCGTGCTGGGCGACGGCTCGGCCCTCTACTCCGTCCAAGGACTGTGGACCGCCGCGCGCCATCGGGTGCCGGTCACCTACGTCCTCCTCGACAACGGCGGTTACGCCGCCGTACGCGCCCTCGGCCACCGCATCGACATCGCACCCGTCCCCGGCACGGAGATCGGCGACGTCGACTTCACCGCGCTGGCCGCCGGCTTCGGGTGCCCGGCGGCATACGTCGAATCGCCCGCCGAACTCCCCGCCGCCCTCGACCGGGCGCTGGCCCACGGCGACGGCGACGGGCCCTTTCTGCTGCACGTCCGCGTCACCGGTATCGGCACAGGCTCCGACGGCGCGCTCGACTCCCGGGACAGGTGACCGCTCCGTATGCTCCGCCTCGACTCGCTCGGTCAGCGCTACGGCGAACACCGCGTCCTGCACGACATCAGCCTCACCGTGCCCGACGGTCAACTCCTGTGCGTGGTCGGGCCGTCCGGATGCGGGAAGTCGACGCTGCTGCGGACGATCGCGGGCTTGCTGCCCGCGCACGAGGGGACAGTCAGCATCGACGGGGACCCGGTCGTCGGGGTGCCGGACCGGCTCGCGGTCGTCTTCCAGGACTACGGGCGTTCGCTGTTCCCCTGGCTGTCCGTCCGGGAGAACGTCGCGTTGCCGTTGCGTCGACGGGGCATGGCACGTGCCGAACGGCGGAACGAGGCCGAACGCATCCTGGAACGCGTCGGGCTCGGCGGGGTCGGCCGCCGCCATCCCTGGCAGCTGTCGGGCGGCATGCAACAACGTGTCGCCATCGCCCGGGCGTTGGTCTGCCGCCCTTCCCTCCTCCTCATGGACGAGCCCTTCGGCTCCCTCGACGCGCAGACCCGCGAGGACCTCGAGGATCTGCTGCTCGACGTGCATCGGGCGGAGGGGACGACGATCGTGTTCGTCACGCATGACATCGACGAGAGCGTGTACGTGGGGGACCGGGTCGTCGTTCTCTCGGCGGGGCCCGGTTCGCGTGTCGTGCTCGATCTGCCGGTGGGGCTGCCGGGGGAGCGGGAGCAGATCGGCACGCGGGGGCTGGCGGAGTTCGTGGCGTTGCGGGCGGAGGTGGGGCGGACGGTGCGGGGTTGATCACTGGGGCTCCGCCCCTGGACCCCGCTGGGGGCTCTGCCCCCAGGCCCCCGTATCGGCCTTGCGGCCTCGTCCTCAAGTGCCGGACGGGCTGATTGATGCCGGCCTCGGCTGCAGAATTCCGCCTGGGCAGCGGAACCTCAGCTGCGGAAATCAGCCCAGGTCCGCGGCGTTGCGCGCCTGCTGGTTGTCCGGCGTGGACAGGTCCGTGACGAGGGCACCCTGGGCGCCACGGTTCAGCGAGGCGTTGAAGGTGGCGAAACGGACGGTCCGTCGGTACGTGCTCCCGGGCGCGGCGGACGCGTCCGCACTGAACGCTGTCGTGCCGGCCAACGCCGCTCCGGCGAAACCGGCGAGCGCGACACGGCGCGAGAACGGTGGACGTTGCGGTCTGGGGTGGTTCATCGGGGCTCCGGAGGAGGAAGGGGAACACGTGAACCCCCGTAGTCTCTGCGCGTAGACGCCGCTGCCACAAGGGGGTTGGGAGGAATCGCGGCTGACGGTGAAGCGGGTCTGTCGGGCCGCCGACACCACGGTGTACGTCCGTCAAACCAGGCCCCGGAAAACAACTGGCCCCGCCCCCGCCCGCAGACGACGATGGCCCAATGCTCAGCACCCTGCTCGCCTTCCTCGGCGCCTGCCTGCTCATCGCCGCCTCGCCCGGCCCGAGCACCGTACTGATCATCAAGGAGTCGATCCGCAGCAGACGTTCCGGCTTCCTGACCGTGCTGGGCAACGAAACCGGTGTCTTCGTCTGGGGGATCCTCGCGGCGTTCGGGTTGACGGCACTGCTGGCGGCATCGGAAGCGGCGTACGACGTGATGCGCATCGTCGGCGCCGTCGTGCTCGTCGTCTTCGGTGTGCAGACGCTGTGGCAGGCGCGGCACGCCAAGGGCACGGCGGACGCGGGCGGAGAGGAAGCCGTGGAGAAGAGCGGCTGGGCCTCCTACCGGGGCGGGCTGCTGCTCAATCTCGCCAACCCGAAAGCGGCGATCTTCGCTATGTCCTTCTTGCCGCAGTTTGTGCCCGAGGGGGCGCCGCATCTGCCCGCCATGGTGGGGCTCGCCGCGCTCTGGGCAGTGTTCGAGGTCGGCTACTACGGCCTGTACGTGTGGTTCGTGGGCCGGATGAAGGCGGTGCTGTCCAGGGCCGGGGTGCGGCGCAGGCTGGAGCAGGTATCCGGAGGCGTACTGCTGCTCCTGGGCGCACGCCTGGCGCTCGAGAGCTGATTCCGCCGCCGGCGCCCGCTCGCGAGACCCCGGAAAGTGCTGTTCACGGGCTCGCGCCGCCCCCGCTGTCCGGGCAGGATGCTGACCGTAGCCCTTTTTGACCTACGGAGACCGGGACACCGAACGGCGACGGCGCGACCATGACCCAGGCAACGACACCCACCGAGGACACCGTGCGACGCCTCGTCCGCTCCCTGCTCCCGGACGGCGGCAGATCCGACATCCGGCCCGTCGGCACGGGTGAAGAGCCCTTCACCTGGTACGTCGGCACGCGCCATGTGCTGCGCCTCGCCCCGGACCGCGAGGCCTCTGTACGCCAGCGGCGCGAGCTGCGCCTGCGGGACGTGGTGCGCCCGCACCTCCCGGTCGCCGTCCCGGTGGGCATCGCGCACGGCGAGTGGGCGAGCGGCCTGACGTACACGCTCGACACCCTGATTCCGGGCGGCTCCGGCGAGCGGCACGATGTCTCGGCCGTGGGGGAGGCCGATCTGGCGGGGCTGCTCACCGGACTGCGCGAAGTGCCCGTACGTCAGGCCGAGGCGCTCGGTGTGCCACGAGCCGCGCCACGGTCCCTGGAGGCGTTGCGGGCCGCCGCCGCGCGTGCCGCCGAACGGCTCGGCGCGGCCGACGAGTTCGACGCCGCGCGGCTCCACCAGCTCGGCGCGCCCGCCGCTGTTCAGCTCGGGGCACAGCCCGGGGCCGCTGTTCTCGTCCACCACGGCCTCACGGGGGAGTACCTCGTGCTGAGTGCTGACGGGCGGGTACGCGGCGTCCTCGGCTGGACCGACGCCCTGGTCGGCGATCCCGCCGAGGACATCGCCGGTCTCGCCCGCGCCGTCGGCGCCCCCGCCGCCGTCCGCGCGGCAACCCTCGCCGGATACGGCGCCCGCCCGTGCCTGCGCGGCTTGTGGCTGGCCCGCTGCGACGCCCTGATCCACCTCGCCGACCGCCTCCGGGGGCACGGCAACGACCCGCTGCCCCCACTGCGCTCCCAACTGGACCGCGCGTGGGAGGCGATCCTCCTGGAACGGGTCACGGAGCTGCGGGACGACGACTGAGCTGCGGGACGACAACTGATCGCTCCCGCGTCAGCACCGATTCCCGTGTCAGCTCACTGGTCAGCCCCGCGTCAGCACTCACTCCGCGTCAACGCCACTGCTCACTCCTGCGTAAGCACCACGCAAGACTCCCCCGGCAGGCTCAACAACCCGTCCGCGCCCGGCACTTCGACCGGCTCCCATGCCGCAAGCACGCGCACGCGAGCAGTGCCGAGAGGGATCGACGCGGTCTCCTTGCCGAGGTTCACGGCCACCCGGACGTCACCGCGGCGGAACGCCAGCCAGCGGCCCTTCTCGTCGTAGGCGACCTTGACGTCCGAGAGGTCGGGGTCCGTGAGGTCCGCCTGGTC
This sequence comes from Streptomyces flaveus, assembly GCF_014647675.1. Taxonomy (GTDB): domain Bacteria; phylum Actinomycetota; class Actinomycetes; order Streptomycetales; family Streptomycetaceae; genus Streptomyces; species Streptomyces flaveus. Next base: position 42,055 of record NZ_BMPQ01000020.1, on the reverse strand, counting down.
GTGCCGGAGGGCGATGAGTTCGCGGTACCAGGCGAGCACGCGCGCGTGGGGCTCGTTCTCCGGCTCGGACCAGTCCAGGCAGGAGCGGTCCCGGGTCGCCGGGTCCTGGGGATCGGGTACGTCCTCCTCGGCCCAGCCGTGCGCCGCGAACTCCCGGCGCCTGCCCCGGCGTACGGCCTCGGCCAGCTCGGGATCCGTGTGGTCGGTGAAGAACTGCCAGGGCGTGCCCGCCGCCCACTCCTCGCCCATGAACAGCATCGGCGTGAACGGCCCGGTGAGCGTCAGCGCCGCCGCGCAGGCCAGCAGGCCGGGGGAGAGGGTGGCCGAGAGGCGGTCGCCCTGGGCGCGGTTGCCGACCTGGTCATGGGTCTGTGAGTAGCCGAGCAGGCGGTGTGAGGAGACGCGCGTACGGTCCAGGGGGCGGCCGTGACGCCGGCCGCGGAAACTGGAGTACGTGCCGTCGTGGAAGAAGCCGCCCGTGAGCGTTTTCGCGACGGACGCGAGCGGGGCCCGGGCGAAGTCCCCGTAGTAGCCCTGCGATTCACCGGTCAGCGTGGTGTGCAGGGCGTGGTGGAAGTCGTCGTTCCACTGCGCGTGCAGGCCGAGCCCGTTCTCCCTGCGGGCCGTGATCAGCCGCGGATCGGCCAGATCGGACTCGGCGACGAGGAACAGCGGCCGGTCCAGGCCGGCGGAGAGCGCGTCCACGGAGGCCGACAGCTCCTCGAGGAAGTGGTACGCGCGGGTGTCGCGCAGCGCGTGCACGGCGTCGAGGCGCAGCCCGTCGAGCCGGTAGTCGCGCAGCCAGGCCAGGGCGCTGCCCAGCAGATACGCGCGCACCTCGTCCGAGCCGGGCGCGTCCAGGTTGACGGCCGCGCCCCAGGGTGTGTGATGCGCGTCCGTCAAGTACGGGCCGAACGCGGGCAGATGGTTGCCGGACGGGCCGAAGTGGTTGTGCACGACGTCCAGGACGACACCGAGACCGAGTTCGTGCGCCCGGTCGGCGAACCGTTTCAGCGCCTCGGGACCGCCGTACGGCTCGTGCACCGCCCACAGCGAGACCCCCTCGTACCCCCAGCCATGCCGCCCCGGGAACGGGCACAGCGGCATCAACTCGACGTGCGTGACGCCCAGTTCCGCGAGATGTCCGAGCCGCTCGGCAGCCGCGTCCAGGGTGCCCTCGCGCGTGTACGTGCCCACGTGCAGCTCGTACAGCACCGCGCCCGGCAGCCCGCGTCCGGCCCACTCGGCGCGCCACGCGTACCGCTCGTGGTCGACCACCGCGCTCAGCCCGTCGGGGCCGTCGGGCTGCCGCCGCGAGCGCGGATCGGGCAGTACGGGGCCGTCGTCCACCGCGAAGCCGTACCGCGTGCCGTCCTCGGCCTCCGCCTCGCCCGTCCACCACCCCGCGCGGTCCGGATCGCGCTCCATCGCCTGTGTGCCGCCCGCGCAGTGGAGCGTCATACGGCCGGCCTGTGGTGCCCACACCTCGAACTGCACGGACGTTTCTCCCTCGTCTGCTCACCGCGATCTCGCCGGTCCCATGGTGCGCCACATGAGATCAGTACGCGGCTGAAACCGCTCGAACGAAGGATTGAACCCGCGTCGGTCGCAGTATCGAACCAGAGCCGAACCAGGGGCGTACCAAGTTCCTCGCTAGTTCCTCGTTTTCTGGACACCTTGGCCGCGCTGACCGACAATCACCAGCGTGACGTCGTCTTTCGAGTTCCACACCTATCCCGCCCCTCGGCTGTCGGACGCCGAGCGGGACAGGGCGTTGAGTGTGCTCCGAGAGGGCGCCGCTGTGGGCAGGATCTCGCACAACACGTTCGTCCACCGGATGGAACTCGCGCTCGCCGCCCGCACCTCCGACGAACTCGCCGCGCTCACTGCCGATCTGCGCAAGGAGAGCCGTTTCTCGCGGCTGGTGTTCGGCACCGTGGAGGCGGTCTCCGGCTTCACCGTACGGCTGAGCAGGGCCTGGCAGGCCGAGAAGCTCCCCAAGTTGCTGCTGCCCCGCCCCGAGAGCCCGTACCCGCTGCGTATAGGCCGCGACCCGGCCAGTGGACTCAGGCTCAGCCACGAGACGGTCTCCCGCGTGCACGCCGAACTCACCCGCCAGGGCGGCTTGTGGGTGCTGCGCGACCTCGGCTCGACCAACGGCACCTCCGTGAACGGGCGGCGGGTGATCGGCGCAGCCGTGGTCCAGGCCGGCGATCAGGTCAGCTTCGGGCGGATGTCGTTCCGGCTCGCCACGGACTGACGCTTCCTGCCCGGTGAGCGGAACCGCAGCCTCCGGGCAAACGGCCCGCGAAGGCCGAACATCCCGCACACACGGCGGTGTTGACGTACCCGCGTGATCGTGACTCACTGTGCTTACGCCACCCACAGCAAGTGAACCGAACAGCTACTCGCAGCGGAGGTAAGACCCTGCCGCAACTCCTCCGCTACCCGTCCGTGGACGAGCTGCGCGTCCGGGCGGCGGCGCTCGTCCAGCGTCACCCGAAGGACGCCCGGCTGCGCCGGGTGGGCACCTCCCGCGCCGGGCTCCCGCTGTGGCTGCTGTCCGTCGGACACGGCAGCCGTCAGGCCCTCGTCGTCGCGGGACCGCACGCCAACGAGCCCGTGGGCGGCGCCACCGCCCTGCGCCTCGCCGAACGGGCGCTGGCCGACCCCCGGCTGTGCGAGGGCGCCGACGCGACCTGGAACCTGCTGCTGTGCCTCGACCCGGACGGCGCGCGCCGCAACGAGGGCTGGCTGTCCGGGCCTTACACCCTCGGCCACTACTTCCGGCACTTCTTCAGGCCCGGCTTCCGCGAGCAGCCCGAGTGGCTGCCCGACGGCGCGGACTGCGCCGCCCTGCCGGAGACCCGCGCCCTGCTCGACCTCCAGGACGAACTGCGGCCCTTCTTCCAGTGCTCCCTGCACGGCGTCGACGTGGGCGGCGGCTTCGTCGAGCTGACCCGCGAACTGCCCGGCCTCGCCCCGCGCCTGGCCCACACCGCGGCCCGCCTGGGCATCCCCCTCGAACTCGGGCCGTACGACACGCTGTACTGGCCCACCCTGGGGCCCGCCGTCTACCGCATCCCGCCCCCGCGGCGCGCGGACCTGGCCGCCGCCATCACGGAGGCGGCGGTCGAGTCCACCTGGTTCCACCCGCACCGGTACGGCACGGTCACCGCGGTCGTCGAGGCCCCCATGTGGGGCGTACGGGCCGTGGGGGACGCCTCGCCGCCTGCCGACGCCGACGAGGCGCTGAGGGCCGTGAGCCGTACGTTGCGCCGCGACACACGGGTTCTGGAGGCGCTGCTGACACGGATCCGCCCCGGCCTCGGCACGGCAGCGGACACGGCCTCCCTTCTCGCACCGGTCGACGACTATTTACTGGTCGGCCCCGGCCTCGCCGACTCCTGGGACCCCGACACGGAAGCCGGCGACGGCACGCATCCCCTGCCGCCGCTGGACACTGCCCGATTGACCGCGCTGCGTATCTCCGCGCGGCGGATAGCGCTGCGTACGGCGGGGCTGCTGCACCAGCTCGTGACACGCGCCGGATGCGACCCGTCCGGCGCGCTGCCGGACCTCGACCGGCTGATCGACGTGTGGTGCGCGGACTACCACGACGGGCACCAGGCGCGCTGGATCCCGGTCGCGCGGCAGGTCGAGTACCAGGCGCGGGTGGTGCTCCACGCCTTCGAACTGGCGGGCCGCCGGGCGCCGGTGTCGCGCCCCGGCGCCAGTGCGGTCGGCGGGCCCCCGGCCAAGGCCGAAGTGCCGTTCGAGTAAGCCTGAGGGGGCTCGGATCAAGGGCCTACTCCGCGTAGTCCCGTGCGTGGCGCGCCGCCGCGACCACCGTACGGCTCTGATGCTCGACCTGGTGCTCCAGCGGCACCCAGCGGGCGCGGAAGCGTTCGGCGAAGGACTCGCTCCAGGAGGCGACGAGGTGCTCCAGGTGCGGTGCCGCGCGGTCGTCGGTCTCCTGGAGGACCCGCAGCAGCATCGCGGCGGCCCGCAGCGGGAGCCGGCGGCCGAACGCGTCCACGCTGCCGACGTACGCCATCGTCGTGTCCGCCGGAGGATGGTGGGCCCAGTCGCCGGCCAGCCCCGGTACCAGCTCCAGGGCCCACTTCGTGGCACGCAGCAGTGGTCCGTCGGGGCCCGGAAGGCGGGGCAGGGCCTCGGTGAGGACGCCCTCCACCTCGAGCGAGTGCCGCAGCAGCCGGCGCGCCAGTTGCCGCATCGCCGCGGCCGGCGCGGGATGCGGCGCCGGGTCGTCGACCAGGTCGCTGGCCCACATCGGCACTTCCACGACCGCGGTCAGACCGCCGTACCGGTGGGCGTGGTACCAGGTGCTGTGCCGGGCATCGTCCGGCATGCTCGGATACGGCGCGTCCGAGCCCGGCTCGGGCATCACATGCACCCCGGGCCCGGAGGCAGGCCAGCCCGCCGCGTCCGAGGCCCCCGTCTCCACCGGAATGTGCAGCTCCGCCGCGGACTTGGCGAACGGCTCCGCCAGCCCCGGCACATCCTTCGTCAACTGCACCCAGCTGCCGCCCAGATCGGTCCCGTGGAGGGTCGCCTGGAGGTAGGGACGCAGCTCGTCGATGACCCTGGTGAGGGCACGCGTCTCGGGCGGCAGCCGGTCGGGCGGCAGCACGGAGGGCGACCACTCCGGCTGCTCGGGTCCGGCGGGGCGGAAGAACCCGCGGTGATAGTCGAGCAGGGTCCGTGGCGCGGGAGTCACATGAAGACTCGCCCCGTCCGGATCCGCACACAGCAGAAAGTGCCACGACGTATCGGCCCTCAACTGCCGCTCGTGCAACACCCGTTCAGCCAGCGCGAGGAGAGTGGAACCCCCGGTGGGCTCATTGGCGTGAGCCCCCGCGACCACCAGCACGGCCCGCTCGGCATGCCCAAGGGACAGCAGATGCAGCGGTCGCCCCGCCCGCGAGACCCCGACCTGCTCGAGCGAGCACAGCCATGGCTGCTGAGCCGCCAACGCCCGGGCGGACGTGACGATTTCGGTCACACTGGGGTAGTGCCTCTCCGGCAGGAGACTCACCCCCGTCTAGGTCCGCCCTGCGCCGCAATCCGCAGTACTCCACGGACTGGATGAACTGTCAAGGAGGTGTCCGCGGGCGCACGGATGCATGAACGGCACCGACCTCAGTCACGCGAGCCTTCGGGTTCGCCCACCCTCTCCAGGAGCACCACGGGCAACCGCTCGAAAAGCGCGTCCACGCGCGCGTGCCCCGTGAACTCCCGTCCTGGAGTGAGCAGATCGGCCCACCGCCCCTCGGGCAGCGGCAGCAGTGTGTCGCGCCAGCCGCCCGCCTCCTCCAGACGCAGGGACAGGCGGGTGACGGCGGTGATCGCCTCCCCGGAGCGTACGAAGGCTACGCAGTGCGCGGCGGCCGTGCCTTCCGCGTCGAGCGGGGTGTACGTGGCCGACTCGCCGAAGACGGCGGGGCGTTGCCTCCGCAGTCGCAGCGCGGTCGCGGTGAGGGCGGCCTTCTCGGCGGACAGGTCGCCGGTGTCCTTCGGCGGGAAGTGGGCCGAGCGCCGGTTGTCCGGGTCCACGAGTGCACGGTACTCGACCTCCGTGCCCTGGTAGACGTCCGGCACGCCCGGCATCGTCAGCTGGACGAGGGTGGCCCCGAGGACGTTCGCCCGCACATGGGGCTCGAGGGACGCCCTGAACTCGGCGGCACGCCGCCCGGGCGCCCCGCACGGCCCCGCCTTCAGGAAGGCGGCGACGGAGGCCTCGTACGCGGGATCCTGCTCCGTCCACGAGGTGAACAGGCCGGCCTCCCGGACGTGCTTCAACAAGGCGCCCTGGAGCCGTTCCTCGGCCGAGGGCCCGAGGCCGACCGCCGTCTGCCACGCCGCCCACGCCACCTGGGGATCCGGCGCGCCCACCCCGTCGACCGCCGTCTGCCCGGTCACCTCGGCCAGCAGGTCGGCCCAGCGCAGGGGGCACTGGGTGAGCACGGAGATCGCCGCCCGCACGTCGGCGCTGCGCTTGGTGTCGTGGGTGGACAGCACGGTGCCGGTGGCGGGCCAGTCGCGCTGCACGCGCGCGCAGTACGTGTGGAAGTCCTCCGGGGTCACGGCGGGGAACTCCGGCTCGCCGCCCACCTCGTTCGCCGAGAGGACGGGTACGTACCGGTAGAACGCCGTGTCCTCCATGGACTTGGCCCGCAGCGCCGACGCGGTCTGCGCGAACCGCGCCCGGAACCCCTCGCGCTCGGGCCCCTCCCCGGTCCGGCCGAGCACCAGGTCCCGTACGACGTCCACCGCGTGGGCCTCCTCCGGCACCGTGAAGGCCCCCCGCGCCTCGTGTGCGGCCTCCTCGGTGACGACCGCGGCGGCGTCCCCGGAGGCGTACGGCCGGTAGACCTGGAGGCGTACGAGGAGCTCGCGCAGCGCGGTGCGCAGGGCCCAGGGGGCGTGGTCGCGCAGCGCGGGGTCCGGGGACGTACGGCACAGATGGTCGGCCTCGCGGGTCAGGCGGTCGATCTCGGTGGCCAGCTCGTGATGGACCACCTTGTACGCGGCCCGCCGCACCGTCGCCTCCCAGACGCCGCCACGGTCGGCCTGGGGCGCCGCGAACCGCCGGTACTGACCGAGGAGCTCCCCCGCGCCCGCCGGGTCCGTGAAGAGGCCGTCGATGTGCCGCAGCGCGTCGTAGCCGGTGGTGCCCGCGACCGGCCAGGCGGCAGGCAGCGGTTCGCCCTCCGCGAGGATCTTCTCGACCACCGTCCAGCGCCCGCCCGTCGCCTCGTGGAGCCGCTGGAGGTACGCGTCCGGGTCCGCAAGGCCGTCGGGGTGGTCGATCCGCAGCCCGTCGACCACGCCCTCGTCCAGCAGCTGGAGGATCTTCGCGTGGGTGGCCCCGAACACCTCCGGGTCCTCGACCCGTACCCCGATGAGCTCCGAAATGCTGAAGAAACGGCGGTAGTTGAGCTCCGTACGGGCCAGCCGCCACCACGCAAGGCGGTACCACTGCGCTTCCAGAAGCTGAGGAAGCGGCAGGTCCTCGGTGCCGGCACGCAGGGGGAACGCGTGTTCGTGATAGCGCAGCACCTCGCCGTCGACCTCCAGCCGGCCGAGCTCCGTGCCGAGCCGCCCGCCGAGCACCGGCAGCAGCATCCGGCCGTCCTGCGCCTCCCAGTCGATGTCGAACCAGCGCGCGTAGGGCGAGCCCGGGCCCTCCCGCAGCACCTCCCACAGGGCGCGGTTGTGCCGCGGGACCATCGCCATGTGGTTCGGCACGATGTCCACCACGAGTCCCAGGCCGTGCTCCCGCGCGGTGCGCGACAGGGACCGCAGGCCCTCCTCGCCGCCCAGCTCGTCCCGCACGCGCGCGTGGTCCACCACGTCATAGCCGTGCGGCGACCCCGGCACGGCCTCCAGTACCGGCGACAGATGCAGATGCGAGACGCCGAGCGAGGCCAGATACGGCACGGAGGCCTCGGCGGCACCAAACGGGAACTGCGGCTGCAGCTGGAGCCGGTAGGTGGCGGTCGGCGCCGGTTCTTGACGCGAAGGTGTCATGGCAACCTACGTACCCCGCAGGCGAGCCTTTCGTGTCATTGACACGCTTGCGCTTCGCTGGGAGGGAAGTTTTGACGCTGCGGGTCCGTTGTGGCTGGTCGCGCAGTTCCCCGCGCCCCTAAAGGAGGGCCTGCGGCCTCCTTTAGGGGCGCCGGGCTGCGTCATCACGCCGGCCGCTGCAACACCATCACGCTCCGGTCGACGAGCGTCAGGCGATCCCCCGCCTGCACCTTCGCCCCCGTCCCCGGAGGCACCGCTTCGGTCCGCGCCGTGTCGACGACGACCTGCCACTGCTTCCCGTGATCGACCGGCACCACGAACTCCATGGTCTTCGGCGAGGCGTTGAACATCAGCAGGAACGAGTCGTCGGCGATCCGCTCCCCGCGCGGCCCCGGCTCGGAGATCGCGTTGCCGTTGAGGAAGACGGACAGTGCCCGTGCCTGCGTGGAGTTCCAGTCGTGCTGGGTCATCTCCTCGCCGGACGGGGTGAACCAGACGATGTCCGACAGCTCGTCGTGGGTGCCCTGCACGGGCCGCCCGTGGAAGAACCGGCGCCGCCGGAAGACGGGATGCTCGCGGCGCAGCCACACCATCGCGCGGGTGAACGCGAGCAGCTCGCCGCCGTCTTCCGGGTCCTCCGGCCATGGCACCCAGGCCAGCTCGTTGTCCTGGCAGTACGCGTTGTTGTTGCCGCCCTGCGTGCGGGCGAACTCGTCGCCGTGGCTGAGCATCGGCACGCCCTGGGAGAGCATCAGCGTCGCGATGAAGTTCCGCATCTGCCGCGCCCGCAGCTCCAGGATCGCCGGGTCGTCGGTCTCGCCCTCGACCCCGCAGTTCCAGGACCGGTTGTGGCTCTCGCCGTCGCGGTTGTCCTCGCCGTTGGCCGCGTTGTGCTTGTCGTTGTACGACACCATGTCGTGCAGCGTGAAGCCGTCGTGGCAGGTGACGAAGTTGATCGAGGCGAGCGGGCGCCGCCCGTCGTCCTGGTAGAGGTCGGAGGACCCCGTCAGCCGGGACGCGAACTCCGCGAGCGTGCGAGGCTCGCCCCGCCACAGGTCCCGTACGGTGTCGCGGTACTTGCCGTTCCACTCGGTCCACAGCGGCGGGAAATTGCCCACCTGGTAGCCGCCCTCGCCGACGTCCCAGGGCTCGGCGATCAGCTTCACCTGGGAGACCACCGGGTCCTGCTGCACCAGGTCGAAGAACGACGACAGCCGGTCCACCTCGTGGAACTGCCGGGCGAGCGTCGCCGCGAGGTCGAAGCGGAAGCCGTCGACGTGCATCTCGGTGACCCAGTAGCGCAGCGAGTCCATGATCAGCTGGAGCACGTGCGGGGAGCGCATCAGCAGGGAGTTGCCGGTGCCGGTGGTGTCCATGTAGTAGCGGGGATCGTCCGTCAGCCGGTAGTACGAGGCGTTGTCGAGGCCCCTGAAGGACAGCGTCGGCCCCAGGTGGTTGCCCTCCGCCGTGTGGTTGTAGACCACGTCCAGAATGACCTCGATGCCCGCTTCGTGCAGTGCTCGTACGGCGGACTTGAACTCCAGGACCTGCTGCCCGCGGTCGCCCCAGGAGGCGTACGCGTTATGGGGGGCGAAGAAACCGATCGTGTTGTAGCCCCAGTAGTTGTTCAGGCCCATGTCGACCAGACGGTGGTCGTTCACGAACTGGTGGACCGGCATCAGCTCAAGCGCCGTGACCCCCAGCTCCGTGAGGTGCTCGATGATCGCGGGATGCGCCAGCGCCGCGTACGTGCCGCGCAGCTCGTCCGGCAGCGCCGGATGGCGCATGGTCAGGCCCTTCACATGGGCCTCGTAGAGCACCGTTTCGTGGTACTCGGTGCGCGGAAGCCGGTCGTCGCCCCAGTCGAAGTACGGGTTGACCACCACCGAGGACATCGTGTGGGGAGCCGAGTCGAGATCATTGCGCTTGTTCGGCGAGCCGAAGTGGTAGCCGTACACCTCCTCGCCCCAGTCGATGCTGCCGCTGATGGCACGCGCGTACGGATCGAGCAGCAGTTTCGCGGAATTGCAGCGCTGTCCGCGCTCGGGTGCGTGCGGACCGTGCGCACGGAAGCCGTACCGCTGTCCCGGCATGATGCCGGGCAGGTACGCGTGCCGCACAAACGCGTCCGACTCCCGCAGCTCTATCGCTGTCTCCGAGCCGTCGTCATGGAGCAGACACAGCTCGATTCGGTCGGCGGCCTCCGAGAAGACCGCGAAGTTGGTGCCGGCGCCGTCATACGTGGCACCGAGTGGGTACGCCTGTCCAGGCCAGACCTGCATGGATACGACTCTTCCAGTTGTGCGACGTCGCGTGGGGCGACTCCGGCCTGAGTCTCCCCGAAAGTGATGGAACCACCTATGACTTACGTCCCTCTTACCTGTCGACCAGTGCATACGCGATACGTATGCCGATCAGTGGGGCTCATAGGACTCCTAGGGATAGCAGGGGAGCAGGGGGAAATGTGCGCAACATAGTGCACCGCCATCTGGGCAAGGTGGTCGCGGGGGCGGGCATCGCGGTCGCCACGACCGCCGTGATGGTCGCCGTCACGCTGCCGGGCTCGGCGGGAGCCGACGACTCCGGCAGCGGGGCGGGAGCCGGCCAGAACGCTCAGCAGACGGGCCAGGGGAGCCAGGAGCAGGGCCAGGGCCAGGCCGCCGTGCAGCCGGGCGTCGTCGAGCAGGCCCCGGCGGAGGGCGACACGGGTGAGGGACGCGACCCGCTGACCGACGACGAGACGAAGCGCGTCGAGCAGCTCGCCCTGGACCGGCAGCTGCAGCGCTCCAGCGAGAACGTCGAGGGGGAGCGCGGCCCGCAGCGGCTCAGCGTCGACCTCGCCGAGCCCGAGGCGGACGAGCTGGACGACGCGAACGCGCCCCGCCGTGCCGACGTGACGTTCTACGACTACGAGGACGACACGCTCGTCACCAGGACCATCAACCTCGACACCGGGAAGGTCGAGCGGACGGACACCCAGCGAGGTGTCCAGCCGTCCATCAGCCGCGCCGAGATGATCGAGGCCGCCGAGCTCCTGATCGCCGACCCGCTCGGCTCCGGCCTGAAGGCCGACTACAAGGACGCCACCGGCAAGGAACTCACCTCGCCCGACCAGCTGATGCTCAACGGCATGGTCTACCGCGGGACCTCGGGCGCCCAGTCCGCCGCGCTCGCCGACTGCGGGGACGAACGCTGCGTACGGCTGTTCCCGAAGGTCAAGAACGGGCCCTGGATCGACGCCCGTGACGTGGTGATCGACCTGAGCACCCGCAAGGTCGGCAAGCTCGGCTGAGCCGTCGTCCGTTCACTTTCCAAACTTTCGTGCTTTCCGCAAGGAGTCACTTCTTCATGCGTGTGAACAGAATCAGCCGTGCCGGCAACCGGGCGGCGGTGGGCCTCTCCGTGGCCGCACTCGCCGTCGGCGTGACGTCGGCCGCGGGACCCGCTGCCGCCCAGCCCAAGGCGGCCCCGGCGGCGGCCGCCGACTGCAGCGCGGCGTACAGGATCGAGCAGAAGCTCTCCACCGGCACGACCTGGCGGATGTGCTGGCGCTACGACACCAACGCCGGGCTCGTCCTGGAGGACATCTCGTACCAGCCCAAGGGCGAGGCCCAGCCGATCAAGGTCCTCACCAGCGCCAAGCTCGCCCAGATCCACGTCCCCTACGACGACGGCTCGGTCGAGTACGACGACCTGACGGGCTTCGGTTTCGCCCAGGGCCTGATGAACCTGGCGCCGGCCGAGTGCCCCGGCGGCACCATCAAGACCGTGAAGGTCCCGGACGCCTGGGACCCGGAGAACCCGAACGTCAAGGGCCTGTGCACCACGACCCGTTCCCGTGGCCACGCCTACCGCATGCAGGCCGACACGGGGAACCGGGTCTACCAGGCCCAGGGCAAGGACCTGCTCGTCTACACCGTCAACCAGGTCGGCTGGTACGAGTACATGACCGAGTGGCGCTTCCAGGACGACGGCACGATCAACATGAACGTCGGCGCCACCGGCAGCCTCTCGCCCGGCGACTACGACGCCGGTGACGGCCGCGGCTGGCCGATCGGCAAGGGCGCCAAGGCGTACGCCACGAGCCACAACCACAACGTCTTCTGGCGGCTCAACTTCGGCCTGGACGGCTCCACCAAGAACAAGGTCGAGCAGTACGACTCGGTGGTCAGCGCGCCCGCCCAGGGCGGCGAGGCGCCGCGCACCAAGACGACGCGTACCAAGGTCACCAAGGAACTCGCCGGTGACGCCAAGAACATGCGCTGGTGGCGGGTCGTCAGCAACACCGGCAAGAACAAGGACGACCACGCACGCTCGTACGAGATCGTCCCGGGAGCGACCTCCAAGTACCCCGGTCGCAGCTACACCAAGCACGACATCTACTTCACCGACTACAAGAAGTGCGAGCAGTTCGCCAGCCACAACCCGCGCAACTGCGGTACCGGAGCCGGTAAGTCCGTCGACAAGTGGGTCAACGGACAGACCCTCACGCAGCCGATCGTCTGGATGAACGTCGGCTTCCACCACGTCGCCCGGGACGAGGACCAGCAGCCCATGCCGGTCCACTGGCAGGGCTTCTCGATCGCCCCGCGCGACGTCACCGCTATGAATCCGCTCACTCCGCCCGCCCTCGCCGATCAGAACGGGCAGCCGGACAACGGCCGTTGAGAATCGACCTGTCCATCCGGCTGCACCGTTGACCGCGCACGGAGTACCCTTCCTTGATCGTTGGCTGGGGGAGTACTCGGGGGAGCGGAAGGCGGTGCGCGGGTGGGCTCGGGAGGGCGGGAGTTGCCTTCTGGTGACAACGGTCACGAGGGGAACTCCACGGACGTCCCACCCGGGGCGGTGTCTCTGGCGCGACCGATGGAGATCGGTGCGGAGCTGGACTGGGGCGCCGACGCCTGGGGCGAGGTGCGTACGCGCGCCCAGCGGGCCGGGCGCGCCTACATCTGGCTGAATCTGGTGGAACAGCGGCTGCGCGCGGTCGTGGCCGCTGTTCTGCGCCCCATCTACGAACCCGTGCACGGCGAGGACGACTGGGTGGTCGCCGCCGCCGGACCCGCGGGCCAGGAATGGGTGAACCGCGCGGTCGCGGTACGCGAGGTCAGCCGGCGCAAGGGCTATCTGCTCGACCCCGCCGACGACAACGTCCTCAGCTTCCTCACGCTGCCGCAGTTGCGCGAGCTGATGGTGCAGCACTGGCCGTGCTTCGAGCCGTACTTCGACGAGCGCCGGGACGTCGAACTCGCCCTGGACGAACTGGAAGTCACCCGGAACGTCGTCTCCCGCAACCGCGCCCTGTCCGAGGCGGTCCTGGCCCAGGCCGAGCGCGCCTCGGCGAAGCTCCTGGAGATACTCGGGGCGGGCAGCGATGTGCCGTCCGCGCGGCGGCTGCCCGTCGACGCCGTAGAGAACCTCGTCGGCGACCGCTATGCGGACGTGGTGGCCGTACACCCCGACCGGGTACGGCTGATGCGGCAGTTCCCCGCCGAGGACCTCTTCGGCAGCGCCCGCCGCCTCGACGCCATCGGCATCGGCCTGAACCTCCTGGTGCAGAACTTCTCCGGACGACGGCTGGTACGCCTTGCCGAGTCCGGCTGCCGGGTGCGGCTGCTGTTCCTGAACCCCGCCTCCAGCGCCGTGAAGCGACGCGAGCGCGAACTCGGCATCAAACGCGGAGAGTTGAGCCGCTCCGTCGAGATGAACATCCTCCATATGCGGCGCGTGAGGGCCCGGCTGCGCGATCCCGGCGCCTTCCAGATCCAGGTCTACGACGAGACGCCCCGCTTCACCGCGTACCTCGTCGACGGGGACGGCTCGGACGGCATAGCGGTCGTCCAGTCGTATCTGCGCCGGACGCGGGGGATGGAGGCGCCGGTGCTCGTACTGCGCGGTGGCGGACGCGTGGTCAAAGCGGAGGACACCGGCGAAGAGGGACTCTTCGGTACGTATCGGGAAGAGTTCGAGCTGGCTTGGGTGGATTCGCGGCCTGTGTCCTGACAGCTCCCGTTACCGGCAGGCAGAACGGGCAGCGGTAAGCGGAACGCGGTCCTCTGATTGTCAGTGGCGCATGGGATCGTGGAGCTCACTGGGGGAACGCACCACGAAGAAGGGGGCCCGGCATGGGCTGGCACGGCGAGCTGCTGATCGGCTTCGACCTGGAGACGACCGGGACGGATCCGCGCGAGGCGCGCATCGTCACGGGAGCGGTGATCGAGGTCAGGGGTGGAGAGCCGATAGGGCACCGCGAGTGGCTGGCCGATCCGGGAGTCGAGATCCCGGCGGACGCGGTGGCGGTACACGGCATCAGCAACGAACGGGCGGCCGCGGAAGGCCGCCCGGCCGACGAAGTGGCCGACGCCATCGCCTCGGTACTCGTCTCGTACTGGAAGACGGGCGTCCCGGTCGTGGCGTACAACGCGGCCTTCGACCTCACTCTGCTCTCCGCCGAACTGCGCCGCCACGACCTGCCGTCACTGCGCGAGCGGCTCGACGGCCGGGCCCCGGCGCCGGTCATCGACCCGTACACCATCGACCGCTCCGTGGACCGCTACCGCCGCGGCAAGCGCAACCTCGAAGCGGTCTGCGCGGAGTACGGAGTCGCACTGGACTCCGCCCACGACGCCTCGGCGGACGCCCTGGCCGCGGCCCGCCTCGCTCACGCCATAGCCGGCCGCCACCCCAAGGTCGCGGCCCTCGGCCCGGCGGAGCTGCACCGCCGCCAGATCGAGTGGTACGCCGAGTGGGCGGCCGACTTCCAGAGCTTCCTGCGCCGCAAGGGGGACGCGACGGCGGTGGTCGACGGGATATGGCCGCTGCGGGACCTGGCGGACGTGACGGACGAACGGGTCTGAGGGCGCGCCGACCGGCCGATCGCAAGGCCACGCACGGGACGCGGTGACACCGCAGCCCCGGCGTGGCCGTCATGCCCGGCGTCGGCTGTCTCGGCTGCCGCTGCGGCGGCGCGACGGGTCACGGGATCGGGGACGTCACTCCGTGCTGCGCAGCGCGACCCAGGTCTCGCGGCCCACGACGCCGTCGGCGGCCAGTTCCTTGCCGCTCTGGAAGCTTCGCACCGCGGACTCCGTGCCGGGGCCGAAGTTGCCGTCCACGCCGGTGTTCCCCACGCTGTATCCGCGCTTCGTCAGCATGCACTGCACCTGCCGCACGCGTTTGCCGCTGTCTCCCGGGCGTGTGCGTCCGTTGCCGGAGTAGTGCGTGCAGTCGGAGATCCAGGGTGGGGTTGCGGGCTCGGGAGGCGGGCTGCTCGGGGACGGAGCCGCGTCAGTGGGGACGCTGGTCTCGGTGCCGGGAACAGAGGGATCGTTTCGCCTGCCGTCGTCGGCGGTGCTGGAGACCTCAGGACGCGAGGCGTCGACGCCGCCGACGCCGTTGGCGCCGTTGCCGGACGCGCCGTTGCCGGGCGCACCCGGGGCAGACGTCCCCTCCGAGACCTCCGGCACCGGCGAGACGCCGGCATCGCCGGGCACGGTGCCGACGGCGGTCGGCGCACCGGCTTCCGGAGCCGAAGCGCTTGTGTCGGTGTCCGGACGAGTGAGCATGAAGACTCCTGCGGCCACCGCGCAGAGGGCGATGCCCGCGGCGACGGCCAGCACCGGCTTCCTCCGTACCCAAGGACGAGCTTCCACCGGGCGTGACTGCCCCGGGGACTGCCCCGGCGGTGTGACGCCGGAAGGAGCTGCCGCCTGTACCGATGGTCCGGAACCGGGCGGAGCGGGCTGGGACTGGGGCACCGGCTCGGAAGGGATCCGCGGCCCCGCCGCCGGCCGGTCGCCCGAGGACCGCAGACGAGTCGTCTGTTCGACGGGGAGGCGGTGCAGCGCCTCGTACGCCCGCTGCCGGGCCAGCACCTTGCCGCGCAGCGGCTCGGGCCAGGTGGACGTCCCGGAGTGCGCCCCGGCCGCCGCGTCGATCAGGTCCTGCGGGGCGGGCCGCATCGCAGGTTCCTTCGCCAGACAGTCGGACAGCAGCGAACCGAGCGCCGCGTCCGCCGCCGAGACCTTGGCCATCAGCTCCGAATTCGGCTCCTCGAACGCCACCCGGTGCATCACATCCACACCCGTGCCGTCACCGAACGGACCACGCCCCGTCGTCGCGTAGACCAGCGTTCCGGCCAGCGAAAAGACATCCGACGCCGTGTCGCACAGGCCCGTCCGCAGGTGCTCCGGCGACATGTAGGCCGGAGTTCCCACCCGGTTGCCCGTGCCGGTGATCGCGCTCGCGTCCGCGGCCTTCGAAAGGCCGAAGTCGATCACATGCGCACCCCGGACGGACAGCAGAACGTTGGACGGCTTCAGGTCCCGGTGCACGATCCCCGTGGCGGCGAGGTCGGAAAGCGCCTGCCCCAGTTCCTTCACCAGACGCCAGACCGTGGCCGTCTCCAGGGCGCCGTCCTCGCGTATGGCATCGGCCAGATCGAGTCCCGGGACGTACTCGGTGGCTATCCACAGCAGTTCGTCCTGGAAGCCCGTACCGCATAATCGCGGCGTGCGCGGCGTACGGACCCGGGCGTGCACCGACGCCTCATGCTTGAACCGGCGCCGGAACTGGGCGTCCTCCGCGTACTCCGGCCTGATCACCTTCACCGCGACCAGACCGGGGCCGTCGTCCGCGGGACGAGCCAGATAGACCCGCCCCATGCCACCGCTGCCGAGCGTCCCCAGTGGCACATAGGGGCCGACACGGCCCGGGTCGCCGGGCCGCAGGGGTGCGGCACCGGTTTCCCGCAGTGCGGAAGCCTCGTTCGTCGGTGAGTCCGGTGGCGCCGGCCGCTGTTGTGACACGTACCCCCCGAAGTGCTTTCATGCGTACGTCAGTTCGCCCCCATGGGATCACGAGGCTAACCCCAGCCCGGACCTGCGGTCAGGCTTTCAACCACTTCTGTCACGCGGGCCACCAGGGATGGCTTGTTCTGGTGCCCGGCTTCGGTGTGCCGGGCCAGGCGGGCATACAGGGTCCTCTTCGGTGTGGTGCGGGATCTTCGGGTCTTTTGCGCGTGGCGCGGTGCCGCGATGGGCGCGTTCCACGGCCTGCCCCCAGTACGTGCCGGTGACCATCAGGGCCGCTCCCAGCGCGGTGAGCACGGTGAAGTGCTCGCCTGCGAGGCCGATGCCGACCGCGGCGGCCCAGATCGGTTCGGTGCCGAGCAGGAGGCTGGCCCGGCTGGCCGAGGTGCGCTGCACGGCCCAGGTCTGTGCGAGGAATGCGAACACGCTGCAGAACAGGGCGAGATAGAGCAGCTGCGCCCAGGCCGCGAGGCCGACGTGCGCCAGGTCCGGAAGGTCGCGGGCGGCGGGCGCCAGGAACAGGGCCGAGCCGACCAGGGTCTGAACCGCCGTCAGCTGCAGCGGACGTATCGTCCGGCCCGCGGTGAGCCGTCCGACGAGGACCACGTGCGCCGCCCGCACCACCGCGGCGCCGAGCATCAGCAGATCACCGAGGCGGAGCGCGTGAAACCCGTTGCCGGCCATGAGAAGCCCGACGGCCAGCACACACACCCCGGCGGCGGCGAAGAAGACCGGAGGCAGACCGCCACGGTGACCCGAGCGGTCCAGGAGAGGGGTGAGCACGATGGTCAGGCTGATGATCAACCCCGCGTTGGCGGCGCTCGTGTGGGCGACGCCGTAGGTCTCGATCAGCAGGACGGCCGCCTGTGTGACTCCCAGCGGCACACCGGCCCGGAGCTCCTCACGGGTCCACCCACGGGTCCGCCCATGGGGTCCTCGACGGGCGGCGGCGACCAGGCCGAGGCAGGCGAGCGCGGACAGCGCGTACCGCGCGAACAGCACCACCAGGACCGGGAGCGCGGCGGCTGCTGTCTGGGCGGAGAGATAACTCGAGCCCCAGACGAGCGCGACAAGGAGAAGTACCGCATCGGTACGGCGGGTATCAGGCACGCGCCCACCTTGCCTTCCCCGCTCCATGAAGCCCAGGGCCACCTTCTTAAGCAACCCTTTAGCATCCCTACACTGAGGCAATGGACGAACGGCAGCTGAGGATCCTGCGGGAGCTCGGGGAACTGGGCAGTGTCACCGCCGTCGCCGAGGCGCTGCTGGTGACGCCCTCGGCGATCTCGCAGCAACTGCGGCTGCTGCAACGCGCGATGCCCGTCCCGCTCACCGAGCGACAGGGGCGAAGACTGGTCCTCACCGACGCCGGGCAGGCCCTGGCCGACGCGGCGATCGAGGTGGAGACGGCACTGGAGCGAGCCCGGCACACCGTCGCCGAGTTCGTCGACCGGCCGGACGGCGAGGTGTCGGTGGCGGCCTTCCACAGTGCGGGCTCGGCGTTCTTTCCCCTGCTGCTGCGCGGCCTCGCCGCACCCGGCGGACCTCAACTGGCCCTCGCCGACGAGGACGTCCCGCAGACCGACTTCCCGCCGCTGACCAGGCAGTACGACCTCGTACTCGCCCACCGTCTCGAGCACGCGCCCCCGTGGCCGCGTACGGTGACCGCGACCACGCTGCTGCGCGAACCGCTCGACGTGGCCATGCCCGCCGATCACCCGCTGGCCGTGAAGCGGCGGCTCGTTCCACGCGATGTGGCCGGCCAGCCGTGGATCACCGTGCACGACGGCTTCCCGCTCATGGCCACCATCGAGGCCATCGCCACCGCAGCGGGCCAACGGCTCCATCTCGCCCACCGCATCAACGAGTTCGCCGTCGTCGCCGAGGCGGTCGCCGCAGGCGGAGGCCTCGCCCTGATGCCCCGCTGGACCACACGCCCGCATCCCGAGCTGGTCCTCAAGCCACTCAGCGGCGTACGGGCCCGGCGCCACATCGACGCCCTCTACCGCCCCGAACGCACGGCACGGAAAGCCGTCCGCACGGTTCTGACCGAGCTGCACCGTGCCGCGGACGCGATCCGACGGCAGGACCACTGAACCGGCAGGACCGCTGAACCTCAGCCGGCTCTCAGAACGGATACCAGCGCATGGTCGTGTCTCCCTCCCGCAGCGAGGCCACCCGTCGCTGGAACTCCTCCTGTGCCTTCGGGTTGCTCGGCGCGTGCTGGGCCACCCAGGCGCAGCTGGCCGTCTCGCGTGCCCCGCGCAGTACGGCGCAGCCGTCCCACTCGCGCACGTCCCAGCCGTAGGCGGTCGTGAAGGAGTCGTACGCCTCGGCCGGCAGCCCGTAGCGGTCGCGGGACAGGGCCATGACCACCAGGTCGTGCTCGCGCAGGTCGGCGGAGAAGGTCTCCAGGTCGACCAGGACGGGGCCGTCCGGGCCGACGTGGACGTTGCGCGGCAGCGCGTCGCCGTGGATCGGGCCCGGCGGCAGCTGCGGGGTGAGCGCGGCGGCGGCCGTCGTGAAGCCGTCGCGGCGCACGCGCAGATACGCGGCGTCCGCCGGGTCGATCGCCTCGCCCGCGAGCCGCAGCCAGCGCTCGACGCCGCCCAGCAGCTCGCGGCGCGGCAGGCCGAAGGCGGGGGCGGGCAGGGCGTGCACCCTTTGCAGCAGTTCGGCCAGATCGCGGGGCTCGGCGGGACGTACGGCATCGGGCAGCCGGTGCCACACCGTCACCGGGTGACCGGTCACGAGCCGCGCCTCGGGTGCGGCGGCCCGCACCGCGGGGACGCCCGCCGACGCGAGCCAGAGTGCGACGGCCAGCTCCCGCCGCGCCCGGTCGAGGAGTTCGGCGTCACGCCCCACCTTGACGACCAGGTCACCGGCGGTGAACACGGCGTTCTCGCCCAGCGCGAGCAGCTCCGTGCCGCCCCGCCCGAACCCCGCCCCCGCGAGGACGTCCCGCGCCCGCGCCTCGTCCATCACACGCCTCCCATGGCTGCTCAGTCCGGCATCAGACACGTACGCATCGAGCCCGCGTATACGACGTCGAGATCGCGCCATACGCCGCCCAGTGTCGCATTCGGCCAGGTGGGAGCCCTCACCCGGATCCCGCCACCGGATAGGAGGGGCGTCCGAAAACGGATTGCACGAGACGTATCGTCTCTCGTAGCGTCTCCGTCATGACCACACCTCGCCCCGCCCACATCGCCATGTTCTCCATCGCTGCTCACGGGCACGTGAATCCGAGCCTCGAGGTGATCCGGGAGCTCGTGGCCCGCGGGCACCGCGTGACGTACGCGATCCCGCCCGCCTTCGCCGAGAAGGTCGCCGAGACGGGCGCCGAGCCGAAGCTGTGGAACTCCATGCTGCCGTCCCCCGACGACGACCCCGAGGCATGGGGAACCACCCTCCTCGACAACGTGGAGCCCTTCCTGAACGACGCGATCCAGGCACTCCCGCAGCTCATCGAGGCATACGAGGGCGACGAACCGGACCTCGTCCTGCACGACATCACCTCCTACCCGGCCCGCGTCCTCGCCCACCGCTGGGGCGTCAAGGCGATCTCCCTCTCACCGAACCTGGTCGCCTGGGACGGCTACGAGGAGGAGGTCTCCGAGCCGATGTGGGAGGAGCCGAAGAAGACCGAGCGCGGCCAGGCGTACTACGCCCGCTTTCATGCCTGGCTGGAGGAGAACGGGATCACCGAGCACCCCGACCCCTTCGCCGGCCGCCCCGCGCGCTCCATCGTCCTCATCCCGAAGGCCCTCCAGCCGACCGCCGACCGGGTCGACGAGAGCGTGCACTCCTTCGTCGGAGCCTGCCAGGGCGACCGCTCGACGCAGGGAGACTGGCAGCGGCCGGACAGCGCCGAGAAGGTGCTGCTCGTGTCACTGGGGTCGAGCTTCACCAAGCAGCCGAACTTCTACCGCGAGTGCGTCAAGGCCTTCGGCGACCTGCCGGGCTGGCACATGGTGCTCCAGATCGGCAAGCACGTAGACCCGGCCGAGCTCGGCGCGATCCCCACTAACGTGGAAGTACGGGACTGGGTCCCGCAGTTGGCGATCCTGAAGCAGGCCGACGCCTTCATCACGCACGCGGGCGCGGGCGGCAGCCAGGAGGGTCTGGCCACCGGGACGCCGATGGTCTGCGTGCCCCAGGCCGTCGACCAGTTCGGGAACGCAGACATGCTCCAGGCACTCGGCGTCGCCCGCCACGTACCGACGGAGGAGGCGACCGCTGAGACCCTGCGCGAGGCCGTACTTGCGCTGGCCGGTGACCCGGAGGTGGCCGGGCGGCTCAAGGAGATCCAGGGGCAGATGGCGGCGGAGGGCGGTACGCAGCGGGCGGCGGACCTGATCGAGGCGGAGCTCGCGGCAGTTCAGGGGACCCCTAAGTCCGGGTCAGCTCCGCGAGTTTGACCACGGTGTTCCAGTTGCGGCTGGTGGCGATCACGCCCTTCACCAGCCGCGGCTTCGACAGGGCCTCGGCCAGCTTGGAGCGGCCGAGGCCATCGGGGGCGTACAGGTAGAGGCAGCGGTCGCCGAAGCGGAATTCCTCGGGGAGGAAGGCCTGTTGGTCGATCGACGCGAACCGTTCCGGGACGACCGGCACGGAGAAGTACGTGATGTGCAGCTGCTTGGGCTGGAGTTCGGCGGCCGGGAACGGGCAGGCCTCGAGCACCGCCTGGAGGTACGCGTGGTCGCGGACCAGGACGTCGACGGTGAAGCCGAAGTGCTTCTCGATGGCCGCGGTGATGTCGGCAGCGAGAGTGCCCTCGTCGCCGCCGTCCGCGGTGAAGATCGCGTTGCCGCTCTGGAGGTAGGTGCTCACCCCGCCGAGACCGAGTCCCTCGAGCAGCGTGCGCAGTTCGGCCATCGGCACCTTCTTGCTGCCGCCCACGTTGATCCCGCGCAACAGCGCCGCATACGTCGTCATCCGCACACAATAGAACCGCCGCACACATTAGATCCGCATACGACAAAGCGGCCGCCGTGCCCCGTGGGGGCGAGCACGACGGCCGCGGTCGGTGACGTTACTCGCTTATTCGACGATCTTCAGGAGCTTGTTCGGCGTGCCCGGGGACGCGTTGGAGATCGTGTCCGCGGTCGCGCCGTCGGTGAGCGCCTGGGTGACCGCCGCCGGGTCGGCGTCGGGGTGGCCGGCCAGATAGACGGCGGCGGCGCCCGCGACGTGCGGGGTCGCCATGGACGTACCGGAGATGGTGTTGGTGGCGTCGTCGCCGGTGTTCCAGGCGGAGGTGATCTCCGAGCCGGGGGCGTAAAGGTCCACGACGGAGCCGAAGTTGGAGAAGTCCGACTGCTGGTCGTCCTCGGTGGAGGAGGCGACCGTGATGGCCTCGGGGACGCGGGCCGGTGAACCCTGGCTCGCGTCGGCCGACTCGTTGCCCGCCGCGACGGCGAAGGTGACGCCGGACGCGATGGCCTTCTGTACGGCCGCGTCGAGGGCTTCGTCGACCCCGCCGCCGAGGCTCATGTTGGCGACGGACGGGCCCTCGTGGTTGGCGGTGACCCAGTCGATGCCCGCGACGACCTGCTCGGTGGTGCCGGAACCCTGGTCGTCGAGAACCCGGACACCGACGATCTTCGCCTTCTTGGCGACGCCGTGAGCCTCGCCCGCGATGGTGCCCGCCACGTGCGTGCCGTGGCCGTTGCCGTCCTGCGCGGTGTTGTCGTTGTCGACCGCGTCGAAGCCGTCCGCGGCACGGCCGCCGAAGTCGCTGTGGCTGACGCGGACTCCGGTGTCGATGACGTACGCGGTGACGCCCTCACCGGCGCTGTCGGGGTAGTTGTAGGCGCCGTCGCCCGCGGTCTCGGTCTGGTCGATACGGTCCAGGCCCCAGGAGGGCGGGTTTGCCTGGGTGGCGTCGATGTGGAACTTCTTGTTCTGGACCACCTTGGCGACCGACGGATCGGCGGCCAGCCGCTTGGCCTCGGCCTGCGAAAGGCCGGACGCCGAGAAGCCGTTGACGGCCGAGGCGTACGTGCGCTTCAGGGAACCGCCGTACTCCTGGGCGAGGTCCTTCTTGGCGCCCTTGGTGGCCTTCTCGTCGAGCAGCACGATGTAGCTGCCGGAAACGGCGCCCTTGGCGTCGAGGCCGTAGACCTTGCCCTCGGCCGGGGTTGCGGCGCCGGCGGTGGTCCCGGCGACGAGGCTCACGCCCACCGCGGTGGCGGTGGCGGCTATGGCCGCGGTCAGCTTGATTCTGCGGGCACGCTGGGTTGTTGCCATGAAGAGGGGTCTCCTCGTGGTTTCTGTGGGGGGATTCGTGGGGGGAAAAACTCGCCGCCGGGCACCGAAAGTTACCCGGCGGTTGGCACGAAACCCTGACTGATTGACGCGCGCAGATCAACACCTACATACACCTGTGACACATTCAACAAGTGTTCGCAATAACAAAGGGGTTGAGGGCCGACAGATCGGACGCGGCGTCCGGCGGGCCGGACATGGTGATCGCGCCCCTCCCGTACTCCCTTTACGTGTAGGGGACACCTCCTCCCCAGTGGGGAGGTCACGGGGGCCAAGGGGAGGAGGCGGTCCTCCGTCACTTCACCAGGCAGCACGACGAGACGTCCTTATCCGGCCCATACCGTCGAAGCGAAGGAGGCGGCAGGGGGCCGTCACCTCGGACAAGGGGGCAAGTCCGTCATGGGGAACGGAGATACACGGGTGCGGGGCATAGCCGCCCGGGCCGGCGGCTGGAGTGCCCGGCACCGCTGGGCGGCCGTCGGGATCTGGATGCTGTTCGTCGTCCTGACGATGGGGCTCGGTTCCGCGGCGGGCACGGTCGAGGTCAAGGACAGCGATCAGATCAGCGGCGAGACCAGCCAGGCGGCGACCATCGCCGAAGAAGCGGGCATCGACGAGCCGGCCGGGGAGACCGTGCTCGTCCAGGCCAAGGACTCCGGCATGAAGGCGACGGACGCGGACTTCCGCGCCGCCGTCACGGCCGTGATGCAGGCGGTCGAGAAGACCGGCGAAGTGACGGCCGTGACCTCGCCGTACGAGACGGACACCATCTCCAAGGACGGCCGCAGCGCGCTCGTGCAGTTCGACATGCGCGGCGAGGCGGACACCGCGGGCGAGCGCGTGGAGCCCGTACTCAAGGCCGTCGAAGAGGTGCAGAAGGACCATGAGGCACTGACGATCGAGCAGATCGGCAGCGCCAGCATGATGAAGACGTTCGACGACGCGTTCGGTGAGGACTTCCAGCAGGCGGAGTACTCCGCCGTTCCCGTGGCGCTCGGCATCCTGCTGGTCGCGTTCGGTGCGGTGGTGGCGGCGCTGGTGCCGGTGGCCCTCGCGATCACCGCGATCATCGCGACGATGGGTCTGATGGGCATCGTCAGCCATGTGATGCCCATGAGCGACACCGCCAGCTCCGTGATGCTGCTGGTGGGCCTCGCGGTCGGCGTCGACTACTGCCTATTCTACCTGCGGCGCGAGCGCGAGGAGCGAGCGGCCGGACACGACCCGCAGACCGCGCTCCGTATCGCCGCCGCGACCAGTGGCCGCGCCATCATCGTCTCCGGCGTCACGGTGTGCGTGGCGATGGCGGGCATGCTGTTCACCGGGATCGCCGAGTTCGAGGGGATGGGCCTGGCCTCGCTGATGGTCGTGGCGGTCGCCATGGTCGGTTCGGTGACGGTGCTGCCCGCGCTGCTCTCGCTGCTCGGTGAGCGGGTGGAGAAGGGACGGATCCCGTTCCTGCACCCGGACAAGCGGCGCAAGCGCAAGGACGGTTCGGCGAGCGCCGAGAGCCGGTTCTGGAAGAGCGTGCTGCGGGTGGTGCTGGCGAAGCCCGCGATCTCGCTGATCGTGGCGGCCGGCGCACTGCTGGCCATCGCGGCTCCCGCGCTCGGCATGAAGACCCAGAACCTCACCCTGGACCAGGAGTTCGGCGACTCGCTGCCCATCGTGGCGACGTACGACCGGGTCAACGAGGCCTTCCCCGGCGGCAGCGACCCGGCCGAAGTGGTCGTCAAGGCCGACGACATCAACTCGCCCGAGGTGAAGTCCGCGATCGCCGACTTCCGGACGCAGGCCGTGGAATCGGGTGCCTCGCGCGGCCCGGTCGACGTCAAGGTGCACGACGAGAAGAACGTCGCCTTCGTGTACGTACCGCTGGTGGGCGGCTCGGACCTGGACAAGGCGGAGAAGAGCCTGGAGACCATCCGCGACGAGGTGCGCCCGGCGACGCTCGGCAAGGTCGACGGCCTCGAGGCGCCGGTCACCGGTCAGGTCGCGGGCTCGAAGGACTTCAACGACCAGCTCGCCGGCGCGGTGGCCCCGGTCTTCGCCTTCGTCGTGGTCTTCGCCTTCCTGCTGATGCTGCTGTCGTTCCGCTCGGTGACGATCGCGATCACCGCGATCGTCCTCAACCTCCTTTCGGTGGGCGCGGCTTACGGCATCCTCGTCGGCGTCTTCCAGCACGGCTGGGGTGCCTCACTGGTGGGCGCGGAGGGTGTGGGCGCCATCATCACCTGGCTGCCGCTGTTCCTCTTCGTGATCCTCTTCGGCCTGTCCATGGACTACCACGTGTTCGTGGTCTCCCGGATCCGTGAGGCGCGGCTGAGGGGCCTCGAGACGAAGGACGCCGTCCAGCACGGTGTCGTCACCACGGCCGGTGTCGTCACCAGCGCCGCCGTCATCATGGTCGCCGTCTTCGCGATCTTCGGCACGCTGTCCATGCAGTCCATGAAGCAGATGGGCGTGGGCCTCGCGGCGGCGGTCCTCATCGACGCGACGATCATCCGCGGCGTCCTGCTCCCCGCGGCGATGGCCCTCCTCGGCGAACGCAACTGGTACTTCCCGAAGTGGCTCGACCGCCTCCCGGACCTCACCCACGACGAGTCCCCGCAGGGCCCGGTGTCCGCGCCGCCTCCGCCGCCGGCGGTGGAGGGGGAGAAGGTGGGGGTTTGATCTTCTCGCGGTAGTTCGGTACGTGGCCGGGGTGTGCGCATCCCGGCCACGTTGCTGTGCGCGGGCACCGGCCGTTGCGTACGCCATTGCACGGGTCGACGCTTTGGCCAGTGCGTTGCGATTTTCGCAAGCTGCGGTTACGGTGGGTGTATGAACGAGACTGTGATCGACCGTGTGCGCAGGGTCATGGAAGCAGCCTCGACGAGTCAGGCAGCGTTCGCCGAGAAGGTGGGGCTCACCCCCGACAAGTTGTCGAAGTCGCTGGCCGGGGTGCGCCGCTTCACCTCGCTCGATCTCGCACTGATCGCCGAGACCGGCGGCCGCACGGTGGACTGGCTGCTCACGGGGCGCGAGCCGCTGCGTCCGTCGTTCGCGGCGCGTACGGTCGCCGGATCGGCTCCCCGGCGGGACCGCGTGAGTGATACCGCAAGCCGGTTCACCGAGGCGTACGAGGTGCTGGAGCTGTTGGGAAGACCGCCGGAGCTGCCGCCGCTGCCCTCCGTACGCTCCGACCTCAAGCGATTCGTGGACCAGGGGCAGCGGCTCGCGCAGGACGCCGTCGACGTCCTGACGGCGGCGGCCGGCCCCGGCACCGTGGCCGATCTCGAGACCGACGTACTGATCACGGCGTGCGCCCAACTGTTCGGCGTGGACGTGGCGGTGACGCACCTGCCCGACAGCGTGGACGGGCTCACGTGGCAGACGGACGCCTTTCGGCTCATCCTCATCGGGCCCACGGAGACCTGGACCCGGCAGCGGTTCACGATCGCTCACGAACTCGGCCACATCCTGGCCCGCGACGCCCAGGAGCTCGTCGTGGAGTCACATGTGGCGCCGGGGCGGCAGAAGGATCTGACCGAGGTGCGGGCCAACGTCTTTGCCTCGAATCTGCTGATGCCCGCGCTCGAAGTCCGCGACAGGTTCCGGCAGGTGGCCGACCGGCACGGCAGGCTCACCGACGAGGCGTTCTCCGGGCTGGTAGTGGGCTTCAAGGTCTCGCCCAGCGCGCTGGCCGCACGGTTGAGCCAACTCCGCCTGATCGACGCGAAGTCGGCACCGCACCTCCAGGGATTCACGACTGAGATCTGCCACCTGCTGGCAGGTGCGACTGACGCCTTCCAAAGGCAACTCGCCTGGGCGGCGGCGGAGCGATTCCCCGTACGCCTCGTGACCGCCCTCTACAAGTGCTACGCCGACGGGGAGACGACTCTCCGCCCCCTCGCCTCTCTCCTGGGGATGGACGTGGACCAACTGCACGACCTGCTCGATCCTGCCGAGCCCGACACTCCTGAACTTGCCGACAGTGCGGTGGAAGAAGGGGACCTGATCTTCCAGCCATGAGAATCTGCTGGTTCCCGGACAACACTGTCCTGTGCAACTTCGCGGCCGTCGACCGCGTACCCCTGCTGGAGAAACTGCTCGACGGCCGCGGCCGCTGGACCGAGGCCGTGGCCCACGAGGCCGAGCAGTCCGCCGCCTACCTTCCCCGGTTACGGGACATCGTGGCGGTCGGCATGCTCGGCGAGCCGATCACCATCACGGACCTCGACGAGATCGCCGAGGTCGACCGTCTACGCCGAGCGGTCTTCGGCGGTGTGGCGTCGGTGCCGACCAAACACCTCGGCGAGGCCGAGACCTGCGCACTGATCATCAAGCGCCCTGAGTTCCGCGATTCGGTGTGGATCACGGACGACCGGTCGGCGGCCGCCTTCACGCGACGGCGGGGCATCACCACGAAGGAGACCTTCGACCTCATGAACGAAGCTGTCGTAGAGGGGCTGGTGACTGCCGTGGCCGGCCATGAACTGCTCGGCCGGATGGTGGCCGCCGGGCGTCGTCTGCATCGGGTTTCCGACTGCCCTGATGATTTGCTGCGGTAGGCAGAGAACGCCAACCTCCTGGGGCACCTGGGGCATCGCGGAAGACTTTCTCCTGATCAGGTGGATCAGGAGGCAGCACCTCGTTTCCACACCAGCACCATGCCTGCCTTGGGCAGGATCCAGTCGTCGATGCTGACGCTGACGACACGCGTCGCCGTGAGCCCCGGGCTGTAGTCGACGGAGGCCGGCCGGGTGGCTCCGAAGTAGTCGAGGGCTCTGATGCTGTCGATGTCGTTCACCCCCACGCTCACCGAGTAGTTCGCGCCGAAGGTCGGTCTCGGTACCTCGAAGCTGAGCAGATTGCCGTCCGCCCGCACCTTGGCCACGAAGGAGTACTGGACCCTGATGCTCTCAGCGTCCTCGAACTCGTCGACCGGGACATGGACGAAGAACTCACGCTCGGCCTCGTTCACCCCGACCGGCACTGAACGGCCCGCGAACGACACGGAAGTGAGCGAGAAACCGTCGGTCCAGTCCGCGTCGAACTCGCCCGAGGAGGGGAGGCGCCAGACCCCGCCCAGATCCTGGGCACGGAGCGTTCTGTCGTACTCCTCCCCCCAGGTCGCCACTTTGAAGGCGAACCGTGTGCGGCGTGTGTTGTTGGTGTGGTAGCCGAACTGGAAATAGACGACGTAGTAGTCGTGGTCCCTGCCCCCTGGTGCCGCGCGCTCGATCTCCAGGATTTCGGCGCGGACCACGAGGTTGTGCCAGATCTCCTCCGAGTCGAAGACTCCCAGGCGTAATTTGCGGGCCACCACGGAGCCGAGTTCCGAGCTGCCCGAGCGGAGTCGCACAGCGCTCTCGATGACCCGATCCAGTTCGGCAGGCGACAGCTCCAGCGAGTTTATGTGCCTGCCGACCGCCATGGACCGGACCACCGCTTCGCGGACCATTTCCCGCTCAGTGTCCATGACGCTCTTGACCTGCTCGACGAAGCGGTCGTCCGCGATCTGGTTGAGCAGTACCTGGAAGAGCACGATGACCAGGCCGGTCTGGAAGATGGCGTTACCGATGTCGAACAGATGTAGGCGACTCTGAAGGTTCTCGGCGCCTTTGTTGATGACGTACTGGCCGTCCGCGTCACGGACTATGTAGACAGTTTCCTGCGGCACGGTGATCATGAGAATGATGCCCACGGCCACCGCGAGGAGACCGAGGAGCAGCCCACGGCTGCGGTACAGATCCGTCAGCGCACCACCGAGAGTGCGACGGGAACCCGGCGGCCCGGTAGGTGACCCCACGATCTCCCCCTTCGTCCTTCGTCGACGTGCGGGACGTCAGCGCGGCAGGTAGCGGATGATCGCCGCGACAGATTCTTCCTCCGCGTGCAGATAGCGCTCCATGTTGGAGTACGCGATCCGGTCTCCGTCCTGGACGAACAGGGCCGATTCTGCGCCGAGCCGTTCCAGCAGGGGTGCCCCCACCGTCAGGTCCACTCCGGCGTCCGCGCAGATCCGCTCCACCGTCAGCCCCTTGCGGACGCTGAGCAGCAACAGACATTCGAGTGGTGAGAAGACATGCGTGGACAGATATCCCCGGCACGCGAAATCAAGAACCCTGGACGTCTTGGGATCGGTTTTTCCCCTGGGGAGGTCGAGCTGTTCCACCTGCCCGGTCAGCACGGCATGCTCCGCGTCGTGGATGGCTTTTCGGCCACGCCTGATCAGTTCGGCGAGACCTTCGAGCCCGAAGCGGTCGTAGAGCAGACTGGCCTGCCGCGTGTGGTTCAGATACACCGACCACAATTTCGGCCTTTCCACGCCGTGCCGGCCGTGGACGAGAATGTTTCCGAGCACTTCTTCAGGAAGAATGGAGGAGCCCGCGTAGCAGGTGCCGAGAATCTCGGCGATTCCCTCCTCCAGTCCCATGGCGAAGATATCGGGGTCGATACGGCCGGTGACTGTGTGGACCACTTCGTGCGCGAAGAGCGCCTCACTGTAGAAGGGGCGCAGTTTGTCCCGGCGGAAGTACACTCCGCGAGGGATGTCGAAATTCTCTTCGTCTTCGAGGTCCGGCGCGAAGGCCGACCAGCCGAAGCGGTGGAACGGCTCGGGAAACACGTCAACGATGCGCAGGGGTGCATCCCTCACGTCCAGCCCGAGGTCCACCAGGACGGACTGGACCTGCGGCCCGAAGCGATCCAGCCGCTCTTCCACCGAGGCGAAGTCGTCGACTCGTTCGAGTTCCGACTCGGCCACGAGTCGGAGGTCGCGTGCGATGAGTCTGCGCTCGGCGTCCTCCTCGGTGGAAAGGACTGATTCGGCTGCCGAGTCGAGACGCCCGGCGGCTTCCTGGAGGATGCGCGCGGCCTCCGACGCGGAGTCGGCGCGAGCGTCGGAGCCCATAAAGTCAGTCACATAGGAAGCAAAGCGTTCAATGTTTGCGAAACGGCAGGCACTGAGATAAATTCCTCCGAACAGGTATTCGGAAAATTGCATGGCTGAAAGGCCCCCTCGCCTTGTTTCGGCATCCGTAACCGCCCCGGTCTGACGGGACTCCTATCGTAGCTTATCGGAGCTCCGTCAGACCGTCGCTCAATTCGGCCGTCAGCCGCCGCCGCCATTGCCGTTCACCCACATGTGACCCACCTCCCTTCCCTCCGGAATGTGTATGGTTCTCGTGGCCACCGGAAATAAGTCATCAGGATTGTCCGGAGATTTTCCGCCCGGGTCGTCACCGCCGCCGTTGCCGTGTACCCACATGGAATCCACCTCCTGTGGTTGTTCGCCTGGTTTTCACAGTGACGCAACAGCTTTTCGCAATTCGGTCAGGCGACTATTGGTGTGGGCTGCTATCTCGGTTTCGCAGGCCTGAATCCGTCCGTCCTCGACAGCTTGGAGGCAGTGAAGGGCGGTCTCCAGCAGGGCGCGCGTGACGTCGTCAGCCACCTTCGTGGCGTGGCGGGGGGCACGCATCTCGGCCGGTCCTTCCTGAGCGCGCAGTCGGAACAGAGCCTTGGCTGCGAGAGTCTCCAGCTCCTCGAACGGCCTGAGTACCCTGACGAACGCGTCGTAGAGGGCGGCTACCTGAGGATCCGCGAAATCGTAGTACATGCGGTAGGCATCTTCACGGAAGTCGACCTGCTTTCGCCTGAAGTAGCCGAGAAGGGGTGAACCAGGGTAGACCTCCAGCCGGTTCACGACCCTCCGGTAGCTGCCCACGTTGTTTTCGAGGAGGAAGTCGATATTCGTGCGGATGCCGTCAAGGCCGGACAACGGCTGGAACATGATGAAGCCTACCGAGAATTCGATGTCGGCCTTCCTGAGCAGGGCGATGGCGTCGGCCGCCTGCTGAGGGGTGGTGCGCTTCGCGTACAGCCGTATGTCCTTGTCGTTCGCCGACTCGACACCGATCAGAACATGGCGCAGCCCGACCTCCCGCAGCGTCATCAGCACTGTTTCTTCCAGCTCGCTGATGCGGCACTCGATGGCGAACTTGATGTCCAGCTCATGCTTCCTGATCAGGCCGGCGATCTCATGGGCCCGCTGGACCC
Source organism: Streptomyces flaveus (assembly GCF_014647675.1). Classification (GTDB taxonomy): domain Bacteria; phylum Actinomycetota; class Actinomycetes; order Streptomycetales; family Streptomycetaceae; genus Streptomyces; species Streptomyces flaveus. The sequence goes on along the minus strand of NZ_BMPQ01000020.1, from coordinate 11,375 downwards.
CGCGGCTGTCGCCGCCCAGGAAGTCGTCGTCGACGAAGCTGAACATGCGGGCGCCGTAAGTCTGTTGAAGATGCTTGATCTCGGCTACCACATGCTCCGCCGACCGGTACCGCCAGCGTGGTGCCCCGGGGTGGCGGTTCGCGTAGTTTCCCGACTGGCAGAACGAGCAGTGGGCCGCACAACCCCGGCTGGTGCACATCGTCACGTGGCTGTCGGCGTACGCTGCCTCGCGGCCTCCCCGGAACGGAAGAGGCAGCCCATCGAGATCCTCCGTCGGGGGCCTGGGGCCGGTGAACACCAGCCCCTCGTCCAGCCTGACGTAAGTCCCTCGGACGCCCTTCAGGCCTTTGCCCCTGGTGACATGGCGCCATAACTCGGCGACGGACTCCTCGGCCTCATTGAGGCAGGCGGAATCCAGAGCGTCACATTCTTCGAGCATGCGGGCCCAGAGCGAGAACGTGCCTTGCCCGCCGATCGTGATATGGGCCTGAGGTGCCGCCGACCGGAATTTTCGGGCCAGGGCCAGGGCGTCCGGAATTTGCCTGGTGAACAGCACCCCGATCCCGATCAACGAGGCCTGACGGGCCAGATCAAGGATCTCCGTGGAGGGCTTGGCCGGACATTCGTCGACCACCGCAACCTGCGCCCCCTCTCGGAGGAGGGCCGCCGCCACGGAGCGGATTCCCAGGCTCTCCGCCCCGAGGTATTCGTTGTGATCATAGGAAGGTGCGACCAGAAGTGCGTGCCGGACATCGCTGCTCTCCATGGCCCCCGCCTTCAACAGCGCACCGTGCTACGGATGTTATGAGCATGCGGCAGGCCATAAGCCCGGTCAAGGTGGTGTAGAGGCCCGCCGGGCGCACGCCGGGCGCTCCGGCTGGGTGACAGTGACATCTCCAAGTGCAGGACGCATCGCCCTCCGCCGGGCAGACGTCAGCCGCAACTGCCCTTCCTGGTCTCGGTCACGACGACGTCCTCGAGCCGTGCCGAGAGAGATTCAGTCCGCCGCGGATCTCAGAACCACACCCGGTCCCCAGAAGGGCCGAACGTGAGCAGCGGCTCCTTGCTGTCGAGGGTGCCGTTGAAGACGGCGACCTCCTCGTCCAGCGGCTTGACGCACACGAGCTTGCCCCCCAAACCGTAGTCGAATCCGGTGTCTCCCCGGTTCGTGCGGCCGTCGAGGCGCGTCCTGACGCCCTGTCTGCTCCTCCAATTCCGGCCAGTACGAAAATGCTGAAAATCACGACGCACACCAGAGACACCGTGACCGCCGATCGGATCGATGGCCATCGCCTTCCGTCACCTCTGATAGCGCTTGAGCACCAGGTTCCCGTCCTCCACCAGGCGCCCGCGCAGCTCGTCCAGGCCGATCGCCCCGCTGTAGTACTCCTGGAACGCAGGTGTCGCGATCTTGTCCTTCCACTCGGGATAGCCGCGTACGGACTGCGCCGGGGCCGAGCGGAGGTGGGCGGCGAGGGCCGTTCCGGTGGCCCAGTCGTGCTCGGTCGTGTGCAGCGCCGGGTCCTTGAGTGCCTCGGTGCCCGTGGGCAGCATCCAGTCGCCGAGCGCGAGCCGGACCATGTTCTCGGGCCGCAGCAGGAAGTCGATGAACTCTGCGGCCTGCTCCTTGTTCGGGCTGTCCTCCGCGATGGACAGCGTCTGCGGACTCACTCCCTGGGCGAGCCCGTCGGCGCCGGCCGGTGCGGGCAGCACCTGCCAGTCGAAGCCCTTGGGTGCCTGCTGCACGATCTGCTGCCGGTACGAGAAGCCGAGCGGCACCATCGCGTATCTGCCGCCGAAGAAGCCGGGGAGTGTGTCGGAGCCGCTGCTGCCGAGCGTCGAACTCGGCGCGCTGCCATCGGTGTTGACCTGGTCGTGGATGGTCTCTGGCACCACCTCGTCGGCCTCGTCGAAGCGGATCTTCACCTTGCCGTCCGTGCCTTGGTGGAACAGCTGCCCACCGGTCGACAGTGACAGGTTGAGCGTGGCCGAGACGGGCTCCTTGAGCGGCCAGGCCACGCAGTACTTGCCGTCCCCGTTGCTCAGTTCGTCGGTGATCTCCCTGAACTCGCCCCAGCTCCAAGGCCTTTCGGGCGTGGGAATGCGTACGCCGGACTCCTTGAGCCATTTGGCGTTGGCGATCAGGATTCGCGGCTCCTGGAGGAACGGCACCCCATAGATCCCCTCCCCGAACGTCGCCGTCTCCCAACTGCGCTGCGGAATATCGGACTTGAGTCGCTCGGGGAGAAGGTCGGTCAGATCGGCGAGATACCCGCCGTACGCGAAGTCCGCGAGGTCGTCCGAGGCGTCATGGATGATGTCCGGAGCCTCGCCGCCCTCGAAGGAGGTGAGCAGCTGGTCGTGGACGCTCTCCCAAGTCCCCTGTACATACTCGACCTTGACGCCCGGATGCGTGGCGTTCCACTCCTTCACCAGCTCCTTGTTGGCGTCGACGGATTCCTGCTGCCAGGCGAGGGACTGGAAGCGGAGGGTGATGCGGCCGTCCTCCGAGCCGCTGTCGTCGCTGGTGCAGCCACTGATCACCAGGCCCAGCACCACCGCCAATACCACGAGCGGTCTCCTGCGCATCAGCTCTTCACCGCCCCGGCGAGCATGCCGCCCGTGATCCGCTTCTGGATGATCGCGAAGACGACCAGTGACGGCAGGGTCGCGAGGAACGCGGCTGCCGCCAGTGGTCCGAGGTCCGCCACGCCCTCCGCGCCGAGGAAGTGCGTGAGGACGACCGGCAGGGTCTGTTTCTCCGGGGTCTTGAGAAGGATCAGCGCGAAGAAGAACTCGTTCCACGCGCTGATGAACGCGAACAGTGCCGTGGCCACGATGCCCGGCGCGAGCAGCGGCGCAGTGATCGAGACCAGGGTGCGTGCCTTTCCCGCGCCGTCCACCGCCGCGGCCTCCTCCAGCTCGGCAGGCACGGCCCGTACGTATCCGACGAGCATCCACAGCGCGAACGGCAGCGCCCAGACCACGTACACCATGATCAGACCCGGTACGGAGTTGATCAGCCGCAGGCTCTTCAGGACCAGGAACAGCGGGATGATCAGCAGGACGAACGGGAACGCCTGGCTGACCACGACCCAGCCGGTCGCGGCCTTCGCCAGCCGTGTGCGGTGCCGGGCCATGATGTACGCCATCGGGGTCGCGATCAGTACGGCGATCAGCGCCGCGCCTACGGCCGCGACCAGGGAGTTGAGCGCGGCGTCCAGCAGCGGCTGCTCGTCGAAGGCCTGCCGGAAGTTGGCGAGCGTGGGGTCCTTCGGGATCCAGGTGGGGTGCAGGCTCCCCAGTTCGCGCGCCGGCTTGAAGGCGGTGGAGATCAGCCAGAGGAAGGGGAAGGCGAGGAAGACGAGGTACGCGAGGAGGGCGAAGTATTGGCCCGCACGGACGCCTTTGCCGGTCTTCACGCGTCCGCACCTCCTTTCAGGCGGCCGACGAGAAAGACGGCGAGGATCACCGAGATCACCGCGACCAGCACGCAGCCCATCGCCGCTGCGTAGCCGAACTGGCCGTAGCGGAAGGCCTCTTCGTACGCGAACAGCATCGGCAGCCGGGTGCGTCCGCCCGGGCCGCCGCTGGTCAGGACGTACACCAGGGCGAATGAATTGAAGTTCCAGATGAAGTTGAGCGCGGTGATGGCGAGGGCGACCGGTCTGAGGGCGGGCCAGGTGACCGTGCGGAAGCGGCGCCAGGCGCCCGCGCCGTCCATCGCGGCCGCCTCGTGGAGTTCGCGCGGGGTGTTCTGCAGGCCGGCGAGCAGAGCGACCGTCGTCTGGGGCATACCCGCCCAGACGCCAACGACGATCACGGCGGGGAGGGCGGTGGCCAGGCCGCTCAGCCAGTCACGGCCTTGGCCCAGGCCCAGGTCGCGGATGGTCTCGTTGAGGATTCCCGCGTCCGCGTTGTAGACGAGCCGCCACATGATGCCCACGACCACCTCGGGCATCGCCCACGGGATGATCGCGAGGGCGCGTGCCAGCCAGCGCAGTCTCAAGTCCTGGTTGAGCAGAAGCGCGAGGCCGAGCGCGAGCAGGAACTGCGGGACGGTAACCCCGACCGCCCACAGCAGACCGATCCGGAACGAGTGCCAGAACAGCGTGTCGTGCACCAGATCCTGGAAGTTGAGCATCCCGATCCACTGCGTGGGCTCGGTCCGGCCGGACTGCGAGTCGGTGAAGGCCAGCGCGATCCCGTACAGCAGCGGTCCGACGCTGAGGATCAGGATCGGAATCAGCGCGGGCAGCACCAGGAACCAGGCGCCGTGGTCGACGGGCCGGCCCTTTTGCGGCGGACGGGGTTTCGCTGCCCGCTTCGTCGCGCTCGCCAATGTCACGGAATCGGCTCCTTCGGGCGGCTCGTGGGGGTCCGGCCGCCCCGGCGGCCCTGGTCATCGTGCTGGCGGACTGACGTGCCGTCAAGGCAGTGCGCAGGCCCTGGCCAGGGCTCCCACCTGGGCGAATGCGACACTGGGCGGCGTATGGCGCGATCTCGACGTCGTACGCGAGCACACGCCGCGTACGTGTCTGATACCGGACTGAGCAGCCATGGAAGGCGAGTGATGGACGAGGCACGGGCGCGGGACGTCCTCGCGGGGGCGGGACTCGGGCAGGGCGGCGCGGAGCTGCTCGCGCCGGGCCCGATCCACGGCGACGCGCTGCCGCGCAACGTCCACGTCGGCCCGGACGGCCCCGTCCTGTTCGGTACGTGGCCGGGGTGTGCGCATTCAGGCCACGTTGCTGTGTGCGGAATCTTGATGGCGGCTACACGCGGCTGTGGCAGGCTCTGACCCATGCGATACATCATCATCGGAGCGGGGGCGGTGGGCGGGGCGATCGGTGGTCGTCTTGCCGGGGCCGGGTGCGAGGTCGTGTTGGTTGCGCGGGGTGCGCAGTACGAGGCGCTGCGCGAGCGTGGGTTGCGGCTGGTGGTGCCCGATGGGCCGCACGTGCAGCGGTTGACCACGGTCGACGGGCCGTACGCCCTGGGGGAGTTGCGGGCGGACGACGTGCTCGTGCTCGCAGTCAAGACGCAGGACAGTGCGGCGGCCCTGGAGAGTTGGGCTCCGGTCACGGTGGCGGGCGGCGGGACGGCGGGTGAGCGGCTGCCGCTGGTCTGCGCGCAGAACGGGGTGGAGAGCCAGCGGCTCGCGCTGCGCCGCTTCCGGCGCGTGTACGGCATGTGCGTCTGGCTGCCCGCGACCTTTGTCGAGCCGGGCGTCGTGTCCGCCGCCGGCACGCCGCTGACCGGCATCCTGCACCTCGGCCGCTATCCATCCGGCACGGATGAGACGGCCCGCCGTATAGCGGCCGACCTGGAGAAGTCCCGGTTCGAGGCGCCGGTCGTGCCCGATGTGACGCGCTGGCAGTACGCCAAGCTCCTCGGCAACCTCGCGAACGCGATCGAGGCGGTCAGCGGCGTGCTCACCAGCGAGGAGGGGATCGCGCTCTACGACCGCGTCCGCGCCGAGGGCGAGGCCGTGCTCGCCGTGGCGGGCATCGCGTACGCCGGTGACGAGGAGCAGAAGCAGGCCCGCGCGGACAAGATGCGGTTCGAGCCCTTCGACGGCTCCGAGCGTGGTGCCGGCTCCTCCTGGCAGTCGCTCCACCGTGGCACCGGCACGATCGAGGCCGACTACCTCAACGGCGAGATCGCCCTCCTGGGCCGCCTGCACGGCGTACCGACCCCGCTCAACGACCTGCTGCAACGCCTCGCGAACGACTTCGCGCGCGAGCGCAGGGAGGCGGGGTCGATGCCGGTGTCCGAGCTGATACGGCTGGCAGGTGAGGCGGTCGCGTCTGTTCAAGAGGACTGAGCGCCGCTTTTGCTCGGGCAGGGAAGCAGCCGCGGGTCGTCCAGGGAAGAAGCTGCGGGCGTCTGCGGCTGCTCAAGCGCCCAGCGCCGCCAGCACCGGCACCCGCGCCGCGTCGTACCGCTCCAGCAGCACCCGCGCCACCTCCGGCGCCGGCCCCAGCACATCCGCCAGTACGTCCGCCTCGGCCGCGCCCCGCGCGATCCGGTCCGGCAGGAAGCCGGGGGCGAGGACGTACGGGGCCACCGCCACGCGGGCGCAGCCCAGCGCACGCAGCTCGCGTACCGCGTCCTGCGTGCGGGGGAGGGATGCGGAGGCGAACGCAGGCCGCACGGCGCACCAACCGGTGTGCCGCCACTCCCGCGCGATTTCTGCGATCACTGCGATCGCCTCCGGGTCTGTGGACCCCGCCGAGGCCAGCACGACCCCGGTCGAGGACTTGTCGGCCGGGGTCAACCCGGCCTCGTACAGCCGCCGTTCGAGCGCGGCCGTCAGCAGCGGCGACGGGCCGAGTACCTCGGCCTGCCGGATCCGCAGCCGCGACGGTGCCTCCCGCAGCACCGCCGGGATGTCGGCCTTCGCGTGGAAGGCCCGGTTCAGGAGCAGGGGGAGTGCCACCACGTCCCGCACGTCCTCTGCTGCCAGCGACTCCAAGACCGCCGGGACGGACGGGATGTTGAAGTCCAGGAAGCCGGTCTCCACGCGCAGGCCCGGACGCATGGCGCGCACCCGGCGCACCAGGGCGTGCACCGTCGCGGCATGGCGCGGGTCGCGGCTGCCGTGGGCGATGACGAGAAGGACCGGTCGGCGCATGGGACGTGACACTCCCCGGGTCAGCGGTTCGGGAGGAGACCGCGGCTGCGCAGCACCGACCGCTCCAGCGGACTGAAGATCAGCAGGTCGATGGCGATACCGACGATCAGGATCAGGAGGATGGCGAAGAAGACCATGGACATGCTGTTCGCCGTACGGCCGTTCTCCAGCAACTGGCCGAGACCGACGCCCAGTTCCGGCGAGGACGCGATGATCTCCGCGGCCATCAGCGAACGCCACGAGAACGCCCAGCCCTGCTTCAGACCGGCCAGATAGCCCGGCAGCGCGGCCGGCATCACGATGTGCCAGGTCCCGCGCAGGCCCGTCGCCCCGAGCGTACGGCCCGCCCGCAGGAACAGCGGGGGCACCTGGTCGACGCCCGACACCAGGCCGTTGGCGATGGAGGGCACCGCACCGAGCAGGATCACCGCGTACATCATCCGGTCGTTCAGGCCCAGCCAGAGCACGGCCGGCGGCACCCAGGCCACCGACGGCAGTGACTGAAGGCCGGACAGGATCGGGCCGATCGCCGCCCGGACGAACTTCACCCGCGCCACCAGCAGACCCAGCGGCGTACCGATCGCCAGCGCCATCAGGAAGCCCAGCAGTCCGCGCGAGACGCTCGTCCAGATGTACTCGTGGAGCGTGCCCTGCAGCCAGGCGTCCCGGACCTCGCTCCAGACCTCGGACGGCGCGGGCAGCTTGTAGCTGTCGACGACCTCCGCCCACACCAGGATCTGCCAGACCACCAGGACCAGGAGTACGGCGACGACCGGCGGCAGGATCTTGTCGACGAGGGTCTTCCGGAAGGGCGTACGTCCGGTCTGGACCGTCTCCAGGGCGTCCAGGCCCGCTTCGAGCCCGGCGAGATCGTTGCCGCCCCCGGTGGCCTTGCCCCCGGTGGGTTTGGCGTCCGTCGTCTCAGTGCTGGCCATGACGGCGGATCTCCCCACGCAGTTGTTCGGTGATCTCTACGGACAGCTCCGCCACGTCGGCGTCCTCGATACGGCGCGGCTGCGGAATGTCTACCGTCCACTCCCGTGCGATACGGCCGGGGCGCGAGGACAGCAGCACCACGCGCTCGGCGAGTCGCACCGCCTCCCGCACGTTGTGCGTCACGAACAGCACCGACAGGTTCGTCTCGCGCCAGATGCGGGTCAGCTCGTCGTGCAGCACGTCCCGGGTGATCGCGTCGAGCGCCGCGAACGGCTCGTCCATCAGCAGGAGTTTGCTGTCCTGCGCGAGTGCGCGGGCCAGCGCGACCCGCTGCCGCATACCGCCCGACAACTCGTGCACGCGCTTGCCGTACGCGCCCTTCAGCCGGACGAGTTCCAGCAGCTCCTCGGCCTTGTCGCGCCGCTCGGACTTCGCGATGCCCCGGAGCTTCAGGGCGAGTTCGATGTTCTTGCCCGCGGTCAGCCACGGGAAGAGGGCGTGCTCCTGGAACATCAGCGCCGGGCGGCCGTCCGTCGTGATGCCGCCGGCGGACGGCCTGTCCAGGCCCGCCACCAGGTTCAGCAGCGTCGACTTGCCGCACCCGGAGGCTCCCAGGAGGGTGACGAACTCGCCGGGCGCGACATCGAGCGTGATGTCGTCGAGGACGAGCTGCTGTCCGGCCGGGCCGGCGAAGGACTTCGAGACATGCTCGATGCGCGCGGCGTGCGCCACCGACGTACCGGCGTCGGCGGCCTTGGCGAGGGCGGTTGCCATGGTCGTCACCTCCTGGGAACTCAACGGGATGGATTTCGGGCTTACTTGACGCCGAGACCGGCGTCGTCGACTTCGGGCTCGCCCTCGGCCTTGAGGACCTTGTTCAGCGGTGCGAGGTCGTAGATGCCCTTGAGGTCGGGCTTCTCGAGCAGACCCGCGTCGACCGCGTGCCGCGCCTCGGCACCGAGGGTGGCGGCCAGCGGATCGTCGGTGAACCGGATCGACTTCCAGGCCGGATCGATCACTTCGGCCGGCAGCGGCTTGGCGGTCAGCTCCTCGAGCTTGGCGTTGGCGGCGGCCTTCGCCTCGTCCGGGTGGGCGTTGATCCAGGCGTTGGTCTTCACCGAGCCGCGCAGCACGGCCTCGACGACGTCCGGGTGCTCCTTCAGGAACGTCTGCGACACGATGATGTTCGTGATCACGAACTTCTTGTCCGGCCACAGATCGGCCTCGTCCAGCAGCACCTTGCCGCCCTCCGCGACCAGCTTGGACGCGGTCGGCTCCGGCACCCACGCACCGTCCACAGAACCGGACTTGTAGGCATCGGGGGTGATCTTGTTGTCCGTACGCACCACGGACACATCACCCTTGCCGCTCTCAGCGTCGACCTTCCAGCCCTGCTCCGAAACCCAGTTGAGGAACGCCACGTCCTGGGTGTTGCCGAGTTGCGGAGTCGCGATCTTCTTGCCCTTGACGTCCTTCAGGGACTTGATCTTGTCCGGATTCACCACGAGCTTCACACCGCCGGACGCCGAGCCGCCGATGATGCGAAGGCCCTTGCCCTCGGTCGTCGAGTAGCCGTTGATCGCGGGCGACGGGCCGATCCAACCGATGTCGATCGAGCCGGAGTTGAGCGCCTCGATCTCGGCGGGGCCCGCGTTGAACTGCGAGTACGTGGCCTGCGTACCCCCGAGCTCCTTCTGGAGCAGCCCCTTCTCGTCACCGACCAGTGCCGTGGCGTGGGTCAGGTTCGGGAAGTAGCCGATCCTGACGGTGCCGGCGGAGAGCTTCTTGCCGTGGGCGGCGACGTTCGCCGTGCCGTTGTCCTTGGCCTGGGAGCCGTACCCGCAGGCCGGCGCGGCGAGCGCCAGCAGGGGCACGGCCACCACCACGGCGAGGCCGCGGCGGAGGGCGGAGTTCATGGCAGGCAAGGGAGGGGTTCCTCTCGTCGGCCCGGCGGTCACGCTCTCAGGTCGTGGCCGGGGGATCGGCAGGGGGTTTTCGTCGGTACGGGGCGCGCCGGCAATGCGCGTACGCCATCACACACATCGGGCCACCCCGCCCTGCCCGCTTCCGAGAGCACCGCTGCCTACCCGGCCGCCCTCCTTCGCGAACGTCGAGAAGAAGTCATCGGTGGTCATGTCAGAAGTCCCAGCCGTCGTCGTCGGCCGCGGTCTTCACCGGCTCCGGCGAGGCGAAGGACTCGCCGACCATGCCCGCCGTCAGCGTGGTGCCGTCGGCCGGGTCGATCAGGATGAACGAGCCGGTGCGCCGGGAGTCGGCGTATGCGTCGACCGGCAGCGGCTCGGCGGTACGGATCTTCACGCGGCCGATGTCGTTGGCGACCAGGTGCCCCGGGTGCGGGTGCAGGGAGAGGTCGTCGAGAGTCAGCCGGGACGGGATGTCCTTGACGATCGCTTTGACCGTGCGGGTGCCGTGCTTGAGCAGCACACGGTGGCCGATGGTCAGCGCCGCGTCCGCGACGTGGCACACGGTCGCCTCGATGTCCTGCGTGGTCGCGGGCGCGTCCTTGCTGGGCACGATCAGATCGCCGCGCGAGATGTCGATGTCGTCCTCAAGGAGGACCGTCACCGACTGCGTCGTCCACGCCACGTCCACCGGCTCGCCCAGCAGATCGATCCCGGAGATCTTCGACGTACGGCCCGAGGGCAGCACCGTGACCTCCTCGCCGACGCGGAACGCACCGGCCGCGATCTGGCCCGCGTAGCCGCGGTAGTCCGGGTGCTCGGCGGTCTGCGGGCGGATCACGTACTGCACGGGCAGGCGCGCGTGGCAGGTGGCCAGGTCGTGGGTGACCGGGACCGTCTCCAGGTGCTCCAGGAAGGTCGGGCCGCCGTACCAGTCCATGTTCGCGGACGGGTCCACCACGTTGTCCCCGGCGAGCGCCGAGATGGGGATCGCGGTGATCTCGGGGACGCCCAGTTCGGAAGCGTACGCCGTGAACTCCTCGGCGATCGCGGCGAACACGGACTCCTGGTAGTCGACGAGGTCCATCTTGTTGACGGCCAGCACCACGTGCGGGACGCGCAGCAGGGCCGCGATCGCGGCGTGCCGGCGGGTCTGCTCGACGACGCCGTTGCGGGCGTCGACCAGGATCACCGTCAGCTCGGCCGTGGAGGCACCCGTCACCATGTTGCGGGTGTACTGCACATGGCCGGGGGTGTCGGCGAGGATGAACCGGCGGCGGGCGGTGGCGAAGTAGCGGTACGCCACATCGATGGTGATGCCCTGCTCGCGCTCGGCCCGCAGCCCGTCCGTGAGCAGCGCGAGGTCGGGTGCGTCCTGACCGCGGCTGCGCGAGGCGTGTGCGACGGCCTCCAGCTGGTCGGTGAGGACCGACTTGGAGTCGTGCAGCAGTCGTCCGACGAGCGTGGACTTGCCGTCGTCGACGGACCCCGCGGTCGCGAACCGCAGCAGGGTGGTCCCCGACAACTGCTCGACGGACAGCGGCTCGGTGGGTTCGGTGGTGCTGGTCATGGTTAGAAGTACCCCTCGCGCTTGCGGTCTTCCATCGCGGCCTCGGACAGCTTGTCGTCCGCGCGGGTCGCGCCGCGCTCGGTGAGCCGGGAGGCGGCGATCTCGGCGATCACCGCGTCCAGCGTGGTGGCGTCGGAGTCCACGGCACCGGTGCAGGACATGTCGCCCACCGTGCGGTAACGCACCAGGCGCTTCTCGACGCTCTCGCCGTCCTTCGGACCGCCCCAGTCACCGGCGGTCAGCCACATGCCGCTGCGCTGGAACACCTCGCGCTGGTGGGCGAAGTAGATCTGCGGGAGTTCGATCTTCT
>NZ_BMPQ01000019.1:45605-184697 GCF_014647675.1 Streptomyces flaveus | reverse complement strand
GCACCCTTATCCGTACGGGATGTCCCAGCATCCGGAAGAACTCGGCCTTGGCCTGGTACAGCGGAACGGACACGGCCCCTCGGCTTCCCTGACAGCGCCCCACCCGGGGGCAGGCGAAAGCCGTGCCCGCGGCTACCTGCGAGCATGGCCAGCACAGCATCTAATCAATTGCAAAATTTTGCAATTCGGCATCTGCTGCTGCCGGGCCGACCCGGCGGGCGGGACGGGCAGGCCAGCCCTTCTGTCCCACCGGGACGTCGCACGCATGACGAAGGTCCGCGGTCGCCCTGTGCCGGGCGTACCGCGGACCGTTCATCCCCGTCAGCGAGTGCCGACCGCCGCTCGAACGGCCCGGCGGGCCAGCTGGCAGTCGTCGTGCAGCCGCCTGAGCAGCAGCCGCTGTTCCTCGCCGGACGGTGCGGCACCCGGGTGGGCAGGTCCCGGTGCCACCGGGGTCGCCTCGTGCATCGAACGCTGCACGGCCGTCTCGTACGTACGGATCTCACGGGTCAGGACGAGCATCAGGTTCACCAGGAACGCGTCCCGTGCCGCGGGCCCCGCCGACTGCGCGAGCTGGCTGATCTGCCGCCGGGCCACCGGGGCGTCGCCGAGGACCGACCACAGCGTCGCCAGGTCGTAGCCCGGCAGATACCAGCCCGCGTGCTCCCAGTCCACCAGCACTGGACCGGCTGGTGAGAGCAGGATGTTCGACAGCAACGCGTCGCCGTGGCAGAACTGGCCCATCCCCTGGCGCCCCGCCGAGTGCGCGATGCCGTGCACGAGCTTCTGCAGATCGCCCATGTCCCGGTCGGTGAGCAGTCCCAGCTCGTGATACCGGGAGATCCGTGCCGCGTAGTCCAGCGGGGCGTCGAACGTCCCCGCCGGCGGACGCCACGAGTTGAGCCGGCAGATCGAGCCCAACGCCGCCCTGATGTCCGCCCGCGGCGGCGTCTCCGCCGGGTGCCGCTGCAGTGCCGCGACCCGCCCCGGCATCCGCTCGATGACCAGCGTGCAGTTGTCCGGATCCGCCGCGATCAGCCGTGGCACCCGCACCGGGGGCCGGTGCCGCACGAACGAGCGGTATGCCGCTATCTCATGGCGGATCCGCTCGGCCCACACTGGGGAATGGTCGAGTAAACACTTGGCGACGGCGGTGCTGCGCCCCGTCGTTCCGACGAGGAGCACCGCGCGGCCGCTGCGGCGCAGCACCTGCACCGGAGCGAACTCCGGACAGATCCGGTGCACCGACGCGATCGCCGAGCGCAGCTGCGCGCCCTGAGGGCCGGACAAGTCGAGTCTCCCGCTGAGCGGTTGGTTGCCGCCCCCCGGTACGCGCCGCGTCCTACCGGCACCGATCACGGGTGACCCCTGGCGTGCGGGGTCCAGGTAGGGGCCGCTGCCCGCCCTCGGCTCCCCGGCTCGGGGAGGCTGTGGACGCGGGCGCAGCGACCGGGGCGGAGCGGACACGGAGGACGATGCTGCGTACATGGGTGATACGGATCCCTTCGTGTGCCTGCGAGTTACCGCGCTACCCGCCCCGGCCGCCTCGGTGCACCCTGGGGAATGTCCCTACGGCGACCGGGTCGGGGTGGCGCGTTCCTACCTGACACCCGATGCGCACTGGCACACCATCTGGCGCACCCTGGCGAACCCTGGCGAATAGTCCCGCAGCAACTGACACGGGGTTACTGTCAACTCAGCCGAGAACCTGGGGGCTTGACGTGAGCGGACAACCCAACACCCGTCTGGCGGATCTGTTCGGCCTGGCCGGCTGGTCCAAGGGCGAGCTCGCGCGGATGGTCAACCGGCAGGCGGCGGCCATGGGCCACCCCCAGCTGGCGACCGACACCTCGCGAGTGCGGCGCTGGATCGACATGGGAGAGATCCCGCGCGATCCCGTTCCGCGGGTGCTGGCAGCGCTGTTCACCGAGCGTCTCGGCCGTGTCGTGACCATCGAGGACCTCGGTCTGGTCCGGCACGGGCGTACGGGGAAACGGCCGGGCGGCGGGAGTGCGGAACATCCCGACGGAGTGCCATGGACGCCCGAGCAGACTGCCGCGGTCCTCACCGAATTCACGGGAATGGACCTCATGCTCAACCGACGCGGCTTGGTGGGCGCGGGCGCCGCGCTCGCCGCAGGATCCGCACTCAGCAGCGCCATGCACGACTGGCTGCACTCCGACCCGGCCCTTTCGGCCGACGCCCCCGTACTCCACGATCCCCTGCACGCCGACCCCGCCGGGTACGACCGCTATGAGGCCGCCCCCATCGGGTCGCAGGAGATCGAGGAACTGGAGCGCTCGGTCGAGGTGTTCCGGGCCTGGGACGCGGCCCGCGGCGGCGGGCTGCAACGCAAGGCTGTCGTGGGACAGCTCAACGAAGTGGGCGGCATGCTCGCCTACCGACACCCCGACCATCTGCAGCGGCGCCTGTGGGGCGTCGCCGCCAACCTCGCCGTCCTCGCGGGCTGGATGTCGCACGACGTCGGCCTGGAGCCCACGGCCCAGAAGTACTTCGTCATCGCCGCCCACGCCGCCCGTGAGGGCGGTGACCGGCCCCGAGCCGGCGAGGCGCTCTCCCGCGCCGCACGCCAGATGGTGCACCTGGGGCGGCCCGACGACGCACTCGACCTCATGAAGCTCGCCAAGTCCGGCTCCGGAGACGAGGTGCTGCCGCGCACCAGGGCCATGCTCTTCACCATCGAGGCCTGGGCCCAGGCCTCGATGGGCAGGGGCCAGGCCATGCGGCGCACCCTCGGAGAAGCGGAGGAACTCTTCGTCTCGGACAAGAACGACGTACCGGCGCCCAGCTGGATGCAGCTCTTCGACGAGGCGGACCTGCACGGTATGCAGGCCCTGGCCTACCGGACGCTCGCGGAGCACGAGCCGGCGGCTGCCGCCATCGCGCAGCGCCACGCGAAGGAGGCACTCCAACTGCGCGAGAAGGGACGGGACCGGTCGCAGATCTTCGACCACATCTCCCTCGCGTCCGCCTGCTTCATCGCCGACGACCCCGAACAGGCCGACCGGTACGCACGCCTGGCCCTGACCTCGATGGGCTCGAACTCCTCCCATCGCACCTGGGACCGGCTGAGGGAGATGTACCGGCTGACGGGGCAGTACTCCAGCTATCCGAAGATCCAGGACCTGCGTGAGGAGATCAAACTGTCGCTGCCCAAGGGCTGGAACGTCCGGGGTGGCAACAGCGCACGGGCATAGGGGGACCGTGCGCTGTGAACTGAACGAATGTGAACAGTAGCCAGACAGTAGTCAGGTGGCGACTCTGGCGATGAGCACGCAGGCGTCGTCCTCGCGTTCCGTCTCGCCGAACTCCTCCACGACCGTCCGTACGCAGTCCTGTGCGGCACGGGCCTCGCCGAAGCGGGGGGCCAGGTCGAGGAGGCGGTCCACTGCCGCGTCACGACTGCGCCCGGGGACCAGTCCATCGGTGTGCAGGAGCAGCAGGTCGCCTGGTTCGAGCGGTACTTCGGCCTGCCCGTAGGCGGCGCCCGAGGTCGCGCCGAGCAGGACACCGTCCGGAGGCGACAGTGCACGCCCCGTCCCGTTGCGAATCAGCAGGGGGGCGGGGTGTCCCGCCTGCGCCCATACGAGCGTGTGGGTCTCGGGCCGGTAGCGGCAGCACACGGCGCTGCCGAGGGCCGGCTGGGCCGACGCGTCCAGTAACTGGTTGAGCCAGGCCATGAGTTGGCCGGGTTCGCTGCCCGCCATGGCCATCCCGCGCACCGCGCCGAGCAGCATCGCCATGCCGGAGGTGACGGTGGTTCCGTGCCCGGTGAGTTCACCCACGCTCAACAGCGTTTCGCCGCCCGGCAGTTCGAGGGCGTCGTACCAGTCGCCGCCGATCAGCGCGCTTGTCGAGGCGGGCAGATAGCGGACGGCCACATCCAGGGCCGGCGCTCCTTGTCGCGGGAGCCGCAGGGAGCCGCGCCACGGCGGTAGCACAGCCTCCTGCAGCTCGACCGCGAGCCGGTGCTCGGTCTGCGCGAGGTGCCGTTGGCGTTGCAGCGAGTCACGGGTCTCGCTCACCGTCCGTTGGCTGCGGCGCAGTTCGCTGACGTCCCGCAGCACGGCCCACATCGAGGCGGTGCTGCCGTCGGCCGCGAGCACGGGCTCGCCCATCATGTGCACGGTCCGTACGCCGCCGTCCGGGCGCACGATCCGGAACTCCCCGTCGATCGGCTTGGCGTCGATGAGGCAGTCCGTCACCATCACCGTCAGCCTCGGCCGGTCCTCGTCGAGCACCATGGACGGCAGCTCGTCGAGGGTGAGCGCGGGGGCGGCGGGGTCGCGGCCGAGGATCTGGTAGAGCTCGCCGGACCAGCTCGCCTCGTCGGTCAGCAGGTTCCATTCGGCGCTGCCGACCCGGCTGAGCAGCGAACCGTGCCCGGGTGCGGACGGCACGGTTCGGACCACGGCCGCCGCATCGTCGGGTGTCACGGGCACGGGCGGCGGTCCGTCCCGCAACTGCGCCAAGTGCTCGTCGAGATCGTTCAGTTGGTGCACGGCCAGATCACACAGGGCACGCTGCCAGCGTCCTTCGGGGTCCGTGTCGTCGATCCGCGCGTCACGCCGCACGGCGTCCACGTCGCCGCGCAGCCGACGCGTCTGCGAAATCAGCGCGTCGACCGAGCCGCGTGGGGGCGGCTGGGCGGCTGGGTGGTCCGCCGAGAGATGGGACGGCATGACGTACTCCGATACAGGCCCGGTACGACCAAGGCTGAGGGAAGGACCGGTTACGACTCTTGCACAGCCCGCGACGCGCTGTAAGGGATTTGGCAAGAAGCGATGAGGTCATGCCTGTGGCATATGTCTACGTCCTCATGGAGTGCCCTGGCTCGGGCGGATCGAGTACGCGTGACAGTGACCAAATCGTAGACAGGATAGGCGAGTTGATGGAGTTGTGACAGTAGGCGCCGACTCCTTCAAGCGCGTGTTCGACGAGCGTGTGTACGGCTGTCGAATGTCGTGCCCCGGGCGAGGGAATGGGGCATATGTATGGGGCCGTGTCGGGGCCGACAGCCACGCTCGGTCAGGAAGGCGGCCGCTCCTGAGCCCCGCAGGAGCTTCCGGCGTCCGCGAGCCGGCCGTACAGCAGGAAGTCGTCGACCTTCTCGTGCACGCACTTCGACGAACCGTACCCCGTGTGGCCCTCGCCCTTGTTGTCGAGCACGACGGCCGACGGGCCGAGCCGCTTCGCGGTCTCCACGGTCCAGCGGTACGGGGTCGCCGGGTCGCCGCGGGTGCCGACCAGGAGCATCTTCGGGGTGTCGACGTCGCGTACGTCCTCCCGGATGTAGTCGGTGCCCTTGGGACGGCCGTAACACATGAGCACCTGGGTGAGCCGGTAGCGGCCGAAGACCGGTGAGGCCTCCTCGTACTCGGCGCGCAGCCGGTCGAGATTCCTGGTGATCCGGGCGGCGGTGGGGCGGTCGGGATCGTCCGCGCAGTTGACGGCCATGAGCGCGGCCGGGAGGTTGTCGAGAGGGATGTCCGCCTCGTCGACGAGCCCGCCGTTGCCGGGCGCCGCGATACCGCCGGCGGAGAACCGCATCAGTCCCCGGGTGTCACCGTCCTCGACCAGCGATCGGAGCGCCTGCGAAAGGGCCGGCCACAACTTCTTGCTGTAGAGGGCCTGTCCGAGGGCGCCCGCGAGATCCTGGCCGGAGAAGGGCTCGCCGAACTCCGTCGGCAGGGGATCCTCGTCCAGCGAGCGGACCAGGTCGACCATGTGCTCCCTGGCCGTGCGCGGATCCTGGCCGAACGCGCAGCTGATGTCGTCGGTGCACCAGGTGAGGAAGTCCTCCAGCGCGGTCTGCAGTCCTTCGGTGCCGGCGAGGGCCTGCTCACCGAGCGGCTCGGTGAGCGTGTCCACACCGTCGAGCACCAACCGGCCGGCCTTGTCCGGGAACTGAGCCGCGTAGACCGCGCCCAGCCGCGTTCCGTACGAGAAGCCGAGGTAGTTGAGCTTCTTGTCGCCGAGGGCATCGCGCATGATGTCCAGGTCCCGGGAGACGTTGACCGTGCCGATGTGCGGGAGCACGGGCCCGGAATGCTTGGCGCAGGCGTCGGCGGACTTCCTGATCAGCTTCAGCGCGGCCTGCGGATCGTCACTGTCCGGTTCGGTGTCCTCGGCGGGGCCGCCCGTCGGATCCGCGACCCCGTCCCCGCAGCTGACCGGTGAGCTCCTGCCGACGCCGCGCGGGTCGAAGGTCACCACGTCGTAGCCGTCCGTCAGGCCCATGAAGTAATCGCTGCCGGCGGCGAGTTCACTGACTCCCGAGACGCCGGGGCCGCCGAAGTTCAGCAGTACGGAACCCCTGGAATCGCCCGTCGCCCTGAAGCGGGCCAGGGCTATGTCGAGCGTTGCGGCACCGGGTTTCGCGTAGTCGAGCGGAACGGTCACCTTGCCGCACTGCAGATCCTCGGGAATCCCCATCCCGGCGTCCTCGCACTTGCCCCAGTCGATCTTCTGGTCGTAGAAGCGGGACAGGCCGGGCCGCTCGGCCGCGGTCACCGGCTGACCGGCCGCGCCCGCCGTCGCCGGCCCGGCTCCCAGCAGAGCCTGTGGCGGCAACGCGACTCCCACCAGGGCCAGCGTCACAGCGCCGGCGAAAGCGCAGCGGTGGTGTGTGAACAGCATGGAACCCTCCAGGGACGCCCCGGCCCAGGACCGGGATTCCCCCTGGCTCACGATAAGGGCCCACCCCCGACCACGCCTCTGGGCGAGCGCGACGCCCGCAGGAGGCTTATCCTTCGCGCCGCACCGGCTCCGCGGCCTTCGCGGGGGCGTCTCTCTGCTCGCCGAACGCCCACGACATGCGCGGCTCGACGACGAAGCGGAAGACGGAACGGACCGGCCCCGAGCACAGGAACGTGATGAGGCCGACGGCAGCCGCCGTGACCGCCAGCTCGCCGAGCGGGGAGTGCAGCCAGGGGTGGTCGTACCAGTCGAAGAAGCGGGACGACTTGATGATGAAGCCGTGCAGCAGGTAGCCGTACATCGTTCCCGCGCCCAGGGCCGTGAACCACAGGTGGCGTCCCGGCACCCAGGCCAGGAAGCAGGCGGTCAGGGCCAGCGCCAGGCAGAACAGCACGGGCGTGCTGAACAGGCCCACCCAGTTCGGCACACCCTGGCCCGTGACGCTGCTCTTGTGCAACAGCCACCTGGCGTCGAACCAGGGCGCCACCGCGTACGCCGCCACGCACGCGGCCACGCCCACCGGCACGGCGAGCAGCCGTACGCGCCAGGTGCGCAGCCGGTCGAAGTGCTCGGCCCGCAGCGTCAGGCCGAGCACGAAGAACGGCAGAAACTGCAGGGTCCGCTGGATCGATATGTCCCCGCCGAGATCCGGTGAGACCGAGGCGAACACGGCGAGCCCCATCGCGATCGGCACCGGGTGGCGCAGCGCCAGCCAGACCGGGGTGGTCAACCGCCAGATGAACAGCGCCACCAGGAACCACATCACGTACCAGGGATCCAGCAGACTGAACGGATACTTCCAGTCGTCCTGCGCCCACCGGTAGAAGAGCGTGTACGCGCACTCGAAGACGAGATACGGCACGACGACACCCGTCAGCAGCCTGCGCACCCGCCCCGGCGCCATATCGAAACTCCGGGAGAAATAGCCGGAGATGAGCGCGAACGCGGGCATGTGGAAGGCGTAGACGGTCAGATACGCCGCCGTGGCGGCCCGGCCCCCGTACGTCAGCGGCTGCCAGGCGTGAGCGCAGGCCACCAGCACGATGGTGAGGTATTTCGCGTTGTCGAAGTACGGGTCCCGGCGGGCCGGCGGAGGCTTGGACGGCGTTCTGGGCGGCGGCTCCGAGACCGCCACGGGTGCGGGGGCCGACACATCCTGCGACACCATGTCTCCAAGCTTCGACAACGTGGAACTGATCCCTCCCGCCCGCCACTGTCACATACGGCGCGGTGGTACGAGGCGTTCACATCTGGCTCGGCGGACACCGGTGGCTGAAACCCGATCCCAGGTCCGCACGGCCTCCGCCGGGCACTGAATTCCGTTGCCCGGCGGGCATGCGCGTGGTGGAGTGCCGGTATGGATCATGCAGCGGTACTGGAACTGTTCGACCGGGACATGCGCGAAGGAGCGCAGCCCGACGGCCCCGGTGCCGTGGTGGAGCGTGCCGGGGGAGTGGTGCGGCAGGCCGGATCCGAGCAGGGCTGGAACGGTGTCCTCTGGTCTCGGCTGTCGGGACTGGCGGAGGCCGACGTGGACGCGGTGATCACCGAGCAGGTGCGGTACTTCGCGGGCCTCGGCCGCGACTTCGAGTGGAAGCTGTACGGGCACGACCGGCCCGCGGACCTTGGTCGGCGGCTGCGCGCGGCCGGGTTCACCCCCGAGCCGGAGGAGACGCTGATGATCGCCGAGTGCGGCGAACTGAGCCTCGACGCCGAGCCACCCGAGGGCATCGAACTCCGCCCCGTCACCGACCGCGCGGGCGTCGACCTCATGGTGGACGTACACGAGCATGCCTTCGGCACGGACAGCTCCCGGCTCCGCCACCAGCTGCTGGCCCAGCTCGACGCGGACCCGGACACGGTCGTCGCCGTCGTGGCTCTCGCCGGTGACATGCCGGTGAGCTCGGCCCGCATGGAGCTCACACCGGGGGCCAGGTTCGCGGGCCTGTGGGGCGGCGGCACCGTCCCGGCCTGGCGTGGCCGCGGCATCTACCGCGCACTCGTCGCCCACCGGGCCCGCATCGCCGCCGCCCGCGGCTACCGCTACCTCCAGGTCGACGCCTCCGACCAGAGCCGCCCCATCCTCGACCGACTCGGCTTCGCAGCGCTGACCACGACGACGCCGTACGTGTACGCCCCGCGCTGACGTCCCTCACACGCGCGAGGCGTCGCCGTCTCACAGGTCGAGCTGGTACTCCACGGCCCTTCAGGGGGCCGACTGCACCGGACCTCGGCACAGCCGGCCAGCAAGTCGGTCGGTCAGTCGGCCGACTGTCCGGTGTGGCCGGTGCGGGCCCAGGTCTGCAAAGGGATCTCCCGCCCCCTCGACATGCGCAGGACGGGTTCGGTGTCGACGAGGGTGAACCCGGTGGCCCGCGCGACCGCCCTGCTCGCCGTGTTGCCCTCCTCGATGCACAGGACCACGCGCCGGGCGCCGGTGTGGCGCAGGGCGTAGTCCGATACGAGGCGTACGGCTCTGGAGGCCAGGCCCTGACCGCGGTGGGCGGCGCCGACGCCGTAGGCGAGCTCGACGTCCCGTTCGTCCACCTGGTTGCGGAACAGCAGGACCTCACCGCGCGGCACGACACCGTCCGTGGTGATCGCGAACTGCGCCTTGCGCCCCTGAGCGCGCGCCGCGAACGCCTCGGCGAGGTACGTGTGAGCCGCCGGAATGTCGAACGGCGAGGCCACGGGCGTCCAGCGCGCCATCTCGGGGTCGTCGTACAGCTCGACCAGAGCGAGCACATCGTCCGTCGACCACTCACGCAGCCGGATCCCGTCCCCTTCGAGGCGGAGTCCTGGCGGCAGGGCAAGTGATGGTCGGATGTCCATGCGTGGATCATGCCGCACGCTGCGTGGGCGGCCAAGAGAGCCTCAAGCCTGTACGGAGACCTCGTACGGAGGCCGGCCCGCGACGTGTACGCGCGGACCGGCCTTCTGCCCTCATTCGTGCAGATGTCCTTCTACGCCTGCTCCTACGCCCGCGGTGTGCGCTTCGTGCTCTTCGCCGATGCGGCCGCGCACACGGCTCCCAGCACCACGGCGAGACCGCCGATGACGATGTTGTTGACGATCACGCCCGCGTCCGGGCTCTCGCCCACGATCCACGGCGAGATGATCATCCACACACCTATGGCGCACATGGCCCAGCTCAGGCCGTACATCCGCTCCGGGGCTCTGGTGAATCCGAGTGCCAGCAGGCCTATCGCGATGCCCATGATGAGGTTGTGCGTCACGAGTGCGGGCTGGCTTGTAGTGAAGTGGAGAATCCACGGGGAGGTGGCGCAGTACAGACCGAGCAGGAACACCGGTCCGTCCACGAGCGCCACATCGCGACCACCAAGCATGCGGGCATAACGGTCCCGCATTTCGTCTACGTCCGGGTGAGTGGTGATGTCACCTCTGGTGCGCGAGACGTCGGCCATGACTCGTCTCCTTCGTTCTCTGCAGGCCCGACCACTCTGGTGCGGTATGCGGTAAACACCGCGTATCTTCATTCTGCGCTTATTTTTTCCTTATGTGTAGTGGTCGGCGAGGCTGGAGGGGAGGAAGCAACGGTGGCTGACGTGCTCGCGCGGATACCCTCGGACATGTGGGCGATCCCGTACGTCGGTGCGCGGTTCCCGGGATCCGCAGCGGTACGCGACCGACCGGGCCTCATCGACGGCGCCAACTGCCAACTGTTCGCGTACGCGGTTCTCGAACTATTCGGCGTATTCGGCCTGGAATCCGCCGCCTGGCGCTCCAGCGACCTGTGGGCCGATACCCGGCTGACGCGCCGCGTCGCGGTCGCCCAGCCCCTGGACCTCGTCCTCTTCAACGCCATCGACGAATCGTGGGGCGCGCACGTAGGGGTCGTCGTGGAGGAGGGCCGGATCCTTCACCTGTGCGCCGAGGTCGGGCGCCCCGCGGTGTGGAGCATGGCGGAGTTCGCCGCACGAGAGCGGTACCGGACC
The DNA here is from genome assembly GCF_014647675.1 of Streptomyces flaveus. Lineage (GTDB taxonomy): Bacteria > Actinomycetota > Actinomycetes > Streptomycetales > Streptomycetaceae > Streptomyces > Streptomyces flaveus. The sequence goes on along the minus strand of NZ_BMPQ01000019.1, from coordinate 174,021 downwards.
CTGCTCGGCTTCAAGCGGATGCGCTGAACGCCAATGAGGCAAGGTGCGCCGCCCGCGACTCGGCGGTCTGGCCCTGCACCAGCAGGAACATCGCCTCTCTTGCCAGGCGTTGGGCCTTGCTGGTCAGGGCCATCGCACGCCCGCCTCCCGTCACCAGCGCCGCGGTGGTGGCCGTGCGCATCACGTCGTAGGCCTGGGTGCGCAGAGCCAGTCGTTCGTCCAGGTGCTCGTGCGGCACCGGGTGGTCGGCCAGCGTGTAGGACCGGCGGCGTACCTCGTCGAGGCGGGTGCGCAGCGGAGCGGCGGTGTCGTCGTCCAGCAGAGCGAGGGCCGCCTCGGTGATGCCGAACACCGCCGGTGACGCGTTCACCGTCTTCGCGCGGTCGGTCACGGACCATCGTTCGTACGGCACCCGCAGGGCGACCGCCTCCTCCGGCACCCGCAGGCCGTCCAGCTCCACGGACACCGTGCGGGCGGCCGTGAGGGCCGCGAGCCGCATCGGCGGTGACGGGCGCAGCCCCGGCTGCTCGCGTGCCTCGGTGAAGGCGAACATCACCTCGGCCGTGTCCGTCACGCCCGCGAGCAGCATCACGTCGTTCAGCCCCCAGCCTGTGTACCAGGGCACGGTGCCGTCGAACCGCCAGCCTCCGGGCTCGGGCGCGGCTCGTACGGGAACCCGGGGAAAGGCACGGACATGGGCGTACGCGATCCCCGCCAGCAGCTCGCCCGAGGCCAGGGGGCGCAGCAGCTTCTCCCGTACGGGTGAGTCGTAGGTGGCGAGCACCTTCACGGGCGTGTGGTGCTGGGTCTGCACGAACCACGTGGAGCAGCACGCCCCGGCCAGGATCTCCGCGGTTTCCCGCGCCACCGCGGCGGGCGCCGCCGACCCGCCGTACTTCGTCGGCGCGCCCACTCCGAGCAGTCCCGACCGCCTGACCGCGTCGATGTGGCTCGCGGGCACGGTCTCCTGGTCGACCCGCTCGGCATGCGGGGCGAGAAGGTCGTGCGCGAGCCGGTGGGCACGGGCGACGAGGGGGTGAGGTGCGGTGGTCATGGGAGAAATTCTCGCGGCCGGGCAGTGCGAGGTGTCGAATCGGGGGTGTGTCGTTCGTGTAGGAGGTGGAAGGACACCACGACGCCAAGGAGGCCGTGATGAAGTACTACCTGCTCAGCGTGATGCAACCGGTCGGGGGCACGCCCGCCCCCGAGGTCCTCGAGGAGATCGGCAAGAACCTCGACGTCTTCCACCAGGAGCTGCGGGAGGCGGATGCCTGGGTGTTCGCCGGTGGACTGCACGGCCCGGAGTCCTCCACCGTGCTGCGGCCTCGCGACGGTGACGTCCTGATCACCGACGGGCCGTATGCCGAGGGCAAGGAGGTGCTCGGCGGGATCTGCCTCATCAAGGCGCCCGACCTGGACGCGGCCCTGGAGTGGGGACGCAAGGCGGCTCTGGCGACGACCCTGCCGATCGAGGTGCGGCCCTTCATGGGCGAAGCCGACGGATGACCACGGACATCGAGGCCGTGTTCCGCGCGGAGTACGGCCGCGCCGTCTCCGTCCTCGTCCGCTTCCTCGGCGACATCGATCTCGCCGAGGAAGCGGTCCAGGACGCCTTCACCACGGCCGTGCTGCGCTGGCCGGAGACCGGTGTGCCGCCCAGCCCGGCCGGATGGATCATCACGACCGCCCGCAACCGGGCGATCGACCGGCTGCGCCGTGAGTCCTCCCGGGAGGCCAGGCACGCCGAGGCCACCCTGCTGTACGCCCCCGACGCACCGCCCGAGGAGGGCCCCGTGCGCGACGACCGGCTCCGCCTCGTCTTCACCTGCTGCCACCCCGCCCTCGCCCTCCAGGCCCGGGTCGCCCTGACTCTGCGGCTGCTCGGCGGGCTGACCACGGCCCAGATCGCGCGCGCCTTCCTCGTGCCCGAGCCGACGATGGCGCAGCGACTCGTCCGGGCCAAGGCGAAGATCCGCAACGCGGGGATCCCGTACCGGGTGCCGCGCGACGCCGACCTCCCGGACCGGCTCACCGGGGTGCTGGCCGTCGTCTACCTGATCTTCAACCAGGGGTACGAGGGTGCGGAGGAGCTGTGCGCCGAGGCTCTGCGTCTCGGCCGTCTCCTCGCCGAGCTCATGCCGGACGAGCCCGAGGCCACCGGCCTGCTCGCGCTGATGCTCCTCGTCGAGTCGCGCAGGGATGCCCGGCGGGACGACGACGGCGTGCTGATGCCGCTGCCGGAGCAGGATCGCGCCTGCTGGGACCGCGACCTGATCGCCGAGGGGCAGGAACTCGTCCGCCGCTGCCTGCGCCGGAACCAACCGGGCCCGTACCAGATCCAGGCCGCCATCCAGGCCGTCCACAGCGACGCTGAGACCGCGGACGCCACGGACTGGAATCAGATCCGGCAGCTCTACGACCAGCTCCTGGCTCTGTCCCCGAGCCCGGTCGTGGCCCTGAACCGGGCCGTCGCCGTGGCCGAGACCGAGGGCCCGCGGCAGGCCCTCGGCCTCGTGGACGCCCTCGGCCTCGACGACTACCGCGTCCTCCACGCCGTCCGCGCCGACCTGCTGCGCCGCCTGGGCCGCGACACGGAGGCCGTGCGGGAGTACGAGGCGGCCATCGCGCTCACCGAGAGCGCGGCGGAACGTGCGTTCCTCGACCGTCGCCGGAGGGAACTCACACGCTGAGCGCCTCCCGCACCGCCGCCACCGACTCCTTCCCGCCCGCACCGGACGAGGTGACCCGCCCGGCCTCCAGGACGAAGTACCGCTGTGCCGCCCGCATCGCGAAGCCCACGTGCTGCTCGACCAGGAGCACCGAGAGCCCGCCGCGGGCGGCCAGTGCGAGGATCGTCTCCTCGATCTCGGCCACGACCGACGGCTGGATGCCCTCGGTCGGCTCGTCCAGGAGCAGCAGCCGGGGCTCCGTGACCAGGGCCCGGGCGATGGCGAGCTGCTGCCGCTGGCCGCCCGAGAGCAGCCCCGCCCGCCGGTTCGACAGCGTCCGCAGCGCCGGGAACAGGTCCAGTGCCTCGGCTATCGCCGCCTTGCCGCGCTTGCGCCCGTCCGCGACCAGCTGAAGGTTCTCGGCGGTCGTGAGGTGGGGGAAGGCCTGCTGACCCTGCGGTACGTACGCCATGCCGCGCGCCACGCGCTCATGCGGTTTGCGGCGCGTGACGTCCTCGCCGTCGAAGCGGACCGCGCCGCTGGACGGGGTGAGCAGTCCGACGGCCGCCCGCAGCAGGGTGCTCTTGCCAGCGCCGTTGTGCCCGAGCACGGCGGCCACGCCGTCCTTCGGCACCTCGACCGACACCCCGTGCAGGACGCTGCTGCGGTGGTAGCCGACGTGGACGTTGTCGATCTCCAGCATCACGCCTCCTGTACGGCCGCGGGGGCCGCGGTGTCGAGTACGTCCCCGGCGGCGGCGTGCCCGAGGTACACCTCCTGCACCTTGGGATCCGCCTGCACCTCGGCCACCGTTCCCTCGCTCAGCACCCTGCCCGCGTGCAGCACGCTGACGCTGCGCGCGAAGGACCGCATGAAGTCCATGTCGTGCTCGATGACGACCACGGTCCGCTCCTCACTGATCCGCTCCAACAGCTCACCGGTGGCCTGGCGTTCGTCATGGCTCATCCCGGCGACCGGCTCGTCGAGCAGCAGCAGCCGTACGTCCTGCACGAGCAGCATGCCGATCTCCAGCCACTGCTTCTGCCCGTGCGCGAGCGTCCCGGCGGGGCTGTCGGCCAGCTCCGCGAGCCCCACTGTCTCCAGCGCCCGTGCGACGGACTCCGGAACGCCCTTGCGGCGCCGCAGCATCGTCAGCATCCCGCGTCCTGCGCCCGCCGCGATGTCCAGGTTCTGAAGGACGGTCAACTCCTCGAAGACCGTGGCTGTTTGGAACGTACGGCCGATGCCCGACCGCGCGATCTTGTGCACACTGCGCCCGAGGAGCTCCTCATCCCCGAAGAGCACCGAACCCTCTGCCTTCACCAGACCGGTGACGGCGTCGACGAGCGTCGTCTTGCCCGCGCCGTTCGGCCCGATGAGGAAGCGCAGATCGCCCGGCCGCACGTCCAGGTCCACGCCGTCGACGGCCTTGAACCCGTCGAAGGACACCCGCAGTTGCCGTATCCGAAGACCCGAGAGCTCACTCATGCTGCTTCTCCCACAGGAAGGGCAGGCGACGGTTCCTCACTCGCATGCGACGCCCTGCGCCGCTGCACCATCCCCACCAGCGAGGCGAGACCGCCCGGCAGGAACGCCAGGGCCACGATGAACAGCAGCCCCTGGAAGTACGTCCAGGCCGCCGGGAACTCCTCCGACAGTGCCGTCTTGGCCCAGGCGACCCCGATCGCGCCCAGTACCGCGCCGGCCAGGCTCGCCCGGCCGCCGACCGCCGCGCCGATGACGAACTCGATGGACGGCACGATCCCGATCATCGCGGGCGAGATGATGCCGACCGCGGGCACGAACAGGGCGCCGGCCAGCCCGGCCATACCGGCCGCGACGACGTACGCGACGAGCTTCACGTTCGCCGGGTCGTACCCGAGGAAGCGCACCCGTTCCTCCGAGTCCCGTACGGCGACGAGAAGTTCGCCGTACCGGCTGTGGATCAGCTGCCGGGCGAGGGCGATCAGGAGCAGCAGGGCGGCGGCGATGATGAAGTACACCATCCGCTGGTTGATCGGGTCGTTGAGGTCGTAGCCGAAGAAGCCCTGGATGTCGGTGAGTCCGTTGGTGCCGCCGGTGGTGGCCTGCTGGCCGATGAGCCAGATCGCGAAGGCGGCGGTGAGCGCCTGGCTGAGGATCGCGAAGTACGCGCCCTTGACCCGGCGGCGGAAGATGAACGAGCCGAGCAGCGCGGCGACCAGCATCGGCAGCAGTACGGTCGCGGCGAGCGCGAACACGGGGTTCGCGAACGGCTGCCACCACCACGGGAGTTCGGTGGCCGTGCCGTACAGCTGCATGAAGTCGGGGAGGTTGCCGGGCCCGGCGTCGGCGATCTTCAGATGCATCGCCATGGCGTAGCCGCCGAGCCCGAAGAAGACACCCTGTCCGAGCGTGAGCAGCCCGCCGCGTCCCCATGCCAGGCAGATGCCGACCGCGACCATCGCGGTGCACAGGTACTTGGCGAGCAGCCCGAGCCGGAAGTCGGAGAGGGCCAGCGGCGCGAGGGCGAACAGGGCCACGGCTGCCGCGGCGAAACCGGCCCAGGCCCGCGCGGAGCGTCCCTTGAGAGCGGAGCGTTCCTTGAGAAGGGGCAGACGGGAGTCGGTCATACGAGGCTCCTCGTGCGCAGGGTGTACAGCCCTTGGGGCCGCCACTGGAGGAACGCGACGATGCCCACGAGGACGAGCACCTTCGCGACGCTGACGGTGGTGGAGTACTCGAGAACGGACTGCAGGACGCCAAGGACGAAGGCGACGATCACGGTGCCCTTGAGCTGTCCGATGCCGCCGACCACGATCACCAGGAAGGCGTCGATGATGATGTTGGTGCCCATGGTGGGACCGATCGGACCGACCAGCGTCAGCGCGACGCCCGCGACTCCGGCCAGTCCGGAACCGATGAAGAAGGCCGTCCGGTCCACGCGTTCGGTGGAGATGCCGGATACCTCGGCCAGATCGCGGTTCTGTACGACGCCTCGGATCCGGCGTCCCAGCGAGGTCATCCGCAGCGTCAGAGACAGCGCGACGACCGCCGCGATCGCCAACCCCAGAATGAACAGACGGCTGTTGGCGACCGTGAGCGGATCGTCACCGCCGATGAGCGTGATGTTCCCGGTGAGCAGGTCGGGCGCACGGGTCTGCACATTGGGTGCGCCGAAGATGTCGCGGGCGAGCTGCTGGAGCATCAGCGAGACGCCCCAGGTGACGAGCAGCGTGTCGAGCGGACGCAGATACAGGCGGCGGATCAGCAGCCACTCCAGCAGCGCGCCGAGCGCTCCCGCGACCAAGAAGGCGACGGGCAGCGCGACGAGCAGCGACAGACCGGCGCTGGTGATGGACTTCTGGAGGACGTACGTGGTGTAGGCGCCGGCCATGATGAACTCGCCGTGGGCCATGTTGATGACGTTCATCTGGCCGAAGGTGAGCGAGAGACCGAGCGCGATGAGCAGCAGGACGGCACCGATGCTGATGCCGGTGAAGGTCTGACCGAGGATCACGGTCATACGGCGGCTCCGGGGAGGCGACGGGACGCGGGGCCCTCTTCGGAGTTCTCGGACTCCTCGAAGTCTTCGGACTCCTCGAAGGGGCCCCGCGTGACGGGGGTCAGGAGAGGCCGGAGGCCCAGGAGTAGCCCTTCAGATACGGATCCGGCTTGATCGCCTTGCCGGAGTCCCACACCTGCTCGATCAGCCCGTCCGTGCCGATCTTGCCGATCCGGGCGGTCTTGTAGATGTGCTGGGACGCCCCGTCGACGGTGACCTTGCCCTCAGGGGCGTCGAAGGTGATGCCGTCCGAGGCCGCCTTGACCTTCTCCGGGTCGAAGGACTTGGCCTTCTCCACCATCGCCTTCCACAGATAGACCGAGGTGTACGCGGCCTCCATCGGATCGCTGGTCGGTTTGTCCTGGCCGTACTTGGCCTTGTACGCCTTCACGAACTCGGTGTTCGCCGCGCCCGCCGTCGTCTGGTAGTAGTTCCAGGCCGTCAACTGGCCCGCCAGATACTGCGATCCGATCGACTTGACCTCTTCCTCGGCGATCGACACCGAGACCACCGGCATGCTCGTGGCGGTCAGGCCCGCGGACTTGTACTCCTTGAAGAAGGCCACGTTCGAATCGCCGTTGAGGGTGTTGAAGACCGCGTCGGCCTTCGACGCCTTCACCTTGTTGGCGATCGTGCTGAACTCCGTGGAGCCCAGCGGCGCGTAGTCCTCGCCGAGCACCTTCATGCCGTTGGCCGCCGCGTACGCCTTGATGATCTTGTTGGCGGTCCGCGGGAAGACATAGTCGCTGCCGACGAGGTAAATCGACTTCTTGCCCTGGCTCTTGAGGTAGTCGAGCGCAGGCACGATCTGCTGGTTGGTGGTGGCACCCGTGTAGAAGATGTACGGGGATTCTTCAAGTCCCTCGTACTGCACGGGATAGAACAGCAGGGACTTGTTCTTCTCGAAGACGGGTTTCACAGCCTTGCGGCTCGCGGAGGTCCAGCAGCCGAAGGTGGCCACGACCCGGTCCTCCCGGATGAGTTTGCTCGCCTTTTCGGCGAAGGTGGGCCAGTCGGAGGCGCCGTCCTCGCTGATCGGCTTGATCTTTTTGCCGAGCACACCGCCCTTGGCATTGATCTCGTCGATCGCCAGCTTCAGCGAATCGCGTACGGTCACCTCGCTGATCGCCATCGTGCCGGACAGCGAGTTGAGCAGGCCGACCTTGACGGTGTCACCGCTGGTGTCCGCTTTGGCCGCCTTGTCGGACGAGCCGCCCGCGTCGGTCTTTGCGCCGCACGCGGACAGCGCGACGGCAGCCGCGAGTGCGGCGGCGCCCGCCACCATCCGGCGTCGGAAAATACTGGAACCGCTGGACAAATGAACCCCCTCGTCCGATGAGGACAAGCTCGTGAAGTGCGGACCACAGCTTCAAGTCGACTCGTTTCCGAGGCGTTTCGCTCAACGGCTCCGTCTGTATCTTCCGGCTCTCAGGGGAAGCAAATAATGCCCGGAGAAGGAATTCGTTCCAGGGATTCACGATTCGCCCGTGGAATTCCCATGGCATCGGCACCACGTCGATGACGTCGATGACCGAGTCCTTGGCAGTGCCGGTGCCCCTGGATGCTGCCACCGCCCCTCCACCTGCGTGTTCGCATGATCGCCGTTCGTGTTTTGACCTGCCCATGCCTATATGCAGGGCATATGTTGCCTCGTCCTTTACCGGTGATCCGCAAGGGTGGGACCGCTCCCATCGGCCCAGAGATCCCTAGGAACAGAGTCATGATGAAGCGTCAGATAAGCGCGCGCGCAACGGTCTACACGATCGCGGGACTGGTCGTCGCCGGCACTGTCGCGGCAGGCATCAGCGTCGCCTCACCGGAACAGGAACCGAGCGCTCGGCACAAGCCCGCGGCCAAGGCCGGCAAGGGGCAGATCGCCGCCCTCTTCGACCAGTGGAACGCTGTCCTGCAGACCGGCGACCCCGAGAAGGTCGCCGACCTCTACGCCAAGGACGCGGTGCTGCTGCCCACCCTGTCGCCCGAGGTGCGTACGGACCGCGCCGGCATCGTCGACTACATGGAGCACTTCCTGCTCAAGAAGCCCAAGGGCGAGAAACTCAGAACCGTCATCAACGTCCTGGACGGCAACTCGGCGATCGACGCCGGTCTGTACGAGTTCCACGTCACCGACCCGGAGACCGGCAAGAAGAGCACCCTCGAGGCCCGCTACACCTTCGAGTACGAGAAGCGCGACGGCAAGTGGCTGATCGTCAACCACCACTCCTCGGTGGTGCCGTCCGCGAGCTGATCCTCACGCCGTGCCGTTCGGCGTGGGGGCCGCGTGCCGGGAGTCGCAATGCTTGAGGAAGCGACTTCCGGCACGCGGTCCCGGGCGTCACCGGATCAGGCAGTGCGGTCCGGCTGACTCGCGGACCCGGACCCGGAGTCGTCCGCCTTCCGCTCTGCCGCCGCTGCCTCCTCCGCGAGCGCCTGCTTCTTCGAGGCGCGCAGGCTGGTCACCGTCGTCACGGCGAGGACCAGGACGATGAAGCCGAGCGAGAAGGGGATGGAGATCTCGGGCACGTGCACGCCGGACTCGTGCAGGGCGTGCAGCACCAGCTTCACACCGATGAAGCCGAGGATGATCGACAGACCGTAGCTGAGGTGGACCAGCCTCTTGAGCAGACCGCCGATGAGGAAGTACAGCTGGCGCAGGCCCATCAGCGCGAAGGCGTTGGCGGTGAAGACGATGTACGGGTCCTCGGTCAGACCGTAGATCGCGGGGATCGAGTCCAGCGCGAACAGTACGTCCGTGGAGCCGATCGCCAGCATGACCACCATCATCGGGGTCATCACGCGCTTGCCGTTCTCCACGATGAACAGCTTGGTGCCGTGATAGCGGTCGGCGACGCCGAAGCGCTTCTCGACGGCCTTGAGCAGCTTGTTCTCCTCGTACTCCTCCTCGTGCTGGTCGTGGCGGGCGTCCTGGACGAGCTTCCAGGCGGTCCAGATCAGGAAGGCGCCGAAGATGTAGAAGACCCAGGAGAAGGTCGAGATGATCGCCGCGCCGGCCGCGATGAAGATCGTCCGCAGCACCAGCGCCACCAGCACACCGACCATCAGCACCCGCTGCTGGTACTTGGCCGGCACCGAGAACTTCGCCATGATCAGCACGAAGACGAAGAGATTGTCGACGCTGAGCGACTTCTCGGTGATGAATCCCGCGAAGAACTCACCGGCCGGCTGACCGCCGCCGAACACCGCCACGCCGAGCCCGAAGATCACGGCCAGGGCTATCCACACGGCCGACCAGATGCCGGCCTCCTTGATGGACACCTCGTGCGGCTTGCGCCCGATGAAGAAATCCACGGCGATGAGCACACACAGGACTGCGACGGTCAGCAACCAGATATTGAGAGTTACGTTCACGGTTCGTTTCCTCCGAAGGATTGCTCGTGAGAATCATTCTCATCAGCGGGGCGTTTTGGCAACGCCCCGCTCATCCTTCGGAACGGGTGGCGCATGGCTGTGACCTGGGACTCTTTGTCCTGCTCTGGTCCTGCTTCGGTGGTCAGCCGCCGATTCTGGCCGCGATGACCGGTGTGAGCCTGTCGGCGATCGCGCGATGCCCCTGGTCGTTGGGATGGACCGAGTCCGTGAGGTCGCCCGAGCCCAGCCAGCCCGTCGTATCGACGAAGGAGACCCGCAGGTCGCCGCCGTCGACAGCCGTCTTCACGGCTGCCTCGGTCTGTGGGACGAACCGTCCGCGGAACGTCTCCAGCGCGAAGATCCAGGCCTGCGGATAGGCCGCACGGACCTTGCTGAGCAGACTGCTGTACGCCGACTGGAACTGCGCGGTGCTCACCCCGTGGCCCACGTCATTGGTGCCGAGGTTGATGACGACCGCGTCCGCCCGGTAGCGGCCGAAATCCCAGTCGGGCGTCGACGCGTTGGGATTGAGCTTGCTGAACTGCCGCTCCAGCCCCACGCATCCGTCCGCCGCGGCGACCAGACAGGCGCCGCCCTGGGCGATCTGTGTGTGCTCGGCACCGAGCCGTTCCCCGACCAACCAGCCATACGCGGTACGGGCGTTCTGCGATGACGTCGTGCCCACGGTGATCGAGTCGCCGACGAACTCGATCAGCTTGCCCGGTGCCGGCGCTGCGAAGGTCGTCGCCCCGCTGTCGAGGACCAGCCCCTGGAACACGGCGTCGCCGCGGTAAGAGCCCGCGACCACCTGGTAGTTGACCTGGAGAGTGTGGTTCCCGGCGGACAGCGCCGACGGAGTCAGGTTCACCGTCCCCTTGACGTCGTCGTAGAACTTCACGGGCCCGTCGTCGATCCGCGCCCAGAAGTCGATCGTGTTCCGCTGCTTCAGCTGCACGGTCCTGCCGGTGAAGCCGACCCGGTAGTACGCGCCCGCCCAGTACGGGGTGTGGAGGCTGCTGGAGCTCTGCGTGTCCCAGCGTCCGACGAACTTGATGTTCGGGTCGCCGGGCTGGCCGGGAGCCGCCGCCTTCACGGGACTGGCCGCGGCGGTGCCCAGCCGGGAGCTGATGACCGGTGCGAGGCGACTGGCGAACTTGCTGTGACCCGCCTCGCTGGGGTGCCCGTTGCCGTCCTCGTAGTCGGCGCCGTCGCTGAGCCAGCCCGTGGTGTCGACGTAATGCACCTTGGCGTCACCGGAGTTGTTGCGGGCGCTGACGGCGGCCCTGGTCTCGGTGGCGTACCGCTTCTTGAGGGTCTGCACCGCGAACAGGGCGGCGTTCGGGTATTTGGCGCGGATGTCGCGCAGGAACGTGGTGTACGCCGACTGGAACGCGCCGCCGGTCACACCGTGCCCGATGTCGTTGGTGCCGAGGTTGATGACCACGGCGCTCGCTTCGTAACGCGAGAAGTCCCAGTTCTGGCTGCCGGTGCTGCCCGTCCTGAAGAACTGGCCGCTCAGACCGGTGCATCCGGACTGGGCGACGAGGCAGTAGCCGGCGCGGGCGATCCGGGTGTGCCGCATCTTGAGCTGCTCGCCGGTCTTCCAGGCGTACGAGTCGAGCGCGAGCCGGTCGGTGAGGGCGCCCGCGGTGATGGAGTCGCCGACGAACTCGATCAGCCCGGACGGCGTGGCCGGAGCGACGGTGCGTGCGCCGGAGTCCAGCACCAGGCCCTGGAAGACGGTGTCGCCGGAGCGGTAGGAGATACGCAGGGTGTGGGTGCCCGCGGGCAGCGGCTGGGGAGTGAGGTTCACGGTTCCGCGTACGCCGGCGTGGAAGACGTCCGGCTTGCCGTCGATGCTGACGTAGAAGTTGACTGCGTCCCGTGCCTTGACCCGCACCGTCGTGCCGGTGAAGGACGTCTGCAGATAGGCGCCGCTCCAGTGGGGGGTGGCCGCGGTGCCGGAGCCGGTGTCCCAGCGCCCGACATAGACGATGTTGGGATCGGACACCGAGCCGTCGCCCGGAGCGGCCCTCGCGGGGGAACCACTGCCCGCCCAGGACAGCAGGCAGGCGACGAGAGCGACGGTGAGGACGGCTTGCAGCGCGCGTCTGGCTCGGCGGCACAGTGCGCGCAGGTGGGGGGTGGTCTGCACGGAGTTCCCTTTCAACCGAAGGGCTGGGAGCGCTCCCAGTAGCAGCTTTTCGAGAGAAGCAATGAAACGGGTGAGCGTCAAGGGATCCGACGGACCCAATAGAAAGCGCTGTCATGACTCTCGACAAGCTCTATGGCTGCGGCTCATCCTTCAGCTGACGCGTGGCATGAGCGCGACAGAAGGAGCTCCCCATGATCAGACGCAGGGCGGTACTGGCTGCGGCGGGCGGTACGTTCCTCGGCAGTGCCCTGGCGACGGGCACCGCACGGGCCGACGCGACCATCGCGGTCAACCCCGGTACGACGTACGGGCGTTGGGACGGCTGGGGCACCTCTCTGGCCTGGTGGGCGAACGTGTTCGGGGCGCGCGACGACTTCGCCGACGCCTTCTTCACCACCAAGTCCGTCGCCTACAACGGCCGTACGCTGCCGGGTCTGGGCCTGAACATCGCCCGCTACAACCTCGGCGCGTGCAGCTGGAACAGCGTGGAGGGCGACAGCATGGTGGCCTCGCCCAACATCCCCCGCTTCAAGCAGATCGAGGGCTTCTGGCAGGACTGGAACAACGAGGACCCGGCGTCCTCCGCCTGGAAGTGGTCCGCGGACGCCGCCCAGCGCGCCGCGCTCGTCAAGGCGACCAGCCGTGGCGCGGTCAGCGAGCTGTTCGCCAACTCCCCGATGTGGTGGATGTGCCTCAACCACAACCCCTCGGGCGCCGCCGACGGCGGCAACAACCTCCAGTCCTGGAACTACCGCCAGCACGCCTCCCACCTGGCCGCCACCGCCCTGTACGCGAAGAACAACTGGGGCGTGAACTTCGCGACCGTCGACCCGTTCAACGAGCCCTCGTCCAACTGGTGGACGGCCACCGGACGGCAGGAGGGCTGCCACATGGACGCCACGGTCCAGTCGGCCGTCCTCCCACACCTGCGCAGCGAACTCGACAAACGCGGACTGACCGGTACGCGGATCTCGGCCTCCGACGAGACCAGCTACGACCTGGCGCGTACGACGTGGAACTCGTTCAGCTCGTCGACCAAGGGGCTGGTGGGCCGCTTCAATGTGCACGGCTACCAGGGCTCCGGCGGCCGGCGCGACCTCCTCTACACCGACGTCGTCACCACGGCGCGCAAGCAGCTGTGGAACTCCGAGTACGGCGACAGCGACGGCACCGGCCTCACCATGGCGAGCAACCTGTGCCTGGACTTCCGCTGGCTGCACCCCACAGCCTGGTGTTACTGGCAGGTGATGGACCCGTCCGCCGGCTGGGCGATGATCCACTACGACGAGAACACGCTCCAGGCCGGCGCCGTCCAGACCAAGTACTACGTGATGGCCCAGTTCAGCCGCCACATCCGCCCCGGCATGACGATCCTCGACACAGGCGTCGGCTACGCGGTGGCCGCCCTCGACACGGCGGCCCGACGCCTGGTCATCGTGGCCGTCAACACGGGCGCGGCCCAGACCCTGACCTTCGACCTCTCCCGCTTCGGCACGGTGACCGGCGGCACGGGCGGCCTGGTCCGCCGCTGGAACACGGCCACCGCAGGCGGCGGCGACCTCTACACGGAACGCGCGGACACGTACCTCAGCGGCAAGCTGCTGCGGGTGCCGTTCGGGGCGGGTACGGTGCAGACGCTTCAGGTGGATGGCGTGGCGGTGTGAGGTGCTGCCGGCGCAGGGCACACAAAAGACCTACGAGACGGGCTCCCTGCGCCGGCATTGTCCGGATCAGGTTCCAGGGGTCGCCGTCCGGTCCAGTTGCTCGACCTTTCAGCCTCTCAGCCCGACAGTCGCAGTCGGCCCGAGCGGAAGCCGAAGCTTTCCGCCGAAGTCGGCTACTCCGGTCGAACTCCCTCGCTCGTCCCGTAGGCACTTTCAGTTTAGCGCGGTCCATAGCATACGGAACCCCCCCAAACAATATTTTTCTCGTATTCCTCGCGCTCGAAGCTCACGGCTACGCAGTCGCCGCGTACGGGCGCAGCAGCAGGTGGTGCCGGAGTGAACCGTGACGGCCGGGCTCGCTACGTGCGGCCAGGGTGGGCAGCCGATGCCGAGGCCGGAATGCGGGTTTTCCCCCGCCCGGGGCGGCCTGCCGCCGACGTGGACCGGGACCGCTTCCTGCCGTCGTTCACCGTGTCGCGGGCCGGTCGCCGTGCGCCATCGCGACCCGTGTCCTCCCCTCTGCGTCACTACGTCACTCGTTGTGGAGTACCTCCGCGATCGTGAGCCTGGCCGCCCTGCGGGACGGGATGAAGGCGCCCAGGCCGGTGATCGTGAGGCCCGCGAAGGCCAGGGCGGTGAGGGAGAGGGGCTGCCAGACGTCCGTCATGTACGCGGGGAGGGCGAGGTCCACCGCGTCGGCCATCTCCGGGACGATCAAGTGGTGGCCGACGATGCCGAGGGGGATCCCGAGCAGTCCGCCGACCACGCCCAGGGCCGCCATCGAAGACACCATCATCACCGTCACCTGGCGCGGCGTCATGCCTATGGACTTGAGCATGCCCAGGTCGCGGCGGCGCTCGCGAGTGTTGAGCACGACCGTGTTGAAGACACCGAGGGACGCGACCGCGGCCAGCATGAGCGTGAGGATCGACGCCGAGCCGACGATGGTCTGGGTCGCGGCGTTCGGGCCGTTCGCCGTCGGGCTGACCCCGGGATCGGCGGTCCGAACCGCGGACATGTAGGCGTCCGTGTCCGTGCCTTGGGCGAGCTTGACGTGATAAGCGATGGCTTCCTCTCGCGGCGCCAGCGCGGTCATCGTTGCCCAACTCGCATACACATTACGGGCGTTGCCGCCGAACGCCTCGCCGACGACCGTCACGCGTTTTTGACGGTCGCCCTTCTCCAGGAGCATGCTGTCGCCGACCTCCAGGCCGCGCTCGCGCAGGAACGGCGTCGGGGCGACGATCTCGTCCGTGTCGCGCATCCACCGTCCCTCGACGAGTACGTCGCCCATGGCTGGCCGGTCCCCCCGCCGGCCTTCGACATCCACCCCTCGCGGGTACCCGACCGCGCGCGCGTCGACGTACCCCCGGGCGGTTACCTCGCTCGCGCCGGGCAGGGAGCGCAGGAGTGAGTGGAGTTCCCGGTCCCCATGCTCCGGATCGATTTCCCGGCCGTCCTTGAAGTTGCCGGTGTAGACGACGACTTGGTAGGCGTCGTCGCCCACGCTCCCGAACCGGGTCATCGTCGTGGCCAGGCCCGTCGCGAACGTCACGGTGGTCACCCCGAGGACCACGGCCGCGAGTGTGAGCGCGCTGCGGCCCGGGCGGGCGAATGGCAGCCCCAGACCCAGGCTGACCGAGCGCGGCAGTCCGCTGCCCGCCAGTCGGCGCTGGATCCGCAACGCGCGGCCGGTGCGCTGCGCGCTGCCCGCGCTGATCGCCCGCGCCGCTGACATCCGGTGCGCGCGCAACGCGGGGACGAGCGCGGCGAGAACGACGACGGACGGCAGGCCCAGCAGGGCAACGGCGTTCACCCAGGCCGGGACGCCACCGACGCTGTCGCGCATCACCCCCGCGTCGGGACCCGTGAAGGCGAACTCCAGCAGGGGTCTGGCCAGGACATTGCCGATGACGGTGCCGAGTACGCACCCGACGACCGCCGGGACGGACACCATCGCCAGGTAGACGGCGACCACTTGACCTGGCGTGAAGCCGATGGCCTTGAGTATCCCGATGTGCCGGAAGCCGGAGATGACCGCGCCGCTCACCACGTTGCCGACGATCAGCACCGCCACCAGGACCCCGAGGATGCCGAAGGTCATCAGGTACGGGGCGTAGGCCCGGGCCGAACCGCCGATCTGGTCTTTGACGGTGAGATACGACTGCGAGGCCGTCAGCGAGTCCGGCGGCAGGCCGGCGGTGACGGCGGACAAGCCCGAGCGGATCCCTCCCTCCGTCGAGGACTCCTCGAACCGGAAGAGCATCTGCGTGGCGGCCGGACGCAGGCTCGCGATCTGACCGGGCGCGACCCAGGCGTCGGCCGACCGGCTCAGGGTGAAGGCGAACCCCACGATGGTGAGACTTGGTCCACCGGGCACCTTGAGTTGCTTGCCCAGTGCCTCCGTCCCCCAGCCCGGGCTGCGGTTCAGGACGATCTCACCGGGGCGGGTGGCCCAGCGGCCGGCCCAGAGGTCCAGGCGGTCCACCGGACCGCCCGGCCCCGCCCGGCCGACGACCGCGAGGCCGGAGTCCAGGCCGAACGACTGGGCGGTCGTCCGCGGCAGGTCCAACACGGCTTGCCGGAAGGGACCCGCGGCGGCCTCGACACCCGGCCGGCGGGCCGCGCGCGCGAGTTGGGCGTCCGAAGCCTTGCCGGGGTCGAAGGTGGCGACGGCGTGGGCGCCGCGCTGCTTGCCGAAGGCGCGGTCGAAGGGGGCGGAGGCGGCGTCCACCAGGCCCAGTGCGACGACGATCGTCCCCGTGGACATCAGGACGACCAGGCCGATGACGAACGTCTGCAGCCTGCGACGGCGTACGGCTCCACGCACGGCCCGCCACACGGCGCTCACGCGGTCCGTCCCAGGGACTTCGCGTCGTGCGCGGCGGTCTTGTCGTCGTTCCCGTCCAGGGTGTGCTCCCCGACCACGCGGCCATCCGCCAGCTCGACCAGCCGACTCGCGCAGCGTTGCGCGAGGCGCTCGTCGTGCGTGACCAACAGCAGTGTCTGGCCTATCTGGTTGAGGTCGAGCAACAGGTCCATCACCTGCTCGCCGGCCCGGCTGTCCAACGCGCCGGTCGGCTCGTCGGCCAGCAGCAGGGCGGGCCGGTTGATCAGGGCGCGGGCGACGCCGACGCGCTGGCGTTCGCCGCCGCTGAGTACCGCGGGATACGCGTTCTTCCGGTCGGCGATGCCAAGTTCGTCGAACAGTTCCAGTGCGCGCCTGCGGGCCTGTGCGGCCGGGGTTCCGGTCAGCTGCGCGGCCAGCGCGACGTTGTCGAGGGCCGACAGGTCGTCGATGAGGTTGAAGAACTGGAAGATCATGCCGATCCGGCGGCGCCGGTACAGTGCCAGCGCCTTCTCGCCGAGCCTCCCCACGTCCTCGCCGTGCACGAGGACCGTCCCGGACGTCGGACGGTCGAGTCCCGCGATCATGTTGAGCAGCGTGGACTTGCCGCAGCCCGACGGCCCCATCACCGCGACCGCCTCCCCGGCCCGGATCTCCAGCGATACGCCGTCCAGCGCCGCCGTCTCGCCGTACTCCTTGCGAACGCCGTCCAGTCGTACGACGACCTCTCCCGTGCCCGTGCTCTCTCCTGTGACCATGAACAGGACGGTAAGGCGGCGGGGCCCGCCCGGACATCCGTCCCCGGATGGCAAATCCCGGCCTCTTCCGGCTCGTCTCGTCCCAGGGATGCAGGCGCCTGCATCCGGAGGATGATGCGCATCGCGGGCCGCTCTGCGAAGGTGAGCGTGTGTGGTCGTCGGGGGTGGGCCTGCTTGTCGCGGCGCTGGTGGTGGCGTGTGCCGCCGCCGTGTGGCTGGGTGTGGCGTTCCTGCGGGCGCGGCGCCGGTACCGCAGAGCCGTGGAGGAACAGGGCTGGTTGCTCGAGCGGGAGCGGCAGAGCGCGGCCCGCGGCGCCGTCCGGGCCGAACGGGACCGTATCGCCAGGGAGTTGCACGACATCGTCAGCCACAACGTCAGCCTCATGGTGGTGCAGGCCGGGGCCGCCCGCGACGTACTGAAGATCATGCCCGACGAGGCCGAGGCGGCGATCAGGGCCGTCGAGGACGCGGGCCGCTCCACAATGACCGAACTGCGATACTTGCTGGGCGTGTTGGCACCGTCGCAGAGCGGCGAGGACGAGGAGAGCGGCGACGGGGTGCGCGACGACGAGGGCGGCTGGGACGGCGGGGACGGTGACCTCGTGGCGGCCGGCCCGGGCCTGGCGCCCCAGCCCGGCCTGAGCGCGCTGAGCCGACTGGTCGACCGGATCGCCTTCGCCGGGCTCCCCGTAGAGGTACGCATCTCCGGCGAGCCCCGCCCCCTGCCCACCGGGATCGACGTCACCGCGTACCGAATCGTCCAGGAGGCCCTGACGAACGCCCTCAAACACGGCGACGGTGGAGAGGCCGAAGTGACCGTACGCTACACCGACCACTCCCTCCGGGTGGAGGTACTGAACAGTGGGCCCAGTGTGCTGAGGGGGGCACGGCCGGGTGAGAAGACCGGACGTTCGGGCGCCGGTGGCACGGACAGGCGGATCGGCAAAGCGGGCGTCGGCGGGTCCGCGCCGCCGCGGACCGGGTCGGTCGGGCGTGGGGACGGTACGGGGCGAGGGCTGTTGGGACTGCGCGAGCGGGTCGCGGTGTACGGGGGCGAGTTGGATGCGCGACGTCGCCTCGGCGGGGGCTACCGCGTGCGGGCGCGTATCCCGCTGGACCGCCCATGAGCGCCGTCGAGCGTGCCCCGCGGGTCCTCGTCGCCGACGATCAGACCCTGATTCGTACGGGATTCCGACTCATCCTGACGACCCGTGGCATCGAAGTCGTCGGCGAGGCGGCCGACGGAGCCGAGGCGGTGGCGGCGGCACGCAAACTGCGGCCGGACGTCGTCCTCATGGACATCCGGATGCCCAACATGGACGGCCTGGAGGCGGCTCGGCTCATCCTGCAACAGGCCCCGGAATGCCGAGTGTTGATGCTCACCACCTTCGACCTCGACCGTTACGTGTACGAGGCCCTGGCCCTGGGCGCGAGCGGCTTCCTGCTGAAGGACGTCACCCCCGAGCACCTCGCCGCCGCCGTACGCCTCGTCAACACGGGCGACGCCCTGCTCGCCCCTTCGATCACACGGCGCCTTGTCGAGCGTTTTGCCGGAGGCGAACATGGGCGCAGTGCCGGAGGCGAACATGGGCGCAGCGCCGGAGGCGAACATGGGCGCAGCGCCGGAGGCAAACATGGGCGCAGTGCCGACGGCAACGATGAGTGCCGAAGCACCGAACCGGCGCCCCCGCACCGCGACCTCGCCGCCCTGACTCCACGGGAACTCGAAGTCCTCACCCTCCTGGGCCGCGGTCTCTCCAACGCCGAACTGGCCGCCAAGCTGACCTTGAGCGAAGCCACCGTGAAGTCCCACGTCGCTCGCATCTTCGCCAAGCTCGCCCTCCGCGACCGTGCCCAGGCCGTCGTCCTCGCCTATGAGACCGGGCTCGTGTCGCCGGGCGCTTGACAGGCGCTTAGCATGACCGGATGTCACTCGACCTTTTCGCCGGAATGTACGTCCGCGATTATGAGGCCGCGAAGGACTGGTACTCGCGGCTGCTGGGGGAGCCGACCTACATCGCATCCGAGACGGAAGCCGTGTGGGAGCTCGCCGAGAACCGGTTTGTGGCCATCGAGCAGAATGCCGAGCATGCCGGGCACGGCATCCAGACGATCTTCGTCGATGACTTCGACGCCCGCGTCGCGCAGATCGCCGAGCGCGGCATCGAGCCCGTGAAGCGCGAGACCTACTCCAACGGTGTGCGCAAGGCGCTGTACCGCGACCCCGACGGCAACGAGATCGGCTTCGGGGGAGCCCCTTCCTAGCCAGGGCTTGGCTGCCGCGGGCCTACGCCGTTGCCTGCTCGGCCAGTTGGTCGAGGCGGTCGCGGTGGGACGAGGTCAGCTGTAGGTGTTCCGCCGCGAGGTTCTCCTCCAGGTGGTCGATCCGGGCTGTGCCCGGGATCGGCAGGATGACCGGGGAGTGGCCGAGCAGCCACGCGAGCGTCACTTGCGTGGGGCTGGCGTCGAGCTCGGCCGCCACGGCGGCGATCTCGGCCCGCTCGCCCGACGAACCCCATGCGACGGGCCGCCACGGCAGGAACGCGATGCCCGCCGCCTCGCAGGCCGTGAGCACCGGCTCGTGCTCGCGGTCGAGCACGTTGTAGCGGTTCTGCACGCTCATGACGTCGATGATCTCCCGCGTCCGTTCCAGTTCGGCGACGGTGACCTCGGACAGCCCGATGCGGCCGATCTTGCCCTGGGTCTGGAGTTCCCGCAGCGTGCCGAGCTGGTCGGCCAGGGGCGTCTGAGGATCGATGCGGTGCAGCTGGAGCAGTTCGAGCCGCTCGACGCGCAGCCGGCGGAGGGCGTCGTCGACCTGAGCGCGCAGCACGGCCGGCCTCGCGTCGAGCCCCCACTCACCCGTCTCGGCGGATCGCGCGACGCCCACCTTGGTGGTGATGAGCAGCCCCTCCGGGTACGGGTGCAGGGCCTCGGCGAGCAGCTCTTCGTTGGCACCTCCGCCGTACAGATGCGCCGTGTCGATCAACGTGACTCCCAGCTCGACGGCCCGCCGGGCGACCGCGATGGACGCTTCACGGTCGGGGGCGGGCTCGGTCGGCAACTGCATGGCCCCGAACCCGAGCCGCCGTACGTCCAGATCCCCGCCGATGCGAAACATGGTCGATGTCAACTGCTGTCTCCGCCCCCTCACTCAAGAGGCAACGCTAACAGCGCAGTTGGCATGCGTGGCCGGCTCAATGCGATTCACGGCTCACCGCGGACCCCGAAGAACCGGTCAGGAAGTCGAGGTCGGCGCCGGTGTCCGCCTGGGTCACATGGTCCACGTACAGGCGCTCCCAGCCCCGGCTGGGGTTCGCGAATCCGTCCAGGGTCGTCTTGTTGGGCGTACGCAGCGCCAGTTCGCTGTCGTCGACCTCGAGGGTGAGCGTGCGTGCGGGAACGTCGAGAGTGATCCAGTCGCCGTCCCGCACGAGCGCCAGTGGACCGTCGGCGGCGGCCTCCGGGGCGACGTGGAGGACGACCGTTCCGTACGCCGTGCCGCTCATCCGGCCGTCGCAGATCCGCACCATGTCCCGTACGCCCCGCTCCAGCAGCTTGCGCGGCAGGGGCATGTTCGACACCTCGGGCATGCCGGGGTAGCCCTTGGGGCCGCAGCCGCGCAGCACGAGTACGGAGTCCGCGTCGACCGGCAGATCCGGGTCGTCGATGCGGGCGTGGAAGTCCTCGATGTGGTCGAACACGACTGCCCGGCCTCGGTGTTGGAGCAGTCCCGGTGAGGCGGCGGCGGGCTTGATGATGGCTCCGCTCGGGGCGAGGTTGCCGCGCAGCACGGCGATGCCCGCGTCCAGTTGCAGCGGCGTCTCGCGCGGGCGGATCACTTCCTGGTCCCAACTCTCCGCGTTGTCAAGGAAGTCGACGAGGGACCGCCCGGTGACGGTGGTCGCCGCGGGGTCGAGCAGGTCGCGTACTTCGCGGAGTACCACGAGGAGTCCGCCCGCGCGGTGGAAGTCGTCCATGAGGTGCCTGCCCGCCGGCAACAGGTCGACCAGGAGCGGGACATGGGATCCGATCCGGTCGAAGTCGTCCAGGCTCAGCGGTACGCCGAGCCGGCCGGCGATGGCCAGCAGGTGTACGACAGCATTGGTGGACCCGCCGGTGGCCGCGAGCGCGACGATCGCGTTGTGGAAGGAGGCGGCAGTCATGACGTCGGCGGGAGTGCGCTGCTCGGCCACCAGCGCGACGGCCAACTGGCCCGTCTCATGGGCGGCTTCGAGCAAACGGCTGTCGGGGGCGGGCGTTCCGGCCAGTCCGGGCAGCGTCATGCCGAGGGCCTCCGCGACGACGGCCATCGTCGACGCCGTACCCATCGTGTTGCAGTGCCCACGGCTGCGGATCATGGACGACTCGGAGCGGGTGAAGTCCTCCTGCGACAGCGTCCCCGCGCGGACCTCCTCGCTCAGCCGCCAGACATCCGTCCCACAGCCAAGCGGCTTGCCGCGGAATGTGCCGGTGAGCATCGGGCCGCCGGGTACCACGACTGCGGGCAGACCCACCGAGGCGGCGGCCATGAGCAGGGCGGGGATCGTCTTGTCGCAGCCTCCGAGGAGCACGACCCCGTCGATCGGGTTGGCGCGGAACATCTCCTCCGCCGCCATCGCGGCCATGTTCCGCCAGAGCATGGCGGTGGGCCGCATCTGGGTCTCGCCGAGCGAGACCATGGGCAACTCCAGCGGAATGCCGCCGGATTCGTGCACTCCGTCCCGTACGGACTTGGCGACCTCACCGAGATGGGCGTTGCAGGGGGTCAGATCCGACGCAGTGTTCGCGATGGCGATGTGCGGCCTGCCGGAGAAGGCGTCCCGGGGAAGGCCGCGCCGCATCCACGCGCGGTGGATGTAGGCGTTGCGGTCCGTCCCCGCGTACCACTGTGCGCTGCGCAGTTCAGGCGGCATTCGTCGTCCCTCCGGCGCGCTTGCGGGCGTTGGGCTGGAGCGGTTCACGCTAGCTCAGTGCAAGAGGCACTGAACAGCGTCAGCGCGCAGGACGAGCTGACCCTCTGGCACCCGCCGACCGGATACGGCACCATGACGGGCCGTACCGCCGAGGATCACAGCGTTGTCGTACCCGATCGCCAACTGTGCGGCCGCGTACCGGAATTGACCGGTATGCGGCCGCACCCTCGTGCAGCGGAAAGGACCCCCCATGCTCCGGAACCGTCGCCCCCTGCTCGCCGCCACCGCCGCGGGCGCGGCGCTGGCCACCGTCTTCGTCGCTCCCTCGCCCGCCCCCGCCGCGGAGGTGCCGGGCGTCGGCGCCTACTACGTACAGAGCGCGACCACGGGACTGAACGCGGCCGACAGCGGGGGAGCGGTCGTCCAGCGCAACCCCAGGGGCAACGAGGACCGCCAGCAGTGGACGCTCCGGCCGAACGGCGCCTCGTACGTGCTGGAGAGCACCGACACGGCGGGCAGTTGTCTGGGCCGTTCCGGGGACCAGGCCAGAACCGTGGCCTGCGCGAGCGCCGATGCCGCGTGGGAGGTGAGACCGAACGGCGCCGATCAGTACGCCCTCAAAGTCCCCGGCGCCGAGCGCTACTTGACCGTCGCCGCCAAGCCCTCCGGCGCCAACTACCCCGCCCAGCTGGCCGTGGGCCCGGCGGGCGGCCTGGCCAACTGGTACCTCACCCCGGTGACGTCACCGACCGCTCCGATGCCGTCGCCGGACCAACGCACCCTGGACCAGGTCACGTTCCTCACCTCCCACAACGCGTACGCGAACGGCGTCGACGGCGGCTTCGCCCCGCCCTTCGTGAACCTAGTGCCGAACCAGACCCGGGGCATCAACCAGCAACTCACCGACGGCGTACGCGGGTTCATGCTGGACATCCACCAGACCCCCGACGGCGCGATCCTGTGCCACAACAGCTGCACGCTCGTCAGCAGCCCCGTAGCGCTGTGGGTCGACCTCCAGCGCATGGTGGACTTCCTCAAGCAGAACCCCAGCCAGTTCATCACCGTATTCCTCGAGGACTACGTCGATCCGGGCGTCCTGCGCGGTGAACTGGCCCGCGTGAACGGCCTGTCCGATGTCCTCTACCGCCCGGACCGGACCGGCGTACGCACCAGCGGCTGGCCGCGGATGGCGGACCTGATCGCCGACAACGACCGCCTGCTCATCTTCAGCGACCACAGCCGCTCCGCCGACCAGGCCGCGGGGCTCACCCGTGACAGCTTCGGCGTGATGTACCAGCGGGAGTGGACCGTCGAGAACTACTGGTCCATGGGATCCGGCGTCGGCACCTCCGACTGGTCCTGCCACAGCCGCTGGTACGACGCCAACACCAACATCCCGCTGACCCGCACCGAGCCGCCCTTCCGCCCGCTCTTCGTCATGAACCACTTCCGCGACGTCCCCATCGCGGGCACGGCCACCACCGACAACACCAAACTCACCGACCGCGCCCAGCGCTTCTGCCAGCCGGCCGCCCGCAAGAAGCCCAACTTCCTTGCCGTGGACCGCTATGACCTCGGCTCGCCGTCGTCGGCGGTGGCCACCTTGAACACGTACACCTACTGAGTCACGTGCGGAGGGAACTCAACCCAGCTGTGTGCGCAGGAACTCGACGGTGCTGCCCCAGGCCAGGGCCGAGGACTCGGGGTCGTGGACCTCGGGGCGGCCGTCGTTGAAGAAGGCGTGATCGGCGGGGTAGAGGCGGATGTCCGGGGTGATGCCGGACTGCCGCTGGATCGTCTCGCGGAGGGTGTCGAGGCTGTCGGCCGGGATGGCGGCGTCGCGTTCGCCGTAGTGGCCGAGGACCTCGGCCTTGAGGCCCGAGAAGTCGGGCAACTCGCCCTGGATGACCCCGTAGAAGGGAACCGCCGCGCGCACGCGCGGGTCGACGGCGGCCTGGTAGAGGACGAAGCCGCCACCCATGCAGAAGCCGACCGAGCCGACGGAGTCCGAGGTGACCTCGTCGAGCGCCAGCAGGTGGTCGACGGCGCCGGAGAGCAGCTCGACACCGCGGGAGACCGGCAGGTCCTGCAACATGCGCAGCGCCTCGCCGCTGTCGTGCGCGACATTCCCGCCGTACAGGTCGGGAGCGAGCGCCACGAAACCCTCCGCCGCCAGCCGGTCGGCGACATCCGCTATGTGGTCGGTCAGACCCCACCACTCCTGGATGACGATCACGCCTGGGCCCTGCCCGGACGGGGGCAGTGCCAGATAGCCGTGCGCGGTGGTCCCGGCACTGGAGAAGGTCACGTTCTGATGGGCGGGGGCCCCGGTCGACCTGGGTGTCTCGGACATGGCGCGTCACTCCTGTCACTCGATCTTGCCTCCAGCATGCAGGAGGCGTACGAAGCGACAGCGGGCGGCCCCTGCCCGGACGGGCTCAGGTCTCCGGAGTCGCGGCCTCCGCTTCGAGCAGGTCCATCAGTGCCCGCGCCGCCGGACTGGTCGCGTCCGGCGGCGGAAGCATGGCGACCGTCTCGTACGCGGTCTCGGCGACGTCCTTCAGGGGGAGTGCGGTGAGGGCGGAGGCCTCGCGCTTGTGGCTGAAGTGGCGTGGTACGACGGCGATGCCGAGGTTCTCCTGGACCAGATCGAGAAGGCTGTGTACGTCGTTGACCTCGAGGGCGACCGTACGGTGCACGCCCGCCGCCGCGAAGACCGAGTCCG
Source organism: Streptomyces flaveus (assembly GCF_014647675.1). Lineage (GTDB taxonomy): Bacteria > Actinomycetota > Actinomycetes > Streptomycetales > Streptomycetaceae > Streptomyces > Streptomyces flaveus. Next base: position 149,373 of record NZ_BMPQ01000019.1, on the reverse strand, counting down.
TGGTGCGCCGGGGGCCCCAGTCGGGGTGGAAGTCGACGAAGTCCTCGCCGCCCAGATCCTCCGGGGTGACCGCGCCGCCTTCCGCCAGGCGGTGCGCCGGATGACACAGCACGGTCATCGGCTCACTGGCCAGCGGCAGACAGCGGAGCTGGTCGGTGTCGGCGCGCGTCGTCACCGCGAACGCGAGGTCGAGGCGGCCGGCCGCGACCTCCTCGGCCAGCGCGCCGGAGCCCGCCTGCCGCAGCCGGATCTCGACATCGGGGTGACGCCGCCGGAACGCGGCGAGGAGCGGGGCCACGCACACTCCGGCAATGCACTGCTCGGTGCCCACGGAGAGCGTGCCGCGCAGCACGCCCTGCACCGCGGCCACGGCGTCCCGGGCCGCGCGGACCTGGGCGAGAATCCGCTCCGCCTCGGTCAGCAGGGCGCGGCCGGCCTCCGTGAGCGTGACGCGGCGGGTGGTGCGGACGAACAGCGGGGCCCGCAGCTCACGTTCCAGGGCGCGGATCGAGGCGGACAGGCCCGACTGCGACACCATCAGCCGCTCCGCGGCACGGGTGAAATGCTGGTCCTCGGCGACGGCGACAAAGTGCTGAAGGTGGCGCAGTTCCATGATTGAGAAGCGTATCCGCTGAATCCCATCCGATTCTCCTGTTGGACCACTGCTCGGTGCCCGCGCGAGAGTGGAGCCGTCTTTGCCCGTTTCCCTCTTTCCCGGCCCTCTGGAGTACGCGTGTACACCGCACACCCCGACCGCTACACGGACATGCCCTACCGGCGCACCGGACGCAGCGGTCTGAAGCTGCCCGCGCTGTCGCTCGGCCTGTGGCACAACTTCGGCCCGGACCGGCCGGTGGACACCCAGCGGCAGATCCTGCGCCGCGCCTTCGACCTGGGCGTCACGCACTTCGACCTGGCCAACAACTACGGTCCGCCGCCCGGCGCCGCGGAGTCGGCCTTCGGTGAGGCGCTGACGGCGGACTTCGCGCCGTACCGCGACGAGCTGGTCATCTCCACGAAGGCCGGATACCTGATGTGGCCGGGCCCGTATGGGGAGTGGGGCTCGCGCAAGTACCTGCTGTCCTCGCTCGACCAGAGCCTGGCCCGTATGGGCCTGGACTACGTGGACATCTTCTACTCGCACCGCCCCGACCCGGACACTCCTCTGGAGGAGACGATGGGGGCGTTGCACTCGGCGGTCCAGCAGGGCAAGGCGCTGTACGTCGGCGTCTCCAACTACTCGCCGGAGCAGACGCGCGAAGCCGCCCGCATTCTGGGCGAGTTGGGGACCCCGCTGCTGATCCACCAGCCGCGCTACTCGATGCTCGACCGGCGTCCCGAGGACGGGCTGCTGGACGCGCTCGACGAGCTCGAGGTGGGCTCCATCGCCTTCTCGCCGCTGGAGCAGGGCCTGCTCACCGGCCGCTACCTCGACGGGATCCCGGAGGACTCGCGGGCCGCGAGCGACAGCCCGTTCCTGAGCGCCGACACGGTCACCGAGGACCTCGTGCAGCAGTTGCGCGCCCTCGACGGCATCGCCAAGTCGCGCGGTCAGACCCTGGCCCAGATGGCGCTGGCCTGGGTGCTGCGCGGCGGGCGGGTCACCTCCGCGCTCGTCGGCGCGAGCAGCCCTCAGCAGCTCGAGGACAGCGTGACGGCGACCCGTAACCTCGACTTCGCCCCGGACGAGCTGGCCGGAATCGACGCGATCATCAATCCGTGAGGCGTGGGCGTCAAGGTCCGCAACGTTTCAGCCAATGCGGGCCGTGAATATGCCAAGAGACTGGCTGAAATGGCGTAGTGACAGAGTGTCAGGAGTGACGATACTGAAACTCTGAGTACTCGAACCCTGAGCACTCGTATCGCGATGACCCGCATCCTGAGCACTCGCTCCTGAGCTCCCTCGGCCGCAGGCCGAAGGAACCCCATCGTGCACGACCAGCACATCGCAAGGAAAGAGAGGCCGGACCGGCGGCAGGCCGGGCAACGGGGGAGAGATCGTGCACGACGAGTTCCTTTGCCATGTCACGGCGTACGGAATATGCGGCGGGCGCCGGGTGGGCGTACCCCTGGGAAGCTATCGGGCGCCCACCCTGGCGTTGGCCATGTGGTGGTTACGGGACCGGGCCTCCTGGATCGCCGAGCGGCTCGACCCGGATCCCGAGGCCTCCTACTACCCGCCGAACTCGGTCGCGCCGGTCGCGGACACCACGCCCGACGTACCCGGCATGCTGCGCGCCTGGTGCGGCGACCTGACCCAACAGGAGCTGGCCGCCGACCTGTTGGCCGCCGGGCGGCTCGTCCGTATCGCCACGAGTGACGACACCACCGAGTACGAGTTGCTGGCCGAGTCGGTGGACGCGCTGCGGATGCAGCGGACGATTCCCCTGCTGACCGTCCCGGCCGCCTGACTCCTGTCCGCACCTCGGGCGGTCCGTCTCCGCCCAGGCGCATATATGAACGAATCGATAGAATTCGGTCATGGGAGAGCGGTCTGTTGCGCCCGAACTCGTCCTCGAGACCGAGACGGGTTCCATGGTGATGAGCCCGAGCCGGGCCTATCACGTGGGGCGCGACCCACTGTGCGACATCGTCATCGACGACGCCCGGGTGTCCTGGCATCACGCGGTGCTGCGGCCCGAAGACGGTCACTGGAAGCTCGAGGACGAGAACAGCACGAACGGTACGTACGCCGACGGCCGCCGCGTCCAGGCGTGGGACGTCGGCCCCGGCAGCGTCCTGCGCTTCGGTAACGCCGCCGACGGCCCGCGCGCCGTACTCACCAGCAGGCCTCCGCTCACCGTCGAGCCCGCCGAGCGCCCGTCCGCCGTTTCCCTGCCCGCCGCGACCGGCACCTTCCGGCGACCCACGACCGTACGCCCGCTGCCCGCCAGCACCGCCGTCCGCATCGGCCGCAGCGGCGACAACGACCTGGTCGTCGACGACCTGACCGTCTCCCGACGGCACGCGGAACTGCGCGCCCACGCGGACGGTACGTACGAGATCGTCGACCTCGCCAGCCACAACGGAACGTTCCTCAACGGGCAGCCGGTGTCGCGGGCCCTGGTCTCCGAGGGCGACATCGTGGGGATCGGCCACTCGGCGTTCTGCCTGGTCGGCGACCAGTTGCAGGAGTACGTCGACACCGGTGAGGTCTCGCTCGACGTACAGGATCTGACCGTCGCCGTCGACCGCGGCCGCAAGACGCTGCTGGACCAGGTGTCCTTCCCCGTCGGTGAGAAGTGCCTGCTCGCCGTCGTGGGTCCCAGCGGCGCGGGCAAGTCCACGCTGCTGAACGCGCTGACCGGGCAGCGTCCCGCCGACAAGGGCACGGTGCTGTACGACGGCCGCGACCTGTACCGCGACTACGCCGAACTGCGCCAGCGCATCGGCCTCGTACCGCAGGACGACATCCTGCACGCCCAGCTGACCGTGCGCCGGGCCCTCGGATACGCCGCCGAGCTGCGGTTCCCGCAGGACACCGCAAAGGCCGAGCGCCGGGAACGGGTCGACGAGGTGATCCGCGAGCTGGGCCTGGAGGAGCGTACGGGGCAGCCCGTCCACAGCCTCTCCGGCGGCCAGCGCAAGCGTGTCAGCGTGGCCCTGGAACTGCTGACCAAGCCGTCGCTGCTCTTCCTCGACGAACCGACCTCCGGCCTGGACCCCGGCATGGACCGCTCGGTGATGCACATGCTGCGCGGCCTCGCGGACGACGGGCGCACCGTCATCGTCGTCACACACAGCGTGCTAAGCCTCGACGTCTGCGACCGGCTGCTCGTGCTCGCGCCCGGCGGCAGGATCGCCTACTACGGGCCGCCTCAGGAGGCCCTCGCCTACTTCGGCTTCGAGCAGTGGCCCGAGGCGTTCGAGGCCTTCGAGCGGGACCGTGACCGGGACTGGGCGGGGGACTACCGGGCGTCGCCGTTGCAGCGGAGGTACATCACCAACTCCAGCGCGCAGCCGCACCGTCCGGGGCTCGTCCGCGCCGAGGCTGTCGGACCGCCGCCCAAGGCGCAGAGCTGGGGCGCGCAGGTGCGCACGCTGGTGCGCCGGTACGCGGCAGCGCTGTCCGCCGACCGGACCTTCCTCGCCATCATGATCGCGCTGCCGTTCGTGATGGGCGCGATGGCCAGGGCGCTCGCCGGAAGCCGGCTCACCCAGGAGACCGCGATGAACGCGCTGCTCATCCTGTGCGTGGGCGCAGTCCTGACGGGCGCGGCCAATGCCGTACGGGAGCTGGTGAAGGAACGGGTGATCTATCAGCGTGAGCGTGCTGTCGGACTGTCCAGATCGGCGTATCTGATGTCCAAGGTGATCGTCCTCGGCACGATCACGATCCTGCAGGCGATCGTACTGACCTTGGTGGCGCTGCTGGGCGTCGATCTGAACGCGCCGGGCGGTGAGGGGGTGCTCATGCCGCCCCTCGTCGAGGTCACGCTCGCCGTCGCGCTGCTCGCGTTCACGGCGATGACGCTCGGTCTCCTCGTGTCCGCGACGGTGCGCAAGGAGGAGGTGACGATGCCCCTGCTCGTGCTCCTCGCCATTGTGCAGGTCGTGTTCTGCGGAGCGTTGCTGAAGCTGGACGGGGTGCTGGGGGTCGAGCAGTTGGCGTGGCTGGTGCCGTCGCGGTGGGCGCTCGGCGCGATGGCGGGCACCGTCGGTCTCGCCCGGATCGTGCCGGGCGACCTGACCTCCGACCCGCTGTTCCGGCACGAGTCGGACGTGTGGCTGCTCAACATGGGCATGCTCGTCGCTTTGTCGATGGTCTTCGGATACGTGGTGGCCCGGCTGCTCAGGCGGCACGAACCCGAGGTCATGCGGAAGTAGGCGCGATGACGACTCCCGGCTTCCACCCCACGCACATCGTCCCCCGCGACGGCCTGTCGGCCTGGGAGGCCCCGGACCCCGCCCGGCCCACCGTGCCGCTCGACGCCCTGCTGCCGGTCCAGCTCGTCGACCGGCATGGCGACTGGGGCCACATCGTCTGCGCCAACGGCTGGTCGGCGTGGGTCGACGGCCGCCTGCTGATCGCCGTACCCCAGGAGCCGCCCGCCGCGGCACAGCCGCTCGCCCGCACGGCGGACCCGCGCCCGCTGCTCACCCGCCTCGAGCAGGCGCTCGGCCGCTATCGCCAGGCGGTCGACGACCTGGCGGAGGGACGCCTCGACGGGGGGACGTTCCGCGGGCGTACGCAGGGGCTGCGGGTGGGGATCGTCGTCGACGGGGAGTCCATATGGCTGTACGAGGCCGAACACGAGCGGTGGGTGTACTGCGACGGCACACGGCTGAGCACGTACGCGACAACGGAGCCCCCGGCCGCGGACCGACGAGACCCGCCGCCTGCCCCTGCCGCCCCGGAAGCGCCTGCCTCCGGCGCACTGGAGCCGACGCGGGTGGTGGACCCCGGTGGCGCGCCCGGGGCGGAGCCGACGCGTGTGGTGGGGGACGCCGGTGGCGCGTCCGGGCCGGAACCGACGCAGGCCGTGCGAGCCCCCGAGCCGACGCAGGTCGTAGGAGATCCGGAGGCGACCCGAGTCGTGGAAGACCCGGAGCCGACCCCAGCCGTCGCAGACACCCGCCACGCCCCCACCCGCATCGTGACGAGCGACGGTGAGCCCTGATGTCGCACGAGACGAACCTCCATTCGGGGCGGCACTCCGACCTGGTCGGCAAGCGGATCGCGGGTTACCGGATCGAGTGTGAGATCGGTCGCGGTGGGATGGCCGTCGTGTACCGCGCCAAGGACCTGCGCCTCGACCGGACCGTCGCCCTCAAGCTGCTTGCCCCGGAGCTCGCCCGCAACGACACCTTCCGTAAACGCTTCACCCACGAGTCGTACGTGGCCGCCGCCATCGACCACCCCCACATCGTGCCGATCTTCGAGGCGGGCGAGACCGACGGCGTGCTCTACATCGCCATGCGGTACGTCTCCGGTCGCGACCTGCGTCATCTGCTGGACCGCGAGGGCCCGTTGCCGGTCGCGGTGGCCGCGCGGATCGTCGGCCAGGTGGCGTCCGCGCTGGACGCCGCGCATGACCACGGCCTGGTCCACCGGGACGTCAAGCCCGGCAACATCCTGGTCGCCCAGGGCACGGACAGCGATCACCCCGAGCACGCCTACCTCACCGACTTCGGCCTCACGAAGAAGTCCCTGTCGCTGACCGGGTTCACGACGGTCGGTCAGTTCGTCGGCACGCTCGACTATGTGGCGCCCGAGCAGATCGCCGGACGCCCCGTCGACGGACGCTGCGATGTCTACAGCCTCGCCTGCGTCATGCATGAAACCCTGACCGGCAAACCGCTCTTCCAGCGAGACGACGACATGGCGCTGCTATGGGCGCATCAGTTCGACCAGCCGCCCCGCCTGGCCGAGTCGCGCCCCGATATTGCCGCCTCGGTCGACGGCGTACTGGCAAAGGCTCTCGCCAAAAGCCCGGACGACCGGTACGAATCCTGCCGCGCTTTCGTCGCCGCGCTGCGGGCGGCGGCGAGTGAAACCGCACAGACGGGTCATGCGCCGACTCAGGTGGATCTCCGGGCGGCCGGGCCCGGGCCGATGGGAAATCAAGGGCCACCGCCCGAACCGCCACGCTGGGCCCTGCCGGTCTTTCATCGGTGAATGGTTTACGCGGTCGCTGTTCTTGGCAAGCAGAATAAAGAGCGTTTCCATTTTCCGACTCGCCGTGCAAGCGCTCTCAAGGGGACCGTCAGAATTCCGTAATAGTTACCCAGGGGTACCCCTCGGCAGAAGCTGTCAAGATGCATGAAAAGGTGACTTAAGGGTGCATTTCGGGCAGCTTGAAAAACCTCGTTGAAGATTTGAGCGACCGAGGGTTTCTTTCCGTACCCGGAGGAGTGACCAGGAATCCCGTTACCGTCACCGTGGCGTATCTCGTGGTGCCGGGCTGTGAGTCCGCCTTCCATCGCTGGGGGTGGGCAGCGCTGCGCGCGTGTGCGCGTGAGCCGGGCTTTCTCGGGGGTGGCGTGCTCGTCGACGGAGAGGCTGATTGGCATGTGGTCTACCGCTTTGACAGCGAGGATTCGGCCCGGACCTGGGAGAACTCGCCCACTCGGGTCGAGTGGGCGGCCCAGGCGGAGGGGCTCGCGCGGGAGACCGGGCGCCGCAGCGTGCAGGGCTCCAGGGCATGGTTCGAAGCCCAGGCCGCCACGCCGGCCACTCCGCGACCGCCACCGAAATGGAAGCTGTGGCTGATCAATATGAGCGCGGTCTTTCCGCCGGTGCTCTTATTCAATCTCCTCGTGCTGCCCTATATCGGCGACCTCAACCCGTTGCTCCGCACCCTGCTGCTGTGTCTGTGTGTGACGGCCATCGTCACCTGGATTCTCATGCCACGGCTTCAGCGTTTCTTCAAGAAATGGCTGTACCCGCCGATTCAGACGATGCTCCGCGGACGGCACAAACGTCGGGCCGCATAGGCCCGGGAACGACAAAGGAGGTGGGCGGGTGAAGACCCTGCTCATCGACAATTACGACTCGTACACGTACAACCTGTTCCAGCTGATCGCCGAGGTCAACGGCGAGGAGCCGGCGGTGATCCTCAATGACACCCCGGCCGACGAAATCCCGGATCTGCGGGAGTTCGACAATGTGGTGGTGTCGCCGGGGCCGGGACACCCCGCCGCATCGCGTGACTTCGGCATCGCCGCCAGGGTGCTCGCCGAGGCCGAGATCCCCGTACTGGGCGTCTGCCTGGGACATCAGGGCATCGCGCTGGGGGAGCGCGGACTGGTCGAGGCCGCCCCCGAGCCCCGGCACGGCCACCTCTCCACGGTCCGGCACGACGGCCGGGACCTGTTCCAGGGGCTGCCGCAGCACTTCACCGCGGTCCGCTACCACTCCCTGTCCGTGCGCGAGCCGCTGCCCGAAACCCTGGAGGCCACCGCCTGGGCCGAGGACGGCGTCCTGATGGGGCTGCGGCACCGCACCCGGCCGCTGTGGGGGGTGCAGTTCCACCCCGAGTCCGTACTCACCGACTACGGCCACCGCATGCTGGTGAACTTCCGCAACCTCACCGCGGAGCGGGATCACAGGCCGCGTACGAAGAACACTGCGGTCACCCCGGCCGCAGCCGCGATCCCTCGTCAACGACGGGCCCCGCGTCCCGCCCACCGGCTGCACACCCGCCGCATCGCCACCGCCGTGGACGCCGAGGCCGCCTTCACCCGTATGTGCGCCGACGCCCCGCGGGCGTTCTGGCTGGACAGCTCCCGCGTCGAGGAGGGACAGTCCCGCTTCTCGTTCTTCGGGGACGGCAGGGGCCCGCTCGCCGAGTTCGTCCGCTACGACGTCGACACCGGCCTCTGTGAAGTCGAGCGCCCCGGACGGCCCCTGCGCAAGGTCCGCTCCTCAGTCTTCGACTACCTGAAGCGACAGCTGGCGACCCGTCATGCCGACGGCACAGGGCTGCCCTTCGACTTCACCGGCGGCTATGTCGGCTACTTCGGCTACGAGTTGAAGGCCGACTGCGGTTCGCCGGGCCGCCACCGGGCCGAAACCCCCGACTCCTGCTGGCTGTTCGCCGACCGGCTGATCGCCGTCGACCACGAGGAGGGCTTCACCTACGCCGTCTGCCTGGCCGAGGACACCCCGCAGGCCACCCGCGAGGCCACCGACTGGCTCGACAGCGCGATGGCCCAGCTCACCTTCGTGTCCACGGACAAGCCGCCGCTGCCCGTCACCTCCGCGCCGGACCTCGAAGCCGCCGAACCGTGGCTGGTCCGCGACCGGGCCACCTACCTCGCGGACATCGAGGCCTGCCAACGGGAACTCAGGGCAGGCACCAGCTACGAGATCTGCCTGACCAACGCCGCCCGGTTACCCGCGCCGCCCGACCCGTACGACTTCTACCGGGTGCTCCGGCGCGTCAACCCGGCGCCCTACGCGGCCTTCCTGAGGTTCGGCGACCTCGACGTGGCCGGCTCGTCCCCCGAGCGGTTCCTGCGGATCACCCCGGACGGCATCGCCGAGGCCAAGCCCATCAAGGGCACCGCACCGCGCGGCGGCACCCCGGACGAGGACGCCCGGCTCCGGGACGCGCTGGCCGCGGATCCCAAGACCCGCGCCGAGAACCTGATGATCGTCGACCTGCTCCGCAACGACCTGGGCAGGGTCTGCGAGACCGGCACGGTACGGGTCTCCCGCCTCATGGCCACCGAGACGTACGCCACCGTCCACCAGCTCGTCTCCACCGTCGAGGGACGGCTGCGCGAAGGCACGGACGCGGTCGACTGCGTACGCGCCTGCTTCCCCGGCGGCTCCATGACCGGCGCGCCCAAGCTGCGCACCATGGAGATCATCGACTCCCTGGAGACCGAGGCCCGCGGCGTGTACTCCGGCGCCCTCGGCTACCTGGGCTGCGGCGGCGGCGCGGACCTGAGCATCGTCATCCGCACCGCCGTGTTCACCGACGGCCTGATGCACCTGGGGGCCGGCGGCGCGATCGTCCTCGACTCCGATCCGGCCGCCGAGTACGACGAGATGCTGCTGAAGACCGCGGCACAGATGCGGGCCGTCCACCAGGAGCACACCGCTGTCCCCGCCGCCGCTGCCGAGGAGCCGACCCGATGACGACCACGCACACAGACCGGCCGACCGCGCCGTCCACGACCAGTCTGACGACCTTGCACGCCACGCGGACCTTCGCCGACGCGGGCGCCCCCGGAAACCTGGCCGCCCACCTCGCCGCGCTCGCCGAACGGCGCGACTGGACCGCACGCACCGCGTTCCGCCAGGGCCACCAGTCCTGGACCCACGGAGAGGTGCACGACCTCGCGGCCCGCGCGGCCACCGTGCTCGCCGACCACGGCGTGGGTCCCGGCGACCGGGTGCTGATCGCGCTGCCCGACTCCGTCGCCTGGGTGACGGCCTTCCTCGCCACCGCCCGGCTCGGAGCCGTCGCGGTACTGGTCAACCCCGAACTCACCGCCCCGGAGCACGAGTTCATGGCCGAGGACACCGAGGCCGCGCTGTGCGTGACCGGCCCTGGCCTCGAGGACCGGTTCGCGGACCGCGCCCGCCTCGGCGCCGATCAGCTGGTCGCGCTCACCCGCACCGCGGAGCCGACCGCCGACGCCCACCCGGTCGACGCGCACACCCCGCTGTACATCCAGTACACCTCCGGAACCACCGGCAGTCCCAAGGGAGTTGTGCACTGCCACGGCGACCCGAAGACGTACCACGACCTGATCGGCCGGCGGTTGCTGAAGATCACCCCGGAGGACGTCACCCTGTCGGTGTCGAAGCTGTTCTTCGCCTACGGCTTCGGCAACACCTTCGCCTTCCCGCTGTTCTCCGGCTCCTCCGCGGTACTGGTGGACCGGCGCCCGACCCCCGCGGCCATCGACGAGATCGTCGTACGGCACCGGGTGACCCTGCTCTACTCCGTACCGTCGGCCTACGCCGCCCTCGTGGCCGACCGGGCAGGCGGGCACACCACCTGCTTCGCCTCCGTACGGGCCGCGGTGTCGGCCGGTGAGGGGATGCCCGCCGGGCTCGGGGAACAGATCACCGCACTGCTCGGCGCTCCCGTGCTGGAACAGATCGGCTCCACCGAGGCCGGGCACGCCTTCTGCGCCAACAGCTTCCAGCACAACCACCCGGGCACCGTCGGCCGCCCCGTACCCGGCTTCGAGGTGGAGGTGCGCGACAGCGCGGGACGCCCGGTGTCCGACGGCACCTCGGGCGAACTGTGGGTCCGCGGACCGACGTTGACGCCCGGCTACCTGAACCGGCCCGAGGAGACCGAGCGCACCCTGGTCGGCGGCTGGCTGGCCACCCGGGACCGGGCGCGCCGCGAACCCGACGGCACCATCCGGCACCTGGGCCGCGCCGACGACATGGAAATGGTCGGCGGCATCACCGTCTCCCCGCTGGAGGTGGAGGCCGTACTGCGGACCCATCACGCGGTGAAGGAGGTCGCCGTCGCCGCCGTCACCGACCGGCGCGGCGCGAACCGGTTACGCGCCTTCGTCGTCCCCGTCACCCCGATACCGGCGGGCCTCGAAGCCGAACTCATCGCCCTGGCGCGCGAGCGCCTCGCCGCCTTCAAGGTCCCCCGCAGCGTGAGCTTCGTGCCGACGCTGCCCCGCACCCCCACCGGAAAACTCCGCCGCCACCTCGTCCGCCAGGGCGCGTGGTGACCATGAGCGCCGACTCGTCGACCCCGGCCTCAGGCACCACAGCAGAAAGGATTGGGCGCATGCGACAGCAGCAGCCCCTGCTCCCCGACCGCGGCTTCTATCTGGGCCCGATGTTCCGGCAGGCGGCAGACCGCCACGGAGCGGCCTTCGTCACGCTGGACCGGCCGCTGGACGTCAACCCCGACCTCGGCGTCTACCTCAGCTACACGGTGCTCGCGGACCTCGTCGACGAACTCTCCGGCCGGCTGTGGGAGGCCGGGGTCAGGCCGTCGGAGGAGGTGGTCATCCACAAGTCGGACAACGTCGACATCGTGCTGCTGACCTGTGCCGTCTCCCGGATCGGCGCCGTACCCGCGCTGCTCGCGCCCGCCCTGGCGGGCCCGGTGGCCGGACAGCTCCTCGAACGCCTCCACAAGCCCTGGCTGATCACCGACCGGGCCAAGCTGGAAGGACCGCTCAAGGACGTCGAACTCCCCACGCTCGTACGGCGGACGCTCTCCGTGGACGACGCACCCGGAGCCGTCCCCCTGGAGCAGTACGCCGGCAGCAAGCCACCCGCGCCCGTACGCCTCCACCCCCGCGAACCCTCCCTGATCACGCACAGCTCGGGCACCACCGGCGTCCCCAAGCTTGCCGTGCACTGCCCGAACACCATGTGGAACCGGCTCGTACCGCAGAAGGCGATGGGCTGGCCCACCCGCGGCGAGATCGCGGCACTGCACATGTCGTTCGTGCACTCGCGCTTCTACCACCTCCTCGGCGTGCTGCTGCACTTCGGCAGCCCACTGGTGCTGATCACCCACCCCGAACCCGCCTCGGTCGGCCCCCTGCTCACCCGCCACCGCCCCGGCATCGTCGAGACCCACCCCAACACCTTCGTACTGTGGGAGGAGTTGGCCGACGCCCCCGGAGCGCCGCTGTCCCGGGTCCGCTCGTACGGCTCCACCTTCGACGCGATCCATCCGCGGACCGTGCGGCGGCTGCTGGACGCCTCGAAGCGCCGCTCGCCGTATCTGATCCAGTTGTACGGGCAGAGCGAGACGGGCCCGGTCGCCTTCCAGTGGTTCACCCGGCGCAGCGCCGCCCGTGCCGACGGCCGCCGGGTCGGGATCGGCATCCCGGGCTTCACGCGCGTACGCATCGCCGACGGCTCCGGCGGGCGGGCCAGGCCCGGAACACCCGGACCGATCGAGGCCCGCACCAGGGGGCGCATCCTCACCTATCTCGGCGCGCGGGAGCAGTATCTGCGCCAACTCGACGGTGACTGGTGGCAGATGGGCGACATGGGCTACCAGAGCCGCCTGGGTGCCCTGTATCTGATCGACCGTGAGATCGACCAGATCGACTCGGTGCACAGCAACCTGGAGGTCGAGGACACCCTGATGTCCCGCCTGGAGGAGTTGCGCGAGGTCGTCATCGTGCGGGGCGCCGACCGCGAACCTGTACCGGTCGTGTGCGTCCGCGGCGACGTGCCCCTGGACATGGAGCGCTGGCGGAAGGCCACTGACGACCTGCCCGCGATGGCTGAACCACGGCAGTGGCGGTTCGAGGAGCTGCCGATGACCGCCACCTGGAAGGTGAAGCGGGTGGAGATCACCCGCATGCTGACCGAGGGCACCCGCACATGAGCCCCGTCATCGTGGTGGGCGCGGGACCCGTGGGCCTGTCGGCCGCCCTCGCCCTGCGCGCCCGCGACCTGCCGGTCACCCTCCTGGAGGCCGACCCCGAGGGCCGCGAACGGCCGGGCAGCCGCGCCCTGTTCGTCCACAGGGAGACCCTGCACCTGCTCGAGTCGATGCGACCGGGGCTGGCCGACGAGATCACCGCGTACGGACGCACCTGGCAGACCAAGCGCACCCTCTACCGGGGCCGCGAGGTCTACTCCCGCACCTTCCCGCCGCCATCGGGACCGCCGCCCTTCACCAGCCTGCGCCAGGTGGACACCGAGCGCTTCCTGCTCGCCGCCTGCAAGGACGCCGGAGTGGAGTTCGTGTGGGGTGCCGAGGTGGTGGGCGTACGGACCAAGCCGACCGGCGTCACCCTTACCGACGACGACGGCCGCACCTGGACCGGCAGCCACGTCATCGCGGCCGACGGCGCGCGCTCGGCGCTGCGGCGTGAACTGGGCATCGCCCTGGAGGGCAGCCACGCGAACGGCTTCCACGTCGTCGTGGACGTCGCCGACATCCCGGGCGCGGAACTCCCGCTGGAACGGGTCTTCCACTACGAGCATCCCGGCGTCGGCGGACGCAGCGTGATGCGCGTGCCGTTCACCGGCGGCTTTCAGCTCGACCTCCAGTGCCGCGACGACGACCGTCAGGAGGTGTACGGCACCGAGGAGTCCGTACGCGGCTGGCTGCCGGCCGTGGTGGGTCAGGGGTACGCCGACCGGATCCTGTGGGTGTCGACGTACCGCTTCCTGCGCAAGGTCGCCGCCTCCTTCAGCGACCCGTACCACCGGGTGCTGCTCGTCGGCGAGGCGGCGCACCTCTTCCCGCCCTTCGGCGCACGTGGCATGAACAGCGGAATCGCCGACGCGGCTGCGGCAGCGGAGGCCATTGCCACCGGAGTGCCGGAAGCGGTCGCCCACTTCGCGGCGGCCCGGCGCGCGGCGGCCCTGTTCAACAGCGCTGCCGCCGGCACCGCATTGGACCATCTGCGGCCCCGGCGGCGGATCGTACGGGTCAAACAGCGCGCGGCAGCGGCACTCGCACCCGTAATGCCGTGGTGCGGAGCTTGGCTGGAGCATGCTCCCTACGGGCCACGCAAGGGCCCGCCGGCGAGCGTGGGCCGTAAGTACTAGGGCGCCTGTTACCAGGGCATCCGATGAGACACGGAGTGAATTGAGAGGAGTCTCTATGACGCGACCCGCAACCGCGGAGGGCCTGTTGGCCTGGACCCCGGGCAGTGGTCTGGCCCGGGGCCTGGCGGCCGACACCCGACTGCTGGCCGCGGACTCGTGGCTGCTGCGCGACGGACTGGTGCGCGGCTTCGAGCGGCACCGGGCACGCTTCGAGCGCGCCTGCGCCGACTGCGGCGCCCCACCGCCCGGACAACTCACCGAGTTCTGGCGGGACATGACCACGGCCTTGCCCCGGACGGGAACGTGGTTCCCCCGTGTCGAACTCGTCCGCGGATCCCTCCAGCTGAGGCTCCTGCTGCGGCACGCCCCGGAACTGGCCCCCGAAGTGCGGGTGTGGGCGGCGGGCCAGCCCGATCCGCGGACCGTGCCCCGCCGCAAGGGCCCCGACCTCGACGTCCTGGCCCGGGTCCGGCAGCGGGCGGCCGGACAGGGCGCAGAGGAGGCCGTACTCATCGCACCCTCGGGCCTCGTCCTGGAGGGATCGAGCTCAAGCCTCCTGTGGTGGGAGGACGACACCCTCTGCTCGCCCCCGACGCGGCTGCCCCTGCTCCTGGGAGTCACCCTCGGGCTCATCCAGGAACGGGCCGCGGCCACCGGCGTCCAGCTCGCTCAGCGCGAGCGGACCCTGGAGGAGCTGGAGGGTCGCGAGGTGTGGCTGGTGAACGCCCTGCACGGGATCCGCCCGGTGGTCGCGTGGGAGGGACGACCGATGGAGGCGGGTCCGGCGATGCGGGCCGAGGAATGGAGGAAATGGCTGGACGACATCATGGAGCCGTTGCCGACCACCTGAAATCGACATCACATAGGGGTGCCTCTGCTACCCGAGACGAAAACGACACATCCGAAACCGAAGGCGCCGGACGAATTCAATCGCCCGGCGCCATCGACCCATTTCCGAATTCAGGCCGGATTCAGGTCTGGTTTCACTCTCTCAAGGCCTCAGTCGGACTTCTGCTTGGGCTGATAAGCCCCCGGAGCCATACGTTGCGCGATGGCGATGCGGTTGTACGCGTTGATGACGGTGGCCGCCCAGATCAGTGCCGCGATCTGCTCCTCGTCGAAGACCTCGGCGGCCTCCGCGTACACCGCGTCCGGGACCCGCCCGTCGTGCACCAGGGTCACTGCCTCGGTCAACGCCAGTGCGGCGCGCTCCCGTTCGGTGAAGAACGGGGTCTCCCGCCAGGCACTCAGCGCGTAGATGCGCTGTTCGGTCTCGCCCTGCGCGCGGGCGTCCTTCGTGTGCATGTCGAGGCAGAACGCACAGCCGTTGATCTGCGACGCGCGAATTCTGAGCAACTCGAGCAGCTCCGGCTCGATCTTGGCATCCCGCGCCGCGGAAACGGCGGCACCGTGCAGGGCGCCCATCGCTGTGGAGACGTCGGGAGTAATTCTCTTGAGGGACACGCGGGTTATGGCATCGCTGTGGGACATGGGGTGACTCTAACCCCGTATTGACGGGCCGTGCAGCGGAATCAGGCCGAATTCTTCCGTCTCGTGGGCAAAGGCCGCCGGAAAGCGGCCGGTTCGCCCTTGCGAGCCAGCAGATGGGCCTGCTGGAAGCCCCGTTCGTCGTCCTCGTCGGGCTCCCGCACCAGACGGGCCACCTCGACGAGCCCTCGCTCGCGCAGCAGATCGGCGACGCGGCCGGGAGACCAGCGGTAGGCGAGCGCCACCTTGTGGTCGAAGGCCTCCGCGAGCTGAGTGGGATCGTCGAGGGCCTGGAACGCGAGGAGCAGATGACCGCCCGGCGCCAGCACCCGGTGGAACTCGGCGAAGATCTCCGGCAGCCGCTCGGGCGGTGTGTGAATGATCGAGTACCGGGCGAGGATCCCGCCGAGTTCACCGTCATCAAGAGGTAGCGCGGTCATCGACCCCTGATCGAACCGCAGCTCCGGATGCGCCTTACGGGCGATGGCGATCATCTCCGCCGACAGGTCGACGCCGGACGCGGTCAGCCCCAGCGAGTGCAGCAGCGCGGTCACATGGCCGGGCCCGCAGCCGAGGTCGGCGACCGGCCCGCCGCCGTCCGCCCGCACGAACTCGGCGAACGCGGCGAGCATCGCCCGGTCCAGCGGATAGTCGTCGAGTCTGTTCGCGAAGAGCTCGGCATAAGGGACGGCCCAGGCGTCGTACCCCGTACGGGTGGTGTGCAGGAAGTCCGGCTCGATCATGGAGACGTACCGTAGTACGCCTCATCGGCCTCACAGTCGGGTACTGGCCACCTCGCCCCGCCGGTGCACACGCCAGGCGAGCAGCCCTCCCAGGAAACCGGCCACCAGCCCCCAGAGCGCGGCGAACCCCAGCGCGGTCCACAGCCGTGGCCGCAGCAGAAGATCACCGGACAGCCCGCCGCCGAGGTCGCCGATGCCGAGGAACGACAGGCCGTAGTGCGCGGAGATCTTGCCGACGAGGCAGACGGCGAGCACCGTGAGCGCGAGCGCGACCGCCATGTGCAGGGCATGCTGCCAAAGCCGCGTCCGGGCCGGTGAGCGGGCGGCCATCAGGAACGCGGCGGCCAGCAGCAGCACGGCGTTCACGACGACCAGCCACCACACCCTGCCGTCGTGCTCGGCGAGCGTCCGCAGATCGAGCCTCGAGATGTCCGGCGTACGCATCACAAGGTCCAGCAGCCGTGGCATGGGCAGCCCGAACGGTCCGTCGACGCGGCCCTCCCACGAGGCGCCCAGACCGACGGTGAAGGTCAGCCAGACGAGATTGGGCAACCCGAGGAGGATCAAGGCGAACGTCTCGACGGCATACCCGCGCGTCGCCGCCACCACCAGCGCGATGACGAGGCCCAGGACGACGTAGGCGAGGAGCAGCACGACCATCGCGAACGCGGCCGGCCGTACCGACTCCTGGAAGCGCAGCAGCCGGGCCGGAAGCGGGGCCTTCCGCGACACCAGCAGCGCGAGGACCAGCACGCCCGCGAGCCACAGCAGCCCGAAGAACAGCGTCACCGGTACGTCGGCCTCGAAGCCCACCCGGGGCGAAGCCACATCCCCGAACAGGTCGCCGATGTCGCCGAGGCCGTCCTCCCCGAGCGAGATGTCGAAGGTCTGGCGGGCCGGCAGCGAGAGAGCGATCAGTGCGAGGAACCAGACGACGGCGATACGGGCGGCCCAGCCCGCCAGTTCCGGAGCCCCGGCCACGGCTCGATGGCGCAGCGGCCTCAGGAATCCAGCGGCGATGACCAGGACTCCGGCGAGGGCCACCGACAGGGGGAGCACCGTCAGGTTCGCCTGGGTCTCGGCGAGGGCTCCGGCGTTGCCCGCGAACTCGACCGAACCGCCGACCGCCGCCACCACGGTGGCCAGGACGACCCGCGGAAACGCGCCCTCCGGCAGATCCGTCGCCCCGGCCGCCCACAGCCCGAGCGCGGCGACCACGACCATGACGGCCACTCCGGCGAGAACCGTCACGACGGCCTCGACCCACCCATGGCGGGCCACTGCCTGGTCAGGAGATGTCCGGGTGCTCACGTTGCCACGCTAGGCAGGGCTGCGGCAGCGCGCCTGCCGAGAGAGCCGACCGCGTCGGCTTGCGGACGATACGGAACAGGAGCACACAATGGATTCATTGCAGATTAATCGGCATAAAAAGTCTGAAATGCCGTGAATCTCACCTTCGGGAAGAAGAGCTCGTGAGCGTCGAACCGCCGTCCTCCGGCCGCCCCGCCGGACCGCCCTCGGGCCCGCTGGGTCCGTCCGGGCCTCCTTCCCCGCAGTCGCCTGGGGACCGTGCCCCGCTGGGCCCGTCGGGCGGCGGCTCGGGGGCCGGGGGCCCAGGAGGCGGTGGTCCTTCCGGGCCCAGCGGCCCGCTGGGTCCGGCCGAGCCCGGCCCCGGTGACGGACCCGCCCTGCCGTGGTGGAAGTCCGCGCCCCGCGTCGCGGTCATCGCCCTCGTGGCCGTCGCCGCCGTGGTCCTGGCCGTCGTCCTCACCCGCCCCGACGGTGGCACCCCGGGCTCCGGCAGCGAGGTCTTCCTCCAGGCGGCGGGCAAGGCGGGCCCCGACCGGTTCACCGAGTCGACGGCACAGGACAACTCGACCGTCCCCGTGACGCCCTCGCCCACGACCACCTCGGACTCCTCCAACGTGACGCGCGGCGTGGACGGCTCGGCACCAGGCCTCTACGGCGGTACGCGGAACAAGGCAGCCTGCGACGTAGAGAAGCAGATCACCTACCTCCAGGAGACCCCGGCCAAGAACAAGGCCTTCGCCTCCGTCCTGGGCCTCGAGCCCTCCGGCGTCCCCGGTTATCTGCGCTCGCTCACCCCCGTACAGCTGCGGATGGACACCCGCGTCACCAACCACGGCTACCGCGACGGCGCCGCCAACAGCTACCAGGCCGTCCTGCAGTCCGGCACCGCCGTCCTCGTCGACGACCGCGGCGTACCCCGGGTGCGCTGCGCCTGCGGCAACCCGCTGACACCGCCGGTCGCGCAGCAGGGCACACCCAAGAGGACGGGCGACTCCTGGCCTTCGTACCGGCCGTCGAACGTCGTGGTCGTCTCGCCCGCGCCCCAGCCCGTCAACAGCTTCGTCCTCTACGACCCCGACAACGGCGAGTGGATCGAGCGCTACAAGGGCGACACCGGCGCCAAGGACAAGAAGACAAAGCCACCCGAAAAACGCCCGTCCCCGTCCGAGAGCCCGCTTCCCCCGTCCTGCCCGCCCGACAAGAGCCCCTGCCCGCCGACCTCACCGACCAAGCCGCCCACGGAAACAACATCTCCGGACGAGACGTATCCGGACGACGAGACGTCCCCGAAACCCGAGCCAACAACGCCCGAACCCCCTCCGGACGAGCCCACCGACGCGACGAGCGACCCGGCCTATGGTTCCGAGCCCGCCGACTCGCCCCCCGACACGACGAGCGACCCGGCTTCTGGTTCCGAGCCCGCCGACCCGCCCCCCGACCAGGGGTCCCCCGACACGATGAGCGCCCCGGCCCCTGATTCCGAGCCGGTCCCAAACTGAAGGGACCGCAAAAGCCCGCACCACAACGAACCGGCACCCTCCCTCCGGCGGGAGGGGGCGTGGGCCGGTGCGTCGTATGCCCGTCGCTTAGCTTCGGTCTCGGAGGACCAGGACCGTGTACCAGGTAAGGGCCGTATGCCCGCCCTGCGACGGGCTGACGCACCGGCCCACGACCCCGACCCACCACCCACCCAGGGGCGCGGGGAACTGCGCGACCAGCCACCCACACACCCGCACCCAAAAACGAACCCAAACCGCCCAACCGCCGGAGGCACCCCGCCCAACCCGAGCGGAGCGATTAGTTTCCGCACGAGGACCAGTCAACACAGGCGACAGCGTTCATCCACCAGGAGGTAGCCCATGACCACCGACGGATTCACCACATGTCTCTGGTTCGACGGCCAGGCGGAAGAGGCCGCGGACTTCTACGTCTCGGTCTTCAAGAACTCCAAGCTCGGCCGGGTCCTCCGCTACACGAAGGCCGGGCCCGGCCCCGCCG
This sequence comes from Streptomyces flaveus, assembly GCF_014647675.1. Lineage (GTDB taxonomy): Bacteria > Actinomycetota > Actinomycetes > Streptomycetales > Streptomycetaceae > Streptomyces > Streptomyces flaveus. The sequence goes on along the minus strand of NZ_BMPQ01000019.1, from coordinate 129,870 downwards.
GCACCGTCGTGACCGTCGAGTTCGTGGCGAACGGACAGAAGTTCGTCGCCCTGAACGGCGGCCCGGAGTTCAAGTTCAACGAGGCCGTCTCCTTCGAGATCCGCTGTGACGACCAGGACGAGGTGGACTTCTACTGGAACAAGCTCACCGAGGGCGGCGGCCAGGAGGGCCCCTGCGGCTGGCTGAAGGACAGGTTCGGCGTCTCCTGGCAGGTCGTCCCGTCCAGGTTGCTCGAGCTCATCGGCGACGCCGACGAGGAGAGGGCGGCCAGGGCGATGGAGGCGATGATGAAGATGTCGAAGCTGGACATCGCCACCCTGGAGAAGGCCGCCGCCGGCGAGTGAGCCGGAGCGGCACAGCGGTCGACCCGCCGCACACCACTGTGGGGCGAGTCGACCGCTGTGCGCTGCAGCAAAGGGCAACTCACCACTCGTAGGCGGACTTCGATGCCTCGTACTGTCCCTGGCGACGTCCCGCGGAATCGGGCGGTCCCTCGGAACCGTCGAACCCCTCGAAGAGCGAGCCGGGCCGTGGCGCGGACGGTTCGGCGTCGCTCTCGGCCGTGGCGTGCTTGCGCCGAGAGTCGGGCCGGCGCCCAGAGACGGGCCGGCTCCCCTCACCGTCACTTGAGACCAGGAGCGGGTCGAACATCACGATCGCTCCGGCCAGCACCAGGAAGATGACCGGCCCTATGAGCATGGGGAGCAGGAGCGACATGGGCGAGTCGCCGGTCTGCGGGCCGCCGGTCGTGTCGTGGAGATGCACGCTGATCGCGGCCATGCCCGTGTAGTGCATGCCGCTCACGGCCACGCCCATGACCAGGCTGGCGCCCAGGCTCATCAGGAAGCCCCGGATCGAGACGGCCGCCCACAGCGCGGCGGTCGCGGCGACGACGGCGATCACGACGGAGAGCGTGACGGTGCCCAGGGCGTACTGGATGCTCCCCTCCATCTGGATGGCCGCCATGCCCAAGTAGTGCATGGCGGCGACGCCGAGACCGGTGACGATCCCCGCGATGGACAGCGTGCCACCGGAGGCGCCGCCGTATCCCACGATGAAGACGCCGATGCCGACCACGACGATCGCCACGACGAGACTGAGCACGGTCAGGCCGACGTCGTAGCGCAGACGTGTCTCCTCGACCTGGAAGCCGATCATCGCGATGAAGTGCATCGTCCAGATGCCGCATCCGATCGCCGCCGCGCCGAGCGCCAGCCAACCGGGCTTCCACGACTGCTTGTTGTTGAACAGGGTCCGGACGATGCAGCGCAGCCCCAGAGCCCCGCCCAGGCAGGCCATGAGATAGGCGGCCACCGGAGTGACAGCGCCGTAGCTGAATCCGTCCACTGTGCCTTGCATAGGCCATTTCCCCCCGAGGCATGGCTAGTTGAAAAGGGAAGATTCGCGTCCGAAGGGTCGGCGTAGCAAGCCCTTACCGTCGGTACTCGGCCGTGTTGGCGCGGCCTGACGCAAATGCTGCCCTCAGTTGGCGCAAACCGACCGGTTCGCATGTGAGTCCATCCCGAGTACGCCCGTCCCCGGAACCCGTAACACCTGGGTTTCCCAAGGTTAAGTTCCGCGCTCCACGGGTTGGCGGGGGTCTCTGCCCACGTTATCGTTCACGCCGTTCACTCAATCGTTCCACCGAACGAATAGCGAGAGGGGTGGTCGGCACACATGTCCGACACCCACCACCCGGGACGGCGGTCGGTCCTCGCCGCAGGAGCCGCGAGCGCCGCGTCGCTCGGCGCGTCCTGGCTGCTCAGCGGCTGTACCGGCGCCTCGGCCGCGCCCACCCTGCCCACGGACGAGAAACAGGGCACCCCGGATCGCGGCGGCACCCTCCGGATTGCCCGGCCGCCCGCCTCGGACGCCGAGACCCTCGACCCGGCGAGCGCCCTGTCCGCATACGAATACCTTGGCGCCCTCTACAACCGGCTGGTCCGCATCGGCGCGGACGGCACCGTCGCCCCCGACCTCGCCGAGTCCTGGGAGCCGGACGCCAGGGCCCGCACCTGGACCTTCCGCCTCCGCAAGGGCGTCACCTTCCACGACGGGCGCAGGCTCACCTCCGCCGACGCCGCGTACACCCTGCGCCACATCCTCGACGAGAAGACGGCGTCCCCGCAGGCGGCAGTCCTCGCCCCGCTCGTCGACCTCGACAGGCTGCGAACTCCCGACGCCCACACGCTCGTTGTGCCGCTCAAGACCCCGAACGCGGAGTTCCCGAGCCTCCTCACGCACTACAACTGCTATGTCATCCCCGACGGCAGCGCCGGCGGCATCAGCCGCACCGGCATCGGCACCGGCCCCTTCAAGCTGGAGTCGTTCACTCCCGCGGGACCCGGCCGGATCACCGCATACGAGGGCCACTGGGCGGGCCGCCCGGTCCTGGACGCCATCTCCTTCTACTCGGTTGCCGATATGTCGGCCCGATCAAATGCCCTGCTGGCCGGACAGGTCGACCTGCTCTCCCAGACCAACCTCGACTTCGCCACCGCCCGCGTGGTCGCTGCCTCCGACCGCGCGACGATTGCCCGGGTCGAGAACGGCCAGTGGTACGTGCTGCCGATGCTTACCACGGAGAAGCCCTTCACCGACGTACGCGTCCGGCAGGCCATGAAGCTCGCCTACGACCCCGAACACGTGGTGAAGGTCGCCCTGCAGGGCGCGGGAACGGCCGGCTGGGACAACCCGGTGCCGCCGAGCGACCCGGCCCACATCACCACGCACCCCGAGCACGATCCGGAGCAGGCCAAGTACCTGCTGAAGCAAGCCGGACATGAAGGCCTGACGGTCGACCTCCACACGTCCTCGTACGACCCTGTCTTCACGCCCATGGCCCTCGCCTACCAGGACTCGGCCCGGCGGGCCGGGATCCGGATCCGGGTCAAGTCGGCCGCGGCGGACTCGTACTACACGCAGATCTGGATGAAGAAGCCGCTCATGGCGACGTACTGGTTCACCGGCAGACCCGTCGACCAGCTCCTCACCCAGGTCTTCCGCAGCGGCTCCTCGTACAACGAGACCGCCTGGTCCGACAAGGACTTCGACGCGCTGCTCGACCGGGCCCGGCAGGAGACGGACGACAAACGGCGGCGCGAACTGTACGGCGAGGCGCAGACCTTCGTGATCGAGAAGGGCGGGGCGATCACCCCGATGTTCGCCGACCGGCTCGTGGGCCTCTCGCGAAAGGTGCGCGGATACGCCGAGTACGGCTTCGAGTTCGACTATCTCGGCATCGGCCTGAAGGGAGCCTGAGCATGCTCTCGTTCATCGCCCGCCGCGTACTCGCCGCCGTCGGCACGCTCTTCCTCTCCTCGGTCCTGGTCTTCCTCGCCGTCCAGGCCCTGCCCGGTGATGTCGCCACGCAGGTCCTCGGCCGGGATGCCACGCCGGACGCGGTGGCCGCGCTGCGCGAGCAGCTGAAGCTGGACCGGCCCGCCTGGGAGCGATACGTCGACTGGACGGCCGGCGCCCTGCACGGCGACTTCGGTGTCTCGCTCGTCTCCGGCAAGGCGGTCGGCGGCGAAGTGGGCATGTATCTCGGCAACTCCGCGCTGATCGCTTTGATCACGGTCCTGTTCGCCGTCACCGGCTCGCTGCTGCTCGGCATCCTCGCCGGCCTGTACCGCGACCGCTGGCCGGACCATCTGATCTCCACGGTCAGCCTGGTCGGGATGAGCGTGCCGGAGTTCGTCGTCGCGACCGTGCTGGTGCTGTGCTTCTCCGTCGCGCTGCCGGTGTTCCCGGCCGTCGTGCTGTACGGGCCCGAGGCGAGCGTCGGCCAACTCCTGCCCGCCGTATGGCTTCCCGCCCTCGCCCTCGCGATCGTCATGGCCGCGTACATCGTCCGGATGGCCCGTACGTCCGTCATCGACGTGATGGCGAGCGAGTACGTCACCACGGCCCGGCTCAAGGGCCTGTCGACGTGGCGGGTCGTCACCCGGCACGCGCTCCCCGGCGCCCTGCTGCCCACCCTGCATGTCATCGCCCTGAACGTCGCCTGGCTCGCGGGCGGCGTCGCGGTCGTCGAGAACGTCTTCAACTATCCCGGTATCGGCAAACTGATGCTGTCCTCCGTGCAGAACCGGGACCTGCCCGTCATCCAGGCCATCGCCCTGATCAGCGCGATCGTGTACGTCGCCTGCAACCTCGCCGCCGACCTCGGCGCCATGGCCCTCAACCCCAGGCTCCGTACGCGCGGGAGGACTTGATGACCACCCTGGAAACCCCTGCCCCCGCACCCGCCGCCCCTCTCGCCAAGCCCTCCACCGCGGCCCGCGCCTGGCGCACGCTCCGGTCCTCGCGGGCGGCGACGATCGGCCTCGCGATCGTCGCCGTCCATGTCCTGATCGCCCTGCTCGCACCGGTTCTCACCTCGTACGACCCCATCGCGAACAACGCCGACCAGGCACTGCTCGGGCCCAGTTGGGAGCATCTCGCCGGGACCGACCAGTACGGCCGCGACGTACTGACGCGCGTCCTGTACGGCGGCCGGTACGCGCTCGGTGTCTCCGTGACAGCGACGCTGCTGACCGTCGCGCTCGGCACGGTGGCCGGGTGCGCGGCGGCGCTGCGCGGCGGCTGGTTCGACGACGTACTGGGGCGGGTGCTCGACGCGGTCCTCTCCGTGCCGCCCGTTCTGGTGCTGCTGGTCGTCGTCACGGCGTTGGGCACGGGGCCGTCGGTGATCGTCCTCGCGATCGCCGTCGTATACGTCCCTCAGGTCGTACGTGTCGTGCGGGGCGCGGCGTTGGCGATCGTGCCCGCCGACTATGTGACCGCCGCCCGAGCACGCGGCGAGGGCACCTGGGCGATCCTGCGGCGCGAGGTCCTGCCGAACATCACCGATGTGGTGTGCGTGGAGTTCGCGATGCGGGCCTCATGGGTGGTGCTGCTGATCTCCTCGCTCTCCTTCCTCGGCTTCGGCGCCGATCCGCCGACTCCCGACTGGGGACTGATGGTTGCCGAGAACCGCACCGCCATCACCGTCGTACCGATGGCGAGCCTCGCGCCCATCATCGCCCTGGCGACGCTCGTGATCGGGCTCAACCTCGCGGCCGACGCCCTGTCCAAGGCGTGGGGCGTCGACCGCGTCAGGGAGGGGCGCTGATGACCGCCACCACAGCCATCGTGTCCGTGGACTCCCTGTCCGTCGCCTACCGCTCGGGCGGACGTGACGTCTCCGTCGTCCATGAGGTCTCGCTCGACGTACGACCGGGCAGGACGCTGGCGCTGGTCGGTGAGTCGGGCAGCGGGAAGTCGACGGTCGCGGCGACGCTGCTCGGACATCTGCGGCACGGCTCGCGGGTGACGGCGGGTACCGTCCGGGTCGACGGCGCCGATGTATTCGCCCTGCCTGCCCGGGAGTTGAGGCGGCTGCGGGGTGGGACGGTCGCGATGGTCGGCCAGAACGCCGGGCAGGCGCTGACACCGTCCATGCGGATCGGACGGCAGATCGCGGAGGTCGGCGGGGACATACCCGTCGTGGACCTGCTGGAACAGGTCCGGCTGCCTCGCCCCGCCGAACTCGCCCGCCGCTACCCGCACGAGCTGTCCGGCGGTCAGCAGCAGCGCGTCGCCATCGCCATGGCCGTCGCGGCCCGGCCGAAGGTCCTCGTCCTCGACGAGCCGACGACCGGTCTCGATGTCGTCACCCAGCGCGGTGTACTCGACCTGATCGGGGCCCTGCGCGACGAACTCGGCCTCGCCGCCGTGCTGGTGAGCCATGACCTCGGCGTCGTCGCGCACATGGCCGACGAAGTGACCGTGCTGCGGTCCGGGCGGATCGTGGAGGCCGCGCCCACCGGCCGGCTGTTCGCGGCGCCCCAAGACCCGTACACCAGACGGCTGTTGGCGAGCGTGCCGCGGCTGGATGACGCCGGGCTCGCGCTCGTGGGTGAGGCGGGGGAGCGGGAGGTGCGGCCCAGGGCCGTCGTTTCCGACGCTTCTCCTGTCGCCGTCTCCGCGCGGGACCTCACCGTCGACTATGGATCGTCCCGTGCCGTGACCCGTGCCGTGGACGGAGTGTCCTTCGAGGTCCGGCGCGGTGAAGTCCTCGCCCTGGTGGGGGAGTCGGGCAGCGGAAAGTCCACGCTCGCCTGGGCGCTCGCCGGCCTGCGCGCTCCGTCGGGCGGCGCGATGACCCACGAGTCGGGTGATCTCGCCGGACCCGCCCGCAAACGGCCGTTGTCGTTGCGGCGCCGGGTCCAGCTCGTCTTCCAGAACGCCGATACGTCGCTGAATCCGCGCCGTTCGGTCGGTGACGCGGTGCGACGGCCGCTGCGGTTCTTCGGCACGGCGGGCTCGCGCGCGGAGGCAGCCGCACGCGCCCGGCAGCTGATCTCCGACGTACGCCTCGATCCCGCGTTCGTCGACCGGCTGCCCGCCCAGCTCTCCGGCGGGCAGCGGCAGCGGATCGGGATCGCGCGAGCGCTGGCCGGGGAGCCGGATGTGCTGATCGCGGACGAGATCACTACGGCGCTGGACGTGTCGGTACAGGCCGATGTACTGCGGCTGCTCGACGATCTGCGGCGGGAGCGGGAGTTGGCCTGCCTGTTCATCAGCCACGATCTCGCCGTCGTACGGGGGATCGCCGACCGGGTGGTCGTGCTGCGCAACGGCGTCGTGGTCGAGGAGGGCCCGACGGACGCGGTCTTCGCCGATCCCGGGCACCCCTACACCCGGCAGCTGATGGTGGCGGCCCTCGAACCCGACCCCGACACGCGGCCTCTCGTGGCAGACGCCCCCGAGTGGACGGATGCCGCCGAGCCGGACGACGTCTGGACGGAACTCGGCGACGGCCACCGCGTGCGCCGCTGGAGCCCTCTCGCGCGGGAAGGAGTCGCGTGAGGTACCGCGAGCATTTCGAGCGCCAGGTCGTGCGCGAGGACGTCTGGATCCCCACCCGGGACGGCAGGACACGCCTGCACGCCCGGATCTGGCGACCGGCCGACGCCGCGGACGACCCCGTCCCCGCCCTGCTCGAATACCTCCCGTACCGCAAGACGGACTGGACCGCCCCTCGGGACGCCCAACGGCACCCCTGGTACGCGGGCCACGGCTATGCCTCTGTCCGCGTCGACATCCGAGGCCACGGCGACAGCGAGGGAACGCCCGGCGACGAGTACGACGCGCAGGAACTCGCGGACGGGGTGGACGTCGTCAACTGGCTTGCCGAGCAGCCCTGGTGCACCGGCAAGGTCGGCATGTTCGGCATCTCCTGGGGCGGCTTCAACTCGCTGCAGATCGCCGCCCTCGCCCCCGAACCGCTGAAGGCGATCGTGACGGTCTGCTCGACGGACGACCGCTACGACAACGACGTGCACTACACCGGCGGCGCCGTCCTCGGCATCGACATGCTCGCCTGGGCGGGCACGATGCTCGCGTTCGCCGCCCGCCCGCCGGACCCACGGAGCGTCGGCAGGGACCGCTGGCTGCCGATGTGGCGCGAACGCCTCGACGCCCTCGAACCCTTCCTGCACACCTGGCTGGCACACCAGCAGCGCGACGACTACTGGCGGCACGGCAGCGTCTGCGAGGACTACGGCGCCATCGACGCGGCCGTGCTCGCCGTGGGCGGCTGGAACGACCCGTACCGCGACACCGTGCTGAGGCTCGTGGAGCACCTGCCGGACGACCGCGTACGAGGGATCGTCGGGCCCTGGTCGCACCAGTACCCGGACCGCGGGCTCCCACCCGGCCCCGCGATCGGCTTCCTCCAGGAGACCCTGCGCTGGTGGAACCAGCACCTCAAGGGCGAGGCCGCATCCGACAGCGTCTCCGGCGCGGGCGGCATCATGCGCGAGCCGAAACTCCGCGCCTGGATCAACGACCCGGTTCCGCCCGCCACTTCGTACGACGTCATGCCGGGCCGCTGGGTGGGCGAGTCCAACTGGCCCTCACCGTCCGTCACTTGGGACGAACGTCCGCTGGGACAGACCCACGCCCCCGTCCTCGTCCGCACGCCCCAGCACACCGGCATCGACGCCGGCCGCTTCTTCCCGTTCGGCAACGCGAGCGACCTTCCGCCGGACCAGCGGGAGGAGGACGGCCGCTCGGTCTGCTTCGACTCGGAACCCCTCAACGACCGCGTGGAGATCCTGGGCCGCCCGCGTGTGAGGCTCCGCCTCGACAGCGCGACCCCGCGTGCCCATGTGATCGCCCGCGTGTGCGACGTCGCGCCCGACGGCTCGTCCACGCTCGTCACGCGCGGCGTGCTCAACCTGCTCAGCAGGCGGGGGCGCGAGAGGGCCGTGGAGTGGACGCCGGGCACGTACGAGACGGTGGAGTTCGAGCTTGGCGGTACCGGTTACGCCTTCCCGCCCGGTCATCGCATCCGGGTCGCTGTCTCCGACACGTACTGGCCCTGGGTGTGGCCGCACGGCGAGCGCGGCGCCGGCTTGACCGTGGTGCCGGCCGACAGCGCCGTACTCCTTCCCGTACGGGATCCCGCGTACGACGACGGCAAGGAACCCATCCGCTTCGAGGAGCCGGAGCAGGCCTCGCCGCTGCCGGTTGCGTACGAGCGGCCCGCCGAAACGCGGCCGGAGCGGCTGGTCACGCACGATGTCGCGAAGGGCGAGTGGACGCTGGAGGTCGACCCCAACTACGGGGGATCCCGGACCTATCCGGACGGGCTGCGCTACGAGGAGCGCGCGTGCGAGACGTACCGGATCCGCGCCGATGATCCGCTCTCGGCGCGGGCGGTCTCCGAGTGGGGCATCCGGCTGCGGCGCGACGGCGACTGGGACGCTGAGATCATGACACGTACGGAACTGCGGGCCACGGCCGCAGAGTTCATCATGGACAGTCGCATCGAAGCATGGGCGGACGGAGAGACAGTGGCCAAGCGCGCATGGCATCGCGTCATCCCGAGGACATCGGCATGAAGGCCGCCAGGACGCCCCGCCGTGCCGTCGCCGCCGCCGACCGCACCCGGCAGCCCACCGAGGTGCGCCGCCGGCTCATCGTGGAGGCGGCCGTGCCGCTGATCGCGGAACGCGGGTACCAGTCGGTGGGCGTACGCGACGTCGCCGCCGCGGCCGGCGTGTCGGTCGGCACGGTCACGTATCACTTCGGCAGTGTGCAGGAGATCCTCTCCGAGGCGATGGTGCTGCACATCGAGCGGTACTACGCGGCACTGCACGAGGCCGCCGAGCAGGCGGCCGGCGGCCGTGAGGCGCTGCGGCTGCTGATCGACGCGCTGTTCACCGAGGACACCGAGCGGCACTGGCGGATGTGGTTCGACTACTGGAGCGCGGGCGACCGCGACCAGGACCCCGAGCGAGCCTTCGCCCGCGGCCAGGCCAGGCGGTACGAGGACTGGCACAGTCAGATCCGTGCCCTGGTCGAACGGGGCGTCGCCGAGGGCGAGTTCGTCTGCGCGGACCCGGCCGGCTTCACGGTGCGGTTCGCGGCGCTCTCCGACGGACTGGCCCTCCAGTGGCTGCGCCAGGCGCCCGAGCTGAGCACACAGGACGCCCGTCGGCATCTTTACCGGCTGGTAGAGACGGAGTTGGGGACGGGGCGTCAGGGGCCTTCTGCGTAAAGGGTTGCGTAAAGTCTTGACCGTGACTGGATCACGACCCTACGGTGCCGCCGACGCTACGAACCGTGTTCGAAATGCCGTACAGCCGGGTCGAGTTGAGAGAGCTCGACTCCCGGAGCCGAAAGTCCGAGCCGCCCATGTCCGAAACGCGCAACACACAACGTCGGCGCCGCCGACAGATGCCCCCGCCCGTGCTCGTCGGCCGCACGGAGTTCCCCGCCACCTGAACACCGGTAGCACCTGACCACCGGTCGCCCCGTGCCAACCGGTACGAGCGTGGCCACATCGTCGAACCGGTTCGACGGCCCTCCTGAAAGGACGTCATCCATGCCATCCGCTGACAGAGCCGCGCGGCGCAGAGCCCCGGCCGCCGTTGCGCTGGCCCTCGGCGCGGGCCTGCTGGCCGCGCCGGCCGGCCCCGCGCAAGCGGCCGAACCGCCCAAGCCGACCGCCCACTACACCTTCGACCAGGACGACCTCGCCTCCGGCAAGATCACCGACAGCTCCGGCAACGGACTGACGGCGGACCTGGTGAACGGCTCCACCGCCCAGTCCGTCGAGGGCATGGGCGGCGGCAAGGCGCTCGCCCTGCCCGGCGGGCCGGATACGTCCGACGGGGCGTACGTCCGTCTGCCCCGCGAAATCATCGGCGAAGCAACCGACTTGACGGTCTCCGCCCGGGTGAAGTGGAGCGGCGACAAGTCGTCCTGGCAGCGGATCTTCGATCTGGGCACCAACACCACCAAGTACTTCTTCGCCACCCCGTACAACGGCAACGGGGTGCTGCAGACCTCCGTGACCACCGGCGGAGGGGGCGCGGAGAACCAGGTAAAGGGCTACGCGCCGCTCCCCGCGGACGAGTGGAAGACCGTCACCGTCACCCTCGACACCTCCGCAGGGCGGCTCACCACCTACCTTGACGGAGTGGCGGTTTCCTCCACCGAGACCAGCATCAAGGCCAAGGACGTGCTGGAGAGTTCGGCCACGGCCGCCGGTTACATCGGCAAGTCCCTGTGGCCGGATCCGCTGCTGAAGGGCGCGGTCGACGACTTCACGGTGTGGCACGCGGCGCTCAGCGCCGAGCAGGTGGCCGGCACGGTCCCGGCCCTGCCCACCCTCCAGGAGCTCTCGAAGACGTCCTTCGAGGCCCGTACGACGAACGGGACCGCCCCGACACTGCCCGCCGCTGTCCGCTCCACCTATTCCGACGGCTATGACCGCGACACCCCGATCACCTGGGACGACATACCTGCCGACAAGTACGCCCAGCCCGGGACGTTCACCGTGGCCGGAAAAGCGGCCGGGCGCGAGGTGAAGGCGACCGTCACCGTGGTCCGCGAGGGCCAGCTGACCGTCGACCTCGGCTCGGACACCGGCAAGTTCCACGGCGGCGCCTCCGGCACCCTCTACGGCGTGTACGGGCCGGACGTCCCCACCAACAACCTCATCGAGGGCATGGGCCTGCGTACGGTCTCCACCAAGGCGCAGGACGGTCCGCAGCATCCCGGTGCCGACGCGCTGGAGGTGGTGAAGCCGCTGGCCGACTCCACCGACGGTGACGTGTACATCTACATGACGGACATCCACCGCGGCTTCCCGTACCAGTGGCCGGGCGACACCCCTCAGGAGAAGGTCAAGCTCTACCGGGAGAAGGTCGAAAAGCAGGTCGACCAGGTCCTGAAGCTGCCGAAGGAGTACCAGGACAACATCGTCTTCGTGCCGTTCAACGAGCCCGAGGGCAACATGTTCGGCACCGGCGAGTGGAGTTACGACAAGACCAGCTGGCTCAACGACCCCGACGACTTCTTCGCCACCTGGGACGACTTCTACAAGCTGATCAAGGGCAAGCTGCCCGACGCCCGCATCGCCGGCCCCAACACCAGCGTCCTGTATGACCAGGTGAAGGGCTTCCTGACCCACACCCTGGAGGCCGGTACCCTCCCCGAGGTCATCACCTGGCACGAGCTGAGCCACCCGGAGGCGGTGCGCGACAGCGTCGCCAAGTACCGGGAATGGGAGAAGGACCTCTTCAAGGGCACCGACCGCGAAGGCACCCAACTCCCCATCAACATCAACGAGTACGCCTTCAACTACCACACCTCGGTCCCCGGCCAGATGATCCAGTGGGTGTCCGCGATCGAGGAGTCCAAGGTGGACGCCGACATCGCGTACTGGAACATCGACGGCAACCTCTCCGACTCCGCGGTGCAGTCCAACCGCGGCAACGGCCAGTGGTGGCTGCTGAACTCGTACGCCTCGATGAGCGGGCACACGGTGAAGGTGACTCCGCCGTTCCCCGGCGAGAACTACACCATGCAGGGCGTCGCCACGCTGGACGAGAAGAAGAAGCAGTCCCGGCTGGTCTTCGGCGGTTCTGTCGGCAAGGGGCACATCACCTTCGACAACGTCCCGAAGAAGGTCTTCGGTGACCGGGTGCACGCCTGGGTGAAGGAGATCGACTGGAGCGGTCAGGTCGGCGACAACACCGGCCCGAAGCTGCTCTCCGAGCAGAACCTGAAGGTCGGTGCCGACGGCAAGGTCGTCGTCGACTTCGGCGACGGAGACCTGCCGACGCTCAAGGAGTCCTCGGCGTACGAGATCGTCCTCAGCCCGGCCGGCAAGGCGAAGGGCACCCAGTCCCCGCCCGTGCGGTGGAAGGACTCGTACGAGGCGGAGGACGCCGCCCACACCGGGTCCGGCTACACGAAGAACGGCCCGGAGGGCTCGCCGCGCGACGTGTCGAAGTTCTACACCTCCGGCGGCTACGACGTGGGCGGCCTGCGCACCGGCTCGGACGTCACGCTCGACTTCACCGTGGACGTGCCCGAGGACGGCACGTACGACCTCAGCGTCTTCGCCAACTCCCTCAACACCTTCGACAGAGTGAAGGAGCAGGGCCCGACCAACGTCTTCCTGCGCGTGGACGGCAAGGCGGACAGCGAGCAGGAGCTGCATCTGCCGCTCGGCTACAAGTGGGTGGTGTGGGACCACACCGACACCAAGGTCAAGCTCACCAAGGGCAAGCACACCATCACGCTCGCCGCGAAGAGCGCCGACGGCAAGGGCGCCACCAAGGGCGACGCCATCGTCGACCGCCTCACCCTCTCGCTCCCCGAGGCTTCGGCCGACACCCAGGTGTACGAGGGCGAGTTGGCCTGGCTGGGCGGCGGCGCGCAGCCCGTCTACACACTGCCGAAGCCGGCCGCCACCGGCTCGGGCGCGGTCCGGCTCCCGAAGAACGGGACCGCCACGTTCTGGGTCTACTCACGCGCCGACCGCGAGGCCACCCTCAAGGTCGACACCCTCGCCGGCTCGGGCGCCCGGATGTCCGTCAACGGGCACGACGTCCTGCGCCTGGGCAAGGGCACCAGTAGCGCGGCGGTCTCCCTGACGGGCGGCGTCAACAAGGTGACGGTGACCGGAGGTTCGTCCACCACCCTTGTCGACCGCCTTCGGGTCACGCCCACCGAGGGCGCGCTCCCGGCGCGTACGTACGAGGCGGGCGACGCCAAGCTCGCCGGCTCGGCCAAGCTCGCAGAGCTCTCCCTGGCCACCGACGGCACGGCGATCACCGGCATCGGCGGTGACCCCGGCAACGGCAACACCGCGACGTTCACGGTCAAGGCCGACCGCACGGGCCTGCACGCGCTGCGGGTCCGCTACTCCAACCCGGAGCAGTCCGAGGCCACCCACTACAACCCGGACCCGCTCGCCCGCCACGCCGACATCAGCATCAACGGCGGCAAGGTGCAGCGAGTGGGCTTCCCGCACAGCTTCCACCAGAACAACTTCTGGGAGCTGACCATCCCCGTCCAGCTGAAGAAGGGGCAGAACACGATCGCCTTCCGTTCCGAGGAGCTGCCGAACTTCGACGGCACCTCGTACGCCTCGGACACCTTCCCCGGCGTACTGCTCCGCTCCCGCTACGCGCCGCTGATCGACCGGATCACCGTCGCCCCGTACGCCCGGGAGACCCGATGAAGTGATGACCACCGGCGGCGCGGCGATGAGGGCGCCGCGCCGCCGGTACCCCACGCGGGTGCCCGGGTCCGTCGAGAGGTCAGCGGACCCGGGCACCTGCTGTGCACGGCTCTCTCAGTTCGTCGCGGCGGTCAGCGCCTTGGTGATCGCCCGGGTCATACGCAGGATGCCGGGGGAGCGGACCGGGCAGGGCCTGGACTTCGCGGTGGTGGGGGCCAGACAGAAGTGCAGGTAGTCGTCGTCGCGGTGCAGGGCGGTGCGGTTGTTGGCCGGCTGAGTGCAGTACGCCGGGTGTTTGCGTTCGTACGCCGTGCACGGCAGGTGCTGGGACCAGGTGTAGCGGGCGCCGGCCGGGCCGACCTCCTTGCCGGCGTCCGCGACCAGGCCACCGGATGCGTCGGCCTGCTGCTCATAGATCTCGTTGACGCGGCGGACCCGGTCGGGGGTGATCGGGTCCGGGCCCTGGAGCACCCACACGACCTTCGGCCGCTTCCCGTTGCCCGCTTTCGCGATCTGGTCGGTCAGTTTGCGGGCGTCGGAGGTGTAACGCGCGAAGTACGTGGCCGGATCCTTGCCGTGCGTGATCCCGTCCATGCACCACGTGTAGTCCCAGGCGTTGGCCCAGAACTGCAGCACCACGAAGTCCGGCCGCAGCGAACGCACCAGGGCGGCCGCCTTGTCCCTGTCCGGGACGAGCGACTTCTCGCCGGTTCCCTCCAGGTAGTCGCAGAGCGTCGTCCCCGAGTACGGGGCGCTGGTGTAGCGCGCCTTCAACTCGTCCTGGAGGAACTCGCCGAGCACCTTCTGGTTCTCCATCGCGAGCGAGTCACCGAGGTACAGCACGGTGGGCCGCTTCGCGGGCGCCTTGGACACGGCGGAGGCGGGCGGCCGCTGCTGCTGTGTGGTCGAGGACGGCGACGGGCCCGGCGCCATAGCCGCCGCTGTGCCGGAAACCGGACGCTCGGGCGGCGCGGCCTCGGGCCCGGAGGAGGGGTCTCCACAGGCTCCGAGCAGCAGCAGACCCACCAGCACCCCGCCGACCCACGCCTTGCGCATACAGCAACTCCCGCCCCACCCACCGAAAACGGCCCCCAGACAAGCACAGCGGGGCGCGCGGGGGAAGTGCCCTGGCTGCCAAGGCCGGGCGGTCACCCGGGAGCGGGCGGGCGAGCCCGGGTCTCAGACCTGGTTCCGGGCCAGGTGCCGGGCGGTCAGGGCCAGTTGGAGGCGCAGGCGGCCCTGCGGCGTGCGTACCGGCCAGCCCAGCAGGGACTCCGCGTGGGCGAGGCGGTCCTGGAGGGTGGAGTGGTGGAGGTTCAGCTCGGTGGCCGCTGTGCGCAGGCTCGGGGAGGTGATGACGGCGTACAGCGTGGGCAGGAGCCACGGGGCCGCCGCGGCGGCGTGGTCGAGGGCGCGTACGTCGGGCGGGGGCTCGATGCCCGGGGCGACCACGGCTGACAGCAGGGCGAGCGTGCCGAGTTCGTCGGCGTGGACGACGCGCGGGCCCGGATCCTGGTCGCTGCCCCCGGCCGTGAAGCGCAGGGCCGTGCGGGCGGCGGACCAGGAGCGGGGCAGTTCCAGGACGGGGACCGACGGGCCCACACCCACCCGGCCCTCGTGCGGCAGCTCAGGGCCTGGGACCGGCTGGACGAGGGCCCGCTCGCCGGAGGCAAGGCTCAGGGAGAGCTGCTTCTGAGAGCCGCCGCGCAGGGCGATCGTGCGAGCCTGACCGTCCGGGTCGAGGCCGAGCCCGCGCGCCGCGTGCAGCCGGGCGGCCTCCGCGGCCGTCGGGTCGAGCACCGTCTCCAGCAGGGCCGGATCGTCGGCCGGGCCGTGCACAGGAGCTCGCCCCCGGGTGCGGTCCAGGACATGCCGGGCGGCGCTCGCGGTCCGCTCCAGGACCATGGCGTCGACCACCGTCCGCGGCCCCGTGCGCTCCAGCCACACCGCGGGAGCCCCGCCCGGGATCAGCGGCGCCGAAGGCCACTCGGGACGCACAGGCCCCAGTTCGTCGCGCCGCCGCCCGTCGGCCTCGACCCGGAGCCGTACCTGCCTGGCCTCGTCGACGAGCCGTGCGGGGCAGCCGGACAGCACCGCCGCACCCCGTACCAGGGCCTCGAGCCCGGCGCGCCCCTCGACCAGCCGGTCGAAGTAGGCGATGACCTGGACGGCGGCTCCGGCGTCCGGGTCGAGCGCGGCCAGGCGGCCAGCCAGCTCTTCCATCTACTCATTCTCGGTCAGGAATCACCATTTGGATCCATGAGTCAGGAATCACCATGGGCTGTATGCCGGTGAGTGTCGTGTCACTCACCGAGCAGTCGGTGCAGCCACCGCACCCGGGCCGCCCGGGCGTCCTGGGACAGCGCGGCCTGCGGGGCGAGTCCGTCGAAGCCGTGGAACGCGCCCGGCCACACATGCAGCTCGGCCTGGCCGCCCGCCTGCCAGATCCGGGACGCGTAGGCGACGTCCTCGTCGCGGAAGGTCTCGGCCGAGCCCACGTCGATGAAGGCCGGCGGCAGCCCGGACAGGTCCTCGGCGCGGGCCGGAGCCGCGTACGGGGAGACGTCCGCCGTGCCGCGGGCCTCACCGAGCAGCGCGGTCCAGCCGGTGTCGTTCGCCGTACGGTCCCAGATGCCGAGGCCGGCCATCTGAAGGGCGGACGGGGTGTCGTTGCGGTCGTCGAGCATCGGGTACAGCAGCATCTGGCCGATCGCACGCGGCCCGTTCCGGTCGCGGGCCAGCAGTGCCAGCGCCGCGGCGAGCCCGCCGCCCGCGCTGCCGCCCGCCAGGATGATCCGGTCCGGGTCTGCGCCGATGTCCTTGGCGTTCTCCGCCGTCCACAGCAGGCCGGCGTAGCAGTCCTCCACCGGGGCCGGGTGCGGATGCTCCGGAGCGAGCCGGTACTCCACCGACACCACGACCAGGCCCAGCTCCTCGGCCCACTCCATCGTCAGGTCCATGCCCATCCGGCTGTTGCCCAGCACCATGCCGCCGCCGTGCGTGTGATAGACGACCGGCCGCGGACCGGGCACGGAGGTGGGGCGGCAGATGATCAAGGAGATGTCCGGTGCGCCCTCGGGTCCGGGCACCGAACGCTCCTCGACCTCGAAGGCGCCGTCGCGGCTCAGCACCTCGTTCGTGGGCAGTTCGAAGGGACCGTCGTCGCCCAGCCCCCGCGCCATCGGGATCCACTCCGGCAGGAGGGTGGTGGGCGCCTGCTCGCCCATCACGGCCAGCGCCGCGGCCAGCTCGGGGTCGAAGGGCGGGGGAGTGGTGGTCATCGGGTCCTCCTTGATACGGCGTCGTTGCCTGACGCCGATCCTCACCTTCCCCGGGAGACAGCGGGGCCCGCCGTCCGGCGGAAGTCTCCCGCAGGACGGCGGGCTGCGTAACCGTTTCGTCTCGGGGACGGCAGGCTGCGTAACCGTTTCGTCGCAGCGTGGGCCGCTCTACAACCCAACTCCTCCGGCGCATGTCTAGCTGGCACAGAGTGCACCACGCATGTGGACGAAGGGGGAAGGCATCATGGGGGACATACGCAGACGGGGAGCCGTCGTACTGGGCATCACAGGACTGGTGGCGCCGCTGACCGTCGCGCTGGGCGCCGTGCCGGCGCAGGCGGCGAGCTGCAGCACGCAGGCCGGTCCGTATCAGAAGCAGGTGGAGAGGTTCCTCGGCCGGACCGTCGACGGCAGGCAGTCCGCCGCAGACTGCCGGGCGATCAAGGCCTTCCAGACCAAGCACGGCATCACCCCGAACATCGGGTACGCGGGGTCGGTCACCTGGGGCGTGATGGACCTGATGAAGAAGCAGAAGGCCGTCGGGAACAACCCCAACAGGGACGGCAGGTGCCCGGTCAACAAGGGCCGCATCGCCTGCGTGAACCTGACACTGCAGCTCAGCTGGATCCAGGACGGCAGCAGGCTCGTCTACGGCCCGGTCCCGGTCCGCACCGGACGCAACGGATACGAGACCCGCACCGGCCTGAAGAAGATCTACTGGCGGAACATCGACCACGTCTCGACCATCTACAACGTGCCGATGCCCTACAGCCAGTTCTTCGACGGCGGCCAGGCCTTCCACTCCGTCGGCGTGAGCATGTGGAACCCGCCCGGCTCGCACGGCTGCGTCAACATGACGAAGACCAACGCCAAGAAGTACTGGTCGCTCCTCAAGAAGAACGACGACGTCTTCGTGTACGGCCGCAAGCCGGGCACCTGACCGGTCGGCCCGGTCGGCCCGGCCGCCCCGAAGGGCAGCCGGGCCGGAGTCGATACCGGGCTGGTCACTCCTCGGGCGCGTCCCCGAAGTCCGGTATCTCCAGCCTTGCCCCGCCCTGCCGTGCGGAGTCGTGCGCGACGATGCCCGGCAGGGTGTAGCGGGCGGCCACCCACGCGTTCACCGATGGCAGGGTGCGCGTGTTCACCGCGGTCACGAAGTCGTCCACCAGGAAGTGGTGGCTCCCCTCATGGCCGTTGTGCAGGTGGTCGAACTCCCGCGGCAGCCGCGAGCGGTCGTGCACCGGAGCCGAACCGGAGGTGAAGGCGGCCCTGAGGTCCGGCGCGATGTGCTGGAGTGACGGGTCGTCAGGAGACATGGTGGGCTTGGGCTCCAGCAGCTCGCTGATGTCCTTGACGCCCTTCTTGTCCTGCCACATGGCCACCGTGGCGAGCTGCTCCATGCTGGCGTCCGTACCGAAGAACCGGAAACGCGACTCCCTGATGTGCGAGGGGTAGCCGACCCGCCGGAACTCGTTCGTACGGAACGAACCGCCGCCCGCGACCTCGAACAGCGCGGTCGCGTTGGAGAAGTCGTTGCCGAACTGGCTGACTTCCTGGTCGAAGACCCCGTCACCACGATCGTCCTTGACGCCGATCGCGGACACGCTCACCGCATGCGTCTGCCAGGCACCCAGCACCCCACCCACCGAGTGCGTCGGGTAGAGCAGCGGAGGATAGCTGGCGGTGGACTTCCAGTCCTCGCCGCCGCTGTACTGGTAGGCCTCGTAGAACCCGAGGTCCATGTCGTGCACATAGTCGCCCTCGGCGTAGAAGAGCCGCCCGAACGCGCCCTCGGCGATCTGGTTGCGGGCGTGCACGGTCGCCGGGTTGTACTGGCTGGTCTCGCCCATCATGTACGTCAGACCGGTGGCGCGTACGGTGTCGATGATCGCCGCGATCTCCTCCGCAGTGATCGCCATGGGCACCGCCGAGTACACGTGCTTGCCGGCGTTCAGCCCCTGGACCACCAGCGGTCCATGGGTCCAGCGCTGCGTGAAGATCGCGACGGCGTCGACCGCCTCGGACTCCAGCATCGCCTCGTACGAGGGGAAGGTGCCCGACAGCCCTTCCGTGGACGCCAGTTGCTCGGCCCGCTCGGGCAGGAGGTCGGTGACGAAGACCTCGCTCACGCCGGGGTGGGCCAGGAACAGCTTGGCGAACTGTCCCGAGAACTGTCCGGCACCGACGATGCCGAGGGAGAACGTCATATAGGGGGTGCCCTTCACTGGTCGAGGATGAGGTTGATCTGGTCGTTGGTCTCGTCGAGGCTGCTCACCGGCTTGCCGTTGCCGTAGATGTCCTCCATGGCGGGCTGCATGAGCGCGGTGACGTCGGCCGCGTAGTTGGTGATCGGGTAGGAGAACGTCCGGAAGTTCTTCTTGTCGGCCACTGGCTCGGTGAAGGCCGTGACGTCGATGCCCTTCTTCTTGTAGGCGGCAGTGGCGGCCTCGGTGCCGGCCGGTGTGGCGGGGAAGACGACCCCGGCCTTGCCGACCACGGTCTGGCACGCGTCGGAGGCCAGATACGCCACCCACTTGCGGGCGCCCTCCTTGTTGTCGGAGGCCTTGCTGATGGAGTCGGCGAGGCCGTTCATCATCGTGGCGCGCTTGCCGGTCGGACCGGCCGGAGTGAGGGCGGTGCCGGCGTCGATGCCCTTGGTGCCGTAGTACGTGGAGATCATCCAGGCACCGTCGAAGACGGTGGCGGCCTTGCCCGCGGCGAACTGCGTGATGCCCTGGTTGGACTGGATGTTGTAGTCGGCGAAGGGGGCCATGTAGCCCTTCTTCGCCAGGCCGAAGTACCAGTCGATGGTGGACTGGAAGGCCTTGCTGTCGTACTGGTACTCCGTGCCCCACCGGGCCTTTTCGGTGTAGCTCCACCCGGCGGAGCCGGTGAAGGTGCTCCACTGGGTCTGGCCGTCGCCCATGCCGCCGCCCTGGGTGGCGAGTCCGTACACCTTGACGTTGTTCTTGTCGAAGCCCGGCTCGTCGCCCCGCTTGCCGTTCTTGTCGACGGTCAGGTGGGCGATCGCCTTCTCGAAGGTGCCGCCGTCCTTGGGGTTCCAGGAGAGGTCGTTGAGCTGCTCGGCGGTGACGCCGGCGTCCTTCGCCATCTTCTGGTTGTAGAAGAGCGCGACGGTGTCCCAGTCCTTGGGGGCGCCGTAGCGGTGACCGTCCTGGCCGATCCAGCTGGCGGCGAGCCCCGGCTGGTAGTCGTCGTTCTTGATGCCCAGGTCGTCGAGCGGCTCCAGCACCTGCAGATCGGCGAACTGGCCGAACTTCTGGATGTGGTCGGTGAAGACGTCCGGCTGGGTGCCCGCGATGAAGCCGGCGGTGAGCTTGGTCCAGTAGTCGCTCCAGCCCAACTGGGTGATCTTGACCTTCAGGCCCGGGTTCTCCTTCTCGAACCCCTTGGCGCAGGTCTGGTAGGCGGGCAGCTGGTTGGCGTCCCACAGCCAGTACGTCACCGTGTTCGCGGAGGCCCCGGTGGAATCGCCGTTCGCGCAGCCGGTCACCAGGGACAAGGTCAGCGCTCCGGCCAGCGCGGTCAGCGTACGAAGTCGCATGGTCATTCCCTCACTTGATCCCGGTGAAGCCGATGGAGCTGACGATGCGGCGGGCGAAGCAGGCGAAGAGCACCAGCATCGGCAGCGCGGCGATCAGCGTCGCCGCCATGAGCCCGGACCAGTCGACGCCGGTCGCCGGGGTCTGCGCCCGGAAGACCGCCAGCGCCACGGTCAGCACGCGCGAGCTGTCGCTGTACGACACCATCAGCGGCCAGAAGTAGTCGTTCCAGGACGTGATGTACGTCAGCACCGACAGCGTGATGATCGGGGTGGACGCCATCGGCAGGACGACCCGGAAGAAGATCTTGATCTTCCCGGCGCCGTCGAGCAGCGCCGCCTCCTCGACCTCCCGGGGGATGTTCATGAAGAACTGCCGCAGGAAGAAGACCGCGAACGGCGTCATGAACATCGTCGGCAGCGCGATCCCCAACAGCGTGTCCACCAGCTGGAGTTCCTTGATGAGCACGAAGTTCGGCAGCAGCGTGAAGATGGTCGGCACCATCAGTCCGGCCAGGAACAGGGCGAACACCTTGTCCCGGCCGCGCCAGCGCAGCCGTGCGAAGGCGTACGCGGCCATCGCGGAGAAGAAGATCTGGCACGCGGTGATCACCGTCGAGACGCCCACCGAGTTGAGCAGATAGCGCCAGAAGTCGAGCCCGCCGCCCGCGCCGCCCTGCGCGACCGCCTCCTCGGCCGACTGCAGACCGAGGGCCCGCTCGAAGCCGCTGGTGGTGAGGTCGACGGGCAGCGGGTTGGTGGGGTCGGCGCCCAGGCCCGCGTTGGTGGAGAGCGCGGTGCGCAGGATCCAGTAGAAGGGCAGCATGGTGATGAGGACGATCAGGACCATTCCGGTCCAGGCCGCGGCCCGTCCGAAGGAGAACCTGCGCCGCTCCGGTCGTATCCCGGTGTTGGTCGCTGTTACGGCAGCCATGTCGGTATCTCCCTTCCGTCAGCCGAGGTCGCTCTGGCCGGCCCGGGTGAGCCGGTACTGCAGGACGGTGATCGCGCTCAGCACGACCAGCAGGGCCACCGACATCGCCGAGGCGTAGCCGAACTGGAAGCGGCCGAAGGCGGAGCCGTAGATGTAGTACTGCAGGACGTTGGTCGCGTTGGCCGGGCCGCCCGCGGTGGTCACCGCGACGGTGTCGAAGACCTGGAACGAACCGATCACGGTCATGATCAGCACCACCGCCAGTACCGGCCGCAGCAGCGGCATCGTGATCCGCCAGAACATCCGCCACTCACTCGCGCCGTCGACCCTGGCCGCCTCGTACATGTCGTTCGGGATGGCCTGGAGCCCGGCGAACAGGAGCAGGGCGGTGTAGCCGACGTGCCGCCAGACGTTGATCAGGGCGATGGTGGGGATGGCCCAGGTCTCGTCGGCGAGGAAGGGGATGCGGTCGGCGCCGAGACCGCTGATGATCTCGTTGCCGATGCCGAGCTGGGTGTCGAGCATCCACAGCCAGACGAGGCCGGCGACGACGTTCGACATCAGATACGGGGTGAGCACGATGCCCCGCAGCAGGGACGACTGCGTGAGCCGCTGGAGCAGGACCGCGATGGCGAGCGCCGCGACCGTCTGGACACCGATGTTGAGGACCACGTACTCGACGGTGACCCACAACGAGTCCCAGAAGATCGGGTCGTTGACCATACGGACGTAGTTGTCCAGGCCCACGAACTCCGCCGGAGTCAGCAGGTTGTACCGGGTGAAGCTGAGCCAGATGCCGCGCAGCGTGGGCCAGAGCAGGAAGACCAGAAAGCCCAGCATGGCCGGTGCGATGAAGACGGCCGCGAGGGCGCCGTCACCTTGGGCGCGGGCCTTGACCTTCTTCATGGGCGCCACGGCTTCGGCACCGCTGAGTGGTAGGCGGGATGGTGGGCTGCTGGAGGCGACGGTCATCGGGGGACTCCCTGCTCTGCGGCTCGTCCTCGGGCCTCACTTACTTTTGATGCGGAATAATCTGTACGTCAAGAGCCGTGCACGCATCTTCTCGAAGCGCTTCTTCCGGCCTCGGGGTGGCCGTATCGCTTCCCTATTGCTTCCGTAGCAAAATAAAACGTGCGAGGATTCGGTCATGACCACACTTGCCGCCAGTTGGCTGCCGCTCAGTCCCGGCGAGCGTGCCGTGGCGATCGAGGTGCTCACCCACGGCCCGCTGTCGCGCAGCGAACTCGCCCGGCGACTCGACCTCTCCGCGGGCAGCGTCACCCGGCTGACGAAGCCGCTCATCGAGTCGGGCCTGCTGGTCGAGGTCGCCGAGGGTGCCACGCTCGCCGAGGTCCGCCAGGGCCGCCCCTCCCAGCCCCTGGACATCGTCGCCGAATCCCGCAGATTCGTGGGCTTCAAGATCACCGAGGACATGGTGTACGGCGTCGTCACCACGCTCAGAAGCGACATCGTGGCCCGCCGCGACCGTCCGATCACCGGCCATGAACCGGACGAAATCGTCGACGTACTACGGGAGTTGACGGACGAGTTCGCGCGCGACTTCCCCGGCCTCGCCGGGATCGGCATCGGCGTGGGCGGCCGTGCCCACGACCGGTCCGTCGTCGACGAGTCGGCCTTCCTCGACTGGCACGACGTACCCCTGGGCCGACTCGTCGAGGAGCGCACCGGGCTGCCCGTCGTCGTCGAGAACGACGTGGCCGCACTCGTCGAGGCCGAGAGCTGGTTCGGCGCCGGCCGAGGCCTCGACCGGTTCGCGGTCCTCACCATCGGCGCGGGCATCGGTTACGCCCTGGTGATCGGCGGCAAACGGGTCGCGACCGCGGAGGATGGAGTGGGCTACGGCCGCTTCTGGATCGTGAACCCCAACGGCCCGCTCACCCCCGACGGCCGACGCGGCAGCGCCGTCTCCCTGTTGACCAGCCACAACATCCGCTACCAGATCCAGGCCGCCACCGGCCAGGACCTGTCGTACGAGGAGATCCTCGCTCTCGCCGCCGCCGGTGATCCCATGCCTGCCCGCGTCATCGACGAGGCGGCCCGGGCCCTCGGCACCCTGGTCGCGCAGATCGCCAACTTCGCCATGCCCCAGAAGATCCTCCTCGCCGGCGAGGGCGTGGGCCTGGTCGACGTCGCGGGCCCGGCGGTCGAGGAGGCCATCCAGGCCAACCGCCACCCGCGGGCGGAACCGGTCAACCTGGAGACCAAGGTGTCCGACTTCCACGACTGGGCACGGGGAGCGGCCGTACTGGCGATCCAGGTGCTGGTGCTGGGAGGCGTCGAAGCGTGAGATCGCCGCAGCTCAGCCGCTACTTGCGAGTAGCCGCGATGACGGCGACCACTCACCTGGCCTTCACACCGAGGCCCGTATGATTCACGGTATGTCCACCACTCCACACCGTGCGTCGACCTCCGGCGGGCGCTCGGCCGCCGAGGTCAACGAGGAGATCCGCGCCCTGTGGCTGCGGACGGGTGGCACGCTCAGCGGCGAACAGCGGCAGGAGTACCAGCGGCTGGTGCTGGAGTGGGCGGCCGCCTACGAACGCGCCTCGAACACCCCTGTGACCCAACCGCCCGCGGACTCCCGCGAGGCGGCGTG
Source organism: Streptomyces flaveus (assembly GCF_014647675.1). Taxonomy (GTDB): domain Bacteria; phylum Actinomycetota; class Actinomycetes; order Streptomycetales; family Streptomycetaceae; genus Streptomyces; species Streptomyces flaveus. Next base: position 105,942 of record NZ_BMPQ01000019.1, on the reverse strand, counting down.
ACCGGGCGGGCCCTTCAAGCGCCTCGTCATCCCTTCATCGCCCCCTGAAGCAGTCCCGCGATGAAGCTGCGCTGGAAGACCACGAAGAGGATCAGGATCGGCAGCATCACGATGATCGTGCCCGCGGCCAGCGTGGGGATGTCCGTGGTGTTCTGACCCACGAAGAAACCGAGGCCGGCCGGCGCGGTGTGCCTGGTGGTGTCCTGGATGAGGACCAGCACCAACAGGAACTGGTTCCAGGACCACATGAAGACGAGCAGACCGAGCGTCATCAGGGACGGGCGGGCCAGCGGGAGCAGCACCCGGAGCAGGATCGTGGCCGACGAGGCGCCGTCGATGCGGGCCGCCTCCACCAGCGACTGAGGGGTGGACTGGAAGTGCGTGCGCATCCAGAACACGCTGAACGGCATGAACAGCGCGATCTCCACCAGGATCACACCCAGGTACGAGTTGGTCAGGCCGAGGCCCCGCAGGTCGAAGTAGAGGGGGACCACGATCAGTTCGACCGGGATGGTGAGTCCGGCGATGAAGAAGGCCGCGACCGCGTTGCCGCCCGGCAGCCGCATGGTGCCGAGCGCGTAGCCCGCCAGCGCGGCGAGCACCAGACAGGCGGGGACGACACCGACCGCGATGATCAGGCTGTGCCGGATGAGATCGGAGAACCCGGCCACCGACCAGGCCTGCTGGTAGTTGTCCCAGCTCCACCTCTCCGGCCAGGTCAGGCCCACCACCGGCGTGCCCGCGGGCTGCACGGAGGCGAGGAAGACGCTGAGGAACGGGATCACGACGGCGATCGCCATGATGGTGAGAAGCCCGTAGCCGGACCAGCGTTCCGAACGCGTGGCGGTGGTCATGGCGCCGGTCATGTCTCCGTCCTCGACAGACGGTTGATGAGGTAGACGATCGCGAGGATCAGACAGCCGAGAACGACGGCCAGGGCCGCCGCGAGCCCCACCTTGCCCTCGGAGAACGCCAGCCGGTACACGAGGAGACCGGGAACGGTCGTCTGCTCACCAGGCCCGCCGTTCGTCGTCACGTACACGATGTCGAAGCTGGCCAGCGCGGCTACCGTCGTCACGGTCATGGCCACGGCCAGCTCACCGCGCAGATGCGGCAGGGTGACGGAGACGAACTCCCGGACCGGGCCCGCCCCGTCGAGCCGCGCCGCCTCGTACAGGCTGGGATCCACCTTCTGCACGCCGCTGAGGAAGAGCATCATGCACAGGCCGCTCAGCACCCACGTGCCGACCAGGCCCACGGCGACCAGCGCGGCGTCGAAGTCACCCAGCCACGCCCGCGTCACACCGTCCAGGCCGACCGTACGGAACGCCTGGTTCACCAGCCCGTCGTCCCCGTACAGCCAGCGCCAGGTGACACCCACCGCGACGAGGGGGATGACCTGCGGCAACATGAACAGGAAGCGGTACGCCCCCATGCCGGGCCGCCGGTAGCGGGCCAGCAGCCCGGTCATCGCCAGGCCGAGCGCGATGGGGACGAACGAGAAGAACACCACCAGCACAAGGGCGTTGAACACCGACCGGCGCAGCACGGAGTCCTGGAGGATCTCCTGATAGTTGCCGAGGCCGACCCACTCGCCCAGCGTGACCCCGTCCCACTCGAACAGCGACAGGTACGCCGTGTGCAGGGCGGGCAGCACCGCGAAGGCGACGTAGACGAGGAATGCGGGCAGTACATACACATAGCCGCGCCACGCACCGCGCCCGCGGGTGCCCGGAGGCCGGACCGGCGGCCTACTCGGCATGGTGTTCCTCCCACTCGTCCTGAAGTGAGTCGAGGTAGTCCGCGGGCTCGACGCGATCCGCGATGAGTTTCTGCACTCCGGAGCGCAGCCGGTCGAGCATGGCGGGCGCGGCGAAGTCGGGGAACGTCGTGATCCCGTCGTCGGCGATGGCCCGTCGATGGCCCTCCGCGATGTCGGCGAGTACGCCTTCCGGTTTCGCCACGGCCTCGGGGTTGGGCGGCAGGAAGCCGTTGTCGCTGATGATCTGGCCGGCCTCGGGCGAGGTCAGGAAGTCGAGGAACGCGCCTGCCGCTCCCGGGTGTTCGGTCCGGGAGGAGACGGCGTAGGCGACGCTGAAGCCGGAGGCCACCGTGGGGGCGCCGGCGTTCTCGCCCGGCATCGGGAAGAAGCCGACGTTGTCTCCCATGGTGGTCGCCAGCTGTCCGGCGGCCCAGTTGCCGTTGATCAGGAAGACGCTGTCGCCCTTGGCGAATTGGGCTGTGGAGTCGATCTGTCCGGTGCCGTTGGCGGACTCGTGGTAGTAGTCCTTGCGGCTCCACTCGACGACGAGCTCGCTGGCGGTGATCCCGGCCTGGTTCTCGATGGTGGCGCCTTTGGTGCCGTTGACCCAGTCCCAGTAGTCGTCCGTGGGCATCAGCTGGTTGAGAAGCGCGGCCCACAGGTGCAGGCCCCCCTCCGTAAGTGCGCCGACACCGAGCGGCGTCAGGTCCGCGTCCTTCGCGGCGGCGAGCTGCTCCTCGAACTCCGCCAGCGTCCTGGGCGGACCCTTGATCCCGGCCTGCTCGGCGAGCTCCTTGTTGTAGTAGATCCCGGTCATCGACAGACCGGCCGGGACCCCGAACAGGGCCCGCCCGCCGGTGGCCTCGCTCTTCCGCCCCGCGGTGAGCTGGTCGAGGCTGACCGGAGGGATCGACTCGTCCCAGCCGTACGCCTCCCGGTACGGCGCCAGGTCGAGGATGTGGCCGTCCTGAGCGAGGTCGGTCATCCCCACCGCGTACTGCGCGATGTCGGGGGCGGAATCGGAGGTCATGGTCAGCTTGAGGTTCTGCACGTAGTCGGAGAACGTCTTGTACTGCGGCTCCACGCTGATCCCGGGATGGCCCTTCTCGAACGCGGCGATCAGCGCGTCCACCATCAGCGGGGCGTCGGCGAACTGGACGCGCAGGGTGACGTCCCCCTCCGGCACGGCGGTCGAGGACGGGACGCTGCGCGGACCCGGAACCGCGGCCGTGCTCCCGGGTGTCAGGGCGTCGCAGGCGGCGAGCGGCAGTACGAGGGCGAGGGCGCAGGCCGCCCGGGCGATACGGCGGCATAAGCGTTGCGTGCTCTTCGGCATCGGCCTCCTTGCGTGGTCTCGTCGGGCGGACCGGTGCGTCAGCCCCCTTCGGAGGCGCTGGCTGGGGAGTCGCTGACGTGGCTGTGGACCGTACCAAAGCGGCATGCGGCTGCCCAGACCCCCGGATGCCCCCTCATGGCCACCAAGTAGCGGGACCGGTCCGGCAGTTGACCGGCACCGCGCGCTCTGCTGTCGGCGAATCTGCTACGGGCCGAGATTCCTTACGCCACGCCCGAGTCGGGCCGAGGGTGGAGAGCACCGCGGCGATGCGGCAGCCACCACAAGGAGGAGCGATGGCACCACTGAGCACCGGCCGGTCCCCGGCCACCGGCTGGGCCCCGGCCCTGACACCCCGAGCCGAGGAGGGCGACACGCCTCCGTCACGGTTCGACGACCACCTGGCCGCCCAACTCCTCGGCCAGCGCATCGTGTTCCTCGGCACGCAGGTCGACGAGGTGTCCGCGAACCGCGTCTGCGCCCAACTGCTCGTACTGTCCGCCGAGGACCCGCGCACCGACATCAGCCTCTACATCAACAGCCCGGGCGGATCCGTGTCGGCGGGCCTGGCGATCTACGACACGATGCGGCTGATCCCGAACGACGTCGCCACCCTTGCCATGGGCTTCGCCGCGAGCATGGGCCAGTTCCTGCTCACCGTCGGGACGCCCGGCAAGCGCTTCGCGCTGCCGAACGCGCGGATCATGATGCACCAGCCTTCGGGCGGCATCGGCGGCAGCACCGCCGACATCGCGATCCAGGCGGAGAACCTCGAGTTCACCAAGAAGACCGTCGAACGGATCACCGCCGAGCACACCGGACAGAGTGAGGAGACGATCGCCCGCGACGGCGACCGCGACCGCTGGTTCACGGCCGAGCAGGCGCAGGCGTACGGCATGGTCGACCGCGTCGTCGAGTCCCTCGACGACGTCCGCCCGGCCGCCTCGAAGCGACGGATGGGACTCTGACATGGCCCAGTACACGATCCCCAACGTGGTCGAACGCACCCCGCAGGGCGAGCGCGCGTACGACATCTACAGCAAGCTGCTCGCCGAGCGGATCATCTTCCTCGGCACCGAGATCGACGACGGCGTCGCCAACGTCGTCATCGCCCAGCTGCTCCACCTGGAGTCGTCCGCTCCCGAGCGGGAGATCGGGATCTACATCAACTCGCCCGGCGGCTCGTTCACTTCGCTCATGGCGATCTACGACACGATGACCTACGTCAGCGCGCCGATCTCGACGTTCTGCGTCGGCCAGGCCGCCTCGACCGCGGCGGTGCTCCTGGCAGGGGGCGACCCCGGACGGCGGCTGATCCTGGAGCACGCCAGGGTGCTGCTCGGCCAGCCCGCGAGCGGCGGCGCCCGGGGAACGGCCGCCGACCTCAGCCTCCAGGCCAAGGAGATGATGCGCATCCGTTCCCAGGTCGAGGAGGTGCTGTCGGTCCACACGCGGCACTCCGTGGAGACCCTGCGCGTCGACATGGACCGCGACAAGGTGTTCACCGCGCAGGAGGCCGTCGCGTACGGCCTCGCCGACCAGGTGCTCAGCCGACGGGTGCTGGCAGCGGCGTAACGGAGCCGGTCCGCCCGGACTCAGGCGGCCAGACGTACATCGCCGAACCGCGACTGCGCCTCGGTGGAGCGGGGCGCGGTGCGGGACCTGAGCGGCCGGGCGGGCCGGACGAGTTGGTGGTGGGCGCGGGCCAGCAGGTCGGCGAGGCCGAGTCCGAGCGCGTGGGCGGCGGCCGCGAGGACCTCGGACGAGGCCTCCTTGCGGCCGCGCTCCAGCTCGGAGAGGTACGGCATCGAGATCCGGGCCGCGTCGGCGACATCCTTGAGCGTACGTTCCTGAGCGAGCCGTTCGCGTCGCAGGACGTCACCGACGACGTCCCGCCACAGCGGCTCCTTGGGCGCCGGCTCGGCGGGCACAGCAGGTTCCGTCGGATCCGCCGGTACAGGTCGCGGTCGCAGGGGAATGACGCGGGCTTCGTCGGGCGCGTGGCTGCTCACCGCTCCAGCCTAGAAGCGTGACGCATGACGGGAAGGGGATCGCGTTCCGCCCTCGGCGAATCCTGAACGCCCCGTCACCACTTCCCGTACCTCCTGGCACAACCGGTCCATGCCCCGGCCCATGGTCATGTCCAGGAAGGAAACCACGGTGACAAGATCCCGCCTCCGCCCCATGTGCACCGTCGCGGCGGCCTTGTTGAGCACCCTGCTGATGGGGTGTTCGGCCGAGTCGGCGGAACCGGCGAGCAAGCAGAGCCCGAGCCCGAGTACGGACTCCCCGGCGCCGCCGCCGGCGCCGGCGAAGGTCGAGGTGATCGCGTCGCTGACCGACTGCAAGCCGGAGATCCGTATCGAGGCGGATGAACTGCGCGAAGGGGTGTGCCGGACCGCGCGCGGCGACTGGACCGTCACCACGTTCCCGCAGGAGAAGCTCAAGGAGACCTGGCTGGATGCCGCCGCCGTGTACGGCGGTACGTACCTCGTGGGCCCGATGTGGGCGATCGGCGCCCAGCCCGCACTCCTGAAGAAGTTGCGCACCGAAGTCGGCGGGGAACTGCGGAAGTTGAGCGGCACCAGCGGGTAACCGTCCGCGTCGTAGCCCGGTCGGTGGGCCCCTCGACGGCCCGGTCAGTGGGGGTGCGGCTCGTCGCGGTGGACCGGGCCGTGCGGCCTCTCGCAGTGGGCGTCGTCGAACGCGCCGGCATGGACCTCGAGGACGTCCGCGGGCGCGTGGTCGACCTGGAGCGTGGTGTGGCTGATCCCGTAGTCGCGCTGGAGGGTCCTCTCCAGATCCCGGCGCACCGTGTGGCAGTCCGCGACGGGGTCGACCAGGACGTGCGCGGACAGGGCGGGCTGCCCCGAGGTGATGGTCCACACATGCAGGTCATGGACTTCGGTCACCGTGCTGTGCGCGACGAGCCGGTCCCCGATGCTGTCCGGATCGAGGTGCGCGGGAGCCGCTTCCAGGAAGATCCGCCCGGACTCCCGTACGAGCCCGTAGCCCGCCCTGACCATGAGGACCACCACGACCAGGGTGGCGATCGCGTCGGCTCGCGCGAACCCGGTGAGCAGCACGACGAGACCGGCGACCGCGGTGCCGATGAACGCGAACAGGTCGTTGAGGATGTGCTGGTAGGCGCCCTCGACGTTGAGCGAGGTGCGGTTGGCCTTCGATATGCACCAGGCCGCCGCGACGTTCACCACGATCCCGGCGAGCGCGGTGACGAGTACCAGCCCGCCCTCCACCTCGGGCGGATCGATCAGCCGCAGCACGGCCTCGTACGCCAGCCAGGCGCCGAGCAACAGCAGCGTCAGCCCGTTCGCCTGCGCGGAGAGGATCTCGGCCCGCTTGAGACCGTAGGTGAAACCGCCGCGGGCCGGGCGGGCGGCCAGCCGCATCGCGATGAGCGCCAGCACGATGGACACGGCGTCGGTGAGCATGTGCGCCGCGTCCGAGATCAGGGCGAGCGAGCGGGCGAGGATGCCGATGACGACCTCGATGGCCATGAACGAGGCGATCAGTGTCAGCGCGATCGCGAGCCAGCGGCGGTCCGCGTCCGCGGCCACACCGTGCGCGTGCCCCTCGTGCCCGGCGTGCCCGCCCGGCCCGTGTTCTTGGTGCGCGCTGGTCATCGGTTGCCCCCTCGATTCAATGGCTGACTCACGCAGTGAAGCGCACCTCGCGGAGATCGGCAAAGGCTGCATCGGTGACCGTTGTCATCATCGTTAGCAAGCTTCTGACCAGCGCCGATGGTTCTCGCCGGGGAGGGGCTCCGAAGGCTGCCGAGGGCGCGCGGTCAGGCGCCGAAGAGCTGCGTCCAGTACGTGCCCGCCGCGCCGCCGCCCGCGAAGCCGATGCCTATGTGGGTGAAGGCCGGCTTCAGGATGTTGGCGCGGTGGCCGGGGCTGTTCATCCAGCCTCGTACGACCTCGGCGGCCGAGCGCTGGCCGCAGGCGATGTTCTCGCCGATGGTGCGGCGGGTGCTGCCCGCGGCGGCGGCGCGGTGCCAGGGTTCGCTGCCGTCGGGGGAGGTGTGGGAGTAGAAGGCGCGGGCCACCATGTCCGCGCTGTGCGCCTGTGCCGCCGTGGTGAGCAGGGGGTCGGGGGCGAGGGGCGGCAGTCCGGCCGAGGCACGCTCGGCGTTGGTGAGCGCGATGACGGCGGCGGCCGTCTGCGCGAGCCCGCCGGGGGTGAGGGGCCGGGCCCACAGCGCCGTCCAGTAGAGCGTGCCGGAGCGGCTTTCGGGGACGTACGCCACGCCGGTCTCGGTGAACGCCGGGTCGTGAAGCGTGCCGCGGGACTGCTCGCCCGACAGGCAGTACTCCACGAACTCGGCCGGGGTACGCGGGCCGGAGACCAGGTGTTCGCCGACGGTGAGATACGCGTAACCGCCCGCGGTGACGCGCTGGTACACGGACAGCCCGTCCGCACCCTCGGAGCCCAGACGCCCTTGTGCGGCCATGCCGGCGGCGTGGGCGCGGGCCGCGGCCTGGAGCCGGGTGTCGAGCGAGACGGGCGGTGAACCGGCGGCGGCGCGCGCGGAGTTGACCAGGCCGAGAAAGCCGTCGGGGGCTGCGGCACGGGGGCCTCCGGCCGGTGCGGCAGGTGAGATACGAGCACTCGGAGCCGGAGCGGTGCCCGGGCGTGCAGCCGGTGTGCGCCCGGTTCCGCGCAGCCGGTCGAGCCCGGCACGTGCGACGCTCAGAGCCGTCGCGACACCGGTGCCCCTGGAGCCCGAGGCGGGGGAGCCCCCTGGGACCGCGCCCCCGCCCGCGTCGGCGTCCTCGCTGACGTCCACGCCGAAGTCCCGTGCGATGCCCGCCAGTCCGTCCGCGTACCCCTGCCCCAATGCGCGGATCTTCCACGTCGTGCCGCGACGGTAGATCTCGGCGAGCAGCAGCACGGTCTCCTGCTGGGGCCGCGGCGGAGTGAACCGGGCGAGGACACGGCCGTCCGGTCCGGTCACGCGCAGGCTCGGGGCGGGGAGCCGGCCCAGCGGGGTGCCGGGCTCGGCGGGAGAGACGACCACGGTGACGCGGCTCGCCCCCGGCCGCAGCGCGGGCGGGTCGACGCTGATCGTCTCGCCGGTGAGGCGCGCACCGGGCGCGCTCGGCTGGTTGTAGAACACGAAGTCGCCGTCCGAGCGCACCTTGCCGCTGTCATCGGTGATCAGCGCGGACACGTCGAACGGCCCCGGTACCTGAAGCGTCAGGGTGCCACCCGGCAGGGCCAGATTGCCTCCGGGAACCAACTCGCTCATCGTGCCGCCGCCTGTCGGGATGCTGAATCCGCTGTCCGCGCCCCGAGGGGCGTTGCCCGGACAACGTCTCACCGGTGAGCGGCGGTTCCCGGGCCTGTGACGTCAGGAGGCCGGCTCCCGGGCGCGCCGGGCCGCCTCGCGTACGGAACCCCGGTGAACCGGCCCGTGCCCGGGCAGCAGTACGTCACCGGAGAGCGCCTCGAACGTGTCCAGCGCGGCGAGCGCCCCGCGCCGGTCGTGGTCGAACATGACGGGCAGCAACTGCGGGCCCTCCACGCGGGAGGTGGGATGGCCGCTGACCAGGGCGTCGCCGGAGATCACGATGCCCGCCTCCGGGAGGTGGAAGGCGCTGTGGCCCTCGGTGTGGCCGGGGGTGTGGACAGGGACGGGGCGGCCGGGGAGGTCCAGGGGACCGACGGTGGGGGGAAACGGCTGAGGGCTCGTCACCGGTACGGGCGTCGTGCCGCCGGAGCGCAGCGCGTGCACCGCCCACGGCAGGACGCCTGGGCGCCAGCCGTTCTTGAGGATCTCGCCGATGGTCACCTGGTGGAGGAAGTCCCGGCGCGCGTGCGGGACTTCGGCCTCATGGGCGTAGACGGGCGTGCCGTACGTACGGCTGAGGTATTCGGCCGAGCCGAGATGGTCGTTGTGCGCGTGCGTGATGAGCACGGCCGCGACCGCCTCGGGCGAACTGCCCACGGCCGTCAGCGATTCGAGGACCTTCGCGCGGTCGCCGGGATAGCCGGTGTCGATCAGGGTGACGGCGTCACCTTCGGTGAGGATCACCCAGTTGGTGTTGCTGCCGTGCACCAGATGGACGTTGTCGGCGACTTGGCGCATATATGCCTGCATCATCATCCTGACCTCGGGCCCCTGCCTGCCGGACAAAGCCAAGCAGAAGCCCGGCCGGGTCAGCGCTGCGGGTCCGCGGAAGCGCGCAGTGACCTCAGGGCCAGGAGCAGGACGCCGATGTCGTCGAGGTAGACCGGATCGGGCAGGAGGTCGGTGGGCAGCACGACGTAGGCGACGGCTCCCCAGAAGACCCAGGGCGAGCCCGTCGGGAGCCCCGCGCGACGGAGCGCGCGCCGGGTCCGGATCAGCCGTACGAGGAACGTGACCGCCACCGCGAGGACCGCGGCCAGCAGGACGGCGACCAGGAGGACCACAATCCACGTACTGCTGTCCATGCGTCCTGCCTCGGTTCGTCCGCGAGTGCGCTTCTTCCCGTTCACCTTTCCCGGTTCACCGGCCCGCCACGCGGCGTGGTGAGTCCGGAACGCCGCCCGCCTCGCTCCTACCCTGTGCTGTCGATTGATCACCTGGAGAGAACCAGCGAACAGTTGGGGTGCGCCCATGAAGATCGCCTGCGTCGGCGGTGGCCCGGCCGGCCTGTACTTCTCGATCCTCATGCGGCGGCAGGACCCGTCGCACGACGTCACCGTCTACGAACGGAACCCGGCCGGCGCCACGTACGGCTGGGGTGTGACGTACTGGGGAGATCTGCTCCACGAACTGCACGCCGGCGACCCGGAGTCGACACGTGCCATCCGCGACAGCTCGGTCCGCTGGAGCGACGGGACCGCCCACATCGGCGACCGTACGACCACGCACCACGGCGACGAGGGCTACGGCATCGGCCGCCGCCGACTGCTGGAACTCCTCACCGAGCGGGCCGAATCCCTCGGCGTACGCCTCGAGTTCGGTCACGAGATCGCAGGCGAGGCGGAACTGCCGGAAGCCGACCTGGTGGTCGCCGCCGACGGCGTCCGCAGCGCGGTGCGCGAGCGGCACGCCGGCCACTTCGGCACCGAGGTCGCCCACGGTCGGAACAAGTACCTGTGGCTCGGCACCACCAAGGTCTTCGACTCGTTCACGTTCGCCTTCGTCGAGACGCCGTACGGCTGGATCTGGTGCTACGCGTACGGCTTCAGCCAGGACGCGAGCACCTGTGTCGTCGAGTGCTCGCCGCAGACCTGGACCGGGCTCGGCCTCGACCGGGCGGGGGAGGCCGAAGGGCTGGCGCTCCTCGAAGGACTCTTCGCCAGGCTGCTCGACGGGCACCGGCTGATCGGCCGCGCACACCCCGGCGGCGGCACCAGCGCCCGGTGGAGCAACTTCCCCACCCTCACCAACCGCACCTGGTCCCGGGGCAACCTCGTCCTGCTCGGCGACGCCGCCCACACCACGCACTACTCCATCGGCGCGGGCACCACGCTCGCCCTCCAGGACGCCATCGCCCTGGCCGACGCCCTGCGCGGGGCCGAGCCGGGCCAGTACCGGCTCGCCCCCGCCCTCGCCGCGTACGAGAAGGAACGCAAGTCGGCCCTGCTCTCCGTGCAGAGCGCGGCACGCCTCAGCGCGCAGTGGTACGAGAACCTGCCGCGCTACATCCACCTCCCGCCGCACCGGATGTTCGCGCTCCTCGGCCAGCGGCACTCCCCGCTGCTGCCGCATGTCCCGCCGCAGCTCTACTACCGGATCGACCGGGCAGCGGAACAACTCCAGGCGCTGCGCAGACTGAAGCGCTGGCTCGGTCCCAGGCTCGCGCGGGCCCTGCACGCGAGGCGCGGCTGACCGGCAAAGGACCGGTGGAAAGGGTGCTGCGACCCTGGGCCGAGACCCTACGATCCCCACCGTGAACGACCGCACGCCGCCACCCCGGTCCGTCTCCCAGACCCATGACGTCCTGCGCCTGGTGCATCGCGTACTCGGCACGGACGTCCTCGGCGTCTACCAGCACGGTTCCGCCGTCCTCGGCGGCCTGCGACCGGGCAGCGATCTCGACGTGTTCGTCGTCGCGCGACGACGAACCACGGAGCAGGAGCGGCGGGCCCTGGTCCAGGGCCTGCTCGAGGTCTCCGAGGGCCAAGCCCGGAGCGGACCCGGCCGCCGCCCCGTCGAGCTCACCGTCGTCGCCAGGGACGACGTCCGTCCCTGGCGTTATCCGCCCCGCTGCGAGTTCCTCTACGGCGAGTGGCTGCGCGACGAGTTCGATCGCGGGGTGGTGCCCGCTCCGGCGCCCACGCCCGATCTCGCGCCGCTGATCACGATGGTGCTGCTCGGGAACGCCCCGCTGTCCGGCCCGCCGCCTGCGGACGTTCTCGATCCCGTCCCGCACGAGGACCTGCGACGGGCGATCGTCGCCGGTGTGCCGGAGCTGCTCGCCGAGCTGGAGTCGGACACCCGCAACGTCCTGCTGACGCTCGCCCGTGTCTGGACGACCCTGGAGACCGGAACGATCACATCCAAGGACGCGGCGGCCGCCTGGGCGCTCGAGCGCCTGCCGGCGAGGCACCGGCCCGTACTGGCCCGCGCGCGGTCCGGCTATCTCGGGCACGAGAAGGAGTCCTGGGACGGCCTGATGCCGCAGGTCAGCGCGCTGGCCGATCACTTGGTTGCCCGACTGAACGCGTAGGAACGCCGGTGTCGGTTGTAGGCAGGTCCGCGTTCGGAGTGCGACGTATTCTGTTGCATGCTTGATCGATGGTCGTGCGCTGCCGCAACGAATGTGACGAAAGACGACCACAGAGCGTCCGCATCGGTATACGCTCCCGGCACCCCGCGTTCGAGGTCGCCCGCCTGGGGGCCGGTCACCCGGCCTGCTCGCGTGCGGGTTCAACGGAAAACCGCCCCTAGAAACATACCGAACGGTCTGTCGCAGTGCCGCCTCACCGGAACCCGGTGGGGCCAGTCGGCCCCGGAAAGCTCCCGCACCCGGGTGCCGGTTCACCTGATGCACCTCACCGGACGTACGAGACGTACGAACCAGTCCGGTGCGGTGACTTGTCACTTACGAGGAAGATGACCATGCGCGTCCGCATCACCGTAGCCGCGGCCCTGTCCGCAGCCCTGTCCCTGTCCCTTACCGCCTGCGGTGAGAGCGGCGACGTGGGCAGTTCAGGAGACGAAACCGTCGGCATAGCGATGCCCACCACGGACTCCCCGCGGTGGATCAGCGACGGCCGCAGCATGGTCGACCAGGTCAAGGGCTTCGGCTACGGCGCCACACTGAAGTACGCCGAGAACGACCCGAAGACCCAGGTCGAGCAGGTGGAGGCGATGATCGACGACGGTGTGGACGCCCTGGTCATCGCGGCGGTCGACGGACGCGCGTTCACCGATGTGCTGCGCAAGGCGGAGTCCGCGAAGATTCCCGTGATCTCGTACGACCGCCTGCTCCTGGGCAGCGACGACGTCGACTACTACGCCACCTTCGACAACGAGCAGGTCGGCGAGCTCCAGGCCGACTTTCTCATCGAGCAGCTGGGGCTGGCCAACGGCAGCGCCAAGGGCCCGTTCAACCTCGAGGTGTTCGCCGGCTCGGCCGACGACAACAACACCGGCTTCTTCTTCGACGGCGCGATGAAGATTCTGCAGCCCTACATCGACAGCGGCGAGCTCGTCGTGAAATCCGGGCAGACCAAGATGGACCAGGTCACGACCCTGCGCTGGGACGGCGTCAGAGCCGAGAAGCGCATGAACAAACTGCTCGACTCCCACTACACGAACGAGCGCGTCGACGCGGTCCTCTCTCCGTACGACGGCATGTCCCTCGGGATCATCAAAGCGCTGAAGTCGCACGGCTACGGCGGCGATGGAGGCAGGGACCTGCCCATCGTCACGGGGCAGGACGCCGAGGTGCCCTCGGTGAAGTCGATCATGGCCGGTGAGCAGACGCAGACCGTCTACAAGGACACCCGCGAACTCGCGCTCATCACCTCGTACATGGTCAACGCGGTGGTCCACGGCAAGCGTCCGGCGATCAACGACACCAGTACGTACGACAACGGGGAGAAGGTCGTGCCCGCGTATCTTCTGGAACCGGTGAGCGTCGACAAGGGCAACTACAAGAAGGTGCTCATCGACTCGGACTACCTCAAGGCGAGCGACCTTCGCTGAAGCGCCGGGCCTCGGGTTCGGTCAGTGCACGCCGTGCGGCCGGGACTGGACGCTGATCCGGGCCCGGTCGCCCGCGTGGTTTTGGGGATCGCGTGTTTCCAGGCATGCCGGCAGGAGTCGCCCATCACGATCAGGTCCCTGTGGCCGAGCGGTGCTGGGGCTGGGCCCTGTCAGCCCAGTGTCAGCAGGACGATCGCGGTGCCCGCGCTCACCAGGCCGACCAGCTGCCTGCGGCTGACCTTCTCGTGCAGCATCGAGAGCCCGAGGACCGTCGGAATGGCCGGATACAGCGAGGCCAGTACGACGGCGAGGGCCAGCATCTGCAACCGGGTGGCCCAGAGGTAGAGGATCAGGCCGAGAGCGGCGCCCGCTCCGATCACGACCGCCTGAACCAGCGGCTTCGGGGACTGCCGGAACTGCGGGACATTCCGCAGGACGCCGGGCAGCACCACAACGACCGCCGCTACACGTCCCGCGACCACCGGCCACACTCCGCTTTCGGCGCCCGCCTGTGCCAGCCCGATGTACTGCACGGCCACGCCCAGACTGGCGAGCAGACCGTCCATGGTCGCCGGGGTCGTACCCGCGCCGTGGTGGGCCTCTCCACCGGACACGAGCCACAGCGCGGGCATCGTGACGCAGATGCCGAGCCAGGCCAGGAGCGTGGGCCGGTCGCCCAGGAAGCAGACGCCGCACAGCACGGACAGGGCCACCCCGGTGACGGCGCTCACCGGCACCACGATGCTCATCGCCCCGCGGCTCAGCCCCCGGTTGAGGAAATGCATGGCTGAGCCGCTGCCGACCCCGGACAGCGCTCCCCACACCACATCCGCGGACCGCACCACCTCCGCGGGCATCGCCAGAGCCACCGCCAGCGCCAGCAGCAGCCCGCCGATCTGCCCGAGAAAGGTGACCACGGCGAAGTGCATCCGGCGTGACAGCAGCCCGCCGGCGTAGTCGACGACGCCGTAGAGGGCCGCCGAAGCCAGCGCGAGAAGAGCACCCACGCGGTCCGGCCTCAGCCCGGAGGCGATCCGAGAGGCCGGTCGGCCAGAGCCCGGGCGACACTGTGCAGGTTGGCGGCCATGGCGCGGCCCGTCTTGTGCGACCAGTCGTGGCCGCGCTCGTCGTCGACGTAGTCGGGGCCCGGGCCGGGACCGAGGTGCCAGTAGGTCCACGCCTGGCCCGGGACGGTGTAGCCGATGTCGCCCAGCGCGCCCGAGATCTCGCTGATCACATGGTGGGCACCGTCCTCGTTGCCGGTCACCACCACTCCGGCGACCCGGTTGTAGGCTACGGGACGTCCCTCCTCGTCCGTCTCGGTCATCATGGCGTCCATCCGCTCCAGCACCCGCTGCGCGACCGACGAGAGCCTGCCGAGCCAGGTGGGAGAAGCGATGACCAGGATCTCCGAGTCGAGGAGCTTCTCGTGTACGGGCGGCCACTCGTCACCGGCCCCGGCGTCACTGGTGACGCCGGGCTTGATGTCCAGGTCGACGGCCCGTACGAAATCGACGTCCACGCCGTCCTTCGCGAGCTGCTCGGCGACGACGGTGGCGAGGGCTTCCGTGTTGGACGGTTCGGGGGAGGCCTTGAGGGTGCAGTTGATGATCAGTGCCTTCATGGGGACGACGGGTATCCAGCGGAGTCCGGCCCATACGGAGTCGGCCTCAAGTCCCGGCCTCAGGTCTGATCCTCAGGTCTGGTTGCCCTTCGGCCTGCCGCGCTGGTCCGGAGTTCCGTGGGGCGGCGGGTGGGTCGCCTCCGCGGCGGTGGCGGGCGACACCGACCGGCCCGCGCGGTGCGGGGACTGCTCGGGGCGTACGGCCGTGGGGTCGCCGCCCGTGGGTTCGGCCCCGGAGGCGAGTTCGGCCAGCCGGGCCTTGATCACCTCCACCACCGGCGTACGGTCGGCGTGCGCGCGCTCGTAGGCGAGTATCTGCTCGACCTCGTCTGTGGACAGCGACCGGATACGGGCCCGCAGGCCGCCCAGTGGCAGATGGTCGAAGTCGGGCAGGGGCAGGGTGTCGCGGTCGGTGTGACTCATGTGCGTGTTCCTTCCCGTTCCTTCCTGAGCGGCGGCGCACCCGGGCGTCGAGGGATCCCGTGCGTCGAAGGATCAGGTCCGCCCGGGGCCACCGCTGCCGAAACCTCCGCTGGAGTTCTCGTCCCACTTCGGCGCCTTCTGGTCCGCCGCGCGGCGGGTACGGAGGTTGCCGTGCCCCCGTAGCCGGTGCGGAGTGATCCGGTGGCGGTCGCGTGGCACCTCGGCGGGCTCACGCCGCTCGCGGACCTCGTGCACGGGGCCGGAGTCGGGCATCCTGGGCTGCTCATCGGGGCGCGGCGGTGCGGGTTCGCGGGCGCGGATCCGGCGGCCACGCCACACGGCCCAGATCAGGGCGCCGACGATGACGAGCCCCACCAGGAACGGCACCACTCCGCCCGTCACCGCGGAGGAGACGGCCAGTCGTGTCGTCACGATGTCCATCACCCGCGAGTACCCGGCGCGACCGACCGAAACAGCCGCCCGCTGCTCCCGTTCGGTATTTCCCGGCCGCGAATTCCGGGTATTCCGCGGCGACCGTCACATTTCGAAATCATTCGATGGCTCAGCGTCACGCCATTCCCGTATTGGTGGACCGTCCCGGTGTGACTGGCTGGGTTTGGGTGACTGAATATGGGGCAAATGCGTATAAGTGCTTCGGACAGGAGGCACGTCCGTGGGAGCTGGTCCGCCAGATCGCGGGTGTGTTCCGGACGGTTCGTGCGTACCTGCTCCCACGGTGACTGTCTCGGCACCTTCTGAGGGAGATGCACGCACCATGCGAGTCACCGTCAGATCGAAGCAACACCCGCACGACGACGCCCCCGACACGGCCGCGGCCTTCGAAAGGCTCGCCGCTCTGCCTGAAGGGCCCGAGCGCGACGCCCTCCGCGACGAGATCGTCCGGGCCTGGCTGCCCATGGCCGACCGCATCGCCACCCAGTACCGGGGGCGCGGCGAGTCGGTCGAGGACCTCTGCCAGGTCGCGGCACTCGGCCTCGTCAAGGCGGTCGCCCGCTACGACCCGGACCGTGGCTGCGCCTTCGAGAGTTACGCGATCCCGACGATCACCGGCGAGATCAAGCGCCACTTCCGGGACCATATGTGGGTCCTTCACGTACCGCGCCGGGTCCAGGACCTGCGCAACCGGGTCCGTACGGCCGCGAAGGACCTGTCGCAGACGTCGTCCGGCCGTCAGCCGACCATCGCCGAGATCGCCGAGTACGCACGGATGAGCGAGGACGACGTACGCGTCGGTCTCGAAGCCCTCGACAGTTTCACCGCCCTCTCACTGGACGCCGAACTGCCGGGCAGCGACGACGGTTACGCACTGGGAGACGTCCTCGGCGAGCCCGACGCCGGATTCGATCTGGTCGTCGACCGCGAGGCCGTGAAGCCTTGCCTGCAGGAACTCCCCGAACGCGAACGGACCATCCTCTACCTGCGCTTCTTCGGAGGCATGACCCAAAGTCGCATCGCGCATCAGCTCGGTATCTCGCAGATGCACGTGTCCCGGCTGCTCAGCGCCTGCTGCGCCGAACTGAGGGAGAAGGCCCTCTCGGAGAAGGCCGCTTGATATCCGGCCCGCGGTCGTGTCCGCGCAGGCGTCCTGGAACGTCCGCGCCGGTGCCCCGGAGCGGACAAACCCAGTCGCCCGGTGGGGATGCCCCCGGGCCGGACGACCGAGCGGCGGGCTCACTGCCGAACCCTCCCGGGAGCGGTTTGCCAGTGTGCCGCCGCTGTCCGAATTAACCAATCGGACGGATCCGAAACGCTTCGGATCCGTCCGAACAAAGCGGTTGCCCTGCCCTGTTGGGGAATGTTGAAGAATGGCCAACGGGTCCGGCGGCTTGATTTCCGGAGGTGATGGGCGGGGCGATTACCCCAGTGGTGGTACGCCCGGAATCTGTGTCGGCCCGTAACGATCGAGCGTGTCTTCCAGCGTGGCTCGGATATCGGGTGGGAGATCTCCTTTCTGCCCCCAGATAATGATCAGTTCCGCGACATTCCGCAGCTTGATGTTGGTGTGCTGGGAAACTTCCCGCAGGACAGCCCAGCCCTGGTCGGGTGCCACCCGTCCCAGCGCGACCATCATGCCGATCGCCTGGTCCACGACGGCATGCGAGGTCACGGCTTCCTTCAACTGGCCGACCTGCTCCTGCAACGCGACGATCTGGGCCGTTTCGTCAGGCACGGTCGCCTCCTGTGGGTCACCGGTCGGCTCGACAGCTCCCGAACGGGTGTGTGAGGTCATCGTCCCCTCCGGATCGGAGCGCTGACGTGTTTCTCCATCGTCGCCACTTGCCCGGCGGTGTGCCAATGCGGGCGCCGCCGGATCCGTACTCGCTCACTCGCCGTGGCGAAGGGTTCACGAATTGCGAAGGTGAAGGCAGGGGCGCAGGGTGGATACGCCAGTCCACCTTTCCGCAAAGGACGGATCACCATGGCTAAGGCAAAGGGCAAGGCCAAGCAGATGAAGGGCAAGATGAAGGAGGCCGCCGGCAAGGCCACGGGCGACAGGACACAGGAGGCCGAGGGCCGGAGCGAGCAGGTGTCGGGCCAGGCGCAGGAAGCCGCGCAGAAGGCCGCCGACCGCGTGAAGAAGCAGACCGGTCGGTAGGCCCGGCTCGCCGGCGCGATACCTCTCCGGCGGCCGTATCGGGCTCGGCCCGTGCGGTCGCCGGAGGCGTTTTCCGCGAGGGTTCTCCGTGGCCGTTCTCCATGACGGGCGCCGGACCTGACTGCCCGTCGGCGCACCGGGTACCCGCCACGTATGCGCAAGATCATGCGGCGCCCGTCCGGGCGCAAGAAGGAGACCCGCACCGCGACCGAAGAGGCCCTGGAGGAAGTCAAGGAACAGGGGCACGAGGACGACACGGACACCACCGAGGGACGGGACCGCGGACCGGGCGACCCCATCACCCCGAGCACCCGAGCGAACCGCGAAGCCACCGAGGTGGACGGCTCCGACTAGGCAGTAAGCATCCGAGCCGGTAAGTCTCGGAACCCCGCCTCGGAGCCCCGGAGTACGCCCCACGCCCGATGTCATTGTCGGAGGGAGGCCGACGACCGTGGACCACACGCAAGCCCCCGTACTCGAGGCCCTGCGGCGCCATCACGAGCACGGCGAACTCGCCTTCACTCCGCCCGGCCACAAGCAGGCACGAGGCGCCGACCCCCAGGCCCGGGCGATCCTCGGTGACGCCGTCTACCACACCGACCTCCTGGCGTCCGGAGGCCTCGACGACCGGCGTACCAGCGGCGATGTGCTGTTACGTGCGGAGCGGCTGATGGCGGACGCGGTGCACGCCGAGCACACGTTCTTCACCACCTGTGGCAGCTCCCTGTCCGTCAAGGCGGCCATGCTCGCCGTGGCGGGCCCGAACGAGAAGCTCATCGTGGGCCGCGACGCCCACAAGTCGGTGATCTCCGGACTGATCCTCTCCGGCATCGAACCGGTCTGGGTCGATCCCCAATGGGACGAGAAGCAACGCCTCGCCCACGCACCCGGCCCGGAAGCCTTCGAGGAGGCGCTCACCCGTCACCCGGACGCGCGCGGCGCCCTCGTCACCAGCCCCACCCCGTACGGCAGTTGCGCCGCCCTGCGGGACATCGCGGACATCTTCCACGCACGCGATCTGCCCCTCGTCGTCGACGAGGCATGGGGCGCCCATCTGCCCTTCCACCCGGACCTGCCGTCCTGGGCGATGGACGCCGGCGCGGACGTCTGCGTGACGAGCATCCACAAGATGGGCAGCGGACTGGAACAGGGCTCCGTCTACCACCTCCAGGGCTCCCTGATCGAGACGAGCACCCTCCAGTCGCGCGCCGACCTGTTCGGCACCACCAGCCCCTCGGTCCTCATCTACGCGGGACTCGACGCCTGGCGCCGCCAGATGGTCCTCCACGGCAAGGACCTCCTGGACGACGCGCTGCGTCTCGCCGCGGACGTCCGCCGCGCCATCGACGAGATTCCCGGCCTGCACGTCCTCGGCCGCGACGATCTCGTGGGCCCCGGCCTGTCCGTCGACTTCGACCCGCTGCCCGTGGTCGTCGACGTCAGCGGTCTCGGTACGAGCGGCTACCGCGCGGCCGACTGGCTGCGCACCCAGCACCACATCGACGTGCACCTCGCGGACCACCGGCGCATCAACGCCCAGCTCACCCACGCCGACTCGACCGCCACCACCCAGCCTCTGACCGACGCGCTGCGCGACCTCGCCGAGCATGCCGGGGAACTGGCGGCCGGGCTGCCGGTCATCGACGTACCGAGTAGTCAGGACATGCGGCTGGAGCAGGCCTTACGGCCCCGCGACGCGTACTTCGGCCCCACCGAAACCATGCCCCTGGAGCGGGCGGCCGGCCGCGTCTCGGCCGAGATGATCACGCCGTACCCGCCCGGCATCCCGGCCGTCCTGCCGGGAGAACGGCTCACCGAGCCCGTCCTGCGCTACCTGCGCACCGGCCTGCGGGGAGGCATGAACCTCCCGGACGCGTCGGACCCGGAGCTGTGCACGATCCGGGTCTGCAAGTGAGTCAAGTGAGCAGGGCTCCAGCCGAGCCGGAACCGTTGATGCCTCTTGTTCTCTCCGGCGGCCGGCGACCGAAGTCTCATCCACGCTCGCGAAGGTACGCCTCCAGCTCTGCGGCCCCGGTCAGCATCGCCCGCCCGCGGGCGGACAGCCGACCGTGCCAGTCGCACAGCGCGGCCTCCAGCGGCTCAAGACCGCCGGCCGCCCGCACCTGGGCGATCAGCGGGGCGATCTGCTCCAGCAGGTAGCCGCCCCGCCTGAGCTGGTGGGCCAGCCGGGCGTCCCGTACGTCGGCCTCGTCGTAGACGCGGTACCCGGTCAGTGGGTCGCGGCGCGGGCGCACCAGCCCGGCGCGCTCCCATTTGCGCAGCGTCGCGGGCCGGATTCCGAGCTTGTCTGCCAGCGGCCCGATGAACGTGCCGCCGGGCCCGGATACCGCGGCCGGCCCGGACCCCGCACCGGGCTCGGGCGCCGAGGTGGGCTCCAGGTCGCGGAGGGCGCTCTCCACGGCTTGGAGGGTCCGGCGGTCGTCGAGGAGCTGGGCGTGGCTCTCGTCGATGAGGCGGAACGCCTCATCGACCGCGCCCTGGTTCACGGCCCGCATGATCGACATCGCCGTCTGGTGGCCGTGGCCGGGCACCAGGGCGAGGAACGCGCGCAGGGCCCGCGCGTGCAGCGGGGTGTAGGTGCGGTAGCCGTGGGGTGTGCGACCGGCGGCCGGAAGGATGCCGGCTTCCTCGTAGTTCCTGATCGCCTGCGTGGACAGACCGTGCCCGCGCGCCAGGTCAACCGGCCTGAGCCGCTCGCCGTTTTGAAGGTTTCGTCCCATGAACCTGCCGATATCGCGGGAAAGTTTCAACCAAAGGTTCAACGATACCGTTAAAGGCATGGCTACTGACATCAAAGACATCGCCCATGCCGTCGAAGCCACCGCCGTCATGAAGCTGCTTCCGGCCCGGCCGCGGCTGCTCGCCCTGGGCGAGCCCACCCACGGCGAGGACACTCTGCTCGACCTGCGCAACGAGCTCTTCCGGCAGCTCGTCGAGCAGGAGGGCTACCGGACGATCACGATCGAGAGCGACTGCATGATGGGCCTGGTCGTGGACGCCTACGTCACCTCGGGCACGGGCACCCTCGACGAGGTCATGGAGCGCGGATTCAGCCACGGGTGGGGCGCGTTCGCGGCCAACCGCGAACTCGTGCACTGGATAAGGGAGTACAACGACGGCCGGCCCGCGTCCGAGCAGGTCCGCTTCGCCGGCTTCGACGGTCCGCTGGAGATCACCCACGCCGCGAGTCCCCGGCAGGCCCTCACCGCACTCCACGGCTGTCTCTCGGCCCAGGTGGACGCGGACCTGCTCCCCTGCACCGCGGACACGCTCGACCGCCTGCTCGGCACCGACGACCGGTGGACCGATCCCGCCGCGATGATGGACCCGTCCCAGTCTGTTGGGCAGTCGGCCGAGGCCGGCCAACTGCGGCTGCTCGCCGATGACTTGGTGGCGCTGCTCGACGCGCAGACACCGCACCTGATCACGGCGACCTCGCGGGACGACTGGGACCGGGCACGCCTGTACGGACGCACCGCCACCGGCCTGCTGCAGTACCACTACTGGATGGCCGACACCTCACCGGCCCGCATGACGCGGCTGTGCGCGCTGCGGGATTTGATGATGGCCCACAACCTCCTTGCCGTCGGCGCTCGGGGCCCGGCACTCATCCACGCCAACAACTCCCATCTCCAGCGGAAGAAGAGCACGATGCAGATGTGGGAGGGCCCGGTGGAGTGGTGGAGCGCCGGTGCGTTGGTGAGCGCCCAGCTCGGAGAGGAGTACGCCTTCCTGGCCACGGCCCTCGGCACGATCCGGCACCAGGGAGTGGGCACCCCGCCGCCGGACACCTTCGAAGGACTCCTGTACGCGCTCCCGGAGGACCGCTACGTCATCAACGCCCCGAGGCTGGCCACCGCCCTCGGCGACACGCGGCCCGCGCCCCGCGTATCCCCCTGGTTCGGCTACGCCCCGCTCGACCCGGCCCACCTGGCGGACAGCGACGGCATCGTGTTCGTCAAGGACGTCCAGCAGAGCTAGTGCCGCATCAGGCAAGGTTCGCCCTGTCGTGATGTGCCGCCCACTTCCTGCGCGAGGAAGCATCGGACGGCCAGAATGATCAGGTGGCTGAACGCGTGCGGGTTCGGGAGATTGATGACGACGGGGCAGGCGGTTGCTGCGGATCATCCGCATCCTGCTCCGCGAGGAGGGCGTCTCCGGCGCGCCGCCCCCTCGATGCGCCAGGCCGGCGGCGGCGCGATCGTCAACGTCAACTCCATCGCCGGCCTCGCGGCCGCACCGGGCCTCGTCGCGGACAGCGGCGCCGTCCTCCTGCTTGGAGACCCTGCGCCGCCCCGCTGCCCGGTCGCTGGCCGCCGGTGTTGCTCAATCGTGCTCAGCACTGCCCACGGGAACCTCTGGTGTGGCTTGGATTCCGGTCCAGCAGCAGGGCCCTCGGCCGGCGCGGGTACCGGCGCTGTCGCCGTGGCCCTGCGCCGAGACCTTCAGGCGTCATGGGCCCGGGTGAAACCGCCCGCAGAGTGGTCATGTTCGAGCGCAACTGCCCCGGCCAGCACGCCGGGTTCGCGGACCAACGCCTCGAGGGAGGCAGATGAGGGTAGGGATGAAGGAGTTTCTTGTTGTGGCCATTGAACGACAACGAGTGGCAGTACGCGCTTCTCGCGGAGGACGTTGCACCGCGGTACCGCGGTGGCCTCACTCCTCCGGGGACGAGTGTGGCGGGGTCGGCGTGGATGTCGTGGCCGGTTGACGCAGCAGTTGTTCAATGAGGCGTTCCTTGGCCAGGGCAAGGTGGCGCCGGTAGGTGCCGTAGGGCACCCCCAGTCGCCGGGCGGCGGCCTTGTGGGTGCGCAAGGCCGTGATGTAGGTGGCGGTGAGAGCCTCGTGGGCTTTGACGCCCGCGGGGTCGATCTGTATCGCGTCGAGGGCGGTGGTGATGGCGCCGCGCAGGTCCGCGACCGGGTCGGGTGAGCCCGACGGCACGAGATGGGAGTGCAGCAGGACGCTGGTCGCGAATTCGCGTGGGGTCTGCCAGGTGCGCAGCGCCTCGAGCACGCCTTCCTCGAACGCGGCGCGCGGCAGCTGGTCGCCTGGGCCGCTCGTGGAGGCGGTTGCAGGCCATGTCGCTACGGGCGTGACCGCGGTGCGAGCCCGGTGTTGCACCCACTGTTCCACTGTTTGCCGTCGCCAGTCCCGGCCGAAGACGTGCTGTCGCAGGCCGCCGACGTCCACGGCCGCGACCTCCGGCATCCCGGCCTTGGCCAGGTAGCGTCCCCACCGGTCGGCGTCTTCGAAGACGGTGAAGGTCACCGCGCGTCCGTGGCTCGTCATCTCCTCGGCGATGGTGCGCCGGCTGATGAGTTCCATCAGGGGTGAGGGCCGCTGGTGCCCGCCGGGTTGCACCGCGAAGCGGCGGATGCCCAGGTGCTCGCCCGGTCCCAGGGGAGCGGCCGCCTCCACGAGGTCCCAGACTGCTGCGATCACCGGGTCTTCGGCGCGGTCCTCGGGCAGCGGTGCGTCCAGCCGCAGGATGGCCATGAACGAAACGGGTGCGGAAGAGCCCGCGTAGCGGTGGACGCGGAAGGCCTCCGGCTGGCGGCGCAGCCAGTGTGCGACCGCGGCTGCCGATGCCGGGCCCTCGGCCTCCTCGGCCATGCGCAGCACGCCGGGCACGTCTTCGGACCGGAGCGGAGTGTCCTCGATGTGGGGGTGTGTCCGGTAGTTGTACAGATTGTCCGGGCCGCCCTGGTCGCGGAAGAGGAACATCCATTCCGCGACTCGTAAGAGCGCGTCGTCGGCGGTGGCGGAGCGCACGGCTTGCAGGCCGGCGAGCGAGATGCGGGCGCGGACGTCGTCGTAGCGCTCGGGGTCCCGCCAGCGCAGGTCGGCCTCGAGGGTCGCCCGCACCGCGTCGTGCGGGTGCAGCCCTTCAGGCGTGGCCTCGATGTAGGGCAGCTGGCGCAGCCAGGAGAACACCGTGTTGGTGTCCTGGTCACCCAGCACTTTGCGGAGCAGGGGCTCGCGGGTGACGTAGGCCTGCGCGACGACTTCGAGGGCGCGTCGGTGGACGGCGCCGGGCAGGTCGCCGACCAGCCGCTCGACCAGGGTCGTCAGGATGTCGCCGGTGGGGTACCACGGTGTGCCGGGTGCCGCGGCGGGCACGGAAGCGGCCAGCGAGAGGGCGAGCGGGCTGCCTCCGGCGAAGGCGACGAAGGCGCCGCGCTGCTCGGCGGGGACACCCCGGGCGGCGAGCAGGGCGTCGGACTGGGCGGCGTCGAGCGGCTGCACGGCCAGTGCGGTGAACAGTTGCGCCCATCCAGGGTCCAGCGACCATTCGGCGTCGGGGGCGGTCCTGCTGGCCACAACCACGATCGCATGGTCGGCGAGCCGGAGCAGGAAGGTTTCGCGCAGCCACGTCTCGAGGGGCTGGCACTGCTCGAAGGTGTCGATGAGCAGCACCGTGCCGGGTTCGGTGCACGCCGGGGCGGCGGCCTCCTCGAGTCGGCGCGGATCGGCGTCGAGGAACCGTGCGTCCACGTGCACCACGCGGCGGCCGACGAGTTCCGCCTGCCGGGCGGCGTAGCGCACCAGCGAGGACTTGCCGATGCCACCGGGGCCGTGCAGGTACGCCACAAACGGCGCTTGCGCCGCGCCCGAGAGCATCCGGTCGAGCACCGCCCGCTCCGGCTCCCTGCCCACCAGCGCACCGGCTCGTGCCGCGGCCAGCCGGCCCGCCAGGCCCCTCGCACCCAATCCGGGCTCCTCTCGTCAGGCCCATCTTGCCGTCGAAGATCCGATTGATGAAGCGCTTTCGACGTGAGTAGCACCGAGCGCGGGGCAGCACCCGGGACGGAGAGTGCTGCTCGCATGTATGCAGCACCGACTCGACGTCGTCCGGGTGCTACGCCACAGTCCCTGTCCTCGGCGTGGCACGTCGCTTCTTCCACTGGCCCCACGTCGAGCGGGACGTGTCGTGGTCCCTTCTGCGTGGCCTGGGTCGGATCCTTATGCTCCGCCTTTGCGGCGGCGAGGTGCGGCCGAGCGAGACGGCGTCGAGCGCATGTGGTCGCGCACCGGCGCCAGCAGGCCGGCGAGAGCCTTGACGTCGTCGCGCGAAAGCGGCTCGAACAGGAGGCCGCTGACTACCTCGACGTGACCCGGCAGCACCTTCGCAAGCAGCGCACGCCCGGCATCGGTGATGGTGACGGTGATGCTCCGCTCGTCGTCCGGCGAGGGAGCGCGGACGACCAGGCCCTTCTTCTCGAGCAGATCTACCTGGTATGTCAGGCCGCTGCGGCTGTAGACGACGCCGTCGGCCAGGTCGGTCATGCGGTGACTGCCCGTCGGCGAGTCCCCGAGGCGGGCCAGCAGCTGGAACTGCACATAACTGAGATCGCCGGCCTCGCGCAGCTGCTGCTCGACGGCATGCCGGAGCAGGCTGGTCACCTCGATGAGGTCGAAGTAAGCGCCGAGCTGCACGGGGTCGAGCGACGGCGGTGAATCAGGCATGACCGAAGTCTACTGCTTCGAATTCGAAGAGTGTGGGGTGCCGACTTCCAGTTACCGCAGGCGGCGCTGGAACCGAACTTCTCCGCGTGTTTCGATGCCATCCCGGCCGGGTGTATTGAGCCGGACGCGAGGGTCTCACGGGTCTGATGTCGTGACCTCGTGCGCGCACGGTGTGGGCAGTGTTGGGCCCGGCTGAGCACCGCAGAACATGGAGATCGGGCAGTGGTGCGGCGCAGGGTTGCGAGCAGAAGGACGGCGCCGCCGCCCACAGATCTCGAGGACCGGCCATGAACATCCCTTACCTCGCGCAACGTCGTCCGCGGCCCTCCCCGGTGACGGCACGACAGCCCGGCCGCGGGGAGGAAGCCATGAACACGATGCCGGGATGAACACCGCCGCGTGGAGCCCGGTGTCTCTGGCCGTCCTGTGCGCCGGCGTCGGCTACGGGCGCCCGACCCGCTTGCTCGCGGACTGGGTCGCGGAGGCTGTGTGCCGGTCACTGGCGGTCGGTGGTGCGCGCGCCGAGGTGGAGGTGCTGGAGCTGCACCGGCTGGCGGCCGACCTCGCCCAGCACTCCACCCACGACCGCGTCAGCCTCGACCTGCGGGAGGCGATCGCGGCGGTCGTGGCGGCCGACGGGCTCGTGGTGGCGACCCCGGTGCTCGCCGCCTCCCCGAGCGAGGTGCTCGACTTGTTCTTCGCCGTCCTCGGGGACGGTGTCCTCTCCGGCATGCCGGTGCTGCTGGCGCTCAACAGCGGCTCCCGCCGGCAGCCGCCGGACCTCGCGCAGGTGCTACGCAGGCGCCTGGCCGGCGTGCACGCCGACCCCGTGCCCACGATCGTCGTCGCCGACCCCGCCGACTGGTCGGCCACGGCTCACAGCGACGCGGCACGACTGCGCGCCTGCATCGACCAAGCCGCCGCCGAACTCGCCGTGGCGATGCGCTCGCACCGGCAGTGACCGACAACACTTGCTTCGAATTCGAAGCAGAGGTATCGTCATCACAGTTGCTTCGAATTCGAAGTAACATCGACCGCAGTGAAGGTGAGAACCGAAATGAAGGCAGTACGTTTCCACGAGTACGGCGACCCCGACGTCCTGCGCTACGAGGACGTGGAGCAGCCCGTCCCCGGGGCCGGTGAGGTCCGTATCCGCGTCGCCGCGACGTCGTTCAACTCCGTCGACGGCAACATCCGCGGCGGCTTCATGCGCGGCCCCATCCCGGTGGTGCTGCCGCACACTCCCGGCATCGACGTCGCCGGCACCATCGACGCGCTGGGCGAGGGCGTGGACGGCATCGCGGTCGGTGACGACGTCATCGGCTTCCTGCCGATGGACGGGAACGGCGCCGCCGCGGAGTACGTCCTCGCGCCGGCCGAGGTCCTGACGCCGGCGCCCAAGAGCATCCCCCTGCCCGACGCCGCCGCACTGCCACTCGTGGGCCTCACCGCGTGGCAGGCGCTGTTCGACCACGGCAAGCTGACGGCCGGGCAACGCGTGCTGATCAACGGCGCCGGCGGAGCGGTCGGCGGCTACGCCGTGCAGCTGGCCAAGGGAGCCGAGGCCCACGTGATCGCCACGGCCAGCCCGCGCAGCAGCGAGGCGGTCACGTCGGCCGGCGCCGATGAGGTCATCGACCACACCACCACCGGCGTGAGCGCGGCGGTGACCGAGCCGGTCGACGTCGTGCTCAACCTCGCGCCGGTCGACCCGGCCGAGCTGGCCGCGCTCGTCACACTGGTCCGTCCGGGCGGGGTCGTGGTGAACACGACGGTATGGATGCCCGCGCCCTCCGACCAGGAGCGCGGCGTGCGCGGCATCGACCTGTTCGTCCGCAGCGACGCCGACCAGCTGTCGCAGCTGGTAGCGCTGATCGACCGCGGCGAGCTGCGCGTCGACGTCGCCGAGCGGGTGCCGCTGGCCGAGCTGCCGGCGCTCCACGCCCGGGCCGCCGAAAACGCGGTGCACGGCAAGGTCATCGTCGTCCCGCCCGTCGCCTGACGCCGATCCTCCACCGAAAGGAAAAGGCCATGGCACTGAGTTTGGATCCCGAAATCGCCGAGGCGCTGGCCCCGATGGCCGGCGCGATGGCGGACGCCACACCACCGGCCGTGGGGGACATCGCGGCGCGGCGCGCCATGTGGGAGCCGATCATCGGCGCCGCGGGAACGGCCCAGCCGGTCCCGGCCGACGTGAAGACCAGCGAGCACTACACGACCACCGGCGACGGCGCGCGGATCACCATGCGCTGGTACACCAAGGACGGCGCGGCGCCTGGCCCGGCTGTGCTGTTCTTCCACGGCGGCGGATACATCTTCGGCCACATCGACCTGTTCGACGGGCCGCTCGCCCGCTACGTCTCCGCCAGCGGCGTACCGATGCTGTCAGTCGAGTACCGCCGCGCCCCCGAGCACCCCTTCCCGACCCCGCTCGAGGACGCCTACACCGCACTGCGCTGGCTGCACGAACACGCCGCCGAACTCGGCGTCGACACCGACCGGATCGGCGTGATGGGTGACAGCGCCGGCGGCGGAATCGCCGCAGCCGTGTCGATCCTCGCCCGCGAGCGCGGCGGCCCGAAGATCGCCCGGCAGATCCTTCTCATGCCGATGCTCGACGACCGCACCACCACCCCCGATCCACACATCGCGCCCTACCTGCTGTGGTCCTACGACGACAGCCTCACCGCATGGCCGGCCCTGCTCGGCGAGGCCGCCGGCGGGCCCGACGTCCCGGCCACGGCGGCCCCAGCCCGGCTCGAGGACGCGACCGGCCTGCCGCCGGCCTACATCGAGGTCGGCCAGCTCGACGTCTTCCGCGACGAAGACACCGCCTACGCCACCAAACTCAGCCGCGCCGGCGTGCCGGTCGAATTCCACCTGCACCCCGGCGCCCCGCACGAGTTCGACTCCATCGCCTTCACCTCCGACGTCGCCCGCCGCGCCATCGCCGACCGCATCCGCGTCCTCAAGTCGATCTGAGCCGGCACCGAGCGCGCTCACCCCGTGCCGCAGGAGGGGTATGCAAGCGCTCCACACAGGTGGCCCCTCGCCCCGTTGCCCGCCGCAATGGGGCCCCTCGGACACCGGCAAGAACACACTGAAGCACCGCGCGGCCGGGCCGGACTCCCACTTCGGGCAGCATGCGCATCGACGGCCGGGAGACTGCCGGACTGCATGAGACCCGCCCGGCACCTGATCCTCACCTGACTGACCTTTGAAGGAGACGATTCCGATGATCCCCGACGACGACCCGTCCCGCTCGCTGACCGTGGCGGACCCCGACGATCCCGGCACGACGTACATCTCTCTGGTGGGCAACACGTACGCCATGCTGGTCACCGGCGAGCAGACCGACGGCCGGTACTGCCTGATCGACATGCGCGTCCCCGACGGCGGCGGCCCGCCGCCGCACCGGCACGACTTCGAGGAGATGTTCACCATCCTCGAGGGCGAGATCGAGTTCACCTTCCGCGGCGAGAAGCACACCGTAGGGGCCGGGTCCACGGTCAACATCCCGGCCAACGCCCCGCACAACTTCCGCAACGCTTCGGGTGCGCCGGCCCGCATGCTGTGCATGTGCACCCCCGCCGGCCAGGACGAGTACTTCACGCGCATCGGCGATGTCGTCGCGGGTATGGACGCGCCACCGCCACAACTGTCGGAGGACGAGCTCGCGGAACGCCGCCGCCGTGCGGCCGAGTTGGCCTCGACCTACCGGAGCGAGTTCCTGTGACTCACGGAGCCGGCAAACCCGGCACCGGTCGACAGGGTGAAGTTCCCCGCTGAGCTGGACAGCCAGGACCAGATCGTTCGGGTCCATCGCCTACACCCCGACCAACAGTTCCTGGCTCAACCGTATCGAGGCCCAGTTCACCGCCCTGCGCTACTTCGCACTCGATGGCACCGACCATGCCAGCCACAAAGAGGCAGGGCAGCATGATCCGCCGATACATCAGCTGGCGGAACAAGCATGCCGCCGACGACCGCCTCGAGGTCGTCAACGGGGCGAACGTTGCCTGATGCGGCACTAGTACCACCCTCAGCAGCCCGGCGAACGGCGCGGCTGGTAGCGGCTGTCGGCCCCCGCGTGCCTCGCGCAGCCGTCGGCTCTCGTCGACGGACAGGGGCCCAGGAGATCGGTCACCGCCGCTCATTCCTCCCGGGCGACCTGCCGCAGAGTGCGCCTGCTGCGCACCGAGCGGGCCCGACGCGGATCGGGCGTACCGGAGTCACCGGGCCGGGCCCGCTCGTCGTCCGTCTTCACCAGCAGCCACGCCTCGCGCTCGCCGCCGCGGAACCGGGTGAGCGCGTATACGCCGTGCAGCTTCGAGCCGTCGAGCCAGAACCTGGCATGACCGCTCTCCAGCGCCTCGTCGAAGGGCATGGGCCGTCCCCGCCGGTCATGGCTCGTGGGCCGGTACGTGCCGCGGTCCCAGACGATGACCGTTCCGCCGCCGTACTCACCCTCGGCGATCACACCCTCGAACTCCTCGTACTCCAGCGGATGATCCTCCGTGGGCATCGCGAGCCGCTTGTCCTGCGGGTCGGCGGACGGGCCCTTGGGGACGGACCAGGACTTCAGTACGTCGTCCACCTGCAGCCGGAAGTCGAAGTGCATGGTGCTCGCGTCATGGATCTGCACCACGAAGTGCCACCCGTCGTCCGAGGACACGTCCTGACCGCGGCTTTCCCCGGCTCCGCGAGGCTCCTTGGTTCCCTGAGGCTCCTTGGTCCGGTCGAAGTGGCGCTTGCCGCGGTAGGTCCGCAGTCGGTCCTTCTCAGCCACGTCCGGCTCCTTCCCCCGGCCCACGGCTCCAGCGGGCCGGCACCGTCTCGCAGCCCCCGGGTACCCCGACCGCACCCGGCCGACTCAGGACCCCGCGAGGCTGATGAGGATCTTTGAACTTCGTCGGTGATGCTCTTGCCCGGAAGCGCTTGTCAACGCGTCCGGCTTCGTCGCCGGACTCGGGGGACAGGGAAGGGAGTTGGGGAGCGGAGTTGAGGAGGAGAGGGGGACGGCAGTTGAGGGGAGGCGGTCAGGGGGCGGGGTGCTGCGGGGGCTCGCCCGCGAGGACGCGTACGACCTCCTCGGCGACCATGGCGCCCATCATGCGGTTGGCGTCCTGGCCGCAGGCCGCCATGTGCGGGGTGAGCAGGACGTTCGGGGCGCTGCGCAGCGGGCTGTCGCCGAGCGGTTCGTGTGCGAAGGTGTCGAGGGCGGCGCCGCCCAGGTGACCGTCCTCGAGGAGCGCCGCGAGGGCCGCCTCGTCGACGAGACCGCCGCGGGCGGTGTTCACCAGCAGCGCGCCCCGCTTCATCGCGGCGAGCCGCGCCTGGTCCAGTAGCGGGCCCGCGCCGGGGGTCGCGGGCAGATGGAGGCTGACGACGTCGGCGCGGGCCAGGCAGTCGTCCAGGGTGGCCGAGCGGGCGCCGAGGGCGCACATGTCCCGCGGGTCGACGTACGGGTCGTGCGCGAGCACCGTCATGCCGAAGGCCCGGGCGTACCCGGTCACGAGCTGTCCGATCCGCCCGAAACCGATCACGGCCAGGGTTCTGCCCGCGAGTTCGGGCCCGAACAGCTTGGGCCACTCCCCGTCCGCCACCCTCTGGTGCGCATCGGTGATACGACGGGTGGCGCCCAGGATCAGGCCGAAGGTGAACTCGGCGACCGCCCGGGAGTTGCTGCCGGGCGCGCACACCACGGGGATGCCACGGGCCTGTGCGGCGTCGAGGTCGATGGTGTCGACGCCCACGCCGTGCTTGGCGATGACCTTGAGGCGGTCCGCCGCGTCGATGACGTCCGCGGTGATCAGGTCCATACCGACGATCAGGGCGTCGGTCTCCGGGATCCGCTTGAGGAGCTCGTCGGCGGGCAGCGCCTCGTCCTCGTACGGACGCAGGGGGCCCGCTCCCGCTCGCTCCAGGATCCGCCAGGGCTCGGCGGAGTAGCGGGAGAAGGTGGGCGTGGTGATGAGGGTCGTGGTCATGGGGGTCGTGGTCATGCGATCTCCCGGTCAGCCCAAGTGGGGCTCAGGCGGAGGTACTTGATCGTCCGGCGATGGTGGGTGAAGGCGACGTGCAGTGCACCGTCCGGGGTCTGGACGACGGACGGGTAGGACAGCTCGCGGTTGAGGCCGTCGCGGGAGTTGTTGGTCAGGCAGTGGCCGTCACCGGTCTCCAGGTCCCGGCGCACCGGCCAGGTCAGGCCGCCGTCCGAGGAGACGGAGAGGGTGAGCGGCGCGCGCGGGGCGCCCCAGAAGGCGGCTCCGGTCGTGGGGGCGGCGGCGGGCGCCGGGGTGGCAGCGGGCGCGTCCGCGCTCGGCTCGCCGTCCGCGCTCGGCCCGTCGTCGTCGATCTCGTCGTACAGCGAGACGCGGCGGGCGACGGCGTCCGCGGCGCTGCTGTGGTTGTGGACCAGCGCGAGACGGCCGTCGGCCAACGGGGTGTACTGGATCGAGGAGTTGTTGTTCGGCAGGTCCAGCGGGCGCGGTTCGGTCCAGCTCTCCCCGTCGTCGTACGACACGCTCCGGTACACGGCGTCGGCGCGGCGGCTGCGGAACAGGGCGAGCAGCGAACCGTCCGGCAGCGGGCGGACGTTCATGTGCACGAGCCCGGTCGAGCCGGGCACCGGAACCTCGCGCCAGCTCACCCCTTCGTTGTCGCTGACCATCACCGAGCTGGTGTCCCGCCCGCCCGACCATCGCTCGCCCGGCGCGGCGACGCAGCGGAAGACGGGCAGCAGTCGGCGGCCCGACGGCAGCACGGTCACCGGCTGGCGTACAAAGACTCCGCCGTCGAAGAGCACGCGGGAGGGGCCCCACGTCTTTCCCTCGTCGTGACTGACGCGCAGCCGTACCTCGGCGGTGTCCTGGCGCCCGGCCCGCTGCGCGGTGTGCAGCAGCCACCAGTCGCCGGACGGGTCGGTGAACAGCAGCGGGTTCTGCTCGGACCGGGTGTCGTCGTGGGAGAGCCGCTCCGGGCGGGACCAGGTGTCACCGCCCGCGGGCAGCCGGGAGAACCACACAGAGATGTCCGCGACACCTTCCTGCGTTCCCCCGAACCAGACGCAGCCCAGCTCACCGTCGGGTAACACGGTGAGATTGGCGGCATGGTTCTGCACGGCCGGTGCCGACAGCCACGACTCGAAGCGACCCGTCTCGGTGGGGTGCGGGCGTACGACGCCGTCGGCGACGGCCGGGCCCGGCATCACCGGACCTGGCCTGTCGCGCGTACGGCGGTGAGGTGGCGGTACGCCACCTGCTCCAGGTGTACGAGGTCGCTCGCGACCGTGACGTAGGTGAAGCCCTCGGTGAGGCGCTTGGCGGCGCTCGCGCCGTCCGCGTTGTGGATGCCGGCGGCTGTCCCGGCGGCGGCTGCCGCTTCGCGCACGGTGACCAGTGCGGCCTCGAACTCGTCCGCGACCGTCGGGTCGGTGGAGCTGGCTCCACCCAGCGCGATACGTAGATCGGAGGGGCCGATGTAGACGCCGTCGACGCCGTCGGTGGCGCAGATCTCTTCTACGTTCTTGAGGCCCTCGGCGGTTTCGATCATCGCGAGCACCACGGTTTGCTCGTGCGCGTCGGCGGGGTCGGGGCCGATGCGCAGGGCTGAGCGCATCGGGCCGTACGAGCGCCTGCCGAGTGGGGGGTAGCGTACGGCGGCCACCGCTGCGGCGGCGTCCTGTGCGGTGTCTATGAGCGGGACGATGACACCGGCCGCACCTGCGTCCAGGGCCTTGCCGATGGGCATGGGGTCGTTGGCCTCAACTCGTACCAGGCCTACGGCGGTTGAGCCCTTGGTGTCTATGGCGGTCAGGGAGGCGAGTACTCCGGCGTAGTCGATCAGGCCGTGTTGGGCGTCCAGGGCTACGTAGTCGTAGCCGAGGCGGGCTATTCGTTCGGTGGAGACGGGGGAGTCCAGGACGGACCAGTAGCCGACCAGGGGGTCGCGTGCGCGGATCGCTGCCGCGAAGGTGGTGGGGGTCATAGGGGGGTGCTCCTCCGGCGGTTGGACGGGTGCGGGTGTGTGGGTGGCTGGTCGCGCAGTTCCCCGCGCCCCTGGGGTGGGTGGGGGGTGCGGGGTCGTGGGCCGGTGCGTCAGCCCGTCGCAGGGCGGGCGTACGGCTCTGGCCTGGTACAAGGTGCGGGTTCTCCGAGACCGGAGCTAAGCGACGGGCATACGACGCACCGGCCCACGACCCCTCCCGCCGGAGGGAGAGTGCGGGTGCATGGTGGCACCGGGGGTGTGGTCATGTGGGCTCCTTTTCAGCGGTTGTATGCGGGCATTGGGCCGCGTAGTGCCTTGCCGATCTCGTCGCAGGCCGCCGTTACGTCGGTGGGGAGGGGGCCGTTGTTGGCGGCCGTGATGTTGGCCAGTAGGTGGGTGGTGCTGGAGCCGCCCAGGAGCAGGGCGTCGGTCGAGTCGCGGTCCAGGAGCCAGCGGAGGGCCAGGTCGGTGAGGGGGATGCCGGCGGCTTCGGCGATGGTGGAGAGTTGGTTCACTGCGGTGAAGAGGCGTCCGTCCCAATAGCGTTGGCGATACATCTCGGCGACTTTGGAGTCGCCGAAGCGGCCTGATTCCGGGGGGTGTTCGAAGCGGTGGCGGCCGGTGAGGAGGCCGCCGCCCAGGGGGTTGTAGACCATGGTGCGCAGGCCGGTGACTGCGGCGTACTCGATGTACTCCTCCTCGATGCGGCGGGCGAGGAGGTTGTGCATCTGCTGGGCGATGGCGGGCTGTGGTGCTCCCAACTCATCGGCGGTACGGGTTAGTTGGACGATCTGCCAGGCCGCGTAATTGGAGACGCCGAGGGCGCGGATCTTTCCCTCGGCCACGAACTCGGCGACGGTGGTGAGGGTTTCGGTCAGGGGTGTCTTGCGGTCGGGCTGGTGGAGGTAGAAGAGGTCGACCGAGTCGGTGCCGAGGCGCTTCAGGCTGCCTTCCAGTGCGGCTCGCAGGCCGGCTGCGGAGAGGGGGGCGTTGTCGCCCTGGTCGGGGTGGGGGATACCGGCCTTGGTCGCCAAGACGATTTGGTCGCGGCGGCCTGGCAGGAGGGCGGCGAGGATGCGCTCGCTCTCGCCGCCCGCGTAGCCGTTGGCCGTGTCTATGCCGGTGATGCCCGCGTCGAGTGCGGCGTCGAGCATGTTGGCTGCTGAGGAGGCGTCGACGGTGTCGCCGAAGGTCATGGTGCCCAGTACCAGGCGGGAGAGCGGGACGGGGATGTTCGGCAGGTCGATGCCGGGGGTCACGTGGGGGTTCCTTCCGGGGCGGAGGTGAGCAGGTGGCGGGGTTTCACGCCCCGGATGGTGGTGGGGTCCAGAGCGGCGCGGCGCAGGGCGCGGGTGTAGGGGTCGGAGGGCGAGGTGAGCACCGTGGCCGTCGGGCCGGACTCGATGATCCGGCCCGCGCGCATCACCAGCAGTTCGGTGCTGATCTCCCGGACTACCCCTAGGTGGTGCGCGATGACGAGGTAGGCGATGCCGGTGTCCTTCTGCAACTCACTCAGGAGGTCGAGGACTTGGGCCTGTACGGAGACATCCAGGGCGGACGTCGCCTCGTCGCAGACCAGGAGATCGGGGCGGGAGGCCAGGGCGCGGGCGATGCCGATGCGTTGGCGCTGGCCGCCGGAGAACTCGGGTGGTCGGCGGTCCAGGGCCGAGGGTGGCAGGCCTACCTGGTCGAGTAACTCGGCTGCCCGCCTGGCGCGTTGGGCTCGGTCGGAGAGGCCGTGCACATGTAGAGGTTCGGCGACTATCTGCTGGGCGGTGAGATGGGGGTCCAGCGAGCCGTACGGGTCCTGGAAGACCATCTGTACGTGGCGGCGCAGGGGGCGCAGTCGTCGTTCGGGGAGCTGGGCGATGTCCGTCCCGTCCAGGATGATGCGGCCACTTTCCGGCTTGAGCAGCCGTACCAGGGCTCGGGCCAGCGTCGACTTGCCGCAGCCGGACTCGCCGACGATCGCGAGTGAACCGCCTTGGGGGATGCGGAAGTTGACGTGGTCGACGGCTCGGAAGGGGCCGCGTGACGTGGCGTATTCGACGACGAGGTCCTCGACGGAGAGGAGCACCGGCCCTGTGGCGGTGGGGAGTTCGGTCATGACGCCGCCTCCTCTGCGACGGGCTCGGACCGGCCGTCGCCGTCCTCGTCCCATGTACCCACACGGGGCACGGCGGCGAGGAGTTCACGGGTGTACGGCTCGGCGGGCCGCTCGACGATCTGCTGTGCGGAGCCCGACTCGACGAAACGGCCGTCCTTCATGACGTGGATCCGGTCGGAGACCAGCCGGGCCACCCCGAGGTCATGGGTGATCATCAACATGCCTATGCCCGTGCGTTCCTGAAGTTCCATCAGCAGGTCGAGCACGCTCGCCTGCACGGTCGCGTCCAGCGCGGAGGTGGGCTCGTCCGCGACCAGCAGTTCCGGTTCGGCGGCCAGCGCGGTCGCGATGAGGATGCGTTGCAGCATGCCGCCGGAGAACTGGTGCGGGTACGCCTTCCAGCGGGTCCGAGGTTCGGTTATGCGTACCTGCGCGAGCAGTTCAACTCCCTTGTCACGTGCTTCTGTTCGCGTCATGCCGGGGTGGCGCAGGCGTAGGGCGTCGCCCAGTTGGTGGCCGATGGTGTGCACCGGGCTGAGGGCCGTCATCGGATCCTGGGGGATGAGCGAAACGGTTCGCCCGCGTACCGCGCGTGCGGCGTCCGGATCGGCGACGATGTCCCGCCCGGCGATGCGTACGCTGCCCGACAGCACGGCGAGCCCTTCGGGAAGCAGTCGCAGTACGCCCATCGCCGTGGTCGATTTTCCGCAGCCGGACTCGCCGATCAGGGTCACGGTCTCGCCCCGGCGGACGGTGAAGCTCACTCCGTCGACCGCGCGCACCACGCCGTGCGCGGTGATGAGCTCGATCTGCAGATCCGTCGCCTCGAGCAGCGGTGGGCCGGCGGTGACCGGGGTTTCCTCGGCCATGCCTCACGCTCCCTTCCCTGAACGCGGCCGGGTACGGTCCCGCAGCCCGTCCCCGAGCAGGTTGACGCCGACCACCAGCAATGCGATGACCAGCCCGGGCAGGGTGACCAGCCACCAGGAGGTGGTGATGTAGTCCTGGCCGTCGGAGATGATCCGCCCCCAGGTCGCGAACGGCCGCTGAGGTCCCGCGCCCAGGAAACTCAGCGCGCTCTCCAGCAGCACGGCCTGCGCGAGGAGCAGGAGAACGACCAGGCTCGCGGGACGTACGACGTTGGGGATCACGTGGCGCGCGAGCACCGACCAGGAGCGCAGCCCCAGTACGCGGGCCGCGGCGACGTACGCCTTCTCGCGTTCGACCAGGACGAGCGAGCGGGTCAGCCGTGCCACCTCGGGCCACTGCGCGAGGGCGATCACGCAGGTGATGACGGTGACGGACGGGCCGAACAGGGCGACCACGAGGAGCAGCATCATCAGGAGCGGCAGGGCGAGTTGGGCCTCCAGGAACCGGGAGACGACCGCGTCGATCCAGCCGCCGAAGAACCCGGCCGCCGCGCCCGCCGCGATACCGATCAGACCGGAGACCAGGACGGCGAGGACACCCACCGCGAGGGACACCTGGCCGCCGTGCAGGACGCGGGAGAGCAGATCGCGCCCCAACTGGTCGGTGCCGAACAGATGCCCCTCGCTCAGCGGCGGCAGCCTGCGCCGGGAGAGGTCCTGGGTGTTGGCGCCGGGCAGGGGCAGCACACCGGCGAGTGTTACGGGCAGCACGACGAGTGCGGTGCATATCGCCCCGGCCCACAGCTTGAGGCGGGCGCCGCGCCGCTGCCGGGTCGCGGTGGCCCGGGCGAGATCGCGTGCGGTGACGGCGCTGGGCCGGCCGGCGCTGACGGCTGTGGTCATGGCTCAGGCCGCCTTTCCGAGGCGTACCCGCGGGTCGAGCAGCGGATAGGCCAGGTCGACGAGGAGTTGGACGAGGATCGCGAGGGTCGCGGTGACCAGGACGGTGGCCTGGATCAGCGGATAGTCGCGGGTCTCCAGAGCGCGTACGACCAGCGAGCCGACCCCCGGCCAGCCGAAGACGACCTCCACCACGACCACACCGTTGAGCAGCGCCGCGAAGCGCGTACCGAGTGCCGTCACCAGCGGCACGGCGGAGTTCGCGAGCGCGTAGCGCCAGGTCAGCGCGGACTCGGAGACCCCGCGGGAGCGGGCCACGGTGATGTACGACGAGGCCAGCGCGGTGGTCATCTCGCGCCGTACCAGCCGTGACACCAGGGCGAGTTGGAGGACGGCCACGGTCGCGGTCGGCAGGATCAGGCCGCTCCAGGTGGTGAAGCCGGAGGCGGGCAGTATCGGAAGGACTACCGCGAAGACCGTCAGCAGCATCACACCGGTCCAGAAGTCCGGCATCGACTGCCCGGCGATCGTCAGCACATTGGCGCCCAGCTCCCTGCGGGTGTCGGCGCGGCGGGCCATCCACACGCCCAGCGGCACGGCCACCACGGTCGTGACCGCGATGGCGGAGACGGCGAGCGTGATGGTGTACGGCATCCGGTCCAGGACCACGTCGAAGGCGGGGGAGCTGAAGGAGTAGCTCGTGCCGAGGTCCCCCGTGAACAGGTCGCGCAGGAAGAGTCCGTACTGGACGAGGAGCGGGTCGTCGAGCCCGAACTGTTCGCGGATGCGGGCCAGTTCGGCCGTGGTCGCGTTGGGCGCCGCGTACGCGGAGGCCGGATCGCCGGGCGCGAGGCGCACCAGCAGGAAGACGGTGGTCAGCGTGAGGAAGACGGTCAGCAGGCTCTGACCGATGCGGCGGGCGAGGTACTTCGGCACGGCTCAGCCCTCCAGACGAATCGCGGTCAGGTCGTAGGAGTTGATCGCCTGGAGCGCCAGCCCCTGGACGCGGTCGCGGCGGGCAAGGAGCGTCTTGGGCGCGAAGGCCCACAGGCTCGGCCAGGTGTCCCAGACGGCGTGCTGCACCTCGGCAAGCCGCCGGTCCCGCTCCGCGTCGTCGACCTCGGTGGCGGCGGCCGAGAGCTGCCGCTCTATCCGGGGGATCACATAGCCCATGAACGCGTCGCCGGTACGTTCCTTCTCGGCCGTACCGCCGTACATCCCCTGCAGCATGGTGAGCGCCTGCCCTGTCGGGCTGCTGTAGCCGTTGCCGATGACGTCCCAGTTGCCGGCGCGCCCCTGGCGCCACTTGAGGATGTCGCCGCCGGGCTGGAACTGCTGGAGCGAGGCGCGCACACCGACGTCCTGGAGCATGTCGAGCAGGGCCTCCATGACGGAGGTGTCGCCGGCGAACTCCCCTGATTCCCAGATGACTTTCAGCCGCAGGTCGTCTGCGCCGAGCGACCGCAGCAGTTGCCGGGCCCGCCCCGGATCGAAGGCGTACGTTCCTGTCTGCACCGCACCCTGGAGGGCGAGCGGGACCACGCCGCGGGCCTCCTCGGCCGTCCCGGTCAGCACATCGTCGACGAGGGCGGTGCCGTCGATCGCGTACGTCAGCGCCTGCCGCACTCGGGGGTCGGCGAGCGGATGCCCTTTGGGCTTGCGGAAGTTGTAGAAGAGCTGGCACATGCGGACGCCGACGTTCTCCTGGACGGTGACGCCCGGCAGCCCGATGAGCTGTTCCGCGGAGTCCGGCGTCAGCGTGTCGACGACGTCGAGTTCGCCGCTGCGCAGGGCGACGACACGGCTGGACTCCTCCGGCACGAACCGGACTTGGACCTTCTCGACCGACGGCTGCCTGCCCCAGTACCTGGTGTTGCGGGCGAGGGTGTACTCGCCGGCTCCACTGTTCGCGCGGACCACGCGGTACGGGCCCGAGCCGAGCCCGGAGCGCAGTTCCTCGGGCCGGTTGGCCTTGGCCGGGGTGATGTGGATGTTGGCCATGAGCCGGTCGAGCACCGGCAGCGGTCGCTCCGTGCGCAGCAGGAAGGTCCGCTCACCGGTGGCCTCGACGGTGGGCAGCTCCGGGAAGAGGCCGAGCAGGAACGAACCGGGGACCTTGCCGTACATGCGTAACGCCGTGGCTACGTCCTCGACGGTGACCGGGCTGCCGTCCGAGTAGCACACCCCCTCGCGCAGCCGCACCGTCCACGCGGTGGGCTCGGTCATCTCGAACCGGTCGGCCAGGACGAGTTGGGGCTCCAGATCCGGGCCGATACGGGTGAGCGCCTGCCGCACGGCGCGCTGCACGGTCACCGCCGCCTCGAACTGGTTCAGCTTGTTGTCCAGGCTCACCAGGGAGCGGTTCAGACCGAGGGTGAGGGTTCCGGGGCCGGGCGCACCCGTGGGTCCGGCACAGGCGGACAGCGGACCGAGGGCGACGCCCGCACCGCCGAGGGCGCTCCAGCGCAGCACGGTGCGGCGGGTGAGGTGACCGGGCGGGGGGACACGATGCGGGGTTGGGGTCATGTCGGCCTTCTCGGTTCTTGAGGGCGACCGGCTCTCGCTGACGCCGCCCGGGCAGCGGACGGCGAACAAGTGTCGCGCCGAAAAAGGTGGCACGGTTGCGCGAAGTGCGCAAGGAGTCTCGCGCACTTCGCGCAACCGTGCCATCATCGGCGTCCGGGGCCGATCACCCACAGGCCCGAGGAGGTACTCGTGTCCCGCACCACATTCGCCAGTCGCCCATCCCGCGTACTGGCGCTCGCGGACGACCTGTCCGGCGCCGCCGAGACCGCAGCCGCCCTCGGTCTGCCCGGCCGGATCCTGCTGGGCCCGCCCACCACACCCCCGCCGGACGGCGAGGCGCTCGTACTCGACCTCGACACCCGGCAGCTCACCGCGGACGAGGCCGCACACGCCGTACGGGACGTCATGGCGTACGCCGACGGCGGCCTGGTCCTGAAGAAGGCAGACTCGCTGCTGCGGGGCAACTTCGCCTCGGAGACGGCCGCTTACGCCGAGGGCGCCGCGGGCGTCGTGATCGCCCCCGCCCTGCCGGTCGCGGGCCGCACCGTGCGCGACGGCGTCGTCCATCTGCACGGCACCGCGCTGCACACGACGGACGCCTGGCGCGCCGAGCGG
Organism: Streptomyces flaveus; assembly: GCF_014647675.1. Classification (GTDB taxonomy): domain Bacteria; phylum Actinomycetota; class Actinomycetes; order Streptomycetales; family Streptomycetaceae; genus Streptomyces; species Streptomyces flaveus. The sequence goes on along the minus strand of NZ_BMPQ01000019.1, from coordinate 65,515 downwards.
GGCCCGGCGCCGGAATCGGTGCGGGCGGCGCTGGGTGACCTGCCGACGTGGACGGTGCCGCTGTCGGTGGTGCGCTCGCCCGTCCTGGCGCTGTCCGGCTGGCTGCGCACCCTCATCGCGAAGGGGCACCACCCGGTGTGCGACACCGAGACAGATGCCGACCTCGACGCGATCGCCGAGGCAGTTCTCCAACTCGGCCCCGGCGTACGGCTTTTGGGGGCAGGCGGGCTGGCCGCCGCCCTCGGCCGGAAACTGGCGGGAGCGGACGGGGCCGAGCTCGGGGAAACCTCGGGGCCCACACCGTACAGACCGCTGCTCGTCGTGGTCGGAACCACCGAGCCCAGCGCCGTTGCGCAGATCGCGCAACTGCTTGCCTCCGGCGCGCACCACATACCCGTACCGGCGCACCTGCTCACCGACCACGGCGGCCCGCACCCGCTCGCCGCCGCGCCGGACGGCATCACCATCGTCAGCATCGACGGCAGCGGTCCCCTCGAGCCCGGCTCCGCCCGCGCTCTGGTGACCGGTCTCGCCCGCACGGTCGCCCAAACCGCCTTCGACAGCGACCTGGTCCTGACAGGAGGCGAGACCGCACGCCGCGTGCTGGACGCCCTGGGCATCCGTGAACTGCTGCCCGTCGGGCAGATCCACCACGGCGCCGTGCACTCCCGCACCGCCGACGGCCGCTCCGTCGTCACCCGCCCCGGAAGCTTCGGCGACACCGACTCCCTGCTGCGCATCGCCCGCGCGCTGCGCCCCGACCACGCCGCCGCATTGACCCCGTCGTTCGCCCCGCAAGGAGAACCCACGTGAACGCAGCCCGCACCGCCGCGTCCGCCGAGCAGTCCGGCACCGCCGGACATCGGCTCCCGATCATCGCGGTGACCATGGGCGACGGTGCCGGCATCGGCCCGGAGGTCATCGTGCCGGCGCTGCTGCACCCCGACACCCTGCGCGGCTGCCGACCCGTCGTCATCGGCGACGCCCACCGCCTGCGCCAGGCGGCGGACATCCTCGGCATCAGCTGTGACATCGTTGCCGTCGACGCCCCCGCCCAGGCCGAGTTCACGCCCCGCCGCATCAACGTCGTCGACCTCGGACTGCTCCCGGCCGACCTGCCCTGGGGCACCCTCGACGCAGCGGCGGGCGACGCCGCGTACCACTACATCCGCGTCGCCGCCCAGCTCGCCGTGAACGGCGAGGTTCACGCCATCTGCACCGCCCCCCTCAACAAGGAGGCCCTGCACGCCGCCGGGCACCTCTACCCCGGCCACACCGAACTCCTCGCCCACCTCACCGGCGTGGACGAGGTGTCGATGATGCTGTCCACGCCCAAGGTGAAGGTCATCCACGTCACCACGCACCTCGGCCTGATCGACGCCGTCAACCGCATCGAGCCCGGCCTCGTCGAACGCACCGTGCGCCGCGGCCACGAAGCCATGGTCCGTGCGGGCGTCGACACCCCCGTGATCGGCGTCTGCGGCATCAACCCGCACGCGGGCGAGAACGGCATGTTCGGCTACGGCGAGGAGGAGTCGAAGATCGTCCCCGCCCTGGAGGCCGTACGCAATGACGGCATCGACGCCCGCGGGCCGATCCCCGCCGACACCGCCTTCTTCCTCGCCGGCCGCGGCGACTACGACCTCATCGTCGCCATGTACCACGACCAGGGCCACGGCCCGGTGAAGGTCCTCGGCATCGAAACGGGCGTCAACCTCACCGTGGGACTGCCCGTCATCCGCACCTCCGTGGACCACGGCACCGCGTTCGACATCGCCGGAACCGGCCGAGCCGAGGCCGGTAGCATGGTCGAGGCGCTGCGGCAGGCCGCCGAGATGTCATCCGCCTCGGCCGCCCGATGACCCCGCTCTCGTGGGTCCCGGAGGACACCACCGCACACCCGGAGGACACAGGACTGATGTCTGCGATCGGATCCAGGTCCCGGCGCGACCGGATCGTCCAGCTTGCCACCACCACCGGCCTGACCAGCGTGGACGAACTCTCGCAGCTGTTCGGCGTCACGGCTTCCACCATCCGCCGCGACCTGGCGAAGCTCACCACGGATGGACGCCTCGCCCGTACGTACGGCGGCGCTATGGCGTTGTCCGCGCACCCCGAGGCCTCACTGCGGCAGCGCACGGGCGAGGCTTTCGAGGCCAAACGCGCCATCGCCCGCTGGGCCGCCGCCCAGATCCAGCCCGGCGAGACGCTCCTTCTCGACGCGGGCTCGACCGTCGGCGCGCTCGCACATGAACTGCGTACGGCCAAGAACGTCACCGTCGCGACCACCGGCCTGACCGCGCTCCAGGAACTCGCCGACGTCCAGAACGTCCACGTCGAGTGCCTCGGCGGTACCCTCCGCCCGCTCAGCCAGGGCTTCGTCGGCCCGCTGACCGAAGCAGCCCTCGAACGGCTCACCTTCGACCGCGTCTTCCTCGGCACGGACGGCGTCTCCCCGGAGCACGGGATCTGCGAGGCCGACCTGCGCCAGACCCGCCTGAAGGAACTCATGGCGCGCCGCGCCGACCACGTCTACGTCCTCGCCCACGCCGCGAAGATAGGCCGCCGCCCCTTCCACGCCTGGGCCACCCTGCCCGCGGGCTGGACCCTGGTCACGGACGACGCGGCCGACCCCCGTGTCCTCGACGAGCTGCACAGCCGCGGGGTCACCACGGTCCTGGCCAAGTCCGAGGACATGCCCTGAACTTGGCCTGAACGTGGCCGAGCGGAAGGGCCGGGCGCTGGGACGCGCCCGGCCCTTCCGAGCCCTTTCGTGCGGCTCAGGCGCCGCAGACCGGGACGCCGGGCAGCTGGTTGTCCGGGTGGTCGACGTAGTAACTCGCGATGTAGCCGCGGGAGTCACCACGTGTGATGTAGACCCACCACGGGTTGCCGGAGACGTTCTGACCCTGCTTCTGGCAGACCGCCTCGAAGGCCTGGCCCGGCTGCAACTGCCCGGCCACCACAGGGCAGTTGCCCGGCGACGGGAACGCGTCGCACGCGCCCGGGTTGCCCGGGTTGTCGCGGACATTGACGTCGGTCGCCCACACCGTGAAGCTCGCCCGGGCGGAGGCGCTGTCCGAGGTGTCACCGGCCGACGCGGCGGCCGAACCGGTCAGTCCCGCCGTCAGGGCCGTGGCGGCGAGGGCCGCACCGAGGGCAGTACGAAGTCGCATGAGATCTCCCCGTGTTGTCGTGCTCGGCTTGGTCGTGCCTGTCTTACGCACGGCACACGAAGACAGGGGCCGCCCTGTATGACACGGGGTCGAGTGACGCTCGTCACACACCAAGGAGGCACGCCAAGACGGCGGTCAGGGCGAGTTACGCGCCTCGTCCGCCGAACACGTGCGCAGCTCGGCCGTGTTGCGGGTACGGACACCCGGCAGCCAGCCCTCCGCTCCCTCACGGTTCCTGACCAGGTACCAGCGCGTCGAGCTGATCCCGCTCTCGTCCGTCACCATCGTGCCGCGGGTGACGACACACGCCGCGGCCAGCCGGTCTCCGTGCCATACGCGGCCGGCCGTGTTCCCCGGCGCCGCGTACTCGGCGTACGGGTCCTTCGCCAGCCGCAGCGCGCACTCCAGCGTGCGCAGCGGACGGCACGGCCCTTCGGCGTTGAACACCGTCACCGACGCATCGAACCGCCCCCGGTCGGCAGGAGGAGTGTCGGCGGTCGGCCGGACCAGCCACCAGGCGCCCAGCGCGACGGCACACACCAGGACGGCGGCGGCCGCGATCGCCCAACCTGTCCGCAGCCGCGCACCGATGGCCGCCCTGCGGGGCGGAGCGTCGGCGGACCGGACGCGCTCCCACAGCCCGGGTGGCGTCTCGATCTCCTCGTCGGCGGCCCTGAGCCGGTCGCGCAGCAGCGCGGCAACGCGGTCGTCGGGCTCTGCGTCAGGCCTCATGCCCCGGCTCCTTTCCTGAACGGTCCGCGCGTTCCCGCTCACCTCTGTCCAGCAGCGACCGCAGCTTCTGAAGCGCACGCGTGCGATGCCGGGCGGCCGTTCCGCGGTGCACCCCTATGATCCGGGCCGCCTGATCGATGGTGTAACCGTCCAGATCGACGAGTATCACCACACCCGCCTGCTTGGCGGAGAGCCTTCCCAGCAGCCGAACCGCCTCCATCTCGGCGTCGCGGCGCTCCACTCCGCCGTCCCAGCCCGCCGCGACCACCGGCCCGATCGAGCCGAGCCGGCCCGCCTGCCCGGCGGCGTCGGCGGCACCCGACACCTCCACATCATCCACCAGGACCTGACGGCGCTCGCGGCGATGGGTGTCGCGTACGACGCTGAGCAGTGCGGTGAAGGCATAGGCGTACGGCTCCGGGTGGTCGAGGAATCGCTGCGGCCGTGCGGCCAGCTTCAGGTAGGCCTCGTGCACGGCGTCCTCGGCCCAGGATCTCGTCCCGGCCAGCATGACGGCTCTTCGGTAGAGCCGGGGCAGGAGTTCGCAGAAGGTCTCGTCGAAGCGGGTCGGTGGCGGTGACGGCGAGGATGAGGGACCGGTCGGCGGGTGGCCCATGGGCTCGGATGTCTCCCCGTTGTGAAGTCGGGCGGGCCGTCGCCTGCCCGCCGTGTTGTGCACCGAGTGATCATTTACCCGAGGAGGGCACGGGTACGCAGGTCCTTTTCCGGCTCGGCGCTCAACCCTCCCCTCAACTCCCAGCCCGGGCCGCCGACCGCCCCTCCCCGGGACCCGCATCCCGGCCGGCACGGCTGGGCGCAACTGTCCGGAAACCGGCGTTCATCTGCACCGAAGGCGGGTTAGCGTGCCATTTCGGCCTACGAACTGGGGGAGTTGAATGGTGGCCCGGTCCATCGTCGATCTGAAGCAGCTCGGTCCGGATTTTCTGCGTGATCCGTATCCCGTCTACGCCCGGCTCCGTTCCGAAGGGCCCGTCCACCGTGTGTATGACCCCGACGGCGAGGAGGTGTGGCTCGTCGTCGGCCACGAGGCGTGCCGTACCGCCTTCACCGATCCACGGCTCAGCCGGGACTGGTTGAGGTCCGGGAACATCAAACAGATCGTCAACACCGAGCAGAGCCAGCCGGCCCTCATGCACATGCTGATGTCGGACCCGCCGGACCACACCCGGCTGCGGCGACTGGTGGCCCGGGAATTCACCCCGCGACGTATCGAGTCACTGGCTCCTCGCATCCAGCAGGTCACCGATGAGCTGCTGGACCGGATGCTGGCAGTGGAGGAGCGGCGGGCCGATCTGATTGCCTCCTTCGCCTTTCCGCTGCCCATGACCGTCATCTGCGAACTGCTCGGCGTCCCCGGGCTGGACCGGGAAGCCTTTCGCCGCTGGTCCAACGAGATGGTCGCGCGCACCAGCCCGGAGGCGGAGGCGCTCGCCTACCAGGAGTTGTCGGCGTACCTTGCCGAGTTGATCGCGGCCAAGCGGGCGAAGCCCGGTGAGGATCTGCTCAGCGCGCTGATCCACACCGCGGACGAGGGCGGTGACCGGCTCTCGCCGGACGAGCTCATCGGCATGTCCAATCTGCTGCTCATCGCCGGTCACGAGACCACGGTCAATCTGATCGGCAACGGCTTGCGGGCGCTGTTCGCACATCCCGGCCAACTCGCCGACCTGCGCGCCGACTTCGGCCTGCTCGACGGGGCGATCGAGGAGATGCTCCGCTACGACGGCCCGGTGGAGACCTGCACGGACCGCCTGGCCCTGGAGGATGTGGAGATGGGCGGGGTGACCATCCCCGCGGGTTCCACCGTCCTGATCGCCATGGCGGACGCCGACCGCGACCCGGAGCGCTTCAAGGAGCCCGACCGATTCGACATCCGCCGGGACTCCCGCGGTCACATCGCCTTCGGCCACGGCCTGCACTACTGCCTGGGCGCGCCGTTGGCACGGCTGGAAGGCCGGATCGCTTTCCGCACCCTGCTGGAACGCTGCCCGGACCTGGCGCCGGACGCGGACGAGTCCGAACTGCCGTGGACGCCGGGGTTGTTGATCCGGGGCGTACGGAAGCTGCCTGTGCGCTGGTGATGATCACACCGGCCGCGTCCTGTGTACTGTCGGCAGTCCGGCCGGCGACTCCGTGCCGGCAGGCGACGCAGGACAACGCAGGAGGACACCCGTATGACCCGCCCGATCACCGTGGGAGTGGACGGATCACCCGAGAGCCTGGCCGCCGTGGCCTGGGCCGGCCGGGAAGCCGTCCGCCGCGAGCTGCCACTGCGTCTGGTGCAGGCCTGGGAGAGCGACGACGTGGGCGAGCACGACGCGAAGGCGCGGGACGCGCTGCGGGAGGCTGCGAGCGGCCTCGCCGAGCGGCACCCGCAGCTGCCGGTGTCCACCGACCTCCTGGACGCGGCCCCGGTCCCCTCACTGGTCGCCGAGGCGTCGGCCGCCGAGATGTTGGTGCTCGGCTCGCGCGGGCACGGAGCGATCGTCGGCTTCCTTGTCGGTTCCGTCGGCCAGCAGGTGACCGCCGAAACCGGACGCCCCGTCGTCCACGTACGCGCCGACGACCACGCAGAACACGAAGCGGCGGGCCGCGAGATCGTCGTCGGACAGCAGGGCGGCCCGGACGACAGCGCCACGGCCCTGGAGCTGGCCTTCGAGACCGCGGCGGCACGCGGCGCGACCGTACGGGTCGTACGGGCCTGGAGCCTGCCTGCGCTCTACTCGTACAGCCCGGGCCTGCTGAGAACCCTCGACGAGGCCGGCGGCCTGGAACCGTACGAGAAGCAGGCCCTCGACGAGGCCCTGAAGCCCTGGCGGGAACGCTTCCCCGAGGTGCCCGTGACCGAGCACGTCGAGATCGGCAGCGCGGGCGAGGTGCTGCTGTCGGTGGCGTCCCGGGCCCAGCTGATGGTGGTCGGACGGCGCGCCCACCGCTCGGCCGTGGGATCACGGATCGGTTCGGTGGCGCACGCGGTCATGCGTCACGCGCCCTGCCCGGTGGCGGTCGTCCCGCCGTCCTGAGCGCCGCGCTCAGGCTGACGGCGCCCGCGACGCGGCGGCGTCCGGCGCCGGCAGCTTCGCCCGGAGCTTCGGCAGGATGTGCTTGACGTAGTCCTCGACGGCCGTGTCCAGGCCGATGTCGTGCTGCGCCCGTTCGGACAGATACCAGCGGTGCTCGAGCAGCCCGTGGTACAGCTCCGCCGCGTCCATGGAGCCGCGCAGCTCCTTCGGTATGGCGCGCACGGTGGGCCGGAACACCTCGCGCACCCAGCGGTGGGCCAGCACCTCGGGGCGGGCGGCGAGGGGGTCGCCGGGGGCGTAGTCCTCCTGGGTGGCCATCCAGCTCTCGAGGTCGTTGAGGAGCCGGCGCGCCTGGTTCTCCTCGGTGTCGAGCCCGGTCAGCCGCAGAAGCTGGCGCTGGTGATGGCCCGCGTCGACGACCTTGGGCACGAAGGTCACGCTGTCACCGTTCGAGGAGTGCGCGATCTGCATCTCGGCGACGTCGAAGCCGAGTTCGTTGAGCCGCCGGACCCGGCGGTCGATGTAGTGGTGTTTGCCCGCCGGATACACGGACGTACGGGTCAGCTCCTGCCACAGGCTCTGGTAACGGCCGCAGATCTCCGTACCGAAGTCGATCGGATCGACGGACGGATGCAGCGCCCCCGACGCCTCCAGGTCGAGCAGCTCGCCGCTGATGTTCACGCGCGCGAGATCGAGATCGTAACTGCGCTGTCCGTCGCTGAGCTTCTGGTGCAGCTCGCCGGTCTCCGCGTCGACGAGGTACGCGGCGAACGCTCCGGCGTCGCGCCGGAACAGCGTGTTGGACAGGGAGCAGTCGCCCCAGGCGAACCCGGCCAGATGGAGCCGGACCAGCAGCACGGCGAGCGCGTCCATGAGCCGGTGCATGGTGGCGGGCCGCATCGTCGTCTCGAACATCGACCGGTAGGGCATCGAGCCGTTCAGATGCCGGGTGATCAGCACCGGCTCCAGGGGAGCCTCGTCGTCCCGGGTGCGGCCGGTGACCACGGCGAGCGGGTCCACCGCGGGGATGTTGAGCCGGTGCAGAGAGCGCAGCAGCTCGTACTCCCGCACGGCGGGCCGTTCGGCCAGCTCCTTGACGGCCACCACTTCGTCGCCGGCGCGCGCGTACCGCACCACGTGCCGTGAGATGCCGCGCGGCAGTGGCACCAGGTGGCGCTCCGGCCAGTCCTCCAGGGGCAGATCCCAGGGCAGTTCGAGCAGCAGCGCGGGATGCTCCGGGTTGGTGGCGCTGATGTGCAATGCCATTGCTCTTGGGCCCTCGCCTCGCGGTCGTCCGTCAGCTCGCAAGAGCATCTCCGCACTTGGACGCCCGGTTCGTCAACCGGCACGAGGTGTACCGCGGGCGACGAGTGGGGCCGGTGCCGCACGGCACCGGCCCCACCCGTCACGGCGGAAGGCTCGGGCGTTGCCCGGCCGGCGTCACTGTCGCGCGCCCACCGGCTCCTCCTGCTGCACCTCCTCCTGCTCGCCGGTACCGAGCATCGCGCGGACCTCGAACTGCTCGTACACGTCGGCGGCCTCTTCTTCGCCATGGCTCATCACGGTGCCGAGCCAGCCCAGCAGGAACCCGGCCGGTACGGAGACGATGCCCGGGTTCTGGAGGGGGAAGAAGGCGAAGTCCGCGTCGGGATAGAACGAGGTGGGCGTCGAGGAGACGACGGGGGAGCAGATGACCAGCAGCACGGAGGTGGTGAGACCTCCGTACAGGCTCAGCAGGGCGCCGCGTGCGTTGAAGCGACGCCAGAACAGGCTGTAGATCATGGTCGGCAGGATGGCTGACGCGGCGATGGCGAAGGCCAGGAATCCCAGGCTGGCGGTGTTCGTGCCCCACGCCAGAAGCGCGAGGAGCATGCCGAGGACCCCGATGACGACGGCGGACAGCCGGGCCGCGTTCAGCTCCTCGGTCTGGCTCGCCTTGCCCTTGCGGATCACCTGCCCGTACAGGTCGTGTGCGAGCGAGGATGCCGCGGCGAGCATGAGTCCGGCCGCGACGGCCATCAGGGTGATGAACGCCAGACAGGAGATGAGTGCGGTGAGTACGGCGCCGCCGATGGAGTTGGCGAGCAGCAGTACCGCCGCGTCGCCCTTGGCGTCGACTTCCGCGATGGAGTCGCGGCCGACGATCGCCGTCGCACCCAGGCCGAGCACGCCCGCCGCCAGACACACGAAGCCGACCAGGCCCGTGGCCCACAGCACCGATCGGCGCAGAACACGGGTGGCGCGGGGAGCGAGCAGACGCATCGTCATGTGGGGGAGTGCCGCCAGGCCCAGCGCGATGGCGATCTGCAGACTGAAGAAGTCGAGCTTGCTGGTCGTGCTGCCTCCGTAGCGCAGCCCCGGCTCCAGGTACCGCTGCCCCATGCCGCTGCCGTCGGCTGCGGCGCCGAGAAGGCCGTCGATGTTCCAGCTGTAGCGGTGCAGCACGATGATGGCGGTCACCGCGACGCCGGCGATCAGCATGACGGCCTTGACGATCTGGAGGAAGGTCGCGCCGGGCATCCCGCCGAGCGCCACGTACAGCACGATCAGGGTGCCGATGAGTACGACGCACATGGTGCGGACGGTGGCGCTCGGCTCGCCGATGAACTGGGTCAACAGGGCGATGCTGCCGACGAGTTGGGCGACGATGTAGAGGACGCAGATGATCAGTGTGCAGGCGGCCAGGGCGATGCGTACCGAGCGCTGGCTCCGGGGCAGCCGCAGGGCGAGGGTGTCTCCGAGGGTGAACTTGCCCGAGTTGCGCAGGGGTTCGGCGATCAGCAGCATCACCATCATCCAGGCGACGACGGTGCCGACGAGATAGAGCAGACCGTCGTATCCGGTCAGTGCGACCAGTCCGGTACTGCCCAGGAGGGTGACGGCGGACAGATAGTCGCCGCACATCGCCAGCCCGTTGCGCAGGGGCGACATGGTCCGGTCGCCCAGGTAGAAGTCGCTGATCTCGTCGCCCTGCGGAGCGGTGATGAGGGCCGAGAACATGCTGACGACCACGACCGACACGAACAGGACGAAGGTCAGCTTCAGACTGGTGCCGCCGACGACGCCCTCGGAGAGAGTCATCATGCGGCCGTCGGAGTAAGTCACCACGAACCGAACCGCCTCTGCTGGGGGCCACGAGCTTGCTGGACACGAGCCTGCTCGGCCTCGTCGCGGGCGATCTCCGCCCGCAGACGGTCGACGGCCGGGTCGATCCGCCGCTCCATGTGGACCGTGTACCGCCACGCGGTCAGGGCCATCACGGCGAACTGGCCGATGCCACCCGCCAGCCCCACCGTCACATGGCCGAACATTTCCTGGTTCAGCACTCCGGGTGCGAAGCCCGACAGCAGCACGAGCAGCAGGAAGCCGCCGACCGAGATCAGCAGCGCCACGATCCCGAACGAGCGGTGGGCTCCGCGTATGGAGCGGAAGTCGGGATGCGAGGCGACTCTGTTCTCCGCTGCCGGGGCGGGCGGCATCTGTCCGGGTGGGGAGCTGTATGGCCCGGGTGGGGAGCTGTAAGGCGAGTTGGAGTGTCTTGGCATACCGTGCCTTGTCTGAGGCCTTGTGTTCGCGGTCTGAACGCGGAAATTGCTCACTGAATATGCGGGGGACGACTGTTGAACAGGTATCACGTTTTCGGTTCGCGCAGGTCAGGAATTCGCCCGAAATGCCACTGAAGCCTTGCTTCGACCATGCCGGGCGGCCCCGCTGGTGGGGTGGTCAGCGCGGCCGCATCGGATTGTGGCATTACAGCGTTTCAACTATCAACCGCATCATTGCTATTGGCCGTCGGTGACTCAAATTCAACGCACGTCACTTTCCCTGCCTCCGCCCCTTCGTCGCGCGTCGTTCACGGGCTCTTCCGCACAGGGGGCGAGGCGTGTGTGGGACGTGATGTGCAGCACGCGTGTACCGCCGCCCGCGGAGCCGGTGACGCGGATCGTGCCTTGCCACGGCTTGATCGCCGATCAAGTGGGGCAAAATCCCTGGCCACAGCCCATTCCGCTCATTTGACACGTCGTCGCGCGCACAGATAAGAAGCAGCTCTCTGAGGCGGAGAGGTGGACTGTGTACGAGCCGAACGTGGTGGGCGACTGGCAGGAGTACGGCGAGGAGCATGCCGGCCTGCGTGTCCGCGTCCACGGCCTCGAGAAGGCGGAGCCGCCGCGGGGGCGTGACGACGCGGCCGAGGGCCTGACCTACGTCAGATTCCGGGTGACCGTCGAGAACCGCACGACGGCGTACTTCGGCATCCACCTCGAAGACGGCCAGCTCGACATCCGGGTCGGCACCGACGGCGAGAGCGCGTTCCTCGACTGGCGGAACTCGCAGTTCATCGAGGGTTTCGACGTCTATCCGCTGCGCCGGGTCACGGCCGTTCTGTACGCCGCGGCCGACGAGGCCTGCCTGGGCCAGGTGGACATCCAGGTCCAGCTGAAGGTCGACGACGAGTGGACCCACAGGTACCTCTGGTCCGGAGGCGTCGACCTGCGCGAGCCGGCCGTCGGTGTCGGCGCCCGCCCCGAGGGCGCCGGGGACAGCCTGGCCGCCCAGGTGACGAGCTTCCTCAAGAAGGAAACGGGGCAAGGGCCGACCGCTTGACGCCGGACGGCCCAGATTATCGGGCACTTGTGAGGATGGATCGTCCCGGACTTGTGAGGATCCAGAAAAGGGAATTCCCTCACTCTTGACAATTCATGTACGTCTTTGGCGATCGCGTCGTTCTTTTCCCGGATTTCCAGCAGATTCCTCATGAGCGGCGATTTGTCCGGACAGTTGCGTCATGCCGTATCAAGAACTTCGGAGGCTGTCGCCGCGACGATCTCCGCGACGGTCGCGAGCGCCGGAAAGTCGAGTTTCCACTGTTGCCAGAACAAGGGAATGTCGACCTTCCGGTCCGGCGCCAGATTGACGAGTCGACCCGCGTCCAGCAGGGGCGCGGCCTGAACCTCGGGCACCATGCCCCAGCCCATCCCGGCGGCGACGGCGTCGACGAAGCCCTCCGAGGTCGGCACCAGGTGGCGCAGCGAGCTCGCGCCGCCCCGGCCCCGCCGGAGCCCTCGTACGAACCCGTCCTGGATGTCGTCGCGCCGGTCGAAGCAGACCACGGGCGCGTCGGCGAGGACATCCCGCAACGGCACGTCCGGCGGGTCGCCGAGCCAGCGTGCCGCGAAGCCGGGGCTCGCCGCCGGGACATAGCTCATACGGCCCAGACTGCGGACGCTGCACCCGGCCACCGGGTCCGGCGACGAGGTCACCGCCGCCATCACCAGCCCCTCACGCAGCAGCGCGGCCGTGTGGTCCTGGTCCTCGCGGCGCAACTCGTAGCAGAGCCGCAGCTCCTCGGGTACCCGTGTGAGCGCCGGCAGGAACCAGGTCGCCAGCGAGTCGGAGTTCACGGCGATCGACAGACGCGTCGGTTCCTCGGAGCTGGTCATGCCGAGTTCGGTGTGGGCTTCCCGTTCCAGCCGGGCCAGTTGGCGTGCGAAGCGGACGACGACCTCGCCGGACTCGGTGGGCCGCACCGGCTTCGTACGGATCAACAGGACGCGTCCCGTGCGCTGTTCGAGCGCCTTGACGCGCTGACTGACCGCCGACGGCGTCACATGCAGAGCAGCGGCGGCGGCGTCGAACGTGCCCTCGTCCACGACGGCCAGCAGGGTGCGCACCTGGTCCAGAGGAAGCTCCGTCATCACGAACACTAATGATACGTAAGAATCTTTAGCTGTACTCCTGCCGCCCGGCTTCCTAACGTCGACGCCGTGACCAACGCCCTGACCGCCGCGGCCGCCGGATTCGGCACCGGCCTCTCGCTCATCGTCGCCATCGGCGCGCAGAACGCCTTCGTGCTGCGCCAGGGCGTCCGCCGGGAGGCGTTGCTCGCGGTGGTGGGCATCTGCGCCCTGTCCGACGCGACCCTCATCACGCTGGGTGTCGCCGGGGTCGGCGCCGTGGTGGTGGCCTGGCCGTCGGCGCTCACCGTGGTCGCGCTGGCCGGCGGCGTCTTCCTGCTCGTCTACGGCTGCCTCGCCGCCCGTCGGGTCTTCCGCCCCTCGGCCCTGCGGGTGGAAGCCGGGTCGGCGGGCTCGCGGCGGCGGGCCGTACTCACCTGCCTGGCGATGACCTGGCTCAACCCGCACGTCTACCTCGACACCGTGTTCCTCCTCGGCTCCGTCGCGGCCGACCGAGGCCCGCTCCGCTGGACCTTCGGCCTCGGCGCCGTACTCGCCAGCCTGTGCTGGTTCGTCGCGCTGGGCTTCGGTGCCCGGCTGCTCAGCGGCTTCCTGGCCCGGCCGTCGGCATGGCGCGTACTGGACGGCCTGGTCGCCGTGACGATGATCGCCCTCGGCGCCACGCTGCTCGCCGGGGCGTGAGCCCGCGCGTCCCCGGACCCTGGCGGTCGCCGCGATGCACGACGGCCACCGCCGGCAGCCCGAGCGACTGGTGGGGACCGCCCGGCGCAGGCGGAATGGGTCTCACCTACACCGTCCTTGAGTTCGCCTTCGCTCGCGGTTCCGGCGGTGTGTCCCTGCTGCGCCGGCGTCTGCGGTACCTAGTGCCCCGGTACCGTCGCGAGCCCGGTCGGACATGCGCCGGTCGTCCTGCGGCCGCCGTTTCGGCGGCGGGTCCTGCCGTCCCGGCTTCCGAAATACACCGCTAAATCGGCGCCCAGATAGCGCTCGGCGGCGTCAGCGGCTTCGCGGGCGCAGCGTTTCCTCATCAGCACGCACAGGGTGTAGCCCGTGCTCTCGAAGTTGTCCCGCGCCGCGCGGTCGGTGGGGGCGGCGAGCATCAGGCGTTCCCAGGCCCGGTACTGCTCCAGATGCCTGGCGACTTCGGCTTTGGCAGGCAGCAGCATCTCACTGGTCACCTTCCTCCTCGCGAGTGCGCACGGTTCACCTGGCCAGTGTGTGAAGGCCGTGCACGGAGCGGCGCCGACCGGTCACAGCGGCCGAAGCCTTCACCCATGGTGCCTGCGGCGCCACAGAACGTCCTGTTGTCCCTTGAACGACACGGCTGAACGACAGGGCGCTCCTGCCTCTCGTGTTGCACGAACGGAGTAGCACTCTCACCCTGGAGTGACTCAGGAGCGATCAGCGCTCACGCTTCGTGCTCGGGGCTCGGCCCGCGGGGGCTAGGGGAGCGAGAGCTTCGCCGGTGAGGAGTCAACGACGATGAAGACCGTAGTGCCCTGCTACTACCACCTCGACGTGGAGGTCAGCCCGGAACGGGTTGCACAGGTCAGGCGCATTCTGGCCGCCCACCTCCGGTACTGGAACCTGGAGGACCTCGTCGAGTCCGTCTGTCACTGCGCCGAGGTGCTGTTGCACACGATCGACGAGCACGCCGCGGACAAGAACACCACCATCGAGATGTGGTGGACCGGCCAGCACCTCATCACCGCCATCGCGGACAACGACGCGGACCTGCACGCGAAGTACGCCCAACCGGGCTGCCTCGCCCACATCGTCGCCGTGAGCGACGGCTGGGGCTGCTGCGCCACAGGAACCGGCGGCAGGATCATCTGGTTCTCGCGCCGGGCCCGCGCCGTCGAGCGCGCTCCGCTGGTCCCGACCTCCCCCGCCCCCAGTCTGCGCGTGGCACGTCCGATGCCCCGCGAGGCGCCGGTGCCCGCCCTGGCAGGCTCCGCGCCTGCGAGCCTGCTCACGGCAGCGGCGGCCGATGCCGGCTCCCGGGATCCGGCGGGCTCGCCGAGCGGAACCGTGCTGCGTACCTCCATCCGAGCCTGAGCCCCGCCGGTGCCGAGCGCGCCCGTTCTTCAGCGGGCGCGAGGCGCTCCGTACGCCCGCTCGATCCGCAGACGCAGAACGAGGCGGCGGTCGCGGACCATGGCGGTGCGGTAGTCGTCCCAGTCGGGGTGCTCGCCCTGGACGTCGCGGTAGAGCCGGATGAGTTCCTCGACCGTCTCGTCGTGCGGATCCCTCGCGACGGGAGTGAGGTCGGCGACGCCCTCGACGACGGTGTAGGCCCAGCGGTCCTCGCTGGTCACGTGGTACGACACCCGTGGATCCCGGCGCATGTTGTGCGTCTTGGCGCGGTCGTCCGTGACCGAGACGCGCACGGTCCGCTCGTCGGGGTAGTACGCGTGGTTGACGTTCGACAGCTGAGGTCGTCCGTCGCGTTTGAGGGTGACCAGCACCCCGCCGTCGTACTCACTGAGCAGCTTGAGCAGGGCGTCCTGGCTCGTGTCGTGGGGCATGCGCTGTTCAACGCCCGGGACCTGCCGAGGCATTCCGTTCTCGAGGTGGTCTCGCACTCGGCGGCGTGGCGTGGCGACCGGGATCGCCACGCCACGCGCTCCTTGCCGTTGAAACGGTCATCCTCAGCCGGAGCCGCCGAGTGCCGTGAGTACGGCGTTGTACGCGGGCTTCTTGTTGTAGTTGCCGTCGAACAGCAGGGGAGTGCCGCTTGCGCGCCAGGAGTACTTGTCGGTGACGCCCCAGACGGTGATGCCGGTGCAGCGCGAGACGGCCAGGCAGGCCTTGACCACGTTGCTGTAGCTGTTGGCCTGGGCCGTGCCCGAGCCTTCGATGTCCAGCTCGGTGATCTGCACATCGACGCCGAGGTCGGCGAAGCGCTTGAGGTTCGCCTGGTAGTCGCCGGGCACCGGTGACGCGCTGTTGAAGTGCGACTGGAAGCCCACGCAGTCGATCGGGACGCCGCGTGCCTTGAAGTCCCTGACCATGTTGTAGACGGCATTGCTCTTCGCGTTGACGCCGTCCGTGTTGTAGTCGTTGTAGCAGAGCTTGGCCGCGGGATCGGCGGCCCGGGCGGTGCGGAACGCCTCCTCGATGAAGCCGTCGCCGAGTTGAACTCGGTGTTGAGCGTCGAGGCGTACGCGGACTCGCCCAGGTGGTTCGCCGCGACCGCGGCACCGAAGTAGCGGCCCTTCTCCGCCGCCGCGGCGCCGAGCGTACTGGCCGCCTCGGCCGTCCCCGAGAGGGCGGTGACACCGGCCGCGGCGAGCAGACCGGCCATGCCGAGCACCAGTGCGCTGCCGCCCCAGGACGCCTCACCGGAACACGTTGTCGTCCTCCCAGGCGAAGGACTCGACGGCCGGGCTGCGTCGCGCGGCTCGCGATGTCGCGTACATCGCGTCGATCTCGGCCGCGAAGTGGTGCGTGATGGCGTCCCTGCGCAGCTTCATCGACGGTGTCATCAGCCCGGTGGCCGGGTCGATGGGCTCCGGGAGGATGCGGTACACGCGGATGGATTCGGCGCGGGACACCGTGCTGTTGGCCGCCGCGATCGCGCGCATGACCTCTTCCCGCAGGGCGTTCTGCTCCCGTACGTCCCGGCTCGACGCGCCCCCCAGGGGCAGGTTCGCGCGCCAGTGGGCGAGAAACTCCGGATCCAGGGTGATCAGGGCCCCCACACAGGGGCGGTTGTCACCCACGACGACCGCTTGATGGATGAGCGGATGGACCCGCAGACGTTCTTCGAGGGCCGCCGGAGCCACGCTCTTGCCGCTGCTCGTGATGATGATGTCCTTCTTACGGCCGGTGATGGCCAGATACCCGTCGTTGTCGAGCCGCCCGATGTCCCCCGTGGCCAGCCAGCCGCCGCGGAGCGCCTCCCGAGTGCCGGGCACGTCATTGACGTAACCCTGGAAGACCGAGGGGCCGTTCACCAGGATCTCCCCGTCCTCGGCCACGCGGACCTCCATGCCCGGCACGGGGCGTCCGACGGTGCCGAACTTCTGCCGGCCGACGGGCTGCGCGGTGATCCCGCCACTCGTCTCCGTGAGCCCGTACCCGTCGTGGATGAAGATCCCGATTCCCGAGTAGAAGAGGGCGAGTTGCCGGTTCAGGGGCGAGCCGCCCGAACACGCGCCGCACACTCTTCCGCCCAGTGCGGCTCGCAGCTTCCGGTAGACGGTCCGTTCGTAGAAGGCGTGCTGGGCGCGCAGTTCGAGGTTGGGCCCGGCGCCCGTGCCCAGTTGCTGCCGCTCCACGGCGCCGGCGAATCGCCGTGCGATGCGCGCCGCGCGGTCGAACAGTGCGCCGTGGCCTGCTTGTTGGGCCTTGCGCAGGAAGTTCTTGTAGATCTTCTCGAAGACGAACGGGACGGCGAAGATGAATGTGGGGCGAAACGACAGGAAGGCCTCGGACAGTGCCTCCTGGTGCATCTCGGACTCATGGCCCATCAGGAATCCGCCGCGTACACAGATCCCTTGGACCATGAGGCCGTACACATGGGAGAAGGGCAGGAAGGCGAGGATGGCCGGCTGCCGGCCGGGCGGCGCCGTCGTGTGCGCCCAGCCGGCCAGCAGGGAGTCGCAGGGGCTCGCCAGATTGCGATGGCTCACGGCACAGCCTCTGGGGTGCCCTGTCGTGCCGGACGTGTACACGATGGCCGCGGTCGAGTCGGGGAACACGATCCGGCGCATCGACTCGACGGCCGAGAACGGTACCGACCGGCCGAGTTCCACGAGCTGCGCGAGGGATCCGGCGTCCAACTGCCAGACGTGACGCAGCTGCGGCAGCGCGGCGCACGCCGAGCCGACCGTCATGAGGCCCTGCTCGTCCTCGACGACCACACCGACACAGTTCGCGTCGCGCAGGATCCACGCGACCTGATCGTGCGAGGAGGTCGGGTAGATCGGGACGATCTCGGCTCCCACCGCCCACAGCGCGTAGCTGAGCACGGTCCACTCGTAGCGCGTACGGGCCATGATGGCCACGCGATGCCCCGGATACAGCCCGGACGCGATGAACCCCCTGGCCAGGTCGATCACTTCGTCCCGCAACTCGACCGCGGTCACCGGCGACCAGGTCGGCGGGGAGGTCTCGGAACGGCGCGCGATCTGCGGAAGCAAGGGCGTGCGCTCCGCCGTGTCGAAGAGAGAGTCGGCGAGTCCTCCCTGCATCAAGGGCAGAGCCGAGGACGGAACTTCGGACACATGCATGCGCCGCTCCAGCATTCTTCTCACAGCGCCCTCGGGGATGGAGGCTTGGGGCCGAGAGCGTTTGAAATCTAGTCCACGCCGACGACAGCCGTGTCCGGAACCGACAAGTGACTTGATCCCGATGGTCTTTCCAGGCCGGATGGGGCGTTCCGTACGAGGCGATGGCCGGGACGACACGCGCGGGGATGAGCAGGCCCGTACGGGACGGACGTAGTCATGGGTATGCCGCTGTTCATGGCGATCAGGCGCACCGCGCCGGCCGCCACCGCGCCCGCTTCCGACGGCCTTGCCCCGGCGGCCGTCGGGAGCCTGCGCAGCCGCATCGAGGTGCTGCGGCGGCACCGGCGATGGCTGCTCCCGCTCGTCGTGGCCGTACTGCTGGGCCAGATGGCCGCCGCGATGATCACCACGGCCGTGCAGCAGACGCCGACCATCGACGAGCCCGTGTACGTGGGGACGGCCGAGGTCTACCTGGCCCAGCGCGACCTGCGCTTCAACCCCGAGCATCCGCCGCTGGGCAAGCTGATCATCGCGTCCGGTCTGGCGTTCACCGATGTGCACCTCGACCCCGACTTCACCGGCGACCAGACGGCGCTCGGACGGCATGTGCTGTACGAATCGGGCAACGATCCGTGGCGCGTGATGCTGTTCGCGCGACTGCCGATGATCGCGCTGACCCTGCTGTTCGGCCTGGTCGTCTTCGCGTTCGCGCGCGATCTCGTCGGTGCGGCGGGCGGGGTGGCGGCGCTCGCGCTGTACGCGTTCTCGCCCGACGTCATCGCGCACGGATCGCTGGCCACACTCGACGTACCCGCGGCCGGTTTCCTGCTGACCTCGGTGTGGCTGCTCCGGCGGGCCCGCGGGCAGCCGCTCCGCTACCTCCCGCTCGCCGGGCTGGCGCTCGGCGCGGCCCTGGCGACACGCATGAACACCCTGGCGGCGGCGCCCGTCCTGCTGCTCCTGGCCGCTGTGTCGTACTGGTCCGCCCGTCGCACACCCGGCCTCGACCGACGCGGGACGCTGCGACTGATCGCGTACAGCGCCCTGGCGGCGGCCGGTGTGGCGCTCGTCGCCGTAGCCGTGGTGTGGGCCACCTACCTGGCCGTCGACCCCCGGCCGCCCTGGACGACTCCGAGGAACGTGCCGGACATCCGCGGCAAGCGTGGCCTCGTCACCGCCTGGCTGCCCGTGCCGGAGCCGTACCGGGACGGTATGCGCATCCAGTTCGGCATCGAGTACTCGACGAAGGGCGGCGGCTTCCTGTTCGGCCGGCGCTACTTCGGCTCGCTCTGGTACTACCTGCCGGCCGCGGTACTGGTGAAGACACCGCTGGGCATGCTCGCCCTGTGGGCGGCCGGTGCCGTGACCCTGCTGACGGCTCGCCGCCTGCGGCCCGCGGCGCCGTACCTGCTGCTGCTCCCGGCGGTGCTGCTTGCGGTGCTCCTGGACGGATCGCGCGGCTTCGGGGTCCGGTACGCCATCTTCCTGCCGATGTTCCTGGCCGTCGCCGCGGCCGGCGTACTCATCCACCGCACATGGTGGGCGTACGGGATGACGGCGGCGCTGGTCGTGTTCGTCGCGGTCAGTTCGCTGCGGACCTTCCCGTACTACCTGCCGTACTCCAACGAGGCGTTCGGCGGGCCCTCGAAGACCCGCCAGCACCTGCACGACTCGAACGTCGACTGGGGTCAGGACCTGGGACGGCTGGCCGAGCGTCTCCGGCAGCGCTACCCCGATGAGCGGGTCTGGCTCGGTTACAAGGGCAGCGGGGTCCCGTCGTACTACGGCATCGACGCCCGCGATCCGCTCAGGGCGAAGCCGGAGGAGGTGCGCGGGCTGCTCCTCGTCTCGAATTCGGCGGTCGCCAAGGCCGAGCCCGGAGGACCGCTCGAGGCGCTGATCGAGTCCAGCAGGCCGATCGACGAGGTCGGCCACTCGATCACGATCTTCCGCCGGGACTGACAGCGTTGCGGGGGAGTGGGAACGGGTGGGGTGATCGCGGCTGCCCGGCGGAGGCGCGCTCCT
>NZ_BMPQ01000019.1:0-45578 GCF_014647675.1 Streptomyces flaveus | reverse complement strand
GGGCGGATTGCCGGTGTCAGGCCGCGGCGGGCGTGGCCTGGGAGAGCTGCTGGATGACCTCGGTCAGGCCGGCGACCACCTCGTTGTCATCGGAGGGGTGGGTGTCCGCGAAGCGGGTGACCGAGCCGGGGATGGAGAGCTTGACGTCCTCCAGGACCGTGGCGCCGGCGACCCCCGCGGACTTGCGGACGTCATCCTGCGCCCACACGCCGCCGTACTGGCCGAAGGCGGTGCCGACCGCGGCGACCGGCTTGCCGGAGATCGCGCCGGCGCCGTACGGGCGGGACAGCCAGTCGATCGCGTTCTTCAGCACGGCCGGCATGGTGCCGTTGTACTCCGGCGAGAACAGCAGGAAGGCGTCGACCTGGCCGGCCACGGCACGCAGCCGGGCGGCGGCCTCGGGCACGCTGCCCTCGACGTCGATGTCCTCGTTGTAGAACGGCACGTCGGCCAGGCCCTCGAAGAGCGTGATCTCGACACCGGTGGGAGCGTGCTTGACGGCGGTCTCGGCGAGCTGACGGTTGTGCGAACCGGCGCGAAGGCTGCCGACGAGGGCGAGGATGCGTACAGACATGGGTGGTACTCCAGAAAGAGTGGGCCGGAACAAGCGGACCGTGGTCCGTTGAATGTTGTATCACCTAACCGGACCGCGGTCCAGTTCTGTCCGCGACTAACCGGACCGCGGTCCACTTCTATTCCCCGCAGCGCTACGCTGAAGCCATGACCGAGCCGCTCCCACTCTTTCCGACCGCGCAGGCACCACCCTCCGGGCAGGTGGATCTCACCCTCACCGTGACCGAGGAGCGGCCCAGGCTGCGAGCCGACGCCGCACGCAACCGCACACGCCTGCTGGAAGTGGCCGCCGAACTCGCCGCCGAGCGCGGGATCGGGAACGTGACCATGGAGGCCGTCGCCACCGCCGCCAAGGTCGGCAAGGGCACCGTCTTCCGGCGGTTCGGCGACCGCGCCGGGCTCATGCTCGCCCTCCTGGACCACCACGAGCAGCAGCTCCAGACCGCTTTCCTCACGGGGCCGCCCCCGCTCGGGCCGGACGCGCCCGCCGCCGAGCGCCTGCGCGCCTTCGGCCCGGCCATCATCCGCCACGAACGCGCCCACCGCGACCTCTACCTGGCCGCCCACGGGGACCTGGCCCGCCATTACAGCAGCCCGGCGAATCACCTCAGGCTCGGCCATCTCGCCCTGTTGCTACGGCAGTTGAAGGCGCCCGGCGACATCGAACTCGTGGCGCACACGCTGCTCGGCTATCTCGGCACCCTCCTCGCCGACCACTTGCTCACCCAGCGGGGGATGTCGGTGGAGCGACTGGCGGCCGGCTGGTACGACCTCGTCGAGCGGCTGGGAGCGGCCGGGTAGCGGGCACCGTATAAATTCGGCCACCGGCGGCAACCTTTGTGCGACCGGTGGCGACAGAGGGGTGCGGGACCGACCTGAACTGCACACCCCTGAAGGACAGCAACGACGTGGGTAAGAGAGCAGCCCATCGCGGGCCGCGGCGAAATCAGTCGAACCGCCGGAGAAACGTACTGATCAGCGCGCTGGCCGCGGTTCTGACCTGCGGCGCGATCGTCGGCGGGGTGCTCGTTTCGGCCTCCGGGTCCGGACCCGATGCCGGGACGTACCAGCTGGTGAACGCCGGCGACGGTACGTGCCTGGCTGAGCCGTCGAGCGGCGCGCAGTTGGGGGGTGCGGCTTGTGACGGTGGGGCGGGGCAGGTCTGGCAGCTCACGGAGTCCGGCGAGGGGTTCAGAGTGAAGGCCGCGTCCGGCGGTCTGTGCGTCGACGTGCAGAGTGCGTCGACGTCGGGTGGCACGGCTGTGCGGCAGCAGGCCTGCGGCGACGGCACCTCACAGGTCTGGAAAGCGAGCGAAGCCGGCGAGGCGTACCACCTCGTCAATGGCAAGAGCGGCAAGTGCCTGAACCTCAAGGGCGGCCTGGCCCAGCAGGACTCCTGTGACAAGGCGGGCAGCAAGAGCTGGAGCCTGCGGGCGGTGTCCGACGTGGCTCCGACGCCCACGTCATCCCCGTCGGCGTCCCCCTCGTCATCGGCGTCGCCCTCGGCATCCCCGTCCGCCTCCGCCTCGCCCTCGAAGTCGCCGAGCAAGCGCGCCGAACCCACCGCATCGGCGACCCGCCCTCGTACGCCTTCTCAAGGCACCGCCCTCGGCGCATGGCCGAACGCCCCGGCGGGCGAGCCGGTGTCCGCCACCATCGAGGTCTCCGGCAGTTACGACGGCGGTATGAAGCGCTACTCCGGTTCCGGCGCACTGGGCGGCGGCGGCCAGGACGAGGACCAGGACGCCCTGTTCGAGCTGGCCGACGGCGCCGTGCTGAAGAACGTCATCCTGGGTGCCCCGGCCGCCGACGGCATTCACTGCCTGGGCAGTTGCACCCTGCAGAACGTGTGGTGGGAGGACGTCGGCGAGGACGCCGCCACCTTCAAGGGAACGTCGGCCTCGGCCAAATACACCATCGACGGCGGCGGCGCGAGGAACGCCGACGACAAGGTCTTCCAGCACAACGGCGCAGGCACCGTGACGATCAAGAACTTCCAGGTCGAGAACTTCGGCAAGCTCTACCGGTCCTGCGGCAACTGCGACACCCAGTACGAGCGCCATGTCGTGGTCAGCAACGTGAAGGCGACCGGCCCCGGCAAGTCGCTGGTCGGCGTCAACGCCAACTACGGCGACACCGCCGATCTCTCCGGCATCACCATCGTCGGCGGCGAGATGAACGTATGCGAACGCTTCCAGGGCAACGACTCCGGCGACGAACCGACGAAACTCGGCAGCGGCGCGGACGGCACCCACTGCCGCTACAGCTCCGCCGACATCAGGTACCGGTGAGAACCGCGTGGATGACGCGTCGCGCGATGCTCGCCATGACCGGATTCGTGTCCCGGTAGTAGCGCAGTTCGTCGAGCGCGATCGACAGCGCCCAGCCGCGGCCTCGCTCCCAGGCGGCGTCATCGCGTTCCAGAGCGGAGCGGAAGGCGCCACGCGCTTCGGCCGGCAGCACATACCAGGCCGCGATCAGATCGACGGCCGGATCGCCCAGGCCCAGGCAGCCGAAGTCGATCACGGCGCTGAGCCGGCCGTCGGCGAGCAGGACGTTCCCCGGTTGCAGGTCCGCGTGGATCCAGACCGCAGGACCGGGCCACGCGGGGGCGCCCAGGGCCGCCTCCCATGCGACGGCCGCAGCGCCGGGGTCGACGACTGAGCGCAGTTCCTCGATCGCGGCACGCGTCGTCGCGTCCCGTGCGGCCAAGGGCTCGCTGCGATACGAGGCAGGCCCGTCCGCGGGATCGATCCGGCGCAACGCAGCCACGAACTCGGCCAGATCCTTGGCGAGTCGGCCGGGTTCGGCGATACGTCCGACGGCCGGAGTCTCGCCGTCGAGCCACCGGTAGACGGCCCACGGCCATGGATAGTCCTCGTCGGGCATGCCCTTGACCAGCGGTACGGGAACGGCGACCGGAAGCGAGGGAGCGAGCCGGGGCAGCCACCGGTGCTCCTTCTCCACATCGCCCGCCGCCCCTGCGATACGGGGCAGCCGCACGGCCATGGCCCCGCCGAGCCGGAACATGGCGTTGGCCGTACCGGCGGACTCGATCCGCTCGACTGGAAGATCCGCCCACTGCGGAAACTGCGCCGCGATCAGTCGACGTACGTCAGACACGTCGAGGTCGATCTCGTCGGCATGCATCTTGCCGCCGCCCATGAGCACCTTCCTGAAGTAAGGCTGTGGCCGACCGCCATACGAACGTTCCAGCACTTCACACGTCAACCGATTTCCGTACGCTTGAGACATGGGCGACGGCGTCGTGACGCTGTTCCTCTGCGGCGATGTGATGCTCGGGCGCGGCGTCGACCAGATCCTTCCGCATCCCGGTGACCCGACACTGCGCGAAGGCTACGTCCGCGACGCCCGTTCCTACGTCGAGTCGGCCGAGGCCGTGAACGGCCCGATCCCCGCGCCGGTCGAACCCTCCTGGCCCTGGGGCGAGGCGCTACGGGTGCTGGAGGAGGCCGCCCCGGACGCCAGGATCGTGAACCTGGAGACGGCCGTCACCCGCAGCGACACCTTCGAGCCGGGCAAGGAGATCCACTACCGGATGCACCCGGCCGACATGCCCGCCCTGGCCGTGGCCCGGCCCGACGTCTGCGTCCTGGCCAACAACCATGTGCTGGACTTCGGCCACCCCGGTCTCGAGGAGACGCTCCGTTCGCTGTACCGGGCGGGTCTGCGGACGGTGGGAGCGGGGCGCAACGCCGACGAGGCGCATGCGCCCGCGACGGTGACGGTCAGCCGCACCGCACGTGTGCTGGTGTTCGCCCTCGGGATGGAGTCCAGCGGCATCCCGCCGGGCTGGGCGGCCACCGAGTACGTGCCCGGTGTCGCCCATGTCGTCGAGCCGTCGGCTGCCGCTGCCGCCGAGACGGTCCGGCGAGTGCGGCAGGAGAAGCTGCCGGGTGACATCACGGTCGTCTCCGTGCACTGGGGCTCCAACTGGGGTTACCGCATCCCCCGGGAGCACATCCGCTTTGCACGCGCTCTGGTGGACGGCGGCGTCGACGTCGTACACGGGCACTCCTCGCACCATCCCCGCACCATCGAGGTGTACCGCGACCGGCTGATCCTCTACGGCTGCGGCGACTTCATCGACGACTACGAGGGCATCACGGGCTACGAGCGCTACCGCGACGACCTCCGGCTCGCCTACTTCGTCTCGGTGGAGGCGGACACCGGACGGCTGGCCGGCCTGCGCATGGTGCCGCTGCGGGTCCGGCGGATGCGGCTGGAGCCCGCGACGGACGAGGACCGGGACTGGCTGCGCGCGACCCTCGACCGGATCAGCGACTCGGTCCACATCACCCTGGATCCCGACGGCGCACTCGCACTCCTGCACCCGGCCGCCGCCGCCCGTAGCACCGCGAGCCCTCGGCATGGACGATGACTCGATCCGACGCTCAGCCGCCCCCGCCCTCGTCGTACGGGTCGCGCGGGGCCGGGACCGGTTTGGCCTCGGTGACGTCGATGAAGGGGATGACGCCGTCGTTGACCGGGTCCCTGGTCTGTTTGCCGGTGTAGGTGCCGGTGACTTCGAGCCAGGTGTCGGGCTGCAGGACGGGAGGAGTCTTTCCCGCCAGGCCGACCTTGACGGGCTGGCCGTCGGCGGCGCAGCAGTTGAGCTCCATGCGGACGAGGTACGGCGTACCGCCCCGGTCCAGGGCGACAAAGCCGGTGATCTTGATCTGCCGGTCGTGGAGGTCGCGTCCCTGGTCGTAGGCCGCGCGGCCGGCGTAGTCGACGAGGCTCATCCGTACGGGATCGCCCGCGGGAAGGTCTTCGAAGCCCCACGGTTTTTGGAGGGCTGTGCCGGTGCGCATGGCGCTGTAGGAGCCGAGCGCGGGCGGGGCGACCAGGATGAGCGCGAGGATGGGCAGGGCGAGGAGCCAGGCAACGCGCGGTTCGCGGTGGGCGTGACCGTGCCCGTCATGGTGCTCGATCCCGGACTGGTTCTCGGACCGGTCCTCTGCGGCCTTCCCTTTGGCCACGCGCGGCCGTCGCAGCTCGTACCAGACGGTGGCGACGGCGGCGACGATCAGGACGACGCCGGCCACCAGCAGCAGCGGACGCAGCCCGGCCTTGACGTACCGCAGATAGAGATCGGTGAAGCTCGCGTGCAGCAACGCCCCGCCGATGAGGAACAGCACGGCTGCCTGTGCCTGCCGGCTCACAGCAGCACCGCCCCGACCAGGACCGATACCAGGACACCCAGGGCGAAGGTCACGGGGGCGAACCGCAGCGCGAAGCCACGGCCGAACGTGCCGACCTGCATGGCGAACAGCTTCAGGTCGATCATCGGCCCGACCACGAGAAACGCCAGCCGCGCCGTGAGCGAGAACTGCGACAGGGACGCGGCCACGAACGCGTCGGCCTCCGAGCAGATCGACAACAGCACCGCGAGGACCGCCAGGGCGAGCACCGCGAGGACGGGGTTGTCGGCCGTGGCCTGCAGCCAGCTCGCCGGAACCACGGCCTTCAGGGTGGCCGCGGCCATCGCGCCGATGACGAGGAAACCGCCCGCGTGCATCACGTCATGCCGTACGGACCCCCAGAACGCCGCCCCCTTGCCCAGGCCCTCCGACTCGGGGCGGGCCGGCGGGCGCAGCCAGTCGGTGCGGCCGAGCCGCTGCCACAGCCAGCCCATCGCACAGGCCACCAGCAGACTCGCCACGAACCGCGCGAGGACCATCTCCGGCTTGCCGGGAAACGCGACGGCGGTGGCGGTCAGCACGATCGGGTTGATCGCCGGAGCGGACAGCAGGAACGTGAACGCCGCCGCGGGCGCGACGCCCCGGCGCACCAACGCCCCGGCCACCGGCACGGAAGCGCACTCACAGCCGGGCAGCACCGCCCCGCCCATCCCGGCGACCGGCACCGCAAGGGCCGGCCGTTTCGGCAGCGCGCGGGCGAAGAACGACGCCGGGACGAACACCGCGATGACCGCCGACAGCAGGACACCGAGGACAAGGAAGGGCAGAGCCTGCACCACCACCGCGACGAACACCGTCATCCAGCTCTGCATCACCGGCGTCGACACGGCCTCGCGAATCGGCCCCTGCAGCGCGACCACCACGAGCAGCAGCATGATCAGGACGAGCGACGAGTCGACCCGCGACCCCCGCGGCTCGTCCACATCGCGCCGATCGCCCCGGGGCGGGGCCGCCTTGGTGATGGTCACGGGTGGGATACCTCCAGCGTGGAGGGGCTTCGCGGGCGGATTTCCCTCCACCTTCCATACGCCGATTCGGGCACGGTTGCTCAACTTGTGCGCCCCAACCTACGTGTGCGTTACGTCTCCCCAAGAGGCGACCGGTGTTATTGCCATCCAACCGAACACCTGTGGCTACACTCGCCCACCATGTTGTGCGAGGTCGCCCCCACCCGTCCGCGGAAGAAGACGTCCAGCCGTCCACCATGCGCGAAGAGAGGAAAAGAGGCCCGCGACGTCGCGAAGGGAGGCGATCTCTCTTGAAGGCCCGGCACAAGCAGTCCCGCGACCCGCGCGGCCACTGGCTGTTACTGCTCCTCGTCCTCCCCGTGGTGGCCGCGGTCCTGTTCTTCCAGGGCTGGACCAGCCACGAGGTCGACGCCGCGAAGACCCGCTCCCCCTGCACCTCGCCCGCACCGGACGCCGTCGCCCGGGGCGGACCTGTGGTGGGCATCAACGGCAACAGAGTCCAGACCGCCTCGATGCCCGCCCGCACCGTCGCCCTCACCTTCGACGGCGGTCCCAACCCCGTCTGGACCCCGCGTTTCCTCGACCTGCTGCGGCAGCACCGGGCACGTGCCACCTTCTTCCTCTTCGGCACCGAGGCCGCCCGTTATCCCGAGCTGGTGCGGCGGATCCGCGCCGAGGGCCATGAGATCGGCTCGAACACGTACACCGGCGCCGTCCTCGGCGAGTCGTCACCCACCCGCTTCTCGGCCGAACTCGACCTGACCGAGAGCGCGTTGGGGAGCACCGCGGGCCAGCACCCCAAACTGCTGCGGCTGCCGCGGACCACCACACCGGACACGCTGTGCGGCCGCGAGTGGCAGGCGGCACAACAGGCCGCCACACGGGGCTACGTACTGGTCGCCGCCGACGCGGAGTCCCGCAAGGCGAGGCTGGGCCTGGTCCGGCAGTTCAGCCAGACGTCGCTCGCCTTCGGGGAGACCAAGAAGCTCCTGAACAACCGGAACGTGGACCGCTTCACCACCGTGTCGGACGGGATGAGGCTGGACCCGTACGAGCCCGCGTCCACCGCCGAGCGCTGGCAGGGCACCTTCCTGGTCTGGGTGACCAAGCTCGGGGACGCCTTCTCGAACGCCATGACCTGGGTACTCGGCATCGCGGGCACCCTCGGACTGCTGCGTCTCGCACTGCTCGCCCACTTCGCCCGGACCCATGTCCGCCGGCTCGAGAACTCCCGCCCCGGCGCAGCCTGGATGCCGGAGGTGACCGAACCGGTGACGGTGCTCGTGCCCGCGTACAACGAAGAGGCCGGTATCGAGTCCACCGTCCTCTCCCTGCTGGGCTCCACCCACGAGCAGCTGCAGATCATCGTGATCGACGACGGCTCGACGGACCGCACGGCGGACATCGCCGAGGGGATCGGCGACCCGCGCGTGCAGGTGATCCGCAAGCTGAACGAGGGCAAGGCGGCCGCCCTCAACACCGGGCTCGCGCACGCCCAGTACGACATCGTGGTCATGGTCGACGCCGACACCGTCTTCGAACCGGACGCCATCCGCCGGCTCATCCAGCCGCTGGCGCACCCCGCCGTCGGCGCCGTCAGCGGCAACGCCAAGGTCGGCAACCGGCGCCGCCTGCTGGCCAAGTGGCAGCACCTGGAGTACTGCTTCGGCTTCAACCTCGACCGCCGGATGTTCGAGGTCCTGGAGTGCATGACCACGGTCCCCGGTGCCATCGGCGCCTACCGCAGGGACGCGCTGGTGAGCGTCGGCGGGGTCAGCGAGGACACCCTCGCCGAGGACACCGACCTCACCATGGCGCTGTGGCGGGCGGGCTGGCGGGTGCTCTACGAGGAGTCCGCCGTCGCCTGGACCGAAGTGCCCACCTCGCTCGGCCAGTTGTGGCGGCAGCGCTACCGCTGGTGCTACGGCACGATCCAGGCCATGTGGAAGCACCGCGGTGCAGTCCTGGACAAGGGAGTGTCCGGGCGCTTCGGCCGGCGCGGACTCACCTACATCGCGCTGTTCCAGGTCGCCCTTCCGCTGCTCGCCCCGGTCATCGACGTGTTCGCCCTGTACGCGGTGCTGTTCCTCGACTCCTGGCTGGCGGGCGCTGTGTGGTTCAGCTTCCTGGGCGCCCAACTGCTCTGCGCCTATTACGCGTTGAAGCTCGACGGCGAGAAGATACGAGCCCTGTGGTCGATGCCGTTCCAGCTCTTCGTGTACCGGCAGCTGACGTACCTGGTCGTCATCCAGTCCATGGTCGCCCTGCTGTTCGGCAGCCGGCTCAAATGGCATCGCATGCGGCGTTCCGGTTCGGCCGCTGAACAGATCGGTGGCGCTGACTCGTATAAGAGCCTGACCACGAGGTGAGCGAGATGGCGTGAGGACTGGACAGGCCGATGAGCGAGTGGACCGACCGTCTGCCGGATGACGGCCGGGGTGGCTGGGACGGGAGCGGCCGGCCAGATCCGGTGAGGGGCGGTACGGAGCGGGTGCCGGACAGCAACCCGGCCCCGCCCCCGTGGCGCACCGCGCCCCTGCCCGGTATGCCGTCGTCCACCGCCGCGGGTCGCACGGCCGCCGCGCACCAGCCCCACGGGCACCGCGCCAGATCCCGCAGAGGCAGGGGTCCCGACAGCGGCGGCAGACGCCCCAGGCGCCGCCCCACCCGGCGTAAGCGGACCGTGCGGCTGGCGATCCTCGCGCTCGCCGTAATGCTCGTCTCTCCGTTCGGCGCGTACGTGTGGGCCGACACCGAGCTCACCAAGGAGGTCGACCTGGGCGCGCTCCCGGAGCGCCCCGCGCGGGGCAAGGGGACCAACTACCTGATCGTGGGCTCGGACAGCCGCGAGGGTCTGTCCGAGCAGGCCAGACAGGATCTGCGGGCCGGCTCGACCGAGGGCCGCCGCACCGACTCGATGATCCTGCTGCACACCGGCGCGAACGGCACCACGATGATGAGCCTGCCGCGCGACTCGTGGGTGAACCTCCCGTCGTTCGTGCGCCCCGAGAACGGCCAGAACTACCGCGGGCCGAACAAGCTGAACGCGTCGTTCTCCCTGGGCGGTCCCGAGCTGCTCGTGCAGACCATCGAGCGCAACACGGGCCTGCACATCGACCACTACGCGGAGATCGGCTTCGCGGGCTTCGTCGGGATCGTGGACGCGGTCGGCGGCGTCGACATGTGCCTGGACCGCGCCATCAAGGACAAGGACTCGGGCGCGAACCTGCAGAAGGGCTGCCAGACCCTGAACGGCGCCGAGGCGCTGGCGTTCGTACGGCAGCGCAAGCAGGAGGCCGAGGGCGACCTGGGCCGCACCCGGAACCAGCAGAAGTTCCTGGCCGCGCTCGCCAAGAAGGCGGTCGATCGTCAGACGCTCCTCAACCCGAGCAGGGTCCTGCCGACCGCCGACGCGGGCCTCGACACGCTCATCGTGGACAAGGACACGAGCCTGCCGGATCTCGTGACCCTGTTCCAGGCGATGCGCAAGGTCACGGCAGGCAATGGGCGCCAGATCAACGTCCCCGTCTCCGACCCCGCCTTCAGAACGCCCCAGGGCGCCGCCGTGAAGTGGGACATGCGCCAGGCACGACAGCTCTTCGCACAGCTGAGGGAGGACCGGCCGGTGACCGTCCGGCAGGAGCAGTGAACCGTTACGCCAGCTCCTGAGCGCGGGCGATGAGCAGGGCCACGTCGTCGTGGTTGTCGGGGTGGTGCAGGGTGCGCAGGAGGAGGTCGCAGACCTCTTCCAGGGGGCGGGCGGGGTCGTCGAGGAGGCTCAGCAGCGTGTCGAGACGTTCGTCGAGGGAATCCCGGCGCGTCTCGACGAGACCGTCGGTGTAGAACACGAGCTGGTCGCCGGGCTCGAGGTCGACGACGGTGGTCGAGAACGGGACGCCGCCCACGCCCAGCGGTACCCCGGTGGGCAGTTCGAGCAGCTTCGGGGGATGGCCGCACCGGACCAGGGCGGGCGGCAGATGCCCGGCGTTGGCGAAAATGCACTGCCGCTCATGGGGGTCGTGGACGGCGTACACACAGGTGGCGATGTAGTGGTCCAGACCCGCGGTGATCTTGTCGAGGTGTTCGAGGAGCCGGGCGGGATCGAGGTCCAGTGAGGCCAGGGTGCTCGTCGCGGTACGCAGCCGGCCCATGGTCGCGGCGGCGTTGATGCCGCTGCCCATCACGTCACCCACGACGAGCGCGGTCTTGCCTCCGTCCAGGGGGATCACGTCGAACCAGTCGCCGCCGACCTCACCCGCGGCGCCCGCCGGCTGGTAACGGGAGGCGACCTCGAGCCCGGTCGTCTTGGGCGGATGGCTGGGCAGCAGGCTGCGCTGGAGGGTGACGGCGGTGTTGCGGGCGTTCTGGTACCAGCGGGCGTTGTCTATCTGCACCGCCGCACGGGCGGCCAGCTCCCGGGCGAGCAGCAGGTCGTCCTCGCTGAACGGCAGCGGATTGCGGGTCCGTTTGAGATCCAGGGCGCCGAGCACCTCACCGCGCGCGATCAGCGGGACCGCCAGATACGAGTGGACGCCCGCCTGCGCCAGGAGCGCGGCCGATTCCGGATCGCGGGCGATGCGGGCCAGGTCGGTGTCCTTCACCCGCGGCACCATGACCGGGCGGCCCGTCCGTACGCACTGGGTGACGAGCCGGTCCGAGTCGTAGCGGGTGAGCTGCCCGGCAGGGTCGGCCGCCTCGAGAGCTTCGCCGGCATGGTCCGCCTTGACGGCCAGCGCGCGGATCACCGCCGGCTGAGCGGGCCCGAGGTTGCTGGGGCGGCCCTCCATCACCGCGTCGAGCACGTCCACGGCCGCTATGTCGGCGAGTTCCGGCACGGCGACATCGGCCAACTCGCGGGCGGTGCGGTCCAGTTCCAGCGTGGTGCCGATACGGGTGGAGGCGTCGGCGATGACGGCCAGGCGCCGTCGCGCGGCCTCTCGCTCGATACCCGCCCGGTGCCGCTCGGTGACGTCCACGACCGACGTGGCCACGCCCAGCACCGTGCCGAGAGCGTCCTCCAGCCGGTAGAACGAGATGGACCAGGCGTGGTCTTCGTCCGGATCGGCCGGGGTGCGGCCGACGGTGTGCTGCTCGATGAGCGGGACGCCGGTTTCCAGCACCTGGCGAGCCGCGGCCTGAAGGGCGTCGGCGTCGACGGACGGCAGGACCTCGGGGACCGTCCGGCCGATGTGCTCCTTCGCGGATACGCCGTTGATGCGCTCCAGTGCCGGGTTGACCGACACGTACCGCAGATCCGTGTCCAGGACGGCCAGGCCGATCGGAGACTGCGAGACGATCCGCGCGGACAGCGCCATGTCCCGCTCCAGCCGGCGCACGGTCGACTGGTCGGCGGCGAGACCGAGGGCGTAGACGGAACCGCGGTCGTCCAGCAGCCGCATGTTCCGGAACTCCACGAGGCGCGTGGTGCCGTCCTTGCGCCGCACGGGGAAGGCTCCGGCCCAGCTCTCACCGGTGAGCATGACGTCGGTGAACAGCTTGACGGCCAGATCGGCGTGCTGCTCGCTGACCATCAGCCGGGACGCGTACTCGCCGAGCGCCTCCTGCGCCGTGTAGCCGAACAGCTCCTCGGCCTGCGGGCTCCACAGCACGACGCGCCCCTTGGTGTCCAGCACCACCGAGGCCACGCCGAGCACATCGAGCAGCCCGCTCGGCTGCACCGGGCCGCGAACGGGCTCGTCACCCTCGGTCACGGGAAATCCGGCTGCGCTCATCCCTCGCACCGCCTTCGATCCACGCGGCACACTGTTCCACGCGCCGACTTCCCCTGTCTTGTCGCGGTCACCCTGCCCTCCGGTGTCACCTTCGTCTTTCTCCACCATCCCTCAACACGGCACCGGCTGTCCGGCGAAGACGCCGGGAGGACAGGGGCAGATCACGGCAGGGCCGACGACGCCTCGTAGCAGATCACCGCATACGTCACGATCCGGCGCCGCGGGGGAGTTCAGCTTCGGCAGCATCGAGATCCGGCCACGCGGAGTTTCACTTCTGGAGCGACGGGACCTTCTCGCGGCCTCGGGCTCTGCCGCGTCCCGACGCCGTACCGGACACGGCGAGAACGGACAGCAGGACCAGTGCGCAGGCCGGGCCGAGTACGGTCCAGGGCGCCAGTTCCGCGTACGGCTGGTTCTCCGACAGAAGGCGGCCCCACTCCGGCGTGGGCGGCTGCTCGCCCAGACCGAGGAAGCCGAGCGAGGCCAGTACGAGGACCGTGGTGGGCAGCCGCAGCAGGGCGTTGCGCAGGACGGAGGGCAGGACCGCGGGCAGCAGGTGGCGGCGGAGCAGGTACCGGCGGTCGGCGCCGAACGAGATCGCCGCGAGCATGTGACCGCTCGCCCGTTCCTGTTCGAGCAGCGCGGCGGTCTGGGCGGCGTAGGGACTCCAGCCGACCAGGCACACGGCGAGCGCGGCACCCCACACCGACGGCCCGGTCACCGCGGTCGTCAGCAGTCCGGCGAGGACGGCCGGCAGCGTCGACACCACTTCTGTCAGGCCCGCGCCCACCCGGGCTGCCATGCCGAGCAGCAGCCCGAGGGCGGTGCTGACCGCCGTCACCGCGAAAGCCACACTCGCCGTACGCAGCGCCCCGTGCCCCAGCCGGGCCAGCAGATCACGACCGAGCGAGTCCGTGCCCAGCGGGTGCGCGGCCGAAGGCGGCAGCAGTCGGGCCGCCGTGTCCACGTGCAGGGGATCTCGCAGCAGCCCGGCCACGACCAGAGTGAGCAGGGCGACGGCACAGAAGCCGGCGACCCGGCGCGTGGAGCGCCGCCGAGGGAGAGCCGGCGCGTGCAAGGTGGGCAGCGCGCCGTCCCGTAGGGCGGGGCCGAGGAGAGCGCGGCGCAACGCCTGGATCAGCAGACCCGCGACGACGCCGAGCAGGACGAGGACCAGCGTCGCGGTCTGCAGCGGCGGGAGGTCCTGGGCCGTGGCGGCGTCCAGGGCGAGCCGGCCGAGTCCGGGAATGTTGAAGATCTTCTCCACCGCGACCGCGCCGCCCACCAGGGCCACGACGGTCGGCAGGAGCTGCGGGAGCACACCGGCCAGCGTGCGCCGCAGCGCGTGCCGGGCGACATGGCCGGACCGGAAACCGTACGCGTGCCAGGTCCGCGCCCAGGGCTCGTTGAAGGCGGCGGGCAGCGACTGGTCGAGGAGACCGCCGATCATCGCCCCGGACGGCACGCCGAGGGCGAGCGCGGGCAGCACCATCGACCGTGGTCCCTCCCAGCCCTGGGACGGGAACCAGCCGAGCCACACCCCGCACACGGTGGCGAGCAGCGAGGCGAGCAGGAACTTGGGCAGCGCCGCGAGGACGGCGGCCCCGGTGCCCGCCCGACCCTGCCGCAGCCGTCGCCGGGATCCGAGGTGCAGGGTGCGGGCGCAGACCAGCGCGGCCACCGCGATCGTCACCACGAGGGCGCCGAGCATCAGCGTGACGGAGACCGCGAAGGCGGTGCTCACCTGGGGCAGGACCGGTTCGCCCGATACCCAGGAGGTGCCCGCGTCGCCGCGCGGCAGCCCGCCCAGCCAGTGCGCGAGATGCGTGAACGGCCCCTCGTCCAGGCCCAGTTGCTCCCGTATGGCGGCCAGCTGTGCGGGGGTCGGGTCCTGGTCGGCGGAGCGGGCCCGCAGGACCGTCAGCGCGGGGTCGTTCCCGGACAGCCAGGGCAGCAGGGCGACGGCCGTCAGCAGCGCGGTGCCGGCGACGACACGGCCGGCCCCCGCACGCCACCGGGCCGGGCGTGCATCGGCGCCGACCGGCGTGACGCTCATCCGCCGCTACTTCACACGCGTGTCGACGTCGACCAGGGAGCGCTCGCGGGGGTCGAGGAGCACGCCCTCGACGCCGGTGGCGATGCCCTGTACGACCTTCTCGTGGACCAGCGGCACGACGGCGTCGGTGCGCAGGATCTCCGCCTCGGCCCGCATGATCTTCTGCTGCCGCTGCTCCGTGTCGTCTTCTTCGGCGGCGGACTTGATGGCCTGGTCGACGCCGGAGTCCTTCAGGCCCGCGATGTTGTAGACGCCGTCGCCGGTGTAGTCGCTCGCGAGGTACGCGACCGCGTCGCCGGTGTCCAGCAGCGTCACCCGGGAGAAGACGAGCGCGTCGTACTTGCCCTCGAGGAGGTCGGCCTCCATCTGCGTGTACTCGCGTACGTCCTGCTTCACGGTGAACCCGGCCTTCTCGAGCTGCTGTTGGAGCACGGTCGCGGCTTCGGGGAGTTCGGCGCGGTTGGTGTAGGTGGCCAGGCGCAGCGTCCTGCCCTTGGTCTTCGACTCGACCTGGGCGGTGGTCGCGGCCTGGGCGCGGCCGGTCACCTCGACGCGGTCGTCGGCAGCCCAGGGGACGGCGGGCCCGAACAGGCCCTGCGCGGGGTCGGCGTACCCGCCGAAGACCGAGTCGACGAGGGCGCCGCCGTCCACGGCCTCGCGGGCCGCCGCCCGCAGCGCCGCGTCGGTGAAGAGGCCGCTTCCGGTGTTGAGGACCAGGCTGTCGGTCCGTACGGAGGGCACTTCGTGACGGGTGTCCTCGTCCAGGAGCTTCGCCTGGGCGGTGGGGATCCACTCGGCGATGTCGACGTCGCCGCCGCGCAGGGCGTTGGCGCGGGCCGTGCCATCGGCGATCCAGGTCACGTCGACGCCGGGCGCCTTGGCCTTGCCGCCCCAGTAGCCGTCGAAGCGGTCGAGCGTGGCCTTGGACTTCCCGGTGAGCTTCGTGATCTCGAAGGGGCCGGTTCCGGTGCCGACCGGGCTGACGGTGCCGTCCTTCGCGTACGCCTTCGGGGAGAGGATGCCCAGCGCGGGGCTGGCGAGCCGCAGCGGGAGCACCGGGTCGGCGGCCTTGGTGGTGATCGTGACGGTGTCGGCGTCCTCGGCCTTCGCGGTGAGGGTCACGTCGCTGAGTACACGAGGCTTGGGCTCGGCCTTGCCTGCCTGGTCGAGCGCGCCCACGACGGTCTCGGCGGTGACCTCGGTGCCGTCCTGGAACGTGGCCTTGCGCAGCTCGAAGGCCCAGGTGGTGGCGTTCTTCTGCGTCCAGGACTTCGCCAGCGCGGGCGCGGCGGCTCCATCCTTGCCCAGCGCGGTGAGGCCTTCGGCCACGGAGAGCTTGCTCAGTACGGTGGCGTCATTGCTGTACGGGGACAGGGCCTGCACCGGCGGCACCGCGAGGGCGACCCTCAGACGGCCGCCCGATGCCCCCTCACCATCGGTGGCCGAGCCGCTGTCCGACACGAAACAGCCGGCCAGCAACGGGGTGAGAGCAAGCGCCGCGAAGAGGCCGCGGGAGGGGGTGCGCATGGTGGGTCCTGTCGTGCGAGGGGTCGGTCACGCCCCTGCACGCGGGATGCGGCGCCGAGGGCCGCGTCAGCATATAAGGCAAGCCTTACCAACCTTTCCATCGGGTGGGTGAATTCTCAACCAATGAGATGGTGGCCCTCGCTCTCGGAGACGAAGCGCACCTCGACCCCGGGTGACGATGTGGGCGAGGCAACGCCCGATTCGTGGCCTGGGCCATTTCCCTCGGGGGAGCGGCGGGCTAGCGTTCTGGTCCCACCCCCCAGCGATTTCGGACGGCCAGTGCACGCAGATCTCTCCCCGGTCATCGCGGCGACCGCTCAGTGGCTGACGTGTTCATATCCGTCGGGCGGCGGTGCGCTGGACTCCGCGCTCTGTGATGTGCAGGCCCGGCAGGCCGTGACCGTCGCGGCGTGGCTGCGCTATCCGACGCCGATGGACGCCGCACTCCTCGGCGTGGCGGGCCCCGGAGGCTCCGCCCGGCTCGACTGGATCACGGGAGCGGAGGGGGCCGCGGCCGACGACGCAGACGGGTACGCGTGGCGGACCTGGGTGGACGAGGTCGTGGCCAGCTGGGCGGCATGCCTGCTCACCGACCCGGTGCTGGCCGAGCAGGCTGTGTCCGCACTCGCCGACTCCAGCCACATGACCGGAGCGCGGGCCGAGTTCCGGCGCCTGGTCGCTCCCGACGACCGCGACCGGCGGGCAGCGGCGCTGCTGCGCCACCCGGACTTCCTCGCACCGATAGCCGAACTGCACCACGCGGACCTCCTCGACCGTCTGAAGCCGGGGCGGGCGCTGAGCGCCTGAAACAGGGGCCGAGGCGCCGAGCGTCCGAGGGCAGGCCTGTCCTGTGGTCGCTGGGGACCCGGTGACGCGTGTCAAGCGTCAAAAAACGATATGAAGCCGTGGACCTCGGGCCGTGGGCGGACGAGGCGGGCGGCCCTCCGGCTGACGTGCGGCTGCGCCCGCTGGGCGGCACCGATGATGTGCCGTTCGATCAGCCGGCCGTGCTCGTCGCACGGGCACACAGCGTCCCCCCGCAGTACCCACGACCCGTCGGACCATGCGCCGTCAGTCCTTCTTCCCACGCCCCGTCAGTGTGTCGCGCACGCGGTCGACGAGTCCGGCTCCGGGCGCCAGGAGCTTGTTGGCCGGAGGCTTGTCCGGTGCGGAGGGGTGCGGACGCGTCGGCGCCAGCTTCTTCGCCTGCCGGACCTTGTCACCCAGCTCGTCCAGGGCCCCGGCGGAAGCCGTGGTGCGCAGCATGGGGAAGAGGTTCTCCTCCTCATCGGCGATGTGCGAGCGGACCTCACTCATGAGCATGCCGATGAGCCGGTCGAACTCGGCATCGCCCGCCTCGCAGCTCTCCAGGTCCTTCATGATCTGCTCGGCCTTGGAGTGGTCGTCGATCTCCTTGTCGGCCACCGTGTCCCCGTTGGGCAGGTACTGCCGCACGGCCGGGTAGAGGTATTCCTCCTCGGCCACCGAGTGCCGTACGAGCTCCATGGTGGCCTGGTCGGCGTAGACCTTGCGGTTCTTGTCGCCGGGCGGCAGTGCCTCGATCCGGCCGAAGATCTCCTCGACCTCCCGGTGGTCGGTCGTCAGCTCGGTGATGACGTTTCCTTCGTGTGCCATGTCCAGTACCTCCAGTACCTCGCTCAAGATGCGGCCCCTGGTACGGACCCCACCTCGGCCTCCGGGTGCCCCCGCCGGGGGAGAGCTAACGCCTGGCCGGCGCCCGCTCAGCCGAAGGTGCCGACGGAGGCGGAAGCCGTCGTCGGCACCTCGTGGCCGTGCAGGTGATACACGCTGAACGCCCGGCGAATGACGGGCTGCGCGACGTTGCGGACCGGGACGCCGCCGCTGGTCATCCCGTGTTCCGTACCGGCGTGGGCGTGTCCGTGGACGGCCAGGTCCGCGCCTGCCGTGTCGATCGCCTCGGCCAGGAGGTAACTGCCGAGGAACGGATAGATCTCCGGCGGCTCACCGGCCAGCGTGTCGGGCACGGGGGAGAAGTGCGTGAGCGCGACCCGCGTCCCGCAGCCCTGCCCGGCCAGTTCGTCCAGAGCCGTACGCAGACCGTCGGCGCAGCGGCGCGAGTACCGGATGAACTCCTTCATCAGCGGTTCACCGAACTCGCTGCCACTGCGGCCGACGAAGCCGCCGCCGAAGCCTTTCGTGCCCGCGACGCCGATGCGCGCGCCGTCGACTTCGACGACCGTCGACTGCCCCTCGAGAACGCGCACACCTGCCGCGCGCAGCACCGCGGCGACCTCCTCCGGCTTCTCGTCGTGGTGGTCGTGATTGCCGAGCACGGCGACAACCGGCACGGGCAGACCGCCCACCTCCTCGGCGACCACCCGCGCCTCCTCCGGTGTGCCGTGCCGGGTGAGGTCACCGGCCAGGAGCAGCAGGTCGGCACAGCCGGGCAGCGTGTCGAAAGCCGGCCTGAGCAGGCCCTGACTGTCCAGCCCCATATGAATGTCCCCGACAGCCGCGACGCGGATCATGCCACCTCCTCCGGGTGATCGGGAGCCGCGGCCTCGGCCACGACGATGTCGTAATGGACGGCAAGACCGGCCAGTTCGTCGTTCACGGTGCGCAGCAGTTCCTCGCGGCAGTGTGCGGTGGGCACGGTGCCGATGACCGTCACGGCCGATCCCCGCGGCTCGACGCGCATGCCGAGCTCGCCCAGTTCCCCGGCGGCGAGCCGCTCCTGCAGATGGGCGATGCGGTACTCGATGTTGTTCCCGGCGGCTCCGGCGTCCGCCGTGGTGCCCGTACCACCCGGGTCGTGTCCGGCATGGGCGTTCATTGATCTCCTCCCTGCGGTGCGATGACGTCCAGGCGCTCCAGCAAGTACAGAAAGGCGGCCGGCATCGGTATGTCCCCGAACTCGCGGCGGATCTGCCCCCAGTCGACCTTCTCCCGCAGCAGCCGGGCGATCGGCAGAACGGCGCCGAAGTCGCAGTGGTGCTCGGAGAAGGCGGCGAGCAGGCTTCGCAGCAGGTCGGTGGGTGCCAGGACGGGCATCTGTACGGAGTCCACCGACAACTCCCGCGCCCTGCCGAGCAGCTCGGTGCTGACCGGTCCATGGGCCAGCCCGAAGATCAGGTCCACGTCCTGCCCGAGGCACTTGGCCTTCAGCAGCCAGTCCTCGGGAGGCGCGTACACCGTCAGACCGGCGTCCTCCAGCGTGGCGGCGACCGCTTCGGCGTCCTCGGGTCTGATGCAGAAGTCGGCATCGTGCTGGAGGCTGCCTGCCCCTCCGTGGGCGTAGACGGCGACACTCCCGGCGAGAGCGAAGTCGTGCCCCTGCCTCTTCAGGAGGGCGGCGACCTGCTTGGTGGCCTCCAGGATCGCCTGGTGACGGTCGGGCGGAAGCTGCTCCGCGCCCGCATCGGGCCTTCGGCTCCCCTCGGCCGCACCGCCCGCCAGATGCAGTTCAGGAACTGGGCGCCGCCCGTCGAGAGCGGCGTCATCCGCGTTCTGCGCCACTGCTGCTCCCTTTCCGGACACCGCCGCCGCACCTTCGGTGCAGGCCGGCCGCCTCCGACAAACCCTGCGCTGATGGCTGTACGGGTCTCCACCGCACGACGGATCAATCAGGTTCGCAGGCGGTACGGGAGAACGGTCGGCGTCACCCGGCCGGGCCCCGGTGCCCGGGCGAGGGGAAAACCACGTTTACGTTCCTTGGAAAGGGAAACGCGAGTGATGTGCCGCGGTGCTCGCCCTATTTGTCGTGAGGGACTGACGGGGCACGGCGACGGAGTCGCTCTCCGCCGACGACTCGCCACCGCGGCACACCACGACCCCCGAGGACCGGTCACGGCCGAGGTTCAGGTGACCCCGGCGCCCGCTTTCCAGCGCTGGTCGTCGTCTCCGTCGGCCGGGGCGAGTTCCAGACCCTCGCCGCCGGCCGGGGTCAGGGCGTGGTCCGGGGCGATGGCCGGGCGGATGACACCCGCGCCGTCCACCGTGAACCGAAGGTTCTCGCCGTTGCTGCTCTCGAGCGATTCACAGGTCCAGATGCCGAGGCCGTCGTCGACGGAGCCCCGGCTGTCCAGACAGAAGTCCGGGTCGGCGAACGACTGGAGGGCGCCGCTCGCGGCGTCGACACGCCAGCGCTGGGTGCCCGACGCGGAGCAGTCGGCGGCGATGACGTTCGTACCGTTGTCGAAGTCACCGTCCTCGACGTCCAGGCACAGGCTCGAGTCGACGTTCACCACCTGGGCGAAGGAGCCGTCCGGTGGCCCGGACGCCGGCGGGGGCGTCGTACGTGTCGGTGTGGGCGTCGGCTTCGGTGTGGGCGTTGGCGTCGGTGTCGGGCTCGGTGAGGCCGGGCGCGTCGACTTCGTCGGCTTGGGGGACGGGGACCGGGTCGTGGCGGACGGGAGCGGCGGCGGGGAGAACGTCGACGTCAAGGTGACCGACGGTGGCTGCGGCGGGGTGTCCACAGCGCCGGCCGACTCCTGCGATCCCGAGTCGCCCTGCGTCAGCAGGTAGACCAGCAGCGGTGCGACCGCGACACCGAGGGCGGCCGAGGCGATCGCGAGGCGGCGGGACGGCCGCCAGGCCGACCAGCTCCACCGGGCCGCCGTACCCCCGCCGGTCCCCGCCGTCGTACGCGCTTCCCGCCGCTCCTCGCCCACCGCCCCGCCGCCGCTCATGGCGTACGCGGTGCCACCCCAGGGCAGCAGCCCCTCGGCCGTAGCCGCGCGCGGAGTGTCGCGCAGGGCCGCCAACTCCTCGTACCCGGCGGCACAGTGCGGGCAGCTGCCCATATGCGCGTCCAGGTCCGCACTGCGGCGAGGGCCCCCGGGGCGTACCGCCTCCTCGATCAGGCGGCGAAAATCCTGGCAGCCCGGATCGTCGGAGCCGGCGAGGCGCGTCTTGAGCACGGAGTGGCTCAAGGCCTGGAACGCTCCTTCCCTGCCGTACGCCACATCCTCGGGCGTGACGCCAAGAAGGCGGGCGGTGTCGGCCTCGGACTCCCCGTCCACGACGCCGTACCAGACCAGACCCTGCACCCGCGTGGGCAGCGCCAGGAACGCGGTGAGCATCGGCGGGACGGGTCCGTCGGGGCCCGAACCCGCCTCGCGCAGGCGGGTGAGCAGACCCGGATCGAGGCGGGCGGCACGTTCGTCGGCGGACCACTCGGCGGCCACGCGGCAGGCGAGCAGCAGGAGTTGATGCCGCCAAGGCGTGCGCGGCTCCAGGCCACGCGCCGTCTCGCGGGCCGCGAGGGTGAAGGCCGTCGCCGTGATCCGATGGGCCGCCGACTCGTCGACGGTGCACAGACGGGCGTACGAGAGAACCGCGGGCCGGTGGCGGCTGCGCAGCTCGCGCCAGGCAGGGCGCGCGGTCCGGGCGTCGGCGCGCAGCAGATCGGTCAGCCGCGCGTCGGACACCGAAGGGAGTTCCTCCAGTTCGGGCGGCATGGGGTGCTGGGGGGCCTGCGCGCCGCCGTCGGCCTCGCTGTCGCGG
This sequence comes from Streptomyces flaveus, assembly GCF_014647675.1. Classification (GTDB taxonomy): domain Bacteria; phylum Actinomycetota; class Actinomycetes; order Streptomycetales; family Streptomycetaceae; genus Streptomyces; species Streptomyces flaveus. The sequence goes on along the minus strand of NZ_BMPQ01000019.1, from coordinate 24,010 downwards.
TACTCGTCGGACTCGTCGCCCCGAGCCATGCCCATGCCTCCTCCCTCGCACCACACGCTGCCACTGCCTGTCGGAATCTCGGTCTCGGCGTGTCTGTGGGTCTGGAGTGACCATAGTGACGACAGGGGGTGGAGAGTGCGGACATGAAGACATGAATGCCTCTTCATGTGATCCTGTATGGTGAGGGAATGGCCGGCCCCGGGAACCGCCGTCTGCCCGTACGCCCCCATGCGTCCCTCACGAAGGACAGTGATGACCTCCACGCTCACCCCGCCCTCGGTCGACTGGGCCGGGCCCGCGCGCGCCGGGACCGCGCCCCGGCGGCGCACCCGCATCCTGGCGCTCCCCGAGGCTCGCTGGGCTGCAGCGGCCACCGCCCTCTTCCTGCTCGCGCTGCCCCTCCAGCTGACCGGCGCCCCCGCCTGGACCTGGGGCCCGCTCTACGCGCTGGCGTACGTCACCGGCGGCTGGGAACCGGGCTGGGAGGGACTGAAGGCGCTCAAGGACAAGACCCTCGACGTCGACCTGCTGATGATCGTCGCCGCCCTCGGCGCGGCCTCGATCGGTCAGGTGATGGACGGCGCCCTGCTGATCGTCATCTTCGCGACGTCCGGCGCGCTGGAGGCACTGGCCACCGCCCGCACCGCCGACTCGGTCCGCGGTCTGCTCGACCTGGCCCCCTCGACGGCTACCCGGCTGACTCCGGACGGCGGCGAACAGACCGTCCCCGTCGAGGAGTTGACGGTCGGCGACACCATCCTCGTACGACCCGGAGAGCGCGTCGGCGCCGACGGCCGCGTACTGGACGGAGCGAGCGAGGTCGACCAGGCGACCATCACCGGCGAACCGCTCCCCGCGCCGAAGGAGGTCGGGGACGAGGTCTTCGCGGGCACCCTCAACGGCACCGGAGCCCTGCGGGTCCGCGTCGAGCGCGACGCCTCCGACTCGGTGATCGCCCGGATCGTACGGATGGTGGAGGAGGCGTCGGAGACCAAGGCGCCCACCCAGCTGTTCATCGAGAAGGTCGAACAGCGTTACTCGCTGGGCATGGTGGCCGCGACCCTCGCCGTGTTCCTCGTGCCGCTCGCCTTCGGCGCCGAACTCGACGACTCGCTCCTGCGGGCCATGACCTTCATGATCGTGGCCTCGCCGTGTGCGGTCGTACTGGCCACCATGCCGCCGCTGCTCTCCGCGATCGCCAACGCCGGACGGCACGGCGTGCTGGTCAAGTCGGCCGTGGTGATGGAGCGGCTCGGCCAGGTGGACACGGTCGCCCTCGACAAGACCGGCACCCTGACCGAGGGCACCCCTCGCGTGACCGACGTACGGCCGCTGCCCGAATCCGGCCTGGACGAGAGCGAGTTGCTGATGCTCGCGGCGGCAGCCGAGCACCCCAGCGAACACCCGCTGGCCCGAGCGGTCGTGGACGCGGCCCGCGAACGTGGCCTCGACCTGCCCGCCACGGAGGACTTCACGTCCGCACCCGGCGTCGGAGTGCAGGCCGTCGTCGACGGCCGCACGGTCGCGGTGGGCGCCCCGTCCCGACTGCTGGACGACGCCGAGAGCCCGGTCGTCGCGATGGCCGAGGAACTGGAGGAGTCCGGCCGCACCGCCGTCCTGGTGGTGGTCGACGGTGCCCCCGCCGGGGTGCTGGGCATCGCGGACCGGCTGCGCCCGGACGCCGCCGCCACCGTCGCCTCTCTCACCGCGTTGACCGGCACCGCTCCGACCCTGCTCACCGGCGACAACGCCCGGGCCGCCGCCCACCTGGCCGCCGAGGCCGGCATCGACGACGTACGCGCCGGACTGCTGCCGCAGGACAAGCTGAGCGCGGTCAAGGACATGGAGAGCGCCGGCCGCAAGGTGATGGTCGTCGGGGACGGCGTCAACGACGCGCCCGCCCTGGCCGCCGCCCACACCGGTATCGCCATGGGCCGGGCGGGCTCCGACCTCGCCCTGGAGACCGCCGACGCCGTGATCGTCCGCGATGAACTCGCCGCGGTCCCCACCACCGTTGCCCTCTCCCGCCGCGCCCGGGAGCTGGTCGTCCAGAACCTCGTCATCGCCGGTGTGTTCATCGCCGGACTCGTCATCTGGGACCTTGCCGGCACTCTGCCGCTGCCGCTCGGTGTCGCGGGCCACGAGGGCTCGACCGTCATCGTCGGCCTGAACGGACTGCGCCTGCTGCGGGAATCGGCCTGGCAGCGGGCGGCCGGTGCGGGTACCAGCTGACGGCCGGACCCCTTTGGGGCGCGAGATCCGAGAGGTGTGAGCCCAGGCGCGGCGATGGGCGCCCGGCGGGAAGCCGGGCGGCCATCGGCGTCGTACGAGGGTAAAGGTCGGCGCTACTCCTGTGCGTGACGGATGGCGTCCAGCACGATGTGCGCCACGTGGTCGTCGGTCAGGGTGTACTGGGTCTCGCGGGCCTGGCGCCGGGCGGTGACGATCCGGGAGGTGCGCAGCACTCTCAGGTGCTGGGAGACCAGAGGCTGGCTCACGCCCAGGGTGGCGACCAGCTCGTGGACGTACTTCCCGCCGGTGGACAGTTCGCGCACGATGCCGAGGCGCACGGGCGAGGCCAGGGCTCGCAGTAGCTCACTGGCGGCCTGCAGGGTTTCCGCGGGCTCGCTTGCCGGAGGAGGGGAAGTCGTTACCATATGCATACATTAGCATGTGGCAATAATTCCCGGCGCGGCCGTGCCGCGGCCTGTCGGACCCGGCGTCACTCGGCGTCGGTCGTCAGTGGTCGTCCCAGTGCCCCTCGTGGGCGGCGTGACGGTGGCCGTCGTGCACGTAGTCGGTGTGGTCGCCGTGGGGGATGGCGACGTGACCGCAGTCCTTGCCGTGGGCGTGCGTGTGGTTCTCGTGGGCGAGGTGGTCGGTGGCGCTGGTCATGGGGGCTCCTTGCCTTGTGTCTGGCGTTGCCGACGGCTCTCGGGTGCGGCAACGCATTGCGACATTAACATATAGCGATTCCTGCATGCGCTCGTCGGATGCACCCGTCGGATGCGCCGCAGTCGACCGCTGCCCCGATCCTCCGGGACGTCAGCGTCGAGGCAGCTTGGCGGCGGCGGACCTGGCAAGGGCGGTGGCCATCGAGCGGAGTTCGGCGGTGGGAAGCTTGCCGTCGACCCGCAGGCGGAGCATCTCGGCGGCTGTTTCGGCGTTCGCGCCGCTGTACTGGCGGTACTCGACGAAGACCGAGCAGGTGTCGTCCTCGGCTTCGACGACGGCGTCGTAGCCGCTGAGCCGGATGGAATCGCCGTCCGCCGCGGTCTTGGGCTGATCGCGGATGAAGCTCACCTCCGTCTCCAGATCGTCGACGTCGCTGGACCACTCGCAGCCCCATTTCGCGACATCGATGTCCGCCGGCGCGTCGGCTTTGATGCCGGGGACGACGGACGACAGTGCCTTGGCGTCGAGCAGATCGCAGGCGTTCGACCAGGCCAGCGAGTCTTTCGGGTAGTTCTCGGGACGTCGGGGGACCGGTCCCTGGTTCAGCACGTCGGCCGCGCTCTGGGCGGCCGAGTCGGCGACCGCGCACAGCGTCGCGGCGCCGCCGGTCACGGTGCCGTCACCCACGTTGACGCGGATCCCGACGAGAATGCCGTCGGCCGATCTCTCAGGCACCAGCTTCAGCTCGCACTCGTCGTCCGCCGGCTCCTCCTCCATGATGCCGATGCTTCCGATGGTTCTGTCGGGTTGCGACGACTCGGGACGTGAGCCCGGCCGGAGGTCCAGCGACACGTCGATACGGTTCTCGCCGCCGGTGTGGACGAGCACGTCACAGCGGTCGAAGTTCCCGTAATCCACGTCCACTTGGGCCTCGCCGAAGCGTCCGAGGCCGCGGGCAGTGGTGTCGGTCAGGGTGCACAGGTCGGCGGTGCGGGGATCGCCGATCAGGGACTGCCCTGAGACCTTTCCTGAGCCGCTCGAGGCGTCGTCCGTGGGACGGCTCTGGCCGGCCTGGTCGGTGGCATGCGTGTCGCCGCCCTCGTCATCGGGGAGTAAGACAAGTCCCAGGACCAGGGCGGCACTGACGCCGAGGGCCGCGGCGAGCAGTGGCAGGCGCCGCCGCCCGCTCCCGGTCGGCTTGTCCTCAAGGGTCCGCTCGCCGGCATCCTGTTCGGACCCGGCGACGGCCGCCAGGAGCCGCTTGACCTCGGTCGCTTCGGGGCGTTGCCGTGGATCACGCTGGAGCATGGCGGTCAGTACGGGATACAGCGGCCCCACGGCCTCGGCGTCCATCTCGACGACGCCCCGCTCGGCCTTCCAGTGCGTCAGGCGCTCGGTGTCCTGGCCGTCGACCTCTTCCTGCCCGTGCTCATCGTCCCCGTCGGACGCGTTGCCGCGCGGCGGCGAACCGGTGACCAGCGCATAGAGCGTGGCGCCCAGGCAGAACACGTCCGAGGCCGGCCGGGGGATGTTCCCCCGGGCCAGCTCGGGGGCGGCGTAGGCCGGAGTGAAGCTGGACGGGCCGTTGGCCGTGACGGTTTCGGTGCCGCCGGCCCGGTGGGCGGCGCCGAAGTCCAGCAGCTTCGCGGTGCCGCGCCCGGTGAGGCCGATGTTGGCGGGCTTGATGTCGCAGTGCACGATGCCCGCCTGGTGCAGGGCGGCGAGTGCGTCGGCGAGCTGGGCACCGATGCGGGCCGCCCGCTGGGGAGACATCGGCGGCTCCCGGTCCAGGCCGCCGCCAGGCACGTACTCCATGATGAACCAGTACGTGTCCTCCCCGTCCCCGCTCCCCTCCCCGTCTTCCGGCACGGTCACGACGTCGAACAGGGTCACGACGTGGGGATGATCGCGGAACTTGGCCATGGCGCGCGGCTCGCCCAGCAGCCGACGTACCGCGGTCTCGCGGTCGCCCTCGATCCGCTCCGGTTTCAGCGCGACGTCCTGCCCGACCACCTTGTCGTGGGCCAGCCACACATCACCGCTCCGCCCTGCGCCGATGACCTCCTTGAGGACATAGCGGCCGGCGAACTCGTCTCCACGACGCACGGTTCTCCCCTCATCTCGATCCAGAACGCGCGCGGCCCCCTGGCCGCGCGCGTTCTGATCCCGAACCTACTGCGTACCGGCGGGGTTACGCAGGGTCTCCCCCGACCCTCCATCAGGCGCCCTTATGTGTAGAGGCGGTGAGGTCGATGGTGCCCGAGGTGACTGTGCCCCATGAAAGGGCGTCAGAAGCTGACGCAGCACTTCACGCCCGGGAAAGGGGCGAGAATTCGCCACCGACGCCTTCTCCTTTTCGTACGCGTATCCCCCTCTTCTCCCTGCGCACGCGGACCGCCGACGCCGCTGTCACCGCACCGGCGCCGCGACGACGGCGCCGCCGTCACCCGTACGGAGTAATCCGGCAGGTGTGGCACGGCGTGCGATGTCCGCACCAGGCGGGCCACCGAGCCGTGTGGTGCCACCCCGCCGAATGCCGCTCGCCGGGCGTTCGCGGTGGGAGTCTCGCAGGATGGTTCCGATTGCCGGCCGTAGAAGGCCGACGAGCAGCCGTTTCCCGCGTGCGGCGGACAGCCGCCCGACCCCCCACTCAGGGAGTAGCACATGGCAGTGATGACACAGGCGCTGGCACCGGCGCTGGAAGATGCCCGGCAGACCCATGCCGCAGTCGCCGACCGGTTCCGGGCGGATGTGACGGTCACGCCTCCAGGTCCGTACCGCCAGATGCTGGAGCGCCAGGTCGCCGAGGTCCTGGACAGCCTTCAGCGGATCGAGCATCACGTACGCGAAACGCGTCGGCGCAGTCTGCTCGGCAGCACGGTCGACATGGCGGCGCTCGTCTCCCGCAGCGCTCTGCGTACGGCCATGCTGCCGCTGACGATCGGCTCGTCGCTCCTGACCGGGCTGCTGCGCGGTCCGGCCGATGAGCGGCGGCTGCTGAAGAACGCCGAGAACGAGTTCACAGCCGCGGCCCGGGCGCTGGCCGCGTCCCGGGCCGGGGAGAGCATCGCCGAAGAGATCCAGGACCAGGCCGCCGCCGACCTGCTCGGTTCGCTGCGCCGCCTGGACCAGGAGCTGCTGCAGACGCTGGAGGACAGCGTCGCCGCGCACGCGCGGGCCGTGGCAGCCGCGGGCAACGGCTTCGGCCCGCAGCACGACGGCAGCGTGCGAGAGGAGCTCATGCACGTGGTGCGGACGACTGTCGGCCGGCTACGGGATGCCGTCCAGACCGGCGGCCGGCAGACCAGGTCCGCGGCCGAGGGCGTGGTCCGCGAGATGCCGGGGGTGACCCGGATGGCCGAGGAGGTACAGGGCGCGGTGATGCGGGAGGAGGACCTGCCGATCGCCGGGTACGGCCGGCTCGGCCTCGACGAGATCAAGAAGCGGCTGCGCCCAATGCCACAGTCCGACCTGACGGTGATCGAGGGCTACGAGCGGGCCCACGCGAACCGGGACGCGGTCCTGGACGCGATCGAGAAACTGCGCGGCAACGAACCGTGGCCCGGCTACGACGCCATGGACCCCAGCCAGATCATGGCCGAGCTGCAGAACGTTTCCCTGGGCATGGCCCGCCAGGTGGCGGAGTACGAGCAGCGCCACCGCCGACGCGAGCCGGTCATCTCCGCCGCCCAGTCACGCGTCCCCCGGTAACTCCCCGACGGACGCCGACAACGGACCGCCTCCTGCCTCGCCGGCAGGAGGCGGTCATGCGGGGTGACGCGCTCGGTACGGCGACGGGTGTCCTGGTACTCACGCCTCTCGAACCCGGCAAAGTGCCGGTGGAACGCGGGCAGTTGACTCTACGTTGGATGCCCAAGGCCAACGACGTTCCCCAGAAGGAGGCTGAACGGTGACGCAGGACTCGTCCGCCCCCGACACCGCGGCGTCAGCGAAGATCGACTCAGCGGTGCCGCATTCGGCCCGGATCTGGAACTACTGGCTCGGCGGCAAGGACAACTACCCCGTCGACGAGGAAGCCGGTGACGCCTTCCGCGAGGTCTTCCCCGGCATCACCGACCTCGCCCGCGACTCACGGGCCTTCCTCGGCCGCGCCGTGCGCCACCTGGCCGGTGAGACCGGGATCCGCCAGTTCCTCGACATCGGCACGGGCCTGCCCACGGCGGACAACACCCATGAGATCGCCCAGCGGGTGGCCCCCGACGCCCGCATCGTCTACGTCGACAACGACCCCCTGGTCCTGGCCCACGCCCAGGCACTGCTGACCAGCACCCGCGAGGGAGTGACCGACTACATCGACGCGGACCTGTACGACCCGGGCGCCGTGCTGCGGGAAGCAGCCCGCACCCTCGACCTGTCGCAGCCGGTCGCACTCACACTGATGCAGGTCAGCGGGCACATCGCCGACTACGGCGAAGCGCGGTCCATCGTCAGCACACTCATGGCGGCGCTGCCCTCCGGCAGCTACTTCGCGTTCAACGACAGCGTGGACACCAACCAGGCCAACGCCGAAGCCACCCGCCTCTACAACGAGAGCGGCGCGGCCCCGTACCACCTGCGCAGTCCGCAGCAACTGGCGGGCTTCTTCGACGGCCTGGAGCTGCTGGAGCCCGGTGTCGTACCCATCACCGACTGGCGCCCCGACCCCACGACGGCCGGCACTGCCGGCGAGGTGATCGCCCTGGGCGGCGTCGCCCGAAAGCCCTGAAGCCGTACGTCCCCATGAAACGGCGCGGTGACGCTCCCGCTCCGTTCAGCGGTGGCGGGGGCCGGAGTGGTTCAGGACGTGCCACCGCACCGCGCCCGGCGACCTCAGCGAACGGTACGGGTAGACGTCGGCGGGCGCCCAGCCGGTGTCGGTCGTGAACCCGTCGGCCGCCTCGGCCGCCGCCGCGGCGTCGAGTCCGGCCGGGCGGCCGTTCAGCCAGGAACCCGTGTCCCTGAAGCGCGTACCCCCGTAGATCGCGACCACCAAGGCAGAGCTCGCGTCAGGGCCCTCGTACAGGAACACGTTCCTCTCGGAGACCATCGCGGACTCCACCCCGATGCCGAGCGCGTACCCGGTGTCCCCGCCCCGGCCCCGGTAGACGTTGTTGACCACGTGCACCTGCCCGAAGCGGACGCGCGGAGCGCGCTGCCCGATGTCGGTGAACAGGTTGCGGACGAAGGTGACCTTCAGATGCCCGCGGTCGCGGTCGCCCCGCCCGTCACCTGACCCGATGAGGACCGCCTTGTCGTGATCGGTGAACCGGCTGTCGGACACCGTGATGAAGTCCGAACCGTCCTCGATGTCCAGCAGCCCGTCATGCCGCTGCACCCGCTCGCCGTGGAAGCCGGGCGGTGCCGTGCGATCCGGGTAGCGGCCGTCGGTGAACGTGCAGTGGTCGATCCAGATGTTCCTGCCGGTGATCACCGCCAGGGCGTAGTCCTGCTCACCGAGCAGCGTGCCGTCGCCGGCCTCATGGCCGCTGATGTCTCCCTCGACCCGGATGACCTTGGGCGCGGTCGCCTCGCCGCGGTTGGCCAGCGCCTCCTTCAGCTCCGCACGCGTCGACACCGTCCACACCGACTCCGGCCCGGCGCCCGCGCCCCCGGTGGTGCCGCCGTTGACAAAAGCCCAGCCGACCGGGCCGGCGTCACGGGATCCGGAGGCGGTCGCGGGGCCCACCGGCAGCAGGGCACAGGCCAACAAGAGGGCTACGACAAGACTCCTGCATACGCGGCCCGCGGGTACGGCCGCGCGGACAGGACCCCACGAGCGTAATTGAATCCTCCCCCAGCTGAAACAGGGGGATTCCTGGCTCACGCTGCCTGCGGGTCAGCAACCCGATAGGTCTTCCACGATCAGCACCAGCCGGGTTGAAACCAGCCCGGGTTCGTACCGCAAAGCTTGGAGGTGCATGTGCTGTCTTGGCTCTCGATCAGCACGGCGTACGCGCTTGGTTCTCGCAACGCACGGCAGTCAGCTTACCCGACCGTGTGGGCGGTCTTTGGCCCTGAGGGCGAAACCTCGTTCCCTGCCCTGCTCCGCAGGAGTCCGATTCCTCCCCGGCCTGAAGACCGGGGCATCCTCGGAGGAATCAGGTGACTCGAATCGGACGCCGTCATCGACGCGATCTCCTCCTCATCAGTTCCTGAATCAATCCCTCAGCCGGTCGATCTGCCGGATCTTGTTCGTCGCATCCAGGGCGGCGACTTTGTAGGACTCCGCGAGGGTGGGGTAGTTGAACACCGCGTCGACCAGGTAGTCGACCGTGCCGCCGCAGCCCATCACGGACTGCCCGATATGGATCAGCTCGGTGGCCCCGGTGCCGAAGCAGTGCACGCCGAGGAGCCTGCGGTCCTCCGGCGAGACGAGCAGTTTGAGCATGCCGTGCGAGTCGCCGATGATCTGCCCCCGGGCCAGTTCGCGATAGCGGGAGATGCCGACCTCGTACGGCACGGAATCCTCGGTGAGCTGGTCCTCGGTCCGCCCGATGAAGCTGATCTCCGGGATGGTGTAGATGCCGATCGGCTGGAGGCCGTCCATCTGGTTCACCGGCTCGCCACAGGCGTGGTACGCCGCCGTACGCCCCTGCTCCATCGAGGTCGCGGCCAGCGCCGGGAAGCCGATGACGTCGCCGACGGCGTAGATGTGCGGCACCTCGGTGCGGTAGTGCTCGTCGACCTTGATCCGGCCGCGCCGGTCGGCGGACAGGCCGGCCTTGTCGAGTTCGAGGTCGTCGGTGAGGCCCTGGCGGCCCGCGGAGTACATCACGGCGTCCGCGGGTATCTTCTTGCCGCTCTCCAGGATGGTGAGCGTGCCCCGCGGATGACGTTCGACCGCGGCGACGGTCTCCCCGAACCGGAAGGTGACGGCCAGGTCCCGCAGCTGGTACTTCAGCGACTCGATCACCTCGACGTCGCAGAAGTCGAGCATCCCGGGCCGCTGCTCGACCACGGTGACCTTGCTGCCGAGAGCGGCGAACATGGAGGCGTACTCCATGCCGATCACTCCGGCACCGACGATGACCATGGAACGTGGCACCCGTTCCAGATTGAGGACGTTGTCCGAATCGATGATCGTCCGCTCGTCGAACTCGACGCTGGCGGGCCGGGCGGGGCGGGTGCCGGTGGCGATGACGATGTGCCCGGCGCTCAACAGCCGTTCGTGGCCGTTCACTTCGCGCAGCGCGACGGTGTGGTCGTCGACGAAGCGGCCGGTGCCGGCGAACAGGGAGACGTGGTTGCGGGAGAGCTGGCTGCGGATGACATCGACCTCGCGGCCCACCACATGCTGGGTGCGCGCAGTCAGGTCGGCGACGGTGATGTCCTCCTTGAGACGGTAGCTCTGGCCGTACAGATCACGCTGGGTGAGGCCGGTCAGATACAGGACCGCCTCACGCAGGGTCTTGGAGGGGATGGTCCCGGTGTGGATGGAGACTCCGCCGACCATGTTGGGGCGGTCGATGACGGCGACCCGGCGGCCGAGCTTGGCAGCGGCGATGGCGGCCTTCTGGCCGCCCGGACCGGATCCGATGACGAGTATGTCGAAGTCTGGCACCTGCGGAGTCTGACAGCTGAAGGGCCCCGCCCGGAAGGGTGGACAGCCATGTCCGGGACCAACTGCGGGTCCCTGCACTGAAATTGCCCCCGTTCACGGGGCGAACAACCGGCCCCGGACGCTCTGCGACCGGTTCCCGGCTCTCAGGGCAGCGGCTGTTCCGCCCAGATGATCTTGCCAGTGGGGGTGTAGTGGGTTCCCCAGCGTTCGGCGAGCTGCGCGACGAGGAACAGGCCGCGCCCGCCCTCGTCGGTGGTGGCCGCATAACGCAGATGGGGTGAGGTGCTGCTGCTGTCGAAGACTTCGCAGATCAGGCTCCGGTCGCGCAGCATACGGACACGGACGGGGCCGCTGCTGTAACGGATCGCGTTGGTGACCAGCTCGCTCAGTATCAGCTCCGTCGCGAACGCCAAGTCGTCCAGCCCCCACTGAGCGAGCTGCCGGGTGACTGATTCGCGTACGTCGGAAACGGCTGCCGGGTCGGAGGGTACCTGCCAGTCGGCGATCCGGTCCGCCGACAGCGCACTGGTACGGGCCACGAGCAAGGCGATGTCATCGCTCTGCCGAGCCGGAAGCATCGCGTCGAGTACGACCCGGCAGGTGTCCTCCGGCGACCTGTCGGCCCCGGCCAGCACGGTGCGCAGCAGCTCGAGCCCGATGTCGATGTCCCGTTCCCGGTCCTCGACAAGCCCGTCCGTGTACAGAACGAGACGGCTGCCCTCGGCCAGCTCGAGATCGGCCGTCTCGAACGGCAGGCCGCCGAGCCCCAGCGGGAGACCCGCCGGTACCTCGAGGAACTCGACGCTGCCGTCGGGCCGGATCAGTGCCGGCTGCGGGTGGCCTGCGCGGGCCACACTGCACTGCCGGGAGACCGGATCATAGATCGCGTACAGACAGGTGGCGCCGGTGATCACGGCACCGCTGTCCTCCGCTTCGTCTTGATCGATGCGACCCACCAACTCGTCGAGAAGCCCGAGGAGTTCATGGGGCGGCAGATCCAGGGCGGAGAAATTGTGCACCGCGGTACGCAACCGCCCCATCGTGGCCGCGGCGTGCAGACCGTGGCCGACGACATCGCCCACGACCAGTGCGACCCGGGCGCCGGGCAGCGGCAGCACATCGAACCAGTCCCCGCCCACCCCCGCCTGCGCGGGAAGATAGCGGTAGGCGACATCCAGCGCATTCTGCTCGGGCAGGTTGCGCGGCAGCAGACTTCGTTGCAGCGTCTCGGCCATCGTGTGCTCGCGGGTGTAGCGGCGCGCGTTGTCGATGGAGACCGCGGCCCGGGCGACCAGTTCCTCGGCCAGGGCCACCTCCTCCGTGTCGAAGGGCTCAGGCTTCTGAGAGCGCCAGAAGTTGGCCACGCCCAGCACCAGGCCTCCCACCCGCAGGGGGACCGTGATCAGCGAGTGGATTCCGTACGCGACGACCTGCTCGGTGCGTTCCAGATCCTGGGCCTGCCACCCGGGGGCGTCCTTGAGGTTCGGCTCGACGACAGCCTGGCCGGTGCTGAGGCTACGGGCCTGGGGTGAGGAAGCGACGAATCTGATGCGCTCGCCCACCGGGTACAGAGGGGCGTCCTCACGGATTCCGCTGAACGCTGTGCGGCGCAGATCGCTGACCTTGTTCGGCTCCTCCCCGTTCAGCACGGCGTCGGCCAGGTCCACGGTGGCGAAGTCCGCGAACCGCGGGACGGCCACCTCCGCCAGCTCTCCGGCGGTGCGAGCGACGTCCAGACCCGTGCCGATGCCGACCCCGGCGTCGTAGAGCAGTTTGAGGCGTTCACGTGCCATCTCGGCCCGTCCGGACAAGGCGCGCAGATCAGTCGTATCGCGGAGCGTCGCGACGCTTCCGGGTGGGCCCCCTTGACGGTCCGTGGGCCGCTGGTTGATCGCCAGCAGCCGGTCTCCGACCGGGTGCACCTCGTCCGTGGCGACGCGTCCCGAGGCCAGGAGCCCGGCGGTGTCCGCGTCAAGACCGAGTTCGAGAACCTGCCGGCCCTCGGCGTCGGCGGGCAGGCCGAGCAGCTGCCGGGCCTCGTCATTGGCGAGCACCAACCGCCCCGAACCGCTGACGATGATCACTCCCTCCCGGACGGCGTGCAGCACGGCGTCATGGTGCTCGTACATCCGGGTCATCTCGTACGGACCCAGACCACGGGTCTGGCGCAGCAGTCGTCTGCTCACCAGCGCTGTACCCGCCGTGGACAGGCCGAGTGCCGCGGCCGCGGCCGTGAGGAGGATCGGCAGCTGCCGATCCGCGACGCCACCCACATTGGCGGTCGTGATACCGGCCGACACCAGTCCCACGACCGATCCGTCGGGAGCCTTGACCGGAACCACGGCCTGCACCAGCGGCCCGATGGTTCCCTCGATCTCCTCGGTGATGGAACGGCCGGCCAGCGCGGGTTCCACGGTCCCGACGAACTTCTTGCCGATCCTGTCCGGTTTCGGGTGCGTATAGCGGGTCCCGTCGATGTTCATCACAACGATGAAGTCCACCTTTGACCGCACGCGTGCGGCTTCGGCACGCGGCTGGAGCACAGCCGTGGGGTCGGAACCACGCAATGCCTCGCGCAGACCCGGGGCATTGGCGAACGTCTCGGCAACGGCGAGCGAACGGTTGCGGGCTTCCTCTGTGCTGTCGTATCGCACTTGCAGCACCAGCGCCACCACCGCGGCCACGACCAGCATCAGCACGATCACGACCTGCAGTACGAAGACCTGCCCGGCGACGCTGCGCCCGCTCAACGCCGACCTGAACCTGTCGGCCGGCTTCCGCCGGGGCCCGTCCGCAGGCGGCCCTTGCTCTTCGCCAGGCCCGTGCGATACCTGCCGCGCTCGCTGCTCGTGTGTCCGGCGAGCACCGGAACGCCGGAGCCGTGCGCGCAGACCGTTGGCAGGGGAGGTCGACTGAGCCTGGGATCGACCCAAGTGGCGGAGCATGCGCCCATGTCTACACTCCACGATGCCAGGAGGCGAGGGTGTCACGCGCTGCGACAGCCGTGGCCTCGGTCACGCTGCTGAGGCCAGGTGGACTTGAGGCTCGGGCATGAGCTCTCCGAGGACGCAGGGGAGCGAGGTGCAGCGTGCTCAGCCAATGCACACCACGAGCAGACAGATCTCCGCCGGGGACGTCGCGGCCGGGGAGGGGCTGGGCTGGGTGGCCCCGGAGGACGTTCCCGAATCCGTGCCGTCGGCGGCCGGCGGCGGCTGCTCCGCTGTCCTGCCGGTGCCGCCCTGGTCCGTCTCGGGGGAGGTCGGTGAGTCGGTCTGCGGCTGCGCGACCGACGTCGCCGGCGCCGCCGGAGCCGGATTCGGTCGAGCAGGGGCTGCGGCGTCGGGCCGGGTGATCGTCCGCGTCGTGCGGCGCACGGGGGCGGGGGGTTCCTCACGCTGCAGGTCGGCCGCGGGATGTCGTACGGGGGGAGTCGTGCGCGAAGACCGGCGGGTATCGGGCTGGGTCGGTGCCGGAAGCGTGGGCAGTGCTTGCGGTTCCTCCAGGACGCCCTTGTAGGTGCCGTCCTTGTTCGTGTCGTCCGGAGCCGTTGCTTCCTGGGCTCGGTCGGTCGAGGGCCGGTCCAGCGCGGCGATAGTCAAGCCGCCCCCGACGAGTGCGACAGCGGCCGCGACCACGGCCCGGCGTTTGTTCTTCTTCCATCGTGCCAGCTGGCGACGCCGCGCTGCCCGCCCCTGTGGCGCGGCCTCCAGGCCACCGGAAGGGCCGGTGTGCGGGACCTCATCCGTGCCGTCGCCGCCCGCTGCCTCGTCACGAAGATCGCTACCGTGCCGCGTCCGGGAGGCCGTGAACCATTGCGACGTTACGGTCACCGCCGTTTCGGTCGTCGTCGGCAGGGCGCGACCTTCGACCGCTGGGGGAGCGATGTCCGGGGCGTACGCGCCGCACCCGGGACACACGAGGGCGCCGTTGAGATGCCGGTGACACGAGGAGCAATAGTCCATGTGCGGTCTTCCTGAGTTGACGTGCCGTCGACCCGCCGGGCTGCGGCCCGGGAAAGGTCGCACGCGAGATCGAGCGGCAGCAACGCTAACGGGGCTGCCGAAAGGCTGTGTGCAGCCCATGTGGCACTCCTGCACAGATTCTCCGGAAGGCGCGTGCGCGGTGTGTGGTCGGGGCCGGGTGGTTGGCGGGGCCTTGCTGGATTGCGTGGTTTGAGGGGGGTGTTCCGGTGCCGGCGGGCTGCTTTGCGTGCATGCTGGTGCCGGCCGGCGCGGTGGTTGCGGGGGCTCTGACCCGGGATCCGGCTTCTGACACGTACCCGGCTTCCGGCGTGCACGCGGCGTCGCGGTGCGGGCGGCGGCCCGGCTGGTCCAGGGATTCGTGTCGAGCACTGCCCGGTACGGCCGACGGACAGGCGGACGCCGAACTCCGTTGCCAGAGTGGCGAATTGCTGGCTGGTGTACTGCCACGGTCCGAGTGAAAGATCACCGGTCCGGGTGGGACGACGCTGTCGGCAGGCCGCCGTGAGGGCGTCGGCGACCAGATCGGTTCGCAGGTGATCGGCCGTCGCCCAGCCGATGACCCGGCGGGAGGCGATGTCGATGACGGCGGCCGGATCGAGCCAGCCCCCTCGGTCGGGACATAGTAGGGCTTGTAGGGGTCCAGTCTGCTGGGCCGGGGGGCGGTTTTCGCGGAGGGTGTCCTGCCAGTGCGCGGCGCGCGCGTAGCGCAGCACGGTGTTGAGGCC
Organism: Streptomyces flaveus; assembly: GCF_014647675.1. GTDB lineage: Bacteria > Actinomycetota > Actinomycetes > Streptomycetales > Streptomycetaceae > Streptomyces > Streptomyces flaveus. The sequence goes on along the minus strand of NZ_BMPQ01000019.1, from coordinate 8,846 downwards.
CCAGCCCAGGTGGCGGGCGATCGCCCGGCGCGAGTGGCCCTGCGCGAGCAGCTCGTGGACCAGGGCATGCGCAGCCTTCTTGCGCTGAGCCCGTCTGCCGACCGGCTCCCGGTCGGCAGGCTCCGAGCCGTCCGGCGGAGTGTCGGCGCTCGCCAGCTTGAGCGGTGCCGGTGCTCGTAAGCACTCCCGGTGAGCGGCGAACGCAGGTCTCCACGGCCCGGCCGAGGCCCTGCCACAGGTGAAACCGGTCGGCGACCTGGAGGGCATCGGGGGCGCCGAGCCGGGCGCCCTCGGCATAGGCGCCCGCCCGGTCCCGGCAGATGATCTCCACGCCCGGGTGGCTGGTCAGCCATGCGGCCGGCGGCCGCGCTTCGCGCGTCGGGAGCACATCGACCACGCGATGGGTTTCTCCGCAGGTCAAGACGGTGGAGTAGGTCTGCCCCCGGCGGATCGCGAAGTCGTCCACACCCAGCACCCGCGGCGTGCTGAACTGCGGATCCGGCAGCGCCATGACCCTGCGCAACAAGGTCATCCGCCCTGCACCGAGACCCAGTTGGGCGGCCGGCCGGGCGCCGGCCCGTCCAGCCAGCGCGAGCCCGATGCGCTCCAGGGTGTGGTTGAGCCGAGTCGTGAACCGCGCGTACGGGGCGGTCAACCGGGTGAACGGCTCGGCGAACGTGCGGCGCGGGCAATCCGCCGCTCCGCAGATGAAACGCCGGACCGTCAACCAGATCACGACGCTCTGCTCACCGAGCGGGAGATCCTTCAACCTGCGCTGATAGCAGTCGTGCACCCGGTCCGAGAAGCGACCGCAGTCCGGACAGGCTGCCCCGGCCGCCCGGCCTCTCGCCACCACATCGACGGTGCCGAAGGCAGCGGTCACCGCCTCGACCAACGCGTTCGTCGGCCGGTAGACGGCACCGGGCTCCCCGCCGGCGTGCCACCCCTCGCTCTCGCCGTCCCTCCTCACCTGTCTGAGGGGAACCCGGCGGTGAGGTAGGCCAACAGCTGCCCCGGTGCGTCTTCCTGGAGGAGGTGGCCCGCGCCCTCGATCCAGTACAACTCGGCGTGCGGGATGCGCTCGTGCAGCCATTCGGCGTACTCCGGGGGGAGGATGCGGTCCTCGCGGCCCCAGATGAGGCGTATCGGAAGGGACATCCTGCCCAGCAGGTGCTCGTACGCGGCGGTGGTACGGGCGAGCGCTGGAGCGATGTCCCACCAGAGAAAGGAGGAATACGGGGTGCCGTGCACCAGCACGACCGGGTCTCCGCTGCCAAGACGCCTCCACCGCACCGTCCCGTCAGGCGTCTCGCACTCCTCGCCAAGTGTCCAGTTCACCCTTGGTCTCCTCTTCTGCGGCCTGACCAGCACCTTTCACCAGGAGCATCCCGACGCTGCCCTGCCTGGCAGATCTATACCCGGATCAGATCACGGGCATCGGTTGATCTCACCCTGCAGATTGGCAAGACCCCAGGTCACCGCCCACAGCCTCAGAACAGGCTCTGAGCTGTCCGCGCATCCGAGTGACATCGAAGCTCACCGACATTCACAGGCCCACTGGCCCTCGCATGGCATCCGAACTCATCGAGAAACGGCACTCGTTGAGAGCTTCGCAGCCAGTCAGCTGCTGCGCGTTGACCAACCCGTCGCCGTGCAGCAGCAGTTCACCGCGACATGGCCGGTATCGCCGTACAGCAGGGTCCGGCAGGCGGCTCTTCGCGACGCGGCACGGGCGCTGCAGGACGGCCGGTGGCAGATCCGGCAGCCGGACCTGGACGCGGCCGGCGTGCTCGGGGACCAGCTGTGGGTGCGGTTCCAGGACGTCCTGGAGGCCGAAGAGCCGGACCCGGTCGGGTACGGGCGCGCCTGGAGGCGGTGCCTGCAGAGTGCGCGGTCGCGCTGCAGGTTCCTGACCTCGCGGACCGGTTCGCCAAGCTGCTGCGGATGGTGCCCAGGCCCTGGCCGATGTGGAGCAGGACCAGGCCGTACGGCTGTTGGGCCAGTTCGGGATCCTCGTCCACGCGGTCGGCAACGGCCCGGATGTGCACTGGTGATCGTGGCCGGTCCGACCACCGGGCCGGCCGCGAGGCGGGGATGAGGACCTGGTGCCGTCCTACGCCCTGCGCCGGGGCTTCCTCAAGGAAGTCTTCTTGGCGGGCGACTTCTTCGCGGTCTTCGTGGCCGTGGTTTCCATCGCCGCCGTGGTCGGCGGTTCGTGGAAGTTCGCGTCGCTCTCGCCGCGTGCGGCCCGTGCCTTGTCCACGGACTGCTGCAGCGCGGCCATCAGGTCCATCAACTGGCCTGGCCTGGCTGCCGGTTCCGGGGCCTTCGGCGGCCGGTGCCCTTCCTGCTTGGCCTCGATGACCTCGCGCACGGCGTCGGTGTAGTGATCGGTGAGCTCCGGGCCTTCGAAGCTGTCGCGGCTCATGACTTCGATTGGGCCGCTCGCCAACCACGTGATCATCCGCCGACTACGGCGAATGATCACAATGTCCTTTGACAGCGAAGTCAGTCGTTCGCTCGGCGCTGACCTGCGACGACCAACTTGACTGGCAAGGGAGCTGGTGAGGCCCCTCCGGCCCAACAATGAATCCCCGGCTACCACAAGAATCTGGTGGTAGCCGGGGATTCAGTTCGTCAGCCAACCTGGGCTGACCATGCGGTACTCATAGGCCATGACCACGACTTGCGACCTGTCCCGAGCACCGAGTTTGGCCATGATGCGGCTGACGTGAGTCTTCGCGGTCAGAGGCGAGACCACCAGTCGTGCGGCGATTTCGTCGTTGGTGCATCCGGCGGCGATCAGCTGCATGACTTCACGTTCGCGGCTGGTCAGCGCGTCGAGGCGCTGGTCGGGCTCCCGGGGGTTGTCCGGCCGGCTGGCGAATTCGGCGATGAGCCGACGGGTGATGGAGGGGCTGATGAGCGCGTCGCCTCGCACGGCGACGCGCACCGCGTGCAGGAGTTCCGCCGGTTCGGTGTCCTTGACGAGGAAGCCCGTGGCGCCGGCTCGCAAGGCCCCGTACACGTACTCGTCGAGGTCGAAGGTCGTCAGCATGACCACCTTCACCGCCGCCAGTTCCTCGTCGGCGGTGATGCGACGGGCGGCTTCGAGTCCGTCCATGACTGGCATGCGGATGTCCATCAGCACCACGTCGGGCTGCAGTTCACGGCAGGCGGCGAGGGCGGCCTGCCCGTCGGCAGCCTCGGCGACCACGTGCAGGTCGTCCTCGTCGTCGAGGATGCCGCGGATCCCGGCGCGCACGAGGCGCTGGTCATCCGCCAGCAGGATCCTGATCATCAACTGCTCCGCCGATCGGCTCGTGGTGGTCTGAGAACGGTAGCTGGCCCCGGACGATGAACCCGCCCGCACGGCCGGGCTCGGCGCTCAGTGTTCCGCCCAGTGCGCGCGCCCGTTCCGTCATGCCCGCGATCCCGCTGCCGCCCCCGTACCCGGAACGGGTCGCACCTGGCCCGTCGTCCTGGACGCTGAGCGTCACTTCCCGGTCGCCGTGGTGGATCCGGACGATGACGTGCCGGGCGTCGCTGTGCTTGACGGCGTTGGTCAGTGATTCCTGGACGATGCGATAGGCGGCGAGGTCCACCGATGCCGGTAGCGGTGAGTGGGTTCCGCTCTGCTCGATGCGTACGTCCAGACCCGCCCGAGCGGCTGAGGAGACCAGCTCGTCGATCCTGGACAGGCCCGGCGACGGCGCGGTGGGAGCCTCGTCGTCGACCTGACGCAGTACGCCGAGGGTGGCGCGCAGTTCCTGCAGGCCCTCCTTGCTGCCCTGCTTGATGGCGGTCAGCGCTTCCTGCGCCTGGGTGGGGTCCTTCCGCAGCCGGTGCAGGGCGGACGACGCCTGCACGTGGATCATCGACATGTTGTGGCCGATCACGTCGTGCAGTTCACGGGCGATGCGCAACCGCTCCTGCGTGGCGCGCAGCCTCGCCTCCTCCTCGGCGTAGGCGACCCGGCCGTGGCGCATCGCCCCCAGCGCCACCACCGCGACCAGCCAGCCGGTCAGCATGAACACCGCTGTGCCGTTGACATCGCCGGTGCCAACCAGAACACCCGCCCCCACGCCGATGACCATCACCGCCGCCATGGCGACCGATGCCTGCGTCCGTCCCTGGGCCGCCAGCGCGTACAGCGCGGCGATCGGGATCACGACGAGCGGGCCGTCGACCGTGCTCAGCAGGTAGTAGACGCCTGTGCCGATCACCGTGAACCAGCCGACCGCCACCGGGTGGCGGCGGCGCAGAGGCAGCGCTGCACACACCGCCACCGCCAGGAGCCAGGAGCCGATCACCGATGTGGTCGCGTCCCAGTTCGAGCCCAGTCGCTGCCCCTCGGCTACCCCTGCCAGCACCAGCACGACCCCGGCGAGCGCCATGTCGGCACGTGGCCCTGTGGGCAGGCGGAGGCGCGTGGCATCGAGGTGCGGCATTGCTTCATTCTGCCTGCGGCACGACGAGGACTAGGGATTTATGTCCGTATTTGCGTCGAGGTTGTGTGCTGGAGAGGTACGCAGCAGCCGCGCCGTACATCGACTGGTGTACGGCGCGGACGTCGCTTCCTGCCGCTGGTGCAGGCCGACTGTCAGCCGTAGGCCGACGCCCGCGCCCGGGGTTCACGAGCACGATCGAGGGCATGTCGTCGTCTCTCACCCCCACCCGGATCAGTGCTGCCTTCGTCGGCGCACTCGTGGGTGCCGCTGCCGGAATTCTGCTGGTCACCGTCGCCGGAACGTTCTCGATCACGGTCAGTGGTGTGTTCGCCGGGCTGGCGCTTGGTGTACCCGCTCTTGCAGGAGCGGTCGTGGGCGTGGCGATGACCCCAGGCAACACTCGCTCGAATTCGAGGTAGGCATCATGTCTTCCCCCCGCGGCTCCGCCGCGTCCCTTGCCCCGCCTGCGCCACAGGGCGCCGCTTCCGCGCCCGTCGGACGGTTCGGTGCCCTGGCAGGCTGGGCGCAGCGTCATCGCTGGGCCGCCCTCCTGCTCTGGGTGGCCGTGGTGGCCGCCATCACGCTGGGCTCCACCGCTGCCGGCTCCGCGTACAAGAACGACTTCTCGCTGCCGGGCACCGATTCCCAGGCTGCCACCGACCTGTTCAAGAAGCACGGCAGTGACCAGGCGGGCGACAGCGTCGAGATCGTCTTCAAGGACACCGCCGGCATCAAGAGCGACCAGGACAGCCTCGAACCGATGCTGGCCAAGGTGAAGCACATGGCGGGGGTCGCCGACGTGCGCAGCCCTTTCGCCGATGCCTCAGCGGTGTCCAAGGACGGCACGATCGCTTACGCGTCCGTCACACTGGAGGGCAAGACAGAGGACGTCCCCAAGGAGGACGTCGCCAAGATCATCGACGTCGCGCAGAGCATCGCCACCGAGCACCTCCAGGTCGAGGTGGGCGGCGAGGCCGCGCGCAATGCGGAGGACAAGGCGGGACCGACCGCCGAACTCGCCGGGATCGTGGCCGCCCTGGTCATCCTGGTGCTGCTGTTCGGTTCACTGCTGGCGGCATCACTGCCGCTGATCACCGCACTGTTCGCGGTCGGCGGCGCCATTGGCCTGATCGCCCTGGCCTCGCACATCTTCACCGTCGCCGACTTCACCCCGCCCATCCTGATGCTCGTCGGCCTCGGCGTCGGCGTCGACTACGCGCTGCTGATCTTCTACCGCTACCGCCATGAACTCCTGGCCGGTGCCCAGCCCGCGGAGGCCGGCCGCAAGGCCCTCGACTCCGCCGGCCGCACGGTCTTCTTCGCAGGTTGCACGGTCATCGTCGCCCTGCTGGGCCTGGTCGCCCTCGGGCTCGGCTCGCTGCAGGGCATCGCCCTCGCGGTGGCCATCACCGTCCTGATCACCATGGCCGCCTCCCTGGTTCTGCTGCCTGCCCTGCTGGCGCTGTTCGGCAGGCGCATCCAACGCCATGTCCTCAAGCAGCAGGTCAAGACCACCGAGAAGGGCAAGACCGAAGGTAACCGCTGGCGCTCCATGGCACGTGCCGTGCAGCGACGCCCGATCCCGACCCTGCTGGTCGGCGTGATCGCGCTCCTGGCCCTGTCCGCACCGGCACTGGGCATGCGCCTGGGTTTCGCCGACTCGGGCAACGACCCGCAGGAGACCACGTCCCGCCACGCGTACGATCTGCTCGCCGAGGGCTTCGGCCCTGGCTTCAATGGTCCGCTCATCGTCCTGGTGAAGGGCGATCAGGAAGCCGGCAAGGCCGTCCAGGCAAAGCTCGCCACTACCGCCGGCGTGGCCGAGGCCAGCCCTGCGCTGCCCTCCGCGGACGGCGCTCTGTCCACCGTCTTCGTCTACCCGACGACCTCTCCGCAGGACGAGGGAACCGTGGACCTCGTGCACCATCTGCGCGACGACGTGGCCCCGCCCCTGGAGCACACCACTGGCGCCGAGGTGTTGGTCGGCGGTGCCACGGCCGCCTCCCAGGACGTCTCCGAGACACTCGCGGACCGGCTGCCCCTGTTCGTCGCCGTCGTCGTGGGCGTCTCCTCGCTCCTGCTCCTGCTGGTTTTCCGGTCGATCTGGATTCCCGTCAAGGCCGCCATCCTGAACCTGCTGTCCATCTCCGCCGCGCTGGGCGTGATCACCCTGGTGTTCCAGCACGGCTGGTTCGGAGCTCAGCCGGGGCCCATCGAAGCCTTCATCCCCGCGCTGATCTTCGCGATCGTCTTCGGGCTGTCCATGGACTACGAGGTTTTCCTCATTTCCCGCATCCACGAAGAATGGACGCGCACCAAAGACCCTTCGCAATCCGTACGCGAAGGGCTCGCTTCCACCGGCAAGGTCATCACCGCCGCCGCAGCCATCATGATGTTTGTCTTCGGGGCGTTCGTCCTCAGCTCCGACCGCATGCTCCAGCAGTTCGGACTTGGCCTGGCCGTCGCCATCCTGCTCGACGCCGTGGTCATCCGATGCCTCATCGTTCCCGCCGCCATGCAGATGCTCGGCAAGTGGGCCTGGTGGCTCCCTGCCCCGCTGGCCCGAAAACTGCCCAAGGTGTCCATCGAACGCCCTGAGCAGAACTGACCTCGCCTCGGCGCAGCTCGGATCACCACAAGCCCACGTCGCCTCCGCAGTGAGCGGCGGTGCCGGTGAGATCGCAGCGGCGCGGATCACGATGCACGCCGTGACCCGCGCCGCTGGAGGAACGCATTCCCTTCGCGGGTGGCCCGGTTGGAACGCGTCTCTCGCTGCCGCCGGGGGAGCCCGGCCGGCCAGGGCGAAAAGGTAGATCAAGCCGATCGTGACATCAGCGCCTGGCTGCAACGCATTGACCTTGAGGTCTCCGAAAGCGCTAGGCACCAGTCCGCTGACCTGGGCCGACTAGATTGAGGAGTCTGCTCGTGACGCCGTCCGGGATCGTGCGTATCTGATGTAGTGGCGGACGCTGTAGTAGGTGACCAAGTAGTCGTGGTGGTCCATGAGCTCTGTCCAGATCTGCCTTCCGTTGAGCTTTCTGCTGATCATGCTCTCAATCAGGTCGGCGAGTTCGCCTGTGACGGGGTCGGTCAGAGGTCCCGTCTCCGTGGTGGTCAGGCGTGGGATTTCCAGGGCGAAGCGGACGTCCCGGCAGCGGAGGTTGTAGCGCTTGGCGAGCGTGCGAACTTGTGCGCCTTTGAGGGCTCCACCGTTTGACCTTGGGCGGTGCCACCAAGACCTGACCAGTCGCTAGTCTCTTCGTGTGACGCCGAACGAAGACCGTCAGTTTCCCGCCGCGCTCGCCGCCGCTATGGCGGTCCGGCTCGACTGCATCGGCGAGGACGGTGTCGACTTCGAGCCCTTCGAGTCCTTCCTGACTGCCGATGAGACAACCGACTGGTTCCGAGCGTGGACGGGCAACGGCGAGCTGAACGGCGACGACTTCCGCGTGTTCGGCCAGGATGGCACCGGCGGATCCGCCGCATTCTGGCTGGTCCACCCAGGTCGAGCACTGGTCGAGCAGCCCATCATCTTTCTGGGCTCCGAAGGAGAGACCGGCGTCGTCGCCCGCAACCTAGGCGCCTTCCTGTGGCTGCTGGCCGACGGCTTCGGCCCGTGGGAAGCAGCCACCTCGTACGAGCCCGAGCCCGATTGGGCCCCACACGCCAATCGCGACCTGGCGGTTATCGCGGAGCAATTCGCTCCGGACCACCGCGCGCCGGCAGCTGCGGTGATCGAGCAGGCCGCACGAGAGTTCCCCGACTTCGACGACACCATCATGAAGCTTTGCCGCTGAACCCGATCACCTGAGGCCAAAGGTGAATCGGACCGGACCGCTTGAGACGCGGACCACATCGGCAGAGACGGGACAGCTTCCGACAGTCAGGGGGCCTGGATGGACGGCCCAGTGCCGTGTCCGGATAGGTTCACCGGTTGCCTCCCGATCGCTCCAAAGAGTCGCCGGGTACGCTCCTTCGGTCCTTGATCGAGAGGAGTTGCTCAGTGGCCCGGTTAAGTGGACCCGTTCTGCGCACCCAGAGGCTTGTGATGGAGCCGATCCGCCGCGGGGACAGCGACGATCTCTTTGAGGCCGTGGTCAGTCAGGACAGCGTCATGCGATGGCTGGCGACCGGCCGGGCGGACAGCCGAACCGCGGCCGAGGCCATGTGCGACGACCACGTCGCCCACTGGACCAGACACGGCTACGGCGACTTCGCGGTCAGGGACGCCGCAACGCACGCGTTTCTCGGCCGGGCGGGACTGCGCAATCGGGCTCAGCACGGGGTTGACCTCGGTTTCGCCCTGCACCCACGGGCCCAAGGCCGTGGCATCGCCGGCGAGGCCGGCCGCGCGTGCCTGGACCTGGCATTTCGCCGCCTCTCACTCCCCGCCGT
>NZ_BMPQ01000018.1:107724-184783 GCF_014647675.1 Streptomyces flaveus | reverse complement strand
TGGTACTGCAGGGGGGACCCTGTGGGAGAGTAGGACACCGCCGAACAAACATTGAGAAAGCCCCACACCTTTTGGTGTGGGGCTTTCTGCATTTCAGGACGGCCACACCAGCCTTGTGTCGTACGCCAGGATCACCGCCTGAATCCGGTCTCTCGCCCCCGTCTTGGCGAGAATTCTGCTCACGTGCGTCTTTACCGTCGACTCCGCGAGATGAAATCGGGAAGAGATTTCGGCGTTTGTCCAGCCCTGACCGATGACGGTGAGGATTTCCCGTTCTCGTTCTGTCAGGACAGCGAGTCGGGGGTCCAGGGAAGTGGAGTCGGTCGGGGCCGTGGATGGTAGGTGCTGGACGTATGCGTCGAGGAGTCGTCGGGTCAGGCTTGGGGCCACTACCGCGTCTCCTGTCGACACTGCACGGATTCCCGAGAGCAGTTCTTCGGGGAGTGCGTCCTTGATGAGAAAGCCGCTGGCGCCTGCGCGTAAGCCGGCGTACGCGTACTCGTCGAGGTCGAAGGTGGTAAGGATGAGGACGCGGGTGCGGTCGCCGGACGCGATGATGCGGCGGGTGGCCTCTATGCCGTCGAGGCCGGGCATGCGGATGTCCATGAGGACGACGTCCGGGCGGAGGTCGGCCGACATACGGATCGCCTCCGTGCCGTTGCCCGCCTCTCCCAGCACCGTCATGTCGTCCTGGCTCTCCAGGAGCATGCGGAAGCCCAGGCGCTGGAGGGGCTGGTCGTCGGTGATGAGGACGGTGGTCACGGAGTTGCTTCCTTCGGTGCAGGGAGGGTCTGAGTGGCTGGGAGATGAAGGTGTACCCGCCAGCCGCCGGTCGGCAGCGGGCCTGCCTCAAGTGTTCCTTTGTACAGGGCGGTTCGCTCACGCATTCCGGTCAGGCCGCGGCCTCGGGTGCCGTTGGGATGAGGGCCTCCTCGGCCGGTGTCGGTGACTGTCACTGTGACGGCGCCTCCGTCTTCGTATGAGATCGAGACTTGTGAAGTGGCGCCGGGGCCTGCGTGTTTGAGGGTGTTTGTGAGTGCTTCCTGGATCACGCGGTAGATCGTTATCTGGGTGCCGGTGGGGACGGGGTGTGGGCGGCCGTGGGTCTTGATGCGTACGGGGAGGCCGACGGATCGTACGCCTTCGATGAGGTGGTCGAGGTCGGTGAGGGAGGGCTGGGGGGTCAGTTCGGCTGTGGGGGCTTCTTCGCGTAGGACGTCGAGGAGGCGGCGGAGTTCGGTGAGGGCCTGGCGGCTTGTTGTGCCGATGGCTTCCAGGGCCTGGGCGGCTCGTTCCGGGGACTTGGCTGCCGCGTAGGAGCCGCCGTCGGCCAGGCCCGTGATGACCGAGAGGTTATGGCCGATGATGTCGTGCATCTCGCGGGCTATGCGGGTGCGTTCCGCTGCCGCGGCGAGTTGGGTCTGCTGGTCGCGTTCTACTTCCAGCTGGCGGGCGCGTTCGTGGAGCGAGGCCAGGTACTCCTGGCGGGTGCGGACGGCTATGCCGCCGACTGCCGACAGAGCGAGGCCCATCATGACCGGGACGATGAGTGCGCCGGGGCCGCCCTGATCGTCGGGGTAGCGGAAACCGGCGATCCAGAAGGGTGCCACGGCAAGGACGTAGGACCAGAGCAGGGTGCGCAAGCGGGTGCGTAGCGCGATGTTGAAGATGACGACGAGCAGGGTCATGGAGGCTTGCAGGACCGCGCCCGACCAGACGTTGGCGACGGAGAACGGCAGCATCACCAGCAGGACTGCGAAGGGATGGCTGCGGCGCCAGAACAGCGGGGCCGAGAAGCCCAGGGACATCGCTCCGAGCAGCCACGTCGGTGTATCGGGGTTCTCCGTGACGCTCTTCCAGCCGCCGCTGAGGAAGTCGGTGAGGCAGGCGATGATGTAGAAGCCGGTGAGCAGGACGTCCCACACCCACGGGCGGCGTCGGTCGAAGGCGCGTACTCGCTGGACGAGGTGGTGGAACTGGCGGGTGAGGGGTTGCCCGTTGTGGGTCCAGTCGCCCTGCCAGTCCTGTTCGCGAGTTGCCACGGGGACATCCTCGTATGCGGTGCAGGGGTGGGGCGTCGGGCGGTGGCGGGAAATCGGGTGAGGGCGTAGTACCTGGGTATTACGGTGGCGCCCATGGACCCTGTGATCCGTTCCATACGTGCCGACGAGTGGCCCGCGGTGAAGGAGCTGCGGCTGGCTGGGCTGCGGGACCCGGTGGCGCATCTCGCTTTTCTCGAGACGTACGAGGAGGCCGTGGCCAAGCCCGACGGTTTCTGGCAGGAGCGGGCGGCGGGGGCTGCGGAGGGTGTGGCCGAGCGGCGGCAGTTCGTGGCTGAGGAGGGCGACGGGCGGTGGGTCGGGTCGGTGGTTGTGCTTGTTGAGGAGGCGGGGGTGGAGGGGACGTTCGGGGGTGTGAGTGAGGTGCGGCAGGGGCATCTCGTGGGGGTTTTTGTGCGGCCCGAGGCGCGAGGGGTGGGGCTTACCGAGAGGCTCTTCGCACACGCCCTGGAGTGGGCCTGGGAAGCGGCCGGGGTCGAGCGGGTGCGGCTGTTCGTGCACGAGCGGAACGCGCGGGCAGAGGGCTTCTACCGGAAGATCGGGTTCGTACCGACGGGGAAGACCGTTCCTGTGCCGGGTGACCCCGCTGTGCGGGAGCTGGAGTTCGTGATGAAGCGGCCCTGAGGTGCTAGGCCGGGAGCTCCTGGTTGGGCCAGCGGGTGCGGGCCTGTTCTCGGGAGCGGAGGAGGGCCAGGGTGGGCATGCCTCGGTCGGCTCCTGTGGTGAGCAGGTCCGGGAGCTGGGGGAGGGGGGCCACCGCGGCCACGTCGTCCAGGACGAGGGTGAATGGTGGGTCGAGGCGACCGGAGGATGACCGTTCGGCCATGCGCCGGCCGCGCTCGACCACGCTTGAGGCGAGCGCCGTCAGAAGTGGCATCGTGCCCGGGTTCGCCTTGGGGTCCTCGATGGGTTCACCCACCACATAAAGCGTGCCCCCTTCGTTGACGAAGGAATCCAGGGTGAGGGCATCAGTTCGGTTGGGGGTGCAGGCCTCGCGGACGTTCACTGTGAAGAGGGAGGAGAGGGCGCGAGCTGTCAACTCCTGGGCGATGTCGCGGCGTTCGGGGTACGAGGTGAGGGCGGCCTCGAGTTCGCCTGCGGAGCCGGAGGCGGCCTTGGGGTTCGTACGGAGGATGCGTACGGCTTCTTGGACCCCTGTGCCCTGGGCCCAGCGGTGGAGGTGGCGGATGGTGCGGCCGTCTGTTGCGGCGGCGTGGAGGTAGCTGCGCAGGAGGGTTTCCGCGACGTCTGCGACCGCCTGGTCCATCTTTGCGGTGGGGCGGACCGGGGCGAGGAGGGCTGCGGCCCTGGCCCTGGCGGTGTCCTTGTCCTGGCAGCCGGTTGAGGGGGACCAGTGGAGGCGGGCCGGGGTGTCGCAGAGGTGGGAGGGGTCGTAGAGGAGGACGGGGCCGAGTTTTGCCCGGGCGTCCTTGGTGTCCGACCAGAGGGTGGGGTTGGAGGTGATGACGAGGGCGGGGCCCTCGGCGTCGCGTACGGCTTCGGTGGCCAGGGGGTGGCGGGTTTGTGGGGGGCCGAGGACGACGACGGGGCTGCGCGGGCTTGGGATGGGGGGCTTTTCCCACCCACCCGCCCGTTTACTGTCGGCTGCATAGGGAGCCGCCCCGGACGGCGGCTCCGCCGCCGGGCCCGTCGGTCCTCCTGGGAGGAAGGGGGCTGTGGGGGAAGTGGGCGTGTCGGGGTAAGCCGGGCCGGAGGCGGTCGCGGGCCGAAGGGCTGGGGCGGAGCCGGTCGAAGACGGATGGCCGGAGCCGGCCGAGGGCGGCAGCCCCCCGTCCCCAGATGCAGCGCCCGAACCAGCCGTGGCCGTGTCCCCCAGCCGGAGTTCCGAGCCGTACGCGGCAGCCTTGTGTCGTCGGGCAGCCCTCACCGCCCGCCATCTGGCCACCGTGCCCATCACGAACACGGTCAGGACCACCAGCACCATCAGTTGGCCGATCAACAGCCCCCAGAACAGCCCGTACCCCGACAGCTGGCCCCCCGGAGTCTCCGGCCAGGCGCCCGCCACGTCGTGCGGTTGCTGGATCAGGTGGCGCATCGCCAGGGGCGTACGGGCGAAGGTGACCTTGGAGGGCCAGGAGCCGTGGTCGAAGAGGCCGGCGAGGCCTGTTGCCGACCACACCAGTACGGTCATGCCCAGGAGGAATGCGAGCACCCCGATCACCAGGCCGTCGGGGACGCCCCCTTCACCGCGTTCGTGCTCCCGGCCTCGCTCGTACGGTCTCATCTCGCCCCTGCCGCTCTTACGCCACCGTGGACTCGGACGAGTCGTCGAGATCGCTCAGGTGTTGCTCCATGAACGTTGCTGCTCGCTCCTCCGCCTCCAGTTCGGCGGCCCGTAGCGCGTCGTCCGACAGGTCGGGGGCGGACGACTCGGTCATGGCGCGGTCGGTGAAGACGAGGGGGCGTTCCATCTCGGTGATCAGGTGTTTGACCACCTGGACGTTGCCGTTGACGTCCCATACCGCGATGCCGGGCGAGAGGGTGGGGATGATCTCCACCGCCCAGCGCGGGAGGCCCAGGACCCGGCCCGTCGCTCTCGCCTCGTCCGCCTTCTGGGCGTAGATCGTCCGCGTCGACGCCATCTTCAGGATGGCCGCCGCCTCCTTCGCCGCCGCTCCGTCCACCACGTCGGACAGGTGGTGGACGACCGCCACGAAGGACAGGCCCAGTCGTCGGCCGAACTTCAGCAGTCGCTGGAAGAGTTGGGCCACGAACGGGCTGTTGATGATGTGCCAGGCCTCCTCGACGAGGAAGATGCGCTTCTTCCGGTCGGGGCGGATCCAGGTGTGCTCCAGCCACACGCCGACGATCGCCATCAGGATCGGCATGGCGATGGAGTTGCGGTCGATGTGGGACAGGTCGAAGACGATGAGCGGGGCGTCGAGGTCGATGCCGACCGTCGTCGGGCCGTCGAACATGCCGCGCAGGTCGCCGTCGACCAGGCGGTCCAGGACCAGGGCCACGTCCAGGCCCCAGGCCCGTACGTCGTCCAGGGCGACGTTCATCGCCTCGGCCGACTCCGGCTCCGGGTGGCGCAGTTGCTCGACGATGTCGGTGAGGACGGGCTGGCGGTTGGTGATCGTCCCGTTGACGTAGGCGTGCGCGACCTTCAGGGCGAAGCCGGAGCGTTCGTCGAGGCCGTGGCCCATCGCGACCTCGATGATCGTCCGGAGCAGGGCCAGCTGGCCTGTCGTGGTGATCGACGGGTCGAGCGGGTTGAGGCGGATTCCCATGTCCAGGGCCGCTGTCGGGTCGAGGCGGATGGGGGTGATCCCCAGCTGCTGGGCGATGAGGTTCCATTCGCCCACGCCGTCCTCGCCCTGTGCGTCGAGTACGACGACCTGGCGGTCGCGGAACCTCAACTGCCGTAGTACGTACGTCTTCTCCAGGGCCGACTTGCCGTTGCCCGACTCGCCGAGCACCAGCCAGTGCGGCGCCGGGAGCTGCTGCCCGTACAGCTGGAAGGGGTCGTAGATATAGCCCTTCCCGGAGTACACCTCGCGGCCGATGATGACGCCGGAGTCGCCGAGGCCGGGGGCGGCGGTCGGGAGGTAGACCGCCTGGGCCTGGCCCGTCGAGGTGCGCACCGGCAGGCGGGTCGTCTCGACCTTGCCGAACAGGAACGACGTGAAGGTTTCCGTGAGGGCGGACAGCGGGTCCCGCATAGAGTCCTACCTCCGGATGCCGGTCGCGAACGGGAGTGTGTTGACGAAGGCGCGGTGGTGCTCGCGGTCGCACCACTCGAGTTTCAGATACGACTTGCCGGCCGAGGCGCGGATCGTCCGTTTGTCGCGGGCGAGTGCCTCGGGGTTACGGGACGAGACGGTGATGTAGCCGACGAGGTTGACGCCGGCCGCGCCGCTCGCGAGGTCCTCGCCGCGCTGGTCGAGGCGGTTGTGCGAGGCGATGTCGCGGGGGTCGACGGTCCGGTTCATCTTGGCCTGGCGGCTGGCCTCCGCCTCGTCGTTCGTCTTCTCGGTCAGCATCCGCTCGATGGCGATCTCGGTGGGTTCGAGGTCCATCGTGACGGCCACGGTCCGGATGACGTCGGGGGTGTGGACGAGCAGCGGGGCAAGGAAGTTGACGCCCACGGGGGTCATCGGCCATTCCTTCACCCAGGCCGTGGCATGGCACCAGGGCGCGCGGGTGGAGGACTCGCGGGTCTTCGCCTGGAGGTACGTGGCCTCCATGGCGTCCAGCTCGGCCGGCCAGGCGTTGCGTTTCGTCATCGCCTGGATGTGGTCGATGGGGTGGTCGGGGTCGTACATGGAGTGGACGAGGGAGGCCAGACGGCCCTGTCCGAGCGGCTGGCGTACGCGGATGTCGGCTTCCTGCAGCCGCGAGCAGATGTCCGTCAGCTCACGCGCCATCACGACGGCGAGCCCCGCGTCCTTGTCGAGCTTCTTGCCGCCCTGCGGGCGCGCGGCCCGTGCCATCGCGTGGCCCTCGGCGGCGAGCTCGCGGGAGTAGTGCATGCAGGCGACGAGGTAGGCGCGGTGCTGCTCGCTGCTGGTGGACACCATGGACTGGAGCTGGTCGTACGACTGCTGCAGCCAGCCGGGGGCGCGCTCGTCTCCTCGTACGGCGACGTCCTTGGCGTGCGCGTCCGGGTCGGCGGGGAGGGTGCGGGCGAGGATCTGGAGGCGGGTGACGAAGCCGTCGCCGTTCGCGACGTGCTTCAGCAGCACCCCGAAACGGTCGACCAGGGCTTCCTGGTCCTCGGAGTCGCGCAGGCCGACACCCGGGCCCTCGATCTCGATCGCGGCCGTGACGGTGCGCCGGTCGGCGTGCAGGAGGACGGCGATCTCGTCGGGGCCGAAGGGCGCCGCCAGCCACGTAATGCGTCCGATTCCGGGCGGCGGGCCGACCTCGATCTCACGGCCGTCGATGCGGGTGCCGGCTTCCATGACGTTGCTGCGGTACGTCGTGCCGTTGCGGAGCGTCCGCTTGTAACTGCGGTTGATTTCAAACCATTTGTAGAACGTGCGGCGCTTGTACGGCACGTACACCGCGGCCAGCGCCACCATCGGGAAGCCCACGAGCAGGACGATGCGCAGGGAGAGGACGGGGACGAGCAGGCCGCACATCATGCCGAGGAACGCGCCCACGATGATCAGCGCGATCTCGCCGCTTTCGCGGTTCTTGCCGACGATCGCGTTCGGCCGGGCGCGGCCGATCAGATATGTACGGCGGGGCGTGACCGGATGGGACACATGGGACTCGGTCGTCAACGCCCTTCACCTCCCGAGCGGTTGGTATTGCGGGTGTTGCGGGTGTTACGGGCATGGGGGGTGTTCACCGGGCTGTTGCGCGGTGGGGGTGCGGCGGGGACGGATCCGCCTCCGCCGCCTCCGCTGGAGGAGGGGCGGGTGCTGTGGGCGGCTACGCCGGCGGAGGCCGCGTTGGCGGGGCGGGCGCCGCCGCCGCTGTTGCCTCCGCCACCGCCGCCGTTGTTGTCGGCGCGGGTGCTGTGCGTCTTGATGCCCTGCGCGACGAGGGTGGCCGGGGAGCTGATGACGGCCGCGGCCTTGCCTTCGGCGCCCTGCATGATGCGGTTGTTGCGGGAGTTGGCGATCTCGTCGCCGAAGCCCGGTACGAAGCGGTAGATCATCGCGCTCGCGAAGATGGCCAGCAGGATGATGGCGAGGCCGGACACGACGGCCGAGAAGGCGTCCGGTCCGTCCTCGGCGGACAGCGCGCCCGCGAGGCCGAGCACGATCACGATCACCGGCTTCACCAGGATCACCGCGATCATGATGCCCGCCCAGCGGCGGACGTGGCCCCACAGGTTCTTGTCGACCAGGCCCGCGTACACGACGGTCCCCAGCAGCGCGCCCACGTAGAGCAGGGCGGCTCGGATGACCAGCTCCAGCCACAGGACGCCCGCGGCGAGGATGGACACGAGGGAGACGACGATCAGCATGATCGGGCCGCCGCCGATGTCCTCGCCCTTCTCCAGGGCGCCGGAGAAGTTGCCGAAGAAGGTGTCCGTCTGGTTGCCGGTCGTCTGGGCGAGGACTTCTGATACGCCGTCGGTTGCCGAGACGACCGTGTAGAGGATGAGCGGCGTGAAGGCCGAGGCCAGGACGGTCAGCCAGAGGAAGCCGATCGCCTCCGAGATGGCCGTGGTGAGCGGTACGCCTCGTACGGCCCGCTTGGCGACCGCCAGCAGCCAGAGGAGGAGGGTGAGGATCGTCGAGGCCGCGAAGACGACTGCGTACTGCTGGAGGAACTTGGGGTTCGTGAAGTCGACGTTCGCTGTTTCTTTGACGGCTTCGCTGAGCTTGTCGATGGTCCAGGAGGCGGCGTCGGCGCAGCCCTTTGCGAGGGAGGAGAGGGGGTCGAGGGTGGAGGTGGGGTCGGTTAGGCCACCTCCTCCGCCGCCTCCTCCGGAACCGCCGTCTTCTTCGCAGTAGTCCTTGGCGGGTCCGCGGATGAGATCGCAAGGATCGTTGCTGGGTGCGGGCGTCGGGGATTCCGCGGCGAAGGCCCGGGAGGCCAGCAGAACTGCTGTGGCCTGTACGGCCGCGACAGCGCCGGCGACCGTGAGTACGCGGCGACTAGCGGGCATACGTGAAGCCTCCGTACTCTTCGACGGCCTTCGTCATGTCGTCGGCCGTGGACGCGGTTTGGTCCCGCCCGACGGGGACCGGCCCGTCCTTCTGCTTGAAGTCGATGACCTTCCAGTCGCCGCCGACCCACTTCAGCTCGTACGTCGTCGTGTACCAGCTCTCGGTGACGGGGTTTCTGGAGCCGTCCCCGGACAGTCCGAAAAGCGACGTGTACCAGACCTCGACGGAGGCGCTCTCGGCACTGGCGGACTTGGCTTTGGTGCCGACCGGAATGACGCGCGAGACGAAGGTCTGGCCTCGCGGGGCGGCACCGTCCTTGTCCAGGCCGATGTTGGTCAGGAACTCCTCGCTGGAGTACGCCTTGTCGAGGCCGGCCTGGCGCTCGGCGGCGACGTCAGGGGCGTACACCGTCTCGACGATCTCGCGCCGTCGGTCAGTGTTGAACATGTCGGCTGACCCGAGCACCACCGAGTAGTTTGCCGCCGCCGACTCCGCCCCCTGCTCATCCTGCGCGAACCCCGAAGGAATCCCCCCGGCCTTCGTCTCAACGGGCTGCTCCCCAGAGGCGGCCGTAGGCGCCGCCTCCGCTCTCTCCCCGTCCCCGTCCGACGATCCGGAATCACCGCCACCACGGTTCGCGAAGGCGATGGCCGCGATCAGGAGAACCACCACGCCCACCACCGTGATGAGGCTGCGGGAGGACGAACGGCCCCCGCGGCGCGCGCCGCCGTAGGGGTCGCCGGCGCTGTCGGGGTACCGGGTACGGGTCTGGCCGGAGCCCCCGTACCCGTCGTCGTCGCCGCGCGAACCGTGCTCGTCGCCGAGACTCATGCCGCGTACGCCCCCTCAACCTCGTGCTGGACCGCGTAGTCGTAGTACGACGGTAGCCGCGCTGCTTCCTTCGCGGGCGCGGTGTGGTGACTCGACATCAGGTGAACGCAACCTCAGCCGGTGGGCACGTCGGACGGGTGGGTCGGAGGGAACCGGGCGTGCCCGGCCGGGTCTGCGGGCCGGGCGGGCCTACACGGCCATGCCGTACACGATGGTGAACAGCGTGCCCAGGGAGCCGATGATGAAGACCCCGGTGAGGCCCGCGATGATGAGGCCCTTGCCCTGTTCGGCACTGAAGGTGTCACGCAGGGCCGTCGCGCCGATACGCTGCTTCGCCGCGCCCCAGATCGCGATGCCGAGGCAGAGCAGGATGGCGACCGCCATCACGACCTCGATCATCACCCGCGCTTCATTGCCCAAGTCGCCGAACGGGCCCCAGTCCGGGGCGATTCCGCCGATGATCGTGGTGATGTCGCCCTCTTCGGCTGCGAAGAACATGTAAGTCACCGCCCCTTGTGGGTAGTTCCGTATCCCCTGCCACTCTGCGCAGAGGTCAGGCATCATTGTCCCCGACAAAGACGCTGTCGTATGTCGACTTGGCGTCATTGGTTGGCGGGTTTCGTACGTACGGCTTGCCGCCGGCCCTCGGGGACCCCTGCGGGGCGTGGGACGGTATGCGATTAGACGTACGGTCACTCTGTGTATCACGGCAGGTCACGCCGGGCAATGAAGTAGTACCGGAACCTGTGGTGTGGTTCCGTCGTTGACCCCTTCTACGCGACGGCCGCCTACTCCGCCCCGCCTGCGTGAGCCCGCTCACGTCCCATGTGCGCTGGTCCGTCGAGACGATGCTCTCCGGGTCGTTCCGTCTCCTGGTGGGTAGACGCCGCCCGTTCCCGCTTCGCGAAGGCTATCCCGGTGCGGAGTGGGGGGAGGTGTCGGGGTGTCAGGGGTGGAGCTTCGTGGATTGGTCCGTCCACGGAGTCAGTTCGGGGCGTTTGGCCGTACGTCCGTCTCCCGAGGAGCGGCCCCTCAGCCGCCGCCAGAGCCACGGGCCCAGGAAACCCACGGCCCAGAGTGTGTCGGCGCTCAGGGCGCGCAGGGTGGGGACGGGAGCGAGCGGAGGCAGCGGCGCCGACCAGTCCTCGTGGCCCGGCAGGCCGAGGGTGTGGGCCATGCCCGAGGCGATGCGGGCGTGGCCGAGCGGGCCGGCGTGGAGACGGTCCTGGCTCCAGAGGCGGGGGTCGGTGGTGACCGGGTGCGGGAACACGTCCAGTACGGCGACGTCGTGGCGTTCCGCGGCGGCGCGCAGGCGGGTGTTGAGGTCGAGGACGCGGGGGAGTGCGCGGCGCGCGAGCGGGGAGAGCTTCCCCATGTCGGGGTACGTGACGGTGACCACCTGGGCACCCGACTCGGTGAGCCGCGCGAACATCTCCTCGATGTCCGCCATGACCTGCTCGGCGTCGAAGCCGGGGCGGAGCAGGTCGTTCATGCCTGCCACGACCGTGACCAGGTCCGGCTTGAGCGCCAGGGCCGGGGCGAGTTGTTCCGCCTTGATCTGGGCGGTCACCTTTCCGCGTACGGCGAGATTGGCGTACGTGAGGTCTGGTTGGGCTTCCGCCAGGAGTTCTGCGAGGCGGTCGGCCCAGCCGCGGTACCCGGTTGCCTCGTCGCCGTCGCCGATGCCCTCGGTCTGGCTGTCGCCGATGGCCACATATCGCGTGTACGGGTGCATGGTCATGCGCCGAGCCTGGGTCCGGGGTGGCGGGGACGTCAACGTTTTACGTTCACTCGTGAGCGAGATCCCAGCTCCTCTAAGTCAGCTGGCGCTTATATAAGTGAGCGATGATATAGTGCTCCGTATGCACGCGTTCGATGTGCTCGGAGACCCTGTGCGGCGGCGGATTCTCGAGCTTCTCGCCGACGGGGAAATGAGCTCCGGGAAGGTCGGCGAGGTCATCCGGCAGGAGTTCGGGATATCGCAACCCGGCGTCTCGCAGCATCTCAAGGTGCTGCGGGAGAACGGGTTCGCCACCGTGCGGCCGGAAGGCACTCGCCGCCTCTACGCGGTGAACTCGGAGCCGCTCCGCGACATCGACGCGTGGCTGGACCGGTTCCGGCGGTCCTGGACCCCGCCTCTCGAGGCCCTGACCACCGAACTCGCCCGGGGTAAACGCGAGCGCCGCCTCCGTGAAGCCGACCGGGACGGGGACGCGGAAGACCAAGTACCTCCTCCAAGGAGCGAGCCATGATCGACGTCACCCAGCAGATCAATGCCGTACGGCGCCAGGTCGGTAAGCGCACGTTCAAGGCCGGCGAGGCACGCGTCGTGACCATCAGCCAGACGTACGACTCGGACATCGAGGACGTCTGGGACGCGTGTACCAACGCCGAGCGCATTCCGCGCTGGCTCATGCCCGTCTCCGGTGACCTGACCCTGGGCGGCAAGTACCAGCTGCACGGCAATGCGCACGGCACGATCGAGCGCTGCGATCCGCCCAAGGGCTTCGCCGCCACGTGGGAGTGGGAGCAGAGCATCAGCTGGATCGAGCTGCGGCTCACGCCGGAGGCGGACGGCCGGACGCGGTTCGAGGTCGACCACATCGCGCATGTCGACGACGACACGAAGTGGCCTGATTACGGGCCCGGTGCCGTCGGTGTCGGCTGGGACCTGATGGTCATGGGGCTGTATCTGCATCTGTCCTCCGGTCGGGCTGTGGATCACGAGGCGGCGGAGGCCTGGGTCATGTCCGATGAGGGTAAGCGCTTCGTCGAGCTGAGCAGTGAGGCTTGGTACGAGGCGAATGTGGCCTCCGGGGAGGACCTGGCTACGGCTCGGGCGGCGGCCGATGCCACGACCGCCGCGTACACCGGGGTGGAGGCGCCGCCGGAGTCCTGAAGCGGGGCAGGTCGGTAGATGAGAGCACTTTCATCCAAGCCGGGGAGGCGATTCATCAAGGGCGGGCACCGTCGTGCGCATGTCCCCGCCGATACCCCCTGAGCAGTCTTCTCTGCCTCTACGTCAGTCGTCCGGGCCCGTACCTGAGGCGGTCAGTGCCGATACCGGCGTACCGGATCTGCGTCTGCTGGCCGGGCCGGACGCTGGTGACCTGCTGGCGGTGGCCCTGGAGCCGTCCGGTGGGCAGTTGCTGTCCTGGCGCGTCGATCACGTCGACCACCAGCCCGGTGACAGTTGTACCGCTGAGTACCGGGTGCAGGTCCGCGGGTCATGACGTTGTAGACGCTTCAGAGGCGGCATCTGAGCGATTGTTGCTGCGCACCGCGTCGAGGTACTCGGTGATGGCATCCCTGTTGCGGGTAAGGCACTTGATGCGCTCGGTCATGCGATCGCGCTCGTTCTCCAGCGTGGCAATCATCTCCGGTGTCGCGTCGGAGAAATGGATGGCCCGGGGCTTGTCGAGGCAGGGGAGGATCTGCTTGATGATCCGGGTCGGCAGTCCGGCGTCGAGCAGCCCTCTGATCTGCATGACCCGGTCCACGAGGCGCTCGTCGTACGTGCGGTAGCCGTTCGCGCAGCGATCAGGGATGATCAATCCCTGCTCCTCGTAGTAGCGCAGCAGCCGCCGGGGGGTGCCAGTACGTTCCGACAGCTCTCCGATTCGCACGTGATCTACCTCATCGACCGGCGATTTGACCTTCACATCAATGTGATGGTTTGAGCATACCCAGCATGCGAACCCACTCCACGGAGCCCGTACGAACAGCCGGTTCTGACATCGAGGTCAAGGACCGGAAACTCCCCCTGCCAGCGCTCCTCGCACTCGCCACGGCCGTCTTCATCACCAGCCTGACCGAGACGCTGCCTGCGGGTCTGCTGCCCGCGATGAGTGCAGACCTCGGCGTCAGCGAATCCGCCACGGGGCAGACGGTGACAATCTATGCGATCGGGACCGCACTCACGGCGATTCCTCTGACCGCGGCCACCGCAGGGTGGCGGCGCAAGCGTCTGCTGCTGACGGCGATGACAGGCTTCGCCGTCGCGAACACCGTCACCGCCCTCTCGGCGAGCTACCCCCTGACCATGGTGGCCCGATTCGCCGCCGGTGTGGCCGCGGGTCTGGCCTGGGCACTGCTCGCCGGATACGCCCGCCGCATGGCACCCGTTCATCTGCAGGGCAAGGCCATTGCGATTGCTATGGCTGGCATTCCGATTGCGCTGTCGATGGGCGTGCCTGCGGGGACCTTCATCGGCAAGGCGGTGAACTGGCAGGTGGCGTTCCTGCTCATGACCGGGCTCACCGTCGTCCTGCTCGTATGGATCACTGCGGCTGTGCCGGACTACCCCGGACAGCGGGCTGAGGGCCGTACCCCGATGCCGCGCACGCTCACCATCCCCGGCGTGACGGCAGTCCTGTTCGTCACCCTGGTCTTCGTCCTGGCCCACACCATCCTGTACACCTACATCGCCACGTTCCTCGACCACCTCGGCATGGGCGGCTCCACCGACCTCGTACTGCTGGTCTTCGGCGCCGCCTCCTTGGTGAGCATCTGGATCGTGGGCGTTCACATCAACCGCCGGCTGCGCACCCTCACCATCGCCAGCGCCTTCCTGGTCGCCGTGGCAGCCGCCATCCTGGCCGTGCCGGCCGACAGTCCAGCCCTGGTCTACGCCGCGGTCACGCTCTGGGGCCTCGGATGGGGTGGCGCCCCCACCCTCCTGCAGACTGCCGTGGGCGACGCGGGCGGCGAGGCGGCAGACGCCGCGCAGGCCATGCTCGTCACTCTGTGGAACGTGGCCATGGCCGGCGGCGGAGCCGTCGGTGGCATCCTCCTCGGCCTGCTCGGCACCACTTCCTTCCCCTGGAGTGTCCTTGCGCTTCTGCTGCCGGTGCTGGTCGTCGTGATCGCCGCTCGCGCACACGGTTTCCCCGCCAAGCGCGTGAGCACGACCTCATGAATGCCTACGCCGAACGCCCCGGCCCTGGTGCGGTCCGCACCGGACCCTGCGCCCCAGCACCCCGGAGGTTGGTGTCCGGCGGGCTGCTGTGGGCGACGTTGGCTACCCGCCGGACTCGCGATCTACGGAGCGCTGTTCTCCGCGTCCTCAAGGCCTTCGACGAAGTGGTCGAACTCGCCTGCCTGTACGCCGAGTACGAAGGCGTCCCACTTGCGGCGGTTGGTGGTGACGACGTTGTCCGGGTCGTTCGTTTCGCGGATGTAGACGGGGGCTTCGCCGTCGTCTCCCTCGCCGAAGGCGATCTCGATCCAGGGGCCGGGGCCCTCGGCGTCTTCGGGTGCGGCGCGGACCCAGTCGAGGTTCGGGGGGATGTCAGCCACGGTGGGTTTCTTCCTTGTGCTTGAGGGTGTGGAGGAGAGCAGAGAGTGCGGTTGGGGTGGTCTCGAGTATCGCTTCGGTGGGGTCGCTGCTTTCGGTCAGATGGACCGTACCTACACGTGCGGCAACGTGTACGCAGGAGTCGCCCTCGGAGCAGTAGGTCGACTTCTGCCAGGCGTACGCACTCATGGGAGCTCCCTATAGGTCGTGGATGACGGCGCTGATGAGGTCTCGGGTCTTGTCGGGTGCGAGGGCGACGGCATCGAGCCGCTCGAAGAGGGTGCGGTACTTGCGCAGTTGGGACTCGGCGTCCAGGAACTTGAGGCCGTGGGACTGGTCCAGGTGGACTGTGTCGAGTTCTGGCACCGGGCCGTGTGCGTAATAGATGGACTGGCCTGACCCGGGGTAGGCGCCGGCGTCGAACGTGATGGCACGCAAGGTGATGTGTTCCCGCTCGCTTGCGTCGAGCAGATGCTTGAGCTGCTGTCGGGACACCGACGAGCCGCCGACCTTCATCCGCAAGGCCGCCTCGTGGATGATCGCCTCGTACGGGGTGGGGTCATCCCTGTACAGCACCGCCTGGCGCTTGACGCGGAACGAGATGCGGTGCTCGATGTCCGGCGGGGAGAGTTCCGTGACGCCTTGGCGGAAGATCTCGCGAGCGTGGTCGACGGTCTGGAGCAGGCCGGGGATGCGTGCCGTGACGGTCGTGCGCAACGACTGGGCGTGGTGCTCCAGTTCGGCGAGGTCGAGTAGCGGGCTCGGCAGGATTTCGCGGTACTGCTCCCACCAGCCGCGCCTGCGGTCGCCGGTCATCCCGACGATGGCTTCGATCAGCGCCTTGTCCGAGCATTCGTACTGGCAGGCCATGGTGCGTACGCGCTCAGGGCTCACGCCCGCGCGTCCGGCCTCCATGTTGCTGATCTGGTTTTGCTTGACGCCAAGCAGTTGACCGGCCTCGGTGGCATTCAGCCCTGCGTGCTCTCGAAGCTTGCGCAGCTCAACGCCCAAGCGGAGTTGACGACCCGTCGGGTTGCTTCTCACGGGCTTGTCCGCCTCCTCGTTGCGGGTCACCCACACGGGTGGTGTCTCACGGATTTAAGGGAATCTGTGTAATGCATTACACGGATGCCGCTAGCTTATAACTCGGCGCCTCCACCCAGAAGCACCCCGCTCGACGGAGCGACCGCGGTCACTGGGCAACGTAACCAACCCTCACCCCAAACCACCCAACTTCCCTCCGAACCAGGAGACTTCCCATGGCAACCGTATCCCCGCCCTGGTCCTACACCCTCCAACTCCCGCACGATCCACGCGCACCGGGTATCGCCCGCGTGACCCTCCGTACGGTTCTGGCCGCCCACGGCCTCACCGAACTCACCTCCACCGCTGAGCTGCTGGCCTCCGAATTCCTCACCAATGCGCACCTGCACACCAAGGGCCCGTACGGCCTCCGGCTCAGCTCCACCGAGCCCAACGGGCTCTACGTAGCCGTATGGGACTCCGACCCGAGACTCCCACCCGGCTTCGGCGACGCGACGGACGTACCTCCGGAAGCCGCGGCAGACGCGGAGAACGGCCGCGGCCTGCACCTCGTACGAGCCTGCGCCGACGCATGGGGCGCCTCCGCGCCACCAACCGAACTGGCCGGCTCCGAGGGCGGCAAGCTGCTGTGGGCCGAGTGTCAGAGGGGTGGCCTGCGGTGAAGGGTGCGTGGGCGTACCCGCGACCCCGGCCCGGGAAGCTGCGCGAGGTCGCCGAGACGATCGAGGGCGTGACGGGGCTGCGGGTGCAGATCGTGGGCGGGAAGCTCGTCATGTCCCCTGCCCGTCGGGGGAAGCACGTGGGCGTCGTGGTGGGGCTGCGGCAGCAACTCGGCACACAACTTCCCAACGGGTTGGGCGCGTTCGAGATGTCCTCGATCGCGTTGCCGGACGATCCGGACGACTACGTCACGCCGGACCTGATCGTCCTGCCCCTGGAGTGGACGGAGGACGACGACTGGCTGGCCGCCCCCGAGGACGCGGCGCTCGCTGTCGAGGTCATCTCAAGTTCCGAGAAGTCCCGCGAGATCAGGGACAAGGCCGACTGGTACGCGGTCGCGCGCGTGCCTGTTCTTCTCGTCGTCGACCCCCGCAAGGGCACCTGGGCTCTGCACACCCGTCCGGACAACGGCGCCTATCAGGACGTGTCGCCCGGCAAGTTCGGGGAGCCGGTGCCGCTTCCCGCGCCGCTTGGTTTCGAGGTCGCCACGGATCATTTCCCTGTGTATGGCCCTTCGCCGCGGGCCGGGCGGGCCGCCGACGCGTAGCGCGGCTCTCGTAGTGCGGCGGTTCACAGGTGTTCGTCAGACCGGGCCATGATTCCTCGCACCTGGCCGGTCCGGATTTCCCCCGTTCGGAAGCGAAGCCCTCGTGCTCTACCGCGAGACTGCGGACCCGTAGACCTGGTAAATCGTTGGGCGGAGGGCGACGGTGAACTGACCTGTATGGCAAGGTCGGTTCGGTGGACGCACTCAAAGATCGGGATCCTGCTCACATAGGCTCGTACACGTTGCTCGCCCGGCTTGGCGCGGGCGGCATGGGGCAGGTGTACCTCGGCCGGTCGCCGGGTGGACGGCTCGTGGCGCTCAAAGTGATCCGGGACGAGATCACCGACCACCCGGAGGCGCTGGCCCGGTTCCGGCGTGAGGTGGAGACCGCGCGGGCGGTGCGGAGTGCGTACACGGCGAATCTCATCGACGCGTCGCTGGATGCCGTGCCTTACTGGCTCGCCACCGAGTACGTGTCGGGGCCGACGCTCAGCGGGGCCGTCGCCGCGCGCGGGCCGCTGCCGCCCGAGACATGCCGAGGGCTGTTCGCCGCGCTTGCGGAAGGTCTCGCGGCGGTGCACGAACACGGTGTCACGCACCGGGACCTCAAGCCGCAGAACGTCATCCTCGCGGCCCAGGGGCCACAGCTCATCGACTTCGGGATCGCGCGAGGTGCCGGGCAGACGGCGCTCACGGAGGCGGGGTTCGCGCCCGGCACGCCCGGTTTCACCGCTCCCGAGGTGCTGATACGCAACGATGTCGGGCCGGCGGCGGACGTGTTCGCGCTCGGCGCGACGCTTGCGTACGCGGCGACCGGGCGGCCCCCGTTCGGCATGGGTGAGCCCGCCGGGGTGAGCTATCGAGCCGTTCACGAGCGCATCGATCTCGCGGGCGTGGAACCGCAGTTGGCGCAGCTCGTCGAGGCCTGCGTCGCCAAGGACCCGGCGGCGCGGCCCGCTCTCGCCGAGGTCATCGCGCGGTGCGGGGTGCGGGCGGCCCTGGTCGAGGACCCTTTCTACGGGAAGCTCGCGGAACTTGGGGAGGCGGTGCCGCAGACGCCGCCTCAGGGCGTTCCGCCGGCTCCGGCTGTCCCGCCCATGGGATCGCACGAGTTGCCGACGGCCTCAGCCCCGAGTGCCTATGGATACACGCCCACCCAGCTCTCCCAGCCGACGCGTCGCCGTACCCGGCCCTGGACGGTCGCCGTGGCGGTGGGCCTCGTGGTGGGGGTCGGGGTGGCCTTCGTCCTGATCCCGCGGGGGAATGACAAGGACGGCGACGGTGGCGACAGCAGTGCGAGCGCCGACAAGTCGCCTACGTCTGCGGCCAGTTCGCCGTCGTCCGGATCGGGGAAGGGCGGCGCGCCCGCTTACGCGGAGGACAAGCCTGACCGCAACCTCTGGGACTCGGCGAAGGGGCAGTGCAACCTGCCGTACGAAGAGCGGCCGAGTGAGAGCTTCCTGCACTCCATCGCTGATCCCGACGATCCGGGCCCCAAGGACCCGGCGACCGTCACGTTCAACGACAAAGTGCAGATCGGGGTTGCCGACAAGGCGGCGACCGCCGAGGACAGCAAAGAGCCGTACTACGTCGCCATCAGCGTCAAGCCGCCCCACGACATCGATCCGGACACCGGAAAGCCCGTCGAGGGGCTGCTGAGCGCCAACCCGAACGTGGGCTACACCAGTAAGCCGGTCGACCTCTACGGGGGCGCCGGTCCGAACAAGTGGAAGTTCGTCACGTACCCCGACGACTTCCGCACTTGGCTGGTCGGCGGCCGTAAGTCGAGCCCCGCCATCCCTCTCACCAGCGACCCCGGCGACTGGACCGTGCAGTTCCACCACGTCCAGGCCCCCAATGACTACTCGAGCATCCTGTGCGCTGGTTTCACAGCGGCGAATTGACGCCATACTCGCTGGAAATGTCCTTGAACTGCTCCGACATGGGGGAGGGTTGAGCCGTGCGAAAAGTGTGGGTGGCCAGTGGCATCGCGGTCGGGCTCGGGCTGAGCCTCGTGATGCTGCTCGTCGTCGGGGTGTACATCGTGGCTGGAAACCTTGCCAACGGTGTGGGTAAGGGGAGTGTCGGGCTCGCCAAGGGGGCCGTGCCGGGGGCGTACCAGGCATTGGTTCAGAAGTGGGGAAACCTGTGCCCCGCCATCAACCCCGCGCTGCTCGCCGCTCAGCTCTACCAGGAGAGCGGCTGGGATCCTGACGTCACCAGCCACGCCGACGCGCGCGGCATCGCCCAGTTCATCCCCGGCACCTGGGCCACCCACGGCATCGACGGCGACGGGGACGGGGACCGTGACATCTGGGATCCGAATGACGCGATTCCATCGGCCGCTTCGTACGACTGCAAGCTCGCCTCGTACGTGAAGGACGCGCCCGGCGACCCGACGAAGAACATGCTCGCCGCCTACAACGCGGGGGCGTATGCCGTCATCAAGTACGGGGGCGTGCCGCCGTACAAGGAGACACAGAACTACGTCAAGACGATCACCACGCTGCAGGACAGCTTCGCCGCGCCGGTTGGCCGCGTGCAGCCCTCACAGCAGGCGGCAGGGGCGATCGGCTACGCGCAGAAGAAGCTCGGGACGCTGTATCTGTGGGGCGGCAACGGTACCGCTGACCAGGGCGGACGCTTCGACTGCTCGGGGCTGACGAAGGCCGCGTACGAGAGTGTGGGGATCGAGCTGCCGCGCGTCGCGAACGATCAGTACAACGCCGGGCCGCACCCGAAGCGGGAGGAACTGCTGCCGGGCGATCTGGTGTTCTTCTCGGACGACCTCACCAATTCCCGCGCCATCCGGCATGTGGGCATTTACGTGGGCGGCGGATACATGATCAACGCGCCGCGGCCGGGGGCCGTGATCCGGTTCGACCCGATCGATACGCCCGACTACTTCGGGGCGACCCGGGTCACCGAGGACGGCGCGAAAGCGTTGCCGACTCCGGTGTGATCTGGCCGGATCCTTCCGTTACTGCCTGTTACAGTCGCCCTCTGGTCAGCCTCTGAGCTGCGGGAATGTGTCTCTCTTCGATAACGTCTGCGTGATCATTCGGTGGACTGTGGAACGTAGAGATGGGGACCATGCGTTCCATGGACGTACGACTGGCGGACGAGTGACGGACGACTGAAGTACGACGTAGCCGACCACGGGGGTTGATGGCGCGGCGCAGCGGAAAGCTGCGCCCGAATGCACGATGAAGATCATGACGAAGGGGCCGCTGCACCATGGCTGCACTCGCCGAATCCGGGTCGAACCCCGACGTCGACTTGCTCTACGACATCAACGGACTCGCCAAGGACGCCCCCGGCTGGTTCGACGGGATCATGAAGTTCGTGGGTGAGTGGGGGATCCTGCTCGCCATGGTGCTGCTGGTGCTGTGGTGCTGGTGGACCGTACGGCGTCGGGGTGGCGAGGACGCCGCCTCCTCCGTGGCCGCGCTGATGTGGGCGCCGCTGGCGGCGGGCATCGCGGTGCTGGTGAACGTGCCGATACGGGGCTTTGTGGAGCGGCCCCGGCCCTTCCGTGAGCACGAGGGACTCGAGGTCCTCATCGGCGGCAAGACCGACTACTCGTTCGTGAGCGATCACGCGACACTCACCATGGCGATGGCTGTCGGATTGTTCATCGCGAACCGGAAGTTCGGGCTCCTGGGGCTCGGGCTCGCGTTGGTCGAGGGCTTCCTCCGGGTCTATATGGGCGTGCACTACCCGACCGACGTCATCGGCGGGTTCGCCCTGGGGACGGCCGTCGTGCTGCTGCTCTCGCCGCTCGCCATGGCGCTGTTGACGCCGGTGACCCGGACTGTGGAGCGGTCGGCCCGGGTGGGGTGGATGATTCGGGCTCGCGGGAACTCCCCTGATGAGGACGACGATGAGGGCGAGGAACAGGTGATATCCGGGGCCCGGGCCGGTGCTGAGGCCGATGCGGAGGAGCGGGACCTCGCGGCGTAGGGCGATGCAGAGGCCCGCCACCCGTCTACAGCGCCTGCGGGTACGCGAAGAACCCGTCCGGGTCGTACCGCTTCTTCAGCTTCGTCAGCCGGTTCGCCGCCGGCCCGTAGTACGCCGTACGCCAGTCCTTGAGCGTCGCGTCCGTGTAGTTCTGGTACGCCGCCCCCGAAGCGTGGCGCCTCATCGAGGCGTGGGCGTCGGCGAGCCACAACTGGGCCGCCGAACCGGAGGTCCCCGCGCGCCAGGACGCGATGTACTGGGCCAGCACGCGGGAGCGGCGGTGCACGAAGGCCGTTGCCGTGGGGGTCACGCGGTTGATCTCGCCGCCGAGCGCCGTCAGCTGAATGGTGGCCGCACCGCCCCGTACCGACTCCATCTGGTTCAGCAGCGTCTGGATCCCCGTTGTCGAGATCGCGCGGTCGAAGAAGTCCGAGCGGCCCGCGTACGTCTCGCGGCTCAGCGCGCCCTCGGGGGAGCGGCCGGGGGTCGTGCCGGGCAGATGGCACTGGGCGTCGGAAGTGAAGGAGGAGCAGCCCG
The DNA here is from genome assembly GCF_014647675.1 of Streptomyces flaveus. Taxonomy (GTDB): domain Bacteria; phylum Actinomycetota; class Actinomycetes; order Streptomycetales; family Streptomycetaceae; genus Streptomyces; species Streptomyces flaveus. The sequence continues at coordinate 163,192 of NZ_BMPQ01000018.1, read as the reverse complement.
CGTACACCTCCATCGACTCCTCGTACGAGCGCCGTTTTAGGAAGGTGTTGCCGGGCTGGGCGCCGATCCGGTCGGCCAGGCGGTCCACCGCGTTCTGCAGCTCGCCGTGCGTGCCGAGGGAGAAGGCGGAGATCGAGATGGTGGGGCCCGTGCCGGCCGCGCTCGAGAGGTGGGCCGAGGACCAGATCTCGTCGGGCTGGTCCGGGCCCCACTCCTGCCAGGCCGCGAGCACGGCGGCGGCCCTGGACCAGGGCCAGGTCAGGTTCGCGGTTATTGCTTGGGGAGCCGGGTGGGTGCGGAAACGCAGCTCGGTGACGACGCCGAAGTTGCCGTTGCCCGCGCCGCGCAGCGCCCAGAAGAGGTCCTTGTTCTCGCCGGCGTCGGCGGTCAGCTCCTTGCCGTCGGCGGTGATCAGCGTGGCCCCGGTGAGGCTGTCGCAGGTCAGGCCGTACGCGCGCGAGACCACACCATGGCCGCCGCCGAGCGTGAGGCCCGAGACGCCGACGCTCGGGCACGAGCCGGCCGGGATCGTGACGCCCTTCGCGGCGAGCGCGCGGTAGACGTCGATCAGCTTGGCGCCCGCGCCGATGACCGCCTCGTTGCCCGAGGTGCGGACCTTGGCGATCTTCGATACGTCGACGATGAGGCGGCCGTTGCCCGAGGACCAACCGGCGTAGGAGTGGCCGCCGTTGCGGATGGCGACGGGGATCTTGTGGGTGCGGGCGTACGACAGTGTCGTACGGACGTCCTGCGCATGGGCGACGTAGGCGACGGCCGTCGGCTTCAGCGAGTCGAAGCGCGTGTTGTAGAGCTGGCGGGCGGCTGCCCAGTCGGCGTCGTCCGGGCGGACCAGGCCGCCGTCCAGATCCTTGGCGAGGCCCGCCAGGTCGGCCGCGACCGACCCGGTCTGCGTCCCGCTCTGCGTCCCGATCGGCGTACTTGACGTGCGGGCCCCCTCGGTGGACTGCGGCTCGGACCCGTTGCCGCTGCACCCTGCGGTGACCGCGGCGGCGAGGGCCGCCGTGCCTCCGCCTACGAACGTGCGCCGTCGCATGCGTGCCTCCCGTGGTTTCACGTGGAACGAGACGGGTCCCCGGAGGCGAGGGTTCCATCTCCGGCAATGACTTGGAGGCGGGGAGGTGCGGAAACCCTCACGTGCTCTCCCTGTGAGCATTCCGTGACCTCACCGCACTGACGGCAGGGGTTCACCTTCCGTTCACTCACGGCCATCGGCCGCTTCACTTCTCCTGCCTAATTTCGGACTTACGCGGTGCGTGCTGCGAGCGGAGGTTTGCTCACGTATCACTCGAATTCGGTGGTACGTACGCTATATCGGTACGTATTGGCAAGTACGACGTTGGCAAGTACGACGGCAGTCTCCTGCGGACGAGGGGCTGCACCACGACTTCGCACGCCGCCTGTGAGGCGGCTCCTGGAAGGAACTCCCGAAAGTGAAGCTTCAGCGCAAGAACCGGCTTCGCGCCCTTTCCCTCGGTGCTGTCGCCGTCTCCAGCGCCCTGGCCCTGACGGCGTGCGGCTCCGACGACACCGGCGCCGACCCCGGAACCGGCGACGGCGCCAGCGCCCAGGCCGGCAACATCAAGTGTGACGACGCCCAGGGGCAGCTGCTCGCCGACGGTTCGTCCGCGCAGAAGAACGCGATGGACGCCTGGATCAAGCAGTTCTCGGTCGCCTGCAAGGTGCAGATCAACTACAAGGCCGGCGGCTCGGGCGCCGGTGTCACGGCGTTCACCCAGGGGCAGGTCGCCTTCGCGGGTTCCGACTCCGCGCTGAAGCCCGAAGAGGTCACCGCCTCCAAGAAGCAGTGCGAGGGCGGCCAGGGCATCAACCTCCCGATGGTCGGCGGCCCGATCGCCGTCGGTTACAAGCTCTCCGGCGTCGACAACCTGGTCCTGAACGCGGACACCCTGGCCAAGATCTTCGACAGCCAGATCACCACGTGGAACGACCCGGCGATCGCGAAGCTGAACCCCGACGCCAAGCTGCCCTCCACCAAGATCCAGGCCTTCCACCGCTCGGACGAGTCCGGCACCACGGACAACTTCACCAAGTACCTCAAGGAAGCCGCCCCCGACGTCTGGGGCAAGTACGAGGGTGGCAAGGCCTGGGAGGCCAAGGGCGGCCAGTCCGCTCCGCAGTCCTCCGGTCTCGCCGCGCAGGTGAAGCAGACCGAGGGCGCCATCGGCTACATGGAGCTGTCGTACGCCAAGGAGGGCATGAACACGGTCGACCTCGACACGGGCGCGGGCACGCCGGTCGAGGCCACCGTCGACAACGCCAGCAAGGCCATCGCCGCCGCCAAGCAGGTCGGCACCGGCAGTGACCTGGCGCTGGAGCTGGACTACGCGACCAAGGCCGAGGGTGCCTACCCGATCGTCCTGGTCACGTACGAGATCGTCTGCGACAAGGGCAACAAGGCCGACACCCTGCCCGCCACCAAGGCGCTCCTGCGCTACATGGCGAGCGAGGACGGCCAGAAGATCCTCGCCGAGAACGACTACGCGCCGATGCCCCAGGAGATCATCGCCAAGGTCCGTACGACCGTCGAGGGTCTGAGCTGACCTGAGTGCGGCCCGGTCCCGTTCGACCGGGCCGGGCCGCATCGTCCGGTGCACCGCCGCCAGGAGCCGCTCAGCATGGGCGGCTCCGCAGACCGGAGAACCCGATGGGTATACCAACACAAGACACAGTGCCTCCCCCCGCCAAGCCATCCGCGACCGAACAGAAGCGAGCGGCCCGCGGCGCCACCCGGCCCGGAGACCGGATCTTCCTCGGTCTCACCCGCGGTTCCGGCATCCTGCTGCTGGTGATCATGGCCGCCATCGCGGTCTTCCTCACCTACCGCGCCACACTCGCGATCAGCAAGGACGAGGGCAACTTCCTCACCACCTTCGACTGGAACACCTCCGCCGACCCGCCGGTCTTCGGCATCGCAGTCCTGGCCTTCGGCACGGTGGTCTCCTCGGTCATCGCCATGGTCATCGCGGTTCCGATCGCGGTGGCCATCGCGCTGTTCCTCACGCACTACGCCCCGCGCCGCCTCAGCGGTCCCATCGCGTACGTGATCGACCTGCTCGCCGCGGTGCCGTCCATCGTGTACGGCCTGTGGGGCGCCCTCGTCCTCGTACCGCATCTGAACGGCCTCTACAGCTGGCTGGACGCATACCTCGGCTGGACCGGCATCTTCGAGTGGCAGGGCGGCGCCCCGCGCTCGATGCTCACCGTCGGCATCCTGCTCGCGATCATGATCCTGCCGATCGTCACGAACGTGAGCCGTGAGGTCTTCCGCCAGGCCCCGAAGATGATCGAGGAGGCGGCTCTCGCCCTCGGTGCCACCCGCTGGGAGGTCATCCGCATGGCCGTCCTGCCCTTCGGTCGCTCCGGCGTGATCTCCGCCTCGATGCTCGGCCTCGGCCGCGCGCTCGGCGAGACGATGGCCGTGGCCACCGTGCTGTCGCCGGACTTCCTGATCCACACCAGCCTGCTCGACCCGGGCGGCGGCACCTTCGCCCAGAACATCGCCAGCAAGTTCAGCGAGGCGACGGACTTCGGCCGGGACGCGCTCATCGCCTCCGGTCTGGTCCTGTTCGTCATCACCCTGCTGGTCAACGGTGCGGCCCGCGCGATCATCGCCCGCCGCAAGGAGTACTCGGGGGCCAACGCATGAGCCACGCAGTCGTCACCGACAAGCGCCCCAGCACCCTGCGCGGCGCCAGCCTCCCCAAGTGGTTCGCCTGGGCGACCGCAGCGGGCTCCCTCGCCCTCGCCGTCGGCATCGGCCTGGCGGCCGGCCTGCACAGCAAGGTCCAGTGGGGCCTGATCGCCTCGATCCTCTTCGTCCTCGGTACGTACGTCATCTCCGCGAAGGTCGAGGGCCCGCGGCAGGCCAAGGACCGCGTCGCGACCTCCGTGGTCTGGGTGGCCTTCCTGCTCGCCGTCGTCCCGCTGGTCTCCCTGGTCTGGACGACCGTCTCGCGCGGTGTGAAGGTCCTCGACGGCTACTTCCTGACCCACTCGATGGGTGTGGTCGCGGACGACGAGGTGGGCGGCGGTATCTACCACGCCATCCTCGGCACCGCACAGCAGGTCGGCCTCGCCACCCTGATCGGTGCGCCGATCGGTGTGCTCACCGCGATCTACCTGGTGGAGTACGGGCGAGGCAAGCTCGCCAAGTCCGTCACCTTCTTCGTCGACGTCATGACGGGTATCCCGTCGATCGTCGCGGGTCTGTTCATCCTCAGCCTCATGCTGATGCTCGACATGAGCTACTTCGGCTTCGCCGGATCGCTCGCGCTGGCCATCCTGATGATGCCGGTCGTGGTCCGCTCCACCGAGGAGATGCTCAAGCTCGTGCCGAACGAGCTGCGCGAGGCCTCCCTCGCGCTGGGCGTCCCCAAGTGGCGCACCATCCTCAAGGTGGTCGTGCCGACCTCTCTCGGCGGCATCACCACCGGCATCATGCTGGCGGTAGCCCGTATCGCCGGTGAGACCGCACCCATCCTGCTGCTGGTGTTCGGCGGCAACTTCATCAACTCGAACCCGTTCGAGGGCCCGCAGCAGGCGCTGCCGCTCTACATCTACCAGCAGTACGGGGCAGGCTCGAGCGCGGGGTACGACCGTGCCTGGGCGGCCTCGCTCGTGCTGATCGCCATCGTGATGATCCTCAACCTCGCGGCCCGCGGCATCGCCCGCTGGAAGGCCCCGAAGGCGGCTGGTCGCTGACGCGGCCATACAGCGACCGGACTGAACTCCCGAAAGAAGCAGTGATCCCCATGGCCAAGCGAATCGACGTAAGCGGTCTGACCGCCTACTACAGCGCCCACAAGGCGATCGACGACATCTCCATGACCGTCGAGCCCCGCTCCGTGACGGCCTTCATCGGCCCGTCCGGCTGCGGCAAGTCGACGTTCCTGCGCACCCTGAACCGTATGCACGAGGTCACCCCCGGTGGCCGCGTCGAGGGCAAGGTGCTGCTCGACGACGAGGACCTGTACGGGTCCGGGGTCGACCCCGTCGCCGTACGCAGCACCATCGGCATGGTCTTCCAGCGGCCCAACCCCTTCCCCACGATGTCGATCTTCGACAACGTCGCGGCGGGGCTTCGGCTCAACGGCTCGTACAAGAAGGCCGAGCTGGCGGACGTCGTCGAGAAGTCCCTCAAGGGCGCGAACCTCTGGAACGAGGTCAAGGACCGCCTGAACAAGCCCGGTTCGGGGCTGTCGGGTGGTCAGCAGCAGCGCCTGTGCATCGCGCGGGCGATCGCGGTCGAGCCGCAGGTGCTGCTGATGGACGAACCCTGCTCCGCCCTCGACCCGATCTCGACGCTCGCGATCGAGGACCTGATCGGGGAGCTGAAGGAGCGCTTCACGATCGTCATAGTGACGCACAACATGCAGCAGGCGGCTCGTGTCTCGGACCGCACCGCCTTCTTCAACCTCTCGGCGGTCGGCCAGCCCGGCAAGCTCATCGAGATCGACGAGACGGAACGGATCTTCTCCAACCCGTCCGTCCAGGCGACCGAGGACTACATCTCCGGCCGCTTCGGCTGACGCCAGACTCCTCGCGGTGCTGCATGGCGGTGCCACCGCGAGGTCGAAAGGGCCCGCCCCTGGCTTCCGGGGGCGGGCCCGTCGTTTCTGGGGGCTGTGCCCCCAGACCCCCTTCGGGGCTCCGCCCCGAGCCCCTTGACAGGTTGTGTGTCGACTGCGGGCCGTCTGTGGTTGGTCGCGCAGTTCCCCGCGCCCCTGGGGTGGGTGGTGGGTGCGGGGTCGTGGGCCGGTGCGTCAGCCCGTCGCAGGGCGGGCATACGGCCCTGGCCTGGTACAAGGTGCAGGTTCTCCGAGACCGGAGCTAAGCGACGGGCATACGACGCACCGGCCCACGACCCCTCCCGCCGGAGGGCAAGTGGCGGGTCCGTCGGGGTGCGGGCTTCCCCGGAGCGCCGGGGTTGCTCGGGGCCCGGGGAGTCGCAGGCTTTGGCTTTTCAGGGGCGCGGGGAACTGCGCGACCAGCCACGACGCACCCGCAGCCGCGACACGCAGTGTCACCCCCACCCCCTGGCGGGGGGCCTGGGGGCGCAGCCCCCCACGCGGCGGAGCCGCAAATTGATACAGCCGGGAAGGGGTGGGCTTGTTCGGAGCCCTAATGGGACGCGGTCGCGTGGTCCTCCGCATCCCTGCGTGCCAGGCTCCGTGCCCGTCGTGCCGGGCCCCGCCAGCCACAGATGCAGCGGGCCACGCAGAAGCGGCCCTGATCGACCGTCGTCGTGCGGTGTTCCGGAGGGTCGGCCTCGGCCTGCTCTGCCACGTTCACCACCGTACAGAGTCTGAGTAAACGTTTACGCAAGGCGTGTCGCGGCGTGACGGCGCCCCTGACGCGTCGTTAAGGGCAACAACAGGAGGCGCGCGGAGGACGGCCCGGCTGGGGGTAGGCAGGCGATGGTGGAGCGGCAGCACAGGCGAGGGGGCGGGGCGGTCGCCCTGGCCGCCGCGGCGGCGGGGCTGATGGTGTGCGCCACCGGGTGCTCGGGCAGCGGGGCCGCCGCCGAGGACACGCGCGTCGCCACCCCCCCCGGTCGAGGTGCTGCGGCAGGCCTCCAAAAACCTGGTGCGGGCGGGCAGTTCCAAGGCGCATACGTCGATGGAGATGGCCACCGGCGGCACCCGCGTGACCATCCGCGGCAAGGGCGTCTACGACTACCGGCGGCAGGTCGGCCGCCTGAAGGTGCGCCTCCCCCAGGACCCGGCCGGCACCGCCGGGCACCGCCCGATCACCGAACTCCTCGCACCCGGCGCCCTCTACATGAAGAACCGCGGAGCCGGAGTGCCCGCCGACAAATGGGTCCGCGTCGACACGGCCACCCTCTCCGACGGCAACCTCGTCACCGGCGGCGCCACCGATCCGTTCGCCGCCGCCGAACTGCTGCGGGGTACGCGCAAGGCGACGTACGTGGGGAGGACGAGCGTCGCGGGCACACCCGTACGGCACTATCGCGGCACTGCCGACCTCGGCGAGGCGGCGGAGCGGGCCTCGGACGGCAACCGCGGACCCCTGCGGGCGGCGGCGAAGGGGTTCGCCACGGCCGACGTCCCCTTCGACGCCTACCTCGACGAACAGGGGCGCATCCGGAAGCTCCGGAACCGCTTCAGCTTTGTGAACGGGCAGCAGGAGGGTACGGTCGCGGTCGCCTCGACGATGCTGCTGTACGACTTCGGGGCCCCCGTCGACGTACGACTGCCGGAGGCCGGGGACATCTACGCGGGAAAGATCGCCGAGTAGCCGGAGCCCGCGCGGAGCCCCGGACGGCCGGAATGTGCAGGGCCGGAAATGGTCCGTTGGTGCCATGCGCCGTGTGTAGGCCGCTCCCTACTCTAGGAAGTCGGTGACGGCAGGAAGAGGTGATGCACGTGGCTCCGGCGCGCGGTACGGCAGTTCAGGACCACGTGGCCCTCGCCGAGATCGAGCTGTGCGGCGACCTGATCATCGCGGCCTCGGCCGCCCGTGAGGACCGGCTCAGCCCCGACCGCATCGACGAGGTGCTGAAGCTGGCCGAGGAACGCTTCCTGGAGGAGTACGGAGAACAAGGCCAGGACGCCGACGGGTAATACCGAGCACGGCCGCGCCCCTAAGGAGGCCGCAGGTCTCTTAGGGGCGCGGGGAACTGCGCGACCAGCCCCCACCGGCCCGTAGACAAGGCACCGGCCTTTACGGTTCAGCCCCCGGAGGGTCACGTACGCAACAGCCGCCCGATCGCCTTCGTCGCCTCCTCCACCTTGGCGTCGATCTCCGCGCCGCCCTTGACGGCCGCGTCCGCGACGCAGTGGCGGAGGTGCTCCTCGAGGAGCTGGAGGGCGAAGGACTGGAGGGCCTTCGTGGAGGCGGAGACCTGGGTGAGTATGTCGATGCAGTAGACGTCCTCGTCGACCATCCGCTGCAGTCCGCGGATCTGGCCCTCGATCCGGCGCAGGCGCTTGAGGTGCTCGTCCTTCTGCTTGTGGTAGCCGTGGATCCCGCGGTCGTGGTCGGTCACCACGTCCGGTGCGCCCTCGGAGGGCGCGGTTTCTCCGGCCTCGGTGGTCGTCATCGCGTCCTCCTGCTGCTCGCTCCGGCGAACCTGTCCGGTCCGTCGGTTACGTATACCCCTGCTGGGTATATCGTAACGAATTTTGCTGGGTATAGGGCCCTTGGCCGATACCCCCGGTGGACCACTCAATGGACCCTGTGCGGAGCACTTTGCCTGATGAGTGACACTGGAGGACGGCCCGTTCCCCGTGGTCGGCTGATGCACCTAGCATCAGCCTGGCCGAAACCGAAGCAATCCGAGGACCCCACGTGCGATTTCGTCTGACCCCCAGGGAGACGAGCTTCTACGACATGTTCGCCGCCTCCGCGGACAACATCGTCACGGGCTCCAAGCTCCTGATGGAACTGCTCGGGGCCGATGCCCCCGGCCGGGCCGAGATCGCCGAGCGTATGCGGGCCGCGGAACATGCCGGTGACGATGCCACACACGCGATCTTCCACCAGTTGAACTCCTCGTTCATCACGCCGTTCGACCGCGAGGACATCTACAAACTCGCGTCGTGCCTCGACGACATCATGGACTTCATGGAGGAGGCCGTCGACCTGGTCGTCCTCTACAACGTCGAGGAGCTTCCGAAGGGCGTGGACCAGCAGATCGAGGTACTGGCGCGGGCGGCCGAGCTGACGGCCGAAGCCATGCCGAATCTGCGCACGATGGACAACCTCACCGAGTACTGGATCGAGGTCAACCGCCTGGAGAACCAGGCCGACCAGATCCACAGAAAGCTTCTTGCGCACCTGTTCAACGGCAAGTACGACGCCATCGAGGTGCTCAAGCTCAAGCAGATCGTGGATGTGCTCGAGGAAGCGGCGGACGCGTTCGAGCACGTGGCGAACACGGTGGAGACCATCGCCGTCAAGGAGTCCTGACCTCTCCATGGACACCTTCGCTCTGGTCGTGACCATCGGGGTCGCGCTCTTCTTCACGTACACCAACGGCTTTCACGATTCGGCGAACGCGATCGCGACGTCCGTGTCGACGCGGGCGCTGACACCGAAGGCCGCACTCGCGATGGCCGCGGTGATGAACCTCGTGGGTGCCTTTCTGGGCAGCGGGGTCGCCAAGACGGTCAGCGAGGGGCTGATCTCCACGCCTGAGGGCTCGAAGGGGATGGGGATCCTCTTCGCGGCACTCGTCGGCGCGATCACCTGGAACCTGATCACCTGGTACTTCGGCCTGCCGTCCTCCTCTTCCCACGCCCTGTTCGGTGGCATGGTCGGTGCGGCTCTGGCAGGCGGTACGACCGTCTACTGGTCCGGTGTGCTGGAGAAGATAGTCATCCCGATGTTCGTCTCGCCGCTGGTCGGTCTGGTCGTGGGCTATCTGGTGATGACCGCGATCATGTGGATATTCCGCCACTCGAATCCCCACAAAGCGAAGCGCGGTTTCCGTATAGCGCAGACGGTGTCGGCGGCGGGGATGGCACTCGGGCACGGCCTCCAGGACGCGCAGAAGACGATGGGCATCGTGGTGATGGCGCTGGTCATCGCGGATGTCGAGGACTACGGCGACCCGATACCGGTGTGGGTGAAGGTGGCCTGCGCGGTGATGCTGTCGCTGGGCACGTACGCGGGGGGCTGGCGCATCATGCGGACGCTCGGCCGCAAGATCATCGAGCTCGATCCGCCTCAGGGTTTCGCCGCGGAGACGACCGGGGCGTCGATCATGTTCGTCACGGCCTTCCTCTTCAAGGCGCCCATCTCCACGACCCACATCATCACGTCGGCGATCATGGGTGTGGGTGCGACGAAGCGGGTGAATGCCGTGCGCTGGGGGGTCGCCAAGAACATCGTTCTCGGCTGGTTCATCACGATGCCGGCGGCGGCGCTGGTCGCTGCGCTGAGCTTCTGGGTTGTGAACCTGGCGTTTCTGTAGGGGCGAACCCTCAGCCCCGCCCCCTCTTGAAGGGGCGCGCTACGCGTGGCGCAGTACCGCCAGCAGTTCGTCCACCAGCACTTGATCGCGAGGCTGAGTGAGCCGCTCCCTGGCCTCGGCCGGAGGTAGCCAGCGGATGCGGTCCACCTCGTCGTTGGGGGTGAAGTGGCCCTCGGTCGCCTCTGCTGCCCAGTAACTGACTTCCTTGGGGCGGCCGTTCGCCAGATAGCGCACCGTGGGCAGACGGGGGCCGGGTGCGCAGCCGAAGCCGGTCTCCTCCTCGACCTCCCGTACCGCCCCCGCGAGCGGGTCCTCGCCGTGCTTCAGCTTGCCCTTCGGATGGGACCAGTCGTCGTACCTCGGCCTGTGGACCAGGCAGATCTCCAGTTCGCCGTCGACGGGTGAGCGGCGCCACAGGACGCAGCCCGCCGCGAGAACGGGGTTGCCGTCGGTCGTCTGCACAGTCCCTCCCTGGGTCACGAAGTACCGACTGTTTCCCTCAACCAGGCCCGCTGGAACGCGAACCGGGCCGCTTCCACCTCGTGTCGCTGATCTGCGTGCAGCACCCCGAGCGCGTATGCCGTCGCCGGGGCTATTCGCGGGGTACGGGCCGCCGATGCCGCCGCCGTGGCCGCCTCCGCCGCGTCACGGTGCCGGTCGAGGGCCTGGCCCGAGTCCAACAGGCGTACGTCTACGGGGGCTTCGGTGCCGTACAGGACCTCACGGGCGTAACGGTGCAGGCGCAGCAGGAGGCGGACCTGGTGCCAGGGGGCGTCCTGGGGGTGCGGGGCCGGGTCGGCGGAGAGGCCGTGGACGAGGGCTTCCGAGTTGTACGGGTGGCCCGCGCTGACCAGGGGCAGTTGGGTGATGGCGTCGGTGAGGCGGTCCTCCGCGGCTGCCGCGAGCGGCTTGAGGTGGGCGGTGGTCGCGGCCGGGCTCAGCGGGACCTCGCTGGCCAGCACGGCGACGTTGTCCGCGACGGCGTGGAAGCGGCTCGAGCCGAGTGCCTGGAGGGCCGCCGAGTGCGCACGCGTGCGGGCCAGGGTCAGCTGGCGTTCCAGGAGGGCGCCCGCTTTTGCCGCGCCCACGGTGAGGTTGCTCTTCTCCTCGCGCGCCCCCGACGGCACCTGGGCCGGAATCGGGGACGGGCCCGACAGCCGGTGCAGCGCCTCCAGAAGCCGGTCGAGGCGTGCCGCGTACGCGTGCTCGCGCGCCAACGTGCCCGACAGCCAGGCCAGTTCGGGGCGTATGCCCTCCGACCAGTCCGTGTCCAGGAGCGGGCGGAAGGTGTGGAGCGTGCCGCTGATGCGGCGGGCCGAGCGGCGCAGGGCGCGGGCCGCGTCGACGGTCTCCTCCGCGCCGTTGCCGTGGGACGCCGTGCCGCCCGTCTCGCGGTGCTGGCGCAGCGCGCGGAGGAACTCCGTGGCCTGGGCCTGGAGGTAGGCCTCCAGGGTGTCCCCGGCCACGGAGCCGGCCGCACGGTCAAGGTGTTGCTTTGCCACGCCGGCGCCTCCGGGCGTCAATGAGCGTCTCCTGGACGTTGCGCAACTGCTGGCCGTCGCCGTCGGCCGCGTGGCGGGTCCACTCGCCGTCGGGGCCGAGGTGCCAGGAGGAGGTCGTGTCGGACATGCCGGTTTCGAGGAGCCGGTTGAGCGAGGCCCGGTGGGCCGGGTCCTTGACCCGGACCAGGGCCTCGATCCGGCGGTCGAGGTTGCGGTGCATCATGTCGGCGCTGCCGAACCACACTTCCGGCTCGCCGCCGTTGCCGAAGGCGAAGATGCGGGAGTGTTCGAGGAAGCGGCCGAGGACGGAACGTACTCGTATGTTCTCGGACATGCCGGGCACGCCGGGCCGCACCGCGCAGATGCCCCGCACCCACACGTCCACCGGGACGCCCGCCTGGGAGGCGCGGTAGAGGGCATCGATGAGTGCCTCGTCCACCATCGAGTTGACCTTGATACGGACGTACGCGGGACGTCCGGCGCGATGGTGCTGCGCCTCCTTGTTGATCCGCGCGATCAGGCCGTCGCGCAGGGACTTGGGGGCGACGAGGAGACGGCGGTAGGTCTCGCGGCGGGAGTAGCCGGAGAGCCGGTTGAAGAGGTCGGAGAGGTCCGCGCCGACCTGCGCGTCGGCGGTCAGCAGGCCGAGGTCCTCGTACAGGCGGGCCGTCTTCGGGTGGTAGTTGCCGGTGCCCACATGGGAGTAGCGGGCCAGCGTCTCGCCCTCCTGGCGGACCACCAGCGACAGCTTGCAGTGCGTCTTCAGGCCGACGAGCCCGTACACGACATGGCAGCCCGCCTCCTCCAGCTTGCGGGCCCACTTGATGTTGGCCTGCTCGTCGAAGCGCGCCTTGATCTCGACCAGGACGAGGACCTGCTTGCCGGACTCGGCGGCGTCGATGAGGGCGTCGACGATCGGCGAGTCGCCGGAGGTGCGGTACAGCGTCTGCTTGATCGCGAGCACGTCCGGGTCGGACGCGGCCTGCTCCAGGAACGCCTGCACGGAGGTGGAGAAGGAGTCGTACGGGTGGTGCAGCAGGACGTCGTGCTCACGCAGGGCGGCGAAGATGTCCGGCGCCGACGCCGACTCGACCTCGGCGAGATCGCGATGGGTGCCCGCGACGAACTTCGGGTACTTCAGCTCGGGCCGGTCGAGACGGCTGATGCCGAAGAGACCGGTGAGGTCCAGAGGGCCGGGCAGCGGGTACACCTCGGCCTCGGAGACCTTCAGCTCACGCCTCAGAAGATTGAGGACGTACGGGTTGATGGACTCCTCGACCTCCAGGCGCACCGGTGGCCCGAAGCGGCGCCGCATGAGTTCCTTCTCCAGAGCCTGCAGCAGGTTCTCGGCGTCGTCCTCCTCGACCTCCAGGTCCTCGTTGCGGGTGACCCGGAACATATGGGTCTCCAGGACCTCCATCCCCGGGAACAGCTCCTCCAGGTGGGCCGGCGCGGAAATCACGTCCTCCAGGGGGACGTAACGGCCGGGCGAGGCCTCCAGGAAGCGGGACAGCAGAGGCGGGACCTTGACGCGGGCGAAGTGGCGGTGACCGGAGATCGGGTTGCGGAGGTCGACCGCGAGGTTCAGGGACAGGCCCGAGATGTACGGGAAGGGGTGCGCCGGGTCGACCGCGAGGGGGGTGAGGACCGGGAAGATCTGGTTGCGGAACAGCGTGAAGAGCCGGGCCTGCTCCTTCTCCGTCAGCTCGCTCCAGCGGACCAGGTGGATGCCCTCCTCCGCGAGCTGGGGGGCCACGTCCTCCTGGTAGCAGGCGGCGTGCCGGGCCATGAGCTCACGGGAGCGGGCCCAGATCATCTCCAGCACTTCGCGCGGCTGCAGGCCGGAGGCGGAGCGGGTCGCGACGCCGGTCGCGATACGCCGCTTCAGGCCGGCCACGCGGACCATGAAGAACTCGTCCAGGTTGCTGGCGAAGATCGCGAGGAAGTTCGCCCGCTCGAGGAGGGGCGTGTCCGGATCCTCGGCGAGTTCCAGTACGCGCTCGTTGAACGCGAGCCAGCTGCGCTCCCGGTCCAGGAAGCGGTTCGGCGGGAGCTGGGGGCCGACGCCGTCGGTCTCCTCGTACGCGTCGAGGTCGGCGTCGAGGTCGGGCTCAAGGTCGGAGACCACGGCCGACACGGTGTGCGGGCGGTGCGCGGCGATGGAGCCGACGGAGGGCTGGGCGTGCTGGACCTGGATGTCGGGCTGCGTCATGAACCCATTGTTCCGCGCCGGAACGGAAACGGGCGCGTCATAAGGAGCGGGAGGGAGCGCGGCGACGAACTGGAGGCCCCTGTTCTCCTGTACGGGCGAGGGCTCGTTCTCCGGGGGAGGCGACGGCTCGGGGACGGAGGGGTTCATTGGCTGAGCGTCGCAAGCTTGTCTGAATCGGCGGTTACGGCGACATGACGTGCGGGACATGGAGGGGCGTCTCCCGGGGGTCCGCACCCCCGGGAGACGGGTACGCCCTACCCCCGTGAGGGCGTACGACGCCGCAGCAGCCAGAAGGCGCCGGCGGTGGCGAGGGCCGCGACGGCCAGCGCGATGCCGGCGTCCATGAGCTGGAGCGGCCAGTGGTGGGACTGGGGATGGAAGACGGTGTAGTGCCCGGTGACGTCCCCTTCCTTCAGGCAGCCCGGGCCCGGCATGTCGCGGCAGGGATAGCTCTCGCTCCGCTCGCCGGAGGTGAGCACGTATCCGCTGCTCATGTGGAGGGCCGTTTGCGGCAGCTGGTACCCGTCCGGGTCGGAGACCGTCACGGACGAGGTGGGCCACAGGTTCCACCGGTACCAGTCCATGAGGTTGAAGAAGGCCAGGGCGGCGGCGAAGCCGAGGCCGGCGGCGGGCAGGGCCCTTCTTGTGACCATCCCGGCGAGCGCCCCGAGGGCGAGGCCCGCGAGGGGATACGTGACGGCGGTCGGGCCGGTGGTGATGAAGGTGTTGCTGAAGTACCAGTCCAGGGCCAGGTCGGGGCCGCCGTCCTGGCGGGCCCAGACGTTCAGCAGGACGGCCGTGGTGGTGCCGGCGGTCAGCAGCAGGGCCGGGACGGCGAGTTTGGCGGCGAGCCAGCGCAGCGGGGTGACCGACTGGGTCCAGGCCAGTCGCGCGGTGCCGCTCTCCAGCTCCCGGCCGATGAGCGCGCCGCCGGCCCAGGCGCCGACGGGGAACATCAGGTACGACAGTGCCTCGGCCGTCAGCGACACGAGGCGGCGGTACGTCTTGTCGTCGAAGGTCGACGCGGTGAGGTTGAGGCAGTACGCGGAAGGGCTGCAGGGGCCGGTGCTCGCGCGGGCGTCGTCCCCGATGACGTACATCCAGACCATGGCGGCCGCGAAGGCCACGAGGGCGGCGCCCCCGACGTACAGCGCCGTGCGGTGCAGGCGCAGCACCGACCAGGTCAGGCCGCGTGGTGCGAACCGGCTGCGGAGGCGGGCGGCCGTCGGGGAGGCGGCGAGGGCGGTCATGCGGCGGCCTCCCGGGCGGGGTCGAGGGTCAGCGCGGGGGCGTCCGGGCTGCGGAGGTGGGCGAGGACCAGCTCTTCGAGGGACGGCTCGGCGGTCTGCCAGGCGCCGTCCAGCGGTCCGGCCGCGCGGACGAGGGCGGAGAGGTGGCGGCCCGTGGTGCGGGACTCGACGACGGTGTGCGGTGCGAGGGTGTCGAGGGCGCCGGCCGGGCCGGTGAGCAGGGTGTGCGCGGCGAGCAGGTCCTCCAGCGGGCCCGCGAGGCGCACCCGGCCGGCGCCGAGCAGCAGCAGGAAGTCGCAGGAGCCCTCGAGTTCGGCGACGACGTGCGAGGACATCACCACCGTGGTGCCGCTCTCGGCGGCCTCGGCGAGCAGGGTGCCCATCAGTTCGTGACGGGCCAGCGGGTCGAGGTCGGCCATCGGCTCGTCCAGGAGGAGGAGTTCGGGGCGCTTGCCCAGAGCGAGGGCGAGCGCGACGCGGGTGCGCTGGCCGCCGGAGAGGGAACGGACGCGCGTCTTGGGGGCCAAGTCCCCTTGTGCGACGACTCGTTCGGCCACGGTCGCGTCCCACCGGCCGGGGTTGAGCTCCTGGCCGAGGCGCAGCGTGTCAGCGACGGTGAGCTGGGGGTGCAGGGGCTTGTCCTGGGCGACGTACGCGATGCGCGGACGGGCCTCGGTGGGGTGCGTGCCGAGCACGGTGAGCGAACCCTCGGTCGGCCCGAGCAGGCCGGCGGCGACGGCGAGTAGCGTGGACTTGCCCGCGCCGTTGGGGCCGACGACCGCGCAGACGCGTCCGGCCGGGAGCTGGAGGGTGCAGTCGCGCAGCGCCCACTTTCCTCGCCGCCCGAACCGTTTGCTCAGCGCGGCCGCCTCAATGGCGGTGTCGGTCATGCCGGTTCCCCCTTGTTGTTCTTGAACCGTTGGTCGTCGTTGAACTGCTCGTCGAGTACGGAGGCGAAGAGCGCGGCCACGTCCTCCCGCTCCAGGCCCTCCGCGCGGGCGCGGGCCGTCCAGTCGGACAGCTCGGCCTTCAGCGGTGAGCCCGCCGGGGCGGCGCCCAAGGAGCGCCGTACGAATGTGCCGAGGCCGCGCCGCGCCTCGACCAGGCCCTCGCGCTCCAGTTCGCGGTAGGCCTTCAGGACGGTGTTCGGATTGATGGCGGTGGCCTCCACGACCTCGCGGGCCGTGGGGAGTTTGTCGCCGGGTTCGAGCAGGCCCAGGCGGAGCGCCTGCTTGGTCTGCTGGACGATCTGGACGTAGGTGGCGACGCCAGTGCGCCGGTCGATGCGGTACGCGACCACTCGGACAACCACCCTTTCACTAATTGAGTAGTGAAAGGGTGGTGCAGGATGCGGGTTCATGTCAAGCAGAAGCCGGTGCCAAGGTTTTCCGGAACGCCGTGAACCGATCGGCGGGGCTCGTCCGATGAAGGGTCGTGAGGGAAACGAGAAGCGACGGAGAGCTGCTGCGGGTCATCGCGGCGGACGGGGACCGGCGCGCCTTCGAAGAGCTGTACCGGCGGTACGCGCCCTGGCTCGCCGCGCGGCTGCGCGGCCGGTGTTCGGACGCCGGGATAGTCGACGACGTCGTACAGGAGACCTTTCTCGCGGTGTGGCGGGGCAATGCCCGGTACCGCGAGGAAGGCGACGTGGCCGGCTGGCTTTGGCGGATCGGGTCGCGTCGGCTGATCGACATCCTGCGGGGCGACGGGGCGCGGGGGCGGATGCGGCAGGCGCTGGCGCGGCTGCGGCACCGGGACGAGGCGTCCGCGGAGGAACGCGTGCTCGCGGGGGTCGAGCACGGAGACCTCGCGGGCGCCCTCGTCCGGCTGTCGCCGGAGCTCAGGGCGGTCCTCCAGGCCACCGTCATCGACGGACTGACCACCCGGGAGGCGGCCGTCCTGCTCGGCATTCCGCCGGGGACGGTCAAGACACGAGCCCTGCGGGCCCGGAAGCAGCTGCGGGAGGCGCTGGCATGAGCGACATGAGCAATAGCGACATGAGCAATATGGACGGCACGAGCGGCATGAGCGGCATGACCTGGCATGTGGCGGAGGACGACCTCCGCGCCTATGTACGGGGCGAGTTGGCGCCGCCCGTGCTCTGGGCGGCCGACACGCATCTCGTCGCCTGCGCGCCCTGCCGGGCGGCGCTCGCCGAGGTGAGCGACCCGGTCGCCCTGGACGAGGGCTGGGAGCGGCTGGACGCCGAACTGGACGCGCCGCGGCTCGGGTTCATCGAGTCGCTGCTCGTACGGATCGGGGTCGCCGACCACACGGCGCGACTGCTCGCCGCCACGCCCGTGCTGCGGCTGTCCTGGCTGGGCGCGGTCGCCGCCTTGCTGGTCATGACGGTGGTGGCCGCCAACTCCGTACGAGCGTCGGAGACACCGACGCTCTTCCTCGCCCTCGCGCCGCTGCTGCCCCTCGCCGGGGTCGCGTTGTCCTACGGGCCCGCGCTGGACCCGACGTACGAGATGACCGTCGTCGCTCCGATGCACGGCTTCCGCCTGCTGATGATCCGCACGCTCGCCGTGCTGGCCGTCGGGCTCGGCCTCAACGGCCTTGCGACGCTCGCGCTCCCCTCGTACGGACTGCGGGCCCTGGCCTGGCTACTGCCCGCGCTCGCCCTCACCGCGACCGGGCTCGCTCTGGCCTCCCGGCTGGGGCCGGTCCTCGCTCCTGGGCTGGTCGCCGGGGTGTGGGTCGCGGTGCTGGTGATCGCGGAGGCGCAGACCGAGGGGACCCTCGCGCCGTACACGGTGGCCGGGCAGGGTGTGGCGGCTGTGGTCTCCGCGTTCGCCGTCGGGCTCCTCTATCTCAGCCGCGACCGTTTCGACTCGACTTCCGCGCGCACACCGTTCGCGGGCTTTCAGGATGGAGGTGCGGCGTGATGTCCGACGCCACCCGCAGGAGGCTCAAGCTGCTCAAGGCCGCCGCGCTGATGGTCGCCTCGGGCGTCCTCCGGCTGCTGCAAGTCGTCGCCGTCGTGGTCTCGGGGACATCCCGCCAGGGATCCTCCTCGTCCTCGTCCTCCTCCGACAGCGGAGGTGATGGATGAGAGCCGCCGCTGCCGCTCTCCGGCGCCGCGTGCCGGCCGCCGCCGTCCCCACGCTTCCGCTCTCTTCCACAGGAGTCCACGCATGACCGACCTGTCCATGCCGCCCACGGTGTCCGCCGCCGGGCTGACCCTCCGCTACGGCAGCACAGCCGCCCTCGACGACGTGTCGCTGCGGCTCGGCGCGGGCGTCACCGGGCTCCTCGGGCCCAACGGAGCGGGGAAGACCACCCTGTTGCGGGTGCTGGCCACCGCCGTGCCCGCCGACCGGGGTGCCTTCACGGTGCTCGGGCACGACCCGAGCACGACGGCCGGGCGGCAGAACGTGCGGCGCGCGCTGGGCTATCTCCCGCAGATGCCCGGCTTCCACCCGGACTTCACGGCCTTCGCGTTCGTCGACTACGTGGCGATCCTGAAGGAGATGACCGACCGTGCGGCACGGCACCGCGAGGTGCGGCGCGTGCTCGACGAGGTCGACCTCGGGGACGTACGCGGCAAGCGCATCCGCAGGCTGTCCGGCGGGATGCGGCAGCGGGTCGCGCTGGCGGCCGCGCTCGTCGGAGACCCCGGCTTCCTCGTCCTTGACGAGCCGACGGTCGGCCTCGACCCCGAACAGCGCATGCGGTTCCGGGAGTTGATCGCGTCGGCGGGCGAGGGGCGTACGGTCCTGCTCTCCACGCACCAGACCGAGGACGTGGCCATGCTCTGCCACCGCGTGATCGTCATGGCCGGCGGCCGCGTCCGCTTCGAGGGCACACCGGCCGAGCTCACCGCGCGGGCGGACGGGCGGGTGTGGAGCAGTGCGGAACGGGACCCGGGCGCGAGAGCCGGCTGGCGTACGGGCACGGGGTCCTTCCGCAACGTCGGGCATCCGCCGGAGGGCGCCACCCTCGTCGAACCCACCCTGGAGGACGGCTACTTGCTCACCCTCGACCCCTCGGACGCCGCCTCGGCCTCATCCTCGGAGGTGACCGCGTGAGCACGCTGACCGAGGCCCGTCCCACGTCCGTCGTCGCCGCGCCCGAACCTCGGCGCTGGGCCGCCGTGTTCGCCCTCGCCCGCTTCGAGGCGCGCGAACTGCTGCAGCAGATACCGGTGTTGTTCTTCTCCCTCCTGTACGTCGGCTACCTGGGCATACGGGTGTGGACGTCCGACCGCGAGGGCATGAACGACTTCCCCGTGCTCCAGGACGTCGACCGCGCCACCCAGATGCCCCCGATGCTCATCGCGGTCGCCATGCTCATCAGCGTCAACCGGGCCGTGCTGCGTTCCCGCAGGCGTGGCACCGACCGGCACTTCGACGTACTGGTCATGGAGCCGTGGCGGCGCACGGTGGCGCACGCCCTGTCGGTCGTGCCGTTCGCCGTCGCCGTCGCACTGGCCGTGGCCGGACAGTTCACCTGGCAGGCCCTGAAGCCGGGCGCGCTCGGGCACGGCTCGTACGCCGAACTGGCCGTGGCCCCGCTGTCGGTGCTGCTCCTGGGTGTCCTCGGCGTCCTGCTCGCCCGGCTGATCCCGTCCTCCTTCGCCGTGCCGCTCCTGGCGCTCGGCGGCTTTGTCGGCACCACGCTGCTGACCGCGGGCGTGGGCGATCCGCGCTGGCTTCGCTGGGCGTGGCCGGTCGCCTCCGAGTCCCAGTCCGACCCGCTGCCCTCCGACCTGCTCGGCCGTCCCGCCGCCTGGCACGTGCTGTATCTGGTGGGGCTGACCGTGCTGCTGCTCTGCCTCGCGGTACTGGTCGGCGGGGGCCGGGCGCGGCTGGTCAAGGCGATCGCCGTCGGCTCGGCGGCGCTGACCCTGACGGGTGCGGTGGCCCAGTCCGTGGGTGACTCGCCCGCGCTGACCGCGGCCCGGGTGCGGGCCTCGGTGACCCCCGAGAAGGACCAGACGTGCATACGGCACGACCGGTCGACGTACTGCGCGTTCCCCGAGTGGACCGGGCGCACCGAGGACTGGGCCGGCACCGTCCGGCGCGTGCAGTCCCTCGCGGGCGGCGCCGCCGGGGGGACCCCGCTCACGGTCCGCCAGCGCGTCGAGGCCCGCGACTACGGCCTCGGCCAGGCCTCGACGTTCGACCCTTCCCGTACGCCGGGGGAGGTCACCGTAGGCACGCGCTGGGGCGGCAACCGGATCCCCGAGTTCGCCGTCGGTGTCGCCTCCGTGCTGGTCGCGGGCGACGAAGAGGCGGCCGGGCAGTTGTGCGACGCCCGGACGGTCGTGGCGATGTGGCTGGCCCTCGGCTCCGAGCCCGACCCGATGACGTCGTTGAAGAACGTCCGCCTGGACGACAGCGTCTCCGGTTCCGCGATCGTCCTTGCTCCGACGCATCCGCTCTCCATGTCCGCCCCACAGACCGACGTCGTACGGGAGATGCTCGAGCGCCCGCGCTACAGCATCACGGCGAAAGTGAAGGCTCACTGGACGGAGCTGACGTCACCGAAGACGTCCACGGCGCGGGCGGCCGAGCTGCTGGACGTGCCGGTGCCGCAGGACAAGGAGAAGGAGGAGGACGAGTGCGGGGCGTGACGGCGGGCGCCGGTGGGACCCAGGGGCACGGGAGCGGCCGGCCGGCGCCGGGCGGCACGCCCGTGAGCCGGCCGACGCCGGGCCGCGAGCCCCGCCCCCGGCCCACTCCCTCCATGGCCGGCATCATCCGCGCCCTGGTCCTGCCCGTGGCCCGCACCCTTCCCTGGCTGCCGCTCGCCGCGGGCGGCACCGTGGGGCTGCTGCTCGTCGGCGTGCCGCGGCTGGTGTCGGGGGAGACCCCGGAGGAGATCGCCCTCCTGCTGCTGCGGGGCGCCGCGCTCGCCTTCGGGCTGGGCCTTGCGTTCCTGATGGACGACCCGGCGCGGCACACCACCGCGGGGGTGCCGGTCCGGCGGGCGGTGCGGGCGGGGCTGCGGGTGGCCCTCGTCGCGCCGGTCGCCGTCGGCTGGTGGACGGTCGCGCTGCTCCTCGTACCGGCGGAGGTGCGGCCGCCCGTGGGGGACATGACCCTGGAGGCCGCCGCCACCGCCGTGCTCGCGCTCCTCGCGGGCGCCGCCGCCGTACGGCTGCGGGACGAGCCCGAGCCGGGGCAGGCCGCGGCGGCCGCGCTCCTGCTCACGGGACTGGTCGCACCCCTGCTGATGCCCGACCGCTGGACCCTCTTCGTCCAGCCGCACGTCGACCGCTGGGACGAGGCCCACCGGTCGTGGGCGTGGCTCCTGGCCGGCGCCGCGCTCGTCTGGGCCGCCTGCCTGCTGGAACCCGTACGGCGGCGCCGGGTCCGGGCGGTCTTCACGGCCCGTTCCTGACGCTCGCCACCCCCGGGGGTCAGCCCCGAGAGGCCGCGCTCACGACTCCGTGCGGTACATCAGGTCCGCCTCGTACGTCACGAACCCCAGTCGCTCGTACACCGCCACCGCCGCAGTGTTGTCCGCGTCGACGTACAGCATCGCCGTGGGCAGGGCCTGCGCGGCCAGGTGACGGAGGCCGATCGTGGTGAGGGCCTTGCCGAGGCCGCCGCCCTGGGCGCCCGGGCGTACGCCGAGGACGTACACCTCGCCCAGGCCCTCCTCCGCGTGGACCTTCGTCCAGTGGAAACCGATCAGCTCGTCGCCGCGGAAGGCGAGGAAGAAGCCGGACGGGTCGAACCAGGGCTGGGCCTTGCGGTCGTCGAGGTCGCGCCCGGTGAGGGAGCCCTGTTCGGGGTGGTGGGCGAAGGCTTCGGCGTTCACGGTGAGCCAGGCCGCGTCGTCCGCGCCGGGGACGAAGGTGCGTACCGTCACGCCCTCGGGGAGCTTCGGCTCGGGCAGGTGGAAGTCGGTCAACGGGCGCCGCATCTGGCGCAGTTCGCGGAACAGGGTGAGGCCGAGGACCTGGGCGAGGTGGCGTGCGGCGGAGTGGCCGCCGTGGGCCCAGACCCGCAGCCGCTTGCCGGACTCCGCGAGCAGCGCGCTGCCGAGCGCCCGCCCGTGCCCGCGCCCGCGATGCGCCGGATGGACGACCAGCTCGGCGGCCGGGGCCTCGACGGGGTCGGTGTCCTCGAGCTGCGCGTATCCGACGAGCTGCCCCTGGACCGTCAGCAGCAGATGCCGTACGCCCACGCGCGGGCCTCCGGTCAGCTGCAGCCGCCCCTGCTCGGACACCGCCTGCTGACTGTCGGTCCGGGCGGCTTCCGCGAGGAGCGCGAGCACCGCGTCGGTCTGCTCGGGCGTCAGCTCGGAGAGGGTGTCCAGGGTCCGGGTGGGGACGGGTGGGGCGGTGTCGTCGCTGGTCATGAGTACGAGGGTAAGGGGCTTGCGCCCCACTGGATATGCGGTTCCGCTCCGCTGGGTGTGTGGTTTGAAGCTGCGGGTTCGTCGTGGCTGGTCGCGCAGTTCCCCGCGCCCCTTTTGGGCCTGCGGCCCTCAAACGGGGCGCCGGGTGCGGCAGCCTGTCCCCTTCGTGGCGAAATGCTCCCGATGGCAACCAGTCCGTAACCCTGAACCCCTGTTCGTGCTACGCGCGTTGACTCTAGGCTGCGCCGGGACGGGGCCCAGAACTCAGCCGACCCACAGGGGGGCACATGTCAGTCAAACCCCAGCCGCACCGCTCCAGACGTCGGACCCAGCGCATCCTCGCGGCCGCTGCCGGTCTCGCCACCGTCGGCGCCCTGGCCGCCGCGATCCCCGCGACGGCGGGCGAGACGAAGAGCGAGAAGCCCGGCGGCTACAACAAGCCGAGCCGCTACCAGGACGTACAGCTGCTCTCCTTCAACGACCTGCACGGCAACCTGGAGCCGCCGTCCGGTTCCTCCGGCCGCGTCACCAAGGTGCACGAGGACGGCCACACCGAGACCATCAACGCGGGCGGTGTCGAGTACCTCGCGACGCATCTGCGCGAGGCCCGCAAGAGCAACAACAAGTACTCCATCACCGCGGCCGGCGGCGACATGGTCGGCGCCTCCCCGCTGGTCTCGGGCCTCTTCCACGACGAGCCCACCATCGAGGCGCTGAACAAGCTCGACCTGGACGTGACGAGCGTCGGCAACCACGAGTTCGACGAGGGCGCCAAGGAACTGGGCCGTCTGCAGAAGGGCGGCTGTCACCCCACCGACGGCTGCTACATCGAGGGCAAGAAGTTCAAGGGCGCCGACTTCCCCTACCTCGCCGCCAACGTCCTCGACGAGAAGACCAAGAAGCCGATCCTCAAGCCCTACTGGGTGTGGAAGCAGAACGGCGTCAAGGTCGGCTTCATCGGCGTGACCCTGGAGGACACCCCGGGCATCGTCTCCGCGGAGGGCGTCAAGGGCCTGAAGTTCAAGGACGAGGTCGAGACGATCAACAAGTACGCCAAGCTGCTGGAGAAGCAGGGCGTCAAGTCGGTCGTCGCGCTGATCCACGAGGGCGGCTTCCCGGCCTCCACGGCGTACAACTACGACTGCGACTCCCCGGGCGCCGGCGACGGCATCTCCGGTCCGATCGTGGACATCGCGAAGAACATCACGCCGAAGGTCGACGCCCTGGTCACGGGCCACACGCACACCGCGTACGCCTGCACGATCAACGACCCGTCGGGCAAGCCGCGCACGGTCACCTCGGCCGCGTCCTTCGGCCGGCTCTACACCGACACGACGCTGACGTACGACCGCTGGACCGGCGACATCGCGCGTACGGCCGTCGACTCGGCGAACCACGTGGTCACCCGGGATGTCCCGAAGGCCGCGGACATGACCGAGCTGATCAAGAAGTGGAACACCCTCGCGGCGCCGATCGGCAACCGCGCCATCGGCCACATCTCCGCCGACATCGCCCCCACCGGCACCGAGTCCCCGCTCGGTGACCTGATCGCGGACGCGCAGCTCGCGCACGGCAAGGAGCTCGACCCCGAGACCGATCTCGCGCTGATGAACCCGGGCGGTATCCGTACGGGTCTGACATACGCGGCGACCGGCGGCGAGGGTGACGGGGTCGTCACGTTCGCCGAGGGCTTCGCGGTGCAGCCGTTCGCCAACACGGTGAACCTCCAGGACTTCACGGGCGTCCAGCTCATCAAGGTGCTCCAGGAGCAGGTGACCGGCGCCAACGCGGCCGCACCGAAGATCCTCCAGGTCTCCGACGGTCTGACGTACACCCTGGACCTGACGAAGACCGGCGCGGACCGTGTCGTGGCCGACTCGGTCAAGCTGAACGGCGCCGCCATCGACCCGGCCGCCACCTACCGTGTCGCGACCAACAGCTTCCTCGCGGGCGGCGGCGACGGCTTCACCACGCTGGGCCTGGGCACGAACGACCTGGTCGGCAGCGACGACCTGGCGGCCCTGGAGAAGTACCTCACGGCCAACTCCTCGGCCACGAACCCGATTTCGCCCCCGGCGGCGAACCGGATCACGGTCGTGCAGTGACGACCGTGAGGAATCTCCCTTACTAGCAGTACAGCTTGCGGGTGGGGTCGGTACGCATGGTGAGATGAGCCGATGCGTACCCCCCACCCCATAGAGACGCATCCCGCAGCGACGCCTCCCTATACGAACCCGTATGACGAGCTCGGCGCCCTCGATGACGGTCCGCTGGATGAGTTCCTCCACGAGGAGCGCGCGGAGCACGACGAGCACGAGGAGCCCCACGAGGCCGGCGAGGAGTGGGCTCCGCCCAACCACCGCCGCCGGGGCACCCGTCGCCGCCGGAATCGCTTCGCCGGTCTGCCCCTCGCCTTGAAGGCGGTGATCGGGATCGTCGTCCTCGCCGCCTTCCTGACCCTCGCCGACCGCTGGGCCCTCCTCTACGCCGAGCACGCGGCGGCCGACAAGCTCAAGGACCAGCTGGACCTGAGCGCCGCGCCCGAGGTCGAGATCGGCGGCTTCCCCTTCCTCACCCAGCTCGCCGACAGCCGGGTCGACACGGTGAAGGTGACCGTGCCGGACGTGGCGGCGGACCGGGTCTCCCTGGCGAAGGTGTCGGCCACGGCCACGGGCATCCGGATCGAGGGCGGCCCCACCTCCCTACGCGGCGCCACCATCCCCCAGTTGCAAGGCGAGGTGCTGCTCTCCTTCGAGGACCTGAACCGTGAACTCGGCGCTTCCCAGGTCACGTTCACCGGTCACGGCGGCGACGAGATACGGGCGCGCGGCACGCTGCCCGTCGCCGGGCAGAATCTGCGGCTGCGCGCCGACGCGCGGATCCAGCGGGACGGGGACCGCGGGATCTCGACCGAGATCGACGGAATGCGCCTGGACATCGGTGACCTGGCGACCTACCGTCCGGGCTCCCGCCCCTCCGAGGGCCTGCACCTCACCCCCAAGTCGGCCGAGCGTCTGGCCAAGGAGACCAAGAAGGCGAAGGCCCTGCTCTCCGTCCCCGCGATCGTCCAGCGTCTCGGCGTACCGGACGCGGCGGTCCAGGAGGCGCTCCGCGACGACACCAAGCTCGCCGAACTCACCGGTTCCGCGGACTTCGCCCGCGAGGCGATGAACCTCAACCTCATCGACGTCGCGGTGGACAACCCCGCGCTGCTCAAGCGCCTCGGCTTCGACCCGGCGCTCCTCGACGGCCTCACTCAGCTCACCCGCCCGGTCCTGGTCGACCGCCTCTCCCTCGGCTTCCGCCTCCCGAAGCCGAAGGACGGGGACGTACGACTGCAGGACGTACGCGTACAGAAGGACGGGATCCGGGTGCGGGTCACAGGGGAGGGGTTGTCGGTCGGAGGATGACCTCCGGTATCAACTGAGCGTGCCTCCGCCCGAGTTCAGGTTGGGCGGAGGCACGCGGGTGCGGTGCGGTGTCGTCGGGTCAGGAGGTGCAGGTGCTGGGGTCCAGCTTTTCCTCGACCTTGTCCTCACGGCCGTCGGGCTGGCCGTTGGGGAGCAGCTTGTCGGAGACACCGTCGATGTAGTAGCCGTATGAGTAGATCGTGTTGTAGCCGCGGTCGCGCCAGCTGTGCACGGTCCTGTCGCCGTCGCCCTTGTTCCACTCGTAGTCCTCGACGTAGAAGATCGGGTTCACGCGCACCACCCGCTGGTACGGCGTCCACGTCACGGCCACCTGCCGGCACGGCGGGATGCTCTTCTCGCTGCGGGTCTCGAACCGGGACTCCTTCTCCCAGCCCCACTCGTAACCAGCACTGCCGCCCACACTGCCCGAGAAGATGCTCTTGGCGAGGGAGAAGCTGATCTCGCCGCCGACGCTCTTCTTGGCGAACGTCTTGGTGCTGTAGCCGCTGACGAAGGTCTCCTTGTCGCCCTCCGAGCCCTTGTTGCCAATCCACCGGGACGTGCGGACCGTGTCGCCCTTGATGGACCAGGACGAGGCCTCGGCGTAACCGCACCATCCGCGGAACAACTCCCACGGCCCGGCGGGCTTCCACAGCCCGAAGACGTCCCGCAGGTACTCGTCCTGGGTCTTGAACTCGCCGGTGTCGACGTTGAGGGCGCCGTAGACGCCGGTCAGGCTCGTCTCCTGGCTGCAGAGCCGCTCGATCATCCGGTCGGTGTCGCCGGGGTCCACGCCCCGGATGTTCGTCGCGCCGCCCGGCCCGGTGGCCGCCGCAGCGGATCCGGCACCAGTGATCATGCCGGTCAGGGCCAGCGCGGTGGACGCCGTGACCAGGGCGCCCCTCTTCAGGACGGACTTGAGTGCGGATTTCACGTATGTACGCTCCTGCTTGCTCACCGGCACCGGATGACGCCGGTTCTTGCCTTACGTGGTTACGTGGGGGAAAGCAGAGCCCGGCGGCGTCGGAGAGGCTGAGAAGCCGAGAAGAGGTGCGGGGGCCGCCGGTCAACAGTCAGTGAAGCGGACGCAGTTCACGGCGCCATCACGGTTTCATCAGAGATGTCTCAGAAAAACGGGGTCGACTGTGAAGCCGTATGTCTGCGGCGGCGTCCTGAGCCCGTGTGGCTTCCCGAAGTCGACTCGGAGACAATGACCTCTTCGCCTCGGAGGGAGGACGTCATGCTCACGTTGGGCGACCTGTGCGCGGAGCCTGACTTCTCGCTGCGTGTCGTCGACGGCAGTCCACCGGCCGCCGACCGGGTCGTCGATGCGGTACGGGTGCTGCCGGGGACCTCGTGGGACCGGGATCCGCTCGGGAACGTGGGCGACGAGCTGGTGGTGATCCGCCCGTTCGGGGACGGGCCCGCCGACCGGCAGTGGGGCAAGGACGCGGCCGAGCGGCTGGTGCGCGAGCTGGCGCGGCAGCGGGCCACGGCGCTCGTCGTGGCCGTCGGCCGGCACGGGGCCGCGGCCGTTCCGGCGGCGATCCGCGTTTCGGCGGGCAGGCGGAACGTACCGCTGCTGACCACGACGAAGACGCTTCAGGAGTGGAGCGACCTGGCCCCGCGGCTGCGTGAGTACCGCCGCCGGCACGCGGAGTGGCAGGCCGAGCAGCTCGCCGCCCTGCTGAACCGGCTTCCCGACCGGCTCGCCGACGCGGACGTGACGGTGATGCAGCGGGTCGCCGACTGGCTGGCGGCGGCGCTGGAGGCAGAGGTGCTGGTCAGCGATCCGCAGCGGGGTGTACTGGCCGCCTCGCCGGAAACGGCGCCGGGGACGTTCGCGCCGCTGCTCGTCGGGCGGAGTGTGGAGCCGTACGGCGCCCTGTCACCGAACACGAGGTTCGTGCCGCTGGCAGGCGGGGGTTCGGGCACGGTCCTTGCGGTCGCCGCGAGCCGCCCGTTCGACGATGCCGGGACCGATCTGACGCGGCACGCGGCCAAGGTGCTGGGCCTGATCGACCAGGCCGGCCGACGCCATCACCAAGTGGGCTACGCCGAACGGGAGTTGAGGCTGAGCGCCTTCCAGCTCCTCATGATCGGCGAGGAGGCCGCCGCCCAGCGGGTGATGGCTCCGCTCGCTCCCGGGCTGCTGGACATGGAGTCCATACGGGTCTACGTGATCGACTGCGCGGAGGAGGACCGGGAGATCACCGCCCGGCTCGGTGAACGCGCGGTCGCCGACCACGCGTTGCTGGTGCGCTGCCCGGCCTTCAACCATCTGATCGTGGTCGACCCGGCGCGCGACGGCGACCCTGGGAAGTCGTACGAGCCGGGGAACCCGTACGACCCTTCCGGCCCGTACGACCCTTCCGACACGGCCGAAGCGCTGCGGCGGATCGTCGCCTCGCTGCCCAGCCACCGTATGGGCGGCAGCCGGACGCACGAGCTCGGCGAGGTCGCCGACGCCTACGAGGAGGCCCGTACCGCCCTCGCGGTGGCGGGGCAGCTGCCCGACCGGGTCGCGCTCGCCGAGGAGCGGATGCATCTCGTGGACGTCCTGCCCCCGAAGACGGCGCGCCGCTGGGCCGGAACGCTGCTGCACCCCCTGCTGACCCTCCCCATGAGCCGCCGCGACCAACTCCTTCGCACCCTGGACCTGGGCCTGGAACTCCGTCACAAGGCGGCCGGCCGTCTGCTGGGCATCCACCGCAACACGGTGACGCACCGCATCAACACCTGCTTCGACCTGCTCGGCCTCGACCGCGACCGCGTCCTGAACCAGGTGGTGGTCTCGGCGGCCCTCAAGATAGTCATCGCGCACGGACACGACGACCTCTCGACCGACCCGGCGGCCGACTTCGTGGCGATGGTGTCCGTATCCGAGGTGCGGGCCTGGGCGGAGTCGTTCCTGCGCCCGCTGACGGACGACCCCCGCGACCTTCCGCGCACCCTGCGCGCCTGGCTGGAGAACGACACCCACGTGGAGTCGACGGCCACGGCTCTCGACATCTCCCCGGTGACGGTACGCGCCCACCTCCGCACCGCCGCCCCCCTCATCCAACGCGAACTGACCCTGGACCTGGACGCCGACAGCCTCCCGGACACCGACGAACACGTACTGAGCGGCGTACGCCCCCTGGCCTTCGCCCTCCACGCCACCACGGGCCGACCTCTGCTGCCGGGCCGACCCGTGCACGGCTGACGCGTTCGCCCGTCCCGTTGTGCGTGACGGGTGCCTCCGGTGCACCGGAGAGGGAGCTACTCCAGGTAACTGTGCGCACGTGATGTGGTACGGATCGTCGACTGTCCCTAGCGTGAGCGACGTTCGTTCCTCTGCCGGGGGAATCGGGGGAACGCATGTCCGGAGCGGAGTGAGTCACTCCGCTCCGGACATACGGACGATGAGGCGGGCCCGAGGGGGGCCAGGAGGACGCGGCGGACGGTCGGTTCGCCGCGTCAGAGGGCCTAGAACGGCTCCGCCGCCCCGAGAATCCGCGCCGGCAAATACGGCGACGCGACTTTGATGCTCCAGCCCCGACGGCGCGCATGGCAGGTCAGCGCCAGGATGTCCAGGTTGATCGCGGCGTCGCAGTCCGTGGCGCGGTCTGCGACGCGGTGGTGGTCGCGGTGGGCTTCCAGGGCGTCGAGAAGAGCGAGGTTGAAGCTTTCCTCGTCGCCCTCGACGAGTTGGGAGAAGAGGACGGCCGGAGGCGGGAGGAAGGTCTGGTTCTTCGCCTTCTCGCAGTCCCGCAGCGCGCGGTCCGTGGCGGGTTCCGGGTCCTCGCCGCGCAGGTAGTCGTGCAGGGCTTCGCGGTACGAGGCGAAGAGGGAACCGTCCTTGCGGGCGCACGTCGGGCCGGCGAGGACCAGCGGTGCCAGGTCCTCGCGGCGGCCCGTGATCAGGGCGAAGTCGACGGCCTTGTGCCAGGAGTCCGGCCCGGCTTCCTCGTCGAAGCCCGCGGGATACCTCACCGTCGTACCGTCGATCGTCACCTCGACGTCGGTGCCGGGCTCCGCGAGCGTCGTACGGAAGAGCGCGGCGCCCAACTCCGCGGCGAGCCGCAGGTTTGAGAGCTGGAGGTCCGTGACGTCCGCGGAGTGCGAGGCGCGAGTCTTGAAGAGGATCTCCTGGTCGGTCATCGCGTGCGCCAGCTGCCAGACGGCGAGTTGCTCGCCGGACACCGGCGTGAAGGCCTCCCTGGTGAACCGCTCGAACCGGGCCGCGCTCTCGAGGGTCAGCGGCTGCGGATCCACGGGACGTTCGAACTCGACCACACCGTGGGCCAGTTCGGTGATCGCGTCCGCGCGCCGGTCACGGCCGTACGCACCCACCCTCGGGGGCGCGGTCTCGAAACCGGTGATCAGCGCGTGCGGAAGGTAGCCGGTGTCGACGGGGGACGGCCAGCCCTCGCGACGGTACGCCAGTGCTGCGAGCGCGAGGGGGAGCAGCGGCAGCAGGCTGTTCGGACGTGCTCCCGGACCGGGGATGTCGGTCAGGGGGAGCAGCAGCCGCACGACCGCCCTCCCGAACTCGTCCTGGTCGCCGGCGGTCAGCGCGCGCAGGGCGTGCAGGCCGATGCTGTCCGGATGGTCGGTGAGGTTTCCGGCGCTCTCGGTATCGAGGGACCGCACTCGGGCGACGGCCGCGTCGATCGTGGCGAGCTTCTCCTCGCGGGACGGCGGGTGGTTCGCGTCGTCGTCTCCGGTGTCGCCGATGACGTACGCCATGAAGCCGTTGATCAGCTCGGCGTCGGGGTGTCCGGCCCGCCCCTTCTGGGGATGTTCGCGGGCGAAGTGGAAGGCCTCGCCGTGCCATTGGGCCTTGTCGGCGAGAACGGCCAGGCAGAAGGCGTCGAGCCACTTGGCAGCGGTGACCGGCTCGGGGCTGCCCTCGGACCCGGCGTCGTAGACCATGCCCCAGTTGACGTAGTTGAGGAAGACCTGGAAGTGGTTGTGCGGGTAGTACGCCGCGTAGGCCACGGCTCCGGCGGCGGCCTCGGCGGCGTCCTGCAACACCGCCTTCGCCTCCGGGATGTGGAGATCGGGTGTCTCGACGGAGAGCGCGCCCAGGTAGTCGACGAACTCTTCGGCCAGCATCCACCACTCGTACGCCGTCACCGGCCCGGCCTTCGACATCGACCGGACCTGCGAGCCGATGCGGTTGGTGAAGTCCTCGCGTACGGACGAGACCGCCGCCTCACCGACCCGGTGCCGCTCTATTCGCTCCACTCGCACTGCCTGCTCCCCCTGTTCAAGATCCGGCCCCAGCCTAGATCGCGTCAGCGCGATCCGGGTACCGGCGCTCCCCATGAGGTGACCGGGGGTGTGCCGGTCAGGTGCGGGGTGAGATGTCCAGGAACCGGTGGAGGGAGGCGGTCATGCCGGCGACGAAGGTGTCACGGGTCGGGTCGTCGACATGGTCCAGGGACAGGTAGGGGTTGAGGTCTTCCAGCTCGACCAGGAGGAGGTCGCCCTCCTGGGTACGGCAGGCGTCCACGCGCTGGATACCGTGATCGAGGGTGTTCCAGTCGATGAAGCGGCGGGCGAAACCGAGATCGGCTTCCGTGGGCCGGTAGGGCTCGAGGACCCAACGACGGTCGGGGTCGGGGGCGTGGAGGGCGTACTGGAAGACGTCGTCGACGTAGTAGAACGACACCTCGTAGCGGAAGTCGATGCGGGGCTGGATCAGAATGTCGCCGTAGGTGAGGCCGTCCAGCTGGTCCCGGGAGACGAAGTCGAGGCCTATGGAGTCCGCCCCTGCCTTCGGCTTGACCACGTACTGGCCGGTCTCGGGCAGCGCGCCGAGGTTCTGGGGCCGGTCGATGGTGGGGATGACCGGGTATCCGGCTGCCGTCAGGTCCAGCAGGTACTGTTTGCCGGCCATGTCGGCCCGGCCGGACAGCGGGTTGTAGACCCGTGTGCCGCGCGCTGCGGCCTGGTTCCGGAAGGCGTCGTACTCCTTCTGGTAGTGCAGCACGGGGCCGCTGTTGCGGACCACGACCCCGTCGAAGGCGTCCATGAGAGCAGCGGCATCCAGCGGGTGGCACAAAGCGACGTCGAAGTCGTTCCGCAGCCGCGACGACAGGAAGATGTCCTCGTCGCAGTAGCGCCGCCCCCGGGCCTGGTAGGCGAGATCGGTCACGAACAAAACGCTGGGGCGGCCGGGCACGGGGCAACTCCTGGGTCGGTGGCCACCAACCTACCCACGCGCCGAGCTCCGCCCGCGCTCAGGCCACGTCGTCTGCTGAGGGGTGGGGGTGGGTGGGCTGTTGCGCGAAGTTGTGACACTTATACGTGTAAGTGTCACAACTTCGCGCGACAGCCATGCCTCCCGACGGACAGTTGATGTACGAAATCGCGGAGGCGGCGTACGAGGCTCGTACGGCCCGTTCCGGGCGGGCAGACCCGGCATCCCAACCGTCCCAACCACCTTGTGACGCACGTCACGGGAAGGCGGTGCCTCGTGCCGTACAGCTCATAGAGGTGACCACTCATATACGAACCCGGGTACGGGCCGGGGATTCGAGCGCTTACGCCGAGCTCTTCGACACGTACTCCCGCGCGGTCTACAACCACGCGTTCCGGCTGACCGCGGACTGGTCGACGGCCGAGGACGTGATGGCCG
Source organism: Streptomyces flaveus (assembly GCF_014647675.1). Taxonomy (GTDB): domain Bacteria; phylum Actinomycetota; class Actinomycetes; order Streptomycetales; family Streptomycetaceae; genus Streptomyces; species Streptomyces flaveus. Next base: position 130,894 of record NZ_BMPQ01000018.1, on the reverse strand, counting down.
CGACCTTCATGGAGGCGTGGCGGCTGCGGGACAGAGTCGACCCCGAGGGCGGTTCCCTACGGCCCTGGCTGCTGGGCATCGCCACGAACACGGCACGCAACCAGTACCGCAGCAACCGGCGCTACCGCCGTGCCGCGAACGCCGCCGCGGCGGCGGAACTCTCCGTGCCCGACCACGCCGAGGAGGTCGCCGACCGCGTCGACGACCGCCAACGCCTCACCACCGCCCTCACCGCGCTGGCCGCCCTGCGCAGGCCTGAGCGTGAGGTCATCGCGCTCTGCCTGGGAGAGGGCCTGGACTACGAGGCCGCGGCGGAGGCGCTGGGCATTCCGGTGGGCACCGTCGCCTCCCGGCTCTCCCGCGCCCGCAAGAAGGTACGGGCCATCGCCGAGGCCCAACTGACGTCATATGAAGGAGAGTTGGCCCGCACCGCCCCGGAAGTCGCACTCAAGAAAGTTCGCGGGAATCGGGAAGGACCGCGCCCCGCCCGACAGACAAGAGGCGAACACATGAACGCGATCCGGCCCGCACAGGAAGGAAACCGATGAACGCGAACACGTCCCGGCAGCACCCTGCCGAGTGGGACCAGGAGGCACAGCTGCTGGCCCAGACGGCGCGTGACCTGCCGACGGGCCGCCATGAATTCCAGAGGGAGCGCCTGATGGCCCAGATCCACGAGCAGATCCAGCGGGAAGAGCGGAAAGAGCGGGAAGAGCACACGGCGGCCACGGCGGCGCCCGGGAAGGCACGGCGATTCCGGCTGCCACGCCCCGCGATCACGCTGCCCGCGATGGCGGTCGCCCTGTCCGCGGTCGTCGTCGCCGGGATGGTGACATCCGGCGGTGGCGAGGGAGTGCGGGAGAGCGGCGTCGCCACCGGCCCGGCCCTGACCACTGACCTCGGTACCGCGACCACGAAGGGAGTGCCTCAGCTGATCGACCAGATCTCATTGGCGGCGGCCGAGAGCGACCACCCGACCGTCAAGCCCGGCCAGTACATCTACATCGAGTCCGTGGCGGCCGACACCTTCCTGAAGACCGTCGACGACAAGACCAGCCTGGCCAGCCACAAACTGCACCGCCGCCAGATCTGGCAGTCCCCGGACGGCGTCAAGGGCTGGCTGATCGACCCCGCCGTCAACGACAGCCCGGAGGGCGAGACCCTGAGCCTGCCCGACGAGCAGGGCAACACCCCGAAGGCGGATCTGGGCGGTCCGTCGTACGACTACCTGGCCAAGCTGACCACCGACCCCGACGCACTGCTGGCCAAGATCTACAAGGAGACCAAGGGGCAGGGGAACTCCCCCGATCAGCAGGCCTTCGCCACCATCGGTGACCTGCTCAGCGAGAGCTACCCGCCGCCGGAGCTCTACTCGGCACTGTTCGAGGCCGCCGCCAGGATTCCCGGCGTGGTCGTCGTCGACGACGCGGTGGACGCGGCCGGTCGGCACGGGGTGGCGGTGGCCCGGCTGGACGAGATGAGCGGGCAGCGCGAGGAGTGGATCTTCGACAGGAAGACCCATGTCTACCTTGGCGAGCGCAGCGTCCAGGTGAAGCAGCTCAAGGGAGAGGAAGCCCTGATCAAGCCCGGCACGGTGACCTTTACCATGGCCATCAAGAACCGCGCCGTGGTCGACGGCATGAAGCAGACACCGTCACAGGCGGGCTGAGACCGGCCCTTCCGGGCCGCGTCAGTCTGCTCCGGTCTGACTCGGTCCGGTTCGGCAATCGGTCATCTGGATGCGTGCGCCTCGGCTGGCCGCGATACGGAGTACGTCCCCCAGGGACTCCGCCGCCCTCGTGAGCGCGAAGCGCACGGCTCGTTCGCCGGCCTTGGCGTCTGCGAGCACCGCTTTGGCTCCTGCGAGTACCTGTTCCCCGGAGTGGAGTTGGGCTGCTTCGACGTCGTCGGCGAGCAGGGAGAGTCTGCTCTCGTCGTTGTCGGTGCTGAGGTAGCAGGGCTTGCCCTCGGGGGTCGTCCAGGGCAGCAGGCGGAGGGTTGTCATGCGGGGAGCTCCACTCCGTGGATGTGGCGGGGGCCGATGTCGATGCCCTGCACGGCCAGCCAGAGCTCGCGGCGGCGCTGGCGTTGCAATCGTCGTTCGCGACGCTCCTCCGGGGTGAGGAGGTAGGACCGTACGAGATGGGTGTTGTGCCCGTAGGGCCATACGCCGAGGGGGCGGTGAGGGCAAGGCGGCGGAGGAGTCGCCAACGGCATTTCCCTGTAGGGCGGTTGGGGCGAGGTCGCTCGATGGCGGCCGCGTGCGGGCAGCAGTACTCGTAGCAAGGCCCGCAGCAGTGACTCGCAGAGTTCCGCGATACGTGTGCTCATGTCGGCGCTCCTTCTTGCCTGTTGGCGTCGTCGTGACGAGCGGTGATTACCGTTCGTGTCTCGATCGTCACGGATGCGACGTACGCTGCGGAAGAGGTTTGGTGTTGTCTGCCGCGCAGGCAACGGGGAGGGGTGACGTGGGCGAAAAGGTTGACGCTGAGCCGGTTTCCGGGCGGGCGATGCTCGGGCAGACACTGAAGGTCCTGCGGGAGAAGGCCGGGAAGTCACTGGGGCAGTTGGCCGACGAGACCGGGTACGAGAAGAGCTATTTGAGCCGACTGGAGTCGGGTGAGCGGCTGTCCAAGGTGACGGTGATGGAGGACCTGGACGGGTATTACGGGGCCGGTGACCTGCTGGTTCGGCATTGGCATGCGGCGCGGTTCGATGCCTTCAAGGACCAGTACAAGGAGTTCATGGGACTGGAGGCGACGGCTCGAGTTATGCAGAAGTTCTCGCCGGGAATTCCAGGGCTCCTGCAGACCGAGGATTTCGCCCGGGGGGTGTTGTCTGGGGCCCAGACAACGGCTGGCGGTGACGAGGCCATCGAGGAACAGGTGGCAGCACGGCTGGGTCGGCAGTACCTCCTACGTCAGAAGCCGGAGCCCGACGTCCGCATCATCATGGACGAGTTCGCGCTACGGCGCCCTGCCGCTGACGGTGAGACCTGGCGCGACCAGCTGCTTCGCCTTGAGTCAGCCGCGATGCGGCCCAACCTGGCGCTCCAGGTACTGCCGTTCTCCGCGGGCGCGCACCACCATATGAACGGGTCTCTGACACTGCTCTGGCAGCAGGACGGAAGCGCTGTTGCCTACAAGGAAGGCAACGGTTGCAGCCGGTTGATCGAGGATCTGGACGAAGTCCTGCGGCACCGACTGTCCTACGATCGGCTCCGCGACCTGGCGCTGTCCCCGTCGGACTCGCTTGCGTTGATCCGGGACGTACTGGAGGAGCACCGATCATGACGCACACCCCCGACCTCAGCACCGCTGCCTGGCACAAGTCGAGCTACAGCGAAGGGGGAGACAACGACTGCCTCGAGGTCGCCGACGGCTACCCCGGCATAGTCCCGGTCCGCGACAGCAAGATCCCGGAGGGCGGCGTGCTGGTCTTCGGGGCGTCGTCGTGGTCCGCGTTCGTGGGTGGCGTGAAGGAGACCGCGTGATCCCCGATCTCAGCTGCGCAGCCACGCCTTGACCATGAGCGAACCCCAACCGGTCGTCCCTCCCATGCCGGAGCGGACCCCGAAGGCGCTGCGCAGGGCCATCGCAGTGCATACTCCGGAACTTCTCCCGGACTTCGACACGCACTGGAAGCGCGCGATCGCCGACACCTACGACCTCGGTCCCGTGTCGGCGTTCATGGCCCGCTGGTGGGGTCAGTACGCCATCGCCCGCGACCTCAAGCTGGACGCGCATGTTCGCGATCTCGAGCACCGAGCCGCGTACGAGTGCACCGACATCGCCGAAGCCAAAGCCCTCCTCGAAGAGGCGGCGAAGATTCACTACCGGGTCCGAGAACTGGAGCCCGGCGAGTGACTGAGGGCTTATAGAGCCGCGCCAGCAGATGGGCTGGAGGGTCCATCACGGTGTCCAGGGCTCAGACCGCGTCGTCTGCTGAGGGGTGAGGGTGGGTGGGCTGTTGCGCGAGATTGTGACACTTACACGTGTAAGTGTCACAATCTCGCGCAACAGCCATGCCCCCAAGGGCGCCCTCTGGCGACGGCGTAGTCAAGGGCGAGGCGGGTGTGAACGCCATCGGGTGAAGTGGGCGAGAAACCGGGACGGGAAGGCGTGCGGTCCCGTCACGGTGAGTTCATGGCAGAGATCACGACCAAAGATCCCTCGGCGGCTCAGCAGCTCACCGCCGCTCGGCTCGCCGAACGGGTCGCCGCGATTCGCGAGACAGTGCGCGAGGCACTGCGCGAGCGGATGAGTTGTCCGCTGACCGACGAGGAACTCGCTCAAGGGCCGGACGTACGGGCCAACCTGTACGCCCTGGCCGCCGAGAAGACCCGCGCCCAGGGCCTGCCGTCTCCGGCAGAGCCGGTGCGCGAACAATCCGCGCGGGGACGGTGAGCGCGGCTATGGTCGTAGACACGGCGCGTCGAAGGAGGACATCGCTCATGGCTGCCCACGCTGCGGGACCCGATCCGATTGTCCCCCCCATGCCCGAGCGGACCCCGAAGGCGCTGCGCAGGGCCATCGCCGAGCACACTCCCGAACTTCTCCCGGATTTCGACGCGCACTGGAAGTGGGCGATCGCCGACGCCTACGACATCGGTCCGGTGCCTGCGTTCATGGCCCTCTGGTGGGGTGAGTACGCCCTCGCCCGCGACCCCGAGCTGGACTCGCACGTTCGCGATCTTGAACACCGGGCCGCATACGAGTGCACCGACATCGCCGAAGCGAAGGCCCTCCTCGAAGAGGCAGCGAAGATTCATCACCGGGTCCGAGAACTGGAGCCCGGCGAGTGACTGATGGATTCATGGGGCCGCCTTGGCAAGCGGACTGGCGGATCGACGCTCTCGCCATCTTCGAGGCGCTGCCCGAGCATGTTCGTGAGATCGTCCTCGCGGCGCGTGCCGAACTGGTCACGGCGAAAGACCCGTATTTCCGTGGCATCGATGCTGATGCCGGGCATCCCGAGGGCATGAGGGTCGTGCCGGTCCGGTCCACTGATCCGAAGGGCCGCCACGTCTGCTTGTTCGACAACGGAAACGGCTGGCTGAAGTACAGCTTCGTCCGCCGAACCGAAGATCCCCAGATCGTGATCGAAGAGGTCTTCTGGCAAGAAGCCGAGCCTCTTACGCTGCCCCCGGCGGAGGAGTAGCCGCCCCCGGCAGCCGGATCGTAGCCACCGTGCCGCCGCCCTCCGCCGACGTCAATGTCACCTCGCCGCCCGCCTGTTGGACCGTACGCGCCACGATCGACAGGCCCAGACCCGAGCCGGGGAGGGCGCGGGCGGACGGGGAGCGCCAGAAGCGGTCGAAGACGTGGGGGAGGTCCTCCGTTGGGATGCCGGGGCCGTGGTCTCGGACCGTCAGTTCGCCCGCTTTGAGGTTTACGTCGATCGTGGCGCCGTCGGGGCTGAACTTCACCGCGTTGTCGAGGACGTTCACGATCGCCCGTTCCAGCGCTGTCGGTTCGGCGCGTACGTACCAGGGCTGGAGGTCCGCCGTGATCGTCAGTTCCGGGCCGCGCAGGCGGGCGCGGCGCAGCGCCGACTCCACCGTTTCCTGGAGGTCCAGTACCTGGACGCGGTCGCCCTGCTGGCCCGAGTCCGAGCGGGACAGTTCCTGCAAGTCGCCGATCAGGGAGGCCAGTTCGCTCATCTGGGCCGTCACGGATGCGAGCAGCGCCTTGCGGTCCGCGGGCGGGATCGCGCGGCCCGTCTCCTCGCTGCGGGTGAGGAGTTCGATGTTCGTACGGAGTGAGGTGAGGGGCGTACGGAGTTCGTGGCCGGCGTCCGCGATCAGTTGCTGTTGCAGGTCGCGGGAGGAAGCCAGGGACGCGGTCATCGAGTTGAAGGAGCGGGAGAGGCGGGCGACCTCGTCCTCGCTGTCGTCCTCCACCGGGATGCGGATGGTGAGGTCTTCGGTTCGGGCCACGTGCTCGACCGCGTCGGTGAGTTGGTCCACGGGGCGGAGACCGGCGCGGGCTACCCACAGGCCGGTTACTCCGGCGCCCACCACTCCTATGCCGGAGACGGCGAGGAGGAGAAGGGCCAGTTCGTTGAGGGTGGACTGGGTGCTCTTGAGGGGGTAGGCGATAAGGAAAGCGGCGTCATCGGACACGGCCCGAGCGCCGGGGCCCACACTGACGACCAGCGGTATGGTCAGCACCCTCACGGGTCGACCTTCGCTGTCGTGGCCGTCGCGGTACATCCCCTGGCCGGGTTTGGCGTTCTCCATCACCTTGATGTCGCTGCTGACGACATTCACCGTTCCCGCGGAGTTCGAGGCGACGCAGGCTGTGCCGTCCGCCTTGACCAGCTGCAGGTAGTAGTCGGGCCGCTGCCAACCGGCCGGACCCGTCGGCGCCTCGGGGCATGTGTTGAGGAGCGTCTGTACGTCGGTGATCTCCTGCGATCTGCCTGCCTTCGCCTGCAGATCGTCGTCCAACTCGTCGTACAGCTTCTTCTGCACAATGAACCAACAAGCCACCGAAACCGCCGCCACCGCGAACGCCACCGCCGCCGCCACCAGCAACGCCAAGCGCGAGCGAATCGGCAGCGACCGCAGGCGCCGTACGACCTTCGGGGCTCCCTTCATTCCGCGCCACCCGATCGCAGCACATACCCGACACCCCGCACCGTGTGCACGAGGCGCGGTTCCCCGCCCGCCTCGGTCTTGCGGCGCAGGTACATGACGTACACGTCAAGGGAGTTGGAGGAGGGCTCGAAGTCGAAGCCCCAGACCGCCTTGAGGATCTGCTCGCGGGTGAGGACCTGGCGCGGGTGCGCCATGAACATCTCAAGGAGCGTGAACTCCGTGCGGGTCAGCTCCACCTGCCGCCCGCCCCGCGTGACCTCGCGCGTGGCGAGGTCCATGCGGAGGTCGGCGAAGGTCATGGCCTCGTCGTCCTGGGTGGCGCCCGCGATGGACGCCGCGTACGAGCTGCGGCGCAGCAGGGCGCGGATACGGGCGAAGAGCTCGTCGAGTTCGAAGGGCTTGACCAGGTAGTCGTCGGCGCCGGCGTCGAGCCCGGTCACGCGGTCGCCGACCGTGTCGCGGGCCGTCAGCATCAGGATCGGCGTCATGTCGCCGGCCCCGCGGATGCGTCGCGCGGCCGTCAGTCCGTCCATGCGGGGCATCTGGATGTCGAGGACGACCAGGTCGGGCTGGTACGCGGTCGCCTTCTCCAGGGCGTCCGCACCGTCGACGGCGACCTCGGTGTCGTATCCCTCGAAGGCGAGGCTGCGCTGGAGTGCTTCACGCACGGCGGGCTCGTCGTCGACGATCAGGATGCGCTGGGTGTCACGGTCGCCTTCGGCGGGGCTCATGGGCTTCGGGTTCCTCGGATGCGGTGGGACGACATGGGATGACATGGGATGACTGAAGGTGTTGAACGCTGTCAGCCTCGCATGGTTCCCGGTGGGCGCGTAAAGGGTGGGAGGAGCCGGGCGGGATCAGCCGCGCAGCGTCGTGAGCCGGTTCAGCGGCACCTTGCGGCGGTGCGGGCGGGCGGCAGTGACGCGCAGGCCCATCATCTGGGGGGCCGCAGACACCGCGGACACCTCCGGCGCCCGCGTCTGCGGCGCGTGCAGTGCGTACGCCACCTCAAGGGCCAGGGCGAACCCGGCCGGGTCGGTGCCGGCCGCCGTGTGCGAAACCTGCTTGATCATGACGTACTCCTACCGGTCGGAGGGGGTTCAGCTGTCGGAGCCGCCGGCCCGCAGCGTGGCCAGGTCGGACTTGACGGTGTTGATCGGGATGGCGAAGCCGAGGCCGGCGCTGCCCGCGCTCGACGAGGTGGCCGAAGCCGGCGAGTACATCGCGGAGTTGATGCCGATGATGTTGCCGTTCATGTCGATCAGCGCGCCGCCGGAGTTGCCGGGGTTGAGGGAGGCGTCCGTCTGGAGCGCCTTGTACGTCGTCGTCGACGAACCGGTGTCGCCGTTGAACTCCTGGCCGCCGAAGCCGAACGGCCACTGGCCGCTGCCGCCGCCCTGGCCCTGGCCTTGCCCCTGGTCCTCTTCCGTGGAGACGGTGACGTCACGGTTGAGCGCGGAGACGATGCCGCTGGTCACCGTGCCGGTCAGGCCCTCGGGGGAGCCGATCGCCACGACCTCGTCGCCGACCTTGACGCCGTCGGAGTTGCCGAGCGTCGCGGTCTTCATCCCGGAGGCGTCCTGCAGCTTGATCAGCGCGAGGTCCTTCTTGCTGTCGGTGCCGACGACCTCGGCGGAGTACGACTTGCCGTCGCTCGTCCTCACCTTGATCGAGTCGGCGCCGGAGACGACGTGGTTGTTGGTGATGATCTCGCCGTCGCTGGTGATGATCACGCCGGACCCGGTGGACTCGCCCACCGACGAGGTCGCGTTGATCTCGACGATGCTCGGGCTGACCGCCTGGGCGACCCCGGCGACGGTGCCCTTCTGGGCGGTGGGCACGACGTTCGTGGTGGTGCTGGTCGCGGCGACGTCGTTGCCACCGGTCAGCTCCTGGAAGGCGTACGCGGTGCCGCCGCCCACGGCCGCGGCGGCTATCGCCACGGCGGCCAGCAGCGCCAGCGGACCCCGGGCGCGCCTGCGACGGGTGGCGCCGGCGGAGACCGGCTCGGTGAGGAGCGCGGTCGGGGCGGCGGCGTGCTGCGACGGGTCGTGCGCCGGGCCCGGGTTGTGCGTCGGGCCGGAGGCGTACGGAGGCTCGTACGCCGGCGGAGGCGGCCACTCCGGGTTCACGGGGGTGCCCGCGGAGGGTCCCGCGAAAGCGGAGGGCTCCTGCTGTGAGGTGGCGTGCTCCTGCTGGGAGTACGCGGACTGGTGCTGCTGCTGTTCGCCCTGGGGGTACTCGCCGTTGCGGCGGAAGCTCTCGGTCATGACTCAGAGCTTGGCGCGCAAGCATGAGAGGTCCCTGAGGGCTACCTGAGAAGTCCGCCAGAACCGCGTTTGTCCGATATAAAGCCGCCCGGCCGGTGAAACAGGGGTTCTGGCGGACGTCGTACGCCGGTCCTGGCGGCCTCAGTCACAACCGCAGGACCGCCGCACCACCAGCCGCGACGGAAACAGCTTCAATCGCTCGCGCCGGGAGCCGATCCGCTGGCCGTCATCGAGGACCAGGTCGACGGCCGCGCGGGCCATCGCCGAGCGGTCCGACGCGACCGTCGTCATCGGCGGGTCGGTGAGCGCGGCTTCCTTGATGTCGTCGAAGCCGGCGACGGCCAGATCGCCGGGTACGTCGATACGCAGCTCGCGCGCCGCCCGCATGATGCCGACCGCCTGGTCGTCGGTGGAGCAGAAGATCGCGGGCGGGCGGTTCGGCCCGGCCAGCAGCTTCAGGCCGACCTGGTACGCGTCGTAACGGTTGTAGAGCGCCTCGAAGAGGCGACCCTCCGTGGACTTCCCGGCCTCGTGCATCGCGCGCCGCCAGCCCTCGACGTGGTCGGAGACCGGGTCGCCGACGGTGGGGGTCTCCGCGACGCCGCCCAGACAGGCCACGTACTCGTAACCGTGCTCCAGGAGATGGCTGGTGGCGAGCTGGGCACCGCCTATGTCGTCCGTCACGACCCCGGCCTCGTCGATCGCCTCGGGACGCTCGTGCAGCAGCACCACCCGGGCGTCCCAGGCCTCGATCTCGGCGGCGGCCAGATCGTTCAGGGCGTGGCTGACGAGGATCAGCCCGGAGACCCGCATCCCGAGGAAGGCCCGCAGATAGTGGACCTCGCGCTCGCCGACATAGTCCGAATTGCCGACGAGCACCATCTTTCCGCGCTCGGAAGCGGCCTGCTCGACCGCGTGCGCCATCTCGCCGAAGAACGGCTGGCGCGCGTCCGGCACGATCAGGCCTATGAGGTCCGTCCGCCGCGAGGCCATGGCCTGGGCGACCCGGTCGGGCCGGTACCCCAGCTCCTTGATCGCGGCGAGTACACGCTCGCGCGTGGCCGGGGCGACCGGCCGGGGTCCGTTGTTGATGACGTAGCTGACGACGGCGGTGGAAGTACCCGCCAGTCGCGCCACATCATCCCGAGTCACCTTTGCCACGCGCGGAGTCTACGCGGATGGACCTACCTCTGGGCAGGGCGTACGGCGGCTTCCTCGTCCTCCGTCGTGAGCTCGGCGTCCGAGGTGGCGTCCAGATGCGCCGTCTCGTCCGCATCCTCCGGCTTTGGCTGGGTTGCCGGGGCCTTCGGCTCGGTCGCGGTGCGGTCCAGCTTCTCCGGCGTAACGAATCGATAACCGACGTTCCGGACGGTCCCGATCAGCGACTCGTGCTCCGGACCGAGCTTCGCGCGCAGCCGCCGTACGTGGACGTCGACCGTGCGCGTACCGCCGAAGTAGTCGTAGCCCCAGACCTCCTGGAGGAGCTGGGCGCGGGTGAAAACGCGACCAGGGTGCTGGGCCAGATACTTCAGCAGCTCGAACTCCTTGAAGGTCAGGTCCAGGACCCGGCCCTTGAGCTTGGCGCTGTACGTCGCCTCGTCCACCGACAGATCGCCGTTGCGGATCTCCATCGGGGAGTCGTCGTTGACGATCTGCTGGCGCCCCATGGCCAGCCGCAGCCGCGCCTCGACCTCCGCCGGACCGGCGGTGTCGAGCAGCACGTCGTCGATGCCCCAGTCCGCGGTGACGGCCGCGAGGCCGCCCTCCGTCACGACGAGGATCAGCGGACAGCCGGGACCGGTCGACCGCAGCAACTGGCACAGGCTGCGCACCTGCGGCAGATCACGGCGGCCGTCGATCAGGATGATGTCGGCACCAGGGGTGTCGACGAGAGCGGGGCCTTCCGCCGGAGCCACTCGCACGTTGTGCAGAAGCAGGCCGAGAGCGGGAAGCACCTCCGTCGACGGCTGAAGGGCATTGGTCAGGAGCAGCAGAGAGCTCATCGTGTCCCACCTACCCGGTTCGTCTTGTGGCCGTGCTTGATTCGCTCGCCCATACGTCTGGTTCCTCCTCGGTCCCTGCGAGGACGTTTGCGGCACTGCTTCCGTACTGTTGCGGCTCCCGCGTCCCCGGGCGCCGCGGCTGCGCTTTCCCGCCGTATACAGCGTTCGTATACAGCGCTCCAGAAAGCGCAAAAGGACTCGGGGGCTACGCTGCCCGAGTCCTCATACCCAGCAGAATAGCCCACATGAACCAAGGTCCGGCAGGTCATGTGACGCGATCTTTTAATCGTCCACTACTTGAGACAGCCCGGCGAGCCGAGCGGCGGAGGTTTCTGCGCACGGTCGACGGGGTCACGATCGATGCCTCTTACGAGCCCGGAAAGCGCACGTCGGCGTCTTTTTCCGACGAGCTCGCGATCGTCGTCGCGCACGGTTTCACCGGGGATCTCGACCGGCCGCACGTACGCCGGGTGGCAGGCGTCCTCGCGCAGCACGCGGCCGTCGTCACATTCTCCTTCCGGGGGCACGGAGCCTCCGGCGGGCGCTCCACGGTGGGCGACCGCGAGGTGCTCGACCTGGCGGCGGCGGTCGCCTGGGCACGAGAGCTGGGCCACACACGCGTCGTCACGGTCGGCTTCTCGATGGGCGGATCCGTGGTGCTGCGGCACGCGGCGATGCACCGCCGGGGGCCCGGTCAGGAGCAGCAGGGGCAGGTGGGGCGCACGGGAGCGTATACGGACGCGGTGGTGTCGGTGAGCGCCCCGGCGCGCTGGTACTACCGGGGTACGGCACCCATGCGGCGACTGCACTGGGTGGTGACCCGCCCACTGGGCCGCACGATCAGCCGCTACGGCCTGCGCACCCGGATCCACCACCGCGACTGGGACCCGGTCCCGCTCTCCCCGGTCGAGTCGGTCCCGCTGATCGCCCCCACACCCCTGCTGATCGTCCACGGCGAACTGGACGGCTACTTCCCACTGGACCACCCCCGGATGCTGGCCGCCGCGGGCGAGGGCCACGCCGAGCTGTGGCTGGAGGCGGACATGGGGCACGCGGAGCACGCGGCCGACGATGCGCTGCTGGGGCGGATCGGTGCGTGGGCGGCTTCCGCGTCGGACTAGCCTGTCCGTGTCGACCGTCACCATGGACCGACACCCGCTGACTCACCGATCGAGGAACGTGATGGCACAGGGCACGGTGCGTTACTGGGCCGCCGCCAAGGCCGCCGCCGGCGTCGCCGAGGAGCCGTACGAGGCGGAGACCCTCGCCGAGGCGCTCGACGCGGCACGCGAACGACACCCCGGCGAACTCGTCCGCGTCCTGCGGCGATGCTCGTTCCTCATCGACGGTGACCCCGTGGGCACCCGCGGACATGAGACGGTACGGCTGGCCGAGGGCGGCACGGTCGAGGTGCTCCCGCCGTTCGCAGGAGGGTGACGGGCATCATGAGCAACCAGCAGTGGGGGTCCCCCCGCTCGAGCGAAGCCGAGAGTGGGGGAGAGGCCGAGAGTGCGGGAGGGCCGCACGAAGGGCACGGCTCCCCTCAGCAGCAGCCCCGCTGGCCCGGGCAGCAGCAGTCAGACGAGGACGCGCAGCACCAGACCCAGCAGTGGGAGGGGCAGACCTGGGAGACGCAGACGCATGTGCGTCCTGCGGCGGCTGCTCCTCCGGCTCAGGCTCAGGCTCCGACTCCGGCTGCGGGTCCGACGCCGACGCCGACGCCGGCTCCCGCTCCGAGTCAGGCTCCGGCAGAGCCGGTGTACGGGACGGGGCATGGGTACGGGGTCCAGGCGTCGGGGTACGGGGCTCAGGGTCCGGCGTCCGGGTACGGGGCTCCGGCTCCGGCGTCGGACCAGCCGTCCCAGGGGTACGGGGCTCAGGGGTATGCGGCTCAGGTTCCGACGCCTGACCAGCGGTCTCAGGGGTACGGAGCCCAGCCTCCGGCTCCGGCTTGGAACCACGCGAACCAGGGCCACGGCCAGGGACACGGGCATGGGCCTGTGCAGGGGCCTGCGTACGGGGACTTCGCGCCCGCGTCCGCACCTGCACCCATGCCTGCCCCCATGCCCCCAACTGCGCCCCCGTCGGCGGCAGTTGGCGATCAGGCTGCCGCCGTCCCGGCCTCCGACCCCGCCCCCGCGTACGGGCCGCCCACCGTCACCGGCAACCCCCGGGTCACCGACGCCCAGCGTGCCCGCGCCGAGGGGCGTTCGCCGATCATCGAACCGGGCGGGCAGCCGGCCGTACTGACGGCGGTGCTCGGGGCGCTGCTCGCGGGAACGGCGGCGATCGGCGAGTACGCACTCCTCGTCCCGCTCGTGATCCTGCAGGCGGTGACCGCGGCGGGCTGGTTCCGGCTGAACGGTATGTGGCCCGCCCGGCAGGGCATCGCGGTGGCCTTCGCGGGCGCGCTCACGGCGGACGCCGTACTGCTCACGGCCGGCCGCGAGAACGCCCCCGCCGCCATCCTCGGCACCCTCGGCATCTGGGTCCTGCTCGCCCTGGTCCTCCAACTCCGCAGCCACGCCGAACCCGACGAGCGCATGTACGGCCTGATGGCCACGGTCGCCTCCGCGGCGCTGGCCATCGTCGCGACGGGGCATCTCGCGGCGGCTGCGGACGCGGTGACCGTGGGCGCGGTGGCGGTGGCGGCGGCGATCCTGGCCCGCGCGCTCCCCCTCCCGACACCGGCGTCACTGCTGGTCGCCCTGCTGGCGGCGGCGGGCATGGGCCTGGGACTGGGCGCCCTGACGGACCTGGGCACGGGCGGCGCCCTCCTCGGCGCAGCGGCCGGCGCCTCGGCCCTGATCGGCCACAGAGTCGCCAGCTACGACTACCCGTCCCGCTTCGTCCACTTCACGGCGGGAGTTGCCCTTCCGCTCGCGGCAGCGGCTCCGGCGGTCTATCTGCTGGGCAGGGCGCTGGGCTGAGGCGGGCGCCGGGCCGAGGCGGGGCGAAAACCCCCCAGGCCCCCAACTCCCCACCTGTCACAGGTGATCGACAACTCACCTTGTCCGCGACGACCGGACCCCCACCCGAGTTACCCTCGCTCGACGGCCACCGGAGGCCGTCGATGCCGAGGTGGGGGAACACCAAGACATGCGCGCACTGCGAATACTTCTGATCGTCACCGTCATCCTGGGCGGGCTCTTCGTCATCGCCGACCGCGTGGCCGTCGGCTTCGCCGAGGACGAGGCGGCGGACAAGCTGCGGACCAGCGAGGGCCTGGCCAGCACACCCAGCGTGTCGATCAAGGGCTTCCCCTTCCTCACCCAGGTCGTCGGCGGCGAACTCGACGAGGTCGAGGTCGGCATCCAGAACCTCGAGGCGGACACCGGCGGCACCGCGCAGAACACCGGCCCCGACAAGATCCGTATCGACGACCTCACCGCCCAGATGCGCGGCGTCGCCTTCTCCGGCAACTACAGCTCCGCCACCGCCGCCTCGGCCACCGGCACGGCCACGATCTCGTACGACGAACTCCTCAAGGCCGCCAAGTCCGAACCCGTACAGCTCACGAACGGAGTCACCGCCGAGGTCGTCGGCCTCTCCGACGGCGGCAACGGCAAGATCAAGGTCGAGGTCGAGGCCACTGTGCTCGGCGCCAAGCTCCCCCAGCCGGTCTCCGTACTGAGCACGATCGGCGTCAAGGGCGACACCGTCACGGCACGCGCCGACGCGCTCCCCAACCTCGGCGTCCAGCTCGCCGAGGACAAGGCCCGCACGGTCACCGACTTCCAGCAGCGCATCGACGGCCTCCCCGGCGGCATCAAGCTCGACAAGGTCGAGGCGGCCCCGAACGGCGTCGACATCACGGTGCGGGGTTCGGACGTCTCGCTCGTCGGGTAGTACGGCAGGGGAGTACGACGGGCCGTACGAGGGCAACTCGTACGAATGGACCTGCTGTCCGAAAGGCGAGACGCCTCCGTCCGCGAAGCAGATGTGCTGAAGGTGACGAGCCCGCAACGGCCGTACGAACGCGACTCCTGCCGCCCCGTCATCCCGTATCGCGGACAATCGCGTCTCACCATCCGACACGCCGGTGACATGCCACCCCCACCATCCCTACGATCGACCCCATGAAGCGACAGCAGGCGGATCTGACGAAGCGGCGGGCAGTAGACCTGTGCCGTGTCGCCGCCATGCTCTGTCGCACCTTCTGAGCGGAAGCGCCGACTTCCGCGATCCCCGGCCTCTTTGACGCTCTCACCACGTCAGGGCCACCCCCGTGCGCCACGTACGCCTCTGCTGTCATGCGCGTACCGCACCCCCTCATCGACGCACCGCCCCGCCGCAACTGCCCCGGAGGAGAAAGAGCATGAGCCGCAGCGACGTCCTGGTAGACGCAGACTGGGTCCAGGACCACCTGGACGACCCGAAGGTCGCCATCGTCGAGGTCGACGAGGACACCTCCGCGTACGAGAAGAACCACATCAAGAACGCGATCCGGATCGACTGGACCAAGGACCTCCAGGACCCGGTGCGCCGTGACTTCGTCGACCAGGAGGGCTTCGAGAAGCTCCTGTCGGAGAAGGGCATCGCCAACGACACGCTGGTCGTCCTCTACGGCGGCAACAACAACTGGTTCGCCTCGTACGCCTACTGGTACTTCAAGCTGTACGGCCACGAGAACGTCAAGCTCCTCGACGGCGGCCGCAAGAAGTGGGAGCTGGACGCCCGCGAGCTCGTCGAGGAAGTGCCCGAGCGCGCCACGACCGAGTACAAGGCCAAGCCGCAGGACACCTCGATCCGCGCCTTCCGCGACGACGTCGTCGCCGCGATCGGCGCCCAGAACCTGGTCGACGTCCGCTCACCCGACGAGTTCAGCGGCAAGCTGCTCGCCCCGGCCCATCTGCCGCAGGAGCAGTCGCAGCGCCCCGGCCACGTGCCGAGCGCCCGCAACATCCCGTGGTCCAAGAACGCCAACGACGACGGCACCTTCAAGTCGGACGACGAGCTCAAGGAGCTCTACGCCGAGGAGCAGGTCGACCTCGCCAAGGACACCATCGCGTACTGCCGCATCGGTGAGCGCTCGGCCCTGACCTGGTTCGTCCTGCACGAGCTGCTCGGCGTCGAGAACGTCAAGAACTACGACGGTTCCTGGACCGAGTACGGCTCCCTCGTCGGCGTGCCGATCGAGCTCGGCGCCAACAAGTAAGCCCCCGACCTTTCAACTACCTCTTCAGGAGCAGCACATGTGTGGAGCGAAGGCCGGCGGCCCCGACGCCTCGACGATCAAGCCCGGTGAGACCACCATCCAGGGCCAGGTGACCAAGGACGGCGAGCCCGTGGTCGGCTACGTCCGCCTGCTGGACTCGACCGGCGAGTTCACCGCCGAGGTCCCGACCTCGGCGACCGGACAGTTCCGCTTCTACGCGGCCGAGGGCACGTGGACCGTACGCGCCCTCGTCCCGGGCGGCACCGCGGACCGCACGGTCGTGGCCCAGACGGGCGGCCTCGCCGAGGTCGCGATCGCCGTCTGATCGCCGTTTGAACGGTCTGACGGCACACACCGTATGAACGGCTGAAGGGCCGCACCCCAGGGGGTTGGACGCCACCACTTTTGATCGGGGTGCGGCCCTTCGGCTTGCCCGGATCTCCGGGCCTACGCTGGACATATGTACGCACGACGGCGTCACGCCTACTTCGCCATGATGGGCACGTGCATCGGCCTCTTCGTCCTGGCCTGGGGAGTCGTGCGGCTCTGGTCAATGCCCGTGGCCATCGGAATGTGCGTCGTGGCGATGGTGATTCCGCCCCTCGCGGCCATGGTGGCCAACCGACGCGGCCCGGACGACCGCTGGTGGGACGACCCCTCCGGAGACCCCAAGTCCGACGAGTGGTGGGACGAGCTGGACGGCAAGAAGCGGCGCCGTTAGAACGGGTTCATGACGCGTACGAAGGTGTCCACCGTGGTGCTCGATGCGCATCAACTGGCCGATTTTTACGTGCGGTTGCTCGGGTACGAGGTGCGCGCTGAGGAGCCTGACTGGGTACTCATCCGGCCCCCGGATGGGGACGGAGTCTCGCTCGCCTTCGAGACCGAGAGGGAGTACGTCCGGCCCGTGTGGCCCTCGCGCAAACCCGGTGACCAGCAGATGATGCTGCACCTCGACATCGAGGTCGACGACCTGGAGGGCGAGACCGCGCGGGCCGTCGCCGAGGGCGCCACGCTCGCGGGCTACCAGCCGCAGGACGACGTACGGGTGCTGCTGGACCCGTCGGGGCACCCCTTCTGCCTCTGGGTGGAGACGCCGGAGTAGGGCGCCTCAGTAGACGAGCGCCTGGGTATCGTCCGCCAGCGCCTCCTGTACGAAGACCTGCGCCCCCGCGATCCGTACGCCCTCGATCACGTCCTTCTCCGTGATGTCGCGCCGGGCCGCGCACTGGGTGCACAGCGTGAGACGGCCGCCGGCCAGCACCGACTCGAGCAGATCGGGGAGCGGAGCCGCGTGCGGCAGCTCGAACTCGGCGGCCCTGCCCGGCAGCGCGAACCACGCCGACTCACCGGTCAGCCAGAGCGAGACCTCCACCCCGCTGGCCACGGCGACCGCCGCCACCGTGAACGCCTGCGAGCAGCGCTCGGGAGCATCGGCCCCGGCCGTCACCTTGATCACGAGCTTCTTCGCCATGGGAGGAAGCCTAGTCGCGCCACCTCCCACCGAGCCCCGGACCGTGGCCGCGTAAGCTGGAGCCCGGCTCTGTGTACGGCCCCACCGCCCAACCTCGCTCATCCAAGGAGCACCCCGTGCTTACGATCTTCTTCGAAGCTCTGCTCGTGCTGGTCTGCGTCGGCGTTCTCGCCTTCGCCGGGCTGACCGTGAAGAAGCTGTACCAGGGCCAGCGCTGAGCGCTGTCACGGACGCCCCCCATCACCCACGTACGAGACTTCTGAGCTGATCATGATCGAGATCCCGTCCGACCTCCACAAGGACCTGGTCCCCCTGGCCTTCCTGCTCGGCAGCTGGACCGGCGCGGGTGTCCATGACTTCCCCGGTGCCGAGAAGTGCAACTTCGGCCAGGAAGTCAGCTTCAGCCACGACGGGCGGGACTTCCTCGAGTACCACTCGCGCACCTGGGTCCTGGACTCCGAGGGCAACAAGGTGAAGCCGCTGGAGACCGAGACCGGCTACTGGCGTATCGACTCCGACCGCAAGGTCGAGGTCGTGATGGTCCGCGACGACGGCGTCGTCGAGGTCTGGTACGGCGAGCTGGCCGACAAGAAGCCCCAGATCGACCTGGCGACGGACGCGGTCGCGCGTACGGCGGCCTCTGGCCCGTACAGCGGCGGCAAGCGCCTTTACGGCTACGTCAAGAGCGACCTCATGTGGGTCGGCGAGAAGCAGACCCCCGAGGTGCCGCTCCGCCCCTACATGTCCGCCCAGCTCAAGAAGGTCGTCACCCCCGAGGACGTCGAACGCTGGGCCAAGGTGCTCCCGGACGACATGCCGGACGACGGGATCGCCTTCTTCAAGTAGCTCTAGACTTTCAGGTGTGGTGAGCACTCGAAGCAGCACCGGAAGCAGTGCCGAAGGCACTGACTGGAAGAGTGATCTGCGGCAGCGCGGGTATCGGCTGACGCCGCAGCGGCAGCTTGTGCTCGAGGCTGTGGACACGCTTGAGCATGCGACGCCCGACGACATCCTCGTGGAAGTGAGGAAGACGGCGTCGGGGGTCAACATCTCCACCGTGTACCGGACGCTGGAGCTCCTGGAGGAGCTCGGGCTGGTCTCGCACGCCCACCTCGGGCATGGCGCGCCCACGTACCATCTCGCGGACCGTCATCACCATCTCCACCTGGTGTGCCGGGACTGCCGGAACGTGATCGAGGCGGATGTGTCGGTCGCCGCCGATTTCACGGCGAAGCTGCGGGAGAGCTTCGGGTTCGACACCGATATGAAGCACTTCGCGATCTTCGGCCGGTGCAAGGACTGCGCGGGCAAGAGCGCGAGCAGGAAATAAAAGGCGCAACTACTCGGTCGTAGGGTGTATGCCCATGAAGAGCCCTCTGTTGTCCCTGCCCGGTGCCGTGCCCGCCGAGGGTGTGGACGAAGGCGTCGCCGCGCACTACGGCGACCTGTTCCGCGAACAGCGTGCCCTCGCCGACGGCACGGGTTTCGTCGACCTCTCGCACCGCGGCGTCGTCGCCGTCTCCGGCGAGGACCGGCTCAGCTGGCTGCACCTCCTGCTCACCCAGCACGTCTCCGACCTCCCGCCCGGCCACGCCACCGAGGCGCTGGTCCTCTCCGCGCACGGCCATATCGAGCACGCGCTGTACCTCGTCGACGACGGGACGACCACCTGGGCCCACGTGGAGCCGGATACGCAGGAGGCGCTGATCGCGTACCTGGAGTCGATGAAGTTCTTCTACCGGGTCGAAGTCGCGGACCGGACAAGCGAGTTCGCGGTCGTGCATCTGCCGGCCGGTTCCATCGCCGAGGTGCCCGAGGGCGTTGTCGTACGCGAGATGTCGTACGGGCGTGATCTGTTCCTGCCGCGCGGCGACCTGGAGTCGTACGCGGCCAGGAGCGGGCCGGTCGCCGGGATCCTGGCGTACGAGGCCCTGCGCGTCGAGAACCATCGGCCGCGGCTCGGCTTCGAGACCGACCACCGGACCATTCCGCACGAGCTGGGCTGGATCGGCACGGCGGTGCATCTGCAGAAGGGCTGCTACCGGGGCCAGGAGACCGTCGCCCGCGTCCAGAACCTGGGCAAGCCGCCGCGGCGGCTGGTCTTCCTGCACCTGGACGGCAGCGAGGTGCACCTGCCGCCGCACGGTGCCGAGCTCCGGCTCGCGGCGGAGGGCCCGGACGGGCGCAAGATCGGGTTCATCACGACGGCCGTACGGCATCACGAGCTCGGCCCGATCGCCCTGGCACTGGTGAAGCGGAACGTGCCCCTCGACGCACCTCTCATGGCCGACGCGACGGCTGCCTCGCAGGAGGCCGTGGTCGAGGTGTAGGGCGCGGTCTGTCGCGGGGGCGCGGGGGCTGCATCGCGGCGGCTACATCTCGAGCAGGACCGTGAACGGGCCGTCGTTCGTCAGGGATACGCGCATCTTGGCGCCGAAGCGGCCCGTCGCCACCGTCGCGCCCAGGGAACGGAGTTGGGCGACGACCTCGTCCACGAGGGGTTCGGCGACGTCGCCGGGGGCGGCGGCGTTCCAGGTGGGGCGGCGGCCCTTGCGGGCGTCGCCGTAGAGCGTGAACTGGCTGATGACGAGCAGCGGCGCGTCGATGTCGCTGCACGACTTCTCGTCGTCCAGCATCCGGATCGACCAGAGTTTGCGGGCCAGTTGGGCCGCCTTCTCCTTGGTGTCCTCGTGGGTGACGCCCACCAGGACGCACAGCCCCTCGCCGTCGATCTCACCGACCGTCTCGCCGTCGACGACCACACTCGCACCGTCAACTCTCTGTACCACTGCACGCATACGGACCATCATGCCGTGCGCCGGTTGACCTCTGTAGAGGGTCTTCTTATCACTCCTTAAGCCTCCATCTGGGGCGTATCGGGTGCACTCCGGCTCATAGCAGCCAACAGGGGTGGCACGATGCATCCACACGCCGGTCGAGGGGACGGTTGAGGCATATGAGCAGCATGAACACATCGGGTATGGGGCAGTCGCCACCTGCGGTCGCGGGGGGCATCGTGGGAGTTGGGGGAGCAGGGAATTCGGCTACGGGCCATCCGATCACGGCACCTCCGGTGGGGGTGCGTCCGCCCGTGCAGCGGACGGACAGCCCGCCGGTCGAGCGCGATCTGTCCGGGCTGCGGCTGCCCGAGCTGCGGATGATGCGGCGCGGCGCCCAGCGGGACGAGGCGGACCTCAGCTATGTACGGCGACTCGTCCAGGGACGGATCGACATCCTGCGTGCGGAACTCGGACGACGGGCCGATCCCGCCCGCTCGTCCGCGACTGCACCGGTCGCCGAGGAGGCATCTTCCGGCTCCTTCGGCTCGTCCGGCTCGTCGATCTCGTCCGTCGTGCAGCGGCTGTCGGAGATCCTGACGGACGCGCCCGCACGGCAGCGCTCGTCGGCCCGGCATGTCACGCTCGGCACCCCGCACAGCGAGGAGTTCCGGCGGCAGGCCGCGGACATGCTCGCGGAGGTGGAGCTGTCCGACCTCGAGGCTCGTACGGATCTGGAGCTGAACACCGCGATGGGGCGGCTCCTGCGGTACGAGCAGCAGGTCTCGCGTCGGCGTCGGCAGTTGCAGCGGACGGCCGACGACTGCAGCGCGGAGATCGCGCGCAGGTACCGCGAGGGCGAGGCACGTGTGGACGACCTGCTGATCTGAGGCTGGGTCTTCCGACCCTTCTGAGCCTTCTGAGCCTTCTGAGTCGCGCCGCCCGTACGAGTGAGGATTGTCGTCCTGGCTCGGCCCTGCCCGGACTGGGTTACCCGGCGTTACCTGATGTGACGCCGGGTGAGTTGGGTGAGCGCTTCTTCCGCCCTGTACCAGAGCTGTACGGACGCTAATCGACGGCCCGCCAGAGTGGCGTACCCGCACCACACTGGAAGGGAAAACACATGGGTAATGCTGTGCGGCCACAGCGCAGGGCCATTCTCACCGGAGGGCTGGCGGCGGCCACCGCGGCCTTCCTCACCGGCTGTTCGTCGAAGACGGACGGCGGGGCGGCGACGGACTCCGCATCGCCCGCGGGGGCAGTGAAGAAGACTCCCTCCACGTCGCCACCGGCCGCGGGCGAGCGGCCGGACTCGCCGTGGACGGCGTTCGCGAGGCTGATGGAGGGCAACGAGCGCTGGGTCGACGGGAAGCTTCAGCACCCCGACCGGGATCCCCGGCGGCGTGAGTTCGTCGCCGAGGAGCAGGATCCGTTCGGTGTGATCCTCTCCTGCATCGACTCAAGGGTGCCGCCGGAGCTGCTGTTCGACACCGGGCTCGGGGATCTGTTCGTGATGCGTACCGGCGGTCAGGTGGTCGGCGACGTGGTCACCGGTTCCGTCGAGTACGGGCCCATGACCTCGGGCACCCCGCTGATCGTCGTGCTCGGGCACCAGCGCTGCGGCGCGGTCAAGGCGGCGCACAAGGCGCTGAAGGACGGCAAGCCGCTGCCCGGCAACCTGCAGTCGATCGCAGAGGCCCTGCGCCCGGCGTACGAGGTGATCGCCAAGGAGAAGCACGCAGACCCGGTCGACGCCATGACCCGTGTGCACGTCAAGCAGACCTCCGCCGATCTGCGGTCCAACAAGGATCTGGGTCCGCTGGTGAAGAAGGGGGACCTGGCCGTGGTCAGCGCGTACTACTCGCTGGACACGGGGCGGGTGGAGGTCCTGACGGGGGCGCCGACCGCCTGACGGAGCGCAGCAGGCACACAACAGGAAGGCCCGGCATACCCACGTGGGTATGCCGGGCCTGGCCGCGTCACGGCCGGGTCGACTCCGTCGGCCCTTGAGGCCTTCGGCCTCAGGCGGATCCGCTGCGGCGGCTGCGGAGCCACCACGCCCCGCCGCCGAGTACGAGGACGGACGCGGCGATGCCGATCGGTACGCCGATGGGCATGCCGTCGTCGCCCTCCGCGTCGTTCGCCGCGGGCTCCGCCGCCGGTGTCGACGCGCCCGTCTTCGGTTCGCCCGCTGCCGTGTCGGACGGCGGGGCGGACAGCGTGGGCTCCTCCGTGGGGGTCGGGGCCACAGGCTTGGCGCCGGGGGCGGCCGGCTTCAGGTCCAGGCGGGGGGCGGGGTGGCCGTGACCGTGGCCGTCTGAGGTTTCCTCCTCGTCCAGTTCGATCCAGCGGTCCACCTTGCCGTCGCTGTAGCTCTGTACCGTCTTGAAGGCCAGGGATTTGGCGTCGGGCAACTGTCGTACGGTGACGACGTGTTCGGCGTCCTCCCCAACGGCGAGCTTCGGCCCGGAGACGGTGTAACCCCGGTCGGTGGGGGTGAGTTTCCAGCCGTCCGGGCCTTCCTTGTAGGTGATGTCGCCGGGCGCGATGCCCTTGGGCAGGATCACCTCCAGCTTGCTGATGCCGGCCGAGGCGGACTCCGACTCCGCGGAGAAGGTCAGCGCGACGTTCTGGTCGAGGGCCCGGGCGCCCTCGGCCTCGACGTCCGCATGGGCGGCGGCCGGTCCCGCGGTGGCGACGGCGACCGCGAACGCGGCTGCCGTGAGACCGCCGAGGGCGCCGACACGGCGCAGGCTGCGGGGAAGGGCAAGGGTCGGGTGTTGCACGGGGGCTCCTAGTAGCGGTGGTGTAGCGGGCTTGGTTCGGGTCTTCGGGGCGCCGCCGCCCGGCCCGGATTCCGGATCGAGGACGATCCGGAGGCGGCGGC
>NZ_BMPQ01000018.1:103827-107638 GCF_014647675.1 Streptomyces flaveus | reverse complement strand
CCGTACGGGATATCAGGCAGCCGCCGCGGCCAGCGGCCGATGGCCTTCGGCCTCGTACAGGGACTCGATCAGTGAGCTGCGGGCGCGGGCCACGCGTGAGCGCACGGTGCCGACCGGGCAGCCGCCGGCCCGCGCTGCCTCCTCGTACGACAGGCCCAGCATCTGGGTCAGTACGAAGGCCTCGCGGCGGTCGTCGGGCAGTGCGGCCAGCAGTTCCGCGAGGGCGATGCCGTCGTCGAAGCCCGGCAGGCCGCGTGGCTGGGCGCGTTCGGCCGCCGACTGCCAGTTGTCCCGGTCCGACAGGCGGGGCCGGGCGGAGGAGTACCGGAGGTTGTCGATGACCGCGCGACGCGCGATGGCCAGCAGCCAACTGCGCGCCGAGGAACGGCCTTCGAAACGGTGCAGGCTGCCGAGGGCCCGCAGGAAGGTGTCCTGGGTCAGGTCGTCGGCGGCTTGCGGGTCGGCGCCGAGGTACGTCACGTAGCGGCTGACGTCCCGGTGGAGGGCGCGGACGAACTTCTCGACGGCGTCCAGGTCACCGCCGCGGGCGGCGAGCGCCCAGGAGGTTATCGACTCGTCGTGCGGGCAGGGCGAGCTGTGCAGGGCAGGAGTGAACACCTGTGTCCTTCTCGGGGTCCGGGAACCAGGCCCAGCAGAAGAGGGCTCGGCGGTTCCGGTGACTGTTGGTGGCTCCGGCTGTCGTCAGAGGACAGCGGGCCGGGCGGGCGGACCCCGAGAAGTGATGGCGTACACGAGGAGGAGCTGCCGCAACGCGTGACCCGAGCCGTCCCGGAGGGCGCGGACGCGCGGGCGGTACGGCGGCGAGGGCAGCCGGAGCGGCAGCCGCAGCGGCGCGACGAGCCACCCGGCGAGAACCCGCAGGATGCGGAAGGCTGCGCGCTCACCGTGGGCGAGCCACAGGCCGCACAGCAGGGCGGCGGCCAGGTGAGCGGCGAGCATGCCGGTGGGGGACATGCCGTCCATGAGATGACCCGCGTGGGCCGTGGAGGCCGTGGACGCTGCGGAGTCCATGGAGGACGGCATGCTTGCCGTCCCCGCCATGTCGTGGCTCATGGAGTGCGCGGTCGTCGCCGCGTCGGGGGAGCGCGGGCCGCTTCCCGACGGCGTGCACAGCAGATGGCGCACCCACCGCTGGGCGAAGGACGCCCCATGGGCCGGCTCCGGCCGTACGACCGCCTGCGCGAGCGAGAACAACGCGTGGAGGACCACCTGGGTGGCGACCGCGAGGGAACCGACCACGAAGAGTCCGCGTTCCCGGCCCGCCAGACCCCACGCCATGCCGCCCGCCGCGACGACTCCGGCGGCCAGTGCCCAGACGGGCACCGCGACACCGGACGTCATCACGTGTCCCTGGACAGCGAACAGCACGCAGACGACCGCGAACATCGCGGCCCTCAGCGTACGAACACTCCGTCCAGCACTCATGGCGGGCTTCATCCTTGCACCGGCATTGGGCCGTCACAGCCCAATACGGACAACCACCGGGTGCTCAACTCAATCCGGCCCGTGTGATCCAGGCCACGGCAACGCGGAGCCACGGCAACGCGGAGGGCGTGCCGCCAGATGGCCTATTCGGCCTTGCCGGGGAAAAATTGGGGCATAGCGTGCGGAATATGATGAAACAACATATCGCCTACCTGGCATGCGCCGCGGCGGTCATCGGGACGGGGCTCGGGGCCGCCCCGTCGACCGCTGCCCATACGACCCACGTGGTCCATCCCGGAGAGTCGATCCAGCAGGCGGTGGACGCCGCCGAACCGGGCGACACCGTTCTCCTGCACCGCGGCACCTACCGCCAGAGCGTCGAGGTGAGCACACCCGGGCTCACACTGCGCGGCATGGGCGGCGGCACCGTGATCAGACCCGCCACGAAGAGGGCCGCCAACAGCTGTGCCAAGGGCGGCAACGGCATCTGTGTGGTGGGGACGAAGAACCGCAACGTCAAGGACGTCACCATCGCCGCCCTGAAGGTGACCGGCTTCGCCAAGAACGGGATCTACAGCACGGCCACCGACAGGCTGACCGTGCGGAACGTGACCGCGGTGAAGAACGGGGTGTGGGGCATCGCCCAAGAGGCTTCCGTCCGCGGCGTGTTCCGGTGGAACACCGCCCGGGACAACGGCGACGCGGGCCTGTTCCTCGCCAACACGATCACGGCCGAGGAGGGCGCCACGAATGCCCGGGGCGCGGTGGTGGAGCACAACCGGCTGGAGGGCAACCGCATCGGCGTCACCGTCCGGCGACTGCGGAACCTCAGCGTCGCGGGCAACGACGTCACCGGCAACTGCGCGGGAGTCTTCGTCGTCGGTGACGAGAACAAGCCGAGGGCCGGCGACCTGGCCGTACGCGACAACCACATCACGCGGAACAACAAGTTCTGCCCGAAGACCGAACGGCTGCCCTTTCTGCAGGGCTCCGGCATCGTCCTGACCGGCGCCGAGAAGACCCTCGTGACCGGGAACGAGATCACGGACAACGTCGGCACCTCGCCGTTGTCGGGCGGCATCGTCCTGTTCAAGAGCATGGTGGGCGTCACCAGCGAGCAGAACCGGATCAGCCGCAACCGGCTGGCGGGCAACGCCCCGGCCGACCTCGTCAACACGGACACCGGCAAGGGCAACACCTTCGCAGGCAACTCCTGCCGGGTGTCCAGGCCCGCGGGACTGTGCTGACCGGCCGGCCGTATCCACCCGGTGTCCATCCCCCGGTATCCATCCGCGGAGCAGTGAAGTGAAGGAAGGAACGCGGCACATGACGACCGCACAGACCACCCCACCGCCGTCCATGAGGCTGAGGGAACTCGTGTTCGGCGCGGCATGTGCCGCCGCCCTCCGCGCAGCCGTCCGGCTGGGGGTCGCCGACGCTCTCGGCGACAGTCCCCAGGCTGTGGAGGACCTCGCGGCCGCGGTGAAGACCGAACCCCGGCCGCTGCGACGGCTGCTGCGGGCCCTGTCCTGCTACGGCGTCTTCGCCGAGCGGCCGGACGGGACGTTCGCACACACCGACATGTCCCGGCTGCTGCGCGAGGACGACCCGCACAGCCTGCGCCACATCTCGCTGTGGTGCACCGAGCCATGGACCTGGGACGCGTGGCCCAGGCTGGACGAGGCGGTACGCACCGGCCGGAACGTCGTCGAGGACCTGTACGGAAAGGAGTTCTTCACCTACCTCAACGAGGACGCCCCGGAATCGGCCGACGTCTTCAACCGCGCCATGACGACCTCCAGCGTGCAGTCCGCGCAGGACGTCGCCAACTTCCTTGACCTGTCGGGGAGTTCGTCGGTCGCCGACATCGGGGGCGGCCAGGGGCACGTGGTGGCGAGCCTGCTGGAGAAGTACCCCTCGATGCGCGGCGCGCTGCTCGACCTGCCGCGCGTCGTGGAGAACGCCGATCCACGGCTGCGTACGGGAGGCGCGCTCGCGGACCGGGTGCGCATCGTGGCCGGCGACGTCCGGGTGGATGTCCCGGTGGGAGCAGACGCGTACGTCATCAAGAACATCCTGGAGTGGGACGACGACAGCACCGCCCGGACCCTGCGCAACGTCATCGAGGCGGGCGGACCCGGGACACGGGTCGTGGTCATCGAGAACCTCGTCGACGACACCCCGTCGATGCGGTTCAGCACCGCCATGGACCTGCTGTTGCTCCTCAACGTCGGCGGGGCGAAGCACACCACCGAGAGCATGACCCGCCGGCTGACCGATGCGGGACTGGTCATCGACGACGTCCGGCCGGTCAACCCGTATCTGCACGCCTTCGACTGCACCGTGCCCGACCACGGATAGGCAT
>NZ_BMPQ01000018.1:83796-103799 GCF_014647675.1 Streptomyces flaveus | reverse complement strand
TGCTGAGGTTCAGGCGGTGGAGCCCCGCTCCCAGCGGTAGAAGCAGTGGGCCATCGCGTCCTTCGGGGAGCGCCAGGTCGCGGGATCGTACGCGCTGACGTACGCCGACAGCCGCTCGCTGATGTCCCGGAACTCGGGGTGTCCTGCCATCTTGGCGATGGCAGGACCGGGGTCCTGTTCCGCCTCGATGAGGTGCAGGTACACCTCGCCGAACTGGAAGAGGCTGCGGCGGGCGACTCCCACGAGATGCGGCAGCTCGCCCCGGTCGGACTCCTCGAACACCTTGGCGATGTCGGGGGCCGACCCCGGAGCCATCCGGGCGACGATCAGGGTCTGGTGCATCGAACTCATCGAGTTGCCCTCCGTCCGGCTCAGTCGGTCAGGGACGACGACACGGGTCGGCGCTGAGCGGCGGCCTGTTCGATGCGGTCCCGGATCAGGGCCAGCTGGACCTTGGAGTTCTTGTTGATGTTGTCCGTCATCCAGGCGTCGTCGACCGGTGCGTCCGGCTTCATCGCGAAGTCCTGCGTCCACACCATCCGGGTGCCCTCCGGCACCTTCTCGTACTGCCAGCGGATGTTCATGTACGCGAAGGGGCCGGTCTCGACGCGGCGGGCGCGCACGCTGAGCGCGTCGCGGTCAGTCTCCCGCTCCGAGACCCAGCTCCAGACGGTGCCGTTCTCGTCGGGCTTCATGGTCAGCCGGAAGGTGGTCTTGTTCCCCTCCTGGGAGAGGATCTCGGCCGAGGCGTACTCGCTGAACAGCTGAGGCCAGTTGGCCACGTCGTTGGTCATGTCCCAGACCAGGTCCAGCGGTGCGGCGATGGTGATGTCGTTCTCCGTGTGTCCGGTCATGTCACGCTCCTGCCACGAGGGCACCGTTGACGAGGTCGAGGAACTGCCGCGGGGTCTTGCAGCGTTCCGCGTCGGGAGGCAGCGGGGTGCCGTACCGCTTCTCCAACTCGCCCACGACGCCGAGCAGACCGAGCGAGTCGATGCCGAGGGCGTCGAAGCCGGAGTCGCTGCGCTCCTGCAGTTCGCCGGGGGCGACGGTGACTCCGGCCGCCTTCTTCATGAGTTCGGACAGCTCTTCCACGGTGATTTGCTCACTCATGTGGTTCCTTTCCTTGTGTTCCTGGCCTCGCTACGAGGCGTTGGCGGCGCCGCGTCGCAGCACCAGCGCCGAGTTCGATCCCATGAGGCCCCGGCTGAGGACCAGCGCCGTGCGCAGCTCGGCGGCACGGGCCCGGCCGGTCACGAGGTCGAGGTCATGGCAGATGTCGGAGACGTTGGGGGTCGGGGGGATCAGGCCGTGCTCCATCGCGAGCACGGCCGCCGTGGCGTCCAGCACGGACGCCGCGCAGTAGCCGCGGCCGATACCGGTCTTGGGGGCGGTCACGGGTACGCGCCCGCCGTGCGCACCGAGGGCGTCCGCGATCGCCAGCGCCTCGGCACGGTCCGCCTCCGGTACGCCGAGGGCGTCGGCGAAGACCACGTCGATCTCCCCGGGGGCGCAGCCGGCCTCCTCCAGCGCACCGCTGATGGCACGGGCGAGCCCTTGCCTGGACTCCGCCCAGCGGGAGGCGCCGGTGAACGTGGCCGCGTGTCCGGCGACGGTGGCCCGTACGGTCGCGCCCCGCTCCCGGGCCGAGCGCTCGTTCTCCACGACGAGCATGGCGCCGCCCTCGGCGGGCACGAATCCGCAGGCCTCGGCGGTGAACGGGCGGTAGGCGTGCGCCGGGTCCTGAGCCGTGCTCAGTTCCTGGTAGCCGAGTTGGCAGACCACCGAATAGGGGGCCAGCGGTGCCTCGGTCGCGCCGGCCACGATCACATCGGTGCCGCGTCGCGCGGCCCGCGCCGCGTGGGCGAGGGCGTCCAGACCGCCGGCCTCGTCGGCGGCGACGACCGAGCAGGGGCCCTTGAAGCCGCGCCGGATGGAGATCTGGCCGGTGCTGGCGGCGTAGAACCAGGCGATGGACTGGTACGGGCCGACGTACCGGCTGCCCTTCCCCCACAGTTCCTGCAACTCGCGCTGCCCGAACTCACCGCCGCCGGAACCCGCCGCGGTGACCACGCCCACGGAGAACGGCGCCTGACCGGTGTCGGCCTGGCCGAGGCGGGCGTCGTCCAGCGCGAGGTCGGACGCGGCCAGCGCGAAGTGCGTGAACCGGTCGGTCTGGACGAGGTGGCGTTCCTCGACCGCCTCCGACGGCTCGAAGCCCCGGACTTCACCGGCCACCCGCAGGGGCAGATGCTCACAGCCTTCGCGGGTGACCCGGTCGAGGACGCTGATGCCCTCCTGGGTGGACTTCCAGAAGGACTCGGTGCTGGTTCCGTTGGGCGCGATCACACCGATTCCGGTGACGGCGGCACGCCGTGGATACGGTTCGTTCATAGCGTCGCCTCCCTTGGCCGGGTCAGGACCACCGCGGACTGGAAGCCGCCGAACCCGCTGCCCACGGAGAGCACGTTGTTCAGCCTCCGCTCGCGAGCGACGCGCGGGACGTAGTCCAGGTCGCACTCGGGGTCCGGGGTCTCGTAGTTCGCGGTGGGCGGTACCACCTGGTGGGTCAGAGCCAGCACACAGGCGACGAGTTCGATCGCGCCGATCGCGCCGAGGGAGTGGCCCACCATGGACTTGATGGAGCTCATGGGGATGTCGTAGGCGTGCTGTCCCAGAGCTCGTTTCACCGCGGCGGTCTCGTGCCGGTCGTTCTGCTGGGTGCCCGAGCCGTGCGCGTTGACGTAGTCGATCGCTGTGCCGGCGAGCCCGGCGTGGCCGAGGGCGGACTCGATCGCTCGGGCCATCTCCAGGCCCTCCTTGGTCAGGCCGGTCATGTGGTAGGCGTTGCCGAAGGTGGCGTAGCCGCTGAGCTCGCAGTACACGTGGGTGCCGCGGGCCAGGGCGTGTTCGAGGTTTTCCAGGACGAGTACGGCACTGCCCTCGCCCATGACGAACCCGTCACGGTTGGCGTCGAAGGGACGTGAGGCATGGGCGGGGTCGTCGTTGTTCGCGGACGTGGCCTTGATCGCGTCGAAGCAGGCCATGGTGATCGGCGATATCGGTGAGTCCGAGGCGCCGGCTATGCATATGTCCGCCCGGCCCTCCTCGATGGTGTGGAAGGCGTAGCCGACCGCGTCGAGGCCCGAGGTGCAGCCCGTGGAGACGGTCTGCACCGGCCCCCGCGCCCCGAACCGCTCCGCCACCGCCGAGGCGAGCGTGCTCGGCGAGAACGCGCGGTGCAGATGCGGCCTGGCCTCCCGGTGGTCCACGTCCCAGCGCTGTCCTTGATGGCTGACCAGTACGTAGTCGTGCTCCAGGCGGGTGGTGCCACCCACCGCGGTCCCGAGCGAGACCCCGACCCGCCAGGGGTCCTCCTGGCCGAAGTCCAGGCCGGCGTTCCGTATCGCTTCCTGAGCGGCGACCAGGGCGAACTGGATGTACCGGTCGGAGCGTGCGATCTGCTCCGCGTCCAGCCCGTGGGCCGCCGGATCGAAGTCGCACTCGGCGGCTATCCGCGAGCGCAGGCCTGTCGGGTCGAAGAAGGTGATGCCCCGTGT
Source organism: Streptomyces flaveus (assembly GCF_014647675.1). Taxonomy (GTDB): domain Bacteria; phylum Actinomycetota; class Actinomycetes; order Streptomycetales; family Streptomycetaceae; genus Streptomyces; species Streptomyces flaveus. Next base: position 100,239 of record NZ_BMPQ01000018.1, on the reverse strand, counting down.
CGCGGTGCGCCCGCCTGCCAGGAGATCCCAGAACGCCGGTACACCGATGCCGCCCGGGGCGACGACGCCTATGCCGGTGACCGCCACGCGCCCGGTCATGAACCGACCTTGCTTCGGTCGACCGTCCGGCCCTCACTCGCGTCGGCCCCGTCCGCGCCGGCTTCCGTCCCCTCGGTGTCCACGTGACCGAGCGGCGGGCTCGGCGCCAGCGGACCGAGGTGAAAGACGAGGCGCGCCTCCACATCGCCGACGTTGCGGAAACGGTGCCGCATATAGGCGGGGATCATGAGCCCCTGTTCGGGCCGCAGCGGGTGCGGGTCGCCGTCCAGGTCGACCTCCAGCTGCCCGCACAGGACGTACACGAACTCCTCGGAGTACGGGTGGTAGTGCTCACCGATGCGTTCGCCGGGCTGCACGATGGCCACGCCCATGAAACCGCTGGTGGAGCCGACCGTGGCGGGGGTGAGCATGGCGCGCAGATCGCCGCCGCGCCGGGTGTTGGGCTCGACCTCGCTGAGATCCACGATTCTGGGACGGGGTTTGATCACGACGTTGCTCCGATCGTGTGCTGTGTCGACATGAGAGCCGGTCGACATGAGGGCCGTGGTCGCCGCGACCCGTGTGGTGGACGGATCAGGCTTCGGGTGAGTGAGTCAGGCTTCGGGCGAGCGGCGGTCGGTGACGAACTCCATCCGGACCAGGCCGAGGAGGCGGGTGAGGGGGGTGTCCGCCCCGGCGTTCGTACCGACGTCGTCCAGGAGTGTCGTCAGCTCGGCCGCGGGCCCGGTGTCCGGGAGGCCGAGGGCCAACGCCGGGTCGGCGGCGTCGAGACCGCCGAGCACATCGATCAGCCGGACCACCACGTCGTCGCGCTGGAAGATCGTGCTGCGCAGAACGGGGCTGTACGGACTGCCCGCCGCCGCTTCGTCCTGCCGGGCCAGCAGTTCGGCCAGCCGCATGCCGCAGCGGGGCCGGGCCGGGTAGTACAGGGCATGCCGCTCCGCCCGCGGGTCCTCCTGCTGTGCCGTCACATGGTGTACGGCGGGCAGCGCGGCCCGTGTGAAGAAGACCCGGGCGGACTCGGGGTCGTCGAGGTCCCGGTTCTGCTCCAGATGAGGATTGATGGCCTCTTCCACGGCCCGTACCTCGGGCTGCCGGGCCACGTGGCGCAGCGCTGCGAGCAGGTCGCCCCGCACCTCGATGGTCCGCACCACCCGGTTGCCGTGCATGAACAGGGACGTACGGCACAGCCGGGTGGTGTCGTCGACCCGCGGTTCGGGCGAGGCGTAGTCGGCGAGGATCCGGGCGACGGCCGCCTCACTGCCCGGCTTGACCGTGAAGGTGAGGGCGTGGCGGATCACGCCGTCACCGATCCGGGGCGAGGCCTGAAGACGGCGCTTCGAGGGGGTGGCTTCCGCCGGGCCGCCGGTCTCGCGGACGACGTGGAAGCGAAGCGACCTGGTGTCCCGTACGCAGCTGTGCAGCGGCTCCACCATCTGGACGTGCTCCTCACTGTTCACCCAGGCGAGGAACGGCGGGGCGCTCTCCCACTCACTGGTGATCAGCCACTGGGAGGGATTCTCGATCGACTGGCACAGCTGGTCGCTGACATGCCCGGGAACGGACGCGACCTGGTTGCACAGTTGCTCGTACGCCTCCAGGAACTGCTGCTGAGCTCCGTCGTGGACGTCCACCAGCAGGACGACACGGAGCCGGGAGCCGTCGAACACGGACTGGGAGACACGTGACGACACCTGGTGTGTCGGCGGCTTTGAGGCAGGGGCGGACGTGGTGGTCATCCTGCTCATCTCCTTCGGGGGGGCAGGGGTGGACGTCGGTCGTGGTACTGCGAGTTAGGCGTGGTTCGATCTTGTGCCCGTCCCCGTAAGCGCGCGACTCGTATGGACTACGCGGGTGATGGGCCACGCGGGAACCCCGGCATCCAACTGCGAGGAGGCGGCCGGGGATTCACTGCCGGGGTTCAGACGAGGTGGGCGAAGACCACCAGGTTCTCCGTGTAGTCCCTGGCCGAGCGGTCGTAGGCACCCGCACAGGTGATGAGCCGGACCTCGGGCCGGGAGGTGTCGGCGTACACACGCTCGTCGGGGAAGTCGTCCTTCTTGAAGGTCTCCGCACTGTCGACGGCGAAGGAGGCCTTGCGCCCGTCGGCCCGTACGACGTGGAAGACATCGCCCTTCTTCAGTTCGCCGAGACCCGCGAACACGGCCGGAGACGTCCGGGTGTCCACGTGCCCGGCGATGATCGACGTGCCCGCCTCGCCGGGGGAGGCTCCCTCGGCGTACCAGCCGACGAGGTTGACGTTGTCGGCAGGCGGCGCTTCGAGCTGTCCCTTGGGGTCGAGGGCGAGAGGCATGAAGGGGGCGTCGACCGAGATCTTCGGGATGAGCAGACGCGTCGGCTGCGAGCGCGGCAGCTCCTTCCCCGCCTTCTCCGCCCGGGGCGGGTCCTTCTCCGCCTGCGGCTCGACGGGCGGAGCCTGCTGGGCGGACGGCGGATGCAGGGAGCTCTGGGAGGTGCCGGAGGACGACTCCCTGCCGCCGTACAGGACGGCTGCCAGGATCATGAGGGCCGCGGCGCACACCATGGTCAGGCTCGTACGGCATCGGTGCCCGGCCGGGGCGTCGCCTCCGGAGGGGGAGTTGCCGACAGAGGGAGGAGAGGGAGGAGAGGGGCGAGAGGCCGGATACGGGGGATAGGGGGGACGGGGAGGGACAGGGGGAGCTGCCATCGGGACCACCTCGCTAGGACGCGGCAGCGGGGGGAGGGGCTCGCGGAGGGCTAAGCGGGTCCAGCAAAGTCCGGTGCGGTACCGCGCCCCTTGAAGGAGGCCGCAGGCCTTCCTTCAAGGGGCGCGGGGAACTGCGCGACCAGCCACAACGAACCCGCAGCTTGAAACCGCGCAACCCAGCGGAGCGGCCGGGCCGCCACACGGCGTGCGCGTGGCGGCTGCGGCGGCTGTGTCGTACGGCGTGGGTCAGGTGGCGTGGGTCAGGCCACGCTTGCGCCGGTCTTCTTGCGGCGCGCCGCGTACAGGCCGGCGCCGGCGACGGCCAGGACGGCCAGCCCGCCCGCGGTCACCGTCGGTTCGGCGAGCCCGCCGCCACCGGTGTGCACTCCGCCGCGGGGCTTCTCGTACTCACCCTTCCAGGACTCCTCCTTGCCGTGCTCGCCCTTCCAGGAGTCCTCCTTGCCGTATCCCTTGTCCCCGTGCTCCTTGTAGCTTCCCGAGCGGTCCTCGCTGCCCGGCTCGGCGACGTCGGTCAGCGCGCCACCGCCGGTGTGCACGCCGCCCTTCGGCCACTCGTGCTTGCCGTGCTTGCCTTCCTTGTGGTGCTCCTTGCCGTAGTCCTTGCCGTAGGAAGAAGAGTTCTCGCCCTTGGTGGAAGAGTCCTGCTGGCTCCCGTCACCACCCGCGTAGGCACCGGGAGCGCCGAGAGCGAGGACGGCCGAAGCCGCCGCGGTGGCCAGGAGCAATCGAGCAGAGCGCATCTGACGATCCTTCCGCCGTGGCCGGGCAGCTGGCACTTCGTCAGCTGAGTGACCCGACCTCGATGTGAACCACCGTCAGTCAGGTCTCCGACCCTCACCACTCGGGGCGCTCAGTCGGGTGACGCCGCACCGATCAGCTCAGTGCCAGGACCGTGGACAGGATTTGACGCAGCGTCAGTTCCGCATCAGGGACCGGACCTGACGATCGCCAGGCGACGAACCCGTCGGGCCGTACGAGTACGGCGCCTGCACGTGTCGTGCCATGGCGCTCCGCCCAGTCCACGTCGCCCTCGGGCGTCAGCTCGCTGTCGGGTCCGGTGCCCAGCCTGTACGAGGTGAGGGGGACGGGCAACTGCTCGGCAAGGCGGAGGGCCGCCTTGTGCCATTCGCTCGCGTCGTCGGCGTCGCTGAGCAGAACCATGGACCGTTCGTAGAGGTCCAGGGTGGAGACGCGTCGGCCCTGGTGCCGTACCCACAGGTGGGGTGCGCGGCTGCCTGGCTCCCCCGTCAGGGTGAGTTTCTCCGGGACGACCGGGACCGTGGGATCGGCGCCGACGACAGCGCCGTGCGGATAGCGGTGGCCGAGGACCATGTTGAGGATGCCGCTCCGCGGCCCACCCCCGGCGCCGGGCGGCGGGGCGAAGCCGGGGTGGCTGTGCTCGGCAGACCGGGCCGCCGCGCGGGCACTGGTCACCTCCGCCACCGGACGGCGCTCGGAGTCGTAGGTGTCCAGCAGCGCTTCCCCTGCCCAGCCGCCGAATACCGCGGCCAGTTTCCAGGCGAGGTTGTGGGCGTCCTGGATACCGGTGTTGGAGCCGAAGGCTCCGGTGGGGGACATCTCGTGCGCCGAGTCGCCGGCCAGGAAGACCCGTCCCGACCGGTAGCCGCGAGCCACGCGCTGGGCGGCGTGCCAGGGCGCCTTGCCGGTGATCCGGACGTCGAGGCCCGAGTCCCCGACCGCGCGGCGGATGTGGTCGGCACAGCGCTCGTCGGTGAACTCCTCGAGCGTTTCGCCGAGTTCGGGGTGCCAGGGGGCGTGGAAGACCCAGTTCCCGTGGTTGTCCACCGGCAGCAGGGCGCCGTCGGCGTCCGGGCTGGTCAGGTAGCAGACGATGAAGCGTCGATCGCCCACCACCTCGGCGAGGCGATCGGAACGGAAGGTCACGCTGATGTTGTGGAACAGGTCGCCGGGGCCGCTCTGGCCGATGCCGAGCTGTTCCCGTACGGGGCTGCGGGGGCCGTCGGCGGCGACGAGGTAGTCCGCGCGGATCGTGGTGTGTTCGCCCGTCTGCCGGCTCTTGACCACCGCGCTGACGCCGGTGGAGTCGGTGTCGAACGACATCAGTTCGGTGGAGTAGCGCAGGTCGCCGCCGAGCGAGGCGGCATGGTCGAGCAGGACCGGCTCCAGGTCGTCCTGGCTGCACAGACACCAGGAACTCGGGCTGAAGCGGGCCAGCCCGCCGCCCGGGTCGATCTCCTTGAACAGCCACTCGCCCGTGTCGCCGACCAGAGTGGGCGTCTGCAGGATGCCGTGGTTGTCGGCGAGGGTGGCCGCGGCCTCACGGATGTCCGGCTCCACGCCGGCCACCCGGAACAGCTCCATCGTACGGACGTTGTTGCCGCGGCCACGGGGGTGGATGGACGTGTCGGCATGGCGCTCCACCAGCGTGTGCCGCACCCCCAGCCGGCCGAGGAACAGCGAGGTCGACAGGCCGACCAGGGAACCGCCGACAATGAGGACCGGGACCTCGTGGACCGCCGGATCTGCTCGATCGGCTCTTGCGTTCATCATTCGCCTCCAGGGTGTCGTGTCTGTCCCGGCTCATCCACATACGGCCGGGATCTCCATGCATGCCCCGCGAGGCGGACGGCGGCTCACGCTTCACCCACGTAAACCGCTTCTCGGCAATCCTCCAAATGCCGCAAAGCATGGATAAGTGCTGCTCGGCCGGATACTCGTGCGGGATGGTACGGACGTTGAAACGGCATGGAAGGAACGGCGGGCACGGTGTGGCCGACCGGAAGGCCGAGACCGTGCGGGCACCGGAGGCACCTCAGGCACCGGAGGCCGGGCCGGACGAACAGGTGGAGCGGCAGGCGCCGGACACTCCTACGGACCTGCCCAAGCGCTCCTGGGGAGCGGTACTGAAAGGCACCTTCAAGGAGTTCAAGAAGGACGAGCTGACCGACCGGGCCGCGGCGCTGACGTACTACGGGATCCTGGCGCTGTTCCCGGCGCTGCTGGCGTTGATCTCGCTGGTCGGGATCGCCGGAGCGTCGGCGACGCGGCAGGTGCTGGACAACATCCAGAACCTCGCCCCGGGAGCGGCGCGGGACATCCTGAGCAACGCGGTGCGGCAGTTGCAGGGCAACGCCGGCATCGGCTCGGTCATGGCGATCGTGGGTCTGGTGCTCGCGGTGTGGTCGGCCTCCGGCTATGTCGCCGGGTTCATCAGGAGCGCGAACGCGGTCTACGACGTCCCCGAGGGCCGGCCGGTGTGGAAGGTACTGCCGGTGCGGGTCGGGGTGACCGTGGTGCTGATGATCATGGCTGTGGCCAGTGCGCTGATCATCGTGTTCACCGGCACTCTGGCCCGGCAGGCCGGCACCACCCTGGGAGTCGGTGACACGGCACTGACGGTGTGGTCGTACGCGAAGTGGCCGGTGCTGCTGTTCCTGGTCACGGTCATGATCGCGATCCTGTACTGGGCGACGCCGAACGCGCGGGTCCGCGGCTTCCGCTGGATCACGCCGGGGAGTTTCCTGGCGCTGGCGGTCTGGATGATCGCCTCGGCGGGGTTCGCGCTGTACGTGGCGAACTTCGGCTCGTACAACAAGACCTACGGCACGCTCGCCGGCGTGATCATTTTCCTGGTGTGGCTGTGGATCGCGAACCTGGCGATCCTGCTCGGCCTGGAGTTCGACGCGGAGCTGTCCCGGCAGCGCGCCGTCGCGGGCGGCCACCCGGCCGAGAAGGAGCCGTATGTGCAGCCGCGCGACACGCAGAAGTGGGACGAGGAGGACCGTCGCCGGCTTGAATCCTGAGACCGAGACCACCGTCGTCCTGAGCGTCCCCGGTCGGGGGCGCCGGGACCTGCTCGTCGTCCCTCCGGACACGACCGAGAAGGCCGTGGAACCGCTGGTGGCAGCGGCGGCGGGCGGTCACGTCTGATTCGACGGGCCTGCGTGGTGCATCAGCGCGCTGATTTGATCCGGTGAGGGGTAGGACCCTGGGCAGGACCCGAGGTGAGGAGGGATGAGATGCGAGGGATTCCTCGCTGGGCCGCCCAGGCGATCGGCCTGCTCGCCACGCTGGCGGTGCTGCTGTGGCTGGCGACCCTGCTCGTGGAGAACTTCTGAGGCGGTCGCCCCGCACCGATGTATCGGGCGGGGCGGCCGGTCGGAGTCTCGTGATGTCAGAGTCTCGTGATGACTGAGAACTCCACTCCGAAGGGGTCCGTGATGGTGGCGCTCCGGCCGTAAGCGGTGTCCTCGGGGGCGTCGGCGGTGGCGCCCGCCGTGATGGCGCGCTGCACCACCGCGTCCGTGTCGGCCACCTCGAACGTGGTGGCCCAGGCGGACTTGGGGGCGGTCGGGAAACCGAAGATGCCGCCGATCTCGTGGCCGTCCCTGCGGCGCAGGAAGGTGAAGTCGAGGTCCGGGAGGGTCTCGTTGAGGTCCAGGGTGTAGTCGAAGACGGCCGTGTAGAAGGCTCGGGCGGGTTCGGGATCCGGGGTGACCAGGTCGTTCCGTACGAGCGAGCCGGGCTCGTTCACGACCTCGCAGCCGAGGTGCGCCCGCCCCTCCCAGAGACCGAAGCGGGCGCCGACCGGGTCCTCGGCGATGGCCGTGCGGCCCTGGTCCCCGACGTCCGTCGGAGCCTTGAGCAGGGAACCACCTGCCTCGACGATGCGCTTGGCGGTGCCGGCGCAGTCCGCGGTGGCGAAGTACATGTTCCAGCCGAAGCCCGTGGTGGTCGGGGCCTGCGCGATGGCCGCGACGGGCCGGCCGTGCAGCAGGCACACCGTGCCGAGGCCGGTCTCCGCGGCGCTCCCGTCGTACTCCCAGCCGAAGAGCGCACCGTAGAACTCCAGCGCGCGCTCCCGGTCGGGCACCCGGAGGTCGATCCACGTGGGCGTACCGTCCGGCTGAATGCTGCTGACGTAACTCATCATGCGCTCCCTGATGTCGGACAACCGAGAATCCGCCTCCGACAGTAGGAGCCATCTAGGCCAATTTCTGTCCTATAAGAAGCGGCGTCTCAAGGCGTCTCAGGCCAGTCGCAGATCGATCCAGCCCGCGTACCGGGTGAACGTGTCCTGGCGGTCGCCGAGCTGTCTTTGCCCGACTCCCGTCACCCCCACGTGACTTCACGCTGCTCATGTCACACCGATGGAACCCAAAAGCAACGCGTGAAGTCCTGCCCCGACCTGTGAGGCGGTCCTATAATCCACCTCTACGCGCGTCGGGGGGCGGGCGGAGCTGGGAGTGGGGATGAGGGCTGTACGTCGCAGGGCCGGAGCCGCAGAGGCGGTGGCGTCCGCGCCGAGGCTCATCGTCGGGGTGGACGCCCGTAGCGCGGACTCGGGCTCCGACGCGGACACCGCCCACGCGAGGTCGCCGAACCGGCCTGAGCGCAGGCCGATGCACCGAGCCCGCCGCCGCGCACAGACGGCCGACTTCCACTTCCTCATCACCATGGTTCGCTGAGAGGCACTGTGATCCGCAACAGATTCCGTAAGTCCACTGTCAACGTCGCAGATGCCACACAGGCAGGCGTCCCCAAGTTGATCCACATCATCTGGATCGGCGAGAAGGACTTCCCCTACCAGGACAACTTCCGCACCTGGAAGAAGCACAACCCCGACTACCAGGTCCAGCTCTGGACCGACAAGAACCTCCCCGTACTGCACAACCAGTGGATCTACGACGCCCTCGCCGACCAGCCACCCGCCGTACGGGCCGACCTTCTCCGCCTCGAACTCCTCGCCCAATACGGCGGCATCTACACCGACGCCGACTCCTGGTGCACCCAGCCCATCGCGCCGCTGATCGACGAGCTGCCCCTGTTCGGCATGACCGGCAACAAGGGCAACGTCCAGAACGCCACCCTCGGCACCGTCCGGGACCACCCCGCCTACCGCCTGATGGTCGAAGGCGCCGGAGCGCGCTATCTCCGCCTGGCCTACCACAAGCGCAACACGACCGAGAAGTATGAGGTCTTCGACATCTTCGGCACCCGCTACATCACCCCCGTGCTGCGTTCCTTCCCTGACTTCACCCAGATCGACCGAGGTGCGGTCAAGGGAAGTCGCCGCCTGATAGTCGTCGAGGGCCTGGACAAGATCAACGAGGCATACATCGTCCACGCCAACGCCACCACGTGGAAAAAGCAGGACAGCGACAACCGGCTCACACTCACACCGGCCTGCCCAGAAACTCAGTCAGGCTGAGCCTCCGTAGCGGGTGACAATCGCGGCGGCGCGGTTGCGCAGGGAGGTGCGCAACGACTGCGGGGCCAGGGCTTCCGCGTCCGTGCTGAGCTGCCACAGCGCCCATTCGGCGTGTCGTGAATCCTGGAAGGTCACCTCCAGCCGCAGCCAGCCGTCCGCGTCGGGTTCTTCTGCGCGGACCGCCAGCGCGGTGTCCAGCAGGTCCTCCCGCCGCGCCGGGTTCACCCGTACCAGCACGGTGATGTGGCCGTCTGAGAGAAACCGCGCGGAGCGTTCCCGCCAGATCCGGTCCAGATCGACCCGGTTCGGTCGCTGTGCCGGTTCGGGGAGTTCCTCGGCGGCCAGCACCCGCGACAGCCGGTAGGTGCGGTCCGCGCCGGATCGCGTGGCCAGTAAGTAGCCCCGGTCTCGTACGGTGACCAGGCCGATCGGGTCCACCGTGCGCCACTGTGGTGTCTGGCCCGTGGCCGCGTAGTGGATGCGCAGCTTGTGTCCGGCGAGCACCGCGCGCCGGACCTCGACCATGGTGGTGTCGGGTACCTCCTCGGTGACCAGCCGGCGTGAGAGCAGGTCGGTCTCCGGGTCGACGAGAAAACGCTGGGCGGCGTCGCTCGCGGTGGCCCGGTGGCCTTCGGGCAGCGCGTCGACCACCTTGCGCATGGCCGAAGCGAGCGCCGAGCCAAGTCCGAACACCAGCTCGCCGCGCCCCGATCCGGCGGTCAGCAGGGCAAGGGCCTCGTCGTGGTTCAGACCGGTGAGCTCGGTCCGGAAACCGGGCGACAACGCGAAACCGCCGTGCCGACCGCGTTCGGCGTAGACCGGGACGCCGGCCGCGGACAGCGCCTCGATGTCGCGCAGCACGGTGCGGGTGGATACCTCCAGCTCCCGGGCCAGCGTGTCCGCGGTCAGCCGACCGCGCTGACGCAGCAGCAGCACCAGCGAGACCAACCGGTCGGCGCGCATGCGAGAACTTTATCGAAATACGTGACCAAGGATGTCGTGATTTGTTGCGAGGCTTACCGACGTGACGCCAAGGACGGTGGCTACCGAGCCTTTGGACGTACGTACTCCCCATGAATCGCATGAATCGCACGAATCGCGCATGAATCGAATGGAGCTGACGTGGCAGTGGAACGAACGGCGGTCAACCCGGTGACGTGGTCGGTGGAGATGGGATTCAACCAAGGGGAGGTCGTCTCCGGGCACACCCGGACCCTGTACATCTCGGGGCAGACCGCGATGAGCGGCGACGGCAAGCCCCAGCATGACGGTGACATGGCGGCGCAGTTGGCGCTGAGCATCGACAACCTGGAGGCCGTGCTCGGCGAGGCCGGCATGTCTCTCGCCGACCTCGTCCGGCTCAACGTCTACACGACCGACGTCGATCTGCTTTTCCAGCACTACGGCGTGCTGGCGGCGCGGTTGGGCGCCGCCGCGGTGGCGCCGACCACCACGATGCTCGGGGTGACGCGGCTGGCGATCTCCACCCTGATGGTCGAGCTCGAGGGGACCGCCGTCGCGTGAGGCGGCCTCGCCCACGGCCTTGCCTTCGGCGATCTCGTCCAGCGGCGAGTTCGGGCTGACGGTGCCGGGACGCGCCTTGATCTGCGACAGCAGATCCTGTGGGAGGCGTGGGAGGCGGCGGCTTTACGCGTGTTCACCAGCTGATTCCGGCCGCCACCGGCAGGTGATCGCTGCCGGTGGCGGGCAGCACCCACGAGCTCTCCGGCTCCACGCCGCGGACCAGGATCTGGTCGATCCGCGCCACCGGGAAGGACGCCGGCCAGGTGAAGCCGAAGCCGTCCCCGGCCGCGTTCTGGGCCGAGCGCAGCTGTGCGGTGAGGCCGGCGAACGCGCGGTCGTCCATGGTGCCGTTCAGGTCGCCGAGCAGCACCACCCGCTCGTTCTGCTCGGCGGCGAGGGCCTCGCCGAGCGCCTGCGCGTTGCGGTCCCGCGAGTCCGTCCAAAAGCCCGCCCTGGGATTCACCCGTACCGACCCCAGATGGGCCACATACACCGCCAGCGGCCCCTGGTCCGTTGCCACCGTGGTGCGCAGTGCCCGGTTGTAGGCCATCTTGACCTCGGCCGGCTTGGTGTCCCCCAGCGGCCCGACGTCCTGCTTGATGTCGACCGGCTGGGTGTCCGACAGCGGCAGCTTGCTCCACAGCCCGACCGTGCCCTGCACCGTGTGGTACGGGTACGCCTTCGCCAGCTCCTTCTCGTACGTGCCCCTGGCCTGCTCGGTCAGCTCCTGCAGGGCCAGCACGTCCGCGCCGGAGGCGGCCAGGTCGCGGGCGGTGCCGGCCGGGTCGGGGTTGTCGGCGCCGACGTTGTGGCCGGCCACCGTGAGGTCGCCGCCCGGCTGGGACTTGTCGCCGAGCACCCCGCCGAAAAGGCTCAGCCACACCATGACCGGCAGCAGCAGCGCGACCACCGCGGAGGCGGAGCGGCGCCACAGCGCCCCGGCAAGCAGCACCGGGACGAACAGGCCGAACCACGGCAGGAAGGTCTCCACCAGGCTGCCGAGGCCCCCGATCCGGTTCGGGATCTTCGCGTGCAGCAGCATGAACAGGCCCAGCAGCAGCGCCAGCGCCGCGAGCACCGGGCCGCGCTTCCAGGGCCCCGGCCGAGCAGCGATGCGGATCGCCCGGCGGATGCCCGCGCGCCAGGTACCGGAGCCGGTGTCCCGGCGGCCGGCGCCGCCCTGCCCGGTCTCCGCCGTGTCCGCCTGCGCCATTGCCGATCCTCGCTCACTGCCGGTCACTGCTGCATCCTCGACTGACAGCCGAGGGCTGCGGTGATCCCTGCTGTGACGACTGTGAGGCCGACGACAAGGAGCCGGCGAATCCGGCGGCTCGTTGTTCGTGCTGATGGTGGGATTCCGGTCATGCCGCCAGTCAAGGCAGCGCGGTGTTGCCGGCCCGTATGCGGTTTTCGATACGCCGGCGATATGTGACGACTCGTAGCCTCAATGACATGCGTGTGTTGATCGTCGAGGACGAGCCCTATCTGGCAGAAGCCATCCGCGATGGCCTACGCCTGGAAGCGATCGCCGCAGACATCGCAGGTGACGGCGACACCGCTCTGGAACTGCTGAGCATCAACGCCTACGACATCGCCGTCCTCGACCGGGACATCCCCGGCCCCTCCGGCGACGAGATCGCCAAACGCATCGTCACCTCCGGCAGCGGCATGCCGATCCTCATGCTCACCGCTGCCGACCGGCTCGACGACAAGGCCACCGGTTTCGAACTCGGCGCCGACGACTACCTCACCAAACCGTTCGAGCTCCGGGAGCTCGTCATGCGGCTCAGGGCGCTCGACCGCAGACGCGCCCACAGCAGACCACCCGTGCGAGAGATCGCAGGCCTGCGCCTGGATCCGTTCCGCCGCGAGGTCTACCGCGACGGCCGCTACGTCGCGCTCACCAGGAAACAATTCGCCGTGCTCGAAGTCCTCGTCGCCGCCGAAGGCGGTGTCGTCAGCGCCGAAGAACTACTGGAACGGGCGTGGGACGAGAACGCCGACCCGTTCACCAACGCCGTGCGCATCACGGTCTCGGCGCTGCGCAAACGCCTCGGCGAACCCTGGATCATCGCCACCGTGGCCGGCGTCGGCTATCGCATCGACACAGCACCCGGCACCGGACGTGAGGGAGGGGACCGTGGATAGGCCGCCTGGTCTGAGCGTTCGGGTCAAACTCACCCTCAGCTACGCCGGGTTCCTCATGCTGGCCGGCGCACTGCTGATGGCGGCGGTGTGGGTGTTCCTCCTGCGTTATGTCCCCGACCGTGCGCTGCTCACCAACGCCGAGGACATCCCCACCGGGGTTTTTCCCGTCCGGTCCGAACTCCTGCGAATCTTCGCTCCGAGAGCAGCCGCAGTGATGGCCCTCCTGCTGGTCTTCGGCCTCGTGGGAGGGTGGTTCCTCGCCGGTCGCATGCTCGCCCCGCTGACCCGCATCACACACGCCACCCGCCTGGCCACGAACGGATCGCTCTCCCACCGAATCCGGCTACCGGGCCGCAAGGACGAGTTCCGCGAACTCGCCGACGCCTTCGACACCATGCTCGTGCAGCTCGAAGCACACGTCGCCGAACAGCAGAGATTCGCAGCCAACGCCTCCCACGAGTTGCGCACCCCGCTCGCGGTCTCGAAGACACTCCTCGACGTGGCCCGCACCGATCCGAACCACGACACCGGCGAAGTCATCGACCGCCTCCACGCCATCAACACCCGGGCGATCGACCTCACTGAAGCATTGCTCCTGCTCAGCCGCGCCAACCAGCGGTCCTTCACCCGAGAACACGTCGACCTGTCCCTCCTGGCGGAAGAAGCCACCGAAACACTCCTCCCCCTCGCGGAAAAGCATGACGTCACCATCGAGACCTCCGGCGACATCGCCCCCACAATCGGATCGCAAGCGCTCCTGCTGCAGCTGACCATGAACCTCGTGCAGAACGCGATCGTCCACAACCTGCCTGAACAGGGCACCGTGTGGGTGAATACCAGCGTCCGCCCCAAGACGGCGGTGCTCACTGTCGAAAACACCGGCGAGAACATCTCCCCACGGCTGGTCTCGACACTCACCGAGCCATTCCAGCGCAGCACCGAGCGCATACACACCGACCACGCAGGCGTCGGCCTCGGCCTGGCAATCGTCAAAACCATCACCCAGGCACACGACGGAACACTCACCCTCACACCGCGCTCTGCCGGCGGGATCCGCATCGCCGTGGAACTACCCGCGACAGCCCCGCACACCGACAGGTAGCGCAGGTGACTCGCAGTTCCGATAACGGGGGTTCTTCTCCTTTGGCCCCAGAGCACGACAGAGGCCCATTCGCGATCAAGCGAATGGGCCTCTGACCAGCGTCGGGGTGGCGGGATTTGAACCCACGACCTCTTCGTCCCGAACGAAGCGCGCTACCAAGCTGCGCTACACCCCGATGTCGCTTTGAGCAGGCCACTTCAAGTGGGTTGTGCCGTGGCGACGTCGTTTACTTTAGCCCACCGGTGGCTGGAGGCGAAATCCGGTTTTCGGGGGTCTGCGGCGTGGGCCCGGGCCTGGGCGGATGCGGTCGACGGCGATGAGGAGAAGGGCGAGGTTGTAGCAGGCGAGGGTGAGGACGGTGGCGTTGCTGAGGGCTCCGATGTAGCCGTGGCGAGTTGGGTCCAGGAAGGGGTACGGGGAGCCGGTCGGGGCGTTCGGCGACAGGAAGGCGCCGTGGGTCAGGGTGAAGGTCAGGTGCGCGAGGGGGAAGAGGAGCCAGGCTGCCGCGTGGTGCGGGCGTAGCGGGGCGGGGCGGGTCAACAGGAGCCAGTCCAGTGCTGCCGCGAGAGGGAGCGCCGTGTGGAGGAGCTGGTTCGAGAGAGCCTGCCAGCCGGTGAGCGGGGCGGCACCGCCGGGCGGCGTACCGTTCGCGAGGATCACGTGGTGGAACACGCCCGCGGCAGTGACGTACAGCAGCGTGCCGGTGGTGAGTGACGGCGGGAGTGGGCGGCGGGCCGTCCATGCGCGCCCGGAGGAGAGGGTGAACACCGCCGCCGCCAGGATGCCGCTCTGGATCGTGAAGTGGGTCAGTGCTCGTAGCGGGCTGCCCGCGAACAGCGTGATCGTCACGCTCGTCGCCGCCGTCAACGCTATGAGTGCGCGGAAGGCGGCGGCCAGGGGACGGCGTACGCGCGGCAGCACCGCATACGCCGGGACCATGGGGACCTTGGTGGCGGCTGCCTCGGCGGCTATGCGTGGGATGGCAGGAATGTCCGGCATGTCCGCAGGCATAGACGCCGGTATGGATGCCGGTGTGCAGGCCGGTATGGGGGGTGTGAGGGGTGTGGGGGCGGTCATGCCCCCACGCTAAATTCGGCGGGCAAAAGGGGCGATGCGGATTGAACCGGCCGAGGGAGGCCTCCCTCAATCCGCCAATTCCGTTACCCCTTCTACTCCCTCCCCGTAAGTGTCAGCAGCGTCGCCTCCGGCGGGCACGCGAACCGTACCGGCGTATAGCGGTTCGTGCCGCAGCCCGCCGAGACGTGCAGGTAGGCCGTCCGTCCGGCGGCCGTATGCGTGGACAGGCCCTTCACCCGGTCCGTGTCCAGGTCGCAGTTGGTGACGAAGGCGCCGTAGAAGGGGAGGCAGAGTTGGCCGCCGTGGGTGTGGCCGGCCAGGAGCAAGGGGTAGCCGTCCTCCGTGAAGGCGTCGAGGACGCGCAGGTACGGGGCGTGGGCGATGCCCATCGAGAAGTCGGCCGAGTCGGACGGGCCGCCGGCCACGCGCGCGTACCGGTCGCGTTTGATGTGCGGGTCGTCGAGGCCGGTCAGCTCGATCTCCAGGCCGTCGATCTTCAGCGCACCCCGGACGTTCGTCAGGTTCAGCCAGCCCGCCGAGTCGAACCCGTCGCGCAGGTCCTCCCACGGGTTGTGGATGGCGCCTACGACGGGCGGGTTGCCGTTCAGCCCGTGCCGTCCCTGCGCCTTCTCGAGCAGGTACCGGGCGGGGTTGCGGGGTTTGGGCCCGTAGTAGTCGTTCGAGCCGAAGACGTACGCGCCCGGGAACTCCATCAGCGGACCCAGGGCGTCCAGTACCTCCGGCACGCCCTCCGGGTCGGACAGGTTGTCGCCTGTGTTGATGACGAAGTCGGGGCGCAGCCCGGCCAGCGAGCGCAGCCAGCGCTGCTTCTTGCGCTGGCCGCTCACCATGTGGATGTCGGAGACCTGGAGGACGCGGAGCGGGCGCATCCCGGGCGGCAGCACCGGGACCGTCACCCGCCGCAGCCGGAAGGAACGGGCCTCGAAACCCACCGAGTAGAGCAGACCGGCGGCGCCGGCCGCCGTGATTCCCAGGGGTACTCCGTATCGCGCGCGCATACGCCCATCGTGTCAGACGACCCGTACGGACGAGCCGCACGGCCCGGCCCCGGGCGACGAAGGCGTGCCGCGGGAAATCAACGGGCGGTTGTCGCACCACACCTGCGACAATCGCTCCCATGACCAAGCTCAAGTCGAAGCTGCAGGAAGACCTCAACGCCGCGATCAAGGAGCGCGACGAGCTCCGCTCCTCGACGCTCCGGCTGACCCTCGCCGCGATCACGAAGGAGGAGGTCGCGGGCAAGGAGAAGCGCGTGCTCTCCGACGAGGAGATCACGAAGGTGATCACCCGTGAGGCGAAGAAGCGCCGTGAAGCCGCCGAGGCCTTCGCGCAGGGCGGTCGCGCCGAGTCGGCCGAGCGGGAGAAGGCGGAGGGCGAGGTCCTCGCCGAGTACCTGCCCAAGCAGCTGTCCGACGACGAGCTCCAGCAGATCGTCACCCAGGCGGTCGAGGAGGCGAAGGCGGCCGGTGCCGAGGGCCCGCGCGCCATGGGCCAGGTCATGAAGATCGTGAACCCGAAGGTGGCGGGCCTGGCCGAGGGCGGCCGCGTCGCCGCGCTGGTCAAGAAGCAGCTCGCGGGCTGAGGCCCGAAGGCCGGGACGGCCGTACG
>NZ_BMPQ01000018.1:0-83779 GCF_014647675.1 Streptomyces flaveus | reverse complement strand
CCCACCGGCGTACGGGAGTAGGGCGGGCCTACGGGAAGGTGCCGCCGCCGTTCCCGTTGCCGCCGCCGTTGTTGCCGTTCCCGCCGATCGTCCACTCCTCGGGTATCGAGAAGGACGGATCGGGGAGGTCGGGGATGTCGCCGATGTCGCCGTTGTCGTTCCCGCCGTTGCGGTTGTCCTCGTCCCCGTTGTCCTCGTCGTCGCGGTCCTCGTCCCGGGGGCGCTCGACCTCGGGGATCCTGACGGGGTTGAAGCTCCCGGAGTCCTTGCCCGAGAGGGCGCCGGCCATGGCGTCCTTCCAGATCGGTCCGGGCACCGCGCCGCCGAAGACCTTCTCGTGCCACTCGCCGCCGATCGTGATGTTCACCATCTTGACCTTCTGGGTGGCGCTGCCGACCCAGACCGCGCCGGACAGTTTCGGCGTGTAGCCCACGAACCAGGCGTTCTTGCGGAAGTCCGTCGTACCGGTCTTACCCGCGTTGTCCCGGTCGGTGAGCCCGGCCTGCTGGCCCGTACCGGAGTCGACCACGCCGCTGAGCAGCGCGTTGATCATGTCCGCGGTGGACTCCGACATCGCGCGCGAGCACGACGACTTCGGCACCTTGAGCGACTTCTTCTCGCCGCCGAGCTGCTGGCTGATCGACTCGATCGCGACCGGCGTGCAGTACGTGCCCCGGTTGGCGAAGGCCGCGTACGCGCTTGCCATGGTCAGGGGCGAGAGGCCGGTGGAGCCGAGGGTGAGCGAGGAGGGCACCTCGGGCACCTTGGTGCCGTTGCCCTGCACCACGCCCAGCTTGTCGGTCATCTTCACCACCGGGCACATGCCGGTGTCCTCGAGCATCTGCACGAAGTAGGTGTTGACCGACTTGGCCATGGCCTCCTGCAGCCCGTACGGGCCGACCTCCGACTCGTCCTCGTTCTCGACCTTGGCCTTGCCGCCCTGGTTGACCCAGGGCTTTCCGCTGCACGTCTGCACCGAGGCCGGATACGGCATCTCGAACGGCGCGGGATAGACCTGGTTGGCGGGCTTGCCCTCCTCCAGGGCGGCCGCGGCCAGGAACGGCTTGAACGTCGAACCCGTCGGGAAGCCGAAGTTCGAGCCGCCCATCTTCGCGTCGACCGAGTAGTTGTACTCCGTCTCGTTCTTGCCGTAGCCGTACGGCTTCGACTGGCCCATCGCCAGGACCTTGCCGGAGCCGGGCTCGACGAGCGTCGACGCCGCCGCGACCTTGTCCTTCTTGTAGACGTGGGTCTTGAGCGACGCCTGCACCGACTCCTGGGACTGCGGGTCGAGCGTCGTACGGATCGTCAGACCGCCCTGGTTCCAGACCTTGGCCCGGGCCTTCTTGGTCTTGCCGAAGACCGGGTCGGTCAGGAACACCTCGCGGACGTAGTCACAGAAGAAGGCAGCGCCCTTGACCGCCGTGATGCACCCGTTGTTCGGCTTGCTGACCTTCAGGCCGAGCGGCTTCTCCTTGGCCGCGTCGGCCTCCGCCTGGGAGACGTTGCCCAGGTCGGCCATGCGCTGGAGGACCACATTGCGCCGCTGTGTCGCCTCTTGCTCGTCGTTGACCGGGTCGTAACGGGTCGGTGACTGGACGACGCCGGCGAGCAGTGCGGCCTGTTCCAGCTTCAGGTCCTTCGCGGACGTGGAGAAGTAGCGCCGGGCCGCGGCCTCGACGCCGTAGGCCTGCTGGCCGAAGAACGTGATGTTCAGGTAGTTCTCGAGGATCTTCTTCTTGCCGAGCTCTTCCTCGACCTGGATCGCGTGCTTCAGTTCCTTGATCTTGCGGCCGAGGGTCTGCTGCGTGGCCTGGGCGACAAGCGTCGGGTCGTCGCCGGCCTCCTCCACGAAGACGTTCTTCACGTACTGCTGCGTGAGCGTGGACGCGCCCTGGGACACTTCGCCGCTCTGCGCGTTCCGGTTGAGCGCGCGCAGGACGCCCTTGAGGTCGACCGCGCCGTGCTTGTAGAAGCGGGAGTCCTCGATTGCGACGATCGCCTGCTGCATGTACGGCGATATGTCCTTGAGTTCGACCACGGTGCGGTCGCGCGAGTAGACCGTGGCGATCCGCCCGCCCTGGTTGTCCAGGATCGTGGTGCGCTGACTCAGCGGCGGACGCTTGAGGTTGGCGGGGATCTCGTCGAAACCCTCGACTGAGCCCTTGGCCGCCAGCCCCAGCGCGCCGGCCGCGGGCAGCGCGATGCCCGCCGCGATGGCTCCCGCGAGCACGCTGACACCTAGGAACTTGGCGGCTTGCTGAACCGAGGACAGGCCGCCACCCGAGCGTTTGTTTGCCATGAGGGCAGCCTACGTTCTCATTCGCCGGACACGCGTACAGGCCTTGGCCTAAGCTGCTCACAACTGTCACAGCGGCAGGGCTACGTATCAATACGGCTGGCGACCCCGAATTGTTCCAGTCGTTCCCAACTTTTTTGTTGGGCTCGTGCCCGAATCCGCCTCATGTGTCACTTGGCGTCCGTTGTGACGCAGCTCAACTGTCCTGGTTTGCCGGGAAGGTTACGTATGCCGTCGGCTCACTCCGTTGGGTGAACTGTCGCGTACCCATAGTCCATTCGGACCATTCAAGATTGGGCACGCAGGGGCTGGTTGACTGTGCCCACCTTCCGTAACGTCCTCAACTGGCGGCGGTGAATATGCCGCTGCCGCCGTGGGGGAGCCTCGATTCGGGAGAGGACGGCGCCGGTATGGGCTGGGTAACCGACTGGAGTGCGCAGGCGGCCTGTCGCACTACCGATCCGGACGAACTGTTCGTTCAAGGAGCAGCGCAGAACAGGGCCAAGGCGGTATGCACCGGATGTCCGGTGCGTACGGAATGTCTTGCCGATGCGCTGGACAACCGCGTCGAGTTCGGCGTGTGGGGAGGGATGACGGAGCGGGAGCGCCGCGCACTGCTGCGCAGGCGGCCAACCGTCACCTCCTGGCGCAGGCTGCTCGAGACAGCGCGTACGGAATACGAGCGGGGGGCGGGCATTCTGCCCCTCGACGAGGAAGAGGTGTACGAGCACTACGCGGCGGTGGGCTGACCGCTCGCCGCGGTCACCTCAGACGAACCGCCGCGGTCGCGCACCGTACGAACGCGACGTACAAAGCCGTACACGACAGATGTGCGGCCGTATACGACGCTGTCTGCGCCCAGGGCCCGCGCGGTCCCGTACGCAACAGGGGTCCACGCGACCCCGAGAGGCTCACGCAGCTCCGACCGGCTAGGCACCGGCCGCGAGCCGGTCCCCGATGTCCCGCAGCCCTGCGAGGTCGTGCACATCGCCGGGCAGCGCGGCCACTTCTGCCACCGCCACCTCGGGGTGGAGCGAGGTGAAGCGGTCACGCGTGCGCTGCTCGCGGAAGAGCAGCCGCATGCGCTCGGCGTGCAACCTCAGCAGGCCCGCGGTGAGATGGTCGACGGTTCGGGCCGTCCCTGCTCCTTCGGCGTCGATCCGGTCCGCGGCGGGGGAGCCTGCGTCGGGTGCGGGAGCCTCGGGAACGGCGGAATCGGGCGATTCTGAACTGCCGTACGTGTCGGGAGAGTTACGAAGTCCAGCTTTCCCACCCTCCTGATCGACAATGCGGGCTTCCGCAAGATTTTCCGCGGCGGCGAGCGCCCGCTCGGCGGACAGCTGGGCGGCGCCGCTGCTGTGGACCCGGTTCAGTACGAGACCCGCGAGCGGCATGTCCTCGGCGGCCAGCCGCTCCACGAAGTACGCGGCCTCGCGCAGCGCGTCGCGCTCCGGGGCCGCCACCACCAGGAAGGCCGTGCCGGGCGCCTGAAGGAGCTTGTACGTGGCGTCCGCGCGCGTACGGAAACCACCGAAGGTGGTGTCCATCGCGGACACGAACGTCTGGACGTCCTTGAGGAGCTGGCCGCCGAGCAGCTTGCCCAGGGTGCCCGTCATCATCGACATCCCGACGTTCAGGAACTTCATCCCCGCCCGGCCACCCAGCTTCGCCGGCGCGGTCAGCAGCCGGATCAGCCTGCCGTCCAGGAAGGACCCGAGCCGCTTCGGGGCGTCGAGGAAGTCGAGCGCCGAGCGCGAGGGAGGCGTGTCGACGACGATCAGGTCCCACTCGTCGCGGGCCCGCAGCTGGCCCAGCTTCTCCATCGCCATGTACTCCTGCGTGCCCGCGAAGCCCGCCGAGAGTGACTGGTAGAAGGGGTTGTTCAGGATCGCGGCGGCCCGCTCGGGGTCCGCGTGCGCCTCGACGATCTCGTCGAAGGTGCGCTTCATGTCGAGCATCATCGCGTGCAGTTCGCCGTTCGCGGAGTCGTCGACGCCCTTCACCCGGCGCGGGGTGTTGTCGAGCGCGTCGATGCCCATCGACTGGGCGAGCCTGCGCGCCGGGTCGATGGTGAGGACGACCACCTTCCGGCCGCGCTCGGCGGCACGCAGCCCGAGGGCCGCCGCGGTGGTGGTCTTGCCGACGCCGCCCGCCCCGCAGCAGACCACGATGCGGGTCTTCGGGTCGTCGAGCAGCGGGTCGACGTCCAGGAGGCGAACCGGGTCCAAGCTCATGAGATCCCCTGCCGGCGCAGTTCGGTGGCGAGTTCGTACAGGCCCGCGAGGTCCAGTCCCTCGGCGAGCAGCGGGAGTTCGTGCAGAGGGAGGCCCAACGCCTGGAGTGCGGCCCGCTGCTCACGCTCCAGTGCGTACCGCTCGGCGTACTCCTCGGCCTGGGTGAGCAGCGGTTCCACGAGCCGCTCGGCGACTCCGCCGCGGCGGGCGCCGCCGAGTCCGGCCGCGGACAGCGACTTGGCGATGGCCGTACGCGGTGCGTCGCGCGTGAGGTCCAGGTCGGCCTCGTCGAGGATGGCGGGCCGCACCATGTTCACGATGATCCGCCCCACCGGCAGCTTCGCGGCACGCAGTTCGGAGATGCCGTCGACGGTCTCCTGGACGGGCATCTCCTCCAGGAGGGCCACCAAGTGCACAGCCGTCTCACGGGACTTGAGGACCCGCATGACGGCCTGCGCCTGATTGTGTATCGGGCCTATTTTGGCGAGGCCCGCCACCTCGTCGTTCACGTTCAGGAAGCGGGTGATGCGGCCCGTCGGCGGGGCGTCCATGACGACGTAGTCGTACACGAACCGCCCGGTCTTGTCCTTCCTGCGGACTGCCTCACACGCCTTCCCGGTGAGGAGTACGTCCCTGAGGCCGGGCGCGATCGTCGTCGCGAAGTCGATGGCGCCGAGCTTCTTCAGGGCGCGTCCGGCGCCCCCCAGTTTGTAGAACATCTGGAGGTAGTCGAGAAGCGCCAGCTCGGGGTCTATGGCGAGGGCGAACACCTCCCCGCCCCCGGGAGCGACGGCGATCTTCCGCTCCTCATAGGGCAGCGCCTCCGTCTCGAAGAGTTGCGCGATGCCCTGCCTGCCCTCGACCTCGACCAGGAGGGTGCGTTTGCCCTCCGTCGCGAGGGCGAGCGCTAGTGCTGCGGCGACCGTCGTCTTGCCGGTACCGCCCTTGCCGCTGACGACCTGGAGCCTGCTCACATCTTCGAGCCTAACCAGTCGGCGGCCGGGCTACGCAGGAGGCTGTGGACAACGGTGGGCGGAGGCTGTGGAGAACGAGTGGCGGAGGCTGTGGGGAACGTGCGCGGGAGGCCGGCCGTAAGGCGTGCCGAAGGCGGGGTGCAAGGCGCGCGGGAGGCCGTGCGTGGCAGCGGATACAGTCGGCCACATGACCAAGTGGGAATACGCGACTGTGCCTCTGCTCGTACACGCCACGAAGCAGATTCTGGACACCTGGGGCGAGGACGGCTGGGAGCTCGTCCAGGTGGTGCCCGGGCCGAACAACCCCGAGCAGCTGGTGGCCTACCTGAAGCGCGAGAAGCAGGCATGAGCGCCGTCGAGGCCAAGCTGGCCGAACTCGGGCTGACCCTCCCCGAGGTCGTGCCGCCGCTCGCCGCGTATCAGCCTGCCGTGCGATCCGGGGTGTACGTCTACACCTCCGGCCAGCTCCCCATGGTGGACGGCAAGCTCGCGGTCACCGGCAAGGTGGGTGCCGAGGTCACTCCGGAGGTGGCCAAGGAGCTGGCCGCCACCTGTGCGCTGAACGCCCTGGCCGCGGTCAAGTCGGTCGCCGGTGACCTCGACCGTGTCGCGCGCGTGGTGAAGGTCGTCGGCTTCGTGGCCTCGGCCGCCGACTTCACCGGCCAGCCCGCCGTCGTGAACGGCGCGAGCGAGCTGCTGGGCGCGGTCCTGGGCGACAAGGGCGTACATGCTCGAAGTGCGGTCGGGGTGGCGGTGCTGCCGCTGGACTCGCCGGTGGAGGTCGAGATCCAGGTGGAGCTGACGGAGGCGTAATCAGGTCCTCCGGGGCGCCGGTCGGTCGATCGGGCTCCCTGGGGGCATTGGTTCCGGCACTGGTTCCTCCGGGGCAGCCCCTGGAGCAGCCGATTGTTGCCTCTCGAACATCAGCTCTCTACGGGATAGCCTCCGCGCATGGCGAATGGGCAGTGGTACCCACCGGAGTGGCCGGACCGTATCCGCGCGCTTGCGGAGGGCACGCTCACACCGGTCGTCCCCAAGCGGGCGGCCACCGTCATGCTGCTCAAGGACACCGACGGCGCTCCCGCCGTACACATGCTGCGCAGACGCGCCTCCATGGCCTTCGCCGGAGGCGCGTACGCGTATCCCGGGGGCGGCGTGGACCCCAGGGACGACGAGCGGCAGATCCGCTGGACGGGTCCCACGCGCGCGTGGTGGGCGTCCCGGCTCGGCGTCGACGAGACCTCCGCCCAGGCGATCGTCTGCGCGGCGGTGCGCGAGACGTACGAGGAGGCGGGCGTGCTGCTCGCCGGCCCCACCCCGGACTCCGTGGTCGGCGACACCACAGGAGACGACTGGGAGGCGGACCGTGAGGCCCTGGTCGCCCGGGACGTCTCCTTCGCCGAGTTCCTGGAGCGCAGGGGGCTCGTGCTGCGATCCGACCTCCTGGGGGCGTGGACGCGCTGGATCACCCCGGAGTTCGAACCGCGCCGCTACGACACGTGGTTCTTCGTGGCCGCCCTCCCGGAGGGTCAGCGCACCCGCAACGCCTCCACGGAGGCCGACAGCACCGTCTGGATCCGCCCCGGGGAGGCGGCGGACGCGTACGACAAGGGCGACCTCCTGATGATGCCGCCCACCATCGCGACCCTGCGCCAGCTCCGCTCGTACGCCACTGCCGCCGAGGCCCTCGCCGCCGCACCCGGGCGCGACCTGGCCCCCGTTCTGGCGAAGGCCCGCCTGGAGGACGGCGAGCTGGTGCTCTCCTGGCCGGGACACGACGAGTTCACCAAGCACATCCCGACCGGTGGAGCCCCCGCATGACGGACGCAGCAGCCCTTCCCGGCCAGCCGCGGGGCGGGGTTCTCGACGGCCCCGCCACCGCGCGTGCGATCAACGTCCTCGCCCCGAACGCGTCCCTCATGACGCTCGACGGGACGAACACGTGGATCCTCGCCGAACCGGACTCCGAGCTCGCGGTGGTGATCGACCCGGGGCCCCTGGACGACGTACACCTGCGCCATGTCGTCGATACGGCGGAGAAGGCGGGCAAGCGGGTCGCGCTGACCCTGCTGACGCACGGGCACCCCGACCATGCCGAGGGCGCCACGCGGTTCGCGGAGCTGACCGGCACGAAGGTGCGGGCGCTCGACCCCGCGCTGCAGCTCGGCGACGAGGGCCTGGCGGCCGGAGACGTGATCAGGACGGGTGGCCTGGAGCTGCGCGTCGTACCGACCCCCGGTCACACCGCCGACTCGCTCTGCTTCCATCTGCCCGCCGACCGCGCCGTCCTGACCGGCGACACGGTCCTCGGCCGGGGCACCACGGTCGTCGCCCACCCCGACGGCCGCCTCGGCGACTACCTGGACACCCTGCGACGACTGAGGTCCCTGACGGTCGACGACGGCGTACACACGGTGCTGCCGGGTCACGGCCCCGTCCTCGACGACGCCCAGGGAGCCGTCGAGTACTACCTCGCCCACCGCGCCCACCGCCTGGCCCAGATCGAGACAGCGGTCGAGGACGGCTACCGCACTCCGAGCGAGGTAGTGGCGCATGTGTACGCCGACGTGGACCGCTCACTGTGGCCGGCGGCGGAACTGTCGGTACGGGCACAGCTGGACTATCTGCGGGAGCACGGCCTGATCTAGGCCTGCTCCCCGCGCCCCTTGGAGGCCGCAGGCCCCCAAGGGGCGCGGGGAACTGCGCGACCAGCCACGACGCACCCGCAGCCGCGACACCACCTGTCATCCCACCCCCTTGGCGGGGGCCCGGGGCGCAGCCCCAGGGATGGGACGGGTAGGGGCGGCGGGGGCGAGAACCATCCCGGCACGCCCCCGCAGGCGACAACAAAAGGGCCCCGCCCTCCAGAGGAGGCGGGACCCCAGAGACGTACGGCCAAGACCCAGCGTCAGCGAGACCGCTTGGCCAGCCGCTCCACATCCAGCAGAATCACCGCACGCGCCTCCAGCCGGAGCCACCCGCGGCCCGCGAAGTCGGCGAGCGCCTTGTTGACCGTCTCACGGGAGGCGCCGACCAGCTGGGCGAGCTCCTCCTGGGTGAGGTCGTGCACCACATGGATGCCCTCTTCGGACTGCACGCCGAAGCGGCGCGACAGGTCGAGCAGGGCGCGCGCGACCCGGCCGGGAACGTCCGAGAAGACCAGGTCGGACATCTGGTCGTTCGTCTTGCGCAGGCGCCGGGCGACGGCGCGCAGCAGGGCGGCGGCCACCTCGGGGCGCGCGTTCAGCCACGGCTGGAGGTCGCCGTGGCCCAGGCCCAGCAGCTTGACCTCGGTCAGCGCGCTGGCGGTCGCCGTGCGCGGGCCCGGGTCGAACAGCGACAGCTCGCCGATGAGCTCGCCGGGACCGAGGACGGCGAGCATGTTCTCGCGGCCGTCGGGGGACGTGCGGTGGAGCTTGACCTTGCCCTCGGTGACCACGTACAGGCGGTCACCCGGGTCACCCTCGTGGAAGAGCGCGTCGCCGCGCGCGAGGGTCACCTCACTCATGGAGGCGCGGAGCTCCGCGGCCTGCTCGTCATCGAGCGCCGCGAAGAGCGGGGCGCGCCGCAGAACGTCGTCCACGAGTTCTCTCCTTGTCGACCTGCTCAGGGGATCTTGCTCCCCCGTATACCAGGGGACGGTGTTCCCCATATTGCCGGACGGTCCAAACAGTGTGATCAGTCACAAGTCTGCCGCACGCACGTCCCGGGCAGTGCGGCAGGGGGCCAATTGAGGGCCGATCCCGGAGGGGCGGGGCGGATGTCGGTGGTGGGCTTTAGGCTGGCCGGGTGTCCAAATCGCCGGTGAGAGCACAGGTCAAGGGGGCTGGACGGGTGGCTGCACGTCGCGATTCCGCTGTGGGCGAACAGAGCTCCGGCGGAACGAAGAAAACGACAAAGGCGGCGAGTCCGGCACCGGTCGAAGGGGCGTCGGGGGTCGTGAGGAAGACGACGGCTCCTACGAAGAAGGCATCGGCTACGACGAAGAAGGCCGCGCCCGCCAAGAAAGCTGCCCGGACGGCGACCAAGGCACCCGCAAAGAAGGCCACACCCACGAAGACCACCACCAAGAAAGCCGCCCCCGCCGAAGTGACCCCCGCCAAACCTCCCCGGAACGAGTCCCGTACCGCCCTCGTCCGCCGCGCCCGCCGTATCAACCGCGAGCTCGCCGAGATCTACCCGTACGCCCACCCGGAGCTGGACTTCGAGAACTCCTTCCAGCTCGTGATCGCCACCGTCCTTTCGGCCCAGACGACCGACCTGCGGGTGAACCAGACGACGCCGACGCTCTTTGCCAAGTACCCCACTCCGGAGGACCTGGCCGCGGCCAACCCCGAGGAGGTCGAGGAGATCCTCAGGCCGACGGGCTTCTTCCGGGCCAAGACCAAGTCGGTGATAGGGCTCTCCAAGGCCTTGCGGGACGACTTCGGCGGCGAGGTTCCCGGACGTCTGGAGGACCTGGTCAAGCTCCCCGGCGTGGGCCGGAAGACCGCCTTCGTGGTGCTCGGCAACGCCTTCGGGCGGCCCGGAATCACCGTGGACACCCACTTCCAGAGGCTCGTACGCCGCTGGCAGTGGACCGACGAGAAGGAGCCGGACAAGATCGAGGCGGCCGTCGGCGCGCTCTTCCCCAAGAGCGACTGGACGGACCTCTCCCACCACGTGATCTGGCACGGCCGCCGTATCTGCCATGCCCGCAAGCCTGCCTGCGGCGCCTGCCCCATCGCCCCGCTCTGCCCGGCGTACGGAGAGGGCGAGACGGACCCGGAGAAGGCCAGGAAGCTCCTGAAGTACGAGAAGGGCGGCTTCCCGGGCCAGCGCCTCAAGCCCCCGCAGGCGTACCTGGACGCGGGCGGCATCCCCGCGCCGCCGCTGGGGGCGCCCGCGTCGAGCGCGTCATCAGCGGATTCGGGATGACGGAACGATCAGGTGGGCCAAGGGCGTTGAGATCAGCAGAACGGGGGTGTCGATGACGCACGCGAGCCATATGCACAACGGCCGACTGGGCCTGAGCAAGGACGGCCTGCCCGGCTGGCTGGACCCGGTGGTGCACGCCGTGGAGACGGTGGAGCCGCTCCAGCTGAGCCGCTTCCTGCCGCCGACGAACGGCGCGGGCCGCCAGTCCGCCGTACTGATCCTGTTCGGCGAAGGGGAGCGCGGCCCCGAGCTGCTGCTCATGGAGCGAGCCCATTCGCTCAGATCGCATGCGGGGCAGCCGTCGTTCCCCGGTGGCGCCCTCGACCCCGAGGACGGCGACCCGAAGGCCGACGGGCCGCTGCGGGCCGCTCTCCGCGAGGCTGAGGAGGAGACCGGGCTCGACCCGCGTGGAGTCCAGCTCTTCGGCGTACTGCCCGCGCTCTACATCCCGGTGAGCGGCTTCGTGGTCACCCCAGTGCTGGGCTGGTGGCGCGAGCGTACGCCGGTGGGCGTCGTCGATCCGAACGAGACGGCCCGGGTGTTCACCGTCCCCGTGGCGGATCTCACGGACCCCGCCAACCGCGCGACGACCGTCCACCCCAGCGGTCACCGAGGTCCGGCATTCCTGGTCGAATCCGCCCTCGTCTGGGGCTTCACAGCCGGAATCATCGACCGACTCCTGCACTACTCCGGCTGGGAACGACCTTGGGACCGCGAGAAGCAGGTCCCGCTCGACTGGCGCTCATGACAGGGTGGGCGCCGTGCTGTGTCTTTCCGGGGGATGTTGTGTCCCATTGCCGCTGCGCGGCGGGCCGGACCCCCGGCCGGGCGATGGCGAACGTGAAGTGACGAGGCGAGGCTTGAATCAGTGAACGTGCTGGACATCCTGCTGCTGGTCGCCGCCGTGTGGTTCGCGATCGTGGGCTATCGCCAGGGGTTCGTCGTCGGCATCCTGTCGGTGATCGGCTTCCTGGGCGGCGGTCTCGTCGCCGTCTATCTGCTGCCCGTCATCTGGGACGCCCTGACCGATGACGCCGAGGTGGGCACCACGGCCGCCGTTGTCGCCGTGGTCGTCGTGATCGTCTGCGCCTCCGTCGGCCAGGCCCTCACCACCCACCTCGGCAACAAGCTGCGCCGGTACATCACCTGGTCCCCGGCCCGCGCCCTGGACGCCACGGGCGGCGCCCTCGTCAACGTCGTGGCGATGCTGCTGGTCGCCTGGCTGATCGGTTCGATGCTGGCCCCTACGACGGCGATGCCCACGGTCGGCAAGGAAGTCCGTAACTCCAAGGTGCTGCTGGGGGTGTCGGAGGTCCTGCCCGACCAGGCCGACACCTGGTTCACCGACTTCTCCTCGGTCCTCGCGCAGAACGGCTTCCCGCAGGTCTTCAGCCCGTTCTCGGACGAGCCCATCAAGGAAGTGGAGGCCCCCGACCCGGCCCTGGCCAGCAGCCCGGTCGCCGTCCGCGCCCAGCGTTCCATCGTCAAGGTCACCGGCACCGCCGAGAGCTGCGGCAAGGTCCTCGAAGGCACCGGCTTCGTCTTCGGCCAGCGCCGCGTGATGACGAACGCGCACGTGGTGGGTGGCGTCGACGAGCCGTACATCCAGATAGGCGGCGAGGGCAAGCGGTATGCCGGGAAGGTGGTGCTCTACGACTGGGAGCGCGACATCGCCGTACTCGACGTACCCGATCTGCGCGCCCCCGCTCTCCAGTTCACGTCCCAGGACGCCGCGAGCGGCGACAGCGCGATCGTCGCGGGCTTCCCGGAGAACGGCCCGTACACCGTCAACGCGGCGCGCGTACGCGGCCGCATCACGCCCAACGGCCCGGACATCTACCACCGGGGCACCGTGCGCCGCGACGTCTACTCGCTCTACGCGAACGTGCGCCAGGGCAACTCCGGCGGACCGCTGCTCACCCCGGACGGCAAGGTGTACGGAGTGGTCTTCGCGAAGTCCCTCGACGACCCGGAGACGGGGTACGCGCTCACCGCGGACGAGGTCCAGGAGGACATCGTCAAGGGCCGCACCGCCAACCAGCAGGTGGACAGCGACAGCTGCGCGCTGTGACCGGGTGCTGCGGGGGGTGGTTCAGCCTGCGGGAGGCGGTTCAGCCGCGGGGATGGCGCAGGCGCGCCGAGACCCAGCGGGCCCGGCGCCTCAGAATGCGCGGGATGCCCAGCCGGGGGTCCGTGCCCTGCATCTGCGGGGCGCCCCTCTGGTGGGAGCTCAGGCCACCGGCCGAGCGGCGATTGCGTGCTGCGTCACTGTAGTCGTGCGTCCAGCCCATACCCCGACGTCTGCCCCTGCCCCAAGGTCGATAACCGCCCCCATGGCCCCCAATTGGCCTATGCGCGAGGCATTGGCCGTTCGTAGGACAAGCGTTCCCGTCGGAGGCCTCAGCGGGCCTGATCGAGGCGGGCCCGTGGGGTCCCAGCGGTCAGGCTCGAAGCGGACTTGCCGAAGTCCGTGCGGTACTGCGCCCTGAGGGGGCCGCAGGCCCTCAAAGGGGCGCGGGGAACTGCGCGACCAGCCACGATGGACCCGCAGCTTTGAACGGCATTTCCAGCGGAGCTGGGCTCCTCAGCGATCCGGCTCTGGGTCCTTGAGCCAATTGATGAGTTCTGTGGAGAACGCCCCGGGGTCCTCCTCGTGCGGAAAGTGCCCCAGCCCGTCGAACAGCCGCCAGCGGTACGGCGCTTCGACGTACTCCCCGGAGCCCGCCGCGCTGCGCGTGCGCATCACCGGATCGAGCGAGCCGTGCAGATGCAACGTCGGCACCCGCACCGGCCGCTTCATCCGACGGTTGAACTGGATGCCGTCCGGCCGCGCCAGCGAGCGCACCATCCAGCGGTACGGCTCGACCGAGCAGTGCGCCGTCGACGGGATGCGCATCGCCTGCTGGTACATCTCCACGGTCTCGTCGTCCGGCAGCCGCGGCCCGGACCAGTCCCGTAGGAGACGGCCCACCAGGGCGCCCTCGTCGGCGACGAGTTGGCGCTCCGGGATCCAGGGCCGCTGAAAGCCCCAGATGTACGAGCCCGCCTTGGTCTGCCTCATGTCCGTGAGCATCGCCGAGCGCCAGCGCCGGGGATGCGGCATCGAGGCGACCGCGAGCCGGCGCACCAGCTTGGGGCGCATCACGGCCGCCGTCCACGCCAGATAGCCGCCGAGGTCATGCCCGACCAGGGCCGCGTCGGGCTCGCCGAGGGACCGTACGACCCCGGTGATGTCGAGCGCGAGGTTCGCCGGGTCGTAGCCGCGCGGCGTACGGTCGCTGCCGCCGACGCCTCGCAGGTCCATCGCGACCGCGCGGAAGCCCGCGTCGGCGAGTGCGACCAGCTGATGCCGCCAGGTCCACCAGAACTGCGGGAAGCCGTGCAGCAGCAGGACCAGTGGCCCGTCGCCCATCTCGGCGATGTGGAAACGCGCGCCGTTGGCGGCGACGTCCCGGTGACGCACCTCTTTCCCGCCGGGCACGTCGAGCCGTACGACCGAGGTGGATGGCGCCGAGGGTGATTGCCCCGCAGGGATGGAGGAGCCCGTCATGAGGACGAGCGTGCCACAGCCTTGACGCCCTCACCGACCGGTTCGGCCCGCGGGTGCGGCTTCGCGTTCTGCAGGACGGCCGCGGTCTCCTTGACCGAGGCCGCGGTCTTCTGCGGCCCCTTGCCCTTCTTGGCCTTCTTCGCGAAGACGACGCCGATCAGGGCGAGTACGCCCGCGACCAGCACGTTCGCGGCGAACGACAGCAGGAAGCAGACTGCGAGGTTCCAGTCGCTCCAGGTGCGGATCCCGTACGCCAGCGCGAAGCTCAGCATCGGCAGGGAGAAGATCAGTACCGCCCCGGCCGCCGCGAACGCGCCGCCGCCCACCGCACCGCGCTTGACGTCGCGCTTGAGCTGGGCTTTCGCCAGCGCGATCTCGTCGTGCACCAGCGCGGACATCTCGGTCGTCGCCGAGGCGAACAGCTGGCCGATGCTGCGTTCGGCGCCGACCGGGCTGCCGTCGGGTGCGCTCATCGCGTACTCCCTGTTCTCTTGGGACGTTCACTTGGGCCCTGGGGCTCTTCGGCTCCTGGGCGTTTTGCGTGCGTGTCAGATCATGCCGGACCGTCGTTCTCCTCGCTTGCCCCGGCCGTCACTTCGGCAAGCCTGCGATGTTCGGCGGCCTTCCGCTCGTAGATGTCGGCCATCCGCAGGTGGTACTCCGGGTTGTCCTGCTCGTAGACGTCGGGGATGCCGTCGAGGTCCTCGTCCAGCTCCTCGGCCTCCCAGAGCTTGCGGTACTTGGCGTTCCGTATCTTCAGCAGTGTTCCCGCCAGGACGGCCGCGATCAGCGAGCCCGTCAGGACGGCGGCCTTGACCTCGTCGGTGAGGACCTCGTCGCCCTCGAAGGCGAGCTCGCCGATGAGCAGCGAGACGGTGAAGCCGATGCCCGCGAGGGAGGACACCGCGAAGACGTCCGGCCAGGCCAGTTCCTCGGAGAGCTCCGCCCTGGTGAAGCGGGCCGTCAGCCATGTACCGCCGAAGATGCCGACCGCCTTGCCGACGACCAGCCCGAGCACGACACCCAGCGTCTCCGGCCGCGTGAACACCTCTCCGATCGCGTTGCCCGACACCGCGACCCCCGCGCTGAACAGCGCGAACAGTGGCACGGCGAGGCCCGCCGACAAGGGACGTACGAGATGCTCGATGCGCTCGCCGGGCGAGTGCTCCTCGCCCTCCCGCCTGGTGCAGCGCAGCATCAGGCCCATCGCGACACCGGCGATGGTGGCGTGGATGCCGCTGTTGTACATCAGCCCCCAGATGACCAGGGCGAGCGGGATGTACACGTACCAGCCGCGTATGCCTTTCCTGAGCAGCAGCCAGAAGACGGCGAGGCTGACGACGGCGCCGCCGAGGGCCGCGAAGTTCAGGTCGTCGGTGAAGAACACCGCGATGATCAGAATCGCGAAGAGATCGTCGACGACCGCGAGGGTGAGCAGGAAGGCGCGCAGGGCGCTCGGCAGGGACGTACCGATGACGGCGAGGACGGCGAGCGCGAAGGCGATGTCGGTCGCGGTCGGCACGGCCCAGCCGGCGAGCGAGCCTCCGCCTGTGCTGCTGACCAGTGTGTAGACGAGCGCGGGCACGGCCATGCCGCAGAGCGCGGCGACGACCGGGAGTACGGCGGCCCTGGGATCCTTGAGATCACCGGCGACCAGCTCGCGCTTGAGCTCGATACCGGCGACGAAGAAGAAGACCGCGAGCAGTCCGTCGGCGGCCCAGTGCCCGATGGAGAGGTCGAGGCCGAGCGAGGCGGGCCCGAGGTGGAAGTCGCGGACCGACTCGTAACTCTCCTTCAGGCCGCTGTTCGCCCAGATCAGCGCGGCGATCGCGGCGAGGAGCAGGAGCACGCCGCCGACGGTTTCGGTGCGCAGGGCTTCCGCGACGAAGTTCCGCTCGGGGAGCGAGAGCCGTCCGAGGACCTTGCGGTCTTTGCTGGGGGTGGGAGCAGGCGCGGGCATGTGAGTCGACTTCCGGTCGGGTAGGCAGGGCAGAGCACATGCCGACCAGACTTCCCGGCGCACCTCAGACTTCTTATCGCGTTGTTGACGCTTTCCTTAGCTTACGTAAGAAGGGCACCCGGTGTGTCGCCGGGTGCCCTTCTCGTCGTACGTAGGGCTGTCAGTCCTCGCTGGCCGCCGACGGGAGCTTCGTCTGGATCAGCTCCATCACCGTGGAGTCGGTGAGCGTGGTGACGTCACCGAGCTCGCGGTTCTCGGCGACGTCGCGCAGCAGACGGCGCATGATCTTGCCCGAGCGGGTCTTGGGCAGCTCGGCCACCGGCAGGATCCGCTTGGGCTTGGCGATCGGGCCGAGGGCCTTGCTGACGTGGCTGCGCAGCTCGCCCACCAGGTCCGCGGTCTCCGCGGCCGAGCCGCGCAGGATCACGAAGGCCACGATCGCCTGGCCGGTGGTCTCGTCCGCCGCGCCCACGACCGCCGCCTCGGCGACGGAGGGGTGCGAGACGAGCGCCGACTCGACCTCGGTGGTGGAGATGTTGTGCCCGGACACGAGCATCACGTCGTCGACCCGGCCGAGCAGCCAGATGTCGCCGTCCTCGTCCTTCTTCGCACCGTCACCGGCGAAGTACCTGCCCTCGAAGCGCGACCAGTACGTGTCGAGGAACCGCTGGTCATCGCCCCAGATGGTGCGCAGCATCGACGGCCACGGCTCGGTGAGGACGAGATAGCCGCCGCCTCCGTCCGGCACTTCGTTCGCCTCGTCGTCGACGACCGTCGCGGAGATGCCGGGCAGCGCGCGCTGCGCGGAGCCGGGCTTGGCCTCCGTCACGCCCGGCAACGGCGAGATCATCATCGAGCCGGTCTCGGTCTGCCACCAGGTGTCCACGACAGGGCACTTGTCGGCGCCGATGTGCTTGCGGTACCAGATCCACGCCTCGGGGTTGATCGGCTCGCCCACCGATCCCAGCACGCGAAGGCTGGACAGGTCGAACTTCGCGGGGATGTCGTCGCCCCACTTCATGAACATGCGGATCACGGTGGGCGCGGTGTAGAGGATCGTCACGCCGTACTTCTGGATGATCTCCCAGAAGCGGCCCTGGTGCGGGGTGTCCGGAGTGCCCTCGTACATCACCTGCGTCGCGCCGTTCGCGAGCGGTCCGTACGTGATGTACGAGTGGCCCGTCACCCAGCCGATGTCGGCCGTGCACCAGTAGACGTCGGTCTCCGGCTTGAGGTCGAAGACGGCGTGATGGGTGTACGCGGCCTGGGTGAGATAGCCGCCGGAGGTGTGCAGGATGCCCTTCGGCTTACCTGTCGTCCCCGAGGTGTAGAGGATGAACAGCGGCTGCTCGGCGTCGAACGCCTCGGGCGTGTGCTCCGCGGACTGCTTCTGTGTGATCTCGTGCCACCAGATGTCGCGGCCCTCGGTCCAGTCGACCTCCTGGCCCGTACGGCGCACGACGAGGACCTTGTCGACGCCGTCGACCCGCGCGACCGCCTCGTCGACGGCGGGCTTGAGCGCGGAGGGCTTGCCGCGGCGGTAGCCGCCGTCCGCGGTGATGACCAGCTTCGCGCTGGCGTCCTCGATACGGGTGGCGATGGCGTCGGCCGAGAAGCCGCCGAAGACGACCGAGTGCGCGGCGCCGATGCGGGCGCAGGCCAGCATCGCGACGACGGCCTCGGGAATCATCGGCAGGTAGATGGCGACCCGGTCGCCCTTCTCAACTCCGATCTCCGTAAGGGCGTTGGCGGCCCGGGAGACCTCGTCCTTCAGCTCGGCGTATGTGATGGCCTTGCTGTCGCCGGGCTCGCCCTCGAAGTGGATCGCGACCCGGTCGCCGTGCCCGGCCTCCACATGGCGGTCGACGCAGTTGTACGCGACGTTCAGCTTTCCGTCCGCGAACCATTTGGCGAAGGGCGGATTCGACCAGTCCAGCGTCTCGGTCGGCTCGGTGGCCCAGGTCAGCCGGCGCGCCTGCTCGGCCCAGAAACCGAGCCGGTCAGCCTTGGCCTGCTCGTACGCCTCCGCAGTGACGTTGGCGTTCGCGGCCAGGTCGGCGGGCGGCGCGAACCTGCGCTCCTCACGAAGCAGGTTGGCCAGGCTTTCGTTGCTCACGACATCTCCCTTTCCCAGGGTGTCCGTTGTGTCCCAGGCCAGCTCATCAGACGCGGACCCCTGGTGACAAGGGCCGTCGCCGAAATTGGTTTAGACCTATTGGGGCGGTGGTGGTCGACGGTGGTGGCCCCCGCGCACAGGGGGCCACACGTTTTCACGGACGGGGGAGGTGTGCGGTTCAGGCTCGTGGGTGGCGGGAGCCTGGTGGGGGTGGGCGTTTGCGGGCGGTCAAGGGCTGTTTGCGGGGTGAGGTGAGGCCCCGACGTCGTGCAGGGCGCTCGCCTCGACCCGGTCGAACACCATGCCGCCGGGCTCCGGCCCGGGTTCGGACCGGTCGCCGGGCGCCTCCTCAATGTCGGGGGTGTCGGGCGCGTCCGTGAGCAGATACGCCTGGGCCTCGCCCACGTGGAAGTACATCCCGTGCAGTTCGAGCGCGCCCTCCCGCAGAGCTCGGGCCACGGACTCGTGCGCCCGCAGATGCTCCAACTGCTGCACCACGTTGGTCAGACAGAGCTGCTCGACGGCGTCGGCGGGCGCCCGCCCGGCGATCCGCGCCCGCGGCCCGTCCTTCGCGGCCGCCCTCTCCAGACTCGGCAACCCATGCCGCAGCCATCGCTTCAACGGCGTCCGGGCGCCGGTGGGTTCGCTGTGCAGCAGCGCCTGCATCGCCCCGCATCCGGAGTGCCCGCACACGGTGATGGATCTCACCTTCAGCACCTCCACCGCGTACTCGATCGCGGCCGCCACCGAGTCGTCCCCGCTCTCCTCGCCGGGCAGCGGCACGAGATTGCCGACATTGCGTACGACGAAGAGATCGCCGGGGCCGCTGGAGGTGATCATCGACGTGACCAGCCGGGAGTCGGCGCAGGTCAGGAAGAGCTGCGAGGGCTGCTGCCCCTCCCGCGCGAGCCGGGCCAGCTCGCTGCGCACCAGGGGAGCGGTGTTGCGCTGGAACGCGCTGATGCCGCTGGCCAGTTCGCCGGCACCCCCGTCCGGCGGCGCGGTCCGTGACGGCTGCTCGCACTGGTGGTTGCGCCAGGGCGTCCAGGGCCGGCAGTGGCAGTGGGCGGCGCCCGCGGGCTCGGTGATCCGCGCGCCTGACCGCCCGGTCAGCTCCACCGATCCGCCCTGCGCAGTGTGCGAACTCTGCCAGTCGTGCAGCGACTCGTACGCCGCGTGGTCCATGAACGAGCCGTCCAACTCCACGACGGCATCCGCCCCTTGGGGCACCAGATGCAGTGCCCGGCTGAGCCGCGGCACGGCGAGAAACGTCAACTGCCCGCGTACCCGCACATGGTGGACGCCGTCCTGGTCCTCCTCGTGGGTGATGCGCGTACGGGTCAGCCGGTGCAGCGCCACGGCCACCGCCACGGCGACGCCGATCCCCACGCCTTCGAGGACGCCGAAGAACACCACGCCCACCGTCGTGGCCGCGTACACCGGGACCTCGCGATGGCGGGTGACGGTGCGGATGTGGTTGAGCGACACCATCTGTACGCCGATGGCCGCCACCAGCGCGGCGAGTGCGGCCAGCGGGATCAGGTCCAGTACGGGCACCAGCAGCAGCGCGGCGACCACGATCCACAGGCCGTGCAGCATCGTGGAGTTGCGGCTCACGGCGCCTGTACGGACGTTGGCCGCGCTGCGCACCGCGACACCGGTGACGGGCAGTCCGCCCAGCGTCCCGGAGACGATGTTCGCCACGCCCTGGCCGCGCAGCTCCCGGTCGAGGTCTGCGCGCGGGATGCGCGGCCCCTGCTTGCGGGCGGCGGCCAACTTGTCCACGGCCACCGCGGAGAGCAACGACTCCACGCTGCCGACCAGCGCGATGGTCAGCACGGCCGCGGCGATGCCCAGAACGGGCCCTTCGGGCAGCCCGGCGAGGGCGTGGCTGTTCCAGGAGGGCAGGTCGACCCGGGGCAGTCGCAGCCCGGCGACCGCTGCTACGGCCGTGGCCCCCGCGACCGCGGCGAGCGCCGCCGGTACCGTACGGACAACTCGCCCCGCCCGCCCGGGAATGCGCGGCCACAGCAGCAGTACGGCCAGCGTCAGGGCGCTCGTCGACAGCGCCGCCAGATGTGGCTCGGCCAACTGGGCGGGCAGCTCGCGGACGTTGTCGACGACGGAGCTGTGCGGTGAGCCGCCGAGCACGATGTGCAACTGGGCGACGGCGATGGTGATGCCGATGCCGGCCAGCATGCCGTGCACGATCGCGGGGCTCACGGCGAGCGCCGAGCGCGCCACCCGCAGGAAGCCCAGGCCGAGCTGGGCGAGCCCGGCGAGCACGGTGATGGCGCAGGTCGTACGCCAGCCGTACTGCTGGATGAGGTCGGCTGTGACCACCGTGAGCCCGGCAGCGGGCCCGCTCACCTGGAGCGGCGCGCCACCGAGCCGACCGACCAGGATTCCGCCGACCGCGGCGGCGACGAGGCCTGCCTGCAGCGGCGCCCCGGTCGCCAGGGCGATGCCGAGGGACAGCGGCAGCGCGATCAGAAAGACGGTGATCGAGGCGGACAGATCGGCGGCGGCGATCCGGGGACCGCGGCGGGGCGAGGGCGGGCTGTGCGGCCGCCCGTCGTCGGGCAGATGCGAAGAGTCGTCAGTTCGGGTGGGGGTGCAGGCAGACATGTCGCTCCCGTCTCCTCCGGGGCTACGCGGTCGCTAGGGGTGCGGCCGCGAGGCACGGCGTTACAGCGCCGAGGTTTATCAACGCTCGGTAAATGAATGGTAATGGAGAGTAAAGGCTCGATGGGAAAAACTGGCGCAAATGGGCTAGTGAATCACCCTGACGAGTTAATAAGCACATTCATCGGCTTGTCGCATTAATTCCTCCAGATCTCCGTGCGACCTTGGCGGCGCTGTCGGTGCTCGCCCGGGTTTCCCGGGTCTGAAGGAAGTAGGTGGGCGGATGATGGGCGCCACCCAGAGAATCGCCATGGGCTTCATGGCCGCCGCGGTCTGCGCGGCGGCGCTCGCGGGTTGTGCGACCGGTGACGCCGGCGCGAAGAAGACGGCGGGCGCCCCGGTGCCCAAGAGAGCCGAGGCAGGCGCCCCGGTGCCCAAGAGCGCGCTCCGCCTGATCGGCGACGGCTCCACCGCCTTCACTGGGACGCAGCCGCATCTGCCCCGCCCCGAGCGGCTGAGGCCCGGTCAGAAACCGCCGCAGTTCGTGGTGTTCTCGTGGGACGGCGCGGGCGAGGACAGCCAGAAGCTGTTCTCCCACTTCCGCAAGGTGGCCAGGGACAACAAGGCGACGATGACGTACTTCCTCAGCGGCGTGTACCTGCTGCCCGACGAGAAGCGTGACCTCTACCATCCCCCACGGCGCTCACCCGGCCGCTCCGACATCGGCTTCAATGACGAGCGGGGCGTGAGGGACACGGTGGAGCAGCTGCGCGGAGCCTGGCTCGAGGGCAACGAGATCGGCACCCACTTCAACGGCCACTTCTGCGGCAGCGGCGGCGTCGGCGACTGGTCGGCCGAGGACTGGAAGAGCGAGATCGACCAGGCCAAGTCATTCGTGCAGTCCTGGAAGACCAACACGGGCACAAGGCAGGCCTCCCCGCTGCCCTTCGACTACGACAAGGAACTGATCGGCGCCCGCACGCCATGCCTGGAGGGCCGGGAGAACTTCCTGTACGCGGCCCGCGAGATGGGCTTCCGCTACGACACCAGCGGCGTCAACGACCAGGTCTGGCCCAAGAAGGAGCAGGGCCTGTGGGACCTGTCGATGCAGCTCGTGCCGGTTCCGGGACGCGCCTTCGAGACGCTCGCCATGGACTACAACTTCATGGTCAACCAGTCGGGCACCACGTCCCAGGGCGACCGGGCCAAGCACGAGTACTGGGGCAATCAGATGCGTGACGGCCTGCTCAGTGGCTTCGACCGCGCCTACCACGGCAACCGCGCGCCCCTGATCATCGGCAACCACTTCGAGTCCTGGAACGGCGGCACCTATATGCGCGCCATCGAGGAGACCATTGAGCGCGTCTGCACCCAGCGCGAGGTGCGCTGCGTCTCCTTCCGGCAGCTCGCCGACTGGCTCGACGCCCAGGACCCGCAGACACTGGCCAAGCTCCGCACGCTCAAGGTCGGCCAGGCCCCGACGCAGGGCTGGACGTCATTCCTCTCCGCCCGGTCCGCTCCGGCCTCGAAGAGCGTCCCGGGCGCTCCGGCGGCCAAGCCGTAGCGGCCAGGCCAAGCCGTCACGCCGTGGCGGTCTCGGCCTCACGCAGCACGAAGGCGGGGTCGATCTGGGCGGCCAGGTCGACCCCCGTCCGCTCGTTGCCCCAGGACTGCGCGTTCTTCAGGTGGAAGTGCACCATCTGGCGGGTGTAGCGCTCCCAGTCGCGCAGCTCGTACGTGGCGTCCGCGGCAGCCTGAAGGACCTGCAGGGCGCGGCGGTTGGTGTCCTCCAGGTACTCGAAGCGGGGCGGGCGGCCCTTCTCCATGGAGCGCACCCAGTCCGAGTGCCCGACCGTCACCAGGAGGTCGTCACCGACTTCGGCGCGGAGGAAGTCGATGTCGTCCTGGCCCTGCACCTTGTTGCCGACGACCTTCAGGGTGACGCCGAAGTCGCGCGCGTACTCCTTGTACTGGCGGTAGACGGAGACCCCCTTCCGGGTCGGCTCGGCGACGAGGAACGTGATGTCGAAGCGGGTGAACATGCCGGACGCGAAGGAGTCCGAGCCCGCCGTCATGTCGACGACGATGTACTCGCTCTGGCCGTCGACGAGATGGTTCAGGCAGAGCTCCACTGCACCCGTCTTGGAGTGGTAGCAGGCCACTCCCAGATCGGCCTCGGTGAACGGGCCGGTGACCATCAAACGGACGGCGCCGCCGTCGAGTTCCACGGCTCGCGCACAGGCGTCGTACACCGGATTGTTCTCGACCACCCGCAGCAGCCGGGAGCCCTCGCCGGGCGGTGTCGTCTTGATCATCGTCTCGGTGGAGGCGATACGCGGATTGGAGCCGCGCAGGTAGTCCTTGATCAGCGGAAGACGGTCGCCCATCGCGGGCAGTGCGGCGGCATCCGCCTCGTCGAGTCCGAGCGCGGGCCCGAGGTGCTGGTTGATGTCGGCGTCGACCGCGACGACCGGCGATCCCGTGGTCGCGAGGTGACGGATGAAGAGCGAGGACAGGGTGGTCTTGCCACTGCCGCCCTTCCCAACGAAAGCAATTTTCATGTTCAGTAAGCCTAGTGGTCAAATCGCGCCGGGTCGCCGCCAAACGTGAAGAAGACCACTCCTTCGTGGGGATGGTCACAGTGGTGCGTAGGGTCGTACTCATGAGTACGACAGGTGCGAACGCCGACCCGCTCGCGGCCCTGGGCTCGCTGCCCGGCGTCGCCGAATCCGTGGAGTCCGTGCGCAAGGCCGCGGACCGGGTGTACGGGCACCGCATCATGCGGCGCCGCAGCAACGAGGTCACCTCCGAGGCCGCGCTGCGCGGCGCGCGCGGTTCCGCCGCGCTGTCCGGCGCCGACTGGGCCCTCGAAGAGGTGCGCCGGCGCACCGACTTCAGCGGTGACGACGAGGCCCGGGTGGTGGGCGCAGCCCTCCGGCTGACCGCCGAGGCAGGCCAACTCCTGTCCGTCTGGCGGCAGTCGCCCCTTCGGGTACTGGCGCGGCTGCACCTGGTGGCGGCCGCGGACAAGGGGGAGGAGGTCGGGCGGCCACGTCAGGACGGCGAACCCGTCGATGAGCCGCTGATCGAACTGCCTCTGCCCGACGCGGCCGAGGTCGAGGGCCGTCTCGACGGTCTCGCGCAGCTGATCATCGCGGGCAGTTCCGCCCCCGCACTGGTGACCGCCGCCGTGGTGCACGGCGAACTCCTCGCCCTGCGCCCCTTCGTCTCCCACAACGGCCTGGTCGCGCGCGCGGCCGAACGCATCGTCCTGGTCGGCAGTGGCCTCGACCCGAAATCCGTCTGCCCGGCCGAGGTAGGCCAAGCGGAACAAGGTCGCGCGGCCTATCTGGCAGCCTTCGAAGGCTATGTTTCCGGCACCCCGGAGGGCATGGCGACCTGGATCGCCCACTGTGGCAAGGCGGTTGGGCTGGGCGCGCGGGAGTCGACGGCGGTGTGCGAGGCGCTGCAGCGCGGGGCGGCGTGACGTCCGGCCTCTCGGTGGAGGCTGCTGCCTCGGGGCTTGGAAATGAGCCTCTCAGGAGGGCGAAAAACTCCCTGAACAGGGTTGCGGCGGTACGAGAGTTCGTACCGCCGCTGGCATGTTCACCGGGTTACCAAGCGTCCTCGAGATATTGCCCATCAGGTCGGAACTTTGCCCGTCTCCTGGTGCGGCTGGCCCGTAATCGACGGGTCGACGTCGCGTGGGTGCCCAGTGTTCATGCTCGGTCCGTGGGGCCTCGGTTGCGGTTAAAGGTGATCCTTTCGGATGTTCCTTGGTCTCGCGGGCCGTTAACTTCTTTGTACTCCTGGACCGGAGGAAGCGGAAGCCCTTGCTGCGCTTCTTTACTTTTGGGAGCAAAGAGGAGTGAATCGGTCGCCCGTATCGCCATGGGCCGTTCGGCAGGCTCAGCCCACCACCGAGCGGCGCCGGTTCGCGTACCAGACCAGGCCCGCGGTGGCCGCCGCCGCGCCTATCGCCGCTGCCGCGACCAGGGCCGGCCGGGGCGGCACGGACAGCCGCTGCTTGAGTCGCACCGGATGGTGGAAGTCGAGTATGGGCCACGCGCGCGTGGTGGCCTCGCGGCGCAGCGCGCGGTCGGGATTGACGGCGTGGGGATGGCCGACGGCTTCGAGCATCGGTATGTCGGTCGCCGAGTCGCTGTAGGCGTAGCAGCGCGAGAGGTCGTATCCCTCGGAGGCGGCCAGCTCCTTGATCGCCTCGGCCTTCGTCGGGCCGTACGCGTAGTACTCCACATCGCCCGTGAAGCAGCCGTCGTCGCCCACGACCATGCGGGTCGCCACCACCCGGTCGGCGCCGAGCAGTTCACCGATCGGCTCGACGACCTCCGTTCCCGACGTGGAGACGATCACGACGTCGCGGCCGGCGAGGTGGTGCTCCTCGATGAGGGACGCCGCCTCGTCGTAGATGATCGGGTCGATCAGGTCATGAAGCGTCTCGGCGACGATCTCCTTGACCTGCTGGACGTTCCAGCCGCGGCACAGCGCGGACAGGTACTCGCGCATCCGCTCCATCTGGTCGTGGTCGGCGCCGCCCGCGAGGAAGACAAACTGGGCATATGCGGTACGCAACACAGCCCGGCGGTTGATCAGTCCACCTTGGTAGAACGACTTGCTGAACGTGAGCGTGCTCGACTTCGCAATGACCGTCTTGTCCAGATCAAAGAAGGCCGCTGTGCGGGGCAAGGAGTGGTTTTCCACGAGCCCGAGCATAGGCGCCCACCATTCGGCGTAAGGTGAGGCGTGTGGGTTTGCCTGAGAGGGCTCTCGGGTACACCATGGAAGTCACGGATCGTTCGCGACCGTGCTAACCCGGTCCGGCTCCTCCCCCCCCGAGTCGGCCGTGGGGACGACCCCCGCTCTCCCCCCCGGCGGGGGTCGTCGCATGTCCGGGTGGGTTTTTTCCTTTCCTTCACTGAGCGCCGGGTCCTTTGTGTGGGCTTCGGTGCTTCTACGCGCGTACGCATGATCCGTCACCGTATGTAGTCGTCGCGCTGCTCTGTGGAAGTCGTACAGGGGTCACCGGTATGGGTGAACGCGATATTCACAGCCATCGAGTTGTCCACAGTTATCGAGCAAGATCCACACGATTTCCGGGATCGCTGCACCGTGATTCCAGCGCGTGCCGCCGGGTGCGAGTTCATGGCCGGTTCGGTTTGTCCGGCGGCTATGGCCGGTTCGTATCGGCGGTCCATATGGAGGACCGGTTGCCGGTTCTTGTGCGCGGGCGGGATTCGCGGGGCCGCGGGGGCTTCGCGAGGAAGCAGCGAAGGGGGATGGAGATCGTGGCGGGAGCCATCACACACGACCGGCCGTCGGCCGCCGAGGGGCGGCAGGGCAGGCCGTTGATCGTCACGGAGGACGTGGAACTGCTGGACGACCTGCTGCGGCTGTGTGCCGCGGCGGGCGCCAGGCCCGAGGTCCACCACGGGGTGCCGGAGCGCGGAGGCGGCTGGGAGACGGCACCTTTGGTGCTGGTCGGCGATGATGCCGCGCGACGGGTGCGCGGAGCCGTGCGCAGGCGCGGAGTGGTGCTGGTAGGGCGGGATCAGGACGATTCGGGGGTGTGGCAGCGGGCCGTGGAGATCGGCGCCGACCATGTTCTGCTGCTGCCCGATGGCGAACAATGGCTGGTCGACCGGATCGCCGACGTGGCTGAAGGAGTCGGCCCGCCCGCGCTCACCGTCGGCGTGATCGGCGGCCGCGGCGGGGCCGGTTCCTCCACGCTCGCCTGCGCGCTCGCGGTCACCTCGGCGCGCGAGGGGCGGCGCACACTGCTCGTGGACGCGGATCCGCTGGGCGGCGGACTCGACGTACTCCTCGGCGGCGAGACGGCCGAGGGCCTGCGCTGGCCGGCCTTCGCCGCCTCGCGCGGCCGGGTCGGAGGCGGCGCCCTGGAGGAGTCGCTGCCCGAGCTGCACGCCTTGCGTGTCCTCAGCTGGGACCGCGGTGACTGCGTCGCCATCGCTCCCGAGGCCGTACGCGCGGTGCTGGCCGCAGCCCGGCGGCGGGGCGGCACGGTGGTCGTGGACCTGCCGCGCCGGATCGACGAAGGGGTCGCGGAGGTGCTCGCCCAGCTGGACCTCGGGCTCCTCGTGGTCCCCGCCGAGCTGCGCGCCGTCGCGGCGGCAGGACGGGTGGCGTCCGTGATCGGCATGGTCCTGCGCGATCTACGAGTCGCGGTACGAGGGCCGTACGCACCTGGCCTGGACGACAAGGAGGTGGCCCGACTGCTCGGGCTGCCCTTGGCGGGCGAGGTCCCCGTGGAGGCGGGGCTGCCGGTGGCCCAGGAACGCGGGGCTCCGCCCGGAGCAGACACGCGGGGGCCGCTTGCCCGCTTCTGCTCGGCGTTCTGGGAGCGGGCCGCGGTTGCGGGAGGGGGCGTATGAGCGGGGGCACACGCGTGCGCGCCGGAGGGCTCGGTGGACGTACGGGCGTGGGTCGGCCCGCCGATGGGGAGCTGCTGGACGGGGTGCGGCAGTGGCTGGCCGAGAGCGGGGCCGAACCGACTCCGGCGCGGGTGGCGCAGGCCTTGCGGGACCAGGGGAGGGTACTGGGGGACGCCGAAGTGCTCGGCGCCGCCGAGCGGTTGCGCTCCGAGCTGGTTGGGACCGGTCCGCTGGAGCCGCTGCTCGCCGATCCCTCGGTGACCGATGTGCTGGTCTCGGCACCTGACCGGGTGTGGGTGGACCGGGGCGGCGGCCTGGAGCTGACGGCCGTTTCCTTTCCGGACGCGGCGGCCGTACGACGGCTCGCGCAGCGCCTCGCGGCCGTGGCCGGGCGTCGGCTCGACGACGCGCACCCCTGGGTCGACGCGCGGCTTCCGGACGGTACGCGTCTGCATGCGGTGCTGCCACCGGTCGCGGTCGGCTCGACGTGCCTGTCGCTGCGGGTCGTGCGGCCCCGGGCGTTCACGCTCGACGAACTGGTGGCGGCGGGGACCGTACCCCCTGGCGGTGACCGGGTGCTGCGGGCGCTGCTCGACGCCCGGCTGTCGTTCCTGATCAGCGGCGGTACGGGCAGCGGGAAGACGACACTCCTGAGTGCCCTGCTGGGGCTGGTCGGACCGGGTGAGCGGATCGTGCTCGCCGAGGACTCGGCGGAGCTGCGCCCCGACCATCCCCATGTCGTACGCCTGGAATCCCGACCCGCCAATCAGGAGGGCGCCGGACTTGTCACGCTCCAGGACCTGGTGCGCCAGGCCCTGCGGATGCGCCCGGACCGGTTGGTCGTCGGCGAGGTGCGCGGGCCCGAAGTCGTCCATCTGCTGGCTGCGCTGAACACCGGCCACAACGGCGGTGGCACCGTCCACGCGAACGCCGCGTCATTGGTGCCCGCCCGCTTGGAGGCGCTGGGCACGGCGGCGGGGCTCGACCGGGCCGCCCTGCACAGCCAGGTGGCGGCTGCCCTTTCGGTGGTGCTCCATCTCGTACGCGACCGGGCCGGGCGGCGGCGGATCGCCGAGGTGCATGTGCTGGAGCGGGATCCGGCGGGGCTGGTGGTGACGGTGCCGGCGCTGCGCTGGGGCGCGGAGGTCTTCGCGTACGAGCGGGGTTGGGAGCGGCTGC
This sequence comes from Streptomyces flaveus, assembly GCF_014647675.1. Taxonomy (GTDB): domain Bacteria; phylum Actinomycetota; class Actinomycetes; order Streptomycetales; family Streptomycetaceae; genus Streptomyces; species Streptomyces flaveus. Next base: position 55,515 of record NZ_BMPQ01000018.1, on the reverse strand, counting down.
GGGGGCTGCTCGGTGAGAGGAGTGAGGGCTTGTGACGGGGGTCGGTGAGGTGTCGGTGGGTGCGGCGATGGTGTGTGCCGGGGCGGCGGCCTGGCTGATGAGTGGCCAAGGGCCAGGGGCCCGGCGGGCGCAACTGCTGTGTGCGGGTGGCGGGTTGGCGGGGGCTGGACCGCCGACGTGGGAGCGAAGGGCGCGGGAGCGGGTCGCGCCGGCTGTGGAGTGGCTACGGCGGCTGCATCGGCTTCGGGGCGAGTGGTGGTCGCTGGTCGCCGGAGCGGTGATCGCCCTTCTGGGGGCGTCTGTGGTGCCGCTCGTCGTGGGCGCGCTCGGGGTGCCGCTGGTGAGGCGGGCTCGGCGGGCCGGTCAGGCGCGGCGTACGCGGGAGCGGTGGGCCGATGCGGTGATCGCGTTGTGCGGGGCGCTCGCGGGTGAGGTGCGCGCCGGGCGGCAGCCGGGTGAGGCGCTGCTGCGGGCCGCTCGTGACTCGGGCGGGCTCGGCGATGCGCAGGCGGTGGTGCTGGCGGCGGCGCGGTTCGGCGGGGATGTGCCCGGCGCGCTCACCGATGCGGCACGGCGGCCGGGCGCCGAGGGACTGCTGGGCCTCGCCGCGTGCTGGCGGGTCGCCGTGGACCGGGGTGCCGGACTCGCGGCCGGGCTCGACCGGCTGGAGGCGGCGTTGCGCGCGGAGCGGGATCAACGTGCCGATCTGCGCGCCCAGTTGGCGGGGGCGCGGTCGACGGCGGTGCTGCTCGCGGGCTTGCCCCTGCTGGGCCTGCTCCTCGGCACCGCGCTCGGCGCCGATCCGCTGCACGTCGTGCTGCACACCGGCGCCGGCCTCGGCTGTCTGCTGGTCGGCGGGGCGCTGGAGGGCGTCGGGCTGTGGTGGGCGCTGTGGATCGTACGGAAGGCGGAGGCGGGATGAGTACGGAGGTTGCCCACAGGCTGGGGGTGGCCCTGTGCCTGGTGGCGGGGATGTGGTCGCTGGTGTGGGCCCTGGGGGCGGCGCGGCGGGAGCGGAGGGTGCGCAGACGGCTGGGAGCGGTGCTGGTCGTGGCACCGATGCCCACCGGACGACGCTTCGACGTGCGGACCCCGATGCGGAAGTGGCTGCCGGTGGCGGGCGCCGTCAGCGCCTGCTGGGTGTTCGTCGGCGGAGTTCCCGGGATCGTCGTGGGGCTCGTGGCCGGGTTCGGGGTGAGGAGGTGGCAGCGAAGGCCTACGCCGGCGGAGGAGTCCGGCTCGGGACTGGCCGAGCGGCAACTCCCGCTTGCCGCCGATCTGTTGGCGGCCTGCATCGCGGCCGGCGCCAGTCCCGTGGCGGCGGCTCAGGCGGTGGGGGAGGCGCTGGAAGGGCCCGTGGGAGAACGGCTCGCACGGGGCGCGGCCGAGGTGCGGCTCGGCGGTGAACCGGCCGAGGCGTGGCGGGGGTTGGCCGCGCTGTCCGGCGCCCGGGCACTGGCCCGGCTGCTGGAGCGGGCGGGTGAGTCGGGCGTACCGGCGGCGAGTCCTGTCGGGCGGCTCGCCGCGGAGGCACGCGCGGAGTGGGGACGTACCGCCACCACTCGTGCGCGGCGGGCGGCCGTCATGGTCACCGCGCCTGTGGGGCTGTGTTTCCTGCCCGCGTTCATCGCCATCGGGGTGCTGCCTGTGGTGATCGGGCTGGCGGGCGGGGTGTTGGGAGGCGGTGGATGACGGGCGAGACGTGATGAAGGGCGAGCGATGAACGGAACGGGTCCAGCGGGGCTGGACGAAGTGAATGAGTCGAACTCGTCGAACGAGTCGACAGAGCGGATCTACACGGGGGTTCGAATGAGCAAGGCAATGCGGGTACGAGTGCGGGCCGGCAGGGTGCAGGCGCTGATGGGCAGGGCGTGGGAGCTGCCGACGGCCTGGGCGGTGCGGAGGACTTCGGCGGCGCGGAGGGATGCCGGAATGGTGACCTCCGAGTACGCGATGGGGCTGATCGCGGCAGTGGGCTTCGCCGCGCTGCTCTACGAGGTGCTGACCAGCGGGCAGGTCAAGGGAGCTCTGCAGGACATCGTGGAGCGAGCGCTCAATGGCCAGTTCTGAGGAGCGGGCGGCCCGTCCGGTACTGGGCCGGGGTCTGGGCCCGCGTATGGCCGGGGACCGAGGGTTCGTGACGGCGGAGGCGGCCATCGTGCTGCCCGTGCTGGTCGCGTTCGCGATGGCACTGGTCTGGGCCCTGATGGCCGTGTCCGCGCAGATCCAGTGCGTGGACGCGGCCCGGGCGGGGGCACGTGCGGCGGCCCGTCAGGACCCACCGGGCACGGTGACGACGGTGGCCCGGCAGACGGCGCCGAGCGGGGCGCAGGTCACGGTTCGACGCGAGGGCGACCTGGTGCGCGTACGGGTCACGGCGAAGCCCCCGGGCCCCGACGCGCTGACCCTCGACCTGGAGCACGAGGCCGTGGCCCTGGCCGAGGAGACGGTGGGGGCGGGCGGATGACGAAGGGAAGCGAGCGATGGTGGGGTTCGCGCAGGAGAGCGTTCGCTTCGGACCGGGGCTCGGCGACCGTCTCGGCGGTGGGCGTGATCGCGGTGCTGTGCGTCATCTTCGGCGTCATCCTCGCGATGAGCCAAGCGGTGTTGACCCGTCACCACGCGGGTGGCGCCGCTGACTTGGCGGCGCTCGCGGCGGCGGACCACTGGATGGAGGGCGGTACGGCGGCCTGCGCCCGGGCGGACCGGGTGGCGCGGGCCCAGGGCACCCGCATCGTGCGGTGTGCCGTCTACGGCGAGATCTCGGACGTCAGGGTCGCGGCGGGGCGAGGGCCGTTCACCGCGGAGGTCAGGTCTCGGGCGGGACCGGCAGGGCCGGTGCCTCCGGCGGGGCCCGAGGGGGTGATGGCGCCGCCTCACCCCGCGGGCGAAGCCGCCGAGTCCGGAGAGGGGGTGAACCAGTAGAGGCAGAGTGGGTGAACCGGTAGAGGGGCTGGTTCGGAGTCGGTGGAGGGTCGGCCTCGCACAGAAGCCGGGAGGAGCCAGCCTCGCGCCCAGGAGCGAGACGACTCCGCACCGGAGGGGACGCCATGGCCCGGCAGCCTCCCGTGGAGCCAGGCAGCCTCCTGCCGGCCCAGGCGCCCAGCTTGGGCCGGCGGCCGGAAGCCGACACTCTCGCCGCCCCACCCCTCCGCTCCGATCTACCCCTCCGCCCCCTCACCTCCAGCTCCCGCCCCCGAGGCTGCCCCGGCCTCCCGCCCCTCCGGCGTCCCCCGCAGCAGAACCGTCAGCAATCGCACAGCCCCCCGCTTGTGCAGTGGGTCGTTGCCGTTGCCGCACTTGGGGGACTGGATGCAGGACGGGCAGCCGGCCTCGCACTCGCAGGAGGCGATGGCCTGGCGGGTGGCCGTGAGCCACTCGCGAGCCGTGTGGAAGGCGCGCTCGGCGAAGCCCGCCCCGCCGGGGTGGCCGTCGTACACGAAGACCGTCGGGAGGAGGGTGTCCGGGTGCAGGGGGATGGAGACGCCGCCGATGTCCCAGCGGTCGCAGGTGGCGAACAGCGGGAGCATGCCGATCGACGCGTGCTCGGCGGCGTGCAGGGCGCCGCCGAGGATCTCCGGGGTCACGCGGGCGGCGTCGAGCTGGTCCTCGGTGACCGTCCACCACACGGCGCGTGTGCGGAGCGTACGAGGAGGGAGGTCGAGTTTCGTCTCGCCGAGTACTTCGCCGGTGATGACACGACGACGCAGGAAGGAGACGACTTGGTTGGTGACCTCGACGGAGCCGTAGCACAACCGGCCCTCGCCCCAGGGGACTTCGACGTCCGTTTCCAGGACGGAGATGGCCGTGGTGTCGCGGGCGACCGTCGAATACGGCGGGTTGGCCTCCTCGACGAGGGCTACCGAGTCCTCGAGGTCCAGTTCCTTCACCAGGTACGTACGGCCCTGGTGGAGGTGGACCGCCCCGTCGTGGACGCTGGTGTGCGCGGCGCCGGCGTCGACCGTGCCCAGCAGTCGGCCCGAACCGGCCTCGACGACCTGTACCGGATCGCCGCCCCCGCCGCGGATGTCCGTGAGGTCGGCGGCCCGTTCCCGGCGCGTCCAGTGCCATGCCTTCGTACGGCGACGCAGCAGCTTCGCGGCCTCCAGCTGCGGAAGCAGATCGGCGGCGGCCGGGCCGAAGAGCGGCAGGTCCTCGTCCGTCAGAGGCAGTTCGGCGGCGGCGGCGCACAGGTGGGGCGCGAGGACGTACGGGTTGTCGGGGTCGAGGACGGTGGACTCCACCGGCTGGTCGAACAGGGCCTCCGGGTGGTGGACGAGGAACGTGTCCAGTGGGTCGTCGCGGGCGACCAGGATCGCGAGGGCGCCCTGCCCGGAGCGTCCCGCGCGGCCCGCCTGCTGCCACAGCGAGGCCCTCGTGCCGGGATAGCCGGCGATGACGACGGCGTCCAGACCGGAGACGTCGATGCCGAGTTCGAGGGCGGTGGTGGCGGCGAGGCCGAGGAGTTCACCGGAGTGGAGGGCTTGCTCGAGGGCGCGGCGTTCCTCGGGGAGGTAGCCGCCGCGGTACGCGGCCACGCGCCGGGCCAGGGAACGGTCGATCTCGGCGAGCCGTTCCTGGGCGATCACCGAGATCAGCTCGGCGCCCCGGCGGGAGCGTACGAAGGCGACCGAGCGGACGCCCTGCACGGTCAGGTCGGTGAGGAGGTCCGCGGTCTCGGCGGTGGCGGTACGGCGGACGGGGGCTCCCTTCTCGCCGTGGAGTTCGGTGAGCGGGGGCTCCCAGAGCGCGAACACCAGTTCGCCGCGCGGTGAGGCGTCGTCCGCGACCTCGACGACCGGCAGGCCGGTCAGCCGGCGAGCGGCCACCGACGGCTCGGCGGCGGTCGCGGAGGCCAGCAGGAAGACGGGCGAGGAGCCGTACCGCGCACACAGGCGGCGCAGCCGGCGCAGTACCTGGGCGACGTGCGAGCCGAAGACGCCTCGGTAGGTGTGGCACTCGTCGATGACGACATAGCGCAGGGCGCGCAGGAAGGAGGACCAGCGGGGATGGGAGGGCAGTATCCCGCGGTGCAGCATGTCGGGGTTGGTCAGGACGTAGTTGGCGTACTGGCGTACCCACTCGCGTTCCTCGACGGGAGTGTCCCCGTCGTAGACGGCGGGACGCACCGCGTTGCCCAGAGGATGTGAAATTTCCTTCACGGCTCGGCACTGATCCGCCGCGAGGGCCTTGGTCGGGGCGAGGTAGAGGGCGGTTGTGCCACGGCCGTTAGGGGCTTCGGCGCCGTCGAGCAGACACGACAGCACCGGGACGAGATACGCCAGCGACTTGCCCGAGGCGGTGCCTGTGGCGACGATCACGGAGTCGCCGTCCAGGGCGTGCTCGGCGGCTTGTGCCTGGTGGGCCCACGGGTGCTCGATGCCCGTGGCCTGCACCGCCGCGATGACCTCGGAGCGGATCCGGTCGGGCCAGACGGCATGGCGGCCCTCGCGCGGGGGCAAGTGCTCCGTATGAGTGATGCGCGAAGCCCGGCTCGGCCCCGAGGCGAGCCGGTTCAGAACCGTGCTCGGAGCGGGTCGGGATGCGGTGTCCGTCGAGGGTCGATCGGACCGGGGATTCTTGGCCATCGGCATCGAGTGTGTCACTGGCGTGACGGACAATGGGCCTAAGGCGTCGTGCACGCCTGCCGGTAAGTGATTGAATGCCATCGCGGCTGGCGAACAGTCCCGGGGGCTCCGCCGAGGTGTCCCGAGGGGCGACCGCTCGATAGCAAGGTGCTGGAGGATCCGTGGACCTGTCCCTGTCGACACGTACCGTCGGCGATCGTACGGTCGTCGAAGTCGGTGGCGAAATCGATGTATATACCGCGCCCAAGCTGCGCGAGCAGCTGGTCGAGCTGGTGAACGACGGCAGTTTTCATCTTGTCGTCGACATGGAGGGCGTGGACTTCCTCGACTCCACCGGGCTCGGCGTGCTGGTAGGCGGCCTGAAGCGGGTGCGCGCCCACGAGGGCTCGCTGCGACTGGTCTGCAACCAGGAGCGCATTCTGAAGATCTTCCGCATCACCGGCCTCACCAAGGTGTTCCCGATTCACACCTCGGTCGAGGAGGCGGTAGCGGCCACGGACTGAGCGGTCCTCGGTCGTGACCGAGCGGCCCTTGGCCGAAGGCCGGTTCCGGGCCGTGGTCCGGGACGGAAGAAAGTCAACGAGGGGGGTTCGGGCTCGGCGGCCCGGCCCCCTGACAGCACGCCCGTAGTTCCGAGGGGGATGCATGGCCACCGTTGAACTCCGCTTCAGCGCGCTGCCCGAGCACGTCAGGACCGCCCGACTGGTGGCGGCAGCGGTGGCGCGCAGGTCCGGAGTGGACGAGGCCGTCCTCGACGAGGTCAGGCTCGCCGTCGGTGAAGCCTGTACGCGGGCCGTCGGACTGCACCAGAGCGGCGGTATCTCGGCGCCGGTGCGGGTGCTGCTGATCGAGGAGGAGAAGCAGTTCTCCATCGAGGTCGGCGACGAGGCGCCGCATACGGCTCCCGGCGAGGTGCCGGGAGCCCATGGCGGAGCCGACGAGTCGGACGCGGAGACCGAGGAGGACGAGATGGGCCTCGCGGTCATCAGCGGCCTCGTCGACGACGTGGAGGTCACCGCCGGTGAGAACGGCGGACTGATCAGGATGAGCTGGCCAACCACGCCGCCGGCCACGCTCGCCCCCTGACCCCTCACCCACGCAGTACGGAAAGGGCCCTGCTCAGCGGGGCCCTTTTTCGTGCGCGCTCGTGCACGTGGATTGCGCACGCGTTATCGTGAATGAATTCACGATCAGCCTTATGATCGTGTTTACTTCCTGTCGCGCGTCAACGGATCAAGCGTCAATGCTTTTGAGGCATTACTCCTTTCGGGTTCCATGATGGTCCGTGGATCATTTACCCAAGAGCATGTGAAGGACGATTCCGCTTACCGCGCACTGTTTTGATCAGGTTCGGCTACCTACAATCCGTCCACATCTTGAGCTCAGCCCAAGCGTCAAGGAGGACGAATGGCGGGGCTTTCTACCCCTCATCAGTTTGACCATCCCACAACCCTCGCGGCCGCGGTTCTGACCGACGACAACCGACTCATCGTGATCGTCATCGCGGTCGTCGCCCTGGCGGCTCTGGTGGTCGCCGGGGTCCTGGTACGCCAGGTGCTGGCGGCCGGCGAGGGCACCGACAGCATGAAGAAGATCGCGGCAGCGGTTCAGGAAGGCGCGAACGCCTATCTGACGCGCCAGTTGCGCACCCTCGGCGTATTCGCCGTCGTGGTGTTCTTCCTGCTCATGCTGCTGCCCGCGGACGACTGGAATCAGCGCGCCGGACGATCGATCTTCTTCTTGATCGGCGCGGCGTTCTCGGCGACCACCGGTTATATCGGCATGTGGCTCGCCGTACGCAGCAATGTGCGCGTAGCCGCCGCGGCACGGGAAGCGACTCCGGCGGAAGGTGAACCCGAAAAGGATCTCACCGCTGTCTCACACAAAGCCATGAAGATCGCATTCCGCACGGGCGGCGTCGTCGGCATGTTCACGGTGGGGCTCGGTCTGCTGGGCGCCTCCTGTGTGGTGCTGGTGTACGCGGCCGACGCACCGAAGGTCCTGGAGGGCTTCGGTCTCGGCGCCGCGCTGATCGCCATGTTCATGCGTGTCGGCGGCGGCATCTTCACCAAGGCCGCCGACGTCGGCGCCGACCTGGTCGGCAAGGTCGAGCAGGGCATTCCGGAGGACGATCCGCGCAATGCCGCGACCATCGCCGACAACGTGGGCGACAACGTCGGCGACTGCGCCGGTATGGCCGCCGACCTCTTCGAGTCGTACGCCGTCACGCTCGTCGCCGCGCTGATCCTGGGCAGCGCGGCGTTCGGCGACTACGGGCTCGGCTTCCCGCTGATCGTGCCCGCGATCGGTGTCATCACCGCCATGATCGGCATCTTCGCCGTGGCTCCGCGCCGTGCGGACCGCAGCGGGATGAGCGCCATCAACCGTGGTTTCTTCATCTCCGCGGTGATCTCGCTGGTGCTGGTGGCCGCGGCCGTCTTCATCTACCTGCCGTCCTCGTACGCCGACCTGGACGGCGTCACGGACACGGCCATCCTGGACAACGGTGGCGATCCGCGGATCCTCGCGCTCGTCGCCGTCGCGATCGGCATCGTGCTGGCCGCGCTGATCCAGCAGCTCACGGGCTACTTCACCGAGACGACCCGCCGTCCCGTACGGGACATCGGCAAGAGCTCGCTCACCGGTGCGGCCACCGTCGTCCTCGCGGGTATCTCCATCGGTCTCGAATCGGCCGTCTACACCGCCCTGTTGATCGGCCTCGGCGTCTACGGGGCCTTCCTGCTCGGCGGTACGTCGATCATGCTTGCGCTCTTCGCGGTGGCGCTGGCCGGTACCGGCCTGCTCACCACGGTCGGCGTGATCGTCGCCATGGACACCTTCGGGCCGGTCTCCGACAACGCGCAGGGCATCGCAGAGATGTCCGGTGACGTCACGGGCGCGGGCGCGCAGGTGCTCACCGACCTGGACGCCGTGGGCAACACCACCAAGGCCATCACCAAGGGCATCGCCATCGCCACCGCGGTCCTGGCGGCGGCGGCGCTCTTCGGCTCGTACCGCGACGCGATCCTCACGGCCGCGAACGAAGTGGGCGAGACGGTCACCGGCGAGGACGCGCCGCTGAACCTGATGATGGACATCTCGCAGCCCAACAACCTCGTCGGACTCATCGCGGGCGCCGCGGTCGTCTTCCTCTTCTCGGGGCTGGCGATCAACGCGGTCTCGCGGTCCGCGGGGGCCGTGGTCTACGAGGTGCGGCGGCAGTTCCGCGAGCACCCCGGGATCATGGACTACACCGAGAAGCCCGAGTACGGGCGCGTCGTCGACATCTGCACCAAGGACGCGCTGCGCGAGCTGGCCACACCGGGTCTGCTCGCCGTACTGACGCCGATCGCGATCGGGTTCACGCTCGGGGTCGGTGCGCTCGGCTCGTTCCTCGCGGGCGCGATCGGTACGGGCACGCTGATGGCCGTCTTCCTCGCCAACTCCGGCGGGGCGTGGGACAACGCGAAGAAGCTCGTCGAGGACGGTCACCACGGTGGCAAGGGCAGCGAGGCCCATGCCGCCACGGTGATCGGCGACACGGTCGGCGACCCCTTCAAGGACACCGCCGGTCCCGCGATCAACCCCCTGCTGAAGGTGATGAACCTGGTGGCGCTGCTCATCGCGCCCGCGGTGGTCAAATTCAGCTACGGCGAGGACAAGAGCGTGGGTATGCGCGTCCTCATCGCGGTGCTCTCGATCGCTGTCATCGTGGGCGCGGTGTACGTGTCCAAGCGGCGCGGGATCGCCGTGAGTGACGAAGACAACTCCGAGCCGGTTTCCAAGTCGGCGGATGCGGCGGTGGTTTCGTAGGCGATTGCTCCACGGCTTGGCCTTACGGCTGGTCAGGTTCCGCTCAACGAGCGGGCGGGCGGCGCGTCTTGACGCGTCGCCCGCCCGCTCTCGGGTTTTCACGCCGGGTTCGTGAGCCTTCTCTCGCTTGGTGCAAATGGTTGCAATATTTTGCAAATCGGACTCCCGTCTCGTGGGTGTCGCCCACTTGGCGTGTATGTTCCGGGGCCGAGAGCCATGGAAGGGACCAATCCGGTGAACAAGAAGCTCGCGGCCGCACTGTCCGGCGGTGCGGTACTGGTACTGGCGCTGTCGGGATGTGGCGGAGACGACAGCAGCGAAAAGCTGAACTCCTGGGCCAAAGAGGTCTGTGACGAGGTGCAGCCGCAGGCGAAGAAGATCGAGGCCGCCAACACCTCCATCCAGAAGCAGACCTCGGACAACAGCACGCCGGCGGATGTCCAGAAGACGGACTCCCAGGCCTTCCAGGACATGTCCGACGCCTACAAGGCGATCGGCGCCGCCGTGACCAAGGCCGGGGCGCCGGAGGTCGAGAACGGCGAGAAGAAGAAGGCGGACGCCGTCAAGGAGCTCAACGGCATCTCCACGTCGTACGCCGACCTCAAGAAGCAGGTCGACGCGCTCGACACCAAGGACCAGGGGAAGTTCGCGGACGGACTCAAGGACATCGCCACCGAGCTGGACAAGCTGGGCCAGAGCGGCAACGTCGCCCTGAACAAGCTGCAGGAGGGCGAGGTGGGCCAGGCGATGGCCAAGCAGGAGAGCTGCAAGTCGGCCTCCGGTTCGCCGTCGGCGACCAACGGCTGACCCCAGGAGACATCGGCTGACTCCAGGAGACCGATCGTTCGTCAACCGAACGGTGGCCCGGTACGCGTGCGTGCCGGGCCACCGGCATGTTGTCCACAGGCGGCATGTTGTCCACAGGGACACGCGTCCCGTCGGCGGGAGCGGCAACAATGGAGGCGTGAGTAACACCAGCCTGGCAACGCTGCCCTCGACCGACCGCTCCGACGTCACCGCGCGGCTGCGGGACGCCTTCCTGAGCGCCTCCTTCAGTGCCGACGGCCTGCTCGATCTGCTGGGCGCCTCCGCGTACGCGGCGCTGGCCCGGAGCGAGACCGTGCCCGCGCTCCGGGCGACTCGGGGCGACACGCCGCTGGAGACGCTCGTACGGCTGTTCCTGTTGCAGCAGCCCGTGCCGCACGCGCGCGTGGTGGACGTACTGCCGGTTCAGGACTGTCTGGAGGGCGGCTGGCTGGCCAGGACCGGCGGCGACGAGGTCGCGGCGACGGTCGACGTCCGGCCGTACGGCGGACCCGGCGGCGAGGACTGGTTCATCGTCTCGGACCTGGGCTGCGCGGTGGGCGGAGCCGGCGGCATCGGCAGCCGTGACGAAAGGGTCGTACTCGGAGTGGGCGGCGCGTCCACAACCCTGGCGGGCATCACGGTGCGTACGCCCGTCGCGTCCGCCCTCGACCTCGGCAGCGGCTCCGGAATCCAGGCGCTGCACGCCGCACAGCACGCCACGCGGGTGACCGCGACCGACGTCAACCCGCGCGCGCTGCACATCACCGCGCTCACGCTCGCCCTGTCCGGAGCCTCGGGGGCAGCGCTGCACGAGGGCTCGTTGTTCGAGCCGGTGGGCGAGGAGACGTACGACCTGATCGTCTCCAACCCTCCCTTCGTCATCTCCCCGGGTGCCCGGCTCACCTACCGGGACGGCGGGATGGGCGGGGACGATCTGTGTCGCGCGCTTGTTCAAGGTGCGGGCGCTCACCTCAACGAAGGGGGGTATGCGCAGTTCCTTGCCAACTGGCAGCACGTGGAGGGGGAGGACTGGCAGGACCGGCTGCGGTCCTGGGTGCCGCGCGACTGTGACGCGTGGGTCGTGCAGCGCGAGGTGCAGGACGTCATGCAGTACGCCGAATTGTGGCTGCGAGACGCCGGCGATCATCATGCGGATCCGGTGGAATACCAGACGCGGTACGACGCGTGGCTCGACGAGTTCGAGACGCGGAAGGTCAGGGCCGTGGGCTTCGGGTGGATCACCCTGCGCAAGTCGGGGGCCGCGCAGCCCTCGGTCGTCGTGGAGGAGTGGCCGCATCCCGTCGAACAGCCGCTCGGCGAGACGGTGCGCGCGCACTTCGACCGCGTGGACTATCTGCGTGCGCACGACGACGCGGCGCTGCTCGCCGGGCACTTCAAGCTTGCGGGCGAGATCGTGCAGGAGCAGGTCGGACTGCCCGGCGCCGAGGATCCGGAGCATGTCGTACTGCGCCAGAACCGCGGGATGCGGCGGGCCACCAGGGTGGACACGGTGGGCGCGGGTTTCGCGGGTGTGTGCGACGGCACACTCAGTGCGGGGCGAATTCTGGACGCCATTGCCCAACTGGTCGGCGAAGACCCGGTGTTGCTGCGGGACCGTACGCCCACGCAGATCCGGCTGCTGATCGAGCAGGGATTCCTCGAGCCCGCCGGGTGAGCGGCCGGGTGAGCAGAAGCCCCGCGATCGCCGAGCCGTCATGGATGGCGCGAAATCGCTGCGGCCACACATTCGATCCGAGCCGGCACGGCGGTGGGTGCACGGTGTGCGCGGGGAGCCGCACGGGTGTGTCCGCCGAGCGTTCACCGTGGGTTCGTGTGTTCGCTTCCCGGAGGTGTCAGCCTCCCGTCCTTGGGCACTCAAGGGCGAAGGGGACGAACCATGGAGAACGGACCGGCGGTCTTCGCGGGATCGGTGTTCGCCCTGTTCGGAGCCGGATTGCTGGTGTGGACCGCGGCCCGGCTGCGGCACCGCGAACCTGTCGCCGACGGGATGGGCCAGGCCGCGTCCGCGATGGCCGCGAGCTTGGCCGGGACGGCCGCGCTGCTCCTCGCCGTGTGGTGCTTCACACGCATCTGAGGATGCGCGCTTTCCGGTGCGACTCCCCGGTGCGGCTCCCGCCCCTGGAGCGATGCCCTCCGGGGAACCGGAGTTGTCGCCTCCGAAGAGCCGAAGGCAAGATCTCGGGCCGTCGCGATCCCGCCGTTTCGGTAACTGAGAAGTCACCCTCCGGATAGGGTCGAAACAGCAGGTCCACACTCCGGGCGGCAGGAATGCCGGGAGTCGGGTTACCGTTCGAGTGGCCGTTGCGGGCTTTTCCCGTTTGACACGGGGGCGGGATGTACCGTCACACTCCGCAGCGTCAGCACGACCCGACCCCCGGACCAACGCCCGGGGCGAGCCCCCTGCGTCGACCGGAGAGAAGAGCGAAGTTGTCCCCGACCAGCGAGACCGCACACGGCGGCCGCCGACTCGTCATCGTCGAGTCGCCTGCCAAGGCGAAGACGATCAAGGGCTATCTCGGCCCTGGCTACGTCGTCGAAGCGAGCGTCGGGCACATCCGCGACCTCCCCAATGGCGCCGCGGAGGTGCCCGAGAAGTACACCGGCGAGGTGCGCCGCCTCGGCGTGGACGTCGAGCACGACTTCCAGCCCATCTATGTCGTCAACGCCGACAAGAGGGCGCAGGTCAAGAAGCTCAAGGATCTGCTGAAGGACTCCGACGAGCTCTTCCTGGCCACCGATGAGGACCGCGAGGGCGAGGCCATCGCCTGGCACCTCCAGGAGGTGCTCAAGCCCAAGGTCCCGGTCAAGCGGATGGTCTTCCACGAGATCACCAAGGCCGCGATCCAGGCCGCCGTCGCCAACCCGCGCGAGCTCAACCAGAAGCTCGTCGACGCCCAGGAGACCCGCCGCATCCTCGACCGCCTCTACGGCTACGAGGTCTCGCCGGTCCTGTGGAAGAAGGTCATGCCGCGCCTGTCGGCAGGCCGTGTCCAGTCCGTGGCGACCCGCATGGTCGTCGAGCGGGAGCGCGAGCGCATCGCGTTCCGTTCCGCCGAGTACTGGGACCTGACGGGCACCTTCGGCACCGGTCGCGCCGGCGACTCGAGCGACCCGTCCTCCCTGGTCGCGCGCCTCACCACGGTCGACGGCAGGCGTGTCGCCCAGGGCCGCGACTTCAACTCGCTCGGGCAGCTGAAGAGCGCGAACACGCTCCACCTGGACGAGGCGAACGCCCGCGCGCTCGCCGCCGCCCTGGAGAACACGAACTTCTCCGTACGGTCCGTCGAGTCGAAACCGTATCGTCGCTCCCCGTACGCCCCGTTCCGTACGACGACGATGCAGCAGGAGGCCTCGCGCAAGCTCGGTTTCGGCGCGAAGGCCACGATGCAGGTGGCGCAGAAGCTGTACGAGAACGGCTTCATCACCTACATGCGTACGGACTCCACGACCCTCTCGGACACCGCGGTCGCCGCGGCCCGCGCCCAGGTCACGCAGCTGTACGGCGCCGACTACCTGCCGCCGCAGCCGCGGACGTACGCCGGGAAGGTCAAGAACGCGCAGGAGGCGCACGAGGCGATCCGCCCCTCCGGGGACCGTTTCCGTACGCCCGCCGAGACCGGGCTGACCGGCGACCAGTTCAGGCTCTACGAGCTGATCTGGAAGCGGACCGTCGCCTCCCAGATGAAGGACGCGACCGGGAACTCCGTCACGGTGAAGATCGGTGGCCGCGCCGCTGACGGCCGGGACGCCGAGTTCAGTGCGTCCGGCAAGACCATCACCTTCCACGGCTTCCTGAAGGCGTACGTCGAGGGCGCGGACGACCCGAACGCCGAGCTGGACGACCGCGAGCGCCGGCTGCCCCAGGTCAACGAGGGCGACGCGCTCTCCGCCGAGGAGATCTCGGTCGACGGCCATGCGACCAAGCCCCCGGCCCGCTACACCGAGGCCAGCCTGGTCAAGGAGCTCGAAGAGCGCGAGATCGGCCGCCCGTCGACGTACGCGTCGATCATCGGGACCATCCTCGACCGCGGCTATGTCTTCAAGAAGGGCACCGCGCTCGTGCCCTCCTTCCTGTCCTTCGCCGTGGTCAACCTCCTGGAGAAGCACTTCGGGCGGCTCGTCGACTACAGCTTCACCGCGAAGATGGAGGACGACCTCGACCGCATCGCGCGGGGCGAGGCGCGCGCCGTGCCGTGGCTGAAGCGCTTCTACTTCGGTGAGGGCGCAGATGGCGTTCCCGGTGCCGCGGACGCCGGCAACGGCGACGGGGATCACCTGGGCGGCCTCAAGGAACTCGTCACCGACCTGGGCGCGATCGACGCCCGCGAGGTGTCGTCGTTCCCGGTCGGCGACGGCATCGTGCTGCGTGTCGGGCGCTACGGCCCGTACATCGAGCGCGGCGAGAAGGACTCCGAGAACCACCAGCGCGCGGATGTGCCGGAGGATCTCGCTCCGGACGAGCTGAGCGTCGAGTACGCGGAGGAGCTGCTCGCCAAGCCGAGCGGCGACTTCGAGCTGGGGACCGACCCGGTCACGGGTCGCCAGATCATCGCCAGGGACGGCCGCTACGGGCCGTACGTCACCGAGGTACTCCCCGAGGGCACCCCGAAGACCGGCAAGAACGCCGTCAAGCCGCGTACGGCCTCGCTCTTCAAGTCGATGTCCCTGGACACGGTGACCCTGGACGACGCGCTCAAACTGATGTCGCTGCCGCGTGTCGTCGGCAAGGACGCCGAGGGCGTGGAGATCACCGCGCAGAACGGGCGCTACGGGCCGTACCTGAAGAAGGGCACGGACTCGCGTTCGCTGCAGTCCGAGGACCAGCTCTTCACGATCACGCTGGAAGAGGCACTGGCGATCTACGCCCAGCCCAAGCAGCGCGGGCGCGCCGCCGCCAAGCCGCCGCTCAAGGAGCTGGGCACGGACCCGGTCAGCGAGAAGCCGGTCGTCGTCAAGGACGGGCGCTTCGGGCCGTACGTCACCGACGGCGAGACCAACGCGACCCTGCGGTCCGGCGACAGCGTCGAGGAGATCACTCCGGAGCGGGGTTACGAACTGCTCGCGGAGAAGCGCGCGAAGGCACCCGCCAAGAAGACGGCGAAGAAGGCCGTGGCCAAGAAAACGGCCGCCAAGAAGGCACCTGCCAAGAAAACGGCAGCCAAGAAGACGACGACTTCGAAGACGGCTGCCAAGAAGGCTCCGGCCAAGAAGGCGGCGGCTTCGGAGGGCTGAGCTCGAGTGTCCCGGGGCAGTGCTTGAACGTCCCCGGGGCTGCGTTTCAGCTCCCTGGAGTGGTGCTTCAACGCCCTGTGGAAGCCTCGCGTCCGCATGTGTTGGGCGCCCTTCGGGGTTGTCGGTGCCTCCCGATAGGCTGAACGCATGACGCGAGCGGAGCAGCCAACGGCCCATACCCCGGCCCCAGACGACGCCCTGGTCGCAGATTCACGCGAGCGCGCCGTGAGGGCGCTGCTTCGCGTACCGCAGTTGAAGCGGCTGTGGAGCGCTCAGCTCGTGGCCGGCGTCGGCGATGCCCTCGCCCTGCTCGTCCTGGTCGTACTCGCGCTCCAGGCGGCGGTCGCGGCGGGGTCCTTCGGGGGCAACTACCGCGGGGTGGCCTTCGCCGTCTCGGCCGTCTTCGGGGCGCGGATACTCGCGACGCTGCTCTTCGGAGCCGTACTCCTCGGACCGCTCACCTCCCTGACCTCCCAGGAGGGGCCGCTCGACCGCCGCTGGACCATGGTCGGCGCGGACGGAGTGCGGACCGTACTGCTGATCATCGCGCCCCTGTGGATCGACTGGACGCCCGACGACGCGCTGGCCGTGATCCTGGTGACCGCGTTCGTCACCGGGGTCGCCGAGCGCTTCTGGACGGTGTGCCGGGAGAGTGCGGCGCCCGCTCTGCTGCCCGCGGCACCCCTGGAGGGCGCGGCGGTCCGCCCGCTGCCGGACCACACGGAGACGCTGCGGCGCCTGTCGCTGCGTACGGGATTCGTGGCGGTGCCCCTGGCGGCCGCCGCTCTCGTCGTGGCCGGGCTCCTCAACAACCTGCTGGGCGCCGGACTGGCCTGGTTCGACCAGCATCAGGCGGCGCTCGCGTCGTACGTCGCGGCGGGCCTGTTCGCCGCCTCCCTGTCGGTGCTGACCGTCCTCGAGCTGCCCGACGCACGCACCCCCCGCGCGCGGTCGCCGCTCGAGGGCCTGCGCCGCCCCAAGTCGGGCACCGGCGTCGACAAGGGGCGTACGGGCTCGCTTCCGCTGCTGGTCCTGGCCTGTGCGGCCGTCGCCGGCGCGGTCGCCGCCGCGGTCGCCGTCTCCGTGCTGCACGCCAAGGACCTGGGCGGCGGGCCGGTGACGTACGGACTGCTGGTGGCAGGCCTGACGGGCGGCGTCGTCGTAGGCATCCGTACGGCTCCGAAGGTGCTGCCGCCGCTGTCGCGGCGCCGGCTGCTCTCGCTGGCCATCGCGTTCACAGGCCTCGCGCTGCTCGCCGCGGGGATCGTCCCGGACGTCGCCACCGTGATCCTGATCACGGCGTTCGCGGGCATCGGCGCGGGCATCGCCGCGAACACCGGGCACACGCTGCTCGACCAGGAGGCCGAGGACCACCGGCGGGCGCGTACGACGGAGCATCTCCACGCGGTCGTACGGGTCTACGTCGCCCTGGGTGCCCTGGTGGCCCCCGTGCTGGCGGCGGCGATCGGGCCGCACCGGCTGGAGAACGGCAAGTTCGTGTTCGCGCACGGCGGCGCGGCCTTCACCCTGATGCTGGTCGGCGCGCTGCTGCTGCCGGTCGCCGCGCTGGTGCTGGCGAAGGTCGACGACCGGTCCGGCGTACCGCTGCGGCATGACCTGCGGGACGCGCTGCGGGGCGGGGACGATCCCGCGCAGGCACCGGCTGCGAACGGGTTCTTCATCGCCCTGGAGGGCGGTGACGGGGCCGGGAAGTCGACGCAGGCCGAGGTGCTCGCGGAGTGGATCCGCTCCAAGGGGCACGAGGTCGTGCTGACGCGCGAGCCGGGGGCCACGCCTGTGGGGAAGCGGCTGCGGTCGATCCTGCTGGACGTGTCCTCGGCCGGGCTGTCGAACCGTGCGGAGGCGCTGCTGTACGCCGCCGACCGTGCCGAGCACGTGGACACCGTGGTGCGGCCCGCGCTGGAGCGGGGCGCGGTGGTCATCTCGGACCGCTACACCGACTCGTCCGTGGCGTACCAGGGGGCCGGTCGCGATCTGTCCCCGACCGAGATCGCGCGGATCTCACGATGGGCGACCAACGGGCTGGTGCCTCATCTGACCGTGCTGCTCGATGTGTCGCCTCAGACCGCGCGGGAGCGGTTCACGGAGGCACCGGACCGGCTGGAGTCGGAGCCCGCCGAGTTCCACGCGCGCGTGCGCTCCGGTTTCCTGACGCTCGCCGCCGCCGACCCCACGCGCTACCTGGTGGTCGACGGTGGGCAGGAGTCCGAGGCCGTCACGACGGTGATACGGCACCGTCTCGACGTGATGCTGCCGCTCTCCGAGGCCGAGGTGAAGGCCCAGGAGGAGGCCCGTAAGGCGGCCGAGGAGGAGGCGCGGCGACGCGCCGAGGAAGAGGCCGCCCGCAAGGCCGAGGAGGAGCGCCTCGAGCGCGAGCGGCAGGAGCAGCTCGCCCGGCTGCGCGCGGAGGAAGAGGAACGCAAGCGGCGCGAGCTGGAGGAGGCCCAGCGGCGCGAGCTGGAGCGGCAGGCCGAGGTGGCCCGGCAGCAGGCCGAAGAGGCGCGTCGGCGGGCCGAGGAGGAGCGGGCCCGACGGCTCGCGGAGGAGCAGGCCCGCGCGGCCGAGCAGGAGCGCCTGCGCAAGCAGGCCGAGGAGGAGGCGCGGCTCCGGGCGGAGGCTGAGGCGCGGCGTCTGGAGAAGCAGCGGAAGGCCGAGGAGGCGTTGCTCCGGGCCGAGGAGGCTCGCAGAGGGGCGGCTTCGGCGGCTGCGGCTGCTGCCGCTGCCGCTGCCGTGACGGAGGGTTCGGGTTCCGGTGCTCCGGCGACCACCCCCGACAACGAGGTCACGGTGCCGACGCCCACACCCGTCGTGCCGCCGACGAACGCGCCCGGTGGGCCGGTGGACGACGAGACCAAGGTGCTGCGGCCCGTGCCACCCGGCGACGCTCCCGAAACCGGGCCCGACGCGGAGGAGACGGCCGTGCTGCCGCAGCCTCCGGCGCCGGAGGGGGCCGCGGACGAGACGGCGGTGCTTCCTCCGGTGCGCTCGGACGCGGACGAGACGGCCGTCCTTCCTCCCGTAAGGGAGGACCAGGCTGTACGGGACGACCGTGGCGGCGAGCAGCGGGGCGGTGACACGGCGGACCGGGTTCCCCCGGGGTACTTCCGGGACGAGCGGCCGGCGCCCGACGGCTCCGACGCCCGCACCCGTGAGCTGCCCCAGGTCGAAGCCGAGGGCGGCCCTCGCCGACGCGGCCGCTCCGACTGGGCGGAGGAGACCCCGCTGGACGACCTTCCGACGCTGGCGGACGAGTTGCTGGGCCCGCGCGAGGACGATGACCTGGACGACAGGCGCGGGCGGGGGCGGCGAGGGCGCTGAGGCCTGCCGTCGCGGGCGCTGACGCGAAGGCGTGAGGGGCGGTAGGGCGTGAAGCCCCGTTGTCAGTGCTCTCCCGCACAATGGGACGCGGCAAGGCAGATGTGCGACGGAGGGGCGGCAACCCATGCCCGTATGGGACGACCTGGTGGGTCAGGAGAAGGTGAGCGAGCAGCTCGAGGCCGCCGCCCGGGACGCCGACGCCCTGGTCACGGCGGTGGCCGCCGACACCCAGCTGCCCGAGGCGTCGAGGATGACGCACGCCTGGCTGTTCACGGGTCCGCCGGGCTCGGGCCGCTCCACGGCGGCGCGGGCTTTCGCGGCGGCCCTCCAGTGCGTGAGCCCCGACCGTGCCCTCGGCGGAGTCCCCGGCTGCGGGTTCTGCGACGGCTGCCATACGAGCCTGATCGGTACGCACTCGGATGTGGAGATCGTCCGCACCGACCTCCTCTCGATCGGCGTCAAGGAGACCCGTGACCTGGTCCGCCGTGCCCAGATGTCCCCGGCCGTCGGCCGCTGGCAGGTCATCGTCCTGGAGGACGCCGACCGCCTGACGGAGGGCGCGGGCAATGTCCTGCTGAAGGCTGTCGAGGAGCCCGCCCCCCGCACGGTATGGCTCCTGTGCGCGCCCTCCATCGAGGACGTCCTGCCGACCATCCGCTCCCGCTGCCGCCACCTCACACTCCGGACGCCTCCCGTGGCGGCGGTCGCCGACATCCTCGTACGTCGCGACGGCATCGAACCGGAGGTCGCGGCCGTCGCCGCCCGTGCCACCCAGGGCCACGTCGGCCGCGCCCGCCGCCTGGCCACGGACCCGAGCGCCCGCGAGCGCCGCGCCGCCGTCCTCAGGCTCCCGCTCCGTATCGACGACATCGGAGGCTGCCTGAAGGCGGCCCAGGAGCTGATCGACGCCGCCTCCGAGGACGCCAAGCAGATGGCCGAGGAGACCGACGTCAAGGAGACCGACGAGCTGAAGGCAGCGCTCGGCGCGTCCCAGGGCGGACGCATGCCGCGCGGCACGGCGGGCGTGATGAAGGAGCTGGAGGACAAGCAGAAGCGCCGCAGGACACGTACGCAGCGCGACAGCCTGGACCTCGCCCTGATCGACCTGACGGCCTTCTACCGCGACGTCCTAGCCCTCCAGTTCGGCACCAGCCTCGCCCTCGCCAACACGGAGATGCAGGACACGCTGGAGCGCCTCGCACGCGGCACGACCCCCGAGACCACCCTGCGCCGCATAGAAGCGATCGCCGCCTGCCGCGAGGCCCTCGACCGCAATGTGGCGCCGCTGCTGGCGGTGGAGGCGATGACGATGGCGTTGCGGGCGGGGTGAGGCTCAGGGGGCAGTGGGCTCAGGGGGTTGCCGTGCGATGCGGTTCAGGGGTGGCTTGTCGCAGCGACGGGTTGACGAGGGCACTCGCACGAGGCGCGACGGCAACCTTCAGTGGTCAATTCATTGCGCAGGGTTACGCTCGCTTGATGCACATCAGGCGCCAGTTCAGGCCGATCCGGACCAGATCAACGCGTTCCCGCCATCCCCGCCATTCCCATCACCCCTCCCCTCCCCGCAGGTTCCTCCATCTGTACGGCACCCTGCTCGCCCTCGCCGGGCTGCTCATCTCCGCCTGTTCCATGGGAAGTTCGACGACCTCCACGGGCCGGGCAGGGGCCTCGACACTGACCGCGCTGCCCAAGGCCACGCCGGCGGCGCTCGCTCCGTACTACGGCCAGAAGCTGAACTGGCGCGGCTGCGGCGCCCCCGGCTTCCAGTGCGCCACGCTCAAGGCCCCGCTCGACTACGCCAAGCCCGCCTCCGGCGACATCAGGCTGGCCGTCACCCGCAAGAAGGCCACGGGCCCGGGCAAGCGACTCGGTTCGCTGCTGGTCAACCCGGGAGGCCCGGGCGGCTCGGCGGTCGGTTACCTCCAGTCGTACGCGGCTGTCGGCTACCCGAAGGAGATCCGCGCCCGCTATGACATGGTCGCCGTCGACCCGCGCGGCGTCGCCCGCAGCGAGCCGGTCGAATGCCTCACCGGCCGGCAGATGGACGAGTACACGCAGACGGACCTGACCCCCGACAACCGACGCGAGAGGGGCCAGCTGGTCGACGCCGTCAAGGAGTTCACGGAGGGCTGCGGGCGGCGCTCGGCCAGACTGCTGCGGCATGTGTCCACGGTCGAGGCGGCCCGCGACATGGACGTCCTGCGGGCAGTGCTGGGCGACGAGAAGCTGACGTACGTCGGTGCCTCGTACGGGACGTTCCTGGGTGCGACATACGCGGGTCTGTACCCGGACCGGGTGGGCCGGCTGGTTCTGGACGGCGCGGTGGACCCGTCGCTGCCCGCGCGACGGATGAACGAGGACCAGACGGCCGGCTTCGAGACGGCCTTCCAGGCCTTCGCGAAGGACTGCGTACGCAGGTCCGACTGCCCGCTGGGTGGCGCGCGCACCACACCTGACCAGGTCGGCAAGAACCTGAAAGCCTTCTTCCGGCAGCTCGACGCCACGCCCATCGAGGCCGACGACGCGGACGGCCGCAAGCTCGGGGAGTCGCTGGCGACGATGGGCGTCATCACGGCGATGTACGACGAGGCGGCCTGGCCACGACTGCGGGAGGCCCTGACCACGGCTATGAAGAACAAGGACGGGGCGGGCCTGCTCATCCTCGCCGACACCTACTTCGAGCGCGGCGCCGACGGCCGGTACGCGAACCTGATGTCCGCGAACGCGGCAGTCAACTGCCTGGACCTCCCGGCCGCCTTCTCCTCTCCCGAAGCGCTCGAAGAAGCCCTCCCCTCCTTCAAGAAAGCCTCCCCGGTCTTCGGCGAGCCCCTGGCCTGGGCCTCCCTGAACTGCACGTACTGGCCCGTCCACCCGACCGGCGAACCCCAACGCATCGAGGCGAGGGGCGCCGCCCCCATCGTCGTGGTCGGCACCACCCGTGACCCCGCGACCCCCTACGCCTGGTCCCAGTCCCTCGCCGCCCAGCTCTCCTCCGCCACCCTCCTCACCTACGACGGCGACGGCCACACGGCATACGGCCGCGGCAGCGCCTGCATCGACTCCACGATCAACCGCTACCTCCTCGCAGGCACCCCTCCGACCAAGGGAAAGCGCTGCTCAGCGAACTGATCGCGGGAGCGGCCGGGGGGTGCCCCACGGCAGGTACGGAGCACCCCCGGAAACTGTGTAGACTTTCCGACGTTGCTGATCGCACCATAGTCAGCAGCGCGCCGCCTTAGCTCAGATGGCCAGAGCAACGCACTCGTAATGCGTAGGTCTCGGGTTCGAATCCCGAAGGCGGCTCTGTGGAAGCCTCAGGACTCACTCGCCGTGACCTGGGGCTTTTGCTTTTAGCGGATGCGGCGGCGGCGGCGGGAGCGGGCCGCGCGGGTGTCGGGGGTCTCAGTTCTGGTCTCAGTGGGGCCCGGAATGGGGTCCGGGGGAGCGGGTGCGAAGAACTCGCCCATGCGCCGCATCGCGTCCTTCGACAGGTGTGATCTGCCCTTCACGTAACGCCGGGTCTGACTGATCTGGGTGTAGGAGGCCATGACGTTGGTGACGCTGCCTGGCAGTCGTGCTGCCGGTGGTTGGCTGCCGACCGCGGTGTGGGGTCGGTGGTAGTTGTAGTGGACATTCCAGCGACCCAGGAGTTGGGTGCGTTGGGCTTCCGATGTCCACGTCCGAGCGTAGAGGAACTCTTCGGCCAGGATGCGGTTGTATCGCTCGACCTTGCCGTTGTGCCGTGGGGTGTAGGGGGCGATGCGCTGGTGCCTGGCGCCGAGTAGGGCTCGGGAGAAGCTCTCGGCGCGGTAGCAGGCTCCGTTGTCTGTCACGATCCGTTCGATGCGTGTGATCCCGTGTGCTGCGAACCAGGCGCGGGCCCGATGGAGGAAGGCGATCGCGGTGGTGGCCTTCTCATCGGGCAGTGCTTCGGTGTAGGCGAGCCGGCTGTACCCGTCGATGGCCGAGTGCAGATAGACGTAGCCACCGCGCTCGGTCTTCTTCTTCCGCCGGTCCACGGCTTTGGCCTGGTCGCTGCCGCGTCCGTGCGCGCGCCAGCCTCCGCCGTTGGGGATGCGTCCTACCTTCTTCACATCGACGTGGATCATGTGGCCGGGCCGTCGGGCGTGGATTCTCTGCGGCTTTCGGTTGGCCTCACCGTCGGGGTCGATGAATCGGCGTCGGTTGAGGCCGATCTCGGCCAAGTGCCTGCTCACGGTCCTTCGGCCGACCGGCGTTCCGGCCTTGGTGAGCTCGAAGGCGATCCGGGCCGCTGACCACTTGTGGGTGCGGCGCAGCTTTTCTATGAGTTCGAGGACCTCAGACGGTGTCGCGGTGGGCTGGTGGTGCGGCGTGGAAGAGCGGTCCTCGATCCCGAGTTCGCCATGGCGCCGGTATCGGTTGACCCACTTTGATGCGCACGCCCGGGATATCCCCATCTCGGCTGCGACGTGGGCGATGGGCCTCGTGCGGCAGCGCTCGATGAGCCGACGTCGCCCCTCCACGGTGAGGGGTGCGTTCTTGTGCGTCACGCAGGGGAACCGGGTGCAGATGCTCGCCGTGTGCGGTCCCGTCCGGCGATGGCCTCGGCGACCTCTTGGATGGCGCCACGAAGAAGGTCACCGTAGGGATCCTGCGGAAGGTTGGGGGCGTGCGCTTTGGCCGCGTTGATGTGCTCGGTGGCGGCTTCGAAGGAGCCGAGTCGGCGGTAGTTGTCGGCCAGGTTGAGGTGCAGGGAGGGGTAGAAGCCGGCGATGTGGAGGCTGGCGTGGTGCTCCTGGACGCGCTGCTCGGTCACGGCGTCGGCAGCGTCCAGGGCCCGGATGTCCCAGGCGAGGGCCTGGGCGGGATCTTCGTAGAGATCTGCGAGGTAGTGAGCGAGGGAGCAGCGGTGCAGCGGGTCGCCGGTGACACCGATCGCGGACCACAGACTCAGAAGTTTCTGGCGAGCGGAAGCGATGCCACCGGCTCGGCCTTCGGTGACGGCGTGGCCGATGGCGTCCATGGTCGGGTCGGGGCTGGCGGGTGCGGTGGTCATGAAGTGTTCCTCGTCGTCTGTCTCAGGCGGAGTGGTCGGACTTGATGGGCATGGCGAGGGTGGTGAGATCGCCGCGGTCGGCGGAGCGGATCGTGACGGGCTGGTCGTTTCCCCTCAGGTCGAGCATCACGTCAGGGCCGATCGCGGTGCTCACGGCGGGGTAGAGCGTGGTCAGCTCGAACCAGATCTGGAGGGCCTGCCCCGTCGCGGTGGCCGGGAGCGGGATGCCGGAGTGTTCGTCATCCGCTGACCGGACGTTCATTCCGTGGTCGGCAACGTGCAGCGCGATGCGCTCGCCGGGGTGTTCTTCCAGGGCTCGCAGGAGCAGACCCTTCGAGACCGTTGCACGAGTGGTGACCTCGCCCAGTGACGCGAGCATCAGCCGATAGTCGGGGAATTCCTCGGGCAGCAACCGGCAATGCCGGTCCTCCCTGTCGGCCACGCGGAACCAGATTCCGTGCGGCACCGCTTCGAGTCGCACCAGCGCACTGCGGCGGATCTCGGCGACCGCGGCCCGCAGCTCGTCGCCATCGACCGTGCCAGCCCACGTCTGCCTCGGTGGTTCAGTCGGCACCAGAGTTCGGGTGGAGAGCCGGTAACGGTCAGTCGCGGTCAGGGTGACCGCCTCATGACTTGCCTCGATCCGCAGGCCGGCGAGTACCGGCATCTTGGGCTCATGTGCGGTCGCGGTCAGGACCTGCTCGACCGCATCCGCCAGAACGGGACCCTTCAGCGCCGTAATCGGAAGACCTGGCGCGTTGCCGAGCGCGGACTTGATGACAGCAGCCTTCTGCTGTGCCGCTGCCGCGTCCCCGACGACCTTCGACACATGGTCATCGAGCAGCCGGGATGCCTCGTCAGCCTCGGAGCCGAGTACCGCCTCGACACCAGCGAGGGGCATAGCAATCTCACGGAGCTGACGCAGCACAGTCGCCCGCGCCACCTGGTCAGCGCTGTAGTAGCGGTAGCCCGAGACCGGGTCGACTTCGGCAGGGGGCAGCAGCCCGCAGTCGGCGTAGAACCGCAACGCGCTGGAGGTCAGACCACTGCGCTGGGCAAAGACCCCGATCGGCATCAGCTCAGAATTTGGCACCTCGCCATCATGGAGTTTCAACCAACTCGAAGGTCAACACCGACGAGCGGCGCCACCAACCTCATGGCCAGCAACACCAGCCGGCGTCCGGGATCAGCACGGGCTTGACGACCTCGCCGCGACGCGCGGCGTCGAGGGCCTCGTTGACGGCGGCGAACGGAAAGGTCTTGACCAGCCGGTCGAACGGGAATACGCCGCTGTGCCACAACTGTGTCAGGCGCGGGATGAACACGTGCGGATCGGCGTCTCCCTCGATGACGCCCTTCAGCGTCCGGCCAAGGAGAAGGTGCCCCTGGTCCACGGTGATCTCGTTCTCCAGCCCCTGCAGACCCACGGTCGCGCAGGTACCGGGCGAACGCAGCACCCCCAGCGCCTGCTCGATCACACTGCCCAGACCGACGGCGTCGACCGTGTAGTGCAGTCCCCCGGCGGTGAGTTCAAGGACGTCCCATACGACGTCCTTGGTCTCGGCGGGATTGAGGACATGCGTGGCACCCAGCTCGAGCGCCAGGCCCAGGCGCGCCGCATCTCCGCGTAGCCAGAGCCCTCCACCCGACAACCGACAACCGGAAATCTCCCCCATCCTGCCAGTCCTGACGTCCACACCAGGCGGAACGCATGACGTCGCCCTAAGAAGGCATCCTGATCCAGGTAAGCCATCCCCCAGTGCGCAGCACTGTGCCGTCTGTCTCGCCCTTCCACGGGTGAGGGTGGAGCATGGGCATTAACCAGCGAGGAGGCCCGTCAGGCAGTCCAGAGGCATGCAGTACGAACCTGGCGGTACTCGCCGCTCTCGTCGCATGCCGCGGGTAAGGGCGACTGACCGCTGAACGCAGCGTCATGGAGCAGCACCGGACATGTCCAGGAAGCAGTCGTCAAGGCCGAGGACGAACGGGATCACACCCCGACGGCGTGATCGCCTGTGGGAGCCGCAGTCCCCTGCGCCTCTACCTGACCCGACCGCTCGCGGTAGGCGTGAGCAGTCGGCCACCTTATGCATCGGCGAGCCGCAGATCGTGGTCTGCGAGGTAACGGCTGCCGGGGCGTCCTTCTCATCGTGGCGATGTCGGCGGCGTCGGGATCGCGCCGGACGGCGGCGGCGAGAAGGTGTGCAGCGCAATCGTCGTGCCACCGCGCGAGCCGATCGTTCTGCGGCCGAGCCCGTGGTGGCCGGGAGAGGTCTGTGACGTGAAGAGCGATGCGAAGACCCGTGTGCGGAACATGACCATCGCCGTGAGCTTGGTGCTGGCATTGGCCCTGGGTGGCTGCGGAGGCAGCGACGTCAGATCCGAGAGGGGCAGCGTCACTGTCGGCGTACTGCTCCCGGCGGCTGGGGCGGCCTCTCGCACCGGGCAGTTCGACAAGCCCTTGATCGAGAAGAAGCTGAAGGAGCTGTGCCCGGACTGCCGGGTGCAGTCCACCGACGCCAAGGACGATGTCACGGTCCAGCAGCAGCAGATCGACTCCATGCTCACCAAGGGGGTCGATGTACTGATACTCATGGCCGTCGACCCCAAGGCGCAGCGCTCCTCGGTCGCGGCTGCGCACGAGCAGGGCGTCCCGGTCGTCGCCTACGACCGGCTCGCCGAAGGCCCGGTCTCGGGTTACGTCACCTTCGACGGTGCGCAGGTCGGCAGGGCTCAGGGCGAAGCGCTCCTGAGGGCCATGGGCGCCCATGCGCAGGACGGCCAGATCGTCATGATGAACGGCCCCACGACCGATCCCAATGCAGGGTGGTTCAAAAGGGGCGCGCTGTCCGTCCTCCGGGGCAGAGCGAAGATCGCCCGGTCGTACGACAACATCGACTGGCGGGCGGGGACCGCGCACACCAACATGTCCGGAGCCATCGCCGCCCTGGGAGGGGAGAACATCGATGGCGTGCTGGCCGCCAACGATCACCTCGCCGGCGGTGTGATCTCCGCCTTCAAGGTCGCCGGCATCACACCACTACCGCCCATCACCGGCCAGGACGCCGAGCTCGTGGGCGTGCAGCGTATCGTCGGCGGCGAGCAGTACATGACCGTCTACAAGCCGTTCAAGCCGGAGGCCGACGCCGCCGCCACCATGGCCGTCGCCCTGGCGCGCGGCGAGAAGCTCGACGACCTCGCCGATACCAGGGTCGACAACGCCTCCACGAAGGACATCCCGACTGTGCTGCTCGATCCGGTCCCGGTGACCGTCGGCGACATCAAGGACACTCTCGTCAAGGATGGCATGTACACGATCGACCAGATCTGTACCCCGGAACTCCGGTCCGCGTGTGACGAGGCCGGACTCACATAGGTCTCAGGGCCAGGCGCACCGCCGAGCAGGCGCTGCCCGGCGGTGCGCTCATGGCCTCAGGACGCCTCTTGCGGCGGGCCGCCGCCTGCAGGCGGACGAGGGTGTCGTGGCCGCCTTCGTCCCAGTACCGGGCGAGCAGGCCCGCGTTGTGCAGGAACAGCACCGTGCGCGGTGCCGCGGCGCGGGCCAGCAGGCGGGCTTCGACGCGCGGCCAAACAACCCGGACGAAAGAGGCGAGGCCTCTCTTGATCTGGCACGGGGCGGATCCCGCGTCGGCGCGCAGGACCTTCTCCCATTCCTGGCCCTTCTCCGCGGCCAGCGTCCGGAATTCGGCCAGGAATTCACGTCCCCGTCCCAGGTCGGCACTCTCGACCGGATAGGCCGCGGTCACCGCCTAGGGCTTGTTCGGGCGATCATGTGCGGAGCCAGATGACCAGGGCGGCTATGGTGGCAGTGCCGAGGAAGACGTAGCCGCGTTTGTCGTAGCGAGTGGCCACGGCCCGGGACTGCTTCAACCTGTTGATCGCCCGCTCGACCGTGTTGCGCTTCTTGTACCGCTCCTGGTCGAAGCCGGGCGGCCGGCCGCCGTGTGACCCCTTGCGCAGGCGGGCGGCCTGACTGTCGGTCTTCTCCGGAATGGTGTGCCGGATGCCCCGTCGTCGCAGGTAATCGCGGCAGGGCCCGTTGCTGTAGGCCTTGTCGGCGGCGAGGCTGTCGGGCTTCGTTCGCGGCCTGCCCGGCCGCGGCCGTGGGACGCGGATCTTCTCCAGCACCGGCTGGAACTGAGTGCAGTCCGCGCGCTGTCCACCGGTGACGATCAGGGACAGCGGGCGGCAGCGTCCGTCGGCGCTCAGGTGGAGCTTGCTGGTGAGCCCGCCGCGCGAGCGGCCCAGTGCCTCACCTCCTGCACCACCTCCACCAGCCGGGCGAGCAGGTTCTGCCACGGCGTCTCGTCCTGGTGTTCTGCTGTTTCGGCCCCCTTTGACGCGGGCGCTGGCGGTGGTTCGGTGCGAGCACCGGCCGCGTGCTGGTGGGCGCGCACGATGGTCGAGTCGACCGCGATGTCCCAGTCGATGTCGCCGGTGGCGTCGGCCGCGGCTTGGACCTGGTGGAGCAGGCGTTCCCAGGTACCGTCGGCCGACCACAGCCGGTGGCGTTCATAGACGGTCTTCCACGGCCCGAACCGTTCGGGCAGATCCCGCCACTGCACCCCGGTCCGCACCCGGTGCAGGATCCCGTCGATCATGCCGGTGATCCCGCCACCGGCCACAACGCCCATTGCTGACAGGCAGGAACGGCCGCAGCCGCTCCCACTCCGCATCCGTCAGATCACCCCGCCCCATGCCCACATCAACGACCCAGACACGAGGCAGTCACATGATCGGCCGGACAAACCCTAGTTCACTAGCCCGAGCCGATGAGAGTTTCCCCAGGGCAGAACGAAGGGACCCTGACACTGTGTCCGGGTCCCTGAACCGCGTTTGACGACGGAGGCCACGTTAATGGTGTCTGCCGAATTAGACCCCAACGACGGCCCAACTGCAGGTCAGTTGAGGTGCGCGGCCCGCTGATCAGGGACGAAAAATGGGCCCCCAGACCCAGGGCAAGAAGAAGTAGGTTTTGTGATCATGTCTCTGAGCTGCGCATACGGCGCGACTCAGGGGCATTTTCATGCCGTGGAACCTCTCTGGAACCTCAGCCCGTGTGATCTTGCGGCCGGAGAGCCTGCCCGAGAGCCTTCCGGGCCCGCTCCCGACTGCTCGGCATGAGGTGCGCGTACACCTTCAGAGTCAGGTAGTCCTGAGCTGCTGGTTCCGCGCTGTAGCGGTTCCGTATCTCGGCGCACTTGCGGCTCCGGAACGTCCGCCCCTTGCTGCAGTCTGGTCAGCCCTCCGCACCCTGTGCCTGCGCATAGAACCCTGTGCCTGCCCATACTGGGATGGGGATCTGATCGGCGTCCGGTCGACGGGTAAGGAGGTGCCCGCACGTGAAGCTCTACCTGCGCCGTGCCGCCGTCTCTGTGGCCGCGGTGTCCCTGGCCGTCGTCCTGGCCTCCTGCGGCAAGGCCGGGAACACCTCCGGCGTGACGATCGGCTTGCTGCTCCCGGGAGCCGGGACCCCTCGCGCCGAGCAGTTCGACAGGCCCCTGATCGAGAAGAAGATCAAGGACCTGTGCGGCGACTGCACGGTGGAGTACGCCAACGCCAAGGAGGATGTGGCCACCCAACACCAGCAGATTCACTCCATGGTCACCAAGGGGGTCGAGGTCCTGATCCTCGACCCCGTCGACGCCAAGGTGGCCCGATCCTCGGTCGAGACGGCCGATCGCGCGGGCATCCCGGTCGTCGCCTACGACCGCCTCGCCACGGGCCCGATCTCGGGCTACGTCTCCTTCGACGGCGAGAAGGTCGGCGAGATCCAGGGCCGGGCGCTCCTCAAGGCCATGGGCGACAAGGCGGACGGCGGGCAGATCGTCATGATGAATGGCTCCTCGGCCGACCCGAACTCGGCCGCCTTCAAGAGGGGCGCCCTGTCCGTCCTCCAGGGGAAGGTGAAGATCGGCAAGGCGTACGACACCGTCGAGTGGAATCCGGACAACGCCCACATCAACATGTCCGGCGCCATCTCCGTTCTGGGCGCCGACAACATCGACGGCGTCTACTCCGCCAACGACGGCCTCGCTGGCGGCGTCATCTCCGCCCTCAGGGCCTCCAAGGTCTCACCGCTCCCCCCGGTCACCGGCCAGGACGCCGACATCACGGCCGTACAGCGCATCGTGAGCGGCGAGCAGTACATGACCGTCTACAAGCCCTTCAAGCTTGAGGCCGAGGCCGCCGCCGAAATGGCCGTCGCCCTGGCCCAGGGTGAACAACTCGGCGACATCGCCACAGACATGGTCGACAGCCCCACCACCGACGACATCCCGGCCGTCCTGCTCACGCCGATCTCCCTGACCGCCGACAACATCAAGGACACGGTCGTCAAGGACGGCATGTACACGATCGATCAGATCTGCACGCCCAAGTACAAAGCCGCTTGTGAAAGGGCGGGACTCACCACGTAAACGCGATCTACGCGTTCACCTCAAGACCTCTAGCGGTAGAGGGTCTGACCTCTAGCGCTAGAGGTCCCGACGCGCCCCAGGTTGGGGCCCTCTCTGGGACCTCCGTGGGACCTCCGACGACGACCGGCAACGACCGACGACGACCACCAACAACCGCTCAGCCGCAGGTCAGTTGGGCCTGCACTTCTCTGGCCAGGGCCGAAAAACGGGCCCGCCAGACCCAGGGCAAGAAGACAGGCCGTTGCTCTCCCGTTCAGACCCTGCGGAGCCGGGACACGAGCGCAACGGGCGTCCGGAAGGAAAGACAAGGGATCTGGCTACAACCAGCAAAGATCCTGGAGTCAAGACGTTAAAGATCCTTTTTTCTAGAGCCTGCTCCATCTGCGGAGACGGGTGTCGTACTCACCTCGCCTGTATCTAATAGTTGTTACTAGTCATCATGGATATCTGATGCCTGCTCAGAGGAGCAACCGGGTCGTGAGGCAGGTACCGGTGACGGCACCTCAGACCGGCGGCCCTGCGTGCATGCTGGGTCTATGCCACGGATCATTTTTCCACCGGCCGACGATCCCCTCCCGGATGGCGGCCTCTCCCAGGAGCACAGCATCGCCGCGCTCCTGGGCTCCTCAAAGCGGCGTAAGAGAGAGGTGCCCATCCGCCGGTCCCTCGTGCAACGTGTCGTCCAGGGAGACAGTGGAGACGCCAAGGCTCCTAGTCCGCTGAGCGCACTCGTGCGCGCCCGCCGCGAGCGGGCGTTGGATCTGTACCTGCTCATGGCATCTGTAACCACCGCAGCCCCCTATGACGTAACCGAGCGGTCCGAGCTTTGGGCCCGCTGCCTGGGCCACCACGCTCCGGGTGCCTCAGCCAGTGTCATGGTTTCACGCCTCTGGTTGCAGCTTGAGCAACTCGGTTTGATCAAAAGGTCCCAGAACGGCAAGTTCACCAAGATTACAAAGCTCATGGAGGACGGCACGAGCACCTCCTACCGTCCGCCCATCGGCATGGCCGATGGCCCCCTTGAGGACATCTACTTCCGACTGCCGTTTCAGTATTGGGTCGATGGACTGCACGAGAAGCTGACCCTGTCAGGTAAGGCGCTGCTGCTCATATGCATGAGCCGACGCGATCCGCAGTTCTATATTCCCGAGGTGTTCGCGGACTGGTACGGGCTATCTCCGAAGACGATCCGCAAAGGGCGTGAGGAACTGCTGACGGCAGGGGTTCTTACCACGATTGGGTACGGCATCTACATCGACACTTCTCTGCCCACCCTCACGACGACCGCCGACAAATATGCCTTCCAGGCCCCCTACAACCTGAACGTCAGCAAGCGCGCCACAGCGGCTGACTGCTCCGCAGGTGATGAGACCAAGACCGAAAAAGACGGGCAGGCAGCGTCCACTTCGGCCCCAGACGAGCCACTGCTTCCGACCGTGGAGTTCCTAGTCCGCAAGGGCGAAGCAGGCTGAACCCCACCACCCAGGTGAGGACAAATGGCACCGGTCGCCGCCCAAAAGGCGGCGGCCCCCTGTTCCCGCAGGGAGCCGCCAGATGAAACAACCAATCGCTCGACCTACAGGAGGAGCCATCAGTAACACCCTCAAGGCTACGGGCCAGCCCCGGAAGCCGTCGACTCTGCCCACCCGCGTGGGGTTCTGGCTGCGGAACACCCGTTCTCAGTGGGCATCGCCAGCCCGGCGCCGCAAGGTGCGCGCGCTGGGACGCACCGCCGGCCACGGACTCGTTCGAGGCATCGCTGCCGGACTCGGCACCACTGCGGTCTCTTGCATCGCGTGGTGGGTTCAGCGTTGATCCACCGCATGAGCGGCACGAAGCCTCGGCCATCCCGCAAGGGGGGCCGAGGTCTGCGGAAGGCCAGCCCAACACCGCTGAGTGTCTAACTGCGTGACAACGCCGACGGACAGTGGCGGACAAGCGTGGACGCCTGCGGACCATCGGAGCAGGTGAGAGACGCAGCGGCCCAAGGCCGGACAGTCACCCAAGTTGCTTCGGGATGAAGAGGTCGCGGTCTCAGTCGTGGTCTCAATCACCGCTCGTTCCGGGGTGGTCCGCCGGTTTCCGGCGAAGTCCGGAAGGCCCTCTGACCGGCCATGCGAGCCTTGCCGGGGACGCCCATGGACACCCCCGGATCAAGATCGGACAACTCGTAATGCGTAGGTCTCGGGTTCGAATCCCGAAGGCGGCTCCGAGAAACCCCAGGACTCACTCGCCGTGACCTGGGGTTTTTCCTTGCTCGGGGCATGACGCGCCACACGGCCGGGGTGCCGAGAGGTGGCTTGCGTGAGCGGAGTGACCTGGGACCTACTTTTCGGGCTTCGTCCGCTTGGCCGGCATGAGGGTGGCTGCGCCGTGGCGCAGGTCGTGACACTCGTGCCGGCGGAACCGTTTCACCAGGCGCCGTGTCCTCCATCACGGAAGGTGGTTCCACGCCGCGGAACCACCTGTGAAGGGGGATGGCCATGGGGCAGATACGCGAGGGGGCACGGTTAGGGGCTTGGGCCGTCGGCGGGGTCATCGGCCTGGCGGTGTTGTACGTGATCGGGGTGTTCGCCTTCGGCGGCGCGGGGTGGATCACCGCCCCGTTCCGCGGTGAGGCGGACAAGCGCGAGAACACCGTCGGCTCGGGCGAGTTCCGTCAGACCACGTACGAGGAGTTCTTCGATCTGTGCGAGGCCGTGCAGAACGCCGAAGGGACGATCCAGGCGCTCCAGGAGGAGCGGAAGGCCGCTTCTGAGACTCGCACGACGCAGATCGACCAGTCGATCACCGCGCTGAAGGCCACGCGGATCGAGTCGGTCAACGCCTACAACTCGAAGGCCGCCCAGGAGCACCGCGCGCCCTTCCGTGACAAGGATCTGCCGTACCGGCTGGATGCCACCGCCGAGCGCACGACGTGCACCAACTGATCCCCATCTCATCCAGGGAAGAGGGCAGCACCGCATGAAGAAGTTCGCACGCATGGCCCTGGCCGCCGTCGTCGCGCTCGTTGTGGGCCTTGCCCTGACGTCCTGCACCGACGACTCCAGCCAGGACAAGGAGAACAAGGCCAAGCAGGACAACTACGACCACCTCGTGGCCCAGCAGCCGGCGGGCCGCATGGAGTACTCGCCGACCCGCGAAGCGATCAACCAGTGGATCAAGACGTGGGGGAAGCGGGGCAAACTCTCGTACGTCTACATCCAGAACGCCAACGGCGAGTACGGGTACTTCATCATGAAGGGCCTGCCGGTGCCGCGCTGCAAGATGCTCACTCCGACGGAGAAGATAGAGGACTCCGACAACGGCATCGCGGTCCTCGCACAGCCCGGCATGGACGGCACGTACAGTTCGGGTTCCACCTGCAACGCCTACTACGGTTTCGACGCCACGACGGGCGCGTACATGGAGTTCACGGTCGGCACGAACCAGTCGTTCTTCCTGTTCGACAAGCCCATGACGATGCCGGAGTACGCCAGCGCCAAGCAGTTGGGGCCGACCTCGGTGAAGGACGTCGGGTAGCAGCCTTGAGCGGTCGGGGGCCGGTTGGAAGAGTTCCGGCCCTCGTGTCCGGTCAAGCGGCGTCGATGGCGCCGGTGATCTTGAGGGGCATCTCCGCCAGGACGGGACCGGGCCCGCCCTTGCCGGCCCAGGCTGCCGCTTCGACGGCGACCAGGACGGTGCCGCGGAAGTTGTCGGCCTCGCCGGGCACTGCTCCTTCAGCAGGCTCATCGCCGCCGTCAGGGCTGGCAGCGCCCGGTCGGCGGTTCAGCCACGGACTTGCCGCGGTGCTGCTCGCGCAGGTCGTGGAGGCGCCGGGCGAACTCCTCGGGGGTGCCCGCCCGGTTGTGGGCCTCGCGGAGATCCTTCAGGAGGGTGACAGCGGCGCCGTAGGGGCTGGGCTGCTTCTGCCCGATCAAGTTGGCGACGTCCTGCCAGGCTTGCCCGGCGTTCTCGGCCAGGTGGTTCTCGCGGCCGGCTGTTCGGCTCAGCGGGCCTGGGCGTGGGCCTGTTCCCGCTGCCGGGTGTGCTCGCTGCGCACCTCGTAGGCGGCATCGAGGAGTTCTGCGGCTGAGCGGCGCCGGGTGGCGGTGGACGGTTCGGCTGTGCCGTCGTGGGACGCGGCGCGGTGGCGGGCCAGGAGTGCGGGGCCCGGCTGTGGGGCGGCGCCCAGGGCGGCGTCCAGCAGCAGGGCATCCTTCTCATGTTGCGGCAGGGCGCGGATCCAGGCGGCGAGTGCGTCCTTGTCGATCGCCTGGGAAGAGGCCGCACCGCCGGCGCGGGCGGCAGCGGTGAGCAGGTGCGGGTCGATGTGCAGGAAGTCCGCCAAGGCCTGCTGCGGACCGGTGAGTTGGGCAAGACCTGCGGGTACGGGCGGTTCGACGGTGGAGGTGTATTCCTCCTCGTTGACGTCCTCCTCCAACTCCCAGCGGGTGAGCGCGGAGAGCCAGGCCAGATAGAGGGGACGCAGGTCGCCCGCGGCGAGTTCGGTACGCAGGGTGGTGAACGAGGCGAGGGTGAAGGAGGTCTCGAAGTCCCACTCGCTGCCGTCCTCGGCCGAGTAGGCGAAGTCGAGCAGCAGATGCCCGTTCCTGGTCCAGCAGGTCAAGGCGTCTTCCATGCAGTACGGTTCGACGCTGCGGGCGGGCAGCAGCGTGGTGGGCAGGCGCAGCATCAGGCGCCGCGAGCCCCAGTTGGCGAAGTACAAGTGGGCGTCGTACAGCTGCTCCATCAGTTTGTGCTCATCGCCGCGGAAGTCGCCGTAGTGGTACTCGTTGACGAAGTGCGTCGTGTTGATCCTGGCCCGGCTCGACAGGGCCCGTACCTGCTCGAGCTCGTCCTTGGTCAACGGTCGGTCGATGGCCTGGAACTCGTAGTATTGGTACTCGCTCACGGACGTGCAGCCTATCGCCGTGCGCTGCGGCGCATGTGGCGGGGACCTGGCTGTGCCTGGCTTTGATCCCCCGGCACCGTCCAGTTCCTTGGCCTTCGTCCCCGTTCACCAGTTTCCGTAGTCCTCCACGTAGGTGGCGATCAGCTCGAGCAGGGCGTCGGCCCGGTGCCGGTCCTCGCGCTGCTCGCGCAGGGCCTTGTCGGCGGCCTGGAGGCAGGCCAGGGCGGCCGGTTCGCCGTCCGCTACGTCGTCGACCACCGGCGTGGTGATGAGGTCCAGGCATTCGGCGAGCAGGCGACGGGTGGCGGGGGAGGGTGGATTGGGGTCGGGGTCGGTGTACGCCGTGGTCAGGTAGCGCGCGGGGTCGGTGAGGCTCCAGCCGACGACGGTGCCGTGCTGGACGAGGAGTGCCACATCGGGAGCGATGCCGATGCGGGCGTCCAGTGGTTCGTCGAGGACGTCGAGGTCGCGTAGACAGGTCAGCACGGTGTCTCCGGGGGCGCGGCACAGCACCGTGCCCCTCTCATGCCGGAAGTCCCGGGCCTCATCAGCACGGAGCCCGCCCGTGCGTACCGCGGGCGCGAGGGGCAGGCGGGCGACCTCCTCGGCGGAGGCGGACTCCTCCGGCCAGTGGAATTCCGCTCCGACCAGCTCTCGGCTCGCCTTGTCGAACCGGAGGATGTCAGGCGTGTCCCACAGCCAGTCCTCGCTGCCGAAGGTGTCCGCGAGGAACCGCTGACGCTCCATCACGTTCGCGAAGGGCGCGATGTCCACGGAGTGGCCGAAGCGCGGGGTGATGCGCAGTGGATCGTCCGTCGCCGTCGCATGCCAGTCGCCGTCGAGGGTGAGTCTCATGGTGAATGCCGTCCGGGAAAGAGAATGCGGCCGTGCTTTTCATGAGGAATGTGTCGGACTTCGGTTGGTCACTGCTGACTAAATGAGCTCGTGACGCTCATGGACCTCGGAATTCGTGCACCACCACCCAGTAGTCGGATTCTTCGACCGAGGCGGCACACAGGTGGCGGCCGTCAACCGAAACAGCCACGAACTCGGGTGAACCAGTCACCCCGGAGATACGTGACGGGAGGTTCTTGCCGACCGGGTCTTTTACGCGCACCCAGCCGACCTCGCTCCCGCCGGGTACGGGCGGGAGGATGAGAAACTCTCCGTTCTCCCCGTAGAGCGAAGATTGTGAAGCATGGTGATGCCACGCCTCGTCCAGGTCGTCGGCGGCGTTGGGAGTGGAGGCGGGGATTGCGGCGACCGGCTCCACCTCGAATCCGCTGACCGCATAGATGGCGGCGTTCACGGGTGGGCCGTCAGGTGCCGCCTCCCCCGTCACCTCAAGTCCGCAGCGCCCAAGGGTGTCCAGCCACTCCGGTGCCTGCCGGTCCTTCATGATCCCTGACCTTTCATCGGTCCCTACAGCATTCAGTTTCCTTCGTAGAACAGGTGATGGTCACCACCCGATTTGTTTATCTTGGCATATCTTTCCATGGACTCCGGATAGCCGAGGCTACCGTCGGGTCGCTGCACCCTTGCATTGTCCCAGCCGAAGTTGACGAAGTTCCGGGTGTCATCGATCTTCGGTTTGCCGGCATGGAAGTGTGGACCTGCCGGATCGTGGGTGTGCTCGACGACCACACGCGAGCCACTGTCCGTTTCGAATTGCCGGAAATTTCCCCAGTGTGCCGGGTCGGATGAATAAATATGACCCGGCGTGTGCTTCAGTTGCTTGTCCCCAGTGACTACCCACTCGGCGACGGGGTCTTCGCCGTAACGAACACCGGCGAGCTCGTACGCGGCTTTTTCCGCATCCGCACGGTTCTCGAATGGGTTGCCTTTCTCACCACGCGGATACGGGCTGAGTCCGAGGGGGTCGGACCAGGTGTGGGGGTTGTGGACGTAGGTGGCGGGGTTGGGCGCGGGGGTGAGCCCGAGGGGGTCGGGGGTGAGGTATCGCGCGGTTTCAGGGTCGTAGTGGCGGAACAGGTTGTAATGCAGGCCGGTTTCCGGGTCGTAGTACTGACCGGGGAAGCGGAGCGGGGTGTAGGCCGTGCTGGAACTGCTCCAGGCGGTGGTGCCCCAGAGGGTGGCGCGGGTGCGCCAGGCGATGTCGCCGTCCTGGCCGATCAACTCGGTAGGGGTCCCGACGAGGTCGGTGGCGATGGCGAAGAAGCGCCGGTCCACCTCGTCCTGACGGGTGTCCGCCGTGAGGATGCGCTCGGTCTGTGAGAGGGGAACGCCGGACCGATGGTCCCAGGTGAGGGCGACTGCGCCCGGGAGGTCCGGGTGGTGAACGGTCTGTTCGCAGAGGGTCATGCCGTCCCAGGCGAACCGGATCTCCTCCACCACGCTGTCGCCGTCGGCCGCCAGGCGCTGTTTGGCGACGCGGCGGCCCAGGGGGTCGTAGCGGTAGCGCCAACGGGTCCCGTCCGGGGTGATCACCGAGGTGAGTCGGTTCTCGGCGTCCCATTCGTAGCGCCAGGTGTCGGGTTTGCGGGACAGGCGGGTCTTCTGCCGCAGTGTGATGCGGCCGATGGCGTCGTGTTCGAAGCGGACGGCTCCGGCGCGGGTGATCGCTGTGCCGGCGTAAGTCCGCGGTCCTGTGGCTTCGTTGCCGGGGTGGGAAGCGGGCCAGGACGCCTCGGTCAGGTTGCCGCTCGCGTCGTAGGCGTACCGCTCGGTCCAATCCTGAGCGTGGACGGCGGTGACTTGGCCAATTGCGTCCAGGTCGAAGGTGCGGGTGCCTGACAAGAGGTCGCTGACAGAGCTGAGGTGGCCGTCCGGGCGGTAGGAGTAGGTACGGCTGTTGAGAGTACGGCCGTCGGCGGTCAGGTGACTGGCGGAGAGCCGCCCGGCCTCGTCCCAGGCCGAGGTGACGGTGAGGGGGGCGGCGAAGTCTGCGAAGACACGAGCCGTTTCACGGCCCGCGACATCATGGGTGAAGACGACCGGGGACCCTCCGGTGGTCAGGCGCTCGGGACGGCCACTGGCGTCGTACGTGTAGGTGGTCACGTGGCCGGTGGGAGTGATACGGCGGGTGCGGCGGCCCACGGCGTTGTACGCGTAACTGATGGCGCGGCCGTCGACGAGCTCGGACTTGACCCGTCCCCGGCGGTCGTACATGTAGAGGAGTTCGCTGTCCGGGCCGGACGCCTGCAGAAGACGTCCGGCCCGGTCGTAGCCGTAGGTGGTCACCTGGCCGTCGGCGTCCTTCCGGATCACCTGGCCGAGTTGGTCTCGCTCGAAGGAGATGATGTGGCCGAGCGAGTCGGTTCGGGAGGTGAGTTGTCCGGCGGAGTCGAGACGGTAGCTGAGGGTTCGGCCGTCGAAGTCGGTCTCCGAGACCATGCGACCGGCCCCGTCGTACTCGTAAGTCCAGCGCGCGCCCTGCGGGTTGGTGACCTGGATGAGTCGCAGGGCGGCGTCGTACCCGAATTCGTACCGGCCTCCGTTCGGCTGGGTGCGGGCCGCTACCAGGTCGAAGTGGGTGTACTCGAAGCGGGACACCCCGCCGACCGGGTCGGTGTGGGTGAGGCGGTTGCCCTCGCCGTCGTAGGTCCACGACTCGGTGGCGCCGTTCGGGGCCTCCCGGCGGATCAGGTTGCCGTCCGCGTCCCACTCGAGACAAGTGACGCCGCCTGTGGGGTCTGTGACGCGTCTTGCGTTTCCGAGGGCGTCACGCTGAAGATGAGTGGTTCCGCCGGCCGGGTCGATGACCTGCACGGGCTGGCCCATGGCGTCGCAGCGGACTGTGGTGACGGCTCCCAGCGCGTCGGTGATCGACGTCAGGCATCCCCGAGCGTCGTAGGCGTACTGGGTCGTGTGGCCGGCCGGGTCGGTGACCGCTGTCCGGTTGCCGCGCTCGTCGAAGCTCTGGAGCCAGCGGCTGCCGTCCGGGCCGTGGAGGTCCGTGTACCTCCCGAACGGGCCAGGCTTCATGGCGAGTCGGCTGCTGTCCGGGCGGAGCACGGCGACCAGGCGGTCGTTCTCGTCGTAGGTGCAGGCGGTGGTGCGGCCGAGTGGGTCGGTGCGGGTGAGGAGGTTCCCGCGGGTGTCGTAGGTGAAGCTGTTGATGTGGCCGAGCGGATCTGTGGTGGCCAGGACGCGACAGCCGGGGCCGATGAGGTGGCGGGTGGTGTGACCCCCGGCGGTGGTCAGGGTGGTGGTGCGGTGGCCCGTCTCGGGGTCGGGTTCGGTGTAGGCAAGGGTGATCTGGATGTGGCCGGCTTCGCCGCCTTCGGCGATGACGCGGTCGCGGTCGTCGTAGAGGTAGTCGTAGCGGCTTCCGTTGGAGTCGATCCAGGCGATGACGCGGCGGCGGTCGTCGTAGACGAAGGTGGTGGTGGCGCCGGAGGGCTTGGTGACGGCGGTGAGGTTGCCCTCCTCGTAGCCGTAGTTCATCAGGGGCAGGTCCGCACCGCCCTCGCCCGCGCCGGCCAGGGACAGGGCGGTGACCAGGCCGTCGGTGACGGACAGCTTCACCCGGTGGCCCGCCGAGTGGACGAGGGCCAGTGGCAGACCGTCCTCGGCGCGGTCGACCGTGACGGTGTGGCCGTTGCGTTCGGCGATGCCGGACAGCCAGGCCGTACCGTCGCCGCCCGGCTCGCCGCCGGTCGGGGCGGTGAAGTGGAAGGTGAGCCCGCTGTCGGGGTCGGTGACCGTGTAGTCGCCGTCGGCGTCGCGGGCCAGGAGCGTGCGGGCCCTGCCCGAATGCGGC
Organism: Streptomyces flaveus; assembly: GCF_014647675.1. GTDB lineage: Bacteria > Actinomycetota > Actinomycetes > Streptomycetales > Streptomycetaceae > Streptomyces > Streptomyces flaveus. The sequence continues at coordinate 15,620 of NZ_BMPQ01000018.1, read as the reverse complement.
CGGGTGGGTGCGCCGGGGACCGGGTGCGGGTACGGGATCAGGAGTCCGTCGGCGGTGACGTGGACGACGCCGATGGCGTCGATCTGCAGACGCTCGTCGACGGTGGACGTCCAGGCGGGCCCGAGGAAGCGGCCGACCGTGCAACCGGACTCGGTGCGGCGGGTGAAGACCAGCGGCAGGATGCCGGGGATCTCGAGGTCGGTCTGGGGCAGGTACATCCGGCCTGAGGCGAGGTCCACCGGGTCGGTGCCGTCGGTGGTGCGCTCGCCGTCCGGTCGGTTGTGAGTCCCGTCCGGGGTGTCGTCGATCAGCTTGCGAGCCCGTGCGGCGTCGGCGGCCTCCTCGGCGATGCGTACGCCCTTCACCGCGGCACCGCCGCCGCCCGTGGCCACGGTCAGCGCGGCATCCGGCAGCAGACGGCCGAAGCCCTCGGCCGGGTCCTTCATGAAGTCCTTGACGATCTGGGTGCCGGTGCCGACCGGGTCGTTGGCGGCGACCACCAGACCGGCGGCAAGGCTGTTGAGGGACGTGGCGTACTCGGCCGGGTGCGTGAGGTTGTACGGGTCCATGGGGTTGATGCCCCGGACGAAGTTGAGGATCCCCGCCGTGCCCTTGATGATGCCGCCGCCGACGTGGTCGCCCATGATCTGCAGTTCCTGGACGCCGTCGCTCAACTGGTCGGCGTACGACGGCTTCTCCGGGGCCATGTCGCGGGCGGCGCGGACCGCCGTACGTGCCGTCTCCGCCGCCGAGTTCCGCTGCTTGCGGGCCTCGGCGAGGATGTCCTGGGCATCCTGCATCAGCTGCTTGCCGGGGTCGTGGAACGTCTCCGCGGGCCTGGGAGGGAGCGAGGACGGGTTGCGCTCATCGGCGGGCTGGGCGTTGTAGCGGTCGACAGCGGCGTTGAAGTCGTCGACCTTCTTGCGGTGGGCGTCGGCGGCGTCCTCGGACGCCTTGACACCCTCCTTCCACTTGTCGATCGCCGCCTGCGCCTGTCCCTGCGCCCAGGTGACGGTGTCGGCGAACGCGTCGAGCGCGCCGAGCGCCTTCGCGCAGGCGTCGGCGGCGGCGTACCACTTGGGCGGCTGGGTGCTCACCGCGGTGCGCAGCGCTTCGGCCGCCTCGCCCTTGAGCCGGGAGGAGTCGAGGCCCCTGAGACCGTCGCCGGTGTTGTCGAAGGCCGTCTGGAAGGCCCGGAGTTTCTTGGCGGTGGCGTCGAGCTCGGCGGGGCTGCCGTAGATCAGCTTGGTCTTGTCCTCGGTCTGCCCGAGGTCCATCTCGTCGACCTCGGCGCCCATCCGGTTGGCTACCGAACGGGACTGCTCGCGCACCCAGTCCGCACCGGACTCCCAGCCGACGTCATTCAGCCGGTCGGCGGTCCAGTTCCCGGCGTCCTCGACCCGGTTGCCGGCCCACTCGACGCCGTCCTCGACCGCGTTCTCGACCGAGTCGGGCGTGATGTCACTGATGAAGTCGCCGATACCCACAGTCAGTTCCCCCCGGACTCACCCTGCTGCTGCGCCTGCTGGGCGCGTTCCTCCGGCGACGGGCCGAAGGTGTCGTCCAGTGCCTGGTTCCACTGGTCGTCGGAGATGCCGAGCGCGTCGTTGAGCACCTCGGACCGCTGACCGCCCTGGCCCTCGGTGAGGACGGTGCGGCCGGTGTCCTTCCACGTCTGCTCCATCTCCTGACCGGCCTGCTCCCACGACTCGGCGCTCCAGTCCGGGTTCAGGGCGTCCGGCGTGGCCACCTCGCCCCAGTCCTGCTGGGTGATCTCCTCCTCGGTGGCGTGCGGGTTGCCGCCCAGCACGGAGTTGACGCCCACCTTCAGTGAGCCCTCGACGTACTGGTCGTGCTCCCACTGGGTGCCCGCCGCCAGGCCGAGACGGTTCGCGAGCGCACTGGCGTCGCTCACCAGGGCTCGCACACCCCACTCCCAGCGCTCGCAGAAGTCCTCGAAGTCGACCGAGAGACCGTGGTGCCCGGCCTCCATCCCGGTCATCGACAGCTCCGAGAAGCCCTTGCCCATCACCGAACCGGTGGCGCCGCCGAGTTCACCGAGCTGGTCGATGGTCGCGCCCACGCCCTGCGTGAACTTCGCGACAGACGCCTTGTCGAACTGCAGGTCAGCCCCGTCACCGCCCACGGCCGCGCCCCTCCTGTGCCTCGCCGGAGTCGACGGCGACGCCGTCCGGGACGATGCCGGTGACCGGCGGGAAGAACATCGACCCGTCCTCGGTGGCGATGTCGACGGCGAGGCCGGCGGGCTCGTCCAGGGACGGCACGACCTCGTCGACGATGCGGGCGCCCAGCAGCGCCGCGTAATCCATGGGCTGATCACCGTACGAGTGATGCAGGGCGAACCGGGCGAGCGCGGCCTCGTCGGTGAACCCGCAGATCCACCGCACCCCGCCCGACCGCGCCGACCAGAGGCCTCCGCCGGCCGTCGGCACCAGAAGGACCGAGCGCCGCATCTCACCGATCAGCGCACGAGGGTCACCGACTCCCCTTCTCCGCTCGGCAATTCGCTCGGCGAGCGCTGTACTTGTCTGCTCCACGGGCCCTCCCCGTCGTGGGTGACTGCTGGCACCGTAGATCAAGACGCGCGGCATGACGGGGTCGGTTCTCGTGAAGATCTGCTCGGGCCGGCTGGTCCTGGAACCGGTCTTGGAAGCTGTTGTCCTTCCGTACTTGATCGCTGCCTTTCAGACCGGTCAAGCAGCTTGCCCAATCCTGCCTCGGCGAGCGCGGCAACGCCGGCCTGCGGTCTGCGGGGCGCCGACGGCAGTGTCCGTCAGCTGTCCTCCGCTCAGCAGAGCACGTACGGGATCATGCCGACCCCGGCCACGCGCACCTCGTCAGCCATGCGACCTCCTACGAACGGCCAGGGGGGAGTTCGCGCAGCAGTTGGGACCTGACCTCGTTCTTGAGGACCTTGCCGACCTTCGACCGGGGCAGGTCCGGCCATACCTCGACCTGCTTGGGAGCCTTGACGCCGCCGATCCTGGCCTTGACGAAGGCGCGCACGTCGCCCTCGGTCACGCTCTGCTCCGGGTGGAGTTGCACGACCGCTGTGACCCGCTCACCCCACTTGTCGTCGGGGAGGCCGACGACCGCGCAGTCCTGGACGGCGGAGTGCTCCATCACCGCCTGCTCGACCTCCGCGGAGTAGACGTTGAAGCCGCCGCTGATGATCATGTCCTTCGCGCGGTCGACGATGAACAGGTAGTTGTCGGCGTCGAGGTAGCCGATGTCCCCGGTGTGGTGCCAGCCGTGCCGGGACGCTTCCTCGGTGGCGGAAGGGTTCTTGTAGTAGCCCGCCATCACGAGGGAACCGCGCACCACGATCTCGCCGCGCTCACCGGATGGCAGCAGGTTCCCCTCGCCGTCCATGATGGCGACGGTCACCAGCGGAGCGGGCCGTCCCGCGGAGGCGAAACGTTCGGAGGCGAGCGAGCCGTCGGCGTGGAAATGGTCCTCGGGCGCCATCGTCGAGATCATCATGGGGGCTTCCGACTGGCCGAAGAGCTGGGCCATCACCGGGCCGATCCGTTCGACGGCCTCCGCCAGCCGGGCCGCCGACATCGGGGCCGCGCCGTACCAGAGGCACCGCAGGGATGTCAGGTCCGTGGCTGCCAGGCGGGCGTGGCCGAGGAGCATGTAGATCAGGGTCGGGGGCAGGAAGGTGTGGGTGACCCGGTGCCGTTCGACCAGCGCGAGGAACTCGGTGAGGTCAGGCGCGGGCATGATGACGATCTCCCCGCCGAGCGTCATGACGGGGAAGCACAGCACTCCGGCCGCGTGGGTCAGCGGGGCGAGCGCCAGGTAGACCGGGCGGGTGCCGAACGGGTAACTCATCAGCGTCAGCGCCGACATGGTCTCGATGTTCCGGTCGGTCAGCATGACGCCCTTGGGCCTGCCGGTGGTGCCGCCCGTACCGACGAGCATGACCGTTCCGTCGACCGGCCCGGCCTGCCAGGGCTCGGTGGGAACGCCGTCCAGCCACTCGCCGAAGGCTGTCGCGAAGGCCGGGGATCCGTCGAGGCAGACCAGCGTGGTGAGCTTCGGCAGATCCGGCAGGATCTTCGCGACCAGGGGGGCGTAGGCCTCCTGGAAGACGAGGCAGGTGCAGTCGAAGAGGTCCAGCAGGTCGCGGTTCTCCGCGGCTTCGTTACGGGGGTTGACCGGGCACCACACCGCGCCCGCCCGTGAGATGCCGAACACGCAGGAGAAGGCGGTCGGATCGTTCGCGGAGAGGATCGCCACCTTGTCCCCGGGGCGTACTCCCGACCGGTCCAGCGCGCGGGCCACCTGCCAGGAGAGCTCCTGGACCTCGCCGTACGTGAGTGTGCGGTCCCCCGTGGTCAGGCAAGGGGCCCCGGGGCCCAGGGACGCGCCCTTGTCGAGATAGTCGGTCAGCCGCACGGACGCCGTCCTCAGTGGTTACGTGGGTGACCGGGAGCTCCGGCACTAAGCGCTCCGCTGGAGGTGCGGTGCGTCGACCGCGGGTCCGTCGTGGCTGGTCGCGCCCACGCGGCGGAGCCGCACATCGATACAGCCCCGCGCCCCTTCGGGGCGCTGCCGAACCGCACCGGACCTCGCCGGACCCGCTCAGTGCGGCCGGAGCCCCCGGAACGGTCAGTTGTGGACGGTCAGCACCGGGTCGAGTACGAGGCCGAACGCCTTGAGCACGCCGAGCAGTTCCCGGTGGCCGAAGGCCTGGCAGGCCGACGCCAGGCCGACGCGCCTGGGCGCCTGCTGCAGCAGCGAGTACGCGGCGTACGCCTGGAGCAGCCCGGTCTGCTTGTAGTTGCTGTTGCCGTGGATCACGCAGTGCGCCCGCCCGAGCGGGCCCGAGGCGTGGACGGAGTCCACCGAGGTGTTGATCCTCGGGTTCTCCCGGGGCGGCATACCCGCCTGCACCGAGGCGGCCACCTCGGCCAGCGCGGCGTCCTGCTCGTCGGCCGGCAGGGTCTTGATCTGGGTCTCGACCATCTTCACCGTCTCGACCACGCCCTGCATGACGCCGCGGTCCATGACGCCGCCGAGGACCCTGCAACTCGCCACACGTGGATCGTTCTTGAACCACACGGGATGACTGGTGCCGCCCCACGGCAGGGCCAGCGCCGTTTCGTGCTGTCCGGGGACGGTCACCTCGACGGCGGTGAGCGGGTCCCACTTCTTGTACTGGTTCTCCTCCAGGTAGTGCCAGTCGGCCTTCAGGATGGTGAAGATCGTCTGCGTGGAGGCGTAGGTCGGGAACCCCTTCCACAGCACCAGCATGTCGAGGGTGTCCAGGCCCGGTGTCTCCAGGCAGATGTTGGCCGCGATCTCCCCGGTGGTGTACATCTGCGCGACACCGGGGGAGAGCAGGAGGCCCTTCTCGGCGTACTGGTCGCCCCACCGCGCCTGCGCGTCGAGGACCCAGTCCTGCTCCCCGGTGGTGTCGAGGTAGTGGCAGCCGGCCGCGAGCGCGGCTTCGACGACCTCCGGCCCGTACTTGATGAACGGGCCGACCATGTTGCTCACCACCTTGGCGCCGCGGAAGAGCTCGGTCAGCGGTCCGACCGCGTGCTCGACCTCGACGACCTCGTGGTCCACGGTGTCGATTCCGGGAACCTTGTCGAGGACCTCCTGGATGCGCGCCTTGTCGCGTCCGGCGGCGATGAAGGGGATGTTGTATTCCCGGAGGTACTCGCAGACGAGGCGGCCGGTGTAGCCGGAGGCCCCGTAGACGACGACGGGCTTGTCGTTGCTCATGATGGTTCGGCCTTTCGATGGTCGGCGGTGTCGGCGGTGGGGGAGTGAGGTGGAGGCGCCGGGTAGGGGCCCGTCACATGCCCATGCCGCCGTCGACCGGCAGGCCGGCCCCGGTGATGAAGCGGGCGCCGTCGGAGGCGAGGAAGACCACGGCGTCGGCCATGTCGGCGACCTCGCCGAGCCGGCCGAGCGGGGTCAGGGCGATGACGTCGCCGACGGCCGCCTCCGCGCTCGGCCAGAGGCCCAGGGTCTCCATGTCCGCCGCGAGTTTGGCGCCCATCTCGGTCGGTACGAGGCCGGGATAGACGCAGTTGACGCGCACGCCGTAGCCGAGCTTGCCGGATTCCAGCGCGGCCACCCGGGTGAGCCGGTCGACCGCCGACTTCGTCGCGGAGTAGCCCGCGATGCCGGGGAACGGGATGGTCGCCGCGACCGATGAGATGTTGACGACGGCGCCGCCGTTGCCGGCCGGACCGTCGGGGCGCATCGCGCGGAAGGCGTGCTTGACGCCGAGCGCCGTGCCGAGGACGTTCACTTCCAGCATCCGGCGGACATCGGCCGGGTCGAGGTCGGCGACCAGGCCGGAGATCTCGACGCCGGCGTTGTTGACGACGATGTCCAGGCCGCCGAGCTCGTCGATCGTCTGCGAGACGGCCGATTCCCAGCTCGCGTCCTCGGTCACGTCGAGGGACACGAAGGCGGCGGTGGCGCCGGACTCCCTGAGCGAATCGGCGGTCGCCTTGCCCGCCTCCTCCTGGATGTCGCCGATGACGACGGCGGCGCCGGCCCGGGCGAGCGCCTCGGCCATGCCTGCCCCGAGTCCTCGGGCCCCACCCGTCACCAGGGCTTTGCGCCCGGTCAGGTCGTACACGCTCATGGAACATCTCCTCGTTGAGATGACGTGCTGTCGGCGTCACGCACTCGGTCGTACGGAAACCCGGACCGGGGGACTGCGGGACGTGACGCCAGCGTAGGCACTTCTGGACAGTCGTCAAGACTTCTTTTGACGACCGTCCAAACTTTCTTTGACGACTGTCCAGATTCTTGCTGGGTTCTCGTCCCGGGCCGCGATAGCCTGGCGCAGCGGTCCGCAGGGTGCGGGCGGGCGGAAGGGCCGACGGAGACGCGCTGTGACCCAGACTGCGGGCAAGAGCCGGGACAGGATCTCCCGGCGGCAGGTCGACAAGTTCGCCGAGCGACGGGCGCAACTGGCGGCGTCCGCGCTGCAGACCCTGTCCGAACTCGGCTACGCCCGCACGAGCCTGCGCGAGATCGCGCAGAACTCCGAGTTCTCCCACGGCGTCCTGCACTACTACTTCCGCGACAAGGTGGAGCTGATCACCTACTGCGTGCGGCAGTACAAGGCGGAGTGCGTCACCCGTTACGACCAGATCATCGTCACCGCCGGCTCGGCCGAGGAACTCAAGCAGGGTTTCGCCGCGGCGATGGCCGACACGCTGCGAGAGGAAGCGACGATGCACCGGCTCTGGTACGACCTGCGGAACCAGAGCCTGTTCGAGGAGTCGTTCCGTGAGGATGTCCTCGACATCGACCAGAGCCTGGAACGGATGATCTGGCGCGTCGTCAGCCATTTCGCCGAGCTCGTCGGCTCGCCCCCCGTGTTGTCGCCCCCCGTGGCGTACGCGCTCTTCGACGGGCTCTTCCAGCAGGCGCTGCTCAGGTACCTGACCGGTCGCGACACTGCCGCGGACGACCTCCGCAAGGGTGTGGAGCACCTCCTGGGGCAGTTGGTCGTCGACGCCTGAGCACGATGTCGCTCGCGACCGGTTACCGGTAAAGCGTGCAGGATCCTGCCCCCGGGCAACCTGTGCAGGTCCGACAAGTGCCGTGCGTGGGTGTTGAGGTGTTGAGGTGCAGCGCGGATGATCCGGGGTTTTCGGGTCTTCGGGATACCGGGCACCGGGTGGTGAAAGTCTCTAGAGTGCATGATCGTCGGGAAGTGCGTGCAGGGCACTGCGGATGGTCGAGGGGACTGTTGTGAGGGTCGAACTTCCGCCGGAGCCGGTGTACTTCGTCAACCGCGACGATGAGCGGGAACGTGCCTTGCGCGCCGTGACGGAATGGCGGAGCCGTTCCCGTCCGCTGGTCCTGGCGCTGAGCGGTCCTGGCGGCCTGGGAAAGACGGAGCTGGCCGGCCTGATCGCCCGCACTCTGCTCGACCGCCGCCCCTTTGCCGATGGTGTGCTGTCCGTCGACCTCGACGACTTCCGGGCGGACGGCGTGCTGGATCCCGGTGATGTGCTCTCCCAGTTGCTGAACTCCCTCGACGTGGCGCCGGACCAGGTGCAGGCCCAGTACGCGGCTCGGTGCAGGCAGTACTGGAACAGGACCTCCGACGCGAATCTGGTCCTCCTGCTGGACAACGCGCGCTACGCCTCGGAGGTCGTCCCCCTGCTTCCGGCGTCGGGCGACAGCGTGGTGATAGCCACGAGTCACGGTCCGCTCCACGACCTCGAAGCCGGAACCGCGGTGGATCTGGCGCTGCCGCCACTGGAGGAGCGGGCGGCGACGGAGCTGCTGGAACTGATCGTCCGTGACCACCGGCTGGCCGCCGACCCGGAGGCGGCGCGGGCGGTGGTCGGGTTGTGCGACGGCCTCCCCGCGGCGCTGCACGTGGCGGGCCGGTGGGTGCGCACGCACCGGCTGCGCCCGCTCTCCCGTATCCTCGCCGACCTCCAGGCCGAGTTGGACGAGAAGGGCGTGTCCGGCGTGGAGCACATCTGGGACACGGCCTACGCCGGTCTGTCCCGCCCGGCGGCCCTGCTCTACCGGTTGCTTCCGCACCATCCCGGCGAGACGTTCACACTCCACTCCGCCACCGCGTTGTCGGGGCTGGAGCCGGAGGCCTGCCAGGACGCCCTGGAGGAGCTGGACCGGGCCGGATTGCTGGACCTGCGTCTGCTGTCGCTGACGGAGGCCGGCCAGATGAGGCTGCCCGGGCCGCAGCGCGGGCACGCCCTGCGCCGGTCCCGCCGGGAGGCGGCGGACGGGGAGGTGACCGAGGCACAGGCCAGGCTGCTGCGCTGGTTCGTGCGGCAGGCTCAGCTGGCCGACCGGTTCACCGCCGGCCGTCGGCTGACCGTCGTGGATCTTCTCGACCCTGTTCCCGGTGTGCCGGACGTTCCACTGCAGGATCCGGAAGCGGCCGTGGAGGACGAAGTCCGGGCTGAACGCGCCGAGCGCGCGGCCCGTTGGCTGGACGAGGAACGCCATGTGCTGTTCGCGTGCTCGCGCCTGGCCCACGGCCGTGGGATGGACACCGAGGTCGTGGCCCTGTCCGAGCCCGTGTGGACGCATGCTCTGGACCATCCCCACCAGTCCGAGGTCATCGAGGTCTTCAGGCGCGCCGTCGACTCGGCGGTCCGGCACGGGGGAAACGCGGGATGGCTGGTGCGTACGCGCTGCCAGCTGGCCAGGCCGCTGTGGGAGTCGGGAGAACTGAGCGAGGCCGAGGTCCAGCTCGACAGCGCGATGTCCGCCCTTGAACTGCTGGGGGACTCCGAACGGGACCGCAAACTCGCCGCGTCAGCCCTCGAGTTCCGCGGCATGCTCAAGGGCGTACGGGGTGAGTGGAGTGCCGCTCTGGCCGACTTCGCCGGCTCCCGCGACATGCACCGGGCGATCCCCAACCCCTACGGCGTCCTGCTCCAGACCTATCGGATGGGAGAGGCGAGCGCGAAGGCGGATGACCTTGGGACAGCGCATCGTCTGCTGTCCGAGGCGTACACCGGGTTCGTGGCGAAGAAGCGCGAGAGGCTGATCGGACGCTCGGCGTTCGCCCTCGCCGGTGTCCTGCACCGCCTCGGCCGGACGGACGAGGCCCGTGAGCTGTACCAGCAGTCGCTCGAGCGGGCCGACAGGCGGCGCTCGGGCTTCGATCTGGCACGCGTCCACGACGCGCTTGCCGAACTGGACACAGCCGAAGGGCACTTGGTGGAGGCCGAGGAGCATCGTGCGGCGGCCCGGACTCTCCGACGGCGCAACGGCCTCGTCTAGATCACCTGCGTTGCTTCGGTGTCCGTGGCCGGGCGGAGGGTGATGCGGAAAGTGCGCTCTCCGATGAGGCAGTTCAGCACGGTGTGGCTGTCAGGGGCGGGTTGAGGGGAGACCAGCCGGGCGTGCGCGGCCGACAGAGCGACGGCCGGGTCGATCCGTACGATCCGGCCTTCTTCGGACCGCGGTTCGACCTGGACGGCGTACGTCTGTTCATGGCCGCGGACTCGGAGCAGGCACCGGCCGGACGGCAGCAGGGCCGCGGCCGAGCGGCAGTTCGGGTAGGCGGACAGGGCGTGCCGGGTCCACCCGTCGGCGGTCCAGGCCAGGTCCACGGGGGCGGTGGACGCCGGGAGCGGGCGACGGTACAACAGGCCTGCGGAACGGGCGAGTTGTTCGCCTGCGGAGCCGTGCTCCACGGCCAGGTGGTGGCCGGGCGGCCCGGTGCCGGCCGGGTGCCGGGTGATCCGGGTGCCGGCCGCGGTGGTCTCCACGTGGACGTCGAACGCCGCCGGGACACGCGTGGCGGGCGCGGGCGGGGGCAGCGGCCGGGGGGTGAAGCCGTGGATGGGCGGCGCGAGACCGAGCAGGGCGTAGACCTCGGTTCGCAGGCGGTCGACGGCATCACCGGGGGGCGCGAACGCGGCCTCGGCGGCGGCGTGCCCAGGACCCGGCCGATACGCCCGCAGTGCGTCGGCGATGTTCTCGGCGCGTCCCAACTGCGGTATCCGGTCGAGGAGTACGCCCATCGGGCTGCCGGGGATCAGTTCGCCGCCGCCTCGGTGGACGCTCACGACGGGGCGGTCCCGGGCGGCGCAGTAGTACAGGGCGGCCGATCCGTGGTCGGTGACCAGGGCGTCAGCGGCGATCAGGACGGAGGCCCACTCCTCGTGCGGATCCGGGAGGATCATCCCCGCGTCGAGGGCGGGCGCCAGACGTTCGGTCAGTTCGTACGTCCCGAGCAGGCCGCGCTCGTTGGGATGGACTACGAGCGCCAACTGGTATTCGTCGTGGGGCAGTTGGGCCGCGAGTCGGGCGGGCAGTCCGGGGTGTTGCCGGATGAGGGACTCCGGCCCCCACGTGGAGACCAGGACCAGCAGCTCGCGGGCCCCGGTGCCCAGCGCCGCCCGGTAGCGGTCGCGCAGGGACGTCGAGGCGAGGACGCGTTCCAGAGTGAGGTCGCCGATCACCTTCGCGTGCCGGGCGGCCCGCGGGTCCGTGGCGGCCAGCCTGGCGACCTGATCGGGATGGGCCAGGGCGTGCAGCGCTATCGGAGCGTCGTGGTCGGGCCGTCGCAGATACGCCGGATCCAGCCCGGACGCCGAGTCGGCCGAACCTTCGCCGGGGATCGACTTGTTGAAGCCCGCGCCGTGCGGCACAAGGACGTGCGGGCCGCGCAGCAGCCTCAGGTCCCCCTTCGGACTCGCGGCGACGACCATGTCGTACGTACGACCGCACGCTTCGCTCCACGGCACCGTACGGGCTCCGAGGGCGTCGATCGCGGAGAGGGCGTCGGCTCCGAAGTCGGACCCGGGGACGAGAGTGAACAGGCGGCTGATCCGGTCGTCACCGGAGAAGACGGGCAGAACGTCGAGCAGGCGGTACAAGGCCACCGCCGACCGAGCCGCGAACAGAACCCGTCGCCCGTCGCCCGTCGCCCGTCGCCCGTCGCCCGTCGCCCGTCGCCCGTCGCCCGTCGCCCACGAGTGTTCAGTCTACCGGGAACCGGCGGGCGGAAACTGCTGTTTCCGCAGGTCGGGGCAGGTTCGTTGGTGTCGTCGGGCGACATGATCCGATCCTATCGCGCGCTGTTCGAAGGCTGCCGAGAGTGATCCACACCGCACATTCGGCAAGGGCGGTGTGGCATACCGTGGCTGATCGCGAGGATGGCGGCATGAGTGACTGGGGAATCGCACTGATCGCCGCGGGATCGGCGATCGCGGGCAGCATCGTCACCGGCTGGTACGCCCGCAGCGCCGGCATCCGGCAGGCCGCAGCCGCGCGCCACGCGGGCGAGCGCCAGGCTGACGCGCTGCTCGAATCGGTTCGCATGACGCTTCGCGCCGAGTCCGACCACCGCGAGTTCGCCCTCCGCCGCCAGACCTACGCGGAGTTCCTCGGAGCCGCGGAGACCAGGATCCTCACCGAGCGGAACGGGCGGGGTCAGGCCGACGACGTCCTGCTGCAACGAGCCCTGGGCGGGGTGCTCCTGGAAGGCCCGCCGGATGCCGCCGCCGCGGCGCAGCATCTCGTCGACTGTCTGAGACGCCATGAGAGGCCGGACGAACTCAAGCGCGCGAAGCTGGCCTTCGTCTCGGTGGCGCAGGAGTGCTGCCGGTCCCGGTGACCTTCCCTGGCGGATAGTGCTGAAGGTGGCATGTAACACATCAATCCCCCCTGCATCAGGGATGCGCCGGGCGGCTCGGTCACCGCCCTCGACGTCGCCTCATCCGACGCCGACCGCCTCGGCATCGACGTCACCATCGCCGCCACCTCCACCTCCACCGCCCACGACACCGGATCCGCTGCGCAGGGCCGCTTCACGAGGCAGGGACCGCCGGTCCATGGATAAACCTTCCTCTCCCGCCCCCGCACGGGCGCTCCTACGGTCGAGGCTGCGGGCGCTCACCGGCCCGCCGTACCGAAGGAGCAAGACCCCATGAAGATGACCGGCAACACGATCCTGATCACCGGCGGCACCTCGGGCATCGGCCTCGGCCTGGCCCTGCGCCTGCACGAGGCCGGCAACAAGGTGATCGTCGCCGGCCGGCGCAAGGAACTCCTCGACGAGATCACGGCCGAGCACCCGGGCATCGACGCACTCGTCCTCGATGTCGCGGACCCCGACTCGATCGCCCGGGCCCGTGAGACCGTGGCGGCGAGCCACCCGGGGCTGAACGTCCTGGTCAACAACGCCGGCATCATGCTGCCGGAGAACCTCCTCGACCCGGCCGGACTCCAGGTCGCCGAGGATCACGTCACGGTCAATCTGCTGGGCACGATCCGGATGACGTACGCCTTCCTGCCGCTGCTGGTGGGCAAGGACGACGCGGTCGTCATGAACGTCACCTCGGCGCTGGCGTTCGTCCCGTTCCCGAGCACGCCGACCTACAGCGCGACCAAGGCCGCGCTGCACTCCTTCTCCGAGAGCCTGCGCATCCAGCTCGCCGGTGCCGGCGCCGGTGTCCAGGTGGTCGAGGTGGTCCCGGCGGGCGTGCGCACGACGCTGATGGGCCAGCAGGACAGCGAGCAGTCCATGCCGTTGGACGATTTCCTCACCGAGGTCCTCGGCCTGCTGCGTGAGAAGCCCGACGGGAAGGAGCTGGTCGTCGAGCCCGCCAGGTTCATCCGCGACGCGGTGGCCAACGGCTCCTACGACGACGTCCTCGCCATGATGACCGGCAGCTGACCGACCCGAAATGCCCGACGCGGAACAACAGCACACAGGCGGGTCCTGTGGGGCCACAGCATGGGCGAACGCGAGCTCGACCCGCTTCGGGGAGGTCCTCGCCCAAGACGCGGAACGGTCAGGAAGCGCCTTCGGCTTCGCCCCGGTCGTCGCACTGGAGGCGACCGGCTCTTTCCTGAGCGCCGAGGGGCACGCGAGCGGCCGTCTGACACGGCGAACATAGTCCTGTCGGCCGGGCGACGAGGCTCGGGACCGGTCAAAGCGTTGGGTGTCCTCGACGGGGGACCGTCGCCGCAGGCCGTCTTCCATACCGACGGTCTGCGCCGCACCGCCGACGGTCGGCGAATTTCCCAGCGGGCCAGGCAGGTCAAGGGACCATCGGGTCTTCTGGCTGCGCGCGCCCTCGGCGTCGGCCGTACGAGCGGCTTCGCGCGGGCAGAAGGGGAGGGCTCAGCCATGGATCGGCGGTCTCTGGATAGCCGGGCGGGATGCGACGAGGATGGGGCCATGGACAAGAAGGAACTGGCGGAATTCCTGCGTTACCGGCGTGAGACGCTGCGGCCCCGCGACGTCGGGCTGGTCGAGGGGCCGCGCAGGCGTACCCAAGGGCTGCGCCGCGAGGAGGTCGCGCAGCTCGCCGGCATGTCCACCGACTACTACGCCCGGCTGGAACAGCAGCGTGCTCCGCAGCCCTCCGTCCAGATCACCGAAGCTCTCGCCCGGGCACTGCGGCTGACCCTGGACGAACGCGACCACCTCTTCGTCCTCATCGGCCACAACGCCCCGGCCCGCTTCCACCGCTCTGAGCATGTCAGCCCGACGCTGCTGCGGGTCCTGGACCGCCTGGACGACACCCCGGCCCTGGTAACGACCGACCTGGTCGACACTCTCGCGATGAACCCCTTGGCCGTCGCACTGCTCGGCGACCAGACCCGCCACACCGGTCTGGCCAGCAGCGGCTACTACCGCTGGTTCATGGACCCGGCCGAACGTCTGGTGTATCCCGAGGAGGCCCACGAACGCCACGGCCGCGCCCAGGCAGCACGCCTGCGGGCCGCGCTGACAGCCGGCAGCGACACCCCCCGAGCCGCCCGGATCCTCGCCGAACTCCAGGAACACAGCCCCGAGTTCGTCCGCATGTGGGAACTTCAGGAGGTCGCCCGCTACGGCGACTGCAAGACCGTCCTCCATCCCGAACTCGGCCGCATCGACGTCGACGCCCAGCTCCTGTACACCGAGAACCGCGCGCAGACCCTGGTGGTGCTGACCACGCGCCCCGGCACGGAGAGCCACAGCAAACTCGAACTGCTCTCCGTCATCGGACACCAACAGCTCACCCCCTGACGTCCGGGACCGGGACCGGGACCGGGCCGGACTCGGCGCGGGAGGGGCCGGACAAGGGCACCCTGGAATGGTGCAGCCCGCACGGCTTTTGCCCTGCGCTCTACGGCCAAACATGTCGCGCCCCCTGCGAGGTCCGGGCTCCGCGCTCGGGCCGCCCATTTGACCGGATGCCGCCTCCGTTTTATTCTCGAATGCGTACGGAGGCAGCATCCGTTTTGATGCGGCCGCACGATCACGGCAGGCAGGAGGGCGCATGAGCGCCGGCGAACAGCGCGAACGCAAGCCCCGCGCGGACGTCCAGCGCAACCGCACCGCCCTCCTGGAGACCGCGCAGCGTCACTTCCTGCAGCACGGAGTCGGCACCTCCCTGGAGGCGGTGGCCAAGGAGGCAGGCGTCGGACCCGGCACCCTGTACCGGCACTTCCCCACCCGGGAAGCACTGCTGGCGGCCGTGCTGCACACCCGCTCCGAGGAACTGGTCGCCCGCCAGGCCGGCATCGATCAGCTCGCCGACCCCGCCCAGGCGCTGGAACAGTGGCTGCGCGCGATGGAGGAGTACTTCAGCGCCTTCAGCGGCCTGCCGGACCCGCTCATGGCCGCGGCCCGCGCGCAGGAGCCGGACAACCCGCTCACCATCCCCTGCCACACCCTCATCACCGCCACCGATCAGTACGTGCAAGCCGCGCAACTCACCGGGCACGTGCGCGACTCGGTGCGGGGCAACGACCTGTTCCTCGCGGCCTGTTCCGTTGCCTGGATCAAGGGCACCGGCGCCGACGAGGAGTCGCTCGACCGGCTCCGCACACTCATCGCGAGCGGCTACCGCCGGCAGGACACCCAGGCGTAAACCGCCCGACACCCCGCCCCGCCCCGACCCCCGCAACGCCAGGCGGCACCACCCCCCGGCCATCACCTCGCACCGCCCCCGGGGGCGGCACGACCTCTCAAGGAACACATCATGAAAATTACTGTCATAGGTGCCGGTGCCATCGGCGGGAACCTCGCCGCCAAACTCAGCACGGCCGGTCACGACGTCCAGGTGGCCGACGCCCGCGGCCCCCAGGCCGTCCGGGCGCAGATACGGGAGTTGGGG
>NZ_BMPQ01000017.1:188143-189149 GCF_014647675.1 Streptomyces flaveus | reverse complement strand
TGGTACTGCAGGGGGGACCCTGTGGGAGAGTAGGACACCGCCGAACAAACATTGAAAGAGCTGGTCCCCGAACTTCGGTTCGGGGACCAGCTCTTTTTTGTTGTGCGTCACTTGGAGTTCACGTTGCGCGATAAGCATCCCGAGTATGGGGACTGTAGGAATGCTCAGGGCCGCGGGTGTTGGACTTGGTGACGAGGTCATCGTGCCGGCGTTCGGGAACGTCGAGGTCGCCGAGGCCGTGAGCCTGACTGGTGCGATGCCGGTGTTCGCCGACATCGACCCGGCCACGTACTGCCTTGATGTCCCCGCTGTCGACGCTGTCGTCGGGCCGCGGACGGTGGCTGTCGTCGCCGTGCACCGCTTCGGTCAGCCCGCTGACCTCGCGGGGCTGCGGCGCGTTGGACAGCGGCAAGGTCTCCTGGTGCTGGAGCAGAGCGAGTCGAAGGCGCCGTACGACGAGGTCGAGCAGCGCAGGGCTCATGCCGCGTATCTGGACAGGCGGTTGAGCGGGGTGCGGACGCCGGAGGGCGGTATCGGGCACACGTACCAGCAGTACGTCGTGCGGGTGCCGGGCAATGGGCGGCCGGACCGGGACGCTTTCGCACGGGCCGTGCGGGCCAGGGGAGTTGAGTGCTGGGTGCCGGTGAAGACGCCTGTGCACCGGATGCCTGGGTTCCGGCGGGATGTGTATCTGCCGGAGACTGAGCGCGCCGCGGACGAGACGCTGGCGCTGCCCGTGGACGCTGCTTTGGCGAAGCGTGAGATGCATCGGATCGTGTCCGCGTGCAACGCGCTCGGTGGGTTGTTGCAGCCTGCCTTTTAGCCGAGCGCGGTGTCGAACAGGGTTGGGGGCACTCTGCTGTTCGGGGTATGATCTGTGCCGTTGCCGCGAGGAAAACCCGAAAGCGCGACAGGCCCCTATAGCTCAGTCGGTAGAGCGTCTCCATGGTAAGGAGAAGGTCAACGGTTCGATTCCGTTTGGGGGCTCCGAGAGAAAAGGCCTCCG
>NZ_BMPQ01000017.1:0-188111 GCF_014647675.1 Streptomyces flaveus | reverse complement strand
AGGCCTTTTTCGTGTTGCGGGACTTCAGTGCGTCAGTTCTTAGTCCTTGTGGAGGCCCGGAACGCGCATGGCCAGGATGGCCATGTCGTCGGACGGGGCGTCGGAGGCGAAGCGTTCGACCGCGCGCATGATGCGGGCGGCGACCGCGCCGGCGGTCAGGCCCGTGCAGGTGGTGAGGACGTCCGTGAGGCCGTCGTCACCCAACATGCGTGTGCCTTCGCGGCGTTCCGTGACGCCGTCCGTCACGCACAGGAGGACATCGCCCGGATCGAGCGTCACCGTCTGCTCGTACAGTTCGAGATCGTCCATGACGCCGAGGAGGGGCTGTGGTTCGGCGGCCGGTTCGACCGTGCCGTCCTGGCGCAGGCGCAGGGGGAGCGGATGGCCGGCGCAGACGATCTTCAGGACGGCGCTGCCGTCTTCCTGGGGCCACAACTCGCCGTACAGGAGGGTCAGGAAGCGACTGCGGGCGCCCTCGTCGAGGATCGCGGAGTTGAGGCGCTCCAGGACGGCCGGGCCGCCGAAACCCTCGCGGGCGAGGAGCCGGAGAGCATGGCGGGCCAAGCCCGTGACCGCGGCCGCCTCCGGGCCCGTACCGCAGACATCGCCGATGGCGAAGCCGTACGCGCCGTCGCGGATCGGGAAGACGTCGTAGAAGTCGCCGCCGACTTCGTTGCCCTCGCCCGCCGCGCGGTAGATGACCTCGACCTCCACGCCCTCGATGACCGGGAGTTCGGGCGGCAGGAGGCTGCGCTGGAGGGACTGGCTGATGGCCATGCGCTCGGAGTACAGGCGGGAGTTGTCCAGGGCCAGGGCGGCCCGTCGGGAGAGGTCCTCGGCGAGTTCCAGGATCTCCTGACGGAAGTGTTCGTCCGTCGGCTTGCCGAGCGTCAGCATGCCGATGACGCGGTTGCGGGCCACCAGGGGGAGTACGACCGTCTCGCCGCCGACCGCCGAGGCAGTGGCGAGGGTCGTGCCGATGCCGGAGCTGACCGTCGCGGGCTCGCCGCGGCCCAGGCTGCGCATGGAGGTGCGCAGGGCCGCCTCGTGGGCCGCCTCGGCCGGGGCCGACCAGACGCGGGCGCCGGGGGTCGGGACCGGGTCTGGTGGGGCGATCTTGGAGAGGAGGGCCTTGAGGCCGTCGATGCGCTCCTCGTCCTCATGCAGGACGTACGAGAGATACGGGTCCGAGGCCTGGTCGGCAATCGTGTAGACGGCGCACCAGGTGGCCAGGGTCGGGACCGTCATCTGTGCCATGAGGGCCAGCGTCTGATCGCGGTCCAGGGTGCCCGCGAGGAGGTCGGAGGCCTCTACGAGGAAGGACAGCGAGCCCCGGCGCAGACGCTCCAGCTCGCCCAAGCGGGCCGATTCGACGGCGAGCGCGATGCGGTCGGCGGCGAATTGGAGGCGCAGGGCCTCTTCGTTCGAATACCGCGCGGGGGACTCGGCCGCGACGCCGAGAGAGCCCGTGAGACGGCCCTCGACCTTCAGCGGGACCGTGACGACCGATCGCATGCCCGTGCCGCTCAGCAGCGGTACGGCGCCCGGGACGGCCGTGAGGTCGTCGTGGACGGCCGGCATCCGGGCCGAGCCGTAGCGGCCGGGGCCCGCCTCCACGGGGACGCGAGCGAAGCGCTGGCGGGCGGAGGGGAGCCCGGTGGAGGCGCGTACCTCCAGCTCGGTCTCGTCGTCGGTGGCCAGCAGCAGGAAGGCGGAGTCGCCGTCGAGCATGTCGCGGGCGCGCTCCACGGTGCGCTGGAGGAGACCGTCGAGGTCGTCCGGGGCCGGGGAGCCGATGAAGACCTCGAAGGGGTCGGTGGCCTGGCCGCCTTCGGAGTGTGTCGCCGAGTCCGCGGCGGGTACGCGCAGGGGAGTCTGCAGGACGGCGCGCTCGTGATCGCGTACAAGCAGACAGACCGTGGAGGGCTCGCCGCCGGTGTCGCGGACGCGCAGATGCGAGGCGTACACGGGTGTCACGCGGCCGTTGGCGCCGCGGAGGCCGTAACTGCCCTCCCAGCGCGAGAGCTGGAGGGCCTCGGCGATGCCGGTGCTGGTGCCGGGGGTGTGCGGCCAGGCCGCGAGGTCGGTCAGGGGCTTGCCGATGACCTGCTCCGCCGCGTACCCGAAGAGTTCTTCCGCGTCCTCGCTCCAGGCGGAGATGGCGCCGACGCGGTCGATCTGGACGACGGCGACGCGTACGCGGCCGTCGGCGAGGGGCAGGAGGTCGGCGGGCAGCGAGGGGCCGGCGGTGCGGGTGCCCACCGGGCGGTCCGGGAGGTCGAGTTGGAACCAGACCTGCTTGTGGGTGGGCGTGTACTCGACTCCCCAGCAGGCGGCCAGAGCCGCGCACAACTGGAGGCCGCGGCCTCCTTCGCGGTCGGGGCTGCCCATGTTGACGGCCGTCGCCTGGAGTGGAATCTCTCGTTCCGGGTAGCGGTCCGCTACTTCGATGCGTACGCCGTCCTCGGTGCGCAGACACAGGACATCGGCGGACGTGCCCGCGTGTACCACGGCGTTGGTGACGAGTTCGCTGGTGAGGACCACGGCGTCGTCGACGATGTCAGCGAAGCCCCAGCCCTGGAGGGTGTCACGGACAAAGGACCGAGCGGTCGCGACGGACCGTCCGACGGGGTCGAAGCTGGCGGCCGCGCGAGCGGTGATCACAGCACTCCTTGTCCGGGTTTCTTCGGGCAGGGCTTCGTGGCCGATTCGCCCCTGCCGTGGCAGATGACGGTTGCCGGTCTGTCCGGGATCCTGGGGCTGTCCCCCAGGATGTACTCCGGTGGTCATGGTGAGGCCGCCCCTCCGATGCCTGCCCGCTTGTGCTCGTGCCACCGCCCAGGCCGGACGGACCGGCGTGGCTGGACAGCCGCATGCAAGGTTACTTACCTTCGCCGTCCATGCGGATGCCGGTCACCACAGTGTTTCCGTCCGGGAGGGTGTGTGCGGACGATGTGCGAAGCTGCCGAACTGTTATGGCCTGGTTCAGCCACGGTGAAACACTGGGCAAGCTTCAAGAGATGGTCCAAACACGCAGAGCACTACCCGAACACCCCGAGCAGTAACGGTCGACCCTTGCGGGAGGGACACAGTGGAGTCTGGCGCAGCGACGCGGGGCACTAAAGCGCGCGCGAAAGGCGGAGAGTCCCTGAGTAACCGGCGCAAACCGCGCAACGGGACCACCGAGGTGGACACCGCGGCGCTGAACAGACTGCTCGTGGCGCTGGAGGCGATGCGGGATGGGAACTTCCGCAAGCGCCTGACGGTGTCCGGCGACGGCGTTATGTCCGAAATTGCGGCTGTTTTCAACGAGGTGGCCGACCGCAATCTGCATCTGACGGGCGAACTCTCGCGCGTACGGCGCATGGTCGGCCGCGAGGGCAAGCTCACGGAGCGTCTGGAGACGGGCGTCTGCGAGGGGTCCTGGGCCTCGGCGATCGACGCGTCCAACGCGCTGGTCGACGACCTCGTACGCCCCGTCTCCGAGGTCGGCCGGGTGCTGTCCGCGGTGGCCGAGGGCGACCTGTCGCCGCGTATGGAGCTGCGGGCGCAGGCCCCGGACGGCAACGGGCATCCGCTGCGCGGGGAGTTCCTGAAGGTCGGGCGCACGGTCAACAACCTGGTCGACCAGCTGTCCACGTTCACCGACGAGGTCACGCGGGTGGCCAGCGAGGTGGGCACGGAGGGCAAGCTGGGTGGCCAGGCCCGGGTGCGCGGAATGTCCGGTTCGTGGAAGGACCTCACGGATTCGGTCAACACGATGGCGTACCGGCTGACGGCGCAGGTGCGGGACATCGCACTCGTGACGACGGCGGTCGCCAAGGGTGACTTGTCCCGGAAGGTCACGGTTCATGTGGCCGGCGAGATGCTGGAGCTGAAGAACACCGTCAACACGATGGTGGATCAGCTCTCCTCTTTCTCCTCCGAGGTGACGCGAGTCGCGCGCGAGGTCGGCACGGAGGGCGAGCTCGGCGGCCAGGCACAGGTGCCGGGTGTGGCCGGTGTGTGGAAGGACCTCACCGATTCGGTGAATCTTATGGCCGGCAATCTGACGTCACAGGTGCGCGGGATCGCGCAGGTGACGACGGCGGTGGCCAACGGTGATCTGTCGCAGAAGGTGACTGTTTCGGCACGCGGTGAGATGGCGCAGCTCGCCGAGACGATCAACCAGATGACCGAGACGCTGCGTACGTTCGCGGACGAGGTGACCAGGGTCGCCAACGAGGTCGGCGGCGAAGGGCGGCTCGGCGGCCAGGCGAATGTGCCGGGTGCGGCGGGAACGTGGAAGGACCTCACCGATTCGGTGAACACGGTCTTCCGGAACATCACCACCCAGGTGCGGGACATCGCCTCGGTGACGACGGCGGTGGCCAGCGGTGACCTGTCGCAGAAGGTCACCGTCGATGTGGCCGGCGAGATGCTGGAGATGAAGAACACCGTCAACACGATGGTGGACCAGCTGTCGTCCTTCGGTGACGAAGTCACGCGGGTGGCGCGGGAGATCGGTGTCGAGGGCGAGCTGGGCGGCCAGGCGGCGGTGCCGGGCGCGGCCGGTACCTGGAAGGACCTGACGGACTCCGTCAACACCGCGTTCCGGAACCTCACCGGTCAGGTGCGCAACATCGCGCAGGTGACGACGGCGGTGGCCAACGGCGATCTGTCGCAGAAGGTCACCGTGGACGTCTCCGGCGAGATGCTGGAGCTGAAGAACACCGTCAACACGATGGTGGACCAGCTGTCGACCTTCGCCGACCAGGTGACGCGCATGGCGCGTGACGTGGGTACGGAGGGCCGGCTCGGCGGTCAGGCGCGCGTGGACGGCGTCAGCGGCACCTGGAAGGACCTCACCGACTCCGTCAACTTCATGGCGGGCAACCTGACGTCCCAGGTGCGGCAGATCGCCCAGGTGACGACGGCGGTGGCGCGCGGTGACCTGTCGCAGAAGATCGAGGTCGACGCGCGCGGCGAGATCCTCGAGCTGAAGAACACCATCAACACCATGGTCGATCAGCTCAGCGCCTTCGCCGAGCAGGTGACCCGGGTGGCCCGCGAGGTGGGCACGGACGGCCGGCTCGGCGGACAGGCGCAGGTGCCCGGTGTCGCCGGTGTGTGGCGCGACCTGACCGACTCCGTGAACGGCATGGCGGGCAACCTCACCTCCCAGGTGCGCAACATCGCGCAGGTCGCGACCGCGGTGGCCCGGGGCGACCTGTCGCAGAAGATCGACGTGGACGCGCGCGGCGAGATCCTCGAGCTGAAGAACACCCTCAACACGATGGTGGATCAGCTGTCGAACTTCGCCGAGCAGGTGACGCGGGTGGCCCGCGAGGTGGGCACGGAGGGCATTCTCGGCGGCCAGGCCGAGGTGCAGGGTGTCTCCGGCACATGGAAGGACCTCACGCAGTCCGTGAACTTCATGGCGAACAACCTCACCATCCAGGTACGGCAGATCGCCGAGGTCACCACGGCGGTCGCCAAGGGCGACCTGTCCAAGAAGATCACCGTCGACGCGAAGGGCGAGATCCTCGAACTCGTCACCACCGTCAACACGATGGTGGATCAGCTGTCGAACTTCGCCGAGCAGGTGACCCGGGTGGCCCGCGAGGTGGGCACCGACGGCAACCTCGGCGGTCAGGCGCGTGTGCCCGGTGTGACGGGCATCTGGAAGGACCTGAGCGACAACGTCAACGTGATGGCCAACAACCTGACCGGCCAGGTGCGCAACATCTCCCAGGTCGCGACGGCGGTGGCCAACGGCGACCTCACCAAGAAGGTCACGGTCGAGGCGAGCGGCGAGATCGCCCAGCTCGCGGACACCGTCAACACGATGGTGCGGACGCTGAGTGCGTTCGCCGACCAGGTGACGCGGGTGGCCCGTGAGGTGGGCACGGACGGCATCCTCGGCGGTCAGGCGCATGTCCCGGGGGTCGCCGGTACGTGGAAGGACCTCACCGAGTCCGTGAACGGCATGGCGTCCAACCTGACCGGCCAGGTGCGCAACATCGCGATGGTCACCACGGCCATCGCGAAGGGCGACCTGACCAAGAAGATCGACATCGACGCGCGTGGCGAGATCCTGGAGCTCAAGACCACCATCAACACGATGGTCGACCAGCTCTCGTCCTTCGCCGAAGAGGTCACCCGCGTCGCCCGCGAGGTGGGCACCGAGGGGCAGTTGGGCGGCCAGGCGCGTGTACGCGACGTCGACGGCACCTGGCGCGACCTCACCGAGTCGGTGAACGAGATGGCCGGGAACCTGACCCGGCAGGTACGGGCCATCGCGCGCGTGGCGACCGCGGTGACCCGTGGCGACCTCAACCTGAAGATCGACGTGGACGCCTCCGGCGAGATCCAGGAACTTCAGGACTACGTCAACAAGATGATCGCCAACCTGCGCGACACCACCATCGCCAACGAGGAACAGGACTGGCTGAAGGGCAACCTGGCTCGCATCTCGGGCCTGATGCAGGGCCGCCGCGACCTCGCCGACGTGGCCTCGCTCATCATGAGCGAGCTGACTCCGGTGGTCTCGGCGCAGCACGGTGCGTTCTTCCTGGCGATGCCCCTGGACGACGGCAAGGATGTGGGCGCCGCGGGCGACGACTCGTACGAACTGCGCATGCTCGGGCACTACGGCTACTCCATGGGGTCCATGCCGACGTCGTTCCGGCCCGGAGAGACGCTGATCGGGACGGCCGCCAAGGAGAGGCGGACGATTCTCGTCGACAATGTGCCGCCCGGCTATCTGAAGATCGCCTCCGGGCTCGGTGAGGCGCCTCCGGCGCATGTCATCGTGCTGCCGGTGCTCTTCGAAGGGACCGTTCTGGGAGTGATCGAGCTGGCGTCGTTCCATTCGTTCACGCAGATCCAGAGGGACTTCCTCAACCAGATCGCCGAGATGATCGCGACGAGCGTCAACACGATCGCCGTGAACACCAAGACCGAGGTGCTGCTCAAGCAGTCGCAGGAGCTGACCGAGCAACTGCGGGAGCGGTCGGCCGAGTTGGAGAACCGGCAGAAGGCCCTCCAGGCGTCCAACGCCGAACTGGAGGAGAAAGCCGAGCTGCTTGCCCGGCAGAACCGCGACATCGAGGTCAAGAACACGGAGATCGAGGAGGCGCGGCAGGTCCTGGAGGAGCGCGCCGAGCAACTCGCGGTCTCCATGCGCTACAAGAGCGAGTTCCTCGCCAACATGTCGCACGAGCTGCGTACGCCGCTCAACTCGCTGCTCATCCTCGCCAAGCTGCTCGCCGACAACGCGGACTCCAACCTCACTCCGAAGCAGGTCGAGTTCGCCGAGACGATCCACGGAGCCGGCTCCGACCTGCTCCAGTTGATCAACGACATCCTCGACCTGTCCAAGGTCGAGGCGGGCAAGATGGACGTATCGCCGACGCGTATCGCGCTGGTCCAACTCGTCGACTACGTAGAGGCCACTTTCCGTCCGCTGACGGCGGAGAAGGGCCTCGATTTCTCCGTACGCGTCTCTCCGGAACTGCCCGCCACGCTGCACACGGACGAGCAGCGGCTCCTCCAGGTGCTGCGCAACCTGCTCTCCAACGCGGTGAAGTTCACCGACTCCGGAGCAGTCGAACTCGTCATCCGTCCGGCCGGCGCGGACGTGCCCGTCGCCATCCGGGAGCAGCTCCTGGAGGCGGGTTCGCTGCGGGACGCGGACGCCGATCTGATCGCGTTCTCCGTGACCGACACCGGTATCGGTATCGCGGCCAGCAAAATGCGGGTGATCTTCGAGGCGTTCAAGCAGGCGGACGGCACGACGAGCAGGAAGTACGGCGGTACGGGACTGGGGCTGTCGATCTCACGGGAGATCGCGCGGCTGCTGGGCGGCGAGATCCATGCGCAGAGCGAGCCTGGACGGGGCTCCACGTTCACGCTGTATTTGCCACTGCACGCGAGCGAACTGCCGCCGCAGGGCTACCCGCAGCTCGCGGCGCCGGCGATGGACAACGGAGCGCTCGCCCTGCCCGCGGAGGCCGAGGACAGGACTCCTGTGGAGACGCCCGCCGAGGTCAAGTCGTACCAGGAGACCCAGAACGGGGCCGCCGCGCTCTTCAGGCGGCGCCGCAGGTCGTTGCCCTCGGCCGGGCAGCGGCCCACGCTGTCGGGGCAGCAGGGCCAGGTCCAGGAGCCCTGGGCCGCGCGCGGTGAGGAGGCGTCCGCCCAGCCGCGGAGCGACTTCCGCTTCGAGGGCGAGAAGGTGCTGATCGTCGACGACGACATCCGCAATGTGTTCGCGCTCACCAGCGTCCTGGAGCAGCACGGCCTGTCGGTGCTGTACGCCGAGAACGGCCGCGAGGGCATCGAGGTCCTGGAGCAGCACGACGACCTCACGGTCGTCCTGATGGACATCATGATGCCCGAGATGGACGGGTACGCGACCACGACGGCGATCCGTCGGATGCCCCAGTTCGCCGGCCTGCCGATCATCGCCCTCACCGCGAAGGCGATGAAGGGCGACCGTGAGAAGGCGATCGAGTCGGGGGCTTCCGACTATGTGACGAAGCCGGTCGATCCCGATCATCTGCTCGAGGTGATGGACCGATGGATGCGCGAACGGTGACCGAATCGGGTCCCCCTGTTCAAGTGATCAGAGAGCGTGGGGGACCTGGGCGCGCGGAGCTGCTGACTGACTGTGCCCGGCGCCGTGTAGAAACCCGGGATTCGGGGAACCTTCTGGTCTCCTGCCGCGTTTCTGCTACGTGCACAGTGACATCGCGGTGACAGGGTGTGGCGACAGGCGGGGTGCGGCTACCATGACCGGCACAAGGACGGGCGGCGTAAGGGAGTCGTCCCCTGGGGCGGCGCCCGGTGCATTGCCGGGGCGAGGAGGACGGGCCATGGTGCAGAAGGCCAAGATCCTCCTGGTCGATGACCGGCCGGAGAATCTGCTGGCGCTGGAGGCCATCCTCTCTGCGCTCGATCAGACACTGGTTCGGGCATCGTCCGGGGAGGAAGCGCTTAAAGCACTGCTCACGGACGATTTCGCGGTCATTCTGCTGGATGTCCAGATGCCGGGCATGGACGGTTTCGAGACCGCCGCGCACATCAAGCGGCGGGAGAGGACCCGGGACATCCCGATCATCTTCCTCACCGCCATCAATCACGGTCCGCACCACACCTTCCGGGGATACGCGGCGGGAGCGGTGGACTACATCTCCAAGCCGTTCGACCCGTGGGTGCTGCGGGCGAAGGTCTCCGTGTTCGTCGAGCTCTATATGAAGAACTGCCAACTCCGGGAGCAGGCGGCGCTGTTGCGGCTCCAGCTGGAGGGCGGTGGCGGCAAGGGCGCGGAGTCCAAAGAACCTGCCGGACTGCTCGCCGAGCTCTCCGCGCGGCTCGCGGCCGTCGAGGAGCAGGCCGAGGCGCTCTCCAAGCAGCTCGACGACGACTCGGCGGATGCGGCGGCGGTGGCGACCGCGGCTCATCTCGAGCGCAAACTCACGGGACTGCGCAGGGCGCTGGACGCGCTGGAGCCGGGCACGGGGAACGGCGCGGCTTCGCTGCCTTCGCAGAACTGAGTTTGCACAACTGCGGGAGTTCCGCGTCGCTTTGCCCTTGCTCGCGTATGAGCTGATGGCCTGCGGGTGAGTTGGCTTCCTGCCCGGGAGCTGAGCTGAACGGCGCTGCTCTGCGGCGTCCTTCACCCGGCAAGTCCCGTACGGCGGTTGAGGCCCCGTCAGCTTGGCGCCTCGACGGAGGTGACACGAACGGGTGAAGCAGAGACATACGTGTCCGCAGTGGTCTCCACCGGTAACCTCGCACCCATGGCCTCACGTCAGCCCGCAGCCAAGAAGTCGACCGCGAAGAAGGCGGCCGCTCCGAAGAAGGCTGCGGCGAAGAAGGCCCCCGCGAAGAAAGCCCCGGCCAAGAAGGCCCCTGCGAAGAAGGCCGCGGCCAGGAAAGCCGCCCCGCCCAAGCCGGCGCCCAACCCCACCGGGGGCGTGTTCAAGCTCGTACGCGCCCTCTGGCTCGGTCTCGCGCACGCCGTCGGCGCCGCGTTCCGAGGCATAGGGCGGGGCGCGAAAGGGCTCGACCCGGCGCATCGAAAGGACGGACTCGCCCTGCTGCTGCTCGGCCTGGCCCTGATTGTCGCTGCGGGCACCTGGTCCAACCTCCGCGGCCCCGTCGGCGACCTCGTCGAGCTGCTGGTGACCGGTGCCTTCGGCCGCCTCGACCTGCTCGTTCCGCTCCTGCTCGCGGTGATCGCCGTACGACTCATCCGGCACCCTGAGAAGCCCGAGGCCAACGGACGTATCGTCATCGGGCTGTCCGCGCTCGTCATCGGTGTACTGGGCCAGGTCCACATCGCCTGTGGGGCGCCCGCGCGCAGCGACGGCATGCAGGCGGTACGGGACGCCGGCGGGCTCATCGGCTGGGGCGCGGCGACGCCGCTGACGTACATGATGGGCCAGATCCTGGCTGTACCGCTCCTCGTGCTGCTCACCGTTTTCGGGCTCCTGGTCGTCACGGCGACCCCCGTCAACGCCATCCCGCAGCGGCTGCGGCTGCTCGGCACCAAGCTCGGCCTCGTACAGCCGCAGACGGCCGAGGACGGCTCCAGCGAGGACGACGAGCGCTACGACGACCAGTGGCGCGAGGCGCTGCCCGCGCGCGCCCGAAAGCGCCGCTCCGCGCCCCGGGCGTCCGAGGAGTACGACCCGGACAGTGCCGAGCAGGAGGCGCTCTCCAAGCGCCGGAGCCGCTCCAGGCGGCCCGCTGTGCAGCAACCCGCCGCAGACCGGCAGATGGACGCGGTGGACGTTGCCGCGGCGGCCGCGGCGGCGCTCGACGGTGCCGTGATGCACGGGATGCCGCCCTCGTCGCTCGTGGCCGATCTGACGCAGGGCGTCGGGGCGGACCGCGGTGAGCGCGAGGACACGGGGGGTGGGCACCAGACGACGCCGGTGCCGGCCGCGCGCAGCAAGGGCGGCAAGCCCAAGCAGGAGATGCTGAAGGCCGAGGTCGCCGACCTGACCAAGGCGCCCCCCCAGGAGCCGCGCGAACTCCCGCCGCGCGCCGAACAGCTCCAGCTCTCCGGTGACATCACGTACTCCCTGCCGTCGCTCGACCTCCTGGAGCGCGGCGGCCCCGGCAAGGCGCGCAGCGCCGCCAACGACGCCATCGTCGAGTCGCTCACCACCGTCTTCACCGAGTTCAAGGTCGACGCCTCCGTCACCGGCTTCACGCGCGGCCCGACGGTCACGCGGTACGAGGTCGAGCTCGGCCCCGCCGTGAAGGTCGAGCGCATCACGGCGCTCACCAAGAACATCGCGTACGCCGTCGCCAGCCCGGATGTGCGGATCATCAGCCCGATCCCGGGCAAGTCGGCGGTCGGCATCGAGATCCCCAACACCGACCGCGAGATGGTCAACCTGGGCGACGTGCTGCGGCTGGCCGACGCGGCCGAGGACGACCATCCGATGCTGGTCGCGCTCGGCAAGGACGTCGAGGGCGGCTATGTGATGGCCAACCTCGCGAAGATGCCGCACGTGCTGGTGGCCGGAGCGACCGGTTCCGGTAAGTCGTCCTGCATCAACTGCCTGATCACATCGGTCATGGTCAGGGCGACCCCCGAGGACGTCCGCATGGTGCTCGTCGACCCCAAGCGCGTCGAACTCACCGCGTACGAAGGCATTCCGCACCTGATCACGCCGATCATCACCAACCCGAAGCGGGCCGCCGAGGCGCTGCAGTGGGTCGTACGGGAGATGGATCTGCGCTACGACGACCTCGCGGCGTTCGGCTTCCGGCACATCGACGACTTCAACGCGGCCATCAGGAACGGCAAGGTCAAGCTGCCCGAGGGCAGTGAGCGCGAGCTCAGCCCGTACCCGTATCTGCTGGTGATCGTCGATGAGCTCGCCGACCTGATGATGGTCGCCCCCAGGGACGTCGAAGACGCCATCGTGCGCATCACGCAGCTCGCGCGCGCGGCCGGCATCCATCTCGTCCTCGCCACCCAGCGGCCCTCCGTGGACGTCGTCACCGGTCTGATCAAGGCGAACGTGCCGTCCCGGCTCGCCTTCGCCACCTCCTCGCTCGCCGACAGCCGCGTCATCCTCGACCAGCCCGGCGCCGAGAAGCTGATCGGCAAGGGCGACGGGCTCTTCCTGCCGATGGGCGCGAACAAGCCGACCCGTATGCAGGGCGCCTTCGTGACCGAGGACGAGGTCGCGGCGGTCGTACAGCACTGCAAGGACCAGATGGCGCCGGTCTTCAGGGACGACGTCGTGGTCGGCACCAAGCAGAAGAAGGAGATCGACGAGGACATCGGCGACGACCTCGACCTGCTGTGCCAGGCGGCCGAACTCGTCGTCTCCACGCAGTTCGGATCCACCTCGATGCTCCAGCGCAAGCTGCGCGTCGGATTCGCCAAGGCCGGGCGGCTGATGGACCTCATGGAGTCCCGCAACATCGTCGGGCCGAGCGAGGGTTCCAAAGCTCGTGATGTTCTTGTGAAACCTGACGAGCTGGACGGAGTGCTCGCGGTGATCCGTGGGGAGGCTCAACCGTAAGGAATCACCGTCAGGAATCGGTGCGGGCCGGGTACCTGTACGAGTGGGTCGACGATGCGCGAACGTGACTCATCCGTAAAGAAGCGGCGAGCAACCGTTTCCCTTCGGCGCACGTCAAGTTGAGGGGAGCGACAGGTACGTGTCCCACCATCAGGATGTCCGGCCATTCCGATGGCGTACAAAGTGATACCGCCCGGTTGCCCCACCCTTTCGTACCCCCCATAGACTGAACCTCCAGCACAGGTGGCTACACGCTCGAAAGGCGCCCCCGTGTCCATCGGCAACTCCCCTGAGGACAACACCCCTGAGGACGAGCGTCCCTTCGAAGAAGACGACCGTCCCTCGATCGGCACTGCGCTGCGACAGGCACGTATCGACGCAGGGCTGACCGTCGACGATGTCAGTAACGCCACCCGGGTCCGCATCGCCATCGTGCAAGCGATCGAGCAGGACGACTTCGCTCCCTGCGGCGGAGATGTCTACGCGCGCGGTCACATCCGGACCCTGGCACGCGCCGTGCACATCGATCCGGATCCGCTGCTCGCGCAGTTCGCCGCCGAGCACGGCGGGCGTCCGGCGCCGACGCCGGCGGCACCGCTGTTCGAGGCAGAGCGGATCCGTCCGGAGCGCCAGCGGCCCAACTGGACCGCGGCCATGGTCGCCGCGATCGTCGCCGTGATCGGTTTCGTCGGGTTCACGCTGGTCAACGGCGACGACGGAGCCGATGCGAAGACACAGGTCGCCGAGGGTTCCACGCCCGCCGCCACCAAGTCCCCCGACCGCAAGCCGGACAAGACCGCCGACCCCACGCCTGACGCTGAGGACAGCGCCATCGCGGCGGCGCCGCAGGACAAGGTGACCGTCCGGGTGACCGCCCCCGAGGGGCGCAGCTGGATCTCGGCCCACGACCACAACGGCCGACGACTGTTCGACGGCTTCCTGGAACAGGGCGACTCCAAGACCTTCCAGGACAAGGAGAAGATCGACCTCGTCCTCGGTGACGCGGGTGCGCTCCAGCTGTACGTGAACGGCAAGAAGATCGACGACGAGTTCCGCCCGGGAGGCGTCGAGCGCCTGACGTACACGAAGGGCGACCCCGAGGTCGGCTGAGCGGTACGGCATTCACGGGCAGGCGGGCACGGGGTTGGCCAAGGTCGGCCAACCCCGTCGACGTGGGCTGTCAGTGGGACGAAGTAGTCTTGAGCCCATGCCTGAACGCCGTACCGTCGCACTTGTCACTCTTGGCTGCGCTCGTAACGAGGTGGACTCGGAGGAGCTCGCAGGCCGCTTGGAGGCGGACGGCTGGCATCTCGTGAAGGACGCCGAGGAAGCGGACGTCGCCGTCGTGAACACGTGCGGCTTCGTCGAAGCCGCCAAGAAGGACTCCGTCGACGCGCTCCTGGAGGCGAACGACCTCAAGGGGCACGGCAGAACCCAGGCCGTCGTCGCCGTCGGCTGCATGGCCGAGCGGTACGGCAAGGAACTCGCCGAGGCCCTGCCCGAGGCCGACGGCGTGCTGGGCTTCGACGACTACGCGGACATCTCCGACCGGCTCCAGACGATCCTGAACGGCGGGATCCACGCCGCGCACACTCCACGGGACCGCCGCAAGCTGCTGCCGATCAGCCCCGCCGAGCGGCAGGAGTCGGCGGCCGAGGTCGCGCTTCCCGGGCACGGCCCGGCCGATCTTCCCGAGGGGCTCGCTCCGTCCTCGGGCCCCCGTGCGCCCCTGCGGCGCCGTCTCGACGGCTCTCCGGTCGCCTCGGTGAAGCTGGCCTCCGGCTGCGACCGGCGCTGCTCCTTCTGCGCCATCCCGTCCTTCCGAGGCTCCTTCATCTCCCGGCGGCCGTCCGACGTCCTGGGCGAGACGCGCTGGCTGGCCGAGCAAGGTGTCAAGGAGATCATGCTGGTCTCCGAGAACAACACCTCGTACGGCAAGGACCTGGGCGACATCAGGCTCCTGGAGACGCTGCTGCCCGAGCTCGCCGATGTCGACGGGATCGAGCGGGTGCGGGTCAGCTATCTGCAGCCCGCCGAGATGCGGCCCGGGCTCATCGACGTACTGACCTCGACGCCGAAGATCGCGCCCTACTTCGACCTGTCCTTCCAGCACTCCGCTCCCGGTGTGCTGCGCGCGATGCGGCGCTTCGGAGACACCGACCGGTTCCTGGAGCTGCTCGACACGATCCGCGCCAAGGCCCCGCAGGCGGGCGTGCGGTCCAACTTCATCGTGGGCTTCCCCGGCGAGAGCGCGGACGACCTGGCCGAGCTGGAGCGGTTCCTGAACGGCGCGCGGCTGGACGCGATCGGCGTCTTCGGGTACTCCGACGAGGAGGGCACGGAAGCAGCGACGTACGAGAACAAGCTGGATGAGGACGTCGTCGCCGAGCGGCTTGCCCGCATCTCGCGGCTCGCGGAGGAGCTGGTCTCGCAGCGGGCCGAGGAGCGCCTCGGCGAGAGTGTGGAGGTGCTCGTCGAGTCGCTCGACGCCGCCGAGGGCGCGACCGGCCGTGCGGCGCACCAGGCGCCGGAGACCGACGGCCAGGTGCTGTTCACGAGCGGCGAAGGCCTGACGGTCGGTCGTATGGTCGAGGCGAAGGTGGTCGGTACGGAAGGCGTCGACCTGGTGGCCGAGCCGCTCCTGGGCTCGCTCGCAGGTCCTGAGGAGGCTGCCAGATGACGGGAGTCCCGGCATCCGCGGCGGGCGGCCCCGGCGGGCCCGGCACGCGTGGTGCTGCCGCCGGCGCTACCGGTACGGGCGCTTCCGGTGCTCAGGGCTCGAAGTCGTCGCGCGGCGGGAAGCTGAGCGCCGTGGCCGTCAATCAGGCCAGCGTCTGGAATGTCGCGAACCTTCTGACCATGCTCCGTCTCGTGCTCGTGCCGGGCTTCGTCGCGCTGATGCTGGCCGACGGCGGATACGACCCGGTCTGGCGGGCCTGGGCCTGGGCCGCCTTCGCGGTTGCCATGATCACCGACATCTTCGACGGTCACCTGGCGCGTACGTACAACCTCGTCACCGACTTCGGGAAGATCGCCGACCCGATCGCCGACAAGGCGATCATGGGGGCCGCGCTGATCTGTCTGTCCTCACTCGGCGATCTGCCGTGGTGGGTGACGGGTGTCATCCTCGGGCGGGAACTCGGAATTACCCTGCTGCGTTTCCTGGTTATCCGCTACGGCGTCATTCCGGCGAGCCGCGGCGGCAAGATGAAGACGCTCGCCCAGGGCACGGCGGTCGGGATGTATGTCCTGGTGCTGACGGGGCCATTGGCCACCTTGAGGTTCTGGGTGATGGCTGTGGCGGTCGCCCTGACCGTGGTGACCGGGCTCGACTATGTGAGACAAGCCATTGTGCTGCGACGCCAGGGTCTCGACGAGCGGAAAGCCGCGGCAAAGGAGGCGGAATAATGGCTTCCCAAGCTGCTGAAGTGCTGAGACTACTGACAGTGAAGGGTGAGACGCTGGCTGTCGCCGAGTCGCTGACGGGTGGTCTGGTGGCGGCGGCGATCACCGCAGCGCCGGGAGCCTCCAAGGCCTTCCGCGGTTCCGTGACCTCGTACGCCACCGAGGTGAAGCGGGATGTACTCGGCGTCGACGCCACCCTGCTGAAACAGCGTGGGGCGGTGGATCCGCAGGTCGCGGCACAGATGGCAGCCGGTGTGCGCAAGGTGCTCGGCGCGGACTGGGGCATCGCGACCACCGGTGTCGCGGGACCCGAAAGCCAGGACGGGCAGCCGGTCGGCACGGTTTTCATT
This sequence comes from Streptomyces flaveus, assembly GCF_014647675.1. GTDB lineage: Bacteria > Actinomycetota > Actinomycetes > Streptomycetales > Streptomycetaceae > Streptomyces > Streptomyces flaveus. The sequence goes on along the minus strand of NZ_BMPQ01000017.1, from coordinate 171,820 downwards.
GCCGTCGACGGTCCTTCCGCGGAGGTCGGCGGCGGTTTTGGTGGCGGGAAAGTGGCGGCGCTGCGGTTGAACGGCGGCCGGACGGAAATCCGTATGGAGAGTGTACGGAGCGTGCTCGGGCTTCTCCTGGAGGAGCTCGAGCACGAACACATGGGAAATGAGCGGGCACAGGATACGGAACAGAACGGGGGGAATTGATGTTTGCAGCCCTGAGTGAACACGACATCGCTCCCCGCACGGCCGCCGCGCAAGGCGGTACGGTGGGGCGAGAAGGATGCGGCTACACGGCCCGAGGAGGGAGCCACCGATGATTCTGCTCCGTCGCCTGCTTGGTGACGTGCTGCGTCGGCAGCGCCAGCGCCAGGGCCGTACTCTGCGCGAAGTCTCCTCGTCCGCCCGAGTTTCACTCGGCTATCTCTCCGAGGTGGAGCGGGGGCAGAAGGAGGCTTCCTCCGAGCTGCTCTCCGCGATTTGCGACGCGCTGGACGTACGGATGTCCGAGCTCATGCGAGAAGTGAGTGATGAGCTTGCCCTCGCCGAGCTGGCCCGGTCGGCAGCGGTCACAGAACCTGTGCCCACGCCAGTACGCCCGAGGCTCAATTCCGTGTCAGTGACCGGTGTGCCACCGGAACGAGTGACGATCAAGGCGCCGGCCGAGGCGGTCGACGTAGTCGCCGCCTGACGGTTGCGGGCTTGTGGTCGGTCGTGAGTTCGCCCACATGAGCTGAGAACTGGCTGAGAACTGTGTGAGGGCCCCGATCGGGGCCTCTCCGGGGAGACCTGGAGGGGTGCGGTCGGGGTTTTTGCGTTGCTGGAGGGTGGCTGCTGGGACTTCTTGCGTTCCGAAGGACGGCTGCCGGAGCATTCGTGTTTCGATTTCATCACTTTTGCACCGTTTGCCGGTGTGTCCTGATGCGGCGATGGTGGAAGGGCTGTGGCGCCCGAAGCGGAGCGACGGTGCCTTCGGTGTGATGGCGCGCCGGGTGCGCCTCGTGAGGATTGATGCGCCCTGCCGGTGGGTGACGGTCGCTGTCCAGCGTCGGCTGGCGGGTTGGAGGTGACGCCATGGCGGGCCGGACGGTGCGAATAGGGCGGTGGGGGCTGGCTCTGGGGGGCGGGGTGCTGTGGTGGTGGGGAGCGGTGCGATGGGCGTTTGCATCGGGTGCCGGGGCATGGGAGGGAATGGCCGTGGCCGGTGGGTGGGGGCTGAGTCTGCTTCCGGTGCACTGTGTGCCGAAGGACCGGGCCAAGGCTGACGAGAGGCTTCGGTTGCGCTTTGAGGAGTAGGCCCGGTGCTGGCGCTACCAAGGCATGGCCACGCCTCCGTTCGGGCGGAGGATCTGGCCCGTCGTGAAGGCCGAGGCGTCGCAGGCGAGATACAGGACCGCGTGCGCGATGTCCTCCGGCTCGCCGACCCGGCCCAGCGGTGACATCCGGGCCATGAACGCCTCGGTCCGCGCCTGGGTCTCGTCGTCGTTGCGGTCCGTCATGGGCGTACGGATCCAGCCCGGCGCGACCGCGTTGACGCGGATGCCGTGCGGCCCCATCTCGGTCGCCAGGGTCTTCGTCAACTGGACGACTGCCGCCTTCGCCGCCCCGTAGCAGAGCAGCCCGGGGCCTCCGGTGTCGACAGCGCCCGAGGCCATGGTGACGATGCTGCCGCGTGTCCCGGACGCGATCATGGCGCGGGCCGCCTCCTGGCACGCGTACAGCACGCCCTTGAAGTTGACGCCGAGTACTCGGTCGAGGTCCTCCTCGCGAGTCTCCAGGACCGGGCTGCTGTGCATGATCCCGGCGACGGCGGCCATCACATCGAGGCGTTCACAGGCCGCGACCGCCTGGCCGAGCAGGGCGCGGTCGGTGACGTCGAGGGCGTATGTGTGGGCCACGCCGCCCTTGTCCTTGATCAGGTCCGCCGTCTCGTCGAGGCCTCGGTCATCGCGGTCCGCGCAGTGGACGACGGCTCCCGCCGCCGCGAGCAGCACGGCACAGGCGCGGCCGATGCCGCTCGCAGCGCCGGTGACAAAAGCGGTGCGTCCGGTGAGGTCGTACGCCGTGACGGGCATGCAAGGACCGTACGAGAGTTTCTGACGGGTCGTCAATTAGTCGTACGGGATGGGGGCGTGGGTGGTGGGGTCGTGCGGGATGGGGGTCTACGTGACGGGGAGGGCTTCGCTCCCGGGGCCGGGCCCGACTGGCATGTCGGGCACCAGTACGTGGGGCGCTCTCGGGAGCCGTCACCCTGGTTCGCCGTACGGATCGAGGTGCGGCAGCGCAGGCAGGGGCGGGGTGCGCGGCCGTACACGTAGAGGTTCTGGTCACGGCGGCCCGTGGTGCTGCGGGCGGGGCGGTCGCGGTTGGCTTCCAGGAGTTTCTTGGCGAGGGCGGGCAGCTGGGCGGCGCGTTCGGCGGGGAGGTCGCCTATGGGCAGCCAGGGGGTGGCCCCGAGCAGGAAGCAGAGCTCGCACTTGTAGATGTTGCCGATTCCAGCGAGGTTGCGCTGGTCCAGGAGGGCCTCGCCGAGCGGGCGGGCTGGGTCGCGCAGGAGGTTCTCCAGGGCCTTGTCGGGGTTCCAGTCCGGGCCCAGGAGGTCGGGGCCGAGGTGGCCCACGGCCCGGTGTTCGTCGGTGCTGCGGAGCAGTTCCAGTACGGGGAGCCGGTAGCCGACGGCTGTGTGCTCTGCGGTGCCGAGGATCACGCGGATCTGGTGACCGGGGCCGCCGCTCCAGCGCTCGCCGGGTGCGTACACCTTCCAGGAGCCGTCCATTCGCAGGTGCGTGTGCAACGTCAGCCCGCCCTCGATACGGGTGAGCAGGTGCTTTCCGCGTGGGGTGACGTCCAGGACGGTGCGTCCGGTGAGGTCGGCCGTGGCGTACTTGGGCACCCGGAGGTCGGAGCGGGTGAGCACGCGGCCCGCGAGGGCGGTGTGTAGGCGCCGGGCGGTCTGCCAGACGGTGTCTCCTTCGGGCATGGGGTCCAGGGTGGCATGGGGTGGGCGGGGGCGTCTTGGTCGGGATGCGGGGAGGCTGCTGGCGGGTTGTGCGGCTGAGGGTCGGCTGGTCGGCTGGGAGGGGGAGTGGTGACGACGAGGCCGACCTGGTCTGGGGCCCGGAGCTTCGTTCGGTCCGCAGGTGCGTGTGTCCGGGCCGGGCGGAGTAGGCCTATGCGCGGAGGCGTAGGCCCCGCGGCGTCGCGTGGAAACCGGCTCCTTCCAGGAGCGTGCCGAAGGGCGACGTCAGGGCTGAGGCGCCGTTCACACGCTCCACCGTGACCGTGCCGAGGGAGCCCGCGCGGGCGGCTGCGGAGAGGGCCTCGGCGGCTATGCGCAGACGTGGGTCGTTCAGCAGTGTGTCGTCCGGGGTGGAGGGCCAGGCCAGGAGGGTCTTGCCGCCGCGCTCCATGTAGAGGGTCAGCTCGCCGTCGACCAGTACGACCAGGGAACCCGCCTTGCGGCCGGGCTTGTGGCCCGCTCCGGCCGGGGGGTCGGGCCAGGAGAGGGCCGCGCCATACGCGTTCGCCGGGTCGGCGGCAGCCAGGACGATGGCACGGGTGGCGTTGCCCGGGCGGGGGCGGGATGCGGGGCTGCCGGGGAAGCCGGTGTCCGAGGGGGTGTTGGCGTAGGGGTCCGGGAAGCCGGTGGTGGTGCCCAAGAACCCGGGCGCGCCCGGGAACTCCGGCTCTGGCAGGGTCTCGCCTCGCTCGCTCGCGTTGGCCGCCGCGCGCAGCCGGTCCACCGCGCCGTCCATCGCGAACTGTGCGGCACCGAGCCCCTCCACCACATAGCCGCGGCGTGCCTGTCCGCTGTCTTCGAAGGCGGACAGGATGCGGTACGTCGCCGAGAAGCCGCCCTCGACCCCTTCCGCGGCGACCGCTCCCCGGGTGACCACGCCGTGCCGGTCGAGCAGCGTGCGGGCCAGGGCGTGGGCGCGCACGGTGAGGTCGGCCTCGCGGTCGGGGAGCAGCGACCAGCGGCCCGCGACGGTGGGAGGGCCGGTACGGGAGGCGGGGCGCGCCGCGGCCGTCAGGCTGCCGTACCGTCCGCGCGGCACCGTGCGCTTCGCGCGATGGGCGGTGGAACCCGTGGTGCGGCCCGATCCCAGGAGGGAGCGCATCGGGCCGAACGTGTCGTTCGTCAGCCGGCCCGACCAGGCCAGGTCCCAAAGGGCGTCGGCGAGTTGAGGGTCTGTGGCGTCGGGGTGCGTGGTGGCGCGGATCTGGTCGGCGATCTGACGGAAGAAGAGGCCGTAGCCTCCCGAGAGGGTGTCCAGGACCGACTGGTGGAGCGCGGTCAGCTCCAGAGGGTGCGGGGGCGGCAGCAGCAGGGGGGCCGCGTCCGCCAGATACAGGGACACCCAGCCGTCCTTGCCGGGCAGTGCGCCCGCTCCGGCCCATACCACCTCGCCGGCGGCGGTCAGCTCGTCGAGCATCGCAGGAGCGTAGTTCGCGACCCGGGACGGCAGGACAAGCTTCTCGAGCGCGGATGCGGGCACCGAGGCGCCCTGCAACTGCTCGACGGCGCGTACGAGTCCGTCGATGCCGCGCAGTCCGTGCCCACTGCCCAGGTGCTGCCACTGCGGCAGGAACTGGGCGAGCGCGGCGGGTGGCACCGGCTCCAGCTCCTGCCGCAGCGCCGCGAGCGAACGGCGACGCAGCCGGCGCAGCACCGTCGCGTCGCACCATTCCTGGCCGATCCCCGCCGGGTGGAACTCTCCTTGTACGACACGGCCGCCCGCGGCGAGCCTCTGCAGGGCGCCCTCGGTGACCGCCGTACCGAGGCCGAAGCGTGCCGCCGCCGCGGTCGAGGTGAACGGGCCGTGGGTGCGCGCGTACCGCGCAAGGAGGTCGCCGAGCGGGTCCTTGACCGGCTCGGTGAAAGCCTCCGGGACGCCGACAGGCAGCGCCGTGCCGAGCGCGTCACGCAGTCGGCCCGCGTCCTCAATCGCCGCCCAGTGGTCGGCCCCGGCGATCCGGACCCGGATGGCGCGGCGGGACGCGGCCAGCTCCGGGGCCCACTCCGGTTCGGCGCCGCGCTCGGTCAGCTCCGTGTCCGTGAGAGGGCCGAGCAGACGCAGCAGATCCGCGACGCTCTCGACGTCCTTGGCACGGCGGTCTTCGGTGAGCCACTGGAGTTCGCGCTCCAGCTCGCTCAGGACATCGGCGTCCAGGAGCTCGCGCAGCTCGGCCTGGCCGAGGAGTTCGGCGAGGAGCCGCGAGTCCAGCGACAGAGCGGCGGCGCGTCGCTCGGCGAGCGGGGAGTCGCCCTCGTACAGGAACTGCGCGACGTATCCGAACAGCAGTGACCGTGCGAACGGTGACGGCTCCGGTGTCGTGACCTCTACGAGCCGCACCTTGCGGGACTCGATGTCGCCCATCAGTTCCGTCAGGCCAGGGACGTCGAAGACGTCCTGGAGGCACTCGCGGACCGCCTCCAGGACGATCGGGAAGGAGCCGAACTCGCTGGCCACCTGGAGCAGTTGGGCGGCACGCTGGCGCTGCTGCCACAGCGGGGTGCGCTTGCCGGGGTTGCGGCGCGGTAGCAGCAGGGCGCGGGCGGCGCACTCGCGGAAGCGGGACGCGAACAGGGCGGAGCCGCCGACCTGGTCGGTGACGATCTGGTTGACCTCGCCCTTGTCGAAGGCGACGTCCGCCGCGCCTACGGGGGCCTGCTCCGAGTCGTACTCCGTGCCCAGCTTCACGGGCTCCTGGTCGAGCAGATCCAAGCTCAGCAGGTCGGCGTCAGGGAGGCGCAGCACGATGCCGTCGTCGGCGTGCATGACCTGTGCCTCCATGCCGTACCGCTCGGAGAGGCGGGTGCCAAGGGCGAGGGCCCACGGGGCGTGGACCTGGGCACCGAAGGGGGAGTGCACGACGACTCGCCAGTCGCCCAGCTCGTCGCGGAACCGCTCGACGACGATGGTGCGGTCGTCGGGGATGTGGCCGCAGGCCTCGCGCTGTTCGGCCAGGTAGGACAGGACGTTGTCGGCGGCCCAGGTGTCGAGGCCGGCGGCGAGGAGCCGGAGCCGGGCGTCGTCCTTGGGCAGGGAGCCGACCTCGCGGAGGAACGCGCCCACCGCGCGGCCCAGTTCGAGCGGACGGCCCAGCTGGTCGCCCTTCCAGAACGGCAGCCTGCCCGGCACACCGGGCGCGGGCGAGACGAGGACGCGGTCGCGCGTGATGTCCTCGATACGCCAGGAGCTGGTGCCGAGCGTGAAGACATCGCCGACTCGGGATTCGTAGACCATCTCCTCGTCGAGCTCGCCGACCCGGCCTCCACCCTTCTTGGGGTCGGCGCCCGCGAGGAACACCCCGAAGAGGCCGCGGTCCGGAATCGTGCCCCCGGAGGTGACGGCGAGGCGCTGCGCGCCGGGGCGCCCGGTGACCGTCCCGGCAACACGGTCCCAGACGACGCGTGGCCGCAACTCCGCGAAGGCGTCGGACGGATAGCGGCCCGCGAGCATGTCGAGCACCGCCGTGAACGCGGACTCCGGAAGCGACGCGAAGGGCGCGGCCCGGCGGACCGTCGCGAGCAGGTCGTCGACCTGCCAGGTGTCCAGGGCGGTCATGGCGACCAGCTGCTGGGCCAGCACGTCCAGGGGGTTGGCGGGGACGCGGAGGGACTCGATGGAGCCGGTGCGCATCCGCTCGGTGACGACCGCGGCCTGGACGAGGTCCCCTCGGTACTTGGGGAAGACGACGCCGGTGGAGACCGCCCCGACCTGGTGCCCCGCGCGGCCGACGCGCTGCAGCCCGGAGGCCACCGACGGCGGGGACTCGACCTGTACGACGAGGTCCACCGCGCCCATGTCGATGCCGAGTTCGAGACTGGAGGTGGCGACCACCGCGGGCAGCCGGCCGGCCTTCAGGTCCTCCTCGACCAGCGCGCGCTGCTCCTTGGAGACCGAGCCGTGGTGGGCGCGCGCGATGACCGGCGGGGCGCCCTGGGCCGCGCCGGAACCGCCCATCAGCTCGGCCGGGGCATGGTGCTCCTCCAGAGGCTCGCCCGTCGCCCTCTCGTACGCGATCTCGTTGAGCCGGTTGCAGAGCCGCTCCGCGAGCCGCCGGGAGTTTGCGAACACGATCGTCGAGCGGTGTGCCTGGACGAGATCGGCGATCCGCTCCTCGACATGCGGCCAGATCGACGGGCGTTCGGCACCCTCGTCGGAGTCGGCTACCGGGGAGCCGCCCAGCTCGGCCAGATCCTCGACGGGCACGACTACGGAGAGGTCGAATTCCTTGCCGGACGGTGGCTGAACGATCTCCACCTTGCGGCGGGGCGAGAGGTAGCGGGCGACCTCGTCCACCGGACGGACGGTGGCGGACAGGCCGATGCGACGCGCAGGCTTCGGCAGCAGCTCGTCGAGCCGCTCCAGGGTCAGGGCGAGATGGGCGCCGCGCTTGGTGCCCGCGACCGCGTGCACCTCGTCCAGGATCACCGTCTCGATACCGGTCAGCGCCTCGCGCGTGGCCGATGTGAGCATCAGGAACAGCGACTCCGGAGTCGTGATCAGGATGTCCGGCGGGCGCGTGGCCAGCGCGCGGCGCTCGGCGGCCGGGGTGTCGCCGGAACGGATGCCGACCTTCACCTCGGGCTGGGGCAGTCCGCGGCGCACCGCTTCCTGCTTGATGCCGGTCAGCGGACTGCGCAGATTCCGCTCGACGTCGACCGCGAGGGCCTTGAGCGGCGACACGTACAGCACCCGGCAGCGTTTCTTGGGGTCGGCCGGCGGTGGCGTCGAGGCCAGCTGGTCGAGCGCGGCGAGGAACGCGGCCAGCGTCTTGCCGGAGCCGGTAGGCGCGACCACGAGCACGTCCGAGCCCTCCCCGATGGCCCGCCACGCCCCGGCCTGGGCGTCGGTGGGCGCGGCAAAGGCCCCCGCGAACCAGCCGCGGGTCGCGGGCGAGAAGCCGTCGAGGGCACCGTGTGCAGACCTGACCATGCCCCCATCCTGCACCCCGCCACTGACAATGGGTCTGACCTGCGAAAATGGTCTCGTGGAGGGGGTGGAATGAGGCCGGTGGGGGTCGGCACGAGGCGCCTGGGCCAGAGGCGCGGGCTGTGACGGGGGCTGCGTCCTGGCGACACCCGTGCCCATGCCGCCCGAAGCCCGCCGAACCCGGCGGAGCGCCCTGACGCAGAATGGGCACATGGCAGGTTCGGGGGAGCGAGCGCGGCACTGGCGGTACGCCGAACTGCCCGGTGTCGACCTGCTTCGGGCCCGGTACATCCGGAAGACCTTCGTCCGGCACACCCACGAGAACTTCGTCATCGCCGCCATCGCCGACGGCATCGAGGTCTTCCACCACGGCGGCGCGGACCAGTACGCGGGACCCGGCTCCCTGGCCTTGGTCAACCCCGACACCCCGCACACCGGTCGCGCGGGCAGTCCCGAGGGCTGGCGGTACGGGGCGGTCTACCCGTCCCCCGACCTGGTGGCCGAGATCGCCGCCGAAACCACCGTGATCCGCGGCACCCCCGGATTCACCACCCCGGTGCTCGACGACCCCTACGCCGCACGCATGGTCCACCAAGTGCTACGTGCAACAGACGAGGGCAACGCACTCGCCGCCGACACCCTGCTGAGAGTCGCCGTGACCCGGCTGCTGCGACTGAACGGCGGGCCGCTCCCGCAGCGTCCCCCACGCACGGCGGGCGCCCGAATCGCGGCACGCGCGCGTGCCGTCCTCGAGGAAAGGATGACCGAGCCGCCCACACTGGAACGGCTCGCCACCGACCTCGGCACCAGCCCCTTCTCACTGCTGCGGGCCTTCCGGGACACCTACGGCATGCCTCCCCACACCTGGCTGACCGACGCCCGCGTACGCCGAGTACGCCACCTCCTCGACGCCGGCACCGCACCCGCCGAAGCCGCCCACGCCGTGGGCTTCACCGACCAGCCGCACCTCAACCGCCACTTCACCCGGATCGTGGGCGTGCCGCCTGGGGCGTACCAGCGCGAGCGCAAGAACGTACAAGACCCGCAGGAGAGGTTCCTTCTACCGTCCGAGGCGTGGCAGAACAGACAGCTCTCGCGGACACACATGGCGAAGACGGCGGAAAACCCGACGCCGCCGTCGTACGAGACGCCCTCGGAGTCGGGGTCGCCGTCGGACTGTCCGGTTTCGCCTTCGGGGTGACCTCGGCGGGAAGCGGCCTCACTCTGCTGCAGACCTGCGCGCTCAGCCTCCTGGTGTTCACCGGCGCCTCGCAGTTCGCCCTCGTGGGGGCGCTCGCGGCCGGAGGGAACCCGTTCACCGCCGCAGCGGGCGCGTTCTTCCTGGGGGTGCGCAACGCCTTCTACGGGCTGCGTCTTTCGCAGTTGTTGGCGCTCCCGCGCGCGGTGCGGCCGTTCGCCGCCCAGTGGGTCATCGACGAGACCGCGGCCGTGGCGCTCGCCCAACCCACGCGACGCAGTGTGCGGATCGGCTTCACCGTCACCGGGCTGACCCTCTACGTGCTGTGGAATCTCACCACGCTGCTCGGCGCCCTGGGTGCCGAAGCCATCGGCGACACCGACGCATGGGGTCTGGACGCCGCCGGGCCCGCCGTCTTCCTGGCCCTGCTCGCGCCGATGCTCAAGACCGCCACGGAGCGGGCCGTCGCGGGCCTCGCGGTCGTCCTCGGCCTCGGACTCCTGCCCGTACTGCCCGCCGGTGTGCCCGTCCTGGTGGCCGCGCTCGCCGCCCCGGCCGTCCTGTGGGCGGAGGGCCGCCGCAGGGCACGTAGGGCCGCTGCGGAGCCCGCCAACGACACATCAGGGGAAGACCGTTGAACATCTGGATCGCGATCGGCATGACCGCCGTCGGCTGCTACGCCGTCAAGCTCATCGGTCTCCTCGTCCCCGCGGGCGTCCTGGAACGGCCACTCGTCAAACGACTGGCCGCCCTGCTGCCCGTCGCTCTGCTGGCCGCCCTCACGGCCCAGCAGACCTTCGCCCACGGCCAGGCCCTGGTCCTGGACGCGAAGGCCGCAGGACTCGCGGCAGCCGCCGTGGCGCTGCTACTGCGCGCTCCCTTCCTGCTCGTCGTCGCGGCGGCCGTGGTGGTGACGGCAGGGGCGCGGGCGATGACGGGCTGACGCAGAGGGCAGCACGCGCGCGTGGAGGCCGATTTACGTCGTGGAAGCCCTCGCCCCGGGTACGTCAGCCGACGGGGCGTCCGTACGCCCGTAGCGTGTGCAGCGCCTCGATCGTGACGATCGGACGCGCCTCCAGGGCGGTGCCCGGCGCCCACTGACGCCAACGGATCGGCCAACCGCCGTCCTCCTGCTGCTCGTTGGCCAAGAAGTCCAGCGAGCGCGCCATCTCCTCGTCGGTGAACCACGCGCGCGCGAGCGAGTCCGGCGTCTTCGCGTAGTCGTGCGCGAAGTGGTGCTCGCCCGGCGCGTAACCGGGCGCCACCGGAAACTCCTCAAGCTGTTCCGGGTCCAGCGCCGCCAGCCGGTGCTCACGCACCAGACGGCCGAGCCGGTCAGCGGCCGCCTCCGCGCGCGAGCGATCGGGAGCGGAGTCCAGGAAGGCCATGGCCGCCTCGATCTCGTACGGATGCGACTCCTCCAGGGACTCCACCGCCTGCCAGCAGAAGTCGGTGGCCCTGAACAGCCAGGCATGCCACACCTCGTTACGGTGCAGCAGGCCCACGACGGGTCCTGTGGCGAGGAGTTCACTGGGCGGATCGTCCACGATCGGCACGAAGGGGGCTGCCGGATAGCCGCGCTGGCTGGGACGGATCGCCGGCAGCGCGCCGTCCTGCGTCGACACGGCGGTCAGATAACGGCACACACGCTCCACCCGCTGCCCACCGCACCGCCCGATCGAGTCCAGGACGCGCAGCGCGTGCCCCGTGTGCAGGGGCTGGCTGACCGGGCCACGAAGATCGGGCTCGAGCGCGTGACCGTACCCCTCGTCCTCATTGCGGTACGCGGCCAGCGCGGTCTCCACCGCGTCGGCACCGCCACCGAGGAAGTGGTACGCGAAACGCCGCTGCTCCAGCACGCGCGCGGTGAGCCAGATGAAGTGCTCGGCGCGGGCGAGCGGGGAGTGCACCGGGGGCTTCGGGGGGAGTGGGGATGCTCCAGTTTCGGCCATGGTCCGACCGTAGGACGGAAAGCGTTCTCGACAAGCGGTCCCGGCTCGGCCCCACTCTCAGGGGCGGGATACTGGAGTCATGCGGTTGACGGTCTTCTGGCAGCGGATGGCGGATCACTTCGGCAAGGGGTACGCCGACACCTTCGCGCGCGATCACGTGATGACGGAGCTCGGCGGACGCACCGTGCACCAGGCGCTGGACGCGGGCTGGGAGGCGAAGGACGTGTGGCGCGCGGTGTGCACGGCCATGAACGTTCCGTACGAAAAGCGCTGACCGGCCACGAAGAGCCGAGAGACCGGGACCGATTGTCGGTGGTGTAGGCGAGACTTGCACGGTGGCATCGACAGATGAGACCGCCCAGGTCGAACAGCAGGCACCCCCGCTCGGCACGACGCCGCCCACGCGGCCCGCGACCGAAGACCCGACGGGGCGCGCCCGCATGCCACGCTGGCTGCCGCGCGCCATGGTGCTCGCTCTCGCCCTCATCGCCTGCTTCCAGCTGGGCAGTTGGGCCTTCCACCAGCTGACCGGGCTGCTGATCAACATCCTGATCGCGTTCTTCCTGGCGCTCGCCATCGAACCCGCGGTGAGCTGGATGGCCGCGTACGGCATGCGCAGAGGACTGGCCACCGCGCTCGTGTTCTTCGCAGTGATGATCGCGGGCGCGGGCTTCGTCACCCTGCTCGGCTCGATGCTCGCCGGACAGATCATCGACATCGTCGAGGACTTCCCGAAGTACGTCGACTCGGTGATCAGCTGGATCAACACGACCTTCCACACGGAGCTAAACCGCGTCGACATCCAGGACAGCCTGCTCCGCTCCGACTGGCTCCAGAGGTACGTGCAGAACAGCGCGGGCGGTGTCCTGGACGTGTCCGCGCAGGTGGTGGGCGGCCTCTTCCAGCTCCTGACGATCACGCTGTTCTCGTTCTACTTCGCCGCCGACGGCCCGCGGCTGCGGCGGGCCATCTGCTCAGTACTGCCGCCCGCCCGCCAGACCGAGGTGCTGCGCGCGTGGGAGATCGCCGTCAACAAGACCGGGGGATACATCTACTCGCGTGGCCTGATGGCACTGATCTCGGGCATAGCGCACTACATCCTGCTGGAGTTCCTCGGCGTGGATTACGCGCCCGTGCTCGCCGTCTGGGTGGGCCTGGTCTCGCAGTTCATCCCCACGATCGGCACATATCTCGCCGGCGCCCTGCCCATGCTGATCGCCTTCACGGTCAATCCCTGGTACGCGCTGTGGGTGCTGATCTTCGTCGTGATCTACCAGCAGTTCGAGAACTACCTGCTGCAGCCCAAACTGACCGCCAGGACCGTGGACGTCCACCCGGCGGTCGCCTTCGGATCGGTCATCGCGGGCACCGCACTGCTCGGCGCCGTCGGCACGCTGATCGCCATCCCCGCGGTCGCCACGCTGCAGGCGTTCCTGGGGGCGTACGTGAAGCGGTACGACGTCACCGACGACCCTCGGGTGCACGGGCACCGCAGGCGGGGCTCGGGCGCTCTCCTCGCGCGCGTGCGAGACATGTTGCGCGGGCAGGGCAGGACGCGGCCGGTCGCGGAGGAGGAAGCGGTGCGGGACCCCTCGTAGCTCATCCACACAGACCGCACCGCCCAACGAGTCGCGGTTGAGGCGTGTGGTGCGCTTGACACTAAAATCGAACATCCATTCTTATGGAATCTCCGGCCGGGCTCTCGACGGTGATTTCGCGGGGAAGTGCCCGAGTTATCCACAGGCAGGACGGGCGTCGGGGCGCATTGTCAGTGGCAGGCGTTAGCGTCTTTGACGTGAAGCGATCGACTCAAGCAAATCGGGTGGAACCCATGGCAGGAACCGACCGCGAGAAGGCGCTAGACGCCGCGCTCGCACAGATTGAACGGCAGTTCGGCAAGGGCGCAGTGATGCGCATGGGCGAGCGGCCGAACGAGCCCATCGAGGTCATCCCCACCGGGTCGACCGCACTCGACGTCGCGCTCGGCGTCGGCGGCATCCCGCGCGGCCGAGTGGTGGAGGTGTACGGACCGGAGTCCTCCGGCAAGACGACCCTGACGCTGCACGCGGTGGCGAACGCGCAGAAGGCCGGCGGCCAGGTGGCCTTCATCGACGCGGAGCACGCCCTCGACCCCGAGTACGCGAAGAAGCTCGGCGTCGACATCGACAACCTGATCCTGTCCCAGCCGGACAACGGCGAGCAGGCCCTGGAAATCGTGGACATGCTGGTTCGCTCCGGCGCCCTCGACCTCATCGTCATCGACTCCGTCGCCGCCCTGGTGCCGCGCGCGGAGATCGAGGGCGAGATGGGCGACTCGCACGTGGGTCTGCAGGCCCGCCTGATGAGCCAGGCCCTCCGGAAGATCACCAGCGCACTCAACCAGTCCAAGACCACCGCGATCTTCATCAACCAGCTGCGCGAGAAGATCGGTGTGATGTTCGGCTCCCCGGAGACCACGACCGGTGGCCGGGCGCTGAAGTTCTACGCCTCCGTACGGCTCGACATCCGCCGCATCGAGACGCTGAAGGACGGCACCGACGCGGTCGGTAACCGCACGCGCGTCAAGGTCGTCAAGAACAAGGTCGCCCCGCCCTTCAAGCAGGCCGAGTTCGACATCCTCTACGGGCACGGCATCAGCCGCGAGGGCGGCCTGATCGACATGGGCGTGGAGAACGGTTTCGTCCGCAAGGCCGGCGCCTGGTACACGTACGAGGGCGACCAGCTCGGCCAGGGCAAGGAGAACGCGCGCAACTTCCTGAAGGACAACCCCGACCTCGCCAACGAGATCGAGAAGAAGATCAAGGAGAAGCTGGGCGTCGGCGTGAAGCCAGTGGAGCCGACCGCCGAGCCGGGCGCGGACGCGGCGGTCTCGGCCATCCCGAACGAGACTGCGAAGACCGTGCCCGCTCCGGCGGCCAAGGCCACCAAGTCCAAGGCCGTGGCACCCAAGAGCTGATCCATGACGCGACGAACCGACTGGGCCGAGTACGTCTACTCCGGTGCCCTGGAGGGGCAGGGCCACCGAGGTGACGACGGCTCGGTCGAAGACAGCGACAGGGTGAACGGTGGTGACGGGCTGGACGGCACTGGCGCACGGGACGCTGAGGGGGCGTACGGCGCTGCTCGGGACGGTGACAGTCGGCCGGACGGCGGTCCGGGCCGTGGTGACGGTGCGCCAAGTGACGGCGCACATCAGGACGGTGGCCGCGGTGGACGGACCCGCGGCCGCCGGAGGCGCGGCTTCGGGGAGTCGTCCGGCGGCCCGAAGGACGGAGGCCCCCCTTCCTCGTCGAGGGCCGAGGCGGGGGAGCCTTCAGGGGACCCGGCTGAGCGGGCGCGGGCCATCTGTCTGCGTCTGCTCACCGGGACCCCGCGCACGCGAAAGCAACTCGCGGACGCGCTGCGCAAGCGCGAGATCCCGGACGACGTGGCGGACGAAGTGCTGTCCCGCTTCGAAGAGGTCGGCCTGATCAACGACAGTGCCTTCGCGGACGCCTGGGTGGAGTCCCGGCACCACGGCCGGGGCCTGGCCCGGCGGGCGCTGGCACAGGAGCTGCGGACCAAGGGCGTGGACTCGACGCTGATCGACGAGGCCGTCGGACAGCTCGACTCCGAGCAGGAGGAGGCGACAGCGCGGGAGCTCGTCGCCCGCAAGCTCCGCTCAACCCGCGGCCTCGACCGCGACAAGCGGCTACGGCGCCTCGCGGGCATGCTCGCCCGCAAGGGCTACTCCGAGGGCATGGCCCTGCGTGTGGTCCGGCAGGCTTTGGAGGAAGAAGGCGAGGACACGGAGGGGTTGAGGGAAGAAGGGTTCTGATCCAAGGCCCGACCTGGCTGCCAGGCGCGCCTTGGTTGTCCGGCGGCAGCCGACCCTTCGCGGGTCCTGAACACGGTAGACGCGCGGGGGCGCCGATCGCGTTCAGGACCCGGATGCTTGTCCGGATCCTTGAGGCGCACGGCCCAACTCGTCGCCCCCGGGGTGGGGTTAACCCCCGCTGAAGACGCTGGGCCGCCGTAGTGCACAGAGACCTGTGCACAGACGACTGTGTATGCATGGCACAGGAACCCGGCGCCACAGAACCCACGGAACAGGGGCCCGTCCCGACCGGCCCCTCGGCGGAGCTGACCGCCCCCATCGAGCTCTCCGACCTCGCCGCCCTCAAAGCTCTCGCACAACCCCGGCGGCAGCGAATGTTGCAGCACCTCACCGTGCACGGACCCGCCACGTCCGCGACGCTCGCCCGGGCCCTCGGCCTGAACACGGGAGCCACCAGCTACCACCTGCGCGAACTCGCCCGCTACGGCTTCGTAGAGGAGACCGAGGCGGCAGACGGAGGCGTCGGCCAAGGCCGGGAACGCTGGTGGCGGGCCGTCCCGGGCGACCGCCGCTTCCCGCCCCGCAGCCGCCAGAGCTCCGAAATGCGGCTCGTCATGGACGAGTTGAACCACCACGCATACGCCGCCGACCTCGAACTCTTCGAGCAGCTCCAGCGGGACGCGGCCGACGACCCGTGGGCCGACGGGTTCCCGTACTCACGCGGCACCATCCGGCTGACGCTCGCCGAACTCCGCGAGTTCTTCGAGGAGTACATCGCTCTCCTCAACCGCTACAAGCGCCCCGAGGCCGACACCCCGCCTGGCGCGCGCACGGTGCTCACGCGGTTCCTCGCCTTCCCCGCCCAGGCCGATGCGCCGGGAGCCGCCCAGGCCGATGCCTTGGACGACTCCGGGATCGATGCCCCGGGCGACTCCACGCCTGACAACCGAAAAGGAACCGAGACCTCATGATGCTGCGCTACGCCCTGCAGACCGTCCGGGACCGCAAAGGCGGCTTCCTCGGTGCCTTCATCGCCTTGATGTGTGCGGCCGCCCTCATCACCGCCTGCGGCACCCTCCTGGAAACCGGGCTGCGCGGCACCATCGGCACCGAGCGCTATGCCGCCGCCCCGGTCGTGGTCTCCGCCGACCAGAACGTCCACCAGACCACCGTCAAGCACAAGAAGGGCAAGACGAAGACCAAGCACAAGGCCAAGCCGATAGCCGAGCGGGCCTGGCTGTCGGAGGACCTCGCCGCACAACTCGACAAAGCTCCGGGCGTCAGCAGGGTCATCCCCGAACTGACCTTCCTGGCCCAGCCGTTGACGCCCGCGGGCACAGGCGACAGGACCCCCTACGGCCACGCCTGGGACTCCGCCGCCCTCACCCCGTACACCCTCACCACCGGCACCCCTCCCAGAGCACAGAGCGACCTGGTCGTCGACCGCTACCTCGCCGACCGCGCCGACCTCAAGCCCGGCGACCACCTCACCGTCCAGTCCACCCAGAGCCCGCGCGCGTACCGGATCACTGGAATCGCGGCGCCCTCCGGCGACGACGTACGCCACCAGACGTCCCTCTTCTTCTCCACCGCCGAGGCCCGGCGTCTTGCCGCGCACCCCGGGCAGGTCACGGCGTTCGGCGTGATCCCGGCCCAGGGCACGGACCCGGCCGCCCTCAAGGTGTCCGTGGCCAAGGTGCTGCACGGCACCACCGCGCAGATCAGCGCGGGCGACGAGCGCGGCCCTGTCGAGTTCCTGGACGCCGCCACCGCCCGCACCAAGCTGATCAGCATGGGCGGCGCGATGGGTGGTACGTCCCTGCTCGTCGCCGTACTCGTGGTCGTCGGCACCTTCGCGCTCTCGGTGCAGCAGCGCCACCGCGAACTCGCTCTGCTACGCGCCATCGCCGCCACACCGGGGCAGATCCGCAAGCTGCTCGGCCGTGAGGCCCTGCTCGTCGGCGCAGGCGCCGGAGTCGCCGGAGCACTCATGGGACTGCCGCTCGGCAGTTGGCTGTACGGCAGGTTCGTCGCCATGGGAGCCGTCCCGGCCACGCTTCAGCACACGGTCAGTGTCTTCCCGCTGTTCGCAGCGGTCGCCGCGACTCTGTTCGGAGCCTGGGCGGCGGCCCGTATCTCCTCACGCCGCATCACCCGTATTCGCCCGGCGGAGGCGCTCGCCGAGGCCAGGGCCGAGCGCACCCGACCCGCTTGGGGTCGCCTCCTCGCAGGTCTCGCACTGCTCGCCGGAGGCACGGTACTGGTCGCCGTACTCAGCGTCCTGCGCACCGAGCCCTCCTCGACTCCCGTGACGTTCCTGGCCGTTGTGGTCCTCTCCACGTCTGTGGCGCTATTGGGTCCACTCCTGGTGAGGGTCGCTGCGGCGATCCTGGGCGGCCCGCTGCGGCTGACCGGTCCAGGCGGCAGGCTCGCCAAGGCCAACCTCCGGGGCAACGCCGCCCGCATGGCCTCCGTCGTCACGCCGCTGACTCTCCTCATCGGTATGACCTGCACCGTGCTCTTCGTCCAGCCGACCCTCGGCAACGCCGCCCGCGCCCAGGCCCGCGAGGGCATACGTGCCGACTGGGTGCTTGCCGCGCAGGGCCCCGGCGTCCCGGCGCAGGTCGCACAGCAATTGCGTACGAACGACGACGTCGCCACCGAAGTCGTCCGCACAACCGTCCGGGTCGGCCTCGACAAGTACGCGGCACAGGGCGTCACTCCCGCCGACCTCACCCGCACGTGGGACCCCGACGTCACCGCGGGCTCCCTCGCGAAGCTCACGAACGACACCGTCGCCGTCAGCGAACTCGCTGCGGACCAGCTCCACTTGAAGCCCGGCAGCACGCTCAAGCTCACTCTCGGCGACGGCACACCCGTCACGCTCACCGTCGCCGCCGTCTACGCCAAAGGCCTGGGCTTCGGTGACCTCACCATGGCCCACGAACTGGTCGCCCGCCACGTCGACAACCCACTCGCGGACACGGTCCTCGTCTCCACCACCCGTTCACAGAAAGAACTTGCGGCCGGCGTCCGGAAGTTCCCCGGCGTCCAGGTGCTCTCGCCGGACGCCGCGGACTCCCTGCAGGCCGAGCGCCAGCAGGCGAACGCCGAGGTCAACTATCTCGCCATGGGGCTCGTCCTGGCCTTCACCGCCATCGCCGTCGTCAACACGCTGGCCATGTCGGTCTCCGAGCGTGTCCGTGAGTTCGCGATGCTCCGCCTCGCGGGAGCCACCCGCCGCCAGGTGCTGCGGATGCTGCGCACCGAGGCGCTGTCGGTCCTGCTCTTGGCCACGGCTCTCGGCAGCGGTATCGCGCTCGCCGTCCTGACGGCCTTCAGCGTCGGCATGACCGGTAGCGCGGCACCGGCGGTCGCACCCCTGGTGTACGTCGGGGTGGTCGCGGTGGCCGGACTGCTGGCCCTCGTCGCCACCGCCCTGCCGGGGCGAGCCGCGCTGCAGCCTCGGCCCGTCACAGCGGCGACGGCCAAGGAGTAAGGAGCGGGACGCAATGGTGGGGGCCCCTTACACGCAGGGGCCCCCACCGCTACATATGCCCAAGTAGCCGCATACGTACGCTACTCACGCGACTCGCGTCACGTACGCGCGCCAATGCTCCTGGAACTCCGACAGCGGCGCTTGGAGTCCCGACAGCTAAGACGTCACCGGAAGCCCAGACGCCCGCCACGCTTGGAAGCCCCCCACCAGATCCGTAGCTCGGCGAAGCCCCAACTGCCGCAGTGACGCGGCAGCGAGGCTCGACGCGTAGCCCTCGTTGCAGACCACCACGACCCGTAGATCGTGGCTCGTGGCCTCGGGGGCGCGATGGCTGCCCTGTGGGTCGAGCCGCCACTCCAGTTCGTTGCGCTCGACGACGAGGGCGCCGGGGATCAGCCCGTCTCGGTCGCGCAGAGCGGCGTAACGGATGTCGACCAGCAGAGCCGCGCCGGCCTGCGCGGCATCGTAGGCGTCCGCAGCCTCGACGCGGTCGAGGTCTGAGCGGACGCGCTCGAGCAACTCGTCGATTCCCACGGGCCGTTCGGCGCTCACTGCCAGTCCTCCGGGTGTTCGACCTGCTCAAGGCGCATGACCTGGCCGGTACGGCTGTAGCGGCGGATCCGGGGCAGCGGCGGGTAATACGCGTGGACGGAGATGGCGTGCTTCTCGGTGGACTCGTTGAGCACCTCGTGCACATGGTTGCGGCCGAAGGCGCGTCCCTTGCCGGCCGACAGGCGTCGTTCCTGGTCGATCCCCTCGGTGAGTTCCAGGGTCTTCCAGCCGTCGGTGGGCAGCCGAGCCGTGAGCGAGTTCTCCTTGAGCTCGCCCGACGCCGTGAGGAAGGCCCCGACCGACTCGGCGTGGTCGTGCCAGCCGGTTCCGGTGCCGGGTGGCCAGCCGATGAGCCAGGCCTCACTGCCGCCGGGGCCTTCCAGGCGTACCCAGGTACGGCCCTCGGGGTCGAGCGGGAGCGAGGCGATCAGCTCGGTGTCGGCGGCCGTTCGCCGGACGAAGTCGAGCAGGTCGGCCTGGGTGGGGGTGGTGTGCGTGGGAGCGGAGACAGAGGGTGACACAGACACGGGTACCGTCCTGATGAGTGTTCGCGCGGGGGCGCGCAGCGGAACATGAGTGGCGCGCGCGGGGGAGTGGAATGCGAATTCAGCAGGACGGGTGACACACGCAGCCCGCATAGCGGATGAGGTCCATATGGACCCTCCGCCACAGGCGCACACAGGTGTCGGTCACAATCCGGAGTACACCATGGCGGTGCGGGCCGGTCAATTCAGGATCACCGTATGGACAAGTGGCCCGGTGTCATCGCGTAGACAGTGGCGGCTCAGCTCGTTCCCGCCGTGGCCTCGGTCGTGGCCCGTGGTCCGCCCAGCGTCGCCTCGGCGGCCTCGTACAGATCCGCCGGGCGCACCCCGCTCAACGCCGTGACCAGGTGTCCGTCGGGGCGGATCAGTAGCACGGTGTGCGCGGCGGCGCCCGGATAGGCTTCGGCGACGAGCAGTTCGGCGGGGTGCGGCAGCGCGGTCACGGCGGCCGCGAGCCGCGGCATGATCCCGGCCGTCACCCAGTGCTTGCGCTCCCACACACCCGTACCCGGCGCGATCAGCAGCACGAGGAGCGCCCCACGGCCCAGCCGATCCCGCAGCCGTACGAACGAACCGTCCTCCGCCGTCACCCGCACATCGACGACCGGAGCACCTACCTCCGTGGCGACGTCGATCGCCGACTCGGTGCGTGGAGGTGTGAGCGGCGAATCGGCGTACGCCCCCGGTGCACCCAGCGGGCCGCGTCCCAGGTGGCCGTCTGTGAGCAGCGCATCGTGGCCGCGCGCGGAGCCGGGTACGACGGAGCGCAGGCCTCCGCCGGCGCGCAGCAGCGGCAGCGACTGGTCGGCGGCGCGCAGCCGGGCGGCGACGACGGCGCGCCGCTCGACCTGGTAGCTGTCGAGCAGCGCATCGTGCGGCCCGTGGTGCCAGGCGAGGGCCAGCTTCCATGCGAGGTTGTCGGCGTCCCGCAGGCCCTCGTCGAGCCCCTGGGCGCCGAGCGCGCCCAGCAGATGCGCGGCGTCCCCGGCGAGGAAGACACGGCCGACGCGCCACCGGCGGGCCAGCCGGTGGTGGACGGTGTGGACTCCGGTGTCGAGCAGTTCGTACGGAGGTGTGGAGCCCCCGCTCCAGCCCGCGAGGGTCTCCCGGACGCGCGCCACCAGCAGCTCGGGCGTGACCAGGTCCTTCCCCGGCGGCAGCAGCCAGTCCAGCCGCCACACACCGTCGGCCAGAGGACGCCCGGTCACCTCCCCGGCCGAAGGCCCGGACATCCGCCATGGCGGCATCCGATGCAACAACGCCTCACCAGGCCACGGAAGTTCCGTACGCAGTGCTGCGACGGCGTGTCGCTCCACGGCTGTACGTCCCGCAAAGCGGATGTCCTGGAGCTTGCGCACGGTCGAGCGCGGACCGTCGCAGCCGATCAGGTAACTGCCGCGCCACCACGTGCCCTTGGGGCCGCGTGTGTGCGCCGTCACGCCCGTCGCCTCCTGCTCTATCGAGTCGAGGCGGTTCTCCACGGCGACCTTGACCAGGCGCTCGCCCGCGATCGCGTTCCGCAGGGCGGCCGTCAGCACGTGCTGGGCGATGTGCAGTGGCGCGGGCTCGTCGTCGCCGAACGTGATCTGCTGCATCACTTGCTTGCGCCGCATCGATCGCCATCCCGCCCAACGGAACCCGGCCTCGGCGATCGGGAATCCCGCGAGCCGTTCCATCAGCGCGGCGGTGTCCTCACGCAGTACGACGGTTCGTGCGGGCCGTTGTTCGTCCTTGCCGGGGCCCTCGTCGAGGACGACGGACGGGACTTCCTGGCGTGCCAGCGCCAGGGCGAGGGTGAGTCCGACAGGCCCTGCTCCAACGATGATCACCGGGTCCACGGCGCGGTGCCCCCTGCCCGGAGCGGTGTCCTGAGTGTCTTACCGGGACTTGCAGGTGGAGCGGGGTGCGCGATCACAGAACGTATGCAACCTATTGCCGGTGTTTGCGTCAAGTGACGGAGGCAGTGGCGATCATGCCACTGCCTCCGTACGGGGTCATGCTGTTTGAGTGCCCATCAGATGGTGCCGCCGGCACCGGTTCCGAATGTGCCGCCCACCTCGGCGGCGTTGATGTCGTCCACGTCGTCGGCCCCGAGGACCGCACCCGTGCTTTTCTTGCTGCGGCGCAGCCTTTTCTCCAGCCAGCTCGCGAAGGTGGTGAGCGCGAAGTTCAGAGCAACGAAGATCAGCGCGACGACGGTGAAGGACGCGATGGTGTTCGCCCCGTAGAAGGAGCTCATCGGGCGGACGGACGCCAGCAGTTCGGAGAAGGTGAGCAGCGCACCGCCCAGAGCTGTGTCCTTCACGATGACCACGAGCTGACTGACGATGGCTGGAAGCATCGCGGTGACCGACTGCGGCAGAAGTACGCTCCGCATGATCTGGCCCTTGCGCATTCCAATGGCCATGGCCGCTTCACCCTGCCCCTTCGGGAGGGACAGGATGCCGGCCCGTACGATCTCGGCGAGCACCGCGGCGTTGTAGAGGACAAGGCCCGTGACCACGGCATACAGAGGCCGGTTGTCCGAGCTGATGCCTTCGAACTGTGTGTAGAGCTCGTTGGCGAACAGCATGAGGATCAGAACCGGAATGGCGCGGAAGAACTCCACGACGATGCTGGAGGGCAAACGGACCCAGGAGTGGTCCGAGAGCCGTGAGATGCCGAAGAATGCACCGAGCGGAAGTGCGATGACCATGGCGAGGGACGCGGCGATCAGTGTGTTCTCGAGTCCCGGCAGAATGTACGTCGTCCAGGAGCGGGAGTCGGTGAAGAACGGGCTCCACTTGTCCCAGTCGAGTTGGTTCCGCTCATCCAGCGTCCGATAGACCCACAACAGCACGGCCGCGAATGCGGCCAGGAAGACCACGGTGAGCAGGACATTCCGGCGCTTGGCACGGGGGCCAGGGGCGTCGTAGAGAATGGAGGTCATCGCTTCACCGCCACCTTCTTGCTCACCCAGCCGAGGATCAGGCCCGTCGGGAGGGTGAGGCAGACGAATCCGAACGCGAAGACGGCGGAGATCAGCAGGAGCTCGGCTTCGTTCTCGATCATTTCCTTCATCAAGTAGGCGGCTTCCGCCACCCCGATCGCTGCCGCCACGGTCGTGTTCTTGGTCAGGGCGATCAGCACGTTGGCGAGCGGTCCGACCACCGAACGGAAGGCCTGCGGCAGCACGATGAGCCCGAGGACCTGGGAGAAGCTCAATCCGATGGCGCGCGCCGCCTCGGCCTGGCCGACGGGCACGGTGTTGATGCCGGAGCGCACCGCCTCGCAGACGAAGGCGGCGGTGTAGGCGATCAGCCCGAGCACCGCGAGCCGGAAGTTGATATCCGTGACGTCCTTTGCGCCGAGTGTGATGCTCAGCGTCTGGTACAGGCCCAGCGAGGTGAAGATGATGATGACAGTAAGGGGGATGTTCCGCACAACGTTCACGTACGCCGTGCCGAAGCCACGCATGAGAGGCACGGGGCTGACCCGCATGGCGGCCAGCAGTGTTCCCCAGATCAGTGAGCCAATGGCGGAGTAGACGGTGAGTTGCACCGTTACCCAGAACGCCCCCAGCAGGTCATAGCCTTCAAGAAAGTCGAACACGATTTCCCGCGCTTCCGCGTGTCTGGACGAGACGGCGCGCCGCTGCTGTGGGCGGCGGCGCGCCTATGCTGCCTGCTGACATTGAGTCAGCGGTGTCACTCGACGATCTGGCCGATCTTGGGGGCCGGCTCGTTCTTGTAGTTGGCCGGGCCGAAGTTCGCCTTGACGGACTCCTCCCAGGAGCCGTCCTCGACCATCTTCTCCAGCGCCGTGTTGATCTTGGCCTTGAGGTCGCTGCCCTCCTTGACGCCGATGCCGTAGTTCTCGTTGCTCAGCTTCAGGCCGGCCAGTTTGAACTTGCCCTTGAACTGCTCCTGGGCGGCGTAACCGGCGAGGATCGAGTCGTCTGTGGTCAGCGCGTCGACGACCTTGTTCTCCAGGCCGGTCAGGCACTCCGAGTAGCCGCCGTACTCCTGCAGCTGGGCCTGGGGAGCGATGTCATCCTTGACGTTCTGCGCCGAGGTGGACCCGGTGACGGAGCAGAGCTTCTTGCCGTTCAGGTCCTCGCCCTTGGTGATGTTGTCATCGGCGCGGATGAGCAGGTCCTGGTGCGCGAGCAGGTAGGGACCGGCGAAGTCCACCTTCTGGTCGCGCTCGTCGGTGATCGAGTACGAGGCGGCGATGAAGTCGACGTCACCGCGATCGAGCATGGTCTCGCGGTCGGCGCTCTTCGCTTCCTTCCACTCGATCTGGTCCTCGGTGTAACCGAGTTCCTTGGCGACGTATGTAGCTACGTCGATGTCGAAGCCCTCGTACGTGCCGTCCGCGGTCTTCTGGCCGATGCCGGGCTGGTCGATCTTGACGCCGATCGTGATCTTGTCGCCGCCCCCGGACCCCGACCCGGTGTCGGCGCTGTCGCTGTCGCCGTCTCCACCACAGGCCGTCGCGGTAAGAGACAGGACGAGCGCAGTGGCCGCCGCGGCGGTGACCTTGCGAAGCTTCATGGTGAACATCCTTTGAGTGGTGAGGAGAATGCCGTCGTTGCGGGTGGCACAAGTCGTCAGTGGTGCAGGATCTTCGACAGGAAGTCCTTGGCACGGTCACTGCGCGGGTTGCTGAAGAACTGGTCCGGCACAGCCTCTTCGACGATCTTGCCGTCCGCCATGAAAACGACACGGTTGGCAGCCGAACGAGCGAAGCCCATCTCGTGCGTGACGACGATCATGGTCATACCGTCACGGGCGAGCTGCTGCATGACCTCCAGGACCTCGTTGATCATCTCCGGGTCGAGGGCCGAGGTCGGCTCGTCGAAGAGCATGACCTTGGGGTCCATCGCCAGCGCTCGCGCGATCGCTACACGCTGCTGCTGACCGCCCGAGAGCTGTGCGGGGTACTTGTCCGCCTGGGCGGTGACGCCCACCCGGTCGAGCAGCGCCCGCGCCTTCTCCTCGGCGGCTTTCTTGTCCGCCTTGCGGACCTTGAGCTGGCCCAGCGTCACGTTCTCGAGCACCGTCTTGTGCGCGAACAGGTTGAAGGACTGGAAGACCATGCCGACGTCGGCGCGCAGTCGCGCAAGCTCCTTGCCCTCCGCGGGCAGCGGCTTTCCGTCGATCGAGATGGTTCCCGACTCGATGGTCTCCAGGCGGTTGATGGCGCGACACAGGGTGGACTTTCCGGACCCGGAGGGCCCGATGACCACGACGACTTCACCACGGGCGATGGTCAGGTCGATGTCCTGGAGCACGTGCAACGCGCCGAAGTGCTTGTTGACGTTCTTCAGCACGACCAGATCATCGGCCGCGGGTACGGCGTCCTTGGTCACCGATACTTCGGTCATCGGCCTCTTGCTCCGTCCTCCTCGGGTGGGGAGGACAGTAGTAACCCCGCACGACCAGCGTCATTACATCTGAGGGGAAATTGAGCATAACGATCTGGTAGCAACCGGACACTCCTCGTGAACGGCTGCCTCCGGTCCGTACCGGCTGGGTAACGGAAACCCGCCGCGGCCCGAACCCTCTTGACGCCGTACTTGTGCATCGGCGTGACTTCCATGGTGCACGCGTGCGTGCCCATCTCTACGCGCCGAGACTGTATGGCCGATGAACCGAAGGGGGCCGGAATGCGACTGCTCCTCGTCGAGGACGACAACCATGTCGCCGCCGCTCTGTCCGCGGTCCTCGCGCGCCATGGCTTCGACGTCACGCATGCCCGCAGCGGCGAGGAGGCGCTCCAGGCGCTTGTTCCGGAGGGTGCGGGCTTCGGAGTGGTGCTGCTCGACCTGGGGTTGCCCGACCAGGACGGCTACGAGGTGTGCGGCAAGATCCGTAAGCGCACCAGTACCCCGGTCATCATGGTGACCGCGCGCTCCGACGTACGTTCTCGGATCCACGGACTCAACCTAGGCGCCGACGACTACGTAGTGAAGCCTTACGACACCGGTGAACTGCTCGCTCGTATCCACGCCGTCAGCCGGCGCACCGTTCCCGACGAAACGGCTGCCCCCGCAGAGACCTCCCTGCACATGGGCCCCGTACGTATCGAACTGCCCACCCGTCAGGTCAGCGTGGACGGTTCGGTTGTCCAACTGACCCGCAAGGAGTTCGACCTTCTCGCGCTTCTCGCCCAGCGCCCCGGTGTGGTGTTCCGGCGGGAGCAGATCATCAGCGAGGTGTGGCGCACCAGCTGGGAAGGGACCGGCCGCACCCTGGAGGTGCATGTCGCCTCCCTGCGCTCCAAGCTGCGCATGCCCGCCCTGATCGAGACCGTGCGCGGCGTCGGCTACCGGCTCGTCGCCCCCGCCGCGTAGCGGGCTCAGGTGCGCACACGCCTCCTCCCGCTGCTCATCGTCCTGATGGCGGCCGTGCTGCTCGCGCTCGGCATCCCGCTCGCCGTCAGCCTGGCGGCGGCCGAGCAGCAGAAGGTGGTCGTCGACCGCATCGACGACACCGCACGGTTCGCGTCCCTGGCACAGTTCGTCGCCGACCGCGCGACCGGCTCCCGGGTCGCCTCCACGCCCACGGACGAGCGCCGCGAGACCCTCCGCCAGGAACTCGCCAAGTACCGCGGCGTGTACGGCATCCGGGCCGGCGTCTTCTACCGCGACAAAGAACCCATGGCCAACGCGCCCACGGACTGGTACGTGCCGGACGAGGGCGAAGGCCTCGACGCGTTCAACGAGGCACTCAGGGGCTGGCGCAGCCACGATCCGGCGCAGGTCTGGCCGTGGGAACGGCACCGTCTCGTCGTCGCGTCCCCGGTCATCCGGGACGGCGACGTCATCGCGGTCGTGGTCACCGACTCGCCCACCGGACAGAT
The DNA here is from genome assembly GCF_014647675.1 of Streptomyces flaveus. Lineage (GTDB taxonomy): Bacteria > Actinomycetota > Actinomycetes > Streptomycetales > Streptomycetaceae > Streptomyces > Streptomyces flaveus. Next base: position 145,477 of record NZ_BMPQ01000017.1, on the reverse strand, counting down.
GCGCTCGAAGATCCTGCGCGGCTGGCTGATCATCGGCGCCGGAGAGGTCGCCGCGATGCTCCTCGCCCTCAGCGCCGCGCTGCGCCTGACCGGCTGGGTGCTGCGGCCCGTACGCGTCCTCGACGCCACCACCCACGACATTGCGACCGGACGCCTCAAGTCACGCGTCGCGGCCGCCGGCGGTCCGCCGGAACTGCGGCGCCTGGCCGACTCGTTCAACGAGATGGCCGACAACGTCGAGGAGGTCCTGGAGCAGCAGCGCGCCTTCGTCGCCGACGCCTCGCACCAGCTGCGCAACCCCCTGTCCGCCCTGCTGCTGCGCATCGAGCTGCTCGCCCTGGAACTCCCCGAGGGCAACGAGGAGATCGCCTCCGTCCGCACCGAGGGCAAGCGCCTCGCCCAGGTCCTGGACGACCTGCTCGACCTGGCGCTGGCCGAGCACGCCGATGCGGACCTGCGGCTCACCGACATCGGCGAGCTGACCGCCGAGCGTGTGGCGTCCTGGTCTCCGGTCGCCGACGACAAGGGCGTACGACTCGTCGGGAACTGCCCGGCCACGACCGCCTGGGCCGACCCGGTCGCCCTCTCCAGTGCCCTGGACGCGGTGATCGACAACGCGCTGAAGTTCACACCCGAGGGCGAGTGCGTCGAGGTCGAGGTGGCCTCCAACGGCGAGGTCTCGACCGTCGTGGTCTCTGACCGGGGCCCCGGCCTCAGCGACGACGAACTGGCCCGCATCGGCGACCGCTTCTGGCGCAGCGCCGGCCACCAGAACATCAAGGGTTCGGGCCTCGGACTGTCCATCTCGCGGGCACTGCTCGCGGCGGGCGGCGGGTCGATCTCGTACGCCCATCACGAGCCGCACGGTCTGCGGGTGACGGTGACGGTGCCGCGCACGGGGCCCACGGCCTGACTGAAGCCGCGTAGGGCTTGTGTGAGAGTCCCTCAGGTCCCTCAGGCGCCGCTATGGCTTCACCGAGCGGTAATAGCGCTGCGCGCCCTCGTGCAGGTCCAAGGGGTCGGTGTAGATCGCCGTCCGGAGGTCCACGAGTTGCGCCGCGTGTACCTCGCCGCCGATGTGGTCGCGGCTGTCGATCACCGTACGGGTCAGCCCCTCGGTCAGCTTCGCGTCGGTGTCGGCCCGCGTGATGAGCAGGTTCGCCACCGCCACCGTGGGCACGGCACGGCCCGCCTGGGCCCTGGGGTAGGCGTCCGCGGGCATCAGGGCAGCCCTGTAGTAGCGCGACTCCTTGCCCTGCTTGTGCAGCTCCTCGACGATGTCTTCACCGATCGGGACCAGTCTGATGTCGAAGTCGGTCGAGAGGTCGGTCACGGCACTCGTCGGGAGTCCGCCGGACCAGAAGAAGGCGTCGATCTCGCCCTCCTCGAGCAGCTCCGGCGCGGTCCCTATGCCGTCGGGCACCGGCGTGATGTCCTTCTCCAGGTCGATGCCGGCCGCGTCGAGCACATGTTCCGCGATCAGCCGCACTCCGGAGCCGGGCGGCCCCACGGCCACCTTCTTGCCCCGCAGTCCCTTGATGGAGTCCACGGAGGACGTGCGTGGGACGACCACGTGCACATAGTCGTCGTACAGCCGCGCGCAGCCGCGCAGTTGGTCCGCGCCCGGCCCGTTCGCCAGCTTGTACTTCTCCACCGCGTCGGCCGCCGCGATCGTGAACTGGGCCTGCCCGGTGGCGACCCACTCCACGTTCTGCTGCGACCCCTCGCTGCTTTCCAGTTTCACGTTCAGGCGGGGCATGTCATCCGCCAGCTCCTTCTGCAGCAGCTCCCCATAGCGCTGGTAGACCCCGTTCCGCGCCCCCGTGCTGAAGGACACCGTCCCGCCCGGCGAGCTCTCGCCCAGGGGCAGCAGCCACCACAACAGCAGCCCGAAGACCACGAAGGCGGCTGCCGAACCCTGCAGGGCGCGGGCACGGCCGATATGGGGGAGCGCCTGGAACATGCCGCGATCCTGCCAGCTCACCGACGGCGATGACCAGGGCCGGGCTCATGGAGCGCCCTGCACGCGCGCGTGCAGGCTGTACGGCCCGGAATACCCGGCAACGCGCGCGTGGGGACCCCGTACTCTGGTGTACGAGATGAGCGCGAAGACTTACGAGGTGCGCACCTACGGGTGCCAGATGAACGTCCACGACTCCGAGCGGCTTTCCGGGCTGCTGGAGGACGCCGGCTACGTACGTGCGCCCGAGGGGGCGGACGGGGACGCGGATGTCGTCGTCTTCAACACGTGCGCCGTGCGGGAGAACGCCGACAACCGCCTGTACGGCAATCTCGGCCGCCTCGCGCCGATGAAGTCGAAGCGGCCCGGGATGCAGATCGCCGTCGGCGGCTGTCTCGCGCAGAAGGACCGCGACACCATCGTGAAGAAGGCGCCCTGGGTGGACGTCGTCTTCGGGACGCACAACATCGGCAAGCTGCCCGTCCTCCTGGAGCGCGCCCGCGTACAGGAAGAGGCGCAGGTCGAGATCGCCGAGTCGCTCGAGGCGTTCCCGTCGACGCTGCCGACCCGCCGCGAGAGCGCGTACGCCGCGTGGGTCTCGATCTCCGTCGGCTGCAACAACACCTGCACGTTCTGCATCGTCCCGGCGCTGCGCGGCAAGGAGAAGGACCGCAGGACCGGCGACATCCTCGCCGAGATCGAGGCGCTGGTCGGCGAAGGCGTCTCCGAGATCACGCTGTTGGGGCAGAACGTAAACGCTTACGGCTCCGACATAGGCGACCGCGAGGCCTTCAGCAAGTTGCTGCGGGCCTGCGGGAAGATCGAGGGCCTGGAGCGCGTCCGCTTCACCTCGCCGCATCCGCGCGACTTCACCGACGACGTGATCGCCGCGATGGCCGAGACGCCGAACGTCATGCCGCAGCTCCACATGCCGCTGCAGTCCGGCTCCGACCCCGTCCTGAAGGCGATGCGCCGCTCGTACCGGCAGGAGCGGTACCTCGGGATCATCGAGAAGGTCCGGGCCGCGATCCCGCACGCCGCGATCACCACCGACATCATCGTGGGCTTCCCCGGAGAGACCGAGGAGGACTTCGAGCAGACTCTGCACGTGGTCCGTGAGGCCCGCTTCGCGCAAGCGTTTACGTTCCAGTACTCCAAGCGCCCCGGAACCCCGGCGGCCACCATGGAGAACCAGATCCCCAAGAAGGTTGTGCAGGCGCGGTACGAGCGTCTTGTCGCGCTCCAGGAGGAGATCTCCTGGGAGGAGAACAAGAAGCAGGTCGGCCGCACCCTGGAGCTGATGGTCGCCGAGGGCGAGGGCCGCAAGGACGGTGCCACGCATCGCCTCTCCGGCCGCGCCCCCGACAACCGCCTGGTGCACTTCACCAAGCCCGACGCCGAGGTCCGTCCCGGCGACGTGGTCACCGTGGAGATCACCTACGCCGCCCCGCACCACCTGCTCGCCGAGGGCGCCGTCCTCGATGTGCGCCGCACGCGCGCGGGGGATGCCTGGGAGAAGCGCAACGCGACCGAGACCGCGAAGCCTGCGGGCGTGATGCTCGGGCTGCCGGCCGTGGGAGTCCCGGCGCCGCTGCCGGCCCCCACAGGGGGCTGCTCCGCACACTGATGGAGGCCCGGGCGGGCGCAGGCTCGCGGAGACCGACTGTACCTACAAGTCGGGGCGGCGCGGGCGGCGCAGGCGTATCCATCGCTACCTCCGCTACCTCGGTGGTGACGCCTACTACGTGTACGTCCAGGGCGCTGTGTTCACGCACGAGATGATGCTCCGGGCCGCCGAGCTGATCTGGAACTCCGACGGGGAACCGCGGCAGTAGGCTGGCGATCATGCTGGTCGCCGCCGCTGTCTGCCCCTGCCCGCCGCTGCTCGTACCCGAGGTCGCCGCGGGCGCGGCGCCCGAGCTGGACACCGCGCGCGCGGCATGCGCGGATGCCCTGGGAGTACTGGCCGCCGCCCACCCTGACCGGCTCGTGGTCGTCGGCCCTGCCGAGCGGAGCGGGCAGGGGCTGTATCCGGAGGGCGCGCGGGGGTCGTTCCGCGGGTTCGGCGTGGACCTCGAGGTGCGTCTGGGCATTGACCCCGGTGTCGGTCCGGGCGGAGGCAGGCCGGATTCGACCGCGCCGGAGCGTGAGCTTCCGGCCTCGCTCGCCGTCGCCGCCTGGCTGCTGCGACGAACGGACTGGTCACACGCTCCCGTGGAAGGTCTCGGTGTGGGGGAACCTCTCGCGGCCGAGCGGTGTATTCAGAGTGGAAGGGAAATCGTCGCGCGGGCCGAGAGGGTGGCACTGCTGGTGATGGGCGACGCCAGCGCGTGCCGGTCGCTCAAGGCGCCGGGGTATCTGGACGAGCGGGCGGCGGGTTTCGACGCGAGGGTCGCGCATGCGCTGGCGGCGGCGGATGTGGCGGCACTCAAGGCGCTGGACGCCGAGCTGGCCCACGAATTGATGGCCTCCGGCCGGGCGCCCTGGCAGGTGCTGGCGGGCGCGGCCGAGGGCGCGGGGCTCAGCGGCGCCCTGCTGTACGAGGACGCGCCTTATGGCGTGGGGTACTTGGTGGCGGCCTGGTCGTAGGTGCGAGGTGACGGGCGCGGCCGTAGCGGGCGCGGCTACGGCCGGCGTAGGCCAAGGGCGTCCGGGCCGGAGCCGAGCCCGGCGCTGAGCCGCAAGCGGGCGCTGAGCCCCGGGACGGCGCTGATCTCGGCGCGTCGGAGCCGGCGAACGCGCGGAGTGCCATCCCCGGCTCTCCCGGTGGGCTCGCTCCACATGCGACTACCTGTGTCGCTTACCGGGCGTCGGCCAACTGCACGGCCAACAACACGGCGGACGGCCCGGAGCCCCAAGCGCTCCCTGACCGTCCGCCGAAGTGCCGTCTTTCAGGATGCCGAGGGCGATGGCGGTGCGGGTGGTGGAGGTGTCGCGCCGCCCTCCCTCCCGTCACCCTCCTTGTGCGCGAGCCGGTCCAGGGCACCCTTGGCTTTGCCCGTGCCCGTCTGGATCTTGTCGCTGTACTTGCCCTTGGTCTTCTTGTCGGCCAGCTTCGCGGCCTTGTCGAGACCCTGTTCGATCTTGCCCCCGTGCTGCTGCGCGAGGTGCGAGACCTTTCCCTTGGTGGGCGTGAGTTTGGTCTTCAGGCTCTCGAGGAGACCCATGGTGCACCTTCCCTCGCGGGACAGTTACTTGTGGGCGCTCTCGTCGGCCTCGCTGTCGGCCGCCTCCTCGGCGGACTGCTGCTTGGGGATCTCGACGCCGTCCGACGCCTCGCTCTCGGTGGACTCCGCCGACTTCTCCGCGGCCTCGGATTCGCTCTCGGCCGACTCCTCAGCTTCCTTCGCCGCTTCCGTTGCTTCCTCCGTGTCAGCCTTCACGTCGGGTTCGACCGTCTGGGTGTCGGCCTGCGCCTCAGTGGTTGACGCCTCCTCCGACCCCTTGGACTTAGGCTTATCTTTCCGAAGAAGCCGTGCAAAAACGCCCATATCGTCTCCATACCCTACTCGTGTGGGCGAAATTCCGTGCCGCCCGGTGCGTCTCATTGCGTCGCCCGGGTCGCCGGTCCTCAAAACCGGCGGCTGGAACCTCGCAACAGGCAACGACCCCGGATCCGTGGCGTCACGTAACTCGTTCGAGGAGAGGCCCCGAGGTTTGCGAGACTGTTGCGGTGAGTAGTGCAGCTCCCGCCCCGCGGGTCATCGCCGTCGTCGGTCCCACCGCGGCCGGAAAGTCCGATCTGGGAGTTCAGCTGGCCCAGCAACTCGGCGGCGAGATCGTCAACGCCGATTCCATGCAGCTCTACCGGGGGATGGATATCGGTACCGCCAAGCTGACGCCCGAGGAGCGTCGAGGCATCCCGCATCACCTCCTGGACATCTGGGACGTGACGGTGACCGCGAGCGTGGCCGAGTACCAGCGGCTCGCGCGCGCCCGTATCGACGCCCTCCTTGCCGAGGGACGCTGGCCGATCCTCGTGGGCGGCTCCGGCCTGTATGTCCGGGGGGCCGTCGACAACCTGGAGTTTCCGGGTACGGATCCCGAAGTGCGGGCCCGCCTGGAGGAGGAGCTGACTCTGCGCGGCTCGGGTGCCCTGCACGCCCGGCTGGCCGCCGCCGATCCCGAGGCGGCCCACGCGATTCTGCCCAGCAACGGACGACGGATCGTCCGCGCCCTCGAAGTCATCGAGATCACCGGCAAGCCCTTCACCGCCAACCTGCCCGGCCATGACTCCATCTACGACACCGTGCAGATCGGCGTCGACGTGGCGCGCCCCGAACTCGACGACCGCATCACCCGCCGGGTGGACCGCATGTGGGACGAAGGACTCGTCGACGAGGTACGCGCGCTGGAGGCGCGAGGCTTGCGTGAGGGGCGTACGGCATCGCGGGCGCTCGGCTACCAGCAGGTTCTGGCGTCCCTGTCCGGGGAGTGCACCGACGACGAGGCGCGGGCCGAAACCGTACGCGCCACCAAGCGCTTCGCGCGCCGTCAGGATTCCTGGTTCAGGCGCGATCCGCGGGTGCATTGGCTCAGTGGGGCCGCGGCGGATCTCACGGAACTTCCCCGGCACGCCCTGACATTGGTCGAACGACCGGTTACAGCCTGATCACGTCATGGCATCGGGACGCTCCGCCCGTCATCCCGGCCTCTGCCACCGTGCCATCATCGAGCTTCGATCGACCAAGTGGAGTCCGAGTTGGGAGGGCGCGTGGCGATGGAGGCCGGCCCTCGCGACACCGCACAAGGCACGGAGCACGACACCGTAAGGGATCAGCAGGATCCGGACGGGGACCGACTGAGCCCCGACGGACCCGACGAAACCCCGGGCGGCGTGACCGCCGACGGACCCGGGCCCGACGAGATGTTCGCGGAGCCCGAGGTCGAGGTCGAGCTGCGTCCGCAGCGCCGACTGCGGATCTGGCAGCTCGCGCCCATCGTGGGCCTGGCCGCGCTCGGCTCCCTGATGTTCGCCTTCCCGCTGGCGTTCGACTTCGGCGACAGCGGGGCCATGATCGCCATGCTCGGCCTGCTGATCTCCTCCTGCGCCGCGGGCTGGGGCATGATGGCCGCCCGTCGCGTCGGCTACACCTGGCCCGGCCTGCCGCAGCGCGGTTCCGGCCGTCGCCCGGACTGGCGGGTCGTGATCGCGTACGCCGTGATCGTCGCCCTCGTCGTCGTCCTCGCCGTGTGGCGGGTGGCCCGCCTGCGCTGAGGCCCAGCCCGGACCGCGGTGTCGTACCCACCCCGTACGATCGAGGAATGAGCACGCGGATCGCCTTCCTCAAGGGGCACGGGACCGAGAACGACTTCGTGATCGTCCCCGACCCCGAGAACGCCATCGACCTGCCTCCGGCCGCCGTCGCCGCCCTCTGCGACCGCCGCGCGGGCATCGGCGGAGACGGTCTGCTGCATGTCGTACGGTCCGCCGCGCACCCCGAGGCCAAGGAGATGGCCGCCGAGGCGGAGTGGTTCATGGACTACCGCAACGGCGACGGCTCGATCGCGGAGATGTGCGGCAACGGAGTGCGGGTGTTCGCGCGCTACCTCCAGCGCGCCGGACAGGTGACCGAAGGGGACATCGCGGTCGCCACGCGCGGGGGCGTGAAGAGGGTGCACATCGCCAAGGAGGGCGACATCACCGTCGGCATGGGCAAGGCGCTCCTCCCCGAAGGGGCCATCACCGTGAGCGTCGGTGAGCGCAGCTGGCCCGCGCGCAACGTGAACATGGGCAATCCGCACGCGGTCGCCTTCGTGGACGACCTCGGCCACGCCGGAGACCTGTTCGCACCCCCGTTGTTCAGCCCGGCATCCGCCTACCCGGACGGGGTGAACGTCGAGTTCGTCGTCGACCGCGGCCCCCGGCACATCGCCCTGCGCGTGCACGAGCGCGGCGCCGGCGAGACCCGCTCGTGCGGCACGGGCGCATGTGCCGTCGCGGTGGCGGCGGCGAGACGGGACGGCGCCGATCCCGCCGTGACCCGCACCCCGGCCACGTACACCGTCGATGTGCCCGGCGGACGCCTGGTGATCACCGAGCGGCCCGACGGCGAGATCGAGATGACCGGACCCGCGGTGATCGTCGCCGAGGGCGAGATCGACGCCGAGTGGCTCAAAACCGTAAACCCCTGAACCATCGCTCGAATGGGTGATCCGTTTCACGCTCGGCGTGAGGCGGTCAGCCGAGCGTGTTGGGCTCGGTAGCATCAAGCACCGGCCCGGACGGGGGAACGACATCATCCCCAGAGCCGTGTACGCCATGGGGCGCCCCGTCCGTCGGTCCAGCAGCCGGAGGTGCCCATGAGTGCGGAGGCCACGAACCCCGCGACGCCCGGCCCGATCGCGCCCGAGGCGCATCGCAGGAGGAGTCGCCCGCGCATCGATCTGCGCCGCCTCGGCCGAGCCGCGCTCCTGGGGTCCGCGGGCCGCGGCAGGCTGCCCGATGCGATCAGCCACGTGGTCGAGGCCCATCGCGCCCACCACCCCGACGCCGACCTGGAGCCACTGCGCCGGGCGTACGTCCTCGCCGAGTCCTCGCACCGCGGCCAGATGCGCAAGAGCGGCGAGCCCTACATCACGCACCCGCTCGCCGTGACCCTGATCCTCGCCGAACTCGGCGCGGAGACCACGACGTTGACGGCTTCTCTGCTCCACGACACCGTCGAGGACACAGAGGTGACGCTCGACCAGGTGCGGGAGGAGTTCGGCGAGGAGGTCCGCTATCTCGTCGACGGCGTCACGAAACTGGAGAAGGTCGACTACGGAGCGGCCGCCGAGCCGGAAACGTTCCGCAAGATGCTCGTCGCCACCGGCAACGACGTACGCGTGATGTCGATCAAACTCGCCGACCGGCTGCACAACATGCGCACCCTGGGCGTCATGCGCCCCGAGAAGCAGGCCCGTATCGCCAAGGTGACCAGGGACGTGCTGATCCCGCTCGCCGAGCGGCTCGGCGTCCAGGCGCTCAAGACCGAGCTCGAGGACCTCGTCTTCGCGATCCTGCACCCCGAGGAGTACGAGCGCACCAGGGGGCTCATCGTCGACAACGCGGCGCGCCCCGACGATCCCCTCGCGGAGATCGCGGAAGAGGTGCGCAAAATCCTGCGTGAGGCCGGGCTGCAGGCCGAAGTCCTCATCCGGCCACGGCACTTGGTCTCCCTGCACCGCACCTCCCGCAAGCGCGGCCGACTGCGCGGCGTCGACTTCGGGCGCCTCCTGGTGCTCGTGAACGAGGACGCCGACTGCTACGGAGTGCTCGGCGAACTGCACACCTGCCTCACGCCGGTGGTCTCGGAGTTCAAGGACTTCATCGCCGTCCCCAAGTTCAACCTGTACCAGTCGCTGCACACGGCCGTCGCCCTACCCCAGGCTCGAACAGACTCGCCCGGGGGCACCCCCATGGCAGGCCAGGTCGCCGAAGTCCTCATCCGCACACACCAGATGCACAAGGTCGCCGAGGCCGGCGTCATCGCACTCGGCAATCCCTATGCTTCTCCTACGGAGGAGCAACTGGACAGTGACGGCGAGCGCGTCGACCCCACCCGCCCCGGCTGGCTCTCCCGCCTCCTCGACTGGCAGGAGGCCGCGCCGGATCCCGACACGTTCTGGTCCACGCTGCGCGAAGATCTCGCCCAGGACCGGGAGATCACCGTTTTACGTCCCGATGGCGGCACGATCGGGCTGCCCGCGGGCGCGAGCTGCGTGGACGCCGCGTATGCGCAGTACGGCGAGGACGCGCACGCCTGCATGGGCGCGCGCGTCAACGGCCGCCTGGCGACGCTGAGTACGGTCCTGAGGGACGGTGACACCGTGCAACTGCTCATGGGCCAGGACGCGTCCTCGGAGCCCTCCAGGGAGTGGCTGGAGCATGCGCGTACGCCCGCCGCGCGCATCGCCATCCAGCGTTGGCTCGCCACGCATCCCTCGCCCGACGCCACACCGGACGCGGAGATCTCCGTCGCGCCCCTCAGACCGCCCGTCGACAGCTCTGCCGCGCCGCCCTCCGGCGCGAACGCCGTCGTGGACGAGCCCGGTGCGACCGTACGGCTCGCGGGCTGCTGTACGCCCGTACCGCCCGACGCGGTCACCGGCTTCGTCGTGCGCGGGGGAGTGGTGACGGTGCATCGCGTGGAGTGCGCCGTGGTGGCGCGCATGAAGGACGCGGGGCGCAAGGAGGTCGACGTGCGCTGGGGTGACACCACGGAGTGCCGTGTCACGTTGGTCGCCGAGTCCTTCGGGCGGCCGCATCTGCTCGCCGACCTGACCGAAGCCATCGCCCTGGAGGGTGTCGCCATCGTCTCGGCGACTGTCGAACCCCCCAGCCAGCAGCGCGTACGCCACACCTACACGCTCCAACTCCCGGACGCCGCACACCTTCCCGCACTTATGCGGGCGATGCGCAACGTGCCGGGTGTGTACGACGTGGGCCGGGCCCAGCACCAGGCGGCGACTCCGTAGCAGGTCATCAGCAGGTCATCGGCCACCCGTTCGAGTGTGTGCGGCGCGAGTCGTCACCGCACACCGAACGGGCGCTGATAGCCGTGGTCCATGCCGCTCACCTCCAGGACCCCGGCTCCGCGCCCGAAGGCCCACAGACCGCTCCGTACGGCGTTGCTGGCCGCCTCCTCCTCGCTCTGCCTCATCGCCGCGAGCGGTCCCGCGCCGGCGGAGCCGCTCGGCATCGGCGACCGCCTCTTCCCGCACCTGGGCAACCCCGGGTACGACGTCATGGCGTACGACCTCGCCTTCACCTACTCCGGCAACAACAGCGAGCCGCTGCCGGCCGTCACCACGATCGACGCACGGGCGACAGACTGGTTGAAGCAGGTCAATCTTGACTACTCGCACGGAACGGTGCGATCCGTCGAGGTCAACGGCGTGCCCGCGGAGTTCCGCGGCGCGGGGGAGGACCTGGTGGTCACGCTCGCGAAGCGGCTGGCGCCCGGCAGCCGGATGCGGATCACTGTGGGCCACGACAGCGACCCGACGCCCGGGAAGGACGTGAAGAGCGGCTGGGTGCGGACCGAGGACGGGCTCGCCATGGCCAACCAGATCGATGCCGCGCACCGGGTCTTCCCGGGCAACGACCACCCCTCCGACAAGGCGATCTTCACGATCCGCGTCACCGCGCCCAACGGCTACACGGCCGTGGCGAACGGACTGCCGCTGGGCGCGGTCCGCCGTGCGAGGGCCACCACCTGGGCGTACCGAACCGAGCACCCCATGGCCACCGAACTCACCCAGGTGTCCATCGGCCGCTCCTTCGTGGTGCACAGGGGCGGCCCTGCCGGTCTCCCCGTACGCGATGTGGTGCCCTCCAAGGACCGCAAGAAGCTGGAGCCCTGGCTCAAGAAGACGCCCGGGCAGATCGCCTGGATGGAGCGGAAGATCGGCCGCTACCCCTTCGAGACGTACGGGCTGCTGATCGCCGAGGCGCGGACCGGCTTCGAACTCGAGACACAAACGCTCTCTCTCTTCGAGAGAGAGCTCTTCACACGTCCTGAGTTCTCGAAGTGGTACGTCGAGTCGATCATGGTGCATGAGCTGGCACACCAGTGGTTCGGCAACAGCGTCACCCCGCGCACCTGGTCCGACCTGTGGCTGAGCGAAGGACACGCCACCTGGTACGAGGCCCTGTACGCGGAAGAGACGGCGGACGAGCCCCTCGAGACACGGATGCGTGAGGCCTACGGGGCGTCCGACACCTGGCGGACCGCCGGAGGCCCGCCCGCGGCGCCCAAGGCCCCCGAGCCCGGCCGGAAGATGAGCATCTTCAGGCCGAACCTCTACGGCGGCAGCGCCCTGGTCCTGTACGCGCTGCGCCAGGAGATCGGCCGCCCGGCCTTCGAGCGGCTGGAGCGGACCTGGGTGCGGATCCACCGTGACGGCACCGCGACGACCGCGGACTTCGAGCGCCTCGCCTCGGCCGTCGCGGAGCGCGATCTGAGCGCGTTCTTCAAGGCCTGGCTGCACGGCAAGAAGACCCCGCCCATGCCGGGACACCCGGACTGGCGCAGCGTCGCACCCGCCGAGAAGGGCGCGAAGCACGCGCCACAGTCCTCGACACCTCAGATCGAGAGCCGCCGGTGACTCAGAAATCGAGAGCCGTCGACAACAGAGCCGTCGATAACCCAGATGACGAGACGGGCGCGCCGTGCAACCATCATCAGGTCGACGACGCGGCACCCCGGGTCTCCGGCATGATCCGCCGGACGGACTCCAGAGCCGGGAATCTCCCGGCGGCTCCGCACGTTGTATCAAGTGACGGACCACAGTTCGTCGCCCCATAGATTCCCATCGACGTAAGGACCCAATGACCTCCTCTTCTTCCCCTTCCCAGGACAAGCAGAGCCTCGCGCAGAACAGCCCCGAACGCCTTCGGGCCGATGCCCTGATGGAAGAGGACGTCGCCTGGAGCCATGCGATCGACGGCGAGTGGGACGGCGACCAGTTCGACCGCTCCGACCGCGCGGCACTGCGCCGAGTCGCAGGCCTCTCCACCGAGCTCGAGGACGTCACCGAGGTCGAGTACCGACAGCTGCGTCTTGAGCGAGTCGTGCTCGTCGGGGTGTGGACCTCGGGAACCGCGGCCGACGCGGACAACTCCCTCGCGGAGCTGGCCGCACTCGCGGAGACCGCGGGCGCTCTGGTGCTCGACGGCGTGATCCAGCGCCGCGACAAGGCGGACCCGGCCACGTACATCGGCTCCGGCAAGGCCAACGAGCTGCGTGACATCGTGCTCGAGACCGGCGCGGACACCGTCATCTGTGACGGTGAGCTCTCGCCGGGCCAGCTGATCCACCTCGAAGACGTCGTCAAGGTCAAGGTGATCGACCGGACCGCCCTGATCCTCGACATCTTCGCCCAGCACGCCAAGTCCCGAGAGGGCAAGGCACAGGTCGCGCTCGCGCAGATGCAGTACATGCTGCCGCGGCTGCGAGGCTGGGGTCAGTCGCTGTCCCGTCAGATGGGCGGCGGCAAGGGCGGCGGCCTCGCCACCCGTGGTCCCGGTGAGACCAAGATCGAGACGGACCGGCGCCGTATCCGCGAGAAGATGGCGAAGATGCGCCGGGAGATCGCGGGCATGAAGGCCGGCCGCGACATCCAGCGCCGGGAGCGCCGTCGCAAGAAGGTGCCCTCGGTCGCCATCGCCGGCTACACCAACGCGGGCAAGTCCTCGCTGCTGAACCGGCTGACAGGCGCGGGCGTCCTGGTCGAGAACGCGCTGTTCGCGACCCTCGACCCGACCGTGCGCCGGGCCGAGACACCCACCGGGCGGCTCTACACGCTGGCGGACACCGTCGGATTCGTACGACACCTGCCGCACCACCTCGTCGAGGCGTTCCGCTCCACGATGGAGGAGGTCGGCGACTCCGACCTGATCCTGCACGTGGTCGACGGCGCCCACCCGGCGCCGGAGGAGCAGCTGGCCGCCGTGCGCGAGGTCATCCGTGACGTGGGCGCGACGGACGTACCCGAGATCGTGGTGATCAACAAGGCGGACGCGGCCGATCCGCTGGTGCTTCAGCGGCTGCTGCGGATCGAGAAGCGCTCCATCGCGGTCTCGGCCCGTACGGGCCAGGGCATCGACGAGCTGCTCGCGCTGATCGACGTCGAACTGCCGCACCCCGCAGTTGAGTTGGAGGTGCTCGTGCCTTACACGCACGGCCGACTCGTCGCCCGCGCCTACACCGACGGCGAGGTGATCTCCGAGGAGCACACCCCGGAGGGCACGCTGCTGAAGGTACGGGTGCACGAGGAACTGGCGGCTGAGCTGGCACCGTACGTTCCGGCGCCCGCCGTCTGAACACGGAGCCACACGGAGCTCCGCTGATCCGGAGAGCTTCACATGATGAAGGCCCGACCCCTATGAGAGGGGGCGGGCCTTCACACGTCAGCGTGCGGTCACTGCCCCGCGAACTTCTCGCTCACCGCGTCGTAGATCCCCTTGGCCTCCGTGCCCAGGTGCGGGCCCGCCAGCCAGCCCGCGGTCACCGGGCCGATCGAGGTGTTGGACACCAGCGCGGGCTTGCCGTCGGAGCCCTTCGCCACCCAGCCGCCGCCGGACGAACCGCCGGTCATCGTGCAGCCGATGCGGTACATCGTCGGGTCGGACTTGGCGAGTGAGAGCCGGCCCGGCTCGTCCTCGCACTGGTGCATCGTCTCGCCGTCGAACGGCTTCGCGGCCGGGTAACCCGTCGCCGTGATCGTGCCGACCTCGGACACGGCAGGGGCGTCGAATTCCACCGGAAGGGCCGAACCGACCGTCTCCTCCAGGGACTTGCCGCCACTGCCCTCCTCCGGCGTCACATGAATGACGGCGAAGTCGTACGAGGCACCCTGGCCACCTGTCGCGCCGCCCTGCTCGATCCACTGGTCCGAGGTCTGCACCCAGTCACCCCACCAGACGCCGTACGGAGCGACCTCCTCCTGGGTGGCGTTCGTGAGCTCCGCCGCCGACTTGGCGTCGTTGTTGTACGAGGGCACGAAGGCGATGTTGCGGTACCAGCCGCCCGCCTTGCCGGCGTGCACGCAGTGGCCCGCGGTCCACACGAGGTTGGACTTGCCCGGGTTGGCCGGGTCCTCGACGACGGTCGCCGAGCAGACCATCGTGCCCTCGGGGGAGTCGAAGAACACCTTGCCCGCCTCGGGGGCGTTGTCGTGGTACGCCGCCTGCACGGGCTGCGCGTCCACGGGTGCCGGCTCCGGGTCGGTGACGCCCTGGTCACCGGCGAGGTCGCTCTCGTCGACGCCCTTGCCCTGGTCCGGGTCCTCGGCCTCGCGCATACGGTCCGGGTCCCACAGGTCCTCGATGATCGGGTTGACGAAGTCGCCGGCCTCGCGCAGCCAGTCGTCCTTGTCCCAGTTCTTCCAGGCGCCGCCCTTCCACTGGTCCAGGTCGATCCCGTGCTCCTTGAGCCTGTCCTGGATGTCGTCCGGGATGTCGTCCGGGATCTGGATCTTGTCGTCGCCGCCGGTGGCCGCGGGGGCGGACGCGTCGCCGCCCGCGTTCGTGTCACCGCCCGAGTCACAAGCGGTGGCCGTCAGGGCCAGTGCGGTGGCCAGTCCGACCGCCGCCAGCACGGGGGAGGGCCCGCGGCGCGTGCTCCTCCCTCGACGGGCGGCGAAGAGCGGGCGTATGGATCGCATGGTGTAACTCCCCCTGGACGTAAGAGAACGCTGGCTGCCATATGCAGCTTCGTACGGAACTGCCGCCCCGGACTTGCCTGGAGGGGACCGGTTCGGCCGTTCAACTGGGATCGCTGAACGGCACCAAAGACTATGCCGTCGCTGTGGGGGACTTCCGATGGAACGGCAACGGTTTCGCTACGGGGCCCTCTGATCCGGCGATCCTCCGGCGATCTTGTCCAGGACGAAGTGCGGGGGCCCCTCTTCTGACCGATATTCAGCAGCGTCGGAGCCGCGTACAGCGGTGGACGTCATCCGCTGCGATGCCGACCTCCAGGTGAAGGCGTGTCAGGCGGCCATGGCATCACGGACTTTGGCGGTGTCCACGAACTGCTCGAAGCGGACGATGAGGCCGCCGCGGACGATGAAGTGGTGGGCGACGCGGACGTTGATGTCCTTGCCGGTGGCCTTGTTGGTGGCGGTGTAGCGGGCCAGCACCACGACGTTCTCGCCGTCGACGACGTAGGTGTCGTCGTGGGCGGTCCAGTCGTCCCAGTCCTTGGCCAGCTGTTCCATGACGGCGGAGGTGACGCCCTCGGGGGTGCGGTAGGTGCCGGCCAGCGGGAAGCCCGCCATCTCGGTCCACTCCACGTCGTCGGCCAGGGTGGCCCGCAGTGCCTCGAGGTCGCCGTGGGCGGAGGCGAGGTACTGGCGCCGCACCACGTCGGCGGGGGCGGTGGAGGCGTGGAAGCCGGTCGTCTCGGTCACGGTGGTGGCCTTTCTGGTGGTGTGGGCCAGGAGGAACAGCGCCGGTGAGGAGCTGGGTCGGCGGCGTAGGTGGCTGGGGGGTGGGGCGGTCCGGTGCCGGGTGGGGGCGCCCGGCGCCGGACCGCCGGGAAGGGGCGGGATCAGCCCCAGGTCATTTCGCCCTTGGCGACCTTGGCGCCGAGCTGGGCCGCGATGAGCATGCCGGCGTCCGGGTAACGGGCGATCAGCGCCTTGGTGAGGGCCTCGCCGCTGTCGGCCTTGGCCAGTTCAGCCTCGAACGCGGTGAGGTAGTCACGGGTGTAGGAGATCGGGCTCGCGTCGAGGGTGGTGGTGGGCAGCCGGTGACCGGGGACGGCGAAGGCCGGGTCCAGGGCCGTCATCTCATCCAGCAGCTCGATCCATACGGCGCGGGACTCAGGCGTGGCGGTGTCGGCGACCCAGACGTGCTCGTTCTGGAAGAGGAGCACGCCGGCGACGATCGCCCGGTGCTCGGCCTGCCACAGGTAGTGGCGGTCGGGCAGGCCGGGGTGGCCGCCCTTGAGCTGGAAGACGTGGCCCTCGAAGGTGATGTCGCCGGTCAGTTCGGCCGGCTCGACCAGCCGGGTGGGGCGGTTGACGCCAACCGGCTCCCAGGCCTTGAGCTTGCCCTCGTACGCGTCCCGGATGTGCTCGATGACCAGCGGGGTGGCGAAGAGTTCGGCCTGGGGGAAGGCGTCGGCGACGACCTCGGCGCCCCAGTAGAAGTCGGGGTCGGCGTGGCTGATGAAGACCTTGGTCAGCGTCTTGCCGGAGTCGAGGATCTCTGCGACCAGGCGGTGGCCGTCCGCGCGGGTGAACCCGGCGTCGATCAGGAAGGCCTCCTCCTCGCCGGTGATCAGGGTGGCGGTCTTGTTCTTCGAGCCGACGGGGAAGTCCAGGTCGATGACCTTGAAATCGAGGGTGCTCATGGTGATTCCTTCCATGGGAGAGGGGTGACGAACGAGGGGAGCGGGGAGCAGGCGGTCAGGACACGGAGGTGAGTGCGTCCAGGCGCCGGCTGATCTCCTCGGCGGTGGCATGGCCGACGGCCAGGACCGTGGTGCTGTGGTCGCCTGTGACGGCCAGCAGGGTGGGAAAGCTGTCCACGCCCAGACCGGCCGCTCGTACGAAGTCGTCCTGCGCGGCGGCGGCCGACTCCGGCGCGGTGAACGCGCCGACGACGCTGTCCGCCTCCAGACCGGCCGCTTCGGCGAGTGCCCGATAGGTGGCCGGGTCGGACAGGCTCAGGCCGTCCACGTAGAACGCGTGCTGCAGCGCGGCGGCCAGTTCCACGGTGCGGTCGGGCGCGACCTGCCGCAACGCGGTCACACCCCGCGCGGCGGCCTCGGAGTCCATCACGAACGAGCCGTCCGCGATCAGCCGCTGGTAACCGGCTCCGAACTCCGCCCCGGTCAGCTCGCTGATCTTGGCGTTGGCGCCCTGGACGTATCCGAACTCGCGGATCGGCACCCGGCGCGAGCCCGTGAACAGGCCACCGGACACCACGTCCACCTCCAGGTCGGGGCGCCGTCGCACCACCTCGGCCAAGGTCGACGCGAAACCGTGCGACCAGCCGCAGTAGGCGTCGAAGACGTAGACGAGCTTCATGAGGATGGGCCTCTCGGTTACCGGATCCGCCTTCCGCGGACCTTCGACTGAGACAACAGTATCTGACGTGTCAGATATTTCCTCACGGTGAAACTCATCGATCCACCTCGGCATTACCAGCCCCAGCCCCAGCCCCAGCCCCAGCCCGGGCACCGGTGCCCGGGCTGGGGCTGGGGCTGGTGGTCCACTCGGCTCAGCGCAGGCGGGGCAGCGCGTCGCGCGCCGAGAAGCTCAGCGTCCGCAGATCGCGCGTGAACTGCTCTCGGTGCTCCGGGGGCAGCTGGTCGAGGAAGAGCCGCTGCACGTTCTCGGCATGCAGGCGGGCCGCCCGCACCGCGGTCTCCTCTCCGAGCCGGGTCAGTCTGACCAGCCGTCCCCGGCGGTCTCCCGGATTCTCGTCGCGGGCCACCAGACCCGCTGCCTCCATCCGGTCCACCAGCCGTGTCACGCCGCCCGTGGTGAGGACCCGCTCCTGTGCGATGGCCCGCATCGACATTCCAGGCTCTCCTGCCCGGCCCAGAATCAGCAGCACCTCGAACATCAGGTGGCTGATCCCGCACTCCTTCTCGATGGCCCGCCCCAGGATGTACTCCAGCCGGTTCGCGGCTCCCTGCAGCCAGCCGAAGGCCAGTACCAGCTTGTCGTTCGCCGCCTGCTCGGCCGTCGTGATCTGCGAGTCCCGTGCCACCGGCCCACCCTTTCCCACCTGTTAGTCGTGGCGCAGACGCGCCGTTGACCATCATCTCGTGCACGCGAGATGAGCGGGGCCCTGCTGGTACGTGGTGGAACCCTCGCGGTCATGCCTTGGCGCCGGCCTGCCACGGGGAAGTCGCCGCTGGAGACCTGGACGCGGATGTGGTGGCCGCGCTCGAAGCGGCACGCCGTGGGCCACAGCCGTACAGATCTCGGCGCCGACTGCCCCGGCCGCCTTGAGGGCGTACGCGGCTCAGTGGATGCGTACGGGCAGACTCTGGAAGCCGCGGGTGATGTTGTTCAGGGCGCGGACCGGTTCGCCGGTCAGTTCGATCCGTTGTACGCGGGCGGCCAGGGCCTTGAGGACGGCATGCGTTTCGAGGCGGGCGAGGCCCTGGCCGGCGCAGGCGTGGTTGCCGTAGCCGAAGCCGAGGTGGTCGACGGGGTTGCGGCGGATGTCGAAGCGGTCGGGGTCGGGGAAGTGCCGCTCGTCGCGGTTGGCCGCGCCGTAGCTGTGCAGGACGCGGGCGCCCGCCGGGATCACCGCTCCTTCGCCGAGATCCACCTCGCGGGTGGTGGTCCGGGAGAAGACCTGGATGGGGCTTTCGATCCGTACGATCTCGTTGAACGCGGCGGGCACCAGCGAGGGTTCGGAGCGCAGCAGGTCCCACTGCTCGGGGTGGCGGGCGAACAGCCACATGCTGCTGGAGATCGTGCTGATGGTGGTGTCGAAGGCGGCCACCACATAGCCCGCGAGCAGGCCGATCGCCCCTTCGACGGGGATCTGGCCCGCCTTGTGGGCCTCCAGCAGGGTCCAGCCGAAGCCGCCGGGTACGAGGTTCTCCTTGGCGACGACCTCGGCGAGGTAGCCCATGAGGGCCTCGACCTTCGGTACCGAGGCAGCCGTACGCGGACAGGCCGGTCCGGCGGAGTCGAACCAGCCCGCGGCCATGTCGAGCAGCTGGTCGCGGCCTTCCGTCGGCCAGCCGATCAGGTCCATGATCACGTGGACGGGGAGGTCCTGGGCCAGGTCCGTGACGGCGTCGAAGGAACCCCGCGTCACCAGATCCGCGGCCAGCTGGTCGGCCCGGCGGTCGATGTCCGCGGCGACCGGGCGCAGCGCGCGCGGGGAGAGCCGGTCGGTGAACAGCTTGCGCTGCTCGGTCTGTGCGGGCGGGTCCATGTTGATCAGGGCGCTGCCCCAGGCGTCGTTGAAGCCGTCGTTGAGGCCGATGCCCCGGCCGGAGGAGAAGGTCTCCCAGTCGCCGAGGGCCGAACGCACCTGCTCGTAGCGGGAGATGAACCACAGGCCGTGGCGGGTCAGGTGGACGGCCGGGCCCAGATCGCGCAGCGCTTTGTAGTGGGGGTACGGGTCGGTGAGCGCCTCGTCGCTGAAGAGGTCGAGGTCGGAGGTCAGGGGCGTGGTGGTGGTCATGGAGATCTCCTTTGATCGTGGGAATCGTGGGAAAGGACGCAGGTGTCACGCGGCGAGCGCGCGCAGACGGCCCACCGGAATGCGGTGGTTGAGGGCGGCGGCCACCGGGTGGGCCGGGTGGTCCCAGCGCAGCAGGGCGGAGAGCTCGGCCACCGAGCCCTTGAGCACGGTCGGCTCTCCGGCGGCGGGCAGGGTTCCGGCGAGCTTGACGGCCAGGCCGAACGCCTCGGTCCAGAAGTACGGCTGCGGGGTGTACGGCGCTGCCGCGTCCCCGTGCAGCAGGGCGGCGACGCCCGCCCGTGCCTGGCCGATCGCGCTGTCCCAGTGCGGGGTGCGCCGGAAGCGGCCGTCGCCGGTGGGGAAGGCGGCGACGTCGCCGACGGCGACGACATCCGGGACGGTGGTCCGGCAGTGCTCGTCGACGACGACCCCGCCGAGCAGGGTCACTCCGGAGCCCTCCAGCCATTCGGTGTTGGGGCGGCAGCCCACGGCGGTCACGACGAGATCGGCCTCCAGCCGCCTGCCGTCGGCGAGTTGAGCACCGTACGGCCGCGGAGCCACGCCGTCCGGGGCCACGACCGTACGCACGCCCCGCTCTCGCGTGGCCCGGCCGAACAGCCCGGCGAGGAAGGGCCCCAGCGTGGTCAGGAAGGGCTCCCGGACGTCGACGACGGTGACGTCCAGACCGAGGTCGGCGGCAGCAGAGGCGATCTCCATGCCCAGGAAGCCGCCGCCGACCACCAACAGGCTTGCGGCCTTGGCGAGTTCGGTGCGCAGGCGCAAGGCGTCGTCCAGCGTGCGCAGAACGAGCCCGTGCTCTCCCAGGGTGCGGGCCCGCGCCCCGGTGGCGATGACGAGCTTGTCGTACGGGATCTCCTCGCCGTCCGCCACCCGCACCCGCCGGGTGTCCGGATCCAGGCCGGTGGCGCGCGTGCCGGTCAGGACCTCGACGTCACCGCCGAGCTGCGGGAGCAGGACATCGCCGGCGTCCTCCGTACCCTTCAGCACGCCCTTGGACAGCGGCGGCCGGGTGTACGCGGCCTGCGCCTCCTCGCCGATGAGGGTGATCGCCCCGTCCCAGCCCCGCGCCCTCAGTTCGTCGACGGCGGTCACTCCGGCGAGCGAGCCGCCGACCACCACCGCCCTCATCGGCCGATCCTCAGCGCCGCCACGGGACAGGCCCGAGTGGCCGCCTCGGCCTTCTCCGACAGCTCGTCGGGGACCTCGGCCACCAGGACGGTGACCACGCCGTCGTCGTCGAGCCCGAAGACCTCGGGCGCGGCCTGCTCGCAGAATCCGAAGCCGTCACAGCGGCTCCCGTCCACCTCGATGTGCACCATGCCGACCACCATCGGCGCGGGGCACGCCCGGGGATACGGGTGGAACTACGGGGTGGGTACCTGATTCACCTGCTCCGGATTCCCCCGCTGCTGCTTCTGCGCCACCCACGCCGCGATCTGCGTACGAGAGCCGAAGCCGAGCTTGGCCAGGATGTGCTCCACGTGGCCGTCGACCGTGCGCGGCGACAGCACCAGGGCGGCGGCGATACGGCGGTTGCTCATCCCCTGGGCCACCAGCGCGGCCACCTCGCGCTCCCGGCGGGTCAGCGGACCGGGCCCGGGCTGCGACTCGGTGCCGGTACCGGGGGCCGGCCGACTGTCGAGGGCGTAGACGATGGCTCGCGCGGGCCGGTCGTGCCGGCCGCCCTCGGCGAGGGCCTTCTCGTACGCCTCCGGGCCCAGGGCCGCTACGACCATCCGCTCGCACTGCTCGTGCCGGTCCGCCAGGTGCGGGCCGAACGCCGCGATGGTCGTGCCGATGTCCCGCCACAGGGGCCGAACAGCTCCCAGCAGTCGCGCCGCCCGCTCGTGGTCGCCCCCGGAGGCGGTGATCCAGGCCAGCAGCTCCATCATCAGCGCCGTACCGGCGTAGTCGTTGAAGCCCCGTTGGATGTCGAGACCGGCCCGCGTCAGGGCCGCACCCGACTCCGGGTCGCCGCGCACCCAGGCGTCGTGGCCGAGCGCCCACAGCGCGTAGGAGCGGCACCACCGCTCGCCGTGCGCCTCGGCGGCGGCCACCGCGCGCCGCCCGGTTCGCTCGGCCTGCGGGTCGGCCATGTGGGCCTGTGCCACGGCGAGTTGGAACAGAGAGAACAGGGCTCCCGGACCGTCGCCCACCGCCTCGTGCGCGGCCACCGCCCGCTCGTACGAGGACACGGCCTCCGCCAGATGCCCCCGGAACAGCGCCGACGTGCCCCTGAAGCCCTGGACGTACGCCCCCACCACCGGGTCCTCCAGCCGGGCGCCCAGCTCCCCGGCCTCCGCCAGCGCCCGGTCCGCGGAAGGATGGTCGCCCTGGAGCAGGGCGGCCCAGGCGGCCACCCACAGTGCTCTGGCCCGGGCGGGGGTCGGCTCGGGGGCAGTCTGAAGCGCCCGGTCCAGCCAGCGCCGCCCTTCGCCGAGGAACCCGTCGGCGCACCAGTGGAACCGCAGCGCGGCGACCAGCGCCAGGGCCGTCTGCGGATCGCTGTGCTCCAGCGCCGTACGGAGATTGCCGTGCTCGGCGCGCAGCCGGGCCAGGCCCTCCTCCTGGCCGGTGCCGTACCACCCCTCGGCGATCCGCTCGGCGAGCCGGCGATAGAAGTCGCGGTGCCGGGCTCGTATCCGCTCCTCCTCGCCGGACTCGGTGAGCCGCTGTCCGCCGTACTGGCGGATGGTCTCCAGCAGCCAGTAGCGCGGCTGGCCCTCCCGCTCGGTGATGAGGACGACGGACTGGGCGACCAGCCGGTCGAGCAGATCCAGCACGTCCCGGGGCGTGATGCCGTCCCCCGCGCACACGGCTTCGGTGGCGTCCAGGCCGAAGCCGCCGGCGAAGACGGACAGCCGGTTCCACAGCAGCCGCTCGTCGGGCGCGCACAGCTCGTAGCTCCAGTCGATGAGTGCGCGCAGGGTCCGCTGGCGGGGGCGGGCGGTCCGGCTGCCGCCGGTGAGCAGGGCGAAGCGGTCCTCCAGCCGGTTGGCCACCTGGTCGACGGAGAGGGTACGCAGCCGGGAGGCGGCCAGCTCGATGGCCAGCGGCAGCCCGTCCAGGTGGGCGCACAGCCGGGTGACGGCGGCCCGGTTGGCGTCGGTGACCTCGAACTCCGGTCGGCAGGCCGCGGCCCGGTCCCGCAGCAGCTCCACCGCCTCGTCCGGCACGGACAGCGGCGCGACAGTGAAGACGTGCTCCCCGACGATGCCGAGGGTCTGCCTGCTCGTGGTGAGGATGCGCAGGCCGGGGGCAGCCGACAGCAGCGTGTCGGCCAACTCGGCACAGGCGTCGACCAGATGCTCGCAGTTGTCCAGCACGATCAGGCACTGGCGCGTGGCCAGGAACCCCGCGAGCTGCTCGATCACGGGCCTGGCCGACAGATCGGGCACGCCGAGAGCGGTGGCGGCGACCCCCGGCACCGTCGCAGGGTTCTGCACCGGGGCGAGATCCACCAGCCACACCCCGTCCGCGAAGCCCTTCCGCACGGCCGCGGCCACCTCCAGCGCCAGCCGCGTCTTGCCCACCCCGCCCACTCCGGTCAGCGTCAGCAGCCTCGCCGCGCCGAGGCGGCGGCGGATCTCGGCGATGTCCTGCCGTCTGCCCACGAACGTCGTGAAGGCCGCCGGCAGGTTTCCCGGGCCCTGTTTGGTGCTGCTCACACGCCAACGCTAAGGAAACCTGTCGATCGACGGCAAGCCCTGAGCAGGCAACACGGTCGGCAACGCACCTTCGCATCGACCAACTCCCTTACACCTAAGGCCAGTCGACCCACCCCGACCAGTAGCGAGCGCGACTGCCGGCGCGCTTTACTTGCGTCAAGCAATTTTCGAGAGGCTATTGCTTGACTTAGGCAAGCGCTCGTACGGTAGATCCATGACCGCACCGCCTGGCATCCGTGAGAAACCCTCGCCCACGTCCCGCGGAGGTCGGCACGCCCTGATCGCCGGCGCCGAGGGTTCCGACGTGTCCGAAGCCCTCGCCAGCGCGCTGAAGTCGGCGGGCTGTCAGGTCGCGGCGGCGAGGCAAGGCGGACCAGGAGAAACCCGCCCTGATCCACACCCGGCGGGGCTTCGGTTACTGGCTCGGCTGCCCGAGTGCTTCGTCGTCGACAGTTCGCTGGGTCTGACACGTATCGAGTCCGCTCGTGTCTCAGCGGGCTGTGATCTCCGCCATGTCAGGTTTCTGTCCGGAAAGCGACCGAAGGCTGTCAGCCAGCCCTGCTTGCATATGTGCCGCGGCTCGCCCTGGCGTTCCGCTCCGATCAGCAGTCCCCCCACACGAGCGCATCACCTGTCCATCACCTTGGACAGCAGAAAGGGCACACGCATGTCCACCTCCCCACAGTCCGTCGGACACCCCTCGACCCCCGAAGAGCTGGGCTTCGACCCCGACGCCCTGCGTGCGAAGTACCGCGCCGAGCGCGACCGCAGGATCCGTCCCGACGGGAACCAGCAGTACCGGCGCCTCACCGGCCTGGGCTCGTACGCCGATGACCCGTACACCGAGTTCGTCGCCCGGGAGCCGTTGCACGACCGGGTCGAGGCGGTGGTGATCGGCGGCGGGTTCGGCGGGCTGCTCGCCGGGGCGCGGCTGCGGCAGGCGGGCGTGGAGTCGATCCGGGTGATCGAGCAGGCCGGCGACTTCGGCGGAACCTGGTACTGGAACCGGTATCCGGGCATCCACTGCGACATCGAGTCGTACATCTATATGCCGCTGCTGGAAGAACTCGGCTACGTCCCGAAGTGGAAGTACGCGCCGGGAGAGGAGATCCGGCAGCACGCGATGGCGATCGGGCGGCACTTCGACCTCTACGACGACGCCTGCTTCCAGACCCAGGTGAACGAACTGCGCTGGGACGACACCGACTTGGAGTGGACCGTCAGCACGGACCGCGGGGACCGGATGCGGGCCCGCTATGTGGTGATCTCCAGCGGAACGCTCAGCACGCCCAAACTCCCCGCCGTCACCGGCATCGAGACATACAAGGGACACGTCTTCCACACCAGCCGCTGGGACTACGACTACACGGGCGGCGACGCGAACGGCGGCCTGGACAAGCTGGCCGGCAAGCATGTCGCCGTCATCGGCACCGGGGCGACCGCGATCCAGGTCGTCCCGCACCTGGGCCGTGACGCCGGACACCTGTACGTGTTCCAGCGCACGCCCTCCACGGTGGACGTGCGCGGCCAGCGCCCCACGGACCCGGAGTGGGCCAAGTCGCTGGAGCCGGGCTGGCAGAAGCGGCGGATGGAGAACTTCCTGAAGATCGTTACCGGCATCCGGGTGGACGAGGACCTGGTGAACGACGCCTGGACCAGCAGCGCCCGGTTGCAGGAGAAGCTCGTCCCGACCAACGCGTACGCGGACGTGCCGGCCGAGGAGCGGGAACGCGCCTACGAGATCGCCGACTTCATGAAGATGAACGAGCTGCGCGCCCGGGTGGACTCCATCGTCGAGGATCCGGAGACGGCGGAGAAACTCAAGCCGTGGTACCGCTACATGTGCAAGCGGCCCACGTTCAGCGACACCTACCTCGACACGTTCAACCGGCCCGATGTGACGCTGGTGGACACGGCCGACACCCACGGAGTGGAACGGATCACCGAGGACGCCGTCGTGGTCGGCGACACCGAGTACGAGGTCGACTGCGTCGTCTTCGCGACCGGCTTCCAGGTCGGGGTGTCGGGGATCCTGTCCGGACAGCTGCCGGTGTACGGCCGGGGCGGCACCAACCTGCTGGAATCCTGGAGGACCGGCGGCGTGAAGACGCTGCACGGGTTCACCATGGGCGGCTTCCCCAACCTCTTCTCACTCGGCCCGCTGCAGAACGCCTCCGCCGTGAACTACGTGCACATCCTCGACGAGCAGGCGACCCACGTCGCCGAGATCGTCACCGAGGCGCGCAAGCGGCAGGCCCAGTACGTCGAGCCGACCGCCGAGGTCCAGGACGCCTGGGCGGCCACGATCCGCGAGAAGGCCGCCGACCTGCACAAGTTCCAGGCCGAGTGCACCCCCGGCTACTACAACAACGAAGGCAAGCCGCGGCAGCGCAGCGAGTCGTACGGCGACGGGCCGATCGCCTTCCACGAGCTGCTCCGCCGCTGGCGCGAGGACGGCGGCATGGACGAGGTCCTCGGGGAGACGGAGCAGCCGGCATGAACAACGTGTCTTCCAGCCGGTTCGACGACACCGGCAACCGGCAGGTCACCAGCGCTCGTTGGCAGGCCGAGCGGCTCAACCCGCCCAACCGGCTGTGGGGTTCCAACGGTGTCGCGTTCGGGCCCGACGGGCGGCTGTACGTCGCCCAGTTTCTGGCCGGCCAGATCAGCGCCGTCGACCCCGCCACCGGGGACGTCGACGTGATCGTGCCGATGGACAGCCCCGTCCAGTCGCCGGACGACCTCGCCTTCGGAGCGGACGGCTCGATGTACATCGCCGACCTGGTTCCGGGGCGGGTGTGGCGCCGCAGCCCGCGGGGCGAGTACACGCTCGTCTCCGACGACGTGACGAACCCGAACGGCATCACCTGCGTCGGCGACCGGCTGTTCGTGAACGAGATGAAGCCCGACGGCCGTCTGATGGAGCTCTTCCCGGACGGCCGCGACCCCGTGGTCCTCACCGAAGGACTGGCCCTCGGCAACGCGATGCAGCTCGGCCCGGACGGCCACCTCTACTACCCGCACATGATGAGCGGCCCGAACCCCCTGCTCAACGGCCAGGTCTGGCGGATCCCGCCGGACGGGGGCGCGCCCGAGGTGGTCGCGGACGACGTCCACCAGCCGGTCGCCGTGCGGTTCGACCAAGGTGGGGTCCTGCACGTCCTGTCCCGGGGCCCCGAGGGCATCGTCACCCGCATCGACCTGCACGGCAGCGGGTCGCGGGCGCTGGTCACCAGTGGGGTGGTCGGCCTGGACAACGCGGCGTTCGACGCCGAGAACCGCATGTTCGTCTCCAGCTACGCCAGCGGCGGGGTCACCGAGATGCAGCCCGACGGGCGGACGCGTGAGCTCGTGCCGCGCGGTTTCGACGGGCCGTACGGAGTCACGATCGACCTGGGCGGCACGGTGTACGCCGCCGACCACTACCGGGTGGCGAGCCCGGCACTGTCCCACGAGGGCGAACCGCACCGCACGGGCTCCGCCGGGGGCGAGCCCGGTGGCGTGACCACCGAGGCCCTGCTGCACTTCTCCCACGGCATCACCACCGACGGTGAACTCCTGCACCTCACCTCGCAGTTCGGGCAGGTGCAGACGTACGACCCGGCGCAGAAGACCACCCGGACACGGGCCACCGGACTGAACCGGCCCCTGGGCATCACGGTCGGGCCGGACGGTTCGCTCGTCGTCGCGGAGACGGGCGCCGGACGGGTCGTGGCCGTGGACGCGAGCGATGCCGTCACCGTGCTCGCCGAGGGCTTCGAGCAGCCCGTGGACGTGGCCTTCGACGCGGAAGGGCGCTGCTATGTCAGCGACGAGCGGCGGGGTGCCGTACTGAGGATCGAGGAGGACGGGAAACCGACGGTCGTCGCGGAGGGGCTCGGCGCACCGCAGGGGCTGGTGGTCCTGGGCGACGAGCTGTTCACGGTGGAGACCGGGCAGCGCAGGCTGCGGGCGATCTCGCTGACGACGGGGGAGTCCCGGATCGACGCCGAGGAGCTGCCGGTCGGTCCACCGCCGGGCGTAGTGCCCCGCGCCGAACCCGCCCTGTTCGCGGGCGGCATGCCCGGCCTGGCCCGCCGCTTCGCCGGACTCGCCGTCGCCCCGGACGGCACACTGCTCCTCTCGGCCGACGGGGAGGGCACCGTGCTGCGGCTGACGTCCCCGGAAGGACCACGGTGAGCGGCCTGACCTGAACTCATTGAGTCGGACGTGCACTCCCAGGCCAGGGTCGCGCATCCGGTCCCGGCTCACCGGTCACTACACACCCGTCACCGCTCTCGCTGCCTGCTCCTTGCCGCTCTCCTCGGAAGCACTGGCACTCGGCAGTCCCGCCGCGGCAAGGATCTTCGTCCCGCCGTTGCCCCTCGGGGTCCATGTCGTTGGTACGTACGGGTGGCGTTCCGTCTGCGTGCATCCCCTGCCGCCCGCTCGGGTGGCCGAGCAACTCGCCTCTGGACAGCGGGAGGACCGACAACGTGGCCGTGACCGAGTCTGAGCCCGGCGTGGCGCCCGCGATGCGCGAGGCCGAGCTCGCGCCCTTGGCGCACGAGGGGATTCTGCGACGGCAGTCGGCGCGCGAGTCCGCGGCGCGCACCTATGCGCGCGCCCTGCCGATCGTGCCCGTCCGGGCGCGTGGGCTGACGATCGAGGGAGCCGACGGATCGCGCTACCTGGACTGCCTTTCGGGCGCGGGGACCTTGGCCCTCGGGCACAACCATCCCGTCGTGCTGGAAGCGATCAGAAAGGTCCTCGACTCGGGGGCGCCGCTGCACGTCCTCGATCTGGCCACACCCGTCAAGGACACGTTCACCACCGAGCTGTTCCGTACGTTGCCGCCCGGTTTCGCCGACCACGCGCGCGTGCAGTTCTGCGGGCCCGCCGGCACAGACGCGGTCGAGGCCGCCCTCAAGCTGGTGCGCGCCGCGACCGGGCGTACCGGGGTGGTCGCCTTCTCCGGCGCCTACCACGGGATGACCGCGGGGGCGCTCGAAGCGTCCGGGGGCGCGTCGGATGTACGGGTCGCGCGCCTGCCCTATCCGCAGGACTACCGCTGCCCGTTCGGCGTCGGCGGCGAGCGAGGAGCCGAACTCGCCGCGCGCTGGACGGAGTCCCTCCTCGACGACCCCAAGTCCGGGGTGCCCGGACCCGCCGGGATGATCTTGGAGCCGGTGCAGGGCGAGGGCGGCGTGATTCCGGCGCGCGACGACTGGATGCGGCGGATGCGGGACATCACGTCCGCCCGCTCCATCCCCCTGATCGCCGACGAGATCCAGACGGGCGTCGGCAGGACCGGCGCCTTCTGGGCGGTGGAACACAGTGGCATCACACCCGACGTGATGGTCCTCTCCAAGGCCATTGGCGGCAGCCTGCCGCTGGCCGTCGTGGTCTATCGCGATGACCTCGACGTATGGGAACCCGGCGCCCACGCCGGTACGTTCCGCGGCAATCAGCTCGCCATGGCCGCCGGCGCGGCGACCCTCGCGTACGTCCGTGAGAACCGTCTCGCCGAGCGCGCCGCCCTCCTCGGCGCACGCATGCTGGCCCAACTGCGCGGCCTGGCAGCCGACTTCCCCTGCATTGGTGACGTAAGCGGACGAGGACTGATGATCGGCGTCGAACTCGTGGACCCGGAGCAACCACCCGAGCCCGTCGCCGAGGTCGACGCCCAGGCCGGGAGCGCCGTCGGCGGGCCGCGTCCCGCCGCCCCCGATCTGGCGGTCGCCGTCCAGCGGGAGTGCCTGCGCCGCGGGCTGATCGTGGAACTCGGCGGACGACACTCCAGCGTGGTACGGCTGCTCCCGCCCCTGACCATCACCGACGAGCAGGCGAACGCGGTGCTCGACCGCTTGTCGGACGCGGTCGCCTCGGTCGCGGCGGCACCAACTGCCCTGCGGGAACGCGGCATTGAGCATGGCGGGCATGCCGGGTACGGCGGGTCGGCCGGGCGCGCGGAACGGGCCGAGTGGGCCGGACAGGCCGCCGCACGGTGATACCGCAGGGCGTCGCCGAGCGGCCCGACCTCCACGCAGGCGCCACTCGGACGCCGACATCACATCACCCGAAGCAACCACGAAACGCCCAGGCCCAACGAAGCCCGGAACAACCCCAGTTCGTCGCGACACGACCCTGAACCACCTCCCAAGGAACTCACTTGAACGCCATCCCTGCACCCCACAGCCACACCGACACCCGTACCGTCGAGCCGGGCCCGGGCGCAGAATCCATCCCTGGGCAGCAGGGACGGCCCGGGCCCGCGCCAGGGGACTCCGCACGGCTGCGCGGTGCCGCCGCCGGCCTGGATCCGCTGGACCACCCCGATCCGCACACCGCGGCCCAGGCGGCAGCCATGGAGAACCTGCTGCGCTGCTGGGTACGGGAAAACGACCTCGCCGCTCCGAAGGACGGCATCCTCCGCATCCAACTCCCGGCCAGCGGCACTGCCCTGGTCGTCCCGGTGCACTACTGGTCCCCGACAGGCTGGCACCGCTTCGGCCTCCCCCACCTTTCCGACGCCCCCCATCAGGCACCCCCCACAGACGCGGCCACGCTGGCGGCGCTCCTCGGACGAGAGACCCAGGCGGACGGTACGGAGGGCAGGGCGGAGGCCAGGGCCGACGACAGCGGTGATTTGGTGCGCCGCGTGGCCGACTCCGCTCAGCGCACCGTCCTGTTCATCAGCGACCGCAGGGAGCACCCCGCCGACGGCCCGGACCTCTTCCTCTCCGCCGAACAGTCGCTCGTGCTCGGTCACCCGCTGCACCCCACCCCGAAGAGCCGCGAGGGACTCTCCGAGGCCGAAACCCGGCTCTACTCACCCGAGTCACGCGGCTCCTTCCCCCCGCACTGGATGGCTGTCGCCCCCTCCGTACTCGCCACCGACTCGGCCTGGACCGAGCGTGGCCGCCCCGTACCCGCTCAGCAACTCACCGCCCGGCTCGCCGGCCCCGGACTGCCGCTGCCCGACGGGTACGCCGCGCTCCCGATGCACCCCTGGCAGATCCGCGAGGTCCGCCACCGCTCCGCAACGGCGCAACTTCTGGACGCCGGTCTGCTCCAGGACCTCGGTCCCCATGGCGACGCCTGGCACCCCACCTCCTCCGTACGCACCCTCTACCGCCCCGGCGCCCCCGCGATGCTGAAGCTTTCGCTGGGCCTGTGCATCACCAACTCCCGCCGGGAGAACCTCCGCAAGGAACTCCACCGCGGTGTCGAAGTCCACCGCCTGCTGCGTGCAGGCCTCGCCGAACAGTGGCGGGCGGCGCACCCGGGCTTCGACATCGTCCGCGACCCGGCCTGGCTCGCCGTCGACGACCCGGACGGCAACCCCGTGCCCGGGCTCGACGTGATGATCCGCCACAACCCGTTCACGCCGACGGACTCCGTCTCCTGTATCGCCGGGCTCGTCTCGGTCAGGCCTCAGGACCCGCCCGGCGAACCGTCCGGCTCCGGGCAGGGCAGGCCCACGATGCGATCACGGCTCACCGAGATCGTCACCCGCCTCGCCGGGCACACCGGACGCTCACGCGGCGCTGTCACCACCGAGTGGTTCCTCCGCTACCTGGAACAGGTGATCCGCCCCGTCCTCTGGCTGGACAGCGAGGCGGGCATCGCGCTGGAGGCCCACCAGCAGAACACCCTGGTCCTGCTGGACCCGCAGGGCTGGCCCGTCGGTGGCCGCTACCGCGACAACCAGGGCTACTACTTCCGCGAGTCCCGGCGCACGGAGCTGGACAAACGGCTCCCCGGCATCGGCGAGCACAGCGACACCTTCGTCTCCGACGAGGTCACCGACGAACGCTTCGCCTACTACCTCGCCATCAACAACGTGCTCGGCCTCATCGGCGCCTTCGGCTCCCAACACCTCGCCGACGAGCGGCTGTTGCTCGCCGCCTTCCGCCACTTCCTCGCCGACGTCGCCTCCGGCCCCGCACGACTGCGTACACCCCTGCCCGCCTGTCTGCTCGACTCACCCGTCCTGCGCTGCAAGGCCAACCTGCTGACCCGGCTGCACGGGCTCGACGAACTCATCGGCCCGGTCGACACCCAGTCCGTCTACGTCACCATCCCCAACCCCCTTCATTCCTGAGGAACATGACCCACCCCATCTCCTGAGAGGAGCGTCGCCGTGCCTCCCACCGATGCGAGCACCGACGCCGGTTCCGCCCCCATCACCTCCCTCGGCAGCGACACGGGCCCGGACGCGGACAGCCAGGACACACTCGACCTGCGTCTGCCCGACGAACTCGTCGCGCTCTTCGCCGAGGAAGCCGAAGCAGCCAGGGCAGCCGAGCGCGCAGCGGAACAGGGCGGAGGGAAGAGCACGGCGAAGCCCGACCCCGTCACCCCGACCGTCACCCCGACCGGTGACGACCTGCTCGACGGCATCGGCGGATGGGGTCCCATCGCCAGCCCCGCCGGCCTGCTCCACCTCGTCCCCGTACGCATCGACCGTGACCTGACGCTCATCAGCCGCTGGATGAATGACCCCGCCGTCGCGGCGTTCTGGGAGCTGGCCGGACCCGAGACGGTCACCGCGAATCACCTGAGTGCCCAGCTCGACGGGGACGGCCGCAGCGTTCCCTGTCTCGGCGTGCTGGACGGCACGCCGATGAGCTACTGGGAGATCTACCGTGCGGACCTCGACCCACTGGCCCGCCACTATCCCGCTCGTCTCCATGACACCGGAATCCACCTCCTCATCGGTGCTGTCGCCAACCGCGGTCGGGGACTTGGCTCAACACTGCTCAGAGCCGTCTCCGACCTCGTACTCGACCGGCGCCCCTCGTGCGCACGCGTCGTCGCGGAACCCGATCTTCGCAACACTCCCTCCGTGTCCGCCTTCCTGAGCGCCGGCTTCCGGTTCTCCGCCGAGGTCGACCTGCCCGACAAACGGGCCGCCCTCATGGTCCGAGACCGGGCCCTGCGCGATGTGCTGTAGCGCCATCACTTCTGGTACACCGCTCGACCCGATCCGGTTCCCAGTCGAACCCGATCCGGTTCCCGGCCGCTTGATCGCACGCCCGACCCCGGCATTGATCGCCCGGGTGTCAGTGCGGCGCCGTAGGGTGGACGCGCTATGACAGAGCACTCACTCCCTGAACTCCTGCATGCCGCCGTCACAGCCGTCGGCGGTACGGAGCGCCCTGGCCAGGTGACCATGGCCGAAGCCGTCGCGGAGGCCATCGACGCCGGCTCCCATCTGCTGGTCCAGGCGGGCACCGGCACCGGCAAGTCGCTCGGCTACCTGGTGCCCGCGCTCGCACACGGGGAGAGAGTCGTCGTGGCGACGGCCACCCTGGCGCTCCAGCGGCAGCTCGTGGAGCGGGACCTTCCGCGCACGGTCGACGCGCTGCATCCGCTGCTGCGCCGCCGCCCCGAGTTCGCGATGCTCAAGGGCCGGTCGAACTACATGTGCCTGCACCGCCTCCATGAGGGCATGCCGCAGGACGAGGAGGAGGGCCTCTTCGATCAGTTCGAGGCGGCCGCGCCCACCAGCAAGCTGGGCCAGGACCTGCTGCGGCTGCGGGACTGGGCGGACGACACCGAGACCGGCGACCGCGACGACCTCACCCCCGGAGTCTCCGACCGGGCCTGGTCGCAGATCTCCGTGTCGTCCAGGGAATGCCTGGGCGCCTCGAAGTGTGCGTACGGCGCAGAGTGCTTCGCCGAGATGGCCCGCGAGCGGGCCAAACTCGCCGAGGTCGTCGTCACCAACCACGCGCTTCTCGCGATCGACGCCATCGACGACGCCCCGATCCTGCCGCAGCACGAGGTGCTGATCGTCGACGAGGCCCATGAGCTGGTCTCTCGCGTCACCGGAGTCGCGACCGGCGAGCTCACTCCCGGCCAGGTCAACCGAGCCGTGCGCCGCGCCGCGAAGCTCGTCAACGAGAAGGCGGCCGACCAGCTCCAGACCGCCGCCGAGGGCTTCGAGCGCCTGATGGAGCTGGCCCTGCCGGGCCGCCTGGAGGAGATCCCGGAGGACCTCGGGTACGCGCTGATGGCACTGCGCGACGCCGCCCGTACGGTGATCTCGGCGATGGGGGCGACACGCGACAAGTCCGTCGGCGACGAGGACGCGGTACGCAAACAGGCACTCGCCTCCGTGGAGTCGATCCACGACGTGGCCGAGCGGATCACGAACGGCTCCGAGTGGGACGTCGTCTGGTACGAGCGCCATGACCGCTTCGGAGCCTCCCTGCGCGTAGCGCCGATGTCCGTGTCGGGCCTCCTCAGAGAGAAGCTCTTCGGGGACCGTTCCGTGGTCCTCACCTCGGCGACACTGAAGCTCGGCGGCGACTTCAACGGAATCGGGGCCTCGCTGGGGCTGGCTCCCGAGGGCACGGAGGGCGAGGACGTCCCGCAGTGGAAGGGCGTCGATGTCGGCTCACCCTTCGACTACCCGAAGCAGGGCATCCTGTACGTCGCCAAGCATCTGTCGCGTCCCGCACGCGACGGCGACCGCACGGACATGCTGAACGAGCTGACGGAGCTGATCCAGGCGGCGGGCGGCCGGACGCTCGGACTCTTCTCGTCGATGCGGGCCGCTCAACTGGCGGCCGAGGAACTACGCTCACGCATCCCCGAGTTCCCTATCCTCCTCCAGGGCGAGGAGACCCTGGGCGAGCTGATCAAGAACTTCGCGGCCGACCCGAAAACCTGCCTCTTCGGCACTCTCTCGCTCTGGCAGGGCGTCGATGTCCCCGGCGCCAGCTGCCAGTTGGTCGTCATGGACAAGATCCCCTTCCCACGCCCGGACGACCCGCTGATGAGCGCCCGCCAGAAGGCCGTCGAGGACGCCGGAGGCAACGGCTTCATGGCCGTCGCCGCCACGCACGCGGCACTGCTCATGGCCCAGGGCGCCGGCCGTCTCGTACGAGCGATGGGGGATCGCGGCGTAGTAGCCGTACTGGACCAGCGCCTGGCCACGGCCCGTTACGGCAGCTATCTGAAGGCGTCACTGCCCGACTTCTGGTACACGACGGACCGTAACCAGGTACGGCGGTCGCTGGCCACGATCGACGAGGCGGCACGGAAGGCAGAGAGCGAGTAGACGACTGTGCTGTCCCCGGCATCGGCCGGGCACAGCACAGGGCCCCGAAACCGGCGCAGGTGGTTCCGGGGCCCGGATCAGGGGGCGGAGGGTGTTCCGCCCGCGGGTACTCACACCCGCCGCAGCACCGCCACGACCTTGCCGAGGATGGTCGCCTCGTCGCCGGGAATCGGCTGGTACGCGGAGTTGTGGGGCAGCAGCCACACATGGCCGTTCTCGCGCTTGAAGCGCTTGACCGTGGCCTCGCCGTCCAGCATCGCGGCCACGATGTCGCCGTTCTCGGCGACCGGCTGGCGGCGGACCGTCACCCAGTCCCCGTCGCAGATCGCGGCCTCGATCATCGAGTCACCGACGACCTTCAGGACGAACAGCTCGCCGTCCCCGACCAGCTGTCGGGGCAGCGGGAACACGTCCTCGACCGACTCCTCGGCGAGGATCGGGCCACCGGCGGCGATTCGGCCGACCAGCGGGACATACGACGCGGCCGGCTTGCCCGCCGTGTCGGTGGGCTGGACGGTGGACTGGTCGGACCCTCGGACCTCGTAGGCACGGGGCCGGTGCGGGTCGCGCCGCAGGAAACCCTTGCGTTCGAGTGCCATCAGTTGGTGTGCGACCGAGGAGGTGCTGGAGAGGCCCACGGCCTGCCCGATCTCCCGCATCGACGGCGGGTACCCGCGCCGCTGCACGGAGTCCCTGATGACCTCGATCACCCGGCGCTGCCGGTCGGTGAGTCCGGAGCTGTCCGCCCGGATTCCCGGAGGTCGGCCCGGCAGGGAGCGCGTGGGCTTGGGTCCCTCCTGATTCAATGCTTCATTCATGGCATGCACCGGCTCGAGTCGGCCCTGGGAGCGGTCCTGGGCAGTGATGGTGGCGCTGTCTGCGGTGGTGGTCACGGTTGGCCCCTCTCGTTCGTCTCCCTGCTGGACAACGGTAGTTGCTTTCGAAAGGTTGCGCCAAACACACGTTCGAGTGAAAGATTGCGAATCGCCTGGCGTGATCATGTGTTTGGGTGTATGACCAACACTGCATCTGGCGGACAAAACGGCTGATCGCTGTACTCTTCGCCGCCGGGGCGATGACCTCGTGGGTCGGCGCCCAGTCTGCCACCCGGTGTCCCGTCAACCGGGTACCGGCCCCTGTCGTGCGGCGCCCACGTTATCCCCGCAGGCCCCGGCGCCGGTATGGGTGTGCGGCACATGTCGAGATCGATGTGCCATGCGCGCTCGGGGGGAAGCGACACGCGCACGCGAGGAAAATTTACGACCAAACCCCAGATCTAGTGGTTGGATGGCAATAGCAGCCCAGAAGTTGTGGTCCCCCGGGTCCTCCGGGGTCTGATCATCGCCTATGCTGGGGACTGCTTCGAGGGGCCCAAGTGGCCTGTCGAGGCTATTGAGTCGTGCTGTGAAGGAGGGTTGGAGTTCGATGCACTGCCCCTTCTGCAGGCACCCCGACAGCCGTGTCGTCGACAGCCGTACGACCGATGACGGTACGTCGATCCGCAGGCGCCGCCAGTGTCCGGACTGCTCCCGTCGATTCACGACGGTGGAGACGTGTTCGCTCATGGTGGTCAAGCGGTCCGGAGTCACCGAACCCTTCAGTCGTACCAAGGTCATCAATGGCGTCCGCAAGGCCTGCCAGGGACGGCCTGTCACCGAGGACGCACTCGCCCAGCTCGGCCAGCGGGTCGAGGAGGCGGTGCGGGCCACCGGAAGCGCCGAACTGACCACCCACGACGTGGGGCTGGCCATTCTCGGCCCGCTGCAGGAGCTGGACCTCGTGGCCTATCTGCGGTTCGCGTCCGTCTACCGGGCGTTCGACTCGCCGGAGGACTTCGAGGCCGCCATCGCGGAACTCAGGGAACAGACGCAGCGCCCCGCCGCGGACGACGATGACGCGGGCGAGGGGCGCCAGGGAAGCGACCGCGGGTCCGGAGGGACTGCCGAAGCCCCCGTGCCCGCAGGCGCCGGCGACTGACGAGCGGGCCGACCCGCGTCGGCCGGTCGGCGGCGATTCAGAGACCTGTTGCGAGCGGTCGCGTATGCGCTGCGCGCAACACCAGACACACACGTGCCCCGGGAAGAACGAGGCACTTCAGGGCGTTTTGGCCCGATACAGGGAGGCGGCATGACAGAGACGGCGAGCGGTCCGGCACGGAGTTCCCGAGCCAAGGGCACCAAGGTGAACAAGGGGCTGCGGATCGAGCGCATCCACACCACCCCGGGCGTGCATCCGTACGACGAGGTCGAGTGGGCGCGTCGTGACGTCGTCATGACCAACTGGCGCGACGGCTCGGTCAACTTCGAGCAGCGTGGCGTCGAGTTCCCCGAGTTCTGGTCGGTGAACGCGGTCAACATCGTCACCAGCAAGTACTTCCGGGGTGCTGTGGGCACCCCGCAGCGCGAGGTGAGCCTCAAGCAGCTCATCGACCGCATCGTGAAGACCTACCGGAAGGCCGGTGAGGACTACAAGTACTTCGCCTCGCCCGCCGACGCCGAGATCTTCGAGCACGAGCTGGCGTACGCCCTCCTGCACCAGATCTTCAGCTTCAACTCGCCGGTGTGGTTCAACGTCGGCACTCCGCAGCCTCAGCAGGTCTCCGCCTGCTTCATCCTGGCCGTCGACGACTCCATGGACTCGATCCTCGACTGGTACAAGGAAGAGGGCATGATCTTCAAGGGCGGCTCGGGGGCCGGCCTGAACCTCTCCCGGATCCGTTCGTCCAAGGAACTGCTGTCTTCCGGGGGCAACGCCTCCGGTCCGGTCTCCTTCATGCGCGGTGCCGACGCCTCGGCAGGAACGATCAAGTCCGGTGGCGCCACCCGCCGTGCCGCCAAGATGGTCATCCTCGACGTCGACCACCCCGACATCGAGGACTTCATCCAGACCAAGGTCAAGGAAGAAGAGAAGATCCGCGCCCTGCGTGACGCGGGCTTCGACATGGACCTGGGCGGCGACGACATCACGTCCGTCCAGTACCAGAACGCCAACAACTCGGTCCGTGTGAACGACGCGTTCATGAAAGCGGTCGAGAACGGCGAGAAGTTCGGCCTGCGCGCGCGGATGACCGGCGAGGTCATCGAGGAGGTCGACGCCAAGGAGCTCTTCCGCAAGATGGCCGAGGCCGCCTGGGCCTGCGCCGATCCGGGCATCCAGTACGACGACACCATCAACCACTGGCACACGTGCCCGGAGTCCGGCCGTATCAACGGCTCGAACCCGTGCAGCGAGTACATGCACCTGGACAACACGTCCTGCAACCTCGCCTCGCTGAACCTGATGAAGTTCCTGAAGGACGACGGTTTGGGCAACCAGGCCTTCGACGTCGAGCGCTTCTCCCAGGTCGTCGAGCTTGTCATCACGGCGATGGACATCTCCATCTGCTTCGCGGACTTCCCGACCCAGAAGATCGCCGAGAACACCCGCGCCTACCGTCAGCTGGGCATCGGATACGCCAACCTCGGCGCCCTCCTGATGGCCACGGGCCACGCGTACGACTCCGACGGCGGCCGGTCCCTCGCCGGCGCCATCACCTCCCTGATGACGGGCACGTCGTACAAGCGCTCCGCGGAACTCGCCGCGGTCGTCGGCCCGTACGACGGTTACGCACGCAACGCACAGCCGCACCAGCGCGTCATGAAGCAGCACTCCGACGCCAACGCCGTGGCCCTCCGCGTGGACGACCTGGACACCCCGATCTGGGCCGCCGCCACGGAGGCCTGGCAGGACGTGGTCCGTCTCGGCGCGAAGAACGGCTTCCGCAACGCCCAGGCGTCCGTCATCGCCCCGACCGGCACCATCGGTCTGGCGATGTCCTGCGACACCACCGGCCTCGAGCCCGACCTCGCGCTGGTCAAGTTCAAGAAGCTGGTCGGCGGCGGCTCGATGCAGATCGTCAACGGCACCGTGCCGCAGGCCCTGCGTCGCCTCGGCTATCAGGAGGAGCAGGTCGAGGCGATCGTCGATCACATCGCCGAGCACGGCAATGTGATCGACGCCCCTGGCCTCAGGCACGAGCACTACGAGGTCTTCGACTGCGCCATGGGCGAGCGCTCCATCTCCGCGATGGGCCACGTCCGCATGATGGCCGCGATCCAGCCCTGGATCTCCGGCGCGCTCTCCAAGACGGTCAACCTGCCGGAGTCGGCGACCGTCGAGGACGTCGAGGAGGTCTACTTCGAGGCGTGGAAGATGGGCGTCAAGGCGCTCGCGATCTACCGCGACAATTGCAAGGTCGGCCAGCCCCTCTCCGCCAAGAACAAGGGCAACCAGAGCCCCGAGGCCACCGCGGCCGCCGAGCGGGCGGAGGAGACCATCCGGGAGACGGTCGAGAAGATCGTCGAGTACCGCCCGGTCCGCAAGCGCCTCCCCAAGGGCCGTCCCGGCATCACCACCTCCTTCACGGTGGGCGGCGCCGAGGGCTACATGACCGCGAACTCCTACCCGGACGACGGTCTCGGCGAGGTCTTCCTGAAGATGTCCAAGCAGGGCTCCACCCTCGCGGGCATGATGGACGCCTTCTCGATCGCCGTCTCCGTAGGCCTGCAGTACGGCGTGCCCCTGGAGACGTACGTTTCGAAGTTCACCAACATGCGCTTCGAGCCGGCCGGCATGACGGACGACCCGGACGTGCGGATGGCGCAGTCGATCGTCGACTACATCTTCCGCCGCCTGGCGCTCGACTTCCTGCCCTTCGAGACGCGTTCCGCGCTCGGCATCCACTCCGCCCCGGAGCGTCAGCGTCACCTGGAGACCGGTTCGTACGAGCCGACCGACGACGAGCTCGACGTCGAGGGTCTCGCCCAGTCCGCGCCCCGCGCGCAGGAACTGAAGGCCGTCGCATCCCCGAGGGCCGAGGTCGAGGCGGCCAAGCCCGCCCCGCAGCAGGCGCACACCAGCGCGGAGTTGGTGGAGATGCAGCTGGGTATCCAGGCGGACGCCCCGCTGTGCTTCTCCTGCGGTACGAAGATGCAGCGGGCCGGGTCCTGCTACATCTGCGAGGGCTGCGGCTCGACCAGCGGCTGCAGCTGATCCACACACCGTGAGGGGCGGTACGGCCACAGGCCGTACCGCCCCTCACGGTCTGAGCGGGTCAGGAATCGTGGCGGCTGCCCATGGTCCTGGCGAAGGATGCCGGGTCCGTGTCGAAGCCTCGGACGCCGGGGTGGAAATCCCACTCTCCGGAGTCGTCGCGTACGAACTCGGCGACTGTCGCGGACGTCGCTCCCAGTATGCCGCCGAAGTCGTCCTCGAACAGGACG
Organism: Streptomyces flaveus; assembly: GCF_014647675.1. GTDB lineage: Bacteria > Actinomycetota > Actinomycetes > Streptomycetales > Streptomycetaceae > Streptomyces > Streptomyces flaveus. The sequence goes on along the minus strand of NZ_BMPQ01000017.1, from coordinate 105,861 downwards.
GTATAGCCCTCGCTGATGCGCAGCGAGGGGTGGTGCACCCCGACGAAGGTCCTCGGCCCGGAGCGCTGCTGGATGCAGACGCCGACGACAACGCGCGCGTACCGCTTGTCGAGACGGGTGAGCTCCAGGGTCATCACCTCGTCCCAGCCGAAGCCCTTGCCGTCCTTGCTGTCCCGGTTGAGGGTGATGGTGCCGTCCGGGGATCGGCTGTCGAAGTGCACTACGTAGTCGGGGTTTTCGTGTGTGCTCGTCGCCAAGTAGGTCGCGGCGACGAGGTCGAGATCGGTGGGTGGCTCACCGGAGGGACTCGGGTCCCACTTCACCGCGACCTCGACCTTGCTGATGCCCTTGCTGAGGCCGTTCACCAGATCTCCCCTCCTGGTCCCCTGTGACAGTCGCTCCAACTGGCGGGCAGCTGAAGCGTGTTGTCCATCGTGTCACGCACCTGGGGGCGCTCGCGCGGATGTACTCCGCCAGAGCGTGACCGAGGCCACGTTCTGTGGCCTTACGATGGCGCGGTGCTGGTCAAGTGGATTCGCTGCACCGTGGTGGACCGCCGCAGTTTTGAACGGGGGCAGCGGAAATGGGCGGGGCTTCTGGGGGAGCCGGGGTTCCGGGGGCAGGGCGGGGGCTGGAGCCGGGGGCGACCCGGAGTGGCCCATGTCTTCGCCTTCTGGGAGAGCCGTGCGTTCTACGACTCCTTCATGGCCCGCTCCCATGACCGGCTGGCCGCGACGCAGTCCGGCACCTTCAAGGATCCACATGTCAAACTCTTCGATCATCGATTCGACGTGAAGACCGGCTTCGAGCCGCGCTTCACGGACGCCGACCTTGTACGGGTGGCGCACTGCCGCGTCCACGAAGAGAGGGCCGAGCACTTCGCGTTGATGCAGGAGAAGGTGTGGAACCCGGCGATGGCCGGATCTCCCGGCATGGTGCGCGGGCTGTTCGGTGAGGCACCCGGTCATGAGTTCCTGGTGCTGTCGATGTGGAAGTCGGCCGCCGAGCACGGCAAGTACCGTGCCGAGCGCGTCGAACGGCTCGCCCTGCGGGCCCAGATCGAGGCGGACGTCGCGGCCCTCGCGGGCGCCATCGTGGAACTGGAACCGGGCTGGACGGTCTGAAGCGGTCACAGTTGTGTGACCTCCGTCGTATGGGGCCCGTACGAGTGCTCGATCAACCGCGATCCGATCTAGGGTTTTGGCATGGCACGACCACGGCGCATCGTTCTTGTCCGGCACGGAGAGTCGGTGGGCAATGCCGATGACACCGTGTACGAACGCGAACCCGACCACGCACTGGCCCTCACCGAGACGGGATGGCGGCAGGCGGAAGAGACGGGCAAGCGGCTGCGGGAGGTGTTCGGCCATGAGCGCGTAAGCGTTTACGTCTCCCCTTATCGCCGTACGCACGAGACATTCCGCGCCTTCCATCTCGACCCCGAACTGGTGCGTGTACGCGAGGAGCCGCGGCTGCGCGAGCAGGACTGGGGCAACTGGCAGGACCGGGAGGACGTACGCCAACAAAAGGCGTATCGCGATGCGTACGGGCACTTCTTCTACCGCTTCGCGCAAGGAGAGTCCGGCGCCGACGTGTACGACCGGGTCGGCGGCTTCCTGGAAAGCCTGTTCCGCAGCTTCGAGGCACCCGACCATCCGCCGAACGTGCTCATAGTGACCCACGGGCTGGCCATGCGGCTGTTCTGCATGCGCTGGTTCCACTGGTCGGTCGCGGAGTTCGAGTGCCTGGTGAATCCCGGGAACGGGGAGATGCGGATGCTCGTTCTCGGGGAGGACGGCAAGTACACACTTGACCGGCCATTTGACCGCTGGCGTGATCCGAAACCGTACGGAGTCACCGGATAGAAGTGGCAGGGCGATGACCGCTGACTCCTCTCCCTACGGGCGCTTGGCCCGCACCCTGGCCGCCCTGCGCGGACTCGCGGTGGGGGACGCACTGGGCTCGCAGTTCTTCGTGCCCGAGAACTACCCGCTGCTCAAGCGCCGTGCTCTGCCAGCCGGCCCCTGGCAGTGGACCGACGACACCGAAATGGCCTGCTCCGTAGTGGCCGTTCTGGCCGCCCACCGTCGTGTCGACCAGGACGAACTGGCCCGCTCCTTCGCGGAGCACCACGACTTCGACCGGGGCTACGGGCCCGCGGTCAACCGTCTGCTGCGGCTGATCCGGGAGGGCGGCGACTGGCGCGAGCTGGCCTCGGCCCTCTTCAACGGACAGGGTTCGTGGGGGAACGGCGCCGCGATGCGCATCGCACCCCTGGGCGCCTGGTACGCGGACGATCCGGAGCAGGCGACGCACCAGGCCGAGATTTCGGCGTACCCCACGCATCAGCACCGCGAGGCCGTGGCCGGCGCCATGGCCGTGGCCGCTGCGGCCGCGCTGGCCGCCGCCCCGGGTGGTCCGCCCAGCGCCGGGGCACTGCTCGACGGCGTCATGGCCCTCGTGCCGCGCAGCGCTGTGGAGGCCGGGCTGCGGCGTGCCCGGGACATGCTCGACTACGACGACGCGTCGACGGTCGCCGCGGTGCTCGGCTGCGGGCGGCGTACGAGCGCGCACGACACGGTGCCGTTCGCGCTCTGGTCGGCGGCACGTTCGCTCGGCGACTACGAGCGGGCCTTCTGGACGACCGCGCAGGTGGGCGGGGACGTGGACACGAACTGCGCCATCGTGGGTGGTGTGCTGGCCGCCGGGAAGGCGGGCGCGCCGCCCGCGGAGTGGGTGGAACGGACTGAGGCCCTGCCGGACTGGATATCGGCGGAGGACGGGGCATAGGCCCCGAAGGGCTGCCGGGTCGGGTACGGCCGGAGGGTTGCCGTGCCACATCCCGTGAGAGTGCGGGCATCGCTGTGCTCTGCTTCCTCCCGGCGCAAGCCTCCGTAACTGTCACAGACCTGACACAGAGCCACCGCGGCCCGCTGAGTCGGCTTACCCGCGGATACCCTGTCCGCCACGCCGCTCGTTGATCATCTCGGGCGTGCACCGACGAGACACCGGTCCCCTGGGCTTCCGCCGCAGCCACGTGCTGTGAGCCGCCCGTGGACCGGTCGGGAGGGGGTCCCGTGTCAGACACGCCGTCCGAGGCCGAGCCGAGAAGGCCGGGAGCAGAGGATGGAGGGGGCGCCAAGGGGAGCGCAGGTGGGGGCTCCGAAGGAGGGGGAGGCGCGGTCCGTGGGCGTACCGTCGCCCTGACCAAGAAGCCCGCTGCCGATGCCGATGCGCCCGAGGACGCCGTCCCCGCTTCGTATTCCGGCGACGCCGCCTCGGAAGGCGATGCCGACGGGGACGACCCGGACCGAGGGGACGTCGACTGGGGCTACCCGGTCGCCGAGTCCGCCTGGTGGTTCGCGGACCTTCAGGCGAAGTCCCCGGCACCCGTCCGCCCCGCCACCCTCTGGGCCGCCCTGGCCACCGGCGTACTGAGCATGCTCCTGCTCGGCGACGGACTGGCCCTCAACCTCCTGTTGGTGGCCGTTCCGGCCGCGCTCGCCGCGTACTACGCCGCTCAGGCGGCCGGCCGTGGCCTGCGGCGCTGGACGCTGGTGTGGGGAGTCGGCGGCTTCGCCCTGCTGGCCGTGCCGGCGCTGCGTGACGCCGACTGGCCGACGTTCCTGGCCGTGGTGACCGCCGTGGCCGCGGGTTCGCTCGCGCTGCACGGCGGCCGTACCTGGACCGGAGTGCTGTTCGGCCCGATCGGCCTGTACACCTCGGTTCTCACCGGCCCCGTCTGGGGCTGGCGAGGCCTGCGGGAACGGTTCGGCGGGGCCCGCGGCAGCCTGGGCCCGGTGCTGCGCGCGCTCGCGGTGGCCGCGGTTCTGCTGCTGGTCTTCGGGGCACTGTTCGCGGGGGCCGACGCGGCCTTCGCGGATCTGCTCGGCGGCCTCATGCCGGACGCTTCCGTCTCCGGCGGCCCCTGGCACCTCGTCCTGCTGGTGCTCGGCCTGGTCGGCGCACTGGCGGCGGCACACACGGCCGCAGCGCCCGTTCAGTGGGACCGCGTCGAGGTGCCCCCGGGCCGGGAGCGTGGCCGTCTCGAGTGGGCGCTGCCCCTGATCGTGCTCGTCGTGCTCTTCGCGGCCTTCAACGCCGTCCAACTCGCCGTCCTGTTCGGCGGATACGACACCGTGCTGGAGAAGACCGACCAGAGTTACGCAGAGTACGCGCGCCAGGGCTTCTGGCAGCTGCTCCTGGTCACGCTGCTCACCCTGCTCGTCATCGTCTTCGCCCTGCGCTGGGCTCCGCGCGACGGGGCGCGCGACTGGACGCTGGTGCGCGCTGTCCTGGGAACTCTCTGTGTTCTCACGCTCGTTGTCGTGGCATCGGCGGTGCGGCGTATGGACATGTACGTGGAGGCGTATGGACTGACGCGACTGAGGATCTCGGTGGTGGCCGTGGAGCTCTGGCTCGGCCTGGTCATCGTGCTCATCATGGCGGCCGGCGTATGGGGAGCCCGCTGGCTGCCGCGTGCCGTGATGGCCAGTGCCGCCGCGGGTGTGCTTGCCTTCGGGCTCGTCTCGCCGGACGGCCTGGTCGCCGAGCGCAACGTCGAGCGGTACGAGGCCACGAGCAAGAAGGACGGCGAGGGCAAGTTCGACGTCGACTACGCGCGCGGCCTGTCCGCGGACGCCGTACCCGCCCTCGACAAGCTTGAGGAGCCGCTGCGCTCCTGCGCGCTCGAGCCCATCGCGAGGGAACTGAAGAAGGAGAACAAGCCCTGGTACGCCACCAGTTGGGGCGAGGTCCGGGCCCGCGCCATCCTCGAGGACCGGCCGCTGTCGGCCGAGGAGGACTGGGAGGAGTGCCTTCGGCTCCGTGACGAGTTCCAGTACCGCTGAGGCACGCACCAGAACGTACTGAGTGGGTCGGACCCGCGTCCCGTGGACGCGGGTCCGACCCACTCGGCAGCGGTCAGCCCCCGGCGGGTCCTGCGGTGCCCGACAGGGCGTCGAGATCGCTCTTGCGGACCCGGATCACCAACGCGGCGACGGCCAGGGCCAGTACGGCCATCGCCGCGGCCGGGATGAAGGCAGTGGATATGCCCTGGGCGAGCACTTCATTGCCCCAGGGAGCGGGCAGTTGCTGCGTCTGCGCGAACTCCGCCTTCTGCTCGGGCGATGCGTTCGCCATGAACGCGGGCAGCTGTTTCTCCGCCTCGTCACGGCTTGCCGTACCGAAGACCGTGGTCAGGATGGCGAGGCCGAGGGAACCGCCCACCTGCTGCGTGACGTTGAGCAGCCCGGACGCCGCGCCCGCCTCGTGCTGGGCGACACCGGAGACCGCGGTGAGTGTCAGCGTCACGAAGTTCAGCCCCATGCCGAAGCCGAACACCAGCATCGGGCCCAGTACCCCGCCGGCGTACGAGCTGTCCGGGCTGATGAAGGTCTGCCAGCCGAGTCCGATCACGGCGAGCGCCGAGCCCACGACCATGAAGGGCTTGGGACCGAGCACGGGCAGAAGCCGCTGCGACAGGCCCGCACCGATGGCGATCGCGACCGTGACCGGGAGGAAGGCCAGGCCCGCCTCGATGGGCGTGTAGTCCAGTACGTTCTGCACGAACAGCACGATGAAGAAGAACATGCCGAACATCGCCGCGGCCAGGCTCAGCATGATCACATACGTGCCCGAGCGGTTGCGGTCGGCGAACATGCGCAGCGGGGTGATCGGTTCCTTGGCCCTGGACTCGATCAGCCCGAAGGCCAGCAGCAGGACCGCCGCCGCTCCGAAGGACCCGATGGTGAGGTTGTCCCGCCAGCCCTCTTCCGAGGCCCGGATGAAGCCGTAGACGAGGGAGGCCATGCCGAGTGTCGAGGTCAGTGCGCCCGCGATGTCGAAGCGCCCCGGATGCCGTTCGGACTCGCTGATGTAGAGCGGCGTGAGGAACGCGATCAGCAGGCCGATGGGTACGTTGACGAAGAGCACCCAGCGCCAGTCGAGCCACTCGGTGAGCATGCCGCCCGCCAGCAGACCGATCGCGCCGCCGCCGGCCGAGACCGCGGCGAAGACCCCGAACGCCCTGTTGCGTTCGGGACCTTCGGGGAAGGTCGTGGTGATGAGCGCCAGCGAGGTGGGCGACGCGATCGCGCCACCGACGCCCTGGAGGGCGCGTGCGGCCAGCAACTGCCAGGGTTCCTGGGCGAAACCGCCGAGCAACGAGGCGAGCGTGAAGAGCAGGATGCCGGTCATGAAGACCCGGCGCCGGCCGAGGATGTCGCCGGCCCTGCCGCCGAGCAGCAGCAGACCGCCGAAGGTGAGCGTGTACGCGCTGACGACCCACGTGAGATCGGTCGTTGAGAACTTGAGCGCGTCTTGAATGTGCGGGAGTGCGATGTTCACAATCGTCGCATCGAGTACCACCATGAGTTGGCAGGCCGCGATGACGGTGAGCGCGATGCCGGGACGTCCCTCCCGGCGGGCTGCCCCCGGCTTCTGGTCCTTTGTCAGTTGAGAGGTTGTCACTATTGGGTCCCCCACAAGTGCGTTAGTGAACGCTCGCGTTCACTGTCGCGTCAACGTTAGTGAGTCCCCGTCAGTGAACGCAAGCGTTCACTGAATCGCTTTCGTGGCGTATCGCCGGTCCGCTCGCTTTTCCCGAAGATCCCCGCTCCCCCTGCACAACGGAGACACTCAGATGGCTACTTCGCGCTTGACGGCCGCCCCCGCTCAGCCGGCCTCCCTGCGTCGGCGCGGCGCCGTACTCGAACGCGCGATCCTCGAGGCCGCGCTCGATCAGCTCAGTACGGTCGGCTGGAACGGCCTCACGATGGAGGGCGTCGCCGCGGGTGCCCAGACCGGCAAGGCCGCCGTCTACCGTCGCTGGCCGTCCAAGGAGGATCTCGTCGTGGACGCGCTCCGGTCCGGGCTGCCGGAGCTGGAGAACGCGCCCGACCTCGGCAGCGTGCGTGAAGAACTCCTGGTTCTCTGTCGCCGGGTGCGTGAGGCGATGTTCTCGCGCCCTGGATACGCGCTGCGCTCGGTGCTTTACGAGTGCGACTTCGGTACTGCCGAGCGCTTCCACATCGTGATCCTCGAACGCGTCGTGGAGCCGGGCGCGCGGCTCGTAGAGGAGATCATTCGTCGCGGGATCGCGCGAGGAGAGGTGCGACCCGATGCCGCGAACGGGTGCGTCTTCGACGCCATGCCCGCGATGATGCTGTACCGCTCGAAGGTGTGCGCCTGCGAATGGAACGAGCGGGAACTGGAAACGATGGTCGACCAGTTGATGGTTCCGCTGCTGCGGCCGAGCGGGGCATGAGGTGATGCGGGCGCCGCTTTCGAGCGGTGCTGAAGCCCTTTTGTGGTTGCCCGGAGAAACCTGGGTGTCGCATGGGCTTTCGGGCGGCGTATTCTGGTGCCGCCATGGCGTACGAAGCACCTACTCACACCGTCGAGCGCTCCTTGCGCGCCACCACCGGAGCGAAAGTCATTGCCGGTGTCGACGAGGTGGGGCGCGGCGCGTGGGCCGGTCCGGTCACCGTCTGCGCGGCGGTCACGGGGCTGCGTCGCCCGCCCGAAGGCCTCACCGATTCCAAGCTCCTCACCATCAAGCGACGTACCGAGATGGCCGAGGAGCTGACGAAGTGGGTGACGTCGTACGCCCTGGGACATGCCTCTCCGGAGGAGATCGACGACCTGGGGATGACGGCTGCGCTGCGGCTGGCCGCCGTACGCGCCCTGGATGTCCTGCCGGTTCGCCCCGACGCGATCATCCTTGACGGAAAGCATGACTATCTCGGCACTCCATGGCGGGTCCGTCCGGTCATCAAGGGCGACCGGACGTGCGTGGCCGTCGCGGCGGCCTCGGTGATCGCCAAGGTCGAGCGTGACAAAATGATGGCCGAACTGGGCATCGAACATGCAGACTTCGGTTTTGCGACCAACGCCGGGTATCCGTCACCCGTGCACAAGGCCGCGCTGGAGTTGCGGGGCCCCACCCCGCACCACCGGTTGTCGTGGGCGTATCTTGATGCGCTGCCCCAGTGGCGGCACCTCAAGAAGGTCCGCAGTTGGGCGGACGGAAGCGTTCCGGAGATCGAAGGTCAGCTCGGCTTCGATTTCTGACACTTCCGCTCGCACTCATGTGCCACCCGCCGAGGCGAATCGCACCGGCGTTTGATAAAAATCAGCTCATGCCTCTCATTCCCGAGGAGCCTCAGATTCACGAGAGTGCCCAGGGTCCCCGCGTCACTCCGGCCAACGGCCGCACCGCGCCGACCCCCCGCCCTGTACCCGGTCCCCGTCCCGTGGCCCCGCCGCGTCCCGGTCGTCCGGGTGCCGTCCGGCCGATGCCGTCGGCGCAACGTGCGCCGCGCGACACGCCTGTGGCCAAGCCGGAGCCGTCCGCTCCGGCCGCCCCCGCCGCTTCCTCCGCTCCGCAGATCCAGCTGATCCCGGCCTCGGCCGAGGGGGCGCTGGATGCCGCCGAGGAAGCGGTCGACCTGCTGCTCGACACGGGCCGTGCCCCCGGTGAGGTGCTGGTGATCACCACCGGCGAGCCGCATCCGTGGGCCGCGCACGAGTTGTCCTTCGGTGAGGCCGCGTACTGGGCCCAGCACGACGCGGGCGACGACGTCTTCTACGCCGACGCCTCCGTCGCCGGTCGTGTCGCGTCCCGTCCCGTGGTCGTCGTCGCCGTCAACGGCGGTCCCGACGCTGCCGCCACGGCCCTGCCGCTGGCCCTCGGCCGAGCCGGCACCCTGCTGATCGTCTGCGGCGACCCGCAGAAGATCAACTCGGTGCTGGGGGCGGGGGTCTGAGAACCCGCTTCCCCCGAAGGGGGTGGGTGCCGCCGCGGCGGCATGTGCACGGTGGACGGTTCGACGTGTGCCGGTACGGGGGGACGTACCGGCGTGGCCATCGTCGCCGTGCCCGACTTCATGTGGGTTGCCGTCGAGGTTTGCCGTGCGTCGGTACGTCACCGGGGCCGGGCTCCACGCGCGCGTGGGCGCCCAGGTTCTCGGGCAGGTACTCCGATTCCACCTCGACCGGGCTCCCGCGCGCGTGGGCATCCATGACCGCTGGCGGCGATCAGGCCGGCTCGTTCCTCGGCTCAGCGGGCCGCCGCGCGGCGCAGTATGTCCGAGGCGGCGCCACCGGTGCGCGGCTGGGACACCTCTGCCGCGGCGAAGGACTCGAAGGACTCCGGCACCGAGTCCGCGTTGGGATGACGGCCGCCGCGCCCCTCGCCCAGGACCTGCCAGCCCTCACCCGTCAGCGTGATGTACGCCCCGCAGCGCAGCCCGTGCAGTGTGCACGCGTCCCGCAGCCCCCACATCCACGCCCCGTCCTCCTCCGTCCAGCGAGCGTCGCCCTCACGGCAGTAGAGCAGTACGGCTGTACGCACCGGGGTACGGCGCCGCAGGTCGTGCGGGATGACCCGGCGCAGCTGCGCGAGCAGCGCGTTACGGAACATCCAGCCGTCCGCCGGAGCCGGACGCCGGGTGAACGAGGCGCTCGCCTGCAGCCGTTCCTCCGGATCGAGGACGGCCACTATGGCAGTCGTGGGCCGGGGTCGATGCCGGGAGTGCAGCCCGTTGACGACCTCCCGGGGATCGCGCAGCAGCGGAATCCCCGCGGCGGCCCACTCAGCGGGTTCGAGCATCCGGGCCAGTGAGTTGGCGGACGCGGCGGACGTCGGCATCGATGCCGCCGGGGACGGAGCGAATCCGAAGGTCACGGTCCTCCCTTCGGCTACGCGCCCATATTGCGGGCGGGGGTCGGGCGGGGGAGCGCACCGCGGCACAGCCCTAGCGGGCTTCGGGCAGGCCATGCGGGGCGCGACCCCAATTCTTCCTGTCGAACTTGATTGCGGCAACGAGCAATCAGGCTCACTGACTGTTATCTGGTGATGCGTCTTATATATACCCGCACAGTGCTCTCCCTGGCGACGCGTGAGGCACGTCTGCACGATGAGCACCAGCGGCACCATTCCCTGCGCACCGGTTCTCCGGATCATGCGCGTGGCAACCGTGAGAGTCCAGCCGGTCTTGGTCACATCGGCCGTCACGCGCGCGTTGGCCGTCGCGGTGGTGGCTGAACGCCCGGCCCCGGCCGTCCTCGAGCCGGGGCCGGGCGTGGCGGGTGCGCCCTTCGTGAGCTCTTGGTCACGCTTGGTGGATTCGTCGATTGTCAGTGCCGTCGGGTTGCATGGGGGCATGGACGATCTGGAGCTCCGCACTGAAGCCGATGCCATCCTCGCTGAGCTGGTCGGTGATCCGGGGGGTTCGGCGCGGCTGCGGGAGGATCAGTGGCAGGCGGTGGCGGCTCTGGTGGAGGAGCGACGGCGTGCCCTGGTGGTGCAGCGCACCGGCTGGGGCAAGTCGGCGGTGTACTTCGTTGCCACCGCTCTGCTGCGCCGGCGTGGCTCCGGACCGACGGTGATCATCTCCCCGCTGTTGGCGCTGATGCGTAACCAGGTCGAGTCGGCGGCGCGGGCCGGTATCCAGGCGCGCACCATCAACTCGGCCAACCCGGAGGAGTGGGACACCATCTACGGGGAGGTGGAGCGCGGCGAGACCGACGTTCTCCTCGTGAGTCCGGAACGCCTTAATTCTGTGGATTTCCGGGATCAGGTGCTGCCCAAGCTGGCGGCTACGACCGGTCTGCTGGTGGTCGACGAGGCGCACTGCATTTCCGACTGGGGTCACGACTTCCGGCCCGACTACCGGCGGTTGCGCACGATGCTGACGGATCTGCCGGTAGGTGTACCCGTGCTGGCCACCACTGCGACCGCGAACGCGCGAGTGACTGCGGACGTGGCCGAGCAATTGGGCACGGGGGGTGCGGATGCTCTGGTTCTGCGGGGGCCGCTGGACCGGGAGAGCCTGCGGTTGGGGGTGCTGGAGTTGCCGGATGCGGCGCATCGACTCGCGTGGCTGGGGGAGCGGCTGGGAGATCTGCCGGGTTCGGGGATCATCTACACACTGACGGTGGCGGCGGCGGAGGAGGTCGCGGCGTTCCTGCGGCAGCACGGGTACCCGGTGGCCTCCTACACGGGGAAGACGGAGAACGCCGACAGGCTGCAGGCGGAGGAGGACCTGCTGGCGAACCGGGTGAAGGCGCTGGTGGCGACCTCGGCGCTGGGGATGGGCTTCGACAAGCCGGACCTGGGATTTGTGGTGCATCTGGGGTCGCCCTCGTCCCCGATCGCCTATTACCAGCAGGTGGGGCGGGCAGGGCGTGGCGTGGACCATGCGGATGTGCTGCTTCTGCCGGGGCGGGAGGACGAAGCGATCTGGGCGTACTTCGCGTCTGTTGGTTTCCCGCCCGAGGAGCAGGTGCGGCGCACCCTGGCGGTACTGGAGGAGGCGGGTCGTCCGCTGTCGCTGCCGGCGCTGGAGCCGTTGGTGGATCTGCGGCGCTCGCGGCTGGAGACGATGCTGAAGGTCCTGGACGTGGACGGGGCGGTCAAGCGCGTGAAGGGGGGCTGGACCGCCACCGGCGAGCCGTGGGCGTACGACGCGCAGCGGTATGCGTGGGTGGGGAAGCAGCGGGAGGCGGAACAGCAGGCCATGCGGGACTACGTGGCGACCACGGGGTGCCGGATGGAGTTCTTGCAGCGGCAGCTCGATGACGAGGAGGCGGCCCCGTGCGGTCGCTGCGACTCCTGCGCCGGGCCCTGGCTCGATCCCGCCGTCTCGCCCGGGGCCCTCGCGGCAGCGACCGGTGAGCTGGACCGTCCGGGAGTCGAGGTCGAGCCTCGCAAGATGTGGCCGACCGGGCTCGCCGCGGTCGGGGTCGACCTCAAGGGCCGTATCCCCGCGGGCCAGCAAGCGGTCACCGGGCGCGCGCTGGGCAGGCTGTCGGACATCGGCTGGGGCAACCGCTTGCGCCCGCTCCTGTCGGCACAGGCCGCGGACGGGCCGGTCCCGGACGACGTGCTGGCCGCGGTTGTGACCGTGGTGGCCGACTGGGCGCGCTCGCCGGGCGGCTGGGCCAGTGGTGCCCCCGACGCGGCGGCGCGGCCGGTGGGGATCGTCGCCATGCCCTCCCGTACCCGCCCACAGCTGGTGGCTTCCCTGGCCGGGGGTCTGGCCCGGGTGGGCCGGCTCCCGCTGCTGGGCAGCCTGGCCTACACCCCGCAGGCCGGCGAGCATGCAGGGCACCGCAGCAACTCCGCCCAGCGGCTGCGCGCTCTGGCTGCCTCGTTCACCGTGCCTGACGAACTCGCCGCCGCCTTGGCCGCCACTCCTGGCCCGGTTCTGCTCGTGGACGACTACACCGACTCCGGCTGGACCCTCGCTGTAGGCGCACGCCTCCTGCGTCAGGCCGGTGCCGACCAGGTGCTCCCACTCGTCCTCGCCCTGGCCGGATAGGTGAACTCTGCGGGCTGCCCGCCCCGGCCCTGGAGCCAGGCCGGCACCGGCAGCAAAGGCCGGATAGCCGCCCACTCCGCGTCCGACATGTCGGAGGGATACCGGCGTTCCCGGTCCGGATGACCGGCCGCGTTGCCGTACGCATACGCGAGACAATCACACGATGGAGCAGCCGAGTTGAACTGAACGGGCTCGGACGCGTACAACAACGACACCAGGGCCTCCCGGCACTGCTCGGTCGGATTCGCATCCCCGAGCTGCCGAGAGGCCCTGTCTTCATACGCGTACAACGGGAAGGTCACCCCGCGGGAAACCTGTCCGACCCGCACGTTCCATGATCAGCTGAGAGACGGCTACTCAGTAAGTGGCCGGGACCGACGAACCGTCGAACTTTACGAAGTAGACCTGCTTCTCGAAACCGGCCACCGTCTTCCGCTTGAAGGTCGCGTTGTCGACGCTGCCGGCATAGACGACAGTGCCATTACCGTTCACGGCACTGAGGTTGTTGTCCGCGACCTTGAAGGACGCGGGGCTCGCCTTGCCGCTCTGCTTCAGACCCCTGTCCTTCTGCCAGTCCTTGGTCGCCGACACGGTACGCGAGTCGAACTCGCCGCTGATGTCGTCCTCGGTGAACGGGCGCAGGGTGCCGCTGTCCTTGAAGAAGGTGCCGTCAGCCACCAGGACGGTCTGCCACAGGGCGACCGCGTTGCTCTCGTCACCTTTCTTGAGCGTTCCCTCGTCGCCCCAGTCGTCGCGGGTGTTGCCGCTGCCGTCGATGACGCCGGCGTCCTCGTCCGCCTGGGCAATGCCCGTCGCCGCGAATCCCCCGAGAGCGGTGCCCACGGCCAGCACGGTCGCCATCGCTGCCTTGCGGAAGTGCTTGTTCATGTTCATCTTCTTTCCCTTGGACCGCTCGTCCCGTTGATCCTCACGAGACCGAGCGGGTTGCCGAATCGACTGACTCGACCATCCGCGAAGAGAGCCCGGGGAGGTAGTCACGTAGTTCCGGGGCTTGACATCCGCCCACCCTGGGATGTCAGGACGGCGTGGGACAGTCGGCCCGCCGAGGGCGTGTGTGTGCCTCGTCGAGCAGTTCCCGCAGCGTCGAGGTGGTTGGTGCGATGGCGGTGGCGAGCAGTGCCGGGCCGCCTGCTGGGGTGCGAGGACGGCGCACCCGTTCTTGGTGCCTTCGCCGAGGAGCACGGCGTCTCGTCGGACGTCGAGGCGTGGGTCCACGACCAGGAGCTGCTCTTCTCGCAGTACGAACCGTGAGGTAGCGGCGAGTTCGACGGTGTACGCCTGCTGCAGGTTGCTGTCGGCGGCGCTGATGAAGGGCTGCGGTAGCCGGCGCAGATGGGCGTGTTCTCCGGCGGTGAGGCGCACATCATAGGTGGCCGCTTCGGTGGTGGGGCCGCGCAGGGCGAGCGTGGCGGCAGCTGTGGTGACCTCCAGCTCGGCCTGGTCCTCGGCGGTGATGTCGAGGGTGAGCCGGTCGCCACCGAGCGGGGCGCTCATCGCGCCGGTGATCCCCACCGTGGCGGCTTTGCCGGCGGTGCGCATGCGCCGCAGGTGGAAGGGGCCGTCGCTGAGCAACTGCGGGAGGGCGGTGGCGCGTCCGTTGTGTGCGGCGCGGATCCGGGCCGTGGCACACACGCCGTAGGGGTGTCCGGCGGGCTCCTGGTCGCCGGTTGAGGGAATGTCGACGTCGGACGGGGCGTGGGCGGGGGCGAGTTGGGAGGAGGGGTTCATACGGTTGCCCCGGCTCGCCACTGGGTGAGGTGGCCGGTGACCCGGTCGGCGACTTCGCGGATGCCGTCGTCGCCGCTGGCCACATCGATGACGAAGATCTGCACGTCGACGAGGCCCTTGGAGAAGATGGCGGTCAGGTTGTCACCACCGGACTCGACGAGCACCAGGTCGAGGGGGTGGAGGGTCTCTTCCAGGTGCTCGACGGCTTCCAGACTGGCGGAGATGTCGTCGCGGATCGCGGTGTGCGGGCAGGCGCCGGTCTCGACGGCGGTGATGCGCTCGGGCGGCAGGACGGCTTCGCGCGGCAGGCGCCTGCCGCTGTCGCGCTCATGCCGCACGACGCCACGCGCGTCCTCCGGGCGACCACCTCGGGTCCCACTGCCGGGTTGACGGGGGATGGAAGCTGACGGCAAGGTCGGCGGGGTAGAGCACCCGGTGCCCGTAGCGGGCGCGATCGGCAACGTCGCCGACGGTGTGCAGGCCGTACTCGTCGAGCGTCGCGGCGATTTTCGCGCCCACGCCGGGCAACTCCCGGACCGGGCGGGGCGCAGGAAGGCGGCGATCGCCTTGGGGGAGTCGCCGGTGACGGTGCGCTGTTGGCCTCAGAACAGGCCGACCTGCGGTGCGCGATGACGCCACCGTGGTGCTGTCGGACTACTCAGAGATGATCTTGCTGTGGCGGGTGTGACCACGGCGTCGGAGCGCGTACAAAAAACTCCTGTGCGTCGGCTCGCACACCTCTGCGATCATCCCCGAATGGCGCACAGTCTCGAATCGCTGGTCATCCGGCACACCCACCGCCTCTCCTCCCCCAAGGGCTCCGCCGGGGAAGGAGTCACCGCCGCGCGGCAGTTCGACGCGGCGCTGACGTCCGTGGGCTTCAAGCTCTCGGCGGAGCTGCTGGCGCGGCTGTCGGGGCTGTCCGAGGCCGCGGTCGTGCACACCGCCAAGCGGACGCTGCACAGCGTGAGCGAGATGGTGGGCGACCACGTCCGGCACAACTCGTACTTCATCGACTTCCCGGCGAACGTGCCGGACACCGAAGAGTTCTGGATGCGGTGCGTGACGCAGGCGCTCGGCGACGACAAGTCGCGCGAGAACGTGCTGACGCAGCTGGCGCACGGAGTGCTGGACCTGCTCAGCCTCCCCACGTACGGCCGCTACCAGCACACCTACGAGGAGATGCTCGCGGCGCAGGACGAGCTGATCGCCTCGGCGGGCGACCGGGTGACCGTCCTGCACCTCGGCCGGGACCTGGACGACGAACTCACCGACCTGTACCTGGCCCTGGCGGGCAGCACGACCCCGCTGGGCGAGGACCACCTGCGCGACCTCAAGACCCTCGCCGAGCGGTGTGCGCTGGGCCCCCAGCCGGAGTCGATCCCGGTTCGGGAGAACCGGGCGGTCGTCAACGAGGCCCGTCTCGGCGTCGGGGCGGACCTCCTCCTGGACACCGTCACCGATGTGCTGCGGCTGGCCTGCGCACTGTCGGGCGGCGACGTGATGCTGCAGGAGCCGACCCGGTTCCGGGCGCTGTCACGGCCGGTGCGCCGCGGGCTGCTCGCGGGCCTCGACGCCGTGGTCGCGGCGAACCCCGCCAAGCTGGCCGATGTGCACGCGCACCGCGAGCCCTTCAAGCGGCTGGGTGAGCGTCTCCACCCGCACGAGTACCCGCGCTGGCCGCACGCCGCCGATGTGTTCGCCGTCGCGCGGGGCGAGAAGGAGGCGCGCTCCTTCGACAGCCGGGTCGAGAAGCTGCTCGACGCGTTCGACGTCCTCGGTGCGGTGCAGCTGCTGAAGTCCGCTCCCGGCAAGCTGTTCCGTGCCCTGGACCTCCTGCTGCGCATCGCCGCCGACCAGGAGGAGCGGGACGCGGTGGTGGCCGCCGCGGTGGAGGTCGCTCCCGAGGTCTCCGGCCGGGTCGTGCTCTCGGTGCGCGAGCACCTCCACAACCGGGAGCGGGAGACCGACGAACCCCGCATCTTCGTCAACCGCCGGGGTCGCGCCTGGGTGACCCCCGACGTCCGGCCGCCCGTCCCCGCCGCCGACCGCGACCGGCTGATCGCCGCCCTCGACGCCGAGATGCGCCGTCGGCTCCCGGCCCCGGGCCGGCTGCTGCTCGACCCCGACATCCTGGACGTGGCGCTCCCGCTCAGCGGCCGGGCAACCGCGGCCGGGCTCGGCGTACTGCCGCGAGGTTCGGTCTCGACGGTCGACGGCGAACAGCTGCGCTTCTTCGTGTACTGGAAGGAGACCGAGAACCGGACCGACTACGACCTCTCGGCGCTGCTTCTCCACGCCGACTACAGCACCGACTCCTGGCTCTCCTACACCTCCCTCACGGCTGTCGGGGGCGAGCACTCGGGCGATGTCACCGAGGCGCCCGACGGGGCCTCGGAATTCGTCAACCTGTCCCTGGACCGGGTACGCAGCGCATTCATCGTGCCGCAGGTCAACATCTACGCCGGCGAAGGCTTCGAGGAGGTCGAGGAGTCGTTCTTCGGGTTCATGCTGCGCGACGGCGAGCAGAAGGGCCGGCCGTTCGAGCCACGCACCGTGCGGATGAAGTCGGAGCTGCGCGGAGTGGGCAGGGTGGCGCTGCCGCTGGTGTTCCGGCGCGAGGACGACGGCCGGTGGCGCGCGAAGTGGCTGCACCTGTACCTGAAGGGCATCTCATCGGCCAACCGGGTCGAGGAGAACCAGGTATCGGTGTCCAAGGTGGTGCGCGCCCTCGTGGAGCGCGAGCAGCTGACGGTGTGGTACCTGATCGACCTGATGTCCCGCGACACCACGGCCGTGGACCTGTGGGACGGCGGGCCGGTCCCGGACGAGCCCGTGATGTACATCGGTCTCGAACGTCCCGAGGGCCTGCACCCGGACTCCCGGATCATCACCCTCGAAAATCTGCGCGACCTGATCCCGGGCTGAGTGCTAGCGTTGCCCACGGCGAGGCCATGAAGGGGCTTCCTTCTCATTCACTCCAAATGAACTCAAGTCCTTTCGCTCTCCTCGCCCTCGACTTCGACTGGGAGGCGCCCGCGCGGCGCCTCCCAGTTTTCGTGTGCGCAGACGGCTCATCACCCCGGAAAACCCACACGACTTGGCCCCGGGCCGACCGATAACGTTGCCTGCGGCGAGGCCATGAAAGGGCTTCCTTCTCCTCCGCCGTGAAAGCGGCTTACATGCGATGAGTCCCTTCGCTTTCCTCGCCTCGACGTCGCTCCGCGCGGCGCCCGCGCTCACCGCGCGAGCGCCGCCCGAGCCGTTTTCAGGGCCTGTTCCGCGTAGCCGCGGCCGACGAACGCGGCGTGCACCAGCAGTGGGAAGAACTGGTGCAGTCCGACGCGGTCCGCCCAGCCGTCGGCGAGGGATGCCGCCCACCGGTAGCCGTCAAGGACCTGGTCCGAGTAGGGGCAGCCGAAGAGGGCGGGCATCGCCAGGTCGGTCTCGCTGTGGCCGTCGTGCGTGGAGAAAACAGTGCTTCCGGGCTCACCAGGAGCACATCGACCTCACCCGCGGCCACCTCGTGCTGGATCGTGTCCCACTCCTCCGTGTTGGACGAGTTGATGGTCCGCGCCTGGATCCCGGCGCGTGCGGCCGCCTCGACCTGGTTGTGCATGAGCGCGAGGAGCGGGGAGACGATGACCGTGGGCCTGCGCCCTGCTCGTGCATCAGCGCGGTCGCGACGAAGTGCACCGCGGACTTGCCCCAGCCGGTGTGCTGCACGACCAGGGCTCTGCGCTTGTCGGCGAAGAGTGCTTCGATGGCTCGCCACTGGTCCTCGCACAGTCGGGCCGCGCCCGCCCGGGCGCCGACGAGGCGGGCGAGAACAGTATCGGCCGCGCGCGGTACGCAGTTCTTCGTGGGTCATGGCCCCATGCAACCCGATGGGTCGGACATCGCACGAATGCGTCCGCCGCGCTGTGGACAACTTCTGACGCGGTCATGATCATGGTTATCCACAGGGTAAAGCGGAATTCTGGAATCCGCGGGATGGTCGCCACATGACGAATCACAGCGAAGCGGCCGGGACTTCCGGCAACGGCAACATCAGCGGGCGCGACGGGCATGGAGAAGGGAGCGGGCGCGATGGTCATGGGGAAGACCGCGCGGTTGGAGGTGCCGACGGTGCGGGGCGCGGTGCGGACGGTGTCCCGTGCGCCGAGCACCAGGTCACGCTCCGCACTCCGGCCGAACTGGCCGATGCATTGCCGTACTTGCTCGGGTACCGGCCCGAGGACAGCATCGTGCTCGTCGCCCTGCACGACCGGGACGGGCGGGGCCGGTTCGGCGGGCGAGCACGGCTCGGCATCCCCGGCAACGCGGACGACTGGCCGGCCGTCGCCGAGCAATTGGCCCAGGGCCTGATCAAGGGAAGTGAACGCAGGGGCGCACCGGTCGAGAGCATGGTCGCCTTCCTCTGTCAGGACCCCAAGGACAACGAGTCCGGGTGGGAGGTCATGGAACGGCTGCGCCCACTGGCGCAGTTGCTGCGCACGGCGTGCGGCGTTCTAGACGTCCCCGTGGTCGAGACACTGTGCATCACGGACAACCGCTTCTGGTCGTACTGCTGTCCCAGTGAGGAGTGCTGTCCTTCCGGCGGTACGCCCATGGGCCTGCCCGGCACCTCGGTCCTGGCCGCTGCGGCGACTTACGCCGGTCTCCAAGTGCGGGGCACCTTGCGGGAGTTGAGGTCCAGGCTCAGCCCCTGGGAGACCGCGGCGGCGCTGGAGCAGGAGTCCGCGCTGAACGCCGTGAGCATGGCCCTCATCCCCAGGATCCTGGACAACGAGAGCCGCGCGGACGTGGCGGCCCAGACCCTGGAGCTGGCCGACCGGGTCATGCGCCGGTTCGCCGATGCCCCACCCTTGTCCGGCACGCTTCCGGCGGATCTCCGCGATGATGAGCTACTGGCCCATGACGAGGCCGCCACCCTGATCCTCGGTCTCCAGGACCGCACGACGCGCGACAGCGCGGCGGAGTGGATGGAGGGCGATGAGGCGGGTCCGGCGTTGCGCCTGTGGCGTGCCCTGGCCCGCCGCTGTGTCGGAGCGTACGGAGAGCACGCCGCTGCGCCGCTGACCCTCGCGGGATGGGTCGCCTGGTCCTCCGGCGATGAGCTGGAGGCCCGCGAAGCCCTCGCCATGGCGCTCGGCGCGGACCCCGGGTATCTCTTCGCTCGCCTGCTGCACCAGGCGTGCAACGAGGGGCTGGATCCCGAGTCGATCCGCCGGTGCCTTCGGAAGGAGCGCACCGATCGCAGCGGCGTGACGGCGGGGTCCGAGGCGAGCGTTTCCTCGGCGCCGCGGGCCGGAGCCGACGGGCCGCCCGGCCGCACCCCGACACCGTCGACACGGACGGCGTTCCGCCGCCGACGCAGGACGCGGTCCACCGGCAGCTCCGGCGGCCATCCGAGCCGACGCTCCACCGGGCCGGGAGGCACGCGCCGCCCCCGGCCTGCCGCCGAGAGCCCCACCGCCGCGGAAGGACGCGGCCGGGTCGGCGACAGCACGAGCAGCACTTCTCGGCCCCGGCGAGGGGCTGGACGTCGTGAGACAAGGAGCGACACATGAGGGTGGGGCAACGGTACTTCTCCGTACGCGTCAGCAGGCTCGGTCTCGCCATGGCCGAGGAGGCGGCCGGCGGGCTGCAGCCGGGGGTGCGAGCCCGTTGGACCCGATGGGATCAAGGGCCGACGGCCTCCCCTGGCGTCCGTATCGGGGTGGATTGGATCAACCGTCCAGGCGACCGGGGAAAGGAGTGCTTATCGTCAGGCAGACGACTATGATCGCGGCATGCCCTACGACCCGTCAGCCTTCCCGCCCTTTGCCGTCACCGTTGACCTGGTCGTATTGACCGTGCGTCGCGATGCCCTGTGCGCGTTGGCGGTACGGAGGGGCGAGCCCCCGTTCCAGGGGCGGTGGGCGCTGCCCGGCGGCTTCGTGCGGCCCGACGAGGACCTGGCGCAGGCCGCCGCGCGGGAACTGGTCGAGGAGACCGGGCTGTGCGCCCACGACCCGGACGCCCCCGCGCAGGACAACGGCGCGCACCTGGAGCAGCTCGCCACCTACGGCGACCCCAAGCGCGATCCGAGGATGAGGGTCGTCAGTGTCGCTCATCTCGCGCTCGCCCCCGATCTGCCCGCGCCCAGGGCGGGCGGCGACGCGAACAGCGCGCGCTGGGCCCCCGTCGAGGAACTGCTCCAGCGGGGCGGATACGGCCGCGACGGCGAACAGGCGGCACCGCTCGCCTTCGATCACGCGCAGATCCTGGCCGACGGGGTGGAGCGCGCCCGCTCCAAGATCGAGTACTCATCGCTGGCCACTGCCTTCTGCCCGACCGAGTTCACCGTCGGCGAGCTGCGTCGTGTCTACGAGGCGGTGTGGGGAGTTGTGCTCGATCCCCGTAACTTCCACCGCAAAGTGACCGGCACTCCGGGCTTCCTCGTCCCCACCGGCGGTACGACCACCCGGCAGGGCGGCCGCCCCGCCCAGCTCTTCCGTGCGGGCGGCGCCACGTTGCTCAATCCGCCGATGCTGCGTCCCGAGGTCTGACACAGGACTCGGCTCGCCCAGTGCGAGGGGCGTCCCGGAACGAAGTTGGAATGCCCGAAAAACCGCACATATCGCGCTATCTTGCGTTGGGTGATCCAGGCCATCGGACTGACCAGCAACCCCCGCAAGGAGCTTCCGCCCGCCGTCGACGACGTGTCCTTCGAGGCGCACGCGGGACGCGTCACGGCGCTTCTCGGAGCGCCGGGCGCAGGCAAGACAACGGTGCTGAGGCTCATGCTCGAACTCCAACAGGGCCGCGGAATCACCCACTTCAGAGGTCGTCCGCTGCACCGCATCCCCCATCCCGCACGCGAAGTGGGCGTGCTCCTCGGAGAGGTGCCCGGCCATCCGGCACGCACGGTCCGCGGCCAACTCCGCATGCTGTGCGCCGCCGTGGGCGTGCCCGTCCGTCGCGCCGACGAAGTCCTCGAAGTGGTGGACCTCGTCAGCCTGCGCGATGAACGCCTCGACACGCTCTCGCGCGGTATGGACCGTCGTCTGGGTCTCGCCTGCGCGCTGTTGGCGGATCCGCACACGCTCGTTCTCGATGCCCCCGCCGACGGTCTCTCGATCCGTGAAAGCCGCTGGCTGCACGGAGTTCTGCGCGCGTACGCAGCCGGGGGCGGCACCGTGCTGTTCACCACGGACGACCCGAAGGAGGCCGCGCGGACCGCCGACCGGGTCGTCACGATCGAGGAGGGCAAGTTCGTAGCCGACCAGGAGGTCGCGGACTTCGCCCGCACCCGGCTCCGGCCCCGCGTCGCCGTCCGCAGCCCACACGCCGCCCGGCTCGCCGCCCTCCTCGCCAAGGAGGCGCGCACCACACGGCGTTCCGTCGAAGTCGTGCGAGAGGACGGCAACCGACTCTCGGTGTACGGCAGCACCTGTGCCGACGTCGGCGAAACCGCGTACCGCCACGGCATCCTCGTACATCAACTGGCCGATGAAGTCGGCGACATGGGGCCCCCGACCGAGCAGCGGCCCGCGACTGACCCTCAGGAGGCCGAAGCCTCTGAGAGGCTCGCCGAGCCGGAGAACGTGGACGCGCTGCCCTCCCTCCCGCCCCCCATCACCGTCCGCCAAGGCCGCAATCCGCTGCGTCCCCTGTGCTATGAACTGCGCCGCGCGGCAGGAGTCGGGACCGGTTACCTCACTGCGGCAGCGGTGGTCGCCATCTCTGCCGTCACCTCCGTACTCCTGGCACGGGTGGGGCACACGCCGCAGCCGCGCCTGCTCGCCGCGTGGCCGCAGCAATTCCCGCTGCCGCCCGCGGCGCTCGGCGCGGGGCTGCTCGGCGCCGTCGCCTTCGGCGACGAGTTCCGCCATCCCGCCCTGGCCGCGGACCGCGGCACCGTCCCCCGCCGCCTGGGACTGCTCGCCGCCAAACTCCTCGTCGCCGCCATCACCGCGCTGATCCTGGCCATCCTCACGGTGGGCGTGGACGCCGAACTGCTCTACATCGTCTACGGACGGGAGGTCGTCGGGGTTCCCGCCGACTGGCTTTCGCTGAGCGCCAGTTGGATCGGCCTCGTGGTGGGCTGCGCCTGGGCGGGTGTGCTGGCCGCGGGCGTCTTCCGGTCGACGACCGCCGGACTGGCGGCCGTTCTCACCGTACCGATCGTCGTCGTACCCCTCGTGCACAAGGTCCTGGAAGGACCGTCCGTGCGGACCGCGACCGGGTTTTCGACGCGGCTACGTGAGTTCGTGCCGGTGCAGTGGCCCTTCGGGGGCGAGCGATATCTGGCAGCCGGGGCGCGGATGATCGCTCAACCCGTGGGCGGTGCACTGATGTTGTCGCTCACTGTCCTGCTCTGCACGTATTTGCTCACGACTCTGCGGAGCAGGACCCGATGACCGCTATGAGCGGCACAGGCGTTCCCGCGATGCGTACAACTCATCGGGGAGCGCCCATTTCTTTCCGATAAGGCGTCAATTGCGACGGGGTGAGCGATCACCCTTTCGTGTGCTTTTCACCAAAGACCTCAAGGCAGTTGGGGGCGACGCCGACAAAGGATGCGTGAGTACCCTTGCGCACACCATGATGACCGCCGCCCGCTCCGCAGACTCCGGCCTCGCCGGCCCGGGCGAACTCGACCGCTATCCCTACGCGGAGGCCCCCGGCGTCGATCGCGTCGGCGCCCCAGCGTGGGAGGGCACGGACCCGGAGTTGGGCCGCGTGAGCAGGCGGGCCGCAGGCTCCCGCGGTCGCGGCCTGCACGGCCAACTCGTCCAACAGCTCGGCCAGATGATCGTTTCCGGAGACCTCGGAGCGGACCGCCCGCTCGTGCCCGAGGAGATCGGCCAGCGGTTCGAGGTCTCCCGCACCGTCGTCCGTGAGTCACTCCGCGTCCTCGAGGCCAAGGGTCTGGTCAGCGCCCGCCCCAATGTCGGCACCCGGGTGCGGCCCGTCAGCGACTGGAACCTCCTTGACCCGGACATCATCGAGTGGCGGGCCTATGGGCCGCAGTGCGACGACCAGCGGCGCGAGCTGAGCGAGCTGCGCTGGACGATCGAGCCGTTGGCCGCCCGCCTCGCTGCCGGACACGGACGCGAGGAGGTGCAGCAGAGGCTCGCCGACATGGTCGAGATCATGGGGCATTCCATGGCGCAGGGCGACGCGCTCACCTTCTCGCGCGCCGACGCGGAGTTCCACTCGCTCCTCATCCAGGTCGCCGGCAACCGCATGCTGGAGCACCTCTCCGGGATCGTGTCGGCCGCACTCCAGGTCTCCGGCGGCCCGATCGCCGGCTGCGACCGGCCGAACGAGATCTCCCTCGCACACCACGCCCGGATCGTCGACGCCCTCGCCGCCGGTGATGGAGCGGCGGCCGAGGCGGCCGTGCGTCAACTGCTCACCGTCCACCCCGACCGCGTGGTGCCCGCGCCTCGCGAGCACTGACCGCGCGCCGAGGGCGGCGCAGTCGGAGGCGTGTCCTCTCGAGGGCATCGCACGGTCGGCGAGCGATCCACCGCCGGACTCTGCCGGATCCTCTGGGATCCGGCAGAGTCCGGCGGTGTGCTGAGATCTTGCGCCCGTCAGTTGACCGACTTTGACCGTATCTAGCCGCATTTGTAAACTTACGGGATGTGACTCGGGCCACGCAGATTGGGCGTAACGCTCCTCGGAACAGCGCGATGACCTAAGAGGTGACTGCCGACGAGGGAATACGGACGCCGTTCATGGCGCTGTGCATCTTCGCGGCCCCCGCCCGCGTCGTCGACTCATCCCCCAGTCGACGGTCGTCGGCTCCGGTCCACACTGGACGGGGCCGGAAGCCGTTTTCCAACGTTCCGAGAGGTTGTTCGTGTCGGCCAGCACATCCCGTACGCTCCCGCCGGAGATCGCCGAGTCCGTCTCTGTCATGGCGCTCATTGAGCGGGGAAAGGCTGAGGGGCAGATCGCCGGCGATGACGTGCGTCGGGCCTTCGAAGCTGACCAGATTCCGGCCACTCAGTGGAAGAACGTACTGCGCAGCCTCAACCAGATCCTCGAGGAAGAGGGTGTGACGCTGATGGTCAGTGCCGCGGAGCCCAAGCGCACCCGAAAGAGCGTCGCAGCGAAGAGTCCGGCCAAGCGCACCGCCACCAAGACCGTCGCGGCGAAGACGGCGACGGCCGAGCAGGCCACCGCCACCGCCGCTCCGGCGATGCCTGCCGTCGACGCTCCCGCAGAGGACGCTCCCGCCAAGAAGGCCGCTGCCAAGAAGACGACCGCCAAGAAGGCCGTCGCGAAGAAAACCGTCGCCAAGAAGGCGACGGCCAAGAAGACCGCCGCCAAGAAGGACGACGCCGAGGTCATCGACGAAGAGGCGACCGAGGAGACCCCGGGTACCGGCAAGGCCGGTGCCGAAGAGCCCGCCGAGGACGGCGCCCAGGGCTTCGTCCTGTCGGACGAGGACGAGGACGACGCGCCCGCGCAGCAGGTCGCCGCGGCCGGTGCCACCGCCGACCCCGTCAAGGACTACCTCAAGCAGATCGGCAAGGTCCCGCTGCTCAACGCCGAGCAGGAGGTCGAACTCGCCAAGCGCATCGAGGCCGGTCTGTTCGCCGAGGACAAGCTGGCCAACGCCGACAAGCTCGCCCCCAAGCTCAAGCGCGAGCTGGAGATCATCGCCGAGGACGGCCGCCGCGCCAAGAACCACCTCCTGGAGGCCAACCTCCGTCTGGTGGTCTCCCTGGCCAAGCGCTACACCGGCCGCGGCATGCTCTTCCTGGACCTCATCCAGGAGGGCAACCTCGGTCTGATCCGCGCGGTGGAGAAGTTCGACTACACCAAGGGCTACAAGTTCTCGACGTATGCCACCTGGTGGATCCGTCAGGCGATCACCCGCGCGATGGCCGACCAGGCCCGCACCATCCGTATCCCGGTGCACATGGTCGAGGTCATCAACAAGCTCGCGCGCGTGCAGCGCCAGATGCTCCAGGACCTGGGCCGCGAGCCCACCCCGGAGGAGCTGGCCAAGGAACTCGACATGACCCCGGAGAAGGTCATCGAGGTCCAGAAGTACGGCCGCGAGCCGATCTCCCTCCACACCCCCCTGGGTGAGGACGGCGACAGCGAGTTCGGCGACCTGATCGAAGACTCCGAGGCCGTCGTGCCGGCCGACGCGGTCAGCTTCACGCTCCTCCAGGAGCAGCTGCACTCCGTCCTCGACACCCTGTCCGAGCGCGAGGCGGGCGTCGTCTCCATGCGCTTCGGTCTCACCGACGGTCAGCCGAAGACCCTCGACGAGATCGGCAAGGTGTACGGCGTGACGCGTGAGCGCATCCGCCAGATCGAGTCGAAGACGATGTCCAAGCTGCGTCACCCGTCGCGCTCGCAGGTCCTGCGCGACTATCTCGACTAAGAGGTCTCCCCGAGACCGCTTAGATCCCGGTCGTACGTCACCCAGGGCCCGGTCTCCCGCACAGGGAGCCGGGCCCTCGGTGTGTGTGGAGTGCGAGCCGCTGTCGCGTGAATCACTCTGGGTTTTCCATGATGACCTCAGAGTGAGGAGCGCGTATGCGTCGGCCTTATGTGCGAGCGCTGGCTCTCGTGGCCGTGGCGGCCGTGATCCCGTTGGCATCCCCCACACCCGCGGCGGCCGACAGCGTCGTCATCGGCGGCTATTCCGTCGAGATCTCCAAGAGCCCCTGGGCGGTGGCGCTGGCGAGTCGCGACCGGTTCGGGGGTACGCGTGCCGGGCAGTTCTGTGGGGGCGCGGTGATCGGCCGGTCGACTGTGCTGACCGCGGCCCACTGTCTGGGAGAGGAGGCGCTGGGCGCACCCTTGGGGAAGATCCGCGATCTGAAAGTGATCTCCGGGCGTGGGGACCTGCTGGGGGATGGGGGCAGGGAGATCCCGGTGCGCGAGATCCGGGTCAACCCGGCGTACGACAGCTATACGAACGCCGGTGACGCCGCTGTACTCACTCTCGCCGAGCCGCTGCCCGCGAGCTCGGTGATTCGCATGGCGGACCCCGGTGACGCGGCCTACCGGCCCGGTACGGACGCTGTGGTCTACGGCTGGGGCGATACGACGGGCAAGGGTGACTTCGCACACGGTCTGCGGGCCGCCCGGGTGCGGGTGCTGTCCGACGCGGTCTGTGAGAAGGCGTATCCGGGCGGTGTGGACGGGACGTATCTGGCCGACTCCATGCTCTGCGCGGGGGAGCCGGACGGTGGCCGGGACGCCTGCCAGGGGGACAGCGGTGGTCCGCTGGTCGCCCAGGGGCGGCTGATCGGCCTTGTGTCGTGGGGAAGCGGCTGCGGACTGGCCGACAGCCCAGGGGTCTATACGCGGGCCTCAGGCGCTGTCAGGGGGCTGGATGCGGGCCGCTGACGAGGATGTCCAGCCGTGGTCGACGGCAGGGACGTACAGGCATGGTCGCCGGCTGGGATGTCCAGGCCGATAGGCAGACTTAAGGCGGCTGCCCCCCGATGCGGGGAGCAGCCGCCCGGTCACCGGCCTGTGCCGTAGCTGGCTCGTCGTGGATGCGAAGTGTCAGCGCTCTTCTTCATTGGCGCTTTCCGGAACGGATGTCAGCCGCTCCGTCTCGTCCTGTATCTCAGCGGCGATCTTCTTGAGTTCCGGCTCGAACTTGCGTCCATGGTGGGCGCAGAAGAGCAGTTCACCACCGCTGAGGAGAACGACGCGCAGATATGCCTGGGCGCCGCAACGGTCGCAGCGGTCAGCGGCCGTCAGTGGGCTCGCGGGGGTCAGAACAGTAGTCACGTCGCCTCTTCTCTAGCTCGACGAGCTGTCGTACCAGGGTCAACATCCAACCAGGCCCAAAACGTTCCCGCTCGGGGCTCTGCCTCGAAAAAATCTCTCTCCGAGTCGGCTGTCTGCTGCCGGTTGGCGGCGAATGAGCCGTATTGCGTGTCTTTGTATCTTTACGGGTTCGCGCTGTCTGTCAGGGTCAAGTCCTCCCGGCTGGATTGCCGGTTGTTCATGAGGACGTGCCCGGAGCCTAAATGGTTCATGCCTGGAAGGGAACGTGATATGTACTTCACTCCATCGAGGGATCGAACAGGCATGCGACCCTGGACTACCCTGAGTCTCAGACGAGGGTGGCGTTACAACGGCTCTACCAGGCCTCGGTACCCTCGGACCGGCGACCGAAGCCGGTCCTTACCCTAAAGGGCCCCACTTGAAATTCAGCGAGGAGCGAACCGCGTGACCGCCGAGACGTCCGTGCCGTCCACAGCGCTGCTGACCGGAGCAGACCGGGACGGTTCCAACTACACCGCGCGGCACCTGCTCGTCCTCGAGGGGCTCGAGGCCGTGCGGAAGCGCCCGGGCATGTACATCGGGTCGACCGACACCCGCGGTCTGCTCCACTGCCTCTGGGAGATCATCGACAACTCCGTGGACGAGGCCCTGGGCGGGTACTGCGACCACATCGAGGTGATCCTGCACGACGACGCCTCGGTGGAGGTGCGGGACAACGGCCGCGGCATCCCCGTGGACGTGGAGCCCAAGACCGGCCTCTCCGGTGTCGAAGTCGTGATGACCAAGCTGCACGCCGGCGGCAAGTTCGGAGGCGGCTCGTACGCGGCTTCCGGCGGCCTGCACGGTGTGGGTGCCTCCGTGGTGAACGCCCTGTCGGCCCGGCTGGACGTCGAGGTGGACCGCAGTGGGCACACGCACGCCGTCAGCTTCCGGCGAGGTACGCCCGGTGCCTTCAAGGGGGTCGGCCCGGACGCGCCCTTCGACGCCTCGGCCGGTCTGCGCAAGCTCAAGAGGATCCCCAGGACCCGCACCGGCACCCGCGTGCGCTACTGGGCCGACCGCCAGATCTTCCTCAAGGACGCCAAGCTCTCCCTGGACACGCTGCACCAGCGCGCCCGCCAGACCGCCTTCCTGGTACCCGGACTGACGATCGTCGTCCGCGACGAGTACGGGCTCGGCGAGGGCGGCAGCAAGGGCGAGGAGTCCTTCCGTTTCGACGGAGGCATCAGCGAGTTCTGCGAGTACCTGGCGAGCGACAAGCCGGTCTGCGACGTCCTCCGCCTCTCCGGCCAGGGCACCTTCAAGGAGACCGTGCCGGTCCTGGACGACCACGGCCAGATGACGCCCACCGAGGTCACCCGTGAGCTCGGCGTCGATGTCGCGCTGCGCTGGGGCACCGGCTACGACACGACACTCAAGTCGTTCGTCAACATCATCGCCACGCCCAAGGGCGGCACTCATGTCGCGGGCTTCGAGCAGGCCGTCACGAAGACGGTCAACGAAGTGCTGCGCACGAAGAAGCTGCTGCGCGTCGCCGAGGACGACATCGTCAAGGACGACGCCCTGGAGGGCCTCACCGCGGTGGTGACGGTGCGCCTCGCCGAGCCGCAGTTCGAAGGCCAGACCAAGGAGGTGCTCGGCACCTCCGCGGCCCGTCGCATCGTGACGAACGTCGTCTCCCAGGAACTCAAGGCGTTCCTGACCTCCACGAAGCGGGACGTGGCCGGGCAGGCCCGCGCCGTCCTGGAGAAGGCCGTCGCCGCCGCCCGTACGCGCATCGCGGCCCGTCAGCACAAGGACGCGCAGCGCCGGAAGACGGCCCTGGAGTCCTCGTCGCTGCCCGCCAAGCTGGCCGACTGCCGTAGCGACGACGTCGAGCGCAGCGAGCTGTTCATCGTCGAGGGAGACTCCGCGCTCGGCACCGCCAAGCTCGCCCGGAACTCCGAGTTCCAGGCACTGCTGCCGATCCGCGGCAAGATCCTCAACGTCCAGAAGGCGTCCATCTCGGACATGCTCAAGAACGCCGAGTGCGGCGCGATCATCCAGGTCATAGGAGCCGGGTCCGGCCGGACCTTCGACATCGACGCGGCCCGCTACGGCAAGATCATCCTTCTCGTCGACGCCGACGTGGACGGCGCGCACATCCGCATCCTGTTGCTCACGCTCTTCCAGCGCTATATGCGGCCGATGGTCGAGGCGGGCCGGGTCTTCGCCGCGGTTCCGCCGCTGCACCGCATCGAGCTGACCCAGCCGAAGAAGGGCCAGGACAAGTACGTCTACACGTACTCGGACCGCGAACTGCGCGACAAGCTGCTGGAGTTCCAGAGCAAGGGCATCCGGTACAAGGACTCCATCCAGCGCTACAAGGGCCTCGGAGAGATGGACGCCGACCAGCTGGCCGAGACCACGATGGACCCGCGCCACCGCACCCTGCGCCGTATCAACATCTCCGACCTGGAGGCTTCGGAGCAGGTGTTCGACCTGCTCATGGGCAACGAGGTGGCCCCGCGAAAGGAGTTCATCTCCAACTCGGCGGCGACACTGGACCGTTCGCGTATCGACGCCTAAGCGCTCCGCTGGGTTGGGCGGTTTTAAGCTGCGGGTTCGTTGTGGCTGGTCGCGCCCCGCGGCGGAGCCGCAAATGTCACAGCCCCGCGCCCCTAAAGGAAGGCCTGCGGCTTCCTTTAGGGGCTCGGGGAACTGCACCGGGCTTCGGCAAGGCCGCCCGGGCACCCCAAGCGGCCAAGTCCCTCAGGGCGCCACCCACGTGTAGCGATGCTCGGGGCGTCCCGTGTCGCCGTACTTGAGGGTGAGCCGCAGCCGTCCGGCCTGTTCCAGGTGGCGGAGATAGCGCTGGGCGGTGGAGCGGCTGAGGCCGGTCTCGGCGGCGACCTCGTGGGCCGACAGCGGATGGTCGGCCTCGTGCAGGACCTTGCAGATCAGGTCAAGGGTGGGTTCCGAGTGCCCGCTGGGCAGGCTGGGCGAGGAGGCCGTGGGTGTCGTACGCAGCGCGCCGAAGATCCGGTCGACCTGCTCCTGGCCTGCCGCGCCCTGGCCCTCGACCCGCTCGACGGTGCGGTGCAGGGCGGCGTACGAGTCGAGGCGGGTGCGCAGCGCGGCGAAGGTGAACGGCTTGACCAGATAGTGCAGGGCGCCGAGGCGCATCGCGGCTCGTACGGTCTCCACGTCGCCGGCCGCCGTGATCATGATGACGTCGCTGGCGTGGCCGAGTTCCCGCATCCGCTGGACGAGTTCGAGCCCAGTCCGGTCGGGCAGGTAGTGGTCGAGCAGCACCAGGTCGACGGGTTCGCGGGCCACGGTGGCCAGGGCCTGAGCCGCGGTGTGCGCGCGGGCGGTGACCCGGAAGCCGGGCACTTTGCCCACGTACTGGGCATTGATCTCGGCGACACGGAAGTCGTCGTCCACGACCAGGACATCAATCATCGGGTCTCTCTTCCCGAGCCCGGGCCTGCGTCGTGCCCGTGCTCCGGCTCCAGTGTTGTGGCGTGAGCAAAACGAGCACAACACGCTTTTGCAAGCAGAAGAAGGCCTTGCGCTCACAAGACTGCTGCTCTTGCACACGGCACCTCTAAGGTCGCAAGGCATGTGCGCAGACACGGAGTTGGTGACGCAGGCCGCGGGCTTGGGTTTCCTCGCACGGCTGGCCTCCCCTGACAGCCGTGCTGAGGTGGGCGCGGTTGCAACTCCCGTACTTCGACCGTGCCCTCAGGCGCGGGTCGCCCAGACGTAACGGTGCTCCGGGCGGCCCGCGTCGCCGTATCTGAGGCTCAGCGTCGCCCTCCCGGTGCGCTCCAGGAGCTTCAGATAGCGCTGGGAGGTCTGCCGGCTGAGCCCTGTCCGGTCCGCGATCTCCTGGGCCGACAGAGGGCCTTCGGCGCTCAGCAGCGCCCGGCGCACGGCTTCCGCGGTGGTGGGGGAGTGCCCTTTGGGCAGACCCGGTTCCGAGCCCGCGGAGAGGGCGCCGAAGATCCGGTCGACCTCGGCCTGTTCGGCCTCGCCTCCGCCGTCGAGGGTCCGGCGCAGCGCCGCGTACGCCTCCAGCTTGGCTCGCAGTCCGGCAAAGGCGAACGGTTTGACCAGGTACTGGAGCGCGCCGTGCCGCATCGCGGCCTGGACCGTGGAGACGTCACGGGCCGCTGTCACCATGATCACGTCGGTCTGGTGGCCGCGCCGCCGCATCTCCTGGACGACCGCGAGGCCCGTATCGTCGGGCAGATAGTGGTCGAGGAGCACCAGATCCAGCTGCGGCAACGCCTCCACCTGTTGCAGCGCCTCCGCCGCGGAGTGCGCCTCGCCCGCGACATGGAAGCCCGCGACCTTCTCCACGTAGGCGGCGTTGACCCGAGCGACCCGGATGTCGTCGTCCACGACCAGTACCTCGATCATCGCGACTCCTCCTTGGTGGTCGTGGAGCCGGCCACGGCGGCTTCGTGGGGCGGGCCCGAGTCGGGTACGAGACGCGGCCCTCGTGCGAGCCCGGGCTGCGGTGCGAGTCCCGGCTCCGCCAGTGTCTCCGGCAGCACGATGGTGAATTCCGCGCCCCCGCCGTCCGCTTCCGCGACCCGCGCGCTGCCGCCCTGCCGCTCGGCGAGCCGCCGCACCAGGGAGAGGCCGATTCCGCGCTTGCCGTGCGCCGGAGGCTTCTTGGTGGACCATCCGTCGGTGAAGACCAACTCGCGCTGTTCGGCGGGGATTCCGGGCCCGGTGTCCCGCACCCTGAGCACCGTTGTACGCCCCTCCGCGCGCAATTCGACCTCCACGCGCGCGTGCTGCTTGCCGGCGACGGCGTCGAGCGCGTTGTCGACGAGGTTGCCCACGATCGTGACCAGTCCCCGCGGATCGATCAGCTGGTCGGGGAACAGCGTTCTGTCCGAGATCCACAGCGCCACGCCACGCTCCGCCGCGACAGTGGCCTTGCCGACCAACAGGGCGGCCAGCAGCGGGTCGTGGATCTTCTCCGTGACCTGTTCCGCGGTGGCCCTGTGGTCGCCCACCACCTCGCCGACGAACTCCACGGCGTCCTCGTACATCTCCAGCTCCAGCAGGCCGAGGAGCGTGTGCATACGGTTGGCGTGCTCGTGGTCCTGGGCACGCAGGGCGTCGATCAGGCCGCGGGTGGAGTCGAGTTCGCGGCCTAGCTGCTCCAGCTCGGTGCGGTCGCGCAGCGTGGCGACGGCGCCGCCGTCGTCGGTGGGCATCCGGTTGGCGACCAGGACGCGCTGACCGCGGACGGTGAGCAGATCGGTACCGGTGACACGTCCGGCCAGCACATCGGTCGTACGTCCCTCGCCGAGGGCCTCGTCCAGCGGCTGCCCGACCGCCTCGTCGCCGATGCCCAGCAGGCGCTGAGCCTCGTCGTTGAGGAGCCGGACCCTGCCGCCGCGATCCAGGGCGACGACGCCCTCCCTGATGCCGTGCAGCATCGCCTCGCGTTCCGCGAGGAGCGCGGCGATGTCCGAGAAGGCCAGGTCGCGGGTCTGCCGCTGGACTCGCCTGGAGATCACATACGCGGCCAGCGCGCCGACTGCCATGGCCCCGCCCGCGTACGCGAAGAGGCCCGGGATCGCGTTGAGGAGCCTGGCACGCACGCTGTCGTACTCGATGCCGACGGAGACCGCTCCCACGATGTCGCCGTCGGCGTCGCGCAACGGCACCTTGCCGCGCGCCGAGCGGCCCAGCGTCCCGCTGTCGATCTCCATGACCTCGTGGCCGGCCAAGGCCTGCCCGGGGTCGGTCGAGACGACGTCGCCGATCCGTTCGGGGTCGGTGTGCGACCAGCGCACGCCATCCGTGTTCATCACCACGACGTACTCGGCCCCGCTGGCTTTCCGGATCCGCTCCGCCTCGGCCTGTACGGGCCCGCCGACCGTGGGCGGCGTCGACGTCAGCTCCTCGGCGAGCTGCGGCTGCGCGGCCGTGGTCTGCGCGATCGCGAGGGCGCGGCGCATCGCCTGGTCGTCGAGCTGGTCGCTGAGCGGAGCGAGGAACAGGCCGGTCGCGAGCACGGCGACTCCGGCGGCGATCGCCACCTGCATCAACAGCACCTGCGAGAACATCCGTTTCGGCATGCCGAGGCGGAGTCGTCGGGCAGGGGGAGTGGGACTCATGCCTATGACGGTACGGGGGTGGACGCGCCGCGCCGTAGGGGTGTGGCGTTGATCTCTTGAGCGGGGCGTGATCAGCGGGCCACGAGGGCCGCCACAGCCGGACGGGTCAGCTCGCGCACCGCCAGTACGTCCATACGGGCCGGGGAGCCGAGGGCCGAGCCACAGCTCTCCTGGCGGGGCGGCAGTGAGGCGCCTTGGGCGACGGTGACGCGCCAGATGCGGCCGTCCGTGTGGGCGACGGTCACCTCCCAGCGCGGTGCCGTGCCGTCCGTGCGGACGACCGTCAGCGTGTCGGCGGCCTCTTCGCCTGTCGCCGTACGCACCGCCAGCTCGGCCGCCTGGCCGGGGCGCTCCCAGGCGGAGCTTCCGCGGCATCCTTCGGTGACCACACGCCCTTCCCGTACGCCCTGGAGGACCTCCTTGACGGCGTGGGCCTCCGCGCGCCCGTACGCGTAGCCGAACGGCAGCACGAGCAGGGTGGGCGAGAAGCGGTGGCCTCCCAGGTGGGTGACTTCCCATGCGCCGTCCACTCCGGAGGCGGCGAGCTCGGCAGCGAGGGGGCGGCCCAGGAGGGCGCAGCAGCGGTCTCGCTTGCCGTTGGTGCAGACGAGGGCGAGGGGGTCGCCAGTGTGGGGGCGGCCGTCGAGAACCGTGTCGAAGGTGCCGAATGCACCTCCTCCCAGTGCGGCGAAGTCAAGTTTGAGCAGCTGCTCGGGATCTGACGTTGTGGCGCTGTGCAGCCATATGTTTCCAGGAACGGTGTGGGCCGCGTACACCTTGCGCTCGGCAACCGTGTGGCAGTCGGCGTGCCGCCCCGGGCGGCGGATCAGCGCGATACGTACGCCGGTGCCCTCCATGGCCTTCTCCAGAGCGCGTCCGAGGTCCGGATCCAGATGACTCGAGGTCAGCGCTCTGGCGCCCCAGGGTCCGGGCTGTTCCAGCAGCAGCCACGTCCTCGCGGTGGCGGCGGTCCCCGCGAGGGGCTCGTCCAAGTCCCGGGAGACCTTCGTGCACGTACTCACGGAGGTAAGCCTAACCTGAGTTACCGGGAGTGGCTTTCGGGGCCATCTGGGGTCAGAGTTCCTGCAGTGGCTGAGGTGGCCGCGGGCCTTTGGTTCCCGCACCGAACGTTGCCTGGCTCACGGTCTGGAGGAAGGCGCGCGGCGGCGCAGGCCAGTGAGGGCCTGGTCGAACAGCCCAGCCGGCTGGGCTTCTGGGCTGCTCGGTGAAAGGCCGCTCCTCGCTGGCCGAGTACTGTCCCAGTACGGCTCCCTTTTGGCTTACGGATGCCACCTGCGCATCGCAGGCCACCAACATCCCCGCGAAGCCACATATCACCTAAACACCGCACACCGTCAAGCGGCTCAGGTAAAATTCACCTGCCTCAACGCTGTTTCAAGTCGCACCAGCAACAGGATGCCGACATAATGTGTGACCTACCCACTCTGTGGGCATACTCCGGCGCACACCCATACACCGGAGGTCCATACCTCCGGCGACCACCCCTGTTCGGAGAACGTCCACCACTCCGAGTAAGGCTGGTACCTATCCGTGAAGATCGTGCGACGCGTCGGGGCTACACCACGCGAGCGAGGCAGCGCCACCGGTCAGTCATGTCCCGATATCTTCGAACTCAGTGACGGCCGTTTCGCCGTCATCGGGACCGAAGCCACAGCTGCGCTCGACAGCGAGCTTCCGCCCGACGCCGCACGGGCCGATTATGAGCGGATCGTGGTGATCACACGCGAGACTCTCGTACGCGCGAAGGCGGACATCCCGGACGCCTGAGGTCGGGAATCCTGCGCACACGGTTGGGACGCTTTCGGCCCGGCATCGACGCAATGCCGGGCCTTTCGTATGCCCGGCCGGGCATGCCTGGTTTTCCGCGACCTGTGCCGAGAAGTGTTCGGCGGACTCCGGGGAGGGACCGGTGGCTCCGGGGCGCCCCTGTGTTCCAGCCTGTGGGGCAATCCGCGACGCATGGGATCAAAGGGATTCTTCGGGCGGTGCCCCCACGACCCACCATTCGTCGGTGTCGGAATCGGCCTGCTCCTGCATCAAGTCGTCCATCATCTGGCCCAGTTCGGCCTCTTCGGACGAGTCGGGCAGGCTCTCCCGGTGGTGCTGGGTCGCCGCCCAGTACTCCCGGAAGATTCTGTTCTGGCACATGATGCGGAAGTGTCCGTGGAGCTCTCGCCGAGTCAGGGCGCCGATCCGGTGGAAGTACAGAGCGTTGATGTAGAGCGCGTTCGCGAAGAGGTACTGCCGCTGCTTCTCGGGAGCGATGTCGACCTCGTACGTGTTGAGGACCGCGGCGAGGGTGGGATCGACCATGGCCTTGCAGAGCAGGTCGAAATGCAGTCGGTGCTGTTCGGTGAGTGCGGCACGCCTGCGGTGCCGCGTCCCTACCTCCATGGCCATCCCGGCCGCGGACGCGAGCCTCCCCCGGGCGGCGGAGAGCCACCCCTTCAACGCACTCTGTGTGGCCATGTCAACCCCCGAATCAGGCAACCGTCCGCCGGTCGTCGGGTGCGGGTCGACAGGGAACTGACCGGCGAGCGGGTGGGCGGCGCGCTTGCCGTCTTCCAGGGTGCCGAGCGGCTCTGATCGGCTGGGAGGCGGCTAAGAGGGCGCACAGGGGGAAGCGCGGGGCGCGTTCCTGGCGCCATGTCCAACGTGTGCCCCCTGAACGCCGCTAACAATCGTTCACTTCACGGGGGTTTCCACCGCTCGTATCCTGAGTCGGCATTCAATCCTCGTAACGAGAGCCGGTCCACGAGCCGGTGCACGCATCGGTGTGAGAGAGGTCGCGCGTTGAGTCCTGCGAGCCCCCAGCAGATCCCGGTCGTCGTCCTCGCGGGCTTCCTCGGCTCCGGCAAGACCACGCTGCTCAACCATCTCCTGCACAGTAGTGGAGGCAGCCGTATCGGGGCCGTCGTCAATGACTTCGGGGCGATCGAGATCGACGCGATGGCGGTTGCCGGGGCGCTCGGGGACTCGACCGTCTCCCTCGGGAACGGGTGCCTGTGCTGCGCGGTCGACGCCGGCGAACTCGACGTCTACCTGGAACGGCTCGCCCAGCCCTCCGCCGGTATCGACGTCATCGTCATCGAGGCGAGCGGCCTCGCCGAGCCGCAGGAGCTCGTGCGGATGCTTCTCGCCAGTGAGAACCCTCGTGTCGTCTACGGCGGGCTCGTGGAGGTCGTCGACGCCGCCGAGTTCGACGACACGCGACAGAAGCATCCCGAGATCGACCGGCACCTCGGCCTCGCCGATCTCGTCGTCGTCAACAAGGCGGACCGGGCCGAGGACCCCGAGCGGGTACTTCGACTCGTCCGGACGCTGACCGACCGCGCCGCAGTCGCCCCCGCCACGTACGGGCGGATCGACCCGGAACTCCTCTTCGACTGTAAGCCGTCCACGGAGCGGATCGGGCAGCTGTCCTTCGACGACCTTCATGAGGACGACCACGAGCACGGTGACGAGCAGGGCCACGAAGACGGTCACGAGCACGGGCGCCATCACGCCGGACACCTGCACTCCGCCTACGAATCCCTCGCCTTCACCTCCGAAGTGCCCCTCGGCCCACGCCGGTTGATGGACTTCTTCGACAGCAGGCCGGAGGGCCTCTATCGCATCAAGGGGTACGTCGATTTCGGCGCGGCCGACACCCGCAACCGGTACGCCGTGCATGCCGTGGGCCGGTTCCTGCGGTTCTACCCGGAGCCCTGGGGGACCGATGACGAGCGCCTCACCCAGCTCGTCCTCATCGGCTCCGGCATCGACGCCCCCGCTCTCGGCAAGGAGTTGGAGGCGTGCAAGGAGTACGCCCCGCACGCCGACGAGCACAGCATGTGGGGCGTACTCCGCTACGTACAGGACCCTGACGGCGAGGACCCGGACGTCGTACAGGAACTGAGCTCGGAGCCCGTGGAACCGGGCCCCGAGGCCTGATCACACCGGTCCCGCCACCACCGACACCGTTTTGGGCAGCGAGACCCCCGAGCCGTCGCGGCGCGGGTCCGTCTCCGGCAGTTCGGCCGGCGTGCCGTTCTTCTGCGCGGCCCGGGCCGGAGTGGGGCCGGCCCAGGCCAGGCTGAGGCAGTCCTCGCCCTTCAGGAATCGCTGGCAGCGCACACCGCCCGTGGCGCGGCCCTTGCGCGGGTACTGGTCGAAGGGCGTCAGCTTCGCGGTCGTCTGGACCGAGTCGTCGAGCGTGCCGCGCGAGCCCGCCACCGTGAAGACCACCGCGTCCGCGGCCGGGTCGATGGCCGTGAAGGAGATCACCTTGGCCCCTTCGGTGAGTTTGATGCCCGCCACGCCGCCCGCGGGCCGGCCCTGCGGGCGGACCTGGGAGGCCTGGTAGCGCAGCAGCTGGGCGTCATCGGTGATGAAGACGAGGTCCTCCTCGCCCGTGCGCAACTCGGCCGCGCCGACGATCCGGTCGCCCTCCTTGAGCGTGATGACCTCCAACTCCTCCTTGTTGGACGGGTAGTCGGGCACCACACGCTTGACGACACCCTGCTGTGTGCCGAGTGCCAGACCCGGCGAGGACTCGTCGAGCGTGGTCAGGCAGACGACCTCCTCGTCACCCTCCAGGGTGAGGAACTCCGAAATCGGCGCTCCTCCGGCGAGGTTGGGCGCCGCGGTCGTCTCGGGCAGCTGCGGAAGGTCGATGACGTTGATGCGCAGCAGCCGTCCGGCCGAGGTGACCGCGCCCACCTCGCCCTGGGCCGTCGCCGGGACGGCCGAGACGATCAGATCGTGCTTGGTGCGCTTGCCGTCACTCTCCCCGAAGGGGTCACCGTTCGCCGTACGCGCGAGAAGTCCCGTCGACGACAGCAGTACCCGGCACGGATCGTCGGCCACCTGCAGTGGCACGGCCGCCGCGGTGGCACCGGAGGACTCAAGCAGCACCGTACGCCGCGGGGTGCCGAACTTCTTGGCCACCGCGGCCAGTTCGCCCGAGACCAGCTTGCGCAGTTCGGCGTCCGACTCCAGGATGCGGGTCAGCTCCTCGATCTCGCCGTTGAGCCGGTCGCGCTCCGACTCCAGCTCGATGCGGTCGAACCTGGTGAGCCGGCGCAGCGGGGTGTCCAGGATGTACTGCGTCTGGACCTCACTCAGCGAGAAGTGCTCGATCAGGCGCTCCTTGGCCTGCGCGGAGTTGTCGCTGGAGCGGATGAGGCGGATGACCTCGTCGATGTCCAGAAGGGCGACCAGCAGGCCCTCGACCAGATGCAGCCGGTCCCGCTTCTTGCCGCGGCGGAACTCCGACCTCCGCCGCACCACCTCGAAGCGGTGGTCGAGGTAGACCTCCAGGAGTTCCTTGAGGCCCAGCGTGAGGGGCTGGCCGTCCACCAGCGCGACGTTGTTGATGCCGAAGGACTCCTCCATGGGCGTCAGCTTGTAGAGCTGCTCCAGGACGGCCTCCGGCACGAAGCCGTTCTTGATCTCGATGACCAGGCGCAGGCCGTGCGAGCGGTCGGTGAGGTCCTTGACGTCGGCGATGCCCAGCAGCTTCTTGGCGCCGACCAGGTCCTTGATCTTGGCGATCACCTTCTCCGGGCCCACGGTGAAGGGCAGCTCCGTGACGACGATGCCCTTCCTGCGTGCCGTCACGTGCTCCACGGAGACCGTCGCGCGGATCTTGAAGCTGCCGCGGCCCGATTCGTACGCGTCCCTGATCCCGGAGAGGCCGACGATCCGCCCGCCCGTGGGCAGGTCGGGACCCGGGACGTGCCTCATCAGCGTCTCGAGATCGGCGCCCGGGTAGCGGATCAGATGCCGGGCGGCGGCGATCACCTCGCCGAGGTTGTGCGGCGCCATGTTCGTGGCCATACCGACCGCGATGCCCGACGCGCCGTTCACCAGCAGGTTCGGATACGCGGCCGGGAGGACGCCCGGCTCCTGCTCCTGGCCGTCGTAGTTCGGCGCGAAGTCGACCGTGTTCTCGTCGATCGACTCCGTCATCAGGGAGGTCGCGTCGGCCATCCGGCACTCGGTGTAGCGCATGGCGGCCGGCGGGTCGTCGTTGCCCAGCGAGCCGAAGTTGCCGTGGCCGTCGACCAGGGGCAGGCGCATCGAGAAGGGCTGGGCCAGGCGCACCAGGGCGTCGTAGATCGACGCGTCGCCGTGGGGGTGCAACTTACCCATGACCTCGCCGACGACGCGGGCGCACTTCACATAGCCGCGGTCGGGGCGCAGCCCCATCTCGTTCATCTGGTAGACGATGCGGCGGTGCACGGGCTTGAGGCCGTCACGGGCGTCCGGCAGGGCCCTGGAATAGATCACCGAGTACGCGTACTCGAGGAAGGAGCCCTGCATCTCGTCGACGACGTCGATGTCGAGGATGCGCTCCTCGAAGTCGTCGGGCGGCGGGGTCTTCGTGCTGCGGCGGGCCATCGCTGCTGCGACTCCTTCACAGTGTCTGCCGGGGCATGAACGGGTTCTGACGAGCTCCATTGTGGACCGCGCCACTGACAACCCGGACCACGCCCCATGCACAGGGGTCCGGGCGAGCACCGGCCCGCTCGCTCTCGGCGTAGCCGTCCCGGGAACTTCGCCAGCTGTCGGCGCGCTTGCATACAGTGGCATGACTAGCAGGAATTCAGTAGTTTTCCGCGATCGAAGGGACGTACATGCCCATGGGTCACACGGCCACCGTCGAGGCCGGCTCCGGCGGGCTGACAGCGACCGAGCACCGCCTGGCCAACGGCCTGCGCGTGGTGCTCTCCGAAGATCATCTGACCCCGGTCGCGGCGGTGTGCCTCTGGTACGACGTCGGCTCGCGCCACGAGGTCAAGGGCCGTACCGGCCTTGCCCACCTCTTCGAGCACCTGATGTTCCAGGGCTCGGCCCAGGTGAAGGGCAACGGGCACTTCGAGCTGGTGCAGGGCGCGGGAGGTTCGCTCAACGGCACCACCAGCTTCGAGCGCACCAACTACTTCGAGACCATGCCCACGCACCAGCTGGAGCTCGCCCTCTGGCTGGAGGCCGACCGCATGGGCTCGCTGCTCACCGCGCTCGACGACGAGTCGATGGAGAACCAGCGCGACGTCGTCAAGAACGAGCGCCGCCAGCGCTACGACAACGTCCCCTACGGCACCGCCTTCGAGAAGCTGACCGCCCTCGCGTACCCGGAGGGCCACCCCTACCACCACACCCCGATCGGGTCGATGGCCGACCTGGACGCG
The DNA here is from genome assembly GCF_014647675.1 of Streptomyces flaveus. Classification (GTDB taxonomy): domain Bacteria; phylum Actinomycetota; class Actinomycetes; order Streptomycetales; family Streptomycetaceae; genus Streptomyces; species Streptomyces flaveus. The sequence goes on along the minus strand of NZ_BMPQ01000017.1, from coordinate 65,694 downwards.
GCCACCCTGGAGGACGCGCGCGCGTTCTTCCGCACCTACTACGCGCCCAACAACGCCGTCCTGTCGATCGTCGGCGACATCGACCCGGAGTCGACGCTGGCCTGGGTCGAAAAGTACTTCGGCTCCATCCCGGGGCACGACGGCAAGCCCGCCCCGCGCGACGGCTCCCTGCCCGACACCATCGGCGAGCAGCTGCGCGAGGTCGTCGAGGAGGAGGTCCCGGCGCGCGCGCTGATGGCCGCCTACCGGCTCCCGGAGGACGGCACGCGCGCGTGCGACGCGGCCGACCTCGCCCTGACCGTCCTCGGCGGCGGCGAGTCCTCCCGTCTCTACAACCGGCTCGTACGCCGGGACCGTACGGCTGTGGCGGCCGGTTTCGGTCTGCTGCGCCTGGCCGGAGCGCCCTCCCTGGGCTGGCTCGATGTGAAGACCTCCGGCGATGTCGAGGTTCCCGTCATCGAGGCGGCCGTCGACGAGGAGCTCGCCCGGTTCGCCGAGGAGGGCCCCACGGCCGAGGAGATGGAGCGCGCACAGGCCCAGTTGGAGCGCGAGTGGCTGGACCGGCTCGGTACGGTCGCCGGCCGCGCCGACGAACTGTGCCGGTACGCCGTCCTGTTCGGCGACCCGCAGCTCGCCCTGACCGCCGTACAGCGCGTGCTCGACGTCACGGCGGAGGAGGTCCAGGAGGCCGCCAAGTCTCGGCTGCGCCCCGACAACCGCGCGGTGCTCGTGTACGAGCCGATCACCACCGACGAGGAGACCGCCACCGACGAGGAGAGCGCCCAGTGACCGAGGCCACCGTGACCATGGACTTCCACCCCCAGCCCCAGGCAGGCGAGGCCAGGCCCTGGGCCTTCCCGGCGCCCGAGCGCGGTGCGCTCGGCAACGGCCTGACGGTGCTGCGCTGCCACCGCCCCGGCCAGCAGGTCGTCGCCGTCGAAGTCCTCCTGAACGCACCGCTGGAGGCCGAGCCGAAGGGCCTGGACGGTGTCGCCACGATCATGGCGCGCGCGTTCTCCGAAGGCACCGACAAGCACTCCGCCGAGGAGTTCGCCGCCGAACTGGAGCGCTGCGGCGCCACGCTGGACTCGCACGCCGACCACCCGGGCGTACGACTGAGCCTCGAAGTCCCGGTGTCGCGGCTCCCGAAGGCGCTCGGCCTGCTCGCCGACGCCCTCAGGGCGCCCGCCTTCGAGGACAACGAGGTCGAACGGCTGGTCCGCAACCGGCTCGACGAGATCCCGCACGAGACCGCCAACCCGGCCCGCCGCGCCGCCAAGGAGCTCTCCAAGGAGCTCTTCCCGGCGACCTCGCGCATGTCGCGCCCGCGCCAGGGCACCGAGGAGACGGTCGCGGCCATCGACTCGGCGGCGGTACGCGCCTTCTACGAGAAGCACGTACGCCCCGCGACGGCCACCGCGGTCGTCGTCGGCGACCTCACCGGTGTCGACCTCGACGCGCTGCTCGGCGACACGCTCGGCGCCTGGACCGGCTCGCCGGCCGAGGCCCGTCCGGTGCCTCCGGTGACCGCCGACGACACCGGCCGCGTGGTCATCGTCGACCGCCCCGGAGCCGTCCAGACACAGCTGCTCATCGGCCGCGTCGGAGCCGACCGGCACGACCGTGTGTGGCCCGCCCAGGTGCTCGGCACGTACTGCCTGGGCGGCACCCTCACCTCACGCCTTGACCGCGTCCTGCGCGAGGAAAAGGGCTACACCTACGGTGTGCGGGCGTTCGGCCAGGTACTGCGCTCCGCCCCGGACGGCACCGGCGCCGCGATGCTCGCCATCAGTGGCTCCATCGACACGCCGAACACCGGCCCGGCGCTCGACGACCTCTGGAAGGTGCTGCGCACGCTCGCGGCCGAGGGCCTGACGGACGCCGAGCGTGACATCGCCGTACAGAACCTGGTGGGCGTGGCGCCGCTCAAGTACGAGACCGCGGCCGCCGTCGCCGGCACGCTCGCCGATCAGGTCGAGCAGTACCTGTCGGACGACTTCCAGGCGACGCTGTACCGCCAACTCGCCGCGACGGGCACCGTGGAGGCCACCGCGGCTGCCGTGAGCGCCTTCCCGGTGGACCGTCTGGTGACCGTCCTCGTCGGGGACGCCGCCCAGATCGAGGAGCCCGTCAAGGCCCTCGGAATCGGTGAAGTGAGCGTGGTCGCGGCCGAGTAGAGCCGCTGCACATCCTGGGGACCCTGGAGGCTGATGAGCCTTCAGGGTCCCTCTTTGTCCATATTGATTGGTTTGGTTGGGAGTTGATATGGAGGTTGTGTGTCTGCGCTGTGGCGTGCGCTACAAAAACCGTCATCCGTTTGTTGTTTGAGAGATGGCCCGCTTAGCGTCGGTCCGGCTGTTCGTCAGGCACTGCGCCGCACCCGCGGCACCGGACAGTCATCGCCGAGTCCCCGTACGGCGCGAGCCAGGGGAGCCGGGGACCCATCGCAGTCCCTGGGGTGAATCGGGCACCCTCCTGGAGGGAGCCCGTAGGAGACCTTCCTGCTCCGAACCCGTCAGCTAACCCGGTAGGCGAGAAGGAAGGAAAGGACCAGCCACTTCATGGCGTTCACCCGCGCCACCGGGAAGCACCGTCGCCCGAGCCGTACGAAGCGCACGTCCTCCTCAAGGGCCGTGGGCGTCGCGACGCTCGCCACCACCGGTGTCATCGGCACCCTGGCCGCCCCGGCGTTCGCCGGCCCGTCCTCGGTCAAGCAGACAGGGCTGACGCAGGCCGTCACCATGGGCGACTCGGTCGCCGACCAGATCGACGCCCAGGCCCACGCCCAGCAGCAGGCCGCCGAGGAGGCCGCCGCCCGCAAGGCTGCCGAGGAAGCCGCGCAGAAGCGCGCCGCCGAGGAGAAGGCCCGGGCCGAGGCGAAGGCCAAGGCGGAGCGCGAGGCCAAGGAGCGCGCCGCCCGCGAGGCCGAGCGCAAGCGCCTGCTCAACGCCTACGTCTCGCCGATCAGCGACTCGTACGTCTCCACCGGCTACAAGGCCGGCGGCTCCGTCTGGTCCTCCGGCAGCCACACCGGCATCGACTTCCACGCCGCCAGCGGTACCACCGTCCGTGCCGTGGGCGCCGGCACCGTCGTCGAGGCCGGCTTCGAGGGCTCGTACGGCAACCAGGTCGTCATCAAGATGAACGACGGCACGTACACGCAGTACGCCCACATGTCGTCCCTCTCCGTCTCCGTCGGCCAGAGCGTCACCCCGGGCCAGCAGATAGGCCTCTCCGGGGCGACCGGCAACGTCACCGGAGCACACCTCCACTTCGAGGCGCGTACGTCCCAGGAGTACGGCTCGGACATGGACCCCCTCGCCTACCTCCGCTCGCACGGCGTGGATGTCTGACGACTCGGACTCACCACACCGCTTCCGAAGGCGCACCGCTCCCGAAGGCCCCGGCTCACCGAGCCGGGGCCTTCGCGCATGCCGACGGGACGACTGCCTGTTCTGCGGCACTATGTGTCCAAAAAATAGCTGCGGATTCCGGTCCGCCATCGGAATTTCCGGCTCTCTGCAATAGAGTCACTGAACTGGCGTCAATCAACCGCGTTTCGCGGGGATTAAGGCGGAGGTCGGGTCATGCGTATTCCCGCGCACTCGGTATGCACGGCGATCCGTGACGACATCGTCGCGGGTGTCTACGAACGCGGCAGCCGGCTCACCGAGGAACTGCTCGCGCGTCGCTACGGCGTCTCGCGGGTCCCCGTGCGGGAGGCGCTGCGCACGCTGGAGGCGGAAGGTTTCGTCGTCACCCGCCGGCATGCGGGCGCCTGCGTCGCGGAACCCACCGAACAGGAGGCCGCCGACCTGCTGGAGATGCGCATGCTCCTGGAGCCGCTGGGCGCCGCGCGCGCCGCGCAGAGGCGTACGGAGGCGCACCTCAAGGTGCTGCGAGGCCTGGTCAGGCTGGGGCAGGAGCGCTCCAGGAGGGGCCAGAGCGAGGATCTGCGCTCGCTGGGCGGCTGGTTCCACGAGACGCTCGCACAGGCCTCCGGCAGCCCCGCGCTGACCTCGATGCTCACCCAGCTGCGGCACAAGATCGCCTGGATGTACTCGGTCGAGGCGCCTGCCAACCCCGCCGAGTCCTGGTCGGAGCACGGCGGCATCGTGGACGCCGTCGCGCGCGGAGACAGCGACCGGGCCCGGGCGATCACGGCGCTGCACACCGAGCGGGCGACGGCCGCACACCGGCTGCGCTTCCCCGAACGGGGTGATCGCGTGGAGCGCGTGAGGACTTCGCAACATCCCGTAAACACGACGAGCCTGCGGCATTAACAGTGGCGCCGTATACAAAAGGGGAGTAATTCGCGGGGGATTATTTCCGCTGCCCGCAACCTGGAATTGCAAAGGGCTCGCCCGGCATTCCGGGCGAGCCCTTTAGGTGTGCGTGCGGAAGATGTCCTTCAAAGCGACCCCTACCGCAACCATCAATTGAGGAACCACGACGGCGATCAACCAGGTCCGCGAGAGCGGCGCCGGCTTAGGCGCACTAAACAGTCTCGGGCAGCTCCTCAAGGCCCTCCGCGACCAGCTTGGCCAGGCGGTCGAGCGCGGCGTCCGCGCCCTCGGCGTCGGAGGCCAGGACGATCTCCTCGCCGCCCTTGGCGCCCAGGCCGAGCACCGCGAGCATGGACGCGGCGTTGACGGGGTTGCCGTCCGCCTTGGCGATCGTCACGGGGACGCCGGCGGCCGTGGCCGCGCGGACGAAGATGGAGGCGGGGCGGGCGTGGAGGCCCTCGGCCCAGCCGACGTTGACGCGGCGCTCAGCCATGTGATGCTGCCCTTCAGGTGTTCTCAGGTTGTCTAGACCACTATTCCATACCGTGAAGCGCCCCCGAGCGGGCGCCGAGCCCGTCGGAGACCACGAGCCCGTGCGGGGGCCCGAGTCGGGCTCCCAGGCCGCCTCGCGCCATTGTCGGACACGAGCCGTACTCTGGGGCCCATGCAGACCTCGTCGGACCGGCACGAGTATCCCGCCCACTGGGAGGCCGACGTCGTGCTGCGCGACGGCGGCACCGCGCGCATCCGGCCGATCACGGCCGACGACGCCGACCGCCTGGTCAGCTTCTACGAGCAGGTGTCCGACGAGTCGAAGTACTACCGCTTCTTCGCGCCGTACCCACGCCTGTCCGCCAAGGATGTCCACCGCTTCACGCACCACGACTTTGTGGACCGGGTGGGACTCGCGGCCACGGTCGGCGGCGAGTTCATCGCCACCGTACGCTACGACCGCATCGACGCCGAGGGGCTGTCGGCCTCCGCTCCGGCCGACGAGGCCGAGGTCGCCTTCCTCGTGCAGGACGCCCATCAGGGCCGCGGCGTGGCCTCCGCGCTGCTGGAGCACATCGCCGCGGTGGCCCGCGAGCGCGGCATCCGCCGGTTCGCCGCCGAGGTGCTGCCCGCCAACAACAAGATGATCAAGGTGTTCACGGACGCCGGCTACCAGCAGAAGCGCAGCTTCGAAGACGGCGTCGTACGCCTGGAGTTCGACCTGGAGCCCACCGACCGCTCACGCGCGGTGCAGTGGGCCAGAGAGCAGCGGGCCGAGGGTCGGTCCGTGGCGCGGCTCCTCGCGCCCGGTTCGGTCGCCGTCATCGGGGCGGGCCGCGCGCCCGGGGGGGTGGGACGCAGCGTCCTCGACAACCTCCGCGACGCCGGGTTCGGCGGACGTCTGTACGCGGTGAACAAGGCCCCGCAGGAGAAGGAACTCGGCGGGGTCGCGGCGTACCGCTCGATCCACGACATCCCCGACCCCGTCGATCTCGCCGTGGTCGCCGTTCCGGCCGAGCACGTCCCTCAGGCCGTCGCCGACTGCGGTGAGCATGGCGTGCAGGGGCTCGTCGTGATCTCCGCGGGGTACGCCGAGAGCGGCCCCGAAGGGCGGGAGCGCCAGCGTGAACTCGTGCGCCACGCGCGCGCGTACGGCATGCGCATCATCGGACCCAACGCCTTCGGGATCATCAACACCGCACCGGATGTACGGCTCAACGCCTCGCTCGCGCCCGAGATGCCACGGGCCGGACGCATCGGTCTGTTCGCGCAGTCCGGTGCCATCGGGATCGCGCTGCTGTCCCGGCTGCAGCGGCGCGGCGGCGGCGTCACGGGCGTGACCGGGGTCTCGACGTTCATCTCCTCGGGCAACCGCGCGGACGTGTCCGGCAACGACGTACTGCAGTACTGGTACGACGACCCAGACACCGATGTCGCGCTCATGTACCTCGAATCCATCGGCAACCCACGGAAGTTCACACGCCTCGCGCGGCGCACCGCCGCGGCCAAGCCGCTCGTCGTCGTCCAGGGCGCGCGGCACGGCGGGGCCGCACCTCCGGGACATGCCGTACGGGCCACGCGGCTGCCGCACGCGACCGTCTCCGCGCTGCTGAGGCAGGCCGGGGTCATCCGGGTGGACACGATCACCGAGCTCGTCGACGCCGGGTTGCTGCTGGCACGCCAGCCGCTGCCCGCCGGGCCCCGTGTGGCGATCCTCGGGAACTCCGAGTCGCTCGGGCTGCTGACCTACGACGCCTGTCTCGCCGAGGGACTGCGGCCGTTGCCGCCGCTGGATCTGACCACGGCGGCATCCGCGGACGATTTCCACGCGGCGCTCTCACACGCACTGGCCGATGACGCCTGTGACGCCGTCGTGGTCACCGCCATACCGGCGGTCGGTGAGACATCGCCTGCCGACGCCGCCCTCGCCGAGGCGCTCCGTTCGGCCGCGGCGGCGTCCCCGGCCAAGCCGGTCCTCGTGGTCCACGTGGAACTCGGCGGGCTCGCCGAAGCCCTCTCCGCCGCCACCAGCACCGCGCCCCACGCCGTCGAGCCCCAGGTACCCCCGCCCGCCGAACGCCCTACGGCGCAGGCCCCCGCGGACGAATCCCGTCTCATCCCCGCCTACCCCGCGGCCGAACGCGCCGTCCGCGCCCTCGCCGAAGCCGTCAGGTACGGGCAGTGGCGCCGGGACGTCGCCGAGCCCGGTCGGGTGCCCGAGTTCGAGGACATCGACGAGAAGGGGGCCGCCGAGCAGATCGACGCTCTGCTGGCGAAGGGCGACCCGGCCGGGCTCACGCTCGGCCCCGACGACACCTGCGCGCTGCTCGGCCGGTACGGCATAGACGTACGCCGTGCCCTGCCCGCGCCGACGCCCGACGAGGCCGCCCTGGCGGCGGAGCGCTCCGGCTACCCCGTGGCGCTGAAGGCCACGGCCCCGCACCTGAGGCACCGCGCCGACCTGGGCGGCGTACGACTGGATCTGGCGGACGAGGAGCAACTGCGGCGGGCGTACGCCGAATTGACCGAGCTCTTCGGGAAGCCCGCCGAGCTGCGCCCGGTGGTGCAGAGCATGGCGCCCCGCGGCGTCGACACCGTCGTCCGCGCGGTGATCGACCCGGCAGCCGGAGCGGTGCTCTCGTTCGGGCTCGCCGGAGCCGCCTCGGAGCTGCTCGGAGACACCGCGCACAGGCTGATTCCGGTCACCGACCGGGATGCGGCCTCCCTGGTCCGGTCGATCCGGACGGCGCCGCTCCTCTTCGGCTGGCGGGGCTCGGCACCGGCGGACACGGCAGCGCTGGAGGAACTGCTGTTGCGCCTGTCGCGCCTTGTGGACGACCACCCGGAGGTCGTCTCCGTCACCCTGGAGCCCGTGGTCGTCGCCCCGCGCGGGCTGACCGCGCTCGGTGCCTCCGTGCGGCTCGCGCCCCCGCCCGCCCGAGACGACCTCGGTCCGCGCACGCTTCCTGTGTACTGAGCGGTGCCTCGCAGTCAGTGCGCCCCCGTAGGATGGGCGGCATGGCCAAGACCAGTACATCGACCCAGGGGCTGCGATCGGCGATCGAGCGCAGCGGCTACTACCCGGCCCTCGTGGCCGAGGCGGTGGAGGCCGCTGTCGGCGGCGAGGCCATCCGGTCGTTTCTGGTCCACCAGGAGACGACGTTCGACGCCAATGAGGTGCGTCGGCATGTGACGGTGCTCGTCCTCACCGACAACCGCTTCATCGTGAGCCACACCGACGAGCAGGCCGCGGACAGTACGTCACCGACGCCGTACGCGACGACGTCCACCGAGTCCGTGAAGCTTGGCCGGATCTCGTCGGTCGTCCTCAGCCGGGTCGTCGCCAACCCGGAGAAGTATGTGCCCGGGACACTGCCCCGCGAGGTCGTCCTCACCATCGGCTGGGGCGCGGTCTCCCGCCTCGACCTGGAGCCGGCCGCCTGCGGCGACCCCAACTGCGAAGCGGACCACGGCTATACGGGCAGCTCGACGGCGGACGACCTGAGCCTGCGCGTCAGCGAGGCCGGCGACGGCCCGGACGCCGTGCGCCAGACGCTCGCCTTCGCCCAGTCGCTCTCCGAGGCGACCGCGGACGTCACTCGCTGATGGCGCAGCCTGTCTGGGACCATCCGGAACCATTGACCGTCGAGTCCGCACCCGTGCCGGAGTACGGCTCCGGTTCGCTCGCCGAGCTGCTGCCCACGCTCGCCGCGGGCATGGGCGTACCGAATCAGAACGCCACGCTCACGGACCTGACCCCGGCCGACCGGAACTGCGTCTTCCTGATCGACGGCCTCGGCTGGGAGCAGCTGAAGGCGCACCCCGAAGAGGCCCCTTTCATGAGCTCCCTCCTGGGCAGCTCCCGCGGCGGCACCGGCCGCCCGATCACCGCCGCCTACCCCGCGACCACCGCCACCTCGCTCGCCACGGTCGGTACGGGGCTGCCGCCGGGCGTCCACGGCCTGCCCGGCTACACCGTGCGCAATCCGGCGACCGGTGAGCTGATGAACCAGCTCCGCTGGAACCCCTGGACACCGCCGAACGTCTGGCAGCCGCACCCCACGGTCTTCCAGCTGGCCGACGCGGCGGGCGTGCACACCGCACAGGTCTCCTCGCCGACCTTTCAGAACACACCCCTGACGAAGGTCGCGCTGAGCGGCGGAACGTTCCACGGGCGCCTCTCCGGCGAGGACCGCATGGACCTCGCGGCCGAGCAACTGGCCGCCGGGGACCGCTCCTTGGTCTACACGTATTACTCCGAGGTGGACGGCAAGGGCCACCGCTTCGGCGTCGACTCGGATCCCTGGCGCGGACAACTCATGTACGTGGACCGCCTGGTCCAGCGCCTGGCCGAGCAACTGCCGTCCCGCACGGCCCTGTATGTCACCGCCGACCACGGCATGATCGACATCCCCTTCGGCGAGCCGCACCGCATCGACTTCGACGAGGACTGGGAGCTGCGCGCCGGGGTCGCCCTGCTCGGCGGCGAGGGCCGCGCCCGGCATGTGTACGCCGTCCCGGGCGCCGCGTCGGACGTCCTGACCTGCTGGCGCGAGGTGCTCGGTGAGCAGTTCTGGGTGGCGTCCCGGGACGAGGCGATCGCGGCGGGCTGGTTCGGGCCGCCCGACGGGATCGAGGAGCGGGTGTACGCCCGTATCGGCGACGTGGTCGCGGCGGCCCGCGACGACGTCCTGCTCATCGCCTCGCAGCGGGAGCCGAAGGAGTCGTCGATGCTCGGCAACCACGGTTCGATGACCCCCGCGGAGCAGCTGGTCCCGCTGCTCGAAGTACGCTCCTGATCGTCGGCCGCCCGAATCGCCCCGGGAATCCCTTCCGCGAATCCCCTCCGCCGAAAGGTGCTCAACCCGCCATGCCCGAGCTGGTGTTCTTCTCCGGAACCATGGACTGCGGGAAGTCGACTTTGGCGCTTCAAATTGGGCACAACCGTTCGGCAAGGGGTCTGCAGGGTGTGATCTTCACGCGGGATGACCGTGCCGGCGAGGGTAAGTTGTCGTCGCGTTTGGGCTTGGTCACGGACGCGGTTGAGGCGGCTCCGGGCATGGACCTGTACGGGTACCTGGTGGAGCAGATGTCGCACGGTGCCAAGGTCGATTACGTGATCGTGGACGAGGCGCAGTTCCTCGCGCCGGAGCAGATCGACCAGTTGGCCCGGATCGTGGACGACCTCGACTTGGACGTCTTCGCGTTCGGCATCACCACGGACTTCCGCACCAAGCTCTTCCCTGGCTCGCAGCGTTTGATCGAACTTGCAGACCGCGTGGAGACGTTGCAGGTCGAGGCGATGTGTTGGTGCGGTGCACGAGCCACCCACAACGCGCGCACGCTGGCTGGGGAGATGGTGGTCGAGGGCGAGCAGGTGGTGGTGGGGGATGTGGCCGGCTCGGCGGCGGAGGTGGGGTATGAGGTGCTGTGTCGGCGTCATCACCGCAGGCGGATGACGAGTTCCGCGTCGAGGGCGGGGACGCTGTCGCCGGACGTGCTGCCGGTCTCCTCCGCGTGACTTCCGGTCGGAGGGGGAGGCGAGCGGACTTGCTCGCTGATCGCGCCCGTCGCAGCGGAGTGAGCGTTCGGGCCTGGTGCGGCGGTGAGTTCTGGAGCGGATGGAACGAGGCAGGCTCTGGGCGGTGGAGTATGGGCCCTGGCGGATGGTCTTGGCCGCAGGCTCAAGTCCCCGCCGGGGACCCGGAAGAGAGGGAAGTCCTTAGGCATGCGCCTTCCGTGCACACCGACGTGGTGGCCGGCGGCCCGTCTGCGCACAGCCCCGGCGGCGTACGACGTGTTCTGCAACAGCGTTTTCGGCGCCGGGCCAGGGGCTATCCGGAAGCGCTCAGCTTCTGCACCTTGAGTGCGAGGTTCTTGGCGTCGGCGCTGCCCCACGCGTAGACCACGGTGCTGGCGCCCGGCGCGAGGTCGAGTTTCGCGGGTCCGATGGCGACAGTGGTGGTGCCGGCCAGTACGACATCGGCGTTGACCGACCCGGCGGGGACGTCCGCCTGCTTCTGCTGCGGGTTCTCGACGTTCTTGAAGACGGGAGTGCCGTCGGCCCGCACGTCAACCGCGGGCGCGGCCGCCACGTGCCGCACGATCAGCCTCGACTTGTCCCCCGGCACCTGGGACGTGTCGTTGAGGAAGGCGTTCAGCGCCGGCTGGCCCTCGGTGTTCAGGTTGGCCGTCAGGCTGGCGTTGGTGCCGCTGGACACCTCGACCGTCTTCTGCACCACGGGAGTGCCGGAGTAGGAGGCCCCGGCCTTGAAGATCTTGATGTCGTAGGAGTCGGCGGGCAGGGAGAGCTGAGAACTCAGCGAGCCTGGGGTGAAGTCGGACAGCAGTTTCTTGCCGTTGGCGTAGATGTCCACGGTCGCCCCGGGGATGCCGTGGAAGATCGTGACTGTGGCGTTGTTCTGCGCCGCGTTGTGCGCTGCACCGGCCGACGTGGCGGGCACAGCCGTCAGTCCCAGCAGCCCGGCCGCACCGAGCGCGAAGGCCGCCCTTGTGAGTCGTGTGCTCATGGTGTTGTCCCTTCTGTAGCGCAACTGCTGCGCCGGTGCCCTGCATCGGATGCCAGTGGGGGGCACTTACGGAAATGTGCTTCTGCGGTCTCCGGGGCCTGAGAGAGCGGGCGGTCTTCTGACGGGCTTCCGGACCTGCGGATTTCCGAGAGGGGACCGACGCGATGAACCGCCCACGGCTTCGGACCCGGTCCGATCGGCTCCACGACGACCGCTGGCGGGCGCGTCGGCCCTGCGAGAGACCACCCCGCTCACGCCGTATGAAGGTCACTAACAACCATCGGACAGCTCCGGAGTGATCGCAAACGCCCGGCCTGTGCCTGGTCTGACCTCGATGTTTTTCATAGCAGGCCGCGAGGTCGGTGACCGACAGGTCGCGTCCTGAGAAGTGGTGTACGGGTTCGCCTGATCCAGGGTCACGCGGGCGCTTCGAGGACGTCGGAGAGGTCGAGGCGCTGAACAAGGTCCTCATGGACTCCACGGGGCTGGACATGCGCTGGTGTCAGGCCTGACCTCTCGCCGCGCCTGGGCGCGGTGCTGCCACTCGCCCTCGTAGAGACGGTTCAGATCGATCAGCTCGACCGTCCGGTCGCGGTCCGCGATGCCGCGCAGCTCGGCGGTGAATCCGGCGCCGCTGAAGCAGAGCAGGCGGGTCCGCTCGGTGGCTCCGGTGGCGGGCCTTGTCCGCGCTGGCGATCTCGACCGGGGCGACGCCGGTGTAATTCGCGAATGCCGCGGCGGTGGCGAACCGGCCAACCCGACCGCGCTCCGCTCCAGCCAATACAAGTCGGGAACCTCATCCTCCTGCGTGGCTGCTCTGGCTGGCCGCCCATCTCCTCCTTCTCAACGTAGAGTTGGAGCCCCGGCGGCAGAAGGGGACGGCGTGGTGAAGCGCTTCGAACGTCTGGAACATATCCGGCGGTTGGACCCGTGCAAGGACGCCTCGGAGATCTACCGGCTCGCGTCGGCGTACGAGTTTCCGTGGGACTTCACCCGGTCCCTTGAGCTCGCCCTGTACCGAACGTACGCCGTACCCAGCATCGGGCGGCTGCTCGCCGAGACGGCCGAGCTCACCGACCGGACACAGAAGCGGTACGACGACACGTCCCTGCTCCTCGACGCCGTCGTCGAGCACGGCTTCGACAGCGAACAGGGCCGTACGGCGATCCGCCGCATCAACCAGATGCACCGCAGCTACGACATCAGCAACGACGACATGCGGTACGTGCTCTGCACGTTCGTCGTGATGCCCAAAAGGTGGATCGACGCCTATGGCTGGCGAAAGCTGTCGCGCCACGAAACCGTGGCCAGCGCCGTCCACTACCGTGCGCTGGGCCAGCACATGGGCATCAAGGACATCCCTGAGACCTACGAGGAGTTCGAGCACTGTCTCGACACCTATGAGGCAGCCCATTTCGCCTGGGACGAGGACGCGCGGCGGGTCTCCGACGCCACGCTCGCCCTGATGGCCTCCTGGTATCCGCGCCCGCTGCACCCCCTGCTGCGCACCGCGACGCTGGCCCTGCTCGACGAACCGCTGCTGCGGGCCTTCCGCTATACCCCGCCGAGCGCCGCCATGAGCGCGTTCGTCCGCCGCGCGGTACGGCTGCGCGGACGCGCCGTCCGTCTGATGCCGCCACGGCGCGCCCCGCACCACGCGCGGCAGAACTGGGAGATCAAGGGCTATCCGAACGGCTACCGGCTGGAGGAACTGGGCACCCGCCCGGTCGGCGGCGTACACGGCTGCCCCGTCCGGCACGGGGAGCGGCCCGTCGCCGACTGAGCTGTCAGTCCACGCGGACAGCCAGCGCCAGGAACCGCGCGTCCGCGTGGACGTCCGACGCCATACACCGGCCCAAAACGGTCGGCAGCGGTCGGACGTTGGGCTCTGCCCGCAGGTCGTCCGGGATGGACGGCCGTGTGGATGTCCTCAAATTTCCCGATCGCTGTGTCCGCTCGGCGAGGCCGTCGACAACCTCGACCGGCACAGGCGCCTGGCCGGCGGCGGCGCGGGCGAAGCTTCGCAGGTGCGGCTCCGGTTCCACGCCCAGGACGCGGGTGACGGGTGGCCGGGTAGTGCGGGAAGTTGAGCCCGTCGTCGGCACCGACCTCGATCACCTCGCCGGTGAGCCGGGCGAGCAGGGCTTGGCGCTGTTCGGCCATGCCGCCCCGCTCCATGGCCTTGCCCATCCACGGATAGAGCCGCGCGAAGAGCGGATGATGCACGCAGGTGCCGCGTCCCATGCCGGTCACCACCGCACCGGAAGCTCGGCCAGCCCGCCGGTGAGGGTGTCGCGCCGCATGGTCAACTCCTCCACGGCGACGGCAAGTCGCAGGGGTCGGCAGCCGTGTAACGAGTTGGGTGACATCCTGCCCGGCCTGGTGGTGCCCAGCACCGACGGCACCGCCCTGGAGCCGTACACCGGCCCGGACGCCGACCGGCTCACCGTCGGCGGCGAGCTCAACAAGGTCGCCGCCAACATCGCCACCGGCCGGAACATGGCCGGCGTGCACTGGCGTACCGACTACACCGAGGCGGTGCGGCTGGGCGAGGAGGTCGCCATGGGCGTGCTGCACGAGGCCAAGGAGGCGGCGCTGAAGGACGCCGTCTTCACGCTCAGCCGCTTCGACGGCACCACCATGACCGTCTGACCTCTCGGTCGGCCCGTCGGCCGCCCGCGTTCAGGGGGTGTGGCTGGGCGTCGGCCTGGCGCCGGTGTTCGTACCGGGTGACCGGCGGGCCCCTCGAGCCCGCCGGAAGCCGACGAGCACCACGGCTGTGACGAACAGGGCCCGCGAGGACGAGAGCGATCACCGTGGGGCCGATGGCGTTCAGCGTCTCGGCGATGCCGCGATGGACGGATCCGGCCGCATCGATGACCGGTTCCTTGGCGGCTGGGTTGTTCTGGACGCGGATCTCGTACCAGCCGTAGTGGGCGACGTAGGCGCCGACGAGGAGAGCGACCGCTGGATTCGGAGGACGGCCTGTTACTGGTGTTCGCCGCGGGCCTGCGGCAGCTGCGGGTGCCCGCGGTCCGGGCCCGGGCCTTGCCCCAGGCGTGCTCGTCGGACGGGCGGGCACGCGCTGGGCATGCGGCGCCTGTTCGCGGCAATCCGCCGTCGGTCCGAGTAACGCCTGGTCGGCGCCTGGCCCGATGGCCCGACCGAGGAACCCGAACGGCGCCTCCCTCCCATGCTGTTCGGCCCCTTCCGAAGGGCCTGACGGCCCATGTGCGCGGTCGTCGCCCCGGACACCATGGGCCTATGACGCTCTCCTGCGTCATACCAGTCCACGGAACGCCCTGTCACGAACCTGTCCGGAGGGAGGCGGCCCCGTGTCCGTTCACGACGAACTGGCCATCGCCCGGCACGCTCTCATCGACCTCGTCCGATCAGTGGGTCGGCTGCAGACCCGCCTCGGGGACGTGTTGGACGTCCGCCGGGTACAGGAGGACGCCGACCGCCTGAGGGAGGACCTGGACCTGTTGCGGGAGGGCTCGGCGGCGAAGGAGCCGACGCCGGGCCCCGCGCAGTCCGAGATCGTGCTCATCCCGCAAACGCCGTACGATCTCTCGATGTGGGTCGGCTGCGACGACGAAGGTATCGGCTCGGGCCACGGTCCCGAACTGCGGCGGTAAGCCGTTCCGCCGGGGGCGTCCCGCCAGGCGTCCCGCTTGCTGGTGGCCGGACTCCGGGCGTCCGCTCATCTCGTCTCGGGACGCCCGGAGGGGAATCGGGTCAGGGAGCGGTCAGTTCGTAGAAGCCCCTGCCGAACGTCGCGGCCACCAAGCGGCGGTGCTCCGCGTCGTACTCGATGTCGTCGACCGGCACCTGCGGCATGCCGCGGCCGAGGCGCAGCCAGAGGCCGCCGCCCGTGACGCTGGTGAACACGCCCTGGTCGGTGGCGAGGTACAGCAGGCCGCCCCGCGCGACGGCCAGGTCGTTGACGGGGGCAGCGGGGAGGTTGCCCGAAAGGTTCCGCCAGTGCCTGCCGCCGTCGGTGCTGCCGTACACATGGGGGAGCGGGGAGCCGGAGCGGTAGCCGGAGTGCGTGGTCCAGACCCGCTCGGGGTTCTTCGGGTCGACGACCACGCGGGTCACCCAGGGCCGCCCCTCGGCCAGCTTCGTCCAGGTCGCCCCGAGATCCTTGGTGACCCAGACACGGCCGTCGTCCGTGCCCACGTACACCGTGCGTCCGTCGCCCGCCGGGGCGATCGAGGTGATGGTGCCGAAGTTGGTGTAGAGGGGGTCGGGGCCCGGGCCGCCGCTCAGGTCCGGGCTGATGGGCTGCCAGGTCACGCCGCCGTCCGTGGAGCGGTTGAGCACTTCGGAGCCGTAGTAGAGGACCTTCGGGTCGCGGGGGTCGAAGACCACCGGGGTGAACCAGTTGCGGCGCAGATAGGCGGTCGCGTCGGCGAAGTACGTGAGCGTGTCGCCGCCGTCGGTGGAGCGGAAGCAGTTGCCGTACTGGTAGCAGGCGAAGACGTTGTCCACGTCGGTGGGGTTGATCAGGTTCTCCTCGCCGTCGCCGCCGAGGTATTCGTTGAACTTCTCCCCGCCCCAGGAGCGCAGCGAGCCGTTGTCCTGCGCGCCGCCCGAGATCCTGGAGACGTCCTGCGGGCTGATCGCCGCGCTGTAGAGCTGGGTGTACGGCTGGTGGCGGGACTTGACCCAGCCGCCGTCGCCGCCGGAGTCGGAGCGGTAGACGCCGCCGTCGTTGCCGAGGTAGACGCGGCCGGGGCGGCGCGGGTCCCACACCATGGCGTGGTGGTCGACGTGCATGCTCGTGTCGTCGGCGCTCCAGGTGTCGCCGCCGTCCTTCGTGGTCAGCAGGGCGACCCCGGCCACATGCACGTGCTCGGTGTCCCGGGGGTCGATCCACACCTTGCCGAACCACCAGCCGAAGGTGGACTGCGAGTCGGTGAGGGCCTGGTTGGCGGGGGTGCGGTTCCAGCTGTTGCCGCCGTCGGTGGAGGCGTAGAAGCCCTCGAAGGAACCGTTGGACTTGTTGACGATCGCATAGAGCCGGTCGCCCGCGACGCCGAGACCGATACGTCCCACGTCGGGACCCTGGGCGGGTAGGCCGCCGCCGAGCCGCTGCCAGCTCTCGCCGCCGTCCGTGCTGCGGAAGACACCGGAGCCGACACCGCCGTACGTCCGCAGGTCGGGGCGGCGGCGGTGGTCCCACAGCACGGCGTAGAGCCGGTCGCCGTCGACGACGATCTCGGTGGCGCCGGTGAACTCGTTGGCGCCCGCGAGGATCCGCTCCCAGGTGGCGCCGCCGTCCTCCGAGCGGTACACGCCCCGGTCGCCGCCGCCGTTGTACAGCGATCCGGCCGCGGCGACGTAGATGCGGCGGGGGTTGGCGGGGTCGATGGTGATGGCGCTGATCGCTCCGGAGTCGCGCAGGCCGAGCGGCTTCCAGTGGGCGCCGCCGTCGGTGCTGCGGTACAGCCCCGTCCCCTCGTACGTGATGCTTCCGCCGCCGGGGTTGGGTTCACCGGTTCCGACGTACAAGGTGCCGTCCGGCGCGGTGGCGACCGCGCCCATGGCCTGGGTCCAGCTGTCGGGCCACACCGAGTGGAACGTCGCTCCGGCATCGGTGCTGCGCCAGAGCCCGCCGCTGGCGGCCGCCGCGTACAGGGTGTCGGCGCGCTGGGGGTCGAGCGCGAGGGAGACCACGCGCCCGCCGATGTTGGTGGGCCCGACGGCCTTCCAACGCCCGCCGGCGGTGGGCAGTTCGCGCGCCTGTGCCGCGGCGAGGTCGTGGGCGTGGCGCGGAATCGACTCTCCCGGCAGGGTCTTCTGGAGGTAGCGGTACTCGGCCGGGGCGGCCGGTCCACGGACCGGCCGGTACACGTCGGGCGGTGTGGGCGGCGTGGTGGCGGCCGCCGGAACGGCAGCGTCCTGTGGAGCAGCGTCCTGTGGAGCAGCGAGTAACGCGGCACCGGTGACCGCGGTGAGAACCAGCGAAAGCAGACCTCTGCCCATGAAATCCCTTCCTTCGTCATGACCACTTCAAACTGTGATGACGTTACGAGAGAGGGGTGTTGAGCAGAAGGGCGCGAGTCGGCCGGGCCGCACGAGGGAAGGACCAACCCGAGTGGATCTCCTTGGGCCGCCGCGGCGGGTGCCGCCGCCATCGCCTTGCCCGACGATTTTCAGCCAACCGGCAGGTCTATGGTGCCGTGGCACAAAGCAAGCAGAGGGAAGTACGGCCTTGACGACGATCCAGCACGGCCGGGCGGGGAGACGGCAGGCCAACCGCCGGATACGCCCGCGGCGTTCCCCCGCGGCACCATTGCTGGTGCTCGCCTGGGCGGGTGCCGCCGCCGTCCTGTGGCTGTAGTGGCGGAACGCCCCCGCCGTCGCCGCGACCACCGCCGACCGGCTGGTGAACGCGGCGGGCACAGCGCGGCGCTGGCCGGGCTGCGGCCGGGCACACGGTGTCCGGTGCCACGTACACGAGCGAGGGCTACAAGCAGTCCCTGCAGAGCGCACTCGACCAGGCCGGTGTCTGAGGAGCTGAGGGCCAGCCGTCTCGGGCTATTGTTTTCGATCTATCAGATGCGATATTTCTCGCTGCAGACGGCCTGTCTGATCGCCCAACTCCTAGCCATGATCACAATCTGGCAATTCTTCACCGACGATGGCGGCCCGCCTCCCGACAAGCTCGGCACGCAATGACCACGCCAGCTTGGCGGATGGCTCAAGTCTTGACCGAGCGACAGCCTCCATCAGAACCGGAGCGGTTCAGCAGCCGCCGCCTGGCGGTCCGACAGGCCTCCACGAGCTGCAGTACCGACACGATCGCCAACTGCTCTGGTGGCCAGGCGGGTTGACCACGCCGCGGGAACAGATCCGCGAAGTCCTCATCGGTGAACAGCGGCTCGATCACCTTCCGGATCTGCATGCATAAGCAGCCCTTCCGCCGCCGAATGCGCAGACGGTGTCCGCGGGGGACACGATCGGAGGACGGGCCGGGTGGCCTTGTGCTCCTCAACGGTCGAGCGTGCGTGCGCGGCATGAGTGGCGGCGCGGGCACGTTCCCGCTGCGGAGCGAGTGGGTTGTGCGCTGGCGCCTCCCAAGCGGGAGCCGAGAAGACGCAGAGTCATGTCCCTCAAGGGGGGAAGTTGGTGGATAGTCAAGCAAAAGGACGCTGGCTCTCCAGATCGAGCACAACCGTTCGGCGCGTGGGCTGCAGGGGTTGATCTTCACGCGTGACGACCGTGCCGGTGAGGGCAAGCTCTCGTCGCGTCTGGGGCTGGTGACCGACGCGGTGGAGGCGGGGCCGGGGCTGGAGTTGTACGGATATGTGGTGGAGCAGTTGTCTCGGGGTGGCCGGGTCGACTACGTGATCGTGGACGAAGCCCAGTTCCTGCTGTCCGGGCAGATCGACCAACTGGCCCGGATCGTGGACGACTTGGAGCTGGACGTCTTCGCGTTCGGCATCACCACTGACTTTCGGACGAGGCTCTTCCCTGGCTCCCAGCGTCTGATCGAACTTGCCGATCGCCTGGAGACTTTGCAGGTCGAGGCGATGTGCTGGTGCGGTGCTCGGGCCACGCACAATGCGCGCACCGTGGATGGAGAGATGGTCGTCGAGGGGGAGCAGGTCGTCGTGGGCGACGTGGCCAAGTCGGCGGCGGAAGTCGGGTACGAGGTGCTCTGCCGACGTCATCACCGCAGGCGGATGACGAGCGCCGCGGCGCGGGCAGCGGCGCTTTCGCCGGACGTGCTGCCAGTCACCGCCACTTGACCTCTGGCCGGCGAGAAGCGCGTCGGCTTGCTTGTCGGCCGCGCTGGCCCACGAATGGGGCGCGACCTGACCTGCGGCTGCTGGACGTGAGCGCCGGATGGCCGTTGGCCCAGCCCGCCACGAGCAGCATCACGGGGCGTCAGCGGCGGATCGTGCTGGGCAAGGTGCCCCCGCATCACCATGAATTCCCGCACAGTGAAGATCTTCGGCACTGAGGGCTACAACCTCAAGAACGTCAAGTGGAACGTCCCGCTGGGGTCGTTGGAAGGCGGCCGGCGCCCTTCAGCGGGCCCGCGCCCGCCTCTGCCGCGCCTCGGTCGCGTCACGGAACGCGGCCAGCGCGGCCCGGCGGCGGCGCAGATCCTCGATGTCCGCGTCCATCCGCTCCAGGTGCGCGGTCATTGTCCGCAGTACCTCCGGGCAGGGCTCGATCCCCGGCCCGGCGTCGGTGGCGCACGGCAGCATCTCGCGGATGGCGTCGGTGGTCAGCCCGGCCGCCAGCATGCCCCGGATGCGGGCGACGGTGTACGGGGCGTCGGGCGCGTACACGCGGTATCCGCTGCTGTCGCGGTCGGGGCACAGCAGGCCCTGCTCCTCGTAGTACCGCAGCAGCCGGGCCACAACTCCGGTCCGCCGTGACAGCTCGCCTATCAGCACCGATTCTCCTCACCACGCCTGGGACTTGACCTTCACACCGGTGTGATGGGTCAACGTACGAGGCATGCGCGATTCATTCCCCGCCCTCGTCACCACCGTCACCGGAACCGGCCCAGGACTGCTGCTCGCCCACGGAGCCACCGGCAGCATCGAAGACAACTTCGCCCCGGTTCTGCCCGCCCTCGCCGCCGCCCACACCGTCGTCGCCCCGGACTACCCCGGCTCGGGTGGCACCCCGGTCGCCGCCGCCCCACTGGACCTCGATGAGCTCACGGACGCTGTCGTCGACTCCGCCGTACGGCGCGGCGTCGGGCGGTTCGCGGTGCTCGGCTTCTCGCTCGGCACGCTGGTGGCGGTGCGCGCCGCCGTACGCCATCCCGAGCGGGTGACCGCGCTCGTACTGACCGCCGGGTTTGCGCGGCCCGACGACCATGTGCTCGGCCTCCTCCCCGGCTGGCGGGCCGAGGTGCCGCCCGCACTCCACCCGCACATCGACCTGATCCCCTCCCTCGACACCACCGGTGACCTGGCCGAAGTCGCCGCCCCGACGCTGGTCGTCGCGACGACCGCCGACAGCATGGTCCTGCCTGCCGGCTCCCGCGCCCTGGCGGCCGGGATCCGCGGCGCGCGGTACACGGAGATCGACAGCGACCATGTGGTCATGGTCGAGCGGTCGGAGGAGTGGCTGAAGCCCGTCCTCGACTTTCTCCACTTCCTTTCGCTTTCGGAAGGGAAGGACGGTGGGGGGGAGTGAAGCTGCAGGTCGTCCTCCCGAACGAGGCCGCGGGGGCCGACCCGCGCCGACTCGCCGACCTGGCGCAGCAGGCCGAGGCCCTCGGCTACGACACGGCATGGCTCCCCGATCACATCCTGCCGCCCGGTGAATACGGCCCGGTGTACGGAGGGGTCCTCGAACCGCTGGTGACCATGGGCTGGCTGGCAGCCGCGACCACCCGGATCCGGTTCGGCACCTCCGTACTCGTCCTGCCCCTGCGCAGTCCTTTCGTGGTGGCCAAACAGGTCGCGACCCTCCACGGGCTGTCCGGCGGGCGGATCACCCTGGGTGTGGGGATCGGCTGGGACGAACGCGAGTTCACCGCCGTCGGCGCCGACTTCAGGAGCCGGGCGGCCCGCACGGACGAGGCCATCGCACTGCTCCGGCACCTGTTCCGGGCCGGCCGGGGCCCCTTCGAGGGCCGCTGGTACGGCTTCGAGACGGGCGTCTTCGAGCCGCGCCCCGACGGTCCGGTGCCGGTGATGACCGGCGGTGTCACCGACGCCGCCCTGCGCCGGGCGGCCCGGTACGCCGACGTCTGGCAGGGCGTGGGCCTGGACCCGACGGCGTTCGGCGAACGGCTGGCGTACCTGCGGGCGCGTACGGACGGCCGCGCTGTGTCCCCCGGCACCCGGATCGACTGGCACGGCCCGGACCGCACCGTCGGCGAGGCCGCCCGCACCGCCGAGGCCTTCCGGGCCGCCGGAGCCGAACACCTCGCAGTGCACTTCGGCGACCCTGGCGGATACGCCCGGCGGATGGCCGCCTTCGCTCGGGCGCTGCCGGCGGACCCGGCGATGCTGATCCTCTGATCACGGGCATGGGTGACGGTCGGTAGGTGCCGGGCCGGGGGAGAGGGAGGACCGGGGCGCCCGCCCCCAGCCATGCCCCTCCCCGGCCAGGATCAGCTGTGGTTGCCCCGGCCACATCGGGGCAACCACGGCGGACACACACCGGGCAGGCTAACCGGCAGCCGCCCTGAGTACCCCGCCGTCGCTGCCCCTGCGAGCCGCACGGCGCAGGGCCGCCTCCGCCGGGTCGAGCACCGGGACCGCGGCCAGCAGGGCCTTGGTGTAGGGGTCCTGGGGGGCGTCGTAGACCCTGTCCGCAGGGCCCTCCTCGACGACGGTGCCCTGGCGCATGACCATCACGCGGTCGCTGGCCTGTCGCACCACCGCGAGGTCGTGGGCGATCAGCACCAAGCCGAGCCCGAGGTCGCGTTGGAGCTGTGCCAGGAGGTCCAGGACCTGTGCCTGGGTGGTGACGTCGAGTGCGGAGACCGGCTCGTCGCACACGATGAGTCCGGGTCCGGGTGCGAGGGCCCGGGCGATGCCGACGCGCTGGCGCTGACCGCCGCTGAACTCGTGCGGATAGCGGTGGTACCACTGGGGGTCGAGCCCGACGCGCTCCAGGAGTTCCCGCGCGCGCCGTGTGATCTCCGCGTCGGTGAGGGTTCCGGCGGCGTGCAGCGGGTCGGCGATGGACTCGCCGATGCTGCGGCGCGGGTTGAGCGAGGAGACCGGGTCCTGGAACACCATCTGCAGGTCGCTGCGGACACCGGTCAGCTCGCGCCCGGCGTAACGGACGGAGCCGGCGCTCGGCTCCAGCAGGCGGACCAGCATCCGGCCCAGCGTGGTCTTGCCGCTGCCCGACTCGCCGACGATGCCGAGGGTCTCGCCCTGCGCCACGGTCAGCGACACCCCGTCCACGGCGACCGTGCGGTCCTTCCTGCGCCCGAACTCCCTGCGCACCTCCACCGCTTCCAGCAGGACGTCTGGGCCGGATGCGGATGAGACGGCAGCCGCGGGGGCGACCGGGGTACGGCGGGTCTCCACCCGGGGCACGGCGGTCAGCAGTTCGCGGGTGTACGGCTGCTGCGGGGCGCTGAGGACTGTGCCGACCGGGCCGCGCTCGACGGCGCGCCCGTTCTTCATGACCAGCATGTCCTCCACGCTGCCCGCCATCACACCCAGGTCGTGGGAGACCAGGATCAGGCCCATGCCGGTCTCCTCGCGCAGGTCGTGCAGCAGGTCGAGGATCTGGGCCTGAACTGTCACGTCCAGTGCGGTGGTCGGCTCGTCGGCCACCAGCAGCCGCGGCTCGCAGGCGAGCGCCATCGCGATCAGGGCGCGCTGCCGCATGCCGCCGCTGAATTCGTGCGGCCGGGACCGGGAGCGGCGTTCCGCGTCTGGGATGCCGACCCTGTCCAGCACGGTCACCGCGCGTTCCCGCGCGGCTCGCCGGGAGACGTGCGGGGCGTGGGTCCGGTGGACCTCGGCGATCTGGTCGCCGACGGCCATGTAGGGGTCGAGGGAGGACAGCGGGTCCTGGAAGACCATGGCGGCGGTGCCGCCGCGCAGGCGCCGCAACTCCCGCACGGACGCGGCCCCCACGTCGATCCCGCCGACCCGTACGGTGCCGGTCAGGCGTGCTCCGGTGCCGCGATGGAGGCCCAGCAGCGCCGCGGCGACCGTGCTCTTGCCGGAACCGGACTCGCCCACGATGCCGAGGGCCTGCCCGGCGGTGAGCCGGAAGGAGAGGTCGTCGACTGCTCGTAGGGTCTCCTCGCCCGTGGGGAAGTCGATGGTCAGACCTTGGACGTCGATCAGCGGTTCGGACGACGGTTCCGCCGTCTCAGCTGTCTCAGGTGTCTCGGCTGTCTTGGCCGCCGAGCCCGTCGGCTGCTCCGGTGTCATGTCAGGACCACCCTTCGGTCGGCCAGGGCGTAGAGGACGTCCGCGACGGCGTTGGCGAGGACCACGGCCGTCCCGATGACGAGGACCACACCGACGACGACCGGCAGGTCGACGGAGCGGACGCTGTCGATGAGGAGCCGGCCCAGGCCCGGGAGGCCGAAGAGCTGCTCGGTGAGCATCGCGCCGCCCATCATCGACCCCAGATCCAAAGCGCTCAGGGCGATCACCGGGGGCAGCGCCCCGCGCAGCGCGTGCCGCGCGACGACGGCACGTTCACTCACCCCGTACGCGCGGAAGGTGCGGATGTGGTCCTCCGCGAGGACCTCGAGGGTGGACGAACGCGTGAGCCGGGCGTACTTCGCGCTCTCGAAGAGGCCCAGCGTCAGCCAGGGCAGCAGCATGTTCCAGGCCCATTGCTCGGGGTCCTGGGACAGCGGTACGTACGACGGGAACGGCAGCCATTGCAGATAGGCGCACACGGCCATGAGCAGCAGCAGACCCAGGATGAAGACCGGGGTGCCGGTCCCGGCCAGCGTGAGGACGGTCAGCACGCGCTCGGTCGCCCCGCCGCGGCGCAGCGCGGACAGCAGACCCGTACCGACACCCAGCGTCAGCCACACCACCATCGCACCGAAGGCGAGCGAGGCGGTGGCCGGGAGCCCTTCCACGATCAGCGTGGTGACCTGCTGGTCGTTCTGGTGGGACAGGCCCAGGCAGGGTGCGGCGCAGTGCTGCAGCGAGGTGCCCGCCGAGTAGTCGCGGCCCGCGAACACGCCCTGCAGGAAGTGCAGATACTGGGCGTACGCCGGCTCGTCGAGCCCGAGTTGTTCGCGCACCTGCGCCACCTGGGCCGGATTGCAGCGCTCCCCGCACGCGAGCTGCGCGGGGTCGCCGGGGACGAGATAGAAGAGCGCGTACAGGACGGCGGACAGCACCAGCAGGACCAGTACGGCACCCAACAGGCGCTTCGCCGCGAAGCGCACGCCCGGGAACGGGAAACGGTCAGTCACGGGTCTTCTCCTTGCGGGTGCCCACCCGCAGCCGGCTCGCCTCCCGCGGGTCGAGCGCGGTGCGCACCGCGTCGCCCAGCACGGTGAAGGCGAGGACGGTGACGAACAGCAGCCCGGACGGCAGCAGGACGTACATCGGGTCGGCACGGAACCAGGTGGTCGCCGTCGACAGCATCTGACCCCACGAGGGCGTGGGCGGCTTCACGCCGATGCCGAGGAACGACAGCGACGCCTCCAGCACGATGTTGGACGGCAGGAGGATGGCCGCGTAGGTGATGACGGGCGCCGCGAGCGACGGCAACAGCTCCCGCCGGACCACACGCAACGGGCCCGAGCCGCCGAGCCGGGC
Source organism: Streptomyces flaveus (assembly GCF_014647675.1). GTDB lineage: Bacteria > Actinomycetota > Actinomycetes > Streptomycetales > Streptomycetaceae > Streptomyces > Streptomyces flaveus. The sequence continues at coordinate 41,139 of NZ_BMPQ01000017.1, read as the reverse complement.
CGCGGCGACGAAGTCGAGACGGCGCAGGGTCAGGGTCTGGGCCCGTACGACCCGGGAGGTGCCGCCCCAGTTGAGAGCGCCCATGACCAGGACGAGCAGCAGCGGGCGCGGGAAGTCGTCGGGTACGACGGTGGTCAGCGCGATGGCGAGGACCAGCATCGGCAGCGCCACCATCACATCGGTGACCCGGCTGAGAATCTGGTCCGCCCACCTGCTGCCGAGCGCCGCGGCCAGGCCCACGCTCACACCGATCACCACCTGCAGCACCGTCGCCCCCGCCGCCACGAGCAGCGACACCCGGGCCCCGTACACCAGCCGGGCGAACAGATCGCGGCCGGTGCCCGGTTCGACCCCCAGCCAGTGCTCGCCGCTGACACCGCCGAAGGAGCCCTTCGGTGCGCCGCCGCTCGCGGAGTCGACCAGCTCGTCGTGGTAGGTGTACGGGTCCTGGCCGGCGATCGCCGTGAGCAGCGGCGCGGCGATCGCGGCGAGGATCAGCGCGGCGAGCACCGCGCCCGCGACGACGGCCGAGGGCCTGGTGCGCAGCCTGCGCCACGCACCGCGGGCCCCCGCCGCCGGCCCCGGGGCGGCCGGTTCGCCCGCCCCGGGAGTCAACACGTCCTGCACGGTCATTACTTGACCGCCACCTGCGAGATGTCGAGGACGCCGGTCCAGTCGCTGATGACGACGTTCTTGATGTCCTTGCCGACCAGCCGCTGGTAGACCGGGTGGTAGAGCGGCACGGTGAGGGCCTGCTCACCGATCTTCTGGTCCAGGGCGCCCCACCGCTCGGCCGCGGCGTTCAGGTCGGTGAGCTCGTGGATCTCGTCGAACTCCTTGTTGATCGCGGGGTCGTTGAGCTGCGCGTTGTTGAAGTTGGCGCCGTCCTTGACGATCTGCCGGCCGTCGAAGATCGGGGCGAGGAACGGGTAGCCGGCGGGCCAGTCGGCGCCCCAGCGGCTGAGGAAGAACCCGGGTGCGTCGGCGGCGGCCCAGCGCTTTTCGTTGTAGGCGTTGCCCTCCAGGCCCTTGAGCTTCACCGTGATGCCGGCCTTCGCCAGGGACTGCTGTACGGCCGAGGCGACCTTGGGTCCCATCTCGCCCTCGTCGGTGGAGTGGGTGAGGGTCACGGTGAGCCCGCTCTTGTAACCGGCCTTCGCCAGCACCTCCTTGGCCTTCGCCGGGTTACCGTTCTTGCCCGCCGGGAAGTGGTTGTACGGCGTGTGGCCGAAGGCCTTCTGGTTCGGCAGGAAGGTGGTGGCGGGCTCGGCCAGCGAGGAGCCGCCCACGGCGTTGATGACGCTGCTACGGCCGATCGCGTACGAGATCGCCTGCCGTACCTCGGGCTTGTCGAACGGTTTCACCTTCGGGTTGAACGCCAGGTAGTTGGTGTAACCGAAGTGCCCGACGCCGACCCGGGACTTCAGGGCCTTGTCCTGGCCGATCTGGGCAAGCTCGGCGGGGCCGAGGTTCGTGTCCGTCGTGACCGCGCTCGCGTCGTCCCCCGAACTGGTCGACAGCCGCTGGTTGATGACCGCCGGGTCGAGTCCGGAGCGCACGTCGACGGTGTCGGCGTATGCCTTGCGCTGGTCGTCGGCCTTCTCGGACCAGTGCGGGTTGCGCTCCAGCTGGAGCCGTTCGCCGTCGTTGGTGTTCTTGACGACCTTGTACGGTCCGGAGGAGACCGGGTGTTCCTCGTACTTGGTGCCGGTGTCCTTGTCCTTGGGCACGGGCGCGAACTGAGTCTGGGTCGCCAGGTAGGGGAAGTCACCGACGGGCTTCTTCAGCTTGAAGACGATGGTCCGTTCGTCCGGCGTCTCGATGGAGTCGAGCGTCTTCTTGCCCTTGCCGGACTCGTAGGGGCCCTGGTAGGTGTCGCCGCCGATCAGCCAGTCGCGCAAGTACGGGGCCCCGCCGGAGAGTTCGGCGGCGAAGGACCGCTCCACGCCGTACTTGATGTCGGTGGACGTGATGGCGGAGCCGTCCTCGAACTTCAGCCCCTCCTTGAGCGTGTACGTCCACACCGTGGCGTTCTTGCTGGGGGTGCCGAGGTCCGTGGCGAGGTCGGGGACCACCTTCGTGCCCGCGGCACCGGCCGCCCGGTTGCGGGTCGTCAGCGTACGGAAGACCAGCGAGGGGACATTGCCGCCGCCGGAGGTGTACAGGCGGGCCGGGTCGAAGTCCGACTGCGCCTCGGAGTTGAGCACGGTGAGCTTGCCGCCCTTGGCGGGCTTTCCGCCGCCTTCTCCGGAGTTCGCGGCGTTGTCCTTCGGCCCGGAGCAGGCCGCGAGTCCTCCAAGGAGGGCAAGGCTGACGGCGGTCACGGTGGCGCGCTGGGATATCAGTCTGCGTTCACGCATGGGGGGATGGCTGCCTTTCGGGGCGGTAGTGCCGTCGGAAGGCAGTGAACAGCTGGCTGTGAGCGCTGAGTTGTGCGAGACCGCACCGACGACACGGGAAGAGTGGTCGTGCCGGATCGGGCTCGGGATGGTGACAACGGGGAGGCGAGCAGCGCCTCTTCGAGCCCGGGACTCAGCGACAGTCGATGTCGGACACCGCGTGCGCGTGCACACCGATGAGCACCAGGCGGAAGCCGGCGCGTTCGGAGAGGCGGTGACTGGACATGGACAGAAGACTGATCGATCACGCCGTGCGGGACAACCCGGTATCGATATGCGAGACGAAATTTCCCGCATACTGAAATTCGCGCCCCGCTCGGCGGCCCACGGCAGTGGATGGGCTCAGGCCGGCACCGTTTCCGGGGGGAGGGACGAGGTGCTCACTGCGCGATCGGCTTCCGCTCGTGGGGGATCTTCTCACCGGCCTCGACTGCGACGGGGAGCCGGTTCTCGGCGGGCGGCAGTGGGCAGGTCGCGAAGTCGGTGTAGGCGCACGGCAGGTTGGTGGCGCGGTTGAAGTCCAGCACCACGGCGCCGTCGGGCCCGGGGGCGGCGATCTGCAGGGCGCGGTTCGCCGCGTACGTGGTCACGCCGGAGGTCGCGTCGGTGAACAACACCATGAGGCTGCCCGGTGCGCGCCCGTTGAACGCGGTCAGGCCCAGTTCCCGGCCGTCGATCCGGAAGCGGATCCTGCCGGGCGCGTCGTAGACGTGCTGCAGCCCCTCGACGGCGGCGCCCACGGTGGTCGGTCGCGGCTCGGCGAAGGGGGTGTACGTGCCGGTGACCACCCAGCGCGGGTCCGGCGCGTACGTGGGCGTCCCGGTGAACGCGGTGCGCAGCGGATGCTCTGGGTGCCGTGGCCGGATCAGGTGGTGGCCGCCGCGCTTGGCGATCTCGATCACCGCATCCCCCCAGACGGCGTTGACGCCGCCGCGCTCCGGGATGACACCGAAAGCGTGTCGTCCGCGCACCGCGGTGCCGTCGACGACGAGTTCCTCCCCCTCGCCGAGCACGACGGTGATGCCGTCGTCGCCTGTCGACCAGGTACCGGGCGCATCGGGGAAGCGCTGGGGGTCGGTGGCCGGCCAGTGCAGGCCGGTGACGGCGAGGAATCCGTGCTCGTGGGCGAGCGCGGAATCCTTCCGCAGGTGCCACGCCTCCCATTCTGCGGCGAAGGCGTCGATGTCGGTGGGGGAATCCTGGACGGTCATGTGTACTCCTGAGGGATACGGCAGGGATACGGCGTTGATGGTCAGAGGTGATGTGCGGGGCAACGGCGAGGGAGGTGAGGTTCACGGGCCGACCGGAAACGGTCGAAGGGGGCGGATCCGTGTGCACGCATGTGGCGCCCCTCAACCGTCGTGCCGGACCAGAAACGAATTGCCCCAGCCCTCTGCGAAGAAGGTCTCCGCCAGGGGGCGCCGCTCGCGGGCGACGGTCTCGCGGTCGCGCAGTTCCTGTGGAAGGAGGTCCGCCGCGGCCAGAGCCCCGATCGCGGTGACGGAAAGCGGCCGGTAGTCGTCCGGGATACCCAGCGACGTGCGCAGCTGCTCGGGGTCGAAGCCGCCCATCTGGTGGGCGTGCAGCCCCAAGGCGTGGGCCTGCACCGCCAGTTGGGCCACTGCGAGCCCGGTGTCGTATGCGGCGCCGTGATGCGGCGTGCCGTTCTCCAGGCGCTCTGCCGTTACCGCCGCGATCAGCAGCGAACTGTTCCCCGCCCAGAGCCGGTTGCCGGACAGGAGGGTGGCGAAGAGCCGCTGGTATGTCGTGTCGCCGCGTCGGCCGACCAGGAAACGCCACGGTTGCGAGTTGTGGGCCGAGGGTGCCCAACGGGCCGCCTCCAGCAGCGAAACGAGTTGCTCGTCGGTGATCGTGTGCCTGGCGTCGAACGAGCGCGGGCTCCAGCGCTCGGCGAGCAGCGGGTGGACGGCCACGGCCGTGTTCGCGGTGCGAGGGGACATGCTCGGTGCCTTTCCTCGATGGATGGGTGAAGTGTGGAGGGGCTGTCATGCCGTCAGCTCGGTGATGGGCGAACGAGCCGGCCCTGTCTCGATCAGCGAACTGCCGCGGCCGTACGCCGACTCGATCCGCCATACACGGCCGGCGCCCGGGATGCCCGCCGCGGCTCCGCTTGCCGGGCCGGCGGATACAGCCGGCCAGAGCCCACGGCTGCGATCAGCGTGTCCGCCGTTCTCCGATGCAGTACCTCGCGGTGGTGCCACCCCGGCTCCGGCCGAAGGCGTGGTTCATCACCTCGGTCGGGACGATTGCCGGGGCGGTCAAGGGTGCGACGGCGGCATGAACAGAGCCGCGAGCCGGCGGCAGAACACCTGGGGCGCGGTGTCAGCGTCCGGCGGTACAGGCTGTGGTCGTGACGCGCACGAAGTCGACGTGGCGGCGGATCACGAGCACGGTCATGGAGCCAGCAAAGCACAGCCGCCGCGAACAGCACCAGTGATCGCCGCCCAATCCTGCGGTGAAGCAGGTCGCTGAGGTCGGCCCAAGCACAGCGGCAGCGTAGGTATGGGCAGGCCTTGACCAGATGCTTGGGTCCGGCACGGTTCGTGGCCGGTGCACCCGAGGAGGTCCGGGCCCGCCTGGGCCTGGACGGGCGGGTGCCGCGCGCCTGTACGCTCGGCCGGCTGCCGGCCCGCATCCCTGCTGACCGGGAACCGGGGCGGACGCCCGGCCTCCGATGGTTTCACGCGACTGCAATACCGCCTCCACCATCCGCCCCGCACTGCTGCGTAGCGTCCCGTGACATGGCCGACACCGACGTGAGCAGCCCTTTTGACGAGCACTTCCGGTTTCCCGCGGACCTGATGGAGGCGCGGCGCGGCGCCGGGGGCCGGGTCGCCGTGATCGGCGGCGGTATCTCCGGACTGGCCTGTGCGTACGAACTGGTCGGCCGGGGCCTGGAAGTGACGGTGTACGAGCGTGCGGGACGCCCCGGCGGCCGGATCCGCACGCACCGCTTCTGGGACGGCACACACGGCGAGCTGGGCGCGATGCGGCTGCCCGCCAACCACCACACCACACTGCACTACGTACGCCAATTCGGGCTGCCCACACGGAAGTTCGTCAATGCCAACCCGGACGCCTACCTCCATCTGCGCGGACAGCGGGTACGAGCCCGCGACGCACACACCCTGTCCGACCGCTACGGGCTCACCCGACCCGAGAACCGTGACCCGAGGCAGCTGCTGGAAGAACTGCTGCACCACGTCTGGTACAGGCTGCGTCCCGAGCAGCACAAGGCGGTCCTCGCGGGCGAAGTGGACGACCCGGAGATCGAGGCGTTGATGTCCACCTCCCTGTGGCAGTACGCCAGCACCAGGCTCACCCCGCAGGCCTGGGACCTGGCAGGTCAGGTGAGCGGCCTGGCCCACTACGAACACGCCTCTCTGCTGGAGGTGCTGGTCGACTACTTCGGCCTCTTCCACGTCGAGCAGTTGGAACTGACCGACGGCATGGACGCCTTGGTCTCCGCCTTCGTACGAGCCCTGCCGCCGCAGACCATCAGACTCTCCGCACACATCGAGCGGATACACACCGACGGCGACGGAGTGCGGGTGCTCGGCCGCGGCCTGGGCGGGCGGCTCGACGAGCGATACGACTGGGCGGTGTGCGCGCTGCCCGCCCCCGCCCTGGACCAGATCCGCTTCGAGCCGGGCCTGCCGCCCGCCCAGCGGCAGGCGGTGCGCGGCATCCACTACGCGAGCAGCAGCAAGACGCTGGTGCACGTGAACCGCAGGGTGTGGGAACTGTCCGACGGGATCCACGGCGGCGGCAGTTTCACCGACCTGCCCATCCAGCAGTGCTGGTACCCATCCGACAACGCCCGCCCGAGCGGGGAGAGTTGGGTTGCGGCCGAACCTGTCCGGTCCCACGAGCCCGCCGTACTGACAGGCGCCTATCTATGGGAGGGCAACGCACGGCGATTCTCCACGCTCCCGGAGGAGGACCGTACGGGACTCGTCCTGGAGTCCCTGGAACAGCTCCATCCCGGCATCTCCGACACCGTCGACGACATCGTTCACTGGAACTGGGACGAACAACCCGGCATCGGCGGCGGCGCGTTCGCCTATCTCGCGCCCGGTCAGCACGCCCGCTACCTGACGGAGCTGGGCGCACCCCACCCCGCGGAGCGCCCCAGGATCTTCTTCGCAGGTGAGCAGCTGTCGGTCGCACACGCCTGGATCCAGGGAGCCCTGGAGTCCGCTCTCGTGGCGGTACGCGGTGTGCTGGAGCAGGCGGGCGCCCGTGCCGCGGCGCGCTGAGCGGCCCCGGCAGAAAGGGGAAGGGGCGTGCAGGCGGGCGCCCTGGGCACTCGCGTCGGTCAGCGCGATCTGGGGAGCCAACTACACCGTCAACGCCTGGGGCCTGCGCGAGTTCACGGTCCTCGGTTTCAACGCGCTCCGCTTCCTGCTCGCCGCCCCGCTGCTGCTGATGCTCGCCTGGTGGACCGAGGGCTCGCTGCGTGTGGCGCGTGGCCGCTGGCCGCGCCTCCTGCTGTCGGCGGCTGTCGGGATCGTGGGTTACCAGCTCGCGTTCAGCGCCGCAGTCCGGCTGAGCACGCCCGCCGGCGCGGCAATCCTGATCGCCCTGTCACCGTTCTTCACCGCGCTGTTCGCCCGGCTGGCCGGCGAACGTGGCACACTGCCGGCGCGGCGCGCCGCGGCAGCCGGGACGGTGGCATTCGCCGGGGTCGTCCTCGTCGTGCTCGGTCGGGACGGTTCGGCGGCCGGCCCTCCGACCGCCGAGTGGTATGGCAACGCCCTGGCCCTGCTCGCCGCCGCACTGTGGGGCTGGTACCCCGTGGTCACCCGACCGCTGCTGAGGGACTGCAGCCCGCTGCGTGTGACCGCCTGGACCTCCGCGGCGGGCGCGGTAGTTCTCCTGGCACTCGCCGCGATCGCGGGTTTCACCCAGCACGGAACGGCACGGCAGCCACTGAGCTGGTTCTCGCTCGGCTACTCCGTGCTGCTGGTGACCGTGGCCGGGCTGGTCGTCTGGTACCGGGCGGTGGGGCAGGCGGGTTCGGCGGCCGTGATGCTGTGGATGTTCGCCGTACCGGTCGCCGCCGCCCTCTTCGCCGCCCTGACCGGTGAGCAGCGGATCACCTGGCCGCAGGCTGCGGGTTCCGCGCTGGTCCTTGCGGCACTGGCGTACGCGCAGGGGCTGTCCTTCGGGACTTTCCGCACTTTCCGCAGACTCCGCCGAAAAGGATCAACGACACAGGAAGGGAACGTACATGAGCATCACCCTGGCCAAGGCGAACCGCATCGTGCAAGCCGGTCTTGACTTCGCCCGCGAGGAGAATCTGGAGCCACTCACGCTCGCCGTCCTCGACCCCGGCGGCACTTTGGTGGTGCTGGCGCGCGAGGACGGCGCCGGGCTGCTCAGGCCGGACATCGCCGTCGCCAAGGCGTGGGGTGTCCTCGGGCTTGGCATCAACAACCGCGAGATCGGCAGGCGGGCCGCCGCCGCACCCGAGTTCTTCACCTCGGTCGCGGCCCTGGCCGGAGGCCGGGTGCTGTCAGTCCCGGGCGGCGTGTTCGTACGGGACGAGGAGGGGCGCCTGCTGGGCGCGGTCGGCGCGACCGGCGACACCTCGCTGAACGACGAACGGGCAGCCGTCGCAGGCATCCGGGCCGCTGGGCTCGTGCCGGAAACGGGGGCGGAGGAGGCCGACGAGTAGCGCGTCCCGCAGGGCAGGGCCCCACACTCGGTGTGACGGGTTCGCCGTGGTCGAGTCGCTCGTGGATCAGGGCGACGCGCTCGGGGTCTTCGTCCGTTGTTTCCTCGGCCTCTTCCGCGTCGAGGGCGGGGACGCTGTCGCCGGACGTGCTGCCGGTCTCCTCCGCGTGACTTCCGGTCGGAGGGGAGGTGGCGGACGTTCTCGCTGACTGTGCCAGTCGCATTCGAGTCCTGGGTGGAGGATCCAGAACATCGGAACGGAGGAAGCCGCGCCCACCTGGCCGCGCGATGGAGCAGACCGTCGCCCAGGTACGAGGGCGGCGGCGCGACCCTCAGCTCGGGGCGATGGTCCCGGTCACCACGTCGACGGCATGGCGGCGGTGCGCGGCGAAGAGCTGGAGGGCGGTGTCGGTGTCGCGGGAGCGCAGCGCGGTGACGAGCTCGCGGTGCTCATGCGGGATGCAGCCGAGGTACCCCTCGGTGCTGAGGTTGATCCGGGTCAGCAGGAACAGGTGGACCTGGCACCGTATGCCCTCCCACGCATCGGCCAGTCGCCGGTGGCCGGCTGCGGCGAAGACGGTGTCGTGGAAGGCGATGTCCAGGCGGACCATCTCGTGCGTGTCCGCAACGCGCTCCATCACCTCGGCCGCCTTCGCGATGGACGCGAGATCCTCGTCCGAGGCACGAGCGATCACCTGCTGGACAGCAAGGTCTTCCAGGGCGCCGCGCAGGCTGTCGAGCTCCGCGACGTCCTCGGTGGACAGTGTCGTCACCGTCGTCCCGCGGTGCCAGGCGCAGTGGACCAGGCCCTCGCGCTCCAGCACACGCAGCCCTTCGCGCACAGGGCCGCGGCTGACGTCCATCACGCTCGACAGTTCCACCTCGCGCAGCTGGGCGCCGGGGGAGTAGGCCCCGCTGAAGATGGCCTCCCGGATCCGGTCCGCGACCTCGTCCGCCAGGCCGCGACGGCGAGCCGGGGACACCTTGCCCTGATCACTCATGATCTGACCTGCACCTTCTCAATCAACGTCCTAATGTTAACATTAAGGCATTGGTGCAATGTCAACATTAGGACAACTGGTTGATGGTCCATCCGGGCCCACATCCTCAGAAAGGCAGTGCCTTGACCGTTCTCGACTCCCCGATCCCGCGGTTCCATCTGGCCATGCCGGTCGACGACCTCGCGGCCGCGCGCCGCTTCTACGGCGACACACTGGGCCTCGAGCAGGGCCGCAGCGCGGACACCTGGGTGGACTGGAACCTGCACGGCCACCAGGTGGTCACCCATCTCGCACCGGAGCGCGCCCAGCGCATACACAACCCCGTCGACGGCCACGACGTCCCGGTACCGCACTTCGGCCTGATCCTCACGATCCCCGCCTTCCAGGAGCTCGCCGAGCGGCTGCGCGCGGCGGGCACGGAGTTCGTCATCGAGCCCTACGTCCGCTTCGAGGGACAGAAGGGCGAGCAATGGACGATGTTCCTCCTCGACCCGGCCGGCAACGCACTGGAGTTCAAGGCGTTCGCCGACGACTCCCAGGTCTTCGCCGCCTGACCCCGGCACTCCGCCACCCTCATCCCCGCGTTCGAAGAGAGACGAGAAGACCATGAAGGTGTTCCAGATCGGCGCCGCCGGAGGCGTCGGGCGCCGGCTCGCCGAGCTGCTCACCGCCCGCGGCGACCAGGTGACCGGCATGCACCGCAACCCCGCGCAGGCCGACACCGTCCGCGCATCGGGCGCCACCCCGGTCACCGGTGACCTGATCAACGACTCCGCCGAGGAGCTCGCGGCGAAGTTCGCCGGGCACGACGCGGTCGTGTTCTCCGCCGGAGCCCACGGCACCGGCATGGACAAGACGACACTCATCGACGGCAAGGGCCTGGAGAAGGCCGCCGACGCGGCCGCACACGCCGGGGTGCCGCGGTTCGTCCTCGTCTCGGTGTTCCCCGACGCACTGCGAGACGGCGAGCGCCACGAGGGCTTCGAGCACTACATCAAGGTCAAGAAGACCGCCGACGTGTACCTGACCCGTACCGCTCTGGACTGGCTGATCGTCCGCCCCGGCACGCTCCTCGACGCCCCCGGCACCGGCCGCGTGACGGCCGGTCCCGCGGTCGAGTACGGCGATGTGCACCGCGACGACGTCGCCGCCTTCATCGACGCCGCCCTCCACGAGCCGCGCCTGAGCCGCGTGATCGTCGAGCTCACCTCCGGCGACACCCCCGCCGCCGACGCCGTCGCCGCCCTCGCGACAGCGACCCACTGAACCCGGCTTCCTCTGCCGAAACCACATCGGAGACCCAGTTCATCGTGGCTCGTGGGCAGTGGCTGGTGCTCAGTGGCTCGTACGTACGAGGGAGAACGCCGCCCCCTCGGGGTCCGCGACCGTGGCGATGCGGCCGTGCGGGGTGTCGCGGGGCGTTTTCAGGACGTGGCCGCCCAGGTCGATGACATCGGTCAAGGAGGCGTCCACGTCGGCGACTTCGAAGTACGTCATCCAGTGCGGGCCCCGGTCGCGGGGGAGGGCGCGGCCCACACCGCGGATGCCGCCCACCGGGCGGCCCTCGATGTGCAGGGTGATGTAGTCGAAGTCCGTGGAGACGAGCGGCTCTTCCTCGTAGCCGAAGAGCATCTGGTAGAACTTGGCGACGCCGGCGGAGTCGCGTGTGACGAGCTCGTTCCAGGCGGGCGTGCCGGGCACCTCGGTGATGCCCGTGCCGAGGTGGGCCGCGGTCTGCCAGATGCCGAACACGGCGCCCGAGGGATCGGAGGCGATGGCCATCCGGCCCGCATCCCCGGCGTCCAGAGGGCCCACGCCGACCGTGCCGCCGCAGGCCCGTACCGTCTCCGCCGTCAGATCCACGTCGTCCGAGGCGAGATAGGGCGTCCAGGCGATGGGCAGATGACGGTCGGGCGGCAGCTGCCCGATCCCGGCCACCTCATGGCCGTCGAGCACGGCACGTACGTACGGGCCGAGCTGCTGGGGGCCGGGCTGGAACTTCCAGCCGAACAGTGCTCCGTAGAACTCCTGGGTCGCGGCCATCCCGTGCACCATCAGACTCACCCAGCAGGGCGTGCCGGGCGCGTGCGCGGTGCCGTTCAGGCCGGTCGACCCCCGTGACTCGGTCATCGTCACTCTTTCCTCGGCGCCTCGGGGCGCCTGCCGCTTCACTTCCGCTTCCGACAGCGCGTACTGCCCCCGCGCGATTCCCCGCCCGGTGCCGCCGCCCGTATCCCCAGGGATGCGGGCGGGCCCCGGGCCGGTGGCGCATGGCTGGAGGATGCCCGATTTGCTGTATCCCATCCGTATCCCCACGGTTGCCTGGTGGTGTCCATCGGCTGTACAGCCTGTGTCCAGGTCCGTACGCCGTGTGCTCGGGCCGGTCCGGCGGGCAGAGTAACCGGACCTGAACGATGCGGCCACCCCGTGCGCAAGGATGGTGGCCATGAACGCCATCATCTCCGCAGCCGAACTCGCGAGCGCCCTGGCCGGACCGAAGCCTCCGGTGGTGCTCGACATCCGCTATCAACTGGGCGGCCCGAACCTGCGTTCCGCATACGAGGAGGGGCACATTCCGGGTGCCGTCTATGTGGACCTGGACTCGGAACTCGCAGCTCCGGCCGGGGAGGGCGGCCGGCATCCGCTGCCGGACATGGAGGTCTTCGGGACGGCGATGCGGGCGGCCGGGGTCAGTGCGGACCGGGACGTCGTCACGTACGACGGCGGGCTCGGCTGGGCCGCCGCGCGCGCCTGGTGGCTGCTGCGCTGGACGGGTCACCCGGCGGTGCGTGTCCTTGACGGTGGACTCGCGGCCTGGGACGGCCCCGTCGAGGCCGGTGTCCCGTCTCCGGTCGCCGGTACGTTCCTGCCGTCGCCCGGCGCGCTGCCGTTGCTCGACGCGGACGGAGCCGCCGCCCTGGCCCGCACCGGCCTGCTCCTCGACGCACGAGCCGCCGAGCGCTACCGGGGCGAGGTCGAGCCGATCGACCGGATCGCCGGCCATATCCCCGGCGCGGTCTCGGCACCGACGACGGAGAACGTGACGGAATCCGGCCACTTCCGCCCCGCCGCCGAACTCGCCGAGCGCTTCAAGTCCCTGGGCGCGACCGGCACGTGTGAAGTCGGCGTCTACTGCGGCTCGGGTGTCTCCGCCGCCCACGAGATCCTCGCGCTTCAGGTCGCGGGCATTCCGGCGGCGCTGTACGCGGGCTCGTGGTCGCAGTGGTCGGCGGACGGGAGCCGCCCGGTCGCGACGGGGCCCGACCCGCAGTAGACCGGCCCCGGCACGCAGTCTCCGCACGGCAGCGAAAAGGGCTCGCCCCGAAGTGGTGCGAGCCCCAGCCGCGTACATCTTCTGCTTCCTATTCCTGCTTCTTGCGACGAGTCCCGAAGACGATCTCGTCCCAGCTCGGCACCGCCGCTCTTCGCCCCGGGCGGACGCCGTCCGCCTCGGCCTGCCGGTCGGTGGAGCCGACGAGCCGTTCGCGGTGGCTGGCCACCGAGCGCGGCATGAGGACATCGGCGTACGCCGAACCGGCCGAGGCCGCGGGAGCCGGGGGCTCCTCCTCCTCGGGCTCCGGAGCAGGCTCCTCCTCCGCCGGCATATCCGTGGTCGGGGCGGGGCGCTCGGGCACCACCAGGTCGCCACGGAAGCTGGGCACCGCCTCCAGGAGACTGGTGAGCGAGTCCCGCTCACCGTTGATGCTCTCCTCCTCGGGCTCCGGCGACTGGGCCGGCAGGACGGGACGTTCCGTCTGGCGCTCCAGGGCGCGGTCCATCGGGCGTTCGCGGTCGCGCGGCAGCCGGGCGATACGCGGCACGAACGGGAAGCTGGGCTCGGGCGAGGCGAGGTCGTCGTCGGACTCGCCGATCAGCGAGCGCGCCTCCTCGTCCACAGCCTGTACGAGCCGCCGCGGCGGGTCGTACGTCCAGCTCGCCGAGTGCGGCTCACCCGCGACCCGGTAGACGAGCAGGACCTCCCAGGTGCCGTCGTCACGGCGCCACGAGTCCCACTGCACGGTCTCCTTGTCGGCGCCGCGCAGCAGCAGCCGCTCCTGCACCGCCTCGCCGAGCTGGGGTCCGGTGGTCTCGCCGGGCCGACGGACCGGGGTCTTACGCGCCCGCTCCGCCATGAAGGCGCGCTCCGCGAGCACGGGGCCCTCGAAGCGGCGTACGCGATCGACGGGGATGCCGGCGAGCTGGGCGACCTCTTCGGCGGAGGCGCCTGCGCGTATACGCGCCTGGATGTCTCGGGGGCGGAGATGGCTCTCCACCTCGATCTCGATCTGGCCGAGGCGGGGACGGTCGCCGCGAACGGCGGCGCGCAGACGCTCGTCAATCGGAAGCGTGTACTCCGTGCTGTCCGCAGCCTTCAGCACCAGCCGTGTGCCGTCGTTAGAGACGGCCACGACACGCAGTTCGGGCATGGGGACCTCCCGGGTGGTGCCTGCCGACGTCACGTGCGTCGCTGCTTCCGCTAGTCGAGTGTGGCCTGCCCGGGTGCAGCCTGCCACAACCTTGCCTGTTTGCCCGGCGTGTCGGGCGCTGGCCCTGGATCGCCGTTATGGCACGGTTACCTATTCGCAACGCTAAGTGACGAACTCCGTCACCCTGTGCAACGAGCCCCCCTCACGGCGGTCCTGGAAGGCCCCGGACGCCCTGGCGGGTGTCCGGACCCAGGGCTCGCAACAGTACTCCATTTGGGCCACCTGCGTGGATCGGCACGCCGCCCAACTTCTCCCGGGGGTCGGGAGTTGGCCACCGGGGACGCCGTTCCGGTGACCACGGTGAGTGGCGATCTTCACGCGATCGTCACGACTGAAGTTGATCGTTCCGGTTTTGAGTTCTTGAGCCCCCTCCAAGACCCTCTCGCTCTCGCGGAGTTGGCGATGGCGTGACCACGTGTCGCGATTACGTCCCCAACGCCCGCCGCAAGTAGTCGTTTCCGAAGCGCCGGTCCGGGTCGAGCCGGTCCCTGAGGGCGGTGAACTCGCCGAAGCGCGGATAGATCCCGGCGAAGTACTCCGCCTCGCGCGTGTGCAGCTTGCCCCAGTGCGGGCGCCCTTCGTGTGCGAGGAAGATCCGCTCGGCGGCCGTGAAGTACGCCCGATGGGGGGTGCCCTTGTACATGTGGACCGCGATGTACGCGCTGTCCCGGTCGGATGCCGTGGAGAGCGTGATGTCGTCCGCGGGCGCGGTGCGCACCTCCACCGGGAAGCTGATCCGCAGCGGAGAGCGGTCGATCATGGCCTTCAGTTCGCGCAGCGTCTCGACGAGGGCCGCGCGCGGGACGGCGTACTCCATCTCTGTGAAGCGCACCCGGCGCGGGGACGTGAAGACTTTGTAGGGAATGTCCGTGTACGTGCGGGCCGAAAGGGCCCGGCTGGAGATCTTCGCGATCGCCGGGATGGTCGCGGGCACGGCACGGCCCAGTGAATTGGCCACCTGGAAGAGGCCGTTGGAAAGGAACTCGTCCTCGAAGAGGCCACTGATTCTGCCGACCGGCTTCTCCGGGCCCGCACTGCGGTTGTTGCGCTTGGTGTTGCAGTTGCCGGTATGCGGGAACCAGTAGAACTCGAAGTGCTCGTTCTCCGCGTGGAGTTCGTCGAAGGTGCTGGTGACCTCGTCGAAGGTCATCGGCTCCTCACGGGCCGTGAGCAGAAAAAGGGGCTCTACGGAGAAGGTGATCGCGGTGACGACACCCAGGGCGCCGAGTCCGATGCGGGCGGCCGCGAAGACATCCGGATTCTCCTTCTCGGAGCAGGCCAGGACCGAGCCGTCGGCGGTGACCAGTTCAAGTGCCGTGATCTGAGCGGCGATCGACGCCGAGTCACGGCCGGTGCCGTGGGTGCCGGTGCTGGTCGCGCCGGAAACCGTCTGCTCCATGATGTCGCCCATGTTCGTGAGCGACAGGCCCTCGCGGGCCAGGGCCACGTTCAGCCGCTTCAAGGTGGTGCCCGCCTCCACGGTGACGGTGCCCGCCGCGCGGTCGATCTTGCGGATGCCGGTGAGTAGATCGGGCCGTATCAGCAGACCGTCGGTCGCGGCGACGGCCGTGAAGGAGTGCCCGGCGCCGACCGCCTTGACCCTCAGTCCGTCCTCGGCGGCCTGGCGCACGGCGGCGGAAAGCTCCTCGACAGAAGCCGGCGTGACGTCCCGTACGGGACGGGCGGAGACATTGCCCGCCCAGTTACGCCACGTGCCGCTCTTCCCGCTCGCTGTGCTGCTCATGGGTCCCTCCCCGCTGCGGAACCGGCCCGCTGAGCCGGCGATACCCCAGGAAACCGACCGCGACCGCGACGGCCCCGGCGACCGCCGGAACCCCGTATCCGGCCCGCGCCCCGGCGGCGTCGATCACCCAGCCGGAGGCGGAGGAGCCGAGCGCGACCCCGACCGCAAGACCGGTGCTGACCCAGGTCATGCCCTCGGTCAGTTTCGCGCGAGGTACGTGCCGTTCGACGAGGGCCATCGTCGTGATCATCGTCGGCGCGATGGACAGGCCCGCGACAAACAGCGCCACGGCCAGGAACGGCAAGTTTCCGACCAGTAGGAGGGGGATCATACTCACGGCCATCGTGCAGACGCCCAGCACCCACCTGCGGGCGGGCGCCCCCGTGAAGCGCAGCAGCCCGAAGACGGCTCCGGCCGCGCAGGAGCCCGCCGCGTACACGGCCAGTACGACGCTCGCGGCGGCCTTGTGGCCCTGCTCCTCGGCGAAGGCGACCGTGACCACGTCGACCGCGCCGAAGATCGCTCCCGTCGCCACGAAGGTGGCCACCAGGACCTGCAGCCCGGGTGAGCGCAGGGCCGAGCCGCCGGTGTGGTGTTCGCGGGGATGCGGCGCGGGTTCGGTGGCGCGCTGGGCCGTCAGCCAGAAGACACCGGTCGCCAGGAAGCAGCCCGCCAGGAGCGGCCCGGCCTCCGGGAACCACACCGTGGACAGACCGATGGAGATGATCGGGCCGAAGATGAAGCAGATCTCGTCGACGACGGACTCGAAGGCGTACGCGGTGTGCAACTCCGGCTTGTCCCGGTAGAGGTAGGCCCAGCGTGCCCTGGTCATCGCGCCGATGCTCGGTACGCAGCCGATGCCGGCCGAGCACAGGAACAGCACCCAGTCCGGCCAGTCGAAGTGCGCGGTCAGCAGCAGCCCGGCCGCCGCGGCGAGGGCGAACAGCGTCGCGGGCCGCAGCACCCGGCGCTGCCCGTGCTGGTCCACAAGCCGCGAGATCTGCGGACCGATCACCGCCGCGGACAGTGCGATGGTCGCCGCGAGGGCGCCCGCGAGGCCGTACCGCCCGGTGAGCTGGGAGATCATCGTGACCACGCCGATGCCCATCATCGACAGCGGCATCCGGCCGAGGAAACCTGCGACGGAGAAGCCCGCGGAGCCCGGGGCGGCGAACAGGGCGCGGTAGGGGCTGGGCACGGGGTCTCCGGTGAGGATCCGTAAGGCGCGAATGCAGCCGATACAGCTTACGGGTCAGGTAACTCCGGCCCGTGCCGGGCGCCCGCCCGTCATACCGCCGTTTCCCGGCTGTCAGTGACGAGTGGCAGGATCAAAGACATGCCCGACGCGCTCGATGCCCATCCGTACGACGCCCTGCTCCTGCTCTCGTTCGGCGGTCCCGAAGGCCCCGACGACGTGGTCCCGTTCCTGGAGAACGTGACGCGGGGACGCGGCATCCCCAAGGAACGCCTCAAGGAAGTGGGGCAGCACTACTTCCTGTTCGGCGGGGTCAGCCCCATCAACGACCAGAACCGCGCCCTGCTGGACGCCCTCCGCAAGGACTTCGCCGAACACGGCCTGGACCTGCCGGTCTACTGGGGCAACCGCAACTGGGCGCCGTATCTGACGGACACCCTGCGCGAGATGGTCGCCGACGGCCGCCGACGCATCCTGGTCCTCGCCACCAGCGCGTACGCCTCGTACTCGGGCTGCCGCCAGTACCGCGAGAACCTCGCCGAATCGCTCGCCACCCTTGAGGCCGAGGGTCTGGAGTTGCCGAGGGTCGACAAGCTGCGGCACTACTTCAACCACCCGGGCTTCATCCAGCCCATGATCGACGGCGTACTGAAGTCCCTCGCCGGCCTTCCCGAGGACGTCCGCGCGGGCGCGCACCTGGCCTTCACGACCCACTCGATCCCGAACGCTTCCGCGGACACCTCCGGACCCGTCGAGGACCACGGCGACGGGGGTGCGTACGTGAAGCAGCACCTGGACGCCGCGCGGCTGATCGCCGACGCGGTGCGCGAGGAGACCGGGACCGACCACCCCTGGCAGCTCGTCTACCAGTCCCGCTCCGGCGCCCCGCACATCCCCTGGCTGGAGCCGGACATCTGCGATCACCTGGAGGAGCTGCACGGCGCCGGGGTACCGGCCGTCGTCATGGCGCCCATCGGGTTCGTCTCGGACCACATGGAGGTCATGTACGACCTCGACACGGAAGCGAAGGCCAAGGCCGAGGAGCTGGGGCTGCCGGTGCGCCGCTCGGCCACCGTGGGCGCCGACCCGCGGTTCGCCGCCGCGATACGCGAGCTCGTCGTGGAGCGGGCCGCCACCGAGAGCGGCCGCGACGTGAAGCTCTGCGCCCTCGGCGCCCTGGGGCCGAGCCACGACGTGTGCCCCGTGGGCTGCTGCCCCGCCCGCGCCCCGAAGCCCGCCGCCGCGGGCGCCGACAGCCCGTACGCCTGAGGAGCACCGTGACCGCGACAACGAGCGACCGCCTGAAGGCCGAACTCCTGCAGATCGCGCTGGATGCGGCGCACCACGCGGGCGCCTTCCTGCGCGACGGCCGCCCCGACGATCTCGGCGTGGCCGCGACCAAGTCCAGCGCCGCCGATGTCGTCACCGAGATGGACATCGCCTCCGAGAAGCTGATCACCGGCCTGCTCGCCGACCTCAGGCCGGACGACGGCGTGCTCGGCGAGGAGGGCGCCAGCGTCGAGGGCAGCAGCGGGATCCAGTGGGTCATCGACCCCATCGACGGAACGGTCAACTACCTGTACGGACTGCCCAGTTGGGCCGTCTCGATCGCGGCCCGCAAGGACGGCGAGACGGTCGTCGGCGTGGTGCACGCCCCGATGCGCGGCGAGACCTACCGGGCCGTCCTGGGCGAGGGCGCGTTTGTGAACGACCGCCCCGCGCGCGTGCGGCCCGCTCCCGCCTTCGGTCTTGCCCTCGTCGGCACCGGCTTCGGCTACCTCGCCGAGCGTCGGTCCCGGCAGGCCGAGGTGGTCCGCCGGCTCATCCCACAGGTGCGGGACATCCGCCGCGGCGGCTCGGCCGCGATCGACCTGTGCGATGTGGCGACGGGTCGCCTGGACGCGTACTACGAGCGCGGACTGAACCCCTGGGACTACGCGGCCGGTGACCTGATAGCCCGGGAAGCGGGCGCCCTCACCGGTGGCCGCCCCGGAGAGCCCCTCTCACCCGACCTGACCGTCGCGGCCCCGCCCGGCCTCTTCGAGCCGCTCCAGAGTCGCCTGGAGGAACTGGGCGCCTGGCACGACTGACGGTACGGACCACCGCCGCCGCTCCCGCCGACTGACACCGCGTACAACAGCGGCAGCGAGTGAGCCGAAGGGGTGCGCCTGTGTCGAGAGCCCGAGCGCGCGGAGTGCCCGACGAAGGAGGGTCGAGCACGGTCGGGCTCTCGACACAGGCTTCTGCGCCCCGGAGGCGAACCGAGCCGCCCAAAAAAAGGGGCGGGGCCCGGTCTGGATCTGCCGGGCCCCGCTCTCGTACGAGCTGATCAGACGCGTGAGCCGACCTCCACGCCGTGCTCGGCGGCGAGGCGGCGGAGGTCGTCGAGCTCGGCCTCCTCGACCTCCGCGAGGAAGTCGTCGCCGGTCTCGCGAGCCCGCGTCAGGTCGGACTCGGTCGCCTTTATGCGCTGCAGAAGTCCTGCGGTGAATGCGTCCATGCTGCGCCCCCTCGTCCTGGGTCGTGGGTCGGTGGCACGGGGGTGTGCCGTTCGGAAGGGGCGATCACGTCTCCTGTGGATGCCCAGCGCTGCCCGTGCTGGGCGGCGACGGTGCCGGACACCCACGTCCGCTCTGCGGAAGCGGCCGGTGGCGTACCACATGGTGGTGTGCCACATGCAGAGCGTGATCGCGGGGTGTAAAGCCGTCCTCCCCGCACTCCCTTCCGCGGAAACCTCAACCGGAAGGGAAAATCTCGCATTCCCGGGCCTCTCACACCCCTCTCACCCGTCTTACAGCCGACTTATGGCCGAAAAGGGCAGGATGGAGGTCTCACCCTCCCCCACTCTCGGCTTCGCTCGAGCGGGGGGACCCCCATCAGACCCTGCCCGTGTGCGCCGAAAGCGCGCTACGCGGGTGGACAGAGGAAGGACAAGCGACGTGCGCGTACTCGTCGTCGAGGACGAGCAACTGCTCGCCGATGCGGTGGCCACCGGACTGCGCCGGGAGGCCATGGCCGTCGACGTCGTGTACGACGGTGCGGCCGCCCTGGAACGCATCGGCGTCAACGACTACGACGTGGTCGTCCTCGACCGTGACCTCCCCCTGGTGCACGGCGACGACGTCTGCCGCAAGATCGTCGAGCTCGGCATGCCCACACGCGTGCTGATGCTCACGGCCTCCGGTGACGTCAGCGACCGTGTCGAGGGCCTGGAGATCGGCGCCGACGACTATCTCCCCAAGCCCTTCGCGTTCAGCGAACTGACGGCACGCGTGCGTGCCCTCGGCCGGCGTACGAGCGTGCCGCTGCCGCCCGTCCTGGAGCGTGCCGGGATAAAGCTGGACCCCAACCGCCGCGAGGTTTTCCGCGACGGCAAGGAGGTCCAGCTCGCCCCCAAGGAGTTCGCCGTCCTGGAGGTGCTGCTGCGCAGCGAGGGCGCCGTCGTCTCCGCCGAGCAGCTCCTGGAGAAGGCCTGGGACGAGAACACCGACCCGTTCACCAATGTGGTGCGCGTCACGGTGATGACCTTGCGCCGCAAGCTTGGCGAGCCGCCGGTCATCGTGACCGTGCCGGGCTCGGGTTACCGGATCTGATCCATGGTGGTGACGAAACCCGCGCTTCCGACAGCGCCTCCGAAGCCCTCCTGGGACCCGCGGAGACCGGAACCCCCGTTCCCTTGGCTGCGCCCGACCATCCGGATAAGGCTCACGCTGCTGTACGGCGGGATGTTCCTGATCGCCGGCATCATGCTGCTGTCGATCATCTATCTGCTGGCGGCACAGGCGCTGAACACGGGCAGTGATCCGCTCTTCAAGATCACCGGCGTCACGGGCGGCACGAACATAAAGGTGGCCAGCGAGAACTGTCCCGCGGTCAACTCCAACCAGACGCTCGACGAGTTCAACGCGGCGATCGCCACCTGCATCGACATCCAGCGCCGGACCGCCCTGGACAACCTCCTCAGCCGCTCGCTCCTGGCCCTCCTCGGCCTCGCCGTGATCGCCTTCGCCTTCGGCTACGCGATGGCGGGCCGGGTCCTGGCGCCGCTCGGCCGGATCACCCGCACCGCGCGCGCGGTGGCCGGCTCGGACCTCTCGCGCCGTATCGAGCTGGACGGTCCGGACGACGAGCTGAAGGAGCTGGCGGACACCTTCGACGACATGCTGGAGCGATTGCAGCGGGCGTTCACCGCCCAGCAGCGCTTCGTCGGGAACGCCTCGCACGAGCTGCGTACGCCCCTGGCGATCAACCGCACGCTCCTGGAGGTGCACCTTTCCGATCCGGGGGCACCCGTGGAACTGCAACAGCTCGGCAAGACCCTGCTCGCCACCAATGAACGCAGCGAGCAGCTCGTCGAAGGCCTCTTGCTGCTCGCCCGCAGCGACAACCAGATCGTCGAGCGCAAGGCGGTCGATCTCGCCGAGGTCGCCTCCCAGGCCGTCGACCAGGTGCGCGCCGAGGCGGATACGAACGGCGTGGAGATTCGCGGGGAGCGGGCTCCCGTGGTCGTCCAGGGCAATGGCGTACTCCTGGAGCGGATCGCGCTGAACCTCGTCCAGAACGCCGTCCGGTACAACGTGCCGAAGGAGGAGGTGCAGCGCGAAGCGCTTCCGAACAAGGGCGGTGGCGGGAGACGGGAGGGCGGCTGGGTCGAGGTGACGACACAGGCCCAGCACGGCCAGGCGATCTTCGTGGTGTCCAACACGGGGCCCGTGGTGCCGGCGTACGAGATCGACAACCTCTTCGAGCCGTTCCGGCGCTTGCGGACCGAGCGGACCGGCAGCGACAAAGGTGTGGGGCTCGGCCTGTCGATCGCCAGGTCCGTGGCCCGTGCGCACGGCGGTCACATCACCGCCGAGCCGCGGGAAGGGGGTGGGCTGGTGATGCGAGTAACCCTGCCCATCTGAGAACATGTCGCCGACACAGGGCGATGTTCGCTTTGCGCGGAATTTTCGGGGCAACAGCCCAGGAGATTCATGTGTCATCGATCACATAGACGAATTTCTGGCCATCTACTCTCCGTGATCAAGGGGACTGGCGGAAAGCCGGGAAAGTCCGGGTTTTCGATGGTCTCATTCACGGGAAGTACAGGTGGGACGCCTTTGAAGTGCGGCGTTGGGACCGTGTACGGTCCCGTTCGCCATCCAAGCCGATCACTACTGCTGAGTTCGGTTGGGTGTCGATTGAGTAACAGACCTTGATGTGAGGCAAAATCTCCGCCTCAGGTCGGGCACAAGTCCGGCCTCTCACGCGTTACGTGCGCTGAGACACCACAGACACCCAGAGGGGGAGAGCGACATGGCAACGGATTACGACACCCCACGCAAGACCGACGACGACGTCGACTCGGACAGCCTTGAAGAACTGAAGGCTCGCCGGAACGACAAGTCGACGTCGGCCGTAGACGTGGACGAGTTCGAGGCCGCGGAAGGCCTGGAACTGCCCGGTGCGGACCTCTCGAACGAAGAGCTGGCCGTCCGGGTCCTGCCGAAGCAGCAGGACGAGTTCACCTGCATGAGCTGCTTCCTGGTCCACCACCGCAGCCAGCTGGCCCGCGAGAAGAACGGCCAGCCGATCTGCCGCGACTGCGACTGAGGCAGGGTCGGCCGTGAATGGCTCGACCCCGCCCTGGAAGCGCCGTTCCCACGACCAGGGAGCGGCCGGACCGTCTGCGGACGGCGTACGTGACGACGAGCGGGGCCACCCGGCCTCGCTCGAAGCAGCGGACGTGACAGGCGCCTCCGGTGCCCTCGAGGTGGCGGACAAGAAGGCGCCTGTCGCCAAGCGGCGGGTGGTCGCCGTCGGACATGGGGTGAGAGAAAGCGTTCGCTGGGGCAGCGGTCGGGCCAGGGCGGGCCTGGCGTACCTCACGGAGCGGATCATCGAGAACGCCCCGCGAATTCCCGTACGGGACCTCGCGACGCTCCAGAGGCAGTTCCCCGGCCTCGGCCCCGAGCAGCTCGCGGACAAGCTGGTCGCGGGCGCGTGCAAGGCGACGGCGACCGTGGGCGCGGGAGTCGGCGCCGCCGCGATGATGCCCGTACCACCGGCGATGCCCACGGAGCTGGCCGCCGAGATCACCGGCGTCGCCACCATCGAGCTGAAGCTGATCGCCGAGCTGTACGAGGTCTACGGTCAGCGGCCGCCGGGCAATCTGAAGGAACGTACGACCACGTATCTGAACTCGTGGTCGGAGGAGCGCGGCATCGACGTGACCAAGCCGTCGACGGTGAACGCGGCCCTCGGGGGCCGGATGAGGCGCGAGCTGCGCCAGCGGATCATGAAGCGGACGATCAGGAATCTGCCGAACCTGATGCCGTTCCTGGTGGGCGCCGCCGTCGGGGCGGTGATGAACCGCCGCGAGACCAGAAGACTCGCGGACCGCGTCCGCACGGACCTCCGCAAGACGCAGGTCCCCTGGGACGCCCTGCCCGCGCTGCCGCCCCTGGAGAAACCCGCCGACCCCTTGGACATGGGCAACACTCCCAAGGAGCTGGGGTACTGAGTCCGCACGGCAGCCCGCCGAAAAGCCGATCCCCGCAAGCAGTCCGACGAGGGACCTACGCCGCCCGAGCCGCGTCCAGTGCTGCCGCCAGTCGCTCCGGCTCCCGCGTCGACAGGTACAGATACGGCGTCGGGTCCGAGGGGTCCGTGACCTCCACCCGCAGGGCCGTGGGGATGTAGGCGCGCAGCAGCATGAAGGCGCGCGGGTTCGCCTTGACCGAGCGCCAGGCGTGCGCCTCCTCGGCGTCGAGCACATGGGCCTCGCCCAGGGCCGACACCGGGATCTTCGCGTCGCCCGCGATCAGGGAGCCGCCCACCACACGGATCCGGACCGAGCCGTACGAACTCGTCACCACCGCCGCGACCGCCGTGCCGCCGGCCAGGCCGCCCAGCAGGGGCAGCACGCCGAACGGCAGCAGGATCAGCGCCATCGAGACGCCGACCAGAAAGCAGACGAGCCACCAGGTGCGGGGCGCGGTCAGACGTTCTTCGTAGGGCGATGCGGAGAGCTGCATGAACCCAAGCCTGCCACGGTGCCTACGGGCCGCTGACGCGGAGGTAAGGTCTGCGCCTGTGAGTGGTACCTCTTCGACCCTGCGGCCCCCGGCCGACGCCGTGGCACCGGTGCGGCACCCGGACGCCCCCGCCCCCGGCGAACTGCTCGGCGCGCACTACGAGCAGTGCTTCGGCTGTGGCGGCGGACAGGAGCACGGGCTGCACCTCGCGGCCCGGGCGGGCGAAGGCGTCAGGATCACCGCCGAGTTCACCGTCAAGACCGCCCACCAGGGTGCGCCCGGCCTCGCCCACGGCGGTGTCCTCGCGAGCGCGCTCGACGAGACGCTCGGCTCGCTGAACTGGCTGCTGCGGACGATCGCGGTGACCGGCCGCTTGGAGACCGACTTCGTACGGCCCGTCCCCGTGGACACGGTCCTGCATCTGGAGGCCGAGGTCACGGCGGTGGCCGGACGGAAGATCTACTCCACGGCCACCGGCCGGATAGGCGGCCCCGACGGCCCGGTCGCGGTCCGCGCGGACGCCCTGTTCATCGAGGTGAAGGTCGACCACTTCGTCGACAACGGCCGCCAGGAGGAGATCCAGGCGGCCATGAACGATCCGGACCAGGTCCGGCGAGCCCGTGCCTTCGAGGTGAACCCGTGACTCGAGCCGTGCCCCCGAGCCCCGTTGATGTACTGATCAGGCGCGTCGATCCGGACGTACCGCTTCCGGAATACGCGCACCCCGGCGACGCCGGCGCGGATCTGCGGACGACCGAAAGCCATGAGCTCGCGCCCGGCGAACGGGCCGTTCTCCCGACCGGAGTGTCCATCGCCCTCCCCGAGGGGTACGCGGCCTTCGTGCACCCGCGTTCCGGGCTCGCCGCCCGCTGCGGTGTAGCCCTCGTGAATGCCCCGGGGACGGTGGATGCCGGGTACCGTGGGGAGATCAAGGTGATCGTGGTGAATCTCGACCCGCGCGAGTCCGTGCGGTTCGAGCGCTTCGACCGGATTGCCCAACTGGTCGTCCAGCAGGTCGAGAAGGTGCGCTTCCAGGAGGTTGCGGAGCTTCCCGACTCGACACGGGCCGCAGGGGGCTTCGGGTCCACCGGCGGCCATGCCGCGGTGGACGGCACAACGGGTGGGAATCGATACGCTTCGGTCGTATCCGACCGGGAAGGACAGTGACGTGTTCGGACGTCGCAAGAAGGGCAGTGCCGCCGAGGACGCGGCGAGCGAGGCCGAGCAGGTCGACGGCGTGGTTGAGGAAGTCGACACTGAGACGGACGACGCAGAGCAGGAGCGCGTACGGCTCGAGCCCAAGCCGCGCCCCGACGGTCCCTGGGACAGTTCGGAGGTCCGCGATCCGGCCGAGGGCCGGGTCGATCTGGGCGGCCTCTTCGTGCCCGGGGTCGACGGCATGGAACTGCGCGTGGAGGTCGCGGGCGACGCCATCGTCGCGGCGACCGTGGTGCTGAAGGACAGCGCCGTACAGCTGCAGGCCTTCGCCGCCCCCAAGCGCGAGGGCATCTGGGGCGAGGTGCGCGAGGAGATCGCCACCGGCATCACCCAGCAGGGCGGTGTCATCGACGAGGTCGAGGGCCCGCTGGGCTGGGAGCTGCGCGCCCAGGTACCGGTGCAGCTGCCGGACGGGACCGGCGGTTTCCAGGTCGTACGGTTCATCGGCGTGGACGGTCCCCGCTGGTTCCTGCGCGGCGTGATCTCCGGGCAGGGCGCGGTGCAGCCGCAGGCCGCCGGGCTGCTCGAGCAGATCTTCCGGGACACGGTCGTCGTCCGTGGTGAGGGCCCGATGGCCCCGCGCGACCCGATCGTGCTGAAGCTGCCGGACGACGCGCAGATGGTCGCCGAGGGTGTCCAGCAGGAGGAGCAGGAGGGTTCCCGCTTCTCCGGAGGCATGGGGCAGTTGCAGCGCGGGCCGGAGATCACCGAGGTCCGGTAGGCACACACCGATCGATTCACGACCATGGGCCGCACCTTCGCCGGGTGCGGCCCGTCGTCGTATGCGGCCTCCGGGCCGTCGGTGCGGCCGACGTGCGAGCCGGGCCGCACCCTTGCCGGGCCCATCCGCGCGAACGCGCATCAGGGTTGCGTCAAAGACGTCTCCGGGCCCGCCTTCAGCGCCCTGGGCAGTGGTGATTGGCCGTAAGGTCGACGCAGCGTGTGCGGCTGTTACAGGAAGACAATGGGACCATGGGACGCGGCAGGCTTCGGATCTATCTCGGCGCGGCGCCGGGCGTCGGCAAGACGTACGCGATGCTCTCCGAGGCGCATCGTCGCGTCGAGCGGGGCACGGACTGTGTGGTGGCCTTCGTGGAGCATCACGCCCGGCCGCGGACCGAGGTGATGCTGCACGGTCTGGAGGAGATCCCGCGCGCTGAACTGGCGTACCGCGGCGGGGTGTTCACCGAGATGGACGTGGACGCGGTGCTGGCCCGCAGGCCCCGGGTGGCCCTCGTCGACGAGCTGGCCCACACGAACGTACCCGGCTCACGCAACGGCAAGCGGTGGCAGGACGTCGAGGAGCTGCTCGCGGCCGGTATCGACGTGGTCTCGACGGTCAACATCCAGCATCTGGAGTCGCTCGGTGACGTCGTCGAGTCGATAACGGGCGTACGGCAGAAGGAGACCGTCCCCGACGAGGTGGTGCGCCGGGCCGACCAGATAGAGCTGGTCGACATGTCGCCCCAGGCGCTGCGGCGGCGGATGGCGCACGGCAACATCTACAAGCCGGACAAGGTCGACGCGGCCCTCTCCAACTACTTCCGCCCCGGCAACCTCACGGCGTTGCGCGAGCTGGCTCTGCTCTGGGTGGCCGACCGCGTCGACGAGTACCTCCAGCAGTACCGGGGCGAGCACGGCATCCGCTCCACCTGGCAGGCCCGCGAACGCATCGTGGTCGGGCTGACCGGTGGTCCGGAGGGGCGGACGCTGATCCGCCGGGCCGCCCGGCTCGCCGAGAAGGGCGCGGGCGGCGAGGTGCTCGCCGTCTACATCGCCCGCAGCGACGGCCTGACGTCCGCCTCGCCCAAGGAACTGGCCGTCCAGCGCACCCTCGTCGAGGATCTCGGCGGCACCTTTCACCACGTCATCGGGGACGACATCCCCTCGGCGCTGCTGGAGTTCGCGCGCGGGGTCAACGCCTCCCAGATCGTGCTGGGCGTCTCCCGTCGCAAGGGATGGCAGTACGTCTTCGGGCCCGGCGTCGGCGCCACGGTGGCCCGGGAATCCGGGCCCGACCTGGACGTCCACCTCATCACGCACGACGAGGTCGGCAAGGGGCGCGGCCTTCCGGTCGCCCGGGGTGCGCGGCTCGGGCGGTCCCGGATCATCTGGGGCTGGCTGACGGGCGTGGCGGGCCCGGTGCTGCTGGCCCTGCTGCTGACGCACATCGACGCGGACCTCGGCCTCGCCAACGACATGCTGCTGTTCCTGACGCTGACCGTGGCGTCGGCACTGCTCGGCGGACTCCTCCCGGCCCTCGCCTCGGCGGCGTTCGGCTCCCTGCTGCTGAACTACTTCTTCACCGAGCCCCTGCACCGGCTCACGATCGCCGATCCCAAGAACATCGTCGCTCTGGTGATCTTCGTGGGCGTGGCCGTGTCGGTGGCTTCGGTGGTGGACCTGGCGGCCCGGCGTACGCATCAGGCGGCCAGGCTGCGCGCCGAGTCGGAGATCCTCTCCTTCCTGGCGGGCAGCGTGCTGCGCGGCGAGACAAGTGTGGACGCCCTTCTGGAGCGGGTCCGCGAGACCTTCGGCATGGAGTCGGTCGCCCTGCTGGAGCGTACGAGCGACGTCGATCCGTGGACCTGCGCGGCCAGCGTGGGCCCGAATCCGCCGGCCCTCCCGGAGGACGCGGACGTGGACATGCCGGTCGGCGACCACATGGCGCTGGCGCTGTCCGGCCGGGTGCTGCCCGCGGAGGACCGCCGGGTACTGGCCGCCTTCGCCGCCCAGTCCGTCGTCGTACTGGACCGCCAGCGCCTTCAGCAGGAGGCCGAGCAGGCCCGCACCCTCGCCGAGGGCAACAGCATCCGTACGGCGCTGCTGGCCGCCGTGAGCCATGATCTGCGCACCCCGCTGGCCGCGATCAAGGCCGCCGTGTCGTCCCTGCGGTCCGACGACGTGGCCTGGTCTCAGGAGGACGAGGCCGAGCTCCTGGAGGGGATCGAGGCGGGCGCCGACCGCCTCGACCACCTGGTGGGCAATCTCCTGGACATGTCCCGGCTGCAGACCGGCACCGTCACCCCGCTGATCCGCGAGATCGACCTGGACGAGGTGGTCCCGATGGCGCTGGGCGGCGTGCCCGAGGACAGCGTGGACCTCGACATCCCCGAGACCCTGCCCATGGTCGCCGTCGACCCGGGGCTGCTGGAGCGCTCGGTCGCCAACATCGTCGAGAACGCGGTGAAGTACAGCCCCGACGGGGAGCGGGTGCTGGTGGCCGCCAGCACGCTCGGCGACCGGGTCGAGGTGCGGGTGGTGGACCGCGGGCCCGGCGTCCCGGACGAGGCCAAGGACCGTATTTTCGCGCCCTTCCAGCGCTACGGGGACGCCCCGCGTGGCACCGGTGTGGGCCTCGGGCTCGCGGTCGCCCGCGGCTTCGCCGAGGCCATGGGCGGCACCCTCGACGCCGAGGACACTCCCGGAGGCGGCCTCACCATGGTGCTCACCGTCCGGGCGGGCCCGTCCCGTGCCGGACGACTCGCGGAACTCGTACAACCGGAAAGGCAGGCTTCATGACCCGCGTCCTCGTGGTCGACGACGAGCCGCAGATCACCCGAGCCCTCGTGATCAACCTCAAGGCACGCAAGTACGAGGTCGACGCGGCCGCCGACGGCGCCACCGCGCTCCAGCTCGCGGCCGCCCGCCACCCCGACGTGATCGTGCTCGACCTGGGCCTGCCCGACATGGACGGCGTCGAGGTGATCAAGGGACTGCGTGGCTGGACCCGCGTACCGATCCTGGTGCTGTCCGCCCGGCACTCCTCGGACGAGAAGGTCGAGGCCCTGGACGCGGGCGCCGACGACTACGTCACCAAGCCCTTCGGCATGGACGAGCTGCTCGCCCGGCTGAGGGCCGCCGTCCGCCGCGCGGAGCCCAACGGGGCCGGCGAGGACGAAGTGATCGTGGAGACCGAGGACTTCACCGTCGACCTGTCCGCCAAGAAGGTCAACCGGGCAGGCCGCGACGTACGCCTGACCCCGACCGAGTGGCACCTCCTGGAGGTGCTGGTGCGCAACACGGGCCGCCTGGTCAGCCAGAAGCAGCTGCTCCAGGAGGTCTGGGGACCCTCGTACGGCACCGAGACCAACTACCTGCGTGTCTACATGGCCCAGCTCCGCCGCAAACTGGAAGGGGATCCTTCGCATCCGCGGCACTTCATCACG
This sequence comes from Streptomyces flaveus, assembly GCF_014647675.1. Classification (GTDB taxonomy): domain Bacteria; phylum Actinomycetota; class Actinomycetes; order Streptomycetales; family Streptomycetaceae; genus Streptomyces; species Streptomyces flaveus. Next base: position 12,207 of record NZ_BMPQ01000017.1, on the reverse strand, counting down.
GAGCCGGGGATGGGTTATCGATTCGAGCGTTAGTTCTATGGGTAAGTTCAAGGGGTACGAAGCTGTCGGCGGCCCCCGGTACGCTTCAGACATGAGTGCTGTTCCTCGTTCCGAAAGGCCGCCGGGCCGGTTCCGGCGGATGATCGACCGGCTCTCCTCGTCGCAGGAGGACCTGGAGTCGGAGGAGCTGCGCGAGGACATCGAGACCACCGGATGTACGCGTATCGGTGACGCACATGACCGACAGATAGTGACCGTTACTGGTACCTTGCGCACGGTCACGCTGCGCCCGAGGGCCGGTGTCCCGGCCCTGGAGGCCGAGCTGTTCGACGGTTCGGCCGCCCTGGACGTGGTGTGGCTCGGCAGGCGCTCCATCGTCGGGATCGAACCGGGGCGCAAGCTGATCGCATCGGGCCGGGTCTCGATGAGCCGGGGCCGCAAGGTGCTGTTCAATCCGAAATACGAACTCAGACCCCTCGGACGGGAGTAGCCGGTGACGTCGCTCGACAAGCCGACCGAAGACGACGCCCATGATTCGCGGGCGGTGACGGAGGCCGCGCTCTTCGAGGCGTTCGGCGGTCTGCGGGGCATGATCGAAACGGTCCTGCCCGGCCTGCTCTTCGTCACGATCTACACGGTCAACAAGGACCTGCACTCCGCGGCCATCGCGGCCATCGCAGTCTCTGTGCTGCTCGTCGTGGTGCGCCTGGTCATGAAGGACACCGTCAAGCACGCCTTCAGCGGTGTCTTCGGGGTGGCCTTCGGCGTGGTCTTCGCGATGATGACCGGGAACGCCAAGGACTTCTATCTGCCGGGCATGCTCTACACGCTGGGCCTGGGCCTCGCGTACATCATCACGACTCTCGCGGGCGTCCCGCTGATCGGCCTGATCCTCGGCCCGGTCTTCAAGGAGAACCTCTCCTGGCGGACGCGTAACCCGGGGCGCAAGAAGGCGTACGCGAAGGCCAGTTACGCCTGGGGTGCGATCCTGCTCGCCAAGTGCGCGATTCTTTTCCCGCTGTACTGGTGGGCGGACACCACGCAGCTCGGGTGGGTCCTGGTCGCGTTGAAGATTCCGCCGTTCCTGCTTGCGGTGTGGCTGACCTGGGTGTTCCTGGCGAAGGCGCCCGCGCCGATCGACGTGTTCGCGGAGATGGAAGCGGAGGAGCGTGCGGAGAAGGAGCGGCATGCTGCCGCTCGGTCCGCCGAGTAGGTACGCGGTGGTGGTGTGGGCCACTGGGGGCTGCGCCCCCAGACCCCCGCTATCGGCCTGAACGGCCTCGTCCTCAAACGCCGGACGGGCTGAAGGGGGGCGCCCGGAGAACTCCGGGCGCCCCCCTTCTCGTATTTCCGGGGTCGGTCAGCCCACCGCATCCTCCCGCCGCACCGACAACAGATCCTCCAGCTGCTCCTCCCGAGCCTGAGCCGCAACGAACAGCAGCTCGTCGCCCGCCTCCAGGGAGTCCTCCCGGGTGGGGGTCAGGACGCGGGTGCCGCGGATGATGGTGACCAGGGACGTGTCCTCGGGCCATTCCACGTCGCCGACCCGGGTGCCTGCGAGGGCCGACTCCGGGGGGAGCGTCAGTTCGACGAGGTTGGCGTCGCCGTGGCTGAAGCGGAGCAGGCGGACCAGGTCGCCGACACTTACCGCCTCCTCGACCAGGGCCGACATCAGGCGGGGGGTCGAGACGGCGACGTCCACGCCCCAGGACTCGTTGAACAGCCACTCGTTCTTGGGGTTGTTGACGCGGGCGACGACGCGCGGAACGCCGTACTCCGTCTTCGCGAGCAGCGAGACGACGAGGTTGACCTTGTCGTCGCCCGTCGCGGCGATCACCACGTTGCAGCGCTGCAGCGCCGCCTCGTCCAGCGAAGTGATCTCGCAGGCGTCGGCCAGCAGCCACTCGGCCTGCGGCACGCGCTCGACCGAGATCGCGGTCGGCGCCTTGTCGATCAGCAGGATCTCGTGCCCGTTCTCCAGCAGCTCGCCCGCGATCGAGCGGCCCACCGCACCGGCACCGGCAATGGCGACCCTCATCAGTGACCGCCCTCCTCGTCAGGGCCCTTGGCGAACGCCGCCTCGACCTTGTCCACGTCGTCCGTACGCATCATCACGTGCACGAGATCGCCCTCCTGCAGCACAGTCTGCGAGCTCGGCAGGATCGCCTCGCCAAGGCGGGTGACGAAAGCGACGCGTACGCCGGTCTCGTCCTGGAGCCGGCTGATCCGCTGGCCCACCCACGCCGTCGACGCGTGCACCTCGGCGAGCTGCACCCCGCCCGTGGGGTCGCGCCACAGCGGCTCGGAGCCCGACGGGAGCAGCCGGCGCAGCATCTGGTCGGCGGTCCAGCGGACGGTGGCGACGGTCGGGATGCCGAGCCGCTGGTAGACCTCGGCGCGGCGCGGGTCGTAGATGCGCGCCGCGACGTTCTCGATGCCGAACATCTCGCGGGCCACCCGGGCGGCGATGATGTTCGAGTTGTCGCCGCTGGAGACGGCGGCGAAGGCGCCCGCCTCCTCGATGCCCGCCTCGCGCAGGGTGTCCTGGTCGAAGCCGACTCCGGTGACACGACGGCCGCCGAACCCGGAGCCCAGTCGTCGGAAGGCGGTGGGGTCCTGGTCGACCACGGCGACCGTGTGCCCCTGTTGCTCCAGGGTCTGGGCGAGAGCGGAACCCACTCTCCCGCAGCCCATGATGACGATGTGCACGACCGTCCTTCCGGTATCAATTCTTACTGCTCATGGAGTTACTGCTCAGGCTGAACAAGGTCTCGAACAGGGTCTCAGACCGATGCCCAAGCTACACACGCATGGTCCACGGCGGGCACCCCCTTGCACGCTCGCCCACTCTCCTTGTCGCGATCAGCGGCGGCTGATGCTGCGGACGCTGACGAGGGTCAGGACGCCGAGCCCGATGAGTGCGGCGGCGGCGCCGATGAGTTCCGCGGCGGCTTGCGTCATGAGGTCTCCAGGAGGGGTGGGAGGCGAGGTTTTGTCATATAGGCATGGGGAAGCTGTCGGTGCCGGAACCCGCAGCATCACCGGTCGCTCAATTCACTCGTAGAGCAGAGGTCGGGTGGCGGGTGGGCACCCCGTACCCCGACCGCTTACGATCCTCAGCGTGTCCAAACTGACCGACGTGCCCAAACGCATCCTCATCGGGCGCGCACTGCGCAGTGACCGGCTGGGGGAAACGCTCCTGCCGAAGCGCATCGCCCTACCCGTGTTCGCTTCCGACCCGCTGTCCTCCGTGGCGTACGCGCCGGGCGAGGTGCTGCTGGTCCTGTCCATCGCGGGCGTGTCGGCCTACCACTTCAGCCCTTGGATCGCGGTCGCGGTCGTGGTGCTGATGTTCACGGTGGTGGCGTCGTACCGGCAGAACGTGCACGCGTACCCGAGCGGCGGCGGCGACTACGAGGTGGCCAACACCAACCTCGGCCCCAAGTCCGGCCTCACCGTCGCCAGTGCGCTGCTCGTCGACTACGTACTCACCGTCGCCGTGTCGATCTCCTCCGGCATCGAGAACCTCGGCTCCGCGATCCCCTTCGTGATCGAGAACAAGGTGCTCTGCGCGATCGGGGTCATCGTGCTGCTCACGCTGATGAACCTGCGCGGGGTCAGGGAGTCCGGGGCGCTGTTCGCGATTCCGACGTACGTCTTCGTGGTGGGCGTCTTCGCGATGATCGCCTGGGGCGCGTTCCGCGGTCTGGTCCTCGGCGACACGATGAAGGCGCCGACCGCCGACTTCCACATCGAGGCCGAGCAGCAAGGTCTCGCGGGATTCGCGCTGGTCTTCCTGCTGCTGCGTGCCTTCTCCTCCGGCTGTGCCGCGCTCACCGGTGTCGAGGCGATCAGCAACGGCGTCCCGGCCTTCCGCAAGCCCAAGTCCAAGAACGCCGGGACCACGCTGGCGATGATGGGCCTGCTCGCGGTCACCATGTTCTGCGGCATCATCGGCCTGGCCATGGCGTCGAACGTACGCATGGCCGAGCACCCGGCGACCGACCTGCTGGAGAACGGTGTCGCGGTCGGCGCCGACTACGTCCAGAACCCGGTGATCTCGCAGGTCGCCGAGGCCGTCTTCGGTGACGGCAGCTTCATGTTCGTGGTGCTCGCCGCGGCCACCGCGCTGGTGCTCTTCCTGGCGGCCAACACCGCGTACAACGGCTTCCCGCTGCTGGGCTCGATCCTTGCGCAGGACCGCTATCTGCCCCGTCAGCTGCACACCCGCGGCGACCGCCTCGCCTTCTCGAACGGCATCGTGCTGCTCGCGGGCGCCGCCGGACTGCTGGTGTGGTTCTACGGCGCCGACTCGACCCGGCTGATCCAGCTCTACATCGTCGGCGTCTTCGTCTCCTTCACGCTCAGCCAGACCGGCATGGTCCGGCACTGGAACCGCCACCTGGCCACCGAGCGCGACCAGGCCGCGCGCCGCCGCATGTACCGCTCCCGGGCGATCAACACCTTCGGCGCCTTCTTCACCGGGCTCGTGCTGATCGTCGTCCTGGTCACCAAGTTCACGCACGGCGCCTGGGTCGCGCTGCTCGGCATGGTGATCTTCTACGCGATCATGTCCGCGATCCGTAAGCACTATGACCGCGTCGCCGAGGAGATCGCCGCGCCGGAAGGGCCGAGCGACGATGTCGTACGCCCCTCGCGCGTCCACTCCGTGGTCCTGATCTCGAAGATCCACCGCCCGACGCTGCGCGCCCTCGCCTACGCCAAGCTGATGCGCTCGCACACCCTGGAGGCGCTCAGCGTCAATGTCGACCCGGCCGAGACCAAGGCACTGAGGGAGGAGTGGGAGCGGCGCGGCATCGACGTACCGCTGAAGGTCCTCGACTCCCCGTACCGCGAGATCACACGGCCGGTCATCGAGTACGTGAAGAACCTGCGCAAGGAGTCCCCGCGTGACGCGGTCAGCGTGATCATCCCCGAGTACGTGGTGGGCCACTGGTACGAGCAACTGCTGCACAACCAGAGCGCCCTCAGGCTCAAGGGACGGCTGCTGTTCACACCGGGGGTGATGGTGACGTCCGTGCCGTACCAGCTGGAGTCCTCCGAGGTGGCCAAGAGGCGGGCCCGGAAGCAGCAGGAGTGGAACGCGCCGGGTGCCGTGCGGCGCGGTCCCGCGGAGGAGCGGCCCAAGGAGCCCACCACTCCCAAGGGCTGACGGACTCGTGTCGAACGGCCGGGCGGCGTCCACGTAGACTGGTGGGCTGTTGTCCGGCCGTTCCCCCTTTTCGCAACTGGAGTCACCCCGCCATGCAGGCAGAACCGAAGAAATCGCCGGCGGGGTCGCTCGTGGGGCAGGAGTACGAGGTCGAGGTCGGGCCCGTCGCCCACGGGGGCCACTGCGTCGCCCGTACGTCCGAGGGGCAGGTGCTCTTCGTCCGGCACGCGCTGCCCGGTGAGCGGGTCGTCGCGCGCGTGACGGAGGGCGAGGAGGACTCGCGGTTCCTGCGCGCGGACGCGGTCACCGTCCTGGACGCGTCCAAGGACCGGGTCGAGGCGCCCTGCCCGTACGCGGGCCCCGGCCGCTGCGGCGGCTGCGACTGGCAGCACGCCAAGCCGGGCGCGCAGCGCCGACTGAAGGGCGAGGTGATCGCCGAGCAGCTGAAGCGGCTCGCGGGCCTGACGCCCGAGGAGGTCGGCTGGGACGGCACGGTGATGCCCGCCGAGGGCGACAAGCTGCCCCCCGGTGAGGTGCCCGCCTGGCGTACGCGCGTGCAGTACGCGGTGGACGACGCCGGGCACGCCGGTCTGCGGCGGCACCGCTCGCACGAGGTCGAGCCGATCGAGCACTGCATGATCGCCGCGCCGGGTGTCAGCGAGCTGGGCATCGAGCGGCGTGAGTGGCCCGGGATGGAGTCGATCGAGGCGATCGCGGCGACGGGCTCCCAGGACCGGCAGGTGATCCTGACGCCACGGCCCGGCGCCCGGCTGCCGATCGTGGAGCTGGACCGGCCGGTGTCGGTCATGCGCGTGGAGGAGAAGGACGGGGGCGTGCACCGCGTCCACGGCCGCCCCTTCGTGCGCGAGCGCGCGGACGACCGCACGTACCGGGTCGGCAGCGGCGGCTTCTGGCAGGTCCACCCGAAGTCCGCGGACACGCTGGTCAAGGCGGTCATGCAGGGCCTGCTGCCGCGCAAGGGCGAGATGGCGCTCGACCTGTACTGCGGCGTCGGCCTCTTCGCGGGCGCCCTCGCCGACCGGCTCGGCGACAAGGGCGCGGTGCTCGGCATCGAGTCCGCCAAGCGCGCGGTGGAGGACGCCCGGCACAACCTCGCCGCCTTCGACCGCGTCCGCATCGAACAGGGCAAGGTCGAGTCGGTCCTCCCGCGCACCGGCATCACCGAGGTCGACCTCATCGTCCTCGACCCGCCCCGCGCGGGCGCGGGCAAGAAGACGGTTCGGCTTCTGACCGGGCTGGGGGCGCGGCGCATCGCGTACGTGGCCTGCGATCCGGCGGCGCTGGCACGGGACTTGGGATACTTCCGCGAGGGCGGGTACCGGGTGCGGACGCTTCGGGCGTTCGATCTGTTTCCTATGACGCATCATGTGGAGTGCGTGGCGATTCTTGAGCCAGTCGGGAAGGGCTCCTGAGCTGCGGGTTCACCATCCTGGGCGCTTCCCTCGACCTGTTTCCCTCCGCACAACACATCGGGCAGGGAACCATCCGCTTTGGGCCTCTGAACTGCGGTTTCAGGCACGGACGGTGTGCCGCCGAGTCGTGCTCCCGGCGCTGTTTGGCACGATTGACGCTCAGGTGACGCTCGTGCTGAAACTTCGTTATGGCTTCCGTGAGCGGTGCTGATTCCCAGCGGCCAGCCTGACGTACTGGTCCTCTTGCACGTGGGCAGCAACTGGGAGTGGCGCGCCTCCCCGCCTGAGGGATCAGCGTGTGTGTGAAGGCCCACCTGACGGTCGGCGATGGCAATGCCATCGCGTCTCGAGAGTACTTTTACGACTACGCATCGCACTGCTAAGTCGGTTATTGCGGTTCCTTCCTGACCAACACCAGCATCTGATTTCCCAGCAGTCACCGAACGCGCCGTTCGTGCCTCGCGCGCGCCCCCCGTGCGCACTGAGTCGGCCCCTTCGCCTCCAACAAGCTGTGTCTGTGGTGATCCACCGCTCACGTCCACAGCTTGGAGGGGGACAAGGTGCCGGAGGAGTGGATACGGGATCTCATCGCGGACTTTGGATCCGAGTGCAGGGAGCGTCTGCGGGTCAGCGACACGGAGGCGTCCATCAGCCTGCCGGTGGCGAAGCTGGTGGAAACTTTCGGCGCGCGCCGGAAGCTGAGTCCTCGCCTTCATCCCGAGTACCCCTTGCCTGAGGCCCGGGTGCGTCCGGACTACGCGGTGGAGACCTCGGGGCGCATCACTGGCTTCCTGGAGCTGAAGGCCCCTGGGCACGACGTCACGCCCAACGGCTTCACGAAGCGGGACCGGGAGCAGTGGGAGCTGATGCGTCGGCTGCCCAACGTGCTGTACAGCAACGGTCACACCTGGTGCCTGTACCGAGGAGGTTCGCGGCCTCACCGCACGGTTCGGCTCGAAGGTGATCTGTACCGGTCCGGCAGCCGGTTGCGCACCGGCGATGCCGACGGAGCGGCGTTTCGGGATCTGCTGCGGGAATTTCTCGGGTGGCAGCCCCAACGCATTACCACCGTCAGCCAGTTGGTGTCGTCCATCGCTCCGCTGTGCCAGTACCTGCGAGAGGAGGTGCTGGAGCAGCTCGCCCTGGAACGCAGAACACCGGACGGTCCTCGCGGGCGACGGCGTGCCCCCAAGCCGTTCACCGCGCTGGCGCACCACTGGAGCAAGGTGCTCTTCCCCTCCACCGACGGACAAGACCCCAACCACCTTTTCGCCGACCGTTACACCCAGACGATCGCTTTTGCCATGTTGCTGGCCCGGATCGAGAACGTACCGCTCACTGGCCGTAACTTTGCTGACGTCGCACGTGAGTTGAAGGCCGAGAACACGGTCATGGGCCGAGCCCTGCAGCTGCTGACGGAAACGGTGGACGCCGAGTTCGCCCGCCGCATCGACACGCTCGTGCAGGTCATCGACGCTGTCGACTGGGAGGTGATCCAAGCCCGCACGCCCGACGCCCACGTTCATCTCTACGAGGATTTCCTCCAGGAGTACGACCGCGAGCTGCGTCGACGCTCCGGCACGTACTACACCCCGCCCCGTCTCGTGAAGGAGATGGTCCGCTTCACCGACGCCGTCCTGCGCACCCGCCTCGGCTGCGTGGAGGGCTTTGCGGACAGGCAGGTGACGATCGTCGACCCTGCCATGGGTACGGGCACATTCCTCAGCGAGATCATCGACAGGGTCGCCGAAGAACGCTCCCGCCGCGGGGAAGGCTTCCGCGGCGAAGCGGTGGAACAGCTGGCGGGTCGGCTGATCGGCTTCGAGCGCCAGATGGCCGCCTACGCCGTCGCTCAGATGAGGATCACCCAGACCCTCCGCAGGCAGGACACGGACACCCAACTCGGCGATCTGCGACTCCATCTCGCCGACACCCTTGCGGACCCCTACGAGAGGGCCACGCTCTTCACGTTCCTGCCCGATGGCGATCCTCTGGTCGAGAACACCCGCAAGGCGGACTGGATCAAGCGCGAGCAGAAGGTCACCGTCATGATCAGTAACCCGCCGGACCGGGAGAGAGCCGAGGGGGAGGGCGGTTGGGTGGAGAAAGGCCGCGAGGGGGATGACACAGCACCTCTGCTCGATGCCTTCCGCCTCGGTGGCAGAAACGGAGTGCACGAGAACAAGCTCAAGAACCTGTACGTCTACTTCTGGCGCTGGGCCACCTTCAAAGTCTTCGAACAGCACCGTTCCGAGTCGGATCGCGGAATCGTCGCCTTCATCAGTACCGCGGGCTTCCTCAGCGGGCCCGGTTTCCGAGGGATGAGGAAGTACCTGCGGGAGACTTGTTCCGAGGGCTGGATCATCGACCTCAGCCCGGAGGGTATCCAGCCGCCGTTGCGGACACGCCTCTTCGAGGGCGTTCAGCAGCAACTGACGATCGCCGTGTTCGTCCGCAGCAGGGCGGACACCGAACCTGCCCACATCAGGTACGTCGCCCTGGACGGCAGCACTCGTGAGGAGAAGTACGCGCAGCTCGAGGCTCTCGGGCCGGACAGTGACCAGTGGCGCCCGGTGCGTCAGGACGCCCACGCCCCGTTCACGCCTGCGGCACTCGGAGCATGGGACACATATCCCGCATTGAATGATCTGCTGCCATGGACGGTGCCCGGCATCCTGCCTAAGCGGACGTGGGTCTACTCCCCGGACCCCGACATGCTGCGTTCCCGGTGGCGGAGGTTGTCCGCCGAGACGGACCTGGCCGAGAAGCGTGCCTTGTTCAGGGAGACCAAGGGCCGTACCGTCGACCGGCCGGTCAAGCCGCTCTCGGGCTCCGCACAGAGAAGGCGGTCGATGCTGGAGGCAGGTCCCGAGTGTCCGCAACCGGTGCCTGTGGCCTTCCGCCCTTTCGATCGGCAGTGGATCATCCCGGACAACAGGGTCCTCGACAGATGCTCGCCGGAGCTGTGGGAGAACCGGGCCGAGGGCCAGATACACATCGTGGAGCTGCACTCCGAACGGTTCGGTGACGGCCCCGCCACGCTGTTCACCGCGCTGATGCCGGACATGCACCACTTCGCCGGCTGGGGTGGTGGCAGGGTGTTCCCCTTCCTGCAGAAGGACGGCACCCCCAATGTGACCCCCGGTCTTCTCCAGCACCTTCGTAACTCCTTCGGCGGTCTGGCTATCTCCGCCGAGGACTTGCTCGCGTACATCGCCGCGATCACGGCTCACCCCGGTTTCCGGTCCCGCTTCGACGACGAACTCACCACCAACGGCGTCCGCGTACCCCTCACCGGTGACGCCACCCTGTGGTCGGAGGCGCTGCACATCGGGCGGAAGGTGATCTGGGCGTCCACCTTCGGAGAGAGGCTCGTGGACCCGGTGGCGGGGAGGCCCGGTACGCCCCAGGAGGTCTGGACGACCGCACAGCCGGCGATCACGTACCGGAGACAGGTCGGCAGGGACGAATTACCCGAGAACTTCGTCCACGATCCCGACCGTCTCGAACTCCACTTTGGCCAAGGCGTTTTCGGGCCGGTGACTCAAGAGATGCGGGACTATCAAGTCAGCGGGCAGAACGTTCTCGACGGCTGGTTGAAACGCAGGACAGGACCGCCGTCCCGCAGAGCCGTCAGCGAGCTGGACCGCATCCGGCCCGAGCGGTGGTTACCTGCCTGGAGCGAGGAACTCCAGTACGTGCTGGCCGTCCTGTGGCATCTGGTCGAGCTGCAGTCAGCTCAGAACGAGCTGCTCGACCGCGTTCTTATGTCACCGCTGGTCAGCGTCGCCGAGTTGCAACGTCGGAACGTCCTGCCCGTCCCGGACACCGCACGTCGTTCCGCTCCCGCACCGACACAGACCGACCCCATCCCCGGGACCGAGGGGATCGAAGCGCGCGAACCGCACGCCGTCAGGCCACTGGCCGCGGAGAGGGACTCTCCGGCCACCGCTCCGATGACGCAGTCACGGAGGAGCCGGAAAACCGACGCACCGCAGGTACTCCGCAGGAATCGACAAGATCCATAGAGCTGCTGCCTGACCCGGTGTCATGGGCGGTTCGTCGGAACGCCCTCCGTGGGAGGGGCTGTCTCGACACCGTCTTGTGTGGATCTTCTGGCTCTTGCTCTGACCAGTATCAGATGTGACCTCACGCGGAGGAGATCAGTCGATGTCCGGATCATCGGCCTCTTCGAGGAGACGGGCCGCGAGGTCGTCGGCCCACTCCACGGCCCAAGCACGTAGAGCGGTGATGGTGGCGTCATCGATCCCATAGGCAGCCAAGGCTTCGTCGTCGGTCCACTCGGCGCCCGTGAGGTTCGCCTGTAGGTCCTCGCGCTCGAAGCGGCCGCGGGCGTGGCGGCGGCCGAACTCCTCGAGCTCGGCGTTGGTCCAGCGGCGGGAGGCCGCGAACACGTCGATCAGGTCGCGGGGCGCTCCGCGGTCGGCGAGGGCGCGGACCTTGGTCCCGATCACATCCTCCTCCGCGAGGACGGGCCCGTACGGGCTCTGGGCGACCGGCCGCCAGAAGATCTCCTTGAGGATGTCGACTTCGCAGTCCTGCCCGGTGGCCGGGTCGGTCACGGTGAAGCGGGCGGACAGCGGGGCGGTCTCCAGCGCGTGCACCTTCCAGCCGCGGGCTTCCAGGCCGGCGCGGAGTGTGGCGGCGATGTCGGCCATGGGGGCCGGGTTCTCGGTGGCGACGTCGAGGTCTTGGCTGGGGCGGTTCACGAGGCGGTGCGCCCGCACGGCATACCCGCCGGTGAGGACCAGGGGATACGGGGAGCCGAGGGCGATCACATCCGCCAGGAGCCGCGTGTGCAGCTCCGGCATGTCCGTCACGCGGCCGCCCGGGTGCTGCGGGAGGCGAGCTGGGGGAAGGCGTCCTCCCACACGGTGCGCACGGTGCGGCCGACGAGGGTGCGCAGCACCGGCCACAGCTGGAGGAGCAGGTCCTGGTTGAGGTAGCGGGGCAGGTCGTCGTGCAGGCCCTCGTGCAGGACGGTGCGGTACAGGCCCATGCGTTGGCGGGGCTTGCTCATGTCGTAGGAGGTCATTCCGGACCAGGCCATGTGCAGCGGCAGCTCGACGACCCCTTGGGTCGGGCCGTGCAGTTCGTCCAGCGACTCCGGCAGACGCTGCCGGAACTTCTCCCGGTACAGCGCGAGGTCCTCGGCGTCCGCGCCCGCGAGTTCCCTCGGCGCGGGTGCGGGGTGGTGCTGTGGGCTGGAGGGCATGACTCCATTATGGCGGCCGGAGAAGTGGCGCGGGCATGATGAGCGAGCTGGGTCTGGAGTGAGCGGGACGGAGCCTGCTGAGCTGGTCGTGGTAGCTCTATTTGCCTGAGTAGGCGGGACGGGCTGTCGGCCGTTTACGCTCGTTTGACGCTCTGGGCGCCCTCACGCTGCGCGGTGAGCCGAGAAAACTGCTCTGACCTGGTCTTTTCCACGACTCGCTCAGGCCGACATCTTTCCGATGACGTCGCACGTGGAGTGTGTAGCGATCCTGGAGCCAGCTGACAAGGGTGTCTGACGCGTAAATAGCTCCAGGTCAGGGACTGTTTGGGCAGGACTGGATGCCCGGCGTCCGTGGAGGCCGCCGG
>NZ_BMPQ01000016.1 GCF_014647675.1 Streptomyces flaveus | reverse complement strand
GCCACCGACGACGGTTTCTGTACCGGCACGGTCGAGACCGCCACCTACGTGGGCACCCTGGTGCGCGCGGGTGTGCGCATCGACGGCGGGGAGGCGCCGCTGCTGCGCCTGGAGGTACCGGCCGGCCGCGGCCCGGTCACCGGCGAGCGGGTCGGGATCACCGCCGACCCCGAGGACGTCAACCTCTTCCCCACCGAACAGGGAGGGTGAGCCATGGCCGCAACCCTCACCGCCACCGCACCCGCCCGTCCGCGCAAGCTGCTGGCTTCGCGCAAGACCCGCATCGGGATCCTCTACGCGCTGCCGGTCGTCGTCTATCTGCTGGTGCTGTTCGTCTACCCGATCTTCAGCACGCTGTTCCTCAGCGTGAAGGGCACCGATGGCGCACTGACGCTGCACTGGTACGCCGAGGCGCTGACCGGGGTCAACCTCTCGGTGCTGTTCACCACGCTGCGGATCTCGGCGGAGACGGCCGTGCTGAGCCTGGTCTTCGGGTTCGTCCTGGCGAACGCGATCTCCCGGCTCAAGCCCCTGTGGGCCGGAGTGGCCATGCTGGTCGTGGTCGTGCCGCACTTCATCAGCGCCCTGGTGCGCACCTACGGCTGGATCATCATGCTCGGTGACAAGGGCCTGGTGAACGAGTCCCTGGCCAACCTGTGGATCCCCGGGGCGCCGTTCCAGCTGCTGTACAACGAGCTGGGCGTGGTCATCGGCACCACCTCCATGATGCTGCCCTACACGGTGCTGCTGCTGTACGGGGTGATGCGCGGCGTGGACCGCCGACTGCTCGCGGCCGCGGCCAGCATGGGCGCGGGACGCGTGACGATCTTCTGCCGCATCTACCTGCCGCTGGTCTCGCCCGGCCTGGCCAGTGCCGGACTGCTCAGCTTCATCCTGTCGCTGGGCTACTACATCACCCCGGCCCTGATGGGCGGACCCAACCAGACGATGATCGCCACCCTCATCAACCAGCAGGTGATGAAGGAGAACCAGTGGAACGGGGCGGCCGCCCAGGGCGTCATCCTGCTGCTGATCACCTTCGCCGGACTGCTGCTGGTCAAGCTCGTCAGCTCCCTGGGCGCCAGCCGCAAGAAGAGGAGCACCTCATGATGGAGCTGCGCAGCACCCTGGCCGGGCGGATCGCCCTGACCGCGGTGGCCACCGTGATCCTGCTGTTCCTGGCGCTGCCGATCGTGGTCATCCTCGTCACCTCGTTCAGCAACAACGCCTTCGCCTCCTTCCCGCCCGACACCTGGACGCTGAACTGGTACAAGGCGCTGTTCGCCGACGGCAGCAAATGGCCGGCCGCGCTCTCCCTGAGCGCCCTGATCGCCGCCATCAGCACCGTCTTCTCACTGATCATCGGGGTCACCGCGGCGACCGCGCTGACCCGCAGCGAACTCCCGCTGCGCTCGGCGGTCTACGCCCTGGTGCTGGGACCGCTGCTCATCCCGCAGATCGTCACCGCACTGGGCCTGTTCCTGCTGTTCGAGCCCGCCGCGATGCTGGGCAGCCCGCTCGCCATCGCCCTGGGGCACACCGTGCTGGCCTCGCCGATCGCGGTGCTGATCCTGATCGCCACCCTGCGCGGCATCGACGAACGGCTGGAGGACGCCGCCGCCAGCATGGGCGCCGGCCGGCTGACCATCGCCCGCCGGATCACCTTCCCCCTCGCCGCACCGGGAATGATCGCGGCGGCGATCTTCTCCTTCATCACCAGCTTCGACGAGTTCTACATCTCCCAGTTCCTGTCCTCGGTCGACACCGTCACCCTGCCGGTGCGGGTCTACAACTCCCTCACCTTCGACATCGACCCCAGCGTCACCGCGATCAGCGCCATCCTCATCGCCTTCGCGATCCTCGCCCTCGGCCTGGTGGCCCTGGTGCGCTGGCTCGGCTCCGGACGGCAGGGCTCCCTGCTCTCGGTCGAGAACACGGCAGGGGTCGCCAACCCCGGAGGTGAGGCCGTATGACCACCGCCACCGCCCAGTTGGCCGCCGCCACCGCTCAGCGGCACCTGCTGCTGCACATGACCGCCAACGGTTCGCTCGGCCCCGAGGGCGAGGACCTCCTGGTCGTCCAGCGGGGGGAGGGCCCGTACGTCGACGACGCGGACGGCAGGCGCTACATCGACGGCCTGTCAGGGCTGTACTGCTGCCAGCTCGGCTACTCCTACGGCCCCGAGTTCGCCGAGGCCGCCGAACGGCAACTGCGCGAGCTGTGCTACAGCCCGTTGTGGACCGGCTCCGCGCACCCGTCGGCGATCGAACTCGCCGAACGGCTGTCCCGGATCGCCCCCGTGGACATCGAGCACACCTTCTTCTCGAGCGGCGGCGCCGAAGCCGTCGAGACCGCCTGGAAGATCGCCCGCCGCTACCACGCGCTGCGCGGCGAGCCGGGCCGCACCAAGGCCATCGCCCGGCGCGGCGCCTACCACGGGCTGACCATCGGCACCCTGTCGCTCACCGACGACCCGGGCCTGACGGAGCCGTACGGCCCGCCGGCGATCGACACCCGGTTCGTGTCCAACACCAACCGCTTCGGCCTCGCCCCCGAGTACATCGACGACGAGACGTTCACCGCCCGGCTGCTCGCCGAGCTGGAGGCCGCGATCCTGGCCGAGGGCCCGGAGACGATCGCCATGCTCATCGCCGAGCCGGTGCAGAACCGCGGCGGCTGCATCACCCCGCCCCAGGGTTACTGGCCGGGCCTGCGGGCCCTGGCCGACCGGTACGGCTTCCTGCTCGTCGCCGACGAGGTCATCACCGCCTTCGGCCGGCTGGGGGAGTGGTTCGGCGGCGACCGCTACGGCGCCCGCCCCGACATCGTCACCGTCGCCAAGGGCATCACCGCCGGATACGCCCCCATGGGAGCAACTCTCGTCAGCAACCGCGTAGTTGACGTCATCAACCGGCCCGGCGCGGTCCTCAACCACGGCTACACCTTCGCCGGGCACCCGCTGAGCGCGGCCATCGCCCTGCGCAACCTGGAGATCATGGAGCGGGACCGGATCCTGGACAACGTCCACGGCCTCCAGGACCACCTCGCGAACCGCATGGCGTCCCTCACGGACCTGCCGATCGTCGGCGACGTCCGCGGCACCGGGTTCTTCTACTCCTGCGAACTCGTCGGCGACCTCGACGACGGCGGCTTCAGCGACCTGGCCCGCGCCGGCCTGATCGTCGACCTGATCCCGCGCCGGCTGCGCGAGGCCGGCCTGCTGGCCCGCGTCTACAACCGGTCCGCGCCGCTGGTCCAGATCGCGCCCCCGCTGATCAGTGACCGCGCCCTGCTGGACCGTATCGCCGACATCCTCGCGGTCACTCTCGCCGAGGCGTCCGCCCGCATCTGATCCAGGTATTCACGTATTCACGTTTTGGGAAGGAACCCCATGTATTCCATCGATTCGCTGACCGTCGCCCCGGGCGAGCGCGCCCAGGGCCTGATCCCGGTCGGCACCAGCAGTTACGGCGTGGAGCTCGGTATTCCGCTGATCGTCGTCAACGGGGTTCAGGACGGCCCGGTCCTGTGTGTGGACGCGGGCGTGCACGGCGACGAGTACGACGGCCAGGAGGCCATCCGGCGTGTCCTCGCCGAACTCGACCCGGCCACGCTGCGCGGCACCGTCGTCGGCATCCCCTGCCTGAACACCCCGGCCTTCGAGGCGGCCGCCCGCGCCAGCGGCATCGACCACCTCAACCTCAACCGCATCTTCCCGGGCGACGCGGAGGGCTCGTACTCCCAGCGCCTGGCCGCCACGTTCGTCGAGAAGGTCGTCCCGGCCGTCGATGCCGTGGTCGACCTGCACACCGGTGGTGCCTACGGCGAGATCACCCCGCTGGTCATCCTCCAGGGCGGCTACGAGGACCTGGCCACCGACCTGGCGCTGGCGGCCGGTCACGAGCTGGTCTGGAAGGGCGGCAAGTGGGGCGGCACGGTCCGCCACCCCGTTCTCGCGGCGGGCAAGCCCGCCATCACCATCGAGGTCGGCGGCGGCACCTACCGCGAGGCCAATGTCGAGACGCACATGAACTCGATCCGCAACGTCCTGCGCAGCCTCGGCATGACCGACGGCGAGGCGGAGCTGCGGGACACCTACACCACCGTCTCCGGAACCTTCGCCCGCTCCGCCTCCGGCGGCTTCTTCGTCGCTCGCGCCGAGCCGGGGGAGAACTGCAAGGAGGGCGACCTGATCGCCACCATCACCGACCACTACGGCAACACGCTGGAAGAGGTCACCGCCCCGCAGGACGGCATCGTGCTCTGGGTCCGCCGGATCCGCACCGTCCGCCCGGGCGACGAAGTCGTCATCTTCGGCGAGGTCCTCGGGGAGATCCGGCCATGACCGGCGAACTGCAGCTGACCGAGCTGCTCATCGACGGCAAGCAGGTCCCCGCCGCCGACGGCCGCTCCTTCACCGTCCTCGACCCGTCGAACGGCACGCCCATTGCCCAGGTGGCGCTGGCCGGCGAAGCGGACGTAAACCAGGCGGTGGCTGCCGCACGGGCGGCGTTCACCTCTCCCGAGTGGGCCGGGATGCGCGCCGCAGACCGGGGCCGGATCCTCTACCGCATCGCGGAGGCCATCCGCCACCAGGGCGAACGACTGGCGCGTCTGGAGAGCTGGGACGTCGGCAAGCCACTGCGCCAGGCGAAGGCCGATGTCGAGGCCGCGGCCCGGTACTTCGAGTTCTACGCGGGCGTCGCCGACAAGCTCGGCGGCACCACGATCCCCCTCGGGCCCGGCCTCATCGACTACACCGTCCGCGAGCCGATCGGCGTCTCCGGCCAGATCATCCCCTTCAACTACCCGCTGCAGAACACCGCGCGGGGTTCCGCCCCGGCACTGGCGGCGGGCTGCACGGTGGTGCTCAAGCCCTCCCCGGAGGCGCCGCTCACCCCGCTGGAGATCGCCCGGATCGCCCTGGAGTGCGGCCTTCCGCCGGGCGTCCTGAACGTCGTCCCCGGTGACGGCGAGACCGGCGCGGCCCTCGCCGGCCACCCGGACATCAACCAGGTCACCTTCACCGGCTCGGTGCCCACCGGCATCAAGGTCGCCCAGGCGGCCGCCGCCAACGTGGTGCCGTCGGTCACCGAGCTGGGCGGCAAGTCGCCGGTCGTCGTCTTCGCCGACGCCGACTTCGACCTGGCCCTCGGTGCCGTCGCCGCCTCGGCCTTCGGCAACGCCGGGCAGACCTGTTCGGCCGGTACGCGGCTGCTGCTCCAGCGCGGTGCCGAGGAGTTCCTCGAAAAGTTGGTCTCGCACGCCGCTTCCCTGCGCATCGGCCCCGGGCTCACCGACCCGGACATCGGCCCGCTCGTCGCCGCCCGGCAGCGCGACCGGGTGCTGGGCTACCTGGACGTGGCCCGGCAGGAGGGCGCGACGGTCCGCGTCGGCGGCGCCCCATCGGACCCGGCCCTGGCCGACGGCTACTACGTCGAGCCGACCGTCCTCACGGGCCTGACCAACGACGCCCGGTGCGCCCGTGAGGAGATCTTCGGACCCGTCGTCACCGTCATCGAGTTCGACGACGCCGACGAGGCCCTGGACATCGCCAACGACAGCCCGTACGGCCTGGCCTCCTACGTCTGGACCCGGGACATCGACAAGGCGATGCGGCTGGCCGAGGGCATCCGGGCCGGTCAGGTCTACGTCAACGCCACCGGTGTCGGCACCGGCGTCGAGCTCCCCTTCGGCGGCTACAAGCACAGCGGCTGGGGCCGGGAGAAGGGCCTGGCAGGCCTGGACAGCTACCTGCAGACCAAGAACGTCTGCATCGGATTCGGCAGCCGGTCATGAGGTACCGCACCTTGGGCGAGCGCGGCCCGGCCGTCTCCGTGGTCGGCGTCGGCGGCAACAACTTCGGCTCCCGCCTCGACGAGGACGGAACGAAGGCCGTCGTCCACGCGGCCCTCGACGCCGGGATCACGCTCTTCGACACCGCCGACATGTACGGCGGATTCGGGGAGAGCGGCACCGGGCGCGGTGACGGCGAACGGCTCCTCGGCGCCGCCCTCAAGGGGCACCGCGACGAGGTCGTGCTGGCCACCAAGTTCGGTATGGAGATGGGCCGAGACGCGGACATGTACGGGCCGCGCGGGTCACGTGCCTACCTCCGGTACGCCGTAGAGGCGTCACTGCGCCGACTCGGCACGGACCGGATCGATCTGTACCAGTACCACGAGCCGGACGGCGTCACTCCGCTGGAGGAGACGGTGGCCGCGCTCCGAGAGCTGGTCGACGAGGGCAAGATCCGGTACATCGGCTGCTCCAACCTCCCGGCCGAGGACCTCACCGACGCCTTCGTCTCCACCCAGGCGCGCTACCACCTGCTCGACCGCGGCGTGGAGCGGGACCTGATCCCGGCCTGCCTGCGCCATGGCGTCGGCCTGCTGCCGTACTACCCGCTGGCCAACGGCCTGCTCAGCGGCAAGTACCGGCGCGGAGAGCAGCCCCCACCCGGCAGCCGACTGTCCTGGCGGCAGGGCTGGCTCACCGACGCGGCCCTCGACAAGGTCGAGGCGCTCACCGCGTACGGCGCCGAACGTGGCCTGACCCTCCTCCAGGTCGCCGTGGGCGGACTGGCCGCGCTTCCCGCGGTCGGCTCCGTGATCTGCGGCGCCATGAACCCCGGACAGGTCGCCGCCAACGCGGCTGCGGCCGACTGGGTCCCCGACGCGGCCGACCTGGCTGCACTGGACGCGATCGTCACCCCCGGCGAACGCGTCGTCTGAAGCCCCCACATCCTCTGGAAACCCGCGAAATAGAGGCTGAACACCATGCGAGAGATCGTCACCTTCGACGCCTATGCAACCCTCATCAACTTCGAGCTCGGCCCCACGACCCTGAAGGTCCTGGAGGACCGGCTGGACCTGGACAACCTGGACGTCGACGAGTTCCTCGACGACTTCCGCGTCATGCGCTTCCAGGCCGTCCTGGAGGCCTACCGCCCCTATCACGAGATCCTGCACTCCAGCCTGCGCAACGCCATGCGCCTGCACGGCCTGGAGTACCGCACCTCCGACGGCGACGCCCTCGTCGAGGCCGTCCCCACCTTCGGCCCCTGGCCGGAGGTCCCGGACGCGCTGCGCGCCCTGAAGACCAAGTACGAGATCGCCATCATCTCCAACACCGACGACAACCTGATCGCGCGTAACGTGGAGAACATCGGCGTCGAGTTCGACTACGTCATCACCGCCCAGCAGGCCGGCGCCTACAAGCCGGACCGCCAGACCTTCGAGTACGCCTTCCAGACCATGGGCGTCGAGCCGTCGCAGGTCATCCACACCGCCCAGGGCTGGGAGTACGACCACATCCCGACCCGCGACCTCGGCCTGAAGCGCCGGGTGTGGATCAACCGCTACGGCCGCCTGGGCAGCTCCGACTACCAGCCCTACGACGAGCTGCCCGACCTGTCGGGCCTGCCCGCGCTGCTCGGCTGCTGACCGACGGCGCACCGGCGAAACAGACCGAGAAGACAGAGGACGCACGCCATGAAGCAGATCCCCTACTGGATGGACACCGCTCCCGCCCTGCCCGACCGTTCCGGGAAGGACCTGCCCGACGAGGCGGACGTGGTGGTGATCGGCGGCGGCCTCACCGGCCTGTCCACCGCCTACCACGCCGCCCGCAAGGGTGCCCGGGTCGTCCTCGTCGAGAAGGACCAGGTCGGTTCGGGCGCCTCCGGGCGCAACGGCAGCCACTGCAACCCCGGCATCACCATCAGCCCGGCCCAGGCCCGCAAGCGCTACGGGCAGGAGCGTGCCCGCGAGCTCTACGACGCGTTCCGCGACGCTGTGGACATGGTCGAGGAGCTTGCGGTCAGGGAGAAGATCGACTGCGACTTCCACCGTGCCGGGCGCCTCGGCGCGATCTGCAAGCCCCAGCACTTCGAGGGCCTGCAGGCCAAGCAGCGCGACCTGGCCGAGAACTTCGGCCACGAGACGGTCGTCCTGAGCAAGAGCGAGCTGCGCGCCGAGCTCGGCACGGACTACTACCACGGCGCCCTGCTCGACCCGCTCGGCGCAGCCATACACGTGGGCAAGTTCGTCGTCGGCCTGGCAGCCGCCGCCGAGCGTGCCGGCGCCGAGATCCACGAGCGCAACGCCGCCACCGGCCTCACCCGCCTCCCCGGCGGCGGCTTCTCGGTGGAGACCCTGCGCGGCACCATCCGTGCCAAGCAGGTGATGGCGGCGACGGACGCCTACACCGACAATTCGATGCCGTGGTTCCGCAAGCGGCTGATCAACGTCGGCAGCTTCATCATCGTCACCGAGCCGCTGGGGGAGGCGCGCGCCAAGGAGCTCATCCCGAACGGCCGCCTGCTGGTCGCCCAGAAGAATGTCGGCAACTACATCCGCCTCACCCCGGACAACCGCCTCGCCTTCGGCGGCCGGGCCCGCTTCGCCCCCTCCAACCCGGCCTCCGACGTCAAGAGCGGCGACATCCTCAAGCGGGAGATGACGGAGATCTTCCCGCAGCTGGCCGGGACGCGGATCGACTATGTCTGGGGCGGCATGGTCGGCTTCTCCTGGGACCGCATCCCGCACGCGGGTGACGTCAACGGCCTGTACTACTCCATGGGTTACTGCGGCCACGGCGTGCAGATGGCCACGTACATGGGCCGGGCGGTCGCCGAGATGATGGACGGCAAGCCGGAGGCCAACCCGATGCGCGGCTTCGGCTTCCCGAAGGTCCCCGTTCCCTTCTACAACGGCACCCCCTGGTTCCTGCCGTTCGGCGGCGCCTACTACAAGGCCAAGGACCGACTGAGCTGAGGCGACGGTGCGGTGGTACTGCGGGGGCTTGCCGCGAAGTGGTCGCGGGAAGCCCCCGCCGTTCCTGTGACGAGGAACCCGCCGACAGCGCCCGGCCGGCCCGCGCGCTCGATTCTTCGCGCAGGGGATCGACGATCCAACCGTGCCGGAAGAGCCGGACCCGACGCACCCTACGCAGCCCCCGAAGATCCCGAAGGCCATGGACAAACCTCAGTGTCAGTGGCTCGCGTTAGTCTGCGCGCATCTGACCGATTTCCCCGATCAGGGAGGAATTCATGGCCTCGCAGCTCAATCCGTATCTCAGCTTCAACGGTGACGCTCGGCAGGCGTTGGAGTTCTACAAGGAGGTGTTCGGCGGCACGCTGTCGATGAACACTTACGGCGAGTTCGGGCAGGAGGGCACGCCGGACGCCGACAAGATCATGCACGGCATGCTGGAGACCCCGAGCGGCTACACCCTGATGGGCGCCGACGGCGCTCCGGGGCAGGAGGCGCAGCCGGGCAACAACTTCTCGGTGGCCCTGACCGGCGACGACGACGCCGAACTGCGCGGCTACTGGGAGAAGCTGTCCGCCGACGGCTCGGTGTCCGTGCCGCTGGAGAAGCAGATGTGGGGCGACGTCTTCGGTATGTGTACGGACCGGTTCGGTATCCCCTGGATGGTGAACATCAGTCAGGCGGAGAGCTGAGCGCAGAGCGGGACGGAACCGGATCCCTCCGGTTCCGCTGAGGGGACGGGCTCGCGTGGGCCCGTCCCCTCAGAAGCGGGCGCTACGGCCTGCGCGGCCGGGTCCGCCTGACAGCGGAACCGGACCACGTGGGCGTATGGCCGGACGAAACCGACCGGCCCGACCGGCCTTGGCCTGCCGATCTGCCGTAGCAAAAAACCTGGTGCCCCACCCGTCGCGAGTTTCCTACACTCGCCACGCAACGTGCGCCGCCACGACTTGGCGGCGCGTCTCGTAAGCAGTGAGACGAGTGAGGGGAGCCCGACCGTGCGGTACCGCACCGTTGTCGTCGTTCCCCGGTCGCTGTACGAGGTGATCCTCGTGTCTTCGGCTGCCCGGTGCCCGCTGCGCGGCCGGTACCGGATGACCGTGACGAACGCCTGACCCGGCAACACCTGACGCGGCAACGCCCGACTCGACGAGTCGGCTCGCACACCACCTCAACGCCTGGTCCCTGCCTGCCCGTTGCCGTCTCGACAGGCCAGTCTCCACAGACCCGTTCCGTCCGGGAATCGCGCTGCCCCATTCTGGATCATCCCGAAAGGCCATGGGCCGTGCGCAACGACCTGCACCGTCAACTCACCAGTCCGCTCACCGCCGTTCGCAATCTGGGCATCCTCGCCCACGTCGACGCCGGGAAGACCACCGTCACCGAGCGGATCCTGTACGTCACCGGGACCACCCACAAGCGGGGTGAGGTCCATGACGGCACGACCGTCACCGACTTCGACTCTCAGGAGCGCGATCGTGGCATCACCATCTTCGCCGCGGCGGTCAGCTGCGCCTGGGACGGCCACCGGATCAACCTGATCGACACTCCGGGCCATGTCGACTTCTCCGACGAGGTGGAACGCTCGCTGCGCGTGCTCGACGGCGCGATCGCGGTGTTCGACGCCGTCGCGGGAGTGGAGCCGCAGAGCGAGTCGGTGTGGCGGCAGGCCGACCGGCACGGTGTGCCACGGATCGCCTTCGTCAACAAGCTGGACCGCGCCGGTGCCGACCTCGACACGGCGGTCGAGTCGATCCGGGAGCGGTTGCATCCGGCCCCGCTGGTCGTCCAGTTGCCGATCGGCACGGAGGACGGCTTCACCGGGGTGGTGGATCTGGTGCGTATGAGGTCGCTGGTCTGGGCCGACGGCAGCGAGGCGGTCGACGAAGGTCCGGTTCCGGACGCCCTGCGGGACGAAGCACACCGGCGCCGACGGCAGTTGGAGGAGGCGGTGGCTGAACTCCATGCGCCCGCACTGGAGGAGTTCTGCGCGCAGTCTGCTCTCTCCGCGCGGACGCTGACTGCCGCGCTGCGCGATCTGACCCGTACCGGTGACGGCGTGGTCGTGCTGTGCGGCTCGGCCTATCGCAACCGCGGAATCGAGCCGCTGCTGGAGGCCGTCGTCGCGTACCTGCCCTCGCCGCTGGACGTGCCCGCGATACGCGGCACTCAGGACGGCGCGGAGCAGGAACGGGCCGCCGACCCGGCGGCGCCGTTCGCGGCACTGGCGTTCAAGGTGAACGCCACCGCCACGGGGCGGCTGACGTACGTACGTCTGTACTCGGGAACGATCGAGAAGGGAGAGACAGTGTGGGACGCGGGCGCACGCCGCACCGAGCGCATCGGGCGGATTCTGCGGGTCCAGGCCGACCGCCACGCGGAGCTGGACCGGGCCGTGGCCGGGGACATCGTCGCGGTGGTCGGGCTGAAGTACGCCCGCGCCGGGGCGACCCTGTGCGCACCCTCGGCTCCCCTGCTTCTCGAACCGCCGACCGCCGCCGATCCGGTCGTCTCCGTGGCGGTCGAGGCGCGCAGGAGCACCGACACCAACCGCCTGGCGTCCGCGTTGACGCGGCTGGTCGAGGAGGATCCCTCGCTGGTGGTCAGGACCGACCCCGAGACCGGCCAGACCGTGCTGTCGGGGATGGGTGAGCTGCATCTGGAGGTGGCGGTGGAGAAGATCCGGCGCGCCCACGGGCTGGCCGTCGGCGTCGGCCGGCCGAGGGTGGCGTACCGGGAGACCCTCGTCCGTGGCGTGTCGGGGCTGGTGTACCGGCATGTCAAACAGGACGGAGGCGCCGGTCAGTTCGCCCATGTCGTCCTCGATGTGGGGCCGCTGGAGGCCGCCTCTGGTGCCGCCGGTTCCGATGGTGCCGACAGCGCGACCGGCTTCGCGTTCCGGTCGGCCGTCGTCGGGGGCCGGGTGCCGAAGGAGTACGTACGAGCGGTCGAGGCGGGTTGCCGGGACGCGCTGGCAGAAGGGCCGCTCGGCGGCCATCCGGTGACCGGGGTGAGCGTCGTGCTGACCGATGGGGCGACCCATCCGAAGGACTCTTCGGAGATGGCGTTCCGGACGGCCGGCCGACTCGCACTCCGTGACGCACTGCGGGTCGGCGAGATGGCGCTCCTGGAACCGGTGGTCGACGTCACGGTCACCGTGCCCGAGGACGCCATGGGCGGGGTGCTCGGCGACCTCGCGGCGCGGCGCGGCCGGGTCTCGGGCTCGGTCGCGCGGGCGGGCGCGGTGGTGATCACGGCGACCGTGCCGCTGGCCGAACTGTTCGGCTATGCCACGCGGTTGCGCAGCCGCACCCAGGGCCGGGGCACCTTCACCACCCGGCCTGCCGGGTACGCCCCGGCACCGAGCGCGGCGTCCGACGGGGTCCCGGCCCGGTAGCCCCAAGGGCGGTGGCCGCGAAGACGGTGGCTACAGAGACGGTCCCGCCCGTACGAGACGTACACGGGCGGGACCGTTCTGTGGGCGTCTGACGACAGGCCCTACTGCTCGCGGCGGGCTATCAGGTCGTAGCCGGCCTCGTCCACGGCCTCGGCGACCGCGTCGTACGCCAGGCGTTCGCCGCTGGACACCGTCACGCGGCCGGTCTTCAGGTCGACCTCCACGCCCGTGACGCCGTCGAGCGCGCCGACCTCGGACGAGACGGCCTTGACGCAGTGGTCGCACGTCATGCCCTTGACCTCGTAAATGTCCTGCACCATGACTCTGCTCCTGTCGGTTCTTGTCTCTTCGCCTGTCTTCGCTTGTCTCTTCGCTTCGTGTCTCTGCTCGATGTGTCTCATCATACCCCCAGGGGGTATCTTCTCTGTCAAGAGCCCGCCGCCTGAAACCCCCGCAGGCGCAGGCTGTTGCCCACCACGAAGACCGACGAGAACGCCATCGCCGCTCCCGCGATCATCGGGTTGAGGAGGCCGGCCGCCGCGAGGGGGAGGACGGCGACGTTGTAGGCGAAGGCCCAGAACAGGTTGGACCTGATGGTGCCGAGGGTCCGGCGCGAGAGGCGGATCGCGTCGGCCGCGGCCCGCAGGTCGCCCCGTACGAGAGTGAGGTCGCCGGCCTCGATGGCCGCGTCCGTGCCCGTACCCATGGCCAGCCCCAGGTCCGCCTGCGCCAGCGCGGCCGCGTCGTTGACGCCGTCGCCGACCATCGCCACCGAACGGCCCTCCGCCTGAAGGCGCTTGACCACGCCCACCTTGTCCTGGGGGAGTACCTCGGCGATGACCTCGTCGATACCGACCTCGGCGGCGACGGACCGCGCGACCGCCTCGTTGTCGCCGGTCAGCAGGATCGGAGTCAGACCGAGCGCCCGCAGCCGCGTGATCGCCTCGGGGCTGGTCTCCTTGACGGCGTCGGCCACCTCGAGAACCGCACGGGCCTCGCCGTCCCAGGCGACCGCGATCGCCGTACGACCGGCCGCCTCAGCCTCCGCCTTGGCGCGCTCCAGGTTCACGGGCAGCCGGATCTCCCACTCGGCGAGCAGCTTCTCCCGGCCGACCAGAACCGCGTGCCCCTCGACGATGCCCTGGACGCCGAGGCCCGCGACGTTCGCGAAGTCCTCCGGGGTGGGCAGCTTGCCGACCTTCTGCGCGGCGCCCGCGGCCACCGCCTTCGCGATGGGGTGCTCCGAGGAGTGCTCCAACGCACCGGCCAGGAGCAGAACTTCGTCCTCGGTGGTGCCGTCGGCGGTGTGCACGGCCAGCAGGGTCATCCGGCCGGTGGTCACCGTGCCGGTCTTGTCGAGGACGATCGTGTCGACCTTGCGCGTGTTCTCCAGCACCTCGGGGCCCTTGATCAGGATGCCGAGCTGCGCGCCGCGCCCGGTGCCGACCATCAGCGCGGTCGGCGTCGCGAGACCCAGGGCGCACGGGCAGGCGATGATCAGGACGGCGACCGCGGCGGTGAAGGCGGCGGTCAGCCCGGAGCCGTTGCCGAGCCAGAAGCCGAGGGTGGCCAGGGCGAGGCCGATGACGACCGGTACGAAGACCGCGGAGATCCGGTCGGCGAGGCGTTGGGCGGCGGCCTTGCCGTTCTGCGCGTCCTCCACCAGCTTGGCCATACGGGAGAGTTGGGTGTCGGCGCCAACACGGGTGGCCTCTACGACGAGCCGTCCGCCGACGTTGAGCGTGGCACCGGTGACGCCGTCGCCGGTCGCGACCTCGACCGGTACGGACTCGCCGGTCAGCATGGAGGCGTCCACGGCGGAGGAGCCCTGGACGACGACGCCGTCGGTGGCGATCTTCTCGCCGGGGCGCACCAGGAAGCGGTCGCCGACCTTCAATTCGGCGGTGGGGACGGTCAGTTCGCGACCGTCGGCACGCAGGACCGTCACCTCCTTCGCACCGAGTTCCAGCAGCGCCTTGAGAGCCGCGCCCGCCTTCCGCTTGGACCGGGCCTCGAAGTAGCGGCCCGCGAGGATGAAGGCGGTGACTCCGGCGGCGGCTTCCAGGTAGATGTTCCCCGCGCCGTCGCTGCGGGCGATGGTCAGCTCGAAGGGGTGCGTCATACCGGGCGTGCCGGCCGTTCCGAAGAAGAGGGCCCACACCGACCACAGGAACGCGGCCGACGTACCGACCGAGATCAGCGTGTCCATGGTGGCCGCACCGTGCCGGGCGTTGGTCCAGGCGGCGCGGTGGAAGGGCCAGGCGGCATACGTGACGACGGGCGCCGCCAGTGTCAGGGACAGCCACTGCCAGTACTCGAACTGCAGGGCCGGGATCATCGCCATCGCGACGACCGGCACGGCGAGGGTGACGGCGGTGATCAGGCGCTCGCGGAGCGGCCGCAGTTCGTCGTACGCACCGGAGTCGGGCCCCTCCTCGCCGCCGGCCGTGGGCTCGGGGCGTACGGGCGCGGGCTCGTGGGCGGTGTAGCCGGTGGCCTCGACCGTGGAGATCAGGTCCTGGACGGAGACGTCCTCGCCGCGGTACGTGACCTTGGCCTTCTCGGTCGCGTAGTTGACGGTGGCCTCGACGCCGTCCATGCGGTTGAGCTTCTTCTCGATCCGGGCCGCGCACGAGGCGCAGGTCATGCCGCCGATGGCGAGTTCGACCTCGGCGGCGCCGGGTGTGGTGGTGGCCATGTCCGCTCCTCGCAGCATGTTGGATTTATACCCCTGGGGGGTATGAAGCTCTGCGTCTCCATGTATACCCCCCATCCGTATTCGATTCAAGGGGTGATTCGACTTGACTGTGTACCCCCTGGGGGTATGTTGGAAGGCGTCGGTCGCCCCCGAACGGCGGCCCTTGAGACCTTCGAGAAGGGACCAGGCCATGCACACCGCACTGAAGATCACGACCTTCACCGCCGCGCTCGCCGCGACCTTCGGCACGGCCTACGGGGTGGGTAACGTCCTCGACCCCGTGGTGTCCGACGACAAGACCACCGAGACCGCGCAGCACGACAGCCACGCGACGAGCACGAAGAACGACGAGGGC
Source organism: Streptomyces flaveus (assembly GCF_014647675.1). GTDB lineage: Bacteria > Actinomycetota > Actinomycetes > Streptomycetales > Streptomycetaceae > Streptomyces > Streptomyces flaveus. Next base: position 186,801 of record NZ_BMPQ01000016.1, on the reverse strand, counting down.
GGGGGAGGCGGCTCAGGCACGGAGGAGGCCGGCGGGCACGCGGCGGAACTGCCCGGCGGGCTGCAGACCTCCGAGGGCGGCTACACGCTCGACCTGAAGACCTCGCGCATCGAGGTCGGCGCGGACACCGAGCTGAGCTTCGCCATCGTCAAGGACAGCACCGGACGGAACGTGACCGCGTACCAGCGCGAACACGAGAAGGAACTGCACCTCATCGTCGCCTCACGCGACCTCACGGTCTATCGCCACCTCCACCCCACCCGTGCCGCCGACGGCACCTGGTCGATCCCGGTCGAGCTGCCGAAGGCGGGCGGCTACCGCGTCTTCGCCGACTTCACACCCAAGGGCGCCGCGGAGGGCCTGACCCTCGGCTCCGACCTCGCGGTGTCGGGCCCGTACAAGCCGGCCGAACTGCCGAAGGCCGCCCCCACCGCGATCGTCGACGACTACAAGGTCACCCTCAACGGCGAGCTCCGCCCCGGCACAGGCAGCGAACTGAAGCTGAACGTCACCAAGGACGGCAAGCCCGTGCGCAACCTCCAGCCTTACCTGGGCGCATACGGCCACCTGGTCGCCCTCCGCTCAGGAGACCTCGCCTACCTCCACGTCCACCCCAACGGCGAGCCCGGCGACGGGAAAACGAAGTCCGGCCCGGAGGTGTCCTTCACGGCAACGGCCCCCAGCAAGGGCGCGTACCGCCTCTTCCTCGACTTCAAGCACGAGGGCAAGGTCCGTACGGCGGCGTTCACGGTGCATGCGGGGGGTGCGCCGGCGGCGGCGGAACCGACGACGGCGGAGCCGGGCGCGGACGAGCACGGTTCGGGCGGCGGCCACGGGCACTGAACTCGGGCCCGGCGATAGTCGAGTTCCGCCAAGACCCGCGGCGTCACCGCCAGGTGGGTGACGGCCACCGCCACCCGGCAGCGATCAGTACTCGCTCATTTCTGCGAGTGCGAAGCGTAACGCCCTCAGGACCGGGACGCAGAGGAGGCGGTGGCGCCGGCACGGGAACGGTTGGCGCGGATCTCGTCATGGTGGTCGGCCGCCCAACCGATCAGCTGCTTGACGATCTCGTTCAGGCCGCCGCTGAGCGGGGCGAGCGCGTACTCGACGCGCGGTGGCACCTCGGCGTAGGCGGTACGGCTGATCAACCCGTCCTCTGTGAGCTGGCGAAGGGTGTGGGTCAGCATGCGCTGGGAGATGCCCGGGATCTGGCGCTGCAAGTCGGTGTAGCGCACCGGGCCGCCCTCCAGGACGGCGATGATCAACATGCTCCACTTGTCGCCCACCCGGTCGAGCACCTGGCGGATGAAGTCCATGTGATCGGCGGGGATGCTCGCGCACGGCCCGACCGAAGCCGCCGTCCCGTTACCCGCACTGTCCTGCATAGCGCCCATTCCTCTCCGTCGCGCACACCGATGTGCCTTTTGTATCGCCTTCCATACTGGCTCATCATGGCGTTACGAACGAATAGTAGGAATTGGAGGTCAGGGTATGAAGGTAGAGATCTGGTCTGAGATCGCCTGCCCCTGGTGCGGTCTGGGCAGCCATCGGTTGGATCGGGCCGTGGAGCGATTCGAGCACAGCGGCCACGTAGAGGTGGTCCACCGCTCGTTCCCTCTGGGCAGTGGCCTCCCCGAGGACCGCACGCTCAGCGTCCGCGAATTTGTGCTGGCCAAGTACGGCGTCATCCCCGGGCAGGCCGGCGTACCGGATGTCGAAGGCATGGCCGCCTCCGAGGGCCTGGCCCCCTACCGGGTCCTGGACAACCGAGTCGGGAACACCGACCTGGCCCACGAGTTCCTGGCTCACGCCTCCGCCGAAGGCAAGAACGGCGAAGCCTGGAGCATGATCTTCCGCGCCTACTTCGGCAAAGCCGAGTCGATCTTCACGCTCGACGACCTGCTCGGCCTGGCCGACGAGATCGGTCTGGACCGCGACCAGACTCGCCAGGTGCTCGCCGACCGGCGCTACCGCCGTCAGGTACAGGAAGACGCACACCAGGCGCAGCAGCTCGGGGCAACCGGTGCCCCCTTCACCGTCATCGACGGCCGGTACGCCGTTGCAGGAGCGCAGGACACCGACACCCTGCTCGGCATCCTGCGCCAGGTCTGGGACGAGACCCACCCGACCGTTCTCGATGCCGACAACGACGCGGCGATCTGCGGCCCGGACGGCTGCGCAGTTCCCGCCGACCACGCCGCCCACGCCTGATCTACACACCTGACCCACACGCCGACCGGGCATCCGATCTCCGCATGTCCCGGCGGTCACCACACGGAAGAGATCTCACTGTGCCCACTCTCGCCATCGTCGGCGCCGGCCCCGGCATGGGCCTGGCCATCGCCCGCACCTTCGGCAGCCGCGGCTTCGACGTCGCCCTGATCGCCCGTACCAAGGAGAAGCTGGAAACGCTGGTCGCCCAGCTCGGCCAGGAAGGCATCACGGCAGCCGCGTTCCCCGCCGACATCCTCGACCGCGCCTCACTGACCGATGCCCTGGACGCGGCCAAGGCCCGCTTCGGCGGCATCGACGTACTGGAGTATTCGCCGGCCCCGCACTCCCCGGTGCCCGGCCTCACCCTGGCCGCTCCCTCGGAGGTCACGGTGGACAATCTGCAGCCAATGATCGAGTACGGCTTCTACGGCGCCATCACGGCAGCCCGGACGGTACTACCCGCGATGCGCGAGGCGGGCGCCGGGAGCCTGCTGTTCACCACCGGCGGCGGTTCCGTGGACCCGGTGCCGATGTTCGGCAACGCCAACGCGGCCCAGGCAGCTCTGCGCAACTGGGTGATCAACCTGAACAAGGAACTGGCCGGCAGCGGTGTGCACGCCGCCCACGTGGCGATCGGCGTGTGGATCGGCGAGGGCGGCCCGGAGGGCTTCCCGACGGCCACGCCCGAGCAGATCGCCCCCCTGTACTGGGACCTGCACGAAAACCGCGACCGCTCCGAGGCCGTCTTCAACGCCTGACCGGCCGGCTCACCCCGTACTTGTGCTCCAGCGCCCGCCCCGACATCCCAGCCTTGGAGTCACGCCGGATCGCCGCGGTCCTGTACAGGATTGGTGGTGTTGATGAGTTCGGGCACCAGCAGATCGACGGCATACTCAGCGAACGATTCTCGCTGCTGACCCCCATCAGGGTGGAGGCCCAGCCCACCGCGAACGGCCACTGGCTCGTCTGCATCACGGGCGAGCGACGCTGACCAGCAGAAGATCGTCCGTGATCTCAGCTTCCCGGCTGGCAGCGAGCCGCCGCCGGAGACTGGGCCGCCTACGCAGCCGAGATCGCCCGACGGAACTCGAAAGCTGACCCCTGCACCGATGTCAGACCCGCTCGAACGGCTCCGCGTACTTGAAGACGCCCCGCAGCGCGGGGTCGTGGGCGGTCAGGGTGCGGACCTGGAAGTACTCGCCCCACGCGGGGTCCGGTGCGGTGATGCCGGAGTCCGTGCTGGTGCGGAAACCGTAGCGGCCGTAGTACGCGGGGCTGCCGAGGAGGGCGACGAGGGGCTCGCCCAGGGCATCCGCTGCGCCGAGCACGGTGTGGACAAGGGCGAGGCCGACGCCGCGGCGCTGGTGGTCGGGGTGCACGCTGAGCGGGCCGAGACCCAGGACGGAGGCAGTGCCGACATGGCCACGGGTGCAGACCACGTGGCCTACTACCTCGTCCTTGTCGCCGAGTGCCACGAGCGACAGTTCCGGCAGCCAGCCGTCGCAGGTGCGCAGCTCGTCGAGGAGGGTTACCTCCACCGGAACCGGAGTCTCCGGCTTGGCGAAGGCCGCCGCGGTGACGGTGCTTACGGCAGGGACATCGGCAGGCGTTTCGCGTCGGATCAGCACCGGCACAGTCTGGGCCCCGAGCCGCGGCGCCACAAAGGATTTCTGGGTACGCCCGGCCGCCCGCACCAGTAGCCGGTGAAGACGTCGCGGGCGGGCAACGCCAAGCTGCTCGAGCTGTCGAAGGTAGGTCGACACCGAGCCACACCATGTGGGTCGTTTCGGTGAGGGAGGGGTCGCTGTTCTGAGCCGCGAGAACGGCCACGGGCTGGTCTACTCGCCCCAAGTGACGTGAAGCATCCCGTTGTTCCGCTCGGAGGCCCCGGGCGGAACTACCCGACCGCGAGGGTTATGAACGCATCCCACTCGGCCCGGCTGACCCGCAGTACTGGCCCGCCACCCGCAACCTTTGAGTCCCGTACGTACACAGCGTCCAGACCGGCAGCCACCTCCACGCAGTCGCCGCCGCCCGATCCGCTGTAGCTGCTCTTGAACCAGCGCAGCCCGTCCACGTTCTCGGTTACCTGCCCCACGCTCATGTCTCTCCCGCCAGCCGTTCGATGAGCCGCGCAGACTCGACGCCGTTCAGAGCCTGCGATCGCAGCTTGCCATAGCGCAAGCCGAAGGCGCTGACCTCTGCGGGATCACGGACGACGCACCCGACCTCCTGGGACTCGATGTATCCGAGGTGCTGATGCTCCTTCGTCTCCAGCATCACGAACGGTCCGTTCAGCCCGGCGTGGAACCCCGGCGCGGCAGGCATGACCTGAACCTCGACGTTGCGCAACGCGCCCACCTCCAGCAGGCGTTGCCACTGGCCGCGCATGACCTCGGCATCACCCACCGGGTTACGGAGCGCCTCCTCGCTGATGATGAACGACAACTCCGCCATCGGCACCCGCGTCAGCAGCTTCTGACGGCTCAGCCGTGCCTCCGTGTGCTGGTCCACGATCTCCTCGCTCAGCGGCGGGCAGTGCCCCGCGAACACCGCCCGCGCGTACGCCTCCGTCTGCAACAGCCCCGGCACCAGCAGCGGATCGTACGAGAAGCGGCTCAAGACCTCCGCCTCGATGAGCGCGAAGTTGCGGAAGAACCGTGGCAGCTTCGCCCGGTCCACCTCGTCCTGGAGGACCTCCAGGACCCCCCGCGCATCCAGCACCCGGTCCGCCGCCGTGGTGAACGCCGCCTTCGCCGGGCGCCGCCCCTGCTCGACCGAGGCGACCTGCTCCATCGAGTAACCGATCGCCTCCCCAAGCTCTTGCTGGCTCAACCCGGCCTGCATACGCAGGTATTGGAGCAGCCTGCCGTACGCCGACCACGCACCCGGCAGGTCGCTCTCCTCCTTCGTCTTCACCGCGAGACTGTTCCGCGTCTCCCGCACCGCACCCACGTCCTCACGCCCTTCCGTCCCGGAGCGCACCGTCCGCCACTACCCACAGCGCTCGTCAACCCCCCTGCGCCGGGGCCGTGTTCAACGCGAGCCGCGATCGCCGGGATACGGCCCCGGACCCGTACAACGCCCGTACAGGACCCGTACAACCAAGGCGGGCAACGACCGCGTACTCCGTACGACGAGGACGACGTACGGCCGTTGTACCTGGTCACCGGCGTCCCGCCCACCCACGCTGACACCGTGACACAGCAACAGACCACCGACACCGGTGAACCCCGCACCCCCGCCCACCAGTTGACCCTCCACCTCAGCAGCACCAGACGGGGCGCCCGGCTCGCCCGCCAACTCGCCGTTCAGCAGTTCACCGAGTGGACCGGCCTCCCGCACGACTCCGGTCCCGCCCGCACCGTCGCCCTCGCCACGGCCGAGCTGGCGTCCAACGCCATCACGCACGGCAACGCCCCCGGCCGCGACTTCCGGCTGACGCTGCTCCACCTGCCCCGGCCCACCGCCGTACGGATCGAGGTGACGGACACCCGCCCCGAGCGGTTGCCCCCCGACCCCGCCTCCCTCGCCCCGCCTGCCGACGCGACGTCGGGCCGCGGTCTGCTCCTCGTCCAGGCGTATGCGGACCGCTGGGGCTGCACCGTCCACGACGCGTACACCAAAACCGTCTGGGCCGAGGTGTCCCTACAGCAGCCGAACACGTCGTCGCCCCTCCGCACGGAACGCGGCTCAGAGCGGGCGACCACCCGGGCGCACGAGGCGTAGACAGCCGGCCCGCGGCCTGGGGAAGGGACGGTCCGAGCGGCAGCACCAGCCGGCCGTTACGACAGCTCAGGCGGGCAAGGCCAGCGCACGTGCGAGCGCGGCCGTGACCTGGGCCGCACGCTCCGGAAGACACCGGACCGCCCAGGCGGCGGCGAGGCCGAGGAAGCCGGCCAGGTCCGCTCGGCTCCCGCGAGCAGGCGCCGCAACTCGACGGTGGGCAACTCGATCACCGGGCTGTCATCCCGCTCGGCGTCCACGGTGAGGCGGACCGTGTCGCCGCGCCGTTCGGCCAAGGAGGAGGGATCGTGGCCGAAGGAGGCCCAGCCGCCGCCGTCGAGGACATCGAGCCAGTCGCCACGCTCTTCCAGCCCGTTGCAGCAGCCCGGCACCAAGGTGACGCCGGTGGAGGTGTCCGTGACACGCAGACCACCCGAGACGAACAGGTCGTCCAGGGCCAGCAGCCCGTGCAGGAACGCGCCGAGGGAGCTGGCGGGCCTCGGCGCTTGGTCGGCGGCCTCCGGCACGGCGTCGTTGCACGCTGCGATGCTCATGACCGCCGTACCGACCTCGCCGGGACCGAGCGCGCCGCTGAGCGGCAGGAAGCCGTGCGGCTCGGCCCCGACGATCGGCCACAGCGCGAAGTCCTCGGGGACGCGGATCTCAAGGACGGGCTGCATCACGAACACTTGGAGAGTGTGCGGCAGGTCGTACCGCACCGCATCCCAGTAACGCGATGGCGACCATCCCGCTGACACGGATGGCAGGAGACCGAGCGCGTCCCTCCGCTGGTCTCCCGCCCGCGAAATCCTGGTCAGTTGTCCAGGCGCACCGGCATCAGCATGGAGAACGTGTCTTCGGCGTCGGGCCGGCGGATCGCCAGGGGTGCCGTGGGGGCGCCGAACTCCAGGATCAGCTGGTCGCGGGCTCCGGCGGCGAGCGCGTGCAGCAGGAACTCGCGGTTGACAGCGACCAGGTCCTGGCCGTCGTCACCGTCCTCGCAGACGGCCACCGTGCCGTCGGCCGTCACCTTGAGCACGCTGAGAGCGACGGACACATCGTCCAGCTTGCGCACCTCGCTCGCGCGGACAGGGCCGGTCTCCACCGCCTTCCGGAAGGCCGGCACATCGACCAGGGCGCGGCGCCCGGCCGGCAAGTGGATGAGGCGACGGTAGTCGGGGAAGTCGTGATCGAGGCACTGCCCGGCCGCCTGACGGCTCCCGTCCCCCATCTCCAGCGTCACGCGGTCACCGTCCACAGCGAGCTCGACGGGTTCCTCGCCGCTCAGCAACGCCCGCATCGCGTCGGCGAGCGGGACGGGCACGATGACCTGCACGCGGGGCCCGCCCTGCCCGGCGGTACCGGTTCGCGCGATGGCCATCCGGTAGCGGTCGGTGGCCACGATGTGGAGTGCCTCGTCCTCGATGTCGAACAGGACACCGCCGAGCATCGGCAGCTCCGGGTCGGTGCTGGCGGCGAATCGGACCGCGTCCAGTGCGGCGGCCAGCTCAAGTGCGGAGACGGACAGTCTGATGGTGGCGGTGCGGAGCGACGTCATGGAGTTCTCCCTGTGTTCGAGTAGGGCTCGGAGTGTGGAGAACTCGCTGCGGGCATCGGACAGCCCCTGTTCGAGACGGCGCAGATGCGTCTGAAGGAGCTTGCGTACGAGGTCGGTGTCCGCGCTGGACCAGCCGGCCAGCACCAGCCGGATGTCCGCCAGCGGCATACCGGCCCGGCGCAACCGGGCCAGCAACCGGGCCTCTTCCAGCTGCTCGGGGCCGTACCAGCGGTAGCCACTCACCGGATCCACCCAGGCGGGGACCAGTACACCGGCACGGTCGTAGAACCGCAGGGCACTCACGCCCAGTCCGCTGTCCCGGGCCATCTCACCAATGCTGCGCATCTCGCTCTCCACACCCGGAACTCTGAGCCCTGCACAAGGTCGAGGGTCAACTCCTGGACATCGCGCGGTGACGCATCTGTCAGGGGTGCGTCTCGCGATGGGGCTGTCAGAGGTCCGGCCCCAACACGCCCCGAGCCCGTGACCTGGACGGTGCGACCGCGTCAAGATGGCCAAGGCCCACAGCCCTCGCATCCAAACGGGCCACAGCTACGTCATCGCCATCGTGTGGGAGGAGGACTCCTGCGCCCCGGACGGAGGCCGATGGCGCGGTCTTGGCGAGGGATCCACCGTCCCGTATGACAACAACAGGATCGGCGAAGGCGAGTTCGAGGGCCGCGCACGTACCGCCGCCCAGGCTCGGCAGGTCCTGGCCGAGGGCGGCCTGAATATTGGCCTGAAGGACGAGATGGCCGGCAAGAGCGCGGCCAGCCTCGCCACAGCACTCAAGGCGGCCAAACCGGAAGAGTTCAGGCCGTTTGCGCAGGAGTCCGCGGCAGGCGCGTGCGACTGACCACACCGCTCAGCCGAACAGGACGGCGGAGCCGCTTCCAGGTCTTTGCCGCCCGCCCGGTGAGCCTGGTCTGACACCGAGAATGCGGCGGCACCCGCACCGGCGCGGCTCCAGCGGCTGTCGCAGTGGTGACGGTGGAGCACTCGGCGTGGATGATTCCCGGCTCTCCCGAACGTTTCCCCGCACTGCTCCGTCATTAAGGAAACGAGGAAGGACCGGCCATGGCGCGCAGCGCACGACGGGCCCATGAGAAGGACGATCCTCCAGGCTTGGCCGATGCGGCAGAGGTCAGGCGGGTGCGAGCGGTACTGGCCTTGGGTGGCGTGCCCTGGGACGCGCTGGACGACGGTGTGCAGCAGGTCAGGCTCAAGTTGCTTGAGGAGCAGGCCAAGCCGACGCGGCCGGAGGTGCGCAATCGTTTGGCCTGGCTCACCGTTGTCGCCTCCCGTGTGGCGAGTGACTGGCACCGGTCACAGAGCAGAGACGCCGGACTGCGTCAGCGCCTGGCGGAGCACTCGGAGGAACACCGGGTCCTTGCCCTGGCGGTGGCGGAGGAGCTTGAGTCGATGCCCGCGGCACAGCGGCAGGTACTGGTGCTGCGTTACTACGCGGACCTGCCCATCCGCGAGATAGCGCTGCTCCTGCGCGTCCCCGAAGGAACGATCAAAAGCCGCCTGCACACGGCCCATGCGGCGATGCGGGCGCGGCTGCGCCAAGTGGAGGTGATCTGACATGACTCAGTTGACCGGCCCGGAGGAGCATCAGTTGCGCCTGGCCCTCGGCCTGATAGGCGAAGCGGTCGGCGGTGAAGAACCCGCCACCCCGCTCCGTGCGCACCCTGCCTGGTCGAAGCGTCCTGGCATCGTCGTCGGTGCCCTGGTCGCCGCGGCGTCCCTGGCCCTCGTTCTCCTGGCTTATGCGCTTGCGGACGGTGATTCAGGCGGAGCCCAGCAGGACCAGGGGCAGGCGCTGAGCCACATGGAGTGGATTGCCTGCTCGCCGATGATTGTCGAAGGGGACGTGGTGGCGGTACGCGATCACCCCGGACAGGACGATACGGTCAAGGTGACCCTCACCGTTACGGAATGGATCAAGCCGAGCCAGGGCGCTGAGCGGCAGATCCAGTTCACCGCCCTGAGCGCCAAGGAGATGGGCGAGTATCCCTACCGGAAGGGCGAGCACATGCTGGTGGCCGTCAGGGATCGTCCCGACGAACCGGCCGACACATTCCGCGTCGACGGGGCGGGGAAGTCACGAACCCTGGAGTTCGAGCGCAACCGGATCGATCAGAACCTGGCAGCGGCAGCAAAGACTGAGTGCCCCGCCTTCTGGCGCAACAGAGACGACGACAGTGGCGGACGGGCGGACAGCTGACGTTCGTGGTGGTGTGGTCCAGCAGCGCCTCAGGCCGCCGCCGATCCTGCGTGGATAGGCGGCGGCCTGAGTTCCGGATCGCTGACACATACGCGATGCGTTCCAGCAGGCCAGGGACAACCTGATTGATCCGGTGGTCGATAAAGAGCGGCGAGGAACCGTGAAGCGTTCTGGTTGAAGTCACGCGCGGTTGTCTCTGTGCAGTTACATGGTCCTACCGGAGGCTACGGAGCCTGCCGTGATCTGCTACACCCTCGACGAACTGGTCACCCTGCCCGACGCGGCGAGTGCAGGAAGCGAGGAGGGCACGGAAGCCACAGAGGAGTAGGCCTCAGTGGCGGCAGGCTCGGCGGATTCGCGGAGCGTCACGTGGCCCTCCCGGTTCCTCCACAGCCACCCGATGTCCCGGCCGAACGACCACACCAGCGAGCCCAGCGCCAGGACGACCGTCGCGAATGTCAGGACGTACGGCAGGATCCCCGCTCCCGCGACCAGCAGCGCGACCCCCTGGAGCGCCGCCACCGTCTTGCGGCCCGTGCTCGGGGGCAGGGCGGCGTTCAGCCAGGGCATGAAGCGGGCCGCCGCCACGAAGGCGTACCGCATTCCGCCGATCAGCAGGACCCAGGGGCCCAGCTGCGTGGAGACGTACACGCTGAGCACCAGGATCAGGAAGGCGTCGACCTCCATGTCGAAGCGGGCGCCCAGCGCGGTCGAGGAACCGGTGCGGCGGGCGACCTTGCCGTCGACCGCGTCGAGGATCAGGGCGACCGTGGTCAGGGCGACCAGAAGGGTGACCGGCGGCGGGCTCTGGAAGGAGTCCGCGACCAGGGCCGTGACGCCGGCGACGAGCGTGGCGCGGCCGAGGGTGACGCGGTTGGCAGGGCCGAAGGAGCGGGGCCGTGTGCGGTGCAGGGCGCGGGCGAGCACGGCCCAGGTGGCGAACGCGAATGCCAGGCCCGTCAGCCAGCCCACCGGCCCCATGCCGATCGCCGTGCCGAGGACGGTCAGCAGGAGGAGCATCGCGCCCGCTCCCACGGCCGTCTCCTGCTGCACCTGCAAAAGCCTCGCGTCGTACGTGTTGTTCAGGGCCACCGCACATCCTCCGGCCAGATGACAAAGTCGATCACTGCCGCTTACGTTGTCCGCGGCTTCGCAACGGTCGGTACGTGCACCGTCGCCGGAGCGTTCAGCCGGACTCAGCAGGTTCACAGCTTGGGCACGACTTTTTGCGTGGCTTTGCAGCACGAATTTTCAGGAGGATGAGATGCCGATGAACCGCGTTGCACGCGCTTTCTGGCTGGAGTCTCCGGGGCACGGCGAGATACGGGACGCCGATCTGCCGAGCCCCGTCGAGGGCGAGGTTCTGGTGCGCACGCTCTTCTCCGGAGTGAGCCGCGGAACCGAGACCCTCGTCTTCCGCGGTGGCGTGCCGGAGAGTCAGTACGGCGCGATGCGGGCGCCGTTCCAGGAGGGCGATTTCCCGGGACCGGTCAAGTACGGGTATCTCAACGTGGGCCTGGTGGAGGAGGGGCCGGCGTCGCTCGTCGGGCGGACCGTCTTCTGTCTCTATCCGCATCAGACCCGGTACGTCGTTCCGGCGAGCGCGGTGACCCCCGTGCCCGAGTCCGTGCCCGCCTCGCGTGCCGTCCTCGCCGGCACCGTGGAGACCGCGGTCAACGCCCTGTGGGACGCCGCACCGCTCGTCGGTGACCGGATCGCGGTGGTCGGCGCCGGGATGATCGGCGCGAGTGTCGCCGCCCTCCTCGCCCGGTACCCCGCCGTCCGCGTCCAGCTCGTGGACGCCAACCCGGCGCGTGCGGAACTCGCCCGGGCCCTCGGCGTCGATTTCGCGCTCCCGGCGGACGCCGCCGGCGACCGCGATCTGGTCGTGCACGCCAGCGCCACCGAGGCGGGCCTCACCCGCTCGCTGGAACTCCTCGCCCCGGAGGGCACCGTCCTCGAGCTGAGCTGGTACGGCGACCGACGGGTCAGCCTGCCGCTGGGCGAGGCCTTCCACTCCCGCCGCCTTGTCGTCCGCAGCAGCCAGGTGGGCACCGTGTCCCCGGCCAGGAGCGGGCGCCGTACGTACGCCGACCGGCTCGCCCTCTCGCTCGAACTGCTCGCCGACCCCGCCCTGGACGCACTGATCACCGGCTCGTGCGCCTTCGAGGAACTGCCGGAGGCGATGGCCGCGCTCGCCGCGGGCGAGACGCAGGCGCTGTGCCACCTGGTTCAGTACGACACTGAAGGACACTGAAGGGGCCTGACCACCTCGGATCGGTTCGGGACTACGTCCGGTGACCGGTTCGCCGAACAACGTGTCCGAGCCACACGTCCCAAACGAAAACCCGTCGAAACTTCCTCCCGTACCGCCTGAACACGGAGAACGGACCTGCCGTACTACACGGCACGCCCGGCAGAGGGATCAGACGTGCCGCACCTGGAGGGTCGTCCGTTGTTCAGCATCACCGTCCGCGATCACCTCATGATCGCCCACAGCTTCCGCGGGGAGGTCTTCGGACCCGCGCAGCGCTTGCACGGGGCGACGTTCCTCGTGGACGCCACCTTCCGCCGCGCCGAGCTGGACGACGACAACATCGTCGTCGACATCGGACTTGCCACCCAGGAACTGGGCGAAGTGGTAAGCGAGTTGAACTACCGCAACCTCGACAACGAGCCCGACTTCGCCGACACCAACACCTCCACGGAGTTCCTGGCCAAGGTCATCGCCGACCGCCTCGCGGAGCGGGTGCACAAGGGAGCGCTGGGCGAAGGCGCCCGCGGACTGTCCGGCATCGCGGTCACCCTGCACGAGTCGCACATCGCCTGGGCGAGTTACGAGCGTGGACTGTGAACAAGTACGCGGACATCATCCCCATGTCTCTTCGCGCCATGCACTTTGTGATGCCCGGCACAGTGGACGACCTGACCAAGCCCAGCGGGGGCAACACCTACGACGCCCGGGTGTGCTTCGACCTTCCCGCCTTCGGCTGGCAGGTCCACAAGCACGCGATCGACGGCAGCTGGCCCCAGCCCTCAGCCGCCGCCCGCGCGGAACTGGCCCGCACCCTCAGCGAGATCGCGGACGGCAGCCGCGTACTCCTCGACGGACTCGTCGCCTGCGCCGCCCCCGAGATCATCGCCGCGGAGACCGAGCGGCTGCACCTGGTCGTCCTCGTTCACCTGCCGCTCGGCGACGAGACGGGTATCGACCCCGGCCTCGCGGCGGAACTGGACGCCCGCGAGCGCCGCACGCTGCGTTCCGTGCCCGCGATCGTGGCCACCAGCGAGTGGGCGGCCCGCAGGCTGGTCGCCCACCACGGGCTGGCCCCCGACCGGGTCCATGTCGCCGCGCCCGGCGCCGACATCGCGCCCCTGGCCGCCGGCACCGACGGCGTCTCGCGGCTGCTGTGCGTCGCCTCGGTCACCCCGCGCAAGGCGCAGCACCGCCTCGTCGAGGCCCTCGCCACCCTCACCGACCTGAACTGGAGCTGCGTCTGCGTCGGCGGCCTGGGCCAGGACCCCGAGTACGTCACCGAGATCCGGGAGCTCATCGACCGCCACGGCCTCGGCGACCGGCTGCAACTCGTCGGCCCGCAGGCCGGAGCCGAACTCGACGCGAGCTACGCCTCCGCCGACCTCCTGGTGCTCACCTCGTACGCCGAGACGTACGGCATGGCCGTCACCGAAGCGCTGGCGCGGGGCATCCCCGTGCTGGCCACGGACGTCGGCGGGCTCCCCGAGGCGGTGGGGCGCGCACCCGACGGCGGGATGCCCGGCATCCTCGTACCGCCGGACAACTCGGCGGCGCTCGCGGCGGAACTGCGCGGCTGGTTCGTCGACACCGATGTACGACGCCGTCTGAGGGCCGCCGCGCGCGGACGCAGGGCCGCGCTGGACGGCTGGGCCGCGACGGCCCGGAGCCTGGCCGGTGTGCTGGGGCGACTTGGGCGAGACGCAAGGAAGGGGGCAGCGTGAGTACGAGCATGACACCACCCGAGCAGGCGACGCCGAGGGTCGCGGAGGTGGGAACGATTCGGCTGGGTGACCGCAGGCGCGGCGCCGCCGACACGGAGGCCGACGACGTGACGCGGTACGCCCCCGAATGGCTGCAGTTGCGCGAGCCCGCCGACGCCGCCGCGCGGGCGGCCGAGCTCCTCGATCCCCTGCGGATCCGGCTCGCGAACATGCCACAGCGGCGGTCCAACGGCCTGGTCATCCACGACCTCGGCTGCGGCACCGGCTCCATGGGCCGCTGGCTCGCCCCGCGACTCGACGGACCTCAGCACTGGGTCCTGAACGACCGCGACCCCTATCTGCTGCACTTCGCCGCCGTCGGCTCGCCCCGCACGGCCGCCGACGGCAGCCGGGTCACCGTCGAGACACAGCGCGGCGACGTCTCCCGGCTGACCGCGGACGCGCTGAAGGGCGCCTCGCTGGTGACCGCCTCCGCCCTGCTCGACGTACTCACCGCCGACCAGATCGAGGCGCTCGCCAAGGCCTGCGCCGGAGCCGGCTGCCCCGCCCTGCTGACGCTGTCGGTGGTGGGGCGCGTCGAACTCACGCCCGCCGACCCGCTGGACACCGAGATCGCCGAGGCGTTCAACGCCCACCAGCGCCGCGACGACCTGCTCGGCCCCGACGCGGTCACCACGGCCTGCGACGCCTTCGCCCGGCACGGCGCGACGGTACGGGTGCACCCCAGCGCCTGGCGGCTCGGCCCCGACGAGTCCGCGCTGATGGCGGAGTGGCTGCGCGGCTGGGTCGGCGCGGCAGTCGAGGAGCGACCCGAACTCGCCCCGCGCGCGGGCGCCTATTTGCGAGGGCGTCTCGCGGCGTGCGAGGCGGGGGAGCTGAAGGTCGTGGTGCACCACAGCGATCTCCTCGCCCTCGCCCGTCCGACGGGAGGAGCGGCATGAGTGCGCAGGCGGTGGCAGCCGACGCGCAGCCACGCGCCGTCCGGGCCGAGCCGGCACCAAGGCCAGTCCTGGACGGCAGTGAAGAGCGGGCGAGCAGTGAAGAGCAGGTGATACGAGGCGCACGGGCGGCCCGGACACCGAAGCCGGTCCCGGACGCGCGCCGCACCCTTCGTACGCTCTGGTCCCGTATCGACTCCCGCGCCCTGCGCACCCACTTCGGCACCTTCGTGGGCGTCGCCATTCTCGGCGTACTCGTCTGGCGGATGGGCACCGGCGTCTTCGTGGACGGACTGCGCCGGGTCGACGGCCCCACCGTGCTGGCGGCCCTCGGGATCGGCGTGGTCACCACGGTGTTCAGCGCCTGGCGCTGGTGCCTGGTGGCCCGAGGGCTGAAGATCCGGCTGCCGCTGGGTCCCGCCGTCGCGGACTACTACCGCTCCCTGTTCCTGAACGCGGCGCTGCCCGGCGGCGTCCTCGGCGATGTGCACCGCGCCGTACGGCACGGACAGAGCGCCGGTGACCTCGGCAGGGGCGTACGCGCCGTGGTCCTCGAACGAGTCGCGGGCCAGGTGGCGCTCATGGCCGTCGGCGGGGTCATCCTGCTGACGCTGCCCTCGCCGGTCCAGGCACAGACCCAGCACCTCGTCGAGGCGTCCGCCATCGCGCTGGCGCTCGCCGCGATGATCGCGGCCGTGGTCGCGGTACGGCTGAAGGGCTCGTCGCCCTCGTCGCGACGCATGCCCCGCCTGCGCAACGCGCTCGCCGAGGCGCGTGAAGGACTGGTGGCCCGCCACACCTGGCCAGGTGTCGTCGTCTCGTCGGCCGTAGTGCTGGCGGGCCACCTCGTGATGTTCGTACTCGCCGCCAGGGTCGCGGGATCCGACGCGTCCCCAGTCGTGTTGCTGCCCCTGGCGGTGCTCGCCCTGCTCGCGATGGGACTGCCGCTGAACGTCGGCGGCTGGGGCCCCCGCGAAGGCGCCACCGCCTGGGCCTTCGGCGCCGCCGGACTCGGCGCGAGCACCGGCTTCTCGGTCGCCGTCGTCTACGGAGTGCTCAGCCTCGTGGCGAGCCTGCCCGGCATCGGCGTCCTCGTCGCCCGGTGGGCCATGGGCCTGCGGCGGCGCCCCCGACCCGCGTACGAGAAGGGCGCGCCGCAGCGCCACAACGGCCACGTCCCGCGCTCACCACCGGCGAACGCGGGGCACGCGGCGGACCGTCAGGACCGGCTTCCCGTACTGTCCTGCCCGGCCCCCTTCTGTATGGCGTCCTCGGCGCCCGGAGCGGAATTCGCCGCATCCGGCCTGAGGATCGAGAAATATGAACCGAAGCAGTCCACCAGGCCCGCCAGCAGCTCCTTGCCTTTTTCGGCGGTAGCCAGCGAAGGACGGCCGATGACACCGGACTCCGTGTAAGCGGACATATCGAGGGTGAGAAGATGCCGTCGGTCGTCGGCGAGGAAGTCGGAGGACTCATATCCGGGACGCACCATTTCCGGATGAGCGTGCAGCAGGATGGACGTCTCCAATTCGCCTGCGTGCATATCGCTGAGCAGCGAGGTCCGCACATCGGCCCGGACCCGCGCCTCTTCCCAGTCCTCCGGTGCCGGGAACAGCGCCATGCGCGTGCCGCTGCCCGCGGATTCCTGCACCACATTGCCCAGCACGTAGTTCCCGCCATGTCCGTTGACCAGTACCAGGGCGTCGATGCCCGAGCGACGAAGCGAGTCGGCTATGTCCCGTACCACCGCGTGGAGTGTCACCGCGGAAATACTGACCGTCCCCGGCCAGGCGGCATGTTCGTGCGAGCAGGCGATGGTCAGCGGAGGGAGAAGATGCACCGGATACGCGGCGGCGACCTCACGAGCGATGGTGCAGGCGATGACGGTGTCAGTGGTCAGGGGTAGAAAGGGCCCGTGCTGTTCGAAGCTGCCGATGGGAAGGACGGCGACGCCGGGCCGACGCGCCCTCACGTCCTCCGTGGTGTCCAGCGGCAACAAGCCGGGGGTGGTCAGCTGTGTTCCCGAACCGGTCATGGTGGTAAGGCCTTTCGTTCCGTAGACACCGACGAGAGCAGGCTAACGCGGCAACGGCAGATTGGATGCAGGAGAAAATGAAGGAAAGCAAAGGCGTGCTCGGTCGGAGTGCCGGCCCCAAGGCAGATGTCCAGTCGGGTGTCCAGCGTGTGGTGGATCTCCAACTGCACACCGTGTACGGAGATTTCTACGCCGTCGGCTATTTGGATCTCGAACGCGGGGATGAACAAGTGGCCCTCATATACGGCGATATCGACGGAACGGAGGACACGCTCACCCGACTGCATTCGGAGTGCCTCACCGGAGACGCCTTCGGGTCCACGCACTGCGAGTGCGGCGACCAGTTGTCGACCGCCCTGCGCACCATCGTGGCGGAGGGCCGCGGCATCCTCCTCTACCTCCGCGGCCACGAGGGCAGAGGAATCGGGCTCCTCGCCAAACTCCAGGCCATGAAGCTCCAGTCGGAGGGTCTGGACACGGTCGAGGCGAACCTCGCCCTCGGTCTCCCGGTGGACGCCCGCGACTACGGCGTCGCCGCGGACATGCTGCACGACCTCGGCGTGCCCTCCGTACGGCTGCTCTCCAACAACCCGGCCAAGAGCGAGGCCCTGCGGCACCACGGCATCGAAGTCGCCGAGCACGTCCCCCTGTTGATACCGCCGCGCGAGCACAACATCAGCTACCTGCGCACGAAGCGGGAGCGTATGGACCACCACCTGCCGCATCTGGACGCGGTGATCCACTGGTCCTGAACTGATCCTGAACTGCTCCTGAATGGCGCGGCGGCCCGGATCCCGGATAGGAACAAGGGATGACAGACACAGATGACGTCGTCCTTTACCTCTCCGGACACCAGGTCACGCAGCTGCTGAGCATCGACGCGGCCATCGCGTCCCAGCGCGTGGCCTTCACGGCGCTCGGCGACGGCACCGCCGACGTGCCCGGAAAGATCATGGAGCCGAGCGGGTTCGACGACAGTGTCGTGCTGGCGTACGTGGCGCGGCTGTCCGCGGACACCGGGGCCGTCGCCAAGTTCGGCAGCGTCAATCCGGGCAACGCGGCGGCCGGGCTGCCGACCGTGCACGCGGTGATCAACGCGCTCGACCCGGTGACCGGCCGCCTGGTCGCCGTCATGGACGGCACGGCGGTGACGACGCTGCGTACGGCCGCGGGTAGCGCGGTGGCCTTCGACGCGCTGGCCACCGCCGACAGCGCGGAGCTGGGTCTGATCGGCTCGGGCACCCAGGCGCTGGCCCATGCGCGGGCGGTGGCCCGGGTGCGGGACCTGCGGGCCGTACGCGTGTGGAGTCCGACCCCGGCGCGCCGCGAGCGGGCGGCCGGGCTGCTGGCGGCCGAACTCGGTATCGCCGCCAAGGCCGTCGCCTCGGCCGAGGAGGCCGTGTCCGGGCTGCCCATGGTCGCCGCCTGCACGCTCAGCAGCACGCCCGTGGTGCGGGGCGAGTGGCTGGCGCCCGGCTGCACGGTGGTGAGCGTGGGGTCCTTCGAGCGGACCCGCAGCGAGGTCGACGCCGAGGTCGTACGGCGGGCCGCGGCGGTGGTCGTCGACGACCCGGACACCGCGGCGAGCCACGCCGGGCCCGTGGTGGACGCGCTGCGTTCCGGCCTGCTCGCGGCCGAGGACCTGATTCCGCTCGGCGGTGTCCTCACGGGCCGACGCGAGGGACGTACGAGCCCCGACGACATCGTCTACTACAACAGCGTCGGCCTCGGCATCCAGGACGCCGCCGCGGCCTGGGCGGTGATCGACGCAGCCAGGAAGGCCGGCCTGGGGTAGGGGGCTTCTGATGAGGCATGATCCCTTCGTGGACATCACCCCGCTGCGTGCCGAAGGGTTCGCCGCCGACGCCCCGCGACCGGAGGTCAACCGCGTATGACCGAGCTCCACCTGTGGCTGCGCCACGAGACCCGCACGACCGAGCGGCGCACCCCCGTCGTGCCGTCCGACGCGCGGCGGCTCGTCGAGAACGGCGTGACGGTGACCGTCGAGAGGTCCCCGCAGCGGATCTTCCCCGTCGAGGCGTACGAGGCGGCCGGGTGCCGTGTCGTCGAGCCGTACTCCTGGACCGTCGCACCCCTCGACGCGGTCGTCGTCGGCCTCAAGGAACTCCCCGAGGAACCAGGCGAGTTGCGGCACCGGCACGTCTTCTTCGGGCACGCGTACAAAGGGCAGCCCGGGGCCGAGGCGCTGCTGCGCCGGTTCGTCGCCGGGGGCGGGGCGCTGTTCGACCTCGAGTACCTGGTGGACGACAACGGCCGCAGGCTCGCCGCCTTCGGCTACTGGGCCGGATATGTGGGCGCCGCCCTCGCCGTACTCCACCACCGGGGCAGGCTGACGGCCCCGCTGCGGCCGACGTCGAAGGACGAACTGGACGCCGAACTCCAACCCCGCCCGGACGACGCGCAGTTCAGCTCGCTCGTGATCGGCGCACTGGGCCGCTCCGGGCGGGGCGCGCGGGCCGCGCTCATGGAGGCCGGGCTCGACCCCACCTGCTGGGATCTCGCCGAGACCCGTGACCTGGACCGACAGGCCCTGCTGGACCATGAGTTGATGGTCAACTGCGTGCTCAGCACCGGCCCCGTCACCCCCTTCCTCACCGACAAGGACCTGGCCGAACCACGCCGGGGCCTGCGCACGGTGTGCGACGTGACCTGCGACGTCGGCTCCCCCTACAACGTCCTCCCGGTCTACGACACGGTCACGGACTGGACGGATCCCGTACGCCGCCTCCACGAACGGCCCGCCCTCGACCTCATCGCCATTGACAACCTGCCGTCCCTGCTGCCCGAGGAGGCGAGCACGGACTTCTCGGCGCTGCTGGCGCCGCAGCTGATGGAGTTCGGGGTTGCCGGGGCATGGGGGCGCTGTCTGGACCGGTTCCACGAGACCTGCCGTGAACTCGGCCTGGAGAACGGGGAGTCCGACCATGCCTGAGGCAGCCGTCGTGCCCGCATCCGGCACCGTGCACTGGATCGGCGCGGGCCTGTCCACGGGCAGCGGCCTTGCCACCTTGTGCGACACCGCCGACCGCGTACGCCTGTGGCACCGCACCGAGGAGCGGGCGGCCCAGAGCCTCTCGGCGCTCGGCCTCACCGGCCGCGCCGAGCCCCGCGCGTACACGCTCCCCGCACTCGCCGCCGAACTGGCACCCGGCGACATCGTGGTCTCCATGCTCCCGGCCCCGGAACACGGCCCGCTGCTGGCCGCCTGCGTGGCGCACCAGGCCCACTTCGCCTGCTCGAGTTACGTGTCCGAGGCGGTCCTGGACCAGGTCCCTGCCGCGGTCGCCGCGGGCATCGTCGTCCTCACCGAGTCGGGCCTCGACCCGGGCATCGACCACCTCTTCGCCCAGGGCCTCATCGCCCGCGCACGGACGGAGATCGGCGCCGACACGACCGCCGAGGTCAGCCTCACCTCGTACTGCGGCGGCATCCCCGCCGTCCCCAACGACTTCAAGTACCGCTTCAGTTGGGCCCCCGCAGGCGTCCTGAACGCCCTGCGCTCACCCGCCCGCTACATCGAGTACGGCGAGGAGACGACAGCCGTCCGCCCCTGGGAAGCCACCCGCACCCACCTGGTGGACGCCGAACCCTTCGAGGTCTACCCGAACCGCGACAGCATCCCGTTCGTCGACCAGTACGACCTGCCTCAGGCATGGAAACCCCGGACCTTCGTCCGCGGCACCCTCCGTCTGTCCGGCTGGCTCGAAGCCTGGCAACCCGTCTTCGAGGAACTGAAGCACGGCGACGACGAGCGCATCGCCGCGCTCGCCCAGGAGCTGGCGGCCCGCTACCCGACCACGGACGCCGACCGCGACCGCGTCGTCCTGGCCGTCTCCCTCGACGTACGCGCGGACTCGGGCCGGAGCTGGTCGGGGCGCTACCTGCTGGACATGGAGGGGAACGCGCAGGAAAGCGCGATGGCCCGGTGCGTGTCACGCACGCTGGCGCTGGGCGTCCGCAAGGTCCTTGCCGGAACCCTGCCGCCCGGGCTGAGCCGTGCGGCCGAGACACCGGAGCGGTCCGAGGAATGGCTGGCGAGACTGAGCCAGGACGGGATCGACTTCACTCTGGACAGCATGCGCGCCAAGAACTGACGGCCCGTGACTCGTAGCCCTGCCACGATCCGCCCCGTCAGCGGACCTCGGAAGTGCTCGGCCTGTTCAACTCACCTCAGCCGACGACCACTTCGTGCACCAGCCGCCTCAGATCCGCGAACCACGTCGGCCCCGCCGTCGGTCGTACCTGGGTCAGGAACTGCACGGTCAGGTCGTGCTGCGGGTCGACCCAGAAGGTCGTGCCGGCCGCGCCGGACCAGCCGTACAGGCCGGGGCCGGCCGGTGACTCCGTACGAGCCGGGTCGATCACGACCGAGACGCCGAAGCCGAAGCCGACGCCCGCGTTGCCGGGGAAGTCGTGGACGGGGCTGCCGAAGGTGCGGAGGTCGGCGGGGAGGTGGTTGGAGAGCATCGTGGCCACGGTCTGGGGGGACAGGAGCCGGGTGCCGTCCAACTCGCCGCCGTGGTGGAGGAATTCGATGAAGCGGTGGTAGTCGTGCGCGCTCGCCACCAGGCCGCCGTTGCCGGACAGCAGCCGCGGACGGCTGCGTCCCGGCTGCTCAGGGCTCCGTACGATGCCGCCCTTGCCGCCACCGTCCTCGTCGCCCCCGTCGCTCTCGGCGTACAGAACGGCCAGCCGGTCGGCCCGGTCCTCGGGAACCCAGAACCCCGCGTCCGTCATCCCCAACGGCCGAAAGACCCGCTCGGCGAGGAACGCGTCCAGTGACATCCCGGACACCACCTCCATCACGCGCCCGAGCACCGTGGTCGCGACCGAGTAGTTCCACTGTGTCCCCGGCTCGAACTGGAGCGGCAGGCTCGCGAACAGCTCGCAGGCCTCGGCCAGGTCCGCGTCCGGTGGCTCCGCCCGTTCCACCCCGGCGGCCCGGTACGCGGCGTCCACGGGATGTGCGTGGTAGAAGCCGAACGTCAGCCCCGCGGTGTGGGTCAGCAGATGCCGGATCCGGATGGGCCCATCGGCGGGGCGGGTTCTGAGGTCCGGGCCGCTGCCGTCGACGTACACCCGGGGCTCGGCGAAGGCCGGCAGATGGCGGGCCACCGGGTCGTCGAGGTCGAGCAGGCCCTCCTCCTGGAGCATCAGGGCCGCGACGGAGGCGATCGGCTTGGTCATCGAGTAGATCCGCCAGATCGTGTCCGTCCCGACCGGCAGCCCGGCCTCCCGGTCTCGGAGGCCGTACGAAGTGAGATGTGCGACACAGCCGTGACGGGCAACCGAGATGAGGTACCCGGGCAAACGGCCGTCGTCGACGAGGCGGGCGAAGTGTTCGTCCAGCCGTCGCAGGGCCGCCGGATCAAGGCCGACCTCGGCCGGTTCCACCTCTTGTCGCAACTCGCTCATCGTCCGCTCCCGTTCGAGGAAGGAGATGTGGTTCCTGTGCTGTTCCAGTGAAACCTATCGCCGACCTGCGGATTCGCGAGGTCGACGACGACTGCCCGCATACCGGAGGTGCTGCAGGGACGCGTGTGACGCGTGAGGCGTCGCGGTGTGCGCCGGAGCGCTGAAGTGCGCCCGAAGACCGGATCCGCGAGGCCCGGGTATACGTCATAGAAGGCGGATGGATGCCCCATGCATGAAGTGAGCGGCCGAGCCGGACGGGGGCTTGAAGCCGAACGGCGCGATTGATTACACAGCGTGAAGCAACCATTCGACAGTTCGATTCGTATATCTCCGTGGAAGCCCAGCAGACCCGTCGGGCATCATGACGCCGGAGCGTCACGATCCGCTTGACCGGAAAGCACCGAGCAAGGAGAACCAATGCGACCGTTCGCGCTCAACTATGCACGTCCGGCCCAGCAGTTGGAGGTCAGCGTTCCGTACGCCTATGACTCCAGACTGCAGTTGAACGTCCTGCCCGACGGGCGGCTCGCCGCTCATGACTACGCCGTGTTGCGGGAACTGGGGGCCACGACGTCCACAGCGGGCTCGAAGACCCACTTCGACGACTGAAGACGGACCCGCGACGATGACGGTTCTGATCCTGACGTGCGAACAGGATGTAACCGCGGACATGGTGGTGGCGCGACTGGACGGGACGGGTGTCCCGGTCGTCCGCCTCGACCCCGCGGACCTGCCCGGAGGCGTGGCCCTGTCGGGAGAGTTCGTGCACGGCTCCTTCCGCGGCCATCTGTCCGCCGGTGGCCGGCTGGTGACCATGAGCGGTCTGCGGTCCGTCTGGGTCCGCAGGCCCGGTGTGCCCGCGACGCGGGTCGCCGAGCCGTCCGCCTGGCTCACCGAGGAGTCCGCGCAGGCGCTCTACGGCATGCTGCGTTCCACCGGCGCGCGCTGGATGAACCACCCCGACGCGGCCCGCCAGGCCCGCCACAAGCCCTGGCAGCTTCATCTCGCCCAGCGCTGCGGGCTTCCCGTGCCCGCCACGCTGATCACCACGTTCCCGCAGGCCGCCCGCGACTTCGCGGAACGCTTCCCGGATCTGGTGGTCAAACCCGTCTCGGGCGCACACCCGCAGGAGCCGCCGAGGGCGGTTCCGACCAGCAGGGTCGCACCCGAGACGGACTTCTCGGCCGTCGCCTTCGGCCCCACACTGCTCCAACGGCGCGTGGCCAAGCGTGCCGACATCCGGCTGACCTGCGTCGGCGACCGGTTCTTCGCCGCCCGCAAGGCGGTCGGCCAAGGCGCCGATCCGGAGGAGGTGGACGTCCGGTTCGCCACCTCCACCGAACCCTGGCAGCCGGTCGAGACGCCGCCGCGGGTCGCCGCGAGCGTGCACGACTATCTTCGGGAGGCCCAACTCGCGTACGGCGCATTCGACTTCGCCGAGGATGCCGACGGCATCTGGTGGTTTCTCGAGTGCAACCAGGCGGGCCAGTTCGGCTTTGTGGAGATAGAGACGGAGCAGCCGATCGCACGCGCCGTCGCCGACTGGCTCGCCGCCCCCGCACCAGACCCGGCGTCACCCGACGACCAGGTCTTCGTCGAATCGGTCACGTGCGAGTGAGCCGTACGGACAGACCGCGGGCGGTGAACACCGGCTCGGCGTCGTGGCCGTCGACCGTGATGCGGCCGAACCGGCCTTGCAGGACACGGGCGTCGATGACCGGGATCGTGGTGCCCGGCTTCGGTGGCCGCTGCTTGTCGAGCCGGATGACGAGCGTGCTGCCCCGGCCGAGGAGCACGCGCCGCGTCACCGCCAGGGCCGGTACGCCGTCGTCGGTGAGCGTCACGTCGAGGGTCGTACCGGACGCCTGGGTGTACGCGCCGCGCACCCGGAGCGCCGAGGCCGTACGCAGCGTGCCGCCCCGCACCTGTACGTCGCCGCACCCGAGCGCGTCCCGTGAACCGGTCGCGAGGATGCCCTCCTCCAGCGTGGTGCCGCCGGTGTAGCCGTTGGCTCCCGTGAGGGTCAGCGTGCCGGTGCCCCGCTTGACCAGCGCGCCCCGACCGTCGATGTCGTTGCGCCAGGTGTCGGCAGCGGAGAAGCCGCCGTCGCCGGCGTTCATCGTGACGCGCACGTCCGAGTCGAACGTCCCGTATCCGTCGGCGGCGGCGAAGAGGTTCAGCCGGCCCCACCGCTCGAAGCCGTCCAGCAGGACGTATCCGGCGGGCAGCGCCGTCGTCCGCAGAACCTCGCGCCGCTGGGCGGCGGAGAGGTACGGCAGCCGTGTCTCGAGGAGGACCTCGGCGCCCTTCGGGACGGTCATGCGGTCGTGCGAGGGCCGCTTGGGCAGGACGTACGTCAACTTGGGGGTGACATCTGCCGAGTTGAGCGCGGGGCTCGCGTACGGGTCCTCGTCCAGGCCCGCCGAGTGCGCGAACTCGTACAGCGTGTCGGCACTCGTGCCGGTCTCCTTCTGGAAGTAGGCCAGGGCCTGGGCGCGGGCCGCCGCCTTGAGGTCGGCGTTCTTCGGGTCGGCGAGCGCGGCGGCAGCGAGCGCCGTGGCGAGGATCCGGCCGCCGATCACGTCGACGGTGGAGTGCATGCCCGACACGATGCGCGTGTGGGAGACGTCGAAGGCGCGGGTCACCAACTCCTGGAACCGTTCGGGAACCGCGTACGCCATCGCCAGCGCCGCCAGGTGGAGCGCGTTGGTGTGTCCGCTGGGGAAGCCGCCGTCCTCGGCCGGGACCTCGGCCCGCTGCCTCAGCAACTGCGGGACGACCACCACGTCGGACTCGTAGACCGGGTAGCCCAGCGCGTCCTTCTCGCCGGTGTCGACGACCTCGCTGTCCTTGTTCATCCGCCAGGGACGCGGGTACTGGTACGCGAACTTGCTGGGGTTGCCCGAGGCGAACGGGCCGCGCACGGTGTCGACCAGCTCCGCCACCTTGCCCAGCTCCGAGTCGTGGGAGCCCGCGCCGAGCGCGGAACCCGCGGGAGCGTCGGCCGGGATCGTGTCGTTGATCTTGCCCGCGGGGACGCCGTCCGGCGCGGACGTGATGCCGGTGACCGCCTTCGCGCCCGCCTTGTAGAGGTCGGCGAGGGGGCCAAGACCGGCGATCACCGCGTAACTCTGGTGCTGGCGGTCGTGGATGAAGGCCAGCTTCGCCTCGGCGTCGGTGCGGTGGGTGGTGACGCGCACGCTGTAGCGGATGTTGGCGCGCAGGACGTCGGCCATGAGCGGCATGCCGCTGTCCCAGGCGGCCCCCGTCTTCCAGACCTTGGCGAAACCATCGAGGATGCGAACCGCCGCGTTGGTCTCAGCGGTCTGATTCGCGACAACGTTGGTGGTGTACGAATCGACAAAGGCGGCGGGGGAGTTGGCAGGGGAGCCTGCCGCCGCGGCCGGCCACGCGGCGACCACGGGAGCAGCAACCAGCCCGGCCGAGACGCCCACGGAGTTACGCAAGAACACGCGCCGGTCGATGCCGTGCTGGAAGTGCGAGGTACGGGTGTGCTGCCCGGGCATGGAGGGCCTCTCTGTGTGGCGGTTCGCCCTAGGAGGGCGGGGCTGTGTCAATGTGCGGCTCCGCCGCGATGGGGATTCCCCCGCTCGAGCGAAGCCGAGAGCGGGTGAGCGACCAGCCACGACGCACCCGCGCTTGCCCTCCGGCGGGAGGGGTCGTGGGCCGGTGCGTCGTATGCCCGTCGCTTAGGTTCTGTCTCGGAGAACCCGCACTGTGTACCAGGCCAGGGTCGTATGCCCGGCCTGCGACGGGCTGACGCACCGGCCCACGACCCCGCACCCCCACCCACCAGGGGCGCGGGGAACTGCGCGACCAGCCGCACACAACCCGCGGCCGAGACGCAACCTGGGGGCCCGGGGGCGCAGCCCCCGTGGCACAACAGCGCCCAACCGCCAGAGGCAATAAGCGGCTACACAGACGGAAGTTGATACCTCGAAGCGTTCAGGAAGCCCCGGGACGGGCTTCAAATCGGCGCGGCAGACGAGTACCGCATTGAGTTCGTTAGGAAGTTAACTAACGAAGTATGGTGCGTCAAGAGGCAGGGAATCCCATTGCCGTACAACCCTTGCGGACAGACCGCCGCGCCCCCGCGGAGACCACCGCAGCAGACCTGGGGAGAGCATGCATCTGAGCGAGAGCGCCCGCGCGGTGTTCGCCGTACTCGCAGCGGCCGGTACCGCCACCCGCCCCCAACTGGCAGCCGTCGCGCGCCTTTCCAAGCCGACCGTCTCCTCCGCCGTGGCCGAACTCGAGGCCGCCGAGCTGGCCGCATGCTCTGGCACGGTGTCCGGCGCCACCGGCCGGTCCGCCGCCGTCTACGGACTCGGGCCGGCCGCCGGAGCCGTACTCGCCGTCGACCTCGGCCCCGCCGTGACCCGGGTGCGCGGCTGCGCCCTGGACGGCACCCTGCTCGCCGAGGGGACGGGGACCCGGCCGGACGCCGCCGACGTCGTACGCCACGTCCTCAAGGAGCTGCCCACCGGCGCCCCGCTGCGCGCGATCGTCGTGGCCGTCGGCGATGTCATCACGCAGGACGCGGAAGGCGCGGGCGCGCGTCCGGCGACCGCCAAGGCCGGCCCGCTCTTCGACGCCATGGCCGTCGCACTGCCGCCGGGCGTTCCCGTACACGTCGAGAACAACGTCAACTGCGCCGCGCTCGCCGAGCTGCACGAGGGCGCCGCCCGCGGCCGGGACACCTTCGGCTATCTGCGGATCGGTGTGGGCATCGGCCTCGGGGTCGTCATCGGCGGCCAGGTGCTGCGCGGAGCGAACGGCGCCGCCGGAGAGGTGGCCCGGCTGCCCTACCCGTGGGACGGGGACCGCGAACCCCGCCGCGAGGGCCTGGAGGAGCACATCGGTGCCCGCTCCCTGCTGCGCCGGGCGGCGGACGCCTGGCAGGACGCCGACGGCCCGTGCCCCCGCACCGCCGAGCGGCTCTTCGCCCTCGCCGGCGAGGGGCACGCCACGGCACGCACCGCCGTCGGCCGCCATGCCGCCGAGATCGGCCGGCTCGCCGCGGCGGCGGCGGCCGTCCTGGACCCCGGCCTGATCGTGCTGGGTGGCGCCATCGGCGCGGACCCCCAGCTCCTGCCCGGCGTACGGGCGGAACTCGCCCGGCTGAGCTGGCCCACCGAGGTCGTGAACAGCGCGCTCGGCGAGAGCGGCACCGTGGTGGGGGCGGCCCGGCTGGCCGTGGCCCGGGGCATCGAGACAGTGACCGGCGGAGTGGAAGCCAAACCGCGACCGGAGAGTGGATTCCAAACCGTGACCGGAGGGGTGCGGGTGAAGCATTGACGGACTCCACCGGCTTCTGCCAATGTCCGGACAAGCGCTTTCTAAGTCGGTCGGGACGCCGGCTTGGGGCGAGCGTCCCGCCCGTACTCGACGTACGGCAACCGCACCAGGGCGTGCTTGTGCGGCGACGGCCACAGTGGCCGGGGACCCTCGCCTGTCAGGATGACGCGGCCGGGCGAGGCCGCGCCCTCGGAAAGCGAACTTTCTTGCACAATGCACCCGTGCCGCCTCCGTCGGCGCCGTGCTCCGTCCCCAACCACGAAAAGGGATCGAAGATGACCACTGTGGGTGTGCGGCGTTCCCGCCGACTCGGCCGCGGCGGCATACGCCGCCTGGTCCCCCTCGCTGCCGTGGCCACGGCAGGTGCCCTGCTGCTCTCCGCCTGCGGCGGGTCGGACTCCGGCTCGGGCGGGACCTCCAAGTCGCTGACGTTCTGGATCTCCACGGTTCCGGGGCAGGACGCGGGCTGGAAGAAGATGGTGGCGCAGTACGAGAAGGAGACCGGCGTCAAGGTCAAGCTCGTCAACGTTCCCTACGACGGCTACGACGCGAAGCTGCGCAGTGCCGCACAGGCGAACTCCCTGCCCGACGTGGCGTCAGTGCCGAAGCTGGACCCGATCTGGGCGAACAAGCTGATCGACCTCGGCTCCATCGCCAACAAGAAGAGCAACAAGATCAACGGCAACTTCGTCGCCAAGGACTCGTCCGGGAAGGTGCTGTCCATCCCTTCGGACATCACCGCGTCCGGCATGTTCATCAACAAGTCGCTCTTCGAGAAGGCCGGCGTCGACTACCCGACCTCGCCCGACAAGACCTGGACCTGGACCGAGTTCATCAAGGCGGCGGACGAGGTCCGGGAGAAGACCAACGCCAAGTACTCCCTGACGTTCGACCAGTCGCCGTCCCGGCTCCGCGCCATGGTGTACGAGATGGGCGGGAAGTACGTCCAGGCCGACGACTCCGGCAAGTTCTCGGTGGACGCGGCGACCAAGAAGGCCGTGAACACCTTCGTCGGGTGGAACGACGACAAGACCATGCCGAAGTCGGTGTGGACCAGCGGCGCCGACCCGTCGGCCATGTTCCAGAGCGGTGACGTCGTCGCCTACTGGTCCGGCGTGTGGCAGGTCGCCGCCTACGCGGAGAGCATCACGAAGTTCGAGTGGGCGAGCGTCCCGACTCCCGCCGAGCCGGTGCAGGCCAGCGACGTCAACAGCGGCGGCATGACGGTGGGCTTCAACAACAACGGCGACGCGGCCGCCGCCGCGGAGAAGTTCCTGTCCTGGCTGTACGAGCCGGCCAACTACCAGGCGCTGTGCGAGGCGTCCGGGTTCCTGCCCGTCGAGACCGGTCTGAACCCGAAGTACCCCTTCAAGTCCGAGGCGGCGCAGGCGGCGTTCAAGCTCTACAACGAGTCGATCCCGCTCTACGACCCGGTCTCCGGCTACTTCAACACCGCGCAGACGGGCTGGGCGCTGAAGGGCAAGACCCTCACCGAGGACCCGACCAAGACGGAGCTCGGCAAGGCGATCAACGGCCAGCAGTCGGCCGACAAGGCCCTGGAGAACATCGTGGCCGGCTACAACCAGCAGGTCGGCGGCTGAGCGTAGGCCGAAAGGCCCGGGCGGCGGAGTCCCGACCCCGCCGCCCGGGCCTCTGGACCCCACGTGCATGCCAGGCTCATGGCCTGAGCGCACAGGAACCCATTCCACCAGCACGGAGTCAGGAAGATGACCAAAAGCGCCTCGGACGTGTCCGTGAGCCCGCCCAGGAGACGCAGCAAGTACACCGTCGCGCCGCTCGTCCTCATCGCGGGCAATGTCGTGCTCTTCGCGCTGTTCTTCGTCTGGCCGGCGGTGATCGGGCTCGTCTACTCCTTCACGAACTACACGGGCATAGGGGCGTTCCAGTTCGTCGGACTGGACAACTACAGCAACCTGTTCGGGGACTCCATCTTCTTCGACGCGCTGACCCGGACGCTGTTGTACACCGTGCTCTTCGTTCCGCTGAACTTCGCGCTCTCGCTGCTGATCGCCAACGTGCTGGTGAGCAAGCACGCCAAGGGCGTGTCGGTCGCCCGCGTCTTCTTCTTCATCCCGTGGCTTCTGTCGCCCATCGTCGTGGGTGTCCTGTGGCGGTGGCTGTTCGGTGAGAACTTCGGACTGGTCAACCACGTCATCGAGAAGCTCGGCGGAAGTGCCGTTCCGTGGCAGTCGAACGCGGACCTGTCGCTGATCGTGGTCGTGGTGGCGGCGTCCTGGGCCTGGACGGGCTTCTCCATGCTGCTGTTCATCGCGGCGATCAAGAACGTACCGACGTCGTACTACGAGGCGGCCGCGCTCGACGGCGCCGGTCCGTGGCGCCAGTTCGTCAGCATCACCCTGCCGAGCATCGCGCCCACTTCCTTCATCGTCATCCTGCTCAACACGATCCACGGGATGAAGGAGTATCCGCTGTTTGCCTCCCTCAACAACGGCGGACCCGGAACGTCGAACAACCTGCTTGTCCAGTACATCTACCAGACCGGCTTCAAGTCGGGCCAGATCGGCTACGCGAGCGCCGCGTCGTTCGTGCTCATGCTCATCCTGATGGTCGTGGCGATCATCCAGATGATGGTCAACCGGCGGGTGGAGAACCGATGACAACCACAGACACGCCGCGTAAGGTCGACGCCGATTCCGTCCCGGCCCCTTCCAAGAGGCGGTACCCCAGCGGGCGTAGCGGTGGGCTTCGGCGCGCGGTGCCCGCGACGACACTGCTGTGGGTCCTGGCGGCCGTCTACGGATTCCCCGTGCTGTGGTTCGTCCTCAGCTCCTTCAAACCGGCGGGAGACCTGTTCTCCTCGCTGTCGCTGTTTCCGGACGACCCCACCCTGTCGGGCTACAAGGCAGCATGGGGCAGCGCCAACTTCTCCCAGTACTTCATCAACACGACCATCGTGTGTGTGATCGCGACGATCCTCACGGTGGGAGTCAGCTGCTGCACGGGGTACGCGCTGGCCAAGTACGACAACAAATGGCTCAAGGCGTTCTTCCTCTGCATCCTCGCCACGACGATGCTGCCGGGCGAGGTCATGCTCGCCCCGCAGTTCCTGGTGGTCCGCGACCTGGGCCTGTACAACTCGCTCGCCGGCATCATCGTCCCGGCCTTGCTCACCGCGACCGGATGCTTCATGTTCCGCCAGTTCTTCCTGACGGTCCCCGACGAGCTCATCGAGGCCGCCCGCATCGACGGGGCGCGTGAACTGTCGATCTTCCTGCGGATCATGGTGCCGATCTCCCGGCCCATCATGCTGACCCTCGCCATCCTGTCGTTCCAGTGGCGATGGAACGACTACATCTTTCCGCTGCTGATGCTCAACGACCCCGACAAGTTCACCGTGCAGATCGGCATCCAGAGCCTCGTCGGCGCGCAGAACATCAACTGGTCGGTGGTGCTCGGCGGCTCGGTCATCACCATGGTTCCGCTGATCGTCGTCTTCCTGGTGTTCCAGCGTTACGTCATGAACGCCGACATCAACGCCGGACTGAAGGACTGACCGTGCCCACCCCGCTCGACCACGAGTTCGTCCGCGCGGCGGCCCGCGCCGCCGACCGGCCGGCCGCTCCGCTGGCGGCCGACCCCGACGAGGAACCCGCGGGTGTGCCGCACCGTGGTCTGGCGCGCCGGGTGAAGACCCTGGTCGCGACATACCGTTCCCCGGACTCGGCACTGCACGGCAGCAGGCAGGCCGTCGCCGCCGCGATGACCCACCTCCGCGCCCTGCGGGCCGCGCAGACCACCACCGGCCTCTTCGCCGGCGGCGACAACGTGCAGTCACCGCCCGACTCCGCCTTCACCGTCAACGACGTGTGCGACGCGCACGTCCTCGCCGCCGACGCGGGGCCGGAACTGCGCGACGTCACGGCCGCGCTCGCCGAGATCGCCGGCGCCGCCACCGGCAGTCTCCTGACCGGTGGGGTGCACACCCCGAACCACCGCTGGGAGCTGTGCGCGGCGCTCGCCCGGCTGCACCGGTCGTTCCCGGACGACCGGCTGCTCGACCGCGTCGAGGAGTGGCTCGCCGAGGGCGTCGACATCGACGCGGAGGGCCTGTACTCGGAACGGAGCGCCAACTACGCGGCCCATGTGTCCAACCCGTCGCTGCTGCTGCTGGCCGACGTGCTCGGCCGTGCCGACCTGCTGGACGCCGTCGAACGCAATCTCGCCACGACCCTGGACCTCATCAGGCCGGACGGCACGGTGGAGACCGTCCACTCGCGACGGCAGGACCAGAACCACCCGTTCCCGCTGGCGCCCTACCTGCCGCACTACCGGCTGCTCGCTGTCCGCACCGGTCGGGGCGACTTCGGCCGGGCGGCGCGGCTGGCGGCCGCCGGCGGCATCGACGACCCCGACCTGCTCGCCCAGACCCTCCTCACCCCGGACCTGTGCCGCGCCCTGCCTGCCCCGGCCGCACAGACACTTCCGCGCGACCGGTACATCACCACCGCACGCCTCGCCGCACACGCCTCGGCCGACGTGCACACGGTGGTGTACGGCGGCTCCGACGTGCCCGAGCACCGGCGCATCCGCTCGGGTCTCGCCTGCAACCCCACCTTCCTGCGCCTGTTCGCAGGCGACGCCGTCCTCGACGCGGTCCGTCTGACCCGGGGGTTCTTCGACCTGG
The DNA here is from genome assembly GCF_014647675.1 of Streptomyces flaveus. Taxonomy (GTDB): domain Bacteria; phylum Actinomycetota; class Actinomycetes; order Streptomycetales; family Streptomycetaceae; genus Streptomyces; species Streptomyces flaveus. Next base: position 154,698 of record NZ_BMPQ01000016.1, on the reverse strand, counting down.
GCCCGTTCCGCGCTGCCGGCATGCAACAGCTCGCCGACAACCGGTACCGGCTCACCGAGACCCTCACGGCCGCCTACTACCAACCGCTCCCGACGAACCAGAGGCGGGACGACGGCGGCTACCAGATGGCGGACGAGGGACGCTTCTCGGCCGCGATGGCCTTCCCGGACCGGCCTCGTGACGAGGTCTCACACACGACCCGCGTCGAGGCGGACCTGAGGGAAGACGGTGCCGACCTGCGGATCGACATCAGCGGACCACGGGTGCCCTGGGCCCTCGAACTGACCTTCCGGCCGGGCGGCGTGCCAGAGGGCGCCGTACCGATCGGCGACGGGCGCTGGTGCCTGACGACCGGGCCGATGACCTACCGGGTCGGTGACGACGAGATCCGGGTCGAGGCCGATGTCGAGGCAGGCGAACCGCTCGCCGGGCCGGACCGGAGCGACGTACTGCGGTACGACCCGGGTCAGGACTACACCGTGGCGGGCGGCACCGACGCGACGACCGGGAACCGCGTCTACATCGGTGGCCATGGCCCGCACACACTGACCGTCGCACTGCGTGCCCGCCGACCCGCATCTGTGGTGTGACCCTGACGAACCACACCATGGCCACCCCAGGCATGAAGGCCTTCACGGCGGTGCTCGGCGAGCCCGACGCGCACCGCGAACCAGAACTGACGCTGGTTCGCGGTGCGCGTCGCTGACCGCTGTCCCTGACTTGGAGCGAGGACTCAGGCGGTCACTTTGTCGCGGTCGGGCGCGTCATCCCGGGGCCGCTCGCCGAGCGACTCCGTCGGGACCTTGTGCGTCTCGCGCGCGGTGAGTGCGGCGATCACCGGCGGGACGCACAGCGCGGCGGTGAACAGGGCCACGGCCGACCAGTTGTCGCCGTCCGGGCCCGCGATCTGCGCGGCGAAGGTCACGGCGAACCCGGCGATCGCGAAGCCGATCTGGGTGCCGATCGCCATGCCGGACAGGCGGACCCGGGTCGAGAACATCTCACCGTAGAAGGCGGGCCAGACGCCGTTCGCGGCGCTGTAGACGACACCGAAGGCGACGATGCCGAGGACCAGGACCAGCGGGTACGAGCCCGTGGAGATGGCCCACAGGTAGGCGAACATCGTCACGGCGCTGCCCGCGGCGCCGAGCAGGAAGACCGGACGGCGGCCGATGCGGTCGGAGAGGGTGGCCCACAGCGGGATCGCGGCAAGGGCGACGAGGTTGGCGAGGGCGCCCACCCACAGCATGGAAGTGCGGTCCATGCCGACCGCGTCGCTCGTCGCGTACGACAGCGCCCACACGGTGAAGATCGTGCTGACCGAGGCGACGAGCGCGGCCGCGACCACCCGCAGCACATCCGCCCAGTGCTCGCGCAGCAGCACGGCAAGGGGCATCTTCGGGACGCCCTCGGTGGCGGCCTGCTGGGTGAAGGTCGGGGTCTCGTCGAGCGTACGGCGGATGACGTAGCCGACGACGGCGACCACGAAGCTCATCCAGAACGGGATGCGCCAGCCCCAGGCCAGCAACTGGTCCTCGGGGAGCGCGGCGACCGGGATGAACACCAGGGTGGCGAGGAGCTGGCCGCCCTGGGTGCCGCTGAGCGTGAAGCTGGTGAAGAAGCCGCGGCGGTTCGGCGGCGCGTGTTCCAGTGACATGGAGTTGGCGCTGGCCTGCTCGCCCGCGGCCGAGATGCCCTGCAGGATGCGGCACAGGACGAGCAGGACGGGGGCCAGCGTGCCGACCTGCTCACGCGTGGGCAGGCAGCCGATGAGGAACGTGGACAGGCCCATCAGCATCAGCGTGAAGACCATGATCTTCTTACGGCCCAGCTTGTCGCCGAAGTGACCGAGGAACAGCGCGCCGACCGGGCGGGCCGCGTACGCGACACCGAAGGTGGCCAGCGACAGCAGGGTTCCGGTGGCCGGGTCCGACTCGTCGAAGAAGACGTCCGGGAAGATCAGCGCGGCGGCACTGCCGTAGATGAAGAAGTCGTAGTACTCCAGGGCACTGCCGATCCAGGCGGCCGTGGCGGCTTTCTTCGGCTGGCCCGGTGGTGCGTCGAGCGGTGCGGCGGGGACGGACACGGCGTGCTCCTTCGAGGGAACTCCAACGTGAGCGGAGTGAGCGGGGAAGCGGCGAGGGGAGAGATGCCGGACCCTGGGGTGACGGGTCGGCTGCGCCGGGTGTGGGGGCTGGTGCTGGCCCGGCTAATTAACCCACTGGATAGTTAGTAGCGGTTGGCTACGGATGTTGCGCTCACGTTTCCCGGGTGTCAAGGGGTCGCGCCGGAGGATCTTTCCCGCTTGGCTCTGTGTCCTCAGTCCGTCGCGCGGTCGGCGGTCAGATACGCGATGACCATGTCGCCGAGCATCTTCCGGTAGTGCTCCCGCTGGTCGGCGGCGACCAGGTCGCGGCCGAAGAGTGCGCCGAAGGTGTGCCGGTTGGCGACCCGGAAGAAGCAGAACGAGCTGATCATCGCGTGCAGGTCCACCGCGTCGACATCGGCCGTGAACAGGCCCGACTCACGCCCCGCTGCCAGGATGCGGCCGATCACGTCGAGCGCGGGCGAGCCGATTTCGCCCAGTTCGGCGGAGGCGGCGATGTGCTCCGCCTCGTGGATGTTCTCGATGCTGACCAGGCGGATGAAGTCGGGGTGCGCCTCGTGGTGGTCGAAGGTGAGCTCGGCGAGCCGGCGGATGGCCGCGACCGGGTCCAGGTGCTCGACGTCCAACTGCTGCTCGGCCTGCCGGATCACGCTGTACGCCCGCTCCAGCACGGCCGTGAACAGCTGCTCCTTGCCGCCGAAGTAGTAGTAGATCATTCGCTTCGTGGTGCGGGTCCGGGCGGCGATCTCATCCACCCTGGCCCCGGTGAACCCGGCCCGGGCGAACTCGTGAGTCGCCACGTCGAGGATTTCGGCCCTGGTGCGAGCGGCGTCGCGGATGCGGCCGTTCGGTCGTGCCGGTTCTTTGACGCTGGTCATCGGGTTCCTTCGGGTTCCTTCCGGCGAGGTGCCGTGCCGGAGATTGTAGAACCAGGCCTTCGTGCGGGGGTGGGCGGATCGTGGGCCGGGGGCTTTCCGGGAGTCCGCGATGCTGGTATAGCTAACGTACTAGTTCGTACATTAGTGAGCTGCCCGCTCATGCTCAGGAGGTCCCGGTGCTGTCCAAGGACTCGTATCTCGTCGGACTGATCGGTTCCGGCATCGGCCCCTCGCTCAGCCCGGCGCTGCACGAGCGGGAGGCCGACCGTCAGGGCCTGCGTTATCTCTACCGGATCATCGACATCGACGCCCTCGGTGTCCCGCCCGAGGCGGTGGGGGACCTGGTACGGGCCGCCCGCGACCTGGGCTTCGACGGGCTGAACATCACGCATCCCTGCAAGCGGCTCGTCATCGAGCATCTGGACGCGCTGGACCCGCAGGCCGAGGCACTCGGGGCGGTCAACACCGTCGTTTTCGAGGACGGCCGCGCGATCGGCCACAACACGGACGTCACCGGCTTCGCCGCCTCCTTCGCCCGCGGCCTGCCCGACGCGCGGCTGGAGCGGGTCGTCCAGCTGGGCGCGGGCGGCGCGGGCGCCGCCGTCGCGCACGCCATGCTCACGCTCGGCGCGGGGCACGTCACCGTGACGGACGCGCTGCCGGAACGTGCGGTCGCGCTGGCCGCTGGGCTGAACCGGCGCTTCGGTGACGGTCGCGCCGCCGTTGCGACACCGGACCGGCTGGCCGCGCTGCTCGCCGACGCCGATGGGATCGTGCATGCCACGCCCACCGGTACGGCAGCTCATCCCGGGCTGCCGCTTCCGGCTCGGTTGCTGCATCCAGAGCTGTGGGTGGCCGAGGTTGTGTACCGGCCGCTGGAGACGGAGCTGTTGCGCACCGCTCGCGCGGTTGGTTGCGCCGCGCTGGACGGGGGTGGGATGGCTGTCTTTCAGGCTGCCGATGCGTTTCGGCTCATCACCGGGCGGGAGCCGGACGCTGCGCGGATGCTGGCGGATATTGCCGAGTTGGCCGGGGCCGTGAGTGTTCGTGACTAAGCGCCGTGGGGGTTGTGCGGTGCGTCGGCTGCGGGTCCGTTGTGGCTGGTCGCGCAGTTCCCCGCGCCCCTAAAAGGGGCGCTGCCGGAACCGTCGTCTTGAAGGAGCACCACCATGCGTACATCCATCGCCACCGTCTCCCTCAGCGGCTCCCTCACCGAGAAGCTCACTGCCGCCGCTCGGGCAGGGTTCGACGGTGTCGAGATCTTTGAGAACGACCTCCTCGCCAGTCCCCTCACGCCCGAGGAGATCCGCGACCGTTGCGCCGACCTGGGTCTGAGCATCGACCTCTATCAGCCGATGCGCGATATCGAGGCCGTGCCGGAGGACGAGTTCGCGCGCAACCTGCGGCGGGCCGAGCGTAAGTTCCAGCTGATGCGGCGGCTCGGGGCCGACACCGTGCTGGTGTGTTCCAGTGTGTCGCCGCTTGCCGTGGACGACGACGTGCTCGCCGCCCGGCAGCTGCGCCAACTTGCCGAACTGGCGCAGGAGTTCGGCATGCGGGTGGCGTACGAGGCGCTGGCGTGGGGCCGCCATGTCAGTACGTACGACCATGCCTGGCGCATCGTTGAGCGGGCCGATCATCCGGCGCTCGGTACCTGCCTCGACAGCTTTCACATCCTCGCCCGCGGCTCTGATCCCAAGGGCATCGAGGACCTTCCCGGCGAGAAGATCTTCTTCCTCCAGCTCGCCGACGCTCCGTTGCTCGCGATGGACGTCCTGCAGTGGAGCCGCCACCACCGTTGCTTTCCCGGTCAGGGCGGCTTCGATGTCGCCGGGCTGCTGCGGCATGTGCTGCGTACCGGTTACGACGGTCCGCTCTCGCTGGAGGTCTTCAACGACGTGTTCCGGCAGGCCGAGGCCGGTCCGACCGCGGTGGACGCCCGCCGCTCCCTCCTTGTCCTGCAGGAGAGCGTCGGAGTGGCGTCGCTGCCCGCGCCCGTCGTCCCCACCGGCGTCGCCTTCGCCGAACTGGTCACGCCCGACGCGGAACCCCTCGCGGCGCTGCTCGGCGCGCTCGGTTTCGCCCGCACCGCACGGCACCGCGGCAAACCCGTCGACCTGTGGCAGCAGGGCGAGGCCCGCATCCTGGTCAACACCGGACCGGCCGGACGCCGCGATCGCACCGGACTCGCCGCGCTCGGCCTGGAGTCACCCGACCCGGCGGGCGCGGCCCGGCGCACCGAGGCCCTGCTGGCACCGGTGCTGCCGCGCCGCCGCGCACCGCAGGACGTCCCCCTCGACGCGGTCGCCGCCCCCGACGGCACGGAGCTGTTCTTCTGCGCCACGAACCGGCCCGAACTCCCCAACTGGCTAACCGACTTCGAGGACCTCGAGCACCCCGCGGAAGCCCCGAACGTGCACCGCATCGACCACCTCGCCCTGACCCAGCCCTGGCACCACTTCGACGAGGCGGCCCTCTTCCACCGCAGCGTCCTCGGCCTGGAGGCGCAGCAGAGCGTGGACGTCGCCGACCCGTACGGCCTGCTGCGCAGCCGCGCCGTCACCAACGCCGACGGCAGCGTCCGTATCGCCCTCACCGTCGGCGCGGCCCCGACGGACGACACGGTCCACGCCCAGCACATCGCGCTGGCCACGGACGACGTGGTCGCCGCGGCCCGCCGCTTCCGAGAGGCCGGCGGCCACCTGCTGCCGATCCCCGGGAACTACTACGACGATCTCGTGGCCCGATTCGACCTCAGCGAGGCCGAGTTGGCGACGTACCGCGAACTCGGCATCCTCTACGACCAGGACGCGCACGGCGTCTTCCGGCACTGCTACACCCACACCGTCGGCCGCGTCTTCTTCGAGCTGGTCCAGCGCGACGCCGGCTATCGGGGGTACGGCGCCCACAACGCGCCCGTACGTCTGGCGGCGCAGCACGCCGCGAAGGCGGTCACTGGCGGCTGACCGTCCGGGTCACGCCCGCGACGACTGACGTGGCCAGGATCCAGCCGGTGAGGACGAGGACGTACGACAGGTACTGGTACGCGCCCTTCGGGGCGAACGCGCCCTCCTGGCCGAAGGAGATCACCGGGAGCAGCAGGTCGAGGGTGTAGAAGACCGGGTTGAAGGGCGGAGCCTCGTCCGGCTTCAGCGCCGGCGGATGGTGCAGGGCGTACGAGACCGAGCCGACCGCCAGCAGCGACAGCAGCCAGATGGCGGCGCGCAGCGGGCGGAAGCCGTAGCCGACGGTCGCGTCCTGGACCTGACCCCAGAGGCGGCCGTACCAGGGAAGCGTGCGCCGGTGGCGGCGCTGCTTGGCCAGCTGGACGAGACGGGCCGCGTCCTCGTCGCCGATACGGCGGTAGGCGGCGGTCAACTGCTCGTAGGCGTGCGGGACATAGGCGTCGTCGTCGCATTCCAGCATGGGCAGACGGCGCTCGGCGGGCTCGTGGGGCGTGAGGGTCGTATAGACGAGACCGTCGAGACGGACCGTGTCCGGCAGCTTCTCCGGCTCCACGAACAGGACCTCAACCTGGGCCCGGCGCAGGTTGAGGCCGCCGTCCAGAGGCTCGCCCCTGCGCAGCCACAGTTCCCCGACGGTGCAACTGGAGGCCCGCAGCGCCATGTCGCCGGGGTTCGACACACGCGCGTACGACAGGTCGAGGCGGCCGGCGACACGGGCGCCCCGCAGCCCGATCCACCCCTCGACGTCCGCCTGGCGCAGCAGGAGGTCGCCCTCCACGCCCAGCGTCACCGCGTCTAGGGCCACCTGGCCGGGACGCCTGAGGCGGGCGTCGGTGAGATTGACCGACCCGTTGACCGTTGAGCCGTTGAGCCGTACCTCGCCGTGTGCACGCAGCCCCGGCGCCCACAAGTCGTCCTCCAGCACCGTCCGCTGGAGGTTGAGCACGGGCTCCCGGGCGTCAGGTGCGGTGAGTTCGGCGCGCTCCAGTATCAGGGCACCGGATATCTGGGACGCCATCAGCTGCACCCGCCCGCGCACCCGGGAGTCCGACAGTTGCACCACGCCCTCGACCCGGGCGCCGCCGAGGTCCAGTGCAGGCAGCACGGAGCCGCGCAAGCTGAGCCTGCGCAACTGGGCGCCGTACATATATGGCGGGTCGGTGAAGTAACAGCTCCTCAGGCTGATCGGATGGTCGACGACGGCGTACGTGAGGTCGAGCACGCCTGTGATCCGGGCGCCGTTGACCCTCAGGGTAGCGATCTCGCCGTCCTCCTGGGGCGCGCTGGCCAGCAGTGCCCTCAACACCGAGGCCCGCAGGGTCCGTTCCGGTCCCCAGTCGCCTCCCGCTGCGGCGTCCTCGTCCCCGTCGGTGCGGAAGTCCACGGCCTCCCCGCGCGGGAAGGCCCGCCACACCCGCTCCTCGGCCCGCGTCAGATCGTTGATCTCCATCAGCGGGGACTCTGACGCGGGCCGAGGCAGGTGTCAACTCGCCGGTTACGCCCTGGCGTTCCACTCCGCGACAACCGGCCACCCGTGCTCCGTCGACAGCCGGCTCAGCGTCCCCGTCTCCAGCCGGAACAGCCGCCCGCCGGACGGCGGCAACCCCAGCCTGCGAGCCGTCAGCACACGCAGGAAATGGCCGTGGGCCACAAGGAGCACATCACCTTCGGGTAGCACCGGGGCGACCCGCGACAGCACCCGGTCGGCACGCTCGCCCACCTGCTCGGGCGATTCGCCCGGCTGCCCGTCCGGGCCGGGCGGCGCTCCGTCGGTCCACAGGTCCCAGTCGGGGCGGGTGCGGTGGGTCTCGGCGGTGGTGACGCCCTCGTAGGCGCCGTAGTACCACTCGTGCAGGTCCGGGTCCGTTGCGGCCCCGGACAGGCCCGCGAGTTCGGCGGTGCGCACCGCGCGGCCGAGCGGACTGGTGAGGACGAGCGCGAAGGTCCGGGCCGCCAGGAGCGGAGTGAGGGACTTGGCCTGTTCCTCGCCGCGCTGGGTGAGGGGCAGGTCCGTCCAGCTGGTGTGCTGCCCGCTCCGGCTCCACTCGGTCTCGCCGTGGCGGACCAGCAGAAGGTCGCCCATGACCGCTACTTCGCCGACTCGACGGAGTGACCGCCGAACTGGTTGCGCAGTGCCGCGATCATCTTCATCTGCGGCGAGTCGTCCTGCCGGGACGCGAAGCGGGCGAAGAGGGAGGCCGTTATCGCCGGCAGCGGCACCGCGTTGTCGATGGCCGCCTCGACGGTCCAGCGGCCCTCGCCGGAGTCCTCCGCATAGCCGCGCAGCTGCTCCAGGTGCTCGTCCTTGTCGAGGGCGTTGACCGCCAGGTCGAGCAGCCAGGAGCGGATGACGGTGCCCTGCTCCCAGGAGCGGAAGATCTCGCGTACGTCCGTGACGGAGTCGGCGGCCTGCAGCAGCTCCCAGCCCTCGGCGTAGGCCTGCATCATGGCGTACTCGATGCCGTTGTGGACCATCTTCGAGAAGTGCCCGGCGCCCACCTTGCCCGCGTGGACATAGCCGTACGGGCCTTCCGGCTTGAGCGCCTCGAAGATCGGCTGGAGCCGGTCCACGTGCTCCTTGTCGCCGCCGACCATGAGGGCGTAACCGTTCTCCAGGCCCCACACACCGCCGGAGACGCCCGCGTCGACGAAGCCGATGCCCTTGGCCGCCAGCTCCTCGGCGTGCTTCTCGTCGTCCGTCCAGCGGGAGTTGCCGCCGTCGACGACCGTGTCGCCGGCTTCCAGCAGATCACCGAGTTCGTCGACGACCGACTGGGTCGGGCCGCCGGCCGGGACCATCACCCAGACCACGCGCGGGCCCTCGAGCCCGGCGACCAGTTCGGTCAGGCTGCCGACGTCGGAGAGTTCGGGATCACGGTCGTAGCCGATGACGGTGTGCCCGGCCTGGCGGATGCGCTCGCGCATGTTCCCGCCCATCTTGCCGAGACCGATGAGGCCCAGTTTCATCGCTGTCATGCCCTTCCACTTCTTCCTTGGCTGCGGTGGCTGCTGATCGCGGGCGGTCTGTCAGACACGGGCGCTTCCCGCCTTGTCGCCACCGCGCAGGGCGATCGCGTACATCTCGTCCGCGTTCAGGCGGCGCAGTTCCTCGGCGATCAGCTCGGAGGTGGGGCGGACCTTCAGGGCGAGGGTGCGTGCGGGCTGGCCGGGCAGGGAGAGGGTGGCCAGCGGGTCCGTGGGGCGGTCGATACGGATCTCGCCGTTCATGGTGCCGAGCTGCACACCCGTGACGACAGGGCCGGGCGTGACCACGCGCTCGACCGGCACCCGCAGCCGGGCCTCCAGCCAGCGGGCCAGCAGCTCGGCGCTCGGGTTGTCGGCCTCGCTCTCGACGGCCCCCGAGATCACCTCCGTACGGGCCTGGTCGAGAGCCGCGGCCAGCATCGAGCGCCACGGTGTCAGCCGGGTCCAGGCGAGGTCGGTGTCGCCGGGCGCGTACGAGGCCACACGCTGCTCCAGGGCTACGAGCGGGGCCTCGACGGCGTACATGTCCGTGATCCGGCGCTGGGCCAGCGCCCCCAGCGGGTCCTTCGCGGGCACCTCGGGGGCGTCCACCGGCCACCACACGACGACGGGTGCGTCCGGCAGCAGCAGCGGGAGGGCCACCGAGTCGGCGTGGTCGCCGGCCTCCCCGTACAGCCGGAGCACGACCGTCTCGCCGGTGCCCGCGTCCGCGCCGACCCGTACCTCGGCGTCGAGGCGGGACTTTGTGCGGTCGCGGGGCGTGCGGGAGACGCGCCTGATGACGACCAGGGTGCGCGAGGGGTGCTCGTGCGAGGCCTCCTCGGCCGCCTTGATCGAGTCGTACGCGTTCTCCTCGTCCGTCACGATGATCATCGTCAGGACCATGCCCACGGCTGGGGTGCCGATGGCGCGGCGGCCCTGCACGAGAGCCTTGTTGATCTTGCTTGCCGTGGTGTCGGTCAGGTCGATCTTCATGGCCTGCGCCAGCTCCGTCCGTTTCGCGTCCTGGATCTCCATTGTCGTTCAGCGACATGGCGACCGCGTGGGATCAACCACGCGCGGCGCCCGGGGATTCCCGGCCGGAGACCGTGCGCGGACACGGAGAAGGGGCGGGCCGTTCGGCCCGCCCCTTGTGGGGGGTTTCCGGGAGTGGCGTTGGTGTCAGCCGGCTGACTGGAGTACCTGCACGTAGTCGACCACCATCGGGTGGCCGGGCTCGGTGGCGGCGTCCGGGCCGCCGCCGTGCGCGTCCGGGAAGGCGCCGCCCATCGCGACGTTCAGGATGATGAAGAAGCCGTGGTCCGTGGCGTTGGTCCAGGTCGCCGCGTCGAGCTGGTTCTCGCGCACCGTGTGGTAGTTGTCGCCGTCGACGTAGAAGCGGATCTCCTCTATGTCGCTCGACCTGTCCCACTCCATGGCGAACGTGTGGAAGCCGGCCGTGCATGCCTCGCCGGGACACGCGGTGGAGCTGCCGATGCCGGTGTTCTCGTTGCAGGGGCCGCCCGGGGCGGTGCCGCAGTGCATAGTGGCGAACACCGTGTTCTGGCCCTGGGTGTTCTCCATGATGTCCAGCTCGCCGACGGCAGGCCAGTTCTGGTAGTTGCCGCGGTAGGGCTCGCCCAGCATCCAGAACGCGGGCCAGTAACCCCTGGCCGCGGCACCGGTGACGTTCGGCGTCTGGAGCCGGCTCTCGACGCGCAGCTTGCCTCCGGCGGGCGGCTCGAAGTCGGTGCGGTTGGTCTCGATGCGGCCGGAGGTCCAGCTGCCGGAGGCGTCGCGGCGGGGCGTGATGCGGAGGTTGCCGTTGCCGTCGAGGGCGACGTTGTCCGTGCTGTCGGTCATCGTCTCGATCTCGCCGGTGCCCCAGTTGGCGGGGCCGCCGGGGTAGCCGGTGCCCGTGGCGTACTGCCAGTTGTCGCGGTTGACGCCGGTGCCCGCGGCGCCGTTGAAGTCGTCGGTGAACACTTCCGTCCAGCCCGACGGGGGCGGGGGCGGCGACGCGTTCGCGGGCAGGGTGATCGCCGCGGCGCCGGCGGCCAGGCCCAGCGTGCTCAGCAGGGCGATGAGCCATTGCCTGCGAGTTTTGCGCTTGCTGTGAGATCCACTCATGGGTGCCTCGTTCACAGTGGGGGGTGCGGGTGCGGGTGGAGAAGCGGGTGGGGATCCTTCATTGAGAGCGCTCTCAATGAAGCCGCGCCGGACAATGTGCTCCCTGTCACTCCAGTCGTCAAGAGATAAAGCAGAGAAAGTGCTTGCGGGGGAGTGGAGTTCACGCCCTGAACGATGGGGAAGAGCGGGCGCCCGGACGGTGAAGGCCCCGGTCGCAGAGACCGGGCCCCGGTGCACGTCCTCACCGGTGAGAGGGATATCGTCCGCGTGGATCAGTGAGCGCGCCGGGGGGCGTGGGGCAGAAGGAACGAGCCACGAGACGCGAATCAGACGGCGTGATCGAGCCGTGCATCAAAAAAATCAAGCCGAGCCGCACATGGTGGGAACCTTCAGGCCGTTTCTGACTTCCTACCGTGTGCCGCGTTGTGGCCCGAGTGTCCCTTTCCTCATGGGCCATGGACGCCGCACACCACGCTCACTGACCACGCACAGGAGAACACGTATGCCCAGCCGCCGTCGCTTCCTCGCCGGGACCGCAGTCGCGCTCGGCGTCACAGGGGCGGCCACGGCCTGCGAGTCGGCCACGACCCCGGCCACCGACGCACTTCCGCAGGCCCCCGTCGTGCCCGCCGCCCAACCCCCGGCGAACGGGCTCAACTTCGTGGTGATCCTCGCGGACGACCTCGGATACGGCGAGCTCGGAGCGTACGGACAGAAGCTGATCCGCACCCCGCGCCTGGACGCCCTCGCCGCCGAGGGCCTGCGCTTCACGGACGCCTACTCGGCGGCCCCGGTCTGCGCTCCCTCACGCTGCTCCCTGCTCACCGGACTGCACAGCGGCCATGCGACCGTGCGCGAGAACCCGTGGGGGCCCGGTGGCCAGGCCCCTCTCACCGACCGCGACTTCACCTTCGCCGAGGCCCTGCACGCCCGCGGCTACCGCACCGCGCTGATCGGCAAGTGGGGCTTCGGCCCCGAGGAGCCGAACCAGCCGAGCCACCCCAACGCCCGTGGTTTCGACGAGTTCTACGGCTACATCGCGCACCGGCACGCGCACGACTACTACCCGACGTACCTGTGGCGGAACGGCGAGCGGGAGCAGATCCCGGGGAACGAGGACGGGGCGAGACGGGCCTACGCCCCCGACCTCCTCGAGGCTCGCGCCCTCGACTTCATGGACGCGCACAAGGACGAGGCCTTCCTCCTCTGCCTCACGCCCACCCTGCCGCACGCGCCGAGCCGCGCACCGGAGATGGGGGCGTACGGCGCCAGCCCCTGGTCGCGGCCCAACAAGCTGCACGCCGCCCAGGTCAGCAACTTCGACGCCCTCGTCGGCAAGGTCACCGACCGGCTGGAGTCCCTCGGCGTAGCGCAGCGCACCGTCGTGATCGTCACGAGCGACAACGGCCCGCACGAGGAGGGCCGTACCGACCCCGAACTCTTCGGCGCGAGCGGCGGACTGCGCGGCATCAAACGCAATCTGTACGAGGGCGGCATCCGCGTCCCGCTCATCGCCTGGTCCCCGAAGCGCGTCCCGTCCGGCACCACGGACCGGCCGACCCCGCTCACCGACCTGCTGCCGACCCTCGCCGAACTCGCGGGCGCGCCCGCCCCTGCGGACATCGACGGACTGTCCATCGCCCCGCTGCTGCGCGGCGGCACGGACACCGCCCGCCACGACCACCTGTACTTCTACCGCAACCACAACGGCCAGTCCCCGGGCGCCAACGCCATCGACCGGGGCCGGGGCCGGCAGCTCGCCGAGGCGCTGCGGCGCGGCGATGTGAAGGCGGTGCGGTTCGCGCCGGGCCAGGACCGTCGCGCGCCCGACGACCAGTGGGACGTCGAGCTGTACGACCTGGCCAGGGACCCCGGCGAGCGGGACGACATCGCAGGCAAGCGGCCCGCCGAGGCCGACGCGCTGGTGCGGCTGATGCGGTCGTCATGGGTGGACCGGTACGAGCGCAAGCCGTTCGGGGTTTCGCTCGATGTCGCTGCGCGCGGCGAGGCGTTCACCGTGACGGCCACGCTTGCGAACGGCTCCGCCAAGCCGTGGACGGCTGCCGGGCTCGAACTCCGGGCCCCGGGGGACTGGAGCGTGCAGGCGCTCGGCCCGGTGAACGCGGACTTCGTTGCCGCGGGCGGGCGGCTCACCGCGCGGTGGACGGTGACGCCCACGTCCGAGGGTGGGTGGCTGAGCTGCGTGGGTACGGCGCGGCACGCGGGGGCGCCGGTGAGATATGCCGCGAGCGCCCACACGTAAGCGCTCCGCTGGGTGCGTTTTCGGGTGCGGGTCCATGGGTGGAGGGTTTTCTTTCCCCAGCCCCGCCCCTTCCCGAAACTGGGGCTGCGCCCCAGGCCCCCCCCCGCCAGGGGGTGGTGGGTGACAGTCGTGTCGCGGCTGCGGGTGCGTCGTGGCTTGTCGCGCAGTTCCCCGCGCCCCTGAAAAGCAAAAGCCTGCGCCTACCCGGGCGCCCCGGGGAAGCCCGCACCCCCAACCACCTGCACTTGCCCTCCGGCGGGAGGGGGCGTGGGCCGGTGCGTCGTATGCCCGTCGCTTAGCTTCGGTCTCGGAGAACCAGGACCTTGTACCAGGCCAGGGTCGTATGCCCGCCCTGCGACGGGCTGACGCACCGGCCCACGACCCCGCACCCACCACCCACCCAAGGGGCGCGGGGAACTGCGCGACCAGCCACCCACCAACCCGCACCCAAAAACCGCCCAACCGCCGGAGGCACCCCGCGGGCTTGGTCACCTGGTGGCCCGGGTCGGCTGTTTGTCCGGCTCCGGCTGCCAGCCCAGTGCCCGTGAGATCCCGCGGGCCGCGAGTCGTACCGCTGGGATCAACGCCGGTACCTGGGCGTCGCGTTCGGGGACCACGACGGAGACGGCCGCGATGACGGAGCCGTCCGCGTTTCGGACCGGGGCGGCCACCGACAGGGCGTCCTCGGTGACTTGGCGGCTGCTCACCGCCACGCCGGAGCGGCGTACTTCGGCCAGTACGCGGCGCAGGGTGGCCGGGTCCGTGATGGTGTGCGGGGTGAAGACGGCCAGTGGCTGTGCGCAGTACGCCTCCTGGGACGCCGCGTCGCTGTAGGCGAGGAGCGCGAGCCCGACCCCGGTGGCGTGCAGTGGCCAGCGGGCGCCCACCCGGATGTGTACGCCGACCGCCGAGCGCCCGGAGATCCACTCGATGTAGACGACCTCGTCGCCGTCCCGTACCGCCATCTGCACGTTTTCGTGTGTGGCCTCGTACAGGTCCTCGAGATACGGGAGCGCGATCTGTCGCAGGGCCAGGCCGCGGGGTGCCAGTGCCGCGACCTCCCACAGGCGCAGGCCCACGTGGTACGTCCCGGCCGCGTCGCGCTCCAGAGCGCCCCACTCGCTGAGTGCGCCTACCAGCCGGTGGGCGGTGGTGAGGGAGAGGCCGGCCCGGCGGCTGATGTCGGTGAGGGAGAGCGCCGGGTGGTCGTGGTCGAAGGCGGAGAGTACGGAGAGGAGGCGGTCGGGCGCCGAGCGTACGGTCATCGGATTCTCCCGGCTCATCTCAACTCGTCCAAGGCTCAGCCGAGTTCGGACTCTGCTATCCGTTGCAGAAGCGTGTGCAGCGTGTCCCGGTCGGTGGCGTCGAGGGGGTGGAGCAGGGCGTTCGTCGCGCGCCGCCCCGCTTCGTGGGAGTCGCGCAGGAATGCCCTGCCGTCCTCGGTCAGGACGATGATCCGGCTTCGACGGTCGTCCGGCGAGGGGCGGCGCTCGGCGAAACCGAGCTTCTCCAGGTCGTCGACCAGGCCGACGATCGCGCTCGGGTCGTACCCGAGGCGTGCGCTCAGCTCCCGCTGGAGCGCGCCCTCGGTCGTGGTCAGGTAGCGCAGCAGCGCGTAGTGGCGCAGCCGTAGCCCCGACTCCTGGAGGAACGCGTTGAACAGCTGCCCCGAGCGCAGACCGATCCGGTACAGCAGATAGCCGGTGTCCGAGTGCAGCCCGCGCATCCATGGCTCCTGAGCGTCGATGGCGTCGGGGTTGGTCGCGTGCTGCTGGCCGGCGATGGCGGGCTCCCTGGTCGAGGCCCCGGACGGGGGCGGGGTGTGCGTGGTGCTCACAGCATGGCGCACGACTCGGCTCGCAACAACTATTGACGTCGACAATTATTGTCCTTAGCTTCGATCTCGTAGCCGCAGCTCTGACTCGACTCGCAGCCGCATCCGCTTCTCGAAGGGACCCCGTCGTGCCCAGCATCGATCTCACCGGCAAGGTGGCCGTCGTCACCGGCTCCGGCCGTGGCCTCGGCCTCGCCTACGCGCACGCTCTCGCCGCCGCAGGCGCCTCCGTGGTCGTCAACGACGTGGACGAGGCCGTCGCCGAGCAGGCCGTCAAGGCGATCACCGCGGCCGGTGGCAGCGCGGTCGCCGAGGTGGTCCCGGTCGGTACGTCCGAGGCCGCGGACCGGCTTGTCGCCCGCGCCGTGGAGGAGTTCGGGCGCCTCGACATCCTGGTCACGAACGCGGGCATCCTCCGGGACCGGGTCCTGTGGAAGATGACCGACGAAGACTTCGACGCGGTGATCACCACCCACCTCAAGGGCACCTTCACCTGTGCCCGCGCCGCCGCCATCCGCATGCGCGAGCAGGGCGAGGGCGGCACCCTGATCCTGGTCGGCTCCCCGGCCGGACAGCGCGGCAACTTCGGGCAGACCAACTACTCCGCTGCCAAGGCCGGCATCGCCGCCATGGCCCGTACGTGGTCCATGGAGCTGGCCCGCTCGGAAATCACCGTCAACGCGATCGTGCCGATCGCCGCCACCGCGATGACCGAGACCATCCCGGCCTTCGCTCCCTACGTCGAGGCCATGAAGCGCGGCGAGCCGCTGCCGGACTTCCTGCGCAAGGGCGAGGGCTTCGGCACCCCCGAGGACTGCGCCGCGCTGATCCCGTTCCTCGCCTCCGAGGCCGCCCGCGAGGTGACCGGCCAGGCCATCGGCATCGGCGGCGACAAGGTGTCACTCTGGTCGCATCCGCAGGAGATCAAGGCGTCGTACGCTGACGGTGGCTGGGCCCCCGACACCCTCGCCGAGACCTGGTCCACCTCGCTGGGCGCCGAGCCCGAGACCGTGGGCGTCCCCGCGCCGAAGTTCCCGGAGGCGTGAACCATGACGAACCTCAACGTCGAGGAACTCGTCGCGATCGACGTCCACACGCACGCCGAGGTCTCCTCCAAGGGCAAGTCCTCGCTGGATGACGATCTGCACGACGCGTCCTCCGCCTACTTCAAGGTCGAGGGCAAGCGAAAGCCCACCATCGAGGAGACGGCCGCGTACTACCGCGAGCGGAAGATGGCCGCCGTGATCTTCACGGTCGACGCCGAGTCCGCGACCGGCACCGAGCCCATCGCGAACGAGGAGGTCGCCGAGGCGGCGGCAGCCAACCCGGACGTGCTGATCCCCTTCGCCTCCATCGACCCCTTCCGCGGCAAGGCGGGCGTGAAGCAGGCCCGCCGCCTGGTCGAGGAGTACGGGGTGAAGGGGTTCAAGTTCCACCCCAGCATCCAGGGCTTCTTCCCCAACGACCGGTCCGTGGCGTACGAGCTGTACGAGGTGATCGAGGAGACCGGCACGATCGCGCTGTTCCACACGGGGCAGACCGGGATCGGCGCCGGAGTGCCCGGCGGGGGCGGCATCAGGCTCAAGTACTCGAACCCCATGCTCGTGGACGATGTCGCAGCCGACTTCCCGCATCTGAAGATCATCCTGGCGCACCCGTCCTTCCCCTGGCAGGACGAGGCCCTTGCCGTGGCCACCCACAAGCCGGGCGTGCACATCGATCTGTCCGGCTGGTCGCCGAAGTACTTCCCGCCGCAGCTCGTGCAGTACGCGAACACGCTGCTCAAGGACAAGGTGCTGTTCGGCTCCGACTACCCGGTCCTCACCCCGGACCGCTGGCTCGCCGACTTCGAGAAGCTGCCCATCAAGGACGAGGTCAAGCCGAAGATCCTCAAGGAGAACGCGGCCAGGCTGCTCGGACTGACGAAGCCGTAAGGGGCTACCGATGCGCAATGAGGGACTGGGGTCGTGGCCCGCACGCCGGGCTCGCAAGACTCCCCGACGCACCGCCCTGATCCACCACGACACCGAGGTGACGTACGCCGAGCTGTACGAGCGCACCACCCGCCTCGCACACGCCCTGCGCACGGCCGGCATCCGCCGCGGCGACCGGGTCGCCTACCTCGGCCCCAACCACCCCTCGTACCTGGAGACGCTGTTCGCGGCGGGCACACTCGGCGCGGTCTTCGTGCCGCTCAACACCCGTCTCGCGGGACCCGAGATCGCCTACCAACTCGCGGACTCGGGCGCCAAGGCGCTCGTCTACGGGCCCTCCCACGCCGGGCTCGTGGCCGGACTGCCGGGCAGTACCGATGTGCGGTCGTACGTCGAAGTCGGCGCCGACTACGAGGGGTTGATCACCGAGGCGTCCGCCGAGCCGATCGACCAACCCGTCGGCGCCGACGACACCTGCATCATCATGTACACCTCGGGGACGACGGGCCGCCCCAAGGGCGCGATGCTCACGCACGGCAACCTGACCTGGAACGCGGTCAACGTCCTCATCGACCACGACCTGATCGCCGAAGAACGCGCCCTGGTCTCCGCCCCGTTGTTCCACACGGCCGGCCTCAACATGCTCACCCTGCCGGTCCTCCTCAAGGGCGGCACCTGCGTCCTGGTCGAGGCCTTCGACCCGTCCGCCACCTTCGACCTGATCGAACGGCACCGGATCACCTTCATGTTCGGCGTCCCGACGATGTTCGAGCAGGTGGCCCGGCACAAGCGCTGGGCCGACGCGGACCTGTCGTCACTGCGGATCCTGACGTGTGGTGGCTCTCCCGTCCCGACCCCACTGATCGCCAAGTACCAGGAGCGCGGGCTCACCTTCCTCCAGGGCTACGGCATGACCGAGGCATCGCCCGGCACGCTCTTCCTGGACGCCGAGCACGCGGTCAGCAAGGCGGGTTCGGCGGGCGTGCCGCACTTCTTCACCGACGTTCGTGTCGTACGGCCCGACATGGCGCCGGTCGAAGTCGGCGAGACCGGTGAAGTCGTCGTCCGCGGGCCGAATGTCATGCCCGGCTACTGGGGGCTGCCGGACGAGACCGCGGCCACCTTCAACGACGGGTGGTTCCGCAGCGGGGACGCCGCGCGGGTCGACGAGGACGGCTACGTCCATATCGTCGACCGCATCAAGGACATGATCATCTCCGGTGGCGAGAACGTCTATCCCGCCGAGATCGAGGACCTGCTCCTCGCTCATCCGGACATCGTCGAGTGCGCGGTCATCGGCGTGCCCGACGACAAGTGGGGCGAGGTGCCGCGGGCGGTCGTCGTGCCACGGGAGGACGTGGAGCTCGACCCGGACCAAGTCCTCGCCTCCCTGGCCGGGCGCCTGGCCAAGTACAAGATCCCCAAGTCGGTCGTACTCGCGGAGGAACTCCCGCGCACCGCCTCCGGCAAGCTGCTGAAGTCCCGGGTCCGTAAGCGGTACGGGACCGACTCTTCCAACTCTTAGCTAAGGAACGGCATATGAGCATCACCGTGAACGGCATCGACGAGCTCAAGAAGCTTGCGGGGAACGACCTCGGTACCAGTGAGTGGATCGAGGTCACCCAGGAGCGCATCAACACGTTCGCCGACGCCACCGGGGATCACCAGTGGATCCACGTGGACCCCGAGCGCGCCAAGGAGGGCCCGTTCGGCGCCCCCATCGCCCACGGCTACCTCACGCTCTCCCTCTTCATCCCGCTGTTCACCGAGTTGCTGGACGTCGAGGGCGTCTCGACGAAGGTCAACTACGGGCTGAACAAGGTACGTTTCCCGTCGCCGGTGAAGGTGGGCTCGAAGATCCGGCTGGTCGGGAAGCTGGCGTCGGTCGAGGACGTTCCGGGCGGGGTACAGATCACCGTCGACGGCACGATCGAGATCGAGGGCGGCGCCAAGCCTGCGGCGGTGCTGCAGAGCTTGTCGCGTTTTTACGCGTAAGCGCTCCGCTTGGGGCGCGGTTCTGAAGCTGCGGGTCCGTTGTGGCTGGTCGCGCAGTTCCCCGCGCTCCTATCGGGGCTCGTTGACGGGGCGCCGACTTTAACGGGCGCCCACCACGTCCACGAACACCGGGTTCGAGTAGAACCACGTGTCCGCCCACGGGTCGCCCTCGCCCGGCTCGTGCGGGATCGGGCCGTGGGGGTCAACTGCCGCCCCCAGATAGCCCGTTCCGTTGCGGTTGCCGTCGCTGCCCCGCAGTCGTACGTAGAAGGACTCGTCGCCCGCTGTGAGCGGGATGCGCAAGGTGTACGTGCCCTTGCGGCCGGACACGTCCTTCGTGTGCACGACCTTGGTGTCGGGAGCCCGCCACTCGTCTCGGTCCGTCACCGGGCCGTGTACCGCGCCGCGGATCACGTCGATGTGGGCCAACTCCGGGAGGATTCCCTGGGGATTGGGACGGGAGGCGGTCGTCACCGTGACGTACAGGGTGAGCTTCTCGCCCTTGCGTGCACGCAGACGGCCGCCGAGCGTCACGCCGCGGCCGAAGTCGCGGTCCCGCTTCACGCGGACGTCGAGGCCGTCCAGCAGGTGCCCGTGGTCGAGCCAGACGCGGCCCGCGCGCAGGCCCGCCATCACCGAGCGGTAGCCGTAGCGGGTCACTCCCACGTGGGTGCGGCTGAACTGGCCGGGCCAGAAGTCGCCGCCGGGCTGGGGCTCGGTGGTGTTCACCGGGTCGGGCAGACGGCCGGTGTTGTCGAAGTTCTGGCCGGGGAGCCAGTCGCCGTTCTTCCAGGTGTCGAACACCACCCGGTGCACATCGGAGTTGGTGGTGATGGTGAACAGCCTGCCCTCGGCGAGCATGGCGTCCCACAGGCCTCCGACGGTGGCCGTCATCCAGTCGAAGCCGCCGTACGTGACGTACGCGTCGGCCGGATAGCCGGGCCAGGAGTTCTCCGAGGGCTTGTTCTCGTACTCGCCACGGATCGAGGTCGGACCGCGCCAGCCGGGGATGGCGCCGCCCTGGGCGCCGGGCGCGCCCTCCACGCCGATCATGATCTCGGGGGCCGCGTCCCGCCAGTTGCGCATCTCGTGCGGGGAGTCGATGCCGAGCCGCAGGGGGTGGTTGGCGAGGACGAGCACATCGTCGACGTAGCCGCTGCGGCGCTGCTCGGCCAGCCACTTGATGGCCTTGACGGCGTGCGCCTCGTTGCGGGGAGTGTCGGGGTGGGTGGGGCCGCCCGCCGCGTAACCGAGCAGCTTGCCGTCGTAGGCGAGCTCGAACTTCGTGAGGATGTCGACCTCATGCGGGCCCGGCGCCGCGAAGACCGTGCAGTGCTCGGCGCCGGGGATGTACCACTCCAGGCCCTGGAAGATCAGCTGACGCGGGTTCGCGGCCCGCGCCTTCAGGATCTCCTGGTGCTCCAGCTTCGCCCCGAACTCGGCGTGCCCGAAGTTGGAGTGCTCGTTGAAGACCAGCCAGTCGAGGCCGTACTTGGCGCCCGCCTGAACGAGCTGGTCGAAGGTGTACTTCGCGTCGTGGCTGTAGACGGAGTGGACGTGGTGGTCGCCGACGAGATAGGCGAGGCGGGGGTCGTTGCCGCCGAGCCGTCGGCTGTCGGCGACCGCGGGGGTGGCGAGGGAGCCTGCGGCGAAGGCGGCGCCGAACAGGCCCGCGCGGCGCAGGAGTTGACGTCTGGAGGCGCCCTGGGGGTCCAGGGTGGCGGGGGAGACGGACGGGTCGGCCCAGTCGGGCAGTTGCTGCTCGGACATGATCGGTGAACGCCCTTCGGATCAGTGGTTCATGAACGACGTGACGGGCAGGGCGCGTTCGACGATCCGTACGTCACCGAGCCTGCCGTGCAGGATCTGGTCGATCTTTCCGGCGTACTCGTAGCCGCCGAGCAGCCACGGCAGGCCGAGCGAGGTGAGCCCGACGGAGCGCGCGGTGGGATTGCGCGCGACGGGACAGCCCTGGACGTACAGCGTGGTGTGCGAGCCGTCGTTGACGACGGCGACGTGCCACCACACCTCGCGGGCCGTCTCATCGCCCCAGTTGGTGGCGATGCCCTGCTGGTTGAGCGGTCGTACCGCCCACTGCGGGCCGGGCCCGTCGGACAGCGACAGCGTGGCGAGCGGCTCGTCCGGGTCGCCCTCGGTCTTGCCCGCGGCCCCGCCCGTACCGGTGCGGCTGATCAGCCCGCCCCAGGCGTTGCGCGACGGGTCCCAGTCGCCGGGCAGCTGGTAGAAGGCCTCGAAGGTGTAACCACCCCTGAACGTCGCCGAGTTGAGCGGTGCGTTCTCGGCCGTCCGCAGATAGGCGCCCCGCAGAGGTGACTTGTCGCCGTGGAAGTAGAGGCTGCCGTGACCCGGCTGGTCGGGGTGGTGCTCCGAGGACCAGGTGAGGGAGCCGTCGGCGACCTTGACCACGGTGAGGTCGTTGCCGCGCCCCGACAGGTCGCGGACGGTGCCGTCCATGGCCGCGCCTTCCGCATGCCCGTCGAACCGCCAGTACGCCACTGTCCCCCGCACCAGCATCTCGGAAGCGGACCGGGGCCCCCGCGGAGACACCGGGGCGAAGCCGGAGAAGCGCTTCTCGAAGTCGATCGCCACCGAGAACCGGTCCTGGGGACCGGTCAGTTCGATCTCCTGCCGCTCCAACTCGTTGAGCCCGTCGCCCGCCCGGCCCAGGATCCACGGGGAGATCGTCTCGACGTCGATGGTGTCCCGGTCGAGGTCGAAGCGGTAGAGGCGGATCATCGCCGCGCCGCCGTAGTAACGGTTCTGGTAGTTCGTCAGGTGCAGATGTACGTCGTTCCCGGCGGCGTTCCTGCGGACGGCGCGGCCCGCCGGCCAGTTGTGCCCGTTGAGCGTGAGGAAGATCTGGTCGTGCTCCTTGACCAGCCGGTCCCAGAGCTGCTGCCCGTACGGGGACAGGGTGTCGGCCTCGTAGACCAGTTCATGCGTGGTGAGGATGACCGGCATCTTCGGGTGCCGCGCGATGACGTCCTTGGCCCATGCGTACCCCTGCGCCGACAGCCGCCAGTCCAGGGCGAGTACGAGCCACTGCCGGCCGGCCGCCTTGAAGAGGTGGAAGGTGTTGTAGCCGTCGGGCGAGGCGCCGCCGAAGGTCGGCTTGTCCTTGAACCGCTGCGGGCCGAAGGCGTCCAGATACGGGGTCGGGCCCCGCTGGTCGTCGGTGGAGGACTTCACGTCGTGGTTGCCCGCGAGCACGCTGTAGCCCACGCCTCGCCGGTCGAGCAGCCCGAACGCCTTGCTCGCGGCGGTGACTTCGGCCTGCGCGCCGTTCTCGGTGAGGTCGCCCAGGTGCGAGAGGAAGACGATGTTGTCGTCCTCGCCCTGCTCCAGGATGTAGCGCAGTGATGCCTCGATCGGGGCGGGGTTGATGCTCGCTCCATCGAAGAGGTACTGCGTGTCGGGCATCACGACGAGCGTGAAGCGGCTGCTGTCGGGGTCGGGTCTCCAGCGGGTCTTCGAGGCGGACACCGCAGGCACGGGCGCCGCCTGCGCGGTGGCCGTCGGTATCGCGACCGCCGCCGTGGCCGCGCCGATCAGCGCGGTCGCGCGCAGGAAGTTCCGTCTGCCGGCGCCAGCCTGTTCGGCCTCGGCCTGGTCGTGCTCATGCGAAGTACAAGTACACACGTCTGCTCCGTGAGAAGGGGGACTGCTCCGGGAGAGGGGAGGGGGGTGGCGAGTTCAGAGCACGCGCAGGGTCCAGGCCCAGCGGTGGATGCCCGGCGCGATGAGGTACTGCGCCGAGGTGTCGGGCCCGCACGACGCCGTGCCCAGACCCCGGTGCGCGGCGTCGAGGTGCACGACGCAGCCGGGCCGCGGCACCAGCTCGTCGTGGTGCGTGGCGGCGGCCAGGTCCTCGGCGCGGTAGCGGGAGACCGAGACCTGGCTCGGTGCTCCCAGGCCCACGGCCAGTCCTGTGGCGTCCGGCGCCGACAGCGTGAACCGGCGTACGCCGTGCCGTCCCCCACTTTCCTGGGGACGTAGATAAGGGGTGAACAACTCGTCCACCGGGAGCGAGTGGTGGCCGACGGGCGCGCCCGCGCTCCGGTCCGGATAGGACTCCCAGGGGCCCTGCCCGTACCAGTCCAGGACATCGAGCCCGCCGACCGTCTCGAAGACCGTGCCGACCCGCGCCACATCGTCCAGCGCTTCCGGCAGTTCGGCCGACTCCTCGATACGGAGACCGCCGGCGACCGGGGTGATCACCTGCTCGTGGCGGACGATCCCGGCGCCGGTCGCGTACTCGGCCCGCACCGTCACGTGTGCGCCCTCGCGGTCCACGCCCACGACCTTGCGTACGAGCGCGTCCAGGCCCCAGTCGCGCCAGCGGGCCGCCATGCCGCCGATCTCGTCGTTGTCCGTGGGGGCACGCCACAGGCTCAGGACAGGCGGCGAGGCAAGCAACGGGTGGACCAGCCGCCCCTCCCCGTCCACCTCCACGGACGCACCGGGCACCGACTCGTGCGAGGGCGCCGCAGCGACCCCCGTACTCAGCCGGACCTGTGGCAGACACACCTCCGTGCCGCGCGGCGCCCAGGCCTCGTCGCGCGCCGTCGTGACCCGCAGGGTCAGCCAGGCCTCGCCCTCAGGGAGCGGGAACGGCATCGCGATCGCCTCCGTGCTGCCCGGCAGTACGCCGGGCAGCACGGAGGGCGCGGTTTGCGTACGGCCGTCCTCGTGCACGAGACACCACTCGGCGTTCAGCCACTCCAGACTCCGGAAATGCTGCCGGTTCTGGACCAGGAACACCCCCCGGCAGTACCTCAGCCGCACCGGCGCCGCGATCTCCCGGTGCTCGTACATCGCCGGTTTCGGCGTGCGGTCCGGGAACACAAGGCCGTCCGCGCAGAATCCTCCGTCGTTCGGGCTGTCCCCGAAGTCGCCGCCGTACGCCCAGCGATGGCCGGGCGCGGCGACACCCTTGCCGTACAGCCCGGCGCCCGCGCGCCCGGCCGGTCTTCCGTCGTTCACCCGCTGGAGAATGCCGTGGTCCCAGAACTCCCAGATGAAACCGCCCTGAAGTCCTGGGATGGACTCGATGGCCGCCCAGTGGTCGGCGAGTGTGCCGTTGCTGTTGCCCATGGCGTGCGAGTACTCGCACTGGATGAGCGGCTTGGTCTGCTCACCGGACAGTGCGTGCGCGACACAGTCCTCGATCGGCGCGTACATCGGGCAGGCGATGTCGGAGGCGACCGACGGACCGGCCCAGTCGAGCTTGGCCGCGCCCTCGTACTGAAGGGGGCGGGTGGGGTCGTGCCGGCGTATCCAGCCCGCCGCCGCGTCGTGGTTCGCGCCGTAGTCCGACTCGTTGCCCAGCGACCAGATGATGACGGAGGGGTGGTTCTTGTCGCGCAGCACCATGCGTGAGACGCGGTCGACGAAGGCCCCGAGGTAGCGGGGGTCGTCGGCTATCTCGTGGGCATGGTCGTGCGATTCGATGTTGGCCTCGTCGACGACGTAGAAGCCGAGTTCGTCGGCGAGGTCGAGGAGGGTCGGGTCGTTGGGGTAGTGCGCGGTACGGATCGCGTTGAAGCCGAAGCGTTTCAGCAGGACCAGGTCCGCGCGCATGTCGGCGGCGGAGACGGTGCGTCCGGTGAGGGGGTGGAAGTCGTGGCGGTTGATTCCGCGAATGAAGATTCGCTCACCGTTGACGAGCAGGTTCGGGCCGCAGACCTCTACGTTCCGGAAGCCGACCCGGTGGTGAGAGGTGTCGGCGACCGAACCGTCGGCGCGGTGCAGCCGCACGGTCAGCTCGTACAGCTCGGGCGTCTCGGCGGTCCAGGGGCGAACCGCGCGTACGGTCGCCGACAGCCGGACCTCACCGAGGAAGTCGGACACCCGCATGTCTTCGGCGTTGACCCGGTCGAACTCCGCGTCCTGGACGAGCAGTTGGCCACCCAGCGCCCCGGTGACGTACCAGCCCTCCGGCAGCGCGCCCGCCGCGTCCCGCACCTGACAGTCGACCCGCAGCTCCCCGTCCTGGCGCGCCCGTACGGTCACATCCGCGAGATGCAGCGGATCCGTCGCGTACAGCAGCACCGAGCGGGTGATCCCGGCGTGCCACCACTGGTCCTGGTCCTCGATGTGCGAGGCGTCCGACCACTTGATGACGGTCAGCCGCAGCGTGGCGGGATCCCCGGGGCGTACGACGTCGGAGAGGTCGAACTCGGCGGCGAGACGGGAGTCCTTGGAGATGCCGACCGGACGGCCGTTCACATGGACGAGGAGCACGCTCTCGGCCGCGCCCACCTGGAGCACGATCCGCCGGCCCGCCCACTCGGCGGGGATGTCCACGGAACGCTCGTACACGCCCGTCGGATTGGCGGCGGGCGAGGCGGGCGGGAACTCGCCCCACGGCATACGGAAGTTGGTGTACTGCGGCAGATCGCCCAGGTCCTGCATGGTCCAGGCGCCGGGGACCTCGATCCGCGTCCACTCGCCCGAGCACCCGTGGGGAGTGGGCAGCAGCTGGAAGTGCCAGGAGCCGTCCAGGGACAGCGCGTCGCCGCGGCGGTCCACGGCGTTCATCGGCAGCCGCCCCCAGGAGGTCACCTCGGGTGTCTCCCAGGGGCGCAGCGCGATCAGCGGATCGCGTCTCATCAGCGGATGGCTCCCTTGCCGAGGTCCGCGATGATCTGCTTGGCGCCGATGGCGAAGACGATCAGGAGCGGGACGAGGGCCAGTACGGCACCGGTCATGACCATCCCGTAGTCCGTGGTGCCGTGGACGCCGTTGAGCTGGGAGAGGGCCACCTGGAGCGTCACGTTGTCCGGGTTGGTGAGGGCGATCAACGGCCAGGCGTAGTCGTTCCACTGGCTCATGAAGGTGAAGATGCCGAGGAAGGCGAGGCCCGGCCGGACGACCGGCAGCGCCACATGCCAGTACTGGCGCATGAAACCGGCACCGTCGAGCTTCGAGGCGTCGAGCAGTTCGTCGTGGATCGCGCTCTTCATGTACTGGCGCATCCAGAAGATGCCGAACGCGTTGGCCGCCGCCGGGACGATCAGTGAGGTCATGGAGCCGATCCAGCCGAGGTTCGCCATGATCACGAACTGCGGGATGGCCTGGAGCTGCGCCGGGACCATGAAGATCGCCATCATCAGCGCGAACAGCCACCGGCGGCCCGGGAACTGGAACTTCGCGAAGACGAACGCGGCCAGCGAGTCGAAGAACAGGACGAGGAACGTCACCGTGGTCGCGACGAGCAGCGAGTTGAACATCGACCCGAAGAAATCGATGCTCTCGAAGAGCTTGCTGACGTTGTCGTCGAAGTGCGAGCCGGGCAGCAGCTTCGGCGGGTACGAGAAGATCTCGGTCGACGTGTGGGTCGACATGATCACGGCCCAGTAGAACGGGAAGGCCGAGAGCAGTACACCTGCGATCAGGGACGCGTGGAGCGCGATGCCCCTGCGCCGGGTGCCCTCGATGAGCTTGGGCTTCGTGGGCTTGACGGGTTCGGCCTCGGCGGGCCTGGCTTCGGTGGTTGCCATGGTGACCGGCCTGCCTATTCTTCGTCCCGGCGCTGCACCAGGCGCCAGTTGATGATCGAGAAGAGGACGACGACGAGGAAGATGCCCCACGCCACGGCGGCGCCGTAGCCGAAGTCGTTGTTGTCGAAGGTCTGCTGGAAGAAGTAGAGGACCATCGTCCGGCCGGCGTGGTCGGGACCGCCCGAGAACGTCGACTCGTTGGCCGTGGTCTGCAGCAGCACCTGCGGCTCGGAGAAGCTCTGCAGTCCGGTGACCGTCGAGATGACGAGCACGAACAGCAGCACGGGCCGCATCAGCGGAAGAGTGATCCGGAAGAAGGTCTGCACGGGTCCGGCCCCGTCGACGCGGGCGGCCTCGTACAGCTCGCCCGGAATCGTCTGGAGCCCGGCGAGGAAGATGATCGCGTTGTAGCCGGTCCACTGCCAGGTCATCAGGGTGGCGATGGCGACCTTGATGCCCCACGGAGTGTTCAGCCAGGCCACCTGGTCGAGACCGACCGCCTGCAACAGGGCGTTGATGAGGCCGAAGTTGGTGGAGAAGACCGAGCCGAAGATGATCGCGACGGCGACGACCGAGGTGACGTTCGGCAGGAAGTACGCGAAGCGGTAGAGGTTCCTGAAGCGGACCGCCGAGTTGAGCATCACGGCCGTGATCATCGCCAGGAAGATCATGGGGAAGGTGGCCAGCGCCCAGATGACGATGGTGTTGCCGATCGAGCTCCAGAAGTCGGTGTCGCTCAGCAGGTACTTGTACTGGTCGAGTCCCGCCCACTCCATCGAGCCGAGGCCGTCCCAGCGGTGGAAGGAGAGGTAGAGCGAGAAGCCGACCGGGATCAGGCCGAAAGCCAGGAAGAGCAGATAGAAGGGGGAGAGTGCGAGGTACAGCCGCCAGTAGCTGAGGATGCTCTTCTTCGGTTGCTCGGGCGGGGTCTCCACCACGGCCGCGGGGGGCCTTTCGACCACGGGTGCGGTCGCCATCAGACGCTCACCCCCAGGTGGTCCGCGATGCGGCGGCACTTGCTCATGGCGTCCTTCCAGGCCTTCTCGGGGTTCTTCCCGAGGGCGCCGACGTTCTTGATCTCGTCCTTGATGGGCTGCCCCAGCGCCACGTCGTACGGGCTGTTGTAGGCGACCGGGATCTTCTCGGCCGCGGGCCCGAAGACGTCCATCACGATCTGGTCGCCGAAGAAGGGGTCGGGCTCCCGCAGCTTCTTCATCTCGTACGAGGCCGGCGTGGACGGAAAGAGCCCCGCGTCGATGAAGCCCTGCGCCTGGTTGTCGGCGTTGAGCATCCACGTGATGATCTCGAAGGCCCGCTCGGGCTCCCGGCAGGCCTTGGTGATCGCCAGGAACGAGCCGCCGTTGTTGGCGGGACCGCCCGGACAGTTCGCGACCCGCCACTTGCCCTTGGTCTTGGGCAGGTTGAGCTTGAGGTCGCCCGCCGCCCAGGACGCGCCCAACTGGCTGGGCAGCCGACCGTTCTCAGTGGCCGAGTTGGCGTCAGGGGTGCCGTTGACGATGCTGGACAGCAGCCCGCGCCGCTTGGCCTCGACGGCCCGGTCCCAGGCGACGCGGACGTGCTCCTGGTCGCCGATGAAATGCTTGTCCTTGTCGACGTACCGCTTGGTGCCCTGGTTGACCGAGTTCTCGTAGACGCTGAGGATGTCGATCAGCAGATACGCGCCCTTGATCCGCTTCTTGAGCTGTTCACCGGCCGAGAAGAACTTCTCCCAGGTGTCCATCT
Source organism: Streptomyces flaveus (assembly GCF_014647675.1). GTDB lineage: Bacteria > Actinomycetota > Actinomycetes > Streptomycetales > Streptomycetaceae > Streptomyces > Streptomyces flaveus. Next base: position 126,361 of record NZ_BMPQ01000016.1, on the reverse strand, counting down.
CCCGTGAGACGTCCTCGGGTTCGGACGCGAGACCGGCCTTCTCGAAGACGGCCGGCTGGTAGTAGTGCACGATCGGGCCGACATCGATGGGGAAGCCGATCAGACTGCCGTCGTCGGCCACCGCCTGCTGCCACTTCCACTCCAGGTACTGCGGCTCGTACTTCTCCGCGCCCAGCGTCCGCAAGTCCACGAACTGGTCCGCGTTCGGCAGATACGACGCCATGTCCTCGCCCTTGAGCCCCGCGATGTCGGGGACATGGGCCTGGCCGGTCATCGTGGTGATCAGCTTGGAGCGGTAGTAGCCGCCGATCTGGATCGCGTCCAGGTCGACGGCGCCGTCGAAGCGGGCCTTGGCCTGCTTGACGACCGTGTCGCTCAGGCCGCCGCTCCAGTACCACAGGACCATGTTCCGGCCGGTCGAACCGGTCGGAACGGCGCAGCCGGATGCCAGGCCGCCGAGCGCCGTGGCGGCCGTACCGGCCAGGCCGGCGCGCAGGAGGCCCCTTCGTGAGAGCCGCACAGCTCCCACCGCCTTTCGGATCTGTTCACGTCTTCTTTGTTCGTGTCTTCGCATACGGGAGTTCAGTGCTGCCGGTCGGGCGCCGGCGGGGTCACGGGGGCGTGCCGGGTCGGCGGTCCCGGGTCCGCCGGCATGCGGTCGGTCAGGAAGCCGTACGCCCGCCGCAGTCCGGGATCACGGACGGACTGCCACCACTGGTGGACGCCGTACCAGCCGGGCGCGGCCAGGGCCCCGCCGTGATGGCGTACGGAGAGTCCGGCGGCCAGCACCGCGAAGCGCAGCCGCTCTTCGAGAGGCCAGCCGCCGAGCGAGGCCGCGACGAAACTCGCGCCGAAGACGTCTCCTGCGCCCGTCGAGTCCAGGACGTCGACGTCGAGGGCGGACACGTCGGCGTACTCGCCCGTGGTCTGGTCGACGGCGACCGCACCGTCGCGGCCCCGCGTGACCACGGCCACCGGCACCAGCTCGGAGAGCTTGCCGAGCGCGGCGGCAGCGGTGCCGGTGCGGGTGTAGGCCATCGCCTCGGCGTCGTTGGGCAGGAACGCGTGGCACAGGGAGAGCTGGTCCAGGAGGTCGGAGGACCACTGCTGGGTGGGGTCCCAGCCGACGTCCGCGTAGATCTGTGTGCCGTTCGCCGCGGCCTTGGCGAGCCAGGCGCGGGGCTCGGCCTCGATGTGTACGAGGGCGGTGCGCGCCTCGGGCGGGTCGCCCATCAGCGTGTCCTGCGAGTACGGGGGTTCCTGGCCGTGGGTGACCAGGGCCCGGTCGTGGTCGTAGGCGAGCGCGACGGTGACCGGGGTGTGCCAGCCGGCCGCCGTACGGGAGAGCGAGAGGTCGATGTGCTCCTGGTCGGCGAGGACGTCACGGCAGTACGCGCCGTAGTAGTCGTCCCCGAAGACCGTGGCCAGGGAGGTGTTCAGGCCAAACCGGGCCGCCGCCACGGCCAGGTTCGCGATCCCGCCCGGGCCTGCTCCCATCCCCTCGGTCCAGATCTCCTCGCCGGGGGTCGGCTGCTTGCCCAGACCGGTCAGGACGAGGTCGTAGAAGAGCAGCCCGGTCAGCAGGACATCGGGCCGTTCGTCACCCACGCACGCTTCCTCTCGTCAAAAGCCTTCCATTTCCGTGCACAGGATCGTGCGCGCATCCAGCCACTTTGGCAAGAGTCGAGCAGAATCGAGCATGGAATTGATTGCGAATGACGAGTACTGTTCACGACGTGCTGGCAGAACGACGACACCAACTCATCCTGCGGTCCCTGCGTTCGGGCGGGCCCGCGGCCGTGACCGATCTCTCCGAACAGCTGGGCGTGAGCCCGGCCACAATCCGCCGTGACCTGGTGAAACTCGAGGAGGACGGCCTGCTCACACGGGTGCACGGCGGAGCCGTCGCCGAGGAGGGGGACCAGCCCTTCGCCGAGGTCGCGGAGGTGCGCGTAGCCGAGAAGGACGCCATCGCCGAACGGGCCGCGGCGATGATCGAGGACGGCCAGTCCGTGCTGCTCGACATCGGCACCACCGCATACCGCCTGGCCAGACAGCTGCACGGCCGACGGATCACCGTGATCACCAGCAATCTGGTCGTCTACGAGGAACTCGTGGACGACGAGGACATCGAGCTGGTGCTCCTCGGCGGCATGGTCCGCCGCGAGTACCGCTCCCTGGTCGGCTTCCTCACCGAGGACAACCTGCGCCAGCTCCACGCGGACTGGCTCTTCCTCGGCACCAGTGGAGTGCGCCCCGGTGGGCAGGTGATGGACACGACGGTCGTCGAGGTCCCCGTGAAGCGCGCCATGATCGCGGCGGCCGACAAGGTCGTGCTGCTCGCGGACCGGGCCAAGTTCCCGGGTACGGGGATGGCGAAGGTCTGCGGACCCGAGGACCTGGACGTGGTGGTGACCAACGGGCCGACGGACGCCGGAACCAGGTCCGCGCTGGAGGAGGCGGGCGTACGCGTGGTGCAGACATGAACCGTGTGCTGCGGACATGAACGTGGAAAGGGTTGTTGCGTGAAGCTGACGATTCTGGGTGGCGGCGGATTCCGCGTGCCACTCGTGTACGGGGCGCTCCTCGGGGACCGCGCCGAGGGCCGCGTCACCGACGTCGTGCTGCACGACCTGGACGCGGGCCGGCTCTCGGCCGTCGCCCGCGTGCTCGCCGAGCAGGCGGCCGGTGTCCCCGGCGCACCCGCCGTGACCGCCACCACCGACCTCGACGAAGCGCTGCGCGGCGCCGACTTCGTCTTCTCCGCGATCCGCGTCGGCGGACTCGAAGGACGCGCGGCCGACGAGCGGGTCGCCCTCGACCAGGGCGTCCTCGGCCAGGAGACCGTCGGCGCGGGCGGCATCGCGTACGGACTGCGCACGGTGCCCGTCGCCGTCGACGTCGCCCGGCGCGTGGCCCGGCTCGCCCCCGACGCCTGGGTGATCAACTTCACCAACCCGGCAGGCCTCGTCACCGAGGCCATGTCCCGGCACCTCGGCAACCGCGTGATCGGCATCTGCGACTCACCGGTCGGCCTCGGCCGCCGTATCGCCCGCGTCCTCGGCGTCGCGAACCCGCGCGAGGCCTGGATCGACTACGTCGGCCTCAACCACCTCGGCTGGGTCCGCGGCCTGCGCGTCGCCGGACGCGACGAACTGCCGCGCCTGTTCGCCGACCAGGACCTGCTCGGCTCCTTCGAGGAGGGCAAACTCTTCGGCACCGAGTGGCTCCAGTCCCTGGGCGCGATCCCGAACGAGTACCTGCACTACTACTACTTCAACCGGGAAGCCGTACGCGCCTACCAGGACGCCGAAAAGACCCGCGGCGCCTTCTTGCGCGACCAGCAGGCCGGTTTCTACGAGGCGATGCAGCGCCCCGACGCCGAGGCCCTCAAGACCTGGGAGAGCACCCGGGCCGAGCGCGAAGCCACGTACATGTCCGAGTCCCGGGCCGCGGCGGGCGCCGGCGAGCGTGACGCCGACGACCTCTCCGGCGGCTACGAGAAGGTGGCCCTCGCCCTGATGCGGGCCATCGCCCGCGACGAGCGCACCACGCTGATCCTCAACGTCCGCAACCAGGGCACCCTGTCCGTCCTCGACACGGACGCCGTCATCGAGGTGCCCTGCCTCGTCGACGCCAACGGCGCACACCCCGTCGCCGTCGACCCGCTCCCGGACCACGCGACCGGCCTGGTGTGCGCGGTGAAGGCGGTCGAGCGCGAGGTGCTCGCCGCCGCCGAGTCGGGCTCCCGTACGACCGCCGTGAAGGCCTTCGCGCTGCACCCGCTGGTCGACTCCGTGAACGTCGCCCGTCGCCTCGTCGAGGGCTACACCGCCGAGCACCCTGGCCTGGCGTACCTGAAGTAGTAGACCCTCTGAAGCAGCGCCTGAAGCAGAGCCCTCCGAGGAGACCCGCACATGCATGACGAACGCCGCCGGATCGAGGAGCGCGTCCAGCGCGTCCACGACCAGCGCATCAAGACCGCGATCTACGCCGCCTCCGTACCCTTCGAGGTCGAGGCCTGGCAGGCGCCGGGGGAGCCCGTCCCCTTCGAGGAGGCCGCGTCGGCCTCGTACGCGCCCTTCGCGATGGACACCCCGTGGGGTCCGCCCTGGGGGACGACCTGGTTCCGGATGCGCGGGCAGGTGCCCGCCGAGTGGGCAGGGCGGCGCGTCGAGGCCGTCATCGACCTCGGGTTCATCGGCGACTGGCCCGGCAACCAGGCCGAGGCGCTCGTCCACCTCGCCGACGGCACCCCGCTCAAGGCCGTCAACCCGCTCAACCAGTACGTCCCCCTTGGCAACCCGGCAACGGGCGGCGAGGAGATCCACTACCTCGTCGAGGCCGCCTCCAACCCGGACATCCTCGCCGAGAACTTCTCGCGCCCGACCGTCATGGGCGATGTGCTGACCGCAGGCGACAAGCCGATCTACACCTTCCAGCGCGCCGACCTCGCCGTCCTCGACGAGGACGTGTTCCACCTCGACCTGGACCTCCAGGTGCTGCGCGAACTGATGGTCCACCTCGAAGAGCACGACCCGCGCCGCCACGAGATCCTGCACACCCTGGACCGGGCCATGGACACCGTGGACCTGGACGACGTCTCCGGCAGCGCCGCCGCCGTCCGCGAGGTGCTCGCCCCCGCCCTGGCCAAGCCCGCGCACGCCAGCGCCCACACCGTCTCCGGCGTCGGCCACGCGCACATCGACTCGGCCTGGCTGTGGCCCATCCGCGAGACCAAGCGCAAGACGTCCCGCACCTTCTCGAACGTCACGGCCCTGGCCGACGAGTACGAGGACTTCATCTTCGCCTGTTCGCAGGCCCAGCAGTACGAGTGGGTGCGCGACAACTACCCGCAGGTGTGGGAGCGGATCAAGAAGTCCGTCGAGAAGGGCCAGTGGGCGCCGGTCGGCGGCATGTGGGTCGAGGCCGACGGCAACCTGCCCGGCGGCGAGGCCATCGCCCGCCAGCTCGTGCACGGCAAGAAGTTCTTCATGGAGCACTTCGGCGTCGAGACCAAGGGCGTATGGCTGCCGGACTCCTTCGGCTACACCGCCGCCTATCCGCAGCTCGCCAAGCTCGCGGGCAACGACTGGTTCCTGACCCAGAAGATCTCCTGGAACCAGACGAACAAGTTCCCCCACCACACCTTCTGGTGGGAGGGCATCGACGGCACCCGCATCTTCACCCACTTCCCGCCGGTCGACACCTACAACGCCCGGTTCAGCGGCGACGAGATGGCCCGCGCCGTACGCAACTACCAGGAGAAGGGCGGCGGTACGCGCTCCCTCGCGCCCTTCGGCTGGGGCGACGGCGGCGGCGGCCCCACCCGCGAGATCATGGAACGCGCCCGGCGCCTCGCGGACCTGGAGGGCTCCGCGAAAGTCGTCGTGGAGCACCCCGACAAGTTCTTCGCGGACGCCCGCGAGGAGTACCCCGACGCCCCCGTCTGGGTCGGCGAGCTCTACCTGGAACTGCACCGCGCCACCTACACCTCCCAGGCCCGCACCAAGCAGGGCAACCGGCGCAGCGAACACCTCCTGCGCGAAGCCGAGTTGTGGGCGACCACCGCCGCCCTGAACGCGCCGGGCTACTCCTACCCGTACGAGAAGCTCGACCGCCTCTGGAAGACGGTCCTGCTCCACCAGTTCCACGACATCCTGCCGGGCTCCTCGATCGCCTGGGTGCACCGGGAGGCGGAGGCGGAGTACGCGAGGGTGGCAGAAGAGGTCCAGGCGATCACACGAGAGGCGATCGCTACTGCTGCGGGCAGTCGTTCCGCTACCGCTGTGGGCAATCGTTCCGCAGGGCGATGGGGGTCCCCCCGCTCGAGCGAAGCCGAGAGTGGGGGAGGGTGGGCACAGCCGACAGCGGAGGGCGCCTTCGTTTTCAACGCCAGCCCCTACGACCGCGCCGAGGTCGTACGCACCTCGGTCGGCGTCCCGATGTACACCGAGGTCCCCGCCAACGGCAGCGCACCCCTCGGCGTCGGCGAACCCCTGCACCCGGTGACGGTCACCGGAGGCCGCGTCCTGGACAACGGCCTCGTACGCGTCGAGGTCGCCGAGGACGGCACCCTGTCCTCCGTACGGGACCTACGGGCCGACCGCGAAGTCCTCGCCGACCAGGGCAATCTGCTCCGGCTGCACACCGACCTCCCGAACTACTGGGACGCCTGGGACATCGACAAGCACTACAAGAACCGCTACACGGACCTGCTGGACGCCGAGTCCGTCACCGTGATCGAGGCGGACCCGCTCCTCGGCGCCCTGCGCGTCGAGCGCGCCTTCGGCAAGGGCTCGCGCATCACGCAGACCATCACCGTCCGCGCGGGCAGCCCCCGTATCGACTTCGAGACGGAGATCGACTGGCACGAGACGGAGAAGATCCTCAAGGCGGCCTTCCCGGTGGACATCAGGGCCGCGCACTCCTCCGCCGAGATCCAGTTCGGCCACATCCAGCGCCCCACGCACACCAACACCAGCTGGGAGTCGGCCCGCTTCGAGGTCTGCAACCACCGCTGGGTGCACATCGGCGAACCCGGCTACGGCGTCGCGGTCATCAACGACTCCACCTACGGCCACGACGTCTCCCGCACGGTCCGCGAAGACGGTGGTACCACCACCACGGTCCGCCTCAGCCTGGTCCGCGCCCCGCGCATCCCCGACCCGGAGGCCGACCAGGGCAAGCACCACTTCACCTACGCGCTGCTGCCCGGCGCGACGATCGAGGACACGGTCGCGGAGGGCTACGCGCTCAACCTGCCGCTGCGGGTGGCCGATTCGGCCGGTGCGGCCGAGCCGGTGGTGAGCGTCGAGGGTGCGGGCGTGACCGTCGAGGCGGTCAAGCTCGCCGACGACGAGTCGGGCGACGTCGTCGTACGCCTCTACGAGTCCCGTGGCGGACGCGCCCAGGGCACCCTGCGCACCGGCTTCCCCCTGGCCGGAGCCCAGGTCACCGACCTCCTGGAGCGGCCCCTCGCCGAGGCGGACGTGGAGGGCGGCGGAGTCGCGGTGTCGCTGCGCCCCTTCGAGGTGCAGACCCTGCGGCTGTCACGGCGGAGTGACTGACCCCGTTTCCCACGAAGAATTAAGAAAGAGGTAAGAGGCCTGGTCACGGCGGGTTTTCGGCCCACCGTGACCACGGTCTGTTGCCTGTACGACACCTGGAGTTCGCCCGGTACCCCTGGGATGGCGCGGCAAAGCGAAGCAGGAGCAAAAAGAGGGGTGTCACCGTGCGGGACCCACGTATCTCGGCGATCCGCAAGGGCCTGAAGCGCCGCGGCAGACTGATGGCCCAGGCGGTGAGCCCGCCCCGCCGGAGCCTCGACGCCATGCCCGCGCAGCGGGCCCCGAAGGGTGCGTACGCCGCCCCGCCCGCCCCGCGCCTGGTCGACTCCCCGGTCTTCGTCCTGTCCTCGGTGCGCTCCGGCTCAACCCTGCTGCGCGTCCTGCTGAACAGCCACTCCCGGATCCGCGCCCCGCACGAGATGCATCTGCGCACCCTCCACGTCCACCTGGCCCGTGACTTCACGGCCGACGCCATGAAGGCGCTGGAGCTGGACAAGGACGAGCTGGAGCACGTCCTGTGGGACCGCGTGCTCCATCTGGAGCTCATCCGCAGCGGCAAGGAGATCATCGTCGACAAGACGCCGCCGAACACCCTCATCTGGCCCCGGCTGCAACGATGTTGGCCCGACGCCCGCTACATCGTCCTGCTCCGCCACCCGGGCGCGGTCGTCACCTCCCTCACCAACCGTCGCGCCGACCCGGACCATGAACAGATCCGCCGCGAGGTCCTCGACTACAGCGAGAAGCTGGACGAGGCCCGCCAGCAGCTCACCGGCGCCCATGTGATCACGTACGAGGAGCTCACCGCGGACCCCGAGACGGTCACCCGGGGCCTGTGCGACTACCTCGAGGTCCCCTGGGAGCCGGGGATGCTCGAGTACGGCAAGAAGGACCACGGCACCTTCCGCCCCCAGCTCGGCGACTGGAGCGAGACCATCAAGTCGGGCCGCATTCAGTCGGCCCGACCGGCCGACCCGGGGGCCGAACTGCCGCCCCGGCTGGTCGAGTTGGCGCGTGAATGGGGGTACCCGGTCGACTGACCGGGTACCCAGGCGCTCCGGGCGAGAGGGCTCAGGCAGGGGTCGGAGTGGCGGCCGACTCCGTCGCGGGGGAGGGCGAGGAGGAGGGGACGGGAACGGCCGGCAGGGTGGGCTGGACGTCCTCCAGGCGCGGCTGCGGCAACGACACCACACCCACCGGGCGGGGACCCGCGACCACCGCGTAGTCCCGGCCGAGGAACGGCGGTACCAGCTCGCCCGGGTCCTCGCCGAGCGCCAACCGCACGGCCGCCCAAGGGGCGTTGAGGCCGCACTGGGAGAGCTGGTGCAGACCGCCGGCCGGGCGCGTGTTGACGTCCATGAGCACCGGCTCGTCCTCGTACATACGGAACTGGATGTTGGTCAGGTAGTGCAGATCGAAGGCCCGGGCGATGTGCCGCGCCGGCTCGATGAAGGACGGCTGCAGCGTGAAGCCGCGCCGACGGCCGTTCTTGGTCCGGCCCACCGCCATCCGCACCCGCCCGTCCGGCCCCGTCAGACAGTCGACGGACACCTCCGGCTCCTCCAGGCGCGGCATCACCAGCCAGTCGACGGGACCGTCGGCCTGCCGCAACGCGTCGACGACGAGGTTCAGCGGCACGTACGGGCTGGGGAAACCGCTCAGGTGCATGAGTGAGAAGGGGGTGCGCGTGATGATGCGGAAGCCGACTCCGCCCGCTCCCGCGGCCGGCTTGAAGCAGGCCTTGTGGCCGTCCGCCTCCAAGGCGTCGACCGCCGCGACGAGTTCGTCCTCGGTACGCACCCGCCACCACGGCGGCACCGGCACCCCGAGCGCCTGCACCGCTTCGTACGCCGTCACCTTGTCGTGAAAGGTCGCCACGGCCTCGGCGGGCGGCGCCAGCAGGGCCGTACCGGCCGCGGCGAAGTCCTCGCGGTGCGCGGCGACCGCCGCCTGGTGCAGCACCGGTACGAACACGTCGATCGAGTGCCGGGCGCACTGATCGAGGGCGTACTCGACGTACGCGGCCGGAGACAACCCCTTCGGTTCCAGCTCCGCGGTGTCGGCGGCGGCCAGGATGGGAGAGTCGGGGTCACCGTGCGTCGCATGGATCTCGACCGGACGGCCGCTGGGATTCTCCCGCAGCTGATCCATGAAGAACACGTTCTCCGCGTACGTGCGGTTGAGCCAGACGCGTACGCGAGAGACCATGCAGGCCACCTTTCAGGGTTCGCGGGCACGGCGAAGCAGGCCGTGCCCGGCCAAGGAGTTTGGAGGTACACAAAACCGCCGTTCGAAAACGGTGAGCGCGCGGTTGTGTAGGGCCGATCATAGGGGTTCCGGCGCATGATCGCTGCTACGTCCATGTTACGGATTAGGCCCCGCCGGGTACGCTGCGCCGCATTCTGCCGATGGAGGTCGGATCCAGTGATCGAGGAGTTGCTCCCGGACCCGGTCGTGACTGTGGAAGCACACGGTGACGAGCCGGCCGAGGGCGCGACGCTGTATCCCGGGGAACAGGCGCTCATCGCGAGGGCCGTGGAGAAGCGACGCCGCGAGTTCACCGTCGTCCGCACCTGTGCCCGGCGTGCGATGGACAAGCTCGGGGTTCCCCCGCAGGCCGTTCTGACCGGTGAGCGCGGGGCCCCGCAGTGGCCCGCCGGACTGATCGGCAGCATGACGCACTGCGAGGGCTACGCCGCCGCGGCGCTGGCCCGCGCCACCGACCTGGCCTCCCTCGGCATCGACGCGGAGCCCCATCTGCCGCTTCCGGACGGCGTGTTGCCCTCCGTGTCCCTGCCCGCCGAGGACGGCCGACTGCGCGCGCTCCGTGCCGAGCACCCCGCCGTCCACTGGGACCGACTCCTCTTCAGCGCCAAGGAGTCGGTCTACAAGGCCTGGTTCCCCCTCACCGGGAAGTGGCTCGACTTCACCGAGGCGGACATCGACGTCTTCATGGACCCCGGACACACCACGTCCGGCGGCTTCCGTGCCGGACTCCTCGTCCCCGGCCCGGTGGTGGACGGCCGTCGCGTCGGCCACTTCGAGGGGCGCTGGACGGTGGGCCGGGGGCTTGTGGCGACCGCGGTGAGCGTGGCGTACGACGGTGGCTGACGCCGGCTCGGGGACCGCTCGATCGTGCTGCCCGCGCCGCCTAGGCCCGCATGCTGGGTATCCATTTGGCCTACCTGACATCCCTGCTCTCCGACGAACCCGCAACTCCCGCGCCGCTGATGCCCGACGGCGGCCCGGAGCGCGAACAGCGCCGGGCCCACCAGGCTGCCGCCCAGGGCGGTCCGGTGCGCCGCAGGCGCCGAGGAAGCGGCGTGAAAGCGATCTCCGCGGGGCCGGCGCCCCCCTGTCCCTTCGCGGTGCACGTACCCTCTGGAGGCGAGCGGTCGACCGGGGACACGCCGGGCCTGTGCCCGAGGGATTGGACGAAGGGAACGTTCCGCTGTGACGCACGCTCACGAGGAAGAAGTCCTGGCTCGGATAGCCAAGGGGCTGATCTACACCGAGTCGGAAGCGGCCTTCCAGGCCCCTCGGCGCCGCACCGAGCAGATCTTCGAGTACAACCACACACCACCGAGCGAAACGGAAAAGCGTCGATCGCTGCTCGTCGCGATCTTCGGCTCGGTCGGTGAACGCACGGTGCTGCTGCCGCCGTTCCACGCCGGGTTCGGCAGCAACGTCCACATCGGCGACGACTTCTTCGGGAACGTGAACCTCACATTCGTCGACGACGTGGACATCCGCATAGGCGACGGTGTCATGATCGCGCCCAGCGTGACACTGACCACGACGGGACACCCGGTGCATCCCTCGCGACGCGCTGATTTCGGACGGTTCTCGGAACCGATCGTGATCGAGGACAAGGTGTGGATCGGCAGCAACACGGTGGTCCTGCCCGGCGTTCGCATCGGATACGGGTCGGTCATCGGCGCCGGCAGCGTTGTCAGCCGCAGCATTCCCCCGATGACCGTCGCGCTCGGAACCCCTTGCCGGGTGGTCCGCCCCATCACGGACGAGGACCTCACCACACGTACCGCCGGGTCCTGACTACGGACGCGTGGCCAGCGGATCGAGGAACGTCAGTACGGAGGCGTCCTCCTCGATCAGAGGGGTGAGGGTGGCGTTGAACGGGGCGCCGTACGGGGCGTCCAGGTGTGTCTTGAAGGCGTCCTCGTCCCGGTAGACCTCGAATATCCAGTAGGCGCGCGGGTTGGCCGCCTTGGTGTAGACGTCGAAGGCCAGGTTGCCTTCCTCTTCGCGCACCTTCAGGGCGTAGTCCCGGATCAGGCGGGCGACCTCGTCCTGAGCTCCCTCTCGGGCGGTGAACTCGGCGAGCAGGGTTTTCGTCATGGCTTCGTGTCCTTGTCAGTGGGTGGGGTCGCTGCTCTTCCCTTGGAACGCGGCGGCAAAGCGGGCACGTTGCGGGCAGTCGCTGAACGGCTTTCGGGCGGGCGGCGGTCACGGGCGTTGCCGATTTGTGACGGGTACAAGGCATTGACGTTGCCTGGAGACGGAGTCCATCATCCTGGCCAAGCAGTGTCAACGATGACATAAGTCAACGATGACACCTCGGGACGGCATGCCCCGATGCCGGCCGCTCGCCCGCAATCCCGCAGGAGTAGTCCATGTCACGCACCTCTCGTCAGCCCTCCTCCTTGCTCAGAGCCGCTGCCTGCACGGGTGTCGCAGCCCTCGCCCTGACCGCCTGTGGATCCGGATCGGAATCGGGCACCGCGAGCGCCGGATCGGGCAGCGTCAAGGTCGGTCTGATCACCAAGACCGACACCAACCCGTTCTTTGTGAAGATGAAGGAGGGCGCGGAGAAGGCCGCCAAGGACAACGGCGCCGAACTGTCCACCGCCGCAGGCAAGTTCGACGGAGACAACGCCGGTCAGGTCACGGCCATCGAGAACATGGTCGCCGCCGGCGTGAAGGGCATCCTGATCACCCCGAGCGACTCCAAGGCCATCACGCCCGCGATCGAGAAGGCCCGGGCCAAGGGCGTCCTGGTCATCGCCCTGGACACCCCGACCGAGCCGGAGAGCGCGGTCGACGCCCTGTTCGCCACCGACAACGTCAAGGCCGGCGAGCTGATCGGCGAGTACGCCAAGGCGGCCATGAAGGGCAAAGACGCGAAGATAGCCACCCTCGACCTGGCGCCGGGCGTCTCCGTCGGCGTCCAGCGGCACAACGGCTTCCTGAAGGGCTTCGGCATCAAGGAGGGCGACCCCTCCGTCGTCTGCTCCCAGGACACCGGAGGCGACCAGGCCAAGGGCCAGACCGCGATGGAGAACTGCCTCCAGAAGGAGCCCGGCATCAACGTCGTCTACACCATCAACGAGCCCGCCGCGCTGGGTGCGTACACCGCGCTGAAGGCCAAGGGCCGGGAGAAGGACGTCCTGATCGTCTCCGTCGACGGCGGCTGCACCGGGACCGAGGCCGTCAAGGACGGCACGATCGCCGCGACCTCGCAGCAGTACCCGCTGAAGATGGCCGCCGAGGGCGTCAAGGCCGTCGTGACGTTCGCCAAGGACGGCAAGAAGGCATCCGGTTACACCGACACCGGCGTCACTCTCATCACCGACAAGGCGCAGGACGGGGTCACGTCCAAGGACACCGCTTACGGCCTGGAGAACTGCTGGGGCTGAGCCGCCACCCCCAACTGCCGTCGTAGCTGCCGCCGTTCGAAATCCCTCAGCGGGGCGGCCGTCCCCTCCTCCCCGACCCGGGGACGGCCGCCCCCTCGTCCTCTTGCCGTCCGACAAGGACTGAGCCTCCCGTCCGACACGGACCGACAAAGACTTCTGTCTTCCGACAAGGACCTCGCATGACTGCCACGTCCACGCCCCCGAGCAAAACCTCGCCGTACGCGGAGCTCAAAGCACCGACGACGGCCCGCCAGCTGCTCACGGCACCGACCACCGGCCCGCTGGTCGCTCTCCTCCTGGCCTGTGTCTTCTTCTCCTTCTCGACCGACCAGTTCCTCACCGGCGGGAACTTCTCGCTGATCGTGCAGCAGGTCATGGTCGTCGGCACCCTCGCCATCGGCCAGACTCTGATCATCCTCACCGCGGGCATCGACCTGTCGTGCGGTGCCGTGATGGCGTTCGGCAGCATCGTGATCGCCAAGATGGCGGCCGAGGGCTCCCTGCCTCCGCTCGCCGCGATCGCGCTGGGCCTGGTCGTCTGCGGTGGCTTCGGCCTGCTCAACGGGGCACTGGTGCAGAAGATCCCGCTGCCGCCGTTCATCGTCACCCTCGGCATGCTCAACGTGGCCTTCGCGCTGACCCACATCTACTCCGAAGAGCAGACCGTCACCAACCTGCCCGGCTCACTGACGGCCCTCGGGCAGACCTTCCCGCTCGGCAAGACCGACATCACCTACGGCTCGCTGGTCACCATCGCCCTGTTCCTCCTCCTCGCCTACGCGCTGAGCAGCACAGGTTGGGGCCGGCACGTCTACGCCCTGGGCAACAGCCCTGAAGCGGCGCGGCTGAACGGCATCCGCACCTCCCGGCTGACCATCGGCGTCTACACCGCGGCCGGCGTCCTCTACGGCATCGCCGCCCTGCTGCTCATCTCCCGCACCGGAGTCGGCGACCCCCAAGCCGGGCAGACCGACAACCTCGACAGCATCACCGCCGTGGTCCTCGGCGGCACCAGCCTCTTCGGCGGACGCGGATCGGTCCTGGGCACGTTCATCGGCGTCCTCATCGTCGGCGTCTTCCGCAACGGCCTGCAGCTGATGGGCGTCGCCTCCATCTACCAGACCCTGATCACCGGTGTCCTGGTGATCCTCGCGGTGACCGTCGACCAGCTCTCCCGGAAGAAGGCCCGATGACTGCCACCTCCTCCCCGACCCCTGTTCTGCAGGCCCGCGGTCTGGTCAAGCGTTACGGCCATGTCACCGCCATCGACGGCGCCGACTTCGATCTGCTGCCCGGCGAGGTGCTCGCCGTCATCGGCGACAACGGAGCCGGCAAGACCAGCCTGATCAAGGCCCTCACCGGTGCGGTGATCCCCGACGCGGGCGAGATACGGCTGGGCGGCAAACCGATCCAGTTCTCCGGGCCGCAAAGTGCTCGTGCCCACGGCATCGAGACGGTCTATCAGGACCTCGCCGTGGCCGCCTCCATGGACATCGCCTCCAACATGTTCCTCGGGCGCGAGCTCCGCCGCCCCGGCGTCCTCGGCAGCGCCTTCCGCATGCTCGACAAGAAGCGCATGCGCCAGGAGGCCGCCGAGCACATGGCCGACCTGAAGATCGGCCTGCGCTCGCTGACACAGTCGGTCGAGACCCTCTCGGGCGGACAGCGGCAGGCCGTCGCGGTCGCCCGCGCCGTCGCTTGGGCCCGCAGCGTCGTCGTCATGGACGAACCCACCGCCGCCCTCGGCGTCAAGGAGTCCGGACAGGTCCTCGACCTCATCCGCCGCGTCCGCGACAAGGGCATGCCGGTCGTCCTGATCAGCCACAACATGCCGCACGTCTTCGAGATCGCCGACCGGATCCACGTCCACCGACTGGGCCGGCGCGCTGCCGTGATCAAGCCCTCCGACTACTCCATGGCGGAGGTCGTCGCCATCATGACCGGCGCGCTCACCGTCGATGAGGCCGGAGGTACGGTCGTAGCGGATTCCGAGGCGGCGAAGGCCGCAGGCGTCCAGGCCAACTGACGTACGACTGAAGTACTTACAGGTTCCGGCCGCGGCCCGCGGCCGGAACTGACGAGCAACAGGAGACCGTTTCCTCGATGGCCGCGAACCGCCGCCCCACCTTGGCCGATGTCGCACGAGAAGTAGGTGTCAGCGCCAAAACGGTCTCCCGCGTCGTCAACGAGGACGGACCCGTCTCGGAGCAGACGCGGGAACAGGTACTCGCCGCGATGGCCAGGTTGGGCTTCCAGCCGAACCTCATGGCACGCAACATCCGCGTCGGCGGTCCGGACACCACCATCGGACTGGTCATCCCCGACCTCGGCAACCCCTTCTTCGGAGCCGTGGCCCGCGGCATCGAGGACACGGTCCGCGAACGTGGACTGACGCTGCTCATGGGTTCCTCCGCGGACGACCCCGACCGCGAACGCGCCCTGACGGCCAAGTTCCTCGCCCGGCGCGTCAGCATCCTGATCGTCGTGCCGTCGGTCGGCGCCGACCACTCCCACCTCAAGTCGCACCGTACGGCGGGGCTGCCCGTCGTCTTCCTCGACCGACCGGGAGTCGGCCTGTCCACGGACAGCATCGTCAGCTCCAACCGTGCGGGGGCCCAGGACGGCGTCGCCCACCTGATCGCCCACGGGCACCGCCGCATCGGATTCGTCGGCGACCTGCCCGTCAAGCTGTACACCCGCCGCGAACGCCTCGCCGGATATCGCGCGGCCCTGCAAGAGGCCGACATCCCCTACGACCGCTCGCTGGTCGCCAGCGCGCACGACCAGCAAGGGGCTGAGGCCGCGACCTCCCAACTCCTCGAACTGGCCGATCCCCCCACGGCCCTGTTCGCCGGAAACAACATCATGGGCCTCGGAACCGTCGCCGAACTCGCCCGTAGCAAGCGCAAGGACGTAGCCGTCGTCGCCTTCGACGACGTATCACTCGCCGAGGCACTGGAACCGGCCCTGACCGTCGTCGCCCAGGACCCCGAAGAAATCGGCCGCAGCGCCGCGGCCACCGCCCTGGCCCGCCTCGACGGCGACCGCTCCCGCGCTCGCACCATCACCGTTCCCACCCGGCTGATCGTCCGAGGCTCGGGGGAGCAACCCGCGCCCAAGCCGTAGGCGGTCACGTCCACGGACGTGGTGTACGGCGGGTTGTTGAGGCTGCCGCTCAATATCCGACGCTACCGTCACGGCTGAGGGCACCAGGCGTGCAGCAGGCGGAAGAACGCCTCCTCGTTGCCCGCGAGGCCCGCCGCCTCCAGCGCGCGCTCGGCCTCCGCGAGGGCAGCGGGCGGTACGACGACGGGCCGGGGTGCCGTGCCGGGCGGGTCGTCCAGCGCGGCTCGTACCGTGTGCAACAGGCGCAGATAGGCCTGTACGGCGGTGCGTTCGTGATCGGTCAGTACGGCGGTCGGCATCGGACGACTCTCCCGGTTCGGCTCGGCTCCTGCGTTCACGCGCCGTCGCACAGCGGTGGCGCTGGGTCCAGCTTGCCGTCCACCACTGACAATCAGGTCTGCGGCCGCGTACACCTGAACGGTGCGCGGCCGCAGACCACGGCGTGAACCCCGGCAGACCGGCACGTGGAGGATGGAGCGGGACCGCGACAGGAGTACCGGTGGGACCGGAAGCCGGAGAGGTCCAGGCCTGGCAGTGGGCTCGTACGTCTGGAATATTTGCCGGGCAGGGTCCGGCATGTGAGGAGTAGTCAGCAGATGCGTCGCCTTGTCTTGCGGCTGGTCGGAGAGTTCCAGGCCGAGAAGGAGACGGGACGTATCGACGCGTCACTGGGCAGCCGTCGGCCGCAGGGCTGAGCATGGACGCCTCCGCCTACTACTACATACCCGCGTTCGTCTGCTGGGCCGGACTGGGACTGAAGCTGCCCGGCCTGCTGAACGCGTGGCGCGATCCCTTGGTCCGGGCCGTCTGTTGGGTGATCTTCCTGGGCGGCGCCGGCTTCTTCCTCGCCGCTCCCCGCACCGTCGCCGGGATCAACGAAGCGACCGGCATCGCGAACTTCTCCGCCGCGCTGGTGTACGCGATGGTGAGCGCCTACAGCGCCAGCTGCCTGCTGCTGATCATCCACTGGCGTGGCGGGCCCGAGGTGTACGTGCGCCGCCTCACCCGGCGCTGGAAGGCCGGCTATGCCGTCCTGGTCGCCGTACTGATCACCCTGTTCGTGCTGGGGGAGGCACCCAGCGAGCGGCTCACCGACTTCGACACCTACTACGCCACGACCCCGTGGATCGGGCCGATGATCGTGCTGTACCTGCTCGGCCATATGACGGCGGCCGTCGCCACCACCGTTCTGTGCGGGCGCTGGGCGCGGGAGGTGCGGGGATGGCTGCGGGCCGGACTGCGGCTGCTGGTCCTCGGCTGGCTGCTCAACCTGTCCTTCAGCGGTCTCAAGCTCACCGCGGTGATCGCGCGGTGGACGGGCCGGGACTGGGACGTGCTGAGCACGCTTCTGGCGCCCCGCCTCGTGGGCCTGGCGGCGGCCGTCACCACCGCCGGCTTCATCGTGCCGCTCCTCGGTCCGTGGGGGAGCGCCGTCTGGCGCACCGTGACGACATGGCGGCGGCTCGGCCCGCTGTGGCGGGAACTCGGTGGCGCCCACCCCGGCAGTCCGCTCTCCGCCCCGATTCCCTGGTACTCCTCGCCGTTCATCCGCCTCACCCGACGCGAGGCCGGAATCGAGGACGGGCTGCGACTGATCCGTCCCTACCTCGACGACCAGGTCCGCTCACACGCCCGGACAGCGGCCCGTGCCGCGGGCCACAGTGCCGACAGCGCCGCCCTCATCGGCCACGCGGCGATGGTCGCCGCGGCTGTACGCACCTGCCGGAGTGCCGGAGCGGTCACACCGGCGGCCCTCTTGGAGAACGGCAAGAACGGCGAGAACGGTGGGAACACCGAATACGCCGCGCACACCGAGTACGCCGAGACCACCGAACTCCCCGCCACGCGCCCGTCCTTGACCGGTATCGCACACGCCTTGCGTACGTCCCCCATAGTGGCGGAAGCCCGTCGGCAGTCCGCCCGGCAAGCGATCGCCAGCCATGACTGATACGGCGGCGCAGCGCCTCGTATCGGGAGCACGGGAGCAACAGTTATCGGGAGCAACAGAAGGAGTGTCCGACTTGTCTGACAGAACTGCCCCTCGTCGCACCGCGGTGGTGGTCGGAGGGGGGATGACGGGCATGCTCGCCGCCGCCGTACTCGCCGACCACGCCGACGTCACCATCGTCGAACGCGACCTGCTGCCGGACGAACCCCGGCCACGCAAGGGACTGCCGCAGGCCCGTCACGCCCACCTGTTCTGGTCCGGCGGCGTCAAGGCCCTCGAGGAGATCCTGCCGGGCATCACCGGTCGGCTCGTCGACCGCGGCGTCCGGAGAACCCGCGTCATGACCGACCTGGTGTCCCGGGCTCCGTCCGGCCAGTGGTTCCGGCGGTTCACCCACGCCCGGCACAGCTTCCTCGTGGGCAGCCGTGATCTGCTCGACGCCGTGATCCGCGCCGACGTGCTGCCGGACCGGCGGATCACCCTGCTGCGACAGACCGAACTGCTGGGCCTGGAAGGCAGCGCGGACCGCGTGACAGGAGTGCGCATACGTGAGGAGGACTCGGAGCGCACCCTCCCCGCCGACCTGGTCATCGACGCCAGCGGGCGCGCCAGCCGCGCCGGCCACTGGCTGGGGGACCTGGGGCTGCCGCCCGTCCACGAACGCACCGTCGACGCCGGACTCGGCTACGCCAGCCGGATCTACCGCCCACCGGCCGACGCCGTCGACTTCCCGATCGTCAACATCCAGCCCGAGCCCCAGGCCGATCCGGCGCGGAGCGGCATCATCCTCCCGATCGAAGGCGGCCGGTGGCTGGTGACCCTGTCCGGCAGCCGCGGCGGGCAACCCACCAGCAACAACGACGAGTTCGTGCCCTTCGCCCTGACGCTGGCCCACCCCATCATCGGCGAACTCCTCACCAGAGCCGAACCCGAGACCGACGTCGTCACCACCCGCAGCACCGCCAACAAGCGCCGCTACTACGAGAAGGCCGCCCGCTGGCCCGAGGGCTTCGCCGTCCTCGGTGACGCCATCGCCGGCTACAACCCCATCTACGGGCACGGAATGAGCGCGTCGGCCCAGAGCGTCCTCGCTCTGCGCGGTGTGCTGCGCGAGCAGGAACTCACCGCCCCCGGCACGGCACGGCACATCCAGAAGGCCGCGGCCCGGCCCGTCGACAACGCCTGGAGCCTGGCCGTGGGCCAGGACGTGTTCCGGCCGGGCGCCAGCGAGCAGCCGCCCACCCGCCTGGAGAAGACGCTTGCCGCGTTCGTCGACAGGGCCGCCGACGCCGGTTCCCGCAATCCGCACGCCATGCGGATCCTGCTGGACGTGATGAGCATGGAGAGAGACCCGTCGCGGCTGCTCATGCCCGACATGCTCGCCCTGGTCTATCTCGGCCGGAAGAAGCCCCGGTTGAGCGGACCTCCGCTGACCGAGAGGGAGGCCGCCGTGACGACGGGGGACTGACGCAGGGCGAGGGACATCCGCACCAGGTCGCGCGGCCCTTCGGTGGACGCAGGCGGTGCCGCGTCCACCGACGCCGAGCTGATGACCCTGCCCTCCGGGTCGGCGGCCCTGGCCCGCACCGCCGCCGTCACCATCGCCGCGTCGGCCTCCGCCTGCGCCTGGACGGGATCGGAGCCCGCGGCCACGGCGGCTTCGTAGGCGCCCGCACGGATCTCGGTGTCGAAGTACGGATACAGCGCGAGCATGCCGTCGTGGATGTCGGACTCCCGCTGGGTCACCTGGAGTTCGGCGGGCGACCACCACGAGATACGTACGGCACGGTCCTTGGGCGGCGCGAGGGGCCTCAACTCGTGCCACAATGGCCCGAGTCGGCGATAGGTGGACCAGGTGCTCCAGATGTCCCCGACGCGCTGGCAGACCGGCGGAAGACAGAAGCCGAGCGCGCTGAGCTGCATCCCGGCGGAAGCCATCGCGGGTGCCACGTAGGTGCTCAGGTCGTCCAGGTTCCCGCCGCTCCACCGGGCGACAATGGCAGTGAACTTGGTGACGGAGTAAAGGATGTTGCACAGAAAGCCGAGCGCGATGATCAGCAGCCCGGCCCGCAGCCAGCCGTGTACCTGAAGCGCCCAGCGCCAGCACATGACGTCCATCGCGACGCCCCCGACGGTGAGCGACACGAGGTAGAGCACGATCATCTCGCGGAGGAACGGCGTGTTGGCGTAGTACGTGTCGAGGTCCCGCAGCCGTTCCTCCGGAGCGTCCCCGAGGACGAAGAGCACGACCAGCGCCACGATCACCACGCCGTACCCGGTGATCCAGCGGCGGGCGGTCCGCCGGAGGCGCCCCGGCGGACCGCCGCGCCAGTGGATGATCACCACCAGACAGGCGGCGCTGAGGGCACCCAGCAGGCCGTAGACGAGCGGCGCCGAGACGTTCGCGATGCCGGTGAGGCGGTTGACATCGGCGATCGTCGGCGGGGCGGCGAAGAAGAACACCAGGCCTGACAGGGCGATCAGCGTACACACGGAACGCTGCAGCGGATCGTGCCAGGAGCGCAGCAACGCGGGCGTCTTGACGGCGAGCGCGACCGCCATCGCGAGAGCCGGTATGTAGTAGCCGGAGTCACCCATGGCGCGGCGGCTCAGCCCCGCGGCCCGCGGTAGCCGAGGGACGCCCCGATCCGGCCCGCGACCCCGTCCCGTGACACGGGCCCGCGCTGTGGCGAACCGGCAAGCCACGCACGGCACTTGCTGGCCAGCAGCAGCCCGAAGCCCTCCGCGTCCCGCTCGTCCGCGAGGTCGAACCGGGTCCTGGCGGCCACCTTCAGGACGGTCGCCTGCAGATCGGCGTCGTCGGACAGCAGACGGGCGGCGACGGCCGCGCCCTCCACGTGGTGGGCGCAGTGCCCGGCCTTCATGTGCCACAGCTCATGGCCGAGGATGACCAACTGGTGGTCGGGCGCGGTGCGTTCCTCGATGACCACGAGGTCCTGGTCCGCCATGTCGAGCCAGAGCCCACTGGCGGTGCCGGGCGGGAAGGGGGCCATACGGAACTGCACCGGACGGCCGCGGCGTCTGCTCATGGCTTCGCACAGCGCGGCGTACAGGTCGGCGGGCTCCGCCGGTGCCGGGAGCGAGAGCTCGCCGATCAACTCGCCGCACAGGCGGCGCATGTCCCTTCCGATGCCCACTGTTCTCCCCCGGCTCACGACTCGGGCCGTTTGACGCTCTCCAGAAGCATGTCCAGCCATTCCGCGACCTTGTCCCGGTGCTGGTCCGTCGGCAGCTGCGCGGCGCGCCAGGCGATGCCCCGCACTCCGTGGTCCTGGAGCAGCTGCTCGAAGGGGTCGTCCGCACTCGCGGCCGCCGCGGCTCTCTCCCGGTCGGCGAGCTGCTGGAGCAGTTCCTGCTCGGAGCGCTGGAGGGCGCCGGCCAGCGCCTCGGGGTCCTCGGCCGTCAGGAACCCGGCGTGCACTCTGAAGAAGCGCTGAATGGCGTCGCAGTGCTCCATGGTGGGGCGCCGGTCCCCGTTGATCAGGGCGCCCGCCTGCTGACGCGACATACCCGCGCCGTCGGCGATCTCCTGCTGGGTGTACCGGCGGCCGTTCGGCTTCAGACGCGTACGGCGCAGCAGGTCGAGGCGTTGCAGGAAGCGGGTCTGCAGATCCGGCTCACCGGCGGGCCTGCCGCTCAGCAGCGCCTGGACCACGACCTCCGGCACACCGGACGCGACGGACAGCCGCCGGACGTCGAACACCTGGCGGTGCGGCACACCGAGCCGGTCGGCGAGGGCGGCGACCCGCCCCACGACGGTCGGCAGCAGACCCGTCGCCGTGGCGCCCGGAACCTCGAAGCCATCCGTCACCGACAGATCTCCCGCGTTTCTCGACCGGCCGTGTACCGCGCGGTACACGGTGAACTGCCCGGAGGTTAGCCCCTGGTTCGAACTCGCATCCAGCTCTCGCCACAACTGTGGCGCGATTCGTTCGTCCACGGGCGGCAAATGCCACGATAGTTGACGCCACGGAGCCGGGGATAGCAGGATCGCGACGCCGCGTGTAAGGCCGCAGAGGCAAGAGGGGTGACCTCCCGATGGAGTACCAGGCAGGAGGGCAGTGGCCGCAGCCGCGACCCGCCCCCGAGAGTCTGAGGGCCCAGGCCTATTTGCAGGATTACGCCGCATTGCTGGAGGCCGTCCCCTTCCCCTCCGTCGTCTTCGACCACCGCTGGGACGTCGTCCTCACCAACGACGCGTTCGAGACACTTTTCCGCGGTGTCGGCCCGCATCCCACGGCCATGCCGGGGGACAACTTCCTCCGGTTCGTCCTGTTCCATCCGGATGCGGGCGCGGTCCTCGCCGAGCACGAGTCGAGCTGGTGCCTGCCGATGCTGGCCCACTTCGCCGCGGCGATGGAGCGGCACGACCAGGACCCGGTGCTGCGGTCCATCCTCCGGGACATCGCGCAGGACCCGATCATGGACGCCGCGTACCGGCACGGACTGCCGCACTGGATCCGCTCGGTCGGCCCCGACGTCCTCGAACACGACGGCGCGGTACGGCCGTTGTGGCACCCGGACCCCCGCTGGGGCCGTACCGACTGCCGGATCGTCGGCGAGACCCCCAAGACCCTCACGGACATGGGCTATACGCGCATGACCCTGGTCCTGCGGGACGCTCGCCGCTCGGCGGGGCCGGTACGGACTGCTGTGCGCGTGCGGCGGGCGGCGAGTCACCTCAGCGTGGTGCCTGCCGCCGAGGCGTGAGCGCTCCGCTGAGGGCGCGGTTTTCGACTGCGGGTCCGTTGTGGCTGGTCGCGCAGTTCCCCGCGCCCCTTACGGGGCGCCGGGTGGCGCGTCCGCCTTCATGTCCTTCGCGTCCTCCAGGTCCGCCGGCCTGCCGCGCTTCGCCGCCTGGATCTGCTCGTACACATGCGTCCGCAGTTCGGCGAAGCGTGGGGCCACCCGGGTGTGCAACTGGTCGCGCTCGGTGGGCAGATCGACCTTCAGCTGCTCCTGGACGACGGTCGGAGAGGCGGAGAGGATCAGCACCCGCTCGCCGAGGTACACCGCCTCGTCGATGTCGTGCGTCACGAAGAGGATCGTGATGCCCCGCTGCTGCCAGAGCCCGCGCACCAGATCCTCCAGATCGGCGCGCGTCTGGGCGTCCACCGCCGCGAACGGCTCGTCCATGAGCAGTACATCCGGCTCGTACGCCAGCGCGCGGGCGATCGCCACCCGTTGCTGCATACCGCCCGACAGCTGCCACGGGTAGGCGCCCGCGGCGTCGGAGAGGCCGACCGACTCCAAGGCGTCGGCGACCAGCTCACGCCGCCTGGAAGTGGTCAACTTCTTCTGCTTCAGCGGGAGTTCGACGTTGTCCCGGACTCGCATCCAGGGGAAGAGGCTGCGCCCGTACTCCTGGAAGACGAACGCCATCCCGGGCGGCGGCCCGGTCACCGGGCGCCCGCCCAGCAGGACTTCACCCGACGTGGGCGTCAGCAGTCCGCTCATGCACTTCAGCAGCGTCGTCTTGCCGCAGCCCGACGGCCCGACGAGACAGACGAGTTCGCCCGCGTCGACGGTGAACGTGAGGTCGCGCACCGCTTCCACACGGCGCCCAGAACCCTCGTAGACCTTCTTCAGGCCTCGTACGTCCAGCATGGACTGCCCTTTCGCAAGCGTCACGACGACCGCCGGGAGGTGTCGCGCAGACCGTGGTACCAGCCGAGCGCCCGTCGCTCGGCCAGTCGGAAGAGTACGGAGAGAACGAAGCCTAGGAGGCCGAGCAGCAGGATGCCGGTCCACATGTCGGGGATGGCGAAGTTGCGTTGGAACTGGACGATGGTGAAGCCGAGCCCGTTGCTGGCGGCGAACATCTCGCTGATGACCATCAGGATGATGCCGATGGACAGCGCCTGCCGCAGGCCCGCGAAGATCTGCGGGCTCGCGGAGCGCAGGACCACGTGACGCAGGCGTGCGGCGCCCGTGATGCCGTACGAGCGGGCCGTCTCCGTCATCACCGAGTCGACCGCCCGTACGCCCTCGACCGTGTTGAGCAGGATCGGCCACACGCAGCCGCTCGCGATCACCGCGATCTTCATCGTGTCGCCGATGCCCGCGAACAGAATGATGACCGGCACGAGCACGGGCGGCGGCACCGCCCGCAGGAACTCCAGGACCGGTTCGCACACGGCCCGTACGCGGCGGTACGAGCCGATGACCGTGCCCAGCGCGACACCCACGACGGCCGCCGCCGCGTAACCGGCCAGCAGGCGCAGCAGACTGGGCAGGACGTCGGCGCGCAGTTGCTCACCCGTCCACACGTCCGGGAACGTGGTGAGGATCGTGCGCAGCGGCGGCCAGTACACGTCGGTGCTGCCGTCGGAGGCGAACCACCAGGCGGTCACCAGCAGCAGGGGCAGCGCGAGGACGAAGAACAGTTGCAGGGCCAGGCGCTTCACACCGCCACCTCCCCGCGCACCGACTGGTGCCAGGCCAGCGCCCGGCGCTCCACCGTGCGCGCGCCCACGTTGATCAGCAGCCCGAGCACCCCGGTGACCACCACCAGCGCGTACATCTCCGGCACCGCCTGCGAACTCTGGGCGACCGCGATGCGCCGGCCCAACCCCGGGGCGCCGATAACGAGTTCGGCGGTCACCGCCAGGATCAGGGCGACCGCCGCGGCCAGCCGGACGCCCGTCATGACGTACGGCAGGGCCGTCGGCCACAGGACGTGGCGGACCCGGGCCCAGGTGCCGAGGCCGTAGGAGCGGGCCGTCTCCATGGCGACCGGGTCGACGTCCTGGACGCCGTACATCGTCTGGATCAGCACCTGCCAGAACGACGCGTAGACCACCAGCAGGAGCACCGACTGCAGTTCCGTGCCGTAGAGCAGGACCGCGAGCGGGATCAGCGCGACCGACGGGATCGGGCGCAGGAACTCGATCGTGGACGCGGTCGTCTCGCGCAGGAACGGCACGACCGAGATCACGACTCCGGCGAGGATCCCGGCCGTCACCGCGATCACGAGCCCCAGCCCCCAGCCGGTGAGCGTGTCCCCGAGCGCGGTCCAGAAGGCCTGGTCGCCGAACTCGGTGACCAGCGCGTCGGCGATGCGGGTGACCGGGGGGAAGTAGTCCTCGGAGACGATGCCGAGCCGCGGGACCGCCTCGCACAGTACGAGGAAGCCCGCGAGCCCGGCTGTGCCCAGCAGGGCGTTCTCGGCTTTCACGGCAGCAGCGCGTCCAGGTCCGGGGTCTCCTTCAACTGACCGTCCTCCTTGGCCAGTTCGGCCAGCCGCTCGATGGAGGCGCGGTTCGGCTCGGCCGGCCAGTTCGGCAGGGTCAGCTTCTCCAGCAGGGTGGCGGGGATCTTCGTGTACGTGGCGACGATCTCGCGGACCTCCTCCGGGTGGCTGTTGGCGTACTCGAGCGACTCGGCCGTCGCCTCCTGGAACTTCTTCACCAGCTCCGGGTTCTTCTGGGCGTACTGCTGGGAGGTGAAGTACATGGCCACGGTGAGGTTCGGATCCACGTCGTAGAAGCTCGCCGCGATGGCCGTGCCGCCGGCCGCCTTGACGGTGGAGAGTGCGGGTTCCGGTGTGCAGGCGGCGGCAACCTGGTCGTTCTCGAGTGCGGCGGCCATCTGGTCGAAGGGCATCTCGACGAACTGGAGCTTGGAGGGGTCACCGCCGTCCTTGCGGACCGACTCCTTGATCGAGGTGTCGCAGATGTTGTTGAGCGCGTTGACCGCGACCTTCTTGCCCTCCAACTGCTTGGCGGACTTGATCGGGCTGCCCTTCTTCACCGTGGTGCCCATGAAGTCGGCACCTTCCTCGGCGGTGGAGGCGACACCGTTCGCCACGACCTTGACGGGCACCTTCTTGGACTGGGCGACCAGCAGGGACGTCGTGTTGCTGAAGCCGAACTGGAACTGGCCGGAGACGACACCGGGCACGATCGCGGCCCCGCCCTGGGCGGGCGTCAGCTCCAGCTTGAGACCGCGCTCGGAGTAGAAGCCCTTCTTCTGGCCCAGATAGACGGGGGCGACGTCCAGGATGGGAATGATCCCGACCTTGACGGTGGTGGTGCCGTCGGACGCGGTTTCCCCGGCCGACTCGGTGGAACCGGACGAGCCACAGGCCGACGCGGTGACGAACACCGCTGAGACCGTCAGGCCGATGAGCAGGCGACGCATGACTCCCCCTAATGGGACAGTGCTTGGAAGAAGGGCTGTGCGCAGACCGCACAGTAGTGCTCATCGGGAACGTAGAGCGCCGCCACAAGAATGGTCAATGCCCATGACGCGCACGTCGTTGACAGTTGCCGAAGCGTGCTCTTAGCGTGCGCACAGCGCACTCTCGTGCGCACAGAACGCACCGCAGTGCGTCCTATGGAGGCGGTAATGCCTGCTGCAGCCCGCGAGCCGCACTTCGTGCAGTCCTTCGAGCGTGGCCTCGCGGTCATCCGCGCCTTCGACGCCGACCACCCGGAACTGACACTGAGCGACGTGGCACGCTCCTGCGAACTGACCCGCGCCGCCGCCCGCCGCTTCCTGCTCACCCTCGTCGACCTGGGATACGTCCACACGGACGGGCGGATGTTCCGGCTCACCCCGCGCGTCCTGGAACTCGGCTACTCGTACCTGTCCAGTTTCACCCTCCCGGAGATCGCCGAGCCCCATCTGGAACAACTCGTCGCGCAGATACGGGAGTCGTCGTCCCTGTGCGTCCTCGACGACGACGACATCGTCTACGTGGCGCGCGTACCCACGCGCCGCATCATGACCGCGACCATCACCGTCGGCACCCGCTTCCCGGCGTATGTCACGTCGGTGGGCCGGGTGATCCTCGCGCACCTGCCGGACGAGGAGATCGACGCCCGGCTCGCTCGCGCCGACCTGCGGCCCTTCACCGCCCGCACGATCGTCTCGGCCGGGCCGCTGCGCGCCGAACTGGGCCGCATACGCCGTCAGGGATACGCGATCGTCGACCAGGAACTGGAGGAGGGGCTGCGCTCGGTCGCCGTCCCGGTGCGTGACCGGGACGGCGAGGTCGTGGCGGCGGTCAACGTTCCCGTGCACGCCGCCCGCAACTCGGTCGAGTCCGTACGCCGTGACCTGCTGCCCCATCTGCTGGCCACGGTCGCCCGGATCGAGGCCGACCTGCGGGTCACCGGTCTCACAGGTCCAGCACGAGACGCTTCCCGGCACACCGGGACACACAGATGAGCATGGTCTCCCCGGCCTCCCGCTCCTCGTCGGTGAGGACGGAGTCACGGTGGTCGGGGGTGCCCTCGATGACATCGGTCTCGCACGTTCCGCAGGTGCCCTCGGTGCAGGAGTAGAGCACCTCGACGCCGGCGGCTCGTACGGTGTCGAGCACGGAGACGTCCGCGGGGACGGTCAGGGTGTGGCCCGACCGCTCGAGCACCACCTCGAACTCGGTGTTCTCGCCTGCCTCTTGGGCCTTCGGCTCGAAGCGCTCGACGTGCAGCGCCCCCTTCGGCCACACCGCGCACCGCTCCTCGACCGCGTCAAGGAGCGGGCCGGGTCCACAGCAGTAGACGAGCGTGTCCGGGGCCGGGTCGGCGAGAGCCATGTCGAGGTCCAGCAGTCCCGTCTCGTCCTGCGGAGCGATCCGTACCCTGTCCCCGTACCGCGCCAACTCCTCGGTGAACGCCATGGAGTTACGGGTGCGCCCGCCGTACAGCAGTGTCCACTGCGCGCCCGCCGCCTCGGCCGCGGCCAGCATCGGCAGGATCGGGGTGATGCCGATGCCGCCCGCGACGAAGCGGTATCGGGGGGCGGCAGCGAGGGCGAAGTGGTTGCGCGGGCCGCGGACGCGGACCTTGTCGCCCGCCGCCAACTGCCCGTGCACATAAGCGGATCCGCCGCGCCCGTCGGGCTCCCGGAGCACCGCGATGCGCCATACGTGCCGGTCGGCCGGGTCGCCGCACAGCGAGTACTGCCGCTCCAGGTCCGGGCCGAGCAGTACGTCGATGTGCGCGCCCGGCTCCCAGGCGGGGAGTTCCTCGCCCAGCGGATGGCGCAGGGTCAGGGCGAGTACGCCGTCGGCCGCCACGTCCCGACGGTCGACGACGAGTTCGGCTTCGTACACGGTCATGAGCTGTTTCCTTGCGGCTCGTGGCCTTGCGGGTGGGCGAGCATCCACTCCCACATCTCGATGGGGTCCTGGGCGGTGTGCTCGCGGCCGCAGTGACAGGTGCCGTGCAGGATGTCGGTGCCCGGCAGCCAGTCGATGCGGTAGATCTCGCCGGTGGGACTGCTCACTGGACCTTCTCCATGGGCTTGGCGCCCTCCTCGACCAGACGGGCGAGGATACGGCGGGCGGCCAGGCCGCCGGTGTCGATGTTGATGCTCAGTTCCTGGTACCCGTGCCGCTCCGTGCCCAACGTCTTCTGCAGCAGGTTGAGCGCGGTCACGTCCTGCATGACGACCGTACGGTTGTTGCCCGCCAGGAACTCAGTGACCTCCTCGTCGTCGATCGCCCAGTCGCGCGAGACCGCCCAGAAGTCGTACACCTTGCCGTCGCCGGACGGCGTGATGCAGTACGTGATCTCGGTGTGGAAGCCGCCCGGGTCGCTGCCGTCCGCCTCCGGCAGCACACCGACCGGGGCGACCCGGCTGTGCAGCAGATAGAGGCACGGCGCGTGGTACTCGATGTCCTGCCAGCGCATGATCCGGCCCTCGATGCCGGTCGACTTGGCGTAGAACGGCGGACATTCGGCGTCGTCCATGTGCCGGCTCACGCGCACGATGCCCGCACCCTCGTCGACCTCGGTGGTGATCGGCGTCTCGGCGACCTCCGGGGTGCCGATGTACCCGCCGTGCAGATACGTCTCGTGCGAGAGGTCGAGGAGGTTGTCGACGAGGAGGCCGTAGTCGGCGTCGATGGGCTCCATGCCGCGGACGGTGGTCCAGCCGGGGGAGTCGAGGTGCTTGGCCCGCGGGATGGTCTGCGCGTCGGCGAGGTCGGGGTCACCGATCCACACCCAGATCAGGGAGTCCTGCTCGACGACGGGGTACGAGGCGACGCGCGCGGTGCGCGGCACGCGTTTCTGACCGGGCACGTACACACAGGTGCCGGTGGTGTCGTACGTGAAGCCGTGGTAGCCGCACACGATCTTGTCGCCGTCGAGGCGGGTCGGGGCCTCGGACAGCGGGTAGCGACGGTGCACACAACGGTCGTGGAGGACGACGGGCGTCCCGTCCTCCTCGGTGCGGTAGAAGACGAGCGGCTCACCGAGGATCGTACGGCCGAGCAGATCCCGCCCGACCTCGTGCGAGTAGGCGGCGACGTACCACTGGTTCCTGGCGAAGGCGGTCATGTGCGGCATCTTTGCGGCTCCCGTCTCTGGTAGTGGTGGCATCGTCCGGGAGGACGCCAGGGGACCGCAACGCCACTTCCGCCTCGCGGAAGAAGTCCCGTGAACCCGCTGTTCAGAGCGGGTTCACGGGGCCGGGCGGGCTACGGCCGCAGTACGATCTTGCCGCCGACGTGTCCAGTGCGGCTCAGGTCGAGCGCGGCGGCCGCCTCCGCGAGGGCGGCGGTCGCCGCAGTGTCACTGGCCGCAGGAGCCGGAGTGGTCGCAGTGCGGCTGCAGTTGACTGGCCCCGCAGCCGCACAGCACCGCCCTGGTCTCGGCGTGCGTACCTTCCTGCGTGTCCAGCGACAGTTCACCGCGCACGATCAGCTGTCCGGCAGGGGTCCGGGTGATGTGGGTGGGCCGGTCGGGAGTCTCTCCGCCGCCTGCTGCCAGTTCGTACCGCAGCGCACCCGAGGGGCAGCGGCGTACCACTTCGGCCAGCCGGTCGGCCGGGGCGGCATCGGGCTGAATCCACGGACGCCTGCTCGGGTCGAAGACCTCGGGCAGGCCCCTGATGCACTCGGTGGCGTGCAGACAGCGCCTCGCCTCGAAGGTGACGGTGATCTCCGGCGCCTCGTAGGCCTTCTTCTGGGGTTTGCCGCTCATACGGGTCTCCCTCACTGGTGTCTTCGCCCGGCCGGCCGCGTCAGTCGCTGACCTTGCTCCGGGCCTGGTACAGCAGGTCGGCGTACTCGGGGTGGCGGCCGATCCAGCCTGCGTAGAAGGGGCAGGTGGCCAGCACTCTCAGCCGCGCGGCGCGGGCCTCGTCGAGGGAGGTGCGAACGAGCGCGGAACCGATCCCCTGGCCCTCGTGCCCCGGTGCCACCTCGGTGTGGACGAACGCGATGAGTTCTGGTGTGCGGATGTACTGCGCGTAGCCCGCGAGCGCGGGTTCCCCGTCCACGCGTGCCTCGTAGCGGCCTGCTTCCGGTACGTCGATCACCTTGACGGTCACTTGTCCTCCTCGGGGACCTCGTTGATGCATCCACAGAGTAAGCCTAAAAAGGTTGATGTGTCAACCTTTAATGAGTGACGACGGTGGCGGAGGGCTCGCTCGGAGTGGCTCTGGGGGCAGGGTGTGGCCTGCGGCTTACTGCGCCGCCGTCTGCTCAGTCGCAGCCCTTGTCCAGCTCTTCGAGGATGCGGTTGGAGACCTGGGCGAGCATGGCGAGCTCTGCCGGGCTGAGCGGGTCGATGAGCAGATGGCGCACTGCTTCGACATGGCAAGGGGCCGCCGTCGCGAGGGCCTCGCGGCCAGCGGCGGTGACGCAGACCAATGCCACGCGTGCGTCGGCGGGGCAGTCCTCCCGGACGACCAGACCGCGCTTGGCCATCCGGTTGACGTGGTGGGACATCCGGCTCTTCTCCCACTCCACAACCCTGGCCAGCTCCAGGACGCGCAGCCGGCCCTCGGGGGCTTCGGTGAGGTGGACAAGTACTCCGTAGTCGGCGACGGACAGGCCGGACTCGGCCTGCACCCGGCGGCCCAGCCGGCCGGCGAGCCTTTCCTGCATCCGCACGAAGCTGCGCCAAGCGTGTTGCTCGGGCTCGGAGAGCCAGTGCGTTGTCTCGGTCATGCGTGTCAGTGTAAACAGATTGTTGATGCATCATCAATGGGGCGTCGAGGCGGCGCTTCGGTGGTGGCTGGGAGTTCCAGGTCCAGGCATGGAAAGGTCTCGAGAAGGTTGACGCGTCATCGTGTTCGGCGTTAGGTTCTGGTTGACGCATCAACCTCAAGTCTTCGGACAGGAGCAGTAGCTATGGGTGAGCAGAAGATCATCGCGGTCGCCGGAGCGACGGGCGCCCAGGGCGGCGGTGCCGCGAGGGCGATCCTCGCCGACCCGGACTCGGGTTTCGCGGTGCGCGCGCTCACCAGGAACCCCGACTCGCCCGCCGCCAGGGAACTCGCCGCGCTCGGGGCCGAGGTCGTCCAGGCGGACTTCTACGACGAACCGAGCGTGCACAAGGCATTCGAGGGTGCCTACGGCGCCTTCCTGGTCACCAACTTCTGGGCGCACGGCTCGGCGGAGAAGGAAATCGAGGAGATCAACGTCCTGGTGCGGGCCGCCAAGGCCGCAGGGCTGAAGCACGTGGTGTGGTCGACGCTGGAGGACACCCGCGAGCTGCTGCCGCTGGAGGACGGCCGTATGCCAGTCCTGCAGGAGAGGTACAACGTGCCGCACTTCGACGTCAAGGGTGAGGCCAACGAGCTGTTCAGGCAGGCCGGCGTGCCGACCACCTTCCTCAACACCACCTTCTACTTCCAGGGCTTCCTCAGCGCCTTCCTCCCTCAGCGCGGCGAGGACGGCGTGCTGACGGTGACCCTGCCGATGGAGGACGGCAAGCTCCTCGCCGGGGTGGACGTGGCGGACATCGGCCGGACGGCCTTCGCCGTCCTCAAGGGCGGCGCGCCGTTCATCGGCCAGACCGTGAGCCTGGCCGGCGACCATCTGACTGGTGCGCAGTACGCGGAGAAGCTGGCGGCCGTGCTCGGCGAGCCGGTGCGCTTCCAGTCCGTGCCCTACGACGTCTTCCGCTCCCTCGACATCCCGCTGGCCGAGGAGCTCGGCAACATGTTCCAGTACTACGGCGACTTCGATCAGGAGTTCACCGGCTCCCGCGATCTGAACAAGGTGCGGGAGATCAACCCGGCGCTCAGGAGCTTCGACGCCTGGCTGGCCGAGAACACCTCGAAGATCAAGGCGGGCTGAGCGAGTCCCGCTCTCGCAGGCGCCGCGGGCGCCGAGGAGTTGAAGGAGACGGCGGGCGGACCTTCGCCCGCCGTCCGGCGCTGTCGAGAAACCCGTTCAAGGAGATCCCTGGTGCGTAATCCGACCGTGGCACAGCAGTTGATCGATGTTCTGCGACAAGCAGGGGTGGAGCGGATCTACGGCGTCGTCGGCGACAGCCTCAATCCCGTCGTGGACGCGATCCGCCGTACCGACGGCATCGAGTGGATCCACGTACGCAACGAGGAGGCGGCGGCGCTGGCTGCCGCGGCCGAGGCGCAGCTGACCGGGCGGCTCGCGGTGTGCGCGGGCAGTTGCGGCCCGGGCAACACCCACCTGATCCAGGGGCTGTACGACGCGAACCGCACCGGAGCCCCGGTGCTCGCGATCGCCTCCCACATTCCGTCGAAGCAGATCGGCACCGGGTTCTTCCAGGAGACGCATCCGGAGCGGCTGTTCACCGAGTGCAGCCAGTACTGCGAAATGGTGAGCCAGCCGTCGCAGATGCCCCGCATGGCGCGAATCGCCGTACAGCGCGCGCTGTCCGACAACGGGGTGTCGGTGCTCGTCGTGCCCGGCGACCTGTCCCACGCACCCGCCACCCACCCCACCGGATCGAGCAACTTCGTCACCGCTCGCGGCCGCGTCGTACCCCCGGCCGAGCAGGTGCGGGACCTCGCGGCGAAGCTCAACGCGGCCGAGAAGGTGATGGTCTTCTGCGGTGCCGGCGTACGGGATGCGCACGCCGAAGTGATGGAACTCGCGGGCCGGGTGCACGCGCCGGTCGGGCACACGCTGCGCGGCAAGGAGTGGATCCAGCACGACAACCCGTACGACGTCGGCATGAGCGGGCTGCTCGGCTACGGCGCCTGCTACGACGCGATGCACGAGGCCGACCTCGTGGTCCTGCTCGGCACCGATTTCCCGTACGACGACTTCCTGCCGCAGGCCCGCACTGTACAGATCGACCATGACGCGGGGCGGATCGGGCGGCGGACCGCGCTGGAGCTGGGCGTGCACGGTGACGTGGGCGAGACGCTGCGCGCGGTGCTGCCGCTGGTCGAGGCCAAGCGCGACCGCTCGTACCTGGACCGGACACTGCGCCACCACGCCAGGTCCCTGGAGAACGTGGTCTCCGCCTACACCCGCAACGTCGAGCACCGCATGCCGATCCACCCCGAATACCCGGCGTCGATCCTCGACGAACTCGCCGACGACGACGCGGTGTTCACCGTCGACACCGGCATGTGCAACGTGTGGGCGGCCCGCTACATCACCCCCAACGGCCGCCGCCGTGTGATCGGTTCCTTCCTGCACGGCACCATGGCCAACGCCCTCCCGCACGCCATCGGCGCCCAGTTCGCCTACCCCGACCGTCAGGTGATCTCGATGTCGGGCGATGGTGGACTCGGCATGCTCATGGGCGAGTTGCTCACCGTCAAACTGCACAACCTGCCGGTGAAGACGATCGTCTTCAACAACGCCTCGCTCGGCATGGTCAAGCTGGAGATGATGGTCGACGGCCTGCCCGACTACCAGACCGACCACGAGCCGGTGGACTACGCCGCCATCGCCGCCGGGGCCGGAATCCACTCGATCCGCATCGAGAAGCCGGGCCAGATCCGCGAAGGCCTGCGGGAGGCGCTGTCGTACGACGGCCCCTGCCTGGTGGACCTGGTCACCGACCCCAACGCGCTGTCGATCCCGCCGCACATCTCCGGCGGCCAGGTGAAGGGATTCGCCTTCTCGGCAGGGCGGACGGTGCTCAACGGGGGTGTGGGGAAGATGCTCGACCTGGCAAGGGCCAATCTGCGCAACGTCCCGAGGCCGTGAACCTGAGGTGTCGCACATGTCAGGTTAATTGATGCATCAGCTATTACAGAAGCCCCGTCGATCAGGGAGGTACCTACTGGATACTGGTTACATCAACGATCCTTGAGTACCCTCCAGAAACCATGAAGCACACCAATAACTTGGATATCTGCTGCCCGCCCCGGCTGGTGCTCGACCGCATCGGCGACAAGTGGTCGGTGCTGATCGTGCTGAACCTGAGCGACGGGCCCAAGCGGTTCAGTGAACTGCGCGAGACGCTCCACCACGTGACGCCCAAGGTCCTCACCCACACGCTGCGTGGAATGGAACGCGACGGCCTGCTCACCCGGACGGTCTTCGCCGAGGTCCCGCCCCGTGTGGAGTACGAACTGACTCAGCTGGGACACTCTCTGCGGCCCGTCATGGAGCCGATCAACGCCTGGGCCGCGGAACACGTGGACGAGGTTCTGTCCTTGCGCAAGGCCCACGACGCGCAGCTCGCCGACGAGCCCGCGGCCCATTGAGTCGCCGAAGGCGGAGCGGGCCGGCCTAGAACCGAAGCAAGGACAGGTCGACGGCGTCGGCGATGGCTTTCGCGCCGGCGTCGTTGACGTGGAGGCCGTCGCCGCTGTTGTACTCCGCGCGGATCTGGTCGGGCCGGTCCGGGTCCGCGACGGCGGCGGCGATGTCGATGACGGTGTCGAAGGGGTGGTCGGGGCCGAGCAGCCAGTCGTTGATCTGGTGGCGTAGGGCCTGACCGGCCGGGTTGTCGACGCCGTCGTACACCGTTCCCTCGTAGGGGCCGAGCGTGCCTGCGACGGCGACGAGTCCGGCGGTGTGGATGCGGTCGGCGAGGGTTGTGTAGCCGGCGATGAGGTCGTCGACGGTCGGCAGGACCGGGGGCTCGGGGAAGGACTGGGTGCCTGGCACGCCGAGGTCGTTGAGGCCGATGTGGATCAGGACGTGGCTGACGCCGGGCGCGTCGAGTACGTCGCGTTCGAGGCGGGCCAGGAGGTGTTCGCCGTTGCCGTCGGTGAGGAGCCGGTTGCCGGAGATGCCCTGGTTGACGATCCAGCCGTGAGTGAGGCGACGGCTGAGCTGGGCGGGGAAGCTGTTGTCGGCGCCGGGCGTGGTGGCGAAGCCTTCGATCCAGGAGTCTCCGAAGGCGACGGCGATGGCGGTGCCTTCGGGGGCGAGGACGTCCACGCCGGTAAGGAAGTGGCTGGTGACCAGCTCCTCGGCGTCGGTGAGGGTTTCGGCGGTGAGCTGGTTGCCGGGGACCGCGTATCCGATGTCGTAGGGGACGGCCGAGTAGGTCGTCAGGCCGGTGTCGTGGGGCAGATAGAGGCTGAGGGTGAGTTCATCTCCCGCGTTGACCTTCTGTTCGACGGGGTCGCTGACGACCTCGTCTCCCACGCCGATGGTGACAGTGTCGGCGCCCGCGAAGCGCAGCACGGTGTCGCTCGCCGGGTCGATCGCGCTTGCTTTGGTGTGCTTGGCGATATGTGCGCCGGCCATCTTCAGCGGATTCTTTCCGTAGCGGTTGCTGAGGCGTATCCGCAGGGCCTCGCCTCCGCCGGCGAGCCGCAACGGCTGACGTACGGTCTGGTCGGCGAAGGCACGGGTTTCGAAGAGTGTGAAGCCGTCATGGGGATTGATGACGGCCGACCGGTGGGCGGCGATCCATGAGGCAGACGAATTGGACACGGAAACTCCCATTGTGGTGTATCGCGCTTTGTTCTTTCACGTCATTCGGTGTGGCCCGCTCTACGGCACAACGGCAGGGCCTCTTGGCCGCTCGGGGTGGCGAACCATCCGAGCAGTACCAGGAGACCCTGCCGTCGCACTCTTTCGAGCTCACGTCCGCAGAGCTCAACTCACCGTCGCCCTATGGCGGGCCGCCCTTTGTGCTCAGAAGAGCCCATTGGTATTGGCAGCCGGGAGATCCGGCGCGAACCAGGGCGCCGAATTTTCCGGAGTGCCGACCACCTGAAGGACCTCCCAATGCTCGATCGCCCTGCCCTCGGCGTCCATTTTGAAAATGTCCGCTCCCGCGATACCCGTGTCGTCCGGGTCATCGTTGAAGAGGTTGAGGAAGTTCGAGTGAATCCACACGTAGTCGTTCACCGCGATGGCGCGGTGACCCACCCAACGGGCATGCGGGCGGTCCTTGAGGAGCTTGTCGAAGAAACCCGACAAGCCTGCCGAACCAGTGCTGAGCAGGGGGTCGTGCTGGATGTACCCCGGGTCAAGGAACTTCTCCACGGCTTCGGCGGGCTTCCTTTGGTTGATCATCACTTCGTGAAGTTGCACGATGTTGTCC
Organism: Streptomyces flaveus; assembly: GCF_014647675.1. Lineage (GTDB taxonomy): Bacteria > Actinomycetota > Actinomycetes > Streptomycetales > Streptomycetaceae > Streptomyces > Streptomyces flaveus. Next base: position 90,342 of record NZ_BMPQ01000016.1, on the reverse strand, counting down.
AGATTGCGAACGGCTTGTTGATCATTGGCGTCGACCATTTTGATCATTGCTTGTCCCCTTTTCCTGATGCATGCCTGGCCCATCCGAAGCCTGCCGGATGTGGTGTCGAGAGGAAGATACCTACGAGATATTGGTTACTTCAACGATCCTCTGGTATCCGTCAGGAACTATTGCTCTCGCCCTGACCGAAAAAGTCCGCGAACATGACCGGCGGCGGATTCGACCCCACCCATTCCCGCAGCTCGGGCCCGATCGGCCCATGGAGTTCCACGGATCCCAATACCGCACATTCCGTCAAACGCTTCAGCAGTTCCCCGCCCCGCTCCATGTGCGCCATGGCCGCCGCCGAGTCGGCGTACTCCTCGAGTACCAAATAGCTGCCGTCCGCGGCCGTGAACCACCGGTAGCTTCTGGTGCCGGGCTCGTCGTTCGCCTGCTGGCGCAGCGCGAACACCAGCTTCTTGAACTCTTCCTGCCGTTGTTCCCGGACCTCGAACCGAACGCGTACGAAGATGCTTTCCTTATCCACCCTGCCCCTTTTTTGAGTTCATGAGTGGCCGTCAGTACGCGACGTGGATGGGGTGGTGGATGTGATCACCCTTCTCCAGTTCGTCGATGAGAGCGACGGCGTAGTCCTTGGTACTGATGTGGCTGATGCCCTTGCTGTCGATGAGCAGCTGGTCACCGCTTGTCCGGTACGCGCCGGTGCGTATGCCGGGATCGATCAGCATGGGCGGGGAGACGTAGCTCCACTCCAGGTCGTCGGCGCCGTCCCGGAGGAGGTCGAGCAGGGCCACCTGGGCGAGCGCGCGTGGCAGGTACTCCTCGGGGAACTCGGGGGTGTCGACGGCCTGTACACCCGGCGCTACCTCCAGGAAGCCCGAGCCGCCGACCACGACCAGGCGGCGTACCTCGGCCTTGCGTACGCCGTCCAGCACGGCCCGGCCCACCTCCAGGAGCGACTCGGTGGCCTCGGTGCCGGCGCGTGGCGGTGACACCGCCAGCACCGCCGCGTCGTGGCCGGCCGCCAGGCGGGCGACGGCGTCGGGGTCGCTCGCGTCCCCCGCCCGGGTGCCGTTCTTCCCGCTACGGGTGACGCCGGTGATCTCATGTGCCCGTCTGCGTGCCTCGGCGGCGATCCGGCTGCCGATCATCCCGGTGGCTCCGAACAGCGCGATCCGCATGGCATGGCCTCTCTGAGACGCCGTCAAATCTCTGTCGGCCAGGAAGGTACCCAATGGATACTGGTTACTTCAACGATCCTTGAGTTTCCTTCGGAAACCATGCCCACGGTCCCGGCGTGTTCGTAACGCGTACTGCCACCCGTCACACAGGCGCCATGAGGCCTTCCCTGGCATTCGGTGCTCTTGGAACACTCAGCCCACGCAGATCCCACCGTCTCGCACCATCGTCAGGACAAGAGGTCTCCTGCCCATGTCTGAAGTGAATCGGCGTCGTTTCCTCCAACTCGCAGGCGGCACCGCGGCATTCACCGCGCTGTCGGACAGCATCGCCAGGGCCGCGGCCATCCCCGCCGGGTATCAGCGCGGCACCATCGAGGACGTCGAGCACATCGTCGTCCTCATGCAGGAGAACCGGTCCTTCGACCATTACTTCGGCTCCCTCAGAGGCGTCCGCGGCTTCGGCGACCCGCGCCCGGTCACGCTGGAGAACGGTAAGCCGGTGTGGCACCAGTCGGACGGCACGAAGGAGGTGCTGCCCTTCCACCCGGAGGCCGACGACCTCGGCATGCAGTTCCTGGAAGGCCTGCCACACAGCTGGCCCGACGGGCAGGCCGCCTACAACGGGGGCAAGTACGACAAGTGGGTTCCCGCGAAGGGCACCACGACCATGGCGTACCTGACCCGTGAGGACATCCCCTTCCACTACGCGCTCGCCGACACCTTCACGGTCTGCGACGCGTACTACTGCTCGTTCATCGGCTCCACCGACCCGAACCGCTACTACATGTGGACGGGTCACACCGGCAACGACGGCCAGGGCGGCGGACCCGTCATGGGCAACGACGAGCTCGGCTACGACTGGACGACCTACCCCGAGCGCCTCGAGAAGGCCGGGATCTCCTGGAAGATCTACCAGGACATCGGCGACGGCCTTGACGCCGCCGGCTCCTGGGGCTGGATCCAGGACGCCTACCGCGGCAACTACGGTGACAACTCGCTGCTGTACTTCAACAAGTACCGCAACGCCAAGCCCGGCGACCCCTGGTACGACAAGGCCCGCACCGGCACCGACGTCAAGAACGGCGACGGCTACTTCGACGTGCTGAAGGCCGACGTCAAGGCGGGCAAGCTGCCGCAGATCTCGTGGATCGCCGCCCCCGAGGCCTTCTCCGAGCACTCCAACTGGCCCACGAACTACGGTGCCTGGTACATCGCGCAGGCCCTGGACGCGCTCACCTCCAACCCCGAGGTCTGGTCGAAGACCGCGCTGTTCATCACGTACGACGAGAACGACGGCTTCTTCGACCACGTTGTACCGCCGCTTCCGCCGCGGTCCGCCGCGCAGGGCAAGTCCACGGTCGACGTCACCCTGGACCTCTACCCGGGGGCCGCGAACCGCGTCGCCGGCCCGTACGGCCTCGGCCCGCGTGTGCCGATGCTGGTCGTCTCGCCCTGGAGCAAGGGCGGTTACGTCTGCTCCGAGACCCTCGACCACACCTCGATCCTCCAGTTCATGGAGCGCCGCTTCGGGGTGCGCGAGCCGAACATCTCGCCGTGGCGGCGCACCGTCTGCGGCGACCTCACCTCCGCCTTCGACTTCTCCCGCAAGGACAGCAGGCCGGCCGCCCTGCCGGACACCGACGACTACGAACCGGCCGACCGCGAGCGCCACCCCGACTACAAGCCGACGGTCCCCGCCGACCCCAGCATGCCGAAGCAGGAGCGCGGTCTGCGCCCGGCCCGCCCCCTGAAGTACGCGCCGAGGGTGGACGGTTCCGCTGACCCGGCGGCCGGGACCTTCACGCTGACCTTCGCCTCCGGCAAGAAGGCGGGCGCCTCCTTCCACGTCACCTCCGGCAACCGCACCGACGGCCCGTGGACGTACACCACCGAGGCGGGCAAGAGCGTGTCGGACACCTGGAACTCCGCGTACTCGAACGGCTCGTACGACCTCACGGTGCACGGGCCGAACGGCTTCCTGCGCACGTTCAAGGGCCCCGGCAAGGCGGCCGGATCGGAGGTCACCGCGCGGCATGCCGGGGACGACGTGGAGCTGACCTTCACGAACGAGGGCTCCGGCACGGTGACGTTCAAGCTCGGCAACCGCTATGGCGGGCGGCCCAGGACGTTCAGGGTGCGGCCGGGCGCGACCGTGCGGCACACCGTGGATCTGCGGGCGAGCAGGCGCTGGTACGACCTGACCGTCGTCGCGTCCGGCACGGACAGCTCGTTCCTGCGGCGCTTCGCCGGACATGTCGAGAACGGGCGGCCAGGTGTGAGTGACCCGGCGCTCGGCGCGGACAGCGGAACCTGATCGGGAATCTGATCGGGAAGGACGCCGGCCGTACGTCGGTCAGAGCGGCGTGAGGTGTCCCGGCGTGGTCTGCCGGGGCACCAACGCCGGTTCGTACGCCGCCGATTCGGGTTTCAGCGCCAGCACCGCGGCGACCGGGTGCTGCTCCTCGGGCTCCGGAACCGAACGGGGCGAGCGGGACAGCGTCACCACGCCCCGGGCCGCGACCGCCGCCCCCGCGAGCGCGAGCAGCAGACCCGCCGCCCCGCCCTGCAGGCCCTCGCCGAGGAGTGAGAGCCCGATGACCGCGGCGGCCACCGGGTTGGCCAGCGTCACCACCGCGAGGGGTGCGCCGAGGCCGCCGCGGTAGGCGGTCTGCGCCAGCAGGAGCCCGCCCGCCGCGAAGGCCGCGACCAGCAGGGCCACCACGATCACCTGCGCGCTGAGCAGCGAACCCGAGCGGTCGGTCGCGGCCACCGTCACGGTCTGCGTGAGCGCGGAGGCGACACCCGAGGCGAAGCCGGACGCGGTCGCGTGCCGCAGCCCGGGGTGGGCGCCCGGCCGGGACAGTGCGCCGATCACGACCGCGGTCACGCCCGCGACGGCGAGGGCCTCCGGCACGCTCAGTACGTCGTCGGGCGCAGGCCCGGACGCCGTGACGAGCAGCGCGGCGAGCCCGGCCAGTGTGAGCGCCGTACCGCGCCACTCGACGGCACTGACCCGCCGCCCCGCCACCCGCGCGCCCAGTGGCACCGCGGCGACCAGCGTGAGCGCGCCGAGCGGCTGGACCAGGGTGAGCGGTCCGTATTTGAGGGCGGCCACATGCAGCAGCGCGGCGGACGCGTTGAGCGCGACCGACCCCCACCAGGCGCCGCTGCCGAGAAGGCGCAGCACACCGGAGTCGGAGGTCCGGGAGGCCAGCCGCTCCTGGGCCACGGCTGCCGCGGCGTAAGCGACGGACGAGAAGAGGGACAGGACCACGGCGAGGACGGTGGCGTTCATCGGACGGCTCCCACGAGTTCCGGTGCCTTCGCCGATGTCACGGGCTTCGAGGGTCCGTTCGCGGTCGTCGTCCGGTGCGGCAGACGGACCACCGCGAGTACGCCGCCCAGCAGCGCCGCCGCCACGCCCGCGTCGAGCCAGTAGTGGTTGGCCGTACCGACGATCACCAGCAGGGTGAGCAGCGGATGCAGCAGCCACAGCCAGCGCCAGCGCGACCTGGTGGCGACGATCAGGCCGATCGCCACCATCAGCGCCCATCCGAAGTGCAGCGAGGGCATCGCCGCGAACTGGTTCGACAGCGAGTCCGCCTCCGGCGAGGCCCCGTACACCGTCGGCCCGTACATCTGCCCGGTGTCCACGAGGCCCGCCATGCCGAGCATCCGCGGCGGGGCGAGCGGGAACGTGAGGTGTACCACCAGGGCGGCGGCGGTGATCGCGGCGAGGGCGCGGCGGGCCCAGACGTAGTGCTTGGGGCGGCGCAGATACAGCCAGACCAGGAAGGCCGCGGTGGCGGGGAAGTGCACGGTCGCGTAATAGGTGTTGGCGAGGTGTACGAGGCCGTCGCCGTGCAGCAGTGCGGACTGTACGGCGCCCTCGCCGGGCAGGTGCAGGGCCCGCTCCAGGTCCCAGACGCGGTCCGCGTTCCGGAAGGCCTCGTCGGTGTGGCCCGTCACCAGCAGCCGGCCGAGCTTGTAGACGAGGAAGAGTCCCGCGACGAGCAGGAGCTCACGGAAGAGGGGCGGCCGCTGTGTCGCGGTGACCCCGTCTCTTGCAGGCTTGGTTCGCGCTGCCATCCCCGGCCCCTTTGCTGTCCCATGGCTCATCGATACGCCACTGTACCGATACGACTTAGTATCGATACGCCACTGTACCGAAACGATTTTGTTTCGGTACAGTGGCGTATCGATAGACGTACGACACACTGGAAGCAGGCCACGGAAGCAAGTACCGGGCCCCGGCCACGAGCGAGGAGACGAGCCCATGACGCCGCAGGCAGCGCACGAACCGGAGACGGTCGTCGCAGCGCGCCGCTCCAAGCTCACGCCCGAGCGTGAGCGGGAGTTCTTCGATGCCGCGATCGAGCAGATCCGCGAGTGCGGCTATGACGCGCTGAGCATGGAGGGCATCGCCGCCAGCACCAGGTGCAGCAAGTCCACGCTCTACCGGCAGTGGAAGACGAAGCCCCAGTTCGTGGCGGCGGCGCTGCGCGCCAACCACTGTCCGCGGCTCGCGGGCATCGACACCGGCTCCCTCGCCGGCGATCTGCGCGCCGCGGCACGGGCCGCGGGCGAGCGTTCCGACGAGGACAGCAAGCTGGTGCAGGCTCTCGGGCACGCGGTCATGCAGGACGAGGAACTGCAGTGCGCACTGCGCGACGCGCTCATCGAACCCGAACGCGCGGCACTCAAGGAGATGCTCCAACGCGCGGTCGACCGCGGCGAGATCGCCGCCGACCATCCGGCCCTGGAGTTCGTGCCCGCGCAGCTGCTCGGCATGATCCGGGTCCGCCCGGTCCTGGAGGGGCGGTACGCGGACGCCGACTATCTCGTCCGTTACGTGGACGCCGCCCTGATCCCCGCCCTCGGACTGCCGGAGGTCACCTGAGACTCAGGCCGTCGGTTCCGTGGGACGACACCGGACGACGGCCTGATCGCGCCGCACCGTGGGGACGGGGGCGGCGCGCACCCCCGGCCGGGTGGGTGTCTCCAGAGCGGAGAGGCACCCCACCCGGCCGGATCCATGTCAGACCCGCTCTCCGCTGCCGCCACCGCCCGCGGCCTCCTTGATGCCCTTGGTGATCTCGTCGATCACGGACAGCTTCGGGGCCTTCTCGTTCTCGTCGAAGCCGAAGCGGACGATCACGAGCATCTTCGGGTTGGCGGGGGAGGGGAAGGCGAGTGACTCCACATAGCCGTCGTCGCCCTTGCTGGTGACGACCTTCCAGCGGACCGCGTAGCCCTTCTCGCCCGCCACGGTCACCGCCTTGGAGGCGAGTTCGTCATGCGAGGTGATCTTGCCGTAGGTCGCGCCGCCGTACGATTCCTGGGCGTTCTTGGAGATGTCCTCCTTCGCCGCCGCCTCGGCGGTGGTCGCCTTGATCTCCAGGGCCGCGGCCGGCGCTGAGTTGGCTCCGCCGCGCACGCACTGCTGAGACGTGTCACCGGGACAGGGGTACGGCTCTGTCGACACCGAGGCGCCACCGACCTGCCCCGACGTGCCGGTCCAGCCGTCGGGCACGGGAATGCTGATGCCGCTCAGCACGTCGGTGGCGTAACCCTCCTCGGTCTGCGGTCGTTCGGGCTGCCCCGGAGCCCCGCTCTCACCGTCGTCCGGCCCGCCCTGACCACCGCCGTCCTGCCCCTGAGGGCCGGGAGAGGTGGGTGCCGGGCGGGCGTTGCTCTGATCGCCGCCGCCCGAACCGTCGCCCGCGGTCAGCGCGTACACCCCGCCGCCTATGCCCGCGAGGACCACCACCGCCGCGGCGATCGCGATGCCCATCCGCAGGCCGCGGCGCGGAGAACCGGACGGCGGGCCCGGATACGCCCCGGCGGACGGCGCACCCGGGTACTTCCCGGCGTACGCCGCGTACGCCGGCGGCCCCCATCCGGCCGCCGCGTCGGCGGGACGGGTCTGTTCCGTCCACGCCTCTCCGTCCCACCAACGCTGTGTGGCGGGGCCGTCACTTGTCTGCCCGGGGTCGGGGTACCAGCCGGGAGGAGTCGCGTGGGTCATGGGGACACCGTATGCGGCTCGTGTGAAAGCGGGATGAGAGGACCCGGCCAACAGTCCAATGTATTCGGGTCGACTGCCCGGGCATCCCTCCGACTCCCGCGTGCAGCCCGCCTGTTGACGCTCGACGACATTCGCCGGACCTGGTCGGCGGCCCGTTCCGTCGCCTCTCGTCCACGACCGTCACCCGTGACGGCAACAGGTGGTCCGACCAGGCGCCAGGACGGCCCGGGGAGGACCAGGCTCGTGGCCTGTACGTCATTTGGGCGACCTGGGGAGGTAGCGGGATGACGGAGTCTCCCCTCCGGGAGCGCGACGCGGAGCTGTCCGCGATCGCGGAGGCCGTCGACGACCTGTGCGCCGGTTCGGCCGCGGGCGGCGTGCTGGTGTTCAGCGGCGAGGCCGGCATCGGAAAGACCGCGCTGCTCGCCGAGGCCCGCCGGATGGCGTTGGACCGCCACTGCACGGTGTGGTCGGCGCGCGGCGGCGAGACCCTCACCTCCGTCCCCTTCAATGTCGTACGGCAGTTGCTGCAGCCCGCGCTCGTCTCGCTCATGCCGGACGAGGCGCGCGAGTACTTCGGCGACTGGTACGACATCGCCGGACCCGCCCTCGGCATAGCCGAAGCGGGCGAGCGCCGGCCCGATCCGCAGTACGTGTGCGACGGACTGGTCGCGGCGGTGCGCAGGCTCGCCCGGCGTGAGTGGCCGCTGGTGCTGCTCGTGGACGACGCGCACTGGGCCGACGAGGAGACCCTGCACTGGCTGGCCGCGTTCACCGACCGCCTCGACGACCTGCCCGTCCTCGTCGTGGTCGCCCGCCGCCCCACAGGAGTCACCGGCGAGAGCGCCCGCCATCTCGACGCGATCGGCTCCAAGGTCGACCGGACCGCCACCCTGCGCGCGCTGACACCGGACGCCACGGCCGCACTGACCCGCGCCACGCTCGGCGAGCACGCCGACACCCCGTTCTGCCGCGAGGTGTGGGCGGTCACCGGCGGCAACCCGTACGAGACCGTGGAACTCCTCGCCAAAGTCCAGGACAGCGACCTCCAACCGGTCGAGAGCTCGGCCACCGAACTACGCGGACTCAACCAGTCGGCGCGCGGCCGAGGCCTGGTCGACCGCCTCGAAGGCCTCGGCGTCGACGCCACCCGCTTCGCCTGGGCCGCCGCGATCCTCGGCACCCGGATCTCCCTCGACCTCGCGGCCGAACTCGCCGGGATGCCGTTGGAGGACGCGGAGCGCTGCGCGGAGCTGCTGGGCGCGGCCCGTATCCTCACCGGCGCCGACCGGGCGACCGGCGAAGTGGCCGACGGCGAACTGGAGTTCGTGCATCCGCTGATCGCCGGCGCCGTCTACCGTTCGATCCCGGACGGCCTGCGCACCGCGATGCACGGCGTGGCCGCCTCGGTGGTCACCGCCTCGGGCCTCGGTGCCGCGGCGGCCTCCCGCCATCTCCTGGAAGTGCACCCGGACGACGACCCCGAACTCGTCGAGCAGATGCGCGAAGCCGCCCGCGAGCACCTCGCCGTAGGCGCCCCGGAGGCGGCCCGCCGCTGCCTGGAGCGCGCCCTGCTCGAACCCCCGCTGCCCGAGGTCCACGCGCGCGTGCTCTACGAGTTGGGCTGCGCCACCCTCCTCACCTCACCGGCCACCACGATCCAGCACCTGCGCGAAGCGCTCACCCTGCACGGCCTCGATCGCGAACTGCGCGTGGACGCCGTCTGCCGTCTCGCCCAGGCGCTCGTCCACAACGACCAGTTGGAAGAGGCCGTCCGCACCATCGGCGAGGAGGTCACCCGGCAGAAGCCGGGCCCCGACCGGATGCGGCTGCAGGCCGTGCACTACATGTGGGAGGGCCTCCACGCCGGCGAACAGGACGCGCCCGGCCGCTCCCGCCGCCTCGCCGAACTCGTCAAGCCGCTCACCGGCCGCGACAACTCCGAGCGCGCCCTGCTCATCCTGCGTGCCTTCGACGCCACGACCCGCGGGGAGAACGCCGAGGAGGTCGTCGAACTGTGCGACCGCGCCCTCGTCAACGGCCGCCTCGCGCCCGGACTCGGCTGGACCGACACCGAGTGGACCTTCGAACTCCTGATGATGCTCGGCGTCTCGTACACGTTCGCGGATCGCCTCGACCGCGCAGAGAGTCTCTTCACCGACGCCCGGCGGTCGTACGAGATCGCCGGCTGGAGCGGCGGCCATCTCGCCCTCGCGCACGCCTACGGCGGCTATGTGCACCGCAGACGGGGCCGCCTGAGGGACGCGGAGGACTTCCTGCGCGAGTCGCTGCGGCTCGTCGACCGTGTGGGCCGACGCCTGCCCATGCACTGGTCCGTGGTCTGCATGCTCATCGACACGCTGCTCGCCCGCGGCCACGTCGACGAGGCCGAGGAGATCGCCGAGCGGTACGCCTTCGAGCCGCCCCACCCCTCCACGAACGTCACTCCCGACACCCACTCCATCCGCGGCCGCCTCCTGATCGCCACCGGGCGCCTCGAGGAAGGCGTGAACGAGCTGGAGGTCGCCGAGAAGATGGCCGCCTCCCGAGGCGGTCACAACACCGTGATGGCACCCTGGGCCGGCGAACTCGCCCGGGCACTCGCCGCCTCGGACCCCAGGCGCGCCGCGGAGATTACCACCGACCTCCGCGCCCAGGCCGAGCGCTTCGGCACCGACACAGCCATAGGAGAGGCCCTCCGCTGCGCCGCCGCCCTGGAAACCGGCCCCCGCGCGGTCGCCCTCCACGCCCGCGCGGCCACCTACCTGGAAGCGTCCCCCTCCTCCTACGAACACGCCCTGGCCCGCGTCGACTATGGCATCGCGTCCCGCTCCGTCACCGAACTCGACCGCGGCCTGACACTGGCCCGGTCCTGCGGCGCGGACGGCTTGGTGACGAGGGCACGGGAGGCGCTGGAGAGGCTGCGCTGACCGTTTTGTCGGCCCGGCCGGGGGGAGCCCGGCCGGGGGGAGCCCGGCCGGGCCGAGTGGGGCCGGTGCCGGATTCTGTGCGGCCGGTCCCGCATCATCCGGTCAACAAGCCACTCAGCGGCCGAAGTTGAACCAGTTGACGTTCACGAACTCCTGGGACTGGCCGCTGGTGAAGGTGAGGTAGACGTCGTGGGTGCCCGTGACGCCGCTGATGTTCGCCGGGATCGTGCGCCAGGACTGCCAGCCGCCCGTGTTGCCGACGGCGAAGCTGCCGATGGGAGTGCTCGTACGGCTGTCGAGGCGGACCTCGACCAGGCCGCTGACGCCCGATGGGGCACCGCTGGCGACGCGGGCCTGGAACTGGGTGGCCGTCGTGGAGCCGAAGGTGACGCCCCGGTAGAGCGCCCAGTCGCCGTTGGCGAGAGCGCCGATGTTCTGGCCGCCGCCCGAGTCGGAGGTGGACTCGGTGCTCACGCCGCTCTGGCTGTCGTACGACTCGGCCTGGATGGCGCTGTACGCGTCACGGTTGCCCGACGGCGGGGGCGTGGTACCGCTCCCACTGGCCGACAGCACCTGGACGTAGTCGACGACCATGGGGTGGCCGGGCTGTGTGTCGTTGTCCAGGCCGCCGCCGAACGCGGCCGGGAAGGCGCCGCCCATCGCCACGTTCAGGATGATGAAGAAGCCGTGGTCGGTGGCGTTGGCCCACGTCGTCGCGTCCACCTGGTTCGCCGTGACCGTGTGGAAGTTGGTGCCGTCGACGTAGAAGCGGATCGCCTCCGGGCTCACCGAGCGGTCCCACTCCATGGAGTAGGTGTGGAAGCCCGACTGGCATGTGGTGTTGGGGCACGTCGTGTTGCCGGCGAGGCCGGTGGTCTCGTTACAGGGGCCGCCCGGGTTGGTGCCGCAGTGCATCGTGGCCCACACGCGGTTGAGGCCCTGGACGTTCTCCATGATGTCCAGCTCGCCGACGGCCGGCCAGTTCTGGTAGTTGCCGCGGTAGGGCGCGCCCAGCATCCAGAACGCGGGCCAGTAGCCCTCGGCGGCGGTGCCGGTGACGTTCGGCATCTGGAGGCGGGCCTCGACGCGGAGCTTGCCGCCCGCCGGGGGCTCGAAGTCGGTGCGGTTGGTCTCGATGCGGCCCGAGGTCCAGTTGCCGGAGGCGTCGCGGCGGGGCGTGATGCGGAGGTTGCCGTTGCCGTCGAGTGAGACGTTGTTGGTGCTGTTCGTCATCGTCTCGACCTCGCCGGTGCCCCAGTTGGCGGGGCCGCCCGGGTAGCCGGTGCCGGTCGCGTACTGCCAGTTGGAGGTGTTGACGCCGGTGCCCGCGGCGCCGTTGAAGTCGTCGACGAAGACCTGGGTCCAGCCGGTGGGCGGCGGGGGTGCGGTCGCCTGCGCGGCCGAGGCTCCGGCCGCGGCCAGGCTCAGCGCGCTGACGAGGGCGAGAAGTGTGCGCCGGAGAGGGCCGCGTCTCGCGGTTCCGGGGGCTGTCGCTCTGAGGGTTGTCCTCATGAATACCTCTTTGTGTACGGAGTGAGGTGCGCGGGTGGTGGTGAGAGCGCCCTGGGGAAGGCCGTTCTTGAGAGCGCTCTCAACAAGAGGTGCGGGGTCAATGTGCTCCCGGTCACGCGAGCCGTCAAGAGGTGAAGCGGTGAAAGTTCCTTGTGGGAGGGCGAGTTCAGGTTCTGAAGAAGTCCTCGTTCGCTGAGGGCGGTGGCGTCGCCGGTCTCGTAGGGGAACCTGTTCTGTTACGCGTCGGACACGCGTCCCGTGCCGGGCGCGGGGCCGGGCAGAGTACGGGCATGGGGAGACGCGGGGGAGTTGTGGGATGTGTTGCGGACGGCTGTTTGGTTCTGAATGTTCTCCTGCTCCTCTTCGTCGGCTATGTGGTGACGTCGATCTGGCTGAAGGACCGTCAGGCCGAGGAACAGGCCGAGGACGAGGTGACCGCCGCCGTGCAACAGATGCGTCGGCGGCTCTCGCACGAGGCTGAGGACGGTTCGCTGCTGGGTACGGAGATCCAGCGGGCTGTCGAGGACAAACGCCCGGTCCGGGGTCGAAGTGAGGTCCGGCGGGACGGCCGGCGAGTGACCGTGACGGTGTACTACACGGGGTTCGTGGGCGGTTGGCTCGGCCCCTCCGGTGACGACTCCGGCTGTTACCGCTTCGCAGTGGTCCCTGCCGCCGCTCTGCCGCCCGTCTCTGTGAGGGAACTGCCGGAGGAGGAGTGCGGGTTCCGTACGGAGCCCCTCCGTCGTCGCCCGCCGGCGGACGTCGCCGAGGACGTCACCGCCGAGCTGCGGGCGGCGGTGGCCGAGGGCGGGCCGGAGGCTGCCGCGGAAGACGACGTCTGGTGGACCGACGGCGTCCGTATCGAGACCACCGAGATCAGGGACGGGGAACTCACCGCTCTGGCCTGGTTGTACGGGGAAGTCGGCAGCAGGGGCAGGTCCTGTTACGAGTTCCGCGCAAGCGACAAGCCAGTCACCGTCACGGCCAAGAAGCTGAACGAGGACGAGTGTTATCGCATCGAGCCGAAGGTGGGCCGCCAGGGGTGAAGCGCCGCGGTGTGCACAGGTCTGCCTGCGGTTCGCGCATCCAGTTGTGACCTTGAGGCAGGGCAGGATGCGGTGTACTGGACGCAATAGAGCGCCCTCAACTACCGCTTTTGTTCGGGTAGTTGAGGGCGCGGGTTCGTACCGGACGGGGGAGGCCGGTACGGGGGCAGCGTTACTGCCCGTGCGCCTCTCAGTGTCCGCTCGGGGCGGGGGAACTCATCCGCCTCACCCCACCCCGTCCTCCTCCGCCAGCACCCCCTGCGCCACCGCGAACGCCGAGTTGGCCGCCGGCACCCCGCAGTACACAGCCGTCTGCAAGAGCACCGCGCCGATCTCCTCGGGCGAGAGCCCGTTGCGGCGCGCGGCGCGGACATGCATCGCCAGTTCGTCATAGTGCCCGTGGGCGACCAGCGCGGTCAGCGTGATCAGGCTGCGCTCGCGGCGTGACAGCGTGTCGTCCGTCCAGATCTCCCCCCACGCGTAACGCGAGATGAAGTCCTGGAAGCGGGCCGTGAACGGAGACTGCCGGGCCTGCGCGCGATCCACGTGCGCGTCGCCGAGCACCTGCCGACGTACCTCCATGCCCCGCTTCGCGCCACCGTCGAAGTGCCCGCGCAGAGCGGTGAGTACGGCCTCCGGCCGCTCGGCGGGGGCCAGGTGCGAGGCGCCCGGGAGCTCGGTGAGCGCGGCACCGGGCACGGCGTCGGCGATCTCCCGCAGATGCGCGGGCGGAGTCGCCGGGTCCTCGCGGCCTGCGACGAGCAGAGTCGGCGCACTGATCCGCGGCAGTCGGTCACGGATGTCGAAGGCCGCGAGTGCGTCACAGCAGGCGGCGTACGCCTCCGGGGCCGCCGTACGGTGGTCTTCGATGAGCTCCGGAACGGTGAAACCTGGCGTGAACCAACGGGAGTTGGCGTTCGCCGCAAGCTCGCCAAGACCCTCCGCGCGGACGAGTGCGGCCCGCTCCTCCCACGGCTTGGACCCGTTGAAGTGGGCCGAGGAGCAGATCACGGCGAGGCGATCGATCCGCTCCGGGTGGTACGCCGCGAGCTGCAGCCCCACGGCGCCGCCGAGCGAGACCCCCGCGTACGAGAAGCGGTCGATGCCGAGTGAGTCCGCGAGGGAGAGGACCAGTGAGGCCAGGTCGGCGACGGTCGCGCCGGGGCCGATCAGGTCTGCGGGGGAGCGGCCGTGGCCGGGCAGGTCCCAGCGTATGACCCGGTGGGTTATGGAGAGTTCGGGTGCGACCTTGTCCCACAGGGCCGTCGACGTGCCGAGGGACGGGCCGAGGAGCAGTGGGGGAGCGGTGGTGGGTCCCTCGGCGCGGTGGTGCAGTTGCTTACCGGTCGGGGTCGGCTGGGTGGTCAACGTCGCTCCAGGGCACGGTCGGTGAGGGCTCCCGCGGAGCCGGTGTACTGGGTCGGGTCCGTGAGGACTGCCAGGTCGAGTTTCTTCAACTCGGGCTCCTCGGCGAGGAGTTCGGCGAGCGGACGGTTCTCCGCGGTGGCCCGCTCGGCGGCCCGGGTGAGCAGCTCCTTCGCTCGGGCGCGCCCGAGCACCGGCGCGAGTTCGGCGGACAGCCGCTCGGAGACGATCAGGCCATGCGTGAGGTCCAGGTGGGCGCGCATCACGTCCGCGTGCACCTGGAGGCCTTCGGTCAGTTCGGCCGCGTCCCGCGCCGCGCCGCCAACCAGGCGGAGCAGCTCGCGCAGGGGCTCCCACTCGGCATGCCAGGCACCGGCGGGGCGTTCGTCCTCGGCGGCCAGCGAGCCGTACAGCGTCGCGGCGAGCTGCGGCGCACGCCGGGCCGCGGCGGCGATCAGCGTCGCGCGCACGGGGTTCGCCTTGTGCGGCATCGCGGAGGAACCGCCGCCGGAGCCCTCGCTCAGCTCGCGGATCTCCGTACGGCTGAGCGTGAGCACGTCCGCCGCCGTCTTGCCGAGGGCGCCCGCCGTGAACGCCAGCGCCCCCGCGAGATCGGCGACCGGAGTGCGCAGTGTATGCCAGGGCAACACCGTTGCGGCGAGGCCGACTTCACGCGCGTACGCCTCGACCAGCGCGCCGGTGTCAGCAGCCCCGTACGCGGTGAAGGCCGCCAACGTGCCTGCCGCGCCCCCGAGTTGAGCCGGGAGCAGGTCACGTACGACCTGGAGGCGATCCCGCGCGTCCAGCACCAGGGACCGCCACCCCGCCGCCTTGAGACCGAAGGTCGTCGGCACCGCGTGCTGCGTCAGCGTCCGCCCCGGCATGGCCGTGTCCCGGTGCTCCCGAGCGTGCCGGGCCAGCGCACGCTCCGTACGGGCCAGGTCCGCCAGGACGAGGTCAAGGGTCCGCGCGGCCACCAGCATCGTGGCCGTGTCCATGATGTCCTGGCTGGTCGCGCCCCGGTGGACGTACGGGGCGTACTCCTCGTCCACCGCGCCGACCGCCGCGGTCAGATCCGCGACCAGCGGGATCACCGGATTGCCGCCGCCCCCCGCGCGCAGCGCGAGGTCATGGACGTCGAAGCGCGCCGCATCGGCCGCCGAGTCCACCGCCGCTGCGGTCTCCGAAGGCGCGAGGCCGAGCGAGGCCTGCGCACGCGTGAGCGCCGCCTCCGCGTCCAGCAGCGCCTGGAGATAGGCGGTGTCGCCGGTCGCGGACGCGGCCGGGGAGCCTGCCCACCCGGGGGCGAGCAGGCCGTCGGTGTCGCCGAGGGTCACGGGAACTCCAGGAAGACCGTTTCGCCTTCGCCCTGGAGGCGGATGTCGAAACGGTACGTACGCCGCTCACCGGGCTGTGCGACCAGCGTGGCCCGGCGCCCGTCCGGCAGCGAGTCGAGCAACGGGTCGGCGCCGTCGGCCAGATAGGCCCGCGTGTACAGGTGGTGCAGCAGACCGCGCGCGAACACGCACACGCTGATGTACGGCAGCCCGGCGTTGCCCGGCGGCAGCGTATACAGCGCGTAGTGCCCGTCGGCGTCCGTGGCGACCCGCCCGAAACCGGTGAAGTCGGTGCCGTTGCGGCCGAGATAGCCGCCGGTCACCGGGTTGCGGCGCAACGAACCCGGCGCGCCCTTGAGGGAGCCGTCCGGAGCCGCCTGCCAGAACTCCAGGATGGCGTCCGGGATCGGCTTGCCCTCGCCGTCCAGGACGTACCCGTGCAGCGTGATCTGGTCGGGGTGCCCCTTCGGCGCGACCTGCTCGCCCTCGGGGAAGGGCAGCGCGTATCCGTAGAAGGGGCCGACGGTGTGGGAGGGGGTGGGGAGGACTTGTCCCGTGGTGTTCTCGGTCATGCTCAGCGACCTTCCTCGATCCAGGTGGCGGAGGGACCGTCGAGAACGATGTCCCACTCGTAGCCGAGCGAGAACTCGGGCTGCGAAAGGTCGTGGTTGTACTGCGCGACCAGGCGGTTGCGGGCCGACTCGTCGGTCACCGAGCGCAGGATCGGGTCGTACGGGAAGAGCGGGTCGTTCGGGAAGTACATCTGCGTCACGAGCCGCTGCGTGAACGCCGTGCCGAACATCGAGAAGTGGATGTGCGCGGGGCGCCACGCGTTGGTGTGGTTGCGCCACGGGTACGCGCCCGGCTTGATCGTCCGGAAGAAGTACCGGCCCTGATCGTCCGTCAAGGTCCGTCCCACACCGGTGAAGTTGGGGTCGAGCGGCGCCGGGTGCTGGTCACGCAGATGCGCGTACCGGCCCGAGGCGTTGGCCTGCCACAGCTCGATGAGCTGGCCGCGCACCGGGCGCCCTTCGCGGTCGAGCAGCCGCCCGGAGACGGTGATGCGCTCGCCGAGCGGCTCGCCCTGGTGCTGCACGGTGAGGTCGTTGTCGATCTCGGTGATGTCGGTCGGACCGAACACCGGACCGGACAGCTCGACCGTCTCCGGGTCGCCGCTGTTCACCGCGACCAGCGGCTGCTTGGGGTGACGCAGCACGGAGCTGCGGTACGGGGCGTAGTCGCGCGGCGGGTGGTGCTGGACCGGGGCGCCGCCGGCGACGGCTTTGTCGTAAGCGTTCTGGGCGTCGTTGATCTCGACGTCGATGTCCGACTGGGTGAGCGTCATAAGGATTCCGATTCCTACGGGTCCTGGGTGGTCTTAGCGTTCGAGGACGAGGGCCAGGCCCTGGCCGACGCCGATACAGAGGGTGGCGACGCCGACCCCCGAGCCCTTGCGGGCGAGTTGGTGAGCGACGGTCCCGGCGAGCCGGGCACCGGAGGCGCCCAGCGGGTGGCCGAGGGCGGTCGCGCCGCCCTGCGGGTTGAGGATCGCCGGGTCGAACTCGGGCCACTCGGCTACGCAGCCGAGGACTTGGGCGGCGAACGCTTCGTTGAGTTCGAGAGTTGACAACTCGTCAAATCCCTTGCCTGCCTTGGCGAGTGCGCGGTTGACGGCCTCGACAGGGGCGAGCCCGAAGTAGTGCGGGTCGATCGCAGAGACACCGGAAGCGGAGACGCGGGCGAGCGGCTCGCGGCCGGTGGCTCGCAGGCCGTCCTCGTCGACGAGCAGCAGGGCCGCGGCGCCGTCGTTGAGCGGAGAGGCGTTGCCCGCCGTCACTGTCCCGTTCTCCTTGCGGAAGGACGGCTTGAGTTTCGCCATCGCGGCGAGGGATGCGTCTGCGCGTACGCATTCATCGGCGCCGAAGACGACCGGGTCGCCCTTGCGCTGCGGGATCGACACAGGAGCGAGCTCGGCGTCGAACAAGCCGTCCGCCTGGGCACGGGCCGCCTTCTGATGGGAGGCCAGCGCGAACTCGTCCTGCTGCTCCCGGCCGATCTTGTGCTTCTCGGCGATCAACTCCGCGCTCTCGCCCAGCGGGACGGTCCACTGCGGGTCCATCTTCGGGTTGACCATGCGCCAGCCGAGCGTCGTCGAGTACAGCTCGGTGTGCCCGGCCGGGAAGGGCTTGTCGCTCTTCGGCAGCACGTACGGAGCGCGGGTCATCGACTCCACGCCGCCGGCCAGGGCGATGGAGGCGTCGCCGAGCGCGATGGCCCGCGCGGCCTGGATGACGGCTTCGAGCCCGGAGGCGCACAGCCGGTTGACGGTCACGCCCGGCACGGACGTGGGCAGGCCCGCGAGGAGTGCGGCCATCCGACCGACGTTGCGGTTCTCCTCGCCCGCGCCGTTCGCGTTGCCGAAGTACACGTCCTCGATCCGGGACGGGTCCAAGTCGGGCGTACGGGCGAGGAGTTCACGGATGGCGTGCGCGCCGAGGTCGTCCGGGCGTACGCCGGCCAGCGAGCCGTTGTACCTGCCGAACGGGGTGCGGACGGCATCGACGATGTAGACGTCCTTCATACGAGCTCCTCGGGAGTGCGAACTTTCGCGGCGGTCTTCGCGACGATCTCCTCGGTCTCGACACCCGGCGCGGTCTCGACGAGGACCAGTCCGTCGTCGGTGACATCGAGGACACCGAGGTCGGTGATGATCCGGTTCACACACGTCTTGCCGGTCAGGGGCAGTGCGCACTCCTCCAGGATCTTCGGCGAGCCGTCCTTGGCCGTGTGCGTCATCACGACGATCACCCTGCGGGCGCCGTGCACCAGGTCCATGGCGCCGCCGATGCCGGTGATCAGCTTGCCGGGGATGGCCCAGTTGGCGAGGTCGCCGCGGGCGGACACCTGCATGGCGCCGAGTACGGCGACATCGATGTGGCCGCCGCGGATCATCCCGAAGGAGAGGGAGGAGTCGAAGTACGAGGCGCCGGGCAGGACCGTGACGGTCTCCTTGCCGGCGTTGATGAGGTCGGGGTCGACCTGGTCCTCGGTCGGGTACGGGCCGGTGCCGAGGATGCCGTTCTCGGACTCCAGGATCACCTCGACGCCGGGCGGGAGGTAGTTGGGGATCAGCGTCGGCAGTCCGATGCCGAGGTTCACGTACTGGCCGTCCTCCAGTTCGCGCGCGGCGCGGGCCGCCATCTCGTTACGCGTCCAGGCCATCAGGAACTCACCGTCCGCTGCTCGATCATCTTGGCGTTCGCCTGCTCGGGGGTCAGGGCGATCATCCGCTGTACGAAGATCCCCGGCAGATGCACCGCGTCGGGGTCGATCTCGCCCGGCTCGACGAGTTCCTCGACCTCGGCGATCGTCACCCGGCCCGCCATCGCGGCGAGCGGGTTGAAGTTGCGGGACGACTTGTTGAAGACCAGGTTCCCGTGCCGGTCGCCCTTCGCGGCCCGTACGAGCGCGAAGTCGGTGCGGATGCCGTGCTCCAGCACGTACTCCGTGCCGTCGAACTCCCGCACCTCCTTCGGCGGCGAGGCGAGCGCGACGCCGCCCTCACCGTCGTACCGCCAGGGCAGTCCGCCGTCCGCGACCTGCGTGCCGACGCCGGCCGGGGTGTAGAAGGCGGGGATGCCGGCGCCGCCGGCCCGCAGCCGCTCGGCCAGCGTGCCCTGCGGGATCATCTCGACCTCCATCTCACCGGCCAGGTACTGCCGGGCGAACTCCTTGTTCCCCCCGATGTACGACCCGGTGACGCGGGCGATGCGGCCCGCCGCGAGGAGTATCGCGAGCCCCGACTCCATCGCCCCGCAGTTGTTGGAGACCACGCTCAGGCCGGAGACCTCCCGCTCGTACAGAGCCTGGATCAGAACGTTCGGCACACCGCTCAGCCCGAAACCGCCCACCGCGAGCGACGCACCGTCCGGCACATCGGCCACCGCATCGGCGGCTGTGGCGACCACCTTGTCCATCCGTGAAGCCCCATCTCTTCCGAGCGGTCGGCGCCCCTATCGCGTCTATTACTCAGGGCACTGACTATTTCTGCGAGTTTCCCTCACGCTGCCACCCGCCGGTTCGGTCGTCAAGACTTCATACGTACTGGCAGGTGAGGTGTGGGTCTCTCTGCGCAGACAGCGGTATGGGGTGAGCGGTATCGTTCAGTGCACCGACGAATCCGAGGAGCGCACATGGCCGCGGTGGACCTCACCACCCACCCCGGGCACCTGGCCCGGCGGCTGCAGCAGGCGCACTACCTGCTGTGGAACACGATGGTTTCCGAGGAGATCACCTCGCCGCAGTTCGCGGTGCTGAACGCGCTCGTCGCCGAGCCGGGCCTTGATCAGCGCACCGTGGGGGAGCGGGTGGGTCTTGACCGGTCCACCATCGCCGAGGTGATCAGCCGACTCGGCCGCCGCGGTCTCCTCGACAAGGTCCGCGACCCGCAGGACGGGCGCCGTTTCCTGCTCCGCCTCACGGACGAGGGGGCGCGTACGCATCGCAAGCTGACGGTGCGGACGGCTCGGATGAACCAGGTGTTCCTGGCTCCCTTGTCGGCGGAGGAGCAGGCGGTGTTCTTCGAGCTGCTCCAGCGGGTGTCGGACGCGGCGGAGGGGCTTCGTAATCCGGGAGAACCGCTGGTCACGCAGCGCTGACCGGCGTCACGGTCACGCCTTCGCGTACACCACCCATACCTGGCCCCGGGCGAACGGCATCGGCTCGCCGTCCTGGGTCGTGAACCGCGTTCCGTCCTCGGCCGACGGGCGGCTCCAGTCGGCGTCGAAGGCACGGCCGTCGCGCAGGACCGTCGCCGTGCCCGAGCCCACGGTCTCGGTGTACGGGGTGTTGTTGCCCAGGAAGTCCTTGAACCGGGACTTGCGGATCTTCACGTACTGCACGACCACCGTCGAGGCGGCCATCCGCGGTCCGTCGGTCGTCTCGGCCGGCCTGCCGTCCATCGACACCAGCCAGCGGTTCCGGCCCTGGGACCAGGTGAAGGTGAAGCGGGCCGAGGGGAAGCGCACGGTGTGCGAGGTCTCGGCCTTGCCGCCCGCGGGCAGCGCGCCGTATTCGAAGCCGGTGGTCAGCGCGTCCGCTCCGGGGGCGGACTTCATCAGCCGCTCGGGGCGCAGATACAGGTTGTGCGGGGCGGATCTGTCGGTGCCTCGGTAGTACGCCGTCGAGTCCGACTCCGGCGGTGCCGCCTTCAGCGGGGCCTTGTCGATCAGCGGCAGCAACTTGCCCTGCGCTCCCGAGAAGGCGAGCGTCGGCTCGTCGAACTGGCGCAGCAGCTCAAGGTCGGACTCGCGCGCGCTGCGCACCGGTCCGATCGCCTTCGGGAACTTGGTCGCGTACACCGCCATCAGCCGGCTGAGGCCGCCCTCCACCTGCTCGGCGTACACGATGTCCGCCGCGTCGATGCCCGTGTGCGGCCGGGCCCGGCTCGCGTTGTCGATCTTCACGGCGAGTACGGAATCGGCGCCTGTGCCGTCGTCCGGCCCGCGGCCGTCGTCGGTCTCCTCGGGCGTACAGCCCGCCATGGCGGAGCCCGCCAGTAGCGCGGCCAGTAGGGCCGTCACCAGCGTGGTACGCCTCGTCCGACCCTTCAGCCCCGTCCGCCTCACACCTACGCTGGCCACTGTGCCCCGTTTCGCCGCTTTTTCGATTTGGGATTCAATCAGGTCCTACCCAATCGGCCAAGATCGAAGGCGGTTCAATCGGTCGTGCGGGTAACGGGGAACAGGTACGGACGGCGGTCCTGCCGGTCCTACGGCCCCAGGATCTCCTCGAGGTTGTAGCGAACCGGCTCCTCCAGCTGCACGTATGTGCGCTCTCAGTCGTCCGGTCGGGGCGCCAGCGGCGGAAGCGGGCCGTGTGCCGGAAGCGCCGGCCGTTCTCCAAGCGGTCGTACGCCACCTCACACCCGCTCCGGCCTGAGCGGCACCCAGGACAGGTCCTTCTTGCCCGACGCGAGCGAGGGCTGATCCGGCGCGGCGGGCCCCGGCCCTGCTCTCAGTTCCGAGCAGTACCGGGGCCCGCCGTGTGCTCAGGAGGTCCGGTGGACGAGCTGGCTGGTCAGTTCGTATCGCGCGCCGACTATGACCAGGTCACCCGTGGCCACCTTGGCGGCGAGATCGGGCTCCGCCGCGAGCCGGGAGCGGACGAGTTCGACGTTGGCATCGATCGTCGCGTCGATGCGGGCGTCGCCCTCCTTGCTGTGGTCGATGGCCGGTCTGATCTGATCGGCCAGGTACTGGATGTGGGCGGGCAGTTTCTCGCCGGACTCGTCCGCATGAACCGCCGCCTTCACAGCGCCGCACGACTGGTGCCCGAGCACCATGACCAGCGGTATGTCCAGCTCCAGCACCCCGTACGCGACGCTGCCGAGCACGGCCTCGTCCAGGACCTCGCCCGCCGTGCGCACCGTCATCAGGTCGCCGAGGCCCTGGTCGAAAACCAGCTCCGGCGGTACGCGGGAGTCGATGCATCCGAGCACGACTGCGAAGGGGTGCTGACCCGACGTCAGCGCCAGCCGGACGGTCGGCGACTCGTCGGGGTGTCGTTCGCGGTACGTGCGCCAGCGGAGGTTGCCCGCCGCCAGTTCCCGCAGGGCTTCCCGCGGGGTGGTCGGCCGGGGGCGCGTGCTGCCGGTGGGAGTGGCGGCGGCGGAGGGGGCGCCGGCGGCGAGACCGGCACCGAGGGCAGCGGTGCCGGTCAGCGCGGCGCGGAGCAGAGAGCGCCGGGCGGGAGCGACCCTGCCGGCGGATGCCGTCGACGCGAGGCCGACAGCTCTGTGAGGTGGGATGTCAGAATTCACAGGGAGGAACGTACGTCTGCATCTGGCCGAAGATCGTTCATGTGGCCGGTTCTTGACGCTCCATGAACCAACCTTGGGTGAATCCATCCCGGATCGTTGTCAGGTCTTGTGACAACCAAGGTGATCGCTTCCAGCCATGTCCTGCGGGACCGTCCGCGCGTCGTGGAGCCCGAGTACCCGAGTACCGGATGGCTGCCGTCGCCGACCGTCAAAGTCTGTCGATCTCGTCCGTCGTGCGCCCCAGACAGGTGACCGGCCCGGGATCCGGCACCTCGATCTCGTGGAAGCCCAGACGGTCGTAGAAGGCCCTGGCCGGAGTGTTGGCCGTCACCATGGTCAGATGGACGGCCTGCACGCCACTGTCCCGCAGAGCCCGCAGGAAGCTCCGCATCAGTGCACGTCCGTGGCCGCGGCCCTGCCATTCGGGGAGCAGGTCGATGTGCAGGTGAGCCGGATACGCGGCGAGTTCCGGGGCGATCATCCGCTCGGGGTGGTGCAACAGCCGGACCATCGCCTCGTCCGGGGTGCTTGGCGGGCCACTGGGCTCCGGAAAGCGGTCCGCGACCAGGGGCAGCCACTTCGTGCGGAAGGCTTCGGCGAACCGGGGAGTGTCCGCGGTGCCGAGGATGTAGCCGACCGCCTGTCCCTGCCCGTTGTCCAGCACGAAGGCCAGCTCCGGCTCCAGATGGACGTACGGAGCCGCGAAGATCGTCGGAAAGATCGCGGGATTCGCGTAGACGGGCCGGCTGTCCTGGCCGTTGTGCGCGGTGCGGACGCAGATGTCGTCGAGGGACTCTCGGTCCTCGGGGCGGTACGGGCGCACAGTGGGAATCGGAGCCACCGCAGCATCCTGCCTCGTCCGGAACGCTCCCACAATCGCCCGCCCGCATACGAGGCAAGCCCGGCACGCCTACCGCGGCTCGCATGAGTGAAGCGGTGGAGTTGGTGGCGGCCGGGCGAGCCGAAGCGGGTACAGCCGAGCCGGGCGAAGAGGGCGGCGCCTCCACCGGAGGCGCCGCCCGCGGAACCTACAACTCCTTGATCCGGATGTCCCGGTACGAGATCACATCCGTCGTGCCGTGCACCTGGAGCCCGATGTAGCCGGAGGCGAACCGCCGCCCGTCCGTGCCCGGGTCGTCCGAGCGGGGCGGGGTGAAGTCCTGGCCGCCGATGTTGTCGAACTCGTTGATCAGCACGCCGTTGCGGTACACCGAGTAGTGCTGGTCGACCACGCGGATCTCGTAGTCGTTCCAGGTGCCCTTCTGGGTGACGCCCGC
The DNA here is from genome assembly GCF_014647675.1 of Streptomyces flaveus. GTDB lineage: Bacteria > Actinomycetota > Actinomycetes > Streptomycetales > Streptomycetaceae > Streptomyces > Streptomyces flaveus. The sequence continues at coordinate 66,843 of NZ_BMPQ01000016.1, read as the reverse complement.
ACCGGCCAGGCCCACGCGGTCGAAGCCGTAGACCGAGCCCGACTTGTACATGTCGCCGTCCGGGCGGTCGTTGATCTGCAGCTCATGCCCGTACTTGATGGCGACCCACTCCGGACGCGACTCCTCCGGATGGTCGTGGACCCACGGGAAGCGGGCGAACACACCCGCGTTGGCGTTCCCGGTGCCCGGCGCGTCATCACGCCACTGCAACTTCAGCGAGAAGTCGCCGTACTTGCGCTCCGGGAACCACAGCATGCCCATGCCCGCCACCGTGGTGCTGCTGGTCATCGAACCGTCCGCGTTCACCGCGAACTGGCCGCCGCCGACCTGCTGCCACTGCGCGAACGACTCCTCGGAGCCGTCGAAGATCGTGCGGTAGCCCTCGGTCTGGCCCGGCTTGCCGATGCCCGACTCCTTGGCGGCCTTGTTGATCAGCTTGTACTCGCGCTGGACGATGACCCCTTCCTTGAGGAGCGCGTCGAGGACGGTCTTCACGTGCTTCAGGAACAGCGCGTGGGACGTCCACTCCTTCTCGTCCTCGATCAACTCGTTGATGCGACACCGGCTGTTGGTGACCCGGTTCGGCACACCCGTGTCGACCGTGCCGACGATGACCGTCAGCCGCTCGTCGTACTCGGCGCAGGCGGGCGCCGGCACCCCGCCACCCGAGGCGATCGTGAAGCTCACGGTCCGCGCGTCGGAGGTGTTGCCCGCCTTGTCGCTCGCCCGGTACGCGACCCTGTGCGCGCCCGCGCGATCGACCACGACGGGTGCGGTGTACGCGAGATACGGCCCACCGTCCAGCGAGTACTCGATGGCGGCGACCCCGGAACCATGGTGCTCGTCCGTCGCGGTCACCGTCACCTTGGCGCTGTTGATGTAGGCCCCGGAGGAGTTCTTCGTGCCCTCGACACTCACGCCGGTCACCGGCGGAGTCTTGTCCTCGGCGGGCGGCGCGACCACCGTGAACGAGACGGACTTCTCCGCGGCGACGTTGCCCGCCTTGTCCGTGGCCCGGTAGCGCACCTTGTGCGTGCCCACCTCGTGGACCATCACCGGAGCCGTGTACGGCTGCCAGGCACCGGAGTCACCGAGCGCGTACTCGATGGTGTTGACGCCGGAACCCGTGTCGGAGGCCGTCACGGTGACGGTCGCCATGGAGAGGTACGCACCCTCCGGATTCTGCTCACCGGTCACCGAAGCCGACGTCTCCGGAGCCGTCGTGTCGTCCGTCGACGGCGACGCCACCGTGAACTCCTCCGCCTTCTCGGCGGCGACGTTCCCGGCCTTGTCGACCGCTCTGTAGCGAACCTTGTGGCCGCCCACCTGGTCGATCACCAGGGGCGTGGTGTAAGGCTGCCAGGCGCCCGCGTCACCGATCGCGTACTCGATCCGCTCCACGCCCGAGCCCTCGTCGGTCGCGCTCAGCGTCACCGTCGCCGAACCCACGTACGCCCCGTCCGCGTTCTGCGTACCGCTCACGTCCGCCGAGGTCTCGGGCGCGGTCGTGTCCTCGCCGGTGCCCTCGGTGACCACGAGAATGCCCTGCATCTGACCGTGGCCCGGGATGGTGCAGTAGTAGCGGTACCGGCCGGGCGTCAGGGTCACCTCGGCCGTGTACTTGCCGCCCTGGTCGTCGTTCGGGTTGGCCAGGATGTTGAGCGGGACGTCGTTGTTGTACTCCGGGTCGGAGACGTCGAACGTCAACGTGTGCGGCATACCTGTGGTGTTGCCGGTCGCCACACTGTTCTCGAAGACGATCGTCGTCGGGCCCGCGACCGCGGTGGCGGGCGCCGACAGGTACTTGTCGATGTCGTTGCCGGCCGTCCACGTGAGCGTTTGCGCGGCGGCGTCGGCGGCTGCCGACGGGGCGCCGGCTCCATCGGTCTGCCCCGAAGCCGACGTGGACGTCAGCCCCAGCACCATCAGCAGCGACGCCAGAAGCGCCGTCCACAGGCGTGCGGTTCTTCGCCTTCGTATGCGTACGCCCGTCACTGTGCCTCCCTGGCCAGTTGATCGGCGGCCGGCGTCGGAGCGCCGCCCTGGTAAGTGACCTGCCACAGCGCCGACTTGGCGTCCGAGGTGAAGAAGCCGCGGCCGTAGTCGAGGGCGTACAACGTGCCGTCGGGGCCGAACTTCCAGCCCATGAGGTTCTTGATGCCGTCATTGCCCACGGGGATGATCTTCTTCAGCGACTCGGCATGCACCGGAATCCCGCCCTGGCCCGCCGTCTTGGGGTCGAGCAGGACCGCGTGACGCGGCTGGTCGGCGTCATAGAAGTCACCGACGAACCACTTGCCGTCCCAGTACGACGGCCACGCCCCCGCACCCGCGGATGCCGCGTCATAGCGGTAGACGGGTCCGTTCATCGCCGCCTGACCGCCGCCCTTCAGCCATGGCAGCAGGAACGTCTGCTCCTCCGTCTTGTACGACGGGACGCCGTTCGCGTCGCGCGGGAAGTCGGGGCCGCCGCCCTGGGGCGAGTACCAGATGGTGTTTCCGGTGACCGGCGGCAGGTTGACGAGACCGTCGTTGTTCGGCGACTCGTTCTTCGGGGCGTCGCAGTCGTACCAGCCCAGCGGCTTCGTCGGGTCCGGCAGATTGCGGTCGCGGTAGGGCTGCTTGTTGCCCATGCAGTACGGCCAGCCGTGGTTGCCCGGCTTGGTGATCGCGGCGAACGTGTCGTACTTCGCCGGGCCCCAGGTCGTCGACGGGTTTGACGCGTCCGGGCCGACCCAGCCCGCGTACAGCGTGTCCGTCTTCTTGTCGACGGAGATGCGCGCGGGGTTCCTGACGCCCATCACATAGATCTCGCCGCGCGTCTTGCCGCCGCCCTCGTCGGTCTCCTTGCCGGTGAAGAGGTTGCCCTGGGGCAGGGTGTAGGTGCCGTCCGGCTCCGGGTGGATGCGCAGGATCTTGCCGTTGAGGTTGTTGGTGTTGCCCGACGTCCGGCGCGCGTCCGCGAAGGAGACGCCCTTGTAGTTGGGCTGCGGGTTGTTGCCTGAGTAACCGTCGCTGAAGCCACTGGAGTTGTTGTCGCCCGTGGCGATGTAGAGGTTGCCCTTGGAGTCCCACGCCATGCCGCCGCCCGCGTGGCAGCAGCTGTGGATCTGCACCGGCCACTTCAGCAGGACCTTCTCACTGCTCAGGTCCAGCTTGTTCGTGGCGAGATCGAGCGTGAAGCGGGAGACACGCCGCTCGGCCATCCGCGTGTCGCGGTTGATCTGCGCGTGCGGCGTGTAGTGCAGATACACCCAGCCGTTCTGCTGGAACGCCGGGTCCAACTCGATGCCGAGCAGCCCCTCCTCGACCTTGATCAGCTCACCGCCGCCGCCCTTGTTGCCGAACACGGTGAGCGCGCCGGCCAGGGTGACCTTCTTGGTCTTCGGGTCGTAGACATGGATCTCGCCCTTGCCCTTGCCGATGTCGGGGTTGTTCCAGTCAGTGACGACGGGCGCCGAGGCGTCCGCACCACCGCGCCCGATATAGATCACGCGTCCGTCGGGGGCGGTGACCAGGCCGTGCGGCTCGCCGATCTGGTCGTTCTGGCCCGGCTGGTTGGGCTGGGTCAGCCGCTCCGCCTTGTAGTTGGCGTTGATCGCCGCTTTGCAGTCGGCCCGCACGAGCCGCGTCGTCCACAGCAGCGCTCCGCGCAGATGCGCACGGAAGTCCGTTTCGTCGTACGAGGCGACCGTGCCGCCCATGCCCGTGTAGAAGGAGCGTCCGCCGTCGTAGTCGCGGCACCAGGACACCGGGTGGTCGGCGCCGTTCTTGCTGTCGCCCGGCTGGTACGTCGACTCGCGCACCCGCGCCACGGTGTGCACGTCGCCGGAGGGGTTCTTGACCCAGTTCAGCCAGGCGTCGGGGCGCTTCCACTGAAGCGGGAGGTCCTTGGTGGCCGGGTGCTGCCGGTCGCCCACCTCAACGGTCGCCCGCTGTACGGCAGTTGGGCTCGACGCGGCCGGGCGAGCACCGACGAGTCCCGTGAACCAGTCCGAGTACGGTTCGGCGCGGGCCGCGTCATGGACGCCGAGGAAGCCGCCGCCCGCCTCCATGTACGCCTCCAGGCCCGCCTCCTGCTCCGCGTCGAGGACGTCGCCGCCGCCGGTCAGGAAGACGACCGCGTTGAACCGGCCGAGCTTCGTCTCATTGGTGAACACGGAGGCGTCGTCCGTGGCCGTCACCTTGAAGCGCTGGTTCGCCGGGCCGGTCAGCCCGATCTCCTCGATCGCCTCGATCCCGGCGTTGACGACGGGCGACTCGTCCCCGCCCGCCGCGGAGCCGTGGAAGAGCAGCACCCGTACGTTCGCACTGCCTGGCGGTGACTTGATCGACATCGTTGTCAGCGGCGGTTCGGGGGCCTGGCGCGCACTCGCAGGACCGCCCGAGAGCAGCCCCGCGGTGACGAACCCGGCAGTCAGGACGGCCGCCCAGGCCCGCCTCTTCACCCGTCTCTTCGTGGTCAACTCGCCTAAGGACAGGGATCTTTGATGCGACACGAACCGCATGGGGTCATCCACTCCTCGTCGGTCACAGCAACAGCGCCAAGGAAGCTAGACCTCTTTGCCCGTCCCGCCAATAGGTACGACCGGAATGGCACGAACTTTGTCCTGAGTGTGGAAAAACGAATGCGGTGCCGCTACCGTCTCAGCGGTTCATCTCCGTAAATTCCGTACCAGGGTGGGGAGTTCGGCATGGACAGACGCGGCTTCAACAGGCGCGTACTGCTGGGCGGTGCGGCCGTCGCGACATCGTTGTCTCTGGCTCCCGAGTCCCTCGGCGCCGCAGATGCCGCGGAGCCGGTGAAAACCGCCCCGGCCGGCGGCGAGGTCAAGCGCATCAAGCTGTACGCCGAGAAACTCGCCGACGGCCAGATGGGCTACGGCCACGAGAAGGGCAAGGCGTCGATCCCCGGCCCGCTCATCGAACTCAACGAGGGCGACACCATCCACATCGAGTTCGAGAACGCCATGGACGTGCCGGTCAGCCTGCACGTCCACGGCCTCGACTACGAGATCACCAGCGACGGCACCAAGCAGAACAAGAGCGATGTCGAGCCGGGCGGGACGCGTACGTACACCTGGCGCACCCACGCACCCGGCCGCCGCAAGGACGGCACGTGGCGTGCGGGCAGCGCGGGTTACTGGCACTACCACGACCATGTCGTCGGCACGGAACACGGCACGGGCGGCATTCGCAAAGGGCTGTACGGTCCGGTGATCGTCCGTCGCAAGGGCGACATCCTCCCGGACGCGACCCACACGATCGTCTTCAACGACATGCTGATCAACAACAAGCCGGCGCACAGCGGCCCCAACTTCGAGGCGACGGTGGGCGATCGCGTCGAGTTCGTGGTGATCACGCACGGCGAGTACTACCACACCTTCCACATGCACGGTCACCGCTGGGCCGACAACCGCACGGGGATGCTGACCGGCCCCGACGACCCGAGTCAGGTGCTGGACAACAAGATCACCGGGCCTGCCGACTCGTTCGGGTTCCAGGTGATCGCGGGGGAGGGCGTCGGGGCGGGGGCGTGGATGTACCACTGCCATGTCCAGAGCCACTCGGACATGGGGATGGTGGGGCTGTTCCTGGTGAAGAAGGCGGACGGGACCATCCCGGGGTACGAGCCGCATGAGCCACATGAGCCGCACGAGCACTGAGCGCGCCGCCGGCGGTGCCTGTCTACGTCTACGCGAGAGCCCTGCCGGTTCCTTTCGCAGGGTGGCAGGGCTCTAGCGGTCGTACGAGCGTCAGGCGCCCTAGCCCTTCGAGTCCGGCTTCCAGTCCTGGACGAGGAGCCCGAGCAGCACCTCGTCCAGGAACTCACCCATCACCCAGGCCGAGGAGCGCAGCACGCCCTCGCGGACGAAGCCGTTGCGCTCGGCGGAGCGCAGCATCGCGGCGTTGTCCGACAGTGTCTCGATCTGCAGCCGCTGCAGGCCGCGCACGACGAAACCGTAGTGGCACAGCACCGCGACCACGTCGGTGCCGTAGCCCTTGCCGCGGGAGGACGGCAGCAGCCCGAGGCCGATGTGCGCGGACCGGTTGTGGTTGTCGATGCCCCACAGCGTCGCGGCGCCGACCAGCGTGCCGCCGTCCAACTCCACCACGGAGAACGGGACGCGCCCCTGCTCCTCGTCGTCCACCATGAACGACGACTCCTTCGAGCCGGATGTGATCGGCCGCCATGGCCCGCCTGCGGCCCGCGAGGCGTTGACCACGTCGTCGTGGAGCTCGGCCTGCAGGATCGGGATGTCGTCCTCGTGCCGGGCCCTGAGCCCGACCTTGCTGCCCTTTAGCATGCAAGCTTCCTATCCGACCGGGCCGGACAGCGGCAAACCAATAAAAGATCGCCTCAGTGACTGCGATGGGCCCGGTGGACTCAGTGGAGGCAGAGACAGAACGGATGGCCGGCCGGGTCCGCGTAAATCCGCCAGTTGGCCTCCGGGCGGAGCTGATCCGTCCGCTCCAGCACGGTCGCGCCGAGGGCGAGCGCCCGCTTCTCCTCCCCCTCGAGGTCGTCCACGTCGAAGTCCAGATGGAGCTGCTGCGGGCGCTCCTGGCCGGGCCATTCGGGCGCTCGGTAGCCGTCCACCCGCTGGCAGGCCAGCGGCGTCCCCTCGAACCCGTGCACCTCGACCCAGTCGGAATCCTCCGGATCCGCGACCACCCGCCCGCCGAGCAACTCCGCGTAGAACTCCGCGAGCCGAACCGGATCAGCGCAGTCCAGCGCGACCGCCTGCAGCTTTCGAATCACTTCCGACACCTCTCACTCTTCGGCCGCTTCCGCGACGCCTCCCGTACGGGAGGCGTCGTACCCGCCGCGGCGGTCGGCATGCGCGGCGGTACGCCGGACCGACTCCGGGCTTCACCGAAAGGGGAGGCGGCGGCAGGATCCGCCATCCGGCATGGCGGCGGCCGCGAAGGTGTCGCCCCACGGGGAACCATGAGCATCAAGGACAGCCGGGCGTTGAGTGGAACACTCGACTCCAGTGAGTCAGGCTGGTGGCCATGCGGTCACTTTTCCGCGCATCCAGCCCATCAGGAGCGGGCGGTCACAGCCGGGTCCTCTTCCGACTCGGGCAGTGTCTGCCGTTCGTGATCATACTGTTCGCGCTGGGCATCGAACTCTCGCCCGCACACGAGGTGATCACCGGTCCCATCCTCGCCGCGATACCGGCACTGGCGGCGCTGACGATGGGCCCGAAAGGCACCCTTGCGGCAGTGCTGGGAGCTTTCTCCGTCACCGTGATCACGGCCACCCTCCACCAGAGCTGGGGTGGCCAGGTCTACAGCAACCTCCTGTCCCTCATCGTGGTGTCAGTGGCCAGCATCACGATGAGTAGCGCCGTACGCGCGCACAGGCAGGGCGAACTGGACCAGGTTCGCCGGATCGCCGAGGCCGCACAACGAGTCCTGCTGAGACGGGTGCCGGCCCGGCTGGGGCCGGTGCGGATGGCCAGCCTGTACCTCGCGGCAGAGGCGGGAGCGCAGATCGGCGGCGATCTGTACGCGGTGTCGCAGACCCGGTACGGGGTCCGGATGATCGTGGGTGACGTCCGTGGCAAGGGTCTGCCTGCCGTGCGCCTGGCCGCGGTCGTACTGGGTGCGTTTCGCGAGGCCGTGCACTACGAGGACGAACTGGTGGAGGTGGTGAACCACTGCGCGGCCGCACTGGAACGGGAGTGCGCCGTGCCGAGTGCGATCGATCCGACCGCTGCGGAACACGAGGCCGAGGATTTCGTCACCGCGGTCGTGGTCGAGGTGTCCGACAGCTTCGCGGTCCAGGTGATCAACCGCGGCCATCCGCCGCCGCTGTTGCTGCGCCGGGGCAAGGTCGAGGCCTTGATGCCCGCCTCGCCGCTGCCGCCCCTGGGGCTGGAGGAATTCATCACCGCTCATCCCGCCAAGGCGGAGAGCTACCCGTTCACGCCCGGTGACCGTCTGCTGCTGCACACCGACGGCGTGATCGAAGCGCGCAGCCCCGACGACGGTTTCTTCGCCCTGCCCGAGGCCATGGAAGCGGCGCATACGTGCAGCACGCCGGAGTTCCTGGAGCAACTGCACCAGGGGCTGATCCGCCACACCGGGGGCTACCTGGCGGACGATGCGGCGATGCTCCTCGTCGAACGGCTCGACGTAGAGGATTGACGGTCGGCGAGCGGGATGCGTCAGGACACCAGTCCGTCCAGTTCCTCACCGATCACCTCGCGCAGGGCGTCGTGCTGAGGACCAAGCGCATACCGCTCGTCGCTCCACCACTCTCGCGGATACAGCCACACGGGCCTCCGCACGAGATCGGCCGGCTCCCAGTCGAACCGCGGCCACACATGCGCGTGCAGGAACGGGTCGGTGTTCCCCAGAATCTCCAGGTTGACGCGGCGAAAGGCCGGGTCCAGCCGCTTGCAGACGCGTTCGACAGCATCACCCAGCCTGTCCATGTCGGCCAGGAACGCCAGCCGTTTGCCCCGGGGCAGCTCCGACAGCCGCTGCACCGCAGGATCCTCCGCGAGGAGCACCGAGTATCCCGGGAGGAACTGAACGTCCCCGATCACCGCGAACCCGGCTTCCATCCTCCGGAGCACCGTGGGATTCCCGCCCCGAAGCGCGCTGCCGATCCGGTCGTTCCGCCAGTCATCAGTCATGATCGGACCCTGCCCCCAACGGGGCCGCTCGATGTGGATCCGGAAGTATCAGGGAGCGCTCTCAGCGATGCGGCGACCAGGAGTTATCCTGACTCGGAACCGCTGCCCTGAGGAGTTCCGAGGTGTCCGAGTCGTCGACCGTGTCGCGCCCCACGCTGGAGGCGGTGGCGGCACGGGCGGGGGTCTCCCGGGCCACCGTGTCGCGTGTCGTCAACGGTGGTGACGGGGTCCGAGAGCCCCTCGTCGAGCGGGTCAGGCGAGCCGTCGAAGAACTCGGTTACGTCCCGAACCAGGCCGCGCGCAGCCTCGTCACCCGGCGGCACGACGCGGTCGCCGTGGTGATCGCCGAACCCGAGACCAGGGTCTTCGCCGACCCCTTCTTCGCGCTCCAACTCCGGGGTATCAGCAAGGAGTTGACCGCTCATGACTCCCAGCTCGTACTGCTCCTCACCGAGGGCCGCGACGACCATGCGCGGGTGGGCCGCTATCTGGCCGGCGGCCATGTCGACGGCGCGCTCGTCTTCTCCCTGCACCTCGACGACCCGCTGCCCGAACTGATCCACGGCGCCGGGGTACCGACCGTGTTCGGCGGGCGGCCCGGCTGGGGCGACGGGACGCGCAGCGCGGTCTACGTCGACAGCGACAACCGGGGCGGCGCACGCGAGGCCGTACGCCATCTTGTCGCGCTCGGCCGTACGCGCATCGCCCACATCACCGGCGCCCTCGACCAGACTTCGGCGGTCGACCGGCTCGACGGGTTCCGTGACGTCATGGTGGACGCCGACCCCCGGCTGATCGCGGAGGGCGACTTCACCCCGGCGGGCGGCGAGCGTGCGATGCGGGAACTCCTCGATGCCTGCCCGGACTTGGACGCCGTGTTCGCCGCGAATGACTTGATGGCTTCGGGGGCCCTGCGGGTTTTGCGGGAGCGGGGGCTTCGGGTGCCCGAGGATGTCGCGCTGATCGGGTTCGACGACATGTTGCCGGTCGCGGAGCAGACCGACCCATCTCTTACGACGGTCCGTCAGGATATCGAGGAGATGGGTCGGTTGATGGCTCGGCTGCTGTTGCGGGGGCTTGCCGCTGCCGCGGGTTCGCAGGGTGGCTTGGAGGCGCCCTCCAGCGTTGTCCTGCCGACAACTTTGGTGCGGCGCGCCTCCGCGTAGGTTCCGCGAAAGCGTCTGCCCGGCAGGGTAGTTGGGCGGCTGCGGGCCGGTTGTGGCTGGTCGCGCAGTTCCCCGCGCCCCTAAGGGGGCGCCCCTGACCGCTGCCTACCAGGGCTAAGAACCCACCGTCACCGTGAACCTTCGCGGGTTGCCGTCATGCGCCGCCCCCGACACGTCCGGTTCGCCGTCCGGGCGTACGTCGTCGTACGGAAAGGCGTAACCGATGGGGGAGTTGGCGTGCACCACACGCGACCAATGGTTCGTGATCTCGCCCTTGTAGTAATCGGCCGCCGTTGCGCCGTTCGGCTGGCTGGCGTGCGTGAGCATGATGGAGCGATTGAAGCCGGCGGCGAGGCGGGCGAGGAGGCCCTTCTTGTCGTCGGGGTCGCTCGGGTTGTTGGTGAACGGGCCGTGGTTGCAGGTGAAGATGTCCTTCGACGTGGGCTTGGCGAAGGTGTGGCCGCCGTTGAAGGTGAGGGTGTCGCCGCTGACCCGGCCGGTGAACACGCCCCGCCCGCCCTGGAGATCGATCTTGAGGTCGGTCGTACGGTACTTCTCCCAGACCTGGTCGATGTAGCTGTTCCAGACGTCGCGGAACGGCATCTCGGCAGGGCGGTCGAAGTAGGGCGCCATCAGGTTCTGCGGGGAGATCACCCGGAGCACGTCACCGCCGTCGTTCCGGATGACGAGCTTGTCCCAGGGCTGTCCGTCCTTCGCCGCCTGCGCCGCGAGGCCGGAGGCGATCTTGTCGACGGCGCCGTCGGGCAGCGGGGCGACGGTGTGCGTGGCGTCGCCCTCCAGGGTCAGGCCGATCGGCAGGGCGGTCACCAGGTCGACGTAACTGATGTTGGCGAACAACTGCTGAGGGTTGAACGTGAACTCGCAGAACGACCACGTCTTGCCGTAGTTCGCGTCGGTGGGTGTGGCGAAGGCCGGTTCCACCAGCCCGGGTCCCGGGTTGAGGAAGAAGTCGAGCGTGTTGTCACGTACGAAGTAGACGCGGGCGCCGTACATCTGAGGCAGCGTCAGCACCTTCGGCGCGGAACCGGCGGCACCGAGCGGGATGGCGCAGTCGACGGGCAGCGGGGTCTGGGGCGCCGAGGGCGACTCGGGCCGGTAGACGCCGCCGTCGGCCCGCAGCAGCACCCAGTTGCCGGTGGGCTGCTCGTGCCCGGTGACGTACGCGCGCACCGTGCCCGGCAACGAGACGTTCTGCAGGGCGAGTTCGCAGGTGGCGGGGGCGGCCTTGGCGGCAGGGCTGAGAGCGCTTCCCCAAGTGGGGTAGCTGGCGGCGGTCCCGATAGCGGCGGCCGAGGTCAGGAACGTTCTACGTGAGATCACGGAAGGTCTCCTGGGGCGTGGGGGGTGCCGAGCGAGCCGATGTGTGGGGATCGGCCCAGCTCCTGCGGTCTGCACCAATGTCCCCAGGGGGAGTTGAGGCGTCAAGGGTTACGACTGAGAGCGCTCCCAAAATCTTCATCCGTTCAAAAGTTGACCACGCCCCGGGCAAGCCCGTACCCCCAACGACCCGCAGCTTCTCTCCGGCGGGAGGGGGCGTGGGCCGGTGCGTCGTATGCCCGTCGCTTAGGTCCGGTCTCGGAGAACCCGCACCCTGTACCAGGCCAGGGTCGTATGCCCGCCCTGCGACGGGCTGACGCACCGGCCCACGGCCCCGCACCCCCACCCACCCAGGGGCGCGGGGAACTGCGCGACCAGCCACACTCAACCCGCACCCAAAAACCGCCCAACCGCCGGAGGCATTAAGCCCACGTTGAGCGAACGTTTTTCGCCGCTCGGCACCCTCGGAGCCATGCACATCGAAAGCATCGCCGCACCCGACCTCTCCTGGCAGGAACAGGCGTTGTGCGCGCAGACCGGGGCCGACTTCTTCTTTCCCGAACCGGGGAGCTCGGTGCGTGAGGCGAAGCGCATCTGTGGGCTGTGCGAGATGCGGTCCGCCTGCCTCCAGTACGCGCTCGCCAACGACGAACGGTTCGGCGTCTGGGGCGGCCTGTCCGAGAAGGAACGGCTCAGTCTCCGGCGGACGCACCAGCAGTAGTCGGAGCTTCGTTTCTCGAAATTCAGTCCACGTGACGGCCATGGGCATGCAGAATCCAGCGCATGCCCAGCACCCCGCAGTACGAGGCCGATGACGAGACCGAGAGCTTGCTGAACGTCCTCGACCCGCTTCCGTATCCGCAGCGTATGCGCGAACTCGCCGCGCGCGTACGGGACTTGCGCCACTCGCTGCGGCCCGTGCTGGAGGCACTCGAAGCCCGCGGCCCCTACGAGCGCGGGATCGCCGTCGTCGCGGCCTCCGTCGCCCGTGACGCCGAGTGGATCGCCGCACGCGTCGCCGACCCCGATCCGTACGTCCGGGGACACGCACTGCGCGTCGCCGACAGCCTTCAAGTTGCCGACTCCGTCTACGAGTCGGCGCTCGCGGACGCGCCCGAGGCCATCCGTCGCGGGCTGCTGCGCGCGATCGTGGCCGGGCGGCGCACCGCGCTCGCCGACCGGCTGATCGACGGGCTGCGACGTGACTGGGGCGACGCCGAGGCGGCCCGGCTGCTGCCCGGCTGTTCGGCGGACACGGCCGCCCGGCTGCTGCCCGAACTGTTCCACGCGGTCACCGGCTGGCGGCAGCTCGCCAAACGGCACCCCTCTGCCCTACTCGACGTGACGGAACGGGAGTTGACCAGCCTGCCCGAGGCGATGCGCGGCGCCTGGTGGGACCGTTACGCGGACGCCGTGGCCGCTGTAACGCCCGCCCAGCCCCTGCGCGTGCTCGACCTCCTGGAACGCCTCGGCCCCGCGACCCTGCCCCACCAACTCCGCGCCCACGTACCCGCGTTCGCCACCGCCGACCCACGGCGCGTGGTGCGTCTGCTCCTCACACCCGCCTGGTCCGGCGTCCTCGACATTCACTCGATGAGCGCCACCGTACGGCGCCGCCTGGCCCGCTCCGGGGCACCCGAACTCATCGCGTACGGCAGGACGTTGGTCCCGAACGGCAGCCTTCCCCCGCTCCTCAGGGCGCTGCCGCCCGCTCAGCGGTACGCCTTCTACACCGAGGTGTACGAGGGCCGGGGCACCCGGCCCTTCTCCGAGAGCCTTCTCGAAGCGCTGCCCCGCAGCCATGCCGTCGACGAGGCCCGCCGGATGGCCGCGACGCTGCGCGAAGGCGGCAGCCGGGAGATCCAGGTGCTGGGCTTCGACTCCTTCCTGCCCGTCGCCGAAGTCCGCGAACGGCTCGTCGAGGCCACCCGGCTTCCGGCCGCCGAGGATCGCGTCCAGGCCTGGCCGTTCCTGATCCGCAACGCGGACCGCTCCGGCGACCCCGAAGCCGTCACCGCCGTACTGGAGGAGATGGGGCGGCTGTGCAACGAGCAGGACCCGGTGCGCGAGGCGGCGCTCGGAGCGCTCGCCCGGGTCCGGCCCGCCCTGTTCACCGAGGACTCGGAACCGCACCTCGACCGTATCGCCGTCGACGCCGTCCAGGCTCCCGACTCCTCGTCCGACACCCGGTACCACCTGAGCCGGCTCGCCGTCGGTGTGCTGCGCGAGCACGCGGCAAGCGGGCGACGGGAGTTGGTGAACTGGGCACTGCGCACCCTGGTGCGGATCTCCGGCAACACCGGCGCCGTCGATCTCGGCCGCCTCGACCAGACACTGCGGCGCGGCCAGGAACATCAGGTGTACGAAGCGCTGCGTCCCTGGATCGAGGCGGGTGCCGAGAAGTCTGACTACAGCCTTGTCTTCGCCCTCACCCGAGCGGTGGGCCGGCGCGCCGCCGGCATGCACGAGCTGCAGGAATTCCTGTGGCAGGCGATCCGTTACGGCGCTGACACGACCGCACCTCTGGCGGTCCGCCTGTGGCTGGAGCCGCCCGCGACCCGGAGCGAGCGCGTGGCCCGGATCCTCGCGCTGGAACCGTCCGCCGGTGAGCTGGAACCGGTTCAGGCGATCGTCACCCGGTGCCGTACGGACCTGCTCGACCCGCTGTTGGCCGACACCCCGCCGTACGGCCGCTTCCTGACCAAGGGCAAGCCTTGGTCCGTATGGGTGGACCGGAACATCCGGCGCTGGGTGCCGCGTCAACAGCAGGCGGTGGCCCGGCAGTTGGCGGCCCTCGCCGAGGACGACGGGCTCTGGCAGGGGTTGCGAGCCGAGGCGATCGAGCAGAGCGCGCTCGTGCCGGGCATCGGCGCCGATCTCGTACGACGCTGGACCGCCTCCGAGGACGTCGTCCTCGCCGAGGCGGCCCTGGCCGCCCTCGCCCGTACCGACCGTCCTGCCGAAGCGCTGCCCGAACTGCTCGCGCACGCGGGCGGCGAGCACGCGCGCGTGGCGGTGTACGCGGCCACGCAGGCATCCCGGTACGCGGCGCCGTCCCTCCTCGCCGAGCAGCTCCGCGTCATGCTGCTCGGACCGGACGTCAAGGTGACCAGCCGTAAGGAGGCCGCCCGCCTGGCCGCCGTACGCCTCCCGGTGCCGCAGGCGGCGCAGCTGCTCACCGAGGCGTACGCACGAGAGGGCACCCATCGCCACGTACGCGCCGCCTGCGTCGCCTCCGCGGTCCCCCTGCTCGCCGAGGAGGCCGTGCGGGAGCTGCTCGGCGATGCCGCGGGCGCGGAACCCGTCCTGCGTGCGGCCGTTCTGCGTGTCTCGCCGCTGGACCTCTCCGAGTCCCATCGCGAGCGGTACGCCCGACTGGTGCGCGACGTCTGCGACACCGACGACCCGAAGACGGCGTCCATGGCCTTCGGCGCGCTGGCCCGCTGGGCGCCGTGGTCGCCGGACGCGCCGACGGTGCTGGCCGACGCCGCCTCGGACCTGGCGGAGCGCGTCTCCTGGCGCGCTGCCGCGAACGGCCTCGTGACGGCCGCGGAGGGATCGGAGCGGGGCGGCGAGGGCCTGCTCCGGGCGTTGCGGGCGCTGGCGGAGGCGGAGGGTGCGCCCGCGACCGTGGAGACCCTGCACGACGCCGGGGAACGTCGCGACCGCCCCGCCCGCCGCCGTATCGAGAACCTCGTCCTGCGCCTCAGTCTTCATGGCAGAACCGCCCCGCGGCTCATCCGCCCCGCCGCTCTCGCCGCGAGTGAACTCCTCGCGGGATACGAGGACTTCGTTCCGCAGGCCGTCGAAATCGCCGCGTTCCATCTGGACCTGGACGCGGATCTGGAGCGGCTGGACCGTCTCGCCGCCCTCACCGAGGGCCGTCCGGCGCTCGCGGCTCGCATGGCACAAGAAGTCGGCAAGCGGCTGCGCCGCCCGGTGCACGAGGGCGACCCCGAGGCCCTGCTGCACGTGGCCCGCCGCCTGACCGCCCATGGCGGCCACGCCCAGGGTCTGCTCGCCGTGGCCCTCACCGGCGCCCTCGGCGCCCGCACGGCCTGGCCGGCACCCTGGCGCGAACACCTCAGACTGCTACGCCGCCACGCGTTGCCCGACGTACGGGACGCGGCACTGGCGGTGGTCACGGCACACGAATAGGCGCCCGGCGGTTGGGCCGGGCGCCTGCGGGGCTCGTACGGGCTGCTTACGCCTGGGCGGCGCGCGCCGCCATCCTGGCCTTACGGGCCGCCAGCTTCTCGTCGAACTTGGACGCCTCCGCGTCCAGGCCGCCCATGTACAGGCCGATTTCCTCCTGCGCCTTGAGGCCCTCCGGGCCGAGACCGTCGATCTCCAGGACCTTCAGGAAGCGCAGCACGGGCTGGATGACGTCGTCGTGGTGGATGCGCATGTTGTAGACCTCGCCGATCGCCATCTGCGCGGCGGCTCGCTCGAAGCCGGGCATGCCGTGACCGGGCATGCGGAAGTTCACGATCACGTCGCGCACCGCCTGCATCGTCAGGTCGGGCGCGAGGTCGAAGGCCGCCTTCAGCAGGTTGCGGTAGAAGACCATGTGGAGGTTCTCGTCGGTCGCGATGCGCGCCAGCATGCGGTCGCAGACCGGGTCACCCGACTGGTGGCCGGTGTTGCGGTGCGAGACGCGGGTCGCCAGCTCCTGGAAGGCGACGTAGGCCACCGAGTGCAGCATCGAGTGGCGGTTGTCCGACTCGAAGCCCTCGCTCATGTGGGCCATGCGGAACTGCTCCAGCTGGTCCGGGTCCACCGCGCGCGAGGTGAGCAGGTAGTCCCGCATCACGATGCCGTGCCGGCCCTCCTCGGCCGTCCAGCGGTGCACCCAGGTGCCCCAGGCGCCGTCACGGCCGAAGAGGCTGGCGATCTCGTGGTGGTAGCTGGGGAGGTTGTCCTCGGTGAGCAGGTTCACCACCAGCGCGATCCGGCCGAGCTCGGTGACCTTGGACTGCTCCTTCTCCCAGGCTTCGCCGTCCTCGAAGATGCCCGGGAAGTTGCGGCCGTCGCTGAACGGCACGTACTCGTGCGGCATCCAGTCCTTGGCGACCTTCAGATGCCGGTTGAGCTCCTGCTCGACAACTTCCTCCAGCGCGTACAGCAGACGTGCGTCGGTCCAGGCGGAGGACGGGCTGCCGAGGTGAGGGGAAGTGATCGTCATGGGTGCTCCAGGGGGACGTACGAGCAAAGGGCACGAACCTACGGCATCGTAGGCTACGAAACCGTAGGTTACGACACCGTAGGTTAAGTGCGCTATAAGGGACCGTCACATGGGTGAATAGCCCCTGAACAGCGGGATCTTCGACTGCAAGCCTGCCTCACACGGACTCGCAGGTCCCCGGCGGGGTGGGCGCCCCGGCCGGCCGGTCAGGCATAGAGCTCCCGCAGCCGGACCGAGAGGCACGTCACACAGCCCTCGAGCTTCTCGAACTCGCTGATGTCCACGAGGACCGGTTCGTGGCCGAGATCGGCGAACAACTCGGCGGTCTTGGGCGCGCTCGCCGCCATCAGCAGCTTCCCGCCGCCCAGGAGCACGACATGCGAACCGGACTCCTCCGGCACCGACAGGAAGCGCGGGAACAGCGAAGGCGTGTCCACCAGCGGCCCGTGCCCGACAACCGTGCCGTCCGGCAGCGCGGTGACCGCCGACTTCAGATGCAGCACCTTGCTCACCGGTACGGCGACCACGCGGGCGCCGAGCGGTTCGAAGGTGGCCCGCAGCTGCTGGATGCCCGCCGCGTTGGTGCGCCCGCCGCGCCCCACGTACACGGTGTCGCCGATCTTCAGGACGTCGCCGCCCTCGAGTGTGCCCGGCTCCCACACCCAGTTCACCGAGCAGCCGAGCCGGGCCACGGCCTCCTCGACCCCGGCGGTCTCCTCACGCCGTGACTCGGCGCCCGGGCGGGCGATGAGCGCCACATTGCGGAAGACGACCACCGTGTCCTCCACGAACACCGAGTCGGGACAGTCGTCCTCGGGCTCCACCTCGATGGTCTCCCAGCCGTGCGCGTCCAGCGCCTCGACGTACGCCTCCCACTGCCGCATCGCGAGCTCGGCGTCGACCGGTTCCCGCTCGATGTGCGTGACCAGTCCTTCGGCCAGTCGGGGGCTGGGTCGGCGGATGAGGGCCTTCTGGCTGGGCACGCGGGTCTCCGAATCGAAGGGGTTCGCAGAGGTGTATCCGCACATCATGCAGCCCGTGCCCCGCCCGGCGACAGCCCCCATGGTCAGCGCTTGGGCGCCCGGGCCCGCGTATTCCTGCGTCTCAGCCCATGCCGACCACCCGCCGCAGATGTTCGGCCGTGAACGACTCCTCCGCGTCGAACAGCCGGCGCGGCGGTCCTTCGAAGATCACCTGGCCGCCGTCCTTGCCGCCGTCGGGCCCGAGGTCGATGACCCAGTCGGCGTGCGCCACGACGTCCAGGTTGTGTTCGACCACCAGGACGGTGTTGCCGGTGTCGACCAGCCGGTCGAGGAGGGCGAGCAGTCCGTCGACGTCCGACATGTGCAGCCCGGTCGTCGGCTCGTCGAGGACGTACACCGCTCCCGTTTGATGCAACCGGGTCGCCAGTTTGATCCGCTGCCGCTCCCCACCGGAGAGCGTGGACAGAGGCTGGCCCAGCGTCAGATACGTGAGCCCCACGTCCCGCAGGGCGCGCAGACGGCGGCGTACGCCCGTGTCCGTGAAGAACTCCAGCGCCTGGTCAGCCGTCATCTCCAGTACGTCGACGATGGAGTTGCCGCCCACGGTCAGCCGCAGCACCTCCTCCTTGAAGCGCCGTCCTTCACAGTCGGGGCAGGTCGTGGTCACCGGGTCCATGAACGCGAGATCCGTGTAGCTGATCCCGCGCCCCTGACAAGTCCCGCACGCACCTTCGGAGTTGAAGCTGAACAGCCCTGGCTCGGTTCCCGTCTCGCGTGCGAAGATCCTCCGTACGGTGTCCATGATGCCGACGTACGTCGCCGGGGTGGACCGCGCCGAGATGCCGATGGACGACTGGTCGACGACGACCGCGTCCGGGTGGGCGGCCGTGAACGCCTGGGAGACGAGCGTGCTCTTGCCGGAGCCCGCGACACCGGTCACCACGGTCAGTACACCGGTGGGGAACTCCACCGTGACGTCCCGCAGGTTGTGCAGGTCCGCGCCCTTCACCCACAGCCCGCCGGTGGCCTGCCGGGGGCGCTCCTTGAGCTGGGTGCGGCGACGCAGGCAGCGGCCTGTGAGGGTGTCGGCCGCGGCCAGCTCGTCCGGCGTTCCCTCGAACACCACGCGCCCGCCGTCGGCCCCCGCGCCGGGCCCCAGGTCGACGACATGGTCGGCGAGGGCGATGACGTCCGGATCGTGCTCGACGACGAGCACGGTGTTCCCCTTGTCGCGCAGCCGCAGCAGCAGGTCGCCCAGGCGGCCCACATCGCGCGGGTGCAGCCCGACGCTCGGTTCGTCGAAGATGTACGTCATCCCGGTCAGGCTCGATCCGAGATGCCGCACCGTCTTCAGGCGCTGGCCCTCTCCGCCGGAGAGCGTGGCGGTCTCCCGGTCGAGGCTGAGGTAGCCGAGCCCGATCGCCTCGATCCGCTCCAGCGAGGCCACGGCCGCGCCCGCGATCGGCCCGGCGACGGGGTCGTCGGATTCGTCGATGTTCTTCAGTACCGCGATCAGGTCGCTGACCTGCATCCGGGTGCAGTCGGCGATGGACAGTCCGCCGACGCGGGTGGCGAGTGCCGCCGCGTTCAGCCGTGCCCCGTGGCACACCGGGCAGGTGTCCTCCGTCAGGAAGCCCTGCACCTGATCGCGGGTCTTCTGGCTGAGCGCCGACAGGTCCCGCTTGAGGTACAGCCGCTCGAAACGGTCGGCGAGTCCTTCGTAGTCGGTGCTCCAGGTGCCGCCGGAACCGCTGATGGTGACTTTGCTGCCGGGACGCCCACGCAGCAGGAACTCCCGCTCGGTGGCGGTGAATCGGCGTACCGGCTTGTGCGGGTCCAGCTCGGTGGTGTTCGTGTACGCCTGCCCCTGCCAGGTCCCCGCGGCGAACGGCGGGAAGCGGATCGCGCCGTCCGCCAGCGACCGGTCCGGGTCCAGGATGCGGTCCCAGTCGGGCCGGACCGTGCGCCCGAGACCGTCGCACTCGGGGCACATGCCCGACGGATCGTTGAACGAGTACGCGGTCGCCGGACCCGCGCTCGGTGTGCCGTACCGCGAGAACAGCACGCGGATCACCGAGTAGACGTCCGTCATCGTGCCCACGGTGGACCGGGAGTGACCGCCGACCGGCCGCTGGTCGACGACGATCGCCGGTGAGAGATCGTCGATGGCCTCGGCGTGCGGCCGCTCGTACTTCGGCAGCCGGTTGCGGATGAACCAGGTGAAGGTCTCGTTCAGCTGGCGCTGCGACTCGACCGCGATCGTGTCGAAGACGACGGACGACTTCCCCGATCCCGAAACGCCGGTGAAGACGGTCAGCCGGCCTTTCGGGATACGGAGGGTGACGTCGCGGAGGTTGTTCTCCCGGGCTCCTTTGACCTGGATGAACTGATGATGAGTACCGGTGGTCAGTTGGCTCATACCGGCGAAGCTAGCCGGGATACCCGACAGCTTCTGGCGTGATTTCCTTGAGTTCTCCTTCCAGCAGCAGCCAGCGTGTGATCCCGATCGACTCCAGGAACGGCACGTCGTGGCTCGCCACGATCAGCGCGCCCTCGTACGACTCCAGGGCCGAGGTCAGCTGCCGCACGCTCGCCATGTCGAGGTTGTTCGTCGGCTCGTCGAGCATCAGGAGCTGGGGTGCGGGCTCGGCCAGGATCAGGGCGGCCAGCGTCGCCCGGAAGCGTTCGCCGCCGGAGAGCGTCGCGGCGCGCTGGTCGGCGCGGGCGCCCTTGAACAGGAAGCGGGCGAGGCGGGCCCGGATCCGGTTGTTGGTGGCGCTCGGCGCGAAGCTCGCCACGTTCTCGGCGACGGTCAGGTCGTCGTCCAGTACGTCGAGGCGCTGAGGAAGAAAGCGCAGGGGTACGTGGGTTTGTACCTCCCCGGAGACCGGTTCCAGCTCCCCGGCGATCGTCCGCAGCAGCGTCGTCTTGCCCGCGCCGTTGCGTCCGATCAGCGCGATCCGCTCGGGGCCGCGGAGGTCGAAGCCGCCGGCCACGCGGGCGCCGTACCTCAACTCCAGGTCCAGGAGCGTGAGTACGGTGCGGCCGGGCGGCACGGCCGTGTACGGGAGCTCTACGCGGATCTCGTCTTCGTCCCGTACGGCGTCGACCGCCTCGTCGAGGCGGTCCTTGGCCTCGGCGAGCTTGTCCTCGTGCATGATGCGGTGCTTGCCGGCGGACACCTGAGCCGAGCGGCTCTTCAGTTTCATCACGGCCCGGGGTTCGCGCTTGGTGTCGTACATCTTCTGTGCGTACCTCTTGCGACGCGCCAACTTGACCTGGGCGTCGACCAGTTCGCGCTTCTGCTTCTTCATGTCGGCCTCGGCGACACGCACCATGCGCTCGGCCGCCTCCTGCTCGGTGGCGAGCGCCTCCTCGTACGCGGAGAAGTTGCCGCCGTACCAAGTGACTTCGCCGGAGTGAAGATCCGCGATCTGGTCGACCAGTTCGAGGAGTTCACGGTCGTGGCTGACCACGACCATCACTCCGGACCAGGCATCGACCGCGGCATACAGGCGCCGACGCGCGTACAGGTCGAGGTTGTTGGTGGGCTCGTCCAGCAGGAGTACGTCGGGTCGGCGCAGGAGCAGCGCGGCCAGGCGCAGCAGGACGGACTCGCCGCCCGAGACCTCGCCGATCGTGCGGTCCAACTCGATGTGGTCGAGGCCGAGTTCGCCGAGTGTCGCGAGGGCGCGTTCCTCTACGTCCCAGTCGTCGCCGACGACGTCGAAGTGGTGCTCGGCGACGTCGCCCGCCTCGATGGCGTGCAGCGCGGCGCGCTTGGCGGCGATGTCGAGCGCCTCGTCGACGCGCAGCGCGGTGTCGAGGGTGACGTTCTGCGGCAGATAACCGACCTCGCCCGCCACCCGGACGGTGCCGTCGGTCGGGGTGAGCTGCCCGGCGATCAGCTTCAACAGGGTTGATTTTCCTGATCCGTTGACGCCGACGAGCCCGGTTCTTCCGGGTCCGAAGGCCACCTGCAGATCGTCGAAGACGGTGCTGCCGTCCGGCCAGGCGAAGCGGAGGGAGGTGCAGGTGATGGCGGTGGGGGAGGTAGACATGGGGCCTCGCGGTTGCTTGATGCGGTCAGGGCAACGCGTATCGAGACACCGGCAGGCACCGGGCAGGGCACCGGGGCGGCGACGACGGCCGAAAAGACGGGCAGGAGTCCTGGAGGTCCGGGGGAAGATCCCGCTCCGGAGGACGGCTCGTATGCCGAGGTCGCACGCGGCGCACACACGCAGACAGGTGTGGCGCGGTGTCTCAGGACCTCAGACGAGCAACGTCCTTCTCCAATCAACGGCAACAGAACCGTTGTACACCGTAGGAGGGGGCTCGGTTCATGTCAACGAATTAACGGAGCCGAGCCGTGCACACGCTCGTCCCCGCGTCGCGCGGGAGCTGCTGGACGCGGGGACGAGGGGGACGAGGGATCAGCCGGCGTCCCGCAGCAGTTCGGCGAGGGCGTGGTCCAGGTCCTGGTGCTCCAGGCCGACGGGCACCAGCTCCGCCGTGCTCTGAAGGAAGCGCCGCACTTCGCCCGCGCGGACGTGGATCACAGCGGTGCCCTCGGGAGCGTGGAACTCCAGGACGAGGCGGTCGTATCCGTACGGCCGGACCCGTACGTCGCCGTCACCCACCGGCTCCTCCAGACCCGAGACGAGCAGCTCGCGGGCGAAGGTCCAGCACACGTCCACGCCTTCGAGGGTGGCCGGGGCCGGGAAGGTCATACGGACGGCGAACGGCTCACGAGGGTCGTAGTGGAGCGCCGCGGGAATGCTCGGCATCCGCGGCGCGGCGGCGACGAGGCGGGCCTCGACAGGCTGCTCGATGACAGTGGACAACGCCTGCTCCCTTGTGACGGCTTGACGAACGGTGCACGGATGACGCCGGTCACTTGAAGAGACGCCAGAATCAGCCATTCCGTGCTCACGAAGACGCATTAAGTTCGAGTGACCTGTGTCACCGCCTTCAATCACCGAAGTGGCCACTGTTGTCATTTGGGGCATCTGGACGCCACCGGGGTAGTGGGCTAGCTTCGCCCGCCATGAGGGGCTTGGGGAAGACGCGACCGAAGATATTCATGAGGCGACTGCTGGCAGCGGGGGTGTGCGGGGCCGCGCTCGCCGCCGTACTCACGGCGCCCGCACAGGCAGAAGAACCGGACCGGCAGGCTCCGCACTGGGAACTCAAGGACAGCGGCACCGACGTACGCTTCCGCGGGCTCTCCGCCGTCAGCCGGAACACCGCCTGGCTGGCCGGATCGCAGGGCACCGTGCTGCGCACCTCCGACGGCGGCGCGAGCTGGCGGAACGTATCGCCGCCCGGCGCCGCCGAGTTGGAGTTCCGCGACATCGAGGCGTTCGACAGCCGACGTGCCGTGGTGCTGGCCATCGGCGAGGGCGAGGCCTCCCGGATCTTCCGCACCGACGACGGCGGCGAGACCTGGACCGAGTCCTTCCGCAACATCGACGCGAAGGCCTTCTACGACTGTGTCACCTTCTTCGACCGGCGCCACGGACTGGCGATGAGTGACCCCGTGGACGGCAAGTTCCGGATCCTGTCGACCAGCGACGGCGGACGCTCCTGGAAGGTGCTGCCCAGCAACGGGATGCCCGCGGCGCAGGAGGGCGAGGCGGGCTTCGCGGCCAGTGGGCAGTGTCTGGTCAGTTCGGGGCCGCGCGATGTGTGGCTGGCCACGGGCGGGGCCGCACGCGCGCGCGTGCTGCACTCCTCCGACCGCGGACTGACCTGGAGGGCCGCTGACACCCCGATTCCCGCGGGCGACCCGGCGCGCGGAGTCTTCGCCCTCGCCTTCCGCGACCGTACGCACGGCATCGCGGTCGGCGGCGACTACCGCGCGGACCAGGCGTCACCGCGGGCCGCCGCCGTCAGCGGCGACGCCGGCCGCACATGGACGCCCGCCGACCGCCCGCCGCCCGCCTACCGCTCCGGCGTCACCTGGCTCCCGCACAGCCGCTCGGCCGCCCTCGCCGTCGGCCCCACCGGAACCGACCTCACCACGGACGGCGGCCGGACCTGGCGCACCCTCGACACGGGCTCGTACGACACCGTCGACTGCACCCCTGACCTGGGCTGCTGGGCGTCCGGCGAGAAGGGCCGGGTGGCCCGCCTCGAGCGCTGATGCGAGCGGGCGCGGGCCGTGTTTGGCTTGGACAGGGGCGGCTTCCAGCAGTCTTCTAGCAGCAAGGAGTCCGGCCATGGCACGTGGCTCGAGTTCCAAGCGGGAACGCCAGCAGGAACACATCAGGGAAAGCGAGCGCGAACGCGGCGCGAGCGAGCGGCGCGCAGAGGAGATCGCCGCCCGGACCACCGACAAGGAACGCGCTCAGCGCGGCGAGTCGAAGAGCACGAGCACGAGCCGTACGTCGGCCCAGGACACCTCGACCGGCCGTCGCGGCGGCCGTGAGTCCCGCGAAGGGGCCACGTACGACCAGCTCTACGAGGAGGCGAAGAGCCGCAACATCGAGGGCCGTTCCAAGATGAACAAGGAGGAGCTGTCCCGGGCCCTCGGCCGCTGAACGCCGTGCTCGTCTGAACGCCGTCCGTCCTTGTCGCCTGGCCGCGTACGCTCGATCCCACCATGACGACCGTACGCATCCCGGCGGGCTGGCCCGCCACCGAAGCGCAAGCCCGCGCCGTGCAGGACGAGTTGCGCGGTCGCGTCGTACTCGACGAGCCGGGGCCGCCGCCGGGGACCGGCCGGGTTACGGGGGTGGACGTGGCGTACGACGACGAGCGTGACGTCGTCGTGGCCGCGGCCGTCGTCCTGGACGCGGCGACTCTCGACGTCGTGGCCGAGTCCACGGCCGTGGGGCGGGTGCCCTTCCCCTACGTCCCCGGGCTGCTCGCCTTCCGCGAGCTCCCGGCCGTCCTGGCCGCCCTCGACGCCCTGCCCTGCGAGCCGGGCCTCGTCGTCTGCGACGGCTACGGTCTCGCCCACCCCCGCCGCTTCGGACTGGCCGCCCATCTCGGCGTCCTCACGGGTCTGCCGACGATCGGCGTCGCCAAGAACCCGTTCACCTTCGCGTACGAGGAGCCGGACGCCCCGCGCGGATCCTCGTCCCCGCTGCTCGCGGGCGAGGAGGAGGTCGGCCGTGCGCTGCGCACCCAGCAGGACGTCAAGCCGGTCTTCGTCTCGGTCGGCCACCGGGTGAGCCTGGACAACGCCTGCGCCCACACTCTGCGACTCGCGCCGCGCTTCCGCCTCCCGGAGACGACCCGTCGCGCGGACGCGCTGTGCCGCAAGGCTCTGAAGGCGACTGAGTACGTCGTCTGAGTACTTGTTCTGAGTACTTGTACGGATGCCAGGGCCCCGTCGTGCTCGGCAGGCTGGCCCGCATGACGACACACCGCGCCACGAAGCCCACCGCCACCCCCAGCCAGCCCGTCGAGCGCGTCCTGATGGCGGGTCTGATCCTCGCGGTCCTCGCCGGGGTCGGCTGGATAGTAGGGATGATCTACACGGTCATGGGCTGGTAGGTCAGCTAGCGGGAAGCCGCGACCCGGAAGCTGATCCCCGCCTCCCGCAGGCGCTCGATGAGCCTGTCGCCCATCGCCACCGCGGTGGTGACCTGGCCCGATGTCGGGGGCAGTTCGTCGAAGGCCAGGCACAGGGCGGACTCGGCGAGCATCTTGGCGGTCTCGCCGTAACCGGGATCGCCGCCCGCGACCTCCGTGAAGACGCGGCGCCCGCCGCCCTCGCCCACGAACCGCACCGAGAACCAGCTCCTCGCCCGCTTCTCCTCGCTCGGCCCCTCCCCGGGCTTGAGCCGGTCCGACAGCCAGCGCCGGGTCGGCGGCAGCTGCGCCGCCGCGAAGGCCGCACCGGCCGCGGCCACCCCGCCCACCGCGAACGGCAGCCGCTTGGCCGCCGCGTAGTGCCGGTAGCGGAAGTCGGGCCCGTACCGCTCCAGGGCCCGGGCCGAGCGCTGCACGATCTGTGCGTCGATCGTGGGCAGCGGCACCGCCCACGCCCCCACCTCCTTGGCGTACCGGGGCGCGCTCAGCGGTGCGTACGCCCGTCGGCCCGTCGGCCGTGGCTCGTGCCGCCCTCGGTCCCGCGCCGCGGCAGCCATCTGTGGCCCGCGCGAGAACTGGTTCAGGGCCGAGCCGAACGTACCGCCCGAGAACATCCCGTCGGCGCGCACGAATCCGTCAACGGTCAGCGGCACCCCTTCGGGAAGCTGACGGACCGTGAAGTACGCGCCCAGGTCGTGCGGAATGGAGTCGAAGCCGCACGCGTGCACCAGCCGCGCGCCGGTCTCACGCGCGCGTGCGTCGTGCCGCACATACATGAGGTCCACGAACTCGGGCTCTCCACAGAGGTCGACATAGTCGGTGCCGGTGTCCGCGCAGGCGGCGAGCAGCTCCTCGCCGTACTTCAGGTACGGCCCGACGGTCGTGGCCACCACGCGCGCGTGGGCCGCGAGTTCGCGCAGGGAGGCCGGATCTGCGACGTCCGCCCGGAGCAGGGGCAGCTGAGCGCAGTCCGGGTCGATCGAGGCCAGCCGCTCGCGCAGCCGCTCCAGCTTCGCGGTGTCGCGTGCCGCGATCGCCCAACGCAGCCCCTCGGGCGCATGCGCGGCGAGGTACTCCGCGGTGAGCCTTCCGACGAAACCCGTGGCCCCGAAGAGCACGACGTCATACGCCCGCTCCGTCCCGTTCTGCCTGCTCATGGCACCTCTCTGCCCTGCACCCCGCGCCGTTGTCGGTGGCTGAGGTTAGCGTGAAGTGCGAGGAGCCGAACCATGGCCCCGTGCGAGGAGCCGCACCAAGAACCGGAGGCAGCCGTGGCCGTGACCGAGAACGCCCTGAAGAAATGGGAGAAAGTGCGCGAGTTCGCCCTCGGACTGCCGGGTGCGACCGAGGAGTTCCCCTGGGGCGAGACCGTCGCGAAGGTCAACAAGAAGGTGTTCGTCTTCCTCGGTGTGACCGACGGCAGCTATCCCATGGGCATGACGGTGAAGCTCAAGGACGAGGCGGCGCACGCCCACGCGATGACCTCGCCGGGCGCGGAGCCCGCCGGGTACGGGCTCGGGAAGGCGGGCTGGGTGAGCATCCCGCTGGATGAGGAGGGCTCCCCGGCCGCTGAGCTGCTGTGCGACTGGATCGAGGAGAGTTACCGCACGATCGCTCCGAAGAAGTTCATAGCGGAGCTCGAGGCGCGCTGATTCCCTTGGCGATTCCCTTGTCGGCGCCGGGCGTTGAGAATGGTTGAGCGGAGTGGCTAAGCGCTTGCTTGCCAAAGTCTTGTGCGGCGTGGAACGCGTTCTTAGCATCACGGGTGTTACATCAGTAGTGTCACAGTGTTGGGGGCTTGATGACAGCGACAGGGACGGCAGGGCACGGCCCGCTCGCCGGGGTGCGCGTGGTCGAGCTGGCCGGTATCGGACCCGGACCGTTCGCCGCCATGCTCCTCGCCGACCTGGGCGCCGATGTCGTCCGTGTGGACCGGCCCGGCGGCGCGGGCCTCGTCATCAACCCGGACTACGACATCACCAACCGCAACAAGCGCTCCGTGCTCGTCGACCTGAAGGCGGACGACGGCCCGGCCCGCGTCCTCGACCTGGTCGAACGCGCCGACATTCTCATCGAGGGCTACCGCCCGGGCGTCGCCGAGCGCCTCGGCGTCGGCCCCGAGACCTGCCACGCCCGCAACTCGAAGCTCGTCTACGGACGGATGACCGGCTGGGGCCAGCAGGGCCCGCTCGCCCAGCGCGCGGGCCACGACATCGCGTACATCGCGCTGACCGGCACCCTCGGCATGATCGGCGACCCGGACGCACCGCCCGCCGTCCCCGCGAACCTGCTCGGCGACTACGCGGGCGGCTCGCTCTATCTCGTCGTCGGCGTCCTCGCCGCCCTCCACCACGCCCGCGCGACCGGCACCGGACAGATCGTGGACGCGGCCATCGTCGACGGTGCCACGCACCTGGCCGCGATGATCCACGGCATGCTGGCCGCCGGCCGCTGGCAGGACCGGCGCGGCGCCAACCTCCTCGACGGAGGCTGCCCGTACTACGGCACGTACGAGACGGCCGACGGCCAGCACATGGCGGTGGGCGCGCTCGAGAAGCAGTTCTACGCGGAGTTCGTGGACGTCCTCGGCATCCCGGAACACGCCTCGGCCCACAAGGACCCGGCGCGCTGGGGCGAGCTGCGCGAGGCGGTCGCGGCCCGCTTCAAGACCCGTACGCGCGAGGAATGGACCGCACTCTTCGAGGGCTCCGACGCGTGCGTGGCGCCGGTCCTCTCCCTGAGCGAGGCGCCGCACCACCCGCACCTCGCCGCCCGCGGCACCTTCACCGACCACGGCGGCATCACCCAGCCCGCCCCCGCCCCCCGCTTCTCCGCCACCCACACCTCGGTCCGCGGCGGGCCCGCGCAGCCGGGCGCCGACACCGAGGACGTGGCCCGCGACTGGGACGTACCCGGCCTCCTGAAGGGCGGCCCCGAATGAACCCGGATGAAGCGGCGGATCCTCGCGCCTGAGCAACCCTCCGCGCCTGAGCAACCCTCCTCGAAAGGCTGACCAGTGAGCACCGAAGCGTACGTGTACGACGCGATCCGCACCCCGCGCGGGCGCGGCAAGGCGAACGGCGCCCTGCACGGCACGAAGCCCATCGACCTCGTCGTCGGGCTCATCCACGAGATCCGGGGCCGCTTCCCGGACCTCGACCCGGCGGCGATCGACGACATCGTGCTCGGTGTCGTCGGCCCGGTCGGCGACCAGGGTTCGGACATCGCGCGGATCGCCGCCATCGCGTCCGGACTGCCCGACACGGTGGCGGGCGTCCAGGAGAACCGCTTCTGTGCCTCCGGCCTCGAAGCCGTCAACCTCGCCGCGATGAAGGTCCGTTCGGGCTGGGAGGACCTGGTGCTCGCGGGCGGTGTCGAGTCGATGTCGCGGGTGCCGATGGCCTCCGACGGCGGCGCCTGGTTCGCCGACCCGATGACCAACATCGCCACCAACTTCGTCCCCCAGGGCATCGGCGCCGACCTCATCGCCACCATCGAGGGCTTTACGCGCCGGGACGTCGACGAGTACGCGGCCCTGTCCCAGGAGCGTGCCGCCGCGGCCTGGAAGGACGGCCGTTTCGAGCGGTCCGTCGTGCCGGTGAAGGACCGCAGCGGACTCGTCGTCCTGGACCACGACGAGCACCTGCGCCCCGGCACCACCGCCGACTCGCTGGCCGGCCTCAAGCCGTCGTTCGCGGACATCGGTGACCTGGGCGGCTTCGACGCCGTGGCGCTGCAGAAGTACCACTGGGTGGAGAAGATCGACCACGTGCACCACGCGGGCAACTCCTCCGGCATCGTGGACGGCGCGTCGCTGGTGGCGATCGGTTCGCGCGAGGTGGGGGAGCGGTACGGGCTGAGGCCGCGCGCCCGTATCGTCGCCGCCGCCGTCTCCGGCTCCGAGCCCACGATCATGCTCACGGGGCCCGCGCCCGCCACCCGCAAGGCGCTCGCCAAGGCCGGGCTGACCATCGACGACATCGACCTGGTCGAGATCAACGAAGCCTTCGCCGCCGTCGTGCTCCGCTTCGTGCGGGACATGGACCTGTCGCTGGACAAGGTGAACGTCAACGGCGGAGCGATCGCACTCGGTCACCCCCTGGGCGCCACCGGAGCGATGATCCTCGGCACCCTCGTCGACGAACTGGAGCGCCAGGACAAGCGGTTCGGCCTCGCCACGCTGTGCGTCGGCGGCGGCATGGGCATCGCCACGATCGTCGAGCGTCTCTGAACGTCCTGTCCGTCCCCCTTACGGCCCTTGCGGCGTCCCCTTACGGAGAAACAAGCCATGACCGAGAGCACCATCCGCTGGGAACAGGACAGGACCGGCCTCGTCACCCTCGTCCTCGACGATCCGAACCAGTCCACGAACACCATGAACCAGGGGTTCCGGGAGTCGCTCACCGCGACCGCCGACCGCCTGGAGGCCGAGAAGGACTCCATCCGCGGCATCATCTTCACCTCCGCCAAGAAGACCTTCTTCGCGGGCGGCGACCTGCGCGAACTGATCGCGGTCACCCCCGAGAACGCCCAGTACGCCTTCGAGCGGGCCCTCGCCATCAAGCGCGACCTCCGCCGTATCGAGACGCTGGGCAAGCCCGTCGTCGCCGCGATGAACGGCGCGGCCCTGGGCGGCGGTTACGAGATCGCCCTGGCCTGTCACCACCGTGTCGCCCTCGACGCCCCCGGTTCCAAGATCGGCTGCCCGGAGGTCACGCTCGGCCTGCTGCCCGGAGGCGGCGGTGTCGTCAGGACCGTACGCCTCCTGGGTATCGCCGACGCCCTGCTGAAGGTGCTTCTCCAGGGCACCCAGTACAGTCCGCGGCGCGCGCTGGAGAACGGTCTCGTCCACGAAGTGGCCGCTACACAGGAGGAGTTGCTCGCCAAGGCCCGCGCCTTCATCGAGGCCAACCCCGAGTCCTCGCAGCCCTGGGACAAGCCCGGCTACCGCATCCCGGGCGGCACGCCGTCCAGCCCCAGGTTCGCGGCGAACCTGCCCGCCTTCCCGGCGAGCCTGCGCAAGCAGACGGGTGGCGCGCCCTACCCGGCCCCGCGCAACATCCTCGCGGCGGCGGTCGAGGGCTCCCAGGTGGACTTCGAGACCGCGCAGGTCATCGAGTCGCGCTACTTCGTGGAGCTGGCCGCGGGCCAGACCTCCAAGAACATGATCCAGGCCTTCTTCTTCGACCTCCAGGCCGTCAACTCCGGCGCCAACCGCCCCAAGGGCGTCGAGCCGCGTCAGGTCCGCAAGGTCGCCGTCCTGGGCGCGGGGATGATGGGCGCGGGCATCGCCTACTCGTGCGCACGCGCGGGCATCGACGTCGTCCTCAAGGACGTGTCGGCCGAGGCGGCGGCCAAGGGCAAGGGCTACTCCGAGAAGCTCTGCGCCAAGGCCGTCTCCCGGGGACGTACGACGCAGGAGAAGGCCGACGAACTGCTCTCCCGCATCACGCCCACCGCCGACCCGCAGGACCTCGCGGGCTGTGACGCCGTGATCGAGGCCGTCTTCGAGGACCCGGCGCTCAAGCACAAGGTGTTCCAGGAGATCCAGCACATCGTCGAGCCGGACGCACTGCTGTGCTCCAACACCTCGACGCTGCCGATCACCGCACTCGCCGAAGGCGTCGAGCGGCAGGCCGACTTCGTCGGGCTGCACTTCTTCTCGCCCGTCGACAAGATGCCGCTCGTCGAGATCATCAAGGGCGAGCGGACCGGCGAGGAAGCCCTGGCGCGCGCCTTCGACCTCGTGCGGCAGATCAAGAAGACCCCGATCGTCGTCAACGACTCGCGCGGCTTCTTCACCTCCCGGGTCATCGGGCACTTCCTCGACGAGGGCGTGGCGATGGTCGGCGAGGGCATCGAGCCCGCCTCCGTCGAGCAGGCCGCGGCCCAGGCCGGCTATCCGGCCAAGGTCCTCTCCCTCATGGACGAGCTGACGCTCACCCTGCCGCGCAAGATCCGCGCCGAGACGAAGCGGGCCGTGGAGGAATCCGGCGGCACCTGGGTGACGCATCCCGCCGAGGCGGTGATCGACCGCATGGTCGACGAGTTCGGCCGTACGGGCCGCAGCGGCGGCGCGGGCTTCTACGAGTACGTCGACGGGAAGCGCGCGGGGCTCTGGCCCGGACTGCGCGAGCACTTCACGCGCGAAGGCGCCGAGATCCCCTTCAGGGACATGCAGGAGCGCATGCTCTTCTCCGAGGCCCTGGACACGGTCAGGCTCCTGGAGGAGGGCGTACTGACGTCCGTCGCCGACGCCAACATCGGGTCCATCCTCGGGATCGGCTTCCCCGGCTGGACCGGTGGCGTCCTGCAGTACATCAACGGCTACGACGGCTACGCCGGGGCAGGTGCCGGCCTGCCCGGATTCGTGGCCCGCGCGCGTGAGCTCGCCGAGCGCTACGGGGAGCGGTTCACGCCACCGGCGCTGCTCGTCCAGAAGGCGGAGAAGGGGGAGCGGTTCAGCGACGCGTGAGGTAAGTACGGTGCGGGCGGGGGCCGTTCGGGAGACCGGAACGGCCCCGCTCACCGTGGGCTCTTGAGCCACTCCCGCAACTCCTCGTTGAGGGAGCGCTGGAACGTGGTCAGCAGCGCCTGCACCACCAGCGGCTGCATATGCGCCGACAGGGACTTCACCGCCGCCATCGACTCATGCCCGGACATCTCGTCGCGCAGCAGCCGGGACAGTTCCCGGGCCGCCGCGCGCGTGTGCTCCAGCAGGACCGCACGCGCGGCGAGGATCGTCTCGTGCGCGATCGGCACGTCGAGCAGTTGTAGGCCCAGCCGCAGCAGCCCCGGATCCACCTGATAAGCCTGCGCGTCCGAAGTCCGTACGACGACGTTCATCGCGGCGAGCCGGTCCAGGTCCTCCTCGCCCAGCGGGCGCCCCGCCCGGCGCTCCAGCTCGGCGCGGCTCATCTCCTCGGTCGACTCGGGCGCCCACGAGGCCACCACGGCACGGTGGATCGCCAGGTCATGGGCACTCAGGTCGGCCGGCAACTGCTCCAGATACCGCTCGATCGCGGCCAGCGTCATCCCCTGACGCTGCAACTCCTCGATCAGCGCCAGCCGGGACAGATGAGCCTGCCCGTAGTGCCCGACGCGACGCGGACCGATCACGGGCGGCGGCAGCAGACCCTTGGTGCTGTAGAAGCGCACCGTACGCACCGTGACACCCGCACGCGCGGCCAGCTCGTCGACGGTGAGCTTCGGCTCCTCGATATCCGTCGCCATGGCGCTGCTCCTTCGCGTACTGCGGTAACGCCCGGGTGCGGTGCAACAGTATTGCTGTCTCACCAGCGGTGGGAAAGCACGGACCGTTCAGAGACGGTCTCCTGACCATCCTTCCCGCAGGACGCGTTCGCCCCTTCGGATCCCGAACGGCCCTCTTTTGCCCAGGAGTTGACCGGGGTACCTTCCGCCCATGCCGACACGTGCGCGCGTCATGCGCTTCAGGACCTGGAGAACGCTCGCGACGGCGGCCACCGCCGCCCTGATGGCCACACTCCTCACCCCGGCCGCCGCACAGAGCGCCCCGCGGGAGAGTAAACCCGTGTACTCGTACGACAACGCGATACGCGAGTCCGTGTGGGTGGACACCGGACTCGACGGCGACAAGGACGGGAAGAGGGACCGTGTCGCCGTCGATGTCGTCCGGCCCCGCGAACTCGCCCGGCAGGGCCGCAAGATACCCGTGATCATGGACGCCAGCCCGTACTACTCCTGCTGCGGACGCGGCAACGAGAGCCAGAAGAAGACGTACGACGCGAACGGCAACGTCGTCCAGATGCCGCTGTTCTACGACAACTACTTCGTGCCGCGCGGCTACGCGTTCGTCGGCGTCGACTTCGCCGGCACCAACCGCTCCGACGGCTGCGTGGACGTAGGCGGGCGCTCCGACGTCCAGTCCGCGAAGGCCGTCGTCGACTGGCTGAACGGCCGGGCCAAGGGCTACACCTCCCGGACGGGGAGCACGAAGGCCAAGGCGGACTGGACCAACGGCAAGACCGGCATGATCGGCAAGAGTTATGACGGCACCGTCGCAAACGGCGTCGCCGCGACGGGAGTCGAGGGCCTGGAGACGATCGTCCCGATCGGGGCCATCTCCTCCTGGTACGACTACTACTTCGCCAAGGGCGCCCCGCTGTACGACTCCGGACCCGACTGGCTGTCCAACTACGTGGAGAGCCCCGACGCCCGCACCAAGTGCGCCGCCGTGCAGCAGAAGCTCGTCGAAGGAGCTCCGCGCACCGGCGACTGGACGAAACTGTGGACCGAGCGCGACCACGTGAAGGACGCCCACAAGGTCGACGCGAGCGTGTTCGTCATCCACGGCATGCAGGACCTCAACGTCCGCGCCAAGCACTTCGGCCAGTGGTGGGACGCCCTCGCGAAGAACGGTGTCGAGCGCAAGATCTGGCTGTCGCAGACCGGCCACGTCGACCCCTTCGACTTCCGCCGCGCCGAGTGGGTGGACACCCTGCACCGCTGGTTCGACCACGAACTCCTCGGCTACGACAACGGCATCGACGACGAGCCGATGGCCGACATCGAGCGCGCCCCCGACAAGTGGGAGACGTCGAGGGTCTGGCCGCCGCGCGGCACGGACACCGTGAGCCTGCGACCCGGCAAGGGCGAACAGGCGGGCGTCGGTACCCTTGGACTGCGTACCGGATCGGGCACCGAGACCTTCACCGACGACCCGAGCCAGGACGAGACCGACTGGGCCGCGCAGATCGACCAGTCCACGGCCGGCAAGGCCGGATTCACCACGAAGCCGCTCACCCGCGACCTTCGGCTGTCCGGCTCCTCCAAGGTGACCGTCACCGCCACGCCGAGCACCACAACGGCCCATCTGTCGGCGGTACTTGTCGACCTCGGCCCGGACACCATCCGTGACTACGCGGCCGCGGGCGAGGGCATCACCACGCTCACCGACCGCAGCTGCTGGGGCCCGAGCACCACGGGTGACAGCTCCTGCTACAAGGAGACGCAGGCGAAGACCGCGGACGTCGACTACACGGTGTTCAGCCGAGGCTGGGCCGATCTCGGCAACCATGCCTCGGACCTGAAGGGTGTCCCGCTCACGCCGGGCAAGCCGTACACCATCAGCCTCGACCTGCACGCGAGCGACCACGTCGTCCCGGCCGGGCACCGTCTCGCGCTGATCGTCGCGGGCACCGACCAGGGCCTCATCGACCCGCCGTCCACCACCCCGACGCTGAAGCTCGACCTGTCCCGTACGTGGGCCCGCGTCCCGTTCGTCGGAGGCGCCAAGGCCTTCTCGGGCGCCACCTCGGGATCCGCGCACGTCAGCCCGGATGCCACTCTCGACGGGGTCGACGAGCCCGGGACCCCGCAGCGGGTGCCGGGGGACAACCGCTGAAAGGGTTGAGATCGGCGGCACCTGTGGTAGTTCCTAGGGGCGCAACCAGGAACAAGTGTTTCCGTTCGGCCTCCAGGGGAAGGTGCCGCCGATGACTGAAGACCTGAAGAAGAGGGGAGGCTCGGGAAGTCCTTCGGACGTCCCGGGCGGCCCCGGCCACGAAACCGACCGTGTGGTGTTCGGCGTCACCGCAGCGCTCACCGTGGCCTTCGTGATCTGGGGCGCGGTCGCCACCGACTCCCTGGAGAGCGCCTCGACCAAGATGCTCGACGGCCTGATGCACAACGGCGGTTGGGCCTTCGTGCTCGCCGCCTCCGGTTTCGTCGTTTTCGCGCTCTGGCTGGCGGCCAGCCGCTACGGCAGGATCCACCTGGGCACCGAGGGCGAGGAGCCCGAGTTCCGCACCGTGTCCTGGGTCGCGATGATGTTCAGCGCCGGTATGGGCATCGGCCTGATGTTCTACGGTGTGAGCGAGCCGCTGTCGCACTACACCACACCCCCGCCGGGCACCAGCCCCGCCGACTCCGCGGAGCGCATGGAGACGGCGATGGCCACCACCCTCTTCCACTGGACCCTGCACCCGTGGGCGATCTACGCGGTGGTCGGCCTCGCCATCGCCTACAGCACCTTCCGTAAACGCCGGCGCCAGACGATCAGCGCGGTGTTCACCCCGCTCATCGGTGAGAAGCACGCGAACGGCCACCCGGGCCGGGCGATCGACATCCTCGCGATCATCGCCACCGTCTTCGGCTCCGCGACCTCGCTGGGCCTCGGCGCGCTCCAGATCGGCTCCGGACTCACAGAGCTGGACTGGTTGGACAAGGCGAGCACCGCACTGCTCGTCACCATCATCGCCGTACTGACGCTGGCCTTCGTCGCCTCGGCCGTCTCGGGCGTCGAGCGCGGCATCCAATGGCTGTCCAACACCAATATGGTGCTGGCGCTGGTGCTCGCCGTGTTCGTGTTCATCGCAGGCCCGACCGTCATCGTCCTCGATCTGCTGCCCACCTCGGTCTTCTCCTTCCTGGGTGACCTGCCGCAGCTCGCAGGGCGCACCGAAGCCAGCGGCGGCGAAGGAGTCGCGGACTGGCTGAGCGGCTGGACGGTCTTCTACTGGGCGTGGTGGATCTCCTGGACGCCGTTCGTCGGCATGTTCATCGCCCGCATCAGCCGTGGCCGGACCATCCGGCAGTTCGTCGGCGGCGTCATCCTCGTACCGAGCACCGTCTCTCTCGTCTGGTTCGCGGTCTTCGGCGGTTCGGCGATGAAGCTGCAGGAGGCCGACCGGCTCGGCGAAGAGGCAACGCCCGAGGGCCAGCTCTTCGGCGTCCTGCAGGAGTACCCCATCGCGACGGTCACCAGCCTGCTCGTGATGATCCTGGTCGGCATCTTCTTCGTCTCCGGAGCCGACGCCGCGTCCATCGTGATGGGCACGCTCTCCCAGAAGGGGGCCCTCGAACCCGGCCGTCTCGTCGTGGTGTTCTGGGGTGTCGTGACCGGGGCCGTCGCCGCGATCATGCTGCTCATCGGCAGCGGCAAGGGCGATGCGCTCGCCGGCCTGCAGAACCTCACGATCCTCGCCGCCGCGCCCTTCGTCCTTGTCATGATCGGGATGTGTTTCGCCCTGATGCGCGATCTGCGCCAGGACCCGGTCATCGTGCGCAGCGCGATGGGTTCCGAGGCCGTCGAGCTCGCGGTGATCGAGGGCCACAAGCAGTACGACGGCGACTTCGGGATCCGTGTCGGTCCCGGTCCCGGCACCGATACGGAAGGGGACCCGCTCGGGCACGAGCACCGTTAGCGCTCCGCTTGGGGCGCGGTTTGAAGCTGCGTGTTCGTTGTGGTTGCTCGCGCAGTTCCCCGCGCCCCTGAAGGAAGGCCTGCGGCCTCCTTCAGGGGCGCGGTACCGCACCGGACCGCGTCAGCGGGAGGCGAGGCCCGCCGCCTCCCGTGCGCAGCCCCACGCCACGGTGATACCCGCCCCGCCGTGCCCGTAGTTGTGCACCAACACCCGGCCGTCGGGCAGGAGTTCACGCTCCAGCCGTACCGCGTCGCGGGCCGGCCGCAGGCCCACCCGGTGGTCGATGATCCGGGCCCCGGCGATCTCCGGCCGCAGGGCGGCGCACCGCCGTACGATCGCTTCGGCCACGGCCGGATCGGGTGTCAGGGACCAGTCGTCCTCTTCCGTGGTCCCGCCCAGGATCAGTCCGCCCGGCTGCGGAAAGAAGTACGTCGCCTTGGTGTCGGATTCCCCCGAGGTCAGCCAGGTGGTCACTCCGGGGTTCTCCACGACGACCAACTGCCCCCGCACGGGCCGCATCCCCGGATCCGGTACGAGTTCCCGTGCGCCAAGTCCCGTGCAGTTGACGACGACCGGAGCCGGGACCTCCGCGAGATCCGTGACGTACCGCTCCTCGACCGTCCCGCCGGCCCGCACGAACCGCTCGCGCAGCCAGGCCAGATGCACGGGCATGTCGATCAGCGGCAGCCGCGCCCACAACCCCACCCCCGCGTACTCGCCCGCCGTCGCCGCCCGCAGTCCCGGCACCCGTGCGGCCCACGACCCGAGCCCGTCCAGCACCGTCTCACCGTGTACGCCCTCGACCATGCGTACGCCCGTCTCCTCGGGCCGCGCCGCCAACTCCTCGTACACGGACAGTGATTGCAGCGCCCACTCACCGACGAGCACCTCCGGCTCGATCCGGTACGGCCACCACAGCGCGCCCGCAACGGCCGAGGTGGTCCGCTCGGCGGGCTCCCGCGCCCAGATCCGGACCCGCCTGCCGCTCTCCGCGAGGACGACGGCCGTCGTGAGTCCCACGACACCGCAGCCGACCACGATCACGTCATCGTTCAGCTCACTGTTCACAGCCGGACGCTAACGGAATCTGTCATGCCGTGCTCAGAACACCCGCAGTCTGGGGATACTCACAGCATGTCTGCCGAGTACGCGACCTTCGGCCTGGCACCGGCCATGCGCGCCGGTGGAGTCCTTGCCAACGGTGACTACCAAGTGCACCGGGATTTCGTGGACTTCATCGTCGACGGGCGGCCGCTGCTGTTCCAGCTCTCCGACCTCGATGCCGTCTCCCCTCTCGCCTCCGACATACCACCCGCGATCTTCAGCGCGCAGGTACGCAGTCTCCTCCTGGAAGCCGACGCCCCCTTGGCGGGCGGCCGCTACGTCATCTACGGCTGCCCCGAGTGCGAGGACCTCGCCTGCGGTGCCGTCACCGCCGTGATCGAGAAGCTCGGCGACGACTATGTGTGGCGCGACTTCGCCTGGCAGACCGACGAGCGGGCGGATCTGGAGCTCAACGGTTACCACGGCATCGGCCCGTTCCGTTTCCACGGCGCCGAGTACCGCGCCGCGCTGGGTTCCCTGCTCAGCGACGCCGGTGGCGAGCGCCGTCGGGTGCTGCTGATCGGCGCCCGCGTCGCCGTCCTCGCGAAGCTCGCCGCCGCCCTGCGCATCATCGGTATCGGCGCCGAGATCACCCGGGACGCCGCCGAAGTCTCCGACGAAGAGCTGCGCACGTACGGCGCCGTCGCCTTCGGCCGCGATGTCAGCGAGCAGGAACGTGCCGCCGTACGCCAGTCCTTCGAGCGCGCCGGTGTCGACGTCTCGTATGTCGACGGGCTCGCCCCGATCGTCCCGCTCCTCGTAGCCCAGATCGAGCACGCCCTGGACCGCAGCCCCCGGGAGCAGCGCCGCCTCACCCGCCTCGTCGCCGCGGACGGCGCGGCGGGCGTCGAGGTCACGTCCCCGTGCCGGGTCCAGCTGACCGCGTACCGCCTGGACCGGCTGTACCGCACGCACGCGTACGAGGTCTTCGACGGGGTGCTGGAAGCGGGGGAGCACCGGCTCGCGCTGGACGCGAAGGCGACGAAGGGGGAGTCCTTCATCGTGGCGCGGACTTCGGGGGGTGTGCTGGTGGAGGCGATGGGGGGCTGAGGGGCGGGGTGGTGCGGTGGTCCGTGGGACGCGCTGTCTCGGAGGCGGCCATGGGCGCGGAAAATCCTGGCGCCCGTCTCCTGGGCGGGCGATTAGGATCAGCGCCTGATGACTGCCACCCTCGTCGCAAAGAACCTCGCCGCCGGTCACGGTGACCGCTCGCTCTTCTCCGGGCTCGATCTCGTTGTCGCGCCCGGCGATGTGATCGGTCTTGTCGGTGCCAACGGCGCGGGCAAGTCCACGCTGCTGCGCATGCTCGCCGGGCTGCTGAAACCCGAGCAGGGCGAGCTGCGGCTCTCCCCGCCGACCGCCACCGTCGGGCATCTGCCGCAGGAACCGGAACGCCGGCCGGGCGAGACCGTACGGGAGTTTCTGGCCCGCCGCACCGGTGTGGCAGAGGCCCAGCGTGTGATGGACGAGGCGACGCAGGCGCTCGTCGACGGGGCACCGGGCGCGGACGACGCGTACGCGACGAGCCTGGAGCGCTGGCTCGACCTCGGCGGCGCCGACCTGGACGAACGAGCCGACCAGGTCGCGGACTCGCTCGGCCTCGGCGTCGACCTGAACCAGCCCATGACCGCGCTCTCAGGCGGCCAGGCGGCCCGCGCCGGACTCGCCTCCCTCCTCCTCTCCCGCTACGACGTCTTCCTCCTCGACGAGCCCACCAACGACCTCGACCTGGACGGCCTCGAACGCCTGGAACGCTTCGTCTCCGGTCTCCGCGCAGGCACGGTCGTCGTCAGCCACGACCGCGAGTTCCTCACCCGCACCGTCACCAAGGTCCTCGAACTCGACCTTGCACAGCAGCAGATCAGGCTGTACGGCGGCGGATACGAGGCGTATCTGGAGGAACGGGACGTCGCGCGCCGGCACGCCCGCGAGGACTACGAGGAGTACGCCGACAAGCGGTCCGCGCTCGAAGGGCGGGCCCAGATGCAGCGCTCCTGGATGGACAAGGGCGTCAAGAACGCCCGGCGCAAGGCGAGCAACGACAACGACAAGATCGGCCGCAAGTTCCGTAGCGAGGCCAGTGAGAAGCAGGCCGCGAAGGCCCGGCAGACCCAGCGCATGATCGAACGGCTCGATGTTGTCGAGGAGCCGCGCAAGGAGTGGGAGCTGCGCATGGAGATCGCGGCGGCCCCCCGATCGGGCGCTGTGGTCGCCACCCTGCGCGACGCGGAGGTACGACGAGGCGACTTCGTGTTCGGCCCGGTGTCGTTGCAGATCGACTGGGCGGACCGG
Source organism: Streptomyces flaveus (assembly GCF_014647675.1). Taxonomy (GTDB): domain Bacteria; phylum Actinomycetota; class Actinomycetes; order Streptomycetales; family Streptomycetaceae; genus Streptomyces; species Streptomyces flaveus. Next base: position 27,396 of record NZ_BMPQ01000016.1, on the reverse strand, counting down.
GTGGCCGTCACCGGCGCCAACGGCGCGGGCAAGTCCACGCTGCTGGCCGCCCTGCTGGGACGCGTACCCGTGGACGCGGGCCATGCCTCCCTGGGCTCCGGCGTCCTGGTCGGTGAGGTCGACCAGGCCCGCCAACTGTTCTACGGCTCCGAGTCCGTCCTGGACGCGTTCTGCACGGCGGTCCCGGACACCGAACCGGCCGAGGTCCGCACCCTCCTGGCCAAGTTCGGCCTCACCTCGCACCACGTCCTGCGACCGGCAGCCACCCTGTCACCCGGCGAACGCACCCGCGCCGCCCTGGCCCTCCTCCAGGGCCGAGGCGTCAACCTCCTGGTCCTGGACGAACCCACCAACCACCTCGACCTGCCGGCCATCGAACAACTGGAATCAGCGCTCGACTCGTACGAGGGCACGCTGCTCCTGGTCACCCACGACCGGCGCATGCTGGACGCGGTCCACGTCACCCGCCGCCTGGAGGTCGCAGGCGGCAAGGTGACGGAACGCTGAGGCGTCAGCCCCTGGGGCGCAGCAGCGCACAGACGAAGTTCTCCTGGACGGTGCGCAGTTTCCGCAGCAGATCGGGCTTCAGGGTTTGGTTGATCTGAGTGGTGGCGGAGAAGGTCAGCGACCGGCGCCCGTCCGGCGTGGCCGCGATCAGCTGCGTGTAACCGAGAGTGTTGCCGGTATGCCCCAGCACCACCCCGCACCGGGTCGTGTACCGGAAGATCGCGAGTCCCGCGTCGTTATGCCCCGGCCCGGCGGGCTCGGACGCTGCCCCGGGGATCCAGCGCCTCTGCTCGCGTACGACGTGGTGGCCGTACAGCCGGCCTCCTGCATAGCCGCGGATGAAGCGGGTCGCGTCGGCGGGCGTGGAGACGATGCCGCCCGAAGCCCACACACCGGACATGCCGAGGACCTCGCTGACGTCCTCCGGCGGTTCGGGCGGGCTCACGTCGTAGCCGTGCAGATAGGGTCTCGGCATCCGGTGGCCCTGCGGCAGGCTCGTGTCGCGCAGGCCCAGCGGCCGATACACCAGCTCGCGCAGCAGACGCTCGTACGGTGTACCGGTCGCCGCTTCCGCCATCAGGGCGACGGCGATGTTGTCGGAGTTGGAGTACTGGTACTGGGAGCCGGGTCGGAAGCGCAGCGGCTGGTCGGCGACGTAGTCGAGCAGCCGTCGGGAGTCGAAGCGGTGCCGGGGGTCGGCCTGAACGGTCTGCACGAACGCCGGGGCCTGCGAGTAGTCGGGCAGGCCGCTGGTGTGGTTCAGCAGCTGGCGCAGCGTCACGGCGCCCCATGCCTCGGGCAGGCGGGGCAGCCGCTCCCGCAGGGTGTCGTCCAGACTTAGTTCGTGGCGGTCGACGAGGGACAGCGCCACCGCGCCGCTGAGCGCCTTGGCCGCACTGGCGATGCGCATGTGGTCGTCAGGGTCGGGCCTGCGGCCGGTCGCCAGGTCCGCGACGCCGGCCCGGACGACCCGGCTGCCCCTGCCGTCGCGCAGGACGGCGATGACACCGGGCGGCCCGCCCGGCGTGCGGACCAGCTCCTCCAGCTGGTCCTGGAGTGAGCCTCGGGGGTCCGGTCCTGGCGGCGTGGAGGCACCGGCGGCAGGGGCCAGCAAGGCCAGACAGGCAGCGATGAGGAAGGCCGCGCCCAGGCGGGGCTCAAGCGGGGAACGGCGACGGGGCGGGGCGGAAGATGGCATCGGCTCTCCCTGAATGGCAGCGGGCACCCGGACTGGGCGTCCAGCGTCACTCGCCGGGACCCGACCAGCCGCTCCTGCTACTGCACTCGGCCCAACGGCCTGCGGGGCGCCTCGCCAGGGGGCGCCCCGCAGGGGCGCGGGGAACTGCGCGACCAGCCACGACGCACCCGCAGCCGCGACACGACTGTCACCCACCACCCCCTGGGGGCCTGGGGGCGCAGCCCCCAGTTTCGGGAAGGGGCGGGCCTGGGGAAAGAAAACCCCTCACCCACCCCCACGGGGCTCACCCCCGCCCCCGACCCCCCTTAGGGTCAACCAACCCCGCCCGCCGCAGCGCATCCGCCATGGCGCTGTTGCCGGGGGGCGGGGACGCCTGCCGAGACCCGCCCCCACCGCGCCCCTGCTGCTGCCCACGCTGCTGCTGCGGCGCCCGCCCGCCACGCTGCGGACGCCCCCCACCGCGCGCTTCCTTAGGCGCAGCCTCGTCCTCCAGCCGCAGCGTCAGCGAGATCCGCTTGCGCGGAATGTCGACCTCGAGGACCTTCACCTTGACGATGTCGCCGGACTTCACGACGTCACGCGGATCCTTGACGAACGTCTTGGACATCGCGGAGACGTGCACCAGGCCGTCCTGGTGGACACCGACGTCCACGAACGCTCCGAACGCTGCCACGTTCGTCACAACGCCCTCAAGGATCATCCCGGACGTCAGGTCGGAGATCTTCTCCACGCCCTCCTTGAAGGTCGCCGTCTTGAAGGCCGGGCGAGGGTCACGCCCCGGCTTCTCCAGCTCCTTCAGAATGTCCGTCACCGTCGGCAGACCGAACGTCTCGTCCACGAAGTCGGTCGGCTTCAGCGAGCGCAGCACACTCGTGTTGCCGACCAGCGAGGCCACCTCACTGCCCGCCGTCTTCACCATCCGCCGCACCACGGGATACGCCTCCGGGTGCACGCTCGACGCGTCCAGCGGGTCGTCACCGCCCCGGATCCGCAGGAAGCCCGCGCACTGCTCGTACGCCTTCGGACCCAGCCGCGCCACGCTCTTCAGCTCTGACCGCGACTTGAACGGGCCGTTCGCGTCGCGGTGCGCCACGATGTTCTCCGCGAGTCCGGAGGTGATGCCGGAGACCCGGGAGAGCAGCGGCGTGGAGGCGGTGTTCACGTCCACCCCGACACCGTTCACACAGTCCTCGACCACCGCGTCCAGCGACCGTGACAGCTTCACCTCGGACAGGTCGTGCTGGTACTGCCCGACGCCGATCGACTTCGGGTCGATCTTCACCAGCTCGGCGAGCGGGTCCTGCAGGCGCCGCGCGATGGAGACGGCGCCGCGCAGCGACACGTCCATGCCGGGCAGCTCCTGCGAGGCGAAGGCCGAGGCCGAATAGACGGAGGCGCCGGCCTCGGACACCATTACCTTCGTGAGCTTCAACTCCGGGTGCTTGGCGATGAGTTCACCGGCGAGCTTGTCCGTCTCCCGGGACGCCGTGCCGTTGCCGATCGAGACCAGCTCGACCGCGTGCTCCTTGGCGAGCCGCGCGAGCTTGGCGACGGCCTCGTCCCACTTGTTCTGCGGAACGTGCGGATAGATGACGTCCGTGGCGACGACCTTGCCGGTCGCGTCGACGACGGCCACCTTCACGCCCGTACGGAAACCGGGGTCGAGCCCCAGCGTCGTGCGCGTGCCCGCCGGGGCGGCGAGCAGCAGGTCGCGCAGGTTCGCCGCGAAGACGTTGACCGCCTCGTCCTCGGCGGCCGTCCGCAGCCGCATCCGCATGTCGATGCCGAGGTGCACGAGGATGCGGGTGCGCCAGGCCCAACGGACCGTGTCCTGCAGCCACTTGTCGGCGGGGCGGCCCCGGTCGGTGATTCCGAAGCGGTGCGCGACCATCCCCTCGTACGAGGAAGGACCGTCCGTCGGCTCCTCGGGCTCCAGGACGAGGTCGAGGACCTCCTCCTTCTCCCCGCGCAGCATGGCGAGGATGCGGTGCGAGGGCAGCTCCGTGAAGGGCTCGGCGAAGTCGAAGTAGTCGGCGAACTTGGCGCCCGCCTCCTCCTTGCCCTCCCGCACCTTGGCCGCGAGCCGCCCGCGCACCCACATGCGCTCGCGCAGCTCGCCGATCAGGTCGGCGTCCTCCGAGAACCGCTCGGTGAGGATCGCGCGGGCACCGTCGAGGGCCGCCTGCGGATCGGCCACGCCCTTGTCGGCGTCCACGAACGCCGCTGCCGCGGCCAGGGGATCGACGGTCGGATCGCCGAGCAGGCCCTCGGCCAGCGGCTCAAGACCCGCCTCGCGCGCGATCTGCGCCTTCGTCCGCCGCTTCGGCTTGAACGGCAGATAGATGTCCTCCAGGCGCGCCTTCGTCTCGGCGCCGCGGATCCGCGCCTCCAGTTCGTCGGTGAGCTTGCCCTGCTCGCGCACCGACTCGAGGATCGCAGTCCGCCGCTCCTCCAGCTCCCGCAGATAGCGCAGCCGCTCCTCGAGCGCGCGCAGCTGCGCGTCGTCGAGCATCTCGGTCGCTTCCTTGCGGTAGCGGGCGATGAAGGGCACCGTCGAACCGCCGTCGAGCAGCTCCACGGCAGCCCTGACCTGCCGCTCCCGTACGCCGAGCTCCTCGGCGATCCTGCCTTCGATGGACCCTACGAGGGGTGTCGTCACGATCCCGTACCGCCTTCTTCACTGAGGTTGCGCGGCAATTGTGGCAGGTGGCACCGACAACGGGGGATCAGGGCGGCGCCAGAGCATCAAGAGAGCCGGACACGCCCTCGGCGGGTCCGGCTCCGAAGGCGGTCCGCGGTCAGATCCTGCGGGCCCGCCCGGTGCGTCGTGTCGAGTGCGAGGCGCCGCCGAACAGCCGGGCAAGGGCCCGGAACGGCAGCGTCACCACTGTGGCGAGCGCCCCGCCAATCTGTCGCAACACGTCAGCGATCGCACGGAGCACGTGCTTCTCCTTTCGTCTCCCGGCCCGTTCGGTCGCGGCCTGGGACGTCCGGGTACCTCGGAGAACACTTCTGATGCGTGGGCCTCCGGCGGTTGGATCACTCAGCCCTTGCCGATCATGTCCTCGGGAAACGCCCCCGCCGCGAGCGACGTCATGAGGAACCCCGTCGCCAGCTCCCGCAGACGCTCCACGTGTGCCGCGCCCAAGTGCTCGTACGGGGCCTGGTCCAGACGGTCCGTGTCCGACTCGATGGCTCGGCGCAGTTCGACGCCGGACGTCGTCAACTCGCCCTCGGCGTCGAGCAGTCCACGCTTCCGGAGCCGACCGGCCGCGGCATCCCAGTCCGCCCGCCGCCAGCCACGCGTGGCGAGGACCCACCTGGGCGACATGCCCTTGCCGGTCGCGGTGTGGCTCACCAGCGCCTCCACGGGGTCGAGTTCCGCGCCGAGCAGCACCGTGAGGTGCCCGTCTCCGCGGTGCTCGCGCAGCAGCGTGGCCGCGTGCCACAGGGCGAGGTGCGGTTCGTCGGGTACGGGCAGGTCCGCGTGCGCCGCGTACAGCGGGCGCGCGGTCCGTACGCAGGCTTCGGTCGCCCGCAGCGCCAGCTCCGCCGCCTCGGCCATCTCCCGGGACCCGATCACCTCGTCACCGAGCAGCCGCCGCAACGTCGCGTCGGCGGCACGCGCGCGTGCCGCGAGCACCGCCTGCGGCGACGCGGTCCGCCACACCTCGGGTACGTGCTTCGCCACCAGCTCATGGCGGAAGTTGTAGAACGTCGCGGTCACCACACCCGCACTCACCGCCCCCATGGCCGCGGCCCGCGCCGCGAAGTACGCGGCATCGCGGTCGGTGACCCCGAGATCGGCCAGCTCCCGCCCCAGATCCGGCGAGAAGTAGTGCGCGGAGTGAAGCGGATTGAGGACGTTGTGGCAGCGCCGTCCGGCGCGCTCCTGCAGAGCACTGGTCATGAGCCGCAGGCTAACCGACTGCTCAGTACGAGCGGAATGCCCGGCCGTCGATCCTCCTCGGCAGACTCCCGCGGCCGGGTCGTCGGCGTGGCAGGAAAGGTGGGGTGCTCGTCATTGCGGCCGTCGCAGTGCGCGCCAAGAATCGAGCACATGGCACCCCGAACCGTTCTCGTCGTCCTCTTCGAGGGCATCCAGAGTCTCGATGTCACGGGCCCCGTGGAGGTCTTCGCGGGCGCCGAGACCGGCCACCCCGGTACGTACCGCATCCGCACGGCCACCCTGGACGGCGCCCCCGCGCGCGCCACCAGCGGCCTCACCCTGGTCCCGGACCACGCCCTCGCCGACGCTCCCGCCCCGCACACCCTGCTCGTCCCGGGCGGCAACGGCACCCGGAACCCGGACCCGGACCTCGTCGACTGGCTGCGTGAGCACGGCCCGCGCGCGGAGCGCCTGGTGTCCGTCTGCACCGGCGCGCTCCTGCTCGCCGCCGCGGGCCTCCTGGACGGCCGCCGGGCGACGACCCACTGGGCGTCCTGCGACATGCTCGCCCGCGACCACCCGGCGATCGACGTCGACCCGGACCCCATCTTCGTACGCGACGGGAACGTGGCGACCTCGGCGGGCGTCACCTCCGGCATCGACCTCGCCCTCGCGCTCGTCGAGGAGGACCTCGGCCGCAAGACCGCCCTCGCCATCGCCCGCCATCTGGTCGTGTTCCTCCGACGCCCGGGAAACCAGGCGCAGTTCAGCGCCCAGCTCGCCGCGCAGACCGCACAGCGCCAACCGCTCCGCGATGTTCAGCAGTGGATCAGCGAACATCCCGGCGGGCACCTGACCGTCGAGTCGCTCGCCGCCCGCGCCAACCTCTCCCCGCGCCACTTCGCCCGCGCCTTCCAGACGGAGACGGGCATGACCCCGGGCCGGTACGTCGACCGCGTCCGTCTCGAACACGCCCGGCGTCTGTTGGAGGACACCCCCGACGGCATCGAGGAGATCTCCCGCGCCTGCGGCTACGGCACCCCGGAGTCGATGCGCCGCGCCTTCCTACGGACCCTCGGTGCGGCCCCGGCGGAGTACCGCCGCCGCTTCCGCCCCGTGCCCGCGCCCACTCACTGAAGCTCGCTGAAGGGAACCCCATGCAGATCGCGATCGTCCTCTACGACCGCTTCACCGCCCTGGACACGGTGGGCCCGTACGAGATCCTGAGCCGCCTCCCCGACGCGGAAACGGTCTTCGTCGCCGAGGAGACCGGCCCCGTCCGTAACGACACCGGAACCCTGGCGATGACCGCTGACAGGACCCTCGCGGAGGTGCCGGATCCCGACATCGTGCTGGTCCCGGGAGGTCCCGGCCAGAGCGACCAGATGGACAACGAGACCCTCCTGGGCTGGCTGCGGGCCGTCGACAGCTCCAGCACCTGGACGACCTCCGTGTGTACGGGCTCCCTGCTGCTCGCCGCCGCCGGACTTCTGGAGGGCCGCCGCGCGACCTCGCACTGGCTGGCCCTCGACGAGCTGAAGCGGCTCGGCGCCGAGCCCACGGGAGAACGGGTGGTCTTCGACGGCAAGTACGTCACCGCGGCCGGCGTCTCCTCCGGCATCGACATGGGCCTCGCCCTGCTGGGCCGCATCGCGGGCGACGAGCGCGCCCAGGTCGTCCAGCTGGCGACGGAGTACGACCCGCAGCCGCCCTACGACGCAGGATCCCCGCAGAAGGCGCCCGCACACCTCGTCGACGCCCTGCGCGCGAGGAGCCGCTTCATCCTGACGTGACCCCGACTGGTCCCACCCTGGGGGCGAGAGGTCACACGCTCCACGTGAAGCGTGGCTGCCGGCGCTCCAGAAAAGCGGCGACACCCTCCGAGGTGTCGCCGCTCCCGCGCGCCTGCTCGGCCCAGTACGCGTCCCGGTCCATGCGGCCGTCCGCGAACTCCTTCGCCGCGGCCTGTGTCAGCTGCGAGCGCGTGGCCAGTACGCGCGTGAACTCCGCGATCCGCTTGCCGAGTTCGCCCTCCGGCAGTACCTCGTCCACCAGGCCGGTCCGCAGCGCGCGCTCCGCGTCGATCAACTCGCCCGAGAACAACAGGTACTTGGCGGTGGGGGGCCCCACCAGCGACACCAACCGCCGCGTGGACGAAGCCGCATACACGATCCCCAGCTTCGCCGGAGTGATCCCGAACAGCGCGCCCTCGTCCACGAACCGCAGATCGCACGCCGCCGCGAGCTGGCATCCGCCGCCCACGCAGTGGCCGCGCACCGCGGCGAGCGTCGGCTTGGGAAAAGCCGCGAGCGCGTCCTCGGCGCGTACCGCAAGACCCTGCGCCTCGTCGGCGGAGCCCCGCAGTGTCGAGATGTCGGCCCCGGCGCAGAAGGTCCCGCCCTCACCGGTGAGCACCAGCGCCCGTACGACGGGGTCGGCGGCCAGCGCGTCGAGCAGCGGCGGCAACGCCGCCCACATGCCGGCCGTCATGGCATTGCGCTTCGCCGGATGGTGAATCACGACGGTGGCGACCCCGTCGGTGACGCTGTGCAACAACTGCGGCTCCATACGCCGGATGCTATCCGTACGCGTACAACCCGAAGAGTTCCGAATTCGGTACAAGGGGGGCAGGGAGTTGTCGCGCGGGCTCTCGATGTCATACGAGGTCGGTCAGAAAACGCCGATATTCGCCGACTTCTGTACAGCTCTTGGGTATGCACCGCTGCGTTACCAACACTTGACACGTGGTGACAATCGAGCGCAAGGGTGGCGACCGGACGATGGACGACGATGGGCGGGGGCCCGGCCCACGCCCTGAAGGCGGCGGGGACACGAACGCCGACAGAAGACCGCCCGAGCCGCTGCCGTACGAGGGAGTCTGGCGGTTCACCGCTCCCTCCGTCGACGCCTCGGTGCCACAGGCGCGGCACGCCGTCCGCGATCTGCTGGCCCGCCAGGGCGTGCCCGCCTCGGACGACCTCGTCCAGGGGCTGCTGCTGATCGTCTCCGAGCTGGTGACCAACGTGGTGCGGCACGCGGCGCTGCTCTCGCCGATGCTCGCCGTGGAGGTCGCCGTCGGAGCCGAGTGGGTGCGGGTCTCCGTCGAGGACAACCACCCCTACCGCCCGACCGCTCTGGAGGCCGACCACGCCCAGACCGGCGGCCGCGGCCTGCTCCTGGTGACCGAGATCACCAAGGAGGCGGGCGGCGTATACGACGTCGAACACACCGCGACCGGCGGCAAGGTCATCTGGGCAGCCCTGCCCCTCAAGCCCGCGCCCTAGTCCCAGTCACCAGCCCGCGGTCGGGCCCGTCATCTCCCTGACCGCCGGGCGGGCCGCGTCCAGGACCGTCATGAACCATGCGGAGAACGGGTCCCTGGCGTGCCGTTCCGTCAGCTCGGCGGCCGTCACGAAGGCTGTCGTGCCGACCTCCTCCGGATCCGGCCGCAGCGGCGACTGGGTCATGCCGACGAAGAGGTGGTTGAACTCCTGCTCCACCAGACCGGAGTGCGGGTCCGGGTGGTTGTAGCGGACGGTGCCCGCCTCGGCGAGCAGCGACGGCGAGACCCCGAGCTCCTCGTACGTGCGTCGCGCAGCCGCCGCGAAGGGCGCCTCACCGGGGTAGGGGTGGCCGCAGCAGGTGTTGGACCAGACGCCGGGGGAGTGGTACTTGCCGAGCGCGCGCTGCTGCAACAGCAGTCGGCCCCGCTCGTCGAACAGGAACACCGAGAACGCCCGGTGCAGTTGTCCGGGCGGCTGATGCGCGGCGAGTTTCTCCGCGGTACCGATCGTCGTGCCGTCCTCGTCGACCAGTTCCAGCAGGATCGCTTCGGCGGAGCCGTTCGACGAGGTGTGCGTCGCGGTGCCACGTGTGATCGGCATACCCATCCTTCGCATCGGTCTACGAGCCCCAAGTCTGCCGTACTGAACCGGCACTCCTGACATCACGCGGTGTCCTGCTTGTCCGGTTCCGCCGCGCGGCCGAACCGGAGCGCTCCGCTGGGAATGCGGTACGAAGCTGCGGGTCCGTTGTGGCTGGTCGCGCCCACGCGGCGGAGCCGCAAATCGATACAGCCCCGCGCCCCTAAGAGGCCTGCGGCCTCCTTAGGGGCGCGCGGTACGGCACGTACGACGGCTGCTCCGGCGCCCTGCGGCGCGAGGAGCCGGAATGCGCGATCAACCGCCGTGGTGGAGCCGCCAGCCCCGCCACGCCGACTCCACCATCTCGCGCACCCCGCGCCGCGCCGTCCAGCCCAGTTCCTTGGCGGCCAGCGCGGCCGAGGCCACCGCGCGCGGGGCGTCGCCAGGGCGGCGCGGCTCGACGATCGCGGGGCGGGTGTCGCCGGTGACCTCGCCGATGAGCGTCACGAGCTCGCGTACCGAAACGCCCTCACCGCGGCCGATGTTCACCGTCAGATCGCCCGTCGCGCCGGCCGCGGTCAGCCGCCGGGCCGCCGCGAGGTGCGCCTCGGCGAGATCGGCGACGTGGATGTAGTCGCGTACGCAGGTGCCGTCCGGAGTCGGATAGTCGTCGCCGAAGATCCGCGGGGCCTCGTCGCGAGTGAGCCGGTCGAAGACCATCGGTACGACGTTGAAGACGCCGGTGTCGGCCAGTTCGGGTGCCGCCGCGCCCGCCACGTTGAAGTAGCGCAGGCACACGGTCGCGATGCCGTGTGCCCGGCCCGCCGCGCGCACCAGCCACTCACCGGTGAGCTTTGTCTCGCCGTACGGGCTCATCGGGGCACAGGGGGTGTCCTCCGTGATGAGGTCCACATCCGGGTTGCCGTAGACGGCCGCGGACGAGGAGAAGAGGAAGCGCTCGATGCCCGCCTCGGCGACCGCCTCGAGGAGGGTTGCGAGGCCGCCGACGTTCTCCTGGTAGTAGTGCGTGGGCTGGGCCACGGACTCGCCGACCTGCTTGCGAGCGGCGAGATGCACCACTCCCGTCACCGTGTGTTCAGCGAACGTCCGCTTCAGTAGCTCTCCGTCGAGCGATGAGCCCTGAATGAGAGGGATGTCCGTCGGCAGCCGGTGGGGAACGCCGGCCGAGAGATCGTCGAGCGCGATGACCCGCTCTCCCGCATCGGCCATGATCCGCGCCACATGCGCACCGATATAGCCCGCTCCACCGGTAATCAGCCATGTCATGGTCCTTCACCCTATGCCGGACGGATCGGCTCCGGTGCGGGCCGGGATTCTTGCCCTGAAAAGCACCGTTCTGGGACCGCGATTTGGGCGCGGGGCCCCGATCCTTGATGATGATCGCAGCGGACGCGGCTCACAGATCATGCTGATCGGGCCGTGAACAGGCGGTGAACGGCAGCTTCCCATCATCCGATAGCCTCTGCCGACACGCCGCCCTGGGCCCCGCCCGGGGCGCCCCCCATCGCGTACATGCCCGGCGCCGCGGATGCGTCGGAACCCAGGGAGTGAGTTCGTCTGTCGACCGCCATCCTCACCGGTCAGCCGGTCCCCGGATCGTCGCTCGAGGGCGATCTGCGGTCGCTCGGCTTCGACGTGCGGGTCGCCTCCGACGCGGCCGACGCCGAGACGCTCCTCGCCGCCGTACCCGCTGACCAGCGGGTCGCCGTCGTCGACGCCCGCTTTGTGGGCCACGTCCACGCGTTGCGCCTCGGGCTCACCGACCCCCGCTTCGACGCCGCCGCGATCCCCGGCGCCGTGACCGTCCGTCCCGCCGCCCGTCCCGCGCTGGACCGCGCGCTGCGCACGGCCGCCGGGGACGCCTCGAACGGCTCCGTGGTCGTCGGTATCGTCGCCGACCGCGTCGCCGAACTGCTCGACACCGAACTGCACCGCCCCGAACTCGGCGAACTCGTCGCCGAAGTCCCCCGCGACCCGCAGGCCCGCAACGAAGCCCGGCAGGCCGTGGCCGCCGTCGACGACGAGGCGATCAGGCTGCGTACGGCCGTGAAGTCCCGCGACGGCTTCTTCACGACGTACTGCATCAGCCCGTACTCCCGCTATCTCGCCCGCTGGTGCGCCCGCCGCGGTCTGACCCCGAACCAGGTCACCACGGCCTCGCTGTTCACCGCGCTGATCGCGGCGGGCTGCGCGGCGACCGGCACCCGCGCCGGCTTCGTCACCGCCGGACTGCTGCTCCTCTTCTCCTTCGTCCTGGACTGCACGGACGGACAGCTCGCCCGCTACTCGCTGCAGTACTCCACGCTCGGCGCCTGGCTCGACGCGACCTTCGACCGTGCCAAGGAGTACGCCTACTACGCGGGCCTCGCGCTCGGCGCGGCCCGTGGCGGCGACGACGTATGGGCCCTGGCTCTCGGCGCGATGGTTTTGCAGACCTGTCGACATGTCGTCGACTTCTCCTTCAACGAGGCGAATCACGACGCCACCGCCAACACCAGCCCCACCGCTGCCCTCTCCGGCAGGCTCGACAGCGTCGGCTGGACGGTCTGGGTGCGCCGGATGATCGTCCTGCCGATCGGCGAACGCTGGGCGATGATCGCCGTGCTCACGGCGGTCACGACGCCGCGGATCACCTTCTACGCGCTGCTCATCGGGTGCGCGTTCGCGGCGACCTACACCACGGCGGGGCGCGTCCTGCGGTCCCTGACCCGCAAGGCCCGGCGTACCGACCGGGCGGCGCGGGCGCTGGCGGACCTCGCGGACAGCGGCGCGATCGCTCAGGCACTGGCGCGGCTGTTGAAGAAGCTGCCCGCCAAGCCCCCGTTCGGAGCGCGCGTTCTCGTCGCACTGTCCGGCGCTGTGATCCTCGTAGCCGCCGCCTGCCTTGAGCCGTACGGCAGTTGGCTGCCCGTCCTCGCCGCCGTGCTCTACACGCTGACCTCGGCCGCGGCCGTCGCCCTGCCCCTCAAGGGCGCCCTCGACTGGCTCGTTCCGCCCCTCTTCCGCACCGCCGAATACGTCACCGTCCTGGTGCTGGCAGCCAAAGCGGACGTAAACGGAGCCTTGCCCGCGGCTTTCGGCCTGGTGGGCGCCGTCGCCTACCATCACTACGACACGGTGTACCGCATCCGCGGCAACGCCGGCGCGCCGCCGAACTGGCTGGTGCGGGCGATCGGCGGGCACGAAGGCAGGACGCTGCTGGTCACCGTTCTGGCCGCGCTGCTCGCCGCCACTGATTTCAAGGTCGCGCTCACGGCACTCGCCGTGGCTGTGGCCCTCGTGGTGCTCGTGGAGAGCATCCGCTTCTGGGTGACCGCTCACAAACTTGGCGCACCCGCCGTACACGATGAAGGAGAACCCGCATGATCGGCCTCGTGCTGGCGGCAGGCGCCGGACGGCGTCTGCGCCCCTATACGGACACCCTGCCCAAGGCGCTGGTGCCGGTGGGCCCGGAAGGCAACGAGGACAGCATCACCGTGCTCGACCTCACCCTCGGCAACTTCGCCGAGATCGGCCTGACCGAGGTCGCGATCATCGTCGGCTACCGCAAGGAGGCCGTCTACGAGCGTCGTGAGGCGCTGGAGCAGAAGTACGGCGTCAAGATCACCCTCATCGACAACGACAAGGCCGAGGAGTGGAACAACGCCTACTCCCTGTGGTGCGGGCGTGACGCCATCAAGCACTCGGTGATCCTGGCCAACGGCGACACCGTGCACCCCGTCTCCGTCGAGAAGACCCTGCTCGCCGCCCGCGGCGACGGCAAGAAGATCATCCTGGCCCTCGACACGGTGAAGTCCCTCGCCGACGAGGAGATGAAGGTCGTCGTCGGCCCCGAGGGCGGCATGACGAAGATCACCAAGCTGATGGACCCGGCCGAGGCGACCGGTGAGTACATCGGCGTCACCCTCATCGAGGGCGAGGCCGCCGACGAGCTGGCCGACGCCCTGAAGACGGTCTTCGAGACCGACCCGCAGCAGTTCTACGAGCACGGCTACCAGGAGCTCGTGAACCGCGGCTTCCGCATCGACGTGGCGCCCATCGGCGACGTCAGCTGGGTCGAGATCGACAACCACGACGACCTCGCCAAGGGACGTGTGATCGCGTGCCAGTACTGACGAGGCTCATCCCCTCGCCGGTCGTCGTGGACATCCGTCCGGGCGCGCTCGATGATCTGGCGACGATCCTGTCGGACCAGCGCATCGCGCCGTCGGGCCGGTTGGCCTTCGCTATCAGCGCCGGCTCCGGCCAGGCGCTGCGCGACCGGTTCGCCCCCGCGTTCCCGGAGGCCGACTGGTTCTGCGACGCCGACGGCACCATCGACGGCGCCGTACGGCTCGCCGACTCGATCAAGAAGGGCGGTCACTACGACGCCGTGGTCGGGCTCGGCGGCGGCAAGGTCATCGACTGCGCCAAGTACGCTGCCGCACGCGTTGGCCTGCCGTTGGTGGCCGTGGCCACCAACCTCGCGAACGATGGCTTGTGCTCACCCGTGGCCACGCTCGACAACGACGCGGGCCGTGGCTCGTACGGCGTGCCCAACCCGATCGGGATCGTCATCGACCTCGATGTCATCCGCGAGGCTCCGGTGCGATTCGTACGGGCCGGAATCGGCGATGTGATCTGCAAGATCTCCGCCGTGGCCGACTGGGAGTTGTCGCACCGGGAGAACGGCGAGCAGGTCGACGGACTGGCCGCCGCCATGGCCCGCCAGGCCGCGGAGGCCGTGCTGCGCCACCCAGGAGGTGTCGGCGAGGACACCTTCCTGACGACGCTCTCCGAGGCGCTGGTTCTGTGCGGCATTTCGATGTCGGTGGCCGGCGACAGCCGCCCCGCATCCGGCGCCTGCCACGAGATCAGCCACGCCTTCGACCTGAGCTTCCCCAAGCGCAGCGCCCTGCACGGCGAGCAGTGCGGCCTCGGCGGCGCGTTCGCCACGTTCCTGCGGGGCGACCACGAGACAGCCGGGCACATGGCCGAGGTGCTGCACCGCCACGGGCTGCCCGTCCTCCCGGAGGAGATCGGCTTCAGCCTGGACGAGTTCGTCCAGGTGGTGAAGTTCGCCCCGAAGACCCGGCCCGGCCGCTACACGATCCTCGAGCACCTCGACCTGTCCGCCGACCAGATCAGGGACGCATACGCCGACTATGCAAAAGCCATCGGTAGCTGAGCTCCGCCCGGTCGTGCACCCCCCGGGTGTGAAGGACCGGCGGAGCGGCGAGCACTGGGCCGGCCGGCTCTACATGCGCGAGCTCTCGCTGCGTATCGACCGGCACCTGGTGAACACGAAGGTCACGCCCAACCAGCTGACCTACCTGATGACCGTCTTCGGCGTCCTCGCCGCCCCGGCCCTGCTGGTGCCGGGGATCCCGGGCGCCGTGCTCGGCGTGCTGATGGTCCAGCTCTACCTGCTGTTCGACTGCGTCGACGGCGAACTCGCCCGCTGGCGCAAGCAGTACTCGCTCGCCGGCGTCTACGTGGACCGGGTCGGCGCCTACCTGTGCGACGCCGCGGTCCTCGTCGGCTTCGGGCTGCGCGCCGCCGACCTGTGGGGCAGCGGGCGGATCGACTGGCTGTGGGCCTTCCTCGGCACCCTCGCCGCTCTCGGCGCGATCCTGATCAAGGCCGAGACCGACCTCGTAGGCGTTGCCCGGCACCAGACCGGGAAGCCGCCGGTCCAGGAGTCGGCCTCCGAGCCGCGCACCTCCGGGATGGCGCTGGCCCGCAAGGCCGCCGCCGCGCTGAAGTTCCACCGGCTCGTCCTCGGCGTCGAGGCCTCGCTGCTGATCCTGGTCCTGGCGGTCCTGGACACGGTCAGGGACGACCTGTTCTTCTCGCGGCTCGGCGTCGCCGTGCTGGCAGGCATCGCGCTCCTGCAGACCCTGCTGCACCTGGTGTCCATCCTGGCGTCGAGCAGGCTGAAGTGAGCTCGGCCATGAAGGTCGGTGCGGTGATCATCACCATGGGCAACCGCCCCGACGAACTCCGCGCCCTCCTCGACTCGGTCGCCAAGCAGGACGGCGACCCGGTCGAGGCGGTCGTGGTGGGCAACGGCTCCCCGGTCCCGGACGTCCCCGAAGGCGTACGGACCATCGAGCTGCCCGAGAACCTCGGCATCCCCGGAGGCCGCAACGTCGGTATCGAGGCTTTCGGCCCCGGCGGCACCGACGTGGACGTCCTGATGTTCCTGGACGACGACGGCCTGCTCGCCCGCAACGACACCGCCGAGCTGTGCCGCCAGGCCTTCGAGGCCGACCCGAAGCTCGGGATCATCAGCTTCCGCATCGCCGACCCCGACACCGGTTCCACTCAGCGCCGCCACGTCCCGCGTCTGCGCGCCGCCGACCCGATGCGCAACTCCCGTGTCACCACCTTCCTCGGCGGCGCCAACGCGGTCCGTACGAAGGTCCTGGCCGAGGTCGGCGGATTGCCCGACGAGTTCTTCTACGCCCACGAGGAGACCGACCTCGCCTGGCGCGCCCTCGACGCCGGCTGGATGATCGACTACCGCGCGGACATGGTGCTCAACCACCCCACGACCGCCCCTTCCCGGCATGCCGTCTACCACCGCATGGTGGCCCGCAACCGCGTCTGGCTCGCCCGCCGCAATCTGCCCGCCCCGCTGGTCCCCGTGTACCTCGGCGTCTGGATGCTGCTCACCCTCGCCCGCCGCCCCTCGCGACCTGCGCTGAAGGCCTGGTTCGGCGGCTTCAAGGAGGGCTGGACCACCGCCTGCGGCCCCCGGCGCCCCATGAAGTGGCGTACGGTATGGCGCCTGACTCGACTGGGCCGCCCACCCGTCATCTGACAAGCTCGGTATCTGAGAGCATTCGGCGGTACCCGGTCCCTGGCTCCTGCCTAGGCCCGACCAGGCTGCGCACATTGAGGACGAAAGTTTCCATCTGTGAGTGAGACAACGCATGACGGGTCAGTCGCGGTGAGCGTCCCCCCGTCGCCCGATGACGGGCTCTCCGCGGCGGACCTCGCCGCCAAGTACGGGCTCTCCGTGAGCGGTGCCCGGCCCGGACTCGTCGAGTACGTCCGCCAGCTCTGGGGACGGCGTCACTTCATCCTCGCCTTCTCCCAGGCGAAGCTCACCGCCCAGTACAGCCAGGCGAAGCTCGGGCAGCTGTGGCAGGTGGCGACGCCGCTGCTGAACGCGGCGGTCTACTTCCTCATCTTCGGCCTGATCCTCCAGGCCGACCGGGGCATGGGCATCAAGGTCTACATCCCGTTCCTCGTGACCGGTGTCTTCGTCTTCACCTTCACGCAGAGCTCGGTGATGGCCGGCGTCCGGGCGATCTCCGGCAACCTCGGCCTGGTGCGCGCGCTGCACTTCCCGCGCGCCTCGCTGCCGATCTCGTTCTCGCTGCAGCAGCTCCAGCAGCTGCTGTTCTCGATGCTCGTGCTGTTCTGCGTCACGATCGGCTTCGGCAGCTACCCCTCGCTCAAGTGGCTGGCGATCCTCCCGATCCTGGCCCTGCAGTTCCTGTTCAACATGGGTCTCGCGATGATCATGGCGAGGCTGGGCAGCAAGACGCCGGACCTCGCGCAGCTGATGCCGTTCGTGCTGCGTACGTGGATGTACGCGTCCGGCGTGATGTTCTCGATCCCGCTCATGCTCGAAGGCCGCGACCTGCCGCTCTGGATCACGGACGTCCTGCAGTGGAATCCGGCCGCCATCTACATGGACCTGATGCGCTGGACGCTGATCGACGGCTACGAGTGGGACGTCAATCTGCCGCCGTTCGCCTGGCTGGTCGCCGTCGGCTGGGCCGTACTCGTTGCCGCGAGCGGGTTCGTGTACTTCTGGAAGGCTGAGGAGCGGTACGGCCGTGGCTGAACAGATCACCGATTCCCGGATCCCCACCGTCATCGCCGACGATCTGCACATCGTCTACCGCGTCAACGGCGCCAAGACCGGCAAGGGCAGCGCCACCGCCGCCCTCAGCCGCATACTCAAGCGAGGCGGCGAGGAGCGCGGCGTCCGCAAGGTGCACGCCGTGCGCGGTGTCTCCTTCGTCGCCTATCGCGGCGAGGCCGTCGGCCTGATCGGCTCCAACGGCTCCGGCAAGTCCACGCTGCTGCGCGCCATCGCCGGACTGCTGCCCGCCGAGGAGGGCAAGGTCTACACCGACGGCCAGCCCTCGCTGCTCGGCGTGAACGCGGCCCTGATGAACGACCTGACCGGCGAGCGGAACATCATCCTCGGTGGCCTCGCGATGGGCATGTCCCGCGAGCAGATCCGCGAGCGCTACCAGGAGATCGTCGACTTCTCCGGCATCAACGAGAAGGGCGACTTCATCACGCTGCCCATGCGGACGTACTCCTCCGGCATGGCCGCCCGCCTGCGGTTTTCCATCGCCGCCGCCAAGGACCACGACGTCCTGATGATCGACGAGGCGCTCGCGACCGGCGACCGCTCCTTCCAGAAACGCTCCGAGGCCCGCATCCGCGAGCTGCGCAAGCACGCGGGCACGGTGTTCCTCGTCAGCCACAACAACAAGTCGATCCGTGACACCTGCGACCGTGTCCTGTGGCTGGAGCGCGGCGAGTTGCGTATGGACGGCCCGACCGACGAGGTCCTCAAGGAGTACGAGAAGTTCACCGGCAAGTAGCCCGGCCACACCCTCCTGACCCCGCCGGAACGCTTCGGCGGGGTCTCGCGTGCGGAGCTCGGGCACGGCTTGTGCAGGGGATGATCAAGTCGGGCAAAGAGGAAGCCAACTCTGGTTCGCCGCAGGAAGCTTGACGCCAATCGGTGCGTTGTTGTGATGTGCAGGACACCCAGGGGAAGCACGGAACGTTGTACAACGTAAGCTGTACCGGTGCTTATTCGCGGCAAGTAGGGCGATAATGCGCGAGACCGGCGCCCCGCGAAGGCGCGGACGTCCGGGCGGCGTGTCCGAAATGGGCGCATATTGGGTCAGCGGTGTAGAACGGGAGACGTGACGGCAATGGCTACGGAAACTCTCCAGCTCCCCGAAGCGTGTGCCGTCCCCGTACCGGGCAGCGAGCGGTGACGGCAGCCGGCACGGCGCGCGCCTCCGACTCGGAGCGCACCACCCTCGACAAGGCCGCGGACGAGAACTTCCCCGTGGCCCCCTTCTTCCTGCCCAGGGCCTGGCGCGCCGACCTCATGGCCGTGTACGGCTTCGCCCGTCTCGTCGACGACATCGGCGACGGCGACCTGGCCCCCGGCGGAGCCGACGCCCGCCTCCTCGGTGTGTCCCCCGAACAGGCCGAGGACCGCCTGGTCCTCCTCGACGCCTTCGAGGCCGACCTCCGCAGGGTCTTCGACGCGACCCCGCGCCACCCCCTCCTGCGCCGCCTCCAGCCGACGGTCCGCCGCGCCGGCCTCAGCCCCGAGCCGTTCCTCGGCCTGATCGCGGCCAACCGCCAGGACCAGCTCGTCAAGCGGTACGAGACGTACGACGACTTGCTCGCCTACTGCGAGCTGTCCGCCAACCCCGTCGGCCGCCTCGTCCTCGCCGTCACCGGCACCTCGACGCCCGAGCGGGTGCGCCGCTCCGACGCCGTCTGCACCGCGCTCCAGATCGTCGAGCACCTCCAGGACGTCAGCGAGGACCTCGGCCGCGACCGCATCTATCTGCCCGCCGAGGACATGAAGCGCTTCCATGTCCAGGAGGCGGATCTCGCCATGGCCACAGCAGGCGCATCAGTGCGCGCACTGGTCGCGTACGAAGCAGAACGCGCCCGGAACCTCCTGAATGAAGGCACCCCCCTCGTGGGTAGCGTCCACGGCAGGCTGAGGCTGCTGCTCGCAGGGTTCGTGGCAGGGGGGAAGGCGGCCATCCATGCGATGGTCGCCGCCGAATACGACGTACTTCCCGGCCCGCCCAGACCCGGCAAGCTCCGGCTGCTGCGCGAGGCGGGCATGACTCTGCGAGGAGAGGGGTGATCCGGACGGTGGAGTCTCCACCACACGTGTCCGCACCGGTACTCGCCGCATACAGCTACTGCGAGGCAGTGACCGGACAGCAGGCCCGTAACTTCGCGTACGGCATCAGACTCCTGCCGACGCACAAGCGCCGAGCCATGTCGGCGCTCTACGCGTTTTCGCGGCGTGTCGACGACATCGGCGACGGCGCGCTCGCACCCGAGGTCAAGGCGGCCCGCCTGGAGGACACCCGGGCGCTGCTCGCCCGGGTCCGGGACCGCTCCGTGGCCGAGGACGACACCGACCCGGTGGCGGTCGCCCTCAGCCACACCGCGGACCACTTCCCCATTCCGCTCGGCGGCCTCGACGAACTCATCGACGGCGTCCTGATGGACGTACGCGGCGAGACCTACGAGACCTGGGACGACCTCAAGGTCTACTGCCGCTGCGTGGCCGGGGCGATCGGGCGGCTATCGCTCGGCGTGTTCGGCACCGAACCAGGGGCGCGGGGAGCCGAGCGCGCGCCTGAGTACGCCGACACACTCGGCCTCGCGCTCCAACTCACCAACATTCTCCGGGACGTTCGCGAGGACGCCGAGGGCGGGCGGACCTACCTGCCCGCTGACGACCTCGCGAAGTTCGGCTGCTCGGACGGGTTCAAGGGAACCACGCCACCGGACGGCTCCGACTTCGCGGGCCTGGTGCACTTCGAAGTGCGCAGGGCCCGCACACTTTTCGCGGAGGGCTACCGTCTGCTGCCCATGCTGGACCGACGCAGCGGCGCCTGCGTCGCCGCGATGGCCGGCATCTACCGCCGACTGCTCGACCGCATCGAGCACGATCCGGAGGCGGTCCTGCGCGGCCGTGTCTCGCTGCCCGGACGCGAGAAGGCGTACGTCGCCATGCGCGGCCTCTCCGGCCTGGACGCCCGGCATGTCTCCCGCCGGACCGTCAGGAGGCGCGTCTGATGGACACTCTGGGCCAAGGTGACACAACTCCCGGGAAACGGTGCGCAACCCTCCGGTCGGTGACGGCGTCCCTGACTTCAACGGCCTGCCGTGCACCGCTCCATCGCCACGGCACGGCCGCGGGGGAGGGTGCACGATGAGCGACACCACGCAGGCCAAGGGGTTCGACGCGGACCGACCGGGCCGACCGGGCGGCCCCGAGCGGGAGGCTGTCGTGGTCGGCGGCGGGCTCGCCGGCATCACCGCCGCGCTGGCGCTCGCCGACGCGGGCGTACGCGTCACGCTGCTCGAAGGCCGGCCACGGCTCGGCGGGCTCGCCTTCTCCTTCCAGCGCGGCAAGCTCACCGTGGACAACGGCCAGCATGTGTACCTGCGCTGCTGCACCGCATACCGCTGGTTTCTCGACCGCGTCGACGGAGCCGAACTCGCACCGCTCCAGGACCGGCTCGACGTGCCCGTACTCGACCTGGAGAAACGGGCGGGCAGCCGGCTCGGCAGACTACGACGCGACGCGCTGCCCGTACCGCTGCATCTCGGACGCAGCCTCGCGACCTACCCGCATCTCTCGCTCGCCGAGCGCGCCAAGGTCGGACGTGCCGCGCTCGCGCTCAAGGCACTCGACCTCGCCGACCCGGCCCTCGACACCGAGGACTTCGGCAGCTGGCTGACCCGGCACGGTCAGTCGGCGCGTGCCGTCGAAGCACTGTGGGACCTCGTCGGGGTCGCCACCCTCAACGCGGTGGCCGGCGAAGCCTCGCTCGGGCTCGCCGCGATGGTGTTCAAGACCGGTCTGCTGTCCGACCCGGGCGCGGCCGACATCGGCTGGGCGCGCGTCCCACTGGGCGAACTGCATGATCTGAGGGCGCGCAAGGCGCTCGACTCCGCGGGCGTCCGTACCGAACTGAGAACACGGGTCACCTCCATCTCCCAACACGAGAACGGACGCTGGAGGGTTCAGGTTCCCGGCGAGACGCTCCACGCCGACGCGGTCGTCCTCGCCGTACCCCAGCGCGAGGCCCACGATCTGCTGCCCGAGGGCGCGCTCGACGCCCCCGAGCGGCTGCTCGAGATCGGCACCGCGCCCATCCTCAACATCCATGTCGTGTACGACCGCAAGGTGCTCGGCAAGCCGTTCTTCGCCGCGCTCGGCACCCCCGTGCAGTGGGTCTTCGACCGGACCGAGGCATCAGGCCTCACCGAGGGCCAGTACCTCGCCCTGTCGCAGTCGGCCGCACACGACGAGATCGACGCACCCGTCTCCCAGCTGCGCGAGCGCTACCTGCCGGAACTGGAGCGGCTGCTGCCGGGCACACGCGGCGCCGAGGTACGGGACTTCTTCGTGACCAGGGAGCGCACCGCGACGTTCGCTCCGACCCCCGGCGTCGGGCGGCTGCGGCCCGGCGCCCGCACCAAGGCACCCGGCCTCTACCTGGCCGGAGCGTGGACCGCCACAGGGTGGCCCGCGACCATGGAGAGTGCGGTCCGCAGCGGCGTGAGTGCGGCCGGTGCCGCGCTGAGCGCCCTGGGCCGGCCTCGCGATCACCTCTTCGAGCTATTCGAGGAGGCGGCGTGACGCTTTATCCGAGCAGAGCAGGCTCCCGCACCCCCCGTATCGCAAATAGAGGAGAGACTGTGCCCACTGTGCCCCCGGCACCAACGCCCGCTCGAGGGACCTCGGTGGACGTGACCGCGCTCCTGGAGCGCGGCCGGACCCTGGCCACACCGGTACTGCGGGCGGCCATCGACCGCCTGGCCCCTCCCATGGACACTGTCGCCGCCTACCACTTCGGCTGGATCGACGCCGAGGGCAACCCCGCGGACGGCGACGGCGGCAAGGCCGTACGCCCCGCGCTCGCCGTCCTGTCCGCGCAGGCCGCCGGAGCCGCCCCCGAGGTGGGCGTACCGGGTGCCGTCGCCGTTGAACTGGTGCACAACTTCTCGCTGCTGCACGACGACCTGATGGACGGCGACGAACAGCGCCGCCACCGCGACACCGTATGGAAGGTGCACGGTCCCGCCCAGGCGATCCTCGTCGGCGACGCCCTGTTCGCCCTGGCCAACGAGCTGCTCCTGGAACTCGGCACCGTCGAGGCGGGCCGCGCCACCCGCCGCCTCACCAGCGCCACCCGCGCACTGATCGACGGTCAGGCGCAGGACATCTCCTACGAGCACCGGGAGCGGGTCACCGTCGAGGAGTGCCTGGAGATGGAGGGCAACAAGACGGGCGCCCTGCTCGCCTGCGCCTGCTCCATCGGCGCCGTGCTCGGCGGCGCCGACGACCACACGGCCGACACGCTGGAGAAGTACGGCTACCACCTCGGCCTCGCCTTCCAGGCCGTGGACGACCTGCTGGGCATCTGGGGCGACCCGGAGGCCACCGGCAAGCGGCCCTGGAGCGATCTGCGCCAGCGCAAGAAGTCCCTGCCGGTCGTGGCCGCTCTCGCGGCGGGCGGACCGTCCTCCGAGCGGCTCGGCGAGCTGCTCGCCGAGGACGCCAAGGCCAGCGACTTCGAGAACTTCTCCGAGGAGGAGTTCGCCGCGCGCGCCGCGCTCATCGAGGAGGCGGGCGGCCGCGAGTGGACCGCCCAGGAGGCCCGCCGCCAGCACACGACCGCCATCGACGCCCTGGACTCGATCCCGATGCCGGACCGGGTACGGGCCGAGCTGGTGGCGCTCGCCGACTTCGTCGTCGTACGAAAGAGATGATCACTATCGGTCGAACAAGCCTCGCGTAGTCGCCGGCCGGTGCCGCGGGAGAACGAGCACCGGCCGACGGCGGACCCACAGCAGAGACGTAGCACTGCACGAAGGGGAAGCCATGACAGCGACGACCGACGGAAGCACCGGGGCACTGCCGCCCCGCGCAGCCTCGGCCAACGAAACACTCAAGACGACTCCCGTGGCGGCCGGGAGCCTGGACGTATCGGACGCCGCCCAGCGCGCGATACAGCGCGCCACCGATTTCCTGCTCGCCACGCAGGACGCCCAGGGCTGGTGGAAGGGCGACCTCGAGACGAACGTCACGATGGACGCCGAGGACCTGCTGCTCCGCCAGTTTCTGGGCATCCTCGATGAGAAGACGACGCACGCCGCCGGACTGTTCATCCGCGGCGAGCAGCACGAGGACGGCACCTGGGCCACGTTCTACGGCGGGCCAGGCGAACTCTCCACCACCATCGAGGCGTACGTCGCGCTGCGGCTGGCCGGTGACAGCCCGGAAGCGCCGCACATGGCGAAGGCCTCGGCCTGGATCCGTGCACAGGGCGGTATCGCCGCGGCCCGGGTCTTCACCCGGATCTGGCTGGCCCTGTTCGGCTGGTGGAAGTGGGACGACCTGCCCGAACTCCCGCCGGAGCTCATCTACTTCCCCAAGTGGATGCCGCTCAACATCTACGACTTCGGGTGCTGGGCCCGGCAGACCATCGTGCCCCTCACCATCGTCTCGGCGAAGCGCCCGGTGCGGCCCGCGCCGTTCCCGCTGGACGAGCTGCACACCGACCCACGCAACCCGAACCCCATCAAGCCGCTTGCCCCGGCGGCCAGTTGGGACGGCGTCTTCCAGCGGCTCGACAAGGCGCTGCACGTCTACCGGAAGGTCGCGTCGCGCCGACTGCGCAAGGCCGCCATGAACAGCGCCGCCCGCTGGATCATCGAGCGGCAGGAGAACGACGGCTGCTGGGGAGGCATCCAGCCACCCGCCGTGTACTCGGTCATCGCGCTGCACCTGCTGGGCTACGACCTCGAACACCCGGTGATGCGCGAGGGATTGGCGTCGCTGGACCGTTTCGCCGTATGGCGCGAGGACGGAGCCCGGATGATCGAGGCCTGCCAGTCGCCGGTGTGGGACACCTGCCTCGCGACCATCGCACTCGCCGACGCGGGACTGCCCGCCGACCATCCGCAGCTGGTGAAGGCCGCGGACTGGATGCTCGGCGAGGAGATCGTACGGCCCGGCGACTGGTCCGTGCGCAGGCCTCAACTGCCGCCCGGCGGCTGGGCGTTCGAGTTCCACAACGACAACTACCCCGACATCGACGACACCGCCGAGGTCGTCCTCGCGCTGCGCCGTGTCAAGCACCACGACCCGGAGCGCGTCGAGAAGGCCATCGGACGCGGGGTGCGCTGGAACCTCGGCATGCAGTCGAAGAACGGCGCGTGGGGCGCCTTCGACGTCGACAACACCAGCTCCTTCCCCAACCGGCTGCCGTTCTGCGACTTCGGCGAGGTCATCGACCCACCGTCCGCCGATGTCACCGCGCACGTCGTGGAGATGCTCGCCGTCGAGGGACTGTCCCACGATCCCCGCACCCGGCGGGGCATCGAGTGGCTGCTCGCCGAACAGGAGGCGAACGGCTCCTGGTTCGGCCGCTGGGGCGTCAACTACGTATACGGCACAGGGTCGGTGGTGCCCGCGCTGGTCGCCGCCGGACTGCCCGGCTCGCATCCGGCGATCCGCCGTGCCGTCGACTGGCTGGAACTGGTGCAGAACGAGGACGGCGGCTGGGGCGAGGACCTGCGCTCCTATCGCTACGTCGCCGAGTGGAGCGGCCGGGGCACCTCCACCGCCTCGCAGACCGCCTGGGCCCTGCTCGCGCTGCTCTCGGCGGGGGAGCGGGAGTCCAAGGCCGTGGAGCGTGGGATCGCCTGGCTCGCCCAGACCCAGCGGGAGGACGGCACCTGGGATGAGCCGTACTTCACCGGCACCGGGTTCCCGTGGGACTTCTCGATCAACTACCACCTCTACCGGCAGGTCTTCCCGCTGACCGCCCTCGGCCGGTACGTCCACGGCGAACCGTTCACCGGCCCACAGACGAAAGGGAGTTGATGTCCACGACACCTGCCGCCGCCCCGCTGCTGATCGCCTGCGCGCTCGGCATCGAACGCCTTGCCCTGCGCGGTGGCGCTCGCGGTGGCGCGGCAGGCGGTGCGGCAGGCCCAGTCACCGTGCTGCGTACCGGCATGGGACCCCTGGCCGCCGACCGAGCGGTCGACCGGGCGCTCGCCGACCCGGCGCTGAGGGACGCGGCCGTCCTGGCCACGGGCTTCTGCGCCGGACTCGCGCCCGGGATGCACCCCGGTGACCTGGTCGTCGCCGAGGAGACCCGGGACGCGCGGGGCCACACCCCCTGCGTGGGCACCGACCTGCTCGTCAAGGAACTGGTGCGTGCCGTGCCCGGGCGCACCGTCCACACCGGACCGCTCACCGGCTCCGACCACGTCGTCCGCGGACACGAACGGTCGGAACTGCTCACGATCGGCGCAATCGCGGTCGACATGGAGTCGGCGGCCACACTCCACAGCGCCCTCCGCGCGGGCGCACGCCCGGTTGCGGCCGTCCGGGTGGTCGTGGACGCTCCAGAACATGAACTCGTCCGGATCGGCACGATACGCGGTGGAATATCAGCTTTCCGCGTACTTCGTGCCGTCCTTCCCGCTTTTTTCGAATGGCACCGTTCTTTGCTGCTCCCCAGGAGGTGAGCCAGATGGCCATGCCACTCCGCCAGACCATCAAGGTCGCGACATATCTCTTCGAACAGAAGCTGCGCAAGCGGGACAAGTTTCCGCTGATCGTCGAGCTGGAACCGCTGTACGCCTGCAATCTGAAGTGCGAGGGCTGCGGCAAGATCCAGCACCCGGCCGGAGTGCTCAAGCAGCGCATGCCGGTGGCGCAGGCCGTGGGGGCGGTGCTCGAATCCGGTGCTCCGATGGTGTCCATCGCCGGCGGCGAACCCCTGATGCACCCGCACATCGACGAGATCGTGCGGCAGCTGGTGGCCAGGAAGAAGTACGTCTTCCTGTGCACCAACGCCATGCTGCTGCGCAAGAAGATGGACAAGTTCAAGCCCTCGCCGTTCTTCGCGTTCGCCGTGCACATCGACGGTCTGCGCGAGCGGCACGACGAGTCCGTCGCGAAGGAGGGTGTGTTCGACGAGGCCGTGGCGGCCATCAAGGAGGCCAAGAAGCGCGGCTTCCGGGTCACCACCAACTCGACCTTCTTCAACACCGACACCCCGCAGACCATCATCGAGGTGCTCAACTTCCTCAACGACGACCTGAAGGTCGACGAGATGATGATCTCGCCCGCGTACGCCTACGAGAAGGCGCCCGACCAGGAGCACTTCCTCGGCGTCGAGCAGACCCGCGAACTGTTCAAGAAGGCCTTCGCGGGCGGCAACCGGCTGCGCTGGCGGCTCAACCACTCGCCCCTGTTCCTCGACTTCCTCGAGGGCAAGGTCGACTTCCCGTGTACGGCGTGGGCGATCCCCAACTACTCGCTGTTCGGCTGGCAGAAGCCCTGCTATCTGATGAGCGACGGGTACGTCACGACGTACAAGCAACTCATCGAGGACACCGACTGGGACGCCTACGGCCGGGGCAAGGACCCGCGCTGCGCCAACTGCATGGCGCACTGCGGCTACGAGCCGACCGCCGTCATGGCCACCATGGGCTCCCTCAAGGAGTCGCTGCGGGCCGCCCGCGAGACCGTCTCCGGAAACCGCGGGTGACGCCGTGACCGCCATTTCCCTGGGGGTCCCCGAGTTGCCGGTCCGGCCGATCGCGAAGCGCCGTGTCTCGCGGCAGATCCAGGTCGGGCCGGTGGCGGTCGGGGGAGACGCGCCGGTGTCGGTGCAGTCGATGACGACGACGCGTACGTCGGACATCGGTGCCACGTTGCAGCAGATCGCCGAGCTGACGGCGTCGGGCTGCCAGATCGTCCGGGTGGCCTGCCCGACGCAGGACGACGCGGACGCGCTGCCGGTGATTGCCCGGAAGTCGCAGATCCCGGTGATCGCGGACATCCATTTCCAGCCGAAGTACGTGTTCGCCGCGATCGAGGCGGGCTGTGCCGCGGTGCGGGTGAATCCGGGCAACATCAAGCAGTTCGACGACAAGGTGAAAGAGATCGCGCGGGCCGCCAAGGACCATGGCACGCCGATCCGGATCGGGGTCAACGCCGGGTCGCTGGATCGCCGTCTGCTGCAGAAGTACGGCAGGGCGACGCCCGAGGCGCTGGTCGAGTCCGCCTTGTGGGAGGCGTCGCTGTTCGAGGA
>NZ_BMPQ01000015.1:202619-205844 GCF_014647675.1 Streptomyces flaveus | reverse complement strand
AAGGAACGGACGCTTCCTTCGTACTCACCCGAGAGACTCTCTCGCGGCTTTCCTCCGGGCTTCCCTTCGGTGTTTCCAACGTTACCAGACCCTTTCGGATCCGATTCCCCGTCGGAGGGGATTTGTCATTAGGCTCCAAGATTTCCCTTGCGGCCTTTCGACATTCACTACGTTAACCGATCCTCCCCGGCAACTCATAATCGAGTCCCGCGAGGTTGGATTACGGCACGCAGACGCGCCGAACTCACCCTCGCTGAGAGGAAGTCGTAGGTAGTGGGTTGGCCGCTTCCGGCTGCTGGCTGAACGCCGTACCCGGTTCAAGCGGCTCGGGCTACATTACGGATCGCCCACGGACGCGTCAAGTTCGGCGACGACGGGGCGTATGGGCCCGGTAAGGACTCACCGTCGGGTCGTCAGCGATCCAGAAGCGCCAGGGGTGGACGCCTCCGTCGCCGGCCACACCGGTGCGTGGACCGTTGCGCACCTGGTCGGGGCGTACGGGTATGCCGGTGAGAAGGGTCAGGGGGGGACCCTCGGGGGCGCAGGCGTCCGTGCCATCGAGGGCTCTGTCGACGTCCAGGGCTGTGGCCAGGCGGGCGGGGCCTTTGGCCAGTTCTTTGTCGCATCGGGCCGAAAGTCGACGTTTGCGGGCGAGTTCTACTCCCTCGGTGATCTCTCCGGCGCGGAGCAGGACCGCGCTTGCCCTGCCCTCCGGACCGCACACCAGGTTCATGCAGTGCCACATGCCATAGGTGAAGTAGACGTACACATGACCAGGCGGACCGAACATCACGTCGTTGCGGGCGGTGCGACCGCGATACGCGTGGGAGCCGGGGTCGTTCGGGCCGTCGTAGGCCTCGACCTCTGTGAGGCGGAGCGCGATCGGTCCGTCCGGGGTGGTGCGCACGAGGATGCGTCCCAGAAGGTCGGGGGCGACGTCCAGTACAGGGCGGTCGAAGAACTCCCGGGGCAGGGGCGTACGGTCAGGGGCCGCGATCATGGCGTACGAGCGTAGTGGAAACGTGTGACGGTGAGCGGGGTGACCGGGGAACGGCCGTCTTGCCAGGGTGAGGCTTGCCAGGGTGAAAGGGCGCGGAACCGGACACGGTCGGATCGCGTGTGTAGGGATCAAGGAACCGGACAGTGACAGGCGTTGCCTGAGGAGGAAAAGACATGGGGTTCAAGCGGCTGCTTGCGAGCCTGGGGGCCGGTGGGGCTTCGGTCGAGACGGTACTGACCGAGGTGAATGTCGTTCCCGGCGGCGTCGTTCAGGGTGAGGTGCGGATCCAGGGCGGGTCCGTGAAGCAGGAGATCGAAGGGCTCTCCGTCGGGCTTCAGGCTCGGGTCGAGGTGGAGGGGCAGAACGACCAGGAGCTCCAGCAGAACATGGAGTTCACGAAGATGCGGCTCGGCGGTGCCTTCGAGCTGCAGGCGAACGCGGTGCACGCGGTGCCGTTCGGGCTGGAGATCCCGTGGGAGACGCCGATCACGACCATCGACGGTCAGCCGCTGCGCGGGATGAACATCGGTGTGACCACGGAGCTCGAGATCGCGCGTGCCGTGGACTCCGGTGACCTGGACCCGATCAGTGTGCATCCGCTGCCGGCGCAGCAGGCGATTCTGGGCGCCTTCATTCAGCTGGGCTTCCGGTTCAAGAGCGCGGACATGGAGCGCGGTCACATCCGGGGTACGCGGCAGAAGCTGCCGTTCTACCAGGAGATCGAGTTCTTCCCGCCGCAGCAGTACCGCGGTCTCAACCAGGTCGAGTTGAGCTTCGTCGCGGATGAGCGCGAGATGGACGTCGTCCTGGAGATGGACAAGAAGCCGGGTCTGTTCAGTGAGAGCAGCGACACGTTCCGGTCGTTCAAGGTGGGGCTGAACGACTTCCAGGGGACCGACTGGGCGGCGTACCTCAACCAGTGGCTGTCCGAGGTCGGCAGCCGCCGTAACTGGTTCTAGGCTCGGGAACGAAAGACTCCACTGAGCAGAACCGATCAGGAGGTGCCGAGGTGACCGAGCCCAAGAGGCCGCCGCTTCCCCATGACTTCCATCCGACCGTGCCGTCTTTCACGGTGACGAGCGAGGACGTCGAGCCGGGCGCGGTGCTGAAGGACGCTCAGGTCTACGCGGCTGGGAACACCTCGCCGCAGCTGCGCTGGGAGGGCTTCCCGCCGGAGACCAAGAGCTTCGCCGTGACGTGCTTCGACCCCGATGCCCCTACGGGGAGCGGGTTCTGGCACTGGGTCGTGTTCGACATCCCGGTGTCGGTCACCGAGTTGCCGGCGGGTGCGGGCAGCGGCAAGTTCGAGGGGTTGCCGGAGGGCGCGGTGCAGGCGCGCAACGACTACGGGACGAAGGACTTCGGCGGTGCCGCGCCGCCGCCCGGAGACCCGGCGCACCGTTACGTGTTCACCGTGTACGCGGTGGATCAGGAGAAGCTCGGTCCTGACGCGGACGCCACCCCGGCTTTCGTGGGCTTCAACTTGCGTTTCCATACGCTGGCGAGGGCGCAGCTCATCGCCGAGTACGCGGCGCCCGCGGAGAGTTGAGCGTTCACTGAACGTTTGCCCGCCTCTGGTCTTGGAATTGATCAGAGGCGGGCATTTTTTTATTGCGTTGTCCATCTCGGCGTGCCCGGCCAGAGTTGATCCAAGCCCGCCAGGGGGTGGGCCGGTGCGCATAGGAGGTGGGCTGGATGCGGGACACGCTGGTGCTGAACGCGAGCTTCGAGCCGCTGTCGACGGTGACGTTGAATCGAGCCGTCGTTCTGGTGCTGCAGGACAAGGCTGTCGTCGAGCAGGCCCACCCCGAACTGCGTATGCGCGGAGCGGTGGTCGACATACCGGCGCCCCGGGTGATCAGGCTGTGCCGCTATGTGAGGGTGCCCTTTCGAAGACAAGCTCCTTGGTCGAGGCGGGGTGTTCTGGTGCGTGACCGGCACAGGTGTGCGTACTGCGGCAGGCGGGCGACGACCGTGGACCATGTGGTGCCGCGGGCGCAGGGTGGTAGGGACTCCTGGCTGAATACGGTGGCCTCGTGTGCGGAGGACAACCACCGCAAGGCGAACCGGACTCCGGAGCAGGCGGGTATGCCGCTGCTGCGGGAGCCGTTCGAGCCGACGCCTGCGGACGCGATGCTGCTGGCGCTGGGCCGGGACGAGTTCGACGCGTTGCCGGAGTGGCTGGCCCAGCCGGCCGCATAGGGCGTACGTGACTGGGGCCCGCC
>NZ_BMPQ01000015.1:187500-202580 GCF_014647675.1 Streptomyces flaveus | reverse complement strand
CCTTCGCATGCGTACGACTGCGTACGACGTCAGTCGGTGACAGTTGGCTTCTCGAGGCGCTCTGTGCCTCCGCCGGACGAGTTGCCGCCCATCGGGCCGAAGTTGCCCATGGCGCCGCTCAGGCCCTTGAGGGCGTCGCCGATCTCGCTGGGCACGATCCAGAGCTTGTTGGCGTCGCCTTCGGCGATCTTCGGCAGCATCTGGAGGTACTGGTAGGCGAGGAGCTTCTGGTCCGCGTCTCCGGCGTGGATGGACTCGAAGACCGTACGGATCGCCTGGGCCTCGCCCTCGGCGCGTAGTGCGGCGGCCCTGGCCTCACCTTCGGCGCGCAGGATCGCGGACTGCTTCTCACCTTCGGCGGTGAGGATGGCGGACTGGCGGATACCTTCGGCAGTGAGGATCGCTGCGCGCTTGTCGCGGTCGGCGCGCATCTGCTTCTCCATCGAGTCCTGGATGGAGGTGGGTGGCTCGATCGCCTTGAGTTCAACGCGGTTGACGCGGATGCCCCACTTGCCGGTTGCCTCGTCGAGGACGCCACGCAGGGCCGCATTGATCTCCTCGCGGGAGGTCAGGGTCCGCTCCAGGTCCATGCCGCCGATGATGTTGCGGAGCGTGGTGACGGTGAGCTGCTCGATGGCCTGGATGTAGCTGGCGACTTCGTACGTGGCCGCGCGGGCGTCGGTGACCTGGTAGTAGATGACCGTGTCGATGTTCACGACCAGGTTGTCCTGGGTGATCACCGGCTGCGGCGGGAAGGGCACGACCTGTTCGCGGAGGTCGATGCGGTTGCGGATCGAGTCGATGAACGGGACGACGATGTTCAGTCCCGCGTTGAGGGTCCGCGTGTAGCGGCCGAAGCGCTCGACGATGGCGGCGCTGGCCTGTGGGATGACTTGGATGGTTTTGATCAGCGCGATGAAGACCAACACCACCAGAATGATCAGGACGATGATGATCGGTTCCATCGTGGCTCCCCGTACCCTTCTCCGCCTCGGCGTTCCGGAAGGTCCTGTGATTGTTGAAGATCTTGCTGGATGAGTGTGTCAGACCACAACTCCCCATGGGGAGTTCCGGCCACGGAACGCTGCGCGAAGTTATATGACGATTGCCGTGGCACCTTCGATGTCCACGACATCGACCTCCTGGCCGACTTCGTAGGTCCGGCCGGTGTCGAGGGAGCGCGCGGACCAGACTTCCCCGCCGAGCTTGACCCGGCCTCCGGAGCCGTCGATCCGTTCCAGAACGACGGCCTGCTTGCCCTTCAACGCGTCTATGCCGGTGGCGAGTTGGGGCATCTGGGCGCGTTGCCGGGCCGCGATGGGGCGTACGACGGCGATGAGCGCGACCGAGACCACGGCGAAGACAACGACCTGGAGGACCACACCACCCCCGAGTCCTGCGGTCAGGGCGCCCGCCACGGCGCCGACGGCGAGCATTCCGAACTCCGGCATCGCGGTCACCACGAGCGGGATTCCGAGCCCGGCCGCCGCGATCAGCCACCACACCCATGCGTCGATGTCGTCCACATGGTCATGGTAGGTCCGCAGGTCGGGTCGCCGACAGGGCGCCGATCAACTTGGTACAGACGTTCGAGCCCGTCAGGACAGGGGCAGGCCCTGGGCCGTCCAGCGGTCGCCGACCTGCTCGACGACGAGCGGGAGGCCGAAGCACAACGACAGGTTGCGGGAGGTGAGCTCGAGTTCCAGTGGGCCCGCGGCGAGCACCTTGCCCTGACGGATCATCAGGACGTGGGTGAAGCCCGGTGCGATCTCCTCGACATGGTGGGTGACCATGATCATCGAGGGGGCGATCGGGTCGCGGGCGAGACGGCCGAGACGGCGTACGAGATCCTCGCGGCCACCGAGGTCGAGGCCTGCGGCGGGCTCGTCGAGGAGCAGCAGTTCGGGGTCGGTCATCAGGGCGCGGGCGATCATGGTGCGCTTGCGCTCGCCCTCGGAGAGCGTGCCGAACTTGCGGTCGAGGTAGTCGCTCATGCCGAGGCGGTCGAGGAAGGCGCGGGCACGCTGCTCGTCGATGTCCTCGTAGTCCTCGTGCCAGCCGGCCGTCATCCCGTACGCGGCGGTCAGCACGGTCTGCAGGACCGTCTGGCGCTTGGGGAGCTTCTCCGCCATGGCGATGCCGGCCATGCCGATGCGGGGGCGCAGTTCGAAGACGTCGACCTTGCCGAGGGTGTCACCGAGAATGGTGGCGGTGCCACTGCTGGGGAAGAGATAGCTGGACGCGATGTTCAGAAGGGTCGTTTTTCCGGCACCGTTGGGACCGAGGATGACCCAGCGCTCCCCCTCTTTGACCGACCAGGAGACCTGGTCCACCAGAGCCCGGCCCTCCCGGACCACGGATACGTCCTCCAGCTCCAGAACATCGCTCATGAGCGCGCTGTCTCCCATTGCAGTCTCGGCCGTCGCTTACGTCTGTGGACGCAGCCCCCAGGGAAAACCTACGCCACCGGTCCCCCGCACCTTTCCATCGGCCGGTCCTTAGGGTGGGGGCATGCTCTCGGAACCACGCTCAGGACGGCTGGCCGCATGGGGAAATGCCCTGTTGGCCGGGTTTGTTTCGCCGGACGACGCGGTCCTCGCCGTCGTCGGTGAGGACGCCGTGCACCGGGTCGAGGGGCTGCCCGGCGAGACGGGGCCGGTCGGACTCACGCTCGCGCTGGGGCGGCTGCGCGGGCTCGGGATGACCGGGCTTCGGGTCGCGCTGCCCGCGCCGGGGCATCCGCTCGGGCTGAGCGGACCGCCGGAGTTCAACGCGCGGGCCTTGGAGGCCGAGGAGGCGGTCGTCTGCCATGGCGCGGCACTGGGCCTGGTGCCCGAGGTGTCCGAGGCCGGTCCTGAAGGCGACGTACACGTGGAGGTCGTCTGGCACTGTCTGGCGGTGCGCGAGGCGCCGCCCGCCGATGTGCCGTCTCTCGGCGAGGCCGAGCGGGAGCTCGCGGAGGCGCTGCGTGACGCCACCGACATGCTGTCGCGGCTCGACGTGGCCGGTTCGGGTCCGGTCGCGGAGGCGGCGATCGACGCGTACCGGGCGCGGGCCGAGCGCGGTGGCGAGGTGTTGGCTCCTGGCTATCCGCCGCGTGCGGTACGGGTGTTGGAGCTGGCCCAGCGCGTCGGGCTGCTCATCTCGGTGGCGTACGAGAACGGCCACGGCGGAGCGGTGAGCGCCTCGGAGATGACGGCGCGCTCCGAGGCTCTGCGGCCGGTCGAGCGGACGGCTCGGCGGGCACAGGTGGCGGCGTACAACGCGTTCGTTGAGGAACGCGAGCGGTAGCGCTCCGCTGGGGGTGCGGTTTGAAGGTGCGGGTTCGTTGTGGCTTGTCGCGCCCCGCGGCGGAGCCGCATATAGATACAGCCCCGCGCCCCTTACGAGGCGCTCAGCCCGACGGCCGGAGGTCAACGCGGACCGGCCCCCCAGAGGTATCTGGGAGGCCGGTGGTCACTGCTGACCCGGGAGTGCTTCAGCCGTTGAAGCCCTCGTTGCCGAACGCCGGGTTCAGGATGCCGATGACGTTCGCGGTGTTGCCGACCGCGTTCACGTCGATGTCGGCCGGGGCCTGAACGAGGTTGCCCGAGGCGATGCCCGGCGAGCCCACGGCCTGGCCGGAGGCGTGCGCGTCGGTGGCGGACGCGAAGCCGGCACCGGCGGCAACCAGGCCACCGGCCATCATCGCGACGGCTGCGGCCTTCTTCAGGTTCTTCACTTTTCTCAAGCCCTCCCTTGTGATCACTGCGGCAGGCGCCGCAGCACGCACTGGAGAACGGCTCAGAGCCGCGGAGGATGCGCCATCCGAGTGACATTCCCACGACGGTATGAATCTCAGCCCGGAACGAGACCCTCCATATTGTCGTCAGGGAGTCGTCAAGCAAGCGTGCCGGAGCGGGGATCAGCCGGTCACCCCATGGCGTACGGCCCACAGGGCGGCCTGGGTGCGGTCGGCGAGGTCGAGTTTCATCAGGATGTTCGAGACGTGTGTCTTGACCGTCTTCTCGGAGAGGACGAGGGCGCGGGCGATCTCGCGGTTGGAGCGGCCGTCGGCGATCAGGCCGAGCACCTCCCGCTCCCGCTCGGTGAGTGAACCGCCTCTCCCCTGGCCGAGGTTGGAGTCCTCCTGGGACAGCAGCGCGTCGGCCACCTCGGGTTGCAGAAGTATGTGTCCCGCGTGGACGGAGCGGATGGCTCCGGCCAGGGCGTCGGGGTCCACGTCCTTGTAGACGTATCCGGCGGCGCCCGCGCGCAGGGCCGGGACGACCGTGCGCTGCTCGGTGAAGCTGGTGACGATGAGCACGCGCGCGGGGTTGTCGAGTTCGCGCAGCTTGCGCAGGGCCGCGACGCCGTCCATGCCCGGCATCTTGACGTCCATAAGGACGATGTCGGGCTTCAACTCCTCGGCCCGGGCCACACCTTCGGTGCCGTCGGACGCCTCTCCCACGACCTCGATGTCGTCCTGTATCTCCAGGAAGGTGCGCAGTCCGCGGCGGACCACTTGGTGGTCGTCGACGAGCAGCACCTTGATTGCGTCAGCCACCGGGGACCTCCATCTCGATCGTGGTGCCTTTTCCGGGCGTCGATTCCACGGTCAGCCGGCCGCCGACTCCGCTCGCCCTGTCGTGCATGGACACCAGGCCCAGGTGGCGTCCCGCGCGTCGTATCGCCTTGGGGTCGAAGCCGCTGCCGTCGTCGGTGACGCGCAGGGCCGCTCCCGGGCCGCGCTTGTCGAGGGTGACGTCGACGTGGGTCGCTCCGGAGTGCCGCAGCGCGTTGTGCAGGGCCTCCTGGGCGACGCGCAGCATGGCCTCCTCCTGGGCGGAGGGCAGGGCTCGTACGCCTCGGCCGGTGAAGGTCACGCGGGCGGAGTGGGCGCGGTCGAGAACCTGGATCTGGGTGCGCAGCGTGGCCACCAGACCGTCCTCGTCGAGGGCCGCGGGGCGCAACTCGATGACGGCGGCGCGTAGTTCGTCGGCGGCCTCGGCGGCGAGCGTGGCCACCTGCTGGAGTTCGCCCTTGGCGCGGGCCGGATCGCGGTCGACCAGGGTTACCGCGGCCTGGGCGGTCAGGCGCAGGGAGAACAGCTTCTGGCTGACGGCGTCGTGCAGTTCGTGCGCGAGCCGGGAGCGCTCCTCGGCGATGGTGAGTTCGCGGCTGCGCTCGTACAGGCGGGCGTTGGTCAGCGCTATAGCGGCGTGCTGGGCGAGGATCGCCAGGAGCTCCTCGTCCTCCTCTGTGAAGCCGCAACCGCCCTCAGGTTTCGGGCACTGCTTGTTGGCGAGGAAGAGGATGCCTATGACCTCGTCGTCGTCGCGGATGGGCAGGCCCAGGAAGTCGGCGAGCTCCGGGTGGGCGCCCGGCCAGCCCTCGAAGCGGGGGTCCTTGCGCACGTCGGCGAGGCGCTCCGGCCGGGCCTCGTGCAGCATCGAGGCGAGGATGCCGTGCTGGCGCGGCAGCGGGCCGATGGCCTTCCACTGGGCGTCGCTGACGCCGTCCACCACGAACTGGGCGAAGCCGCCGTGGTCGTCGGGGACTCCCAGCGCCGCGTACTCGGCGGCGAGCAGCTCGCGGGCCGAGGCGACGATCGTCTTGAGGACGTCGCGCACCTCGAGGTGCCTGCTCATGGCCAGCAGCGCGGAACTCACCGCGGCCAGGCCCGACCGGGGTCCTTGACTCATGACCTCAACGTACCCGCCGGGTGTGACAGCCCGTATCGGACCTGTGGCTGCCCCTGCGTAGGCCGGTGGGCCTAGGGCAAAGGGCCCCGATCATTGCGGCTCGCGTCCGAGGCGGTGGGGACAGCCCGGTTCCTACGTTGAAGGCAGCCGCCGGGAGTGGCGGTCATGGGACGAGGGGACGGATGTCATGCCGGTAGCGATCATCACAGGGGCTTCGAAGGGGCTGGGGCGGGCGCTCGCCGAAGCCCTGGCGGAGCGCGGCTGGGAGCTGGTGCTCGACGCCAGGACGGCGGGGGTGCTCCATGAGACGGCCGCGGCGCTCGGCAAGCACGGGGTACGGGTCGAGGCGCTGCCCGGGGACGTCACGGACGCGGCGCACCGTACGGCGCTGGTGGCGGCGGCGCGGCGGCTCGGTGGCCTCGATCTGCTGGTGAACAACGCGAGCGCGCTCGGCGCCGAACCGCTCGTACGGCTGGAGGGCCTGGCGCTGGACGGGCTGAGGCGGGCACTGGAGGTCAACGTGGTCGCGGCGCTCGGCCTCATCCAGGAGGCGCTGCCGCTGCTGCGGGACTCGGCGGCCGGGACGGTCATCGACATCAGCTCGGACGCGGCGGCCGAGGCGTACGAGACCTGGGGCGGTTACGGGGCGTCGAAGGCGGCCCTCGACCATGTCTCGGCGGTGCTCGCCGAGGAGGAGCCCGGGCTGCGGGTCTGGGCGGTCGACCCGGGCGACATGAACACGGATCTGTACGCGGCGGCCGTACCGGACGACGAGGATCCGCGGTCGGCACCGGCGAGCGTCGTCCCGGCGTTTCTGCGGCTGCTCGAGGAGCGGCCGGCCAGTGGCCGCTATGCGGCACCCGCGCTTCTGGAGGTGACCCGGTGACGGGCATCACCACCGGCGGACGGCCCGGCGCGGCAGTGTCTGCGTCTGCGTGGCCGGTGAGCGGTCGTTGTGGAGCGCCTTCGTTGCTGGGGGCACGATGACGGCCGCGATGGGGGTCCCCTCGCTCATGGGGGTCCCCCCGCTCGAGCGAAGTCGAGAGTGGGGGAGAAGCCGAGAGTGGGGGAAGGTTCCGGAGGAGTTGTCGGCCCGGGTGCCAGTCGAGGAGCGGGGGGCCGGGCTCGATCGGGACGGGGTGCGGTTGCTTGTGTCGCGTGGAGCGGAGGAGGCGTCCCATCACGCGTTCGCGGAGCTGCCGGGGCTGTTGCGGGCCGGGGATCTACTGGTCGTGAACACCTCGTCGACGCTGGCGGCGGCAGTGGACGGACGGCTCGGGCACGCGCGCGTGGTGGTGCATTTCTCCACGCGGGGCGAGGACGGGCGGTGGGCCGTTGAGCTGCGGGACCCCGACGAAGCGGGCACCACGCGCGCGCGTGCGGGAGGTCCCGCTGGTACGGAGGTGCGCCTCCCCGGTGACGTACGGCTCGTCCTGGAGGAGCCTCTCAGCACGCGGAGCCCCCGGCTGTGGTGGGCGCGGGTGTCGGAACCGGACGTCCCGGGGTTGCTGCGGCGGCACGGGAGGCCCATTCGGTACTCGTACACGGAACGGGACCAGCCCCTGTCGGCGTACCAGACGGTGTTCGCGCTGCCGTCCGCGGACGGTGCGGGCAGCGCGGAGATGCCGAGTGCCGCGCGGCCCTTCACGCCGCGGCTGGTGGCGGAGCTGGTGAGCCGGGGCGTGCAGTTCGCCCCGATCACGCTGCACACCGGAGTCGCGTCGCCGGAGGCGCACGAGCCGCCGTATCCGGAGCGCTTCGCGGTGCCCGAAGCGTCGGCACGGCTGATCAACACGGCGAGGGCAGGGGACTACAGGGTCCTCGCGGTCGGTACGACGGCCGTACGGTCCGTGGAGTCCGCGGCCGGCCCCGACGGGGTGGTACGGGCGGCGGAGGGCTGGACCGATCTCGTGGTGACCCCGGAGCGCGGGGTGCGGGTGGTCGACGGGCTCCTCACCGGGCTGCACGAACCGGAGGCCTCGCATCTGCTGATGCTGGAGGCGATCGCGGGACCGGCGGCGATCCGGCGCAGCTACGACGAGGCCTTGCGCGGCCGCTACCTGTGGCACGAGTTCGGCGACATGCATCTCGTCCTGCCGTCCGAGGAGTCCGAGAGGACTGCGGAGTCTGCGAATCCTCACGCAGAGCATTGCGTCAGCAACTGCTGGTGAGACTGCCACGCGCCGAATGTGAGCCCTCGCATAGGACGCACATCACGTACGAAGGCCGCTAGGAGGTACAAACACCCCATACGAGCGGGGCAGACGTTCCAGTCTGCCCCGTTTTGCCCTTTAGGGGTCCACTATCCGGCTTCGTACGTCACACCTTTGCCACAGGATTTTGCGGCCGCTAAGAATTGCTCCCGTCGCTCGACGCCGCGGGTTTTGGCCCGCGGCGTTGTGCCGGAACCAGCAATGTCCCCTCCGGCCCGAGAGCGACCTCCGCGCTATTCGAAGAGGTCCTTCAGTCATGCCCAAGTACACCGCCGGTTCCGGCCATCGCCCCACCCTCGCCAAGCTGACCGAGCTCACCGAGCAGACCAGGACGAAGCTGACCCACACCGGGCAGAAGCTGAACACCACCAGGCAGAAGCTGCCCAAGAAGCATCAGCTCGGGGTCGCCGGTGTCGCCGGTCTCGGTGCCGCGGCCCTCGCGTTCTCCCTCGTACCGGGCGGCGGCTCCCAGCCGAGCACCACCGAGTCCGTCTCCGCCTCCTCGGTGGCCTTCAGCTCCGAGCAGGTCGAGGATGTGAAGGGCGGCGTCGAGAAGCAGCTGAACGACGCCCTCACGCAGGCCACGTCCGCCGCGAAGAAGGCCGCTGAGGACGCCAAGAAGAAGGCCGAGCAGGAGCGCAAGGCGAAGGAGGCCGCGAGCCGGTCCGCCCAGCGCGCGCAGGTCAAGCCGGTCGCCGCGAAGAGCTACGGCAACAACCTCGACGGCTGGATCCGCGAGTCGCTCGACGTCATGAAGAAGAACGGCATCCCGGGCTCGTACGACGGCATCAAGCGCAACATCCTGCGCGAGTCCTCGGGCAACCCGAACGCCATCAACAACTGGGACATCAACGCCATCAACGGCATCCCCTCGAAGGGCCTGCTGCAGGTGATCCCGCCGACCTTCCAGACGTACCACGTCCCAGGCACGTCCTCGAACATCTACGACCCGGTCGCCAACATCACCGCCGCCTGCAACTACGCAGCCGACCGGTACGGCTCCATGGACAACGTCAACAGCGCGTACTGAGTCCCATGCGGACCTCTGGCCTCAGCACAGACAGCGAGGCGCTCAGCGCAGACGGCGAGGCGCGGCATCCCGGCGGATGCCGCGCCTCGTTCGTGTACGGGAGTCGTTGCCGCACGGGAGTTACTTGCGCATGACCTCGGGCTCATGGCGGCGCAGGAAGCGGGCCACGAAGAAGCCGCAGATGACACCGAGGAAGATCAGCGCGGCCATGTCCATGCCCCAGGCCGAGGCCGTGTGCTCCCACAGCGGGTCCGTGTTGCCCGGGTCATCCGTGTTCGGGCTGATCCGGTTGAAGTCCAGCGTGGTACCGGCGGCGGCGACCGCCCAGCGCGAGGGCATCAGATACGAGAACTCGTTGACGCCGAGCGCGCCGTGCAGGATGAACAGGCAGCCGGTGAACACGACCTGGACGATCGCGAACATCACCAGCAGCGGCATCGTCTTCTCGGAGGTCTTCACCAGCGAGGAGATGACCAGGCCGAACATCATCGAGGAGAAGCCGAGCGCCATGATCGGAATGGAGAGCTCGAGCATCACGGCGAGCTTGCCGGTGCCGAAGATCAGGGCCTCGTCGGGGATCGTCCGGCTGGAGAAGCCGATCGCGCCGACCATGGCGCCCTGCAGCACCGTGATCACACCGAGGACGATCACCTTGGACATCAGATACGCGGAGCGCGACAGGCCGGTCGCCCGCTCCCGCTCGTAGATGACCCGTTCCTTGATCAGCTCGCGGACGGAGTTGGCGGCGCCCGCGAAGCACGCGCCGACCGCGAGTATCAGCAGGACCGTGGTGGCCGTGCCGTTCGGGATGATTCTGCCGGTCTTCGGGTTCTCGTTGACCAGCAGGGTCTTGTCCGGGTCGATGAGCAGGCTCACCGCGCCGAGCACCGCCGGCAGGATCACCGTCAGCGCCAGGAAGCCCTTGTCGGACGCGATCACCGACACATAGCGGCGGATCAGGGTGAACAACTGCGAGCCCCAGCCCTGCGGCTTCGGTGGACGCATCGACTGGGCGGGCGGCATCTGCGTCGACTGCGCGGCGACGGCGTCGATGTCCGCTGCGTACATCTGGTAGTGCTGCGAGCCCCTCCAGCGGTCTGCCCAGTCGTAGTCGCGGTAGTTCTCGAAGGCGGAGAAGACATCGGCCCAAGTGTCGTAGCCGAAGAAGTTCAGGGCTTCCTCGGGCGGGCCGAAGTAGGCCACCGAGCCGCCGGGCGCCATGACCAGAAGTTTGTCGCAGATCGCCAGTTCGGCCACGGAGTGCGTGACGACGAGGACCGTACGGCCGTCGTCGGCGAGGCCGCGCAGCAGCTGCATGACATCGCGGTCCATACCCGGGTCGAGGCCGGAGGTCGGCTCGTCCAGGAAGATCAGCGAGGGCTTGGTCAGCAGCTCCAGGGCCACCGACACACGCTTGCGCTGGCCGCCGGAGAGGGAGGTGACCTTCTTCTCCTTGTGGATGTCCAGCTTGAGCTCGCGCAGGACCTCGTCGATACGGGCCTCGCGCTCGCCGCCCGTGGTGTCCGCGGGGAAGCGCAGCTTGGCCGCGTACTTGAGGGCCTTCTTGACGGTCAGCTCCTTGTGCAGGATGTCGTCCTGCGGGACCAGACCGATGCGCTGGCGCAGCTCGGCGAACTGCTTGTAGAGGTTCCGGTTGTCGTAGAGGACGTCGCCCTGGTTGGCGGGGCGGTAGCCCGTGAGTGCCTTCAGGAGCGTCGACTTTCCGGAGCCGGACGGGCCGATGACCGCGATGAGCGACTTCTCCGGTACGCCGAAGGAGACGTCCTTGAGGATCTGCTTGCCGCCGTCGACCGTCACCGTCAGATGGCGGGCCGAGAAGGAGATCTCACCGGTGTCGACGAACTCCTCGAGGCGGTCGCCGACCAGACGGAACGTCGAGTGGCCGACACCGACGATGTCGTTCGGGCCGAGCAGCGCGGAGCCGCCCTTGGCGATCGGCATGCCGTTGACGTACGTGCCGTTGTGCGAGCCGAGGTCGCGGATCTCGTAGCGGCCGTCGGGCGTCGCGTGGAACTCGGCGTGGTGGCGGGAGACTTGCAGGTCGGAGACGACCAGCTCGTTCTGCAGCGCACGGCCGATGCGCATCACCCGGCCGAGGGCCAGCTGGTGGAACGTGGTGGGGCTGCGGTCGCCGTAGACCGGCGGCGCCCCCGCGCCACCACCGGGAACCTTCTGTGCGTACGACTCCGACGGTCCCTGGTGCGGGACCTGCGGCGGCTGCTGCCGGCCCTGCTGCGGGGACTGCTGTTGCGGCGGCGCCTGCTGGGCCGCCCAGCCTGCCGCTCCCGCACCCTGCGCGGCGTACGGCTGCTGCTGGGGCTGTGCCTGCGGTGCGGCCGAGGCCGCACCGGCGCCCGATACGTTCACGAGCGGGCCGTCGGTCGCGTTGCCGAGGTTCACGGACGAACCCGGACCGATCTCCATGTGGTGGATCCGGTGGCCCTGCACAAAGGTGCCGTTGGTGCTGCCGTGGTCCTCTATGACCCAACTGCGGCCGTTGAAGCTGATCGTGGCGTGACGCCAGGACACCCTGGCGTCGTCGAGCACGATGTCTCCCTGCGGATCGCGTCCGAGGGCGTATGGCCTGGACGCATCGAGCGTCCAGGTCCGTCCATTCAATTCCAGTACGAGTTCCGGCACTCCATGCCCCACGTGAGTTGTCCCCCGAGTTACCCCCATCACAGGGAGTCTAGGGATGTCGAACATCGGGGGGAACTATTTCAGGACGACCCCTCTGACCGAAAGTCGGGCCTCGTGATGACCGCGTACGGGCGGCTTGTCCGTTTGCGTTGACTGTGTTCAAACCGACCCGGAGAGTGGTAATCCCACGCGAGGGGGACATCCCCGGTGGAGACGTCGCGGCGCGAAGTCGGGGGGCTGACGTGAGCTACGAGACCGCGAGGGACGGCAGGCGACTGCCGGTGGGCGATGTGCTGTTGTCCGCGATCGCCGCTGTGAGCTGGGCGTTGATCGGGATGGCGGGCGTGGCCGCGTTGGGGCTGCATCTGCTGGAGGCGGACGCGTCAGGCTCGCTCGGGACGATGACCGCGGCTGTGGTGGCGCTCGGGGCGGGTGGTTCGGTGACGCCGTCCGGCGATGTGTCGGCCTTCGGCCTTGAAGGCGCCGAGGCGGAGACCGCCCTCCAGATCACGCCACTGGGAGTGAGCCTCGTGGGTGCGCTTCTGCTGGCCTGGTTCTTCCTACGCTCCTTGCGCGGAGCGGGAGTTGTCATCTCGCCCGGTGAACTCGTCGCGCGCGCGGGCGCGGTCGTGGTGCTCTTCGTGGCGATGCTGGGTGGGCTCGCCTGGGCCGGTCACGACGTGATCACGATTGACGGCGGCTCGCTCGGGCTCGACCAGCTGCCGGGTGGCGGGCTGCCGGACGATGTCGAGGTGCCCGGGCTCGGTGACATCGGTGGGTTGCTGCCCGACCGGCTCGGAGACCTCGCGGACGCGAACGCGAAGGTCGGCTTCACCGTCGACACCGTGCCGACGCTGCTCGGCGGTGCGGTGTGGGTGCTCGGCGTTCTGCTGATCGCGCTGCTGGCCTCACGCCGTACGCCGCTGCCGCGCGGCTGGGAGGCGGTGCACCGGCTGGTGCGGCCGGCCGCGTCCGCGCTGGTCACGGTGTTGCTCGTGGCGGTCCTCGCGGGGCTCGCGGCGGCGGCGTACGCGGCGACCGGCGACGACCATCCGAAACGGATCGCGGGCGCCGCGCTGCTCGGGGCGCCCAACGGGGTGTGGCTGGGCGTCCCGATCGGGCTCTTCGTGCCGTGGGACGGCTCGGCCTCGGGCGGGCTCATCCAGTTCCTGCCCGCCCCGCTG
Source organism: Streptomyces flaveus (assembly GCF_014647675.1). Classification (GTDB taxonomy): domain Bacteria; phylum Actinomycetota; class Actinomycetes; order Streptomycetales; family Streptomycetaceae; genus Streptomyces; species Streptomyces flaveus. The sequence goes on along the minus strand of NZ_BMPQ01000015.1, from coordinate 189,808 downwards.
GACGAGTTGCTGAGCCTGTCCTCCGACCAGCCCGTGACGCTCGGGCGGTTGGCCGAACTGGACAGCCGGGTCTGGCTGTTGGGGATCGCGACCGCGCTGATGATGCTGTACGCGGGCGTGCTGACCGCGGTGCGTACGCCATTCGTACGCGAGCGGGGGGCCGCCCTCGGTTTCGCGGGGCGCTGTGCGCTGCGGCTGGGGATCGTGACGGCGCTCGCGCTGCCGCTGCTCGCCTGGCTGACGGGGGTGTCCGTGGACGCCTCGCTGTCCGTCCTCGGCGTCGACGCGTTCGACGCCGGCATCGAGCTGCACGGGCAGCTGGGCATGGCACTGCTGCTCGGCGCCTTGTGGGGCGCGGGGGCGGGGGCGGCCGGGGCGCTGCTCGCCTGCGCCGCCGGGGCCGCCGGACGGCGCGCGGCACCGCTGGCACGGGGGGACGCGGAGGTGCCGCCGACGGAGCCGACCGAGCCGGTCGCACCGCCGTACGCGGGGGGCCCCGAACAGCCGCCGGGCCCCTACAGCCCCGCCCCCTCGTACCGGCCGTCGAACCCTGACACCAACCCGTACCTGCACCTCCCGGACGGCTTACGGGAGCCCGAGGACGGACGGCGGCACCCCGGTGCGCGGCCTCCCGGCCCCCAGCGTCCCGGCGCCCGGCCCTCCGAGAGCGGGCACCCACCCGACGTGTACGGCGCTCCCACGGTCGCGGGCCCCTACACGCCACCCCCCGCCCCGAAGCCGCGCCCCAGGCGCGGGCCGTCCCAGGACGGGCCCCCTCCGCCACCGGAGGAACCGCCGCCTCCACCCAGGCCTCGCGGGCGGCCTTGAGGGGGCTTCGGCATACGCCGATGGGGGTCTTGTGGGCGTCATGCGTCGGGAAGGGCGAGGTCACCGAGATGACACCGACTGTTTCCCGTCCGCTGGGCGGACCGTAGAAGCAGGGGCACTGCGTGCCGGTTACTGTGGGAAAACCATGAGCGCTTCGCAGACCTCCGACGCCCCCACCCTCCTCGTCAAGATCTTCGGCAAGGACCGGCCCGGCATCACGGCCGGACTCTTCGACACCCTCGCCGGCTACTCGGTCGACGTGGTCGACATCGAGCAGGTCGTCACCCGTGGCCGGATCGTGCTGTGCGCGCTCGTGACCCAGCCGCCGGCCGGCCTCGAAGGCGGGCTGCGGGCCACGGTGCACAGCTGGGCGGAGTCCCTGAAGCTCCAGGCCGAGATCATCTCCGGCCGCGGCGACAACCGGCCGCGTGGCCACGGCCGGTCGCTCGTCACCGTGCTCGGGCACCCGCTCACCGCACAGTCGACAGCCGCCATTGCCGCCCGGATCACGGCGACGGGCGGCAACATCGACCGTATCTTCCGGCTCGCCAAGTACCCCGTGACCGCGGTCGAGTTCGCCGTGTCCGGTGCGGAGCCCGAGACTCTGCGAACCGCCCTGGTGACCGAGGCGGCGGCCCTCGGTGTCGATGTGGCGGTCGTCGCGGCGGGGCTGCACCGGCGCGCCCAGCGCCTGGTCGTCATGGACGTCGACTCGACGCTGATCCAGGACGAGGTGATCGAGCTCTTCGCCGCCCACGCCGACTGCGAGGACGAGGTCGCCGAGGTGACGGCGGCGGCGATGCGGGGCGAACTGGACTTCGAGCAGTCACTGCACGCGCGCGTGGCGCTCCTCGAAGGACTCGATGCCTCCGTGGTGGACAAGGTGCGCAGCGAGGTGCGGCTGACGCCGGGGGCGCGCACGCTGATCCGTACGCTGAAGCGGCTCGGCTACCAAGTGGGCGTCGTCTCGGGCGGGTTCACGCAGGTCACGGACGATCTCAAGGAGCGGCTCGGGCTCGACTTCGCCCAGGCCAACACGCTGGAGATCGTCGACGGGAAGCTGACCGGCAAGGTCACCGGCGAGATCGTGGACCGCGCGGGCAAGGCGCGGCTGCTGCGCCGGTTCGCCGCCGAGGCGGGCGTACCGCTGGCCCAGACCGTGGCGATCGGTGACGGCGCGAACGACCTCGACATGCTGAACGCGGCCGGTCTCGGCGTCGCCTTCAACGCCAAGCCGGTCGTCCGCGAGGCCGCGCACACCGCCGTGAACTTCCCCTTCCTCGACACCGTCCTGTACCTGCTCGGCGTCACCCGCGAAGAGGTCGAGGCGGCGGACATGCACGTGGATTGAGCGGGGGCGCTCCGCTGGGTTGGGCAGTTTTAAGCTGCGGGTTCGTTGTGGCTGGTCGCGCCCGCGCGGCGGAGCCGCAAATTGACACGGCACCGCGCCCCTGAAAGGAAGGCCTGCGGCCTCCTTCAG
>NZ_BMPQ01000015.1:0-187453 GCF_014647675.1 Streptomyces flaveus | reverse complement strand
GGCCCGTCTGTGTAGGGGCGGGTTATTCGGTCGGCGCCCAGTAGTCGAGCAGCGTGCCCAGGCCGGGCTCCAGGGTCTTCCAGGAGCCGGAGAAGCTGAGCACGGCGAACGCTGCGGTGGGGAAGTCGCGGCTGCTCATCCGCTCACGGGCGTCGCCCTCGGACTGGCCGGCCAGGATGTCGGCGAGGGCCTGCACTCCGGGGTTGTGGCCGATCAGGAGCACGTTCTGCATGTCGTCCGGGGTTTCGTTGAGCACGGCGATCAGCTCGCCGGGCGAGGCCTCGTAGAGCCGCTCCTCATAGACCGTTTTCGGCCGATGCGGGAACTCGTGGACGGCGAGTTTCCATGTCTCGCGGGTGCGGGCCGCGGTGGAGCAGAGGGCCAGATCGAAGGGGATGCCGGTGTCGGCCAGCTTGCGCCCGGCGACGGCGGCGTCCTTGCGGCCCCGCTCAGCGAGCGGCCGCTCATGGTCGGACACCTGTGGCCAGTCGGCTTTCGCATGCCGGAAGAGGACAATCCTGCGGGGTTCTGCGACGCTCATGGAACCCAGCTTCGCATGAAACACGCCATGGAGCGCAGAGAGTTGGCACGCTGCCCCGACATGGCAGATCCTCCAGCTCAGGAGCCCTGGGGCAGCACCGTCTGCTGGATGCGCTCGATGAGCTCGCCGACCGCGGGGTCGCCGCTCGCCGCGTGGGCGTCCGCGGGGTTGAGTATCAGCAACAGCAGTGCGACGAAGGCGAGCGCGGGCAGGGCGACGGCCCACCAGGGCAGCCGGGCCTCGACGCCGCCCCTGGTCGCCGAGCTGTGCCGGGTGTGCGTACGGGCCGACATGCCGCCTCCGTGGGTCTTCGAGAGGTCCGTGGATCCGCGTCTTCGCGGCCACAGTTCGAAGCTACGGAATGAAGAGCCCTCAACCCATCCGGTGATCCACCCACTTGACCCTGACACTCACCCCCTAGGGGATGGTGGGGCTAGCCCCACCATCCCCTAGGGGGTGGGGCAACGGCATCACGGCGAAGCGATCGACGCGATGACGCCGATGATCACGAAGATGGCGAAGAAGGCGCCGAAGACGAGCAGCATCTTCTTCTGGCCGTTCTTGGGGTTCGGGTCGAGCACGGGCATACGGCCAGTCTCGCACCCTTCGTACGCCCCCTCACCGGTGGGGTCGGCCGCTCAAGGGCGGGACCGGCGCTCGGTCTCCTCCTCGACAGTGCGGTCGCGCCCGGCCAGGAAGCCCACCACGAGCTGCGGGATCATCAGGGCCGTCATGAGTGCGAGCGGCAGCCCCCAGCCGCCGCTGTGCTGGTAGAGCACGCCCACCAGCAGCGGTCCGGGGATCGAGATCAGGTAACCGGTGCTCTGCGCGAAGGCCGAGAGCTTCGCGACCCCGGCGCTGGACCGGGTCCGCATGCCGATCAGAGTGAGGGCCAGCGGGAAGGCACAGTTGGCAACACCGAGCAGCAGCGCCCAGGCCCAGGCGCCGCCCGCCGGGGCGAAGTAGAGACCCGCGTATCCGGTGAGGCCGCACAGGCCGAGGGCGATCGCGATCGGTCCCTGGTGGGGCAGGCGCGTCGCCACGCGCGGGATGACGAACGCCAGTGGCACACCCATGACCATCGTGACGGCGAGGAGCAGTCCGGCCGTGCCCGCCGGGACACCCGCGTCACGGAAGATCTGCGGCATCCACCCCATCGTGATGTACGCGGCGGTGGCCTGGAGCCCGAAGAAGACGGCGAGCGCCCAGGCGGTACGGCTTCGGGTGATCCGCAGCGCGTCCGGACCCTGGCGTGCCACGGGAGCCGAGGCCACGCCAGAAGCCGAAGCCGTACCGGAAGCCGAGGCCGCGCCGGGCACCGAGGGCGCCCCCCGTTCGCGTACGAGCAGAATCCACGGCACCACGGCAACGGCCGCGAGGCCCGCCCACACGGCGAGCCCCGACTGCCAACTGCCGCCCAGAGCCCCGGTCATGGGCACCGTCACGGCGGCCGGGGCGGCGGTGCCGAGGGCCATGGCCATGGAGTACAGGCCGGTCATGGAGCCGACCCGGTCCGGGAACCAGCGCTTGACGATCACCGGCATCAGGATGTTGCTGACCGCGATGCCCATGAGTGCGAGGGCGCTGGCAGCGAGAAAGCCGACCGTGTTCCCGGCGAAGGGCCGGATCGCCAGGCCCGCGGTGATGGACACCATGCCGGCGCACACCACGGTGCCGGGCCCGAAGCGGCGGGCGAGGCGCGGTGCCATCACGCCGAAGACGGCGAAGCAGAGAGCCGGTACGGATGTGAGCAGTCCGGCGACGCTGCCGCTCATGCCGAGGCCGGTGCGCACCTCTTCGAGGAGGGCGCCGAGGCTGGTGATCGCGGGCCGCAGGTTGAGGGCCGTGAGGACGAGGCCGACGATCACCAGGCGCGTCCCCCACGCGCGCGGGGCCGCGGGCTTCGGGGAATCGTCGGCTCCGGAGGAACTGCGTAAGGGCATGGGCTCGGATGCGGACGTCGGCGTCCGGGTTTCCGTACGGGTTTCCTCGCTTGCCATGCCGCCCATCATAGAATCATGGGATGATTGGTTGTCCACCGTCTGTCCACGGAGAAATGCCATGCCCCTGAGCCATCCCCGACGATCGGCACTGTCCGAGCAGGTCATCGCCGAACTGCGCGGCCAGATCACCTCGGGCGAATGGCCGGTCGGCTCCCGCATCCCCACCGAGCCGGAGCTGGTCGAGCAGCTGGGCGTGGCCCGGAACACGGTTCGCGAGGCCGTGCGCGCGCTCGCGCACAACGGCCTGCTCGACATCCGCCAGGGCTCGGGCACGTACGTCGTGGCGACCAGTGAGCTGGCGGGCGTGATGCACCGCCGCTTCGCGGACGCCGATCCCCGGCACATCGCCGAGCTGCGCTCCACGCTGGAGTCGAGCGCCGCGAAGCTGGCCGCCGAGCGCCGTACCGAACGCGACCTGAAGCAGCTGGACGCGCTCCTGGTGCGCCGCGAGGAGGCCTGGGAGTCGGGCGACGCGGAGGCCTTCGTCATCGCCGACACGTCGTTCCACATGGCGGTGGTGGCCGCGTCCCACAACGACGTCATGACGGCGATGTACGCGGACCTCGGCGAGGTCGTGCGCGACTGGCTGCGCGAGGACGTGGGCGAGGAGCTGACGCCCGAGACGCACATGGACCACACGCGCCTGGTGGACGCGATCCGCGCGGGCGACGCGGAGTCCGCCGCCACGGAGGCCGCGAGCTATCCGTTCCTGTGCCGCCCGAGGGGTCCTGCTCCCTCCGGAGACTGATGCGTCACCTCCGGTGCGTGACCCACGCCGAGCGGACCTCCTTCCAGCACCGGCCGGCCAGACGCACGGTCTGCGTGGGCCCCACCGCGACCCGGGTCCCGTCGCTGTCGATGTCCCACCACCGGTCGCACTCGATGTGCAGGGCGACCCGGTCGATCTCCGGATACGGGTTGTGGCAGTACGCGGTCACATACGAGCCCTCGACCCTGATCCGGCACTCCGACCCGAAGGGCCTGACGACGGGTACGCGCGCGTGGAGGGCCGTTTTCGTGGTGTCCGGGGCATCGTCGTAGGCCGGTATGAGCGGGAGAGCGAGAACGACCAGCAGCGGAGCGAAGCGCGGGGAAAGGCGCACAAGGGGGACCCCCTCTGCCGTGCCGGGGAGGGACGCGTGATGAACGCCTGATCCAGAGTGCGCAGTTGCCACCCCTGACCGCCCGGCCGGGTAGGCCGAACGAGTGATGGGTGAGGGCCCGCGATCTGCCGGACGGTCGGCAGATCGCGGGCCCTCACCCATCAGTCGAGCCGGTCAAACCACAGCGGCAGCGTCACGCGCCAATCGCGTGCAGGCCGCCGTCCACGTGGATGATCTCGCCAGTGGTCTTCGGGAACCAGTCACTGAGCAGCGCGACGACGCCGCGGCCGGCCGGCCCGGGGTCCTTGAGGTCCCACTCCAGGGGCGAGCGGTTGTCCCACACGGAGGCCAGCTCGCTGAAGCCCGGGATGGACTTGGCGGCCATCGAGGCGAGAGGGCCGGCGGAGATGAGGTTGCAACGGATGTTCTGCTTGCCCAGGTCACGCGCCATGTAGCGGCTGGTGGCCTCCAGGGCGGCCTTGGCCGGGCCCATCCAGTCGTACTGCGGCCAGGCGTACTGGGCGTCGAAGGTGAGGCCGACGACCGAGCCGCCGTTCTGCATCAGTGGCAGGCAGGACATGGTCAGCGACTTCAGGGAGTACGCCGAGACGTGCATCGCGGTGGCCACGGACTCGAACGGCGTGTTGAGGAAGTTGCCGCCGAGGGCGTCCTGCGGGGCGAAGCCGATGGAGTGCACGACGCCGTCGAGGCCGCCGAGCTCCTCGCCGACGATGTCGGCCAGTCGCCCGAGGTGCTCGTCATTGGTGACGTCGAGCTCGATGACCTTGGTGGGCTTGGGGAGCTTCCTGGCGATGCGCTCGGTCAACGTGGGCCGCGGGAACGCGGTCAGGATGATCTCGGCGCCCTGCTCCTGGGCCAGCTTGGCGGTGTGGAAGGCGATGGAGGACTCCATCAGCACACCGGTGATCAGGACGCGCTTGCCCTCGAGGATTCCGCTCATGGCTCAGTGACCCATTCCCAGTCCGCCGTCTACGGGGATGACGGCTCCAGTGATGTACGAGGCGTCGTCCGAAGCGAGGAACCGCACCGTCGCGGCGACCTCCTCGGGCTGCGCGTACCGGCCGAGCGGCACCTGCTTCACGATGTCCCCGCGCTGCTCGTCGGTGAGCACCTTGGTCATGTCGGTGTCGACGAAGCCCGGCGCGACGACGTTGAAGGTGATGTTGCGCGAGCCCAGCTCGCGGGCGAGGGAGCGCGCGAAGCCGACCAGACCGGCCTTGGAGGCGGCGTAGTTGGCCTGGCCCGGGCCGCCGTACAGCCCGACGACCGAGGAGATCAGGACGACGCGGCCCTTTCTGGCGCGCAGCATGCCGCGGTTGGCGCGCTTCACGACCCGGAAGGTGCCCGTCAGATTGGTGTCCAGGACGGACGTGAAGTCCTCCTCGGACATACGCATCAGCAGCTGGTCCTTGGTGACGCCGGCGTTGGCGATCAGCACCTCGACCGGGCCGTGCTCGGCCTCGATCTCCTTGTAGGCCTGCTCCACCTGCTCGGTGTCGGTGATGTCGCACTTGACCGCGAGGAAGCCGGCTGGCGGCTCGCCCGAGCGGTACGTGATCGCGACCTTGTCGCCCGCGTCGGCGAAAGCGCGGGCGATGGCGAGGCCGATGCCCCGGTTTCCTCCGGTGACGAGAACCGAGCGGCTCAACGGATCACCCTTTCGATAGCCGGACTGGTGCCCCTGCATGGCAGGCGGTTACCTCGAAAACCTATCGGTCGCGCCCGGCTTGCGGACAATCCGCCATCGACAGTGGCTCCGCCCGCCTCCTGTCGGGTCTCTACAGTCGGCGCGGCTCGGAGGCGGCTGTATCAGTCCGCCATGCCGGGTGCGTATGCGGGCAGAGCCGCCGCTCGCGCCGCCTCCAGCATCCGCTTGTCGTACGTGACAAGGCATTGCAAGGAGTCACCGAGCGTCAGTGCACTGGCCACGTGCAGGGCATCCAGAGTGCGCAGGCGACCGGGGAGGCCTGCCGCCTGGTCCCGGACCTCCTCCGTCACGAGGATCTCCGTGATGTCTCGTTGAAGATCGCTCATGGCCGTGGGGAAGTCACCCATGAGGTCCAGGGTCCGCACGGTCTCCACGAAACCGATCGTGCTGGTGGCGAAAGGGGCCGCTGGGCGCTCGTCGAGGAAGGCGTCCAGTTGCGTGGAGTAGTCCCGCCTGGTCAGCCAGGTGATCAGCGCCGAGGAGTCGAGGTAGATCAACGGTCGTCCTCCTCGCGCTCGGCGAGCAGCAGGTCGAGCGGCGAGACGTCAGCGGGGACCTCGTAGTGCGGCAGCCGCGCCCTGTCCGCGCTGGTCGCCGCCTTGAGTCGGATCTTGCCCTGGGCCACAAGGTCGGCATATCGGGCCACCGGTCCGGAGCCGGGCAACAGTATGGCGATGACGTTGCCGTGCCGGGTCACCTGGACCGCCTCGCCCTTCTCCACGCGGGCGAAGACGGCGCTGGGGTTGTACGAGAACTCTCGAACGGAAATGGTGCTCATGCCGGGTTCCTTCGCTACGGCAGGACACAGCACATTGTGCCTACATCTCTACGATGGTACCTACATCGTCGATTGCGTTCAGCTTCTCTTCCGGGTGGAACACCCTCGCTGCCGCCTCACCCGTTCACGCCGGCGCAGGGTTCCCGCAGCCTTCTTCCAGCAGCCGGTCGTAGATGGCGAGCGCCCGCTGGAACTCCTTGGCCGGGGTCCATTCGCTCGCGGCTTCCAGAAGGGTTTCCTCCCGGTGCTCCGGGTACTGGTCGGCCGGCTCCTCCATCGCCGTGGCGGCTTCCGCGCCGGAGGCGTGGAAGCGGGAGGTGGGCCGGGACGAGTGCTTGCGGCGAGCCTGTGCTTTCGGCTTCGCCTTCCTGGAGCGGCCGTTGCTGGGCATGCTTCCTCAACTCAGCGGCAGGCAAAGGAGACACGCACCTCGGCCAGTGAATTCGTTGGAAGCAAGAGTGTCGGCGCTGCATGATTCACTGCGGACAAACACTTCTCGCTAACGGTGACAAGGGGAGGCCGCTCGTGGCCCATGAGGTCGATCAGTCATTCCTGGCACTGCCCCTGAGGGCCCTGGCCGACGCCGCCCTCGCGCGCGCCCGCGCACTCGGCGCCGAGCACGCCGACTTCCGGTTCGAGCGAGTGCGCAGTGCGGCCTGGCGGCTGCGGGACGGCAAGCCGTCCGGGTCGTCGGACACGACGGATCTGGGGTTCGCGGTGCGGGTGGTGCACGGCGGGACCTGGGGGTTTGCTTCCGGTGTCGACATGACGATGGACGCCGCCGCGAAGGTCGCCTCGCAGGCCGTGGCGATGGCGAAGCTGTCGGCGCAGGTGATCAAGGCGGCGGGCTCCGACGAGCGTGTGGAGCTGGCCGACGAGCCGGTGCATGCCGAGAAGACCTGGGTCTCCTCGTACGAGATCGACCCCTTCTCCGTACCGGACGACGAGAAGGTGGGGCTGCTCACGGACTGGAGTGCGCGGCTGCTGGCGGCCAACGGGGTCAGCCATGTGGACGCCTCGCTGCTGACGGTGCACGAGAACAAGTTCTATGCCGATACGGCGGGGACCGTCACCACGCAGCAGCGCGTGCGGCTGCATCCGCAGCTCACCGCCGTCGCGGTCGACGAGTCGAGCGGCGAGTTCGACTCCATGCGGACGATCGCGCCGCCGGTGGGGCGCGGCTGGGAGTACCTCACGGGCACCGGCTGGGACTGGGAGTCCGAGCTGGAGCGGATCCCGGAGCTGCTCGCCGAGAAGATGCGGGCGCCGAGCGTCGAGGCGGGGGCGTACGACCTGGTCGTCGACCCGTCCAACCTGTGGCTGACGATCCACGAGTCCATCGGACACGCCACCGAACTGGACCGCGCGCTCGGCTACGAGGCGGCGTACGCCGGGACATCCTTCGCCACCTTCGACCAGCTGGGCAAGCTGCGGTACGGCTCCGAGCTGATGAACGTCACCGGCGACCGGACCGCCGAGCACGGGCTCGCGACGATCGGGTACGACGACGAGGGCGTCGCAGGGCAGTCCTGGGACCTGGTCAGGGACGGGACGTTGGTCGGCTACCAACTCGACCGCAGAATCGCGAAGTTGACCGGCTTCGAACGGTCCAACGGCTGCGCGTACGCCGACTCCCCCGGCCATGTGCCGGTGCAGCGCATGGCCAACGTGTCGCTCCAGCCGGATCCCGGCGGGTTCTCCACCGAGGACCTGATCAGCGGTGTCGACCGCGGGATCTATGTCGTCGGCGACCGCTCGTGGTCCATCGACATGCAGCGCTACAACTTCCAGTTCACCGGACAGCGCTTCTTCAAGATCGAGAACGGGCGGATCACGGGCCAGTTGCGGGATGTCGCGTACCAGGCGACGACCACCGACTTCTGGGGCTCGATGGCCGCGGTCGGCGGCCCGCAGACGTACGTCCTGGGCGGTGCCTTCAACTGCGGCAAGGCCCAGCCGGGCCAGGTCGCGGCGGTCTCGCACGGCTGCCCGTCCGCCCTCTTCAAGGGCGTCAACATCCTTAACACCACGCAGGAGGCCGGTCGATGAGCGCGCGTACGAACAAGCCGCACGAGGTCGTCGAGCGCGCCCTCGAGCTGTCCCGGGCCGACGGCTGCGTCGTGATCGCGGACGAGTACTCGACGGCCAATCTGCGCTGGGCGGGCAACGCGCTGACCACGAACGGGGTCACACGCGGGCGCACGCTGACCGTCATCGCGACCGTCGACGGCAAGAAGGGCACCTCCTCCGGGGTCGTCTCACGCTCGGCCGTGACCGCGGACGATCTGGAGCCGCTCGTACGGTCCGCCGAGGCCGCGGCGCGGGGCGCGGGTCCGGCCGAGGACGCGCAGCCGCTGGTGACGGGGGTCGCTCAGTCCCCCGAGTTCACGGACGCGCCCACCGAGACCTCCTCGGGCGTCTTCGCGGACTTCGCCCCGGCGCTCGGCGAATCGTTCGCCCGCGCGCGTGAGGGCGGACGCGAGCTGTACGGCTTCGCCAACCACGAGTTCGTCTCCAGCTACCTCGGTACGTCGACGGGGCTGCGTCTGCGGCACGACCAGCCCAACGGCACGCTGGAGTTGAACGCCAAGTCGCCTGACCGTACGCGCTCCGCGTGGGCGGGGCGGTCGACGCGGGACTTCAAGGACGTGGACCCGGCGGCGCTCGACGCGGAGCTGGCCACGCGCCTGAGGTGGGCGGAGCGGCGCGTCGAGTTGCCTGCCGGGCGGTACGAGACGCTGCTGCCGCCGACCGCTGTCGCGGATCTGCTGATCTACCAGTTGTGGTCGTCGTCGGCCCGGGACGCGGCCGAGGGCCGGACGGTGTTCAGCAAGCCCGGCGGTACGCGCATCGGCGAGAAGCTCGCAGAGCTCCCCCTGACGCTGCGCAGCGACCCGAACGAGCCGGGCCTGGAGTGCGCGCCCTTCGAGCTCGCGCACTCCTCCGGGGGCGACTCCTCGGTGTTCGACAACGGGCTGCCCCTCCAGGCCACCGAGTGGATCCGTGCGGGCGAGCTGGCGCATCTGGTCAGCTCCCGGCACAGCGCGGGCCTGACCGGACTGCCGGTGGCTCCCGCCATCGGCAACCTGATCCTCGACGGCGGCCAGGACAAGTCCCTCGAGGAGATGGTCGCCGCTACCGAGCGCGGGTTGCTGCTGACCTGCCTCTGGTACATCCGCGAGGTCGACCCGGCCACGCTGCTGCTGACCGGGCTGACCCGGGACGGCGTCTACCTGGTCGAGAACGGCGAGGTCACGGGCGAGGTGAACAACTTCCGGTTCAACGAGTCGCCGGTCGATCTGCTGGGCCGGGCGACCGAGGCGGGACGCACGGAGAAGACGCTGCCGAGGGAGTGGGGCGACTGGTTCACCCGGGCCGCGATGCCCGCCCTGCGCATCCCCGACTTCAATATGAGCTCCGTCAGTCAGGGCGTATGACGTCCGTCGGTCAGGGCCTGGGGGCCGGGGCGCTTGATGCCGTGGGCTCTGTCAGTCGGGACGTATAACCTCGTAGTCGGCTGTCACTCGACCGCCCGAAGATCATCCAAGGAGATACGAGAACCGTGACGGACATCGTCGACGAGCTGAAGTGGCGCGGGCTGATCGCCCTGTCCACTGACGAGGACGCTTTGCGCAAGGCGCTCGCGGACGGTCCCGTCACGTTCTATTGCGGCTTCGACCCGACGGCGGCCAGTCTGCACGTCGGCCACCTGGTGCAGGTCCTCACCATGCGCCGTCTTCAGCTGGCGGGCCTGCGCCCGCTGGCCCTGGTGGGTGGGGCGACCGGCCAGATCGGCGACCCGCGCCCGACGGCGGAGCGCACGCTGAACGACCCGGAGACGGTCGCGAACTGGGTCGACCGGCTGCGCGGGCAGATCGAGCCGTTCCTGTCCTTCGAGGGTGAGAACGCCGCGGTGATGGTGAACAACCTGGACTGGACGGCCGGGATGTCGGCCATCGAGTTCCTGCGGGACATCGGCAAGCACTTCCGCGTCAACAAGATGCTCACGAAGGACTCGGTCGCACGGCGCCTGGAGTCCGAGGAGGGCATCAGCTACACGGAGTTCAGCTACCAGCTGCTGCAGGGCATGGACTTCCTTGAGCTGTACCGCCGGCACGGCTGCACGCTCCAGCAGGGCGGCAGCGACCAGTGGGGCAACCTCACGGCGGGCCTGGACCTGATCCACCGCCTGGAGCCGCATGCCGAGGTCCACGCGCTGGCGACGCCGCTGATGACCAAGGCGGACGGCACGAAATTCGGCAAGACCGAGGGCGGTGCCATCTGGCTCGACCCGGAGATGACGACGCCGTACGCGTTCTACCAGTTCTGGCTGAACGCGGACGACCGGGACATCTCGGCGTACATGCGGATCCTGTCCTTCAAGTCCCGCGAGGAGCTGGAGGAGCTGGAGAAGGTCACCGAGGAGCGTCCGCAGGCCCGTACCGCCCAGCGGGCGCTGGCCGAGGAGCTGACGACGCTGGTGCACGGCGCCGAGCAGACGGCCGCCGTGATCGCCGCGTCGCGCGCCCTCTTCGGTCAGGGTGAGCTGGGTGAGCTGGACGAGGCGACGCTGAGTGCGGCGCTGTCCGAGGTGCCGCACATCCAGGTCGCGGAGCCGACCCTGGTGGTGGACCTCTTCGCCGAGGTCGGTCTGGTGGCCAGCAAGTCGGCCGCGCGCCGCACGGTCAAGGAGGGCGGGGCGTACGTGAACAACGTCAAGGTCGCGGGCGAGGACGCCGTCCCCGCCAAGGAGGACCTGCTGCACGGGCGGTGGCTGGTGCTGCGGCGCGGCAAGAAGAACCTTGCGGCGGTGGAGGTCACGGGCGGCTGAGCACCATGCATGGGTGGAGGGGGTGGCCGGCCGGCCGCCCCCTTCATCTGCCGTCAGGCTCTCTGTCTGCCGCCCCGTACGGCCGTGTACAGCATGTCGCCGAGGAAGACGAGGATGACCGCGGCAGCGAGCTGGAGGCCGTGGCGGCCCCAGTCGATGCCGCGGGTCTCGTCGATGCCGATACCGCGGGCGATCGAGTTGCCCACGATGGCGCCGATCATCCCGAAGATCGTGGTCAGCCAGAGTGGGCTGTGCTGCTTGCCCGGAATGATCGCCTTGGCCAGCAGACCAAGCACGAAGCCGACGATGATCGCCCACAACCAGCCCATGGCTGCCTCCTGTACGGCTCTGCGCGAGCGTTTCGCCCAGCTTCGGCCTGGCCGTCGTACGACGCATGCCGGGCACCGCCATACGCGGTACGACGCAGCGGCCCCCGACCCGAAGAGGACGGGACCCGGTCTCGAACGCGGCGCATGTGCGGCGTACCGTAGAGGTGGTACGGACCGGTGCGCGTCCGATGCAGGCGGGTGGTGGAACGTGATGCGGAAGCACAGCGAAGCCGAAGTCTTCCGGATCACCGGGGCCAGGCAGGGGCTCGCCGACGACGTGCGCGGCAGGCAGCGCCGCTATGTCATCTCGATGTCCGTCCGTACGGTCGCCGTGATCCTCGCGGCCACCCTCTGGAACGTCGAACGGCACGTCGCCGTCGTCGCCTTGGTGCTCGGCGTCGTTCTCCCGTACATCGCCGTGGTGATCGCCAACGCGGGCCGGGAGAACGCGCCGTCGCTGCCGTCGACGTTCGTCACCGTGCCCACCCGGCCGATGCTCACGGAGTCCCGACCGGACGATGCCGCGGAATCCGTCCCGGAAGACGTCGCGGCCGATTCCCCGGCCGACGCCCAGGGCGAGCCGCACGAGCGGACCTGACCACCGCCGATCCATGGCGGCCGGACCTTCACGGCGGCACCAAGCTCAAGAAAAGCTCAGATCAATCATGCTGTTCCAGTGCCGGGCAGCGGGTCACCCGTGACATACTTCGTACGCGCTCCGCATCCCCCGTCGGAGCGACAGACCGACGCCGGGCAGCTCCCCCCGTGGCTGCTCGGCGTCGCCTTTTGTCGCGGGGTTTCTCCCGGCTTTTTTACTGGTTCTCCTCCATCGGCACCGCCGTCACGCTGTAGCCGCGCCGGTCGAGTACGCGGCCCACGTTCTTCTCCGTACGCAGCACCACTGCCCGGTCGTCGACCTGGAATCGCAGATGTGCCATCTCCTGCTCCAGGTGTGCTTCGAGACGGTGCACGTCGTGGACACCGCGCAGCCATACGTCGAGGATCAGGTTGTGCGGGCCCGCGGTGATCGCGCAGAGTCGCAGCTCCGGCAGCGTACGCAGTGAGGTCGAGGCCGCTTCCAGGTGTTCGGCCGGTACGGACGCGAAGTAGACGGCGGATACGGGCCAGCCGGTCAGCGGGCGCGCCAGGCTGCAGCGCAGAACGAGCTGGCCGGCGGAGAGCAGCTGGTTCAGACGGCGGCGTGCGGTGGCGACGCTCGTGCCAGTGCGCTCGGCGAGCTGCTTGAGGGGCATCCGGCCGTCCTCGCCGAGGGCCACGACGATGCGCCGGTCAAGAGGGCGCAATGGCTCGGCAGGGAACGGTTGCCGCTCGGGCGGGCGGAGCAGGGCGCGCTGATCGGCGGAGAGGCTGCGCAGCCGCCAGCGGCTGCCCTCGAAGGGAGCGGCGGTGACGACGTGGGAGCGCGTCGAGCGCACGCCGGGGCAGAGTGCGATGCGCTCACCGATGTAGTCGACGAGGCCGTCGAGGTCGTACGCCCAGACGATGGCGAGGATGTCGCGGGCCCCGGAAGTCTGTTTCACGCTCATCGCCTGGACGTCGTGCGCGAGGAGTTGGGCGACCCGGGAGGCCTGTGCCGCCTCGGTGACGATCTCGACCTGGGCCAGGACCCGGCCGTCGGCCGTCGGGACCAGATAGCCGTCCACCCAGGCGGCGCCGCTGTCCGTGAGCCGCTTCCAGCGGCGGGCGACGGTGACCGCGTCCACGCCGAGCGCCTGGCCGACCAGGGCCCAGGGGGCGCGGGGCTGGATCTGCAGGGCGTTCACGATGGCGAGGTCCAGCTCGCCCAATTCGTGCATTTCAAATGCCTCACTGACTGATTCCTGCGAAATTACGGCGGCGTTGAGCGGTTGCTGGAGGCTACCCACTCCAAGAGCCGAACATGAGGAGCAGTACTCGTGGCCTCCCCCTTGAAGATCGTCAACGCCCGCATCGTGGACGGGACCGGACGCGCGCCCGTGAGCGGCGGAGTGGTCCTGGCGGACGAGCAGGGCGATCTCGTCTACGCGGGCCCCGCACAGGGCGCTCCCTGCACCGACGAGGGCATCCGTGTCATGGATGTGGCGGGCCGGACGGTGCTGCCCGGCTTTATCGACTGCCATGTGCACTTCGGCATGGAGAGTGGCCGGGAACTGGGCACCCGGTTCGCCGCCGATCCGACCGTGGAGACCTTCCGTACCGCCGAGCGGCTGCGCCGGACGCTGCATGCCGGGGTGACCACGGCGCGCGACCTGGGCGGGCTGCCCGCAGGGTTCCGTACTTCGGTGACCGATGGCCTGATCGAGGGCCCCCGGCTGCACACCGCCGTCCGCATCATCGGGCACACCGGCGGACACGCCGACTTCACCACTCCCTCGGGCATCGACGTGAGCGGTGGTGTGGGCGAGATCGCGGACACCGTGGACGAGGTGCGCAAGGCCGTACGGCGGCTGCTGCGGGACGGCGCCGACGTCATCAAGCTGTGCGCGACCGGCGGCATGGGCAGCCCGCACGACCAGCCGGAGGACGAGGGGCTGACCGTGGACGAGATCCGCACGGTCGTCGACGAGGTCCGCCGGCACGGCGGGCGCCCGGTGGCCGCGCATGCGCAGGGCACGGCCGGCATTCTCAACGCGATCCGCGGGGGCGTCACCAGCATCGAGCACGGGTACGGCCTCGACGCCGAAGCGCGTGAACTGGCCGGAGAACGGGACGTGTTCGTCGTACCGACGCTGTCCACGGTCTTCGACGGCATCGACAAGTCGACCATGGCGCCCTACCACTACGCGAAGAAGATGCGCTGGTCCGGGATCACCAAGGAGAACATCTCCGCCGCGATCGCGGACGGGCTGCGCATCGCGATGGGGACGGATGCCGCCATCTGTCCGCACGGCCAGAACCTTCGCGAGCTGACGCACCTCGTCTCGCTCGGGATGTCCCCGATGGACGCGATCGCGGCCGGTACCCGCGTAGCCGCCGAACTGCTCGGTCTGGACGAGCGGTTGGGGACGCTGGAGCCCGGCAAGGCCGCCGACATCGTCGTGTGCGACGGCGACCCGGTGGCCGACATCTCCCTGCTGGCCGACCCGACGCACATTCGGTGCGTGATCCAGCAGGGCGTCGTACGCAAGAACACGCTCACCGAATGAACCCTCTGAAAGGCGACCGTCGTGCAGGACACCCTCACTCCGCCGGCCCCCACGCCCGGCAACAGCAGACTCGACCGGCTCATGGGCGCCTTGGAGCGCCTCGGCAACCGACTCCCCCACCCCTTCTACCTGTTCGGCGTCCTCTTCGTGGTCCTCGCGGTGACGTCCACCGTGCTGGCGTGGACGGACGCCGGGGTGACGGTCCCGGGTTCGGACGAACGCCTCGCGATCAAGGGACTGTTGACCGGGGAGGGGATCAGCTGGCTCCTGGAGAACGCGCTCACCAACTTCACGGGATTCCCGCCGCTGGGGACCGTCCTGCTGATGATGATGGCCGTCGGTGTCGCCGAGCGAACGGGCCTGCTGGAGACGGCGGTCAAGGCGACCATCGCCCGGGCTCCCGCGCGGCTGCTGCCGTATGTGGTGGCGTTCGTGGCCTGCCAGGGCCATGTGATGAGCGATATCGCGATCCTGGTGATTCCGCCGCTGGCGGCGCTCGCGTTCAGGGCGGCCGGGCGCAATCCGGTGGCCGGGCTCGTCGGGGCCTTCGCCTGTGTGTGCGCGGGCTATTCGGCGGGCTTCACGGTGGGTGCCCTGGACGCTCTGTACGCGGGCATCACGGAGAAGGTCGCCGCCGCGCTGCCGATGGGGCAGGAAGCGCCCACGCATCTGCTGGTCAACTATTTCTTCACCGCCTCGGCCAGTGTGGTGCTGGCGCTCATCGGCGGTTTCCTGACCGCGCGCGTGCTGGAGCCGCGGCTGCCGGCGCCCACCGGTGACGGCTCCTCGGGCGACGGCTCCTCGGGTGACGAAGAGTCCCTGACGACCGAGATCAGCAAGGAGCAGCGGCGCGGTCTGCTGCTGTCCGCCGCGGCGGTCGGTGTGTACACGGCCGTGGTCCTCGTTGCCTGGCTGCTGCCGGGCAGCCCGCTGCGCGGCGAGGGCGGAGCGCTCATCCCGTCGCCGGTGCTCAGCGGCATCGTGCCGCTGTTGTTCGGCGCGTTTGTGATCGCGGGCGTGGTGTACGGGGTCGCTGCGCGCACGGTGACGCACAAGAACGACGTGCCGAAGATGATGGGCGAGTCGATCACCTCGATGTCCGGCTACATCGTGCTGATCCTCGTCATCGCGCAGTTCATCGCGGTCTTCAACTGGTCGAACGTCGGCACTCTGCTGGCGGTGAAATGTGCGGCGCTGCTGGAGTCGGCGGGGCTCACCGGCTTCCTCGCACTGGTGCTGTTCGTGCTGGTGGTGACCGTGCTGAACATGCTGATCTCGTCCGGTTCCGCTCTGTGGTCGCTGATGGCGCCCGTCTTCGTGCCGACGTTCATGCTGATCGGCATGTCCCCGGCGCTGACCCTGGCGGCGTTCCGGATCGCCGACTCGGCGACGCAGATGATCACGCCGCTGAATCCCTATCTGTTCCTGTCCCTTGCGCTGATGCGGAGGTACGAGCCGGGGGCGCAGCTGGGCACGCTGATGTCGCGGCTCGCGATCTATGTGGTGCCGTTCCTGGTGGCGTGGCTGGCCGTGCTCGGGATCTTCTATGTGTTCGACCTGCCGCTGGGACCGGGCGCCGGCATCGAGATGCCGTAAGGGTGGCGATGCCACAAAGGGTTAGGGTCGGGGGCGTGATCCTGAACGTTCCCGGCTCCGAACCGGCCTCGCCCATCTGCTCCGCCAAGGGCTGCCGGGCCGACGCGGTATGGGTGCTCGCCTGGAACAACCCGAAGCTGCACACCCCAGACCGCCGCAAGACCTGGCTGGCGTGCGAGGAGCACCGCGAGTACCTGTCCAAGTTCCTTGGCGTACGCGGCTTCTTGAAGGACGTCGTGCTCCTGGAGGACTGGGAGTCCCAGGAACCCCTGGAACGTCAGGAGCCACCGCAGTCCCCGGAGGCTTAGCCCCGGAGTCCCCGGAAGCTCAGAGGAACTCCTAGCCGCCGATCGCCGACATCGGACGCTGCGGCTGCACGAACGACGGGTCGTCCAGGCCCGCGCCCGCCTTCTTGCCCCACATCGCCAGCTTCCATATGCGGGCGATCTCCTCGTCCGGCGCGTCCGAGCGCAGGGCGGCGCGCAGGTCGGTCTCCTCCTGGGCGAAGAGGCAGGTACGGACCTGGCCGTCGGCCGTGAGCCTCGTACGGTCGCAGGCCGAGCAGAACGGGCGGGTGACCGAGGCGATGACCCCGACGCGGTGCGGGCCACCGTCGACGAGCCAGCGCTCGGCCGGGGCCGCGCCCCGCTTCTCGGAGCCCTCCTCGGTGAGCTCGAAGCGGGTGCGCAGCGAGGTGAGGATGTCGCCGGCGGTGACCATGCCTTCACGCTTCCAGCCGTGCTGGGCGTCGAGCGGCATCTGCTCTATGAAGCGCAGTTCGTAGTCGTGTTCCACGGCCCAGGCCAGCAGGTCCGGGGCCTCGTCGTCGTTCAGCCCCGGCATCAGGACGGTGTTGACCTTGACGGGGTTCAGGCCCGCCTCGCGGGCGGCTTCGAGGCCCTCGATGACGTCCTTGTGGCGGTCGCGGCGGGTGAGGGTCTTGAAGACGTCGGGGCGCAGCGTGTCCAGGGAGACGTTCACCCGGTCCAGGCCCGCCGCCTTCAGGGCGGGCGCCGTGCGCCTGAGGCCGATGCCGTTGGTGGTCAGGGACATCTGGGGGCGTGGCTCAAGCGCGGCCACGCGCTCCACGATGCCGACGAGTCCGGGGCGCAGCAGGGGCTCGCCGCCGGTGAAGCGGACCTCGGTGATGCCCAACTGCCGTACGGCTATGTCGATGAGGCGGACGATCTCGTCGTCCGTGAGCAGGTCGGGTTTGGCGAGCCACTGCAGGCCCTCTTCGGGCATGCAGTACGTGCACCGCAGATTGCAACGGTCCGTCAGCGACACACGCAGATCGGTGGCCACACGGCCATAGGTGTCGATGAGCACGTGGGCCCCCTCCACTCGCGCGAACACTCATATGAATTCCAGTCACCAGCGAGCCTACGTGACAGGACTGACAACGACGGCAGCCGGATCACACCGGACGCGACGCGGCCGCGTCGTGGAGACCTCCAGAGATCTACGACGCGGCCGCGAGGTGGACGGGAACCTCAGTGGGCCCCGGTACCGGTGAGCGAGCGCACCTCCAGCTCGGCGTACTTGCCGGTGTCCGGCTCCTCCTTGGACAGGACGGTGCCGAGCCAGCCCATCAGGAAGCCGAACGGGATGGAGATGATGCCCGGGTTCTTCAGCGGGAACCAGGCGAAGTCGACGTCGGGGAACATCGCCTTGGGGTCTCCGGAGACGACGGGCGAGAACAGCACCAGGCCGACGGCCACGATCAGACCGCCGTAGATCGACCACAGGGCGCCCTGGGTGGTGAACCGCTTCCAGAACAGGCTGTAGAGGATCGTCGGCAGGTTGGCGGAGGCGGCGACCGCGAAGGCGAGGGCGACGAGGCCGGCGACGTTCAGGTCGCGGGCGAGGGAACCCAGGAGGATGGAGACGGCGCCGATGCCGATGGTCGCCAGACGGGCCGCCCTGACCTCCTCCTTCTCGGTGGCCTTGCCCTTCTTGATGACGTTCGCATAGATGTCGTGGGCGAACGAGGAGGACGAGGCGAGGGTGAGGCCGGCGACCACGGCGAGGATCGTCGCGAAGGCCACTGCGGAGATCACGGCGAGCAGGATCGCGCCCCAGGCCGAGTCGACGCCGCCCAGGTGCAGGGCGAGCAGGGGCGCCGCCGTGTTGCCGGACGGGTTGGAATCGGTGATCTCTTTTTGCGAGATGAGCGCGGCCGCGCCGAAGCCGAGCGCGATGGTCATCAGGTAGAAGCCGCCGATGATGCCGATCGCCCAGTTCACGGACTTCCGGGCGGCCTTGGCGTTGGGCACCGTGTAGAAGCGGATCAGGATGTGCGGCAGGCCGGCGGTGCCGAGCACCAGGGCGATGCCGAGCGAGATGAAGTCCAGCTTGGTGGTGCCGGTCGCGCCGTACTGGAGGCCGGGCTCCAGGAAGGCGGCGCCCTTGCCGCTGTTCTCGGCGGCCGTGCCGAGCAGGTCGGAGATGTTGAAGTTGAACTTCAGCAGCACCAGGAAGGTGATCAGGATGGTGCCGCCGATGAGCAGCACGGCCTTGACCATCTGGACCCAGGTGGTGCCCTTCATGCCGCCGATGGAGACGTACACGATCATCAGGACGCCGACGAGGGCGACGATGAGGATCTTGCCGGCGTCGGAGGTGATGCCGAGCAGCAGCGAGACGAGGACGCCCGCGCCGGCCATCTGCGCCAGCAGGTAGAAGATCGAGACGACGATCGTGGAGGTACCGGCGGCCGTACGGACCGGGCGCTGGCGCATGCGGTACGCCAGCACGTCACCCATGGTGTAGCGGCCGGAGTTGCGCAGCGGCTCGGCGACCAGGAGCAGGGCCACCAGCCAGGCGACCAGGAAGCCGATGGAGTACAGGAAGCCGTCGTATCCGAAGAGGGCGATCGCGCCCGCGATGCCCAGGAAGGACGCGGCGGACATGTAGTCGCCGGATACGGCGAGTCCGTTCTGGAAGGCGCTGAACTGCCGTCCGCCCGCGTAGAAGTCGGCGGCGTCCTTGGTCTGCCGGCCCGCCCATACGGTGATGAAGAGGGTGGCGATGACGAAGGCCGCGAACAGGGAGATGATCAGCGGCCGGTGCTCGCTGGCCTCGTTCGCCGCGAGCTGCACTTCACTCGCGGCGAGCTGGACCTGAGTGATCGCGGGGCTCATTCGCCGCCCTCCATCCGGGTCTTGATCGCGTGGGCCTTGGGGTCGAGCTTGCTGGAGGAGTGCCGCTCGTACCACCAGGCGATGAGGAACGTGGTGAGGAACTGGGCGAGACCGAAGACGAGGGCGACGTTGATGTTGCCGAACAGCTTGGTGCCCATGAAGCCGCCCGCGTAGTTCGACAGCAGGACGTACAGCAGGTACCAGCTGATGAAGCCGACGGTGAGCGGGAAGGCGAAGGAGCGGTGGGCGCGGCGTAGTTCACCGAACTCAGCGCTCTCCTGCACCTCGACGAACTCCTCGGTGGTGGGGAGGTGAGGCTGGGATTTCGAGGGGGGCGGTGCGTCGGTAGCCACGGAGTCTCCTCGCGTTGCGGTTGCGGCGTCCGAATCGGAAGCGGGCGGATGGGGGTAAAGGGTTGAACTGGCTCTGGACATGGCTGTGTTGTGACCTCACGGAGGTGTGGATCACGTGGGCCGAGTGGCGATGTTAGGGCCTTACGGGCGTGATCCAACAGGGGCTCGCTGGTGCTCTCGCCCCTGCCCAAGGTCACGGGGCGACGCCAAGACCGGTTCAACGCACGGCCGTTCTTTCGGAAGTCATTTCCTGTAAGTCGTTGCTGGCCAGGGATCACGGGAGATAGCTTCGCCACTGCACCACTCAAGTCATGTACCTGCCCGAGCACCACCTGTGTTCGGGCCGGTTCCTTTTCCGGATGATGTGGAGACCCCATGGCTCATCTGCGCTCCAGACGCCGTCTTGCGCTTGCCGTGCCGCTCGTGCTGTCCCTCACCGCCTCGCTCGGCTTCCTGCCGGGCGTCGCCTCGGCCGCCCCGGTCGACGCGCCCGCCGTGGCCGCAGAGGAGGGCCCGAACCTCGCGTACGTGGTCAACACGAAGAAGACGGACCACGGCACGATCGAGTCGGTGAAGAAGGCGATAGCCAAGGCCGACGGCACGGTTGTCGCGACGTACAAGAAGATCGGCGTCATTGTCGTCCACTCGACCAACGCGGAGTTCGGCAAGCAGATTCGTGCCGTACGCGGGGTGCAGTCCGCGGGTGCGACGCGCACCACGCCGCTGACGCCGGCGGGGACGACGGACGAGGGTGCGGCGCAGCTTCTGTCGGCTGCCGAGGCCGCCAAGGTCGAGGCCAGGGGTGCGGCCGCCGAGGAGCCCCTCGAGGCCGACCAGTGGGACCTGCGCGCGATCGGCGCCGACAAGGCCGCGAAGATCAACCCGGGCAGCAAGAAGGTCACCGTCGCCGTGATCGACACCGGCGTCGACGACACCCACCCGGACATCGCACCGAACTTCTCCGCCTCCCAGTCGGCCAACTGCAACGGCGGCGTGGCGGACACCAGCGAGGGTGCCTGGCGTCCGTACACCCCGGAGGATTACCACGGCACGCACGTGGCCGGTGAGATCGCCGCGGCACGCAACGACGTCGGCGTGGCCGGTGTCGCGCCCGGCGTGAAGGTGTCCAGCATCAACGTGACCGACCGGGCGAACGGCCTGTTCTACCCGGAGAGCGTCGTCTGCGCCTTCGTGTTCGCCGCGGACCACGGCGTCGAGATCACCAACAACAGCTACTACGTGGACCCGTGGCTCTACAACTGCATGGACGACCCCGACCAGCGGGCCATCGTCGACGCGGTGAACCGGGCCCAGCAGTACGCCACGAAGAAGGGCACCCTGCACCTCGCCTCGGCGGGCAACTCCAACCACGACCTCGACTCGGACGCGATCGTCGACGACTCCAGCCCCGACGACTCGACCCCGGTCACCCGCACCATCGACCCGCACGAGTGCTTCGACGTGCCGACCCAGCTACCGGGCATCGTCACGGTCAGCGCGACCGGCGTCAACAACACCAAGTCGTACTACTCCACGTACGGCAAGGGCGTCATCGACATCGCGGCGCCGGGCGGAGACCGTTACCAGATCCCGGACACCCCGTCGAAGAACGGCCGGATCCTGTCCACCATGCCGAACAACGCGTACGGCTACCTGCAGGGCACGTCGATGGCGGCGCCGCACGCCTCCGGTGTCGCCGCGCTGCTCAAGTCCAAGTACCCGTGGGCGACTCCGGGCCAGCTCCAGGCGCTGCTGAAGGCGCAGGCGGACAGCCAGGCCTGCCCGACGGACTACGACGGTAACGGCGACGGTGTCGTGGACGCCACCTGTGAGGGCGGCAAGCGCGTGAACGGCTTCTACGGTTACGGCATCGTCAACGCGCTGCGAGCGGTCAAGTAGGCGGGCTTGTGGGCCACTTCGGACGTACGACACTTTCGGAAGCCCACCTCGGACCCGGCCCCGCACGGCCCGTAACGCTCGTACAGCGAACGAACTGGAGACCCCCCATGACAGCGCCTCATACGCGCTCCCGCCGTGCCATGGCGATCCCGCTCGGGATGGCCATGGCGACGGCACTCGTCTTCCTGCCGAACACCGGCGCTTCGGCGGCCCCGGCGGCCGAGGACGCCGCGCCGCAGCTGTCGGCCCTCTCGGCGGAGGCGACCTCGCTCAGCTATGTCGTCAACGTCCGTCCCGGTCACGGCACTTCCTCTTACGTGAAGAAGGCCATCAGCAAGGCCGGCGGCACCGTCGTGACGTCGTACGACAAGATCGGCGTGATCGTCGTCCACTCGTCGAACGCCGACTTCGCCAAGACCATCCGCAAGGTGCGCGGTGTTCAGTCGGCGGGCGCGACGCGTACGGCGCCGCTGTCCGCGCAGTCCACGACCGATGTCGGTACGCCCAAGGTGCTCACCTCGGAGCAGGTCGCGGACGTCGAAGCGGCGGCCGGACAGGACCCGTTGGAGCCCCTGCAGTGGGATCTGCCCGCCATCAAGGCGGACAAGGCACACGAGAAGTCGCTCGGCAGCCGGAACGTCACAGTCGCCGTGATCGACACCGGCGTGGACGACACGCACCCCGACATCGCGCCCAACTTCGACCGCAAGGCGTCGGTCAACTGCGTGTCGGGCAAGCCGGACACGGCCGACGGGGCGTGGCGGCCGAGCGCCGCCGAGAGTCCGCACGGCACGCATGTGGCGGGTGAGATCGCGGCCGCCAAGAACGGCGTCGGCGTCACGGGCGTCGCGCCGGGCGTGAAGGTCTCCGGCATCAAGGTGTCCAACCCGGACGGGTTCTTCTACACGGAGGCCGTCGTCTGCGGCTTCATGTGGGCGGCAGAGCACGGTGTGGACGTCACCAACAACAGCTATTTCACCGACCCGTGGCTCTTCAACTGCACGAACGACCCGGACCAGAAGGCCCTCGTCGAGGCCCACTCCCGGGCCACGCGGTACGCCGAGAGGAAGGGTGTGGTCAACGTCGCTGCGGCGGGCAACGACAACTTCGACCTCGCGGCGGACGAGATCACCGACACGATCTCGCCGAACGACTCCACCCCGTCGGACCGTGTGATCGACCCGTCCGAGTGCCTTGACATCCCGACCCAGTTGCCGGGTGTCGTCACGGTCGCGGCGACCGGCGCGAAGGGCCTCAAGTCGTCCTTCTCCAACCACGGCCTGGGCGTCATCGACATCGCGGCCCCCGGCGGCGACTCGACGGCGTTCCAGACCCCGGCTCCGCCCGCCACCAGCGGCCTCATCCTGGGCCCGGTGCCCGGCGGCAAGTGGGGCTACATGGCCGGTACGTCGATGGCCTCCCCGCACGTCGCGGGCGTGGCCGCGCTCATCAAGTCGACGCACCCGTACGCCCCGCCGGCGTTGGTGAAGGCCCTCCTGTACGCGGAGGCCGACGCCACACCGTGCACCGACCCGTACGACATCGACGGCGACGGCAAGATCGACGCGGTCTGCGAGGGCGGCAAGAACCGCAACGGGTTCTATGGCTGGGGCACCGCCGACGCGCTGGACGCGGTGACGAAGTAGCGGACAAGCAGTGCCTCCCTGCGGGGAGTTGAGCCGGGCGGCCCTTGGGGCGCCCGGCTCTCGCATGGAGTGATCCAAGTCACCTCCCGTGGTGACCGGTCAACGCCGCATAGTGCTCTCATGGCTGACATCGAGTACCTGTGGTCCGCGCTGGGCGGCGATCCCGCCCTGGTCTCGCGGGTCTCCGCGGTCGTACGGGACGGGGCGCTGGAGGCGCGGTTGCCGGTGCGGGAGTTGGCGCGGGGCTGTGTGGGGGCGTGTGCGCTCGCGGCCGCTGAGCTCGGCGCGCGCCGTAGCGGGCGGGAGGTCCCTTCGGTGCGGGTCGATGACGGAGCCGTCGCCACCGCGTTCGTGAGTGAGCGGCATCTGCTCGTGGACGGACGGGCGCCGGTCACTTTCGCGCCGCTGTCGCGGTTCTGGCGTACGGCGGACGGTTGGGTGCGTACGCATGCGAACTATCCGCATCATCGGGCGCGGTTGCTCGGGGCTCTGGGGCTGTCGGCGGACGCGTCCGTGGAGGCCGTGGGCGCCGCTCTCGCGGAGCGGTCGGCCGTGGAGGTGGAGAGCGCCGTGTACGCGGCCGGAGGGCTCGCCGTGGCGCTGCGTACGGCCAAGGAGTGGGCCTCGCACGAGCAGGGCGCGGCAGTGGCCGCGCGCGAGCTGCTGGAGCGGGGGCGGATGGCTTCCTCGGGGGTACGCGTCCTCGCGCCCCTCGACGGTGATCCGCTGTTGCCCGCGGCGGGACTGCGCGTGCTCGATCTCACGCGCGTCATCGCCGGCCCCGTCGCGACCCGTACCCTCGCGCTCCTCGGCGCGGACGTCCTGCGGGTCGACCCGCCACGGCTGCCCGAACTCGCCGACCAGCACGCGGACACGGGCTTCGGCAAGCAGTCCGCCACGCTCGATCTCACGGCCGACCGGCACACCTTCGAGGAGCTGCTCGCCTCGGCGGACGTCGTCGTGACCGGCTACCGCCCCGGTGCCCTGGACCGCTTCGGGCTCACACCGGAGGCGCTGGCCGAGCGCAGGCCCGGGATCGTGGTGGCGCAGCTGTCCGCGTGGGGTGCGTACGGGCCGTGGGGCGGGCGGCGCGGGTTCGACAGCCTGGTGCAGGTGGCGACCGGCATCGCGGCGCTGGAGGGTTCCGAGGAGAAGCCCGGCGCCCTGCCCGCCCAGGCCATCGACCACGGCACGGGATATCTGCTGGCCGCCGGGGTGCTGCGCGCGGTCGCGGAGCAGTTGGAGGAGGGCGGGACGCGGTTCGTGCGTCTGGCGCTGGCGCAGACGGCGGGGTGGCTGGTGAACGGGGTCACGCGGGGCGAGGGGCCCGCAGACGCTACGTACGACAGCCCCGCCCCCTGGCTCAGCGAGACGGACAGCGGGCTGGGGCGGCTTCGGTACGCCCTTCCGCCGGTGTTCTTCGCGGGTGGGCCGAAGAACTGGTCGCGGCCACCGGGGCCATGGGGCGCGGATGCCGCGCGGTGGACCTGAGCGGCTAGGTTCCGCGCCCGGTCTGAGTCGTACGGGCGGTCGGGGCGTATGCAGGGGTGGAATGTTGTTCCGCACCAGTTGTTCTCCAGGGCTTGCCCGGATCTGAACGACTGGTGAAGATCCTGAGGTGAGTTCGATAAGACCGAGTACCGACGCGGGCGGTGAGGTGGGCGCCGCCCGGGTGAGCGCGGCCGGGGGGCGGCGGGCCGTCGCCGCTCTCGTCCTGGTGGGCCTCGCCGCGCTGATCCCGCTCCTCGGGCCGCCCATCGCCCTGCGGGGCACGGGGGAGGCCGCCGTTCCCGCCGACGGGGGGATCGCCCTGCTGCGTACGGTCCTGTTCGCGGCGGTGTGCGTCTCGGCGGGCGAACTGTTCGCCGCCCGGCTGGCTCGCCGTGTGCCGGGGGCACCCCTGGACGACACGCCCCGCAGCTGGGCGCCCGTCGCGGCGGGCGCCGGTTTCGTCGCCGCGCTCTGCCTCGCCTCGGTCGTGGCCAACGGCAACCTGGTGCCGCGCCGGCTCTCCGACATGGACATCGGCGGCCTGTACGAGACCCGGGACGGCGTGCTCGCGCTCCTGGAGGTCAACGCGTTCGTCGTGGCGGGCCTGTGTGCCCTGTCGCGGCGCCCGGCGACCCAGGTGTGGCTGCTCGCCGCGGTGGCCGTCGCGGAGGCGCTGCGGGCCCATCCCACCACGGAGTACAGCCCACTGCTCGGCTCGGGCCTGACGCTCGTACATGTGACGTGCGCGGCCCTGTGGGCGGGCGGCCTGCTGCACGTCCTGCGCCTGCTGCGGCGCTGGCGCGACCCGGAGGCGGGCGCCGCGCTTCTCGGGCTCTACTCGCGCGTGGCGGCCGTTCTGTTCGCCGTGATCACCATGACGGGCGTGGGCAGCACCCTGCGCCGGATGCCGGCCGGCACGGTCCTGGAACAGCTGACGACGACGGCGTACGGGCGCACCCTGCTCGCCAAGCTGCTCCTCGTGGCCGCCGTCGCCGTCCTCGCCCTGTGCGCGCGGCGACGGCTGCGCAGGGCCACCGACCCGCTCACCGCCTACTCCCCCGCGCGGACGGAAGTCGTCGCCCTGGGGGCGGTGGTCGCGGTGTCCGCCGTGCTTACGGCACTGCCGGTGCCGATCCGTTGGTGACCGGATCGGCCGCTTCCTCGGCACCGACCGGCGTCGGCGGCTGCCAGCCCGGCCCCCGGAACACCCGCCCCGCCCGCTCACGCCAACTGCCCGCCGCGCGCAGGTCCCTGGCGATGGCGGCGTACTCGTGCGTGGCGACGCGCAGGGGGTTGTAGGTGTCGATGTTCTTCGTCAGCCCGTACACCGGCCGCTCGGTCTCCGGGACGAACGAGCCGAAGAGCCGGTCCCAGACGATGAGGATCCCGCCGAAGTTCCGGTCCAGATAGCCCCCTTGGGAGGCGTGGTGGACCCGATGGTGCGAGGGCGTGTTGAAGACGAACTCGAAGGCGCGGTGCAGCTTCCCGATGCGCTCGGTGTGGATCCAGAACTGGTACACGAGGTTCGCGGACGAGCAGAACGCGAGCGCCGCCGGATGCACACCGAGGGCGACGAGAGGAACGTAGAACGGCCAGACGGTCCAGGTCGTCCACGGCTGCCTGAGCGCGGTGGTGAGGTTGAACTTCTGGCTGGAGTGGTGCACCACGTGGCAGGCCCACAGGATGCGGATGACGTGATGCCCACGGTGCGACCAGTAGTAGAAGAAGTCCTGCGCGAGCAGCATCAGCGGAACGGTCCACCACAGGACGGGCACGCGCAGGGGCGTCAGCTCGTGGACGGCCGTGTAGACGGCGACGATCGGGATCTTCCACAGCAGGTCGAAGCCCAGGCTGCCCAGCCCCATGGAGACGCTCGTCACTGCGTCCTTCGCCTCGTACCCGGCGGCCTCCTCGTCCGGATGGATCCGGACGCTCACCATTTCGACCACGGTGAGCAGCACAAAGGCGGGGATCGACCACAGCACGGCATCGGGCAGGTTCGGCATGGCTGAACCGTAGAGCGGCCGTTGAGCTGCGGGTAGACGTTGTTACCCACAAGTATTACCTGGGGTACGCGCTTGCTTCTTGGCCAGCTCCTCCAAGAGGCGCAGATGGCCGCAGGTGGCCGGGTTGCCGACGGAGGCTCGGGGGCCGGAAGAGCGGACTCCGGCGAACGGGCTGTCAGTCGCGCCCTTTATCCTCGGTGACCATGCTCGAAGACCGTACGACCGCAGCGTCCGCAGCCTCGTGGCCGGCCGCGTATCCGCAGGGATACGCGGTGGTCGACGTGGAGACCACCGGCCTGGCCCGCGACGACCGCATAGTGTCGGCCGCGGTCTACCGGCTGGACGCGCGCGGCGAGGTCGAGGACCACTGGTACACGACGGTCAACCCGGAGCGGGATCCGGGCCCCGTATGGATCCACGGTCTGACGAGCGAAGTACTCGAAGGGGCACCCCTTTTCCCGGACATCGCCGAGGAGTTCGCGGCCCGGCTCGACGGCCGGGTGCTCGTCGCGCACAACGCCGTCTTCGACTGGTCGATGATCGCGCGGGAGTACGCGCGCGCGGAGCGCGAGGCGCCGGTCCGGCAGCGGCTGTGCACCATCGCGCTCTCCAAGGAGCTGGGCCTGCCCCTGGCCAACCACAAGCTGGAGTCGCTCGCCGCGCACTTCGGCGTCGTACAGCGGCACGCGCATCACGCGCTGGACGACGCGCGCGTGCTCGCCGAGGTGTTCCGGCCGAGCCTGCACGCCGCCGCGCGCGACGGTCTGCGGCTGCCGCTGCTGGAGTGCCGTCCGCTCACGGAGTGGGCGGACGGGTCCGCGCCGCGCATGGGCCAACAGTCCGGCGGTGGGGGCTACGGCGGTTACGGTCCCGGGAGTTGGCGCCCCTCCCGCAAGCGGCCCGCGTGCCCCTACCCCAACCCGGGCCGGTACGAACCGGGCAGGCCACTCAAGCAGGGCATGCGGATCGCGTTCTCCGGAGACACCTCCGTCGACCGCGAACTCCTGGAGGACCGGGCCGTCGACGCCGGGCTGCATGTCGCGACGAGCCTGTCCCGGCTCACCAGCCTCCTCGTCACGAACGACCCGGACTCCGGTACGTCCAAGGTGGCCAAGGCCCGCCAGTTCGGCACACCGGTCGTCGACGAGGCGGCCTTCGGCCAGCTGCTTCTGGATGTGGAGCCAGCCTAGGTCTGTCCTAGCAGGCGTGACGGGGCGTACGGGTGATTGGCGGGCGACTCGCCCCGCGACCGCTCGCCCGTGCCGTCGCGGCGGCCCACCCTGTGGCGCATGGCACGTTGTGAGGTCTGCGGAAACGACTACGGGATGTCCTTCGAGATTCATGCGCAGGGCGCGATTCACGTCTTCGACTGTTTCGCCTGCGCCATCCACCGTATGGCACCCATCTGCGAGCACTGTCGCGTCCAGATCATCGGCCAGGGGGTCGAGGTCGGAGGCCAGTGGTTCTGCGGGGCGCACTGCGCCCGCTCGGAAGGGAAGGTGGGGATCATCGACAAAGTGTGAGGCGCCCTCGACACCATCGCGCTCCTCCGGCGCACGATCGACACAGCCCTCGGCGGGACCCTCCCGTCGAGGGCCGATTCATGCGGGGTAACGTCAATGGGGTGTACCGCTTCCTGTTGTCCCGGCAGTGGGTGATCCTCACGCTGGCCGCCCTCCTCCTCATCCCCACGATGATCAGGCTGGGCATCTGGCAGATGCACCGCTACGAGGAGCGCACCGCCCGGAACCAGCTGGTCTCCGAGGCGCTGGGCGCGGAGCCGGTGCCCGTGGAGAAGCTCACCTCCCCCGGACACACCGTCACCACCGACGAGCGGTACCGCAGCGTGACCGCGAAGGGCCGCTTCGACACCGACGACGAGGTCGTCGTCCGCCGCCGCACCAACTCCGACGACGAGGTGGGCTACCACGTCCTGACTCCCTTCGTCCTCGACGACGGCAAGGTCCTGCTCGTCAACCGGGGCTGGATCCCCGGGGCCCCGACCCAGACGGCGTTCCCCGAGATCCCCGCACCGCCCCGCGGTGAGATCACCGTCACCGGGCGGCTCATGCCCGACGAGACGACCGAGGCGAGCGGTATCAAGAACCTCGAGGGCCTGCCGGACCGGCAGATCATGCTGATCAACAGCGAGCAGGAGGCCCGCCGCCTCGACGAGCAGGTGCTCGGCGGCTTCATCGTGCAGACAGCACCCGCGCCGAAGGGGGACACCCCGGAGCTGATCGGCAGGCCCGGCAACGAGGACGCCGCGCTGAACTACGCGTACGCCATCCAGTGGTGGCTCTTCGCGGCGGGCGTCCCGGTGGGCTGGGTGATCCTGGTCCGCCGTGAGCGCCGGGACCGGGCGGAGGCCGCGGCGAAGGCACAAGCGCCGGAGGCGACACCGGCCGCCGTATAGCCGTAACCGCCGACACGGCACCCGTCGGGATTGTCACCCGACGTCACGGGAACCCACCACCCGTGCACTCATCGAACGAGCCCGGCGCACCCGACGGGTCCGACGCGCCCCGCGAAGCCGAGGAGGCGGACGAGGCCGTCCCCGCCATCGAGGACTACGCGCTGATCGGCGACCACCAGACCGCCGCCCTGATCGGGCGGGACGGGTCGATCGACTGGCTGTGCCTGCCCCGGTTCGACTCGGCGGCCTGCTTCGCGAAGCTGCTGGGGGACGAGGAGAACGGTCACTGGAGGCTCGCGCCGAAGGGGGCGGAGGCCTGCACGCGGCGGGCGTACCGGCCTGAGTCGCTCGTGCTCGACACCGAGTGGGAGACCGCCGAGGGGGCGGTACGTGTCACCGACCTGATGCCGCAGCGCGACCGCGCTCCCGACGTCGTACGCGTCGTCGAGGGGCTCGAGGGCCGCGTGACCATGCGCAGCACTCTGCGACTGCGTTTCGACTACGGCTCGATCGTGCCGTGGATGCGCAAGTCGGACAGCCATCGGGTGGCCGTGGCGGGCCCGGACTCGGTGTGGCTGCGCAGCGAGCCCAAGGTGCGTACCTGGGGCAAGGACTACGGCACGCACTCGGAGTTCACGGTCGCCGAGGGCGAGCAGGTCGCCTTCGTGATGACCTGGCATCCCTCGCACGAGCCGCGCCCGCCGCTCGTCGACCCGTACGAGGCGCTGGCCTCCAGCGTCGACGACTGGCGGGCGTGGGCGGACCGCTGCCGTTACCGGGGTCCGCACCGGGACGCGGTCGTCCGCTCCCTGATCACCCTCAAGGCCCTCACGTACGCGCCGACCGGCGGCATCGTCGCGGCGCCCACCACCTCGCTCCCGGAGGAGATCGGCGGCGTCCGCAACTGGGACTACCGCCACTGCTGGCTGCGCGACTCCACACTCGCCCTGGGCGCGCTGCTGGCCTGCGGCTACCACGAGGAGGCCGAGGCCTGGCGCGACTGGCTGCTGCGTGCGGCGGCGGGCGACCCGGCGGATCTGCAGATCATGTACGGGCTCGCGGGCGAGCGGCGGATCCCTGAGTACGAGGTACCGTGGCTGCCCGGATTCCGGGGCTCGCGTCCGGTCCGGGTCGGCAACGACGCCGTACGCCAGTTGCAGCTCGACGTGTACGGCGAGGTCATCGACTCCCTGTCGCTGGCGCAGCGGGCGGGCCTGCCGGCCAAGCCGCACATGTGGCGTCTGCGGCAGGCCCTGATGGAGTTTTTGCGGTCGAACTGGCGCAGGCCCGACGAGGGGTTGTGGGAGGTACGCGGTCCGCGCCGCCACTTCGTGCACTCGAAGATCATGGCGTGGGTGGCCGCGGACCGCACCATCCGCGCCATGGAGGACAACCCCGGCCTGCCCGGCGACCCGGACCACTGGCGCGCGATGCGCGACGAGGTGCACCGCGAGGTGTGCGAGCGCGGCTACGACCCGGAGCGGAACACCTTCACTCAGTTCTACGGCTCCCGCGAACTGGACGCCTCGCTGCTGCTCATCCCCCGTATCGGCTTTCTGCCGCCGGACGATCCGCGGGTGACCGGCACGATCGACGCGATCCGCGACGAGCTCGCGCATGACGGCTTTCTGCGCCGGTACTCCTCGGAGCCGACGGTGATCGACGGGCTGCCGGGCCATGAGGGCGCGTTCCTGGTCTGCTCGTTCTGGCTGGCGGACGCGCTGCATCTGACGGGGCGCACGAAGGAGGCTCGCGAGCTGTTCGAGCGCCTGCTCGCGCTCTGCAACGACGTGGGGCTGCTGTCCGAGGAGTACGACCCGGTCGCGGGCCGTCAGCTCGGCAACTTCCCGCAGGCGTTCAGCCATATCGGTCTGGTGGGCACCGCCCTCACCCTGTTCGGCGAGGAGGGGGCAGGATAGGAGCATGGATCTTGGACTGAAGGACCGTGTCTACGTCGTCACCGGGGCCACCCGCGGCCTGGGCAACGCCTCCGCGCGGGAACTCCTCGCCGACGGCGCGAAAGTGATCATCACGGGCCGGGACGAGAAGAAGGTGGCCGAGGCCGCCGCGGCTCTCGGCCCGAACGCCCACGGAGTCGCCGTCGACAACGCCGACCCCACGGCCTCGGCGAGTCTGATGGCGGCGGCGCGCGAGCGCTTCGGCGGCTTCGACGGCATTCTGATCAGCGTCGGCGGCCCGGCGCCCGGCTCCGCCGCCGACAACACGGACGAGCAGTGGCAGTCGGCGTTCGAGTCCGTCTTCCTGGGCGCGGTCCGGCTGGCCCGCGCGGCTGCCGCGGAGCTGGTCGAGGGCGGTGTCATCGGCTTCGTGCTCTCCGGTTCGGTGCACGAGCCGATCCCGGGCCTGACCATCTCCAACGGCCTGCGCCCGGGTCTCGCGGGCTTCGCCAAGTCGCTCTCGGACGAGCTCGGCCCGCGCGGCATCCGCGTCGTGGGCCTGCTCCCGGCCCGGATCGACACGGATCGCGTGCGCGAGCTGGACGGCCTGTCCCCTGACCCGAAGGTCACGCGGGCGGCCAACGAAGCGCGGATTCCGCTGCGCCGCTACGGCACCCCGGAGGAGTTCGGCCGCACGGCCGCCTTCCTCCTGTCACCGGCGGCGTCGTACCTCACGGGAATCATGCTGCCGGTGGACGGCGGGGCGCGACGCGGCTTCTAGGCGTACGGATTCCAGAGGTACGGAGTCCAGGGCTTCTGCCTGGACTCCGTACTCAAGTCACCCGTTCCGCTCGGTGCTTGACCCCGCGCAGGCGCACCTGTGCGGGCAGCGCGGCCAGGCCGGCGGAGTCCCTGGCGTGGGCGAGGGCCTGAGTCGTCAGGCGGTGCAGTGCGTCGCCGGGGTCGGCGTGCGGTTCGAGGAGCAGCTGGACCCGCGCCTGAGGGGTGCTGCGCCGGCCGGTCAGCGCCGCCTGTGCGCGCTGCACGCCGTCCAGTGCGCCCGCCTCACCGGTCAGTACGCCTTCCAGGGCCCGCCCGCGCAGCAGCGCCCCCTCGCCGTCGCCGGTGTCGACGAGCACCTCGGCGAGCCGGCGCCGCCGCAGCACCGCCGTCAGCCACCACACGGCGAGCAGCACGGCGACGGAGAGTACGGCGATGACGGTGGGCCACCACCAGCCGTCGTCCCGCCAGCGCGTACGGTCCGCATCGCTCAGCAGCACGTCCCGCTGCCCGTCGTGGACCCACCACGAGGGCGGGTCGAGGCCGAGGCCCACGGCGAGCACGGAGCCGCCGCCCACGACCAGGAGCAGGCCCGCGAGTCCCACCAGAACTCGGTTCACGATCCTCAGCACCGGCCGTCATCCCTTCCGGTTCTTGTTCGCCCGCGCGACATGCACCGACAGAGCGGGCCGCCGGGCCAGCCCGAGTCCCTTGATGCCGTCGGCGAGCGTGGTGTCCAAGTCGGCGCGTACGTCGTCGAGTTCGCGGAAGTGCGACACCGCCCGCACATCGACCTTCCTGCGCCCCACCCGGACCCGTACCGAGCGCACCCCGGAGACCTCCATGGCCCGGTCGCGCAACACCATGGCGGCGGCGCCCCGGTGCAGACCGGCCCGTACGTCGGCCTGCGGGCGACGCATCGGCAGTACGTCCCGCAGGCCGGGCGTCACGGCGAGCACGAGCAGCCAGAGGCCGAGAGCGGCCGCGACCCCGGCGCCGACGAGCACCCAGGTGTCGTCGAGGGGCCGCTCGGCGAGCTCCCGGGCGAGGGATCTGCGCCATGCCATGGCGGGCCGGTCGAGGCGCACGGCGACGACGTCGTACAGCAGGAGGCCCGCGCCGGCCAGGACCAGCAGTGCGAGGATGCCCGCGGGGACCCGGCGCTTGGACCAGAAGCGGCCGTCCCCGTCGTCCGCGGCGTCGGAGGTGGGCAGCGGGTCGTACGCCGCCGCGGACGCGGACTGGCCGAGTTCGCTCTCGGCCGCCTTCTCGATGACGGGCAGCTGACGGGTGCTCTCGGAGCCCTGGGACTCGCTCATTGGGTCCTCCCCTGTGCCGCGCCGCGTGCCTGCGCGGAGTGCAGGCGCTCCACCTGGACGGCGACCTCGGACACCTCCATACCCGCCAGCATCCTTACCCGCTGGGTGACTTGGCGACGCACGGCGGCGCACTGGGCACCGATGTCGGAGGGGTAGTCGAGTTCCAGGCCGATCCGGACACGGGCGGTGTCGATGGGGGTCCCCCCGCTCGAGCGAAGCCGAGAGTGGGGGCGGACGACGACGGTGGCGTGCGGCGGCCCGGCGTCCGGGGGCAGCACGTCCAGGGCCTCGCGCGCCGCCTGCGCGGCGATCTTCGAGACGACCCGGTCGGCGATGCGGAGCGCACCGCGCTCGGCAGGTGCGACGGTCCGGCCGGGGCTGCCGGGCCGGACGGGCGCTCCGGCCGCGGCGAGCTCACCGGTCACGTGCGTCACCGCCGCCGGTCGCCGCGGGTACGGAAGAAGTCACCGACTTCCCAGTCGCCCTCCAGGAAGCGGCCGGCCACGAAGCCGACGGCGCCGAGGGCCGCCACGAGGAGGAAGGCACCGAACCCGCCGAAGTATCCGGCGAAGCCCAGCGCCATTCCGGCGATCATGCCGATCGCGGCCATGCTCATGCTGCGCTCCTCTGCGCATCAAGGGGGCGGGTACTGCTGGCGCTCCTACTGAAGCCGGGTCTCCGATTCCCCTTCTTCTTCCTCTTCCGGCAGTTTGACATCGCTGACCGCGATATTGACCTCGACGACTTCAAGGCCCGTCATCCGTTCGACGGCCGAGATGACGTTCTCGCGCACGGCGCCGGCGACATCGGTGATCGAGACGCCGTAGTCGACGACGATCTCCAGGTCGAGCGCCGTCTGCACCTCTCCGACCTCGGCCTTCACACCCCGGGTCACGGACTTCGCACCGCCCGGGACTCGGTCCCTCACCGCTCCGAAGGTGCGCGAGAGCCCGCTGCCCATCGCATGCACCCCGAGCACATCGCGGGCTGCGAGCCCGGCGATCTTCTCCACCACACCGTCCGCGATGGTGGTACGTCCCCGGGAGGCCGGGTCGCCTCCCCCGCGCTTGGTCACACTGGGCCTGCGGGGCTGTACATCCGGCGCCCCCTTCTCGCCCTCGGGGTTCTCCGTCCGGTTCCGCTGCGTCATGTCGGTCATCGCCCTGCGTCCCTTCCGGCTTGTACTCCTTCCCTCACACTAAGTGTGGTTGCACGGCAGCGCAGCAGTTGATGCGGCAGGCTGGAGCGATGACGGCGGACCAGTGGACCCGGGCAGTACGACGTCAGCTCGGCTTCGGCAGGCTCCTGCCGCTGGGCGGGCCACAGGACGGTGCATGGCTGACAGAGTCGGCGGCGGAGCCGGTCCTGCGCCGAGCCGCGCGCCATGTGCCGGGCGTACACCTCGGCACGCTCCGGCTCGCGCTCGCCGACCCGGACCAGACGTACGTGGCCGCCGTGCCGCCTCCGCCCAGCGCCCTGCCGCCGGGGCCACTGCGGATCAGCGGCGAATTCACAGCCACCCTCGTGACCGGCGACCCCCTCCCGGCACTCGCGTCCCGCCTGCGCGCGACCCTCGCCTCGGCGGCGACGGAGCGGCTCGGGCTGACGGTCACGGAGGTGGATCTACGGGTGACGGGGTTGCTGGAGGAGGGGGACGCGGGCGTCACGAAGGACGACGAGACCGACGTACGCCGTGACGAGCCCGATGAGCCGCCACGTACCGCAGAGCCCGAGCCGGAACCGGACGACGACGAGTCCCGAGTGGCTGCCGCCGCACTGGCCGTCCCGGGCGTGGCCCGCCTGACCGGCACATTCGGCGGTCTGGGCCGCGCGGTGCACATCGAGGAGCACGCCGGTGAGGCCGCTCTGACGCGCCGTCACGTCCGCGTGGAGCTCGAGGTCCACGCGGACCGGCGAGCACTGGATGTGGCCCGCGAGGTCCGCGCGGCCGCAAGCGAGGTACTGCCGGACCATCCGTCGGTGGCGGTACTGGTCACAGGCGTGACGGACTGAGCACGGGCCCAGTCAGGCGCGCCCCGTAAGGGGGCGCGGGGCTGTGACATATGCGGCCCCGCGCGGAGCGCTCAGTCGCCGACCCCGGCAAGATCCCGCAGCCGCCGCCCCTGCGCGGAGCGCTCCGCGACCCGCTGGTCCTCATACGTGCGGTCAACGGCACCCTGGAGCAGCGCCTTGGTCTCGACGAGGGCATCCCGCGGCGCGGCCAACAACGCCGCCCCAAGATCCCGTACCGCATCATCAAGCT
This sequence comes from Streptomyces flaveus, assembly GCF_014647675.1. Taxonomy (GTDB): domain Bacteria; phylum Actinomycetota; class Actinomycetes; order Streptomycetales; family Streptomycetaceae; genus Streptomyces; species Streptomyces flaveus. The sequence continues at coordinate 152,183 of NZ_BMPQ01000015.1, read as the reverse complement.
GCCCCACAGGCACAGCAAGATTCGCAAGCCCGGTACTCACGGCCTCCTCGGCCGGCACAAACCGCCCCGTCGCGCAGATCTCCAGCGCACGGGCGTACCCGACCAGCCCCACCAGCGGATGCGTACCCGTGAGGTCGGGCACGAGCCCAAGACTGGTCTCCCGCATGGCGAACTGCACATCGTCCGCGACGACGCGCAGATCACAGGCGAGCGCAAGCTGGAAGCCCGCCCCGATGGCATGCCCCTGCACAGCGGCGATGGACACGATGTCGCTGCGCCGCCACCAGGTGAAACCCTCCTGGTACCCGGCGATCGTCGCGTCGAGCTCGGCGTCGGAACCGCGCGCGAGTTCGATGAACGAGGGCTCGCCCTCGAACCCCTCGGGCGTGAACGCCTGCCGGTCGAGCCCCGCGGAGAAGGACTTGCCCTCCGCGCGCAGCACGACAACGCGAACGGTGCCCGGCAGCAGCCGCCCGGCCTCGGCCAGCGCCCGCCACAGAGCGGGGCTCTGCGCATTGCGCTTGGCCGGGTTGGTCAGCGTCACCGTGGCGATCGCCTCGTCGACGGTGAGCCGTACGCCGTCCTTGTCGAGTACCGGGTCGAGCGAAGCCATGGGGCGCCTCCGATGGGTGCGGTCAGAGTGGGTGTCCTGCGAGGACACCCTTAAGTGACTGCACAGTAACCACCCGGTCCGTCACCGGACCGACCGGGTGGCCACCATCGGAGAACGAGAAGCGCCCGGCTTCAGGCCGACGCGGCCTTCTTACCGCGCGTCGCTCCGCCACGCCCTCGAAGCGTGACTCCCGACTCGCTGAGCATCCGGTGGACGAAGCCATACGAGCGGCCGGTCTCCTCGGCCAGTGCCCGGATGCTTGCACCGGAGTCGTACTTCTTCTTCAGGTCTGCCGCGAGCTTGTCGCGCGCGGCGCCGGTCACCCGGCTGCCCTTCTTCAGAGTCTCGGCCACCCGTGCCTCCTCATGGGAAGTGCGCTCTGGACTTCTCATGATCACCCCTCAAGAGCTTCCTGGCCACCCATTCGGCAAGGTCCGTGGACAAGCTTTGAGTCGCGGGAGGCCTTCCTCACGAGCGGAACCTTGGGTTCCGGGCGGCGATGTTCGTACGCCCGAACGACTTCACGCGCGAAGGTCCAGGTCAGCGGAGCGTGGCGGCCGGTCATCTGCGGGCCGAGGGCCCGGCCGCGAAATCGATGTACGACACACCTCGGTACGAGGAGATCTCACACAGATGATGGATCACGGATGAGCCGAATGATCCATACGCAGTTGATCAGTCATTCGATCAAGCGCCGCTGACCCTGCCCGGACTTCCGGGGCAGGGTCCATGCGGGCCGCGCGGGGCTCAGGCGAGGGCGACGAGGTCCGCGTAGTCCGCGCCCCACAGGTCCTCGACGCCGTCGGGCAGCAGGATGATGCGCTCCGGCTGGAGCGCGTCGACCGCGCCCTCGTCGTGCGTGACGAGGACGACGGCGCCCTTGTAGGTGCGCAGGGCGCCGAGGATCTCCTCGCGGCTGGCCGGGTCGAGGTTGTTGGTCGGTTCGTCGAGGAGGAGGACGTTCGCGGACGACACCACGAGGGTGGCGAGCGCGAGGCGGGTCTTCTCGCCGCCGGAGAGGACCCGGGCCGGCTTGTCGACGTCGTCGCCGGAGAACAGGAAGGAGCCGAGCGTCTTGCGTACCTCGACGAGGTCGAGGTCGGGGTTCGCGGAGCGCATGTTCTCCAGCACCGTGCGGTCCGGGTCGAGGGTCTCGTGTTCCTGCGCGTAGTAGCCGAGCTTGAGACCGTGGCCCTCGAGGACCTGGCCGGTGTCGGGCTTCTCCACGCCGCCGAGAAGCCTCAACAGGGTGGTCTTTCCAGCGCCGTTGAGACCGAGGATGACGACGCGTGACCCCTTGTCGATGGCCAGGTCGACGTCGGTGAAGATCTCCAGGGAGCCGTACGACTTCGACAGGCCCTCGGCGGTGAGCGGCGTCTTGCCGCAGGGCGCGGGCTCGGGGAAGCGGAGCTTGGCGACCTTGTCGGACTTGCGCTCGGCCTCCAGGCCGGCCAGCAGCTTGTCGGCACGGCGGGCCATGTTCTGCGCGGCGACGGTCTTGGTGGCCTTGGCGCGCATCTTGTCGGCCTGCGAGTGGAGGGCGGAGGCCTTCTTCTCGGCGTTCTGCCGCTCGCGCTTGCGGCGCTTCTCGTCGGCCTCGCGCTGCTGCTGGTAGAGCTTCCAGCCCATGTTGTAGACGTCGATCTGGGAGCGGTTGGCGTCCAGGTAGAACACCTTGTTGACGACCGTGTCGACGAGTTCGACGTCGTGGGAGATCACGATGAAGCCGCCGCGGTAGGTCTTCAGGTAGTCGCGCAGCCAGACGATCGAGTCGGCGTCGAGGTGGTTCGTCGGCTCGTCGAGGAGCAGGGTGTCCGCGTCCGAGAAGAGGATGCGGGCCAGCTCGATACGACGGCGCTGACCGCCGGAGAGCGTATGCAGGGGCTGGCCGAGCACCCGGTCCGGCAGGTTGAGCGCGGCGGCGATGGTGGCGGCCTCGGCCTCGGCGGAGTACCCGCCCTTGGTGAGGAACTCCGTCTCCTGGCGCTCGTACTGCCTGAGCGCCTTCTCGCGCGTGGCACCCGTGCCGTTGGCGATGCGCTGTTCGTTGTCGCGCATCTTGCGGATCAGGGTGTCCAGGCCGCGCGCGGACAGGATGCGGTCGCGGGCGAGCATGTCGAGGTCGCCGGTACGCGGGTCCTGCGGGAGGTAGCCGACCTCGCCGGAGCGGGTGACGGTGCCCGCGGCGGGCGTGCCCTCACCTGCGAGGACCTTGGTGAGCGTGGTCTTGCCCGCACCGTTGCGGCCGACCAGGCCGATGCGGTCGCCCTTGGCGATACGGAAGGTGGCGGACTCGATGAGGATGCGGGCACCGGCACGCAGCTCGATACCGGAGGCGGAAATCACGGACAGACTCCAGGGCAGGGTCGATGACGGGGTGGGCGAATGAGGTGGTGCCGCACGTAGCGCGCCCTTGGAAAGGTGTGGCGGGCGACGGGCGGGGCGATCACGCCGTCTAATGCGCGAGGAGAATGGCCATGGGCCAAGTCTAACGGGGGCCCGCAACCAGATTTTCTGTGCGCGCATGTTCTACGTCACCTTTGCGGCCCGGCAGTTCGTCGCCCGAAGGTCTCCCGGTTACCCGAAGGTCTCCCAGGGATTCCGGCTCGAAGGGCGTTGTCAGTGCCGGGTGCAAGACTGAGGAGCAGGTCACATTCAGCAGGTTCATCCGGCGACGAGGCGAGAGGGAGTGGTCGCCATGGCGGGCACGGTGGGCGGACGCCCGAGCATCTTTCCGACGCTGCTGTACGGGGACGCGAAGGCCGCGATCAGGCAGCTCACGGAGGCCTTCGGCTTCATCGAGGCGTCGGTGTACGAGGGCGAGGACGGCACGGTGCTGCACGCGGAGCTGGTGCAGGGCAACGGCGCGGTGATGCTCGGCTCCAGGGGCCGCGGCGGCCGTTTCGACGAGGCGATGAAGGGCTCGACGCACACCGGGGTGTATGTCGTCGTGGACGACATCGACGCACACCACCAGCGGGCCGTCGACCACGGGGCGGAGATCCTCATGCCCCCGACGGACCAGGACTACGGATCGCGGGACTACATGGCCCGTGACCTGGAGGGCAATATCTGGAGCTTCGGCACGTACGCCCCCGAGATACAGGCCTGACACCCCGCCTGCCCCCTCGGCCGCCGCTCTCAGTTGCCTCCGGTGTGCACCTGGAAGGCGGCGCGGCGTACGGCCCTGGCCAGAGCCGGGTCGGGGTGGGCGGCGGCGAGTGCGACCAGGACCTGCACGGTACGGGGGTGGCCGACGGCGCGGACCTCGTCGAGGAGCGCGGGCACGGTGGGCTGCACCGCGGACTCCAAGTGCCGTACGAGAAGCGGGGCTTCGCCGTGGTCGGCGACGGCCGCGGCGGTGTCCACCCACAGCCAGGTGGCCTCTTCGCGGGTGAGGATCTCGTGGGCGTCCTCGGGGTCGTGACCGTCGTGCACGGCGAGCCACAGCAGGGCGTACGGGCGCAGGTGGACCTCGTCGGCGACGGCGCGTACGTCCTGCTCGGCGGGGGCGCCGACGACGCGCAGCGCTTCGAAGGCGAGCCCGCGCAGCAGGGCGTCCTCGCCACGGGCGGCGTCGAGGAGTTCGGTGACGGCGCTGCCGACGGGGCGGGCGGCGAGCCAGGCGCGGTACTCGGCACGGGCCGCGTTGGGACGCAGCTGGGCGCAGCCGCGGAGCATGTCCTCGGCCGGCTGCTCGATGTTCCCGGCGGGGCTCTGCGCGGCGACGCAGATCTGCTCCAGCTTGACCCACACCGCCCAACTGCCCAGCGGGGTGAGCGTGGCCTGGCCGTCGGCGCAGGTGAGGGCGCCCACGGAGGCGATGGCGCTCAGGGCCCAGTCGAGGAGGGGGGCGAGAGGGGTGTCCTGCGCCGGTTCCTCCACCGGCTCGGGCTGCGGCCCGTACGGGATCTCGCAGCGCTCGGTGCGCAGTTCCGTGACGCGCTGTTCGAGCAGGTCGAGGAGTTGGGTGACGGGGACGGGGCCGGCCGAGAGCTGGAGGAAGGAGAGCACTTGGGGCATCGCGGAGACGACCTCGGCGACGACCGCGTGTTCCTGGTCCTCGGGCTCCGGGCAGGCGAGCGACCAGGCGTCGAAGAGGGCGACCCAGCCGCGCAGTACGGCGCTGTCGTCGCGGTTCCAGGCGCGCAGCCGCCAGCCGGGGCGCGCGCTGTCGCCGTGTACCTCGATGAGGCCCGCGAGACGTGCGGTGTCCCAGTCCGCGCGGACCTGAGCCGGAGTCAGGGACAGGTCGTCGGCGGCCCGTTGGGCGGACGCCTCGGAGAGCGTGCCCGTGCCGTCGGGGGGCGTGCCGTCGCGGTCCCGGCCAGGGCTCAGCGCGGCGTCGGCCCAGCGGGCGACACGGGCCGCGCCGGCGAGCTGGGCGCGCGCCATACGGGCCAGTTCCGCGGGCGCCGGGGTGCCCTCGGGCGGGCGCGGTGCGGGTCGGCGCGCAGGCCGCTGGTTCATCGCTCGGGGTGCGGCGGCCAGGGGTCGTGAGCGGACGAGTCGGAGCCTGGAGTCGCGCGGGATACGGGACGTCACGGGGGCAGTCTTCCGGTTGACGGTCCGAAAACCCAAACGGAACGCCTCAGGGGGCGACAGGGGAGCCCGGCGCACCGGGCCCCACGAGCGCCCACAGGACCAGAACCGCCAGGTGCTTCGGGGTCAACCGGAAGCCGGGAAGGATCAGAGAAGGACCAAGGGAGGAGGGGAAGGCGAGGACTACATCAGCGGAGTGAGGAAACGTCGCAGGGCCTCTTCGTAACCGGCCGGGTCGGCGTTCCACATGGCGCCGTGCGGGGCGTTCCGGACGGTGTGCAGGGTGACCAGGGCGGGGCGGCGGTCGGCGAGGCGGCGGGAGTGCGCCCAGGGGGCGACCGCGTCGTCCGGGCCGTGCAGGACGAGGACCGGCACCTTGAGCAGGTCGGGGTCGGCCGCACCCTGGACCCGGTCTCCGTGCAGGCCCGTACGGCCCTGGGCGGCGCGGACGGCCAGCGGCAGCAGGGCGCCGGGCGTGCGGCGGGCCGCGGCGAGGGCGCGCAGCGTGTCCTCCCAGCTGAGGACGGGCGAGTCCAGCACGAGCCCGGAGATCCGGTCGCGCAGCGCGGAGTGCGCGGCGGCGCGCACCGCCATGGTGGCGCCGGTGGACCAGCCGTACAGGATGACCTGTTCGGCGCCGGAGCGCACGGCGTAGCGGATCGCCGCGTCGAGGTCGGACCACTCCGTCTCGCCGAGGTGGCTCAGGCCGTCCGGTGGGCGGGGTGCGCCGAGGTCGCCGCGGTAGGCGAGGTCGAGGACGGGGAAGCGGAGGCGGTGCAGCAACTCCATGACGTTCATGGGGTGTTCACGGGTGGCGCCCAGACCGTGCACGGTGATCACCCAGGGCTCGCGGGCGCCGGGGACGAACCAGGCGGGCAGGGCGCCGAGTTCGCCGGGGATGTCGACGTCGGTGTGGTCGAGGCCGAGCGCGGTGCTCGGGTCGCCGATGTGCACGTTCGGGGTGAACCACACCTTGTCGCCGGGTTCCAGCGTGCCGTGGGTGACGCGTTCCAGTCGGCGTACAACCGTGTCGGCGGGGTGCGGGGCGGACTGAAGGACCGTACCGATGACGGCATGGCTCCCGTTGCCGCTCAGGCCGTACCTGCCCGGCCGCAGGGAGGCGAGAGCACGGGTGAGCGTGATCTGTCCGGCGGCTGTGGCGTGCACGGTGAGCCACGGTTCGGTGGGCAGCGGTCTGTCCGGCGACGCCCTCAGAGCGGCGTCGCTCGCGAAGCGGCCGGCCGCGACGGTGGCGGCTACGGCGGCCAGGGCGGCGGTGACGGCCGCGGCCGTCACTTTCACGGTGCGCACGGATCCAGTCTCCCGACGGAGCGCGCCGTCGGCCACCCGAAGGGACCTGCGAAAAGTACGAGCCGGGGACGGTTACGGCTGGCCGTACCCCTTCAACCGCTCCCCCACTTCCGCCACCTGCTCCGGGCTCAGCAAGGACGGCGAGTGGCCCGGAAGCGACGACGCCGTCAGCCACAGGCGGCACATCCACTCCAACTGGGCCGTACGGTCGTAGGCCTGGAGGAGGGTGGTGCCGTAGGTGAGGGTGCCGTGGTTCTGGAGGAGGCAGGCCGTGCGGTTCCGCAGCGCCCGGAGCATGTTCTCGGCCAACTTTTCCGTGCCGTAGGTCGCGTAGGGGGCGACGCGAACGGGGCCGCCGAGCGCGGCGGCCATGTAGTGGATGAGCGGCAGTTCGGAAACGAGCGTGGAGACGGCCGTGGAGTGCACGGCATGGGTGTGGACGACGGCGCGGGCGTCGGTGGCGCGGTAGACCGCCAGATGCATGGGCAGTTCGCTGGTCGGAACGAGTGAACCGAGCACCTGCCGGCCGTCGAGACCGACCCCGCAGACGTCCTCGGGTCCGAGTTCGTCGTAAGGGACTCCGGTCGGCGTGACCAGGACGGTGTCCCCGACCCGGACCGACGCATTGCCCGACGTACCGACGACCAGCCCCTCGGACACCGTCCGGCGAGCCGTCGCCACGAGCTCGCGCCAGGCCCGTTCCGTCGTGTCCCGCGCACCCTGCTCCGCCACGTCCCGCCCGTCGCTCACGTCCCACCGCTGTTCTGCCATGCCGCGATCCTGCCAGCCGCGCACGCCGGCCCGGCGCGGGCGAGGGCACTTTAGGGCGGAACGCGCACCTCCGAAAGGGCACATATAAGAATAGAACGCCCGCCCGGATCAATTGGCCGACGACCGACGGAGTTTCACGGATCTTCCAATAACCTCGGGGAGATTTGTCGTGCACGCCGCCATTCCGGGGGAAAGATGGCCCGTGATCGCAAACCGTCCCGAAGTCGCCGACTGTCCCGAAGTCGCCACGCCCGCTTCACCGTGCTCTCCGTGGCGACACTGACCATCGGCACAACCGCCCTCGTCGAGATGCCGGTCTCGGCAGCCGCCAAGCCCAAAGGGCACGACGTCTCCTCGCACCAGAAGAGCGTCAACTGGCCGAAGGCGAAGAGCAAAGGCGCCAGGTTCGTCTATGTGAAGGCGACCGAGTCCCACACGTACCGCAATCCCTATTACGGCCAGCAGTACCACGGCGCACGCAACGCGGGCCTGGTCCGCGGGGCGTACCACTTCGCGCTGCCGCACAAGTCGTCGGGCAGGACCCAGGCGGCGTACTTCGTACACAACGGAGGCGGCTGGCGGGCGGACGGCTGGACGCTGCCGCCCGCGCTCGACATCGAATACAACCCGTACGGCAAGAAGAAGTGCTACGGCCTGAGCAAGGCCAGGATGGTCGGCTGGATCAAGTCGTTCAGCAACGAGGTGAAGCGGCAGACCGGCCGCCGCCCGGTGATCTACACCAACTACAACTGGTGGAAGATGTGCACCGGCAACAGCTCGGCGTTCGCCTCGAACCACGCGCTCTGGCTGGCCCGCTACAGCTCGTCGGCGGGGTCGCTGCCTGCGGGCTGGAGGACATGGACGTTCTGGCAGTACGACAACGGCGGGAGCCTGCCGAGTGACCAGAATCTCTTCAACGGGTCCATGAGCCGGCTCAAGAAGTTCGCGAAGGGCTAGAAGCAAGGGCTAGCGGAGCCCAGCACTCCGCCTCAGTTCGACTCCCGCGTCACCCCTCCGGTATATCCGGAGGGGTGACGCCTCGTTTTGGTACACCTCACGGTCCTGTCAAGTTCATCTTCCGTTCACCCAGGTTGCCTACGGTCCACAGACCGATGACGTCCGACAGAAGACCGGGTAACGGGTAAATGGAGAACTTCTCGCTGATCCTCGCGATAGTGGTGGTCACTGCCCTCGCGTTCGATTTCACGAACGGTTTCCACGACACTGCCAACGCGATGGCCACCACCATCTCGACCGGCGCCATGAAGCCCAAGGCCGCTGTGGCCATGTCCGCCGTACTCAACCTCGTCGGCGCGTTCCTCTCCGTGGAGGTCGCCAACACGATCTCCAAGGGCCTGGTCAACGAAGACGGCATACAACCCGAGGTGATCTTCGCCGCGCTCGTCGGCGCCATCCTCTGGAACCTGCTGACCTGGCTCGTCGGCCTGCCGTCCAGTTCCTCACACGCCCTCATGGGCGGCCTGATCGGCGCCACCATCGCCTCGGCGGGCGCCGGCGCGGTGCACGGCGACGTCCTCGTCACCAAGGTGCTGATCCCCGCGATCGCCGCCCCGCTGGTCGCGGGCCTCGCCGCGATGCTCGCCTCCCGGCTGACGTACAAGCTCGGCAGGAACTCGAACGGCGAAGCCGCCAAGAAGGGCTACCGCACAGGTCAGATCGCCTCCGCCGGACTCGTCTCGCTGGCCCACGGCACGAACGACGCGCAGAAGACCATGGGCATCATCACCCTCGCCCTGGTCGCCGGCGGCGCCGTCGCCCCCGACTCGGACCCCCCGACCTGGGTGATCCTCTCCGCCGGTCTCGCGATCGCGCTCGGCACCTACCTGGGCGGCTGGCGCATCATCCGCACGATGGGCAAGGGCCTCACCGACCTCCAGCCGCAGCAGGGCTTCGCCGCCCAGACCAGCGCGGCCACGGTCATCCTGGCCTCCTCGCACCTCGGCTTCTCCCTGTCCACCACGCACTCGGTCTCCGGCTCGGTGATGGGCGCGGGCCTCGGCCGCAAGGGCGGTGTGGTCCGCTGGTCCACCGCCACCCGGATGTTCGTCGCCTGGGGCCTGACGCTGCCGGCCGCGGCTCTGGTCGCCGCGATCGCGGAGTACGTGACCTCCTTCGGCACTTGGGGCACCGCGTTCGTCGCCGTCTTCCTGGTCGCGTCCAGCGCCGCGATCTGGGTGGTCTCCCGCCGCCAGGTGATCGACCACACGAACGTCAACGACACCAACGTCACAGAGGAACCCGTCGACGTGGTGACCACGGCCATCACCGCCGTCACCCCGCCCCCGACGGGCACCGTCGAAGAGCCGGGCACCGAGCCCGCCCGTACCGCCACGGTCTAAGGAACGAACAGCATGAAGATCGATTGGGCAGCCCTCGGCTCCGTCTTCGGTGTCAGCCTCATCGTCACCGTCGCCCTCGTGGGCCTCTTCACCCTCGGCATCGCCGGCCTCTCCAAGCGCGAGTCGGCGTCCGCCCAGGGCAACTCCGCGACCCTCGCGACGACCGGCGCGTACGCCTGCTTCACGGCATGCACGGCGGCGGTGGCGTACGGGATCTACCTGATCGTGGCCTGACGTCCCGCACGCCACCCGCCTGTGTGGGCCTTCGCACACTCTCCCTTCGCAGGTCAGCGGCAAGTTGACGGCTGCTGACGGGCGTGGTGGACTGCCCGAGCCAAGTACGGCGGCAGAAGAGGAAGCCGGTGTGAGTCCGGCGCGGTCCCGCCACTGTCACCGGGGAAGTAACTCCCCGGGAGCCAGGAACTCTCGCCGTCGGTCTCGTCGAACCAGGGCGCGGACACCCTGAGTGAGGACATAACGCCATGCGCGGCTGCCTGTTGCGGATCAGTTTGCCGAGTACGAGGGATGCGAGGGCCCCAAGGGTTCTGCCTGACGTAGCGACAGGCTGACCTCCATGCGTGCCGATCGCGTTTTCGCGTACGGCGCCGCCGCCGGCCTCCTCGGTGACCAACTCCTCGGCGATCCGCGCCGTGGACATCCGGTCGCCGCGTTCGGGCGGGCCGCGGGCGCCGTGGAACGGGTGTTGTGGCGGGACCACCGTGGGTGGGGCGCGCTGCACACCGCCGTGTGCGTAGGCGGTGCCGTATCCCTCGCCGCCCTCGCCGCCACTTCCGTACGTACCTCCCGCACCGCCTCCGTAGCGCTGACCGCCGCCGCCACCTGGGCCGTGGTCGGCGGGACTTCGCTCGGCCGCGAGGCCCGGGTCATCGGCGAGGCACTCGCCGCAGGGGACATCGAGATGGCCCGGGAACGGCTGCCGCACCTGTGCGGACGGGACCCCCAGGCGCTGGACGCCGACGGGATCGCCCGGGCCGTCGTCGAGTCCGTCGCCGAGAACACCTCCGACGCGGTGGTCGGCGCGCTGGTGTGGGGCGCCGTGGCAGGTGTGCCGGGACTCGTCGGCTTCCGGGCCGTCAACACGCTGGACGCCATGGTCGGGCACAGGTCGCCCAAGTACCGGCGTTACGGCTGGGCTTCCGCGCGGCTCGACGACGTGGCGGGCTGGCCGGGCGCCCGGCTGACCGCCCTGCTCGCGACCGTCGCGGGCAGCAATCCACGCGGGGCCGTACGCGCCTGGCGCGCCGACGCCACCCGGCACCCGAGCCCCAACGCCGGGCCCGTCGAGGCCTCGTTCGCGGGAGCGTTGGGAGTACGGCTGGGCGGAACGCTCTCGTACGGGGGGCGAGTCGAGCACCGGCCGGTACTCAACGGCGAGGGGCGGGCCGTGCGGGTCGACGACATCGAGCGGGCCGTACGGCTCTCGCGGAGCGTGAGCCGGCTCGCGCTCGGTGCGACCGTCGCCGGGCGACTCGTCACGAGACGGCTCCTCACCGGTCGGCTCATCGCAAAGGGGCGTACGTCATGAGTGGCGGCGGGCTACTCGTCGCCGGGACCACCTCCGACGCGGGCAAGAGCGTGGTCACCGCCGGGATCTGCCGGTGGCTGGTGCGCCAGGGGGTGAAAGTCGCCCCCTTCAAGGCGCAGAACATGTCCCTCAATTCGTTCGTCACGCGCGAGGGCGCCGAGATCGGGCGCGCACAGGCCATGCAGGCACAGGCCGCACGCGTCGAGCCGACGGCGCTCATGAACCCCGTACTGCTGAAGCCGGGAAGTGACAGGAGCAGCCAGGTCGTCCTCATGGGCAAGCCCGTGGGAGAGCTGAGTGCCCGCGGCTACCACGGCGGGAGGCAGGAAAAGCTCCTCGGGACCGTGCTGGACTGCCTGGCCGAGTTGCGGGGCACGTATGACGCGGTGATCTGTGAGGGGGCGGGCAGTCCCGCCGAGATCAATCTGCGGCGGACCGACATCGTGAACATGGGGATCGCCAGGAATGCCCGGCTCCCTGTGCTGGTGGTCGGTGACATCGACCGTGGCGGGGTCTTCGCGTCGTTCTTCGGGACGGTCGCTCTGCTGTCGCAGGAGGACCAGGAACTCGTCGCCGGGTTCCTGGTCAACAAGTTCCGCGGCGATGTGTCGCTGCTGGAGCCGGGGCTGGACATGCTCCACGGCCTCACCGGGCGCTCGACGTACGGCGTGCTCCCCTTCCAGCACGGCCTCGGTATCGACGAGGAGGACGGACTGCGGGTGTCGCTGCGGGGCACGGTGCGCGAGTCCGTGGTCGCTCCGCCCGTCGGCGAGGACGTCCTACGGGTCGCCGTCTGTGCGATCCCCCTCATGTCCAACTTCACCGACGTGGACGCGCTGGCCGCCGAACCGGGCGTCGTGGTGCGATTCGTGGACCGCCCCGAGGAGCTAGCCGACGCCGACCTCGTGGTGATCCCGGGGACCCGCGGGACGGTGCGGGCCCTGGAATGGCTGCGGGAGCGCGGCCTCGCGGACGCACTGATGCGCAGAGCCGCTGAGGGGCGGCCCGTCCTCGGCATCTGCGGCGGCTTCCAGGTGCTCGGCAAGCACATCGAGGACGAGGTCGAGTCACGTGCGGGCCATGTCGACGGACTCGGACTGCTCCCCGTACGCGTGCGGTTCGCGCGCGAGAAGACCCTCACGCGGCCCGTCGGCGAGGCGCTCGGTGAGTACGTCGAGGGGTACGAGATCCATCACGGCGTCGCCGAAGTCACCGGTGGAGCCGCGTTCATCTCTGATGACAATGGACACAGCTTGGACGGCTGCCGGGTCGGCGAGGTCTGGGGCACGCACTGGCACGGCTCGCTGGAGTCGGACGGTTTCCGGCGGGCCTTCCTGCGCGAGGTGGCGGCCGCCGCGGGCCGCCGTTTCGTACCGGCCGCCGACACCTCGTTCGCCGCGCTGCGCGAGGAACAGCTCGACCGGCTCGGCGATCTGATCGAGAACCACGCGGACACGGACGCGCTGTGGCGACTCATCGAGTCGGGCGCGCCCTCAGGACTGCCCTTCATTCCACCGGGAGCGCCCGTATGAGCACAGTGCTGTTGTTGTCGACCGCCGATACGGATCTGCTGGCGGCCCGGGCCGCTTCCGGCGCCTCGTACCGGATCGGCAATCCGACCCGGGTGGATGTGGCGGAGGAGCTGCCCGCGCTCGTCGAGGGCGCGGACATCGCCGTCGTACGCCTGCTGGGTGGCAAACGCGCCTGGGAGGACGGGCTCGCGGCGTTGAAGGCGTCCGGGATCCCGACGGTTCTGCTCGGCGGGGAGACTGTCCCCGACGCGGAGTTGATGGCCGAGTCATCGGTACCGGCCGGTGTCGTGGCGGAGGCACTGCGGTACCTCGTCGAGGGCGGCCCCGGGAACCTCGCCGAGCTGGCCCGCTTTCTCTCCGACACCGTGCTGCTCACGGGCGAGGGCTTCGAGGAACCGCGGAAGATGGCCGAGTACGGCATCCACGGTGAGCGTCCGTACGCCGACGGCCGCCCGACCATCGGCGTGCTCTTCTACCGGGCCCATGAACTGTCCGGCAACACCGCCTTCGTGGACACCCTGTGCGACGCGATCGAGGCGCGCGGCGCCAACGCCCTTCCCGTGTACTGCGGTTCGTTGCGCGGCGCCGACGAAGGCCTGTACGAGATCCTCGGGCGGGCCGACGCGCTGGTCGCCACCGTGCTCGCGGCGGGAGGCACACACGCCTCGCAGGCCTCGGCGGGCGGTGACGAGGAGGCCTGGGACATCGGGGCGCTGGCGGACCTCAACATCCCTGTGCTGCAAGGGCTTTGCCTGACGTCTTCGAAGCAGGCGTGGGATGAGTCCGATGCCGCCCTCTCCCCCATGGACGCGGCGATGCAGGTCGCGATCCCGGAGTTCGACGGGCGGATCGTCACGGTCCCGTTCTCCTTCAAGGAGCAAGGCCCTGACGACGTACCGGTGTATGTCGCCGATCCGGAACGGGCCGGGCGCGTCGCCGGAATCGCCGTACGCCACGCCCAGTTGAAGCACAAGCCGAACGACGAGAAGAAGCTCGCGCTCGTCTTCACCGCCTACCCGACGAAGCACTCGCGCGTCGGGAACGCGGTGGGGCTCGATACCCCGGCTTCAGCGGTACGGGTCCTTGACGCACTGCGGGACGCGGGATACGGGGTCACCGAATATCCGTCCGGCGGCGACGAGTTGATCCACCGGCTCATCGCGGCCGGCGGTCACGACGTCGAGTGGCTGACGGAGGATCAGCTGGCCGCCGCGCCGGCGCGCGTACCGCTCGCCGACTACCAGGCGTGGTTCGACAAGCTCGACCCCGCGCTGCGGGAGGGGATGCTGGAGGCGTGGGGTGAGCCGCCGGGGTCGTTGTACGTCGACGGGGACGACATCGTGCTGGCCTCCCTCCAGTTCGGGAACGTCGTGGTCATGATCCAGCCGCCCCGTGGCTTCGGCGAGAACCCGATCGCGATCTACCACGACCCGGACATGCCGCCGTCGCACCACTACATGGCGGCGTACAGGTGGCTGGAACTCTCGTTCGGCGCCGACGCGATCGTGCACATGGGCAAGCACGGCACGATGGAGTGGCTGCCGGGCAAGGGGCTTGGACTGAGCGGGGGTTGTGCACCGGACGCGGTGCTCGGCGACCTGCCGCTGATCTACCCCTTCATCGTCAACGACCCCGGCGAGGGCACCCAGGCCAAGCGCCGCGGTCACGCCACGGTCGTCGACCACCTGGTACCGCCGATGGCTCGCGCGGACACCTACGGGGATCTGGCGAAGCTGGAGCAACTCCTCGACGAGTACGCCCTCGTGTCCGACCTGGACCCGACGAAGGCGCCCGCGGTGCGCGCGCAGATCTGGACGCTGGTCAAAGCGGCCGAACTGCATCACGACCTGCATGTGGACGATCAGCCGGACGACGACGCGTTCGACGAGTTCGTCATGCACATCGACGGCTATCTGTGCGAGATCAAGGACGTGCAGATCCGGGACGGGCTGCACATCCTGGGCGGCGGTCCGGAGGGCGAGGCGCGCGTCAATCTCGTACTGGCCGTGCTGCGGGCCTCGCAGGTGTGGGGCGGCGCGGCGAACGCGCTGCCGGGCCTGCGCGCCTCGTTCGCCTCCCATTTCGGGCTGATCGAGAAGGAGTTGCTCGCCGAGCCGGGCGCGCCGCTGAAGGTGCCGACCGAGCTGACCGACCTCGTCGAGGGACCGTCACGCTCGGCTTCGGACGCGATCGACCTCCTGGAGATCCTGTGCCGCCGGGTCGCGGAGGGCATGGAGGAGCGCGGATGGGACGTCGCGGCTGTCCCCGATCTCGTACGCGAGGTCGTCGGCTCCGAACTCCCCGACGCCGTGGCGGTGTTGGAGTTCGCGTGCCGTGAGGTTGTGCCGCGTCTCGCCCGTACGACTGACGAGATCGACCACATCCTCCGGGCCCTAGACGGCGGTTACGTCCCGGCTGGGCCGTCGGGTTCGCCAACGCGCGGGCTCGTGAACGTCCTGCCGACCGGCCGCAACTTCTACTCGGTCGACCCCAAGGCCATTCCGTCCCGGCTGAGTTGGGAGGTCGGGCAGTCGCTGGCGGACTCACTGGTCCAGCGGTATCTGGCCGACACCGGTGAGTACCCGAAGTCGGTCGGCCTGACGGTCTGGGGTACGTCCGCGATGCGCACCCAGGGCGATGACATCGCGGAGATCCTGGCGCTGCTGGGGTGTCGGCCGGTGTGGGACGACGCGTCGCGGCGGGTGACGGGCTTCGAGGTGGTTCCGGTGGAGGAACTGGGGCGGCCGCGGATTGACGTCACGGTCCGTATCTCCGGGTTCTTCCGGGATGCGTTTCCGCATGTGGTGGGGCTGATTGACGATGCGGTTCGGGCGGTGGCGGAGCTGGATGAGCCTGCGGAGAGCAACTTCGTGCGGGCGCATGTGGAGGAGGACGCTGCTGCGCATGGGGATCGGCGGCGGGCTACGGCTCGTATTTTCGGGTCGAAGCCGGGGGCTTATGGGGCGGGGTTGCTGCCGTTGATCGATGCGCGGAACTGGCGGAGCGATGCGGACCTCGCCGAGGTGTACGCGGTTTGGGGCGGTTATGCGTATGGGCGCGGGCTTGAGGGGCGGGCGGCGCGCGGGGACATGGAGACGGCGTTCAAGCGGATCGCGGTGGCGGCGAAAAATGTCGACACCAGAGAACATGATCTTGTCGACGCGGACGACTATTTCCAGTACCACGGCGGCATGGTCGCCATGGTGCGGCACCTGACGGGGGCGAGTCCGGAGGCGTACGTCGGCGACAGCGCCACGCCCGACCAGGTGCGAACGCGGACGCTGGGCGAAGAGACCCACAGGGTTTTCCGGGCGCGAGTGGTCAACCCTCGCTGGATGAGCGCCATGAGGCGGCATGGTTACAAGGGTGCCTTCGAAATGGCGGCGACCGTCGACTACCTCTTCGGGTACGACGCCACGGCCGGGGTCGTGGACGACTGGATGTACGAAAAACTCGCGTCCGAGTACGTGTTCTCGCAGGAAAACCAGGACTTCATGCGGAAGTCCAATCCGTGGGCACTGCGCGGCATCACCGAACGTCTGCTGGAGGCGGCAGAGCGCGGGCTGTGGGCGGAGCCGGACCAGGAGACCCTGGACCGGCTCCGGGCGACCTACCTCGAACTTGAGGGAGATCTGGAGGGAGACGAGTGATCTCCCTGGGAACCCCCGCGTCGGCGGGGACAACACCCGGTGTGTCTCATCGCCGAGCGTCCTGGTCGGAACACCCCCGCGTCGGCGGGGACCAGGCCTTGACCGTGGCACGCCTGCAGCCAGCCTTCGCCCCGCTCAGTGAAATGTCACCCGAAGGAGTGATCACAGCGTGACCACCCCCTACCCGTTCTCCGCCATCGTCGGACAGGACGACCTCCGGCTGGCACTGCTGCTGAACGCAGTGTCACCGCAGGTCGGCGGAATCCTCGTGCGCGGGGAAAAGGGGACTGCCAAGTCCACATCCGTGCGCGCCCTTTCGGCCCTCCTGCCGGAGGTGGACGTCGTCGCCGGGTGCCGGTTCTCATGTGCGCCCGGGTCGCCAGATCCGGCATGCCCCGACGGTCCGCACGAGGTGGGGACCGGTACGACGCGTCCCGCGCGAATGGTCGAGCTGCCGGTCGGCGCGTCCGAGGACCGGCTCGTCGGCGCACTCGACATCGAGCGAGCACTGTCGGAGGGCGTGAAGGCGTTCGAGCCAGGGCTGCTTGCCTCGGCGCACCGAGGAATCCTGTACGTCGACGAAGTCAATCTCTTGCACGACCACTTGGTCGACCTCTTGCTGGACGCCGCCGCGATGGGTGCCTCGTACGTCGAGCGAGAAGGCGTCTCCGTCCGTCACGCCGCCCGATTTCTTCTCGTCGGAACCATGAACCCCGAAGAGGGCGAGCTGCGGCCCCAGCTCCTTGACCGTTTTGGGCTGACCGTCGAGGTCGCCGCCTCGCGGGAACCCGACCAGCGTGTAGAGGTCGTACGGCGACGGCTCGCGTACGACGATGACCCCGCCGGCTTCGCGGCGCGCTGGGCCGACGAGGAGGCCGCCGTACGGGCACGGATCGTGGCCGCGCGTGAGCTGCTGCCGTCCGTACAGCTCGGCGACGGGGCGCTGCGGCAAATCGCGGCGACGTGTGCCGCGTTCGAAGTGGACGGCATGCGCGCCGACATCGTTATGGCGCGGACGGCGACCGCGCTGGCCGCGTGGGCCGGACGTACCGACGTACTCGCGGAGGACGTCCGACAGGCCGCGCTGCTCGCCTTGCCTCACCGTCGGAGGCGTAATCCCTTTGATGCGCCGGGACTTGATGAGGACAAGCTCGACGAGACGCTCGAGGAGTTCGGCGGCGAGGGCGACTCCGGCGACGAGGACCCGGATCCGGACGGGCCCGGCGGTGGCGGGCAGCCGCCGCAGGACGGGCCGGACGGGGATGACTCCCCCGCCGGTGATGTTCCGGCGCAGGGCGAACCCTCGGAGGGCGACGAGCAGGCGCCGGCCGCACCCGGTGGCGGTGAGCAGTCCCCCGTACGGGCTGCCGAGCCGTTTCGTACCAAGGCGCTGAGCGTGCCCGGACTCGGCGAGGGTGCCGCCGGGCGGCGGTCCCGGGCGCGGACCGAGCACGGGCGGACCACCGGGGCCCGGCGGCCCCAAGGGGCGCTCACCAAGCTGCACTTGGCGGCGACCGTGCAGGCCGCGGCCCCGCATCAGCGGGCTCGTGGGCGGTCGGGGCCCGGACTTGTCGTACGACGCGACGACCTGCGACAGGCGAGCAGAGAGGGCCGCGAGTCCAATCTCGTCCTGTTCGTCGTGGACGCCTCCGGATCCATGGCCGCGCGGCAGCGGATGAGTGCGGTGAAGGGGGCTGTGCTGTCGCTGCTGCTCGACGCGTATCAGCGGCGGGACAAGGTGGGGCTGGTGACCTTCCGGGGGAAGGACGCCGAGGTCGCGTTGCCGCCGACCTCGTCGGTGGACGCGGCGGCGGCCCGGCTGGAGTCGTTGCCGACGGGTGGGCGGACGCCGCTGGCCGCGGGGCTGTTGAGGGCCCATGACGTGCTGCGGGTGGAGCGGCTCAGGGATCCCGCGCGGCGTTCGCTCGTCGTCGTGGTGACGGACGGGCGGGCTACGGGTGGCCCCGAGCCGGTCGCGCTCGCTGGGCGCGCGGCGCGGCTGTTCGCGGCCGATGGGGTCGCGTCCGTGGTCGTCGACTGCGAGTCGGGGCCGGTAAGGCTCGGTCTTGCCGGGCAGCTCGCGGGTGAACTTGGTGGTACGGCAGTGACGTTGGACGAGCTGCGGGCCGACTCGATCGCCGGGCTCGTCAGGGACGTTCAGGGCAGCAGGGGCAACGGCAGGAGGGCCGCGTAATGCCGCAGGGACAGCCGAGTGTCGTACCGGATGACGGGTTGACGACTCGTCAGCGGCGTAATCGTCCTCTCGTCGTCGTGCATACGGGGATCGGCAAGGGCAAGTCCACCGCCGCCTTCGGGCTCGCGTTGCGGGCCTGGAATCAGGGGTGGCCGATCGGGGTGTTCCAGTTCGTGAAGTCGGCGAAGTGGAAGGTCGGCGAGGAGAACGCGCTCAGGGTTCTCGGTGCCTCCGGTGAGGGCGGGTCCGTCGACTGGCACAAGATGGGTGAGGGCTGGTCCTGGGTGCAGCGCGACTCCCAGATGGACAACGAGGAGAAGGCCCGCGAGGGGTGGGAGCAGGTCAAGCGGGACCTCGCTGCCGAGACGTACAAGCTGTATGTCCTCGATGAGTTCGCCTATCCCATGCACTGGGGGTGGGTGGATGTCGACGAGGTGATCTCGGTGCTTCGGGATCGGCCGGGGACGCAGCATGTGGTGATCACCGGGCGGAACGCGCCCGAGAAGCTCGTCGAATTCGCCGATCTCGTCACCGACATGTCCAAGGTCAAGCATCCGATGGACGCCGGCCAGAAGGGCCAGAGGGGCATCGAGTGGTGATTTCCGTCCCTCGGCTGGTCATTGCCGCGCCGTCTTCCGGCAGCGGCAAGACCACTGTTGCTACGGGGCTGATGGCGGCGTTCGCCTCGCGGGGGCTTGCCGTGTCTCCGCACAAGGTGGGGCCCGACTACATCGATCCCGGGTATCACTCGCTTGCCGCTGGGCGGGTGGGGCGGAATCTCGATGCGTATCTGTGTGGGGCGGAGTTGGTGGCTCCGTTGTTCGCGCATGGTGCGCGTGGGTGTGATGTCGCCGTTGTCGAGGGTGTGATGGGGCTGTACGACGGGGCCGCCGGGGAGGGGGAGTTGGCCTCCACCGCTCATGTGGCGAAGTTGCTGCGGGCGCCGGTGGTGTTGGTCGTGGATGCGTCTTCGCAGTCTCGGTCGGTGGCTGCGTTGGTGCATGGGTTCGCTTCCTGGGATCCCGAGGTGCGGGTTGCCGGGGTGATCCTCAACAAGGTCGGGTCCGAGCGGCATGAGGTGATGTTGCGGGAGGCGTTGGACGAGTCGGGGGTGCCGGTGCTTGGCGTCCTGCGGCGGGCTCGGCAGGTGGGTACTCCTTCTCGGCACCTTGGTCTTGTGCCGGTTGCCGAGCGGCGGGCGGAGGCTGTTGAGGCGGTCGGTGCCATGGCTTCGCTGGTGCGTGAAGGATGCGATCTGGATGCGCTGTTTGCGCTGGCGCGCAGTGCGCCTGCGTTGTCGGGTGCGACGTGGGATTCGGCTGAAGGGGTGGCCTGCGGCGCTTTTTCCCCAGTCCCGCCCCTTCCCGAAACTGGGGGCTCCGCCCCCAGGCCCCCGTATCGGCCTGAACGGCCTCGTCCTCAACCGCCGGACGGGCTGATTGGTTCCGGCCCGGCGCTTCCAAGGGTTGCCGTCGCCGGCGGCCCCGCCTTCACCTTCTCCTACGCCGAGCATGCCGAACTGCTCGCCGCCGCCGGAGCCGAAGTCATCACCTTCGACCCGCTCCATGACGAGCAACTGCCGGACGGAACGGCCGGGTTGGTCATCGGAGGCGGGTTCCCGGAGGTGTACGCCGCCGAGCTGTCCGCCAACGAACCCCTGCGCAAAGCCATCGCCGAGCTGGCGTTCAGCGGCGCTCCCGTCGCCGCCGAATGTGCCGGCCTCCTCTACCTCTCCCATGAGCTCGACGGTCAGCCCATGTGCGGCGTCCTGGACGCGGCCGCCCGTATGGACGAGCGGCTGACCCTGGGGTATCGGGACGCCGTGGCCGTGAGCGACAGCGTGCTCGCCGTAGCCGGGACGCGGATGCGCGGGCACGAGTTTCATCGCACCGTCGTCGAGCCCGGCGCGGGGACCGCTCCCGCCTGGGGGCTCCACGCTCCGCAGCGGCGGGTCGAAGGTTTCGTACAACAAGGTGTGCACGCGAGTTACGTGCACACGCACTGGGCGTCCGCACCCGGCGTCGCCCGTCGGTTCGTGGAGAGGTGCCGGACGTCATGAGCAGCAGCAGACTGATCGGAGTCGGGGTCGGCCCCGGGGACCCGGAGCTCGTGACCGTCAAGGGGGTCAACGCTCTCCGTGCGGCGGACGTGGTCGTCGTTCCCGTGATGGCTGCATCTGATGGAAAAGATGGCGGCGAGCGCGGCCGCGCCGAGGCCACCGTGCTGCACTACGTGCCCGAGGACAAGGTCGTACGGGTCGTGTTCGCGCTCAACGAGCGGTCGGACCGCGCGCGGCGCGAGGCCGCCTGGGACGCGGCCGGTGCACGGGTGGCCGAGCTGCTGCGCACCCACGGAACGGTCGCCTTCGCGACCATCGGCGACCCGAACGTGTACTCCACGTTCACCTATCTCGCGCAGACCATCGAGGAGTTGGTTCCGGGGACGGTCGTCGAAACGGTGCCCGGCATCACCGCCATGCAGGACCTCGCTGCCCGCTCAGGTGCCGTACTGACCGAGGGCACCGAGCCACTCACCCTCGTCCCCGTCACGGCCGGCGCCGCAGCGCTGAAGGACGCGCTCGCCGGTCCGGCCACGGTGGTCGCGTACAAGTTCGGCCGCCTCGCGGAGGAAGTGGTCGCGGCGCTGCGGGAGACCGGGCGGCTCGATGACGCGGTATGGGGTTCCGCACTCGGCCTGCCCGACGAGTCGATCAGCCCCGCGGCCGACCTGGACGGCACTCCCCTGCCCTACCTCTCCACCCTCATCGCCCCAGCTCAACGCCACGGCAAACGCGGCGGCAAGCTGTGACCGCCCGAAATCGCTGATCACTCGTACCACTCGTAGGAGAGGACCCACCCCATGCCCGACGCCCCCACCCCCAAGGTGACCTTCGTCGGCGCCGGGCCCGGCGCAGCCGACCTGCTCACCTTCCGTGCCGCGAAGGCGATCGCCGAGGCCGACATCGTCATCTGGGCGGCCAGCCTGGTGCAGGAGGAGGTCCTGGAGCACGCGCGCGAAGGAGCGGAGATTCTCGACTCGGCGACCATGTCGCTCGAGGACGTCGTCGCCGTGTACGAGCGGGCCGCGGCGGAAGGCCTGAAGGTGGCCCGCATCCACTCCGGCGACCCGGCGCTGTGGGGCGGCACGCAGGAGCAGGTCGACCGGTGCGAGAACATCGGCATCGAGACCGAGATCGTCCCCGGCGTCTCCTCCTTCTCCGCCGTCGCGGCGCTGGCTGGGCGCGAGCTGACCATCCCCGAGATCGCCCAGTCCGTGATCCTCACCCGCCTCGGCGGCGGCAAGACGCCCATGCCGCCGGGCGAGGAGGTCCGCGAGTTCGCCCGCCACGGCACCACCATGGCGCTGTTCCTGTCCGCCGCCCGCAGCGGCCAGCTCGTACGGGAGCTGCTGGAGGGCGGCTACCCGACGACGACGCCGGTCGTGGTCGCGTACCAGGCGACCTGGCCCGAGGAGCTGATCGTGAAGTGCACGATCAGCACGCTGGAGGAGACCGTCAAGGAGCACAAGCTGTGGAAGCACACCCTGTTCCTGGTCGGCCCGGCCCTCGACGCGCACGGCACCCGCTCACACCTCTACCACCCGGGCCACTTCCACGGCTTCCGCAAGGCGGACCCGGAAGCTCGTAAGGCGCTGCGTACGCAAGGCATGCGGGGTGCCACACCATGATCACCGTCGTCGGTACGGGAACGGGGGCGCCCCTTCCTCCGGACGCCGAGGCCGAGTTGGCCGCGGCGACACTCGTCGTGGGCGCCCGTCGGCATCTGGCGGCGGCCCGCCTGCCGGACACGGTGGAACGGATCGTCCTCGGTCCGCTGCCCCCCGCCCTCGACGCGATCGAGCAGCACCTGAAGAAGCCCGCGCATCACGCCGATCAACAGCGGGTCGTCGTACTGGCCTCCGGGGACCCCGGCTTCTTCGGCATCGTACGAGCGCTCGCCGAGCGCTTCGGCGCCCACACCCTGGACGTACGCCCCGGTGTCTCCTCCGTCGCCACCGCCTTCGCACGACTGGGCCTGACCTGGGACGACGCGGTCGTGGTGAGCGCTCACGGCCGGGATCCACGGACCGCAGTGAACGTCTGCCTGGCCCACCCGAAGGTGGCGGTGCTGACCGGTCCGGGCGCCGGGCCCGCGGAACTGGGCGCCGCGCTGCAATCGCAGTCGCAGTCGCAGTCGCAGTCGAGCGAGCGCGTCCTCGTCGTGGCCTCGGCCCTGGGTTCGGGCTCGGACGAGCGCGTCGAGCGGGTCACGCCCGCCGAGGCCGCCGCCCGCGAGTGGGGAACGGCGGTCAGCGTCGTGCTGTGCCTCGACGAGTCACGCATCCTCTCCCCCGTGCGTACGATCGCCGGGCCACCACCCGGGCCCCCCCAATGGGCCCTGGACGAGGGCGAGTTCACGTACCGCGACTCGATGATCAGCAAGTTCGAGGTACGTGCCCTGGCGCTGGCCCGGCTCGGGCCGCGGCTCGGCGACCACGTCTGGGACATCGGCGCGGGCTCCGGCTCGGTCGCCGTGGAGTGCGCGCGGCTCGGGGCCGCCGTGACCGCCGTCGAGAAGAGTGGGGACGGCGTGGAGCGCGTACGCGCCAACGCCGCCGCGCACGGCGTCCACGTGACCGCCGTGCAGGGCGTCGCACCCGCCGTACTGTCCGAACTCCCCGACCCCGACGCCGTGTTCATCGGCGGCGGCGGGCGTGAGCTGCCCGCGATCGTGACGGCCTGCGCACGGCGGGCGCGGCGGTCGGTCGTGGTGGCGATGGCCGCGCTGGACCGGGTTCCGGCGGTGCGGGAGGCGCTACTGGCCGCCGGGTTCGGCTGTGACGGCGTACTGCTGCAGTCGTCCCGGCTCGCGCCGCTGCCCGGGGACGTGACCCGGCTCGCGGCGACCAATCCCGTCTTTCTGCTGTGGGGCGTCAGGCCTCAGGCGCGTACCGAGGGAGTTACTCAGTGATCGGCCTGATTTCGGCGACGGCAGCGGGTGCCAGGGCCCGTGAACGGGTGGCCGCGGCCTGGCCGGATCGCACGCGGGTGTACGACGGCCCGGTGGGCGATGCCGTGCGGCGGGCCTTCGCGGAGTGTGAGCAGCTGGTGTGCTTCCTGGCGACTGGGGCTGTTGTGCGGCTCGTCGCGCCACTGTTGGCGGACAAGGCGTCCGACCCCGGGATCGTGTGTGTCGACGAGGGCGGACGGTTCGCCGTCTCGCTCGTCGGCGGGCACGGGGGCGGCGCCAATGAACTCGCGGGCGCGGTGGGTGAGTTGCTCGGCGCGCAGCCCGTGGTGACGACGGCGACGGACGCGGTCGGGGTGCCCGGCCTCGACACGCTCGGTTTTCCGGTCGAGGGGGATGTCGCCGCCGTGTCGCGGGCCCTGCTGGACGGGGAGCCCGTCGCCCTGGAGGCAGAGGTGCCGTGGCCCCTGCCACCGCTTCCCGTCGCCCCGGCAGGTCAGTACACGATCCGCGTCAGCGACCGCCTGGCCGAGCCCACCGCGCACGAAGTCGTCCTCCGTCCGCCGTCCCTCGTCGTCGGCGTCGGCGCTTCCAAGGGCGCCCCCGTGGACGAGGTGTTGGCGAACATCGAGGACGCCCTGCGTGACGCCGGGCTCTCCGCGAAGTCCCTCGCGGAACTCGCCACCGTCGACGCCAAGGCCGACGAGCCCGGCATCGTGGAGGCAGCCGCCCGCCTCGGGGTCCCTCTGGTCACGTACTCCGCCGAGGAGTTGGCGGCCGTGGCCGTGCCGAACCCGTCGGACGCCCCGCTTGCCGCCGTCGGTACGCCCTCCGTCGCGGAGGCCGCCGCGCTCGTACGGGGCGGCGAACTCCTCGTACCCAAGCGGAAGTCGGCCGGACGGGCCGGACAGCCCGCGATGGCGACCTGTGCCGTCGTACGGCGTCCCTCCCGCGGCCGACTCGCCGTCGTCGGGCTCGGTCCCGGCGCGCGCGACCTCCTCACCCCACGCGCCAAGGACGAACTGCGCCGCGCCTCCGTGCTCGTCGGGCTCGACCAGTACGTCGACCAGATCCGCGACCTGCTCCGCCCCGGCACCCGGATCCTTCAGTCCGGGCTCGGCGCGGAGGAGGAGCGGGCCCGAACCGCAGTGGCGGAGGCGCGACTCGGGCATGCGGTGGCGCTGATCGGCAGCGGGGACGCGGGCGTGTACGCGATGGCCTCGCCCGCGCTCGCGGAGGCGTCCGACGACATCGACGTGGTCGGAGTGCCGGGAGTGACCGCCGCGCTCGCGGCCGGGGCGATCCTGGGGGCGCCGCTCGGCCATGACCACGTGTCGATCAGCCTGTCCGACCTGCACACGCCGTGGGAGATCATCGAGCGGCGGGTACGGGCCGCCGCGGAGGCGGACATCGTGGTGACGTTCTACAACCCCCGTAGCCGGGGCCGCGATTGGCAGCTGCCCAAGGCGCTCGCGATCCTCGGCGAGCACCGGGAGCCGGCGACGCCCGTCGGTGTCGTACGCAACGCCTCGCGCCCGGACGAGTCCAGCCGCCTCACCACGCTCGCCGAACTCGACGCGGCCACCGTCGACATGATGACGGTCGTGACGGTGGGCAACACGGCGACCCGTGAGATCGCGGGCCGCATGGTCACGCCGCGCGGCTACCGCTGGCAGGAGGAGGCCAGGTGAACCGCGTCGTACACCCCATCGAGGTGGAGTCCTTCCGGCGGCTGCGCTCCCGGCTCGACACCTCGCACTTCCCGCCGCTGACGCGCGCGGTCGTGGAGCGGGTGATCCACTCGGCGGCCGACCTCGCGTACGCGGAGGATCTCGTCATGGACGAGGGCGCGCTGGAGAAGGCCCATGCCGCGCTGCACGGCGGGGCGCCCGTCGTGGTGGACGTGGAGATGGTCGCGGCGGGCATCACCCGGCGCGAGACCGTGTGCCGGCTGAAGGACGCCGAGTCCGGTCCTGGGCTGACCCGTTCGGCGCATGCGATCCGGCTCGCGTACGAGCAGGTCGGGCCTGGTGCGCTGTGGGTGATCGGCTGCGCTCCGACCGCGCTGGAGGAGCTGCTGACGCTGGACGCCGCTCCGGCGCTCGTCATCGGTCTGCCCGTCGGTTTCGTGGGCGCGGCGGAGTCCAAGGCCGCGTTGCGTCAGAGCGGGCTGCCCGCCGTCAGCAACGTCTCCGAGAAGGGCGGTTCGGCGGTCGCCGCGGCGGCGCTGAACGCCCTGCTGTATCACCCCGTACCCCCTTCACACCCCGTACACCCCGTATCCGAGGCCTCCGCGCCCCTGAAGGAGAACCCGTGACCACGTCCCAGCCGCCCGCCCTGCTCATCGCCGGACACGGCACCCGGGACGAGGCGGGCGCCGAGGCCTTCCGTGACTTCGTGCGGGAGTTGGGCCGCCGCACCCCCGAACTCCCCGTTGCGGGCGGCTTCATCGAGCTGTCCCCGCCGCCGCTCGGCGACGCCGTGACGGAGCTGGTCGAGCGAGGGGTACGCCGTTTCGCCGCCGTCCCGCTGATGCTCGTGTCCGCCGGGCACGCCAAGGGCGACATTCCGGCGGCGCTGGCCCGTGAGAAGGAACGGCACCCGGGGATCTCGTACACCTACGGGCGCCCGCTCGGCCCGCACCCCGCGCTGCTCGCCGTCCTTGAGCGACGGCTCGACGAAGCGCTCGGCTCTACGGCGCGCACGCCCCTCGACCGGGCCGATGTGACCGTTCTCCTCGTCGGCCGCGGCTCGACCGACCCGGACGCCAACGCGGAGGTCCACAAGGCGGCGCGGCTGCTGTGGGAGGGGCGGGGGTACGCGGGCGTGGAGACGGCGTTCGTGTCGCTGGCGGCGCCGGATGTGCCGTCAGGGCTCGACCGCTGCGTGCGGCTGGGCGCCCGCCGGATCGTTGTACTCCCCTACTTCCTGTTCACCGGCATCCTGCCGGACCGGGTGCGGCTGCAGACCGAGGGCTGGGCGGCGGCGCACCCGGAGGTCGACGTACGGTCGGCCGAAGTCATCGGCCCGGAGCCGGAGTTGCTCGACCTGGTGATGGAGCGCTATCGGGAAGCCGTGGCCGGCGACCTCCGGATGAACTGCGACTCCTGCGTCTACCGCATCGCACTGCCGGGCTTCGAGGACAAGGTGGGCATGCCCCAGCAGCCGCACTTCCACCCGGACGACGACGATCACCACCACGGTGGCCACCACCACGGCCATGCACACTCCCATGCGCGCTGAGAGACCCGAGGGAACCGAGGACCGGGCGCACGACCTCCGTCACCACGGCGACGCCGAGGTACGCGACGACGGCTCGGCCCTCGTCGACCTCGCGGTGAACGTCCGCGCCGACACGCCCCCGACGTGGCTGCGCGAGCGAATAGCCGAGTCGCTGACCGGGCTGGCCGCCTACCCGGACGGCCGGGCCGCGCGCGCGGCGGTGGCCGCCCGGCACGGGCTCCCCGTGGAGTGTGTACTCCTCACGGCGGGCGCGGCGGAAGCCTTCGTGCTGCTCGCCCGCGCCCTGAAGGTACGTCAGCCGGTGGTGGTGCACCCGCAGTTCACGGAGCCGGAGGCGGCGTTGCGGGACGCGGGTCACGCCGTGGACCGGGTGCTGCTGCGGGAGGAGGACGGCTTCCGCCTCGACCCGTCGGCGGTCCCCGAGGACGCGGACCTGGTGGTGATCGGCAACCCGACGAACCCGACGTCCGTCCTCCACCCGGCTGCGGTGATCGCCGAACTCGCCCGCCCCGGACGGACGTTGGTGATCGACGAGGCGTTCATGGACGCGGTACCGGATGAGCGCGAGGCCCTTGCCGGGCGTGTCGACGTCCCCGGCCTGGTGGTACTGCGCAGCCTCACGAAGACGTGGGGTCTGGCCGGGCTGCGGATCGGCTACGTGCTCGCTCCTCCGGAGACGATCGCGGACCTGGAGCGGGCGCAGCCTCTGTGGCCGGTCTCCACGCCGGCCCTCGCGGCGGCGGAGGCCTGCATGTCCCCGCGGGCCCTCGCGGAACAGGCCGACGCGGCCCGCCGGGTCGCTGCGGACCGGACCCATCTCGTCGCGGGGCTCAAGGAGTTCGCCTCCGACGGGTTGGCTGTGGCGGAGCCCGCGGAGGGTCCCTTCGTCCTCGTACGGCTTCCTCGGGCGGCGGTCGTACGACGGCATCTGCGCACCCTCGGGTACGCGGTGCGCCGCGGGGATACGTTTCCGGGGTTGGGCGAGGAGTGGCTGCGGCTGGCGGTACGGGACCGGTCGACGGTGAACCGGTTCCTGCAGGCGCTGGACAGGGCGGTGACAGGGGTGGGGCGGTAGCGGCGGGGGGACTGCCCTGCCCCGGCGATCAGCCGTGAACGGCGTTGAGGATGGCGGCGAGCTTTCCGGGTGCGCTGATCATTGCCATGTGGCCGGTGTCGAGATCGACGACGTTCGGCCGAAGCAGTGCGATGGATCGCTGCTGGAGTTCCTCGACGTAGCACTGGTCCCGGGTGAGGTGCACGTACGTCCGGGGTATCTCCCGCCGGTAGCCGCTCAGGTCCACGGGCTCCCTCAGCAGGGCACCCGAGTCGTCGGCCAGCCGGTCCAGAGCGGATGCGGCGGTCGCGTCGTCCATGTCGTTGCACAGCATCGCGGCGGCGCCCTCGCGTGTCTGGTGGTAGACACCGCCGACGATGGACTGTTCGACCAGGTCCCGCACTCCGGGATCGATCTGGTCGAGCACCCGGGATCCGTCGGGAGGTACGACGGCCGACACGAGGATGACCTGGCGGATCCGTTCGGGTATGAGGTCCAGGACGCGCGGCACCGTGACTCCCGCGAAGGAGTGGCCGACCAGCACCACGTCTCGCAGGTCCTTCGCCTCGAC
The DNA here is from genome assembly GCF_014647675.1 of Streptomyces flaveus. Classification (GTDB taxonomy): domain Bacteria; phylum Actinomycetota; class Actinomycetes; order Streptomycetales; family Streptomycetaceae; genus Streptomyces; species Streptomyces flaveus. Next base: position 123,829 of record NZ_BMPQ01000015.1, on the reverse strand, counting down.
ATCCTCCCGGACCGCATCGGCGCAGTCCGCGAGAGTGACCGTGCCCAGTCCGACTTCGGCTCTCGTCCCGCGACCCGGAAGGTCGACTGCCAGCGCTTCCGCGTTCAGATGGGGGATCAGCTCGTCCCAACAGTTCGCACCGAAGCCGGCTCCGTGGATCAGAACGAATGACATTTGCGACCTCCTCGTCGATGCCGCGAGACCTTAACTGAATTCAGCTCAGTCGCATAGGGTTCCCGCCGCAGCCAACAAGCGACGGCGGCGGACTCGTGCCGTGGTCCACAGGGCGAACGCTGCCTGATGAGCCGCTCCCCAGCGCTCCCTAGCCGACCACCCGTCCGTTCAGCACCACCCGCCGGGGATCCGCCAGCACCCGTACGTCCGCCCGCGGATCCCCGTCATAGACGACGAGGTCCGCGGGCGCCCCCTCCTCCAGTCCGGGGCGTCCCAGCCAGGCGCGCGCACCCCACGCCGTGGCCGACAGCGCCTCGACCGGCGGAATCCCGGCGGTCACCAGCTCGGCCACCTCGCCCGCCACCAGCCCGTGCGCGAGTGAACCGCCGGCGTCGGTGCCGACGTACACGGGGATACCCGCGTCGTACGCGGAGCGCACGGTGTCGTAGCGCCGTTCGTGGAGCCGTCGCATGTGGGCGGACCAGCGCGGGAACTTGGACTCGGCGCCGGCCGCGAGGCGCGGGAACGTGGCGATGTTGACGAGGGTGGGGACGATGGCGACGCCGCGTGAGGCGAAGAGGGGGATGAGGTCCTCGGTCAGGCCCGTGGCGTGCTCGATGCAGTCGATGCCCGCCTCGACCAGGTCCCGCAGGGAGTCCTCGGCGAAGCAGTGGGCGGTGACGCGCGCGCCGAGGCGATGGGCCTCCGCGATGGCCGCCTCGACCGCGTCTCGCGGCCAGCAGGCACTCAGGTCTCCCGTTCCTCGGTCGATCCAGTCGCCCACCAGCTTGACCCAGCCGTCACCGCGCCGGGCCTCCTGGGCGACGTAGGCAACCAGGTCGTCCGGCTCGATCTCCCACGCGAAGTTACGGATGTAGCGGCGGGTGCGGGCGATGTGGCGGCCGGCCCGGATGATCTTCGGGAGGTCGTCGCGGTCGTCGATCCAGCGGGTGTCGGAGGGCGAGCCCGCGTCGCGGATGAGGAGGGTGCCGGCGTCGCGGTCGGTCAGGGCCTGCTTCTCGGAGACGTCGTCCGGCACCGGGCCGTGGGTGTCGAGCCCGACATGGCAGTGCGCGTCGACGAGTCCGGGCAGCGCCCAGCCCTGGACGGTACGGACATCACGGGCGCCGACGGGTCGCTCGTACGAGACTCTGCCGTCGATCACCCAGAGTTCGTCCCGGGCGTCGTCGGGGCCGACGAGCACCCGCCCCTTCACGTGCAGCACCGCGCGATCGCTCATGGTCTGCACTTTAGTCAGGCGTGGGCTACTCCCCCTTGCCCACTTGGTCCGAGATCTCCTCCACGTCCGCCATGGCCGGGTCGAGGAGCCGGGACAGGAAGTGGCGGGTGCGCTCGTGGGCCGGGTTGCCGATGACCTGCTCGGGTGTGCCGTCCTCGACGATCACGCCGTCGTCCATGAAGACGACCCGGTCGGCGACCTCGCGCGCGAAGGTCATCTCGTGGGTGACGACCATCATCGTCATGCCCTCGTTCGCGAGCATGCGCATCACCGCGAGGACGTCGCCGACGAGTTCGGGGTCGAGTGCGGAGGTGGGCTCGTCGAAGAGCATCACCTCGGGGCCCATGGCGAGCGCGCGGGCGATCGCCACGCGCTGCTGCTGGCCGCCGGAGAGCGAGGACGGGTACGCGTCCGCCTTCTCGGAGAGGCCGACGCGCCGCAGGTTGTCGGCGGCCACCTTCGCCGCCTGCGCCTTGTCGCGGCCCAGTACGCGGCGCTGCGGCAGGGCGAGGTTCTCGGTCACCGACAGATGCGGGAAGAGGTTGAACTGCTGGAACACCATGCCGATCCGGCGGCGTACGGCGTCGATGTCCACGTCGGGGTGGGTGACTTCGGTGCCGCCGACGAAGACCTGGCCCTTGGTGGGCTCCTCCAGGAGGTTCACGCAGCGCAGCAGCGTGGACTTGCCTGAGCCGGACGGGCCGATGACGCACACGACCTCGCCGCGGCCGATCTCCAGGTCGATGCCGCGCAGCACCTCGTTGTCGCCGAAGGACTTGTGCAGGCCGCGGACTTGGATCTCTGGCGTACCGCTCGTGCTGCTCATTTGGTGGCCTCCCCGGCCTTCGCCTCAAGACGGCGTACGACAAAACCGAGCGGGACCGTGACCAGCAGATAGCACAGGCCCGCGACCAGGATCGGCGTGGAGTTGGCGCTCTCGCTCGCCAAGTCCCGGCCGAACTTGGCGAGTTCGCGCTCCTCGAGGGTGACGCCGAGGAACAGCACCAGCGAGGAGTCCTTGAAGAGGAGGACGAGTTCGTTGGTGAGCGGCGGGATCACGATGCGGAAGGCCTGCGGGATGATGATCGAGGCCATGGCGCGCGCATGGGAGAAGCCCAGCGAACGGGCCGCCTCCATCTGCCCCTTGGGCACGGCCTGGATGCCCGCGCGGATGGTCTCCGCCATGTACGCGGCGGCCACCAGACCGAGCGCGAGGGCGACCTTCCCGTACGTACCGCCGGGGATCTCCGTGCCCGGGAAGGCCAGCGGTACGGCGACGCCCACGAAGATGAAGATCAGCAGGGCGGGCAGCCCGCGGAAGATCTCGATGTAGATGCCGGCGAGCCAGCGGTACGGTCCCACCGGCGAGAGCCGCATGAGTGCGATGACCATGCCGAGGGCGAGGCCGAAGGCGAAGCCGGACAGCGTGTAGAGCACGGTGTTGCGCAGCGCCAGCGTGATGATGTCCGGGAACAGTTCCTTCGCCAGGTCGGCCTGGGCGAACTGGTTCTGCAGCCGGTCCCAGTCGGCCGTGACGCCGAGGGCGACCAGGGCGGCGGCGAAGACCGCGTACTGGATGCCTCGCGAGACGGCCCGCTTCTGACGCCTGGTCAGTCCCTGCTTGCGTGGCTGGACCTGGGTGTCGGCCTTGCTCATGAGGCGGCGGACGGGGAAGCGGAGGCGGCGCCCGCGGCGTTCGAGGCGCCCTCGTCGTATGGGCCGATCCACTGCTCGTACAGCTTCTTGTACGTGCCGTCGGCCTTCGCGTCCTTCAGCGCCTTGTTGATGGCCTCGACGAGTTCGGTGTTGCCCTTCTTCACCGAGAAGCCGTACTGCTCACCGGTGTTGAGGTTGTCGACGACCTCGAAGGCGTCGGCGTTCGCCTTGTCCTTGAGCCAGCCCTGAACGACCGGGTAGTCGATGACGACGGCCTGGACCTGGCCGGTGCGCAGGCCGTTGAGGACCGCGTCGGAGCTCTCGAAGGAGACCGGGTCGAAGCCCTTGCTCTTCGCGTACTCCTCGCCCGTCGTCTGCGCCTGTGCGCCGAGCTTCTTGCCCTTCAGGGCGTCGAAGGAGCCGATGCCGCTCTTCTTGTCGACGAGGACGGCCTGGGTGGCGTCGAAGTACGGGGCGGAGAAGTCGACGTTCTTCTTGCGCTCGTCGGTGATCGTCATGCCGGCCGCGGCGAGGTCGCACTCCCCGGAGTTGAGGAACGCGCCGGTCTTGAAGTTCTCGAAGGGCGTGTCCAGGATGTCCTGCTTCACGCCCAGGTCCTTGGCGACCAGGTCTATGAGCGCCACGTCGAAGCCCTGCACCTTGCCGTCGATCTCCGACTGGAAGGGCGGGTACGGCAGATGCGTGCAGGTCGTGAGCTGCCCCGCCTCGACGAGGCTGACCCCCTTGACGGTCTCGCCTCCCCCGTCGCCCGACGAGCAGCCGGCCACGAGCAGCAGCCCGGCCGTCGCGGTGGTGGCGGCCAGAATGCGGGTCCGGCGTCCGGGGACGGTGTTCACGGGGACCTCCTGTGAGGGGACTGAGGATTCGATTATAAGGAAAGCTTTGAGTCACCCAAACCATTCCCATGGTCACTGGGTGGTCCAGCCTCAGAACTCTCCGGTCGGGGGCGCAGGGGCCGCCCGTTACGCTCTCAACGACCTACCCCCGTGAGCGAAGAGAGCACCGCCATGACCCACCCGTTCCTGAACCTGGCGCCGCTGACCGCCGCGCGCTTCGCGGCGATAGAGGATCGCGTGGCGCGGCTGCTCTCCACCGAGCAGGACGTCGTGATCACTCAGGGCGAGGCGCTGCTTCCGCTGGAGGGCTGCATCCGGGGCGCCGCAGGACCGGGGACGACCGCGCTGAACGTGATCACCGGCCCGTACGGGCAGACCTTCGGAGACTGGCTGCGGGACTGCGGGGCGACCGTGATCGATCTCGCCGTGCCGTTCCACACGGCGGTCACGGCCGTGCGGATACGGGAGGCGTTCGCGGCGCACCCGGAGATCGACTTCGTCTCGCTGGTCCACGCGGAGGCGGCGACCGGCAACACGAATCCCGTGGCGGAGATAGGCGAGGTCGTACGGGAGCACGGTGCGCTGTTCATGCTCGATGCCGTGGCCTCGGTGGGGGCCGAGCCGTTGCTGCCGGACGCGTGGGGTGTCGATCTGTGCGTGATCGGGGCGCAGAAGGCGATGGGCGGGCCCGCGGGGGTCTCGGCGGTGTCGGTGAGTTCGCGTGCGTGGGCACGGATGGCTGCCAATCCGCGGGCGCCGCGTCGCTCGTATCTCTCCCTTCTGGACTGGAAGGAGCGCTGGATCGGCGGCGGCCGCAAGGCGCTGCTGCATGCGCCGGCACAGCTCGAGATGCTCGCGCTCGAAGCGTGCGTGGAACGGATCGAGGTGGAGGGGCTGGAAGCGGTGATGGCCCGCCACGCCACGGCCGCGGCGGCGACCCGGGCGGCGGCTCTCGCCCTGGGCGGCGGACTTGAGCCGTACGTGTACGAGGCCGGGGACGCGGCGCCGGTTGCCACAACGTTGCGTACGCCTACGGGGGTTGACGCCTCGGAGCTGGTGGCCCGGGCGTTGGCCGCCGATCCAGCTCTTCCGGTGGTCGCGGGTGGGGGTGTGCTGGCCAAGGAGATGATCCGGGTCAACCACTATGGGCCCGATGCGACGCGTGGGGCTGTGCATGCCTGTGTGGCCGCCTTGGGCGCGGCACTGACCGAGTCGGGACGCTCGGTGGATCTGGAGGCGGGACGCCGAGCGGTGACGGAGGTATGGGCCGAGGCCTGAGAGTTTCGCCGCCAGCGTGCTCGGAACCGTGCCCACGTCCGCCACGTCCTCCGCGGCATGACCAGAACGCACCGAACCGTCGAAACCCTGCTGATCAGGACCGCTCTGCCCGCCGAGGCCGCGGACGTGGCCGAACTGCACAGGCGAGCCCGCGCCACCTACTACCCCGACGGCCTGCCGGACGACGGCACCGACTGGCCCGCCGTCTGGCGCGACGCCATCGAGCGTCCCGACGGCCACGTGCTGTGTGCGTTACGCGCCACCCGTCTGGTGGGCATCGCCTCCTTCCGCACCGCCGAAGGCGCCCCGGCCGACTCGGTCAAGCTGTTCCAGTTCCATGTCGACCCCGGCCACTGGCGCTCCGGTATCGGCGCCGAGCTGCACGCGGCCTGCGTCGAGCAGTGGCGGGCCGACGGCAAACGGACGGCGACTCTCGAGGTGTACGTCGACAACCAGCGCGCTCAGGCCTTCTACGCCCGCCAGGGCTGGGTCCCCGATCCGGAGCAGCCGCCCCGCGAAGGCGACCACCACCTGTCGCTGACCTACGCGGTGAACGGGGAATGACCTGAGCCGGTTGAATGTTCACGCACCCAGCGGAGGGAGCCTTCGCGTACCCGTGCGACCTGGAGAGCCGAAGACATGCGCGTCGAGATCTGGAGCGATATCGCCTGCCCCTGGTGCTATGTGGGCAAGGCCCGCTTCGAGAAGGCACTTGACGCCTTCCCGCACCGGGACGAGATCGAGGTGGTGCATCGTTCCTTCGAGCTCGACCCGAAGCGGGCCAAGGGTGACAACGAGTCCGTTCTGAAGATGCTCACCAAGAAGTACGGGATGAGCGAGGCGCAGGCCCGGGCGGGCGAGGAGAACCTGGGCTCGCTGGCCGCCGCCGAGGGGCTGGAGTACCGCACCGAGGGCCGCGACCACGGCAGCACCTTCGACATGCACCGGCTGCTGCACTTCGCCAAGGAGCAGGGACGGCAGAGCGAGCTGCTCCAGATCCTGTACCGGGCGAACTTCGTCGAGGAACGGTCCCTCTACATCGACGCCGACGCGTATCTGATCGAGCTGGCCGTCGAGGCCGGTCTCGACGCGGACGCCGCCCGCAAGGTGCTCGCCGACCCGGACGCGTACGCCGATGAGGTCCGGGCCGACGAACGCGAGGCCGCCGAGCTCGGTGCGAACGGCGTCCCCTTCTTCGTCCTCGACCGCAAGTACGGCGTCTCGGGCGCCCAGCCCGTCGAGGCCTTCGGGCAGGCGCTGCAGCAGGCGTGGGGCAACCGCTCGCCGCTGAAGCTGATCCAGGACGGCGACGCGGACGCCTGCGGTCCCGACGGATGCGCGGTGCCGCGGCACTGAGAGAGCGCCCACAGAAAACGCGCAGGTCAGGGGCGACGTATAAGCGTTCCTTAGCGGGATCACGTAAATAATCGCAATGGACCAGGGGACGGCGAGGGCTCACAGTGGTCCCATGGAGACCTTCGAGAGCCTCGTCCGTACCGAGTTCGCCCCGAAGAACACCTTTCTGAACACCGCGAGCAGCGGGCTGCTGCCCGCCCGTACCGTCGCCGCCCTGCAGGAGGCCGCGGCGCTCCGGGCCGACGGCAGTCCGCTGGACTCGCTGTTCGCCGATGTGGAGGCCGCCCGGGCCTCCTTCGCCCGGCTGGCCGGAGTCCCGGTAGGCCGGGTGGCGGCCGGGTCCTCGGTCAGCGCCTACACCGGGCTTGTCGCCGCCTCGCTGCCCGCGGGCGCCGAAGTCCTCACCGCCGAGGACGACTTCGCCTCCGTCGTGAACCCCTTCCACGTCCGCACGGACCTCAAGGTGCGGGCCGTGCCCCTGGAGCGGATCGCCGAGTCCGTCCGGCCCGGCACCGCACTCGTCGCGGTCAGCGCCGCGCAGTCCGCCGACGGCCGGATCGCCGACCTGGCCGCGCTGCGCGAGGCGGCCAGGGAGCACGGGGCCCGTACGTACGTCGACTTCTCGCAGGCGGCCGGCTGGCTGCCGATGGAGGCTGGGGCGGACGACTACACCTCCTCCGTCTGCTACAAGTGGCTGCTCGGCCCGCACGGAGCTGGTTTCCTCGTCGTGCCGGAGGACTTCGGCGGGCTCACGCCGATCCTGGCCGGCTGGGTCGCCGGGGAGCACCCGTGGGACAGCTGCTACGGCCCCGTGGCCGAACTCGCCCACTCCGCCCGGCGGTTCGATCTGCCCCCCGCTCTCTTCAGCTACGCCGGACTGCGCCGCTCCCTCGAACTCATCGAGGAACTCGGCGTCGACGCCGTACACGCCCACGACCTCGCCCTCGCCGACCGCTTCCGGGCGGGCCTCACCGGTCTCGGCCACGAAGCCCTGCCCGCGCCGGGCTCGGCGATCGTGTCCGTGCCCGGCCTCGGCCACCTCCAGCCCGAGCTGGGCAAGGCCGGGATCCAGGTCTCCAACCGCGCGGGCAACCTGCGTGCCTCCTTCCACCTCTACAACACGCCCGCCGACGTCGACCGCCTGCTGGATGTCCTGTCCGCCTGAACCACTGGCGTGGGCCCGCCGGGGACGCTAGGAAGGCACCAGGGGGTGGAGCCGTTGGAGACCACGGGGACGTCGTCCGTCGAACCGGCCGCCGACGCGGAGTTGCAGCGGCGGCTGGTGTACGGCGACGAGTCCGCGCTGACCGAGGCGTACGCCGCGTACAGCGGGCTCGTCCGGGGGGTGGCGGTCCGGGTGACGCGCAGCCCGGCCGCCGCCGAGGATGTGGCACAGGAGGTCTTCGCCCAGCTGTGGAGCAGGCCGTACGGGTTCGACGCGCGCCGAGGCTCGCTGCGTACCTGGCTGTCCGTGCTGGCGCACCGGCGAGCCGTGGACTGGGTGCGCAGCGAGGCCCGGCACCGCAAGGCCGCCGGCGCCGACGACTCGGCTCTGCAGGCGATCCCCGACACGGGACCCGGCCCGGACGAGACGGTCGTCGACCGCGAGCGCTCGCTTCTGCTGCACTCCGCGCTCGCCGAACTCCCGCAGCACCAGCGGGAGGTGGTGCACCTCGCGTATTTCGCGGGCCGCACCTACCGCCAGGCCGCCGTCGAACTCGGCATACCGGAAGGCACCGCCAAGACCCGGCTGCGCTCCGCATTGCGCAAGCTGGCCGAGTCCATGGCGGACCCACCGGATCCGGCCTTGGAAAGAGGCGCATGATGGATGGAAGCGGCCGGGAAGCCGGGAAGGGAGGTGCGCGGTGACCACTGATCACGACGGGGTACGTGAGCTGCTGGGGGCCTGGGCCTTCGGCGCGTTGCGGCCGGAGGAGGAGAAGGCGGTGCCGCGGCATCTCGCCGAATGCGAGAGCTGCGCGGCCGAGGCGGAGCGGCTGCGGGAGACGGTACGGCTGCTGGACGGGCCGCGGGGAACGGCCATGAGCAACGGTTCGGGAGAGTCGGAGGGCGTACTCGCCCTCGCGCTGCGCGCCCGGCCCGCCGTGCCGCAGGTCGCCGCGCACGCCGCCCCGTACGCCGCCACCGTCGCCGGACTCCAGGCGCTGGTGCGGGAGTTGGACGGCCGCTGGAGCACACCGGTCGTGCACGACTGGGACGCGCACGCGACACTCGCGCATCTCCTCGCCGCCGACGAGCCGTTGGCGCTGCGCCTTGGTCTCGACGCGCGCGTGCCCGCCTCGCCGGTCCCGGAGGGGACGAGCTGGGAGGAGGCCTGGAGCGCGCGTACCGCCGATGTGATCGCGTACGAGCGGCAGCGCGGCCCCGAGGAGACGGTGACCGCGTGGGCCGCTCAGGCAGCCGCGCTGCTGGCCACGCCCGAGGCCCGGGATCTTGAACGCGCCGCGCTCGCCACGACGTTGATGGGGATCCGGCTGCCCGTCGCCGATCACTTCCTCGTGCGGGCCTTCGAGGCGTGGATCCACACGGACGACATCGGCCGTGCGCTGGGCCTCGCCGTACCGCCGCCGCCCGAGGAGCACCTCTGGCGGCTGGTCCGGCTCGCCGTCCGCATCCTCGGCATGGCGCTGGGGACCGCGGCGCCCCCGGTGCTGTTCGCGGTGGCCGGCGGCGAGAGCGACGCCCAGTGGGTGCTCGGCTCCGAGGACGAACCCGTGCGAGCCGAACTCGTCCTGGAACCCGTCGACTTCTGCCTGCTCGTCGGCGGACGGTACGCACCCGAGGAGGTCCCGAGGGGCGCAACGGGCGACGAGGGGGCCGTACGGAACGTACTGGAGCGGGCCGCCTCTCTGTCCTGGCTGTAGACGCACGAGGGGCGGCACCCTCAGCAAGGGTGCCGCCCCATCAGCCGTACGTCACTTCACCATCCCGACGGTCACTTGACCGGCGTGAAGTCCCGAGCCCCGATGAACTCGGGCCGGCGGACCGGTGCCGCGAACGGCTCCACCGCCTCGTTCTCCACGCTGTTGAACACGATGAAGACGTTCGACCGCGGGAACGGGGTGATGTTGTCCCCCGAACCGTGCATGCAGTTGCAGTCGAACCAGGTCGCCGAGCCGGCCCGCCCCGTGAAGAGCTTGATGCCGTGCGCCTGGGCGAACTTGGTGAGCGCCTCGTCGGAGGGCGTGCCCGCGTCCTGCATCTGCAGCGACTTCTTGTAGTTGTCCTTCGGCGTGGCACCCGCACAGGCGAGGAACGTCTTGTGCGACCCCGGCATGATCATGAGGCCGCCGTTGGTGTCGTAGTTCTCGGTCAGTGCGATCGAGACGGACACGGTGCGCATGTTCGGCAGGCCGTCCTCGGCGTGCCAGGTCTCGAAGTCCGAGTGCCAGTAGAAGCCGCTCGCTCCGAAGCCGGGCTTGACGTTGATCCGCGACTGGTGGACGTACACGTCCGAGCCGAGGATCTGCCGGGCACGGCCCACGACCCGCTCGTCGCGCACGAGTCGCGCGAAGATCTCACTGATCTTGTGGACCTCGAAGACCGAACGGATCTCCTGCGACTTCGGCTCGACGATCGAGCGCTCGTCGGCGCGGATCGCCGGGTCGCTCACCAGGCGTTCCAACTCGCCCCGGTAGACGGCCACTTCCTCGTCGCCGATGAGCTGCTCGATGGCGAGGAAGCCATCGCGCTCGTACGACTGGAGCTCGGCCGCCGCGATCGGTCCTGGCGTGCCCGGCTCGCTCCACACCACGGGGTCCTGGCGGGGTACGGCCGTCTCGGTGACGCCGCGGCTCGGATACAGGTCGGTGAGCGTGGTCATGGTTCTCAGACCTCCTCGGTCAGCAGGGGATAAACGCCGTTCTCGTCATGGTCCTCCCGTCCGGTCACCGGCGGATTGAAGACGCAGAGGCAGCGGAAGTCCTCCTTGATCTTCATCGTGTGCTTCTCGTGGCCGTCGAGGAGGTACATGGTGCCGGGGGTGATGGTGAACTTCTCCCCGGTCTCGTCGTTGGTGAGCTCGGCCTCGCCCTCCACGCAGACGACGGCCTCGATGTGGTTGGCGTACCACATCGACGTCTCCGTACCGGCGTACAGGATCGTCTCGTGCAGGGAGAAGCCGACCTTCTCCTTGGCGAGGACGATGCGTTTGCTCTCCCAGGTGCCCGACGCGGACTTGACGTGCCGGTCGGTGCCTTCGAGGTCCTTGAACGAACGGACAATCACGGTGGTGCAGTGCCTCCTTCAGGCTGCGGGCGGTTGCGGTTACGCCGTCTCTCGTACGGCGCGGGCGAGGGTGCGCAGACCCTCGTCCAGCTCGTCGGGCGTGATGGTGAGCGCCGGGAGGAGCTTGACGACCTCGCTCTCCGGGCCCGACGTCTCGATGAGCAGGCCGAGTTCGAAGGCCCGCTTGGCGATGCGTCCCGCGCGCTCCTTGTCGTGGAACTCGATGCCCCAGACCAGGCCGCGGCCGCGGTACTCCTTGATGTCGGCGAGGTTCTCCTCGCAGAGGGCGATCAGCGACTGCTCAATCTGCTCGCCGCGGGCCCTGGTCTGCTTCTCCATGGCCGGCCCGTCGGACCAGTACGTCTCAAGGGCTGCCGCGGCCGTCACGAAAGCGGGGTTGTTGCCGCGGAACGTGCCGTTGTGCTCGCCCGGCTCCCAGATGTCCAGCTCGGGCTTGAACAGGGTCAGCGCCATGGGCAGTCCGTAGCCGCTGATGGACTTGGAGACGGTCACGATGTCCGGCGTGATGCCCGCCTCCTCGAAGGAGAAGAACGCGCCGGTGCGGCCGCAGCCCATCTGGATGTCGTCGACGATGAGCAGCATGTCCTGACGCTCGCACAGCTCGGCCAGGGCCTGCAGCCACTCGGGACGCGCGACGTTGATGCCGCCCTCGCCCTGCACGGTCTCGACGATCACCGCGGCGGGCTGGTTGAGGCCGGAGCCCTGGTCCTCGAGAAGTCGCTCGAACCAGAGGAAGTCCGGGACCTGGCCGTCGAAGTAGTTGTCGAACGGCATGGGCGTGCCGTGCACGAGCGGGATGCCCGCTCCGGCGCGCTTGAAGGCGTTGCCGGTCACGGCGAGCGAGCCGAGCGACATCCCGTGGAAGGCGTTCGTGAACGACACGATCGCTTCCCGGCCCTTCACTTTTCGCGCCAGTTTCAGCGCCGACTCGACGGCGTTGGTGCCCGTCGGGCCCGGGAACATGACCTTGTACGGCAGGTCGCGCGGGCGCAGCACGATGTTCTGGAACGACTCGAGGAAGGCGCGTTTGGCGGTCGTCGACATGTCGAGACCGTGGGTGACGCCGTCGCGCTCCAGGTAGTCGATGAGGGCGCGTTTGAGTACGGGGTTGTTGTGGCCGTAGTTGAGTGACCCGGCACCGGCGAAGAAGTCCAGGTACTCGTGGCCGTCCTCGTCGTACATGCGGCTGCCCTGCGCGCGGTCGAAGATGGTGGGCCAGCCGCGGCAGTAGCTGCGCACCTCCGACTCCAGGGTCTGGAAGACGCTCAGATCGGGCTGGGTGATGGTCACAGCGAATCTCCTCCTGGGAGATGAAGTCCTGGGGGTGAACCGGGTGGTCAGGCCCGGTCGTTCGGATCTGTCTGATGGATCTGCTGGATGTGCTGAATCTGCTGGTCGGATCGGCCGTGGTCGGTCGGTTCGGTCCGTAGGCCGGCTGGTCGGCCGGTCGCTCAGTCGGCCTGGTCGGCTCTGAGCGCCCGGTCAGCCGGTCGGAGGTTCAGCGGTCCTATGCGGTACAGCACCTCGGGATCGTGCGAGCCGTCCGGGAACTGCCCTGCGGCGAACAGCACTTCACGCTCGACGTTCGCTCCGTGGCGTGCGGCGTACGAGGTGAACAGGCGCTCGGAGGCCGCGTTGCCCGGGGTGATCGTGGTCTCGACGGTTTCGAGGCCGTGGTCGTGGGCTACTCGTGCTGTGAGTCCGTCCAGCAGGGCGGCGGCGAGGCCGCGCCCGCGGTACGCGGCGTCGACGGCCACCTGCCAGACGAGCAGGGTGCCCGGCTGGTCGGGCCGGACGTACCCGGTGATGAAACCGACCGGCATCCCCTCCTTGTCGCGCGCCACCACCGAGGTGCCGGCGAAGTCACGGCACCACAGCAGGTAGCTGTACGAGGAGTTCAGGTCGAGGGTTCTGGAGTCCTTGGCGATGCGCCAGAGCGCGGCCCCGTCCACCACCTCCGGACGGTCGATCCGCAGCCCCTCCGGCATTTCCAGGAATTCCGCTTGCAGGTCTGCTTGTGCGGCGGTCATGCGGATTAAATTTACCGAGAGAAAGCTGAAATCGCATCGCCGGATGGGGTTACATGAGCGCCGTTCCTATGTTATCGCGCGTGCGCGGATGCCGCGCGTCGAGGCGGCAGAAGCAACCTGTTTGTCCGGAAAATACGGGAGGAAGCGGGCACCTTGTGCATTGCGTCACAGATACGTAACCGTCACGAGACCTGCCCGAATTACGAGGTTGGCGTTCACGGAATCTTAGCGTTTAGCCTCGGAAAAAGCGGGCAGAAGAAGACGGGAAGCTGCACTCGAACAAGCACCGGGTGGACGGCGACATAAAGGCGGAATGAATTCTTCAATTACGCGCCGGTGACCCCGTCGATACGCTCCCTCACAATGTCCGCGTGGCCGTTGTGACGGGCGTACTCCTCGATCATGTGGATGAGGATCCAGCGCAGGCTGACCTCAAGCCCGGCCATCGGGCCGCCGGCGATCCGTCCGGTGTCGTCCAGCGACCGCCCCGCACACAGCTCCTGCCCCCGGGCGATCTCCCGCCGCCAGTTCGCCAGCGCCTCGTCGAGCCCGCGCTCCGGGTCGAGGGCGGTGCCGCCGTCCATGTCCCCGACCTCGCCCCCGTACACGGTCGGCACGTCGAGCCCGGCGAACACCCGCTGGAACCAGTTCCGTTCGACCTCGGCGAGATGCTGGACCAGCCCGAGCAGGGTCAGCTCCGACGGCTCGGCGGAGGCCATCCGCAGCTGCTCGTCGTCCAGTCCCGCGCACTTCAGCTCAAGCGTGGCGCGGTGAAAGGCGAGCCAGCTCTCCAGCATGGGCCGCTCCGGCCCGGTCATGATCGGGACGGGGCGGCCGTCGGGCAGGGTCTGGGTCTGGGTCCGGTGTGTGTCGGTGGCCATGCCGGGCAGCATGGCACGGGGGCCCGGCGATGCGGGAGAGGCGAAATTCCGCCGTCAGGAATCAGCTGCCGTCGCGCAGGTCCGCCGGCCAGTCCGGGAGGAACTCGATGCCGTCGTACGTGACCACGCACCCCTCCCCCATCGGCGACTGCGTCATAAACCCGACGAGGGCCGCTCCGGAGGCCTTCTCGTCGGCCAGGGTGAACAGGCGCACGAAGGTCCAGCGCTTGCCGTCCTTGGAGGCGTGGAAGGCGAAGGCACGGCCCGTGCGGCTGATCCGCAGCCAGACCGAGCTTCCCTCCACGGTGAAGGAGTTGGCGTCGTCGGAGTGGCCACGGGTGACTACCGTGCACACGGTCGGCACATCCGGCGAGTTCTCCAGGCAGAGCTTGGCCCACTCCCGCTCGGCGACGTGTACGTACAGCACGCCCGCGTCGAAGGCCCCGGCGAAGCCGACGGTGACGCGGGCGATCAGCTGGAAGTCCCCCTCCGGCGCCCCGAGCAGCCGAGGCGCGTCGGCCGCGGGGTCCAGCGCCTCATCAGTGGGCGGCACAAACCGGTCCTGCCGCGCCCCCGCCCATCCGGTGAGCACCCCGTCCTCGTACGACCAGTGCCCGTCGGGGCCGTAACTACGGAGTGAGAAGGGAAGTTCGGGTATTTCGAGATCCATGCGGTGAGTCTCCCAGGTCCCCCACCGCGCCCCGAAAGGGGCGCGGCACTGTCAGAGCATGCGGCCACGAGAGCGCCCTTCAGGGGCGCGGGACTGTGTCGATATGCGGCTCCGCCGCGATGGGGGTCCCCCCGCTCGAGCGAATTCGAGAGTGGGGGAGCGACCAGCCACAACCGGCCCGCAGCCCGCAGCGAACCGCACCCCTACGGCGCTACCCGCATCCCCCGCCCCCCAGCGGAGCGCTACCGCTCAAGCCGCCCGTTGAAGCGCCGCGGCAGCCCCAGCGGATTCTCATCGCGCAACTCGGCGGGCAGCAGCGCCTCAGGCGCGTTCTGATACGCAACCGGCCGCAGCCACCGCTCAATAGCCGTACCCCCCACAGACGTGGACGTCGACGTCGTCGCGGGGTACGGGCCCCCGTGATGCTGGGCCGGAGCCACAGCGACACCGGTGGGCCAGCCGTTGACGAGCACGCGCCCCGCAAGCGGCGTCAGCTCGGCAAGGAGCTCCGCTCCACGCCCCTCCCCCGCCGCTTCCTCGGCAGAGAGATGCACGGTCGCGGTGAGGTTGCCGGGCAGCCGGGAGAGGACGGCGCCTGCCTCGGAGTCGTCCTCGTACCGAGCGACAACGGTGATCGGCCCGAAGCACTCCTCCAGGAGCAGATCGTGCTCCCCCTCGGCGGCGAGCCTGCCCGCCGGCACGGTCAGGAACCCGGGGCTCACGGTGTGCTCGCTGCCCGCGCCCGGCGTCACCGGAGCGTCCACGTCCGGGAGTTCGGCCCGCTCGGCCACCCCGGCGACGAAGTTGTCGCGCATCCGGTGGTCCAGCAGCACACCCGCGTCGGTGTTGCTGACCGCGTCGGTGAGGGACTTCAGCAGTCGGTCACCCGCCGCGCCCGTCGGCGCGAGAACGAGCCCCGGCTTCACGCAGAACTGGCCGACACCCAGCGTCATGGAGCCCGCGAGCCCCGTACCGATCGCCTCGGCGCGCTCGGCGGCGGCGGCCTCGGTGATGACGACGGGGTTCAGCGAACCCAGCTCGCCGTGGAACGGGATCGGCACGGGCCGGGCGGCAGCCGCGTCGAAGAGGGCACGACCGCCCCGTACGGAACCGGTGAAACCGGCCGCCGACACCAGCGGATGCTTGACCAGCTCGACGCCTGCCTCGAAGCCGTGCACGAGCCCGACGACCCCCTTGGGGATGTCGTGCTGCTCGGCGGCCCGCCGCAGCGTCGCCGCGACCAGCTCGGACAGCCCCGGGTGGTCGGGGTGCGCCTTGACGACGACCGGGCAGCCCGCGGCGAGCGCGCTCGCGGTGTCGCCGCCCGCGACCGAGAAGGCGAAGGGGAAGTTCGAGGCCGAGTAGACGGCGACGACACCCAGCGGCACCTTGTAGCGGCGCAGGTCCGGGATCGGCGGCGTCGCGGTGTCGTCGGGGTGGTTGATCACGACGTCGAGGAACGCGCCCTCGTCGACGATGTCCGCGAAGGCCCGCAACTGGTAGCAGGTACGGGCGAGTTCACCGGTGAGCCGGACCGGGCCGAGCGCGGTCTCCGCGTCCGCGGCCTCCACGAGGTGGTCCTTGGCGCCTTCGAGCAGTTCCGCGGCGCTGCGAAGGAAGGCCGAGCGGACCGTGCGGTCGGCAAGGGCTCCCCGGGCGGCATGAGCCGCGCGGACCGCCGTGTCCACCTCCTGGGCTGTGGCTTCCACCGCAACCTGTTCACGCTGCTTCCCGGTTCGGGGGTCGACACTCCAGACTGGTGCTGCTGCCACCGGGGGTTCCTCCAGAAGATGTGATGCCGCAGTTCTTATGTGATGCCGCAGTTCTTGTGTCACTCACCAGGGCGTTCGATATGTTGAACACTGTCTCTGATGGTGAATATGTCTCGGAGACTATTTCCCGTCGAACGAAGGGGTCAAGGGCGATGTCGGCAGGCGAGACAGGCGGCGGGGCGCAGGTCAAGTCCGCGGTGCGGACTGTGGAACTACTGGAGTTCTTCGCCGGCCGACCAGGAATGCATTCCCTGGCCGCCGTTCAGGAGGCCGTAGGTTACCCCAAGTCCAGTTTGTACATGTTGCTTCGTACGCTCGTCGAGCTCGGCTGGGTCGAGACGGACGCGACGGGCACGCGGTACGGCATCGGGGTGCGCGCCCTCCTCGTCGGTACGTCGTACATCGACGGCGACGAGGTGGTGGCCGTGGCCAGACCGACCCTGGACCGGCTCTCGGACGACACTACGGAGACGATCCACCTGGCGCGGCTGGACGGCACGAATGTGGTGTATCTCGCGACCCGCCAGTCCCAGCACTACCTCCGCCCCTTCACGCGCGTGGGCCGCCGGCTGCCCGCCCACTCCACCTCGCTCGGCAAGGCGCTGCTGGCCACGCACACGGACGAGCAGGTACGCAAGCTGCTGCCGGAGACCCTCCCCGCGCTGACCGAGCACACGATCACCGACCGGGAGAAGCTCATCGAGGAGCTGCACCAGGTGCGGGAGCAGGGTTTCGCGGTGGACCGCGAGGAGAACACGCTGGGACTGCGCTGCTTCGGCGTCGCGATTCCGTACCGTACGCCCGCGCGTGACGCCATCAGCTGCTCCGTACCCGTGGCGCGGCTGACACCCGCGCACGAGCAGATGGTGAAGGACGCCCTGTTCGACGCCCGCGACCGGCTGACGCTCGCCACCCGGAGGCTTTGACATGTCTGGCCTGGATGTGGCCCTGCGCGAGGTCCACGACAGTGATCTGCCGGTGTTCTTCCGGCAGATCAACGATCCCGAGGCCGCCCTGATGGCCGCGTTCACGGTCAGGGATCCGGCCGATTGGGACGCCTTCGACGCCCACTGGAAGCGGATCCGCGCTTCCTCCGACGTGGTCAATCGCACGGTCCTCGCCGACGGCGACGTGGTGGGCAGCGCGGCGGTGTACGGCGAGCCGGGCGAGCGCGAGGTGACGTACTGGATCGACCGCGCGTACTGGGGCCGCGGTATCGCCACGCGCGCCCTGCGGGCCCTGCTCGCCGAGGTCCCCGAGCGCCCGCTGTACGCCCGCGCCGCCGCGGACAACGCGGGTTCGCGCCGTGTCCTGGAGAAGTGCGGCTTCCGCGTGACCGAGCATGCCAGGGGGTACGCGAACGCGCGCGGGGCGGAGATCGACGAGGTGGTCCTCATCCTGGACGGCTGAGCCGCGCACCCCCACGCGGTTCATGAAGCCCGGATGAGAAACCCGGGCCTACGGGAACGAATCCCCGCATCCCGCTCGTCTTTCAGAACGCGATGAACACGACGATCAGACGGGCCTCCGTCTTCACGCTGCTGCTCGTGCTCGCCCTGCTGGTCAGGGCGACCTGGGTGCAGTTCTACGACGGCACGGCACTCGCGGAGAACAAGGACAACCGGCGGAACGTGATCGAGCAGTACGCGTACCCGCTCGGGAACATCATCGTGGCCGGCGACGCGATCACCGGGTCCGCGGAGACGGACAGCGGCGACCTCAAGTACCAGCGGACGTACAAGGACGGCGCGCTGTATTCGGCGGTCACGGGCTACAGCTCGCAGGTGTACGGGGCGACGCAGCTGGAGGGCGTCTACCAGGACCTGCTCGACGGCACGGACAACCGGCTGAAGAACCCGATGGACGCGGTCACCGGCAAGCGTGCCGATCCGGGTGACGTGATCACGACGATCGACTCGGATGTGCAGAAGGCCGCATATGACGCGCTGGGCGACACAAAGGGTGCGGCCGTCGCCATCGACCCGACGAACGGCAAGATCCTCGGTGTCGTGTCGACCCCTTCGTACGACCCGTCCGAGATCAGCGGCTCCGACGACTCCGCCGCCTGGGAAAAGCTGACGAAGGACCCGGACAAGCCGATGACGAACCGGGCGCTGCGCCAGCCTCTGCCGCCGGGCTCGACGTTCAAGCTGGTCGTGGCGGCTGCCGCGCTGGAGGACGGGCTGTACTCGTCGGTGGACGAGAAGACGGACAGCCCGGACCCGTACCCGCTGCCGGGCACGACCCGCGTGCTGGGCAACGAGAACCCGTCGGCGCCCTGTGAGGACGCCACGATCCGGGTCGCGTTGCAGTACTCGTGCAACAACGTCTTCGGGAAGATGGCCGTCGACCTGGGCCAGGACAAGGTCAAGGAGATGGCGGAGAAGTTCGGCTTCAACGACGGGGAGCAAGACGTTCCGGTGCGTGCGTACGAGAGCGTCTATCCGTCCGGCATGGACAAGGCGCAGACGGCGCTGTCAGGCATCGGGCAGTTCGACGTCCAGGCGACGCCGTTGCAGATGGCCATGGTGTCGGCGGCCATCGCCAATGGCGGTGAGCTGGTCTCGCCGCACATGGTGTCGCAGATCAGCGACGCGAGCGGCAATGCGCTGGAGAACTACGACGACAACACGGACACCAAGGAGATCGTCAGCTCGTCCACGGCCGAGCAGTTGCAGTCGGCGATGCAGACGGTCGTCGACGAGGGCACGGGTACGAACGCGCAGATCGACGGCGCGACGGTGGGCGGCAAGACGGGTACGGCCCAGCACGGCGAGAACAACAGCCAGACGCCGTATGCCTGGTTCACGTCGTACGCGAAGGACGACTCCACGGGCAAGGAGGTCGCTGTCGCTGTGATCATCGAGCAGTCGGATGCGGCTCGCTCGGAGGTCAGCGGTAACGGGCTGGCCGCGCCGGTGGCGAAGGCGATGATGGAAGCGGCGCTTCAGAGCTAGGCGCTCCGCTGGAGGTGCAGTTCGAAGCTGCGGGTTCGTCGTGGCTGGTCGCGCCCACGCGGCGGAGCCGCATATCGATACAGCCCCGCGCCCCTAGAAGGAAGGCCTGCGGCCTCCTTCTAGGGGCGCGGTAACGCACCGGACTTGGGCTTACACGCCCAGCAGCTGCTCGATCGGGTCGATCGCGAAGTACACCAGGAACAGTGCCGACGCGCCCCACAGCAGCCAGTGGACCTCGCGGGCCTTGCCGAGCACGGTCTTGATGAGGACGTACGCGACGAAACCCGCCCCGATGCCGTTGGTGATCGAGTACGTGAACGGCATCACGGCGATCGTCAGGAAGGCGGGGATGGCTATCTCGTACTTGTCCCAGTCGATGTACTTGACCTGAGTCATCATCAGGAAGCCGACCGCGACGAGAGCCGGGGCCGCCGCCTGGAGCGGGACGATGGTCAGCAGCGGGGTCATGAACAGGGCCAGGGCGAACAGTCCGCCGGTGACCAGGTTGGCGAAGCCCGTGCGCGCGCCCTCGCCGACGCCCGCCGCCGACTCGATGTACGAGGTCGACGACGAGGCGGAGGCCGCACCGCCCGCGACCGCGGCGGCACCGTCGATCAGCAGCACGCGGCCGAGGTTGGGGACCTTGCCCTCCTCGTCCAGCAGCCCGGCCTCGGCGCTGACGCCGACGACCGTGCCCATGGTGTCGAAGAAGTCCGACAGGATCAGCGTGAAGACCAGCAGGACGACGGTGATCGCGCCGGCCTCACCGAAGGCGCCGAAGAGGCTGAAGTCGCCGATCAGCCCGAAGTCGGGGGTGTCGACCACCTTGTCCGGCCAGGAGGGCGTGGTCAGGCCCCAACTCTTGATGTCGGCCGCCGAGTTGATGACGATCGCCAGGAGCGTCATGGCCACGATGCTGATCAGGATCGCGCCCTTGACCTTGCGGGCGAGCAGCCCGATGGTCAGCAGCACCCCGAGGCAGAAGACGAGCATCGGCCAGCCGGTCAGCGCGCCGGTGGCGCCCAACTGCACGGGCACCGTGGTGTTCGCCACGTCCGGGATACGGGTCACGAACCCGGCGTCGACGAAGCCGATGAACGCGATGAACAGGCCTATGCCGACGCTGATCGCCTGCTTCATGGGCTGGGGTATCGCGTGCATGACGGCCTCGCGCAGGCCCGTCACCACCAGCACGCAGATCAGCAGGCCCTCGAGGACGATCAGGCCCATCGCGTCGGCCCAGCTCATCAGCGGGGCGATCTGGAAGGCGACGACGGCGTTGAGGCCGAGCCCGGCGGCGAGGGCGAGCGGCAGATTGCCGCCGACGCCCATGATGATGGTCATCACCGCGGCCACCAGGGCGGTGGCGGTGACCAGTTGGACGCTGTCGAGCCGCTGCCCGAACTTGTCCTCGGCGCTGCCCAGGATGATGGGGTTCAGGACAAGGATGTACGCCATCGTGAAGAACGTGGCGAAACCGCCGCGGATCTCCCGGGCGAAGGTGGATCCCCTGGCAGAGATCTTGAAGAACCGGTCGACACTGTTCGCCGGGGGTGGTGCGGCACTCGGCCGGTCGGTCACCTTCTGTGCTCCGGACATGCGGATGCTCCTCGTTACTGCGTGCTGGGTGTGCGGATGCTGGCTGGATTGTTCCCGGTGTTGATCCGCTTTCGGGTTTTCTCCGTGTTACGGAATGGGGTTCGGCCTACCGCACGACCTTCGAAGCCCTGTACGGACGCCTGCTACTCTCTCGAATCTCACCCCACAGGGGCACCATTCCTTCACGGGTGACACACGGGGTCCGTATACGCACTACGCAGGCACGGCGCGCGCAGGTCAACCGTACTGTCCGGATTCAGCAGGGGAGAGGTCGCCCGTGGGCACGGTCGTCGACGACGCAGCCTCCGTGGAGTTTCACGACTTCTTCGAGCGGCACTATGCCGAACTGGCGCGGCTGGCCCATCTGTTGACCGGCGAGTCGGACGCCGCCGACGATCTGGCGGCGGACGCGCTGCTCGCCATGTGGCACCGCTGGGACCGGGTGCGGGCGGCGGACCATCCGGTGGCGTACGCGCGCGGAGTGGTCGCCAATCTGGCGCGCAGCCGGATCCGCAGCGCGGTGCGCGAGCGCAGACGCATCACACTGTTCTGGTCGCAGCGCGAGGAGAGCAGCGAGAACCCGGACGTGCCGGCCGTGGTCGATGTCCAGGGGGCGCTGCGCAGTCTGCCGTTCCGCAAGCGGGCATGTGTGGTACTACGGCACGCTTTCGACCTCTCGGAGAAGGACACCGCGCTCGCCCTCGGCATCTCGGTCGGTACGGTGAAGAGCCAGACGTCGAAGGGGATGGCCGAGTTGCAGCGGTTGCTGGGCAGTGCGGACGGCCCGAGCCACGTGCACGCGGCGGTGCTGCGCACCGGTGGCACCGGAGGGGGGAACTCGTGACCGGGCGGCGTGACACACATGGCAAGGTGCGCGCCCGGCTGCGTGAGGCGGCCGGCGCTCATGAGCCCGACCGTGCGCGCATCCTGGCCCGCATCGAGCGTGGCATGGCGGATACCGAGACCTCCCGGCGCCCTGCGCAGCGGCCCCAAGTGCTCGGCTGGGCGCGGGTCGTCGGCGCCACGGCCGCTGTCGCGGGCGTGCTCGCGGTGGGCGGCTATGCGGCGGCGTCCGCGCTGAAGGAGGAGGACAAGACCCAGCAGACCGTCGCGGTCACGCCGACTCCAGAGCCGTCGGCGGAGGAGTCGAGCCGCGGCGAGATCTCGCCGGACGCGACGAGTTCCCCGCGTCCCGAGCAGCCGACCGCGGCCGAGTCACCGCCGGTCAAGCCGCCCGAGCCGCCCCCGGCCGTCACTCCACCCCCGGACGTCGGCACCGAGGAAGGCCCGCTGTGGTCGGACGGCTCGGTCGATCCGCACAGCAACGACTTCTGGGCGCAGAGCAATGTGACGGTGCGTTCGGAGGAGCAACTCACCTCGCTGACCGTCCAGTTGCGCATCAAGCAGACCGGCGGGGTCAACTCGACGGGCGCCTGGCGCTCGCTGCCCGAGGGCGACTTCGAGCTGACGGTCGGCGAGCGGGACGGCTTCCTCGTCTACACATGGGCGCTCAAGGAGGGCCGTACGGTCCCGGCCGGCGAGTTCGTGTTCGCCGGGCAGTACGACCATGACCGCGGCGGCCGTGACGCCGGCGACGACCGTTACGCGGCGACCGCGACGGCCGACGGCGAACAGGTGGGCGTGCAGGGCGACTTCGCGAGCCAGGACTCCGACGACGAAGATTCATGACCGGCGACTGACGACGGCTCATGACCGGCGGCTCGGAAAGCTCATAACGAGCGCTCGCTGCAAAAAAGTTCCGAGGACCGGCAACCCCTTCCTACCGGGTGGCAACCAGAGAGACGCAAGGTCTCTCCCCCCCACTCAAGGAACGGGACATGAGTTCAGAAACACAGCAGCGCGCACGCCACCGCCGCAGGCTCAACCGGACGCACGCCGTGATCGGCGGCGTGTCCGCGTTAGGCCTGACCGGAGCGGCAGTCTTCGCCAGCACCTTAATGTCGTCGGCGAACGCGGCCGCCCAGTGGCCGGCCCCCAACGGCAGCGAGCCGGTCTCCAAGACGATCTCGGTGAGCGGTGTCCGGGACGGCGGCATGAAGCGCTTCTACGGCAGCGGCGATCTGGCCGGTGACGGTCAGGAAGAGGGCGGAGACCCGATCTTCGAGCTCGCGGACGGCGCGACGCTGAAGAACGTCGTCATCGGCAAACCCGGCGCCGACGGCGTCCACTGCAAGGGCACCTGCACGCTGCAGAACGTCTGGTGGGAGGACGTCGGCGAGGACGCCGCCACCTTCCGCGGCGGCAACTCGGCCACCTTCATCATCAAGGGCGGCGGCGCGAAGCACGCCGCCGACAAGGTCCTCCAGCACAACGGCGGCGGCAAGCTCGTCGTCTCGAACTTCGTGGTGGAGGACTTCAAGACCCTCTACCGCTCCTGCGGCAACTGCTCGACGCAGTACAAGCGCAGCGTTATCTTCAACGGCCTTCAGGTGACCGCTCCCGGCGGGCGTCTGGTCGGCATCAACAGCAACTACGGCGACTCCGCGGCCCTGCGCAAGGTCACGATCACCGGCGACAGCGGCAAGAAGATCGTGCCGTGCCAGAAGTACAAGGGCAACAACTCCGGTGACGAGCCTCAGGAAGCGGGCTCGGACGCCGACGGCACGCACTGCAACTACAAGCCATCGGACATCACGTACAAGTAGCCACGTGATCCAGCACCTGGAGCACCACTCTTGAGCACGCACAGAAAGCACCTCACCCGTCGCCGTCTGCTTGCCGCGTCCGCCGTGGGCGTGGCCGGCTCCGGCGCGGCGGTCGCGGCCGGCACCGGCTTGCTCTCCTCGGCGTCGGCCGCGACCTTCGGCCACTCCGACGACGGCAGGAACCATGTGATCGACACGGGCGCCTCCCTCGTCTTCAAGATCTCCAAGTCGACCGGCGATCTGACCTCGCTGGTCTACAGGGGCAAGGAGTATGAGGGCTACGGCGGCAGGCACTCGCACGTGGAGTCGGGGCTCGGCTCGTCGACCGTGACCATCAAGCAGTCCGGGAACACGATCCTGGTCAGCGTGGTGCACGGCACGCTCAAGCACTACTACGCGGCGCGCAAGGGCCAGGACAACGTCTACATGTGGACGAACAAGGCCGACACGTCGTTCACGGCGACCCGCTACATCGCCCGGATCAAGGCGGGGATCTTCCCGAACGAGGGCCCGGACTCCTGGGTGGAGGCCTCCGACACGATCATCGAGGCGGGCGACGTCTGGAAGAAGTCGAACGGCCAGACCCGCTCCAAGCACTACTCGGGCGTGCGGGTCATGGACTACGACTACATCGGCTACACCACCGGCTCGGTGGGGCTCTGGATGGTCCGCTCCAACCACGAGAAGGCGTCGGGCGGCCCGTTCTACCGCTCGCTGCTGCGCCACTCGAACGACGGCGGCGTGGGCCTGTACGAGATCCTGCACTACAACCAGTCGCAGACCGAGGCGATGCGCTTCGGTCTGCAGGGTCCGTACGTCCTGTCCTTCACCGACGGGGGTACGCCGGCGTCGTCGCTGTTCGCGAAGAACCTCGACACCTCGTGGGTGGACGGCCTCGGCATCTCCGGCTGGGTCGGCAGGTCCGGCCGCGGCAAGGTGTCGGGCGTCGGGCTGAAGGGCATGGACGCCGACTACGCGTACACCGTGGGCTTCGCCAACGACGACGCGCAGTACTGGACGAAGGCCGCTGCGGGCACGGGTGCTTTCAGTTGCGCGGGCATGCTGCCGGGGACGTACACGCTCACCGTCTTCAAGGGTGAACTGGCCGTGCACACCCGGGAGGTGAAGGTGACGGCGGGCGGTACCACGGCCCTGAACACCCTCACCGTCAGCGACGACCCGAGCAGCGCCGACACGATCTGGCGGCTCGGGAACTGGGACGGTACGCCCGGCGAGTTCAAGAACGCCAAGCTGATGACGTACGCGCATCCGTCCGACGTGCGCGCGTCGAAGTGGACGGGCAACGTCACCATAGGCAGCGGTGACGCGGCCGCGTCGTTCCCGGCGTACATGTGGAAGGACGTCAACGACGGCATCCTCGTGTACTTCAAGCTGACCGCCGCCCAGGCCGCCGCCGCGCACACCCTGCGCATCGGCGTGACCACCGCCCTCATCAACGGGCGTCCGCGCGTGACGGTCAACGACTGGGTGTCGGCGATCCCTTCGGCGCCGTCGCAGCCCTCGACGCGGTCCCTGACGACGGGCTCGTACCGGGGCAACAACCACACGTTCACGTACAACGTGCCGGCGAGCGCGTGGAAGTCGGACACCAGTCAGTACAACGTGCTGAAGCTGAACATCGTCAGCGGCTCCACCGGAACCGGGTTCCTCAGCCCGGGCACGTCGTTCGACTGCATGGATCTGCTGGCCTGAGCCACCCCCACGCGGGCCAGTAGCAAGGGGAAACGCCCCCGCCGGACTTGGGAGGTCTCGGCGGGGGCGTTCTCATGGGCCGTGGGGGGATGGGCCCGTGGGGGGAGCGGGAGGATCAGTTCATCGTCGAACCGATGGTGGTGGAGCCTGTCGTCAGGAACGTCGTCGTGGGCAGTGAGCCGTTCGGCTTGCGGGCGCCGTACGCGGTGGACGCCTTCGTGGACTTGAGGGCCGGGGTGGCGATGCCCTTGTCCCAGTTGTTGCCCGCGGAGACGGTGGACGGGCCGAGCTTGCTCAGACCGCCCTTGTTGCGCACCGCGAGGTTCTTGCCGAGCCGGGCCTTGCCGGTGGCGAAGTAGTAGCCGGAGCCGGCGTTGGCGTAGGCGGTGTTGCGGTTCAGGCTCATGGCACCGGTGTTGGAGTTCTCGGTGAAGCCGTGCTTCGTGTTGTTCCAGGCCGCGTTGTGAGTGACGACGTGGGCGACCGAGGCGCCTCCGCCACCGAGCTTGAAGCCGTTGCCGTTGCCCTCGAAGTCCGGGTCCTTCCAGCGGTTTCCGCCGTTTCCGTACGCCCAGGAGTGCTCGATGGTGACCGGGCTGGAGAACTGCCACAGGTCGAGGCCGTCGTCCGAGTTGTTGTAGAGGCGGGCGCCGGTGATCTTGTTGCCGGTGCCGGAGCCGAACTTGACGGCGATCCCGTCGGCGTTCTGGCCGTGGCCCGACGGGTCGTAGTTGCCGTAACTGTCCAGGTTCCGCACGAGGTTGTTCGTGGTGCCGTCGCCGCGCAGGGTGAAGCCGGAGTCGCCGTTGTGCGCGGTGACGAGGTTCTTGAACACTCCGCCGACGGAGGAGGTGGCGACGAAGCCCTGAGCCGGCGAGTTCTGCCAGGTGATGTTCGCGACGGTCCAGTAGTCGCCGTAGATCCCGGCCAGCCAGGAGCCGTCGGGCAGCTTCGAGCCGTCGATCCGCACCTTCGCCCCGGCCGCGGCCTTGAGGGTGATACGGGCCGAACTGGTGCCGTTCACCGAGGACTTGAGGGTCCGCGTCGGATAGTACGTGCCGCCGCGCACCTGGATGACGGTGCCGGCCGTGGCGGCCTTGACGGCGGCTTCCAGCTGAGCGGTGCTGGACACGGTGACCGTCTTGGTGGGGGCGGCGGCGCTGGCTCCGTCCTCCGAGAAGCCGAGGTGAACGCCGCCCGCCCCCGCGGCGACGGCCACCGCTGCGGCGACGGAGAGGGTGCGGGTCCTGCGGTGGCGTCCAGTGCTCTGAAGCACGGGGCGTTCCTTTCCTGGAGGTTAGGGACGAGAGGCGGGCCGAGGGCTCACCTCTGTACACCCAGGTCGCCGCCATGGCCGGAAAAGGTTGCCGGGCCCACGCGAAAAGCAATCGAAACTTTCGATCACCCCGGTCCCGGTCGCACCGATTGACGCACCGTCCCCCACTGGTGAAACTCCAGGGCAGTTCAGCCCAACAGAAACCACCAGACTCCCACAGGATGTGTCATGCGACCCCGCACCGCCCGCACGCTCCTGACGTCCCTGACAGCGCTGCTCGCCCTGTTCCTGAGCCTGCTGGCAGCCCCGCCAAGTCCAGCACAATCCGGAGCACAGCCAGCCGGCAAAGCGGAGAGAGCCATGCAGAAGGCCAAGCCGAAGTACGCGGGCTATCTCTTCGCATACTTCACCGGTGAGGGCACGGCCGACGGCGAGCAGATCCGCTATGCCCTCAGCCGCGGCAACGACCCGCTGCACTGGCGGGAGCTGAACGCCGGAAAGCCGGTGCTCACCTCCACCATCGGCGAGAAGGGCCTGCGGGACCCGTTCGTGATCCGCGCCCCCGAGGGCGACAAGTTCTACATGATCGCGACCGATCTGCGCATGTACCAGAACAGCAGCGGCAGTTGGGACGACGTCCAGCGCCACGGCAGCAAGTCCATCATGGTCTGGGAGTCCACGGACCTGGTGAACTGGACCGACCAGCGCCTGGTGAAGGTCTCCCCCGACAACGCGGGCAACACCTGGGCTCCTGAGGCCTATTGGGACGAGAAGCTCGGCGAGTTCGTCGTCTTCTGGGCCTCGAAGCTGTACGCCGACGACGACCCGGACCACACCGGCTCGACGTACAACAAAATGATGTACGCGACCACGAAGGACTTCCGCACCTTCAGCGAGCCCAAGGTCTGGAACGACCCCGGCTACTCGGTCATCGACTCAACAGTCGTACAGCACAAGGGCACTTACTACCGCTACACCAAGGACGAGCGCGACCCGAACTCCTCCAGCCCCTGCGCGAAGTTCATCACCGGGGAGAAGTCGAGGACGCTGACCTCCACGAAGTACGACTTCGTCGCGGACTGCATCGGCAACGGGGCGATGGACCGCGGCGAGGGCCCGACGGTGTTCAAGTCCAACACCGAGGAGAAGTGGTACCTGTTCATCGACGAGTACGGCGGCCGGGGCTACCTCCCCTTCGAGACCACAGACCTCGACTCGGGCAAGTGGACCCCGTCGCAGGACTACCAGCTGCCCACCAGCCCGCGCCACGGCACGGTCATGCCGGTGACGCAGAAGGAGTACGACCGGCTGCTGGCCGCGTATCCCGCGAGTCCCACCTCGATCGTCGACGTGACGGCGAAGGACCAGGAGGGGTACGCGATCGTCACGGAGGGTTCTAACAAGGTCGTCCTGCCGATGGAGCCGGACGCCGATCTCAGGCGCCTCGCCCCGAAGCTGGCGGTCGGCGCGGGCGCCAAGGTCAGCCCGGCCTCGGGTACGCGCCGCGACTTCCGCAAGCCGCAGACGTACACCGTGACGGCGGCGGACGGGACGAGCCGCAAGTGGACGGTGGAGGCGGTGCCTACGCGCAGTCCTGTCCTGCCCGGCCTTTACGCGGACCCCGACGTCAAGTACATGAACGGCCGTTACTGGATCTACCCGACGACGGACGGCTTCCCCGGCTGGAGCGGGACCAAGTTCAAGGCCTTCTCATCGAAGGATCTGGTGCACTGGAAGGACCACGGCGAGATCCTCGACCTGGGTCCTGACGTGTCCTGGGCCGACAAGAACGCCTGGGCGCCGGCGATCGCGGAGCGCGACGGCAAGTACTACTTCTACTTCTGTGCTGAGCAGCAGATCGGCGTTGCGGTCGCGGACTCCCCCGCCGGCCCGTTCAAGGACGCGCTGGGCAAGCCGCTGGTCGCCAAGGGGGGCCAGTTCCAGGGCCAGATGATCGACCCCTCGGTCTTCACGGACGACGACGGGCAGTCGTATCTGTACTGGGGCAACGGGCGCGGCTACGTCGTCCCGCTGAACGACGACATGGTGTCGTTCGACACGACCAAGGTGCAGGACATCACCCCGGACAACTTCCGCGAGGGCGCCTTCGTGGTGAAGCGGAAGGGCACGTACTACTACATGTGGTCCGAGGACGACACGCGCAGCGAGAACTACCACGTCGCGTACGCCACCGGCCCGTCCCCGCTCGGCCCGTGGACCAAGAAGGGCACGATCCTGTCCAAGCGCCCGGAGTACGGCATCAAGGCCACCGGCCACCACTCGGTGGTGAACGCCCCCGGCACGGACGACTGGTACATGGTCTACCAC
The DNA here is from genome assembly GCF_014647675.1 of Streptomyces flaveus. Classification (GTDB taxonomy): domain Bacteria; phylum Actinomycetota; class Actinomycetes; order Streptomycetales; family Streptomycetaceae; genus Streptomyces; species Streptomyces flaveus. The sequence continues at coordinate 95,107 of NZ_BMPQ01000015.1, read as the reverse complement.
CGCTTCGCGCTGAACGGCCCCGGCAAGTCGGGCGGCGACGGCACACACCGCGAGACGACGATCGACCGCATGGAGTTCGCGGCGGACGGCACGATCAAGCCGGTGGTACCGACGCTGGAGTCGATCAGGCCGGTACGCAGGTAACGGCGCCGCGCCCCTGAAAGGAGGCCGCAGGCCTTCCTTTCAGGGGCGCGGGGCTGTATCGATTTGCGGCTCCGCCGCGTGGGCGCGACCAGCCACGACGGACCCGCAGGTTCGAACATGCCTCACAGGACCTCGTCCAGCCATGCGTAGACCTCGTCCTGCATACGGTCGTTGAAGACGTGGCCCACCTCGGGCCACGTCTTCAACCGCAACCGCTCCTCGGCCCGGCAAGCGCGCCAAACGAGGCGCAGCTTGCCATAAGCCACCCGCACGCCCTCCGGGGGAAACAGCGTGTCCAAGCCGCCATTGAAGAACAGCATCGGCTTCGGGGCCGCGATGCTCGCCACATCCGGGATGTCGAGATGGCGGGCAAGCCCGGGGTGGAGCATGTGGAACGCGGACTGGCCACGCAGCGTGTTGTTGCCGGGCACCATCATCTCCTTGAGCCCGGTCATCCAGCACACGCTCACCCCGGCCGCGATGTCGTCGCTGAGCGCGGCGGTCTGCCAGGCCCGGTAGGCCCCCATGGAGAAGCCGAGGGCCGCGACGCGCCGCCGGTCCACGCGGTCGAGGCCGGCCAGGAAACGGGCGGCGCGTACGTCCTCGCGGGCCATGAGCCCGGCGGGGGACGAACCGAGGTTGTACAGGTTGCTTGCGAGCGCCTGCTGTTGCTCGTAGACGAGGGGGCCGCGGTCGCCCCAGCCGAGGGCGTCCACGGCGAGTACGACGTACCCGCGCCGGGCCAGCTCGTCGCCGACGAACCGCCCGCTGAAGCAGCGGTCCGCCCACTCCAGCGCGGACGGTAACCGGGCCTCGCCGTCGTACCAGGGCCTGACCAGCTTCTCCTTCCCGATGTCGAACTTCGAGCCGTGGTCGTGGAGGAGCAGCACAGCGGGGAAGGGGCCGGAGCCGTGCGGAGTGAGCAGGGCGCCGCGGACCCGGCCGTAACGGGTGAGGCCGAAGGTGACGAGTTCCCGCGTATACCCGTCGGCCTCGGCACGGTCGCCGAACTCGGGTGCGTACGCGGTGTCGTCGCGACCGGCGACAAGCAGTTCCTCGACCTTGGCGCGGGCGGTGCGGCGCCAGGCCCGGAAGTCACGGATCGGGGAGTTGCCCCAGGCGAGGGGAAAGCGGAGCTCGTCCTTGAGGGCAGGGTGGAAGTCGGGAAGGTTGCCTTCGACGATGCCTCCTGCCACGCCTGTCCCCGCTGAGCCCGCGATCACCGCTGCACCGGCCGGTGGTTCGGCGGCGATCGCAGGCCCGGACATACCGGTACCGGACTGTGCGGCCCACAGCGCGGCGCCCGCTCCCGCGACGAAGGCCCGCCTCCCGACCGGAGCCCGGTCAGCGTCGCCGCGCATAGGGCCTCCAGTCCCCGAGATACGTCTCACGGGTGTGCAACCCGGCTTCAACAACGGTCAGTTGAGGCCGGTTCTCCGGAACAAGGATCTTGGCGCCGGGTCCCGTGTTGCGGTACTCGGCGAACCGCTGGTCCTGCCAGGGGAAGCCGGAGGACATGTTGGTGTACGGCACGGCCGCGTCGATGCCCGGGCCCATCCAGGTGTCGCGGACCACGAGGGCAGGCCGGGCCGTGGTGTCGGAACTCGGCACCCAGGGCCGGGCCAGCTTGTACGCCCCGTCCTCCGCGCCGCTGGTGATACGGCACTTCACGGCCAGGTAGCCGTACGGGTTGGCACCGGCCGTGGACGGCGCGAACACCATGCCCTTGGGCGTGAAGTCGACGTCCCGGTCCAGCGTGTGGAAGCGGCAGTGCTCGTACACGGCGGTGGCCCGACCGAAGACGAAGTCGACGTCACCCTCGGCGTAGCAGTGCGCGAAGTACTGGCGGGCGAAGAGCGAGAGGTTCAGCGAGTCCGCGTACAGCGTGTCCTGGTGGCCCAGGAACCGGCAGTGGAAGAACGCCGAGCGGTCGCCCATCACCTTGACGGCGACCGCCTGTGTCCCGGTGATCTCCGGGTGGTCCGCGCGCAGCCAGTCATTGGCGAAGGTGATCCAGCGGGCGGTGAGGTCAGCCGCTTGCAGGGTGGTGGTGGCGGAGCCCGAAGTGCCGTACGTACCGGAGCCGTCGGGCTTCATCGTGCCCGCCGCGTTGTCATAGACGATCACGACGTCACGGGGGTTCTCGCTGGCTCCGACAAGCGTGAGCCCGGCACTGACCGCGGGGATCTTGACGATCTCCCGGTACGTTCCCGGGGCGATGACCAGCGTGTATCCGGCACCGGAGGCGGCGTCCACGGCGGCCTGGACGGTGGTGAAGTCCCCGGCTCCGCCCGGGTGGACGTACAGGGTCCGCTCGGTCAGCCGTGCTGCCGGCGACCCGAAGCGCCCGAACGGGGACCGCCCACGCGCCTGGGCGGTCCCGTCGAGCCCCAGCGCGAGCACGGCCCCGACGCTCGCGACGCCGAACGACCGCCTGCTGAGTGATGTCGGCATGCTCATCGTCAGCGGACCTTTCCGGCACCAGCGCCGCGGCCGACGATCCCCGGCACGGCCTTCGGAGAGTCGACCTTCTTGCGCAGCGTCGGCGTCCAGCCGGTGCCCCGCTGCAACGTCTCCTCGGGGATCTCCGCGTTGTGCACGGCGATCAGGTCCGTCAGCTTCCCGTTGACGTAGTTCTTCTCGGCGGTCAGCGGGGACTCGTTCCACTTCTTCAGCGCCTTGCCGACACTGGTGCCGGGCGGCAGCGAGAGCGCGTTGTGGCTGGCGTACAGCTGCGAGTTGATGCCGACACCGAAGACGTAGTAGTCGTCCTTCTGGTCCTCGTTCACCACGTAGTGGTTGTTGTAGACGTCGACCTGTCCGAACCGCACACGCGGAGAGCGCTGGAGGATCCCGTCGAAGCGGTTGTGGTGCATGGTGACCTTGAGCTTGCCGGCGTCGATGGCGGCGAGGCCGTCGCCGTTTCCGATCAGCATGTTCTTGTCGTGGTCCTGGAAGCGGTTCCAGGACACGGTCACGTAGTTGGAGCCGCGCACGATGTCCGTCAGCCCGTCGTGCTGCTGGAAGACCTTGCCGAAGTAGACCGGCCGCTCGCTGTCGGGGTAGCGCCCGTCGGTGAACGTGTTGTGGTCGAGCCACACGTGGTCGGTGCCGTAGACGACCACGGCGTCGTACTCGGAGTTCCAGTTGCCGGTCTTGTTGTCGTCGGTCGGGTCCCACTTCGGGAAGCAGTCGAGCGGGGCCTCGATGGTGAGGTTGCGCATGATGACGTTCGAGACGCCCTTGATCTGGAGGCTGCCGCCGAGGATGCCGGAGTTCTTGCCGACGCCGACGATGGTGGTGTTGCTGGGGATGTTGGCCTTGATCTCCGAGTCCTGCTTGGCGGCGGACGCGACCCGCGCGTCCTCCTGCGGACCGCTGGCGACCTCGTCGTTGCCCCAGACGGCCGGGTCGTAGTCCTTGAGGTACTGCTGGAGGTCGTAGCCGCCGGTGACGAAGGCCTCGCAGCCCTCGGAGACGGCGTCGATCATGCCGTTGACCTTGATGATCTTGGGCGCGTCACCACCGGCTTTCAGCGCAGCCTTGAACTCGGCCCAGGTGGTGACGGTGTAGACGTGCGCGGCATCGGCGGCGGATCCACCGGTGGTGCCGACACCCTCCGAGCCCCACCCGTCGCCGGCGGCGAGGGTCTCGCGACCGAGGTCGCGGGGCTTGGCCTGGGCGGTGGGGCCGGTAAGGGTGAGAACGAGGGCGGTACAGCCGACGACAGCGGTAATGGCATGGGCATGCCAGTTGCGGGTGCGCATGAGTACGGGTTCCTTCCAAAGTGCGGGTATGGGGGCGCCCCTTCAGGGGCGCGGGGCTGTATCGATTTGCGGCTCCGCCGCGATGGGGGTCCCCCCGCTCGAGCGCAGCCGAGAGTGGGGGAGCGACCAGCCACAACGGGCCCGCAGTCGCGACACGGCTGTCACCCACCACCCCCTGGCGGGGGCCTGGGGCGCAGCCTCTACACGTTGGGCCACGTAATCCAAGACTCCGGAATCTCATCGTCCAAGCGACGAGCGTCCCGCGGCGCCAGCACCCGGCGGTGCAGCAACTCCCCCGCGATCAGCCGGGCCACGGCAATCGCACCCGGAGGGTTGAAGTGCGTGTTGTCCTGCTCGGAAGCGGTCCAGTTGAAGTACTTCTTCGTCTCCTCGACGCCGAGCTTCTGCCACAGCGCCAGCGACAACGCCTCGGTGTCGAGCAGAGCGACGCCCTCCTGGGCGCCGAAAGCCCGCATCGACGCCGGATAGTCGCCGTGCGTGCGCACGGTGTTCCCGTCGGCGTCGAACTTCCTGCGCTCCACGGAGGTGGCGAGCACGGGCCGGGCACCACGGGCCCGCGCCCCGTCGACGTACTGACGGAGGTAGTCCTGGTACGTCGTCCAGGGCTCGGTGTACCGCGCGGGGTCGGCGGTCTTCGAGTCGTTGTGACCGAACTGCACGAGAAGGAGGTCTCCGGGCCGGATCGCCCCGAGGATGACGTCAAGGCGCCCCTCGTCGACGAAACTCTTCGAACTCCGGCCGTTCACCGCGTGATTGGCGACCTGTAGGTCACGGCGCAGAAAGAACGGGAGGGCCATACCCCACCCGGTCTCGGGCGCGGCGTCGGCGTACTTCTGAGCGGCGGTGGAGTCACCGGCGATGAAGAGGGTCCGCCTGGCACCACGTTTTGGCGTAGCGGCGACGGCGGGCCCGCTCGCGGCGACGGCGAGCGGAACGGCGGCAAGAGCAGCCGTACTGACCTGTCTACGGGTGAGCGACACGACGGTGTGCCTTTCTCAACAGGCGTGCGGGACAGGAACGTTCAGCGGTGCCTTTCAAACGAGGGAGGACCCCCGCGCCCCGAAGGAGGCCGCAGGCCTCTTAGGGGCGCGGGGAACTGCGCGACAAGCCACAATGGACCCGCAGCTTCAAACCGGCCTCGCAGCGGAGCGTCTAGCCCTTCTGCTCGTTCCACTCCGCCTGCGCCTCATTGAGCTGCTTGGCGAACGTGTCCAGGAAGTCCTTGGCGCTCGTGTCCCCGTTCATCACCTTCTGGAACGCGGGCTCGTTGTCGGCCTTGCTGAGGTTGTTCCAGTCCGGCAGGTAGTACGGCAGCTGAACGATGGTCGTGGAACCGTCACTGAGCGCGTCGGCCGCGAGCTTGGTCGGCTCGGCCTCGGAGACCCACGCGTCCTTCGCGGCATCGGTGTTGGCCGGCACCTGCCCCGCCGACTGGTTGAACTTGGAGTTCTCCGCGTGCGAGGTGGCGAACTCGATGAACTTCCAGGCGGCTTCCTTGTTCTTGGAGCTCTTGAACAGGCCGAGGCCGTCGACCGGGTTGGAGACCTGGACCCGCTTGCCGCCGGGACCGATCGGCTGCGGGATGCCCCGGAACTTCTCGACGCCGAAGGCCTTCACGTGGTCCTGGTAGGAACCCAGGTTGTGGTTCAGCATGCCGATGGTTCCGGAGTCGAACTGGGAGACCATCTTGGTGAAGTCGTTGTTGAGGTCTGCGGCCGGAGTGACTTTCTTGTAGAGGCCGACGTACTTCTCCAGCGCCTCCACGTTCTTCGGGTCGTTGACCGTGGTCTTCTCGCCGCTGGAGTCCCAGAAGGACGTGATGCCGGACTGCCCGTACATCGCGTCCAGCGCCTGGGCGATGGACCCGGCGCCACCGCGGATGGTGTAGCCGAACTCGTTCTTGCCCTTGTTGGTGAGCTTCTCCGCGGCCTCGTAGAACTTGTCCCAGGTGCTCGGCTCGTCCAGGCCCGCCTTCTCGAACAGGTCGGTCCGGTAGTAGAGGACACCGTTGTTGGCGGAGGTCGGGATCGAGTACAGCTTGTCGTCGTCGCCGCCGGCGGACTTCAGCGACTTGACCATGTCCTCGTTGAGCTTGCCGTTGAGGGAGGACTTGCCGAGGCGGTCGTCCAGCGGCTCCAGCGCGTTCTGGGCGGCGAAACCGGCGAGCATCGCCGCGCCGGCGCCGCCGACGTCCGGCAGGCCGCCGCCCTGGAGGGAGGTGTCGACCTTGGACTGGTACTCGGTGGCGGCGACCCCGACGTACTCGACCTTGATGTCCGGGTTGGCCTTCTCGAAGTCGGCGATGATCTCCTTCCAGATGTCGGTGCGGACACCGCCGTTGTTGTCCCAGAAGACGATCTCGCCCTTGCCGCTGCCCTCTTCACCCTTGTCGCCCGCTGCCCCGCTGCCGTCGTCACCGCAGGCGGTGGCGGTCAGCGCGAGCACGGCGCTCAGGGCGACGACGGCGGCCGAACGGCGCCCGCCTGTGCTGCTCCGGTGAATGCTGATCTTCATTGGTCGGCTCTCTTCTTCTTCTGGATCCAGCGAGGGTTGCAGTGACGTTGTGGGGGTCTGTGGGCACACGGCTCGGTGACCGTGAGCATCGGGTTCAGCTGGTGGCCTTTCACGTACCGGCCCTTCAGGTGCCGATCCGTGCTTGTGGTCCGGAGAACTTCTTCACGAGTGCGGGCACGGCGGCGGCCGGGTGGAGCTCGTACTTGTAGAAGGCCCGCGGCTCGAAGGCCGCGCCCCACGCCTCATGCCGCCCGCTGGTGTTCTTCAGGATCGATCCGCGCTGCACCAACTCGGCGGTGGTGTCGGCCTGGTAGGGGTGCTGGACGTCCTTGTAGTAGCTGTTCTCGATGACCATCTTGGTTTGTCCGCGCGACCAGTTGCCGTACGTCCACACCGGGTCGCCCGGATCGGCCTGCGCGGTCAGGTAGTTGTTGTAGAGGTGTGCGTAGGCGCAGTTGTCGGCGGACGGGTTGCGCTGCTTCGTACCGCTGAACAGGTTGTGGTCGATGGTGATCTGCGTCTTGACGTTCGTCGTCCAGCCGATGCCGATGGTCTTGTTGTTGTTCTCGAAGCGGTTGTAGGAGACGGTGACGTACTCGCTGTCCTTGCGGACGTCGAGTTGGCCGTCGCAGATCCGCGAGAAGCGGTTGTGGTCGATCCAGACGTGGTGGACGGTGTCCATCTGGATACCGTCGAAGTCGGTGTCCTTGCAGTCCCAGTTGCCCTCGACGTACGAGTCGCGGATCGTCAGGTTGCGGATGATCACGTTGTGGGTGCCGGGCTTGAGGTTCAGCTCGCCCTGGACCAGCTCCCCCGCAGTGCCCACGCCGATGATGGTCTTGTCCGAGGCGACGACGACGTTCGCGCCGAACGGCTCGGCCTTGATCGTCCCGGCGACCCGGATGACGTACGGCTCCTCGGCCGCCGCGTACCGCTCCAGGTCGGCCTGGGTGGTCACGGTGACGACCTTGCCGCCGGCGCCTCCCGTCGTACCGCCGTCGAGGGAGGCGAAACCGTGCGCCTTGTCGGTCCAGCGAGGCGCTGCCGTGCCACTGGTCGCCGCATCGGTCCCGGCTTCGGTCACCGCATCGGTCGCGGCTTCGGCCGGGGCGAAGGCTCCCAGCCCCAGCGAGGCCACCAGGGCGGCGACCGTGACCAGGGCCTTGCCCAGGCCCGGTCTCGACCCCGGTTCCGGGCCCGGCAAGCGCTTGCTACGGAGGTGCGTCATTGCGGCTCCCAACAGGCGTACACGTGAAGTGAGTTCAGGAAGTCGGTCGTGCGGTGATGCGGAACTGCGTGAAGGTGGCCGCGCCGGCGTGTCCCCCGCCGGTCGGCGCGAGTGCGAACAGGCCGAGCAGGGCGCCGACCCAGCGCCAGGGCGTGGCGGTGAAGACCGGCCCGGAGGGCTGCCACCCCTCCCCCACGTCGCAGAAGAAGCGGCAGCGCGCCCCCTCGCCGATCTCGATCCGCAGCCGCGCCCGTCCCTCGGGGGCGAGCCTCGGATGCGCGGCATCGCGCTCCCTCTCGGCGACGGACTCGGCGAACCGGTGCACGAGATGCACCATCCCGTCGGCGCCCCGCTGGAGCCCGATCCAGCTGAACGCGTCGCCGAGGACGGCGAGTCCGGCCCGGGCGCCGGGCGCCTCGCCGGACAGGGCGAGTTCGACCTCGACGGTGGCAGGGGTCCCGGGCAGGCGCTGCGTAAGTACGTTCGGCAGCTTGCGCAGATCGTGCGCGTCCGCCGTCCGTACGCAGGTCAGCCGGAGCCCGTCGCCCGCGTGCCAAGTCGCCCAGCCGTCCTGCGGGTTGGCGGTCCACTGCCACTGGCGCCCGAAGCGTCCGCCGGGGAAGTCGTCGTCGGTGGTCGGCGCGGATGGTGGCTGAGGCGGCAGGTCGGGCTTCTTGTGTACGTCGACGGGGGCGCCCTCGGCACCCAGTACGGGCCAGCCGTCTGCACCCCAGCGCATCGGCTGGAGGTGGACGACCCTCCCGTACGCGCCCTTCTCCTGGAAGTGGACGAACCAGTCCTCACCGGAGGGGGTGCGCACCCAGCCGCCCTGGTGGGGGCCGTTGACGTCGGTGTCGCCCTGCTCCAGCACGATCCGCTCCTCGTACGGCCCGAAGAGGCCGCGTGAGCGGAAGGCGCCCTGCCAGCCGGTCGCCACTCCCCCGGCGGGGGCGAAGATCCAGAACCAGCCGTCGTGCCGGTACAGCTTCGGCCCTTCGAGGGTGAACCAGCCGGGGATGCGGTCGCCTTCGACGATCACCTTGCCCTCGTCGAGCAGCCCGGTGGCGTCGGGCCGCATGCGATGGCCGGTGAGCCGGTTCTTGATGCCGGAGCGGGACTTGGCCCAGGCGTGCACGAGGTATGCGTCGCCGGTCTCGTCGTCCCACAGGGGGCACGCGTCGATGAGTCCCTTGCCCTCCTTCAGCAGGTGGGGGCGGGTCCAGGGGCCGCGTATCTCGGGGGCGTTGATCTGGTAGATGCCGTGGTCGGGGTCGCCCCAGAAGATCCAGAACCGGTCGTCGTGATGCCGTAAGGACGGCGCCCACACTCCGCAGTCGTGCCGGGGAGTCCTGAACTCCTTTGCCGGTTCGAGGAGTTGGAGGGCGTGTCCGACGAGCGTCCAGTTGACCAGGTCGCGGGAGTGCAGCAGCGGCAGGCCGGGGGCGCGGCCGAAGCTGGAGGCGGTCATGTAGTAGTCGTCGCCGACACGGATCAGGTCGGGGTCGGACCAGTCGGCGTTCAGGACCGGGTTGCGGTAGGTCCCGTCGCCGAGGTCGGCGGTGAAGGCGGGTGCGCTCTGGCTGCTCATGGGCTCACCGCCTTGCGGACGAGGGCGGCCGTCTCGCCCCGGTCGAGGCGGCCGTCGGCGATGACGGTGACGATCCGGCGTACGACGGTGTCGCCTGCCGGGATGTGCAGGCGCTCGTCGTGGGCGAGGGACGAGCCGACGCCCGGGTACTCGGCGGTGCGCACGAACCACGGGTCGCGGCGGGTCTGTTCGGTGGCGCCGGCGAACACCAGGGTCCAGGTGGCGCCGGCGAGGGCGAGCCAGTCGGCGCGCCTGCCGTGCACCGCGTCCTCGCCCTCGGTGTCGTGGGTGAACACGGCGGGCGCCTCGGCCTCCTTGCGGGCGCGCCAGAAGAAGCCGCCGTATGCCGCGCCGGGGCGTCCGTTCGTGGCCGGGCTGCCGATCGACAGGGGCCCGTCCGTGGTGTTGGTGAGGGAGAAGGTGAAGTCCAACGCCCAGGCGGTGTCGGTGAGTTCGGTGGCCGCGACGGTACGCCGCTCACGCAGCAGCTCGCCGCCCGCGGCCATCCAGCGCAGTTCCTCCACGAAGCCGTCCGGGTCACTCAGCTGGAATCCCGCGTGCCGTTGGGCGCCGTGGTTGTCGAGCTCGGTGGGGCCCTGGTCGCGGACGAAGGTGCGTCCGCCCCAGAAGTTGTGCCCCTCGACGTCGGGAACGGCGACACCGACGCCGAGGTGGTGTACGTGGTCGGCCGGGCTCAGCTCGGTGACGGCCGTGCCCGCCAGGGTGGTGACCGGGTGCAGATACGGACGCGGCGAGAGCTTCGGCGGCAGTTCGGGCCGGGTGACGTAACGGCCGACGGGACGGCCCGCGATACGCAGGACCAGGGAGTCGTCTCTCATGTGCTCACCTCGTTCGGGAGCGCCCAGGAGGCGCCCAGCTCGGAGTAGAGACTGAGGGTGTCGGCGGCGGCCCTGACAAGCGCGTCGATGCCGCGGACGACCCGGCGGTTCTCCTCGGGCAGCAGATACCAGTCGTCCTCGGCGAGTGCGACGGGATCCGGTGCCTGCCGAATCGCTTCGACGACCCGCATGAACGCGCCCGTCGACTCGGGCGCGACCAGCAGCTCGGCCCGGCCTTCGAGGTGCTCGACCAGGTTCTCCAGCAGATCGGTCCTGCCGTACTCGATCTCCTCGGGGCCACGCCCGGACCGCTGGAGGAGGACCCGGTCCTGCTTGTACCAGAAGGTGATCCGGCCGCTGGTGCCGTGCACGAGGACATACGGCTCGTCGGGCCGTTCGGCGCACAGGGTCGCGGCGACGGTGACCCGTCGGCCTACCGCGGTGGTGACGCGTACGCACGAGGTGTCGTCGGACTCGATGGCGTTGGCGCGCAGCAGTTCGGCCTCGATGGCGGTGATGTCCTCGGCGCGGGTGGCGCCGTCGAGCGCGAGGGCGGTGGCGACGGCGTGCGCGAGGGGGTTGGTCAGCGCACCGTCGACGACGTCGGCGCCGTTCAGCGTGCGGCGTCCCGCCCAGGGCGCGCGGCGGTAGTACTCCTCGGCGCGCGCCCAGGCACCGGCCGCCCCGATCCCGGTCACCTCGCCGATCGCGCCCTCGGCGACCAGCTCCCGGATCGCGGGCACGGCGCCCGAGCCGAGCGACTGGAACCCGATCTGGCACACCACCCCGGCCGCCGCGACCCCGTCGGCCATCCGGCGGAACTCGGCGTACGACGGCGCGGGCGGCTTCTCAAGCAGCAGGTGTACGCCCTTGCCGGCGGCGATCAGTGCCAGGTCGGTATGGGTGTGGATCGGCGTGCAGATCACGGCGATCGCGGCACCGGTGGAGTCCAGCAGCGCCCCGAAGTCGGCGGACTGCTCCGGCAGTTGACCCGCGGCGGCGAAGGAGTCCAGCTCCTCCTCGCTGAGCGGCGTCAGCTCGCAGATCCCGGCGAGGCGTACGAGGCCCTTGTCCTGGAGGCGGCGGATGTTCTTCAGATGCCAGCTTCCGTGGCCGCGCGCGCCCGCGAGGACGATCGGTACGGGTGTGGTCATCGGCGCAGGTGTGGTCATGGGATCCTCCCCGCTCCCGCGCCGCGCGCCTGGGTGGCCAACAGCCCGCAGGTGAGGGCGACTTGGAGGAGGCGGTGCCCTCTTCTCGTGTGCGGCGGCAAGATGCGTACTGCTCTCATCCCTTCACCGCCCCGGCGCTGAAGCCCGTGATCAGCCACTTCTGGATGAAGGCGAAGACGATCACGACTGGCACGGCCGCGATGATGCCGCCCGCGGCGAGTGCGCCCAGGTCGACGCTGTCGGCGCTCATCAGGCTGTTGAGTCCGACGGGGATCGTCTGCTTGTCCTGGTTGCTGAGGAACATCAGGGCGAACAGGAAGTGGTTCCAGGAGTGCACGAAGGCGAAGGAGCCGACGGCGATCAACCCGGGCCGCAGCAGCGGCAGGACGACGACCCGGAAGCCGGTGAAGCGGGTGCAGCCGTCGACCCAGGCGGCCTCTTCGAGGGAGTACGGGACGTTCCGGATGAAGCCGCTGATCAGGATCATCGACAGCGGCAGCTGGAAGACGGTCTCGGCGATGATGACGCTGCCGAGCGAGTTGATCATCTGGAGCTCGGCGAAGATCTGGAACAGCGGAACCAGGAGCAGCGCGCCGGGCACGAACTGGGAGCACAGCAGCGCCAGCATGAAGGCGCGCTTGATCTTGAAGTTGAAGCGGGCGAGGGCGTAACCGCCGGCGAGGGCGACGAGCGTGGTCATCACCAGGGTGGCGATGCCTACGTAGACGCTGTTCTCGAAGTAGGTCCCGAAGCTGCGCTCCGTCCACACCTTCTCGAAGTGCTCGAAGGTCATGGGCCAGGGCACGAGCGAGGTCGAGCCGGGCTCGCGCAGGGCGAACAGGAGGATCCAGTAGAAGGGGACGAGCGTGAAGACCAGGTAGATGCCGAGGGGGAAGTAGATCTGCCAGCGCGGGACTTCGTCCCAGGCGCGGCGACGCTTGGCCGGGCGCTGCGGTGCGGGGGCCTCGTCCTTGGGAGCGGGCGCCGTCATGGTGGCCTCTGTGGTGCTCACTTGTCGTCACCTCCGAACTTGCTCAGCCGCAGATAGACCATCGAGAAGAAGAGCAGGATCACGAATGCCACCGTGGTCAGGGCCGATGCGTAGCCGAAGTTGTGTGCGTCGACGCTGGTGTTGGCGATGTAGAGCGGGAGTGTCGTCGTCTCGCCGGCGGGTCCGCCGCCGGTGAGGGTGTAGAGCAGGTCGACGTTGTTGAACTCCCACACCGCGCGCAGCAGCGTGGACAGGATGATGGCGTCCTTCAGGTGCGGCAGCGTGATGTGAAGGAACTGCTTGAAGCGGCTGGCCCCGTCGACCTCGGCGGCCTCGTACAGGTCCTTCGAGACGGACTGGAGGTCGGCGAGGATGAGGATCGCGAAGAAGGGGACGCCGCGCCAGAGATCGGCGACCACCGCCGCCGGGAAGACGGTCGATGTGTCGGACAGCCAGCTCGTGCCGTACTCCCCGATCCCCATGTCGGCGAGATAACGGGTGATGCCTGTCTGGGAGTTGTAGAGCAGCACCCAGATCGCGGAGGTGAGCACCCCGGAGACGGCCCACGGCGAGAACACCATGGCACGGCCGAGCGACCGCCCCACGAAGGTCTGGTTGACGATCAGCGCGAGCGCCAGACCGAACAGCAGTTGCAGCCCGACCTCGACGACGACCCATTTGGCGCTGAAGATCAGCGTGTCCCAGAACAGCGGGTCCTCGGTGAAGGCGTACACGAAGTTCTCGAAGCCCGCGTAGCCGTTCCGCCAGGGCTTGGTGGGGTTGTAGTCCTGCAGGCTGTAGTAGAAGACGCTCAGCACCGGGTAGGCGATGAAGCCCAGCATCAGCAGTCCCGCCGGGGCGATCAGCAGATACGGGAGCCTGCGTGGCGTGGCTGAGCCGCGGCGCCGCCGGGGTGGCGCGGGCTTTTTCGCCACGGCTGCGGCTTGGGCCATGACTGTTCTCCGTTCTCGGGGGTGCGGGTGGTGCTGTGCGCGCTCGCTCGTGCTGTGCGCTTGGTGCGCTGTGCTCGTGCGCTTGGTGCCCTGTGCTGGTGCGCCTGGTGCGCCTGGTGCGCTGTGCTTGTGTGGTTCGCTCAGCCCGCGTACGGGTCCGGCACCTTGCCCGGCTTGGCCAGGAAGGCGAAGTCGCAGCCGGTGTCGGCCTGGGTGATCTGTTCGTTGTAGAGCGCTCCGTAGCCGCGCTCGTACCGCTCGGGCGGCGACGTCCAGGCCGCCCTGCGTTGCTCCAACTCCTCGTCGGCCACGTTGAGTTGAAGGGTTCGCGCTTCGACGTCGAGGGTGATGGTGTCCCCGGTCCGTACGAGGGCGAGCGGTCCGCCGATGTACGACTCCGGCGCCACGTGCAGCACACACGCGCCGTAACTGGTGCCGCTCATCCGGGCGTCGGAGATCCGCACCATGTCCCGTACGCCCTGCTTCAGCAGGTGGTCGGGGATGGGCAGCATGCCGTACTCGGGCATGCCCGGGCCGCCCTTGGGACCGGAGTTGCGCAGCACCAGCACGCTGTCGGCGGTGATGCCCAACTCCGGGTCGTTGATGGTGCGCTGCATGGTCTTGTAGTCGTCGAAGACGACTGCCGGACCGGTGTGCTTGAGCAGGTGCGGCTCGGCGGCGATGTGCTTGATGACGGCGCCGTCGGGGCAGAGGTTGCCGCGCAGCACCGCGACCCCGCCCTCGTCCGCGACCGGGTTGTGGCGCGGGCGGATCACGTCGTCGTTGTGCACCTGAGCCGATGTGAGCTGCTCGCGCATGCTGTCGTGGGACACCGTCGGCCGGTCCAGGTGCAGCAGATCGGTGATCCGCGACAGGAAGCCGGGCAGCCCGCCCGCGAAGTGGAAGTCCTCCATCAGGTACGTCCGGCCGCCGGGCCGTACGTTCGCCAGCACCGGCACCGTACGGGCGATCCGGTCGAAGTCGTCCAGCGTGAGCCGTACGCCGGCCCGCCCTGCCATGGCGATCAGATGGATGACGGCGTTCGTGGAGCCACCGAGCCCCAGGACGGTCGTCACGGCGTCGTCGAAGGCCTCCTGGGTGAGGAGGTCGGACAACTTCCGGTTCTTGCGGACGAGTTCGACGATCCTCAGGCCACTGGCGGCGGCCATCCGGTCGTGCCCGGAGTCGACGGCGGGGATGCTGGACGCGCCCGGCACGGTGACGCCGAGGGCCTCGGCGGCCGCGGTCAGCGTCGACGCCGTGCCCATGGTCATGCAGTGGCCGGGCGAGCGGGCGAGGCCGCTCTCCAGTTCGGTCATCTCGCAGTCGCCGATGAGTCCGGCGCGCTTGTCGTCCCAGTACTTCCACATGTCGGTACCGGAGCCCAGGACCTCGTTGCGCCAGTGACCCGGCAGCATCGGCCCGGCGGGCACGAAGACGGCCGGCAGATCGACGGACGCGGCGCCCATGAGCAGCGCGGGCGTGGACTTGTCGCAGCCGCCCATCAGCACTGCACCGTCCACCGGATACGACCGCAGCAGCTCCTCGGTCTCCATCGCGAGCATGTTGCGGTAGAGCATCGGGGTCGGCTTCTGGAAGGTCTCGGAGAGGGTGGAGACCGGGAATTCGAGGGGGAAGCCGCCGGCCTGCCACACTCCGCGCTTGACCGCCTGTGCGCGGTCCCGGAGGTGAACGTGGCAGGGGTTGATGTCGGACCACGTGTTGAGGATCGCGATGACCGGCTTGCCCAGGTGCTCCTCGGGGAGGTAGCCGAGCTGGCGGGTGCGGGCCCGGTGGCTGAAGGACCGCAGGCCTTCGGTCCCGTACCACTGGTGGCTGCGCAACTCCCTTGCGCCGTCGGCGGTTTCGTCCGGGCCTGCTGCTGGGCTTCTGTCTGGGCTTCTGTCGGTCATATGGACCACCCCGCCGCGATGGCGGCGACTTCGGCGCGTTCGGCCTCGGGCAGCAGGCGGCTCGGCGGCCGGACCTCGCGACGGCACAGGCCCAGCGAGGCGAGGGCCTCCTTGACCACCGTCACGTTGTTGGCGGAGCCGTTGGCCGCGCGCAGTTCCTCGAACCGGCGGATCTGCTCCCACACCTTCATGGCTGCCGCGTAGTCGCCCGATCGAAGCGCTTCGATCATGTTCAGCGAAACGGACGGGGCGACGTTCACAAGCCCCGAGGTGAAGCCGGTCGCGCCCGCCGAGAAGTACGAGGGCGCGTACGGCTCGGCGAGCCCCGCCACCCAGACGAAGCGCTCCAGCCCCGCGTCCCGCGCGAAGGCGGCGAAGCGGGCCGCGTCCGGCACGGCGTACTTCACGCCGATGACGTTCGGGCAGTCGTCGGCCAGTTCGGCGAGCCGGGCGCCGAGGAGCTGCGCGTTGCGGATGTACGGGACGACGCCCAGCTCGGGGACGGCTTCGGCGATCGCCCGGTGGTAGTCGACCCAGCCGCCCTGCGCGACGTACGGATGCACCGGCTGATGGACCATCACCATCTGTGCCCCGCAGTCACGGGCGTGCCGCGCGGAGGCGACGGCGGTCGGCACGTCGTGCCCGACCCCGACCAGGACGACGGCCCGCTCGCCCGCCTCGTCGATGGTCAACTCCGTGACCAGGCGACGCTCTTGGGGGCTCAGTGCGTAGAACTCGCCGGTGTTGCCGTTCGGCGTGAGGATGCGTACGCCGCCCTCGGTCAGGCGGCGCAGCAGGGCGCGGTGGCTGTCCTGGTCGACGGTGCCGTCCTCGGCGAACGGAGTCACCGGGATCGCCACCACATCGGCCAGCGCCGCCCGCTCCGTCTCGAACGTCGCGCTGCTCACTTCTGCTCCCCCTCTCCCTGGGCCTCGGGGAAGGCCCGGTGCACGAACGACGCGATGTGCGAGTGCAGGGCGCGTGCCGCGCCGTCCGAGTCGCCGTCGAGGGCGAGCCGCAGGATCTCCCGGTGCTCGCCGGCCTCCCGCTCCCAGGAGGGGTTGGCGGCCCAGGCGACCGCGGAGACCAGGGCCGCTTGGTCGCGCACCTCGTCGAGCATCCGGCCGAGCAGCGGATTGCCGCAGGGGACGTACAGGGCGCGATGGAACTCCCGGTTGGCCAGGGAGCGTTGGGCGGTGTCGGTGGCGGCGTCCGCGCGTTCCAGCGCGTCGCGCGCCGTGTCGAGGGAGGCGCCGCGCTGCACGGAGCGGCGCAGGGCCTCCGGCTCGAGGAGCAGCCGCACGTCGTACACCTCGCGCGCCATGTCCGCGTCCACCATGCGCACCGTGACGCCCTTGTACTGGTTCATCACGACGAGCCCCGTGCCGGCCAGGGTCTTCAGCGCCTCCCGCACCGGGGTCTTGGACACCCCGAACTGCGCGGCCAGCTCCGTCTCGACCAGGGCCTGACCGGGCGTCAACTGCCCAGTGAGGATGCGGTGTTTGATCCCCTCCAGCACATATTGCGTGCGGGACGGGATCGGCGTGGGCACAGAGGTCATGCGCGCCTCTCGGATCTCATCGATCACTTCACGTGTCGGATCACGGGACCGGATACGCATATCTCACGTATCTGATCTCGCGTATCGCGTCTCATATATGACGTACGAAGTACGACGCGTTGAAGGTAGGAGCGCGGTGATGTTTCGTCAACGCTTCTGACAGAAGTTGTTTGTGTTGACGCTCAAGAGATATCGGGGGCGGGGTCGGCCCGGGGGCGCGGAACCTTTCGTTCGGAGGGTGCGGAACCTTTCGTTCAGGCCCTTGCGGTGCAGGTCGGAGGCTCAGGCCCGTCGTGCAGGCTCCTGCCGTCCAGCTCGGACGTTCAAGCCCTTGCCGTCCAACTCGGATCGCGGCCGCTCAGGCCGATCGTCCGGTCAAGGAGAGAGGCCTCGTCCGGTACGGGCACCGGCGGGCCGAAGATTTCGGAGCCGTCGGGGTCCTCGGCCGCGGGGGCGAGGAAGCTGTGGGACGTCTGGAGGGCCGCCGTGTCGGGGGTGTAGTGCTGGCCGGTGGCTCGGGCCAGGTCCCAGCCGTGGATGACGAGTTCGTTGGTGGCGACGAGGCCCGCGACCTCGCCGGGGAGGTCGACGCCGCCCGCCCGGGTCTCGCCGGTCCAGGCGGCCGGGTCGCGCCAGGCCTCGGCCAGTTCGGCGAGGAGCTTGGGAAGTTCGGCGCGCCAGTCGGGTGTGACGTCCGGCAGGGAGGAGCCGGGGTCCGTGTCCGTCGTCGGTCCCAGGTCCTTTCGGCCGGCGTCCCGGAAGGCCCGGGCCAGACCGACCAGGTGGCCCAGAAGATTGCGTACGGCGTACTCCGGACAGGGCGTCGGAGCGCCCAGCTGCTCCTCACCCACGCCCTCCGCGAGACGCGCCACGATCAGGGCCTGCGGCCCCAGGTCAAGGGTTGTCGATGTCGCACCAGTCATGCTCGGCTCCTCTTCTGGTCACCGGTCACGGGATCGTCGGGTCGTAGTCCGTCTTGCAGCCCCGCCATGTAGACCGTCGGCCGTACGAAAAGTCATCGCACCCGCTCCCGAGATCATGCTCAGGAAGCTGGTCAGGCCTTCGAGCTGCCGCGATGCTCGGGATATCCGGGACGCTCGGTGTCCGGGACCGCGAAGGGGAGCCACGCCATGAAGGCGATCGTTCAGGATGCGTACGGATCGGCAGACCTCCTGGAGCTGCGCGACATCGACCGCCCTGTACCCGGCGACGACGAAGTGCTGGTCGAAGTGCGCGCCGCCGGTGTCGGCCCCGAGGTGTGGCACCTCATGACGGGCCGGCCCTATGTGGCCCGCGTCGCCCTGGGACTCCGTAAGCCCAAGAATCCCGTACGGGGCTGGGACGGCGCCGGACGGGTCGAAGCGGTCGGTGCGAAGGTGACCGACTTCAAGCCGGGCGACGAGGTCTTCGGCAACTGCGAGGGCTCGTTCGCCGAATACGCGTGCGCGAAGGCGGAAAAGCTGGCCCACAAGCCCGCGAACCTCACCTTCGAGCAGGCCGCCGCCCTCCCCGTCTCGGGCATGACCGCCCTCCAGGCCCTGAGCGGCAAGTCCCGCCCGCAGCCCGGCCAGCGAGTCCTGGTCATCGGCGCCTCCGGCGGCGTGGGAACGTACGCCGTCCAGCTCGCCACCATGTACGGCGCCGAGGTCACCGGCGTCTGCGGCCCCGCGGCCGCGGACTTCGTCCGCTCCCAGGGCGCCACCCACGTCATCGACTACACCCGCGAGGACATCACCGACGGCCCCCACCGCTACGACATCATCATCGACAACGCGGGCCTCCGCCCCCTGCCCGTCCTCCGCCGCGCCCTCACCCCACGCGGCACCCTCGTCATCGTCGGCGGCGAGGGCGGCACCGGCTTCTTCGGCGGCATGAGCCGCGGCCTCCGCGCCGTCCTGATCTCCCCCTTCATCCCCCAGAACCTCCGCAACCTCATCTCCATCGCCACCCGCGAAGACCTCCTGACCCTGAAGGACCTCGCCGAGAAGGGCAAGATCACTCCGGCAATCGACCGCACGTATCCGCTTTCCGAGGCGGCTGCTGCCATCCGGCATCTGGAGACGGGGCATCCCCGGGGCAAGCTGGTCGTCACCGTCTGACGACAAGCCCTCAAAGCGACCACCATCGCGGCCGCCGCAGGAACGAGGCGTCCGGAGCCACCGCTGCCGGCTCCGGACGCCCCCGTAGCGGCTGAGAACCGCTTGCGTTCGCCCCTAGTCCGGTCGGCGGATCAGCAGGTGACGACCTTGCCGTACGAACCCCGGCCCCAGTTCCACTCCCACTGCTCACCGGGCTGGTACGTGAGGCAGGGAGAGTCGGAGCCCCAGTCGATGACGACCTTCAGGTGCATCGCCTCACCACAGTTGTTCGTGACCTTGACGTACTTCTCGTGCTTGATGACGTCTCGCTTGACACAGGCCGGAGCCGTCCCGGCCTCGGCCGCCGTGGCTGTGGGGGCCATGGCAAGGCCGCTGCCCAGAACGGCGGTGGCGAGGATGCCGAGTGCGGCGCTCTTGTGGAACTTCATGATGGCGTTTTCCCTTCTGGAGTACTCGGTGTGCTGAGGTGAGCGGCATGTGGTGGATCACGCCGCCCGGTGCAATGCTCCGACCGTGCCGGGGTTCGGATACCGAGCGCCACGAAGATTCACCCGTTTGGGGCCATCTGGGATGCCCCAGGGCCTGACCTGCTGGGATACGGACGCGGGTGACGCGATCGCGGGACGGGGCGTCAGGCCATCGCGAACTTGGCAACGTACTCGTCGAAGGGCTCGATACCGACTTCTGCACGGAGTTCGTCCATGCGCTCAGGCTCTTCACAGGGCCAGGGAACCGGTGTCCCGTCCTTCACGCCGGCGATCTGAGTGCCGTAGATCTGCTTGCGGCCCTCATTGACCAGCGTGCGGTCGCGCAGAAAGGCCAGCTCGCGTGGGCCGGCCGAGCCTGCCGACACCGCCTGCTGCAATTGATGGCCCTCGTATGGGGACAGCCGACGGAGTAGATACTGGCCCTGCATGCAGGCACGGATGAGGAGCACGGTCAGTGACCAGCGACAATCGCATAGGACCGCCCAGTTTTGGAAGCGAACGAGACATGTTGCGGGCCTTCCTCGACTACCACCGCGCGACCCTCGCCATGAAGTGCGAAGGACTGACCGACGAGGAGCTGCGGCAGCAGTCGATGCCGCCGGCCACGCTCTCGCTGCTCGGGCTGGTGCGGCACATGGCGGAGGTGGAACGGGCCTGGTTCCGTCGGGTGTTCGAGGACAACGACGCGCCCATGGTGTGGTCCGACAAGATCGACTTTCAGGCGGCGTACGACGCGAGTGCGTCGACCAGGGGCGAGGCGTTCGGGGCCTGGGAGGCCGAGGTGGAGAACTCGCGCCGTATCGAGCGGGAGGCCGAGTCCCTGGACCAGGCCGGTTATCAGCCGAGATGGGGCGAGGAGGTATCGCTGCGGATGGTGATGGTGCACGTGCTCCTGGAGTACGGCCGCCACAACGGGCACGCGGACTTTCTGCGTGAGGGTGTCGACGGGACGGTGGGCGCCTGAGTCCGCAGGAGCCGCCGATCTCGCTGGGGATGTCGAGTACGCCGGTTCCCGATCGACGTGAGAGTGAAGGCAGCACATCCCAGGACTTGAGGAGCACCCGATCGTGACCGTAACCGCGGATTTGGCCATCTCCCTCGACGGCTACATCGCCGGCCCCAATGTCGCCCTCGACAACCCAGGAGGCGACGGCGCCGAGCCGCTCTTCGAGTGGATCCACAACCTGGCGAGCTGGCGGGAGCGCCAGGGCATGACCGGCGGGGAGGAGAACCGCGACTCCGAGCTGACGCGCGAGTGGTTCGATGCCACCGGAGCGGTGGTCATGGGGCGGATGATGTACGACACGGGCGAGGAGTTCTGGGGCGACAATCCGCCGTTCCGTGCCCCGGTCTTCGTGCTCACCCACCGCCCCCGGCCGACCCTGGTCAAGGAGGGCGGCACCACCTTCACCTTCGTCACCGACGGCATCCACAGCGCCCTCGGCCAGGCGAAGGCCGCCGCCAGGGACAGGAACGTCGACATCGCGGGCGGGGCGAGCACGGTACAGCAGTACCTCGGGGAGGGGCTCATCGATGAGCTGCAACTGCACGTGGTCCCCGCGCTCCTCGGCGCGGGACTGCGGCTCTTCGAAGGGCTGGGCGCCGTACGGCGGAACCTCGAGCCGGTCAGGGTGGTCGACACGCCCCTCGCCACCCACCTGAAGTACCGCTTCGTCGAGCGGTGAGGAGTTGCTGGAGTGCTCACGTTGACGGAGATCGCCGAGGACCCGCTTGTCCTGGAACGCCGCCTGGACCTGCGTGACGGTACGGAGGTCGTCTTCCGTCCCCTCACCCACACCGATGCCGAGCGCCTGACTGGTTTCCTTGAGGGTCTGTCACCCGAATCGAGGCGGCTGAGTACGTTCGCCGGGTATGACCTCGCGGCCGCGCGGGAGTTGTGTGACGCGATCGCGCGTTACGACAAGCTCAGGCTGGTGCTGGAGGAAGTGCCGTCCGGCAGGATCGTCGGCCTCCTCGAACTCAGTCTCGCTCTCACTCCTGCGGACATCACGCGCTATCAGGAAGCGGGCATCCGCCTCGCCGAGACGACCGACTGCCGTTTCGGTCCCACCCTGGCCGATGACTATCAGGGGAGGGGAGTGGGGACGCTGGCCCTCCCGCTCATCGCGGACGTCGCACGGCGGCTCGGCAGAACGAGGATCATCCTGTGGGGCGGCGTCCTCGCCGACAACCCCCGCGCCATTCGCTATTACGAGAAGAACGGCTTCCAGCCAGTCGGTTCCTTCGCCGGAACGGACGGTTCGCCGTCTCTCGACATGATGCTGGATCTCGATCAGGTACCGAGCGCAGCAACGTCGCCGACGCGGCACTGCGGCTCGTAACGCCGGCAGAGGGCCTTCCTTCCGGCGAGGTGGTGTCCCCAAATGTGGTGTTGCGGAGGCGGGCGCGGTGGTGGGCCCAGGGGGTGCTGGTCCCACGACGTGAGCACTTCTCCCCGCCCTGTTCACGCATCGCTCGTTTGAGCGCCCGAAGGGCATCCTCCCCCTCACTGTTCACGTTTTCTGCGGGAGAGGGGTAATGGGCCCGTGAGGCGTGCGTCCTGGGTGTTTGCACGTCCGCGTGGGGCTGTCCCAACCATCGCCCCACCGGGGGCAGTACAACACTTCCACGGACACGGCCTCCGGCAGGACCTCACTCAGTCCGTCGAGGTACGCGAACTGCCCCGACCTCGGCCTCCAGCCCAGGCCGGGAAAAAATCGGCTGGCAGCGTGGGGAACGATCGCCTCAGGCACCTGGAGAAACCTGACCGACGAACACGCGTCATTGACCTTGTTTCGCCACTTCCACACAGGACTCATCGGAACCATGAGGGGTGATCCGGGTCTGTCGGCCTTGGGCTGAGTCTCCAAAGGTGATGGTGAAGCAGCGGTCGACCATGGTCTCGGCCGGACCGAAGAGAACTACGGAGCGCTGATACATGCGGGAGAGCTCAATAGTGACGCGTGTGCTTCCTTCTGCGGAATCGACCGCGAACAGACGGCCGTATCCCATGCCCGCAACCGAAGCCAGGGCAGCTTCCACGTCCTGCCGGTCGACCGGGCGAGTGTCGTCCTGAGCCACGACGGCATCAGCGAAGCGCCGCGCGTCATTCCTGGTCGCTTCGAAGGCAGCGTCCTTCCTCGCCGCTTCGCGGTAGCTGCCGACCCCGTACGAGACCAGAAGCGCTGCCAGAAACGTAAGCACGAGCGCTCCCAACGCTTTCGCCCAGGGAGCAGACCTTCCCATCTGATCAGTTGTCATCACGGCCAATTAAGGCAGTCGCCCGATCCCTTGCACAGGTCCTTAGACCCAAGATGACGAGCCATGACGACATCGGCATCGCATTCGCCATGGGCAGTGACCCGTGTCCTGAGGGACCGCAACGCCGGCCTCTACCTGGGCGGAGTCGTGGTCTCCGGGTTCGGCTCGGCGGCGATGTGGCTGGTGGCCGGGGTCTGGGTGAAGGAGCTGACCGGCTCGGACGGGCTGGCCGCCTTATGTGTCTTCGCGCTCTGGGCGCCCACGCTGATCGGCCCCCTCCTGGGCACGCTCGCCGACCGCACCCGCCGCAGACCGCTGCTGGTGTGGACGAACCTGGGGCTGTCCGCGCTCCTCCTGTCCCTCCTCGCCGTCGACTCCCCGGGCACCCTCTGGATCCTCTTCGCGGTGCTGCTCGTGTACGGCGCGACTGGCGTCGTCCACGACGCGGCGGAGTCGGCCCTGGTCGCCACGGCGGTGGACGAGCGGCTCCTCGGTGACTTCAACGGCCTGCGGATGTCGGCCAACGAGGGCATGAAGCTGGTCGCCCCGCTCGCCGGAGCGGGTCTGTACGCGGCCTTCGGGGGCGTCGGCGTCGCCCTCCTGGACGCGCTCACCTTCGTGCTGGCCGCGGGACTGTACACCCTCTTGCGGGTACGCGATCCGAAGCCGCTCCCGGCCCCGGCCGGCTGGCGCACCCAGACAGCCGACGGCGCCCGCTACCTCTGGCGCCACGAGACACTGCGCCCCCTCGTCGTCGCGGGTGGCACGACCATGCTCTTCGCGGGCCTCAACGGCGCGACGATCTACGCGGTGGCCGAAGGCCTGGGCCACTCCCCCGCGTACGTAGGTCTTCTGTACGCCGTGCAAGGCGCCGGTTCGGTGGCCGTCGGCCTGGCCTCGGGCCCGCTCCTCCGCCGCCTGGGCGCACAGCGGTTCGCGGGGTACGGCATCGCGCTCACCGCCCTGGCCGTGGCGGCTCGCGCGCTCCCGTACGACGCGGTGGCCCTCGTCTCGTCCGCGGCCGTGGGCGTTGGCCTCCCGTGCGTGCTGATCGCGGCCCTCACCGCGGTTCAGCGCGAGACTCCGGACGACCTCCTGGGCCGTACGACCGCGACCGCCAACACGCTGATGTTCGCCCCGAACGCGGTGGGACTCGCGCTGGGTGCGGGCCTGGTCGAACTGGTCGATCACCAGGTGCTGTTGGTGGCGTTCGGGCTGATCCGGCTGGTGACGGTCGTACCGTTGCTCAGGCGTCAGCCGAGCCGTGCGAGCGCCTCCGCCACGAGTGACAGGTCCTCGTCGGACGCCAACCCCGCGTGATACAGCCGTACTTCGGTGGCTCCCCGCTCGACCGCCCGTGCCACGTCCTCCGCGAGCGTGCCCGGGCTGCCGCCCATCCCGCTCACGACGGGGAAATTGGCCGCCAGCACACTCCTCTCAACCGCCTGCTCGGCGAAGGGAGTCAGCAACTCGGGCCCTCCGGCACACGGCACGACCACGCCGTCGGCGACCGACAGGATGTGCGCGGGATCCACGCCGACGTTCGCGCCGACGTGGTACGAGGCCGGGTCCGCGTGCAGCAGGATCTGGAACCCGTCGGGAGCGGCCGCGCGTACGGCGGCGACGGTCTCCGTCTGGAGGGAGCGGGCGACGGAGTCCCGCCAGGCGCGCGTGGCCGTTGCGAGTTCGGCGCCGAGGAGCTTCTCCACCGCTTCCCAGGCTCCGGTGGGGGCCTCGCCCCGCCATACGGGTTCCAGGGCGCGCCGGACCGAGGCCGCCAACTCGTCGGGGGCCAGGCCCCGTTGTGTATAGCCGTCGCGGCAGGAGGGGCAGAAGCACAGCGACATCAGGTACTGGCCGGCGTCCCCGAGTGCCACGCCGGCCGTCTTGTCGTGGGCGTGGAGATGCGCGAGGCCGTACCAGCCGAGGGACTCCAGCTCCGTCCCCGAGGCGCCGGGCCGTACCGCCGCCTCGACGGCGAGGTCGATCAGGTACGCGCGTGTGTCGGGCTGTGCGATGCAGGGCGCCCAGGGATAGCGGTCTCCGTAGGCGTTGACCACGGAGGTGTTCGGGAACTCCTCCCCCATACGGGAGTTGTGCGCGAGCACCACCCAGGTGTGTACGTCGAGTCCCGCCTCCGCGAGGGACCCGGCAGCCTGCCCGTACGCGTCTCCGGGCGCCCAGTCCCCGGCGGCGTACGGCCGCAGTCGGCGCCCCTCCCAGCGCGGGCCGGGCGGATAGAGCACGGCCGCGTGCCGGGCGGTGACGATGCGGTGGCGGGGGTGGCGGGGGGTCAGCGCGCGCGTGGAGTGGTAGGCGGAGGCGAGCGTCGTCTGGCGTACGCCCAGGCCGGCGATGCGCGCGGCGGCCTCGGGGTCTCCGTTGACGTCCCACGGGTAGACGAAGGTGGACGCCTTCACAGACCCCTTCAGAGATCCCTTCGGAGACTCCTCCGCAGACCCTGCCGCCTGGCTCACTTGTCCTCCTGGAGAAGCGCCTCGCCCCGCTCGATCAGCTGGGCGAGCTGCTTGACGTGGTCGTCGCTCGGCTCGTGCAGCGGCGGTCGCACTTCGCCCACGTCGAGCCCTCGCAGCCGTACGCCCGCCTTGACGAGTGAGACAGCGTATCCGCGGCCCTGGGCGCGCAGTTCGACGAGGGGACGGTAGAAGCCGTCGAGCAGGCGATTCGCTGTGGCGTCGTCTCCGGTGTTCAGCGCCTTGTGGAAGGCGAGGGCGAGCTCGGGGGCGAAGCAGAAGACCGCCGACGAGTACAGCGTGATGCCGATGCCGCGGTAGGCGAGGCCGGTGAGCTCGGCGGTCGGCAGTCCGTTGAAGTAGAGGAAGTCGTCCGGGACTTCGGCGCGCACCGCGCTCACGATGCGCTGCATCAGGTCGAGGTCGCCGACGCCGTCCTTGAAGCCGATGATCCCCTCGGTGCGGGCCAGTGAGACGACCGTTTCGGGCGTGAACACGGCGTTGTCGCGCTGGTAGACGATGACCTCGAGCGAGGTGGCGCGGGCCAGTTCCGTGTAGTGCCGCAGCAGTCCCTCCTGCCCGGCGACGACGAGATACGGCGGCATGGCGAGCAGCCCGTCCGCCCCAGCCTCCTCCGCGAGCTTCGCGTACCGCACGGCGAGCGCCGTCCCGTACCCGGCGCCCGCGATCACCGGCACGCGCCCCGCCGTCTCCTCGACGGCCGCGCGTACGCAGTCCTGGAACTCCTCGGGGGTGAGCGCGTGGAACTCCCCGGTCCCGCAGCAGGCGAAGACGGCGGCGGCCCCGGCCTCGACACCCCGCCGGACATGCGCGCGGTACACGTCGAGGTCGACGGCACCATCAGGGCCGTACGCGGTGACGGGGAAGAACAGCGGCCCGCTCGGGACACTGAGGCGAGCGGCAAGGGGCGCTGACGTCACGGGCTCTCCCTAGGCATGCACGCACACGCCGACCGTGCACGTTTCCGATCCACGTTTCTGATCCATGTCCATATTTCTGAACACGTACACGCTAGAGCGCCTCTTCGGGGGCGGTCAAGCGGGCGAAGTGGCAAGACAGCCGCAAGACGGGAGCGACATACGGGCGATCACGGTGCGGATTTCCCGCCCTCGCGCGACACTTGACGCGGCCCGACGGCGATCCATAGTTTGTCCATGGATGTGAATGCCGTACACGATGACGGCTGTTGATTCAAGGAGACCCGAGGATGCCCGCTCCCCGCACCGTTCTGCTCACCGGCGCCGCCGGCGGCCTCGGCACCCTGATGCGGGGACTGCTGCCCGCGTACGGGTACGAGTTGCGGCTCCTCGACCTGCGCCCCATCGAGGGCGAGCCGGACGCGATCACCGCGGACCTCGGCGACAAGGAGGCCCTGCGCGAGGCCGTGCGGGGCGTCGACGCGATCATCCACCTCGCGGGCATCTCCCTGGAATCCACCTTCGACAAGATCCTCAAGGCGAACATCGAGGGCACGTACAACCTCTACGAGGCCGCGCGCGAGGAGGGCATCCGGCGCATCGTCTTCGCCTCCTCCAACCACGCGGTCGGCTTCACCCCGCGCCCTCAGGGAAACGATCCCCTCATCCCCATCGACACACCGCACCGCCCGGACACCTTCTACGGCCTCTCGAAGTCGTTCGGCGAGGACCTGGCGCAGTTCTACTGGGACAAGCACGGCATGGAGACCGTCTCCGTACGGATCGGCTCCTGCTTCCTCGAGCCCACCAGCGTGCGCATGCTGTCGGTGTGGATGAGCCCCGGCGACGGCGCCCGCCTCTTCCACGCGGCCCTGACCGCCGAGGACGTCGAGCACACGGTCGTCTACGGCTCGTCCGCGAACACCCGCCTGTGGTGGGACCTGTCGACCGCCCGGGCGCTGGGTTACGAGCCGCAGGACGACTCGGAGCAGTACGCCGAGAAGCTCATCGCCGAGCAGGGCGAGCTGGACCCGGAGAACCCGGACCACGACCACCTGGGCGGCCACTTCGTGACCAAGCCGCCGATCTGGCCGTACTGACCGCTGCGGACACTTCGGGCACCCCCAATGCGCCTATCGGCGTGGCCGGGCACGCTGTGTCTTCTCCTCGCGGGGGCGGCGCGTTCCGACGGCGGCGGCGCCGGGAACCGACAGGATGTGTCGCCTTCAGCCAGGGGCGCGGCTCGGGTCGTCGAGGCTGATGCCGATGTCGCCTGAGCGCTCTCCTCGAGAGCGATCAGGGAGCTCGATGGATTTACGCATGTCGGGTCGTGTCCGCCTGCCGGTCCCGGCTTCCGATACTGATCCAGGTCTTTCCCGCCCGTTCGGCAGCGCCGGTGAAGGCCTGCTGGGCCTCTTCCAGTGAGTACCGCGACTGGACTACGGCTCCTGGCCGTGCCTGGCCCAGTTCGGCGAGCGCCTCGGTGAAGTCACCGGGATGGTCGTAGATCATCGATCCGCGCAGCACCAACTGCCGCCGGACCACGTCGTCAAGGGTGAGTGGCAGCTGCGCCGGGCTGAGGCCGATCAGCACCACGGTGGCGCCCGGTGCCGCGCGGTCCACCGCCGGAGGCAGGGCCGGTACATGGCCCGATGTCTCGAAGACATACGTGAACCCCGTGCGGCCGTCGTCGGCTACCGCGCCCAGCTGTTGGGCTTGCGCGAGCCGGAGCGGGTGAGGTTCGGTGACGACAGGCCGGACGCCGAGGCGGGTCAGGGTGAGGCAGACCAGCAGTCCCTGCGCTCCGGCCCCGATGATCAGGCAGTGGTCCGCGGCCGTCACGCCGCTGCGCCGTACTGCGGACCGGGCGACGGTGTACGGCTCGGCGCTTGCGAGATCGGCGCCGCTCAGGCCCTCGGGCACGGAGTGGGCGAAGTGCGCGGGAACAGCGACACGTTCGGCGAGGACGCCGGGTGCGTTCAGACCGACGATGACCCGGTGGGGACAGGCCGAGGTCAGTCCGGTGAGGCAGTCAGTGCACTTGAGGCAGGGGTAGTTGGGCTCGATCACCACGGTCTGGCCGACCGACCGCCCCTGTACCGAGCTCCCCACGGTGGTGATGCGGCCGAAGCCCTCGTGACCCGGGACCCATGGAGTCGCGGGTGCGAGGCGCTTGCCGTGGAACACGGCGATGTCGGTGCCGCACAGGCCGACACCGTCCATCTCCACGATGACGTCATGAGGGCCGCAGGCAGGCTCCGGCCAGTCCTCGACCGTGTCGATCCGGCCCGGGGTTATCAGCACAGCTGCTTTCACCCAACACCTCCAGTGGTCCACTAAGCGGAACAAGTGATCCGCTATACGGTCAGAATACGGCCGAAGGGTATCCCCAACAAGAGGACAAAGGCCTTTTGAACCGCGGCAGTTCGGCAGCAGGAAGGCCGTCGTGCGCGTCCAAAAGGCGCGCACGACGGCCTGGGGGCGTGGGGGCGGTCCGCTGCCCGGTCAGAAGATGAAAGATCGGCGCGGCGGGATGGGATGGCGAGTTCGTGAATCACGATCCCGGAACAGCGAGCGGGAGCAGCGACCTGAATCAGGCGGCTGTGGATCAGAAGGCTCTGGATCAGAGGGTCGCATCGGCTCGCGGCGATGGCTGTCCGACGGTGGACGGGACCTCATCCCGGTCGCCGCGCATGCGCAGTGCCACAACAAAGGAGATCGCGCAGCCGAGCGCGAAGTAACCGGCGACGAGGTACCAGCCGCCGTCCGCCCACAGCACCAGCGAGCTCAGGACGAAGGGGGTGAAACCACCACCGACGACACTGGCGAGCTGGTAGCCCACGCCGGCGCCGCTGTAGCGGTACTCAGGGCCGAACATCTCGGTGAACAGTGACTGCTGGACGGCGACGGCCATGTCGTGGGCGCCGTTCACCAGAAGGACCGCGCAGACGATGATCAGGACCATGGAACCGGATTCCAAGGCCCAGAAGAAGGGGAGGGAGCCGGCCACACCCAGCACGGAGCCCCACAGATAGACCGAGCGCCGGCTGTAGCGGTCGGCGAGGTAGGCGAAGGCGGGGATGGTGAGGATGGCCAGTGCGCCGACGGCGAGGTTGACGTTGAGCAGGCTGTCGCGGTCCAGCCCGAATTCGGTGGTGCCATAGCTGAGGGCGAAGTTGGTGACGCCGTAGAAGGTGAACAGCTCCACCAGACGCAGGCCGATGATGGCGAAGAAGCCCTTGGGGTTGGACTTGACCGCGGCGATCAGCGGCATGCGCGGCTTCTCGTCCTCCTCGAGCGTAGCGACCTGCTCGGTGAAGACCTCGGACTCTTCGACCTTCGCCCGGATGACCAGGCCGATGATCACGATGACCGCGCTGACCAGGAACGGAATGCGCCAGCCCCAGGTGCGGAACGCCTCGTCGGAGACCGTTCCCGATATGAACTTGGTGATCAGGGTGGCGAGCAGCAGACCGACCGACGCGCCGACCTGTACGCCGCTGCTGTAGAGGGAGCGCCACTTGGGCGGCGCGTTCTCCACCGCCATGAGCGCCGCGCCGCCCCACTCGCCGCCGACCGCGAAGCCCTGCGCGGCGCGGAGCACCACCAGCAGCAGCGGGGCCCAGATTCCGGCCTGAGCGTGAGTGGGCAGCACACCGATCAGCGTGCTGGCCAGTCCCATGATCAGCATGGTGAGAACCAGCATCTTCTTGCGGCCCAGCCGGTCGCCGAAGTGGCCGAAGACGATTCCGCCGAGCGGCCGGAACAGGAAGCCGACACCGAAGGTGGCCCAGGCGGCCAGCGTGCCCACGGCCGGGCTGACGTTGGGGAAGAAGATCTCGTTGAAGAGAAGCCCGGCGATGATCCCGTAGAGGAAGAAGTCGTACCAGTCGACCACGGCTCCCATGAAGCTCGCGATCGCCGCCCTCCTCGCCGCGCCGGGGCTTCTGGCGCCGCCGGCTGCTGCCGGGCTCTGCATGCTGTTCAACTCACACACTCCATTGGATGCGGCGATTCGCGGCCGGACCCGCGCACGGGCGGGGTTCACGGCCGGGACACGAATGACTGTGGTGGGACCAAGCACCTGGGCGACAGCGCTCCGGGGTGTGGAGCCGGCCGTCGACGGTGGTGGGTCGCGCCGCGGCGGTACGGGCGGTGACCCTCAACTTGCGATCCACTCAACGGATCAAATGGACCGAGTAGCGGAAACATACGGCCGGTGTTCCGAGTCGACAAGAGTTACGGCAGAATTTGTGTCGAAGAGGTCCCAGTGGTCCGCGCAACGGGCCACGTCAGGTGAGACCAGCGGCAGGCAGGCAGAACTCCGCGGAGTGATCAGTACGGAGGAGGGTGTCAGCGTGGACAGCGGGGCGGCACAGGCCGGCGCGGAACGCGAACCGCACGGCACGAGCGTCAGGAGCGTACGGCGTGCCCTGGACATCCTCGGCCTGCTCAGCGAGGAACGGCCGCTGATCACACTGCGGGAGATCACCGACGCCACCGGGTTGCCGAAGACGACCGTGCTGCGCCTGGTGCAGACGCTGGAGGAGAGCGGCCTGCTGTGGTCGGACGAGGGCGGCTACATCGCCGGACCCGGTCTGTGGCGCTGGGCCTACCTCGCACGCAGCCAGTGGGAGATCCCCCGTGAGACCCGCAAGGTCATGAGGGACCTCGCCGACAGGCTCGGGGAGACGGCCAACATCTTCGTCGCCCGCGATCTCCACCGTGTCTGCGTCGCGCACGAGGAGAGCCCGCACCCCCTGCGCCACGTGGTCGACGTCGGCGACGAACAACCGCTGTGGGCCGGCGCATCCTCGAAGATCCTGCTGCACGACGCCTCCGAAGCACAGCTGCGCCGCATCGCCCAGGCCTCACCCCACGGCGAGGACCATGCCGCGCAATTGCGTACATCCGCGCAGGAGGCGGCGCGCCGGGGCTACGCGGTGAGCAACAGCGAATGGGACGAAGGACTCACCGCCGTCGCCGTCCCCCTCACCAGCCCCTCGGGCACCGTCGTCGCCTCCCTCTCGGTCAGCGGCCCCGACCACCGGTTCCCCTACGCAGCCATCGAACGTTTCGCCACCGACCTCACGGAAGCGGCCCGACTCATCTCTGATCAGGGCTTCGGCCATCCGCTGAGCTACGGCCGCCGCAGCGCGAGGGACTAGCGCCACCCTGCTCCTTCCCTTCGGTACGGCTCCGCGCGTTCCCAACGCTGTATGCGGTAGCGCTGCGCAACCGCTCCGCCGTGCACTCACCTCGTTCACGTACCGAGATCAGCGGTGAGCCACCCCGGTCGTCGGCCAGGGCGACGCGGGGCGTGCGGTGTGTCAGGGCGGTGGGCGGGCGGCGCGTCCGCGACTCGCCCACCGCCTGATCGGTCAACCACGCGCGAGGACGCCCGTGAACGGGCGAAGAAGTCACGCCCGGTGCATTTACTCTCGCCCCTCTTGCGGGGACCTTGAGGACAGCGTAATTTCACTCTCCGGATCGCCAAGACCACCTGGCGGACCTGAAGGGGTCCACTTCGCGTACTGCGCCTCATCGCAGCCGATGGATCCGAGCCCGACAGCAGCGGCCCCACCCCTCCCTTCGCCGCGCTCTGTGCATGCCCTCCTCACCCCGGGCGGCCATCACCCTTTCCGTCAGTTCGCCCTTGAGCCATGGAAGTTGCCATGAGACGCGCATCCAGATCCGGACCAGGCATGGGGGCGGCCGTCGCCAGTTTCATCGGGGCGGTCGCCGACTGGTACGACTTCTTCCTCTATGGGATCGTCGCCGGCCTGCTCTTCGACGAGCTGTTCTTTCCCGACGTCAGTCCCGCCGTCGCTACCTTGGCGGCCTGGTCCACGTTCGGTGTCGGCTTCCTCTTCCGGCCTTTGGGCGGCATCGTCTTCGGCCACTTCGGCGACCGGTTGGGCCGCAAGAAGATGCTGATCGTCACCATGCTGATCATGGGCGTTGCCTCCACCCTGATAGGCGTGCTCCCCACCTATGCCGAAGCCGGCATCTGGGCCCCGGTCCTCCTCGTCACCCTGCGCGCCGCCCAGGGCTTCGCCGTCGGCGGCGAATGGGGCGGCGCCGCCCTGATGGCCGTGGAGAACGCCCCGCGCAAGTGGCGCTCCCTCTACAGCAGCGGAGTCCAGGTCGGCGCCTCGGTCGGACTGCTGCTGGCCACCGCCGCCGTCAAGTTCCTCTCGGTCCGCCTGCCCGAAGAGGATTTCCGCGACTGGGGATGGCGCGTTCCCTTCCTCGCCAGCGCCGCCATCGTCATCGTCGGCATGATCGTGCGGGCCACGGTCGCGGAATCCTCCGCCTTCGTCGAACACACCGCCGCCCGTCCCCACCCGCAGCGCCGACGGCTGCCGCTGCTCGCCGCCATCAAGGCGTACCCCTCCGGCTTCCTCAGCATCATCGGCCTGCGCTTCGTCGAACTCCTCACCTTCTACTGCGTGACCACCTTCGGGCTGAGCCATGCCGCCGAGCAGTACGGCCTGAACCGCGACGCCCTGCTCGACATCAACCTCATGGTCGGCGCGCTGGCCATCGTCACGATCCCGGTCTACGCCTACCTCGCCGACCGCTACACCCGCCGCTCCGTCTACCTCTGGGGCGCGGGCATCGGCGTCCTCGGTGCCCTCCCCTACTTCGTGGCCCTGCAGTCCGGATCGTTGATCCTGATCGCCGTGACGGCGGTCCTGCTGGTCAACGGCGCCCACGACATGGCCGTGGCGGTCCAGCAGTCCCTGTTCACCGACATGTACGGTCCAGAGTTCCGCTACAGCGGCGCCGGCGTCGGCTACCAACTCGCCAGCGTCATCGGCGGCGGCTTCACCCCCCTCATCGCCGGCGCTCTCGTTCTGTGGGCAGGCGGCGGCTGGGCCTTGGTAGCCATGTACCTCCTGATCGGCTGCGGCATCTCCTTCACGGTCGCCCTCAACCTGCACTCAGGCCATCCAAGCCACCCCCGTACGCCCGTTTCCTCGACCCCGCCGGCCCGAACGGCCACATGAGCCGTGTTCCGCCACACACTCTTCACCGCGGAGCGGGCGGGCACCGAACGGGCCCGCCCGCGTCCCT
The DNA here is from genome assembly GCF_014647675.1 of Streptomyces flaveus. GTDB lineage: Bacteria > Actinomycetota > Actinomycetes > Streptomycetales > Streptomycetaceae > Streptomyces > Streptomyces flaveus. The sequence continues at coordinate 62,076 of NZ_BMPQ01000015.1, read as the reverse complement.
GTTCGGGCATCCGCGCTGCCCGAATTCCGCTCCGCCGCAGGTCCGACGCGGGTGGTCGCCGCGCGAAACGGGCGCACACGGGCGCCATTGATTCCATAACAGACCTGGTCAGCGCCGCACACCCGCTGTAGAACTTCCCCCATGGGTCCACCGGGCCCGAACGGGCAACAACGAGCCACACCGGCTTGAGTGCCCCGGAGGCGAGCGAGAGAACACAGTACGGAGAGCGGGTGGCCATGAGCGCGGAGGAACGGCAGCGGGAGATCGTCAAGGCCGCCCGCCGCACGGGCGCCGTCGGCGTCAACGCCCTCGCCGCCGAACTGGGCGTCGCCAAGGAGACCGTACGCCGCGATCTGCGCGCCCTGGAGGACCACGGCCTGGTCCGCCGCACCCACGGCGGCGCCTATCCCGTGGAGAGCGCCGGCTTCGAGACGACGCTCGCCTTCCGTGCCACGAGCCACGTACCCGAGAAGCGCCGGATCGCGACCGCGGCGGCCGAGCTGCTCGGGGACGCCGAGACGGTCTTCGTCGACGAGGGCTTCACCCCGCAGCTCATCGCCGAGTCACTGCCCCGGGACCGGCCACTGACCGTGGTCACCGCCTCCCTGCCGGCCGCGGGCGCGCTCGCCGAGTCCGAGAACATCTCGGTCCTGCTGCTCGGCGGCCGGGTCCGGCACGGCACACTCGCGACCGTCGACCACTGGACCACGAAGATGCTCGCCGGCTTCGTCATCGACCTGGCGTACATCGGCGCCAACGGCATCTCCCGTGAACACGGCCTGACCACGCCCGACCCCGCCGTCAGCGAGGTCAAGTCGCAGGCGATCCGGGCCGCGCGCCGGACCGTGTTCGCGGGCGTGCACACCAAGTTCGGGGCCGTCAGCTTCTGCCGGTTCGCGGAGATCAGCGTCCTGGAGGCAATCGTCACCAGCACGTTCCTCCCCACCGCCGAGGCCCACCGCTACTCGCTGCAGGGCCCGCAGGTCATCCGCGTCTGAAAAACCAACCGACCCCTACGTAGGCACCGCATTACTCAATGTCATCCCCTTTGCGCCAAAATATCCAGGAGCGATCCATGCGAACCCAGAGCCGACGGAGGCCGCGCGCACTACTTGCCGCGACCGCCGCAGGGACGCTGCTCGCCCCGCTGCTCTCCGGCTGCTGGACCGGAGCGGGCGGAGCCGGTTCCGGCGGCAACTCCATCAACGTCCTCATGGTCAACAACCCGCAGATGGTGGAGCTGCAGAAGCTCACCGCCGCCCACTTCACCAAGGAGACCGGCATCAAGGTGAACTTCACCGTGCTGCCGGAGAACGACGTCCGCGACAAGATCAGCCAGGACTTCGCCAACCAGGCCGGCCAGTACGACGTCGCCACCCTCAGCAACTACGAGATACCGATCTACGCCAAGAACGGCTGGCTGCGCGAGATGAACTCGTACGTCGCCAAGGACAGCGCGTACGACGAGAAGGACGTCCTCAAGCCGATGCGGCAGTCCCTCACAGCCGACGACGGCAAGCTCTACGGACAGCCCTTCTACGGCGAGTCGTCCTTCCTGATGTACCGCAAGGACGTCTTCGCCAAAGAGGGCCTCACGATGCCCGAACGCCCGACCTGGACGCAGGTGGCCGACCTCGCCGCCGAGGCCGACGGGGCCGAGTCAGGCATGAAGGGCATCTGCCTGCGCGGACTGCCGGGCTGGGGCGAGATCATGGCGCCGCTCACCACGGTCGTGAACACCTTCGGCGGCACCTGGTTCGACAAGAACTGGAAGGCGCAGCTGAACTCCCCCGAGTTCGAGAAGGCGACGAAGTTCTACGTGGACCTCGTCCGCAAGCACGGTGAGGCCGGCGCCGCTCAGTCCGGCTTCGCCGAGTGCCTCAACAACATGACCCAGGGCAAGGTCTCCATGTGGTACGACGCCACATCGGCCGCCGGCTCCCTGGAGTCCGCCAACTCCCCCGTCAAGGGCAAGATCGGCTACGTACCCGCCCCCGTCGAGAAGACCGAGTCCTCCGGCTGGCTCTACACCTGGGCCTGGGGCATCCAGGACGCGTCCCGGAACCCGGACAATGCCTGGAAGTTCGTCTCCTGGGCGTCCAGCAAGGAGTACGAGCAGCTGGTCGGCGACGAGATCGGCTGGTCCAACGTCCCGGCGGGCAAGCGGGCGTCGACGTACACGAACGCCGCGTACGTCAAGGAGGCCGCGGCCTTCCAGGAGACGACGAAGGAAGCCATCGAGGGCGCCCGGCCCAACGACCCCGGAGTGCAGCCGCGACCGGCCCCCGGCATCCAGTTCGTCGGCATCCCCGAGTTCACCGACCTCGGCACCAAGGTCTCGCAGGAGATCAGCGCGGCCATCGCCGGGCGCCAGTCGGTCGAGTCGGCCCTGGACAAAGCGCAAGCACTCGCCGAGGAGATCTCCGAGGAGTACGAGGGACGATGACCGCCACGACGACAGCTCCGGTAGCCGCCACACCCGTACGCACGGCGAAGCCCCCCTCGGGCCGACTGCGCGCCTGGGCGACAAGGGCCCCGCTCCTGCCCGCCCTGATCTTCATGATCGCCGTGACCCAACTCCCGTTCGTGGCCACGCTGGTGATCTCCTTCTTCGACTGGAACTCGCTCTACCCGGACGCCCGCGAATTCGCCGGCTTCGCCAACTACTCCGAGGTCCTGACGGACGCGGATCTGCGCCAGTCGGTCTTCACCACGATCCTGCTGACCGCGGCCGTGGTCCTGGCCAGCCTCGTCATCGGCCTGGTCCTGGCCCTGCTCCTGGACCGCAGGTTCCGGGGCCGCGGCATCGTCCGTACGCTCCTGATCGCGCCGTTCCTGGTGGTCCCGGTGGCCGCGGCCCTCCTGTGGAAGCACGTGCTCTACAACCCGGAGTACGGCCTGTTCAACGGCCTGCTGCACTACGTGGGCGGCCCTCAGCCGGACTGGATCTCCGACAACCCGCTGCTCGCCATCGAGGCCTCACTGATCTGGCAGTGGACGCCCTTCATGATGCTGATCCTGCTGGCGGGCCTGCAGAGCCGCGACCACGCACAGATCGAGGCGGCGAAGGTGGACGGCGCGAGCGACTGGCAGGTCTTCCGCTACCTGACGCTCCCCCACCTGCGCCGCTACCTCGAACTCGGCGCCCTCCTGGGCTCGATCTACATCGTCCAGAACTTCGACGCGGTCTTCACGATCACGTCCGGCGGCCTGGGCACCGCCAACCTCCCCTACACCGTCTACCAGAGCTTCTACCAGGCCCACGAGAACGGCCTCGCCTCCGCGGCCGGCGTCCTCGTCGTCATCGGCTCGATCATCATCGCGACCTTCGCACTGCGCGTGGTCTCGTCCCTGTTCCGTGAGGAGGTGTCCCGCGCATGAGTGCCACCGCGATCCGACTGCGTCCCCGCCGTACCAAGGGAGCCGGCCTGGGTGTCCTGGCCTGGCTGCTCGGCCTGCTGTTCTTCCTGCCCATCGCGTGGATGGCGCTGACGTCCTTCCACTCCGAGGAGGACGCCGCCACCAATCCCCCGTCCTTCGCCGCCGCCCTCACGCTCGACGGCTACCGCGAGTTCTTCGGCGCGGGCGGCGGCGCGAGCCCCTGGCCCTCGCTCATCAACTCGACGGTGGCGTCGCTGGCTTCGACGCTCCTCGTCCTCGTGCTGGCCCTCCCGGCGGCGTACGCCCTCTCCATCCGCCCGGTGAAGAAGTGGACGGACGTCCTGTTCTTCTTCCTCTCCACCAAGATGCTGCCGGTGGTGGCGGGCCTCCTGCCGATCTACCTCTTCGCGAAGAACACCGGCCTGCTGGACAACATCTGGCTCCTGGTCATCCTCTACACGTCGATGAACCTGCCGATCGCGGTGTGGATGATGCAGTCGTTCCTCGCGGAGGTCCCGGTGGCGATCATCGAGGCGGCGCAGATCGACGGCGCGAGGCTGCCCACGATCCTGACCCGCGTGGTGGCCCCCATCGCGCTCCCGGGCATCGCGGCCACGGCCCTGATCTGCTTCATCTTCAGCTGGAACGAACTGCTGTTCGCGAGGGTGCTGACGGGCGTCGTAGCCGAAACAGCCCCCGTCTTCCTCACCGGCTTCATCACCAGCCAGGGCCTGTTCCTGGCGAAGGTGTGCGCCGCTTCGCTCGTCATCTCCCTGCCGGTGCTCGCCGCGGGGTTCGCCGCCCAGGACAAACTGGTCCAGGGCCTGTCCTTGGGAGCCGTGAAATGAAGGCCGCCGTCATCGAGTCCGTGGGCCGCGCCGTCGTCGCCGAGGTCCCGGACCCGACGCCAGGGCCCCGCGAGGTCGTCGTCGAGGTCGCCGCGTGCGGTCTGTGCGGCACCGATCTGCACATCCTGCAGGGCGAGTTCGCGCCCAAGCTGCCGATCGTGCCGGGGCACGAGTTCGCGGGCGAGGTGGTCGGGGTGGGCACCCAGGTCACGGAACTGTCGGTGGGTGACCGGGTGGCGGTGGACCCGTCCCTGTACTGCTACGAGTGCCGGTACTGCCGTACGGGCCACAACAACCTCTGCGAGCGCTGGGCGGCGATAGGCGTGACCACGGCGGGCGGCGCCGCCCAGTACGCGGTCGCCCCGGTGGCCAACTGCGTCAAGCTCCCCGAACACGTACGCACCCAGGACGCGGCCCTCGTCGAACCCCTGTCCTGCGCGGTACGCGGCTACGACGTCCTGCAGTCCCGCCTCGGCGCCCATGTCCTGATCTACGGCTCCGGAACGATGGGCCTGATGATGCTGGAGCTCGCCAAGCGGACGGGGGCGGCGAGTGTGGACATGGTGGACCTCAATCCGCAGCGGCTGGCGACGGCCGAGCAGCTCGGCGTCTCGGCATCGGCCGCGAACCCCGACGAGCTGGACCGCCCCCAGGGCTGGGACCTGGTCATCGACGCCACCGGCAACGCGGCGGCGATCCAGGACGGCCTCGACCGGGTGGCCAAGGCGGGTACGTTCCTCCAGTTCGGCGTCGCCGACTACGCGACCCGCGTGACGATCGACCCGTACCGCATCTACAACCAGGAGATCACCATCACGGGCTCCATGGCGGTCCTCCACAGCTTCGAGCGGGCGGCGGAGCTGTTCGCGACGGGTGTCCTGGACCCGGACGTGTTCATCAGCGACCGCATCTCGTTGGACCGCTATCCCGAGGCGCTGCAGCAGTTCGCGTCGGGGGTGGGCCGCAAGATCGTCGTAACGCCGTAATCCACTGTCGTCGGGCATGACCGGGCGCCTAACATCCCGGTCATGCCACGACCACAGGGATTCTCGTACGAGCATCAGGGCGATGGAAGCGTGACGATCACGCACCACGGCCGCCCCGCGACCACCCTCCGCGGCCCCCGCGCCGACGAGTTCCTCACGGAAGTGGAATCCGGCGACCCACAGCTCGTCATGGCCCGCTGGACCGGCAACTACAAGCACGGCAACGAACGCACGGCCCGCAATCACCCCCGCAACCGCCGCTGACCCAATTGGGCGGCAGGTAAGGGAACGGTAAAGCGGGCCCGCTCGTTACCCCACACATGACAGCTATGACCCCCGGCTCGAACATCCCTCTCCCCGTCGCCCGCGTGACGGTGGACGTCACCGCACCGGTGCGGCTCGACGTATCGGGCCTGCTGCTCACCGCCGACGGCAAGGTGCGCTCCGACGACGACTTCATCTTCTACAACCAGGCCACAGGCCCCGGCGTGACGTACCGCTCGGGTGGCGGCGCGGCTCCGGACGCGATCGTGGTCGACACGGCCGCCGTACCCCCGGGCATCGAAAAGATCGTCGTCACGGCGAGCCCGGACGCGGAGGGCCAGACCTTCCAGGGCATCGAACCCACGGCGACGATCCGCAACGCGGACGACAACTCCGTACTGGCGACGTTCACACCCCCGCAGTTGGGCACGGAGACGGCACTGGTGATCGTGGAGGTCTATCTCCGCAACGGCGCCTGGAAGGCCCGAGCGGTCGGCCAGGGGTACGCGAACGGCCTGGCGGGCATCGCCACGGACTTCGGCGTCTCGGTGGAGGAACCGGCTCCGGCCCCCGTCCAGACGCCCGTAGCCCCGCCCGCTCCTGCCATGCAGCCCTCGGTCGCCCCGCCGGCCCCGACCCTCGCGACACCTCCGGCCCCGGCCGCACCCCCGGCGGCTCCGCCCGCCCCCGCCCCGGGCGCCGGAAAGATCAACCTCGACAAGGGCCGCGTAAGCCTCCAGAAGAACCAGACCGTCTCCCTGGTCAAGGGCGGCGCCCCGCTCCTCTCCCAGGTCAAGATGGGCCTCGGCTGGGAGCCGGCGTACCGCGGCAAGGACATCGACCTGGACGCGTCGGTCATCGCGTACGGCCCGCAGCGCAACCACATCGACAGCTGCTACTTCGGCAAACTCTCCATCGTGAACGGCGCGATCAAGCACTCCGGCGACAACCTCACGGGTGAGGGCGGCGGAGACGACGAGGTCATCACGGTCGATCTCGGCCGCCTCCCCCAGGAGGTCACCGGCCTGGTCTTCACGGTGAACTCCTTCTCCGGCCAGAAGTTCACCGAGGTCGCCAAGGCCTACTGCCGCCTCCTGGACGCCGCCACCGGCGAGGAACTGGTCCGCTTCGACCTCACCAACGCCGAGTCCCAGACCGGCGTCATGATGGCCAAGCTGATCAAGCAGTTCTCCGGCGAGTGGGACATGACGGCCATGGGCGACTTCGTCAAGTCCCGTACGGTGCGCGGCATGGTCAAGCCCGCGGCGCAGTCGCTGTAAACGTCCGTCCGTAGGCATCCCGGGGCGCCCTCTTCCTAGAGGGCGCCCCGCCGTACGTCAGACGCGAAAGCACGGCCCGCGCCGCGGAACAGGCCCGCGAAACCCTCCACACGAAACCTGAATCGACCTCATAGAAGGCTTCCGTAAGCAGCCTTACCGGGAAGGCACATATCGGGCGTGAGGCCCCGGCGCCGCGTACCGGCCCTCGACAGCCGCGTAGCGAATTCGCCGTCCCACTGCGCACCTGCGTCCGAGATCCTATGCTGACACCGAGTTGGAGACGATCTGGGGGGGTATGCCTGGTGAGGGCAGTAAGCAGCGGAACGTCAGTATTGAAGTCGGGGGTCAAGCGGCTCTTGGGGCGCGCTGGATTCGACATCGTGCGCAGCACCAACAACCTGGGTGGCGTCGATGACTTCATCCCGTTCGAGGCGACGATGCGGGCTGCACGGGCGGCCGGTCTGCCGGTCGGTGACTACATCGACGAGGTCATGAACGGGACGCCTGGCGCCACCCAGTCCACCATCGATGAACTACGCGCCCTCGGTGTCTTCGCTGCCAACCCGAACACGGTACTGGAGATCGGTCCCGGGTCCGGACGGTACCTGGAGAAGACGCTCAAGGAGTGTTCACCAGACCGCTACGAGATCTACGAGACGGCAGCACCCTGGGCCAACTACCTGGTGGACACATTCAGCGTGGTCGCCCAACCGACCGCAGGAAGCAGTCTCGCCCCGACACCCGACGGCAGCATCGACCTCGTTCAGGCCCATAAGGTCTTCAACACCGTGCCCTTCCTCGGCGCCTCCCGCTACTTCTTCGAGATGGCACGCGTCACGCGACCCGGTGGCCGGATCGTCTTCGACGTGATGACAGAGACCTGCCTGGACCCGGCCACGGTACGCACCTGGGCCACGAAGGGCGGCGCGGGACACGACTCCTTCCCCGCCGCCATGCCCCGCCAGACATGCGTGGACCTCTTCGCGACTCTCGGCTGCAGCCTGAAGGCCAGCTTCCTGGCGCCCATGGGCGTCGCCACCACGGAGGTGCTTGTCTTCGGTAAGGCGGCTTGACCCGCAGAAGGCCTTAGAACAGCGCGCTGTACGCGTTCAGGGCGGGCTGTCCACCGAGGTGCGCGTACAGCACCGTCGACTCCCGCCCGATCTCTCCCCGCGACACGAGATCGACGAGCCCGGCCATCGACTTCCCCTCGTACACCGGATCCGTCACCATCCCCTCGGTCCGCGCGGCGAGCCGCATCGCCTCCAGTGTGGCCTCGTCGGCGATGCCGTACGTGCCCGCGTGGTAGCGCTCGTCCAGCTCGACGTCCGACTCGTCCAACTCCCGCTTCACGCCGATGAGTTGGCCGGTGCCGTGAGCGATCCGCGCGATCTGCGCACGGGTGCGGGCGGGCGCGGCCGACGCGTCGATGCCGAGGACGCGCCGGGGCCGCCCGCCCGCCTCCTCCAGGGCCGCGAACCCGGCGACCATGCCCGCCTGCGTAGAGCCGGTCACGGAGCACACCACCACGGTGTCGAAGAAGACCCCCAACTCCCGCTCCTGCTCGGCGACTTCATACGCCCACCCGGCGAACCCGAGACCACCGAGCGGATGGTCGGAGGCGCCGGCGGGAATGGCGTACGGCTTCCCGCCCCTCTCCTCGACCTCCCTGAGCGCCTGCTCCCAGCTCTCCTTGAATCCGATCCCGAACCCGGCCCGCACCAGCCGCACATCCGCGCCCGCGAGCCGACTGATCAGGATGTTGCCGACCTTGTCGTACACGGAGTCGGGCCACTCCACCCAACTCTCCTGCACGAGCACGCACTTGAGCCCGGCGCGGGCGGCCACGGCCGCGACCTGCCGGGTGTGGTTGGACTGCACGCCACCGATGGACACGAGGGTGTCGCACCCCTGGGCGAGCGCATCGGCGACGAGGTACTCCAGCTTGCGCGTCTTGTTACCCCCGTACGCGATACCGGAGTTGCAGTCCTCACGCTTGGCCCAGAGCGAGGCCCCGCCGAGGTGTTTGGTCAGCCGTTCCAGCGGGTGCACGGGCGAGGGCCCGAAGAGAAGGGGGTAACGCTCGTACGAGGAAAGGGACATGGATCCTCCCAGGATCAGTCGCCGTCGGCGAGGCCTTCGAGCCCTCGCCAGATCTCCGCGGTGACACGGACCGCCTCGTCCACGTCACCGGCCGCGCAGGCCTCGATGAGCTGCTCGTGCAGCCCGGCCGAACGGCAGTTGCCGCCCTCACCGAAGCGCCGTCGCTCCAGTCGGCGGATGAGCGGGGTGTAGCGGGCGATGGTGGCGGCGGCCGCGCGGTTGCCACTGACGCGTACGAGCACGTCGTGCAGTTCGTCGTCGGCGCGCAGGGCGGTGTCCACGTCACCCGCGTGAACAGCGGCCGCGAACCGCTCGTTGGCCGAGCGCATCATCTCGACGTCCGCAGCGAACAGCCGGGGCACGGCGACCCGCGCGGCCAGCTCGTGCATGGCCCCGACGACGGCCGCCGCGTCCCGTACGCCGGAGGCCACGACCGGGGTCACCCGCGTGTAGCTCTGCGGCTTGCTCTCCAGCAGCCCCTCGTCGACGAGCCGCGAGAAGGCCTCACGCACGGGCGCCCGTGACAGCCCGAGCCGCTCGGCGAGATCGGCGTCGCGCACCGCCGCGCCCGGTTCGATGTCCCCGGCCACGATGGCGTCCCTGATCGCTTCGTACGCCCGGTCCCTGAGCAGGGTGCGGGGTACTGGCCCTATGGCGTCCACAACTGAAATGTTAGATGTCAATCTCGACCGCGCACAAGGCTGTGGCCCGCACTGAGGTGCGGGCCACAGCCTTGGGGCTCGAGGTTTAGGGGGCTCAGGCCTCGCGGGAGGCGTACGTGACGAAGGCGGTCCAGGCGTTGGCGGGGACGGTGAAGCGGGGGCTTCGAACGCCGAGCTTCGAGTCGCGGATGTGGATGGTGTGGGGGCAGGCGGCGACTTCGAGGCAGGCGCCGCCCTGGGAGTCGCTGTAGCTGGACTTGCACCAGGTGTAGGCGACTTCGAGGCATTCACCGCCCTGGGAGTCGCTGTAGCTGGACTTGAACCACGCCAGCGTTTCGCTCATAGCCCCTCTGCCACCTTCCTGATGAACGCCGCCGACTCGTCAACTCCGAGAGCTTGCATGCGGATCATGCCATGCACCTGCGCCAGGTAGCTCACCTTGTCAGCGTCGGCGTGCAACACGCTCGTCTCTGGACCTTCAACGTAGGCGAAGTGCTCGTGGTCAACAGTCTCCAGCAGAACGAACGAGCCGTTGAGCGCCAGACCGCTACACCTCCCGTAGGGCAGCACCTGGATGGACACGTTACGCAGGGCCCCAACCGCCGGCACCTCGAGCAACTGCCGCCGCATGACTTCCGGTCCGCCCACCTCCGTGTGCAGCGCAGTCTCATGGATCACGAAGCCGTACACCGTTCTGGCGCGGCGAGTCAGCGCCTCCTGCCTCGCCAACCGAGCTCTGACCCGCTCCTCAACCGTCTCATCATCCAGCGGCGGACAGCTCTCGCTGATCAGCGCTCGTGCGTACTCTCCCGTCTGCAACAGACCGGGAATCAGCCCAAGCGCATAGTGGTGCACCACGAACGCTTCGGCCTCAATCGCCATGTACTCCTGTGTCCGCGCAGGAAACGGCTCGGGCTTCAGAAACTCATGCCCGGCCACCAACTTCCCTCTCGCCGCGCACAGTTGATCCGCAGCCTGCAACAACCTCAGCGTCGGCCTACGCCTCCCGCACTCCATCGACTTGACGTACTCGTAGTCGTACCCGGCCTCCTTGGCCAACTCCTGTCGGCTGACCCCCGCTTCCTCCCTCCACAACTTGATCTGCCCACCGCAGTACCGCCAGTTCTGCTGCGCCTGCTGCGACTCCCCGGAAGCCACGCACCCACCCGCCTCCCACCACCACACCGTGTACAGCCACGCTGTGTACCCACACCGACACTCCCCGAGACTACGCACCAACCGCCAGCCTGATCACAGCGAATGACGGAGAACCACACGCAAGGAACGGCACACACATGCCCCAGGACCGCGACGACGCCAAAGCCCTCGAGGACATCCAAGACGTCGAATGGCACCTGCCCCGCCACGCCCGCAGCGTCGGCCGAGCCCGCGCCCTCCTCCGCGAACAAGCCACCGCATGGAAGCTCCCGGACGAGACGACGGAAACAGCCGTACTCCTGCTCAGCGAGCTGATAACAAACGCGTACCGCCACGCAAAGGTCTCCCCCGGCCGCGAAATCCGAACCCGCTGCGTCCTGGCCGCCGGCCACCTCTGCGTGTCCGTAACGGACGCGAACGACACTCTCCCGACGCTCCGGGAGGCGGCCCTGGACGACGAGTCCGGCCGCGGCCTGCCCCTGGTGGCAACACTGGCAGACGACTGGGGTGCGGAACCTCGTACCGGCGGCATCGGCAAGACGGTCTGGTTCACACTCCGCAGCGACGTACAGCCATGAACTCTTGGTGCCACATCGAAGGCGACGGATGGCTCTCAGTGGTGCCGTTGGGGTGCACCCAACGCGACAGATGTGTCGCAGGCGTGGGGCCCAGTTGGATGTACCGAGGTAACGATCACTCCGCTGATCTGGGGTTTTTGCGCTGGTTGGCATTGAAGCGCGCCTTCTTCTGACGATTCCCGCACGTGTTCATGTCACACCATTTGCGGGTGCGGCTTTGGCTGGTGTCGAAGAAGGCGGCTTGGCAGGTTGGCGATGCACACAAGGCCAATTTTCCGTCTCGTTCGCCTGCGATGATGCTGATCGCGTCGGCGGCGATCACGCTGAGGGCATCTTCCACGCAGGAAGCCGAGCTGAGCCGCCATTGCCGCTTGCCCTTGGGCGTCAGGATCGCCGCGGCCCGCCCCTGAGCGCTGCAGTCATTGATGACTTGGACAGCAGACACAGGGAGAGCGTCCTGGATCGCGGCCGCTGTCGCGGCGGCGTGAATCGACTCCCTCAGTTCCCGAGCAAGGTCGAGCTGGGCAGTGGTGCAGGAGTCCACGGCGAGGCCGTTCACTGCTAGCCAGTCGACGAGTCGGTGCGGCGTGGGAATGCGCTCCACAGCGTCGCCATGACGCTCCGACAGAGTCCCCGTGAAGCTGGTCGCCAGCACATTGCCGAGGCGGAAGTCAGGGAACCCAGCACGCATGGAACCACCTTAGCCGGTTGCAGCGTGACCCGGAAGCCTGCTAGAACCGCCTTAGCCGGTTCGCGATGGGTCGTAGCCGGTTCCACGATGGCCAGGAGGTCTCATGCCCCGTCCAACCAGCGACGTGCAAGCATTTGAAGCCCCCGCAACCGACACTGACCTCGACGATCTGCGCGCGCGACTGGCCGCCGCGCGGCTACCGGAGGCCGAGACGGTCTATCGCGCCGCGCCCGGCCCGCGCCGATGGGAACAGGGCGTTCCTCTCGCCGACCTCGTCGAGGTCGTGGACTACTGGCGCACCGGGTACAACTGGCGGTCGTTCGAAGAGCGCCTTAACCAGATCGGCCAGTTCCGCACGACCATTGATGATCTGGGAATCCACTTCCTGCACCGCCGGTCCGCGCGCTCGGATGCCACTCCTCTGATCCTGACGCACGGCTGGCCAGGCAGCATTGCTGAGTTCATCGATGTAGTGGACGAGCTGGCAGATCCGAAAGATGCAGACGCGCCGGCGTTCCACGTCGTGGCCCCGTCGCTACCGGGCTTTGGTTACAGCGACAAGCCGGCCACCACCGGGTGGGGAACCGAAAAGATCGCGGCCGCGTGGGTGGAACTGATGGGAAGGCTCGGCTACGGCAAGTTCGCAGCCCACGGCGGTGACTGGGGAGGCAATATCACCACGGTTCTCGGCGGCAGGTTCCCGGCGCACGTTCTCGGCATCCACACAACGTTCGCGGAGGGACCGCCCGGGTTGACAACGGACGGGCTGACGGCGGTCGAGCGCAAGTGGACCGAGGAAACCCGCGAATTCTACGAGGGCCCCCACGGGGCGTACGCGAAGCAGCAGGCGACCCGACCGCAGACCATCGGCTACTCGCTCGTCGACTCACCGGTCGGGCTTCTCGCCTGGATCCTCGACAAGTTCGCCGAGTGGTCAGACACCGAAGACAGCCCGTTCGAGACGATTTCCAGAGACAGGATTCTTGACGACGTCACCCTGTATTGGCTGACGCGGACCGGCGCATCGGCGGCCCGAATTTACTACGAAAGCCACAACTCGCTGGACCCCGAACTTCGGGTCAACGTCCCGTCAGCAATCACTATGTATCCCCGCGACATCGAGAAGTGTCCGCGCCCCTGGGCACAGGAGCGGTACCGACAGATCGTCCGATGGAGGTCGCCCGAAATCGGGGGACATTTCCCGTCGCTGGAGGTTTCCGAGTATTTCGTCAAAGATCTGCAAGAGGGCCTCGCGGCAGTGCTGGCCGCTAATCGGTGAACGCGGCTCGGCGACCCAGCACTCGATCACCGCCTGATCCGGCTCAAGGCGTTGCCCGACGGCTTCCAGACCGAGCTCATCGAGACGGCAGAACGTGGTCAGACAGGGCGCGGCGAAGATGGCGTGGCGGTACTGGAGCTGGCGTAAGCCGCGCCGGACCGCGGAGACCAGTTCCGTGGGAGCGGCGAAGGTCCCAGTTCCCGGCACACCAGCTCGGCCAGCCTGTAGCGGGTCTCGATGACCTCTTCCGACGCGTGCCGAACGCCGACTTCTTCGGCCCTGGCGCGAGCCTGCCGATCTATGTACCTCAACGGACGTCTCCTGATGTGTGGTCGGCCTGGGCGATGCGGACAGATCAGGCCCCGCCGGAGCCGCGGCGGGGCCTGATACAGGCGAACGGATCCCGTTGCCGTGTTGTCGGATTACCTGGATGTGGTGACGCAAACCGACAGCGGATACAGGTCGCCGTCGAATTCAGCCGCAGTATCAGCCTGCAAGCCGGCCGATCTGAGAATTCCGATGATCGCCTTCTGCATATGGGAGCAGATGGCTCCATTGTGCTGGATGACGGGGGCCTGGTAGTCGCCGCTCTGCATGCTGTCAACGACGGCTTCCGTGAGACTAGGGTCGGGACGCCAGTCCACGATCATCCCTCTCGCCGCATCGAGGGCAGTGTCGTCGACCTCAACCCTCGCACCTGCTCGATCGGCCTGCTGCTCCCGGAAGGCGGGGATTCCGGCACGTTCCAGTTCACGGCAGACCCGGTCAGCCAGCGCATTTCGCTCGGCTATGACGTCCTCGGGCGCTTTGCGGTAGTCGAAGCCGTACTCAGGCAACTCACTCTCGTCTCTGTGCAGTTGGTCTGCTGTTCCGGTGCGGCGAGCACCGCGGGGCGCAAACCGGGTGTGCGCCCCCTAACTGCATTACCGCTACAGGCTCAGGGCTTGTCGGCATTCTTCAAGGGCGAAGGATCCGAAATTGTCTCCGCCCCTTTCTATGAGCCCGCCGTCAAGGACTCCAGGTCATGTGCTGCGAGAACGTCGTGGAAGCGGGAGATCTGCCTGTCGCTACTGGGTTGCCGCTGGTTGGCCGATTCGGCCTTCAGCAGTGGGGATGGGAGATCCCGAATCTCGGCAGGCGGAAGGCCCCGCCGAAGCAGGAGCATGAACAGCTCAGCTTCGGCGAGGCCTGACATTTGGGCGGTTCAGCCCCGGTATCCCGTGACCTGGATCATGCTGCCGTGCCCGTGCGGATCCGGCTGCTCAATCTCGAATCCCGCCGGGGCAAGGATCCCCAGAAGAGCAGCCTCCATGTGCTTGAGGACAGTGTTGTAGTGGCGGGAGAGCGGAGGCGGATTCTCGTAGTCGATCCCCTGCTCGAAGAGATCGAGAGCGGCATCCCTCAGCTCCGCGCTCGTTTTCCAGTCCACGTACACCCCGCCGTCTATAAAGGGTTCCACGTGCACTTCCGCCCCCACTTGATTGTCCGGATAACCGGTGAGGTCACCCCGGTACACGGGAAAACCGATACGCTCCAGTTCCCGGCACACCTGCTGGGCCAGCGCCTCGCGCTTAGCGATGACCTCTGGTGAGGCCTTCGGGTGCAGGTCGAATTCGGGTTCCGTCATGAGCCTCTCGTTCCTCAGCCTTCTGATCATTCGTTGCGGAAAAGGCTCACTGCTTCGCGAGCCAAGGCGAAAGAATGACAGAAAATTCTTCGTCAGAAATTTCCGCACCTCCCCACCCGAATCCCTGCCACGCTTGCGCACGCTGCAGTACGGGCAACGGAATGCTGAAAGCCAGACGGAAGGAAGCAATAAATGAAATTACACCAAATGCCGCACCCAGCTTCTCACGGGAAAGCAATGCGAGCCCCCTTGCGTCCTTCCCTTCAGCGTGCGCCGCTCTCAATTCGCCTGCGATTTCCTCCAGATTGCCCATCGCTCGCCCAGTCTTTCGTCGCGGCTTTTGAGTAACTACAGTACTGACCTTGAATGCGTGAAGTCGTCATGGTACCGAGAGGGCGAGGTCTGTGCCTGCCAGACAGCCGTAGAGGACGTCGTGGCAGTACTGGGGCTGACGTAAGCCGCGCCGGACCGCGGAGACCAGTTCCGTGAGAACGGTGCCCGAAAATACTGTTCGACCGATCAAACCTGTTGACTGGTAGCTACCCCGTCGCGACACGAACGGCCATCGGACGCATATCGTCGTCCGCAGCATCGGCCTGAAACCCTGCCGATTCGAGAATTCCAATTATCGCATCCCGCATACAGGAAGAAATGACTCCGGAATGCTGGATTACTTTCGCCGGAAATTCTCCACTTTGCACGCTATCGGCTACAGCTTGCGAAACGGTTGGATGGGGGTTCCACTCCACGAAAACCCCTCCGGCCGCATCGCCGCTGGGGTTCGCCTCCACCACAGCACCTGCCCGATCCCACGGACTGCCTTCCTGCCGAAAGGCAGGTATCCCGGCCAGCTCCAGATCCCGACACACTTGATCGGCCAGTTCGTTCCGGGCCTTGATGACATCCCCAGGAGCCTCGATGTAGTCATACACGGCTTGAATACTCACCCAATCTTTACTTGTTGATCCTTATTAGAAGCCCAGCCTGTAGCTCACGGCAACTCCGGCTAAACATCAGCCTGACCCCTCTGCCGCTGTTGTCGATCACTCGCAGCCACTTACTGCTACAATACTGACCTCCTTTTACGTGGACCGCCATCGGACGTATGCCATCGTCCTCTTGGACATTGGTTACGTCGAACCCTGCCGACTGGATGATCTCGATGGTCACCTTCTGCATGTGAGAGCAAACAGCTCCATCGTGGTGGGACACCCGTGCTTGAGGGGCCCCACCGGAAACTAATCCGGTGGGGCCCCTCAATTAAATACGTCAGTCCCGTTCCTCATGCGAGTCGCTCAACGTCGAGGAAACGAGCCGGAGCCGTTCCCGCATCTCCGGTTCCACGATCTCCGAATCAAGCATCTCCCCAAGAATCTTCCCCATGGCCTCGGCGTCGAAATCCGAGCGCTGAACCATCTCGATCACCCATGGAACAGCGAGTCGCATCCAATAGGGGCGACCAGATTTCCAGGCTGATCCCACGGTCAGCTCAATGAGCTTCTTAGGGGTTGACGTGCCACCTTTCGTGAGAAATTCCCCTAGGCGGGAAAACTCGCTGAGGCATTCGGAGAAATCCCGCTCCAGGAAGGGCCACATCGGGATGAAGCGTGAACCTTCGAGGGTTGCACGCCCCTCCACTTCGGTGCCTACGCCGATCTCGCCGCCAGGCATGACACCAATCCATGCCCCGTCGCCGCGGTAGATTACAGGAATCCATTCTTCCATCTCATCCCCACGGCCTGTAGTCGAAGTCAACGCCATAGTCCTTCAGGAAATCCTCGAACTTCTCACGTGTGGCGTCCGTCCACCTGTGCCCGTAGTGTCCGCTGTTCTCGGTGAATACTAGGCGGCCGTTGTCGCGGAAGACAGTGCCGCCCAGCACCGTCTTCTCGTCGGCGTCAATGGATCGTGCCAGCTGCTCGTGCGGGCTGCCTTCCAGGCCCAGATGTGCCGGGTCTCCCGTGATGAATCTTCCGGTACCCGGTTCAAAGACGAACTCGATTTCAGGCGCAGAAGGGTTGAACGCCTTGAGTGCGTCGGCCGACTTGACACCCGGTCCGAGCTCAATCAGGACACAGCTCGGGCCGGCGTTCTGCGCCGTCGCCCTGAGAGGACCGGCCGTCATGAGCGCTCTGGCGGTGCCCGGCCTGGTTTTGCAGGCAGCGACCGCGTCCTCGTAGATATTGACCTGCCGCTCGATCTTGGCAAGCGTCGCCGGGTCCAGGTCCAGGACCTTCAGTGCGTTGAACGCATCGCGTACCCCCACCCCCGTGTGCAGCGCAGCGTCCAGGGCGCGGATCGCCTCGGCGACCTTGCTGAACGCCTTGCTGGGGATGAAGTTGCTCGCTGCCCAGGCACAGCCGCTGGCGTTGCCGTGCCAGCAGTCGACGAAGTCCTGGACCAGGACCGCCTTCAGGATCTTGTAGGTGAGGGTCTGCTGAATGAGATCCAGCTTGCTGAAGTACTCGGTGACTTCCTTCGTCAGGCCCTTGAAAGGCTTGGCATCGAGAAACACCGTGTCCCGCGACGGGCAGCCGGAAGCCGTGGCCGGCACTTCGGGGTTGGTGCACAGGTAGAAGTCGACCATCACATCGAATGTCACTGTGAACGTGACGGTGCAGCCTTCAAAGCCAACCTCGATGACGCAAGGGTTCTCCTGCTTGGCGTCGGTGATCTTGAGACTGTCCTCGTCGACGACGTACCACGTGTCCCCGATCCCTGTGCCCGCGCCGCTGGCCACCTGCTTGTTGGCCTCCTTGCGTGCGGCGGACTCCGCAGCTCGCTGCGCTTCCTCGGCGTACTTGTGGGCGTCCTTCGCGGCCTGTTCGGCCTCGGTCGCCGCGGTGTCGGCGCGGTCGGCCGCCGCGCGGGCGTCCTTGGCTGCCTGTTCGGCCTCCGAGGCAGCCGTGCGGGCGGCGGAGGCATCGAGCGCTGCCTGATCGGCGGAGTCGCGGGCGTCCTTGGCGTAGCCCTCGGCGCGACCCGCGGCCTTGTCCGCGGCGGCTGCGTCTTCCGTGGCCTGGCGGTCGTATTCGACAGTGCGGGCCAGTGACGCGGTGGCCTTGGACGCGGCCGTGGCTGCGTCGGCCGCGAAGCCGAGGGCCTCCTTCGCGTAGGTGCGTGCGTTCGACGCGTGCGCGGCGGCGTTGGCGGCGTGCTGATACGCGGCCTTCGCTTCGCCCTGTGCCGCTTGGGCGAGGGCCCTTGCTGCGGCGGCTTCTTCCTGTGCGTTCTTGGCGTGAGCGTCGGCGACGGCCTTCTGCTGGTCGGCGATCGTTTTCGACGCCTGTCCCGTCAGCACCACCAGACCTGCGGCCGAGTCCGTGGTGACGTACGGGGAGCCGAGCTGGATCGCGTCGTTCGCCGGCTTGGCGACCTGCGCGGCGGCGTTGCCGGCATCCACGGCGGCCTGGGCGGTGACATGGGCGAAGCCCGCGGCCTTCGCCGATGCCGCCAGAGCCTTGGCGACCTCCTTCTTCGCCTGGTCCGCATGCCCCTTGGCGGTCTTGGCCTTCTGTTCCGCCTCATCGGCCAGTTCGACGGCTGTCTTCGCCTCGGCTGCGGCATGCTTCGCGGCTGCGATGGCGTCCGCCGCGGCGCTGGTCGCGGTCTTCACCGCTGCGTCGGCCTTCAGTTTCGCTGCCTGGGCGCCGTCGGCGTGGGCGCGGGCCCGCTTCGCCGCCGCTTCGGCGCGAGTGGCTGCGGCGTCCGCGTCCGCTGCTGCCTTCGTCGCGGCGTCGGCCTCGGAACGGGCCTTCGTGGCAGCCGCCTCGGCGTCGTCCGCGTGCCTGTCCGCTGCGTTGGCGGCCGCCCTGGACTCCTTGGCATTGGCGTCCGAGATGTGGGCCTGTGCGTAGGCACCCTTCGCATCCGCCTTGGCGCGTGCGGCGTCGGCCTTCTGTTCCGCGTCCCAGGCGTCGTCCCGCTTGGCTTTCGCGTTGTCGCGGGCCTTGACCGCATCGTTCTTCTTCTC
This sequence comes from Streptomyces flaveus, assembly GCF_014647675.1. Lineage (GTDB taxonomy): Bacteria > Actinomycetota > Actinomycetes > Streptomycetales > Streptomycetaceae > Streptomyces > Streptomyces flaveus. Next base: position 43,246 of record NZ_BMPQ01000015.1, on the reverse strand, counting down.
GACCGCGGTGCTCTCGGCGGTTTCGGCCTTGGCCTTGGCGTCCTTCGCCTTCGTCGCTTCGGTCTCGGCGTTCTGTCTGTGCTTGGCTGCCTCGGCCTGCTTGGCCGCGGCGGTCTCCTTCTCCGCCTTCGCCGTCTTCTCCTCGGCTTCCGCCGCGAGTCGCTTGGCGTGGGCGTCGGCGGCAGCAGCCTTCGCTTCGCCCTCGGCCTTCAGGGTCTCGGCGAGCTTGGCCTCGGCGGTCTCCTTGTCCTTCTTCGCGTTGTCGCGGTGCACCTTCGCGGCGTCGGCAGCGGCCTTCGCCTGCAACTCGGCCGTGTGCGCTGCTTTCTTACGGAACTCCGCCTTGACCTGCGCGGCCTGAGCCAATGCTCGCTGCGCGATGGTCTGGCTGTCGCCGCCGGAGGCGCGGGTGGCGGCCTCAGCGGTTTCGCCGGCCTTCACCATCGCCTCAAGGGCGGCCGCCGCGCCCTGGGTGACCTGCGCCTTCTGCTGGCCGACCAGCAGACCACGGCCCCGAGGAGCGCCGTTGTTGTCCGCGATGGTGTAGGCGGCCTGCTCGGCGGTGCTCGTGTCCGTGGCGGACTTCTTCGCCGCGGCGGCCTGCGCCTTGAGGGCGGTGAGCTGCTTCTTCGCCGCCGCCTGCGCGCTGGCGATGCCCGCCTTGGCCTTGTCGAACTGCGCCTTCGGCGGAACAGTGCCCTTGTTGCCGGACGGCTTGATGTCGAACTGCTGCGGGCCGGTGCCGTTGCACGCCCACAGCCACGAGTTCTGGCCGTTGGTGAGCTCGTTCAGGTCCAGGCACTTGCCCGTGCCGACGTTCTTCAGGCTCGTCGTCGCGCGCAGGTTGTACTCCCACGTCTGCGCCGGAGAGCTGTTGCACGTCCAGATCTGGATCTTCGTGCCGTTCGTCGAGTCGTTGTTGGACACGTCGAGGCACTTCAGGGAGTTGACGTTCTGCAGGTGCAGGCCCTTGTCGTCGCCGTAGACCTGCCACTTCTGCGCTGCCGAGCCATTGCAGGTGAACAGCTGGACGGGTGTGCCGCTGGCCGTTCCGCTGCTCTGGACGTCGAGGCACTTGCCCTGCGCCGCGTGCACCTCGATCACCGCAGGCGCGTCGCCGACCCACCCGACGCCACCCGAGGACCAGTAGTCCTGCCAGCGGGCGAGGTGGTCGGCGGTCCATGAGTGACCCAACAGGTCCCCGAGCGCCTTGGCGCCGGTGGCCAGGGCCTTGGTGGCGTCCTTGTTCGCGTTGAGGATCTGGTTGCGCTGCGCGGCCTGAGAGGTGATCTCCCGCTGCCACTCGGTGGCGGCGGTGGTGGAGATGTCGCCCAGCACCTTGCTCGGGTCGATCGGGTCACGCCATGCACACGACGCGAACCGGGACTTCAACTCCTCGACCGCGATGCGGTACTCCGCCGTGTCCGGCTGCGGGGCGGTGCGGGGGAATCCCCCGGAAGCGAGGAAGATGCGGGCGTTGTCCGCACCCGCGTTCTCCCCCGGGGCCCCGTGCAACCACCGGAACGCTGACCGCTCGGCGAGCGCACGGTTCCACTCGCCCGAGGGAAGACCTGTGTCCGGGTCTGTCCCGTAGAGGGGAGTGCCCAGGTCATCAACGGCCTTCAGGGTCCTCGCGTCCGCCTTGGGGGTGGAGTCCTCGTAGAAGTCACTGTCGTTCTTCCAGAACCGGTCGGCGGTCCACTGGCTCAGACCCGTCTGGCCGTAGAAGTCGTCCTTGCCGTCGCCCGACAAGCCCGGAGGCCGTTGAAAGGAGGCGTCGGTGAAGCCGGCCGGGGTCGTCAGACCCTCGAGGGGCTTCTGCCATCCGTTGCGGAGAGCGTGAAGGGCGCTGAGTTCCTTGCCTGCCGCGTCCCGGTCCTTCTGGTACGCCTGGGCGAGCGGGGTGTTCTGCCAGTGCTCCCGGTCGGCCAGAACATGGAGCTTGTCCGGGGTCTGGTTGAGGCCGTCCTGCGCGGTCGCGGCCATGGACGAGCCGCCCAGGCGCAGGACGTCGGCCATCAGGCACTGGTCCTGCCGCAACTGCTCGGCGGCCGTGTCCTCGTGCCAGTCGTACGAGTCGCCCGCCGCAGCGGCCCCCGCCCCGGCGAGTCGGTCGAGCAGATCCGGACGGACGGCCAGGCCGAACAGCACGGCCAGGGCCAGGACACCCGTGATGACGGATGTGAGGAATCCAGATCTTCGTGTTCTGGGTATGACGAACCCCGTTCCAGGGCGCAACAGAGCATCCGTTCATCGCGAAGGAAGGCAGGCGGGGGTGCCCGTCCGAGGAGACGGAGGCGATGAGTGAAGCTCAGCCCGCCGCCCCGGTACGGAGACCGAAGCAGCGGATGGTGTCCCTCCCCGTGGCGACGCTGTTCCCCCGGCCGCCGGTTGGTGTGAGTGCGCCACGGCGGAGCGGTCATGGTCCACCAGCGGCGCGCGGCGATCACCATAGCCACAAGGTCAGCGGTCCGGAACAGGAGTTGACTTCGGAGTCAGGAGTGGCGTGGCGCGAAAACGCCCACGACGGCACGCGATCAGGCAGGCGCAAACCCGTGCCGATACTAGGTAGTAACTGTGTGCTTGTTGTGAAGGTATCGAGGGTCAAGTGGGCATCCCCCGTCAGAAATTGACCGGAAATCACCCCGCCCACGCCAAGGCCTGTACGGCAGCACATGCCGGCCCGCACAAGCCTGTGGCCCGCACCGAAGTGCGGGCCACAGGCTTCCTTACCGTCCCTCAGGCCACCCAGGGCCAGTCGGCATCCCGCGCCGACTCAAGAAGCGGCACCATCCGGAACGCCGCGTCCGAGAGCCCGCCGAACACGTGGCGGTTCCCCTTCCCGGACGGGCCATGGCCCGCCTGGTATCCGGCAAGGTTCCAGGTGTAGACCGGCACGTTCGCCGGTACCTGCTCGGTCGGGTCCCCGTAGTTGCTGTACATGGCCTGCTCGTCCGTGACGATCAGTACGCGGTCGTGCTTCTTGTAGTGCTTGCGCACCGCCTCGGTGGTGTTGGTGCCGCCGAGGTCGCCGAAGCGGTCGAGCACCTTCAGTACGGACTCGCCCTTGCGGAACCGCACCCGATTGCTGCTCGTACCGAACTCGACGAGATCCGCGTCCGCCGCCCGCAGCGCGAGCGCCGTGCCGAAGATCGCCGCGGCGTCCGCCCGGTTCAGCTCCGAGCGGTCGGAAAGGCGCGAGTAGAACATCGAGCCCGAGCGGTCGACCAGTACCAGCGTGCGGCCCGGCAGTGCGGGCACGTTGGCCAGCGAGTGGCCGAGTGCCTGCTCCAGCGGGTACGACCAGCGCAGCGACGGCGCGTGCTGGTACGCGGCGAGGTAGCGGAACGGGAACTGCCGCGAGCGCGCCACCTCCGCCGGATCGCTGATCTTGGCGGCGACCCGAGCTGCCACCTCGTCCGAGACACCCGCCTCGTCGAAGTTCCGCAGGTTGCGGACCAGCGCCATCGCGCCCATGGACGGGATCACGGCCTCCCAGGCCGCCTTGTCCATCGGGCCCTGGAGCCAGCCGGCCAGCGCCTCCCAGGTGATGCCCGCGTCCGCGAGGCGCTGCGCGCCGCCCGCACCGGTCACGACCCTGCGCCGCTTGGCGGGCCGCAGTGCCATCAGGTCACGGTGGGCCGCCAGTACGGGCAGCGACTTGGGCACCACTGCCGTGTCCGGGTTGTGCCGGCGGTCGAGGGCGTACTGGAACAGCTCGCCCTGCCACGGCTTCTGAGGATCCGGCGCGGCGTGCACCAGGTTCAGGATGTCGCCGAAGCGGTAGCCCTTGGACGCCGTGTCGTACTTCAGGAGCGACTTGGCGCTGTAGAGGCGGCGTACAGCGTCGGCGACGCCACGCTTCACGGGCTTCGGGATGGCCCGGCCGTACCGCGAAGTCCAGTACGCGAGCAGCTCGCCGGGCTCGTCGGGACGGCGCAGCACGGAGTCGATGACCTGCCGGTTGGACGGGCCTTCCGTCGCACCCGCGTCGAGACACGCCTTCACGTACTCGGCGGCGCCCACGATCGAGGCCGTACGGAGGTTGCCCTCGCCGCGCAGCCAGCCGAGCAGGCCCGCGGTCCACTCCGGGTCCTCGACGGCGAGCCGGCGTACGAGCGCGGCGAACCGGTCGTCGCGGGCCTCGCCGGACTCATAAAAGGTCTGCTGCGCAACGAAGTTGGCGATCGAGAGGAGAAAGAGCTCGGAGCGTGCGTCACGCTCCTGGCCCCGGCCGCCCTGGTGGGTACGCAGAACGCGCCCGGTCGACGTCACGCGAGAAGTGGGCTGCGCCTTGGTGGACTTGGTGTTGAAACGCGCCATGGTGAATTCCCCCGAATTCATTGATTTTCCAAGGGGAGGCGCAACAAATGGAATGTGCCCGAGGTCAGGAGTCGGCGACGGAACAGCCAGAAGCTCTGCCAATTGAGCTACACCGACCCTAAGTCGATGACGGGACTCGAACCCGCAACCCTCTGATCCCAGAAGTAACCGTTGCCTGCGCACCGGGCACACACCATTTGCTGCGCCTCCCGAGATCAAGTCGGCGGCGGCGTGGATTCTTTGGAAGAGAAGTAGCCGCAACCTGCGCACCGGGAGGTGCGTGACATGCATGAAATTGTGGTGTCCAGAGTTCAAGGCCGGCGGAACCGACGTAGGTGCTCTAACCCCTGAGCTACACCGGCGCGTTGTACCGGTGGCGGGACTCGAACCCGCGGCCGCCCCATTATCAGTGGAAGTAGGTCCTGCCTTCGCACCTGGACATGCATCACTGTAGGAGGCGTACCGCGGGCCGGGCCAATGAATTAATCAGCCGCGCTTCTGGCGCTTCCAGGGTCCGGTGATCGCGAGCAGAATGCCCGGCTTCTGGATGTTGGCGTACAGGGTCTTGCCGTCGGGCGAGAAGGTGACGCCGGCGAACTCGCTGTATTCCGGCTCCTCTTCGGTGCCGACGTTGAGATCATTGCGGGCGATGGGGTACGTACGGCCGCTGTCCGTCGCGCCGAAGAGGTGCGAGATACCCTCGCCGTCCTCGGCGAGGACGATGCCACCGTAAGGGGAGACGGTGATGTTGTCCGGGCCGTCGAAGGCGCCGTCCTCGGACGGGTCCGGGTTCACGCCGAGGAGGACCTTGAGGGTCAGCGTGCGGCGCTTGGGGTCGTAGAACCAGACCTGGCCGTCGTGCTGGACGGGGCTCTCGTCACGGGCGTACGAGGACACGATGTACGCGCCGCCGTCGCCCCACCACATGCCTTCGAGCTTGCGGGCGCGGGTGACCTCGCCCTCGTCGAACTGTTTGCGCACCGCGACCGTCTTGGCGTCGCGGTCGGGTACGTCGACCCAGTCGACGCCGTACACGGTGCCGATCTTCGTGGCGCGGGACAGGTCGTCCACGTAACGGCCGCCGGAGTCATAGCACTTGGGGGCCTGAAGGACGCCGGCGTCGTCGGCGAGGGTGCGGAACTTGCCGCGGCCGTAGGTGAATCCCTTCGGCGGGACCCAGCGGAAGAAGAGGCCGTTGGGCTCGTCGTCGTCCTCGGTGAGGTAGGCGTGGCCCCGCTTGGGGTCGATGACGACGGCCTCGTGGTCGTAACGGCCGAAGAACTTCAGGGGCTTGGGGTTCCGGTTGGCGCGGCGGTCGCGGGGGTCGACCTCGAAGACGTAGCCGTGGTCCTTGGTCATGCCGTTCTGGCCGGCCCGGTCGGAGTTCTCCTCGCAGGTGAGCCAGGTGCCCCAAGGGGTGCTGCCGCCCGCACAGTTGGTGGAGGTGCCGGCGATACCGACCCACTCGGCGACCTGGCCGCCGGGGCGCACCTCGACGACCGTGCAGCCACCGGACGCGGCCGGGTCGTAGACGAGGCCCTTAGTGAGGGGCACCGGGTGGTCCCAGTTGGCGCGCGGGCCCTTGAGCTCGTGGTTGTTGACGAGGAGGGTCGTGCCGCGGGGGCCCGGGAAGGCGGCCGTGCCGTCGTGGTTGGAGGGGGTGGTCTCGCCGGACTCCAGCTTGGTCTTGCCGCTGTAGGTGAGGACGCGGTACGAGAATCCGGCGGGCAGCGCGAGGATGCCCTCGGGGTCGGGGAGGAGCGGGCCGTAGCCGACGCCGCCGCCCGGGCGTTCCGCGGCGTCTCCCGCTTCCGCGTCGTCCCCCATGGTCTCGGCGTCCTGGGCCGCGAGGGCGCCGGGCGCGGTGGCGAAGGCGCCGACGCTGCCGACCAGGGCGACACCGGCGCCGGTGATCGCGGACCGTCTGGCGAAGTCCCTACGAGTGAGCGACATGCTGTCTGTTCTCCTGTGACGGTGGAGTGGGACCGTGGAGGGTGGCCGGTTACCGACCTCTGCCACACCGTTCCGCCTGTGACTGAACGCCGGTTGAACGCGGACCGACAATCGCGGGCCAAGGCGCCACCCATACGGCCCAGGAATCCTGGTTTGCGAACGAATGATCGGAAGAATCTCCGTAAAATAGACAGCAACCATCCGCACGCCCCGTGGGAGGCGAGCCGCAGTGGACGCACGTAAGGCGCGCCGCCTTCACGAGGACCGGCTGATGAGGCTGGCTCATGTGACCGGGGTCGGCATCGGACAGGACGAGAGCTCGGGCGAGGACGTGATCGTCGTCTTCGTCACCCACGAGGTGGCCGACGACAGCCTCCGGCCCGAGGACGTGATTCCGGACGAGCTCGAAGGCGTACCCGTACGCGTGCTTCCGATGGGCGGCGGTGAGACGCAGGACGAGACACAGGCCGAAGCGGTCGAGACCCAGGCCGGGGCGCAGAGCGAGACTCAGGCCGGGGCGCGGGACGAGACCGAGCAGAGGCAGTCACAGGGGGCTCATGAGTCCCCGGAACCCACCCCCTGACAGCCGCCTCAACCCCCTTGCTGCGACCGCGCCTTGAACGCCGCCTTACGGGCCTCCTTGGCGACCTTCTTGTCCGGGTGGAGCCGTCCCATGGCCTCCAGGACGTCCGGCGTGGCCGGGTGGTCGACGCGCCAGGCGGCGTCGAAGAAGTTGCTGTGCTGGGCCGCGAGTCCCTGCACCAGGGCCTGGAGTTCCTCGGAGTTGCCCTCCGCCGCCAGCTGCGCGGCGATCGTGTCGACGGTCAGCCAGAAGACCAAGTCCTCGGAGGGTGCGGGCACGTCCGGGGCGCCCCGCTCGGTGAGCCACACCCGGGCGAGCCCGCCCAGCTCGGGGTCGTCGAGCACTTCGCGCAGGGCCCCCGAGGCCTCCGTACCGACGAGCGACAGGGCCTGCTGGCAGAGCAGCCGCCGCAGCGGTGCGCCCGGGTCGGAGCCGCGGGCCGCGGCGAGCAACTCCCGTGCGGCGGCGAGGGGTTCGCGCCGGGCGAGCCACTGCTCGGTCTCGGCCTGTGCCGCTGCGGGCGGGAAGGTGGAGGTGCCGTCGAGCAGGGCGTCCGCGCCCTTGTCGGCGAGGTCACCGACCGCCGGGGCGGAGAGCCCGCCCTCCTGGAGTCGGGTCCGGATGCCGTAGAGGCCGAGCGGGGTGAGGCGCACCATTCCGTACCGCGAGATGTCCGTCTCGTCGGACGGCGTGGCGGGCTCCTCGTCGGGGTCGGTCATCAGCCTCTCGTCGACGGGCTGGAAGTCGACGAGTCCGGCCGGCTCCAGGAGCCGGAACTGGTCGTCGAGCCGCATCATCGCGTCCGACACCTGCTCCAGGACGTCGTTCGTGGGTTCCGCCATGTCGTCCGGTACGACCATCGAGGCGGCGAGCGCGGGCAGCGGTACCGGGCTGTCGCCGGGTCCCTCCTCGCTGACGGTCAGCAGGTAGAGGTTGCCGAGCACGCCGTCGAGGAAGTCGGCCTCCGCGTCCGGGTCCCAGTCCAGGGCGGCGAAGTCGATCTCGCCGTCCGCGTCCATGGCGGTCATGAGGTCGTCGAGGTCGGGCACGCTGGCGTCGGCGAGCACCGTGTCCAGGGCGCCGAGCCACAGGCCCAGCACGTCGGCCGGCGCACCCGAGGTGACGAGTGCCAGTTCGGCGCCCTTGGCGACCGTCCCCTCCTCCTCGTCCACGATCTCGACGAGCCCGGTGTCCACGGCCACCCGCCAGGCCTCGCTCGCGTAGGCGGCGGCGTCCTCCCCTTCGAGGCCGAGTTCAGCGGCGGCGCCCGGCAGTTGCTCCTCGACGAGTTCGCCACCGGCTCCGACCCGGGTGTCCGGACCGGCCCAGCGGGCGAGGCGTACGGCACGGGAGAGCAGCGGTGTGGCGAGTGCGTCCCGCGCGAGTTCCGCTTCGGACGTCAGCCGCACCGGCGGCAGGGTGGAGCTGTCTGACATCGGCTGGTTCTCTCCTCGGACGTACAGACGTGCACACATACAGGGGTCGGGCGGCCGTTCCGGACGTCGCGCTCCGGCCGCCCCTGACCGCGTCCTCAGCCTAGACGGATTTCAACCCATGCGGCCTGGTTCATGAACCTGTCAGAACCCGTACATGGCTGAAACCTTGACAAGTAACCTGGCCACACACGAGATTGACGCGCGTAGAGCCCTATTGCTCCTCAGGCTCCATCAGATCCACCAGCCTCTTGCACCACCCTCGTCCCGGCGCTCACGCACGTCCCCGGAGGGATTCCGTTGCCCAGCAAGTCTTCCGCGCGCATAGCCGCGCTCACCGTCGCCGTCGTCTGTTCCACCGCCACCGCCGTGGTGTTCACCGGCTCCGCCCAGGCGGAAGCCGTGGCCGTCCACGACATCCAGGGCAGCACCCGGACATCCCCGCTCGCGGGCCAGCAGGTCACGGACGTGACCGGCATCGTGACCGGCGTACGGACCTACGGTTCGTCCCGTGGCTTCTGGATCCAGGACCCGGCCGCGGACAAGAACCCGGCCACCAGCGAAGGAATCTTCGTCTTCACCAGCTCCACGCCGAAGGTCGCCGTCGGGGACTCGGTGAAGGTCTCGGGCACCGTCACGGAGTTCGTGCCGGGTGGTACGTCCTCGGGCAACCAGTCGGTCACGGAGATCACCAAGCCGACGGTGACCGTGGAGTCGAGCGGCAACGCCCTCCCGAAGGCCACGACCATCAGCGGCCATTCGGTACCCCGCAAGTACGCGCCGACCGGCGACGAGGGCGCGAACGGCTCGGTCAACGGGCTCCCCTTGAAGCCGCGAAAGTACGCCCTCGACCTGTACGAGTCCCTGGAGGGCATGAACGTCAAGATCGGCTCCTCGCGCGTGGTCACCGCCACCGACCCGTTCTCCGAGCTGTGGGTGACGGTGAAGCCGTGGGAGAACCCGACCCGCCGCGGCGGCACCGTCTACGGCTCGTACGACTCGCAGAACGCCGGCCGACTGCAGATCCAGTCGCTGATCCCGACCGCCACGCAGCCGTTCCCGACGGCGAACGTCGGCGACACCCTGAAGGGCACCACCGAGGGCCCGCTCGACTACACGCAGTTCGGCGGCTACACGCTGACCGCCCGCACCCTGGGCACGGTCGCCGAGGGCGGCCTTGAGCGCGAGACGACCCGTAAGCAGTCGCGGAACGAGCTGGCGGTGGCGACGTACAACGTCGAGAACCTCGACCCGACGGACGACTCCTTCGCCGATCACGCCGCCGCGATCGTGAAGAACCTGCAGTCGCCCGACATCGTGGCCCTGGAAGAGATCCAGGACAACAACGGCGCGAAGAAGGACGGCACGGTCGCCGCCGACGAGACGATGCGCAAGCTGACCGACGCGATCACCGCGGCGGGCGGCCCGGCCTACGAGTGGCGGTCCATCGACCCGGTCGACCTCGCGGACGGCGGTGAGCCGGGCGGCAACATACGCCAGGTGTTCCTCTTCAACCCGGAGCGCGTCTCCTTCACCGACCGGGCGGGCGGCGACGCGACGACCGCTGTGGGCGTCACGAAGGCGAACGGCAAGGCGGCTCTCACGGCGTCCCCGGGCCGTATCGACCCGGCGGCCGAGGCGTGGAAGAACAGCCGCAAGCCGCTGGTGGGCGAGTTCGTCTTCCGCGGCAAGACCGTGTTCTTGATCGCGAACCACTTCGCGTCGAAGGGCGGCGACCAGGCGCTGCACTCCCAGAACCAGCCGCCGGTCCGCTCCTCGGAGACCCAGCGCCACCTCCAGGCGAAGTCGGTGAACGCCTTCGTCAAGGACATCCTCGCGGCGGAGAAGAAGGCGTCCGTCGTCACGCTCGGCGACATCAACGACTTCGAGTTCTCGGAGACGACCAAGCTCCTGGAGGACGACGGCGTCCTCTACCCGGCCATCAAGTCCCTGCCGGAGAGCGAGCGTTACAGCTATGACTTCCAGGGCAACAGCCAGGTCCTCGACCAGATCCTGATCAGCCGGTCGATCCGTAAGGACGGCGACTTCAGCTACGACAGCGTGCACATCAACGCGGAGTTCGCCGACCAGATCAGCGACCACGACCCGCAGGTGCTCCGGTTCAGGCCGTAGCTTCTGTGCGCGGACGAGCCCGGCCCCGTCGTCCGGGGGGCCGGGCTCGTTCCCTTTCCACCTCGCGCATACGCCCGTAAAGGAATCCGGGCCTGCGTGATCAGGGCTGATCGCTGATGGTTCGGTAGGCCGCGATGAACAGGGTGTGGCACAGGTCGATCAGTTCTTCGACGGTGGCGTTCTGGTGGCCGAGCGTCCAGTCCACGAGGAGTTCGTTGACTCCGCCGACCAGGCTCATCGCGGTCATGGTGAGCCGGTTGGAGGAGGCTTCCGGGTCAGGGGGCGGTGCGACGACGGCGGCGATCAGTGCGGCGAATTCGTGCAGGACCTCACGGCGGCGCACTTCGAGGCGAGGGCTGGCGCCCACGACCTCGATGAGCACCAGGCGGGCCTTGCGGGCGTCGCCGGCCAGTGTGCGGATGAACACCTCGAGTCCGGCGCGCAGTTGGGTGTCGACATCGGGTGCGGCAGCGGCTGCGGCCTGCGCGGTTTCGGCTGCGATCGTAGCGATCAGCTCGTTGTAGACCCCGGCGAGAAGGTCTTCGCGGTCGCGGAACGACTCGTAGAAGTAGCGCTCGGTCAGTCCTGCGTGCGAGCACACCTGCTTGACGGAGACCGAGGCGTATCCGGCCGTGCCGAACATCTCGAGACCCGCCTGGATGAGGCGGGTGCGGCGCTCCTGCTGCCGCTGCGCCGCATCGCGTCCGCCGTAGCGCCGCCCGGCGGTCTGTGTGCCCGTCATGTCTCCCCTTCGCAGAGGTGTTGACACCGGTGTGCTCTGAACTGACACTCTAGCTTGTCAGTTCATCTGACATGGCGTCGTGTCAGACATGCATGGGGGCCGCTCGCCGCTCGGCGTTCCGCTCATGCTCAGGGCAAGGAAGGGGCTCGACCGTGGCAGCACCGCCCAGGTACCCGGACAAGTTCAGCCGAAGAGACCGCGACCGTGACCGCGACAGGTTCTCCCGTACACAACCGCTGACCGGCCGAGTGATCGCGGTCACCGGGGCGGGCCGCGGAATCGGGCGTGCCGTCGCAGCCCGGCTCGCCGCGGCCGGAGCCGTCGTGGCGATCGGCGATCTCGACGCGGAGCTCGCCAGGGAGACAGCCGGTGCCATCGGCGCGCATCCCGGTGGCCGACTGCTCGGGCTGTCTCTCGACGTCACCGACACACATTCCTTCGATGACTTCCTGCGCACCGTTGAGACCCAGCTGGGGCCGATCGACGTACTGATCAACAACGCCGGAATCATGTGGGTGGGCCCCTTCGAGGAGGAACCGGAGGAAGCCGCCCTGCGCCAGTTCGACGTCAACGTCCACGGCGTACTGCGTGGGATGAAACTCATGATCCCGGGGATGCGGAAACGCGGTCGCGGCCACGTCGTGAACATCGCCTCCGCCGCCAGCAAGGTCGCCCCGGCCGGCGAGGCGACCTACGCGGCGACGAAGCACGCCGTCCACGGCTACAGCACAGCCGTCCGCGCCGAACTGCGCGGCACCGGCGTGCACGTGTCCTTGGTGATGCCCGGCGTCGTGGACACCGAACTGGCCGTGGGCACCGCGACCGGCCCCACCCGGCGCCTGACGACAGATCAGGTGGCCGACGCGGTGCTCGACGTCGTGCTGCGCCCGCGGTTCGAGGTCTTCGTTCCACGCCAGGTAGCCGCCCTGACCCGGTTGGCCGCGGTGCTGCCGGGCCGTGCCCGCGACGCCCTGCATCACCTCCTTGTCCCTAACCAGCTCGCCGCCCTGTCCGACCGGTCGGTCCGCGCGGCTTACGAGCAGCGCACCCGGACCGCCCGTCTGCCCGAAGGATGAGCCCGTGACCACCACGCCCAAGCCGGCGCCCAGCGCGAAGAAGGCCCAGGACGCCGCCGCTTTGCGTCCCATCCCCGAATTCGAAGGTGTCCACGACGTATGGCCTCGCGGTGACCGGCTGCGCGCCGTGCGCAGCGCCGCGGCCACCTACCGTGAGCGGTTCGTCCAGCAGGGCCGTATCCACGCCGTCCGCAGTTTCGACATCGCCGCCGCCCCGTACCCGACCCGGTTCGGCTTCCACGGCGCCGCGCTCGCCGTCAACCCGTTCGTGAGCATCGTCAACCGGATGCTCGTCGTGCAGTTCGACGGCTTCGACGGTGAGCCGAAAACACTGGTCTGGGAGCCGACCGTCGCCGCCGGAACGGCTCAAGCGCCGTTCTACGCCCAGCTCAAGCGCCTGGCGGGGGACTTTCTCACCGAGCACGTCTTCGCCCGCTTCTACCAGGACCCGAACACCGTCCTGCCCTCCTGCGGTCTGCGTCCCGAGGACGTGGACTTCGTCAGCTTCGACCACCTGCACGTCCAGGACGTGCGCATGATCATGGGAAGTACCAGCACCATTCCCGGCGAACGGGCGCCCCGCGAAGCGCTGTTCCCGCGCGCCAAGTTGTTGGTGCACCGCAGGGAGCTGGGCACCTTCGAATCGACGCACCCGATGCAGTGGGCCTGGTACGTCGACGGAGGCATGGACGGGGTACCGGACGAGCGCGTCACCGCCTTCGACGGCGATGTCGAACTCGGTGTCGGTGTCAGCCTGTTGTGGACCCCCGGCCATACGGACGGCAACCACTCCCTGGTGCTGAACACCCCCGACGGGGTGTGGGTCTCCTCCGAGAACGGCATCTCGGCCGACAACTGGCAGCCCGAGCTCTCCCGCATCCCCGGGGTGCGCCGCCACGCCGCGTTCTACGGCCGTGAGGTGGTGCCCAACGCCAACACCCTGGAGGACTCTCTCGACCAGTACGACTCCATGGTCAAGGAGAAGACCCTCGCCGGCCCCAGCCGGCGCGATCCGCGCTGGCTGCAGATCCTGCCCTCCTCGGAGCTGGCCCCCTTCAAGCGGCAGTGGCCGGTGCTGCCCAGCTTCGTCCACGGCGGTCTGAACTACGGCGAACTGACCCCTGCCGGTGGTGGCCGGTGACCGGCCCGGCCGCCCGCCGGATCGCCACGGACGGCGTGGACGGCGTGGAGTTGGCCGCCTACCAGTGGGGAGCGTCCACGGATCCTCCGGTGGTGCTGGTCCACGGCTATCCGGACACCAGCGCCGTGTGGCACCCCGTCGCCGAGCGCCTGGCCGACCGCTTCCACGTCACCGCCTTCGACGTGCGGGGAGCCGGTGCCTCCCACCGCCCCAGGGGTCTGCGCGCCTACCGGATGTCCCGCCTGGAAGCCGACCTGGAGGCGGTTCTCGACGCCGTGAGCCCCGACCGCCCGGTGCACCTGGTCGGACACGACTGGGGATCGATCCACTCCTGGGAGTCGGTCACCGGCACCCGCCTGGCCGGGCGGATCGCCTCGTTCACCTCCATCTCCGGACCCTGCCTGGACCACGTAGGCCACTTGATCCGGGCCCGCCTTCGGCCGCGGCATCCGGATCTGCCGAAGCTGCTGCGGCAGGCCGTACGGTCCTGGTACATCGCCTACTTTCATCTGCCGCTCCTGCCCGCCCTGACCTGGAGAGCACTGGGACACCGCTGGCGCGCCTTCCTCACCGGCTCCCAAGGCGTGCCCGGGCACACCCCCTACCCCGCGCCGACGCTGGCCCGCGACGCCGTGACGGGCACCGCGCTGTACCGCGCCAACATGCTGCCCCGCCTGCTGCGTCCCCGGGACCGGCCGACCACCGTCCCGGTTCAACTCGTCATCCCCACCCGCGACTTCTGCGTCACCCCGGTGCTGTCGTACGGAGTGGAGCACTGGACGAGCCAGATACAACGGCGCCCGATCGACGCCGGGCACTGGGTACAGCTCAGCCACCCCGAGGAGATCGCGTCCCGGATCGCGGAATTCGCCCACCGCGTCGATGACGGCTCCCGCCACAGTCCGGACCACACCGCGCACCCGATCTGACAGACCGGCAGTAGTGGACGACTGCCTGACCGCCCCTTCCCACACACCGATCGCCGACGGAGGAGGAACCTGTCATGTTCCGAGCCGCACATGCCCACCCGGAGCGTCCGTCCGAGCCCATCGACCACCACGACCTGGTGCTGCAACCCCGGGACGTCACCTTCGACTGGAGCGCCACCCCGCTGCACTGGCTGCCGGGTGAGCCCTTCGCGACCCACACCTTCGATGTGCTCCACCTCATGCTCCCCGAGCTGGAACGCTGGTTCGTGCGCACCTTCGAGCAGGCACTGCCACTGATCACCGATGACCGGCTGCGCGAGGACGTACGCGGCTTCATAGGCCAGGAGGCGACGCACGCCGAGGCGCACCAGGAGGTCCTGGAGCACCTGCTCACCAAGGGTCTTGACCCGGCTCCGTACACCCTGCAGTCCGAATGGATCTTCCGAAGGGTGCTCGGAGACCGGCCGGAGCTGACGCCGGCCGCCACACACGCGCATCTCCTCCAACGGCTCGCCCTCATAGCGGCCTTCGAGCACTTCACCGCGTACATGGGTCACTGGATCCTCAGCAACGGGCACCTGGACCAGGCCGGTGCGGACCCCGCGATGCTCGATCTGTTCCGCTGGCACGGCGCGGAGGAGGTCGAACACCGTTCGGTCGCGTTCGACCTGCTGGTGCACCTCGATCCCCGGTACCGGCGCCGAGTGGGCGGCATGCTCGTCACCGCTCCGGTGCTGACCCGGCTGTGGATCCGCGGAGTCCGCTTCCTGATGAGTGCCGACCCCGAACTCGACGACCGGGTCAAGGTCCGCTTCCGCGACTACCTGGCCGCGGCCCGCAAGGAGCTGTTGCCCCGGCCGGGCGCGTTCGCCCGCTCGGTGCTGCGCTACTTCCGCCCCGGCTACCACCCGACCCAGGAGGGCTCGACTCAGCAGGCGGTCGCCTACCTGGCGGCGTCCCCCGCTGCCCGAGCGGCTGCCCAGTGACCCGGCAACCAGCAAGGCATCCCATGGACATCAGCACCCCCGTCACTCGGCCGCCGGACCTGTACGGCAGGCCGCGCAGCGACTCCTTCATGCAGAGGCTGGCGGCTTTCAGCGACAACGCGGTCACTCGCCTCGCGCGGCGCAGCACTCCTCATGGGCGCCCGCCGGCCACCGAGACGCCCGCGATCCGGGAACTGGTGGTCACCACCAAGCACCAAGAGGCCGAGGATGTCGTCTCCCTGCGGCTGGCAGCACCCGACGGGGGAATACTCCCGCCCTGGCAGCCCGGCGCCCACATCGAACTGCACCTGCCCTCCGGCCGCAAGCGGCAGTACTCCCTGTGCGGCGACCCTGCCGACCGGTACCGGTACCGAATCGCGGTGCGCCGCATCGCCGACGGCGGAGGCGGTTCGGCCGAGGTGCACGACGCCCTCGGAGACGGTATGCGGGTCGCCATCACCGGGCCCCGGAACGCCTTCCCCTTCGCCGCCGAAGCATCCATCCTGCTCATCGCGGGTGGCATCGGAATCACCCCGATCCTGCCGATGGCTCGGGAAGCCGCCCGACGCGGGCTGGACTGGAGGCTCGTGCACACCGGCCGCAGCCGCAGCTCGATGCCCTTCGCGGCAGAGCTGGCCGAACTCGCAGCCGCAGCCCCTGGCCGGGTCTCCATCCGTCCTGACGACGAGTCCGGCGTGCCCGAAGCAGCCGATCTGTTGAGCTCGATCCCGGCGGCGGGTGCGGTGTACTGCTGCGGACCCGCGCCCATGATCGACGGCGTGCGGCGCGCGTTCGATGGTAGCCGCGCGTCAGCCCTGCACTTCGAGCGTTTCGCCCCGGCCCCGATCACGGACGGCCGTCCCTTCGAACTCCAGCTGGGCGACACCGGACGGGTTCTGCCAGTGCCGTACGACCGCTCCGCCCTGGATGTTCTCCACGAGGCCCTGCCGGACCTGCCGTTCTCCTGCCGTCAGGGGTTTTGCGGCACCTGCCGGGTACGGGTGGCCCATGGCCATGTCGATCACCGTGACCGCCGGCTCACCGCCACCGAACGTGCGGCCGGCGCCATGCTGCCCTGCGTCTCGCGTGCACCGGAAGGAGAGCGGCTGGTGCTGGAGGTGTGAGCGACGGCCGAGCTCCCGTAGAGCGCGGCCGTCGCCGCGAGGAACCTCGGCGGCATCGGGACCGAAAACTTTTTTGTCCAGACGGTTCAAGCTCTCGGTGAGACGGTGTGGGCCGGCTACGCCCGATGCGGTGCGGGTATGCCCGATGCGGTGCGCAAGGAGTCACTCCGGGACGAGGCCGAGGGCGTACTCGTAGCGGCTCACGCCGCCGCTCTCCGTCAGCCCTGGCCAGGTCTGTACGCGCTTCCACAGTTCGGTGGCCGAGCCGATGCCCTCGCCGGGGGCGGCCAGGGCATCGATGTGGTGCTGGGCGCTCTCCCACTCCGCGTAGTTGAGGACCCTCGTGCCGTCCGTGCTCAGGTGGAAGTGGGCGGAGATCCCGCCGGGGTGCTGGTTCGGCTCGCTCTCCAGGGCCTCGAACACGGCGTCCACCCAGGCGCGCTGCCGGTCGGGGTCCGGCCCCTCGAACTCGACGTCGACGATCACGATGCAGCCCGGCACGCGCCGCTCGGCCTCGGGGCGGGTACCGCTGCGGTAGTGCCGGTACCGTCCGAGGGCCACCCGCTCGATCCCGGGCACTGCGGTGTCGATCTCGTCGACGCGCTCTTGCCGGTGCGCCTTCGTGAACGCCTCGTACGCCTGCTCGTCGGCCCACTGTGAGTGGTGCAGCAGCGTCGTGCCGTCGTGCCCGGTGTAGACGTAATAGCCGAGCAGGCCCTCGATCGGCCAGGGCCTGCTCTCCCAGGTCGAGGCGATCGCCTCGACGGTCTCCTTCTGCCGCTCGGGCGTCCCCACCCGCCAGGTGCTGAAGAACGGGGCTTTCACCTCGGGGCGGGTCAGGTCGGGGTGCGCGTCGGTACGGCGCGTCATCACAGCCTCCAGTGATTCGGTACTCGGTGCGAGCACCACCCACCCTCTGACCTCAACCAAAGTTCAGGTCAAGAGCGGAGGCTGTGATCCTGTTCAGCGGCGACCGCGATGACCGGGTCGGCCTCGGTAGCCGCGGTGACTGGGCCCGCTGGTGGACGACCGCCGCCGCAGGATCCCCACCGCGATCACGGCAGCGGCTCCGGCGATCAGTACCGGCCTGGGATGCCGTCGGCCGGTCTGAACGACGGTGGTCGCGGCGTTACGGACGGGCTGCGGCACGTTCTCCTGCACGACGTGCCCGGCGTGGGTCGCCTTGCTCTGCACGGTGTGCCCGGTGTGCCCGACCTTCTCCTGCGCCCGGTGTCCGGCGTCGGCCGCCTTCTCCTGGGCCACATGCCGGGCATGGGCCGCCTTCTCCTGAGCCACATGCCGGGCGTGCGCGGCCTTCTCCTGCGCCACGTGTCCGGCCTGTGCCGCCTTGTCCTGTACGGCATGTCCGGCCTCGGACGCCTTACCCTTGAGCTCGGCGCGCCGCGCCCGGGCGCGAGCCCGCACATCGGCTTTGGCGGCCAACTCCTCGACGGTTTCGCCGAGTTGCTCGCGGGTCTGCGTGATCTGCTCTCGCAGTTCCTCCGGCCCCTTGGCGCCACGGGCCGCCTTGGCGGCTCCCTCGGCGTCCCTGCCCTTCCGCTGGTTCATCGATGCGCCCTTTCCTTGATTGTGTCGACGTCGGCCCGGACGCTTTCGAGGGTCTCCGCAGGCATGGGCGGCGTGGCACGGCGCAGTTGCGCGCGGCCGGTGACGCCCAGGACGGCTGCGATCACGAAAAGCACGGCCGTGACGATGAGCGCCGACGCCCACACGGACAGCACCAGGGACAGCGCGGCGACGCCCGTGCCGGCCAGCGCCATCACGCCGACATATCCGACCGCGCCCGCCGCGCCGAGGAGACCGCCGCCGCGTCCCGCGCGCTTGCCCTTCTGCGCCAGTTCCTCTTTCGCGAGCCGTACTTCCTGCCGTACGAGTTCGGAGAGCTGTTCGGTGGCCTGTCCGACGAGGTCACCCACCGAGTGGTGTTCCTCCGGCCGCCGCTGCATGGTCTCGGTCACGACGCCCCGCCTCCTCTCGTCTCGGGACGCCCGAGTACCCCGCCGAGCCGTCGCTACCCCTGGTCGGCCCCGGGTTGGCCGAGCCGTGCCAGCTGGGTCTGGAACCAGTCGAGCCGGGCCTGCAGCAGCGCGGCCTCGGCGGTCAGCTCGGACACGCCGAGCCCTTCGGGCAGATCACCACCGGACGGTGCGGCACCTCCCCCGGCCCGGACCCGCAGCCCCTCTCCGCCCAGCCGCGCGAAGGTCGCCAGGGATACGGACGGACGACCGCGTACGCATCCGGCGCAGCTCGCCGCCAGCGCCCGCCAGCCGGGCCTGCCCCATCCGGCGTCGGCCAGCGCCACGGCCACGGAGCCGCAGCTACAGGGGCCGACCGTGGCGGTACGGACCCGCTGCCGGGCGTAACGGAACCCGAGCTCGAAGCGGATGTACGCGCCGAGGACCGCCACCTCGAGGAGCACGGCGGTCCGGTGCTCGGCGGTGCACAGCATCGCCTCCGCCGCCGTACGGTCGTGCACGCAGTGGAAACCGCAGTCGCAGCGACGATGGGGTGCCCGGTGCCGCAGCCCGTACACGCAGTGGGCCTCGTCGAGCACCCCGTACGGCAGCGCGCCGCCCAGCGACACACCGGTGAACCCGGCCCGGCTGCCGTCCTGCGACAGCATCGGGTGGGCGATCTTGAATCCGGTGGGCGGCTCCGCCGGACGTTCCTCGGGGAGCCGCCATCTCATCGCGCGACCGGAACCTCTTCGGCGGCGGGCTCCAACTCCTCGATTTCCTCAGCGAGTTGAAGCTCGTCCTCGTCCACGCGCGGCTGCTCCTCCGCGACTCCGGTGGCGAGCGCCTTACCCAGCCTCATAACGCCTCCCGTGACCGATCACCAACTACCGTTCCCGCCATGGTGACTCAAACGGCGCCGACTTCCTAGAGCGCCCGTTCGCTCACCGCACAGCGTTCCTTATGGATATCTCGTAGAAGAATTAAGTGGAGCTTCAGAGTCGCGATGCCGAAACTACGGGCATGACCACACCCTCTGCCAAGACCTCAGCCCGGCCCTTCGGCCGCGCCCTCTGCGCGATGATCACCCCCTTCACCGAGGACGGGCTGCTCGATCCGGACGGGGCGCAGGCGCTGGCCGAGCGGCTGGTCGCGGACGGATGCGAGGGTCTTGTGCTGTCGGGGACGACCGGGGAGTCGCCGACCACGACGGACTCCGAGAAGGCCGCGCTCGTACGGGCCGTGGTCGAGGCGGTCGGAGGGCGGGCCGCGGTGGTGGCGGGCGTCGGGACCTCCGACACACGGCACACGATCGAGCTGGCCCAGGAGGCCGAAAAGGCGGGCGCGGACGGCCTGTTGGTGGTCTCGCCCTACTACAGCAAGCCGCCCCAGGAAGCCCTCGAGGCCCACTTCCGGGAGATCGCGGACGCCTCCGGGCTGCCGCTCGCGCTGTACGACATCCCGGGCCGCACCGCCACCCGCATCGAACCGGAGACCATGCTGCGCCTCGCCGCGCATCCGCGGATCGTGGCCGTCAAGGACTGCGCGTACGACCTGCTCGGCACCCAGAAGGTACTGGCCCGCACGGACCTCGCGTACTACACGGGCTGCGAGGAGTTCATCCTGCCGCTGTACGCGGTCGGCGGCGCCGGCTACATCAGCACCGTCGCCAACGCCGTACCCCGCCAACTCCGGGGCATCCTGGACGCGTTCGACGCGGGAGACACCGCGGAAGCCGCCCGGCGTCAGCGCCACGCCATCCCTCTCATCGAGTTGATGATGGCATCCGGCCTGCCCGGCACGGTCACGGCGAAGGCCCTGCTCACCGCCCTCGGCCTGCCGTCCGGTCCGGTGCGCGCACCGCTGCGGCCCGCCGGCCGCGAGACGGTCGACGGGCTGCTGGCGGCGTACGAGCGGCTCGTGGCCACCTGACCGGGCCTGATCAGCGTTCGGCGAAGATCGGCGTCCATTGTCCGGGCGCGCCGTCGTTCCCCTTGAGAGCTCCACTCAGGCGTACGAGTTTGTCGCTGCCGATCGTGGCGAGGACGAGCCGGGTGTGGTGCTCGTTCTCGCCCGGTTCGCTGTACCAGAGGATGAGCCGCTTGTCGTCGACCCAGGCGAGCGGCGTGTATCCCGGCACGTCGGCGATCCGCACGCCGGCGTAGGCGTCGAGGACGGCGCCGCCGTCGTTCGCGACGAGTCTGCCGTTCGGGGACACTCCCGCGTCGACGTACCACTGCGTGTACCGCTCGTTCGCGGGCCGGTCGACCTTGCTGCCCTTGAAGTCGTAGTACTGCATCAGGGGTTCCATGGCGAGCCCGGAGTAGACCAGCTTGCCGTCGTGGCTGAAGGCGAAGTCCTGACGAGCGTTCCTTACGTTTTCCTCCAGGACCTCGCTCCACGATCCCTTGCCAGTGGCCACGTCGATGACGTAGAAGCCGGTCCGCGGCTGGTCGTGCGACTGGTCGTAGTCGTTGTTCTTGCCGTCGCCATCGCTGTCGTAGTCCACCTTGAACCGCAGGTCGGGGTTCGCCTTGTACGTCGTCGCGACGAGCTTGCCGCCGTCGGGCGAGAAGCTGACGCCCGCGACGCCGCGGTCCACCGGGATCCACCGCTCGACCTCGCCGGTGAGCAGGTTGAGCAGACCGATCCGCTGGGTGGGCAGGTCCTTCTCCAGGACGGCGGCGGTTCGCATGCCGGGGGCGATGTCGATGAAGGACCACTTGGTCGTCTTCTCGTACTTGCCTGTCTTCTGGTTGAGCAGCCGGTACTCGCGGACGCCGACGGCACGGTCGTCCGTCTGCTCGACGTTCTTCCAGGTGTAGTACGCGGCCAGCGCGACGTCTCCTGCGGCGATCAAGTCGCGCGGGGGCGACTGGTCGGGGTGGGCGATGACATCGCTCTGGTTCGCCTCGGTCGCGAGCCGCGCGCCGTCGTTGCCGGACTCCAGCATCGGCACCGCCACCGCGAAGGCGACGACGGCGGTGGTGGCCGCGGCGAGGGACGCGAGGGTACGGGTACGGCGGCGTCGCCGGGCGGTCAGGACGCGGTCTGCGAAGCCCGGGCCCAGAGGCCGCTGTTCGGTGGCCTGCTCCCGCAGGGAGTCACGCACCAGTTCGTCGACGTTCACGGGCGTACCTCCACGGGGGAGTAGTCACGGGACGGGGGCTGCTCGGCGTCGGCGAGGCCGAGTGCGGCCAGTTCGGGCGCGAGGGAGCGCAGCCGGGCGAGCGAGCGGTGCGTGGTGGAGCGCACGGTTCCGACGGAGCAGCCGAGGATGCGGGCCACGTCGGCCTCCGGGAGATCCTCGAAGTACCGCAGCACGAGCACGGTCCGCTGTCGTGGGGTCAGCCGTGCCAGCGCCCCGCGCATGACGATGCGCAGCTCGGCGGCGGAGGCGGCGTCACCGCCGCCCGTCCCCTCGGGCGGCTCGGCGACGGTCAGCTCCCGTCTTCGCCACTTCAGCCGCCACCGGCTCACCTGCTGCCGGTACAGGATCCGCCGTACGTACGCCTCCGGCTCGTCGATCCGCTGCCACCGGCCCGCGGCCTTGATCAGCGCGTTCTGCAGCAGATCCTCGGCGGCGTGCCGGTCTCCGCCGCTGAGCAGGACGGCGGTCTTCAGCAACGCCGACGACCGGTTCTCCACGAACTCCCGGAAGCGCTCCTGCCCTTGGGCATCCATCGTCACCTTCTCTTCCCCGGCGGGCCTCCCCCGCTTTGCATTCCTTGTGACGCGCGCGGCCTGCTCCCGCTATGCCTGTGCCGCAAGGAAAGTTCTCGTCTCCGCACAGCCGAGCGCCCTCCCGCGGTCGGCGGGAGGGCGCTCGGCACGCTTCATGTGCGTCAGTTGTGGCTGTGCAGGATTTCGTTCAGGCCGCCCCACACCGCGTTGTTCGGCCGCGCCTCCACCGTGCCGCTGACCGAGTTGCGGCGGAAGAGGATGTTCGAGGCGCCGGAGAGTTCGCGGGCCTTGACGATCTGGCCGTCGGGCATCGTGACGCGGGTGCCGGCGGTGACGTACAGGCCCGCCTCGACCACGCACTCGTCGCCGAGCGCGATCCCGACGCCCGCCTCGGCGCCGACGAGGCAGCGCTCGCCGATGGTGATGCGGACGTTGCCGCCGCCGGAGAGGGTGCCCATGGTGGAGGCGCCCCCGCCGATGTCCGAACCGTTGCCGACCACGACGCCGGCGGAGATACGGCCCTCGACCATCGACGTGCCGAGCGTGCCGGCGTTGAAGTTCACGAAGCCCTCGTGCATGACCGTGGTGCCCTCGGCGAGGTGCGCGCCGAGACGGACCCGGTCGGCGTCGGCGATGCGTACGCCCTTGGGTGCCACGTAGTCCGTCATGCGCGGGAACTTGTCGACGGACGTCACGGCCAGGTGGAGGCCCTCGGCGCGGGCGTTGAGCCGGACCTTCTCGAGGTCGTCGACGGCGACCGGGCCGAGCGAGGTCCAGGCGACGTTCGCGAGATGCGCGAACATGCCGTCCAGGCTCTGGCCGTGCGGCTGCACCAGGCGGTGCGAGAGCAGGTGGAGGCGCAGGTACACGTCATGCGCGTCGATCGGCTTCTCGTCGAGCGAGGCGATGACCGTACGCACCGCGACCACCTCGACGCCCCGGCGGGCGTCCGGACCGATGGCCTTCGCGGCGCCCTCCCCGAGCAGTTCCACGGCCCGCTCGGCGGACAACCGCTCCGTACCGGACGGGCCGGGCCCGTCACTGAGCTCGGGCGCGGGGAACCAGGTGTCGAGAACGGTGCCGTCGGCGGCGACCGTGGCGAGGCCGGCGGCGACAGCGCCGGTGGTAGGAGAAGCAGTCGTGTCGGTCATGAGGGAAACCTAACCGGCCATGGGCGCGAGGGGCCAACCGGTGCGCCGGGCATCTCACGTGCCGGGCGCACCGCTCCCCTCACCCACGACTCAGGGCCGCTTGCCCTTCTCGTCGACGAGTCCCATGGCGAGCCGGGCTCCGCTGATGACGACCTGGTCCTCGCCCTCGAGGAAGCGGTAGCCGCTGGCGAGGTACGTCGTCGGGTCGAGCAGCGTCTCGTCGCGGCTCCCGCCCATACTGCCCCCCTTCAGATAAAGCGCGATCGCGTTGCGTCCCGCCGCGTCCTGGACCTCGGCCGCCTGTACACCGGGGATCGTGGCCATGGCCCGATACACCTTGGCGAGCCCTTCGGGGTCGATCACATACGCCCGGCTGATGATCGCGGTGAGTGCCCGGTATTCGTGCTGTGTGCGGGTCTCCTCCGGGTCGGTGGCGAAGAAGAAGGCCCGGGCCTTGGCGCGTACCCGCTTCGGGTCGTCGGGCAGGCTCTTGAGGAACGCGTACTGCTCGCGAGGCGAGTGGTCGTCGCCCGCCTTCCCGTTCTCCATGGAGGGATCGGCGTACTTGATCCAGTCCTCGCTCGTCCGGGGCCCCGGCTGCTCGTCGTCCGTCGTGTTCGTCTCGACGGACTTGAGGTAGACCCACTGGCCGTCGCGCGGGCCCGCAGGGGGACGCGCCGCGATGATGTCCGCGGCGTCGTTCAGCAGGTCCTTCGCGCTGCCGAGCTCCAGCGTATAGCCCGGCTGGGATCCTGGTTGCGTACGTCCGTCATCGCCGACCACCTGCGTGCCGATCACCGCAGCCGCCGTGATCGCCGCCGCAGCCCCGATAGTGGCGAGCCGCCAGTCGGCGCGCAGCCTGCGGCCGCGAGCACCGCGTCGTGTCTCCCACAGCAGTCGGTCGCGTCCTTCGGCGAGCCGGGAGCGGGACGGGGCGGGGGCGTCGGCCCGCAGTTCACGGACCGCTGTCATCTCGTCCATGGTCAGACCACCTCCGTGGTGTCGAGGGTGAACGCGGGATCGGCGCCGAGTGCCGAACGGACCTTGCGGCGGGCGCGGTTGAGGCGTGAGCGAACGGTGCCGACGGGGATGCCGAGGGCCTCGGAGACCTCGACGTACGTCAGCTCCGCCCAGGCCACGAGCAGCAGTACGTGTCTGTCGCCGGCGGTCAGCGAGGCCAGCGCCCCGGCGAGCGGGCCCTGTGCCGCCACCCGGCGGTCGGCGTCCTCGACCCATGAGGCGGCGACGGGGTCGTGTCCGGCGCGGGCCAGCGCCTTGAGGGCCCGCACTTCGGCGCGGCGCTGCTTGCCGATGAGGTTGCCCGCGATGCCGTACAGCCAGGGGCGCGCGTTGGTGCGCGTCAGGTCGTAGCGGGCGCGGATACGGAAGGCCGTGAGGAAGGTGTCGGCGGTGATGTCGTCGGCCGCGCCGTCCCCGAGGCGCCGGGTCACGTACCGGTGGATGTCCGGCGCGTACTGGTCGTAGAGGCGGGCGAACAGCTCCGGGTGCTCCAGCGACTGGGCGACGACCTCCGCGTCGCTCCGTGCCCCTTCACTCTGCGCCTGTTCGTCCTGCGCCTCCGGCGGTGGTGGTCCCGTCACAAGGCCTCCCCTGCTTCGTCGTGCCGAGCTTGTCACCCCCTGTTCCCCGGTGGACCGAGGAAGGTTCACGGCTCACACGCCCCGCACAGCGAAAGCTCAGGGGATCACACGGGCCAGCACATCCCGGGCGTACTCCTCGTCGTACTCCGCTCCCGTCAGCAGCACCTGGAGACAGATGCCGTCCAGCAGTGCGACCAGGGCGCGGGCGGTGACCGGGTCGGTGCGGTGGGCGACGCGCTCGGCGAGAGCCTGGCACCATTCGGCGGCTACGGGGCGCAGGGCGGGGCGGCGGAGGGCGGCGAGGTAGAGCTCGTACTCGAGCTCCACTCCCGTACGGTCGCCTGCGAGCCACTCGCCTGTCAGGCCGGCGAGTTCGGCGGCCAGGTCGCTCTCGGGGTCATCCAGGGCGCCGCGTGCGACGACCAGTTTGGCGAAGCCCTCGTTCGCCTGCCGCAGCGCGGCGACCATCAGCTCGTCGAGGGTCTTGAAGTGGTACGTGGTGGAGCCCAGCGGCACATCGGCCTCGGCCGCGACGGAGCGATGGCTCAGCCCGCCGATGCCCTTGGCGCCCACGACCCGGATGGCCGCGTCGATGATCCGCTGACGCCTGTCGGGGTCGTAACGCCGCACCATCAGCGGACCCCTGTGGCCGCACGGCGGCCCATCAGTGCGCCCCGCCCAGGTTCAGCACCACGACCCCGACGATGATCAGCACGATCCCGGTCAGCTTCGCCGCGTTCAGCCCCTCCCCCAGGAACAGCATCCCGATCGCCGCGACGGCCGCCGTGCCGGCTCCGGCCCAGATCGCGTAGGCCGTGCCGACCGACACGGTCTTCAATGTCTGCGCGAGCAGCACGAAGGCGACGACGTATCCGAGCAGGGTCAGCAGGGAGGGCCACAGCTTGCTGAAACCCTCGCTGTACTTCATGGCGGTCGTGGCGGCCACCTCCGCCGCGATGGCGGCGCCGAGCAGTGCGTATCCCATATGGACGAGCGTACACATCGATACGTACGCCCGTACACAGCGGGGGGTGAGAAAGATGACGAGGTCCGGACAGACCGCGCTCAGCCGAGGAGCGGCCTTGTGCGAATCCGCGCAGGGGCCGCTCCCGTTTGCTCGTATTTCGCTGTAGAGCAGGCCAGTTACCGCTGGTTACGGTGCGGTCATGAGCAAAGGAGCCGCACCTCGCAACAGGCCCTGGACACGTGCGCTGGCCGCCGGAGCGCTCGCCGCGGCGGCGCTGACCGTGGCACCGGCGGCGGACGGAACACCGGCCCGTACGGAGACCGCCGTGAAGTCCACGTCGCCGGTCACCGACGTCACCGAGACCGAGGTCTCCGTACGGATCCCGCTGCCGGCCTCGGTCGGCAGTCACCCGGCGCGCTGCGACTGGCTGTCGTATCTGCGCTACCGGTCCTCGGACGGGCCGTCGAAGTCCGCCGACGCGGACCGGATTCTGATCGCCCAGCCGGGCATTCTGGAGGGCGCGGGCGCCTTCGACAGCGTGGCCCGGAACACGGTGAAGGCGGCGGCCGAGAAGGGCGAGCACATCGAGTTCTGGGCGCTGGACCGGCGCTCCAACTGCCTTGAGGACAACGCCGGTATCGCAACGGGCAGCAGCACCAAAGCCGTTGACTACTACTACGGTGGCAAGCCGGTCGACGGGCGTACCTTCGACGGTTTTCTGACGAGCGGTCAGGCGGGCTGGCTCGCCGACGTCGGTCTGGAGCAGACCGTACGCGACCAGTACGACCTGCTGTCCGCCGAACTGCCCGACCAGAAGCTGCGCAAGGAGAAGGTGCTGTGCGGCGGGCATTCGCTGGGCGGCGTCCTCACCGGTGCCTTCGCCACCTGGGACTTCGACGGGAACCCCGCGACGAAGGCGGACGCGGGCTTCAACCAGTGCTCGGGCTACTTCGCCCTGGACACCACGATCTCCACCTCGCTGGACGACCTGAACGGCACGTCGTCCGGCGGGAACGGTCCCGGCGGGTCCCTGCTGCCGGGTCTGATTCCGGACACGAGCATCGGTTACGCCGCCGTACAGGCCGGGCTGCGCACCGGAGTTCTGCCCCGCTTCCTCGCACTCCCCGCGGTGCTCAATCCGGAGACGATGAACCTGCTCGCGCTCAGCGGTCTGGCCGCCCGTAACGCGCCCGACGCCGAGTCCGCGCTGCTCGACGACGTCCCGTCGAACGCCAACATCGAGACGACGGGCCGCATGCTGTTCTCCAAGAACTCGGAGGTCTTCCTCAAGGGCAGCCCCACCATCCGCGACTTCCGGCTCACCAACGAGGCGGTACTGGGCGCCTTCATGGACGACCACTCGGCGCCGCTCGCCTTCATCCAGACGAGCGTGGGCTTCTTCGACAGTGCGGGCAGCGGCAGCGGTGGTGGCGGCAGGATCGTGGACAAGAACTTCCCGGCCTCGAACGACGCCGATGCCCAACCAGCCCTGTTCGGTACGGAGTTGAAGGCGATCCCGGACGAGCCGGGCGGCCCTCTCTACACCTGGCGCAACTACGACCGGGTGGGCGCGGCGGACGACCCGGTGTACCGCTCGGCCAATGGCACCCCGTTCACCACCGCCGCCAAGGAGGTCACGGATATCGGCGAGTTGGCCCGCAGCCTGGCCGAACAGCCGCTGGACTTCACGGAGGACCACTTCCCGACCAGGCTGGTCACGGACATCCAGCTGATCGACGATCCACAGCTCGCGGGCAAGTTGGTGCACAAGGAGGGCCTCACCGCGAACCCCAGGATCACGTTCATCGCGGGCGACGGCATCCTGGCGGACCACATTCCGCAGGACGAGAACCCCGTGGTCCTGCCCGGCTACCAGCACCTGGACGTGCTCACGGCGGCGCCGGTGCAGAACGGCGGAAGCCGGGAGCGGATCGCGGCCGACCTGGCCGAGTTTGCTCGCTGACGCCGCGTCACATCCCGTGCGCTCCCCGCGTTTTCCTTGCGGGGAGCGCACGAGACGGTGCAGGTCGGGCCAAAGTGAGCACAATTTGCTTCAGGTTATGAAATTGTTCCCTCCGGTCTTGAGACCGCTCTCTGAAACGTCTGCTCAGAAGGCGCCGGGTCCACTACTGTTTCAGCGTCGCGCACCGGAGTCACCCGGCCACAGCCGTACCTCCCGTGTCGCGACCTCCGCTTCCTCTCGTGCTTCCTCTCATGGCGAGGGCACATGACCAATCCGCGTCCGCCTCGGGGCGACGACGCTGGAGGAACAGCGCATGCCAGACAGTAAGCCCGGACCCGGTCCGGACCAGCCCACGCCTGAGCCGAAGGGCGCACTGGGCCGTCCCCCACGTGCCGCTGCCAACACAGCGGACCCGCAACTCCCCGCCGAACAGCCCCCGAAGGTATGGGAGACCGGCGAAGACCTCGACGGGGGCCGCATACCCGGGACGCGCCGCCTCTATCTGGCCGGCGTACTGGCCGTGGCGGTGCTGGCCTCCACGGTGACCGCGATCTCCATACTCGACCAGACCGAGGACAAGGGGTCGCAGGACCCGCAGACCACCTCCGCCGCACAGCCGGTCGTCCCCGGCTTCACCCCTGAGGCCCCCACCACGGAGCCCAGCGGGAAGAGCGGCCTTTCCTCACCGCAGCAGGACTCCGAGGACGCCGCCTCGAAGGACAAGGACGGCTCCGGCTCCTCCGAGGCCCAGCAGCGGGGCTCCGAGCCCATCCCCGAGCCGTCAAAGAAGCCTCCCGCCTCCAGCAAGGCGCCCGCCAAGCCGCCGGCCTCCTCACGGAAGTCGGTCCGGGCGGTCAACTACCCGGACCGCTACTGGCACTTCAGCGACGGCACCGGCCGCCTCGACCAGGTGAACTCCGACGAGGCCCGGCGGGACTCCACCTTCAAGCTC
Source organism: Streptomyces flaveus (assembly GCF_014647675.1). Taxonomy (GTDB): domain Bacteria; phylum Actinomycetota; class Actinomycetes; order Streptomycetales; family Streptomycetaceae; genus Streptomyces; species Streptomyces flaveus. The sequence goes on along the minus strand of NZ_BMPQ01000015.1, from coordinate 14,529 downwards.
GTGCCCGGCCTCGCCGACTCCGGCTGTGTGTCCTTCTCCACCGGCGACGGCAGCTACGTACGCCACCGCGACTTCCGCCTCCGTACGGACCGCCACGACGGCTCGGAGCTCTTCAAGAAGGACGCCACGTTCTGCCCGCGCCCGTCCTCGTACTCCGGCGCCGTGATGCTGGAGGCGGTCAACTACCCCGGCAGCTTCCTGCGGCACCGCAACTTCCAGCTCCGGCTGGAGCGGTACGAGCACAGCAACCTCTACCGGGCCGACTCGGCGTTCCGGCTGGTCGAGGGCCTGAGTTGAGCCGACAGGCGTGACCGCATACGTGTGTGGGGGCCCGGCAGCTGCCGGGCCCCCACACACGTACAGGCGAACTCAGAGGTCTCAGACGTTGAACCCGAGCGCCCGAAGCTGCTCACGCCCATCGTCCGTGATCTTGTCGGGTCCCCACGGCGGCATCCAGACCCAGTTGATCCTCAGCTCGCTGACGAGGCCGTCCGTGGCGGACTTGGCCTGGTCCTCGATGACGTCCGTCAGCGGACAGGCCGCCGACGTCAGGGTCATGTCGAGCGTCGCGATGTTCGCGTCGTCGATGTGGATGCCGTAGATCAGGCCGAGGTTGACGACGTCGATGCCCAACTCGGGGTCGACCACGTCGTACAGCGCCTCGCGGACCTCTTCCTCCGAGGCCGGTTTCATCTCAATGGTCTCGCTCATGCCGTCTTCCTTTCGGCGTCGGCCTCGCCCAGGGCCTGGGCCGTCGCATCCTTCCAGGCCATCCAGCTCAGCAGCGCGCACTTCACACGGGCGGGGTACTTGGAGACCCCGGCGAACGCGACCGCGTCCTCCAGAACCTCCTCCATCGCGTCGTCCGGTTCGATGCGGCCCTTGGACTGCATCAGCTCCAGGAAGGTCTCCTGGATCTTCTGCGCCTCGGCGAGCTGCTTGCCGACGAGCAGTTCGTTCAGTACGGAGGCGGAGGCCTGGCTGATCGAGCAGCCCTGGCCTTCGTAGCTCACATCCACGATCTGCGAGCCCTCGTACTTCACGCGCAGCGTGATCTCGTCACCGCACGTCGGGTTGACGTGGTGCACCTCGGCGTCGCCATCCCGCAGACCGCGCCCGTGCGGGTGCTTGTAGTGGTCCAGGATGACTTCCTGGTACATCGAATCCAGCTTCACGTCCGAGCCAGCTCCCTCAGCCGAAGAAGTTCCGTACGTAGTCCAGGCCTTCCACGAGTGCGTCGATCTCACTCGGCGTGGAGTACAGATAGAACGACGCTCGCGTGGTCGCAGGAATTCCGTACCTCAGGCAGACGGGCCGGGCGCAGTGGTGGCCGACCCGGACCGCGATGCCCTGCTCGTCGAGGACCTGGCCCACGTCGTGGGGGTGGATGTCGCCGAGCGTGAAGGAGATCGCCGCGCCGCGCTCCTCGGCCGTGGTGGGGCCGATGATGCGCAGGTCGGGGACCTCCGACAGGCGCTTGACCGCGTACTCGGTCAGCGCGTGCTCGTGGGCCGCGATCTTCTCCATGCCGATGGCGCTCAGATAGTCGATCGCCGCGCCGAGACCGACCGCCTGCGCGATCGGCGGCGTACCGGCCTCGAACTTGTGCGGCGCCGGTGCGTACGTCGACGAGTGCATCGACACCGTCTCGATCATCTCGCCGCCACCGAGGAACGGCGGCAGGTCCTCAAGAAGCTCCTGGCGTCCCCACAGGATGCCGACGCCCGTCGGGGCGCACATCTTGTGGCCGGTGAACGCCACGAAGTCGGCCTGGAGTGCCTGCACGTCCAGCGGCATGTGCGGCGCGGCCTGCGAGGCGTCGATGCAGACGAGGGCGCCGACTTCCTGCGCCCGGCGGATTATCGCCTCGACCGGGTTGAAGGTGCCGAGGATGTTGGAGACCAGCACGAAGGAGACGATCTTCGTCTTCTCGGTGATGATCTCGTCGATGTTGGAGAGGTCGAGGCGGCCGTCGTCGGTCAGGCCGAACCACTTCAGCTTCGCGCCCGTGCGCTGCGACAGCAGCTGCCACGGGACGATGTTGGAGTGGTGCTCCATCTCCGTGATGACGATCTCGGTCTCGTGGTCCACGCGGTAGGGCTCGTCGGCCCAACCGAGCATGTTGGCCACGAGGTTGAGCGACTCCGAGGCGTTCTTGGTGAAGATCACCTCGTCGCGGCTGGGCGCGTTGATGAACGTGGCGACCTTGTCCCGCGCGCCCTCGTACAGCGCCGTGGCCTCCTCGGCGAGCACATGCACACCGCGATGGACGTTGGCGTTGTGGCGCTCGTAGTACTCGTTCAGGGCGTCCAGCACCTGGCGCGGTTTCTGCGAGGTCGCCGCGTTGTCCAGGTACACCAGCTTCTTGCCGTCGTGGACCTGTCGGTCCAGGAGGGGGAAGTCCTTGCGGATCGCCTCTGTGTCGAGGAGGCCCGGCAGCTGTGTCACGCGGATACGCCACCCTTCGTGTATGCCTCGTATCCCTCGGCCTCGAGCTTGTCGGCCAGCTCGGGACCGCCGGACTCGGCGATGCGGCCGCCCGCGAAGACGTGGACCTGGTCGGGCTTGATGTAGCGCAGGATGCGCGTGTAGTGCGTGATGAGCAGCGTGCCCACCTCGCCGGTCTCCCGGACGCGGTTGACGCCCTCGGAGACGACCCGGAGCGCGTCGACGTCGAGGCCGGAGTCGGTCTCGTCGAGGATCGCGATCTTCGGCTTGAGCAGCTCCAGCTGAAGGATCTCGTGGCGCTTCTTCTCACCGCCGGAGAAGCCTTCGTTCACGTTGCGCTCGGCGAAGGAGGGGTCCATGTTGAGGTTCTGCATGGCCTCCTTCACCTCCTTGATCCACGTACGCAGCTTGGGGGCCTCGCCGCGGATGGCGGTGGCGGAGGTACGGAGGAAGTTGGAGACCGAGACTCCGGGGACCTCGACCGGGTACTGCATCGCGAGGAACAGGCCCGCGCGGGCGCGCTCGTCGACGGACATCTCCAGGACGTCCTCGCCGTCGAGGGTGACGGTGCCCTCGGTGATCGTGTACTTGGGGTGACCCGCGAGCGAGTAGGCGAGAGTCGACTTGCCGGAGCCGTTCGGGCCCATGATGGCGTGCGTCTCGCCCTGCTTCACGGTGAGGTCGACGCCCTTGAGGATCTCCTTCGTGGCGTTGTCGGCCTCGACGGTGACGTGCAGGTCTCGGATTTCAAGCGTTGCCATGGGTGCCTCAGGACTCCTGGGTGAGGGAGACGAGCACGTCGTCCCCTTCGATCTTTACGGGGTATACGGGAATGGGGCGCGTCGCGGGAAGGGCGTCGGGTTTCCCGGAACGCAGGTCGAAACGCGAGCCGTGCAGCCAGCACTCGATGTGGCAGTCGTCCACCTCGCCCTCCGACAGCGAGACGTTCGCGTGCGAGCAGATGTCGTACACCGCGAACACCTCGCCCTCCGTCTGTACGACGGAGACCGGCGTGCCGTCGAGTTCCACCCGCTTCGGGGTGTCCTCCTCCAGCTCGCTCAGCCCGCAGGCGCGTACGAACGCGATGGCCATCAGACCGACGCCTCCAGCTCCTCGTCGATCTTCACGAGCAGCCGCTCCTCGATGTCGTCGACGCCGATCTGCTGGACCAGCTCGGCGAAGAAGCCGCGCACGACGAGGCGACGGGCCTCGTCGGCGGGGATGCCGCGGGCCATCAGGTAGAAGAGCTGCTCGTCGTCGAAGCGGCCGGTGGCACTGGCGTGGCCGGCGCCGACGATTTCGCCGGTCTCGATCTCGAGGTTCGGTACGGAGTCGACCCGGGCGCCGTCGGTCAGCACGAGGTTCCGGTTCATCTCGTACGTGTCCGTGCCCTCGGCCTTGGCCTCGATCAGCACGTCACCGATCCACACCGCGTGCGCGTCCTCGCCCTGGAGTGCGCCCTTGTAGGCGACGTTCGACTTGCAGTGCGGGGTGTTGTGGTCGACGAGGAGACGGTGCTCCTGGTGCTGGCCCGCGTCGGTGAAGTACAGGCCGAAGAGCTCGGCCTCGCCGCCGGGGCCGGCGTAGGCGACGCGCGGGTGGAGGCGTACGAGGTCGCCGCCGAAGGTGACCACGAACGACTTGAAGGTGGCGTCGCGGCCGATCAGCGCGTTGTGCTGGCCGACGTGCACGGCCTTATCGTCCCAGTCCTGGACGGAGATGACGGTGAGCTTGGCGCCGTCACCCAGGACGTAGTCGACGTTGGCGGCGAGTACGGCGTCACCGGTGTGGTCGATGACGACGACGGCCTCGGCGAAGGCGCCGAGCTCGACGACCTGGTGGCCGTAGGCGATCCCGCCCTCGCCGTGCACGGCGACACGGATCGGCTCGGTGAGCACTGTCTCCTTGGGGACGGTGATCACGCCGGCCTTCTCGAACGCCGAAAACGCCTGGGCGGCGATGCGGTCCACCGGTGTGCCCGCCTTGCCGATCCGCGCGTCGTCACGGCCGACGGTCTCGACGGTGACGCCCTCGGGGGCCTGCACGTCGACCTTCACGCCGGTGCCGGTGGCGACTGCGGTGCCGTCGTGCAGCCCGCGCAGCCGCTCCAGCGGGGTGAACCGCCACTCCTCCTCGCGGCCGTGCGGGACCGGGAAGTCCGCCACGTCGAAGGACGGGGGCGCGCTCATGCGCGTGGCGACGGTCGACTCGGCGGCGACCGCGATCTGGCCGGCGGTGGTGGAGCCCACCGGGATGTTCTGAGCCTCAGCCATGGCTGTCGGTCTGCTCTCTTCCTACGTAATGAGTCTTCGCGCTGCTGGTGGGGGGCGGATCTGCCGCCCCCCGAGAGGTCGGTTAGAGGCCGGTCAGCCGACCGCGCCCTCCATCTGCAGCTCGATCAGCCGGTTGAGCTCAAGCGCGTACTCCATGGGCAGTTCCTTGGCGATCGGCTCGACGAAGCCGCGCACGATCATCGCCATCGCCTCGAACTCGCTCAGACCGCGGCTCATCAGGTAGAAGAGCTGGTCCTCGGAGACCTTGGAGACGGTCGCCTCGTGGCCCATGGACACATCGTCCTCACGGACGTCCACGTACGGGTACGTGTCGGAGCGGGAGATGGTGTCGACGAGCAGCGCGTCACACAGCACGTTCGACTTGGAGCCGTGGGCGCCCTCGCCGATCTCGACCAGGCCGCGGTACGAGGTGCGGCCGCCGGCGCGCGCCACCGACTTGGAGACGATGTTGGAGGACGTGTTCGGCGCCATGTGGACCATCTTGGAGCCGGCGTCCTGGTGCTGGCCCTCGCCCGCGAAGGCGATGGACAGGGTCTCGCCCTTGGCGTGCTCGCCCATCAGGTAGACGGCCGGGTACTTCATCGTCACCTTGGAGCCGATGTTGCCGTCGATCCACTCCATGGTCGCGCCCTCGTAGGCGACGGCGCGCTTGGTGACCAGGTTGTAGACGTTGTTCGACCAGTTCTGGATGGTCGTGTAGCGGCAACGGGCGTTCTTCTTGACGATGATCTCGACCACGGCGGAGTGCAGCGAGTCCGACTTGTAGATCGGCGCCGTGCAGCCCTCGACGTAGTGCACATAGGCGCCCTCGTCGACGATGATCAGCGTCCGCTCGAACTGGCCCATGTTCTCCGTGTTGATCCGGAAGTAGGCCTGGAGCGGAATCTCGACGTGCACGCCCTTCGGCACGTAGATGAAGGAGCCGCCGGACCACACGGCGGTGTTCAGTGACGCGAACTTGTTGTCACCGACCGGGATGACCGTCCCGAAGTACTCCTTGAAGAGCTCGGGGTGCTCCTTCAGGGCCGTGTCGGTGTCCAGGAAGATGACGCCCTGCTCCTCCAGGTCCTCGCGGATCTGGTGGTAGACGACCTCGGACTCGTACTGGGCCGCGACACCGGCGACGAGGCGCTGCTTCTCCGCCTCGGGGATGCCGAGCTTGTCGTACGTGTTCTTGATGTCCTCGGGCAGGTCCTCCCAGGACTCCGCCTGCTTCTCCGTGGAACGTACGAAGTACTTGATGTTGTCGAAGTCGATGCCCGACAGGTCCGAGCCCCAGCTCGGCATGGGCTTCTTGTCGAACAGGCGCAGGCCCTTGAGACGGAGCTTGGTCATCCACTCCGGCTCGTTCTTCTTCGCGGAGATGTCCCGGACAACGTCCTGGCTGAGGCCGCGCTTGGCAGAGGCACCGGCTACGTCGGAGTCGGCCCAGCCGTATTCGTACGTACCCAGACCCTCGAGTTCGGGGTGGGCAGTCTCCGTGGGGAGAGTCATGCGGGGTTCCTCCCGGCCGTGCGTACAGATGCGTTATCGGTGGTCTGGTGTGTCGCCTTGGGGATGAACGTCGTGCAGACGCCGTCGCCGTGGGCGATGGTGGCCAGCCGCTGGACATGCGTCCCGAGCAGCTGGGAAAAGATCTCGGTCTCCGCCTCGCACAGCTGGGGGAACTGCCCGGCGACATGGGCGACCGGGCAGTGGTGCTGGCAGAGCTGCTCGCCCTTCTGCGGAAGGGGAGCGCTGCGCGCCGTAGCAGCGTACCCGTCCGCACTCAGGGCCTTGGCCAGGGCTTCGGTGCGCTTGTCGGGGGCGACGGCCTCGACGGCTTTGCGGTACACCTCGGCCTGGGCGGCCATACGGGCGCGGGCGAAGGCGACGACCGCCTCGGCTCCGCCCTCGCGCTCCGCGATCCAGCGCAGGGCGTCGGCGGCGAGCTTGTCGTAGGACTGGTCGAAGGCGTCCCGGCCGCAGTCCGTCAGCGCGAACACCTTGGCGGGCCGCCCGCGTGTACGAGCGCCGTAGACCCGCTTCTCGCGCGCCTCCACGACGTCGTCGGCGACCAGGGCGTCCAGGTGCCGGCGTACGGCCGCCTGGGTGAGGCCGAGACGGCCGGCCAGGTCGGCCACGGTCGACGGGCCGTGGTCCAGGATGGAGCGCACGACCCGGTTGCGCGTGGAGCGCTCCCCGGTCGCGAGTTCCTCCTGCGGGACCTGGCCTACGTTTTTCACAACACCATTGTTGCGTAATTCCTCAGAGACTGACAAGCCGCGTCCGAGCGATGGACGGTGCCGTGCATCACTTAGGTAAACCTAAGCTGACCTGCGGGAACGATCTTTGATCGATCGGTTGCCGGAGCAGCCCGGCTGCCCCGCCCTCCGGAGCCCGCCCCGCCGTCCCTAGACTCTGGAGCCATGCGAAGCGACCCCGTCGTCCAGGTCCAGGCCCTGGTGAAGCGGTACCGCGCCAAGACCGCGGTGGACGGCCTCGACCTGGTGGCCGGGGCGGGGATCACCGCCGTACTCGGTCCCAACGGGGCGGGCAAGACGACCACGGTCGAGACCTGCGAGGGGTACCGGAAGCCGGACTCGGGGACGGTACGCGTACTGGGACTCGACCCGGTGCGCGAGGCCGCGGCCCTGCGTCCCCGGATAGGCGTGATGCTCCAGTCCGGCGGCGTCTACTCCGGCGCCCGAGCCGACGAGATGCTCCACCACATGGCCAAGCTGCACGCGCACCCGCTGGACGTGGACGCGCTCATCGAGCGCCTGGGCCTGGGCAGTTGCGGCCGTACGACCTACCGGCGGCTGTCCGGCGGCCAGCAGCAGCGGCTCGCGCTCGCGCTGGCCGTCGTCGGCCGGCCCGAACTGGTCTTCCTTGACGAGCCGACCGCCGGCCTCGATCCGCAGGCGCGCCGGGCCACCTGGGATCTCGTACGCGATCTCCGTACGGACGGCGTCTCGGTGATCCTGACCACGCACTACATGGACGAGGCCGAGCAGCTCGCCGACGACGTGGCGATCATCGACGCGGGCCGGGTCATCGCCCAGGGCTCCCCCGAGGAGTTGTGCCGCGGCGGCGCCGAGAACACGCTGCGCTTCAGCGGGCGTCCCGGCCTCGACATAGGTTCCCTGCTCAAGGCCCTTCCGGCGGACTGCACGGCCGCCGAGCTGACGCCGGGCGCGTACCGGGTGGGTGGCAAGATCGACCCGCAACTGCTCGCGACCGTCACATCCTGGTGCGCCCAGCACGGGGTGATGCCGGAGAAGATCTCGGTGGAGCGGCACACCTTGGAGGACGTGTTTTTGGAAATGACCGGCAAGGAGCTGCGTTCGTGACCACCGCCGGTACGTACGCCCCGAAGCCGGGGGCGGCCCCGCTGTCCCGCATGATCGCGGCGCAGGCTGTGCTCGAGACGAAGATGCTGCTGCGCAACGGTGAGCAGTTGCTGCTGACGGTCGTCATCCCGACGCTGCTGCTCGTGCTGTTCAGCTCGGTCGACGTCGTCGACACGGGCGAGGGCGAGGCGGTCGACTTCCTGGCCCCCGGCATCCTCGCGCTCGCGGTGATGTCGACGGCGTTCACGGGGCAGGCCATCGCGACGGGCTTCGAGCGGCGGTACGGCGTACTGAAGCGGCTCGCCACCTCACCGCTCCCCCGTTGGGGGCTGATGGCGGCGAAGACGCTCTCCGTGCTGGTCACGGAGATCCTTCAGGTGCTCCTGGTGACGGTGATCGCCTTCGCCCTCGGCTGGTCGCCGCACGGCAACCCTCTCGCCGTCCTGCTCCTGCTCGTCCTCGGCACGGCCGCCTTCTCGGGCCTCGGCCTGCTGATGGCGGGCACGCTGAAGGCGGAGGCGACGCTGGCCGCCGCGAACCTGGTCTTCCTGCTGCTGCTCGTGGGCGGCGGGGTCGTCGTCCCGCTCGACAAGTTCCCGGACACGGCCCAGTCCCTGCTCGGCCTGCTGCCGATCTCGGCCCTCTCGGACGGGCTGAGGGACGTGCTCCAGCACGGCGCCGGGATGCCGTGGGGGGACCTCGGAATCCTGGCCGCCTGGGGGGTCGTCGGCCTCACGGCCGCCGCCCGTTTCTTCCGCTGGGAGTAGGACGGAGTGCACGCCTCCCCCCTCGTGAAGGCGTGCACAAGCGGCCGCCTACCATGGTGCGCGTGCCGAATCTGACCCGCGCCGACGCCGTCGAGGCCGTGCGCAACCCGCTCGCCTTCATCGCCGAACGCTGGACCCCGAAGCCCCGGACGGTCCAGCGAGCGGCCCTCGCCGCGCTCGTCATGGCGGTGGTCATCGTGGTCACCGGCGGTGCCGTACGGCTGACCGGCTCGGGGCTCGGCTGCCCGACCTGGCCCAAGTGCACCGACGACTCGATCACGAACACGAGCGAGATGGGCATCCACGGCGTCATCGAGTTCGGCAACCGGATGCTGACGTACGTCCTGAGCGCGGCGGTCGGATGGGCGATCATCGCCGCACGCTCGCAGAAGCCGCGGCGGCACAGCCTCACGCGGCTCGGCTGGGCTCAGTTCTGGGTCGTCATGGGCAACGCGGTGCTCGGCGGCATCGTCGTCCTGGTGGGCCTCAACCCGTACACGGTCGCCGCCCACTTCCTGCTGTCCACCGCACTGATCGCCGTCGCCACCGTCATGTGGCAGCGCACCCGAGAGGGCGACTCCGAGCCGCGTCCGCTGGTCGGCAAGTCGGTGCAGCAACTCGTATGGGCCCTGGTCGCCGTCACCGCCCTGCTCATCGCGGTGGGCACGGTGGTCACCGGTGCGGGCCCGCACGCCGGCGACTCGAGCGAGGTCGAGCGCATCCCGCTGGACTGGGAGAACATCACCAGGCTGCATGCCGTCCTGGCCTGGATCGTGGTGACACTGGCTTTCGCCCTGTGGTTCGTCCTGCGAGCCGTCGACGCCCCCAAGGGACCCCTCCACCGCACCCGTGACCTCTTCCTGGTGCTCCTCGGCCAGGGTGCCATCGGGTACGTCCAGTACTTCACCGACCTTCCGGAGGTTCTGGTCGGCCTCCACATGCTCGGCTCCTGCCTGGTGTGGATCGCGACGCTGAGGGTGCTGCTGTCGCTGCGGGAGCGGCACGAGGCCGTGGAGGTCCCGGGTCCGGGGCAGTCGACGCAGCGGGTCGCCACGCGCGCGTAGGCACGAAAACGTGCTCCACGCGTGCGTGCGTCACGCGTAGGCCCGTACGAGGCTGTCGATCGCCGGCCCTAGATAGGCCCGAGTCAGCTCGGCCCGGCGCGCGATCCACTCCTCACTCGGCGCCGCGCCATCGTCCTCGTACCGCCGCCGTCTGACGTCCTCGACCACCTCGACGGGTGCGCCAAGTTCGGGCAGGAGCTCCAGCGCCTCCCGCTTGGTGATCAGCCGCCCGTCCTTCAGCGTGACTGCGGCGCGGGCGTGCGTGACGAGCCCGTAGTCCACCCAGATGTCCTGCGTCCAGTTGCTCGCCCGGTCGACCTCCCGCCGCAAGAAGTCCCGCTGGTCGCGCACGACGAACTCGGCGAGCTCATGGTCCGGCACGGGCGGCAGCAGGCCCGTGGGCGGCTCGCCGTGCAGGACCAGTCCGAAGGTGTGCAGTTCGCGCCGTGTCACCGGCGTGACGGGGAACTTGCCCAGGTGCTCGTGTCGCCAGATGAGGTGCCGTCGCTCCGCGCCTGCCGCGGTGCCGGGCGTCAGGTAGGCGCAGTGCAACTTGTCCACGAGCGCCTCGTTGCGCAGGCGGGCGTGCAGCCGCGCCACCTGCCATACCGTTCTCGCTGTGATCGGGTCGTCCAGGACCGCGATCAGGTCCAGGTCGCTGCGGCCCTCCTGGTAGTCGCCGCCGCCGAGTGAGCCGTGTGCCCATACGGCGACGGGGGCCAGGCCGCGCAGTTCGGTGAGGAAGCGGTCGAGGAGCCGGTCGGTCGCGTCGCTGCGTGTCATGCCCACAGTCTGCGCACGTTGTGGATGGCTCACTCCAGTCCGTACACCCGCCGCGCGTTCCCCGCCGCGATGAGCCCCGCCACCCGCTGCGCGTCGGCCAACGACCAGGCGTCTTCGGCGACCCATGTGCCGAGCACCCGGGCCAGCGACTCGCGGAAGAGGCGGGCCCCGACCACATGGAGTTCGGGCAGGCCGTGGGCGCCGGAGGAGAAGAGGAGCTTGCCGAAGGGGGCGAGTTCGAGGATCTCGGAGAGCACGGCGGAGGCGCGGGCGCCCGTACGGACGAGGGCGGTGCCCAGGTCGGCGTACACATGCGGGAAGGCCCCGGTCAGATGCGCCGCGTGCCGGTGGTACGGGTAGCCGTGCAGCAGGACCAGGTCGGTGCCGAGGCCGGCCGTGGCGCGGGCGAAGTCGGTGAGCAGGGCGGGGTCGGTGCGGTCGATGCGCAGGCCCCCTTCGCCGAGTCCCGCGTGCAGTTGGAGCGGGCGGCCCGAGGCGACGGCGATCCACAGGAGGTGCCGTAGCAGTACCGGGTCGGACAGGGTGCCGCCGACGCGGCGTCCGGTGAGCCAGCGGCCCGCCGCGCCCCGGACCTCGCCCGGGCCCGGCGGTTCGGGCGCGAGCGCCAGACCGTGCCGTGCGCCCGCCACCGACGTGAACGCCACGGCGTTCGCTGCCGCCGCGTGCACCGACTCGGCGAGGTTGGCGAGGAACGACTCGACGGTTCCGGAGGTGTCGGCGACCTGCTCGGCGAGCAATTCCAGGCGGACGATCTCGTGGGCGTCGGCGCCACCGGCCGAGGCCATCTCGCCAGGTCCGGTCAGGTCGCCGGGCAGTCCGGTGTCGACCAGATAGGTCGTGATCCCGCTGCCCCGCAGCAGCCTGCGCCCCGACTCCAGTACGCCCAGCTCACGGCGTCGCGCGAGATAGCGGGCGGGCGGACAGTGCGGTTCCAGACCGAGGAGGGGCGGGCACCAGCGGCGTACGGCGAAACCGGTCTGGGTGTCGAAGAAGGTCGTGCCCGCAGCCGGCTGGCCCTCACCCCGGGCGAGGTGCGCCTCGAAGGTGCCCAGGCCCAGCTCTGTCCGCAGCACGCCATGGCAGTACTGGTCCACCAGCGACAGCGTTTCGATCATCCGGACTCCCCAGCCAGTGGGCCCTGCCTTTACAGGTCCTAACGGAGGAGCCGGGTGTCGGGTGCTGGTTAAGGCCGCAGGAAGTACGAAAACTGCCGGTTGGTCGCCGTCAGGCGTTACTGGGGCCGCCCAGCTGGATCCCCGCCATCCGCGTCCACTCGTACGGGCCCGTCTTCACCTTCGCCGCGAAGTCGCCGTCGAAGGACTCGTGGACGGTGATGCCTGATTTCTGGACCGCCTGCTCGGCCATCGCGTGGCTCGGGGCCACGAGGTCGCCCCATTCGCCGTCCTCGCCGACGAGGACGATGCGGGCGCCGCGCTGCCCCAGGTACGCGATCTGGCCCTCGGCGCCGTCGTGCGCCTTGGCGAAGGAGGCGATCTGCTTGGCGAGGCGCGCCACACGACGCTCCGCCCTGGCGGCCTGCTTGCGGTCCGCGGCCTCGGCCTCGTCGACCTGCTGGGTGTCTGCGGTGTCTGCCATGGCCAGGATGCTACCGACGGGTAGACCAAACGGCGACGGGCGGGGTGCGTGGCCTTGACCACGCCCCCCGCCCGTCGACGGACGAAAGCGGCTACCGCCTACCGCAGGAAGGGATCCACAGCCACCGCCACGAACAGCAGCGAGACGTATGTGATCGACCAGTGGAAGAGGCGCATCTCCTTGAGCTTCGCGCCCACGGCCCCGTCCTTGGCGCGGGCCTGCAGCCCGTGCGCCTCCCAGAGCCAGAAGCCGCCGGTCACCAGGGCGACGGCCGTGTAGAACCAGCCGGTGTAGCCGAGCGGCGTCAGCAGCAGGGAGACGGCGACCATCGCCCAGCTGTAGAGGACGATCTGCCGTGCGACGACCCTGTTGGAGGCGATGACCGGCAGCATCGGCACGCCCACGCGCGCGTAGTCGTCGCGCACCCTCATCGACAGCGGCCAGTAGTGCGGCGGCGTCCAGAAGAACATGACGAGGAAGAGGATGACCGGGGCCCAGGACATGGAGTTGGTGACGGAGGACCAGCCGATGAGAACGGGCAGGCAGCCTGCGATGCCGCCCCAGACGATGTTCTGCGACGTACGCCTCTTGAGGATCATCGTGTAGACGACGACATAGAAGAGGAGTGCTCCGAGCGAGAGCCAGGCGGACAGCCAGTTGACGGTCAGGCCGAACAGCAGGGTCGAGACGACGGCGAGCGTGATGCCGAAGACCAGGCACTCGCGGGGGCTGACCATGCCGGTGACCAGTGGACGCTGCGAGGTGCGTTCCATGAGCGCGTCGATGTCACGGTCGATGTACATGTTCAGCGCGTTGGCGCCGCCCGCGGAGAGGTAGCCGCCGACACAGGTGAGAAGGACCAGCCCGAGGTCGGGCACGCCCTGCTCGGCGAGGAACATCACCGGCACGGTGGTGATCAGCAGCAGCTCGATGATCCGTGGCTTGGTGAGAGCGATGAACGCCTTGACCCGGGCCCCGAACGGCCGGTGTTTCGTGCTCTGACTCGTCCCGAGCACACCCGCAGGACGGGATTCAACGGCCGTCACGTACACCCCTACAGAGACATTCCAGCGAGCCCCGAGTGTGAACTCCGGGTAAAGGCTCGCGCGTACCACGCCACTGTAGACGTTGCCCAGACCCCGCTCTTCGCGGGGGTCGGATCGTGTTGGACAGGGCCCCGCGAGGGGCTCAGCACCGCTCGATTGAGCAGTCGGATCACCGGTTGCGTATTCACGTTCATTCACCGCCCGAATGCGGAACGCGCCGGTCGGGAGATACGTGACGGGACACTCCCGGAGCTGTGGAATGACTCGAAAAAATACGCGTTCTTACGGGGGTAGGCTCGACAACGGCCGGTGGGCGCGCGTGTGCACCGGCATTCGACATGTGGAACATGTGGAGAGGAGCCCTGACTCAGGGTGAGCACCAAGCCGACCACCACAGACCTCGAGTGGACCGAACTGGACCAGCGAGCTGTCGACACGGCCCGCATCCTGGCCGCCGATGCCGTACAGAAGGTCGGCAACGGCCATCCGGGTACGGCGATGAGCCTGGCGCCTGCCGCGTACACCCTCTTCCAGAAGGTGATGCGGCATGACCCGGCAGACCCGGACTGGACGGGACGGGACCGTTTCGTCCTCTCCGCCGGCCATTCCTCCCTGACCCTCTACACCCAGCTGTACCTCGCCGGATTCGGCCTGGAGCTGGACGACCTGAAGGCGTTCAGGACGTGGGGGTCGAAGACCCCGGGCCACCCCGAGTACGGGCACACGGCCGGTGTGGAGACGACGACGGGCCCGCTCGGCCAGGGCGTCGCCAACGCGGTGGGCATGGCGATGGCCGCCCGCTACGAGCGCGGTCTGTTCGACCCGGAGGCCGCTCCCGGCACCTCCCCCTTCGACCACTACATCTACGCGATCGCCGGTGACGGCTGCCTCCAGGAGGGCATCTCCGCCGAGGCGTCGTCGCTGGCGGGCCACCAGAAGCTGGGCAACCTGGTCCTGCTGTGGGACGACAACCACATCTCGATCGAGGGCGACACCGAGGCGGCCGTCTCCGAGGACACCGCCAAGAGGTACGAGGCGTACGGCTGGCATGTGCAGCGCGTGCAGCCGAAGGAGAACGGCGACCTCGACCCGGCCGCGCTGTACGAGGCGATCGAGAAGGCCAAGGCCGTCACCGACAAGCCGTCCTTCATCGCGATGCGCTCGATCATCGCCTGGCC
>NZ_BMPQ01000014.1:139483-206752 GCF_014647675.1 Streptomyces flaveus | reverse complement strand
TTGTCAGTGACGGACGGCAAGCTGGATCCAGCGCCACCGCTGTGCGGCGGCGTGGAACCGCTGAGCCTTGTGGCGCTGTAGCGCCGCAGCCGAGCCGAACCGGGAGAGCCGCCCGATGCCGACCGCCGCACTCACCGATCACGAACACAGAGTTCGTTGCGGTTCCCCTCGACGAGCGGAAGGCGGTGCGCGAGGCGACGAGGCTGCCTGGCGGAGGCCTGAGTGCACAGACTCCTTTACTCGGCTGAGTACGCTGGACAGTGACCTCGAAGAACGACCCGTCGCACGCCGCTCACCGACTACCCAACTGGGGGTCAAGGGGTCGCAGGTTCAAATCCTGTCGTCCCGACAGTGTGAAGGGTCTTCGCAGGCGAGAGCCTGTGGGGGCCCTTTTCGTGTGGGTCGTTTCCGATCTTCGAGGTTGAGCACGCCGCTCATAGGCGCCTTTACTCGGAGGTTTGCGAGGATGCCGCTGCTGGACCTGGACAAGATCACTGCGGGGCTGTCGACGACCTGGTCGGGGTTCTTGCGGGACTGGGACCGCTCGCTGTGGTCGGCGTCGAAGGCGCTGAACAAGCACAAGGGGCTGCAGCAGTTCTTCAAGTGGCTGATGCTCGACGAGGACGAGATCGACCGGTCGCCGATGGAGCGGGTCCGGCAGCCGAAGATGCCGCAGAAGTTGGTCCCGGTCATCCCTCTTGGGTTCTAAAGGTGGTTGCAACACCTGATCCTGCAGGGTGTTGCAACCACCTTTAGAACCCAAGTCGCCTCGGTGGGGCCGCTGAACACCGCCCTAGCCTCGGCCTGCCGTCTCGGTGGTTTCTGACAGGAGAAGCGGCTTCCAAGCCCACGGCGCGGGGCACTTCAAGGCTCCACCCAGTGGGCCTGCTGTGGTGGGCCCGCCTCCTTCGGTCACGTCCCTGTGCGGCGGGGCATCGGGGCTGGCTTGAAGTCGGTGAGACGCCCTTCCAGTGGTTGACCACGGTGTTCGCGTGGGGTCCTGGATCGGACGGCTCCGATGGGGAGTCGCTTGCGCGACTCCTTTCCGGGCGGGCGGCTGTCAGGCCTCGTCACGTCGCGTGGTCTGCAGGACTTTGTGCGTCACCGGGAAGATCGCGAAACCGGTCCGGTGGGCCAGGGTTCCCCACAGGCCCCGTGGAAGGTAGAGGGAGACGGCGATGGCGGCGGCGCCGATGACGACGAGGTACCAGACGCCGCTCTGGGCGAAGTACTTGTCGAGGAGGAAGTAGACGAGGGCGCCGATGACCGGGCCTTCGACGGTGCCGATGCCGCCGATGACGACCATGAAGATCATCAGGGCCGTGTACTGCACCCCGAAGATCTGTGAAGGCGAGGCCACCCCAAGGCTGTTGACGCAGATCACCGCTCCGGCGGCGGCGCAGCCGCCGGCCGCCGCGATGTAGATGATCCGCTTGCCACGCGTGACGTTCACACCGAGCGAGCCGGCCGCGGTCTCGTCGTCCCGGATGGCCTGGAGGTCCAGGCCGAGGCGACTGCGCAGCGCCAGATACGTGCCCAGCAACGCCGCCGCCATCACGGCGAGGGCCAACCAGTAGGTGTACGCCTGCCGTAGCACCGGTTCGGCGGTGATGGTGGTGATGTTGCGGCCGCTCGCGGCACCGAGGGAGTCGAAGCGGACGACGATGAGGCGAACGACCTCGGCGATCACCCATGTCCCGACGGCGAAGTAGCCGCCGCGCAGCCGGAAGGCGATGTAGGACACCGGCCACGCGATCAGAGCGACGACCGCCGAGACGACGAGCGTGCCGGCGTAGACGTTGATTCCGTGATCGTTGACGACGAACAGTGTGTACGCGCCGAGGCCGATGAAAGCCTGCTGGCCCATGGAGACCATGCCGGCGTATCCGGCGAGCAGGTTCCACATAGAGGCCAGCGCGATGAGGTAGCAGAGCTTCACCAGTTGGGTGGTGACGCCGTTGTCGACGACGTAGGGCAGGCTCGCCATGACCAGCAGGACGAGGAGCGTCCCGGTCAGGCCGAGGACGGCGGCGAGGCCGCCGCGTCGGACGGCGGGAAGTACGGACGGGGCCGCCGGGGAGACGACGGCGGTGGTCTGGGCGGTCATGCGAGCACACTCCTGCCGAACAGGCCCTGCGGCCGGAAGACCAGAATCGCCAGGAACACCAGATGCCCGGCGAGCAACGGCAGGTCGGGCGAGATCTGGGCGCCGACGGACTGCGCGATGCCCAGCACCATGCCGCCGGCGAGGGTGCCCCACAGCGAGCCGAGGCCGCCGATGATGACGACTTCGAAGGCGAACAGGACGGTGAGCTGGCCCTCGTACGGGGTCACCCCGCCCTGCCGCATGGTGTAGAGGGTGCCGGCCAGGGCGACGGTGGCGAAGGCGATGACGCTGGTGAGGGCATAGACCTTGCGGTTGTCGACGCCCATCAGCCGGACGACGGCGCGGTCGTCGGCGGTGGCCCGGACGATGCGGCCGGACTGGGTGCGGTAGAGGAAGACGTGCAGACCGGCCAGGACGGCGACCGCCGCCACGACGGTGATCAGCGGGAACCAGCCGATGGCCAGGTCGCTGCCCACGCGGATGCTCGCGGTGCCGAGCGAGCCGATGCCGAGCGGCTTGGTGTCGTTGCTGAAGAGCTGGACAAGTACGTTGGGGATGATCACGGAGATGCCGAAGGTGACCATCAGGGGCGCGAACTCGCTGAGCCCCATGGCCCGGTCGAGCAGTGTCCGCTGGATGAGGTAGCCGAGGCCGCCGACGGCCGCCATCGAGACCAGCACGGTGAGCGCGACGGGGATGTGCAGGCTGACGGCGGCCACCGAGGCCACGTAGCCGCCGAGGATCATCAGGTCGCCGTGGGCGAGGTTGGCGACTCGCATCACCCCGAAGACCAGGGACAGGCCCGCTGCGGCCATGGCGAAGATGCCGCCGAGCAGCATGCCCTGTGCGATGGCGTTGAGCCACGTCATGGGGACGTCACCTCCAGGGTGCCGAAGTACGCGGCCGTGACCTGCTCACGCGTCAGGTCGGCGGCCGGGGCGGTCAGGACGACGCGGCCCTCCAGGACGCAGGCGATGCGGTCGGCGACCGCGAAGGTGCGGGTCAGGTCCTGCTCCACGAGGACGACGGTGGTGCCCTCGGCGCGGATGCCGGGAAGCGCCGTGTAGAGCTGCTCGACGACCAGCGGCGCGAGGCCGAGCGACACCTCGTCGAGCAGCAGCAGGCGGGGGTTGCCCATCAGGGCGCGGCCGATGGCGACGGCCTGTTGCTCGCCTCCGGAGAGGCGGGCAGCCTTGCGGGTGCGGCGGTCGGCGACGAGCGGCATCATCTCGTACACCTTCTTCAGGTCCCACGGGCCTTTGCGGCCGGTGGCGGCGCCGACCCGGAGGTTCTCCTCGACGGTGAGGGACGGGAAGAGCCGCCGACCCTCGGGAACGAGGCCGATGCCCTTGCGGGAGCGGTGGATGTCGGGGAGGGCGGTGACGTCCTCCCCGTCGAAGCGGACGGTTCCGCTGAAGGGCCTGAGGGCCCCGGCGACGGTCCGCAGCAGGGTGGACTTGCCGGCGCCGTTGGCGCCGACAAGGGCGAGGAGTTCGCCTTCGGCGACGTCGAGGCTGATGCCGAAAAGAGCCTGGAAGTCCCCGTATCCGGCATCGATCGCATCGAGGTGCAGCAGTGGGCTGCTCATGCTGTCGTACCTCCCAGGTAGACCTCGGCGACCTCGGGGCTGGCGAGGACCTTGTGCGGGTCGCCGTCGACGCGGATGCGGCCGTACGCGAGGCAGACCAGCCGGTCCACGACCTGGACCAGGGCCTTGACGACGTGCTCGATCCACAGGATGGTCACGCCGGCCTCCTTCAGCGACAGGACGGTGCCGACCAGTTCGTCGGCCTCGCTCTCGGTGAGGCCGCCTGCGATCTCGTCGAGCAGGAGCAGCTCGGGGGCGGTGGCCAGGGCGCGGGCCAGCTCCAGGCGCTTGCGGCCGAGCAGCGGCAGGCCGCCGGCCGGCTTGTTGGCGACCGGGAGCATGCCGGTGGTCTCCAGCGCGGTGAGGGCCTGTTCGCGGGCGTGGGTCCCGCGCAGGCCACCCCCGCGTTGGGCGCCGACCAGGACGTTCTCGAAGACCGTCAGATCCCCGAACGGGCGGGGGATCTGGAAGGACCGGCCGACCCCGAGCCGGCACCGCTGGGCGGCGGAGGCGCGGGTGACGTCGCGGCCCCCGAGCCGTACGGTGCCCCGGGTCACGGGCTCGACGCCCGAGATGGCGCTCAGCAGCGTCGACTTGCCGGCCCCGTTCGGGCCGACGATGCCGACGGCCTGGCCGCGCGGGACCGCCAGCTCAACGTCCTCCAGGACGTTGAGGGCCCCGAAGCTGACGGCCAGGTTCTCGACCTCCAGCAGCGGCTGGAGCACCGGCGCCGTCACAGCTCCCGGGCCTTGCCGTCGATCTTGGCCTCGGGGATCAGCGTATTGCCGACGATCTTCAGGTCGTACGCGCCGCCACTGCCCTTGACCCACTGGGTGGTGACCACCGGGATGGCGGCGACGTTCTTGACCGGGTTGGCCGCGCCGCCCCCGGTCCAGTCGACGCGGCCGATGACCGTGTCCAGGCTGGTCTTCCCGATCCGGGTGGCGACAGCCTTCTTGTCCTTGGGGTTCGCGTGCCGCAGGACGTCGCCCGCGATCTCGAACAGGGCGTGGTTGGGGCCGAGCCCCTGGTTCCACCTGCGGCCCTTGGCCTGCGCGGACTTCTCATAGCCGTCGGCGAGCTGCTGCGACGTCTGCCCGGTCAGGCTGGAGCTGAACGGGAACTGCGGCAGCCACCAGCTCTCGGTGCACAGTCCGTCGCCCAGGCCGTTCGGCAGCGAGGCGACCGACGACTCGAAGAGGATGGCCTTGGCGATGGTGACCACCTTCGGTTTGAAGCCCTGCTGGGCGGCCTGCGTCCAGAAGGTCGCGAAGTCCGGCGGCGTCGGCACACCCGCCAGGATCTGCACGCCCTCCTTCTTGAACGTCGCGATGATCGACGAGAAGTCCTTCGTCCCGTTCTCGTAGGCGCCCGGGTCGACGAAGGTGAAGCCCTTGGCCCCGGCCTGCGCGCGGAAGCCGGTCTTCTTGTCGCGGAACGCGCCGCCGTCGGCGTCGTTCGGCCACAGGACACCGACCTTCTTGTTGGTGTCGAACATCCGCCACATGTCGGTCTCGCCGGTGACGACGTGCTCGATGCCGTCGAAGAAGTGGTACGTGTACGTGAACGTCTTCTGCGGGGTGCCGCCACGTCCGAAGAAGTACGCCTGCCAGGGCTCGATGGTCGAGATGCAGGGCACGCCCTCGCTCTCGCACTTGTTGGCGACCGGGTGCACGGTCTCCGGCGTCGACGTGACCAGCATCAGGTCCACGCCCTGCTGGGAGATCAGCTCGTTCGCGATCGTCGCCGCCTGCTGCGGGTCGGAGCCGGTGTCGCGGTCGAGGATCTGCACCTTGTAGGTCTTGCCGTCGTACTTGATGCCCTTGGCAAAGGCTGCTCTGGCCTGCTTGAGGATGTACTCGTCGGACTCGGTGAAGGCCGCGTACGCACCGGTGCGCGGGCTCACGTAACCGATCTTGATGACGTCGCCGGACGAGGATCCGGAGCCCTTCAGGCCCCCGCCACAGGCGGCGATCAGCGGCGCGGCGCCTGCGGCGGCGCCGCCGAGCCCGAGGGCCCGCAGGACGGTTCGTCTGTTCGGCTGGTTCTTCGGCTGCTGCGCGGAGTGGTCCATGCGATGACTCCTGGCTCCTGGTGACGGAGCGGTGAACGTAGGGCTGCGCGGAGCCGGTGCACAGTGCATGGATTCGATATGAGAAACGGCGGCGACGCCGTTGCGAAATGGTGATGAAACAGGACCTGTTCGTCCGCGGTCTCTCCTTGCGAAACGGCTCGTTCACCAGCTGGGACCCCGCGTCTACGGTCCCGGCATGAACAGTGTCCAGCACGTGGAGGAGCTGCTCGCCCGCGCCGAGCGAACGGCAGGGCTGGGCGCCTTCGTCACGTTGGCCGCCGATCCGGCTTCTGCCGAACCGCCGCCCGCCCGTGACGTCACGCTCACCGTCCCCGAGCACCACTTCACGGAGCCGCTGCATGCGCACACCGCCGCCGTCTGGGGGCACAGCCTGGACGTGCTGCGCCGCGCCGGGATCCGGCTGGTTCCCGCACCCAGGTGATCAGCCCGGCCGGCATCGACCTGTTCGCCACCACGGACGAGCAACGCCGCCTGCTGTCCGCCGGCGGCGGCTGTTCCCGGATCTACGGACCGGACGGCCGCATGATCACCAAGGAGCTGGACGGGGGCGAGGAGGGGCTGGTCTACGCCGACATCGACCTCGACGAGATCGTCATCGCGAAGAACGCGTACGACCCGGCCGGTCACTACGCGCGCCCCGACGCGACCTGTCTGGTCCACCATCGCGAGCCACGCCGAGCGGTCGTGCCGGGGGTGACCGAGGCAACCTTCTCCGAGCTGGAGGGTTCGGAAGGCGCGTAAGGTGCCGGTTATGGGCGAAGCGCGAGGAAGCGGCAGCGAACCGGGCGAGCCGGACGCCCCCAAGCCCTCCGTTCAGACCCTGGACCGGGGGCTGCGGCTGCTTGAGCTGATCGCGCTGTCGCACGAGCCGCTGTCGCTGGCCGAGCTGAGCCAGCGGATGGGGCTGCACCGGTCGATCGTCTACCGCCTGCTGCGCACCCTCCAGGACCACCGCCTGATCGCGCACACCCCGCAGGGATACGTGCTCGGCACGCGCGCCCAGTCACTGGGCCGCCGCACGCTCCCCGTACTCCAGCGGATCGCCAAACCTGAGATCGCCAAGCTCGCCGCCCGCGTCGGGCTGACCGCCTTCTTCGTCGTCCGCGACGGTGACGAGGCGGTCACTCTCGTCTCCGTCGAGGTGGAGAGCGCCCGCTCCCGCACCGTCTACACCCCAGGTGACCGGCACCCCCTCATCCTCGGCTCTCCCGGCATCGCCATGCTCGCCGCCGAACCCCCGCGCGACGACGAACGCCCCGAGATCACCCGGGCCCGCGCCGCCGGCTACGCCACCAGCCGCAGCGAGGTCGTCCTCGGCCTCGGCTCCCTCTCCGCATCTGTCGTCTCACCCTCCGGCAACGCCGTCGCATCCGTCTCCATCGTGTTCACCGTCGAACGCCCCGGTCCCGCCGAGATCGAGGCCGTCCTCGACACCGCTCGGGTGATCACCGGGCGTCTGCACACGGCTCTGTCCACGGGGGCGGTCCTGCCGGGCGTCGGCTGACCCTTTCCTCTGCCGCCGCCCTCGCGGGCGCTTCGCCCGCTTCGGGACGGCTGCGCCGGACTCTCCCCCAGCCTTCGGCCGGGAGGTGCCCACTCCGCCTTGCCGGGGCACACGCCCGTGCCGGGTTCAGGGGGCAGCCCCGCGAACGCACCACGCCGCGGCCCGAGGCGGAGCCCATTGTTGAGGGGAAGGCAAGGCGTTCGCGGGGATCTCGCATAGCGAACTCGCCTGTGGTCCGGCCCCGGGGGCCGCGCCTAGCGTCGCGTTCCGAAAGTCCGAAAGGGGGACCGCGTGGCAACAGCCGGAACGGCCCAGACGATCAAGGACGCGACCTTTGAGGTCCTGCGCCAGTACGGACTCACGACCCTGTTCAGCAATCCGGGTTCGACAGAGGTCGGCTTCCTCGCCGACCTGCCAGCCGATATCGAGTTCGTCCTCGGACTGCACGAGGGTTCGGTGGTTGGTATGGCCACCGGATACGCTCTGAAGAGCGGTCGGCCGGCGCTGGTGCTGCTGCATACGACCGCTGGGTACGGCAACGCCGTGAGCGCGCTGGCGACCGCGCGGGCGAACCGGGCGCCGCTGGTGGTGATCGTCGGCCAGCAGGACCGGCGGCACCTCGCCCATGAGCCGTTCCTGGCCGGGCGGTTGGACGGGCTGGCCGGAGAGTACCCGGTGTGGCAGCACACCCCGGCGCGGGCGCAGGACGTGCCGGGTGCGATCGCCCGGGCGTGGCACGAGGCGCGGAACGGGCGGGGCCCGGCGGTGGTGGTCGTACCGATGGACGACTGGCATGCCGAGGCGGACCCGGTTGCGGTCCTGGCCGCACCGGCGGCACTGCACGGGACCCGCAGCGCCGACGGCCCGGCGGTCGACGCACTCGCCCAGATGCTGCGCGGGGCCACCGCACCGTGCCTGGTGGCGGGCGCCGGGAACGATTCGCCGGAGGGGTGGGGGAGCCTGACGGCGCTGGCGGAACGGCTGGACTGCCCGGTGTGGCAGGAGTCGTTCGGGGCCCGGGCAGGCTTCCCGCAGGATCACCGGCTCTTCGCCGGGCACCTGCCCTCGGCCCGGTCGGGGCTGCGGGCGGCGCTGGACGGGCACGACGCCGTACTGGCCGTGGGGGCACCGGTGTTCCGGCAGTATCCGTACGAGCAGGGCACCTTCGTAGCACCCGGTACCCGGCTCGCTGTGATCACCGACGACCCGGAGGAGGCCCACCGCAGCCCGGTGGAGCTGGCGGTGCTGGCCGACCCGGCTGACACCGTGCGGCGTCTGGCGGTCGCGCTTCCCGCGGCCACGGGCACGCCCCGGCCGCCCATGAGGAGGCTGGCACCGCCTGCCCCGCCCGCCGACGGCGAGCCGTTGCGCGCGGCGCACGTGCTGGCGGCCCTGGCCGACCGGCTCGCCCCGGACGCGGCGGTCGTGGAGGAGACCCCGTCCAGCCGGCCGGACCTGCACGCGCTGCTGCCCGCCCGCGCCCCGTTCGGCTTTCTCAGCGCCGCCATGGGGGGCCTCGGCTTCGCGATGCCGGCCGCGATCGGCGTACGGATGGCGGATCCCGGGCGGCCGGTGGTGGCCGTCATCGGCGACGGGTCGTCGCTGTACTCGGTCCAGGCGCTGTGGAGTGCCGCGTACTACGGCACCGGCGTGCTGTTCGTCATCCTGGCCAACGGCCGATACGCGATCATGGACCGCCTCTCGGAACGCGCGGGCTCGGCCGCCCCCGCCTGGCCGGCGTTCGGCGAGTTGAGCGTGTCGGCACTGGCGCGCGGGCTGGGCTGCCCGGCCGAGCGGGTCGACAGCCACGCCGCCCTGCTGTCCGTACTCGACAAGGTGCTGCCGGACCTCGCCGGGTGGCAGAAGCCGCTGGTGCTCGAAGTGGCCGTCGAGGCCGATCCTGAATTCCGTGCGTAGGAGACAGACACATGGTGAAGGTCGTCATCATCGGGGGCGCGGGCGGCATCGGCTCGTCCGCCGCGTTCAACCTGCTGTCCGCTCAGGGCACGTACGAGATCGTCCTGGTCGACACCAGGCCCAACATGATCACCAGCCATGTGATGGACCAGGAGAACGCGCTCGCGCTCGGCGCGACGCCCGACACCGTTCGCGGCGGCACGCCCGAGGACACGCTCGACGCGGACGTCGTCGTGCTCAGCGCCGCCGTACCGCTGCGGCTGAACTCCTCGCGGTCGGTCTTTCTCGCCGACAACGCGGCGATCGTCGGTCAGTGCTTGCGGCCCTTGAAGGATTCCGGCTTCGGCGGTGTCGTACTGATGCTGACCAATCCCGTGGACGCGCTCATGACCTGGGTGTACCGGCAGGGCTGGCTGCCTCGGCACCGGCTGATCGGCTACACGCTCAACGACAGCCTGCGCCTGCGCACCGGTATCGCGTATGCCCTGGGCGTCCACCCCAGGAACGTCGAAGCCTGGATGATCGGCGAGCACGGCGAGGGCCAGGTCCCGCTCTACAGCCGGATCACCGTCGGCGGCGAGCCCGTCGTCCTCACCACCGAACAGCGGGCAGCAGCCGAGGAGTACGCCGACAACTGGTACGCCCGGCATGTGGCGCTCGACTCGGGCCGTACCTCCACCTGGACCACTGGCCTGGGCACCGCGCGACTGATCGAAGCCATTGCGACCGACAGCGGGACCGTCCTGCCCGCGTCGGTCGTCCTGGACGGTGAGTACGGCGTGCACGGGGCGAGTCTCGGTGTGCCCGTGGAGCTGGGCCGCGACGGGGCGCGCCGGGTCGTCGAGTGGGACCTCACGCCCGGCGAACTGCACGGCATGCAGCAGGCGGCCGTGCGCGTGGAGGCCACCGTGGCCGACATGGACGACGTGTCCGCCGCCCGCTGAACGACCTCCTTTCGGACTCGAAGCGACTCGCACCGACTCAACGAGGAGTCGCAGTGACCGACCGGATATGCCTGCTCGCCCCGGCTGCCACCGCATGGCCCGGCCACATCCACACCGCCTACGACCGGACGCCCGGCGGCGACCGCGAATTTCCCGCCGTTGAGAAGGCCACAGGCAAGGAACTCGCCACCGTGGGGCGGGCGTCGGTGGAAGACGTAGGCGTGTCCGCCCGCCGTGCCCGGGACGCCCGGTACGAATGAGCCGCCGTGCTGCGGGAGGCACGTCGACACCCGCATGTTCAACACCCTGCTGCGGCGTGTCCGGGCTCTCGGCGAGCGTGCAGCCACCGAGCTCAAGCAGAGATGGCGCACCCTCCGGTGCGTCACGCTCAGCCCCAGCCGGATCGGCGACAGGGCTACGCGTGCGGCGCGGGCATGTCCCAAACAGGCAATCCACGATGTCTCCCAAGGGAAAGACCTGTCCTCGGCTCTCGGGGTTCACTGTCGGCCACCCCGACGAAATGGAGCCGAAACGTGTCCGAGGAAGCCAGGTCCGAATTCTGGAAGGGCCTCAAGCCGATCACGAATTCGGTCAAGCCTGACGCGCAGCCGGAGGTCTATCTGTCCCAGGTGGCCACCGACGACGACCGGTATTACGCACCGCTCAGCGAGACCGTCGGATCGCGCCCGCTGTGGATCAACGTCAAGGACAACTCCTGGGCAGACATCCTGTACGCCAAGGAGGCCGGACTCGTCAACCGGCACTACCACCCGCACGAGGTGTTCGCCTACACGATCTCCGGCAAGTGGGGTTACCTGGAGCGGCCCTGGACGGCGCAAGCCGGTGACTTCATCTACGAGGCGCCGGGCGAGGGACACACATTGGTGGCCTACGAGAGCGACGAGCCGATGAAGGCGTTCTTCATCGTCAAGGGTCCGTTGATCTGGCTGGACGAGAACGGCGAAACCGTCGGCTACTTCGACGTCCACGACTACATCGAGCTGTGCCGCAGCCACTACGAGAAGGTCGGCATCGGCGCCGACTACGTCAACTCGCTCTTCCGGTGACCCCGGTCCAATGAGAGCGCAGTCCGATACGGGGCACCGTATGAAGGCCGCTGTCTGGTACGGAGCCAGGGACGTCCGCATTGCCGAGGTCGGCGTTCCAGCACCCCTGCGCGGCGAGGTGCTCGTCGAGGTGGCCTACTGCGGCATATGCGGCAGCGACCTGCACGAGTACGCCGACGGGCCGCACGCGATCCCGGTCGCCGAGCCGCATCCGGCCTCCGGTGCCACAGCTCCGCTCGTCCTCGGTCACGAGTTCTGCGGGACGGTGGCGGCCCTCGGGCCGTCGGTGACCGGCCTGGCCATCGGCGACCGAGTGGCGGTCGAGCCGAACTACCGGTGCGGGGCATGCCCACGGTGCCGGGCCGGCGAGTACAACATCTGCCGGCACTTCGGGTTCGCCGGGCTGATGGGGAACGGCGGCATGGCCGAGTACGCCGCCATCCCCGCCTACATGGCGCACCGCCTCCCCGAGACCGTGTCGCTGGAGCAGGCCGCGCTCTTCGAACCGGCCTCGGTCGCCCTGCACGCACTGCGGCGCGCCGGAACCACACCGGAGACAGTGGCCGTCGTCGGCCTGGGAGCGGTCGGCCTGCTCACCGTCCTGCTCGCCGGGGAACGCGGGGTGCGGCGGATCCTCGCCGTCGATGTGTCCCCGGGCCGCCTGGAACTCGCGGCCGGCCTCGGCGCCACCGACCTGATCGACGCCGGCCGAGAAGACGCCGGGGAGCGGATCCATGAGCTGACCGGCGGTGAGGGCGTCGATGCCGCGTTCGAGGTGGTCGGATCCGAGATCGCCCTGCGCACCTGCCTGGCCGCGACCCGGCGCGGCGGTCGGATCGTTCTCGTCGGCCTGGCCCAGGAGGTATCCCTGGACGCCTTCGCACTGGTCAACAACGAACAGTCGATCGTCGCCAGCGTCGGCTACCGCGACACATATCCGGAACTCATCCGGCTCGTCGCGGAACAGCACCTGGACCTGACACCGGTCGTCACCTCGACCATCGTCCTCGACGACCTCGTCTCCCATGGATTCGAGGCGCTGCTGGGCGGCCCGGGAAACCAGGTCAAGATCCTCGTCGACCCAACGGCACACCGTACCGGGGCAGCAGTCCCCCACCCACCCGCCGACCGAACGGAAAGACAGAGATGACCACCGGACTCACCCCCGACCCCTTCGCCGGCCAGTGCGTCCTGGTGACCGGAGGCACCTCCGGCATCGGCGCGGCCACCGCCGACCTGCTCGCCGAACTCGGAGCCGAGGTGCACGCCCTCGGACTGCCGCCGGCCGACGCCGACGAGCTGCCCCGCCACAAGCGAGTCGACATCGTGGAGCAGGACGTCACGGACCGGGACGGCCTCGTCGGCCGGATCGAGGCTTACGACCGCATCGACCACCTCGTCGCCTGCGCCGGCGTCAGCCGGGACCGCGACGAATACGACCTCGGATGGTGGGACCAGGTGCTGGAGGTCAACCTCACCTCGGCCATGGTCGCGTGCCAGGCGGCACGCCCGCTGCTCGCCCGCCGGGGCGGCAGCATCGTCACCGTCTCGTCGATGTTCGGTTTCTTCGGCAGCCGAGACAGGCCGGCCTACAGCGCCAGCAAGGGCGGCGTCTCCCAGCTGACCCGGTCCCTGGCTGCCGAGTACGCCGCGGACGGCATCCGTGTGAACGCGGTGGCACCGGGCTTCGTCACCACTCCGCTTGCCCGCGGTCTGCTCGACGACCCTGACGCCGCGCAAGCGGTGCTCGCGCGAGTCCCGCTCGGACGGTTGGGCCGGCCGCGGGAGATCGCGTCAGTGATCGCCTTCCTGTGCTCGCCCGCCGCCTCCTACGTCAACGGCGCGGTGCTCCCGGTCGACGGCGGCTACCTGACCGTCTGAATCATCCGGTTCGCCGGAGTACGGCGCGCCCTCTCTGGACCGCTTTCGCCCGGCCGCACTGGTTCGAAGGCCGGGCTTCTGGCTGCGACCCGTGACGCGAGTGAGGCACCGGAGTACGCTCAAGGCCGGCGAGAGAGGCAGGCGCCGCCGACGGCCCTCACGTCAGAGCAGGCGGCACGGCCCAGTTCGCTCACTCTCCTGCCGGTGGCTGTACTCACCAAGGCGCGGCCTCGACTTGTTGTCGCCCCGGTATACCGGCCCCCAAACCACACCGTTGTCGGATGTAGGGGTCGGAAAGGAGACTCAGGTGACCGTACCCATCGTCTCCCGTGTGTCCACGCAGTCGGTCGATCCTGCGGACCGCATCGACTTCTGGGAGGAACACAACCGACGGGCCCTGGTGGGCTTGACCTGTTCTTCCTACTCGGAGCAGGGTCTGCTGGCCACGGAGACGAACATCGAGCTGGGTGATCTGCGACTGGCCGAGATCTCCGGCAACCAACACGTCATCGAACGGACCCCGCGGACGTGTCAGGCGCTGCCGAAGGACTCGGTCTTCGTCTCGTTGATGACAGCGGGCCACGGGGTGTTCTTCCACGAGGGCGGCTGCCTCACCCTGCAGACGGGCGACTTGATCCTCTACGAGACGCGCCGGTCGTACCTGTTCGGGTTCCCCTCTCCCATGCGCCAGCTGTTGGTGGACATCCCCCGCGAGGTGTTCGCCACGCGGTGCGCCTCCGGCGACGTGTCGGCGCCGATGCTGCTCGGCAGGGGGTCGGCGGTCGAGGGTGCGCTGGCTTCTGCGCTGCAGGCGGTACTGGCCGGCTGGGTCACGGGGCAGGAGAGCGATGACTCGATCAGCACCCAGGACACTGTGCTGGACCTCGTCCGTACGCTGGCCGCACCGAGGCTGGATGGTGGTTCCGCGCCGCCTGCCGCACTCTCCCAGCTGGCCGTGGCCAAGGACTACATAGACCGGCACCTGGCCGACCCCGGACTGAGCGCAGGGCGGGTCGCCGAGGCGATCGGAGTGTCGGCCCGGCACCTCAGCCGTATCTTCCAGCCGACCGGGGTGAGCCCCTCCCGCCACATTCTCGAACAGCGGCTGGACAAGGCCCGGCAGGCGCTCGCCGATCCCGGCTCACGCCATCTGACGATCGCCGATGTCGCCCATCGCTGGGGCTTCGCCAGCCAGGCTCACTTCACCCGGGTCTTTCGGAGCCGTTTCGGCGGGACTCCTGGCAAGACGCGCCCGTTCCTCATGTGAAGGTGGTAGCCGCGGCGCCGTCCGGCCGGACCGCCGGACTCGGATCTGGTGGTCAGCGAGTCGAATGCCGGTGACCCTGTAGGTGCCAGTAGCCCGAGTTGTCTCACTTGGGTGCAGATCTGACGAGGGTGCTGTCGATCAGGCGGTGAGTATGAGCCGGTCACGGTAGCGGACCTGGTGGTTGCGGATGAACTCCTGCTGCTACGGCGAGGTGGGCAGGTGCGGGGAGCGGAGCACGAGCAGGGTGATCTCGCTGGGGGCGAAGACGCGGAACGGCGGGCCCCAGAAGCCGGTGCCGCGGCTGGTGTAGAGGAGGGTGCGGGTGCCGTGGTGACTGAGGCCGGCGAGGGCGGGCTGGTCGATGCGGACCAGGTGGTGGAAGGGCCAGATCTGGCCACCGTGGGTGTGGCCGGAGAGTTGGAGGTCGACGCCGCCGGCTGCCGCCAGGTCGACGAACTTGGGCTGGTGTGCCAGGAGCAGGACAGGGTGGTCGGGGTCGGCGCCGTTCAAGGCTCCGGCGAGGTGGGCGCCGTGGCCTGCCAGGCCGGAGGACTCGGCGGTGACGTCATCCACGCCGGCGACCACGAGGGTGTCGCCATCGCGTTCGAGCAGCAGATGGCGGTTGCGCAGAGGCTCCCAGCCCAGTTCGTCCATCAGGTCGACCCAGCCCTGGGCCTCGCTGTAGTACTCGTGGTTGCCGGTGACGTAGACCCGGGCCCGGGTGGCCTGCACGGTAGCGAGTGGGGCGGCCTGGGCGCGGCGGCGTTCGGCCGTGCCGTCCGCGATGTCGCCGGTGTGGCAGACCAGGTCGGCTTCCAGCGTGTTCACCGTCTCGCACACTCGTGCCGACCAGCGAGCGCGATCGAGCGGGCCGTAGTGGGTGTCGGTGATGAGGACGACGCGGATTCCGTCCAACCCGGCGCCCAGCCGCGGGAGTTGTACGTCGAGGCGGCGCACGCGTGGCACGCGGCGGGCCTCGGCGTACCCCCAGGCGAGCAGTACGGCGGTGATTCCGAGGACGGCCCAAGTGACGATTCGGGCCCGGTCCTGACTCTCGCCGACGCCGACCACGGTCAGGGCGAACCGCAAGAGGACGCCGAGCAGAACGGACCAGGTGAACAGAACCCAGCTGGCGCCCAGCAGGGTGTCACCGACGATCGCCGCCCGGTTCTGCTGGCGCCGACGGCCGCGCGCCATCGCGAGCGGCATACCAACGAGGCCGAGGGCGAACAGGGCGGTGCCGACCAGCGTGACGGGCAGCGGCCAGTGCTGGCCGGCGTGCAGGAGCACCCAGCAGGGCACGGCCCACAGCAGGACGGGGGCGATCAGGGGGATGTAGCGCATCAGGCGGTGCAGTCGGCTCTGTCGCGGAGCTTGCACCTCGCTGTCGGCGGGTCGGGTGTCGCTGGTGTCGGTCACGCTTTCGCTCCCTGAGCAGGCTGCCGTCTCGCGCACTGTATCCGGTCGTCCTCGGGCCGGCCGGACGGGCGTTCATGGGTGCGGCCCCGTGGGGCGAAGGGTTCTCTGCGGGATGGCAGGACTCCGCCCTGGACACCTTGAAGTGCTCCGGGTCTGATGGCAATGCCGCTCAGTCGGCGGGGCCGGGCGGACTGGGCTGTTGGATATGGCGGGTGGGGTTCGCAGCGTCAACGAGCCGTAGCTGATGGCAGGTTGACTGATCACGTGGCGATCGAGGTGTTCACGAACTGGTCCCCAGAGGACTGGTCGACGAGGTCGTGGACAGGGCCGGGCGCCGTGAGAAACGTGTGCGCCTGCTCCCGGCCTGGGCGGTGGTGTACTTCGTCCTGGCCATGTGCCTGTTCTTCGGTGACGGGTTCGAAGACGTCGTGGCCTGCTTGTGCCGCAGGACGGATGGACTGACGTCAGGCGGGCGGGCGGGGCCGACGATCAAGGGGCAGATGCGGTCGGATGGCTGTCGGACGGAAGCGCCATGGTCATCCAGCGCGAGCGGCATGCGCCGAAGTGTGGGAGCGCCCAGAGGGCTGCCTCGGTTGAGCTCTGTGGCCACCAGGATGCAACGGAAAATGGATGGGAGTGGTCGGCGGAGCGACCTACGATCGTTCGTCGTGAAGCTTCCCCTTGATCGTGGACACCTGGAGACTGGGACGTGAGGTTCCAGAGGGAGTAGTACCAGGTGGGACGCAGGCGATCATCCGGCTGTACCGCATTTCAGGGGCGCGCCTGTCTTCGGCAAGCTGATGCTGGAGGACAGCGATCTGACCACCGAATCGGTGCACTTCCGCGGTAAGGGCAGTAGGGACCGGCGAGTGCGCTTTCGGGCCGAGTGCGGCGCGGGCGGTCCGCGTTTGAGGCGGCAGGGCCCGCTATGCCCGGGTGAGTTCGAGCACGGTTGCCATGTCGCTGAAGGGGAGCAGTTTGTCGCCGATGATCTGATGGGGCTCGCTGCCCTTGCCGGCGATCAGGACGATGTCGTCCTGGCCCGCGGCGGAGAGAGCGAAGGCGACGGCCTGGCGGCGGTCGGTGAACCGTTCGAACGGTGTGCCGGTCGCCGCGATGCCGGGGGCGATCTGGTCCAGGATGGCCTGCGGGTCTTCGTTGCGGGGGTTGTCCGAGGTGAGGACGCACAGGTCGGAGTGGGTTCCGGCGATCCTGCCCATGTCCGTCCGCTTGGTGGTGTCCCGGTCCCCGCCGCAGCCGAAGACGGTGATGACCTGGCCGCGTGCGAAGTCGCGGATGGTGGTGAGGACCTTGTCCAGGGAGTCCGGTGAGTGGGCGTAGTCCACGATCACCGACGTGCCGCGCGGCGTCTGGAAGCGCTCGAACCGACCCGGGATCGCAGGCATCCGGTCGAGGGCGGCGACCAGCCTGCCCAGATCGTGGCCCAGAAGGTGGCAGGCCGCCACGGTGGCCAGCGCGTTGGCCACCGAAAAGCGGCCCGGGACGGGGATCGCCGCCGGATACTTGCGGCCGTCGTGGTGCAGGATGAAACGCGTGCCGGAGGCGTCCACGGAGAGGTCGGTGGCCCGGTAGTCCGCCTCGGCGTCCAGGGCGTACGTGGTCACCGCGCCCGGCATCATCGCCTGGATCCCGGCGCCCACCGGGTCGTCGGCGTTGACCACAGCGCGCCTGCACAAGCCCTGGAACAGACGCAGCTTGGCGTCCCGGTAGTTCGCCATCGTTCCGTGATCGTCCAGGTGATCCTGTGTCAGGTTGGTGAACACGCCGACGTCGATGAACGTACGGTCCACCCGGTGTGTCAGCAGCGCCATGGACGTGGCTTCCAGTACCGCGCTGCCGACTCCGCGGTCTCGCATGCACCCCAGCAGGTACTGCAGGTCCGGCGACTCCGGCGTGGTCAGCACCGACCTCGGCATCGGGATCAGCTCGTCGCCGATCCGGCTGCCGGCGGTCCCGATGACCCCCACCTTCGCGCCCTCGGAGATCCGCAGGACCGACTCGACCATGTACGACACCGACGTCTTGCCGTTGGTACCGGTGATCGCCACCATGTCCATCTGCCGCCCCGGCTCACCGAAATAGCGGGAGGCGACGACCGCGGCCGCTGTCCGGGTGTCCGGCACCCGTACGACGCACACCTCCGGTGCCGACGCCCACACCGACGCCGCAAGCGCCGGCGTCGCGGCGCCGACGAGTACCGCCGCCGCGCCGCATGCGAGGGCAGGTGCCACCGAGTCGGGGCCGCCTTCACGGTGGCCGGGCACGGCGATGAACAGCGAACCCGGCATCACCCGGTCGGCGTCGAAGGTGGTTCCCGCGGTGATCCACGTCCTCGCCGGGTCGCCCTGCAGAACGTGGTGCTCCTGCCCGGCCAGCAACTCGCTCAGCTTCACAGTGATCCCTTCGAAGGTGGCTCGGGCCGTCGTCGGGCCGTCGCCAGGCGGCAGCCCGGCGGTGCGCCGGAAGCTGCGGTGGTGCCGTTGAGCGGGTGTGCAGGTGTCGCGGACGCGTCCGATCAGAACCGGATGCGGCGGCTCAGGCCGGCAGCAGCAGTCCTGCGGTGTTGCCTGCGGTGTGTTTACAAGAACAGCGAGCCGAGCGAGGCCAGGGCCCCGCCCCGGTGAGGGCGCGGAGAATCGCTAGCCGTGGCCGTGCAGCGCGATACGGCCACTCTCGGGCGCCTCATTGTCAGCTGCGGTCGCCGGGCCCACGGCAGCCGATCCCACGGCAGCCGGGCACAGCCGACAGGCAGCCTGCTGCAGGCTGTCCCTCACGGCACGTGTGCGACTCATGTGCCGAGTGTACGTCCGCCCGAGCGGCCCGAAGGCCATGCTCGGCGCGCCACCGAGCGCGCACGAGGCGGGTACCTCCGCATCCGGCTCCCTTGGTGGCCCCGGCAGTGGTGCAGCGGGCGGCATACAGCTTTGACTGCGCCGTACGGCGCAGTGTGGTTGTTCAGGTCTTCGACGTAGTGCCGAGCGCATTCTGGGGGAGTGCGCTCCGAGCCGGCGGCGGTGGGTGTCTCGGCAGCCGCACCTGCGGTAGACGCGGCCGCGGCCGGCGGTGGTACGCATGAGAATCGCCTCCCAGAGGCGGAGGAAGGGCCGACACCTCAAGTCTCGTGCGACCACATGCGACCACCACGCCCGCCCTGCCCGGGCCGCTCGATTTGAGGCCGGAGCCGAATAGCGAGCGCCGGCAGGCCCCGACGGTGCTTGATCGAGCACCGTTCATCGACGTGCCCGGTGCCCGCAGTTGACAGGCGTGCGTGCATCTGCGGCCGCACCTTCACCACCTGGGCCGGGGGCGAGTCTCGCAACGCTCGAGTACTGCGACGGCTTCTACAACAGTCGGCGCATCCGAGTCACTCCTGACCGGGACAGCATCTGCCGGGGCGCTCACGTAGGCCGCGGACATCAACCGGTCGAGCCGGAAACGGTGGCCGGGGATCCTGTCACGCGGGCGAGGCGGCGTGAATCGGGCAAGCAGGACCGGGTTTCGTCCGCCGCGACCAGGGTGAATACCGGGCGCGGCGACCGCCTCAGGCGGCAACCTCAACATCGATTCCACGGTCTGCCGGGCCCACCAGCACGCCACCGGAGCGAGGGAAAGGAAGGATCTGCAAGCGGAGCCGCCCGGCGGGATCACCGTCGAGGCGGATGACCACGGACTCGGTCGCTGCCGCAGCGGCCTGACCACCAAGCTGCATCTGACCACCAAGCTGCACCTGGCCGTCGAGCGGGTCGCCAGGTCACCAGGCCGCCGGGCGCTGGATCGCCTCGCCGGCGGTGGTGAATGTCATGGACGCGATCCGGGGTGAGCGCCGCGGTCCGGCCTTCGTGCCGTTCGCGTCGCAGTACTGGCTATGCACCGGCGCGGGCCAGCGTCTCCAGAGGGCCGACCAGGATCTCGGAGAAGGCGAGTTCGGCGGCTCCGATGAGCACCGCGTCGTCGCCGAGTTCCCCCACTCGCAGCCGCAGGTTCTCGCGGGAGGCCTTGAGGGCAAGGCGGTTGATACGGCTGCGGATCTGGGCGGCCGAGCCGAGGAACACCTCGCGGAGCGTCCCGCCGAAGATGACCGTGCGCGGGTTGAGCACATTGACCAGGTTGGCGACGCCGATGCCGAGCCAGTCGCCGACGTCGTGGAGGGCGGCGCGGGCGGTGATGTCGCCGCGGTCGGCCGCTTCGACGACGGCGCGTACGGCTTCCCGGCCGGTGGCCGACGGGTCGCGCCGCGCGGTCTCCAGCAGGGCGCGCTCCCCCGCCTCGGCTTCGAGGCAGCCGCGCGCTCCGCAGCCACAGGTCCTGCCATTTCGCGGGTTGACGACCATGTGCCCGATCTCGCCGCCGTATCCGCTGTCGCCGCCCAGCAGTTGGCCACCGGTGATGACACCGCCGCCGATGCCGATGTCGCCATGCAGGTACACGAGGTCCTGGCAGCCGGTCCCGGCACCGCGCAGGTGTTCCGCGAGCGCACCGAGACTGGCTTCGTTACCCACCGAGACGGGAAGGCCGAGGCCCAGCCGGCGCATGAGGTCCTCGCCGAACTCCTCGTCCTCCCAGCCGAGATAGGGGGCGGCGCGGACGAGGCCGTCGGGTCGGCGCACCATCCCGCGGACGGCGGCGGCCACGCCGACGCAGTAGGTGCCGTGCCGTGCCGTGCCCACCATTTCCAGCGCGGCCCCGGCGAGGACCTCGGCCACCTTGCCGGCGTCGCCACGGCCGGGAAGCACGGGGATCTCCCGGTGGTCGAGGAAGACCCCGCCCAGGCCGATGCGCGCGGCGGCCAGCCGGTCCACGCCCACGTCGAAGGCGAGGACGTACACGCGGTCGGACTCGGGCCGTACGACCAGGGACGGCCGGCCGGCCCTGCCGGTCTCACGGGGCAGTTCCTCACGGACCAGGCCGGCCGAGCCCAGCTCGCTCACCAGCCCCAGGATGGTGCTGCGGTTGAGTCCCATGCGCTCGGCCAGGACGGCCCGCGACATGGACCCGCCGATGTGCACGTGCCGGAGCAGGGTGCCGAGGTTGTGCCGGCGGATCTCCTCCTGCGAGGGACCGGCTTTCATGGAGCCCCAGACCTCATCGTTGTACGGCCCGGCGACGGGACAGCGCATCCACGCCTGCGGCCACCAGCAGAACCGAACCCGTGACAGCGTACTTGACCCCTGAGCTGTACCCCATGAGGCCCATCCCGTTCTGGATGACCGCGACCACCATGCCGCCGAGCACGGCGTCAACGACCCTGCCGCGCCCGCCGAACAGGCTCGTCCCGCCGATCACGGCGGCGCCGACCGCCAGCAGCAGCACGTTGCTGCCACCGGTGTTGGGGTCGACCGAGTTGCCACGGGACGCGGCGATGATGCCGCCGACCGCGGCCAGGGACGAGCAGATGACGAACGCGGAGATCCGGATGGCCGCCACGTTGATGCCGGCCCGGCGAGCCGCCTCGGCGTTACCGCCCACCGCGTAGATGTGCAGGCCGAACGAGGTGCGCTGGAGCAGGAACGTACCGGCGACGAGCAGGACGGCGATGACCGGCACCACGATCGGCACGCCCTTGAGCGAGTCGACGATGACGTTGCGGCTGCGCTCCTGGTTGAGCAGGTGGACGGCGATCGCACCGAGCACCGCCAGGCCGCCGATCCTGACTGCGAGCAGGGTGAAGGGAGCGGTGGCGAGCCCGCGCCGCCGGCGGTTGCGGTTCTGCCGGAGCTGGATCGCCGCGTACGCCCCGACACTGACGGCGAGCAGTACCCAACCCAGCGCGGGGGAGAGGTTGTTGTTGGCGACGGCCAGGATCGTCTGGTCCCGGATGGAGATGTTGGTGCCTTCCTTCAGCAGCATCAGCACGATGCCCTGGAACCCGAGGAAGGCGGCCAGGGTGACCACGAAGGAGGGGATGCCGATCTTCGCCACCAGCACGCCGAGCAGCAGGCCGATGACCGTGCCGGTGAGGATCGCCGCGCCGGCCGCGCCGTACCAGGGCCATCCGTGGTCGGTGAGCAGGATGGCCAGGACGGCGGCACAGACCCCGCTGGCGTACCCCGCGGACAGGTCGATCTCGCCGAGGAGGAGGACGAAGACCAGGCCCATGGCGATGGCGATGCTGCCCGCGCCCTGGGTCAGCAGGTTGGCGAAGTTCAGCTCGGACAGGAAGACCGGGCGCAGGGCGGCGAAGAACACGCACAGGACGATCAGGCCGAGTACGGCGGGGAGGGCGCCCAACTCGCCGCCCCGTACCCGGTCGACGTAGTTCCGGGCGACCGAGCGCATACTCGCGGTCCCGGCCGCTCCGTTCTTCTTCGACGTACCGGGGCCGCGTGGCAGCTCCGGCTTCTCGGGGGCGACTGCGGCGGTCATGCGGTGGCTCCGTTGCTGTGGGCGAGGCCGAGGTCCCCGCTGCGGCCTGAGGTGATGAGTTCGACGATCTGGGAGTGCGTCACGTCCGACGTGCTGACCTGTGCGGCCATCCGGCCCAGGTAGAGGGCGGCGATCCGGTCGGACACCGCGAAGACGTCGTTCATGTTGTGCGAGATCAGGACCACGGCGAGACCGTTGTCGGCCAGCCGCCGGACCAGTTCGAGGACCTGCGCCGTCTGGGCGACACCGAGCGCGGCGGTCGGCTCGTCCAGGATGACGACCTTGCTGTTCCACAGCACGGCCTTGGCGATGGCCACGGTCTGCCGCTGGCCGCCGGAGAGACTGGAGACCTGCTGGCGGATGGACTTGACGGTGCGGACCGACAGCCCTTCGAGAGTCTGGGCGGCCATCTCCTCCATCGTCGCGTCGTCCAGGACGAGTCCCCGGCGCTTCTCGCGGCCGAGGAACATGTTCTGCACGATGTCGAGGTTGTCGCAGAGCGCCAGGTCCTGGTACACGATCTCGACGCCCATCGCCGCCGCGTCACGCGGGCTGTGCACCTGGACCTGCTCATTTTCGAACCAGTACTCACCGCCGTCGAACGGGTGGATCCCGCCGATGCACTTGACCAGGGTGGACTTGCCTGCGCCGTTGTCTCCGACGAGGGCGGTCACCTCCCCCGGGTGGACGTCGAAGGACACGTCGTGCAGTACTTGCACGGCGCCGAAGCTCTTGTCGATCCCGCGCAGTCGAAGGATCGGGGTCGCTGTCATGTGAGACGGCTCCTTACGGTCGTGAGGTCGCGGGCCCCGGGGGGTGGGAGCCCCGGGGCCCGCGGTCGGGCCGGCCGGACCAGGTGTGACGGTCCGGCCGGCCGGTCAGGGTTACTGGATGCCGGCCTTGGTGCACAGGGCGGCGTACTTGCCCGTGCACAGCTCTTCCTTGGTGACGAAGCCGTCGTCCACGACGTCCTTGACGTTGTCCTTGTAGATGGCCACCGGCGTCTCCAGCACGGACGGGACCTTGCGCTTGCCCTCGGGGTCCTCGACGGTCGCGTTCGTCTCGCCCTTCTCGCCCTTGGCGAGGGAGATGGCGAGCTTGGCCGTGGCGTCGGCCTCCTTCTTGACCGCCTTGTAGACGGTCATGCACTGGTCGCCCGCGAGGATGTTCTGCAGGCCCTGCACGGTGGCGTCCTGGCCGGTGACCGGGACCTCGCCGTTGCGGTTCTGCTTGCGCAGGACGGCGATGGCCGCGTTGCCGAGACCGTCGTTGGCGGCGAGCACGCCGCCAACCTTGGGCTCGCTGGTGAGCATCTGCTCGAAGATGGTGCCGGCCTGGGCGTTGTCCCAGTCCGGGACGGACTGGTCCGGGCCCTTCACGTAGTCGCCCGACTTGTACTTCGGGTCGAGGACGCCGTTGTAGCCCTCGGCGAAGAGAGTGGCGTTGTTGTCCGTCGGGGAGCCGTTGAGCGTGGCGACGATGGGCTTCTTGGCTTTCATGTCGCTCAGGCACTTGCTGAGGCCCTCGCCCTGCAGCTTGCCGACCGCGGTGTTGTCGAAGCTCACGTAGTACTGGGCGGAGCCGCCGAGGGTGAGCCGGTCGTAGTCGATCGTGGCGACGCCCTGCGCCTTGGCCTTGTCCAGAACCGCCTTGCCCGTGCCGCTGTCCAGGTTCACGATCACCAGGACGTTCACGCCGCTGGTGATCATCTGGTCCGCGATGGTCTGGAACTCCTGCTTGTCGCCCTGCGCGTTCTGGATGTCGTACTCGACGCCCGCCGCCTTGAACGCCTCGGAGAGGTACTTGCGGTCCGCGGTCTCCCAGCGGGCCGAGGACTTGCTGTCCGGGAGGATCACACCGATCTTCGGCTTGGCGTCGGAGCCGGTGTCACTGCCGCTCGACGAGTCGTCGCCACAGGCGGTGAGCGAGCTGACCAGTGCCACCGAGGCGGCGGTGAGGAGGAGTCCCTTGCGCATGGGCAGGGTCCTTTCTGGTGTTACGGCCGGACGACCGGACGTACGAGGGTGGTGAGAAGGAAGGCGAGAAGCGCGCTCTCGGACGAATTGCCGGGTGTCGGGTGATCCGCCCGGCTGAATGTTGTGAGCGGGAACTTACGGCGCTCCGGAACCCGTGCGCCAGAGTGCGGGAGGCGCTATTTGTTATCCGCCATAACAATTAGGTGACGCTGTCGCAACGCGGTGACCTCGCTGCCTCCTGTGCGCCACGGACCCAGGGCATGAGGCCGTGCGATGGCCGACCGTGCAGTGGCCCATAGGGCGGGGCGTGGCCCGGAGTGTCCGCGCTGATGGCGCTTTCACGGCCGTGACCGCGTCCGTGCCCGCGCGCGTTGGTGTGCCCGTGTGCATCACGACCGGGCCGGAGTTGGGGGGCCTCCCCCTGGATTCCTGACGTCACGTCGAACTCGCCACTGCGGAATGGGTCGTGTGGTTCAACTGCCAGAGCCTCCCCTCCGCGATCGGCGATATCCGTCCGCCGCACACGAAGCCGACTGCTACGTCCAGTTCAGCTGTCTCATGTGCCTGACCCCACCGCCTGGGCACCACCCGCGCGGCCGCAATGTCCTTCCGGTACGGTTCCGGCATGTCCGATCTCGGCGATGAACAACCGTCGTCCTCCGGCTCCTCGGAACCTTCTCCCCAGAAACTCGAAGCCCTGGGCGAGCGGCTCAAGGAACGGATCTACGCGGTGATCACCATGCTCGCCGTGATGGTCGGCCTGGCACAGAACGCGCATACCCGGCACAGCACGGCGGCGCTGTACGTCATGGGCACCGCGGTGGGCTTGTGGCTGGCGACGTTGGTGGCCGACATGCAGGCCCACCGCGTCGTTCACCAACGGTTGGCCAACCGCCGCGAGGTAGGGCGCCTGCTGTTCGTCAGCAGTCCGTTGCTCAGCTGCGCCGTGGGCCCACTTCTGATGATTGCCCTGTCGGCGGCCGGCGCCCTCGATTTGTCCACCGCGCTGTGGATCGCGGTCGGCGTGGACGTCGCCTCGATGGCGGTCTGGGGCTTCGCGGGCGGGCGGCGGATGGGCGGCGGAGTACTGCCTTCGTGCGTGGCGGGGCTGACGGACGCGGCGATCGGCTCGGGCGTGGTGATGGTGAAAGTGATCACTGGGCACTGAGCGCGGTGGCAGAGGCGGTATCCCTGGTCTGAGCGTCGGCTTCAGCCGTCGATGGCGCGGCCCTGGGGGTGAGGCCGGGCGCGTGAGGAGTCCGCGCCGGGCTGAGGCCCTGACCCGGCGCTCGTACCACCGCCTCGGAACTCCCCGGCGCCTGCCCAACTCACCGGCAGCAGGTGCTGCAGGAGTTCGCCACCGGCATCCGCAACGACGGGGGCCACGGTGGGAGTCTGGCGCCGTGGGCCCACTCGA
The DNA here is from genome assembly GCF_014647675.1 of Streptomyces flaveus. GTDB lineage: Bacteria > Actinomycetota > Actinomycetes > Streptomycetales > Streptomycetaceae > Streptomyces > Streptomyces flaveus. Next base: position 181,186 of record NZ_BMPQ01000014.1, on the reverse strand, counting down.
GGGTGCCGCGCCCAAGAGAGGCGTAGGGGCCGGGGCGGGATGTCGACGGCGAAGGTCCACGCCCCGTGGTGACCGTCGGTGAGCAGGAGAGGCAGTGTGCTCCGAGCTGGCGGCGGTGGGCGTTTCGGCAGCCGCACCATCGGCGGGCGCGGCCGCGGTCGGCGGTGGTACGCATGAGGATCGCCTCCCGGAGACGGAGGAAGGGCCGACACCTCCAGTCCCGTGCGACCCGTGCGACCACCACGTCCGTCATGCCTGCCGCGACCAGCGCGTTTCCCCTGACTCGGGCCCCAAGGGCGGCCACCCAGGGCCTCTGCGGTGACGGTCGCCCTCGGAGGGGTGATCGAGGGCCGCAACGCCATCGAGACGAGCTTGGCCGATGCCACGCTGGAGGTGGTGGTTGTCCTTCGGTGCGACTGAGGAACGCAACATGTCGATGGTGCGCTGCCCGCTTGACGCCTCGGACGTGGCGGTCCCACCAGCATTCCGTTCATGGCGGTGGGCGTCGTCAGCGCGACGCCCACCGCCCGGTACTCGGACTCAGCTGCACTTACGTCCGGTGTTGATGCACTGGACGGCCTTGTTCATCAGCTTCGGGTCGAAGACGTTGATGAAGTCACCGTGGTCGGTGACCGGCTTGTGCGCCTGCTCGGGGAAGCTGTCCAACGAGAAGAACGGACGGGTCTTGCCGTTGTCCTTGACGCTGGGCGCGTCCACGTCGTACACCAGACGCTGCACCAACTGGGGAATGGCTTTGAAGCCGGTCGGGCAGTTGCCGCCCGCGTCAGCGAAGGCCACGTGCGTACGGTGGTTGGCGCTGTCGATGTTCGTGCCGTCCCAGCAGCTCTGGAACTTGAAGGTGCGCACCACGTCGCTGCCTGACGGGCAGAGGGGGTACTTGTCCTTCAACTGCACCTTGTTCTCGAAGCCGGTGCAGCTCCAGGAGGCGTTGGCGTTGGCCGTGCCGTTGACGAACGCCTTGGCGTCACCGGTGATGATGCGCAGGAACTTGGGCATCGCCACCACCTTGCCGCGGGGGCTGCCCACGAAGTTCAAGGTGGCCTTCTTGGCCGTCAGAATCCGGCCCGTGTTGCCCTCGGCACCGCCGCCCTGCTTGTCGGCGTCGAACTCCTTGGTGCCGTCCTGCAGGCGCAGCACCGGCCAGTAGTAGGACGACTTGTCGCCCCTGTTCTGGCAGCTGGTCCCGGCCTTGGCGAAGTCCTGGTCGCTCGAGAAAGCGTCGTTGTCCTGGTTGCCGATGTAATCGTGCAGGTGGTGTGCGCCGTTGGTGACACCGGGCGCGACGATGACGTTGTCGCTGTTGTACAGCTTGTTGGCGTTCACTCCGCACTTGCTGACGAAGACGCCTTTTGAAGCCTTCGCCGACTTGGCCGGCGTGCGCACGTTGGACTTCACCTTGGTGATGTCCACGAAGTCGGCGGCGACGGGGCCGTTGCCGCTCCCTCCGGCGTTGGTGTTGTTGCCACCCTGACCGGCGGCGGGCTGGTTGCCGGTGGCGCGCAGCGTGCAGGCCGCCAATGCGTCGAGGCCCTGCGGCTTGGCTGCCACACGGCCGATGGCGATGGCGATCCGGTCGATCGTCGCCTTCCGCTTGTCCTTCAGCGGACCCACGATCGCGTTCTGGGCGAAGTTGGGGTCCTGCTGAATCGCCTTCTGGGAGGTGGAAAGGCGCTGGTATGCCTCGGATATCTGCTTGTCGAGGAGTGCCAGCTCCTTGTCGACCTGGGCCTTCGCCTTGGCGGGCACTGATTTCAACTGCTGGCCGACGTCGGGGCAGTCGATGGTGGAGGTGCCGGCCGCGAGCGCCTGGTTCTGGGCAGAGCCCTTCGACGCGCTGGTTTCGTCGGCCGAGGCGTAGAGGTTGACCGCCACCAGTCCACCGGCCCCTATGGCCAGTGCGGCCGCCGCACCTACTGCCCGGCGGGCAGTCTTCGATCTTCTTCGCGTGTTGCGTCTCATCAGGCCTCTCAAGGACATCTCCGGAGCCGGCAGGACTTCCGGCATGGGGGAAGCGCATCCTCAGATACGAATGTGCGCGCCGAATACTCAGCGAATTCTCAAGTTCGTAGGTTCCTCCATCCGCAAACAGTGCATAAGGTCACAATCATTGCCAGGTCAGCTTCCAGTAGTTGTTGTGACGGGCAACAGGTCGCCCAGGACAGTTACGGTGAGTTCGACGCGCCGGCCGACTATGTCCCGGCCCCTCAGAACCGGACGTGCGGTTGGGTAAGCCGCCAGCGAGATGCCTGTGACCAGTCCTTGAAGGAGTTGCTGGCGGGTAGGTCCGGTAAGCCGCATGTGGTGCCCATCGGGTACCACACCGATCCCGAGCACGAGGTGATCAAGATCGGGGGCGCTTGCTCGAAGGGCGTGGCCAGGAGCGGCTGTACGTCCGTCACCTCGAGGTCAACCCGCAGGCGGCACTCGTGGTCGACGACGTGGCGGATGAGCAGACGTGGCAGCCGCGCGGGATCCTCATCAAGGGGACGGCGGTCCTGCACACGGAGGGTGGCGAGGTGCTGGGGCCGGGGTTCGGTCCGAAGTGGGTCGAGGTAGTACCCGACTGGGTCACGTCCTGGGGCATTGACGCCCCCGCATACCCGCCCGCCGTTTCTGACAAGGACTGAGCCTGGTCCGCAGGGTTGGGTGGCGTCGGCAGCGTGTACTCGGGGGTACCGTGCCCGTACGCGTGGGACGGCTTCCGTGAGGTGGAAGCCATCCCATCCGCGATGGGCCCGATCACGACTTTCATTGGTGTGCGGCTCGCTACCGGCGGAAATGGCTGCGAACGGGTGCTGTCACCGAAACCGGTGTGCCCGCCCGCAGCTTGCTTCCGTTCGTCTGGCTACTTGTCGAGCAGCGACATGTGGTGCTCGTTGTAGCGGTCTCCCTGTACTCCGACCCGGCCGGCGAGTTCATTGAGGTCCGACAGTTCGTCGGCGGAGAGCGGCAGTTGGGCGGCGCCGGTGTTCTCCTCGATACGCGCGATGCGCCGCGTTCCGGGAATCGGAACGATCGACGGATGCTGTGCAAGCAGCCAGGCAAGGGCGACCTGCCCCGGTGTGGCGTCCTTGGCCTGCGCGAGCGTTGCAATGTGCTCGACGAGAGCCTGGTTGGCCGCTCGATTCTCGGCCGTGAACCGTGGAATGGTTGTTCGGACGTCGCCGGCCGCGAACGACGTCGAAGCGTCCACCGCCCCGGTCAGGAACCCCTTGCCGAGCGGGCTGAAGGGCACGAATCCGATTCCGAGCGCCGCGCACGTCGGCAGGACCTGTGACTCGGGATCTCGGGTCCACAGCGAGTACTCGCTCTGCACTGCCGTGACCGGATGGACCGAGTGAGCACGGCGGATGGTCTCCGCACTGGCCTCCGAGAGCCCGAAGCAGCGGACCTTGCCCTCCTGCACAAGCTCGCCCACCGCGCCGGCGACGTCTTCGATCGGCACCTGTGGATCAACGCGGTGCTGATAGAACAGGTCGATCGTCTCGACCCCGAGCCGTTCGAGGGAGGCCGTGGCGACGGCACGGATCTGCTCGGGCCGGCTGTTGAGTCCGACTGACGCACCGTTCTCGATGCGGAATCCGAACTTCGTGGCGATCACCACTTGGTCACGTACCGGAGCAAGGGCCTCTCCGACGAGTTCCTCGTTGACATAGGGGCCGTACACCTCCGCGGTGTCGAAAAACGTGACCCCGCGGTCCACGGCCCCACGGAGCACGGCGATCATGTCGCTTCGATCACCGGGGTTCGGGCCGTAGCTCTGGGACATTCCCATTGCGCCGAGACCGATGGCGGAGACTCGGAGGTTTCGCCCGAGTGTTCGCGTGTGCATTCTTCCTCCTTCACCGCGCCGTCCGCGGGAACAGGCGCTGGGCGTTTGCCGTCGTCAGGGAACGCCACGTGGTCCCCTCTGCCGGTGACTCGGCCGCGTCGATCGCCGCGATGTGGGCGTCGGCCAGCGGGGGAGGCGTCCAGCAGTAGTCGCTGCCGAACAGTACGCGGTCCGGATCGACGAGCTTCAGCAGCGCGGGGACCTGACGTGGGAACGCCGTGCCCGCCATGTCGTAGTACAGGCCCCGTAGTTGCTGCACGGCATCGAGGGAGGCCGAATTCTCCGAAGGCAGGAACAGCCTCATGAACTCGTTGATGCGGTCGGCCAGGACGGGAACCGCGCCACCGCAGTGCGGAACGATCACCTGCATGTTCTGATGTCGCGTCAGGACACCCGCCATCACCAGGTCCGTGACGGTACGGGCCGTGTCGAAGATGTACTCGACCATCGGCCGCGGTCTGCCGAGTGCGGACTGTTCCCAGCACACCGGTGAGGTGGGGTGCAGGAAGACCACGGCCCGCCGCCGGTCGAGTTCCGCGAAGACCGGGTCGAGGCGCTGGTCACCCAGGTACACACCGTGCGTGTGCGTAAGCAAGGCCACGCCGTCGGTGCCGAGTTCGTCGAAGGCGAATGCGATCTCCTCCAACGAGCCGTCCACGTCCGGCAGGGGAAGCGACGCGAAGTTGCCGAAGCGGCAGGGGTGTTCGCGGGTCAGTTCGGCGGCGTACTCGTTGACGCGCCGGGCGAGGAGGCGGGCCGCCTTGTCGTCGCCGAAGTGTACGCCGGGGGAGGACATGGACAGCATCGCGGTCTCGATGCCGTTGCGGTCCATCAGGTCCAGGTGGGCTTCCACGGACCACGACGGCCAGCCGCCCATGCCATCGGGGTGAGCGTGGCCCGCCGTTGTCGCCTGCTGGACGTAGAAGTCGGGCAGGAGGTGGGCGTGGACGTCGATCAGGCCGGAGGACATGACAGGGATCCCTTCCGGGGGGCTTGTGTGAAGGCGGGTGTCGGGCTCGGCTCACTCCACCTGCTCGCGTCCGGCCAGCCGCACCTCTTCGTTGTCCAGCGCGGCCTGGAGCCGGCGCAGCACGGTGTCGTCGATCTGTCCCTCGTCGCGCAGGCGGACGACGGTTGCGCGTCTGTGGGCGATGAGGGCGAGGCGGAGGTCGGTGTAGTGGCGGTTGTGGAGCAGGGCGGGATCGTCGTCGGTGCCCGCGTCCTTGGCCCGTACGGTCGCCAGGTGGGCCTCGTACTCCTGGCTCAGCCACTCCATGACTTTCGGGGTGGTGCCCAGTTCGGCAGCGAGTTGCGGCAGTGCTGTGATGGCTTCCTCGGTCGCCTTTGTCTCGGCGAGGACCTGCTCCTCGTCGACGGACGTGTCGCGCGGCAGCCGGGCCCAGCGCACCACGCCCGGCAGCAGCAGTCCCTGCACCACGAGAGTGACCACGATGACGCCGGAGGTGACGAAGACGATGAAGGCACGGTCGGGGAACGGCTCACCCGAGTCGAGGGTCTCCGGCACCGAGAGCGCCACGGCGAGCGACACCGCGCCCCGGAAGCCCGCGAACCCGCTGACGGTGCGGGCCCGGTGACTGATTCTGCGCAGTCGTTGCTCGGGACGCCGGTCGAGTACGCGGACCAGGTAGGCGGAGGAGAACAGGAACGCGAACCGGACCATGACCAGCACCACGCTGACCATGCCGATCGCGATCAGGGCGTCCTGGAGGTCGGAGCGGTCCAAGTGGCGGAGTGCGTACTGGAGTTCCACTCCGACCAGGACGAACAATGCGCCGTTGATGATGAAGGTGAGCAGTGGCCAGAAGGCCAGTGCCTGGCGGCGATGCTCGGCGCGGATGAGGCTGGGAGCCACCTGGGCCATGATCAGCCCGCTCACGACGACCGCGAGGACACCCGAGGCGTGGATCAGCTCGGCGAGCAGAAACGCCGTGAACGGCGCCAGGATCATGACGAGATTGCCGAGCAGGGGATCGTCCAGGCGGCGCCGCAGGTTCATGTTGATCCAGGCGACCAGCACGCCGACCGCTGCCCCGCCGCCGTAGGCCAGGAGGAACAGCGCGCCCACGTGCGGAACGGTGAGGTGTTCCTCGCCGACGGTGATACCGACCGCCAGGCCGAAGATGACCAGTGCGGTGCCGTCGTTGACGAGGCTTTCGGCACGCAGCACGGTGACCTGACGGCGCGGCAGGGAGCGGGCCAGGACGCCGACCGCTGTCGCGTCGGTGGGAGCCACCGCCGCGCCCAGCGCCCAGGCCGGTCCCCACGGCAGTCCGAGCGCGTGCCCGGCGACGGCCACGGTCCCCGCGGTGAGGATCACCAGGACCGTGCTGAGCAGGACGATGCCGCGCAGGTTGGAACGGATCTCCCGGATGGACGTGGTGAGGCTCTCCCAGTACAGCAACACCGGAAGGAAGAGCAACAGCACCACTTCTGGCGGCAGTTGAGTCTGACGCGCGGCCGGGACGAGTCCCAGAAGAGCACCCACGACCAGCAGCACGACGGGTGGTGCGACGCGGAAGCGCTGGGCGATGACCTGGCCCAGCAGCAGAGCCACGCCCAGGAGCACGACGAGTTCGAGACCGAGCATGACTGTTGCTCCCGTGTGGGGCGGACTGCGGACTGGGGACGAACGGGTGTGGGCAGACCTGCGGTCAGGCGGGAGCGGTGGTGAGCGGCTCACCGAGGCAGGTACGCGTGATACCGAGCGAGTCCTCGAACACGCGGTAGTCGGTGATCAGGCCGTCGACGACGGTGAAACGCAGGATCATCTCGCTTTCGAGCACCTGCCCCGAGGGACGGAACCGGGAGGCGTACCGGCCCGGTACCAGTACCCGTCCGTCGGCCTCCACCATGGTCTGCAGCTCGAACACGAGCGGCTCGACGGCTGCGAAGAACGCGGTGAGGGACTGCTCGATGTCCTTCGGCCCGGTGCGGTGACCGGCCCAGGGCGTCAGTGCCGGATCGCCCGGGATCGTCCAGGTCGCGTCGGGAGCGAAGCGGGAGAGGATCCGCTCCATGTCGCGGGCGCCGAGGGCTTCGAAGTACGCCTCGACGGTGAGGATCGCCTCGCTGGTCATGGCGGTCGGTCCGTTCTGCTGGGCTGCGGTGGGCGGGCGAGGTTGCCGCTCGTTGGTGCCGGCGGTGGTGGGCGCGGCTGATCCCGCGCCCCCCACCGCCAGGGTTCGGGTCAGGGACGCAGCAGCGTCTTGATGGCGCGGCGCTCGTCCATGGCCTTGTAACCTTCGGCGACCTCGTCCAGGGGCAGGGTGAGGTCGAAGACCTTGCCCGGGTTGATACGGCCGCTGAAGACGCGGTCGATCAGGTCGGGAAGGTAGGCGCGCACGGGGGCGGGGCCACCGCGCAGACCGACGTGGGAGAAGAAGAGCTGCAGGCCGTCGATCTGCACGTCGTGAGGCATGCCGACGAAGCCGACGTTGCCGCCCGGTCGGGTGGACTGCAGGGCCTGTTGCATCGACTGCTGGGTGCCGACGCACTCGAGTACGGAGTCGGCGCCGATGCCGTTCGTCAGTTCCTTGACGCGGGCGATGCCTTCCTCGCCGCGCTCGGTGACGATGTCGGTGGCGCCGAACTCCAGGGCCAGCTTCTGCCGGGACTCGTGGCGGCTCATGGTGATGATGCGGGCGGCTCCCAGTTCCTTCGCGGCGATGACACCGGACAGGCCCACCGCGCCGTCACCGACCACCACGGCCGTCGAACCGGGCTTCACCTCGGCCGCCCTGGCGGCGTACCAGCCGGTGCCCATGACGTCGGACAGGGCCAGCAGGTCCGGGATCAGCTCCTCGGTAGGCTGTTCCGGGGTGGCGACCAGGGTGCCGTCGGCGAGGGGGACACGGACGTACTCGGCCTGGCAGCCGGTGACCCACTGCGCGTGCCGGCAGGAGGTGTGGTAGCCGGCCTGGCAGATCGGGCAGGTGTTGTCGGAGGCGACGAAGGAACCGATGACGAACTGGCCCGGCTCGACGCTCGTTACGTCGCTGCCGACCTCCTCGACGATGCCCACGTATTCGTGGCCGATCGGCTGCGGCTCGGTGACCGGCAGGACACCCCGGTAGCTCCACAGATCGGAGCCGCACACGCAGGCGGCGGCGGTCCGGATGACCGCGTCCGTCGGCGCCACGATCTTCGGCTCTGGGGCGTTCTCCACCCGGATGTCACCGGGCGCGTGAATGATGGTTGCTCGCATGATGCTCTCTCAGGCTCGTCAGGTCGCCCCGCGGGTGGACGATCGCGGGCAGCGGGCGACCGGCACGCTGCCAGGAGTGTGGAGGTGACCGGGCGGCGTCAGGTCATTGCCGAGGAACGTGACATCCGTCCTCACCGTCCTTTCTCGCCTCCTCCTCAGCCGCATGGAATATGGAATACGGGATATCGGTGGCATTCGAAAACGATCCCGGTCCCGGGGTCGGCGGTCCCGCCTGTACGGTGAATGTTCTCCATGGGCCGGTCCTGGTCGGCGGCCACCTCATCGAGCCTGCCACCATTGCGTGAGCCCGCAAAGGGGAGAATTCCATCCCAGGAATTACTTATCCAGGGGAGGAATCCTTACCCCCCTGGCGAAGGCTGAGCGGTGCGAGACTGGCCGTATGACCAGCGACGCGCATCTGAACGAGCTGGGAGAATTCCTCAAGGCGCGGCGGGCCGAGTTGAGCCCGCGCACCGTAGGCCTGCCCGACACCGGTGGCCCCCGGCGGGTGGCCGGCCTGCGCCGGGAGGAGGTCGCCGTGCTCGCTGCCATCAGTACGGACTACTACACGCGGTTGGAGCAGGGGCGTGCCCGTGCTCCGATGTCGGTGCTCGCCACGCTCGTCCGTGTCCTGCACCTCGACGACGACCAGCGTGACCACCTGTTCGAGCTGGCCGCGAGAGACGAGTACGTGCCGCGCCGCCGGCCGGCGCAGCAGGTCCAGCAGCAACTCAGGCGTCTCCTGGACGAGTTGACCGCGACCCCCGCGCTCGTCCTGGGCCGTCGCATGGACATCCTGGCCTGGAACCCTCTGGCGGCCGCTCTGCTCACGGACTTCGGCCAGGTTCCGGAGAAGAAGCGCAACTACGCCCGGCTGTGCTTCACCAACTCCTGCTTCCGCGGGCTTCACCTCAACTGGAGGACGATCGCCCGGAACTGCGTCGCCGAACTGCGCCTGGAGGCCGCCCAGCACCCGGGCGACCCCGAACTGGCCGCGCTCGTCGGTGAGCTGTCGGTGGTCGACGCCGACTTCCGGCAGTGGTGGGCCGGGCGTCAGGTGGCCGGCTTGCGGGTGGGCACCCAGAGGCTGCGCCACCCGGTTGCCGGCGACCTCACTCTCGACTGGGACAGTCTGACCTGCACAGCCGCCCCCGCACAGCAGTTGGTGATCTGGACCGCCGAGCCCGGGACCCCGTCCCATGACGGACTGCGCTTCCTCGCGTCGTGGACTGCCGACCCGTATCAGCGGGCGCGGGATGAGGCTGCCTGACGAACGAGAGCCGGGTTCACGGTGAAAGGCGGCTTGGGGGAGACGAGTCCTGGATCGCCGGGTCGGGTGTCACGATGGGCCGCTGAGTCCGGATCTGCCATGCGTACGGTTCTGCCGTGCGTACGGTCCTGAGTCGGCAGGACGAGCGGTACCGCACAGCGAGGAGGCCGTACCGTATGCCCCGCACCAGCGAACCCGGCAGGACAGTGGGCTCCCGCCTGCTGGAAGTGCTGTTCGCGTTCCAGCCCGGGAACAGTGCGCTCAGCCTCGCCGACCTGGTGCGCACGACGGGCATGCCTCACGCCACCGTGCGGAGACTGGCCGTGGAACTCGCCGACTTCGGCGCGCTGGACCGTCGGCCGGACGGCAGATTCACGGTGGGACTGCGGCTGTGGCAACTCGGAACCCTGGCCCCGCTCACCGAATCACTGCGCACGCTGGCCCAGCCGTTCCTCGAGGATCTCTACACCGCACTTCACCAGCATGTGCAACTGGCGGTCCTGGAAGGCCAGGAAGCGGTGATCATCGAGAGACTGTCCGCGTCGGAGGCACCCGAACTCGTCTCCCAGGTCGGTGGGCGGCTGCCACTGCACTGCACGGGTGTGGGCAAGGTGCTGCTCAGCCACGGCGGTACGGAGCTGATCGAGAGCGTGCTGTCGGGCGAGCTCCGGGAGTACTCGTCGCGAAGCATCGTGGCACCGGAGGTGCTGCGCAAGGAGATCGCCGGCTGCCGTCGCACCGGGACGGCCACGGTGCGAGGAGAGTTGACCCCCGGCACCGATTCGGTGGCCACGCGCATCGTGAACGGCGAAGGCCGTGTCGTAGCGGCGCTGTCCGTGGTCGTGCGCACTGACTCGGTGAAGCACCCGGCGGTGCTTCCGTCTGTGATCGCAAGCGGTCTCGGCATCTCCCGCCTCCTTGGCTGGAGCCCTGGCGTCAAGGTCCGCCACAGCTGATCACTTTCTCGTGGTCCATTGGATGGACGGTGGCGTTGTGCGGGCCGGACGGCCTTCGGATACTCGCGGGGCAGTGCTCACCGCGGGCCGGCAGCCGACCGTTACGAGGAGACGCCGACGTGATCATCCAGGACGAACTCCAGCTCACCGCGGCGGTACTTGCCGAGACGGAGCGGGCCGGTGACCCGCGGGTCAAGGAGATCATCCAGGCGCTGGTGCGCCACTTGCACGATCTTGCCCGCGAAGTGCGGCTGACCGAGAAGGAGTTCGACACTGCCCTCGACATCGTGACCAGGCTCGGTCGGCTCACCACGCCCAGCCACAACGAGGTCAGGCTGATGGCGGGTTCGCTGGGCCTGTCAACGCTGGTCGCCCTGATGAACAACGGCACCGAAGACAAGCCGACCTCGGCGAACCTGCTCGGTCCGTTCTGGCGCCAGGGCAGCCCGAGGATGAACAACGGTGAGTCGATCGTCCGCTCGCCCACCGAGGGACCGCCGCTGTTCTTCACCGGCCGGATCGTCGACACCGACACGAACGCGGTCGCCGACGCGGAAGTTGACATCTGGCACGCGTCACCCGCCGGCCTCTATGAGAACCAGGACCCCGAGCAGGCCGAGTGGAATCTCCGTGGCAAGTTCTTCAGCGATGAGGAAGGAGTGTTCGCCTTCCGCAGTATCAAGCCTTCCGGTTACCCGATACCGATGGGCGGGCCCGTGGGCGAGCTCCTGACCGCGCTCAAGCGCCATCCCTTCCGGCCGGCCCATGTCCACGCGCTGATCCACAAACCCGGATACAAGACGATCGCGTCCCAGCTCTACAGCCACGACGACCCCATCCTGGAGACCGACGCCCAGTTCGGCGTCGTACAGAGCCTCGTCGGCACGTACGTACTCCACGAGAACGAGCCGGCGCCGGACCCGGACGTGACCGAGCCCTGGTACAGCCTCGAGTTCACCTTCGTCGTCGAGCCGGGTGAGGCCTGGCTGCCGACCCCGCCCGTGTCGGCCAAGCGCGCCACCGAGCTGGACGTACTCCCGAGAGGAACCCAGTGATCAGCGAAGCAGAACGTCGCGCAGCCGCAGCTGCCCTGATGCAGGCCGACCGTGACCGTAAACCGATCACCCAACTCAGCCGCACCTATCCCGATCTGGAGATCGTCGACGCCTACGCCATCCAGCAGCTCTGGGCGGCGGAGCGCGTGGCGGCCGGCGCTCGGCTCGTCGGGCACAAGATCGGACTGACGTCTCGCGCCATGCAGATGGCCTCGAAGATGACGGAACCCGACTACGGCTTTCTCACCGACGACATGGTCGTGGGCGACGGCGCCCGCCTCGACGCGAGCCGCTACATGAAGCCCAGACTGGAGGTCGAACTCGCCTTCGTGCTCGGCAAGGACCTGCACGGTCCGGACCTACGCGTCCACGACGTCCTGCGGGCGACGGAGTACGTCGTCCCCGCGCTCGAGGTCATCGACTACCGCACCGAGGTGCCGCGCGCGATCACCGACACCATCGCCGACAACGCCGCCGCCGCGGCGATGGTGGTCGGCGGTCGAGTCGTACGCCCGATGGACCTCGACGTCCGGTGGGTGGCCGCGACGTTGGCGAAGAACGGGGTGATCGAGGAGTCCGGCGTCTCGGCCGCCGTCATGGGACACCCGGCGGCAGGCATCGCCTGGCTCGGGAACAAGCTCGCCGCGGTCGGCCAGCATCTGAAAGCCGGTCAGATGCTGCTGTCGGGCTCGTTCACGCGACCGGTCTCGGTCGAAGCGAACACCGTCGTCCACGCCGACTTCGGCCCGCTGGGTTCGATCGGGGTGGCGTTCCAGTGACCACGCACAACCCCGTTCCAGTGACCACGCACAACCCGCCGACCGGCGCAGCACAGCCCGTACCAGGCCAGTGGCCCCTGCCGGCGAACGCGTTCAAAGCGGCGCTTGCCCGAGGCGAGCAGATGATCGGCATGTGGTGCTCGCTGGCCGACCCGTACCCGGCCGAGATCGTCGCCGGCGCCGGCTTCGACTGGCTGCTTCTCGACACCGAACACTCGCACGCCGACATCGCGACCGTGCTCTCGCAACTCCAGGCGGTCGCCCCGTACCCCTGCTCGCCCGTGGTGCGTCCTCCGGTCAACGATCCCGTGGTGATCAAGCGGCTCCTGGATGTCGGCGCTCAGTCGCTGCTGATTCCGCAGGTCGAGTCGGCCGAGGAAGCGCGCGCCGCCGTCGCCGCCACCCGTTACGCCCCCATCGGCGTCCGCGGCGTGGCGGCCTTGACCAGGGCCACCCGCTTCGGTCGGGTCAAGGACTACGCCGTACTGGCGCACACCGAGCTGTGCGTGCTCGTCCAGGTCGAATCGCGGCACGCCCTTGAGCAGATCGAGCAGATCGCGTCCGTCGACGGCGTGGACGGGATCTTCATCGGCCCCAGCGACCTGGCCGCCAGCCTCGGCCATCCCGGAGACCCGAACGCACCGACCGTCACCGAGGCGGTCGAGCACGCGATCGGCCGCGTGCGCGCGGCGGGCAAACCGGCCGGCGTGCTGACGACCAACCCCGCGTTCGCGCGGCGGTGCATCGAACTCGGGACCACGTTCACCGCCGTCGGCGTCGACGTGGGCCTGCTGGCACGCGGCGCCGACGCCCTCGCCCGGACCTTCACACAACAGGCCGCCGCGGCGACGGCTGCGCCTGCCGCCGCGAGCCAGTCCCTGGAGGTCCGATGACGCCGAAGCCGTAGCGCCGCCCGCCGAGGGCCGCATTCGTCGAGGTGTCCGACATTCGCGCCTCGCGCGCCGGGAAAAGGGAAGGCTCTTGGCTGGGATGCGGGTATGGGGGAATGTGCTTTCCCTCTATATCAATGGGGGGAGGTTTACGCGACGGTGTCGGACGCCGTCCGCTTCTGGTCCGCGCCCCAGGAGGCCAGGAGACGCAGTCCGTCGTAGGAAGGGGAACCGGGTGCGGCGGTCCACACGATGATGTGCTGCTCGGGGTCCGTGCCGCATGTGAGCGTGTCCCAGTCGAGGGTCAGCTCTCCCACCGCCGGGTGACGAAGCTTCTTGGTGCCCTTGCCTCGCATCGCGACGTCGTGTTCGGTCCACCACTGCCGGAACTGTGCGTCGCGGGCGGAGAGCTCCTCGACCAGAGCGGCGAGACGCTGGTCGCCGGGGTAGCGCGCGGTCTCCATGCGCAACTGCGCGATGGCAAGGCGGGTGACCTCTTCCCAGTCCACGTACAGCTCGCGCATCCAGGGTTCGGTGAACAGCAGCCGGACGAACACGCGTTCCTGCTTCGGGAAACGTGCGAAATCGGTCCACAGCGCGGCGGCGAGCTGGTTCCAGCCGAGGATGTCGGTCCGTCGGCCGATGACGAAGGCCGGAGTGGCGGTGAGATCGTCCAGCATGCGCTGGAGCTGCGTATCCACCTGCTGGCGGTCGCCTGACCTGGCCGGGCGCACCCTGTCTTTCGCCGCGAGCTCGAAGAGGTAGGTGCGCTGGTCCTCGTTCAGACGGAGTACCTGGGCGATCTCGTTCAGAAGGGGAGTCGACGCCTGGAGACGGCCCTGCTCGATCCGGGCGTAGTACTCGGTGCTGATCGCCGCGAGAAGAGCCACTTCCTCGCGGCGCAGACCACGCACACGCCGCCGTTGCCCGCCGCGGAGCCCGACCTCGGAGGGACTGAGCTCGGCACGGCGGGCCTTGAGGAACTCACCCAGCTCGTTCAGATGGGGGTTGCGGTTCATGCTGTGCAGCGTGGCACAAACGTCCGGCGTTGTGAGGGGGGAGAAATCCTTCCCCTGGTCGAGCGATCAGCCCGGCCGGCTCAGCCCAGTGCCTTGAGCACCGCCTGGGCCAGCGGAACCGCCGAGCCCGGGTTCTGGCCGGTGTACAGAGTTCGGTCGATCTCGACGTGCGGGGTGAACGGATCGGCCTCGCGGTAGTCCGCCCCGAGTTCGTCGACGAGGCGGTTCTGCAGCAGCCACTTCGCGCGGTCCGCGAGACCGTTCTGCTTCTCCTCGGCGTTGGAGAGGCCGGTCAGTCGGTAGCCGGAGAATGGGGACGTCCCGTCGGGACCGATGGTGGCCAGCAGTGCCGCGGGGCCATGGCACACCAGGGACACCAGCTTGCCCGAGGCGAGCCACTCGGTGAGCAGCCTGCCGGACTCGGCGTCGTCGGGCAGATCCTCCATCGGGCCCCAGCCGCCGGGGTAGAAGACGGCCTCGTACTCGTCGATGCGTACGTCCTCGATACGCATCGGGTGCGCCAGCTCGGTGGCCTCGCGCAGTGCGGTCCGCATGCGCTGCGCGCCTTCCTCGCCGCCGTTGAACTCCGGGCTGAGGCTGAGCGCGTCCGCCGTGGGTGGCACACCGCCGGGTGTTGCCGCCGTGATCTCGTATCCGGCCTCCTTGAAGACCTGGTACGGGCCGAGGGCTTCCTCAGCCCAGAAGCCGGCCGGCTGCCGGGTTCCGTCTGCCAGCGTCCAGTGGTCGGACGCGGTGATCACGAAGAGGATCTTCGCCATGGTTATTGGTCTCCTGGTGACGGTGTCAGCCCTTGATGGCTTCTCGGATGATGTGGCTGTCGGCGGCCTGCCGCATGCTGACGGCCTTGCCGTCGCGGAGAGTCCACAGGTGGATGAACCGGACGTCGGCCTTGTCGCCGGTCTTGGTCTCGGCGTGGTAGTGCCCGAACACGAAGACGTGGCCTTCGTCGTCCGCGTAGAACTCCTCGGGCACCGCGCCGAGGGACTCGATGTTCGGCATCGGTGTGCCGAAGAAGTCCTTCGCCACGCTGTCCCAGCCGTGGTACACGCCGCTGTTCGGGAAGCCCGGGGTGATGTCCCAGGCGAGGTCCGGGGCCATGACCTCCTTGGTGACCTCGGGCGCCATTCGGGATTCGTAGACCCGGCGGATGAGGGCGAGGTTCGGGGAGTCGGACATGGTTCGCTCCTTGCGGGGGGTGGATTTGGACTATGGGAAAGAAGGCCTTGTGATCAGGCGGCGAGGGTGGCCCGCCCGGCCTGGAAGACCGCGGCCTGGCGTGCGACGCGCGCACCCAGGTACTCCGCGGTGGCGATGTCCGACTTGTGGACCGCTTCCGGACCGACATCGGTGGGGCTCTGGGCGCCGGCACCCATGAAGAAACCCAGCCGGTTGATGTCGTCCTCGCTGCCCGTGGTGGAATCCCAGCCAGGCAGCAGACCCAGGCTGATCCAGTGCATGCCGTGCTGGGCGGCCAAGGTGGCGAAATAGCCCAGGGTGGACGACTTGTCGCCGCTCTTGGCACCGGAGTTGGTGAAGCCCGCGGCGAGCTTGTCCACCCAGACATGGGAGAACCAGCGCCTGCTGCTGGCCTCGGCGAACGCGTGGAAGGCCGCGGAGGCGGTACCCATGTACGTGGCGGCACCGAAGATGATCGCGTCAGCGGCGTCCAGCTGCGCCCACTGCTCGTCGGTGATGGTGTCGACGGAGATCGAGACCACCTCGGCGCCGGCTCCCGCTGCGCCACGCGCCACTGCTTCGGCGACGACGGCAGTGTGGCCGTAGCCCGAATGGAAGGCAATGGCGATTGTGGGGCGGCCGGAATGGGACATGGTGATCGGGCTCCTCGAATGTTTTCGTTTCAGTGAGTGACCAAGCTTTGCATCGGAAGGGCGCGCTGTGAGGGGTAAGAAAATTTTCCCTGCCTACCGTTCTCCGGGCGAGCGATTCTCCCCTTCGGGGTTGGTCCCCACCATCGGCACTGCTTCGGCAGCGTCGAACGGCGCCAGAGCAGTGCCCGACTGTGTGGTCGTGGTCCCAGGTCCTAAAGGACAGCGAAGAACTCCACCATCTTGGTGACCGCTTGATCTACGTACTCAGGCACGTCGTACATGGCGATATGAGTCGCACCTTCGACGACGAACAACTCTTTCGGCCCTTTGGAAAGCTCGTAGGCCTGGTCGCTGAACACCTTTGTGTCCGCCTTGCTCCCGGCGATGAGGAGCATCGGTTGGGTCAGCAGTTCTGGAATCTGGTCGAACGCCGAGAAGGCGAACATCTTGTCCATGCTGGTCAGCAGGAAACGGCCCTTGGAATTGGGGTGTTGGCCTCGGGGAGTCCTGTAGTAGTCGTATCCCTCACGCAGGAGATCCGGTGTGTTTTCGTCGATCTCCTCCAGTTTTTCTGGGACGAACGGGGCGTAGAGAGGCTTTTCTCCTCTCGCTTCCGCCGTCCGCTGCTCGGCCACCATTTCCAGCGTTCCGATCTGCTCGGCCACCGGGGACATGTGCCCCAGGAAGCCCCTGGAACCTTCGCCCATGGGAGCTGCGCTGACGGTAGCCACTGCCCTGAAGCGACGTTCGGTCTGTGCCACGCTGATCGCGTAGCCACCCCCGGCGCAGATGCCAAAAACTCCCATTCGTTTGGGGTCGACGAACGGAAGAGTGCTAAGGAAGTCGGCTGCGCAGCGGGCGTCTTCCACCCTGGCCGTCGGGTCTTCCAAGAGGCGAGGTTCGCCGCCGCTCTCTCCCTGGTAGGAGGAGTCATATACCACGGTGACGAATCCATGCGCAGCGAGCCTCTTGGCGTAGAGGCCGATGGTCTGTTCCTTTACTCCGCCAGCCGGATGAATGCCAACGAGAGCCGGATACGTTTTGTCTTCACTGAAGTCGTCCGGCAGATGAAGGTGTCCCGAAATTTCTACTTCCTTGTTCCTGAAGGAAACAGTTTTGACCATGGTTCCTGCCTCTTTCTCGGCCTTGGTCCGCCACCGGGCGGCCCTGACGCCATGGTTCGCCGAAGCCGAGATTATGTCTACTCATGATGGGGGGAAGAAACTTTCCCCTGTATACCGCTCTCGGGGTAAGTGATTCTCCCGTGAAAGGGGAGCGCGGGCCTCCCCAGGGCTCCGTCGTTCTCGCGGTCGGTCCGATGTGGCGGGTATGGGCTCGGTGCGCAGAAGGCGATGGACCAGTAGTCCGACATGGCTGTCCCTGCCACAGTCAGGGACAGCCATGTCCACTGCCGTCAGGCCACTGGAGCCCGCTGTCTACACTCAGTTGAGACGAGCTGAACCCATCAGAGGAGCCCGGGATGCCGCGGAACCGCCAACAGATCCCCCGTGAAGAGCGGGCGGGTGATCTGCTGGCCGCGGCCACCGAGCTTTTTCTCTCCAAGGGCTACGCCAAGACCACGATGGCGGACATCAGCGCCGCCGCCGGTGTGGCCAGGGGCAACGTCTACTGGTACTTCGACTCCAAGGACGACATCTTCGCCGCGGTGATGGACCGGATGCTCAGCCGCGAGATCCGTACCCTCAGTGCGGAGCAGGCGGGCGCCGACCCGCTGAGCCGGCTGGTGCGGGGGCTGTCCGACATGCGCTATTCCCGGCCGCTGCACCAGGCCATGCACGACCGGCTTCCGCATTCCGAGGCGGTTCGGGTCGCCCACAACACCTTCCTGGACTGGATCGTCGGACTGGTCGACGAGGTCATGGCCGAGCGCGGCCTCGACGGCGACCCCGACATCGATGCCGCGCTCCTCCGCGATAGCGTGGTCGCCGTGTTCGAAGGCGCGAACGTGCCCAACGACCGGAACAGACCGGCACACGAGATGATCCGCCTCCTGATGGAGTCCGTCCTGGCGGGGCGTTCACCGGTCAAGAGGGCGTGACAGCTGACCGCTGATCGCGGCGGGCCGGAGTTGCGGCGGTCGGAGTCGCGACGGCCAGAGTTGGCGGGTGGTCAGAGTTGGCGAGTGGCGACTCCCGCCGACACCGGCCGTGTCTCCATGACCGAACCCGCGGCCGGATCCCCGGCCTCCGCCCCGCGCAGCCGGTCGAGCACCGCGACGGGGTCGGCAGGAGCCTGCTCGCCCCGCCACCCGACGTGCCCGTCGGGGCGGACCAGCACCAGCGGCCGCTCGTAGAGCCTTGCCGCGGCCGGATCGGCAAGGCGCAGCACCGTCAACGGCACGCCACGATGATGCGCGGCCTTCACCAGCGGGGACGGGTCTGCCGACCCCGAGACCACGAGCACGAAGCCGCGGCCGAAGTGGTCGAGCACCGAGCTGCCGTCGGGCAGCCGGACGTGCGGTGCCCGGCAACCGGGCCAGGTCGACGGGACATAGTCGTCCGGCTCGTCGGGCGGCTCCGGGGTGCCGTCCGGCACGCAGATCGGGGAGCCGCTGTAGCGGTATCCGAGTTGGACGCCCGTGCAGCGGAACTCCTTGCCCCTCGACCGGCGGATCATCTCGCCCATCTCACCGCGGGCCCGGTCGCCCTCCGCGTCCGCGCGGCCGAGGGCGGCGTCGGGTGCGAGCTGGGAGTCGGACCTCCAGTTGCTCGATGCCTCCGTGACGTTGCGGACGGCGATCGGCCGCCGCTCCAGCTCGTAGCTGTCGAGCAGCGCCGTGCCTCCCCAGCCCTGAAGGACCGCCGCGAGCTTCCAGCCCAGGTCCACGGCGTCGCCGATCCCGGTGTTGGCGCCGAAGCCTCCCTTGGGCCACAACAGATGCGCCGCATCACCCGCGAGGAACACCCGTCCCGCACGGTAGCTGCGGGCCACGACGCAATGCCCGCTCCAGGGCTGGGCGGCGAGTATCTCCACATCGATCGGCGCCCCGACGGCTTCATGCACCCAGGCGACCGCGTCCTTGGGCTCGGGCTCTTCCTCCAGGTAGACCGAGAGCCTCCACTCGTCCACGCCGTTGACCACCGTGATGTACGGCCTGCGCGCCGACGACAGCGTGTGGATCTGCACCGCAGGGCCGCCCAACCGCTCCCGGAGCAGGTCCAGCAGTTGCGGCGCACGGAAGTGCACCGCGAAGTTCTGGCCCTGCGCGAACATGCCCTCGAACTCGACGCCCAGTGCGCGCCGGACGCTGCTGCGGCCACCGTCACAGGCGACGAGGTACGCGCCGGCCAGTGTCTCGGAGGCGCCGTTCTCCAGGTCACGTACGACGGCGAGGACACCGTCGGAGTCCTGCTCGAACGTCTCCAGGCGCGTAGCGAACCTGATGTCGACCGAGGGCAGGCCTCGCGCCGTCCGTTCGAGCAACGGCAGGAACGAGAACTTGGAGAGGAACGCGGGGCCCTCCGGTGTGAGCGAGCCGTACGCGCCGGGAGACCGGTTCGTGACCCCGTAATCGAATTCGGCGAGTACGTGTCCCGTCACTGACGTGGCGAACACCGTGCGGTGCGGATAGTCCGTGGGCGGTGCCGACTCCGCGCGCGCCTCTTCCGCACAGCCCCAGCGCCGAAGGTGTTCCATGGTGCGGGAGAAGATCGCCTCGCCCGCCGGGAAGGGCACGCGGCCGTCGCCTTGATCGATCACCGTCACCGGCACGCCGCGCCACCCCAGCTCGATCGCGAGCGAGAGACCCACGGGCCCCGCTCCAACGACCAGGACACGCCGAGATCCGGCTCTTTCGTTGCGGTCAGACACAGGGGACCTGCCTTCCAGAGCATGGCTTGGATCAGTCGCGACCCAATCTCTTGAACCCGAGTCAGAATCGCATGCCTGGGTTGATCTGTGGAAGAGCCTGAGAAACAGGCGCCTATCGACAAGACGGGTGCAGTGCTACGCTTGACCCGAGTTCAAGAGATAGGGGAACATCTTGGTGTCTCCGTCCGATCGAAGCGATGCTGTGGGCCACTGTCGGACCCTGGTTGTCAGCTACCACCGCGACATCGACAGCGGCCGGGCCACCGCCGGGATCGGCGCGTTCGCCGACGACGCCGAGTTCGAGGCACACGGCCGGGTCTTCCGCGGGCGGGACGAGATATTCGGCTTCCTCGAGGCGCGGGAGGCCAACACCGGACGGCAGACCGTCCATGTGCTCGCCAACGAGGTCGTCACCGGTCAGGACGCCGGAGGCGACGACGAGCGGGTCGAGTTGCAGGCGATGGTTCTGCTGCATGTCCGGCGGCCTGACGGTGCCTACGTCTTGGACCGCGTCCTCAGCACCGTCCACCGGTTCCGCCACTCCGGCGGGGAGTGGCGGATCACGCACCGTATCTCGAGGCCGTTGCACCCCACCGTCTGACGGGCAAGGAGGCCCCCACGATGACGACGACCCCCCAGAGCACGGCCGCCCCCGCGGCCACCGAGACGCAAGCCGTCGCGCTGCAGATAGCCGAACTCGTGCTCAAGACCGGCCGCTACGACGACATGGCCGCCTTCTACACGCACGTACTGGGACACGGCCCGTTCTACGAGCGGACTCCAGATCCCGACGCCCCGCCGCGTCCCGCGGGGATGCCCGAGCGAGCGGTCGATGTCCGACTGGGCTTCTTCCGTGTCCATGACGCCCCGCACGGCAGCCAGGTTCTCGCGCTGTTCGGCATCGACAGCCTGATCGGGACCGATGCCTCCGGGCCGGGCCTGCATCACTTCCAGTTCGGTGTCGGCTCGCTGGGCGAACTCGTCGCCCAGTACGAGCACATGGCGTCCATGGGCGCGCGCCCGCACCGTGCCGCCAACCACGGCCAGGCCACCAGCTTCTACTACCGCGACCCGGACAGGAACATCGTCGAGTTCTCCTGCGCCAACTTCGCCACCACCGAGGAGGAGGTGGCCTTCATGTCCGGCCCCGTCTTCGCGGCGAACCCCTCCGGCCTGGAGCTCAACCCCGAGCGCTTCGTCGCCCGCTTCCGCGCCGGTGACCCCGAGGACGAGCTGCTGCGCCTCGACAACCAGGCGGTGGCCCTGTGACCAGGCTCGTCAGCACGGCCAAAGGGATCGGCAGACTCGAGGACGACGGCGAAACCGTCGCCCTCCTCGACCTCTACACGGCGGACCTCGGTGCCGCCCTCCAAGCAGGCCTCGACATCGCGTCCATCGCCACGGCCGCGGTCCGCGACCGTGTACCCGCGGCGCAGGCACAGCTCATCGCCCCAGTCCCCAGACCCTCCAAGATCTGGGCGGTGGGTTACGCCTACGCCGGCCACCGCACCGAGGTGGGGTACACCGGCACGGCGGAGGACCCGGTCATCTTCCTGAAGGCTCCGTCCTCGGTGATCGGCACGGGGGAACGGATCCGCTTCCCGAAGGCGGCCCCGGACGAGGTCGACTACGAAGGCGAACTCGCGGTCGTCATCGGCAGGCGCGCCACCGACGTGCCGGAGGCGGACGCGTACTCGTTCGTCGCCGGCTTCACGATCTGCAACGACGTCAGCGCACGCGACGTCCAGAAGGGACGCGTTCCCGGCCGGGCCGCCAATGTCACCGCGGCCAAGAGCTTCGACACCTTCACCCCCATGGGCCCCGCCCTGGCCACGCTCGACGAGTTCGCCGACCCCGACGACCTGCGTCTGCGCACCTGGGTCACCGGCGAGCTTCGCCAGGACGCGCGTACCTCCCAGCTCATTCACCCGGTTCCCGCGCTGGTCTCCTACCTGTCGCGGCAGACGACCCTCGAACCAGGCGACGTGATCGCCACCGGAACCCCGGCCGGGGTCGGGCACAAACAAGGCCTGTTCCTGCGGACCGGTGACGAGGTCCGGATCGAGATCGAGGGCATCGGCACCCTCGTGAACACCTGCGCCTGACGCGCAGAGGTCATCCAGAGGATGCCGGAGCCGTGGCGCCTCGAAGTCAGGAAAGTCAATTCTGGCGGCCATCGCATGTGCGACGGCCCAGTCGTAGGAGTCAATCAGGTGAGCAGCGACCCCAAGAGCAGTTTCGGCGGCGGAAACCCGTGGGACCACGTCCAGCCGTGGGACGAGGAGATTTTTGGGAAGGAAGTCCACGACAGCACCCTGCAACACAAGTGGGGGACCGCCGTGTCGATCGCCGGCGGGCTGCCCTACATCTGGAGGGAGCTGGCCCGGCCGATCTCCGAAATCGTCTATGGCCTCCTCGAACTCCGCGCCGGAGACAAGGTCCTGCTCATCGGCGAGGGCATTGCCCCCGCGGGGTGGGTGGAAGACATGCGGAAGATCGTGGGACCGGACGGCACCGTGGACGAGGTGGAGATCATCCACGACGGGCGCAAGGCCGTCCTGGGCCGGCTCCCCGGACGGAACGGCCAGACCGGCTGCTGGCGCTGGGATTACGCCGACTCGAAGGCCGACGAGGAGTACGACTGCGTCGCAGTGCTCCAGGCGACCCAGCACTGCGACGACTGGGAGGAGGCGGCCAGGGACCTGCTGCGAGTGATGAAGCCGGGCCGCCGCATCGTGCTGGCCGAGTCGGTCCTGAAAGGGCCGACGTTCACCGCGCGCATCAACTCCGACGTCCATCTCCGGCAATGGTTCGACAAGCTGTTTCAGCAGGTCCCCGTGGCAGACATTCCCTACTGGTCCGGCGAGGAGGTCCGCGAAGCATTCGGGGACACGGTCGACAGCCCACAGCTGCTGGAATGGCGCGGCATCGAGATGTTCTGGGGACGAAAGAAATAACGACGGAAGAAATACAGCGCCGGCAGCCCCATCATGCCGGACAGGCCGCGCACGGCACCGAAGCCCGCTATCGACCCCTCCCTTCGAGCGCAGCCCCCATCACCTCTCTGTCTGCCGGAAGTGCCGACGACAGGTGACACCCCCGATCCTGCCGAACTCCCGGCACTGGGATCGGCTGACAACCTGAGCCGCATTACGCGACGCCACCCCGAACAAGGAGGTTGCCATGAGAGTCAACGAGGACCTCATGGTCATGGGATCGGACCAGCCGCTGCAGAGCGCCGTCCGAGACGAACACCTGCTGCTGTCGCCGCCGCATCCGCCCAAGGTACCCATCAAGCTTGCGGGCGAGCAGCCGGCACTGACCGTGGTGCACTACCCGCAGGAGTTCCAGGAAGAGGCGTACGCCCCGCCGCGCGGTGTCTACGAGAATGACGAGATCCGCGTCGAGTGGCAGAAACTGGACGGCCGACAGCCGTTCTACCACCGCAACTGCGACGTGGACGAGATCTCCTATCAGATCGCCGGCAAGCGCACCCTGATGACCGAACTCGGCTCGGTCGAGCACAACTGGCCCGGCGAATTCTCCCGCATCCCCCAAGGCGTGGCGCACGACAACTACAGCCGCGCCGAAAGCCACCTGCTGTTCTACATCCCCGCGCCGGTCACCGAACTGGTATCGGCCCACCGCGAGTCCCGGGCAATGTTCCCGCCGTTTCCCGGCTGGCAGCCCGGTGAGGCCAACGAGGCCGTCACCTGGAACATGGGCACACCCGGCCGCGACATCGTCCTCTTCCCGGTCGACGAACAGCAGCTGCTCGACCATGTGCACAGCGACGACCGCCGAATACAGGTCCTGCGCGCCGATCCTGACCGGGACACCACCTGGCTGTACGGCACCGACCGCGTGCGCCTCGGACTCGTCACCACCGTGCCCAGCGATGAACGCCGCTATCGCCGTACCCTCGATGCCGACGAGATCCAGTACCAGGCCGACGGCCACCGCACCCTGATCACCCAGCACGGCATCGTCGACCTCGAGCCCGGCGACTTCGTACGCATCCCGCTCGGCATCTCCCACGCCGACGGCACGACCGAGCCCGGCGCCTACGTCAGCCTGCTCTCGCGCGGCGAACTTCCCCAGGTCGCCGATACCTCCCGTGCCGCCGACCGCTACTCACCCGAACGGCTCGCGGCCCTCAAAGCGGAGGTCCACTCATGACCACGATGCTCGCCCTGCGCGCCCACCGCGATGCCACAACCCTTGCTCTGGAGGACATCCCCGTCCCCGAGCCCGGCCCGGTCGACGTCATCGTGCGGGTCGCCTCCGCCGGCCTGGCCCCGGGCATCATGCGCCTGCTCGAAATGGGCGCGTTCAAGCATCTGCCCACCACCCTCGGCTTCGAGGCCGCCGGCACCGTCGCCGCCGTCGGCAGCGACGTCACCGGCGTCCACATCGGCGACCGGGTCCGGGCGCACACCTTCCTGAACTGCCGTACCTGCATCTACTGCCGCACCGACCGCGACATGATGTGCCCACAGCAATCCATCATGGGCTACGCCGCCTTCAGCGACGCCGCGATGCCGCTCTACGACGAGTACCACAACGGCGTGCTCGCGGAATACGTGCGCCTCCCGCACTGGCTGGTCGACCCGCTGCCGGAATCCGTCAGCTTCGATGTCGCGGCCAAGGTCCACACCCTCGCCAACGCCGTACGCGCGCTCAAGTGGGCCGAACTGCCGATGGGATCCACCGTCGTCGTCACCGCCGCGACCGGTGCCATGGGCACCGCGACGGTCAAGCTCGCGAAGCACTTCGGTATCGCCGACCTGGTCCTCGTCGGCCGCCACAGTGACCGGCTCAAGGCCGTCGCGGGGCTGTCCGGTGGCATCCCGGCGGGCATCGTCGCCCTTGACGAACTCCCCGACGACTGGGCCGTGAGCGGCGCACTCGTCGGCCGGCTGCGCGAACTGGCACCCGGCGGAGCGCATGCCGTCCTCGACTACGTCCCCGACGGGCCGGTCACCGGCCAGGCCATGGCCGGGCTTGCGGCCGGCGGCGCGCTGGTGCACATGGGAGGCAATCACACGCCGCTGCCGCAGTCACCGATCGCACTCATGATGAACATGTGGCGCTTCGTCGGTACCCGCGCCTGTACCCGCAACGACGCGCTGGAAGTACTGCGCCTGCTGGAGACCGGCGCCCTCACCGCTGACGAGCTCATCACCCATCGATTCCCGCTCAGCGACGCGGTGGAGGCCATCAGCGCCATCCAACGCCGCGACGAACCCATGTGGATGCCCGTGATCAATCCCTGACCGCATATCCAACTGAGGAAAACTGAGGAAAGAGGGAACCGGAAAGTGTCCGAAACGGAAGCCGTACGCAGCGAAGAGCCGCCCTTGCTCGCGGTGGTCGGGGCGGCCGGGCTCTGCGGTACGTATCTGTTGGAGGCGGCGCGGCGCGCTCCGTTCAGGGTCCGCGCCGTGGTGCACGGGCCGGCAGGCCGTGAACGGGTGGCCGCCCTGGGCGCCGACGAGATCGTCGAGGCCGATCTCGCGGGGCCCGACTCCGTCCGTCAGGCGCTGAAGAACGCAGACTTCGTGTTCATGATCCCTCCGGCGTTCCACCCGGAGGAGGACGTCTTCGCGATCAGGGCGATCGAGGCGGCCGAGCACGCGGGTGCGTGCCGGTTCGTGTACCTGTCCGTCCTCCACCCGCACACCCCCGGGCTGCGTCACCACCTGCGCAAGGCGAACGCCGAGGCCGCCGTGCGGGCTTCGGGTCTGGCCTGGACGATCCTCCAGCCCTCGATGTTCGCCCAGATCGTCCTGTCGACGTGGGGGAGGGCTCCGGGTGGACCGGTGAACGTGCCGTTCGACGTCCACCACGAATTCTCGATGATCGACTTGCGCGAGCTCGCTGAAGTCGGCGTCAAGGTTCTGGCCGAGCAGGGGCACGACTCGGCGACCTACGAGCTGGCGGGACCCGCCGTCACGCTTGCCGAGGCCGTGCGTATCGCGGGGCGTGCACGAGGAGTGGAGCTCGAGGCGAGGACAGTCGACTGGGGGGAAGCGCCGCTCCCGCCAGGAGTGGCCGACGATCCGTCCAGGGGCCCCGACATGCGTGCCATGTGGCAGGACTATGACCGGCACGGCCTGCGCGGCAACAGCAACGTCCTGCGGATGCTGCTCGGCCGTGAACCCGCGTCCTTCGAGGAAGCGGCCGCTGCGTTCGCCGCCCGAGGCTGAACCGAAGCGGAGGCCGGCCTCAGCGGCGTGCTGCCGGCCCGGACCACGTCCGGCTCACAGGGCTCCCGCGTCCATGGCCCGTCCATGGCCGTCCACACCGTCGGGTACGACGAACGCGACCACCTGTTCCACCTGGCGGGCGAGGAGCCGGCGCGCCGCGGGACGACGTGCGCGCACGTAAGCCCCGGCCTGCTGCTGGTCCTCGACCGACTGCACGACACCCCGGCCCAGGTGCTGACCGACTGCGGCGACGTCCTGGCGCAGAACGCGAGGGCACGGGCGCCGGCGGGAGACGCCCTCACTCACCCGCCGCGCTACCGCAACCTGGCCCGCCGCTTCTTCCTCGATCCGGCCGCGCACGGCCTGTTTTCCCCCCGGAAGACCTGCCGGAGCACGCCCGTGCGCACGTGGCCAACCTGCGCGCGGTGACGGCCGCCCGCCCCGACGGCCCGGGACCGGCCGCGCTGATGGCGGAACTACGGGTGGCCGGTGGCGCCGGAAATGTTGTAAAGGTGCTTGATGCAATGACGGTTGCCTGATGAGCATCAGGAGGTTAATGCTGGGCTGGCGTTCCGAAACCCGGTCCTGATCATCGACGGGTCCTCGGTCAGCAATGCCGCAACGGGCAAGGCGTACCTTCGCGAAGCGGCATGGCATCGGTACGTCCTGACAACCACCCGCACCCCATCGAGGGAGAGTGGACATGTCCACCGAACATCCCGTCCAAGCCGAGACGCCCTCCGTCGAGCCCCCCTCCACGCCCACCCGGCGCACCTTCATCGCCACGACCACCGTTGTCGGAGGAGTCGCTGTGGCCGGCGGCCTGGTCGCGGGTCCGCTCACGCCCGTCGCGGAGGAAGCGGTGGCCGCTGAGGCGCCGCCCGGCAGCCGTGTCTCCTTGACGGTCAACGGCGTCCGGCGCACCGTCACGGTCGACAACCGCACCTCGCTGCTGGATCTGTTGCGCGAGCATCTCGATCTGACCGGTTCGAAGAAGGGCTGCAACGCCGGTGCCTGTGGCGCCTGTACGGTCCTGGTCGACGGACGCCGGATCAACTCCTGCCTGACGCTGGCGGTGCGTCTGGACGGCGCCGAGGTCACCACGATCGAGGGCCTGGCGAAGGGTGACCGGCTCCACCCGCTGCAGCAGGCGTTCATCGACCAGGACGCCTTCCAGTGCGGCTTCTGTACGCCGGGCCAGATCGTGTCCGGCGTCGGTTGCATCAAGGAGGGGCACACCGGCTCCCCGGAAGAGATCCGGGAGTGGATGAGCGGCAACCTCTGCCGCTGCGGCTGCTACGTGAAGATCGAGCGCGCGGTCGAGCAGGCCGCCGGCCGGAAGTGAGGACCGATCCCCATGTATCCCTTCACCTACACCAAGGCCGCGGACACGCGTGAGGCCCTCAACGCCGGTCGCGGCGGCGGGCGTTACATCGCCGGCGGCACCACTCTCGTCGACCTGATGCGGGAGACCGTCGAACGTCCCGAGACGCTGGTCGACATCAGCGCGCTGCCGCTGCGCGAGATCACCGTCACCAAGAGCGGTGGCCTGCGCATCGGTGCGCTGGTCAGCATGACCGAAGCCGCCGCCCACCGGGGGGTGCGTGCTCTGTATCCGGTGATCTCCGAGGCGCTGGAGCTGAGCGCGTCGGCTCAGTTGCGGAACATGGCGACCATCGGTGGCAACATCATGCAGCGCACTCGCTGTACGTACTTCCGTGATGTGACCGCCGACTGCAACAAGCGCGAACCCGGCTCCGGTTGCGCCGCCCAGGAGGGCTTCAACCGCAGCCACGCGATCCTCGGCACCTCCGACAGCTGCGTCGCCACACACCCCTCCGATCTCGCGGTCGCCCTCGCCGCCCTGGAGGCCACCGTCCACCTGCGGGGCCCGGACGGCGAACGCACCCTGCCCTTCGCGGACTTCCTGCTGAAGCCCGGCAGCACTCCGAACCGCGAACAAGCCGCCCGTCCAGGCGAGTTGATCACCGCCGTGGAGATCCCGGCCCATCCTCGTCCACTGAAGTCCGGCTACCTGAAAGTGCGCGACCGGCAGTCCTACGAGTTCGCGCTCACCTCGGCCGCGGTCGCGCTGCATGTACGCGGCGGCGTGATCCGCGAGGCGCAGGTCGCCGCCGGAGGCGTGGGCACCGTGCCCTGGAAGCTCCCTGCCGTCGAAGAAGCCCTGGTCGGCGAGCGCCCCTCCGACCGGCTGTGGACCGAGGCCGCCGAGCACGCGGCCGACGGGGCCCGCCCCCTCACGCACAACCGGTTCAAGGCCGAGCTGCTCAAACGCACCGTCGAACGCCAGCTGCGCACCGTAGGAGGCAGCAAATGAGCCAGCCACAGGCAGCGGTCGGTGCGGCGGCGCCCCGGGTCGACGCACGGCTGAGAGTGACAGGGAAAGCGAAGTACGCCGCCGACAACAGCCCCGACGGGGTCGTGCACGCGGTCCTCGTCGAGAGCAGCGTCGGCCGGGGCCGTGTCACCGGCATCGACGCCCGCGCCGCCGAAGCCCAGACCGGCGTCCTGAAGGTGATCAGCCACCTCAACGCCCCCGAACTGCCGCCCCGTGAAGGGCAGTTCCCGCCGGGTGAGCCGCTGCGCCCCTTGCAGGACGACCGCATCCGGTTCTTCGGCCAGCCCGTCGCGGTCGTGGTGGCGACCACGCTGGAGACCGCCCAGCACGCCGCGAGCCTGGTGGAGGTCTCCTACGACGCCGAGCCTGTCTCGACCGACATCAGCGCCGCCGAACCCGCCGACGACCCGGAGACCTATGCGCGAGGCGACGCCGACGGTGCCCTGGAATCCGCCCCTGTCCGGCTGGACCTGACGTACCGGATGGCCCGCAACCACCACAACCCGATAGAACCGGCCGGCACCGTCGCCCGCTGGGACGGTGACCGGCTGACCGTCTGGGAGAAGACCCAGTATGTGCAGGGCACCGTGTTCACCTTGTCCGCCGAGTTCGGGATCCCGCCGGACAGCATCCGCGTCATCTCGCCGTTCGTCGGCGGCGCCTTCGGCAGCGCCGCCCGTACCTGGGTGCAATCCGTCATCGCTGCCCTGGCCGCCCGTGAAGTGAAACGTCCCGTCAAACTCGTTCTCACGCGCAGGCAGCTGTACTTCGGCGTGGGATTCCGGCCCGCATACGAGTACGAACTGCGCCTCGGCGGCAACCGGCAGGGCCGCCTGACCGCGTCGGCGCACGATATCCGCACCGAGAGCTCCCGCTACGAGAGGCACAGCGAACACGTTCTGGAACCCGGCCGGATGCTCTACAGCACGCCCAACGTCCGTCAGGCCTACCGTCACGTCCCGCTGGACGTGAGCACCCCGTGGTTCATGCGCGGCCCCGGCTACGCCAGCGGCGCCTTCCCCGTCGAGACGGCGATGGACGAACTCGCCCACGAACTGGGCCTGGACCCGATCGAGCTGCGGCTGCGCAACGAACCCGCCGATGACGAGTCCACCAATCTGCCGTTCTCCACCCGCCGCCTGCGTGACTGCTACCGCGCGGGCGCCCGCGAGTTCGGCTGGCACCGGCGCAACCCCAAGCCCCGCTCGACGCGTGACGGCGACTGGCTCATCGGCATGGGGATGGCCGCCGGTGTCTACGACACCCAGCGCAGCGAGGCCCAGGCCTCGGTCCGGCTGGATGCCGACGGCATCGCCCTGGTGCAGTCCGCGACCAGCGACATGGGTCCCGGCACGGCCACCTCCATGACCCAGGTCGCCGCCGACGCCCTCGGCCTGACCATGCGCCAGGTGACCTTCCGGCTCGGCGACTCCCTGATGCCCCCGGCCCCCGTCCACGCCGGCTCACAGACCATGGCCAGCGTCGGCTCCGCCGTCCAGGACGGCTGCGACAAGCTGCGCAAGCAGGCCATCACGCTCGCGGTCGGGGACGAGGACTCGCCGCTGTACGGAGCCGACGCCGCCGACATCGTCGTACGAGGCGGTCGGCTGTATGTGAAGAACAACCCCACGCGCGGGGAGACGTACCAGCGCCTCCTGGCCCGCAACAACCGCAGCCACCTCGAAGCGATGGGCTCGTACGCCGGGGCGTCGGAAGCGGAGAAGTTCTCCTTCTACGCCTACGCCGCGACGTTCGCCGAAGTCGCCGTCGACGCCCACCTCGGCCTCGTACGGGTGCGGCGCATGGTCGGCGTGTACGACGCCGCCCGGATCATCAACCCGAGGCTCGCCGACAGCCAGGCCATCGGGGCCATGACCGGCGGTATCGGTCATGCCCTCCTCGAGCACACGGTCACCGACCACCGCGACGGCCGGATCGTCAACGCCAACCTCGCCGACTACCTCGTGCCGACCCACGCCGACATGCCCGAAATGAAGGCGATCTACATCGAGGGGGAGGACTACGAAGCCGACCCGATCGGCGTCAAGGGACTCGGTGAGATCGTCATCGTCGGAGTGGCGCCCGCCATCGCCAACGCGGTGTTCAACGCCACCGGCCGCCGGGTCCGCGAGCTGCCGATCAAGCCTGAGGCCCTCCTCTGAACCCCCGGGTGGCCGGAGTGCCCCACCCGGCCACCCGGGCTCCCAAGCGTCCGGCGGCTCATGACGCCACACCGCCGGGCACCAGGGCCGCCGCCGCGGTTTCCTCTCCCAGGGCGCGGCGGCGGCCCGCCAAGTCACTCACCTCACGGAAAGCCCGCCATGCTGAACATCGCGGACGCATTGCACCAGTGGTGCCGCGAGGCCCACCCCTTCGCCCTCGCCACCGTCGTCCATGTCAGTGGCAGTGCACCCCTGCCCGTCGGCACGGCAATGGCCGTGGACACGGACGGCACCGCGGTCGGCAGCATCTCCGGCGGCTGTGTCGAAGCGGCGGTCTACGAACTGTGCCAACACGTCCTCGCACACGGCGGGCTGCCCGCCCGCGCCGGCTTCGGCTACTCCGACGACGACGCCTTCGCCGTCGGCCTGACCTGCGGCGGCGAGATCGAGGTCCTGGTACAGCGCGTGGAACCCGCCGCCGAGCCCCACCTCGCCGCCGCCCTCGAAGCCGTGCTCGCGGGGCGCCCCACGGCCGTGGCCCACGTCGTCGACGGCCCCGACGAGCTCGTCGGCCGCACGCTCCACGTCCCTGGCGAGGGGCCCCACGACGGCACGCTCGGCTCCGGGAGTGACGACCGGCAGGTCGTGGCGCACGCCCGCGCGCTCCTGTGCGTGGGCCGCACCGCCTGCATCGAGGTCGGTAGCGACGCCGACACCTGTCCCCGGAAGCTGACCGTCCTCGTCCACACCCACGCATCCCGCCCGCGCATGCTGATTTTCGGCGCCGTCGACTTCGCCGCCGCCCTCAGCCAGGCCGGACACTTCCTCGGCTACCACGTCACCGTCTGCGACGCCCGCCCGGTCTTCACCACCACCGCCCGCTTCCCGCACGCCGACGAGGTCGTCACCGACTGGCCCCACCGCTACCTCGCGGCCACCGAGACCGATGCCCGCACCGCCGTCTGCGTCCTCACCCACGATGCCAAGTTCGACATCCCCCTGCTGCGTCTGGCACTGACCCTCCCCGTCGGCTACATCGGCGCGATGGGCTCCCGACGCACCCACGAGCACCGCATCGACCTGCTCCGGGAAGCCGGCGTCCCCCAGGACCAACTGGCCCGTCTGCACTCGCCGATCGGCCTGGACCTCGGTGCTCGTACTCCCGAGGAGACAGCGATCTCCATCACGTCGGAGATCATCGCCCACGCCAACCGTGGCACGGGCCGGCCCCTGTCGCACGGCACCGGCCCCGTCCACCGCGATCCTTGGCCGGCTCGCGCGGCCGATCAGGTCGCGCGGACCGGGGCATAGCTCAGAACATGGTGTTGTCGTTCGCCGATGTCTCCGGCACCGCCTGGATGACGTCCCAGTGCTCGACGATCTTCCCGTTCCGCACGCGGAAGATGTCCACGACCGCGCTGCCACGCTCGCCCGGCGCCGGGACGAAGTGGCTGTGGACGGCCACCAGGTCTCCCTCGGCGATGACCCGCTTCGGCGTGTACGTCAGTTGCGGGAACTGCTGGAAGAACCACCCCAGCCCGGCCTTCGCTCCCTCGGGCCCGTTCTCGACATCGGGATTGTGCTGGTAGTAATCGGCGGCCACGTAGGTGTCGATGCCGGACAGGTCCTTACGGACGAGAACCTGGTCGTAGTAGGCGGTCACCAGCTTCTTGTTGCGCGCGGTGAGCCCCCGCGATCCCGGCTCCTGGGTCTGCGGTCGGCTGAGCGTGGAGAACATGTCGTTGCCGCTGGCGGTGGTCTCCGGCACCTCCTGCGACGCGTCCCAGTGCTCGGCGATCTTCCCGCCCTCGAAGCGGAAGATGTCGACGACCGCGTCGCCACGGGTACCCGGCGTCATGACGACGTTGGAGTGCATCACCACCAGGTTCCCCTCGGAGAAGACCCGCTTGACGTTGTATCTGGCGTTCGGGAACTGCTGGTGAAGGAACACTCCGAGGTTCTTCAGGGCCTCGGCACCGTTGGCGGAGTTCGGGTTGTGCGCGATGTAGTCCGGCCGTACGAACCGGTCGACGACCTTGGTGTCCCCGCGCTCGAACACGCCCTTGGTGACACGGACGGCGACGGACTCCTGGTGGCTGAGCCGAGCCTTCTCACCGCGGCCGAAGCCGGAACCGGCGTCGTGGGCGGCGATCGAGGGGGTGGCCGCGGCGGCGGGCACCACGGCGACGCCGACTGCGAGAGCCGCGGTCATGAGTGCGGCAGTGGTGGTCCTGCGGGCGTGTGCGGGAGTGGTGTTCATGGCGCTCTCCTTGGCGGTCATGGCAAATTAAGTACGACGCGCTGACTAAAATAGTCAGCTCCTCTGACTTATCTGCGGTCAGATTAGTCAGAGAGGCTGACTATCGTCAAGGAGCTCGCAGGAGCTGTGACCGGACGCCGAGCTGTCAGACGCCCAGGGAGCAGCGCCTCATCCCGACCCTCAGGGGCGCCGGGCGAAGGCGACGAAGTTGGCGCCGAAGAACCTGACCTCGCGCCCGTCGTGTTCGGCCCTGCAGAAGGCCTCGTCCCAGCGGGCGATGTCCTCCGGCGTGACCAGGCCTTCGACGATCATGGCGTCGCGGGCGGCCCAGGCCGGGCCGCGCATACCCGGCGGCGTGATCACATCGATGTGCCCCTCGAAGGCGACGAGCTCCAGGCCGGCCGAGGTGAGCAGTTCGTCGAGCCGGGTGCCGATGGTGAGGTCGTTGCCTCGGCGGCGGTGCAGTTCGCGGTACCGCTCGTCCATCTCCTCGTACGCCGCTGGGGCTCCGCGCAGCCGGAAGGAGTCGGCGTCGATGTCGTCGAGGTACACGGCACCGCCGCCCGGCCTGGCCAGTGTGGCGAGGTGGTCGACGATCGCCTGCTCACGGCCACCGTTGTGGGCCAGGACATGCCGGAGCATCACCAGGTCGAAGGTTCCGGCGGGCAGCCCGGTGGCGTCGGCGGACCCGGTCGCCGTGTGCACCCGCACCCCGGCCTTCTCGGCAAGGACGGAGGCAACGGACAGCGCGTCGCCGTCCCGGTCGACCGCCCACACAGCGCCGTCCGGGCCGGCCGTCTTCGCCAGCCGCACCGCGATCGCGCCGGGTCCGCATCCCACATCCGCGATCCGCGCACCGGGGGCCGCTCCTGCGGCGACCCACAGGTCACGTTCCCTCCGCTCGGCGGCTTCGGCCATGAGCTGGTACCGCTCGATCTCCGCGTCACTGAGGGCCAACGAGTACTCGGGCATCTCGGCCTCTCCCGTCGTCTGCTTCGGTCGCGATGGACGGCCTCACCGGCCGAGGTACGGGTCCGTGATCTCGCGGAGCCTTGCGAGGCCGTCGCGCAGCTGGTCCATGCGACGTTTGCCGAGGTGGGCGGTCCACTCGGCCTCGATCTCGGCGATCGCCGCAACGGCGATGGGGTGTATGGCCTGTGCCTTGCCAGTCTGGCGGATCAGCCGGGCGCGGGCATCCGTGGGATCCGGGCCGCGCTCCACGTATCCGCCGGCCTCCAACTGGTCGACCAGGTAGCCGGCGGTCTGTTTCGTCACCTGTGTGGCCTCGGCGAGTTCGCTGAGGCGGGTGCCGTCGGCGTTGATGCGCTGCAGGAGCTTGAACTGCGCCATGGTGACGTCGTCGTACCCGGCCTCGGTGATGGCGGCGAAGACCCGGTCGCCCATCGCCCGGTAGGCGATGAAGAGCAGGGACCCGATGTCGAGCTGGTCGGTCATGCGGCCACGACTCCTTCAATTTTCTCGGGAATCGTCAGGTGCTCTGACTGAGTTTGAACCTCTAAGAGTCAGAGAGACTGACTATTTTAGTCAGAGTACCGGCCCTTGGCCCCGTGCGAAGCCGGTCTGGTAGGCGATCACGACGAGTTGGGCGCGGTCCCGGGCACCGAGCTTGGCCATGATGCGGTTCACGTGGGTCTTGGCGGTCCAGGGCGAGACGTGGAGACGTTCGGCGATGGCGTCGTTGGAGAGACCGGCGGCCACGAGGACGAACACTTCACGCTCGCGTTCGGTCAGGCTCGTCAGTTCCGGCACCGAAGGGCCTTTGGGATCCGGTACGGAGAGGTAGCGGGCGATGAGCGCCCTGGTCGCCTTCGGTGACAGCAGTGCCTCGCCCCGGGCGACCAGACGGATGGCGTCGAGGAGGCCGGTGGGCTCCACGCCCTTGCCGAGGAAGCCGCTGGCCCCGGCACGCAGCGCCTGGAAGACGTATTCGTCCGCTTCGAAGGTCGTCAGGATCAGCACCCGTACGCCTGCGAGGTCGTCGTCGGCTGTGATGGCGCCGGTGGCGGCGAGGCCGTCCATGTCGGGCATCCGGATGTCCATCAGCACGACGTCGGCGAGAGTGCTGCGGGCCAGCCTGACCGCTTCCTCGCCCGTCGCCGCCTCACCGACGACCTCCAGGTCCGGTTCCGACTCGATGATCATGCGGAAGCTGACACGGACGAGGGCCTGGTCGTCGGCGAGCAGGACACGGATGGTCATGCGGGTCTCTCCTGCACGGTCGTTGCAGCCGTCTCTGCGGCAGATCCGCTCGGAGCATCCGCCGGTGTTTCGGTCTCCGGCAGCGGCAGACGCACGTCGAGGCGGAAACGACCGTCGGCGCCCGTTCCGGCGTGGAAGCTGCCGCCGACCGCGTGGGCGCGCTCACGCATGCCCGTCAGCCCGTGGCCGGTGCCCTGGGCGTCCGGGACCGGGCCGGTGCGTACCGGGTTGGAGATCTCGATGTGCAGCGCGTCGGTCCGGTAGTCGACGAGCAGGTCAGCCACGGCGTCGGCGCCGTGCTTGTGGGCGTTGGTCAACGCCTCCTGGATGACGCGGTAGGCGGCCAGATCGACGGCGGTCGGCAGGGGGCGCGGTCGGCCGGCCTGCCGGTGGCGGACGCTCAGCCCGGCGGCGGCCAGCGATTCGATGAGCCGTCCGAGGCGGGACAGACCGGGCACGGGTTCCGTCGGCTGCGCCTCGTCCGTCTCGTCGCCGGACTGTCGTAGTACGTGTAGCAGCGAGCCCAGTTCGTCCAGCACCGTGCGGCCGCCTTCGCGGATGTGGCCGAGTGCCACCTCTGCCCGGTCCGGCCGGTCACGCAGGAAGTGTCCGGCGACGCCCGCCTGAATGGTGATCAGGGCGATGTGGTGGGCGACCACATCGTGGAGTTCCCTGGCGATGCGCAGCCGCTCCTCGGCGACCCGGCGGCGGGCCTCCACTTCCTTGCTCGCCTCCGCACGTTGCGCCCGCTCCTCCATCGCGGCCGTGTAGTCGCGCCAGGTGCGCACGGTGCCCCCGACAGCGGCGAACGTGCCGACCCAGGCGAACACGGCGCCGCCCTCCGGGTCGGAGGCCGAGTCCATCGGATAGGCGACGACGACGTACAGCGCGGTGGCCGTGAGGGCGGCGGCGATCACCGCGGTCCGACGCCGGACCGTACGGGCCACGGTGTAGACCGCGATGAACGCGGTGACGGCGAGCACGGGTGATGGACGGGAGGCGAGGACGGTGAAGGAGGTCTCGCCGAGCACCGTCAGCGCCAGGACGGGAAGCGGTGCCCGTCGGCGGGCCAGCAGGAGGAGGACCGCGGCCCCGGCGGCAACGGCGTCGGCACCTGACGGTGCTTCGCCGTCGGGCCCTCGTCCGATCAGCAGGTAGAGCAGGCCGCCGACGCCCACGACGGCGGCGAGGGCGGCGTCCAGCAGGCGTGGCTCGACGCCGGTCACCCGTCGCCACGCCGCCGGGCCGGTCACGGCTGCACCGTCCCCTCGTACCGAGTCCCCTTGTACCGGCGGACGGGACCACCCGCCCGTATGCCAGAGGGGTACGAGCGGGTGGGCGGAGTGCCGGCGGCGATGTACTCAGGCATCGGACTCAGGCATCGCGTCGCTTGAGCAGGACGGCCGCGCCGGCCAGGAGTACCACGATGTACACGGCGAACACCGCCAGTCCGGACCCGGATGACAGTGAGCCGCTCTCCGTCTGCACCGCCATGAACGCGTTCGCCGCGTTCGACGGCAGGTACGGGCCGATGGCGTCGTTCCAGCTGCTGGGCAACAGCTGGATCAGGCCGGGCACCACGAACAGCGCGCCCACCACGAGGGTGATCGCCCCGGCGGTGTTGCGCAGCAGGGCGCCGACCGCCAGACCGATCAGGCCGGCTCCGGTCAGGTAGACCGCCGCGCCGATGACCGCGCGGAACACCCCCGGATCCGACAGCGCGGCGGTGTCCATGTCGCGGGAGGACAGGACCGACTGGCCGAGCAGGAAGGCACCCAGGGCCGCGATGAACATGAGTACGAAGCTCACCGCGGCGAAGACGACCACCTTGCCCCACAGCACCGGCAGGCGTGAGGGGACTGCGGCGAGCGTGGCGCGGATGGTTCCGGTGGCGTACTCACCGGCGCTCATCAGGACTCCGAGCACCGCGGTGGCCAGCGCGGCGAGCATCACGCCGCCCAGGGTGATCGAGGTCGGGTCGCTGAAGTCCTCCTGGTCGGGGCCCTCTCCCGAGCCGACCACGCTGCTGAACAGCAGGCCGAAGCCGATGAGGAGGGCGACCGTGATCGCCAGCGTGAGGGTCGTCGAGCGCAGCGACCGCAGTTTGATCCATTCCATGTGGACGACCCGCGGAAAGGTGACCCGCTGACGGTCCGCCGACCGGCGTTCTGTCCTGTTCGTGTCCTGCGGGGCGAGGTCTGTGGTGCTCATCGGTTCGTCCTTCCCGTCGTGACGGGCTCCGCGGTGGTGGCGTGGTATTCGACGGAGTCGTGGGTCAGCTCCATGAACGCCTCTTCCAGCGAGGCCTCCTGACGGAACAGCTCATGCAGGACCACGCCGGCGGCCGCGGCGCGTTCACCGATCTCGGCCGCCTCCAGTCCGGTGACGTCCAGTACACCGGGCTCGCTGGTCGAAACCGTGACGTCGTCGCCCAGCAGCAGGGCACGCAGGTCCGCGGCCTGCGGTGAGCGCACCCGTACGCTGCGGCTGGAGGACCCGGCGATGAATTCGGCGAGCGGACCGGCGGACAGCAGCCGCCCCCGTCCGATCACGATCAGGTCCTCGGCGATCAACGCCATCTCGGTCATCAGGTGAGAGGAAACGAAGACCGTCCGGCCCCGGTCCGCGAGATCCTTCAACAGGTTGCGGATCCACAACACCCCTTCGGGATCAAGGCCGTTGACCGGTTCGTCCAGCATGACGACCTGCGGATCACCGAGCAGCGCCGAGGCGATGCCCAGCCGCTGCCCCATGCCCAGCGAGAAGCCGCCCGCACGCTTGCGGGTCACCTCCGTAAGCCCGACCATGTCGATCACCTCCAGCACCCGCCGTTTGCCGATGCCGTTGCTCGCCGCCAGAGCCAGCAGGTGGTGATAGGCCGAACGACCGGGGTGGATCGACTTCGCTTCCAGCAAGGCCCCGATCTCCTGCAGCGGGGCCTTGTGCTGCTCGTACGGGCGGCCGTTGATGCGCGTCGTGCCGGACGACGGCCGGTCAAGGCCCATGATCATCCGCATCGTGGTCGACTTGCCCGCGCCGTTGGGCCCGAGGAAGCCCGTCACCACTCCAGGACGCACGGTGAAGCTCAGCGCGTCGACCGCGAGCTTGTCCCCGTACCTCTTACTGAGGCCGTTCACCTCGATCACAATCCACCTCCGGGTTGTTTTAGGCCTCAAGGTTCTTGCAAGACGGTCGCCTTTCGCGTCGCCCTACGGCGGTCACTGCGTGTACCACGACCGCGGTACGCCGCTGCCGACGGCAACGACCGTGGGGTGACGCTCGTCGTCGCTCGCCATGCTCGAGCGAGGTTGACCACTGGCTCGAGAGGGCCGTGAGCTGCGGATCCGTCGAGCCGCCCACCTCCGCGTCGCGGTACAAGTACATCCGGCTGCGGGCGCCCACCGGGACGTCGCTCCGTGTCGGCGGACACGTGGGTGTCAGTGGGAGACCTCAGCCGTGTCGGTCCCTGGGGCGGGTTCCTGCGGTAGGCGCAGGGTGAACATCGCCCCCTTGCCCGGTCCCGGCGATTCGGCGGCGATGTCTCCGCCGTGGGCTCGGGCGATGCCCCGGGCGATGGTCAGGCCGATGCCGCTGCCGCCGGCGGCAGCGGGCCGGCCGGGATGCTCAAGGCGTTCGAAGCGGTGGAAGATGCGCTCCAGGTCGTGTGCGGAGATGCCGATGCCGTCGTCCACGATGCGGACGATCACGTGGTGCCCGGGATACGGGTCGCTGTGCACGGACAGCGCCACATGCCCGTGGGGGTCGCATGCGGTCAGTGCGTTGCCGAGCAGGTTCACCAGGACCTGGGTGATCCGGTCCGGGTCGCAGAGGGCGACGGCGGGTGTGTCCGCGTCCATGCTGAGGGTCACCATCTGGTCGTCGTACTGGGGGCGCAGCCGTTCGGCTGTGGCCCGTGCCAGCGTGGCCACGTCGGTGGGCTTGCGGTGAAGAGCGAAGGCGCCCTCCTCCGACCGGGACAGGCTGGAGAGGTCGCCCGCCAGGCGCTGCAGCCGGTCCAGGTCGTCGGCGAGCGAGGCGAACATCGCGTCGTCGGGGACGAAGATGCCGTCGGCCATGCCCTCGATCTGGCCGCGCAGGATGGTGATGGGGGTCCGCATCTCGTGGGCGACCTCGGAGATCAGCCGGGCGCGGCGGCGTTCGGTGTCGGCAAGGGTTGCCGCCAGCCTGTTCACGTCCTCGACCAGCGCCGCCAGGCCCGGCTCGCTGGGGATTTCGAGGATGTCGTCGTAGTGCCCCTCGGCGAGCCGGTGCGTGGCGGCGCGGACCCTGTCGAGCGGACGCAGCAGAAACCGGGACAGGGCGATGGACGCCGGGAAAGCCGCGGCCACTCCGAACAAAAGACCGACCTGCAGGACCACGTCGCCTTCGATGTCGTCAAACCCGAGCCACACTTCGATCAGCGCGCTGATCGCCGCCATGGCCAGCAGTGCCAGGAGGAGCACCATGACGTGCGAGAGCACCAGCCGGTTGCGCAGCGACAGACGCTCCTGGAGTCGGCGCAGCCGCGCACGACTTTTGCGGTAGGCCGGGAAGCGGGAGGGCGGCATGGGCGGGTGTCCTTCCTGGCCGTTAGCCGGGGCGCCCGATGAACCGGTAGCCGATGGTGCGGACGGTGCCCACGAACCGCGGTGCGCTCGCGTCGTCGCCCAGCGCGCGCCGCAGGGTACGGATGTGTACGTCCACGACGCGCTCGTCGCCGAAGAAGTCCTCGCCCCACACCTGGGCCAGCAGGCCGCGCCGGGTGAAGACCCGCCCGGGGACCCGGGCCAGCGCGAACAGCAGATCGAAGTCGAGGGCGGACAGCTCCACGGTCCGGTCGGCGTCGACGAGGACGGTCCGCGTCTGGGGATCGACACTCAGGCCGTCGAAGCGCAGCACCTCGTCCTCGTGGGCCGCCTCGGGCCGGTTGTCGGCGCGCCGCAGGATCGCGCGCACGCGCAGTGCCAGTTCTCGAGGGCTGAACGGCTTGGTGACGTAGTCGTCGCTGCCGGTGGTGAAGCCGATCAGCCGGTCGACCTCCTCGTCCCGGGCGGTGAGCATGATCACCGGGATCTGGCTCGCCTCCCGGACACGGCGCAGGACCTGGAATCCGTCCAGCCCCGGGAGCATCACATCGAGCACCACCAGGTCCGGCCGGTCACGGGTGACCGCCTGCAGAGCGGACGGTCCGTCCGCGGCTTCGATGACGTGGAACCCGTCCGCCTCCAGGTAGCCGCGCACGGTCATGCGGATCTTGGGTTCGTCATCGACGACCAGAACGCGCTGCGTACTCATCGTGCTCGCTTTCCATCGCCGAGGTGGGGAGGGGAAGGGGGAGGGCCGTCGTGGCCGCGGGGTGACCGGCGGTGTGGAGGTAGAGGGCCTCGAACGCGGCCAGCGTACGGCGGACGCCGTGGCCGGCGACGATCTCCCGGCCGGCCTCGCCCATCCGGCGCCGGGTCGCCGGGTCGTCGAGCAGTTCGATGAGGTGGCCGGCACAGAGCGGGCTGCTCTTTCCGGCAGCCGTGACGGTGGCGCGCTGACCGCGCCTTCCGCGGGCGTCAGCAATCGATCCGGGTGTCAGGGCAGGAGGAGCACTTTGCCGATCTGCCGTTGGCTTTCCAGGTACGAGTGGGCCTCCGCCGCCTCTGCCAGGGGGTAGGCCCGGTCGATGATCGGGTTGATCCTTCCGGCCGCCAGCAGCTCCAGGCACAGCTGCTGGTCCCGCCAGGTCGCGCCGCGCACACTGGCGATCCTCACCTGCTGGCCGATGAGCGCGAGTGCGTCCAGCTCGAGCCGGGATCCCTGGCCGCTCGGTGTGCCCAGGACGATGACCGTGCCGCCGAGCCGTATGCAGGAAAGGGAGAGCTGGAAGAAGTCGTTGCCGCCGACACAGTCCCAGACGGCGTCGGCGCCCAGACCGTGCGTCAGCTCCCTGACCTGTGCCGGCAGTCGGGGATCGGTGGAGTGCAGGATGTGGTCGTAGCCGAGCTTCCTGAGTGCTTCGTCGCGGTCCGGCTTGGTGGTGGTGCCGATGGCGGTGGCTCCGCTCAGCTTCGCCAGTTGTGCGCAGGCGATCGCCATCCCGCCGCTGGCGCCGGTGATGACCACCGTGTCGCCGGGACCGACGGGTGCCTGCCGCGCACAGTTGAGCGGGGTGGTGTAGGTCCACATGGTGGCTGCGGCTGTCCCGAAGTCGACGCCGTCGGGGATGGGCAGGATCGCGTCCTGGCGACGCACGACGTACTCGGCGTATCCGCCGAAGACCTGGTGTCCGGGGTAGGCGGTGTCGACGCACAGGTTTTCGAGCCCGCGTACGCACAGGGCGCAGTTACGGCACGGCGGATGCGGAAGCTGCACCGCCCTGTCGCCGGGGCGCCACCTGGTGACGTTCTCGCCGGTGGCGACGATTTCACCGGCCGCGTCCCGGCCGAGCTGGAACGGCAGAGGCCACGGCGGCCGTCCCGGGAGAGGCTGCGGCAAGTTGCCCGCGCGGTACCGCAGATCCCAACTGTTGACGGCCGTGGCGTGCACGCGCATCAGGATGTCGTCGGGGCCGACCTCGGGAATCGGCGCCTCTGTGTACTTGAGCACCTCGGGCCCGCCATGTTCGAACAGGCGGACCGCCATCATGGTCTGTTTCACTGTCACGTTCCTTCAGATCGTTACGCGGTTCATCGGGGGCTCCATGGAGCCGCCTGCGCCTCGCCCGCCCCGGTGAGACCGTGTGCGAGCGGACCTCGACCAAGCGGCTTGCCAAGCGCC
>NZ_BMPQ01000014.1:61973-139429 GCF_014647675.1 Streptomyces flaveus | reverse complement strand
GGCTCGGCGTGCGGTCGCGGCTCAGCGCGAGCCGGCGCGGCGTATACGCGCCTTCAACTTCGGGAACTGCTCGAGGGCGTTGGTCCGCTCGAGAGCGATTCGCTCGCGCCGACTGAAGACCTCATCGACGGTCGGTTCGGGGTCGCCTGCCTTGAGAAGCGGCAGGCTGCCCTTCAGGAAGGGCATCGTCTCGACATTGTCGGCCGCGTAGAGATGGCGGGTCGCCGGCCAGTCGCTGCCGAACATGATGTGGTCGGCGGGCACCAGCGACGACAGCGGCTCCAACTGCGCGGCGGTGAACGCCTGTGCGTCGTCGAAGAACATCCGCTTGATGTAGGTGAGAGGGCCTTCCGGCAGCACCTCATTGAACGGCGGGAAGGCCGAGTGCCGCGTCGCGAGCCGGTAGGCCAGGAACGGCAGCGCCCCGCCGCAGTGCGTGAAGTGCCAGCGGATGTTCGGGTAGTCCCGCAGAACACCGTTGTAGATCAGGCTCGTCATCGCACGGGTCGCGTCGAACGTGTACTCGAAGACGTTGTTCCCGGCCGGAATGTCGGGGCCGAAGCAGAGCTTCGGAGCCGGGTTCTCCTCCGGACCCGTCGGGTGGACGTAGACGTAGGCACCGCGGTCATTGAGGATCTCGTACAGAGGCTTGAAGGAAGGGTCCCCCAGGTAGGTGCCCTTGTAGTTGGTGAGCAGGCAGATGCCGTCGAGATCCAGTTCGCCGAGCGCGCGGTCCACCTCGGCCACCGAGCCCTCGATGTCGGGCATCGGGGTGACCGCGAAGATCCCGAACCGGTCACCCCGGGTCTGCACGAGGTCGCGGGCCCAGTTGTTGACCGCGCGGGCGGTGGCGCGCCGGTCGTCGACCGGGCCGACGGTGACCTGGAGGTCGCCGAACGACAGGACGCTGGCCTGGATCCGGTACTGGTCCATGAAGGCCAGGTGCCGATCGACCGACCACGGACCGTACGCCCCGGTAATGGCGCCGAGGAGGCCGTAGCGCTCCAGGTAGTCGTTGTACACGTCGGGGGAGTAGTGCGCGTGGGTATCGATACGCCAGTTGCCCTTCGGCAGCCCCGGACCGGACGGCGCCGCCTCCGGACTGGCCATGGCAGCCGGCACCGTGGCCGCCGCCGCCGTGACAAGCGCCGCGGCCGATGCCCCTTCGATCATCCTTCGACGCGAGATGTTCCGTCGCAGGTTCATTTCCAGATCCCTCTTCATTCTGTGTGCGAGTCAGGTCGTATGTGCGTGCGTCGCGGCGCCGTCGCCAGGCCGGGCAGGGCCTGCGCAGGACGGCGATGGTCCCCGCCGTAATGGAGACCGCTGCCTCCACGCGCGGGCGTGCGCGTGGTCCAGGCCGATCGGGGAGCGCAAGCGGGTAAGTCGCTCCTCGGCCGGGCCGGTCACCGCCAACAGGCGGTTCCTTCGCGTAGCGCGTCATCGCCGACCGTCGGCCCAACGGGGTCCACGTGCCTGGCCGACTCCAGCCGAAGGAACGCGCCGATCACAACGGAACCGGACAGCGCGGTGTCAACCGCCGTCGTCAGGTGCCGCACAGCGGGGTGATCAACGGTGTCCACCGGCGAGACGAGGAGTGCGTGCATGACCGCCAGACAACAGTCGCCTCATAAAGCACGTGCCGCTCAGCGCATGAAGCTTCCATGAAGCCAATCGCCGGACTGGCGCCCACTTCCCGCAGCGGTCACGTGCTTCTTCCGGATTCAGGTGCCGCCCCCCGGCCACCATCCTGAGGAAACTGACGCGGAAGGCGCTGCCACCCGACCGGTACGACGAACGCGAGACTTACTCAGACGCCAGCGGTGTGGTGAGGCCCGACTCGATGGGGGTGGCGATGACGGGTTGACGCGAGTCCGTTTCGCTGCCTGAACGCAGTTGTTCCGGTTGTCCTCTGTCAAGAGCTCTCGGCGAGTGCTACTGGGAGTCCTGCGGTGTGCCAGCGCGCTGCAGCGTGGTGAGCCACTGGGTCACGACGGCGTCGATGAAGGTGTCGGTGACCTGGCCGCGGTCGAGGAAGAGGCGGGCGAGGACGGGCCCGTACAGCAGGGTGAACTCGTCGTCGCTGATCTGGATGCCCGAGGGCTCCAGCAGCTTGTTGAAGTCGGTGTGGCGGTCTTCGCCGATGCGGACGAGTGCCCGGGCGCTGTCGGGGTCGTGATCGGCCTGGGCGGTGACGGCCAGAGCCGCGGTGCGCACGGCCGGCACGCTGACGCCGGCGCGCAGGCTCTTCAGCCAGGCGGTGGCCACGGCGCGCACGTCGGTGCCCGGTTCGGGGTAGGTGCCGAGGTCGGGGCCTTCGAGGATGAGGTCGAAGAGCAGTGCGGCTCGGGTGGGCCAGTGCCGGTAGAGGGTCTGGCGGGTGACGTCTGCCCGCTCGGCCAGCAGGGCATAGGTCAGCCCGGCCGGTCCGACCTGAGGCAGCAGTTCTCGGGCGACGGCCAGCACGCGGTTGCGGGTGCGCTGCACGCGCGGGTTGCCCGGGGTCGGCTGACGGCGATGGAGGGGCTGCTTCATGCCGCCATCCTATCGATAAATCATACGCCGTGCGTGATTAGCGTCACAGTCCAAATCATACGCCACGTGTGATACATATGAAGAGTAATCACACGCACTGGATGATTCTCGTGTGTTGGCGCCTGTGAAAGGTAGATGGTCATGTCATCTCGGAACTTGCTCGAGCCGACGTTCGCCCGTACGCGCCTGGGTTCCGGCCCCGGCCTGCTCCTGGCCCACGGCGCCGGCAGCAGCCTGGCCAACACCTACGGCCCCGTCCTGGAAGCCCTCGCCGCCCGCCACACCGTCGTCGGCATCGACTACCCCGGCAGCGGCGACACCCCCCGCTCCACCACCGCGCTGTCCGTCGACGACCTCGCCGACCAGCTCATCGCCGCCGCCGACGCGGAGGGCCTCGACCGCTTCGCCGTGTCCGGCTTCTCCCTCGGCGGCCCGGTCGCCATCCGCGCCGCCGCCCGCCACCCCGAGCGCGTCAGCGCACTCGTCCTGACCGCCGCCTTCGGGCACCGCGACAACCGGCTCGCTCTCGCCTCCTCGGTCTGGAGCAAGATCGCCGCGTCCGGCGACCGCGAACTGCTCGCCGAGTTCCTGCTCCTGATGGCCCTCGGCACTCAGGCGCTGGAGTCGATGCCGTCCGAGCAACTGCAGCAGATCCTCGGCTTCACCGCCGCC
This sequence comes from Streptomyces flaveus, assembly GCF_014647675.1. Classification (GTDB taxonomy): domain Bacteria; phylum Actinomycetota; class Actinomycetes; order Streptomycetales; family Streptomycetaceae; genus Streptomyces; species Streptomyces flaveus. The sequence goes on along the minus strand of NZ_BMPQ01000014.1, from coordinate 136,222 downwards.
ACCGCAGCCGACGGCAGCTCCGAGCAGACCGACCTCGTCGGCCAGGTCGACGTCCGGGACGACCTCGCCGGCCTCAAGGTCCCCACCCTGGTCATCTCGACCACCGACGACCGGCTCACCTCCCCCGCCCTGCACCGCCACCTCGCCGAGACCATCCCCGGCGCCCACCTCGCGGACATCGCCACCGGCCACCTGCCGATGCTGGAACGGACCGAGGAGTGGCTGCAGCTCATCACCGACTTCCTCGGCAAGCACCACGCCTGAAAACCCACCACGCGCGGGACCACACAGCGGACCCGCTTCCCCTCGAGTTCATGGAGGAACCATGCTCAAGTTCGGCAACCTCGACGAGTCCACCGCCTTCCGCGACCAGCAGAAGGAGAAGGCCGGCCCGGTCACCATCATCAACACGTTTGTCGCCCCGGAAGGCAAGGAGGACGAGGTGGTGGCCGCCTGGGCGGACGACGCGGAGTACATGAAGAAGTCGGGGAGCCTTCTTTCGGTGCAGCTGTACCGGGGCATCGGCGGCAGCCGGCTTTTCACCAACGTCGCGGTCTGGAAATCCACCGAGCACCTCCGTGCAGCGCTCGGCACGCCGGAGTTCGCCTCGCACCTGGAGCGCTACCCTGCCGGCACCGTCGCCTACCCGCACCTGTACCAGAAGTTCGCTGTCGAGGGCGTCTGCGAAGGGGAATGATGATCGCTCCCCGATTCCGGGCTGCCGTTCGCCACGCACACGACGTGTGAGGGGGCGCTTCCCGTTGCTGGTCCGACGGTCGGGACGGGTCGGCGGTGATGGCGGTACCCGGAGCTGTTCCCCAGGTACCGCCAGAGACCGGCAAAGCAGCTTTGACTTCCTCAGGGGAAGCGGCAGCATCACCGCAACGTCGTCGGCCCGCCCTCTTCTCGCTCAGGTGGGTGTACAGCTCGTCGGGGCTCCGGAAGCGGACGGAGACGACGATGTCGGCCTGGCCGGTGGTGGCGGACGCGAAACGCACCTCCGGGTGTGTGGCGAGACTTTGAGGACGGCGGCGATACGGCTGAACGGTGCGCGCCCGTCGAGTTGCAGCGCATGCAGTATCTGGAGGTCGAGGGAATCGAGAGTCGGCGGGCCTGCCGTCTCACGCCTCCCGGACCACGTCGGCCACCTCGTTGAGCAGTGCCCTCAGCTGTGCGGCTTTCTTGGTCCCCAGCTTCTCGGCGATCCGCTCTTCGATCTCCACGATCACGGCATCGGCATCGCGCAGGGAGTCCCGGCCGGCGTCCGTGAGGTGAAGCTCCTGCACGTGGCGGTGGCGTGGGTGCGGCCGACGTTCCAGTTGGCCCCGGCCCTCCAGGCGGGCCACCTGGGAGGCCACTGCCTGCGGGGTGACGTTCAGGTGGCGGGCCAGTTCCGCGCCGGTCAGGCCGGGATGGTTATGGACGGAGATCAGCAGGGCGTACTGCGCGGCCGCGATGCCCTGAGGTCGTAGCCGCTGATCCTTCCGGGCCTGCACAGCCCACTCCGCCCGCCGCAGCGCCCAGGTCACCCGGTCCAGCGCGTCGGCGGCGATCGGCCGTTCGTCATCCTGTGTCACGCGGCGAGAATACGACACATGGGCGCTGGTCAAGTGCTTGATTGTGTTCAAGTGAATGAATAGCCAAGTGAATGAACAGCTCAGCCGACGGGACCGCGGGCTCAGACCTCGCGAACCGTCTCGGCCACCCGGTCGAGCAGACCCCGCAGCTGCGCGGTCTCGTCCGGGCCGAGACCATCGGTGATCTGCCTCTCGATGTCGGCGATCACTTTGTCGGCCGCGTGCAGCGCCTCCCTCCCGGCGTCAGTGAGGTGCAGCTCCTGCACATGCCGGTGACGCGGATGGTCGCGCCTCTCCAGCTGCCCGCGGCTCTCCAGGCGCGCCACCAACGAGGCGATGGCCTGTGGGGTCACGTTGAGGCGGCGGGCCAGCTCGGCGCCGGTCAGCCCCGGCTCGACATGCACCGAGATCAGGAGCGTGTAGTGCGCCGCCGCCATGCCCAGGGGGCGCAGCCGCTGCTCTTTGAGTGTCTGCACCGCCAGCTCCGCGCGGCGCAGCGCCCAGGTCACCCGGCCAAGTGCGTCGAGCCCGACGGGCTCCTCGTCATTCCGTATCACGCGAGAAGGATACGACACTTCAAGAGCGTAAAGCGTTTGATTCCTGTCCATGTTTAGTGGCCGCTCTGGTCGCGGGCGCCAATCAGCCCACCCTCGCGGCTCGCTACATGGACCCGCGAACATGGGGGGCCATGGCTGGCGGGCGGGCGGCTGTCTCCCGCAGCCTCCTCGGCCACTGTCCACCGCTCGGTCTCGAGCGGGCCTGTGGTGCCCGCCGTGCACCCTGGCCTTCCTGGCCACCGTCAACCGTGTGCCGGTTTCCTCCCTCGGCGTGACCCGGTTCGGGCAGTCCGGATCGCTCGAGGGCGTCTACCGCCATCACGGCTCGATGCGGACAGCATCGTTCGTGCCGCCCTTGACTTGACTGCTGAGTCGCAAGAACCCTTCTAGCTATCAAACACTTGATGCTAGCAAAGTTGGTTGATATTCTGGTGCTTGCTCGGCCCTCGAGCCATCGCTGAAGTCATTCACGTCGGCGTGCATCCGCTGTCACACAGTGGCCCTTCACCACGCCGAAGACCGCGTCCGTCACCTGTCATCGCCCTCGGGGTGCTGCTCGGGCGCAGGCGGTCGCAAGAAAGTGGGAGAAACCCGTGACCAACAACACTCCAACGATCACGCGTGACGGAGTCATCGGACAGGACGGGAGCGAGGTGGTCACCATCGACCAGGCCACCGGGGCCGAGTTCGCCCGGTACCCCGCGGCGGGCAAGGAAGAGGCGGCCGCGGCCGTCGCTGCCGCCCGCTCGGCCTCCGGGCCCTGGTGGGACCTCGGATTCGAGGGCCGCGCGGAGCGGCTGCGCGCGTGGCGGCGGGAGATGGCCGTGAGCGGTGAGGAGGGAGCCGCCCTCATTCACGCCGAGAACGGCAAGCCTCTCGACGAGGCCCGCATGGAGGTGCTCGGGATTCTGGAGCACGTGCGGTACGCCATCGAAAACGCCGAGCGCGTACTGGGACGCCGGGAGCTCCCCGGTAGCCCCACCGTGCCCAACCAGCGTGCCTGGGTCGAGTACCAGCCCTACGGCGTCGTCGGTGTCATCGGCCCGTGGAACTTCCCCCTCGTCACGCCAGGGGCCATCCTGATCGAGGCGATCGCGGCCGGAAACGCCGCCATCCTCAAGCCCAGCCAGATCACGCCCGGCATCGGGGAGTGGCTCGTCCGGACCTGGCAGCGTGCGGTCCCCGGCTTCCCGGCCGTACTCCAGTGCCTCAACGGGTTCGGGGCCACGGGCCAGGCACTCATCGAAGCCGGCCTGAACAAGCTCGCGTTCACCGGCAGCGTCAACACGGGCAAGACGGTGGCCGCCCAGTGCGCGCAGACCCTGACCCCCGTACTGCTCGAACTCGGCGGAAAGGACGGCGTCATTGTGGCCGAGGACGCCGACCTGGACGAAGCCGCCAAGCACGTCGTCTGGGGCGCTATGCAGAACACCGGGCACGGCTGCATCAGTCTCGAAGTGGCCTACGTCGTCGAGTCGGTTCACGACGAGTTCGTCGAGAAGATCAGCGACCTTGCCAAGCAGGTACGCGTCGGCAGTGACGAGGACGCGGAGATCGGGCCGGTCCCCCTGCCCACCCAGGTACCGATCATCCGGGAGCACATCCAGGATGCTCTCGAGCGCGGCGCGACAGCCACCGTCGGTGGCGTCGAGGCAGTGGGGGAGCGCTATGTCACCCCCACCGTCCTCGTCGGCGTGACCCCCGACGCCCTGGCGGCGACGGAGGAGACGTTCGGGCCCACGCTCGCCGTCGTCGAGGTCACCGACACCGAGGAGGCCATCGCGCACATCAACGCCGGCCGGTACGGACTGGGCAGCGCCGTCTTCAGCCGCGACCGCGGCGAAGCCATCGCCCGTCAACTCCGCGTCGGAATGACCAGCATCAACGACGCCCTGGTGTTCTCCATCAACCCCGCGGTGCCCTTCGGCGGTCGCGGTGACAGCGGTTACGGGCGCAAGCAGGGCGAGGAAGGACTCCGGGAGTTCGCCTACCCGCACTCCTTCACCGCCAAGACCGGCCCCGCTCAGTTCTCGGCCACCACCTTCGGCAGGCCCGTGGGCGCGATGGCGGGAGCCCTCGCCGGCGTACGCAACAGGATCCTGGCCGAGGGCGGCGAGAAGACCGACTGATCAGGCGAGAAGACCGACTGATCAACCGACGGGCGGAGACGACCGGTTCCGGGCCGAGCGCGTTCCGGCATCCACTCCGTCACCAGGCCGGTCATTGACCGGCTTGGCACCGGGTCCGAGATGGCGCACCACCTCGGACCCGGTCGCCGGAGGCGGCCCGCCGATGGTGCAAGCAGACTGTAACCAGCCGACGCCATGCCCGCCGACACGACCCGGTGGCGGCGGCTCGGAGGGCCATCGGACCTCTCCGGAGGAAACGACGCGCACCTTCGCGGAGCGCACCAGGCATTGGTACGTCCCGACAACCACCCACGCCACCATCGAGGAAGAGTGGACATGTCCAACGAACGTCCCTTCCAAGCCGTGACTCCACCCGCCGAGCCCCCCACCGAGGCCACCCGGCGAAGATTCATCGCCGCGACCGCCGCTGCCGGAGGAGCCGCCGTGGTCGGCGGCCTGGTCACGGGGTCGCCCGCGCTGGCAGCCGAGGCAGCGCCCGGCAGCCGCGCCTCCACGACGGTCGGCAGCTCGAAGGACCGTCGGAACACTCAGAAGGAGAAAAAGCTGCGCATCGTGGCCGTGGAAGAGGCGTTCTCCGTTCCCGGAGCCATCCGGCAGGCGGAAGCGATCCGTCAGCGCATGGCCGTGCCGGAGGAGATAAAGCAGGATTGGTTCCGGCGCCTGGCCGATCTGACCGAACTGCGGCTGGCGGACATGGACGCCAACGGCGTCGATGTCCAGGTCCTCTCGTATTCCACGCCCGGCCTGGAAGTGATCGAGGATCCGGCGGAGGCGGTGGCCGTCGCCCGGCGGGTCAACGACTATCTGGCCAAGGCGATCGCCGAGCATCCGAACCGGTTCGCGGGCTTCGCGGCCCTCCCGCTGCAGGACCCCAAGGCCGCGGTCGTGGAGTTGCGCCGGGCGGTGAACGAACTCGGGCTCAAGGGCGTGCTGTACAACGACCACGTGCGGGGGCGTTACCTGGACGAGCCGCAGTTCAGGCCGGTATGGGCCGAACTGGAGCGCCTCGAGGTGCCGCTGTATCTGCATCCGGCCGCTGTTCCGGTCGACAACTGGCGTGTGTTCAATGGGTATCCCGTGCTGGTCGGGCCGTCCTGGGGGTGGACCGCGACGACGGGGGCCCATGCGCTCCGGCTGATCTATGGCGGCGTGTTCGACGAGTTCCCCGGCGCGTCGTTGATGTTGGGGCACATGGGAGAGCTGCTGCCGTTCCAGATGGCCCGGCTCGACAGTCGCTACCCCCACGTGCCTGTTGAGCAGAGGGTGCAGCACCTGCCCTCGTACTACCTGCGGAACAACGTGTACGTCACCACCAGCGGAGTCATGTCACACGCGGCACTGCTGGGAGCCGTCCACGCGGTCGGGGTCGACCGGGTGCTGTTCGCCGTCGACTACCCGTTCGAGTTCACTGCCGAGGCGGTGGGGTTCCTGCGCTCCGCACCGCACGAGCCGGCCGACCTCAAGCGCATCGCGCACGGCAATGCCGAGCGAATTCTCAGGCTGTGAACACCCAACAGCCTGTGTAGAGAGGTCGTATGACGAGCCTCGAAGACTGCTACGGCGTGCGCCACCATGCGGCTTGACGATGGCGCACGCCGTCGTCCTTCACAGCTCCTGACCGATGTCCTGCACGGTCGCGAGCAGAGGGCGTGACAGTTCCGCGAGCCGCGCGCGGGTGCAGCGGACGGACGGAGCCGCCACGGCTACGGCGGCCACGGCGGTGCCGGTGCGGTCGCGTACGCACGCGCCGACGGCGTGCACGCCGCGCTCGCTCTCCTGGAAGTTGAGGGCGTAGCCGTGGCGGCGCACGGACACCAGCTCGTTCATCAGGCGCTCGAAGTCCTCGGACGCCTCGGAGGGCTTGGTCCGGTCCCCGGGGAGCCCGTTGGGGTAGAGGGCCCGGAGCCGGTCCGCCGGCAGTGCCGCGAGCAGGGCTTTGCCGCCCGAGGTCACGTGTGCGGGCAGGAGCGTGCCGGTGCGGTAGCTGACGCGCAGCGCCTGAGGGCCCTCCATGCCGTCCAGGAAGCGGCTGCCGTTGCCCTCGAGCACCATCAGGTGGGTCGTCTCACGGACGGCGTCCGCCAGCCGTCGCAGGTGGGGGTGGGCGACGGTGACCAGATCCGGGGGAGGAGTCGCCTGGCTTCCCCTGATCGCCTGCAGAGCCGGCCCCGGCCGGTACACCTTGTGGCGGTCCTGCGCCGCGAATCCCTCGAAGACGAGCATCGCGAGGATCCGGTGAGCGGTCGAGCGCGCGACGCCGAGCCGGTCCGCGACGTCCATAACCCGAAGCTCGTCGAGCTCGTGCAGCAGCCGGACGACGCGCAGGGCGTTGCCGGCGGCGCTCACCGGATACGAAGGGCTGGGCGAGCGGTCCGCTGAATTCTCCATAGAGGAATCCTAGCTTTCGAGGATTCCGATGAGGGGAAACATCGGCGTAGCGTCATGAAACAGCGCGGGACGATGCGCGCTTCTTCTGACGGTCGCCGTAGACACGACGTGGAGGTTTCCGTGACCGACACCACCAGCGAACAGACCGAGCGCAAGCTGCTCGACGAGCTGTACGCGGACTTCGAGGACGCGGGCCTGATCCCGCTGTGGACGCAGGTGGACGACCTCATGCCGATGTCGCCGCAGCCTGCCGCGATCCCGCACCTGTGGCGGTGGGCGGAGCTGCTGCCCATCGCACAGCGCTCCGGAGAGCTCGTGCCGGTGGGACGTGGCGGCGAGCGCCGCGCCATGGCCCTGTCCAACCCCGGCCTTCCGGGCCTTCCCTACGCCACTGCGACCCTGTGGACCGCGATCCAGTACCTGGGGCCGCGCGAGGTCGCCCCCTCGCACCGGCACAGCCAGGGCGCCTTCCGGTTCGTGCTCGAAGGCGAGGGCGTGTGGACCAACGTCGACGGGGACGCGGTGGCGATGCGGCGCGGTGACCTGCTGCTCACGCCGAGCTGGGCCTTCCACGAGCACCAGAACGTCACCGACAAGCCGATGGCCTGGCTCGACGGCCTCGACATCCCGCTCGTCTCCCAACTGGACGCCGGCTTCTTCGAGTTCGGCCCCGACGAGCTCTCCACCCGCGCCACCCCCGAGCGCTCACGCGGCGAGCGACTGTGGGGCCACCCCGGGCTGCGCCCGATCGGCCAACCCGACCGGCCCAACTCCCCGCTGGGCGCCTACCGCTGGGAACACACCGACGCCGCCCTGACCGCCCAGCTGGAACTGGAGGACGAAGGCGTACCCGGCGTGCTCGAGCCCGGACACGCCGGAGTCCGCTTCTCCAACCCCACCACCGGCAAGGATGCCCTGGTCACGATGCGTACCGAGATGCGCCGACTGCGGGCCGGCGCACAGACCGTCCCGGTGCGCTCGGTCGGCTCCGCGGTCTGGCAGGTGTTCGACGGCGAGGCGGTCGCCCATGTCGGTGACAAGGTCTTCGAGATCGCCAAGGGCGACCTGTTCGTCGTCCCGTCCTGGTGCGAGGTCTCGCTGTCCGCCCGTACCCAGGTCGACCTTTTCCGTTTCAGCGACGAGCCCGTCTACGAGGCCCTGGGCCTCGCCCGTACCTCCCGAGGAGCCCACAAGTGAAGCTCGCCACCATCCGGGTCGACGGCACCACGCGCGCCGTCCGTGTCGACGAGAACAAGGCGGTGGACCTGGGCGAGAGCGACCTGGTGGCCTTCCTGCGCCACGGCGACTGGGCGGCGCGTGCCGCGGACGCCGCCGGCGACGCGTACGAGGGTGCCCTGGACTACGCCCCGGTGGTCGTCTCGCCGGAGAAGGTCGTGTGCGTCGGCCTCAACTACCGCACCCACATTCTGGAGATGGGCCGCGAACTCCCCTCGCACCCCACGCTGTTCAACAAGTACGCGCGGGCGCTGGTCGGCGCGTACGACGATGTGACCCTGCCCGCTTCCTCCACGCAGATGGACTGGGAGGCCGAACTCGGCGTCGTGATCGGGGCCGAGGTCCGGCACGCCGACCCGGAGCGGGCGCGGGCCGCGATCGCCGGGTACACCGTGCTCAACGACGTCACCGCCCGCGACTGGCAGTACCGCACCACCCAGTGGGACCAGGGCAAGACCTTCGAGGCCACCACCCCCATCGGACCGTGGCTGGTGACCGCCGACGATCCCGCAGTGGCCCCTCAGGGCCTGAGCCTGTCGTGCGAGGTCGACGGCGACACGGTGCAGAAGGCCGACACCGGGGACCTCGTCTTCGACCCGGCCACGCTGGTCGCGTACCTGTCCGAGATCATCATGCTGGTGCCCGGCGACGTGATCGCCACCGGTACTCCGGGCGGGGTCGGCCATGCCCGCAAGCCCGCCCGCTACCTGCAGGACGGTTCGCTCCTCGTCACCCGGATCGAGGGAATCGGCGAGTGCCGCAACACCTGTCGCCGGGAGACGCGGTGAGTGCACGCCCGGGCGCGATGCTGGAGCGGGCCGCCAAGGGCACGGCCGCCTTCGAAGCCGCCGTGCACTGGCTGACCGACTCGGGGCTCACCAGGCCCTCGTACCTGCCGGGCTGGAGCAGGGCCACGTCGTCGCCCACGTAGCCCGCGACGCCGAGGCCCTCGTCAACCTGCTGACCTGGGCGCGGACAGGTGTCACGACGCCCATGTACGCAAGTGGCGACCAGCGTGCGCGCGAGATCGAGGACGGCGCCCGCCAACCGGTCGGCGCCCTGCGCACCGACCTCCTCGCGGCCGATGGGCGACTGGCCGAGGAGTTCCCGACCTGCCGGATGAGTGCTGGGCAGCGACCGTGCGGACGGCACGGGGCCGCGAGGTGCCCGCCTCTCAGGTGCCCTGGATGCGGGTGCGCGAGGTATGGGTCCACGCCGTCGACCTGAACATCGACACCATCTTCGACGACGTCCCGCACGAGGTGTGCAACGCGCTCCTCGACGACGTGGCCGCCGCCTTCCGGGCCCACCCGGACTGTCCCCTCGTCGAGCTGCGGGCTCCGGACTGCGCCGCAGCTCAGGCGGCCGTCAGTTTCCGGATGCGTGGGTGGTTCTCCAGCGCCCACCGCACGGTCTTCGGCGGGCGTCCGAGGAGGGTTTCCAGTTGGTCGGTGGTGCCGCGGTATCCGCCGCCGCCCATCAGCCGGGTCGGGGCTTCGGGGGTGCCTCGACTTTGACCCGGGAAACCGACCGGTTTACGATGCGGCTGAGACCGATCGGTTTCTCCTGGGGGCGTGACCGCGATCCGGGGGCGTCGTCGGCATCGCGGGTGGAGTCGACCCGGTGCTGTTCGGGGCTTGGTGGCGATGTGCTCGTCGGAGGGGTGGCGCCGAGTCAAGAGGTCTGCCGCTCTTCCGAGGCGCGCCCGCGCCGAGGGCTGAACGTACCGAGGAGCTCGGCCCGCAACGGTGCCGTCCGGTCTTCTCCTGGCGCAGTCGTGTTGTCGAGATCGGAGTAGGCCATGCAGGAAATTCATCCCTTCCGCGTTCTGCGCGCGAAACCGCTGTGGATCGCCAACGGTGTCATCACGGGTGTCCTGGCGCTGTTGTTCACCGTGTTCTATGTCGGCGCCAGCATCGACCCGGTCGATCACATGGAGAAGCTGCCCGTAGGTCTGGTCAACGCCGACAAGGGGGCTGACGCCGGTGGCAAGCAGGTCAACCTGGGCGGGCAGATCACCGAGTCGATCAAGAAGTCCACCGTGAACGGGGGCAAGATCGACTGGAAGGTGATGGACGAGAAGGAGATGAAGGACGAGCTCGGCGAGGGCAAGTTGTTCGGCGCGCTCGTCGTGCCCGACGACTTCACCTCCTCTGTCACCGCACTGGCCGACACCTCGGCCACCGGGACCCCGGCCCGCCCGACGCTGACGGTGCTGACCAACCAGTCCGCCGGCAGCGTGGGCTCCAGCCTGGCTCGGGCGGCGACGACGCAGGCGGCCGAGAGTGCCTCGCTCCAGGTGGGCAAGGAGCTGACCGCGCAGAACGGGGCCGGGCAGGCGAAGCTGCCCGCCGCGGCGCGCGTCCTGCTCGCCGACCCGGCCGCCGTCACGGTCAAGGACGGGCATCCACTCGACTCGCACAGCGGTCTGGGTCTGACGGCGTTCTACTACGCGCTCGTCCTGGTGGTCTGCGGCATGCTCTCCGCCAATGTCATCAGCGGCCAGGTGGACCACGCCCTCGGCTACACCCACAACGACATGGGCCCGCTGCGCCTGCACCGTCCACTCATCCGGGCGACCCGGGTGCAGACCCTCGCCATCAGCAGCACCCTCATGGTGGGCCTGTCCCTGTTGATGGGAACCCTGGTCATGGCGGGCGCGGTCGGCGTCATGGGCATGGACGCCGTCCATCTGCCGCTGCTGTGGCTGTTCTCGGTGTGCGCCATCGCAGTTTCCGGGATCGGTGCGCTCTCCCTCCTCGCCGTCTTCGGCACGCCCGGCATGCTGGTGGTCACGCTGGTCTTCATCGGGATGGCGGTGCCGACGGCCGGTGCCACCACCCCCATCGAGGCGTTGCCCAGCTTCTACCGCTTCCTCGCGGAGTTCGAGCCGCTGCGGCAGATCACGGGTGGTATCCGTTCGATCCTCTACTACGACGCCCAGGGCGACGCGGGTCTGACCCGGGGCTGGGTGATGATGGCCGTCGGCCTCGTGGTGGCCGCGCTGTTCGGCTTCGGCATGACCGGTTGGTACGACCGCAAGGGGCTGCACCGCGTCCCGGCCGAGAAGAAGCCCGAGGAGACTGCCGTGGCGGTGTAGCGGAGACGTCGCCGCACCTGGTAAACCGATCGGTTTCAATTTCGAGAAAACCGAGTTAGCCTCACAGTATGACCACACAGGCGAAGCCGACCTCCCGAGAGCGGCTGCTGGAGGCGGCGGCCACACTCGCCTACCGCGAGGGCGTCAGTATCGGCGTCGAGGCGTTGTGCAAGGCGGCGGGGGTGTCGAAGCGCTCCATGTACCAGCTGTTCGAGAGCAAGGACGAGCTGCTGGCGGCGAGCCTGGACAAGGGCGCCGCTGACTTCGTGGCGGGGCTCCTGCCGGCGGCGGACGATGGCCGTTCACCCCGCGAGCGGATCCTGCACGTCTTCGAGCAGCTGGAGTCGCTGGCGGGTGCGCCCGAGTTCCGCGGCTGTCAGTACCTGGCTGTGCAGATCGAGCTCAAGGATCAGACCCACCCCGCGAGCCGGGTGGCGCACCGGGTCAAGGGGGGCCTGACGGCGTTTTTCCGTGCCGAGGCCGAACAGGGCGGGGCGAGCGATCCCGACCTGCTGGCCCGGCAGCTCAGCCTGGTCTTCGATGGCGCCAGCGCCCGTGCGGGGATCGGGGCCGACAAGCTGACCGGGCTCATCGCACCCACTGTGGCTCTCCTGCTCGATGCGGCGGCCATGCGCTGACGCGCCCCTTTTCGCGCAGCCCCGGGGCGCAAGGTGGTCCTCTCGTTCCGTTGACAGTGAGAGCGTTCGCGATCGAGCAGGGGCGTGGGCGGTCGGCGGCAGACGTGAGCGACAACCTCTGCGTAGAGCGAGCGGGTGGAGGGCGCCGAGTCAGGAAGCTGCGGGGGTGTTCAGCCCTTGGCCGCGCCGGAGGAGGAAAGCTTGGGGTGAGCACTGGCCGGGGACTGCCCGGCGCCCGACCTCTGAGGCCGTCAGTTGCATGGCGCAACGTGCTAGATTGAAAGCATGTTGGGCCGGACCTACGAAAATCAGCTGTGCTCCATAGCCAGGACCCTTGAGGTTGTCGGCGAGCGCTGGACTTTGCTGATCATTCGCGATGCGCAGCTTGGCCTGCGCCGGTTCGAGGAATTTCAAGACAGCCTCGGTATCGCCCGCAACGTGCTTACCAACCGCCTCACCAAGCTGGTCGACGAGGGGTTGCTTGAGCGGGTCTGTTACCAGGAGCGGCCCGCCCGCTACGAGTACCGGCCGACGGGCAAGGCCAAGGACTTGCTCACCGCCGTGCTTGCCTTGATGCACTGGGGCGATGAGCACGCCGAGGACCCAGCCGGCCCGCCACGGATCACCAGCCATGCGGGATGCGGGGGCAACGTTCGGGAACGGCTCGTGTGCACCGGATGCGGACAAGTGGTGGGGCCGGACGCCGTTCTCCTGCTTCCTGGCCCGGCGCTTACCGACTCCCCGGCCTGACACAGGCGCTGCGGTGGAATCCGATCCGCGATCCGACGCCAGTGCCGCGCCCGCATCGCCCCCGAGTCCGTAGGGCTGCCCGAGCGCGGCGCAGGCCACTGGGCCCGGAAGCAGATGCGTCAGCTGTGAATGATCAAAAGGATCGCAGCCGCCGGCGCTCCGAGCAGCACTGCGCCAACGTCGTACGACAGCTTGTGCTGCCGTAGGGGAGGCATTGCTCTGTCCAGGGCGACACCGCTGGCGCCCAGGCCCTGTCAGCCCCGCGGCATCGCACCCACAACCTCGATAGTTGCTTCACGAAACCCCTGCGACTAGAGTGCGAGTTGCTTCATGAAACTCACTCTTCCCGCTCCCGTGAGGTGACGCCCGATGGCCAAACAGAACAAGCTCGACGACCATCCCACCGTCGTCCAGGTCCGCCAGCGGCGCGAGCGCGGCTCCGCCCGGCCCGCCGAGCCGCTGGATGCGGCATGGCTGCGGCAGCTGTGTCTCGACGCGGGCGCGGACGACGTCGGTTTCGTCGAGATCGACCGGCCGGAAGTCGCCGACCAGCGAGCGGACCTGGGCGCCGCGCTGCCGGGTGTCCGAACGTTGATCAGCTTCGTGGTCCGAATGAACCGGGAGAACATCCGCACTCCGGCGCGTTCGGTGGCCAACCTGGAATTCCATCACAGTGGCGACCACACCAACGAGGTAGGCCGGCAAGTGGTGGCCGAGCTGGAGGCGATGGGTGTGCGCGCCATCAATCCCGCGATGGGTTTTCCGATGGAGATGGACAAATTTCCCAGGAAAGCGTGGGTCGTCTCGCACAAGCCGGTCGCCGTGGCGGCCGGGCTCGGCAAGATGGGAATTCACCGCAACGTCATCCACCCGAAATTCGGCAACTTCATCCTGTTGGGCACCATTCTGATCGACGCTGAGACAAGCGACTCCTCCCAGCCTATCGAGTTCAACCCTTGCCTTGAATGCAAGCTGTGCGTGACCGCCTGCCCGACCGGGGCGATCGCCTCCGACGGGCACTTCAACTTCTCCGCCTGCTACACGCACAACTACCGCGAGTTCATGGGTGGCTTCGGCGACTGGGCCGAACAGGTCGCTGAGAGCCGCAACGCCGACGACTACCGCTCACGGGTGAGCGACGCCGAGAGCGCGTCCATGTGGCAAAGCCTCTCCTTCGGCGCCAACTACAAGGCTGCCTACTGCATGTCGGTCTGCCCGGCCGGCGAGGACGTCATCGGCCCCTGGTTGGACAGTCGCAAGTCACACCTGGACACGGTCGTCCGCCCACTGATGAACAAGGAAGAGACCGTCTACGTCCTCTCGGACTCCGACGCCGAGCAGCACGTGGCCAGTAAATTCCCACACAAACGCACGAAGCGAGTAGGACAGAGCCTGCGGGCGAACAGCATCGAGGGTTTGGTGGAAGGCATGCCGCTGATCTTTCAGCGAGAGCAGGCCGCGGAAATGTCCGCAACCTATCATTTCACCTTCACCGGCGCCGAGTCCCGGCAGATCACCGTGACCATCCGCGACCGCGAACTCGATATCGCCGACGGGCATCACGGCGAGCCGGATCTCAAAATCACCGCCGACGCGGGCACCTGGCTGCGTTTCCTCACCAAACGGGCAGTGCTGCCGTGGGCGTTGCTGCGTCGCCGCATCAAGATGCAGGGCTCGCCGCGGCTGTTGCTGGCCTTCGGCCGTTGCTTCCCGTCCTGATCGGTCCGGAAGAAATGGACCGATGAATTATCGCCCGAACTATCGCCTGAATTATCGCCACGAAATGGAAGGCCGATCATGAGCACCCTCCGCACCGAGGTCGAGCGCGACCTCGTACTGGAACGCAAGGAGACGGTGGCCGAAGGTGTTGTGCTGCTGACGTTGCGCGACGCGGAAGGCCGGCCGCTGCCGGAATGGGAGCCGGGAGCACACATCGATCTGATGCTGCGAGCGGATCTGGTCAGGCAGTATTCGCTGTGCGGGGACCCGGGGGACCGGTCCCGTCTTCAGGTCGCGGTGCTGCGTGAACCGGAAAGCCGGGGCGGGTCGAGCTACGTGCACGACGTGCTCTCCGAAGGTGAGTCGGTACGCATTCGCGGGCCCCGCAACAACTTTCCGCTCGAGAAGACCAAGCGCTACCTGTTCATCGCAGGCGGGATCGGAATCACCCCGATGCTGCCCATGCTGGCGGCCGTCCACGCGCGCGGCGCCGACTGGCGCCTCGTCTACGGGGGGCGCACCCGAGCGTCGATGGCGTTCCGCGATGATCTGCAGCGGGCCTACGGAGAGCGGGTGATGCTGCGGCCGCAGGACGAATACGGGCTGCTGGACCTGCCTTCGCTGCTGGGCAAACCGCAACGGCGGACAGCCGTCTATTCCTGCGGCCCGGAGCCGCTGCTCGCGGCGGTCGAATCCGGCTGCGAGAAGTGGCCGAGTGGGGCCCTGCACGTGGAGCGCTTCGCCCCGAAGAAGGACGTCACTGCCGGGCCACACAGCACCTTCGAGGTAGAGCTCGCCCAGACCGGCAAGACGCTGCTGGTCTCTGAGGACACGTCCGTTCTTGAGGCCGTCGCAGATGTCGGTGTGTCGGTGATGACGTCGTGCGAGGAGGGAATCTGCGGAACCTGCGAGACGACGGTGTTGTCCGGGGAGATCGACCACCGCGACTCGGTCCTGAACGACCAGGAGCGCGCGGCAGGCGACACCATGATGATCTGCGTCTCCCGGGCCAAGAGCGACCGCCTGGTCCTCGACCTCTGATCCACGGCGGGACCGGATGGTCTCCCGGGCCGGACGACATCCGCGAGAGCGCTCCGCGTACGACGCGTACCACGGTTTACGAGGCACGCGGAGCGCTCTGCCGGAAGGCGGAGGCTGGTTGCCGCCGTCCGCTCTCAGGTGGCGAGTTCCTTGGTGATGCGGTCCAGCATGAACGCCGAGGAATCGCGGGCCCGTTCCTCCCAGGCGAAGACGCAGGACGTGGCGACGCCGTCGAAGTTCAGCTCGCGCAGGGTGCCGAAGAAGGTGTCCCAGTCGACCTCGCCCTGGCCGATGTCCAGGTGCTGGTGGATACGGGCCGGGGTGCCCGGAGGGTTGAGGATGTAGCGCAGACCGCTGGAGCCCTTGTGGTTGAAGGAGTCCGCGATGTGCACATGCTGCAGCTTGTCGCCGGCGTAGCGCATCATCTTCGCGATGTCCGCGCCGACCTCCGAGGCGCCGGACAGGTGGAAGGTGTGCGGGGTGCAGTAAAGGTAGTTCACCCAGGGCTTGTTGATCGCGCGGACCAGGTCGACCGCGGGGGTGTTCTCCTCGCAGAAGTCGTCCGGGTGGGCCTCCAGATTCAGAGCGATGCCTTCGCGCTCGAACACCGGCAGCAGTTCCTCCAGCGAGCGCCAGAAGGCGGACTCGCTCTCGGCGGCGCGCTCCGGGCGGCCGTTGAACTCCGAGTTCATCAGCGGACATCCGA
This sequence comes from Streptomyces flaveus, assembly GCF_014647675.1. Lineage (GTDB taxonomy): Bacteria > Actinomycetota > Actinomycetes > Streptomycetales > Streptomycetaceae > Streptomyces > Streptomyces flaveus. Next base: position 120,360 of record NZ_BMPQ01000014.1, on the reverse strand, counting down.
GGTCCGCGGTGATCTCGATCATCCGCTTCCAGTAGCGTACGGCGGTCTGCCGCTCGGTCTCGTCGGGCGAGGACCACTTGTAGAGCGGCAGCACCGAGGACAGCTGGACGCCGTGCGTGCGCAGGGACTTCTTGAACGAGGCGACGCGCTCGTCGTCCGCCCGCGGGTGCAGGAAGAACGGCATGAAGTCGTCGCGCGGGGACAACTCGATGTACTCGTAGCCGAGTTCGGCGACCGTGCGCACCATGTCGTCGAGCGGCAGGGCGCGGAACATATAGGGGTCGAGGGCGATTTTCACGCGGCACCTCCGTAGAACGCGGGGCGGGGCTTCATGTCGGCGGAGACGACGGTTCCGTCGGACTCCAGGGAGTGGACGGCGGCGTCGGTGATGACGGTGGCGGCGTAGCCGTCCCAGGCGGACGGGCCGGTGGGCTCCGCGCCCGTCGCGACCGAGGCGATCCACTCGCGGAACTCGGTGTCGAAGGCCTCGGCGAAGCGGACCTTCCAGTCCTGCATGACAGCTGTGGCGTGCCCGGCCGCCGCGGTGCGGACGTTCACGGCGGCCGGGTCGGGCAGCCGGACCAGGCCGTCCTCGCCGACGACCTCGCACTGGATGTCGTAGCCGTACTGGCAGTTGACGAAGACCTCGAGGTCGATACGCACCCCGCTGACGGTCTCGAAGATCATGATCTGCGGGTCCTTCAGGTGCGCGAACCGCTTGCTCGTGGCGCGCGGCGTGACCACCTGGGCGGAGACGATCTCGTCGTCGAGCAGCCAGCGCAGTACGTCGATCTCGTGGACCGCCGTGTCCTGCGCCGCCATCGCGGAGTGGTACGCGTCCGGCACCGTCGGGTTGCGGTGCGCGCAGTGCACCATCAGCGGGGCGCCGAGAGTACCGGCGGCGAGGACCTCCTTCATCTGGCGGTAGCCGGGGTCGAAGCGGCGCATGAAGCCGACCTGGACCAGGCGGCTGCCATGCGCGCGCTCGGCCTCGACGATGCGTAGACAGTCCTCGGCGGTCGTCGCCAGGGGCTTCTCGCAGAACACGGGCTTGCCGGCCGCGATGGCGTTCAGCACGTGCTCGGCGTGGGTGGGGCCCCAGGAGGTGACCAGGACGGCGTCCACGTCGGGGGAGTTGACCAGCTCGGCGCCGTCCGGCAGCACGGCGGCGCCGACGGTGGCGGCGACCTCGGCGGCGCGGGCGGCGTCCAGGTCGGTCACCGCGGTGACGGTGGCCCCGGTGACCACCTCGGTGAGGCGCCGGATGTGGTCCTGGCCGATCATTCCGGTGCCGATGACACCTACACGTACGGTCATGGCCGTATCCCTTCGAAGGGCTTGCGGAGCCGGGAGGTCCATTACCGGCCCACGGGGGAGGAGGTCAGGAGAAGCGGGCCTTGAGTTCCGCCTCCAGCGTCTCGAGCGTGCGGCCCTTTGTCTCGGGGACGTAGCGCTTGACGAAGGCGAGCGAGAACAGACCCGCCAGCACGAAGAGGAAGAAGGTGTTGGAGATCCCGATCCCGTCGACCAGCGACGGGAAGACGAGACCGATCACGAAGTTGGTCAGCCACAGCACCACGGCCGCGACACCCATCCCGAAACCACGCATCCGCATCGGGAAGATCTCCGACAGCATCAGCCAGGTCACCGGTGAGATCGCACCTTGCTGGAAGGCCAGGAAGGTGACGGTCATGGCGAGCACGGCGTACGCCCGGCCGTCACCGGAGGGCAGCGCCAGGGAGAACACGCCGATCAGCAACAGCGCCGCGGTCGTACCCATCTGACCGGCCATCAGCATCGGGCGGCGCGCCACCCGGCCCAGCAGCCAGATGCCGACGAAGGTCGCCAGCACCGAGATCACGCCGTTGGCGATGTTCGCCGTGAGCGCGCTGTCCGCGGCGAAGCCGGCGTCGGTGAGGATCTGAGTGCCGTAGTACATGATCGTGTTCACGCCGGTGATCTGCTGCACGATCGCGATACCGAAGCCGACGAACATCAGCTTGCGCACCCACGGCGTGCTCTTCATGTCCTGCCAGCCGCCGAGCTTCTGCTCCTCGTCCTTCACGGCCAGCGAGGACACCTCCGCGAGCTCGGCCTCGGCCCGCTGCTGGGAGCGCACATGCTTGAGGACCTCAAGGGCCTCGCCGAAGCGGCTCTGGGAGGCCAGCCAGCGCGGGCTCTCCGGCATCACCAGCATGCCGAACCACAGCACGACGGCGGGGATGGTCGCGATGACGAGCATCCAGCGCCAGACGCCACCGGACTCGCCGCCGACCCGCGCGATGATCGCGTTTGAGGTGAAGGCGAGCAACTGCCCACTGACGATCATGAGTTCGTTACGGGTGACCAGCGCGCCGCGCCGCTCGGCGGGCGACACCTCCGCGAGATAGACCGGCACGGTCACCGACGCGCCACCGACCGCGAGGCCGAGCACGAAGCGGGCCACGACCATGACCGCCGTGTTCGGCGCGAGCGTGCAGCCGAGCGCGCCGACGAAGAACACCACGGCGAGAACAAGGATGGTGCGGCGCCGACCGCGCCCGTCCGAAAGGCGGCCGCCGGTGACGGCACCGAGCGCGGCACCGAGGAGCAGCGAGCTGGTGACCATGCCCTCGGTGAACGGGGTCAGGCCGAGGTCCTCGGTCATGTACGGCAGGGCGCCGTTGATGACGCCGGTGTCGTAACCGAAGAGCAGTCCGCCGAAGGTGGCGATGAGCGTGATGACCCGCAGCCGCCGCTTGACCGTGGGCGAGGCGTCGTCCGGGACGGCGGTGGCGGGAGCAGGGGTCTGGGGCGTGTCCTTGCTGATGTCCATGGTCACCCCTGGTTGTCGTCGAGGACGGGGCGCCGGGTACCGGCCAAGCCGCAGTCGGCCAGGTAGTTCCGCGTGCTGACCGCGATGGGCAGCGGCACCTCGGGAGCGCACGGGTACAGGTCCTGCTCGACGATGACGAACAACTCGGCGTCCAGCCGCGCGAGTTCGGCGACCACGTCGTCCGGCTTCGGCACACCCGCCGGAGGCGACACGCACACACCGCGCTTGACGGCCTCGCCGAAGGAGAGCTTCTCGGTGGCCACCTGGACGAGGATCTCCGGGTCCATCTGCTTGATGTGGACGTAGCCGACGCGCTCCCCGAACCGCCGGATCAGGTCGAGGTTGTCCCCGCCGCCGTAGGCCACGTGCCCGGTGTCCAGGCAGAGGTTCGTGTAGCGGGAGTCGGACTCGTTCAGCAGCCGCTCGATCTCCGGCTGCGTCTGGATGTGGCTGTCCGCGTGCGGGTGGATGACGAGGCGTACGTCGTACTCGTCGAGGAGCAGCTTCCCGAGCCGGTCGGCGGCCCGGCCGAAGCCCGCCCACTGCTCGGCGGTCAGCTCGGGCGACTCGGTGAAGCCGCCGGTCTTCTCGTCCCGGTACATCGGCGGGATGAAGACGAGGTGGTGGGCACCCGTGGCGGCGGTCAGCGCGGCCACCTGCCGGACATGGGCGAGCATGTCGTCCCAGGCCTCCGGACGGTGCAGCGCGCCGAACGCGGTGCCGCCGGAGACCTTCAGGCCGCGTACGGCCAACTCCTCGGCCAGTACGGCTGGTTCGGTGGGGAGGTAGCCGTACGGGCCCAGCTCCAGCCACTCGTAACCGGCCGCGGCCAGCTCGTCGAGGAAGCGGGTGTACGGGACCTGGTGCTCGTCCTCGGGGAACCAGACGCCCCAGGAGTCGGGGGCCGAGCCGAGACACAGGTTGCCCACGACGGTGCGGAGGGGGGACGGCGTCGTTGCCATGGTGCACGTCCTTCGAAGAGGGGACGGGTGGGGTGCTCCGGGGAGTTGCCAGCAGGAAGAGTCGACTGACGCGCTCTACTAGCGCGCGCTAGTGCGAGTACGATGGCGCCTGTCCAAATGTCATGTCAATAGCTTGTTGCCGGGAGATTTCAGGACCGCCCGTAAAGTGGGTGCGTCGAAGGGTGGGTCACAGGTGAATGCGTCGGGCAAGCAGCAGCGGCCCACGATGGTGGACGTCGCCGCGAAGGCGGGCGTGTCCAGGGCGCTCGTCTCGATCATCTTCCGTGACCAGCCGGGGGCGAGCCGGGAGACCCGCGAGCGCGTGCTGCGCGTCGCCGACGAGATCGGCTACCGCCCCGACAACGCGGCCCGCCTGCTGGCCCGTGGCCGCAGCCGCACGCTCGGCGTGATGTTCACCGTCCACCAGACCTTCCACGCCGACCTCGTCGAGGGCATCTATCCCGAGGCCGAGCGGCTCGGCTACGAGGTGCTGCTCTCCGCCACCGGCCAGGGGAGGGGCGAGGCGAAAGCCGTCGAAGCCCTGCTCAGCCATCGCTGCGAGGCGGTGATCCTGCTGGGCCCGGACACGGTGGCCGCGGACCTCGACGCCCTCGGGCACCGTACGGTCGCCGTCTCGGTCGGACGCCGGGTGCCCCAGACCCGCGTCGACAGCGTGCACACCGCCGAGAGCAAGGGCGTACGGCAGGCCATGGACCACCTTGTGGAGCTGGGGCACCGCCGGATCGTGCACATCGACGGCGGTCGGGGTCCCGGCTCGGCCGAGCGGCGGCGTGCGTACCGGGCCGCGATGCGCCGTCACGGTCTGGACTCCGAGCTGCGGGTGATCCCCGGTGACCACACCGAGGAGTCCGGCATCGAGACCGGCCGCCTGCTGGTGGCGGAGCGCGACCGCGGGCTGCCGCTGCCGACGGCGGTTCTCGCCGGCAACGACCGATGCGCGATGGGCCTGTTGATGGCTCTGACACGGGCCGGCGTCGAGGTCCCGCGGGACCTGTCCGTCGTCGGCTACGACGACAGCCACCTGTCCCACCTGATGCCGATCGGCCTGACCACCGTCCGCCAGGACTCGCTCCTGATGGCGGAGTACGCGGTCCGGTTCGCCGTGGAACGCCTGGAGGACGGGGAGCTGGAGCCGCGCGAGGCGGTCCTGGACCCGAAACTGGTGGTACGGGGAACGAGCGGGCCGGCCCCGGAGCAGGGGCCGGCCTGAAGGCTCTGTGAGGGGCGAGGGCCCGCGGCCGCCTGGTCGTTACCGTGTGCCCTTCTCGGCGAACTTGGCGATGGCGTCGACGTTCTCCTCGGTGACGAAGGCCGGACCGGTCAGGACCGGTTCGGCACCGCCGCCGCTGAAGTTTCCGTTGTTCTTGTAGAGCCAGAGGCCGTCCACCGCGAGGTAACCCTGCAGGTAGGGCTGCTGGTCGACGGCGAACTGGACGTTGCCCTCCTTGACGGCGTTCACCAGGTCCTTGTTGAGGTCGAAGGTGGCGACCTTGGCCTTGCTGCCCGCGTCGGCCACGGACGAGACGGCGGTCAGCGCGAACGGAGCGCCGAGCGTGACGACTTCGTCGATGGACGAGTCCTGCTTGAGCTTGGCGGTGATGGTCGACTTCACGGACGGCATGTCGGCGCCGTTGACGTAGAGATTCTCGGTCTTGCCCTCGAACGCCTTCTTCAAGCCCGCACAGCGTGCTTCCAGGGCGACGTGGCCCTGCTCCTGGACCACGCAGACCGCGTTCTTCGCGCCGATCTCGTTGAGGCGCTCGCCGAAGGCCTGGCCTGCGATGTTCTCGTCCTGGCCGAAGTACTCGAGCATGCCGAGCTCTTTCCAGTCGTCCAGGCCGGAGTTGAAGCCGACGACCGGGATGCCCGCCGTCTTTGCCTTGGCCACGACGTCCTTCATGGCGTCCGGCTTGGCCGCGGTGAGGGCGATGCCGTCGACCTTCTGGTCGATCGCGTTCTGCACCAGGTTGGCCTGGTCGGCGGCGTTGGGGCTGCTGGAGTAGACGAGCTTGACGTTGTCCTTGTCGGCGGCGGCCTGCGCGCCCTTGCGGATGAGGTCCCAGAAGGTGTCGCCGGGGGCCGCGTGAGTGATCATGGCCACGGTCATCTTCGGGGTGCTCGCCTTGCCCGCCGCGGCTTCGGCGCCGCCTTCCTCCGACTCCTTGCCACCGGAGCTGCTGGAGCAGCCGGCTGCGAGCAGGGTGCCGGCGAGGACGGTGGCGGCGAGAGCCGCGGTTCGGTGGTGTCTGCGCATGTCCCTTGCACCTCACTGTGCGGTCGGGGAGTGGATACGGGAAGTAGAGGCCTGAAGTAGGGGCCTGGCCCGAAGGACTTCAGGAACCCGGAGCGGAGCACGCCCGGCCCAGGAGGTGGGTGTGCCGTGGGAGGGGTGCGCGGGAGGCAGCGGGACCGTTGTCGGTTGTCCGCGGCGGTCTCATGGGTGCGACCACCTCGCCTTTCGCGACTAGAGCGCATCATTAGCGCGCTCTAGTGCTTGGTAACTATGGAGCCGACCCCTGGTGCTGTCAACAGGTTTGTTCGGATGTCCCGACAGAGGTCGAGGGGAGGGATTCCGCCGCGAGTGGAGGTTGACTGTTGCGCTCTAGGTATAGGTCTTGAAGTTTCAACGATCTTCCGGGAGGCTCTTGTTTTGAAGTTGAAACATTCCTTTCGGAACTCTTCCCGCAGTCCCCTCCCTGGAGTTGCCATGTCCGTTACCTCTGAGGCAGTCGCCGCCCGCCGTGGGCCGCTCGTCGTGGCCGGAGGTGTGCTTGCCGCGATCGTGGTCGGCTCTCTGGCCGACGCTGTGCTTGCCCTCCTTGCCCTGGCCGTGGGTGCGCCCGACGACTTCCAGCCGCTTATGCCGGGCTCGTACATCTTCCTGACGACGGTCGGGGTGGTGGCCGGGGCCATCGGCTGGGCCATCATCCGCAAGGTGTCGAAGGACCCCGAAGCGCTGATGCGATGGCTGGTGCCGACCGTCGTCGTGGTGTCCTTCGTGCCCGACTTCCTGCTCTTCGGTGAAGGCGGAGTGGCCGGCGTCGTGGCGTTGCTGCTGATGCACGTCGCGGTCGCGGTGGTCGCGGTGTTTGCCTACCGCAAGGTCATGCCCTTGTCGTAACGGCACGCGAAAGGCGTCGGGCGGGCAGGGGCTGTGGTCCCTGCCCGCCCGACGCGTGGCTTGCTGCTGTTCAGGTGTCCTGACGCAGGGCGTCCGAGATCGACTTGGCGCCGCCGTGTGCGGTGAGGCCGCCGTCGACGGGGATCTCGGCGCCGGTGATGAAGGCGGAGTCGTCGGAGAGGAGGAAGGTGACGAGCGGGGTGATGTCGTCGACGGTTCCGGTGCGGCCGAGCGGTGTCTCGCGGAGGTTCGCATCGCGGAACGCGGGCGCCGCGGAGGCGGTCATCGCGGTCTCGATGAAGCCGGGGTGGACGGTGTTGACGCGGATACCACGAGGCCCCAGCTCCATGGCGGCGGTCCTCGACAGGCCGCGCAGCGCCCACTTGCTCGCCGTGTACGCGACCGGGTAGTGCGCGGTCAGCGCCGCCGACGAACCGACGTTCACGATCGATGCCCCCGGAGGCATCAGCGGAATCAGGTGCTGGATGCCGAGGAGCGGCCCGGTGACGTTGACCGCGTGGACCCGGGCCATGTCCTCGGGCCGTACGTCGTCGATCCGGGCCCGCCAGGTGACGCCCGCGTTGTTGACCAGGCCGTGCACCTGCCCGTGCGCCTCGCGCAGTTCGGCGGCGAGATCCGCCCAGTCCTTCTCGCAGGTGACGTCGAGGCGGCGGCAGCCCGGTGCCTCCGTCACGTCGGTGGCGATCACCCGGGCGCCCTCGCGGGTCAGTGCCTCGGCCTCCGCGGCGCCCTGACCGCCGGCCGCGCCGGTGACGACCACGACCTTGCCGAGAAGACGCTTGGGGTTCAAGTCGGTCACGGCCGCTCCCGGCTGCGGCGCCGGGCGGTCGGAACCGGCACGGGAGCGGCGCCGGCGACCACGGTGTTGGAGACCGTGCCGATGCCCTCGACGGTGAGCGTGACCGTGTCGCCGGGCTTCAGCGGCGGCGGGTCCTGCCTGCCTCGTACGCCCCACAGCTCGGCGAGACAGCCGCCGTTGCCGCAGGTCCCGGAACCGAGGACGTCGCCGGGGCGGACGACCGTACCTCGCGAGGCGTAGGCGACCAGCTCCTCGAAGGTCCAGCTCATGTTGGACAGCAGGTCCTTGCCCACGACCTCCCCGTTGACCTCCGCCGTCAGCGCCAGACGCAGGAAGCCGTCCGCGTCCCGGTACTTCTCCAGCTCGTCGGCGGTGACCAGGCAGGGACCCAGCGTGGTGGCGGTGTCCTTGCCCTTGCAGGGGCCGAGGCCGACCCTCATCTCGGCGGACTGCAGATCGCGGGCCGTCCAGTCGTTGAAGACGGTGTAGCCGACGATGTGGTCGCGGGCCTGCTCGGGGGTGAGGTCGCGGCCCTCCCTGCCGATCACGGCGGCGACCTCCAGCTCGAAGTCGAGAACGCTCGATCCCGGGGGCACGGGGATGTCGTCGTGCGGGCCGTACACCGCGTAGGGGTTGGTGAAGTAGAACGTCGGCGCCGCGTACCACCGCTCCGGCACACCGGCCGCCCCGTCCACGGACCGCCGTACGCCCTCGACGTGCTCCTCGAAGGTGACGAAGTCCCGCACGGTGGGCGGCTGGAGCGGCGGCAGCAGACGTACCTCGGAGACATGGGGACCGGCCGGGGCGTCGAGCGTCCTGGTGCCCATGTCGAGCAGTTGCGGCAGGCCGTCCCCCTCGGTGAGCAGCCCGGTCAGGGAGTGGATACCGGGAAGGGGGCGGAGCGTGCCGTCCTCGTCGACGACAGCCACATGGTGTTGGTCGCGGTGCTCGTACGTGGCGAAGCGCATGGGAGGGTCCTGTCGGCATGGGGCGATGGCGTGGGGCGGGAGGGCACGGGGAGCCCGGGGCACGGCGGGCAGTCAGGGCTGACAGGGGATCGCCGCGCCCCGGTGACTTGGGGACCTTGCCGGTCGGACGGTCGGACGGTCAGAAGTCGCCGGACGGTCAGACCGGCGGGGCGACGAACACGCCGCGGTCGACGTCGTTGAACGACTCCTTGACGATGAGTTCGTTCATCGGGTTCGCGGTGCCCCACTGGTCGGTGACCTCGGGCTCCGAGAAGTCGTAGACGTGGGGGTGCCAGGTGTCCTCGTCCAGTTCCTCCAGCTCGGTGGTGTACTCGACGGTGTTGCCGTGCGGGTCGAGGAAGTACGTGAAGGTGTTGTCGCCCGCCATGTGCCGGCCCGGGCCCCAGAGCTTGCGGAACCCGGCCCGCATCACGCGGCCGGAGCCGCGCATGTACTCATCCAGGCCGCGCATCTCGAAGGAGACGTGGTGCAGCGAGGTGTGCGGGCCCTTGGCGATGGCCATCGAGTGGTGCTGGTTGCTGATCCGCATGAAGTGCATGACCTCGCCCATGTGCGGCGAGCCCAGCGTGTCGGAGAGACGGAAGCCGAGGTGGCGCTCGTACCACTCGCGGGTCCTGTTCAGGTCCGGGGAGTTGAGCACCACGTGCGACAGGCGGACCGGGATCGACTCCTTCTCCTCGACGCGGCGGTGCTGCCGCGCCTCCACGTCGGCGGAGACCTCGATGGTGCGGCCGTCGACGTCGAAGAAGCGGAAGCCGTACCCGCCACCCGGGGTGTCGAGCTTCCCCGGCTGGGAGATCAACTGCACGTCCTGGGAGAGGAGTTGCCCGGCCAAGGTGTCGACGTCGGCCGGGCTGCCCGCCCCGTACGAGACCAGGTCGAGGCGCTTCTCGTCGGCCTCGCGCAGCCGTACGACGTACTGCTCGGGGCTGCCCTCGGCGGCCAGGAAGGAGATGCCGGAGTCCTCGGTCACCTTGGTCAGGCCCCAGACACCGGCGTAGAAGTCGAGCTGCTTGTCGTAGTCGGGCACGGCGAGGTCGACGTGCCGCAGGTGGGTGAGCAGGCGGTTGCTCATGGGGGTTCCTCCTCAGGCGAGGTTGAGCAGGGCGGCGGCGTTGCCGCCGCGCACGGCGTGGAAGTCGGCGTCGGGCAGGTCCGCGGCGCGCAGCGCGCCCAGCGGGTCCTCGGTGCCCATGTCGAAGGGGTAGTCGGAGCCGAGCAGGACCCGGTCCGGCCCGGCGGCGCGGACCAGCTCCCGCAGTACGTGCGGGTCGTGGACGAGGGAGTCGAAGTAGAGCTGCTTCAGGTAGCCGCTCGGCTCACGGGCGCAGCCCCGGGCATCGGGGCGGGCCCTCCAGGCGTGGTCGGAGCGGCCGATGTGGGTGGGGAGGTAGCCGCCGCCGTGCGCCGCGATCAGCTTCAGGCCCGGATGGCGGTCCAGGACACCGGAGAAGATCAGGTGGGAGAGGGCGACGGCGTTCTCGGTGGGCTGGCCGACCGTGTTGGACAGGTACCACTGGTCCAGGCGCTCGTCGAGCGTGCAGCCGAACGGGTGCAGGAAGACCAGGGCGCCGGTCTCCTCCGCGCGCGCCCAGAAGGGCGCGAGCCGCGGGTCGGAGAGTTCCACCGCCCGTGTCCCGCCCGGCCCCGGCGCGTGCGAGGAGAGTTCCACGCCCTTCAGTCCCTCGTCCAGGGCGTGATCGAGCAGAGCGATCGCGAGGCCGGGGTGCTGGAGCGGGATCAGCCCGAGACCGTGCAGCCGGTCGGGGGCCTTGGCGCAGTGCGCGGCGGTGCCCTCGTTGGCCAGCCGGCACACCAGCCCGGCCAGTTGGGGCTCGGCCCAGTAGTGGTAGTGGGACGGCGAGGGGCTCACCAGCTGCACGTCCACGCCGACCGCGTCCATGGCCGCCAGACGCGCGGCCACGTCCGTCAGCCTCGGCACTCGCGCGCCCACCATGGGACCGTTCACGGCGAGGGCCGCCGGCCCGTTGCGGCGGGCGTCGAGATCGCGGGCCTCGGCGAGGCTGGTGTGACCGGCGACGGCCTCCTCGACCTCCGGGAGCAGCAGGTGGGCGTGGACGTCGATCGTCGGAGTCGACGGGGGCCGGGTCACGGGAGTTCCTTCAGCGCGCTCAGGGTGCGGTGCATCAGCCCGGGCACGTCCGCGTCGCGCACCCCGTCGAGCAGCCACTGGGCGAGCTGGACGGAGGCGTCGACGACCATACGTACACGGGGCAGCCGTCTGGCGTGGTAGTCGGTGAGGAGCTGGTCGTCCCAGGAGTCCCGGCCGGTCAGCAGGTCGGCGAGGACCTGGGCGTCCTCCAGGGACATCGCGGCGCCCTGGGCGAAGGTGGGCGGGCAGGCGTGGGCGGCATCCCCGATGAGCACGACCCGGCCGCGATGCCACGGGCCCTCCACCAGATGCCGGTCGAACCACGTGTAGTTGACGGCCTTCGGGTCGGTGAACGCGGCGCGGAGCTCCTCCCAAACGCCGCCGTAGCCCTCGCTGAGCGCTCGCATCTCGTCGGCGTACGCGTCCGGGTCCAGCGAGGCCCGGTCGCGGGCCGGTTCGACGAGGTACGTGTAGACCGTGTCCTCGCTGGTCGGGCAGTACCCGGCGATGAAACAGCGGCCGCCGTAGATCATCTCAGTGCGGCGGACACCGGCCGGGCGGGGCGCGGGGGCACGCCAGATACCCATGCCGGTGGGCTGGGGCTCGTCGGTGATGCCGATCATGGAGCGGGTGGCGGAGTGCAGCCCGTCGGCGCCGACCACCAGGTCGTACCGTCGGCTCGTGCCGTCCGAGAAGGTCACGTCCACGCCCTCGCCGTCCTGCTGGAAGGCGGTGGCCGTGGTGCCCAGGCGGACATCGGCGCCCGAGGCGCGCACCTGGTCGATGAGGAGCTGCTGGAGCCTGGGGCGCCGCATACCGATGTGAGAGGGCAGGTCGTCACCGCCGGTGCGGAGTTCCTCGTGGGCGTGCAACACGGTGCCGTCGGGGGCGAGGACCGCGAGGCCGTCGGCGGCGTATCCGTCCTTCTCGATCCCTTCGAGGACTCCGACCTCGCGCAGCACGCGCAGCGCGTTGCCCTGAAGGGTGATTCCGGAGCCTGCGGAGGCCTTCCAGTCGGGGCTCGCCTCGACGAGGTCGACGGCGATCCCGGCCCGGCGCAGCAGGACGGTCAGCGCGTTTCCGGAGGTGCCTCCGCCGATGACCAGGACGATGAGGGCGCCCCCAGCCGGAGGCGGGGGGAGGGTGAAGCTGTCAGCCATGTCGGGGATACCTCCCGGGGTTGGGCCGCGCGGCTTCGGGCGGCCGGGGGTGGGGCTGTCGCCCGCTGGGAAAGCGAGCCAGGGATGGTGCGAGGGGCGGAGCGGATGCGCCATCGCTGTCCGGGGAGGGACGCGTCCGGCGGCTGAGGGCTGAGCGGGCCGCTCGGCTACTTGACGGCGACCGGGTTCACGGGGGAGCCGACGGCGCCGGTGATGGGGAGGGGAGCGGCGGTGAGCCAGAATTCGTACACGCCGTCGTCGGCGCAGTCTGCGGCGAGGGCGTCGAGGTCCCACATCTCGCCGATCAGCAGGCCCATGTTGGGGATGACGATCTGGTGCAGCGGCTGGAAGGCGTTGTCGAACTCGTTCGGCCGTACCTCGAAACCCCAGGTGTCGGTGGCGATCGCGGCGATCTCGGTACGGTGCAGCCAGCCGGCGGTGGTGAACGACAGACCGGGCGCGGGGCCGCCCGCGTATTCGCCCCAGCCGTCACGCCGGGCGCGGGCGAGGCGCCCGGTGCGGACGAGCACGATGTCGCCGCGGCCGACGCTCACGCGGTGGGCCTCGGCGGTCGCGGTCAGGTGCTCCGCGGTGATCGCGAAACCGTCGGGCAGCTCCGGTTCGCCGTCGCCGTCGTCGTCGCCGATGGCCCGGGCCACGTCCAGCAGTACGCCGCGACCGGCCACGTACGGGGCCATGTGCTCGATCCCGGTGACCAGGTCGCCGGCGGAGGTGACGACCTTCTCGGCGTCGCGTCCGTTCCAGGCCTTGCCGTGGTCGAAGATGTGCCCGAGGCCGTCCCACTGGGTGGAGCACTGCAGCGGCATCGCGATCACGTCGTCCGCGCCGCCGATACCGTGTGGGAAGCCCTGGTTGCCGAGGGCGGCGTCGGTGCCGGTGTCGAGCATGGTGTGCACCGGGTTGGTCCGCCGGCGCCAGCCTTTCTGCGGGCCGTTCATGTCGAACCGCTGCGAGAGGGAGAAGCTCACGCCCCGGCGCACCAGCGCCGCGCCTTCGCGCCGCTTGGCCTCGTCGAGGAAGTTCAGCGTGCCGAGCACGTCGTCCTCACCCCAGCGCCCCCAGTTGGAGTACGTCTTGGCGGCCTCGGCGATCGCGCCCTCCGGGTCGTGGCGGTCCAGGCTCATGGCGTCTCCTCCACGCAGCGGGTGCGCTGCATGCCCAGCCCAGTAATGGAGCCCTCCATGACGTCGCCGTCGCGCAGCAGCCGTCCGTGGTGGATGCCGTTGCCGGCCGGGCTGCCGGTCAGCACCAGGTCGCCGGGCAGGAGCTGGGAGGTCTGCGAGATGTACGACACCAGCCGCGCGACGCCGAAGAGCATGTCCTTGGTCGACTCGTCCTGCATGGTCTCGCCGTTCAGCTTCAGCGTGACCCGCAGGTCACCCGGGTCGGCGATGGACTCGGCGGGCACGATCCAGGGCCCGAGCGGGGTGAAGCCGGGGGCGTTCTTGCAGCGCAGCCAGTCGGTGCCGATGGCGGGCATGTCCCGGCGGAAGACGGTGGCACGGTCGGTGAGGTCGTTGGCGATCGTGTAGCCGACGACGTACTCCAGGGCCTCGTCGACGGAGACCCGGTAGGCGGGCCTGGCGATGACGGCCGCCAACTCCAGCTCCCAGTCCGGCTTCTTCGTCCAGGAAGGGAGTACGACGTCGTCGTAGGGGCCGGCGATGGTGCTGGGCAGGCCGATGAACACGTACGGCAGGTCCTCGACGGCCCGGCGGTCCATGATCGCGGCGATCTCCGCACGGGCCTCCTCGACGGTGCGCGGGTCGTCGGGGGAGCGGTGGGCGACCTCCAGGTCGATCACGTGCTGGCGGTAGTTGGCACCGGACTGGAAGATCTGGCGGGGCTCCAGCGGGGCGTGCACACGCAGGCCGTCCAGCGGCCGCCAGTTGAGCGTGTCGTCGTCCGCCAGGGAGTGCAGGACTGGGAGGGTCTCCTCCCACCGTTCCAGTACGGCTCGCAGTCCGGAGGGTGCCCAGTCCAGGGCTCCGCCCAGGTCGAGCACCCGGTCCCTGGCCAGGAGACCGGGGAACGGCACCCCGTCCGGAGCGGAGAACGTGCCGAGCGCGAACGGGCCTGCAGGTTGCACGAGCGTTGCCATCAGATTTCCTCCCTGCTGGGTTGCGGTCTACTGTGAGCCCCATCGGCGAATCACGGAAATCAATCCTGTGGATGTGTCGAATCCATGCCATGGATGGCTCTCATTCGCATAGGCGGTGGCCGGTGAACCTGTCCCGACTCGACCTCAACCTGGTGCTCGCCCTGCGCGCGCTGCTGGAGGAGCGCAACGTCACCCGGGCCGGCGAGCGCGTCGGACTGAGCCAGCCCGCGATGAGCGCGGCGCTGTCCCGGCTGCGCCGCCACTTCGACGACGAACTGCTCGCCCGCACGGGCAACAGCTATGAGCTGACACCGCTCGGTGTGGCCCTGCGGGACCGCAGCGCCACCGCGTGCGACCTCCTGGAGCGCGTCTTCTCCAGCCAGGCCGACTTCGACCCGACCACCGAGACCCGGGAGTTCACCCTGCTCGCCGCCGACTACGGCGCGGCCGTGTTCGGCGCCGCGCTCGCCCGCGTCCTGCACCAGGAGGCACCCGGTATCCGGCTCACCTTCCAGCACCCGGCACCCTCCGTCGAGGAGAACACCGCCGCCCTGCTGAGCACCGTCGACGGACTGCTGATGCCGCACGGCGTCATCGACGGCTTTCCCTACGTCGACCTCCACCAGGACCGCTGGCTGTGCATGGTCGCCGACGACCACCCCGAGATCGCCGGCGAACTCACCCTCGACCAACTGGCCCGCCTGCCCTGGGCCGTCTACCAGCGCCCCTACGACGCCCCGGCCGCCCGCCAGCTCAGCATGCTCGGCATCAGCCCCAGGGTGGAGGTGTCCGTGCAGACCTTCCAGTTGCTGCCCCACATGGTCGAGGGCACCCGCCGGATCGCGATGATCCAGGAGCGCCTTGCCCGCAAAGCGGTCCGCTCCGCCGCCGTGCGGGTCCTGCCCTGCCCGTTCGACGCCGTGCCGGTGCAGGAGGCGATGTGGTGGCACCCGGTGCACACCCAGGACGCGGGCCACATCTGGCTGCGGCAGAAGGCGACGGAGGTGGGCGCGACGCTGCAGGGCCACGGTCCCGACGATGGCATGTCCGTCGTACAGGATGCGGGGCGGGCGCCGGGCCTGCTCTGATCCCGGCCCGGAAACCCGCCAGGTGTTCGGCACATGTGGGCCTCGCCGCCGCCCGGTACGACGGCGAGGCCGGCATGCGATGCGGGACGGGGGCCGGGCCATTGTTGTCGGTGCCCGGCCCGCCGGCTCCGCGGCCTCAGGCCGGCTGCTTCGGCAGCGGCCGGGGATGCGCGGCGCCCGCGCGGCGCAGGGCACCCCACAGCCCCGTCGCGACCACCGCGGCAGCCGCACCGAGCAGGCCCACCGCACCCGCGAGACCGCCGACCGCCGGCTCCAGGGCGAGCAGTACCAGCGGGCAGACGAACGCACCGCCGAAGAAGGCCGACGTCCACAGCCCCGTACCGCGGCCGCGGTCCTCGAACGCCAGGCGGGACATGGCGCTGGTGAGGAGGGCGGGCAGCAGCATGCCCGTGCCCAGGCAGTTGACCACCGCCCCGACGACCAGCAGGGGGGCGCTGCCGGCGAGGAACATCACCCCGAAACCGACGCCACAGACCGCGAAGACCGCGGGCAGCGTCACGTCCGGGGAGCGCTTCAGCCGGGCGAACAGGAGCGCTCCGGCCACGGTGGCGGCACTCGCGATCGCCGTGGCCAGACCGATGACGCCGGGGTCCTCCACACCGAGGTCGTCGAGCAGGTACGCCATCTCCACCGGGACCGTGTAGAAGACCATCGCTCCGAAGAAGGTGAGGGCGCAGATCCCCGCCAGCGGCCGCCAGGGGAACGGACGACCGGTCATGGCCACGGCCGGGGCCTCGTGGGTGGCCGCGCGGGCCGCCGGGTTGGGCAGAGCGGCAATCATCAGCGGGGCGATCATCAGGCTCACGGCGTAGATCCAGAAGGGCACGCGCCAGCCCGCCGCGCCGACGGCGCCGCCGACCACGAAGAAGGCGGTGGCCGACGCGGAGGTACACACGGCCTGCAGCGCCAGGTACTTCACCCGCTGCTGGCCGCTGTAGTAGTCGCCGATCAGTGTGGTGCAGCAGGTCATGATGGCGGCCTCGGCGACACCGACCAGGGCGCGGCTGGCGATGATCGCGCCCAGCGAGTCCAGCCAGAGCGGCGCCGTTCCGAACACGGCGTACAGGACGGTCGCCACGATCAGCAGGCGCTTGCGGCCGAGCCGGTCCACGATCACCCCGGCGAACAGGGCCAGCAGTGCCAGCGACAGCGCCGGAACGGTCAGCGCGAGGGGCACCAGCGCCTTCGCCCCCGGCGTCGAGGCGAAGTGGTCCTGCATCCTCGGCAGCACCGGGGCGATCAGCACCGCACCCAGGACCGGCAGACAGCTGCCCGCCATCAGCAAGGTCAGGCGCAGCAGATGAGCCGGGCCCGAGGTGGCGACGGGTGACGGAGCGGGGTCAACCACCGCGGTGGGGGACGGGGGCACGGAACCGGGCATGGCGACTCCAGGGCTGTGTACGGGAGCGGGCATGCCGTCACGGGCGCCGACGACGGCGCACGGCATGCGGGGAAGGGCCACACACCCGGTGCTGATCCGGACAGCGGCGTGCGGTGGGCACGACTATGGGCTGTACGGAACCCCGCCGCTATCCTCCGCGCGATCCGAATCCCGTATCCGGGTCATCCATGCCATGGATGAGACCGCCGTGTATGAGACCTTCGCCTCCCCCTCATGCCGTCACGGGCTCTCAGGAAGGAAGGCGCCCTTTGCTCCGCATGGCGGCGCGGACGCGTTCCTCTGCCGGCCCGCGCCCGGCGACGTGCGGAGTGGTGGCGCGACGCCCGGCTTCCTGCGGGTTCCTTGTCTGGTGAGAGGCGACCTAACGCTGCGTGCGCAGGGCACGGGCGATCAACTGGGCGAGGTGAGTACTGCTGCGCTCGGTCTGCTGGGCGATCTGCGTACGGCAGCTGAAGCCGTCGGCCAAGACGACGGTGTCCGGGTCGGCCGCGCGTACCGCCGGGAGCAGGACCTGCTCACCGGCCGCCACGGACACGTCGTAATGACCGCGTTCGAAGCCGAAGTTGCCCGCCAGTCCACAACAGCCGGAGTTCAGCACGCTGTTGTCGACGCCCATGGCCTCCAGCAGTGCGCTGTCTGCGCTGAAGCCGCTGGTGGCGTGCTGGTGACAGTGGGTCTGGCTGATGGAGCCGGCGTCGATCCGTGGGGGCTGCCAGCCCGTGGTGTGGTGGAGGAGGAGTTCGGCGAGGGTCCGGGTGGACCGGGCGAGAGCCCGCGCGTCGGGATCGCCGTCGAGGAGTTCGGGCAGGTCGGTCCGCAACGCCGCGGTACAGCTCGGCTCCAGGCCTACGACCGGCATGCCCTCGCGTGTCGCAGGGGAGAGAGCGGTGGCGGTGCGGCGGGCGATACGGCGGGCCATGCCCAGTTGGCCGGTGGTGATCCAGGTCAGCCCGCAGCACTGGGTGCCGTCCGGGACCTGGACCCGGTAACCGGCGTGTTCCAGAACCGCCACGCCGGCCTTGAGGACTTCGGGCGTGAAGTGGTTGTTGAAGGAGTCCACCCAGAGCATGACTGGACCGCGGTGTCCGTCGCCTTCGGGAGGGCGCGTACGGAACCAGGTCAGGAAGGTCCGTTCGGCGAAGCGGGGCACATCGCGTTCGGCGGCGATACCGCCCAGCCGCTTGACGACCGGTGCGAGGCGGGACGCGGTGAGCCCGTTGACCAGCCGGGGCATACGAGCGGCCAGACGGGACAGCAGGGGCAGCCAGCCCATGGAGTAGTGGGAGGCGGGCCGCAGGCGTCGTCGGTAGTGGTGGTGCAGGAATTCGGACTTGTACGTGGCCATGTCGACCTCCACCGGGCAGTCGACGCTGCAGCCCTTGCACGACAGACACAGGTCGAGCGCGTCGCGCACCTCGGCGGACCGCCAGCCGTCCGTGATGACCTCGCCCTGGGTCATCTCGTACAGCAGGCGGGCCCGGCCCCGGGTGGAGTCCTTCTCGTCGAGGGTGACGCGGTAGCTGGGGCACATGACATCGCCGCGCGGGGTGGTGCTGCGGCACTTTCCGACACCCACGCAGCGGCGGGTGGCCTTGGCGAAGTCGCCGTCGTCGGCGTGGAAGGGGAGGACGGTGGTCAGGGGCAGCGGGGTGCGGTGCGGGCTGACCCGGAGGTTGGAGTCGAGGGGCAGCGGTTCGACGATCATTCCGGGGTTCAGGCCGTTGTCGGGATCCCAGACGCCCTTGAACTGCTCGAACAAGGCGATGACTTCGGGACCGTACATCAACGGCAGCAGCTCGGAACGTGCCTGGCCGTCGCCGTGTTCACCCGAGAGGGAGCCGCCGTGGGCGGCGACGAGTTCGGCGGCCTCGGTGAGGAAGGCGCGGAAGACGGCGGTGCCGTGCTCGGTGGTGAAGTCGAAGTCGATGCGTACGTGCAGGCAGCCCTCGCCGAAGTGCCCGTACACGGGGCCCCGGAGTTCGTGGCGGCTGAGCAGTTCGGTGAACTGCCTTAGGTAGGAGCCGAGTTGGCCGGGTGGTACGGCGGCGTCCTCCCAGCCGGGCCAGGCTTCTGCCCCGTCGGGGGTACGTGTGGCCAGACCGGCTCCGTCTTCCCGGATCCGCCACAGTTGCCGGGCGCGTACGGGATCGGTGACGACCTCGTGGCCGGTGAACCCCGCGGTCCGGCCGGCTGTCGCGGTGAACTCCTCGGCCAGCTGGGGGAGTTCGTCCTCCTGCCCGCCGAACTCGGCGAACAGCCACGCCTGTGCGCGCGGCAGGGTGTCGACCGTCTGGCGGGTCTCGGCGCGGGTGACGATGTCGGTCAGGGCTTGGTCGAGCCCTTCCAGCGCCAGCAGCTGGTGCTTGAGGAGGGCGGGTACGGCGTCAGCCGCGGCGCAGGCGTCCTGGTAGCCGAGTACGACAAGGGCTCGGGCGGGAGGCGGAGTTACGAGGCGGACGGTGGCGGAGAGGATGACGGCCAACGTGCCTTCGCTGCCGACCAGGGCGCGGGCGAGGTTGAACCGCCGCTCCGGCAGCAGGTGTTCGAGCGCGTAACCCGAGACCTGCCGGGGGAACCGGCCCAACTCGGTGCGCAACGTTGCCAGGTTGCGCTCGGCCAGCCGGTGCAGGGACGCGATGAGCCGGCCGCGTTCGCCCCCGGCGGCGACGGCTTCCTCGATCTCGGATTGGGTCATCTCGCCGAGGCACAGGACGGTCCCACGGTAGGTGACCACCTCGAGTTCCAGTACGTTCTCCGCAGTGCGCCCCCAGGCGACGGAGTGCGAGCCGCACGCGTTGTTGCCGATCATGCCGCCGAGCGTGCAGCGGCTGTGGGTCGAGGGATCCGCGCCGAAGAGCAGACCGTGTTCGCCGGCGGCCCGTTGCAACTCGTCCAGAACGATGCCGGGCTGCACCGTCGCCGTACACGCGACGGGATCCATCACGAGCAGACGGTTGAAGTAGCGGGAGAAGTCCAGCACCACGCCGGAGCCGACGGCCTGCCCCGAGGTGCTGGTGCCCCCGCCGCGCGAGGTGATCGGCACGCCCAGACGGCGGCACACCGCCAGCGCGTTGAGCACATGCCGACGCTCGCTGGGGAAGACCACGGCCAGCGGAATCCGGCGGTAGTTGGAGGCGTCGGCCGAGTACTGTGCCCGGCGTCCGGCATCCCCCTGCACCTCGCCGCAGTCGCCCTGGGCGAGCGCCTCGGTCACGGCCGCCGCGTCGAGACGTTCCGGGCCCTGCACTGTAGCCGTCACTGCCGTAGCTCCCTCATGCTCAGATGGTCACGCTCGACTTCGCCCCCGTCACGATCTGCGTACACCTGCCCGCCGCACAAGACCCAGCAGCGTGCCCCCGTATCGACAACCCCGCCGCCGACGGGGCGGACCCGTCCGCGTCCGCCGTGCGGCCCATAGATGGGAGTGTGGCCCGTTGTCCTCCTCCGCCTTCCGCACCGTTCCGACCTCCGCCGATGTGGTGATCATCGGTGGCGGCGTGATGGGTGCGAGCATCGCGTTCCACCTCGCCGAGGCCGGCGTGCACAACATCGTCGTCGTCGAACGCGACGACCTCGGCCGCGGTAGCTCGGGCAAGCCGATCGGCGGCGTACGCGCCCAGTTCTCCGACCCCCTCAACATCGAACTGGGCAACCGCAGTCTGCGCGCCTACCAGGAATTCCCCCACCGTCCCGGCGCCGACATCAAGCTCGACACCGTCGGCTATCTCTTCCTGCTCACCAGCGAGCAGCAGGCCCGCGACTTCGAGACCAGCGTCGCCATCCAGAACAGCCTGGACGTGCCGAGCCGCATGATCGGACCCGACGAGGCGCAGCGTCTGTGTCCCTACATCAGCACCGACGGCCTGGTGGCCGCCGCGTACTCGCCCGCCGACGGGCACTGCCGCCCCTCACTGGTCGTCGACGGGTACGCGCAGGCCGCGGCTCGGTCCGGCGTCACCATCGCCGCGCACACCGCGGTCACCGGCATCGACACGGCGGGGGACCGGATCGTCGGGGTACGCACCAGCCAGGGCCGCATCGCTTGCGGCTCCGTGATCTGCGCGGCAGGAGCCTGGTCGGCACAGATCGGCGCCATGGTCGGCGTCAACCTTCCGGTCCGGCCCGTGCGACGGCAGCTGGCGTTCACCGCGCCGCTCACGCCGCCCGCACCGCGCATCCCGTTCACCATCGACTTCTCGTCGTCGGCCTACTTCCACAACAGCGACGACGGGCTGCTGTTCGGTCTTGCCGACCCCGACGAGCAGGACGGCTTCGACACCACCTGGACCCCGGGGTGGCTTGAACTGTTCCGCACCGTCGCCCGCGACCGGGCCCCCGCACTGGCCGACATGAGGACCGTCGACGGCTGGGCGGGCCTGTACGAGATCACACCGGACCACAACGCGCTGATCGGCCGCTCCCGCGAACTGCCCAACTTCCTCTACGCAGCCGGGTTTTCGGGCCACGGCTTCCTCCAGGCGCCCGCGGTCGGCGAGGTCGTGCGCGACCTGTACCTGGAACGCGAGCCGTTCACCGACATCTCCCCGCTCAGCGCCGACCGGTTCCGCCACGGCGCCGAGATCCGCCCCGAAGCCCACGTGGTGTGACCCGCGATCGAAAGGCTGAAGCATGTCAACGACCAGTCAGTGGCAGTTGCGAGCCGCGTTCGCGGCGCGGCTCTCGGAGATGTACGGCCAGGAGGTTCCCGCCTACACCACGCTCGTGGACGTCTCGCGCGAGGTGAACGAGGACGTCCTGCGCGAACAGGGAGCCGACGCCGAACGCCTGGGCTCCATCAGCCGGGTGACCGCGGAGCGGCACGGCGCCATCAGGGTCGGGACGCCGCAGGAACTGCAGCAAGTCGCCCGTATCTTCGGCGCCTTGGGCATGCACCCCGTCGGCTTCTACGATCTGCGCGAGGCCGCCGCCAGCGCCGTACCCGTCATCTCCACCGCCTTCCGGCCGGTCGACGGTGAGGAGCTGGCGCGTAACCCCTTCCGGGTGTTCACCTCCATGCTCACCCCGGCCGACCCCCGCTTCTTCGACGCCGACCTGCGCGCACGCCTGGAAGCCTTTCTCGCCCGCCGCGAACTGTTCCCACCGGAGCTGCTCACCCTGGCCGACCGCGCGGCGGCCGAGCGCGAACTGCCCGAGGACGACGCCGAGCGGTTCCTCCAACTCGCCGTGCGAGCCTTCGAGTTGTCGCCCGAGCCGGTGGACAGGGCGTGGTACGAGACTCTGGAGCGGATCTCCGCCGTCGCCGCGGACATCGGTGGCGTACGCAGCACCCACATCAACCACCTCACCCCGCGCGTCCTCGACATCGACGAGCTCTACCGCCGTATGACCGACCGCGGCATCGAGATGATCGACACCATCCAGGGCCCGCCCGCCTGGAAGGGCCCCGACGTCCTGCTGCGCCAGACCTCCTTCCGGGCCCTCGCCGAACCCCGCGCGATGCGCACTCCCGACGGGGCCATCACCAGCGGCGCCCTCCGGGTCCGCTTCGGCGAGGTCGAAGCCCGCGGCATCGCCCTCACCCGCGAAGGCCGCGCCCTCTACGACGAACTCCTCGGCCACCTCGACGAGCAGGCGTCCCGCAGCCCCGCCGAAGCCCGCGGCGACATCGCCCGCGCCCTGTGGGAGCGCCACATGCCCGGCAGCGAACAGGAGCTCGCCGCCGAGGGGTTGGCCTACTTCACCTACCGGCCGGCCGACGACCGGCCCCGCGACGGCAGCGGGCCGCCCGCCACCGTCAGCGAGTTGGTGCAGCAAGGCTGGGTGCACGCCGAGCCCATCGTCTACGAGGACTTCCTGCCCCGCTCCGCCGCCGGCATCTTCCAGTCCAACCTCAGCGGCGAGGGCACCCGCGACAACGACCAGGAGGGCACCGCGTACGACGCCGCCTGGCTCTCAGGCGCCGTAGGCCGCGACGTACTGGATCCGTACGCGCTCTACGCCCAGCAGCAGAACGCCTCCCTGGCGCAGGTCAGCGAGCAGCTCGGCCTCAACCCCCCTCTTCCGACAGGAGCATCATGACCAGCGCCACTCTGCCCACCACGGACGACCTGCGCGCCCGCGCCCGTACGGCTCTGGGACACATCGGGGTCGCCGTGCCCGAGAGCGGCGACTTCCAGGCCCGTACGCCCATCACCGGCGAGAACCTCTTCGGGCTGACGGCTGCCACCGAAGCCGACACCGAAGAGGCGATAGCGGCAAGTCGTACGGCCTTCCTGACCTGGCGCACCACACCGGCCCCGCGCCGCGGTGAACTCGTCCGCCGCCTGGGCGAGTTGCTGCGCGAGCACAAGAGCGACCTGGCCGACCTCGTCACCATCGAGGCGGGCAAGATCCGCTCCGAGGCGCTCGGCGAGATCCAGGAAATGATCGACATCTGCGACTTCGCGGTCGGTCTGTCCCGCCAGCTGTACGGCCGCACGATCGCCTCCGAACGCCCCGGCCACCGTCTGGCCGAGACCTGGCACCCCCTAGGCGTGGTCGGCGTCATCTCCGCCTTCAACTTCCCCGCCGCCGTGTGGTCCTGGAACACCGCGGTCGCCCTGGTCTGCGGCGATACCGTGATCTGGAAGCCCTCGGAACTCACCCCGCTGATCTCCCTGGCCTGCGACCACCTGCTCGCCCGGGCCGCCGACGAGGTCGGCGCCCCCCCGCGACGTACACCGCCTCCTGCTCGGTGACCGCTCGGTCGGCGAACAGCTCGTCGACGACTCCCGCATCGCCCTCGTCAGCGCCACCGGCTCCACCCGTATGGGCCGCGAGGTCGGCCCCCGCGTAGCCGCCCGCTTCGGCCGCAGCCTGCTGGAACTCGGCGGCAACAACGCCACGATCGTCGCCCCGTCCGCCGACCTGGACCTCGCCATCCAGGGCATCGTCTTCGCCGCGGCAGGCACCGCAGGCCAGCGCTGCACGACCCTGCGCCGCCTCATCGTCCACCGCGACATAGCCGACACCCTCATCGAGCGCCTGACCGCCGCCTACCACAGGCTCCCCATCGGTGACCCCTTCGACGAAACGCCCCTGGTCGGCCCGCTCATCACCACCACGGCCCTCGACGCCATGACGGGCGCCCTCACCCGCGTCCAGTCCCAGGGCGGCAAGATCCTGGCCGGTGGCAACCGGCGCCTGACCGAGGCCGCGCCCTCGGCCGCATACACCGAGCCGGTCCTGGTCCGCGTCGACGAACAGACCGACGTCGTACGGGAGGAGACCTTCGCCCCGATCCTGTACGTCATGACGTACGACACCCTCGACGAGGCGATCGCGCTCCACAACGACGTTCCCCAGGGGCTGTCGTCCAGCATCTTCACCCGCGACCAGCAGGAGGCCGAGATCTTTCTGTCCGCTGCCGGGTCCGACTGCGGTATCGCGAACGTCAACATCGGGACCTCTGGGGCGGAGATCGGGGGCGCGTTCGGGGGCGAGAAGGACACCGGGGGCGGGCGCGAGTCCGGGTCCGATGCGTGGAAGGCGTACATGCGGTCAGCCACGAACACGATCAACTACTCCACTGAGCTCGCGCTGGCGCAGGGGGTCAGCTTCCTCTGACCGGGGATGTGGCGGGACCGGTCGCGGTCGCGGTGAGTCGCCGGTGGGCTGGACGGCCGTCCCGTTCACCGGCCGTCCCGTCCACCGGCCGTGCGCACATCGACGGCGGGAGGAGTGATAAAAGCAGACATGACCAACTCGCATGTCCTTCTCCGCCCCAGGCACGGTGCCCGATGACCGCCGGTATCGACACCCCGGACCGCCGCGGCCGCACCGGACTCGACCGGACCGGCCGCGACCTCACCGGCAATCCCCGCGTCAAGGTCCGGGACGTGAAACTGCTGTCCAGCCACTGGTACGTGGAACGCACCACGACCTTCGACTTCCAGCACGCCGACGGCACCTGGACCACCCAGGAGCGCGAGACCCACGACCGCGGCAACGGCGCCACGATGCTCCTCTACGACTCCGAACGCGAAACCGTCCTGCTCACCCGCCAGTTCCGCTTCCCGATCTACGTCAACGGCCACCCCGACGGCATGCTGACCGAAACCCCGGGCGGCTTGCTCGACGACGATGACGAGCACCCCGAGATCGCCGTACGCCGCGAGGTCGTGGAGGAGACCGGCCACACCATCGGCGACGTCCAGCACGTCTTCGACGTCTACATGAGCCCTGGCTCGGTCACCGAACGCGTCAGCTTCTACGCCGCCGCCTACGGCCCCGCGACCCACACCCACGAGGGCGGCGGCCTGGACGAGGAGGGCGAGGACATCGAGATCCTCGAACTGCCCTTCCACCGGGCCCTGGAGATGATCCGGACCGGGGAGATCGCCGACGCGAAGACGATCATGCTGCTGCAGTGGGCGGCGCTGGAGGGGCCGTTCGCCGACCGGCCCCGAAAGCCCTTGACTTGAAGTGCGCTTCAAGCTGAAGACTCCCGTTTGAGCCGGACCCACCGGCCGAACGGGAGGAACCACCGTGAAGTACCGCACCATAGGCACCGACCCGGCCACCCGCCGTGAGGTGAGCGTGTTCGCGCTCGGCGCGATGCTCTTCGGCTCGCGGACGGACGAGAAGACCTCCTTCGCCCTCCTCGATCGCTACGTCGAGGCCGGCGGCACCTTCATCGACACGTCCGACAACTACGCCTTCTGGGAGGACGGCGGCCAGGGCGGCCAGAGCGAGGAACTGCTCGGCCGCTGGCGGCGCAGCCGCGGCATCGGCGACGAGATCGTCATCGCCACCAAGCTCGGCGCCCGTCCGCTCGCTCCCGGCACCAGCTACGTCGACAACCCGGAGGGCCTGTCGGCGAAGGTGATCCGCGAGTCCGCCGAGCGCAGCCGTGAGCGGCTCGGGGTGGCGAAGCTGGACCTGCTGTACGCACACATCGACGACCCCACCGTTCCCCTCCAGGAGACCGTCGAGGGCTTCGCCGCCCTCGTCGGGGAGGGCACGGTCGGCCTACTCGGCGTGAGCAACCAGTCCGCCTGGCGCGTGGACCGCGCCCGCACCCTGGCCGCCGCGGCCGGGCTGCCCGGCTACGAGGTGCTCCAGTACGAGCACAGCTACCTGCGCCCCCGGACCGACCTGCCCAGCGGCCTGTTCCCCGACGGCACCCTTGGCGCGGTCGGCCCCGACATGCTCGGCTACCTGCGGGCCGAGCCCCGCCTGACCCTGGTCGCCTACTCGCCCCTGCTGAAGGGCGCCTACGTCCGCCCGGACAGGCTTCAGCCGGACTACGACCACCCGGGCACCCCCGCTCGGTTCACCGCCCTGCAAGAAGTCGCCCGCGAGACCGGCGCGACCGTCAACCAGGTGGTCCTCGCCTGGCTGCTGGGCGGCGAGCTTCCGGTCATCCCGCTTGTCGGGGCCTCGTCGATGGCGCAACTGGAGGAGAACCTGGCCGCCGTCGACCTGGAACTGACACCGGAGCAGCGGGCCCGGCTGGACGCGGCGCACTGAACGCACCGCGCACACCCACCGCCCGCGGTGATCAGGGACCGGCCGGCCTTCTGCAACGAGGCGGTCGACAACGTCGTGGACGGTGAGTGCTGAGTGCTGAGTGCTGAGTACTGAGTGCCTGGAACGGCCCGTCACGCCGTTCAGCGAAATGCTGCGCCCGAGGCGCTGACGGTCCGTTCCAGCGTGAAGCGCGTCGCATCGCGGGGAGCCTTGAGGCCTACTCCCGCGCGAAACGGTCGAGGAGCGCATCCAGTCCGGCCGCCAGCCTCTCTGGCCCGCCACGCTCGGCGAGCGCGGCGGCGGTCTCCCGCAGCCGGGGCAGCTCCTGGGCCGAGATCCGGTGATGCGGCGCCGCCGGGCTTCTCAGACACTGTCCAACCACAGCACCTCATAGGCGTCCATGTCGAAGGTCCGGCCCTCGATCTCGACCTGAAGAGCCCGGTCCTCGGTGTTGACGACAACGGTCGTCTCAGTGTCTGCGAGTATGCGCACGGTCGACGCGTCGTCGGATGTCACATCGACCGAGCGGTACGCCGTACCGGGTGGGAACTCCGCATGGAACCGTCGTACGAGGTCCAGCATGGGGAGCGTGTCGCCGCCGGTCCTGTCGGCGAACTCGGTGCTACGCCACAGGCATCCGGCGCACCGCTCGCCCCGGCGCTGAGGGTTCCAGTAGAAGCCGGTGGTGGCGCCACCCCTCACCACGGCGATCATTCCGGCGGCTTGCACAGCCTTGCGGTGCGGCTCGCTCCAACGGTCGCCGTTGGGTTCGACGTGGTACTCGGCCCACCACAGGGGCAGGTCGGTGCGTTCCTGAACCCATTGACCGACGGCGGTGAACTTGTCCGTGGCCCGGAACTCATTGGGCGGTGTTTCGTCGTGGTGGGTGTAGCTGGAGCCGTCCACGACAACGAAGTCGGCTCCGGACTTGTGCTTGTTCCAGTAGTCGAAGGCGTCGAGCACGCGTTGATCGACGCTGCCCCACGGGCCCTTGAGGCCGGAGGCGTGCGTCGTACTGCCGGGCTCGAAGCTGTCCATGTTCAGATACGGCCCGCCCACCAGGTTGTCTTTGTTCACTGTCTTCAGGGCCTGACGAACCTGGTTGTAGAGCTGGGTATAGCCCTCGTAGTTCCAGCGCTGCTTGGAGTCGTCGAAGAAACCCTTGAACTCGTTCCAGACGATGAAGTGCCGTACGTCTGGATAACGTTGGGCGACGGTGGCCGCGAGGGCGGCGAAGTCGTCGTAGTGCTCAGGGCTCGGTGCCGTCTCCAGGGATGGCCGGGACCAGTCCGTGCGGCCCGGCGTGCCGCCCTTCATCCAGTCCGGCGCGCAGCACAGCGTGATGACGGGCGTGCCGCCGGTCGCTCGGATGAGGTCCATACGGCTGTCCAGGGCGGCGAAATCGTATCGGCCCGGCGAGGGCTCGGGGTTGTCGGCGCCCCAGCCCATGATGTGCTGGTTCTGGGGCAGCGATTCGGCGGAGAGAGCCTTTCGTGCCCTTTCCGTGGCGGCGGGGTCTCCCACGTCGGCGCTGTATTGGGTGTGGGTGAGGCCCCAGCCGAGCGAGGGTTCCGGCGTTCCGCCGACTGGGGCGGGCGTGCCGTGCACCTTGTCGCCCCGGGCTGGGCCCGACGTGCCCCCGCCGAGGCCAAGGGGGCCGGTCCATAGGGAGACGATGAACGCGAGCGCGGCGGTGACCACTGCGAGAGAGGCGATCCGCCACCGACGCGACCCTCGATCCCCCGCGGGGCGTTCCAGCAGCAAGCGCCCTGGAGGGGCCCGGCGCGACCTCTTCGGCTTCCCGCGCCCGCCCCAGGTGCTGCGGTGCCGCCCATTGGGCGAAGCCCATTCCTTCGCGGTGTCAGGCACGGGTTCGTGCCGCCTTTCGCATCAGCCGACGGGATCCGCGGACCAGTGCGTACCCCTTCGTCAGTGCCCGGTCCGCGGCAAAGGCGCGACCGATGGCCCGTCCTTCGACCAGTCGCGCGAACTCCTTGGGCCCCGTGCGACGCCGCACGGTCACTCGCCGCAGAGCAAAAGGGCCCTGACGGGGACTGGCCAGAGTGTTGCCCACCGCCACCGACTGGGCGAAGCCGGCCATTCGCACCTCCTGCCGCACCCGGCGGTCGCAGTAGCCGTACGGGTAGGCGAAGGAAAAGGGCGGAGAGCCGGTCTGCTCGGCGATGACTTCTTGGCAGCGTGCCACCTCATAGCGCAACTCGCTGTCGGGGAGCTGGTCCAGCTGTGGGTGGCTGTGGCTGTGTCCGCCGATCTCCGCACCCGCCGCTGCGAGTTCGCGCACCTCTTCCCAGCCGAGCATGGTGTCCAGTGCTGCGCCGTGGATCTCGTGCGGGCCGCGAAGCCAGCCAGTGGTGACGAACACCGTCGCTGCGAAGCCGAGTTCGCGGAGGACGGGCAGGGCGTAGCGATGCACTCCCCGGTACCCGTCGTCGAAGGTGATCAGCACGGGGTCCTGCGGCAGGGGCGGCCCTCCGCGCCAGGCGGCCGCCAGGCGGGCCGTGGTCAGCGGCGTGAATCCGCGTTCTGCGAGCAGCCGCATCTGGCCCGCGAACGCCTCCGGCGAGACGGACAGGGCGCGGATCGACGAGGCTGGTTCGTGCGCGACCGCGTGGTACATCAGGATGGGTACGGGGCGTGTCATCTGAGGCTCCCTCGCAACAGTGATTCAAGGATTCGGGCAGTGTTCTTGAACATGTGTTGCTTTCTGCCGCTCGCGGAGTTTCCCGACGCCCTTCAAGAGCCGGTCGGCACGCCCGAACAGTTCCGGTCGCGAGACGATGGTGTTGCGCAGGACCCGTACCGGAGCGCGACGCGCCCGATGGGCGAGGGCGACTGGATGCCGACGGGTCACCCAGCCTTCGGACACACTGAGTTCACGCGTCTTGAGGGAGTGCTTGTACTCTTTGTCGCCACGCCCCAGATCCAGGTACGCGATTCCGTCCGCTGCCGCAGCCTCCGCCATGTGCAGATGGAGGATCAGGCCCGGCGAGAACTTCGAGAACGCAGGGTCGTACGCCGGGAACCAGCAGGCCAGCACAGACTCGGAGCGCAGCCCGAAGTGCGCGGCGATCGGCCTGCCGTCCGCGTAGAGCACCGACAGGATCCCCGCGAACGGCTCGGAGTGGGTGTGGAACAGCTGGTGCACGAGTTGGCTGATCCAGGGGTGCGCGAACCGGTCACTGCGACCGGTCCTGCGGTACTGCGCCGACTTCCACTCCATCAGCGTGCGCAGTGCTGCGGGGTCGCGCTCGTCGTGCACATAGTGAACGTCGGCGTACTCCCGCCCGAGCTTGCGTTCCTTGGCGAGTGTGGTCCGCGTGAACTTCGGTGACTGGGTGCGCAATCGGGCCAGGTAGGCCTCCCAGCCCTCCTCCACGTCGATCACGGGCGAGGGGAAGCTGCCCGTGGCCGACTGCTCGAACGGCTGCTGCCCCGACGCGAGATGGTCGAACTCCCAGACGGCGAGGCCGCAGGCCGCCAGCAACTCGTGCGCATCCCACTGGAAACCGGGCCCGTGCACGAGACCCTGGCAGTCGGACAGGCCGAGGCCGATCGCGCGGCCGGCCCCGGCAGGGGTGCGCTGGTACGGAAAGAACGCCGTTGGCTCGCCGCATGGACTCTCTTCCCGAATCACGGCGACACGCACCCCGCGCCTGCAGCGGCCGACTGCCAGGGTGAACTCGGGGGAGAGGAAGGGATTCGCCATTTGGGGCCGGCCACGAAGATGTGCCTCCGACTGCATCGTCGTCCAAGCCGTCCGGGTGGCGGCGGTCAGCTCGTCGGGCCGGTACACGCTGACGTCCATGATTCACATCCTTCTCTGTGCTGCCTCAGCCGGGAGGCCCGTGTTCTGGCCTGTGCCTGCCGGGGACGGCACTTCCGCGACCCGGAAGAGAGAGTCGTTTCTGCGGGCTTGGAACGCGCCGACTGCGTATCCCGTTGCTGCGGTCACCACTCCGGTCACGATCGCTCCCGCGCGGCCCGCGCCTCCCCGGCGCCCCAGCAGCGCGTCGCGTAGCCCGCGCGCCACCCCGGCGGGGAGTACCTGCGTGGTGTAGCGGCGTTCGGACTCCAGACCCTTGCCCACGCCTACGCGGCGGGTGACCAGGGCTTTCGACAGGCCCTCGGCGTAGGTACGGCTACGGAAGTAGTCGAAGCGTTCCCGGGCGGCGGGCACCTTGTGGTGAATGACCGCGCGATGCTCGATGAGCAGCACCGCGTCCGGCCTGGCCCGGGTCAGCCGGATGCAGAACTCGGTTTCCTCGCAGCCCAGCGGGTGCTTGTCGCCGTCGCGGCCGAGGCCGACGGCGAAGCCGCCGGCCTCGTCGAAGGCCGTTCGACGGAAGGAGGAGTTTCCACCCAGTACGTTACGGACCGGCGCCCGTCCTTCCGGAAGGCCCTTGTATGCGCAGCCGACGACCCAGTCGAACTCTGCGGGAAACCAGACGGGACGGTGTCCGGAGGCCCACCGCGGGACCGTGTGGCCGCCCACCCCCATCACCAGCGGATCGGCGTACGCCGACGCCATGTGCCGCAGCCAGTCTCGTTCTGCCACTGCGTCATCGTCGAGGAAAGCGACGACCGTGCCCTGGGACGCCGCGATCCCCGTGTTACGGCCCGCGGACAGACCCGGGGGGCCCGTGTTGGCAAGGACCCGGACCGCCGGCCCGGGGCCCTTGAGGTCGTCGTACTGCTTGTACTCGTTTCCGAGCCGGTCGAGCAGTGCCAGATTGTGGTCGACGACCAGCAGCGTCTCCAGGGCCGGCAAGGACTGCTCTCGTACCGAGTCCACGGCAGCGAGGATGTCCTCCCACCGGTCCTCGGTATACACGCAGACCACCACGGAGATATCGGTACGGGGCACGTCACTCCTCCTTTTCTCTCGCAGCCTGGGGCAGCCACCGCGACCGCCGGACCAGCAGGTAGAGGGCGAGCAGACACTGGGCTACGAGCCAGGCGACGCCTCCTCCGGTCAGACCCAGGACCGGCAGCAGGACCGAGGACAGGCCCAGCACCAGGACGCACAGGGCCAGTTGCACCCCGACCACCAGGCGCAGTTTCCGGCGCATGCGTGCCACGTCGACGGCCAGACTCACGAGGAGGTTCGGCAGCGCCGACAGGGCCAGCAGCCGCAACAGAGTGGTTCCGTGCTCCGCGTACTCCGGCCCGAAGAAGGCGAGGAATGCCGGCGCCGCGACGATGATGGCGGCGGCGCCCGCGGCCATCAGCAGCGCCGAGTGGCGCAGCACTCGGAGCGCGTGCTGCGCCAACTGTCCGGGAGCATGCGCCGCCTCGACGATCAGGGAACTCCCCATGTTGGTCGCGAGCAGGTAGGGAACGTAGCCGACGATCCAGGCGAGCGAGTAATAGGCACTCTGTGCCGGTCCCAGGGTGTTCAGCACCACAAGGGGCAGCAGGCTGTACGCAGCCATCCGGAACAGTGAGCCGACATAGTCCGCGGTCGCGTATCCGACCAGGCGGGGTGGGCGTGCCGCCTCCGGGGCTTCCGTCTCGTGGCGGGGTACCGCACGGCGCAGCAGAAAGGCGTTGGCCACGAGGAGAGCCACCACCAGAGCTCCGGCCCAGGAGATCAGGATGCCCGCGAAGAGCGTCAGGGCGGCACCCACGGCCAGCAGGAGGATTTTCACCACCGCGAAGATCATGTTTTCTGCCACCACCCAGCCCGGGTGCCGCAGACCGGTCAGGGCGCCGTCCTGGAGGGCGAAAATGGCGTAGGCCGCCGTGTATGCCACGAAGAACATGCTGGTGACCGGGGTGAGGAGGAAGTCCAGGCGGGGGTTGAGCGTCGGCACCAGCAGGAGGAATCCCACGGAGACCAGCACGCTGCACAGAACGCTGGCCAGGTAGCAGACGAGCACCAGGTGGCGGGTGTGGCGCCCGGCGGACGGCATAAAGCGCACCAGGAAGTCGGAGAGGTTGAGCTGTCCGATGGTCGAGAGCAGCGTGGCGGCAGAGATGGTGGCGTAGTTGAGGCCCACTGTCCTGTCGTCGTACCAGTGGGTGGCGAACACCCAGAAGACGGCTCCCAGTACGGCGTTGACGATGGAGCTCATGGCAAGCAGATGGCCGTTGCGCAGTAGCGGCTCGCGGGGCAGCACCGCGGAGACCCTCGCCCGGACCGCTGCTGGGAAGGGGCGTCCAGCGGCGCACGGGGAGGGGGCGGTCGCCGTTTCTGCCGTTCGTGTCGGCGGAGATGTGTGCGGTGCGTGCACGACTACTCCTCAATCCCTGTCGCTGTCGTCGTGGCCGAGGCGCGGACGACTTGAGGGGACCGGCGTGAATCGCTTGATACCTCGAGGGCGGGGGAGAGTGGAAGCCAGCGCCGCGACCGATGTGAGGCCCGCAAGGACCAGCAGGGCCCGTACGGGGGTGAATGCGTGGCCCAGGAAAAGCGCCTCCGCCACAAGCACCGAGATGGCCAGACTGATGGCTCCGGTGACGACGGCGGCCTCCAGGATGCCCACCCGCCCGGCCTCAGGGGCCAGGACTCGGCCGGTACACAGCAGCACGGCAGCCAGTCCCGGGCAGACGAGGAGGAAGGCGGCGACTATCACCACCCGTGCCGCGGATGACTCCGGGAGCGCGGTCGCGGCAAGGGCGATCCACCCGGAAACAACAATCCCCCATCGCAGCCGGATCATCCCGGCCTCCCTTCCCGCGGTGGGTCAAACCGGTACACGACCGCGTCATCGTTGCGGTACACCACAGTGAAGTCAGTTGCCTCCGCCAGCGCGGATTCCAGTCGCCCCACGAAGCCGGCGGGCAGCTCATTGCTCAGGCGCAAGTCCGCGGTTTGCGCGCGGTTGAGGAGGACGTATGCCGGCTTGTTCCCCGCTCTCCCGACGAGCGGCTCCAGGCCGGCCAGCGGATCCCTCAGCAGGAGCCGTTTCGTGCTCGGACTCTCCTCGATGATCTCAGCGCGTTCGTGCCGGTCGTAGTGCGTCTCGAGGCCGGGGACGGCGAAGGTGACCGAAATGATCAGCGACCCGGTCGGTGTCCTGGTGGTCGCGAACCGGGTGGCAGCGACCTCATCGGAGGAGAAGCGGTTCATCGCCTCCTTGCTGTAGTAGCCGAACACCAGGCTCCCGATCATGGCCAGCAACAAGACGTAGACGCCAAGCATCCGGGCCGGCAGGCGGCGTCCCCCGGACGGCAACAGCAGCGCGGTGACAAGAAGGGCGGCGGCGGGCAGCGCGAACATGTAGGCCCGGAAGACCATTTCCCCTCCGTAAGCGTTCACCATCACCAACGGAAAGGGGAACAGCATGAGCCACGGCAGGGGAGTGCGCCGAGTCCAGCCGCGCGCCGCGAGGCCGATGACGGCCAGCAGAAGCACGCTCCCCGACAGCCCTCGCTCGATCCAGGACACCATGACCTGGCTCGGCGCTGCCTCGGCGAGCCTGCTCACACCGGACCAGATGTTGGCCTCGGGCTGTGTGAGTGCGTCGAGGAAGCTGTGGAGGTTCCCCGATACGTACGGCCTCGCCACGGTCGCGTCCCAGGCCATGGTGAGCACGACCGCCCCGCCCAGTGCCGGCAGCGTCACCCGCCTGTTGCGCCGTGGCAGCGAGAGCAGCAGCAGGGCGCTGATCAACATCAGGGGGGTGAGCTGGTGGGAGCAGACGATGGCGGCTTCGATCACCAGTACCAGGGTCAATCGGCCCACGGGCCAGCCCTCACGTGGCGCTCGCGTGCCTGGCGATCCGGACGAGGGTAGTTGCCTCACAACAAGAGCGACCACGCTCGCGAACAGAAGGAAGGTGAAGGCCTGGGGTGCGAAGTAGTCCTGCCCCACCCAGGAACAGGAGTAGTAGATCCAGACGGCTCCCCAGATCAGTCGCCGGTTGGAGGTGATCGACCGGTAGATCAGCAGGAGCGGGCCGAGCAGCACTACGTTGGCAAGCAGTTGGGCCCAGACCGCGTATCCCACGGCTGACTCCAGACCAGTGGCCCGGAGGAGCGACGCGTTGAGCTCGAAGAATCCCGGCCACTGGTTGTAGATGGTGAAGCCGCCGGCGTCTGGTACCTCGCCGTTGTGCCGGACCATCGCGTCGATGACGGCCACGTGCTTCCACGCCCATGAGTAACGCAGCTCTTGATACAGCAGCGGAGGGGTCGCGTGGAGGACCGCGACCAGGGCGAGCACGTATGCCGCGAAGCATCCGTGAGGAGTCCGCCGATCACCCGCCGCGACACAGAAGCCAAGGGTGAGCAGGGCCAGCGCCACCCAGAAGAGCACAGGCAGGACCTGCAGCAGCCCGAGGTCCCCCATCCGGTCCAGGCGCACACCGCGGAGCGACAGCAGCCACGCGGCGACCGAAGCGGGCAGTATGCCGAGTGCGGTGAGGGCACCGGGGCCCAGCCGTCGCCACCGGGACCAGCCGGGCGAAGAGGGCTCGGGAGCCGGACCGGGTGGCGCGTGCGGCGAGGTGCTGTGTCCGGAGTACGAGGACGCAGCGTAAGCCCCAGCCAACGCAGTTCCGAGGGCTGCGCGAGGATACCGTCCGTTCACCGATGACTCCGGCGGAGCGCCTTGACTGACGTAGTGGGGGCGACTCATCGGCCTCACCAATATTCCGTGGGCGGCGACGGTGGCTGCACCGGATCGTCCGGCAGGACCGGTGCGCAGCAGCAGCTCGGCAGCACAGGGCGCAGCCAACTACGAGACCAGAACAGGCGGTTGGCGGAGCTCACGCGGTGCTCCGCCGGGCAGGTGCCGACCGTGGGCCGGGCCGCTCGGAGAGCAGCGTATGCAGCACCCGCCGACCGTCGGATATAGCGTGCAGATTCGAACGACCGCTGCGGCGAGGCAGTTCAAGGCTGGGCACTTCGGTGATGCGAAGACCGGAGCGCAGCGCGTGCGCGATCATCTCGGTCTCGATCTCGAATCCCGAGGAGTGCAGGTCGAGGTCCTCCAGGAAGCTGCGGCGGAAGGCGCAGAATCCGTAGCAAAGGTCGGTCAGTGAGGTGTGGTACAGGTGGTTCA
Source organism: Streptomyces flaveus (assembly GCF_014647675.1). Lineage (GTDB taxonomy): Bacteria > Actinomycetota > Actinomycetes > Streptomycetales > Streptomycetaceae > Streptomyces > Streptomyces flaveus. The sequence continues at coordinate 85,227 of NZ_BMPQ01000014.1, read as the reverse complement.
CGGCGGCCAGCAGAACCTGATTGCCCAGGCGCCTGATGGGTGTGATGTCGAGTGAGCCGCCGCCGGCCATGAATCGTGAGCCCTTCACAAAGTCGTAGCCGTTGTCCAGGAAATGCAGGAAATGCGGGATCTCCCCGGGCAGCATGCTGCCGTCCGCGTCGATCATCACGATGTAGTCGCAGGTCGCGGCAAGGAAGCCGGTGCGCAGGGCGCTGCCCTTGCCAGGGCCGCTCTGCTCGACGTGGCGGACGGTGGGCAGGCAGTGCTGCGCCATGTGCACCGTGGCGTCTCTGGAGTCGCCGTCGACCAGGATGACCTCGTCGACGCAGTCCGGGATCTGTTCGAAGACCCAGGGGATGTTGGGCGCCTCATTTCGGGCGGGTACAACGAGGCTCACGGTGGCGCGACGTGACATGACTCTGGACATGTTGAACTCCTCACGAAATCGAGAGGGTTTCCGAATCTGTGGGGTTGTCGAATTCGTTGGCACGACCTTCGCGAGGAGAGCAGGCGAAAGGTAGCCCCGTAATCTCGGGGCTTGACAATCTCCCCCTTGCTTGTTCCTCTCGGAATCCGCCACCCGCCATGCCCGTTCAGGCAGGCGCACCGGAGCCTGTGCCCTGCCGAACCCCCTGGTCGACGTGCTGCGCTGGTGCTCGGTGGGCCGCAGATTGATGCATGTTAGAAGAGCGGTGGTTGTGCAGGTTCTCGTGGAGAGCGGGACAGGGAATCAGCGGGCGAGAGGTGAGCGGTGATGGAGCAGGGCGATTGCAAAGCCTGATGATCTTGGGTGGGTGCTGGTCGACTGAGCCCGAGGAGGGCCAGTGGCCGCTCGAAGGGGCGGAGGGGCATTTCGCGGAGTCCGGCGGCGATGTTGGTGTGGCCGCCGGCGCGGAGCTGGGTGATGGCGAAGCTGCGGAGGGTGGCCATGTTCTCCGGCCCGTGTCCGGTGCGGACCTTGGAGGCGTCCTCACGGAAGGCGGTGTCCCGCACGAAGTGGAGCCGGTTTTCGATCACCCACTGCCACCCACTGCGACCTCACGATCTTCGCGATCCGCTCGGGGGAGGCCTGGGACGCCACAGGGGGGAGCCGGGGTGCCGCGAGCCGTGGGCAGCAAGCCGATCCGTCGCACGCCGTAGCGGGTGTGAGACCACACGTGCCGGAAATCGGCTCGCCAATCGGGACATCGGTGCGTCCTGCCGAAAGAACTGAATGCCCTTCTATCTCACCTTTAACACAGCACCAGGATCCAGTCAATGAAAATTTTCCCTTTCAAGCTTTTCCCGTTCTGCGCCTCATCTCCTGGAATTCTTGTCATGGCAGGGCGAATCGAGGACTACGCCCTCATCGGAGACCTTGAGGCGGCCGCTCTGGTCGGCAGGGACGGGGCGATCGACTGGATGTGCCTGCCGCGATTCGATTCCCCCGCCTGTTTCGCCGCACTCCTCGGCGGTGAGGACAACGGCCGGTGGCGGATCGCCCGGCTGCCGTTGGCTCACGGCTGTGTGACCACCGGGCCTACCGGGGTGACACGCTGATCCTGGACACGGTCTGGTAGACGGCGGACGGTGCCGTGCGCGTGACCGACCTCATGCCTCCCCGCCAGGGGATTCCACGTCTCGTACGCCTGGTGGAAGGGCTGGCGGGCCGGGTCGAGATGTGCGGGGAACTGCGGCTGCGGTTCCTCAACGGACGTGTGGTGCCATGGACTCGGGCGTCGACCCGCACACAGTGTCCGCGGTCACCGGACCGGACTCCGTCCTCCTGAGATGCGACGGAATTCCGCTGTGCGACGACGATGACGTGTGTTTCTCCGTCAGCAATTCCTGTATTCGCTCGCAGTTCACACTCTCGGCCGGACAGCGAAGACATTCGTCCTCGACTGGAGCCCCTCTCGCTTGCCGTCGAGTCCGTGCGGGGACACCACCGAACTCCTGGCCGAGACGCAGGAATTCTGGCAGCAGTGGACAGTGAAATTCACCTATCAAGGACCTTGGCGGGAAACTGTGCTCCGGTCCCTCATCACACTCAAGGCGCTTATTGACGTCGGCCTGCTCTCGGAGGAGTGGGACCCGGTCGCCCACCGCCAACTCGGCAACACCCCACAGGCCTTCAGCCACGTCGGCCTCGTCAACACCGCCTTCGCCCTGCACGGCACGCGCAACGAGGCGCGGCGAAGGCAGGGATCACCGTGAGACCGGATCCGCCCAGGCGAGGCCGTCCTCTGTGGCGACCAGGCCGCCGGGACTCAGGGGTTCCTCGTCCTCCAGTGGGCCGCCGAAGACGCCTCGTTCCTGCAGGACCGCGCCTTCCTGGAACACCTGACGGATCGTGGCGGACTCGAAGAGGGGGTTGCGCAGGCCGTCGGAGTCCGGGAGGCGGCCCACCGCCTGGTCGAGGGCCGAGGAGGTCGCCGCCAGGCGGGTGTCCGCCTGCCCGGGACCGGTGAGCGACGTGTCGCCGGACGCCAGGCCGCCCACCAGCTCGACGAACGCCTCCAGTTCCGTGGCGCCGACATTGGTGACCTTGCGTGCCTTCCAGAAGTACGACCGCTCGTCCTGGTGCATGTCGTAGAAGGAGACCAGGAACTCGTAGAACAGGCCGTACTCGTGGCGATAGCGGGCCTCGAACTCGTCGAAGCAGCGGTCTTCGTCCAGAGTCCCGGCGGTTCCGGCGGTTCCGGCGAGGATGCTGTTGATCGATCGTGCCGCGAGCAGGGCGCCATACGTGGCGAGGTGCACACCGGAGGACAGGACAGGGTCGACGAAGCACGCCGCGTCACCGGTCAGCACCATGCCGGGCCTCCACAGCCGGGGCTTCCAGTACGACCAGTCCCTGCGGACCCGGACCTGGTCGTACGGTGCCTCGGTCGCCTGCGGGACCCCGTCGAGGAAGGCCCGGACTTCGGTGCACGAGTCGATCAGGCGGCGCCATGCCGCCGCCGGGTCCCGCTGGATCGCCGCCGCGTTCTCCCGGCTCACCACCGCGCCCACGCTCGTCAGGTCGTCCCGGAGCGGGATGTACCAGATCCAGCCCTCGTCGAAGGCGGCGCAGAAGATGTTGCCGTCGTTCGGCGCCGGGAGGCGCTTGCCGCCGGCGAAGTAGCCGAACACCGCGATGTTCCGGAAGAAGTCGGAGTACGTCCGCTTCCCGCCGACGTGCGTGTGGATCCTGCTGCCGTTGCCGGAGGCGTCCACGACGTACCGGGCCCTCGCCTCGCGTGTCCCGCCGTCCGGGCCGGTCCAGCTCACGCCGCGGACCCGCTCCTCGTCGGCGAGCACGGTCGTGACGCGGCAGCCTTCCCGTACGTCCACGCCGACGCGGCGGGCGTTGTCCAGGAGGATCGCGTCGAACCGGGACCGTTCGACCTGGTAGGCGAACGAGGTCGGATCGGCCAGCCGGGGCGACAGCGCGAAGGAGAACTGCCATGGGTCCCGGTTCCGTCCCCAGCGGAAGGTGCCGCCGCGCTTGAGCTTGAAGCCCGCCCGTGCCATCTCGTCCTCGACGCCCAGGATGCGGCACACGCCGTGCACGGTGGAGGGGAGCAGCGACTCCCCGATCTGGTACCTGGGGAACGTGTGCTGCTCGACGAGGAGGACGCGGTGGCCCCGCATGGCGACGGCTGCCGAGACCGTCGCTCCGGCCGGACCGCCTCCGACGACGATGACGTCGTACTCCTCCGTGTGCTTCTGCTCCGTGTTCCTCTCCATGTGCTTCGAGAGACTCACCGGTTTCCTTTCGCCGTGCGTGAGGTGATCCAGGTACGGATGGCCGACGCCGTGGTCCCGGCGTGCTCGCGCATCATCGTCAGGTGGTCGCCGGGCACGTCCACGCAGTCGTGCGGCAACGGCCAGGACGCCCGCCAGCTCCCGTTCCGCCCGTCCGTAGACGCCGCCATGGCCGGGGTGGGCTCCGTCGCGCACACCAGGAGCGTGGGGGTGTCGACCGGCTCGGGCTCCCAGCCGAGGAAGATGCGGTTGTACGCGCCCATCGCGGCCAGCACGCCGTCGTCGTCTCCGACGAGGGCGAGCTGTCCGAGGCCCTGGACTGAGGGAGCGGCCAGGGAGACCAGCCACTCCTTGCCGCTGTTGTCCTCGTTGATGTGGTACGTGTCGATCAGAACGAGGCCGACGGGAGAGGCGCCGATGCTCTCCAGGTGGCTGGTCACCGTGTGGGCGACATTGCCGCCCGCGGACCCTCCAACGATCACGAAGGGCTTGTCCCCGACATGCCGCAGCACCGTCTCGGCATGCGTGCGAGCCAGCGTCGCATGATCCTCCGGCACCGCGGCGCCCCCACCGATGCCGGGGTGCGGAAGTTCCAGGACGTCCAGTTCGCCCTGGAAGTGGCCATGGAAATGAGGGAATTCGCCGCCTTCCGACGGGTGCGAGGGGTGGTAGGCCGGGAAGTAGACGATCGTCGGGCGGCCGGAATCGCCGCTTCCGTCGGCGCGGCGAATCGGGGGCAGCGCGTGATCGCGGCATGCGGCGGCACCGTACGTCGGCAGCGCATAGGACGCGGTGACCAGCATGTGCATCGCCGCCACCGCGTGACCGCTCTCGCTGACCTTTCGGAACAGCGAGGAGAGGGTGTGCGTGTGCCGCTCCGGCTCCGGGGCGGGCAGCGAGTCGTCCAGCAGGCCGAGCAGATGCCGGGCCAGTCCCTCCGCCGTGGGGTGCTCGAACACGGCGGCGGCGGGCAGCCTGAGCCGCAGCGCCATGCTCAGCCGGTTGCGGACCTGAACCGCCGTCAGGGAGTCGAAACCCAGGTCGGCGAAGGTCTTCCCGGTCGGCAGTGCCGCGGCGTCGGGGTATCCGAGAACCGCGGCCACGTCACCGCGCAGCAACTCCGCGAGCGCCTCCTCCCGTTCGCCGGCGGGCAGCCCGGCCAGCAGCTTCCGCCACGCTCCCGGTTCCCCCACCTGCTGTACGGAGCCGGTTCCGGGATCGGATCCGCCTGCCGTCGGCCGGACCGGGCGCACAAGCCCTCGCAGCAGTGGCGGGAGGCGGTCCCCGGCGGACCGGAGGCTTGCCCGGTCCAGCAGGATCGGGGCCAGTACGGGCTCTCCGTCGCCCAGCGCCGCGTCGAACAGTGCCAGGCCCTGTGCCGGGGAGAGCGCCCGGAACCCCTCGCTGGAGGTCGAGGACGGTCCGCTCTCCGCGAGCTGTGCGGCCATGCCACCGCCGTGTTCCCACAGTCCCCATGCCAGGGAGACGGCGGGCAGCCCGAGCGCGGTGCGATGGCGGGCGAGCGCGTCCAGGAAGGAGTTCGCCGCCGCGTAGTTGCCCTGCCCTGCCCGGCCCAGCAGGCCCGACGCCGAGGAGAACAGGACGAACGCCGACAGGTTCAGATCCCGGGTCAGTTCGTGCAGGTTCCAGGCCGCGTCCGCCTTCGGCCGCAGTACCGCCGCCATCCGTTCGGGGGTCAGCGCGGCCAGCACGCCGTCGTCGAGGACGCCCGCGGCGTGCACCACGGCGGTCAGCGGGGGCTCGCAGCTCTTGATCACCTCGGCCAGCGCGGCGCGGTCGGCCGCGTCACAGGCGACGATCCGGGCCTCGGCCCCCAACTCCTCCAGCACGGTGCGCAGTTCCTCGGCTCCGGGTGCCTGCGGGCCTCGACGTCCGGTCAGCAGCAGATGCCGTACGCCATGCGCGGTGACCAGGTGCCGGGCCACTTCTGCGCCCAGTGCCCCGGTGCCCCCGGTGATCAGTACGGTGCCGTCCGGACCGAACGAGCCGCTTCCGGTGTCCCCGGTGTCCGCTGCCGCCGCGACCAGTCGTGGCACCGTCATCCGCCCTGCCCGGACTGATAGCTGGGGTTCGCCGGTGGCCACCGCCTCGGGGAGCAGTCGCAGGGATTCGGGCCGGCCGTCCACGTCGACCAGGACGACACGACCGGGCAGCTCCGACTGCGCCGTACGCACCAGTCCCCAGACCGCGGCGCCTGCCAGGTCCGGCACCGGCGCGGTGGCGTCCCTCGTCACCACCACCATCCTTGACCCCGCGGTCCGCGGATCGTCCTGCCAGTTCTGCAGAGCCTGAAGCACCCTGCCGGTCAGGAGGTGTACGGCGGACAGTGGATCGGAATCCGTCGCCGGGCCGAGTGCCGTGACGGCCACGATGTCCGGTTCGGATGCCGTGGAGTCTGGGTCCGCGACGTCGGGGAGGAACTCGCCGAGATCCAGCTCGTCCGGGCCAAGGAGCATCCAGACTCCGTTGTCCGCGTCCGTGGGCGGCTCGATGGCGATCCAGTCGGGGCGCAGCAGGGCGCGTCGTATCGCGTCGTCCGCCAAGTCACCCTGACCGACGGACAGTTCGCGGGTGGAGAGTGAGTCGATCCGCGCCACCGGGCGGCCTTCCGGGTCGGCCAGCGTCAGTGTGACCGTGTCCGCCCCGGCCGGGGCGACTCGTACGCGCAGCTCCGAGGCTCCGACGGCGTGCAGACGTACCCCGTTCCACGCGAACGGCACCCGGACCGCATCGGGTTCGGGGTCGGCGAGCAGGACGGTGTGCAGTGCCGCGTCCAGCAGCGCCGGATGGATCCCGAAGCGATGGGCGTCCGCCGCCTGCGGCTCGGGGAGCCGTACCTCCGCGAAGAGTTCCTCGCCGCGCCGCCATATCGCCCGTACGCCCTGGAAGGCCGGCCCGTAGGCGAAACCGCCGTCCGCCAGGGTGTCGTACGCGTCGGAGAGGTCCACTTCGGCGGCGCCCTGCGGCGGCCAGGTCGTCAGCCCGCTCTCCGCCACCTGGGGCGCTGCCCGGCCCAGCAACCCGGTGACATGCCGGGTCCAGTCGGCCTCCGGGGCTTCTGCCGGGGATTCCTCGGGCCGGGAGTAGATGTCGACCGGGCGGCGGCCGGATTCGTCCGCCGCCCCCACGACGACCTGGACGCGTATCCGCGTCGCGGCGGGCAGAACAAGCGGTGCCAGGACCACGAGTTCGTCCAGCATGTCGCAGCCGACCGCGTCGCCCGCCCGGACGGCCATCTCGACGAACACCGTCGCGGGTACGAGGACCGTCCCGGCGATCACATGGTCGGCGAGCCAGGGGTGGTTCGCGGTGGAGAGCAGCCCGGAGAGCACGGTCCGGTCGGTGCCCGGTATCGCGAATGCCGGGCCGAGCAGGTGGGCGTCGGCCGTTGTCTCGGGGGTGTGCGGTACGTCCAGCCAGTACCGCTGCCGCTGGAAGGCGTACGTCGGCAGGTCCACCCGGCGCGCCCCGGTGTCCGCGTACACCGTCGGCCAGTCGACCTTCACCCCGCGTACGTGCAGTCGGGCCACGGCGGACAGCAACGTCTCCGTTTCCCGCTCACCGCCCCGTGTGGCCGCGGCGCACTCTCCGGCGACACCACCGTCCGCGGCGGTCAGGCACTCCTCGGCCATCGCCGTGAGCACAGGACCTGGCCCGAGCTCCAGAAAGGCGGAAACCCCCTCGTCGTCGAGGCACCGCACGGCGTCGGCGAACCGCACCGGCAGGCGGGCGTGCCGCACCCAGTACTCGGGAGAGCACAGTTCCTCGGCGTCCGCCTGCCGCCCCGTCACGGCGGAGACCACCGGGATCCGCGGCGGCCGGAAGGTCAGCCCTTCCGCGACCCGGCGGAACTCGTCGAGCATCGGCTCCACCAGGGGCGAGTGGAAGGCGTGGCCGACGCGCAGGCGTACGGTCCTGCGGCCGCGCGCCTCGAACCCGGCCGCGACGGTGAGCACCGCGTCCCGCGCGCCGGAGATCACCACCGACTCCGGCCCGTTCACGGAGGCGATCGCCACCTGGTCCCCGACGTCCGCCAGCGCGGGCAGGACCTCCTCCTCGGCCACGTGCAGGGCGACCATCGCCCCGCCCTCGGGCAACGCCTGCATCAGCCGGCCGCGGGCCGCGACGAGCGCAGCGGCGTCAGCCAGGTCCAGGACTCCGGCGACGTGGGCCGCCGCCAGTTCCCCCACGGAATGTCCGGCCAGGAAGCCGGCCCGCACGCCCCAGAAGTCCAGCAGCCGGAACAGGGCGACCTCGAAGGCGAACAGAGCGGCCTGAGTGAAGTCCGTACGGTCGAGCAGGGCGGCCTCGGGCGAATCCTGCTCGGCGAACACCACCGTACGCAGCGGCCGTTCGAGATGGTCGTCCAGCTCCCGGCACACATCGTCGAAGGCCGTGGCGAAGACGGGGAACGTCGTGTGCAACTCCCGTCCCATACCGGCGCGTTGAGCTCCCTGGCCGGTGAACAGGAACGCCGTACGGACACCCGGATCCGCGATGCCGCTCGCCGCGCCGCCATCCGTGCCCTCGCCGAGTGCCCGCAGCACCTGAAGCATCCGCGTCCGGTCCCCGGCCGGCACCGTCGCCCGGTGGGTCAACGCCGATCGTGACGCGGCCAGCGTGAACCCGATGTCGGCGCAGGACAGTTCCGGCCGGGTCTCCACCGCGGCTGCCAGTCGTCGCGCCTGAGCGCGCAGGGCGGCTTCGTCGGCTCCGGAGACCAGCCAGGGCACCGCACCGTCATACGGCACGTCACTGTCGTGCGGCACTTCACCCTCGTACGGCGCTTCACCCCGGTGTGGCATCTCCTTCTCGGAGACCGGCCCGCCGGGTGACGGCGGTGACGGCTGGGGCTCCTCCAGGATCACGTGCGCGTTGGTCCCGCCGATCCCGAAGGCCGAGACACCGGCGCGCCGCTGCCGGTCCGCCGATGGCCACGGCCGGGCCGTGGTCAGCAGTTCCACCCGGCCGGAGGACCAGTCCGCATGGGGCGTGGGCTTCTCCACATGCAGTGTTCGGGGCAACTCCCCGTGTCGCATGGCCTGCACCATCTTGATGACCCCGGCGACGCCCGCTGCCGCCTGGGTGTGCCCGAGGTTGGACTTGACCGATCCGAGCCACAGCGGCGGCTGCTCCTCGGTCCGTCCCTGGCCGTACGTGGCCAGCAGCGCCTGTGCTTCGAGGGGGTCACCCAGCGTGGTGCCAGTGCCATGGGCCTCCACCGCGTCCACGTCGCCCGTGCGGAGCCCGGCATCGGCCAGCGCCTGCCTGATCAGCTGCTGCTGTGCCTGCCCGTTGGGCGCCGTCAGTCCGTTGGACGCGCCGTCGGAGTTGACCGCGGAACCGCGCAGCACGGCCAGCACCGGGTGACCGTTGCGCCGGGCGTCGGACAGCCGCTCCAGCAGCACCAGCCCCGCGCCTTCGCCCCAGGCGGCACCGTCCGCCGACGACGAGAACGACTTGCAGCGGCCGTCGGGGGAGAGGCCGCGCTGCCTGCTGAACGCCAGGAACGGCTTCGGCGTCGACATCACGGTGACTCCGCCGGCCAGGGCCAGGGAACACTCGCCCGAGCGCAGCGCCCTCGCCGCCCAGTGCAGCGCCACCAGCGAGGAGGAGCACGCGGTGTCGACCGTGATCGCGGGACCGCGCAAGCCGTACGCGTACGAGATCCGGCCGGAGGCCACGCTGCCGGCCGAGCCCAGGCCCAGATGCGCCTCCAGTTCGTGGGGACGGGTGAACCGGGCGGAGTAGTCGCCGTACATCACACCGACGAACACCCCCGTGTCGCTCTCCTTCAGCGACGCCGGGTCGATTCCGGCCCGCTCCCAGACCTCCCAGGAGGTCTCGAGGAGCAGCCGCTGCTGCGGGTCCATGGCCAGCGCCTCACGGGGCGAGATCCCGAACAGCCCCGCGTCGAACTCCGCGGCCCGGTGCAGGAATCCGCCGCTGCGGGTGTACGTGGTGCCGACCCGATCGGGATCGGGGTCGTACAGGGCGGTCAGGTCCCAGCCTCGGTCGGCCGGGAACTCCGAGATCGCGTCCTTGCCTTCCGACACCAACTGCCACAGTTCCTCGGGGGAGTTGACGGCGCCGGGATAGCGGCAGCCCATGGCGACGATCACCACGGGGTCCTCGCCGTCCGGTCCGGGATCCCGGAGAGCCGGGGCGTGGACCCCGGCCTCCGTGGAGAAGAGGGCGTCCCGCAGGTACCGGGCCACGTCGGCGGGTGTGGGGCGGTCGAAGACCAGCGTCGTCGGCAGGTTCAGTCCGGCCCGTTCGCCCAGCCGGTCGATCAGCGTGACGGCACCCATGGAGGTCAGACCGAGGTCGGTGAAGGGGCTGTCCGCGTCGAGCCGGTCGTGCGGTGCACGTCCGCAGACCGCGGCCGTCTCGGTGAGCACCGTCTCGCGCAGGGCACGTTCCTGCGCCTCGCGGGAGAGAAGCAGGAGCCGGTCGCGCAGGGATCCGTCGACCGGGGCCGCCGTCTGGGAAGCGGGGGCGAAGCGGACGTCCGGTGCGGGCCGGGCCAGTCCTGGGACGACCGCGTGACGGGCGATCTTGCCGGACGCGGTACGCGGGACGGCGGCGATCTCGTGGATCTGGGCGGGAACCTTGTAGTCGGACAGTCGGGCGCGGCAGTCGGCCAGCACCCGCCGGGGGTCGATCCCCTCCGGGCCGGGGACGAGGAAGGCGACCGGCACCTCACCGAGGACGTCATGCGGCATGCCCACCACCACGGCGTCGGTCACGCCGGGACAGCGCAGCAGGATCTCTTCGATCTCCGTGGGATGGATGTTCTCGCCGCCACGGATGATCAGTTCGCTGACCCGGCCGGTGAGGGTGAGATGCCCGTGCTCGACGCGGCGTCCGAGGTCGCCGGTGCGATACCAGCCGTCCTTCAGCGCGGCGGCCGTCGCCTCCGGCTGGTTGTGGTACCCGGACATGAGGCCCGGCCCGCGCACCCAGATCTCGCCCTCGGCGCCGTCCCTGACATCGTTGCCCGCGCCCGGGTCGACGACCCGTACGTCCATGCCCGGGACCGGTGGTCCGCAGGAACCCTCGACTCGGGGACCCTCCGGCCGGTTCACCGCGATCATGCCGCAGGTCTCGGTGCTGCCGTACGCGTCGAGCAGCGGCGCCCCCAGCGCCTTCTCGACCGCCCGGCGCAACGACGGGGAACTCGGTGCGCCCGCCACGACGCACGTCCGCAACCCTGGTCGGGAGGACGGGGCCTCCTCAGGAGCCTGTCCGGCCGACGCCACCAGCTGGTGGTACGTCGCGGGCACCCCGGCCAGGACGGTGAAGGGACCGCCGAGTTCCTCCGGCGATGCGTCGAGTGTTCGCAACAGGCCGCCGGGCGGCAGGAGTTCGTCGGCGATCCTGGCGCTCGCACCGACGGCGGTGACACCCAGGATCGCGAGGGAGTGGCCGAAGCTGTGGAACAGCGGCAGCGGCCAGAGCAGCCGGTCCTCGGACGAGAGCCCGAAGATCGGGGCGTAGCAGGCCGCCACCGACCACAGGGCGCTGCGCTGCGTGGACAGCACTCCCTTGGGGCGGTGGGTGGTGCCGGAGGTGTAGAGCATCCAGGCCGGATCGTCGAGCCCGAGGTCGTCCCGTGGCGCCTGGCCGGGCTCGTCGGCCTCGGCCGCGCTCTCGAAGAGAACCGTGCCGTCGGGGGCGTCCGCGGGGACCGGTCCCGTACCGGTGAGCAGGACGCGCAGCCGGCGGTACGCGGGACCCAGGCGGTGCAACTGCGCGAGGTGCGTGGGGTCGGTGACGACGACGGAAGCGCCGCTGTCCTGGAGGAAATGGGCGAGCTCGGTGTCGGAGCACCGGGGATTGAGAGGGACGCCGACCGCTCCCGCTCTGACGGTGGCGAGGCAGCTCTCCACCATCTCCACGCAGTTGCCCAGACATATCGCGACCCGGTCGCCGCGGCCGACGCCTGCCCGGGCGAGATACGCGGCCAGCCTGCTGGTGCGCCGTTCCAGCTCGGCGTAGGTGACGCTGCGTAATGAGTCGGCGAAGGCGACACGTTCCCCCGATTGCTCGGCGTGCTTCTTCAGCAACTCCGGCAGCGGCCGGATCAGCTCGTCGTACCTCATGTCCCTGCTTCCCCGATTGCCGTCGATCTCCCTGTCCTGTCAACGATGTTGAGCCTACGTGGACCAGGGCGTGGAGATCGAGAAAGTGGATCGGACTCCCGACCGTGTGCCGATCCGGTGACCGGCGACCGGTGACCGTCATACGCGGTAGTGGCGGATAATCGCGGCATGCGGATCTCGGCGAAGGCGGACTATGCGGTACGGGCGGCGTTGGAGCTGGCTGCGGCAGGTGAGGACACGTCGGTCAAGGCCGAGGCGATCGCCCTGGCACAGGGCATCCCGCACAAGTTCCTGGAGGGCATTCTGGGCGACCTGCGCCGAGGCGGGCTTGTGGTCAGCCAGCGGGGCGGGAAAGGCGGCTACCGGCTGGCCCGCCCGGCGGACTCGATCGCCATCGCGGACGTGATCCGGGTGGCGGACGGACCGCTGGTGTCGGTACGAGGCGTGCGCCCGCCCGAGCTCTCCTACTCCGGCCCCGCGGAATCCCTGCTGCCGCTGTGGATCGCGGTACGCGCCAACGTCCGGAAGATCCTCGGCGAGGTCACCCTGGCAGATGTGGCCGCGGCCAAGCTGCCCGAGGAGGTCGTGGGCCTTGCCGAGGACCCCGGGGCCTGGACGAATCCCTAGCCACCAGCTACTCGAACGCTGCCGCCGCCTCGCGCAGCGCCCGGGCCACCGCCGCAGGCGAGTCCGGTCCCGGAGAGCCCGGACGGTAGGTTACGGAGCGCAGGGCGCCGGTATAGCGGAAGACGCCGTGGCGCTCGTACATCGGCCAGGAGACCGGCGACTTGCGATCCACGCCCACGCTGATGCCCTGGAACGGTGCCATCCCGATCAGCTGGTGGACCGGTTCAGGCGCGGCGCGCTCGGCCCCGTCGACCGTGAGGGCGAAGCGCCAGCGCAGGTGCCGCTCGGCGGTGGCGGTGAGGAGGATCGTGCGGGTGCCGGGAGGCAGGGGGCCCGCGTCCGTCTCGTGCAGTGCTCCGTACTCGTTGTACGCGAAGCGCAGCCGCCCGCCTTCGACGTACAGGCTGTAGCCGCCGCCCTGGTCGCCGTGGGACACCAGGACGCCGCTGTCGCCCTCCTCGTACGACTCCAGCTCCACCGTGACCGTGAAGGAGCGGAAGGCGATGAGCCGGGAGGAGCGGTAGCGCTCCAGCTCGGGTGTGCCGGGCAGGAGCGTGACCGGGCGGGCCAGCTTCTCCTCGGCGGGCCCGCGCAGGGCGAGGGCACCGGAGGCGTCGGGGAGCGGGAAGACGCCGTTGCGCCACGCGGCCTCCTCCCAGGCCGCGGCCAACTCCTTGACCAGCTTGGGCTGTTGGGAGGCCAGGTCGTGGATCTCGGTGGGGTCGGTGCGGATGTCGTACAGCGCCCATTCGGAGTCGTCGTACGGGGCTCCCGGACGATGCAGGGTGACGAGTTTGTGGCCGTCGCGGTAGTAGCTGCGGTTGCCGGTCATCTCGCAGTACTGCTCGGGGTGGGTGCTGTCGGCCGCGGGGTCGGCGAGGACGGGGGCGAAGCTGGTGCCGTCCTGTTCCTGGATGCCGTCGCCCGTCCGCTCGACCCCCGCCAGTTCCAGCAGCGTCGGCGCGATGTCGGTGACGTACTGGTACTGATGGCGGATACCGTCGTCCGCGGGGGAGCGGCGCAGGCCCCGCGGCCAGGTGATCAGGAGCGGCACCCGCACCCCGCCCGCGTACGTGTGACGCTTGTAGAGCCGGAACGGCGTGTTGGAGGCCATGGCCCAGCCGCGCGGATAGTGCACCAGGCTGCGCGGACCTCCGATCAGCTCGGGGTCGCGTGCCACGTCCGCCGGCCAGTCCTCCGGCAGCCGCGGATGGTGGGCGAAGCGGCTGAAGTAGCTGCGGCTGCCTTCGGCGCCGCCCTCGCCGCTGCCACCGTTGTCCGAGGTGAAGACGACGACGGTGTTGTCCAACTCGCCCAGTGCCTGAAGGGTGTTCAGCAGACGCCCCAGGTTCTGGTCGACGTTGTCGACCATCGCCGCGTACACCTCCATGTAGCGGGCGTACAGCCGCTGTTCGTTCGGGGTGAGGTCGTCCCACGCGGCCACGTCCAGGCCGTCTTCGGAGTTGCGGGCGGGTAGTTCGGTGCCCTGAGGGAAGAGGCCGTCCGCCTTCTGCTTCGCGAAGCGGGCCTGGCGCAGTTCGTCCCAGCCGCCGTCGTAGCGGCCCCGGTGGCGTGCGATGTCCTCCGGCTTCGCCTGGAGCGGGGCGTGGACGGCGTTGTGGGCGAGGTAGAGGAAGAAGGGCTTGTCCGGGTCGTGGGCGCGCAGCGACTTCACCATGGACACGGCCTGGTCGGTGATGTCGTCGGTGTAGTAGTAGCCCTCCGGGAACTCGTCGATGTCCAACGGTGTGTTGTCCCGGACCAGTTGGTGCGGGTGGAAGAGGTTGGTCAGTCCCTCCAGGACGCCGTAGTACTGGTCGAAGCCCTTCTGCAGCGGCCAGTTGGCACGGTCGGCCGCCGCGCCGGACGACGCGTCGCGGACCAGATGCCACTTGCCGACCGCGTACGTCGCGTACCCGGAGCCGCGCAGCGTCTCGGCCAGCGTGGGGATGTCGTGGGCGATCTCCATCCCGTAACCCGGGAAGCCCGGATCGGCGTTGGCGACCATCGCATAGCCGACCCGGTGCGGGTTGCAGCCGGTCATCAGCGCGGCGCGGGAGGGGGAACAGAGCGGCGTCGTATGGTAGTTGGTCAGGCGGACGCCCTGCTCGGCGAGTCCGTCGAGCACCGGGGTCGAGACCTCCGCGCCGAAGGGGCCGATATCGCTGTAGCCCATGTCGTCGACATAGACGAGCACGATGTTCGGAGCCCCGGCGGGGGCTGTGCGCTGCTGGGGCCAGGCAGGCCGCGACTCGGCGAAGGTGCGGCCGATGCGGCCGGGGAAGCCCTCGTACGGGTCGCGACGAGTGGGGCCGGAGCTGGAAGCGGTGCTGTCGGTCATGGGGTGCGTTCCTCGGGGTCGGTCATGCGGCGGGCACTCCCAGGGCCGAGGCCGGGACGGGATCGGGTACCGCCGACAGGAGCTTTTGCGTGTAGGGGTGCCGAGGGGACTCGCACACCTCGTCCACGGGTCCGGACTCGACGATCCGCCCCCGGTGCATGACCGCGATGCGGTGACTGACCTGCCGTACGACCGCCAGGTCATGGGCGATGAAGAGCAGAGCGAGGCCGAGGTCGCGCTGCAGATCGGACAGCAGGTTGACGATCTGGGCCTGGACCGAGACGTCGAGGGCCGAGACCGGCTCGTCGCAGATCAGCAGGGAGGGTTCCGGGGCGAGGGCGCGCGCGATGCCGATGCGCTGACGCTGGCCGCCGGAGAAGGCGCGGGGGAGACGGTCCACGGCTGCCGGATCCAGGCCGACGAGCTCCAGGAGCTCGGCGACGCGGGCCTCGCGTGCCGCGCGGTCCGGGTGCAGACCGTGCACGAGGAGGGGCTCGCCGACGATGTCGCCCACCGTCATCCGCGGGTTGAGGGAGGCGTACGGGTCCTGGAAGACCATCTGCACCTGGCGGCGCAGCGTCCGCAGGGCCGTACGGGAGGGGCGGGTGACGTCCTGGCCGCGCAGTCGGATCGTGCCGCCGTCGGCCTGGTGGGCGTGGGCGAGCAGGCGGGCCAGGGTCGACTTGCCGGAGCCGGACTCGCCGACGAGACCCAGGGTTTCGCCCTGGTGCAGGCGCAGGGAGACGTCGTCGACGGCGACGAGCCGATTGCGGCGGCCGACCCGGCCGCGTCCCCGGAACTCCTTGCGCAGGGCGGAAGTCTCCAGCAGTGGTGCGTCGTCGGCCGGGAGTTGGTCCCCCGGCTCCCCCTCGACCTCCAGCCGCACCTCCAACTCGGCCTCGCGACGGGCCAGTTCGGCCGGATTGCGGTACCTGGACCGTACGGGTGGCGCGGCAGAGGTAACGGTGGAAGCCGCCGTGTCCGGGTGCCAGCACGCCACGTGATGCCCGGCTTGCGATGTCGCCTCCAGCAAAGGTGACTCCAACTCGGGCGACTCCAGCAAAGGCGACTCCAGCACAGGCGCCTCGCTTCCGCACCGCTCGTCGGCCGACGCGCAACGCGCCGCGAACGCGCAGCCGGTGAGCGGCAGCGACAGGTCGGGTGGTGAGCCGGGGATCCCGGCGAGGCGGGTGCCGGAGGGCGAGGACAGCCGGGGCACGGCGGCCAGGAGTCCCGCGGTGTACGGGTGGCGGGGGCGGGTGAGGACCTCGGCCGTGGGGCCGTCCTCGACGACCGTTCCGCCGTACATCACGAGCAGGCGTGCGCAAGTACGGGCGACGACGCCCATGTTGTGGGTGATGAGGACGAGTGCCGTGCCGGTCTCCTCGTTGAGCCTGGTCAGCAGGCCCAGGATCTGCTCCTGCACGGTGGCGTCCAGCGCGGTGGTCGGCTCGTCCGCCACCAGCACCTCCGGTTCGTTGGCCAGGGCCATGGCGATGAGGACGCGCTGGCGCTGGCCTCCGGAGAACTGGTGCGGATGGTCGTCCAGTCGGCGTCGCGGGTCCGGGATGCCCACCAGGGCCAGCAGCTCCTCGGCGCGCGCCCGGCGGGCGGCGCGGTCGCCGTGGCCGTGGGCGCGCAGCACCTCGTCCAGATGCGTGCGGATGGAGAGGACGGGATTGAGCGAGGTCATCGGGTCCTGGAAGATCATCCCGATCCGGGCACCGCGTACCGCGCGCAGTTCCTCCTCGCTCGCGCCGGTCAGCTCGGTGTCGCCGAGGCGCACGGAACCTGCGGTGATCCGGCCGGTGTCCGGCAGCATCCGCGTCAACGCCAGCGCGGTGGTGGACTTCCCGGAGCCGGACTCGCCGACCACGGCCAGGGTCTCGCCGCGTCGCAGGGTGAAGCCGACGTCGCGTACGGCATGGACGGCGGCCCCGTCCGGAGTGCCGAAGTCGACGCTCAGACCTCGTACGTCCAGCAGAGCGTCCTGTGACGGGGAAGCCGTCGGCGTAGGGGAAGTCGTGGGCGTACTGGATGTCATCGGCGTATCTCCCGGTTCAGGGCCTCGGACAGCAGCGAGAAACCGAGGACGAGCAACGTGACGACGAGCAGCGGACCGGCGGCGAAGTGGGGTGCCTGGGCCAGGTAGGGAAGCGCCTGGCTGAGCATGTTGCCGAGCGTGGGCTCGGGAGGGCGGATGCCGACCCCCAGGAAGCTCATGGCGCCCTCCAGGAAGACGGCGACGGTGAGCGAGACGGCGAGCTGCACGACCAGCGGATCGGCGCAGTTGGGCAGGATGTGCCGCAGCAGCAGCCGGGCCCGGCCCGTGCCGCCGACCCGCGCGGCGACGGCGTACTCGCGCTCGCGCTGGACGAGGATCCCGGCACGCAACTGCCGCCCGAAGACGGGGATTTCGGCCAGTGCGATCACGACCACCACCGGCAGGCGGCCCGGACCGAGTACGGCCGTGATGGCGAGTGCCAGGATCAGCCCCGGGAAGGCCAGCACCAGGTCGAAGACTCGTTGCACCACGGTGTCCAGCACCGGGTGCACCGCGGCGAGCAGCGCGAACGCACACCCCAGGAGCGCGCCCAGCGGCACCGCGAGCGCGATGACCTCCAGGTCGGTGCGGATGCCGTACAGCACCCGGCTCAGCAGATCGCGGCCCAGGTCGTCGGTGCCCAGGAGATGTCCGGGGCTGCCCGGTGCGAGGAGCGCCTCGCCGCTCTGGGCGGTCGGGACGTGCGAGCTGAGCAGGGGCGCGAGCAGTCCGGCGAGGGTCACCAGCAGGGCGAGAGCGAGGCCGATCCGGCCGCGCGTGGTGGCCAGGGCCTTGCGGTAGGGCTGGTGTGGGTTGCGGGCGGCGCCGGGGCCCGGCTTCCGTGCCCGTACGAAGGAGAGCGTGGTCATGGCAGCGGTCACTCCCACCGGATCCGCGGGTCGAGCGCGGCGTAGACGACGTCGGTCAGCAGCTGGACCAGTACGAAGACGGCCACGAGGAGCAGCAGGAGGTCCTGGACCACCGGATAGTCGCGGCGGTTCAGCGCCTGCTCGGCGAGCTGGCCAAGACCCGGCCAGGCGAAGATCGCCTCCACCAGGACGGCACCGCCCAGGAGTTGGCCGGTCTGCATGCCGAGCAGCGTGACGACGGGCGGCAGGGCATTGGGCAGGGCATGCCGCCACAGCAGCCTGCGCCGCGGTACGCCGGCCGCGGTGGCGGTGCGGATGTAGTCCTCGGCGAAGGCGCGTTCCAGGCTGTCCTTGAGGTAGCGGCCGAGCACGGCGGCGCTGGGCAGGGCGAGACAGAGGGAGGGGAGCAGCAGGTACTGCAGCTCCAGATCGGGCGCTTCCAGCAGGCCGACGCGGCCCCCGGACGGCAGGACGCTCAGCCCGACCGCGAAGACCAGCACCAGCAGTACGCCCGTGACGAAGGGCGGCACCGCGAGCGCCCCGGTGGTCAGGGCATGGACCACCACCCGCACCGGGCGCCGCCGTGAGGCGGCGCCGAGCACGCCGAACAGCAGACCGAGGGTGACGGTGAAGAAGAGGGCGCCCAGGGTGAGTTCGGCGGTGGCGCCCAGCCCGTCGCCGATCAGGTCGGCGACCTGGCCGCCGATGGCGTACGACGGGCCGAGGTCGCCCCGGACCAGGTCGCCGATCCAGGACGCGTACTGCGCCAACAGCGGCTCGTCAAGGCCGAGTTGACCGCGGATGGCGGCGACTGACTCCGGACCCGCGTCGGGTCCGGCGAGCACCTCGGCGGCGTCGCCCGGGACCAGGCGCAGGATGGCGAAGATCAGGAAGGAGGCCAGGAGGAGGACCAGCAGTGCGGAGGGGATCCGTTTGAGGAGGTAGCCGCGCATGGTCACACCAGGTGGGCGTCGTCGAGGTTCAGGTACGAGAACTTGGTGAGCGCCGGTCCGCGCAGCTTCTCGGCGGCGACCTGCACCGAGTCCTGGACGGCGAGGTCGATGATGAACGCCTCGTCCAGCAGCAGATCGGAGATCTTCTGGTAGCGGGCGTGTGCCTTCGCCCCGTCGGCGTCCTTCTGCCGCCAGGCGTCCTGGACCGCCTCGGTGTATTCCGCGGAGCGGAAGTGCGAGGTGTTCCTGGCCTCGTTGAAGGGGTACGCGCTCACGGCCAGGGTGGCGGGCTGCACCTGCGCGAAGCCGTGGCCGTTGACCCAGAGCGTCGGCATGGTGCCGGAGATCAGCTTCTTCTGGAACGAGGCCGGGTCGAAGGGCTGCAACTCGGTCTTGATGCCGATCTGTTGGAGGTCGTACTGCACGATCTCGGCGATGGCGGTGTGCAGCGGCGTGGTGGGGTGGCCGAGCGGGAGGGTGCGGCTCGTCGGCACCCCGGAGGACTTCAGCAGCTCTCGCGCCTTGCCGGGGTCGTGCGTGTAGTGGGTGCGGTTCGCCTCGCTGTAGGCGGGCGACGACTTGGGCCAGGGCGCGGCGGAGGCGAGGCCGTAGCCGCCGAGGGCCTGGTCGACGACCCGGTCCCGGTCCACCGCCCAGGCGATGGCCTGCCGGAACGCCTTGGAGTCGGCGGGCGCCTCGTCGAGGGTGGCCCCGACGTACACGGCGCCGTTGCCGGTGTCGTACTGCTTGATCGTGAAGCCGGAGCTGCTCTTGAGGGTGGCGAGGTGCTTGCCCGAGACGTGGTAGGAGAGCTGTGCCTGCCCCGAGCGGAGCGCGGACAGCAGGGCGTCCGGCTGCGTGTAGACGCGGAGTTCGACGGCGTCCAGGTAGGGGCGGTCCGGTTTCCAGTACTTCTCGTTGCGGGCGAGGCTGAGGCCGGTCCCCGGCCGCCACCGCTTGAAGCGGAACGGGCCGGTGCCGTTGAGCTTCTTGCCCTTGACGGCGTCCTCGACGGAGTGCCGGTCCGTGATGATCATGAACTCGAAGAGGTCGAAGAGGTTGCTCACCGGGTGCGCCAGCTTCACCACCAGCTCGTGGTCGCCGCGCTTCTCGAAGCCGGTCACCGCCTTGGCGGTGGCCGCCAGCTGCGCCGAGCGCTCCGGCTTTCGAAGGTTCTCGACGGCGAAGACGACGTCGTCCGCGGTGAACTTCCGGCCGTCGTGGTACGTCACGTCGTCCCGCAGCTTGAGCGTGATGCTCTTGCCGTCGGGGGCGTACTCCCACGAAGTTGCCAGCTCCGGCTGCGGCTCGAGGTCGTCGTCGTAGCGGATGAGGGTGTTGTAGATCAGCCGGTTCTGCAGCGACTGGCCGGTCTGCGTGAACAGCAGCGCCGGCGTGAAGTCCTGGTTGATGGCGATGGTCAGCGTGCCGCCGCGCTTGGGACCCGCCGACCCCTCCTCCGCGTTCACAGCCGACCGGCAACCGGCCAGCCCACCGCCCGTCCCGAGCAGCAGGGCGCCGGCACCCGCGGCGCGCAGGGCGGTGCGCCGGGTCAGCGGATCCAGGGGCAGGGCGGAGGACGAGGGCATGGTGGAAGACCTGTTCTTTTCGCTGCGGCAGGAATTAATGGCCCGTACGGAGGCGTGGCGGAGGAGCGCGCAATCAAGTGGTGCGGGTACGGGAGGGAAGGTCTCGGAGCGGGCCGGTGGCGGAGGCCCGGACGGCTGGGTGGCCGGGCGGACCCGGAGGGCCGACGGTGAATCCGCGGCGGATCAGCGGCTGATCAAGAAGGGATCAGCGGCAGACAGCACAGATCGCGCTGGACTGCCGACAGAGGTCGACGTGCCAGCGGGAGACGAGGCGCAGATCCAGGTTCACGCGAAGCAGAATGACAGCGGGCGTCCACAAGGGTCAACAGCCCTGTCCTCAGGGCGACTTGTCAGGCTGACGGGAGCATTGCGGCAGTGTTGCCGAAAGTTTGCAGCGGGCTCTTGAACAGCGGGTTCAGGACGACTGTGGCGGCCGCCACGAGAAGCGCCGCCGGTCCAGCATGTGGGACCACGATCCGCTCCGGATCGTCACAGACATGCGAATGACCGACCGCGGCCGCCCGGATGTCGTCGAGGTACTCGGGTTGGAGCAGGCTGGACTGCTCGGTGACCACCACCAGATCGGGGTTGAGCACATCGAGGAGCAGCCCCGTCGCCCGGCCCACCGCACGCGCGCGTTCCCGCAGCAGCGCGTCAGCACGCCGGTCGCCGGCCGCCGCCGCGTCCACGAGCAGCGCGGCGCTGGGCTCCGGGACGATGCCGTGCTCCACCGCCTGTCGGCCGATCACGGTGTCGGAGACCGTCGCCTCCAGACAACCCGTACGGCCGCACGGGCACCGCACGGTGCTCTCCGGCACGGGCAGATGCGCGACGTCCCCCGCACCCGACTGCGGCCCGCTGTGCACCACGCCGGCGATGGAGAGCGCCGCGTCCACCACGTTGCCCACGAACAGATGGACCAGGGAACGCCGCGCCGCGGGCCGGCCGAAGAGCAGCTCGGACCGGGCGACGGCACGGGCATGGTTGTCGACCCGGACGGGCAGCCCGGTGTGCCGCCGCAGCTCGGCCCCCAGCGGGTGGTGGTGCCAGCCGAGCGCGTCATGCCGTACGACCGTGGCGGTGGCCGGGTCCACCCAGCCGCCGATCGCCGCGCCGACCCCGAGGACCCGGCCGCCGCCCGGTGCCTGCCCGGCGAGGAACGCGGCCAGCTCGCGGCCCACCCGGTCCGCGAGCTCGGCGGCGGGAATCCCGTCGTGCCGGAAGTCGTGCCGGACCAGGACCGTGCCGCGCAGGTCCGTCAGCCCGAAGGCCGAGCGCGGCACCCCGATGTGAACGCCCGCGACCAGTGGCCCGCCGGTCTCACCGGTGTGCAGGTCCACCGGTATCTGAGGTCGGCCCACACCGCTCGCTGCGACCAGCTCCGGTACCTCGCGCACCAGGCCGAGGCGCGCCAGATCGGTGCACTGCCGGGAGACGGCCGCCGGGCTCAGCCCGGACAGCCTGGCGATGCCGCTGCGGGCCACCGGACCGTGGTCGAGAACGGCCCGCAGTACGGACGCGGCGTTGGCCTCCCGGCGGCCGTCGCCGGACGGGCGCGCAGCGGGGGGAGTGACGGTCGACATGGCGGTCCTTCCGGACGAGAGGATGCCGATTTTCCCGGACGAGGGGATCTCGGTTCTTCCCGGACGACGGGTGAGCGGCACCAACATGCCGTGCACGGAGGTGGTTTGGCGACCGGCAGTGGCAGGGACCACAGCGCGGGTGTCGGGCGTATTGCAAGGTCGTGAAGCAGGGCCCGGGAGCCTTGACCGGCTTCCGGGCGCGCGCCCAAGCTCGTGACTGAAGGCAGCACACCGCCCGACCCGGCCATCACGCCGTATCCCCATCGCACACCTCAGTGCCTTTGCGGGTCGAACCGGCTACGGGACGCCTTTCATCTGCGCGGATTTCCTTCCGCTCCGACAGCAACTAAAAGCCATCAACGGACACCACAGCCACCAACAGCCAATCCGGCGAAGGGACCTGCCATGACGTCCACCGCATCCGTCACCAAGAACACCGCTCTCACCATCGAAAAGGTCGGTGGCCGCATCGGAGCCGTGATCTCCGGAGTCCGACTCGGCGGCGGCCTCGACGAGGACACCGTGGCCGCGATCCGCGCCGCGGTCCTCGAGCACAAGGTCGTCTTCTTCCGCGACCAGCAGCACCTCGACGCCGACGAACACGAGGCGTTCGGCCGGCTGCTCGGCGAGCCCGTCGCCCATCCGACCGTGCCCTCCGTCGACGGCCGCTACGCCTTCGCCGTCGACAACGACCACGGCGGCCGCGCCAACCAGTGGCACAGCGATGTCACGTTCGTGCCCGCGTTCCCGGCCTTCTCCATTCTGCGCGCCGAGGTCGTCCCCCCGTACGGCGGCAACACCCTGTGGGCCAACACGGCCGCCGCCTACGCAGGATTGCCCGAGCCGCTGCGGGTGCTGGCCGAGAGCCTGCGCGGCGTGCACACCAACGACTACGCGGCCGTACGGCCGAACGCGGTGTCCGCGGAACTGCGGCAGTTCCGGCAGGTCTTCACCTCGACCAAGTTCGAGACCGAGCACCCGGTGGTGCGGGTGCACCCGGAGACCGGCGAGCGGGTCCTGCTGCTCGGCAACTTCCTTCAGAGGCTCTCCGGTCTGCGCGGCAGCGACTCGCGCGCCGTCGTGGGCGTCCTCCAGTCGCACGTCGAACGCCCGGAGAACACCGTTCGCTGGCAGTGGCGCACCGGCGACGTCGCCCTCTGGGACAACCGCGCCACCCAGCACTACGGAGTGGACGACTCCGACGACCACGAGCGCACCCTGCGCCGCGTCACCATCGACGGCGACGTCCCGGTCGGCGCGGACGGCCGCCGCTCGCTGCTGCTCTCCCCGGAGTCGGTTCCTGAGCCCGCCCACGGGATCGCCTCCGGCGCGTCCACCGGCGGAGCGCTCACCGAGGTCTGACCTCCTCGATCAAGCCGCCGCCCCCAGCGGG
>NZ_BMPQ01000014.1:31541-61958 GCF_014647675.1 Streptomyces flaveus | reverse complement strand
GGGGCGGCGGTCGCCGGGCGACCGTCAGCAGGTAGGCGCACTCCCGGCAGCCAGGATCCGTGGCCGCGAGCCGCCGTGCCCGGGCCGGCCAGGCACCCGACTGTGCGAACTCGCCGTCCCGGGCCGGCGCCTTGCACAGCCAGTACGCGCACCGCAGCGCCGGTCCGACGGCTCCAACCTCGGCGTGGGTCGTGAAGGCCCGGCGCAGCAGGACGATCGCATCGTCGCCGCGCCCCAGCATGTCCGCGGCCTCGGCAAACCGTTCGACCTCGCCGATATCGAGGGAGCGCACCGCGTCGACCTCGCCGAGCAGGTCGTACGCCTCCGTCCAGGCCTGCCGTCGGCAGGCCTCCCGTCCCCTGGCGAGTTCCGCGTCCACGTCCATGGCGCCTCCGCCCCCATTGCACCGCGGCCGGGCCCCGGCTGTCACCCGGCGCGGAGGAGCGCTCAACCCCGACTGTCAAAAGCCATGCCCAGTTGGGACATCGGCTGTGTTCAGCTCCGCGGGCTCAGTCCCGCCACGGCCAGCCGGAACAGCCGGTCCGCCCGGGCGGCGTGGTCGGGGTGGTGCTCCGTGGCCAGGACAATGCCGACGACCAGCGTGATCAGGTCGGCGACAGTGACGCCTGCCGCCACCGCGCCATCCTGCTCGGCGCGCCGCAGCAGAGGGCCTGCCGCCTCTTCCAGTGCCGCCGAGCAGCTGTTCTCGTGCACCGGGACGGCCCCGGCACCGTCGTAGGCCAGCGCGGCCGCCAGCCCCCGGGCGCAGACGCAGTAGGCGACGACGTCACCCAGCCATTCAAGGAGCGCGTCCCGGCTGTCGCCCTTGCCGGCCAGGTCGTGGGCGCGGGCGCACAGGGCCTCGATCCGCTTCCAGGAGACCGCCTCCAACAGTGCGCGTCGGGTGGGGAAATGCCGGCGCACGGTCGCCGAGCCGACCCCCGCGGTGCGGGCGATCTGTTCCAGGGAGGCGGCGGCGCCCTGGGCGGCGACCTCCTCCTCGGCCACGGCGAGGATCCGCGCGTAGTTGCGCCGGGCGTCGGCGCGCTGTCGGTCCGGCATGGCGTCCTCTCCGAGCTTGCTAAGTGGCGGGGCCCGCCATATCGTACCGGAGCAGAAACGGCGGACCCCGCCGTTTATTCTCCGCGTACCCGAGGAGCAGCATGTCCACAGACTCCGCACCCGTCCTGGTCACCGGCGCCACCGGCAAACAGGGCGGCGCCACCGCCCGCGCCCTGCGCGCGGCGGGCGTTCCCGTCCGCGCCCTGGTGCGCGACCCGGCCACCGACCGGGCGAA
Organism: Streptomyces flaveus; assembly: GCF_014647675.1. Classification (GTDB taxonomy): domain Bacteria; phylum Actinomycetota; class Actinomycetes; order Streptomycetales; family Streptomycetaceae; genus Streptomyces; species Streptomyces flaveus. Next base: position 60,661 of record NZ_BMPQ01000014.1, on the reverse strand, counting down.
GGCCGTCGAGGAACTCGGCGCCGAACTGGTCCCCGGCGACCTTCACGACCGCGATTCCGTGGTCCGGGCGGCCGAGGGTGTCCGCGCCGTCTTCTCCGTGCAGATGCCCGCCATGACCGCGGAAACCTTCGATTTCGAAGGGGAGGTGACCCAGGCCGTCAACCTCATCGAGGGCGCGAAGGCCGCCGGAGTGCCGCAGTTCGTGCACACGTCCGTCTCCGGCGCCGGCCGGCACACCGAAACTCCCGGCTGGGCCGAGGGCCGCTGGGCTGCGATGGAACCCACAATGACCGCCAAGAGTGCGATCCAGGACCGGCTCCGCTCGGCCGGCTTCCCGCACTGGACGCTCCTCAAGCCGGCCACCTTCATGGAGAACTTCCTCCCGTCCATGGCGTTCCTGTTCCCGCGCGGCATCGAAGGCGGCCTGGTGAGCGTCCTGAACCCCGAGACCCGGGTGTCCCTGGTCGCGGTGGACGACATCGGCAGGGCAGCCGCCGCGGCCCTCGCCGCGCCGGAGCGGTTCGACGGGGTCGAGCTGGAGCTGGCGAGCGACTACCTGTCGATGACCGAGATCGCCGAGGTCCTCTCCCGCGCGCTGGGCACGCAGTTGTCCGCACCGTCCATGACCGAGGAGGAGGCCCTCGCCGCCGGGATGCCGGCGTACGCCGCCTCTTACGAGTGGCTGAACGTGGCCGGCCAGCCGGCCCGTCCGCAGTACGCGAGGGACCTCGGCATCCCACTCACCAGCTTCGAGGCATGGGCACAGGAGCACATGCGGCCCACGGCCTGACACGGCTCCGCGCCGAGGATCCCGGGGCCTGGACGAATCCCTGGCCGACACCCACCGGGCCCTCTCGGCGTCCGTTGCCAAGACGCCACGGGCTTGTCATACGGGATGCCCTCTTCGACCTCCTCCTGCGCCGACCGCGCCGCAGTCGCCAGGCCGGCTGGTGGCCCGCGGTGCCCGGCCCGCAGGCCCGGACCAGTTCCTCCGCACGCGCTTCTGGCCGGGGAAAGAGGCATCATCCACAGCTGCGTCGATAGCGGCTGTCGGCCACGCGGTGTAGCGTCGATATCCAGTAGTCGTGGTTCCGAAGTCCCGTTCGCCCGTGATCACGATCATGGGCGTTCTTGCTGTTCAGCGCCTCTCCGGACCAGGGCAGCCATCTCCCGGGCCTGCAGGGTGCGAGCCCGGGTTCCTCGAAGGAGCAGGCCATGGCCAAGGGCACCGTGAAGTGGTTCAACAGCGAAAAGGGTTTCGGCTTCATCGAGCAGGAGGGCGGCGGACCCGACGTCTTCGCCCACTACTCCAACATTGCCGCTCAGGGCTTCCGGGAGCTGCAGGAGGGGCAGAAGGTCGAGTTCGACGTCGTGCAGGGCCAGAAGGGCCCGCAGGCGGAGAACATCCGCCCGGCGTGACCACAGCGCCCCGCAGGATCGGATGGGAGGCCGGCTCTGGGGCACGTACCAGGTGAGGTCACCGTCTCAGCTCAACATGGAGCGGCTGGCGAGGAACGAGCAGCCCCTACGACGTCGGCGTGCTGCGTCTGACGATCCCGGTCGCTGGGCAGGCCGTTCCACCCCACCACGCCGCTCCAGGCGCCCCGCCCGCCAGATCTTCGTATGGCCGTTTGCTCAGCAAGGTCACCCCAGGGGCGGGGTGGTCACGCCACCGCTCCAAGTGGCTCACGGTCGCCGAGTGCCGCGGAGAACTGGTCGACGACCTGCTCCAGCGCCTCCCTCGTCCTCGGCTCCACGACGATGCCGCTGTTGTCGTGGCGGACCTCGATGTGCTTGTCGAGTACGAACCAGCCCGGCGTGATGTGAGCGGGACCCATGGATGCGAGTACCGGACGCAGGGCGTAATCGATGGCCAGGACATGGGCGGTGGTGCCGCCGGTCGCGAGCGGCAGCACGGTCTTGCCTGTCAGTGCGTACTGGGGGAGCAGGTCGAGCAGCGACTTGAGCAGCCCCGAGTACGCGGCCTTGTAGACCGGGGTGCCGATGACGACGCCGTCGGCCCGGTCGAAGAGTTCCGTGGCCGCGACGATCGCCGGGTGGCCGAAGTCGGCGTGCAGCAGGGCCTCGGGCGGGAGGGTGCGGACGTCCAGGGGGACCACCTCGTGCCCCTGCGCCGTCAGCCGGGCGTCGAGGTCGCGCAGGAGGCGGGCGGTGCGGGAGGTGGGGGAGGGGCTGCCGGAGACGGAGAGGACGGTGGCCATGAGAGAGCTCCGAAGGAGGGAGAGGGCGGTTACAGGGCCTTGCCCGGGTTGAGGATGTGGTGCGGATCGAAGGCCGTCTTGATGCGTTGCTGCAGCGCGTGCTGTTCGGGGCCGAGTTCGTCGGCGAGCCAGCGCCGTTTGAGCGTGCCCACGCCGTGCTCGCCGGTGAGGGTGCCGCCCAGGCGCAGCGCGGCGGTGAAGATGTCGCCCGCCGCCTGCCAGGCCGCATTCGAGATGTCCGGCGAGGCGGGGTCGAGGACGAGGATGGGGTGGAGGTTGCCGTCGGCGGCGTGGGCGAAGGTGAAGATCCGTACGTCGTGGCGTTCGGCGATGGCCGTGATCTCCCGTACGGCGGCGGCCAGTTGGGATCTGGGGACGGCGATGTCCTCGATCAGCACACGGCCCAGCCGCTCCAGGGAGGGCAGAGCGAGCCTGCGAGCTGCGAGCAGTCGTTCCGCCTCCACGGGGTCGGAGGTGGTCTCGACCGACGTCGCGCGGTCCCGCAGCAGCCGTACCGCCAGCTCCGCCTCCGCCTCGGCCGCCGCAGACCGCCCGTCGCACTGCAGGAGCAGCAACGCACCACCGCGCGAACGCAGGCCCGTGCCCTGGGCCTCGTCCACGGCTCCGAGCACCGGGCCGTCCAGCAGCTCGGCCATGGAGGGCTCAAGGCGGGCGGCGGTGAGCTCCGCCATGGCCTCGGCGCCCTCGGCGAAGGTGTCGAAGTAGGCGGCAACGGTGGCGGTCGCCTCCGGCACCGGACGCAGTCGTACCGTCGCGGTGGTGATCACGCCCAGAGTGCCCTCCGAGCCGGTGAGCAGGGCCGTCAGGTCATAGCCGGTGACCCCTTTGACGGTGCGCCGGCCGGTCCGTATCGGCGTCCCGTCGGCGAGGACCGCGTCGAGACCCAGCACCGCGTCCCGGGTCACCCCGTACTTGGCGCAACGCAGCCCGCCCGCGTTGGTCGCGATGTTCCCGCCCACCGTGGAGATCGCCGCGCTGGCCGGATCGGGTGCGTACCGCAGCCCGAACTCGCCCGCCGCGCGGTCCAGTTCGGCGGTGATGACGCCCGGTTCGACGACGGCGATCTGGTCGTGCGGGTCGAGGTCGAGGATGCGGTTCATCCGTGACAGGTCGAGCACGACGGTGCCCACTCCGGCGTTCGCCCCGCCGGAGAGTCCGGTCCCGGCCCCGCGCGGTACCACCGGCACCCGCAGGGCATGCGCGTGCCGCAGAGTCGTCCGTACGTGGTCGGCGTTCGCCGCGTGTACGACGGCGAGCGGCACGCCGTCCGGGTGGCTGCCGGAACGGTCGGTCGCGTACGGGGCGGCCCGGGCGCCGGTGCTCAGCGCGGCGGCGGGCAGGTCGCGGCGCAGGGCCGTCAACAGCAACAGGGCTTCATCCGCCCCGAGTTGGAGGGTCACAGGTCCGCCCTTCCGGCCTCGTCGAGTGCCCGTCCCCCGATGGCGAGCAGCGCGATGTCCTCCTGCGGGGCGTGCACCGGGGCGCACTGGACGTCGCGGAAGTGGCGTTCGAGGGGGTTGTCGCGACTCAGGCCCGGATTGCCCAGCAGCCGTACGGCGAGCCCGACCGCCTCGGTGGCGTGCCGGTCGGCCAGGACCCGGGCGCCCAGGGCCTGTTCGGGGGCGTACGTGTCGTCGGCCGCGTCCACCCGCTCGGCGCCGCCGAACACCAACTGTTCGGCCGCGTCCAGCCGCAGGGCGATCTCTCCCGTCGTCCGCCGGAAGCGTTCCGTACGGGCCACGGGGTGGCCGAGGTTGGCCGGCACCCGCTCGTGGGCGAACCGGTGGAAGTACCGCTGGGCCGCGCGGGCCACGCCCAAGTAGAGGGCGGCGAGCGGGAGATGGAGCGCCGCGCCCGCGCGGTTGTCCTGCTCCGCGCCGACGCCGTGTGCGGCGATGTCGACCACGTTCCCGGCCGGGATCTCGACCTCGTGCAGGGCTATGTCGTGGCTGCCGCTGGCGCGCAGCCCCAGATGGTCCCAGCGGTGGGTGATCTCGATACCGGGGGTGGTGCCGGGCACGGCGAACGTGCCGACCCGCGGCGTGGGTTCGTCCGTGGTGGCCCACACCAGCAGCCAGTCGAGGCCCTCCACGCCGGTCGCGAAACGCTTGCGGCCGGACAGAGACCAACCCGTGGCCGTGCGCCGGGCCACCGTCGCGGGCAGCCCGCCGCGTGCGGGAGAGCCCAACTCGGGCTCCACCCGCACGTGGTTGAGCAGCACCGGGCGCCCAGCCGCTTCGGCCAGCACCTGCCCGTACAACTCCTCCGGCCAGTGCGGCCGTACGGCCTGGCGGTGGTGGACGGTGAGACTCATCGCCGCGATGAGCGCCACCGAGGGGTCGCCTTCGCCCAGCGCGTGCAGGATCCGCGCGGTGCCCGCGACCCCGAGCCCGGGACCGCCGTACCGTTCGTCGACCGTGGCGGTGAGCAGCCCGGCCTCGTGCGCGGCTCGGATCCCGTCGGCCGGGAAGGCGCCCGTGCGGTCGTACTCGGCCGCGGTGGCCGCGAGTCGCCCGGTGACGTGGGAGAGGGTGGTGAGATCCGGTGCGCGGAGCAGGAGACCGGTCGTCATGAGGAGAGTGCCTTCCGCAGCGGGGAGTTGAGGCGGTCGGTCCAGAACGCGGAGACCTTCAGCGGCTGCTTCAGGGCGCCGAGGTCCCGGAACGCGTCGGCCACCTTCTGCTGGGAGGCGGTGGCCTGCGCGCTCACCAACCGCACTTCGGTCTTCCGCTGTGCCTCGCCCTCCTCCAACTCCTCCAGCGCCTCGTCCACCGGCTGATGGGTCGCCGCGGCGACGACCTTCGCGTACTCCTTCTCGTGCCCGTCGCGGACGTACGCGTACGCCTTGTCGATACGGGTGAGCAGATCCGCGAGCGCCTTGCGGCGGGCCGGGCTCTGGAGGGTGTCGTCGGAGGCCGTCCACAGGAAGTTCCCGGAGAGGATGTCCTTGGCGGAGCCGATGGTGCGGGCTCCCCGCTGGTGGGCGGCGATGATCGCGTTGCCGTATCCGGCGAAGGCGTCGACGGAGCCCCCGTTGAGCGCGGCGAGGCCCTTGTCCGGCTCCAGCGGGGCGGCGGTGATGTCGTCCCAGCCGAGCCCGGCCTGCTTCAGCAGCTCGTAGAGGAAGTAGTGGGCGGTGGTGTTCTTGACGTAGCCGACCTTCTTGCCCTTGAGCTGGGCGATCGAGGTGATCCCCGAGTCCTTGGGGGCCACGACCTCCTGGTTCAGGGTGTTGCCACGCTGCACGGCGACGACCTTGAAGTTGGGCCTGCCGTCGGCGGCGGCGAAGACCGGCGGGATCTCGCTGGAGCTCGCCACGTCCAGCGCCCCGGCCCGCACCGCCTCCAGCTGCTTGTCGCCGCCCTGGAAGAGGCTCCACTGCACCTTGTAGGGGGTGTCGTCCAGGTGGGCGAACTTGAGCAGGGCCTCCTCCCGCTGCCAGCCCGTCGCGCCGACCCGCAGCGTGACCGAGCCGTCCCCGCCGCTGTCCTCGGCGCCCGCCGAGCCGCCGCAGCCGGTGAGCGCACTCGTCAGGAGCACGGCGGCAAGGGCGAGCGCGCGCCCCGTTCGGCTCACGCGGCCGCTCCCGAGGCCGCGCGGTGCGCCAGCTCCTGGCGGACCAACGGAAGGACGTAACGGCCGTAGTCGATCGCGTCGTTGAGGGGGTCGTACCCACGGATGGAGAGCAGTTCGCAGCCGATGTCGACGTAGTCGAGCAGCGCCTTGGCGACCGTCTCCGGCGAGCCGACCAGCGCGGTCGAGGCGCCGGCGGCGTTGGTGGCGGTGGCCGGCGCGGTCCACAGGCAGCGGTCGTGCACCTCGCCCCGCTCGGCGACGGCCAGCAGGCGCTGCGAGCCGACGTTGGCCGGGGCGCCCTGGCCGAGCGCCGGGTAGTGGCGCTGCTTGGCGCGCTCGGCGTGGTTGGCCTTGACCGTACCCAGGATGCGGTGCGCCTTCTCCCAGGCCAGCTCGTCGGTGGGGGCGATGATCGGGCGGAACGACACCCAGATACGGGGGTGGGGCCGCCCGGCGGCATCCGCATGGGCGTTCACGGCCGCGATCTGCTCGGCGGTCTCCTTGAGAGGTTCGCCCCACAGCCCGAAGATGTCGCCCAGCTGACCGCCGACCCGGTAGGCGTCCTCCGAGGAGCCGCCCACGGAGATGGGGATGGTGTCCTGGTAGGGGGTGACGTCGGAGCGGAAGCCCTCGAAGCGGTAGTACGGGCCCTCGTGGGAGACCGGTCCGTCGGCCGACCACACCTTGCGCAGGATCCGGATGTATTCGTCCGAGCGCGCGTACCGCTCGCTCTTGCTCAGATAGTCGCCCTCGCGGCGCTGCTCCTCGTCACTGCCGCCGGAGATGATGTGCACCGCCAGCCGGCCCTCGCTGATCCGGTCCAGGGTGGCCAGGGCGCGGGCGGCGTGGGTCGGGAAGATCACACCCGGGCGGTGTGCCAGGACCGGCTTGATGCGTTCGGTGTGGTTGGCGACGAACTGCGCCAGCTGCAGTGCGTCGGGAGAGGCCGAGTGGTAGGTGACGAGGGTGTAGTCGAAGCCGCCGTCGTCCAGGGCGCGGGCGTAGCGGCGGGCGTAGTCGACGTCGATGCCGGAGCCCGCGGTGGGGTCGCCCTCGGTGGCGGGGTTGGGGTGGACGGCGCTGATGAACTCGACGGGCATGGCGGGGTCACTCCTTGACGAGGCTGGTGTCGACGTGGTCGGCGACGGTCGGATTCGGGGTGAGCACGCCGATGCCGTGCATGGTGTCGCCGACCTTCTGCACGGCGTCGACGACCTGCGAATTCACCGGCAGCAGCTCGCTGTTGGCCTGGCTGACCAGCGTCTTGGCCACCTCGGGAGAAGCACCGTTGTTCTGCTGGATGGCCTTGGCGTAGTCGTCCGGGTGCTTCCGCGACCAGGCCAGTGCCTTGTCCAGGCGGCGCAGGTAGTCCGCGACGGCGGCCTTCTTGCCCTTGTCGGCCAGCGCCTTCTCGGAGGCGCCGATGAACCCGTAACCGCTCACGCGCCCGTCGGCACCGTTGACGAGAAGCCGGCCGCCCTGCTGCTCGGCAACCGCCTTGTAGACCCCGAACGTGGCCCAGGCCTCGATCTTCCCGGAGGTGAACGCGGCCTGGGCATCGGTCGGCAGCAGGTACTGCACCTTGACGTCGGAGTAGCTCAGCCCCGCCTGCTCCAGCACATGCGCGAGCAGATACTCGGCGATGGACCCCTTGGCCGAGGAGACCACGACCTTCTTGCCCTTGAGGTCCTTGACGCTCTTCACCGACGAGCCCTCGCGGACCACGATCCCGGTGTGCGTGCCGTCGTTGCGCAGCGCGCCGACCGCCTTGACGGGCACGGAGCCGGACAGGGCCTGGAGTGTGGGCAGATCGGCGGCGTACGAGGTGTCCGCTGCCCCCGCCTGCACGGCCTGGAAGAGCGGCGCGGCGCCCTCGAACTCGGCCCACTTCACGTCGTACGACGTCCCCTTGAGCGCGCCGGAGGCGTTCAACAGGGTCTGCAGGTTCTTGGCCTGGTCGCCGATGGTGAGGGTCACGCCCGAGGAGCTCCCGTCGGACGCGGCTTCGCTGTTGCCGCCGCAGGCGGTGGTGGCGAGCAGGGCGGCGAGGGAGAACGCGGCGCCGAGGGTGCGCAGCGTGCGGGTGGTCATGCGGTTCATGGGATTCCTGTGGTTCATGCCGTGGCCGTGGTTGTGGCCGTGGGCTCGTCGAGTTGGGCCGAGGCGTCGTGGACGCCGAGCCGGTGCAGCAGCTCGCCGCGCAGCCGTACGAAGTCGGGGGAGCCGAGGTTGCGCGGGCGCTCCAGGCCGACTTCGGCCTCGTACGCGATCCGCCCGTCGTCCATCACCAGGACCCGGTCGGCGAGCAGCAGTGCTTCTTCCACGTCGTGGGTGACCAGGAGCACTGAGCAGCCGTGCCGCTGCCAGAGGTCGGCGACCAGCCGCTGGGCCTTGCCGCGGGTGAGGGCGTCGAGTGCGCCGAACGGCTCGTCGAGCAGCAGCAGTTCGGGCTCGCGTACCAGTGCGCGGGCCAGCGAGACGCGCTGGGCCTGGCCGCCGGAGAGCGTCTTGGGCCAGCTGCCCGCGTACTCCTCGATGCCGACCTCGGCCAGATAGCGCTCGGCGAGCGCCCGGTCGGAGGAGGCGGGCAGGCCGAGCACTACGTTGCGCCAGACCCGCAGCCAGGGCATGAGCCGCGGCGACTGGAAGGCCACCGAACGGCGCTCGGGCACGGTCACCTCGCCCTCGGTCTCGCTGTCCAGACCGGCGAGGATCTTCAACAGGGTCGACTTGCCGCAGCCGCTGTGTCCCAGCAGGGCGACGAACTCGCCCTGGCGGATGGTGAGATCGAGTCCGTCGATGACGGTCTTGTCGTCGAAGGCCCGGGTCAGCCCGCGGACCTCGACATGGGTGCTCACACTCGTGGTCATGGCCGTCACGCTCCCTCTCCGTCGAACGAGGCCCGCCAGGCCAGCAGCCGACGCGACAGCAGCCGTACGGCGAAGTCGCACAGCAGCCCCAGGACCGCGTAGACGGCGAGGCACAGGACGATGACGTCGGTCTGGAAGTACTGCTGGGCGTTGCTCATCAGGTAGCCGATGCCGGCGTCGGCGTTGACCTGCTCGGCGAAGACCAGGGCCAGCCAGGCGGTGGACAGCGCGTAGCGCAGCCCCACCAGCGCGCCGGGCAGCGCGGACGGCAGGATCACGTACCGGATCAGCCCGAGGCGGCCGAGCCCCACCATCCGCCCGGCCTCGATGAGCTGGGCGTCGGCGGAGCGGATGCCGCCGTAGATGTTGAAGTACAGCGGGTACGTGACGCCGAGCGCGACGAGCGCGATCTTCGGGGTCTCGTCGATGCCGAACCAGACGATGAACAGCGGGATCAGCCCCACCCAGGGGATGGCCCGGAACATGCCCATCGACGCGTCGATCACGTCCTCGCCCAGCCGGAACAGCCCGGCGGTGAGCGACAGCGCGAGCGCGACCGTCGCACCGATGAGGAACCCGATGGCCGCCCGGCGACCGGACGCGGCGATGGCCTGCGGCAGTTCACCGGTGCCGGTGAGGTCTATGGCGCGCTGGAGGACATCGACGGGGGAGGCCAGTACGGACTCGGGCAGCACTCCGGTGCTGCTGGCCAGGAACCACACCAGCAGCAGACCGACGGGGCCGACGGCGCGTCGCACACCACGCGGTACACGAAGGGCGCGGGGCTTGCGCGGGGCTGCGGGGCGGTCGTTCTTCGTGAGGGACGGGGCCGGTGTGTCCGTATGCGGTGGTGGTGCGTGTGTCGGTGGGGAGGTTCCGGATACAGCGGTGTTCGGGGCAGGCATGGCTCGGCCTCTCATGGGGACGGGGGAGGGCGGTTCAGTACGGTCGTTCGCCCAGCACGGCAGGGCGGTCAGGGTCGGCGGACCAGGCGGACCACGAGCCGGGGTACAGCGCGGCGGGGATTCCGGCGTGGGCGAGCGCCGCGATCTGGTGGGCGGCCGTGACCCCGGAACCGCAGTAGACCCCGACCTCGATCGCGTCATCGGCGCCCAGCGCGGTGAACCGCACGGCCAGCTCCTCCGCGTCACGGAAGGTGCCGTCGGGGGTGAGGTTGCCGCCGGTCGGGGCGGACAGGGCACCGGGGATGTGCCCGGCACGCGGATCGACCGGCTCGCTCTCACCGCGGTACCGCTCGGCAGCGCGGGCGTCCAACAGCACGCCGTCACGGGCGACTTCGGCCGCCGCGTCGGCGTCGAGCACCGGCAGCCGCCCCGGGCGGAGCACGATGTCGCCCGGCGCGGGTGTGTCGGCGGGCTCTCCGGTCTCCGTCGGCAGCCGGGCCGCGCGCCAGGCGCCCAGCGCCCCGTCGAGCAGGGTCACCCGCTCGACTCCGGCCCAGCGCAGCAGCCACCAGGCACGGGCGGCGGCGGTGTTGCCGTTGTCGTCGTACACGACCACCGGGCGGCCCGCGGTGACACCCCAACGACGTGCGGCCGCCTGGAGTTCGGCAGGGTCGGGAAGGGGATGGCGGCCGTCTTCGGGCGTCGGCGGCGCGGCGAGTTCGGTGTCCAGATCCACGTATACGGCGCCGGGGATGTGTTCCTTGAGGTAGTGCTCGCGGCCGTGCGGGTCGCCGAGCTGCCACCGCACGTCGAGGACGAGCGGTGCCGGATCGGGGGCGTCGCCGATGCGCAGCCGGGAGTACAGCTCCGCCACGCTCGTCAGGACGGGGGCGGTCATGCGAGATCCTCCCGAGTGGCGATGGGCGCGAGGGTGTGTTGCCCTCGGTCGGGGGAGAGCCGCAGCCGCTCCAGGAACAGCACGACGGTCGCGGCGGCCGTGCGGTGGGTGAGGTCGTTGAGCGCGTCGTGCCGGGTCCCGGCCAGGCTCACCAACTCCACGCCGGGCAGCGCCCCATAGACACGGCGGGCGTCCGAGAGCGGGCTGACCGTGTCGTCGGCGCCGTGCAGGGCGAGTACGGGGACGGAGACGCCGCCCGGCGCGGGCAGTTCGGGTGTGGGCGTGTCGGCCAGGGCGCCGCGGCGGAGTTCGGCGTCAGAGGTGAGCCTGCCCCGGTGGGTGGGGCAGGCGGTGCGCTGGTCCAGCTCGTCCTCCCAGTCCCGCGCCGCCGAGGTGGCGTGCGGTGTGGCGGGCAGTCCGGCAAGGACCAGGGCGTCCACGCCTGGTGTGCCGTGGGCGGCGAGTTGCGCGGCGTACAGCGCGCCGGTGTCGGCGCCGACCAGCACCCGGGGGCCGGGCAGTGTCTCGTCGCGCAGCAGCTTGGCGGCCTCGTCCAGGACCGTGTCCGGGTCGAGGGCCGCGTCGCCCAGTGCCCGGACGCGATAGCCGTCGGTGGCGATGCGGCGGCCGAACCGCTCGTACACACCGCCGTGTTCACCGCGGCCGGGGAGCAGGACGAGAGTGCCGCGCGGGGCGATACCTGATGGTTCGTCCCAGGCGTGGACGGACTGAGGGGAGCTCATGGTGACTGACTCGATTCGTCGTGGGCTCGGGGATGGCTGACGGGCGGAGGAACCCGTGGAGCGGCGCGCAGGCCGTCGGGCGGGAATGCGAGCCGTGAGCCGCGAGCCGCGCACACGGTGCAGGCCCGCTCGACGCCGAAGGCGTGCGGGATCAGCTCAAGGACAGGTTCGGCTCAAAGGAGATGCGCGCGTGTGGAGATACGCGCGTGCGCGGATTCAGCGACAGCGCATGGTGACGGCGCGGCCGAAGTCGACCTCGCGTCGCTGTGTCAGCCGGGTGCCCGCGCCGCAGCACACGCCCGACCCGGCGGCCGACGGCCGGAGGCCGGTGCTCTGGGGGCGCGACCCGTGGGCCGACGCGTTGGCTGTACGCAGCATGTGCTCAGCATGCAGGAGTCAGGAGCCGTACGTCCAACGACGATTCGCCATCAAAACCGATCAGGATCCTTAATCAATAGGTGCTAGCGTGCGCCCATGCGACCGGTTCTGGACATCGTGGCGTTGCGCAGCCTGATCGCCGTCGCCGACTACGGCGGCTTCCACCGGGCCGCCGGCGCGCTCGCGCTCAGCCAGTCCGCCGTCAGCCAGCATGTGCGGAAGCTGGAGAAGTCGTTGGGCAGCCCCGTCGTCGAACGCGACGGCCGCAGAACCCGGTTCACCGCGCACGGCGCCCAACTGCTGGAAGAAGCCCGCCTGATCGTCGGCGCGCACGACGCGGCGGTGCGCAGGCTCCTGGGCGAGGGCGGCGAGCAGGCCGCCACCATCGTCATCGGCGCCACCGAGCACGGCGCCGACCAGATCCTCCCGGTGCTCACCGACGCCGTACGGGAGGTGCGGCCGGGTGCCGAGGTGCGGGTGCGGATCGACCGTTCGGCGCGGCTGACGGAGGCGGTCGACCGCGGCGAGGTCGACCTCGCCGTCTACGTCACCGAGGCGACGGCCACGGCGGGCACGCCCGTGGGCGGACTTCCCCTGCGCTGGTACGCCGCCCCCGGCTGGCAGCCGCCGGCCGCCCCGGCCCCGCTGCCGCTGGTCGCCATCAACGAGCCGTGTGTCATCCGCCGCCGCGCCCTCACCGCGCTGGCTGCCCACCACACTCCGGCCACCGTGGTCGCCGAAGCCGGATACCTCGCGGGCGTTCTGGACGCCGCCCGCGCCGGGCTCGGCGCGGCGCTGCTCGCCGTGCCCGGCAGCCAGCACCCGGAGGGGCTGACCTCGGTCGAGAACCTGCCCGCCCTTCCCCCGGTACGGCTCAGTGCGCGCCCCCGGCGTGGCGCCGACCCCTCGGTGACCGGTGCCGCCGTCGAGGCGGTCCGGGCGCTGCTCGCCGCTCGCGAGACCGACTGGGCGGCCTGACCGCTTCGCGGGGGCCGGCGACCTCGGTTGCCGCCACACGCCGCACTTTCACTCCAGGCGCGGCGTCACGCCGGCACCTCGGTGACCGTGGGGAGCGTGCGGACGCCGTTGCCGAAGTCCACGACCGTACGGGTCCCGTCGGCCCAGCGGACGGTGACGGTCAGGCCGCTCACCTCGGCGGTGGCCTGACCGGCGAGCGGGGCCGGGTCGCCTTCGCCGGTGAGGGAGGCGAGCGAGGCGAACACCGCATCCGCCGGGTCCTCGCCGACGGTTCCGGTGAGTTCGGGGACGAGGGCCCAGGGCCCGTATGCCGTGCCCTGCGGGGCGCGGACGGTGCGCTGAGTCTGCCAGCCGTGCAGGCCGAGCAGTTGGCTGGTCACCTCCGGTCCGTCGAGACGGATTTCCGCGCGCAGTTCGGCTTCGGCAGCGGCGGCGGCCTCCGGCGAAAGGGCGACGGCCCAGCCGCTGTGGTGGATCGGCGTCCCGGCCGGTACGCCGACGGTGCGGTGGACACGCAGTTCGAGCCTGCCGCGCGCCAGCGTCAGGCTCTCGATCCGGGCCGAGGGTAGGACCGGGCCGTCCTCGGGGAAGACCGGGCGGTGCCACGAGGCGAGCCAATCAGGCCCGGCAGACAGGGGGTTGATGCGGATACGGGCGCTGCGGGTGCCCCGGACTGTCAGGGCGATGTGGTTGTCGGGGGCGTTGGCGGCGCTGGTCGGGCCGGTACGGGTGGAGTACGCGAGGCGGGCGTACAGCGGGTTGCCGGGGGCCCGCTCCGGCTCCCGCGAGTCGAGCTTGTAGCTGCCGTGGTTGTGCAGGCGCGCGAGACCGTCCCGGCCTGTGGTCTGGATGAGCAGCCCGGGAGCAGACAGGGCGAGTACACGGTCACGGCCTTCGGAGGGCGCGCTCTCCTCGGTGGCCGTCCACACCGGGTCCTCGGGCGGGAGGAGCAGTCCCAGGAAGCCTTTGGACGCCCAGTACGGGGAGCCGGGCCCCGAGTAACGCTGGAGCGTCGCCTCGTGCGGCCCGTACCAGCCGAGGCTGAGGATGCCGTCCGCGGTGAGCGCGCCGCGGTCGAGGAAGTGGCGCAGCGCCCCGCTGAGGATGCGGCGGGTCACGCCGGGGGCGAGCGGAGTCACGCCGGTGACGGCGCCGAGGGCCACGGCGGCGACGGCGGCGAACCGGTAGGTCAGGGAGCGCCCGTGGTGGATGGGGGCGCCGTTCGCGTCGAAGAGCAGGGCGAAGCCTTCGAGGAACTCCCGCAGCCGCGGGCCGAGTTGGTCGAGCAGTGCCCGGTCGCCTGCGAGGTGGGCATGCAGGAGCGGGTACATGTGCAGGGCCCAGCCGTTGTAGTGGTCGAAGGACCGGCCGTCGCCGTCGGAGTACCAGCCCTGACCCTGGTACCAGCCGTCCAACAGGCCGAGCCCGCGCTCGATGGCGCCGCGCGTCTCGGCGTCGCCCCGCCCGGCGGACTCCAGGAAGCCCGCGACGGTCAGTGGGAAGAGGTACCAGTTGTTGGGGGCGGGCGTGTGCCTCAGCGCGCCGCGCAGCCACTGCTCCACGCGGTCCTGGTCGTCGGCGGGCAGCGTGTCCCAGGTCCACGGCGCGGTCAGCCGCAGGGCCAGCGCCACGGAGGCGGACTCCACCATGGGCTGGCCCTGGATGTTGTGGTGGCCGATCTCCGGCCAGGACTCGGCGTCGTCGCGGCCGGGGGTGCGGGTGCCGCGCGCGAGGCCTGCGGTGTAGCGCTCCAGGAAGCCGTGCGGGTCCTTGCCGGACGCTCCGGCCGTACGGAACGCGGCGAGCAGGAACGTACGGGCGAACCCCTCCAGACCGTCCGAGCGCACCCCGGACTTGGAGGGCGGGCCGGGCAGGTCGATCAGGGCCTGGCCGGGGGTGGCGTAGCGGAGGGCCGACGTCAGCAGTCGGTCGGCGGCGGTTTCCCAGTGGGCTCGGGTGTAGCCGGTGTGCGGGCTGAGGCCGCGGTCCTCCGCGGGAAGGGAGGCGGGGAGAGGATGCTCGGGCATGGAGGGCCACGTCTCCTGTTCGTTCCGGTGTTCGTTCCGGCGGATGGGCTCAGGCGAGGCGGGCCAGATGTTCGGGCCGTACGGGATGGGCGAAGGGGCGGCCGAGGGCGTACGACTCGACCTCGGCCAGCGCCAGATCGGCGAGACGGCGGAGTTCGCCGCCCTTCGAACCGGCGATGTGCGGAGTGACGAGGACATTGGGGCAGTCGAACAGCGGTGAGTCGGCGGGCAGCACCTCCGGCTCGGTGACGTCCAGGATCGCGTGCAGCCGCCCGGACACCACCTCGTCGGTGAGCGCGGCCTGGTCGACGACGGCGCCGCGCGCGGTGTTGATCAGCGTGCCGCCCGTGCGCAGTCGCGCCAGCAGATCGCGGCCGACCATGCCGCGGGTCTCGGGCAGCAGCGGCGTGTGCACGCTGACGACGTCACTCTGCTCGAACAGGTCCGGAAGCGGGACAGGGTGCGCGCCGAGAGTGCGTGCCTCGCTGGGCGTGACGTAGGGGTCGTGGAGCAGCACCGTCAGGTCGTGGGGACGGAGCAGGTTGATGACGCGGCGTCCGATGATCGAGGCGCTCAGGATGCCCACGGTCTTACGGTAGTTGCCCGCGTCGGGATGACGCTCGTTCCAGTCGATGCGGCGGCGCTCGGTGCGGTAGACGCGGGCGGTCTCGAGGATCCGCTTGTTGGCGAGCAGGATCATGGCGAGGGTGTACTCGGCGACCGGCACGGCGTTGGCCGCGGCGGCGGAGGACACCGCGAGGCCGCGCTCCCAGCACGCGGGGGTGATGTGGTGGCGCACGGTGCCGGCGGTGTGCACGACCGCGCGCAGCCGGGGCGCGGCGTCCAGTGCCGCCGCGTCGATGGGTGGGCAGCCCCAGCCGGTGATGAGCAGTTCGGCGTCGGCGAGCGCACGGTGCGCGGTGGGGGTGGTGAGGTCGTCCAGGACGAGGTGCGGGTCGATGTCGGTGAGGGCGGCGAGCCGGGCCCGTACGCCGGCGTCGAGGACCTGCTCCGCGGTCTTCTTCGCCATGGCCAGCACGGCGCGCGGGCGGGGCCGGGGGTCGGGGTCGGTCACTTCGGGCTCCGTACGGGGCAACTGGCGCTCCATGCTGGTCACTTGACGCTTCCTGCGGTCAAACCGGACTTCCAGTAACGCTGCAGAGTGATGAACGCGACGATCAACGGGACGACGGCGAGCAGCGAGCCGATGACGACGAGCGGGTAGTACTCGGGGGAGACGGTGGCGGAGCTGTTCCAGGTGT
Organism: Streptomyces flaveus; assembly: GCF_014647675.1. Classification (GTDB taxonomy): domain Bacteria; phylum Actinomycetota; class Actinomycetes; order Streptomycetales; family Streptomycetaceae; genus Streptomyces; species Streptomyces flaveus. The sequence goes on along the minus strand of NZ_BMPQ01000014.1, from coordinate 44,781 downwards.
AGAGCCCGAGGCTGAGCGGATACAAGTGCTGGTCGGAGAGCATCACCATGGGCAGGAAGAAGTTGTTCCAGATGGCGGTGAGCTGGAAGAGGAAGACGGTGACGAAACCGGGGCCGAGCATGCGCAGGCTGACGCGCACGTAGGTCTGCAGTTCGCCCGCGCCGTCGACCCGCGACGCCTCCAGTACCTCGTTGGGTACGTAGCCGTTGCTGAGGATGCGGGCGAGGTAGACCCCGAAGGGGTTGAACAGGACGGGGATGAAGACCGCCCAGAAGGTGTTGACGATGCCGATGCCGGAGGCGACGAGGTAGAGCGGGAGGGCCAGCACGGTCTGCGGGACCATGACGCCGGTGAGGACGAGCCCGAACAGCTTCTCTTTGTGCCGGAACTCGTACTTGTCGAAGGCGTATCCGGCGGAAACGCTGATGAGGGAGCCGACCAGGGCGCCGACGACGGCGTACAGCAGGCTGTTGAGGTACCACTCGCCGTAGAGCCCGCCGTCCATGGCGAACAGGTCGGAGAGGTTGCTGACGAAGGAGAAGTCGCTCAGGGAAAGGATGTCGCTGCCGAAGAGGGCGTCGGCGTTCTTGGTGGAGGCGAGCAGCAGCCAGACCGTGGGCAGCATGGTGTAGAGGGCCGCGATCAGGACCACGGCGTTCGCGACGCCCCGGCTGGTCAGCTTTGAGCTGCCGAAAGGTCTGCCGAGCGGCTTGCCCGCAGGCCCTTGTGGGGTCGCGCGGGGCGTGGTGGGGGTCATGGTGGTCATCGCGCGCTCCGTTCCCTGCGGCCGGCCCACCGCGTTACGGCGTACGACAGGGCACAGGTGACGACGAGGAGGATGACGGAGGCCGCGGAGGCCAGTCCGTAGTTGTTGCGGCGGAAGGCCGCGTCGAAGATGTACATGTTCGGTGTGAAGCGGGAGTTGACCATCGGTGTGGCCTGGTTCATCAGCATGGGCTCGGTGAACAGCTGGAGCGCGCCGATCAGGGCGAACATGCACACCATCACGACGGAGCCCCTGATGATGGGCACCTTGACCATGAGTGCGGTGCGGAAGCCCCCGGCGCCGTCGATCCGCGCCGCCTCGATCACCTCACGCGGCAGGGCCTGGAGCGCGGCGTAGAAGATCACCATGTTGTAGCCGAGGCCGCTCCAGAGCGCGATGTTGACGATCGACGGGAGCACGGTGTGCAGTCCTAGGAAGTCGATCGTGATGTCGGCCTGTGCGAAGAGCTTGATGACCGGGCTGAGCCCCGGGGTGTAGAGGTACAACCAGATGACCGCCGCGATGACGCCGGGCACGGCGTGCGGCAGGTAGAGCAGCATCTGCGCGGTACGCCGCAGCCGCATCAGGCCCGAGTCGAGCAGTAGGGCGAGCGCGAGCGCTCCGACGACCACGGCGGGGACGAAGATCACGCAGTAGAGGAGGATGGCGCCGAACCCGGAGACGAAGCTCGGGTCGCTCAGCACGGCGAGATAGCTGCGCAGTCCGGTGAAGACGGTCTCCCCGCCCCCGAAGCCGAGGCCGTCGTGGTCCTCGGAGAAGAAGCTGAGGCCGATGGCGTAGCCGACGGGTACGAGGAACACGGCGACGAGCAGGACCGTGAAGGGGGCCAGCAGGGTGAACGCGGCGAGCTTCTGCTGCCGTTGTCCCGCTTTGCGGAGTGGTTTCGCGGGCGCGGCGGCGGCGGACGACGTCGGCGCTCTTGTCGAGGAGGTCACTGTGCTCACGTGGACACGGCTCCAAGGACGTGAGGTGCGGCTGGGGTTCGGGGGTGCGCCGTCCCGGGGTGCGGCGGACGGGCGGGGGGAGCGTCAGCGCTCGGTGACCGACAGGCCGAGGCTCTTCAGATCGGGCATCGTCTTGCGTTGCGCTTCGCGGAGGGCGTCCAGGATGCTGCCGCTGCCGGCACCGGCCCGCGCGAGTCCGTCGTCACCGGAGCTGATCGTCGACACCATGCGCGGCCCCCACTTCCATCGGGGGTTGATCAGCTTGGCTTCCTTCTCGAAGAGGGAAAAGATGTCCTGGCCCGAGTAGTAGCTGGTGTCCATCTCCTTGCGGGCGACCGGGACCAGCTCGGGCACGGTCGGATACGCGCTGCTGATGCCGCTGGAGAGCTTGGCCTTCAGCGCGTCGGGGCTGGTGACCATCCAGGAGATGAACTCCAGCGCCTCCTTGGGATGGTTGCTGTCCTTGGTGACCATGAAGGTCGAGCCGCCCTGTGTCCCCAGGGACGGCTTCTTCAGGTCCCACTGCGGGAAGGGCGCGATGGCCCATTTGCCCTTGCCGCCCGGCGTGGAAGCCATCATCGAGCCCGCTGCCCAGGCGCCGGCCAGCCAGCCGGCCGTCTCACCGCTTTGCAGATGCGCCCGCCACTGTTGGCTGGACGAGGGCTCGACGCGCACCAGGTCGTCGTCCAGCAGACGCTGCCAGTACGTGGCGACCTTGCGGGTGGGGGCGTCGTCCATGGATACGCGCCAGGTCTCGCCGGTGGTGTCGTACCACCGCGCGCCGGCCTGCCAGCTGTATCCGGCCATGTGGAGAGTGCCGCCGGTGGTGAAGAGGCTGGCGATACGGGAACGGGGGTCGGCCTTCTTGAGCTTGCGGGCCGAACTCTCGAACTCCGCCCAGGTCTTGGGCACGGGAATGCCGTGCTTGGTGAACAGGTCCTTGCGGTACAGGAAGACCATGGGCTCGATGTCGACCGGCAGGGCGTAGGTGCGTCCCTCGAAGGTGGTGAGGTCCATCGCCTGCGGCATGATCTTGCGGCGCACCGAGTCGGGCAGCATCTTCGTGATGTCCCGGGGCACGCCGTCGATGGCGTAGCCGGGCAGCTGGGGGTACTCGATGGTGGCGACGTCGGGGGCGTTGCCCGCCCGTGCGGCGTTGCTGAGCTTGGCCCAGCCTCCCTGGTCGCCCGAGGGGACCTGCTCGAAGTCGACCTTGATCTTGGTGTGGGTGCGGTTGTACTCGTCCACGACCTCCTGGCTGCCGCGGAGGGCGGACCAGAAGGTGATGTGCACCGGCCCGCTGCCGGCAGTGTCACTGCTGTCTCCGGCGGAGCAGCCCGCCAGCAGCATGGCGAAGATCGTGAGCAGCGCCGCCCCAGCCCTGCCGGTCCATCGCATGAGCCCTCCCGCGTCCTTGCATGGATTACGGGCATCTTGAGCGGCAGATGAAAAAGGCGTCAATAGATCGAACAGAAGAAAGTAAAACGGTCAAACGAGCAATCGTCAGTCGGCCAGTGGACGGACCTGGCCGGGATCAGGCCGCCGACGGAGCCGTGGACTCCCTGATCACGAGACCCGGCAGCAGTTCCAGATGACGGGTGGCACCCGGGCGCAGCCCCTCGCGCGCCATGTCGAGCCGACGCAGCAGCAGATCGACACCGACCCGGCCGAGTTCCGTCTTGGGCGGGGCAACGGCCGTCAGGGGGACCGGTCCCATGTCGGCGACCACGTCGTTGTAGGCCACCACCGAACACTGCCCGGGCACGTCGATCCCCGCGGCCTGCAGCCGCTGCACCAGCACCAGCGCGTCCATGTCGCTGTGGATCAGTACCGCCGTCGCGCCGCTCTGCCCCACCACCTCGACCAGGTCCGCCGCCCGCGGGTCGGCGGCGCGCGGGTCGGGGCCGGCGGTGCGCGAGCTGAGGATCGTGCGGCACCCTTCGGCGAGCCCCAGGGCAGCGGTCTGCTGGGCGAACTCGGCGCGGATGACCCGTGCGGTGGGACTGTCGTCGCGCGCCGCCAGCACGATCCGCCGGTGCCCGAGACCGACCAAGTGCCCGAGCGCCAGGTGCACGCCGTACGCATGGTCCGAGCGCACGCAGTCCAGCGGGTAGATCGCGCTGGTCCGTGCGGGGCGCCGCTCCACCAGCACCGTGGGGACGTCCAGGTCGGAGAGCCACGAGTGGTCGGCGTCGGCCTCCGCCTGCGTACGCCAGTGCGGCGAGAGCAGCAGTCCGCGCGCGCCGGCGTCCAGCGCCTGGCGCACGGCCTCGCGCTCCGCCCCTGCGTCGTCGGCGATGTGCAGGGCGAGCCGCAGTCCGGCCTTCTCCGCGGCCTCCCGCGCGGCCTGCACGGCCTCGGTGAGGTAGGTGTTGCGCTCGGGAACGATCATGGCGACCGCGTCGCCTCCGGCGGTACTTTCCTCGGGCACCGGCCGCAGCGAACGCGCCACCCCATGCCCACGCCGCACTTCCCCGCGCCGAGCCAACTCCTCGACGTCCCGGCGCACCGTGACGACGGAGACGCCGAGCTCGTCGGCGAGATCGGTGATGCGCGCGACGCCCCGGTTCCGCACCACCTCCGCGATCCGGGTCTGCCGCTTCTGCGCCGACTCCCGCATGTCCCCACCGCTTTCGTCCGCGTCGGCCGCGCCGCCAGGGCGTGACCGTGCGGCGGCTTGCGCGATCGGATTCGCGCGATGCGCCCATAGTAGCGATCAATCGATCAAACGGGTGAGACGGTCCGAGTGCACAATCCTGACCATGCCGGGAAACCCAGTTGCTCTCTCCGAACACCGCTGACAGGGTCTCGGCCATGCCTGCCTTCTCCGCGTACGACGGAACCCAGCTCGCCTACCACGTGCTCGGCGACGGCCCGCCGGTGATCTGCCTGCCCGGAGGGATGCAGGACTCGGTGTATCTCGGCGACCTCGGTGGACTGCCCGCGCACCGGCAGTTGATCAGGCTGGACCTGAGGGGCACCGGCGACTCGGCGACACCGCAGGACACCGCCTCCTATCGCTGCGACCGGCTGGTCGACGACGTGGAGGCCCTGCGCGAGCACCTCGGCCTGGACCGGATGGACCTGCTCGCGCATTCCGGCGGCGCGAATCTGGCGGCGCAGTATGTGACCCGCCATCCGGAACGGGTCGGCAAACTCACGTTGATCACGCCGAGCGTCATGGCCGTCGGCCTTACGATCACCGGCGACACCCGGCTCGAGATCGCACGGCTGCGTCAGGACGAGCCGTGGTTCGCGCCGGCGTTCGCGGCCCTGGAGGCGATCGTGGCGGGCCGGGCCACCGGCGACAGCTGGCAGGCCATCGCGCCGTTCTCGTACGGCCGTTGGGGCGAGGCGGCGCAGGCCCACCAGGCCGCGGAGGCCAGGCAGCGGAACATGGAGGCCGCGAGCGCCTTCGCCGCCGACGGCGCGTTCGACCCGGACGCCACCCGTACGGCGCTCGCACGGTTCGGGCCGCCGGTACTGCTGCTCGCCGGGGAAGTCGATCTGGCGGCCCCTCCTCCCGTGGTGGCTGAGTTCACCGGGCTGTTCCCGAACGCCAAGCTCGTCGTCCAGCCCGGAGCTGGACACTTCCCGTGGCTCGACGACGCCGACCGGTTCGCGGCGACCACTGCGGCGTTCCTTTCCGACTGACCCGTCTGCGGGGCTTACGGAGTGAGCAGCTCGTCCTGCTCGGTGGGCGGTGTTCCGCCGTACCAGGGCAGGGCCTTGCCGAAGCGGACCAACTCCCCGTACAGGGCGGGGTCCACGTGCTCGGCGAGCACCAGATCCAGCACGGCCCGTGCGGCCTCGGCGGGGGTCTGGGCGTGGCTGTAGTCGCTGAACCAGGGCCGGGATGCCCGGGTGTCGACCATGCCGGGGCAGACGGAGGCGATCAGGGTGTCGTCGGAGAGGTCCCGCTCACGGCGTTCGGCCGCGACCGCGCGTACGGCGGCGACCTGCGCCACCTTCGACGGCACGTTCAGCCAGCGTGGCCAGCCCGCCTCCTCCGCCGTTCTGCTGTGGACGGCGCTGCGCCAGGACTCGACGGCATACTCGACCTGATCGAGGGACGCGCAGTCGAACAGAGGGTGCAGCCGGGGATCGAGGTGGCCGAGGGTTCCCAAGGTGCTGGCTACGACGATCAGACGACCGCCGGGGCGCAGCACCGGACCGAACGAGCGCAGAACCGCGTGCGTGGCGCTGTTGGACACATCGATGAATGCGTCGGCCTGCTCGGCCTGCGACCTCTCGGGCAGCAGCGGGGCGATGGCGTTGGAGATCACCACGTCCACACCGCCGTGCCGGTCGCGGAGTTCCCCCGCCAGAGCGGAGACGGCGTCGGCGTCCGCGACGTCCAGGACCCGGCCCTCGACCCGGCTCCGCGTGCCGGGCGATCGTACGACCTCATGGGCGGCTTCCGAGACCCGCCGGGCGTTGCGGCCGGTGAGCAGCACCAGGTCGTCCGGGCCCATCCGGGCTGCCAGCCCCTCGACAAGAGCACGGCCGAGCCCCTGGTTGGCGCCCGTCACGAGGGCGATACGCGAAGCGTTCATGCACGCCACGCTAAGAACGCCCGAGCCATGAGTCCAGCGAAAGTTACTCACGACTGGTATGCGTAATCGTCATGGACTTCACCGATGTCTCCCTGACCGCGCTGCGCGTCTTCCGTGCCGTGGCCGAGCAGGGCACCTTCACCGCGGCCGCCACGGCGCTGGGCTACACCCAGTCGGCGGTGTCCCGGCAGATCGCCTCGATCGAGCGGGCGGCGGGGGCGGACCTGCTGGAGCGACGGCGCGACGGTGTACGGCTGACCCCCGCAGGCCATGTCGTGCTGCGCCGGGCCACTGTCGTGCTCGAGCAAATCGACGCCACGGCACGGGAGTTGTCCGGCCTGCCCGCCCAGGCCGGCGTCGTGCGGGTGGGGTGGTTCCCCAGTGCGGGCGCCGTTCTGCTGCCCAGGGCGCTTGTCGCACTGCGCCGCACGGACCCGGCCATCCAGGTTGTCACCCGGGAAGGCAGCACCCCGGCACTCGTCCGTGCGCTGCGGGCCGGCAGCCTGGACCTGGCCCTGTTGGCTTCGGCTCCGCCCTTCCGCCCGCCGGACACCGAGTCGCCTCCGCTGACCCTTCAGACGCTCACCGAGCGCGGTCTGTGCCTCGCGGTCCCCGCGGCCGACCCGCTCGCCCGGGGTGACTTCGTCGATGTCGCCGACCTGCGCGGCCGGCGCTGGATCGCCGGTCCCGCATCCGGTGAGGACCGGCTGATGGGGGTGTGGCCGGGCCTGGACGAGAGGCCCGAGATCGCCCACACCGCTCGCGACTGGCTGGCCAAACTCCACCTCGTCGCCGCCGGGGGCGGACTGACCACCGTCCCCGCGGTACTGGCCCCGGCCGCGCCTCCGGGCGTACGCATCCTGCCGGTCCGCGGCGGCCCCCAGGAACAGCGGCGCCTGCTGCTGGCCCGGCTCCCGAATCCACCGGTCGAGCCGGTCGCCCGCGTCGCGGACGCCCTCCGCACCGTGGCCGTCGACACGCAGTAGGTCTGTGGGGTGGAACTGGCCTGCATCCGCTAACATAGAATAATTAGATAGATGAATCGGCGGATTTGGCGAGGAGTGGCCGTGGACTTCGGGCTGACCGACGAGCAGGACCTGTTGCGCGCGACGGCACGGCAGTTCGTCGCCGACGTCTGCCCAGCCGAGAAGGCGAAGGAGTGGGACGAGGCCGGAGTCGTACCGCCCGAGCTGTTCGCGGGCATGGCCGAACTCGGCTGGTTCTCGCTGCCGTTCGCCGAGGACGAGGGCGGCGACGGCGGCGGACCGCTGGAGCTCATCCTGATCGCCGAGGAGCTAGGCCGGGCCAGTTTCGACGTGGCCATGTGCTACATCGGCGTACTCATCCCCGGCATCACGGTGTTCCGCTGGGGGAACGAGGAGCAGCGCCGCTTCATCCGGGACCGCGTCATGACCGGACGCCACCGGCTCGCCGTCGGCCTCAGCGAACCGGACAGCGGCTCCGACGCCGCGGCGCTGCGCACCACCGCCGAGGACCACGGCGACCACTTCCTTCTGCGCGGCCAGAAGGCCTGGTGCACGGGCGGCGGACTGCCGGACACCACCATCGCGACGTACGTGCGTACGGGCCCCCGCGAGCCCAAGCACGGCGGCATCAGCCTGCTGCTCGTCGACCCCACGACCGAGGGTGTCGACGTGCGCCGGACGCCGACCCTGGCCCGGCACATCCTCGGCACCAACGAGGTCTTCTTCAACGATGCCCTGGTGCCGAAGGAGAACCTGGTCGGACCGCGGGACGAGGGCTGGAAGGTCATGCTCTCCAACATCGAGCTGGAGAAGGTGATCATCAGCGGAGGCTATCTGGGCGCCGCCCAGGCCACGCTGGACGAGATGCTGGAGTACGCGCGTACCCGGCATGCCTTCGGCCGCCCGATCGGCAACTTCCAGGCGCTCGCCCACGCCATGGCCGACCTGCAGACCGAGATCGACTCCGCCCGACTGCTCGCGTACCGCGCGGCCTGGCTGCTGGCGCAGGGCAAGCCGTGCACCAGGGAGGGTTCGATGGCGAAGCTGAAGGGCTCGGAGACGTACGTGGCCGCCGCCAGGCTCGGCATGCAGGTCTGCGCCGGGCACGGCTTCTCGACGGAGAGCGTGATGAGCTTCCGCTACCGCGAGTCCATCGTCGCCACGATCTCCGGCGGCACGAGCCAGATCCAGCGGAACGGGATAGCCCGGAGCATGGGCCTGCGGTCCTACTGAGTCCGATTTTGAGTTCGAGGCCAACTCAATAACCTGAAACGGCCCGCCAGTTGACCTGACGAGCCGTCACTCGGCACAGGTACCGCCCACCATGCTGAGGCGCGTACGCGACCCACACCGTGTCACCGCCTCCGGGACCTGCCCCTAGATGGTGATCACGAGCTTGCCGCAGGTCCGCCCCTCCACCATGTACCGGATGGCTGCGGCGACCTCGTCGAGCGGGTAGGTCCGGTCGATGGCGGGTGAGACCTTGCCCGACTCGATGAGCTCGCGGAGGGCTTCCAGGTCTTCGGCGTTCTCCGACGAGATGAAGGTCCCGAGCTTCTGGCCGATGAACGGAGACAGCGCAAGTGCCCGGAGTTGGCGGTCGGTTCCGCCGAGCCACCGGCCGTCGGTCTCGCCGCCGACGATGACCAGCCGCCCGGTCGGGGTGAGGGCGCGGCGCAGCTGCGACAGCCGGCGGTTGCCTCCGATGTCGAGGATGACGTCGTAGCGGTGGTGGCCGTCTGCGAAGTCCGCTCGGGTGTAGTCGATGACATGGTCCGCGCCGAGCGCGCGGACCGCTTCGACCTTTGAGGTACTGCACACGGCCGTCACTTCGGCTCCGTATGCCTTGGCGATCTGCACGGCGAAGGTGCCCACGCCTCCCGACGCGCCGACGATCAGCACCTTCTGCCCGGCCCGGACTTGTCCTTGGTCGCGAACTGCCTGGACAGCGGTGAGCCCGGAGACGGGTACGGCAGCCGCCTGACCGAAGGAGAGGTCCGCCGGCTTCGGGGCGAGCATGTCGGTTCGGACGCGTGCGTACTGGGCGAACGAGGCATCGCAGGTGCCGAACACCTCGTCACCCGGTTTGAATCCGGTCACGTCGCCGCCGACGGCCTCGACCGTTCCCGCGAAACTGCGGCCCGGGTTGGGGTACTTGGGTCGACGGAGACCGAATCCTGCCGCCCGGACGGGATACGGCAGACCGGACATGATGTGCCAGGTGCCGCGATCCACGCTGGCCGCGTGCACCCTGACCAGGGCCTCGCCCCGCCCGATCGTGGGCTTGTCGATCTCTGCGAGACGCAGAACGTTCTCGGGCGAAGGTCCGTACCGCTCCTGGACGATCGACTTCATGGTTCCCCCTCAAAGGCCACAGTGGCCGGCTACGTCAATCCTTACGCCGTAAGGTTCGTCCTTACGTCGTAAGGTTGTCAAGGCCGACGATGGGAGGACCACAGATGACCCCGCGGACCGGACGTGATCGAGCGCCCCGTATCCCGCTGAGCCGCCAAAGAGTGCTGCACGCCGCTGTCGTCCTGGCTGACGAGAGCGGACTCGAGGCGCTCAGCATGCGCAAGCTCGGCGAGGCGGTCGGGGTCGAGGCGATGTCCCTCTACACGCACGTCGCCAACAAGGAAGATCTCCTCAACGGCATGATCGACTCAGTGTTCACCGAGATCGATCTGCCCTCCGACGAGGACGACTGGAAGACGGCGATGCGTCAGCGGGCGCTCTCGATGCGCCAGGTCCTGTCCCGCCACCGCTGGGCGATCGGCCTGATGGAGTCGCGGGCCTCACCCGGGCCGGCGACGCTGCGGCATCACGACGCCGTCCTCGGATGTCTTCGCAAGGCCGGTTTCTCCGTCGCATTGACCGCGCACGCGTACTCGGCCCTCGACAGCTACATCTACGGGTTCGCCCTGCAGGAACGCGACTTGCCGTTCGACACACCCGACGAGACCGCGGAGCTGGCGCAGGCCATCCTGGCGCAGGCCCCAGCCGACCAGTACCCGCACCTGGCCGAACTGACGACCGAGCACATTCTCAGCCCCGGCTACGACTACAGCGACGAATTCGAATTCGGCCTCGACCTGATCCTCGACGGACTCCAGAGAGCCGGACAGGTCACGTGACGGGCGGCTTCAGGTGGCGTGGAGGCCGCCCCGGCGTTGCGGGAGCAGCGCCGGGCCTCCACGTGCCGCGGTGTCGCGATCACTCCCGAAGGGTGCACCATTCGTCCGAGCGGGCGGCGACGCGCTGCCAGACCTCCTCGGCCTCCTCGAACGACATGAACGCAGCGTCCGCTTCGGGAAGGGGCCGGCCCTCGTCCACGATCGCCTTGATCGCGTCGAGACTGGCCTCGATGATGGCCCGGCCCTCGCTCGCGGTGGCGAGATGGGCGTCGTCGCCCTGGGCGAAGCGGCCGAGGGGCGTGGTGTTGCGGTCGTCCAGGCGGCCGAGGTCGACCAGTTCCGGGCGGACGTACATCAGCTGGGAGACCTCGTACCGGCCGGCGTGGTCGCCCTCGAACTGTCCCATGACGAGTTCCGGGTCGCTGACGGCGGTGATCGGGATGTCACGGGCGCGGCGGAACTCCTCGACCGCCAGCCGCAGATCGGGCTGGTTGGCGTTGTGGCCGGTGAGCACGACGACGGCACGGAAACCCGCGTTGACGAACGCCCGGAGCTGGTAGACCAGCAGCCGCAGGACGACGTCGGGCGGGAGGCTGCCCATGCGCGGATTGACGTCGCCCATCACCTCCTTGAGCCACGGCCGGTGGTAGCCGGTCTCGTGGATCTGGTACGTCTGCGTCGGGGCGACGATGCCGCCGAAGCGGCGCGCGGACTCCTCGCACAGGTAGACGGCCTTGTGGGTGTCCAGGCCGAAGGCGGCGACATGGCCGTGCGGCTCGCACAGGCCCATCGGCAGGTAGACCAGGGGCAGTTGGGCCAGCCGCTGCTCGAACTCGCGCGGGAGCAGGTCTTCCCAGCGGACCGTGTCACCTGGTGTGGTCGTTGTCATCGGTACTCCCCAAAGATCTTGGTTTCGTTGAAGTTCTTGATGAAGCGGTGCTTGAAGCGCAGCAACTCGTGGATTTCTGCGGGGAGTTCGGGCTCTTCCAGTGCTGCGATGTTCGCCTCGCAGTACTCCCGGACCTGCATCGAGGAGATCGCCGTGGTGACGCCCGGCGCCTGGACGACGAACTTCAGGGCGAGCGCGGCGAGCGAGCCGGCGTACTGAGGCACGTACTGCCGCAGCTCGTCGACCTTCTGCAGGTAGACGGCGCGCGGCACGATGTCGTCGAAGTAGCCGTACCGGAAGTCGTCCTCGGCGAAGACGGTGTCCTCGGTGAGGGTGCCGGTCAGTCCGCCCTCGTCCAGGACGCAGCGCGCGATCACCGCCACGTCGTTCTCGACACAGGCCGGCAGGAGGTTGTCCAGGGCTACGGGGTCGAAGATGTTGATGATGGTCTGGACGGAGTCGATCAGGCCGGACTGCACCAGGGGCAGCGCCATGTCGCTGCGGTGGTCCGGGATCGAGATCCCGATGTGGCGTACGAGTCCCTCCTGCTTGAGCTGTTGCAGCTCGTCCATCCAGTGCCCGGTCACGCCCCAGGTGGGCCACCAGATGTGCAGTTGGAGGAGGTCGACGTGGTCGAGGCCGAGTTCGGTGAGCGAGCGCTGGGCGCCGGCGCGGATGTGGCCGGGCGGGTGGGCGAGTTCGGGGTCCACGGGGGTGCCCCAGCCGCGTTGCCCGGAGAGATTCTCGACTTTGGTGGCGACGAAAGGACGTGTTCCGGACCACTGGCTCAGTGCTTTGCCGACGATGCGTTCGGAGTTGCCGTAGGCCCGGGCGGTGTCGATGAAGTTCACGCCCCGGTCCAGCGCGTACAGCAGGCTGTCGATCCAGTTGGACTCTGAGTCGTTGGCGTTGCCGCCGAACCAGCCGGCGAACCCCATCGCCCCGAAGCCGAGTTTGCTGATCGGTTCGCCGGAGCGGGGGAAGGACGAGTGGTGCATGGAGGATGCCTCCTGTTCAGCTCGGCGCCTGCCGCAGCAGGGCCTTGAGCGGGGTGGCGGGGTCGGTCAGGGCCGCCGCGTCCGGGGCGGCCCGGCGGGCGATGAGCATCTCCGCCAGTCGGATGTCCTTGGCCACGGCGTTGCCGGCGCCGATCGCCGCGGCGGACAGCAGTCGGCCGTCGGTACCGAGGCCGAACCGGATCCGCACCCCGTCGGGGCGTTCGCGCACCACCTCCTGCGCGGCGGTGTCGGGCAGTCCGGCGATCTGCAGGGTGAGGTCGAACTGGTCGGACCAGAACCACGGAACGGCGGCAAACGGCTGGTCGTCGCCCAGCATGTTCCGCGCCGCCGCCCGGCCCTGGTCCTGGGCGTTGCGCCAGGCTTCCAGCCGGATGCGGCGCCCGCCGTAGAGCGGGTGCGGGAACGAGCAGCAGTCGCCGGCCGCGAAGATGTCGGGGTCGGACGTGGCCAGACGGGCGTCCACCCGTACTCCGTTCTCGACGGCGAGGCCGGCCTTCTCCGCCGGCGCGGTCTCCGGTACGGCACCGACGCCCGCCACCACCGTGTCGCACTCCAGCATCTCGCCACCGGCAAGCTCAAGCAGCAGGGCTCCGTCCCGGCGCGTGAGCCGTTCCACCGTCAGCCCGCAGCGCAGATCCACGCCCGCCTGCCGGTGGCGGTCGGCGACCGCGGTGGCGATGGCGGTCGGCACCGCACGGCTCAGGGGGCGCGGCGCCGCCTCGATCACGGTGACGGCACAGCCCCGCGCGGCCGCCGCGGCGGCCAGCTCCAGGCCGATGAAACCGGCGCCGATCACGCCGATGCGTGCTCCTGGCCGCAGCCGGTCCCGCAGGACGAGAGCGTCCGCGCGGCTGCGCAGGTAGCACACGCCGCCCGCGTCGATGCCGTTCGCGCCCTGGACTCCCGACAGGCCGTCGGAGATGTG
>NZ_BMPQ01000014.1:0-31462 GCF_014647675.1 Streptomyces flaveus | reverse complement strand
CGCCCGTCGGAGAGCACGGCGTGGTGAGCGTCGCGATCGATACCGGTGACGGCGGCCCCGGCGATGAACTCGATGCCGGCGTCCCGCAGCGCGCGGCTCTCACACAGCGCGGTGGGCTCGCAGGCCTCCTCAGGCCCGGTGAGCACGGACTTGGACAGTGGCGGGCGCTCGTACGGCAGTACGTTCTCCGAGCCCACCAGCGTGATCGGGCCGGTCCAGCCCGCCTCACGCAGCTCGAACGCGGCGCGCGTGCCGCATTCGCCGGCCCCGACGACCACCATCCCCGGTGCGGCGCCCACCGGTCAGCCGATCTCGATGAAGACGGTGCCGTCCTCGACCCGGACCGGGTAGGTCCGCAGGTCGACGAGGACAGGAGCGCCCGCGGCCCTCCCGGTGGTGTAGTCGAACCGGCCGTTGTGCTTGGGGCATTCGATGGTGTTGTCCATGACCAGGCCGTCGCACAGCAGCATCCGTTCGTGGGTGCAGTGCCCCGCGGTGGCGTAGAAGTCGTCGTCCGGGGAGCGGTAGATGGCGTAGTCCACCCCCTCGTGCTGGAAGGGGACGACGTCTTCGGGGTCGATGTCGTCGGTCTGGCATGCGGCTATCCACGTGGACATGCGGGGTGCCTCCTACTGGGCGAGTGCGCGGCCGTCGGAGCGGGCGTGCAACGGCGGTGCCCCCGGGGGCAGTTCACGGCGCACGTAATACGTCGGGTCCTTCAGCTGGCGCAGCACCGCCGGGATGATCTCCTTGTACGCCGCCCACAGCGACGGGTACGCGGGCGCCAGCTCGTCCTTGATCTCCTCGTGCAGCTCCGGCAGCCGGTGGTAGGGGATCATCGGGAACATGTGGTGCTCGACGTGGTAGTTCATGTTCCAGTACAGGAACCGGTTGACGCGGTTCATGTGCACGGTGCGGGTGTTGAGCCGGTGGTCGAGTACGTTCTCGCCCATCCCGGCGTGCTGCGTGAGGCCGTAGACGTAGAGCATGTAGCCGCCGTACATCCGCGGCAGGCCGACGAACATCGCCGGCAGGATCGAGCCGGTCAGCACACAGGCGGCGATCACGGCGGCGTAGATCGCCAGCCAGACGCGCGCCGTGCGGAACACCTTGGCCCGCTCGGTGTCGGGGACGTAGGTGCGCTGTTCCGCGGTGAGCCGTCCGAAGGCGTGCAGGAGGGTGTCGCGCAGCGCCAGGGGTACGTCGACCAGGCCGAGGAAGTTGGCCAGGAGGCGGGCCAGCCGGGCCGGCCGCATCACCTGGATCTCCGGGTCGCGGCCGAGGATCAGCGTGTCGGTGTGGTGCCGGGTGTGGCTCCAGCGCGACACGGTCGGGTTCCTCATGACCATGAACGAGGCCAGCCAGTACACGGCGTCGTCGAGCCGGCGGTTCTTGAAGGCGGTGCCGTGCCCGCACTCGTGCCAGCGTGAGTCCGATGCCGATCCGTACAGGACTCCGTAGGCGGCGAAGAACGGCACCGCAAGCCAGCTGCCCCAGAAGACGGCACCCAGTGTCCCGAACACCGCCATGGCGCCCAGCCAGATGACCGTGTCGCGGATCGCCGGGCCGTCCGAGCGGCGCATCAGCTCCTTCATCCGGCGGCGCGGCACGTCGCTGCGGAACCAGTCGGTGCCGTCGGCCAGCCCCGCCTCCACGGCGCGTTCGCCCTCAGGGCCGACCAGGCTGTAGCGCTGCAGACGTTCTCTGGCCTTCACCATGCATCCCTGTCCTCTCCATCGAGCCGGTCATGCGTGGGTAACTGGATCGCTCTACTAGAGCGCTCTAATTCCGGTAATGGTGAGAGCGGCCACCTCGCATGTCAAGACATTCGGTTGCAATAAGTTCGGTCAGGCGCTGGAACGCTCCGTCGGTTCCCGCTTCCAGTGGAAGCTACTGCTCGGCCAACCACGCCTCGTGGCGAGCGAAGTGCCCCGGATCCCGCGTCACCCAGACCCCCGACGCCCGCGCGAGCACCGCGCCGCCCGGCAGCAGCGTCATCTCGCCGGCGATGTACCAGCGCGAACCCTCCCGCCGCTCGACCCAGGCACGGACCTGAACCGGTCGTTCCACCGGCACCGGCTTCACGAAGCTCACCGTCAGTTCGGCCGTCACGCTCAACACCCGGTTCAGCAAGGGGAGATGGCCCAGACATTCGTCCATGACGGACGCCGTCCAGCCGCCGTGCGCGACGTTCGGCCCGCCTTCCTGGGACCGCGGACAGGCCAGTTCGAACCACGCCACGCCATCCGCGCCGAGCCGTTCCTTGTCCACGCCGAGACGACACGCACCGGCCGCGCGACAGGCCCCGCACAACGCGACCCCGCCCGTCGTACGCGGCGGCTCCTGGAAGTCCGATCCGGCCCACTGGGCGTTCGGCGTCGGCATACGGGCACTCCCTCGTCTCGAACCTCGGTACGTCAGCGTCAGCACATCAGACGTCGGCCAACAGCGGCCGTAGCTTCCCGGCGATCAGCTGAACCTGCCGGGCGACCATCTCCTCGGGCATCCCGGCCAGCGAAGCCCACAGGAACACCCCCTCGACCGGCAACCCGGCCACGTACTCCTTGACAGCCCCGGCCACCAACTCCGGTGTACCGTACAGAAATTGGGCGAAGCCACTCGCGCGCAGCCCGGTCTCCCGCCACTTCTCCGGATCGATGGGACGGGGAACCGGCTGATCGGTCCCCTCCACCATGTACCGGCGATAACTGTCCCACTGGTACGCCAAGTGCTCCCGCACCACCGGCCAGTCACCGTCCGGATCCTCGGTGACGAAGCTGGTGAACGAACCCTGCATCCGCGCCAGCGACCCTTCGTGCCCGCCCTCCACGAGCCCTTCCCGGTACGGCGCGAGCAGCGTGGGATTGAGCGACAGCAGCCCCGTACCCAGCCGGCCGGCCCGCCGGGCTCCCTGTGGCCCCTGGTAGCCGAGCCAGATCGGCAGCGGGTCCTGGACCGGACCCGGGGTGACCGAGGACGAGGCCCACAGTTCGCGGATCTCGCGGACCCGCCGGTCGGTGGTGGAGTACCGCTTGGCGAGATCCGCCCCGTACAACCGGTATTCGGGTACGCGATACCCGGTGCCGAGCCCGAGATCGAGCCGTCCCTCGCTCAGGATGTCCACGAGTGCGGCCTGCTCGGCGATCTCGGGTGCCGCGTGCAGCGGTGCGGGGATCACGGCCGTGCCAAGGCGTATCCGGCGGGTGCGCGCGGCAGCGGCGGCGGCCATGGTGAGCGGCTGCGGGAGATAGCCGTCCTCGAAGCCGTGGTGCTCGGAGAACCAGACCGAGTCGAGTCCCAGCCGGTCCGCCTCCTCGCACATCTCGAGGGCGAAGCCGTAGACCCGGGACCAACTCCGTTGCCAGGGCGGCGGGTTGCGCAGGTCGAAGTAGATGCCCACCTTCATGGCTCAGGCCACCTCTCGGCTCTTCACGCAGGGCACCTCGCGGCTCACTCCGACCGCCTCTCGGCTCTTCACTCAGACCGCCTCCCGGTTCTTCGGTTCGCACAGCCGGATCTCCGCCCGAGTGACGGCGACCCCTTCCCCGGGAGGCGCAAGGCGCACCGGACGCAGGTCCATCGCCTCGATCTCCGGGAGGTCCTCGACCATCGCGGAGATCCGCAACACGGTCTCCTCAAGGGCCGCCAGATCCACACCCCGGCCACCCACCCGGCCGTCCAGCAACGGCGCCGCCCGCAGCGAGCGGATCATCTCGCGCGCGTCGCGGTCGCTGAGCGGAGTGACGCGGTACGCGACGTCCGCCATCAGGTCGGCGTAGTCCCCGGTGAGCCCGAACGCGACCACCGGCCCGAACACCGGATCGGCGTCGACGCGCAGGAACGCGTCCCGGCCGGGACCGGATCCCGTTTCGTCGCTTACATCGCTTACGTCGATCCCGTAGCACCCCAGCAACTCCCGGGCCACGGACGCCGGAACCGAACCCGCGGACAGCCCGGCGAGCAGCGCCCGCGCACGCTCCGTGTCGATGCCGTCGAGGTCCGGTACGAAACCGGCCGGACGGCTCCGCCACGCCTCGTACGCCGCCGCATGACCGAGCGAGGCGGCGGCCGACTCGGGGAACGCGTAGGTCGGTACGACCAGTTCGCCCCGGCGCAGCAGATCGGCGACGCCCGCGCCGCCCAGGAAACTGGTCACCACCGGTTTCGACGGCTGGGCCGACGCCGCGTCGAGGATCGCCGACGCCACCTCGTCGGCCTTGTCCGCCAGCGGAGGCATGAACAGCACGATCGCGGCGTCCACTTCGTCGTCGGCGAGCACGGCGTCCAGCGCCTGCCGGTAGTGCGCGGCGGTGGCCGTCGGCGTCAGGTCGACCGGGTTGGCGACCTCCGCCTGGGGCGCGAGCGCCGAGCGGAGCGTCTGACGGGTGCGGTCGCCGAGCGTGGCGACCCGCAGCCCGCTCGCCGCGCAGGCGCCGACCGTCAGCGCGGCCGGACCGCCCGCGTTGGTGAGCACGGCGACCCGGTTGCCGGCCGGGGGAGGCTGATGGGACAGCAACAGGGCGACGTCGAACAGCTCCTGGAGGCTCCGCGTACGGATCACCCCGGACTGCGCGAACAGCGAGTCGACAGCCGTGTCCGCGTGCCCGGGATGGACCGCGACGATCGGCTTGCGCGGGGCGACCCGGCGGGCGATGCGGGCGAACCGGCGCGGATCGCCGAAGTGCTCGACGTGCAGCAGGATCACCGAGGTGCCGGGGTCCTCGTCCCACCACTGGAGCAGATCGTTGGTGGACACGTCGACGGAGTGCCCGACCGACACGAAACCGGAGAAGCCGAGGCGCAGCCGCCGGGCCAGGTCCAGCACGGTGAGGCCGAGCGGCCCGGACTGGCTGGACATCGCGACCCGGCCGGGCGCGGGCAGGGCGGGCGAGAAGGTCGCGGCCAGCCGCGCTCCGGAGCTTGTGTTGACCACACCCATGCAGTTCGGGCCCACCAGCCGCATCCCGGAGGCCCGCGCGAACCGGGCCAGCTCCAGCTCGGCCGCGCGCCCGTCGGGACCCGTCTCGCCGAAGCCGGTTGATACGACAACCACCGCCTTCACGCCGGCCTCCGCACACTCCCGTACGACTCCCGGAACGGCCTCGGCCCGTACGGCGACCAGCACCAGATCCGGAGGCTCGGGCAGCTCCCGGATGCTGGGGTAGGCCCGTGCCCCGGCGATCTCGTCGGCGTGCGGGTTGACGGGGAAGACGCTGCCGGGGAAGCCGCCGCGCAGCAGGTTGGCCACGATCTCGTGGCCGATGGTCAGCGGGCTGCGGTTGGCGCCGACGACGGCGACGGACCGCGGTTCGAGCAGGGGCCGCAGCGAGCGCCGTACGGCCGTGTGCTCGCGCCGCTCGGCCCGGGCGACGGCCTCGGCCTGCGGGTCGATGGCGATGTCGAAGTGCAGGATCTGGCCGGGCGGGCCGGTCTCGACCCGGTAGCCGGAGCCGAGGAACACATTGATCATGCGTACGTTGTCGGTGAGCAGGTCCGCTTCCAGGACCCGGATCCCACGGTCCCTGGCCGCCGCGGCGATGTGTTCGAGCAGCAGCCGCCCGAAGCCCTCGCTCTGGTGGTCGTCCCGGATCGTGAACGTGACCTCGGCGTGGTCCGGCCGTTCGGCGTCGCGCAGATAGCGGACCAGGCCGACGATGTCGTCACCGGCGAGGGCGACGAGGGCCAGCTCGTTGAGGTAGTCGACGTGCGCGCCGCGCCGGATCACCTCGTCCCGGGCCCGGACCACCGGGCCGAGGGAGCGGAACGCCAGAGTCGCCCGCGACAGCCGGCCGACGAAGTCGACCAGCCGGTCGGCGTCGTCCGGCCGGATGGGACGGATGAACGTCGACCGGCCGGTCCGTACGAGCCCCGGCTGTTCCAGATCCTCGGGATATTCGGGCGATTCGGGATATTCGGGCTGGCGGGTCATGAGCGCTTCTTCGCGCCTCCTCGCGGACGGGGGTTCAGCGGCCGGGCTTCAGCGGATGACGCGTTCAGACGGCGGCCTCTTCGGGCGTCTGCTCCGGCGGGCTGAACAGTTCGTTGAAGGTGCCGCGGGTGACCCGCTCACGGATCTTGTCGTCCACGCCCTCGAAGAGCTCGTGCAGCGTCGACTGGGTGTGGCCGTACGTGCCCTCGAGGTGGGGATAGTCGTCGCCCCACATCACGTTGTAGTAGCCCGTCGCCTCCACGACCTCCACGGAGCTCTTGTCGTGCTGGAAGGAGGCGTACACCTGCTGCCGGATGATCTCGCTCGGCAGCCGGCTCAGCTTCGGCCGTACGAACATGCCGTGCTGGCGGTAGGCCTCGTCCATCCGGTCGCCGATCGCAGGCACCCACCCGGCGCCGCCCTCGGCGATGAGGATCTTCAGGTCGGGGTGGCGGTCAAGGGCGCCACCCGCGACCATGTGGGCCACCACGCGCATGCCCGGGTAGGTCGTCTCCATGTAGTTGACGACCGCGCCGCCGGGACCGCGGAAGACCACGTTCTCGCCGCCGGTGCCGATATGGAAGGCGAGCACCACCCCTGCTCGCTCGGCGGCGGTCCACAGCGGCTCCCAGCGGTCCAGCGCGTACTCCTCGCCGGGCCGTGTGGAGCACGGCAGGAACACCGACTTGAAGCCGAGCTCCGCCACGCGCTCGACCTCGGCGACCGCGTCGTCGATGTCCGCCGTGGAGACGCAGGCGGGTGTGATGACGCGCTTGTTCCTGCCGAGGATCTCGGAGTGCGCCCAGTCGTTCCAGGCCCGTACAGTCTCCCGGGCCAGCTCCCGCTCGGTGATCGAGACCAGCCAGAACCCCATGGAGGGGAAGGCCAGTTGGCTCCAGACGCCCTCCTGGTCCAGGTCCTTGAGGCGTACGTCGAGATCCTTGGCGCCCGGCGGGCGCATGGCGTCCATGAAGTCGTTGAGCTGGCGGTCGATGCGCTCGCCGTCGATGTAGAGCACTTCGTACTTCTCGCCGCGCTCACTGCGTGGCGCCCGCTCGGCGAGACGCGGCGGCAGGGCCTCGGTCCACAGGTCGTCGGGCTCCATCACATGGGAGTCTCCCGAGTTGACCCAGATCTTCGCCATGGCGCTCCTTCGGGGCAATGGATGCAATTAGTTAGACACTTTAGGTGTTGTGCGGAGCTACGGGAAGACTCGGCCGTGTCGTCTGCCTCGAGTGGGCGGGTGCATCGAGCTGATTCCGTCCAATTAGTTGACTCATTACGCTGATAGCTGGAAGATCTGGGCAGCCGAACGAGGCTGCGAGGAGGCGCCATGGCCGGTAACAGGTACTTCGAGCCACAAGTGGAGACGATGCCCCGCGATCAGCTCCGTGCGAGGCAGCAGGAGCGGGTCCTGGAGCTGGTCGAGTACGCCTATGGCAACTCGGCCTTCTACCGCGAACTCTGGGACGAACACGGCGTACACCCGCGGGACATCCGCTCCCTGGAGGACTTCCAGGAACGCATCCCCTTCATCACCAAGGACATGGTGCGCGCCTACCGGGCCCGCACCAAGGACCCCTTCGGCGGACTGCTCTGCGTCCCGCCCGAGGAGCTGACCTCCGTGTCCTCCAGCTCGGGCACCACCGGCGACCCGGAGTTCTTCGCCGAGATCTGGGAGGACGCGCCGCCCCTGATCACCGCACAGGTGCGTGACCTGTGGGAGCTCGGACTGCGGCCCGGGGACGTGGTGCTCAGCCCGCCCGGCACCTTCCGCAATCTCATGGACCCCGGCTACCAGGCGCTCGGCGCGGTGGTCGTCGAGGTGGACACCTGGCTCGGCAAGATGCACGAGGTCGTCGAGGCCGTCCGCACCTACCGCCCCGCCTACCTCCAGATGATGTATCCGCAGATGGTGGAGCTGGAGCATCTGGCCGACAAGGTGGATCTCAAGGAGGCGTTCTCCTCCCTGAAGGGCGCCTCGTGCGCCGGCCAGCCGCTCAGCCGCAGGATGCGCGACCGGATCCGCGACGACTGGGGCATCGACGTCTACGAGTACACCAGCGCGGCCGACACCGGCACCGCCTGGGAGTGCCGGGAGCACGACGGCTTCCACCTCTGGGAGGACACCGTCTTCGCCGAGTGCCTGGACATCGACGAATCCGGGTCGCGAGAGGTCGCGGCGGGCAGCGTCGGCGAACTGGTCGCCACCGACCTCGACAACCGGGCCGCGCCGCTGATCCGTTACCGCAGCGAGGACCTCGTACGGCTGTCCCGGGACACCTGCGGCTGCGGACGCACCCACGCCCGCATGTGGGTGGCAGGCCGCAGCGGCGACGAGACCCTCGTCCAGGGGCGTTCCGTGGTCCTGCGGGACATCTGGCAGGCGGTGGAGGACCAGCCGGAGACGGTGGCGGGCGTCTTCCAGATCGTACGAGCGGCCCGCGAGGTCGACGAACTGCGGCTGCGCGTCGGCTACGACCCCGAACTCACCGCCGACGTCGAGGCCTTGGCCGGGCGGCTCGGCAAGGCCGTGCACGAGCGGACCGGTGTCGAGCCGGTGCTCGATCTGCGCACCGAGGAGGAGCTGTTGCAGACCATGACCAGCGTCGCCAAGTTCCCGAGGGTGGTGAAGAGCTGATGGCACGCGCCGACACCCTGGCCAGGGCCCGCGAACTCGACCGGCCCGACCTCGCCTACATCGTGCGTTTCCCAACCGCGGACGGCATCCAGGAAACCAAACTGACCTGGGCGGAGATCGACCGCGACACCGCCTGGGCCACCGCAGCGCTGCGCGGCCACCAACTGGCCGCCGGACAGCGGGCGTTGCTGACCGCCTCCGGATTCGAGGGCTTCTGGGGCCGCTCGGTCATCGGGGCGCTGCGCGCGCTGAAGGTGACGTACGGCATCGCCGAGGCGATGGGCTGGGACCACCGCCGTACCGCGGTCTTCCACCGGGAACTGAAGCCTCACGCGGTGATCGGCCTGTCCGCCGAGACCCTGGAGGGACTCAGCGGCGGCGCCGACATCGGCGAGATGTTCCGGGCGACCCAGGTCGTACTGGCCCGCCCGGCCGCCGTACCGCTGCTGCGCCGGGCCGGTGTGCCCGCCGCCCTGATGACGACGGTGGGTCCGGCCCTCGCACTGGAGTGTCCCGAGCGGACCGGAGCGCACGTCAACGGCGCCGAGTGGCGGGTCGGCGAGCGGGACGGGGGGCTGTTCATCGCGGCGGGGGAGGGGCGCGGGTCCGGGCTTCCGGAAACGCCGCTGGGCCTTGCGGGCCAGGTTGTCACGGACAGGTGCGGCTGCGGCAGCGAGGACCCGCGAGTGCTTCTCGCGGAGATCAACTAGGGCGCCTTGGTGAGGGCCGGTCCAGTACAGCGCCCCGTAAGGGGCGCGGGGCGGTGGCATATGCGGCTCCGCCGCGCGGGCGCGACCAGCCCCCACCGCCCCGCAGATTCAAAACTGTCCTTCCAAGCGGAGCGTAGGAGTTGGGATGTCGCAAGGAGTGGTTGACGGCCGAGTCGTGGTCGTCACCGGAGCCGGCAACGGGATCGGCCGCGCCCACGCGCTGGCGTTCGCCGCGCAGGGCGCGAAGGTCGTGGTCAATGACCTGGGCGGCTCGCGCGACGGCGCGGGCGCCTCGGCCGGCCCCGCCCAGACCGTGGTGGACGAGATCACCGCGTCCGGCGGCGAGGCGGTGGCCAACACCGACGACATCTCGTCCTGGGACGGTGCCGCCCGGCTCGTCCAGCAGGCCGTCGACACCTTCGGCGGCCTGGACGTACTGGTCAACAACGCGGGCATCCTCCGCGACCGGATGATCGTGTCGATGACCGAACAGGACTGGGACAGCGTGCTCGCCGTCCACCTCAAGGGCGGCTTCGCCACCCTGCACCACGCGGCGGCGTACTGGCGCGAACGCGCCAAGTCCGGGCAGCAGAACGACGCCCGCGTCATCAACACGACGTCCCCGTCCGGCATCTTCGGCAACCCCGGCCAGTCGAACTACGGCTCGGCGAAGGCCGGTCTCACCAGCCTCACCATCATCGCCGCCGCCGAACTCGCCCGCTACGGAGTCACGGTCAACGCCATCGCGCCGACCGCCCTGACCCGACTGACCGAGGACATCGAGATGATGAAACGGGCCGCCGAGAGCCAGGACCTGACCCCGGAGGCCATCTCACCGCTCGTGGTGTGGCTGGGCTCGGCGGCCTCCCGCGAGGTCACGGGCCGCGTCTTCGGCGTGATGGGCAACCGCATCACGGTCCTGGAGGGCTGGGTCAACGGCCCCGGCGCGAGTGCCGAGTCCCGGTGGACACCCGAGGAGCTGTCCTCCGTCGTCCCGAACCTCGTGGCCAAGGCGGCACCGAACGCCGACGCCCTGGGCAACCGCAACGGCACGGCGTGAGGGGCACGAGATGACGACGCAAAAGCCTGTAGCAGACGGCCTGTTCACCTGGCCGCCCACCGACCAGCCCCGGCTCATCGGCACCGAGTGCACGGCCTGCGGACTGGTCAGCTTCCCCACGGACACCCACTGCGTACGCTGCGGGAGCCCGGAAGCGAAGGAGCGGCTCCTGGCGGACAGCGGCACGCTGTGGACCTTCACCACCCAGGGCTTCCGCCCACCCTCACCGCCGTACGACGGATCCGACACCGCCGCCACCTTCGAGCCGTACACCGTCGGATACGTCGAACTCCCCGGCGAGGTCCTGGTCGAGGCCCGGCTCACCGAACCCGACCCGGAGAAGCTGACCATCGGGCAGCGGATGCGACTCACGCTCGTGCCCTACACCGTGGACGCCGACGGCACCGAGGTCCTCACCTTCGCGTTCACCCCGGCCGACGAGCCCGACGAGCCCGAGGAGCAGTCATGACGGAAGCGGTCATCATCGGAACGGGACTGCACCCCTTCGGCCGCTTCCCGGGCAAGCCCGCGATGGACATGGGCGCGGACGCCGTACGCATGGCGCTCGCCGACGCGGGCGTCAACTGGCCCCAGATCCAGGCCGGTTACGTCGGCAGCTTCGAGGTCGCCAACCCGGACGCGATCGTCGGCCGCCTCGGCCTTACCGGCGTACCGCTGCGCGGCGTCTTCAACGGCTGCGCCACGGCCGGCACGGCGGTGGCGCTGGCCGCCCGCGCCATCGAGACCGGCGAACACGAACTGACCATCGCCATCGGCATGGACAAGCACCCGCGCGGCGCCTTCGCCGCCGACCCGTCCGTCGCCGGAATCCCTTCCTGGTACGGGCAGACCGGACTCTTCCTCACCACTCACTTCTTCGGCATGAAGATCAACCGCTATATGCACGACCACGGCATCTCCCACGAGACGCTCGCACGCGTGGCGGCCAAGAACTTCGGCAACGCCGCCGGTAACGAGAAGGCCTGGCGACGCACGCCGCTCACCGTCGAGGAGATCCTCGCCTCACCGGTCCTCAACTACCCACTGCGGCAGTTCATGTACTGCGGACCCGACGAGGGCGCCGCCGCCGTCGTCATGTGCCGGGCCGACCAGGCCCACAAATACACCACCTCGACGCCGATACGGGTCCGGGCCACCGCCCTGCGCAGCCGCCGCTTCGGCGCCTTCGAGGTGCAGAGTCCGTCCGTGCCGGTGGGGGAGCCGGTGGCGAGTCCGACCGTGGACGCCTCCCGGGCCGCGTACGAGCAGGCGGGCATCGGACCCGAGGACGTCGACATCGCCCAACTCCAGGACACCGATGCCGGATCCGAGATCATCCACATGGCCGAGAACGGGCTCTGCAAGGACGGCGAGCAGGAACGCCTCATCGCCGAGGGCGTCACCGAGATCGGCGGACGTCTCCCCGTCAACACCGACGGCGGACTGCTCGGCAACGGCGAGCCCATCGGCGCGTCCGGACTGCGCCAGATCCACGAGATCGTGCTCCAGTTGCGCGGCACCGCAGGGACCCGGCAGATCCCCGGCACGCCCCGCGTCGGCTACACCCACCTGTACGGCGCGCCCGGCGTGTCGGCGGTGACCATCCTGTCCACCTGACCGCGGAGCCCCAAATGGAACACGACATGCAGGCCTTCGCCGCCGAGGTACGCAGCTTCCTGGACGCCCACGTGGCGAAGGCCCCCGACCGCACCGCCTTCACCTGGGGCGAGGGCGACGACTCGATGGCGTACTTCAGCTCCCTCCCGCCCGAGGAGGAGCGCGAGCAGGTGCGGCGGGCGCGGGAGTGGCAGCGGATCCGTTACGAGAACGGCTTCGGCTGGATCACCGGACCGCCCGTGTACGGCGGACGCGGACTCACCCCCGTACACGATCTCCTCTACGACGCCATCGAGTCCGAGTACGACGTCGCCGACACCGGCACGCTCAGCGTGATCGGCCTGGGCATGATCGGCCCGACGATCCTCGCCCATGCCGCGCAGCCGCTGAAGGACCACTGGCTGCCCGCGATGTACCGCGGGGACGCCATCGCCTGCCAGCTGTTCAGCGAGCCCGGCGCCGGCTCCGACCTGGCGAGCGTGACGACCCGTGCCGTCCGCGACGGCGAGGACTGGGTGCTGAACGGCCAGAAGGTGTGGACCTCGGTCGCCCAGCACAGCCAGATCGGCCTCGCGCTCACGCGCACGAATCCGGACGCGCCCAAGCACCGCGGCATCACCGCCTTCCTCGTCCCCATGGACACGCCCGGCGTGGAGGTCCGCCCGCTGCGGCAGATGACCGGCGGCGCGGACTTCAACGAGGTGTTCCTCACCGACGTCCGCATCCCCGACAACCACCGGCTCGGCGAGGTCGACGGCGGCTGGACCGTCGCCCTGACGACCCTGATGAACGAGCGTGCCACGGTCGGCAGCGAGGGCGCCGGACCGGTGGCCGCCGCCCTGTCGCCCGACCGGCTCTCCGCGCTGATGCGCGCCACCTGGACCTGGGACGACCGGGCCCTGCGCGGCCGGCTCGCCGAACTGCTCGTCGACGTCCTCGCCACCGAACACCTCAACGCCCGCGCCCTGCGCAAGCTGCACGCGGGCGTCGCCCCCGGCCCCGAGATGTCCGTGTCCAAGCTGCTCTACGGCCAGAACCTCACCAAGGCCGCGCACTTCGTCTCGGACGTCCTCGGCCCGCGCGCCATCGCCGACACCGGTCAGTGGGGCACGTACGCCTGGACCGAACTCCTGTTGGCCACCCCGGCGTTGAGGATCCTCGGCGGCACCGAGGAGATCATGAAGAACATCCTCGCGGAACGCGTCCTCGGCCTGCCGAAGGAACCGGGCATCGACACGAAGTCGCCGTTCCGTGAACTGGGAGGTGTGGCATGAGCGTTGGCGCAGCCGACGAGAGCGAACTGAGCGAACTGCGGTCCGCCGTACGGGACTTCCTTGAGGCGAAGTCGCCCGAGGAAGCCGTCCGCAAGCTCATGGAGAGCGAGCCGCGTTACGACCCCGCCGTATGGGCCCAGTTGACCGAGCAGCTGCGGCTGCCGGGCCTGGCGATCCCCGAGGAGTACGGCGGTGACGGCTTCGGTCCCGTCGAACTCGGCGTCGTCCTGGAGGAGATGGGCCGCGCCCTGCTGTGCGCACCGTTCTTCGCGACGGTCGTCCTGGCCGCTCAGGCCCTGCTGGCTTCGGGTGACGCCGAAGCCTGCGCGCGCTTTCTCCCCGGTATCGCCGCGGGAGCGACCACGGCCACGCTGGCCGTCGCCGAGAACAGCGGTTCCTGGGACCCGGCCCTGATCTCCGCGCGTGCGGTGCGCGACGGGGAGGGTGGAGAGGGCGGCTGGAGACTGACCGGCCGCAAGAGCTTCGTGATCGACGGTACGACGGCTGACCTGGTCCTGGTCGTCGCCCGTACAGTCGGCGGACCCTCGCTCTTCGCCGTCGACGGCACAGCGCCCGGCCTGACCGCCGAGTCCATGGAAACCCTGGACGCCACCCGGGCGATGGCCCGGCTGACGCTGGACGCCGTCCCCGCGACGCTCATCGGCTCCGACGGATCCGGCGGACGCATCATGGCCAAGGTCCTGGACTTCGCCTCGGTCGCCCTCGCCGCCGAACAGTCCGGCGGCGCCCGCCGCTGCCTGGAGACGGCGGCCGAATACGCCCGCACCCGCCACCAGTTCGGTCGGCCCATCGGCTCCTTCCAGGCCGTCAAGCACAAGTGCGCCGACATGCTCGTCCAGGTCGAACTGGCCGAGGCCGCCTCCCGCGAGGCCGCCCGGCTCGCCGCCGAGGGCTCCCCGGACTACCCGGTCGCCGCAGGCGTGGCGCACGTGGCCTGCTCACGGGCGTACATGTTCACCGCGATGGAGAACATCCACGTCCACGGCGGCATCGGCTTCACCTGGGAACACCCCGCCCATCTGTACTTCCGCCGCGCCAAGTCCTCCCAACTCCTGTTCGGAGGCCCGGCGGTGTACCACGAGCGGCTGCTGGACCGGCTCGGCATCTGATTGAACCGCTGCGCCGTCGCCAGGCCCTGTCTCCCCGATCTTCGCGGGCGCACGACGCCTGGCACGGCACCTCGCCGCACGGCCGCATCACCCAAGTACGTCCAGTACGAGGGCGATGCGGCCGCACGCCGATGCTCCCCCACTGCCTGAAAGGCG
This sequence comes from Streptomyces flaveus, assembly GCF_014647675.1. Classification (GTDB taxonomy): domain Bacteria; phylum Actinomycetota; class Actinomycetes; order Streptomycetales; family Streptomycetaceae; genus Streptomyces; species Streptomyces flaveus. The sequence continues at coordinate 16,945 of NZ_BMPQ01000014.1, read as the reverse complement.
TGGGAGGTGCCCCCAGCACCAGACGCCGCGCGCTGATCCGCGAAGATCGGGGAGACAGGGCCTGGGCCCTTGGGGCCGCTCGACGCGGGCCGACTTTATTCGGTTGCCGCTCCCCGTGTCCGCCCCTCACCATGGGCGAGACACCGGGAGCCGCCCGGTGCTCCACGAGAGGAGGCACGACCGTGACCACGACTGTCCTCGGCCTGCCCGCAGACCGCCTCCGTCTCACCTCATGGAGCACCTCCAGCGATGTCTCACGACGATCTCTCGCAGCACCTTCAGCACCCGGCATTTCCTGACGACTTCAGCACCGACGCCTACCGCTACGTCCCGCCGTCGGACGACCTGGGCGACGTCGACGACCGGTTCGTCTTCGACTTCCGTCCCTACGACGACCTCGAGGACGGCCAGCGCTGGTCGACCTGGCTCAGCGTCGAACCCCTCTGCCGAGGCCCCGAGCCGCTCCCGGACTGGGTGGTGACCTCGCAGGGCGCGATCGACACCGAACTCGGCGTCCTCAAGACCGGCAAGGAGGCCGACGTCCACCTCGTCGAGCGCGCCGACCCGCTCGACCCCGCCGCCGGCGTGGTCATGGCGGCCAAGCGGTACCGCTCTCCCGAGCACCGGACCTTCCACCGCTCCGCGTCCTACACCGAGGGCCGCTCGATGAAGCGCTCACGCGACGAGCGGGCCCTCAAGCGGAAGAGCACCTTCGGCCGGCAGGTCGCGGCCGGCGAGTGGGCGGTGTCCGAGTGGGGTGCGCTGGTGCGGCTCTGGGACCTCGGGCTGCCGGTTCCCTACCCGGTCCAGATCGACGGCACCGAGATCCTGATGGAGTGGATCACCGTCGTCGACGAGGACGGCGCCGTCGGGACCGCGCCCCGGCTCGCCCAGACTCGACCCTCACCCGAGCTGCTGGCGGCGTACTTCGAGCAGCTCACCGATGCGCTCGCGACGATGGTGCAGAACGGCCTCGTGCACGGCGACCTCTCGGCGTACAACATCCTGGCGGCGGGCGAGCGACTGGTCATCATCGACCTGCCACAGATCGTCGACCTGGTCGGCAACCTCAACGGGATGAACTTCCTCCAGCGCGACTGCGCCAACATCTGCGGCTGGTTCCGCTCGCGGGGCCTCGATGTCGACGAGCACGCGCTGTTCGCGGAGCTGATGGCGCACGCCTTCTGAACCGGGCGGGCTGGTGTCCTGCGCCGAGAATGACACACCTCTGCGGGCGGGTTCAGCCGCGAGCCGCTTCCCCCAGCAGCGCTTTCGCGATGATGACCTGCTGGATCTGGCTCGTGCCCTCGTAGATGCGGAACAGCCGGGCGTCCCGGTAGAAGCGCTCCACGGCGACCCCGCGCATATAGCCCGCGCCGCCGTGGATCTGCACCGCGCGGTCCGCGACCCGCCAGACCATCTCGCTGGCGAAGTACTTCGTGCAGGACGGGCCGATCTTGGTGTCCTCGCCCGAGTCGAAGCCCCGGGCCGCCTCCAGGACGGTGGCCCGGCCGGCGTAGTAGTCGGTCATCGAGTCGGCGATCAGGCCCTGGATGAGCTGGAAGGAACCGATGAGCTTCCCGGACTGCTTACGGGTACGGGCGTACTCCACCGACTCGTCGACCAGCCGCTCCGCCATGCCCACGCACAGGGCCGAGATGTGCACACGCCCGTGTGCGAGGCAGCCCATCGCCGTGGCGAAACCACGGTTCAGGCCTTCCTCGCCACCGACCAGGGCATCGGCCGGTACGCGTACGTCGTCGAAGTAGACGTCCGCCGTCCAGGCGCCGAGCTGCCCCATCTTGTGGTCCTTGGGCGCCACGGTGAGACCCGGGGTGCCCGCCGGGACCAGGAAGGTGGAGATGCCCCGGGTGCGCGGAGCGTCGGGGTCGGTGCGGGCGAAGACCATGAAGACGTCGGCGAGCGGGGCGTTGGTGATGTAGCGCTTGGCGCCGTTGATCACCCAGTCTCCCCCACTCTCGGCTGCGCTCGAGCGGGAGGTGCCCCCATCATCCCGATGCGCCCTCGTGGTCAGCGTCGACGGGTCCGATCCGGCCTCGGGCTCGGTGAGCGCGAAGGACGCCAGTACGTCGCCGGAGGCGATCCGCGGCAGCCAGTGCGCCTTCTGCTCCTCGGTGCCGCCGACCATGAGGACATGTCCTGCGATGCCGTTGTTGGTGCCGAACATCGAGCGCAGCGACGGCGTGGTGTAGCCGAGCTCGAACATCAGCTGGGCTTCCTCGTACATCGACAGGCCGAGCCCGCCGTACTCCTCGGGCAGGGCGAAGCCGTACAGCCCCATCTTCTTCGCCGCCTCGCGGATGTCCGCCGGCATCTCGTCCTTCTCGTCGATCTCCGCCTCCAGCGGCACGACGCGTTCCCGGACGAAGCGCCGGACCTCGGACAGCACGGTGCTGAAGTCAGCCGCGTCCATGTCGCCTCCTTCTGTGGATCTGGTTGCTGTTCACTGGTCCGTCTCGTCCTGCTTTTCGTCCTGCTTCTCGTCGGGCCGGTAGCACACCGCGAGCAGTGCCGCCGCGCTCGCCGCGCCCACCCCGGCTGCGAGCAACGCGGGCCCCGCGCCCGCCCGTTGGCGCCGCAGCAGCCCGTCGACCGAGTACCGGCCGTTGCCGAGCGCGGCCAGTGCCACGGCAGCTCCGCCGACGACACCGACGTACTCCCAGCCGCCCTTGAAGACGAAGAAACCCTTGCCCCGGTGGTCGGTTCGGGCCGCCACGGCCATCAGGCCGACGGCCGCCGCGGCCGGGAGCGGGTTCGCGGCGCCCAGGGTGAGGCCGACACCCGCCGCCATCTCGGTTCCCGCCGCCATCCGGGCATGCACCTCCGCGGGCTTCAGCCCGAGCGACTTGAACCATCTCGTGGTCCCCTCGATACCGCCCGGTCCCGCGACCTTGTTCCAGCCGTGCGCGAACAGCATCGGGCCGAGCGTCGCGCGCAGCAGCAACGCCGCGACGTCGCCGCCCCGCGCCTTCACTGGCCCACTCCGGTGGCCCGGCCCGCGGGAGCGGCGCCGTACAACTGCGGTACAGCCTCGGCGAGTTCATCAGGAGCGAGCGCTTCGCCGGACCGGCTGGGGTGCACACCGGTCACCGTCCAGCCCTGGAGGCGGTTGAGCCGGTTGCCCTCGATGCGCAGCACCTGGCCGGTCAGCCATGCCGCCTCGTCGGAAGCCAGGTAGACGACGACACCGGAGGCGTTGGCGGGGTCGCCCGGGTCGAAGCCGTTGGTGGTCGGCTGCGGTGTGCCAACCGCCAGCCCCTCCGTCATCCGCGTGGTCGCGATCGGCGAGATGGCGTTGGCGGTGACGCCGTACCGGCGCATCTCCAGTGCTGTGACGACCGTGAGACCGGCGATCCCGGCCTTCGCGGCGGCGTAGTTGGACTGGCCCTGGTTGCCGAACAGCCCAGTACCGGAGGTTGTGTTGATGACGCGACCGGCGACGCGCTCGCCCCGCTTCGACGCCTGACGCCAGTACGCGCACGCATGCCGCGTCAGCGCGAACGTGCCCTTGAGATGGACGGCGATCACCGCGTCGAACTCGGCCTCGCTCATCGAGAACAGCATGCGGTCGCGCACGATGCCCGCGTTGTTCACGACGATGTCGAGCCGCCCGAACTCCGCGACGGTGTCCGCCACCATCGCCTCGGTCGCCGCCCAGTCGGTGACCGAGCAGTGGTTGGCCATCGCCCGGCCGCCGAGCTTGGTGATCTCGGCGACGACCTCGTCGGCGGGGGAGTCGCCGGTCTGCTCGCCGTGCACGCCGGCACCGGGGTCGTTCACCACCACGGCCGCTCCGGCCTCGGCGAGCGCCAGGCAGTGCGCGCGGCCGAGGCCCCGCCCGCCGCCGGTCACGATCGCGACCTTGTCGTCGAGGATGCCCACGCCGTACCTCCGGATCAGTTGAATCAGTTTGCTTGTCAGCTCAGTCAGCTCAGTTCGCCGAGTACTTCGTCGGTGTGCTCACCGAGCGTCGGTGCACCCGCCCGCGGTTTCTCGTCCACACCCCAGAAGCCGACGGGCGTGGCCACCGTTCGCAGCGGCGGCGCGTCGCCCATGCCGGGCTGCTCGACGAACGCCCCCACCGCCTCGGCCTGCGGATCCGCCGAGACCTCCGCCAGCGTCTGCACCGGCGCCCACCACACGCCCTCCGCGTCAAGACGCTCCGCCCACTCGGCCAGCGGTAGCTTCGCGAACTCCTCGTCGAAGACCGCGATCAGCTCCCGTACGTGGCCACGCCTGGCCTTGCCCGTCGCGAACCGCTCGTCCGTGCCCAGATCGTCCCGGCCGAGCGCCTTGATGACTCCGGGCCAGTGCCGGCTGCCCTCCAGACCGACCAGCCAGAACCAGCGTCCGTCGGCCGCCTGGTAGGAGTTGTAGAGCGGGGACTCGTGCTCGGTACGTGGCCGGGTGCGACCGCGCTTGCCGAAGAAGTTCTGCAGCGCCAGGTCGTTGCCGTTCGCGTACGTCCCGGAACGCAGCAGCGATACGTCCACCACGCCGCCCTCGCCCGTGCGCGCCCGCCGCAGCAGCGCGGCCAGCACCCCGGCGACGAGGTTGGCCGCGGCGGTACGGTCGCCGAGACCGGGGCGGATGCCGGGCGGCGGCTCACCGGCCGGGTTCAGCATGGCGGCGATACCGGGCCGCGCCCAGAACGCCGAGACGTCGTACCCGGCCCGGTCGCGCTCGGCGCCGGCCCAGCCGTACCCCGTCAACGTACCGATGACCAGGCGGGGATGGCGGACGCGTATGTCGTCGGGAGCCAGACCAAGGCGCTCCAACGCACCCGGCCGGAGGTTGGTGACGAACACGTCGGCGCGCTCAAGGAGCCGCTCCAGCGCGTCCTTCCCGTCCTCGGAGCGCAGGTCGAGGACCACGCTGCGCTTGCCCCGGTTGTCCGTCTCGAAGGGCGGTGCGCTGTCGATGTCCTGGCCCACGTGGCGCAGCGTGTAGCGGTTCGGGTCACCGGTCGGTGCCTCCACCTTGATCACGTCCGCGCCCCAGTCGGCCAGCATGGTGGCGGCGGCCGGAGCCGCCACCCACATGCCCAGCTCGACCACGGAAAAGCCCTCGAGTGGCCGCACGGCCCACCTCCACAAGCGGTTCTGCACATCTCGGAAATTGCCTGCTACGCCCCCCGGAACTCCCCGGGCCGCCGCTCACGGAAGGCCTTCAGCCCCTCGGCCCGGTCCTCGGTGGAGAACAGCACCGAGACGGTCTCGCGCTCGTACGCGATCGCCGTCTCAAGGTCCATGCCGAGCCCGTGGTCGACCAGCCGTTTGCCCGCGGCGAGCGCGAGCGGCGCACCGGCGGCCAGCCGCGCGGCCAGCGTTTCGGCGGCCTTGAGCGCTTCACCGGGCTCGGCCAGTTCGTTGACCAGGCCCAGCGCGTATGCCCGCTCGGCGTCGATCGGTTCGCCGGTGAGGATCATCTGCTTGGCGATCGCGGGCGGCACCAGTCGCGGCAGCCGCTGTGTGCCGCCCGCGCCCGGCAGCACTCCGAGTTTCATCTCGGGCAGCCCGAGCCGGGTCCCGCGCTCGGCTACCCGCAGATCGCAGGCGAGCGCGAGCTCCAGGCCGCCGCCGAAGGCGAAGCCGTGCACCGCGGCCACCGAGGGTTTGGGGAAGTTCTCCAGGAGGGCGTACGCGTCGGTCAGCCGGCCCACGAAGGCGCGGAACTGCCCGGGCGTCGTGCACGACTCGATCTCCCCGAGGTCGGCTCCGGCCGAGAAGGCCCGGCCCGCCCCGGCCAGTACAAGGGCCCGGACGCTGTCGTCCTCGCGGACATCGGCCAGCGCGTCCCGCAGCAGGCCGACGGTCTCGGAGCCGATGGCGTTGAGCCGCTCCGGCCGGTCGAGGGTGAACACGGCCACCCGGTCGCGTACTTCGACGCGCAGCACGCTCATCAGCTCATCCCTTTCAGACCATCGTGAGGCCGCCGCTGACCGAGAGCGTCTGCCCGGTCATGTACGCGGCGTCGTCGGACGCGAGAAAGGCCACCACACCGGCGATGTCGGTGGGCTGGGCGATACGGCGCAGCGGAATCGCCCGCGCGGTCGCCTCGTACATCTTCTGGCTGTACTCGGCGACCTGGCCGAGCAGCGCAGTCTCGGTCGGTCCCGGACAGACGCTGTTGACGGTGATGCCGTGCCGGGCGACCTCGCGGGCCAGTGCCTTGCCGAAGGCGATGACGCCGCCCTTGGTCGCGGAGTACACGACCTCGCCGGAGGAGCCGACGCGGCCGGCGTCGGAGGCGATGTGGATGATCCGGCCGCTCTCGCGCTCGATCATCGAGTCCAGGACGGCCCGGGTCATGGTGATCGTGCCGCGCAGATTGACGGCGATGATGCGGTCCCAGTCCTCTTCGCGGCTGTCGACGAAACGCCCGAGCACATCGATGGCCGCGTTGTTGACCAGGACGTCCACCGGGCCGAGTTCGGTGCTCACCCGCTCGACGGCGGCGCGTATGGCCGTGCCGTCGGAGATGTCCGCGCCGACGCCCGTGGCGCGGACGGCGTACCGCTCGGTGAGCTGGGCCGCGACCTTGTCGGCGGCCTGCGGGTCCAGGTCGCAGACGGCGATGGCGGCCCCTTGCGCCGCGAGCCGGCCGGCGATCGCCTCGCCTATGCCGCGTCCCGCTCCGGTGACGAGCGCCACCTTGTCCCGTCCGCTCACATGTCCTCCACTCGCCACTCGATCGGTACTCGCCTGGCTGCCAATACAGCGCTATCGTATAACTACTTCAGCTAAATAAGCGAGATGTGCGAGTGGAGCCGAGCATGCGCCGTACCATCTTCACCGCGGAACACGAGCTGTTCCGGGGCACCGCCCGGACGTACTACCAGCGCGAATGCGCCCCGTATGCCGAGCAGTGGGAGCGCGAGGGGCAGGTGAGCCGGGAGGCGTGGGCCGCCGCGGGCAAGGCCGGGCTGATCGGTTGGCAGTTCCCGGAGGAGTACGGCGGCCAGGGGCTCTGGGACTTCCGCTACAACGCCATCATGGCGGAGGAGATGCACGCCACCAGCTCCGTCGGCATCGGCCTCGGGCTGCAGAACGACGTCATCCCGCCCTATCTGATGCGCCTCACCACGCCCGAGCAGAAGGCGCGCTGGCTGCCCGGCGTGATCAGCGGTGAGACGATCTGCGCGCTCGCCCTCTCGGAGCCGGGAGCCGGATCCGACCTCAAGAACATCCGCACCACCGCCCGCCGGGACGGCGATACGTGGGTGATCGACGGCTCCAAGACCTTCATCACCAACGGCATACTCGCCGACCTCGTCATCGTCGCCTGCAAGACCGACCCGGACGCCGGGCACAAGGGCATCAGCCTGATCGTCGTCGAGCGCGGCACCCAGGGCTTCGAGCGCGGCCGCAAGCTCGACAAGGTCGGCATGAAGGCCCAGGACACCGCCGAACTCTTCTTCCACGGCGTCCGGGTCCCCGCCGAGAACCTCATCGGGCAGGAGGGGCGCGGCTTCTACCACATGATGGGCAACCTGCCGACGGAGCGGCTGGCTATCGCGGTCGCCGCGCTCGCCTCCGCCGAGCGGGCCTTTGAACTGGCCCTGGAGTATGCCAAGAACCGCACCGCCTTCGGCCGGCCCATCGGGGAGTTCCAGGCCAACCGCTTCGCCCTCGCCGACATCAGGGCGCAGCTGAACGCCGCCCGGGTCTATCTGGACGGCTGCATCATGGCGCTGGTCGAGGGCGAGCTGACGGCCGACGAGGCCGCCGCGGCCAAGTACTGGACCACCGAGATGGGCTGGCAGGCCATCGACCGCTGTATGCAGCTCTTCGGCGGCTACGGCTACGTCAACGAGTACGAGATCGCCCGCATCTGGCGGGACAGCCGGGTCCAGCGGGTGTTCGGCGGGACCTCGGAGATCATGCAGGAGATCATCGGGCGCTCGCTGGGGCTGTGAGCCTGTGGGCCTGTGGGGCTGCGAGTTGTTCCCGGTGGCTCGGAAGCATTGCCCGCTTTCGATAAATAGGTTATCTATTTAAGCGAAGTGAAGTGTAAGGACGTGCAAGAGCGGGGCGTCCGAACGGGTTCGAGGAGGCATCCGTGGTCACGGTTGACGTGAAGCTGCACCAGGACAGAGCCGAACAGGACCTGCCGCGACCGCGGCTCGTCATCGGCGGCAAGGACCTCACCGACACGAGCGGCGGCCGCTACGAGCACATCAACCCGGCCACCGGCCTCGTCCAGGCCCACATCCCGCTCGCGGGCCCCGCCGAGGTGGACCAGGCCGTGGCCGCCGCCCGGCAGGCCTTCGAGGTGTGGGGCACCATGCGCCCGGCCGAACGGCGCCGGCTGCTCACCCGCTTCGCGCAGCTGATCCGCGACCACATCGAGGACTTCGCGGCGATCTGCCCACTGGAGAACGGCGTCTGCATCGGCGGCTGGGCCGAGAACGTCGGACCGCACGTCGCAGACTGGACCGAGTACTACGCCGGCTGGGCCGACAAGATCGAGGGCATGGTGGGCGCCGCCTACAGCCCGCACGAGAACGTCGAGTACACCATCGCCGAGCCGTACGGCGTCATCGGCCACATCATCACCTGGAACTCACCCGCGCTCTCGCTCGCGATGAAGGTCCCGCCCTCGCTCGCCGCAGGCAACACCGTGGTCATCAAACCGGCCGAGTCCACCCCCTTCTCCGCGCTGCTCTTCGCGGACCTCGCCCGCGAGGCGGGCATCCCCGACGGCGTCATCAACGTCGTCACCGGACTCGGCGACGCGGGCGAGGCCCTCGTCTCCCACCCCGGCATCGACAAGATCTCCTTCACCGGCGGACCCGCCACCGCGCGCCGCATCATGGAGACCGCGGCCCGCAGCCTCAAGCCCGTCCTGTTCGAACTGGGCGGCAAGTCCGCCAACCTGCTCTTCGCCGACACCGACCTCGACAGCGTCGTCCCGTACTGCGCCGCCTTCGCCATGAGCAACACCGGCCAGGGCTGCGCGCTGCCCACCCGGATGCTCGTCGAGCGTTCCATCTACGACGAGGTCGTCGCGCGCGTCGCCGGAGTCGTGGCCCACCTGCCCGTCGGCGACCCGCTCGCACCGACCACGTACATCGGCCCGTTGGTCAACGCCGCCGCCCGCGACCGCGTCCAGGACGTGATCGACAAGGCGATCGCCGACGAGGCAGGCCGGCTGGTGCACGGCGGGGAACGCATCGAGTCCGACGGCTACTTCGTGACCCCCACCGTCTTCGCCGACGTCGACAACCGCAGCGACCTGGCCCAGCGCGAGATCTTCGGCCCCGTCCTCGCCATCACCCCCTTCGGCACGGAGGAGGAGGCCCTCGCGCTGGCCAACGACACCGAGTACGGCCTCTCCGCCTACATCCAGACCCGCGACATCGCGCGGGTCAACCGGCTCGTGCCACGCCTCAAGGCCGGAACGGTCTACGTCAACCCCGGCCCCAATCCGATCACTTCGCCTGCCACGCCCTTCGGTGGCGTGGGCATCAGCGGGTTCGGGCGGGAGGGCGGCAGGGCCGGGCTTGAGGAGTTCATCAGCGTCAAGGGCGTCGGGATCAGCCGTGCCTGACGGGACCTCAGGAACCTCTGGAACCTCTGGATCAGGAACCTCACATTCTGGAGTGAGTTCATTGAATCGTGCCTGCCGCCTGACGTTCGGCGATCTCATCCGTGAGCACCGCCGCTCCTACCCCGACGCGATCGCCCTGGTCGACGGCGAAGTCCGGCTGACCTGGCCGGAGTTGGACGAGCGCACCAACCGGCTCGCCGACGCGCTCACCGGCGCCGGGGTCGGTCCTGGCGACCGGATCCTGTGGCTGGGCCAGAACTCGTTCCGGATCTGGGAACTCCTCGGTGCCGCCGCGAAGATCGGCGCCATGGTCTGCCCGGGCTACTGGCGCTGGGCCGCCCCGGAGATGGCGTACGCGATCGAGGACTTCGACCCGCGCGTGATCGTCTGGCAGGACGAGGAGATCGGCGACACGGTCGCCAAGGCACGGGCCGAACTGGGCAGCGAACACCGGGCGTTGTGGCTTCGCCATGATGATGAAGGAGCGGAGTCGTACGAGGCCTTCCTCGCCTCCGGCTCGCCCGAGAACCCTCAGATCGACGTGGACCCCGATTCCGCTCTCCTGGTCATCTACACCGCGGCGATCACCGGACGGCAGTCCGGCTCGATGCTCTCGCACCGCAATCTGCTCGCGATGGGCGCGAGCGCCGCCTGGATGGGCGACATCGGCCAGGAGACCGCCTTCCTGGGCGCCGGGCCCATGTTCCACATCGGCAACTACCAGTTCTGGGGCATCCCCGCCTTCGTGCACGGCGGAAAGAACGTCGTCGTCCGTCGCGTGATCGCCGAGGAACTGCTCCCGGTACTCGCCGCCGAGCGCTGCACGCACGCGTACCTGATGCCCCCCACCATCGCGCAGCTCGTCGCGCTCAACCGCGAGGCCGGCCACGACCTCTCCCAGCTGCGGGCGAGCGTCGCCGCACCGGTGTGGGAGGGCATGGTGCCCACGGACACCAGCCGCTTCACCCGCAACGGCGGTGGCGAGGGCCGGGGTTACGGCCAGACCGAGGTGACCGGGTTCGCCGTCACCGGCGCCTACGGCGGGACCGGCACCGGCAACGCCGGACGTCCCGGGCTCTTCACCTCCGTACGCATCCTGGACAGCGGCGGCAGGGAGTGCGAGACAGGCGAGGCCGGCGAGATCTGTGTACGCGGGGACCTCGTGCATCTCGGCTACTGGAACCGGCCCGAGATCAACGAGGAACGCTTCCGCTTCGACTGGTGGCACACCACGGATCTGGGGCGGCGGGAGGCGGACGGCACGATCAGCTTCCTCGGGACGACGACCCGAATGCTCAAGTCAGCGGCCGAGAACATCTTCCCCGCCGAGGTCGAGAACTGCATCGAGTCGCATCCCGCCGTCAAGGAGGCCGCCGTGATCGGCGTCCCGAACGAGCGCTGGGCCCAGGACGTCAAGGCCGTCGTGGTCCTGCGGGACGGCGCTGAGGCGACGGCCGAGGACATCATCGAGCACTGCCGGGCCCGGATCGCCTCGTACAAGAAACCCAAAACGGTGGAGTTCATCGACGCCCTGCCCCGCACCGGCGGCTACGCCAAGGACTACGAAGCGCTCGACGCCCGCTTCGGCGGCGGAGGTTACCCCGGCGGCGACACGCTCGGCGCGGGACGGTGAGGCCGTGACCGACCGCCGGTCGCCCGTCATCGCGGGGGTGTACGCCACCGAACAGGCGCTGTCCCTCCCGGACCGCACCGCCATGGATCTCGCCCTCGAAGCGGTGCGAGGCGCGGTGGCGGACGCCGGTCTGGCGCCGTCGGACATCGACGGCGCCCAGGTCGACTGGCCGGGCCCGGGCGGCGTACCGGGCGAGGGAAGCTCCTGGGCCCGGATGCTCGGCCGCGACCTGCGCTGGACCAGCGACTCCATGCTGGACAACGCGGGCTCCCGGGGTCTGCTGAAGGCGGCGGCCGCCGTGCGCGCCGGATACGCGGACACCGTCGTGGTCGGCGGCTGCAAGCTGGTCTCGCGCGGCGCGGGGCCGGTCGGCGCCGGCGTACCGCTGGAGTTCACCGACGTCTGGGGCAGCTATGTCATCGCCCAGTTCGCACTGGTGGCGGCCCGGCACATGCACGAGTACGGGACGACCTCCCGCCAACTCGCCGAGGTCGCCGCCATCATCCGCAACAACGGCACCACCAACCCCGAAGCGATGATGTACGGCCGCGGCCCCTACACCGCCGACGACGTGCTCGCCTCCCGCATGGTCGCCACCCCCTTCCACCTCCTCGACTGCTGCATCGTCGGCGAGGGCGGCGCCGCGCTCGTGGTCACCACCGCCGAACGGGCCCGCGATCTGCCGCAGCCGCCCATCGCCGTGCTCGGCGGCGCGATGGAGTACCACCAGGCCGCGTACGCCAATCCGGCGCTCCTGAGTGAGGTGGGGATGCTCGGCCGCGACGCCGCCACACGCGCGTACGCGATGGCCGGGATCGGCGCGCACGACGTGGACGTCTTCTCCCTCTATGACCCCAACTCCTTCGAGATCATCCGGCAGTTGGAGGCACTCGGGCTGTGCGGCGAGGGCGAGGGCGGACCGCTGGCCGCGAGTGGAGCCATCGCCGTGGGCGGCAAGCATCCCGTCAACCCGGACGGCGGTTGTCTGGCGTACGCCTGGAACGGCACGCAGCAGATGACGCTCAAAGTCGTCGAAGCGGTACGGCAGTTGCGGGGCACCGCCGTGCACCAGATCGCGGACGCGGAGCTGGCCGTGGTCGGCAACGCCGGCTCCGGGGCGCAGCATTACGAGATGAGCGTGCTGGGGAGGACCGGATGACCGGCAGACCTGTGCCGATGCCGACGGAGTTGTCGGAGCCGTTCTGGGCGTCGGCCCGGCGCGGCGAACTGGTCGTCCCGTACTGTCCTGCCTGCGACCTGCGGTTCTTCGTACCCGAACCCGCCTGCCCGGGGTGCATGTCGCCGAACTGGCGCTACGAGCCGAGCGTGGGCCGGGGGACGGTCTACTCGGTGACGGTGGTGCACCGGGCGCCGGGCCCGGGCTTCGACACCCCCTTCGCGCTCGCCGTGATCGACCTGGACGACGGCGGCACCCTGCTGTCCCACGTGGACGCCGGCACCCCGGACAAGGTCGTCATCGGCCTGCGCGTACGCGTGGACTTCCGCCCCTACACCGACGAGATCACGCTGCCGTACTTCGTACCAGACGCGATCGACGGACTCGACTGACTACCGGATGACCGAGTGAGGGCGGAGGTGGACACCGTGGCGAACACGCCGGTACGGGTCCCCAAGATGGCCGAGCTGGTGGCGGCGCAGCTGCGCCGCAAGATCGTGCGCGGGGAGTTGACGGAGGGGGAGGCGCTGCCTGCCGAGACGGCGCTGATGGCGGAGTTCGCCGTGTCACGGCCCACGCTGCGCGAGGCGTTCCGGGTGCTGGAGTCGGAGTCGCTGATCAGTGTGCGGCGGGGTGCGCGGGGTGGGGCCCGGGTACACGTTCCCGAACAGACGGTGGCCGCTCGTTACGCCGGGGTGGTGCTGGAGTACCGGGGCACGACCCTCAAGGACGTCTACGACGCCCGTACAGTACTGGAGGCGCCGTGCGCCGGACTGCTCGCCGGGCGGCGCACGGACGAGGACGTGGAGCGGTTGCGTGCCGCGGTCGCCGAGGCGGAGCTGCTGATGGACGACCCGTCGGCCTTCATCCGCGCCCATATGGAGTTCCACGCGCTGGTGGTGGAGCTTGCGGGCAACGAGACGCTGAGCGTGCTGACCGGGATGGTCCGGCACATCATCGACCAGGCGAACTGGTCACACGTCGACCTCGACGCGGGCACGCCCGAGAACATCCGGGCCAACCGGCGAGGATTCCGCGCTCATGTTGCGCTTGTCGACCTGGTTGCTGCGCAACGCGCTGATGCCGCGGAGGAGTTGTGGCGGGTGCATCTTCAGGAAGCCGAGGATTATCTGCTGCAGAACCGGTCCATGACGACGGTCCTGGACCTGCTCGGCTGAGGGGACGCGCTCATAACCGCGGTGTAGGAGTCCTGGAGCTTGCGCAGGCCTGAGCGCACGCGCTGTCGCAACTCGCGGTAGAGCGACTCCGCGTGCTGGGAGGCGGCGATCAGGTCGGGGTCCTGGTCGGTGGCGCCGGTCGCGCGGCACCACAGGCGGATGTCCGTGGGCGAGGGCGGTACATGGTCGCGCTGCCGATACCGGACCCGGCGGCGAGCCGGGCGTTGGGGTACCCCCGGCCGGAGGCTGGGGGAATGTCAGCGCAGCGCGGACGGGCCGGGGCGAGCGGGGCCTGACGGCCGGCTGCGAGGCATCGCCACCGGGTTTTGTTCTCCCGGTGCCGGGAGGCGAGTTGTCCGGTCAGGCATCGCAGGGTGCGACCGGACAGGCCGGTCGATGACGGGTGGACAAGCAGGCGAAACTCCTGGCGAGCATGGGTGGTCCTGGTCGTGAACCCGTCCACCGGGAGCTTCGTCGTTGAGTACGGCCGGACCCCAACCACCTGACCCGTCAGCAGGCTGGAAAGAGCTCACTGTTCCGCGCCTGTGATTTTTTTCTGAGGACTCACAGCAAGCCCACGGCGGGCGTTCAACGCCGGTGGCACGTGCCATGAGGACAGTCACCTCACTGTGATTCCCGCCGGAGACGCCGACTGCCTGCCACAGGCCGCGTGCGGGGTTCCTCAAATCCTCATACATCCGGCATTCATGTCGTCATGTGTCCGGCATCACCCTCGAATCCGCATAAGTAACCGGCGAGTAGGGACGTTTGACCCTGGTCGCCGAGGTCGTATCGGTTCTAGATTCCGTATTCCCTTCACGGAAATCGCTTTGGAAACCGTCGTCGCGATTCGAAGGTCCCGTTGAGAGAGTGAGGAGATCACGGATGGCAGGCGATAGATCACGTAACAAGCGGCGATTCAAGCTCCGGCTGTTCGCCGGATTGGCGGCAGTCGGACTGTCGGGCGTCGTCGTGTTCACGGCGAATGCCGAAGACAGTACCATCGACGGCACGCTCGACTACGTCGCACTCGGAGATTCGTACTCCTCTGGCCACGGCGCGAGCAGCACCTACACGGGGACTGTCAACACCACTTGCAAGAGGAACGACTTGGCCTATCCGAATGAATTCTTCGCGAAGTACGTGGCCACTCAGCAGCCGTCCAAGTCGTCCAGCATGTTCAACCGGGCGTGCACCGGGGCGAAGATACAGGATGTCATTGACGACCAACTCGGCTCCGTAACAGGCTCTGTCGAAATGGTGACCATCACTATTGGTGGAAATGATGTGCACTTCGCCGACGTCGCGAGAACCTGTGTCCTGAACGGTTCGGCGGTCTGCACACAAGCGTTGAACGAAGCCAGTCCGCAAATTTCGACGCTGCGGCAGCCGCTCACCGACCTCCTCGCTCAGATACGCGAGAGGGCGCTGGTCGCCAACATCGTCATTTCCGGGTACCCGAAAATTTTCGCCACCGGAAGTTGCGGCGCCTTGTCCATCTCGGAAGACAACCGGGACCGTATGAGAGGCCTTCAAGAGACGATGAACGACCTGATCCGCGAGGTGGCGGAGGCCAGCGATCGGGTTCAGTACGCAGATCCGGACGACCTCTTCAACGGCCACCGAGTGTGTGACACCGGCGATCTGTGGATCAATCAGGTGAGCGACGCAATCGCGCAGTTGGACACCGGGGCGGCCTACCACCCCAACGCGAACGGCCACGCGGCCATGGCCGACGCGGTCTTCGAGGCCGCCCTGGGCGCCACCACCGGGCCCCAGGCCAACTAGCCATCCACCTCAGGACCGATCATTCCGGTCCGCGCCAATTCCTGTAAGGATTGCAACCACTCATGCCCCCCAAAGGTTCTCACGCCAGACGTCCTCGGCCTCTCAAGGCCGCCGCCTTCGGGCTCGGGCTGCTCACCGTCCTCGGCGTCGCCGGCATCGGTATCGCCAACGAGGACAGCGGCAGCGCCAGTACCGCTAACACTGTAAAGGCTGATGCCAGTCGGCGCGACGAGGTCTTCGGTCTTGTCAATGCCGCCGACATTCCTGGGCTGGACGGCTTCTCGGTCGGTATCGATCCAGTTGCGGAAAAGATCGGTGTGCACCTCTTCGTCCCAGAGGGTCTGTCGGCTGCTGCGAAGGAAGCGCTCCAATTCGGTGATGACGTCACGGTAACCGTCCAGGAAGCTTCGGCGCCGGCCTCGCATGTCAACGCGAGCGGCGGTGCGTCGATCGGCGGCCTCGGTTCTGGGTCCTGCACGGCGGGTTTCGCTGTCGGGCTCGCCAACGGCCAGTCAGGATTCATAACCGCTGGACACTGTTTCACCGCCGGAGTAACAGCCAACCGGCAGACCGCCCTGATCGGCTCGGTGCCGTCAACCGGGCACTCATTTAATTTCGGCCCGTCCGATTGGGGAATCTACGCCCTCAACGCCAGCCCCGACACCAACGACGCGTTGCCCCAGGTCATTAGCGACAACGGGACCCACCCGGTCCGGGGAATCACCGCACCGACGGTCGGCTTGGATATCTGCAAGCACGGCATAACCACCGGCACGACCTGCGGGAAGGTGACTCTCGTGAACACCCGGGTCACCTATAGAGAGGTGAAGGACTCGGCAGGAAACATAATCAAGCCGGGTGCACAGGTGAACGGTGTGATCCAGAGCGATCTGTGCTCGGAACCAGGTGACAGTGGCAGTGCGGTCTATACCCGACCGGCGGCAGGCAGCAACACCGCTATCAACGCCGTCGCAGTCCACAGTGGTGGAAGCACCGTAAAGCTCAGTGGCAGGGATGTGTGCCTCGAGAAGGCGGGATTCAACAACGTTGCCTGGCACGTCCCGATGTCCGCCACCCCCGCCAAGAGCACCAACCCGTTCGATGACGTCTTCATCAAGGTCGCTTCCTGACCTCCAATAAGGCCGCGAGCATCTCCGGATCGTGGCAGTCAACGGCCAACTCGGTGAACCTACTTGTCATGACTCTCCCCCCAGACAGTGCGGACGGGGCTCAGAGTATGCCGCCCGTCCGACAGATCCGAGATCTTCCTGGCTCTGCCGAGGAGTTCGAAACGTTCGCGCGCGACGTCAGGCATCCCCTCGTGGGCGAGCTGAGCGCCCGCGTCGGCCCCCGCTGACCGAGCCGCCCCTGACGAACGAGGAACGGGACGCGGTCCTCGGTGCGCCGGAACCGTCGGGAACACGGGAGGGCTGACGCGAGGCGTCAGGAAACACCCACCTCTCGAGGAGAATGCCCTTGGAGGAGACCGGGCCGCGCGGCATCACGTCGCGCTGCGCTCGCTCGCCTCTCTCATGTCCCGCTCCACGGCCCGGTTCTGCGCGGTGTCCGGCTGTCCCGCCGCGCTGCCCGGGCGTC
>NZ_BMPQ01000013.1:169108-215144 GCF_014647675.1 Streptomyces flaveus | reverse complement strand
AACGCCCCATACCACGTCAACGAGCCCAAGCCCCGGAAGCAACACGTAGATTTCCGACGGCCCCCTCGCCTTCCGAGCGGTGGGTGCCCCGGCAGTCCTGCACCACCACCGCGTAGCCGGCCTCCACCAGAGCCAGGAGGTCGGGCATGGCTGGTTGGCCGAGGCCCATCACGTCCTTGCCGTACGGCATGCGCACCAGCAGCGTCGGAGCCTGTCCCTCGGCCGGATGCCACACGTTGGCGGCGAGGGCTACGCCGTCACGCATCGGAACCTGGACATCTATGTCGTATAGGTGCTGCATCGGTGCTCCTCGTTGAGCTGCCGGCGTCGTCCTGGATTTGGGTACGTTAAGAGGTACGTTCGTACCCTGTCAATTACCGGAGTCGTCGAAGAGGAGGTCTCAGGGAAGGACCGTTCGAGACGCTCGGCGTCGGCTGACGACGGTGAGGGCGGTGACCGAACCGCCCAGCGCCTCCGTCGTGGCCGTCAGCTGAAAGACCGCGTTGCCTGCCGCGGGACTTCGAGCCGGATGGTCATCGAGTAGGAGACGCTGGGCGTGCTCACGGGACGGGTTCTCAACTGTCCTGGTGCATGGCGGCCTGGAGGATGCCGCCGGTGGGTGACGTATATGCCGTCGAGGGGTGACTGCACTCGACGGGCACGGCTACTTGTCGGCGCCGGCCTTGGTGGTGTCCACCTTGGCCTGCGGCGGCGTGGTGGTGCGGGAGTGCAGGACCTTGCGGGCCTGTTCGGTGTCGAAGTCGTTCTCCCACTTGCCGATCACGATGGTGGCGACGGCGTTGCCGAGGACGTTGATGAAGACGCGGCCCTCGTTGAGGATGCGGTCGATGCCGACGATCAGGGAGAGGGCGGCGAGCGGGATGTGGCCGACCGCGGTGACGGTGCTGGCGAGGACGATGAACGCGCCGCCCGCAATCCCGGCGGTGCCCTTGCTGGTGAGCATCATGACGCCGACCATGATCAGCTGCTGCTGCCAGGACAGGTCGATGCCCATGGCCTGGGCCAGGAAGAGGGAGGCCATCGTGAGGTAGACCGCGGAGCCGTCCAGGTTGAAGGAGAACCCGGAGGGGATGACGATGCCGACCACGGGCCGGCCGATGCCGAGGATCTCCAGTTTGCGTACCAGCTGGGGCAGGACGGCCTCGCTGGAACAGGTGCTGAGGGCAACGAGCAGTTCGGCCTTGAGGAAGCGGATGAGGCCGAACAGGCTCAGGCGGCAGGCCCGCATGATGGCGCCGAGGACGACCAGGACGTAGACGACGCACGTCGCGGTGAACAGGATGATGAGGTAACCGAGCTGTTTGAGGCTCTCGGCGCCGTAGGTGGCGACCACGGTGGCCAGGGCGCCGAAGGTGCCCAAGGGCGCGAGCCGCATCACCCAGCCCACGATGCGGAAGACGACGTCCGACAGCGCCTTGATGCCGCGGGTCAGCGGTGCCCCTTCCTCGCCGGCCATGTTCAGGGCCACACCGAAGACGATCGAGACCATCAGCGCGGCCAGGATCGCATCCCCGGTGATCGCGCCCAGCAGGGAGGCGGGGATGAGGGAGGAGATGAAGCCGGTGAAGGTGGCGTGCTCGGTGGCGGTCTTGGGCACGTCGTCGGCGTTCAGTGACGAGGGGTCGACGTGCAGGCCGGAGCCGGGCTGGAAGATGTTGGCGACGACCAGCCCGATCAGCATGGACGCCAGGGACAGCACCAGGAAGTAGCCGATCGCCTTCACACCGATCCGGCCCGCCTTGCGCAGGTTGTCCATGGAGGCGATGCCGGTGGTGACCACGCAGAAGACGACCGGGATCACGATCATCTTGACCAGCGCGATGAACCAGTCGTTGAGCGGCTTCAGGTCCTCACCCAGGCCGGGCGCGAGGATGCCGACGGCGATGCCGAGGACGGCGGCCAGTACGACCTGGAACCACAGCTCCCGTATGAGACGGCTCAGCCGTGACCGCTGCGGGCGGTCGGCGGCGGTGGTGGTGCTTGTCATCGTTGGTGCTCCCTTGCACGACGATCGTGTGTAGCCCTGTCCCGTGGGGGGTGCGGGGGACGCGACGCGGCTCGCGCGCCCCCGGTCTCGTGTGGCGCCCGCCCGGTGGCGGGCGCGGGCGCGTCTGCGGTGGGGTGGCGGTCAGCTGTGCAGGGCGCGCAGCACCTCGTAGAAGGCGGCCTTGCTCTCGAAGCCGATGCCGGGGGTGTCGGTCAGGCCGACGCGGCTCTTCTCGACGACGGCGTCGTCGGCGAAGCCGCCGGTGGGCTGGAACTCGCCCGGGTAGGACTCGTTGCCGCCGAGCTTGAGGGCGGCTGCGATGTGCAGGGAGAACTGGTGCCCGCCGTGCGGGATGCAGCGCCTCGATGACCAGCCGTGCCGGCGGAGCATGTCCTGGATGCGCAGGTACTCCACCAGACCGTAGGAGAGCGCGGGGTCGACCTGGATGGTGTCGCGGTCGGGGCGCAGGCCGCCGTAGCGGATCAGGTTGCGGGCGTCCTGGAGGGAGAAGAGGTTCTCGCCCGTGGCGATGGAGCCGGTGTAGTGCTCGGCGACGGTGGCGTTGAGGTGGTAGTCGAGCGGGTCGCCGATCTCCTCGTACCAGAACAGCCCGTAGGGCTCGATGGCCCGCCCGTACTCCAGGGCCGTGTTGAGGTCGAAGCGGCCGTTGACGTCGACGGCCAGCCGGGAGCCGTCGCCGTCCAGGACGTCGATGACGGCCTCGATACGGCGCAGGTCCTCCGCCAGGTCGGCGCCGCCGATCTTCATCTTGACGACGTCGTAGCCCAGGTCGAGGAAGCCGCGCATCTCGTCCTGAAGGTCGGTGAGGGTCTTGCCCGGGGCGTAGTAGCCGCCGGCGGCGTAGACGAAGACGGAGTCGTCGGGCTGCCCGTCGCCGTAGCGCTCGGACAGATACCGGTACAGCGGCTTGCCCTCGATCTTGGAGGCCAGGTCGAACAGGGCCATGTCCACCACGCCGACCGCGACCGAACGCTCGCCGTGCCCGCCGGGCTTCTCGTTGTTCATCATCACGTCCCACGCCTTGGCGTGGTCCAGGCCGCCCTGCTCGTCGAGCAGGCTGCCGGGCTCGGCCTCGAGGAGGCGGGGCAGGACCCGGCGGCGCAGGATCTCTCCGGCGCTGTAGCGGCCGTTGGAGTTGAAGCCGTAGCCCACCACGGGCTTGCCGTCCCGGATGACGTCGCTCTCGATCGCCACGATCGAACAGTCCATGGAGCTGAAGTCGATCCAGGCGTTGCGGATCGAGGAGCTGATCGGAACGACGCCCTCGTAGACGTTGGTGATCTTCACTGCGGAACCTTTCTCATATCTTATAAGATGCGACGGCTGTTAGACTGGGCTGGCCCGATGCGGGATGTCAAGGGGTGGGGAACCTCCGGAAAGGAACGGTCAGGGGGCCATGGCAGGACAGAACCTGTTCTTCAGCAAGAGCGACCTCGCCTACGCGGAACTCCGCGATCGGATCCTCTTCGGCACTCTTCCTGCCGGGTCACGGCTCGCCCAGTACGACCTCGCCGAGTCCCTCAACATGAGCATCACTCCCCTGCGCGAGGCCATCCGCCGCCTCAGCAGCGAGGGACTCGTCACCGTCGACACCCACCGCGACGTCCGAGTCTCCGTCATGAACTCGACCGAGGCCCGCCAGCTCTTCGAGGTCCGCCTGTCCCTGGACCCGACCGCCGCCGAACTCGCCGCCCAGCGACGGACCGACGACGACATCGCCACGATGCAGGCCGCCGTCAACAAGCTCCTCCCCGTCACCCGCCAATGGGGGGAAGAGGCACTCACGGCCCACCGCGCCTTCCACCAGGCGGTGTACCGGGCCTCGCACAACGACGTCCTCATCCGTCTCCTGGACGACCTGTGGGACAAGTCCGATCGCTACCGGCGCCTCGGCCTCGAACTCCCGCCCGGTGACGAACCCCGCACCCGGGACCTACAGGAACACCACCAGCTTGTCTCCCTGATAGTGGACGGCCGCGCCGCCGAAGCCGCCCAGCTGATGCGAGGCCACATCACCCACAGCCTCACCGCCACCGCCATCAGCGCCCTCGAAGACCGCGAGGGCATTCGCGCGACGTGACGCGCGGCGACCGGCGCCATCGTGATGCATGGGGGGACCCCATCGCGGCGGAGCCGCAAATCGACACAGCCCCGCGCCCCTGAGCAGGGCCTACGGCCTCCTCAGGGGCGCGGTACCGCACCGGACTTCGGCAAGTTCGCGTAACCCGCCGGTCCGTCAGGTCACGGACGCGCCGTGAGATAGCCCCCCATCGTGCGGAAGTACTCCGCCGCCGCGTGCTCCGTGCCGTCCTCGGTGCGGACGCGCTTCACGCAGAGGCCGCGCAGCTGTCCGTTCCTGGCCTCCGCGCCGGCGACGATGACCACGCCGTCGCCCTCGCGGATGAAGATGCGGCCGGGAGTGCCGCCGTAACGGGCTTCCGACACCGCTGCCTCGACGATGCGCAGGCGCTGACCGCGGTGGTAGGTGAAGGCGTTGGGGTACGGGTCGCACTGGGCGCGTACCAGGCGCTCCAGGTCCTCGGCCGGCCAGGTCCAGTCGATCCGGCTGTCCTCGAGCGACCGCTTGTGGAAGAAGCTGGCCCGGCTGCGGTCCTGCGGGATCCACTGCGCGCGTCCCGAGGCGATCAGGTCGAGCGACTCCGTCACGACCGGCGTGATCAGGTCGACGGTGCGGTGGAACAGATCGGTGACCGTGTCGGTGGCGCCCACCGGTACGGCTCGCTGCAACAGGATGTCGCCCGCGTCGAGTTCGGCGTTCATCCGGTGCGCCGTGACGCCGACTGCCCGCTCGCCGTTGATCAGCGCCCAGATCAGCGGGGAGAAGCCCGCGTACGCCGGCAGCAGCGAGTCGTGGATGTTGAGCGTGCCGTGCGGCGGGAGGTCGAAGACCTCGGGGGGCAGCACGGTCCGCCAGTTGTTGGCGACGATCAGGTCCGGTTCCGCTTCGCGTAGCGCGGTGAGGAGTTCGGGGTCGTCGGGGCGGTTGCGCAGCAGCACCGGGATGCCGTGCTTCTCGGCGAGATCGGCCACCGAGTCGTCCCAGATCTTCTCGTATACGTGGTCGCTCTTGGGGTGGGTCACGGCCAGGACCACCTCGTGGTCGGACTCCAGCAGAGCCTGGAGCGTGCGGTGCCCCCAGGTCTGATAGCCGAACATGACGACCCGCATACTCGATCCTCTCCTAGAACACACCATTGCAAGGTAAGGCTAACCTTATTTAACATCAGTGGCGCCTAAGGGAAGGAAAGTTGCGGTGAACGCACTGCACGACGAACCGGACGCCATCCACGATGTGATCGGCGTGGGTTTTGGCCCGTCAAACCTCGCACTGGCCATCGCAGTCGAGGAACACAACTCCCGAGCCGCACCCGAAGATCGCATCCGAGCCCGGTTCCTGGAACGTCAGCCGTCCTTCGGCTGGCACCGTGGCATGCTCATCGACGACGCCACGATGCAGGTGTCCTTCCTCAAGGACCTTGTCACGATGCGCAATCCGACCAGCGACTTCAGCTTCCTGTGCTTCCTGCGGGAGCGCGGCAGACTCGTGGACTTCCTCAACGCGAAGACACTCTTCCCGCTGCGGATCGAGTTCCACGAGTACTTCGAGTGGGCCGCCGCCCGCATCGCGCACCAGGTCGACTACGGCGCCGAAGTCGTCTCCGTGGAGCCGGTACTGGCCGAGGACGGAGAGGTCCGCTGGTTCGACGTCGTCAGCCGCGTCCCCGGCGCCCCCGAACGCACCGTCGTCCGCAGGGCTCGTAACATCTCGGTGGCCGTCGGCCTGGAGCCCCATCTCCCGCCGGGCACCGAACTGTCGGACCGCATCTGGCACAACAGCCAACTGGTGCCGCGCGTACGCGAGTTGAACGAATCCGGTACTTCGGTGGGCCGCATTCTGGTCCTCGGCGCAGGTCAGAGTGCCGCGGAGGCGGTCGACTATCTGCACCGTTCCTTCCCCGAGGCGGAGGTCTGCGCGGTCTTCGCCAAGTACGGGTACACCCCCGCCGACGACAGCCCCTTCGCCAACCGGATCTTCGACCCCGAGGCCGTGGACGTCTACTTCCAGTCGACGCCCGAGGTGAAGCAGTCCCTGGTCGACTACCACCGCAGCACCAACTACTCGGTGGTCGACATGGACCTGATCGAGTCGCTGTACGCGACCATGTACCGCGAGAAGGTCCAGGGCAACGAACGTCTGCGCCTGCGCAACGTCTCCCGTATCCGGGACGTACGCACACTGGACGACCGACTGGACGTCACCGTCGAGTTCCTGCCCACCGGCGAGCGGGAGGTGCTGTCCTCCGACCTGCTGGTCCATGCGACCGGCTACCGGCCCAGGGACCTCGAGACCTTGCTGGGCAGGGCCGCGAAGCTCTGTCTGCGGGACGACGACGATGCCGTACGCGTGGGCCGCGACCATCGCGTGGAGGTCGCGGCCGAGGTCACCGCGGGCATCTATCTGCAGGGCGCGACCGAGCACACGCACGGTCTCACCTCCACCCTGCTGTCCACCACCGCCGTACGCTCCGGCGAGATCCTCGACTCCCTGCTCGCCCACCGTGCGAGCGACGCGGCCGCGGGAATCAGTGCCTCTGTCAGTTCCTCCGTCAATTCATCGGCCTGAAAGGGCAGTTCATCGTCGTGACGACGGCACGCGCGCGCGTGCCGTCGAACGGCGCTCGGAGCGGTCGTGTGCGCGCCCCGGGCTGGGCAGGCGCTTCGACTTAGGGTAGCCTCACCTAGGTTTTTCTCTTTGTCCGATCCCGGAGGGGTACGGGTGGGTCCTTCATATCCGTCGGGGCGGGACGTCCTGAGGGACACGGTCCGGGGTCAGCGACGTAACGTCGCGCTCGGCTCTCTCCTAGGTTCCGGGCACCAGATCGGCGAGGCGCTGGTTCCGGTCCTGATCGGTATCGTGATCGACCAGGCCGTCACCGACTCCGACACCGGCGCCCTCTTCCTCTGGCTCACGATCCTCGCCGTGGTCTATGTGGGACTGGCGTTGAGCTTCCGCATCGGCGCCTGGTCCGGTGAGAAGGCCTCCGTGCAGGCCGAGCACTCGCTGCGGATCACTCTCGTACGAAGGGTCCTGGACCCCGGCGGCGGGGCGGAGGAGGGCCGGCTGCCCGGAGCGATGGCCAACATCGCGACCGAGGACGCCAAGCGGGTCGGTGCCGTCAACCTGGCGCTGATGTTCGGCATTTCGGCACTGATGGGCCTGCTCACCTGTGCCGTCGTCCTGCTGCGTACGTCGGTGCTGCTCGGTCTGGTGGTGCTGCTCGGCACACCGGTCCTGCTCTGGCTCGGGCATCTGTTGAGCAAGCCGCTGGAGAGCCGCAGCGAGGCCGAGCAGGAGCGGGCGGCGCACGCATCGGCCGTCGCCGCCGACCTGGTGGCCGGTCTGCGGATCCTGAAGGGCATCGGCGGCGAGTCGACGGCCATCGCCCGCTACCGCACCACCAGCCGCGACTCCCTGCAGGCGACCTTGCGGGCCGCACGCGCGCAGGCCTTCCAGAACGGCATGGTCCTGGCGCTGACCGGCTGCCTGATCGCCGTCGTCGCACTCGTCGGTGGCCGACTGGCCGCCCAAGGCAGCATCAGCCTGGGCGAGTTGGTGTCGGCGGTAGGGCTCGCGCTCTTCCTGCTCGGGCCCCTGGAGACGCTCGCCTGGGTCAACGCCGAGTTCGCGCAGGGCCGGGCCTCGGCCGCCCGGATCGCAGAGGTCCTTGCCACGCCGCACTCCGTCACGTCCGGTGGCCAGAGCCTGCCGCAGCAGGTGCGCGGCGCGGTCCGGCTGAGCGGGCTCAGCCACGGCGGGCTGCGCGAGGTGGACCTGGACATCGCACCCGGCGAACTCCTCGGCGTGGTCGCGACCGACCCCGCACACGCCGCCGACCTGCTGCGCTGCCTGTCCCGGCAGACCGACCCCGAAGCCGGAACGGTCGAACTGGACGGCGTGTCCCTGCGCGACCTGGATCCCGCTCAGATGCGTACGGCCCTGCTGGTGGCCGAGCACGACGCGGACCTCTTCGAAGGCACCGTCCGCGACAACGTCACCGCCGCGGCGCCCGACTCCCACGATGCGGAACCGGCGATGACGGCGGCCGGGGTCGCACAGGTCGCGCAGACCCTGCCGGACGGCGAGGACACCGCGGTCAGTGAGCGCGGCCGGTCCCTTTCGGGCGGGCAACGCCAACGGGTCGCTCTCGCCCGCGCGTTGGCGGCCGACCGGCCCGTGCTGGTGGTCCACGATCCGACCACCGCGGTCGACACGGTGACCGAGGCCCGGATCGCGACCGGCTTGAGGGAGATCCGCAAGGGCCGCACCACGGTGCTCGTGACCACCAGCCCCGCACTGCTCGCGGTCACCGACCGGGTGGTGCTGCTCGACGACGGCCGGATCACCGACACGGCCCCGCACACCGATCTGGTACGCCGTCACGAGGCTTACCGCGCGGCGGTGTTGTCATGAGCGACACCTCGGCGAACGAGAACAACGGGACCAAGGAAGCGATGACCGCAGCAGGCCCCGATACGGACGAGCAGGCGCCCGACACCCGGGAACTGCTGCCCACGGCGACCGGGGCCCGCACCCGTGCCGCCGTCCGCGAACTGGTGCATCCACGGCGCGGCCTGGCCCTCGGCAGCTTCGCGGTGATGGTCGCGGCCACCGGTGTGGGTCTGCTCGTCCAGCCGCTCCTTGGCCGCATCGTGGACGTGGTGGCCGAGGGGCGCCCGCCCGGGGACGTGACGACTCCGGTCGTCCTCCTGGTACTGGTCGCCCTCGCCCAGGGCGGCACCACCGCGCTGGGCCTGACGCTGGTCTCCCGGCTCGGCGAGACCCTGCTGGCGCAACTGCGCGAGCGGTTCGTGGAGAAGGCGCTGCGGCTGCCGCTGGAGCAGGTGGAGAAGGCGGGCGCGGGAGACCTCACCGCCCGGGTGACCCGGGACGTCTCGGTGGTGGCCGAGGCGGTGCGCAACGCCCTGCCCGAACTGGCCCGTTCCCTGCTGGCCATCGTGCTGACGCTGGGCGCGATGGCGGCGCTGGACTGGCGTTTCCTGCTCGCGGCCCTCCTCGCGGTGCCCGTCCAGGCGCACACCGCCCGTTGGTACGTACGCAATGCCGTGCCGCTCTATGCCCGTCAGCGCATCGCGACCGGCGCTCAGCAGCAACAGCTCCTCGACACCATCGCCGGGGCCGGCACGGTGCGGGCGTTCCGACTGGAGGAGCAGCACACCACGCATGTGACGCGGCGTTCGTCGGCGGCGGTGGAGCTGACGCTGCGCGGAGTGAAGCTGGTGCTGCGGTTCTACAACCGGCTGCACGTGGCCGAGTACACCGGCCTCGCCGCGGTCCTCGTCACTGGGTTCCTGCTGGTGCGTGCCGACTCGGTGTCCATCGGCACCGCGACCGCCGCGGCCCTGTACTTCCACAGCCTGTTCGCCCCGATCAACTCCGCGCTGGTACTGCTCGACGACGCGCAGTCGGCGACCGCCGCGCTCGCCCGGCTGGTCGGGGTCGCCGACCAGCCGGACCCCGAGCCGGAAGAGGCGGCGAATCCTCACAAGCGGCGGGAGCCGGGCACGGCTGCGGACGGCACCGTCACCGTGATCGGCATCGACCACGCGTACGAGCCCGGCCGTCCCGTCCTGCACGAGGTGGACCTGACGCTCCGCGCCGGCGAACGCGTGGCCCTGGTCGGTCCGAGCGGCGCGGGCAAGACGACCCTGGCCAAGCTCATCGCGGGCGTGCACGCCCCGACGTCCGGCTCGGTGCATCTGACCGGCGCCGGAGCGTACGGCAACGGCGATGGTCTGCCGGTGGCGCTGGTCACGCAGGAGACCCACGTCTTCGCCGGTTCGCTCGCGGAGGATCTGCGCCTGGCGCGGGCCGACGCCGCCGACGAGGAGCTGCGCACGGCCCTGGCCACCGTGGAGGCCCTGGACTGGGTCGAAGCGCTGCCCGAGGGCCTGGACACGGTCGTGGGTGAGGGCGGACACCGCCTCACGCCCGCGCAGGTCCAGCAACTCGCCCTGGCGCGGCTGGTGTTGGCCGATCCCCCGGTGGCCGTGCTCGACGAGGCGACGGCCGAGGCCGGGAGCACCGGAGCCCGCCTGCTGGAGCGGGCGGCCGACCGGGCGGTCGAGGGCCGCACGGCGCTGGTCGTCGCACACCGCCTCACCCAGGCCGCGGCCGCGGACCGGATCGTCGTCATGGACGACGGCCGGATCGTGGAGAGCGGCACCCATGACGAGCTGTGCACCGCGGGCGGGACCTACGCCTCCCTGTGGGAGGCCTGGTCCGGTACCCGTAGCACGGCCGATCAGCCCCCCACGCAGCACCACCGTCCCGACACAACCACCATGAAGGACCACTGATGCTCGGCTCTCTCAGAGGCACACGCCTCGCCGCGGCGCTCGTCTCCGCGCTACTGCTCTTCACCACCGCCTGCGGCTCGGGAGATGGTTCCGAGGGATCCGCAGAGAACGCGGGGAACAAGGAATCCGCGAACAGCGCCTTCCCGGTGTCCATCCCGCACAAGTACGGCAGCACGTCTATCAAGGCGGAGCCCAAGCGGATCGTCACGGTCGGTCTGACCGACCAGGACGCCGTGCTCGCCCTGGGCAAGGTGCCCGTCGGCACCACCGAGTGGCTCGGCGGCTACAAGGGCGCCATCGGCCCCTGGGCCGCCGACAAGCTGGGCAGCGAGAAGGCCCCCACCGTGCTGACGGACACCGGCACCGGACCGCAGACGGAGAAGATCGCCGCGCTCAAGCCGGATCTGATTCTCGCGGTCTACGGGGGGCTGACCAAGGAGCAGTACGAGACCCTGTCGAAGTTCGCGCCGGTGGTGGCCCAGCCGAAGGCGTACAACGACTTCGGCGTCCCGTGGCAGGAGCAGACCGAGATCATCGGCAAGGCGCTCGGCCAGGAGGCGGAGGCGAAGGAGCTCGTCGAGGGCGTCCAGGCCGACTTCAAGAAGGCGGCCGAGGACAACCCGGACTTCGCCGGGAAGACCGCCGTGATGGCCACCCCGTACGAGGGCATGTTCGTCTTCGGCAGCCAGGACGCGCGCTCCCGGCTGCTCACGGATCTCGGCTTCAAGCTGCCGACCGACCTGGACAAGGTCATCGGCGACGAGTTCGGCGCCAACATCAGCAAGGAGCGCACCGATCTGCTGGACACGGACGCCCTCGTGTGGATCGTCTCCGACGTGGCCAAGGACGAGGCCAAGCTCAACAAGGACGCCCTCTACGCCGACCTGAACGTGGCGAAGCAGGACCGTGAGGTCTTCGTCAAGGAGGCGAGCGACTACGGAAACTCCGTCTCGTTCGTGTCGGTTCTGAGCCTGCCGTACATGCTCGAGCGCCTGGTGCCGCAGCTGGCCGCGGCCGTGGACGGCGACACGGCGACGAAGGTGGAGCAGCCGGCGTCCTGAAGCACCGGCTGCTCCGGTGGAAGCGCAGTTCGACGCTGCGGGTCCGTTGTGGCTGGTCGCGCAGTTCCCCGCGCCCCTGGAAGGAAGGCCTGCGGCCTCTCTTCCAGGGGCGCAGCACCCTTGATTAGGTTAGGCTAGCCTTACTAATCCGAGGGTAAGCATCAGGGAGGGACCCGCCATGGGTTTACCGGTCATCGACTCGTACCCCATGCCGGACCGTTCCGCGCTTCCCGCGTCGTCGCCGTCCTGGACGATCGACCCGGCGCGGGCCGCCCTGCTGGTGCACGACATGCAGAACCACTACGTGCAGGCGTTTCCGGCAGGCTCCTCCCCGGTCGTGGAGCTCATCGACAACATCACCACCCTGCGCGAACTCGCCGGCACCCTCGGCATGCCGGTGGTGTTCAGCGCGGAGCCGGTCCCGGAACCCGACGCCGCCTCGATCGTCCCGCAGCTCACGCCACGGGCGGGCGAACACCTGCTGGTCAACGTGCGGCACAACGCCTTTCTCCGCAGCCATCTCGGCCGGCTGCTGCGCTCCACCGGGCGGGACCAGCTGATCCTGTGCGGAGTGCGGGCGCACCTCGGCATACTGCTGACGGCGGCGGACGCCTTCATGCACGACATCCAGCCGTTCGTCGTGGCCGACGCGGTGGCGGACTTCTCCGCCGAGGACCACTCCATGGCGCTGCGGTGGATCGCGCGTACGGGCGTCGTGTGCACCACGAACCAGCTGCTGCGCGAACTCCTGCACAGCAGGGCCGCGCACGACACATCAGCCACGGTCCGGCCCGTTCATGAGCAGAGGCGCCCGGGTTAGCCGTTACTCTCCCGACTCCCCCGGCCGTCGACGTACGTCGTCACCACCTCGATGTCCCCGATGCGCGAGGTGTCGACCCGCCTCGGGTCGTCTCCCAGCACGACCAGGTCGGCGCGCTTGCCCGGGGTGAGAGAGCCCGCGACGGAGTCCCAGTGGCAGGCGTAGGCACCGCCGACGGTGTACGCCCGCAGGGCCTCGTCGACGGTGACGGACTCGTCCGGGCCGATCACCTGTCCCGACTCCGAAGCCCGCTCGACCATGAACTGGACGGCCCGCAGCGGCGATCCGTCCGCGACGGGCCGGTCGGAGCTGCCCACCAGCGTGATTCCGTGCTCGAGGAATCCCCTCCCCCGGTACATCCACGGTGCCCGTTCCTCGCCCATGATCGACGCGTAGTCGTCGCCGAAGTAGCGCAGGAAGTTCGGCTGGACCACGGCGCTCACGCCGAGCCGCGCCATGCGGGTCAGCTGGTCGGGCCGGATCAGTCCCGCGTGTTCGATGCGGTGCCGCGCGCCCGGTCGCGGCCGGAGGTGATGCGCCCGCTCCAGGGCGTCCAGGGCGACGTCGGCCGCGCGGTCGCCTATGGCGTGGACGGCGAGCTGCCAGCCGCCGAGATGGCCGGCCACGATCGTGTCGGCGAGCGCCTCGGGGTCGTCCTGCAACTGGCCTGCGTGGTCCAGGCCTTCGTACGGGCTGCTGAGCGCGGCCGTACGGGCCATCATGCCGCCGTCGGTGTAGATCTTCAGCGCGCCCACGGAGAGCCATTCGTCCCCGAAGCCGGTGCGCAGTCCGAGGTCGAGGGCGCGCGGGATGCCGTCGTCCTCGTGTGCGGCCACCTCCTTCAGCCGGTCCGCGGCCACCATGAGCTGCACCCGCAGCGGCAACTTCCCCTGCTCGCGGGCGAGTTGGTAGGCGCCCAGCTCGACCGGACTGTGTCCGAACAGGGCACCGCCGATGCCCGCCTCGGCGCAGGCCGTGACCCCCTCGGCCAGACAGACCCGGGCCGCGCGCCCGATCGCCTCCGCCAACTCCTCCTGGGAGTACGGCAGTCGCAGCGCCCGCGCGGCTCCCATGGCGCCCTCGGCGAGGAAGCCGTCCTCGTGCGGCACATGGGCGGGCAGCAGGTCCAGGACCGCGGTGTTGACCACACAACCGTGTCCGGAGTCGTGCAGCAGGTACACCTTGCGCCCCTCGCTGACCTTGTCCAGCTCGGTGGCGGTCAGATGGCGGCCCAGGGCCCGCTGGTCGTATCCGACGAGATGCGTCCAGCCGCCGGGCGGCGTGCCCGCCACGGCGGACGCGACAACCGCGAGTACGTCCTCGACCGAGGTGCACGGCGCCACGCTCGGGGTGGCCGCCTTGAAACCGGTCCACGCCAGGTGCACATGGCTGTCGATGAACCCGGGCAGCACGGTCGCGCCCTGGAGATCCACCACCCGGCGCGCGGGCAGCCCGGTCACCGCCTCGTCCAGGCCCACGATCCGGCCCTCCCAGATGCCCAGGTCGTGGGCGACGGGGTGGTCCGGGTCCATGGTCAGGATGTGCGCGTTGGTGAGTCTGGTGCTGAGCATCGGGTCAGCCGGTCCGCTCCATCCGCTCCACCAGACTCGTGGGTCGCATGTCGGTCCAGTTGGTCTCGATGTAGTCGAGGCACTCCTGACGTGGGCCGGGGCCGTGGGCGACGGTCCAGCCCGCCGGGACGTCCACGAAGTCGGGCCAGAGGCTGTGCTGGCCCTCGTCGTTGACGAGTACGGAGTAGACGCCGTCGGGGTTCTCGAACGGGTTGGTGTTGCCGCTGCTCATGCGGTGATCCTCCTGGGTGCGGGACTTGAGGGCAAGGGGCTGGGAGCTAGGGGGCAAGGGGCTAGGGACGGTGCTGGGTGCGGGTGACGAGGGCCTTCAGGGCACGGAACCAGGTCTCGGCCAGGTCGCGGACCGCCTCCTCGGACAGTACGGCCTCGGGCCAGGACCAGTGGGCGGCCAGGACGGGGCCGTCGGCGCGGTCCTCGGTCACGACGTTGATGCCGAGGGCGTGGCCCTCCCGCATCTCCGGTTCGGCGCCGATGTCCGCGACGTCCTCCTCCGGGGCGTACGACCAGTCCGTGTCCTCGGGGATGCCGAACCGGCCGAGGTAGTTGAACTCGATCGCCGGTGTCTCGAAGGCGGCGAGGACCGGTGCCGTACGGGGGTTGAGGTGGCGCAGCATGCCGTAGCCGACGCCGTTCGCGGGCAGCGAGCCGAGATGCCGTCGTACCGCGGCCACCGCCTCGTCCGCGGCCGGGCCGCCCTGGAGCGCGTCGTCCAGGTCGGCGGGGCCGGTGTCCAGGCGGACCGGGAAGACGCTGGTGAACCAGCCGACCGTACGCGACAGATCGGCGTCCCCCGCCAACTCCTCCTCGCGGCCGTGGCTTTCGAGGTCGACGAGGACCGGGCCCGGCGAGCCGTCCCCGTGGCGTCGCCGCCAGTCGGCCACGGCAAGGCCGAGGCCGGTGAGCAGGACGTCGTTGACGTTGGCGCCGAAGGCGGCGGGCACAGCCGAGAGCAGCGGGCCCGTCTGGTCGGCGGGCAGGCGCAGCGCCAGCTCCCGTACCGTGCCGACGGTGTCGCGGTCCGGGTCGAGCGGCCGGTCCAGCGGGAAGGGCGCGGCGCCGTCGAACACGCCGGTCCAGAACGGCAGTTCCGCCTCGCGGGCCGGGTCCTGGGCCAGCTCGGCCAGCTTGCGCGACCAGGTGCGGAAGGAGGTGTCGACGGGCGGCAGTTCCGCCGGGCGCCCGGCTGCGACGTCCTGCCAGGCGGCGGCCAGGTCGGGCAGCAGGACGCGCCAGGAGACGCCGTCGGTGACGAGGTGGTGGGCCATCAGGAGCAGCCTGCCCGGCTCACCGCCCGCGTCGAACCACACGGCCCGCACCATGGCACCGGCGTCCGGGTCGAGCGTCGCGCGGGCGGCATGGGCGCGTTCCGCGACCACCGTCCGCAGCGCCTCGGCGTCCAGCCCGGCGACGTCGACCCGCTCGATCCATGCCTCGGTGTCCACCGCGTCGGCGCCCGGGACCTCGATGGTCCAGTCATCCATCGCTGTGCGGACCAACGTGCCGCGCAGCATGGCGTGCCGGTCGGCCACGGCCCGCAGCACGGCGGCCAGCTTCGGCCGGTCCAGGGCGGCCGGAGTCCGGACGAGGGCGGCCTGGTGGTAGCCCTTGAAGGAGCCGCCGAGTTCGCGCAGCCAGTGCATGACCGGCGTCAGTGGCACGGTGCCGATGCCGTCGTCGGCCGGGCGGGCACCGGCTGCCTCGGGTCCGGCAGCCGTGGCTACCTCAGCGAGAGCGGCGACCGTACGGTGCCGGAACACCAGGCGCGGGGTGATCCGCACGCCCGCTGCCCGGGCCCTGCTGACGAGCTGCATGGCCACGATGCTGTCGCCGCCCAGGGTGAAGAAGTCGTCGTCGACGCCGACTTCGTCAAGGCCCAGTACGTCGGCGAAGACGCCGCACAGGGTCTTCTCCAGTTCCGTACTGGGAGCCCGGCCGGTGGAGACGGCGCTGAAGTCCGGGGCGGGCAGGGCGGCCCGGTCCAGCTTGCCGTTGGCCAGTGCGGGCAGCCGGTCCAGGAGTACGACGGCGGCCGGGACCATGTAGTCCGGCAACTGCCCGCCGACGTGCGCACGCAGCCGTCCGGCGTCGGGGAGCCGTCCGGCGACCGGAACGACGTACGCCACCAGCAGTTTCCGCGGGCCTTCCTGACGTACTGTCACCACAGCCTGGGCGACGTCGGGGTGGGAGGAGAGCACGGACTCGATCTCGCCGGGTTCGATCCGGAAGCCGCGGATCTTCACCTGGTCGTCGGCACGGCCCAGGTAGTCGATCTGTCCGTCGGCGGTCCATCGGGCCAGGTCGCCGGTCCGGTAAAGCCGCGAGCCGGGCGGCCCGAACGGGTCGGCGACGAAGCGTTCGGCGGTCAGCGCGGGGCGGCCCAGGTAACCGCGGGCCAGGCCGCCACCGGCCAGGTACAGCTCGCCCGTGACGCCGGGCGGCAGGGGCTGCAGCCGGTCGTCGAGTACGTACGCCCGGGTGCCCGCCACGGGTCGGCCGACGAGCGGCCGGTCGCTGTCGCGCACCCGCGCCACGAGGGCGTCGACGGTGGACTCGGTGGGCCCGTACAGGTTGAACGCCTCGGTGCCGGGCAGTTGCCCGAGCCGCTCCCACTGCGCCACCGGCACGGCCTCGCCGCCGACGCCGACGACGGCGAGCGGGCAGCTGCCGTCCTCGCGGACAAGACCCGTCTCCGCCATCTGCGCGAAGAACGACGGCGTGACTTCCAGGAAGTCGAAGCCGTGCTCGACGACGGCCGCCGCGAGCAGTTCGGGGTCGCGACGGGTCTCGTCCGACACCACATGGACGCAGTGCCCGTCGAGCAGCCACAACTGCGGTTGCCAGGAGGCGTCGAAAGAGAACGCCCAGGCGTGTCCGGCCCGCAGATGCCGCCGCCCTGTGGCCGCCTTGGCCGGTGCGTACAGGGTCTCGCGGTGGCTGTGGAAGAGATTGCCCACGGTCTCGTGGGTGACGACGACTCCCTTGGGGCGGCCGGTGGAACCGGAGGTGTAGATGACGTAGGCCGGGTGGCGCGGCGTCAGCGGTGTGGTGCGGTCGGTGTCGAGCAGGTTGGCGGGGTTCTCGCCCGCGAGCAGTTCCGCGGTCCGCGAGTCGTCGAGGAGAACGGACGGCGGGCCGTCCGGGGGCAGCAGCGGGGCGAGGTCCTTCGTGGTGAGGACGAGTACCGGGCGGGCGTCGTCGAGCATGTCGCGGGTGCGGCCCGCCGGGGCGTCCGGGTCGAGCGGCAGATAGGCGGCACCGGTCTTCTGCACCGCCAGGATGGCGAGCAGGGTGCGGGCGGTACGGGGCAGCGCCAGGGCGACGATCCGCTCGGGTCCGGCGCCTTGCGCGACCAGTAGCCGGGCGAGCCGGTTGGCCTTGGCGTTCAGCTGGGCGAAGGTCAGCCGGACGCCGTCGGAGGCCACGGCGGGGGCGTCCGGGGAGAGTCCGGCCTGCCGCTCGAAGAGGGCCGGGACGGTGGTCGGCGGGGCGAGTACGGGCCGGTCGTTCCACTCGGTGAGGATCCGCCGGCGTTCGGCGGCGCCGAGGACGTCGATGCGGGTGATCGGGGTGTCGGGGTCGGCGACGACCGCGCGCAGCAGGCGGATGAGCCGTTCGGCGAAGGTCTCGGCGGTGGTGTGGTCGAACAGGTCGGTGCTGTACTCCAGGACTCCGTCGACGCCTTCGTCGTCGGCCCGCTCCACGAAGTCGAAGGAGAGGTCGAACTTGGCGGTGGTCTGACCGATCTCCTCCCGCCGCGAGCGCAGCCCGGCGAAGCCGTCCTCGGCACCGCCCGCGGCGAGGTACACGACCATGACCTGGAACAGCGGGTGCCGCGCGAGCGAACGAGCGGGACTGAGCGCGTCCACCACCCGCTCGAACGGCACGTCCTGGTGATCGAAGGCGGCGAGGTCCGTCTCCCGTACACGGCCGAGGAGTTCGCGGAAGGTGGGGTCGCCCGCGGTGTCGGTGCGCAGCACCAGCGTGTTGAGGAAGAACCCGACCAGGTCCTCCAGCGCCTCCTCGGTGCGACCGGCGATCGGGCTGCCCAGCGGGATGTCCGTACCGGCTCCGAGCCGGGTAAGCAGCGCCGACACCGCGGCCTGCACAACCATGAACATGCTGACGTTGCCCGTCCGGGCCAGTTCGCGCAGCTCCGCCGCAAGCCGTGGGTCCAGCGGCATGTCCACGGTCCCGCCGCGGTAGCTGGCCTCCAGCGGACGCGGCCGGTCGACGGGGAGCGCGAGCTCCTCGGGGAGCCCTGCCAAATTCCGCTGCCAGAAGGCGAGTTGGCGGGCAGCCAGGCCGGCCGGGTCCTTCTCGTCGCCGAGCATCGCCCGCTGCCACAGGCTGAAGTCGGCGTACTGGACGGGCAGGAGTGCCCGGTCCGGGGTGCGGCCCGCGGCCCGTGCCGCGTACGCGTCGGTCAGGTCGCGGGTGAGCGGCCGGTCGGACCACTCGTCGCCCGCGATGTGGTGGAGCAGGAGCAGCAGTACGTGTTCGCCGTCGGCGACCTGGAACAGGCGGACGCGCAGCGGCGGTTCACGGTCGAGCTCGAAGCCGTACCCGGCGGCCTCGACGAGCCGCCCGTCCAGCTCCTCCTCGCTGGTGCGGATGACCTCCACCTGGATCCCGGCCTGCTGCGGGTCGAGGATCAACTGGTGGGCACGGCCGTCCTGTTCGGGGAAGACGGTGCGCAGCGGCTCATGCCGAGCGACCAGGTCGTCGACGGCAAGCCGGAGCGCGTCCGTGTCGAGCGCTCCGGAAAGCCGCCAGACGATCGGGATGTTGTACGTGGGGCTGGGGCCCTCCACCCGGTACAGCACCCACAGACGCTGCTGGGCGAAGGACAGGGGCAACCGCTCCGGCCGTTCCGGAGCAGCGGTCAGGACCGGGCGCGCGGGCTCGTCGGCGGCACCCGCCGTCTGCTCCGCGAGCCGGGCCACCGTCGGGGCCTCGAACACCGTGCGCAGCGCCAGCTCGACGCCCAGAGCCGCCCGTACGCGGCTGACCAGCCGCATGGCCAGGAGCGAGTGGCCGCCGAGCGCGAAGAAGTCGTCGTCGACACCGACCCGTTCCAGGCCCAGCACGTCCGCGAACAGTCCGCAGAGGATCTCCTCGCGCGGGGTGCGCGGAGCGGTGCCGCTGCCCGTTTCCGCCGTGAAGTCGGGGGCGGGCAGGGCCTTGCGGTCGAGCTTGCCGTTGGGGGTGAGCGGCAGAGCGTCGACGGCCACGAAGGCCGCGGGGACCATGTGTTCGGGCACGGCTGCCGCTGTGTGGGCACGCAAGGCGGCCGATTCAGGTGCCCGCTCCGAGGCCGGGACGACATACGCCACGAGCCGCTGGTCATGCGGAACGACGACGGCGTGAGCGACGGCCTCGTGCCGGGCGAGCACGGCCTCGACCTCGCCGAGTTCGATACGGAAGCCGCGGATCTTGACCTGGTCGTCGGTGCGGCCGAGATATTCGACTGTGCCGTCGGCCGTCCAGCGGGCCAGGTCTCCCGTGCGGTACATACGGGCGCCTGGTTCGCCGTACGGATCGGCGACGAACCGCTCGGCGGTCAGGCCGGGACGGTCGAGGTAACCCCGGGCGAGCTGGACGCCCGCCAGGTAGAGCTCTCCGGGGACGCCCGGAGGCACCGGACGCAGTCCGGCGTCCAGGACGTACACGCCGGTGTTCCACACCGGGCGGCCGATCGGCACGCTCTCCGCTTCCGGTCGCACCTCGATCGCGGTGACGTCGACGGACGCCTCGGTCGGGCCGTAGAGATTGTGCAGCTCGGCGGAGAGCACCTGGTGGAAGCGGTTCGCCAGCGGTACGGGCAGGGCCTCGCCGCTGCACATCACGCGGCGCAGACCGGTGCACCGCGCGGCGGAGGGCTCCTCGAGGAACAGCTGGAGCATCGACGGCACGAAGTGCACCGTCGTGACCTGCTGCTGCTGGATCAACTCGGCGAGATAGGCCGGGTCCTTGTGGCCTTCCGGCCGGGCCAGGACAAGAGTCGCCCCGGTGATCAGCGGCCAGAAGAACTCCCACACGGACACGTCGAAGCTGGACGGCGTCTTCTGCAACACCCGGTCGTCGCCGGTGAGTTCGTACGTGGCCTGCATCCACTGCAGACGGTTGACGATGCCCTGATGCGGCACCACCACGCCCTTGGGACGGCCTGTGGACCCGGATGTGTAGATGACGTACGCCGGGCTCAACGGGTCGTAGCTCAGGGGCAGTTCGCCTGCCGGTCCGTCAGGCAGGGCGTCGCGGATCACGCACACGGGACGGGCGTCCTCCACCATGAGGGCGAGCCGCTCCTCCGGGTAGTCGGCGTCCAGCGGCAGGTACGCCCCACCCGCGCGGTGCACCGCCAGCAGCGCCACCACGAGGTTCACCGAGCGGGGCAGCGCGACCGCCACCGTGCCCTCCGGGCCCACGCCCATGCCGGCCAGCACCCGCGCGGTGTGCTCGACGCGCGCGTCCAACTCGGCGTAGGTCAGCCGCTGTTCGCCGAGGACGAGGGCGAGCGCGTCGGGTGTGCGGGCCGCCTGGGCGCGGAACAGCTCCGGCAGG
The DNA here is from genome assembly GCF_014647675.1 of Streptomyces flaveus. Classification (GTDB taxonomy): domain Bacteria; phylum Actinomycetota; class Actinomycetes; order Streptomycetales; family Streptomycetaceae; genus Streptomyces; species Streptomyces flaveus. Next base: position 194,678 of record NZ_BMPQ01000013.1, on the reverse strand, counting down.
GTGGTCGGCTCTACCTCGTGCGCGGTGTCGTTCCACCGGCCGAGGACGGACTGCCGCTCGGACTCCTCCAGGACCTCCAAGTCCCGTACGGGCCGGTCCGGATCGCCCACCACCTGCTCCAGCAGCCGCACCAGACGCCCGGCCAGCCGCTCGGCGGTCGTCGCGTCGCACAGGTCTGCCGCGTATTCCAGGAGCAGCACCAGGCGGTCCCGGCCCGCCTCGTCCACGAAGGTGAAGTGGAGGTCGAACTTGGCCATGCCCGTGTCCATGTCGAACCACTCGGTCGGCATGCCGAGCACGTCCGGATCGCCGTCGGGCCGGTAGTGGTATCCGAGCATGACCTGGAAGAGCGGGTTGCGCCCGGCCACGCGCGCCGGGTTGACCGCCTCGACCACCTGGTCGAAGGGCAGGTCCTGGTGCTCGAACGCCTCCAGCGCCGACTCCCTCACTCGCCCGAGGAGTTGACGGAAGGTGAGGTCACCGCCGGACAGACCGCCGCTGGAAAGATCGGTACGCAGGACAAGCGTGTTGACGAAGAAGCCGACCAGATCGTCGAGCGCGTCGTCCGTACGGCCCGCGATGGGTGCGCCGAGCGGAATGTCGTCCCCGGCACCGAGCCGGTGCAGCAACGCGGCGGTGGCAGCCTGGAACAGCATGAACATGCTGGTGCCCGTGGCGGCGGACAGCTCGCGCAGTTCCCTGCCGGTGTCGGTGGGCAGTTCGAAGCGGACCTTGCCGCCGCGGCCCGTGGGCTCGGCCGGGCGGGGCCGGTCGAGGGGCAGGGTCAGTTCCTCCGGGAGGGCGCGCAAGGCCTCGGTCCAGTGGGCGAGTTGCTCCTCCCCGAGCCGACCGCCGAGCAGGGTGTCCTGCCAGAGGGTGTAGTCGGCGTACTGCACCGGGAGCGGTGCCCACTCCGGTTCGCGGCCCTCGCGACGAGCCTGGTACGCGGTGGTGAGGTCGTTGAGGAACGGCCGGTCGGACCACTCGTCGGTGGTGATGTGGTGCAGGACCACGGCCACGACATGGTCGGCCGGAGCGATCCGGAACACCTCGCAGCGCAGCGGGAGTTCACGGCTGAGGTCGAAGGGGCAGCGCTGGGCCGTCTCGATCAGAGTGGGCAGGGCGCCTTCGGCGCAGTCCGTGACAGTGAACGAGGGCTCGCCCTCAGCCGCCGGGACGATCCGCTGATACGGCTCGCCATCCTCCTCGAGGAACACGGTGCGCAGCGCCTCGTGCCGGCCGGCCACGTCCCGCAGGGCGGCTCGCAGCGCGTCCAGGTCGAGTTCGCCGCGGAGCCGGAAGACCAGCGGGAAGTTGTACGCGACGCCGCTGCCGGTGATCTGTTCCACCAGCCACAGCCGCCGCTGGGCGGCCGACAGCGGAATGCGCTCGGGCCGGTCGGCGACAGGCGCGACGGCCGGGCGGGCCGGTCGTCCGCCGTCGCCGCGGGCGGCGATCAGTTCCGGTGTCGGCGCCTCGAAGAGGTCGCGGATCGCCAGTTCGGCGCCCAGCTCGGTGCGGGCCCGGCTGATCAGCCGGGTGGCGAGCAGGGAGTGGCCGCCGAGGTCGAAGAAGCCGTCCTCGGCGCCGACTTCGGGCAGGCCGAGTACCTCCGCGAAGAGCCGGCAGAGCACCTCCTCCTCGGGAGTGCGCGGCCCTCGTCCGGTGCCGAGCGCGACGGCCGGTTCGGCTTCGGGCAGGGCGCGCACGTCGAGCTTGCCGTTGTCGTTCATGGGCAGCCGGTCGAGGGTGACGAAGGCGGCCGGGACCATGTAGTCGGGCAAGCACTGCTTGAGGTCCTCGCGGAGCTGCCGGACCAGGCTGTTCGCGTCGCGCGCGGCGGTCGGCTCATTGGCGTACGGGGCTTCCCCGCCGCCGGGGAGATACAGGCCGGCCGTAAGCCCAGTGGCCTCACTGCCGTCGTCGGCCAGGAACACGGCGTCGTACGTGCCCACTTCGCGGGACCACGTGGTCAGCACGCGGCAACCGCGTTCGGCACCGAGGTCGTGCAGCGTCTGCGGGTCCACTCCCCCGTCGGCTCCGATACGGGCGTCGGGGACACCGGCGAGACGCAGCGGGGCCGTGGCGACGAGCTCCGCCAGGTCGAGGTCCCCGGTGAAGTCGACGACCGGGACGTCGTCGAGACGCAGGGCGGGATCGCCCGCGTACAGAACGGCGTCATAGCGGTAGCGGCTGAGCTCGTTGTGGTGGCGGGCGCGCTTCGTACGGAGGTCGACTCCGTAGCCGAGGGTGGTGAAGTAGTCGGGATCGACGAGGAGTTCCTTCTCCAGGCGCAGTCCGCGCTCGACTGCCCTGCCCAGAGCGTCACCGGTCACGCCGCGCGCGAGCTGGATCTCCGTCTGGAAGGTGCGGGCGAGCCGCAGGTTGCGTACGTCGCCGACGAAGAGCGCGCCGCCGGGGGCGAGCAGTTCCATGGCGCCCTGGATCACCGACGTGAGGTAGTCGATGCTCGGGAAGTACTGGATGACGGAGTTGATGACGATCGTGTCGAAGTAGCCGTCGCCGGGCAGTCCGGTGAGGTCGTCGGCGGGCTGGGCGCGGAGCGTGACCTTGGCGGCGAGTTCCGGGTCCTGGCGCAGGTCCTCGCCGATCTTGCGGATGACGGGGGCGGCGAAGTCGGTGGCCCAGTAGGCCTCGGCCCGCGGTGCGAGCTGGGACAGCAGCAGGCCCGAGCCGACGCCGATCTCCAGGATCCGCCGGGGCCGCAGCGAACCGATGCGTTCGACGGTGGCCTCGCGCCACTCCCGCATGTGGTCGAAGGGGATGGGCTGCCCGTCGTACGAGGAGTCCCAGCCGGCGTAGTCCTCGGTGAAGACGGCGGTGCTGATCTCCTCGTACTCGTCGGAGTAGATCTCCTGCCATTCGCCGACCTGTTCGCGCTCGGCGGTGTCCCGGTCCCCGCCGGTGGGCCGGTCGGGGACGACATAGCCGACGAGCCGGTCGTCGCGGACGAGGACGGCGGCCTGGGCCACCCTGGGGTGCTGGGCGAGCGCGGTCTCGATCTCGCCGAGTTCCACCCGGTAGCCGCGGATCTTGACCTGGTCGTCGGTGCGGCCCAGGAAGTCCAGGTTGCCGTCGGCGCGACGGCGCACCAGGTCGCCGGTGCGGTACATGCGCTCGCCGGGCTCACCGAACGGGTCGGCGACGAAACGTTCGGCGGTCAGGCCCGGCCGGTCGAGGTAGCCGCGGGCCAGGCCGATGCCGGCGATGTAGAGCTCGCCGGGCACGCCGTCCGGGACCGGTCGCAGCCAGCCGTCCAGGATGTGGGCGCGGGTCCCGCGGATCGGACGCCCGACCGTCGGGGTCGCGCTGTCGAGGGTGCCGCCGCCGAGGGTGTTGATGGTGTATTCGGTCGGCCCGTAGAGGTTGTAGCCGTAGGTGCCCTCGGTGTCGCGCAGCCGGTTCCACACCGTCTCCGAGACGGCCTCGCCGCCGAGCAGCACCAGTGGCGGCCGGTGGCCCTCCAACAGGCCCTGCTCGATGAGGAGATGGGCGTATGTGGGGGTGACGTTGACGACGTCCACGCGATGGGTTTCGCAGTACGCGACCAGGGCCTCGGCGTCACGCCGCAGCTCCTCGTCGCAGATGTGCACCTCATGCCCCTCGACCAGCCACAGCAGCTCCTCCCACGACATGTCGAAGGCGAAGGACACCGTGTGCGCGATACGCAGCCGACGGCCGCCCGCCGAGGCGATGGCCGGTTCGAAGATCTCCCGCTGATGGTTGAGCTGCATATTGGTCAGGCCGCGGTACGGCGTGACGACGCCCTTGGGGCGGCCGGTGGAGCCGGAGGTGTAGATGACGTACGCCGGGTGCTCCAGGCTGAACACCTGGCGCGTCAAGTCGCCCGGGAACGCGGCCAGTTCGGCCGTCACCGCCGGGTCGTCGAGCAGCACGCGCGGGCTGTCGGGGGCAGCCCCCTCCAGTCGTGCGGCGACCGCCCGCGTGGACAGGATCAGCGTCGGCCGGGCGTCGTCGAGCATCGTGACGAGCCGGTCGTCCGGGTAGTCCAGCTCCAGCGGCAGATACGCGGCTCCGGTGCGCAGTACGGCGAACAGGGCGACGACCATGTCCAGGGACCGGGGCAGCCCGAGGGCGACGACCTTCTCGGGCGCGGCACCGCGGGCGAGCAGCAGCCGGGCCATGCGGTTGATACGGGTGTCGAGTTCGGCGTACGAGAGCGTCGTTTCGCCGAAGACGAGCGCGGTGTCCTCGGGAGTGGCGGCGGCCTGCGCGGCCAGCAGGTCGGCGATGGTGTCCTCGGGGTCGGGGACACGGCTCGCGGCCCGCTCGCGCTCCAACTCGGCATGCTCGGCGGGCAGCAGCGGATCGAGGCCACCTACAGGGGCGTCCAGGTCCTGGGCCAGCCGCTCCAGCAGAAGCGTGAAGCGGTCGAGCAGGTCCTGGGCCTGCCGCCCACCGACGACGTCGGCCCGGTGGGTGAGAGTGACCTGGATGCGCTGCCCCGGCGTGACGACCAGGTTCACGGGATAGTGCGTCGCGTCGACGTTCGCGACGGCTCGGGCGCCGTGCCGGTCGGCCAGCTCGGCGAGCCGTTCCTCCGTGTCGCTGTTGCGCAGCACGAAGAGAGTGTCGAACAGCCGACGGTGGCCGGTCTCGGCCTGGAGGACGCCCAGGCCGAGGTACTCGTACGGCATCACGGCAAGGCGTTCGTCCTGGACGCGCCGCAGCAGGCCGAGCACGGGCTCGGCGGGGTCGTAGGCGATCCGGGCGGGGACGGTGTTGAGGAACATGCCGATGACGTTCTCGATGTCCGGCACCTCGCTCGGCCGGCCCGCGACGGTGGTTCCGAAGACCACGTCGGTACGGCCGGTCGCGCTCGCCAGGGTCAGCCCCCAGGCGGCGGTGAGCACTGTGTTGAGGGTCAGTCCGTGCTGGCGTGCGGCGTCCCGCAGCCGCTCGCCCAGGTCCGCCGGAAGGACGGCATCCAGGCTCTCCGGGATGTCCGGCTCCAGGCCCTGGTCGGCGGCGGCGAGCAGGGTGGGCTCGTCCAGACCGGCGAGGGCCGTACGCCAGGCGCGGGTGGCGACGGCGGTGTCCTGGGCCTCCAGCCAGGTGAGGTAGTCGCGATACGAGCCGGGCGCGGGCAGGGCGCTCGCGTCGCCCCCGGACTCGTACAGGGCGAAGAGCTGGTCCAGGAAGACCCAGGCCGACCAGCCGTCCCACAGCAGCAGATGCCGGCCGACGACCAGCCGGTCACCGCGCTCCTCGCCGAGCCGTACGAGCAGCATCCGGAACAGCAGCGGCCGGGTCAGGTCGAAGCGGCGGGTGCGCTCCTCGTCCATCAACTCCCGTAGCCGCACGTCCTGTTCGGCGGCGGGCAGCCCGGACAGGTCGACCTCGTGGAGCGGGATCTCCGGATCGCGCACGATGAACTGCACCGGCTGGCGCAGGCCTTCGCTGGTGAACCCGGCGCGCAGGCTGGGGTTGCGCTCCAGCAGGACGCGGGCCGCGGTGCGCAGCCGGTCCGCCTCGAGGGGCGTGGCGAAGTCGAACGACTCATGGACGGTGTAGACGTCCAAGGCGCTGTCGTCGTACGTCGAGTGGAAGAACAGCCCCTCCTGGAGCGGGGCCAGCGGCCAGACGTCCTCGACGGGGTACGGGCTGAGCCGGTGGACTCGCTCGGTTTCCTCGGCGGTGAGGGAGAAGGCGGAGGTCAGCGTGCGGGCCGAGGCCACGGGGACGGCCGCCGCGGCGAGGGCCGCGGGCGTGCGGTGCTCGAAGACGTCCCGCGGATTGAGCTCCAGGCCCGCCCTGCGGGCGCGGCTGGAGACGCCGATCGAGGTGATGCTGTCGCCGCCGAGCATGAAGAAGTCGTCGTCGATGCCGACGCCGTCGAGCTTCAGCACGGCCGCGAAGATCTCGGTGAGGGCGCGCTCGCGCTCGTCGCGCGGGGCGCGCGCCTCGGCGCGTACGGTCTGCGGCGCGGGCAGTGCGGCCCGGTCGAGCTTGCCGCTGGGGGCCAACGGCAGGGCGTCCAGGACGACATAGGCGCCGGGCACCATGGGAGCGGGCAGCGAATCGGCGAGCGCGGCCTGGAGTTCCGCGGGCTCCGGCCGGACGTCGCGGGCGGGGACGACGTACGCGATCAGGGTGCTGCCCGCGACGGTCACGGCGGCCTGGGCGACGGCTGACTGTCGGCCCAACGCGGCCTCGATCTCGCCGAGTTCGATGCGGTTGCCGCGGATCTTGACCTGGCGGTCGGTGCGGCCCAGATACTCGACGGTCCCATCGGCACAGCGGCGCACCAGGTCACCCGTGCGGTACATGCGCTCGCCGGGCCCGCCGTACGGATCGGCCACGAACCGCTCGGCGGTCAGGCCGGGGCGGGCGTGATAGCCGCGCGCCAGCTGAACGCCGGTCAAGTACAGCTCGCCGGGGGTGCCTTCGGGCACGGGGCGCAGGCAGGAGTCCAGCACGCGCAGGCCGGTGTTCCACACCGGGCGGCCGATGGGCACGGTGGTGCCGGGTGTGCCGTCGTACGGGTGGTACGTGACGTCGACGGCGGCCTCGGTGGGGCCGTACAGGTTGTGCAGCGGTACCCCGGTGAGCTCGCGCCAGTGGGACGCGGCGGCGACGGGCAGCGCCTCGCCGCTGCTGAAGACGCGGCGCAGGGAGGCGGCCCAGGCCGGGTCGGCGGTGATCTCCTCGGACTGCAGGAAGGCTTCGAGCATCGAGGGCACGAAGTGCAGGGTGGTGACGCCCTGTTCGCGGATCAGCTCGGCCAGGTACACCGGGTCGCGGTGCCCGTCGGGGCGCGCGAGGACGACTGCGGCGCCCTCGCACAGTGCCCAGAAGAACTCCCAGACACTGACATCGAAGCTGGCGGGGGTCTTCTGCAACACGCAGTCGTCGGGGGCAAGTTGGTACTCGCCCTGCATCCAGGCCAGGCGGTTGATGATGGCACGGTGGGTGACAACTACGCCCTTGGGACGGCCGGTTGAGCCGGAGGTGTAGATCAGGTAAGCCGGGTCGTCGGGACGCGCGGGAACGGAGACGGACGCGGCTTCAGGCACGTACTCGGCCGGGGTGTCCACCAACAACGGTGTGAGTCCGGGGACTTCGGGCAGCCGGGGAACGGTGGCCGTCGTGGTGACGACCGTCGCCGCTCCGGAGTCGGTGAGCATGTGCGTCACGCGGTCGGCCGGGTAGTCCACGTCGACCGGGAGGTAGGCGGCGCCGGACTTGAGCACACCCAGCAGGGCGACCATGAGTTCCGTCGAGCGCGGTACGGCGACCGCGACGACCGCGCCGGGACGGGCGCCCCGGGCTCGGAGCCGTGCTGCCAACTCCTCGGCGCGGGCGTCGAGTTCGCGATACGTGAGCGTCTCGTTCTCGTACACCACAGCGGTGGCCTGGGGGCTACGGGCGGCTTGGGCCTCGAAGGCGGCGGCCAGCGTCGTCTCGGGTACGTCGCGTCGTTCGCCGGCCGGGTGGGCGAGGGACAGTTCCTCCGCAGAGAGCAGTTCCAGGGCGGCGGCCGGTTGTCCGGGGTCGGCGGCGAGGGCGCCCAGGATCCGGGTGAGCCGGTCCGCGATCCGGTGCACGCTCTCGGCGTCGAGCCGCTGGGCGTGGTGCTTCAGGCGCAGATCGAGTCGGCGGCCCGGCTTCACGATCAGGGCGAGCGGGTAGTGCACGGCGTCGTGGAACTCGTGGCCCGTGACGTGGACGGTGCCGGAGGGGTCGGTGAGGCCGGTCGCGGACGGGTAGTTCTCGAAGACGACCAGGGTGTCGAAGAGTTCGCCGCTGCCCGCGAGCCCGGCGACCCGCTGAAGCTCCGCGAGGCCGAGGTGCTGGTGGTCCAGCAGCCGCGCCTGCTCGTCCTGGAGCCGGCCGAGCAGCTCGGCGAGGGTGTCGGCGGGCTCCCAACAAAAGCGCGTGGGCAGGGTGTTGATGAACAGCCCGACCATGGACTCGATGCCCTCGACCTCGGCGTCACGGCCGGAGACGGTGGTGCCGAACACCACGTCCTGCCGGGCCGTCAGCCGCCCGATCAGCAGACCCCAGGCGCTCTGCACGACCGTGCCGAGAGTCACCCCGAGCTCCCGAGCACGCGCCGCAAGGCGGGCGGTGACCTGCTCGGACAGCTCGACGCGCACCTGCGCGGGCTCGATCGGCGTACCGTCGGCGGGCGCCTCGACCAGCCGCGTGGGCTCGTCGAGACCGGCGAGCACGGTGCGCCAGGCCTCGCGGGCGGCGTCGCGGTCGGCGGTGGCCAGGCGACGCAGATACGCGTCGTACGGCGCGACTTCAGGCAGCGGAGCCGGAGTGTCCCCGTAGCAGGCCATCAGCTCGCGGTGCAGTACCGGCAGGGACCAGCCGTCGGCGATGATGTGATGGAACGTCAACAGCAGTCGGCTGTGGTTCTCGCCGAGCCGCACGAGCGCGCAGCGCACCAGCGGCGGGCGGGCGAGGTCGAAGCGGCGGGCACGTTCGTCGGCGGCTACCGCGCCGGCGAGCGACGGCCGCACCCCTGCCTCCTGCGTGAACAGGTCCACCTCGCGCCAGGGCAGCTCAAGGCGGTCGGCGACGATCTGCACCGGGCGGCCGTCGGCGAGCGGGCGGAAGCAGGCGCGCAGCGGGGCGTGCCGCTCCAGGACGCGCTGGGCGGCCCGGCGCAGGGTCTCGCCGTCGACCGGGCCCGACAGTTCGAGGGCCTGCTGGACGACGTACGCGTCGCGATCGGCGCCGTCGACGAGGGAGTGGAAGTAGAAGCCCTCCTGGAGCGGGCTCAGCGGCAGCAACTCCTGGACGCCGACCGGGTGTTCACCTTGCAGCTCGGCGAGTTCGGCTTCCGTGAGCCGGACGAGCGGGGTGTCCTCCTCGGTGTCCGGCGCGTCGGTCCGTACGTCGGCGGCTTCGGCCAGGGCCGCGACCGTACGGTGCCGGAAGACGTCGCGGGAGCTGAGACGCAGTCCGGCCCGGCGGGCGTGGACGAGGAGCTGGATGGCGGTGATGCTGTCACCGCCGAGGGCGAAGAAGTCGTCGTCGATGGTGACCGAGCGCAGGCCGAGGACCTCGGCGTAGGCCGCGCACAGCAGTTCCTCGCGGGCGTCGCGCGGCGGGCGGCCGGAGCTGAGGGCGCCGTAGTCGGGGGTGGGCAGCGCGGCCGAGTCGAGCTTGCCGCTGGGGGTGACCGGGAGGCGGTCAAGGGGGACGACGGCGGCCGGGACCATGTACTCCGGGAGCCGGTCGGCCGCGTACGAACGCAGCGTCCTCATCAGGGCGTTCACGTCACGGAAGGGCGCGGGGCGGTTGGCGTGCGGGACCGTGCCGGACGGGTGGTACAAGCGGCCGTCGTACGGGGCGTCACCGAGGGCGAACAGCACATCGAGGCTGCCGTCGTCGGCGGAACCGTTCCAGGTGACGGCGACCCGATGCCCGTGCCGGGATGCGAGGGCATGGAACGCCTCCGGATCCGGCGCGCCGGCGGACGTGACGGTGCGACTGCGGCCGTCCAGGGTCGCCAGCGCGGCCAGGTCCTCGGCGAGCCGGACGTTCGGCACGCCCACGACCCGGAGCATGGACGGCCCCTCGCCCAGGCGGGCGTCGAGGTCGTCCAAGCCACCGAGGTCGGCCCAGGCGATCTCGTCGCTGTCGGCCGGAGCCGAAGCGGCGGCGGCCCGCTTGGTGAGCACCACGTCATAGCGGTACCGGGTCAGCTCGTTGTGATGGGCTCCGCGCTTGACGCGGATGTCGGCGTCGAAGCCGTCGAGCGCGGCGAAGAAGTCGGGGTCGAGCAGCAGCTCCCCCTCCCAAGCCACCGACCGCTCCACGGCGGTGCGCAGGGCCTGCTTGTCCTCCGGGTCGTCGGCGCGGCGGGTCTCCACGGCCGCGCGCAGGCAGCGCAGCAGACGGGCGTTGCGGACGTCACCGATGAACAGCCGGCCGCCGGGCGCCAGCAGTTCCGCGGCGGCGCCCAGTACCTCGGCGAGGTAGTCGGTGCTCGGGAAGTACTGGGCGACGGAGTTGATGACGACGGTGTCGAAGTAGCCCTTCGGCAGCCCGGAGGTGTCGTGCGCGGGCTGGGCGCTCAGGCGGACCCGGTCGACCAGTTCCGGCACCGCCTCGACCTGGGTGCGCAGGGCGCGTACGGCCTCTTCGGAGAGGTCGGTGCCCCAGTACGCCTCACACCCGGGCGCGACACGGGAGAGGATCAGTCCGCTGCCGACGCCGATCTCCAGGACCCGGCGGGGTGTCAGTTCCTCGATACGGGCGACGGTGGCGTCACGCCATTCCCGCATCTCGTCGACGGGGATGGGCAGGCCGTCGTACATGCTGTTCCAGCCCGCGAAGTTCTCGCGAAAGCCCGCCGAGCTGTCCCGGCGGCCTTCGGATCCGGCCGCCGAGTAGAGCAGTTCGTGCAGGTCCTTCCACTCCTGGACCTGCTCGGTCTCGTCCCCGGCCGCCTCGGCGTCCAGGGAAGGCACGACATAGGCGGCCAGCCTGCGGTCGCCGGGCCGGTCCTCACGCACCACGACCGCCGTCTGGTCGACGGCCGGGTGGCCGCGCAGTACGGACTCGATCTCGCCGGGTTCGATGCGGAAGCCGCGGATCTTCACCTGGGAGTCGGCCCTGCCGAGGAACTCAAGGCGCCCGTCGGCCTTCCAGCGCACCAGGTCGCCGGTGCGGTACAGCCGCTCGCCGGGCGCCCCGAACGGGTCCGCGACGAACCGCTCGGCCGTCAGGTCCGGCCGCCCCAGATAGCCGCGGGCCAGGCCCGCGCCGCCGAGGTAGAGCTCGCCCGCCACGCCCGCCGCGACGGGCTTCAGCCGGGCGTCGAGGACGTAGGCGCGAGTTCCGGGGTCGGGGACGCCGATGGGCACGATGGTGCCGGCGGGGGTGTCGGGGTCGCAGAGGCCGAGGGTGGAGTTGGTGGTCGCCTCGGTCGGGCCGTACGCGTTGAACATCATCCGGCCGCGCGCATAACGCCCGACGAGTTCGGGCGAGACGCGTTCGGTGCCGGCGAGGAGGGTGGCGGGCGGCAGTTCGATGTCCTCGGGCATGGCCGCGAGCAGGGCCGGCGGGAGGATCATGAAGGTGATGCCGTGGGCGTGCGCGTACTCGGCGAGTGGTGCGCCCGGCACCCGGCACTCGGTCGGTACGACGACGAGCCGGCCGCCGGAGAGCAGTCCGAGGCACAGGTCCCAGAACGCCACGTCGAAGCTGGGCGAGGCGAACTGCAGCACCCTGCTGTGCGGGCCGATGCCGAACCGTTCGATCTGCGTCGCGACCAGCTTGGCGACGCCCGCGTGCGAGAGCATCACGCCCTTGGGGCGGCCGGTGGAGCCGGAGGTGTAGATCACGTAGGCGGCGTTGCCGGTGGACAGCGCTTCGGGGGTGGGATCGTGCGCCGGGCGCTGCCCCAACTCCCGTACGGTGTCGGGCTCGTCGAGGATCAGGCGGTCCATGCCGTCGCTCGGCGGGATGTCGGCGGCGACCTCGGTGGTGGTGACCAGGCAGGCGGGGGCCGCGTCGGTGAGCATGTAGGAGATGCGGTCCGCCGGGTAGTCGGTGTCCACCGGCAGGTAGGCGGCGCCGGACTTGAGTACGGCGACCTCGGCGATGATCAGTTCGGCCGAGCGGGGCACCGCGAGCGCGACGACCCGTTCGGGTCCGGCGCCGCGGGCGATGAGGGCGTGGGCGAGCCGGTTGGCGCGCTCGTCGAGCTCGGCGTAGGTCAGTTGGGCGTCCTCGAAGACGAGGGCGACGGCGTCCGGGCGCAGGCGTACCTGCTCGGCGAACAATTCCGGCCAGGTGCGTGACGGAACGTCGTGCTCGGTGTCGTTCCACTCCTCGACGATGCGGTGGCGTTCCTCGGCGGCGAGCAGTTCCAGTTCACCGACGGGAGTGTGCGGCCGGGTGAGGGCGTCGGCCAGCAGGGTCGCGTAGTGGTCCGCGATGCGCTCGGCGGTCGCGGCCTCGAAGAGATCCTGACGGTAGGTCACGCGCACTTCGCCTGCGGAGACTTCGCCGTCAGAGACGTCCGCAGCGACTTCGCCGGCGGTGACTTCGAGCGTGACGTCCAGCGGGCCGGCCGATGCGGTGTCCCCGAAGGCCGTGTTGAACAGCAGACCGTCGCCGCGGGTGGGCTCCGGACTCAACTGGGCGATGAGCGTGGACAGTTCGACCCGGTGGTCCCGGGCCTCCGCACAGGCTTCGGCCACCCGGCGCACCAGTTCGGTGAACTCCATGCCGCCGTCCAGGGCGACCCTGACCGGCAGGCCGTCGTACCCGACGGTGATGTCCCGCGCGCCGCTGTAGCGGTGCAGCACCGCGACATACGCGGACAGCAGCGTCGCCTCGTCGGCCGCGGTGCCCAACGGGCGACTCACCGCCCCCTGTTGCCCGCCGGGCCGCAGGGGATACGGGAAGTCGACCGGGAGGGCTGTCTCCTGAGGAAGCGGGTCGAGCCGTCGACTCCAAAAAGTCTGTACTTCGTTGTCGTCGATGCCTGACACACGCTCTACAAAACCGGACACAGCTGACCGTGCCTCCCGGATGTGCGGAACCGGCTCTGCCGGAGGACCGCAGGTCATACTAAGGTAAGGATTACCTAACCAAAAGACCCAATCGCCACAGAGGCCAAGCTCACGACTAGGATTAAGGCCTGCCTAACCTAAGGGAGTCTGGTCCGTGGAGACCGAACGGTGAAGCGGGGCAAGAGACTTGGCCCCGTACTGCTGGTGGCGCTGCTCGGCGCTGTTCTGGTGGTGCTCTGTCTGCTGTCGCTCGCGCTGGGCGCCGCAAGCGTTCCCCCGGACCAGGTGATCCGGACGCTGTTCGGCGACGCCCCGAGCCGGTTCGTGGACAACATCGTCTGGTCGGCACGGGTGCCGCGCACCACGCTGGGCCTCGCGGCGGGTGCCGCCTTAGGCCTCGCGGGCGCCCTCATGCAGGCCCTGACCCGTAATCCGCTCGCGGATCCCGGGATCCTGGGGGTCAGCGCGGGCGCCACCTTCGCCATCGTGCTGGCGGTCGGGGTGTTCGGGTTCGGCTCGTTCTACGGGTACGTCTGGTTCGCCTTCGCTGGCGCGCTCGCGGCGAGCGTCGTGGTCTACCTCCTCGGCGGCCTTGGACGTTCCGGCCAGACGCCGGTGAAGCTGGCGCTCGCCGGTATCGCGGTGACCTTCCTGCTCACCTCACTCACCAGCGCCATCGCCCTGACCGACCCGGACGCACTCGACCGCTACCGCTTCTTCACCGCCGGCTCCATGGCCGACCAGGACGGTGCCACGGTGCTGCGGATCCTGCCGTTCCTCGCCGCCGGCACCATTCTGGCCCTGGCCTGCGCTCCGGCCCTCAACAGCCTGGCCCTCGGCGAGGACGTGGCGGCCTCCCTCGGCCGAAACCTCGGCCTGATCCGGCTGCAGGGCGTCGCCGCGGTCACCCTGCTGACCGGGGCCGCGGTCGCGGTCATCGGCCCGATCGTCTTCATCGGCCTGGTGGTCCCCCATGTCGCCCGGGTCCTCGTCCAGATGGCGGGAATCGGCCCCGACCACCGCTGGCTGCTGCCCCTGTCGGCCGTCCTCGCCCCGAGTCTGCTGCTCGCCGCGGACATCATCGGCCGCCTCGTCGCACGGCCGACCGAGGTCCAGGCAGGCATCGTCGTCGCCTTCATCGGCGGCCCGTTCTTCATCGCCATGGTCCGCCGACGCCAGCTCGCGGAGGTGTGACCATGTCCAACCCAAAGTCCACCCTCACCAAGTCCCCCTTGGACTCCGGCACTTCGCCCGCCCCCCAACGCGTCCGCTCCTACCGCACCTTCCGGCTGGCCGCCCCGCCGGTCTCCGGGATCTTCCGTCCCCGCCTGGTGGCGCTGAACGCGGTGCTCGCCACGGCCACCTTCCTGCTGTTCTGCTGGGGCCTGACGATCGGTGACTATCCGATCGCCTTCGCCGATGTCGTACGCGCCCTCGTCGGCACCGGCGACCCCGGCACCGTCCTCGTCGTCCAGGAACTGCGGCTGCCACGCTCCCTGGTCGGACTGCTGGCCGGGATCGCGTTCGCCGTCTCCGGCGCGCTGTTCCAGACCATGACCCGCAACCCGCTGGCCAGCCCCGACATGATCGGCCTCACCCAGGGTGCGGGCACCGCCGTGGTCGCGGGCATCGTGCTGGGCTGGGACGGCGGCCTCGGCACCCAGGCCCTCGGACTGGTCGGCGCGCTCTCCACCGCCCTGATCGTGTACGCCCTGGCCTGGCGGCGCGGCACCACCGGCTACCGGATCATCCTGATCGGCATCGGCGTGGCCTGGATCTGCACCAGCGCCACCGACTATCTGCTGGCCAAGGGCGGACGGTTCGAGGCACAGGCCGCCCTCGGCTGGCTGGTGGGCAACCTCAACGGCCGTACGTGGGACCAGGTCACCCCGCTCGCCGTCGTACTGGCGGTGCTGCTGCCGGCGTCGCTGCTGCTCGGTCGGCTGCTGCGCACCCTCCAGCTCGGCGACGACGTCGCCACCGGCCTCGGCACCCGGGTGCAGTTCGTGCGCCTGTCCATCCTGCTCACCGGGGTCGGCCTGATCGCCTTCGCCACCGCGTCCGCAGGCCCCGTCGCCTTCGTGGCGCTCGCCGCGCCGCAGATCGCCCAGCGGCTGGCCGGTACCGCCTGGCCGCCCCCCGTCGCCTCGGGGCTGACCGGCGCCCTGATGGTCCTCGGCAGCGACCTCATCGCCCGTACGCTCATCTCCGGCACGGAACTGCCGGTCGGAATCGTCACCGGCGTGCTCGGCGCGCCGGTCCTGCTCTGGTTGCTCGTCCGCGTGAACCGCGCGGGTTCAGGAGGTTGATCCATGTCGGTTGATCCCAAGTCGGCGGACGCCTCACCCGCGGCCGACCCGGACCTGCGGGCGAGCGGGCTGCGCCTGGCGTACGACAACCGGCTGGTCGTGGACGGCCTGGACCTGGCCGTACCGCCCGGCCGGATCACCGCGATCGTCGGCGCCAACGCCTGCGGCAAGTCCACGCTGCTGCGCGCCCTGGCCCGGCTGCTCGCGCCCCGTGAGGGCGCCGTCCACCTGGACGGCCGGGCTCTGCAGTCCATACCGTCCCGGGAACTCGCCCAGCGCCTCGGCATCCTGCCGCAGAGCCCGGTGGCCCCCGAGGGACTGACCGTCATCGACCTGGTCAACCGCGGCCGTTCACCGCACCAGACCTGGTGGCGGCAGTGGTCCAAGGCCGACGAGCAGGCCGTGCACCAGGCGCTGGCCGCCACCGCGATGACCGACCTCGCGGACCGTCCGGTCGACGAGCTCTCCGGCGGGCAGCGCCAGCGTGCCTGGATCGCCATGGCGGTCGCGCAGGGCACGCCCGTACTGCTCCTCGACGAACCGACGACGTATCTGGACCTGGCCCACCAGATCGACGTACTGGACCTGATCACGGACCTCAACCGGCGCGAGAACCGCACCGTCGTGATGGTGCTGCACGATCTCAACCAGGCCTGCCGCTACGCCGACCACGTCGTCGCCATGAAGTCCGGGCGGATCGCCGCCGAGGGCCCGCCGGCCGAGGTCATCACCGCCGAGACCGTGGCGGACGTCTTCGACCTGAACTGCAAGATCACCATGGACCCGGTCAGCGGCACACCCCTGGTCATTCCGATGGGGCGGCATCACGGGGCCGACACGGGGCAGCCGGCCCGTACGTGAGAACTCGTACGTGAGTGCCTGTTTCTGATCCCGAGAGAGGGCGACGTCGACGTATCGTGACGCTGTGAAGAGAGTCCGTTGGTCCGCGTCCGGGCGGCGCAAGACACGGCCACCAGCTGACGGGACTTGCCCGTGACGGGGTTCCGCCCTTCACCCGCGCGTGCGGCGCCGGTAGTAGTGCACGGTCACCACACCCAGCAGCGGCCCCCAGGCGGTCACCGGCAGATAGCAGGCGGTCAGGAGCCGGTTGCCCCACGGCGTGATGTCCATCTGAGCGTGCAGGGTCGTCCAGACAAACAGTACTCCGTAGACGCTGCAGGCGAGTGTGCCGAACGCCGCCGGGATAACCGCGGCACGTACCGGGACCGGACGGCCTCCGAGATACGGCAGCCAACGCGGCCACACTTCTCCCCACGGCCGCACCAAGCCGAGTGTCAGCCAGGCCAGACCTTCTTGGGCCAGCGACAGCAGAGGCAGCACCAGCAGGCCCCAGCCGGGCAGGAGCATGGCATCGTACTCGGACTGTCCGAGTCCCAGCGGAACACCCAGCACGGCGGCGAGGCGCCACACAGCCGATGGCAGAGACACCCAGACGACCGCTGCCGCCGCACGCCGCGCCCAGGCCGGGACGCCCGGCACCGTCCGACCCGATGCGCGGTCGGACAAGTGCTTTCCTTCGGCCTGCGCGTTGTCGGAGAAGGGAACAGTGGTGGGCATGGAGCAATGCTCAGGACCTGTGGATCGGGGCTCGGGAGGCGCGCGAAGGGCGTACCTTCCCGAGTGATCGATTGATGGTCACCGAGTAGGCCGACGCTGCGAACGTCGGTCGGGAAGGCACGCCCGTGCTCAGCGTAGTCAACGCCGATGGCTCCACCCCGAACGGCTCCCTGATGGACGAGATCGTCCGCGAGGGCGCACGGCGGATGCTGGCCGCCGCCCTCGAGGCGGAAGTCAACGCCTACATAGCCGAGGTGGCCGAGGAGCGCGACGAGTCCGGTCGCCGCCTGGTGGTGCGCAACGGCTACCACCAGCCGCGGAAGGTCACCACCGCCGCCGGGTCGGTCGAGGTGAAGGCGCCGCGCGTCAACGACAAGCGCGTCGATGAGGCGAATGGCGAGCGTCGGCGGTTCTCCTCGGCAATCCTGCCGCCGTGGTGTCGCAAGTCCCCGAAGGTCAGCGAGGTGCTGCCGCTGCTTTACCTGCATGGCCTGTCCTCTGGTGACTTCGTGCCCGCCCTGGAGCAGTTCCTGGGCTCCTCGGCCGGTCTGTCCCCGGCGACGGTGACGCGGCTGACCGTGCAGTGGCAGGCCGATCACACCGCCTTCCAGGATCGCGACCTGTCGGCCACCGACTACGTCTACGTCTGGGCCGACGGCGTCCACCTGCGCATCCGCCTGGAGGAGGCGAAGGCCGCGGTGCTGGTGTTGATGGGCGTGCGCGCCGATGGCACCAAGGAGCTGATCGCGATGAGTGACGGCTACCGCGAGTCGTCAGAGGCGTGGGCTGGTCTGCTCCGCGACTGCGCCCGCCGCGGCATGCGCGCCCCGGTGCTGGCCGTCGGCGACGGTGCACTCGGCTTCTGGAACGCTTTGAGCGAGGTCTTCCCCATGACCCGCCACCAGCGGTGTTGGGTTCACAAAACCGCCGACTGTCTGGACGCGCTGCCGAAGTCCGCGCAGCCGGCGGCCAAGCGCGCGATCCAGGAGATCTACAAAGCCGAGGACAAGGAGCACGCGGCGCGGGCGGTGGCCGCCTTCGCCAAGCAGTACGGCGCGAAGTACCCCAAGGTCGTCAGGCGGATCGCCGACGACGAGGACGAGCTACTGGCGTTCTTCGACTACCCGGCCGAGCATTGGATCCACCTACGTACGACGAATCCTATCGAATCGACCTTCGCCACCGTGCGACTTCGAACGAGGGTCACCAAGGGTGCCGGGAGCCGGGCCGCCGCCCTGGCCATGGTCTTCAAGCTCATCGAGTCCGCCCAGGCCCGCTGGCGAGCCGTGAACGCACCCCACCTCGTCGCCCTCGTCCGTGCCGGCGCCCGCTTCGAACGCGGCCAGCTGGTCGAACGGCCCGAAGGAAGGGCCGCATGACCGACCCCCAGCACGACCGTGAACCCACCGAGCACCAGCGTTACGCGCACTACCTGCAGGCCCTCGATGCCGCCTCGGAGGCGGAGGAGGCCGAGCTGGTGGCCGCAGTGCTGCGCGATCAGGATGAGGCGATGGCGCAAGGCGCGGTGGTTCACCACCTGGACCGCCGGGCAGCCCAGCTGCTGACCGACGCCGAGTTCACCGTCTGGGCTCACATCATGGCCGCGGTCATCGGGGACCGGGACTACCTCGCCCGCCGCCTGCGCGAGTGGACCCTGCTGAGGACCATCGCCCTGGACGAGCCATGGGCCGCCGAGGCGCTTACCGCCGCATCCGACTGGTTCCAACGCACAGCCGCGACCGCGCAGATCATTACCTCATCCGACGCCCTCAGCCTGCTCGCCGAACAGGGACGAACCCGCCGCGTCCGCAACGCGGCAAGCCGACGGATGGAACAACTGGATCAACCACCGAACTGACTAGTGCCGCGTCAGGCAACGTTTGCGACGTTCGTCGTTGACCCTGAGCCGACGGTAGGTGACGCGGCACCGTGCATCGAAGTCGAGCGTTATGGGCGCCGTCCCGTTGCGAACCTGAACGCTCCGAGCGCCGAATCGGTCGCGCGCTCGGTCTGCGGTCTGGTTCGCATCACGACGACGTTAAAGTTCGCATCACGACGGCGTCAAAGTAGGTGCGATCGGGGCGCCGATGAGAAATGGCGCCGGCAGTCGTCTGAGTACGGTCCGGTGAACGCGGGGCGCGCATCAAGGGAGAGCAACGAGATGAGACCACTTCGATACTCGATCAACGTCACGCTCGACGGCTGCTGCCATCACGAGGCAGGGCTCCCCCCGGACGAGGAGTCGATGCGCTACTGGACCGCTGAGATGGAGCGAGCCGATGCCCTGCTATTCGGCCGGGTGACCTACGAGATGATGGAGTCGGCGTGGCGGAAGCCGGCCACGGGCACGTGGCCTGACTGGATGGATGAGTGGCAGATCCCGTTCGCCGAGACCATCGACCGGGCGAAGAAGTACGTCGTGTCGAGCACGCTGAGCGGGGTCGATTGGAATGCCGACCTGGTGCGAGGCGACTTGGGGCAAGCGGTTCAGCGGCTCAAGCAGGAGTCAGGCGAGGGCCTGTGGGTGGGTGGCGTGACGCTCCCCCTGGCGTTGGCAGATCTGGGACTGATCGACGAGTACGAGTTCCTTGTTCAGCCGGTCCTTGCCGGACACGGGCCGACGTTGCTCGCCGGTCTGCGCGAGCGCATCCAGCTCGAGCTCGTGGACCGCCATGAGTTCCAGTCGGGGGCGGTAGCCCAGCGATACCGGCCCACGCGAGTTACGGCTTGACGTGATTTGTCCTGGCACGTTGGCCGCTCCCTCGCGACGGAACGACGGCTCGGGGGGCACTAGATCCACAGGTCTTGACTATTCCTCGTGGGCATGCGGCACGCTCCTTGATCAGCGATGTCGTGCGATGCCCTTGATGTTTTCGCAGGCCCCGCCGCCCGGCGTCCGGCCACGGCATGAACACCATCAGCCACACGGCGTAACCGTATTGCCGCCGTATCAGCCCCGAGGCGTACGCGCCGCCACAGCCAGGCAGTGCTACACGGACCAGAGAGCGATTCCTGCGATGTGGAGTACCGCCATGTCGCGGCCGCACGAAGGGCCCTCAGGCGCCAGCAGCGTTGCTGGTTCTCATCGACATTTCCGAGCCGTGTGATCGCTAAGAGGCCATCTCATTTGGCGAGTCTGCGGTAGCAGATGAGGGTGCAGGCAGCGATGTTGGTCGCACCCGCTCAGCCGACCGAAGTGTTCTGTGTCGCCTTGCGTGCTTCGGTGAGGGCTCGCTGCCTGAGGTTGCCGCCGAACAACTGAATCGTGGTGGCGGCCAGGATGTCCTCCCTGCCGATGGTCCGCCCGTCCCCCCTGCGGGTGGACGGTGCCCGGAGGGAATCCTTGAGGAACGGGGGTGGGGCCGGTTCGCCCGACATCACTAGGGTGACCGTACCGAAACGTTTGACCCCGCCCTCGCGGACGACCAAGGCCGCGTCCCGGGCGAGGTCCGTCAGGAACACGCTCGCGATTCCGTCCAGGTCGCGGACCATCGCTGGGACGGCCGTCGCCCTCTGGCTCCGCAGCAGCTTCTTGACCCCAGCCTCGAACCTGTGGGCGCCGACCACAGCACTCGGTTTGCGCGACCTACTGCGCTTACGAGAAGGCACGATGACGCCCTCGGCGTCGTACAGGACACCGGTCAGGCCTTGAAACGTCGGGCTGTGGTCGTACCACTTGGTCCCCACCTCGAGCTCGACGTTCCGGTCGATCGCCGAGAGAAGGTCCCCGGGAATCAGCTTCTTCCGGGCCTCCGCCGCCGCCGCTCTCCTCGCGCCGTCGATGATCTCCGTCAGCACTGTCCGCGTCACCGACGCGGCGGCCCACGCGGCCGACCGAGAGACGTGCATCGGGGTCACGTCCCTGAACACCGCTTTGACGAGAGAAGGCTTGAACGGCGAGACATCCATCACCGAGGCGGTCTCGGGACCGCTGCGCTCAGGGCGTGCGGGCTGTGTGGTCATCGGAAGGAACGCTCCCTGCTGTCGGAGTTATCAGAGGCACACACTTCACCACGCAGGACGACAAGTGGGCGGCCAACCTGCAGGGCGGCGGAGGCGTTCCATGCCCGTGGGGGCACTTGAACGTGCCCCGCAGAGCCTGCGGCAGCAGATGAGGGTGCAGGCGATGCTGGTGAAGGCGAGGAAGTGGTCTGCTTTGCGTTCGTAGCGTCGGTGGAGGCGGCGGCAGCCGGCGAGCCAGGCCATGGTGCGCTCTACGGTCCAACGGTGACGGCCCAGTCGTTGCGAGGACTCCACTCCCTTGCGGGCGATCCGGTGCGTGATGCCCCGCTCACGTAACCATCGCCGCAGATAGGCGTAGTCGTAGCCCTTGTCGGCATAAAGCTTGGCGGGCTTGCGCCGTCGTCGTCCGCGGCGCGAGCGGATCGGCGGGATGCCCTTCACGAGCGGAATCAGGGCCTGGCCGTCATGCAGGTTGGCCCCGAAAATCCCGACGGATATGGGCAGACCCGACCGTTCCGTGAAACGGCGGTGGGCCGTCGCCCCCGACAGCCTGAACGACGCCGACGGCACCTGCTGCCAGGTGCAACCCGACGTGGCTACGAACACAATCGCGGCCAGCACCTCCCGGTCACCGTACCGACGTCGGCCACCCCTGAGGTCGCGACGGCGCCTCCGCTACCACCCGCTGGAACAACTCCCACAACTTGTCCGGCACCAACCGCTCAATCATCCCCACCATGACCCACAGAATGCCGAGTCAATCAAATGAGATGACTTCTAAGTGCTGCCCAAAACCGTCGACAAACGTTGCTCGCTCCCACGTACAAAACCAGGAGTGGCGGCGGTCCGGGCGACCGTCAGTCTCTGTCGTTCTCGCGGGATGCCGACTGGCTGGTGCGGCGGGACTGCCTGCTTGAAGCCGTAGGACTGGCAAGTTGCTGCGACGATCCGGTCTGGCCCTCAGTGCAAGGCTGACGGTGCATGGCTCACACTCTCGACCGGAAACTGTTGTTTACAATCCTCATTGCGGGTAACTAAAGTTGTCACATGACTTCGCTTGAGATCACCCCCGAAGAGCAGGTAGAGCTCGACAAGGCCCTCTACGACGCTCTGAACCCGCTCGCATCGGCCATGCGCTCCCGGGGTTCTGGGCTGTCAGGTGACCGCATGTGGGAGGCGGACCCGATCGAAGTGGCGCTGTCCGTCCTTGCCGCATGGAAGGCGGTGGACACGGAGGTCAAACGGTTGACGGCGATCGCAGCGGGAACCGCCGGGTCTTACGGCGCGAGCTACGAGCAGCTGGGCGCCGTTTGGGGCATCACCCGGCAAGGTGCCCGCAAGAAGTGGCCTGATGCCATCAGCCGCCCGGCAACCGCCGCAGCGCACGCGAGCGCTGTACTCGAACTGTTCGGTGGAACGGCCGAACTGACGCAAGAGCCTTCGTCCGGCGGCTGGAGGTGGACAGGCGAGGGCGCCGACGGAACACACGGCACGCCCGACGGCGACACCTCGTACGCGACGAAGGAAGAGGCGGCAGCCTACGCAGGGGCCTTCCTGAGGGAACACACCGTTGATCAGCCCTAGGGCCAGCACCGGGCCAGATGAGAATCGCGGAGAGGTGGAGCGCCGCTCGACGCGTCGTGCCCACGCCGGTGTTCAGCCAGCAGCGTCAGGTCGACCGGCGAGGTCACCGGCCCGTTCTCGCAGAGCATCGCGTCCGTGACTTCGAACAACGTGTCACCGCTCCGGGTCAGGCATCCGTAGAAGTCCTCCCGGAAGTGGGACGTGAAGCCGAATGCCTCGTGCCGGGCATCGTGGTGCAGCAGACTCACCCCTGCGGCCTTCGTATAAGTACGGTTCTGTGACGGAACGCATGCTCACGCGGGGGCCGTCCGCCTGTCCGGCGAATGCCCAGGTGAGCGGCCTAGTCAGAGGAGCATTTCGACTCATCGGTAGCCTGCATCACCATGATGCGCGCTTGGACCTTGCCAATGCTGCTTGTACTCAGCGGCTCAGCCGTCGCGGCTGGGCAGATCTTCAAGGGGAGCCCCGGCACAGCCGCAGCACTCCTGCTGGCGTTCCTGGCGCTCGCCAGCGTGAACTCACCCCTGATCTTCCCGAGGTCGATCGGTGCGCAGGAGGCACAACGCCGCAGCGCGGTCGACGGCCGACCGGTCGTCTTCTGGCGGCCGGGCTGCAAGTACTGCATACGACTGCGCATCCGGCTGGGCCGCAGCGCCCGCCAGTTGCACTGGGTCAACATCTGGCGCGACCCGGCAGGAGCCGCAGCGGTGAGAGCAGCCAACGACGGCAACGAGACCGTGCCGACCGTCGCCGTGGCGGGCCAGCCACACACCAACCCCGATCCCGAATGGGTGCGCGAACAGCTCTCCCCTTCCGCGTGATCAGAAACCGCGCCCTACGGAGAGGCACCCGCAGACACAACTGAAGCGCACAGAGGTTGAAAGACAAGCTGAGAAGGGGGCGTACGAGCCGGATCAGGCGCCGTCGGCCCACTGGCGCCAGGCGGATCCCGGATCGGCGTACAGGGTGAACCGCGGGTCGCCGGTGACGGACTCGCGGATGCGGTCGGGGGCTCCGATGAGATGGAAGCGCGTGGCGGGATCCTTCGGGAAGAGGGTGCGCGGTTCGCCTTCGAAGAGCCCGTCGGCACAGCGGAGTTCCTGCAGGTCGAGGAAGAACTCCCGGTGCCCGTCCTCGACTTGGTCGTGCAGCCGCTGTCTCAGCTGCCGTTGCGTGGTGACGCCCAGCGTGCCGCTGACCGCCATCCACAGCCGGAACGGCGCCTCAGCCAGCACGCGCATGCGAATGACCGTGATTTCCAAGGGTGTTGTGCTCCAGTGACGCTTGTGCCGCGGTGCGCGCCGTATGCCCGCTTGCCGGCCGTGCCCTTGCTACTCCACCGCGCAGGCCGCCAGAAGTGCGCGCCCCACGGCTGCGCGAAGCCTCCCCTCGCCCCACACAGGCGTAACCACGCGCTCCACATACGAGTCCCTCAGGAAGCGCCCGTCTCCTCGGTGAGTTCGCGCAGCCGGCGCAGCACCGCGCCGTGTTCCGGGCGGTGCAGGGGCGAGGCGGCCAGCAGTTGCGTCAGCACCTCGCCGAGCGGCCCGGCACGGCGCGGCGGCGCGGGGGCCGGCGGGTAGCCGCCGGAGCCCTCGGCGAACGGCTCCCTGCCCTCGACGGCGAAGTACAGGGTCGTACCGAGAGCGAACAGGTCGGATGCAGGGGTGGCCGAACCCCCGTACAGCTGCTCCGGGGCGAGATAGCCGGGCGTGCCGATCACCCGCTGCGGCCCGGTGTGGGACACGGTGCCCGCCATACGGTGGGCGATCCCGTAGTCGGTGAGGACCACGCGCGCGTGCGGGTGTCCCGAACCGTCCGGTGCCAGAAGGATGTTGGACGGTTTCACATCCCGGTGCACGATCCCGATGTGATGCCCGGCGGCGAGCGCCTTGAGCACGGCGAGACCGATCCGCGCCGTCTCGCCGACCGGCAGCGGCCCTTCGCCCGCCCGCATCCGCTCCTCGACCACCGCTTCCAGGGTCGTGGCGCCGCGGACGTACTCCATCACGATCCACGGGAAGCCGTCCTCCTCGACGACGTCATGGACCGCCACCACATGCGGCGCCTCACGCAGGGCGGCAAGACTCCACGCCTCGCTGAGCGCCCGGGCAGTCCGTACCTCCGGGCTCTCCTCCCCCGGCACGGCCCGCGTCCGTACGACGACCTCCTTCACCGCGACCTCTCGGCGCAGCCGCAGGTCGTACGCCAGCCAGACGCGTCCCATGCCCCCAGTGCCGACCGGCTTGATCAGCCCGTACCGCTCGGCGATGACCCGTGTCCAGGGGCCGCGTGCCCGGGCGTCGGGCGCGGACGGGCGCGGGGGCGCCACGTTGGTGTCCCCGCGGTCCCCGTGCTCCTGCTCGATCTCGTCCATCTGCGCTGCCCCGGATGCCTGGCATGTCGTCGGTACGGCGTCAGTACATCGTCAATGTGCCATCGGTACTACCTGGTCAGTGCGGTCAGTACGCGGGTTTCAGCGCCCCTGCGGGAAGCTTCTTGCCGTCCTCCTGGTACACCGTGCACAGTACCCACCGGAATCCGGCGTTCCACTCCTCGTCGGTGGACGACCAGCCGTCCATTGCATGGCCCTTGCCGCGGGCCCAGTTGACGCCGTACTTCTCCTCGCACAGGTCTCCCATGTCGACGCTCTCGGAGGAGTCGTTGCCCGAGGACCACGTCCAGCCGACGGCCTGTTCATGGTGCGGCTCGTCGCAGCTGGCCAGGTAGGGGGTCCAGCCGTTGTCCTCATCCTTGGTGTTGAAGCAGTCGCCCGGGCCCAGCTGCGTCGTGGACGTCTCCTCGCCCTGCGGGCGGTACTCGCCCAGCGGGCCCCCGATGGTGGCCTTCTTCAGGAAGACCAGGCAGGCCGTGTCCGGCGGCTGGCTCTGTCCGGCGGCCGGCGGCAGTACGTGCAGGACGGGGTCGGGCATGGTCTTGCGCAGCTTCTCCGTGCGCTCGGCGCACTCTGTCTGGGCGGACGAGGCACCGGACGCCGGCCCAGTGCCGGACGCGACGGTCGTGATCACCTGGCCCTCGGGGTCGTCATCTTCGCAGTTGACGAGCTTCAGCTCGGGCTGCCCCTTGTACTCGCCCTCCTTCCAGTCCGCGTCCACGCACTGCCCTGGCATCAGCCCGTTCTTCAGGCCCACTCGGGTGCCGTACGGGAAGGGACTGCGGGTGGTGGTCGGCGTCGGGGTCGGGGACACACTCACCTTCGGCTGTTGTCTGGCCTCCGGACGCTGTCGCTGTCCGTCGTCGCTGTACACCGCGGCACCCACGCCGAAGCCGCCGGCCGCCACGAGCACGCCGACGAGTGCCAGCAGAGCGGGTAGGCGCCATCCCCGGATACGGGGTGGCATCTCCGGTCCGGTGCGGGTGGGGGTGATGTCCCGGTCGCCGTCCCCGGCCGCGTCTCCATCACCGGAACGGGGAGCTTCCTCAGGAGGAACAGCGGCTTCGGACGCCTCAGGCTCGGCGGCCTCCTCGGGGGTGGCCGCCTTCTCCGGGGTGGCGGCAGGCACCGGCACGGACGTGCCGTCGCCGGCCGCGGCGGCCTCCGCCAGGGGCATCACGGTCAGCTCCTGCTGGAGCTGGTCGAGCGTGCGCGCG
>NZ_BMPQ01000013.1:146111-169046 GCF_014647675.1 Streptomyces flaveus | reverse complement strand
CGGTCCAGCGGGTTCTTCGCCAGCAGCCCCATGATCACCCGGCTGAGCCGTTCGCCCGCCCGCTGTGGCGGGGAGGGCTCGGTCTCCAGCAACGCCATCAGGGCCGCCTCGGGAGCGTCCCGGTCGAAGGGTCCCGCGCCCTCGACGGCGAAGTAGAGGGTGACTCCGAGGGAGAAGAGGTCGGAGGCGGGGGTCGCCTCGCCACCGTGCACCCGCTCCGGGGCCATGTAGCCGGGTGTGCCGATCACCACACCGCTGCGGGTCAGCCGGGTCTCGCGCGGCCGGAGCGAGATGCCGTAGTCCGTGAGCAGGACACGGCGGTCGGCGATCCCGGAGTGGTCGGGCGCGAGCAGGATGTTGGAGGGCTTCACATCCCGGTGGATGATGCCGAGGCGGTGCCCGGCGGAGAGGCCGTCGAGGGCCGCCGCCCCGATCCGGGCCACCTCGCCGGCGGGCAGCGGGCCGCGCTCCCGTACGACGGCACTCAGGTCCATGGTGCCCGGCAGGTACTCCATCACGATCCACGGCAGGCCCTCGTGCTCGACCACGTCGTACACCGTGATCACGTTCGGGTGTTCGCGCAGCTGGGCCGCCTTCAGCGCCTCCTTGCGCCCGCGGGAGGCACGGTCGCCGGAGGCCTCGTCCGGCAGCACCGGGACCTCGATCTCCTTGACCGCCACCTGGGCCCGAAGCTCCTGGTCCTCGGCGCGCCAGACGCTCCCCATCCCTCCGGAACCCAGCCGTTGCCGCAGCCGGTAGCGCCCGGCTATGACCCGTTCCTGCTCCCCTGCCACGTACCGCTCCCCTCACAGCGCGTGTGATCAGCCGACGACCACACGACGTGCTCAACCGACCGCCAGGGGGTCATGGTTACGCGAGACTTCCGGGACCCCTCCCCATCACGCCCGTCCCAGCCGTTCTCAGGCCAGGGCCTCGGCGCGCGGGGACTGACCCTGGTACGCCGCCCTCAGCACCTCCAGAGCCCCACCCATCGTGACCGTCCGCGGATTGGGGTACGCCTCGGCCGCGGTCTGTCCGGACGCTACCGTCAAATCGTCGTCGGTCAGGCCGAGTTCGGCAAGGGAGCGAGGTGCGCCCAGGCGTCCGGCCAGCTCCCACAGGGCGTGCGGGGCGTTGTCCGTGTCGAGGGCACGGTTGAGGGCGGTGATCGCCTCGGGGACGGCGGGTGCGTTGTAGGCGAGGGCGTGCGGGAGCACGACCGTGTGTGTCTCGGCGTGCGGCAGGTCGAAGGTGCCGCCCAGCACATGGCACAGCTTGTGGTGCAGGCCCATGGTGGTCGCGCCCAGGCAGGAGCCGCAGAGCCAGGCCCCGTACAGGGCGCGGCTCCGTGGCCCGATCGCTTCCGGATCGGCCGCCACCCGTGGGAGCGCGGACGTCATCGCGCGGACGCCCTCCTCGGCCATCAGCGTGACGAGGGGCGAGGTGTCGGGGGCGTACAGTGCCTCGGCCGCGTGGGCGACGGCGTTGAAGCCGCTGGTCACGGAGAGGGCCGGGGGCAGGCTCAGGGTGAGCTCGGGGTCGTAGACGACGCTGCGGGGCAGGACGGCCCGGTCGCGTCCGGTGCGCTTGACGCCGTGCTCGGTGACGCCCCAGACGGACGTCATCTCGGAGCCGGCGTAGGTGGTGGGCACGGCGATCAGCGGCAGGCCCATGCGCAGGGCAATCGCCTTGCCGAGGCCGATCGCGCTGCCGCCGCCGACCGCGACACAGCCGTCGGCGCCCGCCGCGTGCGCCACCTCGACGGTCCGGTCGGCGATCTCGACGGGGACGTGCATACGGGCCTCGGAGTGCAGCCCCGCGCACAGGGAGCCCAGCGAGTCCGCGACCGCACGTGCGGCGTGTGCGCCCTGCCTGCCGCACACCACCAGCAGCCGCCGCAGACCGAGCCGTCCGGCCTCGTCGGCCGGTGCGGTCGTCGCGGCGCCGGGCCGGAACACGACCCGTATCGGCCGGCTCTCGAAGGAGAAGTCCGGGACGTTCATGGCGTTCGTGCTGTTCATGGCATTCATGGCTTCGTGGCGTTCATGAGGGGCGCTCCGGGGTGAGCGGCGTGTGTACGAGGAGGCTGCTCTTTTCTGCGAATACCGCGTGTGAGCGCAGATAATCGCTGTCGGCCGCGAAGATGTGCGAGGTGAGGGGCGGGTATCGGCTCTGCGCCCGTCCACCGGGGTGACAAGCGGTTACCCCACCGCTAGCCTCCGGTTTGGGAACCGGTTGCTACAAGTGTTGCCGCAGTTCCCGAGGCACTGTGCTAAGCGGTCGAAGGGGCGGGGATGACGAGGAAGAGCAACGGGGACATCGGGAACCGGAGCACGATCCGGGACGTGGCGGCCCGGGCGGGGGTGTCCGCCTCGACGGTGTCGCGCGTCCTGGCCGGCGATTACCCGGTGAGCACGGCGACGCGTACGCGCGTGATGCGGGCGGTCCGTGAGCTGGACTATGTCGCGGATGCCCGGGCCAAGGCGATCGCGGGCGTCGGCACGCCGACCCTCGCCTTCGTGCTGGACGACATCACCGGCCCGTCGTTCGCGCACATGGCGCACGGCGTGGAGCGCGAGGCGACCCGGCTGGGTCATCTGTGTCTGGTGTGCAGCACGGACGGCGACACCGAGCAGGAGCTGGAGTTCATCGAGACGATGCGGGCCCAGCGTGCCGCCGCCGTGATCCTGGTCGGCGGCACCGCGGACACCGCCGAGTACCGGGCGCGCATGTCCCGTATCGCCGACTCCCTGGCGTCGGCGGGCTCACGGCTCGTCCTGTGCGGACGGCCACCGCTGGATCCGGGCACCCCCGTGACGGTGATCGAGTACGACAACGAGAGCGGGGCGTACGCGCTGTGCGCCCACCTCCTCGCCCAGGGGCACCGGCGCGTCCTGTTCCTCGGGGGCAAGCCGGAGAACACCACGGCCCAGGGCCGCGAGCGCGGCTATCTGGCCGCCCATCGCGCCCGCGGCATCGAACCGGACCCCGAACTGCGCCTCGCCGGCGACTTCACCCGCGACTCGGGCCACCGCCGCATCCGCCAGGCCCTCGCCCAGAGCCTGGAGTTCACGGCGGTGATGGCCTCCACCGACATGGTCGCGGCGGGCGCGCTCACCGCCCTGCACGAGGCGGGCTTGAGTGTCCCGGACGACGTGTCCCTCGTCGGCTACGACGACATCGCCTTCGCCCGCGATCTGCACCCTCCGCTGACCACGGTCCACGTCCCCTACGAGGAACTCGGCCGCCTCGCCGTCCGTACGGCTCTCGGCAGGACACCGGACGCCCCGAACGAGCACCTCCTGCTGGGAACGCACGTGGTGGTGCGGGATTCGGTGGCGGCGGTGCCTGGGCAATTAGTCCCGGACGCAAGCGCCAGGGTTTCCTCACAAGCTCCTACTGGAGGGTTGACGTGACAACGGACAACACCGGTCCGATCCGCTTCACCGACCGTACGCACACGACATTGCACCCGGCGACCACGGCCCGGATCACCGGCGGTTTCTGGGCGGCCAGACGGGCGACCAACGCCGAAGTGAGCATCCCGCAGGGCCCGTCGAAGCTGGAGGAGGCGGGCAACCTCGCCAACCTGCGGGCAGCGGCCGACGGCAAGGGCACCTTCACCGGTGACTTCCAGTTCCAGGACTCGGATGTGCACAAGTGGCTGGAGGCGGCGTCCTGGCAGCTGGCCGACAGCCCGGAGGACACCCAACTGGCCGCACACATAGAGGAGTTGACCGCCCTCCTCGCGGCCGCCCAGGACGCGGACGGCTATCTGCAGACGTACTACCAGGTCGCCCACCCCGAGCTGCGCTGGCAGGAGCTGGACTGGGGACACGAGTTGTACTGCGCGGGCCATCTGATCCAGGCGGCGGTGGCCCACCACCGGGCGACCGGCCGGCGTGAACTCCTGGATGTGGCCGAGCGGTTCGCGGCCCACATCGACGCGACGTTCGGCAAGGACAAGGCGATCGACGGGGTGTGCGGGCACCCCGAGATCGAGACAGCGCTGGTCGAGCTGTACCGCGAGACCGGCGAGCGCCGCTGGCTGGACCTCGCCGGCTACTTCGTGGACCGGCGCGGCTACGGCGTGCTGAACGCGGGCGCCGACCGCGGCGACGACCGCGACATGGGCCGGTCCTACTGGCAGGACCGCGTTTCGGTGCGCGAGGCGGACACGGTCGAGGGCCATGCCGTACGGCAGCTGTATCTGCTCGCGGGCGCCACCGACCTGGCGGCGGAGACCGGCGATGCGGAGCTGCGGGCCGCGCTGGAGCGCCTGTGGGACGCCATGGTGGCGACGAAGACGTATGTGACCGGCGGGGTCGGCTCACGCTATGAGGGCGAGGCCTTCGGCGACCCCTTCGAGCTGCCGCCGGACCGGGCGTACGCCGAGACCTGTGCGGCGATCTCGTCCGTCCAGTGGTCGTGGCGGATGGCCCTGCTGACGGGCGAGGCTAAGTACTCCGACCTCGTCGAGCGCACCCTCTTCAACGGCTTCCTCTCCGGCGTCGGCCTCGACGGCGACAGCTGGCTGTACGTCAACCCGCTCCAGGTCCGCGAGGAGCACGCCGACCGCAGCGGCGACCAGACGGCCCGCCGCACCCCCTGGTTCCGCTGCGCCTGCTGCCCGCCCAACGTGATGCGGCTGCTCGCCTCGCTCCCCCACTATGTGGCGAGCGGCGACGCGGAAGGCATGCAGCTGCACCAGTACGCGACGGGGGTGTACGCCGCCGGGGAGGGCGTCGTCCGCGTGGAGACCGCGTATCCGTGGGACGGCCGGATCACCGTGACCGTCGAGGAGGCTCCGGCGGACCGTGACTGGTCGCTGTCGCTGCGGATCCCCTCCTGGTGCACGCAGTTCAAGGCTTCGGCACCCGATGGGAGCGCTCCGACCGAGACGGGCGACGGCTGGCTGCGGGTGCACCGCCGCTGGTCCGAGGGCGACACGCTCACCCTCGATCTCGACCTGACGGCGCGGCTGACGCGGCCCGACCCGCGCGTCGACGCGGTCCGCGGCTGTGTGGCCGTGGAGCGGGGCCCGCTCGTGCACTGTCTGGAGGGTGTGGACCAGCAGCCCGGGGTCCGTCTCGACGATGTGACACTGCCGTACGGCTCCGAGTTGGCGGTCGCTCAGGAGCCGGAGCTGCTTGGCGGGGTCGCCGTCGTCACGGCCGACGGGCGCCGCCGGAGCGACGGAGGCGGCGTACGGCTGACAGCGGTGCCGTACTACGCCTGGGCGAACCGGGAAGAGGGCGCAATGCGGGTGTGGATTCCCGAGGAGTGACCTCGCCGGCCGGTTCGGCGTCCCACAGGGCGAGTTCGCGGTCGCGCGGACCGTGCACCACCGGCGGCCCGTCCGCGCCGAAGACGCGCACCGGGTGCGAGGCGTCCCAGGCGGGCCAGCCCGGGTCGCCCTCGGCGGCGAACCGCACCCACGCGGAGTGCATCGCGTCGGCCAGGTCCTGCGGGGCTCCCTCGCCCGCGAGCTTGGCCGATTCCGGGATGTCCCCGGTGTCGAAGACGAAGCCGAGCTCCAGGGCGTGGCAGGCGCCGAGGTCGGGGAGGTTCGAGGGCCAGGCGAACTCGTACACGTACGAGGAGCCGGGGCGGGCGTCGGCCAGCCGGTGCAGCGGGATGCGCAGCAGGTGGTCGGTGACCATCTGGCCGAGGAGTTCGGCGGGGCGGGCGTCCGGGTGGAGGGCGCGATAGCCGCGCGGGACCTCGGGGCCGCAGTGGCAGCGTGCCATGGCACCGGCCAGGGCGACCGGGCCGAGCCGGTCGACACGCTCCATGAGACCGCCCGGCACCAGCCACAGCCGGTACTCGTCCTGGGTCCAGCCCATGAGCAGCTCGACGCCCGGCGCGGCAGCACCGTCGACCAGGGCTTCCATCGGATCCCGCGGGACGAGGTCGTCGTCGACGACGACGCCGAAGGAGGGCCCGCCGAGGACCGGAGTGCCCAGTCGCCCCACCTCGGCCTGGGTGCGCAGCAGCAGCTCGCGGTCGACGGCGGCGAAGGCCTCGGCCGTCGCGGGGATCTTCAGCCGGGCCGCCATCCGGCGCACCATGCGCCGTACCTTGTCGCGGTCGAAGGCCTCGGGCGGCGCGCTCTGCAGGACGGCCCGCCGGAAGAGGCCCTGCGCCTGCGGGGCGGCGAGCAGGGCTCCGGTGCTGATCGCCCCGGCCGACTGGCCGAAGACGGTCACCCGGTCCGGGTCGCCGCCGAACTCGGCGATCGCCTCGCGCACCCACTCCAGGGCGGCCAACTGGTCGCGCAGGCCCGGGTTGGGCGGGGTGTCCGGGAAGAGGCCGTAGCCCTCCACGCCCAGCCGGTAGTTGATCGAGACCATGACGACGCCGTCGCGGGCGAAGGCGCGTCCGTCGTAGACCGGCACGGCAGAGGAGCCGCGGGTCAGTGCGCCGCCGTGGATCCACACCAGCACCGGCAGCCGGGCCCCGCGGCCCGGCTCCGGCGTCCACACATTGAGGTTGAGGCAGTCGTCGCCCGGCACGACCGGGTCGGACAGCAGCCGGGCGAAAGCCTCGGAGTACGGGGGCTTCGGCGGTGTCGGCCCGAACGCGCCCGCGTCGCGCACGCCCTCCCAGGGCGTGGGCGGCACGGGCGGCCGGAACCGGCGGGGGCCGAAGGGCGGCGCGGCGTACGGGATGCCGCGGAAGACGGCGATCCCGTCCTCGTACCTGCCGCGCACGGCCCCGTACGGGGTCCTGACCGTTGGCTGCGTCCGATCTGCCGTCATCCGCGCACCAGCTCCTCGCACGCTCGTGAACCGTCGTTCACTTCAGAGCACCACATCACCTCCGGTTATTCCGGCGTGCGTCGCTGGTGGGCGGCTATTTGGCGTACATCACCGTCCCGAAGCCGAGCTGGTCGTAGCCGCCGCTGTTGGAGCCGTAGTCACCGCCCCCGCCCTCGGGCCGCACGCTCTCGGCCATGCGCGTGATGTACGGAACGGACAGGCCCCGTCGCCGTGCGTAGTGGTAATGGAGGATGTCCCAGACGGGCCTGGCCTGGCCGCGGCTCGCGGAGGAGATCACGGTGTGGGACTGCTGGGCGCAGTTCTGGCCTGTGCCCCAGGTGTAGGTCGTGAAGGGGACGTTCTCGCCGAGGTTGTACTTCGCGACGTACTGGGCGGCCTTCATGAACCTGTTGTTGTCGTAGCCGTACAGGTCCTCGCCCTGGTTCCAGGCCATCTCGCAGAAGGCGCCCATCTGGCCCATGCCCATCATGGTGTGGCCCTGGTCGCGGCCCGACTCCTGCCACTGGGCGAGGTTGTCCGGGTGCAGGAACGGCACGGCGTTGCGGATGGAGCCGTTGCCCGCGCCGTTCTTGAAGTAGTTCACGGCCTGGTCGTACTTGGCGCCGTCGTCGCACAGGATCCCGATCGCAAGGATCGAGTTCATGTTGCACAGGTCCCAGTTCGCCCAGTAGTTGGTGATGCAGGCGTCGTTGTGGTTGTTCAGGAACTGGTTGTTGAGCGGGTAGAAGACGTTGAGCATCATCGTCTTGAACCGCTCGAGGTCGAACCCGCTGTAGCCGCGCATGAGTTCGGCGGCGTTCGCGAACTGGTAGCCGTAGATCCCGGCGGCCAGGAAGCGGTCCGCGTTGCCCGTGACGGTGGTGAGGGTGGACGACCAGGCGTTGAGGATCCTGACGGCCGCGTCGGCGTTCGCCCTGGTCCCGCCGACGTGCCAGCGCAGGGCGTTCTGGTAGGCGGCGTGGATGTCGTTGTACAGGATCCCGTAGTTCTGGCCGTCGCCGCCACGGATGATCGTGGCCTGCGGGTTGGGCTGCCAGGTGCTCGCGGAGTGCCCGTTGGCGGTCAGCCGGTTCCAGCCGGAGAGCCAGGGGTCGTCGCCCGCGGCGACCCTGACTTTGGCCCGGTTGAGTTCGCCGTAGGCGTGCAGCGCTCCGGGGTGGACGAACGTCGCGGGAGCGGCGTTCGCGGTGCCGCCGGTCAGGGCTGTTGCCGAGGCGCCGACGGCGAGTGCGGCGGTGAGACCGCCGGCGGTCTTCAGAAGACCGCGGCGGCTCAACTCTTTCTGCTGTCCTTGCTGATGGAGATTGATGCGGCTCATCGTCGTGCATCTCCAATCCCGTGAAGGATCTAGGTGGGGGTGATGCTCACTCCTTCGAAGTGCGTGGTGCAGTGGGCCAGGGGGTCGCGAGAGCAGACCACGAGGCCCACGTCATAGGGGGCGTCACCGAAGCCGGGGATCTCTCCCTCGGCGAGGGGGGTCCAGGTGACGCCGTCATCGGTGGAGACGGCTGCGCTGAAGGCGGTCCCGACGCGCTTCAGTCGCAGCAGGCACGGGAGTTGTACCGCCCCGTTGCCGGTGAAGCGGGAGGCACCCGCCACGGTGGTGCGGAGCATCAGCTGCGCGGTTCCTGAAGCCGCGCTGCCTCCGCTGGTCACGATCGCGCCGGCCGCCTGATCGAAGGGCGACAGCGACTTGGCCATGAGCAGGCCCACGCGGTCGGCCTTCACCGCGCCTGCGCGGGAGGCGAGCCGGGCGGTGATCTCGCAGTCGCCGGTGATCGAGCGACGTACGAACTGTCCTGTCATTCCTTGGTTGTTGACGGTCAGATCGGTCCCGGCCCCACGTACGACGAGGGTCCCGTCCTCGTACGCCGTGCTGCCGGGGGTCCTGACGGCCGCCACACCGAAGGTGCCGAACTCCCGCTCGTCCAGCACCACGTCACCGAGGTCGCCGTACGACCACGGTGCGGGCGGCGGTGTGCCGACCGTGAGCTTCAGCGTGCCGGTTCCGTCGCCGGCGGCGTTGCCCGCGGTGGTGGTGACGGTGAACTCGCCGGTCTCGGTGGGGGTTCCGGAGACCCAGCCCGTGCGCTTGTCCAGGCGCAGTCCGTCGGGCAGGCCGGCCGCGGTGAACCGTATCGGCTCGTGCGAGGCCCGCAGCAGGTGCCGGAAGGCGACGCCCTTGTTCGCGAAGACGGTGGTCGCGGAGGTGAGTTGCGGCGCCGAGGGGTTCGGCATCTTGGCGGTGGCAGGTTCGGACAGCGGGCCGCGTCCGCCGCGGTTGGTCTTGGCGACGGCGTAGTGGTACGTCGTGCCGGGCCGCCCGGTGGCGTCCGCGTACCGGATGCGGGTGCCGAACCCGACCGGGCCGACGTCGGTCCCGACGGTCACATAGGGGCCGTCCGCGTCGGTCGCCCGCAGCACCTTGTACCGGGCGGAGAGGTCGGGGTCGGTCCAGGCCAGCTCCACCGCGTCGGCGCCCGCGGTCGCCCGCAGGTCGCCGGCGGTGCGGGTGGGGCGCGGCACGGTCCAGACCTCTCCGGATGCGGAGGTCACGCTGACGTTGTCGAAGGCGCCGGTGCCGGTCTCGGCGTACTCCTCGTCGACGCCGAGGCAGGAGGTGAGGACGAGGCCCGCGTACGCCGTCTGCCCCAACTCGACGTCGGTGGAGCCGACTTCGGTCCAGCTTTTGCCGTCCGGAGAGATGGCCCCGGTGCAGCGGCGGCCCTTGCGGGTGACGCGCACCCAGTACGGCATGCGCATCCGGTAGCCGTCGCCCGCGCCTTCCACGTACGGAGCTTCGATGGGTGTCGCCGACTCCGGGAGCTTCCCGAGGTCGGAGATCGGGAACGACGCCTTGCTGGTGATGGCCTGCTGCTGGGTGGGCGGCACGGGAGTGCTGCCGGTCGCGGAGACGGATGCCCCCGTCTTCGGGCGTACGGTCCACACACCGCTCCAGGTGTGCAGCGGAAGCCCCTGGATGAGCATCGAGGCGTGCGGGGCGTCACCCTCCGAGGGAGAGCTGCGCAGGGTGACGCCGATCTTGGAGTACTGCGAGCTGAGCGGCCACACGATCCGCGCGGTGATAGTGCCGTCGCCGCGCAGCGGCAGATGGGCCAGGCGGTACGTGTCCGCTGTGCCGCTCGCTTCCAGCAGGAAGCGCTCGCCGTCGAAGTAGGCGGAGCCCGGGATGCGTACGTCGCCCACGTCCCGCGTGGACCAGGGCTCCGGGAGCCCCGCGGTCGCCGCCGTCCGGCTCGAACTACCGCTCTTTCCCTGCGAGTTGGCGGCGATGACCGAGTAGTAGTAGGTGCGACCCGCGCGCACGTCGCGGTCCTTGTAGGTCACCTTGTCGATGCCGGACGCGAGGGGCTCGTACGGTCCTTCGGGCTTGGCCGACCGCTCGACGGTGTAGCTGCTCGCCCACGCGGACGGCACCCAGGACACCGTGACGCCGTCGCCCTGCCCCACCGCCGTGACTCCCGCCGGGGCCTTGGGCGCGGCGGGCGAGGCCTTCGCGCCCGCGTAGGTGAGGGTGCCCCAGCTCGGCAGGTCGTCGTTGCTGCCCTCCACCACGCGGGTGCCGCCCGCGCCACGGAAGAGGACGTTCTTCGTGTACGGGGCGTCGAGGCCGCGTACGCCTGCGTAGTGCGCGTACGCCATCTCGTAGATCGGCGGGATCTGGCCGCGCACCTTTTCCGAGACGGTCGTCTTGATGTACTTGCCCGTGCGGTCCAGGTCGGGGGTGAAGGGGACGTCGCCGCCGAGGTTGTAGCGGGCGGCGTACTCGACGTTCGCGAGGAGTCGGTTGTCGTCGAAGCCCCACAGGTCGACGCCCTGGTTCCAGGCGACCTGTGCGGCGTCGGCGTGCAGGCCGACGGCGAGCTGTTCGTGGCCCTGGTCGCGGCCGCTCTCCTGGCCCTGGCCTGCGTCCGTGACGATGCGGCCCTGGACGCTGCCGTTGCCCGCGCCGGCCGCGGCGAACCGCAGGGCGTCCTCGAACAGGGTGCGCTTCTCGCAGAACACGCCGATGGCCAGGATGGTTTGAAGGGCCGTCAGGTCCCAGTTGCCGTTGGCGTACAGCATGTAACCGGACACGGACGGATACCAGACGCGCAGGAAGGACTCCTCGCAGCGTGCGATGTCCGCGTCCGCCCAACCGCCGTAACCGCTGTGCCGCAGCAGCTCGGCGGCGTTGACGAACTTGAAGCCCTGCAGGCCCGCGCCGAGCGGGCCGTCCGCGCCCGTCACGGTGGTGAGCGAGGCCGACCAGGCGTTGAGGATGTCGCGTGCCTTGTCGGCGTGGGCGCGGTTGCCGGTGATGCACCACATCAGGGCGTTCTGGTAGGCGGCGGCCGAGTCGGCGACTGCCTGGTTCATGAAGTTCGACGGGCCGCGGCCCCAGGAGGTGATCTGTCCGGTGTTCTGGATCGGGTACGTCGCCTGCGAGCGGGCGTGGGCGGCGAGGGCGAGGTAGCCGTCGTATACCGGGGATTCCTTGGCGGCGACGGCGGCCTTCATGCGCGCTATGTCGTCGGCTGTATGCAGTAGGCCGGGATGGGTGAACTGTGTGCGACCCGTCTGGTGGCCGGCCGCCCGGGCGGTGCCGGGCGCGAGCAGTCCGCTCGTGCCCGCCACCAGCAGCAGGGCCGCCGTGCCGCCGAGGAAGTTCCGGCGGCTCGGAGCAGAAGTGATCATGACGCGGCGGCCGCCTCGGCCTCGGCGGTGGTGAGGAACTTCAGGTTCGTCACGTGCTCGTTGACGAACATGGGCACGCCGTCCGCGGCCAGATACCACCTCGGCTTGCCCGTGCTGTCGGCGATCACCCTGCCGTTGACGCGGAGGTTCTCGAAGGTGACGTCCTTGATCGCGTGCTCCGCGTCGAGGCCGGCGATGATCGAGAGGTCGGCGTTCTTGCCGTTGTAGCTGAGGTCCTTGATGTAGACGGACTCGATGCCGCTGCCTGCCGAGGTGTTGTACTTCGGGTTGTACTCGACCCGCATGTGGATGAGCTGGCCCCAGCGGAAGTCCTCCACGCGGATGTCGTCGAACCTGACGTCCCGGACGATGTTGCTGTCGCCGACCATGAAGGCGATGGCGCCCTGGTAGGTCACCTGCGGCTCGCGGTGGTCGAGGATGTCGATGTTCTTGTAGCGCAGGTTCTCCAGCACCTCGGGGGTGTCGGAGTTGCCGTGCACGCCGATGTTGATCGGGTGGGCGACGTCGGCCCAGAGGGAGCAGTTCTTGACGGTGATGTTGCGGGTGTCGCCGTAGAAGTCCCAACGGTGGGTGTAGAGGGCGACGCAGTCGTCGGAGGTGCGCAGGAAGCAGCCGTCGATCGTGACGTTCTCGGAGCAGTAGAGCTGGATGCCGTCACCCCAGCCCTGGTGGCTGAAGGCGCGCAGGTTCTTGATGGTGAGGTTGTTGGACTCGGCGACCCTGATGTTCTCGTACCGGGGGTTGAGGATCGTGACGCCGTCGATCGTGACGTTCTCGCACTTGCGGACGAAGACCGCGCCGCCGGTCGTGTCGTAGATCACGCCGCGGCCGATCAGTCGGGCGTTCTCCACGTTCTCGAAGATCACGGCCGAGGTGAGGACGGCGCCGGCGGCCAGGTAGACGGTCGTGCCGTCGGGCACCTTCAGCGTCCGGTCGGGGTGGGTGTGCAGACCGGGCCCGAAGTACATGACCTTCTTGTCGCCCTCGGTGGGCACGTCCTGCTCGATCGGGTTCGCGAACAGGTGCAGGCAGTCGAAGATCTTGTCGTCGATCTGGACGACGAGGTTGCGGGGCTGGTCCAGGGTGAAGCGCGCGGTGCTGCCGAGCACCTCGGGCTTGATGCCGTACGAGTCCGGGCGGATGCGGACCTTCTCGCCGCCGCCCGGGTTGTACGTGACCTCGACCTCGACGGTGCCGGAGAAGTCGAAGGCGGCCCAGGAGGAGTTCTGGGCTCTGTTGCTGCCGGTGTTCGCGTCGATCAGTGCGAGCTTGGCAAGGTAGACGCCGAGCTTCTGCCAGGTGCCGCCGAGCGGCCGGACCTTGACGGTGAAGGAGTTGTTGACAGGCACCTTCGGAAGCGTCGGGTGGATGACCACTCTGTCGCCGGCGGCGCCGGGCTCCTCCGCCGCGGCGGCCTGTGCGGTTCCCACGATGCTGCCGGCCAGGCCGGCGGCGGCGATGACACCGGCGGCCTGGAGGGTGGTCCGGCGTGACAGGGGCGCGTTCATGCGTAACTCCTTGCAAAAGGTTCGGTAAGAGGGACTACTTCAGTCCGGTGGTGGACATCCCGGCGACGAAACCGCGCTGGGCGACGAGGAAGATCAGCAGGATGGGGACGACGTACATCACGGAGCCCGCGGCAAGGAGGTTGTTGACGGGCAGCCCGCCGTCCGTGACATAGGAGGTCATGATGGCGACGGAGAGCGTGGTCTTGTCGCTGGACAGGAGCAGCATCGGGGCGATGAAGTCGCCCCAGGTCCAGGTGAAGGCGATCACGAAACTCGCGGACAGGACCGGCCAGGACTGCGGCAGGAAGATCCGCCAGAAGATCCCGGCGTAGCCGACGCCGTCGATGATCGCGGCCTCCTCCAGCTCCCGTGGCATCCCGGCGAAGAACTGCCGGAAGAGGAAGACCAGATACGGGGCGGCCGACAGCCCCCACAGCACCCACGGCCAGTAGGTGTCGACCATGCCGACCTTCGCGAAGATGAGGTACGTCGGGAAGAGCGTGATCATCTGCGGCAGCATCATCGAACCGAGCAGCACACCGAACAGGATCTTCTTGCCGGGGGCGCTCAGGCGGGCGAAGCCGAAGCCGACCCAGGCGGAGCTCAGGGTGACCAGGGTGGCGTAGATCAGGGAGATGATCAGGGAGTTGCGGGAGTATCCGAGGAAGTCGATGGCGGTGAAGGCATCGGCGAAGTTGTGCCACTGGAAGTTCTCGGGCAGCCAGCGCACCGGGGAGGCCGCCAGTTCGGGCGTCGTCTTCAGACCGGTGAGGATCAGCCAGCCGAAGGGGCCGAGCATCAGGCCGGTGATCACGACGAGCACGGTGTAGAGGACGAGGCGGGACTTGCGTACTCGCACCCGGCCCCCGGAATCGGGGGTCCTGGGTTCCATGGAGGTCCGCGGGGCCTTGGGGGGCACGGTGGTGGCGGTCACTTCTTCGCCTCCGGGTCGACGTTGTAGAACACCACACCGGACGTGAACTTGAAGATCAGGCCGGTCGCGATGAGGATCAGGACGAAGAGCACCCACAGGAGTGCGGAGGCGTAGCCGTAGCGGCCGAGCGCGAAGTACTGCGCGAACACGTGCATCATGTACATGTAGTTGGACTGCGGGATCGAAGTGACCCCCGCCGGGGTGGCGTTGGCGGCGAGCAGCATCGGCATGATGGTCTGCACCGAGGCGATCATCCCGGTCACGGCCTGGAAGAGCAGGACCGGCGAGAGCAGCGGCACAGTGACGCTGCGGAAGGTCCGCCAGGCGCTCGCGCCGTCGATCCGGGCCGCCTCGTGGAGTTCGCGGGGTACGTCCTGGAGCCCGGCCAGCGAGATGATCATGATGTTTCCGGCCGCCCACAGCACCGTCATCAGGATCACGTAGCGGGCGTACGGGTCGTCGAGCCAGGCGATGGCGTCGATGCCGAAGAAGTTGAGGACACCGTTGGTGGCGCCGGAGTCCCGGTTGAAGAGCTGCTTGAAGATGAGACCCGCACCCACCGGCGGCACCACGGCCGGCAGGTAGAGCAGGGTGCGCCACAGGCCGCGCGCCTTGAGCGGCCTGTTGACCAGGACCGCGAGCATCATGCCCGCGATGATCGACAGCGGTACCGAGGTGATCGCGAACAGACCGGCACGCCCCAGGGCGTCCCAGGTCACCGGGTCCGAGAGCAGCTCCTGGTAGTTGCCGAGTCCGACGTAGCGCCAGTTGGGGGAGATGCCGTCGAAGGTGGTGAAGCTCAGCCACAGCGCGTACGCCATCGGGCCGATGGTCAGCAGCAGGAAGCCGATGATCCAGGGCGAGGTGAACATGTAGAACGCCCGGTGCCGGCGAGCGGTCATGGAGGTCCGGGACCCGCCGCCGGAGCGTACGGCGCCGGTGCCTGCGACGGCCCGTGGCCGCTCGGCGACCTCGGGAATCTGGTCGACTGTCATCCCACCTGCTCCTTACCGCGCTTCAGCTGCTCGTTGAGGGCCGAGTTGAGGCGTCCCGCGAGGGTGTCGACGGAGATCTGGCCGTTCATCGCGGCCGGCATGACCTGGTTGATGAGGGCTTCCATGCCGTCCCACTTGACGTAAGGGGTGAAGGGGGTCACCGAGAAGTGCTTCAAC
Organism: Streptomyces flaveus; assembly: GCF_014647675.1. GTDB lineage: Bacteria > Actinomycetota > Actinomycetes > Streptomycetales > Streptomycetaceae > Streptomyces > Streptomyces flaveus. The sequence goes on along the minus strand of NZ_BMPQ01000013.1, from coordinate 153,931 downwards.
TCGGCCTCCTGCGCCTTGAAGACCCGCTTCTGGTAGTCCTCCTTCTGCGGCATCAGCGGGCGCAGCGACTTGAGCGTCGGTATCCCCCAGCCGCCCTCCGCGCGCCCCTTGGCCGGCGCCTCACCGAAGAACCACTCGAAGACTCGCCAGGCGGCGTCCTTGTTGCGTGCCTTCTTGGGCATCCACATGCCGGTGCCTGCCTGGCAGGAGCTGAGCCGTGGGCCGCCCTCGAAGACGGGTGCGGGGGCGAGGCGGGAGATCTTCGCGATCTTCGGGTCTGCGTTGATCATGCCGCCGAGCCAGTAGCCGTTGCCGGACATGGCCATGCGGTTCGCGACGTAGGTGGGACCGTCCCAGGTGTCGGGGTTGGGCTGGATGAGGCTCGGCCCGGTCTTGGTCTTGGCGTACTCGACGTACCAGGTCAGGGCCTTGCGGGCCTCGGGGCTGGTGAAGTCGACCCGGCTGAAGTCATCGGAGAACAGGCTGCCTCCGGCGGCGGCCGTCAGGTTCGTCAGGAGGATGGTGAGGTTCACACCGTTGTAGCTGCCGCCGTACACGGTGGTCTGGCCGTTCTTGCGCTGGACCAGCCGCTTGGCGTTCTCCAGCCACTCCTCGTACGTGATCGGCTCGGTCTCGGAGGGGTAGTCGACGCCCGCCTTGTCGAAGCGCGCGGTGTTGTACCAGAACATCGCGTCCTGGGAGAAGTCCTTGGCCATGCCGTAGCGGGGGCCCTTGCCCTGGGTCGTGCCGTCGAAGCGCCACACGTCGTTGGCCGGATCCAGGTCGTCCGTCTTGAGGATGGTCGACTTGGCGAAGTACGGGTCCAGGTCCTCGGCCACACCCCGGGCGGCGAAGTACGGCGCGTCCATGGCACCGAGGCCGCGGACCAGGTCCGGCGGGTTGCCGTTGGTGAGCATCGCGATCAGCCGGGTGATGTCGTCCTGCACCACGGTGATCCTGATGCCGAGTTCCTTCTGGGCCTGCTGGATCAGCTCCGGGGAGATGTCGTCGAGTTTGACCATCATCGTGATGCTCTCGCCGCTCCCGCCGCCGCTCGCGGCGCCCGCGGTCGACAGCGCGCAGCCGCTGAGGGCTGCCGCGCCTGCCGCGGCACCGCCCGCCGAAAGTGCGAGGAACCGACGGCGGCTGGGAGGAGCACCGGGGTGTGCGTGCATGTACGCCTCACCTTCTTGCTGGGGAGTTGGGCAGGCCGACGGGAGCCGGCAGAGAGCCGACCGGATTTTGACAACCGGTTGCTATGAGCGGGTGGGCAGAGCATCTTCCTGTCTGGAAACTGCGTCAAGAGCCTTGACGGACTTTCGAAAAGACTGGGTAACCTCGGCGACATGAGCCAGACGGCCGGAGAGTCGCTCCGGAGTCTGCGGCGAACCAACCAGGAGCAGCTCCTGGCCTTGCTGCTCGACCAGGGTCCCCTGCGTCGTGCGGCGCCGGCACGGCCGGCGGGAGCGTCCCATACGACGGTCTCGGCCATCGTCGACGAGCTGCCGGCGCGCGGCCTGGTCGCCAAAGCCGAGGGGAAACCGATTGCCGATCTCGACGGACGCGCCGGTGATCAGCCGTCGGTCAATCCACGTGCGGTGGTCGTGGCCGGGATGAACCACACCTTCGACGACGCGTGGGGGCATCTCGGCGACCTCGCCGCGCGGGAGGCCGCGAGCGCCGGCACGCCTCTGGACCCGACAGCGGTCCGGCCGAGCAGATCTCCCTCCACTGGCTGAAACATCCCGTAACCGATTACGACGACATGTAGGGTCACGTCACCACCGACAGCGACCGGCGAACCACCCCCTCTGGCACGGCAGAACCACCGAATCCGCTGCTCCACCGCCTGCCGCTGCGTTGGCTCAGGTGCCCGAGAACAGCCGAGAACCTCGCGAAACGCCATCCTCGGCGGTCATCAAGCGCATTGACCACCCCTCACGTCAGACTTACGGTAGAAGACGCTTTCAGAAAACGTTTCCCAGCACCTCAGGAGAGTCATGACCAGCGCCCAGCCGCCGAGGGCCGTGTTCGCCATGGACCCGGTGCACCTCCCCCTGCTCTTTCCTCCGCCGCTGATGGCACGGCTCCAGCAGATCGCCGAGATCGACACCACGCTCGTCGTACAGGACTTCACCGCACCCGACGCCGCCCCGGCGCTGGCCCGGGCCGAGGTGCTCATCACCGGCTGGGGCTGCCCCCACCTCGACGCGGACGTCCTCGCCGCGGCACCACGCCTGCGCACCGTCCTGCACGCCGCGGGCTCGGTCCGCTCGCTGGTCGGTGAGGCTCTGTGGAAAAGCGGGATCAGCGTCTCCAGCGCGGTGACCGGTAACGCGCTGCCGGTCGCGGAGTACACGCTCGGCATGATCCTGCTCGCCGGGAAGGACACCTTCGCGCACCGCGAGCGCTTCCGGGACACCCACGCCTACCCGTCCACCGCCGAGACCGCGGCCACGGGCAATCTCGGCCGCCGGGTGGGGATCATCGGCGCCTCACGCGTGGGCCGCCGGCTGCTGGAACTGCTGCGGCCCTTCGACCTCTCCGTCGCGTTGTACGACCCCTACGTGGACGCCGAGGAAGCAGCGGCGCTGGGCGCCGAACTGCTGTCGCTCGAAGACCTGCTCAGACGCAGCGACATCGTCAGCCTGCACGCCCCCTACATCCCCGAGACCCACCGCATGCTCGACCGCGACAAGCTCGCCCTCATCAGGGACGGCGGAGTGGTGATCAACACCTCCCGCGGAGCCCTGGTCGACCCCGACGCGCTGTCCGACGAGCTGGTCAGCGGCCGGCTCAGCGCCGTACTGGACGTCACCGAGCCCGAACCGCTGCCCGCCGGATCCCCGCTCTACAAGCTCCCCAACGTCTTCCTCACGCCGCACATCGCCGGCTCCCTCGGCAACGAGCTGGCCCGCCTCGGTGGCATCGTCGTCGATGAGCTGGAACGCGTTTCCGCAGGACTGCCTTCGGCCCACGAGGTACGTCATGCAGATCTGGCCCATGTCGCCTGAACTCCGCCCCGCGCACCCCCGACCACCCCGGAGAAACAATGGGATACGGTTCCAGCACCGGCCCGGGGCAGGGTCCCGGCTCATCCGGTGGGCAGTCGCTACGGTGAAGGAGCCGATACGGTGAGTGAGCGCACGGCGTCGGGTGACTCCGGACGGGCCACCATCCGGGACGTGGCGGCACAGGCGGGCGTCTCGGTCGCCAGCGTCTCGCGCGTCCTGTCCGGCAACTATCCGGTGTCGGAAGAACTGCGCCGCCGGGTGATGAAGGTGGTTCAGGACCTGGACTACGTCACCAACGCCCACGCCCGCTCACTCGCGGGTGGCGGCACGCCGACGGTGGCCATCCTCATCAACAACATCACCGGTGCCGCCTTCACCCACGTGGCCAAGGGAGTTGAGGGCGCGGCCTCGTTGCGCGGCTGGCTCTCGCTGGTCGGCACGACCGGCGACGACCCGGAACGCGAACTCGCGCTGGTCAACCTCATGCGCCAGCAGGGCGTCGCCGCGGTGATCCTGCTCGGCGGCGCGTACGACTACGACGAGTACCAGCTGAGGATGGCCCGGTTCGCCCGTTCCCTGGACGCGGCCGGCTCGCACCTCGTGCTGGTGGGCAGGCCTCCGCTGGAGGGCGACGTACCGGCGACGACCGTCGACTACGACAACGAGGGCGGTGCCTACGCCATGGCCAGCCACCTCCTGTCCGCCGGTCACCGCCGCGTCCTGGTGCTGCCGGGCCACGCCGAACTCACCACCGCCCAGGGCCGGTTGAACGGCGCGCGGCGAGCCTTCGAGGCGTACGGCGTGCCCTTCGATCCGAAGCTGGTGCTGCACGGCCCGTACGACTACGAGCACGGGTACGACGCCGTCGAGGAAAGCCTGCGCCTCGGGCTGGACTTCACGGCGGTGCTCGCGGGGACCGACGTGGTCGCCGCGGGCGCCATGCAGGCCCTGCGCGCGGGAGGGCTCAGGGTGCCCGAGGACGTGTCGATCGTCGGCTACGACGACATCCCCCTGGCTTCTCAGCTCACCCCCCAACTGACCACCGTTCACGTGCCGTACGAGGAGATGGGCCGCGTCGCGCTGCGCGCGGTGGCCAGCCGGCGCGAAACCGGTACCGGCCGCCGCAAGGGCGGCGACGGCGACCATGTGGTGCTGGGCACGCATGTCGTCGTACGGAACTCCGTCCAGCCTCCCCCGGTGTCTTGAGGGCCTGAGAGGTGCCCCAGCCCGGCAGTCGTAAGCGCCGGGATGATTGCTGTTACGTAAACGTCTTCGAGGATGCTCGAAGACGCCCTGCAGCGCTCCAAGAGTGCCGCAGGAATCGACTCCCGCCCCGCTGACCTGTGCTTTCGCTTCAGTGCGCGGGTGGGACACGACAGCGATGGCACGCAATGCCACCGACAACCAAACTTAACAATTTGCCGTCGGACTCTTGCGTGAATCAGAGCGGGCGACCTACGTTTCACAGCAACCGTTTTCTACAGCTTCCGCAGAGGGTTTCCGAGACACGAGCCGGCGTCTTCCCCGCTCGCCGTCGCCCCACCGAGCCACCCCTCTTCCGCGATCGTCTACGCCTCGAAGGATGACCGTACGATGAACTTCACCACCCCCCGGAGAAGGTTCGCTCGCGCCGCTGTCGCGGGCCTCGCCCTGACAGGTCTGCTCGCTGCCTGCGGCGGCTCCGGAGACGACGAGCCCGCCGAGTCCTCCGGTCCGGTCACCCTCGACTTCTGGGGCTGGGCCAACGGCCAGGAGGCCGTCGTCAAGGCCTTCAACGCCAGCCACAAGGACGTCCAGCTCAAGTACACCAAGGTCACCGACCAGCTGACCATGCAGAAGCAGCTGACCAACGCCGTCAAGGCCGGCAACGCTCCCTGCATGATGCAGAACACCGGCGAGTACGTGACGAGCTGGGTCTCCCAGGGCGCGCTCGCCGACATCACCGAGTACGTCGAGGCCGACAAGGACAAGTTCAACCCCGGCTCGTGGGCCACCGGCCAGGTACAGGGCAAGGTCTACGGCGTCCCCACCGCTTCGGCGCCCGCCTTCACCATCTACCGCACCGACCTCTTCGAGAAGTACGGCCTCAAGGCCCCCGCGACCTGGGACGACTTCATCGCCGCGGGCAAGGAGCTGAAGAAGCACAAGATCAAGATCACCAACTATGCCGGTGAGGACCCGAGCACCCTGGAGGTGCTCGCCATGCAGGCCGGAGCCCAGTGGTACTCCGTCGAGGGCGACTCCTGGGTGGTGAACTTCCAGGACGAGGGCACCCTGAAGGCCGCCGACGTGATCCAGCAGATCATCGACAACGACCTGAACTCCAAGCTCTCCTTCGCCGACTACGCGGCCGTGCAGCGCAACTACGACAACGGCGGCACCGCGACCCGGCAGATCTCCACCTGGCAGATGTCCGGCATGGTGCAGAACTTCACCAAGTCCTTCGGCGACTGGGCGCTGTCCCCCTGGCCGACGTTCAAGGGCGAGGCGCCCAAGACCCCTGCGGGCACCAACCAGAGCGGCAACCTGACGCTGGTGTCCGAGCAGTGCAAGAACAAGGAGCAGGCCGCCGAGGCGGCGCTGTGGATGTCCACCGATCCCGGTGCGGTCAAGACCATGGCGAGCCCGGAGACCGGCAGCGGTGTGATGCCGGCGCTGGCCGACAGCGAGGCGTACGTCTCCGAGGCGATCTCCGAGAAGCTGCTCGGCAAGAACTACGAGCCGGCCAAGAAGATCGTCACGGACAGCCTGGGCACCATCAACACCGACTGGACCTTCGGCCCGAACTGGACCGCGATGTTCACGGAGATGCAGGACGAGTGGGCCGCGGTCGTCAGCAAGAAGCAGAAGGTCACCGACCTGCTCGCGCACATGCAGGAGTGGACGGTCAACGACCTGAAGCAGCGCGGCATCAGCGTCAAGGGCTGAGGCACACTTCATGATTCGCTCACTGCGCTGGAAGGGTGCCGCCTTCACGGTGCCCTTCCAGCTCGGCTTCGTCTTCCTCTATCTGCTTCCGATCGGCTACGCGGTCTACCAGTCGCTGTATCTGCAGAAGCAGTCCGGACTCGGTCTCGGCGGCGCGACCAGGGAGTTCGTCGGGCTGGAGAACTACCAGCAGGGCCTGACCGACTCGGCGTTCATGACGTCCATCCTCAGGGTGGTGCTGTTCGCCTGCGTCCAGATCCCGTTCATGCTGCTGGTCAGCCTGTTCCTGGCGCTCCTGCTGGACGCGGTCACCTCGAAGGTGGCCGGCCGGTTCCGGATCCTGCTGCTGGTTCCGTACATGATCCCCGGCGTCGTCGCGGCCATCGTGTGGGTCAACCTGTACAGCCCCGCGGTGGGCCCGCTGACACCGCTCGGCGAGCTGTTCGGCTTCGACTGGAACTTCTTCGCGCCCTCGATGGTGTGGCCGGCCATCGGCAACCTGCTGACCTGGCACGGCATCGGCTACAACATGGTGATCATCTACTCGGCGCTCCAGTCGGTCCCCCGCGAACTGTTCGAAGCCGCGCGGCTTGACGGCGCCTCCGAGCTGCGGATCGCGCGGAGCATCAAGATCCCGTTCGTACGCGGCGCGCTCGTCCTGACCGCTCTGCTGTCGATCATCCAGATGCTGCAGATCTTCAACGAGCCCGCGCTGTTCCGGAACGTGACCCCGCAGACGGTCAGCGACGACTTCGCCCCGATCATGATCATCTACAACCAGGCGTTCAACGCCGGCAACTACAACTACGCCGCGGCCCTGTCGGTGCTGCTCGCCCTGTTCCTCGGCATCGCGTCCTTCCTCTTCTACCGGCTGACCTCGAGGGAGGCGGACTGATGGCACTGACGAAAGACCGTAAGGAAAACGACACGGGAAACGGTACGAAGACCGCCGCCGTGCCGCCCCGCGGAGGCAACGGCGTCCGCCGGCGCACCCGCCCGGATCCCGCTGCCCGGTCACGGGGCGGGCAGCGGTTCATCCTCGTCGGTCTGGTCCTGGCCAGCGCCTACAGCCTGTTCCCGGTGTACTGGCTGATCATCGCCGCGACCAAGGACCGCGTGGGGCTGTACCAGAGCAACGGGTTGTGGTTCTCCGGCTTCCACCTGTGGGAGAACCTGCAGCAGGTGTTCACGTACGAGGACGGCATCTTCCTGCGCTGGACCGCCAACTCGTTCCTGTACGCGGGAGTCGGCTCCCTCGGCGGCACCCTCATCGCCCTCCTCACGGGCTACGGCCTTGCCCGCTTCGACTTCCCCGGGCGGGGCGTGGTGTTCGCGACCGTGGTGGGCTCCTTCCTCATCCCGATCGCGCTGCTCACCCTGCCGCTGTACCTGATGTTCTCGGAGATCGGCCTGGTCGACACCCCCTGGGCGATGCTGATCCCCTGCCTGATCAACCCGTTCAGCGTGTACCTGGCCAAGGTCTACACGGAGGCCACGATCCCGTTCGAGCTGCTTGAGGCGGCCCGGATCGACGGTGCCGGTGAGCTGCGGATCTTCTTCAGCATCGTGCTGCGGATGATGACCACGGGCGGCGCGACGGTGTTCCTGCTCGCCTTCGTCAACACCTGGAACGCCTTCTTCCTCCCGCTGACCGTGTTGCGCGGCGAGGAGAACTGGACGCTCAACCTGGGTCTGTACAACTGGTCCGGCAAGCGCCTGGAGTCGGGCATCGACGTGACCAGCCTCGTCCTGACCGGTGCGCTGCTGTCCATCATCCCGATGGCGATCATGATGGTCGCGATGCGCCGCTACTGGCGGAGCGGCGTCACTCTGGGCGCACTCAAGTAACCAAGTCCCTGGAACGCAACTCGGCGGTCA
>NZ_BMPQ01000013.1:127290-146067 GCF_014647675.1 Streptomyces flaveus | reverse complement strand
GGCACTGCCGGCGGAGAACCCCTACTCCTGCCCGCTGTCCCCGCCGTCCCCGCCGTCGAGATCCCGCACCTCGAACCAGTCGAAGTCGGCCGGAGCGCGCGTTCCGCCCAGATCCTGCGCGCAGATCCCGACGAACGCGCCGGTGAACCGCAACCGGTTCCCGTAGTCGTCGGAGAGCTTGCTCGCGTCCAGGACCGGGCCCACGGCCTGCCAGTCGGTCCCGTCAGGGGAGGCGAAGAAGCGCAGTTCCGGGCCGTCGAAGCGGGCCTTCAGGTACGCCAACGGCCAGTCGTCGACGTCGAGTTCGGATTCCGGGAGTTCCCGGTACGCCCCGTCGTCGGTGAGGATCACGCCCAGGACCCGTCCCCTGCCCTCGGTATGGGTGAGGCGCAGGTAGTAGTGCGTCGACGTGTCGTACCAGCAGATGAGGCCCGCGAGCTGGCTGAAGTGGGAGGGACGGAAGTCGACGACCGTCGTCACCTCGCACCGCACCGAAGTGAGCCGCCGTGCGAGCAGGCTCTGGTCGAAGAGCGAGTGCGGACTCTGCCGGCCGCGCAGCCGCAGATGTCCTGGGCGTTCGCCGAGCGTCAGCCACTCGGAGGTCGCGGGCGCCCGCAGCGTACTCCAATGCCCGCCGAGGGAAGGCGAGTCGAAGTCGTCGCGTGCGGGGGGTCCGGCGACCGGGCCCGGCGGTCCCGGCTCCACCCCCGTGGGTGCCAGAACCTCCAGACTCGGTCGTCGGCCCCCATCGGCCAGCCGAAGCCAGCCGTCGTCCGTCCAGGTCACGCGCTGCAGGCAGGTTTCCCGGCCGAGAACGCAGCGCGGCCCGTCGGGCGTCTTTACGGGCCGGGAGGCCAGGTGGACGAGGTACCACTCCCCCGCCGGCGTCTCGACCAGCTCGCCGTGACCGGCCTTCTGCAGCGGCCAGTCCGGGGTGTCCCGGGTGGTCAACAGCGAGCCGAGCGGGTCGAGTTCGTACGGTCCTGTCAGCTCGCGTGAGCGGGCCATCAGGATGCCGTGGTTCCAGCCGGTGCCGCCCTCGGCGAGCATCAGGTGGTACCAGCCGTCCCGGAAGTAGACGTTGGGGCCCTCGATCAGCTCGTCGTGCGTGAGGATCGTGCGGGGCTCGCCGATCAGGGCCCGCTTGTCGGCGTCGTACTCCTGGAGCAGGATCCCGGCGAAGGACGGGTGCCCGTCGCGCGGGTCCCACTGCATGTTCAGCAGCCAGCTGCGGCCGTCCTCGTCGTGGAAGAAGGACGGGTCGAAGCCGGAGGAGTTCAGGAACACCGGCTCCGACCACGGGCCCTCGATCGACGGGGCCGTGATCAGGTAGTTGTCGACGTCCTTGTAGGGGCTCCCGATGGTGCGGACGATCGTGTAGACGAGCCAGAACTGGCCTTCGTGGTACGACAGTGAGGGCGCCCACACGCCGGCCGAGTCGGCGACTCCGCGCAGGTCGAGAAGGTCTGGCCGGTCCAGGATGTGACCGGCCGGCTCCCAGTGGACGAGATCCGTCGAGCGGTGCAGGGGCACACCCGGGTACCACTCGAAGGTCGACGTGGCGATGTAGTAGTCCGCGCCGACGCGCAGGATGCTCGGGTCCGGGTGGAAGCCGGGCAGCACGGGGTTGCGGAGGTGGCCCGAGGTCATGCCGGTCCTTTCAGCAGATGACTCAGGTGTCTCAGAGGCGGCTGCGCCAGGGGCGGCATGGACGCCGCCGCGCGGCGGAGGCCTCGGGGGCCTCCGCCGCGCGGGGCAGTTCGGTGACGCTCAAGAAGTTGCGCTGGCCGTAGTCGGCGTGAGCGGTGGCGGTTCCGCCGTCCGCCGCTTACGCCGTGTTGAGACGCACCTAATCTAGGAACCGGTTGCTATCCGGTCAACGCTTCCTTCGCGTGAGCTGCGCTACTCGAAACTTTCGCCGCCACTCGGATCCGCCCGGGGACGGGTTACGGCCCTCTTGCTGGGCAGCTCCGCAGGCGCAGCCCGACACGGTCGTGCGAACGTCTCCTCCTGTCGTCAGGGCGCAGACGTTGTCGGCGTAGGCCTCGACGTGGTCGCCGGTCGTGAGAATGCTCAGCGACCGGCGCGCGGCAGCATTCCGGTGCGGGCGAGTCCGCCGAGCCAGGCCGCCGAGGGCTTGGGGGTGCGTTTGAAGGTGTCGGAGTCGACGGAGATGAGGCCGAAGGTGGGCTTGTAGGAGCCCCATTCGTAGTTGTCGAGTGCGCTCCAGTGGAGGTAGCCGCGTACGTCGAGGCCATCCTCCAGCGCAGCGGAGACTTCCTGGAGCGCGCCGGTAGTGTAGGCGATACGGCGTGTGTCGTCGTCGGTGGCGATGCCGTTCTCGGTGACGATCAGGGGGACGTCGCCGACGATCTCGGCGGTGTGGCGCAGGGCGTATCCGATGGCTTGTGGGTAGTACTCCCAGCCGGTGAGGGTGCGTTCGGCGCCGTCGGGGGCGGGGATGGGGCCGTCAGCGGTGATCCTGGTGCGGGTGTAGGACTGGACGCCGATCCAGTCGTCGTCGCGGGCGGCTTCGATGAAGACGTCTTCGCGGGGGTGACTGTAGGCGGCGGTGGCGGCTTCGGCGCCGGGCAGGGCCTGGTAGACCTGGTTGGCGATGGACCAGCCGGCCTGGATGTCGGCGGAGATCGCCTTGACTGCGGCCGTCGCGCGAAGGTGCGCCTGGATCAGGGCGTCGGTCGTGGCCTTGTCGGGCAGCACGAGTCCCACCGTGGGAGGTGCTTCGGTGCCCAGTTCGCGAATGGCGTCGGCGACCGCGATCATGTTGGGTTCGTTGATGGTGCACACGTGCCGCACGCCGATGCCGATGATGGGCGCGGTCGCCCGCACGTACCGCTCGAACAGGTCCACCGCCCCGTCGGCGGTCCAGCCGCCGCGTTCGGCGAACCAGCGCGGGACCGTGAAGTGGTGCAGGGTGACCATCGGACGGAGGCCGCGCTCGATGGCGCCGTCGACCATGCGCCGGTAGTGGGCGATCTCGGCCCGGGAGAAGTGGCCGGGGGCGGGTTCGATGCGGGCCCATTCGATGCTGAAGCGGTAGTCGGTGAAGCCGAGTTGGGCGAGCAGGTCCATGTCCTCGCGCCACAGGTGGTAACTGTCGGCGGCGTCGAGGCTGGGCTCGGCGATGGAGCCGCCGCTGTGTTCCATCTGCCACCAGTCGCTGTTGACGTTGTTGCCCTCGATCTGGTGGGCGGCGGTGGAGGCTCCCCACAGGAAGCCGTCGGGGAAGCGGAGACCGTCGGCGGTGACGTTCATGGCTGGGCCTTTCCGAGGTCGTGCGGGATGCCGGTCAGCAGGCGCGGAGTCTCGCTGTCACTGGGGTACGGCGCCGGGCCAGATGGCCGAGGCGTCGTCGCGGTGGGGCTCGGGCAGCCGTACGGGGCGGACGGGGATGGTGTGGCTGTGCCCTTCGGTGACGGCCGTCCAACGGGCGGGGTAGCCGGAGTAGCACAAGGCGGTCAGGGCGAAGACGTTGTCGGCGTAGACCTCGACGTACTCGCCGATGGTGAGGATGCGCAGGACGGCGGCAGGTTCGGTCAGGACGGTCTCGCCGAGCCGGGTCCCGTCGGGGCCGGTGACCCAAAGGTTCTTGCCGTCGCAGCCCACGGCGAGGGCGGAACGGTCGCCGTCCGGGGTGTCGGTGCGCAGGGTGATCTCGACAGGCCCGGAAATGCCGATGTCGCCGACCGCGTGCAGGGCGGGGCGGTCGGTCTCCTCGCCGAGCCAGGCGTTCAGGCCGGGCCACCATTCCAGGTGGGGCGCACAATCGCCTTGCACCACAAGGGACTTGGGCTGGGCGAGCATGCCGCGGCAGCGGTCACCGGTATTGCTGAGGCCCACGCGACGCGGCGTGGTGTGCAGCACGACGCGGGAGCCGTCGGGGGCAACAACGACCCGCGGAGCGTAGGACCCAGTGGGCCCGAGAGGACCGCGGCGCGTCCAGGGACCTCGCAACCGAGGAGCGGTCCACGCCTCGAAGCCCCGCGTCGCGCCGATGGAGCCGAGCAGCAGCCAGCTGCCGTCGTCGAGGCGCTCCAGGACCGGGCACTCCAACTCGTTGACGTCGCCCGGCGAGACGAGCGGCGGGTGGACGGTCCAGTGCTCCAGGTCGTCGGAGGTGGCCAGGGCCACGCAGCCGCTGACCTCCACCGGTAGGGAGGCGTCGCTCGCGCAGACGACCATGACCCAGCCGTCGCCCTCGTCGTCGCGTACGACGAAGGGGTCGCGCCAGCCCATCTGCTCGCCGGTGCGGTACCAGCGCGGGTCCGCCTCGGCGACCGGTCCGGTGCCGTGGCGCCGCCAACCGGTGCCGTCAGTGCGGTCGGAGTACGCGAGACCGACCGCCTGGAGCGGCCAGCCGGCCGAAGTCAGCCCGCTCACCCCGGTGTAGAACATCGCCATTCCGTCGCCGTACCGGAACGGATGCATCGTCCACACCGCCTGCGCGTCGAAGCGGCCGGGCAGCCCGTTGCCGAAGGCGGGTCCCTGCGGCTGCCAGTGGACCAGGTCGGTGGAGGTCGCCCGGCCGTACGAGGTCTCCATCCGCAGGTGATCGAACTCGGCCGTCCAGGGCCCCTGGAGGTGCAGCACCGAGTAGGTGCCGTCCTCGTCCCGGAGCAGGGCGAAGTCGTTCACGCAGAGGCCTGGTGGGGCGTATCGCATGCGCAGTTCCTGTCGGCTCACAGCGCCCAAACAAACGCGTGCGCTGACCATCAATTCAGAACAGACTCACTTTGGAATCGGCCCAAGTAAATCTGAACGCAAACGCTTGCGCAACAACGAGGCCGGGTTTACGGTCTCGTCACCCCCACATCACACCGACGTGAAATCAACGGGAGGAACTGCGCCGTGACGGCCAGCATCAACGACGTCGCCCGCGCCGCCGGCGTCTCAGCGTCCACCGTGTCCCGCGCCCTGCGCGGCCGGCCGGGCGTCTCCGACGAGGTGCGGGACAAGATCACGGCCGTCGCCGCCCAGCTCGGCTACACCGCGTCCCGCTCCGCCGCCAGCCTGGCCAGCGGCCGTACGTACACCATCGGCGTCCTGGTTCCGTACGTGGGCCGCTGGTTCTTCGGCACCGTGCTGGACGCCGCCGAGCGCGTGTTCAGCGCCGCCGGGTACGACGTGCTGCTGTACAACCTGGGCTCGCCGGAGATACGCAAGCGTTTCTTCACCAGGCTGCCGGTGCGCAAGCGGGTGGACGCGGTGCTCTCGCTGCTCATCCCGGACGAGGAGGAGTCGGCCGCGCTGCGCTCGCTGGGGGTGCCGCTGGCCACCACGGTCGGCGGCGCCCGGCCCGGCTTCACCGTCGTCGGCATCGACGACCGGGCCGGCACCGAGAGCGCCGTACGGCATCTGGTGAACCTCGGCCACCGCCGGATCGGCATGATCAGCGGAGCCAGCGGGCCGCTGCACTGGACCACCCCCATCGAGCGGCGCAACGCCTACCTGGACGTCCTGGCCGATGCCGGAATCGAGCACGATCCGGCTCTGGAGGCGGACGGCGACTACACCGTCGAGGGCGGTGAGCGGGCCATGACCGAACTGCTGGCCGCCTCCCGCCCGCCGACCGCCGTGTACGCGCAGTCCGACGAGATGGCGATGGGCGCTCTGCGCGCCCTGCGCCGCCATCGACTCAGGGTCCCGGAGGACGTGTCGGTCGTCGGTTTCGACGACCACGAACTCGCCGATGTGGTCGGCCTGACCACCGTCGCCCAGCCGGTCGCCGACCAGGGCGCCGAGGCCGCCCGGCTGCTGCTGCGTCAGCTGGACGAACCCGGCGCCGAACCACCCACGGAGCAGGTACAGATGCCCATCCGCCTCGTCCTGCGCGAGACGACCGCCCCTCCCAGACCGCGCGGACCGCAGTAACCCGCACCCCTCGAGCCCCACTCCCCCACGACCGGACAGCACGTCAGCACGGCAAACCCTCGCCACAGCACGGAAGGCACAGCCCATGAGTTCGACCAGCAGAAATGTCCGCCGCACAGCCAGTACGGGCCTGGCCCTCGTCCTGCCCCTGGCGGCGCTGGCCGCCTGTGGCGGGGGCGGCAGCACCGACACCTCCGCGGAGGCGGGCAGCGGCAAGGGCACCATCAGCGTCTGGGCCCACCAGGGCCAGAAGAGCGAGGACACCGCGATACAGAACGCGGTGAAGTCCTTCAACTCCTCGCAGAAGGACATCAAGGTCGACCTGAAGCTGATCCCCGGCAACGACTACACCAAGACCATCACGACGACCGACGCCTCGGAGCTGCCGGACGTGATGGAGTTCGACGGCCCGACGATGGCGAACTTCGTCTTCAACCAGAAGCTCGCCCCGATCGACGACTACGTCTCCGCCAAGACCCTCAGCAACGCCACCGACGCCATCAAGGCGCAGGGCGAGATCGACGGCAAGCACTACGGTCTGGGCCAGTACGACTCGGGCCTGGGCATCTACGGCAACAAGAAGCTGCTGGACGCGGCCGGCGTGAAGTACCCGACGAGCGTGGACGACGCCTGGACGGCGGACGAGTTCACCGCCGCGCTCAAGGCGCTGAAGGCCAAGGACTCCGACGGCAAGGTCCTCGACATCCAGGAGAACAACGGGCTCACCACCGAGTGGGGCACCTACGGCTTCTCCCCCATCGTCTGGTCGGCCGGCGGTTCGCTCCTCAAGGACGGCAAGGCGGAAGGCGTACTCGACTCGCCGGAAACCGTGTCGGCACTGAAGACCTTCCAGTCCTGGAAGTCCGACGTCGACCCCAACACCGACGGCAACGCCTTCGCCAAGGGCCGCGTCCCGCTCAGCTGGGTCGGCCACTGGATGTACCCCGCGTACAGCGAGGCCCTCGGTGACGACCTCGTCGTCCTGCCGCTGCCCGACTTCGGCAACGGCCCCAAGACCGGCCAGGGCTCCTGGGCCTGGGGCATCGGCGCCGACTCCAAGAACGCCAAGGCCGCCGGCACGTTCCTGGACACTCTCCTGAACGACGAGAACGTCGCCGCGATGACGACGGCCAACGGCGCCCCGCCCGCCACCAAGTCCGCGCTCGCCGCGAGCGAGCTGTACAAGCAGGGCGGCCCGCTCCAGCTGTTCTCCGACCAGCTCGCCAAGCCCTGCGGCGACACCGACATCGCCAAGTCCTGCGTCGCCGTGACCCGCCCGCTGACCGCCGGATACCCCACGGTCACCGCGAAGTTCGCCGAGGCCCTCAACTCGGTCTACAGCGGCACCGACCCGAAGGACGCCCTGTCCAAGGCCGCCAAGGCCATCGACCAGGACTTCTCCGACAACGCCGGCTACGAGATCCCGTAGGACCCATCGGCAGGGGCGGGCCGCGCACACCGCGCCCGCCCCGGCCGGGAACAGGACCCCCCGTGAAATCCGTCGAACCCGCGCACGCCGCGCCCCATGCCCGGGAGCAGGCCCCACCCGTGACCTCCGTCGAACCCGCGCGACCCGCGCGTTCTGTGCGCAAGAACCGCGACTGGTTGCACGGACTGCTCATGTCCACACCCGCCGTCGTCGGACTCATCGCCTTCGTCGGTATCCCGTTCGGCTACGCCGTCGTCCTCTCCTTCTACAACGTCCGCCTCGGCTCCCCGCTGGAACCGACCTGGTTCGGCATCGAGCACTACCGGCGGCTGTTCACCGACCCCGACCAGTCCGGCCCGTTCCTCAGGTCCCTGTTCAACAACCTGACCTTCGCCGCGGTCGTCGTACCCGTGCAGACCGGTCTGGCGCTCGGCCTGGCGATCCTGCTCAACCGCAAGCTCAAGGCGATCGGTCTGTTCCGGTCCCTGTTCTTCATGCCGGTCGTCTTCCCGATGGCGCTGGTCGCCGTGATCTGGCGCCTCATCCTCGCCCGCAGCGATCAGGGCATGCTCAACTCCGCGCTGGACGCGGTGAGTTTCGGCAACTGGGGCGCCTTCGACTGGCTCGGCGACTCGGCCACCGCGATGGCCTCGATCATCGTGCTCTCCATCTGGCAGGGCGTCGGCTTCCAGATGGTCATCCTGCTCGCCGGGCTCCAGAGCATCCCGGGTGAGCTCTACGAGGCCGCCGAGCTCGACCGCGCCTCCCGCTGGCAGCAGTTCCGCCATGTCACCCTGCCCGGCATCCGCGGCACTCTCGTGTTCGTCGCCATGCTCACCTCGGTGCTCTCCTTCCGGGTCTTCGACCAGATCTACGTCCTCGTCAAGGGCGGCGGCCTCAACGAAGACGCGGCCCGCACCGTGATGTACCAGGCGGTCACCACCGCCTTCGACCAGAACAACATCGGCCAGGCGTCCGCGATCACCGTCGTCTTCTTCCTGATCGTCGTCGTCCTGTCCCTCATCCAGCGCCGCGTCGTCCGGCCCGACAACGAGGACTGAGCATCCATGAGCATGAACCCGGGCCTCACCCGCACGCCCCTGCGCCGCTTCCTCGACTACGCCGTCCTGTCCGTCCTGGCGTTCGTCTTCGCGCTGCCCGCCATCTACCTGCTGATCGGCAGCCTCAAGCCGTCCGGCGAAGTCCTGAACGGCCTGTCCGGCTTCCTGCCCACCAACCTGTCGTTCGACAACTACACGGCCGTCCTCGACAGCCTCAACTCCGAGAGCACCGGCTACTTCTGGCGCTTCATGGGCATCTCGCTGCTGGTGGCGTTCGTGGTCGTGACGGGCGGCCTGTTCGTCAACTCCATGGCCGCGTACGGGCTTTCACGGCTGAAGTGGCGCGGCCAGAACGCCGTCTTCACCCTCGTACTGCTGCTGATGCTGATCCCGTTCGAGTCGGTGGCCGTACCGCTCTTCTACATGTTCAACGACCAGCGCAACACGCTGCCCATCCTGGCGCTCCCGTTCATCGCCAACGCCTTCTCGGTCTACCAGTTCCACACGTTCTTCCGCACGATCCCACCGAGCATCGAGGAAGCCGCCCGCATCGACGGCGCGGGCCCCTGGCGCACCTTCTTCGCCATCATCGTCCCGATGTCGAAGCCGGCCTTCGCCTCCGTGGCGATCCTGACCTTCCTCATCCAGTGGGGCTCGTTCCTCTGGCCGGTCCTGATGGTCTCCGATCCGGCGGTACGCCCGCTGCCGCTGGAGATGAGCGTCTTCCAGGCCCAACTGCCCCCGGACTGGGGCCAGATCCTCGCCTTCGGCGTGCTCCTGGTCCTGCCCGTGCTGGTCGTCTTCGTCTTCTTCCAGCGCTGGTTCGTCCAAGGTGTCGCCAGCTCGGCCGTCAAGGGCTGAGTCAGCCGTGCCTGCGGTCCCGTACGCAGCGGAAACCGGTGTTGCCGACCGAGCTGTCCGGGCTGTTGGCGGTCCGGGCCGCGACGCGGTAGCGGTTGCAGTAGGAGTCGTGGCACAGATAGGAGCCGCCGCGCATCACGCGGGCCGTGCCCTGCTCCGGTCCCGTGGGGTCGGTGTGGGGCCCGGTGCCGTGGTCGGTGCCCCACCAGTCGGCGCACCACTCCCAGACGTTGCCGGAGGTGTTGAACAGGCCGAAGCCGTTGGGCGGGAAGGCGTCGACGGGGGCGGTGCCGAGGTAGCCGTCCTCGGCGGTGTTACGGAACGGGAAGCGGCCCTGCCAGATGTTGCAGCGGTGCTCGCCGCCGGGCGTGAGCTCGTCTCCCCAGGGGAAGCGCTTCTGGTCGAGGCCGCCGCGGGCCGCGTACTCCCATTCGGCCTCGGTGGGCAGCCGGGAGCCCTCCCACCGGCAGAAGGCGAGCGCGTCGCCCCAGGAGACATGGACGACCGGATGGTCCCCGCGGCCGTCGAGGTCACTGCCGGGCCCTTCCGGCGCCGCCCAGTACGCGCCCTCCACCCCGCACCACCACGGCGTGCCCTCCGGCCGCGGCGACACCTTGCGCAACTCTCCCGGCACGAACTTGGCGAAGACGTACGACCAGCCGAACCGTTCGGCGTCGGTGCGGTAGCCGGTCGCGTCCACGAACGCGGCGAAGCGTTCGTTGGTGACACAGCGGGTGTCGATCTCGAACGGCCCGACGGTGACCTCGCGGACCGGGCCCTCACCGTCACCGGGGTTGGCGTCCGCGTCCTCACCGCCCATACGGAAGGTGCCGCCGGGCAGCGCCACCTTGGTGCCGGAAAGCGCCGTGCCGCTGCCGGGAACGGGCGGCTCGGACGCGGCGGGTGCCGCTTCCGAGGACCGGCCGGGTGCACAGCAATGCGAATTCACGCGGCCCAGTACAGCACGCCCCCTGTTCGCCGAGGCGAGCGAGTCAGCCCGGCGGCAGCGGCTGCTGAGCCCAGATCGTCTTGCCGTTGACGGTCTGCCGGCTGCCCCAGCGCTGGGTGAGCTGGGCGACGAGCAACAGACCGCGACCACCCTCGTCGTAGACCTGCGCCCGGCGCAGATGCGGTGAGGTGGAGCTGCCGTCGGAGACCTCGCAGATCAGCGCGCGGTCGCGGATCAGGCGCAGCTGGATGGGCGGTTCGCCGTACCGGATCGCGTTGGTGACCAGTTCGCTGACGACCAGTTCGGTGACGAAGGCGGTCTCGTCCAGGCCCCAGGCGGTGAGCTGCTCGGTGGCGTACCGCCGGGTGGCGGCCACGATCTCGGTGTCCGGCGGGATGTCCCAGGTGGCCACCTGGTCGGCGCCCAGGGCACGGGTGCGGGCCAGCAGCAGGGCCACGTCGTCGGCGGGCTGCGGCGGGAGTACGGACTTCAGCACCGCGTCGCACAGGGCGTCCAGCGAATCGGCGGGCACGGTCAGCGCACGGCACAGGTCGGCGATACCGCGGTCGAGGTCGCGGTCACGCCCCTCGATCAGCCCGTCCGTGTAGAGGGCGATCAACGAGCCCTCGGGCAGCTCCAGTTCCGTCGCCTCGAAGGGCAGCCCGCCCACACCGAGCGGCGGCCCGGCGGACATCTCGACGAGCTGTGTGGTGCCGTCGGGCAGGAGGACGGCCGGTGGCGGATGCCCGGCACCGGCCACGGTCAGCCGGCGGGAGACGGGGTCGTAGACCGTGTACAGACAGGTCGCTCCCAGCTCCGCGACGTCGTCGGTGGTGCTCTCGTCCGTCGCCAGGTGCGTCACCAAGTCGTCGAGGTGGGTGAGGAGTTCGTCCGGCGGCAGATCCACGTCGGCGAGGGTCCGTACTGCCGTACGCAGGCGCCCCATGGTCGCGGACGACTGGATGCCGTGCCCGACGACGTCGCCGACGGCCAGGGCGACCCGGCTGCCGGACAGCGGGATCACGTCGAACCAGTCGCCGCCGATACCGGCCACGGATCCGCTCGGCAGATAGCGGTGGGCCACTTCCACGGCCGCCTGCCCGGGCAGGCCCCTCGGCAGCAGGCTGTGCTGGAGGGCCAGCGCGGTCGTGCGCTCGCGGGCGAAGCGCCGGGCGTTGTCGATGCAGACGGCGGCCCGGCTCGCGACCTCCTCGGCGAGCACGGCGTCATCGGCGGCGTACGCATCCGGGTGGGCTATGCGGACGCACACCGCGACGCCCAGCGTGGTGCCGCGGGCCCGCAGCGGCACGGTGACCAGCGAGTGGGCGCCCACGCGGTGGGCAGTGCCCTCCGGCGCCCGCTTGTTGCGCTCGCCGACCCATCGGTCGAAGTCGGGATGACCGGACGTGGCGAGCAGCGCCCGGCCCTCCGTGAGGGCCCGCGCGGGCGGGGAGTACGGCGGATAGGTGTCCGCCGCACCCAGCCGTACGGCCGCCTCCGGCGTGCCGTTGGTCACGGATCCGTGGGCGACCCGGCGCAGGACGACGTCGCCGGCGAGCGCCGCGGGGGGTTCTTCCGCGCCGAGGACCCAGTCGAGCAGGTCCACGCTGGCGAAGTCGGCGAAGCGCGGCACCACGAGCTCCACCAGTTCCTCGGCGGTGCGCACCACGTCCAGGGTGGTGCCGATGGAGGCGGCGGCCTCGTTCAGCAGGGCCAGCCGCTGCCGGGCCCAGTGCTGCTCGCTGCTGTCGAACGCCGCCAGGGCGGTCCCGACCAGCTCGCCAGTGGGGTCCCGTACCGGCCACATCTCGAGGTTCCAGGCGTGGTACCGGGTGCCGGAGGGTGCGCGGGTGAAGCTCTCGTAGTGGACGGGTTCGCCGGTGTCGGCGACTTGGCGCAGATGCTGCAGGAAGCCCCGGCTGTGGTCTGCGTCCTCCACGGTGTCCGGGTAGTACCGGCCGACCAGGGTGTCCTCCGGGACGCCCATCACCTGGCAGGCCACATTGTTGAGCCGCAGGTAGTACTGCCGGGTGTCGAAGACCGACATCGACATGGACGCCTGCTCGAAGGCCTGCGCCGCCAGACCGGGCCTCTTCCCGTCGGACCGCTCGGCGGTGACCACGAATCCGGCCGCTTCACCGTCCGCGCCCAGCAGTGGGCTCGCCCTCAGGGCCAGCGCGAGGTGGGATCCGTCCCGGTGCCGCAGCACGACGGTGCCTGTCAGCGCGGTGACGATCCCGGACGGCACGTCCTCGGCGAGCAGCTCCCCCGCCGCCCGGCCCACGGCCTCCCCGGACGCGTATCCCGTCAGCCTCCGGGCACCCTCGCTCCACCCCGTCACCGTGCCCTGTGCATCAAGGATCGCCGAAGCGGCGACATGCTCCATACGCCCCAGAATGAGGGCATCGCGGCTTCCCATCAACCCGGCTGCCGTGGGTACGTCAACCAGCTGTCGTCGGCACATCAACTGGCTGTGATTGACAGGGGCGCGACAGCGACCGCAGAATCACGGCATGACCTGGCACTGTTTCGACACAACGGGACCTCTGCGCGTCCCGGACCGGACCGGCTGCGAGCGCTCCGGCCGATAGCTGTGCTGCCGCCGAGGCTCTGCCCGGCCCTTCTCCCGCTCCACTGAGCCACCGCCGTTCCCCGCCGAACCCCTCCCGCGCGCGGTGCGAGCGCACCTCTTACCGGCATTCCCGTTGCCGGTTCACCTCTGCCTGCTCACACGAGGAGAGCCCTCATGACGGTCATCGACACCAAGCCCTCCACCCTGCGCGAGGCGCAGACGCCACCGGACGGAATGTACGAAGGGCCGCGTACGCTGCGGCGCCTCCCCGAGGGATGGCAGGAGCGCCCGTACGAACGCTTCGAGCTCGTGCCCCTGGGGCGGACGATCGGGGCCGAGGTGCGGGGAGTCGATCTCTCACGACCGGTGGAGTCCGCCCTGCGCGAGGAGTTGAACCGTGCCCTGCTGGAGTGGAAGGTGCTCTTCTTCCGCGGTGCGCACCTCACCTCCGTACAGCAGCGCGACTTCGCCAGGAACTGGGGTGAGTTGGAGACCAACCCCCTGCTCGCCGCCGGCTCCACCGAGGACGTGGTTCGCTTCGACAAGGGCAGCGGCTCCACGCCGACCTTCGAGAACATCTGGCACGCCGATGTCACCTTCCGGGAGCGTCCCGCGCTCGGCGCCGTGCTCCAGCTCCGGGAGGTGCCGCCGGTCGGCGGGGACACCATGTGGGCGGACATGGGCGCCGCGTACGACAACCTGCCGCAGGAGGTGAAGGACCGTATCGACGGTGCCACCGCCGTGCACGACTTCATCCCCGGTTTCGCCCGCTTCTACGGGCCCGAGCGGCTCGCCCCGTTCCAGGACGCTTTCCCGCCCGTGGAGCACCCGGTCGTCCGCACCCACCCGGAGACCGGGCGGCAGATGCTCTTCGTCAACGCCTCCTTCACGACCCGGATCACCGGGATGGAGCGCGGCGAGAGCGACCGGTTGCTGAGCTACCTGTGCCGACAGGCGCATGTGCCGGAGTACCAGGTGCGTTTCCACTGGCAGCCCGGCGATGTCGCGTTCTGGGACAACCGGGCGACCCAGCACTACGCCGTCAACGACTACGCTCCGCACCGCCGCGTGGCGGAACGCGTCGCCATCGAGGGCGACCGGCCGTACTGATCCGCTCGCCGGCCGCACCGATCCAGTCGCCCGTACGGCAGCAGCCGGGTCAGGCCTTGCCTGCCGCCGGGCCGGTCTTCTCTCCTGCGCCGAGTTCCGGGGAGTAGGAGAGGAAGTCGTCGACCATGCGGTGGAAGAGCGCGGCGAGCTGCTGGAGTTCCTGGGGTGACCAGTCGGACAGGGCCATCTGCATACCGCGGGCGCTCATCTCGCGGATGCGGTCGACGGCTTCCTGGCCGGACGGGGTGATCTGGATGCGCTGGGCGCGACGGTCGTCGGGGTCGGGTACGCGGGTGACGTATCCGGCCTTCTCCAGCTGCTGCACCTGCCGGGTCACGTGGGAGGCCTCCACGGCCAGCCGGTTCGCCAGCTCGCCGGGGCGCATCGGCTCGGAGTCGCCGATCTGCCGCAGGAGTGCCACGGCGGCACGGTCCAGCGGCACTCCGGCCAGTGCCATGAGCCGGTCGTGCTGACGCGTTCGGCCCATGAGATAGGCGACACGCGTGAGCGCCCGCTCGATCTCGATCACTTCCGTGGAGGCGGGGGTGGTTGCCGCAGATGGTGTGGACATACCCATCACTTTACCATCTTATTGCGTAACTCAAGTAAGTTCCGCCGCGCGTTCACCTGGACG
The DNA here is from genome assembly GCF_014647675.1 of Streptomyces flaveus. Lineage (GTDB taxonomy): Bacteria > Actinomycetota > Actinomycetes > Streptomycetales > Streptomycetaceae > Streptomyces > Streptomyces flaveus. The sequence continues at coordinate 131,559 of NZ_BMPQ01000013.1, read as the reverse complement.
CCGGTACTCCATCCAGACCGAACGATTCGCGATGGCCTGCCGCCACGGCCGGATCGCCTTCGGCGTCATCCCCACGGCGAGAGCACCCACCAGCCCGTCCCCCACCGCCAGGCCGCTGCCCGCGAGCCACTCGGTGTTCGGCAGGGAGCCGATGGCGACCAACATCTCGTCCGCCTCGACGAGTTCGCCGTCCCCGAATCAGGGCGGCCGTTCGGGACCCGTCCCGCGGCGCTCTCAATAGACTCGGCCGCCCGGTCTCCGGACGAGCCGCGAAAGGGATGGACACCATGACGAGGCTGACCACGACAGGACGTACGGGACGGCTGGCGGGCGGTGCTCTGCTGGCGACGCTCGCCATGCTGACCGTGGCCGGCTGCGGCGGTTCCGGCGAGGACTCCGGGGATTCCGCCGCGGGCGCGGGCGCGGCGGACACCGAGGCCCCGGACTCCAGCACCGACAACACCCCGAAGAGCCCGTCCCCCGCCACCTCCAGCCCGTCCCCGACGGTGACGGCGGCGGACGGAACCGACCCCGGTGCCTGCACCGACGGCAACTGCGAGATCGTGGTGTCCAAGCCGGTGACGATCAACTTCAAGATCCCGGACGGTCCCGCCGAGCTGTCCGTGACCAAGGTCGGCAAGAACGAGGTCGACTACAAGGTGACCCAGGGCACCAGCACCAACGGCAGCTCGGCCGGCGGCACGGCGAGCGGCGAGGGCAGCGGCTGCACCACCTTCTTCTACAGCAACGGCAGCGGCACCCAGTGCGGAGCGGCCGGTAAACCGCCCGCCAAGGAGGCCGGCACGGTCGCGCTGCAACTGGTACCGGGTCCCGACGGCACCGCGATCCTCCGCCTCGTTTCGGGCTGATCCACCCGCCGCGGCAGCTCACTTCGTAATGGGATCCATTTTCATGTAGCGTCGGGGTCGCTCGCCCACCAAGGAGGACCCCATGGCCGTTCCCAAGCGGAAGATGTCCCGCAGCAACACCCGTCACCGCCGCGCCCAGTGGAAGACCAGCACCCCGCAGCTCGTGCCGGTCACGATCGACGGGACCGTCCACCAGGTGCCGCAGCGGCTGGTGAAGGCGTACGAGCGCGGTCTGCTGCACCCCGAGGGCTGAGCGGCATGGCGGACGACCGGCTGCCCGTGACTGTGCTGTCCGGGTTTCTCGGCGCGGGCAAGACCACCCTGCTCAACCATGTCCTCGGCAACCGTGAGGGACTGCGCGTCGCGGTCATCGTGAACGACATGAGCGAGATCAACATCGACGCCGCCCTCGTGCGCGGCGGTGAGGCCGCCCTCTCGCGCACCGAGGAACGCCTGGTCGAGATGACCAACGGCTGCATCTGCTGCACGCTGCGCGACGATCTGCTGGAGGAGGTCGACCGGCTGGCCCGCGAGGGCCGCTTCGACTATCTCCTCATCGAGTCCAGCGGCATCTCCGAGCCGATGCCGGTCGCCGCCACCTTCGCCTTCGCCCGCGACGACGGGGCCGTACTCGGCGATCTGGCCCGGCTCGACACCATGGTCACGGTCGTCGACGCCGCGAACTTCCTGCCCGAGCTGACGGACGGCGACGAGCTCGCCGAGCGGGGCCTCGACCAGTACGAGGACGACGAGCGCACCGTCAGCGATCTGCTGATGGACCAGATCGAGTTCGCCGACGTCATCGTGCTGAACAAGCTCGACCTGGTCGACGACGAGAGCGCGGCCCGTCTCCGGGCGACCCTCACCCGCCTCAACCCGGTGGCAAGGATCGTTCCCGTCGCCCATGGCCGGGTGAACGTCGGCGAGGTGCTCGGCACCGGTCTTTTCGACCTCGATCGTGCCCAGCAGGCGCCGGGCTGGGTCATGGAACTGAACGGCGACCACGTCCCGGAGACCGAGGAGTACGGCATCTCCTCCACGGTCTTCCGCTCCCAAGTACTGTTCCATCCGGGGCGGTTGTGGACGTTCGTCACCGAGAAGCTCGACAGCGGGGCCTTCGGGCAGGTCCTGCGGTCCAAGGGCTTCTTCTGGCTGGCGAGCCGCCCGCAGGTGACGGGGCTGTGGTCGCAGGCCGGTTCCGTCGCCCGCTTCGAGCCCTCCGGCGCCCGTGGCGCGGAGGGCCCCTCCGGCCAGGAGCTGGTGTTCATCGGCACCGGGCTGCGCGCCGAGGCACTCCGGGCGGCGCTGGCCGACTGCCTCCTGAGGGACGGCGAGAGCAGGCCGCTCAGCGATCCGTTCCCCGCCTGGGACACGTACGGCATCGACGATGCCTGCGAGCACGAGCACTCCGAACTCGTGCCAGGAGCCCGAAGACTCCGGGTCGGGCAGTGGCCGGCTACGGCACTGCCGGATCACTTCTCCGCGTGCAACCTTCTTGCAACGGGGCAGGTGGTTGAGTCACCGTCGCACCAGTGAGCGCTGAGGAGTGATGCACGGTGACCTCATCCGCCCCACGCGTGGAGCTGACGTCCGCCGCTTCCGAACTGCTGCGCCGCCTCCGTGCCGTTCACGGACCGCTGATGTTCCATCAGTCCGGTGGCTGTTGCGACGGTAGTGCGCCCATGTGTTATCCGGAGGGCGAGTTCCGGACCGGTGACTCCGATGTGCTGCTGGCCTCGCTCACCGTCGAGGGCATGGACGAGCCGGTGTCGTTCTGGATGTCGAAGAGCCAGTTCGAGGTGTGGAGTCATACGCGGCTGATCGTCGACGTGGTGAAGGGGCGAGGCAGCGGCTTCTCGCTGGAGGCACCCGAAGGGGTGCGTTTCCTGATCCGTTCGCGTCTTGTCGGCACATAGCATCGTCACAGCTACCGCCATGCGGCAGATCGTGAGACCCCGCTGAGGGCTCAGGGGTTCAGGCCGCTGATCATTTCCGCTGTCGCCGAGATGCCGTCGTGGATGGTCGGCGCCAGGTCTGTGCTCGCGAGATAGAAGCCGAGCAGGATGCACACCAAGGCATGCGGGATCTTCAGCGCCTTGTTGCGGATGAAGATCACCACCAGCACCACGAGCAGCAGCACCACAGAGATGGAAATGGCCATCGTCAACCTCCTCCGCCACGCCCACATCGCGGCTTTCGGCCGTAAGTGTGGCGTAGCGGGGGGTTCGTCCGGGCGGCTGACGTGTCCGCCGAACGTGTGTTGACTGCTTGTGCAAGCGCTGGGTCAGGTCCTGTCGTTGGCGTCCAGGAACTTCTCGAGCCCGGCGAGATCATCGGTGTTGAGGTAGTCGACGTCGGCGGCGAGGAGTTCGCCCCAGAGCGCGTCACGGGCCGGGCCCGCCAGATCGGGCGTGGCCCAGAAGCGGACCTTCTGGCGACGCGAGTGAGCCGCCGAGATGATGCCCCGCAGCTTCTGGCGCTCGGCTTCGGGGAACGGGCCGATGCCCCGCCAGGTGAAGTTGAGCGTCCAGTTGTCGCTGATCAGCGGGATGAAGGAGGCGGGCGCCGGGCTGCCGAGGTCGGCGAGACGGCCGTCGTAGAAGGCCCGCCGCACGGTCTGGGCCTCCATCGGTATACGGGCCGCACGGTCGCCGGAGATCACGGCGGTGACCGGGCCGGGGAAGACACGCCCGTACGCGTACGTCGTGAACAGGTGCTTGTAGCGGCGCAGATGGCGGTCGAGTTCGAGGTACGTCGAGGAGCCTTCGGTCTTGAGGTCGATGAGCAGTTGGATCGGCTTGCGGTAACCCCGGTACACCGAACCGTGGTTGGCCTTCACACGGCGGGCGAGCGGGTCGAGGTAGAGGGATTCGAGGGTGCGGGCCGGGTCGAGTTCGACCGCGTCATGGGCCACCAGGAGCTGGTCGCCGACGAGGAAGATGTCGGCCTCGAGGCTGCCGAATCGGTGGCCCAGGGCGTCGAAGAGGGGCCTGGGGTGCAGGTAGTCGTTGTGCGCGTGGGCGCGCCACAGCGGGCGCGGGCCGTGCTTCCGCTCGCTCGCCTGGGCGTACGCGGGCGCGGCGACGGTGCCCGCCAGGGCGGTGGCGAAGGTGGTGAGCGCTCTGCGACGGGTGGTGAGGGCCATGCTCTGCCTCCCTGAGGGTGTGCCATATGTGGAACCTCAGCGAGTATGGGGTCCCAGTGGGACCAAAGAGCAGTGGTGTGCGGGGAGTTGGCCGGACTGCCGCTGTTCGTTCACTTCGGCGAAGCATCGGACGCGGCAACGCCCATCCCCACAAATGGAAAGGCCCACCTCCATAGGCGCTTCCCAGGGGTCGGCGCAGGCCACCATCACTGGCGGTACGGCCCTCTGGGGCGGGGTCTGGAACGCCTCGCGTCT
>NZ_BMPQ01000013.1:69778-127282 GCF_014647675.1 Streptomyces flaveus | reverse complement strand
CGGAGACGCGAGCAGGAGCGGCTTACTTCAGCGCTCCTGCCATGACACCGCTGACGAACTGCCGCTGGAAGGCGAAGAAGACCACCAGCGGGATGATCATGGAGAGGAAGGCACCGGAGGACAGGACGTCGATATTGGTGCCGAACTGGCGGGTCTGCTGTTGCAGGGCCACGGTGAGCGGAGCCGAATCCGCGTCGGCGAAGATGAGCGCGACGAGCATGTCGTTCCAGACCCACAGGAACTGGAAGATGCCGAGCGAGGCTATCGCCGGCCCGCCGAGCGGAACCACCACCCGGACGAAGAGCCACAACTCGCCCGCCCCGTCGAGACGGGCGGCCTCCAGCAGTTCGCGCGGGATGCCCGCGAAGAAGTTCCGGAGCAGGAAAATGGCGAACGGCAGGCCGAAAGCGACGTGGAAGAGGACGACACCGACGATGCTGCCGAAGATCCCGAGATCCCCGAACAGACTGGTAATGGGCACCAGCGCAACCTGCAGGGGCACCACGAGCAGGCCGACGATGAGCAGGAACACCCAGTCCCGGCCTGGGAATTCGACCCAGGCGAAGACGTACCCGGCGAGTGAGCCGACAACCACCACCAGCAGCGTGGCGGGGACAGTGATCAGCAGACTGTTCAGGAACGAATGCGTGATCGTCGGGTCGTCCAGCAGGCTGGTGTAGTTGTGCAGGGTCAGTTGCGCGGGTTTGGTGAGCACGGTCCACCAGCCGGACGACCCGATGTCCAGTGGCCCGCGCAGCGAGGAGAGCAGCAGGCCGACGGTCGGCAGCAGCCAGAACATGGCCACCACCAGCAGGACCAGACGTGTGGATCCGCCGACGAGCCGACGAGCCGCGCGGGCGGCAGCGCCCGGACCCGGGCGGCCGGAGGCAGTGGGGACGGTGGCGTCGGTCTGGCCGGCCTGGGCGGTCTGAAGGGTTGTCATCGTGACCTCTCCTTTCGGAACCGCTTGATGTTGAGGAACATGGCCGGCGCCACCAGGGCGAGCAGAAGCACGGCGAGCGCGCTGCCGGTGCCCTGGTCGTTGCCGCCGCCGAAGGAGGACAGATAGAGCTGCAGGGCCAGTACGTTGGCGTCCTGTTGGCTGGCGCCGGGCGCGATGACGTACACCAGGTCGAAGATCTTCAGCACATTGATCACCAGCGTGACCAGGACGACGCCCAGCACCGGCGTCAGGAGCGGCACCGTGATGCGGCGGAAGACCTGCCACTCCCTCGCGCCGTCGACACGTGCGGCCTCCAGCAATTCCTGGGGAATCCCGGCCAACCCGGCGGCGATGAGGACCATCGCGAAGCCCGTCCACATCCAGACGTAGGCACCGATGATCGACCAGGTGACCAGGGTCGGGCCGAGCCAGTTGACACCCGCGTACTGCTCGGTGAAGTTCGTGGCGGGCAGGCGCAGTTGAACCGGCGAAGCGCCGACCTGGGTCGCGGGCAGGGCGAAGGTGCCGTCCTTGGCGGCGGTCGCCGTGGCGATGACGTCTCCGTCACGCACAGCCTCGACCCGGACGCCTGACAGTGCCTTCTCTCCCTGGTCGATCTTCCCGGGGGTGCTGCCGCCCGGCTGGAAGTCCAGCCAGACCGTGCCGCACAACGCGCCCTGTGGGCAGGCACTCGGCGAAGCGGCCTGCGTCGCGCCGGTCAGCGTGCTGGGCTGCACACCGACCAGTGGCAGTGTGGCCGGACCACCATCGGCGCTGACGGGCCTGTTCGTGTAAGGGCCGCCGACCGGCCCGGCCAGGGTGCCGCTGCCGGGGCCCGCCACGCGGGGATGGGCCCCGGGATACGCCGATGCCTTGAAGAAGGTGTCGTGGACGCCGGTCGCCACCGCGTTGGCCACGCCCTTGCCGGGGTCCTGGTCGTAGACCAGCCGGAAGATGATGCCGGCGGCCAGCATGGAGATGGCCATCGGCATGAAGACGACCAGCTTGAATGCCGTGCCCCAGCGGATCCGATCGGTGAGCACGGCGAAGATCAGGCCCAGCCCGGTGGCCGCGACGGGTGCGACCACGACCCAGATCGCATTGTTCTTGATGGCGACGAGGGTCTGGTGGTCGGTGAAGACGTCGGTGTAGTTGGAGAGCCCGACGAAGTGCGTGAATCCGTCGGGGCCGAAGAGACTGCGTACCACTGACCACACGATCGGATACACCACGAGTGCGCCGAGCAGGACCAGCGCGGGCAGCAGGAAGAAGACCGCGATCCAGCTACGGCCTCGAAGCGTCCTCCTCCTGCGGCGGGCGGGTGCCCCCGCCGCCGCGGGGGCGGCGGGGGACGGAGGGGAAAGGGTCTGTGACATGGCGGCTGCCTCAGCCAGCCTTGGCGAACGCCTTCGCGGCGTCCGCTTCGAGCTGTTTCTGCGCGCCCGCTACATCGGAAGGCTTGGCGAGGAAGTCCTGCAGGTCCTTCCACTCCCCCTGCCCCTTGGTTCCGCCGAACGCGGCCGGCGCCTGATCGGACATGTCGAACCGGATGTTGTCGCCGGCCTTGATCAGGTTCTTCGCGATGCCCCGTACGGTGTCGTCGCGGTAGTTGGAGAAGGCGACCGCCTTGTTCGGAGACAGGAAACCGCCCTGCTGTACGGCGATTTCCGCCGCCTCCGGGGAAACCAGGAAGCGCATCAGCGCCTGCGCGCCTTCGCCGTCCTTGAGCGCGACCGCGACGTCACCACTGCTCACCACTGGTGCCTTGCCGCCGTCCACGGACGGGAAGGGGAAGACCTTGGCGTCGGTGCCGACCTTGGCCGTGGTCTCCTGGGTGATGTTGGTCGCGATGAACTCGCCCTCGTAGACCAGCGCGGCCTTGGGCGGGTCGGAGAAGACCTGGCCGACCGAGGTGGGGAAGTCGGTCTGCAGCGCGCCGCGTGTGCCTCCGGCGATCAGATCGGGCCTGCCGAAGATCTGGCCCAGCGTGGTCAGCGCCTTGGTCACCGACGGGTCTGTCCACTTGATCTGATGCTTCGTCAACTTGTCGTACATGGCCGGGCCGGCCTGGCTGAGGTAGATGTTCTCGAACCAGTCGGTCACGAGCCAGCCCTCGGCGCCGCCTATGGAGAACGGCGGAGTGCCGGAGTCGGAGAGTGTCTGACCGTCCTTGAGCAGCTGCTCCCAGGTGGTGGGGGTGGTAGTCAGTCCGGCCTGCTCCCAGATCGCCGTGTTGTACCAGAACAAGGACTTGTTGGTGACCTTGAAGAACACGCCGTACTGCTTGCTCTCGTACGTGCTCAGGTCGCGCCAGGCCTTGCTGTAGTTCTGGTCCAGCTCCTTGGCCACGGCGGGCTGGAGCGGCTTGAGCCAGCCCTCCTTGGCGAACTGCTGCAGCACGCCGGGCTGGGGCAGCAGGGCCACGTCCGGCGGAGAGCCGCCCTGGATCTTGCTGCCGACGAAGGTCGACACGTTGTCGCCGGTGGGCACGAAGGTGGTGCTTGCTCCCGTCAACTCGTCGAAGCGGGCCAGTACCTTGAGGAAGTTCTTCTGCTCGGCGCCTGTCCAGACGCCGGCCACCTGCAGCTTCTGCCCGTCGAGCTTGGGCAGGTCCAACGTGGAGGCGCCGCCCGCACCGGTGGTCGCGGGGGCGCTGGAGGCGTCCTTGTCCGAAGAGCCGCACCCGGCGGCCCCGATCATCAGGACGGCGACGGCCGTCAGTACTGCCGCTCTGCCATTCATTGGGTCACTCCTTTGTGAAAGACGGACGGAACGTGTTGCGACGGACAGCGGGTCAGTCGGTGAGGCCGTCGGCCACCCACCAGGCGGCAGTGCTGCCGGGGAGGGTGCCGGGCGGGCAGGGACCGCTCGCGAGCAGCGGTGTGCCGTGGACCGGGGCTGGACAGGGGACGTCACCGAAGTTGACGGCGCACACCAGCCCGTCACCGCGGACGAAGGCCAGGACCTGCGGCGGGGAATCCAGCCAGCGCAGCGTCCCGTTGCCGAGCGACGGCAGGCTCTGGCGCAACCGCAGCGCGTCGCGATACAGATGCCAGAAGGAATCGGGATCGGCCATGCCCCGCTCGGTGGTGTGCTCCGCGAACCACTCGGGCTGCGGCAGCCACGGCTTGGCGACGCCTTCTCCCGAGGTGAACCCGAACGGGGACATGTGCCCCGACCACGGCAGCGGTACGCGGCAGCCGTCCCGGATGCCCACGCGGCTGCCACTGCGATGGAAGATCGGGTCGGTGAGCACCTCGTCCGGCAGGTCGACGACCTCCGGCAGGCCCAGCTCCTCGCCCTGGTAGATGTAGGCGGCGCCGGGCAGGGAGAGCATCAGCAGCGCGGCGGCGCGAGCACGCGCGGAGGCCGCGTACCGGGTGACGGTGCGGACCTGATCGTGGTTGTTGAGCACCCAGGTGATGGTCGACCCGGTGTCGGCTATGTCCCGCAGCGCGTCCTGGATGACCCGGCGGAAGGTGGCGGCGTCCCAGGGGGCCGTCAGCATGTGGAAGAAGAACGCCTGGTGGAGCTCGTCCGGGCGGACATAGGCGGCCTGCTCGGCCGGGGTGCGCACGGACACCTCTCCGACGAGCAGCCGGTCGATGCCGTCCCGTGCGGTGTATTCCTCGCAGATGGCGCGCCAGGTGCGCCAGACACCGTGGGTCTCGGGCTGGTTCCACGCCAGGGGGTTGACCGTGTCCCGGGCGCGCGCGTCGGCTGCCGGGTCCGGGGAGTCCGGCAGTGCGGGATGCTTGAAGAGGCCGGTGGCCACGTCGATGCGGAACCCGTCGACGCCACGGTCCAGCCAGAACCGCAGTACTTGCCCGAAGTAGCCGCCGACTTCGGGGTTACGCCAGTTCAAGTCGGGCTGCTCCGGCCCGAACAGGTGCAGGTACCACTGGCCCGGCGTGCCGTCCGGCTCGGTCACCCGGGTCCATGCGGGTCCGCCGAACATGGAGTGCCAGTTGTTGGGCGGCAGTTCGCCGCCCGCACCCCGGCCCTCGGCGAAGTGGAAGCGGGATCTGCCCGGACCGCCGTCCGGGCCTTCGGCCAGGGCCTGCAGGAACCACGGGTGGCGGCTGGAGCAGTGGTTGGGGACGATGTCGATGAGCACCTTGAACCCGAGTCGATGCGCGTCGTCCACCAGGCCGCCGAATTCGTCCAGGTCTCCGTAGACCGGGTCCACGTCGCAGTAGTCGGCGACGTCGTAGCCGTGGTCGTACTGCGGCGAGGGGTAGAACGGGTTGAGCCATATGCCGTCGACACCGAGTCGCTTGAGGTACGGCAGGCCCGCGCGGACACCGGCGAGGTCGCCGATGCCGTCCCCGGTGCTGTCGAGGAAGCTGCGGACGTACACCTCGTAGATGACGGCGGTGCGCCACCACTGCTGTCGTGCGGTGTGCTCTGGCCGCTCGGAGGGGCGCGGTTCGTTCTGTACCGAGCCGTCGTCGACGAATGCGTCGATCATCGGGAAACCGTCCTGGGCTGGGCGTGATGGAGACCGGCCGCCGAGCAGGGAGAGCGACGGCCGGCCGACTGGGCGCCGGATCCCGCACCGCGGAAGGCGCGTTGGGAGGGGAGGGGAGGCAGATGAGACGCGGATGGGGAGGCCGGTTGGCAGGCGAGACTGACGGCTGACGGCTGACGGCTGACGGGCAAGGATTCGTTCGGATTCGTTCGCCGGGCCAAGCAGGGTCGCCGGGTGTGAGGCCACCGATGAGGACGGAAGCCCATTCGCCGGCGCGATGCCCGCCGGTGAGGCCGGAATGCCGTTCGCCGGCGCGACACCCGCCGATGCGGAGGAAGGGCGGTCCGCCGATCGCGCCGCTCGCCGAAGGGTGCTAAGGGGCCGTCAGATCACGGATAACCGAGGCAGTGCCGAAGCGACGGCGAGGGGCTGCGCCGTGGCGTTCAGCGCCGCTCCCATCGCGCCGGCGTACGGGCCGAGTGCGGCGGTCAGGAACATCACCGGTCCGATCAGTCGCCGACGATCGCGCAGTGCCAGTTCGACGGCCGGTCGCATCACGCCGAAGGCCGGCGCCACGCCACCGCCGACGACGACCGTCGAGAGACCGAGCTGGGTCAGCACGCTGCCCAGGACCGTACCTACTGCCGTGGCGGCCGTATCGAGGATCTCCCGGGCCGTGGTGTCGCCCGACTGGGCGGCCTGGACCAGGTCTTCGGGTGTCGCGGTCCGGTCCTGGTCCGCGGTTCCGCGCGAGGCGAGCACGCGGGACCAGGCGACTGCCAGCGCCCGGCCGCCCGACACCGTCTCCAGGCAGCCGCGGGCTCCGCACGCACAGCGGCTTCCGCCGGGCGCGGCGGTCATGTGCCCGATTTCGCCGATCCTGTCGCCGGGGCCTCGCAGGACGCTGCCGCCCAGGGCGATCGCACCTCCTATCCCGGTGCCCATGGTCATGAACACCACGTCGGTGTGACCGCGCGCGGAGCCCAGAGCGAGTTCCGCCGAGGCGAACGCGCGTGCGTCGTTCATCAGCAGCACGGGCTTCGCGGTATCGCGCTCGAGCGTGTCCGCAAGCGGGTAACCCTGCCAGTCGCCGTCGATGTTCGGAATGGTGGTGGTGAAGCGAAGGTCCGGGCTCAGATGACCGGGCAGCGCTACGCCGATGGCCTCGACGGTGCGTGCCTCGGCGAGTTCGGCGATGGCGGCGGCGACCTGCGCGGGACCGGCGGCCGGTGTGGGCAGCGTGCCCCGAGCGACGACGACCGCGCCGGCACGGTGCACCCACTTGATGTTCGTGCCCCCGATGTCCACCCCAAGGGCGGACCCTTCGGGGCGAGGACCGCCCCTGGTCGCGACCATACGATCTCCTGATGGATCAGTATTGCCTGTATAGACTTAACGGGAAGTTAAGGCGCGCAAATCATCCAGTCAATCAGTTGAGACGTAAAGAATCAGAAATTTTGACTGATTTGAGTCGCCATGATCAGCCTTGAGCGGGTCAGCGGCACACGCACAACCTGTCTAGCCTTTTATACAGAGACGGTCAGTCGGGTCCGATCAGGGCGCCGTCGGCTGCGAGTTGCTCACGCAGTTCGACGATGTTCGCGTCGCGGGGCCGGCATCCGGCGGAGACCGCCAGGGCCGCCGCGGTCCCGGCGGCCTGCCCCATCGCCATGCACTGTCCGATGGAGCGGACGGAGGCGTGGGCGTCGTGGGTGGCCGACAGGCACCGGCCCGCGACGAGCAGACCGTCAACGCCACGGGGAAGCAGGCATCGGTAGGGCACACCGTAAGTGCGGCCGGTGGGCGTCTGGTCACCGGAGCCGACGTACTGCCAGATCGTCCGCTGCCCGGCGGCATGGTCCTCGATCGGAGCACCACAGCGCGCGATGGCGTCCTCGAACTGCCGCGCACTCAGAACGTCTTCCTTGCCCAGGACGTACTCGCCGATCAGACGGCGGCTCTCCCGCACGCCGATCCGCGGCGCGGACGCGACGAGGAAAGCCCGTTCGTACCCCGGCACCTGCTCGACGAGGAACCGGGTGTACTCGACGACCTGGCGACGCCCCTCCTGTTCGGCTCCGGAGAGCTGCCACGGGTCGGTAGGGTCGATGCCGCTGACGCGGGTCACGTTCGTGTGGACGACCCCGGGTTCGGTGGTCCGGTGGACGGAACCTTCGCGCCGGGGCAGCTCGTACGCTCCCGAGTCCGCGTGCAGAGCCATCAGGCGGTGCAGCTCCGCCGTCCCGGTCGCCTCGGCGTCGACACCGGCGAGCCGGAAGGTCTGGGTGAGCGGTTGCACGACGCGGTCCTCGGCGGGTCGCTCCAGCGCAGCCCCCGCGCGCCAGGCGATGTCGGCATCACCGCTGGCGTCGACGACGATCCCAGCCCGTACGTATCCGGGGCCGGCGACCGTCTCGACGACCACCCCGAGAACGTCCTGACCCTCCATCACCACCCGTGACGCACGCGCGTGGAACAGGACCCGCACCCCGGCCCTGCCGGCGAGTTCGTCCCAGACCAGCTTGAGCGTCTCGGGGTCGTAGGTGATGCCGGCGCCCGCGCCGTAGGTGTTGGGGCGTTCGAAGGCCGCCTTGCGATCGGTGAGCTCCTGGCACACCTCCCAGCCGACGCCGCCGACGACGCGCTCCCCCGTGCCGGGCGCGTAGAAGCCGTAGAAGGTGTCCAGGACGCTCGCCCCAGTCCCGCCCAGGTGAGCAGCGCCCTCCACGAGCAGGGTGGAGGCGCCCCGTCGGGCGGCCGCGACGGCTGCCGCGGAGCCCGCCGAGCCTCCGCCGACGACCACCACATCACCGTCCCACAGCAGCGGATGGCGCTCGGCCTCCGCCTGGTTGACGCGTGTGCCGTTCACCTCAAGTGCCACCCTCCGTCTACGGGGACGACCGCGCCAGTCGTGCGGCAGGAAGAGTCCGACAGCAGCCACATGACGGTGTCCGCGATCTCTTCGGGGCTGCAGGCCCGCGCCCCGAGCGGCATCAGCCGCGGCAATCGGTCCTGGATCGCGGGATCGGTCATGGCACGGGCGGCCATCGGGGTATCCACCAGGCCCGCCGCGACGACGTTGACGCGCACCCCCTTGGGGGCGCCGGTGAACGCGGCCGAGCGCACCAGGGGAACCAGGGCCCCCTTCGCGCTGGCGTAGGCCGCGGTGATGAAGTCCTCATCGAGCGTGCTCGCCAGGGCGGAGCCGATCACGACGATCGACCCGCCCGAGCCGGACAGCCGCCGCATGCCGGCCCGCAACAGGTAGAACACCGAGTCGAGATCGACCCGGTGCACTTCACGCCATGCCTCGTCGCCGCATTCGTCCACCGGCCCGTCGCCGAGCCGCCGGCCGGACATGCCCACCGCGTGCACGATGCCGTCCAGACCGTCCAGGGCCTCGGCAGCTCGCGCCACGGCCGCATCGGCACCCGCGGACACGGTGATGTCGTACGTATCGCGGTCGGCCTCGAAGACTTCGGCACCGGCGGCCCGCGCCGCGTTGACGCACGCGGCGCCGATCCCGCCCCGGGCACCGGCCACCAGCAGCCGTTTCACGGTGCACCGTCCGCGGTGCGCAGAGCGGCGGCGGAGCGGCGGGCGAACTCGAGATAGGCGCCCTCGAACAGCTCGTTGCTGCGGTCCGCGCCGACCAGGCGGGAGCTGGTGATGACCGGCGGCATGGCGCCCCGCTCGGCGAGCAGTTCGGCGACCCGGACCTTGATCTCGTTGACCACGGCGATCGCGGTGAAGGTACTCACCGGGCCGACGGGAACGTCCAGGCCGCTGACGTGGCAGATGGCGTCGCCGACCGGCGATCCCAGGTCGATCACCACATCGGCGTGGTCGGCGAGCCGGGAGCCGCTCGGATGTCGCGGTTCGGCGGCGTTCGTCTCCTGCAGCGATGTGGCCGCGATGACCGGCAGCCCTGCCTTTTTCGCGCCCATCGCCATCTCGATGGGGACGGCGTTGAGCCCGCTGACACTGAAGATGAACATGCTGTCCGAAGGACGCAGCCGGAAGTTGGCCAGGATCTGGTCGGCCAGTCCCTCGACGCGCTCGATGAACATCGCCTGCCGCTGTCCGTTGGCCCCCACCACCTGGGTGTGGAACGTCATCGAGAGTTCCACGAGCGGCTGGAAGCCGGGATAGGAGCCGTAGCGGGGAAATATCTCCTCCACCGGCATGCGCGAATGACCGGTGCCGAATGTGTAGACGACGCCGTCGTCGGCGATCGACCTGGCGGCGATCTGAGCCGCGGCCTCGACGGCGCCGGCCTGGGACTCGGCAATCTGCTCGACGATCCCGACTGCGGTACGGATCCACGATGACACGTGCAGATACCTCTCGGTACGAGGGCGGAGACAGACGGAGACGGGGCGCTCCTGTGGAACGGCCTCCGGCGACTCGATAAGTCTAGACAGGTAATACGCCTCTGGACGCTAGAGCGGCGACCAGTGGAACGTCAAGCATCTGTACCGGTTGATCACTGGTTACAACCGAGCGGCACTGGTGTGGACGCGCGCCAAGGTGACGGCCTATGCTGCGAGGGCATACCGGTATAGACAGCAACGGTGCCTATCGCTATAGACAGCGGAGGCCAACCGATACAGACAAAGGGAGGAAAACCGTGGCTCGGCGGCCCATGCCGCGACATGAAGCAGTGGAACGGCACATCCGTGGCCGGATCGCAGGGCTGAAGCCCGGGGATCAGATCGAGTCCGACGCGGAATTGTGCGACTTGTTCCAAGTCAGCCGGATGACCGTCCGGCAGGCGACCCAGCGTCTGGTCGCCGAGGGTGCGATCTACCGGATCTCCGGGGTCGGCACATTCGTGGGGGAACCGCAGGTCCACCGCCAGATGGGCAAACTGCGCTCCTTCACCGAGGAGATGGCCCTGCGCGGCATGACCGTGTCATCGACCGTCCTGGCCAGTGAACTGCGCGTGGGCAGCCAGGAGGAGACGACCGCGCTCAGGCTCGCTCCTCGGTCCAACGTCGTTCATGTACGGCGGCTGCGGCTGGCCGACGAGCAGCCGATGGCGATCGAGAACGTCGTGCTGCCACCGTCCTGTGCCTGGCTGTTGCGCGAGGACCTGGCCCATGGCTCGCTGCACCAGGCCCTCACCGAGCAGGGATTCACTCCCTCCCGGGCAACCGGAACGCAGATAGCGGCCATCGCCACCGAGGACGACGCCGCCCTTCTGGAACTGCCCGTCGGGGCGGCCATCTTCGTCGAGCGCCGACTGATCACGACCGGCGACGGCACACCCGTCGAACTCACCGAATCCCGCTATGCGGGTTCCCGTTTCGTGTTCCACATCGAACTGGCCTAGGAGCTTCCGAACCGGCCTGGCCGGTCGGTCCCGGCCACCGGTCATGACCGCCGGTACCAGTACCACGGCTCCAACTGTCGGTCGTCGCGCCCGGCTCCCCCGGCCCGAGCCGAGGTGGGTCCCCGACACCGGTCGGAGGGTCGGCATCGTGAAGGAGAACAGCATGCCTGTCGTCGAGACAGTCCTGGGCCCTGTCGCCACTGACGAACTCGGCGCGGTGGATGCCCACGAGCACGTCTTCCTGCGTACCCCTGTCAACCCGGGTGACGAGTTCCTCGACACCGGCAAGGCGGCGGCCGAACTCCTGCGGGTGGCGGCGAGCGACATCCGTACCGTCGTCGACCTGACCCCGGTCGGTCTCGGACGCCGTCCCGTCCAGCTCGCCGAGGTCTCCCGCACAAGCACCGTCCATGTCGTGGCCGCGACCGGCTTCCATCGCAGCGCGCACTACCCGGCCGCTCACTGGGCCCGCCACGCCGACGACGCCACGCTTCTCGACGTCCTCCTGGACGACCTGCGGATCGGCATGGACAGCCACGACTGGGACTTCCCGCGCCCCGTCCCCAGCCCTCACAAGGCCGGCGTCATCAAGCTCGGGGCTTCGTACCACCGGATCGACCGCCACGAGGAACGCTGGTTCGCCGCGGGAGCGACGGCGGCCCGGCAGACAGGCGTGGCCGTGGCGGTCCACACCGAGGTCGGGACCGCCGCACACGCCGCCCTGGACCTCCTGGACAAGCACGGCCTGCCGGCCGGGCGGGTTCTGCTCGCCCACACCGACCGCAACCCCGATCCGGAACTCCACCTCGACCTGATCGCCCGCGGCGCCCACCTCGTCTACGACACGATCGGACGGATCAAGTACCGGCCGGACTCCGTGGTCCTCGACCTGATCGAGCGCATGGCCGAGGCCGGCAAACTGGGTCACGTCTGCCTGGGGACCGACGTCGGACGCAAGTCCTCGCTCACCGCGTACGGCGGCGGGCCGGGAATGGACGTACTCGGCCGGGAGTTCGTCCCGCGGCTGCGCCGGCGCCTGGGCGACGAGGCGGTCGAGACCGTTTTGCGGTACGCCCCCCAGGCACTCCTGGGCAAAGAGACCCCTGCCGTGTGAGGGCAGCGCCGAGCCGCGGCCGCGCCGCCGGCCCCGCCCCAGGTGGGGCGGGCTTCTCACGGGTGTGAGCGGGTGTACGTCAGGGTGCTGGGAGGTCGACCAGTTCGGCCAGCGCCTCCCGGTGGCGGCCCGCCGTTCCGTACGCGATCGAGTCGGCCTTGGCCCGCTTCAGGTAGAGGTGCACGGGGTGCTCCCACGTCATGCCGATGCCGGCGTGCAACTGCACTGCCTCCTCGGCGGCATGGACCGCGACGGGTGCCGCGTACGCCTGGGCGAGCGCGACCGCCACATCCGCGTCCGTGCTCTCGGTGGCCAGCGCGTCGGCGGCGCCTCGGGCCGCGGCACGCGTGTTGACGACCTCCAGCCACAGCTGGGCGAGCCGGTGCTTGAGGGCCTGGAAGCCGCCGACGGGCCGGTTGAACTGCTTGCGCTCCTTCAGGTAGCGGACCGTCTCGGTCAAGCACCAGTCGGCGAGGCCGAGTTGCTCGGAGACGAGCAGTCCGGCTCCGGCCCGCAGGCCGCGGCGTACGGCGGGTTCGGCATCCCCCAGCAGGCGTCCGGCCGCACCCTCCAGCACCACCGTCGCCACCGGCCGGGTCAGGTCCAGGGACACCTGCGGGCTGACGGTCACGGCGTCGGCCTCCACCGCGTACAGGCCACCGTCGTCCGCGGGCACCAGCAGCACGTCGGCGACGGCCGCGTCCGCGATGC
Organism: Streptomyces flaveus; assembly: GCF_014647675.1. Classification (GTDB taxonomy): domain Bacteria; phylum Actinomycetota; class Actinomycetes; order Streptomycetales; family Streptomycetaceae; genus Streptomyces; species Streptomyces flaveus. The sequence continues at coordinate 114,708 of NZ_BMPQ01000013.1, read as the reverse complement.
CGGTCAACTCCCCGTACAGGGCACCGTTCTCATGCCGTACGAGCTGGTAGGCGGCGCCAGGAGCGACGTTCAACGCGACGGCGAGGGCGCCGATCCGCCGCCCGGACGCCAGCTCGCCGAGGAGATCGTCGGCCATGGGGGTCCCCCCGCTCGAGCGAAGCCGAGAGTGGGGGAACGCGAGGAGGGCCTCGGTGGCGACGACGGCGCTCGTCAGATAGGGCACGGGAGCGACCGCACGGCCCAACTCCTCCAGCACCACGGCGACTTCGCGGTGCGTGGCGCCCTGGCCGCCCGACGACTCGGGGACGAGGAGCCCCGCAAGACCCATGCCGTCGGCGAGGGCCTTCCACAGCTCGGGGTCGTACGGCGTATCGGACTCCACGCGGGCGATGACGTCCGCCGCGTCGCAGTGGTCGGTGAGAAGGTCGCGTACGGCCGCGCGCAGTGCCTCTTCCTCCTCCGAGTACAGCAGGTCGGGCTGTGGGCGCTGCGCTGTCATCGGGCGAGGTCCTTCCAGGCGACGTCCTTGTCGGTGCGCGGCTCGGCGGGCAGGCCGAGGACGCGCTCGGCGACGATGTTCAGCAGGACCTCGTTGGTCCCGCCCTCGATGCTGTTGCCCTTGGAGCGGAGGTAGCGGTAGCCGGCGTCGCGCCCGGTGAAGTCGACGAGTTCGGGGCGTCGCATCGTCCAGTCCTCGTACAACAGGCCTTCCTCGCCGAGGAGTTCGACCTCAAGGCCGCTGATCTCCTGGTTGAGGCGGGCGAACGCGAGCTTCAGCCCCGAGCCCTCGGGGCCGGGCTGGCCCGCGACGAGCTGCTGACGCAGCCGTTCGCCGGTGAGGCGGGCGACCTCGGCCTCGACCCACAGGGTGAGGAGCCGCTGGTGGAGGTCGTGGGTGCGCAGTTCGGGGCGTTCGCGCCAGGTCTTCGAGACCGGGCCGATCATGCCGCCCTCGCGCGGAATACGCATACCGCCGATGGACACGCGCTCGTTCATCAGCGTCGTCTGCGCGACCCGCCAGCCGTCGCCGACCTCCCCGAGACGGTGGGAGTCGGGAATGCGGACGTCGGTGAGGAACACCTCGTTGAACTCGGCCTCGCCGGTGATCTGGCGCAGTGGTCGCACCTCGACGCCGGGGTCGGTCATGTCGCAGATGAAGTACGTGATGCCGCGGTGCTTGGGCACGTCCGGGTCGGTACGGGCGATGAGGATGGCCCAGCGGGCGACATGGGCGCTGGACGTCCACACCTTCTGTCCATTGACGACCCAGTCTCCCCCACTCTCGGCTTCGCTCGAGCGGGAGGGACCCCCATCGTCACGCACCGCACGGGTGCCCAGTGCGGCCAGGTCGGAGCCGGCGCCCGGCTCGCTGAACAGCTGGCACCAGACCTCCTCACCCACCCAAAGAGGCCTGAGGAAGCGGCGCTTCTGCTCCTCCGTACCGAAGCCGAGGATCGTCGGCGCCGCCATGCCGAGGCCGATGCCGATGCGCCGCGGGTCGTTGTCGGGGGCGCCCGCGGCCTCCAACTCAGCGTCCACGACGGCCTGGAGAGAGCGCGGCGCGCCGAGTCCACCGAGGCCCTCCGGGTAGTGCACCCAGGCGAGTCCGGCGTCGAAGCGGGCCTTGAGGAAGTCGAGGCGGTCGGTGGTGGCGGGAGGGTGGGCAGCCAGCAACTCCTGCGTACGACCCCGCAGTTCGGCGGCGTCGGTCATGCCGCTCCTCCTTCGGTGAGACCAGGGATGACAGCGACGCGCCCGGTGGTGACGCCGTCGGCGACACGCTGCACGGCGGCAGCCGCACCGCCCAGCGGTACGCGCTCGCTGACCAGCGGCTTGATCGCGCCGCGGGCTGCCAGTTCGGTGAGCTGCTCGTGACAGCGCAGGACCAGCTTCGGGTTCTTGGTGTTGTAGAGGCCCCAGTGCAGGCCCATGATCGAGTAGTTCTTCACCAGAGCGTGGTTCAGGGCCGGACTGGGAATCGACCCGCTCGCGAAGCCCACGACCACGATCCGCCCCTCGAAGGCGACGACCTTGGCGGACTGCGCGTACGCCGCACCGCCGACCGGGTCGTAGATCACGTCCGCACCCCGGCCGCCGGTCGCCTCCTTCACGGCGCCGATGACGTCCTCGGCACGCCGGTCGATGACGACGTCGCACCCCAACTCCCGTGCCACGTCCGCCTTGTCGGACCCGCCCACGACCCCGATGACCGTGGCGCCCGCGGCCTTGCCGAGCTGTACGGCCGCGCTGCCGACCCCTCCTGCGGCAGCGTGGACGAGCAGCGTCTCGCCGGCCTCAAGACCTGCCCGGCGGTGCAGACCGAACCATCCCGTCTGGTAGCCGATGTGCAGAGCCGCGGCCTCGGCGTCGTCGAGCGCCTCGGGAGCGGGCAGTACGGCCGCGGCATCCGCGATCGCGTACTCGGCGAAGCCGCCGTACGGCAGCGCGGGGTTGGCGATGACCCTCCGTCCGTCCTCGGTCTCACCGCAGATCTCCACGCCGGGCGTGAACGGCAGCGGCGGCCTGATCTGGTACTGCCCACGGCACAGCAGGGCGTCCGGGAAGTTGATGTTCGCGGCGCGCACCTTGAGCAGGACCTGGCCCTCGCCGGGCACCGGCCGCTCCACGTCCTCGAGCCGCATCATCTCGCTCGGCTCGCCGTTCTGGTGCACTTGCCATGCCTGCATGCGGGGCCTCCACGGGACACGAGACTGCGTCGTCTGACCGGGGTCGATTGCATACTAAGCAGTCGCTTGCCGATCAGGCTACCGCCACGCACATCACGACCGCTTGGGCCGTGCCCGTACGTGCATCCGCTCCCCCTGCGGCCCGAACAGGCTGAGGAACTCCGCCGGCCCCTCCCCCGTCGACCCGAACCAGTGCGGCACGCGTGTGTCGAACTCGGCGGCCTCCCCAGCCGTGAGCACCACGTCGTGCTCGCCCAGCACGAACCGCAGCCGCCCCGAGAGGACGTAGAGCCATTCATACCCCTCGTGGACACGGGGTTCTGGCTCCTCCTGCCCCTGCGGTACGAGCACCTTGAACGCCTGGAGTCCGCCTGGCTGGCGGGTGAGCGGCCAGTAGGTGCGCCCGTGCCGCTCGATCGGCTGGGACCGGACCCGCGGATCCCGCACCGGCGGAGCCCCCACCAGCTCGTCCAGAGCCACCTCGTGGGCCCGGGCGATCGGCAGCAGCAGTTCCAGACTGGGCTTGCGCAGGCCGGACTCCAGCCGGGAGAGGGTGCTCACGGAGATACCGGTGGCCTCGGACAGACCCGCCAGGGTCGCGCCCCGCTCCTTCCTGATCCGTCGCAGCCGGGGACCGACTCCCGCCAGAACCTCGTCGGTGTCCCGCTCGTTCAGGTCCGTCCCGTGCTCACTCTCACGCTCGCTCATGCGTCTATTGCAGTTTCGGCAAAGATGTTTGTCAATACGGCAGCGGTCGGGCGACCTTGTGTGTGGAGGTGGTCACCATGACCGATCGTTATGAAGTGGTCGTCGTCGGAGGCGGCGCGGCCGGGCTGTCCGCCGCGCTCGTACTGGGACGCGCGCGGCGTCACGTGCTCGTCGTCGACGCGGGCGAGCCGCGCAACGCGCCCGCCGCGCACATGCAGGGCTATCTGTCGCGGGACGGGATGTCGCCCACCGAGTTCCTCGCCGAGGGGCGGCGGGAGATTCAGCGATACGGGGTCGAACTGGTACGGGACCGTGCGGTGGACGTCGCGCGGGACGACGCCGGGGAGTTCGACGTGACGCTGGAATCCGGGCGGACGGTGCATGCGCGTCGGCTGGTCGTCGCGACCGGGCTTGCGGACGAGTTGCCGACGGTGCCCGGGGTCGCGGAGCGCTTCGGACGGGATGTGCTGCACTGTCCGTACTGCCACGGCTGGGAGGTTCGCGACCAGGCGTTCGGGGTGCTTGCGACGTCCGCCATGAGCGTGCACCAGGCGCTGATGGTCACGCAGTGGTCCAAGGACGTTTCCCTCTTCCTGCACACGGTCGCCGAATCCGAACTCTCGGACGAGGATCTGCGCCACCTTGCCGCGGCCGGGGTGAACGTGGTTCCCGGCGAGGTGGCGGCGCTCGTCGTCTCGGACGATCGGCTCACCGGAGTGCGTCTTGCGGACGGGTCCGAGCACGAGCGCTCCGTGGTGTTCGTGGCGCCGCGGGCCGTTCCGCGTACGGGGCTGCTGGAGCAGCTCGGTGCCGACCTGGAGGAGACACCGTTCGGCGTGTACGCGGCCGTGGACGAAGCGGGTCGCACCAGCGTGCCGGGCGTTTGGGCGGCGGGCAATGCGGTGGGGTTCTCGGAGCAGGTGATCAACGCGGCTGCGTTGGGCTATCGAGCGGGGGCCATGATCAACGGGGACTTGCTGTTCGCGGACATCGCCTCCGGCGGCTGAGCAGGGGCGCCTACCGGGAGGGTGGGTTCGGTGCGTGGGCGACTGCGGGCCCGTCGTGGCTGGTCGCGCAGTTCCCCGCGCCCCTGAAAAGCCTGCGGCTCCACCCACCCCCAGCCACAACGAACCCGCAGCTTCCCGCCGGCGGGAGGGGCCGTGGGCCGGTGCGTCGTATGCCCGTCGCTTAGGTCCGGTCTCGGAGAACCAGGACCGTGTATCAGGCCAGGGCCGTATGCCCGCCCTGCGACGGGCTGACGCACCGGCCCACGACCCCGCACCCCCCACCCACCCAAGGGGCGCGGGGAACTGCGCGACCAGCCACACTCAACCCGCACCCGAGACACAATGGCTACATGCTCTTCGCCCGGCTCGCGAACGTGTCGCAGGAGGTCGCCGCCACCTCGGCCCGCTCCCGGAAGATCGGCCTACTGGCCGAGCTGTTCCGGGACGCGCAGGCCGAGGAGGCGCCGATCGTGATCCCGTACCTGGCGGGACGCCTCCCGCAGGGACGGATCGGCATCGGCTGGAAGGTGCTCAGCCGACCAGTCGCCCCGGCCGGAGAGCCAACGCTCAGCGTCCGGGACGTGGACGCAAGACTGACCGCACTCGCGGGCATCTCCGGCACCGGCTCGCAAGCCGAACGCCTGCGACTGGTCGGGGAGTTGATGGCCGCGGCCACCGCGGACGAGCAGCGGTTCCTGCTCGGGCTGCTCAGCGGAGAGGTGCGGCAGGGCGCCCTCGACGCCGTCGCCGTCGAAGGGCTCGCCGAGGCGACCGGTGCGCCCTCCGCGGACGTACGGCGCGCGGTGATGCTGGCCGGTTCGCTGCAGACCGTGGCGCAGCGGCTGTTGGCGGACGGTCAGGAGGTGCTCGACGAGTTCCGGCTCACCGTCGGCCGTCCGGTCCTGCCCATGCTGGCGCACAGCGCCTCGTCCGTGGCGGAGGCGATCGGCAAGCTCGGCGCCTGCGCCGTCGAGGAGAAGCTGGACGGCATCCGCGTCCAGGTCCACCGCGACGGCGACGACATACGCCTCTACACGCGCACCTTGGACGACATCACTGACCGTCTGCCCGAACTCACTTCCGCGGCAAGGGAGTTGAAGGGCGAGCGGTTCATTCTGGACGGCGAGGTCATCGCGTTCGACGAGGACGGCCGGCCGAAGTCCTTCCAGGACATCTCCGGACGGGTGGGCTCCCGCGTGGACGTCGGCACGGCGGCCGAGGCCCTGCCCGTCTCCCCCGTCTTCTTCGACGCGCTGTCCGTGGACGGTCACGACCTGCTCGACCTGCCGTTCGCCGACCGCCACGCGGAGCTGGCCCGGCTGGTTCCCGAGCCGATGCGAGTGCGGCGCACGCTCGTGGCGGATCCGGCGGACAGCGAGGTACGCGAGGCCGCGGAACGGTTCCTCGCGGACACGCTGAAGCGCGGCCACGAGGGCGTCGTACTGAAGGGCCTCGACGCCCCCTACAGCGCGGGCCGGCGCGGTGCCTCCTGGCTGAAGGTCAAACCCGTACACACGCTGGACCTGGTGGTGCTGGCCGCCGAGTGGGGGCACGGGCGGCGCACCGGCAAGCTGTCCAACCTGCATCTGGGGGCGCGGAATCCGGACGGCTCGTTCGCCATGCTGGGCAAGACGTTCAAGGGCATGACGGACGCGATGCTGGTCTGGCAGACCGAGCGGCTGCGCGAGATCGCCGTCGAGGACAACGGCCATGTGGTGACCGTACGGCCCGAGCTCGTCGTCGAGGTCGCCTACGACGGTCTGCAGAAGTCCACCCGCTACCCGGTCGGCGTCACGCTCCGCTTCGCCCGCGTCGTCCGTTATCGCGAGGACAAGACCCCGGCGGAGGCCGACACCGTCGAGATGCTGCTCGCCGCGCACCCGGAGGTGCCCCGGTGAGAGCCCCTCGCCGCAGCGCGGGCCTGCTGCTGTTCCACCACACCGGCGACGGCCTGGAGGTACTGCTCGGACACATGGGCGGCCCCTTCTGGGAACGTCGCGACGCCGGCGCGTGGACCGTACCGAAGGGTGAGTACGAGCCCGACGAGCCGGCCTGGGACGCGGCCCACCGGGAGTTCCGCGAGGAACTGGGCCTGGAGCCGCCCGACGGCGAGGCCGTGCCGCTCGGCGAGGTCCGGCAGGCGAACGGCAAGATCGTCACCGCGTGGGCGATCGAGGCCGACCTCGACCCGGCGACGGTGGTGCCGGGAACGTTCGAGATGGAGTGGCCGAAGGGCTCGGGCCGGCTCAAGGAGTTCCCCGAACTGAGCCGGGTGGAGTGGTTCGGGCTCGACCGGGCGCGAGCCGTGATCGTCAAGGCCCAGACGGAGTTCCTGGACCGCCTCGAGGAGCACCTCGGCTAAAGCGGCTGCGCGTGGGTACGCGGATCCGACAGACAAGCTCCGGTGCCTGTATTCAGGAGGTCGTCATGCCCATCGCGACGGTGAATCCGGCAAACGGCGAGACGCTCAAGACCTACGACGCCCTCGGCGCCGAGGAGATCGAGCGCAGGCTCGCGACCGCCGACGCCGCGTTCCGTACGTATCGCACCACCTCGTTCGCCGAGCGCGCACGGCTGATGCGCCGGGCCGCCGACCTGCTGGAAGAGGACACGCAGGACACCGCCCGCGTGATGACCACGGAGATGGGCAAGCCGATCAAGCAGGCCCGTGCGGAAGTCGCGAAGTGCGCGAAGGCGATGCGCTGGTACGCCGACCACGCCGAGGAACTGCTCGCCGACGAGGAGGCCCTGGAATCCGAGGCGCGTGACTCCGGTGCCTCCCGGGTGCTCGTGCGCTACCGGCCGCTCGGCCCGGTGCTCGCGGTGATGCCCTGGAACTTCCCGCTCTGGCAGGTGATCCGGTTCGCCGCGCCCGCGCTGATGGCTGGCAACGTGGGGCTGCTGAAGCACGCCTCGAACGTGCCGCAGACCGCCCTCTACCTGGAGGACCTGTTCCACCGGGCGGGCTTCCCGGAAGGCTGTTTCCAGACGTTGCTCATCGGCTCCGGCGAGGTCGAGGGCATCCTGCGCGACGAACGGGTCAGGGCGGCGACGCTCACCGGCAGCGAACCTGCGGGCCGCGCGGTCGCCTCGGTCGCCGGTGACGAGGTCAAGAAGACTGTGCTGGAGCTGGGCGGCAGCGATCCGTACGTGGTGATGCCGTCGGCCGACCTCGACCGGGCGGCGAAGACCGCGGTGACGGCCCGTGTGCAGAACACCGGGCAGTCCTGCATCGCCGCCAAGCGGTTCATCGTGCACACGGACGTCTTCGACGCCTTCGCCGAGCGCTTCACGGCGGGCATGAAGGCGCTGAAGGTCGGCGACCCGCTGGACGAGGACACGGACGTCGGCCCGCTCTCCAGCGAGCAGGGCCGCGACGGGCTGGCGGAGCTCGTGGACGAGGCGGTGGAGAGCGGCGCGACGGTGCTGTGCGGCGGCGAACGGTCCGACCGGCCCGGCTGGTACTACCCGCCGACCGTCCTCGCCGACGTCACCCCCGCCATGCGCATCCACCGCGAGGAGACCTTCGGCCCGGTCGCCACGCTCTATCGTGCCGCCGGCCTCGACGAGGCGGTGACGATCGCCAACGACTCGCCGTTCGGGCTGAGTTCCAACGTCTGGACCCGCGACGAGGCCGACATCGACCGCTTCGTACGCGATCTGGAAGCGGGCGGTGTCTACCTCAACGGGATGACGGCGTCCCACCCGGCGTTCCCGTTCGGCGGGGTCAAACGGTCCGGCTACGGACGTGAGCTGTCGGGACACGGAATCCGCGAGTTCTGCAACATCACCACCGTATGGCACGGAGCGTGAGCGTTCCGCAGTTACGATCGCCTGTGTGAACCGCGAAGTGACCCTCCCTCTGATCGTCGACGACCGCGGCACGTTGCAGGTGGCGGCCGCCGACGTCAGCAAGCTGCTGCGTACGGTCGGCGGCCGATGGCTGCATCTGGTCGAGGCCGGTCAGGAGGGCCTCGACGAGGACACGGTGGCGACCCTCACGATCGAACTCGCCAAGCTGGCCGACCGTATCGACGTGGCCTGCATCGCCCACAGCAGTGGGACGTCGTCCGACTAGGGTTCGCTAGGACTCGCCCCGGTCCAGCTCCCACAGGGTGTGCCAGAACATCTCCTCGTAGCGCTGCAACAGGCGTCCGTAGCGATGGACCGCCTCCTCGCTGATCAACTCCGCGTCCAGCCCGGCCTGCACGGCGGCCACCGCCTTCTGCTCCAGGTCGGGCGCGGGCTCGGCGAAGAGGTCGAAGAAGCCGCAGGCCTCGTCGTCGAAGCCGTACTGGCGGCGCAGCGCCTCGGCGATGGTGGCGCAATAGCCGCCCCAGGCCGAGAAGTTGGCACTCAGCGCGAGCACGACGTCGGCCGGTGCGCCGTTCAGGGCGAGCCAGGCGACGTACGCGGGATACGCCTGGGCCCCCGCCAGCGGCTCGTACGCCGCGACCCGCGCCTCATCGGCTCCGCCTCAGGGCGAAAGACCGCCCACACGGTCGGGTAAGCTGGCTGCCGTGCGTTGCGAGAACCAAGCGCGTACGCCGTGCTGATCGAGAGCCAAGACAGCACATGCACCTCCAAGCTTTGCCGTATCAAACCGGGCTGGTTTCAACCCGGCTGGTGTTGATCGTGGAAGACCTGTCGGGTCGCTGACCCGCAGGCAGCGTGAGCCAGGTATCCCCCGGCTTCAGTTGGGGGAGGATTCAAATAGTGTTGTTCCAGAGCAAGAGTGGCGGGGTGTCGCGCCCTGCGGCGCCCCGACCGCTCAGTGCCGTCAGCGGATCGGCATACCCGCGAGGGTGCGGGCGATCACCAGGCGCTGGATCTCGCTCGTGCCTTCGAAGATCGTGTAGATCGCGGCGTCCCTGTGCATGCGCTCGACCGGGTACTCGCGCGTGTAGCCGTTGCCTCCGAGGATCTGGATCGCCTCCGCCGTCACCTTCTTCGCGGTCTCACTCGCGAACAGCTTCGACATGGACCCCTCAGCCGCGGTGAACGGCTTCCCGTTGACCGCCATCCACGAGGCCCGCCACACCAGCAGCCGGGCCGCGTCGATCGACGTACGCATGTCGGCGAGCTGGAAGGCGACACCCTGGTTGTCGATGATCGGCCGCCCGAACTGCTCCCGCGTCTTGGCGTAGTCGAGGGCGACCTCGTACGCGGCCCGGGCCGTGCCGACGGCCATGGCGCCGACGGCGGGGCGGGAGGCCTCGAACGTGGCCATCGCCGCGTTCTTCACGCGCTCACCGTCGCCCGCCTTCGCCCTCTCCCGGGCACGGGCGAGCCGCTCGTCCAGCTTCTCCTTGCCGCCGAGCAGGCAGGAGCCGGGGACGCGGGCGTCCTCCAGGACGACCTCGGCGGTGTGCGAGGCGCGGATGCCGTGCTTCTTGAACTTCTGGCCCTGGGACAGGCCCGGCGTGTTCGGCGGGACGATGAAGGAGGCGTGGCCCTTGGAACCGAGCTCCGGGTCGACGACGGCGACCACGACGTGGACGTTGGCGATGCCGCCGTTCGTCGCCCAGGTCTTGGTGCCGTTGAGGACCCACTCGTCCTTGGCCTCGTCGTAGACGGCACGGGTGCGCATGGAGGCCACGTCGGAGCCGGCGTCGGGCTCGGAGGAGCAGAAGGCCGCGACCTTGACGTCGCCCGCGTCGCCGTACATCTGGGGGATCCAGGTGCCGATCTGCTCCTCGGTGCCGTTGGCGAGGACGCCCACGGCGGCGAGGCCGGTGCCGACGATGGACAGGGCGATGCCCGCGTCACCCCAGAACAGTTCCTCCATGGCCATGGGGATGCCGAGGCCGGTGGGGTCGAAGTACTGCTGGGCGTAGAAGTCCAGGGAGTAGATGCCGACTTTCGCGGCCTCCTGGATGACCGGCCAGGGAGTCTCTTCGCGCTCGTCCCATTCGGCTGCCGCGGGACGGATCACATCGGCGGCGAAGCCGTGGAGCCAGTCCCGGACCTCTTTCTGTTCGTCGTTGAGCTCCATGGTGAACTCGGCCATGTCCCCTCCAGCTACAGCACTAGCCTGTTACTTGCGGTAACAGTAACCTGTTACCTGTCGGTAGGAAAAGTCAACTCCCGGTTCCCCTCCGGCAGCCCGTTCGATGCAGAATCACCGCAGGGTGTTACGTTGCGCTGGGTCACCAAATCAGCACGGGTGGGGAGAGCTCATGGACACCACACAGCGGACCGAGCAGCAGCGGTCCGCCGACCGCCGCCGGCGAGAGCTGCTGGAGGCCGCCGACCGGGTGGTGCTCCGCGACGGCCCCGGCGCCTCGATGAACGCCATCGCCGCCGAGGCGGGCATCACCAAGCCCATTCTGTACCGGCACTTCGGTGACAAGGGTGGACTGTACGCGGCCCTCGCCAAGCGCCACACGGACGCCCTGCTCGAAGCGCTGCGGGCCGCCCTGGACGCGCCGGCCGAGCGCCGCGAGCGGGTCGAGGCCACGCTCGACACGTACCTCGCGGCGATCGAGGCACGCCCGCAGGTGTACCGCTTCCTGATGCACCCGTCGGAGGGTGGCCCGCAGAGCGACCAGGGCTTCGACGTCGGCCTTCTCTCCGCTCCCCTGCTGCGCCGTATGGGCGAGGAACTCGGCAAGGTCATCGAGGAACGGGTCGACCTCGGTCCCGACAGCGCTCAGCTCGCGCGGGTGTGGGGACACGGCATCGTCGGCATGATGCACGCGGCCGGCGACTGGTGGCTCGGCGAACGCCCGTGCACACGCGCGGAGTTGGTACGCAGCCTGGCGGACCTGCTGTGGGGACGCCTGGCGGCGGCGGGCGACAAGGTCGGCGGGCCGAGCTTCTGAACTCCGGTCCACATGGGCGCCCCTACAGGGGCGCGGGGCTGTGTCTATGTGCGGCTCCGCCGCGTGGGCGCGACCAGCCACAGACAACCCGCAGACTGCGTCAAACCGCGCCCCAGCGGCGCTCACCGGCTCCAAGAAGCCCGCGCAGCAGCCCGCATCACCCGCCGGTGACGCCACCCTGTGAGCCGGTCCACGTACACCCCACCCTCAAGGTGATCGCACTCGTGCTGAAGGCATCGGGCAAACCATCCGGTGCCATGCACGCGCACCGGCTCACCGTCCAGCGTGACCCCCTCCACCACCGCATGGTCGTACCGCTCGGTCCCGGCCTCCAGCCCTGGCAACGACAAACATCCCTCGGGCCCTCGCAACACCACCCCGTCCGTCCGGACGAGCCGCGGGTTCACCACATGCCCCACATGCCGCCGGTCCTCGTCATCCGGGCAGTCGTACACAAAGACCCGCAACGACTTACCGACCTGATTCGCGGCGAGACCCACTCCCTCCGCCGCATACATCGTCGCGAACATGTCCTCGACGAGACGCGCCAGTTGGGGGCCGAAGTCGGTGACTTCCTCGCACGGTGTGTGCAACACGGGGTCGCCAAGGAGGGACAGCGTGAGAACGCGCCCCTGGGCGCCCGGGATCGAGCCGTGTCGCATGGCGGCAAGGGTACGGTCCTCAATGTCGCGCGGGCGCCGGGGTGGTGCCGCGAATCGGGCCGGTCGTGGATCTCGATAGGCTGAGGGCCACACGTTGCCGGAAGCAGGGCAGAGCGCGGCGTCGTACGCAAGGAGGATCGAGAACTGATGGCAGGCAACTCGGACCCGCTGTCGCCGCGGGCCAAGCTGGCCGTGACGGCGGGCAAGGCGGTCGCGGCTGCGTCGCGGGCCGCGGGCCGCGGCAGCGGATCGGTGATCGGCGGCCGGGTGGCGCTCAAACTCGACCCCGACCTGCTGGCCACACTCGCCCAGCACCTGGACGTCATCCTGGTGTCGGCAACCAACGGCAAGACCACCACCACGCGGCTGATCGCGGAGGCGCTGCGCGCCGCGGGCCCCGTCGTCTCGAACGCCTTGGGCGCGAACATGCCCGCCGGCATCACCTCCGCGCTGGCCGGCGGCTCGGACGCGCGGTACGCCGTTATCGAGGTCGACGAGAAGTACCTCTCCGGTGTGGCACGTGACACCGACCCGAAGTGCATCGCGCTCCTCAACCTCTCCCGCGACCAGCTCGACCGCGCCGCCGAGACCCGCATGCTCGCCGAGCACTGGCGTGAGGGCTTGGCCGGTTCGAAGTCCGTCGTGGTCGCCAACGCGGACGACCCGCTGGTCGTGTGGGCCGCCTCCTCCTCGCCGAACGTCGTGTGGGTGGCCGCCGGGCAGATGTGGAAGGACGACGCCTGGTCCTGCCCGTCCTGCGGCGGTGTGATGCAGCGGCCCGGCGACGACTGGTACTGCGGCGAGTGCGGTTTCCGCCGCCCGACGCCCACTTGGGCGCTGGACGGTGACCACGTCCTGGACCCGCACGGTTCCGCCTGGCCGATCCACCTCCAGCTGCCGGGCCGCGCCAACAAGGCCAACGCCGCCTCGTCCGCGGCCGTCGCCGCCGTCTTCGGCGTGCCGCCGCAGGTCGCCCTGGAACGCATGTACCAGGTCCAGGCGGTGGCCGGACGGTACGACGTCGTGCAGTTCATGCAGCGTGACCTGCGGCTGCTGCTCGCCAAGAACCCCGCGGGCTGGCTGGAGACGTTCTCGCTGATCGACCCGCCGCCGACGCCGGTCATCCTGTCGGTGAACGCGCGCGGGGCCGACGGCACCGACACCTCCTGGCTGTGGGACGTCGACTACACACGGCTGACCGGGCACCCGATCTTCGTCATCGGCGACCGCAAGCTGGACCTCGCGGTGCGTCTGGAGGTCGCGAACCAGAGCTTCCAGGTCTGCGAGAACCTCGACCAGGCCGTACAGATCTCGCCGCCGGGGCGGATCGAGGTCATCGCGAACTACACCGCGTTCCAGGACCTGCGCCGCCGTGTCGGCAACTGACCACAGAGGACGATCATCGATGAGTGACAACAGCCTGCGTCTGGTGTGGATCTACCCGGACCTGCTGAGCACGTACGGCGACCAGGGCAACGCCCTCGTGGTGGAGCGCCGGGCCCGGCAGCGCGGCCTGGACGTGGCCCGGCTCGACGTACGCAGCGACCAGCCGATCCCCACCTCCGGCGACATCTACCTGATCGGCGGCGGCGAGGACCGGCCGCAGCGGCTCGCGGCCGAGCGGCTGCGCCGTGACGGCGGTCTGCACCGTGCGGTCGGCAACGGCGCGATCGTCTTCTCCGTGTGCGCCGGCTACCAGATCCTCGGCCACGAGTTCATCAACGACCTCGGGCAACGCGAGCCGGGCCTCGGCCTGCTCGACGTGGTCTCCACGCGCGGCGAGGGCGAGCGCTGCGTCGGCGACGTACTCGGGGACATCGACGCACCCCTCGGCCTGCCGCAGCTGACGGGCTTCGAAAACCACCAGGGCATCACCCACCTCGGCCCCACCGCGCGCCCGTTCGCGCAGGTCAGGCTCGGGAAGGGCAACGGCACGGGCGACGGCACGGAGGGCGCGTACAACGACACGGTCTTCGGGACGTACATGCACGGACCCGTGCTCGCCCGCAACCCACTGATCGCGGACCTGCTGCTCAAGCTCGCGCTGGACGTCAACGCGCTGCCGCCGATCGACGACCGGTGGTACGAGGCGCTGCGCGCCGAGCGCATCTCCGCCGCTCAGCAGCCTGCCTGAGACACTCGAGACACACACGGCCCACAACCCGCCCGAGACTTGGCACACAGCCCTTCTGGCAGCCCCTCCGCTCACCTGTGCGGGGGCGTCCAGCAGGCGGACGCACGATGCGGAACCGCCCCCTGCCGCCGGTAGGCTGGCCGGGTCCGACCGGACAGCGCGGTCCGGTACCCGGCCCACGTTGAGAAGGTATTTCGGGCTATGCGCATTGGTGTCCTCACGTCCGGCGGCGACTGCCCCGGCCTGAACGCCGTCATCCGGTCCGTCGTACACCGCGCCGTCGTCGACCACGGCGACGAGGTCATCGGCTTCCGGGACGGCTGGAAAGGCCTTCTGGAGTGCGACTACCTCAAGCTCGACCTCGACGCGGTGAGCGGAATCCTGGCTCGCGGCGGCACCATCCTCGGCTCCTCCCGCGTACGTCCCGAGCACCTCAGGGACGGCGTGGAGCGGGCCAGGGGACATCTCGAGGAGCTCGGGCTCGACGCGATCATCCCGATCGGCGGTGAGGGCACGCTCAAGGCGGCCCGCCTCCTGTCGGACGGCGGCCTGCCGATCGTCGGCGTGCCGAAGACCATCGACAACGACATCGCGGTCACGGACGTCACCTTCGGCTTCGACACCGCCGTCGGTGTCGCGACCGAGGCCCTCGACCGCCTGAAGACGACCGCCGAGTCCCACCAGCGCGTGCTGATCGTGGAGGTCATGGGCCGCCACACCGGCTGGATCGCGCTGCACTCGGGCATGGCGGCCGGCGCGCACGCGATCGTCGTGCCGGAACGCCCCTTCGACATCGAGGAGCTGGCCGCCAAGGTCGGCGAACGCTTCTCGGCGGGCAAGAAGTTCGCCATCGTCGTGGCCGCGGAGGGCGCGAAGCCCCGCGAGGGCACGATGGAGTACGACGAGGGCCGCAAGGACGTCTACGGGCACGAGCGCTTCGCGGGCATCGCCCGCCAGCTCTCCCTGGAGCTGGAGCACCGCCTCGGCAAGGAGGCCCGTCCGGTGATCCTCGGGCACGTCCAGCGTGGCGGCACCCCGACGGCGTACGACCGCGTCCTCGCGACCCGCTTCGGCTGGCACGCGGTGGAGGCGGTGCACCGTGGCGAGTTCGGCAGGATGACGGCGCTGCGCGGCACCGACATCGCGATGGTGCCGCTCTCGGAGGCGGTCGAGACGCTGAAGACGGTGCCGGACGAGCGGTACGCCGAAGCGGAGTGCGTCCTCTGATTCGTACGTGACTGAAGCCGCCCCCGGTCGCGACCGTGACCGGGGGCGGTTCTAGTCTGGGTGCGGACAGACAGCGCACAACCAGTACTAATCAGGAGCCGGCGGATGGATCACAGCGGGCACGGCACGACCATGGATCTGCCGCCGTTCACGCTGGGACGAGGGCTCGAGTGGTCCGCGGACCCGTTCTTCCTCGTCGCCTGCCTGGTGGGGCTCGCCCTGTACGGGTGGGGCGTCGTGCGGCTGGTGCGGCGCGGTGACAAGTGGCCGGTCGGGCGGACCGTGGCGTTCGTCGTCGGCGTACTGACCGTCCTGCTCGTGATGTGCACCGGGCTCAATGACTACGGCATGGTCATGTTCAGCGTGCACATGGTGCAGCACATGGTGATCAGCATGCTGACGCCGATCCTGATCCTGCTCGGCGCGCCGATCACGCTGGCGCTACGGGCGCTGCCGGTGGCTTCCCGCCGGGGCGACAAGGGACCGCGTGAGCTGCTGCTGGCGCTGCTGCACAGCCGGTTCATGCGGATGATCTCGCACCCGGCGTTCACGATTCCGCTGTTCATCGCGAGCCTGTACGCGTTGTACTTCACTCCCCTCTTCGACTTCCTGATGGGTTCGAAGACGGGCCACACCGTGATGATGTGCCACTTCCTCGCCGTCGGCCTCGCCTTCTTCTGGCCGATCATGGGCGTGGATCCCGGTCCGCACCGGCCCGGCTATCTGCTGCGGATGCTGGAGTTGTTCGCGGGCATGCCGTTCCACGCGTTCTTCGGCATCGCGCTGATGATGGCGTCCGGCCCGATGGTCGAGACGTACAAGAACCCTCCCGCGTCGCTCGGCATCGACGCCCTCTCCGACCAGAACGCGGCGGGCGGCATCGCCTGGGCGTTCAGCGAGATCCCGTCCGTACTGGTGCTGCTCGCGCTGCTCTTCCAGTGGTACCGCTCCGAACAGCGGCAGGCCCGGCGCAGCGACCGGGCCGCGGACCGCGACGGGGACAAGGAGCTGGAGGCGTACAACGCCTATCTGGCCTCCCTCAACGCACGCACACGCTGAGGCATCTCAGTACGGCTACGGCCCGGGTCGGGGGGAGCGGCTGGAAAACAGGCACCCATTTCGTCGTATGCCCCGTGAAAAGGCAGGACGGGGGCACCATGGAGAGGGACGAACCATGAGGAGGGTGTTGCGATGCCCGGTTCTACGAAGACCATGGGGGTGCTCACCGTTGGCGGCCTGGTAGTGGTCACGGCCTACACGGTGGCGCTCGGCAGCAATGGCTGGCTGTGGTTCGGCTGGGTCGTACTCGGCCTGATCACTCTGGCGATGGTGGCTTCACGCAGCACCTGATGCTCTTCGCGCCGCCTCCCCGGGCAGCCGGTCCAACCCGTCCGACCGGTCCGGGGAGCTCTCATTCGCGGGACAGCCGTCCCGCCGAGTGCACGCCGGGCTGGTATTTGGGCAGCCTGGCGGTGATTTTCATGCCGGCGCCGAGGGCGGTCTCGATGACGAGGCCGTAGTCGTCTCCGTAGACCTGGCGCAGCCGGTCGTCGACGTTCGACAGGCCGATGCCGCCCGAGGGGCTGATTTCGCCTGCCAGGATGCGGCGCAGCCAGTCGGGATCCATGCCGGGGCCGTCGTCCTCGATGACGACGAGGGCCTCGGCTCCGGCGTCCTGTGCGGTGATGCTGATGTGGCTCTTGTCGACCTGGCCTGTGCCGCCCTCAAGGCCGTGTTTCACGGCGTTCTCGACGAGGGGTTGCAGACACAGGAAGGGCAGCGTCACCGGGAGCACTTCGGGGGCGATCTGCAGGGTGACCGAGAGGCGGTCCCCGAAACGGGCCCTGACCAGGGTCAGGTAGTGGTCGATGGCGTGGAGCTCGTCGGCGAGCGTGGTGAAGTCGCCGTGCCTGCGGAACGAGTAGCGGGTGAAGTCGGCGAATTCCAGCAGGAGTTCGCGGGCGCGCTCGGGGTCGGTGCGGACGAACGAGGCGATCACGGCGAGCGAGTTGAAGATGAAGTGCGGGGAGATCTGGGCGCGCAGGGCCTTGATCTCGGCCTCGATCAGCCGCGTACGGGACTGGTCGAGGTCGGCGAGCTCCAGCTGGACCGAGACCCAGCGGGCGACTTCTCCGGTGGCTCTGACCAGTACGGCGGACTCGCGGGGCGCGCAGGCGACGAGCGCGCCGTGTACGCGGTCGTCGACGGTGAGCGGGGCGACGACGGCCCAGCGCACCGGGCAGTCCGGTTCGACGCAGTCGAGGCGGAAGGCCTCGCCGCGGCCGTTCTCCAGCGGGCCGGCGAGCCGGTCCATGATCTGCGTCTTGTGGTGCTCTCCGATGCCCTCCCAGGCCAGGACCGTGTCCTGGTCGGTGAGGCAGAGCGCGTCGGTGCCGAGCAGGGTACGCAGCCGCCCCGCCGACTTGCGGGCCGTCTCCTCGGTCAGACCCGCACGCAGCGGGGGTGCGGCGAGCGAGGCGGTGTGCAGGGTCTCGAAGGTGGCGTGCTCGACGGGGGTGCCGAGTCCGCCGAGGCTCCGTGGGCGCGTGGTGCGCCTGCCGAGCCAGAAACCGGCCGCCAGCAGCGGGAGTACGGCCACGCAGAGCCCGGCCAGGAAACCGCTCATGCCTCTACTTCCTTCGCTTCCTTCGCGCTCACGGCCGTTCGCACCTGTCCGCCCGACAACTGCTCCGGCAGATGGAAGCGGGCGAGGATCGCGGCCGTGCCCGCCGGTACCCGCCCGGGCGTGGCCAGCGACACCAGCACCATGGTGAGGAAGCCCAGCGGGACGGACCACAGCGCGGGCCAGGCGAGGAGCGCGTGCAGCGAGCCCGTGTCCGGGAAGCCCGCCATGGTCGCGGCGACCGCGAGCAGCGCCGAGCCGCCGCCGACCAGCATCCCGGCCGCCGCGCCTGGCGGGGTGAGCCGCCGCCACCAGATGCCGAGGACGAGGAGCGGGCAGAACGACGAAGCGGAGACGGCGAAGGCGAGCCCTACGGCGTCCGCGACGGGCAGCCCGCCCACGATCATGCTCGCCGCCAGCGGCACGCTCATCGCGAGCGCCGTGCCCAGCCGGAAGTGCCGTACACCGCGTGGCGGAAGCACGTCCTGGGTGATCACGCCCGCCACCGCCATGGTCAGCCCGGACGCCGTGGACAGGAACGCGGCGAAGGCCCCGCCCGCCACCAGCGCACCCAGCAGGTCCCCGCCGAGTCCGCCGATCACCCGGTCGGGCAGCAGCAGTACGGCGGCGTCGGCGTCCCCGGTGAGGGTGAGCTCGGGGGCGTACAGGCGGCCCAGTGCGCCGTAGACGGGCGGCAACAGGTAGAAGGCGCCGATCAGGCCGAGTACGACGACGGTGGTGCGGCGGGCGGCGACGCCGTTCGGGCTGGTGTAGAAGCGGACGACGACGTGCGGCAGGCCCATGGTGCCGAGGAAGGTGGCGAGGATCAGTCCGTACGTGGCGTACAGCGGGCGTTCCTCGCGGCCCTCGGCGAGCGAGGTGGACATGCCGCCGTTGCTGCCGCGGTCGGCGACGGGGACGCGGTCGCCCTTGGTGAAGCCGAGCCGGGTGCCCTGTTCGATGCGGTGGACGCCCTCGGAGAGCCGTACCTTCTCGTCCTCGTACCGCTCGCCGTCCACCGTGCCCGTCGCCGTGACGTTCAGCGGTGCGGCGAGCTTCAGGTCGAGGCCGCTGTCGACGCGGACGACGCGGTGTTCGCGGAAGGTCGCCGGTTCGTCGAAGGCGTTACGTGGCGATCCGTCGCCCTGCCAGGCGAGGACGAGGAACAGTGCGGGGACGAGGAGGGCGGTGAGTTTCAGCCAGTACTGGAAGGCCTGTACGAAGGTGATGCTGCGCATGCCGCCAGCGGCGACGGTCGCGACCACGACGACGGCGACGATGATTCCGCCGAGTGACTTGGGGGCCCCGGTCAGCACGTTCAACGTCAGCCCGGCGCCCTGCAGTTGGGGCAGCAGATACAGCCAGCCGACCCCGACGACGAAGGCGCCGGCCAGCCGTCGCACCGACTGGGAGGCGAGCCGTGCCTCCGCGAAGTCGGGCAGCGTGTAGGCGCCGGAGCGGCGCAGCGGGGCGGCCACGAAGAGCAGCAGGACGAGATAGCCCGCCGTGTAGCCGACGGGGTACCACAGCATGTCGGGGCCCTGGACGAGGACGAGGCCCGCTATGCCGAGGAACGAGGCGGCGGACAGGTACTCGCCACTGATGGCCGCCGCGTTCAGGCGGGGGCCGACGGTGCGCGAGGCGACGTAGAAGTCCGAGGTGGTGCGTGAGATGCGCAGGCCGAAGGCGCCGACGAAGACGGTCGCGACGACGACGAGGGCGACCGCGGGAACGGCGTAGTTCTCGTTCACGGCTCAGCAGTCCTCGTCCGGGTTCATGGGCTACGGCTCAACGGTCCTCGACGAGGCGGACGAAGTCCCTCTCGTTGCGGTCGGCCCGGCGTACGTACCAGCGGGCGAGCAGGACCAGCGGCGGGTAGACGCAGAAGCCGAGGACGAGCCATTCGAGGTTCGTGCTGTCGTTCATGAAGGTGAACACCAGCGGCAGCGGTCCCACGAGCAGCACGAGTACGGCGAACACCGTGAGCGCGGCGCGCAGCTGGCTGCGGATGAGCGAGCGGACGTAGGTGTGGCCGAGAGTCGTCTGCTCGTCGATCTCGGTGCGGGGGCGGTAGCCGCTCAGCCTGCGGGTGCGGCGGGGTGGCCCCGTGACGACCACGCGGCGATCGGCCGGATCCTGTGCCACGGGAGGCCTCCTCAGCTCGCTGTCCGGCGCATCAACAGCTCGCGCAGTTCGCGGGCGTGCCGGCGGCTGACCTGCAGTTCGACGGGGCCGACCAGGACGCTCACGGTACCCGCGTCAAGCCGGAGCTCGCTGATGTGGCCGAGGGCGACGAGATGGCGCCGGTGGATGCGGACGAAGCCGCGCGAGCGCCAGCGTTCCTCCAGCGTGGACAGCGGGATACGCACCAGATGGCTGCCTTGCTCGGTGTGCAGCCGCGCGTAGTCGCCCTGGGCCTCGACATGCGTGATGTCCTCGACGGCAACGAAACGGGTGACCCCGCCCAGCTCGACCGGGATGTGGTCCGGGTCGGGCTCGTGCACGGGGATCAGCGGAGCCGCCTCCTTCAGCTCGGCGGCCCGGCGGACGGCCTCGGCCAGCCGTTCCCGGCGTACCGGCTTCAGGACGTAGTCGACGGCCTTGAGGTCGAAGGCCTGCACCGCGAAGCCCTCGTGGGCGGTGACGAACACGACGAGCGGGGGTTTGGCGAGGCCGGCGAGCAGCCGCGCCATGTCCAGTCCGTCGAGCCCGGGCATCTGGATGTCGAGGAAGATCACGTCGATCGCGTCCTCGCCGTCGGGGCCGCACTCCAGAGCACGGTTGATCCGGCGCAGCGCCTCGGTCGCGTCGCTCGCGCCCTCGACGCTCTTCACGCGTGGATCGGCCTGGAGCAGATAGAGCAGTTCTTCGAGGGACGGCGGTTCGTCGTCGACGGCGAGGGCGCGCAGCATGAGGCTGGAGTCTAGGAGCAATCCGGACGTCTGCACATTGTGCGAGACGGGCCTGTGACCTCTGGGCCTGCGGAGCCGTGGGGTGTGGCCGTCACCGCTGGATACAGTGCGCGCATGAGCCCCAAGTCCGCGCCGTTCGACGAGCTCGACCGCAAGATCGTCACGGCCCTGATGGCGAACGCCCGCACGAGCTTCGCCGTGATCGGCGAGGCGGTCGGCCTGTCGGCCACCGCGGTCAAGCGCCGTGTCGACCGGATGCGCGAGACGGGTGTGGTCACCGGGTTCACGGCCACGGTGAAGCCGGACGCGCTCGGCTGGCGTACGGAGGCGTACGTGGAGGTGTACTGCGAGGGCGCCGCCCCGCCGCGGCGGCTCGCGGAGGTGGTGCGCAACCATCCGGAGATCACCGCCGCGATGACGGTGACCGGGGGCGCGGACGCGCTGCTGCATGTACGGGCCCGGGACGTGGACCACTTCGAGGAGGTGCTCGAGCGAATCCGTACGGAGCCGTTCATCCGCAAGACGATCAGTTACATGGTGCTCTCGCATCTGCTCCCGGAGAGCCCGGAGGCGGGCGCGAACCAGCCCGCACCGGCCCCGGAGGAGTGAGCGGCCCAGGTCGCGCACCGATCGTGCGCCGAATATCCTCAATACGCAGCGTTCCTGCGCCGACGCGCAATTGTCGGTGCTTGTCGCCCCTCTCCCCCACTTCCTACCGTTGACTCACCGCCAGTTGTCACCTCGTCACCGCAGGAAGCGGAGGAACCCCTCTGTGCCCATCAGCCGTGTGTCGCGCCCGAAGCACTTTCTGGTCTGCGAACCCAGACACTTCGCCGTGCAGTACGCCATCAACCCCTGGATGCATGAGGACGCACAGGTCGACGTCGATCTGGCCCGCGGCCAGTGGGCGGAGCTGATCCGCGCCTACCGTGCCCACGGCCACACCGTCGACAGCGTCGAGCCGGTCGCCGGTCTCCCGGACATGGTCTTCGCGGCGAACTCCGCGCTGGTCGTCCAGGGCCGCGTCTTCGGCTCGCTCTTCCACGCGCCGCAGCGGCGGCCCGAATCGACCGCGTACGAAACCTGGTTCAAGAACGCGGGCTTCGACGTCCAGCACCCCGAGTCGGTGTGCGAGGGCGAGGGCGATCTCGTCCCGGTGGGCCCGTACATCCTGGCCGGCACCGGCTTTCGTACGACGCCCGAGGCGCACCGCGAGGTGCAGGAGTTCTTCGGCGTCCCCACGATCGGCCTGCAGCTGGTGGACCCGTACTTCTACCACATGGACACCGCACTGTTCGTCCTCGACGACGGACGCGACGGGCCCGAGGCCAACATCGCGTACTACCCCGAGGCCTTCTCTCCTGGAAGCCGCGAGGTGCTCGGGCGGCTGTTCCCGGACGCGGTGATCGCCACGCGCCAGGACGCGATGGCGTTCGGGCTCAACTCCGTCTCGGACGGCCGCCATGTCTTCATCTCGCCCCGCGCCGAGGCCCTCTCCGACCAGCTGACCCGCCATGGCTACGTTCCCGTCCCCGTCGACCTGTCGGAGCTCCACAAGGCCGGCGGCGGCATCAAGTGCTGCACTCAGGAGATCCGTTCATGACCGCTCCCGCGCGTACGCGTACCTCCGCAGACCTGATCCGCGCCGAGGAGCCCGTCCTCGCGCACAACTACCACCCGCTGCCCGTGGTCGTCGCACGCGCCGAGGGCGTCTGGGTCGAGGACGTCGAGGGCCGCCGCTACCTCGACATGCTGGCCGGCTACTCGGCCCTCAACTTCGGCCACCGCCACCCGGCGCTGATCGAGGCCGCGCACCGCCAGCTCGACCAGTTGACGCTCACCTCGCGCGCCTTCCACAACGACAAGCTCGCCGAATTCGCCGAGTCCCTGGCGGAGTTGACCGGCCTGGACATGGTGCTGCCGATGAACACGGGCGCCGAGGCCGTGGAGAGCGGCATCAAGGTCGCCCGCAAATGGGCGTACGAGGTGAAGGGCGTCCCCGCGGACCAGGCGACCATCGTGGTGGCCGCCGACAACTTCCACGGCCGTACGACCACCATCGTCAGCTTCTCCACCGACGAGAGCGCCCGCGCGGGCTTCGGGCCGTTCACGCCCGGCTTCCGCATCGTCCCGTACAACGATCTCGCCGCGCTCGAGGCGGCGGTCGACGAGACGACGGCGGCCGTCCTCATCGAGCCGATCCAGGGCGAGGCGGGCGTCGTCATCCCGGACGACGGCTACCTCACCGGCGTACGCGAACTGACCCGGCGGGCCGGGTGCCTGTTCATCGCGGACGAGATCCAGTCGGGCCTCGGGCGTACGGGCCGCACGCTGGCCGTCGAGCACGAGGCGGTCGTCCCGGACATGCTGCTGCTCGGCAAGGCGCTCGGCGGCGGCATCGTCCCCGTCTCCGCGGTCGTCGCGTCCCGCGAGGTGCTCGGGGTGCTGCGGCCCGGCGAGCACGGGTCGACGTTCGGCGGCAATCCGCTGGCCGCGGCGGTGGGTTCCGCGGTCGTCGAGCTGCTCGAGACCGGTGAGTTCCAGTGCAGGGCCACCGAGTTGGGTGTGACCCTGCGCGAGGGGCTGGCCGCCCTCGAGGGCAGGGGCGTACGCGGCTTCCGTGCGCGGGGGCTGTGGGCGGGCGTCGACGTCGACCCCGCCATCGGCACCGGACGGGAGATCAGCGAACGCCTCATGCGCGAGGGAATTCTCGTCAAGGACACCCACGGCTCGACGATTCGCCTCGCACCGCCGCTGACCATCACCGACGGGGAACTCCGTGCGGCTCTTGGGACACTGGAGAAGGTTCTGGCAGAAGGGGCCTGAGTGACTGGGGCCGGAACCAGGAACTGCTTTATCCTTTACGGTGATTGGTTCCGGCCAGGCGGGCTAGATTGTGCACTGTCCCAGTCAGTGATGAGCGAAAAGAGCCACAGGGATGTCCGAACTCTCGACACCAGGCACCCAGGGCACGATGCGGAATCCCAAGCTCAAGACCAATGTGTCGCACTCCGCGCGCATCTGGAACTACTGGCTGGGCGGCAGGGACAACTACCAGATCGATCAACAGGTCGGCGATCACATCCTGTCCTTCGTGCCGGAACTCTCCCGCTCGGCCATCGCGGACCGGCAGTTCCTGGCGCGCTCCGTGCGGTTTCTTGCCGGTGAGGCGGGAATCCAGCAGTTCTTGGACATCGGCACGGGCCTGCCGATCGTCGACAACACCCACGAAGTGGCCCAACGCGTCGACCCCGGCTGTCGGATCGTCTATGTGGACAACGACCCCATCGTGCTGAGCCACGCCCGCGCCCTGCTCACCAGCACGCCCGAGGGTGCCACCGACTACATCGACGCCGACGTCCACGCCCCCGACTCGATTCTCCAGGGCGCCGCCCGGACGCTGAACTTCAGCCGGCCCGTGGGGATCACGATGCTGGGCATCCTCAATTTCGTCATGGACAACGACGAGGCCCGCTCCATCGTGCGGCGGCTCATGGACGCCGTTCCCTCCGGCAGCCACCTGGTCGTCTCCCACCCGACCACGGAGGTCGACGGCCTGGCGATGGCTCAGGCGGTCCACTACTGGAACGCCCAGGGATCGGCGCCGATGACGCTGCGTACCCGCGAAGAACTCCTGGGCCTTTTCGACGGGCTGGATCTCCTCGAGCCGGGAGTCGTCTCCTGCCCGCGCTGGCGACCGGACTGCCCGCAGGAAGAGACCGTCGAGGTGACCCACTTCTGCGGAGTCGCCCGAAAGCCGTAGCGGACCCGGTTGACACTATGTCCCACCCGGTTAACACAGGCCCGCGCCTGCACATACACTGGCGTCTCTCCCGCGTACCTATTGACCTGCTAGAACACGGCGGTTGAGCCGATCCGGCGGAGTGAGGAGCGACAACCCCATGTTCTACTACGTGCTCAAGTACGTGATCCTGGGACCATTGCTGAGACTGGTCTTCCGTCCCAAGATCGAAGGGCTCGAGCACGTACCGGAGTCGGGCGCGGCCATTGTCGCCGGTAATCATCTGTCGTTCTCGGACCATTTCCTGATGCCCGCGATCCTCAAGCGGCGGATCACGTTCCTGGCGAAGGCGGAGTACTTCACGGGCCCCGGTATCAAGGGCCGTCTGACGGCCTACTTCTTCCGCAGCGCCGGGCAGATCCCGGTGGACCGCTCCGGCAAGGAAGCAGGTCAGGCGGCCATCCGCGAAGGGCTCGGCGTGCTGAGCAAGGACGAGCTCCTCGGCATCTACCCGGAGGGCACGCGCTCGCACGACGGCCGCCTCTACAAGGGAAAGGTCGGCGTCGCGGTCATGGCCCTCAAGGCCCAGGTCCCCGTCATTCCCTGCGCGATGATCGGCACCTTCGAGGCCCAGCCGCCCGGAAAGAAGATCCCGAACATCCACCCCGTGGTGATCCGCTTCGGCAAGCCCCTCGACTTCTCCCGCTACGCCGGCATGGAGAACGAGAAGGCGATCCTGCGCGCCATCACCGACGAGATCATGTACGCCATCCTCACCCTCTCCGAGCAGGAGTACGTCGACCAGTACGCGGCTGTCGTCAAGGCCGAGGAAGCCGAGAAGAAGGCGGCTGAGAAGGGGCGCAAGTTCCCGCGTATGCCGCTGAGTTGAGGCTGAGAACACGAGGAGGGGGCGGCCGGGGTTCCGACCGCCCCCTCCTCGTGTCTGTCGTGCTTACGAGCTACGGCGTGGGCGTGGCGTGCGGGGCGCACGTCACGTCGGCCGCGTCGACCTTGCCGGTGAGCAAGTAGGTGTCCACCCGCTCGTTGATGCACGGGTTGGCGAGCCCGGTGACGCCGTGCGAGCCCGCGTTCTTCTCGGTGATCAGACGGGAGCCCTTGAACCGCTTGTGCAGCTCGACGGCGCCCTCGTACGGAGTGGCCGCGTCCCGCGTGGCCTGCACGATCAGCACGGGCGGCAGGCCCTTGCCGGTCTTCACGTTCAGCGGGGTCTGCTGCTTGGCCGGCCAGGTGGCGCAGGGCAGGTTCAGCCAGGCGTTGGCCCACGTCATGAACGGGTACTTCTTGTGCAGCTCGGTGTTGTCGCGGTCCCACTTCTTCCAGCTGGTGGGCCACTTGGCGTCGGTGCACTCGACGGCGGTGTAGACGGCGTTGCCGTTCTCCGAGGCGGCGTTGCCCGCGGTGTCCGACAGGTCCGGAGCGGCGGCGTCGACGAGCGCCTGGGTGTCACCGGCGACGTACTTGCTCCACACCTGGGCGGTGGGCGCCCACGCGGAGTCGTAGTACGGAGCGCTCTGGAAGAAACCGACGAGCTCGGCAGGACCGACGAGTCCGCCGATCGGGTTCTTCTTGGCCGTGGCGCGCAACTTCAGCCACTGGGCCTGGACTTCGGCCCGTGTGTCGCCCAGGTGATAGGTCGCGTCGTTCTTGGCGACCCAGTCCTGCCAGTCCTTCCAGCGCATCTCGAAGGCGACGTCCTGGTCGAGGTTGGCCTCGTACCAGATCTTCTCGCGCGACGGGTTGACGACGCTGTCGGCGACCATGCGGCGCACATGCGTCGGGAACATCGTGCCGTAGACGGCGGCGATGTACGTGCCGTACGAGACGCCGAGGAAGTTGAGCTTCTTCTCGCCGAGGGCGGCCCGGATGACGTCCAGGTCGCGCGCGGTGTTGGGCGTCGTCATGTGCGGCAGCATCTCGCCGCTGCGCTCGGCACAGCCGGCCGCGTACTCGGCGGCGAGCTTGCGCTGGGCGCGCTTGTCGGCCTCGGAGTCCGGCACCGGATCCATCTTGGGCGCCTTCACGAACTCCTGGGGGTCGGCGCAGGAGATGGGCGCCGAGTGCCCGACACCACGCGGGTCGAAGCCCACGAAGTCGTACGCCTTCGCCGTGTTGACCCACAGCGGGGCCTTGGTGGTGACCCGGCGCGGGAAGCGCAGGCCCGAGCCACCGGGGCCGCCGGGGTTGTAGATGAGGGCACCCTGGCGCTCCGCCTTGGTGCCCGTGTTGCCGATGCGGTCGACGGCGAGCTTGATCTGCTTGCCGTTCGGCTTGGCGTAGTCGAGCGGCACCGTGACCCAGCCGCACTGGATGGGCTTCTCAAGTCCCCAGTCGGCCGGACAGTCCTGCCAGCTGACACCTGCCTTGGCGGCCCGTGCCGCGGCGATCGCGGTGCCGCGTGCCTCACGGTCCTGGCCGTGGCGGGTGTCCGCACTGGCGGACGGCGCCGCGACGGCCCCTGCTATCAGTGTCGCCGTGACGAACACTCCGGCCGAGCCGAGTGCTGCCGCCTTCTTCTTCGGCGGTCTCATACCCGTCAAGTGGGCCTCCCCGTACGTAGTTGTGGTCGTACGGGATCTTTCCGCCTGTGACCTCCCTGAGAACAGGGGTGACTTGGCTTCTTTGCCAATCCGATAACCGGTACATGCCTGCTCGTTGAGCGGATACGTCCGTTACTGGCCGGGTTTCTGACCGAGTGTGAGCAGGGCGTCGTCGAGGGTTCGGCGCAGTTGCAGTGCGTCCGGGGCGAGTGCGGTCACGAGGACGCCGGGGCCGGCGAGAGGGGTGAGCGCGGCGTACTCGCCCAGTAGCCGCAGGCCGGCCGGCACCTCGGCGAACTCCGGTCGTACGACGACGAGTTGCCCCACCGCGCGATGTCCCGCCAGCACTGCCGGACCGTCCCAGCCACCGGGTGCGCCGGGCCCGCAGGACAGTTCCTGGTCGAGCAGCGGACGCCCGCCGAGACGGACGGTGAGACGGCTGGTGAGACGGCCGGGCTCCTCGTTGGCACGCCCGAGCACCTGTTCCTCACGCAGCACCAGCCGGGCACCCGTCGCGAGGTCGACGCGTGTGGTGACGTACAGATCGCTGCCGTTCGCGGAGATCAACTGCTCGGGCAGCCAGCGCAGTTCGGCGTCCTGGTCGACGGTGAGGCGTACGTCGTAGCGCGCCTCGCCCTTGGCCTGCCCCGGCAGGGCGATGGTGGCGGCGGCCGACCCGATGTGCAGCTCGGCGCCCTCGGTGACCGCCGCCTCGACGGTGAAGTGGTCGCCGCCCAGCGGACCGCTCATCGCCCCGACGAGCATCACGCGCGCCTCGGAGCCGCTCGCCCGTACGCGACGCAGCGCGAGCGGACCCTCGCCGGCCAGGGTGGGCAACGCGGTGCCGCCCCGGCCGTCGGGGCGGGCGGCGATGCGCGCGGTGGCCCGTACCCCCGCTGCGCCGCCCGTCATGCCGACCACGCGGCGAGCTGCCCCCGCACCCAGTCGGCGACGTCCGCGACCCCGCTCTCGGCCCTCAAGGACTGGAAGACGACCGGCAGTTCGCCCCGCTGGGCTTTCGCGTCGGCGGCCATCCGGCCGAGGTCGGAGCCGACGAACGGCGCGAGATCCGTCTTGTTGACGACCAGCAGATCGGCAGTGGTGACACCGGGCCCGCCCTTGCGCGGAATGTCATCACCACCGGCCACGTCGATCACAAAGACCTGCGCATCGACAAGCCCCTTGGAGAAGGTCGCGGTGAGGTTGTCGCCCCCGGACTCGACGAGAATGAGATCCAGTGGCCCGACCTCGTCCTCCAGATCCTCGACGGCTTCGAGGTTCGCCGAGATGTCATCCCGGATCGCGGTGTGCGGGCACGCGCCCGTCTCGACGGCGGTGATCCGCTCGGGCGGCAACACGGCCTCGCGGAGGAGGAATTCGGCGTCTTCGCGGGTGTAGATGTCGTTGGTGACGACGGCAAGGGAGAGTTCGTCGCGCAGGGCTTGGCAGAGGGCGGCGACGGTGGCGGTCTTGCCGGAGCCTACGGGGCCGCCGAGTCCGATACGGAGGGCACGGCGGGCGCCGTCGGGGCGGTGCGCGTCGGCGCTTACGGCTCCGCCGTCGTGGGAGTGGTCGAGGTGCATGCGGGTTGCTCCTGTGGCTTTCGTGTCGGTCGGTGGTTGTTGTGCTGCCGCCGGGTCCGCGGCGGGGTTGTTTCGCCCCCGCCGCCCTTACCCTCCCCCACTCTCGGCTTCGCTCGAGCGGGGGGACCCCCACCATCCTCGGGGCTCCGCCCCGGATCCCCGCCAGGGGCGCTGCCCCTGGACCCCGCTGGGGCTGCGCCCCAGACCCCGCATCGGCCTGAACGGCCTCGTCCTCAAACGCCGGACGGGCTGGTTGTGCCTGGGGCCGGCTGCAAAGTTCCGCTTGGGTAGCGGAATCGCGGCTGCGGAATTCAGCCCAGGCCGCGGAAAATCAGCCCCTCCGGCGTTTGAGGAGCGGGGGTTCGGGGGCTGGCCCCCGAAACGGGGTCCGGGGCGAAGCCCCTGGGGATGGGACGGGTAAGGGCGGCGGGGGCGACTGCATCCATCAGCGGCTCCGCCGCGGGCCCTCCTACGACGCGAACAACCGAACCGCCCACGCGGCATGCACCTCCGCACTGATCTCCAGCAGCGGCGCGGAAGCCGCAGGCAGCGCGTCGACGCCCTCCTCCACGGCACACCGAGCCGCTTCGGCCGCCCGGTCGGCGACCCGGTCGAGGTCCGGGGCCAGGCGAGCCAACACCCCCGTGGCGTCGAAGGGGTCAAGACTCAGCAACCGCACCGTCGCGGAAGCAGCCCCACTCACACTCTCGTACGCGGAGCAGTACGCGGCATCCACCGCCCCAAGCCCCGCACTCCGAGCAGCCACCCCCAGCACAACCGGCTGATGAGCCCCCTTGGGAAACTCCCGCGCCAGCGCGTCGAGCTCGGCCGACGGCCACGTGGCCCGAGCCGCCCGCATCAACTGCCGCCCGAGCTTCCGCGCGGCGACCCGCAGCGCGACCGACGGCGTACGGGCGTCCGCGCCCGCGTCGAGCACCACCGGATCAACCCCGAGCGCCGCCGCCGCGGCCAACGAGGCCGACACCAGTCCCGCCGTGTTCAACCGTCCGCGGCAGAACTCCTCAAGACTCTCCGCCCCAGTGATCCGCCCGGCCTTGACGGCAGCCTCGGCCCCGCCGGAGTGCGCGTGCCCACCGGCGGGAAAGCGGCCATCGGCCAGAACGAGAAGCGCGGCTCGCGACATGGTGACGCGTCCTTAGAAGAGGAAGTACCGCTGAGCCATGGGCAGTTCAGCGGCGGGCGTGGCCTCGACGAGTTCCCCGTCGATGTGCACGGCGAAGCTGTCCGGATCGACCCGCACCTGGGGCCGCGCATCGTTCTCCCGCATGTCCGCCTTGGTCACCCCCCGCGTCGACTCGATCGCCACGAACCGCTTCCCGAGCCCGAGCCGCTCCGGCAGCCCGTCCTCGATCGCGAGCGGTGCCACGAAGTTGAAGGAGTTGGAAGCGGGCGCCCGCCCGATCGCCCCGAACATCGGCCGCGGCAGGATCGGCTGAGGCGTCGGAATGGACGCGTTGGCGTCGCCCATCTGCGCGTACGCGATCTGCCCGCCCTTGACGACAAGCTGCGGCTTGACCCCGAAGAAGGCAGGCTCCCACAGCACGAGGTCGGCGAGCTTGCCGGTCTCGACGGAGCCGATCTCGCGGGCGAGCCCCTGCGCGAGGGCCGGGTTGATCGTGTACTTGGCGACATAGCGACGTACGCGGTGATTGTCGGCGCGCCCGTCACCGGGCAGCGCGCCCCGCCGACGCTTCATCACATGCGCGGTCTGCCAGGTCCGCATGATGACCTCGCCCACCCGCCCCATGGCCTGGGCGTCGGACGAGATGATCGAGATGGCACCGAGGTCGTGCAGGATGTCCTCGGCCCCGATGGTGGAGGGCCGGATCCGGGACTCGGCGAACGCCAGGTCCTCGGGCACGGACGGGTTGAGGTGGTGACACACCATCAGCATGTCGAGGTGTTCCTCGGCGGTGTTGACGGTGTACGGCCGGGTCGGGTTGGTGGAGCTGGGCAGGACGTGCGGCTCGGAGACCACGGTCATGATGTCCGGCGCGTGGCCGCCACCCGCGCCCTCCGTGTGATACGCGTGGATGCCGCGCCCGGCGATCGCGGCGAGCGTGTCGGCCACGAAGCCCGCTTCGTTCAGGGTGTCCGTGTGGATCGCCACCTGGATGCCCGTCCGGTCGGCGACCGTCAGCGCGGCATCGATGGCGGCGGGCGTGGAGCCCCAGTCCTCGTGGATCTTCAGGCCCAGCGCGCCCCCTCGGATCTGCGAGAGCATCGCCTCGTGCGAGACGGTGTTGCCCTTGCCGAGCAGCCCGAAGTTGAGCGGGTACTCCTCCATCGCCTCCAGCATCCGCGCCAGATGCCAGGGACCGGGCGTGACGGTGGTGGCCTTCGAGCCCTCTGCCGGACCGGTGCCGCCGCCGACGAGGGTCGTGATGCCGGAGGCGAGCGCCTCGTCGGCGATCTGCGGGCAGATCAGGTGCACATGGGCGTCGATGGCACCGGCCGTCAGGATGCGGCCGTTGCCCGCGACGATCTCGGTCTCGGGACCGATCACCAGATCCGGGTGCACCCCGTCCATCGTGTCCGGGTTGCCCGCCTTGCCGATGCCGGTGATCCGGCCGTCGCGGATGCCGACGTCGGCCTTGACGATGCCCCAGTGGTCGATGATCACGGCACCGGTGATGACGGTGTCCGGGGTGCCGTCTGCGCGCGTAGCACGCGACTGGCCCATGGACTCGCGGATGACCTTGCCGCCGCCGAACACCGCCTCGTCACCGGCGAGTCCCGGCCCGCCGGAACGATCCTCTTCGATCTCGATCAGCAGATCGGTGTCGGCGAGCCTGATCCGGTCGCCGGTCGTGGGGCCGAACAGATCGGCGTACGCGGCACGCGAGAGCTCAGCCATCGAGGGCACCTCCGGTCTCACCGCGCAGTCCGGGCACCACGCGGGCGCCGGTGAGCGGAACGAGTTCGACGTCTACGGGGATTCCGGGCTCGAAGCGCACGGCGGTGCCGGCGGCGACGTTCAGCCGCTTGCCGCGCGCGGCGGCGCGGTCGAAGTCCAGGCCGGGGTTGGCCTCGGCGAAGTGGTAGTGGGAACCGACCTGGACGGGTCGGTCGGCGGCGTTGAGGACGGTGAGCCGGGTGACCTCGCGGCCTTCGTTGAAGGCGACGGGTCCGTCGGCGAACAGGAACTCTCCGGGAATCATGGTGGTCGCTCCCCCGTCAGACGATCGGGTCGTGGACGGTGACGAGCTTGGTGCCGTCCGGGAAGGTGGCCTCCACCTGGACGTCGTGGATCATCTCGGGGATGCCCTCCATGACGTCCTCGCGGGTGAGGATCTTGCGCCCGGAGTTCATGAGTTCGGCCACGGTACGGCCGTCACGCGCGCCTTCGAGGATGTGCGACGTGATGAGCGCGACGGCTTCGGGGTGGTTCAGTTTCAGTCCGCGGGCCCGGCGCTTCTCGGCCACGTCGGCGGCCACATGAATGAGCAGCCTCTCCTGCTCGTGCGGGGTCAGTTGCACGGCGTCCCACCTCACAGTCCTCGCTCCGGACCGTGCGGGGTCCGGTTTCCGCAGCCGCCGGGCAAAATCCCAGGTGGCGTGGAGGCGCAGGCTAATTGGGCGGCGTTTCAGCGACGTTAACCAGCCCTCGGCCGGCTCAGGTACGCGTGTCGGGGTTCCCCATGCTCATCAGGCCCCGCAGCCCCTCCTGCAACACCTCCACCGGCGCGGCGCCGAAGATCGCCATCTGCGCCACGAAGCCCTGGGCCGTCGCGATCATGGTCCGGGCGACGCTTTCGGCCGGTACGTCGTCCCGCATCATCCCCGCGTCCTGATAGCCCTGGACGACCTTCACCCAGGCCCCCCGCACGCTGCTGTAGCCCTCGTGGATCACGGCCGAGAGCTCTTCGTTGCGCAGAACCTCCGTCCAGACCTGGATGATCAGCCGGGGGAACACGGACTCCCCGTTGTGGACCATCCCGGACCTCCCTCCGAGGACTGAGCCCATGACGCGCCCCACCAGCTCGTCGGGCGGCGGGGGCGGGCTCTGCCGGGCGGCGGCCTCGAAGTGTTCGCGAATCTCCCCCAGCACCTCGGTGACGATCGCGCTGATCAGCTCGTCCTTGCCGCTGAAGTAGCGGTAGACGGCGCCCGCCGAGAGATCCACTTCCTTCAGCACGTCCTGCATGGAAGTGGCGTGGAAGCCGTTGCGGGCGAAGCAGAGGGCCGCGCCGTCGAGGATCTGACGGCGACGGGCGTCGAGGTGTTCCTGAGTTACGCGGGCCATGGGCAGGAACGTAAAACGAATATTCCTTCTTGACAAGCTCGCGGGGCCCGCAGGATGGTGGCATCGAACCTAAAACGAACGATCCTTCTTTTTGAGCGTCGAACTTCGAGCCGAGGGGAAACCCATGTCCGCCACCTCCGCTACCGCCCCCAGGACCACTTCACCGCCGCCGGCAGCACCCTCGCCGTCGCACGGCCGCCGTATGGTCGCCGTCGTCCTGCTGGTCCCCGTCCTGGTCGCCCTCGCACTGTGGGCGTTCGCCTGGCCCGCGGCCCGTACCGCGCCGCACGACCTGCCGCTCGGCGTGGCGGGTTCCGCCACCGCGACGGCCCAGGTGGAGCAGCGGCTCGAGGCGCGTGAGGGCGCCTTCGAGATCCACCGTTACGCCGACGAGAGCGCCGCCCGGGACGCCATCGAGGACCGGACCGTATACGGAGCGGTCGTCGCCACCGAGCGGGGGCCGAAGCTGCTCACCGCCTCGGCCGCGAGTCCGGTCGTCGCCCAGCTGCTCCAGCAGGCGGTGACCCAGCAGGCGGGCGGCACCCAGGTGCAGACCGTCGATGTGGTGCCGACCTCCGCGGACGACCCGCGCGGCGCGGCCCTGACGTCGAGCGTGCTGCCGATGGCGCTGGCCGGCATCGGTGCGGGAGCCGTCGTGACCCTGCTGGGACTGCGTGGCTGGCGTGCGGTCGGCGCGCTGGTCGGCGCGGCTGCCCTGGTCGGCGCGGTGGCCGCCGCGATCGCCGACAGCTGGTTGGGGGCGCTCACCGGGAACTGGTGGGCCGAGGCGGGCACTCTCGGGCTGTCGACGCTGGCCGTGAGCGCCGCCGTCGCGGGTCTCGCGGCCCTGTTCGGCACACCGGGCATCGGACTCGGAGCGTTCGTCATGATGCTGCTCGGCAACCCGTTCTCCGGCGCGAGCTCGGCCCCGGAGATGCTGCCGGAGCCGGTCGGCGTGATCGGCCAGTGGCTGCCGCCGGGGGCGGGCGCCTCGCTGCTGCGCTCGGTGTCGTTCTTCGACGGTGCCGCCGCGGCCGGCCCCGCGCTCACCCTGACCTGGTGGGCCGCGCTCGGCCTGGGCGCGGTCATGCTGGGCAGCGCGCTCCGGCGACGTAAGGCACCCGCCGAGCCGGTCGCCGAGCGGGAACCTGCCCGGGTCGGCTGACCAGCGCAACAGAACGGACCGTGCGCCCCCGCTGTAGCGGACGGGGGCGCACGGTCTTTCGCGTGCCTGAAGCTTTTGCGTGCCCGAAGTCCGGTACTCGAAGTGCCGTACGCCTACGAAGCGTTGGGCCCCCGGTGCTCCGCCGCGATGCCGAAGCGCTGCTGTTCGCGGGGAGCGGACGTGACCTCGCGGACGCTGGAGACGGCGCTGATCACCTGCTCCTCGGCCGGGTCCTGGAGGTCCTCGAGTCGTTCCAGGTCAGCGGCGGAGACAAGGGCGACGAGGGGCTTTCCGTGCCGCGTCACGACGACGCGCTCACCGCCGTACACCACTTTGTTGATCAGGTCGGCGAGCTCAGCCCTGGCTTGCGTCACCGGAATCTCATAGGCCATGCTCCCCATCGTAACGTCTGTACGTCCTGTACATTTTTTACAGGACATCATCCAGAGGAGGCGTGTGTCATGAACCGACCGTCCGCCCGCTACGTCCTGCCCCAGTTCACCGAACGCACCAGCGCGGGGCAGCGGACCATGGATCCGTACTCGAAGCTGCTGGAGGAGCGGATCGTCTTCCTGGGAACGCCGATCGACGACACGTCGGCGAACGACGTGATGGCGCAGTTCATGCACCTCGAGTACCAGTCGCCGGACCGGGACATCTCGCTGTACATCAACTCCCCCGGCGGCTCGTTCAGCGCGATGACCGCGATCTACGACACGATGCGGTTCATCACCTGTGAGGTGGAGACGGTCTGCATGGGGCAGGCGGGGGCGTCCGCGGCGGTGCTGCTGGCGGCCGGCGCGCCGGGCAAGCGGTCCGCGCTGCCTGGCGCGCGCGTGCTGATCCACCAGCCGGCGCTGCCCGAGCCGGTGCAGGGCCAGGCGTCCGATCTGGCCATCCAGGCCGAGGAGTTGATGCGTACGCGTCGGCTCCTTGAGGAGATGCTCGCCCGGCACTCCGGCCAGAGCCAGGAGCGGATCAGCGAGGACATCGAGCGGGACAAGATCCTGGAAGCACCGCAGGCACTGGAGTACGGGCTGATCGACCGCATCATCCCGAGCCGCAAGACCTCGCTCGCCACACCCGGCGCGAGGTGAACGGCGGATGCTCCCACCCGAATTGCCCCCGCTGCCGGCGCTGACCCGGGCGGAGGGCGAACTGATCGACCGTTACCTGGAGGTGCTCGATCTCCTCGGCCGGATCAATCCGGCGAACCGTGGCGACACCTACGGCGGACTGCGCGCGGCACAGGCACTGGTCGCCAAGGCCGCCGCGCTGCGCGACGCGCTGACCCTGATGCACCAGCGGGGCGAGCACGAGCTGCACGCACCGACCCTGACGCGGGCGCTGCGGGTGCTCGACGGTGAACGCCGGGCGGCCCGCGTCACCCTGCCGCCGGGACCCTCCGGCATCTGACGCACCAACCGGTCCCGGCGCCTCGCGGGCAACTGACGGGGCGTCCGGACAAGGTTGAAACGGGCCGAATGACGTACCCCTGAACGGCGTAGACAGAGCTACTTTCAAAGACCCGAACGACTTGCGCAACGCGCGTACTCCAACACCGGAATCGGACATTCCGGCGCTGGTGCGAGGCTCCTCGACCCCTCAACTCTCGTTCGAAAGCAGGCCCGTCCACCCGAACGGCTGAGGGGTGAGTAAGCCCACAAACCGCCGATTCCGTTCGGACTTTTCGACGTTCGTGCGTAAAGATCCCTTCCGACGACAAGCCCCCGCCACAGCGGCGGGGCGGTCCGGGCGGACGCCGAGTCCTGCCGCCGCCCGGATGACGGGTCGACAGAAGTGGATCGGCAGGAGTGGAGGACCCAGGCACGACGGGCCGCCGGAGAACTTCCGAGTGGTCCTTGGGGTGAAGCCGCACACCGCGGCCGGGCAACTTCGCCAGCCCGAATCCGACAGGTCATCCTTCACAGGCGGCTGACGAAGGGTTGCGCATGTCTGCGCTCAATCGTGTCCCGTCGCTGTTGACCAGGGCCGGTACCGCATCGGCTCTCACCGTCGCCGTTGTCGGCGGCAGTGTTGTGGCCCCCGGCGTCGCAGCTGACGCCGAAGCAGTCACCCCAGCGAAGAAGGCGCTTCAGGTGGTGGCCTCCAAGAAGGGCTCCCCGTACAAGTGGGGAGCCGAGGGGCCCAGGCGCTTCGACTGCTCCGGGCTGACGCTCTACGCGTTCAAGAAGGCGGGGAAGAAGCTGCCCCGTACGGCCGCGCAGCAGTACAACAAGACGCGCCATATCTCGGCTTCGAGCCGCAAGCAGGGAGACCTGGTGTTCTTCCACTCGGGCCGGAACGTCTACCACGTCGGCGTCTACGCCGGGAAGGGACGGATCTGGCACGCCCCGAAGACCGGGGACGTGGTGAAGCTGCAGAAGATCTGGACGAAGAGCGTCTGGTACGGCCGGGTCAGGTGACACGCCTGGGGTGGCGGCGGTCATCGCCGCCACCCCACGGGCGTGATTCGGGCGGCTGACGGGTTACTCATTCATCCATGGCCGACCAACCGTCCAGAGACCGCGAGCCCGACGAGCGACGTCCAGGCGCCGAGCGTCCGGGCGCCGAAAGGCCGCTCGAGCGACGCGAGACGCCGCTCGAGCGCGCCGACCGCAACTTCATCGAACTGCTCCAGGAACTGAGGGTCACCCAGACGGGCGTGCAGATCCTCTTCGCGTTCCTGCTCAGCCTCGCGTTCACCCCGCGCTTCCCGGACCTCGACTCGGTGCAGCGCGCCATGTACATCACGACGCTGCTGCTCGCCGTGCTGTCCTCCGTACTCCTCACGGCACCGGCCGCCCTGCACCGTCGGCTGTTCCAGCAGGGCGCCAAGCCGCAGATCGTGGCGGTCTCCTCGCATCTCGCCCAGATCGGGATGGGCGTGCTGGCGTTCGCGCTCACAGGCTCGGTCCTGCTGGTCGTGGATGTGACGGCGGGCCGGCTGGAAGGGATCCTGTCCGGCGCGGCCACCATGGTG
Organism: Streptomyces flaveus; assembly: GCF_014647675.1. Lineage (GTDB taxonomy): Bacteria > Actinomycetota > Actinomycetes > Streptomycetales > Streptomycetaceae > Streptomyces > Streptomyces flaveus. The sequence continues at coordinate 77,626 of NZ_BMPQ01000013.1, read as the reverse complement.
ATCTGCCTCGGCCTGTGGGGGCTCGTGCCGTTCTTGATGAAACGGGCCGGCGGCAGGAGCCCGGACGATTCCTGAGCCCTGCCGGCCGGCTCTCCGACTCAGGCCGACAGCGGTTCGAGCACGAGCCCCAGTCCCAGCGCCGTCAGTGCGGTTCCGGTGACGGCCTCGATGACCCGGCCGGTACGAACTGCGGCAGCAGGCGCCCGCGGCCGACGCCTTCCGTGCTCTGCTGCGCGGCGCCTTCGGCCGCGCGTCCCCACCGGGCTGACGGTCGGCGGCCCTCAGTCGGCAGGCACCGGCTGGACCGGAGCCGTCCAAGGCAGCATGACCGAGACCGTCTTGCCGCCCTCGCGGGTGGGCCGGACCGTCAGCTTCCCGCCGCACTCGGCGGTGAGGAAGCGGATGATCACCATCCCCCGGCCGTTGTCCTGCTGGACGGCCGCGGGAAGCCGTTTCGGGAAGCGTGGGTGGCTGTCGGTCACGCCGATGCACAGCTGTTCGTCACGGTCGAGAGCGAGGTCCACCGTGAAGGTGGGCGACTGCCCGAGGGTGTGCTGCACGACGTTGGTGGCGAGCTCGGAGACGATGAGCCGGACGGTGTCGGCGACTTCCGTGTCCGGCGGAAGGCCCCATTCGGCAAGAACGTCGACGACGTAGGTACGAGCGGTGGAGACCGAGGCGGGATCGCTCGGCAGAGTGACGGATGCTTCCAGGTGGTCTGCCATGGCGCGGTCGTCCCTTTCCCACGGGACCGGAGTCCGACACGGAGCGGAGGTTCGAGTACGGTCCCGGACTGGTGCTGCGCGCCAGACTGCCACTACCGCGCCGGTCTCGGTGCCGATCCACCGAGATATGCATATATCTGTCCCTCGAAGCGGTGAACTCTCCGACGACCGACCGTATTTGGGTGAGGCTCAGGGTGGTCATTCGGACGGGTGACCGGGTCGTCTTCTGCCGTCGCCGTGACGCCCGACGCTATAGCGTCGGCGCGACGGTCGGAAGGAGACGACCATGCAACATGGACCCGCGGTACACCGCCGCAAGCTCGGCGCCGAGCTGCGCGCCCTGCGCACCCGCGCGGGCCTCACGAGCGGTGAGGCCGCCCGGCGTGTCGGCTGGCACCAGTCGAAGGTGAGCCGGATCGAGACCGGCCGCAGCGGGGTCAGGCCTGCGGACGTACGGCGACTCCTCGACGCGTACGACGTCCGGGACCCGGAGTTGCTGGAGTTGCTCGTCGTGCTCGCGGGCTCCGACGGCGACGGCCGGCACCGCTGGTGGAATGCCTACCGGGGTCTGCTGCCGCCCACGTACCGCGACTTCATCAGCCTGGAGTCGCAGGCGAGCGCGATGCGCACCCTGGAGAACTCAGTGGTCCCCGGGCTGTTGCAGACACCGGAGTACGCCCGCGAGGTGACGCGGGCCGCCCTGGACGGGCTGCCGGACGACAAGGTCGACGCGCTCGTGGAGGTGCGCCTCGCCCGCCAGGACGTGCTGCGCTCGAAAACGCCGCTGCGGCTGAGCGCGGTCCTGGACGAGGGGGTGCTGCGGCGGTCGGTCGGCGGACCGGGGGTGATGGCACGGCAGTTGAGGTGTCTGCGGGACGCCGCCCGACTGCCTCATGTGCGAATCCAGGTGCTGCCGTTCGGAGTGGGGGCCCATGTCGGGGTGACCGGGCCCTTCGTTATGTTTTCATTTTCGACCACTTCTGATCTGGATGTGGTTGTTCTCGACCACTTGACGAATAGCCTCTATCTCGAAAGGGAAGAGGACCTTCAGGCCTACACCGAGGCCTTCAACTCCCTTCAGGTCCACGCCCTTTCGCCCAAGGAATCGTTGGATTTCATCGCCGGGTTGGCTGACGGCGAGTAAGGAGGCACCATGCCCACCCCCCTGCCTCGGTACGTACCTTCCAGCACCCGTCTGCACGGAGTGCGGTGGCAGCGCAGCAGTCGCAGCACGGGAATGAACAACTGCGTCGAGACGGCCCGTCCGGCCTCCGGTCCCTGGGCCGGACTTCTCGCGGTGCGCGACTCGAAGAACACCTCGGGTCCCGCCCTGCTCTTCGCCCCCTCGGCCTGGGAGGGCTTTATCGACGCGCTGCGCTGATCACCCGTACGGCATGGTCGAGTTGCCCGTCGGTGAGGTCCGCACGGGCGGTGAGCCGCAGCCGTGAGATGCCGTCCGGCACCGACGGGGGACGGAAGCAGCCGACGGCCAGTCCCGCCTCGCGGCAGCCCGCCGCCCAGCGCACGGCCTGCTCCGGCGAGGGTGCGCGCACGGAGACGACGGCGGCGTCCGGCCGTACCGCTTCGAGGCCTTCGGCCGTCAGCCGGGTGTGGAGCTGCGTCGCCACGGCACGCGCGCGTGCCGCTCGTTCCGGTTCCCGGCGCAGCAGGCGCAGGGCCGCGAGGGCGGCGCCCGCGGCGGCCGGGGCCAGACCGGTGTCGAAGATGAAGGTGCGGGCCGCGTTGACCAGATGGTCGATCACGCGGGCCGGGCCGAGGACGGCGCCGCCCTGGCTACCGAACGACTTCGACAGCGTGACGGTGGTGACGACGTCGCCCGCGCCCGCGAGCCCGGCCGCGTGCGGTGCGCCCCGGCCGCCGTCGCCGAGCACGCCGAGCCCGTGCGCGTCGTCGACGACCAGACCGGCACCGAACTCCCGGCAGGCACCGGCGAGTTCGGCGAGCGGGGCCGCGTCGCCGTCCACCGAGAAGACAGTGTCGGACACGACGACGGCGGGTCCGGAGTGGGTGCCGAGCGCCTTGCGTACGGCTTCGGGGTCGGCGTGTGCGACGACCTGCGTGGTGCCGCGCGCGAGACGGCAACCGTCGATCAGCGAGGCGTGGTTGCCCGCGTCCGACACGACGAGGGAGCCGTGCGGCGCCAGCGCGGTGACGGCCGCGAGGTTGGCGGCGTAACCCGAGGAGAAGACGAGCGCGGACTCGAAGCCGCAGAACTCGGCCAGCTCACGCTCGAGTTCGGCGTGCAGCTCCGTGGAGCCGGTGACGAGCCGGGAGCCGGTGGCGCCGCCGCCCCACCTCTTCGCGGCGTGCGCGGCGGCCTCGGTGATCTCGGGGTGCCGGGCCAGGCCCAGGTAGTCGTTGCTCGCGAGATCGAGCAGCGGGGAGTCCGCGGGGCGGGGGCGCAGGGTGCGGACGAGTCCGGCCCGGCGCCGCGTACGCGCCTGTTCGTCGATCCATGCGAACGGCGATCCGGCCATGTGTCCTCCGGGCCTTGAAGCTCTTGCGTGCGGGTGCCTCGTACAGGCAGCGCTTGGCAGGCGTTGCTTTGTAGGCAGTCCACAGACCCTAGCCGCCCGGCCCGCCACCCATGATGTGGAAAAAACCACACCTCGAACTGACTGTGTTGTACGAACTCTCCTTGGCCCGGCCCCCTCGGATAGGCCAGGATCTGACCCCATGGACCTGCTGAACACGCTGGTGGACAAGGGGCTTCGGCGCGAACTGCCGACCCGCGACGAGGCACTGGCCGTGCTGGCCACCTCCGACGACGAACTCCTCGATGTGGTGGCCGCGGCCGGCAAGGTACGGCGGCAGTGGTTCGGCCGACGGGTGAAACTCAACTATCTGGTCAACCTCAAGTCGGGCCTGTGCCCCGAGGACTGCTCCTACTGCTCCCAACGCCTCGGCTCCAAGGCGGAGATCCTCAAGTACACCTGGCTCAAGCCCGACCAGGCCTCCGAGGCGGCGGCTGCCGGGCTCGCGGGCGGCGCCAAGCGGGTCTGTCTGGTGGCGAGCGGGCGCGGGCCGACGGACCGTGACGTCGACCGGGTCTCGGACACCATCAAGGCGATCAAGGACCAGAACGAGGGCGTCGAGGTGTGCGCCTGCCTCGGTCTGCTCTCCGACGGCCAGGCCGAGCGGCTGCGCGCGGCGGGCGCGGACGCCTACAACCACAACCTCAACACGTCCGAGAGTACGTACGGGGACATCACGACCACCCACACGTACGCCGACCGCGTGGACACGGTCCAGAAGGCGCACGCGGCGGGCCTGTCCGCCTGCTCCGGTCTGATCGCGGGCATGGGCGAGAGCGACGAGGATCTGGTCGACGTCGTCTACGCGCTGCGTGAGCTGGACGCGGACTCCGTGCCGGTGAACTTCCTGATCCCCTTCGAGGGCACCCCGCTGGCCAAGGAGTGGCATCTCACCCCGCAGCGCTGTCTGCGCATCCTCGCGATGGTCCGCTTCGTCTGCCCGGACGTGGAGGTGCGCATCGCGGGCGGCCGCGAGGTCCATCTCCGTACGATGCAGCCGCTCGCGCTGCACCTCGCCAACTCGATCTTCCTCGGCGACTATCTCACCAGCGAGGGCCAGGCGGGCCGGGCGGACCTGGACATGATCGCGGACGCCGGCTTCGAGGTGGAGGGCACGGACGAGGTCACGCTGCCGGAGCACCGGGCGTCCGGCGGGTGCGGCTCGCGGGGCGCCTGCGGTTCCGCCGAGTCGGACGCGGTCCCCGAGGCGCGTACGGATCTGGTCGCCGTACGCCGCCGGGGTGCCGGAACGGATCTCGCACCCAATGCCTGACCTGCCCGTGAGCGAGCTGCTAGACCTCGACCGGCGACACGTATGGCATCCGTACGGGCCGATGCCCGGCCGGCAGGAACCGCTCGTCGTGGAGTCGGCGAGCGGGGTGCGGTTGACGCTGCGATCGACCGGTGGAGCCGAGGACGAAGTCGTCGACGGCATGTCCTCCTGGTGGTCCGCCATCCACGGCTACAACCACCCCGTGCTCAACGAAGCGGTGCGCGAGCAGCTCGGGCGGATGAGCCACGTCATGTTCGGCGGGCTCACGCACGAGCCCGCCGTCCGACTGGCGAAGCGTCTTGTCGACATGTCACCCGAGGGCCTGGAGCATGTCTTCCTCGCCGACTCCGGCTCGGTCTCGGTCGAGGTCGCGGTCAAGATGTGCCTGCAGTACTGGCGTTCGCTCGGCCGCCCGGCCAAGCAGCGCCTGCTGACCTGGCGCGGCGGCTATCACGGCGACACCTGGCAGCCGATGTCGGTGTGCGATCCCGAGGGCGGGATGCACGAGCTGTGGCAGGGGGTGCTGCCCCGGCAGGTGTTCACGGATCCGCCTCCGGTCGCGTACGAGGAGTCGTACGCCGACCATCTGCGCTCGCTGATCGAGCGCCACGCCGACGAACTGGCCGCGGTGATCGTGGAGCCGGTGGTGCAGGGCGCGGGCGGGATGCGGTTCCACTCCCCCGGGTATCTGCGGGTGCTGCGCGAGACGTGCGACGCGTACGGCGTGCTGCTCGTGTTCGACGAGATCGCGACCGGGTTCGGGCGTACGGGTGCGCTGTTCGCGGCGGACCATGCGGGGGTGACGCCGGATGTGATGTGCGTGGGCAAGGCTCTGACCGGCGGCTATATGACGATGGCGGCGACCTTGTGTACGTCGCGGGTCGCCGAGGGGATCTCGCGGGGCGAGGTGCCGGTGCTCGCCCATGGCCCGACCTTCATGGGCAATCCGCTCGCCGCCGCGGTGGCCTGTGCCTCCATCGACCTGCTCCTCGGCCAGGACTGGCAGACGGAGATCAAGCGCATCGAGACGGGGCTGCGGGAAGGGCTGGCACCGGCTTCGGAGCTTCCGGGAGTGCGGGACGTACGCGTGCTCGGTGCCATCGGTGTCGTGCAGTTGGATCATGCCATCGACATGACGGCGGCGACGCGGGCGGCGGTGCGCGAGGGCGTGTGGCTGCGGCCGTTCCGCGACCTCGTCTACACGATGCCGCCGTACGTGACGGGCGACGAGGACGTGGAGCGGATCGCGCGCGCGGTGTGCGCGGCGGCGCGGGAAGGGTGAGCAGGGAGCGTGAGCGGGGAGATGCCATGCCGGTACTGGTGATCACGGGGACGGGCACGGAGGTCGGCAAGACGATCACGACCGCGGCCGTCGCGGCGGCTGCCGTCGCCGCCGGGCGGTCCGTGGCCGTGCTCAAGCCCGCGCAGACGGGCGTACGGCCGGACGAGCGCGGCGACGCCGACGAGGCGGCCCGGCTCGCGGGCCCGGTGACCACGCTTGAACTCGCCCGTTATCCCGAGCCGTTGGCGCCCGCGACGGCTGCCCGCAGAGCGGGGCTCCCGCCGGTGCGGCCGTCCGAAGTGGCGGAGGCGGCGGGCAAGCTGGCCGCCGAACACGAGGTCGTGCTGGTCGAGGGGGCGGGCGGGCTGCTCGTACGTTTCGACGACGCGGGCGGCACGCTGGCGGACGTGGCCCGACTGCTGGACGCATCTGTGCTGGTGGTGGCCTCCGCCGGTCTCGGCACCCTCAACACGACGGAACTGACCGCCCGCGAACTGCGCGCCCGGCAGCTGGACTTGCTGGGCGTCGTGGTGGGCAGCTGGCCGAACGAGCCGGATCTCGCGTCGCGTTGCAACCTCGCGGATCTGCCGGTGGTGGCGAAGGCTCCGCTGCTGGGGGCGGTTCCCGAGGGGGTGGGGCTGCTGCGGCCCGCCGACTTCCGTGCCGCCGCGCCGAGTTGGCTGGCCCGGCCGCTGGGCGGGACGTGGGATGCGGAGGAGTTCGCAGTGGCGCAGGCGGCGAAGTAGGCCGCCGAACAGCAGCTCCGTACGGGCGCGTTCGAAGCCTTGGGTGCCGCCGGCGTGTGGGTGCGGATGCCGGACGGTGGGCGCGGGCGGGTGGTGCGGATCACAAGCTTCGCGAGGCACATGAGTGGAGACGATACGCATCGTCTTGCTACAGTGCTCGCATGGTTTTCTTCTACTTTCTCTGAGTCCGGGCACGGCCGACGCCGCCGTTTCTGCTGCCCGTAGACATTTCGCATCCCCAGGGAAAGTCACATGCGCGAACGCGCCCATACAGCTGTGCCCGCCGCCGTGGCACAGCTGTCCGTCAAGAACGTCACCAAGTCCTACGGCACTCGGACCGTCCTCGACCAGGTCACCTTCACCATCCGCCCGGGTGAGAAGGCCGCCGTCATCGGCGAGAACGGCTCCGGCAAGTCGACCCTGCTGCGGCTCCTTGCCGCGGCCGAGATGCCGGACGCCGGGGAGATCACCGTCGGCTTCCCCGGCGGCATCGGCCATCTCACCCAGACCCTCGACCTCGACCCGGTCTGCACCGTGCAGGACACCGTCGACCTCGCCCTCACCGAACTGCGCGACATGGAGCGCCGACTGCGCGCGGCGGAAGAACACCTCGGCGAGGCCTCGGAGGACGAACTCGCCGCATACGGCGAGCTGTTGATCGCGTACGAGGATCGCGGCGGATACGAGGCGGACGCCCGCGTGGATGCCGCCATGCACGGGCTCGGGCTCGCCGGGATCACCCGCGACCGCGTGCTCGGCTCGCTCTCCGGCGGCGAACAGTCGCGGCTCGCGCTCGCCTGTGTGCTGGCCGCCGCCCCCGAGCTGCTGCTCCTCGACGAGCCGACGAACCACCTGGACGCGGCGGCCGTGCGCTGGCTCGAGGAGCATCTGCGCGCGCACCGCGGCACCGTCGTCGCGGTCACCCACGACCGCGGCTTCCTGGAGCGCATCGCCACCACGATCCTGGAGGTGGACCGGGATGCGCGCACGGTGCACCGGTATGGCGACGGCTGGACCGGCTACCGCGCCGCGAAGGCCGCCGCCCGGCGCCGCGCGGAGCAGGAGTACGCGGACTGGCTCGAGGAGGTGGCCCGTACCGAGGAGCTGCTCGAGGCCGCCGGGAAGCGGCTGGCCACCACCGGCAAGGACCCGCGGCAGGGCTTCGGCAAGCACCGCCGCTCGCACGAGGCGAAGCTCGGCGGACAGGTGCGGGCGGCCCGGGAGCGGCTGGCCCACCTGCGGCGCAACCCGGTGGCGCCGCCGCCGG
>NZ_BMPQ01000013.1:34217-69772 GCF_014647675.1 Streptomyces flaveus | reverse complement strand
ACGGCGGCGCTGACGGCGGCGGACGGGGAGCACCCTGTCGACCGCCCGCTCGTCGAGCTCGACGGCGTGGCCGTCGGTGAACGGCTGTGTCTGGACGGGCTGTTGACGATCACGCCCGGGCAGCGGCTGCTGGTCACGGGCGAGAACGGGGCTGGCAAGACAACGCTGCTGCGCGTCCTGGCGGGCGACCTGGAGCCGGACACGGGCGCGGTACGCCGCTCCGCCCGGATCGGGTACCTGGCGCAGGAGCTGCCCGCGCGCTCCACTCGGCTCCCGCTGCTCGCCGCCTTCGCGGCCGGACGGCCCGGGCTGCCGGAGGAGTACGCCGAACAGCTGCTGGCGCTGGGCCTGTTCCGTGAGGAGGACCTGCACGTCCCGGTCGCGGCGCTGTCCGCAGGGCAGCAGCGGCGGCTGCAGATCGCGAGCCTGGTGACCCGGCCCGCGGACCTTCTCGTACTCGACGAGCCGACGAACCACATCGCGCTCGACCTGGTCGAGGACCTGGAGGCGGCGCTCGCGGCGTACCCGGGGGCGGTAGTCGTGGTCTCGCACGACCGCGGCTTCCGCGAGCGCTTCCCAGGGGAGCGGCTGGAGCTGCGCGACGGCCGCAGATGCTGACCTTGGCCGGGGAACCGGCTGCACGCCTCGACCTGCCCGACAGCCAGAAATTCACCTGCAACGAGACGATGGGAACGACTGAGCCATGACCGATTTCGTGACACCACAACACGTCGCCCACCGCACCTCTGCCGCAGTCGACGCGGCTGTCGGAGCAGGGCGCGATCTCGGACTCACCGTGACTGATGCCACGGTGCTCCACGACGTCTTCTCTGTCGTTGTCCACCTTGCGCCCTCACCGGTCGTGGCCCGGATTCCCACCGTCCTGCCGCACCGCGAAAGCCTCGATTCCCTTGCGCGCCGCCAGCGGGCGGAACTGGACGTGGCACGGTGGCTCACCGACCAGGGAACCCCCGTGATCCCTCCCAGCCCTTTAGTGCCACGGGAACCCGTTCAGCGCGACGGGTTCTCGATGACGTTCTGGCAGTTCGTCGAGGAGGACCGGGACAAAGAACCCGACTACGTGGCGAACTCCGAAAGCGTTGCCGACCTGCACGCCGCGATGCGCGCATACCCGGGCCGTCTGTCGTTTCTGTCCGCGGCCGATCCGCAGTTCATTGCGGAAAGCCTTGCTCTGCTCGAAGAGCTTCCCGGCCTCATCGGTGCGAGCGAGCTGGACCGCGCACGCCGCGAGTGGCAGATCCTGGAGCCTCTCGTGCGCTCACGCACGGCGTTCGAAAAAGCGTTCCCGGGGATCGGCCTCCAGCCCATCCACGGCGACTCCCCGCCCGCGAACATCTTCTACGGCGTGGAAAGGGACCTCTACTCCGACTTCGAGCTGGTCACGTTGGGCCCCGTCGAGTGGGACCTGGCCGCTCTCGGGCCCGTCCACGAATCCGCCTACAACCGCGGCGCGCAGCGGGGCGGCATGAGGCCGTTGAACGAGGAGGTCCTGAGCTTCGTGAACGCCGTGGGGATGCTGCGGGCCATCGCCACCCTCACACTCACGCCGCAACTGCCCGAGCTGGTGGAGTACATCAAGCCGGCCGTCGACCAATGGCAGACGATGCCGTTCGCCGGCGGCATGGCCGACTGACACCGATCCCCACACCGGCGGACCATCCGCGAACTGCGCGCCCGGCAGCTCGACTTGCTCGGCGTCGTGGTGGGCAGCTGGCCGAACGAGCCGGATCTCGCGTCGCGTTGCAACCTCGCGGATCTGCCGGTGGTGGCGGAGGCTCCGCTGCTGGGGGCGGTTCCCGAGGGGGTGGGGCTGCTGTGGCCCGCCGGCTTCCGTGCCGCCGCGCCGAGTTGGCCGGCCCGGCCGCTGGGCGGGACGTGGGATGCGGAGGAGTTTGCAGTGGCGCAGGCGGCGGAGTAGGTGCGCGGGCGGGGCCGACACAGGGCGACCGACGGGTGAAGGGGCGCGCACGGGGGGACAATCGCCGTGACGCCAGTCGCCCAGGGGAGGTCTCCATGCGACCACGCGGTTCCCGGACCACCAAGTCCGGCCGGATGGCCCCGGCCCCGGTGCATCACCCGTTGTTCGCCCGCTTCTACGCCAAAATCAGTGTCGCCTCCGAGCCCGCCATCGGCCCGCACCGCGACGAGCTGCTTGCCGGGCTCTCCGGCCGGGTCATCGAGATCGGCGCCGGCAACGGACTGAACTTCGCCCACTATCCGAGCACCGTCTCGGAGGTCGTCGCCATCGAACCCGAGCGCAGCCTGCGGCAGTTGGCGGTGACCGCGGCCCTGCGCTCCGAGGTGCCCGTCGACGTGGTGCCGGGCGTCGCGGAAGGGCTGCCGGTCAAGAGCGAGGCGTTCGACGCGGCGGTCCTGTCACTGGTGCTGTGCAGCGTACGAGACGTGCCGAGGGCCCTGGCCGAGGTACGCCGCGTCCTGCGTCCGGGCGGCGAGCTGCGGTTCTTCGAGCACGGCAAGGGCGGCGGCGCGGCGATGGGCGTCACGCAGCGCGCCCTGGACCGTACCGTGTGGCCGCTGCTGTTCGGCGGCTGCCATGTGAGCCGGGACGTTCTCGGCGCGCTCCGGGACGCCGGGTACGAACTGGGGCCGTTCCGGCGGGTGTTGGTGCCCGAGAAGGGGGCGCGCATGCCGAGCTCGTACTGCGTGCTCGGCACGGCGCGCTCCGCAGGTTAGGCGAGTTGAACACTGCGGGTTCGTTGTGGCTGGTCGCGCCCACGCGGCGGAGCCGCAAATCGAAACAGCCCCGCGCCCCTGAAAGGAAGGCCTGCGGCCTCTTTTCAGGGGCGCGGGTCTCAGGGTTCGAGGCTCCACTGGCGCAGCTCCTGCGTGATGTCCTGCACCGTCGCCTCGCCCGTCTTGACCAGGCGGGCCAGGTCGCGGACCTGTTCTGGTGAGGTGACGACCTTCAGGCCGCTGGCGACGAGATAGGCGTACGCGACGGCCATGGCGAACATCGCGTTGGAGCGTTCGAGCGCCGGTACGTGCAGCAGGAGCTGGAGCAGTGCGGCGGCGCGGGCGTGTGGACTGTCGTAGACGGGGACGCCGAAGATCTCCGCCTCGTGCCGGCTGACGGCGGCGACGAGGGCTCCCCAGTCCGTGACCTGGGGATCTCCCGGAGTGTTCTGTTCGGCGACCATGAGCAGCCAGGCAAGGTCGACATGGACATTCAAGGGTTCAGCGACGGCCTTCTCGCTCCGGGCCGAACTCCTCGGCGAACACGGACTCGTACTGCTTCATGAAGTCGGCGGCGGCCTCCACGAAGGTGTGGCCCACTTCCCCGGTGTCCTGTTTGACCAGCTCTTCGATGTAGCGGTTGACGCTCATGCCGCGGGCCAGGGCTCGCTCCCGCGCGGCCCGCGCGGTGCCCTCGTCCACGCGCACGTTCAGTTGGGTCTTCGCCATACTTCGAAGCTAGCGCCTGAGTGCTAGCAGGGGCAAGAGCGCATCCACCGGGAATCCACTAAGGGTGCCCCTTACATCGAACTCAGGGGCACCGACCTGCGCAGGAGACCGGCTCGACCTTCTGGTGGATACCAAGTGTGCGCGGGATCACATTAGGCTCGCCCGCGGGCACCGAAGTCCGACCTAGGAGGCGGCCTTGTCCACAGCAGCTGCGGAGCACGCCCTCGGGCGCACGGACGCCGAGGGGATCGCGGCCCGCGCCCGTGGTCTGACCAAGGCGTACGGCACGGGTGAGACGACCGTGCTCGCCCTCGACTCGGTCGACGTGGACATCGCGCGCGGTCGCTTCACCGCGGTCATGGGTCCTTCGGGCTCGGGGAAATCCACGCTGATGCACTGTCTGGCGGGGCTCGACACCGTGTCGGCCGGCCAGGTGTGGCTGGGCGACACCGAGATCACCGGGCTGAAGGAGCGCGAGCTGACGCGGTTGCGCCGGGACCGGATCGGCTTCATGTTCCAGTCGTTCAACCTGATCCCGACGCTGAACGCGATCGAGAACATCACGTTGCCCATGGACATCGCGGGCAAGAAGCCCGACGAGAAGTGGCTGGACCAGGTCATCGACACGCTCGGACTGCGCGACCGTCTCAAGCACCGGCCCGCGCAGCTGTCCGGCGGGCAGCAGCAGCGCGTCGCCTGCGCCCGCGCGCTGGCCTCACGCCCCGAGCTGATCTTCGCCGACGAGCCGACGGGCAACCTGGACTCACGGGCCGGACTCGAAGTCCTCGGCTTTCTGCGGGAGGCCGTCGACGAGCTGGGCCAGACCGTCGTCATGGTCACGCACGACCCGGGCGCGGCGGCCCACTCCGACCTGGTGCTCTTCCTCGGGGACGGGCGGATCGTGGACGAGATGGCGCGGCCCTCGGCGGAGGCGGTGCTCGAGCGCATGAAGCAGTTCGACACCATCCGCGGGACGTCGGAAGACGCCACCGCCCGCGATCAGGGCGTAGTACTCGACAAGGGCGCCGCTTCCGACCAAGGCACCGCTTCCGACCAGGGCACCGCCCCCGACCAGGACTGAGGCAGACCGTCGTGCTGAAGGCGACACTGAGGAGTTTCCTCGCGCACAAGGGGCGGCTGCTGCTCTCGGCGCTGGCCGTCCTGCTGTCCGTGGCGTTCGTCGCGGGCAGCCTGATCTTCTCGGACACGGTCACCCGTACCTTCGACCGGCTCTTCGCGTCCACGTCGGCCGACGTGACCGTGCTGCCGCGCGAGGATCTGGACTCGCAGCTGCCCTCCGGGGCCGTCCAGACCGTGGACACGAGCATCGAGGACCGTATCGCCCGGGTCGACGGCGTCGCCGACACGCATGTCGACGTCTCCGTCGAGAACGTCACCGTCGTCGACAGCGACAACGAGTCCGTGGGCCCGACCACCGGCGCGCCCACCATCGCCACCGGCTGGTACGTCACCGAGCGCAGCCCCGTGGAGCTGACCTCCGGCCATGAGCCGCGCGGACCCGGCGAGGCGCTGATCGACGCGGACACGGCCGACAACAAGGACGTACGCATCGGCGACACGCTCACCGTGATCGCACAGCCGGGTTCGTTCAAGGTGGAGATCGTCGGCATCGCGACCTTCACCACCACCAACCCCGGTGCGGCGCTCGTCTTCCTCGACACCGCGACCGCGCAGACCGAGCTGCTGGGCAAGAGCGGCGTCGCCACCAGCATCGCGGTGGACGCGGAGGAGGGCGTGAGTGACGCCGCTCTCAAGGAGCGCATCTCGCGCGCGATCGGCGCCGAGACCTATGAGGTGGAGACCGCCGACGAGCAGGCCGAGTCCGCCGCCGCCGAACTCGGCGGCTTCCTCGACGTGATCAAGTACGTGATGCTCGGCTTCGCCGGGATCGCCGTACTGGTCGGCGTGTTCCTGATCGTCAACACCTTCTCCATGCTGATCGCCCAACGCACGCGCGAACTGGGCCTGTTGCGCGCCCTGGGCGCCGACCGGCGGCAGGTGCGCCGGTCCGTGCTCCTGGAAGCGGCCCTGCTGGGCCTGGTGGGCTCCACGCTCGGCCTGGCCACGGGGATCGGGCTCGCGTTCGGGCTGATCGAGCTGATGGGCCTGCTCGGCATGAACCTCAAGTCCACCGAGATGGTCATCGGCTGGGCGACCCCTGTCTCGGCGTACGTCGTCGGCGTCGGCGTCACCTTCGTCGCCGCGTATCTGCCTGCCCGGCGGGCTGCCGGGGTGTCGCCGATGGCCGCGCTCGCCGACGCCGAAATCGCCGGTGTGGGGCGGCCGTTGCGGGTACGGGCCGTGGTGGGGACGGTCGTCGGAGCGCTCGGCGCCGCCGCGCTCGTGGGGTGTGTGACCGCGACGGAGACGAGCTCCGCCGCTTCCCTGCTGGCGCTCGGCGTCGTCCTGACCCTCATCGCGACCGTGATCGCCGGACCGCTTCTCGTACGGCCCGTGATCCGTGTCCTCGGCGGAGCGTTCCCGGCCCTGTTCGGCTCGGTCGGGCGGATGAGCCAGCGCAACGCGCTGCGCAATCCGCGTCGTACGGGTGCCACCGCGGCGGCGCTGATGGTCGGTCTCGCCCTGGTCGGCGGGATGTCCGTGGCGAGCGCGTCCATGACCGAGTCCTTCGACCAGCAGATCGACGAGACGCTCGGCGCCGACTTCGTGATCCAGAACAACAACTTCCAGCCGTTCCCGCAGGAGATCACCGAGAAGGTGGACGAAACGGACGGCGTCGGAACCGTCGTACGCCAACGGTTCGCAGCCATCGCGGCACGGCTGCCCAACGGCGACCGCGTCGAGACGGGCGCGGCAGGCTACGGCGACCAGCTCGACGAGGTCGCCAACATCACGTACGCGCAGGGCGACACGGCGGCGGCGCTGGCACCCGGGAACATGGCCATGGACGTCGACTACGCCAAGGACCACGACGTACGCATCGGCAGTGTCATCCCCGTCGAGTTCCCGGCCGGCCGGCAGACCGAACTGCGGGTGGCCGCGCTCACCGACCAGGAGGGCGGCGAGGGATTCGGCGCGCAGGGAGCGATGTACTTCGGACTCGAGACGCTGGAGCGGTACGTGCCCGGCGGTCAGGACTCGACGCTGTACGTGAACGCGGCCTCGGGCACCTCCGCCGACACGCTGCGCGAGCGCCTGGAGCAGACGCTCGACCCGTATCCGCAGGTGCAGGTGCGCGACCAGGCCGACTACAAGCAGCTGGTCCGCGACCAGATCGCCGTACTGCTCTATCTCGTCTACGCCCTGCTGGGCCTGGCGATCGTCATCGCGGTGCTCGGCGTGGTCAACACCCTTGCTCTATCGGTCGTGGAGCGCACGCGCGAGATCGGGCTACTGCGCGCGATCGGGCTCGCCCGGCGGCAGTTGCGGCGGATGATCCGCCTGGAGTCGGTGGTGATCGCCGTGTTCGGCGCGGTCCTCGGGCTCGCGCTGGGGCTTGTGTGGGGCGTGTGTGTGCAGCAGGTCCTGGCGCTCCAGGGCATGACGGCGCTGGCGATCCCGTGGGTCACCATCGTCGCGGTCGTGGTGGGCTCGGCGATCGTGGGCATCGTGGCGGCGCTGCTGCCGGCATTGCGTGCCTCGCGGATGAACGTGCTGGCAGCGATCGCGCACGAGTGAGTCACTCGCTTTTTCCCTCAAGTTGCCCCTGATTCAAGAGAGTTCGCTTCGGGGTCAGCGGCCGGTCGTCCTCGGGGATCCCTTGGACGGCCGGTCCATCCGTATGACGCACTGCGCGTGCCAGGGAACGCAAAGTACGCAAGTACCTCAGATCGTTGCCGTTCACGCCCTTGTCGGCCCCGTGATCACTACGGCACGGTTGGCGCCGATGAAGCAAGGACGCCGGATGGGGCTGACACGGCTCGGTCGGTGAACTGAGCGCATCGTTCGCGGCAGGTCCGGTCCGTTCCGGTGTCACTCCCTGTCGAGCGTCTTCGTCACTGACACCGGCCCCCCGTCAGCGGGCCCGGAGAACGCGTGCGGCCACAAGCCCTCGTATGCCGCGCTCTCCTCCCTTCCACGCCACTCCTTGCCGAGGCGGACTCATGGATTCCCGCATGCCTTTCACGGATCAAGACCCTCCCGCCGCTGCCGCCCTCTATCTCAGTGCTCTCGACCACGAGAACCTCTACTCCGAAGCGGAGTTGCGGCATGTCGTCTCCCGGGCCTACGAGTCCGTCGGCCAGCCGGCGGCGCTCCTGGACCTGTACCGGCGGTCCGTGCAGGGGGCGCCTGTCACCGCTCAGGGTGTCCGGGCCCGACGAAGATCCTGGGCGCTTCAGCAGGCCCGGCACCTGGGCCTGGACGACGGCCGGCCCATGGCGCCGCCTCCGGCGTGGGCGGCCTGGGAAGAGCCGGTCACAGCCACCATCGAGCTGTCCCCGCACAGGCATGAGACCTCACCGTCCGATCCGGCAGCCCCGCTGACGCCGGGTCGCCGTCAGACCGTGACGCTGCGCGAACTGCGTGCCGCACGCCGCCGCCCGGCACGGGTCGCCGCTTCGGTCCTCGGAGCCCAGATGACCGGCGTCGTCCTGGCCAACGAGGCGCCCGGTGTCATGGCGCTCTCCCTGGCGGGTCCGCTGAACATCGGACTCACGCTGGTCCTGGTCCAGTTGGTGATCACCGGCTGGGCGGTCCTGTGGTACTCGCGGTATGCGAGGAACACGCTCGAGCCGCTGGCCGGACGTCACAACGCCCCCCTCGCACACCTGGAGAGCCACCGGTGAACTCCGTCCTCGCGCTCTCCGGTTCCGGCAGCGCCTTCCCCGTCCTCGCCGCCTTCGGCCTCTGCGTCGTCCTGACGCTGTTCCTCTCGATCGGGTCGATGCTCCCCGAAGAGAACGAACTCAGCGGGTTCTATCTCGGTCAGCGGCGACTGTCGTCGCTGGTCAACGGGCTGGCGATCTTCGGCAGTTACATGTCCGCGGCGGGGATGCTGGGCAATCCCGGCCTGATCTCCCTCACCGGTTACGACGGCATCGCCTACGTACTGGCGCCGATGGTGGCGTGGTCCGTACTGGTGCTGCTGGTCGCCCAGCCCTACCACAGCACCTCCAAGTTCACCATCGGCGACTCGCTCGCCCGGCGGCTGCACGCCCGGCCCGTGCACCTGGCGGCGGGCATCGCCGGCGTGGTCGTCTGCCTGCTGTATCTGACCGCCCAGCTCATCGGCGCCGGAGCGCTCGCCGGCACCGTCCTGGGTCTGGACGGAGACGGCGCCCAACGAGCCGTCGTGGCCGGCCTCGGCCTGCTGATGGTCCTCTACGTCATCATCGGCGGTATGCGGGCGGCGACCCTGGTGCAGAACATCAAGGCCGTGCTCCTTCTCGCCACGGGGCTGTTCGTCGTACTGGCCGTCCTGGCGGAGTTCGGCTGGAATCCGTCGCGCCTGCTGGACGCGGCCGTCGACAAGAGCGGCTTCGGCGGACGTTTCCTGGAACCCGGCATCCGGTTCCATGACCGCACCACCAAGATCGATCAGATCAGCCTGCAACTGGCGTTCATCCTCGGGGCGGCCGCTCTGCCGCATGTGCTGATGCGCATCGGAACGGTCTCCAGCGGACGCAGAGCCCGCAAGTCGGCGGCGTGGGCGGCCGGACTGGTCATCGCTTTCACCTTCTTCGAGGTGGTGCTGGGCCTGGGCGCCGCGGCACTCATCGGTACGAAGGCCGTCGCCGCGGACGCCGCCTCCGGCAACACGGCCGTGCTTCTGCTGTCGGAGCGCCTGGGCGGATCGGTCCTGCTGACCGTGGTCTCCTGCGTCGCCTTCATCACGATCGTGGCCGTCGTCGCCGCTCTCACGCTCACCGCGGCGGCGTCCCTGGCCCACGACATCTACGGCAAGACGATCATGCGGGGCCAAGCGTCCGAGAAGAACGAACTCCTCGTGGCGCGGCTGGGCGTGGGCGTGGTCGGTGTGGCGGCGATCGCCCTCTCGATGATCGCCCAGCACCTCAACATCGCCTTCCTGGTCAGCCTCGCCTTCGCCATCGCGGCCTCCGCGATCCTGCCGTCTCTGCTGTTCAACCTGTGGTGGAAGGGCTTCACGACCAGGGGCGCGGTCTGGAGCATGTACGGCGGCCTGATCGTCGCCATCCTGCTCACGGCGCTGTCCCCGGCGGTCTCGGGCAACCCGACGGCGCTGCTGCCGGACATGGACTTCGCGCTGTTCCCCCTGCGGAACCCCGGTCTCATCTCCATCCCCGTGGGATTCCTCCTCGCCTGGGCCGGCTCGGCACTCGACCGGAGCCAGCCGGACGGGGCCGACTACACGGAAACCGAAATCCGCGTCCTCACCGGCGCAGGCACAGGACGTCACGACAGTTGACCCAGTGGACGTGCCGAGGAGCCCAGGCTTCCCGGGCTCCTCGGCACGGAAACCGTTCGCCAGACAGGCCGGCGCTCTGCTTGGCTCACCCCATGAGTGATCTCCACATCCGCTGTGCCACCTCTGACGACCTCGACGCAGTCCTCGCCTTCTGGAAGGTGGCCGCCGAGGGCACGAGCATCAGTGACGACCGGGACGGCGTGGAGCGGCTCGTCGCCCGTGATCCCGAAGCGCTCATCCTCGCCGAGTACGACGGGGAGCTGGTGGGCACGGTCATCGCCGGATTCGACGGCTGGCGCTGCCATCTGTACCGGCTCGCCGTGCACCCGGACCGCCGTCGCCTCGGCATCGGTTCGGCACTCCTCGCCGCGGCGGAGGAGCGCTTCGTACGCCTGGGCGGGCGCCGGGGCGACGCGATGGTGCTCAAGCGCAACGAGACCGCGCATCATGCGTGGCGGGCGGCGGGGTACACGCCCGAGGAGCACTGGCGGCGGTGGGTGAAGCCGCTCGGTGAGTGACCGGAGTACGGGCGACTTTGCTGACCCTTTACTATGTGTGCATCAGGTCTTCTTCTTCCCAGGAAAGGTGTGAGCGTCCGCCCATGGGCGAGCCTCCCAGTCCCGGCAGCCCGCGCGGCCTCCCGCCGCGTCGGCATCATGCGATCCCCCCGCCCCTGTCCGACCATGGGACGGAGGTGACCCGATGACCGAAGTGCTCCTCCTCGCGGTGGCCGTTCTGCTCTCCCTGGCCTGCGGCGCCTTCGTCGCGGCGGAGTTCTCGCTGACCACGGTCGAGCGCAGCGAGCTGGAGCGAGCCGTCGAGCGCGGCGAGGTCGGCGCCTCGGGCGCCCTCAAGGCCGTACGGAATCTGACCTTCCAGCTGTCCGGCGCGCAACTCGGCATCACCGTCACCAACTTGATCGTCGGCATGCTCGCCGAGCCGTCCATCGCCAAGCTGATCGCGGGCCCGCTGGAGGCGGCCGGCATGGGCCCGTCGGTGGCCTCTTCGACCGCGCTGGTCATCGGTACGGCGCTGTCGACGGTGTTCCTGATGGTCGTCGGCGAGCTCGTGCCCAAGAACTGGGCGATCTCCTCACCGCTCTCGGTGGCCAAGAAGGTGGCAACGCCGCAGCGCTGGTTCAGCACGCTGTTCCGGCCGTTCATCACCCATCTCAACAACACCGCGAATCGTGTCGTACGCCGCTTCGGCGTCGAGCCCACCGAGGAGCTGGCCTCGGCCCGCGGACCGCAGGAGCTGATGGCCCTCGCCCGGCACTCCGCGAAGGAGGGCGCGCTGGAGGCCGACACCGCCGAGCTGTTCGTCCGCACGCTGAACCTCGCGGACCTGACCGCGGAGAACGTGATGACGCCACGCGTCCAGGTCATCGCCCTGGACGTGCAGGCGACCTGCGAGGACGTGGCGAACGCGACGCGGGCGACCGGTCTTTCGCGCTTCCCCGTCTACCGCGGCAACCTCGACTCGGTCGTGGGCGTCGCGCACATCAAGGACGTACTGGCGGTGCCCGCCGAGCGCCGCAGCCGCAGCTCCGTCGCGCAGCTGATGCGCGAACCCCTCCTCGTACCGGAGTCGCTGACCGTCGACCGGCTCCTGGACCGGATGTCCGGGAAGCGCACGATGGCCGTCGTCATCGACGAGTACGGCGGCACCGCCGGGGTCGCCACCCTGGAGGACATCGTCGAGGAGGTCGTCGGCGAGGTGCGGGACGAGCACGATCCGCACGAGGTGCCCGACCTGGCCCTGGCCGACAAGGACGACGACGGCCGGGCGCTGTACTCCGCCGACGGCGCGGCCCGTACCGACCAGCTCGCGCGGGTCGGGCTGCGGGTGCCCGAGGGGCCGTACGAAACGCTGGCCGGGCTCGTCGCGACCGAACTCGGCCGCATTCCCGCCGTCGGCGACACCGTGGACGTCGTCGGCTGGCGGCTCGAAGTGACGGACGCATCGGGCCATCGCGCCGCGCGAGTGCTGCTGCACGCGCCGCTGCCGCTCGTTGACGAGGAGGGGACGCTGTGACCGCCGTACAGCTGCTGATCGGTCTGGCGACGCTCATCGTGAACGCCTTCTTCGTGGGCGCCGAGTTCGCGCTGATCTCGGTGCGCCGCAGCCAGATTGAGCCCTACGCCGAACAGGGCGACCGGCGGGCGCGGAGCGTGCTGTGGGGTCTCAAGCACGTCTCCGCGCTGATGGCCGCCGCACAGCTCGGCATCACGCTGTGCACGCTGGTCCTGGGTGTGGTCGCGGAGCCCGCGATCGAGCATCTGCTGGAGCCGGTGTTCCACGCGGTGGGGGTGCCGGAGGGCGCGGGGCACGTGATCTCGTTCGTGATCGCGCTGACCTTGGCGACGTATCTGCACATGCTCCTCGGTGAGATGGTGCCGAAGAACATCGCGCTCGCCGAACCGGTGCGCACGGCACTGCTGCTCGGTCCGCCGCTGGTCGCGCTGTCCCGGGCGCTGCGTCCGGTGATCTTCACGATCAACGCCTTCGCGAACGCGCTGCTGAAGCTGATGCGCGTCGAGGTGCGGGACGAGGTGACCGCGACCTTCTCGGACGACGAACTCGCCCGCCTCGTCCAGGACTCCAGCGCCGCGGGCCTGATCGACGACCGGGCCCAGGAGCGGCTGCACGACGCCCTGGAGCTGGGCCGCCGCCCCGTCAGGGACGTCGTCCTCCCGCTGGAAAGCGTCGTGTACGCGCGCGTGGGTGTCACGCCCGAGCAGTTGGAGGCCCTGTCCGCCGAGTCCGGCTTCTCCCGCTTCCCCGTCGTGGACGACGGCCGCCGCATCGTCGGCTACCTCCACGTCAAGGACGCGCTGGACGCGATGCCGCGCGATCTCCCGTTCCGGGTCGCGGACATGCGCTCGATCGCGCGTGTCCGGGAGAGCACACCGCTGGACGACGTGCTCACGGCGATGCGCCGCAGTCGTACGCATCTGGCGGCGGTGATCGGCGGGGACGGGCTGCTGGCGGGGGTGGTGACGATGGAGGACGTGTTGCGGGAGTTGTTCGGTCAGCCGGCGTGAGGTGAGTCCCGGTACGTGGCTGTGGGTGGCCGACCGCTGGGTATGTGCCTCGGGATACCATCGCTCCTGCCATGGAGACGAATGCCACCTACACCAGTCTTGTCGCGGTCGGCGACTCCTTCACCGAGGGCATGTCGGACCGGTTGCCCGACGGCTCGTATCGCGGCTGGGCCGACCTGCTGGCGGGGCGGATGGCCGCTCGGACACCGGGCTTCCGGTACGCCAACCTCGCCGTGCGCGGCAAGCTGATCGGGCAGATCGTGGCCGACCAGGTGAGCGTGGCGGCGGCCATGCAGCCGGACCTGATCACGCTGGTGGGCGGGCTGAACGACACACTGCGCCCCAAGTGCGACATGGGTCGGGTACGCGGGCTCCTGGAGGAGGCCGTCGAGCGGCTCGCCCCGTCCTGCAAGCAGCTCGTTCTGATGCGCAGCCCCGGACGCCAAGGCCCGGTCCTTGAACGGTTCCGGCCGCGCATGGAGGAGCTGTTCGCCTGCGTGGACGACCTCGCGGCCCGGCACGGCGCGCTCGTGGTCGACCTCTACGGCGCCCCTTCACTCGCCGACCCCCGCATGTGGGACGTGGACCGGCTGCACCTGACGGCCGAGGGACACCGCCGCGTCGCGGAGGCGGTGTGGCAGACACTCGGCCACGAGGCGCAGAACGCCGAGTGGCGCACCCCGATGCCCGCGAGCGCGCCGCCTGGCTGGGTCGCCCGTCGGGCCACCGACGTGCGGTTCACCCGGCAGTACCTGCTGCCGTGGATCGGGCGGCGGCTTACGGGGCGCTCCTCGGGGGACGGCCGTCCCCCGAAGCGGCCCGAGTTGCTGCCGTTCGACGGGTCGGTGGCGTAGGCGTACGTAGGAAGGACGTAGGCGTACGAAGGGGCGGTGGCGTGGGTCGTCTGCGCGTCGGATGATCGGAATCGTCGCCCGGCAGCGCGGAGGGAGCCTCGCGTGACCACCACCGTGATCAACCTCAAGGGCCGTATCCAGGAATTCGGGCCCCGCCTTGAGAACGCCCCCGCGGACCTCGTCTACGTCGGCCGCCGCTGGACCAGGGGCGGCTGGGACCTTCCCGAGCATCCACTGCACAACCCGTTCAACCCCGACACCGCGAAGAAGAAGCACGACGGCACGCGCGCCGAGGTCATGGCCAAGTACCGGGCGTACCTCCTCGAACGCCCCGACCTCCTCGACCTGGTGCCCGAGCTGCGCGACAAGACGCTGGCCTGCTGGTGCGCTCCGGAGCTGTGCCACGCCGACATCCTGGCGGAGCTCGCCGACGCGTCCTGAGCGGCCTCGGACCGCACTTGTAGCTTCCGACGAACAACCCCATGACGCTGGCCTGCGGGAACCGCCAGTAGAATCAGGCCACGTGACTCCCGCGCCCGCAAAGCCCCGTATCCCGAACGTCCTCGCCGGCCGCTACGCCTCCGCCGAGCTCGCCGTCCTGTGGTCCCCCGAGCAGAAGGTGAAGCTGGAGCGTCAGCTCTGGCTCGCTGTACTGCGGGCCCAGAAGGATCTCGGGATCGAGGTGCCTGATGCCGCCCTCGCCGACTACGAGCGCGTGCTCGACCAGGTCGACCTGGCATCGATCGCCGAGCGCGAGAAGGTCACGCGGCACGATGTGAAGGCGCGGATCGAAGAGTTCAACGACCTCGCCGGGCACGAGCACGTCCACAAGGGCATGACCTCGCGTGACCTCACGGAGAACGTCGAGCAGCTGCAGATCCGGCTCTCGCTGGAGCTGATGCGCGACCGTACGGTGGCGGTCCTGGCGCGGCTCGGGAAGCTGGCCGGTGAGTACGGCGAGCTGGTCATGGCGGGCCGCTCGCACAACGTCGCCGCGCAGGCCACCACGCTCGGCAAGCGCTTCGCAACCGCCGCCGACGAGCTGCTCGTCGCGTACGGCCGGGTCGAGGAACTGCTCGCCCGTTACCCGCTGCGCGGCATCAAGGGCCCGGTGGGCACGGCCCAGGACATGCTCGACCTGCTGGGCGGCGACGCGGCGAAGCTCACCGAGCTGGAGCAGCGCATCGCCGGGCACCTCGGCTTCTCGCAGGCCTTCACCTCCGTCGGCCAGGTCTACCCGCGCTCGCTCGACTACGAGGTCGTCACCGCCCTGGTGCAGGTGGCCGCGGCTCCGTCCTCGCTCGCGAAGACGATCCGTCTGATGGCCGGGCACGAGCTGGTGACCGAGGGCTTCAAGCCGGGGCAGGTCGGCTCCTCGGCGATGCCGCACAAGATGAACACCCGCTCCTGCGAGCGCGTCAACGGCCTGATGGTGATCCTGCGCGGCTACGCCTCGATGACCGGCGAGCTCGCGGGCGACCAGTGGAACGAAGGCGACGTCTCCTGCTCGGTCGTACGCCGCGTCGCGCTGCCCGACGCCTTCTTCGCGCTGGACGGACTGCTGGAGACGTTCCTCACCGTCCTCGACGAGTTCGGCGCCTTCCCCGCGGTCGTCGCGCGTGAGCTGGACCGCTATCTGCCGTTCCTCGCGACGACGAAGGTCCTGATGGGTGCCGTACGCGCCGGCGTCGGCCGGGAGGTCGCGCACGAGGCCATCAAGGAGAACGCCGTCGCCTCCGCTCTCGCGATGCGCGAGCAGGGCGCCGAGCGCAACGAACTGCTCGACAAGCTGGCGGCGGACGAGCGCATCCCGCTCGACCGGCCCGGGCTCGACGCGCTGATGGCCGACAAGCTGTCCTTCACGGGTGCCGCCGCCGGCCAGGTTTCCGCGGTCGTCGGCCGGATCGAGGAGATCGTCAAGCAGCACCCGGAGGCGGCGGGTTACGCGCCGGGGGCGATCCTCTGACCCGCTTCACCCCCGCGGAACTTGAGGCCGCCCGCGACCGGCTCGTGCCGGATGTCGTCGCGGACGGCCTCCGTGTTCTGTTCTGCGGCATCAACCCCGGCCTCATGACGGCCGCGACGGGCCACCATTTCGCCCACCCGGGCAACCGCTTCTGGCCGGTCCTGTACCTCTCCGGCTTCACACCTCGCCTGCTGAAGCCTTCGGAGCAGAGCGAGTTGCTCTCGTACGGGCTCGGCATCACGAACGTGGTGGCGCGGGCGTCCGCGCGAGCCGACGAGCTGACCGCGGAGGAGTACCGGGAGGGCGGGCGGCTGCTGAGCCTGAAGGTGGCGCGGCTGCGTCCGCGCTGGCTTGCGGTGGTGGGCGTCACCGCGTACCGGGCGGCCTTCGACGACCTCCCCCACTCTCGGCTTCGCTCGAGCGGGGGGACCCCCATGGCCCAAGTGGGCCCACAGGAGCGGACGATCGGTGACACGCGCGTGTGGGTGCTGCCCAATCCCAGTGGTCTGAACGCGCATTGGACGGCGGAGACGATGGCGGAGGAGTTCGGGCGGTTGCGGGCGGCCGCGCAGGACTAGCCGTTCACGGCGGGGCCGTCTCGGTGAGCATGGCGAGGAGTTGGAACGACAGCTCCTTCATCGGGTGGCCCCGTCAGCCATGACTCAGCCGCTGTTCAAGCGTCCCGGCGGCGAACACTCCAGGCACCCGCCACCAGCGCCGCCCCCGCCCACACCCCCGTCACCGCGAGCCCCGTCCACGGCCCGAGGAACCCCTCCGCCGTCTCGTGCAGGACCACCTGTCCCGCCTTGTCGGGCAGGAAGTCGGCGACGGTCCCGGACATTCCCCCGACGACGAACGACACGATGAGCAGGAACGGGATCAGGATGCTCAGGGTCGCGACGCCGCTGCGCAGCAGCGCGGTCAGCCCGGCCGCGAAGAGGGCCATCAGCGCGAGGTAGATCCCGCAACCGACGACACCCCGCAGTCCCTCGCCCCAGCTCAGCCCGCTCCCCCGGTCGCCGAGGACTGCCTTGCCCACGGCCAGGCTCACGAATCCGGTGACCAGCCCGACGGCCAGGGCCGGTACGCCGATCGCCGTCGCCTTCGCCGCGAACCACCGGCCTCGATGGGGCACCGCGGCCAGCGAGACCCGCAGCGCACCGCCCTGGAACTCCGACGAGACGGCCTGCGCGCCGAACGTGATCGCCGCGATCTGTCCGAAGCTGACTCCGAAGAACGCCGAGAACAAGGGGTCGAAGTCCTCGTCCGAGGAGGCGTCGAGCCCGGCGATCGCGGAGAAGGCCGCGGTGACGACTACGACGGCGGCCAGTCCGGCGAGGAGGGATCGCAGCGTACGGATCTTGAGCCACTCGGAGTGGAGTACGGGTGCGAACGGCACGGTCAGGCCTCCTGTGGCTGGTTCGATGTCTTTGGGGTCTTGGCGGCGAACTCGGCCTCCGTGGCGGTCAGATCGAGGTACGCCTGCTCCAACGTGCCCTCCTCCGCGGCGAGTTCCAGGATGGGCACTCCCGTGCCCGATATGAGGCGGCCGATGTCGTCCACGCGCGCATGGTGCACGATCCACCGTTCGTCCGCACCCTCCACGGCGTCGTATCCGTGCCGGGCGAGCAGCTCCCGAAGTGCCGCACCTTCGGTGGTGCGCACGCGTACGCGTGGCTGCACGCGCGCGTCGATGAACTCCCGCATCGGCATGTCGGCGAGCAGGCGGCCGCGGCCCAGGACGACGAGGTGGTCGGCGAAGGACGCGGTCTCGTTCATCAGGTGGCTGGAGACGAGCACGGTGCGGCCCTCGCGGGCGAGCCGACGCATCAACTCCCGGATCCAGATGATGCCTTCGGGGTCGAGCCCGTTCGACGGCTCGTCGAGCAGGACCACCGGCGGGTCGCCCAGGAGCGCGGCGGCGACGCCCAGGCGCTGGCGCATGCCGAGGGAGTACGTCCTGACGCGGCGACGGGCGACCGAGGCGAGCCCCGCTTCTTCCAGGACCTCGTCCGCGCGGCGCTCCGGGAGGCGGTTGCTCGCGGCGAGCACGCGCAGATGGTCCCGTGCGGTGCGCGCGCCGTGCGCGGCCTGTGCGTCGAGCAGGGCGCCGACGTGGCGCAGTGGCTCGTCGAGCGTCGCGTAGGGGCGGCCGCCGATGGTGGCGGTGCCGGACGTCGGCCGGTCCAGGCCGAGCACGAGCCGCATTGTGGTTGATTTCCCGGCGCCGTTGGGGCCGAGGAAACCGGTGACCCGGCCCGGCGCGACGTGGAAGGTCAACCGGTCCACGGCGCGCGTGCTGCCGTACTCCTTGGTGAGGTCTTGGACGTCGATGCTGGTCATGGCTCAAGGCTGGCGGTCGGGCCGGGGTCCTGGCCTCCCCCACCCGTGGAGGGTGTCTCCCTCGCTCGGGGGAGGCTCGTTGTCAGTGGCGGCTGCCACCATGACGGAATGGCCCGCCTGCTGCGCCCGCTGATCCGGGGGACGACGTACACCCGCCTGCTGCACCTGTGGGTTCCCATGCTGTTCGTCAGCGTGTGGATGTTCATCGACATGTCCAAGCCGTGGGTGCCCGCGGTGTTGCTGCTTCCGCTGGGGCTGATCCCGGCCGTGCGCCTGGGCGAGGGTGTGCAGGCACAGTTACTGCTGACGCCCGGCGAGCGGGGCGCCCCTGATGCGGCGATCACGGTCGCGCCGTCGGCCACGTGGCGGGACCGGCTGCGGACGGTGGTGTGGCTGGAGGCACGCATGGCCCTCGGCGTGGTGGCGATGGGGGTCTCTGTCTGGCTGCCGGTCCTCGCCGTGGACCTGACGCGAGTCTCGTTCGGCCATGTGCCTGACGACAATCCGCTCCTGCCGATTTCGGAGCCCCACTGGGCGTACGCGCTGCTCGCACCGCTGGCGCTGATTGCGCTCTACGCCGTAGTGGTCGGTCTCGGCGAGCTGATCACAGTCATCGCGCGGCGCCTCCTCGGACCGTCCGCGGCCGAGCGGGTCGCCGCCCTGGAGGAGCGCACCGAACGGCTCCTGGAGCGCACGCGCATCGCCCGCGAGTTGCACGACTCGATCGGGCACGCGTTGACAGTGGCGGTGGTGCAGGCGGGTGCCGCACGGGCGGCGGGCGACCCGGAGTTCACCGACCGGGCCCTGGGCGCCATCGAGGACACAGGCCGGGCCGCGCTTGAGGACCTGGAGCGGGTGCTGGGCGTGCTGCGCGAGTCGGAGCGGCCCGCTAGCCGCCGCCCGACGCTGGCCGAGGCCGACCGGCTCCTGGAGTCGGCCCGCACCTCCGGGGCGAAGGTCGACGCCGAGGTGACGGGCGCCCTGGAGACCGTGCCAGGACCGGTCTCGCGCGAGGGCTATCGCATCCTCCAGGAGTCGCTCACGAATGTGCTGCGGCACGCGGGGTCCGTGCCCGTCCGGGTCCGTATCGCGGTCGAGGACCAGGCCCTCTCCCTGGAGGTGCGCAATCCGCTGACCGCTGCGATATCCGGACCCGGCCGGGGCAGCGGCCTGCGGGGCATACGGGAGCGCGCGGCGCTGCTCGGCGGCCGTGCGCGAACCGGCCCGGACGACGGCGACTGGCAGGTGCACGCTGAGCTGCCATTGCGTTGATCTACGCTGGCCGGATGCCGGTCACCGTTCTGCTCGTCGACGACGAACCCCTCGTACGAGCGGGACTGCGTGCCATTCTCTCGGCGCAGCCCGACATCGAGGTGGTCGGTGAGGCGGCCGACGGTGCCGCGGTGATCCCTCTGGTGCGGCAGCTGCGGCCGGACGTCGTCGCCATGGACGTACGCATGCCGCTCCTGGACGGCATCGAGGCCACGCGAGCGGTGCTGCGGACCGTCGACCGGCCGCCGAAGATCCTCGTGGTGACGACCTTCGAGAACGACGAGTATGTGTACGAGGCGCTGCGCGCGGGCGCCGACGGTTTCCTGCTGAAGCGAGCGCGGCCCGCGGAGATCGTGCACGCCGTGCGGCTGGTCGCGGAGGGCGAGTCGCTGCTGTTCCCGGCGTCGGTGCGACAGCTGGCCGCCGAGTACGGGGACGGTGACGGTCGTGGGAATCCCGCGGCGCGGGCGGCGCTGGAGCGGGCCGCGCTGACCGAGCGCGAGGCGGAGGTACTGCGGCTGATGACCCGCGGCTTGTCGAACGCGGAGATCGCCGAGCGGCTGGTGGTCGGGACCGAGACGGTGAAGTCCCATGTCAGCGCCGTTCTGGCGAAGTTGGGGGCGCGGGACCGGACGCAGGCGGTGATCGCGGCGTA
This sequence comes from Streptomyces flaveus, assembly GCF_014647675.1. Taxonomy (GTDB): domain Bacteria; phylum Actinomycetota; class Actinomycetes; order Streptomycetales; family Streptomycetaceae; genus Streptomyces; species Streptomyces flaveus. Next base: position 49,824 of record NZ_BMPQ01000013.1, on the reverse strand, counting down.
CGAGTCGGGATTCGTGGCGCCCGGTTGATCCGGGGCCGGTGGGAAGGGGCTCGTGTCAGGCACTCGCCGGGTCCGGGCTCGACGAGTACGATCCGGCCAACACGCGCACGAGCTGGGAGGACGTACGTTGGGGCAGCTGACCGGCGGGGATCCCTCTCTGCTGCGGAGGATCAACTCCGCGGTGGTGCTGCACGCGCTGCGGGCCACGGACTTCGCGACTCTCACCGAGATCACCCGGGTGACCGGGCTGTCCCGGCCCACCGTCGAGGGCGTCGTCGAGGGGCTCGTCGCAGGCGGACTCGTCGTCGAGGCCGCGGCCGAGGAGGGCGCCGCGCGGCGCCAGGGGCGGCCCGCGCGGCGGTACCGGTTCCGGGCGGAGGCGGGGCATCTGCTGGGCCTTGAGATCGGCTCGCACCGCGTGGCCGCGCTCCTCGCGGACCTGGACGGCCGGGTCCTGGGCACGATCGCCAAGGACGTCTGCGAGACGGCGTCGGCGGACGAACGGCTCGAGCGGCTGCGTACCGCCGTCGCCGAACTGCTGCGCCAGGCCGGAGTCGCGCGCGGCTCTCTGCGCGCCGTCGGCGTGGCCACACCCGGCATCGTCAAGGCCGACGGCACCGTGCGCCTGGGCGCGGCGCTGCCGGAGTGGACGGGCCTGGACCTGGGCGAGAGGCTGCGGCGCTCCTTCAAGTGCCCGGTGCTCGTGGAGAACGACGCCAACGCGTGCGCGGTCGCCGAGCACTGGAAGGGCGCGGCCATCGACTCCGACGACATGGTGTTCGTGCTGGCCGGGCTGAGTCCGGGCGCCGGGTCGCTGATCGGCGGGCGGCTGCACCGGGGCTATGGGGGCGCGGCCGGCGAGATCGGCGCGCTGCATCTGCTGGGCCGTGAGGCGACTCCGGAGACACTGCTGTCCACGACTGACGAGCCGCTGCATCCGCTCGACGAACAGGCGGTCGCGGAGGTCTTCGCGCAGGCGCGTGAGGGCGACCAGCGGGCCCGGGCGGCCGTCGACCGCTTCATCCAGCGCCTGGTGCACGATGTGGCGGCGCTCGTGCTGGCCCTTGACCCGGAGCTTGTCGTGGTCGGCGGTTGGGCGGCGGGGATCGACGGCGTACTGGAGCCGCTGCGCGAGGAGTTGTCGCGCTACTGTCTGCGACCGCCTCGGGTGGCGCTTTCGGTCCTGGGCGAGGCGGCTGTGGTGATGGGGGCGTTGCGGCTCGCTCTCGATCACGTGGAGGAGCAGCTGTTCGCGGTGGAGGGGACGGTTACGGCACGGCGGTGAGGCCTGGCCGCGCGATCCGCCGCGCCCCGGAGGTCTCCAGGGCGCGAGCCGTCCCGTGGTGCCGGGCCCTCAGGACGCCCGGCGCTCCGAATCGTGGTGGATCTCCACCCCGCCCGTGTCGCCGAACGTCAGGCGGCACGTGTCGGCGCGGTATGTGGCGACCGAGACGGCCGCGGTCCGGCCCTCGGCGTAGAAGCGGGTGGTGACGACGAGGACGGGGGCGCCGGGGAGGCGGTCGAGTTCCTTGGCGTCGTCCGCGCGGGCCGAGCCGAGTTCCACGGCGCGGTCCTGGGCCTCCAGGTCCAGGTGCTGGAGTTCGCGGAGCACCGCACGCGCGCGTGCGGCTCCCGAAGGCGCGTCGATGGCGGAGAGGGCGGGGACCGAGGAGGCAGGGACGTAGAGCAGTTCGGCGGCTACGTGCTGGCCGTGCGTCACGCGGGAGCGGCGCACCGTGTGCACCTGCTCCTCGCGGCCGGTCTCCAGGATGTCGGCCACCGCCGCGGGCGGAACCGCCACCGTGCAGTCCACGAGCTGCCAGGCATCACCGGCCGCGCCCGGCCACGCGTGCTGCTCGGAACCCACGGCCACGCCCATGCGGGGCGGCGCCACGGTCGTGCCGACGCCGCGGCGGCGCTGGAGCCGACCTTCGAGTTCGAGCTGCTCCAGGGCCTGGCGGAGCGTGGCCCTGGCGACTCCGAACCGCGCGGCGAGATCACGCTCGTTGGGCAGGATCTCGCCCACCGAGAACTCGGAGTCCAGTGCCTCACTGAGGACGGTCTTGAGGTGCCAGTACTTGGGCTCCTGCACCGTATCCAACTGCGTGGTCCCCACCCTGTCCTCCGCAATCGCCGTGACCCGGCAGGCTTTCAGCGCCCTTGTTTATTAAAGGTTCTTGCACTATCTCCTGCGACCATAGGACGCCCCCCACCCTTGGTCAAGACCAATCCGCGATCGAGGCGGCGCCTCCCAGCCATGGGCCGGGCCCGTTGGACACTGGCCGAACACGGGCCGGACGCGGCCCTCGCACAGGCCGGACTCAGGCCTTTCCGACGTCGGCCAGCGACAGCAGCTTGTCCGGGTTGCGCACGATGTAGACGCATTGGATCCGGCCGTCGGCGACGTCCAGCTGGAAGACAGTGTCGGGCTTGCCTGCGGACAGGACGAGCAGGGCGGGGCCGCCGTTGAGTTCCACGAAGCGGAACGTCGCGTCCTGGAGGCCGCCGCCCTGCCGGGAAACGCCGATGACGAAGCGGCCCACCTTGTCGGCCGACTCGATCGCGCGCAGCGGCGCCTTGGCCCGTCCACCGCTGTCACCCACCAGGCGTACGTCCGGGGCCAGCAGGGACAGCAGCCCCTCCAGGTCGCCCTCGGTCGCCGCGGCGAGGAACCGCTCGGTGAGTTCGCGTTGCAGCGCGGGGTCGACCTCGTAGCGCGTGCGCCTCTCGTCGACGTGCTTGCGGGCCCGCCCGGCCAGCTGGCGCACCGCGGGTTCGCTGCGGTCGAGGGTGGTGGCGATGTCGGCGTACGGAAATCCGAAGGCTTCCCGGAGGACGAACACCGCGCGCTCCAGGGGTGAGAGGGACTCCAGGACGACGAGGACGGCGAGCGAGACGGAGTCGGCGAGCACGGCCCGCTCCGCCGCGTCCGGGACGGTGTCGGCGAAGTCGGTGACGTACGGCTCGGGCAGCCACGGCCCTACGTAGGCCTCGTTGCGCGACTGGATCTGGCGCAGCCGGTCGATGGCGAGGCGGGTGGTGATGCGTACGAGGTAGGCGCGCGGTTCGCGCACCTCGGCGTGATCGGCGCCGGACCAGCGCAGCCACGCCTCCTGGACCATGTCCTCCGCGTCGGCCACCCGGCCGAGCATGCGGTAGGCGACGCCCGTCAGGACGGGACGGTGCTCTTCGAAGACCTCGGTCGCGGTGTCGGTAGTCACGACACCATCCCATCCGACGCCCGGGACCATGTCCAGGCGAGCGGAGGCCAACCCGGTGGCGCGCGAAACGCGTTGAAGGGCGTACGGCCGTCAGGTCGGCATCGCTGGGGGCTACCGGCGGGTAGTAGTTGCTGACAAACTGTCTAGGAGACGGTCGTGTGCACGTCCGCCCTGTCCCCAGACGAGGAGCAGTTCCATGTCCGCCCCGGTCAGCCACCCCGCCCCCACCTCGTCCTCGCGCGGCCCGCGGACCGTGACCTTCCCCGTCCCCTCTCCGCGCGGCCCGCAGACCGTCACCCTCGCGTACACGCGTGTGGGCAGCGGCGAACCGCTTCTGCTGCTGCACGGGATCGGCCACCACCGGCAGGCCTGGGACCCGGTCATCGACATCCTGGCCGTCGAGCGCGATGTGATCGCGGTGGATCTGCCCGGCTTCGGCGAGTCCCCCGCGCTGACCGACGGGCTCGTCCACGATCTGTCGACGATGAACGCCGCGCTCGGCGCGCTGTGCCAGGCGCTGGAGATCGAAAGGCCGCATGTGGCGGGCAACTCGCTGGGCGGGCTGCTGGCCCTGGAGCTGGGCCGCGAGAAGCTCGTACGGTCCGTGACGGCGCTGTCGCCCGCGGGATTCTGGTCGCCCATCGAGCGGCGGTACGCCTTCGGGGTCCTGCAGGCGATGCGGCAGACGGCGATCCGTATGCCGTTGCCGGTGGTGGAGCGGCTGTCGCGCACGCCGGCGGGCCGCGCCGTGCTGACGAGCACCATCTACGCCCGCCCGGGCCGGCGTTCACCCGAGGCGGTCGTCGCCGAGACGCTCGCGCTGGCCAATGCCGCAGGATTCGCCGAGACGCTCCGGGCCGGCACCGCCGTCCAGTTCACCGACGACATCCCCGGACTGCCCGTCACGGTGGCGTGGGGGATGCGGGACCGGCTTCTGGTGCGCCGCCAGGGGGTCCGCGCCAAGTACGTCATCCCGCGCGCCCGCCTCGTGCGGCTGCCCGGCTGCGGGCACGTCCCGATGAACGACGACCCGGCGCTCGTCGCGCGCGTCATCCTCGACGGCAGCCGCTGAGACGGCAGCCGCCGGCCTCCGCGCCCGACGCCTCAACGCCCCTGATCCCAGGGCGACTCCGGCGCCCACCAGGGCACTGCCCGCGGCCTGTGCCGGCCCGTAGGAGCCCGTGCCGACGAGCGGGGCGGTGCAGGCGGCGGCGACGGGGATGAGGCCGGAGAAGAGGGTGGCGCGCTCCGCGCCGATCCGCTGCATGCCCATGTACCAGCAGACGAAGCCGATGACCGTGACGATCACCGCCTGCCACAGCAGCGCGGCGAGTTCGGTGGTGTCGGGCGTACGCAGCCACGCGCAGCCGTCGATGATCGCCCCGGCGATCGCCGACTCGACCGCGGCGAGACCGCACACCGTGGCGGCCAGCAGCCGTGGACCGAGCGGCCGCAGCACGGGCACGGCGAGGACCGCGAAGCCGACCTCTCCGACGAGCGCGCACACGGAGAAGGCGATGCCCGCGCCGTCGGTGTGTCCCCAGCCCTGGACGGTGAAGGCGCCCACGGCCACGATCAACGCGCCGTACAGGACGGGGCGTTGGGGCCGACGGCCGTCCAGGAAGGGCATGAGCACGGCCACCAGCACCGGGGCGCAGCCCACGAAGACTCCCGGAACCGCCGGTTCCGCGGTGCGTTCGGCGGCGAGCACGGCGAGGTTGAAGCCGACCATGCCGACGGCCGCGAGCAGCGCGAGCCGTATCCACTGCCGTGCGGTCAGCCCGCGCAGGGGCGCCATGCCGCCACGTCCGACCAGGGGCAGGAGCAGCAGGCAGGCGAGGCCGTAGCGCAGGAACTGGCCGCCCGCGTACGGGTATTCGCCCAGGACGCTGTTGGCGGTGAAGGAGCCTCCGACGAGGACGCAGGCCAGGGCGGCGAGCAGGGAGCCGCGGGTGGTGACGTTCATGGAGGCGACGCTATGGACACCACCGGTCCGGTTTAAGGTCCACTTTCATGACGCCATCGGGGACCAATTCGGCTCGGCCTCCGGATACGCCCGGATCAGCTTCGGGTCCGTCCGGATCATCAGGTGCGTCCGGATCGGCGGCCTGGGCTGCCGCCTGGGAGTTGCTGCTGCCGGCCGTCTCGGCACCGGCACGCGCGCGTGGACGCTCCTTGCAGGCCGCGCTGCGGGAGGCGGTCCGCTCGGGGCGGCTCGCGCCCGGCACCCGGCTGCCGTCCAGCCGTGAACTCGCCGCCGATCTCGGGGTGTCCCGGGGGCTGGTCACCGAGGCGTACGAGCAGTTGACCGCGGAGGGATATCTGCGCAGCGGCCGGGGAGCCGGAACGTGGGTGGGCGGCGCCGTCCGGGCCGCCCACCCACGCGCGCGTGATCTCGCGCCCCGCTCCCCCGGTGCCCGGGTCGACTTCGTACCCGGCACCCCGGATCTGTCGCTCTTCCCCCGCGCGGCCTGGGCAGCCGCTCAGCGCGGAGTACTGGCCGAACTGCCGCACCACGCGCTGGGTTACCCCGATCCGCGCGGGCTGCCCCGGCTGCGTACGGCTCTCGCGGAGCTGCTGGCCCGGCGCCGGGGCGTGGTCGCGGACCCGGAGCGGGTGCTGGTCGTCTCGGGCGTGGCGCAGGCGACGACACTCCTCGGTTTCGTGCTGCACGCGCGCGGGGTGCGCGCCGTCGGTGTCGAGGACCCCGGCACACCCGAGCACGGCGCGCTGTACACCTCGGCCGGCGTCCGCCCCGTACCGCTGCCGCTCGACGACGAGGGGCTGGCCATCGGGCCACTGCGGGAGTCGGGCGTACGGGTGGTGGTGACGACGCCCGCACACCAGTTCCCCTCTGGGATCGCGTACTCCGCGCGGCGCCGGGCCGAACTCCTCGACTGGGCGCACTCCGTGGACGGGCTCGTCGTGGAGGACGACTACGACGGGGACTTCCGCTACGACAGGGCGCCGGTGGGTGCCCTTCAGGGGCTCGATCCGGAGCACGTCGCGTACACGGGGTCCGTCAGCAAGTCGCTGGCACCGGGGCTGCGGCTCGGCTGGCTGCTGGTGCCGGCGTCGCTGGTCGAGGAGGTCGTCGAGCGCAAGCGCACGATGGATCTCGGCAATCCGGTCGTTGACCAGGCGCTCCTCGCCCGCTTCATGGAACGCGGCGACTACGACCGGCAACTCCGGCGCTGCCAACGCGCGTACAAGGAACGGCGCGACGTCCTCGTGGATGCCCTGGAGGAGCACTTTCCCGGCACGCAGGTGTCCGGGATCGCCGCCGGGCTGCACGCGATCGCCACGCTGCCGGGGCGGTACGGACCGCCGGCACGGTTCTTGGCGCGGGCGGACGCGGCCGGCGTCGCGGTGCGCTCTCTGACCGATTACGCGCAGACTCCGGCCGGGGAGGAGAGGGTAGTGGTGCGGCTGGTGTTGGGATACGCGCATGTGTCCCCGGCGCGTATAAGGGAGGGGGTGCGGTTGATGGCGGGAGCGGTTGGCGCCTGACGGTCTCTTCACCTCGCCGCCCACGCTGACACCGGTCCGTGCACACCGGTTCCCCAGTCGCCGCGGGCAGTTGTTCACTTGGGGTTTGTGTGTGCGCTGTGGTGCCCCAGTAGTTGTGTTCCTGCACAGTGGTCGTACCCGTCCCAGGAGGCGTTCCATGTCCCACCGTCCGTCGAGCCCGCTCCCCGCTCGCCGCAGCGTTCTGCGCGGCTCGCTCGCCGCGTCGGCGGCGCTTGCTGTGCCGACCACCGTCGGTACGGCGCCGGCCTTCCCCCTGTCGGGGCGGCCGAAGGCCGGGTGGGGTGTGCAGAGCGGCGACGTGAGCGCGCACTCCGGCCTGGTGTGGGTGCGTTCGGACCGGCCGGCGCGGATGATCGTGGAGACCTCGGCGACCGAGTCGTTCCGTAAAGCGCACAGATGGCACGGCCCGCTCCTGGGCCCCGGCACGGACTTCACCGGCACCACCCGGCTGCGCGGACTGCCCGCGGGCGAGCAGATCCACTACCGTGTCCTGCTCGCCGACCCGGACGACCCGCGCCGCACCGGCGAGCCGGTGACCGGCACCTTCCGTACAGCGTCCCTGGGACGGCGCGACGATGTGCGCTTCGTGTGGTCCGGTGACCTGGCGGGCCAGGGCTGGGGCATCAACCCGGACTTCGGCGGCTACACGATCTTCAAGGCGATGGGCGAGCTCGACCCGGACTTCTTCCTCCACAGCGGCGACACCATCTACGCCGACGGGCCGATAGCCGCGACCGTGCCCCTGCCCGACGGCAGCACCTGGCGGAACATCACCACCGAGGAGAAGTCCAAGGTCGCCGAGACCCTGGCCGAGTTCCGCGGCAACTTCCGCTACAACCTGCTGGACGAGCACCTCAAGAAGTTCAACGCGCAGGTGCCGTCGATCGTCCAGTGGGACGACCACGAGGTCACCAACAACTGGTATCCGGGTGAGATCCTCACCGACACCCGGTACACGGAGAAGAACGTCGACGTGCTGGCGTCCCGGGCACGGCGGGCGTTCAGCGAGTACTTCCCGATGTCCACGCTGCGGCCGGGCGCCCGGGACGGCCGGGTGCACCGGGTGCTGCGCCACGGTCCGCTGCTTGACGTGTTCGTGCTGGACATGCGGACGTACCGCAACGCCAACTCCCCCGGTACGCAGACCACCGATCCGCAGGGCATCCTCGGCGCCGAGCAGCTGGAGTGGCTCAAGCGGGAGCTGTCGCGGTCGCGCGCGGTGTGGAAGGTGATCGCCTCCGACATGCCGCTCGGCCTGGTGGTGCCGGACACCGGGGACGGCAAGCCGAACATCGAGGCCGTGGCCCAGGGCGACCCGGGCGCGCCGCTCGGACGCGAGTTGCAGATCGCCGAGCTGCTGCGGTTCATCAAGCACCGGAAGATCACGGGCACGGTGTGGCTGACCGCCGACGTGCACTACACCTCGGCTCAGCACTACCAGCCGTCGCGGGCTGCGTTCACCGACTTCGAGCCGTTCTGGGAGTTCGTCTCCGGCCCGCTGAACGCGGGTGCGTTCCCGGCGAACACGCTGGACAACACGTTCGGTCCGGAGCGGGTGTTTGTGAAGGCGCCCACTGTCGCGAATGTCTCACCCGCCGGTGGTTACCAGTTCTTCGGCGAGGTCGACATCGACGGCGACAGCGGGGAGCTGACGGTTCGGCTTCGTGAGCAGGACGGGACCGTGCTGTTCACGAAGGTGCTCCAGCCGGGCCGGGTCGGGCAGTAAGCACGCAAATATAGTTCTAAATAGGACAGAGAGTGTCTTAATCGCTCAGTCACAAAGCGTTCGTGATCACGCAACACCCTTCCTGCACAGTGGTTGCATGACTTCAGACATGACTGACGCAGTACGTACGAGGAACGACCGTCCGGAACAGCACGGGAGCCGCGGACTCATGGCGCGGTTCCGCAACTGGCGGGAACGACGCACCCACGATCACGCCCCTCCGAAGGGTGATACCGGCGCCCGGCCGCCCGCCGACGTGCGGGACGCCGGGCCCCCCGAGGCGGCACCGGCTCTGCCGGAGGCCGTCAGCGCGGAGGCCGTGCTCTGGCGGATGCGGACCACCGTGCGGGACGAGCCGGGTTCGCTGGCCGCGCTGTGCACGGCGCTCGCGGGTCAGCGGGTCGACATCCTGAGCCTGCAGACGCATCCCCTTGCCGAGGGCACGGTGGACGAGTTCCTGCTGCGGGCCCCCGCGGAGGTGGCCGCGTCCGACGTCACCGGGGCGGTCGCGCAGGCGGGCGGTACCCGTACCTGGATCGAGCGGGCCGACGCGCACGACCTGGTGGACGCGCCCACGCGCATCCTGGGCCTGGCGACGCGCACGGCACTGGACTCGGCCGAACTACCGCTGGCCTTGCGGCAGTTGCTGGGCCGGTGCAGCATCCGGTCGCTGCCCGCCGGGGCCGTGGGCGTGGACGGCGCCGACGCGGAGGTGCCCGCCGAGGGGGCTCTCGCGAACGTCGAAGGGGCGCCCGAGAACACCATGATGCGGCTGCGCGCACCCGAAGGCGGAGTGATCACCGTGGAGCGGCCGTATCTGCCGTTCACGCCCACCGAGTTCGCGCGGGCCCGCGCACTGGTCGAGCTGGACGCCCAGCTCGGTCCGCGCCTCCCACGCCGGCAGGACGTACTGACGCTGCCTCAGGGCAACGCCATCACCGTACGCCGTGCCGACACCCATGACATCGATGCCGCGAAGGCCATGCACGAGCGGTGCTCGCCGCGCACGCTCAGCCTCCGGTACCACGGCCCGGTCGGTGACGCCGACCGCTACCTCAAGCACCTCCTCAGCCCCCGCTTCGGCCGGACGCTCGCCGTGCAGACCGCCTCGGGTCGCATCGTCGGGCTCGGCCACCTCCTCTGGGACGGCGACGAGACGGAGGTCGCGCTGCTCGTCGAGGACGCGTGGCAGCGGCACGGCATCGGCACCGAGCTGCTCGGCCGACTGGTGACCATGGCCGCCGAGGCCGGCTGCGACAGCGTGTACGCCGTCACGCAGTCGTCCAACACGGGCATGGTCGCCGCCATGCGAGGCCTGGGCCTGCCCCTCGACTACCAGATCGAGGAGGGCACCCTGGTCATCACGGCCCGCCTGGACGTGACTCCGGTGAGTTCCCGACTGCCGTACGACCAGGAGCAGCCCGTACGGGATTAGCCCTCGGCGGACACCGAACGGTTCGGTCGGCCCGGCGCAACCCGTCGGGCCGACGCCGTGGAGGTGCGGGCCGCTGCTGGCCGCCCGCCCCGCGCACGACCGGTGTGGAACCGGGCTGACGCGCACGGCTCCCGTATATCCGGCTGACGCACACGGCCTCCCCGTATGAGGATGTCCGCATGTCAGAGACGAAGAGCCCGCTGCCCCGCGAGGTCGCCGACGCGTACGTCGACGACCTCATCGCCATCGACCCGGTCACCGGTACGTATCTCGGCGTGAAGGAGAGTTCCAGCAGGTTGCCCGACCTCTCGCCCGCCGGTCAGCAGGCGCCCGCCGAGCTGGCGCGGGCGACGCTCGCGCGGCTCGACGAGGCGGAGCGGCAGCCGGGTGCGGACAGTGACATCGAGCGCCGCTGCGCGCGGCTGCTGCGCGAGCGGCTGACCGCCGAACTCGCCGTGCACGAGGCCGACGAGGGACTGCGGTCCGTCGGCAACCTGGCCACGGTCGCACACTCGGTGCGCGAGGTGTTCACCGTGACGCCGGCCCAGACGGACGAAGACTGGGCCGCGATCGCCCAGCGGCTGCGCGCGGTGCCCACCGCGCTGGCCGGCTACCGCGCATCCCTCGCTCTCGGCCTGGAGCGCAAGCTGTACGCCGGTCCCCGCCCCACCGCGACCTTCATCGGCCAGCTCACCGAGTGGTCGGACACGGACGGTTCGGGCCGCGGCTGGTTCGAGGACTTCGCGTCGGCAGGTCCCGACTCCCTGCGTACGGAGCTGGACGAGGCCGCCCGCTCGGCGACAGCGGCCGTCGTCGAACTGCGCGACTGGATGCGCGACGTCTACGCGCCCACGATCGAGGGCGCGCCGAACACCGTGGGCCGCGAGCGGTACGCGCGCTGGTCGCGGTACTTCAACGGTACGGATCTGGACCTCGACGAGGCATACGCGTACGGCTGGGCCGAGTACCACCGTCTGCTCGCCGAGATGAAGCAGGAGGCGGAAAAGGTTCTGCCCGGCGCCGAAACGCCGTGGGTGGCGCTCGCGCACCTCGACGAGCACGGCCGGCACATCGAGGGCGTCGACGAGGTCCGCGACTGGCTGCAGGGCCTGATGGACCAGGCGATCGAGTCGCTCGACGGCACGCACTTCGAACTCGCCGAGCGGGTACGGAAGGTGGAGTCCCGCATCGCCCCGCCGGGCAGCGCGGCGGCCCCGTACTACACGCCGCCGTCGGAGGACTTCTCACGCCCCGGCTGTACGTGGCTGCCGACGATGGGGCAGACCCGCTTCCCGGTGTACGACCTGGTGTCGACCTGGTACCACGAGGGTGTCCCCGGCCATCACCTCCAGCTGGCGCAGTGGGCACACGTCGCCGGGAACCTCTCCCGCTACCAGGCGACGATCGGCGGCGTGAGCGCCAACTGCGAGGGCTGGGCGCTGTACGCGGAGCGGCTCATGGACGAACTCGGCTTCCTCACCGACGCCGAGCAGCGGCTCGGCTACCTGGACGCCCAGATGATGCGCGCGGCCCGCGTCATCGTCGACATCGGCATGCACCTGGAGCTGGAGATTCCGTCCGACTCGCCCTTCCACCCGGGCGAGCGCTGGACGCCCGAGCTGGCCCAGGAGTTCTTCGGCGCCCACAGCAGCCGCCCCGCGGACTTCGTGGAGAGCGAGCTCACCCGCTATCTCTGCCTCCCCGGCCAGGCCATCGGCTACAAACTCGGCGAACGTGCCTGGCTGCTGGGCCGCGAGAACGCCCGCCGCCGCCATGGCGACGCCTTCGACGCCAAGGCCTGGCACATGGCGGCGCTGTCGCAGGGGTCGCTGGGGCTTGACGACCTGGTGGACGAGTTGTCACGGCTGTGATTCCGTACGGGCGACCCGACGCCGGCGTCAGCGCCGGAACCCTCCCTCCGAATCGATGACCTGCCCGGTGACCCACTCCGCCTCATCCGTGGCGAGCCACGCGATGAGGCGGGCGGGGTCGTCGGGCATGCCCCAACGGCCGGCGGGGAACATCGCGGCGATGGCCGCGTAGTCGTCGCCGGTCATGTAGTCCGTGTCCACGGGACCGGGGTTGATGGTGTTCACCGTGACCGCGTGCTCGGCGAGGGTGCTCGAAAGGGAGCGGGTGATCGAGGCGAGGGCGCCCTTCTGGAGGGCGTACGCGATCTCGCCCGGCATGCCGCTCGCGATGTCCTGACCGGAGGTCATCATCACGACGCGTCCACCATGGGTGCGCGGCGGGAGCGCGGCGCGCAGGCGGGCGTACGCCTGGATGAGCAGGATCACCGAGCGGGTGTCGACCGCCCAGTGCGCGTCGAGCATGTCGGCGTCGATCGCGTCGAGGATGCCGTCCGAGCCGGACAAGGCGTGGTTGGCGACAAGGATGTCGATACGACCACCGAGCGCGTCGGCAGCCCTCGAGATCAGCTCCGCGGGCACGGCCGGGTCGGACAGGTCCCCCGGTCCGTCGATCACCCGAGCGTCCGGATCGCCGAGCGCCTCGCGCACGGCGGCAACCACGTCCTCGGGACGGTCCACACCCCAGGGCATGGCGGCATCGTGCGGCACATGGTGATGCAGATACAGACTCGCTCCGTACGCGGCGAGCCGCCGGGCCACGGCATGACCGATGCCCCCGCGTCTGCTGGCGCCTGTGACGAGGGCGGTACGGCCGCGCAGCGGCAGGGGATCGCGGCGCAGTGCTTCGGCGGTGGGGTGCGGGAGTTGGGGCATGGCGGACCATGATGGTAGAACGGGCGCTCGACCCGCACACGATTTTCCACGGCCAGCCGCGGATCACGGCCCGCACCCCCAACGACCCGCGCTTGCCCTCCGGCGGGAGGGGTCGTGGGCCGGTGCGTCCTATGCCCGTCGCTTAGCTCCGGTCTCGGAGAACCCGCACCCTGTACCAGGCCAGAGCCGTATGCCCGCCCTGCGACGGGCTGACGCACCGGCCCACGACCCCGCACCCCCCACCCACCCAAGGGGCGCGGGGAACGGCGCGACCAGCCACAACCAACCCGCACCCAAAAACGAACCCCACCGCTCAACCCAGCGGAGCGACCTGCCGCAGTTGGACCAGTCCCAGCCACGTCTCGGGCCCCGCCGCCGCGTACGCCGCCCGGACCGCGTACCGCCCCGCTTCCAGCGCGATCCGCAGATGCCCCGCCTTCTCGGCGTCGTTGCCGGGCCACGCCGCGTCGAACAGGATCACGGCTCCGGGAATGTCCCAGTGCACCTCCCGCTCCCACACCGCCGCGTCGAGGGCCGCCGGAACACCGGCCAGCAACTGCCTCTCCGACTCCGCGGCGCACCACCGTACGAAGGTGCCGTGCTCGGGCAGATAGGCGGTGGCGGCAGGATCGTCGCCGAGGACGAGGGCCGTGGTGTTGCCGACCGGGAGCAGACCGATGTAGCCGTCCACGTCACAGGCCCGGTCGTAGTCGGACGCCAATTCGACGCCGTCCGCCCCCGTCCAGAAAGGCAACACCACCTCGGGAATCGCTATGAGGGGCCCACCGCCCGACTCCGCCCACTCGACCGCACCCTGATCCGCGTAACTCGCCATGCGGGAGAAGCTACACGCACCGGGTCACACGGAAATGGCTGTGTCACTCAAGTGCTCAGCAGCCACAGTCCGCCGCGTCGACCGGCGCGGTCAAGGCATCGGGCGTACGCCGCTCGCGCCCCTCCCAGGTCTCGAACTCGAAGCCCTCGCGCACCCAGTACTCGAAGCCGCCGAGCATCTCCTTGACCTGGAAACCGAGTTCGGCGAGAGCGAGGGCGGCGCGGGTCGCGCCGTTGCAGCCCGGGCCCCAGCAGTAGGTGACGACCGGCACGGACTTGTCGAGGAGTTGCCCGGCCTGCTCGGGGATGAGGGCTGTGGGCAGATGGACCGCGCCGGGCACATGACCCTGGTCCCAGGACTCGGCGGAGCGGGAGTCGAGGACGACGAAGCCGGGGTCGCCGTCGGCCGCGAGCGTGGCGGCGACGTCGGACACATCCGCGTGGAAGGCGAGGCTCGCGCCGAAGTGGGCGGCGGCTGCGGCGGGGGACGCCGGGGGCACGCGCAGAACGGGGTTCACGGCAGTGGTGGTTGTGGTGTTGCCGCTCGCAGTCGTGCTCTTGGTCACGGTGTGGCCTTCCGTCGAGTTCCGTGCTCAAGAATCTACGGCCGGTAATCCGCCCTTCTGAAGAGGCGATCGACGGTCTCGCCCATGGTCAGCCGGGGATTCCTCTGCTATTTCTCGACCATGACCGCGTATTCCCCGGACGCCACCGACTGGCGCATCCTCGAGGTCCTCCAGCACGAGGGCCGGGCCAGCTTCGCCGAGTTGGCCCGTGCTGTGTCCATGTCCGCGAGCGCGGTCACCGAACGGGTCCGCCGGCTGGAGGAGGCGGGCGTCATCCAGGGATACGCGGCTGTCGTGGACCCGGAGAGGCTGGGGCTGCCGATCCTCGCCTTTGTGCGGCTGCGCTATCCGACCGGGAACTACAAGCCGTTCCACGATCTCGTCGCCGCGACCCCCGAGATCCTGGAGGCGCACCACGTCACGGGCGACGACTGCTTCGTCATCAAGGTCGCGGTGCGCTCCATGAGCCACCTGGAGGAGGTGACGGGCAAGCTCGGGACGCTCGGCTCGGTGACCACGAGCGTCGTGTACTCGTCACCGCTGCCCCGGCGTCCCATCGGTCGCTGATCCCGCTGCCGTGCCACCTCACGGTCGCGCCCCCGTCACCGCGACGCCCGGCCGGTCACTGCCCCCTCTGCCGTACGACCGACCCCGACCGCCCCTTCACCACCTCCAGTTGGGCGTGGATGCGGCGCCGCAGATCCGGAACATGGCTGACGATGCCGACGCTGCGGTCCCGCTCCCGCAGCGAGTCGAGGACGTCGAGCACCTCGTCGAGGGTCTGTTCGTCGAGGCTGCCGAAGCCCTCGTCGATGAAGAGGGTGTCGAGGCGGACGCCGCCCGCCTCGTCGGTGACGACGTCCGCGAGGCCGAGGGCGAGGGCCAGTGAGGCGAAGAACGTCTCGCCGCCGGAGAGTGTCGCCGTGTCGCGTTCGCGGCCGGTCCAGGCGTCGACGACGTGCAGTCCGAGGCCGCTGCGGCCACGACCGGCGCGATCGTCGGAGTGGACGAGGGTGTAGCGACCGGAGGACATGCGCTGCAGGCGTGCGGTCGCGGCGGCGGCGACCTGTTCCAGGCGGGCGGCGAGGACGTAGGACTCCAGGCGCATCTTGCGTTCGTTGTCCGCGGAGGTGCCCGCGGCGAGGGTGGCGAGGCGGGCCACGCGGTCGTACTCCTCGCGCAGCGGGCCCAGTCGGCGCACGGCCGCGGTTGCCTGGCGGGTCAGTTGATCGAGTTCCGTGCAGCGCAGGGCCGCGGCGTCGCGGGCGGAAGCGGACTCGCGGGCCCGGCGGGCGGCGTCGGCGGCGGCGGCCTGTTCCGCGGCGGCGAGGCCGGCGGGCGGCTGCTGGGCGGCCTGAGCCGTGTCGGCTTCGGCGAGTACGGCCCGTACGGTCGCCTCCTCCTGTTGCCAGGTGTCGAGCCGCCGTTGGAGGTCACGATGTGCCGCGTCCTCCAGGAGCGCGGCTGCCGCGGCCTGCGGTGTGTCGAACCCGGCGCGGAAGGCCGCGTCGGCGAGTCGCGCGTCGGCGTCCTTGAGCCGCTGCGCGGTG
>NZ_BMPQ01000013.1:0-34145 GCF_014647675.1 Streptomyces flaveus | reverse complement strand
CCGCCATGCGCGCCGCGTCCGCGGCCTCGGTGAACTGCGCCGTCTGCCGCTCCAGTTGCGCGGCCCGCGCGGATACGCTGCCCGCGGCGCCCCGGGCCTGCGTCAACTCCGCTTCCAGGGCCGCCCCTTCGCGGTCGAGGGTCTCCCTGCGCGCCGCGCGTGAGGCGGCACGCAGGGCGGCTTCCTGGTGGGCGGCGAGCCGTCGTTCGTGCTCGTGCTCGGCCTGTCTCAGGGCCTCGCTCGCCGGGTGCAGCCCGGAGGCGGCGCCGCGCGCTTCGGCGTGTCGCCGCGCCAACTCCTCGGCCTGCTCGGCGAGTTGCGCGGTGGGGGCATCGCCCGCCTCGGCGGTCGCCGCGGCCAGCGCCTCGCGTACGACGCCGAGTCGCCGCTCGGCCTCGGCGCGCTGCTCGTCGGCCTCCTGATGGGCGACGAGCGCGGCCTCCTCGGCCTGCTGATCGATGTGTCCGGCGATCTTCCGGGCGGGCGCCGGGTGTTCGGCGCTGCCGCAGACGGCGCAGGGTTCGCCGTCCACGAGAGCGGCGGCGAGTTCCGCGGCGATGCCCTTGAGGCGCTGTTCCTTGAGGTCGAGCCAGTGGGCGCGGGCGTCCGTGGCGTGCTCCCGCGCGGCGAGCACGCGCGCGTGGGCGTCGTCCGTGTCGCGGGCGAGCTGGTCGCGCAGCCGTGCCGCCGCGAGCCGCGCCTGGGCGGGCTCGCGCTGGACGGCGAACTGCTCGGCGCGGGTGGCGGCCTCCTGCGCGGAATCGATGCGGGTCTGGAGCCCGGCGCGGGTCGTCTCCCAGGAGGCGAGCCAGCTTTCCGTGTCCTGGAGCACGTCCTCGTCGGCGCGCTCCTGGCGGTCCAACGCCTCGCGCTCGGTGGTGAGTTCGGCCAGCCGGTGCTCGGCTCGGCGGGCCGACTCCAGGCCGCCCAGCTCCTCGGCGGCCTTGCGTGCGGCAGCCGCGAGGCCGCTCGCTCCGGCGTCGGCGAACGTCCCCGGGAGCAGCGCACGCGCGCGTGCCTCGTCGGCAGCCGCCCGCCGGTGCTCGGCCTCCGCGGCGTCGCGCAGGGACAGCGCGGGTGCAACGGCTTCGGCCTTGCGGGCCCGCTCCATCCGCTCCCGGGCCTCCCGGTGCGCTCCGGAGTGCTCCTCCAGACGCTCGGCCCGCTCCCGCGCCTCGGCGAACCGCCGCTGCAGCCGCGCCACTTCGCGTACGTCGTCGAGTACACGATCCGCCTGCGACTGCGCCGACTCGGCGGCTTTCTGGGCGCAGTGCGCCACGGTGAACCGTTCGCGTGCCGTACTGCGGGCGATCGCCGCCCAGGACAGTACGGACTCGGCCAGCCCCGGGTCTCCGGGGGCCACATCGGGCAGCGGCAGTTCCACGATGTCACCGGCGGCCTGCTGCATGCGGTGCGCGTCAGCGAGTAACGTCGCGTCCCCTTCGCGTACTTGGGCCTCCGCGGCGCGCCGCAGCTCGGCCAGGCGCTGCTCGACGGCCGCGAAACGGCGGGTGTCGAAGAGGCGGCCGAGGAGCTTGCCGCGGGCCTCGGCGTCGGCCCGCAGGAAGCGCGCGAAGTCGCCCTGGGGCAGCAGCACGACCTGGCAGAACTGCTCGCGGCTCATGCCGAGCAGTTGCGTGATCTCCTCGCCGATCTCCTGGTGGGAGCGGCTGAGGTCCTTCCAGGAGCCGGCCACCGGGTCGTACTCGCGCAGCCAGCTCTGGGCCTTGTCGAGCGTGGTGCCCGAGCCGCGCTTCTTGGCGCGCTCCCAGGGCGGCTGCCGGGTGAGCTCCAACCGGCGTCCGGAGACGGTCAGTTCGAGACGGACTTCGGTACGGGTGCCGGGCGCGGCGTGGTCGCTGCGCAGGGTGAGCCCCTGGCCGCTCTGCCGAGCGCCCGGAACCGATCCGTACAGGGCGTAGCAGACCGCGTCCAGAACCGAGGTCTTGCCCGCGCCTGTCGGCCCGTGCAGCAGGAAGATCCCGGCGGCCGACAGCTCGTCGAAGTCGACCGTCTGGGCCCCGCCGAAGGGCCCGAACGCGGTGATGTGCAGCCGGTGCAGCCTCATCGGGCCACCTCCCGCACTGCCTCGTCGGCGCGCACCGCGTCGAACGCCTCCCGGAGTACGGCCTGTTCGCGTGCGTCGGGGCCCGCGCCGCGTACATGGGCCACGAAGTCCTCGGCGATCTCCTGGTCGCTGCGTCCCGCCAGGCGTCGGGCGTAGGAGACGTCCGGGTCGTCGGGGGCCCGCTCGGGATCGAAGACGAGGCTGAGCGTGTGCGGGAAGCGTTCGCTGAGCCGTGCCATGGGGTCGGCGGGGCGCACCGGGTCGGTGAGGGTCGCCTCGACCCAGGCCTCCTCGTGGCGCGCCAGCTCCGGGTCGGCCAGCAGGTCCTCCAACTGCCCCCGGATACGGGCAAGTGCGCGCGGTACGGGGCAGTCGATCCGCTCGGCGTCGAGCGAACCGTCCGCCCCCAGGTCGACCAGCCACATGCTCTTGCGGTGGTCGGCCTCCGAGAAGGAGTACGGCAACGGGGAGCCCGAGTAGCGCACGCGCTCGGTGATGATCTGGCTGCCGTGCAGATGACCGAGCGCCGCGTAGTCGACCCCGTCGAAGACCCCGGCCGGTACGGCGGCGACCCCGCCCACCGTGATGTCCCGCTCACTGTCGCTGGCCTCGCCCCCGGTGACGAAGGCATGTGCGAGGACGACGCAGCGGGTGCCCCGCGCGCGCGTGGCGAGATCGGCGCGGACCCGCTCCATCGCGGCCGCGAGCACCGCCTCATGGCCGGGCTTCTCCACCCCGAACTCGTCCTTCACCAGGGCGGGTTCGAGATACGGCAGCCCGTAGAAGGCCACGTCGCCGTGGGTGTCGGCCAGCACCACGGGTGTACCGCACGCCGAAGGCTCGGTCCGCAGATGGATGCCGGCGCGGTCGATGAGCCCGGCCCCCACCCCCAGCCGGCGCGCCGAGTCATGGTTCCCGGAGGTCATCACCGTCGGCACCCCGAGGTCGGCCAGCCGGTGCAGGGCGTCGTCGAAGAGCTCGACCGCCGCCAGCGGAGGCACCGCCCGGTCGTACACGTCCCCCGACACGACCACCGCGTCCACCCCGCGCTCACGCACGGTCGCGACGAGGTGGCCGATGAACTCGGTCTGGGCACCGAGCATGCTCACCCGGTGGAACGCCCGGCCGAGATGCCAGTCGGAAGTGTGCAGCAATCTCACAAAATCGCTCCGACCTGCATGTTTCCCCCTCCTGCATCTCAAAAACCAACACCAACCAGCACGGGCTGACGGTCAGTGCTCACCACGCTAACCCCTATGGGGCCCTGATCCACCACGGGACTCAGCTCATCGCCCGCCTGCGGCACCGAATTGCCAGAAATGTCCGCAGCGATCTGGTTGACGGTACGGCCGAGCCTTCGAGGCACGTCGAGGAGGGGCGCCTGAATCCGCCGGTCGGCGCCTGACCAGGATGGGCCCGCGACCGGGACAAGACGTCGCGGGCGCGCCGACGGGGGCCATCCCCAGGGATGGCCCCCGCCTCTGTGGTTTGGCCGCCGGTCAGTCGGCCGGCGTCAGCGCGACCTCCGAGCTGCCCGAGAGGGGCGGCAGGCCGTCCGGGGGAGTGTCCGTGTAGGTGGCGTTGAAGACCGCCTTCAGGTTGTCCGCACCGCCGTGACCGCCGTCCAGGAACGTCTCGAACGATCCGGAGCAGCCGTTGCTCGTGGACAGCGGGTGGCCGTGCGAGTCGTGGCCGAGGATGAACGAGACGGTGACCTTCGAGCAGTCCACCGGCTGGTCGTCGGTGACGGTGACCTTCCAGGCGACCGTGTCACCCCAGTGGAACTCCGTGCCGCCGTGCGGAGCCGGGTCGGTGGTGAGTGAGACGACCGGCGCCTTGTTGCCGACCACGACGGGAACCGAGGCGGAGGCCGAGCGGCCGGTGCTGTCGGTGACCTTCAGCGTGGCGTCGAAGACGGCGTTCTTCGTGAACGTGTGCTTCGGGTTCGCCTCCGTGGAGTCCACGGTGCCGTCGGCGTCGAAGTCCCAGGCGTAGCTGAGGGCGTCGCCGTCGGCGTCCTTCGTGCCGGCGCTGGAGAACTGGACCGTCAGCGGGCTGGTGCCGTTGACCACGTCCGCGGTGGCTTTGGGCTCCGGGGTGCGGTTGCCCCGCGTGAAGTCGATGCGGGCGAGCTGGGCCTCGGGCAGTTCCGCGAAGTACCCGGTGCCGTACTCGAGGACGTACAGCGCGCCGTCCGGGCCGAACTCGGCGTCGATCGGGCCGTCCGTCGTGATCGAGGGGATCGCGGCCTCGATCTTCTCGACCTTGTTCTTCTTGCCCAGGGTGATGGCCATCATCTGGTCGCGGGTCCACTCGTAGAAGAGCGGCTTGCCGTCGAAGTACGCGGGCCAGCGGTTCTGGGCCTTGTTCCGCTTGTCGTAGCGGTACGCCGGGCCGCCCATGGGGCCGATGCCGCCCGTGCCGAGCTCCGGGAACTCCTCGGAGAGCCCGTAGCCGTAGACGATCTCCGCGTCCGTGACCGGCGGCAGCTTGCTCAGGCCGGTGTTGTGGCGCGAGTCGTTGACCGGCTTGGCGCAGTTGAACGCGCCGCTCGACTTCTGGGTGGCGAAGTCGTAGTCCTGGTACGGCATGTCCTGGGTCACGCAGAACGGCCAGCCGTAGTTGGCGGGACGGTCGATGACCATCCAGCGGCCCTGGCCGGCGGGGCCGCGGTCGGGGTTCGCCTGGTTGGCGTCGGGCGAGTAGTCACCGACGTAGACCTCGCCGGTCCTGTCGTCCACCGCGAAGCGGAACGGGTTGCGCAGACCCATGGCGTAGATCTCGGGACGGGTCTTCGGGGTGCCCGGCCGGAAGAGGTTGCCGCCCGGTATCGCGTAGCCGCCGTCGCGCTTGACTTTGATGCGCAGGACCTTGCCGCGCAGGTCGTCGGTGTTGCCCGCGGTGCGCCGCGCGTCGTAGGCCGGGTTGCGGTCGGGGCGGTCGTCGAGCGGGGCGTAGCCGTCCGAGGCGAAGGGGTTGGAGTCGTCGCCGGTCGACAGGAACAGATTGCCCTTGCCGTCGAAGTCGATCTTGCCGCCGACGTGGCAGCAGATGCCGCGGTCGGCCGGGACGTCGAGGATCTTCTGTTCGGTGTCGAAGTCGAGCTTGTTGCGCTCGAGCTTGAACCGCGACAGCCGTGTGACGCCCTTGTACTTGGCGAAGTCCTCGGCCGTGCCGTACTCCGGTGCGTCCCCTTCGTTGACGCCCGGAGTGGCCGGGTCGTCCATGGGGGTGTCGAGGCGGGGCGAGTAGTAGAGGTAGACCCAGTGGTTCTTGGCGAAGCCGGGGTCTACGGCGATGCCCTGCACGCCTTCTTCGTCGTGCTGGTAGAGCCCGGCGGGGCTCTTCTTCATGTCGGCTGCGAGGAAGTTGACGCCGCTCTTGGGGTCGTGGATCCGGACCTCTCCCGTGCGCGCCGTGTGCAGCACCCGCCGGTCGGGAAGGACGGCGAGGGCCATGGGCTCGCCCGGGCGGTCGTTGAGGGTGACCTTCTGGAAGGCCGACTGGGCCGGCGGTGCGGGGTCTGGTTTGGCGGCTTGGGCTGGGGACGGAGGCAGGAGCCCGATGGCCCCGGCCAACGCCGCCGCCCCCACGAGGGTGACGATCCGTCTGTTGCGCACTCAGAACTCCTTTGGTCTGGCCAGCGGGTGAAAAGCCAGGCGAAATGCGTGAGTTGGACGCTAAGGCGCCCACTTTCAACTCGTCAAGGACAAAGTTTCAATCTTCTCGAGGAAAGTTTGTCCTGGTGTTTCCGGTCCTTTTCGGGCATGCCCGGGGACCCGCCCGGCGCCAAGACGCCCGGCGGGCACCGCGGGTGACGCTTCGTCAGTGGCGGGCGCGCAGGGCCGCGAGGTTGTCGTAGCCGATGCGGGCGAACTCCAGGGACTGACCCGGAACGCTCGCGCTCGGTGCGTTGTCCTGCTCGACCATCGGGTTGTGGTAGTTCTTCGCACCCACCCGGGTGAAGAACCTCCGGTAGTCGATGTCGCCCGTGCCGAACGGCACCATGTCGTAGCCCAGACCGCTCTGGGGATTGACCACGCCGTCCTTCGCATGGAAGAGCGGGAAGCGGCTGGTGTTGCGGCCCACGAGTGCGGCCGGGTCGAAGACGTCCTCACGCTGCGAGCCGTCGTGGGCGGTGTACGTGTGGAACTTGTACTGGGCCACGTGCGCCCAGAAGACGTCCAGCTCCAGATAGACGCTCTTGCGGTCCGTCACCTTCAGGAAGTACTCCAGTTTGCGGATACCGGAGCTGCGGGTCGGCCGGCCCTGGGCGTCGAGCGGGCCGCCGTCGAGCAGGAAGTCGTAGGCGCTGTCGTGGTTGTGGGTGTAGAGCTTGATGCCCTCCCTACGGGCGATGGCGCCCAGGGTGTTCCACTTCTCCGCGGCCACGTCCCAGTCGGCCCGGTAGGGGGTGTTGGTGGGGTCGGCGCCGGTACCCATGTGCTCCATGCCGAGGATGTTGGAGATCTCCAGGAAGCGCTTGAAGGTGTCCAGGTCGGACGGGGTCAGCGGCCAGGACGGCGGGATGAAGCCGTGGCTGCCCTGCGCCCGCAGGCCGTAAGCGTCGAGCCAGGAGCGCAGCAGCTTCGCTCCCTCGAGGGTGCCCAGATCGGCGCCGCCGGGCGCGTTGACGTGCTGGCCGTAGCCGGCGAACTCCACCTGGCGGTAGCCGAAGCGCGACAGCTGCCGGAACACCTCGCGGAAACCGGAGGGCAGGTCGGAGGCCAGCGGGTCGCGGCCGATCGCGTCACGGACGGTGTAGAGGATGATGCCGCGCTTGTGCGGCGGGACCAGAGCGGAACGTCCCCGGTCGTAGCCGGCGGCTTCTGCTCTGTCCTGCGCCAGGGCGGGCGTGGCACCGAAGACCGGGGCGGCGATCGCCGCGGCGGTGGCGGCCGTGCAGGTGCTGAGGAAACGGCGGCGGCTGACGCCGAGCGTGCGGCGCAGGGCGTCGCCGGTGACGGCTTCGTCGTTGAACGCGGTCACAGTGGCTCTCTCTTTCGTTGTCGCAGTGCTGCGGGTGCCTGATGGCTGCCGCCTCAGGAGAGGCCGGCGAGCCGCAGGAGAAGGGACTTCACTTCGGTGGCCGCTACGCGGCCGGATACAGCGCGGGGGGTGGAGACCAGGACGAGCGGACCTTCGTCGTCGCTCGTAGGGCGGCGGCCGTGACCGCCGCGCATCCGGCGACGGCAGTGGTGGCCACCGATCCGCGGGCTCCGACGAACCAGACACCGGTGCGTGCGGTCCGCCCGCCGCCCTGGGACTGCGATGCGTTCCCGGTGTTGTTCACGGGCTGCCTCCCTGCCATGTCGATGTTCCGATGGGGTTGAAAGACGGTGGGCGGGGGCGGGGCTGACCTCCCCGCCCACCGTCGGCATAGGGGCGGGCTTCGACCGTGGCCTAGGAGGACAGCTCCTTGGTCGGCGCGGTTACGGCGAGCGAGTCGGCGGCGAGCGGGCCGTCGGTGCGAAGTGCGGGATTCTTGGCGGCACTTGGCCTTGTGCTGTGCACGGATGTCCTCCGTCGTCCGGTCGAACGAGCGGTGAGCTGTGCAACCGGTGGGGTGTGCGCCATCACTGTCGAACCACCGTGTGGCGCCTGTGCACGAGACGGGACCGTAGCCCCGTTCGTCCTCGACGGAAAGTCCTTGCGCAGAGGAATGTCAAACTTTTTCCAGACTCAGGACAAAGGCGTGCCCGGGCAGCCCGGATCGGCCCGGCTGCCTTCACGTGGCTGGTTCCAGGGAGCAGAAGTTCCCTGTCGGGGTCCCTAGTTGTCGCCGCCTCCGAAGGCAGCGTCGAAGGACGCCGAGGGCGGGTCGAAATCGAACCGTTTCAGACCGGCGAGTGCTTGCGGCGCGCCCATGAGGCGGTCCATGCCGGCGTCCTCCCACTCCACGGAGATCGGACCGTCGTAACCGATCGATCGCAGCATCCGGAACACGTCCTCCCAGGGCACGTCGCCGTGCCCGGCGGAGACGAAGTCCCAGCCGCGCCGCGGGTCGCCCCAGGGCAGATGGGAGCCGAGCCGACCGTTGCGCCCGTCCAGACGCTTTCGGGCCTCCTTGCAGTCGACGTGGTAGATCCGGTCCCGGAAGTCGTAAAGGAAGCCGACCGGGTCCAGGTCCTGCCAGACGAAGTGGCTGGGGTCGAAGTTGAGCCCGAAGGCCGGCCGGTGGTCCACCGCCTCCAGCGCGCGTTTGGTGGTCCAGTAGTCGTAGGCGATCTCGCTCGGATGGACCTCGTGGGCGAACCGGACGCCCTCGGCGTCGAAGACGTCCAGGATCGGGTTCCAGCGCTCCGCGAAGTCCTCGTAGCCGCGCTCGATCATCCCTTCCGGCACCGGCGGGAACATCGCCACCAGATGCCAGATCGACGACCCGGTGAAGCCGACGACCGTATCGACGCCGAAAGCAGCCGCGGCACGCGCCGTGTTCTTGATCTCGGCCGCGGCACGCCTGCGTACACCCTCCGGCTCCCCGTCCCCCCAGATGCGGGCGGGCAGGATGCCCTGGTGCCGTTCGTCGATGGGGTTGTCACAGACGGCCTGGCCGACGAGATGGTTGGAGATCGCCCAGCACTTCAGGCCGTACTTCTCCAGCAGGGCGTGCCGGCCGGCCAGATAGGACGGATCGGCCAGGGCCTTGTCGACCTCGAAGTGGTCGCCCCAGCAGGCGAGTTCGAGGCCGTCGTAGCCGAAGTCGGCGGCCAGTCGGCAGACCTCCTCCAACGGCAGATCGGCCCACTGACCGGTGAACAGGGTGAACGGGCGTGGCATGGTGCCTCCGAGCGGGGTTCCTTGCCGGATCTCTACCGGACTTCGGCCTCGACGGCCTGGACAGGGGTGTAGACGGAGTTCTTCTGCGCGCTCTCCTCCACCGCGGCGAGCACCCGCTGCACCTGCAGACCGTCGGCGAACGACGGCATCGGGTCGGTGCCGGACGCGATGGCCTCGACCAGGTCACGGGCCTGGTGGGCGAAGGTGTGCTCGTAGCCGAGCGCGTGGCCCGGCGGCCACCAGCCCTCCAGGTACGGATGCTCGGCCTCGGTGACGACGATCCTGCGGAACCCCGCCGTGGCGGCGGGCTCCCGGTGGTCGTGGAAGGACAGCTCGTTGAGCCGCTCGAGGTCGAAGGCGAGCGACCCGGACTCGCCGTTGATCTCCAGCCGCAGGGCGTTCTTGCGCCCCGACGCCATCCGGGTCGCCTCGAACGTGGCGAGCGCCCCCGAAGCGAGCCGGCCGGTGAACACGGCCGCGTCGTCGACGGTCACCGGAGCGCGCCGGGGGCCGCCGGAAGCGGTCAGGCCGGAGGAGGCACCGTCGAGGCGGGGGCGTTCCTTGACGAAGGTCTCCATCTGGGCGGAGACCCCGACCAGCACCTCACCCGCCAGGTACTGGGCGAGGTCGACGATGTGCGCGCCGAGGTCGCCGAGCGCCCCCGACCCCGCGTGCTCCCGCTGCAGCCGCCACGTCAGCGGGAAGTCGGGGTCGACCAGCCAGTCCTGGAGGTAGCTGACCCGCACATGGCGCAGCGTGCCGAGCCTGCCGTCGGCGATGAGCCGGCGGGCGAAGGTGAGGGCGGGCACACGCCGGTAGTTGAAGCCCACCATCGCCAACTGCCCGCGCGAGCGGGCCGCTTCGGCGGCCGTGACCATGGCCTGCGCCTCGGCGACCGAATTGGCCAGCGGCTTCTCGCACAGCACGTGCTTGCCCGCCTCCAGCGCCGCGATCGCGATCTCCGCATGGCTGTCGCCCGGTGTGCAGATGTCGACGAGTTGCACGTCGTCGCGGGCTATGAGGGCGCGCCAGTCGGTCTCCGCCGCGGCCCAGCCGTGCTTGTCGGCCGCCGCCCGCACGGCGTGCGCGTCGCGGCCGGCGATCGCGGCCAGGACCGGCCGCAGCGGCAGGTCGAACACGTGCCCTACGGTGCGCCACCCTTGTGAGTGCGCGGCGCCCATGAACGCGTAGCCGACCATGCCCACGCCGAGTGCCGGCGGTGCGGTCCCACTGTCCCTCTGTTCCATACGGTTCCTCCTCGTCGGAGTGTCACTGACTCATCGCTGTGTTCGCGGGGCACGCGGCCCGGACCGGTCAGATGAAGCCGGTCGGCAGGTACTGGTCGATGTTGTCCTTGGTGACCACGGCCGAGTAGAGGGTCAGCGAGGACGGGATCTCGAACTCGGCGAGGCCGCCGATGCCCTTGCCCTGGCCGAGGGCGCGGGCGAGATCGATGGCGGAGGCGGCCATCGTCGGCGGGTACAGGACGGTCGCCTTGAGCACGCTGTTGCCGGCCTTGATGGCGTCCATCGCGGACTTGGCACCCGCACCGCCGACCATCAGGAAGTCGTCGCGACCGGCCTGGTCGATGGCGCGCAGCGCGCCCACGCCCTGGTCGTCGTCGTGGTTCCACAGCGCGTCGAACTTCGACTGGGCCTGCAGCAGTTGGGACATCTTGGCCTGGCCGGACTCGACGGTGAAGTCGGCGGCCTGGCGGGCCACCTTCCTGATGTTGGGGTAGTTCTTCAGGGCGTCGTCGAAGCCCTTGGTGCGCTGCTGGGTCAGCTCCAGGTTGTCGAGGCCGGCGAGTTCGACGACCTTGGCGTTCTTCTTGTCCTTGAGCTGTTCGCCGATGTAGTGGCCGGCGTTGAGGCCCATGCCGTAGTTGTCGCCGCCGATCCAGCAGCGGTACGCCTGCGGGGAGTTGAAGATCCGGTCGAGGTTGACGACGGGGATGCCGGCGCGCATGGCCTGGAGCCCGACCTGGGTGAGGGCCTTGCCGTCGGCGGGCAGGACCACCAGGACGTCGACCTTCTTGTTGATCAGCGTCTCGATCTGGCCGATCTGCTGGGCGGTGTCGTTGGAGCCCTCGGTGATCTCCAGCGTGACGTCCTTGTACTTCTTGGCCCGGTTCTTGGCGTTGTCGTTGATGGCGTTCAGCCAGCCGTGGTCGGCCTGGGGGCCGGCGAAGCCGATGGTGACGGCCTTGCCCGGCTTGTCGTCCGCGACCGGGGCAGCGTTGTCCGCGGCCTTTTCCTGGTTCTTGGGCTCATTGCTGGTGCAGGCGGTCAGCAGCGCGCCGGTGGAAACGGCTGCGGTGCCGAACAGCAGTGCTCTGCGGCTGGTGGCGGGGGTTTTTGCCATGGCGGATCGACCCTTCGACTGGGCGGTGTGCGTCAGATGGAGGATGTGGGGGTGCCGGACAGCGGTTCAGGGGCCGCCGTCCGGCGGTGTGCTGCACGGCGTCAGGCGTCGCCGCCGTGCAGCGAGCGGCGCTGGACCAGGACGGCGGCGACGATGATGGCGCCCTTCGCGATCTGCTGGACAGCGGTCTCGAGGTTGTTCAGAGCGAAGATGTTGGTGATCGTGGTGAAGACCAGAACACCGAGGACGGAGCCGACGACGGTGCCGCGACCGCCGCTGAGCAGGGTGCCGCCGATGATCGCCGCGGCGATGGCGTCCAGCTCGTAGAGGTTGCCGTTGGTGTTCTGACCCGAGCCGGCGAGCACGATCAGCATGAACGCGGCGATACCGCAGCACAGTCCGGACAGCAGGTACAGGTACAGACGCTGGCGGCGGACGTCGATGCCGGCGAGGCGTGCCGCTTCCGCGTTGCCGCCGACTGCGACGGTGCGGCGTCCGAAGGTGGTGCGGTTGAGCAGCAGCCAGCCGATGACGGTGACCGCGGCGAAGATCAGAACAAGGGGCGGGATGCCGAGGATGTAGGCGTCCCTGGCACCGAGATCGAGCACTGATTCGACGGTCACGATCTGGGTGCTGCCGTCCGTGATCTGCAGCGCCAGACCGCGGGCGGAGGCGAGCATGGCCAGCGTCGCGATGAACGGCACCATCCTGCCGTAGGCGATCAGCACGCCGTTCACGAGACCGCAGCCCACACCGACGATCACCGCGGTGAAGAGGATGCCCGCGAAGCCGAACTCCTGCGTGGCCACGGTCGTCGCCCACACCGAGGCGAGCGCCACGATCGCGCCGACCGACAGGTCGATCCCGCCGCTGGTGATGACGAACGTCATGCCGACGGTGACGACGCCGATCACGGATGCCTGGGTGAGGACGAGTTGCAGATTGTTCGTCGCCAGGAACTCGTCCGGTGCGGTGATCCCACCGACCGCGACGAGGACGGCGAGGACTCCGAGCAAGGACAGAGTGCGTATGTCCCACCGCAGACCGGGTCGGCGCGAACTCTCTTTGTCTCCCGCGGACTTGGCGGCGGGCGTCGGCGCTTCCTTCTGCGCCGCAGTGGCCGGCTGCGTCATGGCGTCGGGCTCCCTTCCATTACAAGATCAAGTACACGGTGCTCGTCGAGCTCCCGGGCGTCCGCCGTGTGCACGACGCTGCCTTCACGGAGCACCAGCACCCGGTCGGCGAGACCCAGGACTTCGGGCACCTCACTGGACACGAGAAGTACGGCCAGGCCCTCGTCGGCCAGCCGGCGAATCACTGCGTAAAGCTCCGCCCGGGCGCCGATGTCGACGCCCCTGGTCGGCTCGTCCAGCAGCAGGACCTTGCAGCCTCGCAACAGCCAGCGGGCGAGCACCGCCTTCTGCTGGTTGCCGCCGGACAGGGTCCTGATCGCGGCATCGGGATTGTCGGGCCGCAGGGACAGTTCCCGAACCGCCTGGTGCGCCGCGGCGCGCTCGGCACGCCGGTCGATCCAGCCCGCGCGGGCGAACCGGGACAGGGTGGAGACCGAGACGTTGCTGCTGACGGACTCCAGCATCAGCAGGCCCTGCGCCTTGCGCTCCTCGGGCGCGAGGCCGATGCCGGCGCGGACGGCAGCGCGGACACTTCCGGGGCGCAAGGGCGTGCCGTCGACGAGAACCCGGCCGCCGTCGGGCTTGCGAGCCCCGTAGATCGTCTCCAGGATCTCGCTGCGCCCGGACCCGACGAGCCCCGCCAGACCGACGATCTCTCCGGGCCGCAGCTCCAGATCGACGGGCGCGAACTCCCCCCGCCGGGTCAGCCCTTCGACCTTCAGCACCGGTTCTCTCCCCGCGGCGAACTCCACCTTGGGGCGCTCGGGGAAGACGTACTCCACATTCCGCCCGGTCATCAGGGCCACGACCTCATGGGTCGGCGTCGACTTGGCAGGCAGACCGCCCGCGACCGACCGGCCCTCCTTCAGGACCGTGACCCGGTCGCCGATGCGCCGGATCTCCTCAAGACGGTGAGAGATGTAGATGACGGCGACGCCATCGGCCGTCAGATCGCCCACGATCCTGAAAAGGTTGTCCACCTCTTCGGGGTCGAGCGCCGCCGACGGCTCGTCCATCACGATCAACCGAACCTCGTGGGACAGGGCGCGGGCCATCGAGACGATCTGCTGCTGCGCCGCGGACAGGTCGCCGACGAGCCGCGCAGGGTCGATCTCCGAGTGTCCGAGGCGTTTCAGCAACTCCGCGGTCGCCGTACGGGCAGCTGAGCCGCGCACGACGAACCCGGCGGAGGTGGGTTCGTGCCCGAGGAAGACGTTCTCCGCGACGGACAGCCCCTCGATCAGGTCGAGTTCCTGGTAGATGGTGGCGATGCCGAGACGCATGGCGGCGATCGGCGACCCCAGGGACACGGGCTCACCCCGCCAGGTGATCTCACCGCCGTCGGGCTGGTGAGCCCCGGCGAGCACTTTGATCAAAGTGGACTTGCCGGCGCCGTTCTGGCCGAGGAGGCAGTGGACTTCGCCGGCCTGGACCTCGAGGTCCACACCGTCCAGGGCGCGGACGCCCGGGAACGACTTGGTGATACCGGACATGGTGAGCAGGGGTGGTGGTGATGCCATGAGGAATCCCCTCGGCGGATGCGGGACATGAGCAGGCAGGGCTGGGCAAGGTGGTGCAGGTACTTGGGCGGCTCTGGAGAGCCCCTGGCGTCGTGTGCGCTGGGGCGTAGGGGCTGAGAAAAGGGGCAGGGCAGGCCTGATGGGCCCGGCAACCATGCAGTGGTGGCAGTCGCCGACGCTTCATGCGGTGGTAGCGGCGGTGCGGTGGGTGTTGCGGTGGCTCTACGGGTGTTGCGAGTGCGCCGTGGGGTTGCCAGGGCGCAATGGGTGTGCGGGAGCGCCAATGAGGTTGCAGTGACGCTTGGTTGTAGTGGCGCGAGTGGTAGTCCGTTGCCGGCGGGGTCGGGCGGCGGTCAGGCCGGTGAGAAAACGTGGTCGCTGATGAGCCGGGTCGCGCCGATGGCTCCGGCGGCCGGTCCCAACTCACCCAGCACAATCGGCAGGTTGCGCGTGGCCAGCGGCAAGGACTGCCGGTAGACCTGGGTCCGAACACTGGCCAGCAACGTGTGCCCGAGCCCGGTCACACCGCCGCCGATCACCACCAGCCCCGGATTGAAGAAACTGACAAGCCCGGCGATGACCTGCCCCAGACGCTTCCCACCCTCCCGAATCAGCTCCAAAGCCACCGCGTCCCCTGCTGCCGCGGCAGCCGACACGTCCTCGGCCGTCAGACGCCCGGCCGTCTCCAGCCGGGCAGCGAGCTGTACCGACCGGCCCTCGCGCGCGGCCTGCTCCGCATCACCGGCCAACGCGGCACCGCTGAAGTGGGCTTCCAGGCAGCCCCGGTTGCCACACGCACACGCGCGACCTCCCGGTTCCACCTGAATATGACCGATGTCGCCGGCACTGCCGGTCGTCCCCCGGTAGACCTCACCGCCGACGACGATGCCACAGCCGATGCCGGTACCGATCTTGACGCACAGGAAGTCGCCCACCGGGCGTGCGACGCCCGCGTGCTGCTCCCCCATCGCCATCAGGTTCACGTCGTTGTCCACCATGACCGGACAACCCAGTTCCTGACTGAGCGCCTCCCGCACCGGGAACCCGTCCCAGCCCGGCATGATCGGAGGCGCGACCGGCACACCTTCCGGAAAGCGGACCGGCCCCGGGACCCCGATCCCGGCACCGTCGAAGCCCTCTGCGACACCGGAGGCGTTCAGCTTGGCAGCCATCGACAGCACCTGCTCGAAGACCGCCACAGGCCCCTCCCGGACATCCATCGGATGGTTCAGATGCCCCAGGACCTCCAACTCCGCGTTCGTCACGGCGACATCGACCGACGTGGCACCGATGTCGACACCGAGGAAACGCAGCGTCGGCGAGAGCCGGATGTTGTGCGAACGCCGGCCGCCCCGCGAGGGGGCAAGCCCGTCCGCGACGACCAGTCCCGTCTCCAGCAGCCGGTCCACCTCGACGGCCAGCTTCGAACGGGACAGGTCCACCAGATCACCCAGCTGAGCGCGGGAGTTGGACCCGTTGTCACGCAGTAAACGAAGCAGCCGCGCCTGATGCGTGTTCTCAGGCCGAGCGGTCATTCGTCTCACGAACCCCTCCCCTCCCCTAGCCCACGGCCGGGGACCCGGACGCCTGGTTCCGTCGGCTGAGCCGTCAGGCTTTCGGGGAGGAACGTAGCAGCGATTTTCCGGAGCGGGAAGAACTTACGCACGATCCAGCACAACTTTCTCCACACACAGGACAAAGCCTGGATGGGCGACTACCCCCAAGCCTCGAGTCCTGACAACCCGAACCGGCCGACCCAGGCAAATGGAAAGCGGTCCATCAGAAACCGCCTCGCCAAACCCACCAGTTCGGCGACTGCGAACAGGGCGGCCGCCAGACCTCGCTCCACCGCCTGCAACTCGACACCCTCCCCGCCCAGCACAGAACCAGCACGGGACAGGTCACCAGGGATGACGAGGAGTGCCCACAGGTCAGCACCAAACCAACACGGCACCGGCACCACCGACGAGCTTCTCCTGGGCGGAACCGCACCATCCTGACCTGCACCTTTGCCACATCAGCGCCCTTACGGTAGGCAGCGCCTGGAAAATTTGTGCAGCAGCCTCATGATCCTCGAGACTAACGGCCGGGTCGGACATCACGGGCGGCTACTGCCATATCGGCCTCTCCTGGCGGCCTCAGCGCTGTCCGCATCAGGCGTCCCCGTACGCCTCTCCCCCCAGCTCGAACCCCGCCGTCCCCGCCGTGGCATCGGCCAGCCACGCCCGGAACGTCTCCACGTCCGCGTCCGGGAGGGCGATCTCGAGGGTGACGGCCTCTCCGTAGCGGACGTCGCGTATCTCGCGGCCCGTCGACCGCAGGTCGTTCTGCACCTTGCCCGCCCGCTGGTGGTCGACCGTGACGGTGGCGAGACGGAAGCGTTTACGTGTGATCGTGCCGAGGGTGTCGAGGGCCTCGCCCACCGCTCCCCCGTACGCCCGGATGAGCCCGCCCGCGCCGAGCTTGACGCCGCCGTAGTAGCGGGTGACGACGGCGGCGACGTACCGCAGGTCGCGGCGCAGCAGCATCTGGAGCATCGGGACGCCGGCCGTGCCGCCCGGTTCGCCGTCGTCGCTCGCCTTCTGTACGGAGGCGTCGGCGCCGATGACGTACGCGTAGCAGTTGTGCGTGGCGTCCGCGTGCTCCTTGCGGACGGCCGCGATGAACTCCTGGGCTTCCTGTTCGGTGGCCGCCGGGGCGAGCGCGCACAGGAAGCGGGAGCGGTTGACTTCGGTCTCGTGCACGCCTGCGCGGGCCACCGTGCGGTACTCGTCCTGCATCGAGCCAGCGTATGTGCCCCGCGCGAAGGTGCTGCACGCGCGCGTGCGTCCCGTCGGGCCGCCACCCGGTGCGGAGATCAGCCCTTCTTGCCCCGCGGCACGGTCACGTCGGTGAGCAGCGCCATGCCGGGGCCGAGGGAAGACCAGGTGTCGCCGTACCAGGTGAGGACCGCGATCGCCGATGTCGGGAACTTCGTGCGGACCTCGTCCAGCGCGTCGTCGAGACTGTCCCCGGCCAGGGTGAGCACCAGTTCCTCGAGCTCGGGGTTGTGTCCGATCAGCAGCAACGTCCTGACCTCGTCGGGCACTTCGCGCACCGCTGCCAGCAACTCGGGTACGTCGGCCGCGTACAGCCGCGGATCGTGGCGTACGGGAGGAGGTGTGGTCCATTCGGCCGCGGCCAGTTCCCAGGTCCGGCGGGCGCGTACGGCGGTGGAGCAGAGCGCGAGGTCGGGCACCCGGTCGGCGGCGGCGAGCGCGCGACCGGCGGCCGGGGCGTCACGGCGGCCACGCGGTGCGAGCGGCCTCTCGTGGTCGGCGACGCCGTCCGGCCAGGCCGACTTGGCGTGCCGCAGGACGATCAGGCGGCGCTGCGGGGGCGCTCCGGCAGGCACGTTCATGACGGGGTTCCACGGCCGATGTCACGGGTGAGTTCGAGCCCGAGGAGACGGTCGGCGTAGGCGTACGTCTCGAAGCGGGCCCCGTCCGGAACGGTCTGGGACGTCGCCACCCGGCGCAGTACGTCCAGTACGGCGGGCACGTCCAGGTCGTCCTCCCAGGCGGCGCGCAGCTGCTGGCGTACGGGATCGGGGATGGGGCTGGAGGGATGCGTGGCCCAGGTGGCGACGGCTCCCCGCCAGTGTGTGAGGACCTTCTCGGCGTCGGCCAGGCCGGCCGCGTCGAGCCGGAGGGGATCACGGCGGGGCCGCGCGAGCAGCGCGAGACGCAGCGCCGAGGGGTCGCTCCCCTCAACGCCCTCATGAACCGGACCGCTCTCGTCATCGGCCGGGACCTCGTCGTGCACCGGGGCGACCTCGACGCGTACGCCGTCCGGTGCTTCGTCGTCGCCTTCAGGGGCGGCGGGGCCGCCGACAACATGGAGCACCTGTGCCTCACCCAGCGGCGGTTCCCCGGCGCGGGGGTCCTCGAACGGCCGGATGCCGAGGGCCGATGCGCGTTCCCGGAGTTCCGCGTGCCCCTCCGGGGCGGTCAGCACCGTCCAGACGGGCGTCCCGTTGAGTTCCAGGGCGCGTACGAGGAGGTCGGCGACCAGGAGTATCCGCAGGCCGGTGGTGTCGGCACGCGGTACATGGGCCTCGACGCGGGTCAGGCCGCGGCGGGCGGGGGCGGCGTCGGCGGGCTCGCCCGTTCGGGCGTCGGTGATACGGAGCACGGGGTGAGCGTAGGCCCGCGGGAGGCCGGGCGCAGGGAGACGTGCGTCATTCGGTGTCGGGGTGGTGGCGGACGCGGCTGTGAGCGGTCGGTCCGGGCCGCAACCGGTCTGCGGCGGCACAGGAGAGAGTGTCCGTTCTGCGACACTATGGGTGATGTGGTGGCGGTGCTCGACAGCCGACGCCCTGAGGCAGGCCGGCGGACAAAGGGGTTCGGGCGTGCGGGAGTTGATGGTCATCGAGGCGCCGTCCGTGCTCGGGCTGCGGCCGTCAGGGGTACAGGATCTACCGGAAGCCCTGCGCGATGCCGGGCTGCTCGACCGCCTCGGGGCGGTGGTGGCCATGGGGGTCCCCCCGCTCATGGGGGTCCCCCCGCTCGAGCGAATTCGAGAGTGGGGGAGGGTCGAGGCGGCGGCGTACGACCCGAGGCGGGACGCCGACACGGGGGTGCTCAACCCGGTCGGCATCGCGCGGTACTCCGTGGAGCTGGCCGACGCCGTGGGCGGCGTACTGGACCGGGGCGGCTTCCCCGTGGTCCTCGGCGGCGACTGCAGCATCCTGCTCGGCAATCTCCTCGCCCTGCGCCGCCGGGGACGCTACGGCCTGCTGTTCCTCGACGGCCACACCGACTTCTACCAGCCGTCCGCGGAGCCGACGGGCGAGGTGGCCTCGATGGAACTCGCCCTGGCCACGGGCCGCGGACCCAGCCTGCTGACCGACCTGGAGGGCCGTGGTCCCCTGCTGAGGGACGAGAATGTCGTCGCCCTCGGCTTCCGCGACACCGAGGAGTCCACCGCGGCCGGGATGCAGCCGCTGCCGCCGGGGCTGCACGCGTTCGACCTCGATGCGGTACGGGCTCTCGGCGCCGACACCGCCGCGCGCCAGGCGGTCGAACGGCTCACCCGGGGCGGGAGCGGCGGGTACTGGGTCCATCTCGACGTCGACGTACTGGACGACGCGGTGATGCCCGCCGTCGACTACCGCATCCCCGGCGGACTGACCTGGCCGGAACTCGAGAGCGTGCTGCAGACGGCGCTGGCCGGCGAACGGGCCGTCGGCTTCGACGTCACGATCTTCAACCCCCGCCTCGACCCCGACGGCAGCATCGCCGCCCGCCTCACCGAGTGCCTGTACCGGGGGCTGTCGGCGCGGCACACCGTCCTCTGAAGCCGGCCGTCAGTCGGCGGGCTTCTCCCAGACCGAGACATGCCGGCGGCTCTCGCTGGTGAACGGCGCCCGGTCCCAGTCCTCCCAGCGGTCGCGCAGCCGCAGTCCGGCGAGCCGCGCCATCAGATCCAGTTCCGAGGGCCACACGTACCGGAACGGGTAGTACTCGTGCTTGGCTCGCCCGTCGACGATGGTGACGTAGTTCGAACTCATCGCCTGGGTGGCGACGTCGTATATGTCGAACGCCCACTGTGTGGGGCTGATGCGGAACGGCACGGCGTTCTGCCCCGGCGGCAGCCGGCGCAGCTCCGGCACGCCCACCTCGATGACGAAGCAGCCGCCGGGCCGCAGATGGGCGGCGGCGTTCTGGAAGCAGGCCACCTGGGCGTCCTGCGTCGTCAGATTGTTGATCGTGTTGAAGACGAGGTAGGCGACCGCGAACGTGCCCTCCACTCGCGTCGTGGCGAAGTCGCCGATCGTCACGCCGACGGTGTCGCCGCCGGGCTTGGCGCGCAGTTGGGCCACCATGGCCCGCGACATGTCGATGCCATGGACCGGGATCCCGCGCCTGGCCAGCGGCAGTGCGATCCGGCCGGTGCCGATGCCGAGTTCGAGCGCCCGGCCGTCGCCTGCGAGCCCGACCAGCAGGTCGACCGCCGGATCCACCGCCTCCGGGCGGAACATGTCCGCCGCCGACTCGTCGTAGCCGGCCGCCACCTTCTCCCCGAAGTAGCCGTCCTCATCATGCATTCGGGGAACGTACCGCCCACGGCCCGTCCGACGCCCCCGATTTTTCAGCCCTGGGGCAGAGTCGCGCGCCGCTCGGTGCTCGGCGAAACCCCGTCTGACACATACGTATCGACCTCGGCGTTTCGGCCATTGTCCGGCCCAGGGCCGACCGCATGCCCCAAGGGTGGATGCACTCCGCACCTGACGCTTTCCGTGCTCCCGTACGGAATCCACACCGTCTCAAACACGTGTGTTCGACACACCTTCCGCGTCGTTGACTCCATTGGCGTTCGCCCGCGCCGATCCGTTCACAACGACCTTGCAGGAGAGTCCAGTTGACCTCAGCCGACACCCAGGACACGCAAGCCGTCACTCCGCCTCCGCCGCCGCCCGCCGAGATCACCTACACGGGCCAGTACTCCATCAACCCGCTTGGCGAGGTCTCCTTCCGCAAGCTCTGTGGGCAGCTGCCCTCCGTGCTGCGCCGCATCGCCAGGATGTCGTGGGACGTCGACCGACGGGCCGTCCTCCTCCTGCTGGTCTGCCAGCTGGTCACCGGCGTGGCCGCCGCGGTGCTGCTGGCCGCGACGGCCAGTGCCATGCGCCCCGTCCTCGGCGGCGGTTCCGTCGCCGACCGGCTGCACGCGGCCCTGCCGGCTCTCCTCGTCGTGGCCGGTGCGAGCGCGCTCACGCGCGGTTCGGCTGCCGTGTCCACGTACGCCGAGCGTCGCATCACCCCCAGGCTGACGACCGTGACGGACACCGCGCTGGTCGAAGCGGTCTGCCGGGTGGAGGCGGCGGCCTACGCCGTGGACGGATTCGCGGACCGGCAGGAAGCGGCGGAGATGGGAGTGATCCGCACCCACGTCATGGTCTCCGACGCCCAGCGTTTCATGTCGGCCCTGGTCAAGATGGTCACGGCAAGCGGCGTCCTGTCGGTCCTGAACCCCCTGATGCTGCCCCTGCTCCTGCTCGCCGTACTCCCGGCCGGCGTCGGCGCGGTGCTGAGCGCCCGGGTCGACTACGAGATCCACTACGCCAACGTCGCCGACCGCAACGTCAGGGGCATGATGCGGTGGTGGTCGACGACGCCGAAGTACGCCGACGAGGTCCGCGCCAACGGGATGACGGACTACCTGCTGTACTGGTACCGGTCCCTGTCGGAGCGGGTCGACGGGCGCACGCTGACCGCCGCTCCCCGGACGCTGCGGATCGCCTTGGTGTCATCGGTGGTCGGCGGGGTGTTCCTGGTCGCCACCTGGGCGGTTCTCGCCTGGCTCGCCGTGACCGGACGGGTCGCGCTCGCCCTCGCCGCGACGGCTGTCGTCGCGGTCCAGACGACGCTGGCGGCGCTGTCCCAGGTGATCATCAACGGGGCCGCCGTGTTCCACACCAGCCTGTACCTGAGCGATATGCAGGCCTTCCTCGACGACGCCGAGGCACGGGCGCCGGACCGCGGTGAACTCGCCGTGAGCGCGCCCGTGGAGGAGATCCGGCTGGACGAGGTCACGTACCAGTATCCGGGGAAGGACAAGCCGGCCGTCGACCGGGTCTCCCTGACCCTGCGGCGCGGGGAGATCCTCGCCGTCGTTGGGGTGAACGGTTCCGGCAAGAGCACGCTGACCCGCCTGATCACCGGGATCTACCTCGCGGACAAGGGCCGTGTGACCTGGAACGGCTCGGACCTCGCCCGCATCGCCGAGGCCACGGTCTGGAGCCGCACGGGTCTGGTCCCGCAGATCTTCGCCCAGTGGCCGCTGCGGGTGCGGGAGAACGTGACGCTGGGCCAGCCCCGGACCTTCGACGACGGAGAGGTGTGGCAGGCGCTCGACGCGGTCGGTATGCGCGAAGCCGTCGAGGAGCTGTCCCAAGGCCTCGATACGCTCCTCGCCCGCGAGGTGTTCGGCGGGGCCGAACTGTCCGGAGGACAGTGGCAGCGGCTGGCCTGCTCCCGGGCTCTGTACCGGCGCCCGTCCCTGTTGATCCTCGACGAGCCGACCTCTCAGATGGATCCCCGCGGCGAGCACGCGATCTTCGAGGAGATCAAGGCCATCGCCGGCGACCGCATCACGATCGTCGTCACGCACCGGCTCGAGAACACGAAGGTCGCCGACCACATCGTGGTGATGGACCAGGGCCGCATCACCGAACAGGGCGGATACGACGAACTCGTCCATGCGGGCGGCATCTTCGCCGAACTCCTCGCACTCTCCCAGGACCGATAGCGCCCTCGACATGCAGTGCCCTCGACATGACGTCCGGGATCCGCGACTCCATGAGCGATGGAGACAGTTCGTCAGCAGTGGATCAGCGAATCCGCGGCTTCCTCGGACCGACCGGCAATGACTACGAGCAACAGCGGTCGGTTGTACGGCACTTCCGTCAGCCTGCGGGTCACCGGTTCGACGCGATGGTCCGACGCGACGGTTCGGCGGTGGCGGCGAGCAGGGCGGCGTCGTCGTCGACCCGGTCGGGGGTGTTCAGCAGCTCCAGGGCCCGTTCGGTGATCTGCTGGGGGTCGGTGCGGGCGGCGGCGGGCAGCGCGTCGCAGGTCTGGCGCAGGGCCGCCAGGCCGTCGTCCAGGGACAACGCCCGGTTCTCCACCAGGCCGTCGGTGTACAGCAGCAGGCTGGTGCCGGGCGGGAACGCCACCTCGCGGTCGACCGGGATGCTGCCCAGTCCCAGCGGCAGCGCCGGGGGCAGCTCCAGGTAGGCGGTGTCGGCGGCTACCAGCAGGGGCGGCAGATGCCCGCCGGCGGCGTAGCGCAGGCGGTGCCGGTGGGGGTCGTAGACCGCGTACAGGCAGGTGGCGAAGCGGTCGGTGGCGAGCGACTGCAGGTAGGCGTCCAGCCTGGTCAGCACCTGGGCCGGGCCGGCGCCCTCCAGCGCGAGGCTGTGCAGGGCGGAGCGGAGTTGGCCCATCACGGTGGCGGCTTCCACGTCGTGGCCCATGACGTCGCCGATGGCCAGCCCCACGGCGCCGTCGGGCAGGGCGAGCACGTCGTACCAGTCGCCGCCGACCTCGGCGCCGCGGTTGCTGGCCCGGTATTGGGTGGCCAGGCGCACACCGGGCACCTGGGGCAGGCGGTGGGGCAGCAGGGCGCGCTGCAGGGTCAGGGCGAGGCGGCGCTCGTTGTGGTACCGGGTGGCGTTGTCGTAGGCCAGGGCCAGGCGGTGGGCGAGGTTCTCCAGATACTTGTGTTCGACCGCGGAGTACCCGCCGGTGTGCCGGACCAGTACCAGGGCCCCCAGCGTCTGGTCGTGGGCGTGCAGCGGCAGGGCCAGCACGGCGGCGGGCGCCGGGTGCGGGCCAGCTGGGACTGGGTGCGGGTCGGCTGGGACTGGGTGCGGGTCGGCTGGGACTGGGTGCGAGCCGGCTGGGGCTGGGGTGGTGTCGTCGATCGCGTGGGCGGCGGCGGTGGTCAGGGCCTCGCGGTCGAGGAGGGGGGCGCCGGCGATGTATGCCGGGGGCGACTGCGCCGGGGCAGGTGCCGCGGCGGTGAGGTGGATGCTGATCTGGTCGGCGAAGTCGGGCAGCAGGATCTGGCCGGCGGTCTGCAGTATCTGGTCCGGGTCGAGGGTGTTGGCCAGCCGCAGGCCCGCTTCGGCCAGGGAGGCCAGCACGGCCAGCTGGTTGCGGGTCTCGGTCAGGCCCTGTTCGCGCAGCCGGGACAGTTCCAACCCGGTGCGGACGCGCGCCAGCAGCTGGCGCGCGGAGAAGGGTTTGGCCAGGTAGTCGTCGGCGCCGGCGTGCCGGCCCTGCACGGATTCCTCCTCGCCGGCGCGGGCGGTGAGCAGGACGATGGGCAGGCGGGCGGTGCGCGGGTCGGCGCGCAGCGCCCGGACCAGCTCGAAGCCGTCCATGCGGGGCATCATCACGTCGCTGAGCACCAGTTCCACCGGCTGTGCCAGGGCCGTCTCCACGGCGGCCCGGCCGTCGGCGGCAAGCAGCACGTCGTAGTCGGGCTGCAGGAGCTGGGTGAGGTAGGCGCGCATGTCGGCGTTGTCGTCGACGACCAGCAGGCGGGCCCGGTGGGGGCGGTCGGTTTCGTGCGGGCCGGGGCCGTGGGGGGCATCGTGGGTCGCGGGGGCCTGCGGGGTGCGTGCCACGGCGGAGGCAGAGGTGGCCGCGGCGGGGTCGGGGTCGGCCGCCAGCCAGCCCAGCGCCTCGTCCACGTAGGCCGCGGCGCGGCCGGGCCGGCCGCCTCCGCCTTCCCTGGGGGTCTCCCCGGGGGATCCGGCGCCGGCCGTGGGCGGGGCCGGGCGAGGCCGGTGGGCGGCGGCGAAGGGGAGGTCCACGGTGACGGTGGTGCCCTGGCCGAGCCGACTGTCCACGCCGACGGTGCCGCCGTGCGCTTCCACCAGGTCCTTCACCAGCACCAGGCCGAGGCCGCTGCCCTCGTGGGAGCGGGAGCGGGCGCCGCGGACCCGGTGGAAGCGCTCGAACAGGCGCGGCAGCTCGTCCGCGGGGATGCCGGTGCCGGTGTCGGTCACGGTCAGCCGGGCCCGGTCGCCGGCCGCGGCCATCTCCACCCGGGCGCCGCCGGTGAAGGTGAACTTCAGGGCGTTGCTGAGCAGGTTGAGGATGATCTTCTCCCACATCTCCCGGTCCAGGGGCACCGGCTTGGGCAGCGGCGGGCAGTCCACCTCCAGCGTCAGCCCGGCCGCCTCGAAGGCGGAGCGGAACACCCCGGCCAGCTCGGCCGTGGCACCGGCGAGGTCGACCGGTTCGAGGGCCGGGCGCATCTGCCCGGCCTCGGCCCTTGCGACGTCCAGGAGGGTGTTGACCTGCTTCAGCAGGCGCAGGGCGCCGCGCTCGGCCAGCTCCAGCTGCTCGCGCCGCTCGGGCCGGTCCTCGTCGGCCAGGGCCTGCTGGAGCGGGCCCAGGAGCAGGGTGAGCGGGGTGCGGAACTCGTGGCTGACGTTGGCGAAGAAGGTGGTCTTGGCCCGGTCCAGCTCGGCCAGCGCCTCCGCCCGTCGGCGCTGCTCTTCGTGCGCGAGCGCGGCCGACTCGTGTGCGAGCGCGGCCGACAGCGCCCCGGCCACGGCGGAGGCGAGCACCTCCAGGAAGTCGTGGTAGGTCCCGGCCGGGGGGAAGCAGGGGTTGAGGCCCACCACCAGGACGCCCTCCACCTGGCCCGCGCCGTGCAGCGGCAGGGCCAGCGCCTCCTCGACCGGGATCCGGGTGGCCGCGGCGTGCTGCCCGGCCGTGCTGCCGCCGGTGAACGCGGCGGCCGGCAGCGTGGCCGGGGCACCGTCGGCGACCACCTGAGCCAGCCGGGCCGCCGCCTCCGACCCGTCGGCCGCACTCAGCGAGCCGGTCTCGGGCGCCGACCGGAGCCCGGCGGAGGCCGCCGGCCGCTGCATCCCCGGCTCGGAGGCCAGGTACAGGCCAAGAAACGGGATCTCCTCGGGGTAGGAGCCCGCCACCTCGGCGACCACGCGGGCGACCTCGTCCAGGGTGGGCAGCCCGGCCGTGCGCGTGCCGGTCTCGCTCAGCAGGCGCAGCCGGCGCTCGCCCAGTACCCGGCCGGTGGTCTCGGTGAGGATCTGCAGCACGCCGCCGACAGTGCCGTCGTCCAGCAGCACGGGCTGGAATGCGGAGTCGAAGTAGCACTGCTCCAAAAAGCCGTGGCGCTCCATGATGAGCAGCTCATTCGGGACCAGCAGGGGCTTGCGGGTACCGGTCACATAGTGGAAGTGGGAGCTCACGGGGTGGGCCCAGACCTCGGGGAACACCTCCTTGTAGGGCCTGCCGAGCGCCCAGGGGTGTTTGGCGCCGACAATGGGTGTGGAGCCCTGGTTGTACAGCGTGGCGAATTCAGCCCCCCAATACAGAGCCATCGCATGCTCCGAGGTGAGCATGAGGCGCAGGGTGTCCACCAGGGCCCCCGGCCAGGAGACGGGGGGCCCGAGCGGCGTCACCGCCCAGTCGATCCCTGCCAGAAGCTCGCCGAACGCGCCACCTTCGGCGAACACCCGGGCCGCCGCGGTGCGCGGGTCATCGGGCCGGGTCATCGAGAAATCTTCCTCCTGGCGCCTTTGTGACCCGCCCGCGCCCTCCCAAGGCTGCCGACGGCCACTCGCTGCGGACCTCCCGGGCAGATCGGACGCCGGATCCGACGGTTCTGACTACGCTTCTGCCCGAATTATAAAGTTAAAAGAATTAAAATGCTATTTGCCCAGCAGTGTACGCCTGCAGCCGCACGCCCACGGCGGCGATGGTCGACTCGCGGTCCCTGCGGGCGGCCGACACCGTCGGCGCCGACGGACAAGGCCGGGACGGCGGGAAGAAGGTGGCGGGCCGCAAAGGGCACGTGGCCGTGGACTGCCCGGGTTTGCTGCTGGTGGTGCTGGTCACCGCCGCGAGCGTGCAGGACCGCGACGCCACTTGGAGAAGAATGCGCACGGCCAAGCGGCCCGACCAGTGCGCATCAAGCCCGGATTCCGGCGTTTCCGCAGGAACCAGTGCGTACGAAGTCGCGGATCGCACATGACGGCCGCCGGCCGGTGCCGCAGGGATCCCAGGGCACCAGGCCGGTCGGTCTGAGCGGTC
Source organism: Streptomyces flaveus (assembly GCF_014647675.1). Taxonomy (GTDB): domain Bacteria; phylum Actinomycetota; class Actinomycetes; order Streptomycetales; family Streptomycetaceae; genus Streptomyces; species Streptomyces flaveus. The sequence continues at coordinate 7,657 of NZ_BMPQ01000013.1, read as the reverse complement.
AGATGGCGAGAGTGATGCCGTCGAAGCGGCTGAGGATGAAGGTCGCGTCCTCCAGCGTGGCCTCCTTGGCCTCGCTGAAGGACACCGACGGCAATCTCCTCGCCCAGCCGTACCGACTCGGTGTAGCCGGAGCGTCAGTGCACGCCGCCCATGTTGCGGCCGATGGCGACGTTGGCGGCCACCTTGTTGAGCTCGCCGCCGACAGTGAGCTGCCCGACGTCCGGGTCGGTGTACGGCTCCAGGGCGGTGCCGTCGGTGGTGGGCACGACCGGGTCGGGCAGGACGTGCGACTCGTCGAACCACGCCTTGAGAATGGTCACGCACGCCCCGGCCACCGTGGCATGCCCGGCCCCGTACGCGGGGTGCGTCGGGCTGCCCTCGGGAAACGCCTGCGGCAGCAGGTAGCTGCCGTACTTCTCGAAGACCCGCTTGACGGCGACGGAGTCCAGCACCCCGGAGTCGATCGTGTACTCGCGCTGCCCGCGCAGCTGCAGGTGGACCCGGCCGCCGAACTCCTCCGGCCGCAGCCGACGGTGCACGTAGTGCGCCAGGTCGCGCGGGGTCTGGATGTACCGGCGGGTGGCGAAGTCCCGCTCGTCCGGCTCGGGTTCGAAGCCGTTCTGCACCTCCAGCCAGTCGTCCCAGGTGGTGAGGTGGTCGACCGGGCGGACCAGGGTGTCCTGCCGCTGTGGGATCAGCAGGGTGCCGTACCGGATGTCCTTGAGCAGGAACTGCGAGACGTACGGCCCCGCCAGGTCGCCCCGGGTGTCCCCGCGGAAGATGGTCTGCGGGTGACCTGACCGTCGAGCTTGGGCGCCCGGAAGTCCGCGAGCCCGCTCAGTTCGTCGGCCGCCTCGGTGATCAGCTCGCTGTCACCGAACCGCGTGAACAGCACGTCACGGCACAGCGCCATCCAGTACAGCTCGACCGCCGCGGCGGAGTGCTGCGCGCTGTCGATGCGTGGCGCGGGCGGCACGGACAGCGCCTGGGCGTCCGGGCCCTGCAGGTCGAAGGAGGCGCCGACCTGCGGGTTGGTCAGCTTGCGGGTGCCCCCGAGCGGGATCCGCTCGAAGTCCTCGTAACTTCCCGTGGCCAGCGCCCTGCGCAGCAGGTGGTACGCGGCCGGGTCGACCTCTCCGAACTTGTTGTGCGGTAACGCCTTGGAGTAGTTGGCGACGAAGGCGTGGTCCGTCTCCGCCCCGTTGGCGGCGTGCACCGGCGCATGGCGCTGGAACTCCGCCTCAGCCGCCCGGATCCGCGCCTCGCGCGCGGCAAAACGACGATCACTCATGCGAATACCCCCGTATTCCCCGTGAGTTGTGCGTGAGATGAGCTGCGCGTGAATCGCAATCAACCCATAAGACTCCGGCCGTCCCGGCATCGTTCCGCGGAACCAGACAATCCGCGCATCTGCACATGCGCGAAGCAGGGTTCCTCCTATGGGTCGGCCTGACTCGGCCTTGGCGAGCAGGAGGGAATCACCGCTCAAGGGAAACGCAGCGGCCGACTGCGAGGTCTGCCAGGTCAGGGCAAGGTGTCCAGGTCGAGCAGTTGTTGTTCCAGGGCCCGTTCGGCGGGGGTGAGGGGGATGTCGGGGCGGACCCGTTCCAGGGGATGTGGGCCCCACGGCGGCGGGGGGTCCTTCGGCAGGTACATCCACAGCTGCCCGTAGGCGACCAGGGACCGGTACACCTCACGCCCGAAGCGGATCGCGTGGCGCGCCACAGTACGGATCATCTGCGGACCTCCTCTCGGCCCGGGAAGGCGGTACGAAGCACGGTGACCACCGATGCTGGCCGGCCCCCCTAAAAGGCTGCTTGGGCCACGGGCTCGCCGCCCGCCTCCCTGGCCCTTTCCCGCCTGTCTCCCTCCCGCCTCCCGGCCCTTTCCAGACCCTCTTCCCTCCCGACTCCCTTCGGCCACTCCCGCCCGTCTCATGGCGTGAAAACTTCACCCTCGACTGATGACTGCAGCACTGTCTGTGATCCCGCGGTACTCGCAGAATTCTGGCCACGGAGCACAACCGTTCGACCGACCAAGACGCTCGATTTCCGACAGAGCCGTTCGACATCTCTCAAGGGAAAGGTTTCCCCATGGTCAACGCAATCTCGGCCGGCACGCACCGCTTCGACGAGACCGCGCAGGCATCGCGCGCAGTCGTCCGCCCCCTGCTGATCGAGGATCTGGACTCCCCCGGACAGAGCGACGCCGTGATGTTCTCCATCTGCATCATCGCCGTCCCGGCGGCCGAGCGCAGCGGGCAGTTCGCGGCATGACCGGTGCCGGGGAACACGAGGCCGGGACACTGGTCCCGGACTCCAGCGCGCTGGTGGGCTTCAAGCGCCATCTGAGCCCGGTCGTGGTTCCCGGCGAAGCCATCTACCTGGTCTCGCGCCGCGGCGTCACCGCGCTGCGCGGCACCCCCGCGGAGGTGCTCGCGCCGTTGCTCGACGGCACGCGCACCGTCCGCGGGGTGCTGAGCGAGGCCGGGCCCCGGCTGCTCGCCGAGGAAGTCGTCACCTCCCTGGACGCGCTCGCCCGGTCGGGGCTGCTCGGCTTCCGTCCGGCGGGCGCGCCCGCCGGGCCGCCCAGTTGCTCCGATCCGGCGGCCGACGCGTACTGGGACCTGGCCGGCCTGGACAGCTCCCGGGCCTCGGCCGAACTGGCGGGTACCGCGGTGTCCCTGGAGGCGCTGCCGGGGGTGGATCCGGAGCCGGTCCACACCGCGTGCCGGGAGTCGGGGGTCGCTTTCGCGGCCCCCGGCTCCGCCCCCGCCCTCTCGCTCGTCCTGTGCGACGACTACCTGACACCGGAGCTGGCGGAGGTGGACGCCCGGCACCGGGCTAGCGGAACGCCGTGGCTGATCGCCAAGATCTGCGGCACCGACCCCTGGATCGGACCGTTCTTCCGGCCCGGCCAGGGGGCCTGCTGGACCTGCCTGGCGGAACGGCTGCGCGGCCACCGCCGCTCCGAGTGGCCGGTGCAGCGGGCGCTCGGTCTCGCGGGACCGCCGAAGCGGCCCGCGGCCTCGCTGGCGGCGGGCCGCGCCATCGCGGTCCACATCGCGGTGCTGGAAGCGGCCAAGTGGCTGGCCGGGATGCGGTATCCGTCACAGAACCTGGTGCACACCGTGGACACGATGCTGCTGCGCGCCGCCGCCCACCCCGTGCACCGGCGCCCGCAGTGCTCGGTGTGCGGCGATCCCGGGATCGTCGAACGGACGGTGCGCCGGCCGTTCGTACCGGTGTCACGACCGAAGACGGCGCAGCAAGGCAACAGCCACCGCTCCGCCCCGCCGCAGGAGATGCTGGAGCGCTACGGCCATCTCGTCGGCCCGGTGACCGGGATCGTCAAGGAGATCCAACGCGCCCCGCGCACCCCCGACTTCGTTGACAGCTACCTCTCCGGTCACAACCTCGCCTTCAGGTCGCACAGTCTGGCCGGACTGCGCGCCGGTCTCAGGGCGCTGAGCGGCGGCAAGGGGCTCGACCCGACGGAGGCTCAGGTCAGCGCCCTGGGCGAGGCGGTGGAGCGCTACAGCGGGACCCGGCAGGGCGATGAACCCGTCGTACGCGACACGTGGCGTGCGCTCGGCGAGGCGGCCATGCATCCGAACGACTGCCAGCTGTACCACGCACGGCAGTTCGCCGAGCGGGACGTCTGGAACGCACGCGGTTCGCACTTCCAGTACGTGCCGCGGCCGTTCGACGAGAACCGGCCCACCGAGTGGACTCCGGTGTGGTCCCTGACCGGTGAGCGGCACCGGCTGCTGCCCACCTCGATGCTGTACTTCTCGCACAGCGCACCGGCCGAGGACGGGCTGCACGCCGACTCCAACGGCAACGCGGCCGGCAGCAGTCTCGAAGACGCTCTGGTCCAGGGCTTCCTGGAGCTGGTGGAGAGGGACGCGGTGGCCCTGTGGTGGTACAACCGCACCCGGCAGCCCGGCGTGGACCTGGACGCGTTCGCCGCGCCCGAGGTCGACCGATTCCGCGACGGCTGCCTGCGGCTGGGCCGCGAGCTGTGGGTACTCGACCTCACCTCGGACTTCGGCGTTCCGGTGCTGGCAGCGCTGTCCCGGCGGCCCGGCGGCCCGCCCGAGGACGTGATCTTCGGCTTCGGCGCCCACTTCGATCCGCGGGTCGCGCTGCGCAGGGCGCTGACCGAGCTGGGGCAGATGCTGCCCGCGGTGCTGCCGCGCCGCCCGGGGGCCGCGGAGTACGGCACCGACGATCCGGAGGCCTGCCGCTGGTGGCGCACGGCGACCACGGCCAACCAGCCCTATCTGGTGCCGGATCCGGCGATCTCCCCGCGTACGCCCGGGAGTTGGGCCCGCGCTGAGCGCGGCGACCTGCTGGACGACGTGACCGCGATCGGTGAACTGGTCCGCTCCCGCGGCCTGGAACTGCTGGTCCTGGACCAGACCCGGCCCGATCTGGAGCTGCCGGTGGTGAAGGTGATCGTGCCCGGGCTACGGCACTTCTGGGCCAGGCTCGCCCCCGGGCGGCTGTTCGACATACCGGTCACGCTCGGGCGGCTCGAACGACCCACCGCATATGAACACGTGAACCCCATCCCCTTGTTCGTCTAAACCTTCGATTATCGCTACAAGTCCCCCACGGTCTTCACTTCGTTCCCATACGATCCGAATCGAACTCCCCCGGCTGAAAGAGGAGTCCGTGAAGACCAGTACAAGTCATGGCCCGCATGAAAATCTGGTCTGGCAGTCACCGGCCACCGGTGGTACGAGTACACGAAGGAACCAGACGCATCCCGGGCCCCGGCTGGCCCGGGTCATCCTGCGGGTGGCACTGTTCAGTTACCTTTCCATCACCGCGCTCAACATCATCAGCACGGACCTCTCTCCCGCCACGGCCACCGCGGCCACTGCGGCGCTCATCGTGGTCTTCCTGATCCAGATGAGGCACTCCGCACCGGGCGCCGGACGGCGCCCGGTGCGCGAGAAGGCCCTGACCCTGGGCGTGCAGTTCCTGCTCACCTATCTGCCGCTCTTCGTCTTCCACGCCCAGTGGGGGGCGCTCGGCGGCTTCCTCTCCGGCTCCCTGCTGCTCCTGCTGCCGTCGCGGCCCGCGTGGATCCTGTTCACCGCCGTGGGACTCAGCATGTTCCTGCCCCCACTGCTGGGCGGGCAGGGGCTCGTCGACTCGATCTACTTGTGCCAGTCCACGCTGCTGACCGGCCTCGTCGTCTTCGCCCTGTCCCATCTGGCGGAGGTGATCCAGGAAGTGCACGACGCGCGCGGGGAGTTGGCGCGACTGGCCGTCACCCGGGAGCGGCTGCGCTTCGCCCGGGACCTGCACGACCTGCTCGGCTTCGGACTGTCCGCGATCACGCTGAAGAGCGAGCTGGTGCATCGGCTCATACCGACGCATCCCGAGCGTGCCGTGCAGGAGGTCGACGACATCCTGACCATCTCCCGTCAGTCGCTCGCCGACGTACGCCGGGTCGCCAGCGGCTTCCGTGACATGTCCCTGGCCCAGGAGGTCACCTCTGCGGAGTCGGTGCTGAACGCGGCCGACGTGGCCGTCCGGGTGGAGGTGGCGACCGCGGAGCTGAGCAGACAGGTGGAGAACGCGCTGGCGGCGGTGTTACGGGAAGCCGTCACCAACGTCCTGAGACACAGCAGGGCGACCCGGTGCGCGATCCGGGTGACCACTGACCGGGAACGGGTCACGCTCTCGGTCGACAACGACGGCGTCACGGCAGGCCGGCGCGACACCTCCGAGCACGGCGGCAGCGGACTGGGCAACCTGGCCCTGCGGCTGCGCGAGATCGGCGGGGGCCTCGACTCCGGCACCCGGCCCTACGGCACCTTCCGGCTGCGGGCGGTCGCTCCGGTCGCCGTATCCGAACCCGCGGGCACCGCCGTCGTGCCGACGGACACCGGCAGGGACGGAGAATAACCGGAGCGACCGTTCCCACATCACCAGAAGCCCCCAACACCGCTCAAATTGGCCGAGTTCAGTTGGTACAGTCGCCGCGTCCGGCCACATCGGGAACAAGAACGCGGCACGGAAACGGGGGAACGATGATTCGCGTACTGCTGGCCGAAGACATGCACATGGTCCGCGGCGCTCTTGTGGCACTGCTCAATCTCGAGCACGACATCGAAGTGATCTGCGAGGTCGAGAACGGCGACGACATCGTGCCGACGGCGCTGCGGCACCGGCCCGAGGTCGCGATCATCGACATCGACCTGCCCGGCATCGACGGTCTGACGGCGGCCGCCCAGCTGCGCGAGCGGATGCCCGGCTGCCGCATCCTGATCCTCACCAGCATGGGACGCCCCGGCACCCTGCTGAGGGCCATCTCGACACAGGTGAACGGCTACATCCTCAAGGACGCCCCGCCGAACGAACTGGCGTCCGCGGTACGGCGGGTGGCCGCCGGTCAGCGCGTGGTGGACCCGCAGCTCGCCCTGGCCGCCTGGGGCGGGATGGAGAGTCCGCTGACCGAGCGGGAGACGGAGGTGCTGCGGCTGGCGGCCAAGGGCGCGGAACCCTCGGAGATCTCCGCGGAACTCCATCTGTCCACCGGCACGGTGCGCAACTACCTGACCACCATCACGACCAAGCTCAACGCACGCAACCGGGTGGACGCCGTCCTGATCGCGCAGGAATCCGGCTGGCTGTGAGCCGCCGCCGGCTCCGGCCCGCGAACTCCGTGCGTCACGGGCCGTGTTCGGGGGTGACCGGTTCGCAGTACTCCGTCATGCCGGCGGCCACCAGATAGCTCAGCACCGCGTACGTCACCTCCGGCGGCAGCGGCAGCACGGAGGAGGCGTGCGACGGTGTGACCGGCCAGGCCAGCAGCCCGACCACCCAGATGGCCTCCGACCGGTGCAGATGCACCCGGTGCGGGGACTCGGGGCCGTCCAGGGCGAAGCCGGCCTTCTCCAGGGTCAGCGAGACGCCACCGATCAGCCGGATCAGCCGCTGCGCGGACGGGGACACCGGGGTGAACACGGTGTCCCGCCTGGTGGAGACGACGGAGAGCAGCGGTCCGCGGAGATCCTCCCAGCTCAGGGTGCGCACGATCAGATGGGACAGTCTGTCCAGCATCGGCAGCAGCACCAGCAGGGAGCGCTCCTGGTGGCCGTTCCCGTCGCCGGCCGGCCGGGCCATCACGTTCGCGAGCAGGACCGGCCCCAGCTCCATGCGTCTGAGGGCCTCGCGCACCAGTGGGTCGGGCCGGTCGATCCGCTCGGTCCCGAACCGGCTGCGCAACACCAACTCGCCGTCTCTGTCCCTTTGTTCGACGGCCACGTCCTCGTGCAGCGACCAGAGGTGAAGGACGCGGCTCCCGATGACCCGCGGCATGGTGTCCCCTTTCGTCGTGCCGATTCTGACGGCGGGCACACCACGCCGGACAGCCACGAAGTCACTGATCCCGTGTGAACTTCTCACATGCGCCCGGGCTTTGGCGGGTCGCAAGGGCCTCTTCCTAGGGTGCGAGCCGTCGGCGGCAAGCCGCGTTCACGGACATCCGACGAGAAGAGGGACAGCTGGTGACGGTTCACACAGCAGGCAGTAGGGCGGCGCAGCCACCACGCCGGCCCGGCACGGTCCGCCGCCTCGATCGGGTGGTCATCCGGTTCGCGGGTGACTCGGGTGACGGCATGCAGCTCACCGGCGAC
>NZ_BMPQ01000012.1:82782-246297 GCF_014647675.1 Streptomyces flaveus | reverse complement strand
TGGTCCTCCGAGACAGAACCTAAGCGACGGGCATACGACGCACCGGCCCACGACCCCTCCCGCCGGAGGGCAAGTGCAGGTGGTTGGGGGTGCGGGCTTCCCCGGGGCGCCCGGGCAGGCGCAGGCTTTTGCTTTTCAGGGGCGCGGGGAACTGCGCGACCAGCCACAACGAACCCGCAGCCGCGACACGACTGTCACCCACCACCCCCTGGCGGGGGGCCTGGGGCGCAGCCCCCCCCACGCGGCGGAGCCGCAAATTGATACAGCCGGGAAGGGGCGGGACTGGGGAAAGAAAACCCGCCCCCACCCACCCGCACACCAGACACGACCCCTACCCCTCGAAGTCCAGCAACACCTTGCAGGACTTCGTACGGTCCGCAGCCAGGGCGAACGCCGGCTCCGCCTCCCGGAGGGGAACGACCGCGCTCACCAGATCGTCGAACCGAGGCTCCTGCGCGAGCAGCGCCAGCGCCTCGTCGAACTCGACGTCGAAGCGGAACGACCCCCGAAGTTCGAGCTCGCGGCTGACCACGAGGTTCCCCGCGAAGGGAGTCTGGCCGGGCGGGAGCATGCCGAGCTGGACGATGACACCGCCGCGCCGTACGAGCCGGAGGCAGGTGTCGAGACCCGCGGCAACCCCGGAGGCCTCGATCGCGGCGTCGACCTCCGCGGGCAGGCCGGGAGAGGCGGGCTCGTCCGCGCGTACGACCCCGTCTGCCCCGGCCGCCACCGCGAACTCCAGCGCCCGCGGCAGCAGATCCGTGACCGTCACCCGCGCGGCACCCGCCGCCTTCGCCGCCGCGACGACGAGGCAGCCGATGGGCCCCGCGCCGGTGACCAGGACGTGTCGGCCGGAGACGTCACCGGCCCGCCGCACCGCGTGCAGCGCGACGGACAACGGTTCGGCCAGCGCGGCCCGGCGCAGCGGAAGCCCGGCGGGCAGGGCCCTCAATTGCTCGGCAGGCACGACCAGTTGGGCCGCGAACCCGCCCTGCACATGCGGTGTGCGGGCCGCGCTGCCGAGGTAACGGGTGTCCCGGCACACGTTCCGCCGCCCGGACACGCACTCCGGGCACAAGCCGCAGGCGGTCGCCGGGTGCACCGCGACGGCCGTACCCGGCGCGGGACCATCACCCCCGGCCCCGTACGAGACCACCGTCCCCACCACCTCGTGCCCAAGCACCATCGGCTCCCGCAGACGGAAGTCCCCTACGCCGCCGTGCCGCCAGTAGTGCAGATCGGAGCCGCATACCCCGCCGTACCGTACGGCGACGAGTGCCTCGCCGGAGCCGGGGGAGGGAGGTGGCAGCTCGTCGACCCGCAGGTCTCCCTGACCGTGGATCACGCAACCGAGCATCGGGGGAGCCCCTTTCACAGGACGCTGGTCATGCCGCCGTCGACGTACAGGATCTGCCCGCTCACGAAGTCCGCCGCGGGAGACGCGAGGAAGAGCAGGCCGCCGACCAGGTCCTCAGTACGGCCCCAGCGGCCCGCGGGCGTACGTCGTCGCACCCATGCGCTGAACTCGGGGTCGTCGACGAGGGGTTGGGTGAGCTCGGTCTCGATGTAGCCGGGACCGAGCCCGTTGACCTGCACTCCTTGCGGACCCCAGTCCGCGCACATGCCCTTCGTGAGCATCTTCAGCGCGCCCTTGGTGGCGGCGTACGGCGCGATCCCGGGCCGTACCACCTCGCTCTGCAACGAGCAGATGTTGACGATCTTGCCGTGGCCACGTTCCGTCATCCGGCGGGCGGCTTCCCTGCCCACCAGGAACGCGCTCGTCAGGTTGGTGTCGATGATCCGGTGCCAGTCGGTGTCCTTGAACTCCAGGAGGGGAGCGCGGAGTTGCATCCCCGCGTTGTTGACGAGGATGTCGATGGGGCCTACTCGCTCCTCGACGTCCGTTATTCCGGCCGCCACTGACGGGCCGTCCGTGACATCGAAGGCCGCCGTGTGGACGGCTTCGCCGGGCAGCTCCGCCGCTGCCTTCGTGAGGCGCGTGGCGTCCCGGCCGTTGAGCACCACCGTGCAGCCGGCCTCCGCGAGGCCACGGGCCAGCGCGTGGCCGATGCCCCGGCTGGACCCGGTGACCAGGGCCGTACGGCCGCTGATGTCGAAGAGAGGGTGACTCATGCCCGTGCTCCTAAGGACGCTAGATGACCAGTGACAGCAGCAGGACCACGCCTCCGGCGACCACCGAGATGAGGGTCTCCATCACCGACCACGTCTTGATCGTCTGGCCGACGTCGAGGCCGAAGTACTCCTTCACCAGCCAGAACCCGGCGTCGTTCACATGGCTGAAGAACAGCGAACCGGCACCGATCGCCAGTACCAGCAGGGATGCGTGTGCGGTCGACATGTCGGCCGCGAGCGGTGCGACGAGACCGGCCGCCGAGATGGTGGCGACGGTCGCGGAGCCGGTCGCGAGCCGGATCGCCACCGCGATCAGCCAGGCGAGGAGCAGGGCGGGTATCGACCAGTCCTCGGAGATGTCAAGGATCATCTGGCCCACACCGGAGTCGATCAGCGTCTGCTTGAAGCCGCCTCCCGCGCCGACGATGAGCAGGATGCCCGCGATCGGACCGAGGGACTTCTCGACCGTCGTCGAGATCCGGTCCTTGGTGAAGCCGGCCGCCCGGCCCAGGGTGAAGATGCCGACGATCACGGCCGCGAGCAGTGCGATCAGCGGGGAGCCGATCACGTCGAAGACGCGCTGCACCGTGTTCTCGGGATCGTCGATGACGATGTCCACCAGCGCCTTGGCCAGCATCAGCACGACCGGCAGCAGCACGGTGGCGATGGTGACGCCGAAGCCGGGACGCTTCTCCAGGTCGTCGGAGGTGCGCTGCGGGATCATCTTCTCGGGTGCGGGTACGTCCACCCAGCGGGCCGCGTACTTCGAGAACATCGGGCCCGCGATGACCACGGTCGGGATGGCGACCAGCAGGCCGAGGGCGAGGGTGACACCGAGGTCCGCCTTGACCGTGTCGATCGCGACCAACGGGCCGGGGTGCGGCGGGATCAGACCGTGCATCACGGACAGACCCGCGAGGGCCGGGATGCCGATCCGCATCAGTGAGTAGTTGCCGCGCTTGGCCACCATCAGGACGACCGGGATCAGCAGCACGATGCCGACCTCGAAGAACAGCGGCAGCCCGATCACCGAGGCGATCAGCACCATCGCCCACGGCATCGAACGCCCGCCCGCCTTCGCGAGGATCGTGTCGACTATCTGGTCGGCGCCGCCGGAGTCCGCGAGCAGCTTGCCGAGGATGGCACCGAGCGCGATGAGGACACCCACGCCGGCGACCGTCGAGCCGAGGCCGGCGCTGAAACTGGCGATGGCCTTGTCGAGCGGCGCCCCTGCGATGGCGCCCAGCGCCAGCGTCCCGATGGTCAGCGCGAGAAAGGCGTGCAGCTTGAACTTGGTGATGAGCAGGACGATGACGGCGATGCCCGCCAGAACGGCGATGCCCAGCTGCGCGTGACCCGCCGAGGTGATCGGCTCGGGGTCCGCTGCCAGCATCTCGACACTGAGACTGGTCACGGTGCTTTTCCTTGAGTGGCTTGGGGGGGAGGGGGAGTTACTGCTCAGGGGGTTCTCGGGGGAGTTACAGCTCGAGGCCGTGCAGAGCGGTCACGGCCCGCTCGGTGATCTCCTCCGGACTGCCGGAGACGTCCACGGCGACACCCGCCTCGTCCGACTGGAGCGGCTGGAGGGTGGCGAACTGGGAGTCCAGCAGCGCTGTCGGCATGAAGTGCCCCTTGCGGTGCGCCATCCGGTCCTCGATGAGCTTGCGGTCACCCGTGAGATGGACGAAGACGACGCCGGGCGCGGAGGCCCGCAAGCGGTCGCGGTAACTCCGCTTCAGCGCCGAGCAGCTGACCACCCCGCCGAGCCCGGCCCGCCCGTGCGCCCACCGGCCGATGGCGTCCAGCCAGGGCCGGCGGTCCTCGTCGGTGAGCGGCGTACCGGCCGACATCTTGGCGATGTTGGTCTCGGGGTGGAAGTCGTCGCCCTCGGCGTACGGCACGCCGAGCCGGCCGGCCAGCAGGGGACCGATGGTGGTCTTGCCGGTGCCTGCCACGCCCATGATCACGACGACATGGGTGGACCGCGATTGATTCATCGTGCTCTCGCTGTCTTCTTCGACATCGGACGGTCGACGACGGGATGTACGTCGAGGCCGCGTGCCGCATCCGTGGACGACACTGAAACCCATTAGGTCATACGAGTTCAAGAGTCTGTGACATAAAAGTCTGACTTTTTAGTCCCGCGTTCTGCCTCGTAGGCTGAACCCCATGAGCACACCGGGCCGGGGGCTGCACGGCCATGTACTGGAGAGCCTCGGTCCTGCCATCACCGCGGGTGAGTACCCGCCGGGGAGCGTCCTGCGCACCGACGAGCTGGCGCACCGCTTCGAGGTGTCGCGGTCCGTGATGCGGGAGGCCGTACGGGTCCTGGAGTCGATGCACCTGGTCGAGTCCCGTCGCCGGGTCGGCGTGACCGTGCTCCCCGCCTCCGAGTGGAACGTCTACGATCCGCAGGTCATCCGGTGGCGTCTCGCGGGCGCCGACCGCCCGCGCCAGCTGCGCTCGCTCACCGTGCTGCGCTCCGCCGTCGAACCGGTCGCCGCGGGCCTGGCCGCCCAGCACGCCACCGCCGAACAGTGCGCCGAACTCACCGAGTGCGCCCTGGGCATGGTCGCCACCTCACGCGGCCACCAGCTCGAGAAGTACCTCGTCCACGACATCGCCTTCCACCGAGTCATCCTCAACGCATCCGGCAACGAGATGTTCGCCCGCCTCGGCGACGTGGTCGCCGAGGTCCTGACGGGCCGCACCCGTCACGAGGTCATGTTCTGGGACCCCGACCCGGCCGCCGTCACCCTGCACGTCCAAGTCGCGGAAGCGGTACGGGAAGGCAAGGCAGCCCGCGCGGAGGAACTGACCCGCGAGATCGCGGTGGGCGCACTCCAGGAGCTGGACATACTGGCCCCACCGCCGCCTGCCTCCGGCGGTTGAGCGGGGGTGCCTACGGGGGTGGGGGTGACACTGCGTGTCGCGGCTGCGGGTGCGTCGTGGCTGGTCGCGCAGTTCCCCGCGCCCCTGACGGGGCGCTCCCCGAACCGGCCGTCATCATGTTCACCAGCCACGATGAAACCCGCTGCTTCCCTCCGGCGGGAGGGGGCGTGGGCCGGTGCGTCCTATGCCCGTCGCGTAGCTTCGGTCTCGGAGGACCAGGACCCTGTACCAGCAAAGGGCCGTATGCCCTGTTGGCGACGGGCTGACGCACCGGACCGCGGCCCCGACCCACCACGCACCTAAGGGGCGCGGGGAACTGCGCGACCAGCCACGCTCAACCCGCAGCCACGAACCGCCCTTCAAACAGTGCGCTCACGTAGTGGGCGGATACGGCGGCCGGGCCGGAATCCCCACGCCGGAGGCGGACGGCAGCGGCGGGAGCGCCGTCTCGTGAAGCCAGGACGTGAACAGGTCGTCCAGCGGTTCGGCTGCGGCCGCGTACCTGGCGACGTGCCGCGTGAACGCCTCCGTCGTCACCGCGCCACCCCGGTGCAGCGCCCCCCACGCACGCAGCATCCGGAAGAACGCCTCGTCGCCCAGCGCGCAGCGCACCGCATGCAGCACCAGCCCGCCACGCTCGTAGAGCCGATCGTCGAACATCAACTTACGCCCCGGATCCGCCAGTTGGAGATCCTGCGGCAACCCGGCCAGCTTCCGGTGCGCCAAAGCGGCGAGTGCCTGCGCACTGCGCCCGCCCGACCGCTCCGACCACAGCCACTCCGCGTACTTCGCGAACCCTTCGTTCAGCCAGATGTGCCGCCAGTCGGCGATGCTCACACTGTTGCCGAACCACTGGTGCGCCAGCTCGTGCGCGACGAGCCGTTCCGAACCTCGCGCCCCGTCCACATGGTTGGCGCCGAACAGGGAAAGCCCCTGCGCCTCCACCGGGACGTCCAGTTCCTCCTCGGTGACGACGACCGCGTACTCGCCGAACGGATACGGGCCGAAGACCTCCTCGAACAGCTCCATCATCGCGGGCTGCCGCGCGAAGTCCCGGGAGAACGGGGTGAGCAGATGCGCCGGGATGTGCCCGGCCTGCGGCACACCGCCGAGGCCGGGGTCGCCGAGCAGCACCGTCTGGTACTTGCCGATGGACAGCCCGACCAGGTAGCTGGAGGTGGGCGCCGACTGCTCGTAGACCCACGTGGTCGTCGAGGCCTTCGTCGTCCGGGTCAGCAGCCGGCCGCCCGCCACGACCGAGTACGCGGACGGCGTGGTGATCGACAGCTGGTACGAGGCCTTGTCGGCGGGCCGGTCGTTGCACGGGTACCAGGAAGGTGCCCCGACCGGCTGGCTGGCCACCAGCGCCCCGTCCTCCAGTTCCTCCCAGCCGAGCCCGCCCCAGGGGCTGCGTACCGGCTTGGGATTGCCCGACCAGTGCACCTCCACGGTGAAAGCGGCTCCGGCACGGATCGGCTTCGCCGGGCGGATGCGGAGCCGGCCGCCCCGGTGCGTGTAGTGCGGTGCCCGGCCGTCGACCCGTATCCGGCCCACCTTGAAGTCGGCGAGGTTCAGCAGGAACTCGGCGAGCGGCGCCCGGCCCGCTATGGCGTTGAGCCGGGCGGTGCCGGACAGCCGGTTGGGGCCGGGACGGTAGTCCAGGGCGAGTTCGTACCGGTGCACCCGGTAGCGGGCATCCCCGTTCGCCGGGAAGTACGGGTCCGCTCCCACTGTCCGCTGCGCCACTGCTGTGTCCGCTCCCTGCCCTGTGCTCGTACGACGTGCCGGTGCCACCTCCCCGGGCGCCGTACGGGCCGCGCCTAGGGACGCCATGCTTCGATCGGGTTGCCCAGCCAACGGGTGTCGTCGGGAACGGATTCCGCCGCCATGACGAGGGATGCGGGTCCCAGTGTGCTGCGGGCTCCGACGGTGCTGCCGGGCAGAACGATTCCGCCCGGGCCCAGGGTGGCGCCCTCACGGAGGACCACAGTATCCGTCCGCAAGATCCGGTCGTGGAAGAGGTGGGTCTGCAGCACACAGCCACGGTTCACGGTGGCGGCGTCCTCCAGCGTCACCAGGTCCGTCTCCGGCAGCCAGTAGCTCTCCACCCATACGCCCTTGCCGATCCGGGCGCCGAGCCCGCGCAGCCACAGGGACATCACGGGCGTACCGGCCACGGAACCGGCCAGCCACGGCACGGCCACCACCTCGACGAAGGTGTCGGCCAGCTCGTTGCGCCACACGAAGCCGCTCCACAGCGGGTGCTCACCGGTCCGGTGCCGGCCCACGAGCAGCCACTTCGCCACGATGGACACCAGACCGGCGACCGCGCCCGCGCCGAGCAGCACCACGCCGCCGAGCAGCCACGCCCACGCGCCCAGCGTGCTGAGCACGGCCACCGTCAGCACGGCCAGCGCGGCCGAGCAGAACACCGGGACGATCCGGCACAGCTCCACCAGACCGCGTGCCCACAGCAGCCGCTTGGGCGGATCGTACGTACGGCTCTGATCGCTGTCGCTCGTCGCACGCGGCAGCTTCACCGGCGGCAGCCCCAGATACGAGCTGCCCTTCTTGGCCTTCTTCGGCGTCGCGGACAGCACCCCGACCAGGCCGCCGTCCGGCACGGAGCGGCCCGGCGCGGTCATCCCGGAGTTGCCGAGGAAGGCCCGGCGGCCGATCTCCGCCCGCCCGATCCGCATCCAGCCGCCCCCGAGCTCGTACGGAGCGGTCAGTGTGTCGTCCGCGAGGAACGCGCCTTCGCCGACCGTGGTGAGGCTGGGCAGCGCGAGGACGGTGGACACCTCGGCGCCCCGCCCGATCTTCATCCCGAGCAGCCGCAGCCACACCGGCGTGACCAGCCCGGCGTACAGAGGGAACAGCGCCTCGCGGGAGCGGTCCATCAGATGCGTGACCGTCCAGGCCTGCCAGCCGATCCGGCTGTGCGTGGGATGCGTGCCCGGACGCAGGCTCAGACTGAGCAGCCGTACGAAGATCAGCAAGAGCAGAGCGTAGGCGAAACCGAAGGTCAGCGTCGCCGGCACCAGCGCGAGCGCGGCGCCCCGCAGGGCCTCACCGAGCCCGGCGTCCGGAGTGACGAAGACGCTCGCCACGAGGAGGGCGGCAAGGCCCGCGACCAGCGGCAGCGCCGTCAGGGCGAACCCGGTGGCGCCGTACATGATTCCCCAGTACGTCCCCTTCTGCGGGCGCTCCTTGGGCCAGTCCCGCTTCGCCTTGCCGAGCTTGACGGCGGGAGCGCCTGCCCAGCGCTGACCGGTGGGGATGTGCCCGGACACGGCGGAGCCGGGGGCCACCTCGGCCCGCTTGCCGACGCGAGCGCCCGGGAAGAGCATGCCGCGGGTGCCGACCACCGCGCCCGCGCCCACCTTGACCGGGCCGATCTCCAGCCGGTCGCCGTCCAGCCAGTGCCCGGACAGGTCCACCTCGGACTCGACGGCCGCACCGCGGCCGAGCTTGAGCATGCCGGTCACCGGCGGCAGGGAGTGCAGATCGACGTCGGGGCCGATCTTCGCGCCGAGCGCCCGCGCGTACCGCTCCAGCCAGGACCCGGTCAGCGAGGTCGCACCGCTGAACTCGGCGAGCCGCTCCGCCGTCCACAGCCGCAGATGCACGCTCCCGCCGCGGGGGTAGCGACCGGGCTTCACGCCTCGCAGGAGCAGCCGGGCACCACCCGCCGCGATCGCGAGCCGCCCAGGCGGACTGAAGAACAGTGCCGCCCCGGCGGCGACGGCCCACCAGGAAGTCTGAGGAGCCCAGGGGTACGCGCCGAACCAGTGCAGGGCGTTGCCGAGCGCGGCCAGCGCCACGGTCCAGCGCAGCCCGAGGATCGTGAACAGCGGGATGAGCAGAAGCAGTTGAACGACCTTGGCCCGCAGCGGCACCGGCGCGATCTCGCGGGCGGCGCCGTCGCCCTGCGCGGACTTCTCCAGATGCCGGGCCAGCTTGCGCAGCACGGGGTGCTGATAGATGTCGACCACGGCGGCGCTGGGATAGCGGGTGCGCAGCCTGGTGGTGAGCTGGGCGGCGGCCAGGCTGCTGCCGCCGATCGCGAAGAAGTCGTCCCGCGCGCTGCCCACGGGGATGCCGAGGACCTCGCTCCACTGCTCGGCGAGCCAGGCCTCGGTGCCGTACAGCTGCTCGGTGGGACCGCTCGTCTCCAGTTCGGGCAGCGGCCAGGGCAGCGCGTTCCGGTCGACCTTGCCGGAGGTGCGGGTCGGCAGCTCGTCGACGGGTGCGAGCAGCGGCACCAGGGCGGCGGGCAGTTCGGCGCGCAGCTTCTCGACGGCACTCGCGTGGTCCCAGCCGTCCTGCGTCACCACATAGCCGACGAGCAGCTGATTGCCGCTGCGCGCGCTGCGCACGGCGGCAGCCGCGCCCTGGACACCGGGCAGCGCCTGCAGCGCGGCGTCCACCTCGCCCAGCTCGATCCGCCGCCCGCCGAGCTTGATCTGCTCATCGGCCCGCCCGAGGAAGACCAGCCCCTCCGGCTCGGCCTTGACCAGGTCACCACTGCGGTACGCACGTTTCCAGCCCAACGACTCCAGCGGTGCGTACTTCTCCGCGTCCTTCTCGGGGTCGAGATAGCGAGCCAGACCCACCCCGCCGATCACCAGCTGCCCGCTGGCGCCCATCGGCACCGGCTCCCCGGCCTCGTCGACGACGGCCAGCTCCCAGCCGTTCAGCGGCAGCCCGATCCGGATCGGCTCCTCACCGGTCATCAGAGAGGCGCACGCGACCACGGTGGCCTCGGTGGGCCCGTACGTGTTCCACACCTCGCGTCCCTCGGTCACGAGCCGCTGGACCAGTTCGGGCGGGCAGGCCTCGCCGCCGAAGATCAGCAGCCGTACGTCGTTGAGGGCTTCCGGCTCCCACAGGGCGGCCAGCGTCGGCACCGTGGACACCACGGTGATCTCCTGCTCCACCAGCCAGGGCCCGAGATCGGCGCCGCTGCGCACCTGGGAACGCGGCACGGGCACCAGACAGGCCCCGTACCGCCAGGCCAGCCACATCTCCTCGCAGGAGGCGTCGAAGGCGACGGACAGCCCGGCCATGACCCGGTCGCCGGGCCCGATCGGCTCCTCGGTGAGGAACAGCTCGGCCTCGGCGTCCACGAAGGCGGCGGCGCTGCGGTGACTGACGGCGACGCCCTTGGGCTTCCCGGTCGAGCCGGAGGTGAAGATGATCCAGGCGTCGTGCTCGGTACCGGGCCGCGCGGCGGGAATCTCGCTCTTCTCGCCGACGGTCAGCTCGTGCCCGGCCCCGACGACCGCCCGTACTCCGGCCTCGCCGAACACCAACTCGGCCCGCTCGTCCGGGTCTTCGGCGTCCACCGGCACATAGGCAGCGCCGGCGGCCAGTACGGCGAGGATGGCGACGTACAGGTCATTGGTCCCGGAGGGGACGCGTACGCCGACCCGGTCGCCGAGGCCGACCCCGGCAGCGCTCAGGCGTCGCCGCAGGTTCTCGACCTCGACGGCCAGCGCCCGGTACGTCAGGGGACGACTTCCGTCGTCCAGGGCGAGCTCGTCCGGGTACGAGCGGACGGAGGCCTCGAAGACGTCGACAAGGGTGCGGGGAGAGGCCGCGGGGCCCGCGGAGAAACGTGCCGTATTGCCGAACTGTTCGCGGATCTCTGCGTCGAGCACACCGAGAGCACTGCTCTCGTGTATGGCTGTCATCGCGACCTCGCCTCTCGTTCCCGGAAACCTCCGGGGCGCTGGCGGGCCCGCAGGTCTGCCTGGGGTTGTCCGTTTCCAGCTCCGTAACAAGCCGGAAATCCTAGTACGACTCTGGACTCGCCCCTTGCGAGCAGCCACGCGGGAGGTCCGTTCGGGGTTGCCCATCGAAGGCGCCCACCCGCCGTGACCTCACGATCTGCCCCTCGGACGAGAGATCGCCCACACATCGGCCGAAGACGGACATCCAACGAATCATTAAGCACACCAATACGGGTACATTGCTTTTAAATTGGGCGTATCCAGCTAATTTTCCCCTCGTTGGGGAGTGCATGGCGACGACGAGCACGCAGGGCATGGTGGCATGAGCGGTTACTGGCCTCAGCCCGAGGACGGATTGGGCAGCACTCGATATCAGTCGGGCTCCTTCGGAGCGGACGTGCTCGACCCCACCGTCCCCGAAGCCCTGCACACCGAGTGGGACTTCGACCACGACCTGACCCGGCTGCTGCAGACCGGTGCCTCCGCCGCACCCGTCTCCGCGACGCCCGCCATCCCGCGCAAGCGGGGCGCCCGCCGCCGACCGAACCGGCTGGTGCGGAGCGTCCGTTGGTTCCGGAGGCCGTGGCTGAAGGTGCTGAGCCTGTCCATCGCGGCACTGACCGTGGTGACCGTGGGCATGGTGAGCGTGCTCGGCGCGTTGGTCGCCTACGATCCGTTGCGCCGCGTGGCGTCCCCGGGGGCCCATGGGCTGGCCGCATGGTGGCCGCTGCTGGTCTACGGGCCGTGGCTGGTGGCCTCGTTGTCCATCCTGCGGGCCGCGCTGCACTGCCGCCGCGCCGCGCACTCCTGGGCCGTGGTGCTGCTGTTCTCCGCCGTCGCGATGTGCCTGTGTGTCGCCCATGCGCCCAAGACGCCGCTCGCGATGGCGGTGGCGGCCCTGCCGCCGGTCACCGCCCTGCTCTCCTTCCAGCAGCTGGTTCGCCAGCTCACGCTCACCACCCCCGCCAAGCCGGTCCTGCCCCGCCAGCGGCAAGCCGGGCGACACGCCACCGACTGACTCCCGCACGCGCCCCGCTCCCGGGCGAGAGGTCCGGGAGCGGGGTCATTCCGGCTCACCTGCAACCCCGTAAAACAGCTTGTGCGGGCCGAGACTCAGCTCGGCCCGCACAAGTTGGGGTTTATCTTCAGTGTCCGAGGGGGGACTTGAACCCCCACGCCCGATAAAGGGCACTAGCACCTCAAGCTAGCGCGTCTGCCATTCCGCCACCCGGACAAGGTGTTGGTCGTGCGGGAATCACCCCGCGCCGACAGAGGAAACATTACCAGGCTTCCGGAGGCTCCCGATCACGGGCCGGCGGCGTGTGAACCCCGTGTGACGGGCCGGTCCCGGCCTTGGGGGAGGGGCGGTCGGAGAGGGAGGATGAGAGGGAGAAGCAGCAGTGAACCCGGGAGGCAGCAGCGTGAGTGAGTCGGACACGGCCAGGAACATCACCGGTGAGGACGAGGTCGTCGACCTCTGCCGCGAGCTGATCCAGATCGACACCAGCAATTACGGCGACCACTCGGGCCCGGGCGAGCGCAGGGCCGCCGAGTACGTCGCCGAGAAGCTCGCCGAGGTGGGGCTCGAACCGCAGATCTTCGAGTCGCACAAGGGCCGCGCCTCCACAGTCGTCCGGATCGAGGGCGAGGACCGATCCAGGCCCGGGCTGCTCATCCACGGCCACACCGACGTCGTACCCGCCAACGCCTCGGACTGGACCCACCACCCCTTCTCCGGCGAGATCGCGGACGGCTGTGTGTGGGGCCGGGGCGCCGTCGACATGAAGGACATGGACGCGATGACCCTCGCGGTCGTACGCCACCGGCTGCGCAGCGGACGCAAGCCGCCCCGTGACCTCGTGCTGGCCTTCCTGGCCGACGAGGAGGCCGGCGGCAAGTTCGGCGCGAAGCACCTCGTCGCCAAGCACCCGGATCTCTTCGAGGGCGTGACCGAGGGGGTCGGTGAGGTCGGCGGATTCTCCTTCACCGTCAACGAGAAGCTGCGGCTGTATCTCGTCGAGACCGCCCAGAAGGGCATGCACTGGATGAAACTGACCGTGGACGGCACCGCCGGACACGGTTCGATGATCCACCGGGACAACGCCATCACCGAACTCTCCGAAGCCGTCGGCCGGCTCGGCCGGCACAGGTTCCCGGTGCGCGTGACGAAGACACTGCGGCACTTCCTCGACGAGCTGGGCGACGCCCTCGGCACCGAGCTCGATCCGGAGAACATGGACGAGACGCTCGCCAAGCTCGGCGGCATCGCCAAGCTCATCGGCGCCTCGCTGCAGAACACCGCCAACCCGACCCAGCTGGGCGCCGGTTACAAGGTGAACGTGATTCCGGGCCAGGCCACCGCACACATCGACGCCCGCTATCTGCCGGGCTACGAAGAGGAGTTCCTCGCCGACCTGGACCGGATCCTCGGCCCGAACGTGAAGCGTGAGGACGTACACGCCGACAAGGCGCTGGAGACCACCTTCGACGGGGCCATCGTCGACGCCATGCAGACCGCCCTGTCCGCCGAGGACCCGATCGCGCGAGCCGTGCCCTACATGCTGTCGGCCGGCACCGACGCCAAGTCCTTCGACGACCTCGGCATCCGCTGCTTCGGCTTCGCCCCGCTGAAGCTGCCGCCGGAGCTGGACTTCGCGGGCATGTTCCACGGTGTCGATGAGCGGGTGCCGGTCGATGCCCTGAAGTTCGGCGTGCGCGTACTCGACCGCTTCATCGAGGCGTCCTGAACAACGATGTGTCCCGAATTAACACGCTGAAACGAAACTCCAATAATCGCCTGCGCGTGCGGAGTTGACTGAGAAGGGTGAATGGGCTCATAGGCTCGTAGCTCTATTACTCCCTCCTCGTTACAGGTGGTGCGACCCGTGACCAGGGTCGCATTGCCAACAAGGAGGAATAATGATCAAGAAGATCGTCGCTGCTGCGGCTGCCACTGGTGGCCTCGTTCTCGCTGGTGCGGGAGTTGCGGCTGCTGACGCGGGTGCCCAGGGTGCTGCCGTGCACTCGCCCGGCGTGCTTTCGGGCAACGTCGTTCAGGTGCCGATCCACGCGCAGACGAACGTGTGCGGCAACACGGTCTCCGTGGTCGGGCTGCTGAACCCCGCTTTTGGCAACACCTGCATCAACGCGTGACGTTGTGCCTCACCCCATGAGGGTCTGAGTTCGCGGCCCCGGAGTGCGCGCCACGCGTTCCGGGGCCGCCGACTTTCCGCATTCCGCGTACGTGCACTGGGTGCGTGCGCATTCCTGAAGCAACAAGGCAGGGAAAAGCTATGCGACAGGTCACCCGCAAGGGCCTGATGACCGTGGCGGCAGCCACCGGCGTCCTGGCCGTCACCGGCGGCTACGCGCACGCCGACTCCGGGGCGGACAGCTCCGCCTCCAACTCCCCGGGCGTGCTGTCCGGGAACTCCGTGGAGGCGCCGGTCAACGTGCCGGTGAACGTCTGCGGCAACACCGTGAACGTGGTCGGGCTGCTCAACCCGGCGGTGGGCAACAGCTGCGCCAACGAGGGCGGCGGCTCCGGCAACTCGTCCGGCGACAACTCGTCCGGCGGCGGCTCGCAGGCCGACGGACACACCAGTGACTCACCCGGCATCGGCTCCGGCAACCACGTGCAGGTCCCGGTGGACGTACCGGTCAACGTCTGCGGCAACGGCGTCAACGTCGGCGGTATCGGCAACGAGGCCGCGGACAACGACTGCGGCAACACCGGGGGCGGTCACGAGACGACGCCTCCCGGCAACGAGACGCCTCCGGGTGACCCGGAGCAGCCGGGCACGCCGCAGCCGCCGTCCGCTGACAAGGAGCAGGTAGGCGCTTCGACGCCGAACAACCGGGCCGGCGCACAGCCCCAGGGCTCCGCGCAGCTCGCGGCGACCGGCAGCGAGCTGCCGGTCGGCCTCGCGCTGCCGGTGGGCGCGGGCGCGCTGCTGGTGGGCGCCGTGCTCTACCGCAAGGCACGGGCCGCGGCGTAACCAGGCCCGGAAGGCACCGACCACCTGCTGAAACTTGAGCGGGCCCCGCGACCGCGGGGCCCGCTCAAGTTTCAGCCACTTCGTGTCACCACGTGGCACGCACCTGGCGGATGATCCGCCGGCGCAACCGCACCCTGCGGCTGCCGTCGGGGTGCAGGCTGAGGCGGTCCAACTCCCAGTGTCCGTACTCCGCATGGTCCGTCAGCAGGCGCGTCGTTTCCTTGCGGGAGACCCCGCGCGGCACGTACACGTCGACAAATTCGTATTCCGGCATCGCATCTATTGTGCGGGCAGAGGCCCGGTACGGATAGCGTCTGCACTATGTCTGATGCTGCGCAGCCCACCGCTGCCGAGGTACGCGCCGCCGCCGAGGCGATCAAGGCTGCGCTCGACCGCCACCTTGCGGCGGTCGAGCGCAGGTCGGGTGAGGACGACCCGGCCGTCTACGAGGCGTTCAACGAGCTGGCTTCGGCCGCCGAGGAGTACGACGAGCTCCTCTACGACCGCTATGACGAGGTCACGCCCTTCGAGATCCCCGGTACGGAAGACACACTGCCGCCGTACACCGGGCCCGAGGAGCCGAACGCGCTGAGCGTGCTGATCCGCCGCGACTACGCCGTCGTGGAGCCGCAGCGGCTGCTGGCGCAGGCCCAGCGGGTGGAGGCCGTGGAGGAGTCGGGGGCGGCGGCCGCGGGCTTCGACGCGGCGGCCGGCACCGTGCACGGTGCGCTGGGCGTGCTGTTCGGCGAGTTCGAGCCGGACGAGATCGCTTCCCGGCACAAGGAGTTCGGCCTGGAGGAGGGCGACTCCACACTGTGGGTCACCGCCGCGGACGAACCGGCCGACCCCGGCGAATGGCTGGAAGCCCCCTTCGAGCAGGCCGACCCCCAGCGGATCGTCTGCCGCTTCGACGTCAGCGCGGTCTTCGACGAGGAGACCGACGACGACCTGGACGAGAGCAGCGAGAACGGCCTCGCTCGGTCCCTCGGCCGGGGCCTGGACGACGACGAGGACTTGGAGCCACTGAACGCGGATCGCTTGGACGCGGAGCGCTGAGGGCAGGCTGTGCGGGTGGCGGTCACGGGCTGGTCGGCCCGGTGACCGCCACCGGCGTTTTCGGGGCCTCCGCCGGTGGTTCGTGCGGTGTCGGCGGCCCTGTGGGCGCCGCGGTCAGCGCCAGTGCGGGGATCAACCGGCCGTCGGGACCTGGGTCTTGAGCAGAGTGGGCAGGCGCGTGGTGCGGGGCTTGGCGGGGATCTCCGCCACCGCGTGGGGCAGGGCCTGTTCGACGCCGTGGACCACGGAGAGGTGGCTTTCGGCGCGGCCGAAGGCTGTGTAGATCCACGGTCTGGTCAGGGCCTGGGCGGCGTCGCCTGGCAGAACCACGATCGCGGCGGGCCAGCGTCGGCCGACTGCCTGGTGCGCGGTGAGCGCCCAGCCGTGGCGTACGGACTGCTCGACCTGTTCCTTCGGTACGACCACGGAGGCGCCCGCGCACTCCAGGTGCAGCCCCTCGGCGTCGGCCTTCACCACGTGACCGGGCGCCGTACGGCCCGGAGCGGGCGCGTAGGCGATCCGGTCGCCGGGGTCGAAGCCGCCGAAGCGGCCCGGGCCCGGGTTGAGCCGCTCCTTCAGCGCGGCGTTCAGCACCCGGGTGCCCGCCGCGCCGCCATGGCCCGGCGTGATCACCTGGGTCTGCTCCGCCGGGATCCCGAACGCCCGCGGCACCGAGTCCGCGACCAGCTGCACGGTGCGGTGCACCGCCTCGCCGGCGTCGCGCACCGGGACGATCACCACCTCCTTGCCGGGGGCCTCCACCTGGTTCAACTCGCCCACGCCGATGCCCGAGACCAGCTCACCGATCGGGCCGGGGTCCGGTGTCCGCGAGGCGATCTGCGGGCACACCCGCGCCGCGAGCAGATCGGCGAAGACCCGCCCGGGCCCCGCCGACCACAGCACACCGGGGTCACCGCTCAGCACAAGGCGTGCCCCGTCGGGCAGCGACTCGGCCAGCATCGCCGCGCTCTCCACGTCCAGCTGGGGCGCGTCGAGCACGACCAGCAGATCGGTCTTCAGCATGCCGTCCGCGTCACGGCCAGGGCCCTCGGCCCCGGACAGCAGGCCCGCGACGGTGGCCACGGTTTCGTGGGGCTCGGCTGCCGGCTCCTGCTGCTCGGCCGGCGCGAGCAGTGCTGCGAACCGCTGCCGTCCGTCCACGCTGTGTGTGGCCGCGCACACGCGCAGCCCCATCGCCCGGGCAGCGGCGACCAGGGCCGCCGGTTCCGCCCGGGACG
The DNA here is from genome assembly GCF_014647675.1 of Streptomyces flaveus. Taxonomy (GTDB): domain Bacteria; phylum Actinomycetota; class Actinomycetes; order Streptomycetales; family Streptomycetaceae; genus Streptomyces; species Streptomyces flaveus. The sequence continues at coordinate 229,245 of NZ_BMPQ01000012.1, read as the reverse complement.
CCTCTCCACCGGTGTGGAGCACGAGGCCGTGGCCCGCGACGGCGCGGATCAGCTCGGCGGCGGAGCCGGTCGCGGCCGACTCCCAGTCGTCGGCCGAACCGTCCTCCTTGGGCAGCGAGTTGACCACGCGCGCGAGCCCGTCGGCGAGGCTCTCCTCGGCGAGCGCGTACCGCTCCAGGCCGATGAGGACGCGTACCGGACGCTCCTGCTCTCCCTCCTCGGCCTCGTCACCGGACTCTCGGGGCGCCACGGGTGCGCCCGGCTCGTCCAGCGCGTCCTGGAAGACCAGCGCGTCCCCCTCGGCGATGGCGCTCTGCACGGCGGCGTCCGGATCCGGCACGGCGCGCTGCGCGAGCGCGGCGCTGAGCGTCGGAGCTTCCAGGGCGGTGTGTCCGACCAGGGCGGCCTGCTCCAGGAGCCATACGGTGACCGCCCGGCCCCGCCGCTCGTCGCCGGGCCCGCACTCCGCGCCGAGCAGCGCCCGCGCGAACCCGTCCGCCTGCTCCGGCCGCACCCCCGCCACGCGCAGCAACTGCCAGGGATCCTCGCGCAGTTGGCCGTGAGCTCCCTCTCCGAGGGCCGCGGTGACCTGCGGTGCGAGCACTTCGGGTGCGCCGCCCTCGAGGAGCACGGCCCGTACGGCATCGACGGCCTCGGTCGGCACCGGCGCGGCGGCGGACGAGGTCATGGGCTGCGGCCGTCGCACCGGCTCGGGCGCGCCCCTGTGCGGCGCCGGCTCCGCCTCGCTGAAGACGCCCCCACCGGGCTTCTCCCCGCTCTCCACCGCACGCACGGCCGCGAGCAGATCGGCTGCCGTCCCGCTCAGCTTCTTCCCGCTCTCGACGGCCTTCTTCTCGGCCTTCCGTCGCTCGATCCGCTCCCGCAGCTCCCGCTGCGCGGCCAACTCGGCCTCGGCCTCGGACAGTTCACCGCCCGCGCCGGATTCCCCCGCAGCGCCAGAGGGGCTCTCCTCAGCGTCCTCACGGTCGGCCACGGTGCCGCCCTCACCGGCCGCGCTGTCGGCGGCAGCGCTGCCCTCGACGTCCTCTCGGTCGGCTGCGGCGCCGGCCGGGTCGNNNNGGCCCCCCGCCCCCGGAGCCCGAGTCGGCCCCCGGGCCGGCGGTCGGCGTCCCCGGCTCGGCTTCCTCCGTGGCAGCGGGCTCCATGCCGGCGGGATCCGTGGTCACAGCGTGCTCCAGTGGTGATCGGGATAGCGGTGCACGGGCGCTGACACGTCGTCGAGCGCTCGGCAGATCTCGTCAGGAAGACTAAGGGCCTCCACTGACAACGCGGCCGTGAGCTGCGGTGCGTTACGCGCGCCGATGATGGGGGCGGCGACGCCGGGCCGGTCGCGGACCCACGCGAGGGCCACCTGGAGCGGTGTCACCGCGAGCCCGTCCGCGGCGGTCGTGACCGCGTCCACGATGCTGCTCGCCGCCTCGTCCAGATACGGCGCGACGAAGGGTGCCAGATGCTCCGACGCACCCCGGGAGTCCGCGGGCGTACCGTTTCGGTACTTGCCCGTCAGTACGCCCCGGCCGAGCGGCGAGGACGGGAGCAGCCCGATGCCCAGGTCCATGGCCGCGGGCAGCACCTCGCGTTCGACGCCGCGTTGCAGCAGTGAGTACTCCATCTGCGTACTGGACAGCCGGGTCCGTATGCCGGGCGCCGCGAGCTGCCAGGTCGCCGCCTTGGCGAGCTGCCAGCCACAGAAGTTGGACACCCCGGCATACCGGGCGCGACCGCTGCTGACCGCGATGTCGAGGGCCTGGAGGGTCTCCTCCAGCGGCGTCTCCGGATCGAAGGCGTGGACCTGCCAAAGATCCACATAGTCCGTGCCGAGCCGCGCCAGCGAGGCGTCGAGCGCGGAGAGCAGATGCCCGCGCGAACCGTCGAAGCGCCGGTCCGGATCCGGCACGCTCCCCGCCTTCGTCGAGATCACCAGGTCCCGGCGTGGCACCAGCCCTTCCATGAGCTGCCCGAGCAGATACTCGGCCTCCCCGTCGCCGTACACGTCCGCCGTGTCGACGAGGGTGCCGCCCGCCTCCCAGAACGCCTTCAACAGGTCCGCGGCGTCATGCTCGTCGGTGTCCCGGCCCCAGGTGAGGGTGCCGAGCCCGATCCGGGACACACGCAGGCCGGTACGGCCGAGATGCCTCTGCTCCATGTCGGCTGAGATTACTGGCCCGAAGTCAGTGCGGGGGAACCCTGTGGACAACCAGGATCACCCGAGCCCGAAGCCGTCCCCGAAGCCGTCCCCGCCCGGGCTCCCTGCCACCGGGTCCGAGGGCGCGCTAGGGTGCCGCACAAGGGACGTTACTGATCAGTAAGGGGAATCGGCCATGCAGCTCGGGATCAATCTCGGCTACTGGGGCGCCGGAATGGACGCCGACAATCTCACCGTGGCCAAGGAGGCCGACCGTCTGGGCTACGCGGTCTGCTGGGCCGCCGAGGCGTACGGCTCGGACGCGGCCACCGTGCTCACCTGGGTCGCCGCACAGACCGAGCGCATCGACGTCGGCTCGGCCATCTTCCAGATCCCGGCCCGCCAGCCGGCGATGACCGCGATGACCGCCGCGACGCTCGACTCGCTCTCCGGCGGCCGCTTCCGCCTCGGCCTCGGTGTCTCCGGACCGCAGGTCTCCGAGGGCTGGTACGGCGTCAAGTTCGACAAGCCGCTGGCCCGCACCCGCGAGTACGTCGAGATCATCCGCAAGGCGATGACCCGCGAGCGCCTGTCGTACGAGGGCGAGCACTGGACGCTGCCGCTGCCGGACGGTCCGGGCAAGCCCATCAAGCTGACCGTGCACCCGCAGCGCGAGCACATCCCGCTCTACATCGCGGCGATCGGCCCCAAGAACCTGGAGCAGACCGGCGAGATCGCCGACGGCGCCCTGCTGATCTTCCCCTCCGCCGAGCACCTGGAGGAGACCACGCTGCGGCACCTGCGCGCGGGCCGCGAGAAGGCCGGCCTGACGATGGACGGCTTCGACGTCTGCCCGACGCTGCCGATCGCCCTCGGCGACGACAAGGACGTGGCCACGCTCGCCGACACCTTCCGCCCGTACACCGCGCTGTACGTCGGCGGCATGGGCAGCCGCAAGCAGAACTTCTACAACCAGCTCGCCCAGCGCATGGGCTACGAGAAGGAAGCCACCGAGATCCAGGACAAGTACCTGTCCGGCGACAAGCAGGGGGCCGCATCCGCCGTACCGCACGACCTGATCGACAAGACGACCCTGCTGGGCTCGGTCGACCGGATCGCGGACCGGATGAAGTCCTACGCCGAAGCCGGAGTCACCACCCTGACCCTCGCTCCCGCGGGCTTCACACTCGACGAGCGTCTCGCCTCGCTCCGCGCCGGCACTCAGGCCCTCGAACGCGCCGGACTGTGACACCGGATCGACCGCGGTAGGTTTCTGCGGCCGTGGTGGGGGCTCGGGGGTCTTCCCCGCCACGGCCGTCACGGGAACAACGCGCCGACGGCCCCTGTGGTTACGCGTCGCAGAGGCCTCGGGCGTCCATCGTTCGGCGGATTTGTCCGACACAGGTGTTGCCGCGCCCCTGGCAGCGCATTTGACTCGTTCTTTGCGGAGTTCCGGGAGTTCTGCAGAGAAGGGGCAGTGATGCTTTCGGCCAAGAGTCTGTTCCAGGAGATCCTCGACAACGACGAGTCGTTCCAGCTCTTCTGTTCCATCGCCGCCAGCGGGGAGTCACAGGGGGGCTGGGAGAACGCGCGCATCGCGGCTCTCGTACCGGACAGCGAGCGCGCGCTCGCACCCAAGATCACCCGCCACGGCGCCGACGAGGACAAGCACGGGCGCATCTTCAACGCCCTCATGAAGAAGCGCGGCCTCGAACCTGTCGAGATCCCGCCCGCCACCGACTACACCATGCTCCTGGAGAACAACGGCATCGGCCTCGCCCACGAGAAGCTCAAGGGCGACCAAGCGCTCACCGTCGAAGACATCGTCACCTACCTCGCGCACAGCAGGGTCACCGAGCAGCGCGCCTCCGAGGAGATGGAGCTCCTCCGCAAGCACTTCGCCGACCATCCCGACCTCGGCCGAGCCGTCAAGATGATCTCCAACGACGAGGACAACCACCTCGCGTACTGCCACGAGGAACTGTTGCGTTTCGCGGCGGCGGGCCACGGCCGGATGATCCAGCGCACCCTGCGCGAGTGCGCGCTCGCCGAGATCCGTATCTACCGGGACGTCAGCCTCGCCGTGATGGCCGGCATGGGGCGCATCCTCGGCTGGTCGAAGGCCAGGTCCGGCGTCCTCGCCGCGGGCATCCACGCCGTCTACCTGTACGAGCGGCTCGGCGGCTGGCGCCGCATGGTCTCCCTGAAGATGCCCGAGCGTCGCGACGCCCTGGGCGGGCCGGCATCGGCGGCACCCGAGTTCGCGTAACGGCACGAGCCACGTGCGCGTGCCGCTCGTACCCGACACGAGTACGGGGCACGCGCGCGTGGAGGCCGACAAGTGACCCCGCGGAGCTCCGGTGCCTCCCGGACCGGGACGCATCCCGGCGGCGGCTTACGCTGGGCCGCATGCCCACGTTGATCCTTGTCCGGCACGGACGTTCCACCGCCAACACCGAGGGACTGCTCGCCGGGTGGACGCCCGGCGTCTCCCTCGACGAGCGCGGCGCCGAACAGGCCGCCGAGCTGCCCGGGCGGCTCGCCGGGCTGCCGATATCCGAGGTCGTCACCAGCCCCTTGGAGCGCTGCCAGGAGACCCTGCGCCCCCTGCTCGACGCCCGGCCCGAACTGCGCGCGCACACCGAAGAGCGCATCGGGGAGTGCCACTACGGCGACTGGTCGGGGCGCAAGCTCGCCGAGCTGATGGACGAGCCGCTGATGGAGGTCGTACAAGCGCATCCGTCCGCCGCCGCGTTCCCGGGCGGCGAGTCGATGCGGGCGATGCAGACCCGGGCCGCCGAAGCCGTACGCGAGTGGAACGCGCGCGTGGAGCGCGATCACGGCGCCGACGCCGTGTACCTCATGTGCTCGCACGGCGACATCATCAAGTCCCTCGTCGCGGACGCACTGGGGCTTCATCTGGACCTCTTCCAGCGGATTTCCGTAGAACCGTGTTCCATCACCGCGATCCGCTACACACGGCTGCGGCCGTTTCTCGTACGCCTCGGGGACACCGGTGATTTCGCCTCCCTCGCGCCGCGCGAGGAGCCTCCGGGCGGTGACGCCACGGTGGGTGGCAGTGCGGGCGCACCGTGATCGTCAGCCGCAGTAGGGTGAAGCGGTCGAAGCAGCGCAGCAGTTGTCAGCAGCAGACGCAGTCGATGGCAGAAGCACTCGATCCAATGGAGACAGGACGTGTCCCGTCAGGTGTTCCTCTACGACCCACCGGACCGTTTCGTGACCGGTACGGTCGGGCTGCCCGGGCGCCGTACCTTCTTCCTGCAGGCCGTCGCCGGGCCCCGGGTGACCAGCGTGGCTCTGGAGAAGACGCAGGTGGCGGCGCTCGCCGAGCGGATGGACGAGCTTCTCGACGAGGTCGTACGACGTACGGGAGGCAGTGCGGCCGTCCCGGCGGTGGCCCCGACGGAGGTCTCCGACACCGCCCCCCTGGAGACTCCCGTGGAGGAGGAGTTCCGGGTCGGCACCATGGCGCTGGCCTGGGACGGTGACGAGCAGCGCATGATCGTCGAGGCGCAGGCGCTCGTCGAGCTGGACGCCGACTCCGAGGAGGACCTCGCCGCCGCCGAGGAAAGGCTCCTGCAGGACGAGGAGAACGGCCCGCCGATGCTGAGGGTCCGCCTCACCGGCGCGCAGGCCAGGGCCTTCGCCAAGCGCGCCCTCGACGTCGTCAACGCGGGTCGGCCGCCCTGCCCGCTGTGCAGTCTCCCGCTCGATCCGGAAGGACACGTATGTCCGCGCCAGAACGGATACCGCCGCGAGGTGTGACGACCACGGCCGAGCTGCTCGCCGAGGGCGAGCTGACGGTGCGCGGCCAGGTGCGTGAGGCCTCCAACGCGGTTCTCCTGTGCGATGTGACGTACGAGGACCGCACCGAGCCCTGCGTCTACAAGCCGGTCGCCGGCGAGCGCCCGCTGTGGGACTTCCCCGACGGCACCCTCGCCCAGCGGGAGGTCGCCGCGTACGAGGTGTCCGAGGCGACCGGCTGGGGGCTCGTCCCCACCACCGTGCTGCGCGACGGGCCGTACGGCGAGGGCATGTGCCAGCAGTGGATCGAGCCGGTGCCCGGCTCCGAACTGCTCGCGCTGGTCGACGGCGAGGAGCCCGGCGAGGGCTGGAAGGCCATCGGGTTCGCCGAGGTGGGTGAGGGGCGTACGGCGCTGCTCGTGCACGCCGACGACGAGCGGCTGCGCAGGCTCGCCGTACTCGACGCCGTGATCAACAACGCCGACCGCAAGGGCGGGCATCTGCTGCCCACCGCCGAGGGGCAGCTGTACGGCATCGACCACGGGGTGACCTTCAACACCGAGAACAAGCTGCGCACGCTGCTGTGGGGCTGGGCGGGGGAGAAGCTCACCCCTGAGGCCGTCGACGTACTCGCAGGGCTCAAGGACGCCCTGGACGGGGCGCTGGGCCGGCGGCTGGCCGAGCTCATCACACAGGCCGAACTGGACGCCACACGCGCGCGTGTCGCCGATCTGCTCACCACGGGACGGCATCCGGAGCCCTCGGGGGAGTGGCCCGCGATCCCGTGGCCGCCCGTGTAGTACGGCCGGCACGGCGACGCACACGGCAGCCGCGTACGCAAGAGGGCCTTCACGGCCACCGGGCCCGATGCGGTTCGTATACGGATGATGCGTCCGGTTAGGCTCAAGACATGTATGCCTGGCCCGCTTCTGAGGTCCCCGCCCTGCCTGGACAGGGCCGCGACCTCCGGATCCACGACACCGCGACCGGGGGTCTGATCACCCTCGATCCCGGCCCCGTCGCCCGTATCTATGTCTGCGGCATCACTCCGTACGACGCGACCCACCTCGGTCACGCGGCGACCTACAACGCGTTCGACCTCGTCCAGCGCGTGTGGCTCGACACCAAGCGGCAGGTTCACTACGTCCAGAACGTGACGGACATCGACGATCCGCTTCTCGAGCGCGCCGCCCGGGACGACATCGACTGGGTGGCGCTCGCCGAGAAGGAGACCGCCCTCTTCCGCGAGGACATGACCGCCCTGCGGATGCTGCCCCCGAAGCAGTACATCGGCGCCGTCGAGGCGATACCCGGGATCGTCCCGCTCGTCGAGCGGCTGCGTGACGCCGGAGCCGCGTACGAACTCGAGGGCGACGTCTACTTCTCCGTGGAGGCGGACCCGCACTTCGGGAAGGTGTCCGGGCTGGACGCCGCCGCGATGCGGCTGCTGTCCGCCGAGCGCGGCGGTGACCCGGAGCGTCCGGGCAAGAAGAACCCGCTCGACCCGATGCTGTGGATGGCCGCCCGGGAGGGCGAGCCCAGCTGGGACGGCGGTTCGCTCGGGCAGGGCCGGCCCGGCTGGCACATCGAGTGTGTCGCGATCGCCCTCGACCACCTGGGCATGGGTTTCGAGGTCCAGGGCGGCGGCTCCGATCTCGCTTTCCCGCACCACGAGATGGGGGCCTCCCATGCGCAGGCGCTGACCGGGGAGTTCCCGTTCGCGCAGGCGTATGTGCATGCGGGCATGGTGGCGCTCGACGGTGAGAAGATGTCGAAGTCCAAGGGCAATCTGGTCTTCGTGTCGAAGCTGCGGCGCGACGGCGTCGACCCGGTGGCCATCCGGCTCGCCCTGCTCTCGCACCACTACCGGGCCGACTGGGAATGGACCGACCAGGTCCTCCAGGACGCCCTCGCGCGGCTGGAGCGCTGGCGGGCCGCCGTGTCGCGGCCCGACGGACCGGCCGCCGACGCGCTCGTCGAGGAGATCCGCGAGGCCCTCGCGAACGACCTGGACGCGCCCGCCGCGCTCACGGCCGTCGACCGCTGGGCAGCCCGTCAGCAGGAACAGGGCGGCAGCGACGAGGGCGCCCCCGGCGTCGTATCGCGTGCGGTGGACGCGCTGCTCGGGGTGGCCCTGTAAGGCCGGCGAGCAGGTTCGGAAGCAACCGAGGGCGGTGCGCCGTGTGCGCACCGCCCTTGTGGTTCCGCTCTTACGGCTCAGTCCTCCGACGAGTCGTCAGCCGAGCCCTCGTCATCGGCCCCCGGGCGCTGCGGCTTCGGCGGCCGGGGACGGCCGCCCGGGTTGTCCCTCAGGAACGGGGCGGGATCGCCACTCTCCGTGGCATGCCCGCCGGCCTGGCCTGCCGCCGGGCCATTGCCGTCCCGCCGCCGCAGATAGCGCTCGAACTCGCGGGCGATCGCGTCACCCGAGGCCTCGGGAAGCTCGGCGGTGTCCCGGGCCTCCTCCAGCGACTGAACGTACTCGGCGACCTCGCTGTCCTCCGCGGCCAGCTGGTCCACGCCCAACTGCCAGGCCCGCGCGTCCTCGGGCAGCTCGCCCAGCGGGATACGCATGTCGATGAGGTCCTCCAGGCGGTTGAGGAGGGCCAGCGTCGCTTTCGGGTTCGGCGGCTGCGAGACGTAGTGCGGGACGGCCGCCCACAAGGAGACCGCCGGTACGCCCGCGTGCGTGCACGCCTCCTGGAGGATGCCGACGATGCCCGTCGGCCCTTCGTACTTGGTCTCCTCAAGGTCCATGGTGCGGGCCAGGTCCGCGTCGGAGGTGACGCCGCTGACCGGGACCGGACGCGTGTGCGGGGTGTCGCCGAGCAGGGCGCCCATGATCACCACCAGCTCCACGCCCAGCTCATGGGCGAAGCCCAGGATCTCGTTGCAGAACGAGCGCCAGCGCATGGACGGTTCGATACCGCGGACCAGGACCAGGTCACGCGGCTTCTCGCCGCCGACCCGGACCACGGAGAGCCGGGTCGTCGGCCAGGTGACCTTGCGTACGCCGCCGTCCAGCCACACGGTGGGCCGGTTGACCTGGAAGTCGTAGTAGTCCTCGGCGTCGAGCGCCGCGAAGACCTCGCCCTTCCATTCCCTGTCGAGATGCGCGACCGCGGTGGAGGCGGCGTCGCCGGCGTCGTTCCAGCCCTCGAACGCGGCCACCATGACCGGGTCGACCAGCTCGGGAACCCCCTCGAGCTCGATCACCCAGCGCCTCCTTCCGACGTGCCCTCACGTACGCCCCAACCTTACGGCGTGCATGCGGAGCGCCCGCAGCCCCCTTACATGGGGGAGTGAACGCATCACTGCCCCGTTCGCCACCCCGGAACACCCTCCAGTCATCCGAGCTGTGATTGCCCGTTCCTCACAGGGTGCTGCGCAGCCACTGCTCCACGCTCGCGATGTGCACCGTCGCCCAGGAGCGGGCCGCCTCCGCGTCGCGGTCGCGCAGGGCCGCGAGGATCGCGCGGTGCTCGTGCAGGGTGCGGCTGACCGCGTCCTCCTGGGTCAGCCCGCGCCAGATCCGGGCCCGGGTGGTGGGCCCGGAGAGACCGTCGAGGAGCGAGCAGAGCACGGAGTTGCCGGAGCTCTGCACGATGCCGCGGTGGAACTCCAGGTCGCAGGCGACGAGTTCCTCCACCGAGGGCGCGGCGCCCAGCGCGTCCAACTGGGCCGTGAGCGCGTCCAGTTGCTGCTCGCTGATGCGCATGGCGGCCATCGAGGTCGCGGCCGGCTCCAGGATGCGGCGTACGGCCAGGAACTCCAGGACCGTGTCGTCGCGGTGGAAGTCGACGACGAAGCTCAGCGCCTCCAGGAGGAGTTGCGGGTCCAGGCTGGTGACGTAGGTGCCGTCGCCCTGCCGTACGTCCAGGATGCGGATCAGGGACAGCGCCCGTACGGCCTCCCGCAGGGAGTTGCGGGACAGGCCCAGATCGGCGGCGAGTTCGCTCTCCTTGGGGAGCCGGTCGCCGGGGCGCAGCGCGCCGGAGACGATCATTCCCTTGATCTTTTCGATCGCCTCATCGGTGACTGCCATGGCGGGCCTCCCTGTCGATCAGATATGTCGCTCAGACATCCGATGTCTCATTATGGGGCCTCGATGGCCCTGGTGAGGCCCGTGCGGGACGAGCAAACACGACATGGGGGAGGGGCGGCTCCACCGGGTGGAAGCCGCCCCTCGGGCCGGACCGCGCGCCCCTACTTCTTGTCGAGAAGATCCTGCACCGTGCCGCGGACCTCGTCCGTCGCGAGCCCGCGGATCGTCAGTGTCGTACGGCGGCGCAGCACGTCGTCCGCCGTCTCGGCCCACTCGTTGTCCCGGGCGTAGACGACCTGCGCCCAGATCTCCGGGGCGTCCGGGTGGACACGCTCGGAGAGCTCCGGGTCGTCGTTCGCGAGGCGGGCGATGTCGAAGGCCAGCGAGCCGTAGTGGGTGGCCAGGTGCCTGGCGGTGTCCGGTGCCATGCGCGGCCCTGGTGCCGGGTGGTCGACGAGCAGGCGGTGTGCGACCGCGCGCGGGTTGGCGACGCCCGGCAGCGGCAGCTTCTTCGGCAGCTCGGAGACCGGCTCGAAGTCCTCGCCGAGCGGACGGCCCGGCAGCGACTCCAACTGCCTCATGACCGTACGGCCGATGTGGCGGAAGGTCGTCCACTTGCCGCCCGCGACGGACAGCATGCCGCCCGCGCCCTCGGTGACGACCGTCTCCCGCCTGGCCTTCGAGGTGTCGCCAGGACCGCCGGGCAGGACGCGCAGACCCGCGAAGGAGTACGTGATCAGGTCACGGGACAGCTGCTGGTCGCGGATCGAGAACGCGGCCTCGTCCAGGATCTGCGCGATGTCCTTCTCGTTGACCGCGACGTCCGCGGGGTCGCCCTCGTACGCCTCGTCGGTCGTGCCGAGCAGCAGCATGTCCTCCCAGGGGAGGGCGAAGGTGATGCGGTACTTGTCGATGGGGGTGGCCAGCGCGGCCTTCCACGGCGAAGTCCGCTTGAGGACGAGGTGCGCGCCCTTCGACAGACGTATGGAAGGCGCCGCGTTCGCGTTCTCCATCCGGCGCAGGTGGTCCACCCACGGCCCTGTCGCGTTGAGCACAAGGCGTGCCGACACCCCGAACTCGCTGCCGTCGAGGCGGTCGCGCAGCTCGGCGCCGGTCACCCGGCCCCTGGTGAAGCGCAGCCCGGTGACCTCGGCGTGGTTCAGTACGACGGCGCCCGACTCGACGGCCGCGCGGACCGTCATCAGCGCCATCCGGGAGTCGTTCATCTGGTCGTCGCCGTACACGGCCACGGCCTTGAGGTTGTCGGTACGCAGCTCGGGCACGTCCTGCGCGGCCTTCGACGGCGAGAGCAGGTGCCCGACACCATCCCCGAACGCCGACAGCGCGGAGTAGGCGAAGACGCCCGCCCCGAGCTTCGCCGCGCCGTGCGGCCCGCCCTTGTACACGGGGAGGTAGAACGTGAGCGGATTCGCCAGGTGGGGGGCCACCTGGCGGGAGACCGCACGGCGCTCGAAGTGGTTCTCCGCGACCAGCTTCACCGCGCCGGTCTGCAGATAGCGCAGACCGCCGTGGAGCAGCTTGGAGGAGGCGGAGGAGGTGGCACCGGCGAAGTCGCCGGCGTCGACCAGGGCCACCCGCAGCCCGGACTGCGCGGCATGCCAGGCGGTGGAGATGCCCAGGATGCCGCCGCCGATGACGAGGAGGTCGTACGTCGCCTTGGAGAGCCGCTCCCGGGTCTCGGCGCGGCTCGGGTGAAAGCCGGAGGCCGGGCGCGTACCGAGGGCAGGTACGGACTGCAGGGTGGACTGACTGGTCATGCGGATTCTTACTCCTTGTCAGAGCTTCTCGGAGCGCTCGTCAGCTCTCGTCCTCGAGCCAGCCCATGGTCCGCTCCACGGCCTTGAGCCAGCTCTTGTACTCGCGGTCGCGCTTCTCCGCGGCCATGTTGGGGGTCCACTCGGCGGCCCGGCGCCAGTTGGCGCGCAGGTCGTCGGTGCTGTTCCAGAAGCCGACGGCGAGACCGGCGGCGTAGGCGGCGCCGAGGCAGGTGGTCTCGGCGACCATCGGGCGCACCACGGGGGCGTCCAGGAAGTCCGAGAGCGTCTGCATCAGCAGGTTGTTGGAGGTCATGCCGCCGTCGACCTTGAGGGCGGCGAGTTCGACGCCGGAGTCCTTGGTCATGGCATCGCTGATCTCACGGGTCTGCCAGGCGGTGGCCTCCAGCACGGCACGCGCGATGTGCGCCTTGGTGACGTACCGGGTCAGGCCGGCGATCACACCGCGGGCGTCCGGGCGCCAGTACGGGGCGAACAGGCCGGAGAACGCCGGGACGAAGTAGGCGCCGCCGTTGTCCTCCACCGACGAGGCCAGGGTCTCGATCTCGGCTGCGGTGCTGATCAGGCCCATCTGGTCGCGCATCCACTGCACCAGCGCGCCGGTGACGGCGATGGAGCCCTCAAGGGCGTAGACCGGCGCCTGGTCGCCGATCCGGTAGCCGACCGTGGTCAGCAGGCCCGAGTACGAGTTGATGATCTTGTCACCGGTGTTCATCAGCATGAAGGTGCCGGTGCCGTACGTCGACTTGGCCTCGCCCTCGGAGAAACAGGTCTGGCCGAACAGGGCCGCCTGCTGGTCGCCGAGCGCGGAGGCGACCGGGATGCCGCCGAGCAGGTCGCCCAGCTTGCCGCCGGTGATCTCGCCGTACACCTCGGCGGAGGAGCGGATCTCGGGCAGCATCGCCAGCGGGACACCGATGGACTCGGCGATCTTCTCGTCCCACTCCAGCGTGTGCAGGTTCATGAGGAGGGTGCGGGAGGCGTTGGTGACGTCGGTGACGTGGTGGCCGCCGTCGACACCGCCGGTCAGGTTCCAGATGACCCAGGAGTCCATGGTGCCGAAGAGGATGTCGCCGGCCTCGGCGCGCTCGCGCAGGCCCTCGACGTTGTCGAGCAGCCAGCGGGCCTTCGGACCGGCGAAGTACGAGGCGAGCGGCAGGCCCGTCTCGCGGCGGAAGCGGTCCTGGCCGACGTTGCGGCCGAGTTCCCTGCAGAGCGCGTCGGTACGGGTGTCCTGCCAGACGATGGCGTTGTGGACGGGCTCGCCGGTGTTCTTGTCCCAGAGCAGCGTGGTCTCGCGCTGGTTGGTGATGCCGATGGCCTTGATGTCGTCACGGGTGATGCCGGCCTTCTCGATGGCACTGGCCACGACCTCCTGGACGTTGGTCCAGATCTCGGCGGCGTTGTGCTCGACCCAGCCCGGCTTGGGGAAGATCTGCTCGTGCTCCTTCTGGTCGACGGAGACGATCCGGCCGTCGCGGTCGAAGACGATGCAGCGGCTGGAGGTGGTGCCCTGGTCGATGGCGGCGATGAAGGGGCCTGCGGTGTGGGCGTCGGTCACGGTGTGCTCCCTGAAATTCCGTGGTCAAAGGGGCGGTCTGAGAGGCTGGCTCACTGCGCTGGTTTACGGGTCGCTTGCGGCTACAAGTGAACGTACGGCGCTGAGGGGCCGTGCCGCTCTAAGCAAAAGCGACGTTGTAGATACCTGCGGCGATCGCTCCGCCGATCAGCGGACCGACGACCGGGATCCAGGCGTAGCCCCAGTCGGAGCCGCCCTTGTTGGGCAGGGGCAGCAGGGCGTGGACGATACGCGGGCCGAGGTCACGCGCCGGGTTGATGGCGTACCCGGTCGGACCGCCCAGCGAGAGGCCGATGCTGACGACCACGAGCGCGGTGATCAGCGCGCCGAGGGTGCCGAGGCCCTTGCCCTCGCCGTTCAGGCCCTGGGTGAGGATCGCGAGCACCAGCACGACCGTGCCGATGATCTCCGTGGCGAGGTTCTGCGCGGCGATCCGGATCTCGGGGCCGGTGGAGAAGATGCCGAGCACCGGGCCGGCCGCCGCCTCCCGCGCCTCGACGGACTTGGTGTCCTGCGCGCCGGGCCCGCCGACGATCTCGCGGTCGGTGAGGTGGGCGTGGAACTGCCCGTAGTACGCGACCCAGACCAGCGCCGCGCCGATCATGGCGCCGAGGAACTGTCCCGCCCAGTAGACGGGGACGTCGCCCCACTCGCCGTCCTTGATGGCGATGGCGAGCGTGACCGCGGGGTTCAGGTGGGCACCGGAGAGGGGTGCCGAGGTGTAGACGGCGGTGAGTACCGCGAAGCCCCACCCGAAGGCGATGGCGAGCCATCCGGCGTTACGCGCCTTGGAGGCCTTCAGCGTGACGGCGGCGCAGACCCCGCCGCCGAGGAGGATGAGTATGGCGGTACCGATGGTCTCGCCGATGAAGATGTCGGAGCTGGACACCCGCGACTCCTTTGTCCTTCGTCCAGGGGAATGCCGAACCCCGGGTCCCTCCGGTGGTCCGTGCTCTCAAGGATGAGAGCGGTGCCGGCCCTTGGCGTCGTCACACTCTAGCGCGTATTGCCGGTAGGTGTTCGACAATGCCGACCGTTGGACGCGAGTCTTGTCCCAGGCTCAGCGGCACGTCAAGAGCTCTGTTGCCGAATCTCTTGCCGACCTCGTGATCGTTACTGAACGAAAGAGGGCCGGGGCATCGTCGATGCCCCGGCCCTGACTCCTGCTGGTCTCCTGCGGACGCTCAGAACCGGGCGGCGCCCAGGTCCCGCGACACGGCGCGGGCGCAGTCGCGCACCGCCGCGATCAGCTCGGGGCGCAGCTCCCCGTTCGCACAGATCCGCTCCACGGCCCCGGTGACGCCCACCGCGCCGACCGGCATCCGTCGCCGGTCGTGGATGGGTGCGGCGACGGACGCGACGCCCTCCCAGGTCTCCTCCACGTCGGCCCCGTACCCACGCGCGCGGGTGATGTCCAGGACCCCCTCGAACGCGTCCAGTTCGGTTGTCGTGCGCGCGGTGAACGCCTTGCGTTCGCCCTCCACGACCTCGCTGTGCGCCACCGGGTCGTACGCCGTCAGCACCTTGCCCAGCGCCGTGGAGTGCAGCGGCTGCATGGCACCGACCTCCAGGACCTGACGGCTGTCGTCGGGCCTGAAGACGTGGTGCACGATCAGCACTCCGTGCTGGTGCAGGACCCCGAGGTAGACGCTCTCGCCGCTGGAGCGGGCCAGATCGTCGGTCCAGACGAGGGCACGCGCGCGCAGCTCGTGGACGTCCAGATACGTGGTGCCGAGCCGCAGCAGCTCCGCGCCCAGCTGATAGCGCCCGGAGGCCGCGTCCTGCTCGACGAAGCCCTCCTGCTGGAGCGTGCGCAGTATCCCGTGGGCCGTGCCCTTGGCGAGACCGAGCGAGGAGGCGATGTCCGACAGGCCGAGCCGTCGCTCACCGCCCGCGAGGAGCCGCAGCATCGCGGCCGCCCGTTCGAGCGACTGGATGTTCCGTGCCATCGCAGTCCCGCCTCCGTCCCCTTCGACCGTCGACATGCGGGCTTCGGTGCCGCCGTTCGACAATGCTGAACACTATCGGTCGTTGTCGACCTCTCGCCAATAGGTGCCGACAGTTGTCGTCACCGGTCACCGGACAGAACCTCACCGGGACCGCGCCCGCAACGCCCGTCCGTCCCGTGGACTCCCCTGACCGTCCGAACCGCTCCCGGCTACCCTGGCTTGGTGCGTCCTCCGCCGGGAGCCGCATAGCCGACAGCCGTCGCACAACAGGGAGCCCTTTCATGGCCTCGTCGCCAACCCCTTCCGCCGACAGCCGGACCCGCATCACCGCCCTTCGCGAGGCGCTCGCCACCCGTGTGGTGGTGGCCGACGGCGCCATGGGCACGATGTTGCAGGCCCAGGACCCGACGCTCGAGGACTTCGAGAACCTCGAGGGCTGTAACGAGATCCTGAACATCACGCGCCCGGACATCGTTCGCTCCGTCCACGAGGAGTACTTCTCCGTCGGCGTCGACTGCGTCGAGACGAACACCTTCGGCTCGAACCACTCGGCCGCCGGCGAGTACGAGATCGCCGACCGGATCTTCGAGCTGTCCGAGGCGGGCGCCCGGATCGCCCGTGAGGTCGCCGACGAGTTCGGCGCCAAGGACGGTCGCCAGCGTTGGGTCCTCGGCTCGATCGGCCCGGGCACCAAGCTGCCGTCGCTCGGTCACATCGCGTACGACGTACTGCGTGACGGCTACCAGCAGAACGCCGAGGGCCTGCTCGCCGGTGGCGCGGACGCCCTGATCGTGGAGACCACGCAGGACCTGCTGCAGACCAAGTCGAGTCTGATCGGTGCGCGCCGCGCGATGGATGCCGTGGGCGTGAACGTGCCGCTGATCTGCTCGCTCGCCTTCGAGACCACGGGCGTCATGCTGCTCGGTTCGGAGATCGGTGCGGCGCTGACCGCCCTGGAGCCGCTCGGTATCGACCTGATCGGCCTGAACTGCTCGACCGGCCCGGCCGAGATGAGCGAGCACCTGCGCTATCTGGCCCGCCACTCGCGTACGCCGCTGATGTGCATGCCGAACGCCGGGCTGCCCATCCTCACGAAGGACGGCGCGTACTTCCCGCTGACACCGCCCGAGATGGCCGACGCCCAGGAGAACTTCGTACGCGATTACGGCCTCTCCCTGATCGGCGGCTGCTGCGGCTCGACGCCCGAGCACCTGCGCCAAGTCGTCGAGCGGGTACGCGATCTGGCCCCGGCCGAGCGCCACCCGCAGCCCGAGCCCGGCGCCGCCTCCCTCTACCAGACCGTGCCGTTCCGTCAGGACACCGCGTACATGGCGATCGGTGAGCGCACCAACGCCAACGGCTCGAAGAAGTTCCGCGAGGCCATGCTGGAGGGCCGCTGGGACGACTGTGTGGAGATGGCCCGCGAGCAGATCCGCGAGGGCGCCCACATGCTCGACCTGTGCGTGGACTACGTCGGCCGCGACGGCGTCGCCGACATGGAGGAGCTGGCCGGCCGCTTCGCCACCGCCTCCACGCTGCCGATCGTCCTGGACTCCACCGAAGTCGACGTCATCAAGGCCGGGTTGGAGAAGCTCGGCGGCCGCGCGGTCATCAACTCGGTCAACTACGAGGACGGCGACGGCCCCGAGTCCCGGTTCGCGAAGGTCACCAAGCTAGCCCAGGAACACGGCGCCGCGCTGATCGCGCTGACCATCGACGAGGAGGGGCAGGCCCGTACCCCGGAGCACAAGGTCGCGATCGCCGAGCGGCTGATCGCCGACCTGACCGGCAACTGGGGCATCCACGAGTCGGACATCCTCATCGACACCCTGACCTTCACCATCTGCACCGGTCAGGAGGAGTCCCGGGGCGACGGCATCGCCACCATCGAGGCGATCCGCGAACTCAAGCGCCGCCACCCGGACGTCCAGACCACGCTGGGCCTGTCGAACATCTCCTTCGGCCTGAACCCGGCCGCCCGCGTCCTGCTCAACTCGGTCTTCCTGGACGAGTGCGTCAAGGCGGGCCTGGACTCGGCGATCGTCCACGCGTCGAAGATCCTCCCGATCGCCCGCTTCACCGAGGAAGAGGTCCAGACGGCCCTCGACCTGGTCTACGACCGCCGCGCCGAGGGATACGACCCGCTCCAGAAGCTCATGGCCCTGTTCGAGGGCGCCACCACCAAGTCCCTGAAGGCGGGCCGCGCCGAGGAACTGGCCGCACTGCCGCTGGACGAGCGCCTCAAGCGCCGCATCATCGACGGCGAGAAGAACGGTCTCGAACAGGACCTGGACGACGCACTCCAGGAGCGCCCCGCCCTGGACATCGTCAACGAGACGCTGCTTGACGGCATGAAGGTGGTCGGCGAGCTGTTCGGCTCCGGCCAGATGCAGCTGCCGTTCGTGCTCCAGTCCGCCGAGGTGATGAAGACCGCGGTCGCCTACCTCGAACCGCACATGGAGAAGGTCGAGGGCGACGAGGCAGGCAAGGGCACCATCGTGCTCGCCACCGTGCGCGGCGACGTGCACGACATCGGCAAGAACCTGGTCGACATCATCCTGTCCAACAACGGCTACAACGTCGTCAACCTGGGCATCAAGCAGCCCGTCTCCGCGATCCTGGAGGCCGCCGAGGAGCACAAGGCCGATGTCATCGGCATGTCCGGCCTCCTGGTCAAGTCCACGGTGATCATGAAGGAGAACCTGCAGGAGCTCAACCAGCGCAAGATGGCCGCCGACTACCCGGTCATCCTCGGCGGGGCGGCCCTGACCCGCGCGTACGTCGAGCAGGACCTGCACGAGATCTACGAGGGCGAAGTCCGCTACGCCCGCGACGCGTTCGAGGGCCTGCGGCTGATGGACGCGCTGATCGGCGTCAAGCGGGGTGTGCCGGGAGCGTCTCTGCCCGAGCTGAAGCAGCGCCGGGTCAGGGCCACCGCCCCCACCGTCGTCGAGGAACGCCCCGAGGAGGGCGCGGTCCGCTCCGACGTGGCCATCGACAACCCCATCCCGGAGCCGCCGTTCTGGGGGACCCGCGTCATCAAGGGCATCCAGCTCAAGGAGTACGCCTCCTGGCTGGACGAGGGCGCGCTGTTCAAGGGTCAGTGGGGCCTCAAGCAGGCGCGTACGGGCGACGGGCCGACGTACGAGGAGCTGGTGGAGACCGAGGGCCGGCCGCGGCTGCGCGGACTGCTGGACCAGCTGCAGACCGGGAACCTGCTGGAAGCGGCCGTCGTCTACGGCTACTTCCCGTGCGTGTCCAAGGACGACGACCTGATCCTGCTGGACGAGGCGGGCAACGAGCGCACCCGCTTCACCTTCCCGCGCCAGCGCCGTGGCCGCCGGCTGTGCCTGGCCGACTTCTTCCGCCCCGAGGAGTCCGGCGAGACGGACGTGGTCGGCCTCCAGGTCGTCACCGTCGGCTCCCGGATCGGCGAGGAGACGGCGAAGCTGTTCGCCTCCGACGCCTACCGCGACTACCTCGAACTGCACGGTCTGTCCGTGCAGTTGGCGGAGGCCCTGGCGGAGTACTGGCACGCGCGCGTGCGGTCCGAACTCGGCTTCGCCGGTGAGGACCCGGCCGACGTCGAGGACATGTTCGCGCTGAAGTACCGAGGCGCCCGCTTCTCACTGGGCTACGGCGCCTGCCCGGACCTGGAGGACCGCGCCAAGATCGCCGAACTGCTGGAGCCGGAGCGGATCGGCGTCCAGCTGTCCGAGGAGTTCCAGCTCCACCCCGAGCAGTCCACGGACGCGATCGTCATCCACCACCCCGAGGCGAAGTACTTCAACGCCCGTTGAGCCGGGACTGAGGCCTCGCGAGGGCACACACACCGGGTGCGAGGGCACGCTGAGATGGCCCCATGGCGGGTCTGGAGTGTGCCCTCGCACACGTCGGTCAAACGCGGCACATCCGCGGCGAGAGTCGTACACTGGTCGGTCCAGCGCAGGCCGGTTCCTCACCAGGAGCCGGCCTTCTCGTCCCTCTCGGAGGTGTGCCCGGATGACCAGTACGGTCCCCGCACTCGGTACTCGTACGGCCGAAGGCTCCGCCCTGCAGGCCGTGCTCCTCGACATGGACGGAACCTTGGTGGACACCGAGGGCTTCTGGTGGGACACCGAGGTCGAGGTGTTCGCGCGCCTCGGCCACCGGCTCGACGACTCCTGGCGGCACGTCGTGGTCGGCGGTCCCATGACCCGCAGCGCGGGTTTCCTCATCGAGGCCACCGGAGCCGACATCACCCTCGCCGAGCTCACGGTGCTGCTGAACGACGGATTCGAGGACCGGATCGGCCGCGCCCTGCCGCTGATGCCGGGCGCCGCGAGGCTGCTCGCCGAGCTGTCCGCGCACGAGATCCCCACGGCGCTGGTCTCCGCCTCGCACCGCCGCATCATCGACCGCGTACTGACCTCGCTCGGCCCGGCGAACTTCGGGCTGACCGTCGCGGGGGACGAGATCGAGCGCACCAAGCCGCACCCCGACCCGTATCTGCTCGCGGCCAGGGGCCTCGGCGCGGACCCGGCCAGATGCGTGGTCATCGAGGACACCGCGACGGGTATCGCGTCCGCCGAGGCCGCGGGCTGCCATGTGGTGGCCGTGCCCTCCGTCGCGCCGATCACCCCGGCCGTCCGGCGCACCGTCGTGCCCTCGCTGGAAGAGGTCGACCTGTCTTTCCTGCGCGGGCTGCTGACGGTCTGAGGGACTGCCAGGACTGCTTGTGGACGGGAATGTGACGGGCGCTCACCGCGCGTGAAAAGTTGAATACGAGAGGAAACTGGAAAGCAGTACGTGTGCAGGCCACCCGAGTAATTCAATCTTCATCGGAAGGTTGAATTACGGGGCCGTCCAACCCAGTTGAGCCTGTGATGTTCACCACCCATGGGCAGGGTCGACATGGGGGCCGCGATATGCCGTAAGTCCCTTACTGGCGGTACGGAACGTGTCCTTGTGTCCCGTTTGATGGAACCGTGCACGAAACCTTCCGCTGTCGGGTTTTCAGTGCGTCCACGCCCGGTTTCGCAGCGTGATGGGAAGTCAACTCCGGTATTGGCGAGCCCTCCTGCTGGTGCGGACTAATCTCATTGGCGAGAACCTCGTCGTAACACCCGTGACCCGCTTGCGACACCCCGGCATGCCGGGTTCACGGATCGAAAGCTCTGGAGAACTTCGAGCATGAACCGTAAGACCTTGGTGCTGCCGGCCGTGATCGGCCTGCTCGCCCCGGTCCTCGCCGGCTGCGGCGGGTCCACCGGCGGCGGCAGCAGCGATGACGCCATCGTCGTGGGCACCACCGACCGGTTCGCCGCCTCGAAGGAGGCACCCGCCCCGCTGGACCCGGCGTACGCGTACGACGTCGGCACCTGGAACGTCCTGAGGCAGACCGTCCAGACGCTGATGACCCTGCCCGACGGCGGCGGCGACCCCCAGCCCGAGGCCGCCCAGCGCTGCGGCTTCACCGACACCGGCAACGAGCGGTACGCGTGCACCCTGCGCTCGGGCCTCAAGTTCGCGAACGGCGACCCCGTGACCGCGGACGATGTGAAGTTCTCGATCGAACGCGCGCTGCGGATCCAAGCCGACAGCGGTGTCTTCGCACTGCTCTCGGGCATCGACACCGTCGAGACCCAGGGCGACCGCGAGGTGATCTTCCACCTCAAGACCGCCGACGCCACGTTCCCGTTCAAGCTGTCGACGCCGGTCGCGGGCATCGTCAACCCCGACGACTACGACAAGAACAAGCTGCGCGACGGCTTCTCGGTGGACGGCTCCGGCCCGTACACCCTCGAGGCCGAGGTCAAGAACGACGAACTCGTGAGTGCCGTCTTCACCAAGAACCCCAACTATCAGGGGCAGTTGAAGGTGAAGAACGACAAGGTCGAACTGCGCTCCTTCGACAGCGCCGACGCCATGGGTACCGCGCTGAACAAGGGCACCATCAACGTGATGACCCGCACCATGTCGCCCGCGCAGATCAGGAAGCTCCAGAACGCCAAGTCCACGGACATCGACCTGATCGAGCAGCCCGGCCTGGAAATCCGCTACCTGGGCTTCAACACCAACGACCCGTCGGTGAAGTCCAAGGCCGTCCGTCAGGCGATGGCGCAGGTCATCAACCGCGGCCAACTCGTCTCCGATGTGTACGGCACCGGCGCCGACCCCCTGTACTCCATGGTGCCGACCACCGTCACGGGCCACGCCAACTCGTTCTTCAACAAGTACGGCGAGCCCGACACCGCCAAGGCCAAGGCCCTGCTGTCCGAGGCGAACGTCACCACACCGGTGAAGCTGACCCTGCACTACACGGACGACCACTACGGGCCCGCCACCAAAGAGGAGTTCGAGCTGCTGAAGAAGCAGCTGAACGACAGTGGCCTGTTCGAGGTCGACGTCAAGGGCGAGAAGTGGGCGACGTTCCGCCCGAACGAGCAGAAGGGCAAGTACGAGGTCTACGGCATGGGTTGGTTCCCGGACTTCCCCGACGCCGACAACTACCTCGCGCCGTTCCTCGACAAGAACAACACCATCGGCTCGCCCTACGCGAACAACGAGATCCGGGGCACCCTGATCCCGGAGTCCCGTCGGCAGGCCGACCGGCTCACCGCGTCGCGGAGCATCGAGGAGATCCAGAACATCGTCGCCGATGACGTCCCCATGCTGCCGCTGTGGCAGGGCAAGCAGTACATCGCCGCACGGGACGACATCACCGGCGCCGAACGGACCCTCAACTCCACCGCCACGCTCCAGCTTTGGGAACTGGGCCGCGGCGTCGGCAGCTGACCCAGCACACCGTCAGCAGCCGACCCCGCACGGCGAAAGCGGCTGACCGGAATTCACCGCCGGATTTCTCAGACCAACGACAAGGCACACGTACGTGAACATGCGCACCAAATGGTCGGTTCTGTCCACCGCGACGGCGCTGGCCGGCACTCTGCTGACCGGCTGCGGCTCCCAGGGGGGCGAATCCGGCGGCACCGGCTCGTCCGTCGTCATCGGGATGACCGACGACGTCCTGGCCACCGATCCCGCCTCGGGCTACGACCCGGGTTCCTGGCTGTTGTTCAACAACGTCTTCCAGTCCCTGCTGAGCTTCCCCAAGGGCGGCACGGAACCGGAGCCGGAAGCCGCGAAGTCGTGCTCCTTCACGGACGGGGACACCAGGGTCTACGAGTGCACCCTGCGCGACGGTCTGAAGTTCAGCAACGGTGACGAACTCACCTCCGAGGACGTCAAGTTCTCCTTCGACCGCATGATGAAGATCGACGACGCCGACGGCCCCGCGATCATGTTCCCCATGCTCGACAAGGTCGAGACCCCGGACGAGAAGACGGTCGTCTTCCAGCTGAAGGTCCCCGACGCCACCTTCCCCAGCAAGATCGCCTCCGGCGCCGGCTCGATCGTGAACCACCGGGAGTACGACGCGGACGGGCTGCGCGAGGACGGCAAGGCCATCGGCTCGGGCCCGTACCAACTCGACTCCTTCAGCGAGGACGAGGCCGTGTTCTCGGTCAACGAGAACTACGAGGGCAACGCCGATGTGCAGAACTCCGGCGTGACCCTCAAGTTCTTCCACGGCGACCGCTCACGCCTGCGCAAGGCCCTCACCGACACCAAGGTCGACGTCGCCTACCGCGGTCTCGCCGCCCAGGACGTCGCGGACGTCGAGAACGACACGTCCACCAGCCGGGGCATCGAAGTCGTCGAGGGCTCCAGCGCCGAGGTGCAGCACCTGGTCTTCAACACCCAGGACCCGGTCGCGGGCAAGCTGAGCGTCCGCAAGGCGATCGCCCACCTCCTGGACCGCGAGGCCCTCGTCGAGAAGGTCTACGACTCCACGGCGACACCGCTGTACTCGATCATCCCGGCAGGCATCACCGGCCACAACACGGCCTTCTTCGACACCTACGGCGCCCGCCCCTCGCGCACCAAGGCCGAGGACGTGCTGCGCGCCGACGGCATCACCGACAAGGTGAAGCTGACCCTCTGGTCCACGCCGACCCGCTACGGCCCGTCCACGGACCAGGAGTTCAAGGCGATCGCCAAGCAGCTCAACGCCAGCGGCCTGTTCGACGCGAGCGTGAAGTCGGTCGCCTACGACCAGTACGAGAAGGACATCGAGGCC
The DNA here is from genome assembly GCF_014647675.1 of Streptomyces flaveus. Classification (GTDB taxonomy): domain Bacteria; phylum Actinomycetota; class Actinomycetes; order Streptomycetales; family Streptomycetaceae; genus Streptomyces; species Streptomyces flaveus. Next base: position 205,846 of record NZ_BMPQ01000012.1, on the reverse strand, counting down.
GGCAAGTACGGCGTGTACGTGAAGGGCTGGGTGCCGGACTACCCCGACCCGGACAACTTCACGGCCCCGTTCTTCGGCGAGGGCAACGTGCTCGGCAACGGCTACACGAACTCCACGGTCACCGGGCAGCTCATCCCCGAGACCGCCGCCCTGAGCGACCGCGCCTCGACCGAGCAGCAGTACGGGCAGCTCCAGGACATCGTCGCCGAGGAGGTCCCGGTCCTCCCGATCTGGCAGGCCAAGCAGTACGCGGTCGTCCGCGACAACGTGTACGGCCTGGAGTACTGCCTCGACGCGTCGACCGTGTTCCGGTTCTGGGAGATCAGCAAGGACTGACGGTTGTGCGTATACGGCGATGGCCGCCCCTGTCTTCGGAAGGGGGCGGCCATCGCCGTATAGCCGTACAATGGTGCGCCGTCGGTCACTGCGCGCCGGGGCGCACCAGTCCGCTCTCGTACGCGTACACCGCCGCCTGTACGCGGTCACGCAGGCCCAGCTTGGTCAGGACGTGGCCCACATGCGTCTTGACCGTGGTCTCGCTGACGAAGAGGTCCGCGGCGATCTCCGCGTTCGACAAGCCGCGGGCCACCAGCTTCAGCACCTCCACCTCGCGCTCGGTCAGCGTGTGCAGTGTGTCCGGCACCGGCTCGTCGCCCGAGGGCAGATGGCCCGCGTACTTGTCGAGCAGCCGGCGCGTGATGCTCGGCGCGAGCATCGCCTCGCCCGCGGCTACCACACGGATCGCCTGCACCAGCTCGTTGGCCGGGGCGTCCTTGAGCAGGAAACCGCTGGCGCCCGCGCGCAGCGCCTCCACCACGTACTCGTCGAGGTCGAAAGTGGTCAGCACCAGGACCTTTGCGGGGCCGTCCCGGCCGGGGCCGGTGATCTGCCGGGTCGCCTCGACACCGTCCATCCGCGGCATACGGATGTCCATCAGAACCACATCGGGCTGCAGGGCACGTACCTGGTCGAGTGCCTGGAGACCGTCTCCGGCCTCGCCGACGACCGCGATGTCCTGCTCCGCCTCCAGGATCATCCGGAAGCCGGTTCGCAGCAGCGGCTGGTCGTCGACCAGTAGGACACGGATGGCCACGTAAGTCTCCTTCGCTAGTCCGGCCCCATTCTGCCCTGTTGGGCTCCGCCCGGATCGGCCGCCCTGACCGGCAGCGACTGCATGTCCCGGGGCTGTGACATCAGCGGCTGCCGCCGCGGGCCCCCGGACCCCCGGCCGAACCCGACTCGGCACCCTTCACCGGCAGCGGATACGGCGGGGGAGTGCCGCCGAATTCCGGGCATACCGCCTGGTGGTCGCACCAGCCGCACAGTTTGGTGGGCCGCGGTCGCCAGTCGCCCGTCTCGGTGGCCAGCCGGATCGCGTCCCACAGCGCGTGCAGCTTGCGCTCGACCCGCTCCAGGTCGGCGACCACCGGGTCGTACGTCAGCACATCACCGCTGCCGAGATAGACGAGCTGGAGGCGGCGCGGGACGACCTTCTTCAGGCGCCAGACCACCAGGGCGTAGAACTTCATCTGGAACAGCGCGCCCTCGGCGTACTCCGGTCTTGGCGCCTTGCCCGTCTTGTAGTCGACGATCCGCACCTCGCCCGTCGGCGCGACATCGACCCGGTCGATGATGCCGCGCAACTTCAGGCCCGACTCGAGCTGGGCCTCCACGAACAGCTCGCGCTCGGCGGGCTCGAGGCGGGTCGGGTCCTCCAGCGTGAACCAGCGCTCCACGAGCTGCTCGGCCTCGGCGAGCCAGCGCGCCAGCCGCTCGCCTGCCGCCTGCTCGTCGGCGTCGGCGAACAACTCGGCCAGCTCCGGCTTCGCCGCGCGCAGCCGGTCCCACTGACCGGGGATCAGCGACTTCGCGCGCGGTACCGTGCGCTCGGTGGCCGGGGCGTCGAAGAGCCGCTCCAGGACCGAGTGCACCAGTGTGCCGCGCGTGGCCGCCTCGCTCGGCTTCTCGGGCAGCTTGTCGATCACCCGGAAGCGGTACAGCAGCGGACACTGCATGAAGTCCCCGGCACGCGAGGGCGACAACGAGGCCGGGGGCACGGCCACGACGGCCCTGGACCCGGTGCCGGAGCCCGTGCCGCTGTCCGGTTGCGCGACGCCGTCGCCGGTACTGGTTTCCATGCCGACAGACCTTACGGCCCGCCACTGACAACGCGACACACAGTGACCTGCGTACGGGCGCGACCGCCCGGGAAACAGTGGGGGTGCCGGGCGAAACGCACCGCGACGGCCGCATACCATCGACGGCAGAACCTCTCGTTCTGCATGATCGTGAGCGGGAGACGCGTCGAACGAGGGGACATCGTGGACGAGAGCGGCGGGAGCGGGCAGCCGCGATCCGGGACGGACGAAGCGACCGAGCACCCCGCGGTGCCGGACGCCACCACCGCACGCCCGCGCCCGGACGCGGAGCCGGCGAGCGACGACACCCGCCCAGAGCCCACCGACTCCACCGCCCCCAACGGCCCGACGGACACGGTGACTTGGGAAAAGCAGCCCACGCCCGCACACCGCTCCGGCACGACGGGGGACGCCACGGGGCCCTCGGCCACGGACTCCCCGGCCGGAGGCCCGGACGGTTCGACGGAGCCGGCCGAGGCCCGCCGAGGCGAGGGCACGGACGGCCCCGGCGGCGGTGGCCCGGACGCGCGGCCCCCTGCCGGCGGCGGCTCCGGACTCCAGCCGCCACCGCGCGGCAAGGGGCCCGGTGGCGGGCTGCTCATGGGCCGCCCGTTCGGGGTCCCCGTGTACGTCGCGCCCAGCTGGTTCCTCGTCGCGGCGCTCATCACCTGGGTCTTCGGCGGCCAGCTCGAGCGCGTACTACCCGAACTCGGCGGCGCCCGCTACCTCGTGTCCCTCTTCTTCGCGGTCGCCTTCTACGCCTCCGTACTCGTCCACGAACTGGCCCACACGGTCGCCGCCCTGCGCTTCAAACTGCCGGTGCGCCGCATCCAGCTGCAGTTCTTCGGCGGCGTCTCCGAGATCGAGAAGGAGTCCGAGACTCCGGGCCGCGAGTTCATCCTCGCCTTCGTCGGCCCCCTGCTCTCCCTCGTCCTCGCCGGCCTCTTCTACCTGGCCCTGCTGACCGTCGAACCGGGCACCGTCCCCGGCGTACTGCTGGCCGGCCTGATGATCTCCAACCTGATCGTCGCCGCGTTCAACCTGCTCCCCGGCCTGCCCCTCGACGGCGGCCGCATGCTCCGCGCCGTCGTCTGGAAGATCACCGGCAAACCGATGACCGGCACCATCGCCGCCGCCTGGGTCGGCCGCGCCCTCGCCATCTCCGTGCTGATCGGACTGCCCCTGCTCACCCAGTCCGGCGCACTCGGCGGCGAAGCCCAGGACCTCGGCGGCATGGACACCGTCATGGACGCCCTGCTCGCCGCGATCCTCGCCGCCATCATCTGGACCGGCGCCGGAAACAGCCTCCGCATGGCCCGCCTCAGGGAACACCTCCCGGAGCTGCGCGCCCGCTCCCTCACCCGCCGCGCCGTCCCCGTGGAGACCGACACCCCGCTCTCCGAAGCGCTGCGCCGCGCCAACGACGCCGGTGCCCGCGCCCTGGTCGTGGTCGACGCCCACGGAGAGCCCCTCTCCCTGGTCCGCGAGGCCGCCATCGTCGGCGTACCGGAGCACCGCCGCCCCTGGGTCGCGGTCAGCGGCCTCGCCCAGGACCTCACGGACGGCATGCGGATCTCCGCCGAACTCGCAGGCGAGGAACTCCTCGACGTCCTGCGGGCCACCCCCGCCACCGAATACCTGGTGGTGGAGGAGTCCGGCGAGATCTACGGTGTCCTGTCCGCGGCCGACGTCGAGCGCGCTTTCGTCAAAGCCATGGCCAGGCCCAGTTGACCTCGGGGCACGCGCGCGCGTGGTCTACGGCCTCCGCCCAGGCCGGTAGGCTGGTCACATGTCCGAACCGACCGGTGCCGCCCGCCGACGCGGGCCCTTCAAGGTCGGGGACCAGGTCCAGCTCACTGACCCCAAGGGACGCCACTACACGTTCACGCTCGAAGCCGGGAAGAACTTCCACACCCACAAAGGGTCCTTCCCGCACGACGAGCTGATCGGCGCCCCCGAGGGCAGCGTTGTCCGCACCACGGGGAACGTCGCCTACCTCGCGCTGCGTCCCCTGCTCCCCGACTACGTCCTGTCCATGCCCCGCGGCGCCGCCGTGGTCTACCCCAAGGACGCGGGGCAGATCCTGTCCTTCGCCGACATCTTCCCCGGCGCCCGCGTCGTGGAGGCCGGCGTCGGCTCCGGCTCGCTCAGCAGCTTCCTGCTGCGCGCCATCGGCGACCACGGCATGCTGCACAGCTACGAGCGCCGCGCCGACTTCGCCGAGATCGCCCAAGCGAACGTGGAGCGCTACTTCGGCGGCCCGCACCCCGCCTGGCAGCTCACCGTCGGCGACCTCCAGGACAACCTGAGCGACACGGACGTCGACCGCGTCATCCTCGACATGCTCGCCCCCTGGGAATGCCTGGAGGCCGTCTCCAAGGCGCTCGTCCCCGGCGGCATCCTGTGCTGCTACGTCGCGACCACCACCCAGCTCGCCCGGACCGTCGAGTCCATCCGCGAGATCGGCTGCTTCAACGAGCCGACCGCCTGGGAGTCGATGATCCGCAACTGGCACATCGAGGGCCTCGCTGTCCGCCCCGACCACCGCATGATCGGGCACACCGGCTTCCTGCTCACCGCCCGCCGCCTCGCCGACGGCGTCGAGCCGCCCATGCGCCGCCGCCGCCCCGCCAAGGGCGCGTACGGCGAGGACTACACCGGCCCGAACGCCGACGGAGGCACCGGCCGCTGAGGCGGCCCCGTGCCGCACACAACGCGCAAGTGCCGTGGCCGAGTTCCCGAAACCCCTCGGGAACTCGGCCACGGCACTTTTCTGTTGACACCGCGACAGGAAAGCGCACCCCGCCGTTCCCCCTCACTGTGACGTATGGCACCATGCTGGCCACCCCCACCGGCACAGCCCTCACAGGAGACACATCTCTCGTGCAGCAATCCGCCGTCCCGGAACTGGCACACACCCACGCCCGCCCGATCCACTGGGTCGCCACAGCCACCGCCCTGGCCGGAGTCGTCGCGGCCTCCGCCTTCCTCCAGCCCGACCAGGCCACCGCCGCCCAGCCCGGCCGCGGCGCACAGACCGCCCCCGCCGCCACCGCGCCACCCGATCCCAGCGGCGTCGACTTCCCCGTGGAGTGCGGCCCCACCAAGGTCGTCGTGCAGAAGAAGGCCTCCGGAGACCTCGACGGCGACGGTCGCCCCGAGACGGTCGCCGTGGTCCGCTGCGACGCGATCGCGGGCGCCCCGCCCAGCGGCGTGTACGTACTCACCCAGGCCGCCGACACCACCGAACCCCGCATCGTGGCCACCCTGGTCGACCCGAAAGACCGCCTCACCGTCACAGACTTCGCCGTACGTGACGCCTCCGTCACCGCCACCCTGCTCGGCTACTCCTCGCCCGACGTCCCGCGTTGCTGCCCGGACGTGGACGAACGCGCCAAGTGGCAGTGGAAAAACGGCACATTCGTCCGCTCTGTCCCTGCTGGCGCCCAGAGCGTGTGACCAAAGAGACATACAGGAACGGCCCGGAACGAAAAGTGACTTGACGTGACCGTCGAACTACTCCGCGTCCGGGCCGTACACCTCGGCTTTGTCCGAAACCCGACGCACATGGATGCACTCGCCCGGGCACTCCTTCGCGGAGTCGGCAACATCACGCAAAAGCGTCAGGGGCACGGGCGTTGAGGCTCCCGGAGCCTGCAACAACTCATCGCCGGACCCCTTCACATAGGCCAGTCCGTCGATGTCCAACTCGAAAACCTCGGGTGCATACTGGGCACAGATGCCGTCGCCGGTGCAGAGGTCCTGATCGATCCACACCTCCAGGTCCTCGCCGCCGACGCCGGCCTCTTGCTGAACGCTCATGACTCCTGCCGATCCTGTGCCGAGCGAACCGGAATAAAACGCAAGTCGGCCCAGCTCTGACGGGTGTTGAACACTTCGACCCTACCTCCGTCCGCTTCCCAGCCATGTTCAGTGGGTATTTCCCTGGCATGAGGGAGAGCGCAAGGGTGAAGATCGGACACACCCCTACCGTCTTTGTGATCTAGGGGTTTCAATCGACACCCACCCAGGTAGGGTCTGGAAGCGTCCAGCTCCCCTTGGAGGAGGTGAGGACCGTGGCAGCCCACGACGACGACATGAACCGCGGCATCCGCCCGGGACGAGGGTCCGAGGACCCCGCCGGGCAGATTGCCTATCTTGAGCAGGAGATCGCCGTCCTGCGACGTAAGCTCGCCGACTCTCCGCGACACACGAGAATTCTCGAAGAGCGGATCGTCGAGCTGCAGACCAACCTGGCCGGCGTGTCCGCGCAGAACGAGCGGCTCGCCAACACCCTCCGAGAGGCCCGCGACCAGATCGTGGCCCTCAAGGAGGAAGTCGACCGGCTCGCACAGCCGCCGGCCGGCTTCGGCGTCTTCCTCGTGGCGAACGAGGACGGCACGGCCGACATCTTCACCGGGGGCCGCAAGCTCCGGGTGAACGTCAGCCCCAGCGTCGAACTCGAAGAGCTCAGGCGCGGCCAGGAAGTGATGCTCAACGAAGCGCTCAACGTGGTCGAGGCCATGGAGTACGAGCGAGTCGGAGACATCGTCACCCTCAAGGAAATCCTCGAGGACGGCGAGCGCGCCCTGGTACTCGGGCACACCGACGAGGAACGAGTGGTACGACTCGCCGAGCCGCTGATGGACGTCACCATCCGCCCCGGCGACGCCCTCCTGCTCGAACCTCGATCCGGCTACGTCTACGAGGTCGTACCCAAGAGCGAGGTCGAAGAACTCGTCCTCGAAGAGGTCCCCGACATCGGCTACGAACAGATCGGCGGTCTGGGCAACCAGATCGAAATGATCCGCGACGCAGTCGAGCTCCCGTACCTCTACCCCGACCTCTTCAAGGAGCATGAACTGCGGCCGCCCAAGGGCGTCCTGCTGTACGGGCCTCCCGGATGCGGCAAAACACTCATCGCCAAGGCCGTCGCCAACTCACTGGCCAAAAAGGTCGCCGAGGTGACCGGACAGGCCACGGGCAAGAGCTTCTTCCTCAACATCAAAGGCCCCGAGCTTCTCAACAAATACGTCGGCGAGACCGAGCGGCAGATCCGCCTCGTCTTCCAGCGCGCCCGTGAGAAAGCCAGCGAGGGCACACCCGTCATCGTCTTCTTCGACGAGATGGAATCCCTCTTCCGCACCCGTGGATCAGGCGTCAGCTCGGACGTGGAGAACACCATCGTCCCGCAGCTGCTCGCCGAGATCGACGGCGTGGAAGGCCTGCAGAACGTGGTCGTGATCGGCGCCTCCAACCGCGAGGACATGATCGACCCGGCCATCCTGCGCCCCGGCCGCCTCGACGTGAAGATCAAAATCGAGCGTCCGGACGCCGAAGCGGCCAAGGACATCTTCCAGAAGTACCTCACCGAGCGCCTCCCCCTCCACCCCGAGGACATCGGCGAGCACGGCGGCGACAAGGGCGCCACGGTCCAGGGCATGATCCAGACCGCGGTCGAGCAGATGTACGCCGAATCCGAGGAGAACCGCTTCCTCGAGGTCACCTACGCCAACGGCGACAAGGAAGTCCTCTACTTCAAGGACTTCAACTCCGGCGCCATGATCGAGAACATCGTCGGCCGCGCCAAGAAGATGGCCATCAAGGACTTCCTGGAACACAACCAGAAGGGCCTCAGGGTCGCCCACCTGCTCCAAGCCTGCGTCGACGAGTTCAAGGAGAACGAAGACCTGCCGAACACCACCAACCCGGACGACTGGGCCCGCATCTCCGGAAAGAAGGGCGAACGGATCGTCTACATCCGCACCCTCATCACCGGAAAGCAGGGCGCAGACACCGGACGCTCCATCGACACGGTGGCGAACACCGGTCAGTACCTGTAAAAGACAGGGCGGCTGCGGGTGCCCTCACCGGGTACCCGCAGTCGACTGTTTTTCAGGGCATCACCGGAGCGGAGCAATGACGCAAATGATCTCCCCACCAGCGCAAAGGCGTTCTAGGCTCTTCCATACCGCCGAGTCGCGCAGTGCGGGGACGGGCACCGCACACGCACCGGAGCGCCAGCGGTACTTGAGCGGCGCCCCCGACCGAGGGCGCCGCCGGGCAAGGAGGGCCGCATGACTGTACGGCGAGTAATGGGCATCGAGACGGAGTACGGGATCTCCGTCCCCGGCCATCCCAACGCCAATGCCATGCTCACCTCGTCCCAGATCGTCAACGCCTACGCGGCGGCGATGCACCGGGCGCGCCGCGCCCGCTGGGACTTCGAGGAGGAGAACCCGCTGCGGGACGCCCGAGGCTTCGACCTCGCCCGCGAGGCCGCCGACGCCAGCCAGCTCACCGACGAGGACATCGGCCTCGCCAATGTCATCCTCACCAACGGGGCACGGCTCTACGTCGACCACGCACACCCCGAATACAGCTCACCAGAGGTCACCAACCCACGGGACGCAGTCCTGTGGGACAAGGCCGGCGAGCGCATCATGGCAGAGGCCGCCGAACGAGCGGCCCAGCTCCCAGGTGCCCAGCCGATCCACCTCTACAAAAACAACACCGACAACAAAGGCGCCTCCTACGGCACACACGAGAACTACCTGATGAAGCGGGAAACCCCCTTCTCAGACATCGTGCGCCACCTCACGCCGTTCTTCGTCTCACGCCAGGTCATCACCGGCGCAGGCCGCGTCGGCATCGGCCAGGACGGCCACGAACACGGCTTCCAGCTCAGCCAGCGCGCCGACTACTTCGAAGTCGAAGTCGGCCTCGAGACGACTCTCAAGCGCCCGATCATCAACACGCGCGACGAACCGCACTCCGACGCCGAGAAGTACCGCCGCCTGCACGTGATCATCGGCGACGCGAACCTGTCGGAGATCTCCACGTACCTCAAGCTGGGCACGACCGCCCTGGTCCTGTCCATGATCGAGGACGGCTTCATCGCGGTCGACCTCGCCGTCGACCAGCCCGTACGCACCCTCCACCAGGTCTCACACGACCCCTCACTGAAGCGCCTGATCACGCTCCGCAGCGGCCGCACACTCACCGCAGTCCAACTCCAGATGGAGTACTTCGAACTCGCACGCAAATACGTCGAAGAGCGATACGGCGCCGACGCGGACGAACAGACCAAGGACGTACTCACCCGCTGGGAAGACGTCCTCAGCCGCCTCGAAAGCGACCCCATGAGCCTCGCCGGCGAACTCGACTGGGTCGCCAAGCGGGAACTCATGGAGGGCTACCGACGCCGTGACAACCTCGAATGGGACGCGGCACGACTCCACCTCGTCGACCTCCAGTACGCCGACGTACGCCCCGAAAAGGGCCTCTACAACCGTCTGGCGGCCCGCGGCAAGATGAAGCGCCTCCTCGACGACACAGACGTGGAACGAGCCCGCACCAAGCCACCAGAGGACACTCGCGCCTACTTCCGCGGACGCTGCCTCGAGCAGTATGCGGACGACGTCGCAGCCGCCTCCTGGGACTCGGTGATCTTCGACCTCCCCGGCCGGGACTCGCTCCAACGCGTACCAACCCTCGAGCCGCTTCGCGGAACGCGTAATCACGTGAAAGAGCTCCTGGACCGCTGCCGTACCGCAGAAGACCTGGTCAAGGTCCTCTCCGGCGGCTGAACGGACCCGGCCGGCCCCACCAGCGGAACGAGGCCGGCGGGGTGGAAAGGGCAGCGTCCGGGAATCATGAAGGTGGTCCCCGGACGTTGTAGCAACTGTGGGGCCAATGTCGGACCCTGCTTGTAGGGTCTGATCAAGAACGTCGAACCGAGCGGGGTGAGGGTTATGGCGACCAAGGACACCGGCGGCGGCCAGCAGAAGGCAACGCGTTCCACCGAGGAGGTCGAGGAGACTGCGCAGGACGCGCAGGCATCGGAAGACCTCAAGGAACGCCAGGAGAAGCTGAGCGACGACGTGGACTCCGTCCTGGACGAGATTGACGATGTCCTCGAGGAGAATGCCGAGGACTTCGTTCGGTCATTTGTCCAAAAAGGTGGGGAATAGGGGTTAATGTCCGATTCTCTCGGGCGGGAGAAGTGCTCTCGCTGTCAGAGGGTCCGGTCACGGGACGCCTTCGCGTAACAAGGCGTCTCGTGACGGGCCCCCAGCCGCACCGCAGAGAGTGCTGGGCGGAGAGTCGGCAAAGGCATCAGAACGCACGTGGGAAGAACGTCCGACACCTGGTAAGGCGACCCAGGGACGAGGGTCAACCTGAAGCGCCAGTACGGCACGACCGGCGCCCAGCGCGCCGAGATGATCACCTCCCGGACGGGCCCTGCGTGATCAGTCCAAAGGCTCCGGTCATTCATGTGGATCACTGCCACGAGACGGGTAGGGTCCGAGACGTACTGTGCTTCAGCCGCAACGCCGCGCTGGGGCAGTTCAAGGATCGGCCCGACGTCATAAGGCGGGCTGCGACATACGTGGAAGGAAACGCGTGGAAGCCAACACTCGTAGCACCGGGCGTCTACCGGCTGCCTTCCTGACGCCCGGTTCGTCGTCCTTCATGGACTTTCTGTCCGATCACCAGCCCGAGATCCTGCCGGGGAACCGGCAGTTGCCCGCTGTCAAGGGAGTGATCGAGGCGCCGCACGGCACCACGATCGTGGCCACCACGTTCCCCGGCGGCGTCGTGCTCGCCGGTGACCGGCGGGCCACCATGGGGAATGTCATCGCGCAGCGGGACATCGAGAAGGTGTTCCCGGCTGATGAGTACTCGGCGGTGGGGATCGCGGGTACGGCGGGTCTGGCTGTTGAGATGGTGAAGCTTTTCCAGTTGGAGCTGGAGCACTTCGAGAAGGTCGAGGGTGCGCAGCTCTCCTTGGAGGGCAAGGCGAACCGTCTGTCGACGATGATTCGGTCGAACCTCGGCATGGCCATGCAGGGTCTCGCCGTGGTGCCGATCTTCGCGGGGTTCGACGTGGATCGCGGGAAGGGGCGCATCTTCTCGTACGACGTCACGGGTGGTCGTTCCGAGGAGCACGGCTTCGCGGCGACGGGTTCGGGTTCGATCTTCGCGCGCGGTGCCATGAAGAAGCTGTACAGCGAGGACATGACCGAGGAGCAGGCCACGACGTTGGTCGTGCAGGCTCTGTATGACGCGGCCGATGACGACTCGGCGACCGGTGGTCCCGATGTCGCGCGTCGGATCTATCCGATCGTCACCGTGATCACCGAGGACGGGTTCCGCCGTCTCACGGATGAGGAGTCCTCTGAGATCGCCCGCTCGATCCTGGAGCGGCGTATGGAGCGGCCTGACGGTCCGCGTGCGGCGTTGCTCTGACTGCGGCCCTTGTGGGCCCCTCTTGTTCAGGTGATCGAGTGACTTCCACAGAAAGGGACGGATAGCCGGTGTCGACGCCGTTCTATGTCTCACCTCAGCAGGCCATGGCCGACCGGGCGGAGTATGCGCGCAAGGGCATCGCCCGTGGCCGCAGCCTGGTTGTGCTGCAGTTCGCCGACGGCATTGTCTTCGTCGGCGAGAACCCGTCCCGTGCGCTGCACAAGTTCAGCGAGATCTATGACCGGATCGGCTTTGCGGCCGCCGGCAAGTACAACGAGTACGAGAATCTCCGCATCGGTGGTGTTCGCTACGCCGACCTGCGGGGTTATACCTACGATCGTGACGATGTGACTGCTCGCGGTCTGGCCAATGTGTATGCCCAGACGCTCGGCACGATCTTCTCCAGTTCGGCGGAGAAGCCGTATGAGGTGGAGCTTGTGGTGGCCGAGGTCGGGGTGACGCCCGATGGTGATCAGATCTACCGGTTGCCGCACGATGGGTCGATCGTGGACGAGCATGGCTCGGTCGCGGTGGGTGGCAATGCCGAGCAGATCAGCACCTATCTGGATCAGCGTCACCGGGATGGTATGACGCTGGCCGAGGCGTTGAAGCTGGCTGTTCAGGCCCTGTCCCGCGATACCAATGGCAGTGAGCGGGACATTCCCGCGGAGCGTCTTGAGGTGGCGGTTCTGGACCGTACGCGTCCGCAGCAGCGCAAGTTCAAGCGCATTGTGGGTGGCCAGTTGTCCCGCCTGTTGGAGGGTGGCAGTTCGGACGGGGCTGCGGACGTCGCCGAGTCCGATGGGTCTGATGATGCCGATGGGTCGGACGCGTCCGACGAGAAGTAAGTCCGCCAGTCGTCACCTTGCGCCCCTGTCCCGCCTCGCTGCGGGGCCGGGGCGCAGTGGCGTTCAGGATGGGTGTGGTGGCGCTGTGGAGCCTCGTACGACGAGTTCGACGGGGATGTTGCCTTCCGGTGGTGTTTCGCCTTCCAGGACTGCGAGGAGGGCTGTCATGCCGCGTTCGCCGAAGAGTTCGGCGTCGAGGCGGACGGTGGTGAGTTCGGGTTCGATGGCTGTGGCGAGGGCGAGGTCGTCGAAGCCGGTCACGGAGATGTCGTGGGGGATGCGCAGGCCGAGGTGGCGGGCGGCCTTGTAGGCGCCGACGGCGAGTTTGTCGTCGTCGCAGATGACGGCGGTGGGCCGGGGGCCCGGGGCGCGTAGGGCGTCTTCGGCCGCGGTACGTGCCCCTTCGATGGTGATGGGCGCCTTTGCCGTGCGTACGTCGGTGCCGGTTCGTTCTGCCACGCGGGCGGCGAGTTCCCGGGCGCGTACGTCGAAGGTCCAGGAGTCGATGTCTGCGGCGAGGTGGAGGAACCGGCGGTGGCCAAGTGTCAGCAGGTGTTCGGTGATCTGGCGCATGCCGTCGGTGATGTCGAGGTTGACGGTGGTGGCGCCCAGGCTGCCGGCCGGGTCGCTGTCCAGCATGACGAGGGGGAGGTCGTCGCCGCGGATTTCTGTGAGGGCTTCGGAGGCCATGGAGGAGGCGATGACGCCGTCCAGGGCGGCTCGGGCGGAGGCGAAGGGGTCCCGGGCGGGGCCGATGCCTTCGGGTGAGGGGTACAGGACGACGCCGAAGCCGTGTTTGGCGGCGATGCGGGCGGCTCCTTCGTAGACGGCGGCAAAGAACTCGTTGGTGAGTGCGGGCACTACCAGGAGGGCTGTTCGTGCCTGGCCGAGCCGTAGGTTGCGGGCGGCGAGGTTCGGCCGGTAGCCGAGTTCCCGTGCGGCCTGGCGTACTCGTTCGGCTGTTGCCTCGGAGACTCGTCCGCGCCATTTGTCGCCCAGTACGAGGGAGACGGCGGCCTGGGAGACTCCGGCGGCCTGGGCGACGTCGCGGCTCGTGGGGCGGGTGCTTCCTCGTGCCACCGTCGACCTGCTCTTTCTGCTGGACTCGCGGACTGGCCACATGGTACGTATGACCAAGGAAGTTATACGTACAACGTCAGCTGCCACGGGCTACGAGAAGGGCGTGACATGGCCGCGCGTTACCTGGAGATCCTCAGAACGAGGCACGCCGCTCGGCTGCTGGCCGGCACTCTTGTGGGACGGCTGCCGAACGCCGTGGCCGCGATCGCCGTCCTGCTGTTCGTCCGCACCGAGGGCGGCAGCTACAGCCTCGCCGGCGCGCTGGCCGCGGTGTACGGGGTGTCGAATGCCGTGGGGCAGCCGGTTCTCGGGCGTCTGGTGGACCTCCTCGGGCAGCCGCGTGTGCAGCTGCCCGCCGCGCTCGTCTCCGCCCTCGGTATGGCGGTGTTCGCTTTCACGGGCATCGGGGCGCTTGCGCTCGCGTACGTCCTGATGGTGGTCGCCGGGTTCTTCACGCCGCCTCTGGAGGGCGGTCTGCGGGCGTTGTGGCCCACGGTCCTCCGTAAGGAGGACCAGGTGCACACGGCGTATGCGATGGATGCCGTGGCGCAGGAAGTCATGTTCACCGTGGGGCCGTTGCTCGTCACGCTGTGCGTGTCGCTGTGGTCGGCGCAGGCCGCGCTTCTTGTGTTGAACGTCATAGGGGTGCTGGGCGCGCTCTCCGTGGTGGTGTCGCGACCTTCGCGCGCGTGGCGTTCGGCGCCGCGTGAGGCGCACTGGCTCGGTGCGTTGCGCTCGGCCGGTCTGCTCGTCCTGCTCGGCGCGTTCCTTTTCGTGGGTATCGCGCTGGGCTCGATCAATGTCGCGGCGATGTCGTACGCGGACGACAACGGCGGGGATGTGACGTACGGCTGGCTGATGGCGGCCATCGGGCTCGGCGCGCTCGTCGGGGGCACCGTGTACGGGGCGCGGCAGTGGAGCGGTGCGCCGGAGCGGCGACTGCGGGTGCTGGTCACGCTTCTGGCGGTGTTCTACGTACCGCTGACGCTGACGCCGGGTGTGGTCGCCATGGCGATGCTGATCGCGCTCTCCGGGGTGTTTCTGGCGCCCTGTATCGCCTGCTCGTTCGTCCTGGTCGACCGGCATGCGCCGAGGGGGACCGTCACCGAGGCGTTCTCCTGGCTTGTGACGACGTTCACGGTGGGAATGTCGGTCGGGACGGGTCTCGCGGGACCGGTCGTCGAGTGGGGAGGCGCGGTGTCGGGCTTCGCTCTGCCGGGTGTCGCGGGGGCCGTGGCGCTGCTTGTTCTGCTGGCCACGGGGCGGGTCCTCGCAGCTACGGGCAGCGGTGCGGTGGTTGAAGCCGCATCGGAAAATGATCGAAACGGTGCACCCGAACCTCGTTTCAGCACAGGGCATCAGGCGTAATGTTCAGTCATGGACCGCCGCATTTTCGGGCTGGAGAACGAGTACGGCGTCACGTGTACGTTCAGGGGACAGCGTCGACTGTCTCCCGACGAGGTGGCGCGGTACCTCTTCCGCCGTGTCGTGTCATGGGGCCGCAGCAGCAATGTCTTTCTGCGAAACGGCGCCCGCCTCTATCTCGACGTGGGGTCACATCCGGAATACGCCACACCGGAATGTGACAACGTGACAGAACTCGTCACCCACGACAAGGCCGGCGAGCGCATTCTGGAAGGACTCCTGGTAGACGCCGAACGACGCCTGCACGAGGAAGGAATCGCGGGCGACGTCTACCTCTTCAAGAACAACACCGACTCGGCGGGCAACTCCTACGGCTGCCACGAGAACTATCTGGTGGCCCGCCACGGGGAGTTCTCCCGGCTCGCGGACATCCTCATCCCGTTCCTCGTCACCAGGCAGCTTCTGTGCGGTGCCGGCAAGGTGCTGCAGACGCCGCGTGGCGCGGTGTACTGCGTCAGTCAGCGGGCCGAGCACATCTGGGAGGGCGTCTCCTCGGCGACGACCCGTTCCCGGCCGATCATCAACACGCGTGACGAACCCCACGCGGACGCCGAGCGCTACCGTCGCCTGCACGTCATCGTGGGCGACTCGAACATGTCCGAGACGACCATGCTCCTCAAGGTCGGCGCCACCGATCTCGTACTGCGCATGATCGAGGCGGGCACGGTGATGCGCGATCTGACCCTGGAGAACCCGATCCGGGCGATCCGCGAGGTCAGCCATGACATCACGGGCCGCCGCAAGGTGCGCCTGGCCAGCGGCCGTGAGGCTTCCGCCCTGGAGGTGCAGCGCGAGTACTACGAGAAGGCGGTGGACTTCGTCGATCGGCGCGGCATCCGCACCGGCACCGTCGAGCAGGTCCTCGAGCTGTGGGGTCGCACGCTGGACGCGATCGAGGCCGAGGACCTCGACCGGATCGGCACCGAGATCGACTGGGTGATGAAGTACAAGCTCATCGAGCGGTACCGCGCCAAGCACAACATGACGATGTCGCATCCTCGGGTCGCGCAGATAGACCTCGCGTATCACGACATCCACCGTCGTCGAGGGCTGTACTACCTGCTGGAGAAGAGGGGACAGGCCACCCGGATCTGCAATGACCTGAAGATCTTCGAGGGCAAGTCCGTGCCGCCGCAGACCACTCGGGCGCGGCTGCGCGGCGACTTCATCCGGCGGGCGCAGGAGCAGCGCCGGGACTTCACCGTCGACTGGGTCCATCTCAAGCTCAATGACCAGGCACAGCGCACGGTGTTGTGCAAGGACCCGTTCCGTTCCGTCGACGACCGGGTGGAGAAGCTCATCGCGGGCATGTAAGCGCGCATTGAGGGGAACCGGCCACGGGCTCCGTACGTTCTCGTACGGAGCCCGTGGCACACCTTAGGGTGGCGGGCAACCACAGTGCCGTCTGAGATCTGAGGAACACGTGCGCCGAATTGCCGGCCTTCTCGTCCCCCTGCTGCTGCTCTCCACAGCGGCCTGCGGAAGTGATGACGACAAGGGCTCCGACTCCACCGCCGCGAAGAACGGAGTGCCCGCGATCACCAAGGGTACCGAGTTCGGGAAGAAGCCGACCATCGCCAAGGGGGAGGGGACTCCGCCGAAGGGGCTGAAGGTCGAGGTCATCAGTGAGGGCGACGGCGCGAAGCTGGAGAAGGGCGACGCCACCGAGGTGAACTACCTCGGGCAGGAGTACGACGAGGCGAAGCCCTTCGACAACAGTTTCGACCGGGGTCAGCCGTTCTCGCTCACGCTGGGCGGTGGCAGCGTCATCCCGGGCTGGGAGAAGGGTCTGGAGGGCCAGAAGGTCGGCAGCCGTGTCGAGCTGGTCATCCCGCCGGACCAGGGGTACGGGGCGCAGGGTCAGGGCGACATCAAGGCGAACGCCACGCTGGTCTTTGTCGTGGACATCGTGAAGGGCACGAAGATCCCGGCCTCGGCGAAGGGCACGGAGGTTGCCCAGGAGAACATCAGCCTGCCCAAGGTCGGCACCAACACCGACGGCAAGGAGCCGAAGGTGACCATGCCGAAGGACGTCGACCCGCCGAAGAAGCTGGTCTCCAACTACGTGCTGGAGGGCGACGGTGCCGAGGTCAAGGGGACCGACAGTGTGGTCCTGAACTATTCCGCTCTGCTCTGGGAGGGCGGCAAGCAGTTCGACAGCACCTACAAGACGGGCAAGACCCAGACCTTCCCGCTGGACCAGCTGACGATCAAGGGTCTCAAGAACGGTCTCGTGGGCAAGAAGGTCGGCAGCCGGGTGCTGCTCGTTCTGCCCCCCGACCAGGCTTTCGGTGCGCAGGAGACGCAGGGCATCCCGAAGAACTCCACTCTTGTCTTCGCCGCCGACATCCTGGCCGTGATGTAAGACTGGGCAGGTTGCCCAATCATTCGTCAGGCATGACGTACGTACGACACAGGAGCCAGTGCAGTGAGCATCGAGAAGCCCGAGATCGACTTCCCGGGCGGCGAGCCCCCGGCCGACCTCGAGATCAAGGACATCTGGGAGGGCGACGGGCCGGTCGCGAAGGCCGGCGACTTCGTCAAGGTCCACTACGTGGGCGTGGCCTACTCCAGCGGCGAGGAGTTCGACGCCTCCTGGAACCGCGGTACGCCGCTGGAGTTCCAGCTCGGCGTCGGCCAGGTCATCTCCGGCTGGGACCAGGGTGTGCAGGGCATGAAGGTCGGCGGGCGCCGTCAGCTGACCATCCCCGCCCACCTCGCGTACGGCGATCGCGGTGCCGGTGGCGGCCGTATCGCGCCGGGCGAGGCGCTGATCTTCGTCTGCGACCTGGTCGCGGTCTGATCTTCGCGGGGGCCGGCCGCGAGTGGCTCGCGGGCCGGTCCTCGTACGCCGTGTGATCTGGTCCGACCGGACCCGATCAGCTGGGGCCCATGCCTGTCGGGCATGGGCCCTCGGCTTTTGCCACGACACTCCGGAGCGGTACGGTCATCGATCGGAAGCACCATAAGGAAGGACGTCGATGGCCATTGCCAAGGCCGAGCGGCTGATGAACCTGGCGCTGTGTCTGCTCGGGACGCGGCGGCCGCTCAGCAAGCGTGAGCTGCGCGATTCCATCGAGGCTTACGTCGAGGCCTTCAGGCCGGGCAGCGGCGCAACCGGTTCGGACGATTCCTTCAACCGGATGTTCGAGCGCGACAAGGACGATCTGCGCGAGCTGGGCCTGGTCATCGAGACGGTGGAGAGCCTGGACGGCGAGGTCGGCTATCTGGCCCGCCGGGACAGCAATCGCCTGCCGCCCATCGCGCTCGACGCCGAGGAGGCCGCCGCCCTGGGCCTGGTCGCCAAGGTCTGGCAACAGGCCCGCCTCGCGGGCGCGGCGAGCGGCGCTCTGCAGAAGCTGCGTGCGGCCGGACTTCCCGAGGACGTCGACCCGTACGAGGCCCATGGCGCCCTGGAGCCGCACATCCCCGTGCACGAGGCGGCCTTCGAACCGCTGATGCTGGCCTGTCGAGACCGCCGTCCCGTCTCCTTCGACTACCGCAAGGCCACCGCCGCCCGCCCCGAGCCCCGCATCGTCGAGCCCTGGGCGCTGGAGTGCTGGCGCGGCCACTGGTACCTGGCCGGCTGGGACCGCGACCGGGGCGCCGAGCGGGTGTTCAGGCTGTCGCGGATCACCGGCAAGGTTCGTAACCGGAGCGGGAAGTTCACGGCCGAGGTGCCCGATGTCGTCACCGTGCGGGAGACCGTCGCGAGCTGGGCCGGAGAGACAGCCGACCGCTCCGCGCTGATCCGGCTGCGCAGCGGGGCGGGCTACCCGCTGCGCGCCAAGGCCGTCTCCGTACGGGAACTGGGCGACGGCTGGGACGAGTTGGAGATTCCGTACGGGCATGGCCTGGACGCCTGGCTCGTGGAGTTCGGGCCCGATGTGGTGGTCCTGGAGCCCGCCGAACTGCGGGCCGATGTCGTGGACCGGCTGCGCGCCGTGGCCAAGGGCTGAGGGGGCGTAGGAGAAGTGGCGGGAAAACCGGTCAGGCCAGTGAGTGCCATCGACCAGACGCGGCGGATGCTGTCCCTGGTGACGTATCTGCGGGAGCGCCCCGGTGCGCGCGTCAGCGATGTCGCCCGGGCCTTCGGGATCACCGAGGACGAGTTGATCTCCGACCTCGATGTGCTGCCGCTGTGCGGGACCAGTTTCCGCGGCGGCGATCTGCTGGACATCGACACCGACGGCGACCGGATCTGGTGGCGCAACCCGGGCGCCCTGGGCGCGGAGGCGGCCGAGCCGCTGCGGATCGCCGCCGACGAGGCGACCGCGCTGCTGGTGGCCGCCCGGGCCGTGTCCACCCTGCCCGGGCTGCGGGAGGGCGACCGGCAGGCGCTGCTGCGGGCCACCGCCAAGGTGGAGGCCGCGGCGGGCGAGGCGGCGGGCGCCAGTGCCCGGCTGTCGGTGACGTTCGAGTCGGAGGGCGGGGTCTTCGCGGACGTCGACCGGGCGATCTCCGAGCGGCGCCGGCTGTGGATCCGCTACTACTCGCCCGGGCGCGATGAGCTCAGCGAGCGCGAGATCGACCCGATCCGCCTGGTCAGCGTCGGCCACACCTACGTGGAGGCCTGGTGCCGCCGCTCCGAGGCGCGGCGCACCTTCCGGCTCGACCGGGTCGCGGAGATCCGCATCCTGGACGAGCCGTCCGCGCCGCCCGAGATCGAACTGCGGGACCTCTCCGAGGGGCTGGTGCAGCCCGCCGCCGAGGATCCCGAAGTGGTCGTCGAGGTCGGGCCGGGCGGGCGCTGGGTCGCCGAGTACTACCCCCACGACAGCGCCGATGAACTCCCGGACGGCGGGCTGCGTATCACCCTGCGTGCCTCCGATCCCGCCTCGCTGCGCCGCCTCGCGCTGCGGCTCGGGCGGGACGGCCGGATCGTCTCGCCGCGTGAGGTCGCGGACAGCGCCCGGCAGGCGGCACGCGAGGCGCTCGCGGCGTACGACGAGCCACCGGGCGATGGGGGTCCCCCCGCTCATGGGGGTCCCCCCGCTCGAGCGAAGCCGAGAGTGGGGGAGGAGCCGAGAGTGGGGGAGAGTCTCCCCGAGGTGCCGCATGGAGTTCAGGACGGGCTGTACGGCAGGCAGGAGCAAGGGCTGTGAGCAGGTCGGCGATGTCTGGTACGCAAGGAATGTCCGTGACATCCGCGTTCTCGGGCATGACGAGAGTGGATCCCGTGGTGTTCAAGGCCGCCTGCCCCGACTGCCGCGCCCACTTCGAACTCTCCGCGAACGCTCTGCGCTTGGCGATCGGCGCCACACCGAAGACGACCTTCTACTCCTTCACCTGCCCCGAGTGCGGGGCGGCCGTGCGCAAGCCGGCCGGTGAGCGGATCGTGGAACTCCTCACCGGCGGGGGAGTGCGGACCCTGCGGCTGCACTCCACCGTCTAGGGGCGGCGCATGTTCTGGCCGATGCTCGCGATCGCTGTGGGGTTCCTGGGAATCGCTGTACTCGGTGTTCTTGCTGTCCGGGTCTTCCTGGAAGCCGAGCGTCTGGGCAGGCAGGTCACGGATTCCGCACATCGGATCAGTCGCGCGGCAGAAGACCTGGAACGGGCCTCCGCGACCGCGGCGCGTTCTGTCGATGCGCTGTGAGCCGTCCCTGCCGGGCGCTTTGAGTCATTCCGGCCTGTCAACTTCTCACCCGGGGCAGGTACGCTCAAGAGCGCGGCCCAGGGACGAGGCGCTGGCCGAACATGGAGTATGCACAGGCATTGCCTGACGTTTACTCCTGCGGGTTACGATCGCCCACAGCCGATGGTCGGATGATGTCCGACCAGCCGGACACAAGGACTTCCTGTCGCCTCGGTGAAGAAGGTAAAAGCTATGGGTAGGCTCGGCCCCACCGAGATCATTCTCATCCTCGTCGTCATCATTCTGCTGTTCGGCGCGAAGAAGCTTCCGGACATGGCTCGCTCGCTCGGCAAGTCTGCGCGCATCCTCAAGAGCGAGGCCAAGGCGATGAAGACGGAGGGCCAGGACGACACCACGGCTGCCTCCGCGCCGCCGAACGGCGAGACCCCGGCTCAGCGCACCATCCAGGCCGCTCCCGGTGACGTGACCAGCTCCCGCCCGGTCGCTGAGCCGACGGACACGACCAAGCGCTGACGCAGGGCCGGTGACCTCCGGCCCGCTGCACGAGATGGGAACGTGGGTTGCTGAAGTCTGCCCGCAAGAAGGAAGAGAAGGATCCCGAGGGGCGGATGCCCCTCGTGGAACACCTTCGCGAGCTCCGCAACCGGCTCACGAAGGCGATGATCGCGATCATCCTGGTGATGATCGTCGCTGCTTTCTACAGCGAACAGTTGATGCAGTTCCTCGCCGACCCCGTACCCACGTGCGAGGACCTCGTGAACAGCGACGGCGGCAACTGTGCGATCGTCTCGTTCAACACCCTCACGTCGCCGTTCACCACGACGATCAAGGTGAGCCTGATGGCCGGCCTCGTGGTGTCGAGCCCGGTCTGGCTGTATCAGCTGTGGGCGTTCGTCGCCCCCGGTCTGCACAAGCACGAGAAGAAGTACACGTACGCCTTCGTCACCGCGGCAGTCCCGCTGTTCATCGGCGGCGCCCTCCTCGCGTACGCCATCCTGCCGGTCAGCATGAAGGTGCTGCTGAGCCTCACCCCAGGGGGCTCGGCCAACATCCTCTCCCTGGACGAGGTGCTCGACTTCACCATCCGTATGGTGCTGATCTTCGGCGTCGCATTCGAGCTGCCCCTGCTGCTCATCATGCTCAACATGGTGGGCATCGTCTCCGGGCGGCGCATGGCGGGATGGTGGCGTGGCGTGGTCATGGGGGTCTTCGTCTTCGGTGCCGTCGCCACGCCCACGACCGACCCGGTGGGCATGATCGCCCTTTCCGGACCGATCATCGTGCTGTACTTCATGGCGGTGGGCTTCTCGCTGCTCAACGACAAGCGACGCGCTCGCAAGGAAGCACTCGGCCCCGACGACGACGAGGCCTCCGAACTCGATCTCACCCCGGAGGACGTCGGGGAGGTCGAGTCCGTCTCGGCCAGCCGCGCCCTGCCAGCGCAGCCGGACTCCGACCGCCGGCGCGATCCGGACCGGGTCAACGGCTACGACGACGTGACCTGACAGACGCGCACCGAGACCGGCCCCGCGTACCTGAGCTGGGTGGATTCCCGGTGGGCGGGGTCGGATCCGGATATTGATCGTCCTGTTGTCAGTGGCTGACGGTACGCTCGAAAGCACGATGACAGAGGATCTATCACCGGCCGAGCGGTACGCGGCAGCGCGGCAGCGCGCTGTCGAGCAGGCCACGGCGCTCGCGTCCTTCCGCGAGATGTACGACTTCGGCCTCGACCCCTTCCAGATCGAGGCCTGTCAGGCACTCGAAGCGGGCAAGGGTGTGCTGGTGGCCGCGCCCACCGGCTCGGGCAAGACGATCGTGGGCGAGTTCGCCGTCCACCTCGCCCTCCAGCAGGGCAAGAAGTGCTTCTACACCACGCCCATCAAGGCGCTGTCGAACCAGAAGTACACCGATCTGGCACGGCGTTACGGCGCCGAGAAGGTCGGCCTGCTCACCGGCGACAACAGCGTCAACTCCGACGCCCCGGTGGTCGTGATGACCACCGAGGTGCTCCGCAACATGCTCTATGCGGGCTCGCAGACCCTCCTCGGCCTCGGCCACGTCGTCATGGACGAGGTGCACTACCTCTCCGACCGCTTCCGCGGTGCCGTCTGGGAGGAAGTGATCATCCACCTCCCCGAGTCGGTGACGTTGGTGTCGCTCTCGGCGACGGTGTCGAACGCCGAGGAGTTCGGCGACTGGCTCGACACCGTCCGCGGCGACACCGAGGTGATCGTCTCCGAGCACCGGCCTGTCCCGCTGTTCCAGCATGTACTGGCCGGACGCCGCATCTACGACCTCTTCGAGGAGGGCGAGGGCCACAAGAAGGCCGTCAACCCCGACCTCACCCGCCTGGCCCGTATGGAGGCGACCCGGCCCTCGTACCAGGACCGCAGACGGGGCCGCAACATGCGCGAGGCCGACCGCGAGCGCGAGCGGCGGCAGAGATCGCGCGTATGGACACCGGGCCGCCCCGAGGTCATCGAGCGGCTCGACTCCGAGGGGCTGCTGCCCGCCATCACGTTCATCTTCAGCCGCGCCGCCTGCGAGGCCGCCGTCCAGCAGTGCCTGTACGCGGGCCTCAGGCTGAACGACGACGAGGCACGTCACAAGGTTCGCGCTCTCGTCGAGGGACGTACGTCCTCGATACCGGCCGAGGACCTGCACGTCCTGGGCTACTACGAGTGGCTGGAAGGCCTGGAGCGCGGCATCGCGGCTCACCACGCGGGCATGCTGCCGACGTTCAAGGAGGTCGTCGAGGAACTGTTCGTTCGCGGCCTGGTCAAGGCCGTGTTCGCCACCGAGACCCTCGCCCTCGGCATCAACATGCCCGCCCGCTCGGTGGTGTTGGAGAAGCTCGTCAAGTGGAACGGCGAGCAGCACGCAGACATCACACCCGGCGAGTACACCCAGCTGACCGGCCGCGCAGGCCGCCGTGGCATCGATGTCGAGGGCCACGCCGTCGTGCTGTGGCAGCGCGGCATGAGCCCGGAGCACCTCGCAGGCCTCGCGGGCACCCGTACGTACCCGCTGCGCTCCAGCTTCAAGCCGTCGTACAACATGGCGGTGAACCTCGTCGAGCAGTTCGGCCGGCACCGCTCGCGCGAACTCCTTGAGACGTCCTTTGCGCAGTTCCAGGCCGACAAGTCGGTCGTGGGGATCTCCCGCCAGGTGCAGCGCAACGAAGAGGGACTTGAGGGCTACAAGGCCTCCATGACCTGCCACCTGGGCGACTTCGACGAGTACGCGCGACTGCGTCGCGAACTCAAGGACCGCGAGACCGAGCTGGCCAAGCAGGGCGCGGCGCAGCGGCGAGCGGAAGCGGCCGTGGCGTTGGAAAAGCTCAAGCCCGGTGATGTGATCCATGTGCCGACCGGCAAGTTCGCGGGTCTTGCGCTGGTGCTGGACCCCGGGCTGTCCGCCGGCCGGTCCAACGGCCACCGCGGCTTCGAGCACGACGACGGGCCGCGGCCCCTGGTCCTCACCGCCGAGCGGCAGGTCAAGCGGCTGGCCTCGATCGACTTCCCGGTGCCCGTCGAGGCGCTGGAGCGGATGCGCATCCCGAAGTCGTTCAACCCGCGCTCACCGCAGTCGCGCCGCGATCTCGCCTCCGCGCTGCGCACGAAGGCCGGGCACATCGTTCCCGACCGGCACCGCAAGCGGCGCGCCGATGCCGCCGACGACCGGGAGATCACCCGGCTGCGCACCGCACTGCGCGCACACCCCTGCCACGGGTGCAACGACCGCGAGGACCACGCCCGTTGGGCCGAGCGCTACCACCGGCTGCTGCGCGACACCTCGCAGCTGGAGCGGCGCATCGAGGGGCGGACGAACACCATCGCCCGTACCTTCGACCGCATCGTCGCGCTGTTGACCGAGCTCGACTATCTGCGCGGCGACGAGGTCACCGAGCACGGCAAACGGCTCGCCAGGCTCTACGGAGAACTGGACCTGCTCGCCAGCGAATGCCTGCGCGCCGGAGTCTGGGAAGGCCTCGCCCCGGCCGAACTGGCCGCGTGCGCCTCGGCATTGGTGTACGAGGCCCGGGTCAGCGACGACGCTCTCGCACCGAAGGTGCCGTCCGGCAAGGCCAAAGCCGCGCTCGGTGAGATGGTCCGCATCTGGGGTCGCCTCGACGCCCTGGAGGAGGACTTCCGGATCAGCCAGACCGAGGGCGTCGGTCAGCGCGAGCCGGACCTGGGCTTCGCCTGGGCGGCGTACGAGTGGGCCTCCGGCAAGGGACTCGACGAGGTGCTCCGCGAGGCTGAGATGCCTGCCGGCGACTTTGTGCGCTGGTGCAAGCAGGTCATCGACGTACTCGGCCAGATATCGGCGGCGGCACCGGTTTCCGGCACCAAGGACTCCACCGTGGCGAAGAACGCGCGCAAGGCTGTGGACGGGATGCTGCGGGGGGTTGTCGCCTACTCGTCGGTGGGGTGAGCGGACCGCGCGGGCGAGCGGGCGTTCGTCTGCCGGCACCGGCCGGTTCCCGTGTCAGTCGCCGAGCGACTCCAGGTACGCGCGCCAGCCCCCGTACTCCGTGATGTCCCGCGCATCGTCGAGCGCGCCCGGCTCGCACAGGAATCCCGGTACGTCGCTGCCGTCGGCCAGCGTCACCCGGCCCAGCGTCATCGGCCGGGGCAGCGCGGCGGTGAGGCGGCCGAGGCCCTCGGCGGGCAGTTGCCACACCTCGGCCTCGATCGCGGCTCCGTCGGCGCCGACGTGGACCAGGCCCGGCTTGGGCGGGTCGGTGGTCAGGGCGTGCAGCCGGTAGACGGAGGCGGTCTTCGTCGTACGTTCCAGCTGGGCGCCCAGCGCGAGGAGTTGCCCGTTCAGGGGCTGGTCCGACATGTGCGCGCCGAGTACGGCGAGGCGGACGGGTGGCGCTTCCAGGGTTCGGGCGATGCGGACGAGACGTTCGTCGGTGAACGCGGGGCCGATCAGCATGACGCCGAAGGGCAGCCCCGCCACCTGGCCCGCAGGGACGGCGACGGCGGCCAGGTCGAAGAGGTTGGTGGAGTTGGTGAAGCGGCCGAGGCGGGCGTTCGTGCCCAGCGGGTCGGCGGCCACCTCGGCGAGGGTGGGATGGCCGGGCGCGGTCGGCAGGAGCAGGGCGTCCGCGTCGCCGAGTGACTCCAGTGCGCGGGTGCGCAGGGCTGCCAGACGCTCCTGGTCGGCGAAGAGCTGGTGGGCCGGGATGTCCCGGGCGCGGGTGATGATTCCGGCGACCGTGGGGTCCAGGCCGTCGCCACCCTCGGAGAGCAACTTGTCGACAAAGCTCCCTATTGCTGTGTAACGCTCGGCCACGAAGGCTCCCTCGTACAGCATCGTGGCGGCCGCCGTGAAGGGGGCGAGATCGATGGTGCGCAACTCGGCGCCTGCGGCCCGTAGCCGGGTCACGGCTGCCTCGTATGCCTGTGCCCAGCCCTCGTCCATTTCGCCGAGCTGGCCTCGGGGCGGGACGGCTATGCGCCAGGGGCCCGGGGTGCGCTGGGGGAGTGCGGGGAGTTCTCGGGCGGGTGGGGAGGTCATGTGGGTGAGGGCCTGTTCCGCCTCCGGGAGGGTGCGCGCGAAGACCGTTACGCAGTCCAGGGAGGCGCAGGCCGGGACCACGCCCTCCGTGGGGACGAGGCCTCGGGTGGGTTTGAGGCCGACGATTGAGTTGAACGCGGCGGGGACGCGGCCGCTGCCCGCGGTGTCCGTGCCCAGCGCGAAGTCGACGATGCCGAGCGCTACCGCTACGGCTGAGCCGGAGCTGGAGCCGCCGCTGATTCTCTGCGGGGCGATGGCGTTGCGCACGGCGCCGTGGGGGGAGCGGGTGCCGACGAGGCCTGTGGCGAACTGGTCCAGGTTCGTGGTGCCGAGGGCGATCGCGCCTGCCGCGCGTAGGCGGGCGACCGCCGGGGCGTCTGCCTCCGGCTGGTACGCGTAGGAAGGGCAGCCGGCGGTTGTGGGGAGGCCCGCTACGTCGATGTTGCCCTTTGCTGCGAACAGTCGCCCTGCGAGGGGGAGGTGTTCGCCTGCGGCGAGGCGGGTGTCGATGGCTCGGGCTTCGGCCTCGACCTCTGCCTGGGAGCGCAGGTTGATCCAGATCTCGGGGCGGTCCACCGTCTTGATGCGGGCGTAGGCCAATTGGACTCGGGTGACGAGGGAGGGCGACATCTGTGCTCCTTGCTGAGGGTTTCGTTGTCGGCTGCGGCCCGGTGGCCGGTCTGTGCCCACCCGTTCCGCCCTGCGGAACGACTGCCCACAGACCGGCGACGCCTGCCCACAGACGGGCGGGACGGCTGCCCACAGACCGCCGGGCGGAGTCAGCTCGTGGGCGCCAGCACCATCAGCGCCGTGCCCGCCTCCACCTGGGCGCCCGGCTTGGTGAGGATCTGTGTCACCATGCCGTCCATCGGTGCGTGCACCCTCGACTCCATCTTCATGGCCTCCAGGGCGAGGAGCGGCTGGCCCATGGTCACCTCGTCGCCCCGGGCGACGTTCAGCTGCCAGACCGACGCGGCGAATTCGGCCTCCACCAGGTGGCCGCCCGGTGGGACCGTCACCTCCGGCCGGGCTGGTGCCGGAACCGAGGCCGTCTCCGCCCTGGTGAACTCGCCCGAGGCCTCCCAGGCGTCCCGTTCCGCCGCGAAGGCGGCGCCCTGGCGGGTCCTGAACTCGGCGATCGAGTCGGCGTTCTCGGTCAGGAACGCCTCGTACTCGGCGAGTGAGAAGACGCCCTCCTCGATCTGTGGCACGAAGCGGCCCGAGATGATGTCGGCCCGTAGTTCCAGCAGTTCGTCCGAGGTCACCGGGTACCACTTGATGCGGTCGAAGAAGCGCAGCAGCCAGGGGGAGCCCGGTTCGAAGGCGCCGCGTTGCTGCCAGCCGGACCAGACCTGGGTCGTGCGGCCGACGAACTGGTAGCCGCCGGGGCCCTCCATCCCGTAGACGCAGAGGTACGCGCCGCCGATGCCGACCGAGTTCTCGGCGGTCCAGGTGCGGGCCGGGTTGTACTTCGTCGTGACCAGGCGGTGGCGGGGGTCCAGGGGTGTGGCCACCGGGGCGCCCAGGTACACATCGCCCAGGCCGAGAACCAGGTACTCGGCGTCGAAGACCGTCCGGTACACGTCCTCCACCGAGTCCAGGCCGTTGACCCGGCGGATGAACTCGATGTTCCAGGGGCACCAGGGCGCGTCGTCGCGGACGCCCGCCATATAGCGGGCGATCGCCTCGCGGGTCGCCGGGTCGTCCCAGGAGAGGGGGAGGTGGACGGTGCGGGACGGCACGACCAGCTGGTCCGTCGAGGGCAGTGTGGCCACCAACGACCGTACGGACGCGAGGAGTTGATGCTGGGGGAGGCGGCGCGGGTCCGTCTGGATCTGGAGGGAGCGGATGCCCGGCGTGAGGTCGGTGACTCCCTCGAGGCGGGCCTTTGCCACCGCCTCCATCAGGGCGTGCACCCGCATGCGCAGCGCCAGGTCCAGCTGCATGGGCCCGAACTCGACCAGCAGATGGTCGTCGCCGCTGCGCCGGTACGTCACGTCACCGTCCCGCGCCAGCACGCCACCGTCCACGATCGCGGGCCGCGCCGCACCTTCCCCCACTCTCGAATTCGCTCGAGCGGGGGGACCCCCATCGTCCACCGGTACGAAGCGCACCGTGTCCCCGGGACGCAGCTGGCCGAGCTTCCAGCGCTCCGCGCTGAGGACTGTCGCCGGGCACACGAACCCGCCGAGCGAGGGGCCGTCGGGGCCGAGCAGGACCGGCATGTCGCCCGTGTAGTCGACGGCGCCGACCGAGTACGGGGTGTCGTGGATGTTGGAGGGGTGCAGTCCCGCCTCGCCGCCGTCGGAGCGGGCCCAGCGGGGCTTCGGACCGACCAGCCGTACGCCCGTGCGTGCCGAGTTGAAGTGCACCTTCCAGTCGGCCGCGTAGAAGTCGTGGATGTCCTCCTCGGTGAAGAACTCCGGTGCGGCGTGCGGGCCTTCGAGCGCGCCCACCTGCCATACGCCGCCGAACACCGGCCGCGCGCCCTCCGGCACCGCCGCCCCCGAGGACGCGACCGCGCCCCCGCGCAGCACGTCCCCGGTCCGCAGCGCCCGCCCGCCGTGGCCGCCGAACCGGCCCAGCGTGAAGGTCGAGGCGCTCCCCAGGAACGCCGGGACATCCAGGCCGCCCGCGAAAAGTACGTACGTCCGCAGGCCGTGCTCGGCAGGAGTGCCGATCTCCAGTACGCCCCCTGCCGGCACGGTCACCGGCTCCCACTGCGCGACCGCCCCGCCGTCGACCGCCACCGGCGCCGGAGCACCCGTGACACACACCGTCGTCGCGTGCGTGAACCTCAACGACGGTCCCCGCAAGGTGCATTCGAGGCCGGGTGCCCCCTCGTCGTTGCCCAGCGCCTGGTTACCGAGCCGGAACGACAGGTCGTCCATCGGCCCGCAGGGCGGCACACCCACCTGCCAGTAGCCGGTCCGCCCCGGCCAGTCCTGGACCGTCGTCAGCGTTCCGCCGGAGACGACCTCGATACGCGACGTCGGGTCGCTCACACCGGCGAGCGTCGCCGTCGAGTGCGCCGCCGCCCGGAAGTCGTCCGACGCGAGCGCCGCCCGCACCAGCCCCAGGTTCGTCTCAATGCCGTCGAGACGGGTCCCGGCCAGCGCCTCGTCCAGCCGCGCGAGCGCCTGCGCACGGTCGGAGCCGTACGCGACGAGCTTCGCGAGCATGGGGTCGTACGACGTGGTGACCTCGCTGCCGGTCTCGACCCAGCCGTCCACGCGTACGCCAGACGGGAATTCGACCCGGGTCAACAGGCCCGCGCTGGGCCGGTGTTCACGCGACGGGTCCTCGGCATACACGCGGGCCTCGACAGCATGACCGCGCGGCTCCCCAGGGTCTCGTACGACATCGAAGTCCCCGCGCGCCAGACGCAGCATCCACGCGACGAGGTCGACGCCATAGATCTCCTCAGTGACCGGATGTTCCACCTGGAGCCGGGTGTTGACCTCCAGGAAGTACGCCTCCTCGCGCACCGCGTCGTACACGAACTCGACGGTTCCGGCGGAGCGGTAGTCGACCGAAGCGCACAAGTCCCGGGCGGCGGAGGCCAGTTGCTCGCGTACATGGGCGGGGAGCCCGGGTGCGGGAGCCTCCTCCACCACCTTCTGGTTGCGGCGCTGGAGTGAGCAGTCGCGGTCGCCGAAGGTGACGACGCGGCCCGCGCCGTCGCCGAAGACCTGCACCTCGACATGGCGGGCCTGCTCGACGAGCCGCTCCAGGAACACCCCGGCCAGGGAGAAGGAGGCCGCGGCGACGCGCTGCACCCGGTCCCAGGCATCGATCAACTCATCGGCAGAGCGACATGCCGACATACCGATCCCGCCCCCGCCACCCGTGGCCTTGAGCATCACCGGGTAGCCGATGCGGTCCGCGGCCACCAGAGCCTCGTCCAGCGAGGCGAGCAGTCCCGTGCCCGGAGCGAGCGGCACCCCGGCCGCCTCAGCCGCCGCCCGGGCCGTGTGCTTCGCCCCGAACAGCTCCAGCTGTTCGGGCGTCGGGCCCACGAACACGATCCCCGCCTCCTCGCAGCGCCGCGCGAACGCCGCGTCCTCGGAGAGGAAGCCGTAGCCCGGGTGGATCGCTCCGGCACCCGTGTCCTTCGCCGCCTTGAGGACGAGATCGGCGTCGAGATACGACTCCTTGGCGGGTGCCGGACCCAGCCGGACGGCTTGGTCGGCCAGGCGCACATGGGGTGCCGAGCGATCGGCGTCGGAGTACACCGCGACCGTACGCAGGCCCAACTCCCGTGCCGTACGCATGATCCGGACCGCGATCTCGCCCCGGTTGGCGACGAGGAGCGTGTCGAAGGACGTTCCTCCCTCGCTCATCGGGCGCCCGCCTCACCGATGGTCATCTCCACGGCCGTCGGCTCGAAGCCGTTGCAAGGGTTGTTGATCTGCGGGCAGTTGGAGACCAGGACGAGTACGTCGCGCTCGGCGCGCAGTGTCAGCTTCAGGCCCGGGGCGGAGAGACCGTCGACGATCCCGAGGGTGCCGTCCTTCTCGACCGGCACGTTCATGTACCAGTTGATGTTCGAGACGAGATCGCGCTTCCCGAGGCCGTACCTGGCGCCCTCCGCGAGGAAGTTGTCGACGCACGCGTGCTGCGACCAGGTGTGGTGGCCGTAGCGCAGGGTGTTCGACTCCTTGGAGCAGGCGCCGCCCACCGTGTCGTGCCGGCCGACCTCGTCCTCGACCACGGTCATCAGCGGGGTGTGCTCGTTGGACATGAGCACACTGCCGGTGGTCAGGAAGATGTTGCCCTGGGCGTGGATCGTGTCGGGCGCGCTGTAGCGGACGGCCGTGTCATGGGCGTCGTACGCGAGGAAGTCGACGGCCTGGTTGCCTTGCAGGTCGGTGATGGTGAGCGTCTCGCCGCTCCGCACAATGGCGGACCAGGCGGAGCGGGCCGGGACGACGGTCGTGGTGACGGTCATGCGAGCCCCCTCGCGGCAAGGAATTCGGCGGTGTTGAGGAAGGCACGGCGGCCCTCGGGGGAGGCCTCCCACAGCGGGTCACCGGGTGGGGTGGCCTCGGCGCGCCAGGCCAGCACCTCCAGCGGGGTGCTGGTGTAGTCGGCGCGCGGGTCGGCCGGGTGGGGCACATTGGCGAGCAGCACCGTGACGTCCTGCTCGGCCCGCAGCGTCACGCTCGCGCCCTCTCCGGCCGAGCCGGTGAAGTCGAGGGCGCCGTCGTCGCGTACCTCCACGCCCTGGAAGAAGGACAGCGACGGCGGGAGATCCCGGGGTGCCAGACCGTTCTTCGCGGCGGCCAGCTTGAACAGCTCACGCCCTGCCGGAGACGCGGACTGCGGCGTTCCGTCCCCGTACCGCTGCGTGTTCCGTACGAGGGTGGAGGTGCCGCACAGCGCGTCGTGCCGCCCGGAGGTGTCGGCGATCACCGAGGCGAGCACGCGGCCCTGGTCGGAGAGGAGCAGCCGGTCCTCGCCGAGGTAGGCGTTCCACTGGATCTTGACCGTGTCCGCGACGTTCAGTCGTTCCCAGGGGCGGTCGGCGGCGAACAGGAGGAGATGCGCGCAGGCATCGCCCCTGAGGTCGGTCAGCCGCAGCTCCGTGCCGCGGGCCAGCACCCTGTGCGTGTAGTTGCCGCCCGCCACGGTCTCCGCCCACACCAGATGGCCCGCCTCGCAGGGCGGCGCGGGCCAGGCGCTCGCCGGGACGACCGGCATCGCCTCGGCGCGGGCGCCTTCCTGTGCGCGGGCGTGCGCCCGGGCTCCGTACGTGGTCGCTGTCGCCATTGCGGGACCTCCGGCTCGGCAGGGGCGGTCATGTCCGTACGTCATGTCCGTACGCAATTTCTGTCGCCCGACAGAAATTAGGAGCCGGGCGAGTCCGCGCCATTGCCCCGGCGTTGCCGCTCCGTTACCGATGTCTCACCGAGATCGTCGTCCGGGGCCGTGTGCGACGATCGAAGACATGGGCACCAGCGGACGACGAGTGGGCAGGCCACGGGCCGAGCGGCGACCGGACAGCGGTCTCTCGCCGCGTGACGAACTGCTCGCCGCCGCCGCGGAGTTGTTCACGACGCGTGGGTACGCGGCCACGACCACCCGGGCCGTCGCCGAGCGGGCGGGCATGCGGCAGGCGTCGATGTACCACTACGTCTCCGGCAAGGAGGAGCTCCTCGCCGAGCTCCTGGAGTCCACCGTCACCCCCTCGCTGGCCTTCGCCCGGGAGCTCCTCGCCGAGGACATGACTCCGGCCGAGGGCCGGTTGTGGGACCTGTGCCGCACGGACGTCGAACTGCTCTGCGGCGGTCCGCACAACCTCGGCGGGCTCTATCTGCTGCCCGAGGTGCGCGCCGAACGCTTCGCCGGCTTCCATGCCGTACGGGCCGAACTCAAGGACACCTACCGGCAGTTGCTCGCCGCGACCGAGGCGGGCGGCGCGCTCGCCAAGAGTGAGCTGGATCTGCGGACGGACCTGGTGTTCGGGCTGATCGAGGGCGTCATCCTGGTCCACCGCTCCGACCCCGACCGGCCCGTGACGGCCTTCGCCGAAGCCACCGCGGACGCGGCGCTGCGCATCGCGGGAATCTGAGCCGGAATTCGCCTCGGCGAGCCGGGCCTCACCCCTTCTGATGAGGGGTTTTCGTGCGCTCGTACGCAGTGACGCATCGTGTTCGAATAGTGCCTGAGCGTATAAATGAGGCTGAGCGTACTCCTGCCGCGCGGGCGATTTCAGGCGCTTGCTGAATATGACTTGGCGATGATCTGGTCGGACTAAGCTCGCCCGCAGCGCCCCGAGTTGCGGCGTATTCGTGCGCTTGTTCCCCAATGTTCTGAAGATCCAGAGAACTCCCCCCCCAGATCCCCAGCCGATTTGTCTTAGAGGGCATACATGGTGAGTGTTCAATCGCCTCCCGTTGGCCGTGAACTTCCTTACGCCCGCGTGCTGTTGCTGCCGGCCATACTGATGGCCGCGGCGTCCGGAGCCGCTGTCGCCGTCGTCACGGAAGCGGCCCGGGTCGCCGTCGGCTGGTGCGGAGGCATCGCGACGCTCCTGGTGATCGCGACCGTGGCCGAAGCGGTCCGCCGCGGGCGCCTCGTCCGCGCCGTCCGCGCCGAACTCGCGCGCCGTACGGCCTACTTGGACCAGCGCATCGCCGCCCAGGACGACGAGATCTTCCACCTCGGCAAGGAGCTGCTGCCCGCCGCGTTGTACCGGCTGCGCAGTGGCGATTCCCCCGATGAGGCGATCCGCAAAACCGCCGAGGCGGACCCCGCCGTCCGGGAACTCCCCGAGTCCCAGCGTGAGTTGCTGCGCATCCTGCTGTCGATCGTGGATCACGAGGAAGCGATGCGCGACGCCTCGCAGCGCGCCTTCGTCAATATCGCCCGGCGCGTCCAGGCCATCGTCCACCAGCAGAACAAGGAACTGCGCGAGATGGAGGAGGACCATGGGCGCAACCCCGAGGTCTTCGACGACCTGCTGCGCATCGACCACGGCACCGCGCTGATCGGCCGCCTCGCCGACTCCATCGCCGTGCTCGGCGGCTCCCGCCCGGGCCGCGTATGGCCCAAGCCCGTACCGCTCTACAGCGTGCTGCGCGGTGCCATGTCCCGGATCCTGGAGTACCGGCGCATCGAGCTGCACTCCATCGCCAAGGTCAACGTCGACGGCCCGTCGGTCGAACCGGTCATCCACGCCGCTGCCGAACTCCTCGACAACGCCACGCGCTACTCGCCGCCGCAGACCAAGGTGCACGTCACCGCCGTCGAGGTACAGACCGGCGTCGCCATCGAGATCGAGGACGCCGGCGTCAGCCTCAGCGAGGAGGCGCGCCGCCGGGCCGAGGGCATGCTCGAGAAGGCCCAGGTCGGCATCGACCTCAACGACCTCGGCGAGGCCCCGCGGCTCGGCATGGCCGTCGTGGGCCGCCTCACGCAGATGTACAAGATGCAGGTCTCGCTGCGGCAGTCGGCGTACGGCGGGGTACGCGCCGTGATCGTCGTGCCCCGCGACATGCTCACCGAGGAAACCGAACCCGCCTCAGGCCTCGCCCACGGCATCGGCGCCTCCTCCGTGCCCAAGGTGGACTTCGGCGGTGTCGAGGGACCGGAGCGCAAGCCCAAGCGGCGCCGTCCCACCACCGGCCCCCGTATCCCCGACTCGGTGGCCGCGATGGAGGACGACGTCCCCGAGGTGACCGAGTGGACGGCGAACGGTCTGCCGCAGCGCCGCAGCCGGGTCAAGATCCCGTTCAGCCAGCGGATCGCCGAGGCCCGGGCGGCAGAGGCGGAGGCGGAGGCTGCGCGCAAGGCCGGCCGCCCCGTCATCGACTGGTCCGCATCCTCCACCGCGGCGCAGCCCGAGCCGAAGAAGGACGAACCCGAACCCGGCCTGTGGGTCGAGGCGTTCATGGCCGGCCTGAAGGGCGGAGACGACGACCAGGACGGCCAAGGCGACCAGGACAAGACAACAGGCGCGAAGAACACTCCGGCCCCTGCCGAGGCCGATGACGAGGGGGAC
The DNA here is from genome assembly GCF_014647675.1 of Streptomyces flaveus. GTDB lineage: Bacteria > Actinomycetota > Actinomycetes > Streptomycetales > Streptomycetaceae > Streptomyces > Streptomyces flaveus. The sequence goes on along the minus strand of NZ_BMPQ01000012.1, from coordinate 171,466 downwards.
CTCAAGTGATCCAGCAGCGAGCCAACTTCGACTGGATGCTCAAGGAGCTGTCCGACGGGGTGCAAGGAACCCGGCAGGTCGTCGTGCTCTCCGCTGACGGCCTGCGCATCGCCCGGTACGGCGGTGATCCCGACGCCGCCGACCGCATCGCCGCGGCCTGCGCCGGACTGCAGAGCCTGGCCGCGGCCGTCGCCACCGAGATCCCGGACACCGACGGCCGGATGCGGATGGTGATCATCGAGATCCACGGCGGCTACTTCTACATGATGGCCGCGGGCCCGGGCGCCTATCTCGCCGTCCTCGCGGACGAGACCGTCGACGCCGGGCTCATGAGCAACCGCATGCGCGACCTCGTCGTACGGATCGGTGCCCACCTGACGAGTCCGCCCCGGCGGAACGGGACGGCCGTATGACTCCTCCGCAACGACGACGGCGCTTCCCCAAGGAACCGCCGGAGCACAGTCCCGAGCAGATCCCGGACCCGGCGCCGGTCCCGGCGATACGAGAGGGGCAGGGCGAGACGAACCAGCCGGGCAGGCTGTACATCCTCACCGGCCAGGTCGAGGACGGCGATCGAGCCCCGCTCGACCTGGTGACCCTCATCGTGGCGAGTGACGACGCGCCGCCGCCCACCGCCCAGCCGGAACAGTCGGCACTGCTCCAGCTCTGCAGGACCCCTCTGTCCGTGGCCGAGCTCTCGGCCTATCTCGATCTGCCGTTCAGCGTGGTGACCGTACTGCTGACGGAGCTGCTGGCGGCCGAACTGGTACAGGCGCGAGCCCCGATCGTCCGCTCGGAGCTGCCCGACCGTTCCCTCCTCGAAGCGGTGATGCATGGACTTCAAAAGCTCTGACACCATCACGGGCCCTCGCGCCGAGGACCATCTTCCGCACACGGCGCAGGCCGCCGTGAAGATCGTGATCGTGGGTGGTTTCGGCGTCGGCAAGACGACCATGGTGGGCTCCGTCAGCGAGATCAGGCCGCTGACCACGGAGGAGACCATGACGCAGGCCGGCGTCGGAGTCGACGACAACTACGGCTCGGAGAGCAAGACGGCCACCACCGTGGCCATGGACTTCGGCCGCATCAGCATCACCGAACAGCTGGTGCTGTACCTGTTCGGCACCCCCGGCCAGGAGCGCTTCTGGTTCCTGTGGAACGGCCTGTTCGAGGGCGCCCTGGGCGCGGTCGTACTGATCGACACCCGGCGCCTGGAAGTCAGCTTCGACGTCATCGGCCGCCTGGAGGAGCGCGGGGTGCCGTTCGTCGTCGCCGTCAACGACTTCCCGGACGCGCCCCGTTACCCCATGGAGGACCTGCGCGCCGCGCTAGACCTTCCCGAGGAGATCCCCATCGTGAAGTGCGACGCGCGCCGCAGGGCCTCCAGCCGTGACGTGCTGATGACCCTGATGCGCTTCCTGCACTCGATCGCCATGGCCTCCGCGTCCGCCTGACCTGCCCGTCAACTGCCAAGCCGACGACACCACTTCAGCTTCGAATTCGACCCCAGCTTCACCCCAGCTTCGAAAGCGACCACCGTGACGCCTGAACCCCACTCCCGAACCGGTAGGGACGACCCCGGTATGTACGACCCAGGTATGTACGACCCCACGCCAGGCCCGCCGCCGGGCTGCCCGGCCCACGGCATGGGTCCCGGCGGACTGCGCCGCCTGTACGGCCCCGAGGCGGAGGACCTGGGGGCCCTGTACGAGAAACTCCGCGCCGAACACGGCAACGTCGCCCCCGCGCTGCTCCACAACGACGTGCCGATCTGGGTGGTGCTCGGCCACACCGAGAACCTGCACATGGTCCGCACTCCCTCGCAGTACACCCGCGACAGCCGCATCTGGAACCCCCTCCGGGACGGCACGGCGGGCCCCGACCACCCGCTCATGCCCCTCTTCGCCTGGCAGCCCATCTGCGCCATGGCCGAGGGCGACGAGCACCTGCGGCTGCGCGGGGCGGTCATGGGCGCCATGTCGACCATCGACCACCGCGGCATCCGCCGCTCCATCAACCGCTCGACGCAGCTCCTGGTCAACCGCTTCTGCGAGGACGGCAGCGCCGACCTGGTCAGCCAGTTCGCCGAGCACCTCCCGATGGCCGTGCTGTGCGAGATCCTCGGCATGCCCGAGGAGTACAACGACCGCATGGTGCACTCCGCCCGCGACATGATCAAGGGCACCGAGACCGCGATCGCCAGCAACGAATACGTCATGGGCGCCCTGAACCGGCTCACCCTCCGCCGTCGTGCCCAGCCCCAGGACGACTTCACCAGCCACCTCATCAGGCATCCGGCAGCGCTCACCGACGACGAGGTGGCGCAGCACCTGCGGCTCGTACTGATCGCCGCGTACGAGGCCACCACCAACCTCATCGCCAACGTGCTGCGCATGGTGCTCACCGACCCGCGCTTCCGCGCCCAGCTCAACGGCGGCCAGATGACGGTGCCCGAGGCGGTCGAGCAGTCCCTGTGGGACGAGCCGCCGTTCAGCGCCGTCCTGGGCTACTTCGCCAAGCAGGAAACCGAGTTGGGCGGTCAGCGGATCCGCAAGGGCGACGGGCTGCTGCTCGGGATCGCACCCGGCAACGTCGACCCGCGCGTCCGCCCGGACCTCACGGCCAACATGCAGGGCAACCGCTCGCACCTCGCCTTCAGCGGCGGCCCGCACGAATGCCCCGGCCAGGACATCGGCCGTGCCATCGCCGACGTCGGCGTCGACGCGCTCCTGATGCGGCTGCCGGACGTCCGACTCGCCTGCGAGGAACACGAGTTGCGCTGGACCACGTCCATCTCCTCCCGGCACATGGTGGAGCTCCCGGTGACGTTCATGGCGAAGCCGCCGCAGGACGACACGCAACAGCCCGGCGCACATCCCGCCGGCCGGCGGCCGCGTGCGGACTGGCAGGTCACCACACCCGCCCCGGCGCCCGAACCCGCCCCGGCACCGCAGCCCGCGACTCCCCAGCCCGAGTCCGAGACCGTGGCTCCGGCCGCGGAGCCCGAGCGCCGCCTCGGCGCCTGGCAGCGCTTCGTCCGCTGGTGGCGCGGCTACTGACGGAGTGTCACCGAGTGGCCCAGTTCTCGTACGCGGACCACGCCTCCAGCGTCCGGCCGCTCACGAACGAGTGGCTGCGCCCCGTGACCGGATCGGTGAACTCCAGCACCCGCGCCAGCAGTTGGAGCGGGCGCCGGAAGTCACCGGCCGGTACGGGGCCGGTCACCACCGGGTAGAGCGGGTCGCCGAGGATCGGCACACCCAGCGCGTTCATGTGCACCCGCAGCTGGTGGGTCTGCCCGGTGCGGGGCCCCAGCCGGTAGCGCGCGCGTTGGTCCCGGTGCTCGACCAGTTCGACCAGGGTCACGGCGTTCGGCTCACCCGGCACCTCCTGGGCGGCCAGGACCCCGCGCTCCTTCTCGATCCGGCTGCGCACGGTGCGCGGCAGCGTCAGCGACTCCCGGTACGGCGCCACCGCCTCGTACTCCTTGCGTACGAGGCGGTCGCGGAACAGCGACTGGTACGCGCCGCGTTCCTCGGGCCGCACCGTGAACAGCACAAGGCCGGCCGTGAGCCGGTCGAGCCGGTGCGCGGCCGTGAGCGCGGGGATGCCCAGCTCCTGCCGCAGCCGCGCGAGAGCCGTCTCGGCGACATGACTGCCGCGCGGCGTCGTGGCCAGGAAGTGCGGCTTGTCGACCACGACGATGTGCTCGTCGCGATACACCACATCGAGGTCGAACGGCACCGGCACCTCGTCCGGCAGCTCCCGGTGGAACCACACGAACATCCCCGGCACATACGCCGCGTCGGCCGCCACCGCCCGCCCGTCCGCCCCGACGATCAGCCCCGCGTCGAGCATCCCGTCGATCACCCCGGCCCCTGCCGCGAGCCGCTCGACCAGGTGCTCCCGCACGGTGCCCCACGCCCCCTCGACGGGCAACCGCACCCGCACCGGATCCACCCCCGCACGCTGCGGCAGGGGAGCGGACGGAATCCGTTTCCTACGTCTCACCTGGTCAAGCGTACGCAGGGGCCTCCGCGACCGTGGTACGCGCCCTGTACACCCGATAGGCGCCACCGAGGACGAGCGTCACGCCGAGGAACAGAACGGTGAACCACTGGAAGTACCAGTGCCCGCCCGCCGGGTCGTACACCTCCGCGCGAGGCCAGGCGAGGTTGACCGTCATGAACAGGCCGTAGAGCAGGGCGAGTGCGTTGACGGGGACACCCCAGCGGCCGAGGGAGAAGTACGGGCGGCCCGTTTCGTCGGTGCCTGCGGCTCCTTCGGCTGCGAAGTTGCCGCGAAGGCGCTGCCAGAGGAGCGGTCCGGTCACCATCGCGTACGCGAGATAGAGCATCACGATGCAGGTGGTGCCGATGGCGAGGAACGCCTCCGGCGAGGCGAAGTTGAGGAGCAGGAGGGCCGCGGCGAGGACGCCGACGACCAGGGCGGGCGCGCTCGGCATTCCGGTGCGCGGGTTGACCTTCGCGAGCCGTCGGGAGAACGGCAGCTGGCCGTCGCGGGCCATCGAGAACAGCATGCGGCAGGCCGCCGTCTGGATCGCGAGGGTCGCCACCGCGATGGCCACCACCACGTCGGCGAGCAGCAGCCGGCCCACCCCGTCGCCCAGGCTGCTGGTCAGGACGTAACTCAGGCCCTCGACGCCGAGCCGGCCGTCGGTCAGGCTGGGCGCGGCCAGCAGACCGCCGAGGATGATCAGTCCGCCGAGCAGTCCCGCCGCACCGAGCGCGGTGAGGATCGTACGGGGCGCGGTACGCCGCGGATGATGCGTCTCCTCGCTCATCTCACCCGCGCTGTCGAAGCCGATCATCACGTACGCCGCCGCGAACGAACCCACCAGCAGCGCCCCGAACAGGCCCGACTGGGCGGCCGTTCCGGTGTGGAAGGTGATGCCGGGGGAGCGCTCGGAGTGGGTGAGCAGGAGCACGATGATCAGGACGGCGCCGATGATCTCGGCGGTGACGCCTACGCGGTTGATCAGGGACATCACGCGGATGTCGATGACGTTCACGAAGGTCGTCAGGACCAGCAGGATCACCCCGAACAGCGCCGCGTTGGCCGCGCCGCTCGCCGACGTCGGCGCCGGGTCGTCACCGATCAGCTGGAAGCCGGACCAGATCGCGGGCAGCACCACCTGCAGGGCGAGCGCCGCGGCAGCGACCACCACGATCTGCCCGATCACCATGATCCAGCCGGCGAACCAGCCGAACGTGAGGTTGGAGAGCCGGGACGACCACTGGTAGATGGCACCGGAGATCGGATAGCGCGCGGCCAGCTCCGCGAAGCAGGCTGCCACCAGCAACTGGCCGATCAGTACGGCCGGCCAGGCCCAGAAGAACACCGGGCCGCCGAAGGTGTAGCCGAACGCGAAGAACTGGAAGACGGTCGTCAGCACCGAGATGAAGGAGAACCCGGCGGCGAACGAGGCATAGCGGCCCAGGCTGCGATGCAGTTCCTGGCGGTAGCCGAACTCGGCGAGGGAGCCGTCGCCGGGGGAGTCCGGGGGCTCGGAATGGACGTCGGAGGGGGCGGTCGTCGTCACGGCGGCACCTGCCTTGGGCACAGGGGAGCGGAATGGGGAGTGCGGAATTCCTGTCGGGCGACAGAAATTAGGCAGCAGCTGTTTCGCTCGCATGACGCGGTCGTGTCTGCCGGGGGCCGAAGTCCTCACGCCGTTGCGGATGCTGGAAAAACGCGATCCATCAACCCGCACCCGACGACGAGCCGAACGACCACGAACCGAACGACCGCGAACCCACCCGCTCAGCCGCCGGAGGCGACCGTCAGCGACAGAAGATCCCGCGCCGGCCCCGTAGGCCGATGCCCCACCGGCCACACCGCACGAAGCGCCCGGCTGAGGCGCACATCCGCCACAGGGATCGAGACGAGGCGACGGGCCGACAGCTCCTCGCCGAGAGCGAGCTCGCTCAGGACCGCCGGCCCCGCGCCGCTCACCGCGGAGGCCTTGACTGCCGTAGTGGACGAAAGCTCGATCAACGGCCGAGCGAGTCCTCCGAGCGCCGCGTCCAGCACCTGACGCGTCCCGGAACCCTTCTCGCGAAGGATCAGCGGCGTCGCCGCCAGCTCCGTCGCCTCGAGCGGCCGACGCCGCCGCGCCCACGGATGCCCGGGCGCCGTCACCACGATCAGCCGGTCGTGGGCGATGACCGCCGAGTCGAGCCCTGTCGGCACGGACAGCCCCTCCACGAAGCCGAGATCGGCCTCGTCGGCGAGGAGCCGCTCGGCCACGACAGCGGAGTTCCCGGCGTGCAACGACACGGCCGTGTCCGGACGCTGGGCGCGCAGCGCGATCAGCCACCCCGGCAGCAGATACTCCGCGATCGTCATGCTCGCGGCCACCCGCAACCGCGAGTCACGCCGGTCACGCAACGCCTGCGCCCCGGCATCGAACGCCTCCGCCGCCTCCACGATCCGCTGCGCCCAGTCCGTCACCAGCGCACCGGCGTCCGTGAGCCGCGACCCCGTGGGCGAACGGTCCACCAGAGCCACGCCCAACTGCCGCTCCATCGACCGGATCCGGCTGCTGGCCGCCGGCTGCGTGATCCCCAGCTCCCGCGCCGCCCGTCCCAGACTTCCCAGCCGTGCCACAGCAAGCAGCAACTCCAATGCTCCGAGTTCGGGCACTCGGCGGGCGAGGCCTCCGGTGGGCTCGGGAAACTCCTGTTCAGCCGCGCTCATAAGCCCACTCTATGTGGGAGTGCCAAGCCCTTAGGGGCTCGCACCTGGCCTCCGGCGGGTGGGTTCGTTTTTTGGGGGCGGGTGCGTTGTGGCTGGTCGCGCCGTTCCCCGCGCCCCTTGGGCCCGTGGGTGGGTCGGGGTCGTGGGCCGGTGCGTCAGCCCGTCGCAGGGCGGGCATACGGCCCTGGCCTGGTACAAGGCCCTGGTTCTCCGAGACCGAAGCTAAGCGACGGGCATACGACGCACCGGCCCACGACCCCTCCCGCCGGTGGGAGGCTGCGGGTTGTTGGGGGTGCGGGCTTCTTCGGGAAGCTGCTCAACCGGTGGAGGCAATTGCTCTGCCGAGTACTCCAGGCGCCTCGGCCAATGAAGGGCCGTACCAAGTGAGATGCCGTCCGCTGACCAATGCGCAGGGTCGGCCCTCGAATGCCTCGGGGCCGTCCTCGGCCGTGAAACGGTACGGCTCGTCCGGTAGTACCACGAACTCGGCGGTCTGCAACTCCTTGATGGGCACGCGTGGATAGCGCTCCGGGTGCGTCGCGTACGCGTTGTCCACGCCCAGTCGCGCCAGTACGTCACCCGCGAAGGTGTCCCGGCCGAGTACCATCCACGGCCGCCGCCAGATCGGCACGGCCGCACGGAGGCGGTGCTCCGGCGCCGGCAGGTCTGCCCAGACCGCCTCCGCCTCGTCCAGCCACCGGGGCCGACCCCGAACCTCGCATGCCTCAAGCACCCGCTCCAGCTCACGAAACGCCTGCGGCACATTCCGCACCTCGGTCACCAGTACCTCGAGCCCCGCTTTCCGCAGGGCGGTCAGATCCGGCTCCCGGTTCTCCTCCTCGTTGGCGATCACGAGGTCGGGTGCGAGCCGCACGATTCGCTCGACGTCCGGGTTCTTCGTGCCCCCGATCCGTACGACATCGAGATCGACGGGATGCGTGCACCAGTCCGTCGCCCCGGCCAGCACGCCCGGCGCCGAGGCGGCCACCGCCTCCGTGAGGGACGGCACCAGGGACACCGCCCTCACCGCTGTGTGTCCTCCGCCGCCTCGATGTGGTCCGCGACCGCCACGACCAGTACGCGGGTGTCCGGCACGGTCGCCCGCCAGCGGTGCCGTACGCCACCGGTCATGTACAGCGTGTCGCCGCGCCCCAGCCGGTACGCGCGGCCCTCCGCCTCGACCTCGACGGCGCCGTCCGCGACATACATCAACTCGTCGTTGCGGTGCTGGAATTCGCGGCCCGCGTCGTGGTCCCCGCTGAACTCCATGGCGTGCAACTGGTGGTGGCCGCGCACCAGGGGGCGCACGAGGGGCTCGTGGGTGAACTCGGAGTCGTCGGAGCGCACCACGTCCACGCTGCGCGCCGGGTCGGCGGCGGCGAGGAGTTCGACGCAGGTCGTCCCGAGGGCGTCGGCGACGCGCTGGAGGGAGCGCATGCTGGGCCGGGCCCGCTCGTTCTCGACCTGGCTCAGGAAGGGCACCGACAGTCCGCTGCGCTCGGCGACGACGGCGAGGGTGAGCTCCAGTGCCCGGCGCCGCCGCCGGACGGCCGCGCCCACCCGAAGGGCATCTTTGTTGTCGTCCATCGCTTCGGCTCCCTCCTGTGCGTCGTCGGTGCAGGGTCGGTGCGGGCGGCTCGGTGACGGCCCGCTCTTCGTACGTCTGGGGTACTACATACGAAGAACGTACGAGCCAATGTCTCCCGATGTTTTGTTTGCACCCTACGCACGTTCGGCAAACCGTTTCATGCGCCCGTCACAAGGCTGTAAACAAAGGGGTGGACTTTCGTCGCACCGGAACCACACGGTCCCGGCGGGCGAAGCCCACCCCTTGGCCGACTGCTGCCGTACTACCGCACTGCTACGGAGTCATCCGGCTCACCATGTCCGGGTGCTCCTTCAGCCACGCGGCGACGGCCTCCTCCTCGTTGCCCTGGCCGCGGTCCTTGATCTCGGCCTCCAGGGTGCCGAGCTCGTCCTCGCTCATCTTGAAGTTCTTGATCCACTTCGTGAGCTGCGGGTACTGGTCCGGGAACGCCTTGTTGGTGATCGTACGGATCGTGTTCCCCTCACCGAACAGCTTCTTCTCGTCCGACAGCTTGGTCAGCTCGTACTCGCTGTAGGCCCAGTGCGGGGACCACAGGACGGCGATGATCGGCTCCTTCTTGGCGTACGCGCGCTTCAGCTCGGCCAGCATCGCGGGCGTGGAGCCGTCGACGACCTCGTACTCCTTGTCCAGGCCGTAGCCCGGCAGGACGTCCTTCTTGAGCAGGTTCATCTCGCCGGTGCCCGGCTCGATGCCGATGATCTTGCCGCCGAAGGTGTCGGCCTTGCCCTTGAGGTCCGCCAGGGACTTCACGTCCTTCACGTACGAGGGCACGGCGAGCTCCAGCGAGGTCGGCTGGTACCAGGTGCCCAGGTCTCTCAGGTTGTTCTTGTACTTGTCCCAGTAGTTCGCCTGGGCGTACGGCAGCCACGCGTCGAAGTTGACGTCGATGTCGCCGGTGGACAGGCCCGTGTAGACCGGGCCGACGTCCATCTGCTTGAGGTTCAGCGTGTAGCCGCGGCGGGCCAGGACGTTCTTCCACAGGTAGGTGACGGCGACGTTCTCGTCCCAGGGGAAGAAGGCGACGTCCACCGGACGCTTCGCCTCCGCCAGGTCGCCGCCCGTGGAGTTCTCGACCGGGGCCAGCTTGTCGACGACGCCGGGGTTCGACTTCAGCCAGGCCTTCACGGCCTGCGGCTGCTTGCCCTCGCCCGCCTTGTTGATCTCCGCCTCGAGGCTGGTGAGCTGCTTCTCGGTCATCTTGAAGTTCTTCAGCCACTGGCCGACGACCGGGTTGTCCTCGGTGAAGCCCTTGCGGGAGACCGTGTGCACCCCGTCGCCCTTGCCCCAGGCGCCCTTCGGGTCCTTGAGCTTCGTCAGCTTGTAGTCGTTGTACGCCCAGTGCGGCGACCACAGCGTGACGACGATGGGCTCCTGCTTGGCGTACGCGCGCTTCAGCTCGGCCAGCATCGCGGGCGTGGAGCTGTCGACGACCTTGTACTCCTTGTCGAGCCCGTAGTCCTTGAGCACCTTGCTCTTGAGCAGGCTCATCATGCCGGCGCTGGACTCGATGCCGGTGATCTTGCCGCCGAACTCCGAGGCCTTGCCCTTGAGGTCCTCCATGGAGTCGATGCCCTTCATGTAGGAGGGCACGCTCAGCTCCAGGGACGTCGGTCCGTACCAGGAGCCCAGGTCTTCGAGCTGCTTGCCGTACTTCGTCCAGTACTGCTCGTGTGTGGTCGGCAGCCAGGCGTCCGTCTGGAAGTCGATGTCGCCGCCCGCGAGAGAGGTATACATCGGGCCGGCCTCGAGCTGCTTCGCCTCGACCTCGTAGCCGCGCTCCTCAAGGATCTCCTTCCACAGGAAGGTGGAGGCGACGCCCTCGTCCCACGGGATGTAGCCGATGGTGATCTTCTTGCCCTGGCCGACGTTCGAGGAGTCGGCGGCGGTGGTCTCGGAGTTCGTACCGCCGAAGACGCCCATGCCGCCGGCGACCAGAGCGAGCACGACGACGCCGATCATGGCCACGGCGGGCCGGGGGCGGTAGGTCCAGATCTTCAGGCCCTGCGCGGCACGCACCTTGGCGAGGGCCCGGCGACCGAGCGGCGAGACCTGGGTGCCCAGCGAGCTGGTCATACGGTCCAGGTAGATCGCCAGGATGACGATGGCGACGCCGGCCTCGGAGCCCAGGCCCACGTTCAGCTGGCCGAGGGCCTCGTTCACGTCGCCGCCGAGTCCGCCGGCGCCGACCATGCCCGCGATGGCGGCCATGGACAGGCCCAGCATGATGACCTGGTTGACGCCGGCCATGACCGTGGGAAGCGCCAGCGGCAGCTGGATGCGCAGCAGGGTGTTGCCGGGGGTGGTGCCGAACGCGTCGGCGGCCTCGACCAGTTCCTTGTCGACCTGGCGGATGCCCAGCTCCGTCATGCGGACGCCGGGTGCCAGCGCGAAGATCATGGTGGCCACGATGCCCGCGGGGGCGCCGGTGCCGAAGAACAGGATCGCCGGGATGAGGTAGATCATCGCGGGCAGCGTCTGCATGAAGTCGAGCACCGGCCGGACCAGGTTGCTCACCCGGTCGGAGCGCGCCGCCCAGATGCCCACGGGTACCGCGACGGCGAGCGCGATGATCGTCGCCACGAGGACGAGCGACAGGGTCACCATCGCGTTCTCCCACAGTTCGAGGGAGTCGATGAAGGCGAATCCCACGAAGGTGAGGACACCGGCGGACGTGCCGCGCAGCCAGAACGCGATCACGGCGAAGATGCCCGCGAGGAGGAGCGGCTCCGGGGCCTGCAGGACGGCGTTGATTCCGTCGTACGTGCCCTCGAAGACGGTCTTGAAGAAGTCGAAGAGCCACGCCATGTTGCTGAGCAGCCAGTCGACCGTGTCGTTGACCCAGTCGCCGAAGGGGATCCTAGGCACCGGTCTTCACCACCTTGACAACCTTGTCACGCGGTGCGTCACAGGGCCTGGGCTCGCCCTGCTCGTCCCCGAGGAAGCCGATCAGCCGCTGCCGCGGTACGACCCCGACGAGCTTCTGCTTCTTGTCGAGCACCGCGACCGAGTGCGGCACGCGGGCGCTGATCGCGCAGAGGTCCACGAAGGAGCTGTCGGGCCGCGCGGTCTCACAGCCGCAGTCCGCCTCGTCGCCCCGCAGGTTCGTGTCCATGACGGCTTCGGCCGTGAGGACGCGGGAGCGGTCGACGTCCTTGGTGAAGGAGGCGACGTAATCGTTTGCGGGGCGGACCAGGATGTCCTCGGCGGTGCCGATCTGGACGATGCGGCCGTCGCGCATCACGGCGATACGGTCGCCCAGGCGCATGGCCTCGTTGAGGTCGTGCGTGATGAAGACGATGGTCTTCTTGAGCTTCTTCTGGAGCTCGATCAGCTGGTCCTGCATATCGCGGCGGATCAGCGGGTCGAGGGCGCTGAAGGACTCGTCCATCAGGAGCAGGTCGGCGTCGGTGGCCAGAGCACGGGCCAGGCCCACGCGCTGCTGCATACCGCCGGACAGCTCGTCGGGCCAGGACTTCTCCCAGCCGCCAAGACCGCACATGGCGAGGGCGTCGGCGGCACGCATCTCGCGCTCGGCGCGCGGTACACCCTGCACCTCCAGGCCGTACGCGGCGTTCTCGAGGACACTGCGGTGCGGGAACAGCGCGAAGTGCTGGAAGACCATGCTGATCTTCTTCGAGCGGACCTCGCGCAGCTCTCGGTCGCTCAGCGCGGTCAGGTCCTGACCGTCGAAGAGCACCTGACCCGCGGTGGGCTCCAGCAGTCCGTTCAGCATGCGCAGCAGCGTGGACTTGCCGGACCCGGACAGACCCATGACGACGAAGGTCTGGCCCGGTTCGACCGTGAAGGACGCGTCGATCACCGCGGCGGTGGTGCCGTCGGCGCGCAGTTCCTCACGGTCACCGCCCTTGTGGAGTCGCTCGACCGCTTTCTCGGGTCGTCTGCCGAACACCTTGTAGAGGTGTTCGGCTTGCAGCCTGGATGACACTTGTACCTCTCAAGTCGAACGAAGACGGCCCGCCTCCCCCGCCGGCGGGCCGTGGAGCGACGCGGGTTCCGCCCGCTCGTCCGGTCTCCTTTGTTCCCTGTTTGTCAGGTGTGGTTGAAAATGGGACCGGCTTCGCTCCGGATCGGCACCTGCCCCCGGTTGTCTGGACCAAACGCAAGGGTGTCCCGGTTCACAGGCTGTTTACGTTTAATGGGTAGCGGCGTTCCGTTTCACCGGCAGACCACTTCGGACAGTGACTGTCAGTGGCGTACGGCATGATGCTTGGCGTGACGCAGCAGACGCAGCCTTCTCGCCGAATCATGCTTCTCGACAGCGCTTCGCTGTACTTCCGCGCCTATTTCGGAGTCCCGGATTCCGTGAAGGCCCCGGACGGCACACCGGTGAACGCGGTGCGGGGGCTGCTCGAATTCATCGACCGGCTCGTGCGGGACCGCCACCCGGACGATCTCGTGGCGTGCATGGACGCGGACTGGCGGCCCCAGTGGCGCGTAGACCTGATCCCCTCCTACAAGGCGCACCGCGTCGCTCAGGAGCGCGAGGCGGGCCCGGACGAGGAGGAAGTGCCCGACACCCTCTCGCCCCAGGTGCCCGTCATCGAGGAGGTCCTGGACGCGCTGGGCATCGCCCGCGTGGGGGTCGAGGGGTACGAGGCGGACGATGTGATCGGCACGTTCACGGCCCGCGCCGCGGGCCCGGTCGACATCGTCACCGGCGACCGTGACCTGTTCCAACTGGTCGACGACAAGCGGCAGGTGAGGGTGCTGTATCCGCTCAAGGGCGTGGGCAGCATGCAGCTCACGGACGAGGCGCTGCTGCGCGAGAAGTACGGGGTGAACGGTCCGGGGTACGCGGATCTGGCGCTGCTGCGCGGCGACCCCAGCGACGGTCTGCCGGGGGTGCCGGGCATCGGCGAGAAGACGGCCGCCAAGCTGCTGGCCGAGTTCGGCGACCTGGCCGGGATCATGGCGGCGGTCGACGACCCGAAGGCGAAGCTCACGCCCTCGCAGCGCAAACGCCTCGACGAGGCGCGGCCGTACGTGGCTGTCGCGCCCAAGGTCGTCAAGGTGGCCGACGACGTACCACTGCCGGTGGTGGACACGACACTGCCGAGTGCGCCCCGCGACCCGGCGGCCTTGGAGGAGCTTGCGGCTCGCTGGGGTCTGGGTGGCTCACTGCAGCGACTGCTGGTGACGCTCGGATCGTGAGCCGTGACAGCCCGCACTTCGCCCTTCAGGGCCAGGCTTTCGCCATTTCTAAAGGTGTGGTCATCAACACCCCAAGCGTGGATATCGACTTATCAAGCGCGAGGTGTTAACTAGAAGGAGGTGCTAACTTAGGTAAGCCTTAGTAAATTTCGGGAGGCCGTCATGGCAGAGCGTCCGGCACGCAGGGTTCCGAAGCCCCACTCCGCGCGGGTGGTCCGCACGGAGCGGCTCACCCCGCATATGCAGCGCGTGGTTCTCGGCGGTGAAGGCCTCGCCGAATTCTCCGTGGGCAGCAGTACCGATCACTACGTCAAGCTGCTGTTCGGGGCGGAGGGCGTGACGTATCCGGAGCCCTTCGACATGGCCCGGATCCGCGAGGAGTTCCCGCGCGAGCAGTGGCCCGTGACGCGTACGTACACGGTGCGCGCCTGGGACCCCGAGCTGCGTGAGCTGACGCTCGACTTCGTGATCCATGGCGACGAGGGCCTCGCCGGGCCGTGGGCCATGCGGGTCCAGCAGGGCGAGATCGTCCGGTTCCTGGGCCCCGGCGGGGCGTACGCGCCCGATGCCGATGCCGACTGGCATCTGCTGGCCGGGGACGAGAGCGCGCTGCCCGCCATCGCCGCCTCCCTGGAGGCGATGCCCGACGGCGCCAAGGTGTACGCCTTCGTCGAGATCGAGGGCCAGGACGAGGAGCAGAAGATCGCCTCCGACGTGGAGGTCGTCTGGCTGCACCGCGGCGATCGCCCGATCGGCGAGGCGCTGGTCGAGGCCGTACGGGCGCTGGAGTTTCCGGAGGGCCGGGTGTGCGCCTTCGTGCACGGCGAGGCGGGCTTCGTGAAGGAGCTGCGCCGACTGCTGCGCGTCGAGCACCAGATCCCGCGCGAGAACCTGTCGATCTCCGGCTACTGGCGCCTCGGCCACAACGAGGACGGCTGGCAGGCGGCGAAGCGGGACTGGAACGCGCAGGTGGAGGCGGAACAGGAGACTGCCGGGTCGGCGGCCTCCTGAGTTTCCGTCGTACGTGAGCTTCGGCCATGGCTCTTGGAGAGGGTCCGCTGGACCGAGCATTCCGATGGAGGCACCCGGTCAGATGCAGGCGCGAACCAGCCCCTGCATCACCCGGACGTCGTCCCCCATCTCGGGGTGCCACTGAACCCCCAACACCCAGCCCTGACCCGAGAGTTCCAGCGCCTCCACCGTTCCGTCCGGTGCGTGGGCCGAAGCCGTGAGGCCGGAGCCGAGGTGGTCCACGGACTGGTGGTGGTAGGTGGGGACCGAGGTCTCCTCGGGCACCAGGCCGGCGTAGAGGGAGCCGGGAACCGGCTTCACGGTGTGGCGGCCGAAGACGCCGACGACCTCGGCATGCCCCTCGATGTGCTGCACGAGCGTCCCGCCGAGGGCCACGTTCAGGAGCTGCATCCCCCGGCAGATCCCCAGCAGCGGAGTGCCGGAGGCCAACGCGGCGTCGATCAGAGCGAGTTCCCAGCTGTCCCGCTCGCGGGCCTCGGGCCCCGTACGTGGCTCGCGCACGGCGCCGTACCGTGCCGGATCCACATCCGGGCCGCCCGCGATCACCAGCCCGTCGAGCCGGGCCACGGCCGCGGCGGCGTGCGCGGGATCGTCAGGCGGCAGCATCGCGGCCAGCCCGCCCGCGTCCCGCACCAGCCGCGGATATCCGACGGGCAGCAGCGCCGCCTCCAGCTCCCACACGCCCCAGCGCGCGGACTCCAGATACGTACTGACTCCGATCAGCGGCCTGCCGCCCACCATGAACCCCTTTTCGTGCTCTCCTGGATCAGTTCCGCTCCAACTCTGCCTCGGCGGCCGCCAGCGCCGCGAATTCCTCCTCCGGTGCCTTCGCCACCAGGTGCTTGCGGCTGTAGAGACCGAAGTAGGCGACCGCCACCACGTAGACCGCGAGTGCGATGAACGCCGCCGTCACGTCCACCAGGAACGTCGCCACCAGCGCGGAACACGCCAGCACCAGCGCCACCGAGGACGTCAGCACACCGCCCGGCGTACGGTACGGCCGCTCGAGGTTCGGTTCGCGGCGGCGCAGCACGATGTGCGAGAGCGACATCAGCGCGTACGAGATGGTGGCGCCGAAGACCGCCACGTTCAGCATGCGTGCCCCGTCGCCCGTCGCCGCGGCCAGCGCGAAGCCGATCGCGCCCGGCACCAGCAGGCCCAGGTAGGGGGCCTTGCGGCTGCTCGTCAGGGACAGGAAGCGGGGCAGGTAGCCGGCCCGCGAGAGCGCGAAGAGCTGACGCGAGCCCGCGTAGATCAGGGAGAAGAACGACGCGACCAGGCCCGCGAGACCCGCGTAGTTGACGATCCGGCTCAGCGTCGTCGCCTCACCGTCGGGCTGGAGCGCCTCGACGAGAGGGTTGCCCGCTTCCTGGATGGCGTCCGAGCCGCGTGCCCCGGCGGCGGCGAAGAAGGTGAGCAGGGCCAGGAACACCAGGATGGCCATCGACCAGCGGATCGCCTTCGGCAGCGTACGCGCCGGGTCCTTGGTCTCCTCGGCCGCGAGCGGTACGCCCTCGACCCCCAGGAAGAACCACATGCCGAACGGGAAGGCGGCCCAGATGCCCAGCAGGCCCAGGGGAAGCCAGGAACTGGAGCCGAAGGCGCTCGCGTCCACCGGGATGTCGTTGAGGTTCGAGGCGTCGAAGTCGGGGAGCGCCCCGACCGCGAACACCAGGAGCGCCAACACCGCGATCCCGGTGACGACAAAGCTGAAGCGCAGCGCCTCGCCGACGCCCCACAGGTGGATGCCGATGAAGATCACGAAGCAGGCCAGGTACACCGGCCAGCCGGAGGTGAGCCCGAACAGGCCCAGCGACTCGACGTAGTCGCCGATGAAGATGGAGATGGCGGCGGGCGCGAGGATGTACTCGATGAGGATCGCCGTGCCGGTCAGGAAGCCGCCCCAGGGCCCGAGGGCCCGGCGCGCGAAGCCGTAGCCGCCGCCCGCCGTGGGCAGGATGGAGGACAGCTCGGCGAGCGCGAAGACCATGCACGTGTACATCAGGCCCATGAGGACCATGGCGATCCCGAGGCCGCCGAAGCCGCCCTCGGCGAGTCCGAAGTTCCAGCCGGAGAAGTCACCGGAGACGACGTACGCGACGCCGAGGCCGGTGAGCAGCAGCCAGCCGGCGCTGCCCCGGCGCAGGGCTCTGCGCTCCAGATAGTCGTCCGCCTCAGGGGCGGCGGGTGGGTTGGTGGAATCGGTGGACATGGGCGGACTCCCCACAGGGCGGCGGACGCTCGGGCGGAAGGGGCCGCCAGGCACACGAAAGACCCCGGCAGCGCAGTGACACACAATGGAACGGATCCATACCTTTGCGGGCCATGGGGTCAGAAAGCAATAGCTGTGCGTTACATGCCCGTTAATCGGGCCTCGCGTCGGGAGGCCGTGGTGCGTGCCATGAGTCCCGAAGCCGAGTCAGCGCGTCAGGTGGCGCGTCACGTGAGGAAGCCGCGCAGCAGGGCCGCAGTGCCCGCGCAGTGCTCGCGCATCATCTCCCGCGCACCGTCCGCGTCCCCGTCGAGCACCGCCTCGACGATCGCGGTGTGCTGCTGCTGGGAATGCTCCAGGTTCCGTACCAGGAGCGGGATGCAGTCGAGAAGGTCGTTCATGGTCGCGCGTACGGCCGCGTACTGGGCGGTGAGGCTCGGGGAGCCGCACAGTTCGGTGAGCGTGAGGTGGAGGAGCGTGTCGAGGCGCCGGTACTCCGCGAGCGGTGCGTCGTGGGTGCGGGCGAGGGCCTCGCGCAGGCGCGCGGACTGGTCGGCGGACAGGCCGTGGGTCGCGCAGAGGCCGGCCGCACCCACCTCCAGGACCTCCCGGAAGCGCAGTACGTCCTCGATGTCCACGCCCTCGACCCGGCGGCGCAACTCGGCCTCGCCGGGCGCCTCGGTCCTGGGCCGGACGAACGTGCCGCCGTACCGCCCGCGCCGCGACTCGACCAGACCCTGGTCCTGGAGCACCTTCAGCACCTCGCGCAGCGTCACCCGGCTGATCCCGAGCCGCTCCGCCAACTCCCGCTCGGCGGGCAGCCGTTCACCACCGGGCACCAGACCGAGCCGGACCACCTGGAGGATCTGCTCCAGTGCCTCCTCGAAGCCGTTGCCCGCGCGGACCGGCCGAAGGACGGGCGCCAGCTGATCGCCCGGCCGGTCGTTCACGCCGCGCGCATCCGGCTGCGTCATATGGCCGTGCCCCCTTCCCAAGCAATGGTTCTCGGCAATACCTTATGGCTCTCGGCCGACCGAAGGAGGCCTTTCCCGTGGCCCATCGCACATCACCCCTCAGTGTCGAGGAGTTGCACGCACTCGTCGCGAGTGGCGAGATCGACACTGTCGTCCTGGCCTTCCCGGACATGCAGGGGCGACTTCAGGGCAAGCGGTTCGCCGCGCGCTTCTTCCTGGACGACGTCCTCCAGCACGGTACGGAGGGATGCAACTACCTCCTCGCGGTCGACACCGAGATGAACACGGTCGACGGGTACGAGATGTCCTCCTGGGACCGCGGCTACGGCGACTTCGCCATGCGTCCGGATCTCAGCACGTTGCGCAAGGTGCCGTGGAACGCCGGTACGGCCATGCTCATGGCCGACTTGGCCTGGAACAACGACGCGCCCGTCGTCGCCGCGCCCCGCCAGATCCTCCGCCGCCAGCTGGAGCGCCTCGCCGAACTCGGCTACACCGCGCAGGTCGGCACCGAGCTGGAGTTCATCGTCTTCAAGGACACCTACGAGCAGGCCTGGGACGCCAACTACCGGGGGCTGACCCCGGTGAACCAGTACAACATCGACTACTCGGTGCTGGGCACGGGCCGTGTCGAGCCCCTGCTGCGGCGTATCCGCAACGAGATGCAGGCCGCCGGGCTGACCGTCGAGTCCGCCAAGGGAGAGTGCAATCCCGGGCAGCACGAGATCGTGTTCAAGTACGACGAGGCCCTGGTCACCTGCGATCAGCACGCCATCTACAAGACGGGCGCCAAGGAGATCGCCGCCCAGGAGGGCGTCTCGCTCACCTTCATGGCGAAGTACAACGAGCGCGAGGGCAACTCCTGCCACATCCACCTTTCGCTCGCGGACAAGGACGGCCGCAATGCCATGGCCGGCGACGGGCCCGGCGGCATGTCCGACGTGATGCGGCACTTCCTCGCCGGACAGCTGGCCGCACTCAGGGACTTCTCCCTGCTGTACGCGCCCAACATCAACTCGTACAAGAGATTCCAGGCCGGCTCCTTCGCGCCGACCGCCGCCGCCTGGGGCTACGACAACCGCACCTGCTCCCTGCGTGTGGTCGGCCACGGCCGCTCGATGCGCTTCGAGAACCGGCTGCCCGGCGGCGACGTCAATCCGTACCTGGCCGTCGCGGGACTCGTCGCGGCCGGTCTGTACGGCATCGAGCAGCAACTGGAGCTGCCGGAGGCGTGCACCGGGAACGCGTACACCGGCGAGTACGAGCACGTCCCCACCACCCTGCACGAGGCCGCCGAGCTCTGGGAGAACAGCCCCATCGCCAAGGCCGCCTTCGGGGACGAGGTCGTCGCCCACTACCGCAACATGGCCCGCGTCGAACTCCAGGCCTTCGACGCCGCGGTGACCGACTGGGAGCTGCGCCGCTCCTTCGAACGCATGTGAGAGGTCCGTCCGTGTCGTACGAGCATGAGCTCCAGGTCCTCAATCCGGCGACGGAGGAGGTCATCGCCACCGTCCCGGCCGCCGGCGCCGAGGACGTCGACTCCGCCGTCGTACGGGCGGCGAAGGCACAGTCCGGGTGGGCCGCCCTCGCGCCGGGCGAGCGGGCCCGGCTGCTGCGCCGCTTCGCCGTCGCCGTCGACGAACACCTCGAGGAACTCGCCCAGTTGGAGGTGCGGGAGGCCGGACACACCATCGGCAACGCCCGCTGGGAAGCCGGCAACGTACGCGATCTGCTCGACTACGCGGCCGGGGGAGTGGAGCGGCTGACCGGGCGGCAGATCCCCGTCGCCGGCGGGCTCGACGTCACGATCCTCGAACCCCTCGGTGTCGTCGCTGTGATCGCGCCCTGGAACTTCCCGATGCCCATCGCGGCCTGGGGCACCGCTCCGGCGCTCGCGGCGGGCAACGCGGTCATCCTCAAGCCCGCCGAGACGACCCCGCTGACGGCGCTGCGGCTGGCCGAACTCGCCCTGGAGGCCGGGCTTCCCGAGGGGCTTTTCCAGGTACTCCCGGGCGTGGGTTCCGTCGCGGGCAACGCGCTCGTCGAGCATCCCGGAGTCGCGAAGATCGTCTTCACGGGATCAACGCCCGTGGGCAAACAGGTGTTGGCCAAGGGCTCGGCGCTCCTGAAGCCCGTGACCCTCGAACTCGGCGGCAAAAGCCCGAACATCGTCTTCGCCGACGCCGACATCGAAGCCGCCGCCGCGGCCACCCCCATGTCTTTCCTCGACAACTCCGGCCAGGACTGCTGCGCCCGCACCCGCATCCTCGTCCAGCGCTCGGCGTACGACCGCTTCCTCGAACTCCTCGCCCCCGCCGTCGAGTCCGTCCTCGTCGGCGACCCGGCCGACGAGAAGACCGCGATGGGCCCGCTGATCTCCAAGGCTCAGCTGGAACGCGTACGTTCGTACGTCACCGACGACCTGAAAGGGATCTGCGGCACCGCCCCCGAAGGCCCCGGCTTCTGGTTCCCGCCCACCGTCCTGACCGGAATCGAGCCGCACGCGCGCGTGGCCGTCGAGGAGGTCTTCGGACCGGTCGCCGTCGTGCTGCCCTTCGACGACGAGGCGGACGCGATCCGGCTCGCCAACGCCACCGAGTACGGACTCTCCGGCTCCATCTGGACCCGGGACGTCGGCCGGGCGCTGCGCGTGTCCCAGGCCGTACGTGCCGGGAACCTGTCCGTCAACTCCCATGCCAGCGTCCGCTACTGGACCCCGTTCGGCGGCTACAAGCAGTCCGGACTCGGCCGCGAGCTCGGCCCGGACGCGCTCACCGCCTTCACCGAGACCAAGAACGTCTTCATCAGCACGGAGGGCCCCGCACAGTGACCGACGAAACCATCTGCCGCCGCCTCGTCGGCCGCACCGCCGTCATCACCGGTGCCGGCAGCGGCATCGGCCTCGCCACCGCGCGCCGGCTCGCCTCCGAGGGCGCCCATGTCGTCTGCGGAGACGTGGACGAGCAGCGCGGCAAGGGGGCCGCCGAGGAAGTGGGCGGGATCTTCGTGAAGGTCGACGTCACCGACCCCGAGCAGGTCGAGGCGCTGTTCAAGACCGCGTACGACACCTACGGCTCGGTCGACATCGCCTTCAACAACGCGGGCATCTCGCCGCCCGACGACGACTCCATCCTGGAGACCGGCCTCGAGGCCTGGAAGCGGGTCCAGGAGGTCAACCTCACCTCCGTGTACCTGTGTTGCAAGGCCGCGATCCCCTACATGCGGCGCCAGGGCAAGGGTTCCATCATCAACACGGCGTCGTTCGTGGCCCGGATGGGTGCGGCGACCTCCCAGATCTCGTACACCGCCTCCAAGGGCGGCGTCCTCGCCATGTCCCGCGAACTGGGCGTGCAGTTCGCCCGCGAGGGCATCCGCGTCAACGCCTTGTGCCCCGGGCCCGTCAACACCCCGCTCCTCCAGGAGCTGTTCGCCAAGGACCCGGAGCGGGCCGCGCGCCGTCTCGTGCACATCCCGGTCGGGCGGTTCGCGGAGGCCGAGGAGCTCGCCGCGGCGGTCGCCTTCCTCGCCAGCGACGACTCGTCCTTCGTGAACGCCACCGACTTCCTGGTGGACGGCGGGATCGCGGGCGCGTACGTCACACCTGTGTAGACGGCCGTGTACTGACGGTGGAGGGGCGCTTACAGTTCCGGAATGAGCATGACGCCCCCGCCCGGCTGGTACCGCGATCCCTCGGCGCCGCATGTCGAGCGCTGGTGGGACGGCACCAGGTGGACCGAGCACATGCGTGCCCCCGAAGCGCAACCTCAACAGCCCACGGCACAGTCCGGGTTCGCTCCCACACCCGGCGGCTCCGGCCGTGCGAAGGTCATCGCCCTCGTCGCCGCGGCAGCCGTCCTGGTCGCCGCGATCGTCACCGGAGCCGTCGTCCTGAACCGGGACGACGGCTCCCCGGAGGCGAACACCACCCCGGCGCCCGAGTCATCCGCGCCCGTCGGCGACCCGCCCTCGCCCACGCCCTCGGAGTCCACCTCCGAACCGTCCGCCGACGATCCCTCCGTGGTCGTGGACGAGCTCAACGGCATCACCTTCCCGCTCCTCGACGGCTGGGTCAGACCCCAGTACGTCGCCGAGGACAACGTCGTCCTGACCACGCCCGACACCTACACCTGCCCGGGCGACGACGGACTCTGCCGCCACGGCAGGGTCATCTCGCGCACGGTGACCGCGAACGACGAGAAGTCCCCCGAGGCGCTCGCCAAGGACGACATCTCGGAGGCGGCGGACCAGGCGTACGACCGCGACCAGCTCGACCGGCGTCCCTACGGCGGCATCACGTCCAAGAAGCTGGTCAAGCAGGGGCCGGTCGCGGTCGCGGGCCGCACCGGGTACTTCGTGCGCTGGCAGGTCAAGACCGAGAAGGGGCCCGGGGGTTACGTCCAGTCGCTGGCGTTCCCGTCCAGCGTCGGCTCCCAGGCACCGGTCATGGTGCGGTTCGTCTTCGACGCCGGTCAGGACGGGCCGCCGCTCACCGACATGGACAAGATCACCAAGGGGATCCGGCCGGTGGACGACGGGGACACGAGCGGAGGGGTGGGCAGCAGCGTCGGTCCCACGCGGTAGTGCGTACGGCTGATCGCGTGTGTCTACAGGAAGGTGTGGCCTTCCCCTCGATACGTCGGGACCGTCGCCGTCACCGTCTCGCCCTCCACGAGGTGCAGCACCTCGAACCGCTCGCACAGTTCACCGGCCTTGGCGTGCCGGAACCACACCTTGTCGCCGATGAGCAGATCGTCGGCGGGGGAGCCGAGCAGCGGTGTCTGTACCTCGCCGGCCCCCTCCTGGGGGTCGTACCGCAGCCCCTCGGGAAGGTACGGCTCAGGCAGCCGGTCGACTCCCGCCGCGCCCGAGGCCGGGTAGCCGCCGCCGAGCACGGTCACGACGCCCACGCCCGGCCTGCGGACGACGGGCTGGGCGAAGAGCGCGGCCGGACGCCCGCTGAACGAGGTGTAGTTGTCGAAGAGACGCGGGACGTAGAGCCCCGATCCGGCCGCGATCTCGGTGACGGAGTCCTCGGCGGCGGTGTGCTGGACACTGCCCGTGCCGCCGCCGTTGACGAACTCGAGGTCCGGCGCCACGGCCCGTACCGCACGCACGACCTCGCCGCGCCGCTGGGCCAACTCCCTGCGGGCCGCGGCCTGCATCAGCCGGATGGCACGCGAGCGCAGCGGCCGTCCGCGCAGGGCGTCGCCGACACCGGCGATGTGCCCCTCGTACGCCATGATCCCCACGAGCCGGAAGCCGGGCCGCCGGGCCACCGCGCGGGCCATCTCGGCGACCTGGGCGGGGGAGTGCAGGGGCGAACGGCGAGCGCCGACGCGCACCCGCCCGCCGAGCAGCTTCAGCGAGGTGTCCAACTCCAGGCAGACGCGCACCACTTCACGTCCGCCGTCCCGGGCGTCGTCGATCAGCTTCAGCTGCGCCGGGTCGTCGACCATGACGGTGACGGAGGCGGCGAGCTTGGGGTCGCCCGCCAGTTCCGCGTACGCCTTGCGGTCGGCGGACGGGTAGGCGAGCAGTACGTCCTCGAATCCGGAGCGGGCCAGCCACAGCGACTCGTCGAGCGTGAACGACATGATCCCGGCGAAGCCGTCCCGGGCCAGGACGCGTTCGAGAAGGGCCCGGCAGCGTACGGATTTGCTCGCGACGCGTATGGGCTTGCCCGCCGCTCTCCGTACGAGATCCTCCGCGTTGGCGTCGAAGGCCTCCAGGTCCACGATCGCGACGGGGGCGTCGAGGTGAGCGGTGGCCCGGTCGTAGCGGGCCCGGTCTGCGCTGCGGCCAGTCATGCCCCGAAGCCTGCCAGACGTGATTACCGCAGGGTAGGGGGACGTTCCGGGCAGATGCCGCGGGCCAGCGTACTGATTCCCACTCGCACAGTGTCAACCCGTAGAGTGACGCGCACGCAGAAAGGGAACGGTCCGGGAGGAGTTCCTTTGGCGGGCCGGTTGCCCGAGTACGAGGAAACGGGGGGTGCATTGAGCACGGAAGCGCGTCGTACCCCCGTCCCCCCACGCCCGTCGACTCCACCGGGCGGAGCTCCGGGCACACCGGCGGACCAGGCCTCCGAGGAAGCCGAAACGACGGTCCCGCTGCCGAGACGCGACCCCGAAGGCTCGCCGCGGAGGTCCGGCATCGCGGGGGCGCTGCCCGGGGGTGGGGCGGCTCCGGCACGTGGGTTCGACGAGGACGGCCGCCGGG
Source organism: Streptomyces flaveus (assembly GCF_014647675.1). GTDB lineage: Bacteria > Actinomycetota > Actinomycetes > Streptomycetales > Streptomycetaceae > Streptomyces > Streptomyces flaveus. The sequence continues at coordinate 147,525 of NZ_BMPQ01000012.1, read as the reverse complement.
CCTTCGAGGGGTACGACGATCGCGAGACTCCACCGGTCGGGCCGCTCCGTTTCCCGGACCTCCGGCCCACCGACAGCCGGCAGCGGCCCCCGGCAACGCCACCGCCTCCGCCCGCCTCGGCCCGCTTCCCGGACACGCCGCCTTCGGCGACCGGTTCCCTGCCGCGCGTCGAGAGCCCGGGCGTCCCACCGCGCCCGGCCGCCGAGCCGCGCTCGACCACCAGGAGCGGCGACGGCCTACTCGTACCGCCGCCCCCCGTCGCCGAGCCGAAGGCGACAGTCACGCCTCAGCGGGTGGCTCCCGGCTTTCCCCAGCGGCCTTTCGCGCCGCCGAGGCCGAGTGTCCCGGCGCCTCCGGTCGTCCCGCCCCGGCGTGCGAGCGTGCCCGAGGAGACCTTCAGCGAGACCACGAGACGGCTTCGGCCCATTCCCGCCGAGCCGCCCGCCGATCCCCCGCCGAAACCGGCACCGGCCGGCGCTCCCGCCGGACGCCCCTTCGTCTCGCTCGCGCCCCCGGACACGTACGACGACGACACCGCGCGGCTGCGGCCCATAGGGGCCCGAGTCCGGCCCCGGGTCGCGGCTGCCGCGGCCTGTGTCGTACTCGGGTTCGGGCTCATCGGGGGTGCGGTGGCCGGGAGTTGGCTGACCGGAGACAGTGGAGGGGACGCCGGGGCGCGGGACTCGTTCACGGCGGCCGGGGATCTCTGGCACAGCGTCCCTGTGGACGAGCTCTTTCCGCCGACCGTGCAGGGAGAGGGCGCGGGGCCCGGCGGAGCCGACCGTACCTGGACCCGTATCGCCGTCGCCCCGGACAGCGGCTGCGCGGACGCCTTCGACCCGCTCCTGCGCAAGGCCCTCGCCCCGGCCGGTTGCCTGCGCCTCCTGCGCGCGACGTACACGGACGCGACCCGCAGCCATGTCACCACCGTCGGCCTCCTGTTCACCAAGGCGGACTCCGCGGCCATGGGCGTGCTGAGCAGCCAGTTCGAGGACGAGGGGCTCGATGGGCGGCGCGACCTGATGCCCCGCCCGTACGCGGCGAAGGGCACCGTCGCCGCAGGGTTCGGCGACGACCAGCGCGCGTCGTGGACGGTGTCGGTCCTGACTGACGCCCCCGTGGTCGTCTACGCCGTCTCCGGCTTCGCCGACGGCCGCACCGTCACCGAGCCGCAGCCCGCCGAGGACGCCATGAAGACCGACGCCACCACACCGCCCGCCCAGGCGGGCCTCGGCCACGACGCACAAGGCCTCGCCGACCGCATCGAGCGCGGCCTCCGTAAAACCGTCAACCCGGCCACGGAGAAGCCGTCATGACCCGTAAGGCCCGTAAGAACACAGGCTTGGGCGGCGCCCGCAGGACCGGAGTCCTCGCCACCCTCCTCGCCGCATCGTTCGCCCTCGTCCCGCCCACCACCGCCCACGCCGACGGCATACGCGCCCAGCAGTGGGCCCTGGAGGCGATGCGCGCCAAGGAGGCCTGGCAGACGACGAAGGGCGAGGGCATCACCGTCGCGGTCCTCGACACGGGCGTCGACGCCCAGCACCCGGACCTCGCCGGCAACGTCCTCGCCGGCAAGGACATGGTCGGTTTCGGCGCCGGCCGGGGCGACCGTGCCTGGGCCCGTCACGGCACCGCGATGGCGGGCATCATCGCGGGTAACGGACACGGTCCCGGCAACGCCGACGGCGTCATGGGCATCGCCCCCGAGGCCAAGATCCTCCCCGTCCGCGTGATCCTCGAAGACGGCGACTCGGCCCGCGGCAAGGCCCGCAACACCCGCGGCAACGCCCTCGCCGAAGGCATCCGCTGGGCCGCCGACCACGGCGCAGACGTCATCAACCTCTCCCTCGGCGACGACTCCAAGTCCGCCCACCCCGAGGCCACCGAGGACGCCGCCGTGCAGTACGCCCTGAAGAAGGGCTCCGTCGTCGTCGCCTCGGCCGGAAACGGCGGCGAGAAAGGCGACCACATCTCGTACCCGGCCGCCTACCCGGGCGTCATCGCCGCCACCGCCGTCGACAAGTACGGCACCCGCGCCTCGTTCTCCACCCGCCGCTGGTACGCCACCGTCAGCGCACCCGGCGTCGACGTCGTCATCGCCGACCCGGACCGCAAGTACTACGAAGGCTGGGGCACCAGCGCCGCCTCGGCCTTCGTCTCCGGCGCCGTCGCCCTCATCCGCGCCGCCCACCCGAACCTGGCTCCGGCCCAGATCAAGGAGCTCCTGGAGGACACAGCCCGCAACGCCCCCACCGGCGGCCGCGACGACTCCCGCGGCTCCGGCTTCGTCGACCCCGCGGCCGCCATCGAGCAGGGCGGCAAGCTCAAGCCGGAGGGGCTGAGTTCGGCCGCGTACGGCGACAAGTACTTCGGCTCGGGCCCGGACATCCCGGACGAGGACTCCTCGACCGGCTGGGCGGGGCCCGTCGCGGGCGGCCTCGGCGGGGTGCTCCTGATCGGCGCGGTCGTGCTCTGGCGCGGCCGCCGCGAACCACGCCACACGACTGACGGCGACCCCGACTACTAGACGTCCGCATCCCGCAGCGACGACACCGCCGCCTTCGCCGCCGCTTCCACCAGCGAAACCCCCTTCGCCTTCGTGGAGTTGCCCTTCGACAGCGCCGCGACGAGATACCCGCGGCCGTCCACCATCACCCGACCGATGCTGTTGATGACCCACAGCCCGGTCTGGCTGCGCGGCAACCACCCGTTCTTCAGGGCGAATTGGGACCCGGCGGACCCGGCGGACCCGTCAGCCGTGCCTTCGGCTTGTTCGGATCCGACAGCCGAAACTCCCCAGTCCTGGCCCACCGCGATGTCCCCCATGAGCCCCCGCAGATACGCCCGCGACGCCTCACTCAGCTCCGAGTCGTCCCCGAACACCTGCTCAAGCAGGGTGAGTTGATCGACCGCCGTGGTCTGCGTCAGCCCCCACAACGCCCCGTCCCCGCCCTCGGTGCCGCTGAGCCCGAACCGCTCGTTCGCCGCCGCCAGACCCTCCGCCCGCCCGATCGCGTCCCACAGCTCGCTCGCCGACACATTGTCGCTGTTCTTGATCATCGCGGTGGCGTACGTCTTCTCCGACGCCGTCAACTCCCGCCCCGCGTCCTGCGCCTGGAGCAACAGCACCGCCAGGATGTCGACCTTGACGATGCTCGCGGTGTCGAACGCCCCGTCCCCGTACACCGCGCTCTCCCCGGACTCCGGATCAAGCACCGCCACCGACACCTCCGCGCCGTCCTCCACGGCCACGGACTCCATCGCCTCGGCGAGCAGCGCGTCCCGGTCCACCGCAGGAGTCGGGGTGGGGGTCGGGCTCACAGCCGCCGCCACGGATTCCACTGCCGCCTCCGGGGTCCGAGATGCGTCCGCTGCCTGCGCGCCCGCGGTGGGCGCTGCCGAGGACGATACGAGACCGCCGGTGCCGCCGGGCGGCTGCGCCCGCACGTACGAGGACCCGGAGGCCGTGACGCCGACAAGCACGACGGAGGCCACACCGGTGTAGAGGAGAGGCCTGCGCCAGGACGGGCGGGCGCCGGGCCGACGAACTCTCTGCGGGTCCATCCCGCGATGCTGGGGCCCGGCGCTGTGTCTCCGGTTAGCCGCACGTCAGAAACGTGTAAGGGATCGCTGAGAAAACCCTGAGCCAGGTGAACAACGTGTTTCCAGGGCCGCGGGAAGCCTGTGAGTGACACCCGCATAGAGTCGATGACCGTGGCGAACAAGAACATTCCCGACTCCGGCTTCTCCGACGACGACGGCTCCGCCGACCCCCGGCTGAGCGCCGCGCTCGCGGCCTGGGCCGAGGATCGGTCCGCACACGCGCCGGTCCTGGAGGCGCTCAAGGGCGCCCGGCTCCTCGTACCCGTCGTGGCCGTCCTGGGGGAGACCGAGGAGGACGAGAAGGGCCTGCGCCGCGAGAAGACCAGCGACATGGCCGTCCCCACACTCAAGGCCGGCACCCGGACCGCCCTGCCCGCCTTCACGTCCACCGAGTCGCTCGCCCGCTGGGACCCGGCTGCCCGCCCCGTCGCCGTACCCCTGCACCAGGCCCTGCAGGCCGCTGCCCACGAGAAGGCCGACACGATCGTGCTCGACCTCGCAGGACCCGTGCCGTACGAACTCACCGGCCCCGCCCTGCTCGCCCTCGCCGAGGGCCGCACCAGCACGGACCCGCTCGCCGACCCCGCCGTGACCGACGCCGTACGCGCCGCCGTCGCCGCCGAGCCCGCCGTCCTGCGCGCCCACCTCGGCCCCGGCCAGGCCGACGGCACCCTCGCCCTCGTACTGGACCCCTCCGCCACGCCCGCCGAGACCGCCCGCTCCGTCGCCCGCCGCCTGGCCGCCGACGACACACTGAGGGCCCGCCTGGTACGCGGCCTCGACCTGGCACTCCTGCCGACCGAGGCGACCCCACCGGGCGAGCCCCTTTACGTACGGCCCTGAAGCCCCGTACGCCTCTCGTTTCTCGTACGTCCGTCGTACGCCCCCGGAGCCGGTCTCAGCCGAAGACCGGACCCGTGTACTTCTCGCCCGGCCCCCGGCCCGGCTCGTCCGCGACGACCGACGCCTCGCGGAACGCCAGCTGCAACGACTTCAGGCCGTCGCGCAGCGGCGCCGCGTGGAAGGAGCTGATCTCGGTCGCGCTCGCGTCCAGCAGCCCGGCCAGCGCGTGCACCAGCTTGCGCGCCTCGTCCAGGTCCTTGTGCTTCTCACCCTCCTCCGTCAGACCGAGCTTCACGGCGGCGGCGCTCATCAGGTTGACGGCGACCGTCACGATCACCTCGACCGCCGGGACCTCGGCGATGTCGCGGGTCATGGCGTCGAAGTCGGGGGTCTCAGGAGGGGTGTCACTCATGCTCCACACGATAGGCCCGGCGTCCGGCGGCCCCGACCGCAGGTGTCTTCAGGGGTTCCTGGAGACCCGACTAGCCCGAATTAGCGGTTTCCGGAGGGCGCTGCTAACCTTGTGTAACGACCGGTCGGACGCGCCAGGAAACACGCAGCGTGCCCGACCCGCAAGTGGAGGCTCCGATCTCCCACCTGGCCGTCCTCCGGGACGGCGGGTCACCCGGTCAGGCGGCCACCATCGTTCCGTACGGACGATGGAGCCGCAGGATATGCGCCCCGCGGGCTACCGCGGCGGTGCTCCGGTTGTCATTGGAGCCCCGCCTGCGTCCCGTCCGGGGCATTTTTCATGGCTCCCGGTGGTTGGTCCCAGTTGAAGAGACGTACGCGAGCTGTCTGCCAGACAGCCGTGTGGTGCTAACCGAGGAGGATCCATCAGCGCCGAGCCCCGCATCAACGACCGGATTCGCGTTCCCGAGGTGCGACTTGTCGGTCCCAGCGGCGAGCAGGTCGGAATTGTTCCGCTTGCCAAGGCCCTGGAGCTTGCGCAGGAGTACGACCTCGACCTGGTCGAGGTGGCCGCGAACGCGCGTCCGCCGGTCTGCAAGCTCATGGACTACGGGAAGTTCAAGTACGAGTCGGCCATGAAGGCCCGTGAGGCGCGCAAGAACCAGGCGCACACGGTCATCAAGGAGATGAAGCTCCGGCCGAAGATCGACCCGCACGACTATGACACCAAGAAGGGTCACGTCGTCCGGTTCCTCAAGCAGGGCGACAAGGTCAAGATCACGATCATGTTCCGTGGTCGCGAGCAGTCCCGGCCGGAACTCGGCTACCGACTGCTGCAGCGTCTCGCGGAGGACGTGGCCGACCTCGGGTTCGTGGAGTCGAACCCGAAGCAGGACGGCCGAAACATGATCATGGTTCTCGGTCCGCACAAGAAGAAGACCGAGGCGATGGCCGAGGCCCGCCAGGCGCAGGAAGCCCGGAAGGCGGAAGCGAAGGCCAACCCTGGCAAGTCGCAGAACGTCGCCGAGGAAGCTCCGGCCGAGGCTTCCGCCGACGCCTGATTCCAGGGCGCAGGTCCTGGGGTCCAGGTCCCTGGACGAAAGTCCGGGGATGCCAACCGATACATCTGACGTTCCGCCGTGCCCGGTTTCACGACCGGGCATCGGAACGCCACTGACGAGGAGAGAACGGCGCTATGCCGAAGAACAAGTCGCACAGCGGTTCCAGCAAGCGCTTCAAGATCACCGGCTCCGGCAAGGTGCTCCGTGAGCGCGCCGGCAAGCGCCACTATCTCGAGCACAAGTCGTCCCGTCTGACGCGTCGCCTCACCGGCAACGCCGAGATGGCCCCGGGCGACGCCAAGAAGATCAAGAAGCTTCTCGGCAAGTGACGTCAGGAACGCATCGCGTACCTGATCTCTGACCGGGACCCAATCGATTTCGGGTCGTGTGAGTCCAACCACGGCCCCGCTACAAGGAGTTAATCAAGTGGCACGCGTCAAGCGGGCAGTCAACGCCCACAAGAAGCGCCGGGCGATCCTCGAGCAGGCCTCCGGCTACCGCGGTCAGCGTTCGCGCCTGTACCGCAAGGCCAAGGAGCAGGTCACCCACTCGCTGGTCTACAACTACAACGACCGCAAGAAGCGCAAGGGCGACTTCCGTCAGCTGTGGATCCAGCGGATCAACGCCGCTGCCCGCGCCAACGGCATCACCTACAACCGCTTCATCCAGGGCCTCAAGGCCGCGAACGTCGAGGTCGACCGCAAGATCCTCGCGGACCTCGCCGTCAACGACGCCAACGCGTTCGCCGCGCTCGTCGAGGTCGCGCAGAAGGCGCTGCCGTCGGACGTGAACGCGCCGAAGGCGGCGTGACGCTGCGCTCGGCTTCAGCCGCGTACGTAACGTCAACCGGACCCGCAGGCTGCCCACCGCCTGCGGGTTCGAGTGCGTCCGGGGCCGGCGGGGGCGAGAAACCACACGAACCCCCTCCGCCATCCCACCGAAGGTGAACCCATGCCATCCGCCCCCGAGTTGATCTCCCCGCGCTCCGCCCGTGTGTCCGCCGCGCGGCGGCTCGCCAAGCGGAACTTCCGGGGCAAGGAGCGGCTGTTCCTCGCCGAGGGGCCGCAGGCCGTGCGGGAGGCGGCCGGGCATCGGGGCGGCACCGGGCCCACGCTCGTCGAGCTGTTCGCGACCCTCGACGCCGCGGAGCGGTATGCCGACATCGTGGGGGAGGCCCGGGATGCGGGAGCCCGTGTGCACCTCGCCGACGAGGACGTGATCGCGGACATCTCCACGACCGTCACCCCGCAGGGCCTCGTCGGGATCTGCCGGTTCCTGGACACGCCGTTCGAGGAGATCATCGAGGCCGGACCCAGGCTGGTCGCCGTACTGGCGCATGTACGGGACCCCGGGAACGCCGGAACCGTGCTGCGGTGCGCGGACGCCGCGGGAGCGGACGCCGTCGTCCTCACCGACGCGTCCGTGGACGTCTACAACCCCAAGGCGGTGCGGGCGTCGGTCGGGTCGCTGTTCCATCTGCCCGTCGCCGTCGGGGTGCCCGTGGCGGACGCCGTCGCGGGGCTCAAGGGCGCCGGGGTGCGCGTACTGGCCGCCGACGGGGCCGGTGAGCACGACCTGGACGACGAACTCGACCGAGGCACCATGAGCGGGCCCACCGCCTGGGTGTTCGGAAACGAGGCATGGGGACTCCCGGAGGAGACGCGTGCGCTGGCGGACGCCGTGGTGCGCGTACCCATTCACGGAAAGGCCGAGAGCCTGAACCTCGCGACCGCGGCCGCCGTATGTCTCTACGCGTCCGCCCGTGCGCAACGCACCCGCGGTGCACGTCCCTGAGGGGGTCCGTTCCGTCACTATGAGCTAGTAGGGTGACGGGCTCGGGGGCCCACTCGCCAGGTCCGAGAGGTGGGGTACGGGGATGAGTGTCGGAACGAGCGGTGCGAAAAGGGCACTGCGAGCACGGGACGTGCACAGCGCACCCGCATCCCTGCGCGGTGATCTCACCGACCTCGGCATCGACCCCGACGACCTGCCCGACGGACTGGTGATCGCCGACGAGCGCGGCCGCATCATCTGCTTCAACGCCGCCGCCGCCCGCATCACCGCCGTCCCCGCCGCCGACGCGCTCGGCCGGCAGCTGGAGTGGGCGCTCCCGTTAGAAGACCTGGAAGGCCGCCGCTGGTGGCAGCTGACCGACCCGTACGGCGGCCTCGCGATCCGTGTCGGACAGCCCGAGCGCAACCTGCTCCTTCCCGGCGGCCGCGAGGTCCTGGTCTCCGCGCGCTACATACGCACCGCACCCACCGGCCCCGTCCGCCGCGTCGTCGTCTCGCTGCGCGACACCGAGGCCCGCCGCCGCACCGAGCGCAGCCACGCCGAGCTGATCGCCACGGTCGCCCATGAACTCCGCTCGCCGCTCACCTCCGTGAAGGGCTTCACGGCGACCCTGCTCGCCAAGTGGGAACGGTTCACCGACGACCAGAAGAAGCTCATGCTGGAGACCGTCGACGCCGACGCCAACCGCGTCACGCGCCTGATCGCCGAGCTCCTCGACATCTCCCGCATCGACTCCGGCCGCCTCGAACTGCGCCGCCAACCCGTCGACCTGGGCGTCGCCGTCGGCCGGCACATCCAGGCGTACGTCGCCTCCGGCCAGTCCGCCGACCGCTTCCTGCTCCGCATCGGCCAGCCGCTGCCCGACCTGTGGGCCGACCCCGACAAGGTCGACCAGGTGCTCAGCAACCTGCTGGAAAATGCCGTGCGGCACGGCGAGGGAACCGTCACCATTGACGTAGAGCCCGCCCCGTCGCCCCGTGAAGCGGAGGACGCCGGTACGTCGGTCACAGTGAGCGACGAGGGCCCCGGCATCCCGGAGGAGTCCATGAACCGCGTCTTCACCCGCTTCTGGCGGGGCAGCAAGCGCGGCGGCACCGGCCTCGGGCTGTACATCGTCAAGGGCATCGTCGAAGCCCACGGCGGCACCATCACGGTCGGCCGCGCCCCCGGCGGCGGCGCCCAGTTCCGATTTACGTTGCCCGTGGGCACCCCGGCGTATCTGCTGTAACGCCGACGAGGCCCCACGGGCGCATTCGCATACCCTGGGGCCCCTCTCGGTCTGGCGTCTGAGAGGACCCCTCACCCCCGTTAGACTCGGCCTTTGGCACCTTGCGTCCGAAGTCAGAGACGATTCGTCTCCGAGCCGTAGACGGGGACCTTCAGCCAGCCAACCGGAAGCACGGGAAGAGATGTCGGCACCGAACAAGTCGTACGACCCTGTAGAGGTCGAGGCACTGAAACCGGAACAGATCGAGCGCATGCGGGACGAGGCGCTCGCCGCCTTCGCCGCCGCGGACTCCCTCGACGCACTCCACGAGGCCAAGGTCGCCCACACAGGCCCCACCTCGCCGCTGGCGCTCGCCAACCGCGAGATCGGCGCCCTGCCCCCGCACGCCAAGGCGGACGCCGGCAAGCGTGTCGGCCAGGCCCGCGGCGCCGTGAACAAGGGGCTCGCCGCTCGCCAGGCCGAGCTGGAGGCCGAGCGCGACGCCCGGGTGCTGGTCGAGGAGGCCGTGGACGTCACGCTGCCGTACGATCGCGTCCCGGCCGGCGCCCGGCACCCGCTGACCACCATGATGGAGCGGGTCGCGGACGTCTTCGTGTCCATGGGATACGAGATCGCGGAGGGCCCCGAGGTCGAGGCCGAGTGGTTCAACTTCGACGCCCTGAACTTCGGCCCGGACCACCCGGCCCGGCAGATGCAGGACACCTTCTTCGTCCAGACTGCATCCAATAGCGGCTCCGCCGCGGGCAAGGGTGCTGACAGCGACGGCGAGTCCGGGGTCGTACTCCGCACCCACACCTCGCCCGTGCAGGCCCGCGCCATGCTGGATCGCGAGCCGCCGGTCTACGTCGTCTGCCCCGGCCGGGTGTTCCGCACGGACGAGCTGGACGCCACGCACACCCCCGTCTTCCACCAGATCGAGCTGCTGGCCGTCGACGAGGGCCTGACCATGGCGGACCTCAAGGGCACCCTCGACCACATGGTCCAGTCGCTCTTCGGCGCCGACATGAAGACGCGGCTGCGCCCGAACTACTTCCCGTTCACCGAGCCGTCCGCCGAGATGGACATGCTCTGCTACGTCTGCAAGGGCGAGTCCGTCGGCAACCCCGACCGCTCCTGCCGCACCTGTTCCAGCGAGGGCTGGATCGAGCTCGGCGGCTGCGGAATGGTCAACCCGCGGGTGCTGACCGCCTGCGGCGTGGACCCGGAGAAGTACAGCGGATTCGCCTTCGGGTTCGGGATCGAGCGGATGCTGATGTTCCGCCACAACGTCGAAGACATGCGAGACATGGTCGAGGGTGACGTCCGGTTCACCCGGCCGTTCGGGATGGAGATCTGATGCGGGTCCCGCTTTCTTGGCTGCGGGAGTACGTCGACCTGCCGGCGACGGAGACCGGGCGCGACGTCCAGGCCAAGCTCATCGCTGCCGGTCTCGAGGTCGAGACCGTCGAGCAGCTCGGCGACGGCCTCAAGGGGCCGCTCGTCGTCGGCAAGGTGCTGACCATCGAGGAGCTGACGGAGTTCAAGAAGCCGATCCGCTTCTGCACCGTCGACGTCGGCCAGGCCAACGGCACCGGCGAGCCCCAGGAACTCATCTGCGGCGCCCGTAACTTCGCCGTCGGCGACAAGGTCGTCGTGGTCCTGCCGGGCGCCGTGCTGCCCGGCGGCTTCGAGATCTCCGCGCGCAAGACGTACGGCAGGACCTCGCACGGCATGATCTGCTCCAGTGACGAGCTGGGCATGGGCGACGACGGCAGCAAGGGCATCATCGTGCTGCCGCCGCAGCACGAGGTCGGCAGCGACGCGATCGAGCTGCTCGAACTCGTCGACGAGGTCCTGGACATCGCGGTCACCCCCGACCGCGGCTACTGCCTCTCGTTGCGCGGCGTCGCCCGCGAGGCCGCCATCGCGTACGGGGTGCCGCTGCGCGACCCGGCCCTGCTCGACGTACCGGCGCCGAACGAGTTCGGCTACCCGGTCGAGGTGTCCGACCCGCTCGGCTGCGACCGCTTCACCGCGCGTACGGTCACCGGCCTCGACCCGGAGGCGCGCTCCCCGATCTGGCTCAAGCGCCGCCTGCAGAAGGTCGGCATGCGCCCGATCTCACTGACCGTCGACATCACCAACTACGTGATGATGGAGCTCGGCCAGCCGCTGCACGCCTACGACCGCAACCTCGTCCAGGGCGCGATCGGTGTGCGCCGTGCCGAGCCGGGCGAGAAGCTCACCACGCTCGACGGCGTCGTGCGCACGCTGGACGCCGAGGACCTGCTGATCACCGACGACCGCGGGCCGATCGGCCTCGCGGGCGTCATGGGCGGCGCCAACACGGAGATCGCGGACCACGAGGACGAGGCCGGTACCACCGAAGTCGTCATCGAGGCCGCCCATTTCGACCCGATCTCCATCGCGCGTACGGCCCGCCGTCACAAGCTGGCCTCCGAGGCGTCCAAGCGCTTCGAGCGCGGCGTCGACCCGCTGGCCGCGTCCGCGGCGGCCCAGCGGACCGTCGACCTGCTCGTGCTCCTCGCGGGCGGCACCGCCGAGGCCGGCGTCACCGAGGTCATCGCGCCCTCCGCGCCGCACACCATCACCATCCCGGTGGACCACCCGGACAAGGTCGCGGGCATCGTCTACGGCCGCGAGACCGTCGTACGCCGTCTCCAGGAGGTCGGCTGCGACGTCTACGGGCAAGACCGGCTGATCGTCACCGTGCCGTCCTGGCGGCCCGACCTGACCGACCCGAACGACCTGGCCGAAGAGGTCATCCGGCTCGAGGGCTACGAGAACCTGCCCTCGACCCTGCCCAAGCCCCCGGCAGGCCTGGGCCTGACGGACCGGCAGCGGCTGCACCGCCGGGTCGGCCGCGCGCTGGCCGGAGCGGGATACGTCGAGGCGCTGAACTACCCGTTCATCGGGACCGAGGTGCTCGACCAGCTCGGCCTGGAGGCCGACGACCCGCGACGCACCCTGGTCAAGCTGGTCAACCCGCTCTCCGACGAAGAGCCGGCGATGCGCACCACGCTGCTGCCGGGTCTGCTCGGAGCGCTGCGGCGCAACGACGGCCGGGGCTCGCACGACCTGGCGCTCTTCGAGACCGGCCTGGTCTTCCGGCCGACCGGCCAGGAGCACAAGGCCGAGCGCCTGCCCGTCGACCGTCGTCCCACCGACGAGGAGGTCGCCGGAGTCAACTCCGCGCTGCCGCGCCAGCCTCGCCGCGTCGCCGTCGTCCTCGCTGGCGCCCGCGAGCAGGCCGGCTGGTGGGGCAAGGGCCGTCCCGCCGACTGGGCGGACGCCGTCGAGGCGGCGCGTACCGTCGCCCGCGAGGCCGGTGTCGAGCTGACCGTGCGCGGTGACCAGCACGCTCCCTGGCACCCGGGCCGATGTGCCGCGCTGTACGTCACGGTGAACGGCGAGGAGACGCTTGTCGGTCACGCCGGTGAGCTGCACCCGCGGGTCATCAAGGCGCTGCACCTTCCGGAGCGCAGCTGCGCCATGGAGGTCGAGCTCGACCTCCTGGAGCAGGCGGGCGCCGGCGCCCTTCAGGCGCCGCGTATCTCCGCCTTCCCGGTCGCCACGCAGGACGTCGCGCTGGTCGTCTCGCGGGACGTTCCGGCGGCCGACGTGGAGGCCGCGCTGCGCGAGGGCGCCGGTGAACTCCTCGAGTCCATCCGGCTGTTCGACGTCTACGAGAGCGCGCAGCTCGGCGAGGGGCACAAGTCCCTGGCGTACGCGCTGCGCTTCCGCGCCGACGATCGCACGCTCACCGTCGAGGAGGCCTCGGCCGCCCGCGACGCGGCGATCACCCTGGCGGGCGAGCGGACGGGGGCGCTGCTGCGCGGGGCGTGACTCCGGCACATGCCTGCTGACCTGCGATGAGGGGCCCATCCGAAGCTACGGAGGGGCCCCTCACTCATTCGGGTGAGAATTCGGTGCCAACGGGTCATTCGGGTATGGACGCCGAAAGAATCGATCCGGTCGATCGGCCGTCCAAGAGCGCCGACCAGGGAAGGCCCCGCGACCGCCGTCCCGCAGCCTGGGGGGTCCGTCGGCATGATCCGTACCATCGCCCGGGGCGGCGCGCGTGTCGGTGCCTCCCGTGCGTGGCGGACACTTGTTCTTGTCCTGCCGGGCCTCTGGGTCGGCACCGTCGTCCTGTGGGAGGTCCTTCACCCCACCGGGGCCCAACTGATCCAGCTCCTCGCCGCCGCCCCCGCCATCGCCTGCGCCGGCACGGGCCGCCGCTCGTGCGTACTGCTGGGCGGCATGTGCGCGGTCTTCGCACTCGTCCCGATCGGCTCGGCGGGCCGGGACGAGAGCATCGGCACCCGCTTCGGCACGTTCGCGGCCATCCTCGCCGTCGTCATCGCCAGCTATCTCACGGCCGGGCGCCGCGCCCGGCTGCAGCGTGAACTCGAAAGCGCCCACGCCATCGCCGACGCCGCCCAGGCCGTGGTGCTCCGCCCGCTGCCGCCAAGACTCGACGGACTCGCCCTGGCCGCCGGGCAGTTGTCCGCGAGCCGGGGCGCGGCGGTGGGCGGCGATCTGTACGAGGTGATGGCCACGACGCACGGGGTGCGGGTGGTCATGGGAGACGTACGAGGCCACGGCCTGGCCGCGGTCGGAACGGTCGCGGCACTGCTGGGCAGCTTCCGCGACGCGGCCCATGACGAGGCCAAGTTCGCCGACGTGCTGCGCCGCTTGGAGCGCGCTCTGGACCGGCACCTTCGGGAACGCTCCCGCCACGAACATCCGGCGGCCACCGACAAGGACCCGCAGAGCCCGGTCGCCGAGGACTTCGTCACCGTACTGCTGCTGGAAATCCGCGAAGACGGAGAAGTGCACGCCCTCAACTGCGGCCACCCCTGGCCATATCTGCTCACCCCAGGCCGAGCGAAACCGTTCGCCCAAGCCGAACCCCTGCCCCCTCTGGGCCTGTTCCCGCTCCCCACCGAACTACCGGCCATGGACTGCGGCCAACTCCAGCCCGGCGAGGCCCTGTTCCTCTACACGGACGGCGCAGAGGACGCACGTGATGGCACGGGCCGCTTCTTCCCGCTGCCAGCCGCGTTGACTGAGGCCGCCAAGGCAGACCCGGTCTCCCCGAGGGACGTACTGCGCGACGTCTTCGCCGGCCTTCAACGCCACACAGCTGGAAGCACATCGGACGACATCGCGATACTGGTACTTCGCAACGACCGCTCAGCATTAGGCGCCCCTTTAGGGGCGCGGGGAACTGCGCGACAAGCCACGACGGACCCGCAGCCGACAACCAACTTGTAGTCCCCTCTGCTCAGTCGCCCTGCTCAACCCAGTGGACACGGCACCGCCCGCCCAAGCCACGGAGTGTCGGGCAGGCAGCTGGGCGGGCGGCGCGAAGACGGGCCACCGCACTGTACGAGGGGGAGCCGGCGGCCCGGCCGGCCTCTTTGCGAGGCAGTTCAGTCAACCGGCCGGAAACTCTCCGCAACAGCGCGCGCACAGCGCGGATTCGAGCACTCCGTTCACACCCCGTGTGAAGACGCACGCACTACTCTTTTCCGCACCGAGCCACCCGGAGGGCATCCATGCAGCCCAACACTCTGCTCGACGCGATTCTCGACGAGGCCGGGATATCCCACGCGGGACTCGCCGCCCATGTGAACCAGGCGGGGCGCAGCCGTGGCCTGGCACTCCGTTACGAACACACCGCCGTGGCCCGGTGGTTGAAGGGCCAGCGCCCGCGTGGCCAGGTGCCCGACCTGATCTGCGAGGTGCTCGCCACGCGCTTGCAACGACCCGTCACACTCGACGACATAGGCCTCGGCGTACCCGGCGAGTCGGCCTCTCCGCACGGCACGACCCTCTCCGGATTCGTCGAACGGGCCACCGCCCTGTGGCGATCCGACGAACAGCAGCGCCCGCACATCCTCGGCGCCCCCGCCGTCACCGGAACGCCCGCCGTGATGCCCGTATGGGAATGGGAGAACCCGCCCGAGGACACGGACGTCTCGCGCGGCGGACGGCAGCGCGTGAGCATGGCCGATATCGAGATGCTGCGCGCCGCCCGCGCCCACTACGAGCAGATGTACCGCAAGGCCGGCGGCATCGCGACCCGCAGCCGTATCGTCGGCTTCCTCAACTCCGAGACCGCGCCGCTCCTCAGAGGCAGCTACACCGACGCCACCGGCCGCCAGCTCCACCGCGCGACCGGCGGGCTGGTGGCGATCGTGGGCATCTGCGCGTACGACTCCGATGCGCACGGCCTCGCCCAGCGCTACTTCCACCAGGCGCTCAGGCTCGCAAAGGCCAGCGGTGACCGGGGACTTGGCGCGTACGTCATCGCCCTGCTCGTCAACCAGTCGCTGTTCATGCGCGAGTACAGGCAGGCCGTCGCCTTCGCCGAGGCCGCGCTGCGCGCCGCGGGGCGGCACATCACACCGGCGCTCGCCTCCGACCTCTACGCGATGCAGGCCAAGGCGTACGCACACCTCGGCGACGGCAGCAGCGCCCTGTCCTGCATCCGGCGTGCCGAGTCGGCCGCCGAACGCATCCGGCGCGGTTACGAGCCGGACGAGACCGGCTATGTCCAGCCGGGCCTGGTCAACGTACAGGTGGCGGAGGCGCTGCTCAGCCTCGGTGATCTGACCGCCGCTCAGGAGCATGCCGCGGCTGCCGTGGACACTCCGGCGCACGACCGGGGGCGGGTGCACCGGCTCGCCATGCTCAGTCAGATCGAGCTGCGCCAGGGCAATGCGGACAAGGCGGTGGTCACCGCGGTCGAAATGGCCGAGCAGGCGCGGGGAATGGAGTCCCAGCGGCTGCGCGACAGACTGCGGGCGGTACGCGAGCACCTGGTGGCCAGTGACTGCGCGGGGACGTCCGAGGCCGCCGAACTCATCGCCGGGGCACTGCGCGTACCGCTGTAGGCAGAGCCCCGGGCACTGCGCCTACCGCCGCGAGCGGACCGCCGGCGGACCACCGTGAGTCTGCTGTGAAGACGCTCCTGCTGCGATATTGCCATCTACTCGGCGGAAGGTGGCAGAACCGTGCAGTGGACGAAACGGAACGAACAAACTGTGTATGCAAACCGCTGGTTCAGCGTCAATCTCGCAGACGTGGAACTGCCGGACGGTCGGCACCTCGACCACTTCCTGATACGGCTGCGGCCCGTCGCCGTGGCCACCGTGGTGAACGAGGCCAACGAGGTGCTGCTGCTGTGGCGGCACCGCTTCATCACCGACAGCTGGGGGTGGGAGCTCGCGGCGGGCGTCGTCGAGGACGGCGAGGACATCGCCGTCGCGGCGGCCCGCGAACTCGAGGAGGAGACCGGGTGGCGGCCGGGACCCCTGCGCCATCTGATGAGCGTCGAGCCCTCCAACGGGCTCACCGACGCCCGGCACCACATCTTCTGGGCCGACGAAGGCGCGTACATCGGACACCCCGTGGACGACTTCGAGTCGGACCGTCGGGAA
Organism: Streptomyces flaveus; assembly: GCF_014647675.1. Taxonomy (GTDB): domain Bacteria; phylum Actinomycetota; class Actinomycetes; order Streptomycetales; family Streptomycetaceae; genus Streptomyces; species Streptomyces flaveus. Next base: position 131,131 of record NZ_BMPQ01000012.1, on the reverse strand, counting down.
TGGGTTCCACTCAAGCTCGTCCCCGACATGGTCGCCCGCGGAGAGGTCCCGGCCGCCAACATGGCAGCCGCGCTGCTCCTCCTGCACCATCTCAGGCTCGGGCAGGACGCTTTGCCCTGATCCCCCCCACCGCGTCCTGGGACCTAGTGGCCCAGAGCCTGCCAGACCGCCACGGCGAGTGCGCCCACGGCCGTGACGACCGCGACTGCGCGTAGTGGCCAGCGGGTGTGTTCCAGTGCGACGACGCGTGCGCTGAGGTCGTCGAGATCCTTGGCGGTCTGTTCGGCGCGATGACTGAGCAGAGCCTGTCCTCCCTCGACGCGGGCATGCGCCACATCGAGGCGACGGCGTAACTCTGCGAGTTCTCCATGGACCACGGGATGCTCCGGGTCGGCGGTCACGAGTCCGCTCCTTTCAGTAGTCGTCACATCCCTTACGTGCGCACGGAAAGTCAACCCGCCCTGGTGGGCAGCTGGGGAGCGTGTGCGAGGGGCATATGCGGGCTCGGTGCGCACACGGTGTGTGAATGGCGCGGGCCCGGCGCTCGGAAGAGGGCCGGGCCCGTCGGCCTGAGACGTACGGACCGTGGTCGGTACGAGGATGCCGCTAGGCGTAGGTGTAGAAGCCCGAGCCCGACTTCCGGCCCAGCCGGCCCGCGTCGACCATGCGCTGGAGCAGCGGGGGAGCGGCGTACAGCGGCTCCTTGTACTCCTCGTACATCGAAAACGCGACCGACGCGACCGTGTCCAGGCCGATCAGGTCGGTCAGCTTCAGCGGGCCCATCGGGTGGGCGCAGCCCATCTCCATGCCGTTGTCGATGTCCTCGCGGCTCGCGATGCCCGACTCGAACATCCTTATGGCGGACAGCAGATACGGGATCAGCAGGGCGTTGACCACGAAACCCGAGCGGTCCTGGGCCCGGATCGAGTGCTTGCCCAGGATCTTCTCGACCAGCGCCTGCGCCCGGCTGATCGTGATCTCGGAGGTGGTGAGCGCCGGGATCAGCTCGACCAGTTTCTGCACGGGGGCCGGGTTGAAGAAGTGGATGCCGATGACCTGGTCGGGACGCGAGGTGGCGACGGCGAGCTTCACCAGGGGGATGGAGGAGGTGTTGGAGGCGAGGATCGCGTCCTGACGGGTCACCACCTGGTCGAGTACCTGGAAGATCTCGGTCTTCACCATCTCGTTCTCGACGACGGCCTCGATCACCAGGTCGCGGTCGGCGAACTCGCCCAGATCGGTGGTGAAGGTGAGCCGCGCCTGCGTGGCGGCCAGCTCCTCCTCGGAGATCTTGCCGCGCTCGGCGGCCTTGGAGAGCGAGTTGTAGAGCCGGGTCCGGCCGATCTCGAGTGCCTCGCCGGTGGTCTCGGCGACCATCACATCGAGCCCGGCACGGGCGCACACCTCGGCGATGCCCGCTCCCATCTGGCCGCAGCCCACCACTCCGACACGTGAGATGTCTCCGAAGGTGTCCGTCACATCGTCCCTTTCGCTGTTCCACGGGGTGGCAGGACCCCGGGGGCGCCTGCTCCATTCGTGAACGTTACTCTCGGGGTCCCGATGATCGATCGTGCGGGTGCGGCGTGCTGTCTGCCCGGAAGCGATACGTGAGCAGGCCGATCCGGTGCGTATGGGGGGAAACCCATGGGGCGAGTGACACGTAGGGCGTTCGCGGGAGTGATGCTGGCCGGGCTCACGGCCGCGGGAGGCGCGGCGGCCTGGGGCGCGACGACCGGCGACGAGACGGACGAGAAGGACGGGGCCCGGCGCCGCGCCGGCTCCGGTGAGCTGCGCGGCATGTGGCTGTCGACCGTCACCAACCGCGACTGGCCGTCCAAGACCGGGCTGACCGCCGCCGAGCAGCGCTCCGAACTGCTCGAGCATCTCGACACGGCAGTACGCCGCCGCCTCAACGCGGTGATCTTCCAGGTGCGCCCCACCGCCGACGCCCTGTGGCCCTCGCCGTACGAGCCCTGGTCGCAGTACCTCACCGGCGTCCAGGGCGAGGACCCCGGCTGGGACCCGCTCGGCACCGCGGTCGAGGAAGCGCACGCGCGCGGCCTGGAACTGCACGCCTGGTTCAACCCGTACCGCATCGCCAACCACACCGACCCCACCAAGCTGGTCGCCTCCCACCCCGCCCGCGAGCACCCCGACTGGGTCGTGCCGTACGGCGGGAAGCTCTACTACAACCCGGGGCTGCCCGAGGTCCGCGCCTTCGTCCAGGACGCGATGCTCGACGCGGTGAAGAAGTACGCCGTCGACGCCGTGCACTGGGACGACTACTTCTACCCGTATCCGGTCGAGGGCGCGGTCTTCGACGATGACGCGGCCTACGAGCAGTACGGCGCCGACTTCGAGGACCGGGCGGCCTGGCGGCGGGACAACATAGACAAACTGGTGCGTGAGACAGCGGCCCGCGTCAAAAAGATCCGGCCGGGCACGCAGTTCGGGATCAGCCCGTTCGGAGTGTGGCGCAACGCCGCGACGGACTCGCTCGGCTCGGACACCCAGGCCGGCGTGCAGACGTACGACGATCTGTATGCCGACACCAGGAAGTGGGTCCGCGAGGGCTGGATCGACTACATCTGCCCGCAGATCTACTGGAACATCGGCTTCGCCGCCGCCGACTACGCCAAGCTGCTGCCCTGGTGGGCGGAGGTCGCCGAGGGCAGCAGGACAAGGCTGTATGTGGGGGAGGCGCTGTACAAGGCCGGGGATCCCGCGCAGCCCGAAGCCTGGCAGGAGCCGGCCGAACTGTCCCGACACCTCACCCTCGCCAAGGAGCACCCGGAGGCGCGGGGCCACGTGTTCTTCGCGGCCAGGGAGGTCAGGGAGGACAAGATCGGGGCCATGGCCCGGGTGGTTGCCGACCACTACCAGCGGGCGGCGCGGACGCCCCGATGATGGAGGGGCGGGCCCCCTGCAGGGTGCTCACGGAGATCTTGAGCCGGCATCCCGAGTGGGAACAGGCCCAGATACTGGGCGTACTGTTCCCCCGCCCTGCGGCTGTCCCGGAGGAGCAGCGGCCGCCCCGCCAATCCACCCCGCTGCCCCGCCCTGTAGAGGGGCCGGCGGTGGCTTCATCAGGGTCGCAGTCAAAAGACAAGGGACCAAGTCCCCGGGAGGCCCTGCAGAGCAGCCGGGCTCAACGCCCGCCGGCAGGCTGAGTCAGGCAGGTTCATTCTTCGCACGGGGCTCGCCGCCCTTGCCGACGGCGTTGTACGTGACGGTCCTGCCGCCGGTGCAGTACTGCTCCAGGCCGGCCTTGCAACTGTCGCACTCGCGGCAGGAGTCGACGAGGCAGCCGACGCGCACGCGGTCGCCTGAGCGGCGTTCAGTCGATGCGGATGATGCCCCGGCCCAGTGCGGCGGTGACGGCGGCGGTGCGGTCGGCGACGTCGAGCTTGGTGTAGATGTGCAGCAGATGGGTCTTGACCGTTGCCTCGGACAGGCGCAGGGCGCGGGCGATCTGCTTGTTGCTCTGCCCGCGGGCCACGGCGGACAGAACTTCGAGTTCCCGGCCGGACAGGCCGGCACTCCGGTCGCCGCGCAGATGGGCGAGGACCTTGGCGGCCACCGAGGGGGACAGTGCCGCTCCTCCCCGGGCTGCAGTGCGCACGGCCTCGCACAGCTCGTGTCGTCCGGTGTCTTTGAGCAGGTAGCCGACCGCGCCGGCGTCGATGGCGGCGGTGATGTCGGCGTCCGTGTCGTAGGTGGTCAGGACGAGGACCCGGACCTGGGGGTGGGCGGCGCGGATGGCGGCGGTCGCGGCGGTGCCGTCCATGTCGGGCATCTGCAGGTCCATCAGGACGACATCGGGTGCCAGTGACGCGGTCCGGCGCACTGCCTCGGCACCGGTGGCGGCTTCGCCGACGACCGTGAGGTCGGGCTGAGTGGCCAGCACGGCGGCCAGCCCGTCGCGGACCACGGGGTGGTCGTCTGCGAGGAGGACCCGGATGGAGGGAGTGGTCGAAGTGCTCATGACGCCGGGGCCATCCGCTGGGTACCGGCCGCGGGTGACGGTGCGGAGGCCGAGGGCTCGACCGGGACGGAGACCGAAGGCTCGATCGGGAGCGGCACCGTGATGGCGACGGTCGTACCCTCGCCCGCGACGCTTTCCAGCGCGAACGTGCCGTCCAGGGCGGCGATGCGCTCGCGCATGGTGATCAGGCCGATGCCGACATGCCGGGCGGCGGGTGCGAAACCGGTGCCGTCGTCCTGGATGTCGATGGCCAGGGCGTCGCCGAGGTAGGACAGCGTGACCGACACGCTCGCCGCGTGGGCGTGCCGCCGGGCGTTGGTCAGCGCCTCCTGCACGACCCGTAGCAACTCGCCCTCGCTGCTGGCAGTCAGGGCGACCTGTCGGCCGGTCACGACCGTGTAAGCCTCGATGCCGGTCTCCTCCGTCAGCCGGGCGGTGAGCTCGCGGACCGCTTCCGCCAGGTGCGTGCGGTCCAGCGGCGCCGGGCGAAGGGCCTGCACGAGGCGGCGGCTCTCGACCAGGTTGTCCCGGGCCGTCCGCATGGCCTGCTCGACGCGGCGGGCCGCTGGAGAGCCGGGTGGCAGGTCGTCGCGTGCGGCGTCCAGCAGCAGGGAGATGGACGCGAAGCCCTGGGTCAGGGTGTCATGGACCTCTCGGGCCAGGCGCTGACGTTCGGCCAGGGTGCCCGCCTGACGTTCCGCCGCCGCTCGTTCCGCCTGGGTGGCGGTGAGTTCGTCCAGGAGCCGCTGCCGCTTGTGACTCTCGTGGTCGAGGGTGGCGACGTAGCAGACGATGTTGACCGCCAGCGCGGCACCGAGCACGCAGCCCGTGAGCGTTCGCACGTCGGCGGAACCGTCCGTGGTGAAGCGCTGCCACGACCAGGCGCCGCCCAGCACCAGCACCCCGCCGGCCGACCACCAGGCCCGTCGCAGCCAGTACGGGGTCAGCACGGCCACGGCGACCGGGAGCAGCGCGGGGTCCACCACAGACATGGCCACCCACGCCGCCAACGCCCCGACGAGGTAGGGCAGCGGAGGGCGACCGGTGCCGCCGCGCAGCGCGATCCAGTACGCGTACCAGGCGGCGAGTCCCACCGCAGGGCCGATCCGCAGCAGTGCCGTGCCGGTCGTCAGATCCGTCCCGGCCAGCGCACCCAGCGCGGACAGGGTGAGCACGACGGCGAAGAAGGCGTGTTGGCCCACGGCCTTCCACCGTGCCCTCTCGCACACCTGTTGCAGCGTCATGGTCCGCAGCGTACGCGCAGCCGAGTAGCCGGAGGATCAGCCGGCCGGTGCGAACGCATCCACCGATCGGTGGGCGGATGATGCGTCGATCGGTCGATGTGCCAGGCCCGTGCGGGCGGCGAGGATCGGCCCCGCACCCGGCCGCCCGAGCTCCACCGCACCCCGTGAGGAACCATCCAGTGCCCCTGGCCTTCATCCCCAGCCCGTCCATCGGCGAGATCCACCTCGGCCCGCTGCCGCTGCGCGGCTACTCACTGATGCTGATCCTCGGAATCGCCGCGGCGGTATGGCTGGGCGGCCGTCGCTGGGCCGCCCGCGGTGGAGAGAAGACCGTCGTGACGGATGTGGCCCTGTGGGCGGTCCCCTTCGGTGTGGTCGGGGCCCGCGTCTACCACGTGGTCACGTCCAGCGAGCCGTACTTCGGCAAGGGCGGCGATCCGCTCAAAGCCCTCTTCGTCTGGGACGGGGGCATCGGCATCTGGGGCGCCATCGCGGGCGGTGCCGTCGGAGCCTGGATCGGCTGCCGCCGCAAAGGTGTCCCCCTGCCCATGTTCGCCGACGCAGTCGCCCCCGGCATCGCCCTGGGCCAGGCCATCGGCCGCTGGGGCAACTGGTTCAACCAGGAACTCTACGGGCGGGTCACCACCCTCCCCTGGGCGTTGGAGATCGACCCCGCGCACCGGCCCGAGGCCACCTCCGACCTGGCCACCTACCACCCCACCTTCTTGTACGAGTCGCTGTGGTGTCTCGGTGTGGCCGCCCTGGTCATGTGGGCGGATCGCCGCTTCCGCCTCGACCGGGGCCGCGCGTTCGCGCTGTACGTCGCCGCCTACTGCGTCGGCCGCTTCTGGATCGAGTGCCTGCGGGTCGACGAGGCCCACCACATCCTCGGCCTGCGCCTGAACGGCTGGACCGCTCTGCTGGTTTTCGCGGCCGCCCTCGCCTACCTCATCGCTGCGACACGACACGCGTTCGACAGCCGTGGCGACGCCGCCTCCGACCGTCTCCTTCCGCGCCCGGACGCGACCAGCAGTCCCAGGAGCTGACCATGTCCCCTTTCACGAACTGGAGTTGCCATGTCCCATGTCTCCGAGACACTCCCTTCACGGCGGGGTCCGCTGGTGGTGGCGGGAGGTGTTTTCATCGCCTTCCTGCTCGCCTCCTTGGTGAACGCGTCGATCGCTGTGCTGGCGCACGCGATGAGCGCGCCGGACGACTTCAACCCGCTGGAGCCCCCGGCGTATGTCTTCCTGACCGCCCTGGGGGTGCTGGCGGGAGCCATCGGATGGGACATCGTCCGCAGGCTTTCCCAGGATCCCGAACGGCTGCTCCGCCGACTCGTCCCATCGGTCGTCGTCATCTCCCTCGTTCCGGACTTCTTCCTGTTCGACGAGGGCGAGGTGACCGGTGTGGTGGCGCTGCTCGTGATGCACCTCGCGGTCGCGGTGATCGCGTACCGCAGGGTCATGCCACTGGGCTCGGCGCGGTGACCGTAGCGACCTTCGGGCCACGTACGAAGAACCCGCCGGCAACCCCTGCCAAGTCATGAATCCTGCTGTGATCGCTTGTCATCATCACGCCGATGATGGTCCGCTCCGATCAGCGGTCGTTGGAGAGGGAGCGGGCGACGAGGAGGGGGCGGTGGGCCGCATTCCGCAGCCAGGCCAGCGCCCTCGACGAGCCCTCGGCGTACGGCACTTGGAGGATCGACAGGCCGCCCATCGAGTTGGAGCCCTTGCCATGGCGGACCGGCTCGATGTGGGTGTTCTCGTCCGGGTGGATCGACGAGGTGAAGTTCGCGGACGACTTGGCGGAGGCTCTTGCCTGGTGCGACCTCGTGTAGCACGCTTCCAGCGAGAGTTGTCACCCAAGGGCGGTCGTAGCCGGTGACCGGCTGGGAAATTTTGCCGCAGTTGGCTCAGATTGTCAGCGTGAGTTGGCGCGGTACCAGTGCTTCAGCCTTGTTGTCACAGGAATGCCGGCCTCCTGAGCTCGAGACTCCGTTCCGCCCCCTTCGGCACGAGGGGCGGGTTGGATGGAACTGATCCACACGTGAGTACTGCTGCGCCTGAGTGCTCAGATCATGAGGTGCCGGTCTGCAACCCCGCGATGAGTCCGTCGAGTATCCGCAACTGGCGGGTGGGTGTGGTCAGGCGAGCCGCGAAGATCGCGTTGATCTGGAGTCCCATCAGCGTGGCCATCACAAGGTCCAAGAACGCATCGAGATCGCAGGACGGGTTGATCTCTCCCGCTTCAGCCGCAGTGCGCAGATACGAGAGCATCTGATCGCGCCAGCGCGACATTGCCTGGTCGTAGACATCGATCAGTTCCTCATCGGCTACCGCGTAGTTCCAGAAGCCGATGACAACGCGGGCCTCATTGAGACGCACGTCGTCCAGGGGCATGATCTCGATGCAGAACTTGCGGAACGCGTTCACGCCGTTGGTGCCGGCGATGGTGCGGGCGGCCCGCTGCTCGGTGGCTGCGTTGGCGCGCTCCAGCGAGGCCCGCAGAATTGCTGCTTTGGTGGGAAAGTATCGTGCGAGCGCACCGTTGGTGAATCCCGCTTCGGCGGCGAGATCCCGCATGTTCAGCGCCGCGAATCCTCGCCGCGCGACAAGGCGCCATACAGCTTCGATGATCTCTTCACGCCGCGCGTCGTGGTCCACGATCTTGGGCATGGTGACACCTTACCAACGGGTAGGCGTCTGCATGCTGGTGGCTGTGGTCAGCACCATTGCGGCCGAACTGAGAACGTTCAAGGGCTGGGCAAGGCGCCGTGTCGGTCCCACATGAAGCAGTGGACGGCTGTACGGCTCAGCGACGCTGGATCCGGCTGGCTGGCCGAGCTTGCACAACTCGCGGGCCTCACGGCGGATGAGTCTGGTTCACGCGGGAGGGGCGCACGTGGCGCGGGACGAACAGCTGTCATTCCCGGTGGTCGTGAGAGCGGTCCACATGGCGCCCCCTTCCCGGCAACCCGGTGAGGGGCTACATTGGAGTTATTAATCTACAACTGTAGACGGAAGGCTCCGGTGCGGCACCAGCCGGTACGCGGCATCGAGGCCCTCTGAAGCCGGTACCGGCCACCTCACCCTGGGCACCTGATCCCCGGCGCCCAGGTAGGCGTCCAGCCCTCGTCATGACCATCACGACCTCATAGGACAAAGCGTGCCTGATCTCGAGCCTGATGAATTCCGCCGCCAGGGCCACCAACTGGTCGACTGGGTCGCCCAATACCGCACTTCGCTCCCCTCCCTGCACGTGCAGCCGAATGTCTCACCGGGCTCCGTGAAGGCGCAGCTTCCTCGTGAACTGCCTGAGCAACCGTCCCAGGCGCTGGGCGATGATCTCGTCGCCCTGCTCAACGACGTGGTCGTTCCCTCGTCGCTCCACTGGCAGCACCCGGGCTTCTTCGGCTACTTCCCAGCGAACGCGTCCCTGCTGTCGCTCCTCGGTGACATCGCATCGGGCGGGATCGGAGCGCAGGGAATGCTCTGGTCGTCATCGCCGGCCGGGACGGAGATCGAGCAGGTCCTGCTCGACGGCCTGGCGGACGCGCTGGGTCTTGGTCGCGAGTTCACTTTCGCCGGGGGCGGAGGCGGTTCGCTGCAGGATTCGGCCTCGTCGGCATCTCTGGTGGCGCTGCTGGCTGCGCTGCAGCGCAGCAACCCGGACTGGCGCGAACACGGCGTGGACGGCACCGAGACGGTGTACGCCACTGCCGAGACCCACTCGTCACTGGCCAAGGCCGTGCGTGTGGCCGGGCTCGGCGCACGAGCATTGCGGATCGTCCCATTTACGCAGGGCACGCTGTCCATGTCGGCGGATGCCCTGGCAGACATGCTGGCCAAGGACGCGGCCGCCGGAAAGAGGCCGGTCATGGTCTGTCCGACTGTGGGAACAACCGGCACGGGTGCCATCGACCCCGTCAGAGACGTCGCCCTGGCAGCGCGTGAATACGAGGCGTGGGTGCACGTCGACGCCGCGTGGGCGGGAGTCGCGGCGTTGTGTCCCGAGTTCCGCTGGCTCCTGGACGGCGCGGACCTTGCCGACTCGTTCTGCACCGACGCACACAAGTGGTTCTACACCGCCTTCGACGCCTCTTTCATGTGGGTGAGGGATGCCCGAGCGCTGCCCACAGCGCTGTCCATCACGCCGGAGTACCTGCGTAACGCTGCGACGGAATCGGGCGAAGTCATCGATTACCGCGACTGGCAGGTCCCGCTGGGCCGTCGTATGCGTGCGTTGAAGATCTGGTCAGTGGTGCACGGCGCCGGACTGGAAGGCCTGCGCGAAAGCATCCGCGGCCACGTCGCCATGGCCGACTCCTTGGCCGGCAGGATCGAGAGCGAGCCGGGCTTCGCCCTGGCCACCCCGCCGTCACTCGCACTCGTATGCCTGTACCTCGTCGACCGGGACGGTCGCCCCAACGACGCCGCCACCAAGGCGGCAATGGAGGCGGTCAACGCCGAAGGGCATTCCTTCCTCACGCACACATCGGTCAACGGTCACTTCGCGATTCGTGTCGCAATCGGCACGCCGACGACGCTGCCCGACCACATCGACACCCTGTGGGACTCGCTTCGCAAGGCCGCTCGCCAGAGTGGTGCGTGACGTAAGAGCTACGCCTGGGCCAGACCCGTGTGGAAAGGCAAGCCCGCATTCTCGTCTGTCGACGGCGAGACTCGTCTCGCCTTGCCGCACCCCCTATGTGCTCTCCGGATGGCATGTGCTGCACGGCCCGCGCGGAGAGCTGGGCGGACAGGTCGCGAGCCCGGCCCGCACGACGACAACCGAATCTCCCGCAACCGCCTCGGGGTGCTGCAGCGCTCGCACCTGGGCGTGGCCGGTGACTGCGCGGTGGCGACCATTGAGGACCGTCGCTTCACCCACGAGATCTGCGAGCTGGGCGTGCAGCCCGTGGAACTGGGCGAGCCGGAACTCGGCGACAAGGTGTTCAAGAGCGGGCGGACCACCGGCGTCACCGCTGTTCAAACAAGGCAACGGCAAGCCGGGCACGGTCATGGCCGGACTGCACTTCGCCGCAGATCTACTGGAACATCGGCTTCGCCGCCGCCGACTACGCCAAGCTGCTGCCCTGGTGGGCGGAGGTCGCCGAGGGCAGCAGGACGCGGCTGTATGTGGGGGAGGCGCTGTACAAGGCCGGGGATCCCGCGCAGCCCGAAGCCTGGCAGAAACCGGCCGAGCTCTCCCGGCACCTCACCTTCGCGCGGGAACACCCGCAGGTGCGCGGACATGTCTTCTTCGCGGCCAGGGAAGTCGACGCCGACCCGATCGGCGCCATGGCACGCGTGGTCGCCGACCACTATCAGCGGTCGGCGAAGCCGCCGCGTTGATCTGGCCTACTGGGTCCGGGTCCTACTGGGTCTTGGTCTCGCCGACGTGATGCTGGACTGTGGTGTCAGGGCCGGGGGACATCACGGTCTCGTGGCCGTCCTCGAAGCGGACGCGGAACGGCGGGTTGCCGTCCGGCCCCAGTACTTCGACGACTTCCCCGACCCGGTCGTGCTGTCCGACGATCCTGCCGTGCACCAGCAGGTGGTCGCCTTTGCTTGCACGCATCTGGAGGGCCTCCTCGTCTCGCACGTGAGCAGCGGTCCGTGGGTCTCAGTCTAGGGCGGTTGGAGCCGGTTGCCACCGGTGTGTGCCGTGTGTACCGGTCAGGCGCGTGCTCGCTGGGCGACCGCGATGCAGACCAGTACGGCCGCGGCGGCCAGGGGTGCGGCCGGTGTGAGCTGCTCGCCGAGGAGCAGCACCGACCACACCAGCGTGAGCAGGGGCTGAGCCAGCTGCAACTGGCTGGCCTTCGGGATGCCGATCGCCGCCATGCCCCGGTACCACACCACCAGACCCAGGAACTGTGAGCCGACCGCGACCCAGAGCAGCCCGGTCACGCTGTGCGCCGTCAGCTGTACGGGCTCGTACGCGAGCGCCACCGTGGCCGCCGGAACCGTGAGCGGCAGGCACAGGGCCAGCGCCCAGCCGATGACATGCCAGCCGGGCATCACGCGGGCCAGCCGGCCCCCTTCCGTGTAACCGGCCGCGCAGACCAGCAGCGCTCCGAAGAGGTAGGCGTCCGCGCTGGTCAGGGCGCCGCCGCTCTGCGTCACGGTGAACGCGATCACCACGGCGGAGCCCGCGAGCGCCGCCGCCCAGAAGGCACGGGAGGGGCGGGAGCCGACGCGCAGGGCCGAGAACAGTGCGGTGGTCACGGGGAGCAGGCCCACCACGACGGCGGCGTGGGCGGTGGTCGAGGTCTCCAGGGCGAGGGTGGTGAGCATGGGGAAGCCGAGTACGACTCCGCCGGCCACGACGGACAGCCCCGCCCAGTGACGGCGGTCGGGCAGCGGTACACGCAGGGCGAGCAGACAGGTGCCGGCGATGATCGCGGCGAGGACACTGCGCACGGCTACCAGCGACCAGGGGCCGAAGCCCTCCAGGCCCCAGGCGGTGGCGGGGAAGGTGAGGGAGAAGGCGGTCACTCCGAGGGCGGCCTGGAGGACGCCGCGGGGTGACGCCTGTGGGCTTTCGGTGGCCGGTCGGGCCCGGGCGGCGGGGACCGCTACTGGAGGGGGCGTAGTAGCGCTACTCTGTGCTCTCATGCATGAGCGTAGCAGTGTGGTAGAGCTGGCGGATCGGCTGCGGAGTGAATTGGACCGCTACTCTCCTGGTGGAAAGCTGCCGTCGAGCCGGGCGCTCGTCGAGCGGTTCCGGGTGAGCCCGGTGACCGTCTCCCGGGCGCTGGCGCAGCTGACCGCCGAGGGGCTGGTGGTCACGCGGCCCGGAGCCGGTGCGTTCCGGGCTCGGCCGCGGGCCGACGGGCCTGCCGCGGGGGACACCTCCTGGCAGGAGCTCGCGCTCACCGCGGACGCCGCCGCCGAACTCGTGCCGCGTACCGTCGACGCCTCCGGAGTGCTGGTCACGCTGGCCGCCCCGCCGCCCGGAGTCATCGAGTTCAACGGCGGCTATCTGCACCCTTCGTTGCAGCCGGAGCGGGCGATGGCCGCGGCGCTGGCCCGGGCGGGCCGCCGCCCAGGCGCCTGGGGGCGCCCGCCGGTGGACGGGCTGCCGGAACTGCGCGAGTGGTTCGCGCGGGGCATCGGCGGCGCGATCACCGCCGCCGAGGTACTGATCACGGCGGGCGGCCAGTCCGCGCTGACCACCGCCCTGCGCGCCCTCGCCCCGCCCGGCGCACCGGTGCTCGTCGAATCGCCCACGTATCCCGGCATGCTGGCGATCGCCCGGGCGGCAGGGCTCCGTCCCGTGCCCGTGCCGGTCGATGCCGACGGAGTACGCCCCCACCTGCTCGCCGACGCGTTCCGGGCGACCGGCGCCCGCGTCTTCGTCTGCCAGCCGTTGTTCCAGAACCCGACCGGTGCCGTGCTCGCCCCCGAGCGGCGCGGTGAGGTGCTGCGGATCGCGCGCGAGGCCGGTGCGTTCGTCGTGGAGGACGATTTCGTACGCCGTCTCGTGCACGAGGACGCGGGGCTGTTGCCGCGCCCGCTGGCCTCGGACGACCCCGACGGAGTCGTCGTGCACGTGTGCTCCCTGACCAAGGCGACCTCGCCGAGCTTCCGGGTGAGCGCGCTCGCCGCCCGCGGGCCCGTACTGGAACGGTTGCGGGCCATCCAGATCGTCGACACCTTCTTCGTGCCACGCCCACTCCAGGAGGCGGCCCTGGAACTCGTCGGCTCGCCCGCCTGGCCCCGTCATCTGCGGGCCGTCGCCGCGGAGCTGAAGAACCGCCGCGACACGATGACCTCCGCGCTGCGGCTGAGGCTCCCCGAGTTCTCCCTCCCGCACATCCCCGCCGGCGGCTACCACCTGTGGCTCCGCCTCCCCGACGGCACGGACGAACAGGCCCTGACTGCCACCGCCCTGCGCGCGGGCGTGGCCGTCACCCCCGGCCGCCCCTACTTCAGCGCCGAACCGGCCGCCGCGCACCTGCGGCTGAGCTTCGTGGCGGTGGCGAGCACATCCGAGATCGAGGAGGGCGTACGCAGACTGCGCACGGCCTTCGAGGCAGGTGCCGCACACCCCGGGTAACTCCTGAGCAACGTCTCTTGCCATTGGCACTTTTGCGGCTCACCATCTCCGCATGCAGCTTCGGGTCACGTTCGTCGCCGCGGCGCGCAACTCGCCGTTGCTCGCCGAGCGGTTCGGGGACGACCGGCCGCTCGACCAGGAGGGGTGGTACGAGGTGCAGCGCGCGGCGCCGGTGCTGCTGCCGTTGGCGGCAGCCGAGTTGCGCTACTGCTCGCCGACGCCGCGCAGCCGGGCCACCGGGGACGCGCTCGGCTACACCCCTCTTGTCCAACCCGCCCTGCGGGACTGTGACATGGGCCGCTGGCAGGGGTTCACGCTCGGCGAGGCGATGGCCCGCGAGCCCGAGGCCGTGGACGCCTGGCTCGCCGATCCCGGCTCCGCCCCGCACGGCGGCGAGTCACTGCTGGCCTTCATCCAGCGGGTGGGCGGCTGGCTCGAGACCCGGCCAGCCGACGACAGCTGCAAGATCGTCGCGGTGGCCGAGCCCGCGGTCGTACGCGCCGCGCTCGTCTACGCGCTGAAGGCGCCCCCGTCGACGTACTGGAACATCGACGTCCGTCCCTTGTCGACGGCCACGCTCATGGGCCGGGCGGGCCGCTGGAACCTGCGGCTCGACGGTCAGCCGACGCGCGTGTAGTCCGTCATCAGCGTCAGGTCCTTGGCCGGGCCGCCGACTCGCCACACCGTTCGCCAGTGGTTCGCGTCGTACACGCTGAATTCGCCCCGGTACAGGTCCGCGGCGCACGGGTGGTCGGCCGTGTGTCGGCCGGAGGCCAGGCCCAGGTCGTGGAAGGGGCGGCCGTCGGCGAACCGTACGTCGGCGCGACTCGGCGTAGCGCCCGGCAGGAACCGCAGCGTCCGCTCGGCGGGGCGGGCGACGCCCTGCCAGACGAAGGTGCCGGACTCGTGGTGGAGCAGGCCGCCCTCTGTGAGCGGTTCGAACTCCGTCGTTCCGCTGAACGTCCCTTCTGCCCCGCTCGCGAGATCCCGTACGGAACGCTCCACGCGCCAACTCCCCGCCAGATACGCCAATACGTCGGCAACCGGCCAGAAATCGTCCACGCTGGTCCGCTTCCCTGACGTGTCCTGCGCAAACCATTGACTCACTCCAACCCCCTCCCTATCTTGCCGTTCGAAGTATTGATCATTGTCCGATATTTCGAACCACTTAGTGCCGCTGAGAACAGCCGAGAAAACCGACACCAGAGCCGCGGAGTATCCATGTCACGCACCCGCACCCGCTGGAGACTCGCCCTGACGGCCACCGGCATCATGGCCGCCTCGTTCCTCGTCCCGGCCGCCCCCGGGAACGCCGCCGCCGAGGACACCACCGACTACGCGATCACCGTCGACCCGAAGACCAAGGGCGCGAAGATCGACGACACGATGTACGGAGTCTTCTTCGAGGACATCAACCGGGCCGCGGACGGCGGCCTTTATTCAGAGCTCGTGCAGAACCGGTCGTTCGAGTACTCGACGGCCGACCACGCCTCGTACACGCCCCTCACCTCCTGGGCCACCACGGGCACCGCGAAGGCCGTGAACGACGACGGCCGCCTCCACGAACGCAACCGCACCTACCTCACCCTGGACGGCGGTTCGTCCGTCACCAACTCCGGTTACAACACCGGGATTTCGGTCGAGAAGGGCAAGGTCTACAACTTCTCGCTCTGGGCCCGCGCAGACCAGGCCTCCGCCCTCACCGTGACCCTGGCGGACGCCGACGGCGCGCTCGCCGAGGCCCGCAAGGTCGCCGCGCGTGGCGGCTGGGCCAAGTACACGGCGAAGTTCACCGCGACCCGTACGAGCACCACCGGCCGCCTCACCGTCGCCGCCGGGAGCCCCGTCGCGCTGGACATGATCTCGCTTCTGCCGCGCGACACGTACAAGGGTCACGGCCTGCGTAGGGACCTCGCCGAGAAGATCGCCGCTCTCGACCCGTCCTTCGTGCGCTTCCCGGGCGGCTGCCTGGTCAACACCGGCAGCATGGAGGGATACGACGAGGCCTCCGGCTGGCAGCGCAAGCGCTCGTATCAGTGGAAGGACACCATCGGCCCCGTCGAGCAGCGCGCGACGAACGCCAACTTCTGGGGCTACAACCAGAGTTACGGCCTCGGCTACTACGAGTACTTCCAGTTCTCCGAGGACATCGGCGCCATGCCGCTGCCCGTAGTGCCCGCCCTCGTCACCGGCTGCGGCCAGAACAAGGCCATCGACGACGACGCGCTCCTCAAGCGCCACATCCAGGACACCCTGGACCTCATCGAGTTCGCCAACGGCCCCGTGACCAGCGAGTGGGGCAAGAAGCGGGCGAAGATGGGCCACCCGAAGCCCTTCAACCTCACCCACCTCGGGGTCGGCAACGAGGAGAACCTGCCGAACGAGTTCTTCGAACGGTTCAAGCAGTTCCGCGCCGCCATCGAGGCGAAGTACCCGGACATCACCATCATCTCCAACTCCGGCCCGGACGACAGCGGTTCGACCTTCGACACGGCCTGGAAGCTCAACCGCGAGGGCAACGTCGACATGGTCGACGAGCACTACTACAACAGCCCGCAGTGGTTCCTGCAGAACAACGACCGCTACGACTCGTACGACAGGAAGGGCCCCAAGGTCTTCCTCGGCGAGTACGCCTCGCAGGGCAACGCCTTCAAGAACGCCCTCTCCGAAGCCGCGTTCATGACCGGCCTTGAGCGCAACGCGGACATCGTGAAGCTCGCCTCGTACGCCCCGCTGCTCGCCAACGAGGACTACGTGCAGTGGCGCCCCGACATGATCTGGTTCAACAACCACGCCTCCTGGAACTCGGCCAGCTACGAGGTCCAGAAGCTGTTCATGCGCAACGTCGGCGACCGGGTCGTGCCTTCCAAGGCGACCGGTACGCCCTCGGTGAGCGGCCCGATCTCGGGTGCGGTCGGACTGTCGACCTGGGCGACGAGTGCCGCGTACGACGATGTGAAGGTGACTGCGGCGGACGGTTCGGCGCTGCTGACCGACGACTTCTCCGGTGACGCCTCGAAGTGGACGCACACGGGCGGCGGCAGCTGGAGCGTCCAGGACGGGCAGTACGTGCAGACCGACGAGGCCGCCGAGAACACCATGGTGTCGGCGGGCGACCCGGCCTGGCACGACTACGACCTGCATGTGAAGGCCACCAAGAAGTCCGGCAAGGAGGGCTTCCTCGTCGCTTTCGGCGTCAAGGACACCGGCAACTACTACTGGTGGAACCTGGGCGGCTGGAACAACACCCAGTCCGCCGTCGAACAGGCCTCGGACGGCGGCAAGTCGACGCTCATCTCCAAGGCCGGATCGATCGAGACGGGCCGCGCGTACGACGTCGACATCAAGGTCCGCGGCCGTCAGGTGACCCTCTACCTCGACGGCAAGGAGTGGGGCAGCTTCACCGACGACAAGCCGGCCGAGCCGTTCCGCCAGGTCGTCACGCGCGACGCGAAGACCGGCGATGTGATCGTCAAGGTGGTCAACGCCCAGGCGGCGGACGCCCGTACGGCGATCGACCTCGGCGGTCTGAAGACGTCGAAGAAGGCCGCCGTGACGACGCTGAAGGCGGCGCCCGACGCGGTCAACTCCGAGACGGAGACGCCTGTTGCCCCGGTGAGGTCCACCTTCGAGGGGGTGAGCAGCAAGTTCACTTACACCTTCCCGGGGAACTCGGTCACGTTCCTGAGGATCAAGGAGAGGTGATCCGAACGGTTCGGCAGGTTCGGATGAGGTGATCCGGCGGGCGGCTCGGGTGTCGAAGGACGCCTGGGCCGCCCGTACGTACGGGAAAAGGTGTTGCGGGTTTCTGCCCGCCCCTGTCACGCTCCTCCTCATGATGATTCGAGAGGCGGACACCGCCACCCTCTGGTGAGCGTCGTGTCGGATCCCCGAGGGGGATCGCTCCGTGACGCGCGTAGTGCGCGCAGTTCCTTTTCCCGGCCCTCCTTCTCCTGGCCCGAATCCGATGCTGAACGCGTTGCTCTGGCACGCGTGTTGGGCGACGACTGGCTCAGGTACGGCTTGTCCACGCTTCCGGCCGATCGGCCGAGGGCGGAGGCTGCCGTCACCGATCTGTATCGCCTGATCGGCGAACCTCCGCCCGAGTTCGTCTGGGTTCCGTCCCCGGCAGCGGCGCGGGAGGTCGTGCTCGAGCACCGTGACCGTTTCCGGCCCGTGCGGTTGGATGCCGCCGCCCCTGCCCGCGCGAAATTTCTGCTGGCCGCTGGTCGCGCGGCTTGCCACCCTGGCGTCCGAACTGCGGGAACGCATGGACGACCGGATCGGGCAACGGTCCTCGTCGCTGATCTCATGGACATGGGGGGTGTCCGGAACGGGATCGGTACGCACCATGGCTCCCGAGGAGGCGCTCGCGGCGGGCGTCCCGGTGAAGCGTGTGGTCGAAGCCCTCGTGTACGACGCGCTGACTGAAACCCTGCGCGACTCGGTATGCGCTCCGGTGCGTACGGAGCTGCTGCCTCCGGCCGTGGACTCACCGGGGCTCGCCTGGTACGGCCAGCACGACGCCACCTGGGTCGCCCACTACGACGTCATGGCACGCGTCGGATTGACCACCTACCTGAGTGACGATCAGGACCAACTCGGCCTGTGGGTCGAGCTGGCCCGGTCGACGGGCTGGTGGTGGCCCGGCGAGGGTATGTGCGTCATGGCCGAGCGGCCCACCGAGATCCATACCGAGCCTCAACCGGGCGGTTTCCACGGAGAGTTGCGGCTGCACCGCGACGACGGACCGGCCGTTCTGTACGCGGACGGGGTGCAGGTCCACGTCCTGCACGGCACCCACGTCCCGGAGTGGGTGATCAACGCCCCGACCGTCGAACGCATCCACGCCGAGCGCAACGTCGAAGTGCGCCGCAGCGCCATCGAACGCATCGGCTGGGGCGCCTACATCGAACAGGCCCGCCTCCGGCTCGTCGGCACGACCGGCGACCCCGGCAACCCCGGCTCCGACCTCCACCTCTACGACGTGCCCCGCGAACTCTGGGGCCGCCCCGCACGTCTGCTGCTCGTCGTCAACGGCTCGGTCGAACCGGACGGCCGCCGCCGGCGCTACGGGCTCAGCGTGCCCGACCACCTCGAGGACCCCCTCTCGGCGGCCGGCTGGACGTATGGGCTGTCCGGCGAGCAGTACGCGGGACTTGTGCGCCGTACGTGAGGCGGTGGGGCGGTCGTACGCCCCGAAGCCCGACCCTCGGCTCTCGGCCTTCCCGGTGCTCAACTCCCGTACCCATCAAGGACTTTCACGCAGCCTTCGCAGGCCCTCACACCCAAAGGTGATCCACATGACCATGACCCTCGCCGAACTCACCGACCTCACCGGTCTCGACGTCCTCGATCACCTGGAACGTCAGGTGGCCATCCCGGTCGTCGACGGTCTCCAGGCCCAGGGCGACCTGATCGTCATCCCGTACGCGTTCGTCGAACACAGCGTCTCCACGCACCACTACACGCGCTGGCAGGACGTCCCTGCCGCGGGTATCGAGCTGCTGCGGAGCGCCGCGGGCGGCAATCCGCACTCGCTCGTCGCGGACCCGGGCACCTGCCGCTTCACCGGCGGCCTCCGCGACGCGACCGGCCTCGCCCTCGGCATGATCGACACCTCGGCGGTCGCGTACCTCATCCACCCGGAGCACGGCGGCACCGGCATCGCACCCGGCCGCTATGTCGTACGCCGTCAGCGAGAGCGCAGTACTGAGCGCAGGGCGTGGTCCGCCAACCGGATGATCGCGGACTGAGTGGACTGACCGGTTTCGCGCTCGCCGTCGCCTGGGCCGGGGCGTGCGCCCTGTTGCACGCCCCGGCCCAGATCTCGTGGCGACCCGGCCGCCAGGCTCCGCACGGTCGCGCGGACGAGATAGCGGGCCTGGGCGGGAGCACCAAAACCTCCCCCTTCCCGTACAACCCTTCAGGCTCACCAGAGGTCATCTTCGAGTCCGTACGTATGTCCTTGAGAGGAACCCGTGTCCCGGTCCCATCACAAGCGCTCCCGGCGTCCCGTCGTCCTGGGCGCCACCGCCGTCGCGGCCGCCTTAGCCGGTGGCCTGCTCATCACCCTGCCCGGCGGTGCGAGTGCCGCTGCGTCGGGCCTCGCCGACGACTTCAACGGTGACGGCTACCGCGATCTGGCGACCGGCGCCCCGGGTGCTGTCGCGGGCGGGAAGGCGAAGGCGGGCGCCGTGGTCGTCAACTACGGCTCGTCGAGCGGTATCAGCGCCGCGCGCCACAAGGCCACATCGCAGAGTTCCTCCGGCGTGCCGGGCGCCTCGGAGACCTCCGACCGCTTCGGCACCGAACTCGCGCACGGCGACCTCAACAGGGACGGCTACGGCGATCTCGTCGTGGGCACACCGTTGGAGGACGTGAGCGGCGATGTCGACGGTGGTTCGGTCACGATCCTGTGGGGCGGCTCGTCCGGCCTGTCAGGCGGCACGGCGATCAGCGACCCGAACGTGTCGGGCCACGACCGGTTCGGCCAGTCCCTCGCGGTCGGTGACTTCACCGGTGACGGGAAGGCCGATCTGGCGGTCGGTTCCACCGGCAAGGACGTGTGGATCTTCAAGGGCGGCTTCACCAAGTCCGGCGGCGCGGCCGGGAAGCTGCGCTTCGACGCGCAGATCGAGTCCGGCGGGTACCCCCATGGCGCCGTCCAGCTGACCGCCGGGGACTTCGATGACGACGGGGCGGACGACGTGGTGGTGGGCTCCTTCGCCGGTGCCTTCGTCTACCGGGGCTCCTCGGCCGGGCTCACCCTGCAAACCCAGGTGAGCGACGACAACCCCGCCTCGCTCACCGCAGCCGACTTCAACCGCGACGGGCACGACGACCTGGTCGTCGGTACCGACTTCGTCTCCGTCATGGACCAGACGGCGAAGGGCGGCTACGCCACCGTGTTCTACGGCGGTGCGGCGGGCGTCGACACCACTCGCAGTGCCGTCTTCAGCCAGGACACCTCGGGTGTGCCGGGAGCGGACGAGTACCACGACTCGTTCGGTGGCACACTCGCCGCGGGCGACGTCAACGGTGACGGCTACCCGGACCTCGCCGTCGGCGCGGACTTCGAGACCATCGGCTCCGCGGACCAGACGGGCAACGTCTGGGTGCTGCGCGGCGGCGCCTCCGGCCTGACGGCAACCGGCGCCCAGTCCTTCAACCAGGGCACCCCGGGTGTCCCGGGCGCCAACGAGTCGGCGGACATGTTCGGCCACGCCATCCACCTCGCCGACCACAACAAGGACCGCCGCGCCGACCTGTCGGTGGGCGCGGGCGGCGAGAACAGCGACGACGGCGCCGTATGGATCCTGCGCGGCTCCACCAGAGGCATCACGGCCACCGGCGCGGTGAACTTCGGCGCGTCGTCCGTGGGCATCGGGAACTCGGGGGACGACCCCATGTTCGCGAACGCCATGTCGGGCTCCTGAGCAGGTAGACAGACAGCCGGAAGGGGCGGCACCGGAGGATTCCGGCGCCGCCCCTTCCGCTGTGCTGACTTACGACTTGGCGTCCCCGAGCATCGTGGTGGTCGGCGCCACCGCGGCGGCACCCAACTGCGCCGCCATGTCACCGACATGCTGGAGCTTGCCCTCATTGCTCCTTGTCAGCGTCTGTCAGGAGCGTTTATCAGGGCAGTTGGTGCCGGGCCCAACCATGATCGCGTGGTGTCCCGGTGTCAGGACGGGCGGAGAGCTCTCATCGGGGAGCCCCGGAAAGTCGGCGACGGCAAGCTCCACGTCCGCCGTGCACGCCTCGTGCCCGCATTCACACGCGAACGCGTACACCGTGCTCATCGCACCCTCCGGTGCCCAGGGTCGGGCGTCGAACTGCTGATGCTGGGAGACGGCGGCTCTGTTGGCGTACCGCAGAAGTCGTCGGCGCTCGGCCGCCGTCACCGCCACGGGACCTTCGGCCAGGGCCTCGGCGAACAGCGCCTCGACCTCCGCGACGGTGTCCGCCACGCTCTGACGCCCGTCGACGATCAGCTTGCGTCCGCCGTACTCCTCGACCTGCGTCTCGATCTCCCGCCGCAGCGCCTGATACAGCCGGAAGGCGCCCACGCCCGGCGCCATACCCCGCTCGACGAGCCGGTCGTGCTGGACCTCGGCAGTCGGCAGCAGCCACACCGCCCGGCCGGCCGGACCCGTGACGGACGGTGTGACGGGCGTGCCCTCCGCGATGACGAGGGGCGAGGGCGGGAGCGCGCGTACGTCGTCGACGATCATCCGGCCACGCTCGTGATGAAGCGACATCGCGACCATGTCCTCGACGGGCGCAGTCCAACGCTCGGCGCGCGGCATCCGCTCCCACGTGATCGCGGCCGTGTGCCCGGCCGCGATCGCCCGGTCCCGGTGCTCCCACGTGTGGGCGTCCGCGTTGTACCACCGCAGCCCGTGCCGCCGTGCGAGCACTCGGGCCACGGTCGACTTGCCGGCCCCGGGTGGCCCGCCCAGCCACAACACCGGAGGCGTCTCGCGCATCACGGAACCCTCCGGAGTTCTTCAGGCCAGTTCGCGCAGTGCCTCGCCGAGTATCGCGATTCCTTCGGCGATGGCGCCGACCGGGGTGGCCGCATAGCCGAGGACGAGGCCGGGGCGTCCGGGCAGCCGGCGGTGCCACGACAGTGGCTGGCACTTCACGCCGCGGGCCAGTGCGGCGGTGGCGAGCTCGGGGTCGGGGACTTCTGCCCGGTAGGTGATGGTCAGGTGAAGACCGGCCGCTGCGCCGTGCACGACCGCGCCAGGCAGGTGTTCGGCGATGGCATTGATCATCGCGTCGCGGCGCCGCCGGTGACGGCCGCGCAGCAGCCGCAGATGCCGTTCCAGGTCTCCGGAGTCCATCAGGCGGGCGAGCACCAACTGGGGCAGCACGGCGTTGCCCAGGTCGGTGAAGCGTTTTGCGTCGATCAGGGCGTCACGGTGGCGGCGCGGCGGTATCACCCAGCCGATGCGCAGCGCCGGTGCGAGCAGTTTGGACACGCTGCCCATGTAGCACACGTGGTCGGCGAGCAGCGCGCGGAGCGCGGGGACCGGCGGCCGGTCGTAGCGGTGTTCCGCGTCGTAGTCGTCCTCCAGAATCAGCCCGCCGTCCTGGGCCCAGCGCTGCAGTTCGCGGCGGCGCTCGCCGCTGGTCACCACGCCGGTGGGAAATTGGTGGGCGGGCGTGAGCAGTACCGCACGAGCACCGGTGGCGCGCAGGGCCTCCACGCGCACACCGCTGTCGTCGAGGGGCACCGGTGGGGTGGCCAGGGCTCCGTTCTGCAGATGCTGGCGGGTGCCGAGTGAGCCCGGGTCCTCAACTGCGACGCCGTCGATGCCGTCCGCCCGCAGCACCGGGTGCAGCAGGGTGAGCGCCTGCGCGGTACCGGCGACGACCAACACCTCGTCCGGGTCCGCCCGGATGCCGCGGCTGCGTGCCAGCCAGCCGGCGATGGCAGTGCGCAGCTGCGGGGTGCCGCGAGGGTCGCCGTAGCCGAGGTTCTCGGCGGATAGCTCGGTGAGCACGGTTCGTTCCGCTCTCAGCCAGGCCGCTCGGGGAAACGCAGTCAGATCGGGCTGGCCGGGGGTGAAGTCGATGCGGGCACGGACGGCACGCAGCGCGTCGAAGATGTCGTTGCCCGGTTCGCCGACGAACAGCGTGCTGGGCACGGCTCTCTTGGCGGTGGCCGGGGCCGAGGGCCGTGAGGTTCCGGCCCCGGTTCCGGGACCGGGAGGTGTCATGGGTGACACAGCAATGGGAACCGCGACCACTACGGTTCCGCCACGTCGACGTCCTTCGATGTGACCGTCCTCGGTCAGCCGCCGGTATGCCTCAGCGACCACCCCACGAGACACCCGCAACTCGGCGGCGAGTACCCGGGTGGGCGGCAGGCTGCTGCCCACCGTCAGCCGGCCATCGGCCATCGCCTCGCGCAGGCGCCCGGCCAGCCAGTCCGACTTGCCACCCACGGGCGCTTCCCCAGCGTCGAGCTGCAGGAAATCCGAGCCATAGGCCGAGGGAGAGCCGCTGTTCGCCGACGTGGTCTGCGTCGCACGTACGGCGGCCGGTCCGCCCGTTTTCTGTCTCCCCTGGTTCACCAGGCCCATGGTGTCAGGCGCCACTTCGGCTCCTGCTCGCCGCCGGGGAGATTCTCAGCAGCCAGATCAACAGCCAAAGACGAACTCCCGTGAGGATGAGGTGAGGACGGCGGCCGTGGGGTCGGCCGAAGGCCAGTGCGCGGCCAACTCTTCGGCGACTGTCTTCAGCAGCTCCGGCACGGCCTGCGCGCCGTCGTCGTGCATGGCCTCCGCCACTACGAAGAACGTGCTGGTGTGCTCACCAACCGCGGAATGGCCGCTTTGCCGGTTGGTCCAGCGACGGGCATGGGCCCGTCCGGCGGAGTCGGCGAAGATCACCTCACCGGGTGCCGGGTGCTCGGTGGCGCCGCCGAAGGTCGTGTAGCGCTCGTCACCGCGGGCGTGGCGCACCTCGAGCAAGGGGCCGGCGATGCGGTCGGCGTCGAGGACCGCGACCGGGACCGCGTAGGCGACCGAGATCGCGTTGCACAGGTCGACCACCGGATGGACGCGCGGCAGTGTCCCCTCCTTCCGCAACCGCCGCAGCAGCGACTCCGCAGCGCACCGGTACTGAGTGGGCTTGAGCCCCATGCGGGAAAAGGCCCGCCTCCAGGCCAGTACTTCGGGGAAGGCGCTCTCAGTGGCGCCGGTCAGCCGGGCCGCAGCGCGGGCGGTGTATGCCGCGGCGCGCGGGCCGACGTCGACGCCGGCACCGACTCCGGTGGCGTACAGAGCTCCAGCGGTGAGCTCGGGGTAGTCGGACCAGATGGCATCCGCATGCCGAAAGTGCATGGTCACGCCACCGCCAGCCGCGCGCTCAGGGCCACGAAGCAGGCTGCGAACACCTGACGGATGCCGGTCATCACCCGCGGCCGGGCCAGTACGCGGCTGCGTACGGCGGCGGCGCACATCCCGTACGCGACGAAGACGACGAAGGTGAGCCCCATGAAGACAGCACTGAGCCGGAGCATCGCGCCAAGAGAGCCGGATGCGCCGGCGGGCACGAACTGCGGCAGGAACGCGACGAAGAACATCGTGAGCTTCGGGTTGAGCAGATTGACCAGCACACCGGAGGCGATCACCCGGACCACCGGCCGAGGCTCGGCTTCCTGCGCGACTGCCAACGCCTCCTTGTCCCGCAGCATCGCCCATGCCATGAACAGCAGATAGCCGACACCGAGGTACTTCACCGTCTCGTAGGCGACCGCGCTGGTGTGCAGCAGTGCGGCGAGGCCGGTGATCGTCGCTGCCAGGTGCGGCACGATGCCGAGGGTGCAGCCGAGCGCGGCGACCACGCTCGCCCGGCGGCCATGGGACAGCCCGGCGGCGAGGGTGTACACCACTCCCGTGCCCGGGGTGACCACCACAACCAGGGTGGTCAGCAAGAACGCGATACTCAAAGGGGACCTCCGCGAAGTTCGGCGTCCCCTCACCCTGCTGCGGCCATGGTCCGACTGACAGGTCCAAAGCTATACCCGTTCGATGGTCCATACCCTGGATTGCATAAACGTGCAGCGAAACGTATAGTCATGCCATCGAGGAGGAGGGTTCCATGGCGGTACGTGCGGCGGTGGCCGGAGCGAGTGGGTACGCGGGCGGGGAACTGCTGCGGCTGCTCCTGGTACACCCCGAGGTCGAGATCGGTGCTCTGACCGGCAACTCCAACGCGGGGCAGCGGCTGGGTGCGCTGCAGCCGCATCTGCTGCCGCTCGCCGATCGTGTGCTCCAGGAGACCAGCCCCGACGTCCTCGGCGGGCACGATGTCGTTTTCCTCGCCCTGCCTCACGGGCAGTCCGCCGCTGTTGCCGAGCAGCTCGGTCCGGACGTCCTCGTCGTGGACATGGGCGCCGACTTCCGGCTGAAGGACGCGGGCGACTGGGAGAAGTTCTACGGCTCGGAGCATGCCGGTACCTGGCCCTACGGGCTCCCCGAACTGCCGGGTGGCCGCGCCGCGCTGGAGGGGTCCAAGCGCATCGCGGTACCCGGCTGCTACCCGACCGCCGCCTCGCTCGCGCTCGTTCCCGCGTACGCGGCCGGGCTCGCCGAACCCGAGGCCGTGATCGTCGCCGCCTCCGGGACCTCAGGCGCGGGCAAGTCGCCCAAGCCGCATCTGCTGGGCAGCGAAGTCATGGGCTCCATGTCGCCGTACGGCGTCGGCGGTGTCCACCGGCACACCCCCGAGATGATCCAGAACCTCGGCGCGGCGGCAGGCGAGCCCGTCACCGTCTCCTTCACACCGACCCTCGCCCCGATGCCGCGCGGCATCCTCGCCACGTGCACCGCCAAGGCCCGCCGCGGCGTCACCGCCGAGTCCGTGCGCGCCGCGTACGAGAAGGCGTACGGCGACGAGCCCTTCGTACATCTGCTGCCGGAAGGGCAGTGGCCGGCGACCGCGTCCGTCTACGGTTCCAACGCCGTTCAGATCCAGGTCGCGTACGACGCCGCCGCGCACCGCATCATCGCGATCAGCGCCATCGACAACCTCACCAAAGGCACCGCGGGCGGCGCGGTGCAGAGCATGAACATCGCCCTCGGGCTGCCCGAGGAGCTCGGTCTTTCCACGATCGGAGTCGCACCGTGAGCGTCACCGCTGCCAAGGGCTTCACCGCCTCCGGCATCGCAGCAGGCATCAAAGAGAACGGCAACCCGGACCTGGCCCTCGTGGTCAACAACGGGCCCCGTCTGGCCGCCGCGGGCGTCTTCACCTCCAACCGTGTGAAGGCCGCACCGGTGCTGTGGTCCGAGCAGGTACTCAAGGGCGGCCTCGTCTCCGCCGTGATCCTCAACTCCGGTGGCGCCAACGCCTGTACGGGACCCAAGGGCTTCCAGGACACACACGCCACCGCCGAGAAGGTCGCCGAGGTTCTGGGGCACAACGCCGGGGAGGTCGCCGTCGCTTCGACCGGCCTCATCGGTCTGCTGCTCCCGATGGACAAGTTGCTGCCGGGAGTTGAGCTGGCCGCCGCCCAACTCACCGAGCACGGCGGCGAGAAGGCCGCCATCGCCATCAAGACCACCGACAGCGTCCACAAGACGTCCGTCGTGACGAAGGACGGCTGGACCGTCGGCGGCATGGCCAAGGGCGCGGGCATGCTCGCCCCCGGCCTCGCCACCATGCTCGTCGTCCTCACCACGGACGCCGACGTCGAGAGCGACGTACTGGACAAGGCCCTGCGGGCGGCCACGAAGGTCACCTTCGACCGCGTCGACTCCGACGGCTGCATGTCCACCAACGACACCGTCCTGCTGCTCGCCTCCGGCGCCTCCCAAGTCACCCCGGAATACGCAGAGTTCGCCGAGGCTGTACGCGCGGTCTGTGACGACCTCGGGCAGCAGCTCATCCGGGACGCCGAGGGCGCCAGCAAGGACATCAAGGTCGAGGTGATCAACGCGGCGAGCGAGGACGACGCCGTCGAGGTGGGCCGCTCCATCGCCCGCAACAACCTCCTCAAGTGCGCGATCCATGGCGAGGACCCCAACTGGGGCCGCGTCCTGTCCGCCATCGGTACGACCCAAGCGGCCTTCGAGCCCGACCAGTTGAACGTCGCCATCAACGGCGTATGGGTCTGCAAGAACGGCGGCGTCGGCGAGGACCGCGGCAAGGTCGACATGCGCTACCGCGAGGTCCACATCGTCGCCGACCTCGCAGCCGGCGACGAGACCGCCACGATCTGGACCAACGACCTCACCGCGGACTACGTCCACGAGAACAGCGCATACTCGTCATGAGCAATGCGACGCGGAAGCACACCGCACTGCCCAAGGCGCAGATCCTCATCGAGGCGCTGCCCTGGCTCACCCGGCACAACGGCAAGACGGTCGTCATCAAGTTCGGCGGCAACGCCATGGTGAACGAGGAGCTGAAGGCCGCCTTCGCGCAGGACGTCGTCTTCCTGCGGCAAGCCGGCCTCAAGCCCGTCGTCGTGCACGGCGGCGGCCCGCAGATCAACGCGCAGCTCGATCTGCACGGGCTGGAGAGCGAGTTCAAGGCGGGGCTCAGAGTCACCACCCCGGAGGCCATGGACGTCGTACGCATGGTCCTGGCCGGACAGGTCCAGCGCGAGATCGTCGGGCTGCTCAACCAGCACGGACCGCTCGCCATAGGGCTCACCGGCGAGGACGCGCACACCATCACCGCCACCCAGCACCGGCCCGAGATCGACGGCGAGTTGGTCGACATCGGGCGGGTCGGCGAGATCACCGCAATCGACACAGGTGCGATCGAGGCACTGCTCGAGGACGGCCGGATCCCGGTCATCTCCTCGATCGCCCGTTCCCAGGACGACGGACATGTCTACAACGTCAATGCTGATACGGCGGCTGCGGCACTCGCTGCGGCACTTGGCGCCGAAACCCTCATGGTCCTCACGGACGTCGAGGGACTCTACGAGGACTGGCCGAACTCCGACGAGGTGATCAGCCGCCTCACCGCGAAGCAGCTGGAGAAGCTGCTGCCCGAGCTGGCCAGCGGCATGGTGCCGAAGATGGAGGGCTGTCTGCACGCCGTGCGCAACGGTGTGAACACCGCCCGTGTGATCGACGGGCGCGTCCAGCACTCGATCCTGCTGGAGATCTTCACCGACGAGGGCATCGGCACGATGGTCGTGCCGGACGCAGAGAACGACGTAGCGAACGACGCAGTGGGGGAGTCATGACCAACCAGGAGCTGACCACGCGCTGGCAGGGCGCGCTCATGGACAACTACGGCACCCCACGGCTGCCCCTCGTCCGCGGCGAGGGCACGAAGCTCTGGGACGCCGACGGCAAGGAGTACCTCGACTTCGTCGGCGGGATCGCGGTGAACGCGCTCGGCCACGCCCATCCCGCGATCGTCGAGGCCGTCAGCAAGCAGATCGCCTCCCTCGGCCATGTCTCCAACCTCTTCGTCGCCGAGCCGCCCGTCGCGCTCGCCGAACGGTTGCTCCAGCTCTTCGGGCGTGACGGGCGCGTGTACTTCTGCAACTCGGGGGCCGAGGCCAACGAGGGTGCCTTCAAGATCGGGCGGCTGACCGGGCGTTCACACATGGTCGCCACGCAGGGCGGCTTCCACGGCCGGACCATGGGCGCGCTCGCGCTCACCGGGCAGCCGGGCAAGCAGGAGCCGTTCCTGCCGCTGCCGGGTGACGTCACGCATGTCCCGTACGGCGACGCGAAGGCGCTGGCCGCCGCGGTCACCGAAGACACGGCACTCGTGATCGTCGAGCCGGTGCAGGGCGAGAACGGCGTGGTCGTACCGCCCGCCGGCTATCTCAAGGCGGTCCGCGCCATCACCGCCGCCACCGGCACCCTCCTCGTCCTCGACGAGGTGCAGACGGGCGTCGGGCGTACCGGGCACTGGTTCGAGTACCAGGCCCACGAGGGTGTCCTGCCGGACATCGTCACCCTCGCCAAGGGCCTCGGCGGCGGACTGCCCCTCGGCGCGACCGTCGCCTTCGGCCGCGCCGCCCAGCTGCTGAAGCCCGGGCACCACGGCACGACCTTCGGCGGGAACCCGGTCGCCTGCGCCGCCGGGCTCGCCGTCCTCGACACCATCGAGGCCGAGGGTCTGCTGGAGAACGTGAAGCGGACGAGCGAGAAGCTGCGCGGCGGGGTGGAGGCACTGGGCCACCCAATGATCGACTATGTCCGTGGCTCGGGCCTGCTCCTGGGTATCGTGCTCACCGAGCCGCTCGCGCCCCAGGTGCAGCAGGCGGCTCAGGACGCCGGCCTACTGGTGAACGCGCCCGCCCCCGATGTCGTACGGCTGATGCCGCCGCTGAACCTCGGCGACGACGAAGTGGACGCGCTGCTCCAGGCCCTTCCCGGTGTCCTGGACGCGGTAGCCAACGGGGACGGACGAGCCAAAGAATGAGACGACGACGATGAGTCAGGCGCAGGATCACGAGCACGCCGGGCCTGCCGTGCCGCAGACCCGCACCGCACGCCACCGCCGGATCGTGGACATCCTCAACCGGCAACCGGTGCGCTCCCAGAGCCAGTTGGCGAAGCTCCTCGCCGACGACGGGCTGACCGTCACACAGGCGACGCTCTCCCGGGACCTGGACGAGCTGAACGCGGTGAAGATCCGCAACAACGACGGCGACCTCATCTACGCGGTACCGAGCGAGGGCGGCTTCCGCACCCCGCGCGCACCGCTGGGCGAGTCGGCGAAGGAGGAGCGGATGCGGCGCCTGTCCGCGGAGCTGCTGATCTCCGCGGAGGCGTCCGCCAACCTCGTGGTCCTGCGTACGCCGCCGGGCGCCGCACAGTTCCTCGCCTCGGCCATCGACCAGGCCGAACTGCACGACATCCTCGGCACGATCGCGGGCGACGACACGCTGCTGCTGATCAGCCGTGACCCCAGTGGGGGTCAGGCTCTGGCCGATCACTTGTTGCGGTTGGCCCAGAACAACCACTGAGGCGTACGCCCCTGTCGGGGCTCACCCGAGGCGGGCGCCGAGACCTCCGGTACAGCGGACCTCGTCGCCCGCCGTGATGAGCAGCGCCTCGACGTCCGGTAGGGACTCCAGCCAGCTGAGGGCGTGCCGGGCGCCCATCGCGAAGGCCGCCGTCGCCCAGGCGTCCGCCCAGGTGAGCCGGGGGCTCACCACGGTCACGGCCACCAGGTCGGTGACCGCGGACTTGCCGGTGCCCGGGTCCACGATGTGGACGCCGCGCTCGGCGGAACCCGAGGTGGCGATGGCCAGTTCGTCGGCGCCCGCCGCGGAGACGACCGCCGCGAGGGAGCCGGGGCGCAGCGGGTCCGAGACACCGACCCGCCAGGGCCGCTCGGGCCCCGGTGTGCCGAGCAACTGCACGTCGCCACCGCCGTTCACGCTGACGCCGCTCGCCCCGGCTGCCATGAGGTGCCGGGCCGCACGCTCGACCGACCAGCCCTTCACCAGACCGGTCGGGTCGACGACACCCGCGTACTTCGTGCTGAACCAGCCGTCGCTCAACCGCTCGGCCTCGGCGCACAGTTCGAGGACCTCGGCGACCTCCGGGTCGCAGTCGTCGACGGTCAGCTCGCCCCGGCCGAGCCGGGAGATCTGACTGTTCTCCTTGAAGGTGCTGAACACCGCGTCCACCACGTGGAGTTGGGCGATCGCCTCCTCCAACGCGGTCTGCACGGCCGCCGCTTCGCCGCCGCGCACGTCGAACGAGACGACCGTGCCCATCACCTCCTCCGCGTGACGCACCGCGGGGAGCGCCTGCGCGGGATCCGCCACCTCAGCCACCGACCTGGTCCAAGGCGTTCTGGAGGGACTTCTTGTAGCCGGCGCTGGTGTAGGAAGCACCGGAGACGGCATCGATGTCGGCACTGCTCGCGGCGACGGCCGCCTGGTTGAGCTTCGGAATCGAGTTGGCGCTGACCTGGTCGCTGCGTCCGCCCTTCGGCTTCTGTACGGCCTCGGCCTTGGTGATCTTGCCGCCGTTGTAGGTGATACGGACCTGGACGGGGCCGTACTCGGTCTCGGCCACGCTGCCGGTCACGACGCGCGCGTCGGCTGCCACGTCGCTGGACCCGCCACCGCCACCGGCATTGTCGGAGCCTGCGGACCCGCTACCACTATCGCTACCGCCACCGCCGTTGCCCGCACCGGCCTGGCCGGATCCGGCAGCAGACCCGCCACCGGACTTGGGAGCCTTGTCGATGGCCGACTGGAGGGACTTCTTGTAGCCGGCGCTGGTGTAGGTGGCGCCGGAGACGGCGTCGATGTCGGCGTTGCCCGCGGCGACGGCCGCCTGGTTGAGCTTGGGCACGGAGTTGGCGCTGATCTGGTCGCTGCGCCCACCGGTCGGCTTCTGTACGGCCTCGGCCTTGGTGATCTTGCCGCCGGCCATGGTGACGCGGACCTGGACAGGACCGTACTCGGTCGTGGCCACGTCTCCGGTGACCGTCTGGGCCTGGGCCGAGCCGGACGACGAGCCGCCACCGCCACCGCCACCGGACTTGGGAGCCTTGTCGATGGCGGACTGGAGGGACTTCTTGTAGCCGGCGCTGGTGTACGTGGCGCCGGAGACCGCGTCGATGTCGGCGCTGCCCGCGGCGACGGCCGCCTGGTTGAGCTTGGGGATCGCGTCGGCGCTGATCTGGTCGCTGCGTCCGCCCTTGGGCTGCTGTACGGCCTCGGCCTTGGTGATCTTGCCGCCGGCCATGGTGAGGCGGACCTGGACGGGGCCGTACTCGGTCGTGGCCGCGTCTCCGGTGACCGCGCCGTCCTGGACGGCCGACTGCTGGGCGCCTCCCTGTGGCGATGCTCCGCCGCCCTGCGCGGATGCGGACGATGACGGGTCCGACGCCGGCTTCAGCGACAGAACCAGCACGATCCCGGACACGGTGGCGGCGGTTGCGAGCATGACACGCCGGATGGGGTGACTCTTCTTCATTGCTCCTGACTCCCGTCGCTCACATCTCGAACGACTCGTGATGGATGCGGCGGGCCGGTACGCCCGCGCCGCGGAGTGCTTCGTAGACCTGCTGTGCGAAGCCGGGAGGCCCGCACAGGAAAACGTCATGGCTGTCGACGTCCGGCAGCTTTCTGCGCAGAGTCTCCGCCGAGATGTCGGGGCGTTCCCCGTCCGGGCTGTTGACCGCGTACATGAGCCGGGCGCCGCGCTCGTCGGCGATGGCGGCCAGTTCGTCCCACAGAGCCAGGTCCTGGGTGCTGTTGGCCCGGTACAGCAGCGTCAGATCGCCGGGCGAGCCGGGCAGCGTCTCGAACAGCGCCCGCATCGGGGTGATGCCGACACCGCCCGCGATCAGCAGCACCTTGCCGCTCCTGCGCCGGGAGGCGGTCATCGCGCCGTACGGGCCCTCGGCCCAGACGCGGGTACCGGGCTCCAGCTCGCGCAGCCTGGAGGTGTGGTCGCCGATCGCCTTCACCGTGATGCGCAGCATGTTGGGGCGGGGCGCCGCCGACAGGGAGTACGGGTGCGAGCTGAAGCGCATGCCCGGCGCCATGAACCGCCACCGGAAGAACTGCCCGGCCTCGGCGCCGATGCGGTGCAGCCGCCGCCCCGAGATCAGCACCGAGACGACCCCGGGTGCCTCCTCGACGACATCCGCGACCCGCATACGGTGCCGCATGTTCAGCCGGATCGGCACGAGCACCCGGTACCAGAGCGCCAGCGCGGTCACGGTCCCGTACAGCGCGTACCAGGCCGTCGTCGCGGCGGGCTGGACGGCGAAGTCGTTGCCCGTGGACAGCTGGTGCCAGAACGACAGGTACACGGCCGCGTACGTGAGCAGATGGATGTGGTACCAGGTGTCGTACGGAATCCTGCGCCGGATCCCGCCGATGGAGATCAGGCCGATGAACAGCAGCAGACTCGTGCCGATCGCCGCCTTGCCCATGTCCGGCAGCGTGTTCACCGAGTCGATGGTCTGCTCGACGATCCCGGAGAACCCGAGTCCGGCCTGCAGCGCGTAGCCGTACATGGTCAGGATGAGGTGCGCGAGAACCAGGCAGAGCGTGTAGCGGCCGCTCATCGCGTGCCAGCGCGCCACGCGGTCCGAGCCGACGCGGCGCTCCAGCGCGGGCACCCGGGCCATCTGCAACACCACGAGGGCCATCAGGTAACCGGCCAGCAGGCCGGTGATCCGGCCGGCGCCCAGTATCCGGTCCGTGTTGTTGGCGATGGCCGGAGTGTTGCTCCACCACAGCCAGACCACCCCCACCGCACCCGCCCAGACAGCGAGCAGCAGCGGGACTGCGGGGTTGCGGCGAGGGCGGATGCGGCGCAACGTCTGGCGCCGCGCAGCGCGACCGCCGGCGATCGTACTCACGGTTCCTCCGTGGGACTGGCGAGAGGGGGAGTGGCCCTTGGCCCAGTGGTACGTCCCGGGACGGCAGCTTGTTCAATGCACCAGGGAGTAAGGGGTGAACTGCTGCGACTCGCGGTAACCCGGCGGCGGCGCGAAGGGCTGAGCGATCTCGGCAACCGACCTCGGCAACCGACAGCGATCGACCTCAGTAGCGGACGATCGAGGTCGGACCGCTCTCCGTCCCGATCGCGATGTGCGGCCTGCGCGCCGGATCCGCCCAGCCCAGGATCCGCCGCATCGCGTCCCGCGGCACGGACACACAACCGGCTGTCGCCCCACGCCCGTTGACGTGCAGGAAGATCCCGGCGCCGTGCCCGCGCACGGGCCGCTCGTAGTTGAAGCCGATGACGAGCGCGTACGCGTACTGCGTTCCGTACGAGATCAGGTGCTCGGACTCGGCGGCCCGGCAGTCGGCCGGGCGCGGCTCGGTCCAGCGGTTGTAGGAGCGCGAGTCGTTGGCCTGGCACCACCAGGAGTTCTGGCGCACGCGGCGGTACGGGGCTTTGGTCCCACCGGGCGCGGCCTTGATCCCGAACGCGTACGGAAGGTCGTAGAGCCCGGTGGGTGTCGTGCTCGTCCCCTGTCGGCGCGAGCCGCCCTCGACCAGCCCCTTGGCGCCGAAGCGCGCGGCTGAGGAACCGGCCTTCACCCAGCGTCCGTCGCGCCGGTCCCACCAGGTGAGGGTCCCGGTCGTCGAAGACGTGCGCGAGGCCTGCGCGGTGATGAGCTGGGTGCCGCCGCCGGTGTCCGCCATCCGCTCGGGAAGGGGAGGCGGGCCGCTCGGGGCCAGGGTGAGGAGGGACGCGGACACGAGGAGGACGGCGGCTCCGAGGCGCATGAACCGGACGCTACGGGGAGGCAGCGGCAGGGGCAGTCCGGATGGGCCGTACAGGCGCCGTCCGTTGGTGTACTCGCCGGTACTCCCGTGGGTTCCGAGCGGGCCTGGCAGGCCGCCCGGAACCCACGGTGTCCACGGGGTCCGCGCTCACAGACCCGGCGGGGGACCCAGCGGGTTGAGAAGTTCGGCCTTGCCCTCGAACGCGTAGAGCAGCAGATCGCTCATCCGGAAGGTGCTCTGGTCCACAGCGAGGGTGGGACGCCACTCGGGATCACGGACGATGGAGTGCTTGCTGCCCTCCATGGCCCGGTGGAAGACCTCGGCGACGATACGGCCGCCGACCCCGGTCAGCCGGCCGCCGCCCTTCACCTCGGCCTCCCTGAGGATGTAGAACCACAAGGGAGTTTTGGTCCTGACCGACTCCCGCTCCTCCGGGCTCAGTTCCGCCAGCGACGCACCGCCGCTGCCGTGCTCGATCTCGTCCTCGGTGAGCCGCTCGTCCTCGTCGAGCTTGAAGAACTCCGCCATCTCCTGGCCGGTCGCGAGCTTGAGCATGTTGGCCCGGGTGAGGTTCCGGAAGGCAAGATTGCGCTCGATCTCCGGGACCGTGGCCCCCCGGGCACCGAACGACCCGAGCGGGAGATCCTTGAGCATGTCGACCAGCAGGGTGTCGATCCGCTTCGCCAGGTTGAACTGGTCCGCGGTCCGCATGAGCTCCTTGCGGCCGGTCTCGCTGAAGTCGAAGAGCCGGGGAAGATCGGCGACCCAGTTGGTCGGCAGACGCTCCGCGCTGCCCGCGTCCGGGTTGTCGTCGTCGGGCGGGAAGGGCTGGAAGTTTCCGCTGGTCGCGGAGAAGACGAAGATCAGCCGCAGCGTCGCGGGAGCGATGACGCCGGGGCCTTGCCCGCTGTTGAACACCCGGTTCCACTCGTACTCGGCGCGGACCATGCTGTGGCCCAGGCGGAAGGCCGCCACCGAGAACTCGATGGGCATGGTGGGCGCGTCACCGGGCTGAAGGGTTCGGTACGTGTCGTCTTCGACAGCGCCGTCGCCGTACTTGATCTCGGGCGCCACATCGAAGTACCTGCGACCGTGGGTGAAGACGTCGTCCACGATCTGGTCGTCGACGATCTGGATCAGGTAGTCCGTGCGCAGCATCCACTGGTAGTGCTTGACGACCAGTTCGCGCGCGGTGTCGAAGAGCACCGCGCTGTCCGTCCCCTTCGCGGCCAGGTCGCTGACGACCTTGTTGTGGAAGCGGATGAAGGCGCAGTGGATCTGGGCGACGGCGAGGTTCTCGTCGTTGCGGGGATCGGGGATCAGCGCTGCCCGCCGCTCCCCGATCGACGAACCGATGCCGATCCGGGGCAGGTCGAACCCGTCCAGTTCCTGCTGCGGGACATCGTTGACGCCGTCCGAGGGTCCTCCCGCCGACTGAGTCCTGCCTGTACGCAACCGGATTCCGTCGGGCCCGTAGAACTTCCGGTCCTGCGGCTTCTGCGGCCCTCGCCCGTACAGGCTGTCGAGGTCCAGTGCGGGAGAGCGGCCCTGGATGAGTTCCTCCACGGTGACGTCCTGCTCCAGGTCCCGGATGGTGGCGTCGAGCGTCATATCGTGGTCGACGAACTGCCCCAGGTAGGTGAATCCCGCCGGAATGGCGGGGCGGGAGGAGTCCGGCGACTCTCCGGCCGGGCCGGCGGGGTCGGGCGTCATCGCCTTGGCGAGCGCCTCGCGCAGTGCCCTGCTCGTCACCGTGGTCCCGGGCACGGGGCTCAGACGGGAGAAGCGGAACTTGCGCAGCGAGGCGATGGTCGACGGCGTCGACGGTTCGATCGGGGTGTCGCTGCTCGTGCCCGGATCGTTGAAGATGCCCTCGCCGAGGACGTAGTAGGAGTTGCGGACATGGCGTTTGCTCTGAGGTTCGCGTGCGGGTCGGAACATGGATCCCCCATCTGTTCCTGATGTCGTGCTGTCCCTGTGTTCCTTGTGGGCTCAAGCCCCGGGTCCGGACACTGTGCGACTTCTCCGGACGTCCCCTGGCAGCGCCTTGGGCGCGCTGGCGCCGAGCGTAGGCGCTGCGAACGGCGGAGGGGAGAATTCCGTCAAATGTCTCAACAGCCTTGTGTAGCAAGAAGATCCGCAAAACATGCGCACCCGGTCATGACGGTACGGAATGCCGCAAGGTTCTCAAGGTGTACGAGCTCAGGCTGGGGTGGGAGGCAGCGGCAGGGGCAGCCCGGGCAGACCGTCCAGACTCGTCGCTATGTGCTCCTTCTTCCCGAAGTACTCGCTCAGCGAGGTGTCGTCCTCGCGTGCGAAGCGCTTGGCATGCAGCTCGCGGTCTTCGTCGTACGTCATGAAGGGCACCGCGTAGCCGCAGGTGTCGCGGATGAGTTCGGCGGTCACGACGATGATCGCGCGCAGGCCGTGCGGGGTCGGGTCGATGTCCGGGAAATGGGCGAGGAGCTCCTTGAAGCGCGGATCGTCACGGAAGACCGGCTCACCGCGGCCGTGTACGCGGACGATGTTCGGTGGGCCCTGGAAGGCGCACCACATCAGGGTGATCCGGCCGTTCTCCCGCAGGTGGGCGATCGTCTCGGCGTTGCTGCCGGCGAAGTCCAGGTAGGCGACGGTGAGTTCGTCCAGGACCGCGAACGAGTCTTTGAGGCCCTTGGGGGAGAGGTTGATCGTGCCGTCCCCGGACAGGGGCGCCGTCGCTGTGAAGAAGAGGGGCTGCGCCTCGATGAACGTACGCAGTCGGCCGTCTATGCGCTCGTAAGTCTTTCCCATGTCTAACGATTATTCGCGCAACTCCTTTGACTGTCTAAGGAATTACGCGCTCTGGGAACTGCGCACAGGGCAGCTCAAGGCTCCGTGGCCGTCCCGGCCCAGCGCTCGGGGCGGCCACGGAGGGCTTACTCGGTGGCGTCGGTTACTGGTTGAGCTCGCAGGCCGCGAGGGCTTCGAGGCCCTCGGGCTTCTCCGCAGCACGACCGATGGCGGTCTCGATGCGGTTCAGCGCGGCGACGCGCTTGTCCTCCAGCGGGCCGAGGATGGCGTTCTGGATGAAGTTGGGGCCGCCCTGGCCGACCGTGTCGACGATGCGCTGGT
Organism: Streptomyces flaveus; assembly: GCF_014647675.1. Classification (GTDB taxonomy): domain Bacteria; phylum Actinomycetota; class Actinomycetes; order Streptomycetales; family Streptomycetaceae; genus Streptomyces; species Streptomyces flaveus. The sequence continues at coordinate 94,008 of NZ_BMPQ01000012.1, read as the reverse complement.
TGGCCTCGGCGATCTGGGTGTCGAGCTGAGCGAGGTTGCTGTCCACCTCCGCCTGGGCGGAAGCGGGGATCTCGGCGGGCAGGCTCGGCTCGACGTCGGGGCAGCTGATGGTGCCCGCGGCGCCGGCGTTGCCCGCGTCCTCGGCTCCGCCCGCGTCCTCCGCGTTTCCGGCGTCACCGGCCGCGTCCCCTGCCCCGGCGTCTTCGTTCCCGCCCGCCGCGTCGGTGGGCGCCTCGGTCGGCTCCTCCTCGGCCTCGCCGCCCGCGTCAGCCGCCCCACCCGCGTTGAGCTCGCAGGCCGCGAGCGCTTCGAGACCCTCGGGCTTCTCGGCGGCGCGGCCGATCGCCGTCTCGATGCGGTTCAGGGTGGCGATGCGCTTGTCTTCCAGCGGGCCGAGGATGGCGTTCTGGACGAAGTTGGCGCCGCCCTGGCCGACCGTGTCGACCAGTCTCTTGTCGGCCTCGGAGATCTGGGTGTCGAGGAGCGTGAGGTTGCGCTCCACCTCGGCCTGCGCGGAGGCCGGGATCGCGGGGAGGCTGCCCTCCACGGCCGGGCAGTTCACCGTGCCGGGCGACGCGTTCGTGGCGGCCTGCTCGCCGTTGTTCGACGTCTCTCCGGCCAAGGCCGATCCGGCGATCACGGCGCCGGACAACACGACAGCGGCGGCGCCGCCGATCATCGCCACGCGGCGCTTGTGGTACTTCGGGAGAGCCCTGGACATGCGGAAGCCTCGCTCTGGTCGGGGGTGGGCCGCCCGTGGTCCCTCGGGCGGCGTGCTGTCTGTGCGGTACAGCGGTCTTGCGGTGTACAAACGCGGCGCCTGCGTTCAGCGGGAGATACGCGAAAGCGGTTTCACCCGTTCAAACAAAACCTGAGATTTGTTCGCCATGCTCTCCAGCGGACCCCGAGATTGACGAACCATGCAGAGTGCTGCATACTCATGCATGTCAGCGAATGCACTGTGAGGAGAAACCCGTGACCGAGCGCGTCGTACTCGCCTACTCGGGCGGCCTGGACACCTCCGTCGCCATCGGCTGGATCGCCGAGGAGACGGGCGCCGAGGTCATCGCCGTTGCCGTGGACGTCGGCCAGGGCGGCGAGGACCTGGACGTCATCCGCAAGCGCGCGCTCGCCTGCGGTGCCGTCGAGGCCGAGGTCGCGGACGCCAAGGACGAGTTCGCCGAGGAGTACTGCCTCCCGGCGATCAAGGCCAACGCCCTCTACATGGACCGCTACCCGCTGGTCTCCGCCCTCTCCCGGCCGACCATCGTCAAGCACCTCGTCGCCGCCGCCCAGAAGCACGGCGCGAGCACGGTCGCCCACGGCTGCACCGGCAAGGGCAACGACCAGGTCCGCTTCGAGGCCGGCATCGTCGCCCTCGCCCCCGACCTCAAGTGCATCGCCCCGGTCCGCGACTACGCGATGACCCGGGACAAGGCGATCGCCTTCTGCGAGGACAAGGGCCTGCCGATCGCCACCACCAAGAAGTCGCCGTACTCCATCGACCAGAACGTCTTCGGACGCGCCGTCGAGACCGGCTTCCTGGAGGACATCTGGAACGCCCCGATCGAGGACGTCTACGAGTACACGCAGAACCCCGCGCTCCCGCGTGAGCCCGACGAGGTCGTCGTCACCTTCAAGGCGGGCGTCCCGGTCGCCATCGACGGCAAGCCCGTCACCGTCCTGCAGGCGATCCAGCAGCTCAACCAGCGAGCCGGCGCCCAGGGCATCGGCCGGATCGACATGGTCGAGGACCGCCTCGTCGGCATCAAGTCCCGTGAGGTGTACGAGGCTCCCGGCGCCATCGCGCTGATCACGGCCCACCAGGAGCTGGAGAACGTCACCGTCGAGCGCGAACTCGCCCGCTACAAGCGGCAGGTCGAGCAGCGCTGGGGCGAGCTGGTCTACGACGGCCTGTGGTTCTCCCCGCTCAAGCGCGCCCTGGACGGCTTCATCAACGAGGCCAACCAGCACGTCTCCGGCGACATCCGGATGACCCTGCACGGCGGTCGCGCCGTCGTCACCGGCCGCCGCTCCGAGTCGTCGCTGTACGACTTCAACCTCGCGACGTACGACACGGGCGACTCCTTCGACCAGTCCGCGGCGAAGGGCTTCATCGACATCTACAGCCTGTCGTCGAAGATCGCCGCGAAGCGGGATCTGGCGTAAGCCCGCCACGCGGGGCGCGAGCCTCGCACGCACTGACCTGACAGCCGCCTCCTCACCTGCAAGGGTGGGGAGGCGGTCGCACATTCACCATTCTCCGAGGAGCAGAGCAAGTGAGCAGCAACAGCGGTGACGTACGGCTCTGGGGCGGCCGTTTCGCCGACGGTCCCGCCGAGGCCCTGGCCAAGCTGTCCGCGTCCGTCCACTTCGACTGGCGGCTCGCGCCGTACGACATCGCCGGTTCACGGGCCCACGCGCGCGTGCTGCACAAGGCGAACCTCCTCACCGACGACGAGCTGGAGCGCATGCTCGCGGGCCTCGACCAGCTCGAAGCCGATGTGGCGGACGGCACGCTCGTCGGGACCATCGCCGACGAGGACGTGCACACGGCGCTCGAGCGCGGCCTCCTGGAGCGGATCGGCCCGGACCTCGGCGGCAAGCTGCGCGCGGGCCGCTCGCGCAACGACCAGGTCGCCACGCTCTTCCGGATGTACCTGCGCGACCACGCCCGGATCATCGGCGGCCTGATCGCCGATCTCCAGGACGCCCTGATCGGTCTGGCCGAGGCCCACCCGGACGTCGCCATGCCGGGCCGTACGCACCTTCAGCACGCCCAGCCGGTGCTCTTCGCGCATCACGTACTGGCCCACGCCCAGGCCCTCTCCCGGGACGCCGAGCGCCTGCGCCAGTGGGACGAGCGGACGGCCGTGTCGCCATACGGCTCGGGAGCCCTGGCCGGCAGCAGTCTGGGGCTCGACCCGGAGGCCGTCGCCCGCGACCTCGGCTTCGAGCACGGCAGCTCGGGCAACTCCATCGACGGGACGGCCTCGCGGGACTTCGCCGCCGAGTTCGCCTTCATCACCGCGATGATCGGCGTGAACCTCTCCCGGATCGCCGAGGAGATCATCCTCTGGAACACGAAGGAGTTCTCCTTCGTCACCCTCCACGACGCCTTCTCCACCGGCTCGTCGATCATGCCGCAGAAGAAGAACCCGGACATCGCGGAACTGGCACGCGGCAAGAGCGGCCGGCTGATCGGCAACCTGACCGGCCTGATGGCGACGCTCAAGGCGCTGCCCCTCGCGTACAACCGCGACCTCCAGGAGGACAAGGAGCCGGTCTTCGACTCCTGCGACCAACTCGAGGTCCTGCTCCCCGCCTTCACCGGCATGATGGCGACCCTGACCGTCAACCGCGAGCGCATGGAGGAGCTGGCCCCGGCCGGTTTCTCGCTCGCCACCGACATCGCCGAGTGGCTGGTCAAGCAGGGCGTGCCGTTCCGCGTCGCGCACGAGGTCGCGGGCGAGTGCGTGAAGGTCGCCGAGGCCGAGGGCAAGGAACTGGACCAGCTGACCGACGAACAGTTCGCGAAGATCTCCGCGCATCTGACCCCCGAGGTACGCACCGTCCTCAACGTCCCCGGCGCCCTCGCCTCCCGCAACGGCCGCGGCGGCACGGCCCCCAGCGCGGTCGCGGTCCAGCTCGCCGAGGTCAAGGCGGACGTGGCGGCCCAGCACACGTGGGCGAACGCCCGCAAGTAAGCGGGTGAGCGCCCGTGAGTGCCTGAGGTCAGCGGGGGAGCGCGGCGGTCACAGCGCGTCGGCCGGATCGCCCGTGGACTCGGACGGGGTGCTGCCGCTGCCCCCGTCCTTCTCAGGGCAGTCCTCTTCGCTCCAGGCGCTGGTTCCGCTGTTCGACGTGCCTTCCTCGACGACGAACTCGACCTTGTCGCGCGGCGGTCGGTCGCCGTCGGCGGCGATGGCGACACCGCCTCCGGCCAGGCCCGCGACGGCCAGCACAGTAGCGGCGACGACAACTGTCTTACGGGTACGACGTGTCATGTCGGTGGCTCCTTCAGCCGAGTGGGACGACATCGGGTACACGTCCAAGAGCATCAGGTGAGGGCGAAAACGGGCTTAAAGCGGCCGGTGGCCTGGGGATTTGGGTGACTTGGGCACCCGTACGCCACCAGGCCACCACGGCGCGCGGCGGGCTACGGGTGCTCCGTCCCGCCCTCTAGCCGCTGCCCCCGCAGCAGGAACCACGCCGCCACCGCCGCGCCGAGCAGCACCGCCGCGCCGGCACCCGCCGCGAGCGTGAGCCCGTCGACGAAGGCCGCGCGGGCGGCGCTCAGCAGCGCCTCGGCGTTCGGCAGGCCCGCCGTCGCCTCCACCGCGCCGCCCAGGGACTCGTGCGCCGCTGCGGCCACCCCCGGAGACGTACCGGCCGGAGCCGTGAAGCCGGCGTAGACGCCCGTGACGATGGAGCCGAGGAGCGCGATACCGAGGGCCGCGCCGAGTTCGTACGCCGTCTCGGAGACCGCGGACGCGGCGCCCGCCTGCTCCTTCGGCACACTGGAGAGAATCACGTCGGCGGTCACGGTGAACGAGAAGCCCGCGCCGACGCCCACGAACAGCAGTGCGCCGCCGAGCAGTGGATAGCCGGTGGACGGGCTCAGCAGCGTGAGCGTGGCCAGCGCGAGGCCGATCGCGGCGAGCCCGCCCGCGACGACGGCCCGTACCGAGTATCGGCGCGCCACCGAACCCGCGATCAGTCCGGCCACCACCGCGCCCACCGCGGCGGGCAGTTCGGCGAGACCCGCCATCAACGGCCGCATGCCCTGGACGAGTTGCAGGTACTGCGAGAGGAAGAAGACCAGACCCGACAGGCCGAGAATGGTCAGCAGATCGGCGAGCACGGCCGCCGAGAAGCCGCGGTTGCGGAACAACCGCATGTCCAACAGCGGTGTTTCCAGCGCGAATTGACGGCGTACGAAGCCGAAGAGCGCGGCGGCACCGAGCAGACCCGCGGCAGCCGCCTCCCCGCTCACCCCGTGCGCGGCGGCCTCCTTGACCCCGTACACGATGCCGACCATCCCGACGAGCGACAGGACGACACTGATCAGGTCCCACGGGCCGGGCTCGGGATCACGGGACTCGGGCAGCAGCTTCATGCCGACGACGACGAGGACCGCCATCACGGGGAGGTTGATGAGGAAGACGGAGCCCCACCAGAAGTGCTCCAGCAGGAAACCGCCGGCGATCGGCCCGATCGCCATGCCCGCGGAGGCGGTCGCGCCCCAGATGCCGACGGCGAGACTGCGTTCGCGCGGGTCGTGGAAGAGGTTGCGGATGAGGGCGAGCGTGGCGGGCATCAGGGTCGCGCCCGCGACGCCGAGCAGCGCCCGCGCCAGGATCATCAACTCCGCAGTGCCCGCATAGGCGTTGAGCACGGAGACCAGGCCGAACGCGACCGAGCCGATGAGCAGCAGCTTCTTACGGCCGATACGGTCGCCGAGGCTGCCCATCGAGACGAGCAGACCGGCGATCACGAACGAGTAGACGTCACCGATCCACAGCAACTGAGTACCGGACGGCTTCAGGTCCTCGCTGATGTACGGGGTGGCAAGCCCGAGTACGGTCGCGTCGACGGCCACAAGCAGCACGGCGAGGACGAGCACGGCCAGTGCGAGCCAGCGCCCGGGGCGCTTCTCCACTTCCGTCGCCGCCGTCCACTGCTGTGTGCTGGTCATGATTCTCTCCGTAGTGCGCCGCCGAGCAGCAGCTCGACGATCATGTGGTGGAAGTCCTTCGCGGCGACCTTGCCGTTCAGTACGACCCAGGCGCAGGACGCGATCAGTGCGAACAGCGCCTCGGTGAGCCAGGCGGGCGTGAGGTCGATACGGAACTCGCCGCTCTCCTGGCCACGCCGGAACAGGGCGGAGATACGGGCGTCGAGCCGGGCCCAACCCTCGTTCTGCTGCTCACCCTCGAAGAGCTGGTTCTCCGTGTAGAGGAACGAGAGCAGTCCGGCGGCGGGCTCGATCTCGCGCACCAGCCGGCGTACGGCATCGCTCGCGGACCCCTCGTCGAGCCGCGCCGCGTCCAGCGCCGCCTCGCACTCCTCGATGCCGAGCTCTTCGAGCGCTCGCACGAGGGCGTCGCGCCCTGCGAACTGGCGGTGCAGGGTGGCCCGGCTGATCCCGGCGGCCTTGGCGACCTCGTCCATGGTGGAGGTGGACTTCCGGGTGAGCAGCGCGGCGGCGCTGCGGAGTACGTGGGAGCGATCGACAGCCATGAGACAACCATAGCCCACATGAGACATGAGTGTCTCACTCAAGGCGTACGTGGCTCATTCATGCTCGCTCAGTCATGCCTGCCTGCGGTGCCCGCAGTGTTGGACTCCGGTGATCAGTGGGTGCTCAGTGCCAGGGCAGCTGCCCGCGCCGCTCCCAGTACGTGCCCGGCTCCTCGGCGAGTGTGGCCAGCCGGGCCGTCTGTTCGTCGTCGAGGTCGACTACCGCGGCGTGCAGGTTCGAGACGAGCTGGTTGACGGTGGCCGCGCCGGAGAGGACGACACCGGCCCAGGGCTGTCGCAGGACGAGGGCGAGGGCGACCGCGTCGGCGCCGAGTTCCGCCGCCTCGGCGATGGCGCGCACCGCCTCCGGGGCGTGCGGACCGGCGAGGCGGCCGTTGGCCATGGCCTCCTTGACGATCACGGTGAGCCCGGCGGCATGCGCCTCGGCGAGCGCGGGCGCGGCGGAGATCTCCAGCGCGTTGTAGGTGGCCTGGACGGTACGGAAGAGGGGCTCGCCCTCGACCGTCACGGCGAGCGCGGCCCGGATGGCGTCGGCCTGGGCCGGTCCACTGGTGGAGAAGCCGATCGTGAGCCCCTGGGCTGCGGCCTCCGCCAGCTTGGCGTGGAGTTCCTTGTCGGTGAGGGCCGGGCTGTCCGGGGTCACCGAGTGGATCTGGTACAGGTCGAGCCGGTCGCCGAGCAGTTCGGCGGACTCGGCGCGCTGCCGCTCGTACGTGGTGACGCTGTGGTCCTTGACCTCGTGCTCCTCGGCGTCCGCCCGCCAGCCCGCGGTGTAGGTGTAGCCCCACTTGCTGCCGATGACGACATCGTCGACCTCGGGCCGGGTGCGCAGCCAGTCGGTGAGGAACTCCTCGGAACGGCCGTACGAGCGGGCCGCGTCGAAGTAGCGGACGCCCTGGGCGTAGGCGGCGTCGAGGAGTTCATGAGATCGCTCGCGCAACGCCTCGACGCTGCGCTCGGCCGGGAGGTCGCTCTCGCGGCCGAGGTTGATATAGCCGGGGCGGCCGACGGCGGCGAGGCCCAGGCCGATGTGGCAGGTGGGGGTCGTCGCTGAGGCGAGTCGGGCGAAGGGCATGGGGGCTCCGTTCGGTCGCTCTTGTGCGGCTCCGGACCAACGTAACCGTTCCTCTGGCCGTTGGCCGCTGTGCCCACCCGCGATGACGAGGTCCCGGAACTCCGCTCTGCCTCGCGTTGCGCCGTCCTTAAGCCGGTTTTCGCCCCCGCCTGATGGTCTTGCTCCCAGGCAACGCCTCACAACGGCCTCGCCCGCCCCGCGCGACGGGCGGAGCCGCAGCCCGACGGCGCTAAGGAGCGACAAGACCATGACACGTACGCCCCACACGGTCCTCGCATCAGACAGCGCGGAGGCACGGTGACCACGAACCACGAGACAAGCGACGGCAAGCTTCTCGAAGAGGCGCTCTTCGAGGTCAAGCGCGTGATAGTCGGCCAAGACCGCATGGTTGAGCGGATGTTCACCGCGGTCCTGGCCCGTGGGCACTGCCTGCTGCAGGGCGTGCCGGGTGTCGCCAAGACGCTCGCCGCGAAGACCCTCGCCCAGGTCGCGGGCGGAAAGTTCGCGCGGCTCCAGTTCACCCCGGACCTCGTACCGTCCGACATCACCGGCACCCGGATCTACCGGCAGTCCAGTGAGACCTTCACCGTCGAACCCGGCCCCGTCGTCGCGAACTTCGTCCTCGCCGACGAGATCAACCGCGCCCCCGCCAAGGTGCAGTCCGCGCTCCTCGAAGTGATGGGCGAGCACCAGGTCTCCATCGGCGGCACCACCATCCCCGTCCCCCAGCCGTTCCTCGTACTCGCCACCCAGAACCCCATCGAGTCCGAGGGCGTCTACCAACTCCCCGAAGCCCAGCGCGACCGCTTCCTGCTCAAGGTGGAGATCGCCGCCCCGAGCGAGTCCGAAGAACTCGCGATCCTCTACCGGATGAGCGTCGACCCACCCCGGGCGCGCCCCGTCCTCACCCCGGAGCGGCTGATCGCGCTCCAGCGCGCCGCCGACGAGGTGTTCGTGCACCACGCGATCGCCGAGTACGCGGTACGGCTGATCGTCTCGACCCGTGAACTCGCGGGCCGCGACGGCCGGCTGGCGCACGGCGCGGGACCTCGCGCCACCCTCGGCCTGGTCGCCGCCGCCCGCGCGCTCGCCCTGTTGCGCGGCCGTGGCTACGTCCTCCCCGAGGACGTGCACGATCTGGCCCACGAGGTCATCGCGCACCGGCTGGTGATGTCCTTCGACGCGCTCGCCGACGGCATCACCGGAGCCGGGATCGTCGACGAGGTGCTGGCCGCGGTGGAGCAGCCACGGGTCAGTCCGCGCCACGACCTCGGGCCCGACCAGGAGGAGAATGCGGCATGAGCGGCAGCACCCCGAGCCTGCGTGAACTCACTCCCGAACAAGCCCTGAAACACCTGGAGTTGCTCTTCACCCGCCGTCCCGACGGCCTCCTCCAGGGCGATCACACGGGGCTGGTGCCCGGTCCCGGCAGCGAGGTGTCCGAGACCCGTCCGTACGCCATAGGGGACGACGTACGCCGGATGGACTGGAGCGCCACCGCGCGCACCACCGTCCCGCACGTCCGGCTCACCCTCGCCGACCGTGAACTGACCACCTGGATCGTCCTCGACGCCTCCGCGAGCATGGACTTCGGCACCGCCCAGATGGAGAAACGCGACCTGGCCGTCGGCGCTGCCGCGGCCGTCGCCTTCCTCACCGAGCGGGCCGGGAACCGGATCGGCGCCCAGATCACCGGCCCCGACGGCATCCGGCGGATCCCGCCGCGCACCGGCCGCGGCCACCTCCTCAGGGTGCTGCGCGCCGCCCTGGACCGTCCCCGCGTGGCACCCGGCCAGACCGCCGCCGGGCAGAGCCTCGCCGACGCCCTGTACGCGCTGCGCACCCTGCCCGGCAGCGGCCTCGTCGCCGTCGTCTCCGACTTCCTGGAGACCGGCTGGGAGCAGCCGCTGCGCACCATCGCCCACCGCCACCAGCTGCTCGCGGTCGAGACGGTCGACCCCCGCGAACTGGAGCTGCCTGATGTGGGGTTGCTCACCGTCGTCGACCCCGAGACCGGCCGCAGGCGTGAAATCCCCACCAACGCACGGCGGTTGCGCGAGCGGTACGCCGCGGCGGCGCTGGAACAGCGGGCGTTGATCAAGACGTCCATACGCCGGGCGGGCGCGGCCCATCTGCGGCTGCGTACGGATCGTGACTGGGTGCGTGATGTCGTACGCCATGTCGCGGCCCAGCGGCGCAGGGCGGGAGGCGGTGCCGCGTGAACGCCCGGCCCGTGCAGGTGAGTGCCATGTCACCGCCGTCCTCATCCCCATCGCCATCCGTCCACCGGGAGCTGCCATGAGTCTGCGTTCGCCCGGCTGGCTGCTGCTCCTGGTGCCCTTGCTCGCGCTGATCGCCGTGTATCTGGTGGTGCAGCGCCGACGCGGCCGGTACGCCGTCCGGTTCACCAACCTCGATCTGCTGGACAAGGTCGCGCCCAAGCAGCCGGGCTGGCGCCGGCATGTCCCCGCAGCCGCTTTCTGCGCCATGGTCGGCCTGCTGATCGTCGGTTTCGCCCGGCCCACCACCGAGGTGCAGGTGCCGCGCGAACGGGCCACGATCGTCGTCGCCTTCGACGTCTCGGCCTCCATGGAGGCCACGGATGTCGAGCCGACCCGCTTCGAGGCGGCCCAGCAAGCGGCCCTCGCCTTCGTCGACCGGCTGCCCGAGCGCTTCAACGCCGGGCTCGTCCCCTTCAGCGGCACCGCGAACGTGGCGGTGCCGCCGACCACCGACCGGGCCGCGCTGCGCACCGCCATCGAACAGCTCACCACCGGCGAGGGCACGGCGATCGGCGAGGCCGTCGTGGCCTCGCGCGACGCCGTCCGCATGCTCGACCGGGAGGCCGAACGCCGTCCGCCGCCCGCGCACATCGTGCTCCTGTCGGACGGCTCCAACACCACGGGCCGCTCCATCGAGGAGGCGGCCGAAGAGGCGGCCGGCGACCAGATCCCGGTCTCGACCATCGCGTACGGCACGGAAGGGGGCACCATCGAGCTGCCCTCGGGCGACAGCATCCCCGTCCCTGTGGACGGCCCTGCTCTGGAGAACCTTGCCTCCAGCACCGGTGGGGACTTCCACGAGGCCGCGACCGGGGAAGAACTCCAGGCGGTGTACGAGGACATCGGCAGCTCCGTGGGGCACCGCACGGAGGAACGTGAGATCTGGCAGTGGTTCGTCGCGGCGGGGCTGCTTGCGGCACTTGCCGCCGCAGCGATGTCCCTGCTCTGGTTCTCGAGGTTGCCGTGACGCGGTGGCCCTCCGCTGGGAGGGCGGTTCGAAGCTGCGGGTTCGTTGTGGCTGGTCGCGCCCGCGCGGCGGAGCCGCAAATCGACACAGCCCCGCGCCCCTGACGGGGCGCTGGTGGAGCCGCAATTTGATGCAGCCCCGTGCCCCTGAAGGGGCGCGGTGACCAAGGAGGAGTTTTCGTGTCCGACAACCGACACACCGGCCACCCGGGGCCCGCGGCCCCTCCGGGCCCCGGGCCCGACGGTCGCGAGCATCCGTACGGTGACACCGGAGCTGACGACGGCTGGTCGAGGCCGGAGGCCGACGACCCGTACCCGGGTCTGGCCGCGGCGCGCGGGGGCTCCTTCGAGGGCGCGGGCGCCCGGGACGCGGACTCGGGCGCGCCGTCGCACGATCCGTACGGCGGTGTGAAGCCAGGTGCACAGGCCGGTGACCCGCACTCGAGCGGGCCGCCCGCCGAGCCCCCGTACGCCGGACTTGGAGAGCCCCGCGGCCCCGCGTTCGTGCCGGGCCGACCACCGCCGACGTTCGGGCCGCCTGCGGCGGGGGCCCGGCCGGTGGAGGCGTATACGTCCCCGTACGCCACCCCGTCGGCACCGGTCCAGCGCGGCCCCCGAAAGCCCCGCCCGATCGTCGCG
>NZ_BMPQ01000012.1:66365-82758 GCF_014647675.1 Streptomyces flaveus | reverse complement strand
GGCGGGATACGCGGCCGGAGGCTTCGGCGAGGCGGGCTCCGACGAGCCCGCCGCCGCGCAGGACGTCGGTGGGCTCGAAGCCGTCGCCGCGCGGGTGCTGCCCAGTGTGGTGTCGATCCAGACGGACGACGGGCAGGGCTCCGGGTTCGTGTTCGACGAGCGTGGCCGGATCCTTACCAACGCCCATGTGGTGGCGGGCAGTTCGGAGGTGTCGATCGAGTTGCAGGACGGCCGGAGGCTTCGTGCGGACGTACTCGGCGACGATCGCGCCAACGACGTGGCCGTCCTCGAACCCGAGACGGCACGCGGTCTGCGCGCCGCCGATCTCGCCACCGGCGCCCGGCCCGGCGTGGGCGACACCGTCCTCGCCATCGGCTCCCCGCTCGGTCTGAGCGGAACCGTCACCTCCGGCATCGTCAGCGCCCTCGACCGCTCCGTACGGCTCGGCGAGGGCGGCGAACGACGCCCCGCCCTGCAGACCGACGCGTCGATCAACCCGGGAAACTCCGGCGGACCCCTGGTGGACGCAAGGGGGCGCGTCATCGGCATCAATACGGCGATCGCGACGTTGGACCAGCAGCGCGGTGGTTCCATAGGCATCGGCTTCGCCATACCGGTGGCCGACGCGAGGGAAGCCGCGCAGGCGATCATCGACGGAAGCTAGCGGCAGGGGGTGGAGCACCATGAGGCTCCTGGTGGTCGAGGACGAAGAAGACCTGGTCGTCGCGCTCAAGGTCGGCCTCGTCAGGGCCGGGTACGCCGTCGACGTCGCCCCGGACGTCGACACGGCCACGGAGAAGCTGGCCGTGAACGACTACGACCTGGTCCTGCTGGACCTCAATCTGCCGGACGGCGACGGGTTCTCGGTGTGCCGGGCGGTACGGGCGACCCAGGGCGGCCCGCGCATCCTGATGCTCACCGCCCGCGACCGGCTCGCCGACCGGGTCCGCGGACTCGACGAGGGCGCCGACGACTACCTGGTGAAACCCTTCATGCTGCCCGAACTCCTCGCCCGTATCCGCGCCCTGCTGCGCCGCGAGGACGGCGGCACCTCGGTCGTCGAGGTAGGCGAACTCCGCCTGGACACCGCCCGCTTCGAGGCCTTCCGTGGGGACCGCCCGCTCCACCTCACGCCCAAGGAGTTCGGCGTCCTGCACTATCTGATGACCCGCCCCGGCCGCGTCGTACCGGCCGAGGAACTGCTCGAACACGTCTGGGACGAGAACGCCGACCCGTTCACCAACACCGTGCGGGTCACGGTCGGCTCCCTGCGCCGGAAGATCACCGGAGACGAGGAGCCCCTCATCGAGACGGTGATCCGGCAGGGCTACCGGCTCAAGGAGGACAACGAGCCCAGGGAGGACGCTGCGGGATGACCGGCCACCATCGCCGGGGCGGGCTGAGCGCCGCACTCCGGCTCGTACGGGCGAAGCTGCGCCTGCCTGCCTTCACCCACACCATCCGCTTCCGGCTCACCGTCCTCTACTCCGGCCTGCTGTTCGTCCTCACCGCCCTCGTCCTCGGCGCGACGTACTTCGTGGTCGAGCGCAGCGGCGAGGCGCACCCCGTCAGCGATCAGTTCCGGGCGAAGAAGTACGTGAACGGCGTCTACTGGGGCGAGGTCGACGCCGTGAAGCTCAAGGAGGTCGAGGCCGCCGTCAACTACGCCACCTTGGACAACCTCCGCAGCTCCTCCTTCGTCGTACTCGGCGGCCTCGGCGTCACCAGCCTCGCCATCGGCTGGATCCTCTCCGGCCGCGTACTGCGTCCCGTACGGGCCATCTCCCGTACGGCCGCCGACATCCAGGCCACCGACCTCTCACAGCGCATCCGGCTGGATGGGCCGAAAGACGAACTGCGCGACCTCGCCGACACCATCGACTCCATGCTCGACCGGGTCGACGAGGCCTTCCGCGCCCAGCGCCAGCTCATCGACGACGCCTCGCACGAACTGCGCAGCCCGCTCGCCATCATCCGCGCCAACCTGGACGCGGTGCTGACCACCGAGGAGTCCGACGAGGCGGAACGCAGGGCCGCCGCCCGCAGCGTGGACCGCGCCACGACCCGTATGACACGGCTGGTCGAGGACCTGCTGGCGACGGCCCGCCGTACCGCACCCGCGCTCGCCGACGCCGACGTGGACCTGGCGGCGGCGGCCGGCGAGGCCTGCGAGGAGTTCGTGCCACTCGCAGCGGAGCGCGGTCTCGTCCTGCACCGCCGCCTCGCCACCGGCCTGACGGTCATCGGCGACCACGACGCGCTGCGACGCGCGATCGGCAACCTGCTCTCCAACGCCGTACGGCTCGCCCCGCCCGGCACCCGCATCACGGTCTCGACGGGCCGCCAGGACGGTTGGCTGTGGACGTCCGTCCAGGACGAGGGACCCGGCATCCTCGACGACGACCAGGCCCGGGTCTTCGACCGCTTCTGGCGCGCGAAGGGCAACGGCGGCGGACGCGACCGGCACGCGGGCCTCGGCCTCGCCATCGTGCGCCAGATCGTGGAGTCCCACGGCGGCCAGATCCGCCTGTTCTCCCGGATGGGAGAGGGCTCGACGTTCGTCCTGTGGTTCCCGGCACCGGGTGCCGAGCAAGTTGATGGTGGGCCGCCGGAAGAAAGGCCAACCTGACTACGCGACGTTCAGGGGCGCCCCGTAAGGGGCGCGGGGAACTGCGCGACAAGCCACGACGGACCCGCAGTCGACTAAGCACCTTGTAGGGCCCGGCGCTTAGTCGCTCCAGAGCGCTTACGCCGCTTTGGCTTTGGTGGCGTACATGTCGACGTACTCCTGCCCCGACAAACGCATGACCTCCGCCATCACCGAATCGGTGACGGCACGCAGCACGTACCGGTCGCGATCCATGCCCTCGTACCGCGAGAACTCCATCGCCTCGCCGAAGCGAACCGTGACGCGCCCGGGGCGCGGAATACCCGCGCCGCCCGGCTGGAGCTTGTCGGTGCCGATCATCGCGAACGGGACGACCGGGGCGCCGGTCATCAGGGTCAGGCGCGCGATGCCCGTACGACCGCGGTAGAGGCGGCCGTCGGGGGAACGGGTGCCCTCCGGATAGATGCCGAAGATCCGGCCCTCCTCCAGGACACGGCGGCCGGTCATCAGTGCCGCGACCCCGCCGTTCGCGCCGTCCCGGTCCACCGGGATCATGCCGACACCGGTGAAGAACCAGGCCATCAGGCGGCCCTTCAGCCCCTTCCCGGTGACGTACTCGTCCTTGCCGATGAAGAAGACCTGACGGTTGCAGACCAGCGGCAGCACGATCGAGTCGATGAACGTGAGGTGGTTGCCGGCCAGGATGACCGGTCCTGAACCAGGGATGTGCTCCACGCCTTCCACCCGTGGGCGGAACATCAGGCGCATGATCGGTCCGAGCAGTGCCTTGATGAGCGCGAAGCGGGACAACGGGCCCTCCGGTGTCAAGGAAAAGGGATAAGTCTCTGCAGGTGAGGACGATACTCGCGGTCCCCGGGGTGTTGCACACCGGGTTCACGGAGTGGATACGCAGTGTCGCTACTTGTTTACCTTGGGTGTCGCGCTGTTGCACGCCCGACACCTGCACGAGATGTGTGAGGAACGCCGCATCCGTCAGACCGAGGTCCCGTCAACTCGCGCACCGCATACGACACTCAGCATCATCCGCGTGTTCCGTCCCAGGTCTCCCACCCGTCACCCAAGGGCACCTACGATCGTCCGGGTTTGGCAGGTGCAGGGCAGCAACGTGAGGAGTGCTCATGGGGACGCAGGGATCGGACGAGCAGGGTCGGGGCACGAGACGGCGGGCGCTGCTCGGGGCCGCGGTGCTGGGCGCGGGCGGAGCGGCCCTCGGGGTGCCCGGCACGGCCACAGCCGCCGAACGGCACGGCGGCGGGGGCTACAGGAGCCTGCCGGTGCCGACGATCATCGGGCACCGCGGGGCCAGCGGCTACCGGCCGGAGCACACCCTCGGCGCGTACCAGCTGGCCCTCGACATGGGCGCGCACGTCATCGAGCAGGACCTCGTCCCCACCAAGGACGGCCACCTCGTGTGCCGCCACGAGAACGACATCACCGGCACCACCGACGTCGCGGACCACCCCGAGTTCGCCGGCCGCAGGACGACGAAGAGCGTCGACGGCGTGTCCTTCACTGGCTGGTTCACCGAGGACTTCACGCTCGCCGAGCTGAAGACACTGCGCGCCAAGGAGCGCATCCCGGGCAATCGCCAGCGCAACACGCTGTACGACGGCCGCTGGGACATCCCCACCTTCGAAGAGGTCCTGCGCTGGGCCGAGCGCGAGGGCAAGAAGCGCGGCAAGGAGGTGTGGCTGCACGTCGAGACGAAGCACCCCACCTACTTCCGGGGCCTTGGCCTGGGTCTTGAGGAGCGGCTCGCCAAGCTGCTGCGCAAGTACGGCAAGCACAAGAAGAACGCGCCTGTCTTCCTCCAGTCCTTCGAGCCCAGCAGCATCCAGCGGCTGAACAAGCTGGTCGACAACCCGCTCGTCGTGCTGCTGTCCTCCGCGAACAGCCGCCCCTGGGACTTCGTCCAGGCAGGAGACCCGCGCACCGTCGCCGACCTCGTCAAGCCCGAGGGCCTGAAGTGGATCGCCTCGTACGCGCAGGGCCTCGGCCCCACCCTCGACCTGATCATTCCGAAGGACGCGAGCGGCAAGCTCACCAGGCCGACCACCCTCGTCGAGGACGCGCACGACGCGGGTCTGATCCTGCACCCGTACACGATGCGCAACGAAAACACCTTCCTGCCCGCCGACTTCAGGAAGGGCACGGACCCGAACGCCTACGGCGATGTCTTCGGCGCCTTCCAGGTCTACTTCGAGACCGGCATCGACGGCGTCTTCACCGACAACCCGGACACCGGACTCCTCGCCCGCGAGGACTTCGTCAACGGCTGAGGTCAACGGCCGAGCCCCGATGCGCCGGTTGGGGTGATAAACGGTCGCTCCGGGCAACCTCTCCCGGGGCGACCTCGTCGTGCCGCATATGACGCATGACATGTCTGCCACGGATATGGCGGCCACGCACAGGTCCGCCACGGGCATGGTCGCCGTGCTCAGTCCGCTGCTCGCCGCCGAAGCCTCCGCAGAGGCGCACGCCTCCGGGGCCGAGCCCGGCGACCTCGAACAGGCCGTCTGGCTGCGGCTCCTGGAGCGCCTCGACGCGGACGGCCCGCCCGCCGACCCCGCCGACTGGCTGCGCGTCGCCGTCCGCACCGAGGCCCGCCGCAGTCGGCGCACCGCGAGCAT
The DNA here is from genome assembly GCF_014647675.1 of Streptomyces flaveus. GTDB lineage: Bacteria > Actinomycetota > Actinomycetes > Streptomycetales > Streptomycetaceae > Streptomyces > Streptomyces flaveus. The sequence continues at coordinate 77,499 of NZ_BMPQ01000012.1, read as the reverse complement.
CGAGCTGCCGTACGCCACCGAGCCCGCCGACGAGAGCGGACCGGACCCGGAGCAACTCGCGCTCACCGCCGCCCGACGCCGCGCCCTGCACTCCGCTGTACGCCGGCTCCCCGGCCGCTGCCCGCGTCTGATGGCGGCGCTCTTGTCCCCGCAAGACCTGACATACCGGGAGATCGCGGGGGAGTTGGGTATCTCACAGGGAAGTCTCGGTCCGGAACGTTCCAGATGTCTTGGATGTCTGCGTCGAATGCTCACCGAGGAGGTTGCGTCCCGGTGAGCGCGGGGATAGGAGTGAGGGACAACCGGCGGAGCAGGTGAGCGGGAGGCATGCACACATGGGCATGAGCGTGACCATCTCGGGGGCGACCGAGCAGGACGCCGAACAGATCCTCAAACTGCAGTTCCTCTGCTACCAGAGCGAGGCCGAGCTGTACGGCGACTACAGCATCGAGCCCCTCACCCAGTCCCTCGCCTCCCTCAAGGCGGAGCTGGCGAGCGGCACGGTCCTGGTGGCCCGGCTCGGCGACGAGGTGGTGGCCTCGGTGCGCGGCGCCGTGGACGCGGACGGGACGGCGCGCATCGACAAGCTGATCGTTCACCCGCGTATGCAGCGGCACGGCCTGGGCGGACGGCTGCTCGACGCCATCGAGGCGAGGCTCTCCGACGGCGGCGCGGTCAAGAGCTTCCAGCTGTTCACCGGGCACCGCAGCGAGCACAACCTCCAGCTGTACCGGAGGCACGGCTATGAGGCCGTGGCCAGGAGGCACGTCCACGAGCGGCTCACGTTGGTGACGCTGGCCAAGCCCGTCGAGGCGGGCGCGTTCGTGGCGAGCGCCTAACTCCGCTCCCCGGTACGCGCCTTGCGCAGCCAGAACATCGCCGTCACCGGGAGCAGCACGGGGATGAACAAGTACCCCATGCCGTAGTCCGACCACACCGTGGCGTCGGGGAAGGCGGACGGGTCCACGAGGGTCCAGGTGCCCACGGTCAGTACGCCCACGAGCTCGGCGGCGCAGCACACCAGCGCCGCCTTGCGGGCCGTTTCGCCGCCGCGGACCAGGGAGTACGTGATGAAGCCGTACACGAGGCCCGCGACCGCGGAGAGCGAGTAGGCGAGCGGCGCCTTGTCGAACTCCGTCGCGATCTGCACGACGGAGCGCGAGACGGCGCCGACGACCATCACGCCGTACAGCCAGACCAGCAGCATGCCCGGACCGCTGATGAGCCGTGTCCGCGCGGGCTTCTCCTCGGTCACAGGCACCTCAGCCTCCCCAGATGTCATAGAGCCGCACCTGAAGCACGGCGAGCACCACACCGCCGGCCGCGACCGTCACCGAGCCCCAACGGGTGCGCTCCGCAAGCGACATGAAGCCCGCCGCCGGGATGCAGGCGAACGCGCCGACCAGATACGCCACGAAGATCGTCGTTCCCTGCTCCGGCTTCTCGCCGCGCGCCAGCTGGACGATCCCGACCACCATCTGCACCAGGGCGAGCAGTGACACCACCGCCATACCGATGAAGTGCCAGTCCTTCGTCGGCTGGTCGCGATAGGCGGCCCAGCCGCACCACGCGGCGAGCACGAGCGCGGCGACGGCCGTGGCGACCGTCAGGGCATCAAGCATGACGCGACCCTATTACGGGCCAAAAGACCCGATGGGGGAGGGTCCCGGAGGCCGTCGTACGCATCGGGCAGCTGGAGGTCGAGGACGTGGCGGGCGGCGTGCATCTGCTGCCGGGACGACCACCGTGGCATTGACCACAACCCACCAGGCCGTCGAGCCGGTCGCGGACGTCGTGGCCGAGGACCTCTCTGCCGTGTCGGCGCTGGTCATGGGCGCGGGACTGGAGATCTCCGTCAGGGTCTGACGCGTGTCCACCGCTGTCCGCGATGCGGACAGCGGTTCCGGGTCACGTGCGTACGTGTGATTCACTTTTTTCATGACCACGACGAGCAGCCGCATCCTTGCGACCGAGGCGACCATGACGCCCGGTGCTCGCTGTATGTGTCGAATGTGCGCCTTCTAGAGGCCCCTGCACCATCTGAGGGCCTCGCGCCCCGAAGCGAGACCGCTCACGTCTGCCCGTACGACCTTCTCGTACGCGACTGAGCCTGCCCCGCGCACGCAGTTCTGCCGAAGCCCGGAGTTCTCCGAGGCCCGGCTTTCATCGCCACCGCGAGAACCGTGCCGCGTTCCCACCGAATGCACCCGTGCCCGGCGCACACCCACGCCCTGCACACGACAGTGACGGAAAACCCCAGTGATCACGACATCAGGCCTCACGAAGATTTATCGGGCGCACCGTTCGCGCGGCCGAGAAGTCCTCGCCCTCGACGGCGTCGATCTGCACGTCCGCGAAGGCGAGGTGTACGGCGTCATCGGACAGTCCGGCGCCGGCAAGTCCTCCCTCATCCGCTGCGTCAACCTCCTGGAGCGCCCCACCGCCGGCACCGTGACCGTCGCCGGGCAGGACCTCACGGCCCTGGCCGGGCGCGGTCCGCGCGCCGGCAGGGAGCTGCGGAAGGCGCGCAGCCACATCGGCATGGTTTTCCAGCACTTCAACCTGCTGTCCTCGCGGACCGTCCAGGACAACGTCGAGCTGCCGCTGGAAATCCTCGGCACGTCAGGGAAGGAACGCTCCCGCAAGGCGCTCGAACTGCTCGACCTGGTCGGCCTCTCCGACAAGGCCAAGGCCTACCCGGCCCAGCTCTCCGGCGGCCAGAAGCAGCGTGTCGGCATCGCCCGCGCCCTGGCCGGCGACCCGAAGGTGCTCCTCTCCGACGAGGCGACCAGTGCCCTCGACCCCGAGACCACCCGCTCCATCCTCCAGCTGCTGCGCGACCTGAACCGGCAACTGGGCCTGACCGTCCTGCTCATCACGCACGAGATGGACGTCGTCAAGACCATCTGCGACTCGGCCGCCCTCATGGAGAAGGGGCAGATCGTCGAGTCCGGCACCGTCAGCGAACTGCTCGCCACCCCCGGCTCCGAACTGGCCGCCGCGCTCTTCCCGGTGAGCGGCGACGCCTCCGCCGACGACCGCACGGTCATCGACGTCACCTTCCACGGTGACGCCGCGACCCAGCCGGTCATCTCGCAGCTCTCGCGCACCTACAACATCGACATCTCGATCCTCGGCGCCGCGATGGACACCGTCGGCGGCAAGCAGGTCGGCCGGATGCGTATCGAACTATCCGGCCGCTACGAGGAGAACGTCCTGCCGATCGGCTTCCTGCGTGAGCAGGGACTCCGGATCGACGTCCTGGGCAAGGAGCCCCTGCTGGTGAAGGAAGGTGCCAAGTGACCTGGTCCGAAATGCAACCGCTGCTGGAGCAGGCCAGTTGGGACACCCTCTACATGGTCGGCTGGTCCACGGTCATCGCCATCGTCGGCGGTCTGCCGCTGGGCATCCTGCTGGTCCTCACGGACAAGGGCGGCCTGCTGCAGAACACCGTGCTGAACAAGGTCATCGGGCAGATCGTGAACGTCGCCCGCTCGATGCCCTTCATCATCCTGATGGTCGCGCTGATGGGCTTCACCCGCTCGATCACCGGCACCACCATCGGCCGCGAGGCCGCCATCGTGCCGCTCGCGATCGGCGCGATCCCGTTCTTCGCCCGGCTCGTTGAGACGGCTGTCCGCGAAGTGGACGGCGGGCTCGTCGAGGCCGTGCAGTCGATGGGCGGCAACACCTGGACCGTCGTCCGCAAGGTACTCGTCCCCGAATCGCTGCCGTCGCTGATCTCCAGCACCACCACGACGATCGTCGCGCTCATCGGCTACTCCGCGATGGCCGGCACGGTCGGCGCCGGCGGCCTCGGCGACATCGCCATCCGCTACGGCTACCAGCGCTTCGAGACCGAACTGATGTGGATCACGGTCGCCATCCTCGCCGTGGTCATCTCCCTCATCCAGTTCGTCGGCGACTACGCCGCACGTGGGCTGCACCGCCGCGGCGGACAGTCCGGCGCCGCCCCGCGGCTGCGGCTGCTGAAGGCCAGGGCGCCGGCGAACTCCGGGGCGACCGGCACCGAGTCACCCGCCGCCGAAGCGCCCGCGGCCGACGTCAGCAAGGTCGCCTGACGCCTCGTACGACCCCTCCCATACGTCCCCACCCCACCCGCAGATGTCCCCGCCCACCCTTCGCGGGGTCGCTCCACCCATCAGGAAAGGCACTTTTCGTGCGTAACACCGCCAAGATCACCACCGCCGTCCTCGCCGCCGGAGCCCTCACCCTGGGACTCACCGCCTGCGGCTCGGAGGAGGCCTCCGGCTCCGACTCAGACGCGAGCGGACCGCTGGTCGTCGCCGCCAGCCCGATCCCGCACGCCGAGATCCTCACCTACGTCAAGGACAACCTGGCGAAGGACGCGGGCCTCGACCTGGAGGTCAAGGAGTTCACCGACTACGTCACGCCCAACACGGCGACCGAGGACGGGTCCGTGACCGCCAACTACTTCCAGAACCAGCCGTACCTCGACGACTTCAACAAGAAGAACGGCACCCACATCGTGCCCGTCGTCACGGTGCACCTGGAGCCGCTCGGCCTCTACTCCAACAAGGTCGAGAAGGCCGACGAGCTGAAGAGCGGCGCGACGGTCGCAGTCCCGAACGACACGGTCAACGAGGCGCGGGCGCTCAAACTGCTCGCGGCCGACGGGACCATCACGCTCAAGGACGGCGCGGGCGACGACGCGACCCCCAAGGACATCGCGAAGAACCCGAAGAACCTCAAGTTCAAGGAGCTGGAGGCGGCCCAGACCCCGCGCTCCCTCGACGACGTCGACGCCGCCGTGATCAACGGCAACTACGCCATCGAGTCCGACCTCAAGCCCGCCGAGGACGCCCTCGTCCTGGAGTCCGCCAAGGACAACCCGTACGGCAACTTCCTCGCCGTCAAGGAGGGCAACGAGGACGACCCGCGCGTCAGGAAGCTCGCCAAGCTCCTGACCTCCGCCGAGGCGAGGAAGTTCATCGAGGACAAGTACCAGGGGTCGGTGCTGCCGGTCACCTCCGGCTGACGCCGCTTCACCTGCACTCACGGAGTCGACTCGTCGACAATGAGTCGACTCCGTGGTGCAGTTCGGTGCTCACATGCTGCATGCTGGGCAGTTCAGCAGGCCCGATGGTCCCTGAAGGTTACGGAGCGGCGCATGACGAACACCTTCCCCGACATCTCCCTCAGCACGGAGCGGTTGGTGCTGCGCCCTCTCGAGGACGATGACGTTTCCGCCCTCACGGAGATGATGAACGACGAGCAGGTCGTCGCCTGGACGTCGGTCCCGCAGTCCTTCACCGAGGACGCCGCCCGCACCTGGATCACCGAGCACGCGCCCGCCGAGCGCACCTCGGGCCGCGGACTCGACCTCGCCGTCACCGAGTTCCTCACCCAGCGTCTGGTCGGCGTCATCCAGCTGAGCAAGGCCGACTGGCACGTACGTGCCACCGAGATGTCGTACATCATCGCGCCCTGGGCACGCGGCGAGGGCTACGCCTCGGAGGCCGCACTCGCCACCGCCCACTGGCTGCTGCGCGACCAGAAGTTCGAGCGCCTGGAGCTGCGTACGGCGGCCGACAACACCGCCTCCCAGCAGGTCGCCCAGAAGATCGGCTGTATCAGCGAGGGCGTCCTGCGCGGCGCCTGTATAGCCAGGACCCGCACGGAGGACGGCGGCTGGGCCGACCTGCGTACGGACTACATCGTATGGAGTCTGCTCCCCGAAGACCTCGACGGCGTCGGCGAGGAGTCCGCCGACTCCAGCGGTTTCATGTACTCCGACTGGAACTGACTGGAACCAAACGGAGGGCGGCCGCCGCGACCCCCGCCCACATCACCACAAGTCACCAGGTACGCTCACGGGGCTCCGCATTCCCCACCACACGACCTGCGAAGACTTCAGGAGACTGACGACGATGGCCGACCGGGTCACGGTGATCGGCTGGGACGGCTCGCCGCTGACCGACGTGGCGCGCTCCGCACTCGGTGCCGCCACACTGGTGGCCGGCGCGGCCCATCATCTGGCGCTGCCCGAGGTGCCCCAGGCCGCCGAACGCATCCGGCTCGGCAGCGTCGCCCTCGCCGCCCGCCGTATCGCCGGACACCGCGGCAGCGCCGTGGTCCTCGCCGACGGTGACCCGGGCTTCTTCGGAGTCGTACGCACCCTGCGCGCCCCCGAGTTCGGTCTCGAGGTCGAAGTGGTGCCCGCGGTCTCCTCGGTGGCCGCCGCCTTCGCCCGTGCCGGAATGCCCTGGGACGACGCCCAGGTGGTCGTCGCCCACCGCCGCACCCTGCGACGCGCGGTGAACGTGTGCCGCGCCCACACCAAGGTCGCCGTCCTCACCTCGCCCGGCGCCGGACCGGCCGAACTCGGACTGCTCCTCGACGGAGTGCACCGCACCTTCGTCATCTGCGAGGAGCTCGGCACCGACCGCGAACAGGTCACGATGCTCACCTCCGACAAGGCCGCCGACCACACCTGGCGCGACCCGAACGTCGTCATCGTCCTGGGTGGGCCCGTGGCCTCGACCGAGCGCGGAGGCTGGATCGCCGGACGCGACCCGGGCGCGGGCCCGCGCGGCTGGGCCCTGCCCGCCGAGGCGTACGGCGGCGCGGTCGGCGAGGGCGAGAACGAGCCGCTGCGCGCCGCTCAACTCGCCCATCTGGGACCGCGCGTGGGCGACCTCGTCTGGGACATCGGCTCCGGCAGCGGCGCCTTCGCCACGGAGGCCGCGCGCTGCGGCGCCGGGGTCATCGCCGTGGACCGTGACCGGAACGCCTGCGCCCGTGCCATGGATGCCGCCCGCCGCTTCGGCGTACAGCTCCAGATCGTGCACGGCACCGCGCCGCACATTCTGGAGAACCTGCCCGAACCCGATGTCGTACGCGTCGGGGGCGGGGGTGCCGCGGTGGTCTCCGCCGTCGCCGACCGGCGCCCCCAGCGGATCGTCACGCACGCCGCGACACGCGACGCGGCCGAACTCATCGGCAGGGACCTGACGGAGCACGGCTATCAGGTCGAGTGCGCGCTTCTGCAGTCCGTCGAACTGGACACCCGCGCCTGGACGGAGAAGGAGCGGAGCGTCGCGTTCCTGCTCACCGGAGTGTTGCCCGACCGCGCCCCGTGATCCTGGTGTCGTACTGCTCGCGGTAGGCTGGCCGATCGTTGTACTGCGTCGGCTTGTCCGAAATTTCGTCGGTCAATGTCCGGAAAACGGCCCCGTTTTGGGGTGCGCGTGGTACAGCGCACCCGGAGGGCGCGCAACGTGGCGCAGTCCACAGCGGGCCGTGGCGGATCACCCTGCCGCGGTGGACGACAGACCGCGACAATGCCTGTCAATGGCTTTGTCGACTGTCGTTCGTGCCGCCTGGCACGCATGCTCGTTCTTCACTGCGGGCGGTCGGTGTGCCGCTCCGGACGAGCAGGTCGTAGAGCACAAACCGATGGGCGAGGGGTACGCATGACCGACACCGGCCAGATCCCGGGCGAGGGACTGCCGGAGAGCGCAGGCATGGTGGAGCAGCCGGGCGCCCAGGCGCCGGGTGCGTACCCCTACCTCTCCGAGACCCCCGCCGAGGACCACGAAGACCTGTTGCTACTGCCGGGCGCCCAGGGCGCCTGGGGCAACGAGGTCCCTCCGCCGCCACCGGCTCCCGTCCCCGAGGTCGTGCATGAGCCCGGGCCGCATGAGATGTCGGGCCGGGACAGCGGATCGGTCGATCTGGGAGGCGTTCGGCTGCCGGAGCCCGAGCCTGCTCCCGAGCCCGCACCTGTGGCCGCTCCCGAACCTGCACGGCAGGCGCCCGCGCCCCGCCGTCCGCTGCACCTCGGTCCGCCGACACCGGACAGCGCCGGGAGCCCGGTGCGTTCGCTGGCCGACCGGGGTCCGGCCGGTGTTCCGGCCGGCCCCGTGGCCGTACGGCAGTCCGGTCCGCCCACGATGGGTCCCGAGTACCTCGACGTTCCGCGCGACGAGATCGCGTTGCAGGGGGCGGCACCTTGGGGGGCCCGGGGCCAGGCGGGCCTTGAGGGGGGCGCCGCAGAAACGGTCGTCCGGGGTGTCGAGGAGGGCGACGGAGCGGGGCCGGGGCAGGGCTCCGAGGGCGTGGGGGTCGGTGAGGTTCCTCAGGTCGGCCAGGAGGCCGGGGCTCCGCAGGTCGTGGAGGAGGCGGTCGGTGAGGGGGCTTCTGGTCCTGATGTCGCCCAGGGCTCCGACGTCGGCCACGGTTCCGAGGCCGTGGAGGCTTCCGCCGACGTGCCGGTGACGGAGTCCGTACCGGTTCCCGAGGTCCAGGGTCCCGCTGAAATCCCGGAAGCCGAGCAGATCCCGCAGGCCGCGGCTCCGGAGGCTGCCTACGTCTCGGATGACGTGCCCGGGGCAACGGAACACCCCGCACAGCAAGGGGAATCGGGACAGTACGAGGAACCCGCACAGCACGAGGAACCCGTACACCTTGCGGCTCCCGCGCAGGCGGCGCACACACCCCAACACGCGGAAGCCGCGCACTTCCAGCCCGTCCCGGCGGTCTCGCACTTCCCGCAGGCGCCCGAGCCCCAGCTGCCTCCGCACGCTACTGAACCGCAACTCCAGGACCACGCCGAGCAGTTCACGGAAGCCGAGCCGCAGGCCTCTGTCACCGGCGCGGACGAGGCAGCGCAGCCCGTGGCCACCGAGGAAGCCGCGCAGTTCGCGGAACACGCGGAGGCATCGGGACAATTCGACGCCCAGGCCCATGCCCCGGCCCCCGCCGAGCCGCAGCAAGCCGCGCTCGCCGACGCCGCTGTACACGCGCAAGCCCTCGAGCAGGCCCAACCCGACCTACCCGACCAATCTCTCGGCCAGTTCGTGCCCGTCGAAGGCACCGTCCCGACGACGCCCCACCTCGCCCCGACACCCCCGCATGCCATGACCATCCCGCCACTCCCAGAGTCGGAGCCTCTCCCGGAGGCGGAGCACCCCGCGGCGGAGGCACCGGCTGCCGAGGAGGAGCCCGCGCCCGCCGCTGCGGAGGCCACTGAACCTACGGCCCCTGAACAACCCGTCGTCACGTTCCCGGCTCCCCGCGAGGTCGAACAGACTGAACCGGTCGCCGCCGAGCCCGAGGCAACTCCCGTACCGAAGCCCACCGTTGAGGACACAGAGGACACCGAGGACGCTGAGGACCCGGCGCAGCAGCAGCCAGTAGCGGCCCAGCAGGCGGAAGACCTGGACACCCGTGCCGCCGCCGATCAAGCCGAGCGAGCCGAGCAGGCAGAGAGCACGGCCCACGTCGTGGAGGTACGCGAGTCCAGCACCCCCGCCGCCCCCGGCTACGACGACGCCGAGCGCGAGGCCGTCCTGCGCGTCATGCGCGAGCGCCGCGACATCCGCAACGGCTTCCGCGGTGATCCCATCCCGCACGAGGTACTGCTCCGCGTGCTGGAGGCGGCGCACACCGCGCCGTCCGTCGGCCACTCCCAGCCCTGGGACTTCGTCGTCATCCGCTCCGCCGACACCCGGCGCACGATGCACGAACTGGCCATGCGCCAGCGCGACGCGTACGCGAAGTCGCTGCCCAAGGGTCGCGCGAAGCAGTTCAAGGAACTGAAGATCGAGGCCATCCTCGACACCCCGGTGAACATCGTCGTCACCGCCGACCCGACCCGCGGCGGCCGCCACACCCTGGGCCGCCACACACAGCCGCAGATGGCCCCGTACTCCTCCGCGCTCGCGGTCGAGAACCTGTGGCTGGCCGCCCGTGCCGAGGGCCTCGGCGTCGGCTGGGTCAGCTTCTTCGACGAGCGCGAGATGGTCCGCACCCTCGGCCTGCCCGAGCACCTGGAGGTCGTGGCGTACCTCTGCGTGGGCTACGTGGACGAATTCCCGGAGGAGCCCGAGTTGCTGCAGGCCGGCTGGTCCAAGCGCCGTCCGCTGTCCTGGGTCGTCCACGAGGAGACGTACGGCCGTCGCGCTCTGCCCGGTGAGGAGCCGCACGACCTGCTCGCCGAGACCGTCTCCAACATCCGCCCGCTGGACGCGAAGGCGCTCGGCGAGGCGTGGGAGCGCCAGAAGCGCATGACGAAGCCCGCGGGCGCGCTCGGCATGCTGGAGATCATCTCCGCGCAGCTGAGTGGCCTGTCCCGGATGTGCCCGCCCCCGATCCCGGAACCGGCCGCCGTCGCGATCTTCGCGGGCGACCACGGCGTGCACGCCCAGGGCGTCACCCCGTGGCCGCAGGAGGTCACCGGCCAGATGGTGGCCAATATCCTGGGCGGGGGAGCGGTCGTCAACGCCTTCGCCAGCCAGGTCGGCACCGAGGTCTGCGTCGTCGACGTGGGAGTCGCCTCCGACCTGCCCGCGACCCCGGGCCTGCTGCCGCGCAAGGTCCGGGCAGGCACCGCCGACATGACGACCGGCCCTGCGCTGACCCGCGAAGAGGTCAAGCAGGCGATCGAGGTGGGCATCGACACGGCCCGCGACCTGGTGGCCGCTGGGAACAAAGCCCTGATCACCGGCGAGATGGGCATCGCGAACACGACCGCCTCCGCCGCTCTGATCGCCGTCTTCACGGACACCGACCCCTCAGAGGTGACCGGCCGCGGCACCGGTATCAACGACGAGACGCTGGCCCGCAAGACCGAGGTCGTACGCCGCGCCATCCAACTCCACCAGCCGGACCCGTCCGACCCCGTCGGCGTCCTCGCCGCGGTCGGCGGCCTCGAACACGCCGCGATGGTCGGCCTGTTGCTCGGCGGCGCGTCCCTGCGTACGCCGGTGATCCTGGACGGCGTGAGCGCCGGCGCCGCCGCCCTGGTGGCCCGCGCCATCGCCCCCGAGGTCCTGGCAGCCTGCATCGCGGGCCACCGCAGCGCCGAACCGGGCCACGTGGCGGCCCTGAACAAACTGGGCCTGCGTCCCCTGGTGGACCTGGACCTCCGCCTGGGCGAGGGCACCGGCGCCCTCCTGGCCCTCCCCATGGTCCAGAGCGCAGCAAGAGCAATGCACGAGGTGGCAACGTTCGACTCGGCGGGGGTAACCGAGAAGTAGTCCGCGCGATCTATGGGCAGTCCGCGCGGTCTGTGGGCAGTCGTTCCGCAGGGCGGAACGGGTGGGCACAGACCACCCACGGGCCCGCACCTGCCCATCCACCCCAGGGG
>NZ_BMPQ01000012.1:39206-66342 GCF_014647675.1 Streptomyces flaveus | reverse complement strand
TTTCGGGAAGGGGCGGGCTTGGGGAAAGAAAACCCACCCACCCACCACCCCACACCTTAAAATCCGCATGTCAGGGGCGCTCCAGAGCCGCAGGGCCCCGCCCCCGCACCCGCCGCATGAGGAGCCGCACCTCCATGGCCGAACACCCCGCCTACCCCGTAGGCCTCCGCCTCACCGGCCGCCGAGTAGTAGTCCTCGGCGGCGGCCAGGTGGCCCAGCGCCGCCTCCCGGCCCTGATCGCAGCAGGCGCGGACATCCACCTCGTATCCCCGACAGCCACCCCCTCCGTAGAGGCAATGGCAGACGCAGGCGAACTCACCTGGGAGAGGCGCCCCTACGAGGAGGGCGACCTGGCCCAGGCCTGGTACGCCCTGATCGCCACCGGCGACACGGCAGCGAACACAAGGGCCTCGGCCGAGGCAGAAGCCCACCGCGTCTGGTGCGTACGTTCCGACGACGCGGACGCGGCCACAGCCTGGACCCCCGCGACCGGCCACAGCGAAGGCGTCACCGTAGCCGTCCTCACCACGAACGCCCGAGGCCGCGACCCCCGCCACACCGCCGCCATCCGCGACGCGGTGGTCGAGGGCCTCCGCGACGGCACCCTCGTAGCCCCGCATCACCGCACCCGCACCACCGGAGTCGCCCTGGTCGGCGGAGGCCCCGGCGACCCGGACCTGATCACGGTCCGCGGCCGCCGCCTCCTCGCCGAGGCGGACGTGGTGATCGCGGACCGCCTGGGCCCCCGCGACCTGCTCGCCGAACTCCCGCCGCACGTCGAGGTGATCGACGCGGCGAAGATCCCGTACGGCCGTTTCATGGCTCAGGAGGCCATCAACAACGCGCTCATCGAGCACGCGAAACAGGGCAAGTCCGTGGTCCGTCTCAAGGGCGGCGACCCCTTCGTCTTCGGCCGCGGCATGGAGGAGGCCCAGGCCCTGGCCGAGGCGGGCATCGCCTGCACGGTCGTCCCCGGCATCTCCAGCTCGATCTCAGTCCCGGGCGCCGCGGGCATCCCGGTCACGCACCGGGGGGTGGCCCACGAGTTCACGGTCGTCAGCGGTCATGTCGCCCCCGACGACGAGCGCTCCCTGGTCGACTGGCCGGCCCTGGCCAGGCTCCGCGGCACCCTGGTCGTCCTGATGGGCGTCGACAAGATCGGCGCCATCGCACGCACGCTGATCGACAACGGCAAGCCGGCCGACACCCCCGTGGCCCTCGTCCAGGAGGGCACGACGGCCGCCCAGCGCCGGGTCGACGCGACCCTCGAAACGGTGGCCGAGACCGTAAGCGCCCAGGATGTGAAGCCCCCGGCGGTCATCGTCATCGGCGACGTGGTGAACGTAGGCCCGGACACCTCCGCGTAACCCGGGGTAACCCAACACTGTCCGAGCCGTTGGCACCGCACCCAGGACAAGGCAGTATCACCCTGTGGCCGATCTCATCACCGTTGAGGAACCCGACGACCCGCGCCTGCGCGACTACACGGGCCTGACCGACGTCGAGCTGCGCCGCAAGCGCGAGCCCGCCGAGGGCCTGTTCATCGCCGAGGGCGAGAAGGTCATCAGACGGGCCAAGGACGCCGGTTACGAGATGCGCTCGATGCTGCTCTCCGCCAAGTGGGTCGACGTCATGCGCGACGTCATCGACGAACTCCCCGCCCCGGTGTACGCGGTGAGCCCCGAGCTCGCCGAGCAGGTCACCGGCTACCACGTGCACCGCGGCGCCCTCGCCTCCATGCAGCGCAAACCGCTGCCGACCCCTGACGACCTGCTCCAGACGGCCCGCAGGGTGGTCGTCATGGAGTCGGTCAACGACCACACCAACATCGGCGCTATCTTCCGCTCCGCCGCCGCCCTCGGCATGGACGCGGTCCTCCTCTCACCGGACTGCGCGGACCCGCTCTACCGCCGCAGCGTGAAGGTCTCCATGGGCGCGGTCTTCTCCGTCCCGTACGCGCGTCTCGACACCTGGCCCAAGGGCCTGGAGACGGTCCGCGAGGCGGGTTTCGCCCTCCTCGCGCTCACTCCGGACGAGAAGGCCAAGAGCCTCGACGAGGTGGCTCCGCACCGGATGGAACGGGTCGCCCTGATGCTGGGCGCGGAGGGCGACGGCCTGTCCACCCAGGCCCTGGTGGCCGCGGACGAATGGGTCCGCATCCCGATGGCCCACGGGGTGGACTCGCTGAACGTGGGAGCAGCGGCAGCGGTGGCCTTCTACGCGGTCGCGACGGGGCGCCCTCAGCCCTGAGGCTGCGTCTCGATCGTCGACTCGTACCGCTCGGACATCAGCTGCCCGCCCAGCGGTTTGAATTCCGCCTGTACGGGCTTCAGTTGCCGCTGCTCACCGCCGAGCCCGCGCTCCGGTCCCTGGCACCCTTGCGCCGCCGCGATCCCGAGCGCCACCAACAGCGTCACCACGACGAACACGAAGAGCCGCTGCCGCAGCAACCGCGGATTGGCGGGCCGCCGCCCGGACCCGGTGTTCCGCGGCCCCGGACGCCCGGCACCACTGCGCGACGCCGCGGGCCGGCCGCCGGAGCGCGTCGAGTTGCCCCGCGACGGCACCGGCCGCGCCCCGTTCCGCGACGGCGTGCTGTTCCGTGGCGGCGTACCGCTTCGCGGCGGCGGGGGAGTGCCCTGCGTACGCCGCTGGGTGCGCTGGTCCGGGTGGTTCTCGGCGAGCCTCCCCGTCGGCCGGTCGGCCTCGCTCACCCGCGGCGCGGGCGGCCGGGCGGCACTCAGCCCCTGCGCCTCGCGGGACGCGATCTCCTTGAGACGCAACGACAGTTGAAGCGTGCTCGGCCGCTCCTCCGGATCCTTCGCCAGACAGGCCCGTACGAGAGGGGCCAGCGCGTCCGGCACGCCCTTCAGCTGCGGCTCCTCGTGCACCACTCTGTAGAGCATCACTTCGGAACTGCCGTGCCCGAAGGGCGAGTCGGTGGTCGCCGCGTACGCCAGCGTGGCGCCGAGCGCGAACACATCCGTGGCCGGTGTGACGGTGGCACCCCGCACCTGCTCGGGCGCGAGGAAGCCGGGCGACCCCACCGCCGTACCGACGTGCGTGAGCGTGCTCGCACCCGTCGCCCAGGCGATACCGAAGTCGATGATGCGTGGCCCCTTCGGGGACAGCAGGATGTTCGACGGCTTGAGGTCCCGGTGCACGACACCGGCCTCGTGCACGGCGACGAGCCCCTCGGAGAGGGCGGCGCCGACGGCCGCGACCTCGGCCGCGGAGAGCGGCCCCTCCTCGGCGACCTTGTCGTGCAGCGAGGGCCCGGGAACGTACTGCGTTGCGAACCACGGACGGTCCGCTTCCAGATCCGCGGCGACGAGCCGGGCGGTACACCCGCCCCGGATCCGCCGCGCCGCCGACACCTCGCGCGCGAACCGCGACCGGAACTCCTGGTCCTCCGCCAGATCCGGCCGGATCACCTTCAGCGCGACTCGCTGGCCACGCCGGTCGGAGCCCAGATAGACAACGCCCATCCCACCCGCGCCGAGCCGTCGGTGGATCTTGAACGAGCCGACGGCACGCGGGTCCTCGCGCCTCAGGCGCATCATCGCCATGTCCATCCCCGCTGCCCGGTCCGTTTGACGTGGCACAGCTTACGTTTCCGTGGCCGGGTGCGCGCAGAGGCCGCGCCCTCGCGGCCCGGCCGATTGTCAGTGCCGGGTGCGAAACTTGAAAGGTGGTCAGGGGACGGGCGAATACAGCGGCTTTGGGCTGCCGGGATCCCCAACCATCGGTCGCAGAAGGGGGATTGGGCCCGTGAAGGGTGATCGAGTGGAGATAGTCGTGGACGCCGGGGACACGACGCGCACCTACGAGGTGGTGGCGAGCCGCGCGGGGCGCCGGGTGGAGACGGCGGTCCGCAGAGGAGTCGTGGAAGTGAGCGAAGTCACTCGCAGCGGAGGGGTGGTCCGCACGGCCCGGTTCATGGCGAACAGGGTGCTGGCCCTGGTCGAACAGCCTGTGCCCAGGGAGGACAGCTCGGAACAGACAGGGTAAACAGGACGTCCCCTCCGGGAAGACCCCGAGACCTAGGACCTCGTCTCCACCCAGGGGAGTACTCCGCAGGTCATCGGTCATCCTCCGGGAGGCCCGGCAATCGGTACGACGGCATGACGCCCCATGGGCCTCGCCCACCTAGATTTGAAGTCAAGCGGCGGGTGCAGCACTCGTCCCCCGAGGTCAGACACCCGCCGCTGCCAGACAGCAGGAGATCCAACAACAGCCAGAGCTTCATCAACAGAAGGTCAGGAGAGGGACCATGGCGGACACGGCACCGCGGACGATGATCCGCACGCGGGGACGCAGGGCACACAGCGCCACGTTCGGTACCCGCCGGTCCGGCCAGCGCCACCCCTTGGTGGCGACGGCCATGGTCCTTCCCCTGGCGACCCTGCTCGTGGTCGTTTTCGGCGGCTGGGAAGCAGTGGTCACACAAGCGTCGTCCGTGGGCGTGATGCTGGGGCGCTGAGCGGCGCCCCAGGCCCGGAAGAGCGGTCCGGGCGGGGACATCCGGCCATGAAACCCCGTGGGGACGGGGGTGCGGCGGACGGCACAAATGCCCGCGCAGCTGGGGAGCTGCGCGGGCATTATTTTGTGCCTAAACCGGCACCGCTCTCGCGGACCCAATTGCTCGCCGTTGTGGTTGCTCAATTGATGGTTGCGGTTCGAGGTTGTTTGGTGCCTGCGTACGCTCACGGGGTTGCCCCGGGCTTGCGGGGTTGAGCCGGCTACGTACGACCTCAGGGGGGATCCGAGTGACCGCAGACGTGCTGCCCACTCTCGCCGCGAAGGTACGCGCCGCGGTGCACCCGGGTGCGAGTGTCTGCGCCTGCGGCACCGAGGCGTCCTCCGTACTGGCCGATCGGCCCGACGGCACCGTCGTCCGGCATGCGGACACCGTGGCGAAGGCGCACGCCCCCGGCACCGATCCCGGCGAGCTCGCGGCGCGCATGGCCGTCGCTGCGCACCGGGCCCTCGACGGCGTCCTTCTGGCGCCGCTCAGCCCTGGTACCGCCGAACTGCACGGCCGACTGGTCACGTTCTGGCCGTACGGCACCCCCGTGGACCCCGAAACCCCCGAAGCCGCCCCCTGGGAGGAAGCCGCCACCCTCCTCGCCCGCCTCCACCGGACGCCCGAAACCGTACTCCCGTCCGGCCTGCCGCCGATGCGTGGCCCGGCGAAGGCGGCTCGCGCCATCGCCCGCCTCCATGCGGCCGGCCCTCACCCGGCAGCCGCTCCGGTCCTGCGAGCCTGGTCCGTCCTCCCCGCCTGGGCGCGGGACGAGGCCTCGATGCCGAATACCCGCACGCTGTGCCACGGCGACCTCCACCTGGGCCAACTCGTCCACGACCCGGGCGGTACCTGGCTGCTGATCGACATCGACGACCTCGGCCGGGGCGACCCCGCGTGGGATCTTGCCCGCCCCGCCGCCTGGTTCGCCTGCGGCCTGCTCCCACCCGACGAGTGGACCCGCTTCTTGACGGCGTACCAGAAGGCTGAGGGCCCCGCGGTCCCCACGGACACCGACCCCTGGCCCGCCCTGGACGTCCCGGCCCGCGCCCTCACCGTCCAGACGGGAGCCCAAGCGATCGCGAAGGCGACGGCGGCCAGCCGTGCGCTCGACGAGGTGGAGGTGGCGGTGATCGACGCCTGTGACCGAATGTCCGCACACCCGCCGGAGCTGGCGCCAGGTTTCCCGACGTAGGGTGCAACCGACCGAAGCCGGGCAGTGTCTGTCCTGGCGAAGCAGTACCGACCGGCGAGGAGTTGAGCCGACCATGCAGTGTCCGAAGTGCCGTGCGCCGATGCACACGTACAACCGCAATGGCGTCCAGATCGAGCAGTGCAGCGGCTGCCGCGGGATCTTTCTCGACTACGGCGAGCTGGAGTCGCTGACCCGCCTGGAGTCCCAGTGGCAGCAGCCCGCGCCGCCGCCCCCGGCCGCTCCGGCGGCCCCGCAGGCCTACCCCGCCGCGCCCGCTCCCGCATGGGGCGCCCCGCACGGTGGCCATGGCGGCCACTACGGCCACAAGCGGCAGAAGAGCTTCGGTCACATGCTCTTCTCCTCCTGACCACGTCCGAGGAGCACGCACGACGAAGCCCCCGGCCGTACGAGACGGTCGGGGGCTTCGGCTGGTGCGCGATACTGGGATTGAACCAGTGACCTCTTCCGTGTCAGGGAAGCGCTCTCCCGCTGAGCTAATCGCGCAGGTGGGGCTTGCTGGTGATGCGTACTGCGTGCGCGATACTGGGATTGAACCAGTGACCTCTTCCGTGTCAGGGAAGCGCTCTCCCGCTGAGCTAATCGCGCGGGACCCGGTGAACCGGACCAGTGGACGATACTGGGATTGAACCAGTGACCTCTTCCGTGTCAGGGAAGCGCTCTCCCGCTGAGCTAATCGTCCTTGGAGGTGGAGACGGGATTTGAACCCGTGTAGACGGCTTTGCAGGCCGTTGCCTCGCCTCTCGGCCACTCCACCAGGGGCGTGGGGTTCGGGAAGATCCCCACTTCCTGCGAGCGGACGACCAGGTTCGAACTGGCGACCTCAACCTTGGCAAGGTTGCGCTCTACCAACTGAGCTACGTCCGCTTGTCTGTTCCGCTCCGCTCGCGCGGTTTGGTGACGTGTTGAACTCTAGCGGATTCCGGGGCCAGTACAAAAACGCGTTTGTGCAGCGTGCTGCGGTGTGCCCGCCGGACGACACGGCCGGGGCACCCGCTCGGCGCCCGCCATAGACTCGCACCTGTGCACGACCTCCCAGCTCTCGCCCGCTTCGGCCCTCTCGTCGCGACCGGACTCATCGACGTCACGAGCGACCCCGCGGCGCTGGACTCAAGTGGCTTCTGGGCCGTCTCGGCAGACTTCGAGGGGCGCCTGGTGTGCGCCCGCTTCCGGGACGTACGCCATGAGCCGGTGCCCGCGCCGGTGCCGGGGGAGTGGCGGGGGCCCGTCATGGACAACTGGACGTCGTCGCTCGACCGCGCCGCGTACACGGCGGGCGTACTCCGCATCCGCGAGCACATAGCGGCCGGCGAGGTCTATCAGGCGAACCTCTGCCGGGTGCTGTCCGCGCCCATCGTCCCGGACGCCGACGTGGACGCGCTCACCGCGCTGCTCGCCCGCGGCAACCCGGCGCCGTATGCCGGAACGATCCGCCTTCGCGACCACGGCGTCGAAACAGCCACCGCGTCCCCCGAACTCTTTCTGCGCCGAGAGGGGCGGATCGTCGAGTCGGGCCCGATCAAGGGCACCGGACGCACCGAGGCCGATCTCCTGGAGAAGGACTACGCCGAGAACGTCATGATCGTGGACCTGGTCCGCAACGACATCGGGCGGGTCTGTGCCACCGGCTCGGTGACCGTGCCCGACCTGTGCGTCGTGGAGAAGCATCCGGGCCTCGTCCACCTCGTCTCGACGGTGCGCGGCGAGTTGCGCGAGGGCGTGGGCTGGCCGGAGCTGCTGGAGGCGACGTTTCCGCCCGGCTCCGTCACCGGTGCCCCCAAGTCCAGCGCCCTGCGGATCATCGAGGCACTGGAGACGGCGCCCCGCGGCCCGTACTGCGGCGGCATCGGCTGGGTGGACGCCGACCGGGGGACCGGGGAACTGGCCGTCGGTATCCGTACGTTTTGGCTGGACCGATCCGCCGACGACGCGGCAGTGCTGCGCTTCGGCTCCGGCGCGGGTATCACCTGGGGGTCCGACCCCGAGCTCGAGTGGCGCGAGACGGAACTGAAAGCCGCCCGACTGCTGGCGGTAGCGTCAGGGGCGTACACAGGGGCGTACGACGCAAGCGGAGGGATCTTCACGTGAAGCTCTGGCTCGACGGTGGGCTGCGGGACATCGAGTCGGCCCGTGTCTCGGTCCTCGACCACGGACTGACCGTGGGCGACGGCGTCTTCGAGACCGTCAAGGCGGTCGACGGCCGGCTGTTCGCGCTCACCCGCCATCTCGACCGGCTCGCCCGCTCGGCGCACGGCCTCGGGCTGCCCGAGCCCGACCTCGACGAGGTGCGCCGGGCCTGTGCCGCCGTCCTGGACGCCAACCCGATGCCGCTGGGCCGCCTGCGGATCACGTACACCGGGGGCATCTCCCCGCTCGGTTCCGACCGCGGCGAGCACGGGCCGACCCTCGTCGTCGCCCTGGGCGAGACCAGCCGGCGCGCCGACTCCACCGCCGTGATCACCGTGCCGTGGACGCGCAACGAGCGCGGCGCACTCACGGGCCTCAAGACCACGTCGTACGCCGAGAACGTCGTCGCCCTCGCCCGCGCGCACCAACAGGGTGCGTCCGAGGCGCTGTTCGCCAACACGGTCGGGCAGCTGTGCGAGGGTACGGGCTCGAACGTCTTCGTCGTCCTGGACGGCGAGATCCACACCCCGCCCGTCGCCTCCGGCTGCCTCGCGGGTATCACGCGGGCGCTCGCCGTCGAGTGGACGGGCACCCACGAGACGGACCTGCCGCTGGACGCCCTGGAACGCGCCGACGAGATCTTCCTGACCTCCACACTGCGCGACATCCAGGCCGTCCACCGGGTCGACGACCGGGAACTCCCGGGCGCGCCGGGCCCGGTGACCGCCAAGGCGATGCGGATCTTCGACGAGCGGGCGGGCGACGACCTCGATCCGTGACGGGGACCGGCGCCCGTTAACTGGATGACGTGGGCCCACAGGACGGGTACAACACCCCTGATGACCACCACTCTGCGGCCGACCGAGCCGCTTCAGCGCGACGCCAACGGGGCGCTGTCACGCCACTACAGAGTGTGCGTGAACAGCCGTCCCGTGGGCGCGATACACCTTGTGACCCACCACATCTTCGGGCCGTCCGTCGCCCAGATCCGTGAGCTGGGGATCGAGGAGCCGGACCGTGGACGCGGACGGGGCACCGTGGCCGCGCTCGCCGCGGAGGAGGTGGCGCGCGGCTGGGGCTGTACGCGGATCGAGGCGTCGGTGCCCGCCGAGGCGGAGGCCGCCCTGCGGCTGGCCACGGCCCTCGGTTACGTGCTGCGCAACCGCAACATGGAGAAGCGGCTCGACGGCACCGCGCCAGAACTGCCCGCCGGCAGTCGGGGGCGCCCCATGACGGAGGCCGAGTTCGAGGCCTGGATGGAGCGGGCCAAGGAGGACTACGTCCAGGACTGGATTGCCCGAGGCGTGCCCGAATCCGAGGCCCGCGCCAAGTCCGAGCGGGACCACGCCACTTCACTGCCGGACGGGCTCGACAGCGAGGGCATGGAGTTCAGCGTCCTGGAACACGAGGGGACCCCGGTCGGCATGTTGTGGCTGGGGTCGCGCGACGGCTGGGGGTTCGTCTACGACGTCGAGGCCGACGAGCGGTACCGGGGCCGGGGACACGGCCGTTCGCTGATGCTCCTGGCGGAGGCGCAGACGATCGCCGCAGGACGCACCGGCATCCGCCTGAACGTCTTCGCCGGGAACACCCCGGCCGAACGGCTCTATGAGTCGCTGGGTTACCGGACGACCGCACACCACCTCTACAAGGACCTGCTCTGAGACCTGCGCGGTCACGCGGTGCCTGAGGGGTGCCGGACAGGTCTTACGAGGCCGACGTGTCCTCCGCCAGCAGCCGGTCGACGATCTCCTCGATGCGCTCGCGCAGACCTTCCTGGCTCTTGTTGCCGTCGAGGCGCTCGCCGTCGATGACGTACGTCGGCGTGCCGGTCACGCCGATGGCCTTGCCCTCGGCCTGGTCGGCGTCGACGATCAGGATGTGCCGGCCGTCGATCAGGGCGGTGTCGAACTCTTCGGCGTCCAGACCGAGTTCACGGGCCACCTCGACCAGGAAGGGTTCTCCCTTACGGTTCAGCTCCTCGATGCGGCCCAGCACCGCCTCGACGTACGGCCAGGCCTGGCCCTGTTCCGCGGCCTCCTCGGCAGCCTGCGCGGCCGCGAACGCGTGCTTGTGCTTCTCCAGCGGGAAGTGCCGCAACCGCAGCTCCAGCCGGTCGCCGTAGCGGGCGCGCAGCGCGCGTAGGTCGTCGAGGGCGCTACGGCAGTCGGGGCACTGGAGTTCGCACCAGACGTCCAGGACGGGGACGGCGGGGTGCGCGGGGGAGGAGTCGCTCATGCGCACCAGTCTCCCAGCCGTGGCCGAGGAGGCCCAAACCGTGGCAGAGGAGGCCCGAACGGGGACCTTCGAGGGTACGGAACGGGTACCTACGGGGGTACGGAGGGACCGGGCCCTGAGGAGGACCCGACCCGGAGATGTCCCTGAGGTCTGCCCGGACCATGGCATAGCGGGCACGGTGCGGTGCAGGATGGAAGGGACGAAG
Source organism: Streptomyces flaveus (assembly GCF_014647675.1). Taxonomy (GTDB): domain Bacteria; phylum Actinomycetota; class Actinomycetes; order Streptomycetales; family Streptomycetaceae; genus Streptomyces; species Streptomyces flaveus. Next base: position 56,034 of record NZ_BMPQ01000012.1, on the reverse strand, counting down.
CGACCTTGCCCGAGCGAGTCCTGCCCTGGAGGACCGGATGATTGCCGAGACCGTCTGTTCCGCCGTCTCCGCGGCAGGCCTGGGTATCGCCGCGGTCACCGCGTATCGCAAGCGTTTCCTCGCGGCGGCTCGCCTGGTCGCGTACTCGTTGGTGCCCCTCGGCCTGGTGATGACCGGGGCCGTGGAATGGGCGGCCGACACCGCCTTCAGCCCGGTGGCCTGGGCGGGCTTCGGCGTGCTCGGCGCCTCGTGGCTGCTGTTCACCACCACGCGGGCCGTCGAGCGGCGCGGCGGCGGGACCCGCAAGGAACGCAGGGCGGCCCGGGCCGCGCAGCGCGAGGCGGTGGCCCCCACGGCCTCGGCGCCCTCGCTGGGCCCGGCGAAGAGTCCGGCGACCCGTCCCGAGTCCAAGACCAAGGCCAAGCCCCGCGCGGCCGAGCCGGGGGACGACTTCAGCGACATCGAAGCCATCCTGAAGAAGCACGGCATATGACGCGCGTATGACGCCGGGAGCAGGGCATATGCCGCTCTGAAACGACACAGTGAGCCGGGCGGTGTGCGGAGGGATGGAGTCCGGGATGCACGCCGGAATCCGCGTCTGAGCGATCTGTCCCAGATACTGGACCGTCACATCACGGATTTCAGCTAACTCCCCCATATTTCGGGCGTGTTGATCGCGTCGAGGCTCTCGGCTGCGTCATCATCGCCCGCGAGATGCTGGACACAACACAGAGCGACAGCGCCGCGCCCGAAGGGGAGCGGCGAGGTTGTCTCTTCGCACTTTCCCAGCCACCGCTGATGATCTTCCTTGCGGTGATCGGCTGTCTGCTGCTCATGGCTTCGCTGCACGATCTGCTGCTGCTCTGAGCCGTATGCGGAGTCCCTGGCGCCACCCGCCGAGGACTCCGTCAGCCCGCCGCCTCCTTGCGTCGCGCCCGGTAGGCGGCCACATGCAGACGGTTTCCGCAGGTCCGGCTGTCGCAGTAGCGGCGGGAGCGGTTGCGGGAGAGGTCCACGAAGGCATGCCGGCAGTCGGGCGCCTCGCAGCGTCGCAGCCTGTCCTGTTCACCGGCCACCACGAAGAACGCCAGCGCCATCCCGCAGTCGGCGGCGAGATGATCCGCGACGGACGCACCGGGTGCGAAGTAGTGCACATGCCAGTCGTAGCCGTCGTGGTCGGTGAGCCGCGGCGTGGTGCCGGCCGCGGCGACCAACTCGTTGATCAGCACGGCGGCGGCCCGGGCATCGGGTGCCGCGAAGATCCCGCAGAACCGGCTGCGGATCTTGCGTACCGCCGAGAGATCGAGCTCGGACAGTGACCCGACATCGCTGATGTCGTGCTTGCGTACGAACTCGTCCAGATCCGAGACACTCGCGAGCCCGTCCGCCGTGTCGTCCTCCGGTGCGGTGTTCACCAGATCGACCACGATGTCGAGGGCGCACCGGGTGTCGTGGGTGATCAGCACGTTTCGCTCCCTGGCCTGGGGTCGGGCGGGCGCCCGCCGATGCTGGCCGATGCTAGCGGCTCCGTGACACAGGGGATTCGGCGCCATCCACGCCGAGCGGCCGGATGGGCAGAGCCGGTACGTGTCCTGGTGTCGAGCGTACGTTTGGCCGTGCCCGGGGCGCGCAGGCGTTGGGTCGCACTCGGGGTGCGAACGCGTTTGTCCGTGCTCGGCGGTATGCGTGCGTTCGTCCATGCCTGGAAGTGCGCACGTCGACGCCGCCTCCGCGGAATCCGCGACGGCGGCGCCGGTGTATACCGTATGGGCTGTCCGAGCTCGTGCCGTCTCCCCGAGTGGACGGCGCCGGGCGGCTTGTGCGGGGCCTCGTCCTAGCTTTCGGCCAGGATGTGCGAGAGCTCCGTGTCGAGATCGAAATGGCGGTGCTCCGTGCCCGGGGGGACGGCGGCGTCCGTTCGCTTCAGGAACGACTCCAGGGCCCGCGCCGGGGCCTCGAGCAGAGCTTCCCCCTCCGGGGAGCTCAGGGCGATGCACACGACGCCCTGACCGTGACTGCGGGACGGCCAGACACGGACGTCGCCCGTGCCGGTGGGCCGATGCAGTCCTTCGGCGAGGAGATCGCGGGCGAACACCCACTCGACGGTTTCCTCGGCTCCGGTGTGGAAGGTGGCGTGCACGGCGTAGGGATCGGCCGTGTCATACCGCAGTCCTGCGGGAACGGGCAGTGAGGACTCGCTCGACACAACGAGGCGCAGGTGCAGCTCGCAGCTGACCGTGGTGTTCATAAGCGCCAGGGCCTTTCGCTCAGTGTGCGCTCGGGGATTCGCACGTCGGCGAAATCGACATGCCACCTACGGTGCCGTTGTAAACCCCTCTGAGTGTTTTGCGTGTCTTTAGGTAGCTCATCCGGCCGAGTGCGCGTTCGTCGACTACGACCATTTCAGCGACTGGTTTGTGTCCGGTAGGGTTCGGCCATATGAATACGGGGAGTGACGAAACGGGGGAGGCCGTCGTGGCGGCCGATGAGACGAAGGGCGAGTCGCCGCTCGGGTCGCGTGCGCCGGAATTCATCAAGGCGCGACGCGTGCTGCACCTGAGCTGGCAGGTGGGCGTGTTCGTGGTGGGCCTCGCGGTCGTGGTGGCCGGCGTGATCATGCTGCCGCTGCCCGGGCCGGGCTGGCTGGTGATCTTCGGCGGCATGGCGATCTGGGCCACCGAGTTCGTCTGGGCGCAGCTGGTGCTCCGCTGGACGAAGCGCAAGGTCACCGAAGCGACGCAGCGGGCGCTCGATCCCAAGGTGCGCAGACGCAACATCATCCTGACGACGATCGGTCTGGTGATCGTCGGGGTGCTGGCCGGGATCTACCTCTATCGGTTCGGCTTCGTGATGCCGTGGAAGATCAAAGAGTAGCGGGGCTTCGCGTGCTCGGCGGGCGGTCGGAAGCACCCCCTGACATGGGGTAATGTTTTCCTACGTCCGGGCGATTAGCTCAGCGGGAGAGCGCTTCGTTCACACCGAAGAGGTCACTGGTTCGATCCCAGTATCGCCCACGAATGCGAGGGCGACTCATGTCCGCGGAAGACGCGGACCGGGTCGTCCTCGTCGTTTTTACGCGGCTTCGCCGCGCGAGGCGAAGGCTTCGCCACCCGCACCCTCATGGGGTCCGTTGAGGTGAGCGCTTCAGTCCGCCTGGTGCCCCAGAAGGTCCACCGGCGTGAGGCCGCACCGGGCGGAAGCGGCGGAGGGCTCCGCTACCTGCGTACGCACTCCTGGGGATCTCGGATAGGCCGGGGCTTCCAGCAGCCACAGGCCAGGTCGTACGTCTCTGATGTCGGCCGAGGCGGCGGAAAGTTGTGAAGGCTTGCGGTTCGGGGCTGCTCGTGGGCGCCTGACCAGGGACTACGGCTCCCGTCCTGGACGTACCCGAGCCGCACCTGGACGTGCGCCGTGCGTCCCGTCGCGTGGGGCCCACGTCTCGGCTCGCGCCGCCCGGCGTTGCCACCGGGGACCTGTCGCACTGCCCAGGTCGACGCCGCGGCCCGCGACCGTCTCGTACGGCCCCCTGCCCGGGCGCTGCCCTGCCCGCTGCGCCCGCCCCGGCCCCGCCGTCGGCCTTCGGCCCGGACCTGGCCCCATCGCCCGCGAGTCATGGAGCCGACTTGCTACACCTCTTCGTGTTCGCGGGACCGTGACCACCTCCCCGCGCCCATTCTCGATCCCCGCCTCGCTTCCCGATCATCCGTCAACTCCTCACCCCGCCTCTGACTTTCCTCCCCACCCTCCCCAACTTTTGGAAGCCACCCACCGTTCGACCGGTCGACTCCACCCACCCCACCTGCACAGTCGTCCAACGGTCCAGCCCCACCACCCCCGTTCATGCCGTCGCGCGAGCGACCCCGTCCACATCAATTCCTGTCTGAGTCATTGACGCGCCCGGAGGGCCTCCGTAACTTGTGCCAGCAAGCGCTTACTTGAAACGATTCATGGGGCGGACGCAACGTCGCGGGGAGGCTCAACCATGCAGCAGAACAGAAAAGTTGAGAGGCGAACGATCCTCAAGGCGGGGGGAGCCTCAGTGGCCGCGCTGGGGCTGGGGGCGACGGCGACCGCCTGTGGGGGCGGTAGCGGCGCGGGGGACGGGACGGTGACGATCCGTTACGCATGGTGGGGTGCTGAAGACCGGGCCAAGCGGATCAACGAGACCGTCAAGCTCTTCGAAAAGAAGTACCCGAAGATCAAGGTGAAAACGGACTTCCAGGTTTACACGGACTTCTGGAAGAAGTTCAATACGCAGGCCTCTGGCGGCAATCCGCCCGATGTCTTCCAGAACGCCATCGGATTCCTGCGCAAATACGACGCGAAGAATGTGCTGCTCGATCTCAGCGAGCAGGTCAAGGCGGGCAACCTCTCCATGGACGGCTTCCGTGCCGGCCTGGAAAAGTTCGGCGAGATCGACGGCAAGCTCCTCGGAGTGCCGGTCGGCTCCAACTCGATGGCCCTGGTCATCGACAAGCCCGTCTACACCAAGGCCGGCGTGAAGCCCGAGCAGGGCTGGACCTGGGACGACTTCGACGCGGCGATGAAGAAGATCCGCGACAAGGCGGGGCGTGCCGGTGACACCGGCCCGTACAACGTCATGTACCTCTACGACCTCTACCTGCGCCAGAACGGCAAGGCGTTCTTCACCGAGGACGGCCTGGGCTTCACCGAGGCGGACCTCAAGGACTGGTGGACGAAGGCCGAGAAGGGTGTCGAGTCGGGCATCTACGCCGACCAGAAGAAGGTCGCCCAGATCAAGCCCAAGTCCGCGGTCGCCGCGGAACTCTCGGGCGGCGAGTTCACCTGGGACAACTTCACGGTCCGTTACTCCTCCGAGGGCAAGAGCGAGTACGGCCTCGCCCCGATCCCGACCACGGACGGCAAGAAGACCGGCCAGTACCTCGGCTCCCTCATGCTCAGCGCTTCCAAGCGCACCCAGCATCCCAAGGAAGTCGCCCAGTTCATCGACTTCATGGTGCACGACCCCGAGGTTGCCAAGATCATGGGCTACGACCGTGGTGTGCCCGCCACGCAGGCACAGTACGACGCCTACAAGCCGACCGACCCGGTCAACAAGGAGATAGCCGCCTACGAGGAGTCCCTCGTCGCGGCGGGCGTCCTGGAGCCCATCACCCCGCACCCGAACGGCGCGGACGTCTGCGAGGCAGCGTTCCTGCGCCTCGGTGAGGAACTCGGCCTGGGCAAGCGGTCGGTGGACGACGCCGTCAAGCAGTTCTTCACCGAGTCGAAGACGGCTCTCAGCAGCTGATGGGAACCACCGTGACACACGCCCCTGCGATGGAGGACCTGTCCAAGGACTCCGAGCCGCGGCACGGTCCGGTGAAATCCCCGCGCCCCGCCGAACTCAAGCGGCGGGGCCGCCGGGAGAACCTGGCCGGCTATCTCTTCATGTCCCCCTGGATCGCCGGATTCCTGCTGCTCACAGCGGGCCCGATGGTCGCCTCGCTCTATTTCGCGTTCACCGACTACAACCTGTTCGACTCGCCGAAGTGGATCGGCCTCGACAACTTCTCCGAGATGTTCGGCGACCCGCGCTGGCGTCACTCGGTGCAGGTGACGATCTGGTACGTCATCGTCGGTACGCCGCTCAAGCTGCTCGCCGCCCTCGGTGTGGCCCTGCTCCTGGCCCAGAAGCGGCGCGGACAGGCCTTCTACCGGGCCGCGTTCTACGCGCCGTCGCTGATCGGGGCGAGCGTCTCCATCGCCATCGTCTGGAAGGCGATCTTCTCGGACGACGCGATCGTCGACCGTACGCAGAAGATCTTCGGCGTGAACGTCGGCGGCTGGACCGGCGACCCGGACATGATCATCTACAGCCTGGTGGCGCTCACCGTCTGGCAGTTCGGTGCCCCCATGGTCATCTTCCTCGCCGGCCTCAAGCAGGTGCCGCGTGAGTTGTACGAGGCGGCCGAGGTCGACGGAGCGGGCAAGCTGCGGCGGTTCTGGAACATCACGCTGCCGATGATTTCCCCGGTCCTCTTCTTCAACGTCCTTCTGGAGACCATCCACTCCTTCCAGATCTTCAGCTCGGCGTACATCGTCGGCGGCGGAGCCGGAGGCAACGCCTGTGGTCCCGCGGACGGTTCAATGGTCTATACCTGCTACCTCTACGTCCAGGGCTTCGAGAACAGCCGGATGGGCCTGGCCTCCGCCATGGCCTGGATGCTGCTGGTCGCGGTCGCCCTGGTGACGGCGGTGCTGTTCTGGTCCCAGAAGCGCTGGGTGCACTACGAGGAGGGCGCCTCATGAGCGCGCAGGTCACAGAGATCACGCCGACTCAGGGGCAGTCGACGAAGGCGGGCAACTTCCGGCGCAGGCTGCCCGGTTCGCTCGCCTGGCACATCGGGTCCCTCGCGATCCTCGCCGTCATCCTCTACCCGGTGGTCTGGGTCATCGGCGGCTCCTTCAAGAAGAGCGAAGACATCGTCGGCAGCCTGGACCTCTTCCCCGGCTCCCCGATCATCTCCAACTACACGGGCCTCACCGAGGGCATCGCGGACATCTCGATCTCCACGTTCTTCCTCAACTCGCTTTTCCTCGCGGTCGGTTCGGTGATCGGGATCGTGATCTCGTGCTCGCTGACCGCGTACGCCTTCGCGAAGATCAAGTTCGCGGGCCGCAACCTGATGTTCACGCTGATGATCGGCACGCTCCTGCTGCCGTACCACGTACTGCTCATCCCGCAGTACGTGCTGTTCCGCAACATGAACATGATCAACACGTACACGCCGCTCCTGCTCGGCAAGTACCTCGCCATCGAGGCGTTCTTCGTCTTCCTGATGGTGCAGTTCATGCGCAACCTGCCCAAGGAACTCGACGAGGCGGCCCGCCTCGACGGCTGCGGCCACCTGCGCATCTACTGGTCGATCGTGCTCCCGCTGTGCCGCCCGGCGCTGATCACCAGCGCGATCTTCACTTTCATCAACTCCTGGAACGACTTCATGGGCCCGCTGATCTACCTCAACGAGCCCGACAAGTACACGGTCTCGCTCGGCCTGAAGATGTTCGTCGACCAGGAAGGCCTGGCGAACTACGGCGGCATGATCGCCATGTCGCTGGTCGCCCTGCTGCCGGTGCTCGCCTTCTTCATGGCCTTCCAGCGCTACTTGATCGACGGTATGGCGACGTCGGGTCTGAAGGGCTGAGGTGCGCAGGATGAGCCAGGCATCTGCCAAGACGCGCGGTACGCCGCGGGAGTCCGTCTTCGCCGAGCGGTTCGGCCTCTTCGCCGAGTGTCTGCTCACCGGAGTGTGGATCGCGCTGGCCTCGCTGCCCCTGGTCACCTACCCCGCCGCGTTCGCCGCCGGGGCGCGGCATCTGCGGCGGCGTACGGAGCATCAGGGCGGCGGCTGGCGGGAGTTCGTCGCCGACTTCCGGGCGGCCGTGCGCCGCGGGTGGGTCGTCGGCGTCGCCGGCTGGGGCGCGGCCGTCGCGGTCTGGGTGGATGTGCAGGCCGTACGGGCCGGGATCCCCGGCGGGCCGCTCGTCGGCGCCGTCGGGATGTTCGCCCTGATCGGACTGGCCGTCGCCGGAATGCGTGCGGCGGCGGTCTGGGAGCCCGGGGCGTCGTGGCGGGTGCTGCTCGGGGCCGCCGGACGCCGTACTGTCCTCGACCCTGCCGGGTCCTTCCTGCTCGTCGGCGGACTGGTCGTGGTGGCCTGCTCCGCCTGGTTCGTCGCACCGCTGGCGGTCCCCGTCCTGGGGGCCGTCGCGGCGGCGGCTCTCGCCGTGGAGGCGCGCGGCCGACGCCACTGAGCGGCCGCAACTCCAACAAGGTCGGCGCCCCGGCGTCGTACCTCTCTCTGTCATGCCCCTGACTTCCCCGCACGGAAAGGAAAGGCCATGTCCCCCATCCCCCGCAGGTCCCTCCTCAAGGCCGCAGCAGTCGCCGGCGCCGCCGCCCAGTTCAGCTGGGCCTTGGGTACACAAGACGTGCAGGCCGCACCCAGAGCCGAGCCGGGCGACGCCGACCCGGTGACCCTGGACTGGCTCGAGGAGGGCGGCCTCGGCGCGGCCCCCGGCTCCACCGTGGGCGTGCCCTGGCCGAAGGGCGCGTACGCGAAGGACCAGACATTCGCTCTGAAGGACACCGACGGCAAGGAGGTGCCGGTCCAGTCCTGGCCCATCGGCTACTGGCCGGACGGCTCGCTGAAGTGGACCGCGCACGCGGTCGGGGCCGGAGTCGGTGCCGGGAAGCTGACGCTCGCCACCGGTGCGCCCGCGGCGCCCGAGAAGAAGGTCACCGTCGACAAGAGCGGCGGCACCATCGACATATCGACCGGCGTCATCACCGCGAAGATCGGCAAAAGCGGCTCCACGCTCGTCAAATCTGTCACCCGCGGCTCCACCGAGATCGCCAAGGACGGCCGGCTCGTACTGCTGCGCCAGCCCGAGATCGAGGACGGCGACCAGGGCGCGGAGAAGTATGAGCGGTTCGAGAGCGTCATCGGCGAGGTGGAGGTCGAGCAGGACGGGCCGGTACGTGCCGTGGTCCGCATCGACGGCAAGCACCGTAAGGGCGGCCGGAGTTGGCTGCCGTTCTCGGTCCGCCTCTACTTCTACGCGGGCGCCGAGTCGTTCCGCATGGTGCACACGATCACGTTCGACGGGAAGCAGGAGCCCGGCAAGGCGAGCGGCGACTTCATCCGCGGCATCGGTGTGCGCTTCAAGGTGCCTATGCGGGACGCCGCGTACGACCGGCACATCCGCATCGGCGGCGAGGGCACCGGTCTGCTGCGCGAGGCGGTCAAGGGCATCACAGGGCTGCGGCGCGACCCGGGGGCGGCCGTGCGGACGGCCCAGTTCGAGGGCAAGAAGCTGCCCGACCCGTCCACCTGGGACCAGCGGGTGACCACCCGGCTGCAATACATCCCCGAGTGGGGCGACTACACCCTCTCGCAGCTCTCGGCCGACGGCTTCGGCGTCCGCAAGCGCACCAAGAAGGGCCACGGCTGGATCCCCGCAGGCGGCGGCCGCCGGGCGAGCGGCTTCGGGTACGTCGGCGGCGCGAGCGGTGGATTCGCCTTCGGCCTCAGGGATTTCTGGGAGAAGTTCCCCGCCCAGCTCGACATCCGCGACGCTCAGACCGACGAGGCCGAGGTCACGCTCTGGCTCTGGTCGCCCGAGGCGCAGCCCATGGACCTGCGCTTCTACCACGACGGCATGGGCCAGGACACGTACCCTGAACAGCTCGAAGGCCTCAACATCACCTACGAGGACTACGAGCCCGGCTTCGGCACGCCCTACGGCATCGCCCGCACCAGCGAACTCCTTTTCTGGGCCCACGAGTCCACACCGAGCGCCGAGGCGATGGCCCAGCAGGTCGAGGCCGTACGCACTCCGCCGCAGCTCGCCGCCCCGCCCAAACAGCTCATCAAGGCAGGCGTCTTCGGCAAGCTGTTCGCCGAGCCGGACCGCTCCACGGCCGCCAAGGCGAAGATCGAGGACCACCTCGACTTCCTCTTCACCTATTACAAGGACCAGGTGGAGATGCGCCGTTGGTACGGCTTCTGGGACTACGGCGACATCATGCACAGCTACGACCCCAGCCGCCACCAGTGGTGCTACGACGTCGGCGGCTACGCCTGGGACAACTCCGAGCTCTCGCCCGACCTCTGGCTCTGGTTCGCGTACATGCGCTCCGGCCGCGCCGACATCTTCCGCTTCGCCGAGGCCATGACCCGCCACACCGGCGAGGTCGACGTCTACCACCTCGGCAAATGGGCGGGCCTCGGCACCCGCCACGGCGTCCAGCACTACGCGGACAGCGCCAAGCAGCAGCGCATCGCCAACACCACCTACCGCCGCTACTACTACTTCCTCACCGCGGACGAACGCGTCGGCGACCTCATGCACGCCAACGTCGACTCCGACGAGACATTCCTCGTCCTCGACCCCATCCGCAAGATCCGCACCGAGCCGTACACGCCCGACCGGAACGCGCTGTCGATCGGTTTCGGCACGGACTGGTCGGGGCTGGTGTCGGCCTGGCTCACCGAGTGGGAACGGCGCGGCCCCAAGTGGGAAAAGGCCAAGGCCAGGGTTCTGTCCACGATGGAGACCATCGCGGCCCAGCCCAACGGCTTCGTCCAGGGCAACGCGCTGTACGACCTGGACACCGGCAAGTTCGCCGTGGACAAGGAGGCCAAGGTCAGCGTCTCGCACCTGTCGGCGATGTTCGGCCTGGTCGAGCTGAACGCCGAGCTCATCGACCAGATCGACATGCCGAAGTTCAAGGAGGCATGGCTCGACTACTGCCGCTACTTCAACGCCACCAAGGCGGAACAGGCCGCCCGCTACGGCTCCAACTTCGGCAACCTGCTGCTCTTCCAGGGCCACTCACGCCAAGACGCTTACGCCGCCGTGCAGTTGAAGGACGACAAGCTGGCCGCGCGTGCGTGGCGGCAGTTCTACAGCAGCGCCGATCCCTGGGACTACAAGGAGTCCACGGACTGGTCCACGAAGAAGATCGAGGGCCCGACCGCCCTGGTGCCCGGCAGCGAGGCGGCGTGGGTGTCCACCAACGCGACGGCGCTGTACGGCCTTGCGGCGATCCAGAACCTGGCGCTGGTCGGCGACAAGATCCCGTCATGACGGTCGCCTGACGCAACCTTCCCAGCTCCTCCCGCACTCGCTGCGCGCAACGACCGGCGAGTGCGGGAGGCAACCACTGGGGGAGTGGGCAGACTCGGGCCATGGACTGGACGTACTACCGCTTCCGCAGTCTGTGGGTACTCGGTGCCCCGGCCGACGACGTGTACGACGTGCTGGCCGACGCCGAGAACTACCCCCGGTGGTGGCCGCAGGTGCGCGAGGTGACGCGGATCGACGACCGCAGCGGGACCATCCGTATCCGCTCGCTGCTCCCGTACGACCTGGTGTTCACCGCGCGGGAGGTGCGCCGCGACCGGGCGGCCGGGGTCCTGGAGATAGCGATGACGGGCGACGTGGACGGCTGGGCACGCTGGACGCTCACCTCCGACGATCCCGGCACGCGCGCCCGCTACGACCAGGAGGTCCACGTGACCAAGCCCCTGCTGCGGCGCCTCGCCGTGCCGGGGAGGCCGGCGTTCCGCGCCAACCACGCGCTGATGATGCGCGCGGGACGGCGCGGGCTGGCCGCGTACCTGGGCGGGAACCACCAACAGGTTTGATGAGAACCCCGCTCGACCTGTATGGTTCAGTGCGTTCCCGGGCGATTAGCTCAGTGGGAGAGCGCTTCGTTCACACCGAAGAGGTCACTGGTTCGAACCCAGTATCGCCCACCCGGAGACAGCCGGTCCGTCCAAGACGGACCGGTTTTTCGCATGTCAGGGCCAGGGCGCTGCTCCTGGGCTTACGCCGCCGCCGGGAGCTCCGGACGCAGCGGCCACGCCGGGTCGACCGCCTCCTCCGTGCCGCTGCGCGCGAACCACGCCTCCAGGCCGCGGGCCTGCGCCGCGTGCCACACCGCCTGCAGCGTGTGCAGTTCGGCCGACGACAGCCGCTCCAGGCGGGCCGCGAAACGCCGCCCCACCGCCCGTACGACATTCATCGCGGCCAGCGCGTCGGCCGCCGCGTCATGGGCGCCCGTCAGCTCCACGCCGTAGTGCGCGCACAGGTCGGTCAGCGTGCGGCGGCCCTTGCGGTAGCGGTCCAGGTGTTTGTCGAGGACCCGTGGATCGAGCACGCGCAGGGGCACGGTCTCGAACCAGTGGTCCAGCGACGACGCCCGATGCCGGCGCAACTCCCGGTCGAGCAGCGTCAGATCGAACGGCGCGTTCATCACCACAAGCGGGCGTCCCGCCGCGCTCTGCTCGGCCAGCTCCCTCACTATCTCGTCCATCACCGGCGACGGCCAACGGCCGTTGCGCTGTAGGTGATCCTCCGTCAGACCGTGTACCGCCGTTGCCCCTTCGGGCACCGGAACGCCCGGATTGACCAGCCAGCGGCTCACCCGCGGCTGGCCTCCGGGAGCGTCCTGGACGACGACGGCGGCCGACACGATCCGGTCGGTCTCCACGTCCACACCCGTCGTCTCGGTGTCGAACGCGGCAAGTGGCCCCTCGTACCAGCACGTCATACGCACGCAACTCCTCATTCACCCTCGGCAGTTGACGCGCCGTCCGCGCCGCCCTCTGCCCGATTCGGTGATACCCGCACTGTTTGCGCCGTACGCCGGGAGGAGACAACAGAGATACGGGTCTTTGCAGTTCAGCGGCCCGTCGCGGGGATTCACCGGTTTCGGAAGGCTGTTGGAGATGGCCATCGCGCAGCCCGAACAGGGCGGGCTGCTGCCTCAGCGGACACCACCGCATCGCGGCACACTCGCCACCACCGCCTGCATGGAGACACTGCAGGTCGGCTATCTGCACGCGGTCGCGGCAGCCGCGGGCTGTTCCCTGTCCCAGCCCTTTCCGGACAACGGCATCGACTGGCACGTCAGCCACAGCGCCCCCGGGCACACGGTCGACGACGAGGTCACCATCAAGGTGCAGCTCAAGTGCACGTACCAGATCCCGCCGAACCCCCCGGGCCCGGCCTTCTCCTTCACGCTCGACAACGCCCACCTGGAGAAGCTCGCCCGCAGTCCGGTCTCGGTGCACAAGATCCTGGTCGTGATGCTCGTGCCCAGGTCCCAGGACGACTGGCTGCGCGCCAGCCACGACCGGCTCGACCTGCGGCACTGCTGCTACTGGATCAACCTCGCAGGCCATCGAATAACCGGCCGGCGCAGGACCACCGTGCGGATACCGACCTCGCGCATCTTCGACGACCGGGCACTCTGCGAGATCATGACGCGGGTCGGAACCGGAGGCAGACCGTGACGCACCGCCCGACCGACGAGCCCGTACGACCGGTGAGGCCCCACCCGGTGGAGGCACCGGCCCAGTGGGACCAGCCGCCCAGGCCCGACCAGGTCGACCCCGCCGTCCTCAGCGCGCTGCTGCACCGGCACGGCTGGCAGCGCCGCGGCGGAGTCGCCGGACGGTACGGCCGCTGGACCCCACCCGGGCCCGGCGGCGCCGGCACCAGCCTGCTCGTGCCGGAGAGCCGGGCCTTCCCCGACAGCGAGGACCTCCTCGGCGAGGCCCTCGTCGCCCTCGCGCGCAGTGGCTCGCCCTCCGCGCGCGACGTGCTGATCGGCCTCGCTGTGCCCAGCGACGAGATCCGCTGGTGGCGCGACGTGCCCACCGGGCCCGTGGGTGCCGCGGCGTGGACCGTGGAAGAGCAGCTGCGCAAGGCCGCTCGCCACATGCTCCTCGCGGGCGCCCTCGCGGCACGCGCGCGTGCGGGCTATTACGGCGCCCGGCACCGCAGGCCCGCCGCCGCGTCCCTGGAGAACGTGCTCGTCGGGGCCGCACCGGGCGGCCGTCAGCTCACCGCCTTCGTGCCCGTCGCCACCGGCCGGCCGCTCGCAGTCCGGCTCCACCAGGCGGTGTACGCGGCTCGCGAGGCCATCGACTACCAGCGCGCCACCGGCGGCATGGACGCCTTCGACGGTGCCATCGAGGCGGGCGTCAGCCATGAGCTCACGGAGGCTCTCGTGGCCCTCGTGAAGGGCACCGAGGGCGCCCGGATCGCCGTCGAGTGGGCGCCCGCCGCCGGAGTCCCCGAGGGCTGCGCGACTCCCGCCGAACCCGTCGAGTTCTCCCCCGGCGACCTGCCCGTGCTGCGCGAGGCCGGCGCCCGCTATCTGCGCGAGGAGCCGTCCGTGGCGGTGCGGATCACGGGCACGGTGGTACGGATGCGCAGGTCGGCACCGAGCGGTGACGGGTCGGTACGGCTGCGGGTCATCGCGGGCGCGGAGGTCCCGCACGTACGGATGACGCTCGACGAGGAGGCGTACCGGATCGCGGGCCACGCCCATCTGGTGGGGCTGCCGGTGCGGGTGCACGGGCGGCTGGAGAGCCGGGGCGGCTTCCGGCGGCTGACCGGGGCGTCCGGGGTCGCGCCCGTGCAGGTGGACGACGCGGAGCGGGACCGGCTGATGAAGTCGTTGCAGGAGACCGCGGAGATCACGGCTTTCTTTGAAGAGGCGTGTGGCGGGGACTGAGACGGGACGGTTTCGCGGTGGGTGCCCCGGCCTCGGTACGATTCCTGTCTGCGCGCGCGGTTGCGCCCGCACTCACCCTTCAGTCAGGAGAGACCGGTGTCAGACGTCCGTGTGATCATCCAACGCGATTCCGAGCGGGAAGAGCGCGTGGTGACGACGGGCACTACGGCCGCCGAACTCTTCGCCGGAGAGCGCACCATCGTCGCCGCGCGTGTGGCAGGCGAGCTGAAGGACCTCGCGTACGAGGTGAAGGACGGCGAGACCGTCGAAAGCGTCGAGATCTCCTCCGAGGACGGTCTGAACATCCTGCGGCACTCCACCGCGCACGTCATGGCGCAGGCCGTGCAGGAGCTCTTCCCCGAGGCCAAGCTGGGCATCGGCCCGCCGGTCAAGGACGGCTTCTACTACGACTTCGACGTGGAGAAGCCGTTCACGCCCGAGGACCTCAAGGCCGTCGAGAAGAAGATGCAGGAGATCCAGAAGCGCGGTCAGCGCTTCTCGCGGCGTGTGGTGACCGACGAGGCCGCGCGTGAGGAACTGGCCTCGGAGCCGTACAAGCTGGAGCTCATCGGGCTGAAGGGCTCAGCCTCCTCGGACGACGGCGCGGACGTCGAGGTGGGTGCCGGCGAGCTGACCATCTACGACAACATCGACGCCAAGTCCGGCGACCTGTGCTGGAAGGACCTCTGCCGGGGTCCGCACCTGCCGACCACCCGGAACATCCCGGCGTTCAAGCTGATGCGCAACGCTTCGGCGTATTGGCGCGGCAGCGAGAAGAACAAGCAGCTTCAGCGCATCTACGGCACTGCCTGGCCGTCCAGGGACGAGCTGAAGGCGCACCTCGAGTTCCTTGCCGAGGCCGAGAAGCGCGACCACCGGAAGCTGGGCTCCGAGCTGGACCTTTTCTCGATCCCCGAGCAGATCGGCTCCGGCCTCGCCGTCTTCCACCCCAAGGGCGGCATCATCCGCCGGGTGATGGAGGACTACTCGCGGCGCCGCCACGAGGAGGCAGGTTACGAGTTTGTCTACACTCCGCACGCGACGAAGGGGAAGCTCTTCGAGACCTCGGGCCACTTGGACTGGTACGCCGACGGCATGTACCCGCCCATGCAGCTCGACGAGGGCGTGGACTACTACCTCAAGCCCATGAACTGCCCGATGCACAACCTGATCTTCGACGCGCGTGGGCGGTCGTATCGTGAACTGCCCTTGAGGCTTTTTGAGTTCGGTACGGTCTACCGCTACGAGAAGTCGGGTGTTGTGCACGGCTTGACCCGGGCCCGTGGCTTCACCCAGGACGACGCGCACATCTACTGCACGCGCGAGCAGATGTCCGAGGAGCTCGACAAGCTGCTCACCTTCGTCCTCGAGCTGCTGCGGGACTACGGTCTGACCGACTTCTACCTGGAGCTGTCGACCAAGGATCCGGAGAAGTTCGTCGGCTCGGACGAGGCCTGGGAGGAGGCGACCGAGACGCTGCGGCAGGTCGCCGAGAAGCAGGGACTGCCGCTGGTCCCGGACCCTGGCGGCGCCGCCTTCTACGGGCCGAAGATCTCTGTCCAGGCCAAGGACGCCATCGGCCGCACATGGCAGATGTCGACGATCCAGCTCGACTTCAACCTGCCAGAGCGCTTCGAGCTGGAGTACACCTCGCCCGACGGTTCCAAGCAGCGTCCGGTCATGATCCACCGCGCCCTGTTCGGCTCGATTGAGCGGTTCTTCGCGGTGCTGCTTGAGCACTACGCGGGGGCGTTCCCGGCGTGGCTGGCTCCGGTGCAGGCGGTGGGGATTCCGGTGGGGGACGCGCATGTGCCGTACCTCCAGGAGTTCGCCGCCGAGGCGAAGAAGAAGGGGCTGCGGGTCGAGGTGGACGCCTCCTCGGACCGGATGCAGAAGAAGATCCGTACGCAGCAGAAGCTGAAGGTTCCGTTCATGATCATTGTCGGCGACGACGACATGAACGCGGGGACCGTGTCGTTCCGGTATCGCGACGGTTCACAGGAGAACGGCATTCCGCGGGACGAGGCACTGGCGAAGCTCGTGGATGTGGTGGAGCGCCGGGTCCAGGTGTGATTCCGGCCCTGCCGTAGCGAGGTTCTGGCCCCCGGGTTTTCCCCGGGGGCCTTTGCCGTGCATGGTGTGTGAAGCCATATGCTGCACCACATGACGAGTGAGCCGGAGCAGCAGATCGGGGTGGGGACGCAGGACGCGTTCCAGCGCTTGTGGACGCCCCATCGGATGGCGTACATCCAGGGCGAGAACAAGCCCAGCGGCCCGGGTGCCGACGACGGCTGCCCGTTCTGCTCGATCCCGGCCAAGTCCGATGAGGACGGGCTCGTCATCAAGCGGGGGGAGCAGGTCTACGCGGTGCTCAACCTGTACCCGTACAACGGTGGCCACCTGATGGTCGTGCCCTACCGTCACGTCGCGGACTACACCGAGCTGACCGCTGAGGAGACCGCGGAGCTCGCCGAGCTGACGAAGCAGGCGATGGCTGCGTTGCGCTCCGCTTCGGGGGCGCATGGCTTCAATATCGGCATGAACCAGGGTGGGGTCGCGGGCGCGGGTATCGCCGCTCACCTCCACCAGCATGTCGTGCCTCGCTGGGGCGGCGACACGAACTTCATGCCGGTCGTCGGGCACACCAGGATCCTGCCTCAACTCCTTGCGGATACGCGGAAGATGCTTGCGGAGGCGTGGCCCACGGGGGTCTGAGCGCTCTGCGGCCGGGGGCGGTTGTGGGGGCCCGGAAGCAAGGGGGCCCTGTGA
>NZ_BMPQ01000012.1:37137-39127 GCF_014647675.1 Streptomyces flaveus | reverse complement strand
CGCGGGGCTGTATCAACATGCGGCTCCGCCGCGATGGGGGTCCCCCCGCTCTGGGGGTCCCCCCAGGCCCTTAAGGCACTGGGGGAGCAGCCGAGAGTGGGGGAGCGACCAGCCACAACGGACCTGCAGCTTCGAACCGCGCCCAAGTTCACAGGACCCCTTGCCTCCGGGCACCCCTCCCGCTGAACCGCCGGAGGCCTACGCGTCGTAGACGTCTGCCTTGCTGGGGGCCGCGTCCTGGACCTGGGTGCTCAGGAACGCCGAGCGGGTGCCGAACTTTTCGGTGTTCACGCCGTTCTCGTCGAGGACGCGGATGGCCGCGGCGTGGACCACGCGTAGGACGGGCGTCGCGGCGCGCAGGGCGTCGTCGGCCATGAAGCGGTGGCGCCAGGGCTTGGCGGCCCAGGCGTGGCGCAGGCCGAAGGGCTCGGGGAGGATCAGCTTGCCGCCCAGCCAGTCGAGGATCGGCGGATACCAGGTGAAGGGGGCGCGCACCGCGAGCCGTACCACCTCGTCGGTCTCGACCAGCGGTAGCTTCCGCTCCGTCGTCTCCCAGAACTTGACCGTTTTGGCGACTTCCTTCGTCTTGGCCTCGGGCTTCGAGGTGAACAGGGAGTGCACGGGCCCCAGGGCATGACCGGTGACCTCGATCCGCAGGGTCTCGTGCAGCACGGTCACGGTGATCAGCATCGTGATGATCAACTGGCCGTCCCAGAGAGTCCATTGGACCCCGAGGTAGTGCCGGTCACCGCTGCCGAACTGCTGCTTGTTGCAGATGTCCTGGATGGCGTGGTTCTTGATCTGGTACGCGTCCACGTCCGTACCCCCCGGCCGGGACACCTCCTTGGCGCCCTCACCGATCGGTGTGACTACCCAGTGCCGTATCGAAGGCTTGGGAAAACCACCGGTGTTGAGTGGCCCGCGCTCCAGCATGCGCAGCTGGTCCTGGATCGAGCGTATGACGTCCCAGCTGCGGAAGGGGTGGATCTCCTTGTTGGCGTCGGCGGGCACCAGATCCTCGGCGAGATGCCAGCTGCCCCAGCGCGTACCCATGCCGAGTATGCCCTTGGGCCCGGCGTAGAACACGGAGTTGGACTGCTGCTCGGCGGTGAGCCGGGCCAGCCCCTGGCGCAGCCGCTCGGCCGCGGTCTCACCTGGACTGCCGGGCACCGCCTCGGGGATCTTGGCGCCGATGCCGCCGCCGGCCAGCAGACTGCCCCAGCGCTCGCGCATGTCCTTCGCCGTACGCTCGCAGATCTGCCTCGCCCAGAACCAGCCGAGGACGGGTGCGACGACCGCCGCGCGGGCGTACCAGGCCCAGAAGCCGGTGAACGGCATCCGGATCAGGAAGATCACGGCGAGGGCGGCCACGCCGACCAGGAGGGCGGTGGCGAGGGCGGAGGCGCGCTTGTCGGTGGTCTTGTCGATCGTCCGGCGGATCTGGAAGACCAGCAGCCAGACGAGCAGACCGGGCAGGAAGATCAGACCGGTCAGCACCATCACGGCGGTGAGCCAGCTGTCACGCTCCTTGCGGATGCGGTTGGCCGCCAGGCAGTGCTCGACGACGACCTGTGGCTCCGTGCCGAACGACTGGATGAGCGGCTTGCGCGCACCGCCCAGCATCCTCAGTTGCACGGCCCGCGCGAACGCCTCGCCCAGGTTCGGCTTGAAGATCGTCGCCCACTTGAGGCCCGGCTTGACAGTTGACTTGTGCCATTCGCTGTTGGCTTCGAGAATCTTGTCGACGGGGCCGTCGCGGTACGCCGCCGAGGCCAGGGCGAACGTCGCCGCCGTCTGTCCCGCGGCACCCTGGAGCGGAATCTGTGCCCCGGGCCTGAAATCGAATCCGTCGTCCGCCACTGACCGCCCCCATCGCCGCCTTGCTCCGCTGCTGCGGCTTTTCCCGACTTCCGTACTCCGCACACCTGTTGATCAGGTCGTCGTCTTGATCAGGTTCTCAGAGTAGCCGCCAGGACCGACAATCGTCGGG
>NZ_BMPQ01000012.1:0-37112 GCF_014647675.1 Streptomyces flaveus | reverse complement strand
CCTACGGGAGATCAACTAGGGGGAGTCCTGGGCCTGTTCGCGGATCTTCTCCGCAATGTGCGCGGGCATCGGCTCGTGGCGCGCGTAACGCCGGCTGAACCGTGCGGTGCCGTGCGAGAGGGAGCGCAGGTCGACCGCGTACCGGTCGATCTCGATCTCGGGGACCTCGGCTCGTACGAGCGTCCGCCCGCCGCCCGCCTGTTCGGTGCCGACGACTCGGCCGCGCCGCCCCGACAGATCGCTCATCACGGCGCCCACGTAGTCGTCGCCGACCAGGACCGACACCTCGGCGACCGGCTCCAGGAGATGGATCTTCGCGTCGGCGGCGGCCTCGCGCAGGGCGAGCGCGCCGGCGGTCTGGAACGCGGCGTCGGAGGAGTCCACCGAGTGCGCCTTGCCGTCGAGCAGCGTCACCCGTACGTCGATGAGCGGATAGCCCGCGGCCACACCCTTGGCGGCCTGGGCGCGCACGCCCTTCTCGACGGAGGGGATGAACTGCCTCGGCACGGCGCCCCCGACGACCTTGTCGACGAACTCGATGCCGGAGCCGCCGGGCAGCGGCTCGACCTCGATCTCGCAGATCGCGTACTGACCGTGCCCGCCGGACTGCTTCACATGACGGCCGCGCCCGGCCGACTTGGCGGCGAACGTCTCCCGTAGGGAGACCTTGTGCGGTACGACGTCGACCTGGACGCCGTACCGGTTGCGGAGCCGTTCCAGGGCGACGTCCGCGTGGGCCTCGCCCAGGCACCACAGAACCACCTGGTGGGTGTCCTGGTTCTGTTCCAGGCGCATCGTGGGGTCCTCGGCGACCAGTCGGCTCAGGCCCTGCGAGAGCTTGTCCTCGTCCGCCTTGCTGTGCGCGTGGATGGCCAGCGGCAGCAGCGGGTCGGGCATCTCCCACGGCTCCATGAGCAGCGGGTCGTCCTTGGCCGAGAGCGTGTCGCCGGTCTCGGCGCGGTTCAGCTTGGCCACACACGCCATGTCGCCCGCGATGGCGTGCGAGAGGGTGCGCTGCTGCTTGCCGAACGGTGCGGACAGGGCGCCGACGCGTTCGTCGACGTCGTGGTCCTCGTGCCCGCGATCGGCGAGCCCGTGTCCGGAGACGTGCACCGTCTGGTCGGGCCGAAGGGTGCCCGAGAAGACGCGTACGAGGGAGATCCGGCCCACATAGGGGTCGCTCGCCGTCTTCACGACCTCGGCGACCAGCGGCCCGTTCGGGTCGCAGGCCTTGATCTCACGTGGTTTGCCGTCCGGAGTGGTGACCGTGGGCGCCTCGGGCTCCAGTGGGGTCGGGAAGCCGCCGGTGATGAGCTCCAGCAGCTCGACCGTGCCCAGGCCCTGACGGGCGCCCTCGGCCGCGGGCGCGGCGGCCAGCACCGGGAAGAAGACCCCGCGGGCCACGGCCCGCTCCAGGTCCTGTACGAGCGTCTTGACGTCGATCTCCTCGCCGCCGAGATAGCGGTCCATGAGGGTCTCGTCCTCGCTCTCGGAGATGATGCCCTCGATCAGTCTGTTGCGGGCCTCATCGATGAGCGGCAGCTGGTCGGGGCCCGGTTCGGACTCCTTGCGCTCTCCGGAGGAGTAGTCGAACAGCTTCTGCGAGAGCAGCCCGATCAGACCTGTCACGGGCGCGTGCCCGTCGGGGGCCGGCGCTCCGTGGAGCGGCAGGTACAGGGGCAGTACGGCGTCCGGGTCGTCGGCGCCGAAGGCCTCCGCGCAGGTCCGCGTCATCTCGTCGAAATCGGCTCTGGCCGCTTCGAGGTGGGTGATCACGATGGCCCGCGGCATACCGACCGCCGCGCACTCCTCCCACACCATGCGGGTCGAGCCGTCCACCCCGTCCGAGGCCGAGACGACGAAAAGGGCCGCGTCCGCCGCTCGCAGACCGGCCCTCAGCTCCCCGACGAAGTCGGCGTATCCGGGAGTGTCCAGAACATTGATCTTGCACCCGCCCCATTCGACGGGCACCAGGGAGAGCTGCACCGACCGTTGCTGCCGGTGCTCGATCTCGTCGTAGTCGGAGACGGTGCCGCCGTCCTCCACGCGGCCCGCCCTGTTCACCGCTCCCGCTGTCAGCGCGAGAGCTTCCACCAGAGTCGTCTTGCCCGATCCGGAGTGGCCGACCAGCACCACATTCCGTACGGACGCGGGGTGGTCGGCCGCCGTAGCCCTGCCGGCGGCTCCGGGGTGTGCGTTCGCCTTGTCGCCCATGGCCTTGCCTCCCGTGCACGGTGAGGTCATGTGTGGGCGCGGACATGCGGACCCGCGTGCGGTTGGCGGCTCCGGTGACGCCCGCGGTCCTTTCGAGCTTTCCACTCAGGTCACGGCACGTCCATACAACGGACGCGATCGTGCGCTCCGGGTCCCACCCGCAGCCACGCGCGCGCGTGGCTGCGGGCAGTGCGGTGGCGGGTGCGGGCGACCTGGCCCCGTCGCCCACGCGCGCGCGTGACTACGATGGGCCAGCCGGTGGCCAGCAGGGGCCGCGCGGCCACACCGACCCTCGGGAAGGCCATGCTGAACAAGTACGCGCGTGCTTTCTTCACGCGTGTTCTCACACCGTTCGCCGCGTTTTTGATCCGCCGCGGCGTCAGCCCCGACACGGTCACGCTCCTGGGCACGGCGGGAGTGGTCGCGGGCGCGCTGGTCTTCTTCCCCAGGGGCGAGTTCTTCTGGGGCACGATCGTCATCACGCTGTTCGTCTTCTCGGACCTCGTCGACGGCAACATGGCCCGCCAGATGGGCCGCTCCAGCCGCTGGGGCGCCTTCCTGGACTCGACCCTCGACCGTGTCGCCGACAGCGCGATCTTCGGCGGCTTCGCGCTCTGGTACGCGGGCAGCGGCGACGACAACGTCCTGTGCGCCGTCTCGATTTTCTGCCTGGCCAGCGGCCAGGTGGTCTCGTACACGAAGGCCCGTGGTGAGTCGATCGGCCTGCCCGTCGCCGTCAACGGCCTCGTCGAGCGGGCCGAGCGCCTGGTGATATCACTGGTCGCGGCCGGTCTTGCGGGCTTCGAGACCTTCGGGGTACCCGGCATTCACGTACTGCTGCCCATCGCCCTGTGGATCGTCGCCGTCGGCAGCGTCGTCACGCTGATCCAGCGGGTCGTCACGGTGCGCAAGGAGGCCGCGGAGGCGGATGCCGCGCCCGGCCAGGAAGGCGACCGGCAGGACGGCCAGGACAGCGGCAAGGACAACGGCCGGGACCCG
Organism: Streptomyces flaveus; assembly: GCF_014647675.1. Classification (GTDB taxonomy): domain Bacteria; phylum Actinomycetota; class Actinomycetes; order Streptomycetales; family Streptomycetaceae; genus Streptomyces; species Streptomyces flaveus. Next base: position 33,899 of record NZ_BMPQ01000012.1, on the reverse strand, counting down.
GGTCCGGAGAGCGCCCCACAGGCCGGCTCACGGAGCAGCGAGGCCACGTCGTGAGCGGTCTGCGTGAACGGCTGACGGACGGCGCGTACGCCCTGGGCTGGAGCACCGTCAAGAAGCTCCCCGAGCCCGTCGCCGTACGGCTCGGCAGGACCATCGCCGACATCACCTGGAAGCGGCGCGGCAAGGGCGTACGCCGGCTGGAATCCAACTACGCGCGCGTGGTGCCCGACGCGACCCCCGAGCGGCTCGCCGAGCTCTCCAGGGCGGGCATGCGCTCGTATCTGCGCTACTGGATGGAGTCCTTCCGGCTGCCTGCCTGGAGCAGTGAGCGCATCAAGAGCGGCTTCGCCGGCAAGGACCTGCACTATCTGACCGACGGGCTCGCATCCGGCAAGGGCGTCATCCTCGCGCTCCCGCACCTGGGCAACTGGGACCTCGCCGGCGCCTGGGTCACCACCAAGCTGGAGACGCCCTTCACCACGGTCGCCGAGCGGCTCAAGCCGGAGACGCTGTACGACCGCTTCGTCGCCTATCGCGAAGGCCTCGGCATGGAGGTGCTCGCGCACGACGCGTCCGTGTTCGGCACGCTGGCCCGCCGGCTGCGTGACGGCGGCCTGGTCTGCCTGGTCGCGGACCGTGATCTGTCCGCCTCCGGAGTCGAGGTGAAGTTCTTCGGCGAGCCGACACGGATGCCCGCGGGCCCGGCGCTGCTCGCCCAGCAGACGGGCGCCCTGCTGCTGCCGGTGACGCTCTGGTTCGACGACTCGCCCGTGATGCGGGGCCGTGTGCATCCTCCGGTTGATGTCCCCGAGACAGGTACCCGGGCCGAGAAGACGTCTGTCATGACGCAGGCGCTGGCCGACGCCTTCGCCACGGGTATCGCCGAACATCCGGAGGACTGGCACATGCTCCAGCGCTTGTGGCTCGCTGACCTGGAACCCCGCCCCGAGCCGTCCGACGGGGAGCGCCCGTGAGGATCGGCATCGTCTGCCCGTACTCCTGGGACGTCCCCGGCGGCGTCCAGTTCCACATCCGTGATCTGGCCGAACACCTCATCCGACTCGGGCACGAGGTGTCCGTACTCGCTCCTGCGGACGACGAGACCCCCCTGCCGCCGTACGTCGTGTCGGCGGGCCGCGCGGTTCCGGTGCCGTACAACGGCTCGGTGGCCCGGCTCAACTTCGGGTTCCTGTCGGCCGCGCGGGTGCGGCGCTGGCTGCACGACGGCACGTTCGACGTGATCCACATCCATGAGCCGGCCTCGCCGTCGCTCGGCCTGCTGGCCTGCTGGGCCGCACAGGGCCCCATCGTCGCGACCTTCCACACGTCCAACCCGCGCTCCCGGGCGATGGTCGCCGCGTACTCGATCCTCCAGGCGGCCCTCGAGAAGATCAGCGCGCGGATCGCCGTGAGCGAGTACGCGCGGCGCACGCTCGTCGAGCACCTGGGCGGCGACGCGGTCGTCATCCCGAACGGCGTCGACGTCGGCTTCTTCAAGAAGGCCGAGCCCAAGGCCGAGTGGCAGGGGGAGACGATCGGCTTCATCGGCCGCATCGACGAGCCCCGCAAGGGCCTGCCGGTCCTCATGAAGGCCCTCCCGAAGATCCTCGCCGAACGTCCGGGGACGCGTCTCCTGGTGGCCGGCCGCGGTGACGAGAAGGAGGCCGTCGAGTCGCTGCCCAAGGAGCTGCGTGCCCGTGTCGAGTTCCTCGGCATGATCAGCGATGAGGACAAGGCGCGGTTCCTGCGCAGCGTCGACCTGTACGTCGCCCCCAACACCGGCGGCGAGAGCTTCGGGATCATCCTCGTCGAGGCCATGTCGGCAGGCGCGCCCGTGCTCGCCTCCGACCTCGACGCCTTCGCGCAGGTCCTCGACCAGGGTGCGGCGGGCGAGCTGTTCGCCAACGAGGACGCGGACGCGCTGGCGGCCTCCGCGGTACGGCTGCTCGCCGACCCCGGGCGCCGCGCGGAGCTGCGTAAGCGGGGCAGCGCGCATGTGCGGCGCTTCGACTGGTCGACGGTCGGGGCGGACATCCTCTCCGTGTACGAGACGGTCACGGACGGGGCCGCCGCGGTCGCCGCCGACGAACGCAGCGGGTTGCGGGCGCGGTTCGGGCTGGCGCGGGACTGAGAGGGAACGGCTCCAACCTGCGGGAGGTGCCGCAGGAGGGTGCCACGATGCCTCTGACGGCCGAGGAGGAGCTGCGCGTCCGGTCCGGTGTTCGACGCCGAGATCGGCGCGCAGACGGCCGTCAGGGACGTGGGACGTTTCCCGCCCACACTCTCGACACCGGCTGTAGCGCCCCTCCGGGGCACAATCAACCGGGCGGTAGCCTGTGCGCCCGTGACCTCCACCCTGATCTGGATCGTGGTCGCCCTTGTGGCGATCGGCCTCTACTTGAGCTGGACCGCGGGCCGACTCGACCGGCTGCACGCCCGGATCGACGCCGCGCGTGCCGCCCTCGACGCGCAACTCCTGCGGCGTGCGTCGGTCGCACAGGAACTGGCCACCTCCGGAGTGCTCGATCCGGCCGCCTCGATCGTGCTCTACGAAGCGGCGCACGCGGCTCGGCAGGCCGAGGAGGAGCAGCGGGAGGTCGCCGAGAGCGACCTCAGCCAGGCCCTGCGGGCCGTCTTCGGGGAGGCACAGCAGGTCGAGGCGGTCCGCGAGGCCCCCGGCGGCGAGGCGGCCGCCGGCGAACTCGCCCAGGCGGTCCGCCGGGTGCCGATGGCCCGCCGCTTCCACAACGACTCCGTACGCGCCGCCCGCGCCCTGCGCCGCCACCGCAAGGTCCGCTGGTTCCGGCTGGCCGGCCATGCGCCGTTCCCTCTGGCCTTCGAAATGGACGACGAGCCGCCGGCGGCGTTGGTGGATCGGTCGGGGTAATCGATCGAGGTAAGGGCAGCGGGAGCCGAAAAACATGCCACCGGCTCCCCATTGGCCCTTGCTGTGGCCTGGTCCCCTCGCGTTTCCTCGGTGTTTGCAGAAACCCTCTTTCACCGAGTGAGGTCAACCCGTGTCGAGCACGCTCTCCAACTCCGCCCAGGCCCCCGAAACCGGCACCGCGCGCGTGAAGCGCGGAATGGCCGAGCAGCTCAAGGGCGGCGTGATCATGGACGTCGTCACGCCTGAGCAGGCGAAGATCGCCGAGGACGCGGGAGCCGTCGCCGTCATGGCTCTGGAGCGGGTCCCGGCGGACATCCGTAAGGACGGCGGCGTGGCCCGCATGTCCGACCCGGACATGATCGAGGGCATCATCGAGGCCGTGTCCATCCCGGTGATGGCGAAGTCGCGGATCGGCCACTTCGTGGAGGCCCAGGTCCTGCAGTCCCTCGGCGTCGACTACATCGACGAGTCCGAGGTCCTCACCCCGGCCGACGAGGTCAACCACTCCGACAAGTGGGCCTTCACCACGCCGTTCGTCTGCGGTGCCACCAATCTGGGCGAGGCCCTGCGCCGCATCGCCGAGGGGGCGGCCATGATCCGCTCCAAGGGCGAGGCCGGCACGGGCAACGTCGTCGAAGCGGTCCGTCACCTGCGTCAGATCAAGAACGAGATCGCCCGCCTCAAGGGCTACGACAACAACGAGCTGTACGCCGCCGCCAAGGACCTCCGCGCCCCGTACGAGCTCGTCAAGGAGGTCGCCGAACTCGGCAAGCTCCCGGTGGTGCTGTTCTCGGCCGGCGGTGTGGCCACCCCCGCCGACGCCGCGCTCATGCGCCAGCTCGGAGCCGAGGGCGTCTTCGTCGGCTCCGGCATCTTCAAGTCGGGCGACCCGGCCAAGCGCGCCGCCGCCATCGTGAAGGCCACCACCTTCTACGACGACCCCAAGATCATCGCGGATGCCTCCCGCAACCTGGGCGAGGCCATGGTCGGCATCAACTGCGACACCCTCCCCGAGGCCGAGCGCTACGCGAACCGCGGCTGGTAAGCACCCATGACTGAAGCACCCGTCATAGGCGTCCTGGCCCTCCAGGGCGACGTACGGGAGCACCTCATCGCCCTGTCCGCGGCCGATGCCGAGGCCAGGGCGGTGCGGCGCTCCGAGGAACTCGCCGAGGTCGACGGCCTTGTCATCCCCGGCGGTGAGTCCACCACCATCTCCAAACTGGCCGTCCTCTTCGGGGTGATGGAGCCCCTCCGCGCGCGCGTGCGGGCCGGAATGCCCGTCTACGGAACCTGCGCCGGCATGATCATGCTCGCCGACAAGATCCTCGATCCGCGCTCGGGTCAGGAGACCATCGGCGGCATCGACATGATCGTGCGCCGCAACGCCTTCGGACGGCAGAACGAATCCTTTGAAGCGGCCGTCGACGTGAAGGGCGTTGAGGGCGATCCTGTAGAGGGCGTTTTCATCCGCGCCCCCTGGGTCGAGTCCGTCGGCGCCGAGACCGAGGTGCTCGCCGAGCACGACGGCCACATCGTCGCCGTACGCCAGGGCAATGCGCTCGCCACGTCGTTCCACCCGGAACTGACCGGCGACCACCGCGTGCACGGTCTGTTTGTCGACATGGTGCGCGCGGACCGTACAGCGGAGTCCTTGTAGGATCTCTGGCGTTCGGACAGAGATGGGTTACGCGAAGGAGACAGGCAGATGTCCGGCCACTCTAAATGGGCCACGACGAAGCACAAGAAGGCCGTGATCGACGCCAAGCGCGGCAAGCTCTTCGCGAAGCTGATCAAGAACATCGAGGTCGCGGCTCGCATGGGCGGCGTGGACCTGGACGGCAACCCGACGCTGTACGACGCCGTGCAGAAGGCGAAGAAGTCGTCGGTCCCGAACAAGAACATCGACTCCGCGATCAAGCGCGGTGGTGGTCTCGAGGCCGGTGGCGCCGACTACGAGACCATCATGTACGAGGGTTACGGGCCGAACGGTGTCGCGGTGCTCATCGAGTGCCTCACCGACAACCGCAACCGCGCCGCCTCGGACGTACGCGTCGCCATGACCCGTAACGGCGGCTCGATGGCCGACCCGGGCTCCGTCTCGTACCTCTTCAACCGCAAGGGCGTCGTCATCGTCCCCAAGGGCGAGCTGTCCGAGGACGACGTCCTGGGTGCCGTACTCGAAGCGGGCGCCGAGGAGGTCAACGACCTGGGCGAGTCCTTCGAGGTGCTCAGCGAGGCCACCGACCTGGTCGCGGTCCGCACCGCCCTCCAGGACGCCGGCATCGACTACGACTCCGCCGAGGCCAACTTCGTCCCGACCATGCAGGTCGAGCTGGACGAGGAGGGCGCCAAGAAGATCTTCAAGCTGATCGACGCCCTGGAGGACAGCGACGACGTGCAGAACGTCTTCGCCAACTTCGACGTGAGCGACGAGGTCATGGAGAAGGCCAGCGCGTAGCGCTGCCGCGAGCGCCGCAGGTTTTGACGGGCTGGTGGGGACTGCCCCCACCAGCCCGTCGCTGTTGTCAGTGGCAGCGGTTAGCCTGGCGATTGTCAAAGATCGCCGTCCACGGACCGCAACCATCAATTGAGGAACCCCGATGGTGCTCAACCAGGTCCGCGAGAGCGGCGGCGGTTTAGCCGCAAGGAGGAGTGGGGCTCGATGCGGGTACTGGGCGTGGACCCTGGGCTGACCCGATGCGGCATCGGTGTCGTCGAAGGCGTCGCCGGGCGCCCCTTGACGATGCTCGGCGTCGGCGTCGTACGGACGCCCTCGGACGCCGATGTCGGCCACCGTCTCGTCGCCATCGAGCAGGGCATCGAGGAGTGGATCGACGAGCACCGGCCCGAATACGTCGCCGTGGAGCGGGTGTTCAGCCAGCACAACGTACGTACGGTCATGGGCACCGCCCAGGCCAGCGCCGTCGCCATGCTCTGCGCGTCCCGCCGCGGACTGCCCGTCGCCCTGCACACCCCCAGCGAGGTCAAGGCGGCCGTGACCGGCAGCGGCCGGGCCGACAAGGCCCAGGTCGGCGCCATGGTCACGCGGCTGCTCCGGCTCGACGCACCCCCGAAGCCCGCCGACGCCGCCGACGCCCTCGCGCTCGCCATCTGCCACATCTGGCGCGCCCCGGCCACCAACCGCCTCCAACAGGCCCACGCCCAGGCCCGCGAGGCCCAGGCCCGGGCCCAACTGGCCCGGCAGCAGGCTCAGTCACTCGCCCGAAAGGCCCCCCGATGATCGCCTTCGTCAGCGGCCCGGTCGCCGCCCTCGCCCCCGACTCCGCGGTGGTCGAAGTGGGCGGCATCGGCATCTCCGTTCACTGCACACCAGGCACGCTCTCCGGGCTCCGCCTGGGCAAGCAGGCGAAGCTCGCCACGTCTCTCGTCGTACGGGAGGACTCGCTGACCCTGTACGGCTTCGTGGACGACGACGAGCGGCAGACCTTCGAACTGCTGCAGACCGCGAGCGGAGTCGGCCCGCGGCTGGCCCAGGCGATGCTCGCCGTGCACAGTCCCGACGCCCTGCGCCGAGCGATCTCCACCGGTGACGAGAAGGCGCTCATGGCTGTCCCGGGCATCGGCAAGAAGGGCGCCCAAAAGCTCCTCCTGGAACTCAAGGACCGCCTCGGCGAACCTCTCGGCACGGGCGGCCCGGCCATCGGCACGGCCGTCTCCGCAGGCTGGCGCGAGCAGTTGCACGCCGCGCTCATCGGACTCGGGTACGCGACGCGGGAGGCCGAGGAGGCGGTCTCGGCCGTCGCGCCCCAGGCGGAGGCGTCCGAAGGCGCGCCCCAGGTGGGTCAGTTGCTGAAGTCCGCCCTGCAGACCCTCAACAGGGCGCGTTAGCAAGCGAGTTCCGCGAAGAGGCACGCCGCCCGTACGAACAACGAGACCGAGGCACACGTAATGAACTGGGACGACCCGACCGACGAGAGCGCCGCCGAGCGGCTCGTCGGTGCGTCCGCCGATCGTGAGGACCAGGCCGTCGAGGCCGCTCTGCGTCCCAAGGACCTGGACGAGTTCATCGGCCAGGAGAAGGTCCGCGAGCAGCTCGACCTCGTCCTGCGTGCCGCACGCGCGCGTGGCGCCACGGCCGACCACGTCCTGCTCTCCGGAGCCCCCGGCCTCGGCAAGACCACCCTCTCGATGATCATCGCCGCCGAGATGGAAGCCCCGATCCGCATCACCAGCGGCCCCGCCATCCAGCACGCCGGCGACCTCGCCGCGATCCTCTCCTCCCTCCAGGAGGGCGAGGTGCTCTTCCTCGACGAGATCCACCGCATGTCCCGGCCCGCCGAGGAGATGCTCTACATGGCGATGGAGGACTACCGCGTCGACGTCATCGTCGGCAAGGGCCCCGGCGCCACCGCCATCCCGCTCGAACTGCCGCCGTTCACCCTGGTCGGCGCCACCACGCGCGCGGGACTGCTGCCGCCCCCGCTGCGCGACCGCTTCGGCTTCACCGCACACATGGAGTTCTACGAGCCCGCCGAGCTGGAGCGCGTCATCCACCGCTCCGCGCACCTGCTCGACGTCGAGATCGGCGCCGAGGGAGCCGCCGAGATCGCCGGCCGTTCCCGGGGCACGCCCCGTATCGCCAACCGCCTGCTGCGCCGCGTACGCGACTACGCCCAGGTCAAGGCCGACGGCGTCATCACCCGGGACATCGCCAAGGCGGCCCTCGCCGTGTACGAGGTGGACGACCGAGGACTCGACCGCCTCGACCGCGCCGTCCTCGAAGCCCTGCTCAAGCTCTTCGGCGGCGGACCGGTCGGCCTGTCGACGCTCGCCGTGGCCGTGGGGGAGGAGCGCGAGACGGTCGAGGAGGTCGCCGAGCCCTTCCTCGTACGCGAGGGACTGCTGGCCCGCACTCCCCGCGGCCGCGTCGCCACACCGGCCGCATGGGCGCATTTCGGCCTCACCCGGCCCGGCCCTTCCGCTGGTGGAAACGGACAACAGGACCTGTTCGGGGCGTGAGGGGGCGTGTACTCGCCGGACCAGGAACCACGGTGCAATGCTGGGCGTTGTTCCTTGAGTGCGGACTCGCTTAGACTCCGCCGATGCCGCCTTTGTCGGCGGCGCACATATACCCCCATCCATCAGGCCGCTCAGCATCGCGGTCGAATGAAGGAAGTTCCGACCCGTGAGTCTCGTGACCCTCCTCCCGTTCATCGTGCTCATCGGGGCCATGTTCCTGATGACCCGGTCGGCCAAGAAGAAGCAGCAAGCCGCTGCGCAGATGCGCAACGACATGCAGCCGGGCTCCGGCGTCCGCACGATCGGCGGCATGTACGCGACGGTGAAGGAGGTCAACGAGGACACGGTCCTCCTTGACGCAGGCCCGGGCGTCGACCTGCTCTTCGCCAAGAACGCCATCGGTGCCGTCCTCAGCGACGACGAGTACAACCGCATCGTCCACGGCATCGAGCACGACCTGAAGACCGACGAAGCCGTCGTCCCGGACGACGCCTCCTCCCTCACCGAGACCGACGAGCCCGCCGACTCTTCCGACGACCAGCCCATCGACCTCGGCAAGAAGGAAGCGGCCGAAGAGACCGCCGACGAGGAGCCGAAAAAGGCTGATGACGCAGAGCTGAAGAAGTCCGACGGCGAGTCCGACGCGAAGTAATCATGACCGGGGACCGCGGAATGCGCCGCTCGCGCACCGCGGTCCCCGGGTCATGTTGTTTCGCGCGGAATCTCGACACCATTTATTGGCCGTCCGCGCAGGTGCCCCGTCGCCGGGCGGACAACGAGGGAGAACGACAAGGTGGCAGCACCTAAGAAGGGCCGAAAGCAGAGCGCCCAGGGGAGGCCGGGTCGCACTCTGGCCCTGATGCTGATCGCGATCGTGGCGCTCACCGGTGGCATGTTCGCCTCCGGGCACACGACGCCGCGCCTCGGTATCGACCTCGCCGGCGGCACGAGCATCACGCTCGAGGCGCAGAACGAGCCCGGTCAGAAGAACGCGATCAACCCGACCAACATGAAGACCGCGGTCGGCATCATGGAGCGTCGCGTCAACGGCCTGGGCGTCTCCGAGGCTGAGGTCCAGACCCAGGGCGACAAGAACATCATCGTCAACATCCCCAAGGGCACGAACTCGGCGCAGGCCCGGGAGCAGGTCGGTACCACCGCCAAGCTCTACTTCCGTCCGGTTCTGACCGGGGCGCCGACAGGCAGTGCGACGGACCCCGGCGCTTCTCCGTCGCCCAGCCCTTCCGGGAACTCCGCGTCGCCTTCGGCCTCCGGGAAGTCTCCCTCGCCGACCCCCTCCGCCACCGCCACCACCCAGGGTCGCGCCGTGACGGAGGGCCTCGCCGCGAAGGACAGCGCGAAGAAGGCGGACCCGACGCCCTCCTCGACGCCCAGCGACAGCGCCTCCCCGCCGGCCGACCCCTCCGGCGAGGCCGCTGCCGCCGATGTGCAGAAGCAGCTGGACGCGCTGGACTGTTCCACGGCGAAGGGCCGTGCGGCGGCGAGCGAGAAGGCCGCCCAGGCCGAGGACTCCGAAACCATCGTCGCCTGCGATCCGGAGTCGCAGTACAAGTACGCGCTCGGCCCGGTCGCCGTGAACGGCGAGCGGGTCGATGACGCCAGCGCCGTGTTCGCGACGACGACCGGCGAGGGCTGGATCGTCCAGATGGAGTTCGACGACAAGGGCGGGGATCAGTTCGCCGAGGTCACCGGCAGGCTGGTCGGCCAGGCACCGCCGCAGAACCAGTTCGCCATCGTGCTCGACGGCGAGATCGTCTCGGCTCCGTCGGTCAACTCGGCGATCACCGGCGGATCCGCCCAGATCTCCGGTGGCTTCACCCAGCAGTCCGCCGAGGACCTGGCGAACGTCCTGTCCTACGGCGCCCTCCCGATCACCTTCAAGGAGGCGAGCGTCACCACGGTCGACGCCGCGCTCGGCGGCGACCAGCTGGAGGCCGGTCTGATCGCCGGCGCCATCGGCCTCGCCCTGGTCATCATCTACCTGCTGCTCTACTACCGCGGTCTGTCCCTGATCGCCATCGCCTCACTGCTGGTCTCGGCGGTCATGACGTACGTGATCATGTCGCTGCTCGGCCCGGCCATCGGCTTCGCGCTGAACCTGCCCGCGGTCTGCGGTGCGATCGTCGCGATCGGCATCACGGCGGACTCGTTCATCGTGTTCTTCGAACGCATCCGTGACGAAGTCCGCGAGGGCCGTACGCTGCGGCCCGCCGTCGAACGGGGCTGGCCACGCGCCCGGCGCACCATCCTGGTGTCCGACTTCGTGTCGTTCCTCGCCGCCGCGGTGCTCTTCATCGTCACCGTCGGCAAGGTCCAGGGCTTCGCGTTCACCCTGGGTCTGACCACCGTCCTGGACGTGGTCGTCGTCTTCTTCTTCACCAAGCCGCTGATGACGATCCTCGCCCGCAAGAAGTTCTTCGCGAACGGCCACAGCTGGTCCGGCCTGGACCCGAAGCGCCTCGGCGCCAAGCCACCGCTGCGCCGCTCCCGCCGCGTATCCGCTCCCGTCGACCCGAAGGAGGCGTGAGATGTCGAAGCTCGGCAACCTCGGCGCCCGTCTCTACCGCGGTGAGGTCGGTTACGACTTCGTCGGCAAGCGCATGTTCTGGTACGGCGTCTCGATCCTGATCACCATCACGGCCATCGTCGGCCTGGCGGTACGCGGCCTGAACATGGGCATCGAGTTCGAGGGCGGCGCCGTCTTCACCACTCCGAAGACCAGCGTCTCGGCATCGCAGGCCGAGGATTACGCGGAGGAGGCAGCCGGCCACGACGCGATCGTGCAGGGCCTCGGCAGCGGCGGGCTGCGCATCCAGGTCGCCGGTTTGGACACGAACACGTCCGACCAGGTCAAGTCTGAGCTCGCCCAGGACATGAACCTCGACCCGGAGAGGATCAGCGCCGAACTCGTCGGACCCAGCTGGGGTGACCAGATCGCCAACAAGGCCTGGCAAGGTCTGGGGATCTTCCTGGTCCTGGTGGTGATCTATCTGGCGATCGCCTTCGAGTGGCGCATGGCGCTCGCGGCGTTTGTCGCCCTCATCCACGACATCACCATCACGGTCGGCATCTACGCCCTCGTCGGCTTCGAAGTCACACCAGGCACCGTGATCGGTCTGCTGACGATCCTCGGTTATTCGCTGTACGACACAGTCGTCGTCTTCGACAGCCTCAAGGAACAGACGAAGGAGCTCACCAAACAGACCCGCTGGACCTACAGCGAGGTCGCCAACCGCTCGATCAACAGCACCCTGGTGCGCTCGATCAACACCACGGTGGTCGCGCTGCTCCCGGTCGCCGGATTGCTGTTCATCGGCGGCGGCGTACTCGGCGCGGGCATGCTCAACGACATCTCGCTGTCGCTGTTCGTGGGCCTCGCGGCCGGTGCGTACTCCTCGATCTTCATTGCCACGCCGCTCGTCGCCGACCTCAAGGAGCGTGAGCCGCAGATGAAGGCGCTCAAAAAGCGCGTACTCGCCAAGCGCGCCTCGGCCGCCTCGCAGAGCGAGCCCCAGGAGGCCGAGGCCGTCGACGAGCCGTATGACGAGGAGCCGGAGGACGCGACTCCCGCGGTAGTCGGGCCGCCGCGCAGCCAGCGGTCCCAGCCGTCGTCCCGCAACCGGGGCCGCGGCCGACCTTCCGGGAAGCGCCGATGAGCGAGCTGACGGACATCTCGGAGCTGCTCCTCAGCCGGATCCGGGACGTGGCCGACTATCCGGAGCCGGGCGTGATGTTCAAGGACATCACCCCGCTCCTGGCCGACCCGGCGGCGTTCGCGGCACTCACCGACGCGCTCGCCGAGATCAGCGTCCGCAGCGGCGCCACGAAGATCGTCGGCCTGGAGGCCCGTGGCTTCATCCTCGGCGCCCCCGTAGCGGTCCGCGCCGGGCTCGGCTTCATCCCCGTCCGCAAGGCCGGCAAGCTCCCCGGGGCGACGCTCAGCCAGGCGTACGAGCTGGAGTACGGCTCGGCCGAGATCGAGGTGCACGCCGAGGACCTGGCCGCGGGCGACCGCGTCATGGTCGTCGACGACGTCCTCGCCACCGGCGGCACCGCCGAGGCCTCGATCCAGCTGATCCGCCGGGCCGGCGCCGAGGTGGCCGGCGTGGCCGTCCTCATGGAGCTCGGCTTCCTCGGCGGCCGGGGCAGGCTGGAACCGGCGCTCGCGGGCGCCCCGTTGGAGGCGCTCCTCACGGTCTGAGCGACGCCTGGGCGCCCACCCTGAGGCAAGGCGTACGCAAGGCCTGGGACACTCGTAGGACACCGCGGAGGCGGGCCCGGAGGAATCCGGTGCCCGCCTCCCGTGTTTCTCCTGTACAAGGCCGTCTCACCGGGCGAAGGCGAGTCCGGAGCCCGGGATCGCTACCATGGGATCTCCGGAGCCTGACCGGGGGACCCGGATCGCGCACGAGGAGCCCTCTTGGCAGACGAGGCCCAGCCACTGACTCCCAGGGCTGAACACCTGGGGGCACCCCCAGCCGCCAAGCCCGACTCGATGACGGGCACCGCGGCCGCGCCCGCGAAGAATGCGAACAGCGACACCGGCGGGCCGGTCGCGCATGCCCAGCCCGCCTCCAGAGGCAAAGCGGCCGAGCAGTCGCGCCCTCAGCCGACTCCTCCTGAGCGCGAGCGGCCCAAGCCCGCACCCTCATCCACGCCCTCGACCGCTCCCGCGGTGCGCCCCGCGTCCGGCCAGCCCGCCCGCTCCGGCGGCTCCTCCAATCGCGTACGCGCCCGTCTGGCCCGTCTCGGCGTCCAGCGCTCCAATCCGTACAACCCGGTCCTGGAGCCCCTGCTGCGGATAGTGCGCAGCAACGACCCGAAGATCGAGACCTCCACGCTCCGCCAGGTCGAGAAGGCCTACCAGGTCGCCGAGCGCTGGCACCGCGGCCAGAAGCGCAAGAGCGGCGACCCGTACATCACACACCCGCTCGCCGTCACCACCATCCTCGCCGAGCTCGGCATGGACCCGGCCACGCTGATGGCCGGCCTCCTGCACGACACCGTCGAGGACACTGAGTACGGGCTCGAGCAGCTGCGCCGCGACTTCGGCGACCAGGTCGCTCTCCTCGTCGACGGCGTCACCAAGCTGGACAAGGTCAAGTTCGGCGAGGCGGCCCAGGCCGAGACCGTACGCAAGATGGTCGTCGCCATGGCCAAGGACCCCCGCGTCCTGGTCATCAAGCTCGCCGACCGCCTGCACAACATGCGCACCATGCGCTACCTCAAGCGCGAGAAGCAGGAGAAGAAGGCGCGCGAGACCCTCGAGATCTACGCGCCGCTCGCCCACCGCCTGGGCATGAACACCATCAAGTGGGAGCTGGAGGACCTCGCCTTCGCGATCCTCTACCCCAAGATGTACGACGAGATCGTCCGTCTCGTCGCCGAGCGTGCTCCCAAGCGCGACGAGTACCTCGCCATAGTGACCGACGAGGTCCAGTCCGACCTGCGCGCCGCCCGCATCAAGGCGACCGTCACCGGGCGCCCGAAGCACTACTACAGCGTCTACCAGAAGATGATCGTCCGCGGCCGTGACTTCGCGGAGATCTACGACCTGGTGGGCATCCGCGTCCTCGTCGACACCGTCAGGGACTGTTACGCCGCCCTCGGCACCGTGCACGCGCGATGGAACCCGGTCCCCGGCCGGTTCAAGGACTACATCGCGATGCCCAAGTTCAACATGTACCAGTCGCTGCACACGACGGTGATCGGTCCGAACGGCAAGCCCGTCGAACTCCAGATCCGTACGTTCGACATGCACCGCCGCGCCGAGTACGGCATCGCCGCGCACTGGAAGTACAAGCAGGAGCCCTCCGCCGGCACCTCCAAGGTGCGCACGGACGCGCCCAAGGCCCTGAGCAGGGACAAGGACGGCGTCAACGACATGGCGTGGCTGCGCCAGCTGCTCGACTGGCAGAAGGAGACCGAGGACCCCAGCGAGTTCCTGGAGTCCCTGCGCTTCGACCTGTCCCGCAACGAGGTCTTCGTCTTCACGCCGAAGGGCGACGTCATAGCGCTTCCGGCGGGGGCGACACCCGTGGACTTCGCGTACGCGGTCCACACGGAGGTCGGCCACCGGACTATCGGGGCGCGGGTCAACGGCCGCCTCGTACCGCTCGAATCGACCCTGGACAACGGCGACCTGGTGGAGGTCTTCACCTCCAAGGCGGCCGGCGCGGGCCCCTCCCGCGACTGGCTCGGCTTCGTGAAGTCACCGCGGGCCCGCAACAAGATCCGCGCCTGGTTCTCCAAGGAACGCCGCGACGAGGCCATCGAGCACGGCAAGGACGCCATCGTCCGCGCCATGCGCAAGCAGAACCTGCCGATCCAGCGCATCCTCACCGGCGACTCCCTGGTCACGCTCGCCCACGAGATGCGCTACCCCGACATCTCCGCTCTGTACGCGGCGATCGGCGAGAGCCATGTGTCCGCGCAGAACGTCGTGCAGAAGCTGGTCCAGGCGCTCGGTGGCGAGGAGGCCGCCACCGAGGAGATCGACGAGAGCGTGCCGCCCGCGCGCGGGCGCAGCCGCAAACGCCGTTCCAGCGCCGACCCGGGCGTCGTGGTCAAGGGCGTCGACGACGTGTGGGTCAAGCTGGCCCGATGTTGTACGCCCGTCCCCGGCGACCCCATCATGGGCTTCGTCACGCGCGGCAGCGGCGTATCGGTTCACCGCACCGACTGCGTCAACGTCGACTCCCTGTCCCGCGAGCCCGAGCGCATCCTCGAGGTCGAGTGGGCGCCCACCCAGTCCTCGGTCTTCCTGGTCGCCATCCAGGTCGAGGCCCTGGACCGCTCACGCCTCCTCTCGGACGTCACGCGCGTTCTCTCGGACCAGCACGTCAACATCCTCTCCGCGGCCGTCCAGACCTCCCGCGACCGCGTCGCCACCTCCCGCTTCACGTTCGAGATGGGTGACCCCAAGCACCTGGGGCACGTCCTGAAGGCGGTCAGGGGAGTCGAGGGCGTGTACGACGTGTACCGGGTGACGTCGGCGCGCAGGCCGTAACGACCGCTGCGCTGCTACTACGCAGAAGGGGCTTCCGTACGCAACGTACGGAAGCCCCTTCTGCGTAGTAGCAGGAAAACTGCGGGAAAACTCAGCCGCCGAACTCCTGCAGCCCCTTCAGCGCCTGGTCCAGCAGCGCCTGACGGCCTTCGAGCTCCCTCTGGAGCTTGTCGGCCTTGGCGTTGTTGCCCGCGGCGCGTGCTGCTTCGATCTGGCCCTGGAGCTTGTCCACGGCGGCCTGGAGCTGACCGGTCAGACCCTCGGCACGCGCGCGTGCCTCCGGGTTCGTCCGGCGCCACTCCGTCTCCTCGGACTCCTGGATGGCCCGCTCCACCGCGTGCATCCGGCCCTCGACCTTCGGGCGGGCGTCGCGCGGCACATGGCCGATGGCCTCCCAGCGCTCGTTGATGGCGCGGAAGGCGGCGCGGGCGGCCTTCAGATCCGTCACCGGGAGGATCTTCTCGGCCTCCTGGGCCAGCTCCTCCTTGAGCTTGAGGTTCTCCGCCTGCTCCGCGTCCCGCTCGGCGAAGACCGAGCTGCGGGCCGCGAAGAAGACGTCCTGGGCGCCGCGGAAGCGGTTCCACAGGTCGTCCTCGTGCTCACGCTGGGCGCGGCCCGCGGCCTTCCACTCGGACATCAGCTCACGGTAGCGCGCGGCCGTCGGACCCCAGTCGGTCGACCCCGAAAGGGCCTCGGCCTCGGTGACCAGCCGCTCCTTGGTCTTACGGGCCTCCTCGCGCTGCGCGTCCAGCTGCGCGAAGTGCGCTTTGCGGCGCTTGGAGAACGCCGAGCGGGCGTGCGAGAAGCGGTGCCACAGCTCGTCGTCCGACTTGCGGTCGAGCCGCGGCAGCCCCTTCCAGGTGTCCACCAGGGCCCGCAGCCGCTCACCGGCCGCCCGCCACTGGTCGGACTGCGCCAGCTGCTCCGCCTCGATGACCAAGGCCTCCTTGGCATGCCGCGCCTCGTCGGACTGCTTCGCCCGCTGGGCCTTGCGCTCCTCGCGGCGCGCCTCGACCGTCTTGACCAGCTTGTCCAGCCGGGTCCGCAACGCGTCCAGGTCACCGACCACGTGATGGGCGTCGACCTGCTCCCGGATATGGTCGATGGCCGCCATGGCGTCCTTCGCCGACAGGTCGGTGGTCTTCACTCGTCGCTCGAGGAGGCCGATCTCCACAACCAGGCCCTCGTACTTGCGCTCGAAGTAGGCCAGTGCCTCGTCAGGAGAGCCGGCCTGCCAGGAACCGACGACCTGCTCGCCATCGGCCGTACGCACGTACACGGTGCCCGTCTCGTCGACGCGGCCCCACGGGTCGCTGCTCACAGCGCCTCCTCCACATGATGCCTGCGTAGGGTGGCTGTACCCCCGGCATCGTCCACAGTTTCGTCACGGCCAACATAGGCGACCGGCGGGGCGGCTGTCCGCATACCGCGCGACCGAAATTCCGCACCTGGCGATCAGGATTTCGTCACGGTCGCCTTGTTGATCACGACCGTCGCATTCGGTGCGGTGTTGCCGGTCGTGGGGTCCACGGGCTGGGCGCCGGCGTCCGAGATCTTCTTCAGGACCTTCATGCCCTCCTTGGAGATCGTTCCGAACGGCGTGTAGTCGGGCGGCAGCTGGCTGTCCTGGTACACGAGGAAGAACTGGCTGCCACCGGAGTCGCGGCCCTTCTTCGTCTGCGCGTTGTACTGGTTGGCCATGGCCACCGTGCCCGCCGGATACACGTTCCCCTTCAGGCGCTCGTCCTTCAGGTTCTCGTCCGGAATGGTGTAACCGGGACCGCCCGTGCCGTCGCCCTTGGGGTCGCCGCACTGGAGCACGTAGATGCCCTCGGGGACGAGCCGATGGCACTTGGTGTGGTCCAGATAGCCCTTGCCCACCAGGAAGTTGAACGAGTTCACCGTACGCGGAGCCTTCGAGGCCGGCATCTCGATGTCCATCGTGCCGCAGGTCGTCTCAAGCTTCATCGTGTAGTCCGCCGACTTGTCGATGGTCATAGCCGGCTCCTTCTTGTAGCTGAGCGGCTTCACCTTGCCCGCGGCGGGCTTCTCGCAGGGGTCCGGCGCCTTGCTGGGGGAGGCGCTCGGGGTCACCTCCGCGTTTGCGTTGTCCTTCGTGTCGTCGCCCTTGAGGGCATCCGTCGTGGTCGCGACCACGACCAGCACCAGGATCACACTGAGCGCCGACGCGATGGAGGCGTTGCGGACACGTGCCTTGCGCCGCGCGGCCGTACGCCGCTGCTGCTGCCGCAAGAACTTCTCCCGGGCGAGCTGACGCCGCCGCTGTTCCTGGCTGACCACCGGGTTCTCTCCTCATGCGTCTCGTACGTCAGGTGGGACGCGTGCGTCTTGTGAGCCGACCGCCTGCGTGTGCCCCGTACCGTATATGGGTTCGCTGTGGTTCCGGCAGCGCCGGTAGGCTCTGGCCCACAGCCAACCGCCCCTGTACGACATACCGAAGGACGATCGTGCTCATTGCCGGGTTCCCCGCCGGGGCCTGGGGCACCAACTGTTATCTGGTCGCCCCCGCCGCAGGCGAGGAGTGCGTGATCATCGACCCGGGCCACCAGGCCGCCGAGGGAGTCGAGGAAACGCTGAAGAAGCATCGGCTCAAGCCTGTCGCCGTCGTCCTCACACACGGCCACATCGACCACGTGGCCTCGGTCGTCCCGGTGTGCGGCGCGCACGGCGTGCCGGCGTGGATCCACCCCGAGGACCGGTACATGATGACGGACCCGTCGATGGGGCTCGGCCGTTCCATCGGGATGCCGCTCATGGGCGAGCTGACCGTGGGGGAGCCGGACGACGTCAAGGAGCTGACCGACGGCGCGAAGCTGGAGCTGGCCGGTCTGGAGCTGTCCGTCGCGCACGCGCCGGGCCATACGAAGGGGTCGGTGACCTTCGGGCTGCCCGAGGCGGCGGACATCCCGCCGATCTTCTTCTCGGGAGACCTGCTGTTCGCCGGCTCCATCGGACGCACCGACCTGCCCGGCGGTGACATGGCCGAGATGCTCGACTCGCTGGCCCGCGTGTGCCTGCCGCTCGACGACTCGACCGTGGTGCTGTCCGGTCACGGCTCCCAGACGACCATCGGCCAGGAGCGCGCCACCAATCCGTACTTGCGGCAGGTGGCCGCCGGCCTGGGAGCGGACCCGACCTCCGCTCCTCGACGAGGAATGTGACGAGAGACTTCCGTGAGCACCTTCAAGGCCCCCAAGGGCACGTACGACCTGATTCCCCCGGACAGTGCGAAGTTCCTCGCCGTGCGCGAGGCGATCGCCGCGCCGCTGCGGAACTCCGGTTACGGCTACATCGAGACGCCCGGCTTCGAGAGCGTCGAACTCTTCGCGCGCGGGGTCGGTGAGTCCACCGACATCGTGACCAAGGAGATGTACGCCTTCGAGACCAAGGGCGGCGACAAGCTCGCCCTGAGGCCCGAGGGCACCGCGTCCGTGCTGCGCGCCGCGCTGGAGGCCAACCTCCACAAGCTGGGCAACCTCCCGGTCAAGCTCTGGTACTCGGGCTCGTACTACCGCTACGAGCGCCCCCAGAAGGGCCGTTACCGCCACTTCTCCCAGGTGGGCGCCGAGGCGATCGGAGCCGAGGACCCGGCGCTCGACGCCGAGTTGATCATCCTGGCGGACCAGGCGTACCGCTCGCTCGGCCTGCGCAACTTCCGCATCCTGCTCAACTCGCTGGGCGACAAGGAGTGCCGTCCGGTGTACCGGGCCGCGCTGCAGGACTTCCTGCGCGGGCTCGACCTCGACGAGGACACGCTGCGCCGCGCCCAGATCAACCCTCTGCGCGTCCTCGACGACAAGCGCGACGACGTGCAGAAGCAGCTTGTGGGCGCGCCGTTGCTGCGCGACTACCTGTGCGATGCGTGCAAGGCGTACCACGAGGAAGTGCGCGAGCTGATCACGGCCGCCGGGGTCTCCTTCGAGGATGATCCGAAGCTGGTGCGCGGCCTGGACTACTACACGCGGACCACCTTCGAGTTCGTGCACGACGGTCTGGGCTCGCAGTCCGCGGTGGGCGGCGGCGGCCGTTACGACGGCCTCTCCGAGATGATCGGCGGGCCCGCGCTGCCATCGGTCGGCTGGGCGTTGGGCGTCGACCGTACGGTCCTTGCCCTGGAGGCGGAGGGTGTCGAGCTCCAACTGCCCGCATCCACCAGCGTGTTCGCGGTGCCGCTCGGCGAAGAGGCCCGGCGGTTGCTCTTCGGGGTGGTCACCGAGCTGCGCAAGGTCGGGGTCGCGGCGGACTTCTCGTACGGCGGGAAGGGCCTCAAGGGGGCGATGAAGAGCGCGAACCGGAGCGGAGCGCGGTACACCATCGTCGCCGGCGAGCGCGACCTCTCCGAGGGCGTCGTCCAGCTCAAGGACATGGAGTCCGGGGAGCAGGAGGCCGTCGGGGTGAACGAGATCGTGGCGGAACTGGAGGCGCGGCTGGGCTGAGGCCTTGCCACCCGCCTTCCACCGCGTGCGCCGTCAACTCGGCGCACGCGGATTCGTCCGGCCATTTCTGTGCTGTCACGCGACCGAACGTCCCGCAGAAGCGAACGTTCCGGGACGGCCGTGCGTACCTCCTTATGTCCAGCGAACGGTGGATACGCGCGTGCGTGCGGCACAATGACCGTGCCCGTCGACCCCCCTCAAGCTACGGAAACGGCGTGATGAGCAAGACGACAGTCAGGGAAGGCGTCTCCGTCGACCAGGCACGTGCCGAGGGCCCGCCACGCTCGGTGGGCGGGAGCCGCGCGCTCGCCCTCCTGCTGGTGATCACGGGCGCGGCCGGGCTGCTGGCCTCCTGGGTCATCACGATCGACAAGTTCAAGCTCCTGGAGGACCCGAACTTCACCCCGGGCTGCAGCCTGAACCCGGTCGTCTCCTGCGGCAACATCATGAAGAGCGACCAGGCCTCGGCCTTCGGGTTCCCCAACCCGATGCTGGGCCTGGTCACTTACGCCATCGTGATCGGCGTCGGCATGAGCCTGCTGGGCCGGGCCACGTTTCCGCGCTGGTACTGGCTGACCTTCAACGTGGGCACTCTCTTCGGCGTCGGCTTCTGCACCTGGCTCATGTATCAGTCGCTCTACAACATCAACTCGTTGTGCCTGTGGTGCAGCCTGGCCTGGGTCGCCACGATCGTCATGTTCTGGACCGTGACCGCGTTCAACGTCCGGCACGGGTTCCTGCCCGCGCCCGGCTGGCTGAAGGGCTTCCTCGGCGAGTTCGCCTGGGTGCTGCCCGTGCTGCACATCGGGATCATCGGCATGCTGATCCTGACCCGCTGGTGGGACTTCTGGACCAGCTGACCGGGCCAGTTGGACGGACCGGCTGACCGCGGCCCGGGCGTTGTCAGTGGCGTGACATAGGGTTTTGACCGTGGAGCCCGACCTGTTCACCGCCGCAGCAGAAGAACGCCAGGAGAAGGACCCGTCCAGCAGCCCCCTGGCGGTACGGATGCGCCCGCGCACCCTGGACGAAGTCGTGGGCCAGCAGCACCTGTTGAAGCCCGGCTCGCCCCTGCGCAGACTGGTCGGCGAGGGTGCCTCCGGTCCCGCCGGACCCTCCTCCGTAATCCTCTGGGGCCCGCCCGGCACCGGCAAGACGACCCTCGCGTACGTCGTCTCCAAGGCCACCAACAAGCGCTTCGTGGAGCTCTCCGCGATCACCGCCGGCGTCAAAGAAGTGCGCGCGGTCATCGAGGGCGCCCGCCGCGCCACTGGAGGCTACGGCAAGGAAACCGTCCTCTTCCTGGACGAGATCCACCGCTTCAGCAAGGCCCAGCAGGACTCCCTGCTCCCGGCCGTCGAGAACCGCTGGGTGACGCTGATCGCCGCGACCACCGAGAATCCGTACTTCTCGGTGATCTCCCCGCTCCTCTCCCGCTCCCTGCTCCTCACCCTCGAACCGCTCACGGACGACGACCTGCGCGGTCTCATCAAGCGCGCGCTGACCGACGAGCGCGGCCTGAAGGACGCCGTCACCCTCCCCGAAGACACCGAGGAACACCTGCTGCGGATCGCCGGCGGTGACGCCCGCCGCGCCCTGACCGCCCTGGAGGCCGCGGCCGGCTCCGCGCTCGACAAGGGAGAGACGGACGTGACCCTCCAGACCCTGGAGGAGACCGTCGACCGCGCCGCCGTGAAGTACGACCGCGGCGGAGACCAGCACTACGACGTGGCGAGCGCCCTGATCAAGTCCATCCGCGGCTCGGACGTGGACGCCGCGCTGCACTACCTGGCCCGGATGATCGAGGCCGGCGAAGACCCCCGCTTCATCGCCCGCCGACTGATGATCTCCGCCAGCGAGGACATCGGCCTCGCCGATCCGAACGCGCTGCCCATAGCCGTAGCCGCCGCCCAGGCCGTCGCCATGATCGGCTTCCCCGAAGCCGCACTCACCCTCAGCCACGCCACCATCGCCCTCGCGCTGGCCCCCAAGTCGAACGCAGCGACGATGGCGATAGGCGCCGCCATGGAGGACGTACGAAAAGGCCATGCGGGCCCCGTGCCACCGCACCTGCGCGACGGGCACTACAAGGGCGCGGCCAAGCTCGGGCACGCTCAGGGGTACGTGTATCCGCACGACCTGCCCGAGGGAATCGCCCCCCAGCAGTACGCCCCGGACGCACTCAAGGACCGGAAGTACTACACCCCGACCCGGCACGGCGCCGAGGCGCGCTACGCGGACGCGGTGGAGTGGACCAGGAAGCACCTCGGGCGGAAGCAGCCCTGAGCCCCCTGTAGACTCCTCCACAGCGCTGCGTCCCGTGTCCGGCCTCTTTAACGAGAGTGTCGGCACCACCAGAACGGGACATCCAGCCGGAACCCTTTCGCTGAAAGGCAGAGAGGGATCCAGGAGCGTCGCGCACCGTCGAACGGTGTCGCGGGCAGCCCACCACCACCCGGTGTCCCGGAGCGGTCGGTGGGCCACTCGCGTGCTGCACGTATGTGCCCAGACCAGGGAGCGGCTGCCCAGCAGGTCCGTCAGGGCCCGCAGGGTTTCCCAGGCTGCGGATGCGACCTCCCCTAACCCTGGTGAAGCCGTATTCGCATCAGAAACACGAGGTGTTTGGTTCATGGCGAACCAGTCCCGCCCCAAGGTCAAGAAGTCGCGTGCCCTCGGCATCGCGCTGACCCCGAAGGCTGTCAAGTACTTCGAGGCCCGCCCCTACCCGCCGGGCGAGCACGGCCGCGGCCGTAAGCAGAACTCGGACTACAAGGTCCGTCTGCTCGAGAAGCAGCGCCTGCGCGCGCAGTACGACGTGTCCGAGCGCCAGCTCGTCCGCGCCTACGAGCGTGCCGCCAAGACGCAGGGCAAGACCGGTGAGGCTCTGGTCATCGAGCTCGAGCGCCGTCTCGACGCGCTGGTCCTGCGTTCGGGCATCGCCCGCACGATCTACCAGGCCCGCCAGATGGTCACCCACGGCCACATCGAGGTCAACGGCCACAAGGTCGACAAGCCGTCCTTCCGCGTCAAGCCCGACGACGTCGTGATGGTCCGCGAGCGCAGCCGCCAGAAGCCGCTGTTCGAGGTGGCCCGCGAGGGTGGCTTCGCCCCCGACGGCGAGACCCCGCGCTACCTCCAGGTGAATCTCCGTGCCCTGGCCTTCCGCCTGGACCGTGAGCCGAACCGCAAGGAGATCCCGGTGATCTGCGACGAGCAGCTCGTCGTCGAGTACTACGCCCGCTGATCACTTCCCAGCGGATGTAGCACCATCTGTGCGTCGGCCCGCTGTCTCCCCGCCCCTCCCGGCGGGCGAGGCAGCGGGCTTTCGCACATCCGCCGACGGCCGGGCCGTAATCCGGTGCGGAGCCGTAATCCGGTACGGAGCGGGATCCCCGGCGCGATAGGCTCGGGAGACGACTTTTTCGATGTTCAGGCACGAAATCCAGGGAGCGGGTGCGCAGTGTCCGGTGGAGAGGTGGCCGGGATCCTGGTGGCCGTCTTCTGGGCGATCCTGGTCTCCTTCCTCGCGGTGGCGCTCGCGAGGCTGGCCCAGACGCTCAGGGCGACCACCAAGCTCGTCGCGGACGTGACCGACCAGGCCGTCCCGCTCCTGGCAGACGCCTCCGCCGCGGTGCGCTCCGCGCAGACCCAGATCGACCGGGTCGACGCCATCGCCTCCGACGTCCAGGAAGTCACGTCGAACGCGTCGGCGCTCTCCACGACCGTCGCCTCCACCTTCGGCGGCCCGCTGGTGAAGGTGGCGGCCTTCGGCTACGGCGTACGCAGGGCCATCGGCGGCCGACGTGAGGACGCGCCCGTCAAGTCGGAGCGCGAGCGCCGTACCGTGATCGTGGGCCGCACCGTCTCGTCCGCGCGACGGGAGAAGCGGAACAGCCGGAACAACCGGGGTAAGAAGGACTGACGCAGCGATGTTCCGCCGTACGTTCTGGTTCACCGCCGGCGCAGCCGCCGGGGTCTGGGCCACCACCAAGGTCAACCGCAAGCTCAAGCAGCTGACGCCCGAGAGTCTCGCGAACCAGGCCGCGGGCAAGGCCATCGAAGCGGGCCACCGCCTCAAGGACTTCGCGCTCGACGTCCGCGACGGCATGGCCCAGCGCGAGGCCGAACTCGACGAGGCCCTGGGGCTGAACGCGAACCCCGAGCTTCCCTCCCCGCGGCACGTCGCCGCCCTGGAGAACAGCAACCACCCGAAGTACAGCAAGAACCCGACGTACGTCGAGCGGTCGACGTACTCGTACAACCGGAATGAGGACCACTGATGGAGTCGGCTGAGATTCGCCGCCGCTGGCTGAGCTTCTTCGAGGAGCGCGGGCACACCGTCGTCCCTTCGGCGTCGCTCATCGCGGACGACCCGACTCTGCTCCTGGTCAATGCGGGCATGGTGCCCTTCAAGCCGTACTTCCTCGGTGAGGTCAAGCCGCCCTACGCGCGCGCCACCAGCGTGCAGAAGTGCGTCCGCACCCCCGACATCGAAGAGGTCGGCAAGACCACCCGCCACGGCACCTTCTTCCAGATGTGCGGCAACTTCTCCTTCGGCGACTACTTCAAGGAAGGTGCCATCAAGTACGCCTGGGAGCTGCTCACTTCGCCCCAGGACAAGGGTGGTTACGGCCTGGAGCCGGAGAAGCTCTGGATCACCGTCTACAAGGAGGACGACGAGGCCGAGCGCATCTGGCGCGATGTCATCGGCGTGCCCTCCGAGCGCATCCAGCGTCTGGGCATGGGCCCCAACTTCTGGTCCATGGGCGTTCCGGGCCCGTGCGGACCGTGTTCCGAGATCAACTACGACCGTGGTCCGGAGTTCGGCGAAGAGGGCGGCCCGGCCGTCAACGACGAGCGGTACGTGGAGATCTGGAACCTGGTCTTCATGCAGTACGAGCGCGGCGAGGGCTCCGGCAAGGAGGACTTCCCGATCCTCGGTGACCTGCCCGCCAAGAACATCGACACCGGCCTCGGCTTCGAGCGGCTCGCCATGATTCTGCAGGGCGTGCAGAACATGTACGAGATCGACACCTCCATGGCCGTCATCGACAAGGCCACCGAGCTGACCGGCGTCCGCTACGGCGACGCCCACGAGTCCGACGTCTCCCTGCGCGTGGTCACCGACCACATCCGCACGTCCGTGATGCTCATCGGCGACGGCGTCACGCCCGGCAACGAGGGCCGCGGCTACGTCCTGCGCCGCATCATGCGCCGCGCCATCCGCAACATGCGCCTCCTCGGCGCCACGGGGCCCGTCGTCCAGGACCTGATCGACGTCGTGATCGAGGTGATGGGCCAGCAGTACCCGGAGCTCATCACCGACCGTCGGCGCATCGAGACGGTCGCCCTCGCCGAGGAGGCCGCCTTCCTCAAGACCCTGAAGGCCGGCACGAACATCCTCGACACCGCCGTCACGGAGACCAAGGCCACAGGTGGCACGGTCCTCGCCGGCGACAAGGCCTTCCTGCTGCACGACACCTGGGGCTTCCCGATCGACCTCACCCTCGAAATGGCCGCCGAGCAGGGCCTTTCGGTGGACGAGGACGGCTTCAGGCGCCTGATGAAGGAGCAGCGGGAGCGCGCCAAGGCCGACGCCAAGGCCAAGAAGACCGGCCACGCCGACCTGGGCGCCTACCGCGAGATCGCCGACAACTCGGGCGAGACCGACTTCATCGGCTACACGCACACCGAGGGCGAGTCGAAGGTCGTCGGCATCCTCGTCGACGGCGTCTCGTCCCCGGCCGCCACCGAGGGCGACGAGGTCGAGATCGTCCTCGACCGCACCCCCTTCTACGCCGAGGGCGGCGGCCAGATCGGCGACACCGGGCGCATCAAGGTGGATACCGGAGCCGTCATCGAGGTCCGCGACTGCCAGAAGCCGGTCCCGGGCGTGTACGTCCACAAGGGCGTCGTCCAGGTAGGCGAGGTCACCGTCGGCGCCTCCGCCCAGGCCGTCATCGACGTACGCCGCCGCAAGGCCATCGCCCGCGCCCACTCGGCCACGCACCTCACGCACCAGGCCCTGCGCGACACCCTCGGCCCGACGGCCGCCCAGGCCGGTTCCGAGAACCAGCCCGGCCGCTTCCGCTTCGACTTCGGCTCCCCGTCCGCCGTACCGACGGCCGTGATGACCGACGTCGAGCAGAAGATCAACGAAGTACTCGCTCGCGACCTGGACGTCCACGCCGAGATCCTGAGCATCGACGAGGCCAAGAAGCAGGGCGCCATCGCCGAGTTCGGCGAGAAGTACGGCGACCGCGTACGCGTCGTCACCATCGGCGACTTCTCCAAGGAGCTGTGCGGCGGTACGCACGTCCACAACACCGCCCAGCTGGGCCTGGTGAAGCTGCTCGGCGAGTCGTCCATCGGCTCGGGCGTACGCCGTATCGAGGCCCTGGTGGGTGTCGACGCCTACAACTTCCTGGCCCGCGAGCACACGGTCGTCGCCCAGCTCCAGGAGCTGATCAAGGGCCGTCCCGAGGAACTGCCCGAGAAGGTCTCCGCCATGCTCGGCAAGCTGAAGGACGCCGAGAAGGAGATCGAGAAGTTCCGGGCGGAGAAGGTCCTCCAGGCCGCCGCCGGTCTCGCCCAGGGTGCCAAGGACGTACGCGGTGTCGCTCTCGTCACCGGCCAGGTCCCGGACGGCACGGGCGCCGACGACCTGCGCAAGCTGGTCCTCGATGTGCGCGGCCGTATTCAGGGCGGACGGGCCGCTGTCGTCGCCCTGTTCACCACGGTGGGTGGCAAGCCGCTGACGGTCATCGCCACCAACGAGGCCGCCCGCGAGCGCGGACTCAAGGCCGGCGACCTGGTCCGTACGGCCGCCAAGACCCTCGGCGGCGGCGGTGGCGGCAAGCCCGACCTCGCCCAGGGCGGCGGCCAGAACCCGGCCGCCATCGGCGAGGCCGTCGAGGCCGTCGAGCGCCTTGTGGCCGAGACGGCCAAGTGAGCGGAGACGAACGCGTCATGCGCCGCGGACGCCGGCTCGCCATCGACGTCGGGGACGCCCGGATCGGGGTCGCCTCGTGCGACCCCGACGGGATCCTCGCCACCCCGGTGGAAACCGTCCCGGGCCGCGATGTCCCGGCCGCCCAGCGGCGGTTGAGGCAACTGGTCGAGGAGTACGAGCCGATCGAGATCGTCGTCGGCCTCCCTCGCTCCCTCAAGGGGGGCGAGGGCCCGGCCGCGGTCAAGGTCCGTGCCTTCGCCGAGGAACTGGCTCGCATGGTCGCCCCGGTTCCGGTGAGACTCGTGGACGAGAGGATGACCACAGTCACGGCCAGTCAGGGCCTGCGCGCCTCGGGCGTGAAGTCCAAGAAGGGCAGGTCGGTCATCGACCAGGCCGCCGCCGTCATCATCCTGCAGCAGGCGTTGGAGTCCGAACGGGTGTCAGGTAAAGCTCCGGGCGATGGCGTCGAAGTGGTCATCTGATCGCGGTACGGTAACGTTCCGCGCGATGCGGTGGCGTTCGAACAGCCTCCGCACAGCAGAGAGGCGGATGGGAGCCGGGCCACACGCGCCGCGCGACCGCCGCCTCGCGGCTTCTAGGGGATCGATGACTGATTATGGCCGGGGCCAGGGCTCCGAACCGTGGCATCCCGAGGACCCGTTGTTCGGGGACGATGGATGGAGAGGACAAGAAGGGCACGCGGCCCAGTCCTCGTACGGCGGCCAGCAGCAGCACTATTCGCAGCAGCCGCAGCAACAGCAGAACCAGTACGGCGACTGGGGCACCCCTCAGCAGGTCGGCTACGACCAGGGGCAGCAGCACTATGCCCAGGGACAGCAGCAGTACGGCGGCCCGGATCAGCAGCAGTACTACGACCAGAATGGCCAGTACCACGGCCAGGGCGGTCAGCCGTACGACCAGAACGGCCAGCAGTACAACGGGGGTTGGGACACCGGGCAGCACGGTCAAGGCCCGTACGGCGCCGGCCCTGACGCCCCGTACGGAGGTCAGCAGCCCGCGTACGGCGGTCAGCAGTCCGACTACTACGGGACTCCCGACGCGTACCCGACGCCTCAGCCCCCGAGCCGCCGCCAGGCCGAGCGCGAACCCGAGCCCGCGCCGCCGACCGACTGGGACCCGGGACCGGATCAGGGCGAGCACGCCTTCTTCTCGGGCGGCAGCGACGATGATGACGACTTCGACGACGACCCGTCGGACGGGAAGCGCGGCAAAGGAAAAGACAAGGGCAAGGGGAAGACCGGCAAGAAGAGCCGCAATGGCTGCGCCTGCCTGGTCGTGTCGCTGGTCCTCGTCGGTGGTCTCGGCGGAGCCGCCTATTACGGCTACCAGTTCTACCAAAGCCGTGTCGCCGAGGCTCCGGACTTTGCGGGCGACGGCACCAGCCGGACGGTGATGGTCGAGATCGCCAAGGGCTCGAGCGGCGCCGCGATCGGCCAGAAGCTGAAAGCGGCGGGTGTCGTGAAGAGCGTCGACGCGTTTGTGTCCGCGCAGTCGGCGAATCCCGAAGGGCAGCGGATCCAGGCCGGCGTCTATCTCCTCAAGAAGGAGATGTCCGCCGAAAGCGCCGTGAACATGATGCTCGACCCCAAGAGCCAGAACAACATGATCGTGGCGCCAGGCCAGCGCAACGCCACGGTCTACGCGACGATCGACACGAGGCTCGGACTCAAAAAGGGCACCACCGCGAATGTCGCCAAGGAGGAGTACGAGAGCCTCGGACTTCCCGACTGGGCGAACAGCAACGACGACATCAAGGATCCGCTGGAAGGTTTCCTTTACCCGCACACCTACGCCGCCGCAAAGGGCATGAAGCCCGAGGACGTCCTGAAGAAGATGGTCGCCCAGGCCAAGGAGAAGTACGCCGAGTACGACCTTGAGGCGAAGGCCAGGGAACTCAAGCTGGACAACCCGCTGGACGTCGTCACGGTGGCGAGCCTTGTCCAGGCCGAGGGCAAGACCAGGGATGACTACCGCAAGATGGCGGAAGTGGTCTACAACCGCCTCGACCTCGCCAACCCGGAGACCTACGGGGCGCTGCAGTTCGACTCGACCTTCAATTACCTGAAGAACGAGAGCAATATCGACATCAGCGAGTCGGAGATCAACAACAACAAGGACCCGTACAACACGTACACGAACAAGGGACTGCCGCCCGGCCCGATCGCTAACCCGGGCGACGTCGCCATGAAGGCGACACTCGATCCGACCGACGACGGCTGGTACTACTTCGTGGCGACCGACGGTGTGGAAAAGACCGAATTCGCCAAGACGCATGGCGAATTCCTGAAGCTCAAGGAAAAGTTCGATGCGCGCTCGGGCAACTGACGCCCGCCGTGCCGCTGTGCTCGGCAAGCCCATCGCCCACTCCCTCTCCCCGGTCCTGCACAGTGCCGCCTATGCCGCGCTGGGACTCGGGGACTGGTCGTACGACCGTTTCGAGATCGACGAGGCCGCTCTGCCCGGCTTTCTCGAGGGGCTCGGGCCGGAGTGGGCCGGGCTGTCGCTGACCATGCCGTTGAAGCGGGCCGTGATTCCGCTGCTCGACGAGATCAGCGAGACCGCGGCCTCCGTCGAGGCGGTCAACACCGTCGTGTTCACCGAGGACGGCCGACGCGTCGGCGACAACACCGATGTCCCCGGCATGGTTGCCGCCCTACGGGAGCACGGGATCGAGCAGGTCGAGTCCGCCGCCATCCTCGGCGCGGGCGCCACCGCCTCGTCCGCGCTGGCCGCCGTCTCGCGGATCTGCCCGGGCGAGATCGTCGCGTACGTCCGCAGCGAGGCGCGCGCCGCCGAGATGCGGCAGTGGGGCGAGCGGCTGGAGACCGAAGTACGCCTCGCGGACTGGGCTGACGCCGAGCGGGCGCTGCACGCACCGCTGGTGGTCGCCACGACCCCGGCGGGCGCCACCGACGCCCTCGCCTCCGCGGTCCCCGGGCGCCCCGCCACGCTCTTCGACGTCCTGTACGACCCGTGGCCGACCGCACTCGCCGCCCGCTGGTCCGCTTACGGCGGCGCCGTCGTCAGCGGCCTCGACCTCCTGGTGCACCAGGCAGCACTCCAGGTCGAGCAGATGACGGGGCGTACGCCGGCCCCGCTGGGCGCCATGCGAAAAGCGGGAGAGCACGCACTCGCCGGACGTTAGGATTCTTTCCGGTTCCGCAGGGGGCGGGACCGAGGGGGAATCTTCATGACCACGCAGGCATCCTGGAAGTCGGAAATCTTCCAGGCCACGCTGAATTTCCTGCCGGACTGGCTGCAGTACACGGCGATCGCACTGGCAGTCGGCGGCTTTGTCGTTTTCAAGGTCGTCAAATGGCGCCGCGGACGCGCCCTCCGACGAGCGCTCGGCCCGATCACGCCCATCCCCGATGCGCCGGACGGGGCGCGCGGCGCCGACTACCTCGGTGCGTACGCGCCCCAGCAGCCGCGCAACGACGCCACGACCTGACCGAGTCGTCCGCCTGATGGACCTGCGCCAGGTCCTCGGGGGCGGACGTGGGAGGATCGACAGTGGCGGGCCAGGGCCGCGCACCCGGTCGCGCCGTCGCCGTACGCGAGGACGCGTGTACGCACAGGCAGTACGCAGTACCAGGGCGCGAGTATCGAGGAGCACCGTTGAGCAGGTTGCGCTGGCTGACCGCGGGGGAGTCCCACGGTCCCGCACTTGTCGCGACGCTGGAGGGACTTCCCGCCGGCGTGCCGATCACCACGGAGATGGTGGCGGACCACCTGGCACGGCGGCGCCTCGGCTATGGGCGAGGCGCGCGGATGAAGTTCGAGCGCGACGAGGTCACCTTCCTGGGCGGTGTCCGGCACGGGCTGACGCTCGGCTCGCCGGTCGCGATCATGGTGGGCAACACCGAGTGGCCCAAGTGGGAACAGGTCATGGCGGCCGACCCCGTGGACCCGGCCGTGCTCGCCGAGCTGGCGCGCAACGCGCCGCTGACCCGGCCGCGGCCCGGTCACGCGGACCTGGCGGGCATGCAGAAGTACGGCTTCGACGAGGCCCGGCCGATCCTGGAGCGGGCGAGTGCGCGGGAGACTGCCGCCCGCGTCGCACTGGGCGCGGTGGCACGCTCGTACCTCAAGGAGACGGCCGGCATCGAGATCGTCTCGCACGTCATCGAGCTGGCTGCGGCGAAGGCTCCGTACGGCGTCTACCCCAAGCCCTCCGACGTCGAGAAGCTCGACGCGGACCCGGTGCGGTGCCTGGACGAGGACGCGTCGAGGGCGATGGTCGAGGAGATCGACCAGGCCCACAAGGACGGCGACACTCTGGGCGGAGTGGTCGAGGTGCTGGCGTACGGAGTGCCGGTGGGCCTCGGCTCGCATGTGCACTGGGACCGGCGCCTCGACGCCCGGCTCGCGGCCGCGCTGATGGGCATCCAGGCCATCAAGGGCGTCGAGGTCGGCGACGGCTTCGACCTGGCGCGGGTGCCGGGCTCGCAGGCGCACGACGAGATCGTGCGGACCGACGAGGGCATCAGGCGGGCCTCAGGCCGCTCGGGTGGCACCGAGGGCGGGCTGACCACCGGTGAACTGCTGCGCGTACGTGCCGCGATGAAGCCGATCGCGACCGTGCCGCGCGCGCTGGCCACCATCGATGTGGTGACCGGTGAGGCGACGAAGGCACACCACCAGCGTTCGGACGTCTGCGCCGTCCCGGCGGCGGGCATCGTTGCCGAGGCGATGGTCGCACTCGTCCTCGCGGATGCCGTGGCGGAGAAGTTCGCCGGCGACAGCGTCACCGAGACACGGCGCAACGTCACTTCGTACCTCGAGAACCTGGCGATCCGATGAGCGCAGGACCTGTGGTCGTGCTCGTCGGCCCGATGGGTGTGGGCAAGTCGACGGTGGGCGCGCTGGTCGCGGAGCGGCTCGGGGTCGGTCACCGGGACACCGACGAGGACATCGTGGCCGCCGAGGGGCGCACCATCGCTGACATCTTCGTCGAGGAGGGCGAGCAGGCCTTCCGCGCGATCGAGAAGCGGGCGGTGCACCAGGCGCTGGCTGAGCATCAGGGCGTACTGGCGCTGGGTGGCGGTTCGATCCTCGACGCCGACACCAGGGCGCTGCTGGCCGGACTCCCGGTCGTGTACCTGTCGATGGACGTCGAGGAGGCCGCCAAGCGCACCGGGCTGAACGTGGCCCGGCCGCTGCTGGCGGTCAATCCGCGCCGCCAGTGGCGCGAGCTGATGGAGGCCCGCCGTCACCTCTACACCGAAGTCGCCCGTGCGGTCGTCGCCACCGACGACCGCACTCCCGAAGAGGTCGCCCAAGCGGTCCTCGACGCCTTGGAGTTGAAGCAGGCATGAGCGAGCAGGACCAGACGGTGACCCGGATCCAGGTCGGCGGTACGGCCGGCACCGAGCCGTACGAGGTGCTGGTGGGCCGTCAACTCCTTGGCGAACTGGGCGGGTTGATCGGCCCGCGAGTCAAGCGGGTCGCGGTCGTCCACCCGGAGGCGCTGGCCGAGACCGGTGAGGCGGTCCGGGCCGATCTGGCCGGGCAGGGCTTCGACGCGGTGGCCATCCAGGTGCCCAACGCCGAGGAGGCCAAGACGGCCGAAGTCGCCGCGTACTGCTGGAAGGCGCTGGGGCAGTCCGGCTTCACCCGCACCGACGTGATCGTCGGGGTGGGCGGCGGCGCGACCACCGATCTGGCCGGATTCGTGGCCGCGAGCTGGCTGCGCGGGGTGCGCTGGATCGCGATCCCGACGACCGTACTGGCGATGGTGGACGCGGCGGTCGGCGGCAAGACCGGTATCAACACCGCCGAGGGCAAGAACCTGGTGGGCGCCTTCCACCCGCCCGCCGGGGTGCTCTGTGACCTGGCCGCCCTCGACTCGCTGCCGGTCAACGACTTCGTGTCCGGACTCGCGGAGATCATCAAGGCCGGGTTCATCGCCGACCCGCGGATCCTGGAACTGATCGAGGCCGATCCGGAAGGTGCGCGCAGCCCGGCCGGTCCGCACACCGCGGAACTGATCGAACGCTCCATCAAGGTCAAGGCCGAGGTGGTCTCCTCCGACCTCAAGGAGTCGGGGCTGCGCGAGATCCTCAACTACGGCCACACCCTGGGCCACGCCATCGAGAAGAACGAGCGCTACCAGTGGCGGCACGGCGCCGCCGTCGCCGTCGGCATGCACTTCGCCGCCGAACTCGGCCGCCTGGCAGGCCGGTTGGACGACGAGACCGCCGACCGGCACCGCACCATCCTGCAGTCCGTGGGCCTGCCGCTGCACTACCGCTACGACCAGTGGCCCAAGTTGCTGGAGACCATGAAGGTCGACAAGAAGTCCCGAGGCGACCTGCTGCGCTTCATCGTCCTGGACGGACTTGCCAAGCCCACCGTCCTGGAGGGCCCCGACCCGGCCGTCCTGCTCGCCGCCTACGGAGAAGTGGGCGAATAGCTCCACAGGAGGCCACTTCACCTGATTTGCCTTGTGTGCATGGGCACTTCGGGCCCTCCCCGGCCGTTCACCAAACGGCGGCCGGGGACGGTACCGTTCGGTAGGGAGCGGGGCAGGTGTCCCGCTGCCAGCGCCAAGAGATACGAGACGGAGTGGCACCGGATGCAGCACGCAGTGGGGTCTCCGCTGCCGCCGCCCCACCAGCCGGGGCAGGAGCCGGCCGCCGGCTGGTCGCCGGGCGCGGGGCACCAGGGCGCGCACTCGGGTCCCCCCGCGGGGCCCGCGCCCATGAACCCCCCGCCGGGTTTCGCCGGACCACCCGGACCCGCCGCGCCACACCCTCCGGGGCACGCGCCCGCCCCGCAGCATCACGCGCCGCCGCAGCACGCGCCCGCGCCGATGCCGGACACCACGGGGCATGTGCAGCTGCCGCCGGGCGGCCCCGTCGTGATGCCGAGCCCGCCACCTGCCGCGGGCACGCCCGATCTCACGTCCACCACGCTGGCCGTGCTGCTCATCGGTCCCGCCGGTGCCGGCAAGACGAGCGTCGCCAAGTACTGGGCCGACCACCGTCGGGTCCCCACCGCGCACATCAGCCTCGACGACGTACGCGAATGGGTGCGCTCGGGCTTCGCGGACCCGCAGTCGGGGTGGAACGACCACTCGGAGGCGCAGTATCGCCTCGCCCGCCGCACCTGCGGCTTCGCCGCGCGCAACTTTCTGGCCAACGGCATCTCGTGCATTCTCGATGATGCGGTGTTCCCCGACCGGCCGGTCGTCGGTCTGGGCGGCTGGAAGCGGCACGTGGGGCCCGGGCTGCTGCCGGTCGTGCTCCTGCCGGGCCTGGAGATAGTGCTGGAGCGCAACGCCGAGCGCTCCGGAAATCGCCGCCTCACCGATGAGGAAGTCGCCCGCATCCATGGCCGGATGGCCGGCTGGTACGGGTCCGGGCTTCCCATCATCGACAACTCCCAGCTTGACGTTCCGACGACGGCGCGTGTGCTTGACGATGTGCTGGCACGGTCGATTGCGAGCCCGCCGCAGTGGTGAGCAGGGGGTTTTCTTTCCCCAGGCCCGCCCCTTCCCGAAACTGAGGGCTGCGCCCCCCGGCCCCCCGCCAGGGGGGTGGGGGTGACAGTCGTGTCGCGGCTGCG
>NZ_BMPQ01000011.1:257669-262738 GCF_014647675.1 Streptomyces flaveus | reverse complement strand
GGCCAGGCGATGATCGAGCGCATCGCGATGAAGGACGGCTTGTCGGTGACCGCCTCGGCGGTCTTGATCGCCGCGAACAGGGCCTGCGGGTCCAGATCACCATTGGCCTTGGCCTCCACGCGCTGCACGTGCCAGCCGTACGCCTCGTAGCGCAGAGCCGTGTCCTCGGAGACGGCCGTCTCGGTGTCGCCCTCGATCGAGATGTGATTGTCGTCCCACAGTAGGATCAGATTGCCGAGCTTCTGGTGCCCGGCCATGGAGGACGCCTCCGCGGAGATGCCCTCCTGCAGGCAGCCGTCACCGGCGATCGCGTAGATGAAGTGGTCGAACGGGGACTCACGGGCGGGGGCGTCCGGGTCGAACAGACCGCGCTCGTAGCGGGCGGCCATCGCCATGCCCACCGCGTTGGCCACCCCCTGCCCCAGCGGCCCGGTCGTCGTCTCCACTCCGGTGGTGTGGCCGTACTCCGGATGCCCCGGGGTCTTCGAACCCCACGTACGGAACGACTTCAGATCGTCCAGCTCCAGACCGAAACCGCCCAGGCACAGCTGGATGTACAGCGTCAACGAGGAATGCCCGGCGGACAGCACGAACCGGTCGCGGCCGGTCCACTCCGGATCGGAGGGGTCATGACGCATCACCCTCTGAAAGAGGGTGTACGCCGCGGGAGCGAGGCTCATCGCCGTGCCGGGGTGGCCGTTGCCGGCCTTCTGCACGGCATCGGCGGCCAGGATCCGCGCGGTGTCGACGGCCCGCTGGTCCAGCTCGGTCCACTCGGACGCTGCAGCGGTCAAGGGCGGGTTCACGCGGGAACTCCTGTGTATGTGTGAGGACGGAAGGGAGGGAGCGAGGGGTGAGGCAGGTCCCTCCCGCCGGGGAGGGGCGGGAGGGACATCCAAGGGCCGACGGTGCCGCCTACTTGCCCCAGAGCTTCCGGTACGCCTCGCGGTATCCCTTCGGGTCCCAGGAGGAGCCGCCGGCGCTGTTGGCCGCCGTCGTGATGTGCACCGGGGCGACATAGCTGGTGGCGGGCTCATCGGCGAAGGAGCGGTTGAACTCGTCGACGATCTGCCAGCCCTGCTCGGACAGCGGCTCGGGCACCGTGGCCGCCTGGAAATCCTTGCTGTTGATCCGCTGGAAGGCCGACGGATCGCCGTCGCCCGCGCCGATGCTGAACGGGGCGCCGTTGCCCTGCTTGCCGCCCGACCGCAGCGCGGGTGCCGCGTCGGCGAAGTACAGGTCGTTGATGGCCACCGAGTGCGTCCACTTGGTGCCGAAGCGGGACAGCAGTGCGGAGACCTCCTGCGGGGTGCGGTTGCTGGCGTCGGCGATCGGGATGTTGGAGGTGGACAGCACCTTGATGTCGGAGCAGGTGGCGAGTTCCTTCTCGATGAGGTCGGACTTGCCCTTGGCGAACGGGATGGAGGCGTCGGTGAAGACCACCACGCCGGCCCGGCCGTTGGACTGGCTGATGATCCAGTCGGCGCTGATCTTCGCGACGTCCTCGACCTTGGTGGTGATGTTGCTGAAGAGCTTCGGGTCCTCGCTGGGTCCGGGCGTGCCGACGGCGTGCCAGCCGATGAGCGGGATACCGGCTGCGTCTGCCTGGGCGACCTGCTGGCCGGTCGACTTGGGGTCGAAGCCGGACAGGACTATGCCGTCGGGCTTGACTGCCACGGCCTGACTGACGGCGGCCTGGATACCGGCCGGGGTGCCCTGGCCGTCGATGATCCTCACCTTCCAGCCGATGGCCTTGGCGGCCTCCTTGACGCCTCCGGCGGCGCCTGCGACACCGGGGTTGGTCATGCTCTGGGCGACGTAGACGATCGTCTTGCCGGCGACCGCCTTGGGGCCGGTGGCCGGTCCGCCCCAGGGAGCGTCAACGGCCTCGGCGTCACTCACTGCCTGCTTCGCCTTCTCCAGGACGGCAGGGCAGCCGGCCTTCGAGGACCCGCCGACGGCGTTGGAGCCACCGCCCTCCGAGCCCCGGCTGCAGCCTGCGACGGAAGCGGTGAGCACGGCCAG
Organism: Streptomyces flaveus; assembly: GCF_014647675.1. Lineage (GTDB taxonomy): Bacteria > Actinomycetota > Actinomycetes > Streptomycetales > Streptomycetaceae > Streptomyces > Streptomyces flaveus. Next base: position 260,713 of record NZ_BMPQ01000011.1, on the reverse strand, counting down.
GGCGGCCACGGCTCTGAGTGTTGCCTTGCGGGTGGGGTGGTACGACACGGCGGTGCTCCTTGAGGACGTACGGCAGGCGGGAGGTGAGGCGCGGGAACGGAGGGGGTGGGGCGGGGATACGTCGGTCAGGGTGTGCGCGACGCGTCACCGTCGGACGAACCGGTGGCGGCGGGCGTCGGCTGTTCCGTCGCGGGTTCCGTCCCGGGCGCGGACAGCGAGCGGCGGGTGGCGCCGGCGCGCAGTCGGCGGCGGGCGGAGTAGCCGGCCAGGCCGACCGCGAGGAGCAGGGTGCCGCCGTTGAACAGGGGGGTCGCCCAGAACTCGGCTCCGAGCTGACCGATTCCGGCGAGCCCGATGGCGAGGATGGTGACGGCGACGACGGTTCCGGCGGCGTTGGCGCGGCCCGGTTTGATGGCGGTGGAGCCGAGCAGGGCGCCGACGAAGGCCGGCAGCAGGTAGTCCATGCCGACGCTCGGGTTGCCGATGGTCTGCTGCGCGGCGAGCAGGACGCCCGCGAAGCCGACGACGAGTCCGGAACCGGCGAAGGCGTAGATGCCGTACCGGCGGGTGGGGATGCCCACGAGGTCGGCGGCGCGGGCGTTGGAGCCGATGACGTACAGGTAGCGGCCGAGCGGCAGGCGCTCCAGCAGCAGCCACAGCAGCACGGCCAGCGCGAGGACGTAGAAGGCGGGGACGGGCAGGCCGAGGAACTTGGAGTTGTACAGGTCGGTGAAGGCCGGGGGCAGGCCCTGGGGGCCGGGCACGATCCGGGCACCGTCGGTGATCCAGCCGGTGCAGGCGTACAGGACGCTGCCGGTGCCAAGGGTGGCGATGAAGGAGTCGATCTTGGCGAACTCCACCAGCAGGCCGTTGAACACGCCGACGACGCCGCCGCCGAGGATGACGACGAGGCAGGCCATCGGCCAGGGCCAGCCGTTGTTCACGATGAGTTGCATGGCAAGGACGTGGGCGAGACCGAGGCCGTAGCCGACGGACAGGTCGAACTTGCCGGTGACGATGGGGATCATCGCTCCGAGGGCGAGGATCGCGGGAATCGACTGGTTGGACAGGATCGACGAGGCGTTTTCCATCGTCGGGAAGGTGTCCGGCAGAGCCAGCGAGAAGATCACGAACAGCAGGGTGGTCAGGCCGAGCAGCCCGTAGGTGCCGATGAGGTGGCCGCCGCGCAGCCGGGCACCCATTCCGCCGCTGCCCGTGCCCCTGTCGGTGCCGTCGGGTTTCCGCTTGCGCGCCCCCTGGAGTGTTCCCTTACGGGCGCCGCCCCCGGCGGACCCCTCCCGCTGTTCACTTCCGCCGTGGTCGGCCTGCCGGCGGGCGGATTCGGTCTCGGTGGCCATCAGTTGTCCGCCGTTCCGGTCAGCGCCGGCATGGCCGACGCGGCGTGGGTGAGTTCGGTGACGGTGAGGGCCTCACCGCTGAGTTCGGCGGTCACGGTGCCCCGTACGAAGACCAGGGCGCGGTGACACACGTCGGCGACTTCCTCGAAGTCGGTGGAGATGAGAAGGACCGCGAGTCCCTGGGCGAGCGCGTCGTCGAGCAGGCGGTAGATCTCCGCCTTGGCACCGACGTCGACTCCCGCGGTCGGCTCCTCCAGGATCACGACGCGCCTGCTGAGACGCAGCCAGCGGCCGATCATTACCTTCTGCTGGTTGCCGCCGGAGAGAGTCGCGATGGGTGCCTCGGAGTTGGCTGGGCGTACGCCGAACCTCTCGACCAGCGATGTCGCTTCGGCGCGCTCACGTGACGGGCTGATCCAGCGCCACGGGGAGCGGCTGTCGGCTCGCGGGTTGGCCAGGAAGTTCTCCCGTACGGTGAGTTCGAGGGCGCAGCCCTCCTCCTGGCGGTTGCTGGTGACGAAGCCGATGCCCGCGTCGACGGCCGCGGCGGGCGAGCCGGGCCGGTACGGCCTGCCGTCGAGCAGTGCCTCACCGTCCTGGATCGGCCGGGAACCGGCGAGGGCTCGGCCGAGATCCATGTGGCCGGCGCCGGTGAGGCCGACCATGCCGAGGACCTCCCCGGCGCGCACTTCCAGGTCGACGGGGCCCGCGCCCTCGGTGGTGACGCCGGTGAGGCGCAGCACGGTCGGGGCCTCGGCGGTGGGGTCCTTGGGGCCGGGCTCCGGCCGGTGGCTCTCCGGTTCGTGGCCGACGATGTCGCGCACGATGCGGTCGGGGCCGTGGTCGGCGAGGCGGCCCTCGCTGATGAGGTGGCCGTCGCGGAGGACGGCGAAGCTGTCGGCGACCTGGTAGACCTCGTCGAGCCGGTGGCTGACGTAGACGATGCCGTGTCCGCGGTCGCGCAGGGTGTGCAGTACGTCGAAGAGCCGGGCGCAGTCCGCGGCGGGCAGGCTCGCGGTGGGTTCGTCGAGGACGATGAGCCGGGCCCTGGTGGACAGGGCGCGGGCGATGGCGACGAGGGACCGCTCGGCCCGGGTGAGGTCGGCGACCCTGGCATCCGGGTCGAGGTGACCGGCGACGATGTCCAGCGCCTCGGTGCTGCGCTCGCGGACCTGCCGCCAGGAGACGAGGCCGGCGCGGCGCGGGTAGCCGGTGCCGAGAGCGATGTTCTCGGCGACCGTCATCCATTCGACCAGGCCGAGGTCCTGGTGGATGAAGGACATCTCCGCTGAGGCCGCTTCGCTGCCGAGCGGGTGGCCTGCGACGGTGACCTCGCCCTGGTCCGCTCGGTAAACCCCGGCAAGGATCTTGATAACCGTGGACTTACCGGCACCGTTGTGACCCAATAGTGCGAGCACGCTGCCCGGGTGGATGTCGAGGTCGACATCAGCGAGGGCGAGGGTTCCGCCGAACCGCTTGCGCAGCCCCCGGACGCTGACCAGGGGCCGGAGTGGATCCTGAGGGCTGTCCGGCGAGCCGGGGGGCGTACGGGGTGCTGTGTCAGGGGTGTCATCGGGAGCGTCATTCACGGACTTCTCCGAAGGGGATCTGCCAGCCGAGGGCACTCCATCGGCTCGACCAGAATCCTGTACAGCTCACAGCATGTTGGTCAATAGGCTCGAAGGC